>JBGAFV010000001.1:0-5183733 GCA_044227095.1 Chitinophagaceae bacterium | reverse complement strand
GCCAAGGCCAATTTGCAGATCGATCCCAACAGAATTTATATTACTGGTTTAAGCCTTGGTGGTGGTGGCATCTGGAGAATGATTACAGATGCATCAACTTATATAGCAGCTACCAATAGTTATGATTATGGTTTTGATGGCACCATAGCTGCAGCTGCACCGGTATGCGGTACGCAGGAAGAGACTGATGCCAACATGTGCACAACCATAGCAGCCAATCACTTGCCTGTATGGGCATTCCATTGTATGGATGATGGAACAGTTGGTGTTGGCGCTACACAGCATGCAGAAATATTGATGAACCGTTGCGCTGGCACGCCTGCCGGCAAGTTTACGTATTATCAATCTGGTGGGCACGGAGGTGCATGGATAAATGCATATGATACTGGTCACATTACAACAATTGTAAGTGGTGGCGGAAGTTTTACAGCCAACCCCAATTTATACGAATGGTTTTTGAGCAATACCAGGGGCACAACACAACAACCTACCAATACGCCTCCTGTTGCCAGTGCAGGCAGTGCACAAAATGTTACATTGCCAACCAACTGGGTAAACCTTACTGGTACTGGTACAGGTACCAATGGTGCTACAATAAGTTCTTATAGCTGGGCAAAAACAAGTGGTCCATCTTGTTCATTCGGAAATGCAAATGCTGCTACAACATCCGTTACTGGTCTTACCGCAGGCACTTATGTTTTTACGCTTACTGTAACAGACAATAATGGGTTAACCAACAGTGCTTCTGTAACTGTTACTGTAAATGCAGCAGCCAATGTTGCCCCGGTAGCCAATGCGGGTAATGCAGTAAGCATGACCTTGCCAACAAATTACGCAACGTTAAACGCTACTGCATCAACCGATGCCGATGGTACAATAGTTTCTTACGCATGGGCAAAAACCAATGGACCGGATACATATACTATTGTAAACCCAACAGGCGGAATTACTGCATTGCAAGGCCTGGTACAGGGAACTTATACTTTTACAGTAACAGTAAAAGACAATGCCGGCGCTACGGCATCAGCATCTGTAAAAATAACTGTAGATGCAGCCACTAGTGCTCCGGCAGCACCTGCTCCTCCGGCAAGTGGTGGTTCATTGCTTGGGTATATTAAAGTGGTAACTGGCGGTCCATACCAGGCATGCGGAGATGCGTCAACATCTAATCGTATTGCGGTGTATGGTACAAACATTGCCAATGGAAATATTGTATATACTGATGCTGGCATGACGCAGAAGTTCAATGGTGGATGGATGTGGTATTCATTTACTACCACACTAGGCGGAACAGTTGCACAGGCATTTGCAATTTATCCTGATGGAAGCATTAACCAGATAACAAGTTGTTCTCCTGGTGCGCCAACAACGCCAACTCCTCCTCCAACTGCGCCTGCGCCATCAGGCAATCTTCTTGGTTATATTAAAGGAACAACAGGCGGATATTACCAGGCTTGTGGTGATCCTTCAACAAGCGGAAGAATAGCAGTGTATGGTAATGGTATTGCTAACGGAAATATTTTGTATACAGACGCAGCATTAACACAAGCTTTTAATGGAAGCTGGAGTTGGTTTTCATTTACACCAACACTTGGCAGTACGGTTACACAAGCTTTTGCTGTGTATCCAACAGGCGGTATATTGTTGTTGCGTGCTTGCACAAGCAGTGGCGCAAGGGTAGCGCAACCTGCAACTACTATTGAAGAAGATGAAGCATTGTTAAGAAGCATGAAAGATTCTGCAAATGCAGCTTCACTTGCAAACACAGCAAAAACTAAATTGACAATATATCCAAACCCGGTTGTTACATCTGCCACACTGGAATTATATAGCGCAGAAGCAAGTATCAAAACTGTTAGTCTTTATGATTCAAAAGGTGTGTTAAAAGCAAAATATACATGGCAAACTGTCCAGGGTTTAAACAGGTTCTCAATAAAGAATGCTGAAGTACTGTCTAACGGTTTATATATAGCCGAAGTAACAGATAGCAAAGGCAAACGAGAAGGAAGCATAAAGTTTCTTAAGATAAAATAAGTATTTATTAAATTCCAATATCCCTTACCGGGGCGTTGAAGATAAAACTTTAACGTCCCGGTTTTTTATTGTACAACTGCGGTGTCCTTATTTATAATGTATCTCCTTTGAAAAAAATATATCCTTCTGAGACAACCTGTGCCAACAGGTTAACGTAGTAATCTTAAATGGCTTGTTCTATTGATTTGCCATTCTCTGTATGAAGAAAAAAACAATAAGGCTTGCAGGTCTTATATGCCTGTTGCTTGTGTGCGGTGGGGCCATTATAGCATACAAAATGTATAATAAACCACATCGTAATGTGGCTGATGAATCTGCGGTTGAAAGAACTGCATTGCAACTTGCAGGTGATTATGAAAAAGATGAAGTATCTGCCAACAAGCAATACCTGGGCAATGCTGTTCAGGTGTCCGGTACCGTTAGTGAAGTAACTTTCAATCAGCAGAATAAGCCCATTGTAGTTTTGCAGGGAAACAGCATGAGTGGTGTGCAATGTACTTTACAGGATAAAGCCGTAGCTATAAAAAAAGGAGACGCTGTTATTATAAAAGGTTTTTGCACCGGTTATCTTACAGATGTTATTATGGACAGGTGTATTGTAAAAAAATAAATGGCCACTCGTAAAAGTAAATTCACAATATACCAGTAATTGTTTCTGAAAACAATTACTGCTTCCCCGTTTTAGCCAATAAACTATATTTTAAAAAACAACAAATGAAAAAGATCTGTTTCATTGTTATAACAATGCTTTGCCTGCATTTTACCAATGCGCAGGATATTTATATTACAAGGCATGGCCAGGTTTCTTTTTTTGGTAAAACCCCATTAGAAAATATTGATGCTACCAATAATGAAGCATCAAGTGTATTAAATATACAAACGGGCGAAATTGGTTTTGCAGTGCTGATTAAAGGTTTTCATTTTGAGAAAGCGCTAATGGAAGAGCATTTTAATGAAGATTATATGGAAAGTGATAAAATGCCCAAAGCAATTTTTAAAGGAAAGATTACAAATGCTTCTGCAGTTAGTATTACAAAAGACGGTTCCTATCCTGTAACGGGAGAAGGCGAAATAACTATACACGGGGTAACAAAAAATATAACCGTTTCCGGAACTATTATTGTAAAAAATGGTTTGCCGCAACTGCTTGCAAAGTTTAAATTGACACCTAAAGATTATAATATTAAAATCCCTTCATTGGTAGCAGATAAGATTGCAGAGACAATGAATGTTTCTGTGGATTGTAAGTATGAGAAGAAATAGAACCTCACCCCCGGCCCCTCTACGCCTTTGGCATATATGGGTGCCTCTTTGTAATATTCTTTATTGTCTCTAGGATAAAGAGAAGAATTGAAAATTTATAGCTTAGCTAAAAAGATGAATAATGCTATGCTGTACACGAGTGCGACGCCAGTCCGAACGGATGAATAAAATTTTATTTGTTCATCCGGGCAGGCAACGATGCTAAATAATTATTCAACTGGTGGGCTAAAAAATTACATCTGCATTATTTGATTTGCAATACCATTGTGCTTACATTTTATATAACATGCTACACATAGGCATCCCTCTCCAGCTTCGCTGGAAAGGGGCCGGGGTGAGGTCTTACAACGCCTGTAAAATATCATCAAGTATATCATCTGCATGTTCCAGCCCTGTAGAAATACGTATAAGCCCAGGTGTTATATTTACTGCCATCCTTTCTTCCTCAGTAAGTTTAGCATGCGTGGTACTTGCCGGGTGGCTGGCGATGCTTTTTGTGTCACCGAGGTTAGCCGTAAGTGAAAGCATTTTCAGCTTGTTTAAAAAACTACGGCCAGCTTCCAGTCCTCCTTTTAGATTAAAGCACACAATGCCTCCACCGTTTTTCATTTGTTTTATTGCAATGTCATATTGCGGATGCGATTTTAAAAAAGGATATTTTAACCATTCAATAGCCGGATGGTTTTCCAATGCTTTAGCAATGTGTAATGCATTGGCAGCGTGCCGTTCCATTCGTACATCCAGCGTTTCCAGGCTTTTGCTAAGTACCCATGCATTAAATGGCGCCAATGCGGGCCCGGTACTCCTGCAAAACATATAAATATCATGTACCAGTTCTTTTTTTCCCGCAATAACACCACCCAGTACTCGGCCCTGTCCGTCCATCCACTTGGTAGCAGAATGCACAACAAGGTGTGCTCCAAAATCTAGCGGCCTTTGCGAAATAGGTGTTGCAAAGCAGTTGTCAACATTCAGAATGAGGTTATGCTTCTTTGCAAGTTCTGCTGCAAATGCCAGATCAATAATATCCAAACCCGGGTTGGTAGGTGTTTCCAGGTAAATCATTTTTGTATTTGGGCGAATAGCGGCTTCCCACTCTTCGGGTTTAGCAGCGCTTACATAACTGCATTCAATACCATAGTTAGGCAGATACTTTTTAATTACAGTATGTGTACTTCCAAAAATAGCATTGCAACTCAGCAAATGATCTCCTTTCTTAAGCAATGCCATAAAGCTTGCAAATATGGCACTCATACCCGATGCAGTGGCATAAGCTGCTTCTGCACCTTCCAGTGCGCAAATGCGGTCTGTAAATTCCTGTACAGTAGGATTGCTAAAACGGCTGTAAATATTCGCATCAGTTTCGTCGGCAAATGCTGCCCTCATGCTTTCCGCATCTTCAAAAGTAAAACTACTGGTTAGGAACATAGGAGAGGAGTGTTCCATTTCATTTGTACGTTCTGTACGTGTGCGAATTACTTTTGTTATAGGATGTTGTTCTTTCATGCTAATTTGTTAAATGGTTGGTTGCTTAATTGATCAGTTGATTGTTTGATTAGTTGAACCGCTGACTGATATTTTGTGATTTCTCCACCAATCAATTGATCAACTAATTACTAACCTTTACCTCCCAGGTTATAGATGCGCCGCCAGTGCGTAATGTTTCTGCAACAGAACAATATTTTTCTACTGATAGTTCGCAGGCTTTTCTTGCTTTCTCCGGGTCTATTTTGCCTTTCAGTTCAAAAACAATGTGAATTTTTTCCCATAAAGAAGGTTCTTTGCCTGCAAACCTGTCGCCTTCAATTTTCATGGAAAAACTATCAACTGTTTGTCTTTGCTTTTTAAGAATGGAAACAATGTCTATGCCGCTGCAGCCGCCAAGTCCCATTAGTAAAACCTGCATTGGCCTCACACCAAAATTAACGCCCCCGTTTTCATCGCTGGTATCCATTTTTACTACATGCCCCCGGGCGTCTTTTGCTTCAAATCCATAATCTCCGCTAACCCTGTCTATATTTATTTGTATCATTTATCAATATTTTTTGCAAATGTAACTCATACAGCCCTTTACTTTGCAATTTCAACAGTATACTTGAATTTGATGGAGATTTTTCATTATCCGCATCGCTTTGAGCTGGAAAACGGGCAATCGCTTCCTGAAATAACAGTGGCTTATCATACTTATGGCACTTTAAATGAAGATAAAAGCAATACAGTATGGATTTGTCATCACCTTACTGCCAGTTCAGCTGTTGCCGAATGGTGGCCAGGCGTAGCCGGTAATGGTTTTGTGCTGGATCCATCCCGTTATTTTATTGTTTGTGCAAACATACTTGGTTCCTGTTATGGCAGCACGGGACCGCATAGTATAGATCCATCCACAGGTCAACCTTATTTCAGCAAATTTCCGCATGTTACTATCCGAGATATGGTAAATGCGCATATACTGCTCCGTAAGCATTTAAACCTTCCATCTATTTACTTGCTTGTGGGCGGAAGTATGGGAGGCTACCAGGCAATGGAATGGGCATTTATGGAAAGGAGTATTATTAAAAAACTTTTTCTGCTGGCAACATCAGCTACAGAAAGTGCCTGGGGCATTGCTACACATACAGCCCAACGTCTTGCCATTGAAGCAGACAATACCTGGTTGCAACCTGTTGCCCATGCCGGTAGCAAAGGATTAAAAGCTGCACGGGCTATTGGTATGCTTACTTACCGTAACTATGGTATTATGGTAAAAAACCAGACTGATACAGATGCTGAAAAACTTGATGATTACAAAGCCTCGTCTTATATCAATTACCAGGGCGATAAACTGGTAAAACGATTTAGTGCTTATTGCTATTGGTTATTAACCAAAGCTATGGATAGCCATCATATGGCAAGAAGCCGTGGCGGTAATGTAGATCATATACTGCAAACGATTTTGCAACCAACATTGGTTATAGGTGTTAGTAGCGATATACTTTGTCCGCTTGAAGAGCAACGGCATCTTACACAACAAATACCCAATGCAACACTTATAGAAATTGATTCTGCCTATGGCCACGATGGCTTTATGGTGGAGTCTGAAAAAATTGCAAAATATTTATCTTCGTGGCTGGAATAGATATAGTTGCATTTACAGCATTCTGCTAAACGAACAGCTATATTATACGATGCTATTGGCAGTGAAATGCTGACACAAATGTTGACCAATAGAAGCTATAAGATAATTGTTTCCTCGCTTGCTCCTGACGTTTATAATGTAAACATCGCCATATATCAATTCTTTAAAGCTTTGGTTTATTTCTTTTAATTATAGTGAAGGCAGCTGAATGATTTAAATGAGCTAGTAGATTATCTGTATATATTGCCTAAGTAAAAAGATATAAAATGAAATTATTTGCTTTTTCTTTCATTAATTAAGTATGCGCCTTAAAATTTAGTAAGTACTAATAACGTTTATATGTAGACTAAGTAATAAAGAAAAAAATATATACGTTTTATTTATGTTGGTTTTCTTATCATAAAAAAGCAATCAAATAATTTTCAGGACGGTTAGAGACAAGGGGCATCAAACAATGGTATGGTGCCCTTATTTTTTTCTGTAAGAGACTGGATAGTTTTGGCGATAAGATGTTGGTTTTGTTTAGCACTTATAAAGCAAAAGATATAGTACATAGTTGCTGCGGATACAGATTTGCTTAAGGGAAATCTTTATTTCAATAAAACTAATTCGTATTGCTGCAATAATATTTATTTGACGGAGTTTATACACCGGATTTTATAGCGCTGCGTTACCAATAGGTAACTTATAGCGCCGGTAATAGTTATAGTATAAGCTACTTACTTCTAATACATAAAATTCAAAAGCAGGGGCTGTCAATTTTGACAGCCCTTCACTATTCAAGTGTGTTTTACTAAAAGATAATTCCTAAGCATAGTTTTTTAATGGACATTACAATTTAAAATAAGAGCCATTTAGTAAATGCTATTAAGCCTAGTGCAAGCATAATAAAGCCAGGTATTCTCTTTAAAAGTTTGGTATGGTGCTGAAGTATAATTATTAATTTGTTTGCCATGTACGCTACTATAATAAGTAGACAAAAAACTCCTGTTGATACGCCTGCAAGATAGCTATGCAGTTCAAATTTTGTGGAAAGCGAAATCAGGTGCTGGCTTTTTAAATACGCCGTTACGCCAATCCAAAATGGCATTGCCAACGGGTTGAGTATTCCAAGAACCAATCCTCTCCTAAAACCGCTGTTGTTTATTTTGTTGCTAAATGGTGTAGGAACAGAAGTTGCCCTGAGTGTAAGGGCGCCTAGTGTAAGCATTACAACTGCTGCAATAAGCTGAAAATTTTTTATGATAACAGGGGCAGCAGTAATATAGCTTTCAAAACTCACGGCCAGCCATGCATAAATGTACTCCATGATTGCAGCTGCAAGCGCAAGCCCCCATGCTATATGCGGCTTTTTATCAAGCCCCAGTTGTAATGCGCTTAAATTTATTGTGCCGGGTGTAAGTGAACCGGTAAAACTAAAAAAGAAGGAAAAGAAAAAGTTCACTTGGTTGTGTTTAAGAAAAACTGGTATCCTGATGCGGGCTAATAAAAATAACAGCCAATAAAGGCAAATAATTTTATATCGCTAAGATTGCGTTATGGGGTTTCAAGTTTTTTATTAGCAGCCTTCCATGCTTTTATACCTCCGTCAAGGTTAATAACAGTAGAAAATCCGTTTGTAATAAGCCAATCTGCTGCCTTGTCGCTTCGAACGCCGGCAAGACAATATACATAAACAGGTTTCGTTTTGTCAAGTTTTTTTGCCTGGGCAACAAACTGTGCTTGATTATTCCAATCGAAATTGACGGCGTTTTTAATAAACCCCTCACTAAATTCCTGTGCTGTTCTTACATCTACCAGTTGAACAGGTTTAGTTTGTACTGCTTTTTCAAAATCATTTACAGGTAAAACAGTTTTATGTTGTGCATTGACGGTAACCGATGTAAGTAAAAGGAATAATAATTTTGTGACGTGTTTCATACTTTCTTGTATTGGCTGGTGTAAAGGAAAATGTTTTATTTGTATAAACAAAAAAATATTGGATTTTGGCGATTCTGCTGACGATCAACGTATTTGATGAAACTTTTGAGAATTTTATAGTCTACAAAATTTGTAGACAAATATAATACATTTGGAAGCATATAAAAAATCAATAAAATAATTGTAGTTATAGACTGGAACTGTTTAATTTTGATTCTTTTAGCAAGCAAAGATTAACACACTCAATATGCAAAAGATTTATTTAAGTGATTCAGGACCCAAAGTGTCTCCCGCTATTTATGGCTTTTACAGATGGACAACTGAAGCCCGGGATACACAAGCTACCATGGAGCATATTGTAAATTTGTGCCTTGAACTTGGGATCAACACATTCGATCATGCGGATATTTATGGCTCCTACCAGTGTGAAGAAATTTTTGGCAATCTTATTAGTGCAAAGTCTTTTAAACGTGAAGACATTGTTTTGTTTACCAAATGCGGTCTTCGCATGCCCGGTGCAAACCTGCCCGGCATTCGTGTAAAACATTATGATACTTCAAAAGATCATATACTTCAAAGTGTAGAGAATTCTTTGCGTAAGCTAAAGACTGACTATATAGATATTTTTTTACTGGATCATTTAGATCCATTATCCGGACTGGAAGAAACTGCGTTGACTTTATCAAAGTTGAAGGACTCCGGTAAAGTTAAAAATATTGGTGTTGCTAATTTTTCTGTTTTTCAGCATCAGTTGCTTGCATCTTATTTAAGGGTTCCTATCGTTACCAATCATATAGAATTAAACCTGCTTAATACCTCAGCTCTTGATAACGGACAGGTAGACTACATTAAACAGCGCTATATGAGGCCACTGGCATCTGCGCCACTGGCTGGCGGTAGAATTGCAACAGGTACGGATGAGGACGCCATAAGGGTAAGAAGAAAATTAATAGAAATAGCAAAGAAATATGATGCAGACATTGAGTCAATCGCTGTTGCATGGCTGGTAAAATTTGGAGCACTTCCTTTAATTGGTACAACTAATGAAAATCGTATCAGAAACATTGTAAATGCTTTTACCATTGATCTCGATCGCCAGGATTGGTATGAACTATATGCTGCATCAAAGAATGAGTTATGATTCTGACATTTAAAATAAAAAAAATCCCGGTAGTAAATACCGGGATAGTGAATGGTGGTGTTAATCATGGGCTGTTATTAACAATGAGATGAAAAAATGATAATATAGTTAAACAATAATCATCAACTTTTAGCTCAAGGCCAGTTTTTTGGCGATATTAATAACATGATTTAGGTTTTTCATCCGGCGGTTAGTACTTTTTGTAATTGTTTATTGTTTGATTAGCTTTTGCGTACTATTTATTTGTTTACCGTTTTCTCCAACAAGTTGCATATAATAAACTCCAGCAGATAGTGATGATGTATTTACTGGTATTATATTTTGCCCGGATACTATTGTTGCAGGCTGGTTTAATAATTGTTGTCCGGTAGTATTGTAGACCAACAGCCGGGCTTTCCCCCTATAATCTGTATTGAAGCGGAGGCTTGCCTGCATAGCGCCGCTTATAGGATTGGGGTAGAAACTCATATGATTGTTACTTGAGCAAGTAGTGGTAAGTGTTTTAACAGCGCTATACCTATAGCGTCCGTCAGCATTAATTATTTTAAGCCTGTAAAATGCTGTAGCGTCATTCTGCACCGCATTGATATGATAAGCACCACCATTTGGGTATTGTGATACAACACTGCTAATTCTTGTAAAATTTAGGCCATTGGGGCTTTGTTCTATATCTATGGTTGTATTTGGATCTTCTGCTGTGGTAGTGAAATTAACCTGTGCATTACAATTTTGCTCGGTTATTGAAAAATCGGCAAGTTTTATGTCTAAAAGTGAAGCAGCGCTACCAATTCCAATAGCGGTTATTTCATATCTCATTATTCCGCTTAAAAGAGAACCTGCGGTATTTCCAGTAGCACTTGGGCCCCCACTAAGATCCTGCCAGGAGCCCCCATCCCAGCCTACAAGACGCAGATCTTTTGCCAGCGTGAATGTTGTCATATCTGGAATAGAAACAGTAACGATTAGTCCTGAACCGTTATTTGTAATGTCCATCCAATCCCATTCTCCAACGGGACTTACAGCAAGAATATTTGAACCCAGCTTAGATGTGTTTCTGGAATGATATCCGGGATTTGGTAATGTAGGATCATAGGCAGCATTGGCCGGGTCGCCTGCAATCCACGCTACTGCAATAGCAGAGTTAGTAGAAGCGGGGGAGCTAATGGATAAAGAACGTAATACTGTGCCTGTTCCTACTGGAAAAGTAAATGATCCTGTTCCGTTCTTTTTTACATAACCATTTACATTATGTGCGTCGGAAGCATTAATAAAGTAACCGCTATGTGTACCTGTATTATCTGTCAATACTCCCGAACTATAAAAACCGGGTACAGCAGCACGGTTTGTTTCCCAGGTTCCGGCAGTACCCCCTAAAGAGTTAAGGCCGGCAAGATCAAAACTAGAAAAAAATGGGTACACATCACCCGAATTAATATAGGGGTCGGGTAACAATTGAGCAGATAATTGCAATGCTCCAAATAGCAGGATAGCGAGAAGTAATTTTTTTTTCATTATAAAATCGGTTTAGTGAAAATAATTGCACCAGTTTCCAGCTTTTTAAAGGTTATGGATTTTTAATGGACATATATCCGGGAGATCATACGAATTGGAACTGATTCATGTAAGACGAGAGGAAATTCATTCGGTTGGAATTAGCCAATATTATATTTCAGGATGGCAGGCAATTCATATAATTGGAGTTTTATCTTCACATCGTTCGTGTATTATTCTATAATAACGAGCATTAATGTGTAAAGATTTTTCAGTGCAGTTGTACTGTTAGATCAAGATCGTAATGCAATTTGTGGCGTAAAAAATTCACAACAATCAACTCAAATAAATAAATTTTATTACTATATATTAATGTTTATTGTCACTTTTATTATGCATTTCATTTTTATAAATACATTTTAAAATATATAATTGAGATGATTTAAATAGCTTGATGCTTAGCTGGCAATGCTTGTTATGAAGAGAAATAAAAATCAAGTATAGTATTTTGCAGGCACCTGCAAATGACTAATAAAAAAATTAAAAGAGAAATGGTGTGAGTATAGTTATCGTATTCAAAAATTAATTGTTGTTTACTACTAATGAAAAGAACCACTCCTTTTATAGAAGTGGTTCTTTATTGTAGAATTGCATTAAAGTAATTGCGTGTTAGTTCAAACAGGTGCTTTGCTTACGTTTTTATTTCTTTTCACCCAAAGAAAACCAATTTCCGGAATCGTCTTTAAACAATGCTTCAAATGCGTAGAATTCTTTGGTTGGTGGTTTTGTAAATTCAACACCCTTTGCTTTTAGTTCTTCGTATGTTGCCAGCAAATCATCGCATTCAAACACAGCAAAACCAAAGGTGCCTTTTTTTACCAAATCTCGCATAGTTTCAGCAGCTTCCTTTTTAAACATCATGCCTTCATCTATAGCCATTAAAGTTAATTCTATATCGGGTTGTTCAGGCGGACAAACAGTTAACCAGCGTTTTCCGGGACCCATTGTAACATCGGTGTGTACTTTAAAGCCAAGTTTATTTACATAGAAACCATATGCACTATCCTGGTTTAATACAAAAATGCTGACGTGATTGATTTTTGTAATCATAATTATTTTTTTTGTTTTGGTAAGAATAATTTATGTGAAGGTCGCGACTTGAAAAACTGCGGGCTTATTGAAAATTGCTATTTTTTGCCCAACCCTTTTTTTCCGCGAAACATGCTGGTATGTATTTAAGTGGCATAGATTTACGATCGGCTTTAAGTTTCAATTGAAGATGGCGGTATTCTGCAGGGGTTAATCCTGTTGTTTTTTTAAATAAGGCTGTAAAAGACGTTATGCTTTCAAACCCGCATGCATAACAAGCTTGTATAACCGTAATGTCATCCTGCAGCATCGTTTTGGCTTTTTCCAATCTTACAAATGTTAAATACTGGTGAGGGGTTTTTTGATAGATGCTTTTGAAGATTCTTATAAAATGAAACTTTGAAAAGCAGGATTCATCTGCAATAGAATCAAGGTTGATTGGTTCGTCGAAATGATTGTCTATATACATTTTTGCCTGCACCAAACGGCGGTAAAAATAAATTTTAGGAAAACTGTTTTCATTTTGAGTAGCCACGCACTTGCAGGTTAAAATTATAAAAATGAATTTATGGCATTACCGGTTTTAAGAATAATCAGCAGGGTTGTTACAAAACTAATTTGTCATTTTATTTATTAATTCTTTCATCAGCTTATACGCAACCATTGCTGTCATATTGTTCACATCTCTTATCGGGTTATATTCTACAATGTCAGCACCCACAATAGGAACGTTTATTTGCTGAATGATATGGAGCAGCTCACGTGTGCTTAAGCCACCTGGTTCGTGGTGAGAAATGCCTGGTGCATAGGCAGGATCAAGCACGTCAATGTCTAATGAAATATATAATGGCGATGAAAGTTTTTTGACAAAATCAAAACTGAAATTTTTCATTTCAATTATAGTTACGCCAAATTTTTCGGCCTGCTGTTTCTGGTGCGTGGTAAGTGTGCGTATACCTGCTTGTGTTAATGAAGCCGCTTTGCCTGTTTCCATAATGCGTGCAAACGGAGAGGCGTGCGAATATGGATTGTTATCAAAATTATCATACAAATCTCCATGCGCATCAAGATGGAGAATGTGGAGATTTTTGTATTTATCAGTAAATGCGTCAATGATTGGATAGCTTACTGAGTGATCTCCTCCAAGAGAAATAACTTTATGCTCATTTTTAAGTAAAAGGGCGATATGGTTTTTAATCGTTGCAAATGCTTTCTCCGGCCTTATATCATCAAAAGCAAGATCGCCAATATCTTCATAGGCAAAACCGTCTTTTATTTCCATTCCATTTTCTGCAAACGAATTGGCAGAACCTTCTTTATACATCAACCTTATTCTTGCAGGAGCAAGAAAAGGGCCTTTTAAAAAAGATGAATTTTGATCATAGGGTATGCCGGTTAGTTTAATCATGGCTAAGTTATTCCCTTATTAAACAATTGCAACTCTTTTTCCACTTGATGCAGATTTATAAATAGCCTGAACTATGCGAATATCACGAAGCCCTTCTTCACCAGGAACCAGCATTGGTTTCTTGTGCATAATGCTC
The DNA here is from genome assembly GCA_044227095.1 of Chitinophagaceae bacterium. Lineage (GTDB taxonomy): Bacteria > Bacteroidota > Bacteroidia > Chitinophagales > Chitinophagaceae > JACMLD01. The sequence continues at coordinate 5,170,136 of JBGAFV010000001.1, read as the reverse complement.
ATGCAGTCATCATCAAGTTGTTTGGCTTGCTGAAAAGGCACATCATAAGGTGTGTAAATTTCTCCCAATGGGCTTGTTCCTTTTATACCATTATAGCCTGAATAGGGTTCCAATTTTATATCACCTTTTTCGCAACTAATGTTCATATAGTTTACGTTCTGTCCAAAACTCGATTTGATTGTTGCAAGAACGCCGCCGGGAAATTCTAGTGTTGCTTCAACAGTTTCATCAAGCCCGTCTTTATAAATTTCCGGCCTTGTTGTTGATGTTTTTGCACTTACTACGGCAATGGGTTCCATTCCTGTACCTAGCCTTGCACCTTGTATAGCGTATACGCCCATATCATATGAAACGCCGCCACCCATTTCCCGTTTTTGTTTCCAGTGTGTTGTACGGTTATCAAAATAGCCGGCAGCACAGTCCAGGCTTTTTACATTACCCAACTGGTGTTCATTTATTATTTTCGTATATGCCTGTGTGTTAGGTTCGTGATGAAGGCGATAGCCTATAGCCAGCTTTTTTTTGTTTTTATTACAGGCGTCAATCATTTCCTGGCATTCGGTTACGGTAAGTGCCATTGGTTTTTCGCAGAAAACATGTTTACCAGCATTGGCTGCCCTTATAACATATTCTTTGTGCATTGATGGTGGCAATACAACGTACACAACATCTATGTCAGGGTTGTTGGCTATTGTATCAAAATTCTGGTAGTTGTAAATATTTTTATCGGGTATATTGTATTTTGCTTTCCAGGCAACAGCTTTAGAAGGAGTGCCTGTAACAATGCCAGCCAGGTAACAATTTTTTGTTTGCTGCAATGCAGGGGCAAGCAAATCTGTACTATAATAGCCAAGTCCCACAAGTGCAATTCCAAGTTTGTCTTTTTTGCGTGTGCCGGCTAGTAAAAGATTTGGGGAGAGGAGCAAAGCGCCGCTGCCTAATGCAAGTGTTTTTAACGCATCCCTTCTGGATTGTTGCTGCATCGTTAGTGTTTTATCGGTGATAAAAAATAATGGAAGTTGAAGTTAATAAAAAATAACGTACGGATTTATGCAAGATGGACCACAGATTAGCAGATTTTTTCTTTGCCACATGGGATCACCAAAATCCTAGAAGATCATAATGCTTTAATGATTGTGTTTCTATTGATGATTACTGATTTGCTGTTGAACTGAGCGTAGCAACGATGTTTAATAGAATTACTAATGCCTGTGCCATAATTATTAAACTTTGATTGCAATGACTTGCGAATCTCCAGCGAGAAATAATTTAATGCAATCTTCTTTTCTTTATCATTCCGCCCTTTGTATCTTTTACAGAATTTTTTACAACAAATGCATTAGGATCTATTCTTTCAATAGCAGCATCCAGCCTGCTTACTTCCAGCCTGGTGATTACTGTATAAACGATATCAATATCATAAGTTTCCCCACTTTTTCCATAGCCTCTTTTGCCACGATAAACTGTAACACCACGGCCCATGTCATCAGTTATCATTTTACGCACCAGGTCATTCTTTACCGATATAATAGTAACACCAGTGTATTCTTCAATTCCTTCAATAATAAAATCAACAGTTTTTGATGCAGCAAGATAAGTGAGTACAGAATAAAGTGCAGTTTCTACAGAGAGGAGATAAGCCGCTACAGAAAACACAATTATGTTAAGACAGAGTATTACATCGCCAATGCTAAGGCTGTTTTTTCGGCTTAAGAAAATAGCGAGAACTTCTGTACCGTCCAGTACTGCACCTCCGCGTACAGACAAACCAATGCCTGCTCCAATAAAGAAACCGCCAAATACGGCTACCAGCAATTTGTCGTGCGTTACATCCGGAAAGGGAAAAAATGCAGTACACAGTGCAAGTCCAATTATTGAAAGCGTAGCTTTTATTGCAAAGGTTTTATCGATAACTACCAAACCCAGCAATACAAAAGGTATATTAATCAATATCAGTACAATGGGTAAAGATAATGAGCTAAGTTCTGAGACCATTAGCGAAATACCTGTAGCGCCACCATCAATAAATTTTGCGGGCAATAAAAAGCTTTTTAATCCAAAGCCTGCACACAAAATTCCTGTTATAATTAAAATTGCATCTTTTACCTGGCGCCACACGTTTAAACGCAGCTCACGCATCCCCTTTGCAAGTTCAAAGGGGCTCAGTTCCTGTTGCTTGTTTTTTTTACGGTAAACTGTATTGACAACTATCTGCGACCAAAGATGATTCATATGGGTAAAGTTACGCAAACCATTTCTGTTAAGGCATTAAAAACGATTGCGGATTGTATCAACAGTTTACTATCTTCAGCGTTAGCACTATTAACTGCATGGATCAGACACAATTAAAAAAAGCAATTGGCTATTGGCCAGCTGTTGCAATTATTATCGGGAGTATTATTGGCTCAGGCGTTTTTATGAAACCGGCCACAATGGCAGGGCAAACAGGCTCACCGTTATGGCTAACCGCAGTTTGGATTATTGCCGGTCTTTTTTCATTAACTGGGGCATTAATTTATGCAGAAGTTGGGGCGATGTTGCCTGAAACCGGCGGGCAGTATGTGTATTTTAAACACATGTATGGCAAGTTCGTTGCTTTTTTATATGGATGGGCAGCGTTTGCAGTTATTAATACGGCTGCAGTAGCAGCCATTTCATTTGTATGCGCACAGTACAGCGATTATTTTTTGCATTTGCCAAGGTTTGATGCAGCAACAGAACATTCCTTTGCTGTACACCTTCCTTTTCTTGGCAATCTTTATCCGCTTGAAAATTTTGGTGTAAAGATGTTTGCTGTGGTACTTGTTGTTGGCCTTACATTGCTTAATTACATCAGTGTAAAAGCAGGAAGCGCATTGCAGGTAATCTCAACAGTTGTAAAAATGCTGGTAATAGCAGCGCTTATATTTGGAATCTTTTTTTCGGGTAAAGGATCGGCACATAATTTTATTGAAACTGCACATCCTAAAGAAGGAGTAAGTTTATTAAGCGGAATTGTAGGCGCATTAACCGGCGCCTTTATGGCTTATGACGGCTGGATAAACATTACGTTTGTAGGTGGTGAAATCAACAATCCTCAAAAGACTATTCCGCGAAGTTTGTTTACTGGTGTGTTTGCATGTATTGTTGTGTATGTGTTGGTTAACCAGGCTTATCTCTATGTATTGCCTATAGAAAAAATTGCTGCATCTCCATTAGTAGCATCAGATGCAACTGCCGTGGCTTTAGGTACTACCAGTGCGGCAATTGTATCTGCAATGGTTGTTATCTGCACATTTGGTGCAGTTAATGGCAATATTATGTCTGTTGCAAGGGTTACATATGCAATGGGTATTGATAAAGTTTTTTTATCGTGGTGTGCTAAAGAACATCCGCGTTTTCGTACCCCCGGCAATGCATTGGTATTGCATGGCATTTGGTCTTGTGTACTCATTATAAGCGGATCGTTTGATATGCTTGCCGATATGTTTACATTTATTTCTTGGATAGCTTACCTTATGGGTGCCATTGGCATTTTTATTTTAAGAAAGAAAATGCCAACAGCAGCAAGGCCGTATAAAGCCTGGGGTTATCCGTTGCTGGCTGCATTGTTTATTGCTTTTGCCTCTTTTTATGTTGTGACTACTATATGGAATGATATTAACAATTACAATACCGGAAAAGCACCTGTTATTAATTCATTGCTGGGAATTGCAATAACTTTATTAGGAGTTCCGGTGTATTGGTATTTTAAGAGGAGAAAGGTAGTAGGGAGTAAGTAGTCAATAGTCGATAGTCAGGAAAGCATCTGGATTTGCTTTTTCTTCGTACATGTATTTATGAAGCAGGGAAAAATAAAAACAATACTATTCTTTAGCATTACATTGCCTGCAATATTATTTATTGCAGTTGTAATTTTAACCGCTGCATGTACCAAGAAAACTGAAGGTGTTATTCCGGCAAGCACATATACATCACCTGCAAATAATGGCGATACAACTATGGCAATAACAGGCACTAAAAAATATCTTGCTCTTGGAGACTCTTATACCATCGGCACATCAGTAAATGAAGCCGACCGGTATCCTGTACAAACAGCTGCGCTTTTGAAAGCTCAGGGCGTTATTGTAAACGTTGATATTATTGCTACTAATGGATGGACAACTGCGGATTTGCTGAATGCAACAAAAAATAATCCGGTTAAAAGTGATTATGATGCAGTGACTTTACTGATAGGCGTAAACAATCAATACCAAGGTAGAACGCTTGATGAATACAAACAAGAATTTACAACTTTATTGCAACGTTCTATTGCCTTTGCCAAAAATAATCCCGCACATGTAATTGTATTATCGATTCCTGATTATTCAGTAACACCATTTGCAGCCAGCAGTAATAAGATAAAAATTGCAACAGAGATTGATGCTTTTAATGCTGCCAATAAAACAATTGCGGACAATTTAAAAGTGCATTACCTGGAGGTTACAGAAGATTAAAGAAAAGCCGCTGAAGATCCCTCACTCATTGCGCAGGATAATCTTCATTTTTCAGGAAAGGAATATGCCATATGGTCTTTTAAACTTGCGCCGATGCTTAAAGCATGTTTTCAATAGGCAGTTTAGTTTATTGCAGTTACAAGCGCATTTATTAAGTTTGATACAGATAAAAGCCAAACTATGCCTGCATTGAAAACAATTTTCCTTTTTGTTTTTTCCTTCATAACTATTCTATGTCAATCACAAGTTAGTATCCCTGCATATACAGGATATGCAACACCAACTGAAAATGAAACAGAAGAAAGTGAAAGTTCTTTATTCAGCGAAAAAGAAGGGTTGCATAACTGGACAAATACACAACAAAGGCTTCATTATTATTTTAACCTGGCAACAACTGGTCCGCTCACTATTTCTTTGTTTGTAAAAAACAATACTGCAGGAAGTAAATTGCAGGTAGGCATCAACGATAAAAAATTTATTGTAACTATTCCCTCAGGTAACGGGTTTAAAAAAATTATAGCAGGAACTGTTCAGGTTAATGCAATTGGTTTCAATTCTATCAGTTTAACTGCTTTGCACAAAGCAGGTAAGACAATTGCAGACATACAATCTATTGAACTAAGTGGCAAAGCTTCAAAAGCTTTGCAGTTTAATGCAAAGCCAAGAAGAAATGCAGCTTCTGTTCATTTACGTTATCCAATTTCAGACACATCAAGAATTGTTTCTTTTTACAATGAGATAACTGTTCCTGCTGGCGCAGATCCTTTATATACTTATTATATGGCTTGCGGTTTTGCAAGAGGTTATTTTGGCATACAGGTAAACAGCCCAACAGAAAGAAGGGTAATATTTTCTGTGTGGGATGCAGGTAATGAGGCCATTGACAGAAATAAAGTTCCGGACGAACGTAAAGTAAAATTGTTAGGCAAAGGCTTAGATGTAGTTACGAATGATTTTGGCAATGAAGGAACAGGCGGCCATAGTCATTTTGTATATAACTGGAAGGCAGGAGAGAAGTATAAGTTCCTGGTAACAGCCTTGCCCGACAGCGCTACAAAAACAACCATTTACACCGGTTATTTTTTTATGCCCGATGTGCAAAAGTGGAAACTTATAGCATCCTTTAAGGCGCCTGAAGATGCAAAATATTTAAACCATCTTTATTCTTTTGTTGAAAATTTTGATGGCGCAAACGGTCAGTTAAAACGCAAAGCAATCTTCAGCAACCAGTGGGTGAGGGAAGAAAGCGGTAAATGGATTGAACTAACCAATACCTCATTTTCTTATGATGCTACTGGTAAAGCAGGTGACAGAACAGATTATGGCGCAGGCGTTGAAGACAATGCATTTTACCTCTGGAATGGCGGTTTTGAAAAAGCTAATGTAAAATATGCAGATACTTTTTCGCGTAAGCCACTAATGCAGGCGCCGGCAATTAATTTTTATAACAATACAGATAGCTTAATGCAGGCAATGGCCGACAAAAAAATAATCATTGATGCGGTTGCTGCAGGTAAAGTTGATACTACTGCATCAAAAGAAGGAATTTATTATAAGATGGTAAAAGAAGGCACAGGCAGAAACGTTCTGGTAAGCGATACAGTGACCGTATTTTATAAAGGCTATATTCTTAACGGGGAAACTTTTGATGAAACAAAAGACAAACCCGCAACATTTCCATTAAACCGCTTAATAAAAGGCTGGCAGCTTGGATTGCCATTTTGTAAAGTAGGAGGCAAAATACAATTGATTATTCCTTCCGGCATGGGTTATTCTATTCGCAGCCGCTCACCAAAAATTCCGCCTAATAGTATATTGGTGTTTGATATAGAAGTAATGCAAGCGAAAGAAGCTGTGAGTAATTAGCTGTTAGCTATTAGCTGTAAGCTACGAGCTACGAGCAAAGAAGAGATGTCTGATAGCTGATATAGAATGTCTGATTTGCTTTATTGCCTATGCCTCTTTTTTTATTTCAGGTTTCTTCCATTCACGACAAGTGGCTAGCAGCTTGAAGCTAACAGCTAACAGCTAACAGCTAATAGCTAATAGCTAGTTAACTTCTCTATCAATCCCGCATGTTGCGGATACAATTGTATCAATGCATTTTTTTCACCCAGTTCAAAATCGGCAAAATCAAAACCGGGAGATACAGTGCAGCCAACCAAAGAATATTCCCCGCCTTGTATTGTTTTAGAGCCAAACCAACTGCCTGCTTTTATCAGGCATTGAAAGCTTTCATTGTTTTCGGGATTATTGCCCAACCGATGTTCAGTTAAACTACCTTCTGCATCAATTTCGTAAACAATTAATGAATCGCCATAATAAAAATGCCACAATTCATCAGAAGCTATGCGGTGCATGGCAGAGAACTGATTTTGCTCAAGCAAAAAATAAATGGAAGTGGCTATTGGCCGCGGCCCGTGAAAAGTTTTTGGTAATTGATCTTGCTGAATGGTAAGTTCAGAGCAATAAGTTCTGTAGAAAGATCCGCCTTCAACATGCCTGCTAAGTTGCAATTTGTTTATCCAGTAATTGGCAGAAGGCCTCATTGGTTATTGCTCTATTTTAACTTTAATTGCACTGCTTCCGTAATACCATGCGTTCAATTGTTCTTTTACACGTGCAGTATCTGCCGCTGTGCAGGGTACAATAGTGTATATTTTAAAAGTGAGTGAGTCATTAGTTTCTATTGCTGCTTTGTTGTTGTATTCTTTCAGCATGCTAATGCCTTTTATCTGCTCATAACGGCTGGCAGCCCTTGTTTTTTTAGCAGTGGTTTCAAGAATAAATTTATAACCGTTTGGCGGAATGGTTTCAGTTGCGGTTTTAATAGAAGCAGGCTTAACACTGTCGGTTGATGCAGCAACAAGTCCGCTGTCAGGTTTTTTTGTAGTTGTATCAGTTGCAGCAGTAGATGCAGTATCAGTTATTGTTTCAACAGGTTTTGTTTCTGTTTGGACAGCCGTTTCTTTATTGCCGGTATTTTTGTTGTAGAGATAATAACCTCCCCAACCAATTAATCCCAGCGTAACTAATACAGCCAGTAATACAACCAGCCTGCCTGCATTAAAACCGCTTTTGCCAGAAGCATCATCATCAACAAAAGCTGATTTCTTTTTAGCTTCAATATGTTTAAGCTGAACTTCGTCTGCCCTTTGCGGAATCATAGTGCCGGCAGAAAATGTATAATTATTGTCTTTATTTTTTTGCAAGGTGCCAATGCCTTCAAAATAAAAAGACTTGCCAATATTGAGGTATTGAAATGCAGTAGCTATATAAGAGTTTAAATCTGCTTCTGCCAGTGCTTTCATTTTACCAGTCTCATCTTTAATATACTGAATCAGCGAGTCATCCAGTTGCGTTCCGGTTTTAGAAGTAAAAGATATTCCTTCTATGGCTGTTTTTACTTTGGCAGTGTCATCTGGCAATACAGCATTATCAGCTAAAGTAAACAAACCAATGCCAGGCAATGAGAGCCTTTTGTACTGGTATAAATAGGGGCCTAATAGGTTGTCTACTTTCACAATGGTTATCTTTTATGACAATTTACAATAAATCGCTGTCTTACAAACAAATAAATGAGGTTTAAACGCAGTATAGGTGCCTAAATTGTATTTTTGCCCAAATATTATCATGCTCACAGACAATGAAAAGCAGTTTTTAGAATATTGGGAAAAGAACCGAGATAAAGAAAAAAAACTGTTCAGGCAATTATTGTTTGGCCTGCCAATAGGACTTCTCTTTGTTATTCCAATCATCATTAATTTCTCTTCCGGGTGGTATAAAAGGGCAAATATGTGGGCAAGGGGCCATGCAGATGACAATATTGGCACAGTGCTGGTTATTGCAGCATTGATAATACTTGTATTTGTAGCTATTTTTTTTAAACGCCATCGTTGGGAAATGAATGAACAGGCTTATCATGAGTTAAAAGCAAAACAAGAAAGGGAAGAGATGGATGCAGCAAAAGACTTTTAAGAATGGTCTGAACAATACCAATATATTTGCAAAATTTTATTAAGAAATGAGAAAGGTTGTATTCTTTGTTTTAATGATGGCCGTTGTAGCAGGAGCAGGTAGTTGTGCAAAAAGTAACACTTCGCAAGCTTGCGATTATGATGCCTGCAGTGTTAAGGCCCCCGATGCTGAAGTATCTCAATTGGAACAATATCTGGCAGGTGCCGGTATTAATGCTGTAAAACATTGCAGTGGCATGTATTACCAGGTTAAGACTGCCGGTTCTGGTATTTCACCTACGCCCTGTTCTTATGTTTCTGTGTATTATAAAGGGTATCTTACCAATGGAACTATTTTTGACCAGACCACCGGCACCACCGCCGCATCATTTCCACTGGCAACTTTAATAGCCGGTTGGAAAGCAGGTATGCCACTAATACAAAAAGGTGGTGTTATTACTTTATTTATCCCCCCAACATTGGGTTATGGAGCTCAAGAACAAAAAGATAGAAACGGAAACGTTGTTATTCCCGCCAATTCTATCATCATTTTTGATATCCAGTTGCTGGATACGCAATAGTACAAGCATTAAAGCAGTGTAATTTTTTGGTACCAGCATTGGTACTTTGGGCATCATCGTTGCCACGCTCGGTTCATATGCATATCAGTGTGCATCTTTACTATTTGCATAAAGCCGTTTTAGCTGCAATCATCTTGCTTAACTTTGCAATAAATCTTTCTTTTGCCACACGAAGCCATTTCCGCATTTGATATTTTTAAGATCGGCATAGGCCCATCCAGTTCTCATACACTTGGCCCCTGGCGGGCGGCACAGCGTTTTCTGCAATCGCTTGAAAAGAATAACCTGCTGCAAGATATAACTGCTGTGCAGGTTTTATTATACGGATCGCTTGCAAAAACCGGTAAAGGACATGGAACCGATATAGCTGTATTGCTAGGTTTGAGTGGAGACGACCCTGTTACTTTTGATGTTAACAGTATCACTTCTAAAATAAACAGCATCGGCACAGAAAAAAAACTGTTGCTAAACGCAAAGCATGCTATTGATTTTGATCCCTCACTAGATATTAGTTTTCTTTTTTCAGAAACATTGCCATATCATCCCAACGCACTTACATTTTTGGCTACAACAAAAAACGATGTGCAGTTTGCTGAAACTTATTATTCCATTGGCGGTGGATTTGTAAAAAAAGAAAATGAAGAGCAGCAGGCAGGTGGCGCTGTTCAATTGCCATTTCCTGTAAACAAAGCAGACGATCTGTTGCATTGGTGCATGAAAGGTTTAGCAATAAGCGAAGTGGTAATGGAAAACGAATCTGCATGGCGTACAGAAGCAGAAACAAAAAAAGGTTTGCTTGCTATCTGGAATGTGATGAAGGAATGTATGTACCGTGGTTGTCATCATGATGGTGTGCTGCCCGGCGGATTGCATGTAAAAAGACGTGCAGCAGCACTTAATAAAAAATTACTTCCACAAAAAAATTATACAGATTATGAATCGTGGATGCTGGCAATACGTAAAGGCGGAAGCGATTTTAAATATACACTCGATTGGGTTAGTTGTTTTGCACTTGCAGTTAATGAAGAAAATGCATCATTCGGAAGAGTAGTAACGGCGCCTACCAATGGGGCAGCAGGTGTAATACCAGCCGTATTGCAGTATTATATTACTTTCTGCGATGGTTATAAAGAGGAAAAAATAATTCAGTTTATGCTTACTGCTTCTGAAACGGGCAGCATTTTTAAAAAAGGATCAACCATTTCTGCGGCAATGGGTGGTTGCCAGGCAGAGATAGGTGTATCTTCTGCAATGGCTGCAGCCGGACTTACAGAATGCATGGGTGGTACGCAAAGACAATGTTTGATGGCTGCAGAAATTGCAATGGAACATCATTTGGGTTTAACCTGCGATCCTATTGGCGGATTAGTACAAGTGCCCTGCATAGAACGCAATACAATGGGTGCCATTAAAGCCATTACTGCATCTCAACTGGCATTGCAAAGCACACCTGATTTTGCAAAAGTTTCTCTTGACGCAGTTATAAAAACAATGTGGGATACTGCGCTTGATATGAACAGCAAATACAAAGAAACAAGTGATGGCGGACTGGCCATTAATATTCCTATTAGCTTACCTGAGTGTTAGGGAGTCGAGTTCGTTAATAATTTTTATCCTGCAAGTTATATCGTTGTTGTAGGAGCCGGTATCATATTCAACCCCTTCAGGGTTGTGTGCTATTGCCATTTGCCTCCGGTGGTTTCACCACCGGTTATTATTAGTTAAGCCTTTCAGGCTTACAGCTAATATGATTTAATCTTGCATGACAAGCCCTGAAAGGGCGTAATTAATATAGCCCCGGATGAAATCCGGGGAATGCGATGTGAGGATTTTACACAACCCTGAAGGGGTTGAATATTTTTACTGTTGAATAAAGATATATAGTTGAACGGAGCGTCGCAATCGATGTACAACCAAAGAACAAATGCCGGCTTCAAAGAATCATTTCAGGTTATTCAGCATTTCCTTTATGATTTAATCTTGCATGACAAGCCCTGAAAGGGCGTAATTAATATAGCCCCGGATGAAATCCGGGGAATGCGATGCGAGGATTTTACACAACCCTGAAGGGGTTGAATATTTTACCGTTGAATAAAATATATGGTTGAACGGAGCGCCGCAATCGGTGTACAGCCAAAGAACAAATGCCGGCTTCAAAAAATCATTTCAGGTTATCCAGCATTTCCTTTGTCATTTTATCCAAATCATATTCGTGCTTCCATCCCCAATCTTTGCGGGCAACACTATCATCAATACTTTGCGGCCAGCTGTTAGCAATGTTCTGCCTGTAATCGGGCTTATAGCTAATGGTAAATTCCGGAATATGCTTTTTTATAGAAGCTGCAATTTCTTTTGGAGAAAAGCTCATGCTTGCAAGGTTATATGAAGTGCGAACAGAAATGCTTTCTGCTGGTGCTTCCATTAACTCTATTGTGCCACGAATGGCATCAGAAATATACATCATTGGCAAATAAGTGTCTTCATTAAGAAAACACTCGTATTTTTTTTCTTCAAGCGCATCGTGAAAAATTTCTACGGCATAATCTGTGGTGCCGCCACCGGGTGCAGATTTGTAACTGATAAGTCCGGGATAACGGATGCTCCTAACGTCTACACCAAACCGGTTATGATAATAGTTGCACCAGAACTCGCCTGCGTATTTGCTAATTCCATAAACAGTAGAAGGTTCTATAATGGTTTGCTGCGGGCAGTTTTGTTTTGGGCTGGTGGGGCCAAACACTGCAATGGAACTCGGCCAATATACTTTGCGTATTTTTTCTTCACGTGCAATATCAAGTACATTCAATAGGCCGGTCATGTTGAGGTTCCAAGCAAGATTGGGGTTTTTCTCACCCGTTGCAGAGAGAATAGCTGCCAGCAGGTAAATCTGTGTAAAGTTTTGTCTTATCACCTGTACGTGCAGCATTTCTTTGTTCATTACATCCAGGCTTACATAAGGTCCTGTTCCTTCCAGCAAAGGGTTTTGCTCTCTTAAATCAGATGCTACCACATTTGCGTTGCCATATATTTTTCGTAGTGCAAGCGTAAGCTCAACGCCTATTTGTCCGCTTGCGCCTATAACCAGTATTTTGTCTTTAATCATAGCGCCAAATTTAGTTGATTAGTTGATTACTATATCTGATGTCTGAAGTAAAGATGTCGGATTTTTTAAAGTGCAATTATACATTCAATTCATCTTGCTTATTGCTATCAATTTTTGGCAATTATCTTTCTGAACATCAGAAATTACAAAATCAGCCATCAGGCATGGTTTAGATTAACCTGTCAATCAATTAACTTTGCGCTATGGAAAAATTTTTAGAAAACCTGTTTGCAGGCCAGCAATACGATAGCAACAATTTTTTTCTGATAGCCGGCCCCTGTGTAGTAGAAGGTGAAGAACTGGTAATGGAAGTGGCAGATAAAGTTTCGGGCATTTGCAGGAACCTTGGCATTCCGTATGTTTTTAAAGCATCGTACCGTAAAGCAAATCGCACCAGCGCAGGATCTTTTACTGGCATTGGCGATGAAACTGCACTTGCACTATTAAAAAAAACAGGCGAAAAATATAAACTGCCTGTTACATCAGATATTCATGCGCATGAAGAAGCGGCTGTTGCTGCAAAGTATATAGATATATTGCAGATACCTGCTTTCCTTTGCAGGCAAACAGATTTACTGGTTGCGGCTGCAGAAACAGGTAAAATTGTAAATGTAAAAAAAGGACAATTTCTTAGTGGCCCTTCTATGAAGTTTGCTGCCGATAAAATACGCAAAGCCGGCAACGATAAGGTGATATTAACCGAAAGAGGGAATACATTTGGGTACCAGGATTTGGTTGTTGACTACCGCAATATACCCTGGATGCAGGAACATAAAGCACCTGTAGTAATGGATGTTACCCATTCATTACAGCAGCCTAACCAAACATCTGGTGTAACCGGCGGCAATCCGCAACTGATAGGCACCATTGCCAAAGCAGCTATTGCCACAGGCGCCAATGGTTTGTTTATTGAAACACATCCTAATCCTGCAAAAGCATTGAGCGACGGCGCAAATATGCTGAAGCTGGATTTGCTGGAAGGTTTGTTGCAGCAATTAGTGAAGTTGCGAAAAGCTGTCATCTGAGATAGCCACGGAGGCGCGGTGAACACAGAGGGGCACAGCGTTTATTTTTAATCTGCGCATCTGCGGCAATTCTTTATATATCCCTGTGTAATCTATGTGTGCACTGTGTCTCTGTGGTTAATATTCGAAAACAAAAAGCCCCGCTTCTCAGCAGGGCCTTGCTTGCAGGTCTGAATTTTTTGTGATTTCAAAAAGCCGGATGTTTTCCAGGGTGCCGGCGGATTTTAAAAACGGGACTTCTTCCTTTGTTTTCTCATGTTGCCAATTATTTAATCAGTCTCTTTCTGATTTTTTTGAAGTTTGTTTGTGATGCGGTTTAAAAACCTTTCTGCTATCACTTCAAGTATATTTTGTGTTACGGGTATATAAAATGCATTTTCTTCGGTATTCATCACTTTATCTACCATACTCCTGTATGTGCTGTCCATTGTATCAAAAAAAAGTCTTTTCTCTCCCAGTTGCGTGTAAGCATTAAGCATTGCTTCATTAAAAGCAGGATAAGCTTTTTCTACCCAGGTTTTTGGTATCATTATTTTAAGCCTGTTTACGCAAGCACCTTTTACACCCGCTACTATAAAATCATCTTTAGACGATGTAAGAAAAACCGAGTTAACTACTTTGTCATCGTACGAAACATGATCATCGTTCAGCGAAATTTTAAATTCTGGTCCTGCCTGTATCTGGTTAATGTGCAATGCAAGAAAATCATCTTTTGCAACGGATAACTGCAGCTCAAAATCTTCATTCAATATATAATTGGATGCATAAGCATAAAAACCATTGGCAAACTGCAACAATTTATAATCGCCACTTGCATATTTATCTTTAAGAATAACTTTCTTTCCGTATTGGTGTGTGCTCACCATCTCTACAAAATCCGGAAGGTTCGATTCATCAAAATTGAAATTGTCGTATTTAAGTCTTATCATAATCTTGCGCCACTTAAGGGTAAACCATTATAAACTGCGTTGTAAATTAAATCCAGTTTATATATGACGCGAAATAAACTCAAATAGTAAGCATCAGCATCAAATATTATGGCTGCAAAGGACAATTGATTATCCCGAAAGGGTTTATTATCTAAATGTTTGTTATAGTAAAGCGGAACTGCTGTAGAAGTGGATTTATTTGAGATGGGTATAGGAAAATGCCGGTATACTAACATGATAGCTTAACTGAAATGAACATCTTTATTCAGCGCTATTTTTTTCCCGAGGTATTGTGTTGCTTTCCGGATCCACTTTATTAATTTTTCCGGGTAGTATGCCAAATTCTTTTCTGAAAGCAGTGCTAAAATTGCTAAGGTTGGTATAGCCCATTTCTATGGCCACTTGTTTTACGGAGTATTTATTGGTTTCAAGTACATCACGTGCAGCCCTCATTCTTGCTTTTTGAAAATATTGATAAATGGGCATGCCGTAAACTGTTTTAAAATCGTTTTTCAGTTTGGTTTCACTGATGTTTACCATTTTTGCCAGTTCAGGAATAAAAGGAGATGGGTTAAAGACATCACGTGTAATAAAAGATTCAATTTCCATTACACGGTTAATATCCTGGCGGGAAAGTTTTAGTGTATGAGCGTTTGTTTCATTTTTTACTGCCATCCGCATAAAAAACCTTTCTATCAGTAGCATAATCCGGTTTTGAATAGCAATCTGTTTAAACTGGCTGCTGCCATTAACCAAGTCAATTATTTCCTGTATCAGTTTTTTATATTCAAGATCCAGCAGGTCTGCAGTAACCCTTGCTGCTTTTAACGAAAGATATTTTTGAAGAAGGCCGCTTTTAGCATCTACACCAAGATGGTTTACCAGCCATTGATTGTCAAGCAAAATATTAATGCCTTTTGCTTTACTGCCCGCATCCATTTCATAACTGGCATCAAATAAAGAACTGGTGAGTAATGCAGTAGAGAAAGAAGCGTTTTTAACCCTGTAAGGATCATTGTCTATATCAATCGTTACTTCATTTTCTGCAGTTACCTCAATAAACCATAGTGTATAAAATTCTTCGTTGTTTTTTTTTCTGTGCAGGCGATGGTTTACAGTGTATGCATAATCAAAAACCATGGCTTGTAAGCCACCCGGAATTTCTATCAGTTGCGAAAAGCCTAATGCAATATTGTGAGGGTAACGCAGCCTGTCATTTTCAAACGGTACATTCAATGCAGCGGCAAGGGTCTTTAGCAGATCCCTGTAGTTTGTATGATTATATTCAAAAACAAACATCAGTAGTAACAATTGAAAATTGTAAATAACCAGGGGCCATAATCATTGCAGGTACGAAAAACCAAACTGCATTATCAGCGGTTCCAAAGGGGGTTTCGTTTTGCCGAAAGGATATAATTTTTAATATTCATCCAGAAAGCAACAAAGAGGTAAATAATAACCGGAGAACCCATTGTAAGAAACGAAATGTAAATAAAATATTTTCGGATGGTAGCGGATGCAATACCCATTTTATCACCAATATAGGAGCAAACGCCAAATATATGCCACTCAACAAATAGTTTGAAACGTTTCATGTATGCTAATATAAAACTTATTTTCTTTAGCTCAAATAGTTTCAAAGTTTCGCGCAAAGGAGCAGCGCAAAGAGAAGCTACAAGTTGTTAGCTATTAGCTGCAAGCTTAGCAGTTTCGAAGAAACTCCCCGTGTTATCGCCTTAATGGCTATTGCTATGAAAGTTTGTTCAAATAGACACTGCGTCTTCTCTATAATGTAGACAACCCTGTGTTTCTCCGTGTTACCCGTGTCTCTGTGGTTAAAATTGTCTGAACCAGGATTTCTTTGTCATCCCAACGCAGGAGGGATCTTATAGTTGCACAGAGCCAACAGAGAAAAAGAGATAATCTACGCATCTGCGGCTAGTATTCTAGCCTTTTTTTGGTAAATTCGCATCACTTTAAACGGCTATTGCAGGTTCTGCGACGATATGGCCAAAACCCCCTTCGTCTAAGGCCTGCCACACCGTAAACACCTAAAATACAATACACCATGGTATTCGATCTGGACATGATCAAAAAGCTGTACGGAAATTTTGCAGGCCGTATCAGCGCAGCTCGTAAAATTGTTGGCCGCCCTTTAACGCTCACAGAAAAAATATTGTACGCACACTTATGGCAGGGAGATGCTACAGAAGCGCATGAAAGAGGTAAAAGTTATGTAGATTTTGCACCAGACCGCGTTGCCATGCAGGATGCTACTGCGCAAATGGCACTCTTGCAGTTTATGCAGGCAGGTAGGGCTAAGGTAGCAGTTCCTTCTACCGTACATTGCGATCACCTGATTGTAGCCAAAGAAGAAAGTAAAGTGGATTTGCAACGTGCCGTTAAAGAAAGCAGCGAAGTGTACGATTTCCTTGCATCAGTATCTAATAAATATGGCATTGGCTTCTGGAAACCCGGCGCTGGTATCATTCACCAGGTAGTGCTTGAAAATTATGCATTCCCCGGTGGTATGATGATTGGTACCGATTCTCACACTGTAAATGCAGGCGGACTTGGCATGATTGCCATTGGCGTTGGTGGCGCTGATGCTTGCGATGTTATGGCGGGATTGCCTTGGGAACTGAAATTTCCAAAACTGATTGGTATTAAACTAACGGGCAAGCTTAATGGCTGGACAGCCCCTAAAGATGTTATATTAAAAGTTGCCGGTATCTTAACCGTAAAAGGTGGAACTGGTGCGGTAGTTGAATATTTTGGTGAAGGTGCTACTTCTATGAGCTGTACCGGTAAAGGCACCATTTGTAATATGGGTGCTGAAATTGGTGCTACCACGTCTACTTTTGGTTACGATGAAAGCATGAGCCGTTATTTAAAAGCAACAGGCCGTGCAGAAGTAGCTGCGCTTGCAGATGGTATTAAAGAACACCTCAACGCAGACCCTGAAGTATATGCTGATCCTTCAAAATATTTTGACCAGGTTATTGAAATAAATCTTTCTGAACTGGAGCCGCATTTAAACGGTCCATTTACGCCAGACCTTGCTACACCAATTTCTAAAATGAAGGAAGCCGCTGCTGCAAACGGATGGCCTACTAAAATTGAAGTGGGTTTAATAGGCAGCTGTACCAATTCTTCTTACGAAGACATTTCTCGTTCTGTTAGTCTTGCAAAACAGGTGACCGAAAAAGGTTTAAAACTGCAGGCAGAATTTACCATTACACCCGGCAGCGAGCAGGTTCGCTATACAATAGAACGTGATGGCTTTCTTGGAGTCTTTGATAAAATAGGTGCAACTGTTTTCGCAAATGCCTGCGGGCCTTGTATTGGTATGTGGGACAGGGTAGGTGCTGAAAAAGCTGAAAAGAATACCATTGTTCACTCCTTCAACCGCAACTTTGCAAAACGTGCAGATGGTAACCCCAATACCTATGCATTTGTAGGAAGCCCCGAGCTTGTAACTGCACTTGCAATAGCAGGTGATCTTGCTTTCAATCCTTTAACTGATACATTAACGAATGAAAAAGGTGAAAAAGTAAAACTAGATGCACCTAGTGGTTATGAACTGCCACCCAAAGGTTTTTCTGTTGATGATCCTGGTTTCCAGGCGCCCGCAGCAGATGGTAGTGGTGTAGTAGTAAAAGTTGATCCGGCCAGCAAGCGTTTGCAATTGCTTGATCCATTTGCAGCATGGGAAGGAACTGATTTAAAGGGATTGAAACTACTGATAAAAGCAAAAGGCAAGTGTACAACGGATCACATTAGCATGGCTGGTCCATGGTTAAAATTCCGCGGCCATTTAGATAATATCAGTAACAACATGCTGATTGGCGCAGTAAATTTCTATAACGAAAAAACAGATAAAGTAAAAAATCAGCTTACTGGCGAATATGGCCCTGTACCTGCAACACAACGTGCATACAAAGCCGCGGGTGTGGGAACGCTTGTTGTAGGCGATGAAAACTATGGAGAAGGTTCAAGCCGTGAGCATGCGGCAATGGAACCACGTCACCTTGGTGTACGTGCAGTGCTGGTAAAATCTTTTGCACGCATACACGAAACCAATTTAAAGAAACAAGGTATGCTGGCTCTTACGTTTGCAGATAAGGCAGATTACGATAAGATCCAGGAAGATGATACCATTGATATTCTTGGCCTCGATAGCTTTGCACCCAACAAAGCATTAGCCATTACATTACACCATGCAGATGGTACATCAGATATCATACAGGTAAATCATACTTACAACGAACAGCAGATCGACTGGTTTAAAGCTGGTGGTGCACTGAATATTATCAGGAAGCAATTTGCGTAGTAAATAAATTGTATTGTTTTTTAAAGCTGTCTCAATTGAGGCAGCTTTTTTTTGAGCCAGGCAATTGGAATACTATTTAACTGTCGTTGCGTCGCACACTTTTACCGCCCAACAGTGATGAGCATAAATACTCTCTGTGCGTCTCCCTGTCCTTTGCGCCTCCGTGGTTAAAGCCGAAAATACCTTAACTTCCCTGCAATCCATCAAAACAACACTAATGGCAGATAAGCAGGAGAATAAAACAACATTAGACCGGGCATTGGGACTTTTTACTGCTACATTACTTGTTACCGGTATTATGATTGGGTCGGGTGTCTACAAAAAGATAATCCCTATTGCGCATACCGGTTTGGACGAATCCTGGATACTTATAGCATGGGTACTTGCTGCTATTATTACCATGTTTGGTGCATTTAATCTTTCCGGTTTATCATCGCTTACAGAAGAATCCGGCGGCATATACGAATACCTTCGCCTTTCATTCGGAAATTTCTTTTCGTTTCTTTTTGGCTGGACAGATTTTGCGGTTATTGGCAGTGCATCTGTTGCAGCACTTGCTTTTATTTTTTCTCAAACCATCAACACCATAATACCACTTCCCAATCCACTGCATGCATGGGAACATATTTCTATTGCAAACATTATTTATCCTTTTGCAGATTCGGGAATTAAATTGCTATCCATTGCTATCATCCTTATACTTACATGGGTTAATTACCGCGGTGTAAGGGAAAGCGGCACTTTAGGTAATGTTTTTACTTCTGCTAAAATACTGGGCATCCTTATTTTAATAGTACTTGGGTTATTGTATACAGCTCCGGCAACTGTACAATCAACTGTTGCAGCTACACCAGCCCAACCTGTTTTGCATGGCAGTGCATTCTTCAGCGCATTTTTTGCAACCATGCTAAGTGTGTTTTGGGCTTACGATGGTTGGGTAGATATAGCAGCTGTAACTGGAGAAATAAAAAATCCAAAACGCAATCTGCCTTTGGCAATCGTTATTGGAATATCCATTGCAGCCGGTTTGTATTTACTGGTTAATTACGCTTATATGAAAGTAATGCCATTGAACCAACTGGCAGCTGTAAGTGAAAATGAAATTGGTGCTGCAGTAGTTGCAGAAAAATTATTGGGCAATGCCGGTAAAGTTTTAATTACTGTTTTAATAATGGTAAGTGTTTTTGGATCGCTTAACGGTGTTATTCTTTCCCATACCCGTGTATACTTCCGTATGGCGCAGGAAAAATTTTTCTTTCAGAAAGCGGCACTTGTGCACCCGCGTCATAAAACACCACATTATGCATTGCTGTATTTAATGGTGTGGAGTTGTATACTGGTTGTTTCCGGCACGTTTGATATGCTTAGTGATATGGTTATTTTTGCAACCTTTCTTTTTTATGGGTTACTGGCCGCTGCCTGCATTAAAATGAAAAGAAACGGATCTATAAAAACAAAAGTTATTGGATACCCGTTGCTGCAAATTATTATCATACTTTTTTCGCTAACCCTTCTTCTCAATACAATTGTTTCTCAGCCAAAGCAAACTTTTATTGGCATGATGCTTATGCTAACCGGTATTCCTTTTTATTATTATTTCAAAAAGCGTAGCGACTCTCAGGTGTGAAGACTAATATTGTTTAGTTAAAAAAGTTGCCATGCCCTGTAGAAACGAAATTCATTATTGCAGTTCGTTCCGTAGGAACGACTTGTGCTTTAGCCTGGCATCTCTAATCACATTAAGATAAAGCCTTCCTACGCTCTAAAGTTGCATATTCTTAACATTTCTGCACTTTTAAAAAATGTTTTTATACTATAATTTTGAGCCTTACAGCCCTGTAAAAAGGCTTACCCGAACGTTATGAAAAATATTTTTTACGCTATAACAATGTTATCTGCCATTGTTTTGTTTGCATCATGCAGTAGCAGTAAGCATGTGTCAGATTCGCCTTATACACCATTCACCAAACAATTAAGACAAAGAGTAGAAAGGAACCAGCTTGATATTAAAAAAGTGCAGTTTTTTATAGATCAGAAACTTGTTTTGCGCCGCTCGCTCGGTACCCAGAAAAGCGAAATTAAATCGGGTGTTATTCTTTTTGAAAATGGTGAATATATTAATGAAGTGGTAATCCCAAAATATACACCAGGTGTTTGCGATAATATCTTAGGCGATAAATTGATGATAAGTTTTGAAGTGCAAAACAATACCGTTGCATTTGGCCCGGGAGGATTAAATGCTGATTATTTTACTTTATACACCCGCAACTGGAATAACGGTAAAGCCGAAATGACTTATGATAATAGTTCTTACAAAGTTGAATGCGCCAGTTGTTCTAATGTAGGCGAAGTGAGACTGCTTGTGAAGAAGAGCGAAGCAGACAAGCTAAAGAAATCTGAACGTGTTGTTGAAGGAAGAAAAGTAACCGAATAATATTATTACCTTAAAAGTTATTAACGGACTGGCAGAAATGCTGGTCCGTTTTGTTTTAATCTATAAAAAAATCAGAACTTTATTTACTTCTGTAATTATAGTCAACCTAAGCTTTTTCTCATGAAAAATGAAGACATTAAAGATCCACTTTTTCGCAAAGCAGTTGAAGCAATAGATGGTGGTGATCTTCATTTGCTTGAAGAATTGATTGTACAACATCCTTCATTAGTTATTAACCGGCTCGATTATTCTGCAGGCGGCTATTTTAAAAATCCATACCTGCTCTGGTTTATTGCAGACAATCCCATTCGCCACAAAAAATTGCCCACCAATATTATTGCTATTACAAGTTTGCTTTTAAATGCAGTGCGGCACAATACACCAGGAACTTTTCAATTGCAAATAGATTACACACTGGGCCTTGTGGTAACTGGTAGTGTTCCTCGGGAATGCGGTGTGCAAATTGCTTTGATTGATTTACTCATTGATGAAGGGGCAGTTCCGGGAAAAGGGCACAGTGCGTTAGCACATGGAAACATTGGCGCAGCGCAAAGGCTTATTGAAAGGGGAGGGGAGCTAACTTTGGCAACTGCTATTAGCCTTAACAGAACAGATGATATTGTTTCGCTAGCAAAAAAATCAACTGCTGCTGACCGTGAGACAGCCCTTGTTGCTGCCGCTTTTTTTGGCAAGCCGGAAATGATTGCGTTTATTCTTAAGCTGGGTGTTAACGTAAACGCTTACCCGGATCCTTCTGACGGATTTCATTCGCATGCAACAGCATTGCACCAGGCGGTATTCTCTGGTTCAATAGCTTCTGTAAAAATTTTGACAGAAGCAGGCGCGGATCTTACTGCAAAAGATCTTATTTACGGTGGTACGCCATTGCAGTGGGCCACATACATGCAAACCGAGGTTAACGATGCAATTTTATTGGGGAAATATAAAGAAATAGAAGCTAACCTGCAGTTAACAAGTGGTAAATAATGCTGGCGGAAAAATAGCTTTCCAAAAGACTTTCCTGGCGCCACAGTTTATAATTGCCAGGTAATTCAGAATTTATATTCATTACATTTGTCTTACATTAAAACAACAATCATGAAAGCTAATATTGGAATCACCGACAAAAACCGCCAGGCAGTTGCACAGGCACTTTCAAAGATTTTAGCAGACGAATATGTTCTTTATACAAAAACAAGAAACGCACACTGGAATGTAGAAGGACCAGATTTTCATGCCAAGCATTTGTTTTTTGAAAGTCAATACCAACAACTCGATGATATTATTGATAACGTAGCGGAACGTATCCGTACTATTGGGCATTATGCACCTGCTACATTAAAACTGTTGCTAGAACTTACTCATCTTACAGAACAGAGCCGTTCTAAAAATGATGCAGAAGGTTTTATAAAAGAATTGTTGGCAGATCATGAATCTATAATTATTCATTTGCGTGAAAATATTGATCAGTTTGCAGATAAATTCGGCGATTCAGGTACCAGCGATTTTATTACAGGTCTTATGGAAACACATGAGAAGATGGCCTGGTTTCTCCGTTCTCACCTTAAGTAAGCATAATTTTTTGTGAGCGAATGAATAAGTTTAATGGTATACTGGCAATAGCAACATTATTCGTTTCCTGCGCATCGCATGAAAACAACCCTTCAGAAAAAAACAAGAATCAGGCGTTGCCTGTTGCAGATTATCTTATAGTTGAGAAAGATTCTGTTACAATTCCTTCTTTCCAGGTTGAAATTAATATGAGTCCTGCAGCCAATGGGGGGCTTGTGCACGATAAGGAAACGTTTATAATACATACATGGTTCTCCGGTTTGCCAAAAGACAGCAGTTCCAAAGAATATATTGAATCAGGCGAAATGCTTTTAAGATCAAAAAAAACTGAATTGGCAAACAACAATCTTATCCGTTTTGAAGGATTAAAATTCTCCAGGGCGAAGTATGATTCGTTGGCAGGTAAAGATATCAGCGTATTGATAAATATTTACAGTGGCCGTCATTCCTCTCCTGATAATATTTTAGACTGCGACATACTTGCGGATAAAATGAGTAATGTAAAAGGGAAAAAGATTATGCTGGCCTGTAAATTGATTGGTGAACAGGATTCACTTCAAACAACATTGCCAAACGAACCAAAAGTGCCTTAATGCAACCAAACTGATCTATGGTTTGCTGTAAAAAATAATAAAGCAATCTATATTTAACAACTATGAGAGCATCAAAGACCAGGGTTGTAAAAATAAAAAGGTTCTTCAGTATTCTTGGTCCGGGCCTTGTTACAGGCGCAAGCGATGATGATCCATCGGGTATTGCAACATATTCGCAGGCAGGTGCACAGTTTGGTATTGCTACTTTATGGACAGCACTGATTACTTTTCCATTGATGGCTTCTATACAGGAAATGTGCGCAAGAATTGGTATAGTTACGTCTCAGGGGTTAACAAGTAACATCCGCAAAAATTATCCAAAGCCTATTTTATATTTAATGATACTGCTTACTTTTCCTGCAGTAGTGTTAAATATTGGAGCAGACATTGCAGGAATGGGCGCAGTGGCCAATCTTATTTTTCCTTCTGTGCATCCTATTTATTTTACAGTAGCATTTACATTCATCCTTATAGTGTTGATTATTTTTCTTCCTTACCAGAAGATGGCAGCATTCCTCAAATACCTTTGCTTGTTTTTATTGCTTTATCTTATCGTTCCTTTTCTTTCAACACAAAACTGGAAGGATATTCTAAAGCATACTTTTATTCCAACCATTCATTTTGATAAAACATTTATTGGTATACTCGTTGCTATTTTAGGAACAACCATTTCTCCCTATCTTTTTTTCTGGCAGGCAACTATGGAAGCAGAAGATGTGCAGCATAAGAAAAGAAAATTAGTAGTTAATAAAAGAATTATTCAGAAGATGGATATGGATGTAGATTTCGGAATGTTGTTTTCCAATATTGTTATGTATTTCATTATTCTTACTGCTGGTACGGTGTTGTACAATGCAGGTATTCACCAGATAGATACAGTAGAACAAGCCGCAAAAGCTTTGGAACCTATTGCTGGTAAAATGGCTTACCTGCTTTTTGCTATTGGTGTAATAGGTACTGGTTTTCTTGCAATACCTGTTTTATCTGGAAGCCTTTCTTATATTTTATCGGATACCTTTTCATGGAACGGCAATCTTGATAAAAAATATTATGAAGCTAAACCATTTTACTGGGTTATTATTGTTTCATTGCTTGTAGGCCTCGGTATAAATTATACGGGCATTAATCCTGTTCACGCACTAATTTATACTGCTATTCTTTATGGTGTTACTTCACCGGTTATGATTGCTATCATACTTCATATTTGCAACAATAAAAAAGTAATGGGTGAATTTGTAAATGGAAAATGGTCTAATGTACTGGGAACAATTACGCTGGTAGTAATGACTATTGCCGTTTGCGCATTGCTGTATTTTCAATTTTTTGCATAACCACGGAGGCGCGGAGAACACAAAGAAGCACAAAGGAAATACTATGTGCCTCTATGTTTCTATGATACTATGTGGTAAATATCTGCTTAATCATAAAAATCTGCGTTCCATATTTAGGAATTATTATACACTTTAAGCACAGACTCTCTCAACACATTTCCCTTATCTGATAACGCAAATGCTATAGTATCTGCTATTGCTTCGGGGGTTACCCAGTTAGCAGGGTCTGCATCGGGCATACTTTTCCGGTTTAGTTCGGTATCAATAGTGCTTGGAACCACTACTGTAGCAGTAATATTTTTGCCTTTGTTGTCTTCATTAATAAAATCGGCCAGTTTAAATACAAGTGATTTGGTAAGTGCATAAGCCATCAAATCTTTTCCCTGTGCAGGATTAAGCGCAGGCCTTGCACCAATAAAAAAAAGACGGCCATAGCTGCTTTGCTGCATATGGTTTAATAAAGGCTTTGCGATATAATAAGCAGTCTCAAAATTTAGTGAAAACATTTTATGAATGTCTGCACCGCTTGTAGCATTTATATTGCCCGCAGCAAATCCACCAACCAGCATTAGTGCTGCATCAACTTTTCCGTATTTCTTTATGGTGGCAACAACAAAATTATTGGTTTCTTCTTCATTGGTGAGGTTAACGGTAGCAAACTCATAAGCAGCATGGCCATTGGCAAAATCAAGATGATTGTTATGGCCATCTACTGCTATTACTTTATAGCCTTCTGTCAATAACTTTTTAACGCATGCAGTGCCGAGGTTGCCATTGGCACCGGTGATGATAATTGTTTTCATTGCGTAACCTTTAGAAGATAAAATTAAAAAATATTGTTATTCGATGTGGGCCGTGGGTCAATCTATAAAATGAATTTATGTAAAAAAGGATCATTAATTGAAGATTAAATTGTTTTTTATTTGTAATAGTTTTGCTGCATGCAGGTAAAAAGGACGTATTGTATTGTTGTACAGATTGCGCTGACTATTTCTTTGTTCAATGCCTGCCAGTCGTCTCTTGAAAAAACGGAACAATCATCACCAAAAAAGAGACGGCCTGGTTTGGGATCGATCAATGCACTTCCTCTCTCATATAATTCTCCTGCAGATAATCTGGGTACACCAGAAAAAATAAACCTTGGTAGGCTCTTGTTTTTTGATCCTATTTTATCTGGCGGAAAAGATGTGGCCTGTGCCACTTGTCACCATCCGGAATATGGCTATGCAGAAAGCCTTGATTTGTCTGTAGGCGTTAATGGAAAAGGTATAGGTGAAAAAAGAAGTTTCAGGCAACCCAATGATATTCCTTTTGTAAAAAGAAATGCACCGTCGCTGCTGAATATAGCGTTCAACGGTATTGATGAAAATGGTAACTACTCGCCGCAGGATGCCCCTATGTTTTGGGATAACCGCGCCAGGGGATTAGAGGTGCAATCATTTATTCCTATTGCAGCTTTTGAAGAAATGCGTGGTCACCAGTTTACCGAAACAGCTATAGCCGGCGAAATTGTGAAACGGCTGAACGATATACCGCAATATAAAAGCCTGTTTAAAAAAGTTTTTCCTGAAAGCAAAGAGATAACCCTATCTGATACACGTAAAGCAATTGCCGCTTTTGAAAGATCGCTGCTGGCCAACAACTCCAGGTTCGACAAGTACATGCGTGGCGATGTAACGGCTATGTCTGAACGTGAATTGGATGGAATGAAAGCCTTTATGGATGCAGGTTGTGCCAGGTGCCACAACGGGTCAATGTTTTCTGATTTTAAACCGCATGTGCTGGGGGTGGTGGAGAACGAAAAACTAACAACGCCTGATTCCGGATATCAAAAAACATTTGCATTCCGTACCCCAACGGTAAGAAACCTGCGTTTTACAAGGCCATACATGCACAATGGCAAGATTCCAACTATAGAAAATGTATTGCTGTTTTATGAAGATTTGCACGGTGAACTCCCCAACAAACACCTAAGGAAAGAACAATTAGATACACTTGCTGTTATTATGAAACTGGATTTTAAAAACATTGACAACATTGCTATCTTTCTCAATGCTTTAAATGATGATACGTATGATAAAACGATACCTGCATCAGTTCCTAGTGGCCTTCCACCAGGTGGTAATATAAAATGACGCAGCAGATTACTCTTTTAACGCTGTATAACCCTCAATTACCTCTGTGGTAAAAAAAGGAGTGAAGCTGAATGGTGCGACGCAACAATTGCTACACAAAGTGATAATGCTGGCTTAATAAAAAATATTTTATACTAACGCCTTGTACAATACTTCAACAGGGTGCAATGCTTTTTTACCTGTACCGTCTTTTATCTGGTGACGGCAACTGGTACCCGGCGCTGCAATAATATTTTCTTCTGCCTGTTTGCGTACGGTAGGAAACAAAACCATTTCGCCAATTTTCATAGAAAGATCATAATGTTCTTTTTCGTAACCAAAAGAACCTGCCATACCGCAGCAACCGGAAGGGATGGTTTCTACAGTATAATTTTGCGGCAGCGATAAAAGTTTTACTGAAGGTGCAACAGAAGACAATGCTTTTTGCTGGCAATGCCCGTGCAAAACAATTTTCTTTTTTTCTTTGGTGAATTGCGCTGACGAAATATTTCCTTTCTCAATTTCACCGGCAATAAACTCATCAATTAAAAAAACATTGGCAGATAAAGATTTTGCTTTCTCCAATTTGTCATCGTCTGCTAGATCAATGTATTCATCCCGGAAAGTTAATATTGCAGATGGCTCAATGCCAATTAATGGAGCAGATTGATTAATTATAGGTGATAGCAGTTCAATGTTTTTGTTTACGATTTCTTTTGCTTTGCGGATCAATCCTTTCGATAACCAGGTTCTTCCACTTTCTTCGTGTTGCGGAATAATCACTTCGTAACCCAGCTTTTCCAGCAACTGAATAGCGGTAATGCCAATAGTTGTATCGTTATAATTGGTGAATTCATCGCAAAACAGGTAAACTTTTTTATCGCTTTTCTTTGCAGGATGTTTTGAATACCAGCTTTTCAGCGTAGTGGTGTGCATCGTAGGCATTGATCTTTCAACTGCAAAGCCCGAAAGTTTTTTAATTACATTACTTATGGCTTTATTGGTAACCATAAAATTATACATGCCAGGTGCTATAGCACCAAGCTTAGCAGATTTGCTAAAATTGGCAATCAGCTTAGAACGGAAAGGAACACCATTAGCATCGTAATAATGTTGCATGAACTCTGCTTTCAGTTTTGCCACGTCTACATTAGAAGGGCATTCAGATTTGCAACCTTTACAACTAAGACAGAGATCCATCACTTCGTAAATCTCTTTATGGTCAAACCGGTTTATTTTTTCTGAGTGTGTTAAAAACTCACGCAGGATATTTGCCCTTGCCCTTGTTGTATCTTTCTCGTTGCGTGTGGCCATAAACGAAGGGCACATGGTACCGCCGGAAAGATGTGTTTTGCGGCAATCGCCTGAGCCATTGCATTGTTCTGCATGTTGTAGCACATCCTGGTTATGAAAGCGAAAAATAGTTTTAAATGCAGGTGTTTGCTGGCCTGGTGTATAGCGCAGCATACTGTTCATAGGGGGTGTGTCTACAATTTTATTTGGGTTGAAAATATTCTGCGGGTCCCAGGTATATTTTATTTCTTTCAGTAACTGGTAATTTTTTTCGCCCACCATTTGTTTTATAAATTCTCCACGCAATCTTCCATCGCCATGTTCGCCACTTAAAGAGCCATTGTATTTTTTTACCAGTGTAGCAATTTCTTCAGCAATAATGCGGAAGAGGCGGTTACCTTCTTCGGTTTTTAAATTGATAATGGGCCTTAAATGTATTTCACCCGAACCTGCATGTGCATAATGCACAGAATAGAGGTTGTATTTTTTCAGGATTTCGTTAAAATCACGGATATAAGCGGGCAAGTCTGCTACATCTACAGCAGTATCTTCAATTACAGGAACTGCTTTAGCATCGCCGGGAAGATTACTTAACAATCCTAAACCAGCTTTGCGCAGGCTCCATATTTTTTTTGTATCATCTCCAAACAATAGCGGGAAATGATAACCTAGTGAAGCGGCACGCATGCTGGCTTCTACCTGGCTGCAAATAGCGCTTACCTCTTCACGTGAGTTTCGGTTAAATTCTATAACCAATATAGCGCCGGGATCTCCTTGTACAAAAAAACGATTTTTTAATTGCTCTTTATTTTCTTTGGTGCATTCAAGTATATAATGATCTATCAGTTCGCTTGCACTGGGCGCATATTGCATGGCAATAAGATTGGCACGCAATGCTTCATCAATGCTATTAAAATGCACGCAAAGCAAACCCATTTCTTTTGGCGGAAGCGGTTCTACGTTCAGTTTTATTTCTGTAATAAAAGCAAGCGTACCTTCTGAGCCGGCAATCAGTTTGCAAAAATTAAAATCTGGTTCACCTGCTGTAAAAGGCGCAGTATCTAACAATACATCAATTGCATAGCCGGTGTTCCTGCGCTCTACAGATTTCTTTGGAAATTCTTTTCTTATCTCCTGCTGGTTTTCATAATTGCTGAGCAGGGTACGTATTTTTTTATAGATAGATGCTTCAAGCGTATCGCCTTCACATTTTTCATGAAATGCATCAATGCTTATCGATTTAAATTCAACTTCGTTTCCGTCGCTTAACAGTGCTTTTACTTCCAGCAAATGCTCCCGTGTACTGCGGTAAACAACAGAATTAGAACCGCATGAATTATTGCCTACCATTCCGCCTATCATCGCTCTGTTAGCAGTAGAAGTTTCGGGGCCAAAAAGAAAACCATGTGGTTTAAGAAACATGTTCAGTTCATCTCTTACAACGCCGGGCTGTACACGCACCCATCTTTCTTCTTTATTTAGTTCTATTATTTGTGTAAAGTTTTTTGAAACATCTACCACAATGCCGTTGCCAACTACCTGGCCGGCCAGCGATGTGCCTGCAGTTCTTGGAATAAGCGACGTATTATTTTCTTTGGCAAACGCAATGAGGCGTTTTATATCCTGTAGAGATTTAGGTATTGCTACTGCTTTCGGAATTTCGCGGTATGCTGATGCGTCTGTTGCATACAGGGTACGCATGGTTTTGTCGAAATAAAGTTCTCCTTCAAGTTGTTGGGCTAAGTTCTGTAATTCCACCTTTAATCCGGTTGGTTTGGGTTACCGGCGGCTGCAAAAATAAGGTGTTTATTTTATCAGCACAATTCATATAAAACCATGGCATACAGGCTTTCTCAAAACGATTTAGCTGTTGTTAAACATGATTAAAAGCAAACAGCAGCAAATAGATTGCTGCCGTCTGCGACTCCTTCAACTGTAATAGAGACTTTTTGTAATGCTATGAGGACTGTATTATGCTGCCCAATTTAATTTTGTTTCCAACGGTTTTAATATGCGGTTCAGCAATTCTTTATCTACACGTGGGGTTATTCCATTTCTTTCTTTTACAATCATCCATTCATTTTCCTGGTTGTACCGTAAAGTGAAACAATAATTACCATTCAATTTAATTGGATAAACTACGCCACGTGCATCTTCCTGCTGAACAATATTGGCTTTCACTGTATCGCCCCAATAGCGAAAATTAATTTCGATTGATTTCATAAACCATTTCATAATTCAAAGGATTTGATTTGCATCAACGAAATTATCGTACCAGAAAGACATATAAATTTTTTGAAAGCAATTCTATATCAATCTTAATTCAATTTTAACTTATGTGTGGAGGCTTTTCCTCAAAAAATTAAAATGAAGATGAACATTGTTTCAACAGTAATAAACTCATACATGAAAACATTTACCAGCTAATACAGGACTGTATAACGGCATTGGACAGCCTTAAATGTTTTTATTACGAAGTATTATTACCAGTATTTGCGCATCAAGTCTTCTACCCATGCAGGTTGTTTAATTGTTGTCTTGGTTCCAAATTCTTTAAACACTGGTTTTATATCAAGCACCGGAGTTCCGTCAATTGCATCAAGGTATTTTACGGTGATGGTTTTCCCTTCTTGTGTTAGTAATTCTACTGTGCAAAGACCAATTGTATTTGGCCTGTCTTTTTTTCTTTGCGCAAATATGCCCATATCCGGATAAGCTGAATTGCTACGTGGATGACCACTGTATACAATAGCTTCAGCTTTTACTTTGTTGAAATAGTAAATGATTTCAAGGTGGGAGAATTGCAAAATATTGTTGAATGCAGTAACAGGTATGTGATCTGCCAGTTCAATTTCTGAAATAACCGTTGCCCAGTTATCATCATCTGGTTGTTTGCGGGCGTTTTTAACAAAGCCAATGGGTTGAAGTGTAATTTGCATAAACTGTACTATAATTATTTTTAGCTTGATATTGCCCAGGCAGGTGAAAAAGCATTAACAGCCCTTTGTGCCTGTGCTATGTGGCGTTTGTTATGTTCAGTAATAAACATAAATACATCTCCCAATTTAAGTTGTATAAGAGGTGCAATAGAAATGCCTACACGTGTTGTTTCCAAATTTATTTCAGTTGCTGCATCAATCAATAAAAGCATTTGCTCCTGCTGTTCTATAAATTTTGCAATAATTGCATCGCCATCTTCTGTATTGGGGTGGATGTATTTTTTAAATGCTTTTATTTTTTTTGAAGGCTTGGCATCAGTGCCGGGCTTCATCATTTGTGTAAAATAATTGCCCAGCCTGCCGGGTGTAAACTGCTGTTGTGATTTACTGCCTTTGTGTTTTGCTTTTTTGATGGCTCTATCAATAGCGGGGAGGTAATAATCGCCATAACTGTTTAAATGTGCAATGCATTGCTTTGCGCTCCATTGTGCAGGTGATGGCTGATAAGAAAATTTTTCACCTGGCATCATTTGCCATTGCTGCACTGCTTCTTCAAGAAAAGAAAGCGTTTGCGTATGCAGCTCCTTAAGCAATAGGGCCGTGGAATAAGTTTGCATAATTTCTATTTTATACTGCAAAGCTGCACCACCTGCTCTTATAAATTCTTGGTGCAGGCCAAGATTTTTATATTTTAACGCTACCTAGCAATTTACTAAACGTGCTGGCATCAAGTGCAAGATAAGAAGCAAGATATTTATGTGGCACAAGGTTAAGTATATGCGGACTTCGCTTTAACAATGTTTTGAATTTTTCTTCGGCAGTAAAGCATTGCAGTTCTATCTGTCTTTCAAGAACACCTGCAAAAGCAAATACAGTAGCTTTAAAAAAGAATGCAAGTATTTCAGGATGTTTTTTCATCAGATCGTCAACTTGCTTATAAGTGGTACGTAAGAAAGAACTTCCAGTTAATGTTTCCAAAAAAACAGCAGAAGGCATCCTGCTTAAAAACGAATCTGCAACACCACTAAAAGAGAACGGGTAAGTAAAAACAATAGTAGCTTCTTTATCATTGTTGTGCAGGTAAAAAGCTCTTTGTACGCCTTCAGTTACAAAATATAAATGGTTCTCTGTTTCGCCTGCACGTGTAAGAATCGTTTTTCTTTTAGCAGTTAATGGTTGCCATATGGACACCAGCTCTTCAAGCAATTCAGGCGATAGGGAATAAATGCTACTGATGTATTTTTTTAATTGCTCTATTGCCGCGGGTATCTCCATATTGTTTAGCTTCAAGTAACAGAATTTTTAATGGTAAGAGAGGATACGTGTAATGGCATTTGCGTTGTTTGAAAATAGGAATTGAAAATTATGAGTGTCCAGGTGTGAGTCTTCACGCAACGGAATTTTAATCAGGATTCCATCAATCTTGCTTCTTCAAGATCAAGTTCCCATTCTTTATTGCGGAGCAATTCTTCAGAGTACGTTCTTTCGCTGCGCATTTTTTGTATTTCTTTTCTTCTTACAGAAACAATTTCTATTAGCATATGCCTGTAACGGGGAAGAAAACTTGCTTTTGAAACAGTTTCTTCTTCTTTCAATAAACGTTTGCCTGTAATTTCTATCATTCTTTCATAGCGTTCTTTTAATCGCCTGAAAGCGTCAACATCGCCCAGGTCATCGCCATGTTCGCTTTGCATATATTCAAGTGCGGCAGTTGCCAGTCGTAATCTTACTGTCAATTCTTCTTCTGCGGCATTTACAGCTTCTTCATCTTTTACTTTTAAAAACCGTATAACATAAGGAAGGCTTAATCCCTGCAATACCAATGTAAAAAAAATTACCACAAAAGTGATAAAGAGAATAAGGTTTCGGTGCGGAAACACCTGTCCATTGGTAAGTGTTAGCGGAACTGCTAGTGCAGATGCCAGTGAAACAACGCCACGCATGCCACTCCATCCAATAACAAAAACCATTTGCCATGTTGGCCTTTTTTCTTTGGTACGAATTTTTTTTGAAAGTATTCTTGGTAAATATGCACCCGGGAATATCCATAAGATGCGAATGACAATAGTAATAAGGCTGATAACAACCGCATATAAAATTGCATCCATAATTCTATATTCACCCAGTGCTGCGGTAATGGCAGGCAGTTGCAGGCCAATTAAAATAAATACCAGCCCGTTCAAAAGAAAAGTAATGGTATCCCAAAAAGGATATACCTGTATGCGTGAGTTGTAACTGAAAATTTCATTTGACCGATAACTTAAAAAAAGTCCCCCGCTAACTACTGCCATTACACCAGAAAAATGAAAATGCTCTGCAGTTATGTACATGATGTAAGGCGATACAATGGTAAACACAGTGTCTATACTTGGTGTAGTGGGCAGGTAACGGTGCACTGCATATACCACAATTGCAATTGCCAGGCCTATTGCTATTCCTGCTATAGCAACAATAAAGAAATTGCCAGCCGTTTTCCAGATAAAAAACTGGCCGGTTAAAACTGCAGCAAGTGCCACACGAAAAATAATTAGTGATGATGCATCATTTAAAAGGCTTTCTCCTTCAAGTATTGCTACAACACGTTTGGGCATGCTCAGGTTTGCTAATACAGATGCAGCTGCAACAGCATCTGGTGGGGAAATAATGCCTCCCAACAAAAAGCCAAGTGCCAATGAAAAATCTGGTATCATGGCATTGGCAGCAAATGCAACAGCAGCAGAAGTAAAAATTACAAGCCCGGTTGCCAGTAAAACAATTGGCCTTTTGTACAACCAGAAATCTTTCCACGATGTATTCCATGCTGCAGCATATAATAATGGCGGTAGAAAAATAATAAACACAAGCTCCGGATCAAGGCTTATTACTGGGATGCCTGGAATAAAGCTGATTAATAAACCTGCAATCACCAGGAAAATAGGATATGATATTCTTAGTTTACCAGCCAGCATGGTAAGCATGGAACTAAGAAAAAGCAGGGATAATATTAGTAATAGGTTTTCTTGCACAAATGTGAAATTAAGAAACAAAGGCTTTATTGTTGCAGTTAAGAAGATTCTGTTGTTAAATAATTTCAACGCTATGTGGAATATTAACCGCAACTACAGGCTGCATGTGTGTTTCTAAAGCAGATTTTATACGGCACATTAATTGGGCTATACCGTTCACACAAATTTGTCTCATTTTCTAAAAACGATAATTATGCAAACAACAACAACAGAAACCATTGAAGTATTAAATGATTTGGTTGAAATAAACAATGACAGGATAGTTGGTTATGAAAGGGCGTTGGGAGAAACAAACGAAGGCGATTTAAAAGCGTTGTTTACTTCTATGATAGATGAAAGCAGAAAAATACGTATTGATTTAGCTGGAGAAGTACAGGCATTGGGTGGCGAGTTTGAGGCTGGTACTACAGCAAGCGGCAAATTATACCGTGCATGGATGGACGTAAAAGCAGTATTTACCGGCCATGACAGGCATGCTGTTCTATCCAATTGTGAATACGGTGAGGATGCAGCACAAAAAGCCTATAAAGATGCGTTGCAGGAAGATTTGCCTGGTTATATACGAACCATGCTGGAAGCACAACAGCGCATGCTTAAAGCTTCGCATGATAAAATAAAAGCCCTGCGTGATGCTGCTAAATAAAATGTGATGAAGATAATCTGGGAAAAATTTGCAGGGTTATTTCCCACTATGAAAAAAGCCCGGTATTCATTTACCTGGTTTTTTATTTGAAAGAAATTATTTTCAAAAAAATAATAAAAAAGGTTCTATCAGCTTTCATTGATTTATCTTTAGCAGTAATCCTTATTGCATCAATGAAAAAGTATTTGAGTTCTCTCCTTGTTTTTTTATTTACTGTATTATTTGTTTTTGCACAGCCATTAGGCAATAAGGTGCACACTATTTTATTTCTAGGCAATAGCATTACTTATGCAGGCAACTATATTACAGATATGGAAGCATGCTATACAGTTTTGCATCCCGGTAGTTCAGTTACGTTTATTAATGTGGGACTTCCCAGCGAAACTGTTTCAGGTCTTTCAGAAACAGGGCATGCAGGCGGAAGATTTCCGCGGCCGGATTTGCATGAAAGGCTGCACAGGATATTAGCAACAGTTAAGCCCGATCTTATTTTCGCTTCTTATGGAATCAATGATGGTATCTATCTTTCATTTAGTAACGAACGTTTTCAGCAATATAAAAATGGAATGAACTGGCTGCACGATACATTAGTAAAGACAGGTGCAAGAGTTATTTTTATTACGCCAACTGTATACGATGAGCAACGTGGTGGTGCCAAAGGATATGCTGTAGTTATGGATAAATATGCTGAATGGTTATTGCAGCAGCGAAAAATGGCAAAGTGGGAAGTAGAAGATGTACATTTTGCAATGAAAAAATATATCGATGCCCATCGTAAAATAGATGCCGCTTTTGGTATTGATGGATTTGCATTGGCAAATGATGGCGTTCACCCCGGTGAAGCAGGGCATTGGCTGATAGCTAAACAACTATTGATATATTTGGGAGAGAAAACTGCAGCTTCGTATCCCGATATAAATTCGGCAATGCGCAATTATAAAAATGGGGAAGCTATACTAAAGCTGGTAGCAGAACGGCAAAATTTTATGAAAGATGCATGGCTTACATCAACAGGCCATACAAGACCCGAAATGAAAACTGGTATTCCGCTAAGTGAAGCAGAACTAAAAGCTGCGGAAATAACTAAGCAAATTGCTGCATTGCAACAATAACGCACTTATATATTTTTTCAATAAGGACTAAAACATCAACTGCCATGCATTTTGCAAAGATTAAATTTCTTACAAAAACATTCTTTACCAACCCCTTTGCACATGGGCTGCTGTTATCTTTTGCATGTTATACAGTAACGGCGCAACAACCTGCAAAACTTACATTGCAACTGGATAAACAAGGCGCTGCTGTAAGCCCAAAATTATACGGACTGATGACGGAAGAAATTAATTTTTCTTACGATGGCGGATTGTATGGAGAACTCATACGCAACCGTATTTTTAAAGACAACCTCAGGAAACCAGAATATTGGTCTGTTGTAAAAGATGAAGGCAGCACAGACTCACTTAAACTGGATACAAAGCAACCCATTAATGAAGCACTCACTACTTGCCTTTTGCTGGATGTACAACATCCTGGTAAACGCACAGGTATTGCCAATGCAGGTTTTTGGGGCATACCAGTAAAACCTGCTACTACTTATCATGGTTCTTTTTATGCAAAATCAGATCGTATAGATAAAACCCTTACAGTAACCATTGAAAGTAATGACGGCAAAATTGTTTATGCTACTGCAAAAATAAACCGCATTGGCAGTGAATGGCAACGCTATGCATTTACGCTCACCACTGAAAGCAATATACAGCCAACAGCAGATACAAGATTTGTTATTGCAGCAACAGATGAAGGCCAATACTGGTTTAACCTGGTTTCACTTTTTCCGCCTACCTATAACGACAGGGCAAATGGAAACCGGCCAGATATTATGCAGTTGCTTGCAGATATGAAACCTTCTTTTCTTCGTTTGCCAGGTGGTAATTATTTAGAAGGACAAATGTTTTCAACCCGGTTCGATTGGAAAAAGACTTTGGGCGGACTGGAGAAACGCCCTGGTCACATGGGTACATGGAGTTATCGCTCTTCTGATGGAATGGGTTTGCTTGAATTTCTTGAATGGTGCGAGGATTTAAAAATGGAACCATTGCTTGCAGTATTTGCAGGTTATACGTTGAACAGGGATTATCTCGACTCTGGTGCATTGCTAAAACCATTTGTTGATGAAGCACTGGAAGAAATTGAATATGTGATTGGAGATGTAAATACGAAATGGGGAGCAAGACGTGCGGCTGATGGTCATCCCAAACCGTTTAGCCTTAGTTATGTAGAGATTGGAAATGAAGATGGCTTTGATATGTCTGGAAGTTATGAGCGCCGTTATATTCAGTTTTATGATGCCATAAAAGCTAAATATCCGCAGTTAAAAATAATTTCTACCGTAGGAGGAAAAGATCCACTCGGACAAAGAGTGAAAGCGCCAATACGCAGTCTTGAAGTGCTTGATGAACATTATTACCGCAATGCATGGGAAATGCAGGAAGATGCAGCGCATTATGACAATTACGATCGCAATGGCCCTAAAATTTTTGTAGGAGAGTGGGCCACACGTGAAGGTGAACCAACGCCTAATTTTAATTCGGCATTAGGTGATGCAGCGTGGATGACGGGCATGGAGCGCAATTCGGATATTGTGGTGATGCATTGTTATGCACCACTGTTTGTAAATGTAAACCCCGGTGGCATGCAATGGAAATCTGATCTCATAGGTTATAATACGCTTACAGCTTATGGTTCTCCTCCTTATTATGCACAAAAGATGTTTAGCAATTATCTTGGCAATGAAGTAGTGCCTATTGCAGCAACAAATATTGCTACTCGGTTAAGGGGGCTTACAAAGAAAGACAGCGCAGCAGGTATGGAAGCAAAACAAATTCCCATATTGTTTTATGTAGCTACCCGCAATAAACAAACCGGTACTGTTTATTTAAAACTTGTAAATGCCGGAGGTGATAAACAACCTGTAAACATAAACCTGGCTGGTGTGGTAAAAGTTAGCCCTGTTGCTACTATGGTACAAATGAAAGCCGATAAACCTGAGGATACCAATACGATTACAGAACCGCAAAAAATTACACCCGTTACTTCAAAATTAAAAGGGCTGGGTAAAAACTTTACAAGAACATTGCCCCCTTATTCAATTACTATATTGCAGTTAGAAACAAAATAACCTGCAGGTGCTATAAAATAAAAAGGTCAGAATGAGGTTTCATTCTGACCTTTTTAAAAATATGGATTCTGTTAAACGGGGCTTACTTCAATACTCCTCTTTCCTTTAGTTCCTGTACAACAAGCGCAGTATAGGCTGCACTGTATTTTTTTATGTTAGAAGGATTTGTTGCTTTTGATTGCATGGAGAATAATATTTCCTGTGTGTTTGCATCATACACATTGGTCTCAAGAAAATAAGTCTTATCAGTTGTATAATAACCAGGATTGTAAAATGAGCTGCTGTAGCCATAGTATCCACCAAACCTCCCATAATAACCATATGTTGGATAAGGTGCATAATAAGTATTAGTGCCTGGCACATACCTTGTTTCGCTTTGTTTATCTACAACAGATATAGTGAAGATTGCATCGCAACCAGTTTCTTTTACTTTAGCAAGCAGGCGTTCTTCTGTGGGAAGTTGTTCTTTTGTACCAAATACGCCAAAAACAGAAAGGCTTTTTACAGTTTTGATATTTCTTGCCGTAGCAGCATTTGCTATATCATTTTCTATAGCATCACGGGCTTCAATATTTTGAATTAATGCTACTACAAAAATTTGGCTCTTTTTTGGGCCATTGAGTTTTTCTTTGTTTACCCAGGATCCGGTTGTTTTAATAGTAGGTCCGCAAGATGAAATACAAAAAATAGTGATCAATAAAACGGTTAAATTTCTTAGTTGGTGCATATGGGTTTTGGTTGAATGTGCAATATATGAGGTTTCGGAATGGCGAAATTATTGTTTTTAATTTTTGTAGAATTAATTCTATGTTTTGACTAGAGGTTATGGATATATGCTATCATCAACCCAACAGAAAAACGGGTGGCTTTCGTTTTGCCAATATCACCAATCAAAAGGTTGCCTTCATTAGGATTATCATAATTAATACCCTGGTCGTAATTTTTTGTGCTGCCATAACTAACCAGCAAGCCAGAACGCAGATTGAATTTTCTTTTCTTAAAATTTGCACCAATTTGTGCGTGGTATAAATTCCAGTTTGCAGTATTTATTTTATAGCCGTCTGTATTGCTATATAGATCATCACTTGCATAATTAAAATCTGTACGTAAAGAACAAAAACCGGTAACGGCATCTTTAATAAGAAAACTTGCACCAAGAGAAAAATTTACAATTGCCTTACGGGCATCTTTCATTTTTAATAGCGAAGCAGTATAGACGTTATTGGCGGTATCTGGCCTTATGAAATAATCATTTCTTGGGGTAATAACATTGTATTCGCTCACTTTCATAAAATACTCTGCAGCAAAATAAAGCTGGCCTCCGGTAAAATCGTAGGTATAACCCAATGCAATGCTTAAAGGCATTTTCCATTTAGATTTTAGTCCTGTCTGTTTGGTATTTGCAAGCAGGTAAACAGTATCTCCGGGTACAAGCTGAAGGTTATTAACCACGTTGTCGGAAAGTATATCAGCCTTGCTCCATAAATGTATAAACGGCGCAGAAATTAAAAGGCCTAGATGTTGATTTGGTGC
Source organism: Chitinophagaceae bacterium (assembly GCA_044227095.1). Classification (GTDB taxonomy): domain Bacteria; phylum Bacteroidota; class Bacteroidia; order Chitinophagales; family Chitinophagaceae; genus JACMLD01. The sequence goes on along the minus strand of JBGAFV010000001.1, from coordinate 5,131,099 downwards.
AAGATCATATGCAAGTCCTGCTTTAATGCCAAGTGAGGCATTGGTATTATGTGCCTGGTAAAATTCTGAAACGTTTACAACCGGCGGACCAAACTGGCTTCCACTATTGATTAATGCCCTTGATCTGTAATCGAGCAGGTAACTCTGTTTGCGAAAATTTACATTAAATGAAAGACCAAGTGCAAGTTTTGACGAAACATTTTTTCCAAAAGCAAGCAAGCCCGAAGTAGAACTTACCTGGTTAGAAGAAGTATACTGGCCTACAAAATATTCAGGGCCGGGGCTATAGCTATCGTTTAGTACATTAAACTTATCATCTTTTCTTTGAGATGCCTGGTAATTGATAACAGGATCATTAATTAGAGCATAGGCTACAGTGATAGGATTGTTCTTAAGGTTAAGATAAATGGTGTTGGAAGCAATTCCTGGTATTATACTTTCTGCAGTAGAATTGAGGTTGAGGCCTGTGCCTGCACCATTTTTTATTTTAGTAGACTGAAAATTATAAATGCTTCCGCTGATGGATGCAGCATTTTTAGTGTTGTACGCCAACAGGGCCGGGTTATAAAACAATACACCACTATCGTTGTTTCTTGCAATAACTGCACCTGGTGTTAGAAAACCGCCGGGGCCAAAAGAAGAAGACCAATAGTTTGCGTCTTGTGCCGAAGCGGCACTCAATAAGAAAACTGACAATAAAGCGAGTACAATTTTAAGCATAGCGATAGGTTTGGTTTTAATAAAGTTATCGGGAGTTTTATATAAGCAATAATCGTAGCTGGGTAGCTAATAGCAGGCATATTGAATGGCTGACAGTGCAAAAATATCTATTAAAACAAAATAAATATTTTTTTAATATTTTTTTTAAAAGATTATTTTCGGACTTGATTTTTCTTTTGCTATTAAACTTCTTTCTATGAACTTCTGCTTATTGAGTAAAAAAGTTGTTACCGTTGCAGTGTCACTATTGTTTTTATGTGGCTTTATTGCAAATGGCCAAAACCTCAACTTTACCCATCCCGCTAAATTTTTGCCCAATGCAAAAACAGATAGGGCAATGGACATCACCAATTTTAATGGCGTTTATTTTGTAACCTGGAAGGATGCCGGCAGTGGAAATGTTTATTACAGTTGCCTGGGTAAACAATACGATACAGAAACCGTAAGTACAGAAACGGCCATACCTAACCAGCAAACAGCTGCATCGCCAGTGTTAAGGGTGCTGGATAAACGCATCTATCTTTTCTGGATCTCCAAAGATGGTGTATTGAAATATATTATCAACAGCAGCGAAAATGCATTTAATACAACCGATGTATATGAAGTGCATTTTAAAAACAGTGTAAAATTATCTGGTGGTGTTACTGCTGCACCCATTAATGGCAAAGTGATGATTGCTTCTCATGCTGATGATAAAGATCAAATGTTGTTTAGCCTGCTGGAGCCTGGTGCTAACGGACAATTTGCAGAAGCAGAAGCAAATCCTGTAAGCAATGAGAAATCTGCCGACTATCCTTTTGTTGCAACAACAGGTAAGAACGATGTGCGTTTTTGCTGGCACAGGAAAGACCTTAGTGTCTATTATGCAGATTATAATATTGAAAGCAAAACATGGACAAAATCATCGCCTGTAGGCACAGCTAAAACAACAGCTGCACCTGCTATTTACCAGGTTTGGAATTCTAACCGGTTGTTTTATATCTGGACAGGTGGTAAAAACGATAACAAGATTTATTATGCATCTGCGGAAGATGCAGAAAAACCAGTTGGAGGATTATCACTTCCATCTGTTTTTGAAACGACGTACCCTGTTTCTATTTGTAAAGTGAATGATAATAATTTTTTACTCGCTTATCCCGGAACAGATCAACATTTATACCTCAGCAATTTTTCTAATTACAATCCTGCAAGCTGGATGCAACAAATATTGCAACCGCTTACCAGTAAAAAAACTTTGCAGGATATTGTAATACCCGGTGCACACGATGCTGGTATGAGTATATTGAATGGTGTTGGCGGTCAGCAAAGCGGCACCATTAATCAATGCAATACGCTCACTCAAAAAATAAATATTGAAAAGCAATTGAATGCCGGCATAAGAATGTTTGATCTAAGGGCCGGAACATATAAAAACCAATTGCACGCAAAACATTGCGCTTCCGATTGTATGCAGGAAGCAATAGGTGGTGGTTATGGAGAAAGGCTCAAAGATGTTGCTGATGGCATACGCAGGTTCCTGCAAAAAAATAAACAGGAGATTATACTGATTTCTTTTAGTCACTTTTGCGAGAAGGAAACACCTACTGCCGGTTTAAAAGATTCGCTTACTGCACGCATAGGAAGAGAATTTATTTACAGTAATACTGCTGCTGCTATTGGCGATGTACCACTTAGCCAATTGGCAGGTAAAGTGGTTATTACTTTTGAAACAGAAAATAATAATGATAAGCTTTTCAGTTCCTGCTCAATTGCCGATAAATCTAAAGCGTTTGTAAATTTCAGAAGGGAATATGCAGCTACCAACGATATTAAAAAACTGCTTGAAAAAGAGAAACTGTTTTTTGCCGGTTCGGCGGCGCTTGCAAAAAATGATCTTATCCGTTTAGACTGGCAATTAACGCAAAGCGCTGATGAAGCCCCAATGGTATGCAATGATTTTGAAGACGAAAAATTAAGCCCCGTTGTAAACAGTGTTATGCTGCTTACTAATGTGGTAAGAAAGCACAAGAGCATTATTGATCATTCTCTTGAAGGCAATAAGTATTTGCCGAATACTATTGATGAATGGGTAAAAGACGGCACTATTAATAAAAAGAACAGGCCGCATATTCTTTATGTAGATGTGGCCGGGCCGTGGATTACTGATTATTGTATAGATTTAAACAAGACAGAACTTTATCAATAACCACACCTGGATTAATGATGACAAATTTTTCACGCAGAAAGTTTATTGCCACTGCTACTGTACTTACAACTGGTTTGCCGGTTTTATCATTACAGGCAGGTGTAACCGAAAATGCAGATAAAGACAAACTTGTATTTCTTTTCCAGGGAGATTCTATTACAGATGGCAACCGTGGCCGCAACCTGGATCCAAATCATATAATGGGGCATGGTTATGCTTTTAGCGTGGCAAGCAGGGTAGGGGCCGATTTCCCTTCGGCAGGATATCAATTTTATAACCGCGGCGTAAGTGGCAATACAATTATTGATTTGCAAAAAAGGTGGCAAACAGATACATTGGATATTAAGCCCGATGTGCTTAGTGTTTTAATTGGCATTAATGATACCGCAGCAACAGTAGAAAACAAACCTAACGCCCAGTCGGTTGATGCTTTTGAGACTGTGTACAGAAAATTACTGGAAGATGTAAAGACAGGTAACCCCGATATTGTTTTTGTGCTTGGTATTCCTTTTGTTTACCCGGTTGGTAAAAGAAAAGAAAACTGGGAGCAATGGAAAGACGGCGCTTTACAAAGGGCAGAAAAAGTAAAAACACTCGCTAAAGATTTTAATGCGGTAGTGGTTGATTACCCCGCTGTATATGATAAAGCCATTGCAAAAGCGCCAATTGAATACTGGATTTGGGATGGCATACATCCAACTGTTCCAGGCCATGAGCTAATGGCAAGGGAATGGATTAAACAAACAAGTACCAGGCTTAAATTTTTAAAGAAGTATTTGTAAGATCCACTGCTAACATATTCCTGCAAGTATATTTCGTACATTTAAGCACCATTTGATAAACTTCTTCTAATGCGTTGTTTTCTTATTGTGCTGCTAATGATTGCTGTTGCCGCATGCCTGCCATCCTGCGCCCCGGCATTGCCAGAAGATATAAAGGTTGCTTACAAAGATTTGCCTGCTTCGCTAGATTATAACGTACATGTAAAACCGATTCTGGCCGATAAATGTTTTTCATGCCACGGGCCTGATAAGGCTAAGCAGAAAGCCGGCTTAAGGCTTGATCAGGATTCATCTGCATTTGCAGAACTTCCTGAAAACCCCGGTAAGGTTGCCATTAAACCGGGAAGCTTGCGTGGCAGCGAGTTTTATCATCGTATTGTATCTACAGATCCGCAATACATGATGCCGGAGCCAAAATCTCATTTAACACTTACAGCCAAAGAAAAAGCTATTCTTATTAAATGGATAGAAGATGGTGCCGTATATAAGCCGCATTGGGCATTTGTAAAACCTGTAAAGGCGGCTGTTCCAAAAGTAAAAGAAGAGGCAAGAATAATAAACCCAATTGATAATTTTATTTTCAGCAAACTGGAAGAAGAAAAATTATCGCCATCCAAAGAAGCAGACAAAGAAACTTTGCTGCGCCGTGTATCATTAGATCTCACCGGTCTTGCGCCAACAATAGAAGAAACAGATAATTTTCTGAAAGACAATTCGGCTAATGCATATGAAAAACAGGTTGACAGGTTGCTGGCTTCTCCGCAATATGGAGAAAAGATGGCAGTAGATTGGCTGGATCTTGCCCGCTTTGCTGATTCACATGGATATACTGTAGACAGGTTGCGTGATATGTCGCCTTATCGTGATTGGGTGATTAATGCTTTTAACAGCAACATGCCTTATTCAACTTTTATTCAATGGCAACTTGCAGGCGATCTAATGCCGCATCCAACAAAAGACATGATCATTGCTACTGCATTTAACCGCAACCATCAGCAAAATATGGAAGGCGGTATTATTGAAGAAGAATACCAGGCAGAGTATGTAGTAGATCGTACCAATACATTTGGCGATGCATTTATGGGTTTGTCTGTTGGTTGTGCAAAATGCCACGATCATAAGTTCGATCCTATCTCTCAAAAAAATTATTATGAGCTGTTTAGTTTCTTCAATAACGTAAAGGAAGCTGGGCAAATATCATGGGATGATGCAATGCCCTCGCCTACATTAATGTTGCCTTCTGCCGAGAAAGAAAAGATCCTGCAGTTCATTAATAATAACATTGCAGTTCAGCAAAAAGTAATTGACAATGCAAAAGCAGCAGCTATTCCTGATTTTGAAAAATGGATGCAAACAGGAGGGTATAAAAAACTGGCAAACGAAAAAATTCCACAATCAAACCTGCAGGCGCAATACAGTTTTGAAAACGGGTCTTTAAAAAATAGCGTTAATGTAAAGCAAACTGGTGTTATGAAAAGAGAAACCGGTCAGCCGGGCGATGCACCTGTTTTTGAAACACATAACAATGGAAAGGCACTTGTACTTACTGGTGATACGTGGCTGGATCTTGGACAAGCCGGTGTGTTCAGTAAATCTGATCCGTTTAGCATCGGTGTTTGGATAAATATTCCACAAAATTTAAAAGAAGCTGTAATACTGCACAAGGGCAATGCAGAGCGGTTGTACAATTACCGGGGTTATCATTTGATGATAAGAAACAACAGGTTTGAATTGAATATGGCGCATACAGCTCCTTCTAATGCCATTACCAAAATATCAACGGCTGATGTACCACGGGATGAATGGATACAACTTACCATTACTTACGATGGTTCTTCTAAAGCAGAAGGTTTACGGTTATACCTTAACGGTAGTATAATGAACATGGAGACAACAATGGATCAACTGCAGAAGGACATTATGTTTGGTGGCAAAACAGAACCCGGCTTGCAAATAGGGGGTTGGTGGCGCGGATCTGGTTTTAAAGGAGGTAAGGCTGATGATATAGTTGTTTATAACCGTGCACTTACTGCTTTTGAGGCAGGCATACTGGCTGGTAAAACTTCCTGGGCAAATATTGTTGGAACAAATTTGACTGAAGAAACTACAACCGCCCTAAAAGCATATTATCTCTCTGCAATTAACCCGGTGTTACAAAGAGAAGAAAAGAAATTACAGGGTTTGCGGCATGAATTGTCTGACTCTACGGCTAATGTGCAGGAGTTGATGGTGATGCAGGAAATGACAACGCCCAAAAAAACGTATGTGCTTCAGCGTGGCAATTACAATATGCCGGGCGATGAAGTTTTTCCCAATACACCTGCTGCAATATTACCTTTTCCTGCAAATTTTCCAAAGAACAGGTATGGGCTTGCGCAATGGCTTACCAATGAAAATCATCCTTTAACTGCAAGGGTAGAAGTGAACAGGCTGTGGCAGAATTTTTTTGGAACTGGTCTTGTAAAAACAGCTGAAGATTTTGGCAACCAGGGTGAGATGCCAAGTCATCCGCAATTGCTGGATTGGTTAGCAGTTTCTTTTAGGGAATCTGGTTGGGATATAAAGAAACTGAATAAGCTGATTGTAATGTCTGCTGCATACAGGCAGGCATCACAGGCTTCAAAAGATCTAATGGAAAAAGATCCGGAGAACAGGTTGCTGGCTCGCGGGCCTTCAGGCAGGATGTCTGCAGAAATGATCCGCGACAATGCTTTACAGGCAAGTGGGTTGTTAAATAAAAAAATCGGTGGTAAAAGTGTTAAGCCATATCAGCCTGATGGGCTTTGGGAAATCAATAATACAAGTTACACCCGCGATTCTGGCGATGCTGTATACCGGAGAAGCCTGTACGTAATTGTAAAACGATCGGTACCCAATCCTACTTTGGCCACTTTCGATGGCGTTTCAAGAAGTTATTGTGTGGTAAGAAGGCAAAAAACAAACACGCCATTGCAGGCGTTGGTTACATTAAACGATCCCACATTTACAGAAACTGCTAAAGCTATAGGAGAACAAATGCTCCGCACAAACGATAAACGTGAAGCAGTTATTACTGCTTACAGAAAACTTACAGCAAGATCGCCTTCGCAAAAAGAAATTGATCTGCTAATGGCGCTTCAGCAAACAGAAGAAAAGAAATTTAAAGAACAACCGGCAAAAGCTAGGGGATGGCTGCATGCTGGTGAGTATACAATTGCCAAAAATATTGATTCATTACAGGTAGCTGCTAATGCGGTTGTTGCCAGTACTATATTAAATTCAGATGCCTGTTTAACAAAACGATAATGTATGTCACATCATCACAATGAAGGTTTCAGGTTGCACACAGAAGATTTTGAAAAGCTGAACAAGCGCCTCGACAGGCGTAATTTTCTAATCAGAACTTCTTTGGGCCTGGGTGCATTGGCCACAGGATCACTGTTGGGTGTTCATCATCTTTTTGGAAACACCAACAAGCCATTGACAGAAAATAACACAGCAAATTTTGAAGAAGAAATGCTGCGTGCCATTCCTCATTTTGCGCCTAAAGCAAAAAGAATAGTGTATTTGTTTATGAGCGGCGGGCCATCGCAATTTGAAACATTTGATTACAAACCTGGTCTTGCCAATATGATGGGTCAGGCTTTGCCAGATTCTGTTCGCAAAGGCCAGCGGCTTACGGGCATGAGTGCCAGCCAGAGCATTTTACCAATAGCACCTTCTATTTTTAAATTTAACCAGTTTGGAAAAAACAAAACATGGGTGAGCGAATTATTGCCACATACAGCAGAAGTAGTAGACGATTTGTGCATTGTAAAATCTTTGTATTCGGAAGCGATTAACCATGATCCTGCCATTACATTTTTTCAAACGGGCAGCCAGTTGCCAGGCCGGCCTTCTATTGGTTCATGGCTTAGTTATGGTTTGGGATCTGACAATAAAAATCTTCCTTCGTTTATTGTGCTGGTTTCTAAAAACGGACAGAAGGATCAGCCATTGTATGCAAGGTTATGGGGCAATGGATTTTTACCATCCAAATACCAGGGCGTTCAATTCAGGTCAGGGAAAGATCCTGTGTTGTTCCTCAATAACCCAGATGGATATGATGGAGCAGATAGAAAAGAAATGCTTGACTATCTTACCAAACTAAATCAATTGCAGAATGAAGCTTATGGCGATCCTGAAGTAGAGGCCCGCATTGCGCAATACGAAATGGCATACCGCATGCAGACATCTGTTCCTGAAGTTATGGATATATCAAAAGAGCCGGATGATGTGTTTGATATGTATGGCCCCGGTAGCCGCGACCCGGGAACGTATGCAGCAAATTGTATATTGGCAAGAAAATTACTGGAGAAAGATGTAAAGTTTGTTCAGTTGTACCACCAGGGTTGGGATCAGCATGGAGGTTTGCCAAAAGGAATAACAGAACAATGCAAAGTAACTGACCAGGCTACAGCAGCGCTAATAAAAGATTTAAAAAGAAGAGGGCTGCTGGAAGATACATTGGTAGTTTGGGGTGGTGAATTTGGACGTACTGTTTACTCGCAGGGAAAATTAACTGCGGATGATTATGGCCGGGATCATCATCCCCGTTGCTTTACCATGTGGATGGCAGGTGCAGGTGTGCAGGCCGGAACTACTTATGGTGAAACCGATGATTTCAGTTACAATATTATTAAAGACCCCGTGCATGTGCACGATTTCCAGGCAACGCTGATGCACCTTATGGGAATTGATCATGAAAGACTAGTGTATAAATTTCAAGGGAGAAGATTTCGGTTAACCGATGTGCATGGTAAAGTAGTGAAGGGTGTTTTATCGTGATTGCTTTAAGCTTTATTGGTCGGTGGGGGCACCAACCACGGCGTTAAGACAATAGAACGCAGATTGAGCAGATTTTTAAGATTGTCTGAACCATGATTTACAGGATTAGTGGGTTGAATAGGATGAAAACGGCTCCTGCTCTGCGAAAAACTCCTTTTCCTCTATGTAAAAGATCAACAAAGATTTGTAGTACAAGTGAGTGACACAACAATGATCACCAAAGAACAAATGCTGGAGAACAGCAATCAAACTTTTTATTAAACGTGCATAAAATAATTCTTCTTGATATTCCTGGTTTTTTAGGGCATTTGCATCCTTTGGTAGTGCATTTGCCCATTGGCTTTTTATTGCTGGCTATGATTTTTGATCTGCTTTCTTATCATAGCAAATATGCCTACCTGAAACCTGCTGTATCTTTTACTTTATTTGCAGGATTTATTGCAGCATTTGCCGCCTGTATTTTAGGTTATATATTATCGTTAGCCGGTGGGTACGATGAAGATACATTGAATATCCATATGGTTTCGGGTATTGTGCTTACGCTTGTTGCGGGGCTGTTATTTTTTATTACTACAAATAAAGGAAAGTTGTTGCTTAAGGTTCCGCGTAAATTGTTTTCTGTTTTATTTATTGCGTTAGTATTGCTGGTAAGTTATGCCGGCCACCAGGGCGGAACGCTTACGCATGGCAGCAATTATCTTTCTATAGAAACACTAACAGAAGAAAAAAGGCCGCGGCCATCCAATGTTGAGAACGCTATGATTTTTGAAGACGTTGTACAACCTATGTTGATAAGTCGCTGTGGTCAATGTCATCAGGCTGGAAAGCTAAAAGGAAAATTATCAGTAAAAACATTGGCGGCGCTATTAAAAGGCGGCAAACACGGGGCAGCAATAACGCCCGGCAAATTATCAGAAAGTGAATTGTTTAAAAGAATAACACTAGATCCGGATAATGAAGAATACATGCCGGCAGATGGTAAAACGCCACTGACGAAAAACGAAGTGGAAATTATACGCTGGTGGATTGAAAAAGCAAATGCTACGGAAGGAAAATCAATTGCTGCGTTTAAAGACAGTGCAACAATTAAACCCAGGATAGCGCTTTATCTCGGCTTAAGCAAAACTTTACCAGACAATGATTCCAGTGCAATTGGACAGCAAGTTAATCCTGATATTCCACCAACAGCAGATAAAGCAGTAATTGAAAGGCTTCGAAACAATGGGCTAACGGTTAGGTATATGCTACAAAAACCGGTTATGCTCGATGTGACTTTACCTGCAGGTTCAGGAAAAAAAATAACCGATCTAAAAGAAGATCTGAAGCTTATTGCAAAAAATATTGTTTGGCTAAACCTTTCTGGCAATAGTTTTACTGATAAAGATCTCGATTTCCTGCATGCTTTTACCAATATTGAAAAATTAAGACTTGATGATAATGCTGTTTCCGATAATATAACTGAACAGCTGGTTTCATTAACCCATCTGGAAGCAGTAAATCTTAATGAAACCAAAATAACAAATGATGGTATTGAGAAGCTAAAAAAGAATACATCAATAAAAAGAATTTATACCTGGAAAACGGCTGCGCAACAGTCCCAACCCGGTTCTTAGCCATAGGTACAACAAACCCAAGCCAACAGCTTCATGTAATTTTTTCCAAACTTTTTGTGGAATATTTTACTCTCAGTTCTCTCCATGTAATCAACTAAAAAAGATATAATACGGCTGCCCAGTTTGATTTAAAGCTGAAACGGTGATGACCGTCATCATTTGTGATAATCCTGTTGTGAAAATTCCCTCTAGTATGCTATGGCTTTATTATTGATATACTGCAGGTATAACTTTTAATTTTATCGTATGAATGAAAGGAATGTAAACACTCAAAAGAAGATAGTACTGGTGGCCGACGACGATAATGACTTGCTGCAACTGGTGAAAATGCAGTTGCAGCAAGCTGGATTTGATGTTCAACTTTCCCTTAATGGCAATGGGATTATGCAAATGGCCGTAGATGGTCATCCGGATATTATACTTCTTGATATAACGATGGATGGAATATCTGGCGGAGATATTTGCAAGAAGCTGAAAGAATATGATAAAACATCAACCATTCCCGTTATAATGATTTCTGCAAACGATAACATTGATTATATTGCCCAAACATGTGGTGCAGACGATTATGTACGCAAGCCATTTAATGTAAATGCCATCAAAGAAAAAATATACAGGTTTGTACAGGCGTAATTAAAAAATTATTTTACCTGGCTTACAAAATTTTTTCGATAACCAAGAGGGCTGAGCTTTGTACGGTGTTTAAAAGTTTTATAGAAATTGGAGATATCGTTAAACCCGCTATCAAACCCAATTTGTACAATAGATTTTTCTGTATTTATGAGCTGGCCAATTGCAAAATCTATGCGGTAATCGTTCACCACTTCAATAAAAGTTTTCCTGCTTATTTTTTTAAAATATTTGCAGAAAGCTTCAGGCGTCATATTAACCAGCGCAGCAACAACTTTTAGCGAAATATTATTTTTAAAATTGTCTACAATATATCCCATAGCTGTATGTATTCTTTCTTTTTCATTAAAAGGAAAAGCGGTTTGGGTATTTTGTTTTTCAAGTAAAGTATATTCTCTGCTGGCAGAAAGTTCATTTAGCACATCAAGCATTAAAAAAAGTTTTTTAAATGCATCCTGCTCATGTAACAAATCTTTCATCTTATGCTGAATTAAAATGGTATTGCCGGTAAACTGTATACCGTATTGACTATTGTTGAGCAAATGAAGGATACGTTTCATTTCTGGTGCAAGAAAAAAATCTTTTCCTAAAAAGTCTTTTTGAAAATGAATAACTATTGAAATAGATTTTGATCCATCATTTACAGGATTGGATTTCCAGCAATGGGGGAGGTTGCTGCCAAGCAATACAAGATCGCCTTCGGCAAAATCATTCATATGTGTGCCGGTGTAACGTTTGCCAGAGCCTTTTATAATCAGCGTTAGCTCATACTCAGGGTGAAAATGATAAGGCGCAGAAAAACTTTCTTCTTCAAAATAACGGCTAATAAAAGAAGTATGGTTCGATGGCTGTATCGATTCAAACGAAGCTTTCAATATTGATAATTTTAGCTTTTTAAGATTGAATTTAACCTCTTTGGGATAAAATACTCCACAATTTAGCCAATTTTGGCATTTTTTATCCCGCAGCTATAGACTTAGTTTGATGCTTAAATAAACCGCCATTATGAACAAAACAGCATTGTTACCCGCATTGGACAATTTTATTACTATCGATCCTCTCCAGGAACAGGCATTCCGTAAAAACGGGCATACGCTTATAAAGAATGTATTATCAAAAGAAGAAGCGGGTGTATACCGCGGTGTTATTAATGAAGCTGCATACAAGTTCAATACAGAAAAAAGAAAGATGGAAGAACGTGATACCTATGGCAAAGCTTTTTTGCAGGTTATGAATTTGTGGGAGGTAGATGAAGACGTAAGAAAATATACATTGGCAAAACGATTTGCAAAAATAGCAGCAGATCTTTTGGGAGTAGAAAATGTTCGGTTGTACCACGACCAGGCTTTGTACAAAGAAGCAGGTGGCGGCTTTACGCCCTGGCACCAGGATCAGTATTACTGGCCATTAAGCACCACCAATACTGTTACCATGTGGATGCCATTGATAGATATTGATGAAGATATGGGTATGCTCACTTTTGCTTCGCAATCTCACACAGGTGGTTTTGTAGAGAACGTGGCTATTTCTGATGAATCTGAAGCTTTGCTGGAAAAGCATATAAAAGACAAAGGCTTTGCCATTACCCGTGCACAATCTATGCAGGCCGGGGATGCTACCTGGCATTATGGATGGACATTGCACAATGCACCGGGCAACGCATCTAAAGTTACAAGGGAAGTAATGACCATTATATATTTTGCAGATGGTGCTACCGTTACCAAACCAAAAAACGAACACCAGGAGGCAGACAGGAAAAGATGGTTAGGCGGATTAACACCCGGCTCTTATGCTGCATCGGCATTAAATCCATTGTTGTTGTAAGCAATATCTCAAGAAGAAAATAACTATCTTACCAACCGGTTTTTTAATACCGGTATATGAATATAAACGATCTACTTAAACAACATAAAATTGTTGCTATCATCCGTGGTGCCCGCCCCGATGATGTAATTGATATTGTACATGCATTGCACGATGGCGGTGTAAGAGCTGTAGAGATTACGCTTAATTCCGACAACGCATTGCAGGTAATAAAAAATACAGCTACGGTTTTTAATAACAGTATGCTAACCGGTGCGGGTACTGTATTAAGCGCCGCCGATGCAATAAAAGCCATTGATGCCGGCGCACAATTTATTATTTCCCCTTCCTTGGATGTTGATACAATTACCACTACAAAAAAGCATAATGCAGTTAGCATACCTGGTGCTTATACTGCTACAGAAATTGTAAAAGCGCATGCTGCAGGTGCAGACATTGTAAAAGTATTTCCGGCCAGTAGTCCGCAGTATATAAAAGATTTACGGGGCCCGCTTTCTCATATACCATTAATGCCAACTGGCGGTGTAAACCTTTCTAACATTCTTGCGTTTATGCAGGCAGGTGGCGTTGCTTTTGGTATTGGAACTGCGCTGGTAGATAGTAAAGAAAAAGTAAACGATGCTTATCTTAAAAAACTTGCCGCAAATGCAGCGGCATTTGTATCGGCCATTAGCATATAATGTAGTTATGTAGAAAAGAGGGTTTGATACCAGCGACATATTTTCATAGCAACTTCGTTGCGTCGCATTTCGTTCAACGGTTGTACAGGCAGCAACAGAAGGCGTATAGAATATTTTTTAAATTAAATGTAAACGGCTTTTCCGGTAATGAGTAAACAATTTTTAAGTTGCGATTGGGGAACATCTTCTTTCAGGTTAAGTCTTGTTGATGCTGCTAATGGAAATATCATCTATCAGCAACATACTGCTGAAGGCATTGCTTCTACCTATGCCCAATGGAAAGCAAGTGCAAAAGACGAAAGCAATCGGTTAAATTTTTTTCTTTCTTCGCTTTCAATACAAATACAAAAGCTTGCAGAAGCAACGGGTACACCTGTAAAAGATTTGCCCATTATTATATCTGGTATGGCTTCCTCTTCTATAGGCATGTTCGAGCTTCCTTATACGCCTATGCCCTTTGCGGTTAGTGGTGAAGATTTGCAAATAAAAAAAATAGAGAGGGCTGAAAAATTTCCAAACGATATTATTCTCATTTCTGGTGCAACAAATGGCACAGATGTAATGAGGGGTGAAGAAACCCAATTGATAGGCTGTGTAAATAATAATGCTTCTGCAAAGCATGTTTTTATTTTTCCGGGAACGCATTCAAAGCATATCAGTGTTTTAAATGGCAGGGCAACAACTGTCGAAACCTATATGTCGGGCGAGTTTTTTGAATTGCTTGCCAATAAAAGCATACTGGCAGATAGCATAGCTGCAGATGGAAATATTGATGAACCTGAAAATAAAAACGCTTTTGCACAGGGAATAAAAGAAAGCAAAAGCGAAAATTTATTGCACAGCAGTTTTATGGTTCGTACCAACCAGTTGTTTAAGAAGTGCAGCAAAACCGCCAACTATTTTTACCTGAGTGGTTTGTTGATTGGAACAGAATTAAACCAGTTGTTCAAAAAAGATATTGAAGGAATTACAATAGCAGGCGGGCAAAAACTAATTGCTAATTATTCTCTTGCATTATCATTGCTTAATGCAAATGTAAAAGTTGCTACCGAAGATGGCGTGACCGCAACTGTAAAAGGCCAATTAGCGATATACAGGAGAGTGTATGTTTAAAGTATGGGTTCATGCTTCTGTAATAGCTTGATGATAAAGCAAACCGGCGCAACAAGCGTACCTACGGCACGCAAAGCATATCCCTATTGTTTTCCTATCCATCATATGCCCCTACGGGGCATATTGGATCGCATAATTAACCCCAGCCTTCAGGCTGGGGCATATAGTATAAGCGATTTACGGCTTTAGCCAAATTATTAGGCTAAGCTCAATAGAAAAATTGCGCTATGCCCTGTAAAAGCATTTTGAGGGTAAAAAACAATTCAAATGTTTTGCGTTGCATAGGAACGTTTTATGCTGGTATCAGCGATTATTAGAAAGCATCGTCATCGTCGGTTGCAAATTATTTGGATAAAGCCAATTGCTGTAATTGCAAAAGCCCCGGCCTAAAGGCGCGGGGTTATCAAAGGGTTGTAGCTTTTTGAATTTTCAAGCAGTCATCTTTTATCTCTAATAATTCATTCAACTAATCAGCCACTTATTTAATTAACCCCGGCTAAAGGCGCGGGGTTATCAAAGCGTTGAGCTTTCTTAATTTTCAAGCAGTCATCTTTTATCTCTAATAATTTATTCAACTAATCGGCCACTTATTTAATTAACCCCGGCCTTTAGGCTGGGGATTATAATGCAGCGAGTTACGGCTTTAGCCAAATCATTCGGCTAAGCCAATTATTTTAATTACAAAAATCCCCGGGCCTAAAGGCGCGGGTTATAAAAGAAACTATAATCAATTAATTAATAACTGATCGACCTCATCAACAAATCAACCCCTCAACTAATCGCTAACTATTTTCTCAACCTAATCTTCAGCACATACATATCTGCGGTCATGTACAATGTTTTTTCATCTGCAGAAAAAGCGCAGTTAGAAACAAGTCCGTCGAATTTTATTTTACCCAGCAACTTGCCTGTTCTGTTAAAAATCCAAACACCACCGGGGCCGGTAGCAAAAACATTTCCCTTCTTATCAATTTTCAAACCATCGGGCATGCCGGGTTCTTTTTTCGCCGCTTCAGTGGCATCATAAAAAATTCTTGGGTTAATGAGTTTGTCACCTGCACCAAAATCATAAGCGTACCAATAAGGTTTTGCAGGATCTGAATTGGCAATGATAAGCGTTTTCTGATCTGGCGTTATGCCAATACCATTTGGCCTTGTAATGGTATCGAGCAATAAGACTAGTCCGCCCGATTTTTTTATTTTATACACACCCTGGTAAGGTATTTCTTTTAAGGGATCATCCATGTTTTTTTCAAGGCCATAGGGTGGATCAGTAAAAAGCAAATCGCCATTACTGTTATAAGCCATATCATTAGGACTGTTGAATTTTTTGCCCTTGTAATTATCGGTGATGGTTGTAAAAACCGGTGTAGGGTTTTTAAGATCTGCATTTAATAAAGCAACACGCCTGTCGCCATCCATACAAATAACCAGCTTGCCATCTTTTGAAAGTATCAATCCGTTAGAACCCTTTTCTCCACCTCTTGGAATGGTGCCGGTATAACCGGAAGGTGTAAGAAAAACTTCCTTTCCTTTTGCTGCCGTCCATTTGTAAATAATATTTTGAGGCACATCAGAAAACAGCAACATTTTTTGCTGTTCTACCCAAACAGGGCCTTCGCACCAGTCGAAGCCTTCTGCAATAATTTCTACTTTGGCATCTTTATCTATAAGCGCATCCAAGGCGGCGTCGGTTTTTTCAATATGCCCGGTCTTGGTTTGGGCGTAGGTGATATGGCAAATCACAAAAGCGGCTAACAAGAGTGAATAAAGTTTAAGCATGATAGCTATTTTAGAGGGTTACTAAGTTAGCGAAGAAAGATTACAAGTAGTTTCAAAAAAATACAGAAAAATTGTTTTTAAACCTTATGGCTTCCTACATTTGACAAAATAGTATTGAATATTGAGTATAAAGTATCTCGTATCTAGTATACAGACAATCGGTGAAAAATGATTTAGTAATAGACTCTTGGATTGAAACGTCTAAATACTAAGTACTAAAAATGACCAACCAATGATTGCACCAGCTATATTGAAAAAGATTGGCAAAGCATGCCTGTTACTTATGCTTTTTACAAACTCCGTACAGGCGCAATCAATAACAGCAACTGCTGTACCCGCAGCAAACCTTAGCAATACTGCTTCTAATAAATATTATACTGCCAGCAGGGCGCCTTTGCGCAATGAATATTTTACCAAGCTTCCTGTTACTGCATTTAAACCCGGCGGCTGGTTAAAAAAGCAATTGGAGCTTCAGCGAGATGGCCTTACTGGTCATTTGGGAGAAATTAGTGTATGGCTTACCAAAAAAGACAATGCATGGCTGAATAAAGAAGGCAAAGGAAAATATGGTTGGGAAGAATTGCCCTACTGGTTAAAGGGTTATGCAAACATTGGGTATATGCTTGGTGATAAGAGCATGATTAATGAAGCAAGATCATGGATTGAATTTGTTTTAAACAACCAGCGAGATAATGGTGATTTTGGCCCCCTGGCAATGCCAAAAGGTAATAGAGATTTATGGACAAACATGCCAATGTTATGGTGCCTTCAGTCTTACTATGAATACAGTAACGATAAAAGGGTACTTGCATTTATGAGCAAATATTTTAAATGGGAACTGACGATACCCGATGATAATTTTCTTGAAGACTATTGGGAAAAAAGCAGGGGAGGCGATAACTTATACAGTGTATACTGGCTGTATAATCGTACCGGGGAAAAGTGGTTGCTTGATCTGGCTACAAAGATAGATCGTAACACAGCAAACTGGCGCCAGGCAGATAATTTGCCCAACTGGCACAATGTAAATATTGCACAGTGCTTTCGCGAACCAGCTACATACTGGCTGCAAAGTAAAAACAATGATGACCGCGATGCTACGTATAACAATTATAAACTGATAAGAAAAATTTACGGCCAGGTGCCCGGCGGTATGTGGGGTGGAGATGAAAATTCTCGCAAAGGCTATGATGATCCGCGACAGGCAGTAGAAACATGCGGTATGGTAGAACAAATGACCAGCGACCAGATGTTGCTTCGTTTTACCGGGGATAATTTATGGGCAGATAATTGTGAAGATGTTGCTTTCAATACTTTTCCTGCGGCGTTTATGCCCGATTATAAAGCATTGCGTTATTTAACCGCACCCAATATGGCAGTAAGCGATGCAAAAAATCATTCGCCCGGTATAGATAATGCAGGGCCATTTTTAATGATGAACCCTTTTAGCAGCCGCTGTTGTCAGCACAACCATGCTGCGGGCTGGGTATATTATGCAGAGAATTGCTGGATGGCTACGCCTGATAACGGACTAGCTGCACAATTTTATACTGAAGGAACGGTAACTGCTAAAGCAGGAGATGGAAGTAATATTACCATTGCAGAAAAAACAAAATATCCGTTTGAAGAATCTATTGGTTTTACCATCAGTACCGCACACCCGGTTTCTTTTCCGCTATATCTGCGCATTCCGGGTTGGTGTAAAAAGCCAGCTGTGTATGTAGATGGTAAGAAAATTAAAACTTCGGCTGTACAAAGCAGTTATATTTTGCTTAATGGAACATGGAAGAACGGCTCAACTGTAAAGCTTGAACTACCAATGGAACTATCTTTAAGGGAATGGACTGCCAATAAAAACAGTGTGAGCGTTAACTATGGCCCGCTTTCTTTTTCACTCTATATAAAAGAAACCTACACAGAAAAAAACAGCAGGGAAAATGCACAAGGTGATGCTAAATGGCAGGAGAATGCAGATGCTGGCAAATGGCCTTCTTATGAAATTACTCCTGCTTCTGCATGGAATTACGGGTTGTTGCTAAACAAGGGCGCAGTTTTGCAATCGTTTACAATAACAAAAAATGCTTGGCCCAAAGATGATAACCCTTTCGTAAACAGCGCTGCACCACTAACGCTTACGGTTAAGGGAAAACAAATACCATCGTGGACAATTGATCAATACGGCTTATGCGGAGTGTTGCCACAAAGCCCGGTACATACCGAAGAGAAAACAGTTGAGTTAACATTAGTGCCAATGGGTGGGGCGAGGTTGAGGGTTTCAGCATTTCCGGTAGTGGAGTAGTTTAGAGTCTATAGTCGATGCATAAAAGAATTGTATAGCTGATAATATGTTAACTGTTGATTGGGCTTAGGAAGAAGTTATGAAGTTTAATAGTTTGAAGCGCTGAATAGCGAACTAATGTTGTTCATCACAATAGTTGAGTAATGCAAAGATGTTTTAGCGGCAGAATAAATTTTGCTGGGAGGTATATATGCTCCATAGGAACATTTGGTGGGTAGAAGTAAATTGAAAAGGATTTACGTTCCGTAGGAACGTTTGTTGCTTATTTGATAACATCGCTTGTGTAATAAGTTTATGAAGAAAACTTTTTATTGTTTTATCATCTTAATGCATTGTGGCATTTTATTAATGTCGCAAACGCCAAATACATTTACTAACCCCTTGCTTCCATCGGGTCCGGATCCATATTCTTTTTATAAAGATGGTTATTATTACTATACGCATACATTGGCAAACCGCATTGGCCTCTGGAAAACAAAAAGCCTGGCCGATTTAAAAACGGCAGAGCATATAACCATTTATACGCCGCCGCCTGGTACAGACTATTCAAAAGATTTATGGGCACCGGAAATTTTATTCCTCCAGGGAAAATGGTATGCCTACTTTGCAGCAGATGGTGGCAATAATAAAACCCATAGAATGTATGTGCTTGAAAATGCTTCTGCTGATCCTATGAAAGGAGAATGGATAATGAAAGGAAAAGTAACAGATGCAACCGATAAATGGGCGATTGATGGTGATGTGTTTGAATACAAAAAGCAATTGTATATGGTTTGGTCGGGTTGGGAAGGAGATGTAAATGGAGAGCAGGATATCTATATCGCCAAAATGAAAAACCCATGGACTATAGAAAGCCAGCGGGTACGCATTAGTAAGCCTTTTTACGATTGGGAGAAAATTGGCGATCTTAAAAATGAAACCCCGCCACACATTAATGTAAACGAAGGGCCGCAAGCACTTGTTCATGCCAATGACCTGTTTATAGTGTACTCCGCAAGTGCCTGCTGGACGGATTTCTATGCACTCGGCTTATTGCGTTTTGAAGGTGGAAATTTGCTCGATTCAACCAAATGGGAAAAGGCAACACAGCCTGTTTTTAAACAATCAGCAGAAAATGGCGTGTATGCAACCGGGCATAATTCTTTTTTTGTATCGCCCAATGGAAAAGAGAACTGGATATTATACCATGCCAATAGTAATCCGGGTGACGGATGCGGTGTAAAAAGATCGCCACGTGCACAAAAATTTACCTGGAATAAAGACGGCACGCCCAACTTTGGAATACCTGTAAAAGAGGGAACAGTCATTCCTGTTCCTGCAGAATAATTAACGATATAAAATATTAAGACGATGAAAAAGTTTTTTGTTAGCATTGTTTGTGTAATCGTTTACAGTGTTGTAGCTGCGCAGGAATTCAGGGCGCCGGCTTATCCATTGATAACACATGATCCATATTTCAGTATTTGGTCAACAACAGATCAGTTAACAGCTTCATGCACCAAACACTGGACAGGTACCAATCAATCGCTGCTTGGTCTTGCAAAAGTTGATGGTGTTGTTTATCGTTTTTTAGGCGATAAAGAAAAAACATTCAAAACAATTGTGCCTGCAGGCGATGAAACAAATTATGCAGCTGCTTATACAGAAACAAAACCTGCTGATGACTGGAACAGTTTTTCTTTTAATGACAGCCAATGGAAAAAAGGGATTGCGCCATTTGGCGATAATAAATCGGTTGATAAAACCATGTGGCTAACCAAAGACATCTGGGTGCGCAGAACATTTACACTTAGCAATACTGCCTACGATAAATTGTTCCTGAAACTGCAGCACGATGATAATGTGGAAGTGTACCTCAACGGAACAATGATCTATAAACAAATTGGCTGGACAGGCAAATATCTCTACCTGCCAGTGAGCGAAGAAGTAAAGAAGCAATTCAAAAAAGGAAAAAATGTGCTGGCCATTCATGTAGAGAATACGGCTGGCGGCGCAAAACTGGATGCAGGTTTTGTAGAAGAGCCACCAATTGCAAATGAAGCATCAGTAAAAACTGCTGAGCAAAAATCTGTAACCATCAATGCTACACAAACCATTTACAATTTTACCTGCGGCAAAACAGATCTTACCCTCACATTTACTTCTCCATTGCTAACAGATGATTTGAATTTGATGTCGAGACCAGTTACTTATATAAATGCAGCAGTAAAATCTAACGATGGGGCTGCACATGATGTGCAATTGTATTTTGGCGCTTCTACAGATATTGCTGTTAATACACCTGTACAACAAATAAAAGCAGAAAAGTATAATAGCAAAGGGCTTTCAATTCTAAAAGCAGGAACTGTTGAACAGCCTGTTTTACAAAAAAAGGGAGATGATTTAAGAATTGACTGGGGTTATATGTATGTGGCAGTTCCATCTGCAGCAAGGGTGCAGCAATCTGTATCTGCACCACGCAGTTTGGCACAATCATTTACACAGCCAACTGCAAACACTTTGGATGGTAAACATCTTTCATTAAATAGCATTGTGAATTTAGGTAAGGTAAATGCATCGGGCAAAGAACAACTTTTTTTAATTGGCTACGATGATTTGTATTCCATTCAGTTTTTTAAAGAAAACCTGAAAGCATGGTGGAAACTAAAACCCGGTGCAACTATAGAACAGGAACTGGCCGACGCGGCAACCAATTATTCGGCTATACTGAAGAAATGCGAGACCTTTAATCAACAAATGCATGCAGATGCAGTAAAAGCCGGAGGAGAAAAATATGCGAAGTTGTGTGAGCTGGCCTACCGTCAAAGCATAGCCGCACATAAGCTTTTAAAAAGCCCGCAAGGCGAAATACTTTTTCTGTCTAAAGAAAATTACAGTAACGGATCAATCAACACAGTTGATGTTACCTATCCTTCAGCACCAATGTACCTTTTTTATAACCCCGAACTGCTGAAGGGAATGCTGAATGGCATTTTCTATTACAGCGAAACTGGTAAATGGAACAAACCATTTGCAGCACATGATCTTGGAACTTATCCTTTAGCAAACGGACAAACTTACGGTGAAGGAATGCCAGTGGAAGAATCGGGTAATATGACGATTCTTGCAGGTGCTATTGCAAAAGCAGAAGGCAATGCTGATTATGCAAAGAAACATTGGGCAACATTAACTGCATGGACAGATTATTTAGTGAAAGAAGGTTTTGATCCTGCCAATCAATTGTGCACCGATGATTTTGCCGGGCATCTTGCACGCAACGCAAACCTTTCTGCAAAAGCTATTGTGGGTATTGGTTGTTATGCAATGATGGCAGATATGATGGGCGATAAAGCAACTGCTGCAAAATACCATGCCATTGCAAAAGATATGGCTGCACGTTGGGAAACCATGTGCGATGAAGGCGATCATTATGCACTTACATTTGACAAGAACGGAACATGGAGCCAGAAATACAATATTGTATGGGATAAAGTACTTGGTCTTGATTTGTTCAGGAAAGAAGTATACGAGAAAGAAGTAAAGTTTTATCTTACGAAACAAAATGAATTTGGCCTGCCGCTGGATAGCAGGAAAACCTATACCAAGTCTGACTGGATTATATGGACATCTGTTCTTGCAAACAACGACAACGATTTTCAGGCATTGGTAAATCCGGTGTATAAATACGCTTCTGAAACAAATACAAGAGTGCCGCTTAGCGATTGGCACGAAACCACCAATGGAAAAATGGTAGGCTTCCAGGCACGTAGTGTAGTAGGTGGATATTTTATAAAAATGTTGGAGATGAAATTGAAGAAAATTCAATAAGGGAAAATGTGGAAGTGTGGTGAATGTGAAAATGTGGAAATGAAAAACAGCCCTGTAAGGGCGATGCATACCAGCGATGGGTGTAATCCTTCGCCATGCGAAATGTGAAAATGTGGAAGTGTAGTAAATGTGAAAATGTGGAAGTGTGGTAAATGTGAAAAGGTGGAAATGAAAAACAGCCCTGTAAGGGCGATGCATACCAGCGATGGGTGTAGCCCTTCGCGATGCTAAATGTGAAAATGTGGAAGTGTGGTAAATGTGAAAATGTGGAAATGAAAAACAGCCCTGTAAGGGCGATACATACCAGCGATGGGTGTAGCCCTTCGCGATGCTAAATGTGAAAATGTGGAAGTGTGGTGAATGTGAAAATGTGGAAATGAAAAACAGCCCTGTAAGGGCGATACATACCAGCGATGGGTGTAGCCCTTCGCCATGCTAAATGTGAAAATGTGGAGGTATGGTGAATGTGAAAATGAGAAGCAAAAAAGCTAACAGCTAATAGCTAGTAGCTAGTACGCCCGGCAAAAAAAAATATTATAGCGAATCAAAATTATTTTGATTGAACAAAAACAATATTCACCCATCAATAAAAACAAAATGAACCCAATCATCAAATCATTTTTCTTTTTTCTGTTGATTATTACTACCGGCAGCGTATATGCACAGAAAAATAAAAAAGCAGTTGTAGAAACGCCGCAGCCCGGTAAAGTATGGAGCGCAGAAAAAGCAAATGCATGGTATGCAACGCACAAATGGCTTACCGGTGCAAACTATATTCCGGCTACTGCCATCAACCAGTTAGAAATGTGGCAGGCTGCTACTTTTGATGCTGCAACAATTGATAAAGAACTTGGTTGGGCAGAAAGCATTGGCTTTAATACAATGCGGGTGTTCTTGCACTCACTGGCATGGAAGCAGGATCCGGAAGGCTTTAAGAAAAGAGTAGATCAGTTTTTAACCATTGCAGATAAACATCACATACAACCGCTTTTTGTTTTCTTTGATGATTGCTGGAACAAAGAACCAAAAGAAGGACTGCAGCCTGCTCCTAAAACAGGCATTCACAATTCTGGTTGGGTACAGGATCCCGGTCAGCCGGCATCTGCAGATACAAATAATTTTCCCGGCCTGGAAAAATATGTGAAAGATGTATTGACAACATTTGCGCACGATAAACGCATTTTGTTATGGGATTTGTACAATGAACCCGGCAACAGTGGTAAAGGAGATGCATCATTGCCATTGCTTTCAAAAATATTTATGTGGGCAAGAGCCGTAAATCCTGATCAGCCAGTAAGTGCAGGCATGTGGGATTGGAACCTTACTAATCTCAACATATTTCAAATGGCCAATTCGGATGTTATCACTTATCACGATTACAATGAACTGCCTATGCACCTGCGTGTGATTTCTATTTTAAAAGCAAGTGGCAAACCCCTTATTTGCACAGAGTATATGGCCCGTACACGCAATAGCCGCTTTGCCACAATTTTGCCAATGCTTAAGAAAGAAAATGTTGCTGCTATCAACTGGGGTTTTGTAGATGGAAAAACAAATACCATTTATGCGTGGGATACACCGCTTGCAGATGGCAGCCAGCCAATAGAATGGTTTCATGATATTTTTAAAAAAGATGGAACACCTTACCGTGAAGATGAAGTAAACCTGATTAAGAAACTGAACGGAAAGTAATTGATGATTTTGAGATTTGGTGATTTTCGGATTTAGCTATCGCTAGCGGATTGTCGAATAAATCTCAAAATCACTAAATCCCGAAATTGTTTTTAAATAATATACCAACCAGCATGAGCGATACTATTTCTAAAGTAACCCTTCAGGATATTGCCCGAACGTTAAACATAACGGCGGCAACAGTATCTCGTGCATTAAGCAATCACCCCGCCATTAAAGAAGAAACTAAGAAACTGGTAAAAGAAACGGCGCAGAAACTAAATTATCAGCCTAATAAAATTGCTTCTTCATTAAGATTGGGTAAATCAAACATCATTGGTGTTATCATTCCCAGTGCTGAAATTAATTTCTTTGGCTCTGTTATTCACGGTATAGAAAAAGTGGCCAACGAAAACAATTACAATGTTCTTATTTACCAGTCTAATGAAACCTACGAGTATGAGAAGAAAGGTGTGCAGGCATTTTTACAATCGCAGGTAGATGGTGTACTGGCATCTATTTCAAAAGAATCCATGAACCTTGATCATTACATGGAAATAAAAAAACGCGGAATACCGCTGGTGTTGTTCGACCGTGCAAGTGATGAACTGGGCGTATCTTCTGTAGTGGTTGATGACTATGCCGGCGCTTTTGCTGCTACCAAACATCTTATTGACCAGGGTTGCAAACGCATTGCACATATTGGTGGACAACAGCACGTAAGCATTTTTAACCAGCGATTAAAAGGATATATTGATGCGCTGAATGTAAACCGCATTACTGTAAACGATGATTTGATTGTGTATGGAAAAGTAAGTATAGAATCTGGCAGAGATTGTATGAACCAGTTGCTGAACGGCGCTAAAAAACCTGATGGCGTTTTTGCAGTTGAAGATTTTACTGCGCTTGGTGCAATGCAGGCTATTAAAGCGGCAGGTAAATCCATGCCATCAGAAATTGCTATTGTTGGTTTTGCCAATGAAGCGTTTGGAGAATACATTACGCCTTCTCTCTCTTCTGTTAACCAGCAAACGGTTACCATGGGCGAAGAAGCTGCTAAATTATTTTTTGAGTTAATGAAAAGCGGAGATGCTTACGCTGGCAAACCAAGAAAAAAAATATTGAAACCAGAACTGATTTGCCGTCAATCCAGCATCAGGCATTATTAAATTTTCTTTTTTATTAGTTAATCAACAGCAGTACTACTATTAATCTCCGTTGCGTCGCACTCTTGTACAGCAATCCTTTATTCAGCCTCCATCTCAATGGTCGGTCTCCTCACCGGACATATGCTTATCACTAGTTTTTATTCCCCACTTAATTTCTCTTTAATGTAAAACGTGGCATCCTTTCTACAGAGCCAAAAGTAAAACATAATATACTGGCTGTTTTTTGTTAACCAGCGCTGGTATATTATTTGTGATTTTTTGTTTATGGTGGAAATCAAATTTCTTCGGCAGGTATTAACAGCTTCATTCATTGCGGCATTACTTTACTGTGTAACAGTCTATGTGTACATAGTGCATATGTCGTTCCAGGAAACTTATATACTATACATTGGCAATTTTTTATTTGCTACCGTTATAGCAATTTTTATTGCCTGGTTTTATAAACAACACCAGAGTGATATTGGCACAATAAGGCTGGTAGTTATTGGTGGCAAAGCTGCTTTTGCCGGTATAGTTATGGCCTGTATAATTACATTGATATTATTGCTAATCCTGGTTCCTTCTATTTTTAAACCTGTAACTGAAAGTCATCTTCATTTGCAAGGTTCACCAGGTCAGTTCCAGGGAAAAAACGAAGGATTTGGATCGATACTGTTTTTAAATGTAGTAATAGGAAATGCAGGTGCAGCTTTCTTTATTTCCCTTCTCATACCTTTTGCCGTAATGAAAAATATTTATGAAGGTGAAAAAGGTAAGCGTACACTTTCTACAAAAAATGAAAATCCAAAAAAGAATTATCATTTATGAAAAATGAGCCATTAGCAATTAAATGTGTATTTTGCCTGCATGTCTTTGTTTGTAGCTTCATTAAATTCTGGCAGTAACGGCAATTGTTATTATATCGGTAACAATGAAGAAGCAATATTGGTAGATGCGGGTATCAGTTGCCGTGAAATTGAAAAGAGAATGTGCAAGCTTGATCTTGATCCCCACAAACTTAAAGCCCTATTTGTATCTCACGAACATGGCGATCATATTAGCGGCATTCCTGTTTTTGCAAAGAAATTTCAACTACCAGTTTATATTACGCCACGCACTTATCGGGCTTGTGGTTTCTTGTTAGATCAGCAACTGGTGCATTCATTCGATCCTTTTGTGCCTGTGCAATTTGGTTCGCTTACTGTAACAGCATTTCCAAAATGGCATGATGCCATCGACCCGCATAGCTTTATTATTTCCTGCAACGGCGTTACTACTGGTGTATTCACAGATATAGGTGCAGCCTGTAAAAATGTAATTCAATATTTTAAGTTGTGCCACGCCGTATTTCTTGAAACAAATTATGATGAAGTAATGCTGGCAAATAGCAGGTATCCCGCAATGCTGCGCAACCGTATCAGTGGTAAATACGGGCATTTATCAAATATCCAGGCACTTGAGCTAATGATTGCGCATAAGCCACCATTCATGAGCCATATTTTTCTTTCGCACCTCTCCAAAGAAAACAACAACCCAGAGATGGTAGAAACCATGTTTAGCACAAAGGCCAACGGAACAAAAATTATTCATGCACCAAGATATGAAGCAACAGGTGTATACCAGATTTTTTCCAGCGAGGTATCTTTGTCTGTGCCTGTTAGCCTGCCGGTAATTAGAAAGAAGCCTGTTAAACAAAAAACACAGCTAAGTTTATTTTAGTAAGAATGTTCTAAGACTTCTCCGGTTTCACAACGCCTTTTGTAGAATTTATTCCATTGCAATCTCCTTAAACAGCCCTTTATCTTTTGATACAGCAGTGTTAGTATAAATTGCAGTACCAGTTATACATGGTAACTGCATGCTTCTATGTACAGGATATTAATAATGATTGTTTTTTTATTTTCTGCGGGTAAAATTTTTTGTCAGCCTGTAATAGGTGCAGACGCATTTATGTATGCCGGCACCGGCGCCCCAACACTTATTTCACCGGTTATACACTATGAAACTGCCAGCCATTGGTATGCAGAAGCGAGATATAATTACGAAGACATTAATACGCTTTCATTGTACGCCGGTCATGTTTTTGCGAAGGAAAACAATTTCTCCTATTCATTTACACCCATGATTGGTTTGTTAACCGGCAGGCTTAAAGGCGGTGCAATTGGTTTAAATAGTGAACTGAGTTATAAAAAATTCAGTTTTTCTTCCCAGGCGCAATATATTCTCAGTTCATCATCAAAAGAAGATAATTTCTTTTATAACTGGTCGGAATTGTTGTACCAGCCTGCAGACTGGATATTTACAGGAGTAGCTGTACAACATACAAAGCCTTATGCCACTAATCCTTTCCAGGATCCGGGTGTAGTGCTTGGGTTTTCTTACAACAACTGGAGTTTTCCCTTGTATAGTTTTAACTCATTTACAAACGACAGGTATTTTGTATTGGGGATTAACTGGGAGATGCAACTTTCTAAAAAGAAAACAAAGAAAGTAGATATACCAGTTCAGTAAATTTTCAACTTCCATTTTTCAAGCAGGCGTTTCAACAAGGATTCTTCTTTAAGCAGTTCTGTTTTTATAGGTTGTGACTGGTTTTCTATTCGCTCTATTAAAATTTTTATCCGTGCTACATTTACAGAAGATTTTGTAACATAATCAAATGCGCCTAGGCGAAGCGTCTTAACAGCGGTTTCTATATCATCCTGTCCGGAAATAATAACTACAGTAATAGACGGATCAAATTTTTTTAGCTGCTTCAGTACATCAATGCCATCAAGCTCATCCATATTGTAATCAAGAAAAACAATATTGGGCGGGGTTTCCTCAAGTTGCATAAAACAATCATTCCCGTTATCAAATAAATGAATGTTGTTGTAACCCAGTTTTTTTAAGATATGGGTATATAGGTTTCTGAATATTACATCATCGTCAACAACAAAGATGCAGGAGTTGGATTTGAAAGGCATTTTTACAGGATTTGGATTACAAACATTTGCCGGTATAATTTCCGGCGTTGAAAGAAAACGATAGCCGTAAAATGGTTATTGCCGGCGGCTTTTTTTAATAAAAAGTTTGAATAATATTGCTAAAACTTGTAAGTAATCATATTTATCTCAGAAAATATACCCGTATAAACAAACGTTTTATTTTTATAGTTTTATTTTAATGCCCCCGTTTATAACAAAGCCATCAACCGGCGCATAAATGTCTTTGAAGGTTGGGTTATCAATTGTACCGGTGT
Source organism: Chitinophagaceae bacterium (assembly GCA_044227095.1). Taxonomy (GTDB): domain Bacteria; phylum Bacteroidota; class Bacteroidia; order Chitinophagales; family Chitinophagaceae; genus JACMLD01. The sequence goes on along the minus strand of JBGAFV010000001.1, from coordinate 5,102,798 downwards.
AAATGCTTCCGAACCTTGTCTGCCTGGTGTCAAAAATGTTTTCAAAATTTATAAACAACGAAAACTTTTTCCAGAGCTTTTCTGCCATAGTGCCGCAAATCCAGTATTGCCTTCCCATAGTGCCATCATTTAGTTTTTGCGGGCCGAAATAATATGCTTCAAGGCCGATTTTTAATTTTTCTTCTTTTTCAAACATCAGTACATTGTTTAGCCTGTGCCTTGCCGTTAGTGGAAGCCAGGATTTAGTATTGTTGAAATGATTGTTTGCATCGGTATAAGTGTATCCAACAAATAATTTAAAGCGCCGGTAAACAAAACGCAGGTTGGTTTCCAAACCTCTTGTATCAATATGCCCGTTAGCATTTACAAATTCATACATCCCGCCGGTTGTGTTAATTAATATAAGCGGCCGGTTTAACCTTGTATAAAAGAAAAGCTGGTTAATGGAAAAATTTACAGGGCCAATATTTGTTCTGAAGTTAAAATCTGCATTGGTGCCAGCAGATCTTTCAGTGCTGGTTGTTTGTTCATTAATGGGCAGAATGTTTTGAAACTGTATTTTCTCTGACTCCTCATTAAAAACAGTAGGTGTTTTATAACCAAGGCCACCACCGATTCTTATTGTAAGCTTTTGTGATAGTTTAAGCATTGCTGAAACCCGTGGTAAAATTTCAAAACCATATTGTTTTACATAGTCGCTTCTAAGGCCTGTTTCTAATGAAAATGCTCCGGAAGGCCTCCATGTGTTTTGTATAAATAGACCAAACGTATTGTAATGATAGTTTCTTAAAACCGCGGTATTGTGCTTTGTTTCATTAAAATCATCGGTTAGGAAATTTATTCCTGCCAACCAGAAAGTTTTCTCCTTTTTAGTATTGAAGGTAAATTCAGTATAAGAAGATTGTTGCAATCCTTCAAAAATGTAAGAAGGGATAGTAATTTTTCTGTTAAAATTTGAATAGCTGCTTTTTATTTGAAAATTTGTGTTGTCATTTATTTTGTGCTGAACATCTATTTGGGTAGAGAAACGATCTGTATTATTCTTTTCAAAATAACCAACTGTTCCTTTTGTAATATAATCCATACTGCCACCGGTGCGGTTTTCAGTAACATAGCTAAATCCTATATTGGCATTTGTCCTGTTCCCATAGATAAATAGTTTAGGGTTGATGGTATACCTGTCAAATTTTGGAATGGCTGTTAATCCAATATTTGCAGGATCATAAGCTGCAGATGAATTTTTTGATCCAAAAATTGTAACACCAATTTTTTTAAACCGCTGACTGTAAAAGGCACTAAGATCTAAGCCTTTGGCAGATGTGCCATTGGCAAGAAAGCTTAATTCTTTTTTTGTACCCGGTGTTTTTGAAACAAGGTTTACCAGGCCAGCAATGGCACCACCGCCATATAAGGTAGATGAAGAACCTTTAATAATCTCCACCTGTCTTAAATCGAGTGGGGCAACCTGCATTAAACTCAATCCACCTGAAAAGCCTGCATAAAGTGGAAAGCCGTCTTTGAGTATTTGCGTATACCTTCCGTCCAGCCCTTGTATTCTTATACTTGAATTATAAGACGTGGCTGAAGTTTGTTGTGTTTGAATACCGGTACTTTCACTAAGCAGCATTCTTATATCACCCGGTTTCATGTTGCTTTTTTCAGCAAGCTCTTCGCCAGAAATGGTTTCTATCCTTGTAGGTATATCTTTAATGGATCGGCTTACCCTTGTTGCAGTTACAACAACTTCTTCACCATCTTCTTCTTTTGCTGCCAGTAAAATTTCAATTGTGCTGTCTGCCAATTGAGGCACTGTTACAATTACGTCCTGTTCTTCCATGCCTGTAAAGGAAAGTGTAATTGAATAACTGCCTGTGGCGATGTTGTCAAACACAACAATGCCCATGCTGTCTGCAATACTTGTTTTCTTTAGCGAAGCAATAAAAGCTGTAGCACCTCCGAGTGGTTTTTTTTCTTCGTTACTTTTTATAATAAGTTTAATAGCATGTTGCGCATAAATTGTGACGGTGCACAATAAGGTTATGCTTAGGAATAGCATTCTCTTCATTTGCAAAAAATAATTGGTTAATAAAACAGGAAACTTATGTGTTGACTAACCAAAACGTGGCGGCTGAAAAAGGCTGGAGTAGTAATTTGAAGAAATGGAATGAGAATACTGATTGTATTTCTGCGGGCCGGGAAAGAAAACTTGTTCTTCTAATACTGTAGTTGTGATATCTGTAAAACAATGTGCAGATGAGCAAACGCAAAATGGTGGACAATCGTTGCAATCTTTTTTTGAAGGTAAGCCTGCTTGTTGTTGGGTTTCCGGTTCGCAATTGTCAAAAATAGAACAGGGTATTATTGAACCAAACAAAATATAGAGTGATAATATCAGCGAGATCCATTTTTTCATCGGGTCCAAAAATAGGCTAAAACGGCAATACTATAATATTAGTGAACCGTTTTTTGCAGGTTTCAAGATTAATTCCCGCAAAAAACCGCAAGGATTGATTGTTTTTATGCGGGTTTAGTGTAGCTTTGGAATAACCAGGGCTATTATGCTAAAAGAAGAACGTCACAGTTATATTCTTCACCAGATAAATCTGCACAACAAGATTTTATCTTCTTCACTCAGTGAACAGATACAGGTATCTGAAGACACCATCAGGCGAGATTTGCTTGAGCTTGCACAGGAGGGGAAAATAGTAAAAGTACATGGCGGGGCTTTGTCAAAATCGTTTAACCCGGTAAATAATTTCCCCGGTAATGTATATGCGCTGGAAGACAAAAGGAGGATTGCGGCTAAAGCACTTAGTCTTATAAAAGACGGCATGTTCATCTTCACTACCGGTGGTACTACTATTACAGAGCTTGCAAGAATTTTACCGAAAGATTTACAAGCCACTTTTATTACAGTAAGCTTGTCTGCCGCAACCGAGTTTACCAATCACCCCAATATAGAAGTAGTAATAATAGGCGATAAGCTATCACGCAATTCTAAAATTACCATTGGCGCCGAAACTATTTTAAAAATTCAGCAGATAAAAGCTGATCTGTGTTTTATAGGCGTAAATGCTATGGACACAGAAGGCGGTTTAATGGATAATGATTGGGATGTGGTACAGGTAAAAAGGGCCATGATAAAAAGCGCCAAGAAAGTTATTGCACTTTCTATCTCCGAAAAAATAAACACGTTTGAACCTTTGAAAATATGCGAAGCCGATGAAATAGATATATTAATAACTGAACTTGATCCTGAATCGGAAAAACTACAACCCTATAAAAGCAAAGGCATCCGGATTATTTAATATTCAACACCAAAACCAACTGTATGAAGCAAAACCAATTTTTCAGAACAAGCTGGTGCAAATCATCACTGTTGTTTTCCATCTTTATAATGATGGCAGTTTTTTGCACAGCGCAGGTTAACATTTCCGGTAAGGTAACAGATGAAACCGGTAAAGGCGTACCCAACATTACTGTATTGGTAAAAGGTACTGCAAAAGGCAGTTCTACCGATAATGATGGCAGCTACCATCTTACTGCCGCATTAAAACCCGGTACATACACCGTTACTTTTTCTGGTGTGGGTTACGAATCGAAAGATGCTGCGCTGAGTGTAGGCACATCAATTTCTTATTCACTCGATGCAGTATTAACTACAAAAGTTTCTAAACTTGATGAAGTGATTGTAACAGGTACATCTGCCGGTACAACCCGCAGGCAATTGGGAAGTTATATTAGTTCTGTAAATGCAGATGAGCTTACCAAAGGCGCTACCGGAAACGTGCTTGCCGCCTTGCAGGGAAAAACAGCCGGTGCGCAGATTACACAAAACAATGGTGATCCTGCAGGCGGTTTGTCTGTAAGGTTAAGAGGTATCAGTTCTATCTCTTCATCTTCTGAACCTTTGTATATAGTAGATGGTGTTATTGTTAACAATGCTACTAACCGCGTTACCAATACACAAAGTGGTTACGATGGTTCTGCATTTGTAGGCAATGTAGGCCAGAGCCGTATGGTAGATATAAACCCTCAGGATATTGAAAGAATAGAAGTACTGAATGGTGCTGCGGCCGCTGCTATTTATGGTAGCCGTGCCAACGCCGGTGTGGTACAAATATTTACAAAAAGAGGCAGAACAGGTGCACCTAAAGTAAGTTTTAGTACAAGCATTATGCAAAGCAGCCTGCGCAAGAAAATAGATGTAAACCGTGCAGGAATAAAATTTGGCGGCCCAACAGATGGTCCTGGTGCACAAACACAGGATATTCTTACGCCAGCACTTACTAATACAACACCGGTAACAAGGTACGATTACCAGGATTATATTTTCCGCAGTGCATTGGGTACAGACAATACAGTTTCTGTTAGTGGTGGAACTGATAAAACGAAATACTATGTATCCGGTTCTTATTTCTATAACCAGGGTATTGTAAAAAATACAGATTACCAGCGCTTCAGCTTCAGAAGTAATGTAGATCAGACATTAAACAAATGGATGAGCTTTAATATTGGCCTTAATTATATAAACAGTACTGCCAATGAAAAACCAGATGGTAACTCATTTTATTCTCCATTAAACTCTGTAACCATCATCGGTAATTTCCATAACATACAGCAAAGAGATGCTTTGGGTAATATACAGGCAGTAGGTGAGAGAGGCCGTGCAAACCCTGTATCTGTTATTGAAGACATCAAACAAAAAAATATTACCAACCGCGTTATTGCTAATCTTGGATTGAAGCTAACTCCAATTAAACATCTTACCCTGGATTATAAAATGGGTATTGATAATTATGCGCAGAATGGTACTACTTTTATTCCCCCATTTGCGTACAATGTAAGCACAGCGTTCTGGGGCGGTGGTGCAAGTCTTGATCCTACACAGAATGGTTATGCAAGTGCGGCTAATAATAACTTCTTTGGCATTAACCACGATGTGAATGCTACTTATAATATAGATATCAACAAAAATATCAATTCAGTAACACAGGTTGGGTTCTCTCAACAATACGAGAGAAACAATTATATTCTGTCGCAGGGCAGAGGCCTTGCACCTTTTGTGCAGGTGGTAAATGGTGCTAGTACTATTTTACCTGGTGTTGATTCCAGGAGCGAGATTTCTATTTCCGGATTTTATATTCAGCAAAATTTTAAATACCGCAACCAGTTTTTTATAACCGGTGCACTAAGACGTGATGGTTCTTCTGTATTTGGCGAAAATCAGCGCAACCAGGTGTATAGCAAATTGAGCGGTAGCTATGTTTTATCTGGCGCAGACTATTGGGAAAAACTGGGCGTTTCCAATTGGTGGAACCTGTTTAAAGTTCGTGTAGCATATGGCGAAAGCGGAAACCTTACAGGTATTGGCGCATACGACAGGTTTAACACCTACAGCGCTACTTCTTTTCTTGGAAGAACTGCGTTAACATCAAGTTCTCAACTTGCAAATGTAAATGTAGGCCCGGAAAGACAACATGAGCTTGAGTTTGGTGCAGACCTTTCATTCTTTAAAAGCAGGTTAAACGTAACTGCAAATATTTATACTAAGAAAGTAGATAATCTTCTTATCAGCCGCTTTATTGCGCCTACTAACGGTTATTCTTCATTGCTGGATAATCTTGGATCACTCGAAAACAAAGGATTTGAAATCGTACTTTCCGGTACGCCCATCAAAACAAAAGATGTAAACTGGGATGTAGCAGTTATCTACAACCACAATCGCAATAAAGCTGTAAACATTGGACAGGCATTAAACCTGCTCAGTACAAATGCCGGTGCGCCAGTTGCTATTATTCAAGGGCAGCCGATTGGTGTTTTCTACGGAACTTTTTTTGCTACCAATACAGACGGTTCATTGCTGAAGAATACAAGTGGCATACCATTGACGGAACTGGGTGTGCAAAACAGCGTATTGTCTTATACGCCGGGCAGAACCAATGGTTTGCCATCCGGCTCTACATTGCGTAAAATAGTTGGTGACCCCAATCCAAAATATTCAGGAAGTGTTGTAAACGAAGTATCGTTTAGAAAACTTTCTCTGCGTGCACAGGTTGATTATTTAATGGGTGCAGATGTATGGAATGCAGACTGGAGAACAAGACAAGGTGTGGGTAATGGTAAAGTAGCAGAAGCAGAAGATCTTGGCCAGGTACCACGCGGATATGTTGCAGGTGTATATGCAATAGAAGAATGGAGGGTAGACCACGGGCATTATGTAAAACTTCGCGAATTGTCTTTGGCCTATGATTTTGGCAGGGTAAAAAGCATCAGCAATATCACTGTTACTTTCAGTGGACGTAACTTAATCAGCTGGGATAATTACAAAGGATACGATCCTGAAGTAAATGCCGGTGGACAAAGTACGATACTGAGAGGGATTGATTTTGGTTCGGTACCTATTCCAAAAACTTTTAGCCTCGGTGTAAAAGCATCCTTCTAACCCCATAAAAATATCATCATGAAAAAAATAATAAACATATCATTATATACGGCAGTGGCGGGGTTGTTGTTTACTGGAGTGGGTTGTACAAAAAATTATTCCAATCCCAATGCCGCAACTTCCGAACAGGTATTAAGTTCCTCTAAAGGATTAATGGGCACTGCAATTGGTATTCAGCGTACATTTTCACTCAATGTATTGCCTGGTATGTCAGATGCCAATGGTTTACTTACAACAGAAACCTTTTTGCTGAATGCCGGTAATACATCAGAACTGCAATTAACCACAGGCGGTAATGCAGTTGATGGTACCAATGCCTTACTTGGCAATATCTGGTCTACGGCAAACAAATGTATTTATGATGCAAACAATGTAATTAACGGAGCAGCTACGCTGGGCGATAAAGGATACGCCAGCGGTTTGATTGGTTATGCTACCATTATTAAAGCATTGTCAATAGGAAACCTTTCTATGTTTTGGGAAAAAGTTCCGGATACAGTTGGTACAAGCGCTACTGTATTTATTGACAGGGTGCAGGGTTTTAATAAAGCTATTGCAGCTATAGACAAAGCTTTAGCAACCATCAACGCTAATGCTATCAGTTCTGGTTTTGCAAGCGATATGCCTGCAGGTGTAGACATCGTAAATACGTTAAACGCTTTAAAGGCCCGGTACTCTTTGTTTGCGGGCAACTATACTGCCGCACTTGCTGCAGCCAATGCAGTAGATCTAACCAAAAAATCTACTTTTAATTTTGAAGCAGCTACTCCAAACCCTGTATACAATACGGCTACGTCTACCAACAACTTGTATCAACCATTAGATTCTACGCTTGGTCTTCCGGCCAGTATTGCGCCAGATCTTACTGACAAGCGCATACCTTTCTACACAACCATTAATGCTACAATTCTTCCTAAATACAGGTTGAATGGTTTCTGGATTGCAGCTACAACTGCTATTCCAATTTACCTGCCGGGAGAAATGACATTGATAAAAGCTGAAGCATATGCAAGGGCTGCTACACCAGATTTGGTAAATGCATTGGTAGAGTTGAATAAAGTAGTTACCAAACAACCTGCATCAGATCCGTTTGGTGTTGGTGCTGGTTTACCTGCAGTTGCACCGGTAACACAGGCCGATGTACTTTTACAGATTTACCGTAACCGTTGTATTGAATTGTATTTATCAGGATTGAAACTGGAAGATATGAGAAGGTTTGGAAGGCCAACAACAGAGCGTAAGCGCAACTTGCTTCCTTATCCTTTCAGGGAAAGGGACAGCAACCCGAACACGCCACCCGATCCTAATTTTTAAAAAGGCGACAGGTTTTTGATGATAAAAATGGTATCTTAAATGTGCAATGCAGTCCTTGTGACTGCATTGTTCAGTTTAATAAGGTCATCATGAAAATATATTGCTTGCTTACACGCCGGTTGTTATTGCTTTTTTTAATTGCAATGGTACCCGCATTGTTGCTAGCACAAACAATAAAACGTCCACCCATTACCGGTATAGCGTTTGTAAAATTGCAGGTGAGTGATATTAAGAAGGCCGAAGTTTTTTATCATTCATTGATGGGTTACACCATGCAACCAGTTGTATCTGGCAATACAAAAAATAAACTCGCTACTATCAGTGTCAATTTCAGGCAATCAATAGAACTGGAAGATGGCCTTCCTGCAGGACAGGATGAAAGACTGATGGGTCTTGCTTTTCAAACTACAGATGCAGAAGCAATGCGCCTTTACCTGCAATCAAAATCGATTGTTGTTCCAGGTGTTATAACCAGGCAACCCGGAAGAGCTTTTTTTACGGTAAAAGATCCAGATGGCCATCCTATTACTTTTATAGCCTGCGATCCTAACGTAAAAAAGCAAACGAAAAACATAGAAACCCCGGCAATCTCCCAGCGCATATTGCATGCCGGTTTAACGATTGCCAATGCGCAAGCTGCAAATTCATTCTATGGAGATATACTTGGGTTTTCAGAAATATGGCGTGGTGGTGCAAACGATAGTATAACCAGTTGGATAAACATGCGTGTGCCTGAAGGAACAGATTATCTTGAATATATGCTGGTTACTGGCCCGGTAAACCGTCAGCAACTGGGCAGCATGCACCATATAGCATTAATGGTGCCCGATATGCAACATGCTGCAGATATATTAGCCGAACGCCAGGCAGCAACTCATTATACTGTAGCTGCGCCGCGTATAGGACGCAATAACCGCTGGCAACTCAATTTATTTGATCCCGATGGAACACGGATTGAATTGATGGAACCTTTTACCATGCGGTAGACGAGCGTTCGCAGATGAATGCCATCAGCTAAATATTTTATGGCAATGGCTCAATGAAACTGATCGGGCGGCAAAAAAGAGCATTTTTGCATATTCCATAATTACAGCACTACATGCACAGGATTAAAAGGCATAGGTTGTTTGTAAAACAGATTAGTATCGGCTATGAATAAAAGGACACTTTTTCTTTTTTTTATTGTTGTTGTTTCATTGAGGCTTAACGGCCAAAGCAATGGCGTTGATAGTATGATACGATGGGCAAATAATCACCACAAAATTGATTCGCAATATATACTCACTCTTCACCGCATAAGTTTTCGAACTATTGATAAAGATCTCAAACAGTCTTTTGATTACTACGAAAAAGTATCTTATTACAGCGACAGTTTAAATTTTGCTTATGGTAAGGCACTTGCGCAAATAAACCTTGGGTTGCTCTTTAGCAAGTCTGCAAATTTTTATGCCAGCAATAACGCTTATTTTAAAGCAATAGAGTATGCTGAAGCCTATGGATCATTAAGATTGAAATCTGTTTCACTTAATAACATTGGCGATAACTTTAAAATACTTGAAGACAATGCAAAATGCCGTGAGTACACGAAGCAGGCTATTGAGCTCAATTCGCAGATAAAATCATGGCGTGGCATGGCTATTAATTATGAATTGCTAATGCGCTGCGATCTGGAAGATAAACTATATGCCAGTGCTTACGATAACATGCAAAAGGGCATGGCCGCAGCACGGCTTGCAGAGGATACAACTTTATATCCTATGCTCTATCTTGGTTTTGGCAAATGGTATGCAGTTAACAATAATGAAGATTCTGCAACTTATTATTTTGACAAAGCAATTCATGATGCAAAACTGAACCTGGATCCTGCAAACGTATTTGCCGGTTATCTTGCCAAAGCAGAATACCTGAAAAAAATTAAGCCCGATGAAAAATTGAAATTACTGAAGCAGGCTATGCAGATTGCAAAGGATCCCAAAGATCCCGACAGGGTATCTGATGCAGCACACCAGTTGTTTATAGCGTATGATCAGCTAAATAATAAAGATTCATCGCTAGCTTATTTCAGGATATACCACGCAGCTGCTGATTCTGTTTTTTCATCAAACAACAGGCGCAATGTGGCTATAAGAGAAACAGAGTGGCAGGTAAAAAGAAAAGAAATTGAAAACACGCACCTTAAAGATCTTGCCCAGTTGCAGAAAAAAGATCTGGCAGTTAAAAATATTTTATTGCTCACCATTGGCATTTCTTTCCTGCTGAGTATTGTTATTGCAGGTGCAGTTTATAAATCAATTGAAAACAAAAAGAAAATTGCTGAATCTGAATTGAAACAGAACATTGCAGAAACGCAAATGCAGGTGCTGAGATCTCAAATGAACCCGCATTTTATTTTTAACAGCCTTAATAGCATTGATGCTTATATTCAGAGCAACGATAAATACAATGCTACACTTTACCTCAACAAATTTGCGAAGCTCATCCGCAATTTATTAGACAGCAGCAAAGAGTATATCGTTACATTTTCAAAAGATGCCGAAACATTGAAACTTTATGTTGAACTGGAATTGCAACGCAGCGAAAATAAATTTACTGCTGAGATAAAAATTGATGATGAACTGATGAACAGCGATTATAAAGTGCCGCCCCTGATTATTCAACCTTTTGTAGAAAATGCAATTATACACGGATTGCGCAACAGGGATGATAATAAAGGCAAACTCAGCATTAATATATCAAAGACAGAGCAAAGGATTATTTATGTTATTACCGATAATGGTATAGGCAGGGCAGCAGCAGAAAAAATACATACAGGAAAGGGCAATTCTTATGGTGTTGAAATGACTTGCGACAGGGTAAGGCTTTTCAATAAAGAAAGTGTTCCTTCCGTACAGATAACCGATCTTTACGAAAACAATAAAGCTGCTGGCACAAGAATTGAAGTTCAACTGAATATTATATGACCTACAAAGCAATTATAATTGATGACGAAGCCAAGGGAAGGCTGGCGCTGAAACAAAAGCTGGCAGATTATTGTCCCGAAATAGAAGTGGTGGCGGAAGCTGATAATGGGCCGGAAGGTATTTTTCTGATCGATCATCACAAACCCGGCGTTGTTTTCCTGGATATAGAAATGCCGCGTATGAACGGGTTTGATATGCTGAATGAAATAAAAGAAAAAAACTTTCACGTCATTTTTACTACTGCATATGATCAATATGCTATTAAAGCAATCCGCTACGCTGCTTTTGATTATCTGCTAAAGCCGGTGGATATTGGCGAATTAAAAGCTGCGGTTGCAAAAATTCAGGATGTTAAACAACTGGAAGTAAAAAAGCAGGTTGAATTGTTGCGCCAGAATTTACAACATCCCAAAATGCAAATGCATAAACTGGCTATTCCTTCGCTTGAAGGTTTATTTTTCTATGATATTGCAGATGTGGTGCACCTTGAAGCAAACAGTAACTATACCAATATATACTTCAGCAATAAAACAAAAATGGTTGCGTCTAAAACGCTGAAAGAATTTGAAGACCTGCTGCCAAAAGAATTGTTTTTCCGCGTACATCATTCTCATATCATTAACCTCAACTACATCAAGCGTTACATAAAAGGCGATGGCGGCCAGATTGAACTGCAGAATGGCAATTTTGTTGATGTCTCCAGAAGAAAAAAAGATGAATTTCTTGCTATAATTGGGTTGTAAAAGGAGCAATGATCATTATTGCGAATCTGCTTCATTGTCATTCCAAATCATATGATGTTCTTACAAACGCATCTCATTCTCCCGAAGGGATAAATTAAAAACAGCCATGGATGAAGCCTGTGACTATTGAAGTACTGGATAGGAGCAACCTTGAAGGGGTGATTTTATTGTCGTTCAATTCAACCCATACAGGGTTGAAGGTCTTGTTATCGCAATAGCCACGGGTTTCACCCGCAGCTATTATTAGTTAAGCCTTTCAGGCTTAGGTTAAATTAGATAAAGGCTGGGGTATCATTATTATTGCGGCTTGCAATAATGCCAGCAGCGTTTTTTGCAAATTGAATTGCCCATCATTGCAAATCGTAGATGATTATCCCGAAGGGATAAATTCAAAATAGCCATGGGTGAAACCCGTGGCTATTGAAGTCTTAGTTAAAAGCAACCCTGAAGGGGTTGATTGTTTATATATAGCTTATTTACGCTAACATCATCTCATTTGTTATCCGAACAAAGTTCGGCAAGAACATAATAGTACAAAGTCAGAGACTTTGTACAGCATCAACTTAGGTTAAATTTATTGGTTTATACTATGCAATTAATTTAGCTTCCTAATCTCAAAATCTTCCATTAAGCCATAATCATACAAATCATAGTCTTTACCGGCAATTGGCTTGTATACATAACGCCAATGCCAGGGTGATGCCATACCAGGCGCAGGCTTGTTGTAGTGTGGGCCGAGAGTGTTTTTTAAACTGCCCGTAACAATTAATTCAACAGTGTTGGCGCCACTCTTTATCTCTTTTGAAATATCAACTGAAGTTTCATTGCCCATTAATATAGCAACGCGTTTGCCATTTACTTTTAACAAAGCCACAGTGCCTTTCCATTTACCCGGAACAAAATTGTATTTACCATTTGCCTGAACTGCATTGAATGTTTTTGTATACACTACTTCATGGCCGTATAAAGGAAGCCCTTGTTGTTTCCAACTACCCAATTGTACGGGAGCTGCTGATACAATATGCCACGCAGCAGTATCGGGGGCAAGGTTGAAGTTGCCTGTTATGTATACAGGTTGTATCTCTGCATATACACTCATGCGTGGCGCAGCCAGTTTTAAAATATTTTCTCCTTCGTGTACATGATTATTTATGCTGAATACAGAAAAGTCTTTATCAAGCCACCATTCATTTTTATTGGGAGAAAGTTTGCTGCCGTTAATGTACAGATCCCACAAATGGCTTCTTTCTACAACAGCTTTTAACTGCAAATCGTTGGCTGATTTTGCACCTATAGTAAAATGATAACTTACTTCAAAGCCAGTGCCTGCTTTAAAAGTATCACGCCTGATGGTCTCATCTTTATATTGAACAGATGTGTTCCATGGATCGCCATCATTAAAACCATTGTGTTTATACAAATAATCGGCAGCAAGAAAAAAGTATTGGCTCTTTATCAAAGTGTCTTTTGTTTTTAAATCACAAAAGTCAAGTGTAAGCACATTTGGCTTCAATCTTTTTATTGATAAGTCTGCTTTTACTACACTGGTGTTTGAAGATGTAGTTTGGTTAGCGGTTGTTTTTGCAGCAGTAGCTTTATCGCTTATAAGTAGCAAAAGGCTCCCTGCTTCCTGCAAATCGTACTGTACAATGATGCCGTTGCCAGATTTTTCTGAGGCATAGTTGCTTATTACGCCGGTTTGTGTATTTAATTCCGTTGTGCTTTTTCCAGCAATGTAAAAACTACCTTTCGCTGGATGATCTATTGAGGAATTGGTTAGCAAAAGAATTTGTCCGTCTGCTACATTTCTCCTCTGGTGATATAGTTTTGAAACAGCAGTATCAATCTCATCAAAACTAATAGCATTGTTTGATAAATATTTTTTTATCAGTTCATAGTTTAAATCAACAATGCCATTAAAGCTTAGCTGTTTCGATACAAACGCATCAAGTGCAGCGTTTTTCTCGCCATCCAGATATTGCAGTTTATCAAACACAATCACCTGCCCGCCGTTTGCACTAAACTGTTTTAATAAAGTAAAAGTTTCAGTATTGATGTTTTCCATGCCGGCAGGAATAACAACTGTTGTATAACCTGCTTCGCCAATAATAAATTGTTTGCCGGATACTTTGCCATTTCTATTAATGATATCCTCGCTACCTAAATCGTATTCAACCTGCGCTTTTTCTAATCTTGTAACAAACGATTGAAAATCTTGTCCGGTCCTGTAACTGATGCGATTGCTATCAATAGAGCGGTAATACATCCACGAAGTAGTGGTTGGTTCCAATACCAGTATATCATTTTTTTGTTTGCCGGCAGATAGCGCCATTGATAACCTTGCGAAGTGTTTGTTCAATCCACCATAATATGGCCACCACGGATTGTGATAGCTAAATGATTGCGGATAATCATATTTTCTTGCGCCTTCCATACTCATGTACGCAAGGTGTTGATTGAGTGTGTTTATACCAAGAACAAATTCCCAATCGCCAAGGCGTTTCATGTCTTTAAACGTAAGTTCCCATCCCCCACCGCCATAGGTTTCACTCAATGTTCTTTTCTTTCCAAGCTGATTGGCAACACTGGCCAGTTCTTTTACAGAACGTACATTGCCAAACTGTGCTTCATGACTGTATTCATTAAACTGGTTAAACAGCATATCAATTGCCGGACGTTGATGCCATGCATACATAGCCATGTTATCTGGCCCGTGCATAAGATTGGGCCATTCATGTTCCCAATAATGACCAGTCCATTCCAATTTTTTTTCGTTGGTATATTTATACATGGGCTTGCTCCAGTACTCAATAAATAAATCAAGCAATACGGAGTAGTAGTTATGACGAACTTTTTTCCAGTCGCCTGTTTCTTCAAACAAAGAGGGCAGGTGTTCTTCAAGTTTGTACTTCCATTTTTTTTCAAACGCAGGAAATAATAATGGCGTCCAGCGGATGCTTTTATTATCGGTTGATTCTATATTGGGTTCATCAGAAAAAATACCTTTCACCGTTTTGCCAAATTCATTTCCAATAACTGGTTCGTAGCCATTGCGCATGGTTATATCAAGAAATTTTTCTGTAACACCGGGCACCATCAAATCAACATAAGAAAAATTTCCGTACCAGGGAGAAGTATAATAAAATGCTTTTTTATAAATGAGGTATTCGCCTGTTGTTGTTTTGTTTTTATCTGTTACAAGTTTGTAAGATCCATCACTTTGTTTTTCTATTGCAATAAAATACTGGCTGCTTTCAGGGAGTTTATTTACTTTTTCTACGTACAACATTTGCGCCTGGTTGTAAGAAGAAGGCATTGACGCAGGAACATGCCCACCTGCAAAACCACTTGGGTAGGAATTTTCGTCGTAGATCCAAATGTCAAGATCAAGTTGCTTTGCTTTTTGCATTGCATATTTCCAGAGGGAAAACCATTCCGCAGATAAATATGGCGTAATTAAACCAGGACGTGGATGAACAAACACACCGCCAAAAGATTGTTCCTTAAAACCGGTAAGCATGGAATCAATAATTTCTTTTGTCACTTTGGTATTCCATACCCATAGCGGGGCACTGCCAAATTCTTTACCCGGGTTTGCGAATTGCTGCTTCACATAAGCAATCGAGTTCCGGTTAGTGGGTTGCTGTGCATTGATGAACGAAATAAAAAGAACAGCCAGCAGGCAAAACAGCAATCTTTTTCTAATCATGTTGGGTTATTTAAAGAAAGATAAATTCCATTGGTCTGCCCATTGTATTTCGGGCTTTTCATTTTTAATAGTCATGGGCAACCAAATATACCTTGAATCTGGCAGATCAGTTTTATTCCAGCGGTCTGCTAAAAAAATAAAAGCATCTTTTTTGCCAGGCACTTTAATTACATAAGTGCTTTGCGATGTATAGGTAATGTTTGCATCTTTACCTGTGCAGGGGTTGCCAAACTGTTTCCATTCTCCCAGCGGTTTATCTGCAACAGCATAGCCCGCTGCATTGGGTGCCCAGCCTGTACACGCAGAAGAGAAGAGATAATATTTATTATTGTGCTTAATAACAGCAGGTGCTTCTCTCGATTGGTTAATTAATATTTTCTTTTCTGTTGTTGTATGGCGTAGGTAATCGTCGGATAGCAATGTTACATGCATGGTAGCATTTCCTTCAGAGGAATAGAAATGGTAAGCTTTGCCATCGTCATCCTGGAAGATTGTCATATCCCTTGCATCATTTCCATTAGGCTTTTCGCTGTGTACAAATTTGTAAGGCCCGGTTGGTTTGTCGCTAACAGCAACGCCAGACCGTGCATAACTGTAATCTTCATTATCAAGATGCAGCCACATTACAAACTGTCGTGTTTTTTTATTGTAAATCACTTTCGGCCTTTCAATCACTTTACTTGTATGCAAATCGTTTGCGGTATCTGTGGTATTAGGTGCAAGTACCACGCCTTCGTTTTTCCAGTTCAGCAAATCTTTTGATGAGTAACAACTAACGCCGCCTGCAGGAACACGGTAATCTTCCCAACTGGTTACATAGGCCACACGTTTTGTTTCACCTTTTTTTATTTCGCCAAACCAATAGTAAACACCATTGTGCAATAACAAGCCGCCGCCATGTGCGTTAATTGCATTGCCATCAGTGTCTTTCCATATTTCTCCGGGAATAATTTTTTTTTGTTGCGCATGAACCAATACCGGTAACAATAGTAGCAATAGTAAGTAAGCGGTTAGCTGTTTCATATAAAGTGTTATAAAAATTAAGTTAGTTATTTTTTATTGTTGAACCAACAGCAGTAATGCTATTAAGCATCGTTGTGTCACTCACTTGTACAGTTAAGCTGCTAGCTACCAGCTATTAGGTGCTAGCTTTTTTTGCTTTTTATTTCCACATTCACCAAATCCCAAAATTCCGCAATCAGCAATTCTTCCTCATTTCCACATTTCCACATTTGCCTTCACATTTCCTAATTTCCTGCTCCAATCCCTTTTGCATTCGCGGCGGTTCCATTAAAAGTTTTTCCGCAGATTTTTATGATTTTTAAGATCGACTTAGATTATTTGTGTATTAATACCAGGGAAAATCGTTTTTATCAGCTCAATCAGCTTAATCTGCGTTCCATTGTATTAATTGCGCTTGCGTAACAAATGGAATACTTGCAGTACATTCGTAGAATAATATAGTATATGGAACATTACACTTCAGCCTTGCAGGATTTATACAACAGGATACCAAGAAGGCATACCACAGAAAATGTTCAGGAAATAAATAACATCAT
Source organism: Chitinophagaceae bacterium (assembly GCA_044227095.1). GTDB lineage: Bacteria > Bacteroidota > Bacteroidia > Chitinophagales > Chitinophagaceae > JACMLD01. Next base: position 5,086,068 of record JBGAFV010000001.1, on the reverse strand, counting down.
CGATGATTATGCTGACATTTTGGGTAAGATTGAATCCATCAACCCATGGTATGAAAAAAATACAGCCGTTTTCTATCCTTCCCTGGAATCAATACAAAGCACTATAAAATCATCTAACAGCAACAAGCATTCTAAAAAAGTAAAAGACACCATGTTTGATGAAGCTTCCGGAAACCTGAAAGATGATATAGAATCGCTGATTAAAGTTTATGGAAATGGAGATCAGTTGAAAGATTGATTAGTTGATTGGTAGGGAATTGCATTTCTAAAGAAGTTTGGATAATAAAAGGGTATGAGATATTCTAATAAGCTTGCTTTTCAAATTATTGTATCATTCTTTATTGCTGCGCCTTCTTTGTTTGCTCAACAACCTGTTCCGGCAGCAAAAGATTTTTTACAACCAATAGAAGCACCTGTGGTTACCGGCTTTATCGGTCAAAAACTGGATGCGGCTTACAATAACAGGATACTTGCCCAGGATGTAGATCGGTTGATAAGCCCTTTTCAAAATAAAACAGAAACATCCTGCTGGCAAAGCGAGTTTTGGGGCAAATGGTTTACCTCTGCTGTACTTGCTTATAAATATAAACCATCAGAAAAATTAAAAACGATACTTGATAAAGCCGTTGCTGGTTTAATTGCTACACAAAACACCGATGGTTATATTGGCAACTATGCGCCAGATAGACATTTGCAACAATGGGATATATGGGGAAGAAAGTATTGCATGCTTGGGCTGATTAGTTATTACGATATAACACAAAGCTATGCTGCTTTGCATGCAGCAGCAAAAGTTGCAGATCATTTAATAAAAGAATTGAGCGATAATAAATTGCTGATTGTAAAAATGGGCAATCACCGTGGCATGGCAGCTTCTTCTGTGCTTGAACCTGTTGTTTTACTGTATGTGCGTACAGGAGATAAACGCTACCTCAATTTTGCGGAAGAAATTGTGCGTGAATGGGAAACGCCAGATGGCCCGCAACTGATTTCTAAATCTGTAACGCCGGTGGGTAAACGCTTTCCAAAACCTGTGAATAGCTGGTATGGCCCGGAGCAGGGGCAGAAAGCTTATGAGATGATGTCTTGTTATGAAGGATTGCTTGAACTATACCGCATTACCGGCAAAGAAGAATACAAAGAAGCGGTTGTACATACCTGGGAGAGTATCAAAAACACAGAAATAAATATTGCAGGTTCGGGTTCTGCAATGGAATGCTGGTTTGGCGGAAAAGATTATCAAACCATAGCCATCAACCATTACCAGGAAACTTGTGTAACCGCTACATGGATAAAACTTAACCAGCAATTATTGCGCCTTACGGGAGAAGCAAAATATGCAGATGCCATTGAACAGTCTTATTATAATGCTTTGCTTGGTGCAATGTACACAGATGGATCTGATTGGGCAAAGTATACGCCGCTATCTGGTGCAAGATTAAGAGGAGAGGAGCAATGTCATATGGGTATTAACTGCTGCGAAGCCAGCGGGCCAAGAGGATTGTTTACACTGCCGCTTACGAGTGTAATGAAATCGGCAGATGGCATCAGCATTAATTTTTTTACAGCAGGAAAATTTAATAGTAAAACACCGGGCAACCAACTTGTAAGTATTGAGCAAACTACCAATTACCCGGTGTCAGGAAAAATATTGATTGCAGTAAAACTGCGTAAGCCGGAAAAGTTTGTATTGCGTGTACGCAACCCTGGCTGGAGCCAGCATTCTTCTATAGCCGTAAATGGAGAACCTGTTGCAATAACTTCTCCTGCAGGTTTTATTGGCATAGATCGTAACTGGAAAGATGGCGATACAATCTCTGTTTCATTTGATATGCGGGGACATTTGCTTAGAGAAGGTGCAAGCAAAGAATATTTTGCCATAACCTACGGCCCGCTTGTTTTAGCAAGAGATATGCGTTTAGGCATACCCGATACCGACGAACCATTAATGCCGTTGCTTTCCAAAACTGGTGATATAGAAGTAAAGCCAGCAGAACAGCCCAATGGTAACTTTTGGTTTACAGCAAAAGCATCTTTTATGGCAGAATCGCATGCAGAAGGCGGTCAAAAGCCCATACAAATAACCTTATGCGACTATGCTTCTGCCGGAAATACTTTCGATGCTGCATCACGGTTCAGGGTATGGATGCCTCAGTTAATCGATCCGCAAAAACTACCCTGATGTAAACAATAATTTTTTTTTGCAAAATTAATTCCATCCTCCGCCCAGCGCTTTGTAAATATTTATTGCAGTAATAAACTGTTCTTTTTTTGTATTGATCAGTTCGAGCCTTGCCTGCAAAGAATTCTGTTGCGTAATCAATACTTCAAGATAACTGGCACGGCCCGTTCTGAAAAGTGTGGTAGCTATATCAATACCCTGCAGTAATGCTGCTGTTTCCGCAGTTTTTAATTCAAACGATTGCTGCAGGTTTTTTATCCGGAACATTTCATTGTGTACTTCAACATAACCATTTACTATTGTTTGCTGATAATTGTACAGTGCTTCCAGTTGCATGGCATTGGCATTAGCGAAAGTTGCTTTAATAGCATTCCTGTTAATCAGTGGTGCAGTTAAGCTGCCCAATAAACCATACACCAGTGATTCTGGTGTGGTAAACAATAATCCGGGTTTAAAAGCCTGCAAGCCTATTGCGCCATTAATGTTTAATGAAGGATAGAATGCAGCTTTTGCAGATTGTACATCTGCTTTGGATGCCATCAAATTAAAATAGGCCTGTTTTATATCGGGCCGGTTTTGCAATAATGCAGCGGGTATGCCAAGTTTAACTTGTTGCGGTAGTGCATTGGTAAAAGACAATGTATCTCTTGTTATAGTTTGCGGATACCTTCCTGCAAGGAAATTTATCCTGCTTTCAGTTTGCACTATTTGCTGCATAACATCAAACCGCATTGCCTTTATGTGCAGCAATTGTGCTTCAAACTGTTTTACGGCAAGTTCATTGGTAACGGCTGCCTCTTTCTGCACTTTTACAATAGCCAGCGCTTTTTCCTGCACGTCAATTGTTTGGGTAATGATGGAAAGCGTTTGCTCGTGGGCAAGCAATTCATAATAAGCTGATGCAAGTTCTGCAACAAGATTGGTAACAATAATATTTTTTCCTTCAGTTGAAGAAAAGAACCTTAGCATAGCTGCTTGTTTCCTGCTGCGCAGTTTGCCCCACAGATCTACTTCCCACGAAGTTTGCAGGCCAACAAAATAATCGGGTAGGTTGGAAGGAATTGTTTCGCCATTATATATATCTACACCTTTATTGCCTGCGCCATCCATTGTATGATCTCCATATTTATTAATGCCTGCACTTGCAGCAGCATTAACGGTTGGCAACAACGCACCTTTGTGAAACCTTATAGCAGATTGTGAAGCAGCAATACGCTGCGCAGCCATCAATACATCCCAGTTATTGATCAATGCAGTATCTATCAGTTGCAAAAGATGCTTATCAGTAAAATAATTTTTCCAGTTTATGGTTGCAGATGAAGTTGTGTCTTTATTATCAGCATACACTACAGGTATTGGTTTGGTTGCTGGCTCCTGTATATTTTTTGACGGGCCGCAACTGCTGCACACCACGATAAAGGATAATAGTATAGTAACCGTGTAAATTGTTTGTTTCATTTGTTTAGATTTCTTCTGTAAATGGCATTTCTTCTTTTCTGCCTTTCTTTGAAAATTTTTCTGCTAGCCCGGCAAAGATGACGTACAAGCCGGGGATAATAATGATGCCGAATAATGTGCCGAACAGCATTCCACCTGCAGCGGCTGTACCAATGGTGCGGTTGCCAATAGCACCGGCGCCTGTTGCAATCATTAGCGGAATCAATCCGGCAATAAATGCAAATGATGTCATTAAGATTGGGCGCAGACGAGTGGATGCGCCTTCAATGGCGGCTTGCAAAACTGAGTCGCCCTGCCGGTGACGGGTAGACGCAAATTCTACTATAAGGATGGCGTTTTTTCCGAGTAAGCCAATCAGCATAATCATGGCTACCTGTGCATAAATATTATTTTCAAGATGTAATAACATTAGCAGAAAAAAACCGCCCGCAATACCAGTTGGTAAAGAAAGAATAACCGGCAGCGGCAATAGAAAACTTTCGTATTGTGCAGCCAGCAACAGGTAAACAAACAAAAGGCAAACTGCAAAAATCAATACAGATTCATTACCCGCCATTGCCTGGTCTTTTGATGAACCAGCCCAATCGTAACCAAAGCCTTTGGGTAATTTTGTTCTGGCTGTTTCTTTAATGGCCTCAATAGCCTGTCCGCTGCTATAACCCGGCGCAGGCTCACCGTTAAGCATAGCCGAAGGATACATGTTGTACCGGCTTACCTGTTCTGGCCCATATATTTTTTTAAGGGTGAGAAATGCAGAAACCGGTACCATATCGTTGTTGCCATTTTTTACATAGAGTTTAAGTATGTCTTCCGGCTTTGCCCTAAACTCCGGTAATGCCTGCACCATTACTTTGTACAATTGTCCAAAACGGATAAAATTGGTGGCGTATTCACTGCCCAGATAGGTTTGCAGCGTATTCAATACATCTTCTACAATTACATTTTTCTGCGCAGCTTTAAGGTTATCTATGCTAACAAGAAATTGCGGAAAGCTTGCATTGAATGTTGTGTATGCATTTGTAATTTCCGGCCGCTTGTTCAACTCTTCTGCAAATGCTTTTGCTACTACTTCCATTCTTTGCAAATCATCCCTGCCGGTTTTATCAAGCAACCTCAATTCAAAACCGCTGGCATTGCCATAGCCGGGCACTGGCGGAGGTGTATAAAATTCTATGCTCGCATCTTTAATATGTTTTGTTCTTTCTTTTAGTTGCTCAATAATTTCTTTGTCTGATTTATCTCTTTTGTTCCATGATTTTAAACTCACAAGGTTTGTTCCGTACGTTGCACCTGTACCATCAGACAATACGCTAAAGCCTGCCAATGTTGAAACAGATGCCACATCTTGCAGCTTCTGTGCTTCTTCCTGTATGGCATCAGCCACTTTTTCTGTTCTTTCCAACGTGGCACCAGATGGCGTGGTAATATTTGTATAAATGGCACCCTGGTCTTCATTAGGGATAAAACCAACCGGTACTACTTTGGCCATCAGTCCACTTGCTACGCAAAAAACAATCAGCATTACTAGTGTTATCATTCTTCTGTTGGCAATGGTTTCTACCAGCTTTTTATATTTCCCGGATAAGTTGTTATAACCATTATTGAAACCTTTAAAGAAACTTCCAAAAACAGATTTTTTATTATGCTGTGGCCGCTTTAGCATAATTGCGCAAAGGGCAGGGGTAAGTGTTAGCGCAACAACACCAGATAAAACAATTGCTGTAGCCATGGTTAAAGAAAACTGCCGGTAGAAAACACCAGTTGGCCCAGACATAAATGAAACAGGTATAAACACTGCAGACATTACCAGTGTAATGGCTATAATAGCACCGCTGATTTCTTTCATGGCAACCCTTGTTGCTTTTGCAGGCCCCATAGTAGAATGCTCCATCTTTGCATGCACAGCTTCTATTACTACAATAGCATTGTCTACAACAATGCCAATGGATAATACCAATGCAAATAAAGTAATGAGGTTAAGCGAGAAGCCAAACAATTGCATAAAGAACAATGTGCCCACAAGAGAAACCGGCACTGCAATAGCAGGAATAAGTGTAGAACGAAAATCCTGCAAGAAGAGAAATACCACCAATGCCACCAGTACAAAAGCTTCGGCCAATGTTTTTAATACTTCGTGAATGGATGCGTCGAGAAAAGCAGATACATCGTAACTAACGGTATAAGTCATTCCCGGAGGAAATGATTCTTTTAACTGCGCCATCCTGTTTTTTATATTCTGTATTACCTCGCTTGCATTGGTGCCGGGTCTTTGTTTAATAAGAATAGCAGCAGAAGGTTGCCCGTTTTCTTTAGACAATACATCATATTCCTGGGATCCAAATTCTACTTCGGCAATATCTTTCAGTCTTGTTACATCACCTTCGCCATTGCTTTTAATAACCATGTTTTCATAACCGGCAGCAGTATTGTATTTGCCTGTATATTTAAGCACGTATTGCAATGCCTGCGGGTTTCTTCCGGAGCTTTCCCCAATTTTACCCGGTGCAGCTTCAAGGTTTTGTTGTTTTAAACTTTTTATTACATCATCAGTAGAAATATTATAGTTGGCCATTCTTCCGGGGTTTAGCCATATGCGCATAGAGTATTCCCGCGAGCCCATAATGTCTGCAAAGCCAACGCCTTCAATTCTTTTCAGCTCTGCCATCAGGTTAATGTCAGTATAGTTGTACAGAAATTTTTCATCCATGGCAGAATCAGTGCTTAGTACATTCAGGTACATCAGCATACTGTTTTGTACTTTTTCTACAATAACACCTGCTTTAATGGCTTCTTCGGGCAGTTCATCAAGAGCAGATGCCACACGGTTTTGAACGTTAACCGCAGCTACTTCCGGGTCTACGCCGGAATTAAATACAATTGAAATAATACTGGAGCCATCGTTGCCGGAAACGGAAGTCATATAAGACATACCGGGTACGCCATTAATGGCACGTTCCAGCGGCGTCACCACCGCCTTTACGCAGGCTTCTGCATTGGCACCGGTGTATTTGGTAGTAACTGTTACTTCCGGGGGTGCAATATCCGGGAACTGTGTAACCGGTAATTGCGTTAATGCAATAACACCGAGCAGTGTAATGAGTAATGATATAACAATGGAAAGCACGGGCCTTTCTATAAATTGTGAGGTCATGTTGTAATTTTTGTTGTGCGGACAGGAAATTATTTACTGAGTTTTACCAGCAAACTGTTCATAGAAATCATTTCAGGTGTTACCTTGTCTCCGTCTTTCATTTGCTGAATACCTTCATAAATGATTTTGTCGCTGGCAGTAAGGCCCGATGCAACAATATAAATATGCGGAAGACGAAGTTTAGGTACAATAGGCCTCATGCGCACTGTATTGTTTTGATCTAGTGTAAAAACATAAACTTTGTCCTGTATTTCAAAAGTTGATTTTTGCGGAATAATCAGCGCATTCTTTAAATCTGTAGTCATTAATATTTTTCCGCTTGAACCATGCTTTAGCAATTGCCTGGGGTTTTTAAACCTTGCCCTAAAGGCAATATTGCCAGAACTTTTATCAACTTCGTTTTCTACTGTTTCTATAAAACCCGGCTGGTCAAACACCACATTGTCTGCCATCAGCAGCGATACTTCTGTTTCTTTATTATCTTCTTTGCGTTTTACAAATTCAAGATGTTCTGTTTCTGATACATTGAAATAGGCAAACACTTCTGTATTATCTGAAAGTGTTGTAAGCAATGTGCCTTCATCTACCAGGCTGCCGGATTTATTGGGAATGCGGTTGATAACACCATTGAATGGTGCCGTAACATGCGTAAAAGAAAGATTAAGTTTTGCTACGGAAATAGCAGAACGTGCTTCTTCCAGCTTTGCAAGTATGGCTTCTCTTTTGGCCTGCGCCATTTCAAGTTCAGATTTCGAAACAATGTTTTTATCAACCAGCGTTGTTGTATTTTTTAATTCTACGTCTGCCAGCTTTAATTCTGCCAGCGCATTTTTTTCTATTGCATTTGCTTTCAGTAACTCTTCCTGGAAGCCGCGGCTGCTAAGCGTAAATAATACCTGTCCTGCTTTTACAGGCCTTCCTTCATCTGCATGAATTTTTTCTATAAAACCTTTTACCCTGGCCCTTATTTCTACATTGTGTACAGATTGTATCTCTGCAATGTATTCCTTGGTATAACTGGTATCAATAACCATAGGCGTTGTTACCTGGAATTTTTCTCCTGCAGTGTTATTGCTGTTTGCTTTAGATGCGCAACCCGTTAAAAATGCGCTTATACATATGCATATGAACATAGCACCCACAGGGCTACTGCAATTAATTTTCGTTTTACTTCTCATTGTAGGGAATTAATAATGATAAACTGTTTTGGATATGGCAAGACAAAACGTTTACTGCCTAAACGGCGGGAAGATTTTCCGTAAGTAAAAAAATGCTTAAACCAGCTTGGGAGGGGGAGAGATGATATTAATATACCCTTTGGAGATCTTATTGGCAAGGTTGGTACCGGTCATGCCGGGCGAACCACTGTTTATACAATTTACAATATGCTGATTGGAGATTTGTTCTGCATACAACGGACTGGTTTCATACTTTGCCATATTGTTAGTATCGGCATTGTTATCAGCATCCTGGTCTTCTGGTATGTATTTATTATCAGCAAAAATTCTTTCAATAATAAAACCGGTAAAACAACAAATATCATTGCCTTTATTAAAAGATTGTAACTGAAGTGTGTTGCATGCGGTAAGGTTCATTACAATGCTAAGGTAGAGCACCTGTATTGCAACTACAAAGAATAGCCCTTTAAGAAATATAGTCCTTGCGTTTTTCAAGCGGTTAAGTAGTAATAAGCGTATGCTGGTTCCGGCAAATATCGGCATTTTAGCCTGTATATCCGTATAAATTAACCACTGTTTAATGTGCAGAGTGTACAAAGAATATATTTGTATGCCAGCATTGGTGCTTTGGGCATCATCGTTGCTACGCTCAGTTCATCTATTGTACAAATAGCAGCAAAGGGTTTTTGTAAAACCTTAAAATTAAAAGATTGGCTATTTTTTTTTCAGGAAAAGGACTGCATAAATAACATACAGCCATCCCAATAATCCATGCACGATTGCCCATAAAATGGATTTATTGCGAGACCATGAAACAACTACAGCTATAATAGTACCAAGTCCAACACCGGGTGCAATATAAACAGGTTGTGTATAGGCGGGACTATTAACCTGGTCTGAACAAGATACTAGCAATACTATAAAGCCTAGTAATGGTAGCAGGTATTTGTTTTTCATGATGGTTGTTTTTGATTGTAGTGCATAAGGTAGGTTTTTTTTGTGAGAAGCCGCTACCGGTGGTTTCAACAATTATAACTAAATTGCTTGTATGACCAGAATTAAAAAAAGAAGAACAGGTAAAAAACGTACTACTGATCAGTTAAGAAAAGCAGCGGGCAGAAGAAAGAGCCGTGCAGTAGCAAAAGAAGAAACAGTAAAAGATCAGTTGCCTAAAACTGAACCAACTGCTGCGCAAAAAGCAGCGTATAAAAAATCTTTTCAACCGGCGCAATCAAACAGGCGCAACAGGTCATCACAAAAAGAAAAGCCCGTAAAAAATATTCAGGCTGATAATAAAAAGCAATCATTCGCCAATGCTGCGTCAACAGGTAAAACAAGATCTGCTGGTTCACGCAGGGTGGCCGTTGCAAAAAGCGTTGCTTCTAATAACAACAATAAACCTTCGCCTAAAAAAAATCTTTCTCCAAAAAAAGAAGGCGAGGCTGAAAAAAAACCATCTAAGGGTTTTGCTCCGTGGAATAAAAATAAATTTAGAAAAAAGTAATAGCCACAGTGGCACGGTGCACACACGGAGGTTTCACAGAGTAGAATTTATAAATAATCTTACCACAAAAGATTAGTAGGGTCAATAGATACACATAGAAATGGCTATGTGTGCTATGTTTCTATTGTTGCTATGTGATTAGTGTTGCCGCAGATTCGCATTGTTGTTAAAGAAATAATAAATAAAGATTGCTGTGCGCCTCTGTGTTCATTATGACTCCGTGGTTATATTCAATTTTTCGGTTAGGCATACCCTTCATGAAAAGTTTGTTTTGATAAAAAGGGCGAAAGCGAACATTGTTTGCATCGGAACCGGACAGTTTATTTAAACCGGTTTCATAACCTTATTGATTTTCAATACTTTTTTTCTGGCACACTTACGGTAATGTATACTGCAAACAATTATTCTAACAAAGAAAAAAAGTAGTTATGAAAAATTTAATTAAACCAGCAGCTTTCGCAGTTGCAATTATCCTCCTGGCAATTTCAGCAAACGCATCAGTTCTTCCGTATTCAAAATTTTCAGTTATTGCAAACCGCACAGTTAGCGATAGCAAGTTTTCTATTGCCATCAACCAGTTAGGTAGTGACGAAGTAATTTCTGCAGTTATTGATAACCCTGAAAGAAAAAACCTGTTTGTATCACTTGTTGGGCCAGATGGTGCAACCATTGATAATTTCTACACAGGACGCAGAAATGTAAAGATGAACAAGACGTATAATTTTACAGGGGCAGACGAAGGATTGTATACCCTTGTTATTAGCGATGGTAAACAAAGAATTAAAAAACAGGTAAAGCTTGAACGTGTAGTTGCACAACCTGTAAGTCGTTTAACAGTTGAATAATGGCCATTAAACCATAACGAAAGTTTAGTTCTCGTAGTTTTTATGAAACCGGGGAGTGTTTATACACTCCCTTTTTTATTTTGCATTGGGCTAAAGCCCATGCGATACCTGTTTATTTATTATCCCAGCGCTAAAGCACTGGGTTATATTTATTGTTCCGAACAGTGTTCGGGAAGAACATAGATGGTACGAAGTCAGAGACTTCGTACAGCATGACTCATTATCCTGAAGGGATAAATTTATAATAGCCACAGTTGAAACCTGTGGCTATTGTGATTAATATAATTACAACCCTAAAGGGGTTGATTATTTAGTTTGTTGTATAATTCAACCCCTCCAGGGTTGCTCAATTTGTTATGACGGCAACCACGGGTACAACCCGTGGTTAATATTATTTAAGCCTTTCAGGCTTAGGCGGAATTTATGTTTCCGAACAAAGTTTGATAAGAAACATAGATAGTGCAAAGTCAGAGACTTCGTTCAGCATGACTCATTATCCTGAAGGGATAAATTTATAATAGCCACAGGTTTCACCTGTGGCTATTGTGATTAATATAATTACAACCCTAAAGGGAGTTGATTATTTAGTTAGTTGTTTAATTCAACCCCTTCAGGGTTGATCGATTTGTTATAACGGCAACCACGGGTACAACCCGTGGTTAATATTATTTAAGCCTTTCAGGCTTATGCGGAATTTATGTTTCCGAATAAAGTTTGAGGAGAAACATAGATAGTACAAAGTCAGAGACTTCGTTCAGCATGCGAGATTTTGTACAGCATGAGCCTTTCAGGCTTGGTTGCTAACAAGTGAACATTGTTATTTTGTTAACCCAGTGCTTTAGCGCTGGGTCATATGCGCAACTCATCATTGGCTTTAGCCAAATATATTGTTACGTGAGTAGAAAAATTTATTGTTCCGAATGGAGTTCAGGAAGAACATAAATAATACGAAGTCGGAGACGAACCCTTTTATAAAATCAAACTTTCAAGAATGGCTTTTGTAGATGCAAGCCCGTTGTGACGGTAACAGGCCATTCCGGTTTTTGTTGCTGCATCTACCAGTATTTGCCGGTCGTCAAAATATACGCATTGTTCCGGGCTGGCCTGTGCAATACCCATGGCAAGACGAAATATACCTGGGTCGGGTTTGCGCATCCCTACTTCGCAGGAAGAAACAAAAGCATCAAAGAAATGGTGCAGCTTGAATTTTTCAACGCGGTAATCGTTTAATTCTTTGCCTTCGTTGTTGATGGAAATAAAACGAAACTCACCTGCGTATTGTTTTTTCCATTGAATAAGCCATTGCAAAGTATCTGGCAATTCAACAGATTGCTCAAGCATAAAATTGATAAAAGCCTGCTTTGTAAAATTTCTAGGTTTGTAAAACAGGGTGGTGTTAAGGTATTCATCCAGTGTAATCCTTCCAATTTCGTACACGTTAAAAATAAATTCGTGCAGGATGTTCATTTCATCATAATCAAATCCAAATTTGGTGGCTGCTTTTTGCCTGGATTCATGTCCCCAGCCATTGGATAATAGAACGCCGCCGATATCGAAGAATAAAATTTTTTTAAAAGCTGTATTCATGGCATTAAAGATACAGAACAAAGCAGCAGCAACCTTTTTTTAACAAACCAGCAACCACTTACTGCATAACTTTGTGTTTCTAAAACAATGTACAATGAACAGGCTTAATTGCTGGAAATGCATCGTAATATTGTCGTCTTTAATGGGGCTGGCAATATTCTCATAATTTTTGTTTCAACCTTTATAGTAAAGCAGGCTTTATGGCCTGCTATTTTTTTGCCGGAGTTTACCTTTTCTGCTTATTTATTCTCTTTTATTTGTTGTGCATTGCCCGTAAGGCCGGAAAAATGAAAACATGCCTTATATTAGTAGCTTAAAACGCTGCTTAAGAATGAAAGTGAAATATAAAAGTGATACGGTAGAATGGGATAAGGTGCTGAACCTTAAAAATTTCCTGCACATATTTGCGGGTATTGTTTTGGCTGTGCTGGCGATGAAAGGTTTTATGATACCTAATAATTTTCTTGATGGTGGCATAACGGGTATCTCCATCCTGCTGTACGAAATTTTTCACATCAATATTAGCTTCCTTGTAATTGTACTGAATGCATTGTTTATTTACCTGGGTTACCGCAGAATTGGAAAAACATTCGCAGTGCAAACAACCATAGCCGTTATATTGCTGTCGGTTGCCTTATTTGCCATCCACATTAACCCGGTTACAAATGATAAATTACTAATTGCCATTTTTGGCGGCTTGCTAATGGGAACAGGCGTTGGCCTTGTTATACGTGGCGGTGGTGTTATTGACGGCGCAGAAGTAATTGCTGTATTTACCGGAAGAAGAACCGGTTTTTCTAACAGCGAGATTATTATGCTTATCAACTGTATCATTTTTGCTGTAGCAGCATTTCAATTTGGTATTGAGACCGCTATGTATTCTGTCATTACTTATTTTACTGCAACAAGGGCAATCAACTATGTGGTAGATGGTATAGAACAGTTTACTGCCATGAACATTATTTCTTCTAAGCACGATGAAATAAAAAGCTTTCTTGTAAACGAATTGGGCAAGGGCATTACAGTATATAAAGGCGAACGTGGATACCTGCCCGGTAGTTTCGATATAAAATCAGACACAGATATTATTGTGGCCATTGTAACACGGCTTGAAATAAAACAAATACAGGAAGCACTTACGCTGATAGACCCTAAAGTATTTGTGTATGTGCAAACCATAAAAGAAGCAAGTGGCGGCATATTAAAAGCAAAGGCTCATGCAAAGTAACCAGGAGATGACATCTTTTGTGGTTGATTTGCTGAAAGAGAAACTCTCTCCTTTTTATTACTACCACAATTACAAACATACGCTTTACGTAAGGGACAAGGTTATTGAAATTGGCGAACAGGAAAATTGTTCTGCCAATGATATTCGCTTGCTTGAAGCAGCTGCCCTATGGCACGATAGCGGATTCATCAACACAACTATTAACCACGAAAAAGAAGGTTGTAAACTGGCGAAGCAGTATTTGCCGGAATATGGTTTTTCACCTGCAGAAATTGAAACAATATGCGGAATGATTATGGCCACAAAAATGCCGCAATCGCCACGCAACAAACTGGAAGAAATAATTGCAGATGCAGATCTTGAATACCTGGGTGCATTTAATGTAGAGGCAATAGCTGCTGATCTTTTCAGGGAAATCAATCATTTTAATCCTTACATTACAAAAGCAGACTGGCACCGGACGCAGATTGCTTTTTTAAAAACCCACCAGTACTTTACCCATTTTTGCAAGGAAAACAGGGAGCCGTTAAAAAGAGAATATTTGTGGAACCTGGTTAACAACATAGGGTAATTGGCGCAGGAAAATTATTATAATTATTAACTACCGTATTTACAATTGCAGCATTAAGGGGCCGGGGTAATTAAAAATTATTTTTCTTAATTATAGCAGAATAGAAAAGTAATTGATACATTTGAAACTGCCAGGAAAAGCTTACTTCTTTTATTGCACACAGATTATTGTAGCCTCACGGAAAGCACAAACAAGAAATTTCTTTAATCAAGCCTTATCGCCAAAGTAAGCCACGTGAAAAAGGATTTGGCCATTTTGTACAAAAAATAATGCGGTGCAGATATGTGATGTTGAAATAAATATTTCTCATTTTAAACATTGCAAACCCCCCAAAATCAACCAACAATGAAAAGTAAACTTGCCCTTACCAGCATTATACTGCTGGGGTGCATTACATTTATGATTTACAGTTGTAGCAGCGACGCACCAGCAACTGCGCCTGCAGAACCGGCAAAAGTTGCTGAACCTGCGGCACTCTCAGACGGAGATTTGCTTGTTCGCGGAGCACATATTGTAACCACCATTGGCTGCAACCATTGCCACACTCCCAAAAAGATGGGTGCACACGGGCCCGAATATGATTCTTCAAAATTATTGTCAGGCCACCAGGCAGGTTCGCCATTACCTATAATAGACAAAAAAGCGCTAACACCCGGTAACTGGGTGTTGTTTGCAAGCGATCTTACTGCTACTGTTGGTCCATGGGGTATTTCTTACAGCGCAAACCTTACACCCGATTCTGCAACAGGAATTGGTGCATGGACAGAAGAAACATTTGCAAAAACATTGCGAACCGGCAAACACCTCGGCCAGGAGGGTGGCAGGCTAATTATGCCACCTATGCCATGGGAAAGCATCGCCGCATTAGATGACCAGGATATGAAAGCATTGTATACCTACCTGCATTCGCTTCCTGCTATTCACAACCAGGTGCCGGCTTATATGCCACCACCGGAAGTAATGAAGATGAAATAGCGGTAATGCCTGAACGAAATTATTATACCGGAAACAATGCCGGTAAAAATATTGTTTTGAAGAACTGAATCTGTAATAACAGTTACAATACACAGACAGGCCCGTGACTTTTAAGCACGGGCTTGTTTTTTTGCACAAATGCATTAGCAGGTTGTGCAAAGATTGCCAGCGGTAAACCAAAGGTTTTTGCTCATGTATGTGTAAATTGTGCGGATCAAAACTGCAAAAATATAAACCCTCCTTACCAACATATTTTTGCTTGCAAATTTGTACACACAGGCTTTTGATTGCTACTACCTTTAAAACATAAATGCAGTTTAATTTTTAGAAGATGAACACACTTACAAAAAGCAGGATAACATCAATTGATTTTCTGCGGGGCGCTATTATGATTATTATGGCGCTGGATCATGTCCGTGATTATTTGTTGCGTGATTCTTTTTATTACGATCCGCTTGATCTTGACAAAACAAGTGTTGCATTGTTTTTTACAAGATGGATTACCCATTTTTGTGCACCCATTTTTATGTTGCTGGCAGGCACTTCCGCATTTCTTATCAGCCAGCGCAAATCAAAAAAAGATACTTCTATATTTCTATTAACCCGCGGACTATGGCTGATCTTCCTGGAAATGATTATAGTGAATTTTGGTTGGAACTTTAACATTGCCTTCCCCATGTTTTTCTTCATTACCATTTGGGCATTGGGCATTAGCATGATTGTGCTTGCGGGATTGATTCATTTGCCAAAACCCGTTATTCTTGTTTTTTGCGTAGCGTTGGTATTTGGGCATAATCTTTTTGATAACTATCATGTTGCCGGCGAAGGCCTTACTGCATTTGGCTGGAGCTTGCTGCATGAGCAACGTCCGTTCTTCTGGCATAAAGAAGTTTTTCTTGTAGGTTACCCGCTTGTTCCCTGGATTGGCGTAATGCCTTTGGGTTATTTAATGGGGCAATGGTATGCTTCAGGTTACGATGCTGATAAGAGAAGAAAAAATTTATTGATGACAGGTATTGGCGCACTTGTACTTTTTGTATTGCTTAGGTACAGCAATGTGTACGGCGATCCTGTAAAATGGACATCTCAAAAAACACCTCTCTATACTTTCCTTTCTTTTCTTAAAGTAAACAAGTATCCGCCA
Source organism: Chitinophagaceae bacterium (assembly GCA_044227095.1). Classification (GTDB taxonomy): domain Bacteria; phylum Bacteroidota; class Bacteroidia; order Chitinophagales; family Chitinophagaceae; genus JACMLD01. Next base: position 5,070,245 of record JBGAFV010000001.1, on the reverse strand, counting down.
TCATTGCTATACTTGCTTATAACACTTGGTGCTGCACTTGTATTTCTTGCACTTACAGAAAAAATGAATAATGCTGTTGTAAAAGTTGTTTCTGTATATGGAAGGGTGCCCATGTTTTATTACCTCACCCATATTTATATCATTCATTTAATAGCATTGATTGCTTCTGCTTTAACACCAGGGCAGGATTGGAGCATCTGGATTTTGCAGCAACCCATCTGGTTTACGCAAAGCCTGCAAGGGTATGGATTTTCATTGCCCGTAGCTTATCTTATTTGGATAGCTGTGGTGGCCGGACTTTATCCATTTTGTAAACGATATGATGTCTATAAACAATCGCATAAAGAAAAATGGTGGTTGAGTTATTTATAGACCAGGGCCCGACCAAAACTTAAACAACCAAAATTGCAACAACCCCAAACCAACAGTAAAAAAAGAATTGAGTCCATAGATCTGCTCCGTGGAATCGTCATCATCATTATGGCGCTTGATCATGTACGTGATTATTTTCACGCAGCCAATTTCTTATATGAACCCAATGATCTTTCACAAACCAGTCCTGCCATTTTTTTTACCCGCTGGATAACACATTTTTGTGCACCGGTTTTTGTATTTCTTGCAGGCACGTCGGCTTTTTTAGTGGGCGAAAGAAAAACAAAAAAAGAATTGTCAGCTTTTTTATTAAAACGTGGCCTTTGGCTGATGTTGCTTGAAGTTGTGGTGATCACATTTGCCTGGACGTTTAAACCCGATTATCCAATGATACGGCTGCAGGTAATTTGGGTACTTGGTTTGGCGATGGCAATTATGTCTGCACTTATTTATCTTCCTCCAAAAATTATATTGGTGTTTGGCCTTGCTGTATTGTTTGGCCATAATTTATTAGACGGAATTCATGCCTCCGGTAATACTTACGGCAATTTTTTATGGGGCCTTTTTCATGAACGTAAAAGATTTTTATTTGGCGGACGAATCTTTACAACCGGCTATCCAATCCTGCCTTGGTTAAGTATTATGGCACTAGGCTATTGTTTTGGTGCTTTGTACAAAAAAGGGTTTGATGCTGCACTAAGAAAAAAATACCTGCTTGTTATTGGCAGCAGTGCTATTGTATTGTTTATTATTTTAAGGGCAATAAACAGCTATGGCGATATGGCGCCATGGTCTGTACAAAGAACCCCGGCACTTACTTTTTGTTCGTTTTTAAATGTTACAAAATATCCGCCATCATTAATGTATGCACTGATGACATTGGGGCCGGCATTACTTGTATTGTCATTTTTAGAAAAACCTTTAAACAAACTGGGTGCAGCCATTATACCCATTGGCCGTGTACCGCTTTTCTTTTATATCCTGCATTTGTTTCTTATTCATGTGCTGGCTGTATTGGCGGTTGTTATCAGTGGAAGAAACGCCCACGAAATGGTGGGCAACATGTTTAATGCAAAAGATAGCCCCTGGCTTAAAGGTTATGGTTTTTCTTTAGCAGGAACTTATATTGTTTGGATAATAGTGGTGCTGTTGCTCTATCCGCTTTGTGTATGGTACGATAAGTATAAAACAAATCACAAGGAAAAATGGTGGCTTAGTTATTTATAATAAATATTTAAAGGAAAAAATCAAATTGGAAACTCAAATCAACAGCAAAAAGAGAATTGAATCAATAGACATACTTCGCGGCATTGTAATGATCATTATGGCACTTGATCATGCAAGAGACTATCTCCATTTTAATGGTTTGTACAGCGATCCGCTGGATCTTACTGTTACCACACCATCCCTGTTTTTTACCAGGTGGATTACACATTTTTGTGCACCAACTTTTATATTCCTTTCTGGCTTGTCTGCCTATTTGCAAAGCCTGCGCAAAACAAAAAAGGAGTTATCCATCTTTCTTATTAAAAGAGGATTGTGGTTAATTCTGCTTGAAATAACAGTAAATACTTTTACCTGGTCTTTTAACCCATTCTATAATTTAATAAACATGCAGGTGCTGTGGGCTATTGGTGTTAGCATGATAATACTTGGTTTGCTGGTTCGATTGCCTTATAAAATTATTTTGATAGTTGGTTTATTAATAGTTTTTGGCCACAACCTGATGGATATACCAGAAGCGAGAAATGGTTTTGATGGCGGCTTCCTGTGGAATTTGATGCACCATGAATTTTTATTCCGGCTTAACGCCGATCATTATATTGATTTCTTCTATCCCTTTTTACCATGGACAGGTGTAATGATTATGGGATATTGCATAGGCGTATTTTTTAGTACTGAATATTCTACGGTGCAACGCAGGAAAATACTTTTGCAGATAGGAGCAGGGTTGCTGTTATTTTTTGTTGTATTGCGTTTTAGCAATGTGTATGGCGATCCCGTTCGCTGGACTACGCAGAAAAATCTTTTGTACACAATCTTTTCATTTGTAAAAGTGAATAAATACCCGCCTTCACTTTTGTACATTTGCCTTACTATTGGAGTTGCCTGTTTGTTACTTGCATATTTTGAGAATATTGAAAACAAGGTTACAGGTATCTTCCGCACATTTGGAAGAACAGCTTTTTTTTATTACCTGCTGCACATGGTCTTCATCCATTCTATTTGTGCTGTATTGTTTTTTACGAGGGGGCATTCGCTTGCAGATGCTTATCACATAGATTATGTCTTGGGCTTTCCGTTTGTTTTGCCGAATGAAGGTTATAGTCTTGGAGTAGTATATTTTATCTGGCTGGCTGTGGTTGCTGCGCTTTATCCGCTTTGTAAATGGTACGATAAATATAAAACCAGTCACAAAGAGAAATGGTGGCTGAGTTATTTGTAACAATAAAAAATGAGTTAAGTATGAGAATGTTCAATCTTGGTAAAGCAGTTGTGTTAGTTATGGCTTTAAGCACCATCATTATTTCTTGCAGTACGCCGGTAAATGAAGCTGCGGAAAAAGCGTTGGCGGAACAAAACAAAGAGGAAGCCAATGTAAAAATGTACAGCCACACATGGGATGAGATAGTTAATAAAGGAAAGCTGGAGATGTTTAATGATTCCAACTTTACAAAAAACGTAGTGATGCATGTTAGTCCCAAAGATATTGTGGGTATAGACAGTGCCCGTGCTTATTATGCACAGTACCTCACAGGTTTCAGCAAAATTTCATTTACAATAAAAGATGTTTTTGCACAAGGCGATAAACTTGTAAAGCACTGGAATTTTAAAGGTACGCACACCGGATTATTTATGGGTATACCAGCCACTAATAAAGAAGTAAGTATAGATGGGGTTACGCTGGTGCGCATGGAAAATGGAAAGATTGCTGAAGAGCAGGATTTTTTGGATAACCTCGAGTTTATGCAGCAGTTGGGATTGATACCACGCTAATAATTTGTACTTGTCCTTGTCCTGGTGAGAGTAGTGATGCCTAAATCTCAAAAGAATTTTAAAAAATATTTCATGAGAAAGCATTTGTCAATATTGCTTGTTATTGCGTGTATGTTTTTTTCTGTTGTGTTGTTTGCGCAACCTGCAATAAAAGTAAACCAGCAACGAATAGAGTCACGCATTTTTGAACTGGCAAAGTTTGGAAAAGACTCGCTGGGCCGGGGTTATAGAGTTGCCTATACAAAAGGCGATTTTGAAGCAAGGGCATGGTATATTGAATTGATGAAGAAGGCCGGGCTTGATGTGCATATTGATGAAGGCGGCAATATTATTGGTAAAAGAAAAGGGAAGAATAATTCACTAAAACCAATTGCATTTGGCTCTCATTTAGATATGGTACCGGATGGCGGCAATTATGATGGCTGTGTTGGTTCTTTAAGCGCATTGGAACTTATAGAAGTACTGAATGAAAATAAAATTGTAACAAATCACCCATTGCAAGTAATCATTTTTTCAAATGAAGAAGGCGGAACAGTAGGCAGTAGCGCTATAGCAAAAGACTTTGATAAAGAAGAGTTCAAAATCATCAGCCAGAGTGGTAAAGCTATTGGCGATGGTATTAAATACCTCGGCGGTAACCCGGAGAACATTGCAAACGCAAGAATAAAAAAAGATGAGCTGGCTGCTTTTTTTGAATTGCATATTGAACAGGGCGGTATTTTAGAAAGAGAAAATTTACAGATTGGGGTAGTAGAAGGCATTGTTGGCATTTGCGATTGGGAAGTAACTGTTGAGGGGTTTGCCAACCATGCAGGTACAACGCCAATGAATATACGCCATGATGCATTGCTTGCAGCTGCAAAATTTATTATTGCTGTAAATGAAACGGCTACAAGTTTGCCAGGCAGGCAAGTAGGTACTGTAGGAAAAATAACAGCTTTGCCCGGTGCGTACAATGTAGTGCCCGGTAAAGTTGTGCTGGGTATGGAGTTCAGGGATTTGTCTTACGACGTCATCATGCAACTCTTTCACGCAATGGAACTCAAGGCAGATTCTATTGGTACAGCATCGGGTACAAAATTTTCATTTGTGCTAAAGAACAAAGTAATTCCTGCGCTTACGGATAAAAAAATGCAGGATAAAATTGTACAGTCTGCAAAAGCGCTGGGCTTTACGTATAAATTTATGCAAAGTGGTGCGGGGCACGATACACAGGATATGGCGGTTATTTGCCCTGTGGGAATGATTTTCGTTCCGAGTGTTAGCGGCATTAGCCATTCACCCAAAGAATTTACAAAGCCTGCAGATATGGCCAATGGAGCAAATGTTTTATTGCAAACTGTATTATCCATTGATAAGGAATAAAAGAAGATGATGTTCTTAGCTTCTTCTCCCCGTCCGAACGGCTTGGCCGGGCAGGCTTTGGTGAGGGCAGCGGTGGGTCAAGGTAAAAAGAACAGGTGTCTTTTAAAATCCAGATAACGTTCAATCCAAACTATATCTCATGTCGCAACCTTTAACTGCGCCTTCCAAACGCATTCAATCCATAGATTTTTTGCGGGGCATTATTATGGTGATAATGGCGCTTGATCATACACGTGACTATTTTCATGTTGCCGCTTTTACCGGCAATCCGCTCGATCCTGCAACTACATACCCGGCATTGTTTTTTACAAGGTGGGTTACTCATTTTTGTGCACCAACATTTGTTTTCCTCTCCGGGCTTTCTGCATGGCTGCAGGCACAACGAAAAACAAAAAAAGAACTGCGTCTCTTTTTAATCACACGTGGGTTATGGCTTATCTTTTTTGATCTTACCATTATGACGTTAATCGTAACCGGAGATATTTATTTCAGTGTTTTTATACTGGAAACGCTTTGGTCTATTGCTGCGGGAATGATTATACTTGGCTTGCTGATCAATTTGCCTTTTCGTGCAATTCTTGCAATAGGATTAATCATCTTCTTTGGCCACAACCTGATCGATTTTGCAGAACGAGCAAGAACAACGCCTGTACCGGTATGGTGGAACCTCTTGCACCAGCCTGGATTTATTTCTTTAGGTAAAAACCATAGCCTCTTTATTTTTTATCCTTTTCTTCCCTGGGCCGGATTGACTTTACTTGGTTATTGCTGCGGTAAATTTTTTACTGAATATGAATTTGAACAACGCCGAAAAATATTAATACGCATAGGCATTGCAGCTATTGTTTTCTTTTTTGCTTTGCGTGCAATCAACGTATATGGCGATCCTGTTCCCTGGCAAACGCAAAAGACCGGCTTAGCTACTTTCTTTTCTTTTATGAATGTGCAGAAATATCCGCCGTCGCTATTGTTCCTGTTTGCTACGGTTGGGCCAGTATTAATACTTCTTGGGTTAATAAAAAACAACGATAGCCGGTTTCAAAAAGTAATCAGTGTATATGGCCGTGTGCCGCTGTTTTATTTTGCCGTACATTTTTTAATACTGCATATTGCAGAAATCATTGTCTACTTTCTAAGAGGGCATACGGTAGCAGAGGGTCTGCAGGGTGCGCCGGGCGTACCTTTTAAATTTATTATGCCTGGAGAAGGCTATTCTTTGTTAACTGTTTACGGAATATGGGTGCTTATTGTTTTGCTGATGTATCCAATAAGCAAATGGTACGATAATTATAAAACAATGCATAAGGAAAAGCGGTGGCTGAGTTATTTGTAAGCCTTAAATAAATCAAACTGGGGAAGATGCCAAAAGAGTGAGCGGTAAACGGAAAAACTTAATTAACTTCCTCATATAAAACAACCAATGCCCCCAACCCGTCAACTGGCTGCAATTATGTTTGCCGATATTATGGGCTTTACTGCTATTATGCAGGAAGATGAGTCCATGGCAATGGGGCTGCGTGAAAAATTAAAATCAAACCTGGAGGTACAAACAAATCTTCACAAAGGATCAATCATTAAATTAAGCGGCGATGGCGCCATTTGCAGTTTTAGTAGCGCAGCAGAATGTGCAAGGGCTGCTATTGCAGTACAACTTGCCATGCAGCAGGATCTTAAAGTTCCGCTTCGTATTGGCATACACCAGGCCGATACAATTTTTGAAGAAGGAGATGTGCATGGCGATGGCGTAAACATTGCTTCTAGGTTAGAATCGCTGGCAGTGCCTGGCAGTGTTTTTATTTCTGCAAAAGTATATGACGATATAAAAAACCAAAAAGACATACAGGCTGTTTCTCTCGGAAAATATGTATTGAAGAATGTAAAAGAACCTGTAGAGATATTTGCATTGTCAAATAGCGGTTTGCAGGTGCCACTTAAACAAAAGTTGGAAGGAAAGGCGGTGAAGTATGTTGAGTTTAATAAATCATCCAAAGGACGGATGTTGTTATTTGCAAAACTGCTTTCAGTTGTTATCATAATTTCAGTTGCAGGATTTTTTATACTTCGGCCCTGGTTTAACCGGCAGCATGCACGCAATGAGTTGTTGCCTGCTATTCAAAAACTGGTAAATGAAAATTTCCGACCGCCGGTGCAGGCTTATGATTTGGCTGTGGAAGCAAGAAAAATTATTCCGGGCGATAGTGCTTTTAAAAAATTATGGCCAGTTGTTTCTACCACTATTTCAATGGAGACAAACCCTGCAGGCGCAGAAGTATTTTGGAAAGAATATAAAACACCGGATGCACCCTGGAGATCTGCAGGTATTACGCCACTTAAAGAAGTTGCATTTCCGCGTGTGTATATACGGATGGAAATAAGAAAGCCAGGGTATCAAACTATAGAATATGCCGGTCCCTGGGCATTTGGCAGAATTGGGCCCGATGTAAAATACCTGAGGCTTGATCCAATAAACAGTTTGCCAAAAGATATGGCAAGAATACCGGCCAAAACAACGGATATGTATATAGTGGGCCTTGAAAGCTATGGTCCGCGGCAAGTGGGAGAATTTTTAATGGACAAGTATGAAGTTACCAATGCCAAATACAAAGCGTTTATAGATGCAGGTGGGTACAGCAATAAAACATACTGGAACTATCCAGTTTATGTGAATGGAAAAGTAGTTCCACTGGAAACGGCATTGGCAATGTTTACAGATAAGACAGGCAGACAAGGTCCTTCAACATGGGAAGCAGGTACCTATCCGGATGGACAGGAGAATAATCCTGTCACCGGCGTTTCCTGGTATGAAGCTGCGGCCTACGCCGCATTTGCGCATAAGAAACTGCCAACGGTTTTTCATTGGGGTGTTGTAGCAGAGCCGTCGCGTACAGAATTTATTGTTCCCTTAAGTAATTTTAATGGTAAAGGCACAGTTGCCGCAGGCAGCCTTCCCGGCTATAATACATTTGGTATGTATGATTTGGCAGGCAATGCACGTGAATGGTGTTCTAATGAAAACGAAAAAGCAGGACAGCATTATATTCTCGGCGGAGGGTTTAACGATCCCACCTATGCGTTTAATGACAGCTATACACAAAATGGTATTGACAGAAGTGCCTCCAATGGCTTCAGGTGTATACAATCACTCCCCGGCGATACCGCTTTGACGGGTCTTACAAAACCAGTAAGCATTGCTTCCAGGGATTATACAAAAGAGAAACCGGTTGATGACAAAACATTCGATATTATACTGCGCCAATATACTTATGATAAAACGCCGCTGAATGCGCATATTGATTCCAGTTGGGATGACGAATTTTATACACTGCAGAAAATAAGTTTTGATGCAGCTTACAATAACGAGAGGATGTTGGCTTACCTCTATTTGCCCAAAGATGCTAAACCACCCTTTCAAACAGTATTGTTTTGGCCAGGCTCAGGAGATATTTATGCAAAACGGTATAACCATGAAGCCGGTTTGTGGGGCGTTGATTTTATTGTAAAAACCGGCAGGGCATTGGTATTTCCCATATACAAAGGAACCAATGAGCGGCATGATGATCTTAAATCTGATTTGCAGGATGAATCTGTTTTTTATAAAGATCATGTTATTATGTGGGCGAAGGATATTGGCAGAACTATTGATTATTTGGAAACAAGATCTGACTTGCAAAAAGATAAAGTTGCTTATCTCGGATGGAGCTGGGGCGGCCATATGGGTGGCATTATGCCGGCAGTAGAAAAAAGATTTAAAGCAGTAGCGCTTAATGTTGGTGGTATGGAAATGGGCAAAGCATTGCCGGAAGCAGACCCGATTAATTTTCTGCCGAGGGTAAAACAACCCATACTAATGATGAATGGAGAGCATGATATGTTTTTTCCTTTGGAAACATCGCAAAAGCCAATGTTTAATTTTTTAGGTACACCGGCAGCCGATAAGAAATTTATTTTGTATAAAAGCGGCCACCAGGTACCCCGTACAGAATTTATGAAAGAAACATTATTATGGTTTGATAAATACCTTGGGCCGGTAAAATAATTGTAGTCGATTTTATTTAAACAGCACCCGACTTAAACAAATTGCTGAATAAAGAATAAAAAGTACAAGTGAGTGACACAACGGCTGATGATTAAAGAACAAATGCAGGGAACAAAAAAATATGAAAGCAAAATCAATAAAAGGAAAATTAACGGAAGGAATTCAATCTGCCTTATTAGAAAGCATGGCAGAAGTGGATAAAACAATAATGGAAAAACAAAAGGTATGAGATTTACTGGTATTCTTATTCTCGTTTTTAGTTCTCATTTGCTTGTAGCGCAATCTTACCAAAAAATACACCGCAAAGCAATTGTAGTAGATACGCACAATGACATACTGATGAAAGCAGTAGATATTGGAATTGTGTTTGACCAAGATCTTACAGGCAAAACACATAGCGATCTTGCCCGTTGGAAAATCGGCGGCTTGGATGTGCAAATATTTTCTGTGTATTGCGATGGAGACGTGAAAAATCCATTTGCTTATGCCAACAGGGAGATGGATACACTTGATGCTGTAGTGACACGCAACCCTGGTAAAATTGTAAAAGTATATAGCTATGATGAATTGATGAAAGCGGTAAAGCAAAATAAAATTGCAGCCATGTTTGGTGTAGAAGGCGGTCACATGATAGAAGACGATCTGAATAAACTGGAAGCTTTATACAAACGCGGTGCCCGTTACCTTACACTTTCACACAATATTGCACCATCGTGGGCTACAAGTGCAGCAGATGAAACAAGCGGAAAGCCATTGCCGCACAAAGGCCTTACAGATTTTGGGAGACAAGTAGTAAAACACATGAATGAATTGGGCATGATGGTAGACGTTAGTCATGCTGGCGAACAAACTTTTTGGGATGTAATAGCAGTAACAACAAAGCCAATTATTGCTTCGCACAGTTCTGTATATGCGTTGGTGCCGCACAGGCGTAACCTTAAAGATGAACAGATAAAAGCTATTGCAAAAAACGGTGGCGTAATACAAGTAAACTTTAATCCCGGGTTTATAGACAGCAGTTTTGATAAGAAGGAAATGACCTTTAAAAAAACTCATATTGCAGAATATGATTCGCTGATTAAAACTGGTATGCAGGATTTTTATGCAATGGATCAGCTTTTCTATAAACATGCAGATGAAGCAAAAGCTATACGTCCACCATTGTCTAATCTCATCGATCATATTGAATACATTATTAAGTTGGTTGGGGTAGATTATGTTGGCCTTGGTTCCGATTTTGATGGTATAAACACCACACCATTGCAACTGGATGATGTAACAAATTATCCGCTAATAACAAAAGCATTGGTTGAAAAAGGATATAGCAAGAAGGACATTGAAAAAATATTGGGAGGAAATTTATTAAGGGTTTTAAAAGCAAACGAAAATCATTAAAAGACAATTCCAGTTGGTGAAGACGCTGACCTGGGGAAATAATTAGTGTAATTCGTAAGAATTCGTGGTATAAAATAATAAGGATGAAGGCAAAATCAATTCAAGGAAAATCAGCAGAGGACATTAAAAGAGCGTTGGAACAAAGTATGGTTGATGACTATAAGCCAACACTTGCATTTGTATTTTTAACCGAGTTAGAAGATGTTGATGCTGTATCAGAGGTGTTGGATGCAAAAGGTATTTCAATTTTCGGAGCAAGTACTTCAGAAAAATTTAACGAGCAGGGGATAGAACCCACCGGCATTATTGTATTGCTCCTGGATATGGACAAGGCAAATTTTAAAATTGTTGTAAAAGATTTTGATCTTGCATCCACATATGAATCTTCATGCGAGGTTGCTGCATTTGCGAAAAATATTTTCAATCGTCCTGCTTTCATTATTTCCAATGCCGACATGCGAACGCCGGGTGAAGACATTATTAAAGGCTTGTTGGATAAAGCAGGTGATCATGTTACGGTTATTGGTGGGGTGGCAGGAGAACCTTTTAATTTCCAGGGCACCGTATTTACCAATGGTATCAAAAGCAATACAGGGTTAATATCACTAATTCTTGACGAAGATAAAATTGATATAAAAGGAGTTGCTGTATCGGGATGGAAACCTGTTGGCACAGAAAAAAAAATCACTAAAAGCGAAGGCTCGTGGATCTTTACAATAGATGATGAACCTGCTATACAGGTGGTGAAAAAATTTCTTGGCAAAGAAATCCTGGTAAATGAAAGATCGGAAGAGATAGACAGTTTTCCATTGCAGGTACAAAGAGAATCCGGAAAGCCGGTTATGCGGCCCATTTTATTCTGGAATAAAGAAAACGATGCAGTATTGGTTGGTGGTCCGGTAAAACAAGGATCAATGTTTCGTTTTTCACTTCCACCCGACTTTGAAGTTATTGATACCGTGATTGAAAGTTCTAAAGAAATAAAAGAAAAAGAATTGCCGGATGCGGATGCTATGATAGTATTTTCCTGCTTTGGCAGGCGTTCATCATTGGGCCCAATGTTATTTTCAGAAATAGAAGGCCTCGCTGCAACGTGGGATAAACCAATGGCAGGTTTTTTCTCACGTGGAGAATTTGGAAAACTGGATGATACACGGCCCGAATTTCATGGCACAACGGTAAGCTGGGTAGCATTAAAAGAAAAATAGAATACAATTACGTTAGATGGGACACCGACCGGGGCAATGATAAAAAACAGACAAGTTTATGAAGGCAAAATCAATTAAAGGAAAATCAACAGAAGAAATAAAAACAGCTTTGACGCAATCAATGGCCGATGGTTTTAAACCAACACTCGCCACAGTTTTTTTATCTCCCAAATACGATCGCACTGCTATTAAAAAACTATTGGCTGAAGCCGGTATTGCTGTATTTGGTGCTACAACAAATGGTGAGTTTATAGACAGGGAAACAGGTATGGGCGGTATTGCCATTCTATTGCTGGATATCAACAAAGAATATTTTACTATCCTCTATAGCGATTATCCGGAAAAAAACTTCAGGGAAACAGCAAATACACTGGCGAAAAAAGCACTGGCGCATTTTTCCAATCCCGCTTTCTTGCTTACATACAGTCATACAGAAACAGATGCTGAAGCATTGCTGCTGGGCTTTGAAGACGTGATTGGTAAAGACATAAACATATATGGGGGAGGTGCAGGAGATGATTACACTTTTTCTGAACAAACTGTTTTTACCAGTCATTGGGAAAGTAAACAGGGCCTTGTTGTAGTAGTGTTGAACGAAGATAAAATAAAAATAAAAGGCCGCGCCACCTGCGGCTGGCATGCTGTAGGTACAGTAAGAACAGTTACAAAGAGCGAAGGCAACCATGTGTATACAGTGGATGATATTCCTGTGCTGGATCTTACCGTAAAGTATGGCGGACTTGAAAATGTTACGCCTGATAATAAAAATCTTATTGTAGAGATAGCTTCTACTTTTCCATTGCAAATGCAAAAAGAAAAAGGAGATCCGGTAATGCGGCCTGGTTTATTGATTGATTGGAATGATAGATCTTTTTATTGCAGCGGCACCGTGCCACAGGGAAGTAAAGTTCGTTTTTCACTTCCGCCAGATTTTGATGTGGTGGATAAAGTAATTAATGCCGCTGCTGAAATGAAAACTGCGGAAATGCCCGAGGCGGATGCAGTAATTGTTTTTAGTTGCGCAGGAAGACAGGTGGCACTGGGCCCAATGATACATGAAGAAATGGATGGTGTAAAAAATGTTTGGAATGTGCCAATGGCGGGCATGTTTAGCAATGCAGAACTGGGCAGGGCTACAGGCGGCAGTTTAGAAATGCATAACCTTACTACTTGCGTGGTGGCGTTAAAAGAAAAATAGTTTTAAACCTGTGAACCTTTGTGTTCCTGGTGCCTCCGTGGTTAAAAATAGGTTTTGATAATAATGACAGCGTAATGGAGCAAAACATTCAAACGGTAATTGATCTTGTCAACAGTAATAATAATCTTTCTGCGGAAGAGAAAGTGGCTATTATTAATAAGTTGAAAGATGCGGATAAGAAGATTGCTATTACAGAATTCAAGCTGGATCGTACAGAAAAGGTAAAGAAAACAACTGCTATTCTGTTGGAAGAAACCATTGAAGAACTGGAACAGAAAAGAAAAGCCGTAGAAGCGCAGAACCGTGAACTGGAAATTGAATCGGCGCTGGAAAGAGTGCGTTCAGTTGCCATGAGCATGATGAAAGCTGATGATTTGCTGAACATTTGTAAAATACAGTTTGATGAATTGACGCAATTGGGTTTTAACGAGATCAGGAATGCGATGATTAACATTTACCATGATGACAAAGGATCGCTGCTGAATTATGATTATTCTGAAGCCGCTGGCAAAACAATCACTCACTTTATTTACAACTCACACCCAACAATTGATAATCTTGTAAAAAACACAAGAGGTGCCAATGATGCTTTTATTGAATATGCCTATAAAGGAAAAGAATTGGATGAATGGAGGGCATTCAGAAAAAAAAGCGGCGAAGCAGATGACCCCAGGCTCGACAATTCAGCTGCAGTCTATTATTATTTTTACTCAATCGGCTCCGGTTCTATTGGCATTTCAACATACAACGAGATCAGCGAAGGAAAAATAAACCTGCTGAAACGTTTCAGAAATGTTTTTAATCTTTCTTACCAGCGCTACATGGATATTGCGTTGGCAGAAGCGCAGGCAAGAGAAGCACAGATAGAAGCATCATTGGAAAAAGTTCGTTCACGTTCTTTAGCCATGCAAAAAAGTGATGAACTTAAAGAAGTGATACAGGTTGTATATGATCAGCTCGTTCACCTGAATATCAATACAGAGCATGCGGGGTTTGTAATGGATTACAAAGAAAGGGATGACCGGCTGCTCTGGGTTGCCAGTAAGTATGGGCTTCCTGCCCAGTTTACAATACCTTATTTTGATTCTATTTATTACAACAGTTTTAATGAAGCCAAAGAGAAAGGATTGGATTTCTTTGCTACTAATTTAAGTTTTGAAGAAAAGAATATTTTTTACAAAGAACTTTTCACACATATTCCGGAGTTGCCCGAAGAAAACAGGCAATTTTATTTTAATTGCCCGGGCCTTGCCATATCCACTGTGTTATTGGAAAATATTGCTCTGTACTTCGAAAATTTTGAAGGCATTCCTTTTTCAGATGAAGACAATGCCATACTAATGCGGTTCGGAAAAGTATTTCAACAAACCTATACCCGTTTTCTTGATTTACAAAAAGCAGAAGCGCAAACAAGAGAATCGCAAATACAATTAGCATTGGAACGTGCCCGTGCACAAAGCATGATGATGCAGCATTCCAATGAACTGGATGATGCATTGCGTGTATTTCATGAACAGGTTTTGTTATTGAATATTCCATCAGCATTCTCCTTTTTATGGTTGCCCGATGAAGAAAAAGAACGTCATATTTTTTGGGCAGCATGGGCAGAAAAAAATTCATTCAAAAGTAAAGCCATCAATTATCCCTTAGATAGAAATGAACCGGCCACTGCACAATGTTTAATTGATTGGAAAGGTAATGACCCGGTTGTTGCTTATCATGTACCACCGGATGGCGTACAAAATTATTTTGCGGCATGGAGCGAATTGATCGCCGGTGTTGAAGAATTGAAACCCGAATATTTTAGTGATGGTTTATATTATGTGGAAGCATTTATGAAGTATGGCTGCTTTGGTGTAATTGTAAAAAATGCTTTGCAACCAGATGAAAAAAACATTCTGGCCCGTTTCGCAATAGAATTTGAAAGGACCTATACACGTTTCCTAGATCTGCAGAAAGCAGAAGTACAGGCCAAAGAAGCAAGAATTGAGGCTGCGTTGGAACGGGTTCGCAGCAGAAGTATGGCAATGCACAAAAGTGATGAACTGTTAGATGCTGCTGAAATTCTTTTTGTAGAAATGCAAAGGCTCGATATAGAAAGCTTAACTGCAGGTTATGTTCTAATAGATAAGGATAAAAAAAATGGATTGAATTATACACCAAATCCATCCACCAAAAAAATATTGCCGCTGCCCATTATCATTCCGCATAATGAAACCACTCACCTGCAACAGGTAGTTCAAAACTGGAAGAAAGGCAATCCCTTTTTTATAGTGGAAATGGATGAAGATGAAACTATCAAACACCAGACTTTTATTGCCGAACGCAGCACAAATTTTCCGCTAAGCGCTGACCAGCTAATTGCCATTTCACCTGCAAAATTATTTCTTCATAATTTTTATTTTAAAGAAGGATATGTATTAATTGTAGGCGGCACAAAATTATCTGCGGAGCAAACAGATATTATGCTGCGCTTTACAAAAGTGTTTCAACAAACCTATACCCGCTTTCTCGATCTGCAAAAAGCAGAAGCGCAAGCAAGAGAAGCACAAATAGAAACCGGGTTGGAAAGAGTAAGAAGCCGTGCCCTTGCCATGCACAGTACTATGGAATTACAGGACGTAATTCATACGGTGCATAAAGAATTATTGAAGTTGAATATTGCTATTCATGGTGGATCATTTATTGCCATCAATAATGATATTGATACAACACTTCGCTGCTGGGGAGCCGGAGGCACTGCTGATACATCTGAAGAAGTGCGGCTTCCGCTTTATGAAAAACCTTTTTGCACTGATCTTATTAATGGTATAAAGAAGGGGCCTGGATTTTTTACCGAAGAATTTTCACAACAGGAAAAACAGGATTTTTTTAATTTTCTGTTTCAGTATGAGCCCTGGTCCAAACTGGATGCTGCACAGAAAAATGAGATTCTTTTAAGTAGCGGAGGATATACACGTTCCTGCTCAGTATCGCAGCACACTGCTATTTTTATTATCAATCATTTTGGTGAAAAATTTTCAACTGATGATAATGATATTCTTAAACGTTTCGGTAAAACATTTGAACAGGCCTATACCCGTTTTCTCGATTTGCAAAAAGCAGAAGCACAGGCAAGAGAAGGACAGATTCAGTTAGCATTGGAAAGAGTGCGGGCAAGAACAATGGCCATGCAGCGTAGCGATGAGTTACGTGAAGTGATCCAATTGATATATCAGCAATTAATTCATTTAAATTTTACCATCAGCAATGCAGGGTTTGGAATGGATTACAGGGAAACAGACGATTTCAACCTTTGGATGACGGGTGGAGACATAGAATTTCCTACCAGGGTGCATGTTCCTTACATTGATCATCCGCAAATGAATTGTTTTAAAGAGGCAAAAGAAAAAGGCCTTGGTTTTTTAACGCACACGTTGACATTCGACGAAAAAAATCAATGGTTTAAATACTTGTTTGAAAATGCTATAAAGGTTGAAGAGGAAAGAAAAGAAATAGCATACGGCTATAAGGGGCTTGCAACATCATGTGTATTATTGAAAAATGTTTTTCTGTACCTGTTGAATTATGATGGCATACCTTATTCTGATTCCGATAATGCTATACTCATGCGTTTCGGAAAAGTTTTTGAGCAAACCTATACCCGTTTTCTGGATCTGCAAAAAGCGGAAACGCAATCAAGAGAATCGCAAATTCAATTAGCACTAGAAAGGGTTCGTGCAAGAACCATGGCCATGCAGAAAAGTGAGGACATGAACCAGACAGCGTCCGAGATGTTCAAACAAATTCAATCGCTGGGCATGCAGCCCTGGGGATGTGGTTTTAATATTTTTGATAAAGACGAGAAAGCCGTTACACAATATATGAGTCTTGCTGATGGAGGTATTTCTCCACCTTTCAGAACCCCTCTTACAGAAGATACTTTCTTTATAAATATTTATGAAGGACGCCAGCGTGGGGATGAACTCCTGGTTTGGGAATCAAAAGGCGAATCGCTGGCTGAAACTTATCACTATATGTTTAGCTTGCCGGGATCGGCAGAAATATTTGGTGATCTTGAGAGTTCCGGGTTTGAAATGCCAAAATCTCAAATCACTCATTGCGCTTATTTTTCACAAGGTTATTTGGTATTTATTACCTACGAACCTGTACCTGATGCACATGATATTTTTAAACGCTTTGCCAAAGTATTTGAACAAACCTATACCCGCTTTCTTGATCTGCAAAAAGCAGAAGCACAGGCAAGGGAAGCACAGATTGAAATGGCTTTGGAAAAAGTACGTTCCCGCTCATTGGCCATGCACAAAAGCAATGAATTACAGGATGTGGTAAACACAGTTTTTGAACAATTGAATTCGCTTCACATAGACATGAATGTTGCCAGCATTTTTATTTTTAAAGAACACTCAAAAGACTGGGAACAATGGGTAGCTTCTGCAGACACCAACTATTCCACTCATTTTCATCTTTCCTATACAGACAACATAATTTTTAAAGACCTGGATACTGCCCGGCAAAACGGAAAAGAATTTTATACTGCCAGGTATTCCTTTGAAGAAAAAAATAATTGGTTCACTTATGCTTTTGCTAATACTGAATACAGTCGCATACCTGAGCAACGGAAAAAATTTTTGCTGGAGAGTGAGTTTTATCTTTTTTCATTTGCATTATCAAAAAATATTGGGCTGCAGTTAGCTAAATATTCAGGGAATCATTTTTCAGAAGCTGATAATGAAATTTTAAAACGTTTTTGCCGCGTGTTTGAACAGGCCTATATACGCTTTCTCGATCTGCAAAAAGCAGAAGTGCAGGCTAGGCAGGCAAAGATTGAAGTGGCAATGGAGAAGGTACGATCAAGAGCAATGGCAATGCAAAAACCACAGGAGTTGGTTGAAGTAGCAGAATTATTGCGAAAAGAAATGGGCTTGCTTGGCGTGGAAGAATTGGAAACAAGCTCTATTTATATTCATCACGAAGACACAAAAAAAACAGAATGCTGGTATGCTATAAAGGATGTGCAGCATCCGGATAAAGAACTGGTGTCTGATTATATGAATATTGATCTCAATGAAACCCAGGTAGGAAAACGAATGCTTGCATTTTATAATTCGGATCAAAAACAAATTTCCATTCCTATGCAGGGCGATGCAAGGAAGGAGTGGATAAATTATTGTGCAGCACATTCAAAAGTCTTAACCGGATTTTATGGAGATAATATCCCAGACCGCACCTATCATTTATACAAATTTTCCAACGGTTATATGGGAGCTGCTTCGCCAGGCGAAATATCTGTAGAAAGCCGTGACTTATTGCAAAGGGCTACTTCTGTTTTTTCACTAGCGTATACCCGTTTTAGTGATTTGAAGCAGGCAGAAGCCAATGCAAGAGAAGCGAAAATAGAAACTGCTTTAGAACGTGTACGGGCTATTTCCATGAGTATGATGAAGTCTGAAGATCTGCAGGCTATTTGCGAAGCAGTTTTTAAACAACTGAATGCGCTTGGTTTTTCAAATATCCGGGCTTCGCAGATTTATATAAGAAACGACAAAGAGCAGAAATTTATAAACTACGATTACTCTGATATTACAGGTGCCGATGTTGTTGAAGTAAATTACAATAGCCACCCCAATACAAGACGTATTTATGATGTAATTAAAAATGCAGGGGATGGACTTGTAGAAAATGTTATAAAAAAGGAAGAGCTGGAAGCCTGGAAATCGTATCTCTACAATACGCTTGGGCAACCGCCGGAAAAAAGTCTTGATACCGCTGAATCACTGCATTATTACCTCTCTTCATTTGGTACAGGTGCCTTTGGTATTTGTACATTCAGTGCAATCAGTAAAGAAGAGCTTGATATTTTAAAACGGTTCAGGAATGTATTTAACCTCTCTTACCAACGCTATATAGATATTTCGCTTGCAGAAGAACAGGCAAAGGAAGCTAAGATAGAAGTAGCATTGGAAAAAGTGCGCAGCCGTACTTTGGCTATGCAAAAAAGCGACGAGCTTGCTGATACGGCAGCAGAAGTGTTCAGGCAACTGATTGGCCTGGGTATTGAACCCAATCGCCTGTATATTGGTATTGTACATCCGGATACAAAAGATATGGAGATGTGGGCTACGGATGAAGATGGCGCAAGCGTAGGAAAGCGGTTTACATTTAATGCTCGTGATAACCATTCTGTGGCAAAATTATATGAAGGATGGTTAAGTAAAAAGAAATCAGTTTCTGTGGATATGCAGGGCAAAGAACTGGCAGACTATGTGAATTACCTGCAGCAAATGCAAATACCCATTAGTCATGCGCTAACACAAAAAAGAAGAATACAGAACGTTGCCTATTTTGATAAAGGCTTTATTGGCATGGCATCTCCCGATGAGCAATCAGAGAAAAGTGTTCAATTGCTGGAACGTTTTGCTGCGGTGTTCAATCTTACGTTTACCCGTTTCAACGATTTGAAAATTGCTGAAGCGCATGCATTACAGGCTGAACAGGATCTTATAGAAATAAAAGTGGCCAAACAAAAAGCGGAAGAAGCACTTACTGAGTTGCAGTCAACACAAAAGCAATTAATACAATCAGAAAAGATGGCGTCACTTGGAGAATTGACTGCCGGCATTGCGCATGAAATTCAAAACCCATTAAACTTTGTAAATAATTTTAGTGAAGTAAGTAAAGAACTGCTGGATGAAATGAAAGCAGCATTGGCAAAAGGCGATATGGAAGAAGCTAATGAAATTGCCAGTGATGTGATACAGAATTTAGAAAAGATCAATCACCATGGCAAACGTGCCGATGGCATTGTAAAAGGCATGCTGCAGCATAGCCGTGCTACCGGTACAGTAAAAGAATCAACAGACATTAATGCACTAACAGATGAGTACATACGCCTTTGTTATCACGGCCTGCGTGCAAAAGACAAATCATTCAATGCTGCTATTGAAACAGATTTTGATGCCACACTTGAAAAAGTAAATATCGTTCCGCAAGATATTGGAAGGGTGGTGCTGAATATACTGACAAATGCTTTTTATGCAGTAAATGAAAGAAGTAAGTTGCAAGAAGCAGCCTACAAGCCACTAGTGACTGTAAGCACTATGGGCACGGGCCGGGGTGAGGTTAAAATCAATATTACCGATAATGGCAGCGGCATTCCCAAAAGTATAGTAAATAAAATATTCCAACCTTTCTTTACCACCAAACCAACAGGGCAGGGAACGGGTTTGGGTTTGAGTCTTGCTTATGATATTGTGAAAGTACATGGAGGAGAATTAAAAGTGGAGACGAAAGAAGGCGAGGGGACGAGCTTTATTTTGGAGCTACCTGCTTAATGTGACAAATGCTTTAACGTAATAATTCAAAAGAAATAAATAAAATGATAACGACGCAAACAGGCTTGCAGCTAATGGCTAACAACTTTTATTTGAACATTAAATGAACTTTTTAAAACGACACTACACTATCACCAACCACATGAGAAAAATTACATTTATTGCGATTACTCTTTTTACAACACTGTTGGTACGGGGCCAAAATAACAAAAGCATAGACAGTATGCGGCAGCAGTTGCAAACACAAGTAGAAGATACAAGCCGTGTGCTCACGTTACGAAATATTAGCAAGGTTTACATGTATATAAAACCCGATTCTGCTTTATTGCTGGCACGGGAAGCATTAACACTTGCAAAAAAGATCAATTTTAAAAGAGGCGAAAGCATGTGCATGATGACGATTGCAAATGTATTTAACCTGTCAGGCAATTACCCAAAGGGGCTGGAATATTTTTTACAAGCACTTAAAACAGCAGAAGAAATAAACGATAAAAACCTTGAAGCGGTAGTGTTAAGCAGCATGTCCGACGTTTACTTTTATAGCGGTGATGTTTCCCGCAGTATCAGCTATTCTTACCGGGCCATAGAAGCACAGCGCAAACAAGGTAATATGATAGGCATGTACCGAAGCATGTTAAACCTTGGCGACACGTATGAAAAGATTGATCGGATTGATTCAGCATTGATCCTGACAAAAGCTGCATATAACTTTTCTCTGAATAATAATTACGATAATAATTTAAGCTACACCATCGCAAATCTTGGTAATATCTATTCTAAATTGAACAAGGCAGACAGCGCCATGGCTTTTTACAGGCTGGCTATTGCGGGGTTTGATAAAGAAAATATGGAAGGAGTGGCTGAGGCCCGTCTTGGTATGGCAAAATTATTTTTAAAGGCAGGGCAAACAGATTCCAGTCTCTATTATGCAAAGCAATCTTTTGCTATTG
Organism: Chitinophagaceae bacterium; assembly: GCA_044227095.1. GTDB lineage: Bacteria > Bacteroidota > Bacteroidia > Chitinophagales > Chitinophagaceae > JACMLD01. Next base: position 5,049,390 of record JBGAFV010000001.1, on the reverse strand, counting down.
CCAAGGAAGTAGGTTTTACCAGTCATATGATGAATGCCAGCAATTTCCTGGCAGAATATTACCGTTCTGCAAGAAATGTTGACAGCGCTTATGCATACCAGTCAGCAACCATTGCTGCAAAAGACAGCCTTTTCAGCCAGCAAAAGGCCAACGAAATTCAAAGTATGAACTACGAAGAGACCATGCGGCTTCAACAGGCAGAAGATGATAAGGAAAAGGCCACTGCAGCTTTACGGCAGAATGCATTGATTGGTGGGCTTGGAACGCTTTTGATAGTCGCCTTTCTTCTTATGCTTAATAACAGGCAAAAGAAAAAAGCAAATAGCGTTTTAGAAAAAACACTAAGCGATTTAAGATCTACACAACAACAATTGGTTCAGTCAGAAAAAATGGCCAGCCTCGGTGAACTCACCGCAGGTATTGCGCATGAAATTCAGAATCCATTAAACTTCGTAAATAATTTTAGTGAAGTAAATAAAGAATTGATAGGAGAACTGAAAATTGAAAGGCAAAAGGCAGAAGGCAAAAGGAATACAGCATTGGAGGATGATCTTATAAAAGATATAGAGGATAATTCGGAAAAAATAAACCATCACGGCAAACGTGCCGATGCTATTGTAAAAGGGATGTTGCAGCACTCACGGTCAAGCACAGGCCAGAAAGAACCAACAGATATTAATGCATTATGCGATGAATATTTACGGTTGAGTTATCACGGCCTTCGTGCAAAAGACAAATCTTTTAATGCAGATTTTAAAACTGATTTTGATCCATCTATTGGCAAAGTCAATATCATTCCGCAAGATATTGGAAGGGTTGTAATGAATTTGCTAACGAATGCTTTTTATGCGGTGGAAGAAAGACGCAAGCTGCAAGAGGCAAGCTACAAGCCATTAGTGACTGTTAGTACTATGGCCACGGGTCGGGGTGAGGTCAAAATAAAAATTACGGATAACGGCAACGGCATTCCTGCAAAAGTTTTGGATAAAATATTTCAACCATTTTTTACTACCAAACCAACCGGACAGGGAACAGGGTTAGGTTTGAGTTTGAGTTACGATATTGTGAAAGTACATGGCGGAGAATTAAAAGTGGAGACGAAAGAAGGCGAGGGGACGAGCTTTATTTTGGAGCTACCTGCTTAATGTGACAAATGCTTTAACTTAATAATTCAAAAGAAAGAAATAAAATAATAACGAAGCAAACAGGCTTGCAGCTAATGGCTTTCTTCATATCATTATTCAACTATCAATCAATTAAAGATACACATGAAGTACGCGGCTAAATTACTGTTGCTTTTATTTTTTCCGCTAATCGGTTTTACTCAGTATAAAACAGACAGCTTACGAAAAGTTTTTGTAACAGCAGCCGTGGATTCCGTTAAGTACATTGCCGGAAAATACCTGTATGATTATTACGAGGAAGGCAACAGGGATTCAGCGCTTTATTATGCACAGCAGGAGTTAATGCTGGCCCGTAAACATAACGAGAAGCTTGCAGAAGCATACTACCTCGATAATACGGCCTATCAATTAATAGGATTAGGTAAATACGCAGAAGGACTTCAATTGGTATTGGAGGTATTTAAAATTGTGGAAAATCCTGAAAATGACAGGCAGGCAGGTTGGAAATTATTTACGCAGCCATTTAATGGTAATAACAGGCTTTTAGTACTTGCATATACACATCACATGTTCGCTATACTAATGCGGGAAACCCAAAATAGTGAGCAGGAAATTATTCATTATAAAGAAGCCAGAAAGATAGCCTCGGAAATTGGCCACCCGGTGCGGCAGATGCTGGCATCCATGAACCTGGGCAGAAGTTATATGACCATTAACCAGCTGGATACTGCGCTTTATTATGAAAAGGAAGCTGAACAAATGACTTTGAAATCGGGATTTAAAAAATACCTGGGACAAGTTTACCTGACACTGGGAAATATTTACTTCGAAAAAAATGATTTGCCCAAAACACTGCAATACTATCAGAAAAGTATGATAGTATCAAAAGACGAAAATAACCTGAACGGATTAAACAACAGCTATTTTTACCTGGCGAAATATTTCCTTGCCACAGGCGAAAAAGATTCTGCACTTTATTATTCTATGAAAAGCCTGGAGACAACCAAACAACTTGGAATAGTAAGGTGGTTCAGGGTAAACCTGGGAACGGTTTATGAAAACGTATACCTGGCATATAAAATGAAAAACCAAACCGACAGCATATTGAAATACCAGGAACTGACATTGGTTGTTAAAGACAGTTTATATAAATCCAGGATTAAAAACCTAACGGCGTTTCAGGCGGTTACGCTAAATGAACAGCTTAGGTTACAGAATGTAGAGAAAGATAAGATCGCTTACCAGAATAAAATAAGAACATATTTATTTCTTGCAGGCATCGGGGTGTTGTTGTTGCTTGCCGGTATATTTTACAGGAATAACTTGCAAAAAAGAAAAGCCAATACGGTTTTGGAAAAAACGCTTTCCAATTTAAAATCCACGCAATCCCAACTCATTCAATCAGAAAAGATGGCAAGCCTTGGAGAACTTACCGCAGGCATTGCGCATGAGATTCAAAATCCATTAAACTTCGTCAATAATTTTTCTGAAGTAAGCAATGAGTTAATAGATGAAATGAACGAGGAGTTAAATAAAGGTGATATTGAAGAAGCTAAAGCGATTTCATCAGACATTAAACAAAACCTTGAAAAAATAAATCACCATGGCAGACGAGCCGATGCTATTGTAAAAGGAATGCTGCAGCACTCACGGTCAAGCACAGGCCAGAAAGAGCCAACAGATATTAATGCATTGTGCGATGAATATTTAAGATTGAGTTATCATGGGCTTCGTGCAAAGGATAAATCTTTTAATGCAGATTTTAAAACAGATTTTGACGAATCGATTGGTAAAATAAATATCATTCCGCAGGATATTGGAAGGGTGATAATGAATTTATTGACAAATGCTTTTTATGCAGTAGAAGAAAGACGCAAGCTGCAAGACGCAGGCTACAAGTCGTTAGTTAAACTTTCAACAAGGAAAATTGCTGATAAGATTGAAATAAGCGTTGAAGACAATGGCAACGGTATTCCTGTAAAAGTTTTGGATAAAATTTTTCAGCCATTCTTTACAACAAAACCAACAGGACAGGGTACAGGATTGGGATTGAGTTTAAGTTACGATATTGTGAAAGCACATGGCGGAGAGTTGAAAGTGGAGACGAAAGAAGGAGAGGGCACAACATTTATTGTTCAATTACCGACAGGGATTTTGAAGGATTAATAAGCGGACATTTTTTTACCACAGAGGTACAAGAGGCTTGCATTAAGATATCCTGATAATCCATTTAATCCCATGAATCCCGGTTCAGACAAGCACATGGGGGGAGAATTGAAAGTAGAAACGGAAGAAGGGGAAAGTACAACATTCACCATTATCCTAAAACATGAATAGTGATTAAATTGTTTTTATCAGCTTGCTTTATCGTTATCTCACTGTTTGCATTGTCGCAAGAGCAACCCTATTCTATAAACTGGACAGCCAAACAGGTCGATAGTGTAAAAAATGTATTTCGTTTATCTGTCAACGATACCCTGCGCATGAAAATGGCGAGGGAGATAGGAATTTATCACCAGGAAATAAATAGGGACACTGCTCTCTTTTATACCCACATACAAATGGGCTTAGCCAAAAAACTGCATCAGCAATTTTGGGAAACGGATGCGTATGAGTCTGCAGGCTGGCTATTATCGCAATTAAAAAATTATCCCCTTTCTATTGAATACTTGCTTATTGCGCTTCGGATGGCCGGCGACAAAGCCACGGAAAAAGACATTTGGCAGCTTTCCCTGTTTTCGCCCAATGGAGATCCGGCTTATGCAAGACTTACTACACTTGGTTTTGTACACAATGATCTTTCACAATTGTATAATCAAACTGGTGATATTGATAAGGAGTTGTCAGAAATACTGCAAGGGATAAAAGTTGGTAACCAGGTTGGCAATAAAATGTTATTGGGATTATTAAAATCGAACCTTGCACAGTTATACGGGAAAAAAAATGAGCCGGATTCGGTGATCTTGTATGGTCAGCAATCTCTTGCAGACATGCGGCAATCAGCCTATAAGACTTATGAAGGTTATATGCTCGCATTAATGGGAGATGCTTATATCCAAAAGAATGATTTCTCCAAAGCAAAATTCTATCTTGATCAGTCTATTGTAGCAAACATTACCAACAGAAGTGTTGTGAAACTACCGGATGCATACTTCTCTTACGCCAGCCTGTATACATTGGCGAAACAGCCCGACTCCAGTATAGCGTATTTGCAAAAGGCCATTGCCGCTTTTACTTTTTTTGAACAGCCGCAAAAAGTTGTCAGGGCTTACAGGTCATTGTATAAATTGTATAAAGAAGCCAACCAACAAGACAGTGCTTATCACTACCTGCAGTTGTATCAAATGCTCAACGATAGTTTAACGGAACAGGACAATAAGCTGATTCACAGTTCTCAGAATTTTGCTTTTAATAAGGAGATAGAAAAGCAGCAAGAGGAAAATAGCCGCATTGAAAAAGTAAATAGTATCCGTACCTATGCTTTTTTAACAGGTATTGTGATATTGCTATTGATAGCTTTCCTGCTGTTTCGCAACAATCAAACACGGCGAAAAGCTAATATGCTGCTGCAACAGCAAAAGGCAGAAATTGAACAACAGAAAATAACAGTTGAACATACACTGTCAGAATTAAAAAGTACGCAACAGCAATTGATACAATCAGAAAAAATGGCAAGCCTTGGAGAACTAACTGCAGGCATTGCCCATGAAATTCAAAACCCGTTAAACTTCGTCAATAATTTTTCTGAAGTAAACGAAGAGCTTGTTAAAGAATTAAAAGCTGAAGTAGAGAAAGGAAACCTGGAAGAAGTAAAAGAAATTGCGAATGATATTGAACTCAACTCAGAAAAAATAAATCACCATGGCAAACGTGCAGATGCGATAGTAAAAGGAATGCTGCAGCACTCACGGTCAAGCACAGGTGTAAAAGAGCCAACAGATATCAATGCCCTGTGCGATGAGTATTTAAGATTGAGTTATCACGGTCTTCGTGCAAAAGACAAATCTTTTAATGCGGAACTAAAAACAGAATTTGATGAAAGCATTGGTAAGATAAATATCGTTCCGCAGGATATCGGCAGGGTGATAATGAATTTGTTGACAAATGCTTTTTATGCGGTGGAAGAAAGACGCAAGCTGCAAGAAGCAGGCTACAAGCCATTAGTGACTGTCAGCACTATGGGTACTGGTCGAGGTGAGATCAAAATAAAAATTACGGATAACGGCAACGGTATTCCGAAAAACATTGTTGATAAAATATTTCAACCATTCTTTACAACAAAACCAACCGGGCAGGGGACAGGATTGGGATTGAGTTTGAGTTACGATATTGTGAAAGCACATGGTGGCGAATTAAAAGTGGAAACGAAAGAAGGGGAAGGAACGATATTTATTGTTCAACTGCCTGCGTAATGTGAGAATGTGGAAATGTGATGAATGTGGAAAATGCTTTAAAGGTATAATTCAAAAGAAAAAAATAAAATGATGACGAAGCAAACGGCTTGTAACTTATAGCTTACAGCTAATAGCTAATAACTAATAGCTTTCTTCATCTAATTTTAAATCCTAAAACTACCAGTCATAAAAAAGTTATCACTAATTGCTATAACAATTTCGTTTTGTTGCGCAGCCTGTAATTTTAAACCGGCAGAAGTTCCATTTCCGGCTAATGAAAATGGTTTTGCTGTTCCGGTCGCAAATACTTTTAAGTTTGGTCAGCCAAAACCGTTTGAATATGCTGTTGTAAGTCCGGATAGCATTACAGCATCAGCACCCAGAAGTTTTGATGTGGACAAACTGCCTTCAAAAAATTTTTCTATAAACGAGTTTAAGCCTTTGGCAAGTCCGTTGCAGACGGTAAATCTCGGTTGGAATAATTTGCCAGATAGTACAGTAAATGTAAACGCAATTCCTTCAAGACCTTTTCACCTGCAGCAATCAGTTTTACCAAAACCAGTTATGGTAAAAGCGGGTATGCCCAAGCTTGTAACCAATACCACCTCTGGCGTTCTTCAATTTAGTACAGAAGAAGGCTTGCCAGGTTTTACCATTTCTGCTTCTATAAAAGATAAATATGGTAATGCATGGATTGCTACCGAGAAAGGGCTTTGCAGGTATTCGGGAGATTACCTGTATATCTATACATTTCTAAATAAAAACGAGATAGGAAGCTATTACACTATTAGTGATATGACTACAGATAAGGAGGGCAATATTTGGATAGTAACTGCAGGCGATGGTATCTACATTATCGATTTAGCCAGGAATTTACTTCTGCACGACAAGTCAAGCCTTTCTTGTTTGGATGTTTTATGCGATCACACAGGTGCAATTTGGATAGCAACAGGTAACGAAGGTGTTTTGGTGATAGATAACAAAAGAAAATCGGTATGCAATATTAACAACGCCGAAAGAAAAAAGGTTGAAAATACTGTTTTTGTTCTTGCAGAAGACAGGCACAGTAATGTGTGGCTGGCTTACCTGGATCATGTAGCGGTAATCGATTCAGCGAGAATGCAGATGAAAAAAATAACAAAAAGAGAGGGGCTTGGAGAAAATATAATATTAAGTTTCTGCGAAGACTGGCGCGGAGACATGTGGATAGCAGCATACAAGGAAAGAGTACGTGTTGTTTCGCTAAAAGACAACACAGTTGGCGTATTTAATAAAAGCAATGGTTTTGATGTAATCGGCGCAAAGCTGGTTGAAGACAGTCAGCAGCGTCTTTGGTTACTGCGCAAAGACACTTCATATATATTGAACAAAAAACACAATGCTATAAAAAAAATAATGATTGATGCTGAAATGATTAATCAGAATACAGCAGGATCAGCCTTTGCAGATAACCAGGGCAACATATGGATGGGCACAATAAACAGGGGCGTAATAATATTAGATAGTAAAGGCGCATTGCCTGAAACAGTAGATTCAAAAAACGGGCTTGAAGATAATAACGTATGGGGATTCGTGGAAGACAAAAAAGGGTTGATATGGATGACCACACGCAAGGGGGTTAATATTTATGATGTAAACCACAATCAATTAAAATTATTTGGCGCAGCACAGGGATTGGGATCCGAAATTTCGCAAAGGATAGACCACGGTATCAACGGAGATATTTTTATTACAACAATCAAGGGATTTGCAATGGTAAATCCCGATAAGAAAATTGTTGTGAGCTATGATATTAAACAGGACCACAATTTCTTTTTTATTACAAAAACGCTTGCAGACAATGAGGACAAGGTTTGGCTGGCAACACAAACCGGCTTGTTTATATACGATTTAAATAAAAAAACAATCCGGATAATTGATAGCAAAGCAGGCCTGCTCTCTAACACTACATGGGATTTAATTAAAGATAAGAACGGAGATATATGGGCTGGTTCAGATAGTGGCATAACAATCATCAATACCCGAAATAATACATTGCGATATATACGACAGAAAGATGGGCTTTGCAGTAATGTTATTTATAAGCTGATTGAGCGGCCGAATGGCGAAATATGGGCGGGTACTATAAAAGGAATTTCTATTATTGATCCTGTTAAGGCTACTATTACTAATCTTGGCCGCAATGAAGGGTTGGTGCCAGATGAGGTATATGACATGGTGCAGCAAAAAGACGCTGTATATGTTGGCGGTTCAAACGGAATGTTTGTGGTAAACCTGCCCGATGCTTCATCCGTAAATAAACCCTGGAACATTGTTAACTATGGTAAAAGGGAGGGGTTTCCCTATAACGATTTTAACCAGAACACCGGTATTGCTGCAAGCAATGGATTAATCTGGTGGGGAATTACACCTGTGCTTACAGCAGTTACGCAATTGCCGGTGAAAGATTCGGTACAACCAGAAATAAATATTACCGGCCTCAGCATTATGGATAAGCCAGCTTCATTTACCAGTTATGAATTGCTGAACAAAAGTATAAATGAAACTGATACCATCTGGAATGAAGAAAAGACGAAATATTTTTTAAAGAACAAATTTCCAACAGACTCCGGTTATCTTCAAAGCAATAATATTAAGTGGGATAGCATCTCGTCGGGCTTTGGTATTCCTGTTGGATTGGTATTGCCTTATCACCAAAATTCTGTTAGTTTTTCTTTTAGCAATACCAACATTACCGGTAGGGAAAGAATATTGTACAGGTATATACTTGAAGGTGTAGAAACCAAATGGAACGATGTTTCTGATAAAGCAACCACCAAAAATTATTTCAACCTGGCCCCGGGTGAGTATACTTTCAGGGTACGCACTTTAGGATCTAACGGCGTTTGGAGCAAGGAAGCTACCTGTAGTTTTACCATAACGCCGCCGTGGTGGAAGACATGGTGGGCTTATATATTGTATGTAGTAGCTGCTGTAGTAGTTGCAACTGCTTATGCAAACTACAGATCTTACCAGTTGAGAAAAGAAAATGCTGCATTGGAAACTAAAGTGAACCAGCGTACCGGTGAGCTTTCAAAATCAATAGAAGATTTAAAAGCCACACAAGCTCAGTTAATTCAATCCGAAAAGATGGCTTCACTCGGAGAACTAACCGCTGGCATTGCGCATGAAATTCAGAACCCGTTAAACTTTGTGAATAATTTTTCTGAAGTGAGTAATGAACTGATTGATGAACTTAAAGCTGAAAGGCAGAAGCCAATAAGTGAAAGAGACGAAACAATTGAAGAAGATATTTTGGATGACATCAAACTAAACCTTGAAAAGATCAATCACCACGGCAAACGTGCAGACGCAATAGTAAAAGGAATGCTGCAGCACTCACGGTCAAGCTCAGGCCAGAAAGAGTTAACTGATATTAATGCCCTGTGTGATGAGTATTTACGGTTGAGTTATCACGGTCTTCGTGCAAAGGACAAGTCTTTTAATGCAGATTTTAAAACTGATTTTGATACCACTATTGGTAAAATAAATATCGTTCCGCAGGATATTGGAAGGGTATTGCTCAATCTTTTCAATAATGCTTTTTATGCAGTGAATGAAAGAAGTAAGTTGCAAGCTGCAGGCTACAAGCCATTAGTTAAACTTTCAACAAGGAAAATTGCTGATAAAATTGAAATAAGCGTTGAAGACAATGGCAACGGCATTCCGCAAAACATAGTTGATAAAATTTTTCAGCCATTCTTTACTACCAAGCCAACAGGGCAGGGTACTGGTTTGGGGTTGAGCCTTAGTTATGATATTGTAACCAAAGGGCATGAAGGTAGTTTATCAGTAATCTCTACTGCAAAAGAAGAAGGGAAAGACAATGCCGGAACCGTGTTTATTGTTACTCTTCCGGTAAAGCAGTATATTTAAATAAGCAGGGTAACAGAAGCTAAAGTGAGAAAGCCTGAAAGAATCAAATAAATGTCAATTCTGCCAATCGCTGTTTTTTTAAAATCAAATCAGCAATACCTAAAAACCATCATCCTGTAAATCCGGCCTATCCCGTTAGCCCTTGTTGAAATAATCTCCAAAGCAACCGATACATGAGCAAACAAACCCTGATCTCTTTTGCATTTTGTGCAAGTGCTTTTACAGCATTTGTATTCTCCTCCTGCAGTAATAATACAACCGACATTGCGCTGCCTGAAAAGGAAACGGTATTAAAGAAACCAGTAAGTAGACCATTAAAGTTTAGTGAAGCTAAGATGCTGAAATGGGACACTGTAAAAAAAGGAGGTTTGCAACCTGTTGTTAAAAAACTGGATATTGACGCATTGCCTTCTGTTGTGTATGATAGTACAGGTTTCAGGTCTTTTGAAATGCCACCTGCTGTAACTGCGTTTAATTTTAATAGCTTGCCGGATACTGTTTTCAATATCGATGATGTACCGTCTAAACCATTGCAGTTTAAGACCAGGGTGTTTGCAATGCCCAACCTTACAAAAGTGTTTTCTCCTGCGCCTATTAAAGGAAACCCTTTGGCGCTATATGATTTTGGTCCCAAGCAAGGCCTTCCCGCCACGCAGATAACTTCCCTGCTTAATGATAGTCATGGTTTGTTGTGGATTGGCGCAGCACAGGGTATTTATCGTTACGATGGGGAGAACATACAGGCGTTTGTGGGGCAAAATGAAGATGCGCCTGCAGCACTTCTTGAAGATCCGAAGGGCCGTATCTGGTTTATCAATACAGCAAGTTTAAATGTGATTGATCTTGAAAAAGGGACCATCAGCAGTTCATCACTCGTAAACTGCGTTCCCAATGATCTTTCAGGAATGGTGGTAGATAACCAGGGAAAGATCTGGGTTACAAAAACGAATTCGGGCGAAGTAATGGTGGTTGATCCAGAAACAAATACTTTTAAAACACTTACAAGACAGTTTGGCTTTACAAGTAAAGGAACCAATGATGTTACAAAAGACCCGGCAGGAAATATATGGATCAATACTGCAAAGGAAGGTATTTTTATAGTGAACACAGTTGCTAAGAAAATCCGTTACCTCAAAAAAGCAAATGGCCTTGCCAGTGATACTACCCGTGCAATGGCTATTGATAAATCTGGCGTAGTATGGACTGGAATAACGGGTGGTGCTATGGAAGCTGTGGATGTAGCACATGGCACCATCAAACATTATGGCAGGCAACAGGGGCTTAGAAAATTATATACAAGTACTGTTACAACAGATGATAAAGGAAAAATATGGGTGGGCAGGAATGGTGGCGTTGATATAATTGATCCTGTAAACAACAGAACAAGGTTTATTGATGAAAGCAGGGGGCTTGGTGCAAGATTTATGGTAAGAAACCTGGAAGATAATCGTAAAAGAATGTGGCTGGGTGAGTTTGGAAGTTTACAGATGATAGATCAGGGTGCAGAAACGGTGCATCCTTTGGGTGTTACCAATGTTATAAGCTTAATGGAAGATACATTGGGTATGGTGTGGGTGGCTACGCAGAAAGGCCTTCAGTTAATAGACCCGGTAAAAAATATCATTCATAAGTTAGACAAAGCACATGGACTGGCCGATGATTTTGTACAGTCGTTTGCAATGTTTGAACATAAAATGCTGGTTACTTCAGACGGTGGTCTTAATGTAATAGATCCCATCAAAAAAACGATTGAGCATGTGGGTAAGAAAGAAGGCCTTGATACAGACACTGTTTATAATATATTAAAAGATAAAGAAGGAAATACATGGTTTACCGGGCCAAGAAGCGGAGTGAATCTCGTACCTGCTGATAATAGTTACGTATTGCATACAGACATTACAAAGGGTTTAAATGACAACAGCCTTACCGACGCAAGAGAAGATGCAGATGGTTTGGTTTGGCTTGCCGGCCAGTATCATGGCATTGGGGTGATAGATCTGCGCAAAGGCACCATTCAGTATTTGAATGACGCTCCGGGTTTGCGTGATACCTGTACAAAAGCAATGTTGCCGGATAAATTTGGAAGGATGTGGATAGGAACTGATAAAGGCGTATATGTTGTTGACAAAAAAAAGGGCACTATTACAACCATTACAACAGAACAGGGATTGGATGGTAATATTGTTTCTTCAATATTGCCCTTTGGTGAAAGTGTTGTTGCGGGCGGGGCAAGGCGGCCAACCATTATAACTGCGCCAATATCGGATGATACGTTGAACAATAATTGGGCAGTAGCCAATATCAATAAATCAGAAGGGTTAGTCCGTGAAGCTACTAATGCATGGCTTACTGATGCCATTACCAGGAAAGGGCAATATCTTTTTGGTGATAATGGCATTACGATTATACACGACATAGCTGCCGATACTATCTATACACCTACTTATATTACTGTATTTAACCTGCTGGGAGAGCCGCAGTTTTTTGCAGATAGCGCAGGCAGCAGAAAAAGGAACGGCCTGCAATGGGATAGCATTGAAGGTGGTTTTGGAACACCTGTAAACCTCCGCATTCCGTACAACCAGAACTATATGCAGTTTCATTTTGCGCAGGCCCACCTCAGCCGGCAGGATATTACTAAATACATGTACATACTGGAAGGTGTTGATAAAACCTGGAACAGCACCACCAATACCGTTACTGAAAATTATTTAAACCTTTCTCCCGGAAAATATATTTTTAAAGTAACCGGTAAGGGACTTAATGGTAAATGGAGCAAACCAACGGAATTTAGTTTTACTATTTTACCACCGTGGTATAAAACATGGTGGGCATATGCAATATACGTGTTGCTTGGCGCAGGCTTGTTACGGGCTTATATTGTTTACCGCTCACGTAAACTGCAAAGAGAAAACAAGTTGCTGGAAGAAAAAATAAGCCTGCGCACCAGCCAGCTGCAAAAATCTATTGAAGATTTGAAAGCAACGCAATCGCAATTGATCCAATCAGAAAAAATGGCTTCACTGGGAGAACTTACAGCGGGCATTGCTCATGAAATACAAAATCCTTTAAACTTCATCAATAATTTTTCTGAAGTAAATACAGAGCTAATTGCAGATATGAAAGAAGAAATTGCTAAAGGCAATCTTGATGAAGTAAAAATAATTGCAGATAATATTGAGGCTAACGAACAGAAAATTAATCATCACGGCAAAAGGGCAGACAGCATTGTAAAAGGAATGCTGCAGCACAGCCGTACCGGCAACAGGCAGAAAGAAGCCTCCAATATAAACGCCATTGCGGATGAGTACCTGCGATTGGCTTATCATGGTTTGAGGGCAAAAGACAAATCGTTTAACGCCAGCATGAAAACAGATTTTGATGAAAAAGCTGGCAGTGTAAACATTATTTCCCAGGATATTGGCAGGGTGGTGCTTAACCTTATCACCAATGCATTTTATACAGTGGCAGAAAAAAAGAAACAACTGGCCAATGGTTTTGAACCAACCGTAACCGTTAGTACAAAAAGAAGCGGGCACTTTGTAGAAGTAAAAGTATCCGACAATGGCAATGGAATACCACAGCGCATACTCGATAAAATCTTTCAGCCCTTTTTTACAACAAAACCTACAGGGCAGGGAACAGGCCTGGGTTTGAGTTTAAGTTATGATATCGTAAAAGCGCATGGCGGAGATTTGAGGGTAGAAACAAAAGAAGGTGAAGGATCAACCTTTACTGTTCAGCTACCGGCATAACATAAGCGTTTCAGCCTTTAATCCCGTTATTAACGGGCCGTGTAATAAAAGAAGCTGATCTTGGTGAGTTTATTGTTAATTTGCCTGTGCAATGCCTGGAATATTTTTCGGGTAGTGGAACAAGTGTTTTGTGGGTGACAGAATTTTAAAAGTATTGTATGATTTTAGAATTTGTTTTGATTCTTGTAACCATAAGATACCTGCGCAGCTATGTGCAAAAGGAAAATATTTTTGTTAAGTGGAACCAGAAATTGTATATCGGAATTTTTGTTGCCGTTGCATGCCTGATATTGGGTAATGCTATTCCAAAAGCTCATTCTGTAGGCGCATTACTTGCCGATGGGTTGTTGCTCTACATCATGTACATTGTTTATACAGACAATGATTTTTCCAAAATCAGGCCAATGATATATACGGTGCTGCCGTATGTTGGTGTTTCAGTAATTGGTAATCTTGTTCATGTAATTAGCAGTAAGTTTTATGATGAATACGACAGTTATTTTGAAACTGCCCAATTGTTTGGTGTTATATGGATGTTTGCCTATTGGTTTATAACAAGAAAACAACGCAAGGCGCTTGAAGAGGAACGACAGAGGGCAATTGAAAAAGAGAAGCATTATATTATTACCGAAAAACTAAAAGCAGAACTGGAAGTGCAGGTAGCAGACAGAACTGCTGCTCTTACACAACAAAAAGAAGAACTTGAAACAACCCTTACGGAATTGAAAGCCACACAGGCGCAGCTCATACAATCTGAGAAGATGGCTTCATTAGGAGAGTTGACAGCAGGCATTGCGCATGAAATACAAAACCCGTTAAACTTTGTAAACAATTTCTCTGAAGTAAATGCAGAATTGCTTGCAGAAATGAAAGCAGCAATAGAAAAAGGTGATATGGAAGAAATAAGGGCGATAGCAGACGATGTTATTGCAAATGAGCAAAAAATAAATCACCACGGCAAAAGGGCAGATGCAATTGTAAAAGGGATGCTGCAGCACAGCCGCAATAGCAGCGGACAAAAAGAACCAACAGATATTAACGCACTGGCAGATGAATACCTGCGGCTTGCCTATCATGGTTTGCGTGCAAAAGACAAATCTTTCAACGCTACCATGCACACAGAATTTGATGAATCTATCGGTACTATAAATATTATTCCCCAGGATATGGGAAGGGTAATACTTAACCTTATTACCAACGCATTTTATGCAGTTGCGCAGAAAAAGAAACCTTTAACACCAGATGGCAGGATTAACCTGCTGTCTAAAGATTATACACCAACCGTTACTGTAACTACAAAAAAAGAAGCGGGTAAAATTTTTATAAGTGTAAAAGATAACGGTAACGGTATTCCGCAAAATGTGATAGACAAAATCTTTCAGCCTTTTTTTACTACCAAACCAACTGGTGAAGGAACAGGACTTGGGTTAAGCATGAGTTATGATATTGTAACAAAAAGTCATGGTGGAGAACTGAAAGTGCAAACCAAAGAAAACGAAGGAACTCTTTTTACTATTATATTGCCCTTACAACCTTAAAACATAATGCATGAAAATTCTAGTAGTAGATGATGAGCGGGACATACAAACGCTTTTTGAACAACGTTTTCGCAGGGAAATAAGAGATCACAGTTTGGATTTTGCTTTTGCTTTTTCTGGTGAAGAAGCGCTTACTTTTCTTACCAACCATGAACATGAAGCTGTATTGATCCTTTCTGATATTAATATGCCTGGTATGAGCGGTCTTGAATTGCTGGGCCATATCAAACAAAAATATTTTAAACCTCCACCTGTAGTAATGATGATAACAGCGTATGGCGATGCAGAGAATTATAACATGGCAAAAAGCCTTGGTGCCGATGATTTTCTTACAAAGCCAGTTGATTTTACTTTATTAAAAGAAAAACTAAAAACATTACTCTGATGGCAAAAATATTAGTAGCAGATGATGAAGTGGATTTGGAGATGCTCATCAAACAGAAATTCAGGCAGAAGATAAGAGAGAAGGAATATGAATTTGTTTTTGCCAGCAATGGCAATGATGCGCTTGATAAAATACAGCAAAATCCCGATGTTGATATTGTCCTCAGCGATATCAATATGCCGGAAATGGACGGACTTACATTGCTAAGCCGCCTTGCAGAATCCAGCCCATTAATTAAATCGGTTATTGTTTCTGCCTATGGCGATATGGACAATATTCGCACAGCAATGAACCGCGGTGCGTTTGACTTTGTTACTAAGCCCATCAACTTTGAAGATCTTACGCTTACGGTAGAGAAAACACTTCGCCATGTAGCACAGCTCCGCGAAACACTGCAGGCCGTTAAGGAGAATAATATACTGAAGATGTATGTGGATGAAACGGTACTAAAGTTTATGGGTAGCCGCGAATTTGAATCTTCTTTAATAGCCAACGAAACAGTAGAGGCCAGTATCGTTTTTGTAGACATCTGCAGCTTTACCGCCATTAGTGAAAAAGCACCTGCAGACAAAGTGGTAAAACTGCTGAATCATTATTTTGATACAATGGTAAAAGAGATTATAGCGCAGGGTGGCTATATTGATAAGTTTATAGGCGATGCTATAATGGCTGTTTTCCGTGGAGATTATCACCTCGACAGGGCCATTGATGCAAGTCTTGCAGTAAGAACCAAAATAAACAGCCTGCCTCCTTTTGATGAAGGTTTTTCTTTTACACCCAAAGTATCTATAGGTATAAACAGTGGCGAAATGATTTCAGGCAATATTGGATCTGTGAGTCTTCGCCGTCTTGATTATACTGTTATTGGAGATGTGGTAAATACAGCACAACGTTTGCAGGCAGCCGCAGCTCACGACCAGGTATTGATTGATGAGAAATGTTACACGAAAGTAAAAGAGTCTTTTAACTGTCGCAAAGTTGGTGAAGTAAGCCTGAAAAATAAATCGAACCCAATGGTTGTTTACGAAGTGATGGATTAATGATTGATGTGTTAGTTTCATTGCACTTTGCCTGCCTTATAATAGTGATTATGGAAATATTGTTTTTTTGTCCGCGATGGGGGAGCGAAAACCTGACGGTAGAAGTTTTTATTGAGAAAGTAAAATCTGCAGGATATGATGGTGTAGAATGCGGATTGCCTGCTGATGAAAAAGAAAAAGATGCATTGTTGAACGGTTTGCAAAAACACAACCTGAAATTTATTGCGCAGCATTGGGAAACCGTAGAATACGATTTTGATAAACACCTCAAAGAATACGAAAGCCGGTTGACAAAACTTGCAGCTGCAAGCCCCTTATTTATCAATTCTCAAACTGGTAAAGACTATTATTCTTTTGAAAATAATGAACGGCTTATCAATGCTGCAAGGCATATTGCCACCGTATCTGGCATTTCAATTTTACATGAAACACACAGGGGAAAATTTAGTTTTGCTGCGCATATTATGCAAGACTATCTAGAAAAGCTTCCACAAATAAGAATTACGCTTGATGTTTCTCATTGGTGTGCTGTTGCAGAAACATTGTTGCATGATCAGAAAAAAGCGGTGCAAATTGCAATTGCGCATACAGATCATATACATGCAAGGGTAGGGCATACGCAAGGCCCGCAGGTAATCGATCCAAGATCTCCGGAAAATATTGATGCGCTGACTTTTCATTTAGAATGCTGGGATAAAGTAATAGACCTTAAGCAAAAAAACAATGTGCAATCTTTTACCATAACACCAGAGTTTGGGGCACCGCCTTATCTGCACCTGTTTCCGCATACACAAAAGCCAATAGTCAACCAGTGGGATATTAACCTCTACATGATGGATATGCTGCGCAAGCGGTATGCTTAGAAAATATTTCATTTGGTTTTGCTTCTCTTTTGGAGGGGTTGGGGAGGTGAAAAATAATAAACAAAAATAAGCCTGTATGATAAAGCGTACAATATTGTATACGGTATTCCTGCTTGCAATGCAGCAGCTAACTGCACAAAAAGAGATTGCATTATACAGGGATGCTGTTCCCAACGCAATTGCTGTTGCAGACAGCAGTACATTTAAAAATGGTGTAGCCGCTAAAGTGATAAACCCAACGCTTACAGTTTATTTGCCCGATAAAGCAAAAGCAACTGGCGCCGCTGTGGTTATTTGTCCGGGTGGTGGCTATGGTGTTCTTGTTATACAAAAAGAAGGGTTTGAGATAGCTGCTTATTTCCAGGAACATGGTATTGCAGCGTTTGTACTTAAATACCGGTTACCCAGCAGCGTTACTATGGTTGATAAAAGTATTGGTCCGCTGCAGGATGCACAACAGGCTATAAAACTTGTAAGAGAGCATGCTGCCGAATGGTATATTGATACGGCACGTGTTGGTATTATGGGTTTTTCTGCGGGTGGACATTTGGCGTCAACAGCGTCTACTCATTTTAATAACGCAGTAATCAATAATAAAGAGAATACCAGTCTTCGCCCTTCTTTTTCATTGCTGGTGTATCCTGTTATAAGTATGAGTGACAGTCTTGGCCATCGTGGTTCACGTGATAACCTTATTGGTAAAAATCCTTCTGAAGCGCAAATAAAATTGTATTCAAACGAGTTGCAGGTAACCGCACAAACGCCTCCGGCATTTCTTATTCATTCCGCAGATGATAATGTAGTAGATGTAGATAACAGCATTGCTTATTTTGAAGCGCTTCGCCATAATAAAATACCTGCAGAAGTACACATTTATCCAAAGGGCAATCACGGTTTTGTTTTAAAACTTCCTATAAACGATTGGATGAGCCTTTGCATAAAATGGATGGATAGCAATGGATGGCTTGGTAAGAAATAGATATATGTTAGAGGATTGCTGCCTATTTTTTTATTGAAGGAGTGTTAATTCCGGGAGTTATTCACTAAGTTTAGTATTCAATTTTATTACACATTAAAAACTGGCATTACTGCTGCTTCACCAATGAAAAAACTTGCCTTTATTACTATTCTTACTACTTCTTTTTTTGCCACGGCGTTCTCCCAGCAAAAAACAAAAAAACTGGAAGTGGATTATGTAAACCCGCTGATTGGAACCGCCGCTACCGGATTTGCGAAAGGACTTGATGGAGGTGGTACCATGCCTTCTGTGGGTACACCATTCGGCATGACAAACTTTGTTGCCCAAACCGGTGAGAACTACATGAGCCGCATGAATTATTTTTATGAAGACAACAGCATCATTGGTTTTCTTGCTTCTCATCAGCCTACTGTATGGATGGGCGATTATGGTTATGTTTCTGTAATGCCGCAGTTGGGAGATTTAAAAGTTTTGCCAGAACAAAGGGCTTTAAAATTCAACCATGCAACAGAAATATCTAAACCTTACTATTATTCCGCAACACTTGAAGCTGATAACAACAAACAAATAAAAGCCGAAATAGCAGGCGCATCGCATTGCGGTATTTTTCAATTTACTTTCCCAGAATCAAAAGATGCACATATAATTGTGCAGGGCATTAATTTAAATCCGGCTATAAAACATTGGGCAAACGATTATACTGAACGTTTGAAAACATTAAAAGGTTATGTAAACATCAATAAAGCCAGGAATGAAATAACGGGTTACAATCCAGATAGAATGTCTGCGCAAATTGGCCCTGCGCTTCCCAACTTTAAAGGATATTTTGTTATCCAGTTCAGTAAGCCATTTACAGCTTATGGCACATGGGATGGTGATAATGTTGCAGCTTCTTCAACAGAACAATACGGTACAAGAATGGGGGCGTACATAAGTTTTGCTACGCACAGCAATGAAGTGGTGCAGGTGCGCATTGCTACTTCTTTTATCAGCATAGAACAGGCAAGAAAAAACCTCGACATAGAATTGAAAGGCAAAACTTTTAATGGCCTTGTTCAATCTACACGTGCCGTATGGCAAAAAGATCTTAGCAGCATACAGGTAAATGGTATTACAGAAGAGCAGAAAGCTGTTTTTTATACCGCCATGTTTCATACCATGCAGTTTCCGAGAGAAATGTCTGAATATGGAAAATATTATAGCGGGTTTGATGACAAAGTGCATGATGGTAATTCTTATACCGATTTTTCTTTGTGGGATACTTACAGGGCATTGCATCCTTTGCTCATTTTTACTCAGCCCAATCGTGTAAACCCAATGGTAAATGCAATGCTGCAGATGTATAAAGAAGGTGGAAGGCTTCCCATGTGGCCCAACCCTGCAGAAACAAATATCATGATTGGCACACATGCCGATGAAGTAATTGCAGATGCTTATGTAAAAGGTTTTCGCGGTTACGATACAAAACTGGCGTATAAAGCAATGCTGCATGATGCAATGGATCCGCCATTAAATGATACGGGTTTGCGTTATGCCGACAGGGATCCTTTTCATGATTATGAAGCACAGGCTGGCCTCACGTATTTTAAAACCATTGGCTATGTGCCCGTTGATAAAACTGCAGAGTCTGTTTCACGTACTATAGAATATTCCGTTAATGATTATGCAACAGCGCAAATGGCCAAAGCGCTTGGAGAAATGCCTGATTATGAAAAATTATTGGCATTGAGTAATAACTATAAAAATCTTTATGATCCTTCCACAGGGTTTTTGTTGCCACGCAAATTAAACGGACAAATTGATGAAAAAAATAAAGAGGGTATTTGGGAAGGGTTTACAGAAGGTGATCAGTGGACATACACTTTTGGTGCCATGCATGATGTACCCGGCATGATAACAATGATGGGGGGAAATGAAAAATTTGCAGCAAAGCTGGATGAAAATTTTTCGGGTAAGCATTACCGGCATGATAATGAACCCGGCCATCATTATATTTACCTGTATGATTATTGCGGTCAGCCCTGGAAAACACAGGAACTGATAAGAAAGCACACGTCAGAAAATTTCCGCAATCAGCCTATTGGTATTAACGGCAATGAAGATTGCGGGCAAATGGCTGCCTGGTATATTTTTGGGGTAATGGGTTTTTATCCTGTAACGCCGGCTTCAGGCGTATATGCTATAGGGGCGCCACAATTTCCATCGCTTACTTTACATTTCTCTGCTAATGGCAAGCCACATGGCTTTAGCATTCTTGCAAAAAATATTTCTGATGCCAATAAATACATTCAGAAAGTTACACTGGATGGTAAACCGCTTACTACGCCTTTTATAACGCATCAGCAAATAGTGAATGGGCGGCAATTGGTTTTTGAAATGGGAGCAATGCCAAATTACAACTGGAAATAGGTTTGGCTTTTACAATAGCAAGTTTTTTTGTAACCCAACGTTTAAGCGCTGGGTTACAAAAAATTATTTTTTGCCTTTCTTCGCAACTTTCTTTACCGCTTTCTTCGCAGCTTTTTTGGGAGCAGTTTTATTTACTTTTTTTACAGGCTTTGCAGTTTTTTTAGCGGCTTTTTTAACAGCTTTCTTAACTGCCTTTTTAATGCTGGCAACTTTTTTCTTTGCGGCGGGCTTGCGCTTAATCTTTGCAATTTTTTTGGTGATTGCTTTTTTTACTTCGCCCAGTTTTTCTGCAGCAGCATGTGAAACTTCAACAAGTTTGTCTTTGCCTTCTGCAATTTCGTGCCCTATAGTACCAATGGCTTCACCAGCCATTCTAAAAAGGCTAATTTGTTCTGGCGGCGCTGCTTTTTTTTGCTTGCTCATAATGCTAAATGTTGGGTTAATAATGTTTGCGTAAACAGCATCAAATATAGCGGGTTTGCTTTTATCTTGTTGTAATAGAAATGGTTTTCCCCGGTTTAGCCTGTTTATGGGTTTTAATAAGACTGGTTATTGAGAAAAACTTCAGCAAAAAACTTAAAACACAATGGCAGAATATAAATTTTCTTCGGTAAATTAGTCGTACAGCCCTAAGCCAATATCCACCCGTTTTTCTACCCCTTTGAATTATTTTACCTCTGGTTTTCTTCACTTAAATATGCACTGAATTTTGAAAGACAAAATTGAGATTCAAATTCTTACGCCCGCTACCAGGGAGGAATTAATAGAATTACGTGATGAACTTCGTAAAATTGAAGGGTTAGAATCTTTGGATCTTAAACTGCCCCCTGCTCCGCTTATACAAGGCAAGATGAGTAGTGCTCATTTTACCGGCAACGAAATAATTGATGCTGTGTTAACAGCAGCTGTAATGGGCCTTACGCATTATGGCGGCGAAAGGGTATTTGAGAGTGTAAAGGAAGCAACAAAAGATTTTTTTGAAAAAATTTCAAAAAAGAGACCAAGGGTAGCTGGTGTTGAAGTGGAAGCCGAAGCGATGAGTGGAACACAGGCCGTAGAAAACCACAAATGGAAAGTAGCGATTTCTGAAAATAAAAATGGCGCAAAGTCTGTATCAACGCTGGATGAAACCGGCGCTGTAAGCGTTTTCAGCAACCGTGAATATTCTATTGATCCGGAACACACTTACGCAGTGCTTATTGGCGTAAGCGATTATGACGACAGCACAAACTTTTCACGCATTCCGCCTGTTGCCGGCAATATGGATACGATGTATAATATTTTTACGGATAAAAGACTTGTTGGTCTTCCGTTTGAAAATATTTCAAGGTTGTACAATGAAAACTGCATTGCTATTAAAGATGAATTGAGAAGGGTAAGCAGGATAAACGATATTAAAACACTCATCATTTATTATACCGGCCATGGAGAAAATACCGGCAACAACCAGTTAAGCCTTATTGCAAAAGATACACGCAATATTGATGAGGAACTGCACAACGACATACCGTATGCGTTTATAGAGAAAATGATGAACACTTCGCCCGCAGATCAGAAGCTTGTGTTTATAGATGCCTGCCATAGCGGGTTAGCAGCGCAAAGTCGCAGCAATAATGTGTTTGATTTTGAACCGGTAGTTGGCACATTTACATTGGCATCAACATCAGCAGACGAATCGTCTTACTTTAAAAAAGATGCAGCCAATACTTATTTTACTTCTTATTTAGCAGAAGCATTTAAAGAAGGTATTTCCAACAGCAACACGATGCTTTCTTTAACCGATCTCTACAAATATACCAGCGAGAAACTGGTTAAAAACAAATTGCCTGCCGCTGTACAAAAAACACAGTTGAAAAATATTCTTGCCGATAATTTTTACATCAGTGGCAACCCGGCTTTTTCACTGGAAGCAAGGCTTAATACGCCCAAGTTATTATACCAGCAGGGAAAATATGAAGAAGCAAGAAGAGAGTATATCCTGCTTGAAAAAGAATACCCCGAAAATCAGCAATTAAAAAATGAGCACATTGAGTTTGAAAGAAACTCAGCGTTTAACAGGTTGGTAAAGGATGGTGATCTTGCTTATTTCAGGGATAAAAATTATACACTTGCCATAGCCAAATACCGCGAAGCATTAACGCTTAAAAGTGATGAGGGCCTTCGTGATAAAATTGCCGATTGCACCAAAAGCATGCAGGAGCATCCGCAGCAACAAGTAAAACAAGCGTTCGGGCAGGAAATGCAGGAAATGAAAAAAGAAGACCCGGGTATAAAAAAACAAACCGAAAACAATTATGTAAAAAAGGAAACTGTGCCAGTGCCGGTTCCACCCAATAACTTAAGAAAGATATTGATTGGGGCTGCAGGCATTGCAGTTCTTGCATTGGTTTTGTATTTCATGTTTGGGTATCATGGTAAAAAAACGGTTATCGATCCTGTAGATAAATCTTCTTTTTCTTATTGGGGTGAAATGAAAAATGATTTGCCCGATGGCCACGGCAGATCTGAATATAAAAACGGAAACAAGTATGAAGGTGAATGGACAAATGGCATGCTGGATGGCCATGGCGAATATATTTATGCCAACGGGAACGTGTATACCGGGTATTTTAAAAACAATTACCTCAATGGCATTGGAAAGATGAAGTACCAGGGTGGTGATGAATACGAAGGCAACTGGTCTTTTGGTATAATACAGGGCAAAGGTGTTTGCAAATATGCTAATGGCAACTCTTACGATGGGTATTGGATAAACAACAAGTACAATGGCAACGGCCTTTTTACATGGGCTAACGGCGATACCTATTCGGGAAATTTTAAAGATGGTTCACGTGACGGAAGAGGTACGTACACAAGTGCGACAGGAGATTTATTTAATTGCCCCGGCTGCAGAAAATACATAGGCCAATGGAAGAATGATTATAAAGAAGGGTGGGGCACTTGCTTTGATATTAACGGCAAACTTATTTACGAAGGAAACTTTGCCAGCAATGCACCTTCTCAGCCTTACCCCAACAGGTAGCTTGCATAAGCAGCAATAAAGGAAATGTGTCTAGTAGTACGTTATTGTTATTTCGTCATAAAGTCTAGTTCTTTGATTTCCCTAGATTGATCATAAGCCCTAAATTAACATTCAGTTGTTTTATAGTTGCGGTTGATGGGTTGCCAATAATAAAACTGGGAAAACCGCTGTCGTTTGCGGGGTCTCCAAAAAAAGCGGAATTATTAGGAACGTTCGGGATGTATATTTCACTAGCATCAAAGCGAACGGCCAGGAGTTTATTAATGTTAAACGATGCGCCTATTTGAAAACCCCAATTAAACTTAAACATTGAAGAATAGGGATATTTTTGTTGTTGCTCAACATATGATGCACCTCCAAGTAACCCTATGAAAGGCTTTATATTTTTGAGAGGTAAATAATAGTTAAGTCCCGTTAAAACTCTTTGAAAAGTAATGTGTGACGATGTGTAAATTCTTACTGTTTCGCTCTTTGTGTTGTTTAAATATGATAAAGGGTTTGACAAGTTTGAATACTTTAATTCAATTCCAATTGTTGCAATGGGATGATAAATAAAAGCAAGTGAACCTGTCGCGGCAGTATTTATATGACCGGTAGAATTTTGAAATTTGCAAGCAGGAGTAAATGTGGCGCCACCTGATAATAAGAATTGAAAACGTGATTGACATATAGAAGTTGCAGGTAAAGATACCAGCACAATAAATGCAATTATAAAAGGTTTCATGGCAGTTACTGTTTCATTTTTACATCATTGATACCAGGTAAGTTGTCCCAGGCCTGTGGCTATTAAACTTTGTAAACTTTTTTCTACAAATCCTGTCCAGGCCCATTCACAGTCTTTATAACAGTTATAGGTAGGAACTAAGCCAATTTGAGTGAATGTCAATTTTGTTTTCTCGTCTTGTTTAGAAATGTTAAACACTATTTTGTTACCAACCCATTCGCTTTGGTCTTTTGCATTTTTAAAATGGTTTTCTAAAACCAGCCAAACTACTTTCTGGTCAGGTATCAATTCAATTGTTTTCAACTTAGTGATGTGGTTGTCGCCGAAATGGTAATTCCATTCTCCATTTAATTTGTCAGGGTTACCCGTAATTGAGTCACTCCACCAGGCCTGTGGCTTATTAATGGCATTGAAAACTTCTGTTGGTGTCTGTTTCACCAAAATTGTTGTTGTAAAATTTTTGTCTGACATCTTATTTCTTATTTATTAAGTAAGCGGTTCAATTTAAAGTCGCTTTACAATGATGCACAAAATTTTTATCGCTACAAGACTATTGCACCAATACACCTAATGTAATATCATTTGCGCAAATGCGGGCCAATTGCTGGTAATAATCTTTTGGTAAAATGTGTACTGCAATCGCTGCTGATTAAAAATATAAAGTTGAAGTTAAATACAAAAGGATGTTACATTGTCCAGCCTTGCTTTTGCAAATACTTTGTTGCCTGCTTGTGCTTTGTCAGTCGTATTTATTTGCTTTGTCAAAGCCGCATTGCCACAGTATAAAAGCATATTTTGCCCCTTCCTGTTTCATTGCATTTTCTTCGTTTGTCATATCGCCGGAATGTCCGCCATTGAAGTTTACTTTTAGTAAAACAGGTTTGTCAGAAGCTGTTGCATTTTGTGCAGCAGCAGCAAATTTACTGCATTGCCAACTGTTTACCCTTTGGTCTTCCCAACCTGTTACAACCAACATGGCAGGATATTTCACGCCTTTTTGAATGTGTAACAGGGCATCACTTTCCAATAGGGAAAAGAACTCATTGATATTATCTACCGTGCCATAATCGGCAGCCTGGGTTTTACCACCCGTTGAATATTCATATCGTAATATATTTAAAACACCAACTTCCGGCACTGCACAAGCCCAAAGATCGGGGCGTTCAGTAATTGCTCTGCCAATAAGAATGCCACCGGCACTGGCGCCTTCGCAGGCTAAAGACGTTGCAGATGTATAGCCTTTCCCAATAAGATATTCGGCACAAGCATTAAAGTCTTTCCAGCTATTGGGTTTACTTTGTTTTGTGCCGCCTGTATGCCAGTTTTCTCCCTTTTCACCACCACCTCTTACATGGGCAAAACAACAAACTACTCCTTTATTAGCAAGCATGGCATAAGTGAGACTAAATCCTGGGCGAATAGAAGTGCCGTATGCCCCATAGCCGTTAACAATGGCAACATTGTTTCCATTTAGTTTTAAATCTTTTCTGCGAATAATAGTTAGCGGAACTAAAGTACCATCATAACTTACTATTTCTATTTCTTCTACCAATAAATTATTTGCAAAAGAAAGCGTTTGATTGCCTGAATATTTACTCAGTGTTTCTTTTGTGCTTCCAATCTCCGCATAAGTAACCTGCGGATAATTAGCCCAACCTTCACGTACAATTAAAACGCTGTCGTTTTTTTGTCTGTTTGTTGCAAAGTATCCTGTTTTTGCGGTGTTTTCTTTAAAGGGTGAAGCAGTAACTTTATTGGTTGGCAAATAAATAAACTTTGAATAGGTTGTAATACCATTCTTTATCAGGGGAACTATGAGGTAATTTTTTGTTTTGGTAATTGCTTCATTATCTATAGGGTTGGCTTGTTCTTCTAAAACAGTTATAGGTTTTGCACCAGGATTATTTAAATCCAGCATTTTTATTGTACCGTTAGGTGCATTTTTAAAAGAAGCGAAATAAATTTTATTGTTGTAGTAATAAACGTAGTAACCAACTTTCTCTGCTTCAAATAAATTTAGCCACTTATTGGTTGTGCCGGATTTTCTATACAATAATTCAGAAGGAGAAATCCAGGTAAATTCATAATTGCAACCTTTAAATGTTTGAATTTCCCACAGATACCGTTCATCCGTATAGCTCATTACTTCGGGGTTTATTTGTTTGCTTACAATCACTTTATCAAACTTAGTATCTGTACCTATGATGTGGGTTTTGAAAATATCATCATTATGAGAATACACTTCGTGAGGGTCGTAAGTTGGGCGTTGCGTATAATAAAACACCCCTTCCTGGTTATTCATAAATCCTTTGTAGCTGCCTGTAACTTTATCGGATAAAATTTTGTTTTCTGCTATACTGTAAATTTTTACTTCGTTTATTTCCTTTCCGCCTTCGTGTGCATAGATGGCAATGTATTTCCCGAAAGGTTCAAAGTCATAAGTATATATGTTATAGTTCTCTCCCCACATTTCAGGTGAAGCAATGATTTGTGGTGAACGAGCATTATCAAACTGTCTGTGAACTTTTAACTTTCCTTCACCCTTTTTTACCTGACTGTAAAATACGGAATTGCCAATTCGCCTTACTCCAAATTTTTGTTCGGTTTCTGTTATGTTTATTTTTTTCTGTTCATTAAGTAACATATCACCCAATGGTAATTTGCCTAGAATACTGTCTGTGAAATTTGCTTGTGCTTTAAACCAGCTTACAACTTCGGGATTTTTAAGGTCTTCCTGCCAACGATAGGGGTCTTTCACGGTTACATTATACCATGTGTCTGCACTATCTACTATTTTGGTAACCGGATATTTAAATTGTGCTGTAGCACTGTGTGCGCAATAAAGTAGAAGAATGAGAGAAAGTATTTGTCTTGTCATTTTTTTAAAATTTGAAGTATGTCCAATGGTATATCGGACAACGTACACGGCTTACCGCAAGGCTGGTATTTTATAACTGTCCGCCCGGCAACTGAAGCGGATTGAGTTTAATTGTTTTGAAGTTAACAACTAAAAGCGAAATAGCATTCTGTCAAGCCCAATATTAGCTGATAGTAGCATCCCGATTGCTATTCCGTCTGTCAGCCTTGCGGCAAATCTTTTAGTGGGTGCAGTGCCTTTACATATAGCCCACATTAGTATGCTTAAAACTGTCAGAATATTTAAGGCCATAACCAAGTATCCTATCAAAGGAAGAATGAGCTAATAATAATAAACCCGCAAAAACCAAATACTCATTTGGCAGGGTAACTCCTAAGATTATTAATAGGCAACCAGTAGCCTTATGATGAAACAAATTATAAGTAACTGCACCAACCCTGGTGTTTATTAAATAACCAACCATTCCAATATCAGGGCTAAAAAACAGGAGTATGTATAGCCACCAACTAATGTTGATGTTGAGCTTGTACAAAAAGAAAGCCGAAGCTGCAAATACGCCTAATTCTTCAAGTTTGATAAGATGTTTCATTATGTAGATTTCGTTTTGGTGTAAAGCGTCAACAGCCATTGCGCCCAACGTTCATGGCTTGCCGCAGGGATGGTATTTTATAACTGTCCGCCCGGCAACTGAAGCCGATTGAAAACCGAAATTGAAGTTAACAACTAAAGGCCAAATAGCATTCGTTCGATCCCGATATTAGCTGATAGCAGTACCCCGATTGTTATTCTGTGTTTAGGGACTTTCTAAATTTTCTGATTTGAATAATTCTTTTGTAATGGTGCGGCAATTCTCAGCCAATTGGTTTAGCGTACAAGTGATTAAATCAAGATTTGCAGGCAATCCTTTTTGCGTTTCCCAAAATTCAAAATAGAGAATATTTTCTTCGCTAACATCATGCGAGCCTTTCAATTGTTTGAATATTGCGAAAGCATGTTGCCGATGGTTGCCAATAAAAAATTTTGCAAAGCTTTCAAGCCCTTTATGTGTCCTTAATGTAATTGTTATATAATATTGTGTTTCCATATTGTCTAGCTTGGTTGTTTGTAAATGAATGTTCTTATGATGTTAATCCAAATTGCCGTCATAAGCATAGCTAAGGATACAACAGCTAAAGTAAGTTGATACCAAAAGTCAGGTACCATTTGTTGGGCTTTAGCTACCATACATAATACAAGGCTGAATTCTCCAATTTGAGAAAGTAATGCACCTGCATAAATACTGTTGCGCCAGCTTTCCTTTAGCAATCTAAATACCAAAGCATTGATGGCACTATTCACAAAAAGTATTACAAGCACTATTAGCGCCACCAAAGCTGCATGGTCTAAAAGGAAATCAATATTTATTTGCAGCCCTATTGAGAGAAAGAACAGCGACAAAAAAAATATCCTGAAGGGCATTAGATTTTTTTCTAACCATTGCATAGAGTTGGATTGCGAAATAAAAATACCCGCTACTAAAGCACCAATAGCAGCCGATAAATTAATGGCTTGTGTAAGCCATGCAAAACCAAAACAAAACAATAGCCCTACAAACACTTGTAATTCATGGTCGGTTTGCAAAATACGTGGGAGTGGAAATTTAATTCTATGCTTCAGGAATGTTTGTCTCAGAAAAAATGTGCTAACAATAAGTGCAGCAATAAGCGAAATAATTGTAAAAAGACCTAATTTCTTGTCGCCCAAAAAATTTATTGTCAATAACATTGGCACCAGCAAAAAATCCTGCAACACTAAGATGCCTGATGTAAGTGTACCTAGAGGTTTGTTGAGTTCTTTGTTTTTTTCAAGATATTCAAGAATGATAGCAGAACTGCTAAGGCTTATGATAAAAGTGAACAATAAAATTTCTTTTGTACTCCATTTATAAAAATAGCCAATCAATAATATAAAAAGCAGGCTGAAAATAAGTTGTGCAATTACGCCAATCAATGTTTTTTTAATCTGTTTGGCAAACCTTTGAACTTCCAGTTTTGTACCAATAAAAAACATTTGCATAAGCAAACCTAATTCGCCAATAGTAGCTATGGTATCTGCTTCTTTTAAAAGCCTTATGCAATATGGGCCAAGTATAATGCCTGCTAAAATATAGGCAACAAAATAAGGTTGGTTTAGTTTTTTCATTGCTAACCCTATCAATAAAATTGTTAGCAACATTAGCACAAGGCTCTGTAATAATTCACCAATCCCATTTACAAATAAAAGTGTCATAAGTAATGGTTTTAAATAGCAAAAGTTGCCTTTTGTTAAAAGCAACTTTTGCATATAAGAAAATACATCCTTACAAAATCTCAATCAGCTTGGGCTGTTTTTGTTTTGCATGTTCCATTTTAGGGATTAAAAGATGTAACACGCCGTCTTCATACCTGGCCTGAATTTTTTCGGTGTCTACTACATCTTTTTGAAGGGTAAATGTTCTTGAAAAAGATTGGTAGCTAAATTCACGGCTTGTGTACCTTACATCTTCATTGTGTTCTTTCTGTGCAGCCTTTTCTGAACTGATGGTAAGGTTGTTGTCTTCAAGCACCACTTTAAAATCTTTTTTTGTCATGCCTGGTGCTGCCACTTCCACTTCATAATTGTCTGGGGTTTCTTTAATGTTAACCGCAGGGATTGTCGTGTTGGTATCAGAGAAATTTGACAAGCCCCAATTAAAAATGTCACGATTTAGGAAATCATCAAAAAGTGTAGGGAAGTGGTTTTGTAAATTACCGTTTCTCTTTACGATTGTCATAATTACCTCCTTTTTAATTTGGTTAATAAATAGTTTAAAAAGGAAGCAACAAGGTAAATGCCAGCACAATTTTTATCGCTTTGGGCTGATTTTTTTTCAGAAAAACTGAAATTTTTTCAATCCCGAAAAGTCAATTTTACAGTTTCCTGTCATGCTTTGCCCATTCGGGATGGCCGCAAATTGTATAGCATGTAACATTTGCATTGTTACAACCCACTTGCGCCTCTTAGCAGCAGCTTATAGTTGCTTTTTCCCTTTTATAAATATTACTAAGGCAAAAGCAATCACAACAATCTCGTATACTAAAGTGAGAACAGTGCCATTAATAGTTGAAGCTGTAAATTTTATTTGAAATAGTCCATTGTTTGTTCCGTCAAAACCTAAACTGTGCAATAGAATATTCCCGGTTATATGAAGTACGACTGCTGTCCAAATAGAAGTTGAATAGTAAATAACGGAAATAAACAGCAAGGACATTGTAAAAGTTGTCATAACCATACTAAATCCATTTGCTGTTAGACCGGTTCCCTGTAAATGGAAAACACCAAACAATAAGGATACTAAAAGTACGCCGCCTGTTTTTCCAAAATGCTTTACAGCGGCTAGCAATATAAATCCTCTGAAAATTAACTCTTCAAGTGTGTTTCCTAAACTATACGAGATTATGTCAATAACCAGGTTAATGTTAGAATTGGAATTCCTTACTATTTCATAAGGATGAACCAGGTAAATGATAATCCAAATTGTAGCAATTAAAAAACACCCGAGTATCATCCCGCCCAAATAGTATTTAATTAGTTGAGGTTTAAATTTCAGTATCTCAAAAGTCAATAGATTTTTCCTGCTAAACTTGTAATTTAAATAGTAAGAGATGGTTACGGCAAATAGTAGTATTGCAGAACGTAATAAAAACGGAAACAAATTGTTTCCTGGAAAAGAACTCTGGCCAATAATATTTATTGCCCAGATGACTACACAAATGGATAAGAAAAGAAAGATGTCAAATAGTAAAGCTCGTTGCGGTAATTTAACATTCATCTATAGTAAGGTTTAAGTTGCAGCTAACATGCCGTTGGTTGAAATGTAAATTATAGCGCTATTTTTGTTTCCACTGCACCTAAGGATTGCAAATATTTTTTTACTTTTTCTGCATCTTCTTTTCCCTGGATTGCATGATGTAGCGGAGTAAAGCCATGCGGGCCTTTGGCATTTAGCAAATAGGGGAAGTCTTTCAACATTTTTTTTACCAATTGAAAATCGCCCAGCATGCACAACGTAAAGAAATTAATCCTGGCCCCTTTCTCCAATAAAAAGTGTGCAATTTCTTTGCCCCCGGTATGACCAGCTGCCTCAATCCCGTTTTCAAAATCTCCATTGCCCCAATCGTGAGATGAAAATATTAATTTAGGTTCCCTGGCATATAGTTCTTTTACTTTTTCAAAATTACCATGACAAACACCTACAAATTCTTTTACAAGTTCTGCATCAAGCTTTACAGTATCAGTAATTCTGTTGTTAAGATTTGCGTTTGCAAAAGCAGGACTTACTGCTAAACTTGTTATCCCGAAAATGCTTTGTTTTAAAAAAATCCTTTTGCTAATCTTTTCCATTGGTTATAGTTTTTACAAAATTAGTGAACGTAGGGGGGAAGCTATTTATTAAAAATCACTTTTTGGGGTTTTAACATGCAGAAGGAGTAAAACCTATTTGGCCGGAAATAAATTGGTAAAAGTACCAATGAAGTTAAATGCAAGCGCTAAATATTAACGCCGGGCTGATATAAAACTAAATTGAAAAGCAAATGCTGCAACACGGGTTCCGTTCGCCCCTATTTTAATGTTTTAATAAGTCCTAAGCTCGTACTTTTTATGATTTTATTTTTTTTTGATTCCCCATATTATCCGCTCAATGACAAAAGCATATAATAGCGTGTTTAAAATTAATGCTAAAATTATACAAAATAAATTTGTGATATTAAGCCAAACGAACAAATAGAAAAAAGGGAATGCTATTATCCAAAAGAGATAGTACAGTATTTTTATGAGAAGTTCATTTGCTCCGTCTGAATAAGCCACTGTGCCAAAAAATGAAATAACAACGACTAGCCCAATCAACAATGTCAGTTTGATTAATGTTTTATAATTTATTGACTGAAACATTTCTTTCAATAATAATTTTTACAAGTCGAAATTTTGGTTTTGAATAAAGGAGGCTTGTTATTAAATTCTTTTAAGTAGCGAGTTGTTGCAAATGCCACCTAACATTTGTATTCCCACAACACAATTGCACCAATACAGCTGATGTAGTATCATTTGCGCTATTGACCATTTGCTGCTAAGTAAAAATATATTGATGAAGTTATGTGCAAGGTTGATAGTTATTTGGTCAAGCCCGATGTTAGCTGATAGTAGTTGTGCGTTCGTGCTATTCCAAATGATATTCTTTTTTAAATACTCATTTAACTGTTCGGCACTGCTTTTTAATTTTTCAAACAACAATACTTTTGAACGCCTGGACCCATTCATTTGTATTGTATGATAAGCCATTTCTTTTAGCATTTCAATATCATAAGTACGAAGAGAAGGATTGTCGTTGCTTCTTTCAATCGCTCCATTCTCATTTTCCTGTCTTCTCAAAATGGCCGGATCGAGAATTTTTGCAGCAATATGCTTGAAATTATCAAACTCATGATTGTAATTATCTTCCATCAGGCGAATCCACGAGAATTGGTCATAATACCCCATAATATTATTAGAAGCTTCGTTTTTTCTAATAAGCCGGAAGCCTCCTGAATTTTTTAACTGGTCAAATGTGCGGCTGTTATTTGCAAAAGGTATGGCCCTCGGTCCGATTCTTGCCACATAATAGAGGTCGTCTCCATGTTGTTTAGCAAGTTGTGGGTTGTTGAGTAAATTAATTAAGGTATCAAGGTTTTTAATCCCCTGATGTTCTTGTGCTATAATAGAATTTAAGTTTTTTACATCATCATCCAGATCTGTGGTTAACGATTTTATAAACTGTAATTCACGGTCTTTTTCTATCTTATGCTCTAACTGATATTCCGCTAAAAAGCCACAAAATACTGCAAGGAATAGCATTAGAAATTCCCATAAATAAGATTTCCAATTTTTCTTTCCTTCATGATGCGCATGGTGATGTACTTCCATATTTTCAGTCTCTTGGTTTGGGTTATTAGTGTCTGTATCAGCAGCAGGGGTAATTTCATCAGAAGAATTTCCGAATTGATTTGCTGTAAGATTGGTTAAACTTTCTTCGTCTGTATTGTCTGCCATTTATTTTTAGTTGGTTAAGTTATCAGAGTGTTCAATCGCATGACGCACAACATTTGTATTGCCACAACACCACTTACGGCAATGCAGCTAATGTAATATTATTTGCGGTATTGGCCAATTGCGGTTATTGTTCTTTGAGGAAATCTTGTGACCACTGTTGATACTTTTGTTGGCAGCCATTTTATGGTTTTATTTAATTGTTGTTGAGAAAACTTCTTTATTTTCTTTTGTCCAGGTAAAATCACCAAGACTTGTTATCAAAATGTCGAGCCTATTATGAAAAACAATAAAGACGCTTGCATCAATGAATCCAATATTTCCTTTACCATCAACTATTTTTAAAATTTCTTTTCTGCCAACAGTGTTAGGAATTAAAATATTATTATCGGCTCTATCAACTTTATAAATGTTTATTCCATTCAGTTTTGTTCCAAGTTGTATAGTATAAACGGCTTTAAAGAAAAGATCCACGTTGAATGTATTACCTGGATTAGTTTTATTGATTCTTCGTATAATCATTTCACTATGACTTGGTGAATAGTCCAGCAAAAAATATTGCCCTTCCAAATCTGAATATAGTAATTCGTCCATTTTAAAGTTTCTAAGTTAGTTGTTGTGCTGCTTAAAACTGTTTGCGTTAATGCTGTTTTCAGGTCATCATTCTATATGGGCGATATTCTTCAATACGTTCAGTTCTAATATTTTTTTCAAAGTCGAAAAATTGTCCGTGATAAAGTAATTTTCCACTTATTTTAAAATTGTAAGAATTGGTGCTTTTAATTTGCCATGTTCTGAAAAAAAAGGTGATTTTATTGTAAGGCAATCCTCCATTGGTAATTGTTTTGTCATGCTCTGAGAAATTTTTAAAACTGTCCACCTTTAATTGGTTGAGATAGCTGTTATTAGGAATGACAGGGTGAACAATGGTTGAAACATATTCTAGCTTAATTGATTGGTTGGGATTGTCACTACTATAAACTGTTACGCTTAAATCCTTTAAAAGCAAACTGTCTTTCAAGCTTTCAAAGTTTATAACTGCCCCCAGTGTATTGAAGTCTTCTACGTAAAAATATGGGGCAATTGTGATGCTATCAGGTGATATGAAAATTTTGCTTGTATTTTCAGAATATTTTAGAATTGTTACATAGTCTTTAAAATAATAAGCCCTAACACCAACTATTACTATTCCTACAATTATAGTTGCTATGATTATCTTTTTTTTCATTTAATTAGAATATCAACGTTGGATGAAGTTTGCTGCCCCAGCCACACTTGCAAAACCCCCAAAGTCGCCTGCAGCCCTATGTCAGCAGATTAGTTGTGTTTTGATTTATGAAAATTGTCAACATATTCCGCTAAGTCAAGAAGAGGCTTTAAGTCTTTAAGTTCATCTTGTTTGGTCGGCATATTTTGAAAGTCATAATTACGAACTTTTGTCACACAGTCATACTCACCTAAAATATTATCAAGAAGCAAAAGTCCACCATATGCAACCTGAGTATAATTATCTTCTGTTACATTATTAGCATAAATGATAATGTCAAGACTGTCGCCTGAAACTACTGGGAAAAATTTCATTTTGTCGGGATTGAGTTCGTGGTCTTGTGCTTTTAAAACCATTCCCTTTACTTTGTCAGAAGTCATTCTTTGTCTAAATGCAACAAAAGTCCAACCTTCAATTTTAGGTGCTTTCTCAACAATTTCTTTTACGATTGGAAATAAATCTCTGTTTCCGTCTGCCGAAATTGTCACGTTGATAATGTTATTCTTTGGTGGTTCAAATTCTATCGCAAGTCCACTTTGAATTTTCCTTGCACTGTCTAGAACTTGAGTTAGGGTCTTGTCTGGATTTTTTTGAAAATCACGAAGGTCTTTTTCATTTGCTTGAAACCACATCCAAAATTTTTCAATAGGGCCTTGTTTCTTAGATACTCCGGACATATCTTTTTCTGTTTGCTTTGGTGTTTGAGAATTACAGCCGATAAGCCCTAAGGTCAAAACGAGAATTAAAAATAAAAATTTTGTCATTGTCTTGTTATGAATTTAATACTGTGTCCGAAAGGGTTGCAGGCAACATTTGAATCACCACAACCCATTTACACCAATACAGCTAATGTAATACCATTTGCGCTATTGGCCAATTGCGGTTATTATTCTTTGGGTAAGCCTTGTGCTGTAAATGCTGATGATCGTTCCGATGTCAAGCCCCACTATTGGCAATACCAATGTTACCAGTAGTACTTTACTCTATATAGCAGTTTAATTTTAGTCTATCAGCATTTAAGTCAATTGAAAACTGTCCAATACTATTCACTAACTGCACAATCTGGTATAAGTCTTGCAAAATGTTATTGTCTGTGTCAACAGTTCTTGGGAAAATGAGATATTCTATTTCTTTAAATGTCAACCACCCACCAAGAGAGTTGTGTCCTTCAAAACCATTTTCCCAATAGTCAAACCCAAAAGTGGTGTCTGTATTTAAGTACAGTTCCCCAACTACGTCGTTTTGAACTTTCTTAAATTCAACTTTTTTCACTTTATCAATATTATCTACGAGGTTGTCAATTAGCCGAACCCACTTAGCATTAGACATAAGATGCTGAGAGAATTTTGAAACAGCTTTTTCAATTTCTCTGTCAATTTGTTTGTCATGTTGAATAGCCTTGTTCGTCTTCATAAATTTATCTCTATCATACTTGATGGGTAAAATGATTGTCTGACCCCAACTAATTGTCTAACCTAATTTTATTGTAAACTTTACTATTCATCAACCCTGCCTGCGCCAACCCCTGTTAGCTGCCATTGCTCTTCAATCGAGATGTTAAAGCAGTTGAAAATTCATTTGGTTTGTCAACGAAAAATAGAACGGTGTCTGTATGCTTTTTTATCCCGAATATTTTAGTTACCTGAATCGTTGTTTTTAAATACACAACAACATTATGATTTTCCAGCCCTTTTATAAGAGCAATCTTTACAGCGTTTCGGTCTTTCGGTATTTTTTTCGATAATTCAAACTTCTCTATATTGTCAAACTGAATGTATGCATCGCCTGCAAGTCCATTATGGATGTCAAACGAATCTCCGTTAATAATTACCGGTCTTGCCTTTACAGCTTTAATGTGGGCATACAATTGAATACAGGTGTATAAACTTAGCCCGGTAAATATCCACGCAATGGTTGTATTCCATAAATGTAAAAGAATATGAACGCCTGCAGTTTCAATTAAAAAAATAAAAAGGATAACCCACAAGACTGTTGTGATGCTATTTTCTTTGTAAGACGTAAACTTTGTTTGATAATCTATTCTTTTGTCTTTTCGGCTAATGAATGCATAATACAAAACAGAAATTTCTGATGACAGCATATTCCCGATTTTTTCATTTCCAACCACCTGTTTCATTACAGCCTGGCAGTGTGCTAAAAAGTCAATATTATTATTTACTGCTTTGGCTTTTTTGTTGGCAGTATAAAATTTTCTGCCAATAAAAAAAATAACAAAGGCTTCTATGAATGGAGAAATCCAGGTTTTAATTACATCAAAAAAGTAATTTGAATGTGGTTTTAAAATAAAACCGGCAACTAATATGCCTGCTATAAAAACCCTTGTAACGGTAAGTTTGGCTACATTGCTTTTTCTAATTACCAAAAAATAGATTAATGGAGCTATAACAATAAGGTCGATTAGAATTGCAGTAGACAATAACGCATTATTGCTTTTAAATTTCTCCGTAAGCGTTATAAAATAGCAAGCGATAAAAATGAGCAGGGGCAGTGTTAATGAAGCCAGCCAGTTAGGCTTGTGTTCTGCTGTATATTTCATGATAATTTTTTAACTGTATAAATAAGGTTCATTGTTATACGCCAATATTCTTACGTTTTCCAAAACCCTTTTCATATAACGCTTCCAAAACAATTGTGCAAAAATCCAATTTGCGGGATAAAGCAATACTATGTTTGAATGCAATGTATAGGAATATTCTACTAATATTTTGTTTGTATCAAGCTCGGTTGTTTTCCATTCTCCTGTAAATTTATAAAATCCCAGCATCCACGATTGAAAATTGCTGACTTCAAATTTCCAATATTTATTTTCAACTCGTTCAAGCACCTTGTCTACCGATGCAAAACCGCCTTTTTGTGTCAGCGATTTTGCAGCATATACTTTCTTG
Source organism: Chitinophagaceae bacterium (assembly GCA_044227095.1). Lineage (GTDB taxonomy): Bacteria > Bacteroidota > Bacteroidia > Chitinophagales > Chitinophagaceae > JACMLD01. Next base: position 5,012,110 of record JBGAFV010000001.1, on the reverse strand, counting down.
GTTGCACCAATTTGTCCCCAGTCGTGGTCGTCTGTGCTGTGTGTAATTTTGGGCATTATTCCATACCCTGTATGAATTTTTGAAACATCACAAAGCAGGGGTGTTTTAAATGCACGTTCCAGAGAGCATTGATAAATTGCAGATACTTTTATGCCTGTTACCATAGTTAAATATTCTTTGCCTTGCTTACACTTGTCTAAAACAGTTTGTTAGCCGTTCGCTTTTATTTTTTAAGCTGAAATACCCGTCCATAACTTAAGGAACGCCATAACCATTCCAATAAACCATAATTATATTTTTTCAGCCACCACTTACTAAAGAACATTTGGAAGATGTAGATAATAAAACCTGTAAGCAAATACCAGTGCAAAGCCCAATTTGGTTTTATGCAAATAAATAAAACAAACGCAATTATATTCTGTGCGATATAATTTGTCAGTGTCATTTTACCAGTGGCCTGTAATGCAGCGAATATTTTTTTTGCCTTGCCAGAAGTATATAACCAAATGATACCAGTGGTGGTAGAAATCATTATTGATAGTATTTGAGGGTAATAGAGGTCGTAGTACTTATTGAAATTCCACTCGTATTTTTCAATTATAAATTGAAGAAAATAGATAGCTACTGAAAGGATTAAACTAATTCCAAAAGCTCTTTTAAAAGCTTTATGATTGATATTTATTTGAAAAAATAAATTACTCCTATGTAAGGCCACGCCTATTAAGAAGCAGCCTAATTGTATGAGATGAAGTATGGCTGAATAACTTAAACGAAGCATCCATTTATATCTCATAAAGAAATTAGCTTTAATGTGGTCTACAACTGTGTTACGATTATAAAGCTGATAAAAGATATCGCGGTCTTTTGGTGCAAAGAGTAAATGAAGCCTGCCTAAATACGATTGCAAAAAAGGTGTAAGTAATAAAATTGCAATTCCAAAGACAAACAGAGATTTTATATTGAAATTATAGAAGAGCAATAGTAGTAAGCCCATAAATGCGTAATCAGTTAGAATATCGCCTCCAAAAAAGATTGTATTAATAATAGCAAAAAGAAATAACCAGAGCATTCGCCTGATAAAGAATGTATATATTGGTTGTCCACTTTTGCTGATATTTTTAAGCATTACTGAAAATCCAAAGCCAAATAATATTGCTAATAAAGTCCAACCTTTAGAACCTAAAATAATTTCGCAAGTACTCTCCATTAAAGAAGTTAAACGGCCAGGTTTGGTTTCAATAGAATGAGTATTCCAACCATAAATTGTTAAATAATTCATTATAACAACACTAAATAATGCCCATCCTCTTAGGATGTCTATGATTGGTGTTCTCTGATTTTGAGAAATTGGGCTACTGTCTGTCATAATACTATCTAAACAATCTTTACTCCTTGTGTGATTTGGGTGGTCGTGAAAAGTGACGGCCAACGAACAGGGCTTTATGCAGGTGTGGAATTAGTATTCCGTCTGCCGATAACCGCTGCTGAGTGAAAATTTATTGATGATGAAGATAACAACAAAAGCTGATAGAATTCCGTCGGCTGGATATGGGCTGATAGCGAGACACAGTTAGCTGAAATTAGTTTGTGCGGCCACACTTGCCCAAAACCTTTTGTTGGCTGTAGTTTTGTGTAATTAATTCTTTTCTATAAAATATTTGCAGATAAATAAGCTTGTTAGTTAGTCCGCAGCTCTACGCCAGCCTGCCATCAAGCGATTATCTACCACTGTTCCAACACCTCTTGCGCTTACCTTACCATTTACAATCCATGACAAGTTGTAAAATTTCCCAGCTTTTTCAATGACCAAGTCATATTCATCCGAAAACTCACCGTTCTCATAATAGTATTTAATATGGTAGTTGCCTGCAAAACCATTCTTGGATACACCAGTTGCTTTCCCTTTTCCGCTCCAAACGTTTGCATAATTCCATATTGCATTTAGTGTCCCGGGTGTCGCACCTTTGGTGTAAATACCATACCCTATATTCAAAGTGTCCCGAGTTATAGAAACTGTATTACTTTGGGAATTGGCATGATAAGGAAATATTGAAAACGTCAAAGCTAATATTAGGAATTGTTTAAGGAGAAACTGTTGAAATGTCTTATTCATTTTTACTTGCTATTTTAGTGAATAGTGTCTGTTTAAAATTACAGCCAACATTTGTATTATCGCAACCCACTTGCGACAATACAGCTAATGTAGTATCATTTGCGCTATTGGCCAATTGCGGTTATTATTCTTTGGGGTAAACCTTGTGCTGTAAATGCTGATGATTGCTCCAGTGTCAAGCCCCACTATTGACAATACCAATGTTAGCGGCTTGTTTTGTCTAGCCCCAATTGCTTACGACTGCTCATGTTAAAACTAAACTGTTCTTCAATCGGAATAGCTTTTCTTGAAACTTTATTTATGTCTTTGCCTTCTTTTGTCCATAAGAAAGGATAGAAGTTGTAAACGTTTTCACCGTCAAGTTTTGAAACTTCATCTTTCCAATTTGTCCAGCGTAAGTTTTCATAAAATTTTGCAAGGTCTCCACTAAAACAAAAATTCAAAAAGTCTGTGTAAGTCATATCTAACGCTTCCCATTCTAAATTGTCTGGTGCTAAGTAATAAATTTTGCCTGCGTCTTTTCCAAACTGTCCACCGTTAATTGCAAAGAAACCACCAGCCACATCGTCTGCAACTAAAAGGAATGATGGTCTGTCGCCAAACTCTTTAAATGATTTGCCTTTATTCCAATCGGGAAGTGTCCTGTTAAGTTTAGTGTTTCCTGAACCTAAAATTCTTATCCAACCATTGTCAATCAGTAAACCTCCTGATGAATAAATTATTGCTCCCATTGGTGAACGTGTCGTTACCTGCGTTTTGTACAATGCGTCTTTTGCTTTTGCTGTGTCACACGGAAGAACCTCAACTTTATTTTTTGCACTGTCAATCCATTGTTGAACAAGTGTCCAACCTGGCTCGGTCTTATTAATTAACTCGTCAATTGAACGCATTTTATTTTGAGAACTTGCCGTCAAAGAAAAAATGGTCAAAGCAAACAATAGGAAATTTTGTTTCATAACGGAATGTTGCTTTAAAATTACCGCCAACATTTGTATTATCGCAACCCACTTGCCCCAATACAGCTAATGTAGTATCATTTGTGCTATTGGCCAATTGCGGTTAATAATGTTTGGGTAAATGCTGAAGCTGGTGGTGGTTGAAGATTTGTTGATGATGCTTACAACGTCAAGCCACACTATTGCAAAACCACATGTTGTATGCAGTTTAATGCAGGATCAGAGTCTCACTAATTTGATAAAAATTAAGATTGCAAAAATTACCTGTATAACGAGATATAAAAGCGTCGCCCAGTTAAATATTGAAATAATTGCTAAAATCTTCTCGGATTCAATAGCGCTTTGAAGAATCCATATTTTAAATGGATAGTTTAATACAAACGCTGGAATTGTCGAAACGATAACATGTGTCCAAAAGAATGTTGGTTTTGCAGGCTTGTTTTTAGCTGTCAGTCGCTGGTATGACAAATAGACCAAAAGAAACCAAATAGGCCATAGAAAAGCCGTCCAATCTCTGCCAAGGGTAGTATGCCAACCGATTACGCTAGATAGGTTCCAATTATAAATCATGGTTGGATATGTCAGAACAAACAGTCCCGATATTGGTAGGAACACTGTATTTTTATTCACTTTCAAAGGGTTAAGCATTTGTCGAAAGTTGTATACAACATTTATATTACCTTAACACTATTGCGCCAATACCTCTAATGTAGTATCATTTATAATACATTTGTTAGCGGTAGTTTTACATTCTATAGCCTCCATGAACATTGATAGTTACATTATGTTTTGAATTTTTTATCTCAAGTGTACCTATTTCATTTGTGACGCCATCATTATGCTTAATTATTTTATGAATGAATATCACCATGTAACTATTACCAGTATATATATCCTTAAAAGTATCGCCTGGCAGAGCTACGCATTTTTCATATTCCTTCTTTAAATAAATGTCTTTCCCCTTTACTTTTATTATTGCATATTCGACTAAGCTAGTCAAAAAAATATATTTATTAGGAGCTAATTTAGTAGTGTCATATGTATAAAATTCTCCTGAACTTCCGATAGTTTCTGGAATGGTGTCAAAAAAGTTAAGTTTAATATTTGAAGTGTCGGTTTTTGTTAAAAGGTAATTAGGCCTGAATCTTATATTTTTATTAGGCAGAGTATCTTTAATGTACGAATGAAGTTGTAATGTGTCTCCTGTACTTAAATTAATTTGTTTGGGTTCTTTATGCAAACTACAAGAAATTGCACAAAACATGATAAACATTAGGCAAAAAAATCTGAACATCGTAAGAATTGTAAGCTCGTTAAAAAAATACTGCTAAACATTTATATTACCGCAACACTATTGCGCCAATACAGCTAATGTGGCATCATTTACGCAAATGCAGACCAATTGTTGCTAATAAAGGTTGATACTTATTCTTTAACTGTAACCGTATAAAACCCGATGTTAGCTGCTTATTGTAGTTTCGACCCACTTGTCATTTTTTCTTTCATAAGTTACTATTGTTCCTTTCGACCAATCAGCACCTTGCCAGATTAATATTTCTTTTTTTATAGGCTGACTTGTGTTGTCATAATAGTATGTTGTAGTTTTTCGTTTCCCAAAGTCTAAGTCCCTCGTCAATCGCTGTAGTGAGTCAAACGATAAACTTCTCTTTATATAACCTTTTTTAAAAAATCTTGTTGTTTCCAACTTTCCAGTCGAATCGTAGTCATTTACTTTACCCTGAGCTTTTCCTTTTTTGAAACATCCATCAATTTTAATAACTCCGTTACGATAATATCCTACCTGCTTCCCATTGCACAATTGATTGTTACAAATAAATTGCCTGGGCGAATGGTTTAAAGTTACTTCGACAATCGAGTCTTTTGCCTGGGCATTTACTTTTGACACGCCCAACGTAAGACACAAAGCGAAAATTATAGCATTTCTAGTCATGTCAATTAAAATGTAAAAGGAGTTGCACAATCGTAGCTAACGTTTGTATTACCGCAACACTAATGCGCCAATACAGCTAATGTAGTACCATTTGTGCTATTGGCCAATTGCTGCTAATAATGTTTGAGTAAATGATGTAACGGCTGCTGGTTGAAGATCCTGATTGCAATAAGATTGAGCCAGGCTGGGAGGAAACCGCATGTTGTGTGCAGGCTGATTATTTTGTTTTGATTGTCCGGCATACCTTAAAAAATAAATCTTGCTTGTCTGCGGAAAGTTGTTTACCCCAAAAATCAACCTGCGTTCTGTCTTTTCCTAAGCTATCTATGTAGAATTGAATATTCCCTTTTTGTCTGTCCCGTGGATAAATGAAACGTGCATTTATTCCGTTTATAGTTTCAAAAATTAAACAGCGATGATTGACACGATTTCTGTCCATTGTCCGCTTATCGCCGAAATCGTAATTGAAACTTGGCTTTTCAGATAATGTGTCGATACTCTGTCGTTGTGAAGAATCAAAAATATAGGTTTCCATAAACTCTGGATAGTGAGCAAAATGTCCAATATAAAGTCCGAAAGTATCTTTGTCGAGGTTAACATAGGTTTTGAATGCGAAGTCGGGCCCATCTTCCTCTATCTCTGTCCAATTATCAGGAATTTCTATCGTGAAGTCGCCAAAGTCTTTTTTTGTCAAATTAATAGCTGTGTTTGATTGCTTGCTTTTTCTGTCCGAGCAAGATGCTAAAAATAAGACAAGTAGTATTGCTAAAGTTAATCTGAACATAAGGAAAGTAAGCTTGCAGCCAGCGTTTATATTACCACAACACTATTGCGCCAATACAGCTAATGTAGCATCATTTGCGCAAATGCAGACCAATTGCTGCTAATAATCTTTGGGTAAATGTTGTAGCTGGAAATGTTTGAAGATTGTTGATTGCAATAACGTTGAGCCAATATAGTGGTAAACTGGATGTTGCATACCGTATTTATTTATCGATTTCACTTTCCATTGTAGCTATACTCTTCATAAGTCTGTCGTTGTTGCCATTCCACTTCTTAGTTTCACTTAACCATAAATTAAAATTTCCTTTGTCCTTGTTTAAATAATAGGTATGCAAAAGGTTGTAACAATTTTCGCCATTATACGTTTTGTCTATACAAACTGCTATTGCATTTTTACAACTTTTAGATGCTTCATCTAAAAGCCCTGATTTTATTTGAGCATAAATTAATTCTTTGTTTGTGTAAGCGTCGTTTGGATTTGTTTTCAAAGCGTCTTTCAAAACAGCAACTGCACTATCGTACTGTTGTAGGCAATTGTATGAATATGCAAGTTCAACACCAAGTCCTTTATAGCCAGGGTCAATTTTTTGTGCTTTTTGTAAGTATGTCAAAGCCTTTGCACATTCGTCCCAACCATTGTAAGTAAAACCCCATTTATAAAGCCTTGCAACAGAGTTTGTGTCCGTCTTATAATATTTAAGCCATTCGGGAACGGATGAAATTTTAAGTTCCTGAAATTTGTTTTCAGGAATAAAAGCAACCAAAACATTATTGGGTTGTAATCTCACTTTCATATTTGTACTGTCAAGTTTTTTAGGTACAAATTTTCCTGTCTGTGTTACCTTAAAAGTCCCTTCATAGTTAAGTGTCAAGCCAGCTTGTTCATCTATGTAAATAAAACCATAGGTATAAGAACTGTCTTTGTCTGGTCTAAACGCAACCCATTTGTCTTCGCTTTGAACAAAGCGTTTATCAAAATTCAAAACTGTTTGAGCATTAAGTTTTGTCGCAATGATAAAAATAAAAATTAATGTATATCTCATAAATTTAAGGGTTCACGAATATAGCTGCCAACTTATATTGTCGCAACACTATTGCGGCAATACAGCTAATGTAGCATCATTTGCGCTATTGGCCAATTGCTGCTAATAATCTTTGGGTAAATGCTGTAGCTACTGATGATTGAAGATTGCTGATTGCAATAACGTTGAGCCAGCGTTGGGGCTAACCGCATGTTGTGTGTTCGCCTTTGGTCGTCAGAGAGAAATATCTTTTTCAACTTCCCAGGAAAAGGGTTGACTAAAGTTGTTGAAAGTCATAGGTTTTGAAATGGTTACATTTTTTACAGTGGTTCTTTTTGTTGCCTTTTGGTCGTTGCCTTTTGTATAGTTTCTTTTATTTGTCAGAAAGTTATAACTATAATTTTCATAATCAAGTGTCGCTCTATGAATGGTAAAAAGTTCAGCACCAATTAATATAAATTCTTTGCCGTCGTATCGAAATTTATAAGTACCGCTAGTTGTGTACCAGCTGCCGCTGGTAAAAAAAGTATGAAAATTCAATTTTAATACTCCTTTATCGATTGTCATTTCCTGGTATGGATCATCCATAAATGGGTCGTCATGGGTTAAGATAAAAGAGTTACTTTGTTCTGATAAATGAAAACTGCTATCAGAAGTATTTTTGAATAGAATGACTAATATTCGTGGCTGGGTCAATATTGTGTCTTCTGATTTTATTAGTCTTACGCTGTCGTCGTGTTGAAGAATAATTACCGCATCTTTTCGACCATCTTGGTTTAAATCGCCCTTTGCACTATCAAGGATTGTCCAACCAAAAGGAACAAAGTCATTTAGCCTGTGTCCTTTGGAGCTAATTGCCGGATATGAAAAACTCTGTCCATAAGACAATCCGAGAAAAAGTGTCAATATGAAAGTTAGTAATGTTTTCATAAGCCGACGCACAACATTTATATTGCCGCAACACTATTGCGCCAATACAGCTAATGTAGTACCATTTGCGCAAATGCAGACCAATTGCTGCTAATAATCTTTGGATAAGTGCTGTAGCTGGTAATGTTTGAAGATTGTTGATTGCAATAACGTTGAGCAAGCTTGGAAGCAAAACCCGTGTTAGCAGCCGTTGTTTTAATTTGCTAATACATACCGCTAGTTAGTTGTGTTGTGTCAAATCGCCATAAAAAATTGTCCGCTTTTTCCTTTTGAGTTTTGAAAAAGTTTAGAGCCAACTTTTGTATTATTTCTTTAGCTTGTATCTTAACAACTTCATCCTCTAGTGTTTCTTTGAAACTTCCTCCATATTTATATTCTTCTCCACGAACAGCACAAACAATAATAAGTCCGTTAAGGAATTTTTTCCTCCTGATTTTGAATGTTGTTAAATTATTTTCTTTCACGTAGATTTTACAAGCACTGATTAAACCGTCTAAAATTCCATCAATTAATGAGCCTCCATAAATTGTTTGTACATCATTTGCAAAACTTATTGTATTTGGTGTTGGATACCAGTCTGTCCGATAGGCAAGTCCAATTTGATATTTGTTAGAATTTACTTTATCGTCAAAGGTTAATTTTAATTCTGGTATGCCCAAAACTTCTGTTGTTGCTCTATCAAACAAATAGAAAACACCTTGTGGAAAGTGATAATAGTTTTGAGTTAAATATTTCTGTCTTTTGTCTATGGTGATTATTTCGCATTGTCGATTTAACAATGCAGTTTGAAAAACCTTTTCGCTCAGTTTCAAATAGTCAATATTTGTATTTGAAATTACTTTTTTGTCAATTGAAAATGCAATTTCTGTTTTTGAATTGTCAATTTTAATTGCAAATGTCTCTGAAACTATCTTTAGGACTTTTGGAAAATAGTTTGAGAACACTATACTTTCATCTGTGAATTGTTGTACAAACGGATTTAGGTTGTGTTGTGAAGTTAGTCCAAATGTAAAGTTATTGTCTTCTAATATTACAATTTCAAAAGTAATTTCGTCAGTCTTACAAAGTTTAATACAATCTATCAAAAGTCCTTCAAAAATTCCAACAAGCCCGTCATTGCCTATATACATACTAGGTCGTTTTCTAACTGCTTCTTCAAATGTCATTATTTGTATAGTGTCTGTCATTATAATGGCTACTAATATTTGTATTGCCGCAACACTATTGCGCCAATACAGCTAATGTAGCATCATTTGCGCTATTGGCCAATTGTTGGTAATATAGGTTGATAGTTATTCTTCAACTGCAAATGAAGCCGCAATTTGCAATTAGCTGATGTTGCAAGGTTGAGCATAAATTGTATAGAACCCAATGTTGCCTGCAGTTTTATTTCTTGTCGGTTATGAACTGGTTGTTGTCCACGTCTTTCAAAAATTTAACCAATCCGCTGAAATAAGTTTTCGGGTCATTATATTGACCAACGTGTCCCGAGTTTAGCGTTAAACTTCTTCCGTGTTGCACTTGTGTAGCCATCCATTCCATATACTTCGGGTCCATTGTGTCATACTTTCCGCCAATCACCAAAGTTGGAATGACGATTTCTTTTAAGCGTTTGGAAACGTCCCAATTTTTCAACGTAGCATTTCCCGTCATCCCAAACTCGCTGTAGCCCTGCATATAAATGTAGATTTTCGGATTGAGATGAGCGAAGCCTCTGTTCGCAAATTCAGGCCATTCTTCCAGCGGTTCGTGAAAAATGTGTTGTGTGTAATAGTATTTCATCATCAGTTCCGAATATCTCGGATTTTCATAATCGCCTTTTGCTTCCAATGCCGAAATCTCTTTCCAAACTTCGGGCGGAAGTTGAGGTGCAAGAACTTCCCTGGCGTATTTTTCGTATTCCGGTGCACTTGCCATCATATTTGTGATGATTAAACCTTTCAGGTTTTGCTGGTATTTCAATGCATATTCCATTGCCAAAATTCCGCCCCACGATTGTCCCAGCAAATAGAAATTATCTTTGTCGAGTTTCAACGCTTTGCGTACTTGCTCTACTTCTTCCACAAAATGTTCTGTTGTCCAAAGTGTGGAATCACCCGGTTTGTCGCTGAAATACGAATCCAGTTGGTCGTAATAAATATATTCGATGCCTTCGTTGGGAAGATAGCCATCGAAGGGTTCAAAAAATTCGTGTGTTCCGCCAGGACCTCCGTGAAGCAACAATACCTTTATTTTAGGATTGTTTCCCACACGTTTTGTCCAAACCTTGAAAGTTCCTTTCGGCGTAGAAATCGGAATCATTTTTACTCCGCCTGTGTTTTGGTCATCGCTGTTTGAATAGTCAAAATAAGCGGATTGGCCTGCCGAAGTTTTCTCAACAGTTTTAGGCGATTGATTGCATGACCACAAACAAACCGCAATTAAAAATGTGCTTAAAATATTTTTCATTGTATCAGTTGTTTTGAGTTTTAACTTTTAGAGTGTCCGCAAAATAGCAGGAAACATTTGTATTGCGGCAATACTATTGCAACAATACAGCTAATGTAGTATCATTTGCACTATTGGCCAATTGCTGGTAATAATGTTTGGGTAAATGCTGTAGTTGCTGGTGGTTGAAGATTAATTGCTGCTGTTACCACGTCCAGCTCAATTGCGTAAAACCTCGTGTTGGTAGTAGTTATTCTTTCGGTTCGTACTTCGTGTTATAACCTGGATTTATGTCGGGTCGTAATGCGTTTGGATAATTAAAATCTGTCTTGATGTTTACAGATGTTTGCTTAACCATTTTGAAAACTTCGTAAGGATTTTCAATTGCACTCCAACTGTCATATAATTTTGTTGTGTTTCCTTCATCAGTTTGTGTCCTGCCGCTAAAAAATCTAATTGTTCCAACGTTGTACATTTTCTCTACAAGACTAACCGTAACTTCTATATCAGATATTTTGTCGTAATCTATTGTTTTAAAGTCTGTGCCAATAAAACCTGTTCTCATCATCACTCTTTTGTCAGAGTACGAATAAACTGTGTTAGGAAATGAAAATACCTTTTTCAAAAAAGTAAACGTTCCAACAATTAAAGGGATAAGTCCAAATAACCAAAAGTAGGATGGCGAATTATTGTCGCCATTATTGCCCCAATTTCTTGCGGTCAATAACCAAATTATTGCAAAAACTAGTGTTGCAAGTCCACCCAGAATTCCCGTAAAAATGAAAGGAATAAACTTTGGCTTTCCTGTCCAAAGAATTTTTTCTTTGTCATCTTTTATACTTTCAAATTCAGGTAATAAATTTTTGTTGCTTGTTGAAGCCATAGAGTTTTAGAGTGCTTGATTTATAATTGCTACCAACATTTATATTACCGCAATACTATTGCGCCGATACTTTTGTTAGGTGCTGCTTTTTACTTTTAAGATTGATATTTTTTTAAAGTGAGTGTCGCTGTGAGTTTTCAAAACTACATGATACCAGTTTTTACTTGGGGTATCCACCATAAATATGTCCCCTTTTTTATGAACTTTCACAGCCTTTTCAAATTCTTCAACCATCATGCCTTCACCAAACCAGTTGGTATCGCCAGTTGTATTGCTATCCATATTATATTTTTTGACTAGATCTGTAAATGGTACTCCTGATTTATACTTTGAAATTATTTCTTGTCTTATCTTGTCTATCTCCGTTTTTGTGTATTTACTCCCATCTATATAAATGTAGCTCACCCTAAATGATAGCAATGGCTGAATGCCTACGACTTTGTATGTTTTATCACTTACTTTAAAAGTATAACCTAGCTGCTTAGAGAAAATGTTTGGGGAGACTTCTGCTAAATCCTGACTTGGTGTAACTGAAAAAAGTGCTCCTTCCGAATAGGGGTGTGATTTTATAAACTCTTCGGCCTGTGAGATAGTATTGACTTTGGAAAGGTCTACTTTTTTTGATTGTCCATAAGAATTTATCTGTAGTATTAAGAGCACAAAAATTAAAAATATGTTTCTCATCTTAATTAATAGAGTTTGTCATTAGAGTAGCAGCTTCGATTAACCCTCCATTTTCCGTGGACAGAATTATTTGTAATACTGGCCCAGGCAGTTGGCACTTTGTATAGTTTGAATTAAGGTGTTAGGTAATTGCCAATTTCGTCGATCTCATCGCTAACTTTTTCTTTAGGGTTGTATCCCCATTTGTTTATCCCGGGTTGACTATCGCTGAAGAGCAGTACTAGCAGCCATATACCACCAATAAGAGGAACGAAATATATAAAGAACCATGTGCCACTCTTTCCCATATCGTGCAAGCGGCGGACCGTTACTGCAAATGTTGGTATAAGCATGGCAACTATATAAATGAGGTATAATATCATAGGTAGAGATCCCAGATCGTTTGAATCATCCTTAGCAATAAAAAACTCATCAAAAAAAGACGAAAGGAAACCTAGTGCAATCATAAAGATGAAATGGAACAGAATAAAAAACCAAAATTCGCTTCGCCTGGCTCGACCTGAAAAATTCGCATAATTTTTCAGGCAATGTATATAATATTTCATACGGTTATTTGATAAAGGGTTAGTTTTTGAAGGTACGGAAACGTCCGATATCATTGGATTGAACTCAAATATTTTTTATAAAGTCTAGGCCTTTATAAGTATTGGTTTTTGTCATTCAGTCGTCTAAAATTTCGCACAACGTTTACGGCTTGCTGCCGGGCTGGAAAAAAATAATGACGCAGAGCCTGGCTGTAAGCAACTATGTAAAAGCGATAATCCAAGCTGTAGGTTTTTTGTCACGAGAAAAACATGTATAAGCTTATTATTATCATACAAAGACCGGTTACGCCACCAATAATCCTGGTTGCTAATTCTGATTGCTTAGTGTCTACATAAAATTCTGACGGCTTAGTCGGGTTGTAAAATACTTTTACAGTTTCACCATCTTTATATTGCCCGGTAAAAAATATTTTGAAATCTTGATTGATAGGCGCCGTAATCCATTCTTGTTCTTTTGTTACGAATCTAATAATTACCATGTCGTTGACATTGTTGTTATCAAAGTCTCCAGATGACAAATTTGATACGTTGTCACGTCCTTGTTGAAAAACAATGCCATCGACTAAAACGCCATTTTCTTTTAACTTACTATTTTTTGATACAAAAAAGCAAGCAAAAGCTATCAGGGTCAGCCCAATAGCCAGAAGGAAATAAGGTATATATTCTGTAAGGTCTATCTGGTTCATGGGTAGAAAAAAATTGTAGCTAACGTTCAGGGCTTTATGCAGGTTGGCAATCGGGGTTCCGTCCCCCGGCTAACTACTGCTGAATAAAGATAAAAAGTTGACAGCATATTTTAAAGCTAAACTAATAACGTCCAGCAGGATATGAAGCTAAATTGAAAAACAAAGCTGACGAACATTATTCGTCAGCCCCCATTTTGGCAAACTCCATGTTATAGGCAGCCCTTCATCATCAAGCTACTTAGGCTGATTAAACATATAACGGGCAATTTTCCATTCGCCGTTGTCTTTTCTTAAAAGGAAAAACTCCCTGTTTTCTTCTGGTGTTGTTTCACCTGTTGCATGTATGAGTGTAGTACCGTTAGAAAGTGTACGGGCAAATGCAATGTCATCCCTGATTATTATCTCTTCAATTTTTACAATTACGTTTAATTGAATGGCTTTAAATACATTTCCATAAGCTACCACCAGTTGGTCTGTACCTGTGGCTGTTGGAAATTTTGTAGGCATGAATACACCGTCCGCTGTGTAACAACCTACTGCGGTTTTAACGTCTGATGCGTTTAATGAGCCGAAATAAGTGTTTAATGTTTTTTCAATTGCTGCTTTTTCCTGATTTTCCATTGTTGTTGATTTTTGATTGTTATTATTATCTTTTTCCTGGTTGTTGCAGGATGCTATTGATGCAAACAGCATGACTGCTATGATTATTTTTTTCATGGGTGATTACTTTGCATGTTGATTAACTGCTTCCTTTGCTTCTTCTAAGGTTATTGTTTTGCCCAATGCTCCAAATTCATGCAGGTCACCAAATACTTCAATGCGTATTGACTGTTCAATGCCGCCAACATGAAAAGGGGTAAAGCCGCTGGCAACAATCAATTCTTCAATTTTGTTATTGTTGTTGATACTGTCTGAAGCGTAAAACAATACTTTTCTTTCAGGTGTTGCAAAAGCCCCTTTAAGCAACGAAGCAGCACCCAATGTCCCAAACGCTTTTACTAATATTGCACTGGCGGGTGTTAATTCATTTAAAACTTTACCGGCAGATAAATCCTGGTCAATAATTTTTTTGAATCCGCCATTGCCGTCAGGTGCAATGGGGTTTGAAACATCTACGATAACTTTTCCAGCTAACTCATTAGCATAAGTTTTTAAAAAGTCTTTTATTTTGTCAAAGTAAATCGCAGGAATTACTATATCAGCATTTTTAATAGCAGTTGCTATTTCTTCGGCTGTAGCATGACTGCCTAAACTGCTGGCAAACTCTTGTGCTTTATTTAATTCTCTTGAAGCTACAATTACGGGATGATTTCCTTTTGTAAGATTGGTAGCTACTGCTTTGCCAATATTGCCCAAACCAATGATGGCTACTTTTGTGTTTGATGATTGAGTGTTCATTGTTGTATGTTTTATATTTTGTTTGTCGTTATTGACAATACAAAATTGCAACAAACCAAAGGCTTGTTTCTATAACATAGAACAAGAAATAGTCTTAATGTAGATTAAGGGTTGTATTTACTTTTGAACTCTTGCGTTCCTGATTTTGCTTAAAAACTCTGGGGTAATGCCTAAATAAGAAGCTATTTGGGTGTTGGGTAAACGGTTAGCCAAATTGGGGTATTGCTCTAAAAAATTTTCATAACGTTCATAAGCGGTTGCACTGAACATTTGCAACAGGCGGTTTTGTAGTTCAATATATTTGTCTTCTATAATTACCCTGAAATTTCTGTCAAACCTGGGGTAGTTGGTGTACAAATACCATAAGTCCCCTTTTGAAATTTGAAAAATAGTGGTTGGTTCAATAGCTTCAATAAATAATCTGGATGGCCTTTCTTTATGCAGGCTGTCAATATCAGCAATCCATTCGTCTTCTGCTGCAAAAAGCAAGTTGTGCTCCACGCCTGAGTTGTCAATGCCGTACATTTTAAAACACCCTTCAGCAACGTAAGTGAAATATTTACAAATATCACCCTCCTGCAAAATGTATTGTTTACGTTTTATCTTACGTTGTACCAAACGACTTGTCAAGGCTTCTTTCTCCTTGTCGCCCAATGGAAGGTATTTGTCAAAATGTTTAATGATATTTTCCATTACGAAGTGTCTATTAGGGGTGCCTATAACATTTGTATTGTCTTAACACTATTGCGCCAATACAGCTAATGTAGTATCATTTGCGCTATTGGCCAATTGCTGGTAATAATCTTTGGGTAAATTATGTAGCTGCTGCTGATTGAAGATTTATTGATTGCAATAACGTTGAGCCAGCCTGAGAGCAAAACCCATGTATGTAGCAGATTATTTCTTCACAAAAGTTAAACTGTCATACGCCTTTCTGATATCGCTTGATGGCAATTTTGAAGTTCTTTCCCGGTACAAGGGAACTTTAATAGTATCGTTTCTATAGTAATAGTAATGAACTAATGTATCACCATGAGGTCTGCTGCCGATAAAATAATATATACTGTCAGTTGATGTCTTATTGTTTTGAGCATTGTCAAGTATCAGTATTAATTGATGCTCACCATTCCTTTCAAGGGTGTTTTTTCCCAATAAATATGCCTGGCTTGTCCAACCATATTCCAACCATGCTGTTCTTATTTTCAGTTTATGATTACTATCAAAGACAGAAACATTGTTGAGAGGAGTTACTTCAAATTCAAAAGTGCCTCTCCATTTTGATTCTTCAATGCTTTTACTATATCCTGAATACGGAGGACTTTTCTTATCACTTTCTGAATTTCTGACTTTTAAATAAAATAATAAAACCAGTATCATTAAAATAGACAGTATTATAAGTGCAGATCGCATTAATCACTTAGTTTATTTTGCAGCTACTATATTTGATGGTAACTGAATTTGAGTTGCGTAAAACCGTTCATTGTACTTCCGTTCGCCAAACCTTTGCCAATACTTTTGTTGGCGGTAGTTTTTTATGTTCAACCTATTATTCCTCCCGTGGGGACAACTCCCATCATTGCGATAATTAAAAAGACCAAAGCAAATAAAACTCCAAAAATAACTTTTGTCCACTTATACGTTTTTTGCTTTGTCTCTCTATGACCGAAAATTTGAAAAATAAAGGTAACAAAAGTCTGTAGTCCGATTAAATGCACAAAAGTCATATTTAGTTTTTGTGCGGTTTTTTTTTGTTCAGAAAGTTTATTCCATATGGCATTGTCGCCATATTCTTTTCCTTGAAATGTCTTGTCGTATTCGATTTCTGAATTTTGGATTTGTCTGTCACTATTTGTCCGCCATAAAATAAAGCCGGAAATTAATATAACCCATAATGGAATTGATAACAACCAATACTTTTTGTCGGACTTAACAAAATAAATGAACAAAATATTTACTGTCAATAAGGCGAGATATAGCACTTAAAAATTATTTTGGTGTCGCTGTAAAATTACCGCCAACATTTATATTACCGCAACACTATTGCGCCAATACAGCTAATGTAGCATCATTTGCGCTATTGGCCAATTGCTGGTAATAATCTTTGGGTAAATGCTGTAACTGCTGCTGATTGCTCCAGTGCACAGCCCCACTATTGGTAATACTAATGTTAACAGCTGTTTTATTTAAGGATACCAACGAAATTTTATTTTAGTCGTGTCCACTTCAATTTGATATGAAGAATCCATTGGTATACTTATTAAACCTTTCATAATTTCTTCGGCTTTGGGTTTTATTTTTTCTCTAAGTTTTACATAGGCAGGGCAGGGGTGTTCCCAAATTGCAGTTATAACTTCATTAATAATATTTTCTTTATCTGGCAAACAGGTATACTTTGGTATCCAGGAAAGCATTGTGTCTAATAATTTTGCACTTCTGTCTGTTTGTTGCACTACCAACGCTTTAATAAAATCTTCAGGGGCGGCTCTGTCGGCTGCATATCCTGTAAATCCATGAGGTCTGTTTCCGGAAAACTTATAAAACTGTCTGCGGTGATAAGTTTGCAAAACATCAAAATAAGCCGTATCCGGAAATTCAGACATGAACCGAAATGATCTATCACTTAACCGCCAAACATGCTCCATTAATCTTTTTTTGATAACTCCTGCATCTTCCTTTTTCTTAAACTTGGCGAGTCCGTAAAGTGCATATTCAATGTCACCAAAGGCCAATTCGTAACCTTCATCTGGGTCTAACCGTCTTGGACGAGTAGCCATACTCTTTATAATCTGATAATATTTTTCCTGTGGCTCTAAACCTGGCAGAATAATATAAGCAGACCGCAAATAGTTATGCTTGGTAAGAACTTCATCAACTGTTTTGCTTTTTTCCTCCTTTGTTTTCCATTCTGCTTCCTGTAAGATGTCGTCTGATACAGTTCTGTCCCAAATGCCAAACTCGCCACCATCTGTAAAAACAAGGGCAGTGTCGTCCAGATGTTTTAGTATAATATCAAATTGATTCAGAGACTTTCGCTCTAACATTTCCCGGAATGCCGTTGCTCTAAGTATTGGATGTTCTGACTTACCTAAACGCTCAAGTTCCTCATCAGTCGCCATATTTCTTAAGGCACTATCGCCATACATGACTATTCCCTTTTCAACAATTTTTATCAAATGTGGTTGCAGAGTACTTCTAAAATCCTTTATTGCATAGTTATACTTATTGTCTGTCTTACAAGACCAAAATAAAAGGATCACAGATAAAAACAAAAGCAGTCTTGGCTTACGCATAAAAATTTTATAGTAAGATTCAATTATCGTTGGGTTTCCACAAAATAGGTGTTAACGAACAGGGCTTGCTGCAGGTTATGGTATTAGTATTCCGTCTGCCCTCAACCGCAGCCGGATTAAAATAAGTTGATGAAGTTCTGTAAGGTTGATAGTTATTCTTTAACTGCAAATGAAGCCGCAATTTGCAATTAGCTGTTGTTACAATGCAGAGCACAACTTGTATAAAACCTAATAATCGGCACGGTAGCCTCAACGGCGTAGCATTGTTGTTAGCCGCCGCAATATATTTTACTTTGCTGTTGGGTAAGTAAAACCTGTTTCCACTTCCTTTGTCTTTACCGGTCTTACTTCAATGGTGGCCGAGGGCACATAAGTAAATTCAGGATTATCCTTTGCTATTTTAATTGCTTCATCAATATCATTTGCCAAAATATGGTAGTAGCCAACTTGTGTTTCCAGATCCGTTGTAATGTCTTTTTCCGTCCAGCCGTTGCCGGTCTTTTTTAGAACCACACCCTCCCGAACAATTGGCTGCGCAGCAATTAATTTATTTTCGCTTTTAAGTTTGCCAATATAAATTTCACACTGCTTTATAAAAGCAAGGTGTTGCGCTTCGGTCAAAGATTGTTTTGCGTCTTTTTCATTCCGGATGTAAAACATAAATTCTTTCATTGCCGTCTTTTTATTGGTTACCAATACCGGGGCAAACTACAATAAATATAAAGATAATTGTGACGGGCCTTTTCATAAACACTGGTTGTTTAGCTTTCTTTGAAACTGTTAAACAAAGTTGCCTCTAACGTTTTACGTATTGGCGATAGCGGGGCGTTTGAAAATTATCCGCCCCACTATTGCCTATACGATGCTGGTATCAGTAATTATGATTGTACAAACTCCAGTATATCCTTGTTGATAGTTGCATGCTCTGTAGTTGGCATTCCATGCGGAAATCCCGGGTAGGTAATCAGTTTTCCTTTTTTCAGCAGTTTGGCCGACTTTATGGCAGAATTATTAATGGGTACAATTTGGTCGTCTTCGCCATGAAGTAACAATACCGGAATATCAGCTGCTTTTAAATCTTCACTCAGATCTGTTTCAGAAAAAGCTTTTATTCCATCATAATGTGCAACAATTCCTCCCATCATTCCCTGGCGCCACCAGTTGCGCTGCACACCATCTTTCACGGTTGCGCCTTCCCTGTTGTAGCCATAAAAAGGAAATGTCAAATCATAATAAAACTGGTTCCTGTTATTCATCGTCTGATCTCTTATACCGTCGAAAACAGCTAGCGGCACACCATCGGGGTTATTGGCACTTTGTACCATTACTGGTGGTATGGCACTTATTAAAACTGCTTTTTTTGCTCTTCCTTTTGCATACTTGCTTACATAGCGGATTACCTCACCACCACCTGTAGAATGCCCGATATGCACTACGTCTTTAAGATCTAAAAACGTTACCAGTTCTGCCGCATCAGACGCATATTGATCAATGGTATGGTTGTAAATGTTTTGGCTTGAACGTCCATGCCCCCTGCGGTCGTGGGCGATTACGCGAAACCCTTTTTGTAAGAAAAAAATAACCTGGGCATCCCAATCATCTGAAGACAATGGCCACCCGTGATGAAACATTAATACAGGACCTGCTCCCTGGTCTTTGTAAAAAATTTCTGTTCCGTCTTTTAATTTTAATGTACTCATGGTTTTTTAAATTTAGTTGATTGTTAGGTTGTTTATTTAATTGAATTAATTATAGTGTTTGCTATTATTACCAAAAGCTGGCAGGGATTTGTGCAGGCAAGAAATCGTAGTTGTATTTTCACGGCAACGGAAGCCGGTTGAAAAACGCCTGCCCGACTGAAGTCATTCAGGCGGGGATGTTGAAGATAACAATTAAAAGCTAAATAAAATTCGGTTAAGCCTGATATTGGTTGATAGTTTTATTCTCTGGTTACTATAATCACTTTATCTTTTTGTTTTACTGCCAGTCTTTTCCTGTCTTTGTCAAATGCTACTTGTAGCTGTTTGTCCGTGTCAAAACGAATGGATGACTTTTGTTCGCCCGAATAAATGCTTTCTGCTTTATCTATTATTTTTCCGGTTGTTATATCAATGATTTTTGGAAATTTGTAGATATCCCAACATAGTGTTTCATTTATTGAAAACACGTTCCCAAAATCAAATTCAGGCTTCCATTGGTTAGAAAAAGTATTGTCAATCATATTCCACACGGCAAACGATTTGCCGGGTAAGTTTAATAGTTTTTCGTCGTCAATTATTTCATCGGAAGAGCCAATTAGTATTCTTGTGTCGTCAATAAAACTGGCTGTACAAATTTCGCTACCAACATCACGAAAACTATAATCAATTTTATCAAGCAAAACTGGATTTGAAAAACAGGCTTCTACTTCAAAAACACATATTACATCTACAGGATGCCAAACCCAACCTTTACTCATTAAACATTTTCCACTTTTGCTAACCTCTAAACGGGAATGAAAAATATCAGATGGTTTTCTTGCCGCAATATTTGTAACAAGTTCACCTGTTTCAACATCTTCAAAGTCAAGTTGGCAATAACTTACCGGGCAATGCGCTAAATAAACTTTGTTGTTGTAATTTATAAATGCTGCAGGATAATCGTACACATCTGCCATATAATATGAGCGATTAATCTCCCGTAGAATTTCCCCATTTTTTATTAAAAGCCCCTTAGTTCCCAGACGTTCAAATAAAAAAACGTAGTGTCCGTTTGTTGAGTTAATTGCACTGTCAAACTTGTAACCGAAGTTAGATATATTGAGCTGTTTGGTCTCTCCCGTCAATGTATAGGTTTCACCGGCTCTGCTCCAGTCAACAATTCTGTCGTCAAGCCAATTTAATGTTTGTACTGAAATATTTAATGTTTTAATTTGCATAATTAAAGTCTTACTAAAATGGCAGCTATCATTTGTACCGCCGTAAAACAGTGCGCCAATACAGCTAATGTAATATCATTTGCGCTATTGGCCAATTGCTGATAATATAGGTTGATAGTTATTCTTTAGCTGCAACTGAAGCGAATAGCGTACAAAAAGTTGAGAATATATTTGTACCCCACAATATCGCCAAACCGCCTGTTGGTTGTTTCAGTCGAAAGGGGTGAACTATTGTATTGATTCAAGTAATTTTACTTCATTTAATAAAGCCCAGTTTTTTGCCAAGGCCCCAAACCTCATTTTCGTTTTGATCTTTCCGGTAAAATCCTTTCTTGGTTTCAATACTATCAAGTGTATTGTACCATAAATGAATTGTAGTTTCTTTTCGCCAGTTTGTTTTAAACTAAAATTGAGTTAATCAATCTGCTCTGTGAGCTTGATAGAATTTAAATAATAGTTGTCAAAAAATTAAACGGTCTCAATTGGCATTACGGCAACACCTATGTTAGCAGCAGCTTTTCTATCCGGTTTACATTATTTTACAACTTGGGTATGTTGTTTTAATAAGCGCTTTGAATTCTTTTACTCTGGAGGATGAGTAATTACCAGCAAAATTTAATTTGTCGAACTGGTTCGAACTGTTTATAAACTCAATTTCATAGTTAGCCGTTCCTTTACTTATTGAAAGTGGATTCTCAAAGAATGACTTAACCTTTTTTAAAGGGATGACAATTTCCTTTTTGCCAATTTGGTTAACATAAATATTACTATTGTCAAAATAAATCGCTGGTTTTGTAAATAAGTATACTAATGAGATAGTGGATATGCCAAATAGTATT
This sequence comes from Chitinophagaceae bacterium, assembly GCA_044227095.1. Lineage (GTDB taxonomy): Bacteria > Bacteroidota > Bacteroidia > Chitinophagales > Chitinophagaceae > JACMLD01. The sequence continues at coordinate 4,990,686 of JBGAFV010000001.1, read as the reverse complement.
AAACGCTGACCATTTTCATATTCGTCTTTAGGAGCATCATGACCTATATTAAATACTAATGTCACAGAGAAACAAAAGGCACAAAGAAAAAGAAGCTTTGTAAAAATTAAATCTGAAGACAATTTTACTCTATTTGACGTTTCCATTTTTCATTTACGAATTTTGAAAAAAAAGCAGCCAACGAGCAGGTATTGCCGAAGGTGGGAAATTGTTATTCGTCCGCCCACAACCCCTGCTGATTGAAAATATAAAGTTGAATTTAAGAACTAAAGTTGAAAGTTGTTTGTCCAGCCCGAACCAAAGCCTGGATTTGTAATTTGCTGATGTTTACTGGCTATGCCCAATTTCATAAATACCAATGTTGGGCGTTCGTACTTAAGATTTACTTTTTGCTTTTACTACTAATTCTATTGAGTAAGACTTCAAGTCGATCGGAAAATTTATTATCGGACGAAACTTTTCGAAGTAAAAGAAGTTGAACATTTGGAGACTTTCTTGGTTTGGATTTCGGCACATAAATCGAGTCCTAGTTTGAAGATGAAACGAAAGTTCCAAGATTTTGTCGTCTCTGTGTTTGCCATAAGCAAAGAATATCAAATTTCCATCGCTGCGAGTGTCTATTCTAAATTCGGAATTGATGCTGTCGGCTTTAGTCGTCAGGTTGTACTGACCCAATCGGGAGAGACCTTTTTTTAGTTCAGCCATTCCCAAGTTGAGTCCGTAAAGCCGATTGCATAATTTGATGAGTTTACTATCTTTTTTGTATTGTTTCTTAGTCGACGTCTTATTCGAGCTGAATTCCTTGCAAGTCTCAGACCAGTAACTATTCAGTTGTTTAAATACGGAGTCGTTATGGTATTTCCACAAAGTGTCCTGTCCGGTTGCTTGGATGGCGATTAATGTCAACAAGAAACTGAGAATTTTTTTCATTGTATGACGCCCAACTTGTGAATTGTCGTATATACGAATGTAACAATTTTTCAAATCGCATATAACCACCTTAATTGTAAATTCAATATAAGCGTTTTGCAAGACTTTTACTCTTTTAGGAGCTTGCGACAATACAAAATTTATATTACCGCAATACTATTGCGACAATACAGCTAATGTAGTATCATTTGCGCTATTGGCCAATCCATTTGTTACTTATAAACCTTACCATCTTTCATTACAAAAACTACTTTTTCCAAAGTACCGATATCAGTTAACGGGTTTCCCTTCACTGCAATAATATCTGCAAATCGTCCAACTTCAATAACGCCTATTGAATTGTTGCCAATTAAATCAGCAGGATTTAACGTTGCAGCACGTAATATTTCAATATTGGTCATTCCGGATGCAGCATACGTTTTATACATGCCGGCGCATGCCTGTCCCCGTGTTTTTCCGGGAAATTCATAATAGATATCAGACCCTATTGCTATCCGCACGCCCGCTTTCATGGCTCTCTTTATTCTGTCCTGGTATTTTGTAACGCCAAATGCATCTGTAGGCACTAAAAAAATATTTTTCTTCGCCATAAGGTTAAGCACGTTTTCGGAAATTGTATAAGCATGTTCAATAGAACTTACCCCTGCTTCTGCAGCTATCATAGAAGGTCCATCACCATCAGTTGCATGTGCTGCCACCGGCAAATTAGCTCTCTTCGCTTCTTCTACAATAACGCTTATCTCTTCAAGCGATAATCTGCGGGATCCGGAATTGGCGATAATTTTTATGCAATCAGCGCCGTCATATATTGCCTGGCGTACTGCTTTGCGGGCTTCTTCTACACCACTTATCTGAACATACTCCTGGTTCAACAACGGTTGCGCCTCTGGTATCACAGATTGAAACTGACCACCTACAGGAGAAAGTGCCCTGGTGGAAACAAACATACGAGGTCCAATTGCATCTCCATTGTTGATAGCATCTCTTAAAGCAACATCGCCGTTGATGCTGGAATTGCCCAGGTCACGTACAGCCGTAAAACCGGCTTCCAGCATTTCACGTGCTAACCTTGCACCCAGCAAGGCCCTTTTGGCAGGTCCAAGCTGAACCATTTCCAAAATTCTGTTCGCATTATCATCTCCATATCTTGAATAATATTGGTGCAATAAGTGAGAGTGGGCATCAATCAACCCCGGCAAAAGTGTTACATCACCCAACGCAATAATTTGTACACTATCAGGAATTTTAAGGTTAGAACCTACTTCTGCAATTTTATTTTTTTCTATTATTATAGTTACATCGGACATTTCTTTGCCGGAACGAACATCAATCATCCGCTTTGCAGTTACAGCAATCCTGTCTGCAGATTTTTTATTTTGCGCATTTGCTAATAAAGTTGATAGAATAAATAATAAAACAAATGCGGGGGCAAAGTAGTTTGTCTTCAGTAGCATTGATAGAGGGTTTTGATAAACGTTAAAAAATGAAATGATTGATTAAAAGCCGTGATAAGCATAAAAGCACTTTCAAGGTTGCTTATAACGTTGGCATTGCCGTTATACCAATGCGCCAATACAGCTAATGTAGTATCATTTATAATATTGCAGGCCAGTTGCTGCTAATAATCTTTAGTTAAAGCTTGTAACGGCTGCTGGTTGAAGATAAGTAGATGAAGTTGTGTAAGGTTGATAGTGTTTCAACTGCTGATTGTTATTCCGTCCGCCAGGCTTGCGGCAATACTTTTGTTAGGGTTGGTTTTTATTCAGAAATCTTTTTAAGAAATTTTAGTGATCTTTCGAATGCAAGTTTTCCCGCATCATTGAAATTGAATTGATATTCGTGTCCCAAAGCAGGTAATTGGTTTTCCATAAAAAACAAGGTGTCTATTGTGGTATTAACAGTAGAAAGTTTTTGAACCAGCTCCTTAGATTGTGGTAATAAAGGATCCCCGTTCCCGGCAGAAATAAATGAAGGAGGAAAGGCACCAGACAGATACCTGCTAACCGAAGCGGTTTTAGCATATTCATCGTTGGTAATATTCTTTTTCCCAAAATATGCCCACATAACTGTTTTTAAAAAAGAACCAAAATCACCTCCGGTATTTAAATCGGTTACATCATATATGCCACAATATAATATTAAACCCTTTAGCTGTTTTGAATTTAGGCCAGGCTTAACATTAATAATTTGAGCGTAGTTAGGATTGGTAATCACATTTGCAGTTGCTGCAGAAATCATTGACCCGCCTGAGTCTCCCGCAAGAACAAAAAAAGAAGTATCTACATTAAATTTATTTGCATTGAAAGAAATGTAAGCTAACGATTTATTGAGTTGTTGAATTGGAGTTGGATATTTTTTTTCCGGAGCAACTGTATAATCAATGGAAGCTACAATATAACCTTGTGAAGCTAATATTTTGCAATAATTACTTAATTGATTTTTATTTCCTGAGATCAAACCTCCTCCATGTGTCCATACAATTATAGGTAACTTACCATTTGCCTTTACAGAATCAATCTGGAAATATATGTCCATATAAGCATCCTTGTCAGTTTCGTCATATTGCACATTGCTGATTGTTTCGATATTTTTTGGAACAAATTTTTCTAAATCTCTATTAACTCGTATTGCCTCTTTGTTAAACGCATTTCTTACTATCCACACAGTAGGATAGGGCGAGAGCTTAAAAGCTAAGAAAACCAGGCATGATAGAACTACTATGGTAATTAATAGGCGTTTTAAGTTTTTTTTCATTGTAAAACGAATTATGCTTTAAATCACCGCTAATATTTGTATTACCGCTACACTATTGCACTAACACAGCTAATGTACTATCATTTGCGCTATTGGCCAATTGCTGCTGATATTCTTTGGATAAATTCTGTAACGGCTGATGGTTAAAGATTTGTTGATTGCAATAACGTAGAGCCAGCATAAAGGAAAAGCGCATTTTGGCAGTAGTTTTTATTTTGGGTTTAATTTATCTTTTTTCTTTTCTTCAAAGAGTAAATTCCCATTTTGTAAAATCTCCTGTTCAAGATGGTGATATGCTTGTCGTACAATGTCATAATGTTGTTTCCATTGTTCAACGGGAATATATTTTGTTGAGTCATTTGGGTTTTCTAAAAATGCCAATGGCTTTAAAGGGTTTAAGCTGTCGTAGTCAATTGCCTGATTTATTTTTCTATAAAGGGTTGTGATATTATTCTTTGCATAATCTTGGGTTAATTGAATTACAATTCCATGTAGTGATGCATATAGTGCAGCTTCAGACCGTTGTTTGAACAGGCTTGATAAAAATTTTGCTCTTATGTCTCCTAAATACATCCAATACATAGAACTGTCTTTATATCCTTTTGTATATAAAATCATTCCTGCCATCATTAAAGTATGTGGCTCAATAGAACATGTGCTGTCAGCAACATATTTAAGAGCCATTTTCTCTTTTATAGAATCCTGGGAAGTCAAAAAAAAGTAAACTGTATACTTATTAATAGTAGTCGTGTCAATCTGAGCAAAAGCACTATTAGCCAGAAGTAATACAAAAAGGGTAAATATTATAAATGATTTTTTCAAGTATACATTTTTTTGGAAAAAAAATTACTGTCAATGTTTTGCAGCCTGGCGAGGTGGCGGTTTTTGCCGCAAACGTTTCTACGAAGCACTCACGTCAAACTTAGCGTAAATATTCATATAGGGAACGTCACCCGTCATTACGCTAAGCCGCTGTTATATACTGTGTTCCTTTTTAAATTTCATTTTTGCAGCTCAATTTTCTCAATGTTGTCTAAGTTAATTGGTTTAATATTTGTTCCTATGAAGTGATCGTTTTTTCCTGTAATCAGGCTGTCTTGAATTATTAATGTGTTGAAATAAAAAGTCTTCCGTGTACCGTCTTTTTTTGTCACTCTAATACCTGTACGATTTGTTACTGGTATAACAACCTCTTTTTCATTTTTGTCTAATACCTTTACTTGTTGTAATGAGTTTCCTGTTACCACACCAGGAAAGAAAAGAGGAAATGCGACTATTACTGTTACTTTTTTTTCCTTTTGAGTGTCTGCGAGTTGTTCAATTAAACTTTGTGTCGTCATGTGATATGTCGCACAGCTTGATAATAACAAGGAACTTGAAATAAGCAGTCCTAAGATTTTTTTGTTAGATTTCATTGACGAATATAATTTGTTTTTAGTGTTGTCTACTTTGTTGGGCGATTGTCTGCCTATGCTATTTTTCTTTAAAAATCAGTGTTGAACTGTCCACCAGTAAATGCTTGATAGATGCACAAAACTTAAATGTTGCTGCAAAGTCAGTTTTAAGTTGAGTAGTGGATAGTCTATCTTTGACTTTACAAACTGTCGTGGTTGTGTGGTCGCCTAACATAGTATATAACGTTTACGGCTTGTTGCCGGGCTGGAAATTAATAACGTAGGGCCTGGTTACTGCACTAAATTAATAAATTGAACTTGTTTTAAAGAGATCTAAGTTTTGAAATTGTCACCACCTGACTACAGCTGATGAAAAATTGCTGATTGCAATAACGTTGAGCCAGTGTAGTAGGAAAGACATGTTAGTAGCAGCCGGTAAAGCTGAAGCTGTTCAATCGAAAAGCTCATTCACACCAAAAGTCCAATTTCTTGTTACTAAGTCCGGGTTTCTAAGTTTAGTGTCCGTAATAATTGTATTTATGTCGCTTTTAAATGGAATAGGGAATAGTCGAATTTTATGTTTTAAATTATGAGAGTCCCTGTAAACAATTAGATAAGAATGACTGCCTCTACCAAATCCGACCGCAGAATATAAAATCTTCTCAATTTTTTCTACTGGTATTTCTTTTTCGTTTTGTCGCCTATAGTTAAGTACGTAAACAATATTTTTTACATCGTCATATTCAAGTATGTCCCTCGTACAAGCGTAATAAAGTATACAACCTAAAACTAATACACCGAAAGCCAAAGGCATAAATGATTTCAATGTTATGCTCTTATTAAGAATGTCATTTATTAGATTAGCTATTATCACCAGCAATGCTAAAATAATAAATATCTTAATTATCGTAAAGCTTGTCGAAACTCTATAGCGATTTGAATTGTCCAATGTCATGACTTTAAATAGTCGGGTTTTATCAATGGAAAGTCAGCAGGTTGCCACTAACGTTTGCATTGCCGCAACACTATTGCGCCAATACAGCTAATGTAACATCATTTGTGCTATTGGCCAATTGCTGCTAATAATCTTTGGGTAAAACCTGTAACGGCTGCTGGTTGAAGATTGCTTATTGCTCCAATGTCCAGCCCCACTATTGACAATACCAATGTTGTATGCAGCTTATTTTGTCAATAATGAAAGCAGTCAACTTTATTACCTGATAAGTCTAAAAGTCTTTTAAACAATTGTCCAATAGCCATATCTTCTGCCGCCCAACGATAAATAGTTTTATACCTTCCTTGAAAAGCATTTATTGGTCTTTCATATCCAACAACACGAAGGCTAGAACCGTCAAAACCATATCTGCCATTATCTTCTTTAAGACCCCAAAAGTCTGAAAAGGCAATACCCTTTATAAGTTCTTCCCAAACTTTATTGTCAACTTGCTTTGTTGTATGACTTATTGTTTTGCATTCTGTTTGCCCATTATTGACTTCATATAAATAGACGTCTAACGTTATAGCATCTTTAAGTTTTCCAATTGTCATTGTAACAGCTTTATCACAAAATGCCGCTCCATAATTAAATCTGTATGACTCTTCAAAATTTAGTTTATTGATTGGTAAGGGTTCTTCACAGGTATGTAATTCTGTTATCTGTTTTCTATAGTTTAATAATTCTGCTATTTCAGAATACTGTTTCTTCAAATAATATGTGTCGTTGTTATGATAAGCTTTTAGCAGTTTAAGTTTTACGTCTAATGTGTCTGAATAAGGCAGAGAGTCGAGGGCTTGAAAGTACTTGCTCATAATTGAATCTCTGTCCTCTGTGAGATTAGCTTTTTTTGCGGTGTTCTTACAACCTAAAATAAATGTCAGTAGAAGTAGGATAAACAATCTGGTCATAAAGCTTTGAATTTGCGAGTGTTGCTTTTAAGTTGCCTACAACATTTATATTGCCGCTACCCCATTGCGTCAATACAGCTAATGTAGTATCATTTGCGCTCTTGTCCAATTGCTGCTAATAATCTTTGGTAAATCCTGTAACCGTTGCTGGTTCAAGATTTGTTGATTAAAATAACGTTGAGCCAGCATAGCAGCAAACCCCATATTGTTCGTTCGTGCATGGAAATCTAGTAGCAAATGTGTTTTGGAAAATATTTGTTGTATTCTGAAATGTCTGCCACTACTTCACCTTTTTTGTTTATGATTTCTTTCTTGTCGGTAGAATACACTACTGCATATTCACCAATAAAGGGGCCTACATAATTGTAAGTGATTGGAATTATTATTTTGCCAGTAGTATCAACAAAGCCAGACTTGTGTCCAGTTCCAGGAATGCAAACCTCAGCAATTCCATTATGGAATGGAAAGTAAATCAAGCTATCAATTGTGTTATCTAATTTAATGTTCCCTAATTTATCAATGTAAAAAGATCTTCTTGTAATGTTTATTTTCTGACCAGCTTTATTAATGTAAAAACGTTTCTCATTACCAAGAACACTAGCCGAACCTTCACTAAAATTTTGATGCCCCATTTCATTAAAATAAGCTATTCTTGTTCCAGATGTGTCAATGAACTCAGCTCTTTTGAAATCCCAAACTTGAGCTATGCCATCACAGAATAACCCTCCAGAACTGTAAGATGTTTTAATTATAACCTTTCCGGTTTTATCTAAATAACATGCCTTGTTGTTAATGTATGCAAGAGCACGATTGTATGTAAAGCTATAAACAAGACGTAGCTTGGATTTAAAAGCAATAGCACCAGCTTTATTTATAAAAACAGTAGGGAAATTTTTATCAGTTGAATTGACTTTGGCAAGACCACATGAGAAAGGTTCCGCATATTTGAATTTTGCAGGAATGACTAATTCGCCACGAAAATTAATGTATCCCCACAGACTGTCAATTAAGACCGAAGCAAAATTGTCCGAAAAATGTTGCACACTATCAAACTTGCATAAAATTTTTATTTCATCGTAATTGTCAATGAAACCCCACTTGCCATTTTGTTTTACTGGAAATAAACAGATAGTAGAATCTGAAGAAATTCCGCTCAATGATAAACCTAAAATAAAGAGTGTTAAAAAGCTTATAGTTTTCATGTAGCTGTGTTTAGCATAACGCACAACGTTGGCGGCTTGCTGCTGGGCTTCACATTAATAACGTAGAGACCCGAACTGCACTAAATTACTGAACTGAATTTATTTTAAAAAGATCTAATTTTTGAAACTGTCGCCATGTAACGGCTGATGGTTAAAGATTGCTCTAACGTTCCGCCAGCATAGCCGCAGAACGAATGTTAGCGGCTGTTAATATTCATAAACGACTTTGCCTTGTCCGATTATCTTTCCGGTCCTTGCGTCAATATCCAAATACAAACAACGGTCACAGTCGGTTTTACATTCCCAATAAAATTTGTTGGCTGAGCAATTGAGAATAGGAGCTAAGCCTTGTCTTTTCATTCCATTCTTCACTGCAATTTCAATCGCTTTAGTTCTTGTAATGGTCAATTTATTATCTATAAATTGTCTAAACGCAGTTAAGTGAAAATTGCGATAGTCAATAATTTTTAAGCTGGAATCAAAGTCAGCCCGAAATAAGCCAATTGTATCGCCTTTGTATAGAAAGTCATAGAAAATTTGATAGCTGATTGGTATTTGTGTTAGCGTGTCACTTACACTTAAAAAAACATTCTTGTATTCAAATCCTGTTGCTCGTTTGTTAAAACTGAAGTATTCGTAAAACTCTTTCTCACTAACTTTTGTCTTTAATAATTGCTTTGTCAAACGCAAACAACTGTCAAAGTTTGATTGTAATTGTTTGTTGGAAGTTATAAGTTTAACCGAAGTTGTGGCATGTTTTTGTTGTGTATCAGTTGAGCAGCCAACTAAAAATAATACTGTCAAAAATGAAAAGAGTAAATGTATTTTCAATGTCTTTTGTTAGTAAGATGCTTAATCGAGATTTTTACATAATGACAGCCAGCGTTTACGGCTTGTTGCCGGGATGGAAATTTATAACGTCGAGCCAGCATAGCAGGAAACCACAAGTTGGTGGCAGTTATTCGTCGTGATGTAAGGTCGCAATATTGTCGTCATAAAATGAGAATTCAACATTTTGTAATTTCCCCATATTAGAGATAAACCGGTCGCAGTCGTTGTAATCTTCTAGTTGAAATACTACCTGCTTTCCATATTTTGGTTGTATTACAATTTGAAGTTTATGTTTTAGTTCTCTTTTCGAATTTCTCAGATCATTAATAAATATTTTGTCAATTAATTTTGTGTTCATGGTCATATCAAAGCCTTTTCCGCTTATTGTTATCTTGTCCTCATTATAAGTTAATTGTCCTTGCTTGTTTAAGCGAGCTCTGAAATATAGCGGTATAGAAATTAAAAGTCCCACTACACCTATGGCAGATATAATTTTAATTGATTGGGGTACTACTAGAATATAATATGCAATGGTACTTTCTTCGGAGGAACTTTTGGTTGGAAGCATGATGATGTAAAGAATAGCAGCAAGGCCGAATGAGATTACGAGTAGTCCGCATAAAAATGAGCTTAATAATGGAATTCGTCGCCTTATTAAAATTTTGAAGTTATTCATATTTTCCAATGTCTGATATAAGTCGGGGGGCTGAGGAATAATCGCTTCTAACGGGCCGAGTACTGGCGATGGCGGGATTTTTATCACTAAACATTAATCGAAGAACAAAAGTTGAATTATACACTTACGTTGATACGAAACCGTTTAGCCTGCCTATTGCCAATGCTATGTTATGCGGTCGCTTTTTAGTATTCAATTATTTGTTGTTTTAGTTCATCTGAAATGTTTGTCCACAAGGTTTGGTCGGTCAAAATAAGTTTGCAGTTACATTCGGTTTCTATCACACCTGTAATTTGTCTAAACCAATCAAAATATGTCCACTCTCTTGGTTTTGGCGAATAAAGAAAAAGTCCGTTGTTGTCCCAATGAACCCCTGTTGCTGTTCTATAAACCCAAGTAAAGCGTTCTTTTTCTGGTTTAATAAAAAGTTGCGCTTTGTCGTCAATACCAATTTCTAAAATTTTGTCTATCCTCATTAGTTTCCTTTGAATTGGTCGTTATATGCTTTTACATGATGAGGAAATTCTTCTTCAAAGAATGGATATGATACACCCGGAATTGTGATTTCAAAAATATCGCTGTCCATTCCACTAATACTTGTCCCTTGTCCTTTAATTTCAATTCCGTTTCGATTAATCACTTTTAAGTTCGGAATGTTCGTTGTCTCAATAAGTTTGTCCTCCGGATAGTCGGTAATGATTTCAATATTATTACTTAGGCAATAGGTTCTTAAAAAGTTATAGCCTGAAACAATGTTGTTAAATGTTACATTGCCAAAAACAACTCCCATTGAAGCGTCTGCTTTTTCGAGTTCAGTCGTGCCTATTATTTTGTCGTCAAGAAGTATGCTATATCTTTTTGTCGTCATTGGTAGTGTGTTTTGTTAAAGTGCCGCATAATATTTGTATCACCGCAACACTATTGCGCCAATACAGCTAATGTAGCATCATTTGCGCTATTGGCCAATTGCGGAAATAATCTTTGGGTAAAACCTGTAAGTGCTGCTATTTGAAAATAAGATGATGAAGTTATGTAAGGTTGATAATTATTCGGCCAAGCCCGATATTAAGTGATAGTAGTATTCCGCAACTGCGGGATTATTCTGTACGCCCAGGTTTTATAAATACCATGTTAACTGGGGTCTTACTTTAAAAATCTTTTTTCTAAAGCTGCTCTAGCAAAGTAGAATAAATCGATGTCAGAATACCAGAGGAGAAGTTGAGCTTAACAATATAGTATCTCTTGTCGTTTACAGTTGCGGTAAAATGCCACTGCGGCGATTTACTCATTTGAGTGTCATATGCTTTATTAATGTCCTTATAAAACAATGAAATGCGTTCAAATTTATTTACGAATGTTGAAATGTGCTTAATCTTATTGAGGGTTGAATAAATGCTATCAGTGGGTGCATCTTTTTCTATGGTGGTAGCTTTATCAGTATTAGAGGGCCACTTGCTTAATTCAGTTCCTCCATTTGTCCAAATAGTACTCACTTTATTGTTTTCAAAATAAATTTGAATGCCGCTTTCAGTACCATTTTTCTCATCCAAAAAAATTGAAGTATAAAGAGGGATGGTATTTTCAAGTTCATCAATTCCTGTAAACACGTTACCAACTATACCTAAATAATTGATACGTTTTTCAGTTTGTATAAGCTGAACGGTTGTATATATATCGGTTATAGAATCTCCTACATTTAACCCCCAGAACTGTCCGGATGTTAAAGTATCACTTGTAATTATTTTGGTAGGTCGAAGGTCTTCTGGTTGGGTGGGGTTTTTTGAGGCTATTTGTTCCTTTTTGCAGGATACAAGGAAAACTGTAATTAAAAAGAGACATAAAACATGTTTCATAATAAGTCGATTAAACAACCTGACACCTGTTAGAATTGAAGCGTTGCATGAGAAGAAAAAATAGCAGCTAACGAGCACGGCTTATTGCTGTGGCGGAAATTAATAAGGTAGAGCCCGGCTACTGCACTAAATTAATAAACTGAATTTATATGAACTGCCGCTGCTAATTAAAGATTAATTGATGATTGCTCCAGCGTCAGGCCGGTCTGACAGCACCGAATGTTAGGCACAGTACATCAAATTTTGCTGATTGTTTTGTTGAGAACACCGTTTTGGTAAAAGTTAAGCTTAATAATATTTCCCTCAGAGTCATAACTTAGATTATACTCTTGACCCATTTTTGTATCGTCGCTTCCGTCAACGTCATAATATTTAAAAAGTTTGATTATTCTATTATTATTATCGTAAAATATTTTTATTTTATACGGTAAGTTTGAACAAATCAGGCATCCTGAAAACGAATATTCAGTTACTCGGGATTTGTCATCAAATTTCAAAGTATGTGTCCAGTTTGAATTATAGGTTTTTTCTTTCGTTGAATCCATCCAAATTTCTACTTTCTGGTTTTTATAGCGGGGATCAATGATTTTGTCGGGAATGTAATAAGGCATAAAGAATTGTTTACGGAAAAGATATATGTCGATTATACCTTTTGCCGTGATTGTGTCATATTTTGTATTGCTGGGTGAAGCAAGAATTGAATTGTCAACAGTTTTAAATATTTGAATGTCACCATGCTTTTTTTTGCAGGTAGTAAGTAAAGCTAAAAGCGCTATAATTATAAAGGCTGTTCGCATTGTATTGTGCATAACGTTTATATTGCCGCAACACTATTGCGGCAATAGAGCTAATGTAGTATCATTTGTGCTATTGGCCAATTGCTGCTAATAATCTTTGGGTAAATCTTGTAACCGCTGCTGGTTGAAGATTTGTTGCTGAGTGCACCAATGTTAAGCCAGCGTTGCAGAAAACGGCATGTTAGCTGTAGGCCATATGTCATTTGGAAATATGGAACAGTCGTCCAAAAGTCTCTACGAAAGGATCTCTTCCAACAACAGTGTAAAAAAGTATTGCTCCCAGCCATCCATGAAACAGTCCTAAAACATAAATATTTCTATTTTTTAGATAAACGAGTCCATAGAAAATTGCTAAGATAAATGTCCCTATCATTAACCACAAATAAGGATAATGTATGAGTCCAAATAACAATGCAGTGACAAAGACTATAACCATTTTGCTCATGTTTATTCCTTGAAAGTCTTGCAAATTGCCGGCTGTTAAAGCAATCAATAAGAACTGTTGGATAGTCCCCCAAATTGGATATAGGATTAGGATTGGAATAATATGCCAGGTAATATTGACCGAACCCATGTAAATACCAATACCTATGCAAACGAGAACAGTCGCTAGTCCAAATGGCAAAATTGTCAAAGCTACCTTTTTGAAATTGTCAGTTTTAAACCCCCAATATTTAAGAATATTTGGCTGAGCTTTGTTTCTACTGTAAACATAGATTATCCAACAGGTGATGCTAACTGTAATAAACGCAAGTCTCCAATGTAAATAGTCCATAAATATAAACTTGCCAATAGCAGTAAGAATCACAGCGGAAATCTCTAGTATTCTCGTTCTATTCGAAATGGGAAATATTGTCATTTAATTTTGGATGATCCCCAATGGCTTACACCTAACATTTATATTGCCTTAACATCATTGCGCCAATACTACTAATGTAGTATCATTTGCGCTATTGGCCAATTGCTGCTAATAATCTTTGGGTAATGCTGTAACTGCTGATGATTAAAGATGTGTTGCTGATTGTGCCAATGTTAAGCCACACTATTGATAATATCAATATTAGCGGCAACTGTCTTATTCTTCACCATCTTCAATTTCGTTTTTAGATTTTGTCCACTCTCCACCGATAAAGTCTCTGTCCATTGAATAGCCGTAGTCTAAATCAAAAACTTCATTAAGAGTTTTGTCTCTAAGTACGATTGGTTCCAACGCAACAAGTCTAATGTCTTCCGGCATTTGGTCACCTGTTAGAAATTGCCAATCTCCATCTGTGTCGTGAACAACTCTCAATATTGGCTTGTCAAGTTCTAACCATTGTCTGGTTGTAAATATTCCTAAGTTTTTTGCTTCTCTAAATTTAAAGTCAGCATTTCTGTCAAGCAAAGGCTGGTCGTATAAAAGTTTTTCTTCAAAAGTGTCTTCCCAAGGAAATTTATCATTGCTATCAGTCCAAACAAGCTGTACTGCTGGGAATTTGATTTTGTCATAGTAATTTAATGCTGCTCCAAAGTAATCATTTATGTTTCTGTCGTCAACAGGTAAAAACTCAGCTCTGCTATTTTTAAAAATATTTTCATAGTTAGTTTCCGTCTTTATGGTATCACCTTTTTTTAGAAGTTCTGCAACATCGTTAATTATTTCGTGTCCAAGTTTTTCTGGCAAGCCAAAACAAATTACCTCAGGTTGATTGTAAGTTTCAAAAAGTCCTATGCTATATACAAATGAAGGTGAATAGTCAGAACCGCTAACCATTATTACTTGCAATCCAAATTTGTCAATATTAGTTTTAGTCTGAACAAGAAGTTCGTCCTTACTGATGCAGTGATGTTCCTTTTCTTTGTCCATTGTAGGGTGTCGCTTTACAGTTGACACTAACGATTTATGGCTTGGCGTTGTAGGGAAAATCAGGACACTTCAGCCCAACCCTTCGACTAAAGATAAATTGAAAAACTAAACCTGAGCCTTTATTCTTTAGCCCCAATAATGCCAAACCCAATATTGTGTGTATGCCATCTATTTTGTGCGTCTATACTTTTGATTTAAGTCTAACTTGATATGTCCATAAATATTTTCTTTAGTCAAGTCAATTACAAGCGTAGTGAAAATATTTGGGTCATTAGTCGGTAAATGTACGTGGTCAAAAGTTGATGTGTCGTTGCGATAAACTGTCTCAACTAAATTTTTCTCATAAACATATTTGTCAACCAATTTTTGCTTTACAAGTTCTTCGACGTAATCCCAAATGTCAACAACTGGTTCAGCGCTTTGTGTAACGTCTGTCATCTTATTGCCAAACGTATTTCTAAATTCTGTTTCTGTAAGTTGTTTTGTCAATCTGAGAAAATTTGAAAGTCACGCAGAATATTTACTTCTTATTTAATCAAACCTCTGAGTCAATCGGAACATCATCTTTTGTCAATTCTTTGCGTCAATACTACTAATGTAGTATCATTTTCTCTATTACAGCGCCAATTCCCTGATAATTTTGTGTGCTGAGGCCGCCTTGTGACCAAACACGTAGTGAAGATTATATAAGTTGCGCCAGTTTTATTTTTTCAGTCTTTCGCGTAAGCAAATGGATAATACCAAAAGCCAACAGGTAAGTAAAACCGCAAATGGTAAACAGAATATTGTAACCGCCTGTTATGTTCCCTTTCAGTTTATAGGTTTCAAGAAGATTGCCTACCAGTATCGGAAATAAAATTCCGCCAACTGCGCCAGCCATGCCGCCAATACCCACCACAGAACTTACTGCTTCTTTAGGAAACATATCTGATGCGGTAGTAAATATATTGGTGGCCCATGCCTGGTGCACTGCCACTGCAATGCTTAGTAATGCAACTGCCATCCATGCACTGTTTGCAAATTGTACAAGTATTACAGACACTTCAATGCAGGCAAATAACAGCAATGCAGTTTTTCTTGCTTTTAAAACCGGCCAGCCTTTTTTTATAAGCAATGAAGAAAGATAACCGCCGCCAAAACTTCCTATTGTAGTAGCTGCATAAATTATCATTAAGGGCAGGCTCGGTTTTTTCAAATCAAGACCAAAGCTGCTGGCAAAATAAGAAGGCAACCAAAAAAGAAAAAACCAATAGATAGGATCAATCAATGCTTTGCCTGTAACATACGCCCATGTTTGCGGAAAGCTGAACAGTTTTATCCATTGTACAGGTGCAGTGTTTTGCAACGAATCTTTACTTTCTTCCTGCCCGCTTGTTATCAGCGCATATTCATTATCAGTTAATCTTTTTTGTTTTGCAGGAACTGTATACAACCGGTACCAGAAAATAAGCCACACAAAACCTAATGATCCTGTAATAAGAAATACCTGCTGCCATCCGTAAGATTGCAAAATAAATGGAACGATTAGCAATGCTGCAACAACACCAGCACTTGTGCCCATATTAAATATACCAGTTGCCAATGCCCGTTCTTTATCCGGAAACCATTCTGCAACTGTTTTCATAGCAGCAGGATAATTGCCTGCTTCACCTATTCCTAATCCAATTCTTGCGCTAATAAAACCAGAAACGTTTTTTGCAAATGCATGCATCATGCCTGCAATGCTCCAAAAAATAATAGTAAAGGAGTAGCCGGCCCTTGTTCCAATCTTGTCTATTATCCACCCAATAGAAATAAGGCCGATGGCATAAGAGGCAGTAAATGCCATAACAATATGCGCAAAGTTATTTTCTGTCCAGCTGAATTCTTTTTCCAGCACGGGTTTAAGCAAACCAATTATCTGCCGGTCGATGTAATTAATAGTTGTTGCAAAAAATAACAGGGTAACAATAATCCACCGGTAGTTTTTTATTTTTTTATCAGCCATCCGGCAATTGGTTTAAAGGTTATTGTTTTACCAGTTATGAATTGCTCCATCGGGGCTTTGCAAAATTGGATGTGGAAATTTTGTATTGGCAGTAATCTCCATAACAAAGCCTGCTTTTTTAGGATCGAATTTTACGCCAAGTCCCGGTGCGGGGTTAAGCCATAGTTTGCCATTTTTAAAAAGAATATAATCATCATTGAAGTAAGCAGGCCTTTCTGGTTCTCCGCCTGCAAGTTCCATTAAGCAGCGGTTGGGACTGCTCGATCCCAGTACATGCACCAATGCCGCAGTAGAAAGCGGCCCGGTAAAATGCGGAATCATACCTGTATAATGTGTTTCGCAAAGGCCGGCTATTTTTTTAAACTCTGAAATGCCGCCGGTGTTAGGAAGTGTTACACGGGTATAATCAATGTAATTGTTTTCGATGAGTTCGTTTGTATCCCAGCGATCGCCAAACTGTTCGCCCACTGCAATAGGCACTTTTGTTTGCTGGCGCACTGTTTTATATACAGCAGGATTTTCTGAGCGTATGATGTCTTCTACAAAATAAGGTTCAAGCAATTCCAGTCCTGCGCAAATTTTTATGGCTTCAGGCATATCAAAACGTGTATGCAAATCAACAGCCCATTTTCCGCCACCACCAACTGCACTGTCTATCCTTTTACAGAAGTCAAGTGTTTTCTTTGCGTTGTCATAAAAATCAAACTTTTCTTCGCCGTTACCGCCGGTGGGGCCAATGCGGTAAGCACGTAAGCCAGCTGCAATACAATCTTGTGCCCTTCCTTCTTCTGTTGTTGCTTTTGAGTTTCTGAAACCAGTAGCATAACATTCTACAAACTCACGGGTAGAACCACCAAGCAATTCGTATACAGGAACGCCCAGGGCTTTGCCTTTTATGTCCCATAGCGCCATTTCTATTGCGCCGAGTGCATGTAATTTTTCACGTCCGGGCGGATAAAACATGCCGCGGTAAATATTTTGCCAGATATGTTCTATCCGGAATGGATCCTGGCCAATGATCATTTGTGCACATTGCTCAATCATATCTTTAGATCCGCCTTCGCCTATGCCAATTATACCACCATCAGTTTCTACTTCCACAATTCCCCTTGCCTGGTTAAAAAGCGGTTTGGTATAACCGGGAGCAGTGTAATATCTTATTTTGGTAATCTTAAGTGGAGATACGCCGGGCTGCAATGCTGCGGCATTGGTTTTTATAAAAGGTAACCCTGCCAATACTCCGGCAGAACCCCATGCGGCAGTTTGTAAAAATTTTCGTCTTTGCATATGACAGGCAATTAGCTGAAATGAATACAGTTTTCTTACTAATCAAATATAACCCGTTTTTTATTTTATGCTTCAGGCAGGCAATGTTTATGCTGTATTTATAGTATCAAATAATACCTGTATTTTATCAATTGATTTGATAAGCACTATAGCAGAAATTGAATGCGTTGCAAAAACCATTGTGGCCAGTTGTTTTAAAGGCCTTCAAACAAAACAAATGAATTCCCCTATATTTGCTGCTGTTATTGGTTCCGGGGGATCATCCACCCGGATTAAAAGGGAATCCGGTTTAAATCCGGAACTGTCCCGCAGCTGTGATAAGCTTCACTCATTGTGAAACAATTTATACCACAGGCCACTATCCGCAAGAGCGGAATGGGAAGGCAAATAAATTGAGCTTTAAGTCAGAAGACCTGCCATAACAATCACTGTTCACCAGCTTTCGTGGAAAAAGGCTGAGAGACCAAATGTTACTGCAGGGTTTACGTTCATTTGTTTTCAATGTATTTGCCACGATGATGCGGTGCAATTTATTGCAGCATGAAACTGAATTTGTACAACAGATGTTTTACTATAGTAATGGCAAAGCCCGTAATACTGGCTGTGTCTTTATTTTGTATAACCATTTCTGTATGCGCACAAACAGGCGATTCGGCAAAAATTTTAAAAACAGTAGATGTAAACGCTGTTAAAAAGCAAAATAATTTTACAGCAGTTGCGCCTGTTCAATCATTAACAAGGCAGAACCTGCAGCAGATAAATGCGCAATCTGTTGGTGATGCAGCCCGTTATTTTTCTGGTGTAATTATTAAAGACTATGGCGGCATTGGCGGATTAAAAACAATTTCCATAAGAAGCCTCGGCGCAGCTAATACAGGTATTGTGTATGATGGCATTTCAGTTGCCGATTTGCAAACCGGGCAAATAGATCTAAGCCGCTATTCCACTACATTTATACAATCGCTTGAACTAAGACAGGGAAATTTTCAATATGCACTTACACCCGCAAGAGCGTTTGCATCTGCTGCGGCTTTGGCTATTACTACCAATACATTCAGTACAAATAATTTTACTAAACAAAACTGGCAGGCGGGTGTTAATGCAGGTTCTTTTAATCTATGGCAGCCATTTGCCGGAATTTATCAGCCATTAAAAAAGAATACCGTTATTAGCATTAATGCTGAAGGTTTGTATTCCAAAGGCGATTATCCAATTACGATTAACAATGGCAACTACACAGAAAAATCAAAGCGCAATAATTCTGATGTAAAATCAATACAAGGCGAAGCAAATTTGCTGAAACAGTTTAACGATAGCGCAACGCTTCAGGTAAAATCGGGTGTGTACAGCGCTGAAAGGGGATTGCCCGGTGCTATTGTTTTTTTTAATGACAGATCGGTGCAGCGTTTATGGAACACAGATTTCTTTTTGCAAAGCAGGTACCAGAAAAAAATAAAATCAACTTCTGCATTATTGCTATCTGCCAAATACAATTATGCCTATACAAGGTATATTGATCCTGATTTCTTAAACAACCAGGGCGGATTAGACAGCAGGTATAAACAACAGGAAATATATTTTAGTGCAGCAGGCAGTCATTATTTATTTAATAAACTATTATTGACTGCTGCTTCAGATATTGCTTATACCACACTTTCTGCCAATACAGCAAATTTTGCATCGCCAAAGCGTACCAGTTTCTGGGAGAACATTGCTTTGCATTATGCGCAATCCGGCTGGCAAATGGATGGGGCTTTGTTGTATACAGTTATTAGCGATAAAACAATAAACAGTACTGCGGCAAGTAATAAAAATAAATTAACACCTGCGCTGGCCATTGCCTATACGCCCAATGAAAGCCCTTTCATGTTCCGGGTGTTTTACAAGTCGGTTTTCAGAATGCCAACTTTTAATGATCTCTATTACAATTTTATTGGCAACAGTTCACTCAGGCCCGAGTTTTCAAAACAATACAATGCAGGGGTTACTTATTCAAAACAATTCAATGGTTTTGTAAGGAAATTGGGCATTAGCGCAGATGCTTATTATAATGAAGTAAGCGATAAAATTATTGCAGTGCCCACACAAAATCTTTTTGTGTGGACGATGCTTAACCTCGGTAAGGTATCTGTAAAAGGAATTGATATCAATACAGAAGCAAACGGAAAATTATCTGCATCTGCAGGATGGTTTTTGCGCATTGCCTATACATGGCAAAAGGCACTGGATGTAACGGACAAGTCAAGCTCAACTTATAAAAATTTTATTCCGTATACACCTGAGCATTCAGGTTCGGCTATACTATCATTTAGTTATAAAAAATGGGAAGCAGGGTATAATACTTTGTTTTCAGGAACGAGGTATACACTGGGCGAAAACAATCCATCCAATCAACTGGAAGGATGGATGACACACGATGTGTTTGTAGCAAGGGCTATACCATTTACAAGGTTCAATATGCGCATTAAAGCAGAACTGAACAATCTTACCGGTGAGCGGTATGATGTGGTAAGGTATTTTCCTATGCCCGGACGATCATTTAAAATTAGTTTGTTATTTAATAATTTATAAAACAGATCATGAAGACAATTAAATTACTGGCACTTGCAATCAGCCTTTCAGCATTTGTGCTATCGTGTAAGAAAAATGATTCGCCTGTACCGAGTGTGCCAAAAGTTACTACGGGGTTGTACGTGTTAAGCGAAGGTTCCTTCAACCAGAATAATACAACGCTTACTTATTACAACTTTACAACCAATACTGCAACAACAGATTTTTTCAAAAATACAAACAGCAGCGAACTGGGCGGTACTGGTAATGACGTAATTATTTACGGCGGCAAAATGTATATCGTAATGAACCAGTCGAGCTATGTAGAAGTGGCCAATGCATTTACAGCTAAAGAAATAAAAAAGATAGATTTTAAAACTGCGGCATCTGTTGCCCGTCAGCCACGTTATGCTGCGGCATACAAAAATAAAGTGCTTGTGTCTTCGTACGATGGAACAGTAGCTGTAATAGATACTGCTTCGCTTACCATTGATAAATTTATTACAGTAGGAAGCAATCCCGAACAGGTTGTTGTTTCCGGAGATAAATTATTTGTGGCCAATTCTGGTGGCTTAAACCCTGTATATGATTCTACAGTTTCAGTTATTGATCTTGCCACATTTACAGAAACAAAAAAAATAACAGTGGGCCTTAACCCCGGAACGATTACCGCTGATGATGCAGGTAATATCTATGTAAGTTGTACAGGAGATTATTTTATGCACGGTCCAAAACTGGTAAAGTTTAGTGCAAGTACCGGTGCAATTATAAAATCTGCAGATACTGCTGTTGGCAAAATAAGGTTTTATAATGGACAGTTATTTGCAACAGGCGGTTATCTTGGTTCTGCGTTTGTAAGGGCATTAAGCACAACAGACTTTACGCAATCCCGTGCAAATTTTGTAACAGATGGTACTACAATTGCGATGCCTTATGGGTTGAATATTGATAATGAAACAGGCGATGTGTATGTAACCGATGCAAAAGATTTTGTATCCACAGGTGCTGTTTACTGCTTTGATAAAACAGGCAAAAAGAAATTTTCTTTTTCAGTTTCCCCGGGCATCAGCCCCAATACAGTAGTTGTTATTAAACAATAAGACAATCTTTAATTGCAAAGCATGTCCATAGAAGAAAACGATAAGAATAAAGAAACAGGCAGTTCAATTCCTTTTTTTGGTGTAGGAATATTTATGGAAAGTTGCTACCGGATGGCTGCGTTGCAGGAAGATAAAAAGACGCTGAATACGCTGTCAAGAAAATATTCCTGGCAACAAACATGGAACACTGATGAAATATTATTAGAAAGGGGAGAGGTGATTATTGTCACCGATCCCTTTTTGCATATTGTTTTTGCCAGTAGCAATATTTTGGAGATGAATGGTTATACGCCTGCGGAAGTTTTACACAAATCGCCGCGTAAGTTCCAGGGAAAAGAAACGGATAAGTACATAAAGAATAGCATTGGTAAAGCAATAAAAGAAAAGCGGGGTTGTTGTGTATCGCTTATTAATTATAAAAAAAATAATGAAACTTACTTGTGCAGGATAGATGCAAGGCCGGTTTTTAATAAAGACAACCGGCTTGTTCATTTTATCGCTTTTGAGCAATTACAGCCCATGCATGAGTAATTAGCTAAGGCTTGCCAGCACATGTTCTTTGTAACTTCTTCCAATAGGAATTTCTTTTCCTGCTATTTCTACTTCTGTTGCAGAAAAGGCATCTACTCTTGCTTTGGCTACTATAAATGAACGGTGGATGCGGATGAATTGACCTCTCTTTAACAACTCTTCCATTTGCGTAAGCTGAAATTTTACTAAGACGGATTTGCCAGCAGTAACAATCTTTATATACTCACGCAGGCTTTCGATGTAGAGAATCTCATCAATATAAATTTTTACTTTCTTTTTGTTTACATTAAAAAACATATGGGGCCTGTTGCCCGCTTCATTGCTTAACGTGGTTGTGTTTTCAACGCCAGGGGTGTGTTCATTTTCTGCATGTGCTTTTATTTTATTAACAGCCATCAGGAACCTGTTAAACTCAATTGGTTTAAGCAGGTAATCAATAACGTTTAGTTCGTAACCTACCAATGCATATTCAGGATAAGCAGAAGTAATAATAATTTGCGGGGGATGCTTTAGTGTTTTTACAAAATCTATTCCCTTTATTTTAGGCAAATGAATATCCAGGAACATCAGATCAATTTTATTTTGCTGCAGCAATTCCATTGCACTTATAGCATGGCGGCAGGTTCCTTTTAATTCCAGAAAACCAATTTGCCGGATATAATCCTGCAGAATTTCAGCCGCAAGTGGTTCGTCTTCCACAATAATGCAGTTAAATTTCTCCATGTTTATTCAGGTTAATATTTAGCGTTACTTTAAATTTTCCGGGCAGGTTGTTTACATCAAGACTATAATCATTGTACATCAGTTCCAGTTGTCTTTTTATATTGTGCAAACCAATTTTATTTTCCGGTCCTTGTTTCTGCTGCTCATCTTCCTTGCTGTTTTCAATTTCAAAAAAGAGGTGACCATTTTTTAGTTGCAGATGCATGTTCACTTTAGAATCATAATAAGATTCGCTTACGCCGTGTTTAAACGCATTTTCTACAAAAGGCAACAATAGCAAAGGGGATACTTCCTGTTCTTCATTATCTATATCTTTTTCGAAAGTTACCACCAGGTTTTCATTGTACCTTATTTTTTCAAGGTCTATATAATCGTCAATCAATTTTACTTCTTCTTCTATCGAAATAAATTTCCTTCCGGATTCATACAGCATAAACCGCAGGATTTTCGAGAGCTTCATAACCGCATCAGCTGTATGGTCTGATCTTTTTCTTGCAAGCGCATAAATATTATTGAGCGTATTAAACAGGAAATGCGGATTGGTTTGATTTTTTAAAAATTTCAGTTCTGCTTCCAGCTTTTCTTTCATCAGCATTTTCTCCCTTTCCCTTCCCTGGAACTGCAGGCGCAATTGTTTTATGGCAATGGCCATACCAGATACAAAGCCCAAATCTATAAAATCGAACAGCAGACCAAATGGATTAAAAAATGCTGGTGGTTTCATTGTGTCTTTATAAATAAAAGGGAAAATGAAATAAATATCAATCACCCTTAGCAATAATATTGTAACAACAATGGCCAGTACTAAGTAAAATATATTTATTAATGAACGGCTTTTTTGCTGTAATACCCTTGGAAGGATTACATACAATAACAGGTAAGTAAATAAAATTTTAGGAGGTAATAAAGATGCACATACTTCAAGCGATAAAATTATTTTTTCGCCCATTGGCAGGTTTGCATATTTAGCACTGTCCCACAGGTATGCCAGTAAAGTATCTTCTGCCAGATAAGCAGACCAGAAAAGAAAGTGAAATGCATATTTTTTCATCGGGTCAAAAGTGATAAAAAATCAAGAAAGCCCAACAGTTTTTTTCTCCGGGGCAAGACATTTGTGTACAATGAATGAAAGTGGCAAGCCAATCATGCAAATAAGAATGAGCATTGCTTTTAAGACTCTTGCCGGTTTCATGTTGCCAATTGTGCTATGCGGTGCGCCAGATAGCTGTACTACAATTAGGTTCATTATTATCCAGGTAAACATGCCATAAACAATACCTCTCACTATCCAATTCATATTTGCCAGTTTGGTATTTGCGCATAACCAGAAAAAGAAAATAGTAAAAGAAAACGCAATGATGTAATGAAGGAGTAAACCCGTAAGCATAATACCTGTGCCACCGTTAAGAACAGATTGGCCAAATAAGCCACTGGCAATATAGGGGAGAACTGCCAGCGGGTTCTTACCTGCAATATACACATCAACAAAAGCAGAACAAATGTCCAGGGTGCCAACCAGCAACCCGCTTAGCAATATTGTTTTGCCAGAAAAGTTTTTAAACACTGCGTTTTGGGATGCTGCCATTGGGTAAAATATTAATTGAGAAAAGGTAAAACCATTTGTTGGGTATAAAAGAAAAACAACAGCCGGTGCGTTTGCAGCACCGGTCTGTATGCGCTAATGAAAAAACTGCCTGCTCTTCAAATGTTTTGGTTTTTCATTTATGCGGTTTATCTATAGTCTTTACGCTGACTGGTTGATTTAATGAAAAACAAAACATGCCTCAATTTAATTAGCGGTGTGTCGATTTTCTCATGACAACACGTTTGTGTAAATTATCTGTGAAGGTATTTTATTGCTGTTTCACCCGTTTAATTATTCAACCAACAACAGTTAAATACATACGAATGAATGTGCAGGCGGGCCTGCAAATAGATAGGACAGAAGCAATGTTGAGCGATTGGAACAACCAGGAAAACAGAAAATGGTACTATACAGGCAAATGAAAGCGATTTATAGTACGTTCAATAATTTCGGGTATCAGTGGTTTGGTAATTGTCATATCTACCCTGGATTTTAGACCGTTTAATTCTTCTCCGTGGCCGCCAATTAAAATAATTTTTACAGAAGGAGATTTTGCCCTTACATACTTTATAAAATCAGTAGCAGAATTATCCTTTAATTGTTTTTCTAAAAATATAAGTGAAAAGTTATGTTGATCTACATGCTGCCTGGCAGCACCAAGGTTAGTAACAAAGCTTGCTTTCATGCGGTGGCGCCGCAGCATAGCATTTAACTGGAACCATGCATCAACATCGTCATCGGCAATCAGCACATTGTACATAGTTTGACAATATAAAAGTGATGAAAAATCTTCTGTTTATATTATCAAGTTACAATCATTGTTTTTCTGCGCCCACCGAAACCTATTAATGTTTGATTAAGTTTTATAAATGCATAAAATTCCAATATCGCCTTTTGGGCAATTGCAGGAGTTAATGTCTATGGAGTTAGTCAGCTTTTATTCAGTAATTGTTTCAGCGTTTCGTTTATAGTTGCGGTAGTAAAAGGCTTTGTAATAAATAGATCGGCACCTTCGGTAAGTGCTTTTTTTTCATGCTGCTCAGGTTCGTGCCCGCTTATCATTACTATTTTGGTTTCCGGGTAATTGGCTTTAATAAACTGAATGTAATCAATGCCAATACCGTCGGGAAGTTTGTTATCGAGAAATACAATTGCGGGTACTTCTTGTTCCAATCGCTTGGTGGCCGCACTTAGGTTGCTAACATAATAGGTGCGGAGATTGTGTTTTCTCAGGATATTACTCAGTAGTACCCAGATATCAGTTTCATCATCTATAATAAGGGCATTGGCCATTGCAGTAATTGGTTATAATGAAGGTTATTTCTATCAGCGTCTTCTTTTGACGTTTAAACTTGGTTAAACCAGCGCCTTCATTAAAAATTTATTATAAAATAGCTAAGAAAGGGTTTTGGCATTAAACGTTTTTTAAACTAGCAACTGTTAGTATAGGTATTGATATTGGTGCAAGCAGTTTTTTGTCCAAAGAATTTCTATTGATCAAAACTCAATATTATTAGTCCTGCAAAACTGTGAACCCTTTACACATTTTGCATGCACTATAGAAATGTTAAATTAAGTAAGGCCATAAATTTTTGCAGGAGCCTATCGTTAAATTTAGGAACACTAAAATTAAAGCCATGCTTATGAAGTTTAACCGGATTAATACCATTGCCGGATGGATTGTTTGCGCAATTGCCTGCACTGTTTATCTTTTAACGATGGAAGCTTCTGCCAGCTTCTGGGATTGTGGAGAATTTATCTCTGCCTGTTATAAACTTCAGGTTCCGCATCCTCCCGGCGCACCTCTGTTTGTTATTCTTGGAAGGGTTTTTATCATTTTTTTTGGCAACGATCCCGCCACTGCTGCTAAAGCGGTTAATTCTATGAGTGCTATTGCAAGTGGCTTTACCATATTGTTTCTCTTCTGGTCTATCACTTATTTTGCCCGCAAGCTGGTGCAAAAAAACAATGAAGCATTAACAGCCCAGCAGGTGTTTATTATTATCAGTTGCGGTGCTGTAGGCGCATTGGCATATACTTTTTCAGATTCATTTTGGTACAGTGCAGTTGAAGGTGAAGTGTATGCGTTATCATCTTTCTTTACCGCCCTGGTATTTTGGTCTGTTCTTAAATGGGAGCGCAGGGCCGATGAACCTGGAAGTGATCGCTGGCTGGTGTTTATCTTCTTTACAATGGGCCTTTCTATTGGTGTTCACCTGCTAAACCTGCTTACTATTCCTGCTATTGTAATGGTGTATTATTTTAAAAGGTATAAGCCAACGCTGGCTGGTGGAACGATTGCTTTTATGGTGGGCTGCATCATTACCGGTGTAGTGCAAAAATTTTTGGTTCAGTCTACTATAAAAGGTGCTGGTGCATTGGATGTATATTTTGTAAATGATCTTCACCTGCCGTTTTATACAGGTTTTGCGTTATTTTTTTTATTGCTTGCAGCTGCAATAGTTATTGCTATCCGTTGGGCAGCAAAGAAAAATTACCAGGTTATAAAGCTTGGTTTGTGGAGCATGAGTTTTCTATTGCTGGGTTACTCTACTTACCTCACTACAATGATTAGGTCAAACGCCAATCCTGCAGTTGATATGTTTAATGTAGATAACCCGGTAAGCCTTGCAGGTTATCTTGGCCGTGATCAGTATAACGACTGGCCAATTATTTATGGCCCTGATTTTACAGACAGGCCACAGTATGTTGATGGCGGAATGAAGTACACAAAAGATGATGGCAGGTATGTAAGCGCAGGCAAGATTATGAAGACCGATTGGGCAAACACGCCATCGTCACATTTGTTTCCACGTATGTGGGACAATGGCGATGATCGTCAGCAGCAGGATTGTTACAGAAGTTTTACAGGTTTGGAAAAAGACGAATCACCATCAGCAAAAGATAATATTGCATACTTCACAAGATACCAGGCCGGATGGATGTATATGCGCTACTTCATGTGGAATTTTGCAGGCAAGCAAAACGATTTGCAGGGTTTTGGCAATGCAAGGGACAGTAACTGGGTAAGCGGCATTTCTTTTATTGATAATAAAATGTATGGCAACCAATCAGCATTGCCGCAATCAATAAAAAATAATAAATCTGCCAACCGGCTTTTCATGCTGCCTTTAATTTTGGGCATTGCCGGTTTGGTATTTCAGTATAAAAGAAAACGAAATGATTTTTTAGTAAACCTCCTGCTGTTTTTCTTTACAGGCCTTGCAATTGTAGTGTACCTAAATCAGTCTGGCTACCAACCGAGAGAAAGAGATTATGCCTATGTAGGATCTTTTTATGCATTTGCCATCTGGATTGGATTAGGTGTGCTTGCCGTTGCTGCTTTATTGCAAAGATTGATGAAGCTGCAATATGCAAGCTATGCTGCATTTGGTTTGTGTATGCTGGCTGTACCGGTATTAATGGCGCAACAGGAGTGGGACGATCATGATCGCAGCAATAAAACACTGGCAGTAGATATGGCCCGCAACTTTCTGGAGAGCTGCCCGGCCAACGCCATCTTATTTACAGCAGAAGATAATGATACTTATGCTTTATGGTATTTGCAGGAAGTAGAAAATGTAAGGCCCGATGTGCGTGTTGTGGTGAGCACTATTTTTTCTGCAGACTGGTACATTAATCAATTGCGGTATAAAATAAACAAGAGCGATCCTTTTGATGTAATATTCACGCCGGAACAAATACGCGGAAGTAACCGTGATGTAGTGTACATGGACAAAGTATCCGGGTATGACGCTGATAAGAATTATGATCTTTACAGCACATTGAAAAATGTAACCGGCAGCAATGATGCATTGTACACACGACAGGCAGATGATGGCGAAGCGCTGCATACATTGCCTATATGCAAGTACACAATACCGGTAGATGAAAATTTGGTAAGAAATAATGGTACAGTTGGGGCATCTGATAAAGTGGTTAACCAACTGCAGTTTGATCTTAGCAACAAAAGATATTTATTAAAAAATGATTTGGCACAACTGGCGGTTATTGCCGCCAATAACTGGAAACGGCCAATCTGTTTTACATCAGATCGTACTGCTGCGGATCTTGGCCTTGCAAAATATACAAGGCTGGATGGGATGAGCTGGCGATTGGTTCCGGTAGAAAATAACCAGGTAAATAATGATGTTGCATATAAAAACATTATGGAGAAATTCCGGTACGGAAAAAAATCTGCTGCTGGTACTGTTTATTATGATGAAGAAAACCGCCGCCGCATGAACTATATCAGGCTGGCACATGCGCAAGTTGCTATTGGTCTTGCACAGGCGGGAAGAAAAGAAGAGGCCCGAAAAGTATTGGAACATTTTGATGCAAACGTGAATGAAAACGAATTTCCTTATGGCATGACCAGCAACCGCGGAAACATGCACAATATTTTTGCCTCTGAGTTTTTACGGGCATGTTACCTTGCAGATGATAAGCAGCTTGCAAAAAAAGTAAGCGCATCAGTAAAAAAAGATTTGCAGGATCAGTTGAACTATTATCGTTCGCTAAATGAAGAGACAATGAACAACGAGCAGATGGTAACTACTGCTTATTCTTTATTGCAGGGAAAAGGTGGCGATATGCCGCAGCGCCAAATTGCTTTTGCGGGCGATATTGTAAGTTCCTGGCAATTGCTGCAACAGCTAACCGACATGGAAAAAATGCAATAGCAAAAAACATATGCAGGCAGGGTTTTTATTGTTTATTATTTTGTACCTTTTAACGGTCTCAAAACAATAAGTCATGAAAACCCTGCTTATTTTTTTCTTTGCTTCATTCTTTGCTGCTGCGTATGTAAATCATAACAACTCCGGCAAAATATCTGTAACAGAACTTCAAAAAACAATTACAAGAAAAAAAATCAGTTCCTTCAGGTGCAGCCCTTTGCTTACAAATATAAATTTTGAAGACAGTGCTGCTATCCCTTTATTGCAAGGGTGGGGTAATTATACAATGCCTGTAACAGCCGCTAATGACAGTTCAAAAATTTATTTTGAGCAGGGTATAAACATGTATTACGGCTTTCATGTTATTGAAGCCCTTGCTTCTTTTGAAAAATCAGTAAAGTTTGATCCAAACTTTGCTATGGGTTATTGGGGCAAGGCACTTGCTTATGGTCCTAATATTAATGATATGGGATATAGTGCTTCTCCCGATGCACTTGAATCGGTTCGCAAAGCCAAACAATTTTCTTCTGGCTGCAGCGCTGTAGAAAAAAGATTGATAAAAGCAATGGATGTTCGTTATTCTGCAGATACAACGCAATCCCGCATCGTTCTTAACCAGTTGTATGCAGATGAAATGAAAAAAGTTTTTACAGCTTTTCCTGCAAGTGCAGATGCTACTGCATTATATGTAGATGCATTGATGGTACAGCATCCCTGGGATCTTTATTATAAAAATTATAAACCCAAAGCATGGACAGCCCCAATTGTTACAACCCTGGAAACCATGCTGAAAAAATTTCCGAAGCATCCTGGTGCAGCGCATTATTATATACATGCTATTGAAGCTTCTGCTCATCCTGAAAAAGGAATGACAGTTGCAAACCTTCTTCCGGGCTTAATGCCCGGTGTAGCACATCTTGTGCATATGCCTTCTCATATTTATATCCGTTCCGGCTATTATAATATTGGAGAAAAAGTAAATGATGATGCAGTGAAAGGATATTATGATTACCTGGGAAAATTTCCGGCAGTGGTTAATAACTCACCACTTTATTTAATTCACAACCTGCACATGCAGGCTACCTGTGCAAATATGGATGGCCGTTACAACCAATCAATGAAAGTTTCAATTGATTGTAAAAACAGTTTCGACAGTACCATGCAGGATATGCCCGAATACTTTGGCATTTTTATTCAGTACGTTTATATGACGCCGCTATTAACACAAATCCGTTTTGGCAAATGGAATGATCTGCTGCAAACCAAAGAACCACCAGCAGCGCATGTGTATGCAAATTTGCTCTGGCATTATGGAAAAGGGTTGGCCTATGCAAGATTGCACAATGAAGAAGATGCTGCTAAACAACTGGAAATAGTTAAAGAGCTGATGAAGAACCCGCAATTAAAAGCACCAGCACCATCCTATGCCAACCCGGGCATTGCCGGTGCAGAAGTTGCTGAAGCAATCTTACAAGGCGTTATGGCTGAAGAAAAAAATCAGTTAAATGAATCAGTCAACTTTTTTCGCAAAGCAGTTGTACTTGAAGATTCTATGATTTACAATGAGCCCAAAGACTGGGTGCACCCCGCAAGACAATATCTTGGCCGGGCATTGTGCAAGACAAAGAAATTTGCAGAAGCCGAAAGTGTATATAAGGTCGATTTAAAAATCAATCCCAATAATGGTTGGTCGCTTACAGGATTGTCCATTGCATTGCAGGGACAAGGAAAAAAAGATGAAGCAGCAAAAGTAAAAGCACTTGCAGAAAAAGCGTTTGCAAAGGCCGATGAACCCATAGCAAGTTCGGTATTCTGACATTTTTATAGTTTATTAAAGAGCTTTTTTGATTGGCATACTATGTAAACAATCAGGAGCACTAGTATAAACTCAATAAATTACCTTTTACTATTTTTACATCTTTATTATTTAATTCTTCTAAAATAAGTATACATGAAAGCATTTTTGGGAATGGGCCTGCTCGGTTCAAATTTTGTAAAAGCCATGCTAAAGAAGGGAGAACAAGTACAGGTATGGAACCGTACTGCAAGTAAAGCAAAAGCATTGGAAGCTGAGGGGGCGAAAGCATTTGCTGATGTTGCCGATGCAGTTAAAGGCGCAGAGATTGTTCACATTACTTTAAAAGATGACAACACTGTTGATGAAGTGCTTGCCAATGCTGCTACAGGTTTTAAACCAGGTGCTGTTATTATAGATCATACCACAACTTCTGCGGTGGGAGCAATTAAGCGGACTAAAGAATGGAAAGAGAAAGGCTTTACTTATTTGCATGCACCTGTTTTTATGGGGCCGGGCAATGCATTAGATAGCAGTGGTTATATGCTGGTATCGGGTGATCAGAATGTTATTGCAGCACAATCTCCATCGCTTTCTGCTATGACAGGTAAGCTCATCAATTTTGGTGCGGAAGAAGGCAAAGCCGCTGCTATAAAACTAATTGGCAATTCTTTTTTGATAAGTTTTACTTCAGGTATTGCAGACACACTGGCACTTGCTAAAGCACTTGGTATTGCTACCGCCGATGTATCAGCGCTTTTTAATGAATGGAACCCAGGGGCAGGATTGCCAGCAAGATTGAAACGAATTACTTCCGGTAAATTTGATGATCCATCCTGGGAACTGGTAATGGCACGGAAAGATGCAGGGCTGATGATAGATGCAGCAAAACAAGGCGGTGTTACACTTGCTATTCTTCCCTCAATAGCAGAAAATATGGATAAATGGATTGCCAAAGGACATGGTAATGATGATTGGAGTGTTATTGCTAAAGATAGTCTGTAGTGTTTAGTCAGTAGTCGTTAGTCTATAGTCCATAGTCTCTTCTCGTCATTGCAAATCGCTGTAAGATCTTTTAATGTTACAATGAATAGCTGCGATGAAGCAATCCGGGTTTAAAATAGAAAGGACGTTCATGAGACAAGAGCAGCTTGCTTCGCCGTATAAGCTTGCTTCCGTGTATCCCGCCGTTGCAGCTCACAATAAAAAAAATAATCAGGGAAGCTCTTCGAAAATTCCTGTTTGTTTATTTTTCCGCACATTGTTCCAGTTAAAGCAACGGCCATTCATAGCTACATAAACACCGGGTTGGAGGGTTTGCGCAAATGCAAGTGCACTGCCAAGATTAAACAAACCATCAGAGCTGCCAAACTTAATAGGAATCATCGCACCTGTAAGCACAATTGTTTTATTGGTAATTTTTCCGGCCAGTACTTTTGCAGTTTCGGTCATGGTATCTGTACCGTGTGTAATAATAATTTTATCTTCTGGGCAACCGATGCATTGCTGTACTATTAGCTCACGGTCTTCGGCTGTCATTTCCAGGCTGTCAATCATCATCAGCGTTCTTATTTCTACACGCACTTTATTCCGGCCCTTATCAAGCAGCTCCTGCATATGGGTGTTCTTAAAATAAAGCTGTCCGTTAATTTCATTGTATTCCTTATCAAAAGTGCCGCCGGTAATAAAAATTCTGATGGTCATGGGTTATTAAAATTATCCGCAAAGATACCTGTTTAAAAAAATCGGAGGTATAAAATACAGGTTTTTTCATTGCTCTTTCAAGGTAATTTAAAAAGCAATGAAGAACATTAATAAACCAAATCGTTGTTAAGAAAGTTTCAGTGAGTTTAAAAGCCTTAACTGCATAAATGTTACCAGTATACTGTTTAACTGGTAGCGGATCATTTTACGCAATCCTTCATACAAAGCAGATTCATTTAAAATATCGCGATATGCAAAAACCATTTTCTTTTCATTCATTTTGCAGAATGCAAGTACTTCGTTTTCGTTGTTAAAAACACAGCTTTCAATTTCTGTTACTGGTTTTAAAGACAATGGAAGCCCACCAGGAACTTCTGTTCCGCGAATAGCCTGTACCTGTGACGAAAGCTCACAAGCATATTGATGATTGTTTTGTGCCAGTGTTAGAACAGTACACCTGAGTTCGGTATCTGTTATTTGTGTGGCTACTTGTTCAAAGTCTGATTGTTCCTGAAGTAATAAACTGCAGAGATTGTTTATTTTTTCTACAATTACGGGAGGAGTTTTTAAAGAGGATGATGGTATCATAGTAAATGGTTTTAAAGGATGTTCTTAAAGTTACACCAATTCTATCCGCAATAAAAAAAATCTTTTTTCTTCTTTGTTAAGTTTTGGTAAAAGCTGGCTATGTAATCGATGTCTATGATTGTAAATTGGAGGTTCTCTTATTTCTCTTCCATGTATTTCTTGAAATTGTCCAGTATGTTTTGGCAGAATAGTGTTTGTACATCAAGTGGCGTAGTAGCATCCGGTTCAAATATCTCTTTCACTATAGTTTTGTTTCCGTCAGCAGTAAAAGTATTGATGGTTTTCCGCCCGTCGTCGCCTGTGGATTCAATGCGTTCATTGGTAATAATAATGTCGTAAACCCCGCCAAAATCAAAGCCTTCACTTCCGTTTTTTGCTTCCATGCTGTAATACAGGCGGCCGCCTGGTTTTACATCAATATCCACTTTCGCAGTATGCCAGTCGTCAAAAGGATTGTTGAACTTGAGTATGTCCGCCGGGTTTGTCCAGCATTTCCAGCAATCCGCTACGCTGGCGTTTATAATGGTTTGAACGGTTATTGGCGCTGTGGTATTGCTCATTGTTTTTTTGTAAACATAAGAAGCGTTTAGCATTATTATGCTGCTATGCTACGACAAAATGCAGGGTGCATTGCGACAATAAGAATAGTAAATACATTTGTTGTGCGACGGGCTTTACCCGTCGCTGGATATGCATCGCCCTTTCAGGGCTTATATCTACTGAACGCATCCTGCCTTGATATTTTTCTGGCACAAGCCATACGTTTAGTGATCTACAAAACAGTTATTGAAAGTTCATAAGCAGGTTGATTTTGCAGAATAGAATTATTGGGCTAAAGCCCAGCCGAAGTGGTTTTCAGTAACCCAAGGCTTAAGCCCTGGGTTAAAAACAAAGTTTATAAGCAGGTTGATTTTGCAGAATAGAATTATTGGGCTAAAGCCCAACTGAAGTGGTTTTCAATAACCCAGGGCTTAAGCCCTGGGTTAAAAACAAAAACACACAATTGGCTTTAGCCAAACATGCGCATTTCTATAAAAAGAATTATGCTTCAATGATCACCAACGATATACAGATGAACGGATTGCGACGCAACAATGATCCTATGAAAACCAAATGCTGGTATCCAAATTAAAAAGTCAATAACGAATTTTAATGTTTGTAACAATTACTCAATCCAACTGCTGGTGTAATTATCATCTTCAATTGCAATAGCTTCTTTTGTAAGCATCAGCGGGTGAAATGTGTCTATCATTACCGCAAGTTCTTTTGTTTCTTTTGCGCCAATGCTTTTTTCTACTGTGCCGGGATGCGGCCCATGCGGTATGCCTGCAGGGTGAAGTGTAATCATTCCTTTTGTTACATGTTTACGGCTCATAAAATCTCCATCTACATAATAAAGCACTTCATCACTGTCAATATTTGAATGATTGTAAGGAGCAGGAATAGAAAGCGGGTGATAATCAAACAGGCGCGGAACAAAAGAACACACTACAAAATTGTTTGCAGCAAAAGTTTGATGAACTGGCGGTGGTTGGTGCACCCTTCCGGTAATGGGTTCAAAATCGTGAATAGAAAGTGCATAAGGATAACAGCAGCCATCCCATCCAACTACATCAAAAGGATGCGTGCCATAATGAAGATTGTACAACACACCTTTCTTTTTTGTACGAATAAGAAAATCTCCTTTTTCGTCAAAGGTTTGTAAGTTTTCCGGCTGCCTTATATCACGTTCGCAAAATGGTGAGTGTTCCATCAACTGCCCGTTTTTGCTGGTATATTTTGCAGGAAAACGAACAGGACTGAATGATTCTACAATCAGCAAACGGTTTTCCTTATTGCTGAAATGCAACTGGTAAATAGTTCCCCGGGGAATAACCAGGTAATCGCCATATTGAAAACGCAACTGCCCGTACATCGTTTTTAGAAATCCATCACCTTCATGAATAAAGATGATCTCATCTGCATCTGCATTTTTATAAAAATATTCCTGCATGCTTTCCTGTGGAGATGCCAATATAATATGGCAATCATTATTTACCAGTACAGGTATGCGACTGTTTATATAATCTGGAGCAGGTTTTATTTTAAAGCCTTCAAAACTTCTGTGCTTTAGCATTTTTTCTTCGGCAATAACAGGGCTTACATCTTTACCCGCTTCAGTTTTTATGATTTGTGTAGGAGGGTGGCTATGATAAAGTATAGAATAATCGTTTGAAAAACCTTCGGTAGAAAACACCTGTTCAGAATACAATCCTCCATCGGGCTTGCGAAATTGTGTATGTCTCTTGTGCGGAATATTTCCTAGTGTATGGTAGTGAGGCATATGGTTTATTTTTTTACAATCGTGTAGATGGTTTATAAATTTCCACGGGCACCTTGTTCTCTTTCTATGGCTTCAAACAATGCTTTAAAGTTTCCTTTGCCAAAGCTTTTTGCACCTTTGCGCTGAATAATTTCAAAGAAAAGCGTTGGCCTGTCTTCTACCGGTTTTGTAAATATCTGTAAAAGATAGCCTTCATCGTCCCTGTCTACCAATATACCCAGATCTTTTAATGCAGAAAGTTCTTCATCAATTTTTCCTGCACGTTCTAATACGGTGTCGTAATAGCTGCCGGGTACTTTAAGAAATTCTATGCCACGGTGCTGCAATTCTGTTACTGTTTCAATAATATTATTGGTAGCAAGTGCCACATGCTGCACGCCTTCGCCATTATAAAATTCAAGGTATTCTTCTACCTGCGATTTCTTTTTGCCTTCTGCCGGCTCATTAATAGGAAATTTTACAAAACCATTTCCATTACTCATCACTTTGCTCATTAAAGCAGAATATTCCGTTGAAATGTCTTTATCATCAAAGGAAAGAATATTTCTGAAACCCATTACGTCTTCATAAAATTTAACCCATTTGTTCATCTGGTTCCATCCTACATTGCCCACGCAATGATCTACATATTGCAAACCAGTAGAAGAAGGGTTATAGGTTGATTTCCATTCCCGGAAGCCGGGTAAAAAACAGCCTTTATAATTTTTACGTTCAATAAAAAGGTGAACGGTATCTCCATATAATTTAATACCGCTCATTACTACATTTCCATTTTCGTCGTTCAATTGTTGCGGTTCAAGCCAACTGTTTGCGCCACGTCCTGTGGTTTCTTTCCATGCACTGGTAGCATCATCTACACGAAGTGCTAAGGCCTTTACGCCGTCTCCGTGTTTATAAATATGATCGGCTATATCGTTTCCGGTTTTTAGCGGAGTTGTAAATACAAAAGTTAGTTTATTTTGATTAACTGCATAGCTGGTACGATCTTTTACACCAGTTTCTGGTCCTGCATAGGCAAGCGATTGAAACCCGAAAGTAGTTTTATAAAAATGAGCGGCTTGTTTAGCATTGCCAACATAAAACTCCACATAATCAGTTCCCTGCAAAGGAAGAAAGTCTGTTTTAGGTAGCGGATTATGCTTAGCATTGGTAAGCATCGTCATAATAAAAATTTTTAGATGAAGAATAAATTAATGCCGGTTTGTCCGGAGAAGTGAATACCGGAAGTAGAAGATTATTTTGCCGAGTCTGTAGCCAATGCCTGCATCATAAGCACATAGTTGATGCGCTTGTCGTAAAATACTTTGGATGGATAATCTGGTCTCAAATGATTGATTGTAATATCAAAAGTAGATCATTTTTGCTGAACCGCAACAAGATAAGAATAACCTATAAAAAGGCCGAAAGAGCGGTAACATTTTGCTAATTCCCTACTCTTTATGCCAACACTCATTCCTAAAATGAATGTTGGTGTTCATTTCAAAAGCAATAAACGGGGGATGTGTCTACATTCCCCAATTGTGTTTGTGGTAAAAATGCTTTGTAAAAGCAACGCCCGGTTTTACCAGGCGTTGATAGAACTATTGTCAGCTTTTGTCATTTGGTTCTTGTATAACCGGTGGTTGCTGCGGTTGTGTTTTTTGCTTGTAATAATTTGCTTTTAAATCATGAATGGCCTGGTCACGTTCTGTTTTTAATTGCGCTACAATTTTCTTGCGTTCATCCTTACTGATGCTTTTATCATGTTTTGCCGATTTGATTTTGTCATCATAATCAGCTTTTAGTTCATCAGCTTCACGCTGAAGCTTTGAAGGACGATATGTGCTATAACCGTAAGGATAACCGTATGGGTAACCATAACCGTAACCCCAGGGTGAATAAAAAGGCGAATAACCAAAACCAAAACCCGGCGATACCACAATTACACGGCTTCTTCCAATAGTGCCATGGCCACGTTGCGCAGCAACCGTCATTGTTAAACCAAGAACAAACACTACAATCATTATCTTTTTCATTGCTTGATTTTTTTAAATAAATTAATTGGGTTCCATTTCCACTAAAGTTGTTTCATGTTGGCTCCTTTTTATAATAATATTACGAATGGCTGCCTGCCGTGGTTTGATGAAAACATGTATCTGCATTGTAATTAACAAGGTGGCAACAAATGGATGTATTTTCTTTAACAAAAAGGGGAGAAGATTTTCGCAGTATACATCGTGATACAACAGGTTAAATACAGATTAAAGTCAGCAGAATATACTTTTATAATCAACGAAAACCTGTACGAGATATATCTTTGAAACATAACCCAAGGGGATTTATTTTACCAATCAAAATCAGGTTGTTGCCGAATTGCCCCGATAAGAAGGTTATTTGCCGTAAAATGAAACCTGGTTTGCCATTTCAAGACATTTTGCACCGCCTTCGGATTGGTAGAGTTATTGTATAAATGTTTATAAAATCAGCAGGTGATTAAAATTCTATTAACCCTTTTTTTTATTTGCTTTATTGTATCCTTATATGCGCAGCAAATTTCTCCGGCAGATTCTCTTAAAGCAGATTCGCTTCGTTTAAAATCTGGCAAAGAAATAAAGCATACAGACAATTATGCTGGTCAGTATGATTTTGGTGATCTTATGCGGGCCATACTGCATCCGCATGCAACAACAAAAAAATCGGCTAATAAATCTGGCATTACTGTAGTGCCCAATATTGCCGCTAACCCAACAATTGGTGCGCAATTGGGTATAAAAGCTGTAGCAGGTAGAAAATTGGGAAACGATCCTAATACACTTTTTTCTGTAGCAGCCACATCTGCGTCCATTACTACAAAGGGCATTATTTACTTTTATCTCAATCATAATATTTTTACACCGGGCAATAAATGGAATTTCCAGGGCAATCTTGTAGCAGCAAAAACTGTTACCCCCGATTATGGAATGGGCATTGGAAAAGAATATGCCGGCACAGATCCTAATGAAGCCGTACTTGCTAATAATACCCGCAAAGTTTATCCCATTCACTCCATGTATTATAATATCAGGGAGAAGGTGTATAAGAATGTTCACGAGCGTCTTTTTATTGGTGCAGGTTTATCTTTTGAAATAAGGCGCAATATAGAAAACAAGGATACTACTAATAACGGCACGCCTTCAAGTGTATATAATAATAAGTATGGTTTTCCGCAGGATCATTATTCTGCAAATGGTTTTCTATTTAATATTGAATACATCACCCGTGATAATCCTAACCGTGCTTATAAAGGCATTTTTTTTGATGCCGGAATTCGTGCCAATCAAACATGGATTGGCAGCACAAAAAATTCTTTACAGTTTACAACAGATTTCAGAAAATATTTCAGCTTATCAACCGCCAATCCGGAAACTGTGCTTGCTTTCTGGAACTGGGGCTCATACCTTATCAGTGGTGCAGTTCCTTATATAGAACTTCCCGGTAGTGCAAGAGATGGATCATTTCGTAGCGGCCGGGGTTATACTGCACAATACTTTAAGGGCACAAAATTTAATGATACTGAACTTGAGCTGCGTTTCCCGATTTTAAAAAATAAGTTTTTAAGCGGAGTTGTGTTTGGCAATCTTCAAACTGGAAATGATGATCACGGTACTAAAATGTTTGAAGTTTTTCAACCTGGTTATGGGGCCGGCTTGCGGGTGCTGTTTAACAAAGCAACAAGAACAAATCTCTGCCTCGATTATGCCTTTGGCCGGTTTGGCAACAAAGGTTTCTTCCTTAACCTGAACGAAACATTCTGATTTTCCCCCTGCGTTTAATGGTTTTCCTGCCTTGCAAAAAGGTGTTGTAAAATGTTGCGACAACCACCGCAAATGCTGCGATGAAACGGCTGTCTTTTATTTAAACGAAAATGACCTGTTTCCATCTTATATACATTGAATCACTTTTTAAAATTTACAATTATGAAAAAGATTTTTATGTTATTAATTGCAGCAGGTTCTTTTGTTATTGCTTCAGCTCAGTCCAGGGGCTTTGATAATGGTAAAAAAGATTATGGCTACTCATTCAACTCTAAAAAGCAGACTATACAACAGATTAACCGTGAGTATGATTTTAAAATTTCCGCTGTAAAACAAAACAGGTGGATGAGCAGGAGAGAAAAAATGAAACAAATTGATCAACTGGAAAGAATGCGTGATGCTGAAATTAGCCGTGTTCAGTTTCGTTTTGAAAAAGACAATCATGGATATTCAGACCATGGATATTCAGACAATAAAAAAGGCAGATGGTAATAATTATACATGGTGATAATTGAAGCAAGGTCATACATTGGCCTTGCTTTTTTATTGCATAAAATTTTCGTTCGCCTCTCTTAATATTTTAGGTTGAGCTGTTTTTTCAAAAATGAGAAAACCTATACCTGCCATTGCAATAGCAATACAAAGGCTGGACCATTCTGCTTCATTTGATGGATGTAAAATGCAACGTGGTATATGAAGCGTAATCACCCAAAGGCAAAACATCAATGCAAATGCAAATGTTGCTGGTCCGGTAGCAATGTTTAAAATAAGGCTGGCCGACGTTGCAATAAAACCAGCAAGTACCAATGCGTTTAAAAAATAATGAGCAGGCATCCATGCGGGGATGAGCGTTACGATATAATCTGCATACATATAATGCAAAACGGCAAAACCAATAAACGACAAAGCAAAAGTATAGCGGGCAATTTTTTGAAGCAGTTGATTATTGGTAAGAAAACAAGCGCCGCTGGCAAGTGCTAATAGTTCAAGCGTAAGTGTCCATTGCCCGGCATTTGTAGGTTGTTGTAGTGAAGTAATGAGTTGTGGATAGATTAAATCAGCAAGAAAAAAGAAAAAAATTAAAAATCCTGCATTTGTAGCAAACCTATTTATCATAAGACCTATACCTGATGCAATAAAAATTAAGCCACATATAACTACAACTGTAAGCCGCAGGCTGGTAGATTCAATTGCAGGTGAAAAAGCTTTTGGCAACTGCCCGGTAATAAAAGTGATTAATCCAAAACCGGTTATAGCCAATGCAAATAAAAACTTTCCTTGGGGGATCCATTTTTTCATAAGCAGGCTAAAACTACTTGCAAAAAATATAAGTTGAACAGTTGGCTGGTGGATTACAGTCTTTGCATGATATACAACTGTTATCTACCAAGAGTGTCCACCACTATTTCTTTAAAACTCCTGCCTATGGGTATACGGTTAGCCTCAATTTCCACATCTGTAGAAGTAAATGCAGTAACCTTGTTTTTAGCTATTATAAATGATCGGTGTACCCGAATAAATTTTTCGGTACCCAGTAGTTCAAGTGCTTCGGTTAATTGCAGTTTGGTGTAGATGTTTTTTTGCCGGGTAGTAATCTTTACATAATCCCTCACACTTTCAATAACAAGTATATCATCTTCGCAAACACGGAGCATTTTTTTATCTACATTAAAAAGATGGTAGCGTGGCGTATTTGTTTCTTTAACGGGCTGATGCAGTTTATTAACAGCCTTAAGAAAACGACTAAAGCGAATAGGTTTAAGTAAATAATCAGTAACACAAAAATCAAATGCCTGCAATGCATATTCAGGATAAGCAGAAGTAATGATTACTGCAGGTGGCTCGGTTAGTGTTTCAAGAAATTCCATTCCTTTAAGACCGGGTAAATGAATGTCTAGAAAGATACAATCTATCTTTTCTTTTTGAAGCATATTGCTGGCCTGCAAAGCATCTGTACAAATGGATTTCAGTTCCAGGAACGGAACCTGCTTTGTATAGTCTGACAATACTTCTGCTGCCAGTGGTTCATCTTCAACTATAAGACAATTATATTTCTGCATAGCTTTCAAGATTTACAGTTAAATGAGTTTTGTATGACTGGTTGCTGTTCTGCACATTCAATGTATAATCGCGGTACAAAAGTTCCAGTTGCCTTTGTACATTTTTTAGGCCGATGTTGTTCTTAAAAACCTGTTCAGTTGCATTATCGGCTATTGAATTTTCTATGTTAAGATTTAGGACAGCATTTTTCACATCGATGGATATATGTATAAAAGCATTGGTTCTCGATTCGCTAACGCCATGCTTAAATGCATTTTCAACAAACGGAAGTAAAAGCAGGGGAGAGATACGATAACCTTCGGCATCGATTGATTTTACAAACTGAAGAGAAAGCCTTTCGTTATAGCGGATGCTTTCAAGACCGGTATAATCTTCCAGCACCTTTATTTCTTCATCCAGCAATATTAATGATCCGTTGGATTCATACAACATAAAGCGCAACAATTCCGAAAGCCGCATCACTGCTTCAGCTGTATCTTCAGATTTTTTTCTTGCCAGCGCATAAATATTATTAAGGGTGTTCATTAGAAAATGAGGATTAGTTTGATTTCTTAAAAACATTAACTCGGTAGCGAGTTGCTGCCTTACCAATTCTTTTTCTCTTATTGCAGCAAGCAACTGCTGTTGCAAAGAACGAATGCTTACCAGGATGCCTGCCGCAAGGGCGAAATACAGCAATACTATAAAAACACGCCTTTCTTCATACAATCCGCCTAATTGAATTATGCCCTTATAAATTATTGGAATGACAATGTAATTGTTGATGAGCCTGTCGATAGTTGTAAGAACAAAAAGGACAGCTAAAAATTCAATGGTGCGAAAAAAAATATTCTTTATTTGATGATGCCGCGACGGCTTCAGGAAAAACCATACATAATATGCAAACAGAATTTTAGGCGGAATATTAATTAAGGTCGACAACAGGCTATTGAAAATTAGTTGAGATTGTGAAAGGGATGGGAGCGTGGCTTTATCCCATAAATATTCTATCAGTGAAAGAAATAAGAAAAAAGCAATCCAGCAAATCACCTGGTGGCGAACATGTTTTTTCATGATCCTCAAATTTCGTAAATCATTCCCGGATTTATTGATATACTATCAACAGCAGTTTCCGCATGATGAATGGAGGAAATTGCAATGTTTGAAAATGAATCAGCCTTACTTTTCCGCCAGTGTTTTTGGGTTTTGGTATTAACAAAGTTTTTAGAAATTTCTTCAGAATTGCTTTAGAAGCGCAAAATAGGTTTGTTGTCAAATAAAAATATACGTATGACAATCAAACAATCAATAGCAGCTATCGCAATAGCAGGAGCATGTTTTACAGGCGGCGCCTGGGGATATGCACAGTTACAGCAGCATAATCAATTTGCTGTTTCCGGCACAACTCCATCATCACTTTTTTCTAGTGCCAACTATACCACGCCAACATCTGGCCCAATGGTTGATTTTGAAAAAGCAGCTACCAAAGCAGCGCCGGCTGTTGTTCATATAAGAACAGTAATGAAAGCAAAAGAAGTTAACCAGGATATGGACGATAATCCGCTAAGAGATTTCTTCGGTCCTGGTTTTGGTAATGGTTCGCCAAGAATGATGCAGCCGCAAAAAGCTTCGGGTTCTGGTGTTCTTATCAGTGCCGATGGTTACATTGTTACCAATAACCACGTGGTAGAAGGAACCGATCACCTTACTGTTACATTAAACAACAAAGAAGATTATAAAGCAAGGGTGATTGGTACAGA
The DNA here is from genome assembly GCA_044227095.1 of Chitinophagaceae bacterium. GTDB lineage: Bacteria > Bacteroidota > Bacteroidia > Chitinophagales > Chitinophagaceae > JACMLD01. The sequence goes on along the minus strand of JBGAFV010000001.1, from coordinate 4,948,073 downwards.
TCCCAGCACCGACCTTGCTGTTATTAAGATTGAAGGGCACGATTTTCCTTTTCTTACTTTTTCCAATTCAGATAATGTACACCTTGGTCAATGGGTACTCGCAATAGGCTATCCGTTGGATTTGGCAACAACAGTAACTTCTGGTATTGTTAGTGCAAAATCAAGAAATATCGGCATTAACAGTCGTAACAGCAGTACGCCGGTAGAATCTTTTATACAAACAGATGCAGCAGTAAACCCTGGTAACAGCGGTGGTGCATTGGTAAATACTGATGGAGATGTTATTGGCATCAACAGTGCTATTGCTTCACCAACGGGTTCTTATGCGGGTTACTCTTATGCTATACCTTCTAATCTTGTGGCAAAAGTAGCCGGGGATATTATTAAGTACGGAAGCACTAAAAGGGCATACCTCGGTATCATGTATCCTAATGATTTGATGAGTGAAGAAGATCGTCAGAAAAATAATATCAAAGAAGGCAATGGTGTATTTGTAATGGATGTTGCAAAAGGCAGTACTGCAGAAGAAGCTGGTGTGCAGAAGGGAGATTTTATTACCAAAATAAATGGTATTGCTGTTTCTACCGGTAATGAAGTAGTGGAAAAGATTTCTGCTATGCACCCCGGCGATAAGGTAAATATTACTTACCAGCACAACGGCTCAGAAAAGAGTGCAAGCGCTACACTTAAAGGTGCTTCCGGAACTTACGCTTCTGTAAAAGAACAAGTGATTGAAAAACTGGGCGCTAGTTTCCAGGCATTGGATAATGGAAAAGGTGTGCAGGTAAAAAGTATTGGAGAAGGTATTATAGCAGACCAGACAAAAATTAAAGAAGGCTTTATTATAAACGCAGTTAATAATAAAAGAGTAACCACTGTAGATGAACTGAAAGATGCATTGCGCCAGAATGGTAATAGCGCAATTATCAGTGGTGTGTATCCAAATGCACCGGGTGTGGTTTACCAATATGCTTTAAACGACTTGGACAACCTTCAGTAACATTTTGCTGGTGTTGGGTTGGAGGTTTTGGTTGTTACTTGTACCCGCCCCTTAAAAGGGCGGGTTTTTTTATCTTTGCTGCTCAGCATGAAAATATTAATTATAGAAGACGAAAGACAGTTGCGGGAATCTATACAGAAATACCTGGAATACCAGGGATATGTATGCGAGACCGCTGCTGATTTTATTAAAGGCATGGAAAAAGTTGAACAGTATAATTATGATTGTATTGTTGTGGATATAGGATTGCCTTACGGGAACGGTTTCGATATTGTTTCCGCACTTAAAAGATTTGAATCGAAAGCCGGTATTATTATCATCTCAGCAAAAACATCACTGGAAGATAAATTGAAAGGGCTTGAACTCGGTTCTGATGATTATCTTGTAAAACCATTCCATCTTTCAGAATTAAATGCAAGGATTAATGCTATCCTGCGCAGAAGACAGTTTGAAGGCAACAGGTATATTCAGTTTAATGAAATAAAACTTGATGCGGAAGGAAAGCGGCTTACTGTACATGATAAACCTGTTGATTTAACTGAAAAGGAATACCAGTTGCTGGAATATTTTATAGCCAATCAGCGGCGTGTACTTACCAAATCTTCTATTGCAGAACGCATATGGGGCGATGAATACCTGCAGGCCGGCGATTATGATTTTATGTACACGCATATCAGGAACCTGAGAAAAAAATTACTGGAAGCAGGTAGCGGCGATTATATAAAAACAGTGTATGGTTCAGGTTACCGGCTAACCGACAATTAATATTATTTATGAAGCTGCTCACTAAAACCACTATCTATTTTTTTTCCGCAATGGTTGTATTGCTGGTGGTTACTGCCTCTTATTTGTACCACCAGTTTAGCAAACAACTCAACGAACGCAGCGATCAGGAATTAATAGCTGACGAAATACAGTGGATAGATTACCTGGCAACCAATACAGATAACGGTACTGCTTTTGTTTTAAGAACAAAAGAATTGTCAATTTACCCGGTAAATAGTAGTGTAAGTGATAATCCTGTTATAGAAGATGTACGCGAAAAAAACCTTAAAACAAACAGCACTATACCTTACAGGCAGTTGTCTCAGGTAGTAGATATTGGCGGTATACCATATAGCATAACCATAAAAAAATCCCAGGAACAAAAAGCGGCTTTTATCGAAGGCTTTACAAGAATTATGTTGTTTGTATTTGCAGGTCTTTTTATTGCTGCAATTATTTTTAACTGGTTAATAAGTCAAAGCCTTTGGGCGCCTTTTAAAAAATCACTGCAAAAAATACAAACCGCAGAACTGAAACAGATGCAGGCAATGCATTTTGAGAAGACCAATACAACAGAATTTAATGAACTGAATACTTCCCTCAATTATATGACGGGCAAAATTTACAGCGACTTTATCAACATGAAAGAGTTTACTGAAAATGCAGCCCATGAAATGCAAACACCAATTGCTATTGTACAACACAAATTAGAATTGCTTTTGCAGGATAATAACCTTACTGAAGAACAGGTGCAATCACTTGCAGAAGCTGGTGAAGCATTGCACAGGTTGGGAAAATTAAACCAGGGACTGTTGTTCCTTGCAAAAATTGAAAACAACCAGTATGAATCAAAAGCGGCTATTGGTTTAGAAACGGTAACAAAAAAATACCTGCAGCTTTTTCACGAACTGATAAAAGATAAGGAATTGATTATTGAAACCGATTTTAAAAATGATTTCTTTGTACAGTTGCATCCATTGCTGGCAGATTCACTTGTATCTAATCTTATTGGTAACGCAATAAAATATAATTATAGCGGTGGTAAAATAATTATTGAAACAACGGATCAATCATTTAAAATCTGCAATACCAGTAATCTTCCACCAATTGATGCTGAAAGGTTATTTAAAAGATTTATTTCGCTCAAAGAACAGGAAACGGTTTCAAATGGATTGGGCTTAGCAATTGTTAAGAAAATTGCAGACACCCATAACCTCGCTATAGAATATAAAATGACCGGCGAAATGCATCAGTTTTCTCTTTATACGAAAAAGCCTGCATAATTCCTTTCGTTTGCTTCATGTTCTTAACTAACAATATCGGTTGCTTGATATTTATTGATGCCAATTGAAGAGTGCGTCTATGGCTTTTTCTAGTTTTCCAGCGCACAAGCCTCTATAAATTTTATGCATTACTGCAGCTATTGGTATACATACTGTGTTTAAATGCATACATGCGCACAGGCCTTCAGATTCTTCGGCAAGCTATCTTCTTGTAAAGTTTTAGAAGAACGAATACTGCCCACGACCAATAATTTTAGTGACAGCAAACCGGCTATGTTCACCAAAAAATTTTTTTTAGCAAAATATGCAACCGATTGCATTAAAAGCATACATTTGGTAGCGAGGTTGCTTTGTTATAGACAGATAAGATTGCCATTATTCTACTATAGATATATTCGAATGACGTCTGCTGGCTATTTTGAAGCTTGTTGTTACAGGAATATGTTACCGATTTCAATTTTTTAAGGATATAATACCAAAAGGGCTTGTCGCCAGGCATTTTTTGCAGCAAATATTTAAGGTAATATAGTTGCATTGTTTGATAAACGGCTTCTGTGGTACATGGGGTGGAATGCATAAATTTATAAGTGTAAATTATACACCTATTTTAAAAAAGGTGTTTTTCAGTTTATAATATGCGATTGCAGGGAATGATTTAATGTACCAACGTTTGCCACAATAAAAATAATCTGCACCGGGTGTTGTATTAAATAAACGATTAGGCAAACAGTTTAAGCTGTTAAACCAAAATAAGCCATATGAATAGACAAAGCCTATTTCAATTATGCACCACAGTTGTGTGTTTGTTTGTAATCTACATTGCAACGGCGCAACCTCCAAGAGGGCCATTTGTAGTTTCTCCCCAGGTAAATGCAGATAAAACGGTTACTTTCCGTTATCTCTCACCGGCAGCAAAAGAAGTAAAACTGAATGCACAGTTTGAAAAAGCGCCGCTACTCATGACAAAAGATACTTTGGGTATTTGGAGCATTACAACTGCACCGGTTAAGCCAGATATTTATCCTTACAGTTTTGCTGCTGATGGCATAACTGTAATGGATCCTGCCAATGAATATTTTTTTCCGAATGAACGGTTTAAAGCCAGCCTTGCAGATATTCCCGGCGATACAGCATTGGTGCATGCAATGAAAAATGTTCCCCATGGCACTATCACTTATGAATACTATCCTTCTGTTGAAGGCTCAACAGGTTCGCTGGTTGTGTATACACCGCCTGGTTATAATAAAAATCCCCGGAAGAAATATCCGGTATTTTATTTAATAAGCGGAACGACAGATACAGAAGAAACTTTTTTTAAAGTTGGTCGCACCAATTTCATTCTCGATAATCTTATTGCGGAAGGAAAAGCAACACCAATGATTGTTGTAATGCCATATGGAAACCCAATGGCAAGAATAGCAGAACAAACAAATAATCCCAAACCAACCGATCTGCTTTCAAGAGATGGAGACGATGCAGTGAGAAGAGCAAAGCTTTTTGAAACTGATATGGTTGCAAACATTATTCCTTATACAGAAAAAAATTACCGCACCATTAATAATCGAGAAGGCAGGGCCATTGGTGGTTTTTCAAGAGGGGGCGGACAAACATTAAGAACTGGTTTTGGCAATACAGATAAGTTTGCGTGGATATGTTGCTACAGCGCATATTTATCTACACCTGAAATGGAAGGCGGTTTCAAAAACATTACTGCCGATCCTGAAAAAACAAATAAGCAATTGAAACTACTTTGGATAAGCGTAGGCAGCGAAGACTTTTTATATAAGCCTGCTGTTGAGTTTATGGATTACCTCAAAGAAAAAAAGGTGAATTACAAAAGCCTTATTACCGGCGGAGGCCACACATGGATGAACGTTAAGACCTATGTGGCCACAACAACCCAATTGCTATTTAAATAAAATAACTCTAACAATGAAAATATTTGTATACATCGTAATAACTTTTTGCTTTTGCAGTATTACAGTAAATGCGCAAAGGCCACCATCACTCAATTCGCCGGAAGTACATAAAGACAACAGCATAACTTTCAGGTTTTTTTCTCCAAAGGCAGAAAAAGTAATGTTAAAGGGAGAATTTTTAAAAGCACCTGTAGCTATGACAAAGGATACAGGTGGTGTTTGGATTATCACCGTGCCACCGGTAAAGCCAGATATCTATCCGTATAGTTTTGAAGCAGACAATATTGAAACTGCCGATCCAAACAATACTTACATTTTTGCAAATGAAAGATTCAAGCGCAGCATTGTAGAAGTAAAAGGAGATACTGCACTTATACATTCATTACAAAATGTTCCGCACGGAAAAATAAGTTATTGTTACTACACATCTTCAACATTGGGCAGCACCCGGCCATTGCTGGTATATACACCTCCCGGATTTGATGCAAGCGGAAAAACAAAGTATCCCGTGTTGTATTTAATTCATGGTGGATCAGATACAGAAGAAACATGGACAAAAGTGGGTCGTGCAAACTTAATTGCAGATAATCTTATTGCTAAAGGGCTTGCCAAGCCATTGATAATTGTAATGCCTTATGGAAATGTGCGCCCTAAACCAATGCCGGATTTTACAAATGATGTAGTGAATGATATTATTCCTTTTACCGAAAATAATTACCCGGTTTTTAAAGACAGCGAACACAGGGCTGTAGCAGGTTTTTCTGTAGGTGGCGGACAAACGCTTAATATAGGGTTAACCCATACTGATATGTTTGCTTACATCTGTTCTTATGCGCCATATACTGCAACAGAAGAGTTTCAGAAAAACTTTACTAACTGGATGCCGGATGCAGCTAGAATAAATAAGCAACTAAAGCTTTTTACCATCAGCGTTGGTACCGAAGATTTTCTATATGAAAGTGTAAAAAAGAATATTGCCATGTTTGATGAAAAAAAAGTTAACATAAAAAGTTATATCGTTTCTGGCGGGCATACATGGATGAACTGTAAACAATACCTCGCCACTACATTGCAAGAGCTTTTTAAATAAACATTTTTCAACCAAATAAAAATTATACAATGAAACTTGTTATCATAAGATCATTCACTTTTTTTGCAGCAATCGTATTTGCCTGCATTAACTGTTTTGCCCAATCAACTCCGGCTGCTATAATGGAAGACTTTAAACCATCTTCACTCAATCAGCCCGGGCAGGAGTATCCGCAGGTTAATTCTCAGGGGTATGTTCGTTTTAGGATTTATGCGCCAAAGGCTGATAGTGTTAGGGTAAGTCTTGGTCTTGGCGGAAGAGGTGGTACTATACTTTTTAAAGCTGCAGATGGTTATTGGACGGCTACTACCGAAGGTCCCATGGATGAAGGCTTTCACTATTATAATATAACCATTGATGGCGGAAAATTTAATGACCCCGGTGCGCAGAATTTTTACGGTTCTGTACGTTGGGAAAGCGGTATAGAAATACCTGCACACGACCAGGATTTTTATGCGCTTAAAAATGTTCCTCATGGTCATGTACAGCAGGTTCTTTTCCCTTCTCCCAGCACAAATACTTCTCGCAGGGCTTTTGTTTATACGCCGCCCGGTTATGAAAAAGAAACTAAAAAACGTTATCCTGTTTTGTACCTTCAGCATGGTTGGGGAGAAGATGAAACCGCATGGAGCGTACAAGGGCGTGCTAATTTAATAATGGACAATTTAATTGCTGATGGAAAGATAGATCCCTTCATCATTGTGATGACATACGGCATGACAAACCAGGTAAGATTTGGCGGATTGAAGAGTTTTAAAATTGATTCGTTTCAAACTGTGCTTACTGAAGAACTGATTCCTTATGTTGATGGTAATTTCCGCACAATCGCAAAACAATCGCACCGTGCAATGGCCGGTCTTTCAATGGGCGGGATGGAAACACACACAATAACACTTAACAAGCCCGATGTGTTTTCTTATTACGCATTGCTTAGCGGTGGTTTATACACCCCTGAAGAGATAAAAGACAAATCGAAGGTGAAACTTATTTTTTTAAGTTGTGGCAGCCGTGAAAGACCCGAAGCAATTAATAATGCTACGGCAGCGCTGAAAAGTGCAGGCTTTAATGTTGTATCTTATGTTTCACAAAATACAGCACACGAGTTTCTTACATGGCGCCGCAGTTTGCATGAACTTGCGCCGCTGCTTTTTAAAAATTAAAACGATTGCAAACATTGATAACGTTTGCCAAAAAAATGAAAATACTTTTTGCCGTTAAAAATTTTTATGGTGCCCACGTTTTTTTATTACTGATCACTGTCTTTTGTATTGCAAACCCATTAATGGTTTCGGCACAAAAGAAAAAAAACAGTGGCAGTAATACACCGGCAATTGTATCTGGTGTATACCGCAATCTTTTTAAAGAAGCAGGTTATAGTCAGCAGGCAATAGATCAAAAACTGGAAAAAGCATATAGCGATCTTTTTGAAGGGCCCGGCCGTATTTATTTTGAAGTAGGAGATTCTATGGCCTATGTCTCAGATCTTAAAAACCACGACGCAAGAACAGAGGGACTTTCTTACGGAATGATGATAGCTGTGCAGCTGAATAAAAAAGATGTGTTTGATCGTATCTGGAGATGGTCTGTAAAATACTTGCAACACCAGGATGGGCCAAGAGAAGCCTATTTTGCATGGAGCATTAATCCGCAAACCCTCAAGAAAAATTCTGAAGGTTCTGCTTCAGACGGAGAACTCTATTATATTACTTCATTGCTTTTTGCAGCAAACCGTTGGGGAAATAATACCGGCATTGATTATTATAAAGAAGCAAGAAGGATTCTCGATGCCATGTGGAAAAAAGATGGAACAGGAAATATTTATAACCTCATCAATACAGAGCACAAACAAATAAGTTTTGTGCCAGAAGGAAAAGGCTATAGCTGGACTGATCCTTCTTATCATTTACCTGCGTTTTTTGAAGTATGGGCCATATATGCCGGCGATGGACATGAACAATTTTATAAAGATTGTGCAGATACTGCAAGGGCATTTTTGCATCGTGCCTGCAACCCGGTAACAGGTCTTACTCCTGATTATGCTGAATTTAATGGAATACCCCGCAGCTCACGTTGGGGCTCAGATGTTTTTCGGTACGATTCATGGCGTGTGCCAATGAATATTACTATGGATTATACATGGTTTGGAAAAGATAAACCATGGCAGGAAGATTATGCAAAACGTTTGCAGGCTTTTCTTCGTTCAAAAGGCATAGACAGTTTTCCTGACCAATACAATCTTGATGGTTCCAAACCAGGTTTTATTCTCTCTGCCGGTGGCTTTACAAAACTCAGGCATTCACTCGGCTTCGTAGCTACGGCTGCATCAGCTTCGCTTATTAATAAAGATAAAACTACAATCGATTTTGTAAAACAATTGTGGAATGCGAAGCTCGAACCTTATCCCGATGGTTATTTTGATCCCTATTACGATGGTTTGTTGTATTTGTTTAGCCTGATGCATTTGAGTGGCAGGTACAATATTATAAAACCATCCGGCCATTAATTATTTTATCAGTATAAAGAACTTGCAAATGAAAAAGTGTTTTTTATTGGTTACGATTGTACTTGGTCTTGTTGCAAATGCCCAGGAAATTATTAAGCAAGCACCAACAGGTTTTGATGTTTACCGTGGAGATATTGCGCATGGTAAAATTGACAGCGTTAGTTATTTCTCAAAAACAGTAGATACTATAAGGCGAACTTTGGTGTACACCCCGCCTGGCTTTTCTAAAAAGAAAAAATATCCTGTGCTTTACCTTTTGCATGGCATTGGTGGCGATGAAAAAGAATGGTTGAATGGTGGCAGCCCGCAAGTAATTTTAGATAACCTGTATGCAGAAGGCAAACTTGAACCAATGATTGTTGTATTGCCAAACGGCAGGGCTATGCGTAACGACAGGGCTACGGGCAATATTATGGCACCGGATAAAGTACAGGCTTTTGCAAATTTTGAAAAAGATTTATTAAACGATTTAATCCCTTTTATAGAAAAAAAATACCCGGTTATTGCAGACCGTGAGCATCGTGCTATAGCCGGGCTTTCTATGGGCGGTGGGCAATCGCTTAATTTTGGTTTGGGCCACCTCGATAAATTTGCATGGGTGGGTGGTTTCTCTTCAGCACCCAATACCAAAAGACCAGAAGAGCTTGTTCCTAATCCCGAAGCAGCAAAACAACAATTGAAGTTACTTTGGATCTCCTGCGGGGATAATGACGGACTCATTGCTTTCAGCAAACGCACACATGATTACCTGTTTGAAAAAAATGTACCGCATATCTATTACATTGAACCGGGGGTGCACGATTTTAAAGTTTGGAAGAATGGTTTGTATATGTTTTCAAAATTTTTGTTTAAGCCGGTTGATGTTGCATCATTTTCAAAATATACATTGTTAGGTACAGCAGCGGCTACCAATATAAGATCTGCAAAATACCCGCAGGTATTGCCAGATAGCAGGGTTGTATTCCGGATTAAAGCGCCGGATGCACAAAAAGTGCAGATAGATTTAGGACGTAAATACGAACTGGCAAGGGATACAGGTGGTTACTGGCAGGTTACAACAGATTCCATTAGCGAAGGGTTTCATTATTATTCTTTGCTGATAGATGGTGTAGCAGTTGCAGATCCTGCAAGCGAATCATTTTACGGTATGGGTCGTATGGCTTCCGGAATAGAAATACCTTTTGCAGGTGGTAACTATTATGCGATGAAAGATATACCGCATGGGGACATACGGATAAAAAAATATTTTTCTTCCGTTACAAATTCGTGGAGGCAGATGTATATCTATACACCACCCGGTTATGATGCAAACACAGCAGAGAAATATCCTGTATTGTATATACTGCATGGTGGCGGAGAAGATGAAAGAGGTTGGGCCACGCAGGGAAAAACCGATATTATACTAGACAATCTTATTGCAGAAGGTAAAGCAAAACCAATGCTTGTTGTAATGCCAGATGCAAATATTGGAAGCGGTGGATTTAGTGCGGGTGGTATGGAAAGCTCGCTTAAAATGTTTGAAAGGGAAATGAAGCAGGTGGTAATTCCTTTTGTTGAAAAAAATTACCGTGCTATAAATGAAGCTGATAAACGTGCATTGGCAGGATTGTCGCTTGGCGGCCTTCATACACTTTATACAGGCATCAACAATACAGAAATGTTTTCTTATCTCGGTGTGTTTAGCTCTGGCTGGATACAACCTATGCTTGGCAAAATTGCAGATGCACAATATGGTTTTATGAAAGACAATGCAGATAAAATAAACATGCGCCTTAAAGCATTCTGGATTTCTATGGGCGGAAAAGAAGATATTGCATATAACAATTGCCAGGTAATGATGGGTAAAATGGATGAACTGAAAATAAAACATACTTATTATGAATATCCTGGCGGCCATACATGGCCGGTATGGAGAAACCACCTGTATAATTTTGCGCCTTTATTGTTTAAATAGTTTTATAAATGCGATTGCTTTTTCAATTTATAATTGCATTCTTCTTTTTAGCATGCTGCAATGCAAATGCACAGGAGAAATTATATGCCAATGAATTTCCATTAGGTGATGTAAAGCTTCTTGATGGCCCTTTTAAACATGCACGTGACCTTAATATTCAAACACTTTTGCAGTACGATGTTGATTGTTTATTGCAACCTTTTTTAAAAGAAGCCGGTTTGCCTGAAAAAGGTTTGCGTTATGCAAACTGGGCCGGTCTTGATGGACATGTAGGCGGACATTATTTATCTGCCCTTGCTATGAATTATGCAGCTACCGGAAATGCAGCATGCAAAAAGCGCATGGACTACATGATTGCAACATTGAAAGCTTGCCAGGATGCCAATACAAAAAACAATGCAGATTGGGGTATTGGATACGTTGGTGCAGTACCCGGCAGTAAAAAAATATGGAGCACTTTTAAAACTGGCGATTTCACTGCATTTCGTGCTGCATGGGTGCCCTGGTACAATGTTCATAAAGCCTATGCTGGTTTACGGGATGCCTGGTTATATACCGGTAATGCACAGGCCAAAATTGTCTTTTTAAAATTCTGCGATTGGGCAATCAGCATTACTTCCGGTCTTACAGATGCACAGATGCAATCTATGCTTGATACAGAACATGGTGGCATGAACGAAGTTTTAGCCGATGCTTTTCAAATAACCGGAGAACAAAAATATTTAATTGCAGCAAAAAGATTTTCGCACCACATGCTGCTGGATGCCATGGCATCTGATAAAGATAACCTTGATAACAAACACGCCAATACACAGGTGCCAAAAGCAATAGGCTTTGAGCGGATAGCGCAACTTTCTAATGATGCAACATATAATGAAGCCGCAAGTTTTTTTTGGCAAACGGTAACTACCAATCGTACACTTGCATTTGGAGGAAACAGCAGGAGAGAATTTTTTCCCAGTGAAGCAGGAAGCATAGATTTTGTTAGTGATGCAGAAGGGCCGGAATCCTGCAACTCTTATAACATGCTTAAGCTGACAGAAGATTTATTCAGAACCAATCCATCTGAAAAATACATCGACTACTATGAAAGAACATTGTACAACCATATTCTTTCTACACAACATCCTGTACATGGCGGGTATGTTTATTTTACACCGGTTAGGCCAAGGCATTATCGTACTTATTCTTCTCCCAATGAAGCGATGTGGTGCTGTGTAGGCAGTGGAATGGAGAATCATGGCAAATACAACCAGTTTATTTATACGCATCGAAAAGACTCTTTGTATGTTAATCTTTTTATAGCTTCTGCAGTAAACTGGAAAGAAAAAAAAGTAAAACTTAGACAGTTAACATCATTTCCTTACGAAGAAAAAACAAAACTTATTATTGACGAAGGAACCGGGCGTTTTAAACTGATGCTGCGTTATCCCATATGGGTAAATGAAGGGGCGTTAAAAATTACAGTTAATAAAAAAGTTGTTGAGTATACAGCCCAACCTTCATCTTATATCTGTATAAACAGGCTATGGAAGAAAGGAGATATATTAGAAGTAATGCTTCCCATGCATAATTCAGTAGAATATTTACCCAACGTTCACAATTATGTTGCCTTTCTTCATGGCCCGATATTGCTGGGTGCTAAAACAGGTACAGAAGATTTACAAGGATTAAAAGCTGATGATGGACGCTGGGGACATATTGCAAGTGGTAAAAAACTTGCATTGGATAAAGCACCGATTATAATAGAAAACGATCCCATAACAGTTGCCAATCAATTAAAACCTGTTGCAGGAAAACCTTTGCGCTTTACTTTTTCTCAAACTAAAATGGTTAATGCTACTGATCTTACCCTCGAGCCATTTTACACGATTCACGATGCGAGGTATATGTTGTACTGGATGGCCTTAAGCGATGTGCGGTATACAGCATACACAGATTCTATTGCAGTATTGGAAAAACAAAAGCTGGAACTTCAACAACGTACTGTTGATTTTGTTGCACCAGGTGAGCAGCAACCCGAAGCTGATCACCTCATGCAAAAACAAAATTCAAATACAGGCAATCACCTTGATGAGTTTTGGCGTGATGCTAATAACAATGGCTATTTTAGTTATCGCCTTGCTACCAATAAAGAAACAGCGTTAGGCCTTATTGTTCGGTATTGGGGCAATGAAAATGGCAACAGGAGTTTTGAAATTTATATAGATGATGAAAAGCTGGTAACGGAAAATGTTACAGGCAAATGGAAACAGCAAAAGTTTTTTGATGTTGAATACGCTTTGCCGGAAGCCATGCTGAAAGGTAAAGAGTACATCCGGATAAAATTTCAGGCACTTGCTGGTACTACTGCAGGTGGTGTTTATTACCTGCGGCTTGTAAAGAAATAAAAATTGAAAAGAAATGATCGACATTCAAAAAAATATTTTTCTGCAAATGCTGCGCCGGTCTTTATTAATAACTGTTGTTGCAATTATTGCAGGTAATGTTTCGGCATCTGCCCAGGTATTAAAAGATGTGTATAAAGGTGCTTTTCTTATTGGTACAGCGGTTACGCCAGCTATTACTTCGGGCACAGATAAGGTTACGCAGGAAATTGTGATAAAACATTTTAATGCCATTACTGTAGAAAATGTAATGAAAGCTGCGTTGATTAACCCTGAACCCGGCGTATATAATTTTGCACCTGCAGATGATTATGTTGCCTTTGGCGAAAAAAATAAAATGTTTATTGTGGGCCATACGCTTGTATGGCATAACCAATGCCCCGCATGGTTCTTTACCAATGCTGCCGGAAAGCCTAATACAAAAGAAGAGCAGATTGAAAGATTAAGAACGCACATAAAAACTGTTGCGGGAAGATATGCAGGGCGTGTAAATGCTTGGGATGTGGTAAACGAAACAATCGATAATGATGGAAGTTACCGGCCAACCACATGGGTAAATGCAATTGGTAATGGAGACACACTCGTAAAGTATGCGTTTAAGTTTGCCGCCGAGTATGCACCTAATACGGAGTTGTACTATAATGATTTTAATGCATGGCGCCCAGAGAAAAGAGATGGTATAGTTCGCCTCGTAAAAATGCTGCAGAAAGAAGGGATACGCATAGACGGTGTAGGTATGCAAGGCCATTGGGGATTAAACTATCCTAAAACAAAATATATAGAAGATGCCATTGATGCTTATGCTGCCTGTGGTGTTAAAGTAATGATTACAGAATTAGATGTTGATGTACTTCCACTAACAAAAGAAGGACAGATAATAGGGCAAGGGATGGCAGATAAGCAATTTCAATTGGAAGAATTTAACACGTTTTTAGATCCTTATCAAAATGGTTTGCCAGATAGTTTGCAAACCATGCTTGCAAAAAGATATGAAGAATTGTTTGCTATTTTTTATAAGCGAAAAGAAAAGATTGCAAGGGTTACAATATGGGGTGTGCATGATAGTATGAGCTGGAAAAACAATTATCCCATACCCAACAGGACAAACTATCCATTATTATGGAACAGGGCGAAACAGCCGAAACCGGCACTGGATGCAGTTTTAGGCGTTCCCCAAAAAATAGGAAAATAAAAGTGTGAAAACATTTTCAAAAAGAAATACTACATACTAACAATATGAAACTGGCGAAGTATATAACAACAATCATAGCATGTTTATTTATAGCAAAAGCAGGTGTTCATGCGCAAAATAAAACTGCTTTAAAGCTATGGTACAATAAGCCCTCTGGCAATACATGGGAAAATGCTTTGCCTATTGGCAATGGCCGCCTCGGTGCAATGATATATGGTAATGTTGAAAATGAAACAATACAATTAAACGAACACACATTATGGAGTGGTAGTCCAAACAGGAACGACAATCCTTTGTCGCTTGATTCCCTTGCAGAAATACGACAATTAATTTTTGACGGAAAACAAAAGGATGCTGAAAAGCTTGCCAATAAGGTTATCATTTCTAAAAAATCTCATGGACAAAAATTTGAACCGGCGGGCAATCTGCAACTTGTTTTTGACGGACAAAACGATTATACCAATTACTACAGGGAACTTGATATTGAAAAAGCGCTTACAAAAACTGTTTATACCGCAAACGGTGTTACTTACATAAGGCAGGCATTTGCGTCCTTCCCTGATAGGGTAGTAGTAATGAGATTAACTGCAAGCAAACCAGCCAGTATTTCATTCAAAGCTTTTTTTACAACACCTGAGCTAGCCGTTACAATTAAAGCATCGGCACACGACTTAACATTCTCTGGTACAACCATGGATCATGAAGGTGTAAAGGGTATGGTAAAGTATAAAGGAATAGTGCGGATAAAAAATGAAGGGGGCTCTGTCATTTCAAATGACACATCTTTATCTGTTAAGAATGCGAATGCAGTTACTATCTATATTTCAATTGCTACCAATTTTAATAAATATGATGACATTGGCGGAGATGAAAACAAACGGACTGCCGAATATCTTAATAAAGCAAGTGTAAAATCTTTTGCTGCTATGCTTACTGCGCATATCGCCGCTTATCAGAAATATTTTAACCGTGTGCAGCTGAATCTCGGTGTTACAGATGCTGCTATGCTGCCTACAGATGAACGGTTAAGAAATTTCAGGACAGTGAATGATCCTCAGCTTGTAACATTGTATTACCAGTACGGCAGGTACCTGTTGATTTCTTCTTCGCAACCTGGTGGACAGCCGGCTAATCTTCAGGGAATATGGAATGATAAGATTAATCCTTCGTGGGACAGCAAGTATACCATCAATATTAATACAGAAATG
This sequence comes from Chitinophagaceae bacterium, assembly GCA_044227095.1. Lineage (GTDB taxonomy): Bacteria > Bacteroidota > Bacteroidia > Chitinophagales > Chitinophagaceae > JACMLD01. The sequence goes on along the minus strand of JBGAFV010000001.1, from coordinate 4,932,772 downwards.
AATTACTGGCCTGCAGAGAAAACAAACCTTGCAGAAATGCATGAACCGTTTATTCAAATGGTAAAAGACATGTCTGTTACCGGTAGACAAACTGCAAAAGACATGTATGGTGCAAGAGGTTGGGTTGCCCATCACAATACTGATATCTGGCGTGTAACCGGTGCTGTTGATGGTGCTACATGGGGTGTATGGAGTGCGGCTGGTGGCTGGACAAGTCAGCATTTATGGGAGCATTACCTCTATAGCGGCGATAAAGTTTTTCTTGCATCAGTATATCCTGTGTTAAAAGAAGCGGCAACTTTTTATGTTGATTTTTTAGTGGAGCATCCAAAATATCATTGGTTGGTGATTAACCCGGATATGTCTCCCGAAAATTCACCAAAAGCACACCAGAACTCATCGCTTGATGCAGGTACTACTATGACCAACCAGATTGTGTTTGATATATTCAGTACAACAATTAAAGCAGCAACGATACTTGGCAAGGATGCCCCGTTTATAGATACTTTGAAACTAATGCGCAAACGCTTATCACCAATGCATATTGGCCAGTATGGGCAATTGCAGGAATGGCTGGATGATATTGATGATCCGATGGATAAGCACCGCCACATATCCCACCTTTATGGTTTATTCCCTTCAAACCAGGTATCGCCATACAGAACACCGGAATTATACAGCGCTGCTAAAACTACATTAACGCATCGTGGAGATATTTCAACCGGTTGGAGCATGGGATGGAAAGTAAACTGGTGGGCAAGACTGCTCGATGGCAACCATGCTTACAAACTTATACAAAACCAGCTTACACCAGTTGGCACCAACGAAGGTGGCGGTGGCACATACAATAATCTTTTTGACGCACATGCACCTTTTCAGATTGATGGCAATTTTGGCTGTACTTCCGGCATTACAGAAATGCTGATGCAAAGTGCAGACGGTGCATTGCATTTGCTTCCTGCACTTGCAGATGTTTGGCAAACTGGTGCCGTAACTGGCTTGCGTGCAAGAGGAGGATTTGAAATTACAAATATGGAATGGAAAGACGCAAAGCTGGTGAAGTGTATAATAAAATCAACCATTGGCGGAAACCTGAGGTTGCGTGTACCTAATGCAATGAAGTTAAGCAACGGAGGTGTTTTACAAAATGCAAGTGGAGAAAATAGTAACTCGTTTTACCAGGTAGAAGAAACGCCTGTACCTATTGTGTCAGAAAAGGCAAATATCGCTCCGCCACAACTTAAATCAACCTTATTATATGATATACAAACACAACCCGGAAAAACATACACACTGATGATAAAATAAGATGCATTCACAAACATGAATTATAACCCAATAGCAAACATGTATCAATTATGCAACTAAAGAAGGCAAGCCTTGGTATTTTATTGATCTGTCTTGTATTCTCTCTACAGGCGGAGAACGGTTATGAATTATGGCTGAGGAAGAAATCTGCGTTGCCGGTAAACGTAGTTTGCAAAACAAAATCGCCCATACTCAGTATAGCTATACAGGAATTACAACAAGGCTGGCAGGGAATGGCTAATGCAACTGTTATACTTTCGGTTAAAAAAGACAATGCTATTAAAGGTGACGGTTTCAAATTGAGTTCATCAGCAATACAGGCAAATACCGATGCGGGTATTTTATATGGTGTGTTTGAAATGTTGAGAAGGCAGCAGAACGGTCAGCCTTATGAAAATGTATTGTCAAACCCTTCTTATGATCTTCGTATACTCAATCACTGGGATAATCTTAATGGATCGGTAGAACGCGGCTATGCAGGACAATCTATTTTCTGGCGTAAAGAAAATGCTTTTGTTATTACGGATAGCGACAAATTGCGCTGGCAGGCATATGCACGTGCAAATGCATCTATTGGTATAAATGGATCGGTAATAAACAATGTAAATGCATCACCTGCAATATTAACTGCAGAATATTTAGCCAAGGTTAAAGTCATAGCTGCTGTATTAAGGCTTTATGGTATAAAAACATTCTTGTCTGTAAACTTTTCTTCTCCAAAAATTATTGGTGGCTTAAGTACATCAGATCCGTTAGATACGTCGGTAATAAGATGGTGGAAAGAAAAGGCTAAAGAAATTTATTCGCAAATTCCAGACTTCGGTGGTTTTCTTGTTAAAGCAAATAGCGAAGGCCAGCCAGGCCCGCAGGATTTTGGTCGCACACATGCAGATGGCGCTAACATGCTGGCAGATGCGCTTAAGCCTTACCGTGGTATTGTAATGTGGCGTGCATTTGTGTACAGCGCAAAAGATAAAGACCGTGCCAAGCAGGCATATAATGAGTTTGTTCCTATTGATGGGCAGTTTCGCGATAATGTAATTATACAGGTTAAGAATGGCCCGATAGATTTTATGCCAAGAGAACCTTTTAGCCCGCTTTTTGGTGCTATGAAAAAAACGCCGGTAATGCCGGAGTTCCAGGTTACACAGGAATATCTTGGTCATAGTATTCACCTCGTGTTCTTAGCAACCATGTGGGAAGAATGTTTGCAGAGTGATACTTACCAGGAGGGAAAAGGCAGCACTGTTGCCCGTTGCACAGACGGAAGTATTTATACGCAAACACACACTGCCATTGCAGGCGTTGCCAATATAGGATTGGATAGCAATTGGTGCGGGCACGATTTTGCGCAGGCCAATTGGTATGCTTTCGGTAGGCTTGCATGGAACAATCAATTAAAAAGTGAGCAAATTGCTGATGAATGGATACGACAAACATTTTCTGATCTATCAACAGAAAAAAATAAGCAAACAGATTTTACTGCAGAATGGAACAGTAATTTTTTACAGCCGGTAAAACAAATGATGCTGGATAGCAGGGAAGCTGCAGTAAATTATATGATGCCGCTTGGGCTTCACCATATCATGTCTGCTACTGAACACTATGGGCCGGGGCCATGGTGGGCACCGCCAAAAGTAAGACCAGACTGGACGCCGCCTTATTATCACCAGGCAGATTCTATAGGTGTTGGTTTTAATCGCTCCCGCACCGGCAGCAACGCAGTAAGCCAATACCATGAACCGCTTGCATCGCAATTGAATGATCCAGCAACTTGCCCGGAAAATCTTTTGCTTTGGTTTCATCACCTGCCCTGGAATTATACCATGAAAAGCGGCCACAGTTTATGGGATGAAATTGCTTTTCATTATGATAAAGGTGTACAGCAGGTAAGGCAATTTCAAAAAATATGGGACAAGGCACAGCCGTATGTTGATGCAGAAAGGTTTACCGCTGTGCAGCGAAAACTCCGTAGTGAAAGCATTAATGCAGTTTTATGGAAAGATGCCTGCCTGCTTTATTTTCAGCAATTCAGCCGCATGCCAATTCCGTACGAAATAGAACGACCGGTTAATAACCTTGATGAAGTAATGCAAAGTGATATGAACCGTCACCGGAATTAATAAACAAATTCAATCGGTATACTGATGGATGAGTGTAAAACAATATTGATTTTTATTTTTAGACAAAATATTCATAGCGATAATGGCGATGGAACATATGCCAATCCAAATCAACTGGTGGTTATGTAGATTTTGACTGGTTTCATGTAAACTAAAATTATTTATAAAATGAGAAACAGAAAATTAATTGCACTGCTTTTTACCAATGCAGTATTAGTATGCAACTGTTTGTTTGCGCAGAAAACAGGCAATGCTAAAAACATGCTTTCGCTTAAAGATGCATTTAAAAATGATTTTACTATTGGCACTGCTATGAATACTGCTCAGATAGAAGAAAAAGATACTGCCGCAGCATTGCTTATTCCCCGGCAATTCAACACAGTAACGCCGGAAAATATTATGAAGGCTGAAATTATACATCCCGGTTGGGATCAGTATAATTTTGATGCAGCCGATAAGCTTGTGGCTTACGCAAAAAAATATAACATCAAAGTAAATGCCCACACTTTAATCTGGCATAGCCAGTTGCCCAGGTTTATGCGTGGTATGAAAAATGCCGACTCAGTACGTTTGTATATGACAAATCATATTGCAACTGTGGCTGGCCGCTATGATGGAAAAGTATATTCATGGGATGTAGTGAATGAAGCGCTGAATGAAGATGGCAGTATGCGCAAATCTGTTTTCTCGCAAAACCTGGGAGATGATTTTGTGGTAGAAGCATTTCGCCTTGCACAAAAAGCGTCGCCCAATTCAAAGCTTTATTATAATGATTATAATATTGAGCAACCAAAGAAAAGGGCAGGAGCAATTGCGTTAATTAAAAAAATACAGGCTGCGGGTGTGCGTATTGATGGTGTGGGCATACAGGGGCATTGGCGTTCTTACGATTTGAATTTAAAAGATATAGAAGAAAGCATACAGGAATTTTCTGCACTTGGCATTGAAGTAATGTTTACGGAACTTGATTTGAGTGTATTAAGAAACGCTGCTCCCGTAACTGCAGATATAAACCAGGTATCTCATGGAGATAACAACAACCCTTATACAACCGGGTTACCCGATTCTGTACAAACACAATTGTCAAATGCGTACGAAAACCTGTTTCGTTTGTTTATGAAGTATAAAAGCAAAATAAGCCGGGTAACATTCTGGGGCGTTAACGACGGGCAATCGTGGCTGAATGATTTTCCAGTTAGGGGAAGAACAAACTATCCATTGTTGTTTGACAGGCAGTTTAAACCAAAGCCTGCTTTTTATAAAGTTATTGAAACTGCTAAATAATTATAAACGTTGCTAAAACTAAAACTGCCTGTCAATGAACAATTCAAACAAATTATCGGTACTGGAAAAAATAGGGTATAGCCTGGGTGATCTTGCTGCCAATCTTGTGTTTCAAACATTGATGACATACCTCGCTTATTTCTATACTGATATTTATAAGTTAGATACAAAAGATGCTTCTGTAATTATATTAACTGTGGGGCTTATTGCAGCCTTTGTCTTTAATCCTGTAATAGGTGCGCTTGCAGACAGAACTACATCTAAATGGGGAAAGTTCCGTCCGTGGATTTTATTTACGGCTATCCCACTTGGCGTAATTGCATTACTTGCATTTAGTACCCCGGATTTTTCTTATAAAGGGAAAGTAATTTATGCAGTTGTTACCTATACCTTGTTATTGTTATTGTATGCAGCCAACAACCTTCCGTACTCTGCGCTTAGTGGTGTAATTACAGGCGATATGAAAGAACGCAATAGCATGTCCTCTTATCGTTTTGTAGCTGTAATGTTTGCGCAGTTTTTTGTTCAGGTATTTATGTTGTCAATTATTAAAACAGCGGGGGGTGGAGATAAATCTGCTGGCATTGAAAAAGTAATGACATGGTTGGCCATTATAGGAACGATTATGCTTATCATTACTTTCCTAACAACAAAAGAACGCATTGTGCCCAAGCCCGAACAGAAATCAAGCCTGGGAGAAGACCTCGGTGATTTATTTAAAAACAAACCCTGGGTTATTATGCTTAGCCTTACCCTGCTTGTATTTATTACACTTGCAATGAAGGGCGGTTCTTACGTGTATTATTTTAACAACTATGTAGATAAAGATGCACTTACAAATTTTATTAACCCTGTTTTACATTTCTTCTCCCGTATAGGGCTTAACTTCTTTGGAGAAGACCCGGTGTCTGCCGGGTTTGGTTTGTTTAATGCAGGCGGCATTATTTTTATGATTGTTGGAATTACCTTGTCAAAAAAGTTTGCTGATAAATATGGCAAGCGGGATGTATTTGGTATTGCGCTGTTTATTTCAACATTGTTTGTATTGTTTTTCTACTTTTTTGAACCAGGATCTGTAGGTTTAATGTTTGCTTCGCAAATACTGCACGGCTTTTTCTACGGTATTACCATTCCTCTATTATGGGCCATGATTGCAGATGTTGCCGATTATAGCGAATGGAAAAATGGCCGCCGCGCAACGGCTATCATTTTTTCTGCTATGATGGTTGGATTAAAAGGAGGATTAACTATAGGAAGTACGTTAATTACGTGGATACTCGGGCTGTATCATTATGTGCCCAATGCAGCACAAACAAATGAAACCGTACAGGGAATAAAAATGTTGGTAAGTGTATATCCGGCAATTCCCTTTTTAATTGGTGCAGCATTGCTTTTCTTTTATGAAATAAATAAAGGAATGGAAGTGGAGATTGAAAAAGATTTAAAAGAGAGAAGGTCAAAAAATTGAAATTGTGATTTTAAATTTAAAGATCTTTTTTAATTTATGGTAATGCCCGGCATGTTCCGTAGGAACATTTTGTGGGTAGGAGAATAATTGAAATTTGAGCTGCGTGCCGTAGGTACGCTTTGTGCTATTAACAATGCCAGGGCAAAAATCGTTCCTATGTAACGACGGATATCCTTGAATTTTAAATTACCCGTAGGTTGTTGCTACGGAGCAAAAAATTAAGCGATCGTAGATTGAAGCTAAAATTTATTTTATTAATTAGATTTCAAATATTCTTTAGTTATGCCCGAAGATAGTATTGATCATATAAATTTTGATGAGCTGAATAAGAAAGCCATTTCTCAGCCATTGGTTAATCATATTTATACAGCAGATCCTTCTGCACATGTGTTTAATGGCAAAATATACATTTATCCATCGCATGATGTAGAAGCGGGAATTCCTTTTGATGATCTGGGAAGCCATTTTGCTATGGAAGATTACCATGTTATTTCTATGGATAGTCCGGATGGGGCCGCAACCGATAATGGTATAGCGCTGCATGTAAGCGATGTTCCCTGGGCGCATAAGCAAATGTGGGCACCAGACGCAGCGTACAAAAAAGGCAAATACTATTTGTATTTTCCTGCAAAAAGAAGCGACGGTATTTTTCAGATAGGTGTAGCCGTTAGTGACGCTCCAACTGGCCCTTTTAAAGCAGAAGCCCAGGCTATTGCGAATAGTTATTCAATAGACCCTGCTGTATTTATTGATGATGATGGAAAAGCCTATATGTATTTAGGCGGTTTATGGGGCGGACAGCTGCAGTCGTACCGCAATAATCAATACAATAAAGACAATGCAGAGCCGCTACCCGATGAACCGGCACTTGGTCCGCGTATGGCAAGGCTTACAGAAGACATGCTGCAGTTTGATGAACCAGTAAAAGAATTGGTGATTACAGATGAGAACGGCAGGCCTTTACTTGCAGGCGATAATAACCGTCGTTTTTTTGAAGCATCGTGGATGCATAAATACAATGGCAAGTATTATTTTTCTTACTCCACCGGGGATACGCATTTTATATGTTATGCTGTTGGCGATAATCCGTACGGGCCATTTGTTTACAAAGGCATTGTATTAAACCCGGTTGTTGGCTGGACAAATCATCATTCTATTGTGGAGTTCAAAGGAAAGTGGTATTTGTTTTACCACGATTCATCGTTATCAAAAGGCATTACGCATTTGCGAAGTGTTAAGGTTACAGAATTAAACTATGATAAAGACGGATCAATAATTACTATTTCACCTTATAGAGAATGAAATGATTTCTTAACAACATAATTTTTTATGTGCCCGGCTTTTGTATTGCTATGTGGCAGTTGTTGTGTCACTCACTTGTACTTTTTATCCAGTATCAGCCAACCGATCAACCCCTTCAGGGTTGTGGTCATACAGGATTGCCAAGCCACGGATTTCATCCGAGGCTATTGTGAGTTTATCCCTTCAGGATAAGTGATGCAATACCCTGGTAAATGTGAATGAAACACGTTAATTATAAGTAGTCCTGAAAGGACTAAATTATAATAACCATGGGTGAAACCCATGGTGGTGGTACAATAAATAAACTCAACCCTGAAGGGGTTGAGTAAAAGCTTAATAAAGTTGTACAGCACAAGAGTGCGACGCAACAATGTTGAAAATATTACTACTGCTGGCTTAATAATATTAACTAATTACTCGCACAATGAAAAGAAGTTTAGTCTTCACATTAATAAGCTTTGTTGCTGTAACCATTGCTAATGCCCAGGTAAAATTGCCACGGTTAATAAGAGACAGTATGGTATTGCAGCGGGATGCAAAGATTAATATTTGGGGATGGGCAGCTAATGGCGAAAAGGTAACCGTAAAATTTAACAGCAAAACCTATAAAACGAAAGCAGGTGCTGATGGTAAATGGATATTGCAGCTGTTGCCCACAAAAGCCGGTGGTCCATATACAATGAATATTGATGCCAGCAACCACATTAGCCTTAAAGAAATTTTGATAGGCGATGTATGGATGTGTACAGGCCAATCTAACATGGTGCACCAGATGAGTTTGCATGCTGTTCGCTATGCCGAAGACGTTGCTAATGCCAATTATCCGCAAATACGGCATTTCTGGATACCGAATACCACCAACATGCAAGGCCCGCAAAATGATTTGCCCGGCGGTTCCTGGAAATGGGCAAATCCAACTGATGTAACTGCATTTTCTGCTATTGCCTATTTTTTTGCAAGGGATATTTATGCGAAATACCACATTCCTATAGGATTAATCAATGCGAGTTATGGTGGTACACCCATTGAGGCATGGATGAGTGAAGACGGTTTTAAAGAATTTCCTGCAATATTGAATACAGTCCAAAAAAATAAAGACACCGCTTACATAAATAGTATAAACAGAAACGCCGCTGCTAATCGCCCTGTACAAAAAAATGCAGATAAGGGACAAACAGAAAAATGGTTTAGTACCGAATATGTTCCAAAAGGATGGCGTACAATTAATATACCTGGCTATTGGGAAGACCAGGGTATAAAGGATTTAGATGGCGTAGTGTGGTATAGAAAAGAAATTGATGTTCCTGCCGCTGTTGCAAATGGGCATGCAAAAGTTTTTTTAGGCAGAATTGTGGATGCAGATGTGCTGTACATAAACGGCAAGCAAGCAGGGACTACCGGGTATATGTACCCGCAAAGGCGCTATGCATTGCCGGATGGAATATTAAAACCTGGAAAAAATCTCTTTGTTATCCGGGTTACTAATAATGCCGGTAAAGGCGGCTTTGTGCCTGATAAGCCCTATCAACTGATTGCAGGAAATGATACGGTAGATTTAAAAGGTTATTGGCAATACAAAGTAGGGCAGGTGAATATTCCATTTATAAATGCGGGAATAACAGGCATTGCCGCACAAAATCAACCAACAGCTTTGTACAATGCAATGCTGGCCCCGGTAATAAATTATGGAGTAAAAGGTTTTTTGTGGTACCAGGGAGAGGCAAACACCATACGTGCTGCAGAATATGCAAAACTGCAGCCAGCCATGATTGCAGACTGGCGGCAAAAATGGAATGAACCTGATGCGCCATTTTTGTATGTACAGCTTCCCGGGTTTATGGATATGAACTACCTGCCTTCGGAAAGTCAGTGGGCTGCTTTTCGTGAAGCACAATTGCAATCGCTTACTGTACCTAATACAGCAATGGTTGTAGCTATTGATTTGGGTGAATGGAATGATATTCACCCGGATCGAAAAAAGGATGTAGGCGATCGCCTCGCACTTGCCGCAGAAAAATTAGTGTATGGAGAAAAAGATGTAGTAGCAGCTGGCCCTGTTTTTCAATCTGCTGCTATTAATGGCAAAGAGATTACACTTTCGTTTACAAATACAGGCAGCGGTTTAATAACCAATGATGGCGATGAACCGGGAGAGTTTGCTATTGCTGGCGCAGATAAAAAATTTGTATGGGCAAAAGCAAATATTGAAGGCAATAAAGTAATGGTGTGGAATGATGAGATAGTAAACCCTATGTATGTGCGTTATGCATGGGCCGACAACCCGGTAAATCCTAATCTTTATAACAAAGAGGGGTTGCCTGCTTCACCGTTTAGAACTGATAAGTGAATACACAAGACGGATAATTCCTTCTCAAAATGCGCCTGATAACCGGATATGGTTTATATTTCAATTTAATAGCACTATCGCTATTGTTGAAATTTTACCAGGATGAGTAAAAAAATACCGGCACTAATAGTTGCAACAGGTTTATTGCTTCAAACCATAGCGCAAACAAACCTGCAGACAGAACACCTTACAAACCCAATTGGAATAGACGCCACAATGCCGCGACTGAGCTGGCAATCTATTGCAACTAAACAAACAGGTTACCAGTTATTGATTGGTACAGATTCCATCCATCTTCAGCCTTTAAAGAAGATTAATAGCGGTGAACAACAATTGCTTTGCAAAGAGCTGCAGTTATTGCCATTTACAAAGTACTACTGGAAAATAAAAACCTGGGATGAAAAGCAAAGCATGCATCTATCATCTCTTGCATGGTTTGAAACAGGAAATAGTGGATGGAAAGGAAGCTGGATAATCGATACAAAAGACATCAAAGAGAAGAAAGCACCTTTCTTTAAGAAAGAATTCAGCATAAAGAAAACAATAGCCAGCGCAAGAGTGTACATAGCAGCTGCGGGGCTTTACGAATTATCATTGAATGGAAAGAAAACCGGCGATCATGTTTTAGATCCTATGTATACGAGGTTTGACAGAAGGACACTTTATGTAACGTATGATGTGACGAATGACTTGAAAACAGGTAACAATGAAATAGGTGTTCTTTTAGGGAATGGCTGGTACAACCACCAGAGCACTGCCGTATGGTATTTTGATAAAGCACCCTGGCGTTCCAGGCCTTCTTTTTGTCTTGATTTGCGCTTAACCTATACCGATGGTTCTGTTGAAACAATTTGCTCCGATGAAACCTGGAAAACAGTGAAGAGCAATATTGTGTTCAATAGTATTTATACGGCTGAACATGTTGATGCTACATGGAATGATACAATGTGGAAGCAGGTTATTTATGCTGCAGTTCCTTCACAAAATATAGTAGCGCAAAGTTGTGTACCCATCCGCAAAGAAGAAAAATTAGTGCCAACAAGCGTTAAGCAATTTAATGACACGGATTATGTTTTTGATATGGGCAGAAATATAGCAGGTGTGAGTGAGGTTACAGTTAGTGGCGAAAAAGGAACCATTGTAAAAGTAAAACATGGCGAAAGATTGTATAAAAACGGTCATGTAGATATTTCAAACATAGATGTGCATTACCGGCCAACAGACGATACAGATCCATTTCAGACAGATATTTATATTTTAAAAGGGGAGGGTAAGGAAACCTTTTCACCAAAGTTTAATTACAAAGGTTTTCAGTATGCAGAAGTAACCAGCAATAAAAAAATAACTGTAGATGGTATGAATGCATATTTTATGCATTCTGATGTTTCGCCGGTTGGAAAAATACAAAGCAGCAATGAAGTGGTTAATAAAATCTGGCTTGCAGCAAACCATTCCTATTTATCCAATCTTTTTGGCTATCCTACCGATTGTCCGCAACGCGAAAAAAATGGCTGGACAGGCGACGCACAAATAAATATTGAAACAGGCCTTTATAATTTTGATGCCATCACTGTATATGAAAAGTGGATGGCGGATCATCGTGATGAACAACAGCCCAATGGTGTATTGCCTTCTATTGTGCCTACAGGTGGCTGGGGTTACGAATGGGGTAATGGCCCCGACTGGACTTCCACAATTGCTATCATTCCCTGGAACCTGTATATGTTTTATGGCGATTCAAAATGTTTGTCTGACAACTATGAGCATATCAAACGTTATGTAGATCACATTAACGATCTATATCCTTCGGGTATTTGCGAATGGGGATTGGGCGACTGGATTCCTATAAAATCAAAAACACCTGTTAACCTTACTTCTACCTGTTATTATTATACCGATGCAGTAATTCTTTCTAATGCGGCAAAATTGTTTGGAAAAACAGGCGATTATAACAAATACAAAGCGCTTGCAGAAAAAATAAAAAATGCATTTAACGCTAAATACAGTTATACAGATTCATCAACACAAACTGCGCTTGCAGTTTCTTTGTTCTGGAAACTGGTTCCTGAAAGCAAAATAAAATTTGTAGCAGATTTGCTTGCAAAAAAAGTAAACCGTGATGGGCTTGATGTAGGACTGCTTGGTACAAAAGCTATTTTAAATGCCTTGTCTGAAAATGGGTATGCAGATCTTGCCTATCAGCTTGCTTCTAAAACAACATATCCTTCCTGGGGCTATTGGATAGCCAATGGTGCAACAACGCTCTATGAGAACTGGCCTATTGATGCACAGTCAGACATTTCTATGAACCATATTATGTTTGGTGAAATCAGCGCATGGTTTTATAAAGCATTGGGAGGCATAAAACCAGATCCTTCTACACCGGGTTTTAAGAATGTTTTGCTTGAACCACATTTTGTAGAAGGGCTCAATTCATTTTATTGCGAACATGCTGGTCCGTATGGAACCATTATTTCTTCATGGAAAAGAAATGGTGCTACAATTAATTATGATGTAACGGTGCCTGCAAATAGTTCAGCCACGCTTATGCAGCAGACTGGCAAAAAGCAAACACTTTTGCCAGGCGTTTATCATTTTCAGTATTAAGAGAATGTAAGACATTATTATGATCGGTTTATTTTAAGAAGTTAAATGTTGAATAGTTTATCTTTTAACCGCACAAGAATAGCACCAACGCCTAGTGGTTTTTTGCACATAGGCAATATTTTGTCTTTTAGTATAACAGCAACCCTTGCGCATAAGGCCAATGCTGCAATATTGCTCCGTATAGATGATCTTGACAGGGAACGTACACACGTCGCTTATGTGCAGGATATTTTTGATACACTTCGCTTCCTTCAAATTCCGTGGCATGAAGGCCCCCGGAATGCAGATGAATTTGAAAAGCAGTATTCGCAAATGCACCGCTTGCATATTTACCGCGCCGCATTGATAAAACTTGCCGATAGTAAATCTGTATTTGCCTGCGATTGTTCAAGGGCACAGTTAAGCAGGAATAACCCCGAAGGGATTTATGAAGGTGAATGCTGTAACAAAAATCTTTCACTGGATAATGATAAATACAACTGGCGACTGTATACAAATGTTGAAGCAGCCCTTAACATAAAAAATATTGATGGCGCAATTACTGATGCCAGTTTGCCGGAAACAATGCAATACTTTGTTGTAAGAAGGAAAGACGGGTTTCCGGCATACCAGTTAAGTTCTTTGCTGGATGATATGTATTATGGTGTTGATTGTATTGTAAGGGGGGAGGATCTCTGGTCATCTACACTGGCGCAACATTTTCTTTCTATGCAACTGGGGAAAACTACTTTTATGAATGCTATTTTCTTTCATCATCCATTATTGGCAGAAGCCGGCGGCGAAAAGCTATCTAAATCTGCCGGGGCAACTTCTATACAATATCTTCGCATGCAGGGAAAAACTGCTGAAGAGATTTATTCGCAAATTGGCGTACATGCTGGTATTGCTGCACCGGTATATGATTGGTTAACTTTGGGAGAAGCTTTGCTTCAGCAATATGTAGTATAGTTACCTGTTGATTTAATAATACTCTATAATAATAGCGATGGCATACAATGAGAAATTAGCAGCAAGGATCCGTGAAGGGTTGGCTCATCTTCCGCATGTGGAAGAAAAGAAAATGTTCCGCGGCCTCACTTTTATGGTGAATGGTAAAATGTGTGTGAGTGTAAGTGGTGAAGAAATGATGTGCCGTTTTGATCCTGCCCTGCAGGATGTTGTTGCAGAGAAAAACGGGTTTAGGTCAATGATAATGCGGGGTAAGGTATTAAACGGATATTGTTACGTTCATCCTGAAGCGATAAAATCAAAAAAAGAGTTTGAGTACTGGATTAAACTTGCGTTAGACTTCAACGCAAGGGCGAAGGCGGCGAAGAAAAAAAAGTGACGTTAATAAATTAAATTTATACTTGTGCCGGTGGGGGCGAAAGGCCTATACGTTCTGAAAATTTTAATAAATAATTAATTAAACATTGGATGAGATCGTATTTTCTATCATTGACAATAATTTTATCTTTTATTTTTTGTGATTGTAATACACAAAAGAAGGATTTAAAAGAAAAGGATAGTACAGTAACACAAGAGATCCCAAAGCTTAAAAACGGCAAGGTATTACCTTACTATTTGTTAGTTAAAGAATTTGAAAAAGGACTTAAGATTGATTCCTTAAATGAAGGCTTTGATTCTTTGCAAATTAGACTATGGCATTACACCGCAATGCAAAAAGAAGGAGAACTCGCAGTTTTTAAAAATAATAAACATCAATGGACTGCATTTTTTTACAATTTAAATTATGAATTTGATACTTCAATTTATGTTCCAGCATCAATTTCCAAAATTTTTTTCAAGAAAGAGCCTAAGTCTGGGTGGGAAGCTTTTACAAAAAGATTGTATGATTTTAAAATATTGACATTACCAGATTGCAATAATATAATTAATTATTGCACTGTCTCAGATGGGGATTGTTATATGGTTGAAATTGCAAATAAACATAGCTATAGATTTTATACTTATTCGAATCCAGGCGGTTGTAAAGGTATTTCGCAAGTCGACAACTTTTTTAATATTTTGGATTTAATTAATAGTGAATTTCAATTTCGAATGCCACCCTATTAAGGAAAAGTGTATAGATTTTTCTTGCAAAATAATTCCCTTTTACTGCAGGATTAATTGTCCCTTTTCTCGATTTTCAGAAAAGTGGTTATGCAGTATTGAATTACTCTGAAGTATCGTCTTATAAAGATTTATTGTTTATCAAAACAACAGAAAAATAAGATCAAGTTATGATTACTATAGAAGATGCAAAACTTCTAGCCTTGGAGCAACTGCGTGAAATCCAAAAGATGTCAAATGTAGAGCTTGCATTGCTTGAGAATGAAACCCGGGCTTTCAAATGTGGCTGGGTATTTTTTTATCAATCGAAAGAATATGTTTTAACAGGAGATGTGCAATTTTTGGTAGGAGGGAATGCTCCAATAATTGTTGATAAGTATAATAAAACTGTTCATTTAACTGGCACTGGCCATGACATAAGTTATTATATTCAAAAATATTTAGAAAATAGAAATAATCTTAGTGGTTAAGTTTCTAGCAAGATCAAATTAAGTTCAATAAAACAAAGATGTTGAGTGATTGATCAAGAAACTGGTGCAATCTTGGTAGGGCGGGTAAAGCATGTTGGCCATGCTTCTCGTAAAGACGGGAGAAGTAGTGCCTGCAATAACAGCAATGAAATAAAACCTTTGGCGTTTGCTACAGGTTTTATAATTTTAGGCGCAAGTACGCTAATGCGCTGGGCCCGGATGCATACTTGCGCCAGTGGGGGGCATTCTAATTTAAAAAAGGCCAATGAAGAATTTTTTTAAAACAGTCATTTTTTCTAAATTTTTAGTTTTACAAATAGTGATTCTAAATGCTCAAGATACATATATTGTAGATTTTGAAAAAAGTTCACTTAAGCAGTCTATTGATAGTACGAAAGAAGAGTTGCTAAATAGTTTAAATACTTATGAATTGCTTTTTTTTAATTCTGGCTTTATGAACAAAAGTGCGTCTGGTTGCAAAATTGTAATGAATTCTGATCAACTTAAAGCAACTGGCCTATTTTTACAATTCGGTTCCTCTCAACAAAGGCATAATCAAAAGGTCTCGATAGAGACTGTTAAATTCTTGAAAGGTTTTTTTTATAACCCAAAATTATTTTTGGAAAATTCACTTAGACCTAACGAGCAAAATCTCAGTCATGATAATGTTGTCTATTTAATTGTTAAAATAGATAGACAAATTATTTTTGACAAATATTTTCTAAGATCTTCTTTTGTAGGTTCAAGCAATAAAAATTTACTTAAGCTTATATTGAATTTGCAAGATTTATCATATAGTCCTGATCTTAAATAGTAGAAGATATATAAATTTGTGTGAAGAAGTAAAAGAAACGATGTTTTTTGTGTGCCATTCATCTTTCTTAATTTTGAATACTTTTAAAGTTCGGGCTAACGATATAATTTAAATAATAAAAGTCTTGAAAAAGTTAGTAGTGCAGCTAAAGAGCGTTGTCCAAGCTTGTGCTTTCAATAAGAATAACTCACGAATAAAAACTGTGGTTTTGCTAAAGGTTTTATCCTCAACTGGCTTAAGTATGTAACTTATAATAACAGTAGCCTGGCGCAAGATTAGTGTTCGGCTTTTGTGCATTTGTTGTATTGTGCCTGCATCATCAAAGACTTGCCTTTTTAATGCATTTAAAAAAGCACCCACAACTGTGCGTACGGTAACAGCTTTTATAACAACTTACGCAAAGAAAGGGCTAGAGTTCGTGAACTCCTGACTTTTTTGCCTTCAAAAAAGGGAAAAATCATCTTATTCCGGAACTTTTCGCATCAAAAAAAGGGAAGAGTTCATGAACTCCTGACTTTTTTGCCTTCAAAAAAGGGAAAAATCATCTTATTCCGGAACTTTTCACATCAAAAAAAGGGAAGAGTTCGTGAACTCCTGACTTTTTTACCTTCAAAAAAGGGAAAAATCATATTATTCCGGAACTTTTTGCATCAAAAAAAGGGAAGAGTTCGTGAACTCCTGACTTTTTTGCCTTCAAAAAAGGGAAAAATCATGTTATTCCGGAACTTTTTGCATCAAAAAAAGGGAAGAGTTGACGAACTCCTGACTTTCTTATAGTAAATGCGCAACTGCGCAGGCGATTGTAAAGCCTGGCGTTAAAGGTTATCTGCCAGACAGTTCCGCAGGAAGCTAAGTGTTTACGCAGATTTTATTCTGTTTGTCTGCGTACAGCACAACTGCACAAGCCGATCAATTTTGCTGTGGCTTTTGTTCATATGCTTTCTTCCCGTAAGGACCAGACAAATATACCCGCATAGAAACAAACAAATCAAAACCAGTAGCATTAGCGGCAGGTTTAATAATTTTAGGCACAAGTACGCCAATGCGCTGGCCCGGCTGCATACTTGAGCCAGTAGGGTTTAATAAACTAGCAGTTGTAGCCAAATCTGCTTAAAATTATTTTATGAAGGATAATTTTGGTATAATTAAAGAAGTCAAGAATAGGTTTCCAGATTTTGTTATTACTGCAGAAATGAATGATCTTCCAACCGTAATCTTTAGCTTCTTAACAATCGATTTAATAGAAGCGATAAATAATTCCAATTGTATCAAGTTAGATGTCTTTGTGAAATTGATAAACGATATGGAAGATTATACTAAGGATAATAATGATAATACCGTATTAGCGTGTATGTCAGAATTTTTTCTTGGTATTTATGATACTACAGATGTCGAGTATAATTTTTTTATAAATAAGCTATCTAAAGCCGCCCAAAATAGATTTGATTTAACTATTAAACTATGGAATGGCTACATCCCCCCAACTACCTAAGTATGTAACTTAAAATAATAGTAGCCTGCGGCAGGTTTTATAATTTTAGGCACAAGTACGCCAATGCACAGGTACGGCTGCATACTTGCGCCAGTGAGGGGTGTTGCAGTTAATGTTTTTTCTTTTAATAGAAATCTGCAAGAACCGAAGTTGCTTATATTTTAAGCGACTATATTTACACAAGAAATAAGTGCGCTAAGCATAAGAGGATTTAACTTTCTTTTCAAAGGTAATCTTTGATAGATGTTTTGCCTGCTTATATTTAATTCGAGTTAAAGAAATAACAATGCGATATCTTTTAATTATACTATTATTCTATTCTTGTGGAAGAAAATATGAATTTAGTTATAGTGTAATTACTTCAGAGGAAGCTCGGCATCCAAAGGAATTCCAGAAAAATATTCTTTACAGGGCAATCGATAGTATGGGCATTGAGAATCGTGAATGCCTGCTGGAGAGTAAAATAAACGAAGAAAGTATTTTCTCGACTATGTACATTTACGCCGCAGCAGGAAAAGGAACAAATGCAACTTTGGAGCCATTTGTTCTATTGTACAATGACACGGTATATTTAAGTATTAAATTCTCGCATTCTTTATTTCAGTTTAACGAATCTACAGATTTGGCTAACCCTATAAAATTGAATTTCATAATTCACGATCGTAGGATAAAGTACTTAGTGTTCGTTCAGCCCGAAAATTTAATTAGGTTCGAAAAAAAATAATTGTAATCCTGTAGAAATCTGTAACCATTTTTTGCTGATACTAAAAGCAAGATCTAAAAATTTGTCACCCACGTTTCATCGGACTCAGTTTGTTTCTATATTAAGAATTGTAGAATTAATTCTGGCTTTGCTTTTTATTTTCAGTCTTACGCATCCCGCTCTGTAGCTTTGAGCGGATTTCCTCCTTAATTAACCCAAACTCAACTTATGACAAAAAAGATCAGCCAGGTTTTTGTTGCCATGCTATTGCTGATAGCTTTAGCTTTTACAACTAATGCGCAACAATCGAAAACAAAAAAAACTTCAAAAGCTCCAGCATCAGCAGCAACTGCAACGTCAGCAAAACCTGGAAAGCCAAATATTCTTGTAATTTTTGGCGATGACATTGGTTGGTTTAATGTAAGCGCTTATAACCAGGGAATGATGGGTTATAAAACACCTAACATCGACCGTATTGGCGCAGAAGGCATCCGCTTTACCGATTATTATTCTCAGCAAAGCTGTACTGCTGGCCGTGCCGCATTTCTTTGCGGACAATCTCCTTATCGTACCGGCTTATTAAAAGTGGGATTGCCCGGTGCAAAAGAAGGGCTGCAGAAAGAAGATCCTACTATTGCCGAACTATTAAAACCATTGGGTTATGCAACAGGTCAGTTTGGAAAAAACCATTTGGGTGATCTGGATGAAATGATACCTACCAATCATGGTTTTGATGAATTCTTTGGAAATCTTTATCACTTAAATGCAGAAGAAGAACCAGAAAATGAAGATTATCCAAAAGACCCTGCATTTGTAAAAAAATACGGGCCACGTGGTGTTTTGCATACATGGGCAAACGCCGATGGTACACAAAAAATTGAAAATACCGGCGCACTTACAAGAAAAAGAATGGAAACAGTTGATGGAGAATTTTTAACTGCTGCCAAAGGGTTTATTGATAAGTCAGTAAAAGCAGATAAGCCCTTCTTTGTTTGGTACAATGCTACCCGCATGCATGTGTGGACACACCTTAGTGATAAGTCGAAAGGCAAAACAGGTAATGGTTTGTATGCTGATGGTATGGCAGAACATGATGGTATGGTAGGTGAATTATTAAAGCAACTTGATGATTTGAAAATAACTGATAACACTATTGTTATCTATTCCACAGACAACGGGGCAGAAGTAATGTTTTGGCCTGATGGTGGTATGACGCCATTCAGGGGAGAAAAAGCAACCGGATGGGAAGGTGGTTTCAGGGTTCCTTGCGTTGTGCGCTGGCCCGGGCATATTAAACCAAATCAAATCAGCAATGATATTATATCTGCAGAAGACTGGTTGCCTACATTACTGGCCGCAGCCGGTGCGCCAGACGTAAAAGAAAAATTATTAACTGGCTATGCTGCAGGCAATAAAAATTTTAAAGTGCATATAGATGGTTATAACATCATGCCATTGCTTACAGGAGAAACTACTACAGATCCACGTAAAGAGTTTTTCTATTTCAATGATGATGGAAACCTTGTTGCGCTAAGATATGGCCGCTGGAAATTAAGTTTCCAGATACAGGAGCACCACGGCCTTGCTGTATGGCAGCGTCCCTGGACGGAATTGCGTGTTCCATTAGTAGTAGATTTACAAGCAGATCCTTTTGAAAGGGCAGAACACGATGCGGATGATTACAGCCACTGGCTGATGGATCATGCTTATTTGATGGTTCCCGCTCAGCAGTATATCGGACAGTTTCTCTCTACTTTCAAAGATTACCCGCAACGCCAGAAAGTTGGAAGCTTCAGCCTTGACAGGGTATTGGAATCTTTGCAGAAGCCTGGTAACTAGTAAGGTCTTGCCTTAGAAATTTAGTAAACTGAAGTAGTCAAAAATTTATTCTAGCTACTTCAGTTTTTTATTTTATACAATGCGGTGGATTTTTCTGTTCGCAAATCCTTTACCGGGTTTGCCCTTGTTGCCGTATGGATTGAAAACCGGTTGCCAGCAATGCAATTACTTCTTAGTATTTTACCGAGTAAGACGACGGCTAGTTTGAATTGCCCTCTAATTTAAACAGAACCCGTTGTTGCCTTCTGCTGCACAGCAGACGGCGCCACACCAAATCTTTTTTTAAACGAACGGCTGAAATGCGAATTGTTTTCAAACCCACTTTCAAATGCAGCGTCAGTAATAGATTTGTTTAAATTAACGAGGAGCTGTCTGGCATGCAGCAATCTTTTTTCCAGCAACCATTTGCCGGGGTTTGAATTGTATAACTTTTGAAAATCTCTTTTAAAAGCAGAAAGACTGCGGTTGCTGAGTTCTGCATATTGCTGCAAAGTGAGATTGTAACAGTAATTGTCTTCCATCACCCGTTTAAGCGATGTTGATTTGGCATCATGCAGCAGCGAGCAGAAATAAGAAAACAACTCTGTATTTTGCGGGTTATTGGCAATGGTGAGGATTAGTTCTTTAAATTTCAATTCAAGCAGCGAAGGATCCGGCTCCTGTGTTTCTGCAAAATAAGAAGACATGGAATGAAAAAAACCGGCCAGTGTTTCGCTGGAATTTACCATCATCACGGGGTCAAATTCTTCGCAGTATTGCCGTAAATTATTTGATTTTGCCTGCAGCGTCTCAATAATAAATTCATCGGGTATAAAAAATAATACCACGCAAAAACCGGTATCAGCAAGTTGTTCAAGAATAAAGCCACCTTTCTTTACAAATACACAACTCTCTTTTTGTATATCGTAAATACCTTTTGGGGTATGCCATATTTTTCTTCCGTCTATTACATAAAAGAGGTAGTTGTGTTGTGTCCACAAATCAGCAAAACGGGTTTTCATCAGCCTTGCTTCCATAGGGCAGTTGAAAACCGTTATCAGTGATGTACCACAGGTAAATTGCCTGTAGTACTCGGGATGCGTTAAAACCTGTTCATAAAAATTAACCATGTGCAGATGGATGTATCGCTAAAAAATAAAGCAACCCTAAAATTAATCAATAATGCATAAACCCGAAATCTGGACTTTTTAGGCATGATACTGGGCTCTGCAGTCATCATTTCTTATAAATTCGTGTGTAGAATTGCATTTCAAATTATTTCTTAAGAAAAAAAATTAATAAAATGAACCAGGGTAATGTATTAATCAATCCAAACAAAGCATTATGGGAAAAAGGGGATTTTACACGGATAGCAGATACCATGCGTGAAAGCGGGCAGGCATTGGTAGCTACATGGGGTATTACCAAATCTATGAATGTGCTGGATCTTGGTTGTGGTGATGGCACTACAGCTATTCCGGAAGCAAAACTTGGGGCCACTGTTACCGGTGTTGACATCGCAGCAAACCTGGTAGCAGCAGGCAATGCCAGGGCAAAAAAAGAAGGACTTACCAATTGCACTTTCCAGGAAGGCGATGCCACCGGTTTGTACGAATTAAAAGATAGTTCCTTCGACCTTGTTGTAAGCATCTTTGGAGCCATGTTTGCCCCGAAGCCTTTTGATGTGGCCAAAGAAATGGTGCGTGTAACAAAACCCGGCGGTAAAATTATTATGGGCAACTGGATACCAGGCGACCCAACACTGGTAGCACAAATTTT
The DNA here is from genome assembly GCA_044227095.1 of Chitinophagaceae bacterium. Lineage (GTDB taxonomy): Bacteria > Bacteroidota > Bacteroidia > Chitinophagales > Chitinophagaceae > JACMLD01. The sequence goes on along the minus strand of JBGAFV010000001.1, from coordinate 4,911,205 downwards.
AAAAATCAGCTCAGCTTATACGCCTGCGCCACCAGAAGGTTTTATCAGCCCAATGTTGTGGGGTGTAGAAGAACACGTAACAGATCGTTTTGTTGCTGCAGGAATACCAAAAGAAAATATCTCCTTCTCCAGAGAAACGTTTACGTTTAATGCGCCCTATTCAGCATCAGAATTGGTGAGGGTATTTAAAAACTATTATGGCCCCACCATGAATGCATTTGAAGCGGCAGAAAAAAATGGTAAAGCATCAGAATTGCAAAATGAACTCGAAGTATTGTTCAATAGTAAAAACAAAAGTATAGAAAGTAACAGCACTTCTATCCCCGCTACTTTTTTGCAGGTAATTGTTAAGCGCTAAACGCAGCAGAGTTACTTCATTACTGGTTTTATACCCGAACAGTTTAAAACTGTTTTAACAGGAGGTTACTATTGTGGTAACCTCTTGTTTTTTATACAGGGGCATGCTAAGCAGAATAAATTACCATCCTATTATTCTGTTCGCAAAGCCTTTACCGGGTTGGCCCTTGCGGCCCTGATGGATTGAAAACTGATTACCAGCAATGCAATTACCAATGCTAACAAGGCCGCCACTAAAAAAACTGTCCAACTGATGGTAATCCTGTAAGCGAAATCCTGCAGCCAGCTGTGCATTGCCAGCCATGCTATAGGGAATGCGATAATGGACGAAAGCGCTACCAGCTTCAAAAAATCCCTCGACAATAAAATAACAACAGTTTGTACTGAAGCACCCAGCACTTTGCGCACACCAATTTCTTTACGCCGCCGGGCAGCAGTAAATAGCGAGAGCCCAAATAAACCAAGACAGGATACAAATAATGACAGGAAAGTCATCACACTAAACAATTGGCTCATGCGCTGCTCACTGCGATAAAGGTTATCAAACTCTGCATCCAAAAAACTATAGTCGAACGGCATGCCCGGAGCAAACTGTTGCCAGGTTTTTTCAATAGCATGCAGGTACTCGGTGGGATTGCCCGCTGCCAGACGTACCGACACATAAGAAGAGTTTACATAGTAAGTATGAGAAGAATTATGGAACAGTGCAAAAGGTTCAACAACGTCGTGCAATGAAGATATATTGAAATCTTTGATAACCCCAACCACTTTAAATTTTTGATCGTTACCGGGATAGTTGAGGTATTTTCCTACAGGATCTTTCCAGCCAATTTTTGCAGCAGCAGTTTCATTGATAATAACAGATGCGGAATCATTAAACGACTGCGAAAAATTACGGCCCTTTAATACTTTAATCTGGAGGGCAGGAATAAAATATTCATCAACCATAAAAGAAGACATCCCTATGTCACTTATAATTGGTTGATCGTTTTCTGTTCTTTCAGGATTGTAACCGTCGCCAAAATTATTCTTTGTAGGAATACTGCCAGAACGTGAAGCTGCTACAACGCCAGATAGTTTACTGAGTGCAAGCCGGAATGTTTCTTCACTATTGCCCAGGCGTGCGGTGTTGGCAATTTCAACAACATGTGTTTTATCGAGCCCCATATCTTTTTCCCTTGTGTATTTCAGTTGCTGGAAAACAATAAGGGTGCAAATGATTAATACAATTGATACTGTAAATTGAAAAGTGACCAGGCCATTGCGAATAAAACCCTGGCTGATTTTGTTATTGAAAACAAACACACCTTTCAGCACTTGTATGGGGTTGAAAGCAGTAAGATAAAAAGCAGGGTAGAGGCCAGCCATTAATCCCACCAGTAAACTAAGTCCACCCGCTACTGCCATAGTGTTGCCAGAAAACAATGCACTGTAAGCAATAGATTTTCCGGATAACAGATTAAAGGCCGGCAATAAAATGCACGATAGTATAATAGCAATTACTGTTGACAATACGCTATACAAAATAGCTTCTGATAAGAACTGCGTAACCAGTTGCTTTTTAGCAGAGCCAAGGACTTTGCGGATACCAACTTCTTTGGCACGAACTGTTGATTGCGCCGTAGAGAGGTTCATAAAATTAACACATGCGAGCAGCACAATGAATATGCCGATTGCGGAAAAGATATAAATGTATTTTACATCGCTTAAGCCTGTCAGCCTGGCTCTTACATCCAACGGTAATGCATGCAGGTGAACATCGCTGAATGGGAACAAGCTATATTCTAACCGGCCGCCGTTTTTTGTAAATTCTTCGTATGATTGACCGTATTTTGAACTAAACGTATGTTCCTTTACCATAGCGGAGAACTTTTGGTTCAGCTTTGCGATAGATGATTTATCAACACCTGTTTGCGGATTTAGCTTTACGTATGAATTCACCTGCAACCAGAACCAGTTCCAGCTTCTTTTTTTAACCTCTGCATATGCGCCAATGCGCACAAGCATATCAAACTGGAAAGTGGATTGGGCAGGTAAATCTTTCAGCACTGCTGCTACAACAAATGGTTTTTTGGCGGTATCAAACAATAATATTTTGCCAATTGCATTTTCGGTACCAAAATATTTTTTGGCTATAGATGCTGTGATGACCACGTCGCCGGTTTTCTGCAAACATGTTTGCGCATTACCCTCTGCAAATGGATAACTGAATATGTCCAGGAAGTTGGAATCAACTGCCCAAACATGCGGCTCTGTAAAATAAGCACGTGGGTTATTGTTTTCTTCATAGCGAACCATTACATCGCCCGGCCTGTAAATGCGGGTATAACTTTCTATTTCCGGGTACATGGATAGCATGGTTGGCGTTACAGCGGGTGCAGTATTACCACCAGTTGTGGAAGTAATGCCTTTGTCAGTAACAGTCATATTCACCTGGAAGATGTGATTGGCGTCTTTCAAAAAAGTATCATACTGTTTTTCATCGTGGATATAAAGTACAATAAACAGCACAGCTGTAACAGCAATGGTAAGTCCGGATACATTAATAAGACTGGTAAACTTATTGCGCAACATGCTGCGCCATGCAATAATGAAATGGTTTCTGAACATAAGATTTGGTTTTAAATTTGCCTGTTTTGAAATACCTTTTATAATACCGGGGCGAAAAAGCGTAAGCGTATCTATGATAAAACGCCAGCCGGCTTTAATCTTTCCATATTGTTCCAGCCGCTGGTGATAAAGCTCAAGCAAATCCCCTTCAATGGCATCTCTTAATTCCTGTTTGCAATACCAGCGAAAGAAACGATGAAACAGCCGCGGTGGGCGAGGGGCGTTTTTCATATGCCGCGTTTTTTTAAACCACTAATATTTTTTGGTAACGCAAGCCAGAGACTATCACGTGTGTCTTTGCTGTACGCCATTGCCGCCCTGCCATGAGCGGTGATTTCAAAATATTTTTTTGGCCTGCCTGCCCGTTCCTGGGTTGCGTCGCCATTAAATGAACGCAGGTAACCTTTGTTCTCCAGGCGAAGCAGTGCCGTATGCAAAGCGCCGATACTAACGCCACGGGATAACCGGTTTTCAATTTCTGTTTTGATAGCAACGGAGTAAGCGTCCTTATCCAAAATACCAACTGTAAGCAGTACGATTTCCTCAAATTCGCCCAACTGGTATTGTTTCATGAAATAATATTTTCCTAAATGTAGGTAAATTATTGATGTGGAGCGGGAATGACAGGATTATTTTTGTGTGCGATGGATGCAAGCTGCTTAAATCCCTGGTTTCTCCAAAAGCAAATCAATTGTCCATTGGCGTTATAGGCAGGTTGTATAATCAAGATAAGATAAGCCGATGTTAACAGTAAATTGGCAGTAATGCAGGCAGCATTTTACAATAAAACAATCGCAGAGTCCGTAATTGTGGCCCGAATAGCAACCTATGCCAAATCTATATTGTACAATCGCTGACAGCGACTTTACCAGTTATGATATTCTCCAGGGAGTAATTGCAATATGCGAGTTGAGGTTAGTAAAAGAAAAAGAGATAGACGAGCATATCATTATTCACATCAGTTTTTTTACCGAACAGGATAAAGAAGCATTTCATCAAAAAATAAAAGAAAGATTGCCTTCGGTTATATGGCGGGATAGGTTATGAGCTGTTTAATCTGAAAACGAAAAGGGGAAAATTTCTTGTAGCAAAACTTAGTGAAAACGAGGTTGAAAATAATTGAAGTGCATTCGAGAAGGCTATCGATTGTACGGATCTTTTTAAAGGAGAGGAACGAAAAGTTTATTTTATAAGATTGGCAGATGATTCAACTTAATAATGTAGTTGGTCGCAACAAGCGGCTGCTTAATATTTTGCTTTTTATCATTTTACCCGTAACATCTGTAGGTGTGGAAGTGTTTGTCAAAAATATTCCTGCTGATCCTGGATTGATTGGAACGTGGTTTATTTTCTGGGCAGCGGGGGTGAGGCTACTTGTCAATGGTATAAAACGAGTTCGCCTTACACCAGTTTCGTCTGTTATGCGAGAACTTGGATTCGCTAATATTATTATTTCAATCGTTGTACTTCTATCTGTTTTCAATAGCAACTGGAGGCCAGTAGCCGGCTGCTGTATATATTTTTTACACTTGATAGCAATGCTTGGGTTTAGACAAAAGACAGCATAAACAATACAATTTTCTGAGTTGAAGTAATATCATAAGTTTTAGCAAAGAATTAATTTCACTAGGAGTAAAAAATTATCAAGAAATAAATAAAAAATTTTAAAGTCTGATAAAACATTTTTTGCAATACTTGGTAAAAAACTTCAGCCTTTCAATGAGCAATTACAAAACCTGCTCACTCAAAAACGATGACAGCCAAACATATTTTTTTTATGATGCTTATGCAAATGGCAATTCTACATAAAAAGTAGTACCCACACCTTGTTTGGTGTTGAACCACAAGCGGCCGTTATGTTCTTCAATAATCATTTTTGAACTAACAAGACCTAGTCCATGTGATTTTTCGCCAAACGTTCCATCTGTCCCAGTAATTTTTTCTGTAGAAAGTATTTGTTCCTGGATGTTTTCCGGAATGCCGATTCCATTGTCCTGTACAGAAAGCAATACGCAATCTTTCTGCCTTTGGAGTGTGATATTTATTCTGCCATGTTCCGGGCTAAATTTAATGGCGTTACCAATAATATTATTAATAACCCGCCAGAATTTTTTTCTATCGAGCAATAATCTTGCAGCATCAGCTTTTAAGATTAATAGCTGGTTTTTTTTGGATGCGTCTGTTTGAAGTAATTCAACGCAATATTCAAGTAACTGCTTCATATCCACCAGATCTTTTTCACTCTTATTAAGACGTTCATTGCGTAAAATTTCACTAATAAGCGCTAATGAATTGTCACTTGCGGTTTTAATATGTTCAAGATTCTCTTTGTTTTTAGGTGGCTGGTCGGTTGCAAGCAGCACAGTAGAAAGATTTTTTATTGCACTAACGGGATTTGTAAGGTCATGTGCAACTATAGACATAATACGGTTATTTTCACGGTAGCTGAGTTCAAGAGATTGTAAAGCTTTTTGCGTGTCATCATTCCTTAATTGCAGTTCAATAGAATGTCTTCGTGTTTTTTTCGAATTATACCAAACCAACATGGCTATAATCGCTAACATGCTAAACGTTATTATTGCAATAGCCAGATAAAGACTTTTAAGTTTGTTTTCTTTTTGCAATACTTCATTTGAAAATTTTAGCTCCAGGTTTTCAAATTCTTTTCCGATATCCTCAGCATAAAATTTCTTGTCCCTTGCTGCTGCAGAATCGCTTAACGATTGATATCTTTCTAAATAGCCGCTAGCTATAGTCGGCTCATTTTGTTTTGTATAAAGCCGGGCTTTAAGCTTGTACCAGCTTATTAAGTAATGCTCATTATCCCTTGTGGTATCCAGCGATTTTTTTAAATCGCTAAGCATATTTTCTGCAAAAGAAAATTGGTTGTTATCAAGGTACATAGCAGCCAGACGTACCTGTGTGTTTTGGGTATATAAAATATCTGCACTCCTGGTAACATTGATGCTTTTAATATATAACGTTTCTGCTGCTGCATATTTCCCTGCATATGCTAATACTTCAGCCTGATCACCATAGATAACTGCTTTTGCATAGGCTATATTAAATGAATCAGCCGGAAATTTTTTTTCGTTTAATGTAATTATTTGAAGCGCCTTTTCCTGGTAATAGGCAGCACTATCAGGCATGCCTGCTTTGAGATAAGAAATTGCAGCGTTATTATAACTTGCTTCCAAATCTCTCATGTGCCTGTAGCTATCAGTACTGCACCCAGATTCAAGTTCTGTATGCTGTCGTAAAAAATACCGTGCGGCTTCAGCATATTTTTCTTGCTTAAACATCAGTAGGGCAAAAACGCCACCAAATTCTGCAACATTACATTTGTTTCTTACATACTTGAATGATTCTTTTTCAGCCATTTTGAAATAATACAGGGCTTCGTAATAATTTTTTAGATTAGCATAGCACGTGCCTTTTACATACAATGCCTTTACATATCGCTCCGCATATTTTTCATCTTGCAAATTATCCTTTACCAGCAACACCATACTGTCTGCATATTGCAGCGCTTTCAAATAATCGTTTTTAACAAATGAATAAACAACAACTTTTACACTGTCTTTTATGTACTTGTCACCAACAGTTAATCCAGGAAGCTGGCTAAGTGTTGAATCCAATGTATAAATAGCAGCGTCTGCATACTTGCTATGGAGTGTGTCTGCAATTTTCAGGATATGTTTAAAATATTCAGGGTGCTCAAGATTTGAAGATTCACGGTTACAATTTTGAAGCAGTAAAATCGAAAAAAATATCCATGCAAACCTCTTATTAGGGATGGTCAAAATTGAATAATTGAATCTGTTGGTCAACATTGTTAGCAAACTTTTAAGACACACTTAGTAATAAATGTAGGAATTAAAAGGTAAATATCTTAACTACAGCTGCAACATATAACCTTATTTGAAAAATAGTGTCAATCATTTTTTAATGGCTACAATCTACTGATGATGTAACAATATTATTAGACGATCCATAAACATATCCTGCCACTATTTTTCCTCCTGCGGCTGCTGTTCCGGTAACTGTTATTCCTATGGGAGCATTTTTAAGGCCATCTACCGAAACACTAAATGGAACAGCAGGGTTATTAACTTTTGCATCTGCGCCACTTGCATCTTTATAGGTAACAGTTGATACAGTAGTGGTACCAGTTATAGCAACAGTATAATTAATGGTCTGAGTTGAAGGTAAAGTTGCTGGTGTAGTTGAAATGTTACAAGATTGGTCTACAGGCTGGTTGTTATTATCCTTGTGACATGAACTCGCAAATGATACTGTGACAAATGCAATAACTGCAATAAAATAACTTCTCTTTTTTTTCATTTTATTCATTAGTAGTTGTTAAAAAATTTATTTAATTGATCCAGAAAAATTTTGTAATTATTGCTGCATGGTCTGATGGACTACGAACAGGATAATTGGTAATTACTTCAGACATTTCCGGTTTTATTTTATCAGATTTATAAAAGATATAGTCAATTCTATCTTTAAAGTCGCTTGCTACTTGTGGACTCCATGTAATGCCCCGATCCTTTAAGGGATCCGGATGAATAGCTCTGTAGCTATCTGTAAAGCCATTCTCAAGTAGTAATTGTGTAGTAGGAAAGGGCATTACATAACCATTATTTAAGGATCGGGTTGCTTCAACCCAATCAAGATGCGATCCTGTGTTTAAATCACCGCAAAAAATTACAGGTATATCTTTTTCATGGTCTGTATATTTGGAGATGCATGCAAGCGTGTGGCGCATCGCCTGTGTGTTCACTTTGTCTTGTTCTGAAAACCACCATGCGCTGTCGATAGGTTGTTTTTTTTCAAACAGGTCCCAATAATCCACCGGGTAAGTAATCCAGTTTGTATAAAAGGCTATCTTTTTTTTACCTGGCATTTCTATTAATGCCCCACCATTATTAAAGGGTACGCCGCCAGGTAATGTAGATATAATAGGGTAGCGGCTGAAAATGGCAAGATTAGTACTCCTCAAATAAAAATAATACCCAAGTGCATCTGCGATTGCGGGGCCGGAGCCATATGTTTCTTCCATAGAAATGATATCTGCATTGGAAGCTTTGATAACATTTATAATTCTCTGAACACCTATCTCTTTGCCTGTTTCGTTTCCTCCATGGAAAATATTATAATTCATGGCTGTAAAGTGATTCACAACGGCCAATGTTTTATTTTTTATTTTTGACCCAGTTACACTATTAAATTCGTTTAAAAAAAAATCTGCTGGTAATAAGGAAGAAAATATTTTTACACCGCAAATGCTTCCATTAAAGCTTTCCCATTCGCCAATATAACCTGACATGATTCCGCCAGTAAATATTTTCCTGCACATGAGTTTTGATATCTCGGGCATATGTATAATGGCCACATTTAGTCCATCAAAATAAAATGCTGCTTCTTTTTTTGCGGTATCAAAAGTGAACCCCAACTGGTGCCATCTGTCATTATTGATTCCTTGTTTTGGCCAGGTAGGAGTGTAGTTGTACGAGGCGTTGGCATCTTGTATTTTGCAATACCATGCACCCCCCGCTTGCATACCCATTTCCCACCCACGCTTATTGTCAGCACCTGAATCTTTTGAGCTTAGTATAGCATATTCACCTGTTGCATTTTTTGCTGCCTTCACCCAAGCACATACTGAAAAACTTCCGCTATAATTCTGTAAAGGATTATTTTGAACCAATGGTACACGATATGATGCATCATTTGTAAGATCAATTGCCTTATTGTGTTTAACACCCATAGTAATTTTATAGGTTGCAGGTAATTGGTCAAACCCATTAGAATAAGCAGGGGTTTGCGCTTTAAGACTGGTTGCAGTTAGCAATAAGGTTATAAGGAAATATATTTTATTCATGAAATGGAATTAATTGGTAAGCCATGCTTTTTTCATGTTCGCATAAAATAAATAAAGCCGGCTAGGAATAGCCAGCCTTTTTTAAAAACCCAGTTTTAGTGCTTAACTATTTAAGTAACCACATTACACCATTTATGTTATCACTACCACTGAATTGACTTTGAACCGCCGCTGAGAGATTGTCGCCGTTATTAGTTAGCTCTCCTTGCGGGTACATCCATCTTTTGGGCACCTGGCCGCCGTTTTGTGTAGCTGGGCCAACGCTAAGTGCTGGTATTCCAGTACGACGTTGTTCTAAGAATGCTTCCCAACCGGAATTCATAAAAAAGGAAATGTACTTTTGGGTAATGATTAAAGACAATGCATTTGCTGCATCGTATTTTACATTGGGTTGCAGTAGGTAAGTTGATATATCAGTTCCTTTTATTCCATAGAAATTCATTGAGCCTGTAACGGCATTATTATAATGCAAATCTGCAGTACCAGAACCAGTAACCCAATTGCGGGATATTGCTTCTGCAATCAAAAATTCCTGTTCTGCATAACTCAAAAATATAAGCGGCTCATTTACCTGGTCATTCCAATATCTTTTCTTTATTCTTGAAGCTGCTCCGGATGAACTCTGCTGGGCTGAAACACCAAGACCCGCATCAACGCCTTCATAACTTGTAAGAACATTGGCTGGTTGACTGCCAAAAGGTTCTGCAAAAATGTACAAACGTGGATCGTTCCTGTCTTTTAAAATTTTTATGAAGCCTTTCTCCATAGAAATGCCAGTTTGCAGATCATTACTTAAATAAGTTGGATAATAGTTGCTGCTAACCGAAACATTAAAAACCAACTGACAATTATCGCTATTAGAGGCGAGTAATGGATACTTGGCAGGCGAACTTACAATTGTTTGAAACTGCTGCTTGATATTTAGATCCAGGTCAGCTTCTTTTTTGGAAAGATGTATCAATACCCGAAGATGATAAGCATTGATTATTTTTTTCCATTGAAGTATTTGATTGGCACTACTGCCAAATATTATATCGCCGCCAAGTGTTCCTTTAGATGCGTCTAGCTGAGTGTTGGCAGTTTCAAGATCATTCAAGATGCCGAGGTAGACTTGTTTTTGTGCATCATATTTTGGTTTGGTGATTCCATTTAATGCTTTCATTGCTTCCGAATAAGGGATATCACCAAATATTTCCGTGAGCTGCGTATAGCATACTGCACGAAAAAATTTTGCAATTGCCCTATAATTCGTTTCGCCTGTTTTTGCCGCTGCAGAATCAAGGTCCTGTACTTGCCGTAAAAGATCGTAATTATTAAAATTAGAACGTGTCCAGTTGTAATTAATATTTACACTTGGACTTAAGTAATAGGTTAAATGACGGTCAGCTTCTGAGGCATCCAACGATAAGCTATTAAATAATGAAACCTGTATATTAGTTAGTAACAAAGCCGGTGTTCCTACAGACGGACTGTTAGGATTTATTTGGTAATATTCCTGCTTTTTGCACGAAAAGATTAGCAAGATTGTAAACGCAAATGGAGTGAATAATTTATATGAATATTTCATAGTTTCCTTTTTATACATTAAAATTTCAGGTTTAAGTTGATACCTATATTCCTGTAAGTTGGCTCTGCAAGTGTGGTTCCTGAGTAACCATCGGGGTCCATAAAAGGCACTTTTGTAAACAAGAACAGGTTGCGACCAACAATAGAAGCACTGGCTGATTTAATAAAAGTTTTGCTTAATAATTTGGATGATAAATTATAAGAAAGCACTACCTCACGAAGTTTTACAAATGTTCTTTTGTATAAAACTGCATCATCTATACCGTTTACATAGGTATTAAATACCCAGTCAATATATTTTACTGGTGTTGTATTAGGCGCAAATTTTCTTGTGTCACTTGTAATTTTTCCCTGGAAATCATAAGTAACTGCGCCACTGGTTACTACTACGCCATCGCCAACATAAGTACTCTTGCCGGCATAAGAGTCATCACGGTATTTGTTTGCTGTAGCAGTATGCTGACCACCTTCATATAATTTAGCTTCTACACCATTGTACATTACACCATCAACACGTCCGTCGAAGGAGAAACTCAGATTAAAATTTTTGTAGCTCACGTTATTAGAAAAACCAAATTGCCAATCAGGTTCTTGCAGCCCAAGCACCACTTGTTGATTAATATATTGCGCCTGTCCGTTCTCGTATACAATTTTTCCATCTGGAGAACGCTCCCAGGCATAGCCAGAATAATTATATCCCTGGTTTTTCCAATCAACATTTATCCTGTCGCCTACTTTTATCATATCCCTTTGCTTTAATCCACCATATAATTCCTTTACATAGTTTCTCACCATTCCATAGTTTAGTGTAACATCCCATTTAAGATCTTTAGTTCTTATTGGTGAGCCGGTTAACACTATTTCTAATCCTTTCCTGTTGTATACATCGCCATTTACCAACAAGCTTGTATAACCAGACGCTTGCGAGATGGGTACCTGCCTGATAGATTGTTTATCCAGATAGTTAAAATAAGTAACATCGAAACCAACCCTGTTTTTCAAAAATTTCATTTCGAGGCCAACTTCTCTTGAAATAGTTCTGTTGGGCTTAATAGCAGGATCATAAATTGTTCCGGGCAGGTTAAGTGATGGTGAGCCATTCCACCTGGTGCCGCTATTGTAAACTGGAGTAGTAAAATAGGGATCAGGATCCGATGACACATCAGCGTAAGCACCACGAATTCTTGTGTATGAAATAACCTCAGGGAATTTTACCATTTCTGAAATGATAAGGCCTAAAGACATAGATGGATAAAGAAATGAGTTATAAGGTTTTTGTAAAGCGCTTGACCAGTCATTCCTCAAACTTACGTTTAGGTACGCCATGTTTTTATAGGAAATGTCTGCGGATCCATATATACTCTTAACTTCTTTTTCTGAAAGTTTGTTGGAGGTTGTTGCAGGGTTACGTGAGTTAGCAAGATTGTATGTACCTGGAACTTGTAATCCGCCAGAAGTTGATGAATTAAGCCATGTAGAATTTAAATACCTGTCTGAAGCCCCGATTCTGGCTACAGCACCAAAATTTTTTAGGAAGCTTTTTTTATAGGTTAATATAGCATCAGTTACAAATAACAAGTTATTATTTGTACCAAGGCTGTATTGTCCAAATGGTGCTGCGCTTGATCCATAATTGATAAAACTATAAGGAGTTTTTAAATCACTGAACGCACTGTTGATTGTACCACCACTGCGTACAGTAAAATTCAAATCATTAGTAATGTCGTAATTGATGCTTGCCTGGCCCACAGCAACATTGTTTGTATATCCGCGGAGGTATTCATTCGCCAACAGCCAGGGGTTGTTATACCAGCTATAATTATAAGTAAATTGTTGTTGGCCTTCTTTACCGGGTTGCCAATAATTGCGCAAATCGTTTACATTTACTTCGGGGCCCATCCAGAGGAGTATGTTATAAAAATAGTTGGTAGGACTATAGCCAGTTTGGGGATAGTTAGGAGTATATTGCCTGTTGTATGAAATATTTGCTTCTGCTTTAATTCTGTTAGTAACTTTTACACTTCCAGATAAATTTAATGTTGTTGAATTAACTTTTGTATTTGGAACTTGCCCTTTTTGATACATATGGCTCACAGAAATACGGTAATCTGCTTTATCTGATTTGCCTGATATGTTTACATTGGTTGTAGTTAAAAGTTCATTTCTTAAAAAAGTGCCAAGGTTATTTGTATTGCGTGTAATCCAGGGAATAGGTTTGTAATGACTATAATCTGTAAAGCCTCTCTGGTGAAATTCAAACAACTGGTTAGGATCATAAAGACTGTTATATTGGGGAACTTCCATCCATCCACTTGCTGTTGTTGGATCTTTTTGATTGAGCTTTGGGCCCCATACATAGCCATAATTATCATACCATCCCCCACCGCCATGTCCATCGATATATGCATAATAACCATCCCATCCCATTCCGTATTCCGTTTGTACTTTAGGTATATTTAATGCGCCTCCTTTAAACTGTACAGTTTGATTAACTGAGATCTCTGTTCCATTGCCACCTGCTTTACCTTTTTTAGTGGTAATTTGTATGGCTCCATTTATTCCGGGACTTCCATACAATAAAGCTGCAGCGTTGCTTTTAAGGACGGTAATATTTTCAATATCATCAGGATTTAAATTCCACGAATCTCCCTGTGTTACGATGCCATCAACAACTAATAATGTTGAAGCACCACGCAAGTACATAGCCTGGTTCTCAAAGAGTGTACTCGAGTTGTAAATTGTAAGTCCTGCAACCTTTCCGGTAAGACCGCTTAATACATTTGGTTCTCGTGCTTTTTCAAGTGTGGCCCCCTTTACTTCCTGTGTAGCAAAGCCTATGCTTCTTTTTTCTTTTCGTATGCCCAGGGCTGTAACAACAACTTCTGTGTTTAACGCAATAGCATGCTGAAGATGAATATTGATAAAATCGCTATTGCTAGTTTTAATTTCCGTTGGGACAAAGCCAACATTTGTAAAAACAAGTGTTGCACCTGGAGGAATTGCAATCGAGAAATTTCCTTTTTCATCTGAATTGGTCCCTTTGTCTGAGCCTTTAACAGATACTGTAACACCGGCTAAAGGGCTTCCGGAAGAATCTGTAATCAAGCCTTTGATAATCTTTTGTGCATTCGCTTCTTTTATGAATGACATAAGCACAGTCATACAAAACAGAAGTCTTGATAATTTTAAAAAAATCTTCATCGCAGTTAGGTTTTGGTGAATAATTTAAACTTTACGAATACAGCTTGAAAAAAAGTTTTGGTTTCAACAGCAAGCCTATAATTCAGTATGTATTGTATGGGCCTGTCTCCAAATATATCATTCGATTAAATAGAAAATATCCGCAAACGGTTGCGTATTTTCGATAAAATGAGTAATGTCAATAAATTATTGTTTCGTGTAGTATTAACGCCACAGGCTAAAAGTTTTATCACTACATAATTGTACTTTCAGGAATTATTTAGATTGCTCCAGGTTATTCTGTGGAATAATATTTTTGCTGGACAAAGCATAGATTTTCTTTAGATATTATAAATTTATTTATATGGAAAAGCTCAGAATGCTTATGGCTGACGACCACAACGTAGTAAGACATGGCCTGAAGCAGATAATACAGAAGGAGTTTCCAACTGCAGAAATAATAGAGTGCTCAGATGGTGAAGAATTAATACAAAACACGAGATCCGGGCCCTGGGATATTATTATAACTGACATAACAATGCCTGGCAAACCGGGTTTCGAAGTTATTCAGCAAATCCTCGATGAATTTCCAAAGTATCCTGTTTTAGTTTTGACTGCTCATCCGGAAAACCAATATGGTATGCGTATATTAAAAGCAGGAGCAGCTGGTTATCTCACTAAAAATGCACCCGCTGAAGAATTAATTCGGGCAATAAGGTTCATATTGCGTGGATTAAAGTATGCGTCACAGGAATTTACAGAAAGATTGATAGCTGATTTATCTGGTAATATACAGGATAAGAAATTGCATGAACAATTGTCAGATCGGGAATTTGAGGTCTTTAAAAAAATAGCACTCGGTAAAAGCCTTATTGAAATAGGAAAGGAGATAGGTGTTGGGCCTACAACTATTAGTACATACAGGGCCAGGATACTAGCGAAAATGAGCATGACATCCAACGCTGAATGCACGAGGTATGCAATAGAAAATGATTTGATTTAGCAGCATTTCGTCTATACGGGTCTTCCTCTAATGCTAATGATGATAAGTTATTGTATTAATGTTATTCAACTTTTCTTTCCTTTCCTCTAATTCTGCTCAATGTTTCAAAACTGATGCCGAGGTTGGAAGCAATATAACGAAGTGGTACCCTCTCTAATAAGAAAGGATAAAGCTCAAGCAAAGATTTATACCGTTCTGCCGCATTTTCTGAAAGCATAATCATCATTTGTTTTTGATATCTGCGTAAATGCTCATTAGTAATTAAAAGACTCAATGTTTCTATTTCATGATAATTTGAGCATAAGGCTTTTACTTTCTCCTTGTCTATCCCTATTAGGATAGAATTTTCCAATGCATCAATGCAAACTTCGGTATACCTGTCATGAAAAAACAAATTGCTTGAGTCAACAAATGTATTTTCAAACGCAAAGCCCAATGTAAAGGGCTTTTCTTTTTGTATAAAATAAACACGCAAAGCGCCTGCTACAATGAAATATATTTTATTGTAGCGGTTGCTTTGTTTTACCAGTATTTCACCCTGCTTTGCTGTTATTATCTCACAATGAGATTTAATATCTAAGATCGTTTCAGATTGCAAACGAAAATATTTGGTCTGGACCATTTTGATAGCACGGGCAAACCAAATTTCATCTTTTTCCTGCATTCATGTTTTATTTGTCAACTATTTTATGAATGATACATATGCTTTTAAAGTATCATATTTCACATAATGAGAGACTGGATAAAGTAATAAATAGTTGCTTTATTCTAATAATATGTTATAAAAAAGCAAAGTTCAGTTAATGCAGCAAATCCTTATTAAGTATTGCCAAAAATTGTTGTTGCATTTGACATATATCAAATACAGCAATTCGCTTGTCAATGAATAACTACAAGGGTAAAATGTTTACTGTCATTGTTTTTATTTACAATTGATATATGTCAATTCATGGCACAAATACATTGGCTTTTTAGAATAATGGATATAAAAGTTAGTTAACTATGTATCGCCTAATTCATTTCAATATCCATTTGTATGAAAAAAATAACCGTGCTTATTGCTGAAGATTATAAGTTGATCCGGGAAGGGTGGGCTATGAAATTGCGTCATGATACCCGCTTCACAATTGTTGGAAGTTGTGGAACTGACAACGATACGTTGTCTACTATAAACCGTTACAAACCGGACATTGTTTTATATTCTGTCCATTATGATTTCGATGTTTGTATTAAATCGGTTCAAAAAATAGCGCAGGATTTCCCAGCCTCAAAAGTTGTCATTGTCTCGTGCCAGAAACAACTGTATGAAATAAATAAAATGATAGCAATGGGTGCCAGAGGATTTGTATCAATGATGGCGTCCAGTGACGAATTGAAAGAAGCAATAGTAGAAGTAAATGCCGGAAGTGATTTTATTTGCAAGCCTAAAAGCAAAAATTGGCAATGGTACAGCAATCGTGATAATGAATACCAGATAGCCTAAATGAAATCTATGCCTGATGAAGAAAAATTATTGAATAATACCTTACAATTTGACTATCTATTATGCATGCAAGGATTGCTTGGAGGGAAATTTGTAAGCAACGCAGGTGTATATTGTAACGAAAAAGAAGCCCCTTTACAAAGAGCCATATCTGTCATTTTACCATTTACGCTAACTGCTATACTAAATAAAGCAAGGACTTCCCAGATTTCAACATTTATACAGTACGCAAATAGCAAAGACGTTCTTGCCGATATTGATGATGTGCCTGGGAATGCACAACGTGTAATATATGACAGGGACGTGGTTAATGCTATTTTTAACGGGCAACTAAAAACTATTTCTACATCATTATCGCTATACGCCACTGTGCAACCGGCTACTATTATTACCCTGCTTAGTATAATTGTACCTGCTGCTTTACAATTGCTTGAAGACTATGTTAATTCAGATGAAATGCGGTTAAGGGAAATCATTAGCCAGAAAACAAAAATCCTGGAATCTTTGCCTTATCAACGTGAAATTTCTAAAGAAGGATTAGTAGAACGACCGGAATCATTGCGATTATTGATGCATCCACATATTCAATGGGTATTGCTCGCAATAATCCTAATACTTTTTATCCTTGTAAGTATTTTCATAGTATACAAGTATCCGATTTAGTTTGGAAAATCACCAGGACTTAAAAATAATGTACTTCAGTAGGTATACTATAGAGAATGGTTTGATTTAAATTATTAGTGGCTTTATATGTATGCTATTATTTAATTCACCGTTATTTTTTCTGTTACCCTGGTGCCATCCTGTAATTCTGCAGTTAAATATACATGTCTGCAGCAAGGTTGTATTTTTCTGCATTGGCACCTGGTTGCAATTGCAACTGCTTACTATACACTTCGGCACCACCGGCATTGTATACCTTAAGCTTTGCAATTTATTTTTTTAAACTTTGCAAGATTGTATTCACTTCATTATTAATAGCAGGGTTAGGCTGAATAGAAATACTAAGATATCTTAAGCGTTAACTTCAAGCTTGTATCCTTTACCGCGAATAACAACAATGTTGATATTCGGATCTAATTCAAGTTTTTTTCTAAGTTTTGATATGAACATATCTAGACTGCGGCCTACTATAACGCCTTCATCTTCCCAAATTTCTTTTTGCAGCCGGCTTCGCTCTATAGCCTCGTTGGGAGACAACGCGAAAATGCGTAGTACACGGGTTTCAGTTTTTGTTAAGTCTATGGTCTTTCCATCTATCATAAGCTTACGGGCCGCTGCGTCAAACGACATCGATCCCAAAGTGAATACATCCGTATCCGGGCTGGCAGGTAATTCTGTATCCTGAATTTCTGGTAAAGTCTTCCGCGGCTTTACAGGTCTCAAAAAAATAAATCCGGCAAATGCTACCAATAACAAGGCGCCCAAAAAATATCCATTCTTTGCTGTAGTTATACCCGCAGGTTTAAATTTAATGTTAATCATATAACATGCGACGGGTTGCCTTCTTCCTATACAGGTCACAATATCATCTTTCTTATTTTTTGATATGGCATACCCATACACTACACTGGCATTGGTACAGTTAATCACATTAACAACATAATCACTTGCCAGCGGATCTTTGCCCAGCAAACGCTGAGTAGTGTTTACCAGCACGCCAGGTTGAAAAGTAAAAGCATTTTCAAAACTGATCTGGTATTCATTTTCGGCGATCTTTTTTACAGGAAGCACCCGCGATACACTGTCGCCCGACTGCAGAAGTATTTCATGTCCTACTCTGCGGAGTAATATTTCCCTTCTTGCAATATCAAAATCCTCGCTGCCCGCCATTCTAAAAGCGAGGCAGATTACAGAGATAAACAGGAGTAATAAAAATCCAGTCAGGTACTTACGTTTCCCAAACAGGAAATTTCCGCTATCAAACATAGTGTCAAGGTATTATTTACAAAGGTTACACTTTTATTTACAATCCAAATCCACGGCGCAGAAAGGTAGCAAGTAATTTTGTTGAATCAATTTTGACAGGATATAAAAATTAAGTAACCGTTTTCTCACACTCTTTTTTGCTGTTTCAAAATTATGTAATCGATTGTTCAATTAAATTTAAAAAAATGAAAAAATTATTTGTGTTTGTTCCGGCCACCCTCCTGGTATTATTGCTAATAAATTCTTTTGTACTAAAAGAAAAGAAAGCAGGGGAGAAAAAAAAGATCGTTTTTAAATCTATAGATGGCGGACAAACCTGGCAGGACATCAGCAAAGGCCTTCCCGAAAATTTGCGGGAAGATAGTATCCGTGGAAATAGCTTTTTTGCAAATGATAAAGGACTGTTTTTAAAGGTTGGGAGCGAACTCTATCAGAATACCGCAAATACCACAGCTCCTTTTTGGACCAAAGAAACTTTTCCTGACAAAAATAGCAGCATTGCCCCCGGTAAATCAGGGATATTTGCCTACAATTATTGGAGTATAAATTTGAAAACAAAAAATGGAACGAGTGTATGGTCGCCGATATTCGACAATTCTATTGAGCCACGAGTACGGAGCACTTTTGAAACTGCCGGAGGTACCATTTTCATCGGCACAAACAGTGGTATTTTTAAAACTGCTGATAATGGAAAAACCTGGAAACAAGTTTATACCGGAGGATATGTAGGGCATTTGGCAGAGTTGAATGGCGTACTAGTAGCTATCGGTATGAAAAGAATAATAAGATCGATCGATAATGGCGAAACCTGGGCGTATATGACCAGTGAGGGTGATGTGGTTTTGGATGTAAAACAGATTAAAGGAGGATTCGCTGCTATGACTTCTGTTTCAGCGTCAAATCCCATGGGAATAAATACATCTTACGATGGCGGTATAACCTGGCAGTCGGGTGGAGCCGATAATCAGGACAAAATTGTTATTGATTCAATATGGCGGACCTGGAATGATCGTCCCCAGGTGAAAGCTTTCTCGACTTCAATTACCCAGGTGGGTGAAAACCTTTTTTGTACTCATCCTCAGGGCATTTTCAAATCATCAGACAAAGGAAAAACATGGAAATTATTACTTCCTTCTGTAGATGGTAAAGTCTTCAATTTATTTGGTTCAGGAAATGTGATATATGCTATACCCAGCAAGGGTGGATGCTGAAAAAAAAATCCAGCAACTTCTCCGGAACGGGACGTTGCGGCAAACAAAAATTTAACTTACAAAAATTATGAAAAAAGTTATTTATTCGCTGATCTTACTGTTGCTTACGATAAGCGGGCTGGTATTTGCCAACCGCGAAATTAAAAATGATACTTCTAAAAAATCAACCCCAAAGCCACTCTCTGCTGCTGAAATGAAATCCGAAAGGGAAAAATGGGAGGCTAGTCCTGATGGTATAAAGTACAAAGAATGGACAATGTCTCCCGCAGGTAAAAAAGTGCTTGCCGGGGCTGCTAAAATAAGAAAGCATACGAGTGATTCTAGCAATATGGAAGCTATTGTAACCTCTCTTTCTCTTCCACCAGGCTCAAGATTAGGTTTCGGAGTGATGGCAAGGATTAATGGGGATGATTATATTCTTAGTTTTGGGCTGGAAAATGCTAATGAATTTCAGCAATTGCATAACCTGAAAGTTAACGACAAAATAATTATAAGAGGCCATAGTGTAATGCATGCGCCCAAGTATGCATATCCAATAGTATCGGGCGACTATGTAGAACAAGATGGTAAAATAATGTATAAACGAGCACCACGTAAAGGCGGATGCTGACGTTAAGTATTCGGCTTTAAATTGCTATTTTGCTAGGCCCGATATTATAAAATGGAGGCACAGTAGCAAGCCGTAAACGTTATCAACTATTTAAAGCCAGGGAGAAAACAAAGTGAATACCTATCTATTCAACATGTCCGTATTTGTCAGGCTTGAGAATTTTCATAATGAAGCAAAGTGGAACAAATGGGTTCACTACTTTACCATTTTTTGGCGTATAACTTTATACAAGCATGCAAAAGAAATAGAAAAGGACAGTTTGAATACATCAATCCAAAATAAATTACCGCTAACAAATTCTTTGTTTGTTTACAGAACGCTACTACTAATATTGTGGCAAAAATAAAAAAGGTAATCTTATTAGAGATTACCTTTTTTTATGATGCCCGGAAGTTCTAGCTTTCTATAGAAAAATATTAGTAATACCTGGATTTGTACTAACCACATAATTATTACTCCCGATTTTTACATTTAATTTTTATATACCTTTTTTGAAAACACCTTGTTTCCTGAAGCAACCAGCAAAATGTAATTTCCCATAGGCAGTTTATCTAATCCATCTATTACGAATAAATTGCTACCAGGGTGACCAATGAATTCACCAGATTGTATTTCTACCGAAGAGAAGTTCATTAAGCGATATTTAATTATTTCGGTTTTATCCATCGTAAACATAAAATGCAAAGTTTGCTGGAAAGGATTTGGCAGGATGGTTAGCTTTTCATTTGTTTCCTGGTTGGTAACCCGAAGAACAGGGGAGTATATATATGCGTTGCCTGTGCTTTTAATTTGCAGCCTGTAATATGTAACTGGTGAAGCACTTTGATCCCGATAAGAATAATTCTCCTTTATTAATCCGTTGCTGTTGAAATTTGCAATTGGCACAAATGATAGGCCATCCAAACTTCTTTGCAATGTTGTAATTGTACCTGCTGCCTGGTTGGCAAGTGTCCACTCAATATTAATAAGGCCAGTGTTATTAGCTTTGGCGGTAAATGATGTAATATCGTTGTCAAGCAATAGCCACATAATTGGAGTAATGGGTGTAGGAACTGCTTCGCCTTTTGTATCGGGCACATCTGTACCGCTGATATCCGGATTTAATGAAGCCTGGTTATCTGAAGAA
This sequence comes from Chitinophagaceae bacterium, assembly GCA_044227095.1. Taxonomy (GTDB): domain Bacteria; phylum Bacteroidota; class Bacteroidia; order Chitinophagales; family Chitinophagaceae; genus JACMLD01. Next base: position 4,890,243 of record JBGAFV010000001.1, on the reverse strand, counting down.
TCTCTTACATTGTTAGCAAAAATTGCTCCCGTTGCAGTTGCAACTGCACTATTAAGATAAGTGGTTAAAGTATTTGGATTGTTTAAGTCAACAGTCACTCTAATGATTGCAGAATCAGAAGGGCTTGCTTTCATCGTACTGCCTGCAGTAAAAATTCCTGTAATTGTATTGCCATTAAAAAGAGGGTTTAATGTTAACCCAGTTGGTAATGTTCCAACTGCAGTAATAGATGCATTTACAAAGGAGCTGCCAAATACTGTTTTTATGTCATCAGTTACCTGTACCGAATTAAGATTAACATTGCCGTAGTTTTTGACTTTAATATCATATACTACCCTGTATTGATTAACACCCGTGAGTGACAAAGATTGTACAGCTTTTGCTGCGCCAATACCTGTTACCATTGTAGCCATATCATAAGCTACAAAATTACCTGAAGCAAGTGTTACTGGTTTTACTGATGCTGCACCAGAACTAATATCAACCTGCGCATAACTGCAACTGCTTCCTTGCACACTTACAATAAAATTACCATTGGCATAAGATAAACCGATTACATTATTACCTGCTCCATTTTTCAAGGTGTCAATATAATTTGCATTTAACGTTCCGGTGCCATAAGGGCTATAATCAAGACTAAACATTTTATTATCAAGAACGAAATACATTTTTCCTGTCGGTGTAATTAAGATATCACCGTTTTGCTGATAAATTTGCTTGCCTGAGGGCAAAATGATTTGTTGCGGTGCTCCGGCTACCAATGGCGGACCAAAGCTTGTTACTTTTCGCAGGTAAATAGTATAAGGTGCTGCACCTGTAGAAAATTCCAGCTGATAACCATCGCCGGTTAGTGTATTAAATTCCAGTCCTACTATAAAAGTACTTGAGTAAGTGTATATGGGTGCTTGTGACAATATAGGGCATACGCCAGGAGTCCAGCTCCATACAATTGAATTGTTTCCAGTGGTAGTTTCTATATAATATACTTTTTGATCTTTAGGACTAAACGCAATGCTGCCGCCGCCAGGATTAAATCCGGGTGATTGTAGGCTTGGATTACAATTCAATCCTATCTGGGTTAATTTCTTTGTAACAGAATCATAACTAAACGACTTAAAATTATTGCTTCCTCCGCTGCAATTTTGCCCAATAGCCAATGGATTGGAAACTGTAGCTGTCTGGGTTTTACCTTCATTCGTTAATATAACCAGAACAAGTATGCATGTGATGCTATACTTAGTTATACAAGTTGGAAGAATTTTTAATTTTGATTTCATGATTGATTTTTTAGGATAAATTTTTACTACCAGGGCAAATTGCCGTCGATGATTAGATTATAATTTCAGAAACTGTTCCTTCAATTGATGTTGCGTTTCATTTATTACAATTATCTTGTAAATGCCAGGGATAAGTTTTTCGGCAGAAATGAAAAAATGGTTTTCTGTTGTTTCAACTTTTTTACGGGATACTAATAATCCTGTGTTGTCATAAATAAGTATATCGGCTTTGCCATTTTCAACAAAATGAATTGGGATTGTAACTGTAAAACCGTTTTGTACCGGGTTGGGAGATATTTTCAAGTTATTTGCTCCATTTGTACGGAATAATTTGATAAAAGAATAAACGAATTGGCCATTATTCTTTACAACTTTAATGCGATAATATGTTAGCCCGTCATCAACGTTATTGTCATAAAATTCGCCTGTATATTTTCCATCGGGTAAATTAGTTACGTGGTACTCTGCTATACTCTTGAACGAAAATCCATTTGCGCTTTTTTCAATATTGATTGAACTCAGGCTGTCGGTAGAACTAATTATCCAGTTGATATGAGCGTCTTGTTTGTCTGCGGTTATAGTAAGATTAATATCTTCTATTGGCAATGTTATCATTGTGCTCAATGAGGAGCTGGAAGTAGTAGACGAAGCGGTTGCCAGCACATTATTATTTGGATCTAAAACCGGTGCGATGTTGGGTGTGGCAGAAAGTTTGTAATAAATTGTGTTGGTTCCGTAGGTATTTCCGGAAGCCGAGTTATAAAGTTTTCCTCCACGATCAATAATTATAACGGTTGTGTCCAGGCCTGAACTATTTTTAATTTGAAGTGGCACAGGCATATCAAAATATCCCGCGCCTGCAGAGGTTGGAGACTGTACCAGTTGAATGTACACGCCATTTGTTACATACTGGTACTTTACACTATAAGTTACTGTTCCTTTTTTATTCACCCAGTTGGAAAAAAAATTATTAAGATCGTTTGGAGTTTGGGCCTGCATATATTTCTGCAAGGAGTCAACAGAGGTAAAATTGTAAGCAAGGCCAGGTGCTTCCAGGTAATTATGCAAAGCAGCAAAGAATTTTGTAGTGCCTATCCAGCTTCTTAGCATAGACAGGATCATGGCACCTTTTTCATACGGCTGGTACAGTGAAGAAGAGGAAGCAAAAATAGTTTGAGCACTGCTGATATTCCCCACGTATGTAGTACTGCTGTTTGTAACCGAACTTTTTAAACTTGATCTGCGTGAGGCAGCAGTGGATGCGCTTAACAGGTTTTCCGGATAGATTACTGATTCACAATATTGCGCAAAGCCCTCATTAAGCCATATTTGGTGCCAATCGTCTGTAGTTAACTTGTCTGCAAACCATTGATGCGCTAACTCATGTGCAAGCGTTGAATTGCTGGTTATTGAGTTGGTAGCACAAAAGGTCATTGATTGTACTTCCAAAGCGCCCCAGCTTCCATAACAGTCTGCTATGCCATATTTTTCATTGACAAAAGGATAGTCAGAATTAAATAGTGAAACATATACCGGTAAAATGCTTTGAATAAAATCAGTGGCTGTTTTATAAGTAGCCGTGTTATCTGCGGAATATAAATAGTTATGGACAGGAAGTGTCTTGCCATTAGTAATTATATTATAGGTGTAATCAACATAATTGGCTGCAGCAAAATTGATCATATACGTGGCTATTCTATATCTTGTCTTCCAGGTGGAAATCCTGTTAGCGCCGGATATTGTTTCTGTAACCAATCCATTGCCAGCGGCTCTGTATGCAGATGGCGTAGTAACAATTAAATCTACCGAGTCAATTTTATCGCTTAAAGAATCATGGCAGGGCCACCATGTACTTCCGGTAAATGATTCACCGAGTGTATAAATTGCTTTGTTGGTTGAATTGAAATTGTAACCGCTGGGTACTGGTGAACCCGGGCCAACTGGGGTGCCACTATAGTTTATTGTTATAGAGTCAAGTGTACCAATGGCTGGTATTACTGCGGGCAAAGTAATAATTACTGCGTTTGATGCCTGCGGATATTTTGATGAAAGAAGCGGAGTGCCATGATAATTTACTGAGCTTATTGTCATTGAAGTGTTTAAGTCAAATCCAATCTGCGTTACTGATGCTACTGTTGTTTTAAAATACGTTGTTACTTTTCCGTTAGATATAGCAGATGAGGTGCCGGGGTCAACAGTGATATTTATTCGGTGATAAACAATGTCATAAGATGAAGGATAAACTGCCGCCTGTGCATTTACGAAAAAAATAATTAATAAAAGGATACATCTTTGAATATGGATGAGTATATAGCGTACGGTTTTCATATTTCAAATAATTGGTTTACCTGGATATGGATTTAATGACTTGTGGCAAACGTGCGTAAAAGACTTTATATTTTACTACTGTGTGCCATTATATTTACGTACGTAGAATACCTAGAAGGATTTTTGCACAACGGTATTGTGTGATAGTCATTCGCATACGTTGTGATGTATGAGGAGATATTCTCTGCTGTTTGATAAATGTCAAATCGCCACTACGATTCATGGCTTCTTTTGCAATAACGAATTTTTTATTTAGTTAATAGGTGTAAATGCGTATCAATGTATTTGCCTTTATTTTAAAACCTTTTCCATATGAATAAAATCCACGTACTTATTGCAGATGATTTCAAGCTTATCAGGGAGATTTGGGCAATTATGCTTAATAACGATCCGCGTTTCTTTGTAGTTGGCACAAGTGGTATTGGAGAAGAATTTACGTTGAACATTGGCAGGCATCAGCCAGATATAATACTGTTGTCTGTAGATTCATTATCCTTTACGGGAGTAAACAACTTATCACAAGTTTTTACCGAATACCCGAATGCAAAAGTGATTGTTGTTTCTTCATCTATACATTCGCCCAGCGTAGAAAAAATAATACAATTGGGAGCAAAGGGATATGTTTCAAAGATATCATCGAAGGATGAAATCATTAACGCTATACTGGAAGTAAGCAGGGGTGGTGTATATATTTGTAATGAGATTGAGCACGATGATTCCTCAGGCCGGATAATCTTTGGAAAAAGCCAGCAGGCACCGGATATTAATTGCATAACAAGCCGGGAAAGGGAAGTAATCAATTGGGTTAAACAAGGATCACAGTCGAAAGAAATTGCCGCAAGACTACAAATTTCTACAAGAACGGTGGAAGTGCATAGGCGCAATATTCTTAAAAAATTAAAATTTAAGAATACGGCGCTGCTTGTAAATTTTATAAATACCGGTGGTTTGCAATAAGGACTTTAAAATTTATGATTTAATGTAATGATGCTTTCAGAAAAATAAACAGCTACTTAATTAAATGCGATCAATTGTCTTTGACGACAGTAGTAATTTTCAAATTCAATATATAAAGGAATGTTGATTGACATAGCGCCACAATGCCAGGTTGTAGCAAAAACAAAAAAGGCAATCTTATTAAAGATTACCTTTTTTTTATGGTGCCCAGAACTGGATTCGAACCAGCACATCCTTGCGGACGCTGCGACCTGAACACAGTGCGTCTACCAATTTCGCCATCTGGGCAACTTTCATTCAGGGCTGCAAATATAGGAGGTAAAAACAAACTTACTCATGTAATTAAACAGTTTTTTTTAGCTCGTTTTTTCCCTGCTTTTCCAGCCAATGAGCAAAACGCCGGCAATTACCAGTATAGTGCCTATAATCTGTTGTGTAAATATTTTTTCGCCAAGAATAAAATGCGCCTGCACTATGGTTGATACAGGTCCAATGCCAGAAACAATGGCTACATTATTAGAGCCAATTTGCTTCATGCCATAAGAAATTAAAAAAGAAGGGATAACTGTTGCCATAATTGCCAGCAAAATGCCGTAACCCCAATATTCAGTTCCTGAATGCAGCAATTGATAATTACCGGCAATGGCATAATGAACAAACACACCTGCAGTGGAAGAGAGCATTGCATATGCTGTAAACTTTCCCGCACCAACCTGTGGAATCAATTTTCCGCTGCCGGCAATATAAATGGCATAGGTAATGGCGCACAAAAAAATACAGAAGCTGCCGAGATAAAAATTGTAACCAGGATTTTCTACAGATAATTGTCCGTAGTAAGCAATGAAAATTCCAGAATAAGTAAGTGCTAAGGCTATTAACTGGTTGCGGCTAATTTTTTGTTTAAACAGGCTTGCATTAATAAACACTACAAATGTTGGATATAGAAACAGTATCAATCGCTCCAATCCTGCAGAAACATATTTTAGCCCAACAAAATCCAGGAAGCTGCTGATGTAATAACCAAAAAGCCCCAATACAATTACCCAAATCCATTGCTGCTTTGTAAAAGGAACATTGTCTTTTTTATTACCCGCAAACAATGCAATGCCAATATAAAATGGCAAAGAAAAAATCATTCTTACAGCCAATAATGAAAGCGCATCTGTGTGCGTATCGTGAAAAGCTTTTTTTACAATAATGGCTTTTGTAGAAAATAAAACTGCTCCCAAAAAAGTAATGGTAAAACCAATTAGTGAAATACTATGTTGCTTTTTCTCCATTGTTAAAAAGAAAAACCCCGGTGCTTGTGAACACTGTTCTGCACCAGGGTAGTTAATGATTTAATTTTCCTTGTCAGACAGCAACATTAAAATCACGCAGTGCATCATTGAGGCTAGTCTTTAAGTCTGTGCTGGGCTTGCGCTGGCCAATAATTAATGCGCAACCAACACCGTATTCGCCTGCTGCAAATTTTTTATTGTAAGTGCCGGGTATTACTACGCTTCTTGCTGGTACACGTCCTTTGTATTCAATCGGTGTACTACCGCTTACATCAATTATTTTGGTTGATTGTGTAAGCACAACATTAGCGCCTAGCACAGCTTCTTTTTCTACACGCACACCTTCTACTACTATACAACGGCTTCCCACAAAGCAGCCATCTTCTACAATTACAGGGCTTGCCTGCAAAGGTTCCAGAACACCGCCAATGCCAACACCTCCGCTAAGGTGAACACCTTTCCCTATTTGTGCGCAACTGCCTACCGTTGCCCAGGTATCAACCATAGATCCCTCATCAACATAAGCGCCAATGTTTACATAACTTGGCATTAGAACAACGTTTTTTGCAATGTAAGCGCCGTAGCGGGCTACTGCATGGGGCACTGCACGTACACCAAGTTCTTTATAATTTTTCTTCAACAACATTTTATCATAAAACTCAAAAGGCTCTACACTCCATGTTTGCATGGGCTGAATAGAGAAGTACATGAGAATAGCCTGCTTTACCCATTCATTTACCTGCCAGCCTTCTGCAACAGGTGCAGCTGTACGTAATCTTCCTTTATCAACTTCTTCTATCACTGCTTTTACAGCGTCATTGTATTTGTTGTCTTTCAGCAACTCACGGTTGCCCCATGCTTCTAAAATGAGCGATTGTAATTCCATTCTGCTTAAAAATTTTTGCAAACATAGGAATAAGCTGCGAGCTATGAGCTATTAGCTTTGAGTCATTTGCGTTTTTTTAAATAATAGAGCTGATAAGTGTAAAGTTCATAGTTCGTTAGTTCATGGCGTTCTTAAATATGTGCGCAGGTAATAAAAAATTTTCGCCCTTATATTTTCTGCATCAAACATAGGTCCATAGTGTGGTGCGCCAGGCACTACAATAATATCATTTTTTACACTTGCAAGATCAAGCCATGAATGCAGCAATACTGATTGCGTGTAAGGAACTGACTCATCTTTTTCTCCCTGCACAATTAAGAAAGGCGGATCATTTTTATCAACGTAAGTAGCAGGACTTGCAGTTTTGGCAAGATCTGGTCTTTGTAATGGCATTGCGCCAAGTAAAATGGATACCGGGTTGCGTTCGTTATTGATCGTTGTATCCGGCGCTGCGCCAAGTATATATAAATCTGAAGGGCCATAGAAATCAAGCACAGTGCTTATTTTGAATGCAGGCTTTTTGCCTGCAGGATAAAAGCTGCTGATGTTATTATTGGCAGATAAACCCAGTAATGATGCAAGATGGCCACCTGCTGAAAAACCAATAATGGCAATTTTGTTTTTATCCAGTTTGTATTTAGCTGCATTATCGTATAAAAACTGTATCGCCTGGTTGCAGTCTTGTATCTGTGCTGGAAATTTTGCGGTTGTACTATAGCGGTAGTCTATGGAGGCAAGTGCATAACCGCTGTCAATAAAACTTTTTACAGTGGTTTTCATGTAGCTCATGTCAGCGTATTTATTGTTTAGCATCCATGCGCCGCCATGTACCCATACAACCAGCGGCAGGGGTTTGGTGGTTTTTGCAGGCAGGTAAATATCCAGCAGGTGAAAACGTGATGTGTCATTTGCATAGGGGATATTGCCATAAGCAATTGTTCCTTCGGGCAAAATGGTTTTCATAAAATCTGTAAGCTGGGCTTTTGCTGTAGTTGCGCTAATAAGCAAACCAAAAGCTAGCACCAACAAAAATTTCTGGTAATGGCGAATCATGGTTATATTTTTTGCTGCACAATAATAGTGAATAGCCTTCATCATGCACATAGATTTTTAGTACAGGAATGAAATAGTACAGGCCTGCACCCTGTACTGAATGTGCATCGCTCTTTAAGAGCTATATGTTTTTGTAAATAATTTTACTAGCCCTGTAAGGACTGTGTATGTATAGCGATGGTTGAAACCCATTGCCAATTGTTTGTAATGATAATAGTACAGGGCTGCACCCTGTACTGAATATGCACAGCTCTTTCAGGGCTAACCCATCGCCTGCTGCCCATTGATATGTCGATGAACCGAGCGTGGCAACGATGCTGCCCACAGTTGTTTAGTTTGTTCAAAAAAAAATCCCCACTGATTTTACAGCGGGGATTGTATATATAGACCAACCAACTTTTATATAATCCTGAAACCTGCACTAAGCTGAAATCCCTGGTTCTTCCATTTGTCGGTATTGGCTGCGTCATTAATATTTGAAAGGCCAACAATATACCGGCCGCTAAGGCGAATACCACCAAGATTAAGTTGCACACCACCTACCATAGAAAAATCGCCTCTTGAAAATGCATCTTTACCATTTTCAAAAAGGTTTTTGTGTTGATCTAGCAGTATTCCAAACTGCGGGCCTACCTGGAAAGAAATGAATTTGGCTGGAGTGAGGTTTAACAGGAGAGGAATAGAAACGTAATTGAGTTTTACGTCTTTGAGGTTTTTTACATTGAATACATTGTTGAATGATGTATCAGCTTTAGTGTTGTACTGATTGAATAATACTTCGGGCTGAATTTGTACGTGATTGGAAATTTTGATGGTGGCAAATGCGCCGGCGTGGTAACCGTAATTAAATTCATCGGAAAAAGATTTGCCATCTATCTTACTGATGTTTACGCCACCCTTAACACCCAACTGAAAAACAGGTACGTGGCCTTGTGCCATTCCTGCAAATGATAAAAGAACAAATGCAAAAAGAGGAACCGCGAGTTTCGTCTTCATGATGTAGAGTTTTTAGTTGATAGATATTTCTCAAGTAATATGCCATTCAACTTTCATAGAAGTTAAATAAAGTTAAGACAAATTAAAGGAGATCATAAAATGGTTAGAAGCTATATGCAAGGCTTAATGAAAATACCTGGCTGAACTTCTGATCCGTGTCAGGGAAATAATAATCCATAAACCATACAGGCAGCACACTGAATTTACCAATGTTGTAATAGATGCTTACAGATAGTGCTGCAGATTGGAATTGAAAATCGTTGCCATCTGCGCTGCTGTAACTTCTTTTAAATTTAGCGAGGGTAACTTTTTTAAGGGCGTAGTTTATGTTGGTATTGGTTTTTATTTTTGATGCTCCGCTTACGAGGTAAGTTGTAACACTTGCGGTAAGCAAATCGTTTTTTGCAAGTACATTATACCAGGCAAAATCTTTTCTTGCAGATAATGACAATGAATAGTCTTTTATGTGGTTATTGGTTTCAATTGTTTTGTTTACCCTTATCCAAACCATTCTTTGTAATAAAGCACTGTAACGCTGTACAGAGTCCTGGTAAGTTAATTTATCGCTGAAGTTGCCCGTAGCATAACCTGCTGCAATGCCAAACCTCCAGGTTTTGCGACGAAAATTTAAATAGCCATACACATCATTATCATACGGACTGGCATTTAATATTGTTGTGTCTTTGCCCACATATCTTGTATAAGATATACCGGCAGATATTTTATCACCTAAATAATCGTACGATGGTGTAATGGCATATTGGTAAGCATGAAAACCGCTGCCAACATTGGCCATAAAACCTGTTACCCCAATGCCAAGTCCGCTTTTATGATAATAACCAACGGTAGGTGTAAACGAAAGCTGCCTTGTTGTTTCCTGTGTATTTAAAGAGTTGTTCTTTACGCTGAACGTTCGGTTACCCACACCCGCAATTACAGAAAAATAACTTTTGGGTTTTAAAAGCGAATCGAGGTATTCATCAAAACCATTCATTAGGGAATCCATGATGGCCGTTGTATCTCCTTTGGCAAAGAGCGAATCAATTTTATTGCTATGCTGTGCAAAACCACCCCGCTGTATTAATAACAGCACAGTAATAAATAAAATAGCCGGTATCGCTCTCTTCATGAGGGTGTTGGGTGGTTTTCAGTCTGTTCTTACGTAAAACGTGGCTAAGACCGAAGAAATTGCAGTGAGTTTAAATGATAATGAGTAAAATTTATATAGGATTGCCAGAAGAAAGCAATCCCTTTTTTTGAGAGGGTAAATAGTATAGATATTGACTGAAAAAGCGTTTATACAAGCTCTATCACAGTTATCTCCGGCATTATACCTACACGGCCAGGATAGCCTATAAAACCAAAGCCGCGGTTTACATACAATTTTTGTTTTCCGTTTTCATAAAGGCCGGCCCATTTTTTATACACATACTCAACGGGGCTCCATTTAAAACCAGGAATTTCTACGCCGAACTGCATACCATGTGTATGACCGGCAAGCATAAGATCGATATCGCTGTATTTGGGTTGTATTTCTGCATCCCAGTGGCTGGGGTCGTGGCTCATTAATATTTTAAAAGGATATTTTTCAGTTCCGGGATAAGCAAGATCCATGCGGCCATATTTTGGAAACCTTGCTTTTGCGCTCCAGTTTTCTATTCCTATCAATGCAATCTGCTCACCGTTTTTTTCCAGTGCTACGTGTTCATTCATTAATAACTGCCAGCCAAGAGAAGCATGTACTTCTTTTAGTTTTTCAAGATTGGCTTTTTTAGCAGCATCAGATTCCCAATGTACATAATCGCCATAATCGTGATTGCCTAAAGTAGAATATACGCCCATTGGCGCTTTCAGCTTGCTGAAAACATCCATATAGTTTTCCATTTCTGTTGCACGGTCATTAACAAGATCACCGGTAAAAAGAATAATGTCTGGCTTTTGTTGCAATGCCATTTCTACACCATGCAATACTGCTTGTTTGTTTGTAAAGCTTCCGCTGTGTATATCGCTTAGCTGCAAAATTTTTAATCCTTTAAAAGATTTTGGAAGGTTATCGAAGGCAAGCGGCACTGTGCGTATTTTATAATTGTATTTATTGCTAAAGCCATACAGTAATGTTCCAAATAAACCTGCGCCTGCGCCAAGGCCCAGCCAGCTTAAAAAAACAGAACGGGTTATACCTTCTCCGCTAATACTTTCGCCTTCTGTATTGCGAAAGAAAATTTTTCCTGATGCCCATTGAACAAGCCTTCTTATATCATCAATTAAAAAGAAAACAACAGAAATTACTTTTGCAAAAAACAATCCGAGTATGGTGGCAAATAAATAAGTGCGTAAAGATCGGGGCCATTTCTCGTAATTAATATAGGGCATCAGTAACAATAAGGATACTGTAATGGCCGACAAAACCCAATAAGAAACAAAAATGATTTGCTTAGTTCTTGGACTGGCGCCACTGCTAATTACTTTCACCGCCTGGAAAACATATAAATCTAGCAAGAGCATTATTACCAGTATAACCCACACAAAAGCAGAATTGCGCATAAAATTATTTTAGTCTTATTAATTTTTCTAACTGTTCTTAGTAGCTTAAGTAGTGATAGACGTTCTTAACGGAATGATATTTTATGGTTGTGTTATTTTGTTGTTTTTAATTATTCATTTTGGTTATTTGCACCATTGATTCTTTTGTTAGGGTCTGCTTGCTCCGTAGGAGCAATTTATGGGTAGTGCAAGTTTGAAAGGATTTTCGTTCCATAGGAACGCTTTGTGCTTTAAATAACCATTAGCACAAAGCGTCCCTACTGGACGCAACTCCACATCATGATGATGTTCTACCCACAAATTGCTCCTACGGAACATACTTCGAAATCTTAAATCTTAAACCCCAACCTTAAACCTCGAACTTCTAAACTTCTACATTGCTAATAAGCAAGAAACTCGTTCAACTGTTCATCAATTGCCTGCAATGTGCCTGTGTCTGTAATAAGGTTATCGCTGTTTAATAATTTATCCACTACAGAAATGGGCAGTTTATTAGGGTGTACATGCATTTTCATAAAATGAAGTATGCCTGTAAGATGTTCCATTCCCCGCAGGTTGCCTGCACGGCCGGTAGATACACCGGTTAGCAATGCTTTTTTGCCCCACCAAACTTTTTTGGTATCGGTTATATCGAATAAAGATTTTAACACACCTGGAATGCTTCCATTGTATTCCGGCGAAATAAAAATGAATTTTTCTGTAGGTATAAGAAGGTCTTGCTCCAGTTTTTTTATGCTGGCATTGCGTTCATTTACATCAAGCCCTTCCAGTGAAAGAAATTTTACTTCTATCCCTTTATTATTGAGCAGTTGAAGGTATTGTGTGGCCACCTTTCTTGTATTGCTTCCGTGCCTGTTGGTGCCGCTTATAATTGTAATCATAATTTATTTGTTCCGGGCGGGGTGATAAGTTGTTTTTGAGTTTATTGCCTGATCAACAAAGCTTTGCCGGTTTGGTTTTATGCCGGTTATTTAAGCTTTTTATTTGTTAGGCCGAAACGTTATTTTTGCCCACTCTGATGGTGTAGCCGGTTAAATGGTTGCCCGGACGCCAATCAGTCCCCAAACTTAGCATATGAAGTTTACATATTACGGACATTCCTGCTTTAGTGTGGTTATTGAGGACAAAATATTGCTTTTTGATCCCTTTATCACGTATAATGAGCTTGCCAATAATATTGTTGATGTTGACGCTATACCGGCCGATTTTATATTGCTCAGTCACGGCCATGTAGATCATACAGCAGATTGCGTTCGTATAGCTACACGCACCGGCGCAAAAGTAATTTGCAGTTGGGAAATACACGAGTGGCTTAATAAACAGGAGGTGGCCAATACACACCCCATGAATACTGGTGGCAAATGGAATTTTGGCCCGTTTACGGCCAAATGCACAGTAGCACAGCATAGCAGTGGCCTGCCCGATGCCAGTTATGGCGGCAACCCAATGGGGTTTATTATTAGCAGTACAGCAGGTAATTTTTATTATAGCGGCGATACAGCCCTTACGCTTGATATGCAACTTGTGCCACGGTGGGCAAAACTAAATTTTGCGGTATTGCCTATTGGCGACAACTTTACCATGGACGCTACAGATGCTGCCGCCTGTGCAGAAATGATTCAGTGCAAAACTATAATAGGCGTGCATTACGATACGTTCGGGTATATAAAAATTGATGGCGCCGCAGCTAAAAAAATATTTGCTGATACCGGAGCGGAACTGAAGTTGGTGAAAATTGGTGAGACGATTGAATTGTGATAGTGGCCAGGTTTCACGCAAAGAAGAAAAGAAGGCAAAGGTTGTAGCTATGGATTAATTGGGTTCAGTTTTATTATATTGTACAAGAGTGCGACGCAAGGATGCAGAGATTTATACAAATGATGGGTTCAAAAAATACATATCAGGCGTGGTATCAATAAGGACTCATAATTAAAAGATGGCTAATAGCTAATAGCTCACAGCTAATAGCTTACGGCTGGCAGCTTAAAAAACATGGCAAAAATAATAGGCGTAGCAAATCAAAAAGGCGGGGTAGGAAAAACAACTACGGCAATAAACCTGGCGGCAAGTTTTGCAGTGCTGGAGTTTAAAACATTGCTGGTAGATGCAGATCCGCAGGCCAATAGCACAACCGGTACGGGGTTCGACCTGCACAATGTGACCAAGAGCCTGTACGATTGCATGGTTAATGAAACACCCATGCGTGATGTGATTTTAAAGTCTGACATTCCTAACCTGGATGTAGTGCCCAGTCATATAGATTTGGTAGGCGCAGAGATTGAAATGATCAATTATCCCAATCGCGAAGCCGTTTTAAAAGCATTGCTGGAGCCTGTGCGTGACGGTTATGATTTTATTGTGATTGACTGCTCGCCATCTTTGGGTTTGATAACTGTTAATGCACTTACTGCCGCTGATTCTGTGATTGTACCTGTACAAACAGAATTTTTTGCATTGGAAGGTTTGGGCAAATTGCTGAACACTATAAAAATTGTGCAGAACCGCCTTAACCAGCAACTTGTAATAGAAGGTATTTTAATGACAATGTATGATGGACGTTTGCGTTTGTGCAACCAGGTGGTAAGTGAAGTAAGAAAGCATTTTGATGAAATGGTGTTCAGTACCATTATTCATCGCAACTCAAAAATAAGCGAGGCGCCCAGTGTAGGTAAGCCCGTTATATTGTACGATGCAGTAAGCAAAGGCGCAGTAAACTACCTGAACCTTGCCAAAGAAATTTTACAGAAAAATGATATGACAAAGATTAAACAGGAAGACCGTATCCTTGAGTAACCAGGAATTAGTAATTAATAATTAGTAATTAAACTGAAGGCATTACTAATTACTAATTTTAAATTATTAATTAACGCATGAATAATCCAAAGCAAAATAAAGACGCACTGGGCAAAGGGATAAGATCGCTTTTGCAAAGCATAGATTCTGATCTTAAAACAACCAGCGGCAATTTAAAAACCACAGTGGTAGAACAGGCCACCGGCATATTGCGTATACCCGTTGCCGAAATAGAAACAAATCCAAAACAACCCCGCCACGATTTTGATGAGCAGTCATTGAATGAACTGGCGGCTTCTATAAAACTGCACGATATTATTCAGCCCATTACTGTTTCAAAATTACCTGGTGGCAAATATCGATTAATATCTGGCGAACGCCGTTTCCGTGCTGCAAAAATTGCCGGATTGTTTGATATGCCTGCTTATATACGCCAGGCAAATGATGCACAACTGCTGGAGCTGGCATTGCTTGAGAATTTGCAGCGTGAAGATCTTAACGCCATAGAAATTGCGCTTAGCTATAAAAGAATGATGGACGAACTGGATCATACCCAGGAACAGGTAGCAGAACGCATGGGCAAGGAGAGAAGTACCGTAGCCAATTACATTCGTTTATTAAAGCTTCCGCCAGATATACAAATAGCGGTGCGCAATGGCAGCCTTACCATGGGCCATGCCAGGGCATTGATTAACGTAGATACTGTAGACAAGCAAATCTATATTTATAAAGAAGTAGTTAACCGCAAGCTTTCTGTAAGGCAAACAGAAGAGCTGGTGCGCAAGCTGTACAAGACCTCGGCACCCGTTAAACAATCTGTAAATTCCGGTTTGCCGCATGCGTATAAAAAAATAGAAGATAACTTAGCTTCTCATTTCAGCACCAAGGTAAAGCTCAACCACCACAAAAACGGTTATGGCAATATCAGCATTGAATATTATTCGCTGGAAGAGTTCAATAAAATACTTGAACAGTTAGGCGTTTCAGCTAATTGATAAGCATGAAGACAATCCGTTTCTTTTTTTTACTGACTGCTGCTTTTGTTTGCTCTCATTTTTCTTTTGCACAACAAAAAGACAGTGCTGGCATTCGTATGCTGGATGCAGGTGCAGTTGGTGTAAAAAAAGTAGCTGCAGATTCTACCGGTAAAAAGAAACATGATCCGCATAAAGCTACCATGCACTCGCTCATTCTGCCTGGCTGGGGACAGATCTATAATCGTAGTTACTGGAAATTGCCACTTGTTTATGGTTCCCTTGGTATAACAGCTTATATTTTTAATTTCAACCGCATACAATACAACGAAGTAAAATATGCTTACTTCTATGTTATTAATCAGGGTACGCCCAATGCTGGCCTTTACGATATTGATAAAATTACTGACCCCGCATTAAAAAGTTTTGCGCTGGCAGGAGATAGTTATTCACTGCAGGTATACCGTAATGAATACAGGAAAAATATTGACTACTCTGTTCTCTTCTTTCTTTTTTTCTGGGCTTTGAATGTAGTAGACGCAACGGTAGATGGTCACCTCAAAGATTTTGACGTTAGCAATGATCTCAGTATAAAAATCAAACCTTCATTTAACAGTATGCCCAATACAATTGGCATGAGCGTTGTCTTCAATATTGGCAAACATCCGCCAAAGCAGCGGGTGCTCACGCAAATACCATAAGAATAATTAGTAATTAAGAATTGATAATTAGTAATTCGTTAGTAAGAACCTTGTTGAATATATGCAAGCCTGTTTCTTGTCTGAATACTGATATCTATCTACTAAATACTCTTTTGTAGCCGGCAGCAGTAATTCAGATTAAGCATCGTTGCGTCGCACACTTCAACCAAGGCTTCTCTGTGCATCTTTGTGTTCTCAGTGTCTCCGTGGTTTGGCCATTGAAATTATTAATTACTAATTATTAATTACTAATTTACATGTTCAGCAAATCAACTTGCATATGGCTGCTAAAAAAGTAGTTACAGACAGCGGCATAGAAATTAAAGAAATCTACACTGCTGCAGATATGCCAAAAGATGCACCTGCAGGTGCAGCGGGAGAATATCCGTTTACACGTGGTATTCAGCCAGACATGTACAGGGGCAAATTGTGGACAATGCGCCAATACGCTGGTTTTTCTACAGCCGAAGAAAGCAATAAGCGGTATCATTATTTACTAAGCCAGGGCGTAATGGGCCTTAGTGTTGCTTTTGATTTGCCCACACAAATTGGTTATGACAGTGATCATGAACTGGCAGACGGTGAAGTAGGTAAAGTGGGCGTGGCTATAGACAGCATTGAAGACATGCGTACACTTTTTAAAAATATAAAACTGCAGGACATCAGCAGTTCTATGACCATTAACGCAACCGGTTTTATATTGCTGGCCCTTTATGTGGCATTGGCAAAAGAGCAGGGCGCCGATTTAAAACAATTGAACGGCACTATTCAAAACGATATACTGAAAGAATATGCTGCACGTGGCACATACATCTATCCGCCAAAACCTTCCATGCGCATTATCACAGATATTTTTGAATGGTGCGCAAAAGATCTTCCCAAGTGGAATACCATTTCTATTTCTGGTTATCATATACGCGAAGCTGGCAGTACGGCTGTACAGGAAATTGCATTTACATTAAGCAACGGAAAAGCCTATGTAAAAGCAGCGGTAGAAAAGGGCATGGACATTAACGTATTTGGTAAAAGACTTTCTTTCTTTTTTAATGCACATAATAACCTGTTTGAAGAAACGGCAAAATTCAGGGCGGCTAGAAAAATGTGGGCTTCAATTATGAAAAGCCTTGGCGCAACAGATCCCAAAGCCATGATGCTGCGTTTTCATACACAAACTGGCGGTAGTACTTTAACTGCGCAACAACCCATGAACAATATTGCAAGGGTTACTATGCAAACTTTGTCTGCTGTGCTGGGTGGAACACAATCACTGCATACTAACGGTTATGATGAAGCGCTTAGCCTTCCCACAGAAGAAGCTGCGAAAATAGCTTTGCGTACACAACAGCTTGTGGCATACGAAAGCGGCGTTGCCGATACGGTGGATCCATTGGCCGGTTCCTATTATGTAGAAGCATTAACCAGTGAAATAGAACAACAGGCATGGCAACTGATTGCAACAATTGATGCTATGGGTGGGAGTGTAAATGCTATTGAAGAAGGTTTTATACAGGACGAAATTGCACGCAGTGCGTATGAATACCAGCGGCAGATTGAAACCGGTGAAAAAATAATTGTGGGTGTAAATAAATTTCAGTCAGAGGAAACAGGTACTGTTGCATCTTTTAAAATAGACGACAGTATACGCAAAATTCAAACAGATAAATTGATACAATTGCGGCGCAGTCGCAACCCGGCCAAATGCAATGCTGTACTGCAGGACTTGAATGATAAAGCAAACAGCGGCGAAAATATTATGCCTGTAGTAATTGAAGCAGTAGAAAACAAATGTACACTGGGAGAAATTGCAGATACACTGCGTGAAGTGTTTGGGGAGTATAGGGTTTGAGTCGTTATACGGAAGTCTTTAGTTGATAGTCGTTCATAGTTCGTTTGTTCTGCGCTACTGTTATTTATGCTGCAACCGAAAAGAACTAATTAGAAAAAGGGTTGGTTTCGCATAAAACAAATCAGAAATCATAAAATCATCAATCAGGCATCAGTCATAATGATATACGCAAAACAGGTTTCTTCTCAAAATGAAATACAACAAATACTGGATCTTCAGCAACAATACCTTCGTGGTATAAAAAGCATAGCAGAAGAAAAGGAACAGGGTTTTCTAACGGTAAAACACAGCATGGAAAAGTTGCAAAAAATGCATGACCTGGAACCCAGCATCATTGCAAAAGACAATGATATCATTGCTGGCTACGCATTGGTAATGCATAAAACAAGCAGCGGGGTCATTCCGGAATTGCTAACTTTGTTTGAAGGCCTCAAAAAAATTTCTTATAAAGGAAAAGCGATTGATGAATACCGCTACTATGTAATGGGACAAATTTGCGTAGCAGAAAACTACAGGGGCAAAGGTATTTTTGATTTACTGTATAAAAAGCATAAAGAAATTTTTTCCGGCAAATACGATTTTGTAATTACAGAAATTTCTACACGCAATACCCGCTCTATGCGTGCACACGAAAGGGTGGGGTTTAAGCCTCTGCATATTCATACAAATGATCTTGACGAATGGCAGATGGTTATATGGGATTGGTCCGAAATGTGATGAATGTGTAAATGTGGGAAATGTGAAAATGAAGAAATCAGACCTCGTCAAATCATACTTCAGCCTTTTTTAACTATATTCATTTTACAACAAGCTATACATGAGCAAACCAAAATTATTTTGCCTTACAGGCATCGCACTATTTTTTTTTGCAGCATCTTTTGCACAAACCATCCAGCAACAAATTGATCAAAAATCAAAAGCTGAATTGGCCAAAGTAATTGAATGGCGGCGTTACCTGCACCTTCATCCTGAGTTAGGCAACCGCGAATACAAAACAGCGGAAATGATTGCCAAACATTTACAAAGCCTTGGCATAGAAGTAAAAACCGGTGTTGCAAAAACTGGAGTAGTTGGTATTTTAAAAGGCGGCAAACCAGGTCCGGTAATTGCATTGCGGGCAGATATGGATGCATTGCCTGTGTATGAAAGGGTTAATCTTCCTTTTGCTTCTAAAGATTCTGCAGATTATTTGGGACAAAAAGTTCCGGTTATGCATGCCTGTGGGCACGACAGTCATGTAGCTATTTTAATGGGCACGGCAGAAGTACTGGCATCAATGAAAAAGGATATAGCAGGTACTGTAAAATTTATTTTTCAGCCGGCAGAAGAAGGCCCTCCGGGTACTGAAGAAGGTGGTGCCCCGCTAATGGTGAAAGAAGGTGTGATGGATAACCCAACTGTAGATGCAGTTTTTGGATTGCATATTTCGTCTGCAACGGAATCCGGCACCATTAAATATAAAGCTGGTCCGTTTATGGCCAGCAGCGATTGGTTTACCATTAAAATAAAAGGGAAGCAAGCGCATGGCTCTGCTCCCTGGGGAAGCATAGATCCAATTGTAACAGGTACGCAAATCATTAACGGTTTGCAAACCATTGTAAGCCGGCAGGAAAATATTGTAAAAGCACCTGTTGTAATTACAGTTGGCAAATTTCACAGTGGTGTAAGAAACAATATTATACCAGAAGATGCATTGCTGGAAGGAACGATTAGGACTTTGGATTCTGCAATGCAAAAAGATGTGCACATGCGAATAAAGCGCATGGCCGAAAAAATTGCTGAAGCCAATGGCGCAAAAGTTGAAGTTTCTATTGATACAAAAACACTGGTTACGTTTAATGATTCATCGCTGGTGGCAATGATGGTTCCTTCTTTGCAAAGAGCTGCTGGCACAGCCAATGTGTCTACTTCTCAGTGGACAACCGGCGCAGAAGATTTTTCTTTTTTTGGAACCAAGGCGCCTGCATTCTTTTTTAATTTAGGCGGCATGACAAAAGGAATGGATCCAGAAAAAGCACCTGGCCACCATACGCCTGATTTTTATATAGACGATAGTCAGCTTGATGTTGGGGTAAAGGCATTTTGCAATATTGTATTCGACTATCCTGTTGTAAAAGCGAATGCAGGTAAAACTGATCCAAAGAAGAAAGGTTTTTAATTTATTGCTATAATTATTTCAACAACAAAAAGTCCCGGTATTACCGGGACTTTTTGCTTTATTGGCTCAGAAAAAGGTAAATGGACGGTTCGGGTAAGGTTTTCTGAGTACGATGATTTGTTTTCCGAACAGGGATAATGGACAAAAGTTTTTTGCTTAGGACAATGGATGGACTGGTTTTTTTAGGATAAGGGCGGTTGTTCTTCTATTGGATATTGAATCTTCGGTTTAGATGGATATCGGACAATATTTTTCTAGCGGATTTAGGCCTGGTATTCTTTGGACTTGGATTGGATTTTTCTGCGGATTTGGATATCGTTCTTTCTGATACAAAGATGTAAAATATATATCCGGGCTCTAAATTAATTCGCCTTTGAGGCGTTTTTCTTCGCCAATTGGCCAAAAAAGGCCTTTAAGCTACCCAACCCTTATCCAGTTTGCGCATATTTTTATTGAACCCACCTTGTTTTAGAAGCTATTGTTACTAGGATATAAAACAAAAGAGCCGCTTTTCAGCAGCTCTTGTTGCTCAGAAAATTAGTTTGCTTTGGACAGATGGAGAGAAATCTTTTCTGAGTACGACCTGGATTTTTCTAGGAAATGGACAAAACGGACAAAATGGTTTACGGTTTAGGACGATTGGGTTTGGTTTTTTTCAAAGGATTTGGTAAGGTTCTTTTTTTAGGATATGGGATAAAGAGATTTTTAAGGATTTTGGATGTTCTGGCTTTCACTTGATATTGTTTGTGCTTGTGAATACAAAGATGCTGTATTGATTGGGCCATTTTGGATTAATTCGGCTTTTGGTCTTTTTCTTTCGATGAATGGATTGAAAACGGCGATAAGGCTTGTAACGGTCTCATTTTTAACCAGTTAATATTAAAATAAAATATGCTATGAAGCGCTTTTTTAATGCTGAAATGGTTCATGGAATGTGTATTAACCTGGAGTTGGTGTACCCGCTTCCGTTGCTGATGCGAATAACATAGTTACCGGTTAAATTTCTATTGAGCGCAAAAGTGAAGGCATTGTAACCATTTGTAGCGGAAAATAGTATGCTGGTTATTATTTGCCCGGAAGTATTGAATACTGTTGCACAATATTTTCCTGTAAGAGGAAAATTACCAGTGATACATAATTGCTGGTTCGCTATAAAAGCTTTTACACTTGTACTGCCGTTTACTTTTATCAATACAACAGGTGAGTAGACAGCAACACCGTTATTGGGAGACAGTTTTAACCTGTAATATAACTGATCTGTTTCTGCAAATTGGGTTATATCATCTGTATAAGCATATCTTTTTTCAGCGTATTCACCAGTTTCTTCTGTTGTGTATGCAGTATAAAAATTCATTCCATCCATCGATCTTTCTATTGTGTAATGTTCATTCATTTGTGTTTGGTAAATGGTCCAGCCAAGGTTTACTTTTTTGCCAGCAATTGCAGCAGTTAATGCACCCAGTTTTGAGGGAAGAATATAGCCAATGCCATTTACGCCTATATTATCAATTACAAACCTGCTGTTTCCCCCACTGCTTACAGTTGTATTGTATCCGTATAAACGAAAGGTAATAGTGCTATAGATATTCGTAAACCCACTGCCAGGTGTAACCGTAAATGTTGTATAGGTATGTGTCATTGTATTACTGGCAATGTTGGTAGTAAAACCATCCAGGCTGGAACGTAACGACCAGCTTGTGGGTCCACTACCTGCAGGTGAACCAGTATTGCTTCTTCGTAATTTAAGTACAAGAGAACTAATGTCGAGCTGATAACCGCTGAGGGGCGTGAGGCTAAACTCCATGTACATGGAAGTGTTGATACTACCTGTTGGCCAGCCATTTTCACCAAAATATTCTGTACCGCCATTAAAAGAACGTGTAGGGATGCTTAAAGAAAAATCTGCGTTGCTTACCGTATTAAATGTTCCGGGTGTTCCGGTAAGCGTATTGTTGAAAGTCCAGTTCCCTATGCTTTGACCGAAAATTGTAGTAGAAAAAAATAAGCCTGAAGCAGCAATAAAGAGCAACAAAAGAGCTTTGGAATGCGGAAATACACAAAAAATAGCAGTTGGTCTAGGTGAATTTAATCTCATTGGGTTGGATTCTCTTATAAAACGATAATGAATTACCCCTATTATGTGATAAGCGTTGATCAGGATTAAAAAACTACGGATTTTAATACTTCCTTAATTAAAACCGTGGAAATGTTTGCCCAAAAAGCTCAACAATCAGTGTTGTGCAAACGAAATTTAGCGGTACAAGGTTTGTTGATTAGTCTTTAACTAAAAAGAACGCCATGAAAATTTTAGCAAGCATTTTAATCGTTTTAGGAATTCTCATGATTTTGTACAAAGGATTTAATGTACAAACAGAAAAAAAAGTAGTGGATCTGGGTCCGGTAGAAATCAACAAAAAAGAAAACAAATGGATTGGATGGCCAACTTATGCCGGAGCAGTGGCCATAGCGGGAGGCATAATTATTTTGCTGGGCAGTGCTAAAAAAACTGCGTGATGCTATGCGTGACGCAAAATTAAAAGGCAATCGTAAAAAATTGCCTTTTAATCAGTTTGTTTTTATAATGGTGAGGGCTAACGTTTTTTCTGTTCTTTAGCCCATGCATCTTTTAAAGTAACTGTTCTGTTAAAGACAATAGTTTCTTCATTACTATCCCTGTCAAGGCAAAAATATCCTTTACGAAGGAACTGGTAACTTTCTCCAAATGTTGCATTACGCAATGCAGGTTCTGCAAATGCGTGTTGGATCACCTGCAATGAATCAGGATTGATATAATCTTTAAAATCGCCTTCTTCAACAGAAGGGTTTTCTACTTTAAAAAGCCTGTCATAAATCCGCAGCTCGCAGCCAATGGCGTGTGCTACGCTCACCCAATGCAAGGTGCCCTGCACTTTTAATCCAGAAGTATCAGATCCGCTTTTACTTTCAGGAATATAGGAACAATTTAAAGAAGTAATTTTCCCGCTTTCATCTTTTACCACTTCATCGCACTGTATTATATAAGCGCTTTTCAGGCGAACTTTTTGCCCGGGAGAAAGACGGAAGAATTTTTTAGGCGCTACTTCCATAAAGTCTTCCTGTTCTATATATAATTCGCGGCTAAAAGGAACGTCGCGGTTTCCGGTTGAAGGGTCTTCAGGATTGTTTTCGCTACCAAACATTTCTGTTTGCCCTTCTGGATAATTTGTAATGATAATTTTCAGTGGATCAAAAACCACCATTCTTCTCAACGCTTTTTTATTAAGTGTTTCGCGGACAAAAAACTCCAGCAATCCAACATCAATAAGGTTTTCTCTTTTAGCAACGCCTATACGATCGCAAAACTCGCGGATGCTTTCCGCAGGATAGCCGCGCCGGCGCATGCCACTAATGCTTGGCATTCTTGGATCGTCCCAGCTTGTTACATGTTTTTCATTTACCAGTTGCAGCAATTTTCGTTTACTCATCACCGTATAGGTGAGGTTTAACCTGGCAAACTCGTACTGTTTGGATGGAAATATTTCAAGGTTTTCAATACACCAGTCGTAAAGCGGCCGGTGTGGAATAAACTCGAGTGTGCAAATTGAGTGAGTAATGTTTTCAATCGAATCGCTTTGCCCGTGTGCAAAATCATACATCGGGTAAATGCACCAGGCATCTCCTGTGCGGTGATGGTGTGCATGTTTAATGCGGTATAACAATGGGTCACGCAGATGCATATTGGGCGATGACATATCAATCCTTGCCCTTAGTACTTTTTCCCCGTCTTTGTATTTACCGGCACGCATCGCTGCAAAAAGTTCCAGGTTTTCTTCGGGAGTACGGTCTGCATATGCATTGCGTTTGCCCGGCACCGTTGGACTTCCTTTTTGCGCTGCTATTTCATCGCTGCTGCTATCATCTACATAAGCCAGTCCTTTTTTTATCAGTTGTGTTGCAAATGCATAGAGTTGTTCAAAATAGTCCGACGCATAAAATTCATTGGCCCAGTTGAAGCCAAGCCATTTTACATCTTCTTTAATACTATCAACATATTCTGTTTCTTCTGTAACGGGGTTGGTATCATCAAACCGTAAGTTTGTTTTGCCGCCATACTTTAATGCAAGTCCAAAATTGAGGCAGATGCTTTTTGCATGACCTATATGAAGGTAGCCGTTGGGCTCAGGTGGAAAACGGGTAAGGATAGATTTGTACTTCCCATCTTTTAGATCAGCTTCTACAATTTCTTCAATAAAATTGAGCGATTTCTCTTCTTCTTTTTTTATCTCGGTCATAAACTTTGTTTGATAAATATGCCACGGTTTGTTAACCGTGGCATAGTACAACACAAATTTACTGTTTCGCAGGCAGTTATCCAAAGACAAACACTTGTTTGGTTAATGCCCTTTGATGCTAAAAACTATTTTTTCTTTTAGTATTTCTTGCGAAAAGCCGGAATTGTTTTGGCATTTATTGCATAACTTACTGATAGCAGTGTTTCTTTTATGAAATTGAGCAATATTACTCAAGGCTGTTCCTGGCAGGAGGGCAATAATCGTTAACGTAAAGCATTTCCCGGCAAATCCCCGTTTCAGTGCAATTGCAAACCTTTTTACTTTCGATAGACAATTTTTATAGCGTCTCGTTCAGTTTCTTCAATCGCAATAACAAACAATGATAACTTACAGGATTGCTACTTGCAGTGATAATCAGCAACTGATAGAACTAACTGCTGCTTCGGGCATGGCAGGTGATATAGGATTGCGTATTGACAGGGCGCCAGATTTTTTTAGCCTTTTGCACCAACGTGGAGAGACAAAAGTATTTGTGGCCGAAGACAATGGCAAAATAATCGGTTGTATTTGTGTTTCACTTCAGCAGGTATATGTTGGAGAAGAAATTTTGCCCTTGTATTATATTGGCGATTTTAAAGTAGCGGCATCTTACCAAAACAAGGGAATAGGTTTGCAATTGTGCAATGAAATGGCAGATTATGTTATTGGCATGAATGCTGATCTTGCTTTTCTTAATGTTTCCAAAGGAAATACAAAGCCGCTTTCATTTTTTAAAAACAGGCCTGGTGTTCCCGATTTTGAGAATATAGGCGTCTTCAATATTCACCAGTTTGTTGGTAAAAAGAAAACAACAGCGCTGAAGGGTTTTACAATTATTCGAGTCCCTGTTTCGGCGGAACTGGTCAATTTTTTTAACAAGCATAATTCTACATACCAGCTTGCAAATGTTATAACAGCAAAAAAACTTGATGCAGGAGAATGTTTTGTTATAAAACAGAACAATGAAATAATTGCAGCCACATGTTTGTGCGATATGATGGGTTTAAAACAGAATGTTGTTACACGTATATCATGGAGGCTGAAGTACATTCTAAAAGCAATTAACGCAGTGAAAAGTATGACAGGGCTTTCAAAAATGCCGGAAGTTAATAAGCCTGTTGGCATGCTATATATTAAATACTTCGCTGTAAAAAGTTGCGATAAAGAAATGATACATGCTATGATAAGCCATGCCCGCAATATTGTTTACCAGAAATCTTATTCGTTTGTTTCAATAGGTCTTCACGAAAAAGATCCGCTGAATAAATATTTGCATGGTTTAATGAAACTCACATTTAATTCTGTAGGAATGCTTGTAAGTATTAAAAACAATAAAGCCATTATAGAAAAAGTGAAGCAGGGAATTCCTTTTGAAGATTATTCTCTTGTATAACCCCATTATTATACCTTAAAAAACGTAAAACATGGAAGCTGTTAAAACCCCGAAGATGACAATTGAAGAATTCAATGTTATATCTGATGTTTTTTCCCAGGCTATTACCGGTGAACTTATTGGTATGTCCAATTTTGCTTCATTGGCAGAAACAATTGATGATCCCTACGAGAAAATGGAAGCCGTTGAACATGCCAACAGCGAACGTATGCATGCTGAAGGATTTATGCACTATGCAAAAAAAGCAGTGCTTGCTGTTAATGTAAATATGAATAGCACCTATTGGGGAAATGTAAGGAAACAATTTTTATCTTATGCCGCAAGCAAAGATTTTATTGCCTGTCTGATTATTCAGGAAGTAATTCTTGAATCGTTTGCAATATCAATGTATACAGATGTTGGTAATGCCCTTGGCGGAGAAGCTGGTGATTTGTTTTTAAGTATTGCAGATGAAGAAAAAGAACACCTCGAGCATTCTTCTGATTTACTTAGGGCCGAACTTAAAAAGGATCCTGCTGCATTTATTAAAAAGTTTGAAGATCTCCATTTCAACTGTATGGGCATTCTTGCGGAATTTACCGCAACTACAGATTTAAAAGGCCATTGTGGTGTATGCAATGGAGATTGCATGAAAGGTTCTCTTCATCATATCGGTCTTGATATAAATGAAATGAGGGGAAATGCACTGGCATTGTACGCACAGGCTTTGGATAATATTGGCATACCGGGCGAAAAATCAATTGTATGGATAGCACAACTGCCGGCCTAGACTTTGCAGCAATTGGCCACCAGGATAGCTGGAAAAATATTGGAGCGTTTGTAAACAGCATACGCACAACAGAAATGGAAAAACTTTCTGATGAAAAAGTGAAAGCAAGCTTTTCATATATTCCGCCAAGAGATGTTTTTAGGGTGAAAGTAAAATCATCAACCGGTATTGAAATAAACGGTGCGTACATAGAAACATTCATTGACCCTGATAAACTGGACAACCGATTTATAAAAACGAATATCAGTAAAGTGATGCAGGCTTTGGCATGGGCGGAAAAAATGGGAGCGGGTATTGCAACACTTGGGGGATTTACTTCTATACTACTTGAAGGCAACCTTAATTCTTTTTCATCGAGCCATACAAAGTTTACAACCGGCAATACACTTACTGCTGCATACATTGTAAAAGGAATAGAGAAAGCTGCAGCGAAATATGCTATTGACATAAAAAATGCTTCTATATTAATAGTAGGCGCTACCGGAGATATTGGAACAGCTTGCGTACAATATTTTAAACACAAAGCAAAAAAACTGCTTTTGTGTGGCCGCAATATCCAAAGACTTGAGAACTTATCCGCAAAACTTTTGCAGGAGGGTGTTCATGTTCAATATGCTGATGCTGCTAATAAGCTTACAGCTGATGCAGATATTGTTATTTGTGTGGCAAGTACAACGGGCATGCAATTAGGTAACTATAAAAAAACCGTTTTGATATGCGATGCTGGATATCCTAAAAACCTTGAAAATAATATTGAAGGATGTGGTGGTTATTTGTTTCATGGTGGAATGGGGCAGGTAAGCAGCGGTTATTCATTTAATCCTGATTATTCTACAAGCATGTATCATTATCCGGCACCTTTTGTAATTCATGGTTGTATTCTTGAAGCAATGGTACTTGCTTTTGAAAAAAAGTTTGAAAGCTATTCTTCCGGAAAAGGAAATATTACGGTTGATAAAATGGAAGAAATATACCAGTTAGCAATAAAACATGGAATAGATACTGCCCCTTTTTTTAATGAAGACGGACTATGGCAGTAAACCATTAATTTAATATTGAACGTATGCAAAAGGATAAAGATCAGGTGCCTTTGTTTAAACTTGTATTTACGCACAACTGGGAAGATCCGGAAAGCGATAAAGCTGCTTTAAAAATTAAAAGCGGGGACACAGTGTTTGCCATTACGTCGGGCGGCTGCAATGTGCTTGGGTTTCTATTGTATGATCCCGGTATAATTTACAGTGTTGATATTAATGCGGCACAATCTTTTCTGCTTGAGTTAAAAATAGCTGCAATCAAAGTATTGAATTTTGAAGAATTTATTTTGTTTTCAGGTGTGCGAGCTTGTACGAATAGAATCAAACTATATGAAAAAATTAAACCCTTTCTTGGTAATGAAACAATTGCTTACTGGAATAATCAGCATAAAATAATCTTAGAAGGATTTTTTATGAATGGAAAATACGAACGCTTTGTACGCTTTGCGGGTAAGTTTATCAATTTGCTGCAAGGAAGAAAAAGAGTAAGGGATTTATTTAATGAAAAATCAGCCGTAGCGCAACGAGAGTATTTCGACAAAGTTTGGAATACAAAACGTTTTCGCTACATTTTTAAAATGCTCTTTAATAAAAGGATGCTTGCCAAAAGAGGACTGGTGGCTGATTATTTTCATTTTGATGATGGAAGTAAATCTTTTGCTGAAAGTTTTTATAACCGATCAAAAAAAGCTTTTAGGGATATACCAATTAAAGACAATTATTTTTTGTCGTTGTACCTTCTTGGAAAATACAGGAATGAAAATGAGGTGCCGGCATATTTGCAAAAAGAAAATTTTGAAATTATTAAATCACGGCTTGACAGAATAAAAATTGTAACCGGCGAAGCACAGGCATGGCTTGACAATATGCAGGACGATAACATCAATTGTTTTGCGCTGTCTAATATTTGTGAACTGATGAGCGAAAAAGATACTGGTCGTTTGTTTACTGCTGTTGCGAGAACAGGCTGCAAAGATGCAAACATCATTTTCCGCAACCTTATGATACCAAGAGAAGTGCCGGAAGAATTAAAAGAATGTATCGTTAAGGATGAAATGCTTAGCAAAACAATTCAATTTGCGGACAGGTCTTTTGTTTATGGTAAGGTAGCTGCTTATTCAATTAACAAGTAACATCCCGCCTGCGGCCTGTTGCATTAACAATTGTATTGGCCATGTACACTTTTGTTTCAACAATAAATACTTATCTTAATGGCTCAAATCATTAACGAAACACACATGAAAAAAACGATTGCATTACTTTCTTCAGCAGTAATACTTTTTTCTGCCTGCAACAACAGTACACCGGAACAAACAACCACAGCCCCTGCCACTGATTCAGCAGCAGCAACTACTGCCGGGGTTGATCCGGCAAAAGACTGGAAATTTGGCGTAGCATTATGGACATTCCACACTTTCAGTTTTTCACAATCGCTAGACAAAGTAGACAGTGCGGGAGTTCATTATATTGAGCCTAATACTTTCACCAAGACATTGCCGGAATTAAAAGATTCCTCC
This sequence comes from Chitinophagaceae bacterium, assembly GCA_044227095.1. Classification (GTDB taxonomy): domain Bacteria; phylum Bacteroidota; class Bacteroidia; order Chitinophagales; family Chitinophagaceae; genus JACMLD01. The sequence goes on along the minus strand of JBGAFV010000001.1, from coordinate 4,861,424 downwards.
ATTATGCAATTGTCGCCCGGTGGTATTGAAAAATTAAAATCATTAATAACTGCAAGAGGACTTAAGCTGGAAACAATTTATGTAGTAGGCGATACTACACTTAAAACCTGGGTAAAGCAATTTGAAATTGCCAAGCAAGTTGGCGCTAAATATGTAACAGGTGAGCCTCCACTAAATCTATGGGATGGTATCGATAGCCTTGCCGGTGCTTATGGAATTAAATTTGCAATTCACGAGCATTGGAAAGGTATGAGCCATTACTGGAACCCTGATACAACATTGATGGCATTAAAGGGCCATCCTAACTTTGGTGTTTGCGCAGATCTTGGTCATTGGCCGAAGAGTGGTATAGATCCGTTAGATGCAGTTAAAAAACTGAGCGGTCATATTCTGGTGGTACATTTAAAAGACATTGCAGCGTTTAATGATCCTAAATTAAAAGATGTACCTGTTGGTACAGGTGTTGTAAAATTTCCTGAGATATTTGCAGAGTTAAAGAAACAGAACTTTAATGGTTATATCTATATTGAAAGAGATGCAGAAGATTTGCCGAGCAATTTGCCTTCAGTAATTCAAACAGTAAAATATTATAACGACCAGGTTGGTAAGATTAAATAAATAACCAGGCTGAATTTTGTTTGTATGCCGGCAAGTGAAAACATGCCGGCATATTTTTTTCATAGCTTGTAATTGAAATTTGTTATTAAATCTTCTTTGTCTCCGGTAATGTTTCCATTGTAGAAATAGTAATTTGCATTGGCTTTACAACCGATATAAATTTTATAGCCATGAAAAAGCATTTACACCAAAGCATTTTTCCTTTGTTCTTGTTATTATCGCCATGCTTATTAATTAATGGCGATGGTAACTGGACAATTGTAAAAACAAAAAATGCAGAGCCTAATCGCGGCGAATGTGGTATGGCGGAATGTAATGGCAAATTGTATTTAATAGGCGGTGGTGCACTGTCCACAGATGTTTATGATCCTCTTACACAAACCTGGAGTAAAAAAGCCAACGTGCCGGTTAATATCAATCACTTTCAACCAGTGGCTTATCAAAACAAAATTTATGTGCTGTCTGCTTTTACTGATGGGCAATATCCTGAGCAGCCTAATATAAAATCAGTATTTATTTACGATACAGGTAAAGATGAATGGTCTACTGGTGGATCATTATCGGGAGAAAGGCAAAGGTCTGCTGCGGGTGCTGCCTTATACAACGGAAAACTTTACCTGGTTGCCGGCATACAGCATGGCCATGTTAGCGGTACTACCAATATGTTTGACGTGTATGATCCGCAAACTAACCAATGGACTGCTTTGCCAGATGCGCCGCATATACGTGATCATTGCTCGGCTGCAGTGGTAAAAGATAAATTGTATATAGCTGGAGGAAGGAATACCAGTTACCATGAAGAAAACAATTTCATGTCTTTTTTTAAGAAAACAGTTTTGGAAGTAGACTGTTATGATTTTAAAACTGGTGAGTGGTCAACGTTAGCCGCCAAACTTCCATTGGGCAGTGGTGGAGGTGCTTTGGTAAATCTTAATGACAAATTGTATTATATGGGAGGGGAAAGGGCAACTGAAACAGAAGCGAATAAGCCACGGGCAGATGTGTTTTGGATTGATCCTTCAACCAATAGTACCTGGAAAGCAACCAGTAGTTTGCATGAAGCCAGAAATGGCATGAGTGCTGCTGTGATCAATCATAATATTTATGTTTTTGGGGGAGCCGGTCCAAAAATACCGCCAATGCCTGACGGTCCGAGAAATGATACTGCACGCAGGATGCCTCCTCCGGCGCCACCGGTAAATGATCATGGTCCGCAGCCCGCATCTCCGCTTGAAATGTTTAGCATTAAATAAGAAAAAAAAATGATCGATGCTTACAAAAGATGAAGTAAAAAAAATCGCAGCTGTTCATGCATTAAAATATGTGCAGCCAGGGATCACCCTGGGTATTGGTACTGGTTCTACCGTGTACTGGTTTATTAAAGCGCTGGCAGAACGTGTACAAGAAGGATTTCTATGTAAATGCGTGCCTACTTCTACTGCAACGGACATTCTAGCAAAACAGTTAGGTATTACAATGGTGACCTTAAACGATGTAAATAAAATTGATCTTACCATTGATGGCGCTGATGAAATTGATCCCCACTTAAATCTTATTAAAGGTGGTGGTGGTGCTTTGTTGCAAGAGAAAATGGTTGCGGCTGCCTCTAAAGAACTTATTATTATTGCAGACAACAGCAAATATGTAAAACAACTCGGCGCATTTCCTTTACCAGTTGAAGTTATTCCTTACGGATGGAAGCAAGTACAGCAACACATACAGTCTCAATATAAAATAGAAACATCGTTACGGATAAAAAATGAAAAAGTGTTTGTTACAGATCATGGGCATAATATTCTCGATTGTTATTTTAAACAAATTGATAAGCCTGAAACACTTGCAGTAAACCTCAATACAGTACCTGGTGTTGTAGAAAATGGTTTGTTTATTAATATGGCAAAGAAGGCAATTGTGGCAAATGACGATGGAAGTGTGCAAACAATAATTGGCGGATAATAGGTTAAGGATTGGAAATAATAAAATTTTGGGATTGAGTGATTTTGAGATTTATGCTTCAATGCGCAGATAAAAAAGATTTATAAATCCCAAAATCAACAAATCTAAAAATCAGCAATTCTATCTGCTTGCCTATCTTTTCAATAACCGGTTTTGCAAAATCTTTTCAAGTACTTCTTCTTTTGTGTTGCGACTAATGGGAATTGAATGCGTTCCTATCCTGATATCATTGCCTTCAATAGTTTCTACCTTATTGGCAGCTACGATGTATGATTTATGCACTTTAATAAATTTATCGGATGGCAATTGTTCTTCTACGCTTTTTATGGTAAGATAGCAGATGTATTTTTTTTCCCTGGTATGAATTGCAACGTAATTCTGTAGTGCTTCTGCAAATAGCACATCATCATGCAGCAGCTTTACCAGTTTGTTATCTGTTTTAATGAAAAAGTAATTGTCACTCTCATTCTTTTTTCCCTGTTGCAATGGATTTTTTCCTGCTGTTTCTATATAAGCCTTTGCTTTCATAGCAGCTTTCAGAAATCGATCAAAAGAAAATGGCTTTAGTAAATAATCAATAACATTCAGTTCGTATCCCTGCAACGCATATTGCGGGTAAGCTGTTGTAAGAATTGTAAGGGGAGGAGAGGGTAAGCTTTTTAAAAAATCCAGTCCCGTAATTTTAGGCATCTGTATATCGAGCAATAGAAGTTCAACAGGTTGTTCTGCAAGAAGAGTAGTTGCTTTAAGCGGGTTGTCAAATTCGGCAATGAGGTTGAGGAACTCAATGTCTGCAATGTATTCCTTAAGCCCTTTGCGGGCAAGTGGCTCATCATCTATTATAATGCAATTTATTTTCAATGGCAATGATTAATCAATGGTTATTTGCAGTTCTACTGTAAAAATATCTTCTTTACTATTGATAGTTAAAGTATGTTTTCCCGGATAGATTAACTCAAGCCTTCTCTTTACATTAGCCAGCCCAATGCCGCCGGTATTATCAGTATTTGAATTGTTGTCTTTTGAATTTTCTGAGGTAAAAAAGAAAGCGTTTCCGCGTTTGTCCATATGGATATGAACAAAGTTCGTTTTTTGCTGATGACTTGAAATATGCTTAAAAGCATTTTCTACAAAAGCAATTAATAATAATGGAGTGATATTAAAGCCAGCAACATTTTTATTGATATTGAGGTCTATTTCGTAATTATTTTCTTTGCGCAACTGTTGCAATCTGATATAATTTTCCAGGTATGTCAGCTCTTTCTCAATAGCAATTGTTTCTGCATTGCAATCGTAAAGCTGGTAACGTAGTAGATCCGAGAATTGCAATAGCGTTTGTCTTGCTTCAGTATTTTGTTTTTCAATAAGAAAATAAATAGCATTAAGTGAATTAAAAAGAAAATGAGGGTTTATCTGCGATTTTAGAAACTGCAATTCTGTTTCTGCTTTTTCTTTAGCCATTGTACCAATACGGACTTGGGCTGTTGCATAATCTGTAAGCAGTTTGAAGGCTGCGGCTGTGCTTACTAATAAAAAATGAGGAATAATGTTATCGTAAATTCTTGCCCTTAACCGCGAAGAAAGATCAAAAAAGCCCGGTGTTCCAAATACAATTTCTTCTACCTGCATTTTTACAATACTAAAACCAGAAACCATTATAATAAACAACAAAGCAAAAAGCAGGTATCGTTTTTTGTATAATAAATATGGAATGAGCAGGTAATTGGTAATGTAAACCATTACCATCAGGTCGGCTACTTTTATGAGTGTAATTAACCAGGCTTTGCCCGGATAATCGAGATAACGGAAATAAAACCATGCCGCATATAGCAACAGCCACCCCGCAATATGGTGCAATTTATATTTTGTTATGAGTTCTTTGGAATTCATAAATCAAAATAAATGTACAAAAACCAGCCGGTTCCATTTTTTATTTAAACCGGCAGAAAAGCTTGACAAACTGCAGCTATATAGTGTTGTAAACTATTGTGGCGGAAAAAAAATGGCAGCCATATCAATACGGCTGCCATTACCAGGATTGTTTAATGGTATTTAATTTACTTTGGTAACTGAAAATTCTTCTGCAATATGCCTTTCTGCATTTACTTTAAATTTCTTTTCTTCTTTCTTTTTTGGGTTGCTAATAACAAATGTAAGACTGCCGGTTTCCAGGTGTGTTTTAAAAATTTTGCTGAACTTTTTATCCGCAAAAGTTTCGCTGTATAATTTATTTCCCTCACTGTCTGTAATAATAATTGAAAACTTTTCGCCGGTTTCATTATCATACTTCATGAGGAAATAATATTCTTCATTTGCATAACCCTGGTAAATTACTGCTGCAGTTGTTGCTGTAGTATCATTAATTTTTTGTGCATGCGAGCTTGTCATTGCCGCAATACTAAGCAATGATGCAAAAGATACATTCCTGGTAATCTTCTTAAGTGTGGTTAAATTCAAAAACACCTTTTTCATATTTGTAGGTTTTGTTTACACGTAATGGTATGGGGCAATCTTACGTGGAAGCAATACTGTTATGAGGAAGCAAAACGCCGGATGGCTAGCGGAGACTGCAGAACGCAGTAACAAGGCTTAATACAGAAAATCGGGAAAGGTAACCCGATATATTTTATTGCTGCAAACTGGATAAATCAGGATGGTAACAATTATTTAAGATACATGAGTAAGAGGGCTTCATTTAAAGTGTATGATCTATCAAAATTTTTTGAAGCCGTTTATCTTTCATAGCCTTTAATTCGTGTAATTTCTGGCACCAAACAACAGGCTTCCTATACGCACCATATTGCTTCCGCAGGATATTGCAAGCAGATAATCGCTGCTCATGCCCATAGATAAGTAAACAAATTGGGAATTTGTCAATGTTATTCCGGCATATTTATCATATAAGGATTTCAATATGGTAAATTCGTTTTTTATAATATTGACTTCTTCAGTAAAAGAAGCCATGCCCATCAATCCTTTAATGCTAATATTTTTCAGGGTTTCAATTAAATTGCTGCTGAACAATGCATCCAGTTCTTTTTCATCAAAACCAAATTTTGTTTCTTCTTTAGCAATGTGCACCTGCAATAAAACATCAATCGTTTTATTAAGTTTGGTGGCCTGTTTGTTTATTTCCTGTAAAAGTTTTAGGCTGTCAACACCATGTATTAAATGCACAAATGGGGCAATGTATTTTACCTTATTGCTTTGGAGGTGGCCAATAAAATGCCAGTGGATGTCTGTGGGTAATTGTGGTTGTTTGTCAACGAGTTCCTGCACATAGTTTTCTCCAAAATCTTTTTGACCAAGATCATATAACTCACGTATATCTTCAGCCGGTTTTGTTTTGGATACAGCTACCAGTGTTGCGTTTCCTTTCAGTTGGTCAATTATCTCTGTGTACTTTTCTTTATTTACCGACATTGCTTTAAAGAAATTCAAAAAAGAAAAATTAAAAATTCTAAAATGATGCCACTCACTGCAACTTCAATAACTAGTTATAATTCATTTTAACAGCTAACAGCTAACAGCTAACAGCTTCACTTCAGCACCGATCTGCTAATAACCATCCGCTGCACTTCGCTTGTACCTTCGTATATCTGTGTAATTTTTGCATCACGCATCAATCGTTCTACATGGTATTCTTTCACATAGCCGTAACCCCCGTGTATTTGTACAGCTTCTACAGTAACCCACATGGCAGTTTCTGATGCAAATACTTTTGCCATAGAAGAACTAAGTGTATAGTCTTTATGCTGATCTTTTTCGTAAGCAGCTTTCAGGCACAATAATCTTGCAGCTTCTATACGGGTGGCCATGTCTGCCAGTTTAAACTGTATGGCCTGGTGTTGCATAATTTCTTTTCCAAAAGCTTTACGTTCTTTTGCATATTTAATAGCTAGTTCATAAGCTCCGCTTGCAATACCCAAGGCCTGGCTTGCAATACCAATGCGGCCGCCGCTTAATGTTTTCATCGCAAAAGAAAAACCAAACCCATCTGCGCCAATGCGGTTTGCCTTCGGCACTTTTACGTCGGTAAAGAGAATGCTGTGCGTATCGCTTCCGCGTATGCCGAGTTTGTTTTCCTTTGCACCTACAGTTACGCCAGGCCAGCTTTTCTCTACAATAAAGGTATTAATACCATGACTGCCTTTGCTTGCATCTGTTTGTGCCATTACAAGGTAAACAGAAGCTGAATTACCATTGGTTATCCAGTTCTTTGTTCCATTCAGCAAATAATAATCGCCTTTGTCTTCGGCTGTTGTTCGCTGTGAGGTGGCATCACTACCTGCTTCGGGTTCACTTAAGAGAAATGCACCAATGTATAATTCGCCATCTTTTTGCCCCTGTGCAAGCGGCGTTAAATATTTTTCTTTCTGCTCTTCATTGCCATATGTTTCCAATCCCCAGCAAACAAGACTGTTGTTTACACTAACGCATACGCTTACACTGGCGTCCACTTTGCTTATTTCTTCCATTGCAAGTACATAGCTGATGGTGTCCATGCCGCTGCCGCCGTATTTAGGATCTACCATCATTCCCATAAAGCCAAGATTGGCCAGTTTCATGATTTGTTCTTTGGGAAATTTTTGCATCTCGTCCCTTTCAATTACGCCGGGCAGGCAATCCTGTTGTGCAAAATCGCGGGCCGCTTTTTGTATCATTAAATGTTCTTCGCTCAGTTGAAAATGCATGGTTGTATTCTTTAGAAGTATGCAAAAGTAAAGAAACTTGTGTACTAAAACTAACGGGTGGTAGTAATTGCTTGGAAGAATTTGTCGCACAGAGCTAATAGAGAAAAAAGAGAAGGAATTTACCGCACACAGCCAAAATAGAAAATCAACCGAGGTGTGAATAGCTAAATACTGCCCGTTATTGCAGTTGGGCAATAATGCGCTAAAAAATAGTTCAATTATTCTTTTTTTGAAAACTTATCCAACAGTTTAAAAAATGCAACAATAAGAAATCCAAAAATGAATGGACTAAGGAAAAAGCTCATTATTAAAAAATCCCACGCCGCTTTAGGCGCTCCAACGGCATCTAATAGTAATCCGTTCATTTTAATTCTTTTTTGATCGTCCTTTGTAAATTAAATAAAAACCAAGAAACACAAAAGTAGCCACAATTAAAAGTACAAAAGGATATAGCGGCTCAACAGTAATTCCAGCGTAGTGATCTTTAACAATGTTGTACATTTCTTTTATACTGCCGTAGGTTATAATTATTCCCAAGATTGTTCTCCAATTCATTAGTTATTTCCTTTAGTTCGCTTTTTTATCAAATACTGCAATAAATTTATTCCAAAAAATACTGAATTTTATAGCAACAATATGGTTCAATTCAACGCCACTATAGAACAGTTTGCCAGCCAGGGAGAAAAAACCGGCTGGTCGTATATTTCCATTCCTGAGAAGATTGCATTGAAGTTAAAGCCAGGTAATAAAAAATCGTTTAGGGTAAAAGGTAAGCTGGATAGTTTTGCTATTAAAAGTGTAGCGCTGATTCCTATGGGCGGCGGTGATTTTATTATGGCCATTAACGCCGGCATGCGCAAAGGAACAGGCAAACGAAAGGGCAGCATATTAAAAGTTCAACTTGAGTTAGACAATAAAGCCTATCAGCTTAATAAAGAATTGATGGAATGCATGAACGATGAACCCGTTGCCATCAAATATTTTAAAAGCCTTCCTTTATCTCATCAGCATTATTTCAGCAAGTGGGTAGACAGTGCTAAAACAGAACCCACCAAAACCAAACGCATCGCCATGGCTGTTTCTGCACTGGCCAAAAAAATGGGCTATGGAGAAATGATAAGGGCGGCCAAAAAAGACAAAGAAGACTTAATGGGCTAATGCCCGCATGTGGTAAATTGATGCCTGCTGCAAACATACCCTGCTGCTTATCGTTAAACCGCTGTTATCTTTCAGTTTTCATTCTCAAAAGCACCGGGCCGGCTGTCTTTATTTGCAGATTTTACGTACATCAGATATATTTATTGTTCTTTAAATCGCCCATTATACCTCATAATTCCTATTTTGGCAGAGACGCTTTTGCGGGTTAAGACGTTTATTTTGAAAAAATTGATTAGTGCGCATGCAGATTGCAACGGTTTGTAAGATATTGGGGATAGTTATAGCGATGGCTTGCCTGCAACAACCCTTATGGGCACAGCAGGATACTGCCAGCCGCATAAAGCATGATAGCAGTACGCAAGGGCTTATTGACACTACCAAGCACGGTATTGTAGAATATTTGAAACGCCAGAAAGGAATGTTTGGCAAACTGGCCAGCAACCTGGTAGGCGATACAGCGGCTTCTGATTTGGAAACCCAGGCGGTAAGAAATGACTTGCCATTTAAAGCATACAAAGGAAAAATCATCAGGAACGTAGCAATACAGCGGCTTGATTTTGGAACGCTGATTACCGATACTGCACACAATTTCAAAAATACATTTACCAATCTTGCTAATAACTTTCACCACAAATCACGTGAGTACGTAATAAGGAACAACTTGTTCTTTAAAAAAGGGGATATACTGGAACCCTACCTGCTTGCAGATAATGAAAGGCATTTGCGTGACCAGGTGTATATCCAGGACGTAATATTTATTGTAATTCCACTTTACCAGAGCGATTCTGTTGATATTCTTGTGCGTACCAAAGACGTACTTTCTATAGGCGGTAGTTTTGAAGTACACAATCCCAAAAGTGCAGAAATGACCGTAAAGGAAGAAAACCTTGGAGGCTGGGGCAATGGTTTATTGTTTGGCATGCTGTACAACCAGGAAAGAAGAAAATACGCAGGATACCAGGTGCAGTATGTTAACAGAAATATAGGCGGTTCTTTTATAGATGCAACTTTTGGTTATACCACGTATGGCAATACCATGAACACATTGCAGAAAGAAGAAAAGAACCTGTATGTGCAGTTTGTAAGGCCATTGATAAATCCTTATGCACGGTGGACGTATTCTTTTGAAGCCGCCAACCATGTTACACAAAATATGTTTTGGACAGATTCTATTTACAACGCAAATGTCCGGTACCACTATTTTAATTATGATGCATGGGCTGGGTGGAATACAGGTGCATATAAAATTGGAGCAGGCAATGAAGACGACAGGTTGCGTACACTTGTGGGCCTCCGTTATTTTAAACAACACTTTATTGATATACCAGACATTTATATCAACAAATATTTCTACCTCTATGCTGATATAACAGGTGTGCTGGGGGCAGTTTCCATTTTTAAACAAAACTTTTATAAAGCCCAATATTTTTATGGCTTTGGCAGGAATGAAGACGTTCCTGAAGGTGTTGATCTTTCCTTAACTGCTGGTTGGATTAACAAGCAAAATGTAAACAGGCCATACCTAGGCCTTGATCTGGAACGTTATTACTTTACGGCCAATAAAGTGTATTACAATTTTATTTTTCGTTCGGGAACTTTTTGGGGAAGCGGTAAGCCCGAAGATTTTAATATGCTGTTAAGTATGGATCGGTACAGTCGTGTGGTTAATATGGGCAGATGGAAACAGCGTAGTTTGATTAATGCCAGCGTTTCAGGCCAGGTAAATGCATTGCTGAATGCGCCACTTGCATTGCAAAGCCAGTATGGTTTAGACGAATGGAAAGCAAGCACACCTGCAGATGGCGACTTTAGGGCTACATTAAAAGCAGAATCTGTTTTCTTCAGCCCTTTTACATTTATCAATTTTCACTTTGCCCCTTTTGTTTTTGGCAATCTTTGTTTTATTACACCGGTAAAACAAAACCTTGCTAACAGCGATATGTACAGTAGTATTGGTGGTGGTATAAGAACAAGAAATGAAAGTTTAATCTTTGGAACCTTTGAATTGAAAGTGTTTTATTTCCCCCGCAAAACTTTTACAGGAGAAAGCTGGCGTATAGAAACTACTACAGGTATTAAATTTAAGTACAATAGCCAGTATATTAAAAAGCCAACATTGATTAATGTGAATTGATTTGCTTGCGCAATAAAAAAAGGAACGCAGATTATCATGATTTTGATGATGGGTATGACTGACAACTGCTAATATAAAATCATTTTAAATCGGCTTTATCAGCTCAATCTGTGTTCTATTCTTGTCGTTATAAATTGAGCTTGTGCAATAAAAAAATTGAACGCAGATTGTCATGATTTTTTATGATAAGTATGATTTGTATACTAATACTTAAAAAGCATTTTAAATAGAACGCAGATTGTGATGATTTTTATGAGAAGTATGATTTACAATTAGTGTTTGAAAAATCATTTTTATCTGCTTAATCATAAAAATCTGTGTTCCATTACTGAAGTATTCTATCTTTTTCTGGGGTGCGAGAAACCTCTTTGCGGACGGCTTCCGCGACTGCGTGGATTGTATGCGGGCGTAGGGCCAAGCTGTTCTGGTACTACTGCTTTGGGTACAGTTTTTCCAATCAGGTTTTCTATCATGGCAAATTTGTTTTGTTCCCTTTCGGTTACAAAAGTATAGGCGGTTCCATCAGTTTCTGCACGGGCAGTACGGCCAATACGGTGCACGTAATCTTCTCCGTCATTCGGTACATCATAGTTAATGACAAGATCAATATGGTCTATATCAATTCCACGGGATAATATATCTGTGGCTACCAAAACGGGCAGGCGTTTGCTGGTAAAGCTGCGCAGTACTTCTTCTCTTTTTGCCTGTTCCAGATCGGAGTGAATGGCTTCTGCTTTTATACCGGAGCGCTGCAATTCTAATGTTAACTGCTTTACATTTTGCTTGCGTGAACAAAAGATAAGGATAGAATTAAAGGTTTTGCTTTTCAGTAATAACTTAATCAGCGGTATTTTCTGTGGTTCATACACAATAAACGCTTCCTGTATAATCTTTTCCGGCGGTTTTGAAATGGCAATATTGATTTCTTCTGGCTGTATAAGAATTTTCTGCGCCAGTGCCCTGATTTTTGGCGGCATCGTAGCAGAAAATAAAAGTGTTTGTCTTTTTACAGGCACCATAGAAATAATCTTCATGATGTCTTCATTAAAACCCATGTCAAGCATTCGGTCTGCTTCATCAAGTACCAGGTATTTCAGCCCTTTTAATTTTACATAACCCATATTAATGTGGGCTATCATTTTGCCTGGCGTACACACTACCACATCTACACCCTTACTTAGCGCCTGCTTTTCCTGAACAAAGGATCCGCCATCGCCACCACCATACACGGCCATAGAACTTATGGACGTAAAATAAGAAAGGCCTTCAAGATGACCAGCTATTTGTATAGCCAGCTCACGGGTTGGTACAATAATCATTGCATTGATATGATGATCATCGTGCGGCTCTGTAATTAATTTATTAAGCAATGGAAGAAGAAATGCCGCTGTTTTACCAGTGCCGGTTTGAGCGGATGCTATAATATCTTTTCCCTGTAAAATAAGCGGTATAACCTGTTCCTGTACGGGTGTTGGCTCTTCATAGCCACTGGCCTCTATACCTTCTGCTAAATTCTCGTGGAAATTAAAATCTGTAAACTTCAAGTTGGATAAACTATATGAAAGAATAGGGTTAATGAAGTGAAGATACGAAAACAGCAATAAGTAAGATGTCTTTGTTCTGGAAATATAAATCCTTGTAAAAAATAACGTGACGGGTTATACCTCTTTCTTCGGTACGGCGTTATTGCAATTGATAAAAGATGCACAACATTTTATTTCTTTTATTTGCAGTAAATAACCCATTATGATTGCAGGCATAGATGATTTCAAAAAAGTTTTTTTTATAGGCGTAGCAGGAACAGGTATGAGTGCAATTGCGCAATATCTCGCAGGCATAGGAAAAGCTGTTAGCGGATCAGATCGCTACTTTACGCCCGGCGTATTTAACGATACAAAAGAAAAACTGGAAACGGCTGGCATTGCCTGTTTTTTACAAAATGGCGAAGGTATTACAAACGATACCGATTTGGTAGTTGTATCAACTGCAGTAGAGGATACAGTAGAAGAAGTGCAAAAGGCAAAAAAAATGGATATTCCCATTATCAAAAGATCAGAACTGCTGGCACTTATTGCAAAAAGCAAAAGAACCATTGCAGTAGGTGGCACCAGCGGAAAAAGCACTACCAGCGCTATGTTGTTTGATATCCTGGAACATGCAGGCCTTTCGCCCAGTATTATCAGCGGTGCGGGGTTAGTAAGTATAATTAAGGAAAATAAAATTGGAAATGCTAAGGTAGGCAAAGGCGATTGGCTGGTGATTGAAGCAGATGAAAGTGATGGTTCTATTGTTCAATACCATCCGGAAATTGGATTGCTGCTGAATATTGATAAAGACCATAAAGAAATGGATGCGCTGATGGATATTTTCAGTGTGTTCAAAAAAAATACAACAAGGCTTTTTATGGTTAATCAAAGTCAGGCTGCTGCAAAATCACTTTCGGCTAATCTAGCACAGGATTTTTCTATTGATGCCGGTTCTGGTGCCGGTTTTATTGGCTCAAATTTTAAGCAGCAAGGGCTTAATATTTCTTTCTCAGTTAATGGTACAAATTTTGAAATGCATACTGTTGGCAGGCACAATATGGAGAATGCGCTGGCTGCAAGTGCGGTTGCTAATCAATTAGGCGTAGATCTTGGCACTTGCGCTGCTGCACTTAAACATTACGAAGGCATTTACAGGCGGCACCAGGTATTGGGCAAAAAGCATGGTGTTTTATTGATTGACGATTATGCGCACAACCCTGTAAAATGTGCAGTTTCTATTGAAGCCTGTCAGCAATTGGCGCCAAAAGTAATCGCATGGTTTCAGCCGCATGGTTATGGGCCAACCAGTTTTTTAAGAAAAGATTTTGTTGAAGAAATTGCCCGTGTGCTCCGTCCTGCAGACGAAATATGGATGAGCGAAATTTTTTACGCAGGCGGAACAGCTACCAAAAATATTTCGGCAAATGATTTGATAAATGATTTAAAAGCGCTGAATAAACCAGCTTTTTATGTTGAAAACAGGGCGGAGTTTTTAGAAAATGTTCGCCCGCACTTTAACGATAACTGTGTTTTGCTTTTAATGGGCGCAAGGGATCCTTCGCTTGAATATTTCGCAAAAGAAGTATGGAAGGATTTATAAGCGGTTTAAGTTTTTCGCAATAGCAATATTCTCTTGAAAAACTTTGCTGTACATAATTGCAAAAAAAATATAGATATACTAAACGTTATACTGTAACGTTCTTAAGTAGTTTTACAAAAAAAGAATAAATACCCTTTAAAGTTCCATTCATGAATGTGAGATTGATTGTTTCAACTACCAGCAAGTTTTACTTTCTTATTTTATCCGCTATTGCATATGGTTTTAGTTCTTGTGGCCAGGCGCATTCAGAAACTACTGCCTCAGATACTATAGCAGTGGTTAAAAAATCTGCAGATACTACAGCAAGCCTTGCACTTGATACAGCGGCATACGATCATTTTCTTACAGAAATGCTGAATAAAGATAGTTCTGGCAAATGGCCGGTAAAATCTGCCTATCCCAAAGCAGGCGCATTATTACCTTTTAATCGCATTGTGGCATTTTATGGCAACCTGTATTCCACCAAAATGGGGGTATTAGGAGAATATCCCCGCAAGGAAATGCTGGCAAAACTCAAAGAGGAATTGGTAAAATGGCAGGCCGCAGATACTTCAGTTAAAGTTATTCCGGCATTGCACTATATAGCTACTACTGCACAAGGTTATCCGGGCAAAGGAAATAAGTATAGGCTGCGTATGCCTTTTTCGCAAATAGACCAGGTAATAGATATGGCAAAGGAAATAAACGCACTTGTGTTTATCGACATACAGGTTGGGCATAGCACTGTACAGGAAGAAGTGCCTTTGTTTGAGAAATACTTCAAAATGCCAAATGTTCATTTTGGTATCGATCCGGAGTTTTCAATGAAAGGCGGACAAAAGCCCGGCGCTGCTATTGGTACGTTTGACGCGGCAGATGTCAATTATGTATCAAACTATATGGCCAAGATTGTAACCGAAAATAATCTGCCACCTAAAATATTGGTAGTACACCGCTTTACAAGGGCAATGGTTACTAATTATAAACAAATAAAACTGCAACCGGAGATACAGGTAGTAATGGATATGGATGGATGGGGAGCGCAGGCCCGCAAAATCAATACCTACAAACAGTTTATTTATGCTGAGCCTGTTCAGTTTACCGGTTTTAAGTTGTTTTATAAAAATGATTTCCGCGAACCCAAAAGCCGTATAATGACACCAGAAGAAGTATTAAAGCTGAAGCCCAAGCCCATGTATATACAATACCAATAGGTTTGCTGGTGCCTGATGCCTGATGCGGAGCTATTTAATTTAACTGAGATTTTATTGATCAATAACAAACAACCCTCCTTTCTAAGGAGGGTTGTTTGTTTTGTAATGGCTCATCGGCACCTGAGGTTTGTGGGTAGAATAGAAAAATAATAAAAAAGTAAAAAAGCTTATTGATGGATTATAAGCATGTTATGCCTGGAAACCACGTATAAGTACGTGTTGCCACAGTAGAATCAGAATAAAAAATATAAGCGGAAATACTAGGCAGCTGATTGTTGCGTTTTAGAGTTGAACAGATCCAAATCAGTGAAAAACAGGCTATGAAACTCTATCTATTGCTATTGGCGCTACTATGCGTTCATACAGCAGCATATACGCAGGGGAAAGACAATAACAAAACCCGCCAGGTTGAACAACTTCAACAATTAAGGCAGACGGTTTCACGCAAAATAGATTCTCTCCAGGCCCAGTTACCCGAACTGGCATTAAATATTGAAATTACACGCAAGAAGATTGATCAATTAAAAAAAGAAACCGATAACCAGGACAGGCCCGATGCTGAATCAAAAGAGCAATTGCAAAAACTTGCCGTTGAATTAACCAATGCTACCAATCTTGCAGAAAGCCTCAAAAAGAAATTTGAAACACGTTCAGCAGCACTTGATAAAGCCCTTATTCTTCAAAAAGATCTGGAAGGTAAAATAAGTGCATTGGCAAAAGAAGCGAATTAGTAAAGCTTATTATAAAGCGAAGTGTATTAAAAGAAGTGATTTGCAAAAACGCATTATAATGCAGAAAGCACCAAATCTAGTCTTTTCATACTTGCCGAAGCTTGTATTATTTACTAAACCCGATGCTTTCGTTTGAGATTCTTTTTCTATCTTTTTACAGATTTCTTTTTCGTCTCAATTGCAAAATGAATGTACGATCCCAATCTATGCTTTTCCAAATTTTTAAGCTTTCTGTTTTGCACCTGTTTTGCACCAGGTTATGCACATCCGGAATTGTGTGTGTGCTTTATCTTTCACCAGCCATCTAATGCGGAAACTCCTTTATCTGGCAAAATAATTTATGCGCAAATCCGAAGGGTTTTGTCTTATTGATGTTTAAGAAGCAATTTGGAGCTTGATATTCTTTCTGGTTAATCATTGGCAAAAGCATAAGAAAAATAAACAGCTGATTTATCATTTTGTATCTTCCGGCATTATTTTGCCAAACACCTAAACAATCGCTCATGAAAAAAATGTTTTTTTACCTAACCATTTTTGGGTTAGCCAACCTTGCTGCACCATATACAAACGCACAACCATCTCCTGTATCAACCGATACTATTGCAAAAGCAGAAAAATATGTAACCAAACACAGTATTAAGATTGATAACAAGCTTATCAATTATACTGCTACTGCAGGTACTATTGTTATTAAAAATGAAAAAGAAGAACCTATTGCTGTTGTTGGATATACTGCTTATATAAAAGATGGTGAAACTGATTTAACAAAAAGGCCTGCAACTTTTGTTTACAACGGTGGCCCCGGTTCTTCTTCCATGTGGTTGCATCTTGGTGTAATTGGCCCACGCAGGATTGTTGTAAATGATCCGGGATTGAACGGCCCGCCACCTTATCAACTGGAGGATAATAATTATTCTATTCTGGATGTATCCGACATTGTGTTGATTGATCCTGTTGGTACTGGTCTTAGTCATGCAACTGGCAAAGCAAAAAATGCAGATTTCTGGGGAGTTGATCAGGATATAAAATCTGTAAGCCAGTTCATCAAGCAATATATAATGGATAACGAACGCTGGAACTCGCCCAAATATTTATTGGGAGAAAGTTATGGTACATTCCGTTCAGCAGGCGTGGTTGATTATCTCTCTGCCAATATGGGCATTGCTGTTAATGGAGTTGTACTCGTTTCAAATGTGCTTGATATTAGATCGCTTTCTTTTTTGCCCGGGGATGATCTTTCTTATATCGTTAACCTGCCTACTTATGCTGCCACCTCATGGTTTCATAACAAACTTCCAAACAAACCCTCAGATCTTAATTCATTTTTAAAAGAAGTAAGAAATTTTGCAGGCGGCGATTATACAAATGCATTGATGAAAGGCGATAAATTACCTGATGCTGAAAGGGAACAAATTTTAAACAAACTTGTGGCATATACCGGTTTAAGCAAAGACTATCTTGATAAAGCAAACCTTCGTGTAAACCAGCCGCAATATTCAAAAGAACTGTTGCGTAACGACCATGCAGATATTGGCAGACTTGATGCACGTTATAAAGGCATTAGCCAGGATTTGCTGGGCGAATACGCTTTTTCAGATCCTGCAGATAATGCTATCAGCCCTGCATTTATTTCTGCATTTATGAGTTATTATACAACTGAACTAAAGGTTAGTAAAGACAAAAACTATAACACTGCTGCTTATTCGCTTCCGGATTTTAAGTGGGACTGGAAACATGCACGCAGCAATGGCTTGTTTGGAGATGCTGCTACGCCTAGTACGGGCCCGGATCTCGCAAATGCTATGTCGCTTAACCCACGTTTAAAAATACTTGTATTAAACGGATTGTTTGATTTGGCAACGCCTTTTTACGGAACAGAATATACTTTTGATCATCTTGGCCTTGATAAAAAGCTAAAGGATAACATCACTATGAAATATTATGAAGCCGGCCACATGATGTACATTAACAATACTGCTGCTGCTGCATTTAAAAAAGATGTAGCTGCATTTATTGTGAGTGGAATTAAATAATTAAAAGGATCTTTATTTTCAAAAAGATGCAGGGCAAATAGTGGCAAATTTATTTTCAGGTTAGCTTCTATTTATACCTGCATTTTTTATTATTTGGTTTGATGTAATACGATTTGTAATTAATTGCTTTGCTATCCATACAGCCTTCCAGGTTTAGCAATTCTACTTTTCTAAATTCTACAGGATGGCTTTCTGCCTGTAATGCAATAAAACCACTGCTAAGCGGCGTGCCGTCTTTTTTTATCCACTCAAGAGAGTCTGCTGCAAAGCCTCCGCTGGTCCACGTCATGCCACTGTTTACAAATCCACCGCCAACTTTTGTTTTCTCATAGGTAAGCACTGTATCGCCGTTTATTACATGCTGAATAAGCGAATCGCCATACACAATTGCTTCTGCAGTTACCCATTCATTTAAATAAGAACTTTTAGATTTTGAATCAATACAATGATCAGCTACCGGCTGTCCGTTCATACTTACTTCTGTCCCCGGCGTACACAGGTTGCCGTTATGGCGTTTATGTTTTTCATCACTTGCCAGCAGTTGCAATTCAAGCGATACGGGAAACCATTGATTTTTTGTAACAGATGCGGCAGATTGTGAATGCAGCATTACACCACTATTTAGGTAAGCATAAGAAGGCCCTCCATCAAGCTGCGTGCCGGTAAAACGATATTCAGTTCTAACTATGTAATATGAAAATGGCTCCTTATAATAAAGATGCCCAAAAGCGTTATCAAATTTTTTAAACTTGCTGTAGTCAACCTTTAGTATACCATCTTTTACATAAAAGTTATTGTTGAAATTTTCATTAAGATCATGACCGGTAATTTTTATATCCCAGCCGGTAAGGTCTTTTCCATTAAACAACTGAATCCAGTCTTTCTTTGCTGCAAGTTTTTTGTTTGCGGGCTGAATACTGAAAATGAAAGCGGAGAATAATATAATGCTGATAAAATACAAACGTGCTATTGGCATGTTTTCTAAATTAAGCTGAATAAATTTTGTTTGTTAAATATAGGCATCAAAAGAAAAGCAGTAAAAAAATACTGCTTCCCTGTTTAAAGTTATGTTCTTATTCTTTTGAAAAATTATTGCAACGCTGCAGTTGCAACAGGTGAGCTATCGCTATTTCCCTGGATAACGATGTATTTAAAAGAAGTAGGGTTAATGCCATACGAAAGTTTGCTGTAAATATTGCCATGAAGTTTTTCATCGCTGTAAACTTTTATAGAAGTAGAAGATAATGTCTGGTCGGTTGATAAATACACGTTGGTGCCGGAAACAGATTTGTAGTTCATGTCGCCAAGTTCCACTACATAAATTCCATCTTTACGCAAATAGATGGTTACGGTGCTTTCACTTACTCTTTCATCTGTGTAGGTAACCTTTCCTGTGCTTATTATACTTGCAGTTGCCAGTGCATCCATGTCGGGGTCTTTTCCAATATAATTGCTGTTGTCTTTTTTACAGGAAAGCAATAAGGCCGCCGTTATCAGTAAAAACAAAAAGTTTTTCATAATAAACAGTTATTTGGTTATTAATCTCGTTTAAGGAAGAGTGTTGCGGGAGCTTTCGGTGTATGTTTAAAGTTACAACAAATAATGACTATTATTTTTTCTTTTGTCCTCACAGAATTTGCTTTTATTATCACACTTTGACATTTCGCCCACATTTCCACATTCTCCTCCCTACTTCACATTCTTCCCATTTCCCACATTTCTTTTATCTTCGCAGCTATGACACAAGAACAAATCAAGGTTATGAGGGATCGGGTTACCGTCCTGGGGAGGTTTCTTTGACGTCGCTAACAGACGATATAAAATCAATGATGAGAAACAGCTCTCGCTAAGTCCGGGCTTTTGGGATGATAACAAAAGGGCCACGGAAATCCTTAAAAACATTAAGCAAAACGAGTACTGGGTAAAACTTTACGAGCAGACAGAATCTACAGTAGAAGACTTTGCCGTATTATTCGACTTCTGGAAATCTGGTGATGCTACCGAGGAAGAAACCCGTGAAGCATTTGATAAAGCATCAGCATTAATAGAAGATACAGAGTTTAAAGCAACGCTTAACCAGCCAGAAGACAACCTGCCTGCTGTATTGCAAATAAACAGTGGCGCTGGTGGTACAGAAAGCCAGGATTGGGCGGAAATGCTTGCACGTATGTACCGCATGTACGGAGAAAAACAAGGTTGGACAGTAACAGAGCTAGACTGGCAATGGGGCGATGGCGCAGGTATAAAAACCGCTACGCTACAGTTTGATGGCCCATTTGCATACGGATTTTTAAAAGCAGAAAGCGGCGTACACCGGCTTGTGCGTATTTCTCCATTCGATAGCAATGCGCGGCGTCATACTTCATTCTGCTCCATTTTTGTTTACCCGCTGGTGGATGATTCAATCAATATTGTTATCAATCCAGCTGATGTAAAAATGGAAACATCGCGAAGCGGTGGTGCAGGCGGACAGAATGTAAACAAAGTAGAAACCAAAGTACAGTTAACGCATATACCCACAGGTATTGTGGTGGTTTGCCAGCAAGACAGATCTCAATTAGGCAACCGCGAACGTGCCATGGAAATGCTGAAAAGCCGTTTGTACGAATTAGAATTGCGCAAGAAGAATGAATTGAAGGATGCAGTAAACAGTTCCAAGAAAAAGATAGAGTGGGGCAGCCAGATACGCAGTTATGTATTTCATCCGTATAAAATGATTAAAGATCACCGTACAGATTACGAAGTAGGTAATATACAACCCGTAATGGATGGCGGTCTCGACGGATTTATAAAAGCATACCTGATGAGCGAGAAAGAGACTACCAGTCAATAGTCGTTAGTCGGCGGTCGTTAGCAGGAAAATGTCTTGTGACCCTGGTGATTTTTTTTTGAACCCGGCATTTGCTATGCTAATCGGCATTCTTGCGTCGCACACTTGTACTGCATCTCTTTATTGATCTTCAGTCTGTGGATGCAAATCGCCAACAAACAACAACCTTACCTTTGTGCAACTTTGCTTCGCCACAAATTTTTATAAAAGAATCAAAGCAAGTATGAACAAAATTATTTTGTGCCTGTTTATAATAGCAATGTTTGCGGCATGCAATAATAATGCTGTTACCGGTGATAAAATCCCTGGAAAAGATACCGCCAGCCAGGTTGTAACAACAGATACCATTGTAGTAAAAGAAAGCGTTGCAGCACCCGAGCCTCCGTTTAACAATGAACTCTCTGCTGCTGAAATGCAGGACGACAGCGTGTTTGCAGATGGCAGCCAACCCGCTTCCTGGGCCAATGCAGGGTTTGATCATCCCATAGAATTTAAAAAGTTTTTGAAACGCCTTCAGAATTGGGTGGCCAACAATCAAAAAGACAGCGTAGCTTCCGTAATAACTTTTCCTTTAAAAAATTCACTGGCTAAAAACAAAACTGCTTTTATAAAAAACTACGACAGCCTTATCAATGAAAAAGTAAAAAAAGCATTGTTTACGCAAAATATGCGGCAGATTTTCCGCCGCGACCAGGGAGCAATGATCGGCAGCGGTGAACTGTGGTTTAATGAAACAAAAAAAGGGTTTACAATTATTACCATTAACAACAACTAAACTATACAACATGAGTCTCGGTTATTTTTCCTACCCATTACCCGTAAACGAACCGGTACTGAATTACGCACCGGGTTCTGCAGAGAAAAAAAGACTAAAAGAAGTGTTGAAAGAATTAAAAAGCCAGCAGGCTGATATTCCAATGTATATAGGAGGAAAGGAGGTACGCACCAATAAAAAAGCAAGTTTGCATCCTCCTCACGAGATTGCACATACGCTGGGCCATTTTCATGAAGGCGAAAGCAAACACGTTCAACAGGCTATAGATGCAGCACTTGCTGCAAAAGAAAGCTGGGCAGCCATGAGTTGGGAAAATCGTGCTAACATATTTTTACGTGCTGCAGATCTAATTGCTACAAAATACCGTCCTTATATGAACGGTACTACTATGCTGGGGCAAAGTAAAAATGCATACCAGGCAGAAATAGATTCAGCATGTGAGCTGATAGATTTTCTTCGTTTCAACGTTCATTTTTTATCTGAAATATACAGGCAGCAACCTATTAGCAGCCCGGGCATGCACAACAGAATGGAGTATCGTCCGCTTGAAGGATTTGTATTAGCTATCACTCCATTTAATTTTACGGCTATTGGCGGAAATCTTCCTGCCAGTGCTGCTATGTGTGGCAATGTAGTTGTATGGAAGCCCGCCAATACACAGGTGTATGCAGCGCAAATGTTTATGAAAGTGTTGATAGAAGCCGGGTTACCTGATGGAGTAATCAATCTTATTTATGTTGATGGGCCAACACTTGGAAAAATTTGTTTCAATCACAAAGATTTTGCCGGTGTACATTTTACCGGCAGTACAGGCGTATTTAATAACATGTGGGAGACCATTGGCAAAAACATGGCATTGTACAAAACATACCCACGAATTGTAGGCGAAACCGGCGGTAAAGATTTTGTACTGGTGCACAAAAGCGCTAATGCAGATGTGGTAGCTACTGCATTGCTGCGTGGTGCATTTGAATACCAGGGACAAAAATGTTCTGCTGCCTCACGTGCATATATCCCTTCCAATCTTGCAGAAGAAGTAAAGAAAAAGTTGATTGCTGGTGTGAAGAGTTTTAAGATGGGCGTTGTAGATGATTTCAGCAATTTTATTAATGCGGTGATTGATGAAAAAAGTTTCGACAAGATTAAATCTTATATAGACAACGCAAAAAAAGACGGCAAGACAGAAATATGGGTGGGAGGTAAGTGTGATAAAAAGACTGGTTATTTTATTCAGCCTACTATTATAGAAACAAAGAATCCAAAATCTGTTACTATGTGCGAAGAGATCTTTGGGCCTGTATTAACCGTGTATGTGTATCCTGCAAATGGTTTTGAGAAAATAATGGATACGGTAGACAGTACTTCACCATATGCATTAACAGGGTCAATTATTGCACAGGACAGAGCAGCGGTAGAACTTGCAACCAACCGCCTTCGCAATGCAGCCGGTAATTTTTATATCAACGACAAGCCTACAGGGGCTGTTGTTGGCCAACAACCTTTTGGCGGTGCAAGGGCAAGCGGCACTAATGATAAAGCAGGCTCAATTTTAAATTTATACCGCTGGTTAAGTGCAAGAACAATTAAAGAGACTTTCACCCCGCCGGTTGATTATAGATATCCATTTATGCAGGAAGCATAGGTTGATGGTTTAAGCATATTTATAAGCCACACTTTGTGTAAAAAATCTACACTTTGTGTGGCTTGTCTTTTTTTCAATTGGCTGTTAATCATATGTTTATTTGCATGGTATGTGATTTGTTTTAGGGTAGTGTCTCATTATTGTTCACAAAAAAACCAACAATGAAAACAGTTATTTTATCAGCCGTACTGGCAGTTTCAGTAATATCTGCCGGGGCACAAAGTAAATCGCACAACAACTCGGCACACGAAGCATATCCTCATGCTGAATTTGGAATAAAGGGAGGGTTAAACATTGCCGATCTCCACATTCAGAATACCAGCAATACAGATGTGAGGCCGTCATTTAATTTGGGTGGCTTGGCGCATATCCATCTTACCCAGTATTTTGCTGTTCAGCCAGAGATTATGTTTTCTGGCCAGGGTTACAGGCAGGATATTGGTAACACCACATACAAATACAACCTCAATTATATTAATATACCTGTACTGGCGCAATTTATGTTTGGCGATGGCTTCAGGCTGGAAACTGGTCCCCAATTGGGCATTCTTGCAGCCGCCCATGCTAAAGTGCTTAAAACAAGTACCGATATAAAGGACAATTTCAGAACGGCCGATTTTGCCTGGGCTTTTGGTCTTGGCTATATTACACATTCAGGGTTTGGTGTAGATGCACGGTATAACCTGGGTTTAACCAATATTAATGATGCTTCTGCCACAAAAGTTTACAACCGGGTTTTCCAGGCAGGTGTTTTCTACCAATTCAGGTAAATGCTAGCAACAACATTGGGTAACCGAAAATACATCAACCATGCTGGCTAACCCGGTATGGTTGATGTATTTAATGCCCTTTAGTAATTTTGAGGTGAGGTATTACTGAATTATATTTTAACGAGTTGCATTTCAATTTTTCCGGTTTTGAATTTTGTTCTATATTTGCAACCCGTCAGAAAAATGGCTGCGTAGCTCAACTGAATAGAGCATTTGACTACGAATCAAAAGGTTTCAGGTTTGAATCCTGACGCGGTCACCAAAATACCTCATAGAAATATGGGGTATTTGATTTTTAGGGAGTTAGGAGACATCTTTTTATAAGACGATTATTACCTCCCATAGAAATATTTAATTTTTCGAAATTGTGTAGTTGCGGTAGGTATATTAACGGATGACAATAGTCCATCATCATTATAGGATCTTTCAATTTCTACAATTGTGCTGCCTGTAAATATTGTAGCACCATTCATGTCCTTGTCTAAGCTATTTCTTACTACGCGGTCAGGCATGTTTTTATATTGTACATCCAGCACTAGTTCATAATAATCAAGAAACTCATTTAGTAAGGCAGCGTTTTTAAAATCCATTTGGTTGGGATATGATTTTGTATAACTGAATACATTGTGGTATTCAGAACTTCCCCCGGAGAATGTAGTAACACCTCCCTGTCTTAGCGTAGAATTGTAAATACTGTACTCATCCGATGCTGTAGCATTATTTGCTTGTATTGTGTATGTAATAGTGGAATTTAATTTTCGTGAATAATTATTCGCCTGGTTTTGCCAGGAGGAATCGTACAAAGTTCGCTTTACCTCTTTTAACAATCCATCAGGATTATATGAATATAGCAGTGTGTCATAAACAAATATTTGCGGGGTTTGCGCAGCGGCATTAATGGGTATGCCATGCGTATATGCAATTTTTTTCAGCGTTCTCCTATTTGGATCGAACATCAAAAGAACTTTTTTGGTTTGATTATAGGCTGGTTCATTTTTCGGAAAGCTTGTCAATATTGCCTCATTTCCATTATAGCTTATCAAAACTGCAACTTCTGTTGCTGCATTGTCTTCAGATTGCTTAATAGTTACAACCCGGTTCATGTTGTCATATTCATATTCAGTGGCTAAAAGTTTACCGTTGTAATCTGTAGCTTCTGTCCTTAGTAATTTTAATTCTCCAACATCTGCAGATTTTTTGCATGAAAAAAATATCAGCCCCATACATATTAATACCGATAATTTCATCTCGTATAAAATTGCATATCATTAAAAATAAAACAGGTCTTTGAAAATGCTGATTAATAAAATCAGCCAAATTTGATTATAACAACCAAAAACTAATTACAGGATTAGTTTTCGGCGACTAACAATAAATATAACAAATATGCGGGTAAAAGCAGTGCAGTTAATTTTCCTTTCAAAGCAAATTATCGTTTCTTGCCAGCCTTTTTTAATCAATTGCGCCAGCCGGGTTTTAATTTTGATGTGTGAGAGAAAAATCTCACTTGGTTAATTGTTTTGCCAACTCCTTCTTTATATAACCATGCCAATACATGAGTTTGCTTATCATTTTATTGTTCGGTTAAAATACCGAACTAATAAAAAGTTCGGTTAAAGTACCGAACTAATAAAAAGTTCGGTTAAAGTACCGAACCAATATAAAAGTGTATATTTGTAAGCAAATAAACATGTTTATGGCAATTCAGGCGGTTCTTACAGGCGACATTGTAAACTCTACACGCCTGGAAAAAGTTGCAGAAAAAAAAATGCTGAAGCATTTAAAAAATTTGCTGGCAGCGTACCAGTTTGAGTTTTATCGGGGAGATAGCTTCCAGGTATATTTTAAAGATGCAACAACGGCTTTGCAAACAGCATTGCTTTGCCGCACTGCGGCCATAAGCATAGCAGAAGATTATGCATCTGTTCCTTCAGACATAAGGGTAAGTATCGGTATTGGTAAAGTAAAAAAGACATTTGCTACTTTGGGTGAAGCCAGGGAAGAGCCATTTATTTTATCCGGCAGGGCATTTGATACTTTATCTAAAAACAACACAAGATTGGTTATTGCAAGCAGCAATGTGCTGGCAAGCCAGGGTTTTGATATTATGGCGGATTATATAAATTCCATTTTTAATAATATGACTGGTAAGCAGGCAGGCGTTATTTTTGAGTTGTTAAAAGAAGAAGCACAGGAATCCGTAGCAACGAAATTGAAAAAATCTAAAAGCACTATCAGTCAGCATGCAAATGCCGGCGGCTGGCCTCAAATTGAGAAACTGATAGCACAATATAAACACCTCATTACACTGTTAGTATGACCACAGCACCTGTATTATTAACCAAACTTATCTTATCTCACCTGGTAACAGACTTTATACTCCAGCCTAAAAGCTGGGTAAATGACAGGAATGCAAAACATTTTGCTTCTCCAAAACTATACCTGCATGGTTTTGTTACGGGCCTGGTTGCATTAATTATATCAGGATCGCAATATTGGCTAACTGCAATCATTATACTGGTAACACATATTTTAATTGATGGCTGGAAATCTTATCGCGGCAATACCATTAAATGGTTTCTTATTGATCAATCGTTGCACATACTGGTAATTGCAGTGTGCTGGTTTTTTATTTTTATTAAACCGGCAGATATATATGAACTACTTCAGCAGTTAAACACGCAGGCTAGTACATGGAAGATTATTACCGCTTTTGTTTTTTTAACTACACCATCTGGCATCTTAATAGGACAGTTTACCCAACAATGGCGTGATAAGATTACAGGCGCAGAAGGCGAAAGCCTTGCCAATGCTGGCAAATGGATAGGCATAGCAGAACGGGTAATCATCCTGATTTTTGTTTTAAACAGCCAGTTTTCTGCTATAGGTCTGCTGGTGGCAGCAAAAGGTATAATTCGTTTTAATGAAAAGGACCGCCAGGAAATTAAAACCGAATACCTGGTGGTAGGAACTTTAATGAGTATTGGAATAGCTATAATAACCGGATTGCTTGTAAAATTGTAAGAAAACTTTTTGTAAATAGTTATTTTTCAAATTTTTATCAGAAGATCGGTAGTAATTAAAAATTCATTAAAATTTATCAATTTAAAATCATTATTTTTTCATTGTTTTACTAAGTTTGCCACCCATTTATTTTAAAAATTTACCATCCCAGATGAGCTTGTGCCGGTCCGGGTTTTTTATTGTTTTCTTTGCAGCAGCCTTTTTTTTGCCTGTTATTATTTGCAAGGGGCAAAAGGATAGCTCGAATAGCACGGGCAAAAAAAACCATTTGCTGGTTTTGCCTGTGATAGCAAGGTCAATTGAAACAAGCTGGTCATTCGGTACTGCAATATCCAGCACATTCCACATCAATAAAAAAGACAGTGCCATCCGCACTTCCAACGCACAGGGACTTGTTTTGTACTCGCTCAAAAAACAGTTTATAGCTGCTATTAACGGCACTATATATTTTCCTGGCGAAAAATATATATTAAGCGAGCAATTATCTTATAGTTTTTTTCCTGATAAATTTTGGGGATTGGGCAGAAGCACACCAGATAGTAATGTTGAGCCCTATAATTTCAGGCAATTTTATATTTACCTGCATGGCCAAAGATCTCTTGCCAACCATCTTTTTATAGGGGCCATTTATGAATATCAAAACCTGATTAAAGTAGAATACGTTGCCGGTGGTTTATTTGATAAAGAAAATGTACTTGGCAGAAATGGTTATCATACTTCGGGGCTTGGCGCCAGCCTTACTTATGATACAAGGAATGATGCATTTGCCCCGGATAAAGGTGTTTTTTTGCAGGGTTCATTCAATCATTTTGCCAACTTTTTTGGTTCCGATTTTACCTATACAAATTATGTAATTGACACACGTGGTTTTATTAAGACCTATAAAAAACAGGTGCTGGCATTACAAGGATATGCTTTTTTAAATAGTGGCGATGTGCCATTGAGAAGCCTTGCTTCTTTAGGCGGTGCTAACAGCATGCGTGGTTATTACGATGGAAGATACCGCGACCAAAACCAGGTTGTGTTACAGGCCGAATACAGAATGCCTGTATACAGAAGACTGGGAGCCGTTCTTTTTGGCGGTGTTGGCAATGTTAGCAACGATTGTAATTTTATGCGAATTGATGATGTGAAATATTCTTATGGTGGCGGTGTACGCATAGCACTTAGCAAATCGGAACGGTTGAACCTGCGATTGGATTATGGCATTAGCAGGGGAGCAGGATCCGGATTTTATTTCCAGTTGGGAGAAGCCTTTTAATTTCCACTATACACAATTAGTTTGGCAAGTCGGTAACACAGGTATGATGCCACAGGCGCAGCAAGAATGTCTATGGTATAATGTACGTGTTGTATCAGCAGCAAAATTGCAAGACAAATAACTGAAATCAACGTAAAGATTTTATCTGATTTTTTTTCAAGCCCGAGAAAAACAATAAAAACGCTGGATGTATGGCCGGAGAAAAAAAGATCTTTGGTAATGTACTGTTTGCCATAGAAGAAATTGGTAAGCGGATCAACAAGCGGTATTAGATGCGGCGGTGGATTAAGCGGTACAAGCCAGATGCACAGAATTCTGCTTAAAGATACCAGCAGGTATGTCCATAATAATACCAAAAGTATTTGAGGGTTTTTTACGCAACGTATAATGGCCAGTAAAGCAGCTCCCCATATAAAAATAAAAACAGGCAGCGAAACATTATAAACCGGTAACTGGTTCAGCAGCCAATCGTTTAGCACAATCCCTTCCCGCTTTTCAATGTGTTCAAAAAAGATATGAAAAGCACTCAGCAAAGGAAAAATCAGCAACCATACCAATATAAATTTAAACCTGAACGAAGGTTTGCACCAGGTGTTTGACCAGGTATATTGGTTTTGCGGAGTAGGCCCGGAAGGCGCAGTTTGCATAAGTGAATATAAGTGAGCTGAAGCTAAATAAAAAGTTAACGGCTTTTAAAAGTATAGAGATTTTTAGTATTTAGTATGAAGACAAAAAGAAATTGCGAGACATTTTTCTAAAAACAACAAATGCCTGCTAGTCTTAATTAATGAATACTAAATTGTCCATGCTCGTTTAGTAATGCCACCTTACAAAAGCTTCCATTGCTGCATAGTGCGTAAGCCCGAGTTGCTCATATAATTTTGCAGTATTGCGGTTGCGTTCTTCTGCACGTTGCCAGAATTCACGTGCATCGCTTCCCTGGAAGGGAACCATATCTTTTTGAGATTGATGAATAAAAATTCCAAAACGTTTTTTTAATACCTGGTCAGGACTCATAGGTATTGCCATTTCAATTTCGCTGATGTCCCATTCCTGCCATGCGCCTTTGTATAACCAAACCCAGCAATCTTTCACCCATTCTTCGCCACTGGCTTTAAGACGGCGCATACTTTCAAAAACTGTATCTAGACAAACCTTATGTGTGCCATGTGGGTCTGCAAGATCACCTGCGCAATACACCTGCTGTGGTTTAATTTTTCTTAAAAGTTCTATAGTGAGTTGTACATCCTCTTCGCCCATTGGCTTTTTTTCTATACGGCCTGTTTCATAAAAAGGCAGGTTTTGAAAATGGATGTTTTCATCTTTTATACCAACATAGCGACAGGTAGCAGCAGCTTCACATCTTCTTATTAAACCTTTAATGGCACGTATTTCTTTTGTGTCCATCTGGTTTGATTTTTTAGAACGCAGAAAGTTTCTTGCTGCCTGCAGAATGCCCTGAGATTTTTCACTGTCAATACCAAACATGTTTTCAAAGCCTACAGCAAAATCAAGAAAACGTGTAACAAACTCATCTGTTACTGCAATGTTGCCACTTGTTTGATAGGCTACGTGTACATCATGCCCCTGGTCGTGCAGGCGCATAAACGTGCCACCCATGCTTATAATATCATCGTCTGGGTGAGGAGAGAAGATAAGGCTGCGTTTAGGGTAAGGACTCATTCTTTCTGGTGGATTGGGCAGGGGCGTACTTTTTCCACCAGGCCATCCCGTTATACTATCGCGAAGCATATAAAACACCTGCATGTTAATTTCATAAGCGTCGCCTTTTTCTACAAGCAAATCACTCAAACCATAATCGTTATAATCTTTGCTGGTAAGGCTAAGCACAGGTTTGTTTAACTGCAGCGCCATGTTTACCACAGCTTTCTTTATCATTGTTGGCGTCCAGTCGTATTCGCCAGTAAGCCATGGAAATTTAAAACGAGTGAGTTGTGAAGCCGCAACTTCATCCAGCACAAACAAAGTATCATTGTGTTGTTGTAGTAGTGATGCAGGAATCTGTTCTGTTACTATACCTTCTACAGATTGTTTAATAACAGGGGCTTTCATTTGTCCCCATGCCATCAGCAAAATTTTCTTTGCCTTCATAATAACGCTGATGCCCATTGTAATGGCCAGCCTGGGTACATTTGAAATATTCTGAAACTCCTGCGCATTGGCAACCCTTGTTGAATTTTCTAAAGGAACAAGCCTTGTCTTTGAAAAAAGGCTTGAGCCTGGTTCATTAAAACCAATATGACCATTATTGCCTATGCCGAGAATTTGCAAATCCAATCCACCGGCAGCTTCAATCTGTGCATCATAATCTGCGCAGAACTTTTTTATATCATCTTTCTTTATTTCTCCATTGGGAACATGACAGTTGGCAGGGTCTATATCTACATGATCAAACAAATGTTCTTTCATATAAAGGTTGTAGCTCTGCAGTGCATCCCTGTCAATAGGATAATATTCATCAAGGTTAAAGGTGATTACATTTTTAAAGCTGAGGCCTTCTTGTTTGTGCAATCTTATCAGTTCTGTATACACGGTTTTTGGCGATGAACCGGTAGCAAGGCCCAGTACACATTTTTCTCCTTTGGCCTCTTTGGCCCTGATGGTGTCAGCAATTTCTTTTGCAATAAAAGCAGAGCCTTCTTTTAAAGAAGGGAAAATGGTTACCGGAATTTTCTCTAAAGAGTCTACCATGTTCATAAAAGGGTATTTAGTGTTGGTATTAAGAGCTGCGAAAATAAAATCTATTTTACACAACGCCAACCCAAATTAAAATCATACGGGCTGAGATTTGCTGCTGTAGCCACTTTCCGAAGATGAGAAATATTATACAGACAATGAAGCAATGCTGCTGTTTAAAAAGGTTGTTCAATCTTATCTATTACAAAAGCTGCTGATTAACCGGCGTGTATTGAATTGCAATTTTTTTATTGCAGCATGCTTTATAAAGTTTTTTTGAAGCGGTTTAAAGGAAAATGGATACAATTAGACCGCATACACTATTTTTATACAAATTTATTTATTTGAAAACGGTACTCACAGAACAGCAGTTGGCCATCACTATTCAACGATTAAGCCAGCAGATACTGGAAAACCATCTTGAACTGCAAAACACTGTTTTAATAGGCATACAACCACGCGGCATTTATCTTTCTGATCGCATAGTAGACCAATTAAAAAAGGAAGTAGGCGCTGCTAAAGTATGTTACGGAAAACTTGATATAACTTTTTACCGCGATGATGTGCGCAATCAACTCCATGTGGCTAATAAAACAGATATCCCCTTCAGCATAGAAAACAAGCACGTAATTATTATAGACGATGTATTGTATACCGGCCGTACCATACGTGCTGCACTTGATGCATTGCTTGATTTTGGAAGGCCGGCTAAGGTAGAACTCTGTGTACTTATCGACAGAAGATTTAGCCGCCAGTTGCCTATTCAGGCAGATTACATTGGCAAATCGATAGATTCTATTATAACCCAGAAAGTGCGAGTTTTCTGGAAAGAGAAAGATGGGGAAGAGCAGGTTGTTTTATTGGAGTAAGATAGCTGCAAGCCACAAGCTGTTAGCTACTAGTCACTCCCAAAAAGTTCAAAGCTTGTAGTTAATAGCTAGCGGCTTACACCTTCTTCACACCGCAAAACTAGTTCCGCAACCACATGTCTTGCTGGCATTAGGGTTGGTAAAAGTAAAACCACGTGCATTCAATCCATCCTGCCAATCAACTTCCATACCCAGCAGGTAAATGGCATGACCGGGATTCATGATATAAGTCAATCCGCCTGCCTGGTGGGTTTCATCTGCCGGCTGTTTATCGTCAAAGCCAAGCACATACGACATTCCCGAACAGCCTCCGCCTTTAACTCCAATACGCAAAGTTTTAGAATTATCGAAGCCTTCCTGGGCCATTAACCTGCTTACTTCTGCAATTGCCTTTGGCGTAAGAGTGACGGGTGATGCTATAGCTGTTTCCATGCACTAAAATTTTGTTCAAAAATAACAACAAACGCGGCATTATATAGTTTATAGCACGGTAAAAAGATAAACAGGCTTTTTTTGCCAATCCTTACATTTGCAACTGATAAAAACCAGCTCATGGATACAACCACCATTTTAATTAGCATAGGCGTATTGATAGTTTTGCTGATTGTTTACTATTACTTCTATCAAAAAGATAAAAAAGCGTTGCCAGAACAGGTGAATATGCCTGCACCTTCGCCGGTTTCTGCAAATGTTCATTCACTTCAGCTGGCCGCTTACGAAAGGCTTGTTATTCTGGCAGATCGTATTGCTATTCCAAACCTCATTAGCCGTAGCAATCAGCCCGGTTATAGCAAAGCAGAAATGCAACAATTATTAACCCAAACCATTAAGCAGGAGTATGAACATAATCTCTCCCAGCAGATTTATGTAAGTGCAGATGCATGGGAAGCGGTTAGAAACCTTAAAGACCAGAATATTCATCTTATAAACCAGGTGGCTTCTGTATTGCCACCCGAAGCCAATGGTCTCGATCTTAATAAAAAAATCCTCGATTTTGTGTTGAACCAGCCCCAGGGTTCTTTGCACACACTTGTACAAGAAGCCATTAGTGGCGAAGCCAAGAAGCTGCTGAAGTAGGAACGGTGCAACATCATCGTCCTTGTTTCTTTTGGTATAATCTACTGAAAAGGAAGACTATTCAGCCTGGCGGCACACAACTATACATCTCCGTGATTGTTATAATACCATGCGGGGCTACATTTGCAAAAAATAAAACAAAATGGCAATAGCAGGTGGCTTAAAAATAGCCCTTATAGGCTATGGTAAAATGGGAAAGGCAATAGAAGAAATTGCTTTACAGCGTGGGCATGAGATTGTCTTAAAGATTGATGTAGACAATGCTGCTGAACTTACAGCCGCCAATCTGCAAAAGGCCGATGCTGCTATTGAATTTACAGGCCCGCACAGCGCATTTGCTAATGTTATGAAATGCCTTGAATATGGTGTGCCATTGGTTTGCGGCAGTACCGGCTGGCTTGATAAAATGGAAGAAGCAAAAGATTTTTGCCTGCAAAAAAACGGCTGCTTTTTATATGCAAGCAATTTTAGCGTGGGTGTAAATATTTTCTTTGAAATAAATAAACGCCTGGCAGAACTGATGAAGCCACACCCGGAATACAATGTAACCATGGAAGAAATCCATCACACACAGAAAAGGGATGCGCCAAGTGGAACTGCAGTTACACTTGCAGAACAGGTGCTGGCCAAAATAGATCGCAAAAGCAAATGGGTAAACGCAGCAACCGGTAACCCACAGGAGCTTTCAATCATTAGCAAAAGAATTGATCCGGCTCCGGGTACACATACGGTAAGTTATGCTTCTTCAATAGATACTATTAATATTATACATACAGCGCATAGCAGAACCGGCTTTGCAACCGGTGCAGTTTTAGCAGCTGAATTTGTAAAAGGGAAAAAAGGTATTTTTAGCATGAAGGAAGTGCTGGGCTTTTAATTTTATATTGCTGAAGAAAAAAATAAACAAATGCTTTCCAAAAAAAGTCAATACGCTTTTAAAGCACTGATGTACCTGGCGCAGAATGCGGATCAGGGACCCGTGTTGATTGCTGAAATTGCCAAAAAGAAAAAAATACCTTTAAAATTCCTGGAGAATATTTTGCTTGAATTAAAAAAAGCAGGTGTGCTGGAAAGCAAAAAAGGAAAAGGCGGCGGTTATTATTTTGCTGTGCCGCCATCACAAGTTCCCGTTGCTAAAGTATTCCGGTTACTGGATGGGCCAATAGCTTTACTGCCCTGTGTAAGCCTCAATTTTTATGAACGTTGTAAAAACTGCGATGAAAAAAGTTGCGGCCTGCACGACATGATGGCGAATGTAAGAGACGCAACTTTAAAAGTGTTAGAGAAGAGAACTGTTGCGGATATAGCAAAAAAATAAATAGTGTTTCACAAGTAGTTAGCGTTACTGTTTTTTTATACGTGAAAATTTCTTTTTGGTAACGATGTTTATTTTCTACTCCCAATTTTAGCTTATATATTTTATGTGTCGTTTATAAGACACCGCAGCAAATTGTCAGTGTTTATTTTTATAAAGTAAAATAAACCTGAAAATGAAAAAATGTATTCTCTGTGCCTTTGCTACTTGTATTGTTTTATCATCATCTGCACAGCAATTAGTGCCACATACAAACCGCTTTGCAGATATTTCGGGTACAATTGGTCAATCTCAGGGAACAATAACAGCTTCTTACATACACAACTGGCAGCTTGGTAAAAAGAAAAAATGGGAAGCGGGTGCCGGCATTAGGTATACCGGGTATTTGGGCACTAAAAGAGATTTTACTACTGCGCCTGGACGGCTTTCAAGATCTACAACCATTCCGTTTATAATTGTATTTGCAGGACAGAAAACAGAAAATTGGGATACACTTAGTGTACAACGTCCGTTTGTAAATTCAGTAAATTTATCAGCAAATTTTGGTTACAACTTCAATATAAAATGGTCTCTAGGTTTTAATATTGATCTTATAGGTTTTTCTTTTGGCCGCACAAGCAGTGCTATTTTAACCAGTAATGGTGTTACTAAAACAGAACCCGTTGCAAAACCTGCATCTTTTAATTTATTACTTACTGGCGATAATGATTTCGGCAATCTGAACTCTGAGTTTTTTCTAAAATATAAACTGAATAAAAACTGGGGAATTAAGGCTGTATATGGTTTCTATTTTGCAGAATACAAAACCACCACAATCTATCAAACAGCACCTGACGGCACAATGGTAGATCGTTTCAGAAATAAAGTAAACTCATTGGGATTGGGTGTTTCTTATCACTTTTAAAATTGAATGATGAAAAGTCAAATTCTTTGCTTCGCTTTTTTATGTATTGTTGCTACAAGCTGCCAAAAAAATAATGCTACACCTACAGAAGCACTTAATGAAACAATAGTAACGGATACAGCCGCTAAAATAATGGGCATGTTTGCCAACGGCCCTTATGGAAAGGTGATGGGTGATGCTAAGCTGTATTTTAAGAACGGAAAGTATACATTGGCGTTGGAGAATGTAAACATATCAAACGGGCCCGACCTGCACGTATATCTTTCTCAGGAAATACAACCTATTAGCTTTATTGATTTGGGAAAACTGAAATCTACTGCAGGCAATCAATTGTATGATATTGCAGGCACGCCAGATTTTACACTGTATAAATATGCGCTGGTTCATTGTCAGCAATACAATCATTTATTTGGAAGTGCGGCATTAAAATAAATAGTTTATGAAAAAGCAATTGATTGTATTCCCACTCTTTTCTTTTTTTGCAATTTTAATTGTTTCATTTGGGTTTAGCGTACGGCAAAAAAAAGTTGTAAAGCATCTTAATTCATTAAAAGGATTTGCAGTGGTGGAGCTTTTTACTTCCGAAGGTTGTTCAAGCTGCCCGCCAGCTGATGAAGCTGTGGCAAAACTGGCAAAAGATTATCCGCAAAATGTATTTGTTCTCTGTTTTCATGTTGATTACTGGAACTACCTTGGATGGAAAGATGCATTTAGCGACGCAGCATATGGAAAGCGACAGGAGCAATATGCCAGTGAATTTAACCTGGGCAGTATTTACACCCCACAGGCAGTAGTAAACGGGGAAATTCAATTTACCGGTTCTGATAAAGATAAATTATATAGCAATGTTGAAAAAAAGCTAAATAGTAACAATTCGGCGGTTATTGAATTATCTGCCAAATCTGTAAATGCAAATGAAGTTTCAGTTTCATATAAAACTATTGAGGATAATAACCTGGCGCTTTGTATTGCATTAGTTCAAACAGAAGCAGAAACTGACGTAAAAAGAGGTGAAAACAAAGGACTTTTATTGCATCACATAAACGTGGTACGCAATTTTAAAACAACGGATAGTAAGACAGGCGCTACAACCATCAGCATTCCTGCTGGCGTAAAACCAGCTGATATTAAAATCATTGCATTTCTTCAGCGGCGATCCGATTTGCATATTATTGGTGCTGTACTATCTCCGGTTAACTAAAAATAAAATTTCCTATAAAGCCATGAGGCTACAGCCACGCAGATCTGAATTATCTGTCCGCCCAATTACTTCAAAGCCTCCGTTATTTTCAATTTTACCCGCATCATCTGTAGCAATAAATGAGCAAGAATAAATATTTGCAAGATCAATTACGTTGATAATTCCCTTGCCAGTTGATGAAACTTCAAAAGGATCGTCATCAGATCGTAATACAATCCTCATCCATGGCGGACAATAAAAAATACCTTTGCCAGGAGAATAAGCCTGCGACAATAATTCCGTCATTCCATATTCTGAATGAATAGCAGTAACGCCTAATCGCTCCATTAAATAATCGTGCACCTGTTGTCTTGTCCATTCTTCCCTGCGGCCCTTCATTCCGCCGGTTTCCATTATAATGGTATGACAGAGGTTAAAAGAAGATTTTTCTGCAAAATCCAGCAGGGCAAATGTTACACCAATTAAAAGTGTTTTTTGCTTTTGCTGTTCAAGCATCTGTAAAGTGCCGGAAAGTTTTTCGTGATCATACAAATAAAAGCCGCTGTTGGGGTGGCCACTTTGTTTTATCAGTTCATCAGCCATTACAACCAGCGATGAATTATTTCTTTCAAGATAGGAGGGAAGAAGGGCAATAATACACCAATCTGTTACTGGTCCGTAAAACTGTTGAAATGCTTTTAAAAAGCTATTCCTGTAAACAGCCAGGCTTTTTACATAATGCCGACTGTTGATAGTTTGCGTAGTTCCGCTGCTTTCAAAAATAGCTTCTGCCGGAAAATTGCCGGTAACTACTTTATGCGTTTTAAAAAAACGAATGGGCAAAAAGGGGATATCTTTTACTGAAGCCACTTTTTGCGGCGGCCTGCCAACTGCATTGGCATATTGTGCGTATATGTTATTGTTGGTGTATTGGTAAACATAGGCCTGCATCGCCATTTCCTCAAACTGAGGCGCTTGCAGGCTTAAAATTTTATCATTCCATTCACCCGATATGTTAGGTAATTCAATAGGCATCGTCTAAATTTGTTGATAACATTAGAATATGAAAAAACTACCAATAATTGGTTTTGTGCTGTTTGTACTCTTAGCCTGTAACAAAGATAAGTTTCAAACCAAACCACAAATTTCAATAAAATCTATAGACCCTAAAGTGGTGCCGGTTGGCAGCAATATGAATATCACCCTTTCTTATACTGATAAAGAAGGCGATATCAGCGATACTTTGTTCATGAAAAAGATTAGGCTGAATAAACAGCCAACTGCAACCCTCCGCGATTCGCTGAGATTTAAAATACCCGATTTTCCAGGTTATGATAAAGGAGAAATTGGGCTTGCTCTTCAGTATGAGAACCATTTAAAATCGGCCATAAAAGCTCCGGATCAGCCCGGATCAAATCCATTAACCAAACAACCGGATACGCTTAACATACTGATTTGGATACACGACAAAGCAGGTAATGTAAGCGATACGGTATCTACCGGCCAGGTTATTATTTTAAGGGAAGATTAATTTATTTACTCCAGGGTAATCACATGCTGAAAAGCATTTTCAATTTTTTTGTATTCAGCAGTTTTTACATAGCCCTTTGCGCTGTTGTAATGGTTTACCAGTTGCAATATATTTTTCCTGCAATCGAAATTCCACAGGTTTTTTATGTGTTTGTATTTTTTTCTACCGTATGCAGCTACAATTTTCATTGGTGGCTAACAACCCATTCGGCCACAGCATCAGAACGTTTAAACTGGGCTGTAAAAAATAAATGGCTGCACCTGGTATTGTACTTTATTGGCTTAATAGGCGCTGGTTTTTCTTTTTTTTATTTACGCCAGCACTGGTTCTGGATTGCCTTCGGCGCATTTGTCACTTTTTTATATTCAGCCCCAAAAATTCCTCAAAAAATTTTTATTGGCCTGCGCCGAATAGCAATTGGCAAAACTATTTTTCTTGCTTTTGTATGGATGTACGTAACCACGGTATTGCCATTATTAATTTCTGATAGTCCGTGGCAACCTGGTTTTATTTGGTTGTCGTGCAGCCGTTTTTTCCTGATTTATGCCATTTGCATTTTATTTGATTACCGCGACAGGGAGGATGATAAGTCCGATGGAATACGCAGCATGATAACCTATTTTAATGAACGTGGCATTAATAACCTTTTTGCTTTATCAATATTGATGTTTACGGTGTTTACAACACTTCTTTATACCAGTAATATTGGCGTAGGTTTGCTGGAAACGCTTTTATTATTGCTGCCTGGCGGCATTGTGGTGGCAATATATCAATATGCAAAAACACATTTTTCTGATTACCTGTATTATTTTGTGCTGGATGGTTTAATGATGCTCTCCGGGCTTTTGATGATCATCATTCATATTTAAGTATTTTTGGCGCTATTTATTACCAGCAACG
The DNA here is from genome assembly GCA_044227095.1 of Chitinophagaceae bacterium. Lineage (GTDB taxonomy): Bacteria > Bacteroidota > Bacteroidia > Chitinophagales > Chitinophagaceae > JACMLD01. The sequence goes on along the minus strand of JBGAFV010000001.1, from coordinate 4,823,006 downwards.
GGCTTGCCGGGCAAACAACAAAAACAGGATCGATTTTAAAAACCAACATAGTTGTATTATTATGGCTAAAGCAATAAAGAAGAATAAATCAGTATTAACAAGTTCATCCCTGGCTTTTCTGAAAACTTATATCAACAATGCATCACCTGTAGGATTTGAAAGCAGCGGACAAAAATTGTGGCTCGATTACCTGAAACCTTTTGTTGACAGTCATTTTACAGATCCTTATGGAACAGCAGTAGGTGTTATCAATCCAACTGCGCCTTTTAAAGTAGTGATAGAAGCGCATGCAGATGAAATAAGCTGGTTTGTAAATTATATTACCAATGATGGGTTGCTTTACCTGAAAAGAAATGGCGGGGTAGATCACCAGGTGGCGCCGGCACAACGTGTATTTATTCATGGAAAGAAAGGGCCGGTACCTGCAGTGTTTGGCTGGCCGGCTATTCATACACGTTTGGGAAGTTCTGATAAAGAACAAGTACCCAAGGTTGATAATCTTTTTCTTGATACAGGTGCAAGGAATAAAAAAGAAATAGAAGCACTGGGTATACATATTGGCGCTGTGGTCACTTACCAGGATGGTTTTGCAGAACTTGCGCATGATTATTTTGCAGGAAGGGCATTTGACAACCGCGTTGGTGGTTTTATGATTGCAGAAGTTGCAAGGCTGCTGAAAGAAAATAAAAAGAAGCTTCCTTATGGCTTATACATCGTAAATGCGGTGCAGGAAGAAGTTGGCCTGCGTGGTGCAGAAATGATAGCACGGCGTATTAAACCAAACATCGCTATCATTACAGATGTTACACACGATACTACTACGCCAATGATAAATAAAATTATTGAAGGCGAAATTGCATGTGGCAAAGGCCCGTCACTTGCATATGCACCAGCTGTACACAACAAATTGCTGGATATAGTACAGGATGTAGCGGTTAAATCAAAAATACCTTTTCAGTTAAGGGCATTAAGCAGGAGTACAGGTACAGACACAGATTCATTTGCTTATGCTAATGATGGTTGCCCGTCTGTTTTAATTTCAATACCGCTGCGTTATATGCATACAACAGTAGAGATGCTGCATAAGTCTGATATTGAAACCACAATTCAGTTGATGTATGAAACTTTGCTAACTTTAACACCGAAAACAAACCTTAGTTACCTCTGATGCTACATCACCTGCTTTATATAGATCCTGGAAGCGGCAGTTATCTTGTACAGGTTATTATTGCTGCTGTATTAGGGGTTGCTTTTTATTTTAAAACCATCTGGCTGCGGATAAAAATGTTTTTTGGGGGAAGGAAAAAACAAGAACAGCCCGGCAACCCGGAAGGGAATGAGTGATACAGTACAGCATCATCCGGCATCTTACAGGGATCCTTCTGGATTTATTTTTAAGCATGAAGGAAAATTTTACCGCCAGGTAAACAAGTATTATGCAGAAGACTATGAACTGTTTACAAAAAGCGGTTTGTATAGTTTGCTTGCAGGTTCCAAAAAAATATTATCCCATACAGAACTGAATTCAAATTTTACAGGCTCTGAAGCCTGGTATAAAACATTGCTTCCGGAGCAATTGCAATTTATTAGTTATCCTTATGAATGGTGTTTCTTACAATGGAAAGATGCTGCTTTATTAACACTTGATGTTCTTCAAACGTCAATAAAGTATGGCATGATACTAAAAGATGCTACACCTTTCAATGTGCAATTCTCTAATGGCAAACCAGTGTTTATAGATACTTTATCGTTTGAAAAATACGACGAATCAAAACCGTGGATTGCTTACCGGCAGTTTATAGAATGTTTTATTGGCCCATTGTTGCTTGCTAAATACAATTCGCCCGAGCTGTTAAAAATGTCTCAGCTTTATCCCGATGGCATTCCATTAAAGATTATTTCAAAATTACTTCCTGCAAAAACATTGTTCAATGCTAATATTTTTCTGCATATAAAACTGCCGGGTTTTTTAAATACTCAACCTGGTAAAAGCGCCGGTAAAGAACCTGCGTTTACAAAACAGAAATTGGTAAACATCATTTCCAATCTTCAATCTTTTGTACAATCCTTGTCTTTATCCTCAACAATTACCAAGTGGAATAATTATTACAATGAGACCATTCTTAGCCAGGAATATGCAAAAGCAAAACTGGCAATAATAGAAACATGGTTAAAGGATTTGCCCGGCAATACTGTATTAGATCTCGGCACTAATACCGGCATGTTTGCAGAAGCTGCCGCAGCAGCGGGTAAAGCTGTAATTGCAGCAGACGGAGATACTGCTTGCATAGATCAGCTTTATAATGTTATAAAAACAAAAAAGCAAACAACTATATTGCCATTATGTATAGATGTAACCAATCCTTCAGCGGCAATAGGATGGGCAAATGCAGAAAGGGCATCTTTTACAGAAAGGGCAAAAACAGATATTCTTATGGCGCTGGCACTTGTTCACCATCTTGCCATTGGAAAGAACATAAGTTTTGAACAGATTGCCAATATGTTTGCGCAAATAGCCCCAACTTTAATAATTGAGTTTGTGCCAAAAGAAGATGATAAAGTTCAGTTGCTCTTACAGAATAGAAAAGATATTTTCAATAATTATACAGAGCAAGGTTTTCTTGCTGCAATGCAACAAAAGTTTACTGTTGTACGAAAAGAAATAGTTCCTGGTACAGGCAGGGTACTTTTTTTGATGCAAATAAAATAGGCCTCAAATTAACTTCATTTTTTGTAAGGCGTTTTTTCAAAGAATACCGATATTGCTGCGGATATGCAAAATGTAGAACTGTCAATTGTAATTCCTTGTTTAAATGAAGCGGACTCGCTTCCATACAGTTTACAGAAAGCAACTTCGTTTATAAAAGAAAATAACATTTCTGGCGAAGTTATACTTGCAGATAATGGAAGTACAGACAACTCTGTTGAAATAGCAACTCAGTACAATTGTATTGTAATAACCGAAAACGAAAAAGGATATGGCAGTGTAATTATGGCAGGCATAAGAGCTGCACGAGGGAAATATATAATAATGGGCGATGCAGACGATAGTTATGATTTTTCTGCAATCATGCCCTTTCTTGAATTATTAAGAAATGGTTCTGATCTTGTTATAGGCAACAGGTTTAAAGGCGGTATTCAAAAAGATGCTATGCCTTTTTTGCACCGGTATATTGGCAACCCTGTATTGTCTTTTACTGGTCGCCTTTTTTTTAAAATACCAATAGGAGATTTTCATTGCGGAATGAGGGGCGTTACAAAAGATGGATTTGAAAGGTTAAGTTTAAAAACAACGGGAATGGAGTTTGCATCAGAGATGATTGTAAAAGCTGCATTGCTTAAAATGCGGATAACCGAAACACCTGTTGTGCTTTACACAGATAAAAGAAAGAGTGGTTCTCATCTCAGAACATGGAGAGATGGTTGGCGGCATCTCCGTTTTCTTCTTTTATATAGCCCTCAATGGCTTTTTCTTGTTCCGGGAATTTTACTGTTCTTGATTGGTGTAATTGGTTCTTCTTTTCTTGTAGCAGGCCCGTTGCATTTATTTGGAATACGATTGGATGTACATACATTGATGTATACATCGGGCTTCATTCTTATGGGCTTTCAGCTGTTAAGTTTTTATGTGTTTACGCGGATGTACACACTAACATACGGACTATTACCACAACAAGGCAGATTTATGAAATTTATTTCATTCTTTAGTCTTGAAAGAAGCATACTTGCAGGAGGTGTATTAATTCTTGCAGGCATTTATCTCAATATAAAATCATTCTTATACTGGAAACACGCCGGCTTTGGTGATATAAACCCTGTAAAAGTATTGCGTTGGGTTATACCATCTGTTACACTTGTATTGCTGGGGGCACAAATTGTTTTATCAGGTTTCTATTTAAGCATACTGGCAATAAAAAATCATGGAACAGTAAAGTTTCGCAAATCAGTTTAATTGAATAAAGCAAATACACGAATATGGATAATGGGCATTTTGCTATTGTGTTATACTGTTATCCAGTTGTATTGCATACAAAAACTATCGCCAAATTACGATGAAGGTTTGTTTGCATATTATGGAACAACTATTTTAAAATTGAAAGGCAATAAGGATGTTGCGCTTTTCGATAGCAAACTTCCCATTACTGCACTTAATATGTTGCCAAGGGCGGTAGAGCAAGTTTTTAATCCATCACTCAAAAGAAACGATTCCTATATTGATATTATCCATGGCAGGTACATTTCATTATTAGCAGCCATTTTGCTTTCGCTTGTTGTATATAGATGGTCTGCTACATTGTATGGTAACACAGCTGGTTTTTGCAGTTTTGTTCTCATACTTCTTTGCCCAAATTTTCTTTGCAATGGCATCTTTGTTTCATCCGATATTTTTGCCTGTTTATTTATGGCTTCGGGCTTGTTTTTTCTTTGGAAATTTGGGAAGACAGGAAGTTTGAAATCGTTTTTATGCGCAAGCTTTTGTGTGGCATTTGCGCAAATATCCAAGTTTTCAATGGTGCATTTACTTATACTATTTCCTCTACTGCTTACTGTAATGTTTATTTATAGCGTCCGTGTTTTTCCTTGCCTCAGTTTTTCTAAAAGTAAAATAGCAGTATTTTTTTTACTTTTCTTCGGTATAAACTGGCTGGTTGTAAGTGCCGGTCATTTGTTTTATGGAATGTTTGTTCCGCTAAATGATTACCAGTTTAGAAGTACTGCGTTTCAGCATTTGCAGTCAATGTTTCATGGTGTTGGAAGCTGGTTGCCGGTTCCGCTACCATCTTCTTATATAAGCAGTATGGATGCCGTAATGTATTTTGACAGCATTGGTGGTGGCGTTAAAGATAGTTTAAACGGTCCAACATATCTTTTAGGTAAAAGCAGTATAAAAGGTTTCTGGTATTATTACTTCGTTGCTTTATTTTTTAAACTTGCAATTCCAACACTATGTTTGCTGATTGCTGCTCTTTTTTATTATACAAAACGATTTAAGAAAAAACAGTTCCTTGTAAATGAAATGTTCCTGCTAATACCTTCATTGTATTATTTAATTTACCTGAACTTTTTTTACTCCACGCAAGTTGGCATACGGCACATAATTATCATTTTACCTCTTTTATACATTTTTGCAGGGTATTTCTTTGCACAGGTGAAAACAAATACTGCCTGGTATGGCATATATGCATTATTGGCCTGGCAGTTTATATCTGTAGCCAGGTATTTTCCGGATTTTGTTCCTTATACTAATGAATTTATTGTGAACAAAAAGATGGCCTACACCAAAATTGCAGATACCAATTTATGCTATGGCGAAGGGATTGTTTATCTCCAGGAATACCTGGAACAGCATCCAGATGCACAATATTTGCCTGGGCAAATGCATGCCGGGAAGATTATAATGGAGGTTAATGAAATGCTTAATCTTAATATTAATACAATGAAAAAATATGACTGGGCAAGAAAATTTGTTCCGGAAGATCACATACATTCTCAATACCTTATTTTTAATATCACCCCTGCCATGATTGATTCTTTAAACAATGGCCATGTAAAGTAATATGAAAGCAATTAAACTGTTTTTAAGTAAATGGGGTTTACACAGTTTTCTTTTACCCGTATTTTTTGTGCTGCATAATTACATGCAGTATTATGGACTTGTATCAGAAGCTACCGCCATTAAAGTGCTTTTTGAAATATGGACTGTAGTGCTAGTCGGTTTTTTAATTTTATTTCTTCTTATAAAAAAAGCAACAAAAAGTTTATTGATTGTTACATTGCTCTCAGCTGTTTTCTTGTTTTATGGAGCGATAAAAGATTTTTTTAGTGACTTGCCTGTTCATTTTATGGCAAGATATATTGTGCTGCTGCCTCTTACTGTTTTTGTTCTTCTGTTAATAATTGTGCGCATAATAAAGAATAATGAATTTGGTAAAACGAACCTTTTTCTAAACATCTTGCTTTTATTTTTTTTGGGTGCGGAAGGAATACTGATGTTTTGGTATGGCACTACTGCATTTATGCAGCATAACCGGATTGTAAAAAACAATATCGTTAATGTAGACAGTTTGTCGCAGGTAAAGGATCGGCCAGATGTTTATTACATGGTTTTTGATTCTTATCCCGGTTCGGGTTTTCTGCAGGAATTTCTTCAATTCAAAAATTCCGGGCTTGATTCGGCACTTGCGGCACGAGGTTTTTTTATTGCAAAGAATCCGCGCAGTAATTACAACCGCACTGCGTTATCTATAGCTTCAACGCTCAATTTCGAATATCTTCAGAATATACCCGATCAGTCAGAGATTAAACCCATACACTATAACCAATCTTCTTTAAGTATAGAACATGCAGCTGTGCCTGAAATTTTTACTCATTTCGGTTATAATATATTCAACCTGTCATCTTTTGATTTGGCACAGCACAAATCTATTTATAAGGAAAACTTTTTAGTATTGCCCGAAGAACGGATGTTGCTGTATAATACGCTTAAAGAAAGAATGCGTTTCGATATATTCTGGCACATTGAAGTATTAAAAAGAAAGGATTTGGAATTGCGGCAACAGGATTTTTTAAAAGAAAGTATAAAAAAACGTGATTACAATAATCACCTTATTGATTCATTGCCGAAGATTGCACTTGGGTATACTCATGCGCCCAAATTTATTTATGCGCATTTTTACCTTCCGCACCCGCCGTTTTTTTATGACCGAAGCGGAACATCTCTACCCATAGATATAAATTATGCAGAAAAAGCAATGGAACAAAAGGAAGTATTCTTGTCTTACCTTGAATATACTAATTCTGTTATCATTAAAACAATTGATTCTATTTTTAAAAAATCAGCAAAAACGCCGGTTATTATTATTCAGAGCGACCATGGTTACCGCGACTTTAGGAAAGACTTTGTAAATCCCAATCAGTATTTTAAGAATTATTCAGCGTTTTATTTCCCCGACAAAGATTACAGGCAACTGTATGATACGATAAGCAACATCAATACATTCCCCATTTTTTTTAATAAATATTTTAACAGCAATATTCCATTACAAAAAGATAAGGTTGTATTTACGCCGTATTAGCGTTTTAGTAATAAAGAATCAGAATACGCTGTTGTTTTGAGTTATTAATTATTTTGCAACTAAATAGATAATTTGTCAATAGTTAGTTTGTTGAAAACCAAGCCATTTTTTGTTATACTCATTCCGGTATTTTTTGTGCTGCATGGCTTTTTGTATTTTTTTGGGTTTATTGAACCCAAGGATGCATTATTGCTCGCATTGTTTTATTGTACCGGTGTAATCATTCTTTTTTTCCTGCTTTGGAAACTCTACAGGCGTAATTGGCAAAAAGCTTCAATAATTACCGGCTATTTAATATCGGCTTATTTATTTTTTGGTGCTTACCACGATTTTTTATCACAACATTTTCCTTTTCTTGGTCATTATTCAATACTGCTTTCATTCATATTGCTGGGTTTATTTATTCTAATATGGATTGTTAAACGTACTGCTTCGTTCAATAATATTATTGGTTGGATTAACCTGCTTTTTATTGTTTACCTGGTAATAGATGTTTTTTTGGTTGCTGTTAATTATGCGCATCCCCCAAAAAATAAATTTAGCATAGAGAAAGATGCAGCATTTTCTTATAAACAAATACCGGATACAGCCAAACCCGATATTTATTATATTGTTTTTGATGAATACGCAAGTTCGCTTGCATTGCAGGAGAATTATGGCTATAAAAATGATATTGATGCTTTTCTAATGCAAAAGGGCTTTAACATACAATCAAAAAGTTTTAGCAATTATAATTATACACCAGCTTCTGTTGCATCAATCATGAACATGTCGTTTATTACAGGAGTTAAAGACAGTTCGCTGCTTACAGCAAAAGATATGAATTATTGCGGGGGATTGATTAAGTATAACCAGGTTGTTAAATATCTTTCAGCCTTAAATTATGAAATTGTAAACTGTTCTCATTTTAACCTTTTAAACAACCCTGTTACAGTAAACGATGCAATATTACCAGTAAAGACAGGACTAATTAACGACAATACACTGTTCGCCAAAATTAAGAGAGACATATGGGGAGACATAAACTACGATCCTTTTTTAAAGTTTATGCCATGGAAAAAAGTTCAACCCGATCAAAGCAATTTGAAGATTGTTCAAATGATAAAAGACCAAAGCAGGAAAAAAGTATCAAAACCTGTTTTTGTATTTGGCCATGTTTATATGCCGCATGCCCCTTTTTTTTACGATAAGAACAATCAATTACGGGATCCTTCACTTTATATAAAGGATGAAGCAAATCCTGCGCCTGCGTACCTCAATTACCTTTCTTATGTAAACCAGGAAATGATGCGAATAGTTGATACCATTCAACAGAATACAGGTAACAAGGCGGTAATAATGATTATGGGCGATCATGGTTTCAGGGGACGTGAGATTTATAAAAATTTGCGAAAAAACTACCAGAACCTTAACGCTGTATATTTGCCGAGGAAAGATTATCATTTGTTTTACGACAGTATAAGTGGCGTAAATCAATTCAGGGTTTTGTTCAACACTTTATTCAATCAATCAATACCTTTACTAAAAGATTCAACAATTTTTTTAACAGGCAAATATTAAATTGCCGGTAAATTATTTGTATGCTGAATACTAAAAGATCAAAAGAAGAAATTGCTACAATATACAATATGCCGCTGCTGGAACTGATTTACCAGGCAGCAACCGTTCATCGTAAACATCACAATACAGCAGAGGTACAAGTGTGTACATTACTATCTATAAAAACCGGTGGGTGCAGCGAAGATTGCGCCTATTGCCCGCAGGCTGCAAGATATAATACAGGCGTAAATGTGCAACCCCTGATGCAAACTGAAGATGTAATGGATTATGCTGCAAAAGCAAAAGCTGCAGGCTCAACAAGATTTTGCATGGGTGCCGCCTGGCGTGAAATGCGTGATAACCGTGATTTTGACAGGGTGATTGAAATGGTAAAAGGTGTAAACACTTTGGGCATGGAAGTTTGCTGTACAATGGGAATGCTTACCGAAACGCAGGCAAAAAAATTGCACGATGCCGGCCTTTACGCATACAACCACAATATTGATACTTCTGAAGAGCATTATACGGATATCATTACCACAAGAACTTATGGAGATCGTTTGCAGACGCTTGACAATGTGCGCAAAGCCGGCATCAGTGTTTGCAGTGGCGGCATAATAGGTTTGGGCGAAACACACGAAGACAGAATTGGTATGTTATTTACATTAAGCAACCTGCCTAAACATCCCGAAAGCGTACCTATTAATGCGCTTGTAAGAGTAAAAGGAACGCCCCTGCAAGACAATGAAAAGATTGACATCTGGGATATGGTTAGAATGATTGCCACTGCAAGAATTATTATGCCTTCTGCAATGGTACGCTTAAGCGCAGGGCGTACAGAAATGAGTATAGCTGAACAGGCCATGTGCTTTATGGCAGGGGCCAATTCAATTTTTGCTGGTGATAAATTGCTTACTACACCCAATCCATCATTTGATGATGATATGGCAATGTTTAATTTGCTTGGCTTACAGCCAAGAGAAGCATTTAAAAAAGAAAAAGCAGAAGAAGCTGTTTCCGTTTAAGTAGTTAAGATATCCGGAATTTCTTTTTGTATTTCATTGCAAACATAACATTTGCCTTCGTTTACCTGTAAAATGCAGTCAAACATTTCTTCGTAGGCAGTGTTCTTTGTAATATAGCCGCTGGCACCAGCTTTTAGCATGCGCTTTACATATATTTCGTCGAGATGGATTGACATGGCTATAATTTTTATGGAAGGATGAAGCTTTGAAATTATTTCAGTGGCTTCAATACCATTTACCGGCCGCATGTTAATGTCCATTAAAATAATATCCGGAGAATATTCAGTTGCTGCATTGATTGCTTCCTGCCCGTTGTTGCAAGTGGCCACTACATTAAATTCAGCATTGGCCGATAAAACACGTTTCCAAATTTGCCTTACCTGCGAATGATCATCGGCAATTGCTATTTTAATCATTTGTATTGCTGTATTTGTTAAACAAAACAATTTCAGGGATACATGAAACAAGCATGGTAAATTTATTCAACTATCCGTGGATAATAAAAACTGATTATTATTATTAGTTGCTGCATCAATTACCTAAGATTTTGTAAGGCTTTACCTGTATAAGGAAAATCTGTTTAGCGGTTAAAAAAAAGATTCAGCCCAAATTGATTATAGGCGATATTGTTTTGATAATAATTTCTAGCGTAGCGGATTTGTATTTTTTTAAAAGTTATACCCGCACCGAACGACAAACCGGTAAACCCGTTTGCTGTGTTTGATATAACCAGTTCTTTGTGCAAAAGATAATTATAGCCAAGTGTCAATTCTAATTTGTCGCCAATAAATACCTGTGCAGCGGCAACAAAATGCCTGAACACTTTATCAATACTAAAAGAATTGCTGTAACTGCTAAAGTCGTTGCTATTGTTAAAAGCTGTATCGTTATACTGAATATTAAACTGGTGCAGGTGATGTGCAGTTAAAGAAAATTGTACTGGTGCGTTGGCCAGCCTTTTTGTAACACCTAATTGTATATCAAAAGGCATATCATCTGCTGTGGAGTTTTGGTATTTTTTTAATTGCGTTCCCATATTTTTCATTAACAATGAAATTTGTAACAAGCGGGTTGTATCATACCAGGAAACGCCCACATCAATTGCAGCGGCATTGGATCTGTAAATGCCGTAGTTGGAGCTGATAAACTTCAAAGAAATTCCATAATGCCATTTTTCTGCGTATTGCCTCGATGCTGAAACTTGTACTGCATAGTCGTTTGGGTGCATCGTACCATATATATTGCCTGAAGGGTCGGTTTGGGTAATACTTCCATAGTCTATAAAATGTACACCCCCACTAAAGTTGGTTTTCCATTTGTCGTAATTGTATGCAAAAGTGCAGTGATAATTTTTAACGCCGGCATACATGTCATTAAAGGAAACATGTAGTTGTTCACTCATCTCTTTTCTTAGTAAAGATGGATTATTAAAAGCCATGCCAGCATCGTTGCTGATATTGGAAATATTTATGGCGCCCAGGGCGGAGAGTTGCGGCGTATTAGGTAGGTTTAAAAAATTATAGGCAGCATTGCCTCCAAGTGTCTGGGCCAAAGCGTCAAAACAGCCAGCCTGCAGCACAACACAGGTAATAATACACTTTGCAATTGAACAGAGGCTTTTCATTCAATGGCAATCTACCTTGAAAATTTGAAAATGTAAAAAACTATGTATTTATAAGGGTTTTAAGATGATTAGGATTGCCCATAATTAGCAGCAGGCTATAAAATGAATAATCCCTCATAGACATGAGGGATTATTTTTTTAACCCTTAAAACAACCAACATAAAAAATTACAGGGTACTAAATGTAGACTGTAGTTTATTTACAAAAGGTTGCAAGAGAAATTTATTTTTAATTAATTAAAGCGATATCAAGTACCTGTTGCATTGTTTTTACGTAATTAAACTTAACACCTTTAATAAAAGACGACTCTATTTCCAGTACATCTTTTTCATTTTGCCAGCAAAGGATTATTTCTTTGAGGCCGGCACGTTTTGCTGCCAGTACTTTTTCCTTTATACCACCAACAGGTAATACCTGGCCGCGAAGTGTTATCTCACCTGTCATGGCAAGATATGGTTTTACTTTCTTGCTTGTAAGCGCAGATGCAACCGAGGTCATCATGGTTATTCCGGCGCTTGGGCCATCTTTTGGTACTGCACCTTCCGGCACGTGAATATGAATATTGTTTTTTGCAAAAAGGCTGCTGTCTATGTTTAATTTTTTTGCATTGGATTGCAAATAAGTTAAAGCAGTAGATGCACTTTCCTTCATAACATTTCCAAGGTTACCGGTAAGCTTTAATTCGCCTTTACCTTCGCTGAGGCTTGTTTCTATAAAAAGAATATCACCTCCTACATAAGTCCATGCCAGGCCCACCGCAACGCCAGCCATGTTTGCTGTTTTATAGATTTCGTTGCTATACCTTGGTTTGCCTAAAATCCTTTCTACATCGCCGTTAGACAGGGTTGGCTTCAGTTTTCCTTTAACGGCATATTCTTTTGCCTGGTTGCGCATCATGGAAGCAAGTTGTCTGTCCAGTTCACGTACACCGCTTTCCCGTGTATAATCTTCAATTATTTTTTCAAGAACGTTATCGCTGATTTTAAAATTCATTTTAGAAAGCCCATGTAGATCTTTCTGGCGTGGCACCAGGTGGCGGCGGGCAATTTCTATTTTTTCTTCTACTGCATAACCACTAAGATCTATTATTTCAAGCCTGTCCCTTAATGCAGGTTGTATGTTGGCAATATTATTTGCTGTAGCAATAAACAGTACCTTGCTTAAATCATATTCAAGCTCAAGATAGTTGTCGTAGAAAGTATTGTTTTGTTCAGGATCCAATACTTCAAGCAGGGCAGAGGAGGGGTCTCCGCGATGATCATTACCTACTTTATCTATCTCATCGAGTATCATTACCGGGTTGCCCGATTTTATTTTTCTTATTGATTGAACAATTCTACCGGGCATTGCTCCAATATAAGTTTTTCTATGGCCGCGTATTTCACTTTCATCGTGCAGGCCGCCAAGGCTAAGGCGTACATATTTTCTGCCTATTGCATTTGCAATGCTTCTTCCCAAAGATGTTTTGCCTATACCGGGAGGGCCAACAAAACAAAGTATCGGGCTTTTCATATCGCCTTTCAGTTTTAATACTGCCAGGTATTCTAAGATCCTTTCCTTTATTTTATCCATTCCATAATGGTCGTGATCCAATACTTTTTTGGCTTTTTTAAGATCATACATGTCTTCTGTATAATCTTCCCACGGCAGTTCAAGCAAAAGATCTATATGGTTATAAACAATAGAATAATCTGGTGTACTTGGGTGCATCCTTTCCAGCTTTTCTATACCTTTCTTAAACATGTCTTTTGCAGCTTTAGGCCATTTTTTGTTTTCGGCTTTTTTCTGCATTTCCTTTAGTTCACGGTCGTTGGTATCTCCGCCCAGCTCGTCTTTAATACTTTTCATCTGCTGTTGCAAAAAGTATTCACGTTGCTGCTTGTCTAATTCTGTTCTGGTTTTATTGGTTACTTTATTTTTTAATTCGGCAAACTGAAGTTCCCGCTGCAATAACTGCATTAGGATGTCTGCCCTGCTTTTGATCTGATTTATCTCCAGTATCTGCTGTTTTTCGGCAAGCCCCGTATTAAGATTGCTGCTTACAAAGTGTATAAGAAAAGCAGGGTTTTCTATATTTTTTAAAATGATAGAAGCTTCGGAAGGAATATTGGGCGATAACTGGATGATTTGCGCTGCCAGTTCTTTTATGTTTGATACATACGCCTCAAAGTCCTGATCTTTTGGGGCTTCTTCTTCACTTAATAGTTGAATATTGGCTTTAAAGAAAGGATCTTCAGCAATGATGGAATTTATCTTAAACCTCCTTTTACCCTGTATAATAACTGTAGTGCCCCCATCGGGCATTTTTATAAGTTTTACAATTTTGGCTACAGTGCCTATATCTTCCAAATCCGTAACTGCAGGGTCTTCTACAGCACTGTCTTTTTGCGCTATAACACCTACCAATTTGTCAGCCTTATATGCCTCATTTACTGCCTTTATGCTTTTGTCCCTTCCTACTGTTATTGGAAGTACAACACCTGGAAATAATACAGTATTTCGTAATGGTAAAAGGGGTAATTCCGCTGGTACTGCCGTCTCCTGCCCATCTTCGTTTTCATTTTCATTCAAGGGTATAATAGGCATAAAATCCATCTCATCTTCAGGACTAAAAAACAAATTTGATTCTTTCATTAAAATTATATTCTGTGACAAAATTACATCTGCACTCCTTAAAAACGATTGTTTTAGCGAGAAGGGACTAGGGCTCAAGATTAGTGCCAGAGAAAAACCAGTCCACCCAAACATTAAACTCAAAAGGTAAGGATTGCATTAAGCAGGTTCTAAAATACTGTATTTATTGATTACCGGATTATCATAACCCATCCACTCATTACCGGAAATTGATTTTTTCTATCGATTGTATAATAATACGTACCTACAGGTAGTACTTTACCATTGTATTTTCCATCCCATGGTTTTCCATATCCATTAGAATGAAACACAAGCTGGCCATAACGGTTAAATACATTTGTTTCAGATTCAGGATAAGTAGCCAGTTCTTCAATATTCCATACATCATTAATTCCATCTCCATTTGGTGAAAAAGCGTTGGGAATTTTTATTTTTTTGAAAACACGTACAAAAACATCGTCTGTTGCTGAGCCACAACCATTGCCAGACAATACATGCAGTGTGTATATAAAATCTGATACAGGATTAACAACAGGCGCAAGAATATTTACATTGCTGATGTATTGTGCCGGCGTCCAGTAATAAGATGCAGTATCGCCGCCAATTACACCATTCAATACTGTACTTTCTCCTTCGGATATTTTTTTATCGGGCCCTGCGTCTGCTACTGGTTTTTTTAATACTGTAACCACTACACTGTCTTTTGCCCAACAACCATATTGGTTGCCCACATTTACTACATAGCTTGTTGTAACCAGCGGTGAAGCAACGGGGTTTGCAATAGTTAAATCTGAAATGCCCGGTGTTGCATCCCATCTGTATAGTATGCCGCCACTTGCCTGTAATGTTGTGTTTTGGCTCTCACAAATTACTACGTCATTGCCGGCATCAGCAATGGGCAAACTGCTAACAATTACAGTAGTTGAATCAAGTTTGCTGCACCCACCTTTTGTACTAACCAATACATAATATTTTCCGGAGTTGCTGAGTGCAGCAGCATTAATAACAGGCGATGCAATATTGGAAGTAAATCCACCGGGGCCAGTCCAGCTATAATATTCTCCGTCTTTTGCAAATAAAGTCAGGGGTGTGTTTACACAAACTGGTGATGAACTTCCTGCATTAGGTACGGGGATATTGTCAATATTTATGGTTAACACATTAGATGCTACCCGGCATTTTGCAAGACCAATATTGCCGGCTTCTGCAGCCGTCATTCTATATAAAAACCTTCCGGCAACAGAATATGTTTTTGTAAAAGAAGGTGAAGTTAAACCTGGCATGTCTTTCCATGTTTTACCGCTGTCTAAACTTTGCTGCCATTGAAAAGACGGGTTGTTATAACCAGTTTGCACACTACCGCTAACAGTAATTGTTTTATTATCAGTAATGCAGTAATTAACCGTATCATTTATGCCGCTAACATTTGCAAATGTTGCCACTGCTTTTGGGCCACATGGACGAAAAGTAATATCATCCAGCACAAGATCATTACCACATCCGCCAGGCGCATTATTGGTAAGGCGCAAAACCAAATCGCTGTATGTATTTGGTAGCGTAAAATAGAAACCGTATTGGTTCCATACCGGGAACCCCTGGTTAGGTATATTGCCGGTATTATAGGTTTGAATTATTGTACCACTGGTTGTTTCTATGCTGAATGTAATATCGGGACTTTTGCCATTGCCATCACAGGCAAAAGGCTTTAATAAATTCAGTATCCAGGCCGAAAACTCATAAGTTGTACCCCCGCAAAGATTTTTAACTGTATCAAGGTAAAAAACGCTTGGCTCAAAAGAAGCATTTACAAGCATCATATAGCCGTTTACATCTCCGGGAGTATGATCCTCAATTAATCCATGCCAGGTATTGCTAAAACACCCCGATGTGCTGTTAACAACAGTATAGCTTCCATCGGGCGGGCAACCAATATAAGTATAGGTGTAGCTTGTATTTGTTGAAACCAATGGCGGGCCGGGGTTGCTGCCACTTCCGAATGTTATGTTTACAACCGGGTCTCCAAGACTGCCATTGCACAATTGCGCATTGCTTGTTCCTGTAAAAAACAAAATGATTAAGCCCGGCAGAAGGTATTTAATAAAATGATGCAACTGGCTGTTATGTAAACGCCAAATATAACTGTAAATAAGTCTATATACAAGTGGTAGCTAAAATAGATAGCGATAAACTATCAAGGCCAGTTTTTGCAAACAGCACAGGAATTTTGCAAGGGTATTCTGTAACACCAGAAATGTAACAAGAGAGAAAGCATTGTATATATTTGCAGGCACAAATAGCAGCTATGTCAGATATTTCCCAAAAAATAAAAGAAACTGCAGGGTTTATTAAAAAACTGTATCCGCAAAAACCTCAAACAGGTATTGTATTGGGCAGTGGCCTTGGCAATCTTGTTAATGAAATAACAATCGAAAAGGAAATTAATTATAACGAGATTCCTCATTTTCCCGTGTCTACTGTAGATGGACATCATGGCAAATTAATTTTCGGCACATTAGGATCGAAAAAAATAGTTTGCATGGCGGGCCGGTTTCATTTTTATGAAGGTTATTCTGCTGCAGAAGTGGCTTACCCGGTTAGGGTAATGAAAGAGTTGGGCATTGAAACATTGTTAATCAGCAATGCAGCCGGAGGTGTTAATCCCGGTTTTAAAGTAGGTGATTTGATGATTATTGAAGACCACATCAGTTTTTTTGCAGTAAACCCTTTATTGGGTAAAAATGATACGTCACTGGGGCCGCGTTTTCCGGATATGAGTGAGCCGTATAAAAAAGATCTTATCAGCAAGGCGGAAGTAATTGCAAAAAGATTGGGTATTGTTGTTAAAAAAGGTGTGTATTGTGGTGTTACCGGGCCTACATTTGAAACTAGGGCCGAATACAAACTTATTCATTTGCTTGGTGGTGATGCAGTAGGCATGAGTACAGTGCAGGAAGTAATTACAGCAGTGCATGCAGGTTTGCCCGTATTTGCAATGAGTGTTATAACAGATATAGGTATACGAGAAGAAGAAAACACCATTACACACGATGAAGTATTGCAGGCTGCAAAAGATGCTGAACCAAAATTCAGTGCTATTTTTAAAGAAATGGTAATGGCTGTATAAGATTAACTTTCCCCTGCATTGCTGTATAGGCTATGATTGGTAATTTTCCCGTAAATTCTTTTGATTAAATATCTCTACATACTATTTTTTTTGTTGCTGGTTATTGGCGTAAGAAGTAATGCCCAGCAGGGCGTTATGAACCGCCTGCAACACCCGGGTGGAATGGGTGGTAGTAGCGGCGGAAAAGATAGCCTTAGGCACCGCACCGGTCTTGAAGATTCCATCACTATTAATTTTCGTTACCTCGACAGCAGCCGTTATCAAAAATTTGATTCTTCCATCAATGATTTTACAAAGCGGTTTCTTATCCCTGCCAATTATTTATATCTCGGCAATACCGGCAATGCCGCTAAATCGCTTTTGTTCTCACCCTTGCTAAAAGCAGGCTGGGACGCTGGTTTTCATGCGTATGATATTTACAAGCTTAAACTGGAAGAATCGAGGTTTTTTAATACAACAAGGCCCTATACGGAACTTGGGTATTTATTAGGGCCGAGGCAGGAGCAGCTCATCAATTTTCTGCATACACAAAACATTAATCCCAACTGGAATTTTTCTTTTCAGTACAGGTTGCTGGTAGCACCCGGCGCTTTTAAAAACCAGAATACTGGACATACGGGCTATCGCTTTACTTCTTATTATCAATCGCCCAACCGGCGCTATCACCTGTTTTTGGTTATATTGAACAATAGCATTCAATCCGGAGAGAACGGCGGCATTACAGATGTAGCCAAACTCGACAGCGTTGATAAATACAAAGACAGAAAAACAATTCCAGTTTATTTAGGAAACCCACAACCAACCACCACAAGTCCTTTTTCATTGTATGTAGCTACGGGTACCAAGTATAAAAACAGGAGTTATTTTCTTAGACAGCAATACGATCTTGGAAAAAAAGATTCTATACAAACAGATTCTGTAACCATACATTTATTCTATCCAAAACTTCGCCTTGAGCATAGCATTCAGCTTAACAGTTATACTTATGAGTTCAGCGATGCCAACGTAACCTATTATAATGATACAGGGTTTTACAGGCCTCATTACAATTTTCTTTCTGTGCCGGCTACATACGCAATGCAGGATAAATGGAATGAGTTCACAAACGATTTTTCTATTTATACTTTTCCCGATGCAAAAAACCCACAGCAGTTTTTAAAAATAGGCGCAAGCCTGCAAAATTTAAAAGGTGTGTTTGATGGTGGTACTGCACAATATCAAAATACATGGCTGCATGGAGAATACCGGAATAAAACACGCAACCAGAAATGGGATGCAGAAGCACTTGGCGAATTGTATTTAACCGGATTGAATGCGGGTGATTACAGTGTCTATGGCAGTTTGAGAGGATACGTAAGCAGGCAAATAGGTTTTTTACAAGCAGGATTTCAAAACGTAAACCGTACGCCTTCTTATATTTTTAATGATCTCAGCAGCTTTAACCTTTCTACCGAACCAGGTTTTAAAAAAGAAAATACAACACGCATTTTTGCATCTATCGAACAGCCGCAACGTAAACTAAAACTATACGGAAATTATTTTTTGCTTACCAACTATAGTTATTTCAGCGATTACTATCATGCAAAACAATCTTCTGCGCTTTTTAATTTATTGCAGATAGGTATTGAAAAGGAATTTCGCCTGCGCAAACATTTGCAATGGATATTTGAGATGACGGTTCAGCAAAAAGCAGGAGATGGGCCTGTACATGTTCCGCTTGTATATACTCGCAGCCGCATTGGCTATCTTGGTAACCTTGGTTTCAAAAATCTTTTGCTGGCTACTGGTCTGGAAATAAAATACAATACACCTTATAAAGCTGATGGATATTCACCATTGCTTGGACAATTTTATTACCAGGACAGCAGCACTGTTCACCTGAACTTCCCTGTTATAAACGGTTATTTTCATTTCAGGGTAAAAAGTTTTACTGCCTATGTAAGGTTAGAAAACCTCAATACACTTTCATTTAAACATGGTTTTGGATTTACTAACAATAACCTTGCTATTGATGGTTACCCTTATCCGGGCCTGCAATTAAGAATTGGTATTTACTGGAGTTTTGTGAATTAAGACATAAAAAACCTTTAACAAATGCTTATTGCCTATATCAGCTTTAGTTTTTAATTTTGTGCTTCAGATGAAAAGAATCCTGGCCATATCTGTAGCATTTATTTACCTCGCCATTACCAGCGGATTGGTATTGCAGGTTCATTACTGCATGGGCGAACAGGCGGGGTCTTCTATTCAATTTGCAGAAGTATCTAACCAAACCTGCGGCAAATGCGGAATGCAAAATGGTAGCAACAAATGCTGCCACGATGAAGTAAAGTTTCTTAAACTGCAGGATGTACATAAACAGGTTTTTGCAGATTACCAGGTTTCACCACCATCAGCACTTCCCCGCGATTTTAATTTTATAGAACCACTTTTGCTTTTCAACAGCAATTCATGTGCTTTACCCAATAATTCCCCGCCCGATGATGATACAGGGCAGCCTTCCATTTTTATTCTCAATGGCGTTTTTAGGATATGATACAATTGCAAAAGATACCCATCAATGATGAGTTATATCTTTTGTGATCTTGTTGTATGATAGCTGTCTCCAAAACAGCAATACATCTTTTCTATATCCTTTAAACAATTATAAAATGAAAAAAATAATCGTGTTATTAATAACAGCAGTTGTTGTATTAAACACAAACGCTCAATTTACAAAGGCATCCATACAGGCAAGCGGGCTTACATGTGCCATGTGCACCAAAGCAATAGACAACGCATTGAAAACCCTGCCATTTATTGAAACAATAAAACCAGACATTAAAAATTCATCTTTTAATGTTACTTTCAAACAAGGACAGGAAGCAGATATTGATGCTATAAAAAAAGCAGTTGAAGACGCTGGTTTCTTTGTAGCTAAATTCAGCATAACAGGTGTTTTTAGCAATACAGAAATAAAAAATGATGAGCATGTTGCCATTTCAGGAAAAGAATATCATTTTCTGAATGTGAAAGACCAGGTATTGAATGGAGAAAAAACACTTGTAGTTGTAGACAAGAATTTTATAACTGCCAATGCGTTTAAAAAATATAGTGCTGCTACCGGGATGGAATGTATAAAAACAGGAAGGGCAGGAGGCTGTTGCGAAAAAGCAGGACTTGCCGCAGGCACACGTATCTATCATGTAACAATATAAAATACAACCCGCCTGTAGCAATGCAGGCGGGTTTAAAAAAATAAAAATGAAGACATTCTTTTTTATAATTGCCATACTTGTTTCTATAACAATATATGCGCAACCAGCTATAGGTTCATTGTCGCCGGAGATTGCACTAAAAGATATGAAGGGCAATACTGTAAGCCTTTCTTCATTAAAAGGAAAAGTAGTGTTAATCGATTTTTGGGCAAGCTGGTGCGGCCCTTGCCGGAAAGCAAACAAACATCTTCTTAGTATATATCCTTCACTTAAAAGCAAAGGGTTTGAGATTTACGGAATCAGTCTTGATACTGAAGTGGGCGACTGGAAAAAGGCTGTTGCAGCAGACAAAATCAGCTGGTTGCAGGTAAATGAAAACGGTTGGGATGCGCCTGTACCAACGCTCTGGAAAATTGAACAGCTTCCTACCAATTACCTGCTGGATAAGAATGGAAAAATTGTTGCAAGAGATTTGGAAGGCCACAACCTTGAAAAAGCCATAAAGGCTTTGCTGAAAGAATGATCCCTCATTTTTGAAACACAGGCCTGCCCTCTGCTAGGTAAAGAACGTTATTACTGAATAACGCTTTTACACTTGCGTATGCAGGTCTTCAAAAATTAATCATGAAAAAAACAATTCCATATATAATAGCCTATTGTTTGCTTGTGCAAATAGTACAAGCGCAGGAACTTTATGTATTTGCGGAGCCTGCATCTAATATGCCGGCGCATTCCGTTTCCGCAAAACTTAATTACAGAACGCCGGTAAGCAAATACAATAACGCTTACAAACAACGCCTTACACCTGAAATAATGTTTGGGCTAAACAAAAACTGGATGGTACATATAAGTAGCAGTTTTTCTGATTTTTATTCATCGCAATTGCGGTGGGAGTCTGTAAAAACGTATGCCAAATACAGGTTTTTTTCAAACGATGATGTACATAAGCATTTCAGGATGGCTGCTTTTGCAGAAGCTTCTTATACCCGCAATCCTTTTATATACGATGACATCAACCTTGATGGGGATAATAGTGGCGTACAGGCAGGTATTATTGCAACACAACTGGTTAATAAACTTGCAGTTTCCGGAACAGCTAGTGTGATAAAAGCTTTTGCAAATCGTGAGGAACATGTAAACCAGCTAGGGCAGTCTATTAATGCTTTATACTATAGTTTGTCTGCTGGATACCTTTTGCTTCCATTTAGTTATTCCAATTACAAACAAACCAACCTGAACGTATATGTTGAAATGATTGGTATGAAAGGATTGGACAAAGGCGATTATATGCTGGAGCTTGCACCTGCCTTGCAACTTATTTTCGACAGTAACTTTAAAGTAAATATAGGTGCACGTTTGCAGCTAACAGGTGATATGTACAGGATTGGAGAAAAGAATTATTATTTAAGTATAGAAAGAACTTTTCTTGGTGCGCTAAAACCTAAAAAGAAAGTGTTACAATGAGAAACGGAAAGAAGCACCTAATGCAATATAATAATCCATAGAAATGGCTGATAGGCCTTTGCCTGCTGAAATGTCAAGCTTAATATTGTTATTGAAATAATAAGCGAAGCCGCCATCTATATTATGATTGGCGGTTTCGTTTTTTTGTATAAACCCAAATGCTTCTGCATACACGTACCCTTTTTTACCAATAGTAATACCGGGCGAGAAACGATAAATGCCCGCGGGATTATTACTGAAACCATCCCATTCTGCGCCAAGATTGTATCCAATGCTAAACCAGCTTGTAATTGTATGTTGCATGGTAAATACAAAATTTGGCGCTAGTTTTTCTGCATGCAATTTATCAGATGCAAATTGCGGAATGGCAATATGAGCAATCAGTGAAGTTTTGGGCAACAAACCTTTTTCTTCCATCAGTGCTACTTTAAAACCAAGTTGAACAGGATCAACACCAGACACTGTTTCATAGTGTGTGCCATCGTATTCCCTGTTGGAAAGCAAGGTTGTAATCAATCTTAATTCAAGCTTTTTACTTACACCATATTTTGACAGAAGGGTAGGATAAACAAAAGTGTGTGAGCCGGGTGCATTCTTTTCAAAATTAAAACCCGATTCAAACTGTACCCAGTTTACCGGTACAATAAACGGGCATTCAGTCTGGTCGGGCCTGTCTGTTTCCATTCTCTCCATTTCTTTTTTTTCCTGCGCATTGGTTTTAGCTGTTACCAGGGCCAAAAAACAAAGTAGGAGGCGTATATATTTAAACATCCAGAAAAATAAATTTAGACAAATCTAAAATTTATTTTAAATCTGTCAAATTTACTTTTGCAACACAAAGGCAAAAAAACCAGGCTTTAATAAAAATGGTGCTATTTTTAGCGCCTAAAAAAGCAGTATGAGCAACATAACCCAATATAAGTTTGTGATTAGTATGACCCCTGCCGGCCTTAATGCCGCCGTTAATGCCTGTATTGAAGAAGGATGGCAGCCATTTGGAAATGCAGTAATTGGAAAGGCTTTGAATACTTCTGCAAACCCTGAAACAACAACGCCTCCTTTTGAAGTGAATTGTATTGGCCAGCCAATGGTGAAATATGGATAAACCGGGGACTAGCGATAATCGTCCCTAGCCGGGCTAAAAAAGTCTATCACCTTAACGTCTGTAATGGCTATTGCAGAATGTGGTGTATTGGATGGAATAACATGCACCATGCCGGGTGTAAAAAGATATTTTTCTTCTCCTATTATCATTTCCAGTTCTCCTTCCTGTATATAGGTGATTTGCTCATGCACATGCTGGTGTGTTTGCAATACGCTGCCTTTTTTAATGTCCCAAATGGTTACGGTGCCTTTATCGCCATGAATAAATTTTCCAAAAAAGCCGGGGCGAAGTTCGCGGGTTGGAATTGTATTGAGATGTTGCATAGTAACTTTTGATTTAGCCGCAGATACGCAGATTTTTTACCACAGAGTTATAGAAGATTCTATCCTCTTAATCCCAAAAATCCTACAAATCCTGGTTCAGGCTAGTGCTCAAAGAAAGCAACACTACCGCCTACCCATTCTTTGTCTTTGTTATAACGTACACCTATCATTTTTCCTTTGCTTAGACGGGTAAGGTTAATAGCAGCTTTTGGTCTTGGCTCACCATCTTTCCAGATATACATTATGCGGATTTCAAATTTTGCCGGTACATCGGGTGTTTCTATTACGTCAGCATATTTTACTTTACGCTGCAATATCCAGTTCTCAGGCTCTTTTACCTGTTCAATGTCCTGTTTGGTAACATCAATCACCACACCTTGTCCTGCAAATGAAAACAATGGCTTCAGTACATAATTTTCAAGATCTGAAGGAATCTGTTTTATTTCATTCAGGAAATAGGTAGGAGGTACAAAAGGATGTTTGATATATGGCAATGTAAACTTGCTGATGCGGTAAAACCAGTTGGGGTGTGGTATCCATTGTACATCCAGATCCTGGGTAATGTCAACAAAATTTCCGAGAGTATCTTTTTGCGCATTGAGATCATCAAATATAATACGGTTGTAGATGCGCTTTACTTCGGTCTTTTGTTTTGTTTTTTCATTGATGTAAAATAATTTTTTCCCTTCCTGTATTAATTCAGTAATACAAACAGGTTGAATGCCGATGTATTCTTGTGTGCAATAAAAATCAATTCTTGTTTTTTGTTGGTGCGGTTTTATTTCAAGTAATATTACATTTTCGACAGCTTCATTGCCAACAATCACTTCTTTCAAATCGCGGATATAAGTTTCGCGGTTGTAATTGCCAAGATATTGCGTATAGTTAACAGGAATATCAAAATGTTTTTTCAATACATCAGGGTAATACACCTGGAAACCAAAAAGGGTAGGAAAGCCTTGCATTTCTATTAATTGGGGTTCCAGCTCATTGTCTTCATTAATGCAAATGCCAAAATCAAAAGCAATCATATGGCTGATGGAATTCTCGTTAGGCACATATTCTCCTTTGGGGATGCTGCGGTCGGTTAATTTTTTAAATCCGGGATCTACAATTACATCAACAATGCTTTCACAGGCATCCAGTAGTTTTTGTGTAAAAGATTTATCAATAAACTCGGGTGTTTCTGCTACGCGAAATTCAATTGCTCCCGGAAATTTACTGTGCAGATCTTCAAGGAAGTTTTCATATTTCTCCTTTGTAAATGCTTCATTAAACTTTTTACGCAAGCCTGGTACCATGTGTTGTGATTATTTATGGAAGGTACGTTTTTAGTTAAACCGAAAATTGAAAATTGAGTATTGGCTATTGAAATTTTTTTTTACAAATATGTAAGAATAATGTTCAATAAGCAATTTTCAATACTCAAGTTTCTGAAAAAACAGCAATCAATTCCTTGTACTATTAATATGCGCAATTACATCATTCAGGAAGTTGGGCAGCACATGTGCGTAGGTAGATCTTATTTTATCGGGATCATTAAGCTGATCAATCATGCTCTTCCATTTTTCAAAACCATGATTGGCGATAACGGTTTGTTTTTTATCTTCTCTCTGAAGGTACATCGTCATGCCGGTTGCATCGGCTTCTGGATGGAATTGTGTACCGATCATATATTTATTGAAACGAACAGCCATTACTGCTCTTTCATATGGAACATGCGGCCTTTCTTTTTCAATGCAAAGTATGCTGGCGCCTAATTGACGAAAACGATTGTGGTTAGGCTGTATAACCTGGAAATCGCGGCTGTCTACTGAAAAGAATGGATCATGCAAGCCGGCAAAAACGGGTTCTTGTTTTGCATCCGGCAAAACGTGAATAGGGAATACACCAAAGGCAGTAGAATTTCTTTTGGTTACGTTGGCAACATTGTAATACCTGCAGGCAAGCTGGTAAGAATGACAAATAAAGAATACAAATTTCTTTTGAAGATTAGCTTCGTTATTGTTCCAGTTTTCTACCTGTTTAAGCCAGTTGAAATATACGTTTTCCCATTCGCTGCCAATACTTTCTAATGGAGAGCCGGGGCCACCGCTGGAGATATAAATATCATAACTAAGATCAGGAACCTGTTTTTTTACACGTACTTCAAATTCGTCCCAGTTAAGCTCAAGGTTATTACTCTCTCCATACTGGTTAAGAATTTCACGAATGCAGCGCATGCCCTGGTTAGGCATCTCTTCATTCATGTCCAGGATAGCTACTTTTATTTGTTGTTTATAAGGCGCCATAAAACTGCAAATGTAACGATTTTTTGCAGCAGTAATTGTTCTGGAAAAGGCAAACTATACGGTTGTTAGCAAATGCCTGCGCATACCATAGATGGTCACTCGTATTTATTGATTAGAAACAAATCTATGCCTTATGCCCCACACCTTACACCAATTACCTTTTTATGGTATCAATGCCTTGTACATAACATCTGCCACAATGTTGTTGCCGTTTTCATTTAAATGAACACCATCTGATGTGAGTATGCCCCTGTCCTTATTTTCTTTGTTATTGGCAAGATTGTAATCTAGTGTCATTTTTCGCAAATCTATCAACTGGCAATTGTTGTTTTTTGCAATGCTGCGAATGATGTTTGAGTATTTGTTTAAATCGCCATCTTGTTCATTGCTGAAATCAGTTTTCTCACCTATAGAAGCAGGTGTGCAGATGAGTACTTTTATATTTTTTGCCTGCAGTTTTTTAATAATGGCGTTGTAAAATTTCTCAAACTTATCAGCATCTGTACCTGTGCCGTAACTTCTTTTGTGCCATACATCGTTTACGCCAACCCATATTACTACCACATCCGGATTTTTAGCCATTACATCATCATCCATGCGCAGGTAAAGATCATATACTTTATTGCCGCCAATACCAGCGCCTATTAATTCATAGTTATTGTCGAGCCCTTTTTGTTTCAGCATTTCTCCCAGCTTTGTAATAAAGCCAGTTGGCCCTACGCCAGCCTGCGTAATAGAATCACCAAAGAATACAATGCGTTGTTTTTTTTGCATAACGGTAAATGCGGTTAACGTACAAAATGCGGAGATGGCAATTAATATTTTTTTCATATTGCTGATGATTTTTTATTCCTGGTTATTAATAATTCAATTCAGTTTGCGGCACCATACACTTTATGGCCACCAATAAATGTAGCAACAACTTTTGTTTCTAGAATTTTTTCAGGTACGGTTTTTAAAAGATCCTGATCCAGTATAACAAAATCGGCAAACTTTCCTTTCTCCAAACTTCCTTTTTCATTTTCTTCAAAATTAGCTTTAGCCGCCCAAATGGTCATACCACGCAATGCATCCTGCCTGCTTAATGCATTGTTCATTTGAAATCCTTCTGCAGGAAAACCTTTTGCATCTTTTCTTACTACTGCTGCATAAAAAGTTTTGAAAGGCGATATGTCTTCTACAGGAAAATCTGTTCCCAATGGAATCCATCCATTTTGTTTCAGCAAATCATTATAAGCGTAGGCACCCTTTACTCTTTCTTTTCCAAGCCTGTCTGCCGCCCAATACATATCTGAAGTGGCATGCGTTGGTTGTACAGATGGAATAATACTATTCTCTCCAAACAATGTAAAATCATTTTGATTGACTACCTGCGCATGTTCTATTCTCCAGCGCAGATCGTTTTTACCTTTCAGATGCTTTGCATAGGTTTGAAGGATGACACGGTTGCCGCTATCGCCAATAGCATGTGTGCACATCTGGAACCCCATTTTATGGATAACAGTTGCTACAGAATCAAAATGGTTTGCTGGACTTAATAGAAAGCCCTGCCAACCGGGTTTATCAGTATAAGGTTGAAGCAGGCATGCGCCTCTTGAGCCCAAAGCACCATCAGCATAAACTTTAAATGAACGAACATTAAGATAATCTGTTTTTATTTTTCCTTTTGCAGAAGCAAAATCAAAGTTGTTTTTATTGTCGCTCAGCATTGCATAGATGCGCATCTTAAGCTCACCAGTTTTTTGCAAACTATCAATAAACATGATAACATCTTTATCAAGTCCGCAATCATCAATAGTAGTAAGCGCTACTGCAAAACAATTTTGCTGTGCTGTCATCATAGCTTTTGCTGCCTGTGCTGCAGTAGGACCGGGTATTTTCAAACTCACCAGATCTGTTGCATTATCTACAAGTATGCCGGTAAGTTTTCCATTTTTCGTTTCCACTGTGCCTCCTGTTAATGTTATGCCTGCTTTCACACTGGCTATATCCAATGCTTTTTGATTAGCAATAGCAGCATGGCCATCTACTCTTGTAAGAAACACCGGACGATTGGGAAACATTTCATCTAGTTTTTCTTTTGAAGGAAATTCTTTTACTGCCCAATCGTTTTGATCCCACCCACGGCCAATCAACCACGATGTGCTATCCATAGTTTTTACCGCATCACTTAAACGATGAAGAATGTCTTCCCAGCTTTCTGTACCAACAAGGTTAACGGTTTGCAATCCCAAAGCATAACCCGCAAAATGCGCATGGGCATCTATAAAACCGGGATATATAAACTTCCCTGTTGCATCAATTGTTTCTTTTGCTTCAAAATTTTTTAATAGATCGGCAGTGGTGCCAGTAGCAATAATTTTTCCATCTTTAATGGCAATTGCTTCTGTTACAGAAAAAGAACTGTCAACAGTGTACAGCGTGGCGCCTTTAACAATTAAATCAACATTGGTTTTACTGGTGCAAGAAGCCAATAATAAAAAGAAGGAATAAGTAAGAAGGGTTTTGTTCATAAAACTATGTTGGGTTTTATCTGAGCTGTAAATTTAGAAATGCTTTTGCTGATAAAACAACTGTAGTGATTGAAGTTTTATCAATAAGAGAAGGTTCTTTACCTAAATGTGGTAAAAGCAAATCGATCTATAATTAAGACCATGTCAATAACGAAATCTCTACATCCCGAAATCAGGAATTGCTGCAACTGTTATATCTCGTGCAAAAACTGGCTGTGCACATAATCAACAACAGATACAAGGCTATTGGTTTGTTCAAAAATTTTAAGCTGCCTGTCTGCACCAGTTCCGTTTTCAAGCATAGAAGGAACAAGGTTTATAACATGCCTGCTGCCCAAAGCGTCTACAACATCATCAATAAAATCCAGTAGTTCATAAATAAGCACACGTGTATTAACTTCTTCCTCTTTGCCAAAATCAATCAGGCGTCCATCAATGCCATACCGTCCGGCACGCCATTTGTTTTCGTTTATCAATGCCCGCTGGTACATCATGTAGTTCATGTTTTTTGCACGCAACTGGTAAAGTTTTGCGCAAATGCCCTGGAACAATGCGGCAATAATTGTAGTTTCTTTCACTGTCATAGGCACATCGCAAATGCGAAACTCTACAGTATTAAAGAAAGGATGAACACGCAGATCCCACCAAATCTTTTTTGCATTATCTATACAGTTTGTTTTGATAAGCAGGTTTACATAACGATCGTATGCTTCAATGCTTTCAAAATAATCGGGGATGCCTGTACGCGGAAATTTATCAAATACTTTTGTGCGGAAGGATTTATAACCCGTTTTCCTTCCTTCCCAGAAAGGAGAATTGGTGCTTAATGCATAGATATGCGGAAGAAAATACCTTGCAGAATTGGCAATGTGCATAGCCATATCACGTGTTTCCATACCAACGTGTACATGAAGGCCAAAAATTAAATTGCTGCGTGCGGCTTCCTGCAATTCATTTACAATTTCATTATAGCGGACATGATCAGTAATCAACTGACTTTCCCAATGACTGAAAGGGTGGGTGCCGGATGCGCCAACCCACAATCCAATTGACTCAGCTATACCAGAAATTGTTTTACGCAGCAGGCTTACATCATTATAGGCTTCGTCTATATTCTGGCAAATGTCAGTGCCTACTTCTACAACAGCCTGGTGCATTTCTGCCTTTACCTTGTCTTTAATTATCTTTTGCCCTTCCTGCACTATTTTTTGCTCATGGCTTTTCAACTCCTTTGTGTTCGGGTCAATTACCATGTATTCTTCCTCAATGCCCAGCGTAAAATGTTTGTAACTGATGTTGGCCATAGTTAGTTTGATTTAGTATAAATCCCGGTTAGTTCGAAAGTTCGAAGTTCATTAGTTGTTTATCCATTACTCGTGCAATTGTTGTTGCTTCATATTAGTATAACAAAACCGAATAAAACAACTTTGAACGTAAGAACTATGAACTTAGTGGTTTAAAATAAAGGCGCCTTCGCACTGCCTCTCTTAATATATTCTCCCCAGGTAAGATTATCTGCACCGGGTATTTGCGACATTGCTTTTTCTATTGCAAAGTTGGCAGCAGTTTCTACTACCCAGTTAAAATTATCCTGGCCAACGCTGTTAATGTCTGCGTCTGGAGCCGGGTTGCAAAAATCAATTGCATAGGGAACACCGTTACGCAATGCAAGTTCTACTGTATTGAAATCATAACCCAGGTAATGATTGATGCGCAATACAATTTCTTCCATCAGTTTCAACCTCTCCGGACTTGGGGTGAAATTGGCTACATAACGCAAATGATGCGGGTTACGCGGCTCGTAAGGCATTATGCGGGTGTACTTGCCACCAATGCAATAACAACGATAGTATTCATCAAAAATAATTTCTTCCTGCAACAGCATTACCAGTTGTCCTGTTTCACTGTGTTTCTGAAAAAAATCTTCTTTATCAGTCAATTTATAAACATGCTTCCAGCCGCCGCCGGCAAAAGGTTTCATGTAAGCCGGGAAACCGATGTAATTAAAAATTCCATCCCAGTCAAGCGGATAGGCAAGGTTGGAAAATGAATTGTCTGACGTATCATCCGGATGATCTTTGGAAGGGAGTATAACTGTTTTTGGAACCGGAACATTTATTTTGGTAGCAAGACAGTTGTTGAAAAATTTTTCATCGGCGCTCCACCAGAAAGGATTATTGATAACAGCAGTTCCTGTTAATGCAGCATTTTTTAAATAAGCCCGGTAAAAAGGAATATCCTGGCTGATGCGGTCTATTATCACAGCATATTCAGTAGCTTCTCCCTGCATAACCTTATCAATGCGTACTGCTTCTGCTGTAATGCCGTTTATATTTTTACTGTTAACCCTGTCAATAAATGCTGAGGGAAAACTGCGCTCCTGCCCAAACAAGATTCCGATTTTTTTCATGACAATTATTTTTAAAAAAATTTTGAAATGCCTTTTTTATTGAATCATTTAAGAAGACGAACTGCGGTTGTTTTCTGCTTAATCAAATATATTTTTATCAGATCAGAAAAACAAAAGAATATTTTGGGGTAACCACGGAGAGACAGTTATACGGAGAACCACAGGACATTTTGGTGTTAATGAATGGTGGTGCTACTTTTTTATTAAATATTTTTCTCGGCAGAACTTTATGAAGATGCGCAGAAGCATCTTCAATGCAACCTGGAAATGTTTCCCTCTCTAATATGTTGTAAATAATCAATATTCTTAAGTAAGAAGAGCCTGTTTTTAGTAAATGAGCAGTAGTTTATATTTCTATGCTAATGATGGGCATAAATTTTAGATGATTTACTTATTTTTGGGCGTATGCATGAAGACAAGACTACTGCTTTGCTGACAGAAGAACTCAGTATTGATTCCGCATTGTTGCAACGCGAAGTAACCATCAGTTGCTTTTTGCCAAAAGATGTGAAGTATCCGGAGCAAATGGGCCTGTTGCTGATAAATGACGGACAAAATATGGAAGAACTGGGCTTAGAATCGATACTGGATGAATTACTGGCCAACAATGAAATTGAGCCACTGGTTTGTGTAGCCATACATGCAGGCAAAGAACGCAAGGCAGAATACGGCACTGCAAAATGTGCAGACTATATGGGGCGTGGCGCCAGGGCCGGATTGTATACACAATTTATTTTTGAAGAACTTCTTCCGTTTATTCATAAAACTTATGCCATTCAATCTTTTAAAGAAAAATCATTTGCAGGATTTTCTCTTGGCGGCTTAAGCGCTATAGATATTGTATGGAACCATCCAACTGAATTTACAAAAGCAGGTGTTTTTTCCGGATCGTTGTGGTGGCGCACCCGGGGTCTTGATGATGGATATAATGAAGACACAGATCGCATCATGCACATGCAGGTAAAAGAAGGAACTTATTATCCGGGACTTAAATTCTTTTTTGAAACCGGTACGCAGGACGAAACAATGGACAGGAATAATAATGGCATTATAGATTCTATTGATGATACACTTGGCCTTATTAGCGATCTCACTGCAAAGGGATACGACGCTACTAAAGATATTTATTACATGGAATTGCAGGATGGCAAACATGATGTTGCTACATGGGCAAGAGCAATGCCTGTATTTCTTAAATGGGGCTGGGGAAAATAGTAAATGATAAAGGGGATAACAGGTTGTTGCTTCTTTAATCTTTATCCAAAAATTCTTTAATTAGTTCAACTGTCAATGCAGGTATTCTACTTCCTTCCTGTATGGTACAGATTTCACCAATAAAAGAACCATGATTTCCGGGTAAGATGCATAACGAAGCGCCGGATATTCTACTTGCCATTTCTGCGGTGTGTTGTGGTGTTGCAACATCTTTATCACCTGAAATTACTAATGTAGGTGCTTTTATAGATTCA
Organism: Chitinophagaceae bacterium; assembly: GCA_044227095.1. Taxonomy (GTDB): domain Bacteria; phylum Bacteroidota; class Bacteroidia; order Chitinophagales; family Chitinophagaceae; genus JACMLD01. The sequence goes on along the minus strand of JBGAFV010000001.1, from coordinate 4,791,212 downwards.
ACTTCAGCATCAGTCCATCCTTTAAATTGTATCATTCTGTTTTTATCCTGGTTAAACATCGCCATCAAACCTTCATGTGTATTGCCGGGTATAGCCATATAGGTTGATTTTAATAAAGCAGGCATATTGTCAATAGTAGCATTTGGCATACCATCAAAGATGCCGGGTGTCATACCTTCCTTTTTATAAAATGCAGAAATAATTACCAGTTTGCGTGCAATCGAAGCATGTTTAATTCCAATTTCAAGGCATGTTTGTCCGCCATTGCTAAAGCCAATGAAAAAAGCATTTTCAATATTAAGATAGGAGAGCAGGGCCGCAACATCATTCGCATCTTGTGTAAAACTTTCTGGTGTGTTTCTGTCTGCAGTATGTCCATGTGCCTGCAATTCTACTGCAATAACTTTATAATGCTGTGCAAGCATTGGAAGAATGTGGCCAAAAGTTGTTTCTATCGTAGAACCACCTCCATGAATTAATACCAGCGGCAAACCTTTGCCATGTATTTCGTAATACATGTTTAATCCATTAACCGGGGCAAACCCACTTATAAATGTTTTACTCATTTGAACAGATTTTTTTTTATTGCTTGAATCGTTTATTTCTTTGTTGGCAACAGTTGTTTTGCTAGAATGATTGCAAGCAGTGAAGATTACTAATACAAAAAATGCTGATACAAACTTTATCATTTTCGTTATACTTTGTGAGTATTCAGTATTGAGATACGCGGCAAAGTCTGAATACTACATACTGAGCACTATATACTTTCTTAGTATTTATGATAATTAAACATCCAGCTCTTGCCATATTTATCAGTAAGGTCGCCAAACAAATCGCCCCATGGCATCATACCTACGGCCTGATTGATTTTAGCGCCTTCAGAAAATTTTGAGAAAAATGTTTTCAGTTCTTCTTCGCTGCTGCAGTTAACGCAAATGCCATAGGTGTTGCCTTCCTGTGGTTTTGATCGGTTCATATCGGAAGCCATAATAACCATATCGCCACTTGTTAAAGTAGCATGAATGATCTGATCTTTCATATGTGGTGGCATTTGTGCAGCCATCTCGGGTATTTCGCTAACTTTTTTCATTTCCAGTGTCCCGCCAAGACAACTTTTATAAAAAGTCATTGCTTCCGCGCAATTGTTATTGAAGTTTAAATAAGGATTCAGCTTTGCCATAATTTTTGTTTTAGAGATACAAATATATTTCACTGCCTAGATGAAATACAAGTGCAGATGCGACAATCATGGGGGTGTAATGCGACCACGGTAGGAATCAATGCTATCACTTCATATTTTTCTATTAAGGAAGCGTCCAGAACAAATCAGGGTTATTGGTTTTGTAATTGGTGAATTTTGTTCCGGTTTTACTGTTCACATGTTCTGATTTAAACGGCGTTTGATTATACGCATCCAGCGGCAACAATTCTACATATGTAACTTCTTTGCCGGCTTTCCATGTTTCGCTGTTATACTCGCTTGCAAGCGGGCATTCTAGGCGATAAAGATTTTTGGCCATGTAGTTATACAGGTAATCTTCTTTGTATTGTGTTGCCTTATTGTTCCAGTTGGCATCGGGGTTTACAATTAAAGTCTTTCCGTTAATCAGCCTTTCTCTTACTTCGCGTATATCAAGCAAATCTCCTTTTTCATCCATTACATAAGCGTTGTTGGTGGGATCTATCCATAACCATTTTTTATAGTCATTGCTCCATACAAGATTAATTACATGGCAGTCATCAAAAACAGAATCTTTGGGCATGCATGTAACAAACCTGGATTTTATGCCCATTGAAAGATAGCATTCGTTTAAAACGGTAGAAAGCCCACGGCAATTAAGTCCTCGATTATCTTTTTTGCATTCTGCTATCATGCTCATTGCATTTTTTACCACCGGGTTTTCATGGTTGCCATCGTGTGGTATGAGGTTATGTACCCAATGCAGCAGGTTTATTATTTTAGCAGTTTCGGAAGCAGTGCCTGCAATAGAATCGAGGTTAAACCCTTTCCTTAATGCAACAAGATTCGGATCGTCTTTAGATTGATAGGTAAATGTTGGAATTTCTCTTTTATCAGCAAGGTTATATTTATCAGCCATTTTAAGAATGTCCAGTTTGCTCAGCACATATTTTATTTGTGTTAAAGCGCTGTCTTTGCCATTCAGTAGAATAATAAAATTGTATTCACCCCCGGGCTTTATTTTAAAAGAAATGGAATCAATGTCAGTATAAAATGTTACGTTTTCATTTTTAACTGAAGTAGAAAAAACATCGGGTTTTATTTCCGGTGAAATCGTCCACCAGTTTTTCCTGAATTCTTTTCCGTTTTGGATGTTTACAGATTTAGAGGTTGCTTTTATAACAGGCAATTTTGTTTGTGCATGGATAAAAGCAAAAGAAAGAATCAGCGCAAATGTTGTAAGCAGGGTTAAAACGTTTTTGTTCATGGATGTAAATTAATTTAATTGCAAAGACGATATTGTTTTGTTAACAAATCAATCTCTTCAAAAATATAGTATTTCAATTTAAAATAAAGGAGCTGACAGGTGTGAAGCAGGCATTTAATAATAATTGCCATTTGCGTCCGTAATTGTTCCTTTTTTTTTACCTTGTACGGCGGCGTTTTAATTAAAATAGTAAAGTAATAGTTAAGTTCAGTATTTTAAAGGCAATAATCACCAAAAAATATGATTAACATGAGAGTTTGTCTTGTTTGTTTTTTCATTACTGTTTTAGGCAATGTTTACGGACAAAAATCAATTTCGGTTAGTGGCATTAATGCGTATAAATATTCTATTCAAAAAACAATTACCTGCAGTAACGGTGCTGTTGTATCTGCCCATCCGCTAGCTAGTAAAGCAGGCGTATCAGTATTAAAAAAAGGAGGAAATGCAATTGATGCTGCTATTGCTACACAGCTTGCACTGGCGGTTGTTTATCCCGGCGCCGGTAATATTGGTGGCGGCGGTTTTATGATTGCAAGATTGCAAAACGGTAAAAATATTGCATTGGATTACCGCGAAAAGGCACCGGCGGCTGCGGGGCGTGATATGTACCTGGATGCAAACGGCAATCCGCAAATGAACCTTAGCCAGTATGGCCATCTTGCAAGCGGGGTGCCTGGCACTATTGCCGGAATATTTGCATCGCTTAAATATGCAAAGCTTCCGTTTAAAGAATTAATAGCACCTGCAATTGAACTGGCAGAAAAAGGATTTGCCATTACAGAAAGCGAAGCAAAATCTTTAAATGGGTCAAAGGCTGCTTTTATTAAATACAATACCGTGCAGCCTGCTTTTGTAAAAGATGTTCCCTGGAAGGAAGGCGATACATTAATACAAAAAGATCTTGCGGCAACTTTAAAACGCATTCGCGATTTGGGGCAAAAAGGTTTTTACGAGGGAGAAACAGCAAAGCTGATAGTAGAAGAAATGCAGCGTGGCAAAGGGCTGGTTACTTATGATGACTTGAAAAATTACCAGGCCAAAGAAAGAACTGTTCTGTCGTTTCCATATAAAGGATATATAATTGTTAGCATGCCATTGCCAAGTAGTGGTGGCATTATTATAGAACAGGGAATGAAAATGATTGCAGATAAAAATATTGCAAAGATGGGCTTTCATTCTGTTGAAGCCGTGCATTTAATGGTAGAAGCAGAAAGACGTGCTTATGCAGACAGGGCCGCATTTATGGGCGATGCAGATTTTGTAAAAGTGCCAGTGAAAAGATTAACCAGCGATGCATATATACAAGAAAGAATGAGTGACTATGATCCCACAAAAGCAGGCAGCAGCACTGTTACCAAAGAAGGCCGCATAAACCCCGAAAGTGAAGAAACAACGCACCTGAGCATAATAGATAAATATGGAAACGCTGTTTCTATTACTACTACATTAAACGGTGGTTATGGAAGCAAAACTGTTGCGGGTGGTGCTGGCTTTTTATTAAATAATGAGATGGATGATTTTAGTGTAAAGCCCGGCGTGCCAAATATGTATGGTGCAGTAGGCGCAGAAGCAAACGCTATTTCGCCCAATAAACGCATGCTTAGCAGTATGACGCCTGCCATCGTTTTAAAAAATAATAAACCGTTTATTGTGTTGGGTACACCCGGAGGAACTACTATCCCTACTTCTGTTTACCAGACATTAGTAAATATGCTTGAATTTAATTTAAGCACACAGGATGCAGTGTGGAAACCAAAATTTCATCACCAATGGTTGCCCGATGAAGTTTTTGTAGAAAAAGGCTTTCCTGAAAATGTAATTGAATCATTAAAAACTATGGGTTATAAAGTAACAGTGCGTGAACAAATTGGCAGAACAGAAGTTATTAAAGTTTTGCCCAACAAAAAATTTGAAGCGGTTGCAGATAACCGTGGCAATGATGCAGCAGAAGGTTATTAATATTTTTTATTTCACCATTAATGCACAGTAGTTGATCTATAGCTTTAAACTTAATTCTAACAGCTAACAGCTAACAGCTAACAGCTAACAGCTAACAGCTAACAGCTAACAGCTAACAGCTAACAGCTAACAGCTAACAGCTAACAGCTTGCAGCTAGTAGCTCACAGCTTCTTAAACCCGTATTATGAACTTTGCAACAACATACCTTCAGGCTACTATTAAAAGATTTGGTTATTATAAAGAACTTGCTGATAATACATTTTCGCAATTGCATGACAATGATTTTTTCTTTCAGCCTAATGAAGCAAGTAATAGCATTGCCGTCATCATTCAGCATATGAGTGGCAATATGCTAAGCCGCTGGACAAATTTTCTTACTGAAGACGGAGAAAAAGAGTGGCGTAACCGTGATACAGAATTTGAAGCGCAATCTTATAACCGGCAGCAATTAATGGAAGTATGGGAGAAAGGATGGAAATGTATGTTTGATGCATTGGCCCATTTGAAAGAAGAAGATCTTTTAAAAACAATTTATATAAGAACAGAAGGACTTTCGGTTATTGATGCCATCAACCGGCAATTGGCGCATTACCCTTATCATGTAGGGCAAATTGTATACCTCGGAAGAATGATTAAAAATAATGACTGGCAAAGCCTTTCCATACCCAAAGGAAAATCAGATGCTTATAACCTGGGCATGAAAAATAAATAATAGCCACTAGGGTTATGCTTGCAAACTCCGTAGTTAAGAAGTATCTTGACGGAGTTTTCCTGCCTATCCAACCTCCTCTGCAAAATAACCGTCTCCGTTTAGAACCCTAAAAATTAAACATGAAGTTCATTTCAACTTTGGTATTACTATGTATTACTTATTGTGCTGGTGCCCAAATTCACTGGGCTGTAAAAGCAGGAGCACAATTAAATTCTGCCACTTATAAAGTTAATGGCATAAAAGCCCCTACAAGTAGCATAGCTGGTTTTAACGCTGGCGTTCTTGCAAAAATTTATTTTGATGATAAAGTAGCTTTTGTAACCGGCTTGCAATATACAGGCAAAGGTTTTACTGTTACTGATACAGTTGGCAAGCCTGCAAAAACGTATCATTTAAATTACCTCGAAATACCATTGCTAATACAGGTAGATTTGTCCGGTAAAAGAGGCGAAGGTTTTTATTGCAAAGCCGGCCCATCTGTAAGTATAGGAATTAGTGGCAAGCAGGTTTATACTGATATGTCAGGTAACAAGATTCACAACAAGGCAATATTAAGCCTCACCGGCAACCACTTTGGTTTATTTGATGCCTCATTAAATGCTGCACTTGGTTATTCTTTTTCTCAAAAGTTTTTTGCTGAAGCTGCATATGCTTATGGTATTGGTAATATTAATAACGATCCTAATGGTGCAAACATCAAGACAAGGATTTTATCTTTGAGCGTAGGCTATTTTATACGGTAAATAGAAAATTTCTTTTTTGTTGTAATCACCTGCAGGCGCAGGTGATTATTTTTTGCAGTAAACATCAGATTGTTCTACCGGGTATTTTTCATCGAGGTTTACATTATTAAAACTTTTTCTTCCGCCCCAATTAAAAATTTTTTCAAAATAAGGAAGCAGTTTGTTGTTTTTTATCTTGCTTAAAAAATACACTTCGTGTTCTTTTTCCTTCATGCCCATTTCATATAAAATAGTATCGTGTTCTCTTATGCCAAGTTCATTAAAATACTGTTTCATTCTAAAGTACTCGCAAACATTGCCGCTTTCTAAACTTCCTGCAAAATAAAAAGGCATAAACCAGCCAATAATGTGACAGCTAAAAGAAATGACTTTGCCCGTAATGTAAAATCTTAGTTCGTAATATTTGGAAACAGGAATGTCATATTGCTTCATAATTTCAAGCACTTCCCTGCGGTGGTTCCATTCATCCATTTCTATTTGCCTGATAGCAATTTTTTCTTCTGCATCTTTTACAGATGCTGCGTGGCCCTGGTAAGCAAAAGAAGCCGCTTTTTCTGCAGAGTAAGCTTTTTGTAAAATATCAATTAATGCCGGGTGAGAAATTTTCAAAGCTTGTTTTTTTATTCAACTATAGCTAATGGTTATACAAAATTAGCCATTGTATTATTACCTCAAAGCTTTAAGCTTTATTTTTATGCCGGAATTTTCTCTTCAAGCATTTGAAAAATGCGCTTCGGCTTATATTATTGATTGTGTGCCTTTTTAATTTACCCTGCTGTAAACCTTGTGATCGTTTTAAAAAATCAATGTATAACTTAATTCCTATATTTTTGTCGCATTCATTATTTGTTATTGCTTCATAACTATCAAATGCTTTTCATGAATAATTTATCTCTCACAATAAAAGTCATTAGCAAGGATTTAATCGCTTTATTTTTATTTTTTGCCTGCTTTCAATCTTTACATGCGCAGGGAAATATTCACCAGCAATCAAAAGAATATGAATGGCCTTCAGATCCGCTGGTGAAAGATAAATTAGAGCAATGGCGTGACCAGAAGTTTGGAATGATTATTCATTATGGGTTATATGCTGTACCGGGCATGATAGAGTCTTGGGCATTGTGTTCTGAAGACTGGATTACCCGTGATAGTACAAGTGATTATGGTGATTTTAAAAAATGGTATTGGGGATTGAAAAAAGATTTTAACCCCGTAAACTTTAATCCCCAACAATGGGCTACAGCAGCAAAGCAGGCGGGCATGCGTTATGTTGTGTTTACTACCAAGCACCACGATGGCTTTTGTATGTTTGATACCAAGCAGACCGATTTTAAAATTACCAATGGACCTTTTGCCAGTAACCCAAAAGCTGATATAGCCAAATATGTGTTTGATGCGTTCAGGAAAGAAGGCTTTATGATTGGGGCGTATTTTTCAAAACCAGACTGGCATTCTGAAAACTTCTGGTGGCCCATGTATGCTACGCCAGACAGGAATGTAAATTATGATATCAGGAAATTTCCGTGGCGCTGGAATAAATTCAAACAATATACCTATAACCAGATTGAAGAATTAATGACGGGGTATGGCAAGATGGATATTCTTTGGCTTGATGGCGGTTGGGTAAGACCGTTAGAAACTGTAAACGATGAAGTACGGGCATGGGGTGCAGCTATCCCGCCTTTTAGCCAGGAAGTAGATATGCCCAGAATTGCAGACATGGCAAGAAAAGCGCAGCCGGGTTTATTGATTGTAGATCGTACTGTGCACGGGCCTTATGAAAATTACCAAACACCCGAGCAAACCATACCAAAAGAAAAGCAGGATCATCCGTGGGAAAGTTGCATAACACTGGGCAATGCCTGGGGTTATGTACCTAATGATCATTTAAAATCTACCGCAACTGTTATTCACCAATTGATAGAAGTAGTGGCCAAAGGCGGCAGTTTATTATTGGGCATAGGGCCAAAACCTGATGGTACTTTGCAGGAAGAAGAAATTGTAAAACTAAAAGAAATAGGAGCATGGCTTGCATTAAATGGCCCGGCTATTTACGGCACACGGACAACTGAAAAATATAAAGACGGCGATATTTATTTTACGCAATCAAAAGATGCGGCCACTTTATATGCACTTGTAAACCTTGCAGAAAATGCTGCTATACCTGCCACAGTAGAATGGACTGGCAATATTCCAAAGAAAGGAACTAAAATGAAATTATTGCAAACAGGTGCTACTGTTAAATGGAGTGTTGAAGGCGATAAAGTAAAAGTTGTTGTGCCTGCTGCTGTCCAAAAAATAACAACAGGCATTCCTGCACTGGCATTTGGTTTTAGTAAGCAATAAGAAGCTAGTATTGAGTATTTATTATTCAGATACGCGGCAAAGTCTTTATACTGAATACTACATACTATATTATTTCCTACATTCGCTATTATACTTCTGATAACATTACCACAAACTGCTTATCCTTTATTTACATCGTTACAAAGACTTGCTTATTTTTTTGAAATTATTTTAAACGTTACACATGAAGTACAAATGGCTTGTTGTTTTTTTTCAGGCATTTATTATTGGCTTAACAGGTTTTTCGCAATCAAAAAAAGTAGCACAGCCCAAACCTGTTCTTCCTGTTCCTTCTGCAAACCAGCTTGCATGGCATAAAATGGAAACCAATGCGTTTATCCATTTTACCACCAATACATTTACTGGCTTGGAATGGGGCAATGGCGATGAAAAAGAATCTATATTCAATCCTACAGCAGCAAATGCTGGTCAGTGGGCCGATGTATTAAAAGAAACAGGTTTTAAAACAATGATATTAACCTGCAAACACCACGATGGTTTTTGTTTGTGGCCAAGTAAATACACAGAGCACTCAATAAAAAACAGTCCGTATAAAGATGGCAAAGGCGATATTGTTCGTGAAGCAAGCGATGCCTGCAAAAAATACGGTTTAAAATTCGGGGTTTATCTTTCTCCGTGGGACAGGAACCAGGCTACCTATGGCAAGCCAGAATACATTACTTATTACAGGAACCAGCTTAAAGAATTGTTTACGCAGTATGGACCAATAGTAGAAATGTGGTTTGATGGTGCTAATGGTGGAAGCGGTTACTACGGTGGTGCCAAAGAAACAAGAAAAATAAATGCAGCTACATATTACGATTGGCCGAAGACGCTAGCAATGATTAGAAGCATGCAGCCTAACGTAGTTTTCTTTAGTGATGCCGGCCCCGGCGTACGTTGGGTTGGCAATGAAAGTGGCCTTGCAGGAGAAACCAACTGGAATACCATATCTACCGATACATTGCATGCAGGAAAAGCGGGCATAGAAAAAATATTGAACACAGGTTCTCCAGATGGCGATAAATGGATTCCTGCTGAAGTTGATGTTTCAATACGTCCCGGATGGTTTTATCATGCTTCAGAAGATGAAAAAGTTAAAACACCGGAACGCCTTTTCGAAATCTATCTTACTTCTGTTGGCCGTGGATCTACTTTATTACTGAACATTCCACCAGATAAACGCGGATTGTTTAATGAAATTGATGTGCAATCATTAAGAGGGTTCAAAGCATTACTGGATAAAACTTTTGCAGATAACCTTGCACAAGCGGCTGATGTTACTGCAAGCAGTTACAGGGGAAAATCAAAAGACTATGCACCAGCAAACTTAACAGATGGCAAAGAGAATACGTATTGGGCTACAGACGATGGTGTAACCACAGGCAGCTTTGAGGTTAGTCTTGCCAAATCATCTATTGTGCAATACATCACTTTGCAGGAGTACATACAACTTGGTCAGCGGGTAAAATCATTTACAGTTGAAGTATGGAAAGACAATGCATGGGTGCAGGCAGCAAGTGCTACAACTATTGGGTATAAACGAATTTTAAAGATTGAGCCTGTAGAAACCAATAAAATAAGAATAAATATTACTGGTTCAAAAGCATGCCCGGTTATATCAAACGTGGAAATTTATTAGTGTATGTTGAGGTTTAATTTTTTGTTCATTCTTGGCTTTCTATATTTTCATTCATTTGCACAAACCAATACGCCTGCGTTTCGCAATGCGCAATTGCCTGTACAGGCAAGGGTAAATGATTTGTTGCAGCAACTTACTATCCAGGAAAAAATTTCCTTGCTTGGTTATAACAGTAAACCGGTAGAACGTTTGGGTATACCAGCATACAACTGGTGGAACGAGGCATTGCATGGTGTGGCAAGGGCTGGCCGTGCAACCGTATTTCCACAGGCTATTGGTATGGCGGCAACATTTAATGATGCATTGCTTTTTGAAGAAGCCAGCATTATTTCTACAGAAGCAAGGGCGAAATACAATCTTGCAGTGGCGCAGGACAGGCATTTGCAATACATGGGTTTAAGTTTTTGGTCGCCAAACATTAATATCTTTCGTGATCCCCGCTGGGGAAGGGGACAGGAAACTTATGGAGAAGATCCTTTTCTTACTGCTACTATGGGCACTGCATTTATAAAAGGATTGCAGGGTAATGATAGCCGTTATCTTAAAACTTCTGCAGCAGCAAAACATTTTGTTGTGCATAGCGGCCCCGAAGCTGGTCGCCATACTTTTAATGCAATTGTAGATGAAAAAGATTTACGCGAAACTTATTTGTATGCATTTAAAAGATTAGTGGATGCGGGCGTAGAATCGGTAATGTGTGCTTACAACCGCGTAAATGGTGAGCCGTGTTGTACAGGGCAAACATTGTTGCAAGGTATACTTCGTGAAGAGTGGAAATTTAAAGGCCATGTGGTAACAGATTGCTGGGCATTAGAAGATGTATGGTTAAGGCATAAGGCATTGGCCAATTCAATTGAAACGGCTGCTGCGGCAATAAAAGCTGGTGTTAATCTAGATTGCAGCAATATGCTGCAGGATGATGTAATGAAAGCCATCGATCAAAAATTATTAACCACGCAACAGGTAGACAGTGCGCTGGCTGCTATATTAAGAACACAATTTAAACTAGGCTTTTTTGATCCCGCCGGCAGTAATCCCTACAGTGGTTATGGTGCAGACAGTATTGCTTCTGCATATCATCTTAACCTGGCAAGAACAGCTGCACAGCAAAGTATGGTATTGCTGAAAAACAATAACAAACTGTTGCCACTTAATAAAAAAGATTACGGTGCTATTATGGTTGTAGGCTCCAATGCAGCTTCGCTGGATGCACTGCTGGGCAATTACCATGGTGTAAGCAGCAAGGCAGTTAATTTTGTTGAAGGAATTACGGCTGCTGTTGGCCCCGGTACGAGGGTGGAATATGATTTGGGTTGCGATTATACGGATACCGTTCATTTTGGTGGCATATGGGCAGCAGGCAATGCAGATATTACAGTAGCAGTTCTTGGCCTTAATGCAGTTTACGAAGGAGAAGAAGGCGATGCATTTCTTGCAGAAGGTGGTGGCGATAAAAAAAGTTTAAGCCTGCCTGCCAGTCATATTGCTTATCTTAAAGCATTGCGGAAAGCAAACAAAAAACCAATTATTGCAGTAATAACAAGTGGCAGCGCCGTAGATATTGCAGCCATAGAACCCTTTGCAGATGCTATTATACTGGCTTGGTATCCTGGAGAACAGGGCGGAAATGCGCTGGCGGATATTTTGTTTGGAAATGTTTCACCGGCCGGCCGCTTACCGGTAACTTTTTATAATTCACTGGCAGATTTGCCTCCTTACGATAATTATGCTTCAAAAGGACATGGCTACCGTTATTACAATGGGAAAGTGCAATATCCTTTTGGCTATGGCCTTAGCTATACTTCTTTTAAGTATGAATGGAACAAACAGCCCGTTGCTGCAATGCCTGGCTTAAAAGACAGTATTTCATTTTCTTTAAAAATTGCCAATACCGGCAATTATGATGGTGATGAAGTTGTGCAGGTGTATATTAAATATCCTCCGGCAGAAAGAATGCCTTTTAAAGAACTAAAAGCATTTAAACGTGTGCACACCTCAAAAGAAGGAGTTGCTATTGCAGATTTTAAAATAGCAGTTTCAGAATTGCAAAAATGGGATCTGCAAAAACACCAGTGGAAATTATACAGCGGCAATTATAAAATTATAGTAGGCGGAGATTCCAGTGATGAAAAACTGGCGGCTACAGTTAATGTAAAATAAATTCCGTTTCACGGAAAAATAAAACCAGGATGCTCAATAAAATAATTCTTACACTGTCGCTGTTTGTTTTTTTATGTGATCAATCACCTGCGCAACAAAAGGCTGCTTCTATTCCTTCATTTACAAAATTTGTAGATCCTTATATTGGTACAGGTTTTCACGGGCATGTTTTTATGGGTGCTAATGTTCCGTTTGGTGCCGTACAGCTTGGGCCTGTAAATTTATCCGAAGGTTGGGATTGGTGTTCCGGTTATCATTATTCAGATTCTACCATTATCGGGTTTTCGCATACACATCTTAGTGGTACCGGCATCGGAGATTTGGGCGATGTATTGCTTATGCCGGCTACCGGCAACGTTATTACCGGCAAGGGCTCGCTTAAAAATTTGTCAGAAGGAAATACTTCATTGTTTTCACACAAGGATGAAATAACAAAACCAGGTTATTATAGTGTATTATTGAAACGATATAATATAAAAGCAGAACTTACAGCTTCTACCAGGGTTGGTTTTCACCGGTATACTTTTCCTGCGTCAGCATCATCACATATTGTAATCGATCTTGTTCAAGGTATTGGCTGGGACAGGCCGGTTGATACTTATATAAAGTTGATTAACGATTCTACTATTGCCGGTTATCGTTTTTCAAAAGGATGGGCTGCCGACCAGCGTATTTATTTTACGGCCGTGTTTTCAAAACCTTTCAGTCAATTTACATTATACAGTAACAAAACTGCGCAAACTGGAACAGTACTTATGGGCGACAGTGTAAAAGCTGTAGCTCATTTTTCTACAACAGCAGGAGAGCAGGTGCTTGTTAAGGTTGGTATTTCGCCTGTTAGTACAGAAAATGCACTGGCAAATATTAATGCAGAAATACCCGGATGGAATTTTGATGCTATAGCCGCTAATGCCGACGCTGCCTGGAACAAAGAACTTGGCAAACTGACAATAGAAACTGCCAACGAACCTGCAAAGCGTATTTTTTATTCGGCATTGTACCACACCATGATTGCGCCATCAGTGTTTAATGATAACAATGGCGACTATTATGGAACAGACAAGCAGGTGCACCCGCATGCATCATTCACCAACCTTACTACTTTTTCTTTGTGGGATATTTACCGTGCTGCCGCACCTCTTTACACCGTTTTGCATAGCGATAGGGTTGGAGATTTTATCAGCTCAATGCTTGCAATTTATAAACAGCAGGGCCGATTGCCGGTTTGGCATTTAATGGGCAATGAAACCAATACAATGCCTGGCAACAGTGGTATTGAAATAGTAGCAGATGCCTACCTTAAAGGAATAAAAGGTTTTGATACAGCACTGGCTTATGAGGCGGTAAAGCAAACTGCCATGCAGGATTTGCGTGGATTGAACTATGTAAAGAAATACGGTTTTATACCAGCAGACAGCATGGTAGAATCTGTAGCTATGGGGCTGGAATACTCCATTGCCGATGCCTGTATTGCGCAAATGGCAAAACGGTGTGGAAAGATGGACGATTATGAATACTTCAGCAAAAGGGGGAATTATTATAAGAATTATTTCGACAGTGCAAGCGGTTTCGTACGTGGAAGGCTATCCGAAAACAAATGGCGGGAGCCTTTCAGTCCTTTTGTTTCGAGACATATGAAAGACGATTTTAGCGAAGGCAATGCCTGGCAATATACCTGGCTTGTACCGCAGGATGTAGAAGGTTTAATACAATTAATTGGCGGCGAAAAAAAGTTTATAGCCAGGTTAGATGACCTTTTTGTTCAAAAAGGCGAGATGGGTAAAGAAGCTTCAGCAGATATAACAGGCTTAATTGGCCAGTATGCACATGGTAACGAACCCGGTCATCATATTCCCTACCTCTACATGTTTGCAGGGCAGCCATGGAAAACAGCAGATAAGGTTCGTTATATCACGGACAGTCTTTATTCCGATAAACCAGATGGCCTTTGCGGAAATGAAGATGTGGGGCAAATGTCGGCCTGGTATATATGGAGTGCATTAGGCCTTTATCCGGTTAATCCCGCCAATGGTGTTTATGCATTTGGCAGCCCTGTTATTAATGATGCAACTATAACCCTGCCCAATAACAACACTTTCCACATAGCAGTTAAAAACAACAACCGCTACAATAAATACATACAACGTGTAACCTTAAACGCAAAGCCGTATACAAAGGCATTTATTCTTCATGAAACAATAATGAATGGCGGGGAATTGGTTGTTGAAATGGGGTCCAAGCCTTCAAAAACCTGGGGAACAAGTTTGGAGGACAGACCCTATTCAGTAAAAAAATAAATGCCGCATCTTTTAAAAAGCGCATTTCCGTTAACGGTAGCTTCTTCAAATTCGCTTTCTTTTTTTAATTTTTTGCCATCCTTTTTTGCCTGGGTTCAAAATTTTCTTGCCGCCCATGATACTTTTTTGTCTTAAGTTGATTGTTTATTATCAACAACTTAGGAGATCATTTCTCATATATTTCAGGAAGTATGTAAAGTTGTTGTTAATATTTTTTTATTTATACGTTAAAGTTTATTAAGTTCGTCAAACTTTATAAAAAAAGTACAGGTCTTCCAAAAACGAACCTTGAAATATGCTGACGGGGAGTCATTTAAAACAACAGATAGTTAGTACACTCTATTTTGAGAAAACCTTGTCGATAGTTGAGCTTAGTAATATACTTGGTAAAAGCATTCCGCATGTAACAAAGGTTTTGATGGAATTGATGGATACAGGCTTTGTAACCGACGCAGGATTGGCGCCATCAAGTGGTGGAAGAAGGGCCCAGGTATATTCTCTGAAGGCAGGTGCTATTCATATAGTAGCTGTGGCAATGGACCAATTGTATACAAAAATTACAATTACAGATGTACTAAACCATTCGGTTTTACCTGTAGAAACGCATGAACTGAGGCTTTTAAACAATGCCACCGCACATGAGGAGCTTGCGCAGATTATTAATAATGTTATAGAACGTTCTGGGGTAAATAGAAACAGCATTGCGGGTGTAGGGATAGGAATGCCTGGTTTTACAAATACAAAATTGGGGATCAATTATTCTTATTTGCTTCCACCCAATGGAGAGAGCATATATAAATATCTTGAAAGACAGTTAGAGCTACCCGTATACCTTGATAATGATTCCAGTCTTGTGGCGCTTGCCGAATTAAAATTTGGCCTTGCAAAAAACAAGGATGAAGTAATGGTTATAAATATTGGCTGGGGTATTGGTTTGGGAATGATTGTAAACGGTGTTTTGTTCCGTGGTTTTACTGGCTATGCTGGCGAGCTTAGCCATATACCAATTTCTGAAAGTGATAACCTGTGTGAGTGCGGAAAAAGAGGTTGCCTCGAAACAGAAGCAAGCCTTAAAGTGATTACGGAAAAAGCAATGAAAGGAATTAAGGAAGGAAGCATTTCTGGTTTGAAATATGATGAGCGTCCGGAGCAAATGAGCGAAGCAATTTTCGTAGCTGCTAATAAAGGCGATCAATATGCAATAGAATTGATTTCAGATATGGGGTATAAAATTGGTAAAGCAATAGCTATACTGATTCATATAGTAAACCCCGAACTGATTGTTTTAAGCGGAAGGGGAGCAGAAGTAGGGAAAATTTTATTGGCACCTATTCAGCAGGCTTTGAATAAATATTGTATTCCGAGGTTGTCTGAATTTACAGGCGTAAAAGTTTCTACAGTAGGAAGAAAAGCAGAGTTGATTGGTGCAGCGGCGCTGGTAATGGAAAACATGGCAAAACCTGTTTCTGCAAAAACAGAGAAGATGAATACTGAAATTGGATAAGCAGAATGTGAAGAAATGATAAAATACTCCCGTATAATGGGAGTATTTACAATGGTTGAAAAGTACTGGTATAATTTTTCATCATAAAAACCAACTGCGCAATGAGAACTTTAAGATTGTTGACTATGTTACTGCTGCTTAGCTCTGCAGTAATGGCACAAACGCGGCTGATATCCGGAACTATCAAAGACTCCAAAACGGGTAGTCCTCTGCCCTCTGTCACCGTTAAAGTAAAAGGTAAAAGCATTTCTGCTGTTACCAATGCTGATGGTGGCTTTTCTCTAAATGTACCTGCAGGCGATGTAACGCTTGAAGTTTCTTCTGTAGGTTACGCTCCAAAAACAATTGTTGCTGGTGCAGGTTCAGGAAACGTTGCCATATCGCTTGATGTGTCATCTTCTGACCTTGGAGAAGTAGTAGTTACCGCTTTGGGTATTTCCAAAGAATCAAAAAAATTAGGTTATGCTGTTTCTACTGTAAAAGGTGAAGACATGAGCAAAGCCCGTACAACAAACGTTGCCAATGCACTTGTTGGCCAGGTAGCTGGTTTAAGTGTACATGGTACCAGCGGTGGCCCCGCAGGTTCTGTACGTATATTGCTGCGTGGCGTTTCCGGTCTTACCGGCGGCGGCTCTCCTTTGTTTGTAGTAAATGGTATACCCATCGATAACGGCAACCGCGGTGGTGCTGGTGAGTGGGGCGGTTCTGATAACGGAGACGGTATCGGAAACGTAAACCCTGATGATATTGAAAGCATGACTGTACTAAAAGGTCTTGCTGCATCTGCGTTGTATGGCTCAAGAGCTGCAAACGGTGTTATCTTAATCACTACAAAAGCAGGTAAAAGAAACAGTTTTACTGTTGAATATAATGCCAACTATGTAGTTGAAAAAGCAATCAATTTTACAGATTACCAGTATATATATGGCCAGGGTACAGGCGGTGTTAAACCAGCTACACAATCTGCAGCACAGGCAACCGGCCGTTTTGCATGGGGTAGTAAAATGGATGGTTCAAACTTTACTGCTTTTGATGGCAAAACTTATGCATATTCTCCTTACAAAGACAATATGAAAGATTTCTATCGTGCTGGCCCTTCTTTCACTAACACAGTGTCTGTAAGTGGTGGTGGTGATAAAAATACTTATCGTCTTTCTTTGTCAAACCTTAGCAACGACGCTATCGTTCGCAACAGCGGTCTTGACAGGAAGACAGTGAATTTCAACATTGATCAAAAAGTTACTGATAAATTAAGCATCCAGGTATTGGCGAACTACATTGTTCAGAATGCCAAAAACCCTCCACAATTGAGTGATGGACCAGGTAACCCCAATAACGGTTTGTTCCTTGCTCCTAATATCAAAGAAAGCTGGCTGGCGCCTGGTTACGATGCCAACGGAAGGGAAATAGTTTTCAGTGATGATAACTATGTTACCAATCCATGGTTTGCTGTAAACAAATGGAAAAACCAGATTGATCGTAAAAGGTTAATCGGATCTGTGTCTGCAAAATATGCATTCACCAGCTGGTTATATATTTTGGGCCGTGTAGGTATTGATAATGAGAATGACAGGGCGCAAGGTGTAACACCAACAGGTACTGATTATTCTTACAATGCAGCAGGACAGTCTGGTAGCATTAACCTTACTACTGCTACACAGTTAGAACGTAATATTGATGGTTTGATTGGTGTTAGCCATAAGATTACAAAAGATATCAATCTTGATGCTACATTGGGCGGCAACACTCGTTACAATAAAGTAGAAGCAGTAGGCATTAACGGGGGACCATTTGTAATTCCTGGTCTTTACACACCAAGCAACGTACTTTCTTTTGGAAGAAGTTATGGTTTTAGTGAAAGAGCAGTTCATTCTGGTTTCTATTCTGCTGATTTCACTTATAAAACTTTCCTTTCATTGTCTACAACTGGTAGGTACGATGCGTTTTCTACGCTGTATAATTCAGGTATCCCAACAAGCCAAAGAAATATTTTTACACCATCAGTTTCTGCAAGCTTGTTGTTTTCTGAGTTAGTGCATATACCAAACTTAAGCTATGGTAAACTGCGTGCATCATGGGCGCAAACAAGTGGTGAGCCAAGAGATCCTTATCAGACTGCTGTTTATTATAGTGTAGGCAATTCACTTAATGGTACCTCAACAGGTAGCTTTAGCAGTTCTTTGCCTAATTTATTCCTTAAACCATACAAACTCAGGGAGATTGAAATTGGTACTGAGTTGAGGTTCTTTGGAAACCGCCTGGGTATTGACGTAGCTTATTTTGATCGTAAGTCAAGCCAGGAAATTATGAATGCAACTACAAGTTGGGCTACAGGATATAGCGGAGCATTAATTGCAAATGGTTCAATACAAAATAAAGGCGTTGAAGTTCAGTTAACAGGCACTCCTATCAAAGGAAGAGATTTTACCTGGAATGTTGCTTTCAACCTAACCTCTATTTCAAGCAAGGTGTTGAAAACAGATGCTGCTGGAAACAATCTCGGCCAGGGTTCTTACAGACCATTGAATGCTAACACAGCTTATATAGTTGGTTTGGCTGGTCCACAGGTAATTGCTCACGATTACACTTACAATGCAAAAGGACAGATTGTAGTTGATGCAAGTGGTTTGCCAATTGCTGATGGTGCACTGAAACCTTTTGGAAGTGTATTGCCTAATTTATATGGCGGTTTAAACAACAGCTTTATCTACAAACAATTTGATCTGTCTTTCCTGATTGATTATAACTATGGTAACAAAGTTTTATCTGCTACCAAATATTATGCATTGTACAGAGGTCTTGATAAAGCAACACTTGAAGGCAGGGATGCAGGTCTTGTAGTAAATGGAGTATTGGCTGATGGTACAGCAAATACAAAAAATGTTACTGCACAGAATTACTGGCAGAGAATGGCAAGTATTTCAAAAGGTAATGTGCTGAATGGTGATTACATCAAACTTCGCCAGATTACTTTAGGTTATACTATTTCAGGAAAAGCTTTAGCAAAAATACCTGTATTTAGCTCTATCCAGATTTCTTTGGTAGGACGTAATCTTTGGACTATTATGAAAAAGACGGATAACATTGATCCAGAAGCAGGTTTCTCTTCAACCATTCAATACGCAGGTATAGAAGGTACAAGTTTGCCTACTACAAGGTCATTTGGTATCAATGCTAACTTCAAATTCAAAAAATAAGAATCATGAAAAAAATCCTTATAAATATAAGTCTTGCTGCAGCGGTGCTGGTAACAGTATCGACGGGCTGCACCAAAAATTTTGATGCGATGAATACGGATCCAACTAAAGCATCAGCGTCTAATTTCGATCCGAATTTATTATTCCCCACAGGCGAATTAGGATACCTGGGTGCAACAACCGGCTACAATGGTCCTATACTGTTTCAAAGTATGTGGTCGCAAATATTTGCATCTTCAATCTTCCCCGGCTACTATAGCGGCGGTGATAAATATGTACAAGGCGGTAGCTTTTATTCATACCAGGGCCGCACCTGGGATGCAGGTTACCAGGCTGCTGGTTATTTCCGCGAAATTCAGAACTTAACAAAAGGCAATGCTGCACTTAGCAACTTAAGTGGTTGTGCTGTTATTGGTGAAGTGCTGAACATGGAAGCCATAACAGATACTTATGGTGATGCTCCTTATTCACAAGGTTTGCAGGGAAAAACTGGTGTTTCTCAACCTGTTTATGATAAACAGCAGGATATTTATACTGCTATGCTAAATAAGCTTGACAGCGTTCTTCCTACATTGGATGCTGCTAAAGCAAAACCAACAAACGATGTTCTTCCTTATAAAGGAGACATTGCGCAGTGGAAAAAATTTGGTTATTCATTAATGCTGCGCATGGCAATGCGTTTAACCAAAGCTGATGCAGCAAATGCACAGAAATATGCAGTAAAAGCTTTCACTGGTGGTGTGTTTACAAGCAATGCAGATAATGCATACATTGTTTACAATAATGCCAATGGTTACAACAATGCCAATTCAGCTGCTTTAACAACAGCACAGGATTATTCTGAAGTTAAATGGGGCAAAGTGCTGATTGATTACATGAAAGCAAATGCAGATCCAAGACTTGGTGTAATTACTGAAGTTCCTCAGGCAGGAACAGCTAATGCAGCTAATAAAGCACTTGCAGGTGACCCTACACCAGCTAACCAGCTTGGTATGCCTAATGGCTACGATCAAAATGGTGGTGCTACTGATATCAAAAATTCACCAGGCTGGCCAGGCGCATCTGGTACAGGTGGCGATGCTAATCCTACAGGTAAATATTCCCGCCCAACTACTGCGGTTTATTTATCACTTAGCGCCCCTGCATTTATTTTAACTTACGGACAAGTTGAATTCCTGCTTGCAGAAGCAGCAGCAAGAGGTTGGAGCGTAGGGGCTTCTGCTGCTATACACTACAGCAATGGCCTTGCTGCAGCATTACAAACTTATGGTACAATCAATGCTGCAGGTGCTATCAGTGCTGGTACTGCAAATGCTTATGCAGCTAGTCATCCATTAGATGTATCTACAACAGCAAAATCATTAGAGCAAATCAATACACAGTATTGGATATTTACCGGAACTATTTTTGATTTCTCTGAAGCATGGAGCAACTGGAGAAGATCTGGTTACCCTGTTTTAGCACCAGTTAATTATACTGGTAATTTTACAGGCGGAACTATACCAAGAAGACAATCTTATCCAACAAGCGAATCGTCTACCAATCCTAATAATTACAAAACTGCAGCTACAGCTCTTACAGGTGGTGATTTATATTCATCACGTGTATGGTGGGATAAATAATAAGTTTGAGAGTGATGTAAGTATACAAGGGCTATCCGAAAGGATAGCCCTTTTTTATGGCAGCAATCATTGTTATAAATATGAGAATGCTATTTATGTTTTACTTAGTTTTAAGCTGTAAAGCAAAACTTCAAATAATACTGCAACAATTATGAAGCCATTAGTTATTTTCTCGCTCTGTCTTTTTTTATCAGTACAAGTAACTGCCCAGGAGTATACACCCGCAGCAGAAAATATAAAAGCCCGCCAGTGGTTTAATGATGCAAGGTTTGGATTGTTTATTCATTGGGGACCGTTTAGCATTCCCGGCTCGGGAGAATGGGTAATGAATGAACGTGGCATTACTGTTAAAAACTACACCCGTTTAATGAACTTTTTTAACCCCATTGAGTTTAATGCCGAACAATGGGTTAGTATGGCCAGGAATGCCGGTATGAAATATATTACACTTATTACACGCCACCACGATGGCTTTAGCATGTGGGATACAAAATATAGCGATTTCAATATCATGAATACCCCATATAAAAAAGATGTGGTAAAAATGATGGCTGATGAATGCCACAAACAGGGCATCAAACTTTATTTATACTATTCATTGCTGGATTGGCGCAGGGAAGATTATCCGCATGAAACAGGTCGTACAGGACAAAAATCCGGAAGGACTGGCCACGGCGATTATGCCAGTTACCTGCAGTTTATGAAGAACCAGTTAACAGAATTGCTTACCAATTATGGTGAGATAGGAGGTATTTGGTTTGATGGACATTGGGATCAAACCGCTCCTGAAGGTGCAAAAGATCGTACATCAAGAATCAACTGGCATTACGATGAAATATATGGATTGATCCACAAACTGCAGCCACAATGCATGATAGGAAATAACCATCACCTTACACCTTTTGCCGGTGAAGATTTCCAGATGTTTGAAAGGGATTTGCCGGGTGAAAATAAATCTGGCCTTAGCTTCCAGGAAGCTTCAAGGCTTCCTTTAGAAACATGCGAAACAATGAATGGTTCCTGGGGTTTTAATATTACAGATACCAATTACAAATCTGCCAAACAAGTGATTCATTATTTGGTGAACGCAGCAGGACGAAACGCCAATCTTTTACTGAATGTTGGGCCTATGCCTAACGGTAAAATACAACCGGAATTTACAGATACGCTGGCTGCCACAGGTAAATGGTTGCAGCAATATGGCCAAACCATCTACGGCACTACCGGTAATGTTATAACGCCCCAAAAATGGGGAGTTGTAACAGCCAAAGGCAAAACATATTATTTGCACATCATCAATAAGCCTGAAGGTTCTTCCGTTTTTATACCACTTGCAAAAGAAAAAGTGCTAAACGTATCATTATTTCCCGGAAAAGACAAGCTTAAGTTTAAACAACAGCCCGATGGTCTTTATGTATTTCTTGATGGAGTAAGTTTGGATTCGACTGATACGGTTGTAGAGGTAGATTTGAAATGAATTGAGAAGGGATAAGGTGTAGGGTATAAGGTATAAGGTTTAAGGTGCTTATGTCTATGGTGTTGATTAACCCGCCGTCAAAATTTATATGTAGTATACAAACCAACAGTATGTTTTCGAAAATAAAAAAAAGCTCAGCAAAACTAACCTGCATTATTGCCGTACTAATCGCAAATAATTATTCAGCCATTTCGCAGGTAGTTACTATTCCAATTGAGTCGCGCAATAGCGCAATACTATTGCAAACGGATAAAGACAATCACTTGCGCATGGTATACAATGGCAAACCGCTTTCAGATAAGAACGAATATGCTGCAGTGGCGAGCCAGTACAACCTGAACGATGAAAATTCTGCCGGCATTTATAACAATGCTTATAGTACAGCCGGAACTTATAGTCTTACTGAGCCAGCCATGCAGGTAACACATGCAGACGGAAACCTCTCGCTAGATTTAAAGTATGTAAATCACGAAGTAAAAAATATTGATGACAATACTACACTAACCACTATTCTTTTGCAGGATGCTGTTTATCCATTTAAAGTATCTCTGTTTTATAAAGTGTGGAAGAATGAAAATGTAACAGAGCAGTGGGCTGAAATTTCTCACACAGAAAAGCAGGCGGTTGTGTTGCAGAAATATGCATCTGCAAATTTATATTTTACCAATAAAGAATATTATCTCACTACTTTCCAGGGGCAATATGCAACAGAAATGCAGCCTGCAGAGACAAAGCTAGAGCAGGGCATGCGCAGTATAGATTCAAAACTTGGCACACGTGCAATGCTTATTCAAAATCCAAATTTTATTATAAGCTTTGATAAGCATGCATCAGAAACGGAAGGCGATGTAATGATTGGGCAAATGGCATGGAGCGGAAATTTTAAACTGGAGTTTGAAGTAGATTCTTATCACAATCTCCGGTTTATTGCAGGTATCAACCCATTCGCATCTGCGTATACTTTGCAACCAGGTAAAGTTTTTAAAACACCTTCCCTTATTTATACATTTTCAAATCATGGAAAAGGAGAGGCTAGCCGGAATATGCACGATTGGGCCCGCAAATACCGTGTGCTTGATGGAATGGGAGAGCGGCTAACATTACTTAACAACTGGGAAGCCACTTATTTTGATTTTGATGAAAATAAAATTTCCGGATTGTTTAAAGGTGCTGCAAAACTGGGTGTAGATATGTTTTTGCTGGATGATGGCTGGTTTGGAAATAAATATCCCCGTAATGATGATCATGCTGGCCTTGGCGACTGGCAGGAAAATGTAAAGAAGCTTCCGCATGGCATTGGCTATCTTGTAAAAGAAGCACAAAAAGAAAATATAAAGTTTGGTATATGGATTGAGCCGGAAATGGTAAATCCTAAAAGCGAATTGTATGAAAAGCATCCCGACTGGGTTATTAAACAACCAGAAAGACCAGAAATTTATTTCAGGAACCAACTCGTTCTTGATGTAAGCAATCCGCAGGTGCAGAATTTTATTTTCAATATTGTAGACAGTCTCTTTATAAAAAACCCTGGCCTTGCTTTTATTAAGTGGGATTGCAATTCGCCTGTATTTAATTCTTATTCAGTATATCTTCAAAAACAAAAATTACCACAATCGCATCTTCCTGTTGAATACGTAAGAGGTTTGTATAGTGTATTAGAAAGAATAAGGGCAAAATATCCAACAGTGCCAATGATGCTTTGCTCTGGCGGCGGCGGTAGGGGAGATTATGAAATGCTGAAATATTTTACAGAGTTCTGGCCAAGCGATGATACCGAACCGGTAGAAAGGATTTTTATGCAATGGGATTATTCTTACTTCTTTCCTGCAATCGCAACTGATAATCATGTAACCGATTGGGGAAAACAACCTATTAAATTCCGTACAGATGTTGCCAGTATGGGCAAGCTTGGTTTTGATATTGTAGCTGATAAGCTCAACGAAAAAGATCTTGCTTTTTGTCAGCAGGCAGTTAAGAACTACAATTCATTTAAACATACAGTTTGGAAAGGAGATTTATACCGGTTGTTAAATCCGCACGAAAACAAACTTGCTTCGTTAATGTATGTAAGCAAAGACAAAAGCAGTGCTGTTCTGTTTAATTTATTGGTAGATACAAGAGTGGCCATTACAGCAACTGCATTGCCCATTAAGTTGCAGGGGCTCGATCCTGTAAAAAAATATTCTGTAAAGGAAATCAATTTATACCCTGGCACCCGTTCACCCCTGGATGAAAATAAAATTTATTCCGGCGATTTTTTAATGAGCGCAGGCATTAACCCTCATGTTAACGGAAGAAGGCAAAGTGTTGTACTGGAAATAAAAGAAGCAAAGTAGGTTTTAGGGAATTTGTAATTGGGAATCAGGGATGATGTTCGAAGATGCTTGTAAGTATTGATAATAAGACGCCAAATTCCTAATAACTAATTACAGATTGCTTTTCCACTTCTGTGCACATATAATGTTTTCTGCTTGTTCATTATTAACCTATTTTTGCCACTATAAAGAGATGTAATATGGCTGAAAAGATTGTTGAACTACGTCATGTAAACATTTACCAGGGCACAAACCTCGTTTTGCAGGATGTAAACATTAGCATTGAAAAAGGCGAGTTTGTATATCTTGTTGGAAAGACGGGTACAGGCAAATCGAGTTTATTAAAAACGTTGTATGGAGATCTTGCGCTAACGCAGGGAGAAGCTACTGTGGCTGGTTTTAACCTGAAGGAAATGGACTGGAAAAAAGTTCCTTTCCTAAGAAGAAACCTCGGAGTAGTGTTCCAGGATTTTCAATTACTTACTGATAGGAGCGTTAACAATAACCTGAAGTTTGTTTTAAAAGCAACCGGGTGGAAGGATGAAAAACTGATGGACGAAAAAATAGCTGATGTGCTTGATAAAGTAGGATTGAAATCAAAAGGTTTTAAAATGCCTTTTGAAATGAGTGGTGGAGAGCAACAACGTGTGGATATAGCAAGGGCTTTGTTAAACTCACCCAAACTAATTCTTGCTGATGAGCCTACCGGTAACCTTGATCCGGAAACTTCTGATGAAATAATGCAACTGCTTTTTCAGATTGGAAAAGATTATGGAACTACTATTGTTATGGCTACCCACGATTATATTGTGATTAATAAATTTCCTGCAAGGATGATTAAAACAGAAAAAGGAAAAGTAGAAGATAACGCTACTATATCAATGCTGTAATTTTCTTTGCGTTTACATTGTTATTATAAATGCTGCACAAGATTCTTTGTCGCAGCATTTTTTCTTCCGGGGTAAATGGCTGATGGTATAGCTGTATAACAATTTGCTTAATGGCGTCTGCTGTGGTTCCAATATGGCAGGCGCTTTCAAGGCCGGTATCTTCAACAGCAGCATCATTTACTACACAGTGCCTTCCATTAAACAATGAATTTATTAATTTCAGTTTAATGCCTGTACTGTTAAAAGAAGGAAGCACATTTATCTGAGCTTTGGCAATTAAATCCCTCATTTCATCTTCTGCAGGATTTGCCAGCAAGCAAACATTTTCTTTTTGCCCGGTAATCTTCTGCAATTTTGCCGATGGATTTTTGCCTGCAATAATAAAAGGCACTTTCAAATCATTAAACACTTCTTCCATCAGCCAGATAGCAGCTTTCTCATTTTCTTCAACCGAAAGATTGCCGTGATAAACACAATAAGTGCCCATGCCTTCATTACACTTTATTTCATTCCACGGTATGAAAACAGGGACATGCGTAATATTATTTGCATGAAATTTTTCCTGGTAAATACGTACATCTTTTTGTGAAACTGCAATAATAGGAAAGCGTTGTGCCAGGCGTTTTTCATATTGCTTCAGCAACTTGCTTTCGTTATAATAATAAAGTTTTTTAAACAGCGAACTGGTATGCTTATACAACTGGTAATAATAGTCATATTCTATATTATGCAGCCGTATGATGATTTTGCGATCTTTAAATTTTTCATTGTTGGTAAGATAAGTGCAATGAATTCCTTCCAGCAAAATAGGGTGGTTGTCTTTAAGAAGGTTTTCCATTAATTCGTGATTGCAACGGGAACAAACGATATATGGAAATTTAACAGAGAACCCTTTATGTCCTTCGTTGCGCTGATAGTAATAAACTTCTTCGCAATATTTATTCAGTTCGGGTTGTCTTCCGCGGCCATATTCAAAGCAATGAAGAAAAATAGTAACGCCTGCTTCTTTCAATGGTTTCAATTTGCAGAAAAGATCAAATACACCACCGTAATCAAGCGGGTAAGGCACATCGTGACAAATAATATGCAGGTATTTCTTCATCACAAAAATGGCTTATAAATAGAAGTTAATTTAAGCGATTCTTTTTCCCAGCAAAGTTCTTTAGCGGCTTTATAACAATTTGCTTTATAATTCTCGTACTGAGGTTTATTTGTCATCATGTTTTCAATGGTTTTTGCTATCAGCAAAGGATTACTGCTACTAATACAGATGCCGCAATCATATTGTTCGATAATTTTTTTTACTTCGGGTATGCCCGTAGCGATAACCGGAACACCCGCATGTATATAATCGAACACTTTGTTGGGTAAATTGTACAGGCAGTTTAAATCGTCAAAAGAATCGAGGGTAAAACCAATATCAGCCAGGCGGGTATATTGTCTTAAAGCTGCAGGCTGCATTTTTCCCATCATTATAACTTTGCTTTCCAGTTGCCATTCGCGGCATTTATTTTTTATCGTTTCCCATTGATTGCCGCTACCAATAAAAACAAGCAAATAGTTGTCAGGCAAATGTTTCATTGATTCAAGCAATTCCAAACCACCGCGGCCCTGGTTAATGCCTGCACCCTGCATTAATAAAATAATTTTGTTTTGCCATAGAGCAGGTTTGCTTATAGGTGATGTAACAATTGTTACCGGCACATTTCTTACAACGGCAATTTCATTGCCGTATTCTTTAGCATAGGTGTTTTTTACAGACTCGTTTACAGTGTATACTGTTTTTAGTTTTGGAAAAATCAGGTCTTCAAAAAATTTCCAGGTTTTTCTTTTTGCAGGAGAATTGTTTAATTCTGGCACACCCGTAAAATATTCATGCGTATCGTAAAACAAATATTTGCGCCTCCATTTGCTTACTATATAATTGGGAATAAGTGTATCAAGATCATTGCTGAGAAAAAAATCTGTTTTTATAAAGAGTAATTTCCAGAATAGTTTAAAGTTGAATTCTGCATACTGGAGAATACCTTTTCTAAAAAAACATTCTATACGTGTTGCGTTAAAGCCATATTCGTTGAGTGGCAGGCTGTCTTTAAAACCTCTTGCTATAACGGTTACTTCAAAACCCATTTGTTGCAATGTATTGCTGATGCGGATCACCCGTTGGTCTGTAACCAAATCAGAAATAACAGAAACAGCAATGCGCTTTTTATTCATGCAGAAATGTGCTAAGGGTTTATATTTTCTAATATTGATCTTATTTTTCCAGCAGCATTACCATCGCCAAAAATATTTGTTGTAAAATTTCCTTTTAGTGATGATAGTTCAGAAAATTTATTGGTTATTGAAATTGTGTCTGCAGCACTTGCTATTGCACAATTGTGTTCAATGATTTCGGGCCAAAAGGGGTGATCCATTATAATCAACGCTGGCTTTTGCAAAAAGTATGCTTCCCTGCAGGCGCCACCACTGTCTGTAATAACAAATGCAGCATTGGTAAGCAAAGATTTCATATCATAATAGCCAAGCGGATTAAGCATTTTAAATGAAGGCCTGCAATCATATTCCTCAATCATTTTTCGTGTGTTAGGGTGTGCAGGAAAAATAACCCGTATCGTTTTATTGATTTCGTTTAGAGCACTAACAATCTGCTGCAGGTTATTGCGGGTAATATTTGCAGCACGGTGTATGGTACATGCAACATAATGCTCTTCTTCAACTATTTTTTTTACAGGGTTTGAGAATTTATTGAAAGCATCCAACATCAAATCACCGGTAAGATATACCTGTGATGCATCGTTATTGCCAAACCCTTCTGCTTTAAGGTTGAGTAAATTTTTTTCTGTACAGCAAAGATTTATGTTGGCAAGATTGTCTGCCGTTATCCTGTTTATTTCTTCCTGCATCACATCATCGCCGGTTCTTACACCTGCTTCAAAATGCACTAAAAAAATATTTGCTTTTTTAGCAGCTATTGCTGCTGCGGCAGTAGTATTGGTGTCGCCATAAATAAAAACAATAGAGGGGCGTGTTTGCAGAAAATAGGCTTCCAATTCATGTGCGGCACGGCTAATAAATGGCGCTGAAGCAAGGTTATTGATATTGAAATTGATATCTGCGCCGGGTATATCAAGCTCTTTAAAGAACAAGTCGCTCATTTCATAACTGAAATGCTGGCCTGTATGGGCAATTTTTTGGGAAAAATGACCTGTGGCGGCTAGTTCCTTGTATAAAACTGCCAGTTTAATAAACTGGGGCCTGTTTCCTGCAATATGAATAATAGACTTCAGAGAAATTGTATTGGTTATTTGATGGCTAAATAGATGGTAATCAACGTTTCAAAAGACAAATGATTTTCATGCCCGGTTGTATGGGCGCAAGATATATTTTCTGTGTAACAAATAACATGTTTCTGCCCGCTTTCAAATAGTATTGGCTGAAAATGCATACTGCAATGGGTTCCGGGCATGTGTAATGAGCCAAAAAAACCTCAATTTCCCCGGTTTTATTGCAAAATATTAATTAGTTTTGCACGAAATTTTGACATAGTATTTTATCGGATGCCTAAAAAAAATTAAAGATGCCGTATTTAACAAAAGAAAAAAAAGCTGATATTTTCTCCAATTTTGGAGGTAAAGCAACCAACACTGGTTCTATTGAAGGGCAGGTTGCCTTACTTACAGAACGTATTTCACAAATCTCCAAACACCTTCAGGAAAACAAAAAAGACTTTTCTACTAACCGTGGTTTAATGCAAATGGTAGGTAAAAGAAAACGCCTGCTTACTTATCTTAGCAAGCACAATCTTAGCAGCTACCGCGATTTGATTCAAAAACTCGGAATCAGAAAATAAGTATATTTTTTTAATTATTCCCAACCCCAATAAGGTTGGGAATAATTGTATTTAGATGTTTTTGCTGAAATAAGGTCAATCAATTTATCACACACTATTAAGGCTACGCGACTTGCCCGGTTTCCCTCCTCTCTTACCAGATGCATTAGCAGCACTTAGTTAGAAATTCAAATTTTATGTTATCACAACCAATTCAATCAACATTTACAATCAGTGATGGCCGTGAGGTTATTATTGAAACCGGCAAACTTGCACGCCAGGCCGACGGTGCAGTTACAGTTCGCCAGGGAAATTGTATTATACTCGCTACTGTTGTAGCAAATAAAGAAGCCAAAGAAGGACAAAGTTTTTTCCCCTTAACAGTAGACTACCAGGAAAAATTTGCATCTGCAGGCCGTATACCCGGTTCTTTTTTCAAAAGAGAAGCGAGGCTTAATGATTATGAAGTGCTCACTTCACGTTTAATAGACCGTGCACTCCGTCCTTTGTTCCCCGATGATTATTATTGCGATGTACAGGTGTTAGTTACACTTGTTTCAAGCGATGAGCAGGTAATGCCCGATGCATTGGCTTGTCTTGCTGCATCTGCTGCACTTGCTGTTTCTGATATCCCCGTTCAGGAAATTATTTCTGAAGTAAGGGTAGCAAGAATTGAAGGCAAGTTTGTAATAAACCCTTATCGCAGCGAACTGGAAAAAGCAGACATGGATTTTATTATAGCTGCTACTGATAAGAACATTATGATGGTGGAAGGTGAAGCGAAAGAATGTTCTGAAGAAGATTTGGTAAAAGCTATAGAACTTGGCCACGAAGCCATTAAAGTACAGGTAAAAGCACAGGAAGAATTGCGCAAGGCAAAAGGCGTTACCGCAAAACGTGATTATAAAAAACCAGAACACAACGAAGAACTGCGTGCTAAAGTAACAGCATTTGCTTCTCCTAAAGTATATGAAATAGCAAAAAGCGGAAGTAGCAAACATGAACGCTCTGATAAATTTACACAGGTAGGCGAAGATTTAATGACGCACCTGAAAGCTGAATATAATGTTGCAGAAGGCGAAAGTCTTCCGGACGATGTAAAGAAGTTTGCAAAAACTTATTATCACGATGTGCAGTATGATGTAGTACGTGACATGATCCTGAATGATAAAGTTCGCCTTGATGGCCGCGGCCTTACAGATGTTCGTCCTTTATCTATGGAAGTAGATGTATTGCCTTCTCCGCATGGTGCTTCTTTGTTTACACGTGGTGAAACGCAATCTTTAACTACAGTAACATTAGGTACACCACTTGATTCTTTGTTGATTGAAAGTGCTGCCAAATCTGAATATTCAAAATTCCTTTTGCACTATAACTTCCCGCCATTTTCTACAGGTGAAGTAAAAATGATACGTGGTGTTGGCCGCCGTGAAGTAGGGCATGGAAACCTTGCCCTGCGTTCATTAAAACAAATGATGCCAGGTGCAGAATATCCTTATACTGTACGTGTGGTAAGTGATATTCTTGAATCGAACGGTTCTTCTTCTATGGCTACTGTTTGTGCTGGTTCAATGGCATTGATGGATGCAGGTGTGCCTGTTCCAAAACATGTAAGCGGTGTGGCAATGGGCCTTATTTCTAAAGAAGGAAAATTTGCAGTGCTTACAGATATTTTGGGTGATGAAGATCACCTGGGAGATATGGACTTTAAAGTAACAGGTACCCGCGATGGTATTTGCGGTGTGCAAATGGATATTAAAGTAGATGGTTTAAGCATGGATGTAATGCGCCAGGCGTTATCACAGGCACGTGCCGGCCGCTTGCACATTATTGATGCAATGTATGAAACCATACCTGCAGCCCGTGCAGATGTGAAACCGCATGCACCAAGAATGGTGAAACTGTTTATTGATAAAGAATTCATCGGTGCCGTAATAGGACCAGGTGGTAAAATCATACAGGAAATTCAACGTGAGACTGGCACTACCATTAACCTTGAAGAGAAGAATGAAATGGGTGAGGTAAGCATCTTCAGCGCCAATAAAGAAGGTGTTGAAAAAGCAGTTGCCTGGATTAAGGGCATTGTTGCTGTACCAGAAGTGGGAGATGTGTACGAAGCAAAAGTAAAATCAATTATGCCTTACGGTGCTTTTGTTGAATTCATGCCCGGCAAACAAGGGTTGCTGCATATTTCTGAAGTAAGCTGGAAGCGTCTTGAAACTTTGGAAGGCGTATTGAATGAAGGTGATGTGGTTAAAGTAAAACTAACCGGCACAGATCCTAAGACTGGCAAATTCAAATTGTCCAGGAAAGTATTGTTGCCAAAACCAGAAGGCCAGCAAAAATAAAATTAGGTTGCACTTTATTATAACCCCGGACTGCAAATGCGTTCGGGGTTTTATTTTGAATCTTGTAGAGTAATTTTAACGCCTGAAAAAAAGCTATGGCAAAGTTTATAGAGTTGAAAATTGAAGTAAGCGATAACCTTAAAAAAGAAATACTGATAGCGCAATTGTCAGAAGCAGGCGTAGACGGTTTTGAAGAAGAAAAAAATGTGCTAAAAGCGTTTGTGGCAGAAGACGTTTATCGGGCTGATGAGATTAAAGAAATAATTGAGCAAAATAGTTTAAAATATTCATCTTCAGGTATTGAAGAAAAAAACTGGAATGCAGAATGGGAGTCTGGTTTTAAACCGGTAATGGTAGGTAATTTTTGTTGTATACGGGCATCGTTTCATGAAGCCAATACAAGTGTTAAGCACGATATCATCATCACCCCAAAAATGAGCTTTGGCACCGGCCACCATGCTACAACGCATATGATGGTGCAGGCTATGGAGCATATCAACCTTGAAGAAGCCTCGGTTTTTGACTTTGGTACAGGCACAGGCGTTTTGGCAATACTTGCCGAAAAATGTGGAGCAGCTAATATAATTGCGGTTGATAATGATGCCTGGAGCATTAGTAATGCAGAAGAGAATTTTAATTCAAATAATTGTCATAAAATATTGTTATTCAATAACAATAAGATTTTCGGAAACACTCCGTACGATGTAATACTTGCTAATATTAACCGGAATGTCATACTGGAAAACCTTTCCTTTCTTAAACAACATCTTGCTGCTAAAGGCGTTTTATTACTGAGCGGTTTGCTCACCGGAGATGAACCGATAATTATTGAAGAAGCAAATAAGAATCAGCTAAAATTAGTAACAAGGCTGGAAATGAATGGATGGTTGTGTTTGCAGCTTATAAACGGATAATAATTGTGCTGATTTCATATGCTTTTCAGTAATTTCGCTTTCCACTTCAACCAATATTTCTGATGAAAGAATTACTCATTGTGTTAATTGCATATCTCCTTGGCTCACTGCCTACTGCAGTGTGGGTAAGCAGGTATTTTTTTAACATTGATATCAGGGAATATGGAAGTGGTAATGCAGGTGCTACCAATACCTTCAGGATACTTGGAAAGAAATGGGGCACATTTGTAATGATTGGGGATATGCTGAAAGGACTTGTTTCGGTTTTATTGGTGTGGACGCTTCCTTATTATGCTGAACATGAACTAGCACGTACAACACTTCAAATAGGTTTGGGCCTTGCCGCAGTAGTTGGACATATATATCCCATCTGGGCAGACTTCAGAGGTGGTAAAGGGGTTGCTACTTTATTTGGCCTTGTGCTTGGCATTTCTCCCTGGTCTGCGTTGTGCTGCAGTGGCGTTTTTTTACTGGTATTGTACCTTACACGTTTCGTGTCATTAAGTTCTCTTCTTGCCAGTGCAGCTTTTCCGGTTTTTATACTCGTAATTTTCAATGTAGATAATCATCCTTACAGAATATTTGCTGTTGGTGTAGCGCTTCTTGTAATTCTAACCCACCAAAAAAATATAGGAAGACTGCTTAAAGGAAATGAAAGTAAAGTACCAATCTTAAAACATAGGGACAGAAGAAGGCAAAGACGTCTCAGTACCAAATAAAACTTTTATATTTTTGATAAAGGCTGGTTGCAACCGGCCTTTTATTTTTTTCATCTGTTTGCAAAGACTGTTAGATTAAATAAATCGTGCTAAAAGATTTGTATTCTGCTCAAATTGGTACAACAATTGAATTTAACCCGAATAAAAAGAACCCAATGCTTCGTTATTTCACCCTTATTATTTTTATAGTTATCATCTGTGCCTGTACACGTAATGCTGTTACGGGAAGAAACCAACTCAAGTTATTATCTGATGCCGAAGTGCAAACAATGGCAGCATCAGAATACAAACAATTTTTAACGTCGAATAAAGTGGTAAGTGCTTCTGTAAGCAGGGATGCAGAAATGGTGCGCAGGGTAGGTGGAAGGCTTACTGCCGCAATAACTGCCTATTACACTTCTCAGGGCAAAGCAAATGTTTTAGACGGATACCAGTGGGAATATAACCTTGTAGATTCTAAAGAAGTAAATGCATGGTGTATGCCAGGCGGCAAAATAGTTGTTTATACCGGATTGCTGCCCGTTACCCAAAATGAAGCTGCCCTTGCAGTAGTTATGGGGCATGAGATTACACATGCATTGGCGCAACATGGCAATGAAAGAATGAGCATGGGCCTTGTTCAGCAACTGGGTGGCGTTGCTTTATCTGTAGCTGTAGCCAATAAACCTGCTGAAACACAGGCCATGTTTATGAATGCATATGGTGTGGGCAGTCAGGTTGGGGCAATGCTTCCTTTTTCACGCAAAGACGAGTATGAAGCTGATAAATTCGGGCTGAACTTTGCAGCTATGGCTGGTTATAACCCGCAGGAAGCTATTCCTTTATGGGAGAGAATGGAAAAAGCAGGCGGCGGTAATAAACCCCCTGAATTTTTAAGCACACACCCATCAGAAGGGAATAGGATTATACGTCTAAAAGAACAAATGCCCGAGGCTTTAACTTTCTACAAACCCATTTTGAGATAAGGTATTCTGGAAGAATGATTTAGATCAAGCTAAAACCGCCAAAATAAGTAAATTCTGGCGGTTTTTCTCTGTAAGTATAGTGGTCTTTTGAAGCATATGTTTTACCTTTGCAATTCCCCTGCTAAAACACCCTAAACAAAAAATTTCTAATTATGTCTCAAACATTGTTTGAAAAACTACTGATCCAGGACGAAAGAAATTTGCTAATTCAAGGGCTTCCATCTTCAATCGAAAAGCAGTTCACCAAATTGTCTTTCTCAAAAAATGTAACTCCCTTACTAAAAAGCCGCAAAATAGATTTTGCACTTGTTTTTGCAGTAAGTGAGAACCAGTTAAGCGGTATACTAAGAGAAGTTTTACCTGCATTAAAAAGTGAGGCAAAATTGTGGATTGCTTATCCAAAAGCTACTTCTAAAATTGCAACAAACTTAAACCGCAATTGCAGTTGGGATTGTGTAACTGATGCGGGTTATGGTGCAGGTTTTGAAGATCTTGATAAGGTTGAATTGGATAACGTTTGGATTGCCAGCCGTTTTAAAAAAGAAAAGCAATTGATGCCTGCAACTGCTGCCCCTAAAGCAAGAATAAGACAGGTAGAAAAAGTATAAATCTTTACAGATATATACAGATATATTTTGAAATGGTCCCGGAAAATAACCGGGACCGTTTTATTTTTACCAAAACTGCACATGTCATTTATCAATGTTGAAATAAAAGCCCACACCCGCAAAGCAACTGAAATAAGAGCTTACCTGCTTGCTAATAATGCTGAGTTTAAAGGAACCGACTTACAAACAGACACTTACTTTAATACTGTAAAAGGAAGATTGAAATTGCGTGAAGGAAATATTGAGAACAATCTTATTTATTATGAACGAACCAACCAGGCCGGTCCAAAGCAATCTGATTTTAGCCTGGTGGCAGTAACAGATGCCGCCACTTTAAAACAAATGCTGGCCGCTTCTATGGGCATTAAAGTAATTGTAGAAAAGCAAAGAGAGATCTATTTTATAAACAATGTAAAGTTTCACCTTGATACATTGAAAGAACTAGGGAGTTTCGTGGAAATTGAAGCCAGTAATAAATACGCTGCTTTATCAACTGAAGAATTGCATAAGCAATGTAATTTTTACATGCAGCAATTTGAAATTGAAAAAGATGATTTAATAGAAATTTCTTATAGCGATATGTTGTTGGGGAAGGTGCATGCTATAAGGCAAAGGGTATAAGGTATAAGGTATGATTTAAACCTTATACCCTTTGCCTTTCTGCTTCAACCTTAGTAGACAATTTCTTCCTGTGCAACCTTCAACAATAACTCTTTCTTATTGCTTTTTTCTACACGGCCGGTGATTTGCGCAGCAATGCCAAAATGTTTTCCGGCAGCAATTAAGTCTTCAGCAGATTTTTCATCTGTAAATACTTCCAACCGGCATCCCATGTTAAAAACCTGGTACATTTCCCTGTTATCTGCATGTGATGATTGCTGAATAATATCAAAAACCGGCGGCACATTCAGCATATTGTCTTTTATTATTTTGAAATCACCAGGCAGGTATTTCATGCATTTGGTTTGACCGCCACCGCTGCAATGTATAAGGCCATGTACTTTGTCGAAATGATTTTCAAGAATCAGTTTCAGTAAAGGCGCATAAGTTCTGGTAGGTGATAAAATTAATTGTGCAATAGAAAGCAAACCATCGGCTGGAATAGTATCCTTTGCATACTTGCCCGTGCTGATAGTATCTTTAAAAGAATGCGGGCCTATATATACAACATCATCAGCCAGGTTAGTATCAAACGATTCAGGAAAACGAACACCGTAAGATTTATTGAGCACATCGTGCCTTGCGCTTGTTAATCCATTACTTCCAATGCCACTGTTGTATGTTTGTTCATAGCTTGCTTGTCCATAGCTGGCAAAGCCTACAATTACATCACCTGGTTTTATTTTATCGTTGCTAATTACTTTGTTTTTGGGCCATCTTGCTGCCATTGTTCCATTAACAGCAATCGTTCTTACTACATCGCCCACATCAGCCGTTTCACCGCCGAGGTAACTTATGTCTACGCCGTGTTTGCGGAGTTCGTCAAACAGTTCCTGTGTTCCGTTAATAACTTCTTCCAGTACTTCGGCAGGGATCAGCCTTTTGTTTCTATCAATAGTTGAAGAAAACAATAAATTATCGTGAATGCCTACACAAAGCAGGTCATCGAGGTTCATTACTACGGCATCCTGCGCAATGCCTTTCCAAACGGAAGTATCGCCGGTTTCCTTCCAGTACAAATAAGCCAAAATGCTTTTGGTGCCGGCGCCATCAGCATGCATTACATTTACCCAACTGGCATCGCCGCCGAGGAAATCAGCATATAATTTGCAAAACGCATAAGGATACAATCCTTTGTCGAGCTTTTCTGTGGCCTTATGTACTTCTTCCTTTTGTGCTGAAACTCCCCTTTTTGAATATAAGCTCATAATGCGGTTTGAGCGGCAAAACTAAATATTCAGATTTCAATTATCAATTTCAATTATCAATTAGTTTTGCACCTCTTTATAATGAAAGTATACAATAACATAGAAGCACTGCCGCAGTTTAATAAAGCGGTGGTAACCATAGGCACTTTTGACGGGGTGCACCTGGGCCACCAGCAAATTATAGCGCAGTTAAAGAAAGAAGCGTTGCGTATAGGCGGCGAAACCGTATTGGTAACCTTCGATCCGCACCCCCGAAAAGTTGTAAGTGCTAAGTCGCTTCAGCTTATTAATACCCTGCCGGAGAAAATTGAATTGCTGGAGCAGCAGGGGATAGACAACCTTGTTATTGTTCCTTTTACCCTTCAGTTTGCCGGGCAAACAGCCAATCAATATATTGAAGACTTTTTGGTAAAACGGTTTCGTCCACATACCGTTATTATTGGGTACGATCATCGTTTTGGCAAAGACAGGAACGGAGATTTTCACCTGCTGGAAAAATATGCCCGTGAACATGCTTTTGAATTGATTGAAATACCCGTGCATGTAATTGATGAAGCCTCTATTAGCTCAACCAAAATAAGACATGCTTTGCTTGATGGTAATTTGGAAGAAGCCAGCCGTTTTTTGGGGTACGATTATTTTTTTGAAGGGCTGGTAACTGAAGGAAATAAATTAGGCAGAACAATTGGCTATCCTACCGCTAACCTGCAGCCGCAAACAGAAGATAAACTGATACCCGGCAATGGTGTTTACGCAGTAACTGTTGATATCATTAACGACTTAAATAACTTTCTACAACATAAACCCTACAAAGGCATGATGAATATTGGTGTGCGGCCAACTGTAGACGGCACCAAACGTGTTATAGAAGTAAATATTTTTGATTTTGATGCTGATATTTATGGTGCAACCCTGAGAGTGCATTTAAAAAAATATTTACGGGGCGAACAAAAATTCAACGGACTGGATGCCTTAAAAGAACAGCTTGCCAAAGACAAGATTGGTGCATTGAAATTTATGAGTATTTAGTATGTAGTATTTAGATTGCTGAAAGGTCGCACGGAGCCAGCAGAGCTAATAGAGAAAAAGAGGAATGCAGCACATAAGGAAATCAGACATCACTACATCAGGCATCAACCATTCTACTACATCATCATTTTCACCGCAAGTTCTTTCATCAGCGAAGCATGTTCTGTGCCAGCATCATTAATACCAACCGATTTTAGGTTATATGCATGCAAAAGAAGAAGTACTCTTTCTACGCCGTCATAACCATAATTTTTCATAGTGCCAATTGCCTGCCGGGCTGCAAAAATATTATTGTAAAAAAGTGGTTTTACCGAGTTCTCACTTTTATCAACCATTCCAAAAACAGAATATACTTTTGAAAAGTAATTGTAAATAGCGGGCAGCACAAGTTGTATCGGTGCAACTTTAGGGTTGCCTTCAAAATAGCGGATAATGCGCATGGCACGTGGAAGATCTTTTTTTGCCAGCGCATCCTGCAATTCAAACACATTGTATTCTTTGCTTACGCCAATGTATTTTTCAATATCATCTTCTGTAATTTTTTTTCTTTCGCCAAGGTTTACAGCGAGTTTGTCAATTTCATTGTTAATCCTGGAAAGATCATTGCCAATATGTTCTACCAGCAGCATTAAAGCCTTTTGCGAAAGGCTGAACCCTTTAGAAGCAGCAAGATTGGTTACCCATTCCGGTAACTGGTTGTCGTACATTTTTTTTGTAGACAACAATTCGCCTTTTTCTTTCAGTAGTTTGGCCAGTTTACTTCGGCCATCAACTTTTTTTTCCTTATAAGAAACAACAAAGATGGTAGACTTAAGCGGATTTGCGATGTAGCCTTCAAGCTTATCAATATCTTTCATCTGCTGTGCTTCTTTTAAAAGCACTACCTGTTTTTCTGAAAACATAGGGTAACGCATGCAGGCATTTACGATGTCGGGCCATGCAGCATCTTTTCCATAAAAAACAGTAAGGTTAAACCCTGCTTCGGCATCACTTAAAATATGGTGCTCGGCATAATTCATTACCTCATCTATATAGTAATCTTCTTCTCCCTCCAGCCAGTATACGGGTTTGAATGTTTTCTTTTTCCAATCGCCTAAAATTTTCTCTGCAGACATATTTTGCAATATTAGGCAATTTAAAAAATGAATGGTTTTCCTGCTGTTTTGCGGCTTTTGTTTAATTTTTATAAGGCGAAACCTGTATCCCTGAAATGCAGGCTAGTGCTGCTTTGTATGGGCTTTAAACAGCTCTGTTTCAACTTTTCAACACTTGTTAATAGGCTTAAAAATAATTCTGGCATGGTTTTAGTCTAAAGGGTGTATGGCTGAAAATTCAGCCCGTTTAAAGGGAACGTATTTTAATAACTTTTGAAAAACAATCTAACAATGAGTACTACAAATTATCCTTCTGCCACCCCACAGAGCCAATCACCTAAAAAAGATTACAGAGGCCTGATTATTGGTCTTCTTGCTGTAGGTCTTTTAGGAACGTGGGGGTATTTGCTTTGGAACAACAATAAGAATGAACAAAGCATTCTGAACAAAGACACTCAGATTGCAAAAGTAACTGACGAAAAAAGCGAAATACAACGCAGCTTTGATGCATCTCTTGCACGTCTTGATTCAGTAACAGGAAGCAACAACCAATTGCAAAGCAAACTTACTGAAGCAAACAATGATATCTCTAAAAGGAAAGCTGAAATACGCAGCATCCTTAGCAAGAAAAATGCAACTGCAGCTGAACTTTCTCGTGCTAAAGAATTGATTGGTCAGTTGAATGATAAAATTGCGGGCCTTGAGCAAAAAGTAACTGAACTTACTGCACAGAATACGCAATTAAATACAGACTTAACTACAGAAAAAGGTAAAACAACTCAACTTACTAGCGACTTGGCAACTACAACAACTGCTAAAGTTGAAGCAGAGAAAAAAGTTGATATTGCTTCTACCTTTAACGCTTCAAACATCAGCATTACTCCAATTCAGGAAAAGAAAAATGGCCGTGAAAAAGTTACTACCACTGCTAAGCGTGTAGACAAACTGGTTATTTCTTTTGATGTTGATAATCGTATTGCACAATCAGGTACTGCAGAAATTTATGTTTCTATAACTGGTCCTGATGGCAAACCAGTAGCAGTTGAAGCACTTGGTTCTGGTACATTTACTTCAAGAGAAGAAGGTGATAAACTGTATACAGCTAAAATCCCTGTAGATTACGAAGCAGGTAAAAAGAAAAATGTACAGTTTGCATGGAAACAAAACAGCGATTTTCAGCGTGGTAATTACAAAATTGAAATCTACCACAATGGTTTCAAAATTGGTGAAGGAACACGTGAGTTGAAAAAAGGTGGTTTGTTTGGATAGTATTTGCAAACTCATTGATATAAAAAAGCCGCTCCATATTTGGGGCGGCTTTCTTTTTTGAATGAAAGAATGGCCGCAGATGCGCAGATGTTTGATAAATAAAGTCAGCAAATAATAAGTCTATCTGCTGTCATGCTGTAAGCATCCCGTGGACTTAATATTAAAGCGAGCTGCCTATTGCCAACAATTCTTGAAGTTCAATCTCCACGGGATACTTACGGTATGACAGTGACAATAGCGGCAGAGTAGTAACAATAGAAACACAATAGATAAATCCATGCGAT
Organism: Chitinophagaceae bacterium; assembly: GCA_044227095.1. GTDB lineage: Bacteria > Bacteroidota > Bacteroidia > Chitinophagales > Chitinophagaceae > JACMLD01. The sequence continues at coordinate 4,750,970 of JBGAFV010000001.1, read as the reverse complement.
AAAATACTAAGATCTCACTACTAAAATATCGCCCTAATTGAAGCTCTTCCTATATGCACCATTCTAGCCTCTCCGGGTTTGCGCCCTTCATACTGGACGTTAATTTCCAGGTTGTTTGCCAGCCTTTTTGTAAGCTCTACAGTCCATAAATAATTCTTTCCGGGTAATAAACCATCCAGCATATTATAGCCAACTGTGGTATTTGCATTAGCTATAGGGGAGAAGCTGATGTTTGAATAAGTAAACTTAGTAAGTATGGAACCTGATTGAAGTATGTTGTATTTTATTTCACTATTAATGGCATTGGAAGAATATGTTTCAGTGCCCCAAGTATTTTCCTTACTTGTAAATTTATAACCTGTAACAAAACGCAGCGTTGTTCCTTTTGTAAAACTGATGCGTGGCTCTATTGAATACTGGCTGATATTATAATTGCGGTTATCGAACTTTGCGTTGGCAGTTGCTAATTGACTGGTGCCTGTTTTGCCTGTTACATCAATCAGCAATGACTTATTGATGTTTACCCTTGCACGTGCTGTCCATTCTTTCAGGCTGCGACTTTCAAGACCATAAGTAAGTAATGATTTGCCACTGTTGCGTGAGTTGGCAATATCAATACCCCATTTTGTACTAAAACGGTTAAAAGAAAAGCTATTTATAAATACTGAATTAAGGTTGATAAGCGCTGTATCATTCAATGGCGTTTTAAAAGGATTGAGTTGTATAATGCCACTGGAGATTTCTTTTTTTGCAATTTGCAATGAAGATTGAAGATTTATCTTGCTGATAAACTGCTTCATTTTATTTGTTGTTCTTATATTGATAACAGCACGTGGATTAATATTAATGCTGTAATTAAAAGTATTGTAGTTGGCTTTTATAAATTCGTTACTGGGCGTAAAGATTTTTATGTATTTGGCCTGATCCTGGAAAAGCGCCACTTCAAATTCATTTAATTGCTGTATACCATCGTTATTGTAATCAATCCATGTATACTGTCCTTGTCCTGCAGGCACTTCAAGAAATGCATAATCTCTTTTTTGTTCCTGGCCAGAGCCGGCTTCGTACAAAAGGTTCCCGGTTAGTAAACCTTTCCATTCATTTACCTGGTATTCCATACGGCCTAGCACACTTTGGTCTGCCTGTTGCGTTGTTACAGCACTATTAATGATTTCTAGTTTTCTATACGTAACATTCCACCTAAACTGGTGGTGCTGACTTTTTAATAATTCTCCTGTAAAGTTGATGTTCTGACTTACATCGCTTTTAACGAGGTCTTTTCCATATGGATATTTGTTTGTTCTGGTAAACCATGTAATGCCCCAGCGGTTTGCTTTACTGTCTGATGATTTTAAAAACAACTGAAATGTTTGAAAAGAAAAACTTGTAGCATTAACAGAATCGCTTGCTTTGTTTCTTACTTCGCTGTGTTCAACAGAAAAATTTCCTCCAATTGTATAATTGCCCAGTTGTTTTAATTTCTTGGAAATATCTATAACAGGCCTGAAGAAAAACCCTTTTTCTATACTGCTGTTTGTATTGGAAAGGTTAAGCTGGTTATTAAACTGCCATCCTTTTACGCTTTGCTGCTGTACAAGGCTATTGCGTATACCGTTAAAATCACCGCCACGGTTATAATCTGTAAACTGGTAGCGGAAATTGCTTTTATTATTGTCGGATAATTGCGCACCTGCAGTTACAATTGTTTCTGTAGCAGCCGGAACAACGTAGGGGAGTCCCCAGTCTCGCAGAAATTCAACATTGCGCAAGCGTTCCAGCGGATGAAACCTGCTATCAACATATTCAAGTCCTGCATTTGTAAGCAGGTTCAATTTTTTTGCTCCGTCAAAATTTTTTGTATTGGTTAGTTTTATTTTGGCTGCATAGCCTTTGTTATCTGCTTTATCTTTATTGGAGAATGTATTTACATCGTAATTGCTGTACGCAAGTTCTGTGGTAAGGTTTGTTTTCTTACTAATGTCGTAATCAACCAGAAGGCTAACTAATTGTTGTTTTTTAGGCGTTACAAGAAATATGGCCGCTTCAAACTGGCCTTGCTTTACACCATTTACAGGAGAAACCCATGCGTATACTTTTCCGTTAGCGCCATCAAACACAGGTACATAATCGCCTTTGCCAACACCTACATCTGCAAAAGACAGTGAGTACATGGCGCTATCCGGATTGGTAGAATAAACAAAAATGGAATCATGCGTGGTGCCGTTATTGTAGAGCGTATCAATCTTTTTATACAGAATTTTTCCGGCAGAGAAAGTATCTGGTGTTGCAATTTTATAATAAGCATTGTTAATGCTATCGCCCAAACTTTTTAAGAATATTTTCTGTGCAGGATCCAGCGATTGATTTATGGGTGAACTTTTTGAATCGCTGTTATTAAATGCGCTAACGGTTACCCTTAGCTTGTCATTAAAGTTGGTGAGGTTAGTAAAGTATAAATTGGCATTAAGGTAATTTCTGTCAGCATATTCAAATTCAATTTGTATCCTGCTGTCTTTTGTAATCATTCTTTTGGGAGTGAATGTTACTTCTGCTGTATTGTAGTTGATTACATAATCGCGGTCTTCTCCACGTTGCAGCAACTCTCCATCTACAAATACTCTTTCTGTGTTAGCCAGCAATACAAAATAAAATTCGTTATTGGCGCCTTGCAACCTGTAAGGTCCCTGGTTGCCTTCCTGCCCCTGTATAATATTGCGGGTAAACTTTCCTTTGGCAATAGAGCCGCTAAACAAACTTGTATTGGTAATTTTCGGTGCCAGCTTGCTTGTAGTTTCAAATGCTGCGCCCTGCAGGCGTTTATAAAAACTAAGGAAATAACTTTTGTTCTGGCGTATATCAATATCGCCAAGGCTGAGGTTCCATGTCTTCTTTTTAAACTGAAGAAAGATGCGATCAAATTCATTTAGCTGTTGCGTAGTACCATCTGGCTGTATAGGAATGTTATTATCTGTAATGGCTGCTACAATTTCAATACTGTCTGCGAGATAGCCGTTCAACTGAAGGTTAAGGCTTGAAGTAACAACTGCATCCTGGCTATTGCCAAATGCAATGCCACGTCCAAAACTACCAGAGTAATTGATAGCGCCAAAGTCGAAGAAGTGATCTGTTTGCCCGAAAGAATTATTATTAAGAGTGAATGGATGATCAGACATAAAATTGTTCATGATGCTATCGTAATTAAGATGCTTTGTAATGGCATTTAATTTTGCATCAAACACACGGTATTGAATCTGTATACTGTCAACAGGTAATTGTTGTTTCCAGGTTATGCTGGCGTTAATATAATCAACAGTGTACCATTCTTTGTTTATACCCGGAATAGAAACCGTGTTGGGCAATATGCTTAGCGTATCAAGCTGAATAAAATTGGTTTTGGTGCTGATTGTTTTTTTGCGCAGGTTAGATACAGGAGTACTTGTACGGGTAATTTGTGCCCGCAGAGAGATGGTGATACCAGATACGATCAAACATAAAAAAAGCAGCTTCCCCACAGCCCGGAAATAGTTTACATATTAGCGTATAAACCCGCTATTTATTGCCCGAAGCTATTGTTTTTCAACGGGAAAGAGCATTAAAGAGTGCTTTTGCCCGAGATTCTGCTTTGTTGCAGCAGATTCGCAGATTAAGCCTGAACGTATTCCGCGAATAGGCAATTAAAAAATTAGTTTGTAATTCATTCAAGATTCCGGTGCGTGGGGACACGCACCAGGGCGGGGCATGACAGTAAAAAAGCATCGCTCAAAGCTGCCAACAGTTATACTGTAAAAGTGAGTGACACAACGATGCTTAGTCTGTGTTACTACTGTTGATTAAAAAAGCCGCAGATTAGAAACCAAATCTGCGAATCTGCGGCCTCAATTATTAATTGCTAATCCTTAATTACTAATTAGTAATCCCTTCAAGCGCAAATAAAAATGAATACTGCATAGCTACTTCTTTGAGGTAATTAAACCTGCCGGAAGCACCGCCATGACCAGCTTCCATATTTGTGTAGAGCAATAAAATGTTATTGTCTGTTTTTAAAGATCTTATTTTGGCTACCCATTTGGATGGCTCAAAATATTGCACCTGGCTATCGTGCAAACCTGTTGTGACCAGCATATTTGGGTAACCATTTTTTGTAACATTTTCATAGGGGGAATAAGACTTCATATAATCGTATGCATCTTTGTTTTTAGGATTGCCCCATTCGTCAAATTCATTAGTGGTTAATGGAATGCTTTCATCCAGCATGGTATTAATTACATCTACAAATGGCACCTGTGCCACTACACCGTGCCATAAATCCGGACGCATAGTTGCAATAGCACCCATTAGCAACCCACCCGCACTTCCGCCCTGTGCATACAGATGTTCTTTACTGGTATATTTTTGGGAGATTAAATATTCTCCGCAATCAATAAAATCTGTAAAGGTGTTTTTCTTTTTCATTAGTTTTCCATCTTCATACCATTGCCTTCCCATTTCCTGACCGCCGCGTATATGCGCAATTGCAAACGCAAAACCACGGTTTAAAAGGCTTAATCTTGCACTGCTAAAACTTGCATCTGTGCTGGAGCCATAAGAGCCGTACGCATATAACAGGAGTGGAGAGTTGCCGTCTTTTACAAACCCTTTTTTGTACACAATGGAAATAGGAACTTTTGTTCCATCTTTGGCAGTAGCATAAATTCTTTCGGACACATAATCCTGGCTATTGTAACCGCCTACTATTTCCTGTTGCTTCATCAGTTTTTTATCGCCTGTTTCCATATTGTAATCATACACAGAAGATGGTGTGGTAAGCGATGTGTAATTGTAGCGAAGTGTAGCAGTGTTAAATTCGGGATTTGTTGCCGGATTTGCGGCGTAAGTAGCTTCGCCAAAATCGAGGTAATGATCTTTTCCTGTGGCAAGGTTTTTAATATTCATTTGGCGCAATCCATCTTTTCTCTCTATTATTACAAGAAAGTTTTTGAATTCATCTAATCCTTCTAACAACACATCGGGCCGATTAGGGATTACTTCTTTCCATTGTGCACTATCAGTTTTATCATAAGCACATTCCATCATCCTGAAATTTTTTGCATTCCAGTTGGTAACGATTAGGAATTTGCTGCCTTCGTCTGTTACATCATACAATACATCTTTCATGCGTGGTTGAAAAACTGCAAATGTTCCTTCTGGTTTGTTTGCATCTAACCACCTGTATTCTGAAGACATTGTAGCCTGGGATACAATAAAAATATATTTGCCCGATTTGCTTTTGCCTACGCCTATATAATTGCTTTTATCAGTTTCAGTGTATAAAGTAACGTCTTTGTCTGCCTCTGTGCCGAGTGTGTGGCGCCTGATTTTTTCAGTTAATAATGTTTCCAGGTTTTTTGCTGTATAAAACAAAGTCTTGTTATCGTTGCCCCATTCAGATCCGCCGCTTGTATTGTAAATAGCGTCTTTATATATTTCTCCTGTTTCAAGATTTTTAACGTGTATAATGTATTGCCTGCGTGAAACGGTATCAATGCCATAAGCCAGCAGCTTATTGTCAGGGCTTATATTAAAACCAGTGGCTGCAAAATATGGATGGCCTTCTGCCATAGCATCAACATCCAGCAATATTTCTTCTTTTGCATCAAGCGATCCTTTTTTACGGCAATATTTATAATACTGTTTTCCTTCTTCGCTTCTTGTGTAATAGAAATAACCGTTTTTAAATACAGGTACAGATTCATCTTTTTCTTTGATGCGGCCTTTCATTTCAGCAAAGAGTTTCTTTTGAAAATCTTTGGTGCCGCTCATCATAGTATCCATGTATTTGTTTTCTGCTTTCAGGTAGTCTACCACTTTTGTACTGTCTGGCCCTTTCTTAAAATAATCTATCATCCAGTAATAGTTGTCTAATACTGTATCGCCATGTATAGTGCGATTGTGTGGTTTTATTTCGGCAATAGGCGCTGCAATACCCTGCGGCCATTTATACGTTTCTTTTGTTTTCACTTCGTTGTTATTAAGTAAACATGATGACAGGCATACTATAACCAGTGCGCCGGCAAATAGTTTTTGGTTCATAAAAAATTGATTGAAGAATGAATGTACTAAGAAATGGGCAGAAGTTGTACAGCGTAAGCAGATAGAACGCAGATTGTTATGATTCTTAGGATTGCTATGATTTATGATCTTATGGGCTTGTAATGGATGTAAGCCAGTAGAATAATCTGCGGCTAAATAAAAAATAACCGCAGACGCCGGTATACCCTGTGCATCTGCGGTTATAAAAGATCAACTAATTATTTATTTACAGTTAGTCCGGCTGTAAGGTATTCTCCATTAAGACGGGCTATATTGGTAATCGAAATTTCTTTAGGACATGTGGCTTCACATGCGCCGGTGTTTGTACAACTTCCAAATCCTTCTTTGTCCATTTGTGCTACCATGTTTAGTACACGGCTCTTTTTCTCAGGAACGCCTTGTGGCAACAAAGCAAGGTGAGAAACTTTTGCAGAAACAAAAAGCAGGGCAGAACTGTTTTTACATGCTGCTACACAAGCGCCACAACCAATGCACATTGCGTTGGCAAAAGAAAGATCGGCATCGTCTTTATTAATAGGAAGGGAATTGCCATCAACTGCATTGCCTGTATTTACGCTAATGAAACCACCAGCTTGTATAATCCTATCAAAAGAAGAGCGGTCTACCACTAAATCTTTTATTACCGGGAAAGCGTTTGCACGCCAGGGTTCTATTACAATAGTGTCTCCATCTTTGTATGCACGCATGTGCAACTGGCAAGTTGTATTGGCTTTCCACGGGCCGTGTGGCTTACCGTTTATTACCATTGAACACATGCCGCAAATGCCTTCGCGGCAGTCGTGATCAAAAGCAACTGGATCCTGTCCTTCGCGGATTAGCCTTTCATTGAGTACATCAATCATTTCAAGAAAAGACATTTCAGGGGAAATATCACTTACCTGGTAGGTTGCAAAACCACCTTTGTCGTTGCTGTTTTTCTGACGCCAGATCTTTAATGTAAGATTCATTGTTTGATGCTCCATAGTAAATGTGATAATGTGGTGAATGTGGTAATGTGAAAATTAAAAACACATTCACGCCGATTAATCTTATTTTTTTGACGATAAGATAATTTTTGAAATTATTCTTATCAATTCTTCAACTCTATTTTTCAAATTTTCATCAAATGGATAGCTTTTGCTTTTTTCGCAAAGTAATAACCAATATGATGTTTCATTTGCTTCTTTAATTGCTATTTTCATTTTGTGAATGAAATCAGCTTTGCTTTCTGCATGTTGGGCCTCAAAAACGTTTGCCCCTATGCCAGTACCCGAACGCAGCATTTGATTGGCTATTGTAAACTTTCTTTTCGTTTCCAGCAATTCGCAAAAAGTAATAATTTCAACAGCGAAATCAAGCGATTTTTCTACAATAACATTTTTCGTTTGCATTTGATGAGGTTTTGGTGAAGATGGAAATTAATTGAATTTCTCATTCCCCTTTATCTCACACATGCATATTTATAAGAACTATGTATTGAAACTCATTTACACATCTACACGTTTGGCACATTTTCACATTGATTACTTATAGCTCCGCTGACTTGGTTTTGCTACTTCAAACTCCAGTTGTTCTTTGTGCAATTCCCATTCGCTGTCTGCTTTTAATTCCCATGCAGCTACGTATTGATAGTTCACATCATCACGTTTTGCTTCGCCTTCTTCGGTCTGACTTTCCTCGCGGAAATGACCACCACAGCTTTCGTTCCTGTTTAATGCGTCTTTGCACATTAGTTCACCCAATTCAATAAAGTCGGCAACACGATTGGCTTTATCAAGCTCGGGGTTCATGCCAGCAATTTCTCCAGGTATTTTTACATCACTCCAGAATTCTTTTTTAAGCTGTTGTATTTCCGTAATGGCTTCTTTTAACCCGGCTTCGTTGCGGGCCATTCCGCATTTCTCCCACATTATTTTGCCAAGGCGTTTGTGAAAGCTTTCCACAGTTTGTCCGCCTTTTATATTCATCAGCTTTTCTATTCTGTCTTTTACTGCTTTTTCTGTTTCTACAAAAGCAGGATGATCTGTAGGAATAGCATTGGTGCGTATTTCATCTGCCAAATAATTGCCTACTGTATACGGAATAACAAAATAGCCATCAGCCAAACCCTGCATCAGCGCAGATGCACCCAAGCGGTTAGCACCATGATCGCTAAAATTAGCTTCACCCAAAGAATACAAGCCGGGTATTGTAGTTTGCAATTCATAATCAACCCAAAGTCCACCCATTGTATAGTGAACGGCAGGGTATATGCGCATAGGCTGCTCATACGGGTTTTCGCCGGTTATCTTCTCATACATGTCAAAGAGATTACCGTATTTTTCTTTTACTACTTCTTTGCCCAGTTTTATGATTTCTTCTTTTGAAGCGTTGTCTTTTCCGTGAATACCACATTCAATTTTGCCATAACGTTCTATAGCAGCCGCAAAATCGAGGAATACTGCTTGTTTAGAAGAACCAACGCCATAACCTGCATCGCATCTTTCTTTTGCAGCACGTGATGCTACGTCTCTTGGTACAAGATTTCCAAATGCAGGATACCTTCTTTCTAAATAATAATCCCTTTCGTCATCAGGTATTTCATTTCCTTTGCGGTTATCGCCCTGTTTTTTTGGAACCCATATACGTCCATCGTTGCGCAAGCTTTCACTCATCAATGTAAGTTTGCTCTGGTGATCTCCGCTAACAGGTATGCAGGTAGGGTGTATTTGCGTAAAGCAGGGGTTTGCAAACAATGCGCCTTTTTTATGTGCTTTCCATGCGGCAGTTACATTGCTGCCCATGGCATTTGTACTTAAATAAAACACGTTGCCATAACCACCTGTACATAGCAGTACCGCATGACCGAAATGTCTTTCCAGTTCCCCGCTGATTAGGTTACGGGTAATAATGCCGCGGGCCTTTCCATCAATGGTTACTACATCAAGCATTTCATGACGTGAAAACATTTTTACATTGCCCAATGCCACCTGGCGTTCCAGTGCCTGGTAAGCGCCAATAAGCAATTGCTGGCCAGTTTGGCCGGCTGCGTAAAATGTACGTTGTACTTGTGTGCCACCAAAACTGCGGTTGCTAAGCAAACCACCATACTCCCTTGCAAAAGGAACGCCTTGTGCAACGCACTGATCAATTATATTACCACTTACTTCAGAAAGGCGGTGTACGTTGGCCTCACGTGCACGGTAATCTCCTCCTTTAATGGTATCATAAAACAAACGAAATACAGAGTCGCCATCGTTCTGATAATTCTTTGCTGCATTAATTCCGCCTTGCGCTGCAATACTATGTGCCCTGCGTGGAGAATCCTGGAAACAATATGCTTTTACTTTATAACCCATTTCTCCCAAAGAAGCTGCGGCAGAAGCACCAGCCAGTCCGGTACCTACTACAATTACTTCAATCTTTCTTTTATTGGCGGGGTTCACCAGTTTTACATGTCCTTTATAGTCTGTCCATTTTGCTTCTAGCGGACCGGAAGGAATTTTTGAATTCAGCATAGTATATAATGTGAAAATGTACTAATGTTATTTTTAATGTCTGATGGCTGATTTACTAATGTCTGATGTGTTTCTATTCAATCAGCATATATCAATCAGTCAATTACTCACGACTGATGCCTCACAAACTAACTCACCCAACCCATATACATACTTATTGGCATCATGGCAAAAACAAGAGGAACAATAATTGAAAAAGCCATACCTGTTCCTTTTATAATTGCAATGTATCTTTTATTATGTACGCCCAATGTTCGGAAAGAACTCTGGAAGCCATGCAATAAATGGTATGCCAGCGAAATACAACCCAATATGTATAATATTACAATCAATAAATTGCCCTGAAATACTTTCAGCATTTCTGCATAGAGGTTATGGATTTCTTTTCCATCCATATATGTAACCTCTTCCAGTGAATGGATACTTGCTATACCGCCAAGACGGCTCGGCGTCCAGAAATGATAAATGTGCATTATTAAGAAAAGCAAAAGCAATGTACCCAAAAGGCCCATGCTGCGGCTATACCATTTGCTGCCGTTATTGCCATAGTTTACCGCATATTTTACTGGTCTGCGGCTGTTGTTTTGCGCCGTTAACATATAGCCCTGGATAATGTGCAGAAAAATTCCGGCAAACAATCCAATTTCCAGTATGCGGATAACAACCGTACTACCCATAAAATGGGCAGCTTTGTTAAACATTTCGCCACCATCGTTTGCCCAGATGCAGGCATTTAACCCTGCATGTACAATTAAAAACAGGATTAGCGAAATACCTGTGAGCGCCATTACCAACTTTTTGCCTACGGAAGAAGTAAAAAACTCAGACCATTTCATTTGTGAAGTATTAATTAAAAAACAAACCGGGGCTTTCTTTGTTTATTGAAGACAAGGGTATTATGAAAGCAATTGCTGCAAAAATAGCACACGAACCGCTAGTTCAATAACAATTCTCTATTTTTTTTGGAATAGATATTACTGGTTGTGCCAGCGCATGCTAAATGAGAGTAGTTTCTTATCTTAGCCGCCCTAAACTATAAATGGCATGGCAAAAAAAGTGGAGGATTTTGATGCAAACCTGGCAGGTGAAGATGGACAAAACGACGAAGCTAAAACCAGTTGGTTTAAAAGGATAAAAAAAGGCATCTTAACTACTACTGCAGAAAAAAAAGAAACACCTGAAGGTTTATGGGTGAAATGCCCGGAATGCAATTATATATGCACGGTAAATGAATTGCGTGAGCATTTGTTTACCTGTCCTAAATGTAACCACCATCACCGTATAGGAAGCGACGAATACTTTGAAATACTGTTTGACAATAACGAGTATGAAGTAATGTTTGAAAACATCCGCTCAAAAGACTTTCTTCATTTTACAGATTTGAAATCTTACGGCAAACGCCTTGAAGAAACCTGGAGCAAAACAGATATTACAGATTCTATACGGGTTGCAGCCGGTAAACTAAAAGAAAATGATTTTGTAGTTGCCTGTATGGATTTTGAGTTCATCGGTGGTTCGCTGGGCAGTGTTATGGGCGAACGCATTTCAAGGGCAGTAGATTATTGTCTTGAACATAATACGCCATTGATGATCATTTGCAAAAGCGGTGGCGCACGTATGATGGAAAGTGCTTTTTCATTAATGCAACTGGCAAAAGTATCGGGTAAGCTTTCTCAACTTACAGACGCAAAAATTCCATATATCTCTTTGCTCACCGATCCTTCTTTTGGAGGTATTTCTGCTTCCTTTGGTATGCTGGGCGATTTGAACATTGCTGAACCCGGTGCATTGATTGGTTTTGCCGGCCCACGTGTTATTAAAGAAACCATTAAGAAAGATTTGCCCGAAGGGTTTCAGCGAAGTGAATTCCTGCTAGAGCACGGCTTCCTTGATTTTATTGTAGACAGAAAAGAATTGAAAGAAAAACTGGCCACGCTGCTGGTACTTTTTAAGAACTAAAGAAAGGTGTAAGGTTTAGGGTATAAGGTAAAGGGCCTTGCTCTATAAATGATCTAAAAAAAGCGACAGGCATTTTAGAATAAAAGACCTTATAGCTTTAACCTTCCACCATTTACCATACTAGAATGTCAGAAATAAGAAACAGATCGGCTTTTCACGAATATTTTATTGAAGACACTTATGTGGCCGGAATGGTATTGGTTGGTACCGAAGTAAAATCATTGCGCTCTGGCAAAGCAAGTTTTAACGATAGCTACTGCTATTTTGTAGATGGCGAACTTTTTGTAAAAAGCCTTCATATATCAGAATATGCATATGGCACTACACATAAACACGAACCTACACAAGAACGAAAATTATTGCTTACCAAACGTGAGCTAAAAAAACTGCAGGCAAAAACAACGGAAAAAGGTTATACCATTGTTCCACTTAAAATTTTCTTTAACGAAAAAAATATTGCCAAACTTGAAATAGGCATTGGCAAAGGAAAGAAACTGCACGACAAACGAGAGACAATCAAAGGAAGGGATACAGACAGAGAGATAAAAAGATATCTTAATAAATACTCTTAGTTCAGTCGATAATCTTGAGTCTGTAGTCGATAGTCAATCCAACTGTAGTACGACGTTAAATTTCATGGCTACTGACTACCGACTATAGACTACGGGCTTATTTTTTACTATCTTCACTCCATGCGTTTACCACTCATTTTACTCCTGCTCTGCACATCATTTTTTTTACATGCACAGTCTGTAACCGGTAACTGGTACGGACTTGCATCGCCAACAGGCAAAGGCAGTAACACTAATAATTATCTTACAGAATTTATCCTTAAGCAAAAAGGAAATGAAGTAGAAGGTGTATTTGGATATTATTTCCGCAGCGGCTACCAGAGTTATTATATACGCGGCGTATACAATCCTAAAACAAGATTGCTGGTTATTAAAAATCTTCCTGTTGCTTATTTTAAAAATCGTGATATAGATGGTATAGAATGCCCGATGGATTTTTCTGCAACGCTGTTTGCATCTAAAGTAAAATCTACTTTAACCGGTTCTTTTAAAAGCCAGGAAAAATACAAGTATACATGCCCCGAACTTGCATTTAGTTGTACGTTAGATATAGATGAGAAAACAGAAGATAGTCTTATAAGAAGCAATACTACCAGTATAAAAAAATACTGGAAGCCCCGTGAAGAAGAGGTTGTCATCAATACAAAAGATATTTCTACAACTACGGCAATGGCCGAACGCATGGTTACAGAAGAAATAAAAGATACATCTGCAAAAACAGCTGCTGTTATTAAAACCCCCGATTCTACTGCGTTTAAAGCTGCTGAAGCCGAAAGAAAAAAAGAACTTGAAAAGCTGGTGGTTTCTTTTGAACAACGTAAAACCATTAAAAGCACCGAACTGGAAATTGAAAGTGATTCTGTTAGGATCAGTTTTTATGATAATGGTGATATTGACGGCGACAGCATTACCATCTTTATTAATAAAGTTCCTGTACTTACGCACCAGCCGCTTTCCGAAAGAGCATTAAATATGTATATAGCCATGGATGAAGCACACGCTAATACAGAAATAACAATGTTTGCAGAAAACCTCGGCAAATACCCGCCCAATACAGCTCTTATGGTTATTACAGATGGTACAAAAAGAAAGGAGGTGTTTTTATCCAGCAGTCTTACTCAAAATTCTTCGGTGGTATTGAAGAGGCGAAAACGATAACACAACGTAACGCAAATTACACTAATTGTACACGAAGCTTTAAGTTCTTGAGTTCATAGTTCTCTCGCTGTAAAAGACTGCTAATAATGCTATGTGCTTTTTAGCATAAAGAACTCTCGAACTATGAACTAAAAGACTATCGACTACAGACTAAAGACTCCCGGCTCAATGAAGTCGTTCGTAAAAAGTGGTAGGAATATCACAGCATGTTTCTTTCGGTAGAAAAATCAACTGTGCTTTATTGAACTGAATAGAATCAGTCTCCGAATGCGACTGTCCGTTTTGTATATATTGAAAACCAATAAGCCAGTCTCCTGGTTTGGAAGATTCGGTTATCATATATGTACCGCTACGTGATAGGGTATTTGCGTATAACGCCTGGAAGGTTTTGTCGCTGTTAAGTATCAGCCTTGTGCCATTGCCCGGCTCATAATTTATGGTTCCGGCAATTCCTCCAACAGATTGTCTTAACTCCCACATGCCGGCTACCTGCTGGCCGCCTTCATTTTCTTTTTTGCACGAAGCAAAAACAACACATGCAAGCAGGATGTATATAAACAGTTTCATATCTTTTTTCTGACTGACAGCAGGAAAAGCATATTCGTTGCAGGGGCAGGGCAGTAAAGGGCAACTTATTTTGTTAAAATAATTCTGGTTGATCTTTATCGCTGCCTTTCTTTTTCTCCCATTCCATTTTTACGCTCTTGCTAAAATCTACCAGTTTGGCGCCAACTGCTTTCCATCCCATAATCTCTACCATTTTAATAACCTTAAACTTGGCTTTACGCACCTGGTCGCCACGGCCACTTTGCACAGCAAGTATTGGTTCTTCATCGGTAGAAACGGCTTCGAGGTAATTACCTTCACCTTCTTTTATAAACGAGAATTTATTGTGCAGGGTAGTGGTTTCAATTTTAAAACGCTTAATATTAAACTGAACCTTTTCCTTATCAAGATAAACGGCTGTTACAATTTTCTCCGGATTGAATTTTTGGATCTCCAGCATTTTTTCAGGATCTATTCTTTGCGTTAGTTCCTGGTCGGTAATTTCATACGTGCCGTCTTTATAAAAAACCAGTATCCTGTCTTCTGCATCAAAACTTCCGAGGTATAGGCCTTTCTCTTCTGCAGACAAACGTCCAAATTTATCATCGAACCAAAGTTTCTTGGCACTTAATGTAGATTTACCGGCTTCTTTAAATTTTACAGACTTTACAGGATATTTTGTAACCTGGTTGCCCATGCTGTTCCGGTTTTTTATTTCCATTTCTTCAAAATAGAAATCCAGTTCTTTGTTGCGGGCAGAACTGCCGGGCGTTAATAAAATTTTTACCACTTCTGCTTCTCCATTAAGATTTACAGAGAGATAATGTACTTTACTTTTTTCATGGCCTTTGGTAAGATCATATTCTTTGTCGCGGGTAATGCCAGTTACATTGAAACGTTTGGCATAAGTTACACCGGTAGCGCCATCTACATATACCATGTTGTATGTAGTACGTTCATCATTTTTTGTGAAAATGGCGGCATGCAGAATGTCTTTACCAATATAAGTTTTGTCTGCAACCTTCACTACTTTCATTATACCACGTTTGGTAAATACAATGATATCGTCGAGACTTGAGCAGTCCAGCACAAACTCATCTTTCTTAAGACTGGTTCCTATAAAACCATCTTCACGGTTCATATACAATTTGGCGTTGGCAATAGCCACTTGTTTTGCCTGTATTGTATCAAATTGTTTTATTTCTGTTTTACGCTGCCTGTTCTTTCCATATTTCTGCAGTAAGCCTTCATAATACGCCACAGCAAAATCCACGAGGTTAGCCAAATCGTGTTTTACTTTTTTGATATCAGCCTCAAGTCCTTTTATCTGTTCGTTCAGTTCGTCTATATCCAATTTGTAAATACGACGTACAGGCTTTTCCGTTAGTTTCACTACATCTTCACGTGTAATATCCCTGCGCAGTTGCTTGCGGAAAGGGGCAAAAGCTGCAGCAATTGCTTCCAGCACTTTATCCCATGTGGCATGTTTCTTTTCAAGCTCTTTATAGATCTTTTCTTCAAAAAATATTTTCTCAAGCGAAGTATAATGCCATTTTTCCTGCAGTTCTGCCAGGCGTATTTCCAGCTCTTTTTTTAATAAATCTTTTGTATTGTCTGTAGAAACTTTCAGCAGTTCGCTTACGCCGAGGAATTTAGGCTTATTGTCTATGATAACGCATGCATTGGGAGAGATGCTCACTTCGCAATCTGTAAATGCATACAATGCGTCAATAGTAATATCAGGAGAAATGCCAGGTGCAAGATCAACCTGTATTTCTACATTGGCTGCTGTATTATCGGTTACTTTTTTAATTTTTATTTTTCCCTGGTCGTTGGCTTTAACGATGCTATCCATTAAAGTAGCGGTGGTTACGCCATAAGGAACATCTTTAATCACCAGTGTTTTTTTATCTAATTCTTCTATTCTTGCCCTAACCCTTACTTTGCCACCACGTTTACCGTCATTGTAATTGTCTACATCAATCATTCCTTCTGTAAGAAAATCCGGATATAGTTCAAAGCGTTTGCCACGCAGGTATTTCACTGCGGCTTCGCACAGCTCACAAAAATTATGTGGTAATATTTTTGTGGAAAGGCCAACGGCAATACCTTCTGCACCCTGTGCCAGCAATAAAGGAAACTTCATTGGCAGCGTTACAGGTTCGTTTTTTCTGCCATCATAACTCAGTTGCCATTCTGTAGTTTTTGCATTGAATGCTACTTCCAGCGCAAATTTTGAAAGGCGGGCTTCAATATAACGTGCAGCAGCGGCATCATCACCAGTGCGTACATCGCCCCAGTTACCCTGGGTTTCTATCATTAAATCTTTCTGCCCGAGGTTTACAATAGCATCGCCAATACTTGCATCTCCGTGTGGGTGGTATTGCATAGACTGACCGATGATATTGGCTACTTTATTAAAACGGCCATCATCCATTTCTTTCATGGCATGGAGGATGCGGCGTTGTACAGGTTTCAAACCATCTTCTATTGCAGGAACAGCACGTTCCAGAATTACATAGGAAGCATAGTCGAGAAACCATGTTTTGTACTGGCCCTGTAAGCCACTATCATTACTTAAAAAATCTGATGCTTTATTTTTAGCTGCGCACATTTGTTATTCTTTTAGATATTTCGGGTACTTCCTCTTTTTTATTCTGCAGGCTGGAGCGATGCTGATTTTGTCTTTACTTCAAAGTCTTTCATTTTTTTCGGTTCGCCCTGTATATCCAGCAATCCTTCTGCAATCATTCCTTTAAGGCGCCAAAGCAGGTAGGCATCTCCGGTAGTATTTTTTGCTTTTGATAAAAACTGGTGAATGAGCTTGCTCGCTTTCTGCCAGTCGCCTGTAATAAATTTTTTCAATTCGCTGTCATAAAAATCATAGCCCTTCTGCGTTAATTTTTTTCCTCCTTCCAGTAAGCGAACGCCCATATTTTCATTACAGATTTTTGTCCATTCGTCGGGGTCAACTTCAAACTCGCTCAGTGTAACTGGCCTTGCAAGACGTTTTGCTTTTAAAAATTCTTTGGGTGGAATGATATGCAACCACTCGGGATAAAAAATATTTCCTTTCTCATTTATAAAAGGAAGGTTATTGAGGTATAAAATGAAGATACGTCCCTGGAAATCTCCTAACTGGCTCATCAGCCAATAGTACCCGCTTACATCGTGTTTGTTTTGTGCAGCCCAAATCCAGATGATTTCATTAGGTTCTGCTTTTAGTTTTTCTAAAAGTTCAGTTACCAGTTTATTATCGTCTACTTCGCCGGTATCTGCTTTGCCATCATAATCGCCACCTGCCAGTACTTCTCTCCACCATTGTTTACGGGCTTCAGCACCTTCAGTAGAAAATATATTTGCCAGCGGGCCAACCGCATAATCATCTTTTACCTGCAGCACTTCACCCTGCATTGTTTTATCCAATTCAATGGCTTGCTTTAAAACAGCCACATCAGCTTCGTTGAATACGATATGTGTCATTTTATAAGGGAATTTGGAATTAGTAATTGGGAATTAGGTTTAAAACTAAAGCTCAAAGCTAATAGCTAACAGCTCATGGCTTTTCTTCTTCCACCAAATCAACTTCTACTTTTAAATTGTCTATAATAAATTCCTGCCTGTCGGGTGTGTTTTTACCCATGTAATAATCAAGAATTTCCTGTATGTGCATTTCGGGCATAATCATAACCGGTTGCTTGCGCATATCTGCACCAATAAACCGTGCAAATTCATCGGGACTGATTTCGCCCAAACCTTTAAACCTTGTAATCTCCGGCTTGCTGCCTAATTTTCTTACCGCCAGTTGTTTTTCCATTTCATCGTAGCAATAAATTGTTTCCTGTTTATTGCGTACACGGAACAATGGTGTTTCCAGGATGTACACGTGCCCGTTCTTTACAATATCCGGAAAGAACTGCAAAAAGAATGTCATTAATAAAAGCCGTATGTGCATACCATCCACATCAGCATCGGTAGCTACTACAATATTATTATAGCGAAGGCCTTCATAGCCTTCTTCAATATTCAATGCATGTTGCAGCAGGTTAAACTCTTCATTTTCGTACACTACTTTTTTGGTAAGGCCAAAGCAGTTTAATGGTTTACCACGAAGGCTAAACACAGCTTGTGTTTCTACACTTCTTGCTTTTGTAATAGAACCGCTGGCGCTATCACCTTCGGTAATAAAGATGGTGCTTTCATTTTGTTTCTCCAGGATGCTTTCTTTATCCTTGCCTGTTGGCTCATCGTTGTAATGAAACCTGCAGTCACGTAATTTTTTATTATGCAGGTTTGCTTTCTTCGCTCTTTCGTTTGCCAGTTTTTTTATGCCTGCCAGTTCTTTTCTTTCTCTTTCATTTTGTTCTATGCGTTTCTTCAGCGCTTCAGCAACTGCAGGATTACGGTGAAGAAAAAGATCCAAATCGCGGGCAAGAAAATCTCCTATAAAACTTTTCATAGAAGGGCCGCCTTCAAAAACTACCTGCGAACCAAGTTTGGTTTTTGTCTGGCTTTCAAATACAGGTTCCTGCACACGTACAGATATAGCTGCGCTAATACTTCCTCTTATATCGCTGGAGTCGTAATCTTTTTTATAAAAATCGCGGATAGTTTTTACGTAAGTTTCTTTAAAGGCAGCAAGGTGCGTACCGCCCTGTGTAGTAAACTGGCCGTTTACAAATGAATAGTATTCTTCTCCGTACTGATTTTCGTGGGTAATGGCCAGTTCTATATCTTCTCCTTTTAAATGAATGATAGGATAACGCAATTCATCTTCATTGGTTTTGCGTTGCAAAAGATCCAACAAACCATTTTTGGAAACATATTTCTTACCATTGAAATTAATTATTAAACCTGCATTGAGGTAGCAATAATTCCAGAACTGGTTATCGAGGTATTCGTGTATGTAATGGTATTTTTTAAAAACAGTTTCATCTGGGATGAAGGTTACCATTGTACCATTCTCTTCCGATGTTTTTGCTTCTTTATGTTCTTTGGTTAATGCACCTTTTGCAAATTCTGCTGTTTTTTCTTTGCCTTCGCGGTAAGCTGTTACTTTAAAATAACCGCTTAATGCGTTTACTGCTTTTGTACCCACACCATTCAATCCCACACTTTTCTGAAAAGCTTTGCTATCGTATTTGGCCCCTGTATTTATTTTGCTTACAACATCCACTACTTTACCTAATGGAATGCCACGGCCAAAGTCGCGAATGGTTACTGTGCCTTTTTCAATAGTAACATCTACCTGTTTGCCATAGCCCATGGTGTGTTCATCAATACAATTGTCCAGTACTTCTTTCAACAAAACATAAATACCATCATCGGGGCTGCTGCCATCTCCAAGTTTGCCAATATACATACCCGGGCGGAGGCGTATATGCTCTTTCCAGTCCAGGCTTTTTATACTCTCTTCGTTATAATCAAACAGGTTTTTATCTTTTTCTGCCATAGGTTTTTTTAATTCTCAGGGTAAATATAACTGCCGCAAATAATTAAATGCTGGCATATGCCAACGCAATCACTAAAACTTTTAGTAATTAAAATGCAGGCAAATATAATGAAACGGACTGTGTGCCCTTTTATTTGATTTATGCACTAATGTGGAAAATAATCCAGTTTAATCGGGTAATAATTTTTCCAACTGTAGAAAGAAGGCGTAGTTAGTTATGGCACAGTACTTGTTTTTTCTCTTATATACTGAATTACAGCTTGTAATTTTGAGTATAATTTAGATGAAGAGAACCATTTTTGTTCACTATTAAATTGAATTTTATGAATAAAGTTAAAACAGGCTTAGTAGCTTTAAGCATAGCAACAGCAGGTTTATTTGCATTTACAAATATTGATACCGGTTCAATAAAAGGAACAATTGTGCCGGCAGATGGTGCCACTAAAGTATGGGCATTATCCAGCACAGACACTTTGAAAGCAGATATACAATCCGGAAGCTTTGAAATAACAAATGCAAAAGCTGGAACTTACAGAATTATTGTTGAGGCAAAACCTCCTTACAGGAATACTGCCAAGGACAATGTAGCAGTTGTTGACGGTCAGCCTACCAATGTTGGCCAAATAAAACTTAACCAGTAAAAGTTTGAGTTATAATGAGCGAGCAGGGTTTACAAACCCTGCTTTTTTTTGTGCATCCATTAAGCTACAAAATATCTTAAGCGGTAAAGCGCAAATATTTATATTTGCAGCCCGGTTTTGTCTTCGTAGCTCAGTTGGTAGAGCAGCTGACTCTTAATCAGCGGGTCCACAGTTCGAGCCTGTGCGGGGACACTTAAATTGCTTTTTTATAAAGCAATTTTTTTTTAGGAGGGGGGATCATTTTCGTAGCTCAGTTGGTAGAGCATCCCGATACTTATCGGGAGGGTCCACAGTTCTAGCCTGTGCGGGGACACATTATATAAGCAAAACAGCCCGTTATTAACGGGCTGTTTTATTTTTTTTCAAAGGTTTATATTTTTGAATTGCCATTCTTTTTTTTACTCAGGTATTCGTTTGCTTTTTCCTGCCGCCACCATTGCTGTTCGCCGAGCACTTCACCAATTTCTGAAAGAAATTGTGTGCGTTGAATTTGCCCTTGTTCCGGGTCATAGTAATAATAGTACATCCCGGATGTAATAAGAATTTTATCAGTGGTTATAAAAGAAGCAAGCATATCTGCAATCGGGTAAAATCAGCAATAAGCTAAATCAGTAACTAAGAGTCCGGCTTGGGAAAAAAGGTTGCAGGAAAGGGTTTAATGTAGTATAAATTCTTAAATGTGTCTTTTAGATCAACATGCAAAAATAGCTTGCGCAATTCGTAATAACAATTATTGATTGCTATTTCCTTGTTTTTATTTAGCACATCCTGGGGGAAGATGGCATAACTGTGCTTTGTATCATTTATACATTTACATTCGGTTATGGAATTAAGCAAAGAAAAGGATAAACTGTTTGTTGCACTTTCATGTGTTTCGGTAAGCATCGGCGGTAATGCAATACTCAATAATATCAACCTGTCAATTCATAATTCGGAACAATGGGCTATTATAGGCCCATCGGGTAGCGGAAAAACCACGCTTGCACATGTATTGTACGGAAGCGTTTTTTACAGTGGCGAACTTGATTACCATTTCCCTGAAAATAGCAATACACATATTGAACTGGTAGAACAACAACATCATTTTAAAAACCTCAGCAATACCGGCAGTTTTTATTACCAGCAAAGGTTTAATGCATCTGAAGCTGATGACAGTATAACTGTTGCAGATGCATTGCTGGGATATGCAGACAACGACAATTGGGTTAAGCTTCTTCATCTTGATTCATTATTGCAAAAACCATTGTTGCAGTTGTCAAACGGAGAAAATAAACGACTGCAACTTGCAAAGGCTTTGTTGCGCAGGCCTTCATTGCTGATACTTGATAATCCTTATATAGGCCTTGATATTGATGGAAGAAAAATCCTTCATTCTATACTGGATGCTATTTCTCAAAAAGGCATCCGTATAATTCTAATAACAAATCCTGCTGCATTGCCAGGTTGCATTACCCATGTAGCTGTGATTGATAGGGGAATATTAATATCCACCGAAAAAAAAGAAGATTACCTGCAGAAAAACATTTTACCACAAACAAAACAAACAATAGATATTGAATTGCTGCACCAGTTGCAACAACCGCATGATGATGATTTTACCCTGGCAGTAAAAATGGAAAATGTTACTATCCGCTACGGAGAAAAAACAATTCTGCATAATATTAATTGGGAAGTAAAAAAAGGGGAGTGCTGGAATTTATCCGGGCCTAATGGTGCAGGCAAGTCAACTTTATTAAGCCTTATTACTGCCGATAATCCACAGGCTTATGCCAATAAAATTATATTGTTTGATAAACAACGCGGCACAGGCGAAACCATTTGGGACATTAAAAAAAGAATTGGCTTTGTATCTCCCGAACTGCATTTATATTTTGAGCAGCACGCCAGTTGTTATGAAGTAATTGCTTCCGGATTGTTTGATACTATAGGTTTGTTTCGCAGGCTTACACCAGAACAGGAAGATAAAATTGCATTGTGGGTAAAGCTTATGGAGCTGGATCAATTTCAACATAAAAGAATTTTTCAGTTGTCTGCAAGCCAGCAAAGAATGGCTTTGCTGGCAAGGGCCCTGGTAAAAAATCCACCGTTGTTAATTTTGGATGAACCAGCACAGGGACTTGATGAAATACAAGCCGCTTATTTTAAAAATCTTGTAAACGAGATTTGTTCTATTTTTAAAACCACTTTAATTTATGTAAGCCATTACAGCAGTGATTTGCCAGCATGTGTAGATCATTACCTGAAGCTTGACAACGGATTTGTTATAGCATAAAATGTTGTAAATAAAAACAATAATGAAACACCTGTTATTTATTTCGCTTTTTACAATCACTTGCATCATTGCATACAGTCAAACTGCAAATCAAAAACCATTTGCACCTGGAATTCTTCCCGGTAAAGGCCTTGCCGAACATGATTTTTTATATGCCGGTGAAGGTAAACAACAGAACATCTATATAATACGCAACGGGCAAATTGCGTGGCAATACAAAGACACTGTAACGAAAGGAGAAATAAGTGATGCAGTATTAATGACAAATGGAAATATTTTATTTGCGCACCAGTATGGCATTACTTTAATAAATGCCGGTAAAAAAATACTATGGCATTATGATGCGCCTGCGGGTCACGAAATACATACAGCGCAACCAATAGGTAAGCAGCACATTGTTTATGTAGAAAACGGAGACACAGGAAGGGTTAAAGTAGTAAACATAATTACCGGCGAAACAGTAAAAGAGTTTAGTATTCCTGTTGCGCATTCAAAAAGTGTACACGGACAATTTCGTCATGCAAGGCTTACAAAAAAAGGAACTTTACTGGTAAGCCATATGGACATGGGCCTTGTAAACGAATACAACATTAATGGCAAGCTGCTTAATTCAATTCCTGTACCTGGTGTATGGGGCGCAGAACCGCTTGATAATGGAAACATACTGGTGAGTTGCCGGGGAAGTGTAAAAGAAATTTCTCCAAAAGCAGATACAGTATGGCGTTTTGCTTTTACAGAAATTCCGGAATACAATATTATATCTCAGCAACTTGCCATACCACTGCCTAATGGAAATATTGTTTTTAATACATGGTTCAACCAATGGTCAGATAAGCTTGACATCAGCAATGCACCGCCACAGGTTTTTGAAGTTACCCGTGATAGGAAATTGGTTTGGGTATTAAGGGCATGGACGGAACCATTAAACCTTGGCCCTGCAACAACCATTCAGTTTCTTGATGATAAACGAATTTCTGAAAATGTATTTTTTGGGAATATAAAATAGTAAGTGAACCCAATCATTAATAAGTTTTATTCTACCATTATTTTCATAGTGGCCTCTTGGTTTTTTGAAAGCACTCTCACAACATGTACACCAGTCGCAGGTTTCTTATCTGCAAAAGAAAAATTAATGTTATAAGCATCTGTTACATCTTTTTCCTGTTTCCAAATTTCTTTGCCTGCAAGGTCTGATATACATACAGTAACAGGGCCGGATATTTTATCTGTGAGTGAAACAGTAAACCAGTTGGTGACCGGGTTCGGAAAAATTTTAATGGCTATGCCGTTTGATGCATCATTTGCTTTCAATAATAATACCTGCGAAAAACTTACTTTGCCAGATTGCTCAACAATTTTTATACGATAGTAATAGAGTGATTTTGATAAACTCAAATCATCGTAATTGTAAGTATGCTGTACAGCAGTATTTGCAGCTGTCATTATTCCAATTTTTTCAAAGTTTATTCCATTGTCTGATCGTTGTACTTCGTAGTAATCAATATCAGATTCATGATCAACCACCCACTGCAGGTTAACTTTTTGGGTAAGCCATTTGCCGGTAAAAGACAATAATGTAAGGGGCAATGCAGCCAGTTGTTTGAATATTGGGAGTATTGTATAAGGGGTAGGAAAAACATGGTTCAATTGATCATCAGTTAACATAAACCATTCTTTAAGTACAGTATAATAAACAGACCTGAAATCATTTTGCATGGGAACCTGATCGTAAGTTGTAGCATTGTCTGGTATAACAGGATTGCTTCCAATGGTAATTGGGTTAAGGTTACTTCCAAAGAAAAAGATTGGCGTTGCAGTTCCATGATCAGATCCCAAACTGTCGTTTGATTTTATTCTTCTGCCAAACTCAGTAACAGTCATAGTAACAACACGGTCGCTTACCTGCATATTTATAAGGTCTTGCTGAAAGGCACTTACAGCAGTTGATAAAACAGAAAGCAGGTTTGCATGAGTTCCTTTTGTAGTATCGCTAATATCAACCTGGTTTGCATGTGTATCAAAAGTGCCGGGATGATTAACAATATAAACAGGCGTTTTAAGGCCGCCTTTTATTAACCGCGAAACAATCTTAAGTTGATCAGCCAGTGCATTGTCTGAAGGGTAGGCTACAGTATTAGCAGCAGTAGCATTAAATGCATTTTTGATGATTGTTGTATAGTTATTTGTTTGCTGTTTAATTAAACGCAGAAATGTAAGCTCATGTCCATAAGGCGAATCTGGTACTGTACCTGCAACGCCATTAATCAGTTCATAAAATGAGTCGGGGTTGGTAACTGTTACTGTGGGATTAATTGCAGTACATTGAGTAACCAGAGATGATTGCGAACCAATTTCGATGGCTAATGGATCTGGCATATCCTGGTTGGGATAATTATCCGGATAGCCCGGGTATTCTGATTCCAATGTTCTTCCCATCCAACCGGTGTTCATATAAACATTAGCGTCGGAAGCAGTAAACATAATATCGGTAGCACGGAAATGAGAAAAACTTGGGTTGGGATAACTTGCATCCTGTACAATATTAACCATCCCATTATTGTATAGGTTTTGTATTCCGGTCATAGCGGGGTGGAGCCCTGTTTGCGGCATTCCGTTTATGCTTAAAACTTTATTATCCGGTATAACGATATTGCTGCGTGCTTTTACAAGATTGCTGTATTGATCAAGTGGTATAAGTGTATTTAATCCATCGTTGCCGCCAGTTAATTGTATAAGTACAAGTATCCTTCCATTTTGTATGGATTGCTCTCCCAAAAGCTTCAGTAATGGGTTGCGTGCTGCTGCAGTAACTGGTAGTCCGTTTAAAAGAAATGGAAGGGTTAATGCCGGACTTAATTTTAAAAAATCTCTTCGTTTCATGTTCAGCGGTTGTATAGTTTTAGGAGTAAACGTAATCAGCGGTTTAGCATAATTGATATTCTTCCATGCCAGTTATATAATTAGTAAGCCTGTCCAGCCTTCCTCTTATAGTGCCTTCATTAAGCGGGTCAGACGGGTTTGAAACATAACCGTACCATGCATTGGTCCAGTATGCATCTGTAACCTGCCCGGTAAGTAAAACAGATTGTTTGAGGTAGCTTATCTGCGTATCTGTTAGTTGTTGCGGTAGCAGGTATTTACAAAAATCAGCGATGAGCATGTTAGGATCTTCCGGATGATCAAACTGCATTGCAAAAGCAATGGAATCTATTTTTATAGTGTATCCTGCAACAACAGGAAAGCCGCTGCTGGTGTAAAGATTAATTAAGTAAGATCTTTCCTGTATTGTGTGGCTGTTTATCCATTCTTCATAATAAATGGGTTCCTGGTAATAAGCATGCCATCCCGCTACGCTTGGTGGATCTCCCAGGTTTTGAGCAGCATTGTAACACATCTGCCAGAAGTGGTTCCACATGCTATAGGCTATATCCGGATATTTTTGTTCAAGCACAATTTTAAATTCCCTGTTTACCCCTGCATAAAGATCAATCGGGCTTTTAATGATACAACCTCTGTTTGCCATATCAAAAAAATGTTCGCTTGTAAAAAGTGCTTTTAATACAGGAACAATTTCATAATTGTTTGTTCTAAATATATCTGCCAGCGGCGTAATTACATTTTGTTCGGCAGAACTATCAATAACATAATACACAAACCATCTGTACAGGCAGCGACAAATGTATTTTGCCGGTTCATTTGTGTTCAGTATCATGCTTATCAACTCATCAGTTTCGGTTTGCCCATTCTGTCCGCTCTTTCCGGCTATTAGTGTATTATTATAAAACGAAGAAAATTGTTTGTCGCTCGTATCATGTTCATCTTCTTTAAATATGGTTGAATAAAAACCATCAGCCTGTTCCTGTCTACGCCATCCGGTTAAAATTTTTGCAGCCTGTTTTACATCATCTTCTGTATAACCTGAATCGGGACCTTTGCCAACAGTAAAAAGTTCCTGCAGTTCACGTGCATAATTTTCATCGGGTGCAGAGGCACTGTTAGAATTACCATTCAGAAAGAGAAGCATGTGCGGATCTATAGTAATTTCTTTTAAAAGCGTTCTGAAATTGCCAAGGCCACCTTCACGTATCTTTTTAAAATGCTGCCATATTGCTTTAGGGTAATTAAAGTCTTCCATTTGAGTACTAAAATGATTTGCCCAAAACAGCGTAAGCTTTTCCAAAATGTGCATCTGCTGATTAATCATTAAGCCTATCCACCATTGCTTGTATGTGTACTTGGTGCGAAATGCATTTAGCATAGCATCAGAATCATTTGTACCAGGAAACTCAATCCATGATGTTCCAAACGGACAGCCCTGCGGGTCAGGGTAATCATTGTTATAAATATTAAGAGGTGAACTAACAGGAAATTGCGGATTATCTATAAGAAGATTAACTGCATCAGTTAATGAAAGTGTTTTCAACGCATCAACATGCGTTTTGTTTGCGCCAAAAGTGGTGCGCCTTAATAAATGAAGCATTTCTGCTTCAGACCATGTTCCGGTATATTGATTAAGACCCGAGTTAGTACGTGCTGCAGCAAAAGGCATCTCTTTATTTGCATACTTTCTGAAAAAAGGATCTTCAATGGAAGTACTGCCAGGGACTGGCAATTGTTTCTGCGTACGATTTGCGACAGGTATCCAACCCGAAAATGTTGTTTGCATAATAACAGCTTAAGATGTAAGGGGCAAGAAATCATTTAGGAACTTGCAGCATTAGGGGTAAACCCTTAGTATGCAAAATATTGGAAATAGAGGATTGGACTGGTTGGTGTAAAGTGTTCTTTTACTTTATTTTAAGAGGTGGCGACGGCTGTAAAAATACTATTTTTTGATAATATTTCTTGCCTGTTAACAGAAATCCCGGGCTTGATAACAAAAATATTATACTGCTCCAAGGTTTTGAAAACCACTGTGTTGAAAAAAAAGGGCCTAAAATATTTTAAAATGGCAAAAACGGGTGTGTGAAATAACCTCCAAAAATGTAATTTTAGATAGTCGCCGGTAGCAAAGTGCGAACAATTATCCCGGGTAAAATTGAACATGATTGCTACTGGCAGCAATTACACATAATTCTTCACTTACTAACCCATTACTATTAGTAAAAGTCTAAAATTGTGTTGTATGTATTCTTATTCATTAATGGAAGTTGGCTGTTATTATTTGGTGCAGGAAAAGGAAGATACTGGTATTACGCTTATTAAGATAAATTTTGAATCTGATCAGTGTGTATTTGTATCAAAATACGAAGAAATTGAAGTACAGGAGTGGAAAAAGAAGTCTGATTCCATTCATGATATTATTGAATTATTGAGCGATGACAAAGTGAAAGAGTGGGAGGCAATATTTAATAATAACCAGGATGCCTACTACGAAGAAGATGAAGAGTAAATAAATTCTTTAATTACTTTCTTAAATGAGCTGGTTGCTGTGCAGCCGGCTCATTTTATCTAAAGCCAAACTAGTTTCATTTTTTTTGGTACCAGCATTTTATCATTGGGCAGCTTTAGTGGCGTCGCATTTCGTTCATCTTTTGGTTTTTTGGGCAACAAAAGTTGACCGACTGTTTCTTTTTTGAAGAAGCAAAAACAAAAAGAATGTAATTTGCCCTTTCATTTGTATCACAATTTTGATTAGCCAGCAAACCATACAGCAAATTCTCAGCCGCATAGACATTATAGACATTGTTGGCGGATTTATAAAACTCAAAAAAAGGGGAACCAATTACCTTGGCCTTTGCCCTTTTCATAATGAGAAGTCGCCATCATTTACTGTAAGTCCGGCAAAAGAAATATACAAATGCTTTGGTTGTGGCCGCAGCGGAAACTCCATTAGTTTTTTAATGGAGCATGAAAAGTACACTTATGTAGAAGCATTAAGATGGCTTGCCAACAGGTACAATGTAGAGATAGAAGAAACAGAAACAAGTCCTGAAGTAAAGCTGAAGCAACAGGTTGCCGAAAGCCTGCACATTATTAATGCATTTGCACAAAAGTTTTTTGATGAAAAATTGTTTGAAACTGAAGAAGGACAGGATATTGCATTAAGCTATCTTAAGCACCGCGGCTTCAGGGAAGATACCATTAAGAAATTTCAGTTGGGTTATTCTCCCGAAGACAGAACATCTTTTACTAAACGTGCACTTGCCAACCAGTTTAATCCTGAATACCTGGTAAAAAGCGGATTGGTAACCATGCGCAACGAAGAGTTGCAGGACAATTACCGCGGCAGAATAATATTCCCTGTTCATAACAACAGCGGAAAAATAATTGGCTTTGGTGCAAGGCTTATAAAAAACAACGACCGTGCACCCAAATACATTAATACGCCGGAAAATGAACTGTACGTAAAAAGCAAAATATTATACGGTACATATTTTGCCCGCCAGGCTATTGATAAAAGCAACGAATGTCTTTTAGTAGAAGGCTATACCGATGTGGTTTCTTTGCACCAGGCAGGTGTAGATAACGCGGTGGCAAGTGGTGGTACATCGCTTACACCAGATCAATTAAGGTTGATAAAAAAATACACCAATAACCTTACTATTATTTACGATGGCGATAATGCCGGCATAAAAGCCGCACTTCGCGGATTGGATCTTGCACTGGAAGAAGGCCTCAACGTAAAACTTGTTTTAATACCCGATAAAGAAGACCCGGATAGTTATGTAAATAAAGTTGGGCCGGTAGCTTTTAAAGATTTTGTAGAAAAAAATAAAAAAGATTTTGTACTCTTTCAGTTAGAAATTGCTTTAGCAGATGCAGGCACAGACTCTAATAAAAAAGCTGCGGTTGTAAACCAGATTGCAGAAACAATTTCTAAAATTAATAAGGCTGAAGATTTTACCAAGCAGCAGGATTATATAAGGCAGTGTTCGCAATTGCTAAAAATTGATGAGATTGGTTTAAACAACCTCGTTAATAAATTTATCCGCGATAAAATTGGAAAGGCTGAAAACAAACAACAACGACAGGACGCTTCAGCAGGTACAGATGTTTTTGATCCGGAAGCGCCACAAACAGCAACCGACATTGTAGAAGATGATACGTTCAATCTTTTATTTAAAGATGAAATGAATGAAAGGGCTGTAGTACGCTCATTGGTAGAATTTGGAATAAGGGAATGGGATACTGAAAAAAAAGTGGCCGATTTTCTTTTTGATGAAATGATTGATGAAGATCTTTTTGACAACAAACAATTGTTGCGCATCATTCATACCTATAAAATTTGGTACGATGAAAAACTTGAACCTACTGCCAAGAATTTTTTATACCACGAAGATCAACAGCTAAGCACACTGGTAGTATCCATAATGGACGTACAATATGAACTAAGCGATAAATGGAAATCTGAATTTGAAATGCCCGTTCCTACCCGTGAAGAAGTGTACCGTGAAGAAGTGATTTCTACACTCAATTATTTAAAGACCCGCAAGATTAAGCGCCTTATAGAACAGAACCAGCAGGACATGCAGCAACCCCATTCACAAGACGAGCTAATGATGCTTTTGCAAACCCATCAGCACCTTAAACAAATGGAAAGAGAATTGCTGAAGCAAACAGGAACAGTGATTGTGCGGTAGGCTTCACGTCATTGCGAATCGGCAATTTAAATCGGTTGCCAAAGCAAATAGCAGCTTAAGTTCTTGTTCAGGCAAAATAAAAAAGGAATTATTGTATTTTACAACTGTAGCCCCGTGCCTTTAGGCCGGGGTTTTACTATGTTACTTAATTGGCTTTAGCCGAAAATATTTGGCTAAAGCCGCGAGTTATTTATAGGCTTATGCCCCGGCCTAAAGGCGCGGGGTTATTAAAGTTATATAAGCGTCAAGATGAAATGAGGAAAATAATGTAATTGCTTATTGCAATAATCTTTTCTTAAATGCCAACTTAACAACACGATACGTGTACTTAAAACAAAGATGTATTGATTAGGTTTTAATTGTCGCAAGTAGCATAAAACTTATCTAACTTTAAAACAATTGCATGCTTTATAATTTCAAAGAAAAAGCAGACGCTTATGAATTACATTCTTTGGATGCTTTTAAATACTTGCCTTGGTTTCTTTGTTTTATACATTATTTATCGGCTTACGAAAGTTGCATATATAAAAGCAGGGTCAATCGGTGCGATAACTATTGTTTTAATCATCATTACAATAATTTGTAAGCCTGTTAAAAGCAATAATAACTTACAAACAAAAACCTGGAATTTTAAAACTGCAGATAGTGTTAGATGGTTTCGTAGCGGGTATTTTATTGCTATTGAAAATAATCCGGTTTTCAACATACAGCTGGATGTGACTTCCTTAAGCGATAAAAACAGGCTGGTGCAGGAACCATTAAAAGCATCTACACAAATAACAGGAATTGTTGGCGGTAATGATTGGATACCGCAGAACATATTATTAACTGCAAAGAATGACAGTTTTTATTATATCGTCTCTGGGCGGTTGGATTGGAAATTATTAGGTATAACTGTATTTACTCAACAAAAAAACTTCAGAGGCGAGTTCAAAAAAATATAATTATACCTTGTGCTCTTCTTCTTCACAATTCTCATTCTCTCTTTCTGTTTCAAGTGTTGCATGCTGAATGTTTTTATGCAGCAGTTCGTGTTTGATGTGCTGTTTTATTTTTCTTTCTTCTTCTGAACTGGTGTTTAAAGATAATACCAGGTGAGCAGTTAATGCATTTTCTGTGGTGCTAATGGCCCATATATGCACATGATGGAAATCCTTTACACCAGCAACTTTCATGGCCACAGCTTTTACTTCGTCAAGCTGTATACCAACAGGAACGCCATCAAGCGATAAACGCAGGCTGTCTTTCAGCAGGCGCCATGTACTAAACAAAATAATTATAGCAATGATGATGCTTAATACACTGTCTATCCAAAACCAGCCGGTATAAATAATAAGAATTCCACCAATAACAATGCCCAGCGATACAATGGCATCACTCATTAAATGCAGGTAAGCACTTTTTACGTTCATGTCTTTTTCTTTGTCGCGGGTAAATAAAAGCGCTGTAGATCCATTTATTACAATGCCGATGGCTGCTATTATTGCAATGATGCCGCCTTTCACTTCCTGCGGATGAAAAAAACGTTGTACCGCTTCATATAAAATAGCGCCTATAGAAAGAACCAGTACAATAGAATTGAAGAATGCTACCAGCACCGATGTTTTGCGGTAGCCATAAGTATAAGTCTTGCTCGATTTTACTTTCATCAGCTTAAACGCCAGCAATGAAAGTGCCAGTGCCGCCACGTCGGCAAGGTTATGACCAGCATCAGAAAGTAAGGAGAGGGAATGATAAACAAGGCCTGCAATAACTTCTATTATTACAAAAAGAAAATTTAAAGAGATGCCAATAATAAATGCTGTGTTTACACTGGTTAATGCAACTGAATGATCATGGTGATGCTGATGATTGGAATGATTGTGCGCATGCCCGTGATGATCTTCCATTATTGGTTATTGCTTTCGTTTTCGTATAGGTTTAGCCGGTTCTGCAATTGTAAATTGCGGTTTTGTATTTCTTTTAATTTCTGCAAAAGATGACCAATGGCTTCTATACCTTCAAAATTAATATCAAGGTCGTAATGCATGCGCACCATTTTTTCTATTTCTTCAAGCTGGCTTTCCTTAAAATACAATTCCTTTTCAATGGTTTTTATTTCTACCAATCCATATAGCTGCAGCGATTCAATAAAAGAAGTTTCAATTTTGTGTGTTACACAAAAACCATACACGGATATAAGTTCATTGTTTTCCATACGCATCATTATTATTTAAGCGCCGCCAGTTGTGTAAAAAGTTCTTTTTGTTTTTCTGTAAGGTTTACCGGAAGTTTTACATTGAAGCTTACAAACAAATCTCCAAAACTGCCTTCGGTCTTATATACAGGAAAGCCTTTTCCTTTCAATCTTACCTGCGTTCCGTTTTGTGTGCCTGGCGTTATTTTAAGTTTCAGTTTTCCTGATAAAGTTTCAATGGTTGTTTCTCCACCCAACACTGCCGTATACAAATCAATATCGGCGGTCATAAAAATATCATTGCCGGCCCTTTTCATTTTTGCATCATTGGGTATATTAAATGTAATGTACAAATCGCCCGACGGACCACCATTTGTGCCCGGCGCACCATAACCTTTCAGTTTTATTACTTGCCCGTTTTCAACTCCTGCAGGAATGGTAATCCTTACGTTTTTGCCATTTACAGTTAGTGTTTGCTGATGAGTTGTATAAGCATCATGCAAGCTTAGTTGTAATTCTGCATTATAATCCTGCCCCTTATATTTCCCTTGTTTCCCGCGATTGCCGCCTGCACCGCCACCAAACATAGAAGAGAAGAAAGATGAGAAATCTTCGTCTTCAAAACCACCTGCGCTTTGGCCAGTATTATTATAAGGATTATAAGTGCCACCGGATTGTTGCCTTGCGTTTTCAAACTGTTCGGCGTGTTGCCAGTCTTTTCCGTACTGGTCATATTTTTTTCTTTTTTCAGGATCACTTAATACTTCGTTGGCTTCATTTATCTGCTGAAATTTTTTATGTGCTTCCTTATCGTTAGGATTTAAATCTGGGTGGTGCTTGCGTGCAAGTTTGCGGTAAGCTATTTTTATATCTTCTGCGCTTGCAGTTTTTGAAAGCCCCAGTGTTTCGTAATAATCTATAAATGCCATGTTATAAAATTAAGACAAATCAGAACACTTTGTAATGTCTTAGGATGGTCTGTTGATAAAACCAGTCAAAGAGAATTATGGTTTGTGTGGATACAAACCATCGTACAAAATTCACTTTATTGCCAATCAACTTAAGATGGTTGAATAACCCCGTGCTTTTAGGCCGGGCCGCAACATAAATTAATCACGGCGTTAGCCAAAATGTTTGGGTAAAGCCAATTATAAGAAAATAGGACACCTTCGGCTTAAAGGCACGGGGTTATTACTATAAGCTGGGCAGAAAAAATAAGGGAATATAATTATGTACTGGCTTATTGCCTCCGTCTCGTTTGGAGGGACAAGAAATAACGCAAAAACTATCCGCAAGGGAACGAACTATGGAAGCGCTGAATAAAAATTTGCAGTAAAAGTGTGCGACGCAAGAATGCTTAATAGTAATGCTAATGCCGGGTAAAAAAAATAAAAATCAGCATTAATTGCGTTTCACAATTATGTATTAACGGTTATTAATTGCTGTTTTAATTTTTTGCTTTCTATTATTCAAAGTAAGGGCTTAGTTTATCTAAAAGTTCTTTAGGCATTGTTGTTTTTTCTTTGCTGTGCGAATCTATAAAATACAATACTACTTTACCGGTAGTAAGCAAATTGCCAGCTTCGTTGTATACTTCGTGAAGGAACTCTATACGGTGATCTTTGGGAAGCTCCCTTAATATTACTTTAACACTCAGCAACTCGTCGTAATGCGCCGGACGAAGATACTTGCATTGCAATTCAACAATAGGCATATAAGTGCCCAATGCTTCCATATTTTTATAAGTAAAACCAAGTTTGCGTATGGCTTCGGCACGGGCTACTTCAAAATATTGTGCATAGTTGCCATGATAAACCACATCCATCTGGTCTGTTTCAGCATACCTGACCCTTACTTGCGTTGTTGATTCAAACATAATGTTGTTTTTATGAAGAAAGCTATTAGCTGTTAGCTGCTAGCTATTAGCCGTGGTTCATTCTTTTTATTCTTTAAACAGTATAAAAGTTTGTTCAAACTTAAAATTAACAGCTAATGGCTAAAAGCTTATAGCTCGCAGCTGTCTAAATTATTTGTTAATTAATCCATCTGCACTCGCTTTGCCCGGGCCGCATAAAAGTATTGCAAAGAAGCATGCAAGGAACAATGCAGCATGATGTTCGTCTTTGGCAAAAACATCCCAATGATTTACTCTAATAACCACTACACTCATTGCAATAATCAATGGAATAGCAGCAAGCCTTGTAAACAATCCCAGTATAATAAACATGCCGCAAAAGAATTCAGCAAAGATTGCAAGTGAGAGGGAAAGCGGGCTGCCAATGCCCATAAAGTTGGTAAAGTTGTTTTTTAAATCAGCAAAATGAATAAGTTTTTTATAGCCATAAGGAATAATAAGTGCACCGGCACATACACGTAAAATAAACATTGCAAGATTAAATGCCCAGTCGCGATAAGCAATAGATAAGAATTTTTTCATCCGTGATTTTTGATTTTTTCAAAAGTAAGATGATGCAATGAATTACAACAAAATGTTAATCCTTGTACTTATCCACAGGTGTTTGGAACGATGTTTGGTTGAAGGAAAAATAATTAGAAACTTTAGCACGTTGTAAACCCCGGAACTAATCTATTATAATGAAGAAACTTCTTAGTCTCGTTTTGGTTAGTGGTTCTTTCTTTTTTGCTGCAGCACAGCAAACCCGTTTTATTGCAGATCCGCAGATAACATTAAAGGAAGCAAAAGAATATTATCAGACTGGTGCATATAGCCTGGCGTATCCGTTATTTAAAGATCTCAATCTTTATCTCCGCGAAGCAGACCGCAGCAACAATGCCATCAGTTACCAGGAAATAAAATATTACACCATCGTATGTGCTTTAAAACAAAATGAAGCATCAGCAGCTGATCTTGCCAAAGATTATGCAGCGGTAGAAGACAATGTAGCCCGTGTGCAGATGATGTATTTTCACCTTGCAGAATATTATTTCCGTAAAAAAGATTTTGACCAGGCCGTTGCCAATTATGAAAAAACAAGCATCGCCCATTTGAGCAACCAGGAAATTGCCGACATGAAGTTTCACCAGGGCTATGCTTATTTCAACCTTAAAAAGTTTGACAGGGCAATGCCGCTGCTGGATGAAATCAGGAAAAACCCGAAAGACCCTAATTATACAGACGCAAATTATTATTACGGGTTCATTGCTTTTAACAATGGCAAATTCCGCGATGCGCAGGAAGCTTTTAAAATAACAGAGACGGATAGCCGTTATGAAAAAGTGGTGCCTTTTTATATTGCTACAATAATGTATAATACCGGGCAAAAAGATAAGGCGCTTGAATATGCAGAATCGAGGTTGAAAAAAGGAGGACAGGTATACGATGGTCAATTAAGGCAACTGATTGGCCATGCCTATTTTGAAAAAGGCGATTATGCAAAAGCCCAGCCTTACCTGGAGAATTATGCAGGCGGTTCAAAAAAACTTAGAAGAGAAGATACATACGAGCTGGCATTTACTTATTACGCTACACAGAATTATCCCAAAGCAATAGAAGGGTTTAAACAATTGTCAGGCAAAGAAGATTCGTTGGCGCAAAACGCCATGTATTTGCTGGGCGATGCATACCTCAAAACAAACCAGAAAGCAAATGCAAGAAATGCATTCTTATTCTGTGCATCTAATAGCAGTAACCCTACGCAACGTGAAGTATCCAAATACAATTATGCAAAACTTTCTTATGAACTGGGTTACCAGGATGTAGCGCTTACTGAATTGAAAAAGTTCCTGGCAGATTATCCCAATTCATCTTATAATACGGAAGCAAAAGAATTGCTGGTAAATGTGCTGGCCAATAGCAATAGTTATAAAGATGCGCTTGCTATGGTAGAGGATTTGCAGAAACCTTCCGACAATGTAAAAAAGCAATACCCGAAAATTTTATACGGCCGTGCTACAGAAATGATAAACGATGGTTTGCTGGTTGGTGCCAATGAATTGCTTGATAAAGCACTTGCTGCACCTAATAACCAGGACGTATTGCCGTATGTAAATTTCTGGAAAGGAGAAATAGCTTATCGCCTTAATAAAATTGATGACGCCATCCGTTTTTATTTTGAATACCTGAAGTCTGGAGTGGTAAACGGAGAGGTAAATCCTACCAATGCGAAATATAATTTAGGCTACGCTTTTCTAAAACGTGAGAATTACAAACAGGCACTTACTTATTTTGAACAGGTAGCAGGAACGCCAAAAATAAATTCATCAGCAATAGAACAGGATGCTTATGTGCGCAGTGCAGACTGTTATTATATGAACCGCGACTTTACGAAATCGCTGGCAATGTATGATAAAGTGATTAGCTATTCCTGGCCATCCAGTGATTATGCATTGTTTCAAAAATCTATGGTTGCGGGAGTAAAAAGCGGTGCAGAGAAAATTAAATTGCTGCAGACTATAGAAAGGGTTTATCCGTCATCTGGTCTTGTGCCCGATGCTAATCTTGAAATTGCTACTACATATTTGTCTGATGAAAAATTCAGGGAATCTGTTCCATACCTGAAAAAGGTGGTAAGCAATACCGCCAATGAGTCATTAAAACCAAAAGCCTTGCTAAGGCTTGGTATTGCAAACTATAATCTTAATAACAATAAAGAAGCATTGGCGCAGTACAATACATTGCTGAAACAGTATCCTAATTCTCCGGAAGCAGAAGAAGCACTTGACAATGCAAAAGTGATTTATGTAGAAGATGGAAGAAGCAGTGAGTACATCAATTTTGCAAGAGGCCTGGGCGTAGATATATCTTCCAGCCAGGAAGATTCATTGGCTTATGCAGAAGCAGAGATACAATTTAACAATGGCAACTTTAGCGGCGCATTAACCAGGTTTGATAATTACCTGGCAAAATTTCCCGAAGGGAAAAACGCAGTTGATGCTTTGTATTATAAAAGTGAAATCTATTATAACCAGAAGAACTGGCCTAAAGCTGCAGAAGGATATGAAGCAGTTGGTGATAAAGCACCTAATAAATTTGCTGAGAAATCTTTATTGCTGGCCGCACGTTTAAATTTCTTTGATCTTAAGAATTACGACAAGTCGGAAAAATATTTTTCGAGGCTGAAAGAATTTGCTTCTAACCAGGAAAACAAACTGGAAGCGATGCGTGGTTTATTACGCAGCCAGTATGAACTGAAGAAATGGACTGAAGCAACAGAAAACTCAAAGGATTTATTGAACCAGAAAGGTGCAAGCACGGATGATAAAGTACTGGCTAATATGGTGCTGGCAAAATCTGCACAAGCGTCTAATCAATGTGATCTGGCTATATCTTATTTCCGCAGTGCTGCAGCAATAAACAAATCATCCTATGGCGCAGAGGCACGTTATGAAATTGCCAATTGCCAGTACCAGCAAAACAAATTGAAAGACGCTGAGAAATCTGCATTTGAAGTGATTAATAAATCTGGTTCTTATGCAGACTGGGTTACCAAAGCCTACCTGTTGCTGGGCGATATTTATTTTAAGGAGAAGGATTATTTCAATGCCAAAGCTACTTTTCAGAGTGTAGCAGACAATGCCACAATACCTGAGTTTAAAGAGACTGCAGTACGCAAGCTTGCACAGGTTACTGAAGAAGAAAAGCAAAGCAGTAAAACTGGTGGCCAATAATACAGTATTTAAAAGCAATGAATTCTCTGAACCACAATTGAAAAATGAATATGAACCGCTATAAAAAAATACCCTTCCTTTTATTACCTGTAATGTTTGCAGCTATGCTTGTATCTGCACAGGATACAACCGGTAAAAAAAGAACCATCGATATTACTTCTTCTTTCAAACCTGTATTGAGGGAAGCCGTTAAAATCAATTTCAATGCTGCTTCACCGGTAGTTGATTCATCAAAACCTAAATTAAGCTATACCATTCCACAGCAAAATCTTTTGCTTGGTTATTTGCCTGCTCCGTTAAAACCCGTTGCGCTTGAAATTGATACTGTGAATGCATGGAAGTACAGCAATTATATTAAAGCAGGCGTTGGCAATGTGCATATACCTTATGTACAGGCAGGTTTTAGTTTTGGTGATGGCAAAAATTCTTTTTTCAATCTTTTTGCAAAAGAATATACTTCAAAAGGCAATTTGCCTTATCAGAAAAACAACCACACTTCAGTATCTGCCGCAGGAACTGTAAGAACAGCTACCAATCTTGAATGGAATGGTGGTATTGGTTTTAAAAGCGAAGATTATTTTTTATATGGATTTCAACCTGCCACACTTCCTTTTACAAAAGATTTTTTACGGCAAAGGTTTCAGACTTATAATGCAAAGCTTAGCCTGCGCAATATGAAACCTACAGAGTATGGGCTTACCTACAACCCAAATGTAAAAGTAGATGTGTTTAGCGGCAACAATTTTAATGGCAAGGCTACAGAAACCAACACGGTGCTAAACCTGCCGCTTACAAAAACATTTGATGAATTTTCTTTTACGCTTGGTTTAACTGCAGATCTTACCAATTACAAACCGGTTTCTGCTACTACTATTCAGAACAATTTGTATTACGTATCGCCAACGGTTCAGTATAAAAATGAAAACTTTTATCTTTCTGCAGGCCTTACTCCTTCTTGGGATAACAAACGTTTCCATTTGCTGCCCAATATAATGGCCGATATCGTTACCAATGATAAAAGCTTCACCTTTCAGGTTGGCTGGGTTGGTTATTACGACAAAGGATCTTACCAGCGTTATTCTTCAATCAATCCGTGGCTGGCTCAACCTACTTTCTTAATGAATACAAGAACGCAGGAATTTTATGCGGGCATAAAAGGTTCTTTGCTTGATCATATCAGCTATAGCGCCAAAGTTGGTGGAGTACAATACAGGGATATGCCTTTGTTTGTAAATGATTCAACAGACGGAAAAACTTTTATTATCCTTAATTCTACCTCAGTACAGGCTTTTAAATTTCATGGAGAATTGGGCTGGACACAAGGAGAGGATCTTACCTGGAACAATACAATTACTATGACCAACTACACAAAAGTAGAAGGTCAGGATAAAGCATGGGGGCTTACACCGCTGGAAATAACAAGCTCACTGCGCTGGCAATTGTTTAAAGACTTTTTCCTGAAAGGTGATTTGTATGTTTTTGGTGCAGCGCCATACCGTAGTAAAGTTGGTACGGTGTACAAAGATTTTGTTGGACAATCTGGGGTTGATGTAAATGCTGGAGTGGAATATAAAATTACAAAGTCGCTGAACCTTTGGTTCCAGATGAACAATATCTTCAACAATAAATACGAACGCTGGCACCAGTATCCGGTATATGGCTTTAATGTACTTGGCGGTATTGTGTTTGCATTCAACACCAAGTAGTGAGTCGTTAGTCATTAGTCATTAGTCATTAGTCTATAGCCCTTATTCGCAAGGCCTTACACCTTTAACCTTCTCCTTTTACCTTAGCCCATAAGGCTTATCTTTGCGGCATGCGCAAACTCAGTATGGATGAGCTGAACCGCAAGTCGGTGCAGGAGTTTAAGGAATCAGAAAAAATACCGGTAATTGCAGTGTTAGAAAATGTACGCAGCGCTTATAATGTAGGCAGCGTATTAAGAACTGCAGATGCGTTTCTGCTGGAAGCCGTTTATACAACAGGCTATACGGCACATCCTCCCCATAAAGAAATATCAAAAACTGCACTTGGTGCCGATGAATCTGTTACCAACAGGCATTTTGCCAATGCTACTGAAGCCATTGCATCATTAAAAGCAGATGGGTATAAAGTGCTTGCTATAGAACAGGCAGAGAACAGCTATTTATTAAACCAGTTTGAATTACCAGAGGGGGAGAAGCTGGCTGTTGTTTTTGGCAATGAGGTTAGCGGTGTAGAGCAATCAACTATTTTGCTTTGCGATGGTTGTATAGAAATTCCGCAACTGGGTATGAAGCACTCGCTGAATATTTCTGTGGCGGCCGGTATTGTGTTGTGGGAAGTTGTGAGAACCAGGATTTTGGAACGAGGATTTTGAAGGATTAAAAAGATTAAGGGAATAATCGTCTGATGTCCTCATCTGGCGATTATTCCGAAAACCAATAATATTATCAGCATACATACATGAGTAAAGTAAAAGATTATTTAAGCCTTATAAAATTCTCGCACACCATTTTTGCAATGCCCTTTGCATTGATAGGATTTACATTAGGTGTTAAA
Organism: Chitinophagaceae bacterium; assembly: GCA_044227095.1. Classification (GTDB taxonomy): domain Bacteria; phylum Bacteroidota; class Bacteroidia; order Chitinophagales; family Chitinophagaceae; genus JACMLD01. Next base: position 4,710,876 of record JBGAFV010000001.1, on the reverse strand, counting down.
TATTTTAACGACCAAACTGCCTTTTTTTCTCCTGCAACTTATGTGGCCTTTACAGATTTATCGGCAATAAAATATTTTCCTAGAACTATTGAGGAAATCATGTTAAGGTTCTCACTAGTTATCCTCTGCATGGTCTTCGCCCGCAGTGCGGCTATGGCTTTCAACAGGTATTTAGATAGAAGTTTTGATGCAAAAAATCCGCGTACTGCTATCCGTGAAATTCCCAAAGGCATTATTTCTGCCAGCAGTGCATTGCGGTTTGTTATTTTTAACTGCATTGCGTTTGTGGTGTGTACATGGTTTATTAACCCGCTTTGTTTCTTTTTATCGCCTGTAGCATTGCTTGTGGTATTAGGTTATAGTTATACAAAAAGATTTACAGCGCTTTGCCATATTATACTGGGCATCGGTTTATCACTTGCGCCTATTGGCGCATACCTTGCTGTAACAGGAAGTTTTGCATTGCTTCCTATATTGTTTTCTTTTGCGGTTGTTTTTTGGGTAAGCGGGTTTGATATTATTTATGCATTGCAGGATATAGACTTTGATAAATCGCAGGATTTGTATTCAATTCCTGCTACATTAGGTAAAGCAAAAGCTTTGCGTGTTTCTGAAGCTTTGCATATGCTAAGTGCGGCCTGTGTAATTTTTGCAGGCGTATATGGTGGTTTTCATTGGAGCTATTGGATTGGCGTTACCATTTTTGTTGGCATGCTTATTTATCAGCATTCTATTGTAAAGCCTAATGATCTTACCAAAGTAAATATTGCTTTTATGACAGCAAATGGTATTGCAAGCGTGGTGTTTGCTGTGTTTGTAATAGCAGATTTATTCATTAACGCATAATTGCTTTGTATGAGCGATAAACATTCAGACATCATTAATAAATTTTTTGAAGCTTTCAGCAAACATGATTTTGCTGCGCTGAGAGAAGTGATGCATGAAGATGTAACCTGGATATTTCTTGGTCAGCATCCATTGGCAGGTGTAAAAAACGGCATTGAAGATGTAATTGCTTTCTTTGATAACATGAGTGCTGTTATGGGGTCATCAAAAGTAAAAGCAGAAAAAATGGTAGTGGGCAGCAACGATAATTTTTTAGTAGAGTGCCAGCATATTACCACGCACCGCGAAGATGGAAACAATATCGATCACCATGTTTGTGTATTGTGGACGTTTGAAAACGATAAGATAAAAGAAGGCCGTCATTTTTTTGCAGACGCACAGGCAGCTGATCATTTTTTTGCAACAGTGGCGCCTATAGCGGCAGTGTAAAATGATAAAGAATTAATAGATCATGGCAAGAATTCTGGCAATAGATTATGGATTGAAAAGAACAGGACTGGCAGTTACAGATCCACTGCAGATAATTGCCAGCGCATTAACCACTGTGGAAACACCACAGCTTTTTAACTTTCTGAAAGAGTATATCAAAAAAGAAGCGGTTGAACTGATCATTATTGGCGATCCTAGAAACCTTGACGATAGCGATACACATGCCACACCTCACGTTAAAAAAACTATTGAACGTCTTAAGAAAGAATTTCCTTCAATACCTGTTGTGCCTGTAGATGAACGTTATAGTTCTAAAATGGCCAAGGGTGCTATGATAGAAATGGGCATGAAGAAAATGCAGCGCCGCGATAAATCTATGGTTGATAAAATTGCGGCTACAATTATATTGCAGGAATATATGGAGCGGAATAGTTGATTAGTTGGAAGTTTAAATGAGTAGCTTGTAAATAAGCAGTTTTATAATAATTTAGCAGCTTTATAAAAGAAACCCAGGAAATGATTTTACCAATAGTGGCATATGGTACCCCGGTATTAAGAACAGTAGCTAAGGACATCAGTAGCGATTACCCCGGTCTGCCAAAACTTATTGACGATATGTGGGAGACAATGTATGCCAGCAACGGTGTGGGATTGGCGGCACCACAGGTAAATAAAGACATACGGCTCTTTATTATTGACAGCGCCCAAATATTCGAAAACCAGGAAGATGAAGATCGTGGCACATATCCTGATGATCCGGGAACAAAACAACTTTTCATAAACGCCCATGTTGTGGAACTTGGCGGTAAAGAGTGGTCTTATAATGAAGGTTGCCTTAGCATTCCTAAAATACGTGAAGATGTAGATCGTCCTTCGCTGGTTACTATTGAATACGTAGATGAAAATTTTGAGCCACAGACTAAAACTTTTTCAGGTATCACTGCAAGAATTATTCTGCATGAATATGATCATATTGAAGGCAAACTTTTTATTGATTATTTAAAACCGCTGAAGCGAAAACTGCTTAAAGGCAAACTGGATGATATATCCAAAGGAAAAATCAAAGTAGATTATAAAATGAGTTTTCCTAAATAATACAGCATCCCCGTAACCCCCAATGAAAGCTTTGCCACCAACAATACAATCTATTATTTTCTGTTTGGTGCTTTTCCTTCCGGCAATAGCATTTGCACAGCTGGATTCTTCTGTAAATATTGGAAAGAAAACGGTTACGCTTAAAGAAGTTGTAGTAAGAAACAACCTTAACGTGCCGGGTTTTATTGAGCGGGTAAAAAATGATACCAGCTTTTACAAAGCATTTAAAAATCTTAGAGTTCTTGGCTATACTGCGCTTAATGATATACGTATGCACGATAAGGATGGCAATGAAATTGCCAGCTTGCAAAGTAAAACAGCGCAAATCGAAAAAAATGGTTGTCGCAGTACAAACATTATAGAAGAAAAAGTAACTGGTAATATTTACGATGATAAGCGAAACTGGAATTATTATACTGGAGAATTGTATTCAGGTTTACTTTTTGCAAAAGGTACAGTCTGCGGCGAAAACAATATTGTAAAAGGAGCTGAGCTGAGCATAAAGGACAAGAAAGGTATTGATAAGCATAAGGAGCAACTGAAAATGCTTTTTTTTAATCCCGGAAAAAAAATTCCTGGCATTCCATTTATTGGCGACAAGATTGCCATTTTTGATGACGACGTATCTCAATTGTATGATTTTATTATAGACATGGCTGAATACCAGGGGCAGCTTTGTTATGTATTTACAATTAAAGCGAGGGCCGATTTAACCAAAAGCCAGAAGAACGATATCGTCATTAATGAAATGGTAACATGGTTTAATAGCAAAACACTGGAAATAGTAGCCCGCAATTATGATATCAGTTACGATGCGGCGGTATACGATTTTAATGTGCAGATGGAAGTTCAAATGGACAGGTTTAACGATCTGTTGGTGCCAAAGCTAATTCGCTATAACGGCAACTGGCATGCGATTTTTAAGAAACGGGAGCGGGGTGTATTTACCGCTACCTTGTTTGATTTCAACAAAGGCTAATAAATTGAGGTTGGAATATTTTCCTTTTACTCAGGTATTCCTTTCGTCTTCACATAGCCTTTCCATTTTTCAATTACCTGCTGTATATCATCTGCCAGTTCGCTGGTAAATACAACTTCTTTTCTTGTAGCAGGATGTATAAAACCGATTGATTTTGCGTGAAGGGCCTGGCGTTGGCAAATGGCAAAACAGTTATCTACAAATTGTTTGTATTTGGCAAAGATGGTTCCTTTAACAATAGTATCGCCACCATACGTATCATCATTAAAAAGTGGATGGCCTATAGATTGCATATGCACACGTATCTGGTGTGTGCGGCCTGTCTCCAGCCTGCATTCTACCAGTGTTACATAACCGAAACGTTCCAACACTGTATAATGGGTGATGGCTTCCTTTCCATGATCACCATCGGGATAAGCGGCAAATAATTTACGGTGTTTAAGATTGCGGCCGATATGTGCCACTATTGTGCCGGTATCTTCGGCTACATCGCCCCATACCAGTGCATAATAGCGGCGGTAGACAGTATGATCAAAAAATTGTTTTGCCAGCGAAGAAACTGCTTTGTCTGTTTTGGCAAGCACCATTAAGCCGCTGGTGTTTTTATCTATACGGTGCACCATGCCAAACCGGGGCAATGTATCTTCTGTTATGTTTTTATTTTTTTGTGTGAGGTAACCTGCAACACCATTCAGCAATGTTCCTGTATAGTTTCCACAGCCGGGGTGCACTACCATACCTGCAGGTTTGTTAACTATCATTATGTCATCATCTTCAAATACAATATTCAGCGGAATGTTTTCAGGAATAATTTCTTCTCCCTGTACTTCCTTATCACTATAAACAACAATTTCGTCTGCGGGTTTTATTTTGTAATTGGCAGACACCTGTTTTGCATTTACAAGTACACGGCCTGCATCAATACCTTTTTGCACTTTATTGCGGGTAATGTTTTCTATACGTGCGGTTAAGAATTTATCCAGGCGCAGGGGTTCCTGGCCTTTATCAACTTTTATAGACAGGCGTTCATACAACTCTTCCGGGCCGTCCATTTCCTGTAATTCATCCTCTGCGGAATTATTCATGCATACAATTTCTGCAAATATACTTAAGGTTATTAAGAATGAAAAAGTACTGCACTAAGCGCATCGTTTTAAGTTGTCAATATCAATAAAGTTTTACCGGAGTAAGATTACGCTTCCTTTCCTGGAGATAGGATTGCCGTTATAGTCTATAGCGGTTGTATAAAAAACATACGTGCCGGCATCGCAAAGTTTTCCATTAAACCTCCCATCCCATCCCATATGGTAATCGGTAGTATGGTATATTAATTGGCCAAAACGGTTGTACACAGCAAAATGACCAAATGATTTTATTCCTATCGGTTTTACATGCAATACATCGTTCTTGCCATCTTCGTTAGGGGTAAAAGCATTGGCTACATACAAATCAGGGCCATTATAGCGGGTAACAAATATTTTGCTGTGCGAATCGCAGCCTTCTTTTGATAATGTATTTAATTCATACAACTGGTTTTTATCGTAGATAGCAATTGGATTTCTGATGCTTGCATCGTTTAACCCGGTTGGTGGTGACCATATGTAAGTTGTTCCGGGTTCACCATGTGCATCAAGTTGCAGGGGCTGGTTCCATGCTACGGTAGTATCCCTTCCCGCATTTGCGCGGTTATAGTAAATGGCAAAAGGCCTTATTATTGTGTCTTTGCATCCTTGTGCTGTTTCACCAATAAGCTTGATGGTCATTTGCTCGTCATTGTTATAGAGACGTGTGTAAGATGCAGGACCGGGTTTTAGGCCATTGTAAAAATCCCAGTACCATACAGATGTTGATGGACCACGAACTGTATTTGCTGTATAAACAATATTGCGAAATACACAGGAGTCTGTAATTGAAAGTGCAATGTATGGTTTGCTAAAAATTAAAAGTGTTGTATCGACTGCTTTGCTTTCACAGCCTGCATTGCTTTCCAGTGTAAGCTTTATATTATGTTGACCAGGTGTTAATACATTTACGGGATGCCGCTGACTGGAGTTAAACTGGTTATCAACTTCCCAATTCCATTTTGCTATATACTCAGGTGCAGCAGCTGCTGGCATTGCAGATTGATCTGTAAAATACACTGGCTCATTATCGCACATCAGCTTGCCAAATTTAAACCCGGCAACCGGGGCATAATGGACAGGTAAAACAATGACATTGGTATCGGAATTGCACCCTTCTGTTGTGCTCACTACCAGTTTTACCGGCAATGGTCCACCATTTGCGTAAAATGCTGCCGGGTTGCTTCCGTTTAATTGACTTTTACCAGCAACATCCCACCACCATTTATTAATTATTCCTATGCCGGTTGGCACGGAGGAATTGTCCATTAAAGTAATGGGCGTTTTGTTTTCGCAAATAAGTGATGGGTATTTAAAACCAGCTAGAGGTTTAGGTACTACTACAACGTTAATGTTTTTTTGATCCGCACAAACAGGCGGGTTCAATGTTCTCATGGTTACAAAATAGCTCCCATACTTGCTGTAAACGTGGGTGGGGCTTTGCGATGTGTCGGTTTTTCCATCTCCAAAGTTCCAAAGATATTGCCGGTCAGCAACAGTATTAGTAGTAGTATTGGTAAACACAAACTTATTGATCTCTTCGCATTGCCGCATGGCGTTTACAGAAAATGAATTGATTGGCGTAGGCGATATAACGACCTTTGCTTTTGTACGGAAACTTTCGCAACCAAATAATTTTTTTTGGGCAACATAATACGCAAACTCGCCAGAAGAAGATGTTGAAGGTATGGGTGGTGTTTCATTGCCAACGCCACCTGTTTCACTACTATACCAAAGAATAGTATTGCCTAAAGCCCCCTTTGCAGATAAAGCAGCCGCCATGCCGAACTGGCAATAATAAGCAGGTTGTGCTACAGGCGTATCCGGCACTGGCAATATTGTAAGCTTTGCAAACGCTGTATCACGACAACCATAGCCAACGTAAGGAATCATATCAACATGGTAGGTAGAAGTAACATCTGGCAGAGGGCTAAGCGTAACAGTGCGATCGTGGCCAATTACAGCGCTGTAGTCAGCATTATACCAGGTATATGTTTCAAAACCATATGGTGCGTTTAAGATGGCGTTTTGGGTTTCGCGGCAAAAGGCAGCATTGGCAATAACGCCACCACAACCAGTGCTTACATCAAAATAAGCATAACCAAAATGTCCACCCAGTGTACAATCTGCCGTTCTAAACTCAAGCTTAACTTTGCGTCCGGCAAGACCTGTAAAGTCGAGAGATGCAGGTGTCCAGTCTTTATACAATACATTTGGGTCAACAGTAGAATGCTGAAAACCAGGAATGGAGGAATTGGATACATAATCATAGGAAGCGCAGTTAATAACCGCTCCTGTTTCCGCATCGTAGGCTGATACAAAGAAACGTGGCTGTTCTTCCCTTGCATGATTAGGATCCTCAAAGACCACTGCATAATAATAGCTAAGGCGAAATGTGTCTTCCTGAGGGGGAATCTGAAAAGTATAAGACATGCCTTCGGATTCTGAGCCTGTATTTTTATTGCCCAGTTTTACAGAGTAGGCATCACCATAAGGGCACAAAGTGGGAAATTTTCCAAACTCATCTAAATCTGTAGGTGAGCTGATGAGTTCATGGCGGCCTGGGATAGGCCCCGATAAAGCAAGATCTATAATATTTTTACCATTTTCAGCCCGGGTTGTTCCAATGTAACAATCCCAATGGGAAAGATCTTTTAACTCAAAATCTATATTTGGCGGACAGTTATAACTGATTGTTTGAGAAAACCCTTTTATAGAGGCGAACAATAAAAAAATTAAAAGAAACCGCAGTTTCATTTTTTCTCAGGGTTTAGAGTAATAGATAAAATGTATTTAGGGGAAACCTGGGTTTCTTGGGTTTTACGGGCACAACATACAAAAGGAAATGCATTTATTAAATACTTTGCCAACATTTAATAAATTTTAATCTTTCTTATTTTTATTCGCAAACACGATAAGGTGTTGAAAACTAGAGAACTGTTTTAGGAAATGTTTGTTATCATTTTATTGTTATTAAAAAAGCTGGTAAAAGCAGTTCATGCCCGCTTAAAAATGTCAGCTTACTGTATTTAAATAAGATATTTTTGCATTATGCAGCAGGTATATTTTAAGGATTTGGCGCAGATGGATTACAAAACAGCCTGGGATTACCAGGAACAATTGCTTCGTGCAAATGTTGAAATAAAGTCTTTGGCCAATAGTGTGACAACCAATGGTTTTGATTCAAAATTGATGTCTCCGAATTCAAAAAAAACCACAAAACATTCGCTTTTATTTGTTGAACACCCGCCCGTATATACACTTGGCAAAAGCGGGAAAATAGAAAATGTTTTAATTGGCGAAGAAGAAAGACTTGCGAGAGGCATTGAGTTTTTTTATACAAACAGGGGAGGGGACATTACTTTTCACGGGCCGCAGCAAATTGTTGGATATCCTGTTCTGGATCTTGAAAAATTTTATACTGATATAGGACGTTACCTGCGCAACATTGAAGAAGTGATTATATACACACTTGCAGAATATGGTTTAAAAGGTGAACGTTCTGCAGGAGAAACCGGCGTCTGGCTTGAACCAGGTATAAAAGGCAGGGAAAGAAAAATATGCGCAATCGGGGTACGTTGTAGCCGCTGGATTACCATGCACGGTTTTGCATTTAATGTAAATACAGATCTTGCTTACTTTGATAATATCATTCCCTGTGGAATAGTTAATAAACAAGTTACTTCACTGGAAAAAGAATTGGGTAAAGCCGTAGATTTTACTGAAGCAAAAGAAAAAGTGAAAAAGAATTTTGAGAAAGTGTTTGATGTGGAATTAATCAGTTAAAAATCTTTTGGCACAAAAAATTTGCTCTTCTCCTTCAACTGACCGTCCTCATACAATTCAAACTTAAACCAGCCAGAACGACTAAAGTTTGATTTATCCAGCACAAGCTGCGTGCTTTTAATTTGTTTTATTTCAAATGCAGGTATTCCCTGTTCGTCAAAAAATTTAATGGTGTATTTTTTTTCTGTAGCCAGCGGCAAAGCAATTTTTATGTTGCCATCTTTTTCCGTGAAAACAAATTTGGAAGGCTTGTAAACAATTTTAGGAACAAAAGTTTTTATATTGATTGTATCTGGTGTATTAAAACTTAAAGTGTCTTTGGTTCTTAAATTAATGGAGTCTTTAAATTTACGGATAGATTTTTCGCCTATCTGGCTGATAAGCGTATCGTTCTTTTTGATGTAAATAATTCGCTCTGGTATTTCTTTTGGTTTTACCGGTTCTGGTTTTACAATTTCTTTTTTCTCTAACTCTTTTGGTTTAGGTAATTCGGCAATTGTATTATTGTTTTTTTCTTGTTTTGCAGGCGTTTCTTTTTCTTTTACCACTGGTTCATATGAAGGCAGCTCAACAGGTGGCGTTTCTTTTGGCTTTTCTATTATACGGGTTGTATCTAAAACAGGTCTTTTAGATTTACTGAAAACATATTTGCCACTGTCCAGCAAAATATAAAGCCGGTAAAACATATGGTCGTTCATTGCCTTTGTATCGGCATAACCGTTTTGGGGAACTGTAGGATCGGGCAGTGTTAATATTGATTTGAAATTTTTAGTACTGTCCAGGGAGCGTTGTATGGTTAACTGGCGGATATCTTTATAGTTATTGCTCCAACTGATAATGATCCTGTTATTACCCTTATTAACCAGTTTAAATGCAGGAAGTGTGTCCTGGGCGGAGGCTACAAAACCAATAAAGCTAAACAATAAAAAAAATCCAAACTGTCGGAGCATGTTTTAAGGTAATTCAGTTCTTTTTTAGAAATGCAAATATAGCCGCCGGTATTCAAGTAAACAGTTAAAAATGCAGGGTTTTTGCTGGTAAAGAATAATTTCCCTGCAAACCTCCACTGTGTATAATCAACAACCTGCTTTTTGCGGGAAAAAAGCCTTTTTTTATTAAATCTTCAACAGCGTAAAACAATTTGCCGGTATACACAAAATCGGAAGGTATTTTTGTTTGCAGGAACCATTTATTCATAAAATCAATCAATTCGTTATTCTTTTTCGCATATCCGCCAAAATGATAATCATTAATTAAAATTGTTCTTTGTTGTTCTTCTGCTGTTAAAAGCGATGATGTCCATCCGTTAAACCCTTTTAGCACCGGAATGCCAATTACCTGTTGGTGTTTATTAGCGCCGGAGGCCAATCCTGCTAAAAGCGTACCGGTTCCAACAGCACAAATAATATGGGTATAAGATGGGGTATCTGTCAATGCCAGAATTTCAGCAGCACCTTTTTTACCAGTTTCGCCCTCACCGCCTTCAGGTATAATGGATGCATTGCTATATTCACTTTGCAATTGTTGTATAAACGCCGGATCTTTTTTTTGATTGTATGCAGACCTGCTCACAAAAATTAACTGCATGCCCATTTGTTCCGCCTGAATAAGTGTATGTGAAAGGTTTTCGGTTTTTTCTCCGCGTATTATGCCAATACTTTTTAAACCTGTATTACTGGCAGCACATGCAGTTGCAATAATATGGTTTGAATAAGCACCGCCAAATGTGATAATTGTTTTTTGCCCGTTCTTCAAGGCATCAAGCAGGTAATATTTCAGCTTAAACCATTTATTGCCCGAAATAACAGGATGTATTTTATCCAGCCGCAAAACATCTGCCGCAACATTGTGCTGTTCTGTAAAAGGCAATTGAATTGTGTCGGTATTAGCTGCAAGCAGGTTTATCATGTTTTCAGGTAATAAATTTATGGGCTTATTTTGTTGCACAACTTTATTTTATATTTTCGTGCCGGACAAAAAAATAAATTTAATGAAACAACCTACGCTCCTTATCCTTGCAGCAGGTATGGCCTCTCGTTACGGAAGTATGAAACAGATTCAATCGTTTGGGCCTAGCGGCGAAACGATTGTTGATTACTCAATTTATGATGCAATACGTGCAGGGTTTAAAAAAGTAGTGTTTATCATCCGCAAAGAATTTCATGCAGATTTTAAAGAAATATTTGAGCCAAAATTAAAAGGCAGGGTAGCGGTTGATTATGTTTTCCAGGATTTGAATGCTTATACCGATGGTTATCTTGTGCCTGCAGACCGCACCAAACCCTGGGGCACTGCGCATGCGGTATTATGTGCAAAAACAGCCATTAATGAACCTTTTGCTGTAATTAATGCTGATGATTTTTATGGCCGCGATGCTTTTGAAAAAGCGTATACATTTTTAACCACTGCGGCAGCAGATAAAGTGTATTCAATTATAGGATATGATTTATTAAAAACGCTTTCTGATAATGGTACTGTAAACCGTGGTGTTTGCCAGGTAGATGCTAAGGGCAACCTTACTTCAATTGCGGAGCGCATTAATATCTCTTCTCAGAATGGTAAAATTATTTGCGATGATAACCAGGAACCCAAAGAACTGCCACGCAACTCAAGCGTATCAATGAATTTCTGGTGTTTTTCTCCTTCTATTTTTCCTTACTCAGAAAAATTATTCAATGAGTTTCTTGGAAAAAACCTCAGCAATATAAAGTCTGAATTTTTTATTCCTATTGTTGCCGATGAGTTTATCAACACCGGCGGTGGCGAAATAAAAGTAATCCCTACTTCTTCACAATGGTTTGGGGTAACGTATAAAGAAGATGCGCCGGGCGTTAAAGCAAGCCTCGATGCATTGGTAAATGCAGGCGAATATCCAACAAGTTTGTGGTAAACTCCTTTCCCCATAAAGGGAAGCCTAGGTTTGAACTGCCTGACTTTTTTTCCTTATGCATTTATTGCAATGCGCCTTTAAGCTATATTGGCGAATAAAAAATGCGTGGGCTTTATTATCCCTCTGCTGATTCAAAAAAAATATACTAAAGGGATTGTACATTTTGAATGATAATAAAAATGCTGTAACCCTGATCTAAGTCCCCATTTAGGGGATAGGGGTATAATAAAAGCCCCATAAAGGAGCTTTTAAAGATGAGCATTAACCAGGAAAATATATTTGTTGCTTACTGGTATGTTTTAACCAGGAAAACGCAGTCTTCAATCTTTTTAATCTGTTGCGGCCTTTCCATTCCTTTTACAGAAGAAAGGGTACTGATTTTTATGTTTTGATAAGTTGTGTCTTTCTTAAGTTCTTCCAGCGATTTAAAAATGTTTTTGGCTGTAACTGCAAAAACAAAACCCTGTGCCTGCAACTGGCGTGTGCTAAGAATACCTACAACCTCACCATTCTTATTAAATACAGGGCCGCCGCTATTACCGGGGTTAGCGGCAACTGCTATCTGGCAACTCATGGTATCTCCGTTAAAACCGGTACTGGCACTCATATAACCTTCGCCGTATACAATTTCATCGCGAGGAAAACCAAGAGTAAATATTTGTTCGCCTAAATCTGCACCAGTCTTTTTAAATCCATAGGGAAGGCTGGAAAATGGTTTGAATTCGCTGTCGTCTATTTTAAGAATAGCCAGGTCACGTTCTGCATCAACTTTTACAAGATTAGCTTTGTATTCCTGTCCACGGCTTTGTACAATAATTGTTTTAGCGTCTTTTATAACGTGGGCATTAGTAACAAGGTAGCCTTTGGCATCAATCAAGAAACCAGTACCGCCTGCTTTAAAAGTTTCATTCTGTGGTACACGGGTGGTAACAGCTTTTGTTACTTTAAATTCTTGAGACAAATCATTCTGCTTTTTCTCTAGAATATTTACTTTACGATTTAGCTGCTCTAATTGCGGCTTGGTAAGGTTTGGTGTAAAATAAGCTACCAACCCACTAACCGTAATAGCTATAATACCTGCAATAGAAGCTGCAACAGCCCAAACGCGGCGGTATTTTTTAAACAGGTCAATAACTTTTGCTTTTGGGGCAAATGTTTTTATTGAACCATTATCCAGTAAATTATTATGGATTTCATGTAAGGCCGATCTGAATTGCTTTCTTTCCCCAAACTGGTTAAGGTTATTAAGGAAAAGGCTGTGTTCTACCACAAATTGGTCAACTTCCGGGTTTGTTTTACGGAGTTGTTCAAAATGAGCCAGCTCTTCTGCATTCATTTCTCCCTGCAAAAAGCGTTCAACGGCGTCTGATAATTGAATGTCTTCCATCATTTCTCCTTGTTTTTATGTTGAGCAAAAAACAATTTTTTTAATCGCATCAGGCATTTGTACTTCTGGTTCTTAGCATTGTCTGCATTGGTGTATCCAAAACTACCTGCTATTTCTGTCATATTCCTTTTCTGGAGGTAATATGCTTCTATTAAACTTTTACACGGTTCTCCGAGGCTCATTAAAGACTTTTCCATTGCCTGGAACTGGTCGTTCAATTGTTCATGCCCTTCAATTTCTTCTTCAACTGGTACGGTTTCAGCCATATTATCAACCTGGCCACCGTATTTTTGCATCTGGTTTAAACGTTTGAGCCACAGCCTTCTGCTAACAGAATAAACAAAAGTTTTAAGCTGACAGTTTAATTCAAACGTACCGGATTTTGCCTTTTCGTACAGCACTATCATCGTCTCCTGAAATATATCCCTTGCATCATCTGCCGTGCCATTGTTGTTGATAATCAGCGCCTGAACCATGTTATAATTGTCCTTATAAATGGTTTCGGCAGCCGTTTTATCGCTCTTAGCCAGTCCTTTTAATAGCTCTTTTTCCTGTAATGCTGTGTTCACTACTTAGCTGTTATTTAATACTCAAATTAATAAATTGTAACCCAAACAAAGTTTCAAAAAAAGTTTTTTTAAAACCGGGTTACCTTTCCCTTTTTACGGTATAAAGCACCAAACCATTTATTTTACAAACAAAACAAAAACAAATGAAAAAGCTTCTTTTAGTTTTAGCTATCGGCGCATTCGTAGCTTCTTGTAACAACTCAACTGAAAACGCTGCTGCTGCTGCAGATTCTACTGCAAAAGCTGCTGTTGACACAATCAAAGCTGCTGGCGATAGCGCTAAAGCTGTTGTAGATTCAACTGTTAAAGCTGCTGTTGACACAGTGAAAGCTAAGGTTGATTCTGTAAAGAAATAATTTGACCTTTTTTTCATATGGCAAGCAATCGTTAGAGGCCGTCCCGTTCACGGGAGGGCTTTTTTCATAAGGTTTAAGGTGTAAGGTAAGGGGTATAAGTTTGTACGCTCTAATCTTTCGCCTTAAACCTTTTTCTTTTTTGGCAATCCTTCAATCATTACTTTTGTGCCCTCAAAAAAACAAACAAAGTAATGGCACTTTCATCAGTACTTCAACGATTTAATGAGCCTGAGACATTAAAAATGGCAAAGCTTGGCAGAGAGCTAAGGGCAAAAGGAATAGATGTAATAGACTTAAGCCTGGGCGAACCAGACTTTGATACCCCCCAGCACATTAAGGACGCAGCGAAAAAGGCAATAGACGATAATTACTCACATTACACACCTGTTGCCGGTTATCTTGACTTGCGTGAAGCTGTTTGCGCAAAATTGAAACGCGATAATGATCTTGATTATAAACCTGAAAATATTGTTGTATCAACAGGTGCGAAGCAAAGTCTTGCAAACGCAATACTGGCCGTTGTTGATGACAACGAAGAAGTAATTATCCCAACACCTTACTGGGTTACTTACAGCGAGCTTGTAAAAATTGCCCGTGGTAAAGTGGTTGAAATAAGAACGGCTGTAGAAAATGGTTATAAAGTAACACCTGCACAACTTGAAGCCGCTATTACACCCAAAACAAAAATGTTTTTGTTTTCTTCTCCATGTAACCCTTCTGGCGCAGTGTACAGCAAAAAAGAACTGGAAGCATTGGCAGCAGTATTTCGCAAACACCCCAACATTTATATTATTTCTGATGAAATTTATGAGTACATCAATTTTGTTGGAAAACATGAAAGCCTTGCGCAGTTCAGTGATTTGAAAGATCGCATCATCATTATCAATGGCTTAAGCAAAGGCTTTGCAATGACGGGCTGGCGCCTTGGTTATATTGCTGCAAATGCAGAAGTGGCAAAAGGTTGCGAAAAATTACAGGGACAATTTACCAGCGGTGCTACTGCAGTAACACAACGTGCAGCAATTGTTGCGCTTACTGGCGATTTAAGGCCTTCTAAAGAAATGACTGAAGAATTTACACGCCGCAGAAAACGTGTACTGGAGATTATAAAAGAAGTTCCTGGTGTAAAATGTTTTGAGCCGGAAGGGGCTTTTTATATTTTCCCCGATGTAAGTTATTATTATGGGAAAAGCGATGGTACAACTACCATTTCAAATGCATCAGACTTTTGTATGTACCTGCTGAATACAGCCCACGTTTCTTCTGTAATGGGCGATGCATTTGGCGAACCCGATTGCGTTCGTTTTTCTTTTGCCAACAGTATGCAGAACATTGAAAAAGCATGGGTAAGAATTAAAGATGCCCTGGCTAAATTGAAATAATATTAACAGCCTCAAATAAATGGACCCCGCTGTAAGAATACGGCGGGGTTTTTTGTGTTCTATTGCTTAAAGAAAAAAAATGTTGCACTATTATTATAGTTGACAAAGAAGTTTATTGCGATTATTGTTCAGTATAAATGTTACCCGCGCCAAATAGCTGAGGATAGTATTTGGTGCTGTACTTAATTAGTCGGAAAGAAATGTTTCTTTGGAAACAAAGCGAAGTGAAAAAAGAAAAATAGTTAGCGGGATGTTTTTGAT
This sequence comes from Chitinophagaceae bacterium, assembly GCA_044227095.1. Classification (GTDB taxonomy): domain Bacteria; phylum Bacteroidota; class Bacteroidia; order Chitinophagales; family Chitinophagaceae; genus JACMLD01. Next base: position 4,695,775 of record JBGAFV010000001.1, on the reverse strand, counting down.
TAGCTGAATAGCTGCTAATCGTTATATTTTTTGCAAATCTTTTTTGGTGAAATCATTCTCAACATTACCGGTATTTAAAGTAGTTGCCGGTTCAAATAATAATACTTCTACTTCTTCCGCTGCATTGGGGCGATGTTCTACACCGCGTGGCACAATAAGAAATTCACCTGCATTCAATTCTATATTTTTATCGCGGAGTTCCATTGTAAAACTGCCTTTTACTACTAAGAACATTTCATCTTCATTTTCATGATGATGCCATGTAAACGGGCCTTTAAATTTTACAAGTTTTACATGTTGCCCGTTTAATTCACCGGCAATTTTTGGACTCCAGTGCTCGCTAATTAATGAAAGTTTTTCTGCAAGGTTTACTTTTTCCATAGTTATATTTTTTAAGCCATAACAGCTATCATGTGCAATACAGGTTCAGCCAGTTTGGAATTGCCTTTAATGCTGATGAAATCCATCACATCATTTTTTCTCCAGCTTTTGGTAAATAATTTCCAGGCCACATCTCCATTAATAGTTGCTTGTGCAGCTACGGGCAAATTGTTTGTTTTTGTCAGCAGCCATTTTTCTTTCCTGGTAATAAACCAATCTCCACCAGGTTCTCCTGTAATGCTTATTTGCACAACAGTGTTTTCTGCAGCAGCTACATCTTTATAAGTGAATGGTAAAGCTATCATAAAAGTATCCAGTACGGGATAGTATAATTCTTTGGTCATAATACCTGGCTTTCCAACAGCGTCGCGTATTTGTTGCTGATGGTGCCATCGTTCTGTGTATTCACGTGCAGTGTGAAACCAGTTTGCAGAACTTGTTTCACCAGCCCACGATACTGCAAATATTGCCGGTGCAAAAGGATCAAGCTGCTCAAATTGTTTTGCGTATTCCCTGCCTGTAATTTCAAGAAGCTGTAACAATACCTGTGGGCTCATTCTCTTCATTGTATCCACCCAATCTTTATTTAACCTGTTTAAATAGGCAACTAAGTCATCATTGGTTTGAATATTTCCCGGAGAAACACCAAAATGATTATCCCGCATTATGCTTAGCGTTCTTACGTTACCATCCAGCAAATGCGCAGCAACATCCTTCACCGTCCATTGTTTTGCAATAGTGGGCATATTCCATTCTTCTGCAGTAAGCGAATGCAGCAGTGTTATTAATTTCTCTTCCAGCAATGGAAATAAATGAATAGTTGGTACAGGTATCTTTTGCATAACTGCCCAAAACTACAGCATCTGTTGTATTTTTAGCGCCAATGAACGACCAGGAAAAAATACAAATGTTCAGGAACCGGCTTGCCAAAGTTTTCCGGCATCTTAGTAAACAGGCAAAGCGGCAGGGTATAACATGCTATCGGTTGTACGATAGGGACCTGCCGGAGTTTCCATTAATTATTGATATATACGAAGACAAAATTTATTTTTCTGAATACAGGGCAAAACACAATCTTACCGATGAACAGCACGATGCATGGCTGAACGAAAGTATTGCTGTAACATGTGAGGTAACGCAAGTGCCAGATGAAAATATTTATCTTAAGCAACGTAAGCGAAAAACAGATAGACAGGATCAATACCAGAAGACAGGAGAGGAGATGGATTTTTTTACGGTGAAAGAAGCGGGTTTATCTTTTAAAGTAAATCTTTCGGATTACCTGGATACCGGTTTGTTTTTGGATCACCGCATTACACGCAACATGGTGCGTGAGCAATCTAACAATAAACATGTTCTGAACCTTTTTTGTTATACAGGTTCTTTTTCTGTTTATGCGGCAGCGGGTAGTGCGGCATCTGTTGTATCAGTGGATTTATCTAAGAATTACCTCAGTTGGGCAGAAGATAATTTTAAGCTGAATAATCTTACTGATACTGCAAAGTACAAGTTTGTTCATGCAGATGTGTTACAATACCTCGATGAAATTCCACCTGCAAGTTTTGATATTGTAGTGCTTGATCCGCCAACATTCAGCAACAGTAAAAGAATGAAAGATTTTTTAGACATTCAGCAGGACCATGTTTCTTTAATTAATAAATGTCTTGCAGCAATGAAACCAGGGGCTGTTATGTATTTCAGTACCAACTATACCAAATTTCAATTAGATAGTGATAATGTACGTGCTGCTTCTATTACCGATATAACGAAACAGACTACGCCTTTTGATTTTGAAGGTAAATTGAGAAGATGGTGTTTTAAGATAGTGAAATAGTGGCCCCCCCCCCTAAATCCCCCCAATAGGTGGACTTGGGTAAATCGCAAACTTATTTACTAAGATGGTTTTATATGAAATTGCAAGTTGTACTAGAATGCTAAAGATCAATAATGATGTGTAGTACAAGTGTGCGACGCAACGATGTTGAATAAAGTAATAATGCTGGATTAATAAAAAAGTGAAGAGGTTACTAATTGCCAATTCCTAATAACTAATTCCCAGCCCCTAATCCCAATAGCTTCTTGTGCAGTTCCATTACTTGCGGTAGCACCGGTTGTTGCTCGTCGTTAGTAATTACTGCATCGCAAAGTTTCATTTTTATAGTATCGTCCATTTGCCGGTTTATTCTTGCATTTACTTCTTCTTTGCTAAGGTTATCTCTTTTCATGCTGCGGAATATGCGCAAAGTAATGGGGGCATAAACGCCTATAATAAAATCGAGGTAACGCTGTGAACCGCTTTCAAATATTATTGCCGCTTCTTTAAGTGCATAAGGAGAGGTTTGTTGCTGCATCCATTCTTCTCCATCATTTATTGTAACAGGATGTACAATTGCATTTAGCTGCGCAAGTTTTTCTTTATTGTTAAATACCTGTGCAGAAAGATAAGATCTGTTTAATATTCCGTTTGTGTAGGTTTCTTCACCAAACAATTTTTTTAGTTCGGTTTTTATTGTTTCGTTTTCATTCATTAATCTTTTGGCTGCATCATCTGCATTGTAAACAGGTATGCCCAATGTAGCAAATATTGCAGCAACGGTACTTTTGCCGCTGCCAATACCGCCTGTTATGCCAACTCTTAATGTCATGGAGGAAAATTAATAATTAATAATTAGTAATTCAGAATTTTTAATTGTGGGAGATTTTTTGAACCACGGAGGCAGGGGGAACACTGGGAAGCACGGAGTATTTTTTTGAGCAATGACGGGGAAGGCTATATTTATTGAGAACACTTATTGCAGATTTCATGTAAGGCAATACACGGAGGCATCTTCGATGCCGGCTGAGAACAACTTATTAATCCTTCTAATCTTAAAAATCTTGAGCAAGACAAGTGAACCACGGAGGCACGGGTGACACATGGAAGCACGGAGTATTTTTTTGAGCAAAGACGGGGAAGGTTATATTTATTGAGAACACTTATTGCAGATTTTATATAAGGCAATACACGGAGGCATCTTCGATGCCGGCTGAGAACATCTTATTAATCCTCTAATCCTAAAAATCCTGGGCAAGACAAGTGAACCACGGAGGCACAGGTGACACATGGAAGCACGGAGTATTTTTTTGAGCAATGACGGGGAAGGTTATATTTATTGAGAACACTTATTGCAGATTTCATATAAGGCAATACACGGCATCTTCGATGTTTGTTGAGAGCATCTTATTAATCCTTCTAATCTTAAAAATCCTGGTTAAAAAAAATCCCGTGCCTTTGGCGCGGGACTATCAGTAATGTATAATCGCTTATTTCGCTGGTTCAGCGGCTTTGTTAATTGCCTGGCTCCATTCTATGCTTATAGCACTTTTCTCAATTTTAATATAACTGCCCGGACTTGTTTCCAGCATAACAGTTGTATTGTCTTCATTTACTTTATTAATAGTGCCGTGTATACCTGCAATGGTAACAATCTTGGCGCCCTTCTGCAAATTGTTCTGAAACTCTTTAGCCTGTTTTGCTTTTTTTGCCTGCGGACGGATCATAAACAACCAGAATACAAGTATCATACCGCCCAATAAAATCATCATCTGGGTTGAACTTTGGCCACCTGCCTGTAATAGAATCGTTAAGTGTGTCATTTTTTATGTATTGCTTTTAAAAGTTGTAATTATTTTTTAGTTATGTCTACTGTAAATGCCAGTTCATGATCCTGACTTCCTTTTGTATTGGCCCTTACTGCAATAGTTTTATGTTGTACGCCGCTTTTGCCATTGCTATCGAAACTTCCTTTAATTTCTCCTTCAGCTCCGGGGGCAATAGGTTCTTTGGGTGGATCTGCTACCGTGCATCCGCAACCGGGATGTACACTTTCTATAACCAATGGTTTGCTGCCGGTGTTTTTAAAACGAAACAACACTTCCAGTTTCTGGCCTTCAGTTATTTTGCCATAGTCTTTTACTGAATCTATCCACTGCATTGTTGTAAAGCTTGCAGTATCTTTTTTTTCTGCTGGTTTATCTTCGGGCAACACGGCTGCGGTTGGCGTTGTATCTTTTACTTCTCTTTTTACCGGGCCATTACAACTGGCTGCTGCAATTGTTAGTGCAGACAATATAACAATCAATCTCATGGAATGTTTTTTTGCAAATGTAGTCATTGGTCAATTACTTTTTTTTAACAAAGGAAACTTTATGCATTTGATCGCCTTTCAGTAAATCCTTGTGGATATTATCAAGGATGCCATTAACAAACTGTCCGCTTTGCGGCGTACTGTATTCTTTTGCCAGATCAATGTATTCGTTTATGGTAACTTTTGGTGGTATTGTTTCAAAATATAAAAATTCGCAAACGCCCATCTGCATCAGTATCATATCCAGTACTGCAATCCTTTCCGGGTCCCAATTTTTTAATTTGGGTTTGATAAGTTCCATAGTCACTTCCCGTTTGTCAGCAACTGTTTGCAGTAGCTCTTTTGCAAAAACAAGTTTGTCTTTGCTAATGATTTCCATAAAATTGAAAGAGCCTGGTTTTTGCAGCCAACTGAGGATTAGCTGATTGATTACATCGCAGTCGTCATCCCAGTTTGTAAAAATTTCTTCTACACGGGCAACAAAATTTTCGTTAGGAAGCATTAATGAGCCCAATATAAATTCAAGCATTTGCTTTTCAGACTTGCTATCGCGGCTTTGCTCTGTTATATAAGTCTTGTATTCTGGTGAAGCCACCAGTTCCAGGTACAACTTTTTAATTTCTTCTTTATCTGCAAGCAGGTCCGGCTTGTCTTCTTTTAATACTTTTTGGTAGGAAGGATCTTCAAGCAGTTTCCATAGCAATTCATTTCCTGCAAGCTTTGTATTAATATTAAGGTCTGCTTCAGTGGGCAAATGTTTTGAAGCTTTGTTTCTTGCATCTGTTTCCGCGTAGCGGGCTATTTCTGTTATTACATACAAAAGATAGGTGAGAAGCGACCTAGTCTGATCAAAATGTTTCTGGAGGATATTCGAGGGTTCGCCGGGTTTCATTTCTCCTTGTGCTGTCTCTGCTGAGTAAAGGGTTTGCATCACTTTTACCCGGATATTTCTTCTGCTAATCATAGTTATACCAAGAACTTGTTTTGAGGGTGCGAAGATAACAGTTTTTAGTTCATAGTTCGTAGTTTGAGAGTTAAGGAGTTCTTAGTAGTTAGCAGTTCGACTTAATAGGACAATGTTTCCCCCGATTCCGTGGCTAGAGGACTATAAACTACGAACTTCGAACTTGTATCCTGAACTGGATTTCTGCCAGAAAGTGAAAAATTGACAACTCGCTACCATCTTATATACTGATTACCTGCCACAAAGAGACCTCAACTGTCAGGATTTCCATTTTTCCACATTTTATTTCCTTTGGTATGAAATTCGTTTAGCTTTGCACGCCATTAGAAATTTATAAACTAAAAACAAAAATCAACGCATATGGCCAAGAATCTGAAAGTTACTCCGTTGCACGACAGGGTAATTGTACGTCCAGCTAAAGCTGAAGAAAAGACAGCAGGTGGCATTATCATCCCCGATACTGCTAAAGAGAAACCACAACGCGGTACAGTAGTAGCTGCCGGTCCTGGTAAAAAAGATGAACCAGTTACAGTAAAAATTGGCGACACCGTTTTATATGGTAAATATGCCGGAACTGAACTTACAGTAGAAGGCGAAGAATTGCTGATTATGCGTGAAAGCGATATTCTGGCAATAGTTTAAAACAGCTACTAGCTACAGGCTATTAGCTGTTAGTATTTAAACTAATAGCTAACCGCTAAATGCTAACAGCTATACTCAACTCTTAAAAATTTTCAAACACATACAATTATGGCTAAGCAAATATTCTTCGATATTGATGCAAGGAACAGAATGAAGAAAGGCGTTGATACACTTGCCAACGCAGTTAAAGTAACACTCGGACCAAAAGGCCGCAATGTTGTTATTGAGAAAAAATTTGGTGCACCTGCTGTTACAAAAGACGGTGTTACTGTTGCAAAAGAAATTGAACTGGAAGACCCAATTGAAAATATGGGCGCACAAATGGTGAAAGAAGTAGCTTCTAAAACTGCAGACATTGCAGGTGATGGTACTACTACTGCTACCGTTCTTGCACAGGCTATCATCGGCGAAGGTTTGAAAAACGTAGCTGCCGGTGCGAACCCAATGGATTTGAAACGCGGTATTGATAAAGCCGTTGCTAAAATTGTTGAAAACCTGAAAGCTCAGTCTCAGACAATTGGTAACGACAGCAAAAAAATTCAACAAGTTGCTTCTATCTCTGCAAACAACGACGAAACAATTGGTAAACTGATTGCAGAAGCTTTTGGTAAAGTAGGTAAAGAAGGCGTTATCACAGTTGAAGAAGCAAAAGGTACTGATACAACAGTTGATGTTGTTGAAGGTATGCAGTTCGACCGTGGTTATATCTCTCCTTACTTCGTTACAAACAGCGAAAAAATGGAAGCTGAATTGCAGAACCCATACATTCTTATTTATGATAAGAAGATTTCTGCAATGAAAGACATTCTTCACATACTTGAAAAAGTTGCACAAAGCGGCCGTCCATTGGTAATCATTGCTGAAGATTTGGAAGGCGAAGCATTGGCTACGCTGGTTGTAAATAAATTACGTGGTACGCTGAAAGTGGCTGCTGTTAAAGCTCCTGGCTTTGGTGACCGTCGTAAAGAAATGCTGCAGGATATCGCTATCCTTACTGCAGGTACTGTAATCAGCGAAGAGCTGGGTTACAAATTAGAAGCTGCTGATTTGACTTCACTCGGTCAGGCTGCATCTATTACTATTGACAAAGACAACACAATTGTTGTTGGTGGCAAAGGTAAAAAAGCAGACATCACTGCCCGTGTAAACCAGATTAAAGCACAGGTTGAAAACACAACTTCTGATTACGATAAAGAAAAATTACAGGAACGTCTTGCTAAATTAAGCGGTGGTGTGGCTGTATTGTATATCGGTGCTGCTACTGAAGTGGAAATGAAAGAAAAGAAAGACCGTGTTGATGATGCTTTACACGCAACACGTGCTGCTGTTGAAGAAGGTATCGTACCAGGTGGTGGTGTTTCTTTCATCCGCGCTACAGAAGCTTTGGAGAAATTCAAAGGTGCCAACGAAGATGAAACAACTGGTATTGCTATCGTTAAGAGAGCAATTGAAGAACCACTTCGCCAGATTGTTGTAAACAGTGGTATTGAAGGTTCAATCGTTGTTCAGAAAATCAAAGAAGGTAAAGCTGATTTTGGTTTCAATGCACGCACAGAAGTTTACGAAAACTTGCTGAAAGCGGGTGTAATTGATCCAACTAAAGTTACCCGTATCGCTCTTGAAAATGCAGCTTCAATTGCAGGTATGTTGTTAACTACAGAATGTGTAGTTGCAGACAGGCCTAAGAAAGAAGAAGCAGCACATAGCCATGGCGCACCTGATATGGGTGGCATGGGTTACTAAGAATATAAGTACTAAGTATATAGTATTTAGTATGCAGATAATAGCTCCCGATCGGTTTCCGGTCGGGAGTTTTTTTTGCTGCAACACCTCATCCCCGGCCCTTCTCCGCCTTCGGCATAGAAGGGTGCCCCTCCGTAAAAGTCATTATAAAGTATCGGCAGTGGGTTCCTTAGAAGTCAATTTTCCAAAAAGAAATTTTCATTTCCGTGAGTTCATCTTGTACAAATTGAAAACTGTATTTAATAATAAATCTTACAATTCATAGACCCACTGTTAGAAATTAATAAGCAATCTCGCGGAGGGGCACCCCTCTCCAACGAAGTTGGAGAGGGGCCGGGGGTGAGGTGTATACACCGGCATAGCAATAAGGGGCTTTAGGTTGTATCTCAATCTTCTTAAATGATAATTTAAATTGCTGCTCAATGGGCATCGCGATGGGCTACACCCATCGCTAAAAGATTATGGCCTTTCAGGCCTTTGTAGCATCCAGCTCTGTAAGAGCGATATATAAAAGCGATGGGTGTAGCCCGTCGCAATTGTGGGGTGCCCCTCGCAACATTGCTTAGCAAATGAACTATGAACTTCGAACTCTAAACTGTGAACTTTTAGCTACCTTTGCGCTTCTTAAAAAAAGGCAGTACACAATATGATCAGCGCAAGAAATATAACCCTGGCATATGGCAAAAGGGTATTGTTCGATGAGGTAAATATCAACTTTGTAAAAGGCAATTGCTATGGCGTTATTGGCGCCAATGGTGCAGGCAAAAGTACTTTTTTAAAAATACTAAGCGGCGATATAGAACCTAATAAAGGCACCGTGGAAATTACACCCGGTGAACGCATGGCTGTATTAAAACAAAACCAGTTTGAATTTGATAACTACACTGTTATTAATACAGTAATGATGGGCCATTCTAAATTATGGTCTATCATGCAGGAGCGGGAAAAGATATATGCGTTAGCAGATTTTACGGAAGAAGATGGTATGAAAGCTGCCGAATTGGAAGGCGAATTTGGTGAAATGGGTGGTTATACTGCTGACAGTGATGCCGCAACTTTATTAAGTGAACTTGGTGTTGGCGAAGAATTTCACCAGGTACTGATGAAAGATATACCAGGTAGTTTAAAGCTGCGTGTATTGCTGGCGCAATCGTTGTTTGGCAACCCGGATATATTATTGCTGGATGAGCCTACCAACGGTCTTGATATTGAAACCATCGGCTGGTTGGAAAACTTCCTTGCTGATTATGAAAACATCGTATTGGTAGTTAGTCACGACCGTCACTTTCTTGATTCTGTTTGTACGCATGTTGCAGACGTTGACAGATCAAAAATTAAAATCTTTACCGGTAACTATACATTCTGGTATGGTTCATCTCAATTGGCAGCAAGGCAGATGAACGATAAGAATAAAAAGACAGAAGAAAAACGCCAGGCCTTAATAGACTTCATTGCACGTTTCAGCGCCAATGCATCAAAAAGTAAGCAGGCTACTTCACGTAAAAAAGCGTTGGAGAAATTAACTATAGAAGAAATTGAACCAAGTAACCGCAAATACCCCGGCATTATTTTTCAGCCATTACGTGATGTAGGCAATCAGATATTAAATATAGAAAAACTTGGCAAATCTGTTGACGGACGTGTATTGTTTAACGATGTAAGTTTTACTGTAAATAAAGGGGATAAGATAGCATTGCTTAGTAAAGATGCACTTGCAGTAACTGCTTTCTTCAATATTATTAATGGTGAAGTAGAAGCAGATAAAGGCAAGTTTGAATGGGGCACTACTGTTACCAAAGCTTATCTTCCGCAGGAGAACAGCCAGTATTTTCAAAACAATATGACATTGATGGACTGGCTGCGCCAATACGTACCTGCACATGTAACAGATGCAGATGAACCGTTTCTTCGCGGCTTCCTTGGCAAAATGCTGTTTAGTGGTGATGATGTGTTGAAGAAAACAGGCGTATTAAGCGGTGGTGAAAAAGTGCGTTGCATGTTAAGCCGCATGATGCTGCAAAATCCAAACGTCGTATTGCTTGACCAACCAACCAATCACCTCGATTTGGAAAGCATACAAAGTTTTAACGAAAACATTACCGAGTTTAAAGGTGTTGTACTGCTTACCAGCCACGACCATACTTTTATGCAAACTGTTGCCAACCGCATTATAGAAATTACACCAAAAGGAATTATAGACAGGCTTTGTACTTTTGATGAATACCTTGCCGATGAACGTGTAAAGCAATTGAGACAGGATCTGTATAAGTAAGTTCCAAAAAATAAATCTAAAATTTATAAACTTCCCGCTGTAACAGGCGGGATTTTTTTTGCGGTAATCAAAATAATGTTTCGGCGTATATTTAGATATCCAGAAACCTTGTAACTATGTTTCCTTTAACTGCTGAATGTTTTTCAGATATCAAACCGCTTGATGAAGCACAAAAAGCAAAAGCTTTTGCATTCCTGAAAAAATATGTGGAAGACAATAAATGCTACGATGTAATTATTGAAGGGGATAGTCTTTCTTTCAAAGCAAATTTCATTTCCATGAGGCACGATAAGTTTGTGGGTACTCAAAAAGGTATTTTTCATATTATGGGCACAAAAATTTCTTATAAGTGCTACATGTACGGTATGTGGCTAATTCTTGTTCTAATTATAATGCTTGCTGTATTTGAATGGCATCATATTTTAAAGACTATTGTACTCGCCGTAATTTTAATACCAGGAAACTGGATCTACGCACGTTTAAATGGCAAAAGAATTTTAAACCAGGTAGCAGAACAAATAAACAGGCTTTAGAGTTTACCTATAATTTGTTATTGATCCCGGAATTTGCCAGGGGTTGTTTATTTTTATTATCTTCCAAAAAATAACCACACATGAGAAAACTGCTGCTGAATTTTTTAATGGCCTTGAGTATAGTTGCTGTTAACGCTCAAACAAAAACAGTTACTGTTATTAAAGCCGGTAAACTAATTGATACAGAAAATGGAAAAGTGCTGGAGAACCAGTTGATATTGGTAGAAAATGATTCTATAAAAGCTGTTGGCAGCAATATTGCCATTCCCAAAAATGCAACTATAATCGATCTTTCAAAAGCTACCGTGTTGCCCGGTTTAATAGATTGCCATACGCATGTTACAATGCAGCCCGGCGGCGATTATTATGCAGATATTTTCAGGAAGACAGTTGTTGATTACGCAGTTACTGCACACATTTATGCAAAGCGTACGCTTGATGCCGGTTTCACTACTATACGTGATGTAGGTTCTTCTGCTTTCCTGGATGTGGCTTTAAAGAATGCAATTAATAATGGCGATGTGCCTGGCCCCAGGATGTTGTGTGCTACTTTGTTTATTGGTTCTACCGGTAGTCATGGAGATTTAAATGGTTTTTCTCCATTCCTAAGCTGGCAGATGCCTAAAGAAATGAGCGGTGTGGCCAATGGTGTTGATGAAATACGCAAACAGGTTCGTTACAATATTAAATACGGGGCAGATGTAATAAAATTTGGCGCAAGTGCCGGAGTGTTGAGCGAAGAAGAAAGTGTGGGCGGGCCGCAATACACACAGGAAGAAATGAACGCTTTAGTAGATGAAGCAAAATTGTGGGGGAAAAAAGCATGTGCGCATGCACACGGAACCATTGCAATTAAAATGGCAGTGAAAGCTGGCGTTGCTTCTATAGAGCATGGAAGTTTTGTAGATGATGAGGGTATAGAACTTATGAAACAGCATGGCACTTATCTTGTTGCCGATATTTATAATGATGATTATATTATGAGTGAATATGCAAAGCTTGGTTACCCTGAAAAAATTTTAAATAAAGAAAGACTTGTTGGCCGTGCGCAGAGAGAAAACTTTGCAAAAGCAGTAAAAGCAGGAGTGAAAATTGCTTATGGAACAGATGCCGGTGTTTATCCGCATGGATGGAATGGCAAACAGTTTTTCTATATGGTAAAGTTTGGTCTTACGCCAATGCAGGCAATACAATCTGCAACAGTAAACGCTGCAGATTTATTGGGTTGGTCTTCTAAAGTTGGATCAATTACACCGGGCAAGTTGGCTGATATAGTTGCAGTAACTTCAGATCCATTACAAAATATAACTGCGTTGGAAAATGTTCAGTTTGTAATGAAGGGCGGGTTAGTGTATAAAAATCTTTTAGCTAAGTAGAGCAATTGTTTAATGCGCATTAAAAACCTCTGTTACTTATTTTACTATGCTGCTATTGCGGCATCATTTTGTTCGTGCAATAATAATGGTGACGCTTCAGGTGAAAAAAAGGGTACAGGCAAGGTTGTTGCAAAAGATAGTAGCGCCGTTGTTGCAGTGAAAAAAATCCCACAAAAAGATACTTCATCTTTACTAATTAATGCGGATAGCAATGCGTTTAATTTAGTTCCGCATCATATCATTTTAAAAAAAGGAATTGAACTTGACATTAATATCCCCGAAGGATACAATATCAGCATAGCATCAGAAGGGCTGCGGCGTCTTCGTTTTCTTAGCAAAAGCCCTGATGGAAGACTTTTTGCAACGGATATGTTTGATAAGAGCGATAATAAGAAAGGCAAGGTGTACATTTTCAGCGAATGGAATGATTCCACAAAACAGTTTAACCACATAAATACATTTCTTGATAGTTTGCATAATCCTAACCAGGTTGCTTTTTATCGTAATGGCGATAAAGATTTTATTTATGTTGCTGAAACCGGTCGGCTGATTTATTATGCATATCACGCAGGAGATACTATTGCTACAGGTTTGCCGGTAGAAGTCGCTACTTTTCCTGATTATGGATTATCTTATAAATATGGCGGATGGCATTTAACAAGAAGTATAGCTTTTCACAATAACAAACTTTATGTTAGTGTTGGCAGCAGTTGCAATGCATGTATTGAAAAGGAAGATGTCAGGGCCACTATTCTTGAAATGAATCCTGATGGAAGCAATAAAAAAATTTTTGCATCGGGACTTAGAAATTCTGTAGGCATTCAATGGATCAATAATCAATTGTGGGCTACAAGTATGGGGAGGGATTTAATTGGCCCCGATAAGCCAGAAGATTTATTGTTGCGGGTTGAAGAAGGAACTGTTTATCATTGGCCTTATTATTATCAATATCAAAACCATGTTTATCCCGATGAGCAAATGCATGATAGTGCTATGCTTAATAACCTTAAGGTTACTACGCAACCGCCTGTAGCATTTGCTGGCTTTAAAGCACATTCAGCACCTTTGGGATTTGCGTATTTTCAACAGTTTGATGATGCAAAACTCAATAATGCTTTGCTTGTGGCATTGCATGGAAGTACCAGTGTATGGCGCCAGCGGGGAAACGCCATTGTTAAGGCAAATGGTGGAAACAATTACACAGAAGTTGTAAGTGGCTTTCTTACAGGCAAAACAGAAGCCGAAAGAAAGGGGCGGCCTTGCGATGTAATGATGAATGATCAGAAATCTTTTTTCTTTACAGACGATCATAACGGTGTGCTCTATTATGTTTGGAAGGAGTAAAGCTGCAAAACTATTTAATGTGCAGTTTAAAATATATATTTACAGCAAGGCGGATTTGCCTTTATTACTACCGCACGAGATTTGATAATGAGAAGCGCAGTTATTTTTATTGTATTGCTCTTATGCTTTGCCAGCAATGCGTTTTCACAAACGGCGGCATTTCAATTCAACCGCATTGATATCAGCCAGGGGCTTTCCAACAACCAGGTTAAAGGAATTTTAAAAGATAGCAAGGGCTTTGTGTGGCTTGCTACCATGAGCGGTTTAAACAGGTATGATGGGTACCAGTTTAAAATATTCAGGCACAATCCACAGGACTCAATTTCTTTAAGCGATGATTATGTGCTTCGCATTTTTGAAGGTCCCGGAAATAAAATATGGGTAGATACACACAATGGTTTCAATATACTTGATCCTGTTACAGAAACAGTAGACAGGAACATGAGTGCCAGTCTTGCAAAACTATCACTGCCCAATACTACCATCACCAACATAATAAAAGATAATGCCGGCAATTATTGGTTTCTTATGGCGGCCAAATCATTGTACAAATACAATAGCGCTTCGCAAAAAACTGCTCACATGTATGAACTTCCTGCGGGTGATGCACCGCTGTCTTCCTTTACGCAGGATGTTAGCGGTAATACATGGATGGTGCACAGTAACGGTCTTATAGAAAAGATAGACCCGCAATCAGGAACTATAGTGCAAAGAATAGATGCATTGTCAGTAAAATTTAAAAATGAATTGCTGAACTATTCCATTTTTGCTGATAAGCAGGGTGAACTTTGGTTTTTTATAGCAGCAGGTGCAAGGGGGCTTTTTCATTACACACCCGCAACTGGGTTGCTTGAAACAATAGATAAGGAGAGCAAGCCCTGGCGGTTGAATAATAATATCGTAGTTGGAATTTTGCAGGATAACAATGATAAACTTTGGATTAGTACCGACCATGGCGGCGTTAATATATTGGACAAGCAATCACGTACTATTAGTTATGTTGTCAACAACCCGGATGATAATAAAAGCATCAGCGAAAACAGCATTAGCATTAGTTATAAAGACTACGATGGTTTTATTTGGATTGGCACTTACAAACATGGCGTTAATTATTATCACGCCAACATTATTAAGTTTCCATTGCTGAGCAATATTCCTTCAAACCCGCATAGCCTTCAGTTTAATGATATCAACGATTTTGCCGAAGATGAAAAAGGAAATATTTGGGTAGGTACAAATGGTGGCGGACTTATTTATTACGATAGAACTAATGGAAAATTTACTCAGTACCTCCATAAACCAAACGATGTAAACAGTTTAGCAAACGATATAATAGTAACACTGTATGTAGACAGGCAGCAGAAATTATGGATAGGAACATATTTTGGCGGACTTGATTGCTACGACGGAAAAAAGTTTGTGCATTACCGGCATAACCCTGCAGACAGCACCAGTCTTGCAGATGACAGGATTTATGAAATACTGGAAGATGCACAAAAAAATTTATGGGTAGGCACATTGTCGGGCGGGTTAAACAGGTTTGACAGGGAAAAAAATATTTTTTATCACTACAAGCCTTATGAAGCTAACTCAATTCATGCTTCATATATTTCTGAGCTAATGGAAGACAGGGAAGGTAATTTATGGGTTGGCTCTTCTAATGGAATTGATGTGCTGGATAAAAAATCAGGTAAGGTTGACTACTATTCAAATTTTACAAACGACCCTAAAGGCATCAGTAATAATATTATTCTCTCCTTAATGCAGGATAGCCGCGGGTTAATTTGGGTAGGCACCAGCGATGGGTTGAATGTGTTCAATAAAAATGATAAAACATTCAAAGCTTTTAGAACAGAGAACGGCTTGCCTGGTAATACAATTCTTACCATATTGGAAGATCATCAGCAAAGGCTTTGGGTAAGTACCTACAATGGAATTTCCTGTGTGCAGGTACATCAGCCAAACGATAATATCAACAGCATTACCATCAATTGTAAAAACTACGATGCGAAAGATGGTTTGCAGGGAACAGCTTTCAGTGAAAATGCAGCACTAAAAACCCGTAGTGGAGACATTGTTTTTGCAGGCGCAAATGGCTTCAATATTTTTAATCCGGAAACTATTCTGCCAGATAAAAGTGTTCCATCAGTTGTGTTAACCGATTTGCAGTTGTTCAATAAAAGTGTTGGCATTGGCGAAAAAATAGGGGACAGGATTATTCTGCCACAATCTATTTCACGTACGGATAACATAACATTAAAACACAACGAAAATGTTTTGTCGATAGAATTTGCTTCGCTGAATTTTTTAAATACTGACAAGAATAAATATGCTTACAAATTAGAAGGCTTTAATAAAGATTGGGTTTATACTGATAGTAAAACAAGAAAAGCAACGTACACAAATTTAGATCCCGGCACATATACCTTTTATGTAAAAGCAGCCAACAGCGATGGCGTATGGAATGAGAAACCAGTAGCGCTGCAAGTGAAAGTACTTCCGCCATTTTGGGCAACGCCACTGGCGTATATTTTATACGTGGCAGCGTTAGCTGTTATTTTATGGTCTGCTCGCCGGCTTGTGTTGCAAAGGGCAAGAATGCGTTTTGAAATAGAGCAACAGAAACAGGAAGCCGAACGCATGCACCAATTGGATATGCTGAAGATTAGGTTCTTTACCAATGTTAGCCACGAATTTAGAACACCACTCTCTCTTATATTAACACCGCTCGATAAAATTATACGACAGGCTGATGATGCAGATCAGCGAAAACAGTTTCAGCTTATACACCGCAATGCACGCAGGCTGCTCAACCTTGTAAACCAATTGCTCGATTTCAGGAAAATGGAAGTGCAGGAACTTAAATTAAATCCTGCCCAGGGCGATATTGTTAAGTTTAGCCGCGATATTTCTTATTCCTTCACAGATATAGCAGAGAAAAAAAATATCCGCTTTTCATTCTATTCTACAGTCGATAGCTTATTAATGAATTTTGATTATGACAAGCTTGAACGCATTTTCTTCAATCTCTTATCAAATGCATTCAAATTTACCAGCGAAAGCGGGCAGGTAGCTGTGCAATTGCAGATGCAGATGGAAAACAATAAACAGGTATTGGCTATTAAAGTAATTGATACCGGCATTGGCATACCCAAAGAAAAGCAGGATAAAATTTTTGAGCGTTTTTTTCAGAACGATATACCCGGCAGTATGGTAAACCAGGGAAGCGGTATTGGATTATCCATTACAAAAGAATTTATAAAACTGCACAATGGGAATATTGAAGTACAAAGCGAGCCGGGTAAAGGAAGTTGTTTTACTGTATTGCTGCCGGTAATTGAATTGCCTGTTATAAAAAATAATGTAGTGCTTGTAGAAGAAGATGTAGTGGCAACAATTGCACCAGTTGTTACAGAAACAAAAACAGGAACCAATAAAAAAGCCAAACTGCTTTTGGTAGAAGACAATGAAGATTTTCTCTTTTATTTAAAAGATAACCTGCGGGATACTTTTACAGTTATTGAAGCTGTAAATGGTAAAGAAGGTTGGCAAAAAGCATTGGGCGACCATCCGGATATGGTAGTGGCAGATATAAGTATGCCCGAAATGAATGGTATCGATCTTTGTAAAAAAATAAAACAGGATCCCCGTACTTCTCACATACCCGTTATCCTGCTTACAGCTTTTGCTGGTGAAGAACAACAATTAAAAGGATTAGAAACAGGTGCGAGTGATTACATGACCAAGCCTTTTAATTTTGAAATTCTTTTATCGCGGGTTAAAAATATTCTTGAAGAACAAACAAGGCTGCGCAAAGCCTATCAGAAACAGGTAGACGTAAAACCTGCCGATATCAGCATTATATCAACAGACGAACAATTTATTTACCAGGTAAAAGAAATTGTTGAAAAGAATATAGCTAACGCTGATTTTTCTGTGGAAGATATGAGCCGTGCACTTTTTATGAGCAGGGTAACACTGTATAAAAAGTTATTGTCGCTAACCGGAAAAACCCCGCTTGAGTTTATTCGTTCATTCCGTCTTGGCCGTGCAGCGCAACTGCTTGAAAAAAGCCAGCTGACAATTGCAGAAGTGGCTTACGAAGTTGGGTTCAACAGTCCTAAATCATTTTCTAAATATTTTAAAGCCGAGTTTAATGCTGCTCCATCTGCTTATTTGGCAGAAAAGAAAAAAGAAAATACCCAGCAACACAACCTCATATAACTTTCCGTATAAATTTACCCTTAAATAAGCAAGATTAACGTCACAACATCTGTTCAATAAAGGCATTTGCTATTGCTTTATACTTCTTTTATCATCCCAACTTTTTATTGACTTTTATTTACCACTCCATGCATGATTTTTTACCGGACATGCAATGCGGCATACCATACATTAATTTCAGTTTATTGCTCAATAAAAATAAAGGGTTAGCAGATTTTTGCTTTTTCTGCGTGATTTTCAACCCTTAGTTAACAATTTAACCCGTAATCGGAAACATACATATACCATGTGTAATAGTTTCAAACCCTACTTTTATCCTTGTTAAGGCAGCCATATAAATTTACCTCAGCCGATCAAAACTTACGTGCAAAAAACGATTGCCATGCTTATGGAGATGTGTTTCATTTTTCTATTCTTCATCCCCGCAGGGATAGCCTTTCGCTATCTTCTGCAATACTGTAAACGGGCAATCTTCATTTTCAAAACGCAACAGGGCGAATGGTTTTATCTGCAAAGCTTCATGCAAAACTGTCAGTTAAACCAGGCAATAGCCAATTCAAAAAAAATTACACCAACTCATTTATTGATAGAGAAAGCCACAAGCGGGTATGTAACTACCAGTCTTGAAAGGAGATCTCAGCACGTTTTTAATTGTTAACCAAAAATGCTGATTGCTTATGCTAAAATGTAAAAAGAAGCCTCATCTGTCCGTTTGTATGCTTTGGGCAATGATGTGTGGCCTGCTGTTGTGCAATAGTGTGCATGCACAAAAAGAACTAAGAAAAATTAGCGGAAAGATTACCGTGACCGGTGGAAAAGCACTGGAAGGGGCAACTGTTCTAAACAAAAGAACGAGTGCCGCTACGTCCACCGATGTTCAGGGTGCATTTACAATTTCTGCGCAAACAGGCGATGTGCTTGTAGTGACTTATGTAGGTTATGAAAGAAAAGAAATTAAAGTAGGAACAGGCGCAACAGTATTGGCTACCATTTCTCCGGATCAATCAAAGCTTGAAGATGTGGTGGTAATTGGCTATGGTAAATCAAAAAGAGTAAACCTTACCAGCGCACAAACCAGTATCTCATCAAAAGATATTGAGAAGACGGTTAACACAACTATTGAACAGGCTATACAGGGAAGATCGGCTGGCGTATATGTTACGCAGAATAGTGGTCAGCCCGGTGGTGGAATTTCAGTAAATATAAGAGGCGTAAGTTCTATCAATGGCAGCACCGAACCGCTTTATGTTATAGATGGTGTACAGGTTGCAGGTCAGCAGATAAGTTTTGGTTCTAATAGTTCTGCAAACCCACTGTCAGGTTTAAATCCTGCAGATGTTGATGACATCCAGATACTGCAAGGCCCATCTGCAACAGCTATCTATGGTTCACGGGCTACTAATGGTGTTGTTTTAATAACTACCAAACGTGGTAAAAACGGTGAAACCAAAATAGCTTATGCCATGCAATACAGTTTGCAAACACCACCAAAGCATTTGGACGTAATGAACCTGCAACAGTATGCATCAATGGTAAAACAATTTCACGTAATTGCAGGCGGACAAACACCAAATGAATTTCTTGATTCTTCTTTACTGGGTAAAGGTACAGACTGGCAGCATGAGCTTTTTAAAACAACACCCATGCAAAAACACCAGCTTAGCTTAAGCGGTGGCAATGATAGAACAACTTATTACTTTTCTGGTGAGTATTTAAACCAGAAAGGTATAGCAGTAGGCTCTGGTTTTAAAAGATATGGTGTTCGTTTAAACCTCGATAATAAACTAAGGGATTGGGCAACACTTGGTGTAAACCTTGCTTTTAACCAAACCAACGAAAGCTTAACTACCAGCCAGGAAAATATTATATCAGATGCATTGCAATTAACACCGCAGGTGCCTGTAAAAAACCTTGATGGTTCATGGGGTGGTGGCGATAATGTAAATGGAGCGAATCAATTTGCTCCGGTTAACCCCATCGCTATTGCGAACTTAAAAACAAATAACCTTACAAGAAGGGAATTGCTGGGCGGTTTAAACCTCGGTATTAAAATAACAAAAGACCTCAATTTCAGAACATCGTTTAATACAAATGTTGGGTATTCAAACTCTATGTATTACCAGCCAACATATGCTATTGGCTGGGCTATTAATACAACTGCTTCACTAGATAATGGCACCAGCAATAACACTTACTGGAACTGGAGCCAAACGCTTGAATACAACAAGCAATTTAAAAAGCATGGCATCCTTGTAATGGCAACGCATGAGGCGCAGGAATCAAAATGGAAAAATGTAAGCGCAAGAAGAACAGGGTTTCTTACCAATGATATTTTTGATCTGAATGCTGGCGATCCCAACACAGCAAGCAATGGTGGCGGATCGGGAGCATGGGGAATGGAATCTTACCTGGGAAGGGTTAGTTATAATTACGACAACAGGTATTTGGTTGTAGGAACCATTAGAAGAGATGGCTCAGCCAATTTTGGCCCGGAAAACAAATGGGGAACTTTTCCTTCTGTATCTGCTGCATGGAGAATTTCGCAGGAAAAGTTTTTTAATGTTCCCGCTATCAGTGAGTTGAAATTAAGATTGGAAACCGGTACAACAGGTAACCAGGGTGGTGGCGGCATTTATTCTCCTTTGGGAACAGGTGCTACGCCAACAGGTACAGGTTTTCTTCCATCACGTTATAGCAATCCAGGTTTGAAATGGGAAGAAACAAAAACAGATAATATAGGCATCAACGTTGGCTTATTTAAAAACCGTATACAGTTAGAGTTTGATTATTATGTAAAGAATACCAACAACCTTTTAATGGATAATCCATTGCCATGGTATATGGGTACCAATGGTACAGGTGCAGTTGGTTCACCAACCGTAAACCTTGGTTCATTGCAAAACAAAGGATGGGGCTTTACTATAAACACCGTAAACGTTACCAATAAAGATTTTAAATGGGAGTCTAACCTGAACATATCGATGTTTAAGACAACCATTAAGAAGTTTTATTCTGATGCCGCTTTTGTAAGCCGCACATCATGGTGGCTGGATGACTGGACTCAGCGTTCTGCTGTTGGACAAGCACCCTGGCTTTTCCGTGGTTACATTGAAGATGGATTGTTTCAATCAATTGAAGAGATCAACAAAAGCGCAGTGCCGGTTGATAACAATAACAAAAGACTTCCTACCGAACAGGCAAATGGCATTTGGGTAGGCGATGTTAAATATAGAGACATCAGCGGGCCAAAAGGAGTGCCAGACGGTATTATTGATACTTACGATGAAACATATATCGGTAACCCATGGCCGAAAATGTTTCTGGGCTTTACCAACAGTTTCTCTTATAAAAATTTCGACCTGAGTATTTTAATTACAGGAACTTTTGGAAATGATATTTATAACTACATGGCAAAAAGAAATACAAACCCTAATAACATTAACCTAAGCCGTAACCTGCTGATAGGTGCAATGGATTATGCACGCCCAATAAGCGATGCGCAGGGTAAAGTAGTACTTGCCAATCCTAACACAAACGTGGCGAGAATTTCTTACGGCCCTAATGGTAATTATACAAGGCCAACAAGCAAGTGGGTAGAAGATGGATCTTTTGTAAGGGTTAAAAATATTTCATTGTCTTATAATGTTCCTCAAACCGTTATTAACAAACAAAAAATTGTAAGAGGGTTGAGGGTAACCGTTAGTGCACAAAACGTACTCACGTTTACAAAATACACAGGCTTCGATCCGGAAGTTGGTTCTTATGTAGGAAGGGACGCAAGCGCCAGCAACCAGGCCATTGGTCTTGATTATGGCCGTTACCCGCTAACACCTGTATATACATTTAACCTCAACGTAAACTTTTAATGAAACTGCATATGAAAAATATAAATCGTAAATATATATGGATGGCAGTGCTGTTGCCGGTGATTGCGCTTTCCTGCAAAAAAAGTTTCCTGGAGAAGCCGCCTACCGATTCAATAGTAGACGCAAGTTTTTATAAAACTGACGACCAGGTATTAGCGAGTACAGGTTTATTGTACAGCAAAGTTTGGTTTGATTACAACGACAAAGCTTCTTATAACCTCGGCGATTTTCGTGCAGGTACTGCTTACTCTGCATATAACGACAGGGGTAATGTGCTTTTCAATACAACCGGCAATACACCTGAAAATGGATCTTCATGGCGTTCATTCTTTATTGTAGTAGGTCAGTCTAACCTGGCCATTACCAATATAAACAAGTACGCAGGCAGCGGCGTTTCTGCCAATGTTAAAAAAATGGCTATAGCCGAAGCAAGGTTTATGCGTGCATTGGCTTACCGCTTTTTGGTAATGAACTGGGGCTCCGTTCCAATTATTGAAGACAATCTTGCATTGCTTTCAGACACTACAAAACCACGCAATACAGAAAAGAGTGTATGGAAATTTATAACAAAAGAAATGCGTGCCGCTGCAGCAGATCTTCCGGAGAAACCAGCACGTGTGGGCAGGCTAACAAAATGGTCTGCAGAAGGAATGCTGGCAAGGTTTTATCTCGAAAGATCAGGTGTTGAATCAAATGGTGCTGGTGCAAGAAATCAATCTTTCTTAGATAGTGCAAAATACTTTGCAGATGATGTTATTAAAAACAGCGGCGCTTCATTGTTAAAAAATTATGCCGATTTGTTTTTATATCCTTACGACAACAATGCAGAATCATTGTTCTCATTGCAGTGGACATATTCTCCCGGCGCATGGGGCACACAAAACAGTGCGCCTGCATATCTTGCTTACAGTCCTGATATAGCAAACGGCGACGGATGGGGAGGCGATAAAGGCGCTACATTTTGGATGATGACAAACTATGAAGGCATTACTGCTTCTGCAAATGGCGACACATTAAAAGGAAGAACACTCGACCAAAGATTGAAAGCGACATTTATGTTGCCCGGATCTTATTATCCCGAAATTACACAGACGATTCCCAACGGAAAACAAAAATTGATTTATCCTTCTAATGCGTCAACAGGCAATGACGGAAATTTTCTTGCTATAAAAAAATATGTTACCGGAAAAGCTGAAGACGTAGGCGGACAGGCAGCATCACAATACTATGGCAACGATACCTACATGCAACGGCTTGCAGAAATTTACCTCATTTATGCAGAAGCTGTGTTGGGCAATAACGCATCTACCAATGATGCAACAGCCATAAGTTATTTTAACAAAGTACATATGCGTGCAGGACTGGCTGCGGATACGCTGCCACTTACTATTGATATGATCTTAAAAGAAAGATTTGTTGAGTTTGCAATTGAAGGCACCGCCTGGTACGATTTGGTAAGCCTGCATTACTATAACAAAGCAAAGGCATATGCAATTCTTAATGCGCAGGACAGAGGTTTGTTTGCGACAATACCTGACAGGACACCAGACCCAACAAGCTGGACTTTTATTAAAACAGTATGGGCTACTACAGACAGGAAGATAAATGCTAATGATGGAAACTTTTTGCTACCTATTCCGGCAGCAGAAGTTGCACAGGCGCCTAATCTTCTTAAACCTCCTGTTGATTATTAAAAGAGACAATTACCAGATCAAAAAAATAAATCGATATGAATAAAATATTAAAACCGCTGCTTTTGCTTATTGCTGCTATTGGCATTATAGGCATATATGCATCGTGTACAAAAGATAACACACCTGGTCAGCCAGTTATCAAATATATCCGCATCACCAATCCTGTTTCATCCGATTCATTGCTGGTAGCAGCTTTCCAGGGTGGGCAGATAGCAATTATGGGTGAAAATCTTGGTGGGGCAACAGAAATATGGTTTAATGATCAGAAAGCCGTGCTTACACCTACATACATAACCGATGCAACGATATTGGTTACTGTGCCCAGCCAGATTCCAAAAGTGATTACAAACAAATTGAAAATTATTTTTGCTGATGGCAGAATATTACTGCATGATTTTAAAGTGCAGATTAGCGAACCCGTTTTAAAATCCATGGATTGTGAGTATGTAGCTACAGGTAATGAAGCAATCATACGCGGAGATTATTTTTATGAACCACTTACTGTAACATTTGCCGGTAATATTAAAGGTGAACTGACTTCAGTAACCGATAAAATTCTAAAAGTAAGAGTGCCTGCTGGTGTTGTACCAGGGCAGATTACCATTAAAACAAATTTCGGCGAAACAAAATCTGATTTCTGGTTCAGGGACAACCGCAATATTATTATCAGCAGCGATCCTTACACCGGCTGGTGGAACAGTTCTTTTGTAGTGTCTGCGCCCGGTACTACAGATCCTCCACTCATTAACGGAAACTATATCCGCGTAAAACAAAAAATTGGCGGTTGGGCATGGACGGAAGTAGCAGGTGGGCCGGCAAGCGCAATGGGAGACATCAGCAAAAATATTCCTGACGAGGCTATATTGAAGCCATCAGATTATAACCTCAAGTTTGAATTGAATACAATGAAACCTTACAGCGCAAATATGCTGAAGATAAATGTGGGGTTGCAGGCTGAAAATAATGATGCTTACTTATGGGCGCCTCCTTACGATACAAAAGGACAGTGGCAAACTGTAACAATTCCATTTGATGAAATTGCAAAAAGCTATGGAGCGCCGCTTACGGTTAATCCAAATGGTTATTGGACAAGATTATTATTTCATGGCCCCGGAGATTTGGATTGCGATATGTCTTTCGACAATTTCAGGGTGGTGCCAAAAATTATAAAAAAGTAAGCATCATCATTTAAGAACAACCATAAAATATTCAGTAATGATAAAAGGAATTAATAATAAAATTTTGCTGCCGCTGGTTTTCTTTGCAAGCATTCTTGCATTGGTAAGCGCCTGCAAAAAAACTGATGAGATAAATAATGGCAAAGTAGAATTGCTAAGCTTTGGCCCTTCTGGTGCAAAACATGGGGATACCATTTATTTTATTGGCCATAACCTGCAAAAGGTAACGGCCATTCAGCTAACTGGTGTAACAGTTGCATCTGCTGCTTTTCTGCAACAAACTTCAGAGCGTATTACGTTTCTTATACCAACTTCTACACAAGAAGGGTATGCAACACTTAAAACACCAGATGGCGATGTTGTTTCCAAAACAAAAATAAATTTCAATGTTACAATCAAAATAACATCAATGACAAAACAGGCAAAGCCTGGCGATAATATTTCAATAAAAGGCGAATATCTAAACTGGATAAAGCAAATTGTATTTGCAAAGGATATTGCTGAAACAACATTCGTGAGCAAAACATACACCGAGCTTGTGGTTAAAGTGCCCGCTGCTGCACAAACAGGTAAACTGTTGATTTATTATGTAGGCACCAAGCCGCTTACTATTGAAACAGACAGTGTGTTAGTAGTAACATTACCTGCTGTAACAGCAATGGCACCTAACCCTGTTCTGCATGCAACCAATCTTACAGTAACGGGTACTAACCTGGATCTTGTAAAAGAAATTTTATTCCCGAATGTAACAACTGCCGTATCAACATTTGTAAGCAGGACGCCAACAGAAATTGTTGTAAAAGTTCCTGGTGCAACAAAAAAAGGAAAACTTACATTGGTTGCCAACTCAGGAGTTAAAGTTGCATCAGATGCAGATCTCGATGTAGTTTTTCCGGTCATCACAGCATTGTCTCCCAATCCTGTTGATCACTTAGTTAACCTTACTATTGCAGGTACTAATCTCAATCTTGTAACTGGTATAACTTTTATTGGAGTAGCTGCACCCGTAACAACATTTGTAAGCCAGTCTGCAACGCAAATAGTTGTAACAGTTCCTGCTGGTGCATTAAAAGGAAAGCTTTCATTTTCTGTTCTTAATTCAACGCTTACTGCAGAATCCGATGTGCTTGATTATATAGGAGGTCTTCCGCCATTGGCGGACTTTGCTTATCCTATTTATACTGATGGTTTGAAGAATGGTTTCCAGGATTGGTCTTGGGCAGGGCGGGATATGAACAGTACAGAAGTTGTGCGCCAAGGCACCACGTCTATTAAAGCTATGTATGGTAGCGGTGGATATGAAGGCATAACACTGCATAACGATGGCGGCCCGGCAACAAGCGCCTATACCAAATTAGAATTTTCGGTTTTTGGTACTGCTGGCACCGGTGGTAAAAATGTAAACCTTGTAATAAATGGAGGATGGGGCAGTCCATATGTGTTTACAGTAATGGAAGGAGAATGGAAAACATACAGTTTTAATATCAGTGATATTGGAAACCCTGCTGCATTAACTGAAATTATTTTTCAGTCTGCAGGCTGGTCTGGAAATATTTATATTGACCATGTTGGATTAAGATAATGCTGTTACCTTTTTAAAAAATATCACTGCTTCAACTTATACTGAACGGTGATATTTTTTTATTACTTGCCCGAAACGAATTGATGTTTTTGATTTGGCTGGTTATGAATTTTATAAAAATACAATGATGAAATATATACAATCAGTAGCTTTTTTATTGCTAATGAATGCAGGCTTGCTGCATGCACAGCAGTCTTCGTTAGCTGCAAAAGCAGATCAAATTATAAGTAAGATGACGCTTGAAGAAAAAGTAGGGCAGATGACGCAGGTGGCATTGGCTGTTGTTGCAAAAAACGGTGGTGGCAATACGGATGGCGCACTTGATCCGGTAGCAGTAAAAAAAGCAATAGTGGATTATAAAGTAGGTTCTGTATTAAATACAACTGCACATGCACTTGATGCTGAAGTGTGGCGAAATATTATGACGCAATTGCAGGATGAAGAAAAAAAGACCCGCCTGAATATTCCTATGATATATGGTTTGGATGGCATTCACGGGCAAACGTATACATTGAATGCAACGCTGTTTCCACAAAGTATTGCTATGGCTGCAACAAGAAACCCAGAGCTGGTAAAAGCTGCAGCAAAAATAACAGCTAAGGAGTTGCGTGCATCTGGTGTTCGCTGGAATTTTGCACCCGTGCTCGATTGCGGACGCCAGCCATTATGGTCAAGGTTTCCTGAAACTTATGGGGAAGATGTTTATATAGGAACAACGCTGGGTGTTGCCGCAATAAAAGGATATGAAGAAGACGGATTGAACAATCCAACAGCTGTAGCCAGTTCTATGAAACATTATCTTGGTTATTCTGCTTCCAGAACTGGCAAAGACAGAACACCTATTTATATGCCGGAGATGGAAATGCGTGAATATTATTTGCCTCAATTTAAAGCAGCTGTAAAAGCAGGTGCTGCTACCATTATGGTTAACTCAGGGGAGATAAATGGTATTCCCGTACATGCAAGCAAGTATTTGCTAATTGATGTGCTTAGAAAAGAATTAGGTTTTGAAGGAGTGATTGTGTCAGACTGGGAAGATATTATTCGGTTGCATACAAGGCATAATGTTGCTGCTACACCAAGAGCTGCAGTAGCATTGGCGGTAAATGCAGGCGTAGATATGAGTATGGTGCCTTCTGATTTTTCTTTTGCTGATTTATTAAAAGAAGCAGCGCTGAAAAAAGAAGTACCTATCACTCGTATTAATGATGCCGTGAAACGTATCCTTATATTGAAAATGAAATTGGGGCTGATGGAAAATGCATATCCAGAACCTGCTGCTATTCCAAATTTTGGTTTGGCCGCATATCAGTCGGTTGCGCTGGATGCTGCGAGGGAAGCAATGACGTTACTGAAAAATGAGAATAATATTTTGCCACTTGCAAAAACAAGTAAAGTGCTTGTAGCCGGGCCAGCTGCACAAAGCATTAGTGCATTGAACGGTTGCTGGAGTTATACATGGCAGGGTAAAGAAGAACAATGGTATCCCAAAGACAGTAAAACAATTTTGCAGGCGATAACAGATAAACTTGGGGTAGCCAATGTTATTACAACAACTGTAAAAGGTTTTGATGCAAATGAAAATTATGACGCAGAAAAATTAAGAACCGCTGCTGTTAATGCAGATGCAATTGTCTTATGTCTTGGAGAGAATGCTTATGCAGAAAGTCCCGGCAATATTGTAGATCTTGCATTGCCCGATGAACAAGTTGCACTTGCCAAAACGGCTTTTGCTACAGGTAAACCGGTGATAGTAGTTTTAAGTGAAGGAAGGCCGCGGTTAATTACTGGTATTGAGCCCGGAATGAAAGGGATTTTAATGGCGTACTGGAGTGGAAAAAAATCTGCTGAAGCAATTGCCGATGTTTTGTTTGGTGATTATAATCCTTCCGGAAGATTGCCTTACAGTTATCCACGCAGTATGGGAGAGATGGTTTTATATGATAGGAAACCATCTGAAGACATCCGTGAGATATTTAATGAGAACATGACGATGGATGGCTACAAACCCTTGTTTTCATTTGGATTTGGATTGAGCTATACCAATTTTGATTACAGCGATATAAAACTTAGCACAACAAAATTAAAAGGCAATGCTAAACTTAGTGTGCAGGTGACTGTTACCAATTCTGGAAAAATAAGCGGGAATCATACAGTTGAATTATACACCCGTGATCTTTATGCATCTGTTACACCAAGTATGAAACGCCTGCGTGCATTTCAGAAGATTGATTTAAATGCAGGCGAAAGCAAAACGGTTACCTTTACAATTGATAAAAATGATCTGGCTTTTGTAAATGCACAAATGAAAACAGTTACAGAAGCAGGAGCGTTTGAAATTATGATAGGTAATAAAAAGGTTGGATTTAATTATGAGCAATAAATATTTTCTTTATTTCCTTGTGGCGTTGTTTCAAATGCAAATTGTTTACGCAGGCGGCCCAACAAAACAAACCGGCGAACTAAAGTTATTTGCTGCAGACAATAAGTTGTTTCAGTATACAGGGCGGATTGATTTTAGTAATAAGAAATTGCCGCGTTACTGGATGCCCGGCGTTTATGTAAAAGCAAAATTTACCGGAAACAAAGCTGTTGTTGTTATAAATGATGAAATGCCGTGGACGAATACGCACAATTACATTGAAATTGTTGTTGACAATGAAAAGCAAGTTCGTTTACAACTAACGGCCAAACACAATGAAATAGAAGTTGCAGCAGGCTCATCAGGTGATCATACAATTGTAATTTGCAAAAACACAGAAGCTGGCACCGGCTATATTGAATTTGAAGGATTGAAATGCGTTGCATTAAAACAATTGCCAGCTAAGCCAACACACAAGATTGAATGCATTGGAAATTCTATTACCTGCGGAACAGGAAGTGATCAGTCTGAAATAGCCTGTGGCAAAGGTGTATGGCAGGATCAGCACAATGCGTATTTGAGTTATGGTGCTGTTACTGCAAGAAACTTAAATGCGCAATATCATCTTACATCCGTTTCAGGAATTGGGCTGATGCACAGTTGCTGCAATATTGGTATTATAATGCCGCAGGTTTTTGATA
Source organism: Chitinophagaceae bacterium (assembly GCA_044227095.1). Classification (GTDB taxonomy): domain Bacteria; phylum Bacteroidota; class Bacteroidia; order Chitinophagales; family Chitinophagaceae; genus JACMLD01. The sequence continues at coordinate 4,666,786 of JBGAFV010000001.1, read as the reverse complement.
ATATAAATATGCGCAAAGACAGCATTGCCTGGAATTTTAAAAGTTACGTGCCCGATGTTGTAACGGTTTGCCTCGGACAAAATGATGGCATACAGGATTCAACTGTTTTTTGTGATAATTACAGGAGTTTTATAAAACAAGTAAGGGCGCAATATCCTAAAGCAAATATTGTTTGCTTAACAAGTCCTATGGCAGATGAAAAATTGGTGGCGGTTACGAAAAGTTATCTTACTGCTATTGTAAATAAAGTAAACAGTGATGGAGATAAACTGGTATCTCACTATTTTTTTTCTAAACGGTTTCACAATGGATGTGATTCTCATCCCGACCTGGCCGAACACCAGGAGATAGCAACTGAATTAACCGTTTATTTGAAAGAGTTGAAAGGCTGGAAATAGCAATTTTTTGCGATCGCCTCGGTGCGTGTCTTCACGCACCGAAATTTAGAATATGAATGGTTCGTGGGAACACAAACCATGGTGGTGGGGGCCGCATCGGGCTGCACCCGATGCTAAGTATATGCCGCCCTTACAGGGCTAACTTAATTTTGGTGCGTGAAGAAACTAACCGACGAGTAAATATAACGAGCCCTGAAAGGGCGATGTATATTAGCGATGGGCAAACCCCATTGCAATAATGATTGCGATGGATGAATAATGATATACAGCACAAGAGTGCGACGCAAGAATGTTGATAGCTGAATTGATGCCTGGCTAAAAATATTTCAAATAAATATTCTTGTTCCGGTTCCTGAATAACTTTCGCGGAAATCTTTTGGCGTTGTTCCTTTTTTCTTTTTAAAGATGCGGTTGAAGTTGGAAATATTATTAAATCCGCAGTGATATGCAATTTCGGCAATTGATTGCGATGTATCTATCAGCATTCTTGAAGCATTGCCCAATCTTATTTCATTAAGGCAATCGATAAACGTCATGCCTGTTTTTGTTTTGAAAAAACGGCTGAAGGCGGCTTCGGTCATGTTAGACAGTTTTGCCACTTCGCTTAACTTAATTGATTTGTGAAAATTCTGGTTAATGTGCTCCATTGTTTTTTCTACACGCCTGCTATTGTAAAAAGAATGTTCTGTATTAGTAAAGGAAGTATCGGAAAGCATGCGCATATTCCTGGAAGTGGAAAGGTCATGCAGAATAGAAATCAGTTCAAGTACAGAATCGAACCCGTGTTTTTTATTTAATGCCAGTATTCTTGGTGCAAGCTGGCTAATGGTTTCGCTGGAGAAAGAAATACCACGGGATGATTTATCGAACATTGCTCTAATAAAACTCAGTTGGTTGCGGCGCAATAATTTTTCGTCAAAAAGATCTTTGTGAAATTGTATGGTTACTTCATGGATGTCTTTGCTTTTGCATTTGTGCGTAAACCATGCATGCATAAGATTGGAGCCAACAAGAACAAGTTCCATGTCTTCAATCTCTTCCATGTGATCGCCAACAACACGTTTGGCGCCTTTTGCATTGCTGATAAAATTGAGTTCAAACTCTTCGTGATAATGAAGCGGAAAATCAAAATCACTTTTCAACCTGGAAAAGAGCGTAAAGCAATCAGCCTGCGTTAAAGGGGTAATTTCTTTTAAAGTATTTTTTAGCATATGGCAGTGTTGGCAACCGTGTTTATACAAGCCGGCAATATGAAATTGTATAAGGCTTGGTAAAAATAGTACAATATTTTATATTTTCTTTCGTGAAAGCGGTTCCCTAAGAGAATAAAGGAACTCAGAATAGATTTTCTACTGGCTTAAGGTAAATAGTATAAGATAAAGGTAAAAAAGTATTAGCATTTCGTAGGGCAATAAATTTAAATTTGCTTTAGTTGTTGCCATGTGAGAGGATAAGCATTGTCGTCATATTTTTACAGGCCCATCTTTTCTCCTCAACAAGCGCATTTTTTTGTATTTTATAACCTGTACGCCACCTAACGATGAGCAGAATAAAATTACTGTTGCTATTGCTATGTTTGCAATCTTCCGTTTTTGCGCAGGATCTGCCTTGCGATAAGCAGGCAACACCAGAAACTGTTCGTCTTTATAACAATCTAAAAAAATTATTAGTAAAGGGTTACATGATTGGCCACCAGGATGATTTGGCCTATGGTGTAAACTGGAAGTACATTGATGGCAGAAGCGATATAAAAGATGTAACTGGTGATTATCCTGGAGTGTATGGTTGGGAACTTGGGCATCTTGAACTGGATAGTGCGATAAACCTTGATAGCGTTCCTTTTAATAAAATGAAACATTTTATAGCTGCGGGTTATGAAAGGGGAGGTGTCATAACAATTAGCTGGCATTTTACAAATGCGGTAACCGGCAAATCCGCATGGGACGCCACTCCCGGAACAGTTGCTGCTATTTTACCTGGCGGTGCAAAACATGATGTATATAAAAGCTGGCTTGATAAGCTTGCTGGTTTTATGCTTGATTTAAAAGGGAAAAATGGTGAGGCCATACCGGTTATCTTTCGTCCCTTTCATGAACTGAACGGAAGCTGGTTTTGGTGGGGAAAAAATAATTGCACTCCCGATGAGCTAAAAAAATTATACCAGTTTACTGAGTCGTATTTGCGCAATACAAAAAATGTACATAACCTGTTGTATGCTTTCAATACAGATCGGTTTGCTACTGAAGAAGAATATCTTGAACGTTATCCCGGCGATGAATGGGTAGATATAATTGGCTTTGATATTTACCAGCGTGGAAAAGACAATGCAATGTTTATCCGGGAGATGGATAAAAGTCTTACGATACTGGAGAAGCTTGGGGCACAAAAAAATAAAATTCCTGCACTTACAGAATTTGGATATGGTGCTTTGCCAGACAGCACATGGTGGACAAGCACTTTGCTGCCGGCAATAGGCAATCATAAGATTTCTTATGCACTGGCCTGGCGCAATTCTGGTAAAACACCGCAGGGACATTATGAATATTATATGCCGTTTAAAGGAGAGCCATCGGCAACTGATTTTAACTTGTTTTATAAGAATGAAAAAACATTGTTTCAGAAAGATATAACCAAAGAAAAGCTGTACAGTAAATAAAACCAGGCAACAGGGTTGTAAAGAAAAGTTTGAATGAAGTGATTAGCGTAGTGGTAAAGAAAACAAATTGAAGTGTTTTATTTTGTGTAAACAGGAAAGATAACGATTGCTTAAACCACTGCATGAAATTACATTTTATTGACATTGCTACCATTGTACTTTACCTCATCCTGATGTTATCATTAGGTTTTTGGTTCAGGAAAAAAGCAAAACAAAATAAAGAGAGCTATCTGTTGGGAGGTAAATCTTTGCCCTGGTATATGCTTGGGTTAAGTGATGCCAGCGATATGTTTGATATAAGCGGAACCATGTGGATGGTTTCATTGTGTTTTGTATACGGTATGAAAAGCATATGGATTCCGTGGTTATGGCCGGTGTTTAACCAGGTATTTAATATGATGTTCCTGGCAAAATGGTTAAGGCGATCCAATGCAAATACGGGGGCAGAATGGCTGGCCACAAGGTTTGGAAAAGTGGGCAAAGGCGTAACCGGTTCTCATACGATTGTTGTTGTGTTTGCATTGCTCGGTTGCCTGGGTTTTATGGCATACGGTTTTATTGGCCTCGGAAAGTTTATTGAAATATTTGTGCCCTGGGAGTATGTTAAAGATTATGTTCCTTTTTATATAGCGCCGCAATACGTTGCGCACTTTTATGGAATCATTTTTTCATTGTTTGCCATGTTTTATTCTGTGCTTGGCGGTATGCACAGTATTGTATTGGGCGACGTGATTAAGTATGCAATAATGACTGTTGGTTGTATTGCAATTGCTGTAATTGCAATGATAAACCTGCAAGGGCATCAGCTTAATACACCGCATGGATGGACAAATCCATTCTTTGGATGGAACCTTGGTCTTGATTGGTCGGGTATAGTTGATGATGCTAACACGAAAATTAATAAGGACGGATATGGCTTGTTTGGTATTTTCTTTATGATGATGCTGTGCAAGGGAATATTTGCAAGTCTTGCGGGCCCTGCGCCAAATTATGATATGCAGAAAGTATTGTCATCAAGATCGCCAAAAGAAGCATCTAAAATGACAGGCTTTGTATCCATTGTGCTATTACCTATCAGGTATTCTATGATTATTGGTTTAACTGTGCTGGCTTTGCTATACTATAAACAACTAAACCTTTCTGATGGCAATAGTGGAACTGATTTTGAAAGGATATTGCCCGGCGCTATTAATAATTTTCTGCCAGTTGGTATTATGGGATTAGTTCTTACAGGTTTACTCGGCGCATTTATGGGAACTTTCTCCGGTACATTAAATGCTGCACAGGCTTATATAGTAAACGATATTTACCTGAAGTATATAAACCCTAATGCAACAACTAAGAAGATTATTGCCATGAACTATCTGATGGGTGTGCTGGTTGTTATAACAGGTATTATACTGGGCTTTTTTGCAACAGATGTAAACAGTATACTTCAATGGATTGTTTCTGCATTGTATGGCGGTTATATTGCCGCAAATATGCTGAAGTGGTATTGGTGGCGTTTTAATGCAAATGGATTTTTTTATGGAATGTTTGTGGGAATTGCAGCAGCGCTTGTCTTTTCGCATTTTATTGATGGTTCAAAACTGCTGTATTATTTCCCTGTGCTGTTTATAGCATCGCTGGCAGGTTGTTTTGTGGGAACATATGCAGCAGAGCCAACCGATATTGACGTACTAAAGTCTTTCTATAAAACAGTAAAGCCCTGGGGTTTCTGGAAGCCAGTTCATAAGCTGGTACTAGCAGATGATCCTTCTTTTGTAGGCAACAAGCGGTTTAAACTGGATATGTTTAATGTGGCACTTGGTATTATAGCACAGCTTTGCCTTACCATATTGCCAATGTATGTTGTATTATGGTTAAAGCTGCCACTATTAATTACAATTGTCGTTCTGGCATTGATTATAATAATATTGAAGAAAACATGGTGGGATAAACTTGAAGATTAAAACAATTGGCTGAATAATAAACTTGCAATATCCTACGAAGTATAAAAAAAATATGATGAAGACAAATTTTGAAAAGAGGTTAGCATTATTAAGGGCTGCACAAGAAAAATTGATTAGCCGCGCCAACGAACAGGCTGGCCCGGGCAATGGTATATACGACCGCTATATTTATCCAGTTCTTACCGCAGGTCATGCACCTTTGTTCTGGCGGTATGATTTGAACTATGACAGCAATCCCTACCTGATGGAAAGATTTGGCATAAACGCTGTAATGAATGCCGGTGCTATAAAATGGAACAATAAATACATTGTTGTAGGAAGGGTAGAAGGTAACGATCGCAAATCTTTTTTTGCTGTAGCAGAAAGCGATAATGGTATTGATAATTTTAAATTTTGGGATTACCCGGTAGAAATGCCGGAAACAGAAAACCCGGATACGAATATTTACGACATGCGCCTTGTGCAGCATGAAGATGGATGGATATATGGATTGTTCTGTACAGAACGCCGTGATCCTAATGCAAAACCCGGCGATCAGTCTTCTGCTATTGCACAATGTGGTATTGCACGCACAAAAGATCTTAAAAAATGGGAAAGGCTGCCAGATCTTATAACATCTTCTCCGCAACAGCGCAATGTGGTTTTGCACCCCGAATTTGTACATGGCAAATATGCATTTTATACACGGCCGCAGGATGGTTTTATAGAGGCGGGTAATGGTGGCGGTATTGGCTTTGGTTTATCAGCATCTATAACCAATGCAATTATAAACGAAGAAGTAATTGTAGACAGAAAAATATACCACACCGTATACGAAGCAAAAAATGGTTCTGGCCCTGCACCAGTAAAAACAAAAATAGGATGGCTGCATCTTGCACACGGTGTGCGCAATACCGCTGCCGGTTTAAGATATGTACTATATATGTTTGTAACCGATCTGGAAGATCTCACAAAAGTGATTTACAAACCCGGGGGTTATTTTTTAGCGCCGGAAGGAGAGGAGCGTATTGGCGATGTGTCTAATGTCGTTTTTAGCAATGGCTGGATTGTTGACGACGAACAACGGGTGTTTATTTATTACGCTTCTTCAGATACACGTTTGCATGTAGCTACTACTACAATAGACAAGTTGCTGGATTATGTAATGAACACACCTGAAGATGGTTTTACTTCTGCCAAATCAGTTGACACCATTATTGGTATGATAAAAAGAAATGAAAGCAAAGCAGAAGCATCACCGAAAAGTATCCCTGCCGTTGAAAACTAAAAAAATAAAATAACAGATGAGATTATATAGTTTAAGGTCGGCTTTAATTGTACCTGTTTGCCTCGCAGTTAGTATTTATTCATGCAGCAAAAGCAACAGCACAACTACACCACCAGTAACACCACCCGGAGACACAGCAATTGCACCCGCAGTTGATCCTTCAGTTGCAAATACCATTGGCTTTTTTCTTGATGACTGGCAATCAAAAACATTTACTGCTCTTTCTTATACAGAAACAGCGGTTGCTGGTGGTATTGTAAATACGGTTACTGCAGATGCATCAAATATCATTACTAAAATCCCGTTGTCAATTTTTGGACATAATGGTGTATGGTGGATGGGGCCTGTTTCTGCAGAGTCAAAATTTCTTACGCCTATTACTAATCTTCGTCCACACATTATTCGTTTTCCGGGCGGAAGTGCAAGCGATGCCTATTTCTGGAATGCACAACAAGATGTAAAGCCGGCTGATGCTCCTGTTATGTTTACAAAAGATGATGGCACTAAAGAAGCTTCATCTTTTACCTATGGCAAATCAAATTATAACTGGCAGTGCAACCTTGATGATTACTATAGCATGTTGCAGAAAACAAACAACAAAGGGATTATTACTATAAACTATGGCTATGCACGTTATGGCACTGGTGCAAATCCTGTTGCTGCAGCTGCGCATCTTGCCGCAGATTGGGTAAGGTATGATAATGGCCGTACACAGTTATGGGAAATAGGAAATGAAAACTATGGCAATTGGGAGTGGGGCTATCGCATAGACGTATCAGCCAATAAAGATGGTCAGCCAGAATTTTTAACTGGCGCATTGTACGGACAGCATTTTAAAGTGTTTGTAGATTCAATGCAAAAAGCTGCTGCAGAAATTGGGGCGAAAATTTATATCGGCGCTGTTACTGCAGAAGCGCCTGCACCGGAAGCCTGGCAAACTAATACACGTAAAACATGGAATGAAGGTATGATGCCGGCTGTTAATGGTAAAGCAGATTTTTACGTAGCGCACAATTATTTTACGCCTTATCAGACAAATGCCAATACAGATGTAATACTTGGCAGTGCACTTACAGAGCCATCAACAATGCTTAAATATATAACACAAACGCTCCAGGCTAACGGTTCTGCCATTAAGCCCATTGCAATGGATGAATGGAACATAACATCAAACACTTCAAAACAGCAGGTATCTAATGTAAGCGGCGTTTTTGCAACATTGGTTATAAGTGAATCGCTAAAAAATAAGTACGGAATGGCCGCCCGTTGGGATTTGCTAAACGGTTGGAGTAACGGTGATGACCATGGCTTATTTAGCGCAGGCGATGAACCCGGCGTTGACAAATGGAGCCCAAGGCCATCGTTTTACTATTTGTATTTTATGCAAAAAATGATGGGCGACAGATTGGTTTCAGCAGAGAACAGTGGCAACCCTTCTTTAAAAGCTTATGCTTCCACTTTTTCTTCTGGTGAGGCAAATGTTATTCTTGTTAACACTGCGGGTATTGCACAGGCAACTGAAGTAAAAATGAAAAATTTCCGCATGGGCACCCGCTTTTACTGGTATAGTCTTGAAGGCAGTAACGATAATGGTGAATTTTCAAGAAAGGTATTGGTAAATGGCAGCGGGCCTTCTGGTGTAGCAGGTGGCCCTGCAGATTATGCAACTCTTAAAGCTAATTCTGCGGTTACTGCTAACGGCATAAGGGTTAATGTACCTGCAAGAGGAGTTGTATTTATTGTTATTGATAAAAAATAGCACTGGTATGTTGTTATTAAATGTAGCGGTGATTGAAAATCAGGTGCAATGAGTGAATTGAAAAAATATGCTGAAGAACTAACGGATGAATTGAATGATATTCTGCAATATTGGATAAAAAATAGTATAGATAATAAACGCGGTGGATTTTATGGCAGTGTTAGTAATAACAATACCATTGATGATAATTCGCCAAAAGGACTTGTATTAAATGCCCGCATTTTATGGACTTTTTCTGCTGCTTTCAATTTTACCAGGCAAAATGAATATATAGCAATTGCACAAAGGGCATATCAATATCTTCTTGATTACTTCACAGACAAAACATATGATGGTGCTTATTGGTCTGTAGACAGCAATGGCAATATGCTGAATAGTCGTAAACAGGTGTATGGAATTGCATTTTATCTCTATGGCATAAGCGAGTATTATAAAGCAGTACAATTGCCGTCTGTACTTGATCATGCTATTCAGCTTTTTAATTTAATTGAAGCTAAAAGTTTTGATGAACAAAAATTAGGCTATTACGAAGCATTTGACAGGGATTGGCAGCCATTGGGCGATTTGCGTTTAAGTGAAAAAGATGCCAATGAAAAGAAAACCATGAATACGCATCTTCATATCATTGAAGCATATGCCAACCTGTATAAACAATGGCCTGATGATTTGCTTCGCAAGAGAATTGTGCAACTGCTGGAAGTCTTTGACAAATACATGATTGATAAAAATACCGGTCATTTGCTGCTCTTTTTTGATGAGCACTGGAAAGCAAAACCTGATGTAATTTCTTATGGTCATGATATTGAAGCTGCCTGGCTGTTGCAGCAATGCGCCGAAATAATTAAAGATGATTTTTGGGTGAATAAGATGAAAGATTATGCATTATTGATTACCCATGCTGCAATTGAAGGTGTAGATTTAGATGGAGGTTTATGGTATGAATTTGATACGCAGCAGCATATAATGATTAAAGAAAAGCATTGGTGGCCACAGGCAGAAGCAATGATTGGCTTTTATAACGCCTGGGAGATAAGTGGTAATGAAAAGTATCTGCGATTGTCGCTTAATAGCTGGGCGTTTACAAGAAAATACATTCTTGATAAGCAATATGGAGAATGGGTCTGGGGAGTAGAAGCTGATTATTCTATAATGAAAGACAAAGATAAAATTGGTTTATGGAAATGCCCTTATCATAACAGCAGGGCATGTTTGGAAATTATACAACGCATTGCGAGCCGCAATAACAATTTGCAATAAATCAATCCTACGCGGTGAAGCAACCTGTTTTTATTTTATCAAGAAGCTTGCAGTTTTAAGTCGGGATTGCTTCATCGCCGTTATTCGTTGTAACGCAAATCAATTTCATAGCAATTCGCAATAACGATTACTTTTTCTCCACCCAATAATTAGCTGAATTGGTTTTCGCCTCCAGTACAATTTTATAAAATGAAGATGGCTTTCCTGAAAGATTAAAGCTTGCTTTTTGTGCAGACAACGGAACAGTTCCCAATAATACGTATTCATCTTTGCCACCAGTTTTAAAATTGTTGGAAAGCGCAAGCCATATTTTTACCGGGCCAGTGTTATCAATCGCCTGCCATGTAATTTGCAACTGGTTGTCGTTGTATTTAAATTGTGGTGTTATAAAAGAAAGGCTTCCAATAAAAGGTAAGCCATCAATCTCAAAAGCTTTATCCCTTGCTGGGGTAATGTTCATAAACCTTTCAACAGAAGGCATGATATCGGTTACGGATGACTGTGGCGCATGAAACTGTTGATTAAGTTTTTTTGCATTGGTAAAAATCCAGCTTGCACGTTCACGTGAGCTTTGTCCCCCATGGCCGTTGCCAGTAACAGAATCACGACCATGATCTGTTGTTACAATTATCAGCCACTCTTCATTAAAATGTTGTTGCCTGTATTTAACAGACTCCCAGATATAGCCAATGCGTTTATCTGCCAGTTTAATGGCATTGTAAAATTCGGGGCTATCGCCATGTTTGTGCCCCATATCATCTGTATATTCAAGATATACCCATGAGAGATCCGGTGCTTTTTCACGAATCACTTCAGCAGCTTTATGCGTAACACTTTCATCAATATTGCTCATGTAATTACTGTTCTTATCGTGCGGATAATTTACTGTATCATGTTCAAGTCCGTCGTAAGTATAATCAACTTTTATATTGCCTGTAGCTGCAAAGTTATCACCCACCAATTTTGTGCGGTTGTCTTCCCAACTGGAAAAAATACCTGTTTTTTTATTTGGGTATTGTTCTTTTAACAAACGAAAAATTGTTGAATAGTTATAATTGGGTGCTGCAATATCATTATCCCATACATTGTGCTTATTAACCCAAACTCCTGTCAGTATACTATTGTATCCCACGGCAGATATTGTTGGCGTTTGATTGTAAGTGCCTTTTACGCCACCCACATAAGAACGGGTATAGCCACCCTGTTTTGCAATTGCCTGCAAATTGGGAGTTGCCAGTTTTTCTATTACATCAGAAGGAATGCCATCTGCTATAATAAAAACTGTTTTTTTTATTTTTTGCTGGGCGTAAACTGATTGCTGCGCAATAAGACAACTAAAAAGTACAGCAACAATATAACGCAAATGCATACGTGAAAGTAATATCGGTTTCATTGATTTCTATTTACAACCATACAAAGTAATAAGATTTGGCCATATGCCGGTTCGATTTTTTTTAAGCGATATTATAACAATTTATTAATTTCAGCATCTAATGACTGTGCTTGATATTTACAGTTAAATCCTGAAAGAACAATATTATTCAATATGGATACAAGAAGGGAGTTTATAAAAAAAGCTGCAATGTTATCTGGGGGTGCAGGCCTGGCTGGCGTTTTGCCAGAATCCGTTATGAAGGCCATGGCTATTAATCCTGCTGTGGGCTCTACATACATGGATGCAGAACACATAGTGATACTGATGCAGGAAAACCGTTCTTTTGATCACACATACGGAACATTGCAGGGGGTACGTGGGTTTAATGATCCCAGGGCAATTGTAAAGCAGGATAAAAACCTGGTATGGCTGCAAAAAAATGCTGAAGGAGAAACCTTTGCACCTTTTCGTTTAAACATAAAAGATACCAATGCTACATGGCTTGGTTCTTTACCGCATTCCTGGGGCAACCAGGTAGATGCAGGAAATGGCGGCAAACACGATAAATGGCTAATAGCAAAACCATCCGGACATAAAGGTTTTGCAAAAGTTCCATTAACCATGGGCTATTATAACCGCGAAGATCTTCCTTTCTATTATTCACTGGCAGATGCGTTTACTGTTTGTGATCAAAATTTCTGTTCATCACTTACGGGTACTACACCTAACCGCCTGTATTTATGGACGGGTACTGTTAGGCCGGAAGCAAATGAAAATTCGTTTGCCCATGTACGTAATGAAGATGTTGATCATTTTATACCCGCAAGCTGGCCTACATTTCCTGAACGGCTGGAAGAAAACGGTATTTCATGGAAGATATATCAAAACGAAATCAGTCTTGCTTCCGGGTTAAACGGAGATGAAGATGCATGGCTTTCTAATTTTACGGATAACCCTATTGAGTTCTTTTCTCAATACAATGTATTTTTTGCTGAATCCTACCGCAATCATATCAGCAAATTGATTATAACACTTCCGGGTGAAATAGCTGCGCTAAAAGAAAAATTAAAAACAGCCGACGCAGGTTCAGCCGAATACAAAAAAATACAGGGCGATATCAATGATAAAGAGAAATGGTTAACCAGGGCGAAGGAGGGTGTTAAGAAATATACTGCAGAGAATTTTGAGAAGTTATCGCAACGTGAGAAGAACCTGCACCAGAAAGCATTCAGCATAAACAATAAAGATGTGCATTATCGTCAGCTTGAAACTTTTGTGTACACAGACGGCACTGCAACAAGAGAAATGAAAGTCCCCAAAGGTGATGTGTTGCACCAGTTCAGGAATGATGTTGACAATGGTAGTCTGCCTAGTGTTTCATGGATTGTAAGCCCTGAAAATTTTTCCGATCATCCCGGCGCACCCTGGTATGGTGCATGGTATGTTTCCGAAGTAATGGATATTCTTACAAAGAAACCAGAAGTGTGGAAGAAAACTATTTTCATTCTTTGTTACGATGAGAACGATGGCTATTACGATCATATGCCGCCATTTACCGCACCTAATCCCGCAGATAAAAAAACTGGTTTTGTTTCAGATAAGATCAATTCACCTGTTGAATACGTTACCCTGGCACAAGACATGAAAAAGTATGATGAAAAACATTCCCGGGAAAGTTCAATAGGGCTAGGCTATCGTGTGCCGCTTGTTATTGCTTCTCCCTGGAGCAGGGGCGGAGCGGTTTGTTCGCAGGTTTTTGATCATACTTCCATCATTCAGTTTATCGAAAAATTTTTGAGCAACAAATTCAATAAAAAAATTGAGGAAACAAATATTTCGCAATGGCGCCGCACAGTTTGCGGAGATCTCTCTTCGGTATTCAAGCCATATGACGGTGAAAAAATTCCTTTGCCAACTTTTGTAGATAAAAAGAGTTTTGTAAAGAGTGTGTACAATGCTAAGTTTAAAAAAGATCCTTCAGGTTACCGGCCACTGCAGGCCGAAACAATAGCTGCTATTAATAAACGAATGCCGGTTGGAGATGCAATGCCGGTGCAGGAGAAAGGCATACGTCCTGCCTGTGCTATTCCTTATGAATTGTATGCTGATGGCGGGTTAAGCAATGATAAAAAATCAGTTGAAATAAAATTTTCTGCTGGTAAAAATATGTTCGCAGAAAAATCTTCAGGCTCTCCTTTTTACGTGTATGCATATACGGGAGAAAATGTAAGTATTAGAAACTATGCTGCTGCTGCCGGAGATACACTTTCAGATAGTTGGGATATAGCAGATTTTTCCGGCAATAGCTATCATATAAGCCTGCACGGGCCCAATGGTTTCTTCAGGGAGTTTAAAGGAAATGCTAATGATCCTTTGCTAAGTGTTTCGGTTGGTTATGCAAAGAATAAAATCAGCAGCAACAAGTTTACTGGAAATTTATCTCTTGTTTTGGCAAATACAGCTAACAACGGACTTGTTGTTGAAATTACAGACAATGCATATAAAACCGGTCAACGTATAATAGCACTCAAAGCCGGCGAATCAAATGAAAAATCTGCTTTAATACTTGATCTTTCTAAAACACATGGTTGGTACGATTTTACCGTAAGGGTAAAAGGCAATACCACATTTGAAAAGCGATATGCAGGCCATGTAGAAACAGGAGAGAATAGTTTTACCGATCCACATATGGGTGGGGTGATATAAGTAGCATCCTTCTTTTCTTTGTTATGCCGGCGCAGGAGGCATCACAGCTACCTGTACAAAAGCTATGTTTCGGAAAGAAGAATTGTAAGTGAACCAGCACTTGTAGTACTGTGCATCATTGTTGTGTCACTCACTTGTACAGCATATCTATATTAAGCTCGCAGGCATAGGCTTCCATTTTATTCAACCCTTTCATGGTTACTATGATTGTGGATGTCAATAGCCATGAGATTCACCCGTGGCTATTATTGTTCAGGCCTTTCAGGCCTGTTTAAAACTGCGTAATGCGTCATACATTAGCAATACAATGTTTATTGATTAACCTTGGTGTATAAATCTATTTCTGTGTATAGTAATTATCCCGAAGGGATAAATTTTCAATAGCCATGGGTAAAACCCATGGCGGCTGTAACAATAAACCAATCAACCCTGCAAGGGTTGAATAAATATCAAAGTTAATAATCAACCCCTTCAGGGTTGCTATGATTGTGGATTTCAATAGCCACGGGTGAAACCCGTGGCTATTATTATTGAGGCCTTTCAGGCCTGTTCCGCGTATGCAATATGATTTATGGAATCTGTTGATTTTTTAATCAATAGTCCTAAATCTATTTTGATGCATATACCAGGTTTTCAAAAATTTATTGTCTGCTTTATAGCTGGATTAGTTTGTGCCGCCACATTTGTTAGAATTGCAGGGAGATTTTTTTTAAGATGGATAAGCCCGCCAGTTATTTTTACGCTTACTGCACTTATTTTATTAATTGCTTTATTCTACGCTTTTAAATGGGCATTTCAGAAAAACGAAGATGTGGGTAAAGCTTCTTTAAGCATGGCCTTTTGGCAAGCTGTTATTCGTTACGGTGTTGCTTTTGATCTCATTATGTTTGGCCTGCAAAAATATTTTCACCTGCAATTTTCAATGCCACTGGGTTTGTTAGATTTCCCATTTAGTAATCTTTCCGGGCAGGATCTTACGTTTGCTTATTTCGCCCATTCATTTGGTTTTGTAATATTTCTCGGCACAAGCCAGGTTGTTGGTGCTATATTATTATTGTTTAGCAGAACAAAGCTAGTTGGTGTATTTGTTTTGCTGCCAGTTATGATTAATATTACCCTCCTAAATTATTTTTACGACATGGATTTTGGCCAGCTTATACATGCAATCATTTTGCTGGTAGCTTTATTGTATTTTCTCTTTACTGAATACAAAATGTTGTATGCATTCTTCTTTAAGGTTAAAAGCAACTTGCCATCTGTTAATTTCAAAAACGGGTCAACTAAAAATATTTTACGGTATTCAGCTATATTTATTCCGGTTGCACTTGTTGCAACATATCGTTTTCCCGAAAGCAACCCTTCCTTGTATGGCAGGTATGCAGTAACCGATTTGAGCATTAATGGTCAGAAAATAAATTCTTCTTTATGCAAAGACAGTGTATTGTCAGTAGTTTATTTTGACCAGAATGGCGATTGCATATTTGAATACAATGACCAAAACAAAAGATTAATTGGGAATTACCGTTTTAATGAACAAACAAAAAAGTTGAGTGTTGCATGGAGATATCCCGCATCCATGCATGATACACTTTCCGGAAGTATTTCAAACCTGCATGCTAATGCCAGTATGAATATAAATGGTACAATGGGTAAACAGGATGTAGAAATACATTTAAAGGAGGAAAAAATAAAATAAGCTTATTTCGCTTTCTTTCTTAAGTCAAAATTTTGAAAGAAGAAAATTCTTGCGCCATTTATATTCCTGTATTTATTGCCTGCAGCTAATTGCAGAAAAACATTTGTATAGCCGGCCTGTATGTTACTGGTTTTAGAAAACTGGTATTTAAAACCCAGGAAGAAGCGGTTTTGATCAAAATAATTATAAACGATTTCTTTACCGAAGTTGATATGCACTTCATCATTAAGAATAAACGACCAGCTTTTTGGCGCAGCACCATCTTTAACAAATGGCACTTCGTACCAGATATTATAACGCAGGCGCCAGTTAAAATTATAACCTTCACCAATTGTTGAATCGTTCAAAACTTTTTGCCTGTATCTTTCTTCAAGCCTTATCCATTGCATCATGCGTGTCTTCGTATACTTTGTATGCCACTGTATCTGCTGCCAGGGACGGTGTTCGTGACGTGTTACCTGGCTATGGTTATCCCCCGGAAAAATAAAAATATTGCCGTAGCCCAATGTCAGTTTCGTGTTGTCATTAATATAATAAGTAAGGCCAAGTCTTATAATAGCCTGGGAAAAGTTATTGGTAAAATCATCTTTTGTACGAAGGTGAAGATCTGTCCACATGCCCCATTTATTACTAAAACGGGTTTGGTTTAAATAGCCAAGCCATATTTGTTGCACATGCTCAGTGCTTTTAGTAGTTTGGGCATAAAGCATAACATGGCCTGCTGCCAGCAGGCAAATAATAAGAAGGGTTCTTTTCATGTTGCAAAGAAATTAAAAAAAAGGCCCGCATTGTTTATGCAGGCGTTTTAATTCTATTAAAATTCGTTAATTATTTGTTGAACAATCCGTCGAAAGTAACGGCTACATAATACAGCGCACCAATTGTTGGGCCGCCTGCATATTGCAGGTAGCGGTTATTAAAAATATCTGCACCACCAAGTTTCACTGTTGCTTTAGCAGTTGGCACACGATAGGTGATTTGTGCATCTATAGTGCTGTATGCGGCTATGTTTCCGGTTACAAGAGGACTTTCCCACAAAAAGCTATCCTGCCATTTCCATACTACATTAAAGCCAACATTTTTTACAACTTCCCTGTTGCCAAATGAAATATTGGTATTCCACTGTGGCGTATTAAAACCGGTTACAAAAATATCATCACTGGTGTTCGTCTTCATTTTATTGAAACTTACATTTCCCCCAATGGTGTATTTTTTATAAAAATTGTAGGTAACACCGAGCGAAGACCCAAAATTGTGATACGTATTTTTTGCGTTTGTATATACCCGGTACCTGTCTTGCCCCTTGCTGGCAGCAGTTGTACTTGTTGCAGAAGTTGCATCGCGGTTCCTGTCAAGCATTGCAAGAACAGAAGCATCAGAACCTACAGTTTCTCCTGTTGGCACATATACCTGCACCTGGCCAAGAAAGCCTTTGTAAGTGTTGATGTAAGCATCTATATCAACAACCAGTTTATTATTCAGCAAAACACTTTTATAACCAACTTCAAAAGAAGTTATTTTTTCTGGAGATGCGTTTGGCAAATTGGCAACCTGCAACAAATTGCGGTTAGCCAATGCAGCTGCATCTGTATTGCCTTGTGCACTTACTGCAGCATTAAAGTTGATAACAGAACTTTGCGTATAACTGTTTTCAAGATAGCCCAGCCCTTCATTAATGTAAGGAAGACTGCCTACACGTTTTACCCTTCCGTTATTTACGTAAGATAATGCTTCAAACAAAGCGGTAAAGCGATATCCATTCTGGAAAGTGAAACGGAAATTGTGCACTTTGTTTACAGTATAAACGGCCGCAAGTCTTGGTGTTATTTTAGGATCAAATTCAGGGTTGTAATCGTAACGCAATGAACCAAACAATTTCAACCGCTCATCAAAAAATGTTTTTGTAACCTGTGCAAAACCACCAAATTTTTTATAGTAGATGTTATTACCAAAGCTGCCATCTTTTAATGGGGTATTTCTGTCGGCAATAGGGCGGGAGAAGTCAACGAAGTTATTGCCATCTGGTATTACTTCGTAAATGCGTGTATCTGCGCCAACCAGCAGGTCAAACACTTTTATCTTACTGCTTAAATCCCACTGGCCTTCTGCATGAAACAAACGGCTTTTTTGCCACAATGCAGCACCCCCTGTTGCTGGTGCATTAGGAATTGAACCTGACTTTATATCCCAGTTATTAATGCCAATGATTGTGTTTTTCAATGCGTCAAATTCTGGTGTTCCAGGTTTAACGCGACTAGCATCTGCCTGTTCACGTGCATAGGCATTGGCTGCGGCGAGATTATCAGAAGTTAATGAACCACCATTGGCAGCAGCATAACCGTTTAAAGCGTTTTTATATTTGGTGCCCCAGCTTGTAGCTGTTTTTGTATCTGTTGCGCCACCGCTATACAAATCCATATTGTCTGCAAGGGGCTTTACATTATATGAGTTACCAGTATTTTCTAACGATACATAGCTGCGGATAACAAAATTATTTCCTTTCAACTCAAGATGATGATTTTGTACAACAACACCATCAAGGCGAATTTTATTACCACGCTGAAATACACCGCTCATTTCACCAACACGATAAGAATATGAAAGCTCGGCTTTTTCGCTAAGCCTGAAATTGAGCGACGCATCAAATTTAAGGTTGCTCACTTTCGGACTTACAAGATCTGTTTCCCAGTAGCCTGTACGTGCTACTCTTAGTGTTTGGTTTGCTTTTCCATCAATCGTAAGGCCGCTTAGCGAAACAATATTGCTTCCAGCCAGTGCATCATCACCATATTTATTCCATCCGTCAAAAGCTGCATTGGCAGCGCCGTTCAGTGCAGGAAAGCCGGGGTTGGCGCTTTTCAGGTTATTTGTATTCTGATCAAGCCTTGTGTTAGAACGCCAGTCCGTACCCTGCATGTAGCCAAAGTTTACTTTAAAAGCAAATTTGCGCCAGGCTTTGGCATAGCGTACAGCCGACTCCGTTAGTACGCTGGGGGAATGATCAATTCCGTCTACATGGTTAACACCGGTTTTATGATAAATGCTAAGGCCCTGGTAGGTAAAAGCACTTTTAGTAAGCAGGTTGGCCATGCCGTTAATAGCATTCATACCATATAATGCAGATGCTGCGCCGGGCGTGATTTCTACACTGGCAATATCAAGTTCAGTGGGGCCGATGGCATTGCCAAGCGGAACACCAAGTGTTGCAGCCTGCATATCAACACCGTCAACCAGCTGCATAAAACGGAAATTGTTTGGAATATTGAAGCCACGTGTATTGGGTACTTTAAAAGTAAGGCTGGATGTTGTCATCTGCACGCCTTTTACATTTTCAAGCGCATCATAAAAACTTGGAGCAGCTGCTTCGCGTATAGCCCTGATGTCTAGTTTTTCAATAGCAACCGGCGATTTTAAAATGCTTTCCCTCACCCTTGATGCGGTTACAACTACTTCATTCCCTAAAATAGTTTGCGTAGCCAATTGTACTTGCAGGTTAGAACCGAGGCTTTTTACTTCAAGCTCCTGTTGCTTAAAACCAACAGACGTAAACACCAGTGTAAAAGGAAGTTTTGTTTTGGTTCTTAATTTAAATGCACCTTCTTTATTGGTAACCGTTCCTGCTACAGTTCCCTTTACCTGTACACTTACATCTGATAATGGTTCTTTGCCGTCAACACCTGTTACCACTCCTGAAATTTCAATAAGGTTGCTGGTTTCCTGGCTGTAAACAATATTGGTAAACGAGTTAAGTGCAGTTAATATAATAAGTAAGCCTGTTATTTTTCTAAAACTTGTCATGTAGTTAGTAATGTTTGGTTTTTTTCTGATTTGACCGTTAGCCTTTCTCATTGGTAATTTTGTTTCAGTTTAATTGTCTACTAATTTAATAGACTAATAGCGTAAAAAAATAGTTTAATTAAATATAGCAGGCTGTCAACATCGTTGGGAGGGAATTCTTCTTATTGTCATTTAAAACTTGGTTTTGATAAACAGGTGGCGAAGATAATTTGATTTTATAAGTCTACAAAATTAGTAGGATAATATTTTTAATTATTTTGATAATGCTAAATTGTTGTTTCTTAAATATGCAGTAAATGCTGAATTTCAGGAAGCACTTTTACATATGCTTTCCACAAGGTGAAAGTACTGGTAAGTATAACCAGCATGCCCACAGCGAGGAACATGGTCTTCATAGGAAGAATACCTACAAGTCTTGCAGCAATGGGAGCTGCTATTAATCCGCCGATGATAAGCCCTGCCACATCTATTATAGGTATATGTTTCAGAAATATGAAAAAGGTAATCGAGCTTGCAAATACCACAAAAAATTCTGCCAGGCACACAGAACCGATTACATAACGGGGATTTTTTCTTTTTGATAAAAGCGTGCCGGTAACCAATGCACCCCAGCCACCGCCTGCAAACGCATCCATAAAACCACCAACCGAGGCAAGCCAGCCTGCACCTTTCACTTTGTTTTCAATTGTTTTTTTTCTAAATGCTTTTTTAATAATGTAGTAGCCCAGATAAATAGTATAGAAGCTGAGTGGTATGCGTACCCATTGCGCATACTCCTGCCCGAAATAAGCCAGCGAAGCGCCGATAATAGCGCCAATAACGCCTGGCACTACCAGTGCACGGAATAATTTTTTATTGATGTTTCCAAAACGATGGTGTGTATAGCCAGATGCACCACTTGAAAATACCCTTGCAGAATGTACACGACTGCTTACAATAGCCGGAGGAAAACCTATTGCCAGCAGGAAAACAGTAGAAATGGTGCCATAACCCATTCCCATAGAACCATCAACCATTTGCGCCATAAAACCTGTAAGCAACATCATACCGAAAAGGCGTACATCCAAATGATTGGGTATGTCCTGTACACTGCTTATAATTTTATGGAATGGGATATACGATAATACTGCATGACCAAACAACATAAAGAAGAAGGCCAGCAAACACCATTTAACTATAGAAGGCCATCTTTTTGATTCGGGCTGATTAACTTCTTCAAGCGTAATTTGCTTTGCTGCAAGTACCCTTGTTAAATCATCAAGCTGTTTTACTTTATCTGTAAAATCGCCTTTCAGTTCCTGGCGAATGGTGTGCATATTATCAAGAACACTTTCAATTTCATCAGGTATAAGATCGTTCAGTTGTTCACGCATTCTTTTGGCAATGGTAGGAGATTTGCCATTGGTAGAAATAGCAATTTTGAGATCCCCTTTTTGTACAATTGAACCAAGATAGAAATCGCATTGGTCTGGCGTATCCGCTACATTTACCAATAGCTTTTTTTCTTTGGCCAGTATGCGAACATATTGGCTAACAGATTTATCATTTACCGCTACAATTACAATGTCTTTGTCATTTAAATCAGCATCCTGGAATGGCCTTTCTTCTGCAACAATTCCTTTATATTTTTTTGCCAGCTCTTTTATATCTGCAGAAATTTCTGTTGCTACTAAATGAATTGAAGCAGCAGGCGCATTTTGAAGGATAGCATTTAATTTTTCAAGCCCCACTTTGCCACCACCAACCAGTAATACTTCCAGTTCTTCAATTTTTAAAAATACAGGGAACAGGTGGTTTTTGCCGGCCTGTGCTGCATTTGGAATTATAATAGAATCTGAAACCTGTTTTGTAGTCATACGATTGAAAAGTAAAAATAGGCAATTCTCTACTTATTTAGTAGACTAATTGAATATTTTTTTCCTGCTTTTGTTAAAATTATAGGTAATCAAGTGGAGTGGGGGTTAAAATCTTTTAATACCGGCGATTTAAGAATAGCCACAGAGGCACGAGTACACAGCGTTACACAGAGGAGGGCTATGTTTCTATGATCCTATGTGGTGAAAGAACAGACGAGTTATATTCTGCTGTACAAGAGTGCGACGCAAGAATGCTTAATAGAATTACTGCTGTTTGTTCCTAAAAAATGTTGCAAGCATTATGATCTAAATCTCTCAGATTCCTCTTTCGTCGGAATGACAAATAAATAGAAATTGATTATTTACGCTGTCACTAATTTTTTGCGCAGAACAAAATCGCCAAAACTTTCGGCATCATTTTTTTCCGCAGAATAACTATTAAACAGTCCATCCAATTCAGTTAAGATAGCTGCTTCATTGAGGTTTTCTTTGTAGACCTTATTCAGGCGCATGCCAATACGGTCGCCACCAATCTGCAAGTTATAATGACCAGGTGCGGTACCTACAAAAGCAATTTCTGCAGCCCCGGGACGTGCACATCCATTGGGGCAACCCGTCATGCGCATAATAATATCCTGTTCTGCCAAACCATATTTTGTAAGCAGGGGTTCAATTTTTGACACCAGCTTTGGCATATAACGTTGTGCTTCTGCAAGTGCCAGCGGGCAAGTGGGCAATGCCACGCAAGCTATTGCGTTTTTGCGAACTAAAGTTGTTTTCTCCGTATATGCAGTAATCTGAAATTTTTCCAGTATGCTATTGATGAGTTCTTTATCCTGTTCCGAAACATTACTTATGATTACGTTCTGATTAGCAGTAAACAGGAAAGAACATTTACCGGTTTTTGCCACTTCCAGCAATGCAGTTTTAACAGCCTGTTGTTCATCGTCTGTAATCCTTCCGCTTTCTACATAGACTGTATAAAACCAAACACCTTTATCATTTTTTTGCCAGCCATAATAATCACGGCGCTCTGTAAACGTAAATGGTTTTGCTTCTTCAAATGTAAATCCGGCACGTCTTTCTACTTCTTCTTTAAACCACTGTATGCCTACTTTGTCAACTGTATATTTAAGACGGGCAAGTTTTCTATCGCTGCGGTTGCCATAATCTCTCTGCACCGTTGCAATTTCATACACCGCTTTCATTGTTTGTTCGCCAGCTTTTGCAAAACCTATAACCGTACCTAACCTTGCATAAGTAGCAGGGTTGCCGTGCGTGGTAGACATGCCGCCGCCAATAGCAATATTGAAACCTTTCAGTTCATTGTTTTCAATAATTGCTATAAGGCCAACATCATTTGTAAATACATCCACATCATTGTTTGGCGGAATAGCAATAGCAATTTTAAATTTACGCGGCAGGTACCTGTCCTGGTATAATGGATCTTCCTCTTCTTTTTTGTCGGCAATTTTTTCTTCATCAAGCCATATCTCATAATAAGCTTTGGTTTTTGGCATCAGCATGGTGCTGATTTTATCTGCATAACCAAATACTTGTTCGTGTAAGGGTGACTGTTTGGGATGAGAACTGCACAACACATTCCTGTTTATATCTCCGCAGGTAGCAATTGAATCGAGCAATGCTTCACTGAAAGCAGTAATGGTTGGTTTTATGTGAGATTTTACAAGCCCGTGCAATTGAATGGTTTGCCGTGTAGTAATTTTAATAACGCCGGTAGAATTTTTGCCAGCAATTTCGTGCATGGCAATCCATTGCTTTGCAGTAAGTGCACCACCGGGCAGGCGCAAACGGATCATAAATGTATACAGGCGGTCTAATTTCTTTTCTGCACGTTCTTCTCTTCTGTCGCGGTCATCTTGCTGGTACATGCCATGAAATTTTATCACAGCCTGGTCGCCTTCGCGAATGGCACCTGTAATTTCATCTTTAAGGCTTTGCGTAATTTCTCCACGCAATGCATCGCTACCTTGTTTTATTTTTTCTATACCAGAGAGGGGATGTTGTTGATCTGACATTGTTTTATTTCTTTAAATTCTTGCTGTTGCCGGAGAATTAGTAATAATTAGTAATTAGTAATTGGGGTTTAGTTCGGAATTTCACTTCAATTGGAAATTTGCGCATTATTAAGAATGATACAATAGAAACCCAATTCCCATTAACAAATTCCCAATTCCAATCAACTGATCAACCAATCAACTAATACACATCTTCCGAATACCTTCCTTCATTCTGCATTTGTAAAAAATATTCTTTTGCTTCTTCTTTTGTTTTTTCACCAAACTTTTCAATGATTTCCTGTAGGGTGTGTTCAACATCTATACTCATAGGATCTTTTTTTCCGCAGAGATAAATGTGTGCGCCGGATTGTATCCAGTCGTATAATTCTGCTCCTTGCTCCCACATCCGGTGTTGCACATAAATTTTTTCTGGCTGGTCGCGGGAGAAGGCAACGTTTACTTTTGTAAGCACGCCTGTTTCAAACCAGTTTTGTATTTCTGTCTGGTAAAGAAAGTCTGAAGCAAAATGCTGTTCTCCAAAAAACAACCAATTTTTTCCTGTAGCACCAAGAGCATCTCTCTCAGCAAGGAATGAACGATAAGGCGCAATGCCGGTTCCGGGCCCAATCATTATAATGTCTTTATCAGGCGCAGGTAAACGGAAGCGTTTGTTTTTTTGAACAAAGAACTTTAATGCTGTATCCGGTTTTTGCAAGCCGAGGAAAGCCGAGCAAACACCATATTTTTTTTCTTCGTTTACTGTAAATATGTCTTTGGCAACTATTATATGCACCTCGCCACTATGCGCAGCGGGAGAGGAAGCCAGTGTGTAAAGCCTGGGCGCAATAGGATTTAATATGCCCAATACCTCTTCAAACTGTGCAGTATCTTTTACAGGATATGCTTTCAGCAAATCGGGCAGATCCATTTTTGTTTCATTAATTTCTACCCCAACAATTGTTGCATATCTTTTTATAACGTTTGTTATAAGGTGAGAGATATTCAGTTTGTATTTAAGCAAATCAAAAATGGTAAACGTTTCTTTTTTGTATTCAACCTGTTTACCTGCATTAATGCCCTTAGAAAGCGATAATATTTTTTCAACGGTTAAATCTGCGTTTTGCGGAACAATACCAATGGAATCACCACATTCGTATTCTACATCGTCTGCAGCAATTTCTATATGCCAGGTTTGTTTGTTAGAACCTCTGTCGTTAAGGTTGATATTTGTAAGTATAGTTCCTGTGTATGCTTTTTTCCCGGTTGCTTTTTTATCGGCAACTGCAGGAGCAGCAGCAACAGCGGTTGTTTGCGTACCTGTTTCAGCTAATTTTTTAATTACTTTATCAAACCACTGGTTGGCATCTTCATCGTATTCAATATCACATTTCTGGATATCTACAATGCGGCTTCCGCCCAGTTTTTTCAATTGCTCATCTATATCTTCGCCAGTTTTACAAAACAAAGGATAAGATGTGTCGCCAAGTGCAAGCACACTGTATTTTAGTTTCTCCAGGGTAAAACCATTGTTATGGATATGGTCATAAAATTTTTTAGCAGCCTCAGGTGGTTCGCCTTCTCCCTGGGTGCTGATGACCGTTAGAAAATATTCTTCCTTTGGTAGATCTGTAAGCCTGTATTGATCCAGGCTGATCAATTTTGCGTTAATGCCAATTTTTTTTGCTTTGGAGGCAAAGTCTGTTGCTACTCTTTTAGAATTGCCGGTTTCTGTTCCGTATGCAATAGTAATTTTATTGGTAGCAAATTTTGGTGCTGATGCCTGTTCTGCGGAAGCAGGTGCAAGTTGATTGCTAATGTATTGATGTATCCAGCTCAGTTCTTCTTTTGAAGAAGAGCCGATAAGATCGAGTAGTGTTTTTAATTTATGCTCTGCTAACATTTCTTTTGGCGTTATCGTTGGCTTTGGTATTGTTTGTTAAACTTCCCATTGGTTTAAAATAATAATCCTTGCTGTTGCTATTGGGCAACCATGCAAACTGTTGGTGCAATGCAACTACTTTTCCTATAATAACAATAGATGGCGAAATAAAACGCTGCCCTTTCATATTTGCATTGTAATTATCAAAACTGCTGATGTGTACATGCTGCAGTGGGGTAGTGGCCTGTTCTATTACAGCAAGCAATTTATCTGGTGCAATATTATTGTTCAATAAATTGGATACCACTTCATCCAATGTTTCAGACGACATATAAAATACCAGTGTATCATCTGTTGCTGCTAGCTCTTTCCAGTAATCGGCAGTTACAACATCAGATTTATATAAGGTAAGAAAACGAACAGCGGTTGAATAACCTCTTGCTGTTAATGGTATGCCTGCATATGCCGCCGCACCAGTAGCAGCAGTAATGCCGGGTATAACTTCGTAAGGAATATTATTTTCAGCTACTACCTGCAGTTCATCAAGCACATTGGAGAATAAAGAAACATCGCCACCTTTTAAACGCACAACCAGCTTGCCCTGTAATGCATATTCCTTTATCATTTCATTGATAGATTCCTGTGGTGTAGAAAAACCACGGCGACATTGCTTGCCTACATAAATAATCTCGGCTTCTTTACGTACGTGTTGTTTTAGGATCTCATCACTCACCAAACGATCGGTCAACACTATATCTGCCTGTTGCAGGTATCGAGCAGCTTTAATGGTAATCAGTTCAGGATCGCCACAACCTGCTCCGGCAAGAATTACTTTGCCCATTGCACCTGCGTTGGAGATGCTGTTTTGGTTACCTGTTGTATCTAATGCTTGCATCATTGTTCAAAACTAAAATATAAAAGCTTGTATTGATGTTGTTGTTTACTGCATTTATGGTACTTATCAATGGAATCACTAATCAACCAATCAACTAATTAACTGCCTTCTCTATCATACACGCACCCACAGTTACACAACTTGTTTCATCAATTAAAATAGCCCCACCATTTTGTCTTAATTTTTTATACGAATCAAAAGGAATTGGTGATGCTGTTTTTATTGTTGCTCTTATAATGTCATTTAATCCTGCTTTTTCGGGTGCTGCTTCCTGCTGCAGCGTATTTACGTTTAGTTTATACGCAATCTCTTTTATGCTGCTCCTTACTACGCGGCTGTTTATCTGCAATAAATATTTGCTGCCTACTGTTAGTGGTTTATTGTCCATCCAGCACAGCAATACTTCCAATTCATTAGATGTTTCTGGCTGGTTATCTGATTTTACAATGATATCACCGCGACTAATGTCTATATTATCTGCAAGGTGCAGTACAGCACTTTGTGGTGCAAAAGCTTCATCTACTTCTTTGCCGCCTGTTTCAATTGTTTTAATAGTAGTTTCAATACCAGAAGGCTGAATGGTTACTTTATCGCCTTTTTTATAAATGCCACTGATGATTTTTCCTGCGTAGCCTCGGTAATCGTGCAAATCTTCTGTTTGCGGGCGAATAACATATTGCACAGGAAACCTTGCGTCTGTTAAATTAATATCGCGTTGCACTTCTGTAGTTTCCAATATGTGCAATAAAGATTCACCTTCGTACCAGGGATATTTATCACTCTTCTCCACTATATTATCTCCATTCAATGCACTGATAGGAATGTAGGTAATGTCTTTCAACCCCAGCGATTTTGCTACTTCTGCATAATCAATCACAATATTATTGTACACATCCTGAGAATATTCAACCAAATCCATTTTATTAATAGCAACCACTACATGCGGAATGTTTAATAAAGACGCAATGATAGAATGACGGCGTGTTTGTTCTGCCACGCCATTTCTTGCGTCTACCAATATAATTGCAAGGTCTGCATTAGAAGCACCTGTAACCATATTGCGTGTGTACTGTATATGCCCCGGCGCATCTGCAATAATAAATTTGCGTTTTGGCGTAGAGAAATATTTATAGGCTACATCAATAGTAATGCCCTGTTCTCTTTCTGCACGCAGGCCATCTGTAAGCAAAGCCAGATCTATTTCACCATCTTCACGGTTTTTGGTTTGCTTTTCTATTGCTGCAAGCTGATCAATCAAAATTGATTTACTGTCGTACAATAAGCGACCTATCAATGTGCTTTTGCCATCGTCTACACTGCCTGCGGTTATAAATCTTAGAATGTCCATTTTTATAATTTTTAGCTATTAGCTTTTAGCCGTTAGCTATTAGTTAGTACTTCCTGTTTTTTTGCTGTGCTAGTAGCTAGAAGCTAATAGCTAGCAGCTAAAAGTATCCATTCTTCTTCCGGTCTTCCATAGCTGCTTCACTTACACGATCATCAATTCTTGTTTCGCCACGTTCACTTGTTTTTGTGGCAATTATTTCTGTAATGATATCATCTATATTAGCAGCGCTTGATTCAACAGCTGCGGTACAGGTCATATCGCCAACAGTTCTGTAACGAACTTTCTTAACCGATACTTTATCTGTTGGATCAAGCTGAATAAATTCTGATGTTGCTACCAACTGGCCTTCATACTCCAGCACTTCTCTATCGTGTGCATAGTAAATAGAAGGAAGATCAATTTTATAGCGACGGATATAATTCCAAACGTCAAGTTCTGTCCAGTTGCTGATAGGAAATACACGAACGTTTTCTCCTTTGTGTATTTTACCATTGTAGGTATTCCACAATTCCGGACGTTGCAGTTTTGGGTTCCACTGGCCAAACTCATCACGCACAGAAAATATTCTTTCTTTAGCCCTTGCTTTTTCTTCATCGCGGCGGGCTCCGCCAATGCATGCATCAAACTTAAACTCTTCTATGGTGTCCAGTAGTGTATAAGTCTGCAATGCATTGCGGCTTGCAAATTTTCCTTTTTGTTCTGTAAGGTTTTTTGCTTTGATAGTATCGGCCACATTGCGCACAATTAATTTCTCTCCAATCTGTTCTGCCAATGCATCGCGAAAATCAAGTGCTTCTTTAAAATTGTGGCCGGTATCTATATGCACCAATGGAAAAGGAAATTTTCCGGGACGAAAAGCTTTCAATGCAAGGTGTACAAGGGTAATAGAATCTTTACCGCCTGAAAACAACAATGCAGGTCTTTCAAATTGACCTGCTACTTCTCTTAGAATATGAATGGATTCTGATTCTAACTGATCGAGATAATCTAAATGGTAATCTTTAACTTCTTTACTCATGGTTTCACTTCAATTATAATTAACATCGTTACTATTTGCTATCGGCTCACAACTTTCGATTCATTGCTTTCCTCATGCACATGTAGTCCGCATTCTTTTTTATCTGCGTCTTCCCACCACCATCTTCCAGCACGAAAATCTTCACCGGGTTTAACAGCCCTGGTACATGGTGCGCAACCTATGCTTACAAAACCCTTATCGTGTAAAGGATTGTAAGGAATTTGGTTCGCCTTTATATATTGGTTTACTTCTTCTGTTGTCCAATGCAATATTGGGTGGTATTTAACTACCTGGTTAGATTCATCCCATTCAATCATTGGCAGGTTATGCCTGTCTGCAGAATGTTCTGCACGCAAACCCGTTATCCAAACTGAATTGCCGGCCAGGGCTCTTTTTAAAGGCTCTACTTTTCTTATAAAGCAACAGGCTTTCCTGTTTTCAACTGATTCATAAAACGAGTTGGGGCCTTTCTCCGCTACAAATGTACCAAGCCTGTCCTGGTTTGGATAAAAAGCTTTGATATGCGTATTGTATTTTTCATTAGTGCTGTTCCATACTGAATATGTTTCGGGGAACATGCGGCCTGTGTCTAAAGTAAATATGCTAATGGGCAGGCTATTGCTAAGTATGGCATGGGTGATAACCTGGTCTTCGTAACTAAAGCTGGAAGAAAAAGTAACCTTACCCGGGTATTCTGCCGCAAGTACACTTAGGGGTGTACGTATGTTTAGTCTATCAGTTTGATAGGTTAATTGCTCCAGGTTATTTTTTAGTGTGTCAATCATGCTAATTGGTTAGGTGTTAAAACGATTATTTGCAGCAAACGCTGCGGAGGAAAATCAACAACAAAGCAGCATCTTAAATTGTTTGGAAGATAAATGCCGGCTGCTTTTGAATGTTGTCATGATTGAAATTATTAGTCTACAAACTTGGTAGGCAAAGGTAATGGTTGAAGGCCAGCGGTAAAAATTTTTCTGAAGTATTTAACGATGTAGACTCTATAAACGTTTGTTAGCTTCTAATTTCTTGTGAAGGAAGGAAAAAGACTGGTTAACCTTGTATATCAGTTGTTTAAATAGCTATTGGCTAAACTTATTGCAATCGATCTTTTTATTTCCTGCGGGATTTAATTACAAATTAACCGCAACAAACTGCCGGCAGTAGTCTTTTATTAGATCTCTTACTATTTGAAATTGCTTTTTAATGTCTTCCGCTGTTCCGGTTGCTTTTGCAGGATCTGGGAAATTGTGGTGGAATTTTTTTGCTCCTGATGGAAAGTAGGGGCAACGTTCTTTTGCATTGTCGCAAACCGTAATTACAAAATCAAAGTTAATAGCACGGTATTCGTCAATATTGTTTGATGTATGTTTTGATATGTCGATGCCATCATTGTGCATAATAGCAATGGCTTTTGGGTTTACGCCATGTGTTTCTATGCCTGCGCTGTAAATTTCTGCTTTATTACCTGCAAAATGACGCAAATAACCTTCTGCTATCTGGCTTCTGCAACTATTGCCGGTGCAAAGCACTAATATTTTTTTTGGTGTCATTGTTAAACAAAAAGCCATACAATATTGATGATGCAAAACTTTGGGTCGAACCCAAAAATGAGTTGCAGCACAATTACTGATGTTGTTATGATTAGCGGTTTACGGTGCTTTTTAAAAAATATTTTAGCTACAGCAGTCTGTTCCACATCCACAGGTTTTAGATTTTTCTGCATAAACTGTAATGCTGAATATGCCTGTATTGCCCAATTTGAAACTATTCAATTCACTTTCGTTCAAATATTTCTTCAAAATGTCATCAGGGATATTAATAGGCTTTTCTTTTTGAATAGTAATGTTTGAAAAATTATTTGCTTTTATAAGTTCGAGATAAACTTCTTTTTGAATAGCACCTGCTACGCAACCTGCATACATCTCTGCATCTTTGCGTAAAGTGTCTGGAAGATTGCCTGTCAGTACAATATCCGAAATACTGAAATGCCCACCTGGTTTTAATACACGAAAAATTTCTTTAAACACTTTGTCTTTATCTGGAACAAGGTTTAAAACACAATTGCTTACAATAACGTCAGCAATATTTGCTGATACTGGGATATTCTCTATATCACCTTGCCGGAATTCAACATTAGTAAAATTGAGTTTTTGGGCATTAGCCCTTGCCTTGTCAATCATTGAAGGAGTAAAATCAATCCCAATAACCCTTCCGTCTTCACCTGTTTCATTTCTTGCAACGAAGCAATCGTTTCCTGCACCACTACCAAGATCTATTACAGTATTCCCTTTTTTTATTTTTGCAAACTGCGTTGGCAATCCACAGCCTAAACCTAAGTCTGCTTCCGGCTTGTAACCATCTACTGTGCTGTAATCATCTGTCATTATATTATACACTTCTGTTGAGCAGGAACCAGCGCCGCAGCACGATGATTGATTAACTTCTTTTTCCTGCAGGGCAATTTTGCTGTATTTCTCTCTTACTATTTGTTTAAGCTGTTCAGAATTTTCCATTTTGGCAATATTTTAGTTAACAACACTTATTATTCTTGTTGGTAAGTTTTACGGAAATGCCGTCAAAATAGTTTCGAAGTTTTTCGATAGCTTTTTCGTCAATGCAATAACATATGGCGTTGCCTTCGATATTTCCTTTTATCAACCCGGCGTTTTTTAGTTCTTTAAGATGTTGTGAAACTGTTGGCTGGGCAAGAGGCAATTCGTCTACAATGTCACTGCAAATGCAAGCGTCCACTTTTACTAAATATTCAATAATTGCCACTCTTGCGGGGTGTGCTAAAGCTTTGACAAGCGTTGCAATTGCATTTTGTTTGTCTGTAAAGTGATCTGTTTTAGTTGCTCCCATGCCATTAATTTAATATTGCAATATTACGATAAAGATTCAAAATACAAAATTATTTATTTAAAATCCGAAAAGATGGTTATTGCTTTGCGTTAAAGCTCTTTAATGTACAGCGTTTTCACATCAAGCACGGTATGCTTATCGCCGTGGCAAAGTTGAAAACCTATTGAGCCTTCTGCAAAACCTTCATTATGTATTATATCAATTGTTTTTACGCCATTTAACCAGGCCTCTATGTGGTGACCTTTGGCTATGATATAATAATGGTTCCAGTCTTGCTTTTTAACCAGCTTATCTGCCAGGGCATCCGGAAACTTTTGTACCATGCCTGCACGTTTTTCTTCCCACAAACAGCCCCAGTAACCCGGGCCCATATCTACCTGGTAGCCCGGCGCATCATCTGAGTTATTGGGGTTTAGCCTGATGCACACCCCGGAATTGGCATCTTTACCATCCAGTTTTACTACAGCCTGCAATTCAAAATCTTTGTACTTTTTCTTCGTCCATGCATAGTCGTGAAATTTTCCACCATAATAATCGCCATGCAAAACTCCATTGCTATACTTGTAATTGCTATCAATATTCCAGTTATCAGTTGATGGCGGCAATAGATTTACCCAATTTTTTCCAACGGGTTTATCGTTTACCAGTTTTCCCTCTTTCGGCAAGGTTATTTTTAGGGAGTCTTCTCCTCCATTAATTGAAGTGATTAACTTATTGTTTTTTGCGCTATCGAAAGATTGAAATAATAAAATAGCGGTTAACAATGTAAAGGCAGAAAGGATTTTTGTTTTGTTTGGCATACAATGTTGGTTTTATTGGCAGATGATATATTTAATGAGAAGCATAAAAGAAATAAATTAGTTAATCCCAGTTAAAGGTTTCTATATTACCATTTAGTTTCCATTTTTTAGGAAAAGCATTTTCTTTCCAGTCGAGCGGCTCACCTAGGGGCAATTTCATCGATGCAAGCTGAAAGCATTCTTTAATTGTTTTCTTTTGTGCATCACCGGTAGCATCTGGCTGCGCCGATATAAAAAGTGGCGTACTGCTTTTTGCAACAAGCTCCATCCATTGTTTGTTTTTCTCCCAGGGTACCTGGTTGGTAAGTCCTACACAATCTGCATCGGCGGCATAAAATGTTCCGTGTTGTACACCACGAAATGCCAAAGTGTTTACACCCATTTTCCGGGTTCTGTCCCATTCGTGGCCCGATGTATCATCGCCAATTCGGTTTAGTTCGAAAAGGCCGGCAGATAAATGACTGATGGTATTGCAACCAATGATATAAGTTGAACCTGCTGCTTCGCGAATGGTTGTATACATCGCCAGTATGATTTCAGCATTTGTTTTTGTATTATCGTGCATGCGCCAGCCTTCTGTGGTTATTGCGCCAGTCTTCAGCATATCAAATCCCCATTTGCCCATAATATCGAAAGTGGTAAAATCAAACTTTACCATTTCATAACCCCAATCATTATACGTTTTAAAATATTGTTTGATCCTTTCAAGGTTTTCAGGAATGGATGGATCCAATACAGGTTTGTTCGCTTCCCGCCCTTTTATCATAGGTAGCATAAGCGTTGCAGCATCTTTATAACTTCCGCATAGCGGGCGTGTCCATATACCAGGGCGCATGCCTGCTTTTTTTATATTGTCAACACTTTTATCCATACCGCCGCTAAATTTATCGTTGGCAATATCCATACGGTCTCCCCAGCAACAATCATGAGGCGAAGAAGGCGTTCCTATAAACCAACCGGCATCTATAACCGAAAATGGACGATTGCTTAAGCCTTCTGCCATCGGCGCCATCATTTCTGTATGCTCCTGTATAAGTTTTTCGGAATTATTGCCATAGGTAAAATACCAATCGTTAATGCCATACACGGGCTGTTTGGGCATACGTGCAGTTGCGCACATTAATTTAGTAAACCGACGGGTTGTTGCAAAAGCAGATTCGCCTGCATTGCTTTTAATGGTTACTATTTCTGCTGCTTGCAATTGGCGTTCACCCAGTTCAACACCATTTCCGCCAGATCTTGTATCTATTATAAGGCGCAGTTCAGTATTATCTACCTGCCAGTAACAAAATGCTGCAGCACCGGTTTTTACACCAAAGCCATTTGTTGCAGTGGCTGTTTGTTCCATAAAGTACCAGGGTAATATTTCTGAGCCCGATGGTTTGTGCCATGATACATCGCCATATGTCCGCTCCCAATGATCATTTAATACTGCTGTTGGTTGCGATGTTTTTTTCCAGTGCAGAATTATAGAAGATAAGCTGCTTTTAGGGGCATTTATATTTACTGCAAGGTTATCGGTTTTCTTTTTCAGATCAACTACGAGGTCTTTATATACCCAGTGTTGTTTTGCTGTGCCGGATAACTGAACCAGTTCATTATTAAGAATGGCGGCAACACTATCGGGTAAATTAATGGCGGATGCGCCGTTTGTTCCTGCATGCAACTGATCATGTAATAAAATTGCACCTAAAGAAATGCCTGCTGTTTGAATAAAATGTCTGCGGTTCATTGCTAAAATTTGTTATTGCCAAATGCATTGTTCAATTTAATAAAAATACAATGCTGCAGTTTACTTATATAAATGTATAAGAGTGCAAAGAAACGTTGCAAAAATGCCCAATTGATGCGTATGATAATATAGTACAATATTTTGGAAAAATAGCAAGACGAAATATTCTAAACATGTTTTTATTTTAGGTGCTGAAAGTTTTTTGCTGTACAAATTGATGCAAAAAATCTTTTTTACCTGCTAAAACGATTGCTATATGAACCAGTACGATAAGCACCTTCCCGGCGGTGCAAACAACCTTTTTATTACAACTACGATTGTACAGAATTTTTCTGATAACTTTAATACGATAGTTTATATTTCTAATGGTATAGCTGGCAAAACTTGCAAAGCAATACAGTAAATTTTATTTATCAGTTTCATGAAAAATTCAACACTTCATTTACTACTGTTTCTTTTTTTATTGACTGTAGCCGCAGGCGCAGCGGCACAATCCAAAGACAGGTACCAGGCCAATTGGGAATCGCTTAAAAAGTATGAAATACCAGATTGGTTCAGGGATGCAAAGTTTGGCATATTTATTCACTGGGGCGTCTATTCAGTTCCTGCATTTGGATCTGAGTGGTATCCCAGGGAAATGTACCGCAAAGAGACAAAAGAGTACAAGCACCATGTAGAAACTTACGGGCCACAAAATAAATTCGGGTATAAAGATTTTATTCCCATGTTTAAAGCTGAAAAATTTGATCCTGCAACCTGGGTATCACTGTTTAAAAAAGCAGGTGCAAAATATGTTGTGCCCGTTGCAGAACACCACGATGGATTTGCGATGTATAAAACTGCGCTATCTAAATGGAATGCATTTGAAATGGGACCGCACAGGGATGTAATAGGAGAACTGGCTGCAGAAATCCGCAAACAGGGTTTAATTTTTGGGTTATCTTCTCACCGTATAGAACATTGGTTTTTTATGAATGGCGGCAGACAGTTTGAGTCTGACGTACTGGATCCGCAGTGGGCAGCTTTTTACGGCCCTGCCCGTGAAGAAAATGAAACGCCTTCTGCTGAATACATGAATGATTGGTTGCTCCGCAATACAGAGCTTATTAATAATTATCAGCCGCAATTGTTTTGGTTTGATTGGTGGATAGAGCAACCTGCAATGGATCCATACCGCAAATCATTTGCTGCGTACTATTACAATAAAGGAATTGAATGGAATAAAGGCGTAGTGGTTAATTATAAAAATGTTTCTTATCCTGATGAGGCTGCGGTGCTTGATCTTGAACGTGGCAAACTCGGTGGCATACGCAAGCTTGCATGGCAAACAGATGATGCAATAGGAAACAAATCCTGGGGCTATGCAGCAGGAAATACTTTTAAATCTGCGCAGTATGTAATTACCAATCTTATTGATATTGTGAGCAAGAATGGAAACCTGTTACTTAATATTGGGCCAAGACCAGATGGTACCATTACAGAAGAAGAAACAGCAACATTGCTGGGCACGGGCAAATGGCTTGAAGTAAATGGCGAAGCAATTTACGGAACACGCCCATGGAAAGTTTATGGTGAAGGGCCAACAGAATCTGCCAGCGGAAGTTTCAGCGATCAGAAAAAACCTTTTACGGCACAGGACATACGCTTTACCGTTAAAGGAGATGCCTTGTACGCAATTGCGTTGGGAGTTCCTGCTGTCGATAATAGCATAAAATCTTTAGGTATACAAGCTGGCAATGGAACAATTGCAAGTGTTGAACTGGTGGGCAGTTCAGAAAAAGTTATATGGAACCAGCAGGCTGCAACTTTGTTGATAAAGCCATCCAAAACCTATCCTTCTGAAAATGCAGTTGTGTATAAAATAACGTTTAAAAAATAATATTGAAATGCCCGCCCCGGTTAACGGGACGGGTATTTTTTAAAACCAAATATTAAGTGTCATTTTGACAATAATTATTCTACTGTAATGGGAGGGGATGATATTTTCTAACTGCTAATGATTGGTTATGGGTACTGTTAACCTGCTTGATGAAGATCTTGTTCTCTGGAATAAATTCAGGAACGGAGATGCCGCTGCATTTGGCGAGATTATGCACCTGCATTATAACGATCTGTATAATTATGGCACCCGTTTTACAAAAGAAACGGAGCTTGTTAAAGATTGCATCCAGGATTTGTTTCTTACCCTCTGGAAAAACAAGTCTACCATCAATGAAACTTCATTTATTAAGTATTATCTGCTTAAATCCTTGCGGAGAAAATTGGGCAAAGAGCTTGATAAGAAAAAATATGCTTATGCTTACCGTGAACCTGAGTTTGAAAACCTGTTTAATGAAACGTCAACTACAGAACAGGCAATTGAACTGAAAGAAACACTTTCTGCTTTTTCGTTAAGAGTGCGAAAAATGCTTGCACATCTTTCTAAACGCCAACAGGAAGTAATCTACCTGAGATTTTATATGGATGCAGATATTGAAGAGATTGCAGAAATTATTTCTCTTAACCGACAGTCGGTATATAATCTTTTGCATGAGTCTATAAAAAAATTGAAAAAGGTTTCACTGCAAAAAGATTTTTCATTGTCCGATTTTATCACACTCGGATACTTTTTTATCTGATTCCTAAAATATTTTTTAAAAGCAAGTAGATTTTATTTAGGGGCGGCATTTATTAAAACGTAGGATTTATATCAATTGCCGCCATATGGGAAATTTTCAGTGTAACAGTATAGAAGATTTGGTGTTTAACCTGTCTTTCAGGAAATGGGTGCTCAATCATCCGGATGCCGATGTTTCCTTTTGGAACAACTGGGTAGCAAATAACCAAGACAAAGCAGAAATAGTTGAACGTTCTACAGCGATTGTCTCCGCTTTACAATTCAACCTAAAAGGCCTTCCCGAAGAATCTCTCGATAAAGAAATAAGTGCTATACTCCAAAAACTTCCATCAAACAATGAGCAACTGAATGCTGCACCAGGCGAAATTGAAAATCTGGAGCCTGGAAATAAAGATGAATTATACAACCCGCATTTAAAGAACAGAACATTTGCAAGCTTTAAAAGAAACTTCATTTTTGCTGCAGCAGCCTGTATTTCTGGTGTAATTATTATCGCATCTTATTATTTATTACGCGGAAATTTTGTCAAGAAAGAGCAACCAAATTATGAATCTTTTATTGCTGGATCTGCAGAAGGTATTGCACAAATCGAAAACAATTCTGACAGCACACAACTGGTAATTCTTCCAGACGGCAGTAAAGTGCATCTAGAAAAAAACAGCAGGCTTAGGTACACTAATAAAATCAATGGAAGTAAGAGAGAAGTTTTTCTTGCTGGTGCCGCTTTTTTTGATGTGAAAAAAAATCCCTCTCATCCCTTCATTGTTTATACCAGCAGCATTATTACTAAAGTGCTGGGGACTAGTTTTCGTGTAAAAGCTTATCCGTCTGATATAAATGCAATGATTACTGTACGAACAGGAAAAGTATCTGTGTTTAAAAAATCAAATTTTGATGATGAAGCCGCCAATGGTAAAACGTTGGGAGGCCTTGTACTTACACCCAACCAGGAAGTAATTTATACCGGAGATAGTAACGAACTGAATAAAAAAATTGCAGAACAACCACAGGTAATAGAAGCACCTTCTAAAAAAGCATTTGTATTTGAAGCAACGCCGGTGGCACAGGTATTTAAAATAATGCAGGATACCTACAATATAACCATAGTATACGATGAAGATATAATGGCCGGTTGCTCACTGTCTGCAAGTATGGGCAATGAACCTTTCTATGATAAATTAAACCTTATCTGCAAAGCAATAAACGCTTCTTATGAAATGATTGACGGGCAAATTATTATTATGTCTAAAGGATGCAAACCCCACTCTGTAAATAAATAAATATTCTGCCTATGATGTTATGAGTACGAGTATATAACAAAAAAACTGGCGATGTTGACGCATCACCAGCTTTTAAATCTCCTGCAAGGATACTGTTAGGTTCGCCTTGCGGAAAGTTTTGCATTTCATTATAAAACCCAAAACACTCACAAATTATGGAAAAAAATTTGAGTCATCAAATTGCTATTGTCATTATGAAAATATCGATAATACCTGCAATGATTTTAATGCTGGCGTTTTGTGCACATGCAGCGGACTCTAATGGTCAGCAAAAAATACTTGACCAAAAAGTGACGCTAAAAGCAAAAGATGAAGAGATTAAAAAAATCTTTAGCGAGATAGAGAAAGTAACAGACGCCAAGTTTGTTTACAGTCCAGAGCTTATTGAATCGTCAAGACGGGTGACAATTGACGTGAAAAAAAAGGAGTTGCACAAAATACTGGCCACCCTGTTGTTTCCACTAAACATCAGTTATGAAATTATGGATAGCTATGTGATCCTGAAAAAAACAACCGGCACCGAAGAAATTATACAACCAGTTGTAAATACAACAGCGGTAACTACAGCAGTAGATCTTAAAATAAAAGGCCGCATTGTTTCAGTTACTGGCGTTCCGCTTGAAGGTGTAAGCGTAGTAGTAAAAAACACAGACCAGGGTACAACTACAAACGCAAGAGGAGAGTTTAACCTTAGCGTTCCGGGTGAATCTTCAGTACTGGTTATTTCTTATGTTGGTTATATAGAACAGGAAGTGGTTGTAGGCAAAAGATCAAACGTTGATATCAAATTGCTTTCAACTAACGATCAGCTTAATGAAGTAGTGGTAATTGGTTATGGTACTCAAAAGAAAGTAACCGTTACAGGTGCGGTTGCTTCTGTAAAAGGGGAAGATCTTAAAACAATACCTACAGGTTCTGTAGCCAATACATTGGTAGGCCGCTTGCCGGGTCTTATTGCAAAAAATACAAATGGTGAGCCCGGAAGCGATGACTCAAGACTACTTATAAGGGGAAACAATACATTGGGTGATAACAGTCCCCTAATAGTTGTGGATGGTGTTGCAGACCGTGCTGGTGGTTTTAGCAGGATAGACGTTAATGATATTGAAAGTGTAAACATACTTAAAGATGCGTCTGCGGCAATTTATGGTTCTCGTGCGGCCAATGGTGTTATATTGGTTACTACCAAAAGAGGTAAATCTGGCAAAACAAAAATCGGATACTCATTTAACTATGGTTTAAGATCGCCAACAGTTATACCAGAAATGGTAAACGCACCGGAATATGCCACAGGTGTTAACGATATTGTTCGTTTGATAGATCATAATCCTGTTCCAAAATATACGGATGCTGAGATAAAGAAATTTGGCGATGGGTCAGATCCGATTAATTATCCTAACATTGATCCTATTAAAGAATCACTGCGCAAATTCAGTGAGCAGAACAGGCATAGCTTAACCATTTCTGGCGGATCTGAAAACGTAAAATTCTTTACTTCTCTGGGTTACCAATATGAGAACAATATTTTTAAACACAGCGCAAGCAATTACAAACAATATAACCTGCGTTCTAATATTGATGTGCAGGCAAACAAAGACCTGCGTTTCTTCCTGAATTTTGCATTTCGGCAGGAAGATAGAAACGCTCCGTTTGATGGCCGTGGTACAGGAGAAATCTGGAGAAATATTATACAGGGCGATCCTACGCAGTTGATTCAATATCCAAATGGATTGCTGCGTGCTGTATCTACCGGTGGTTATAACCCGCTTACAAATGTTGATGGTACAACCGGCTATACCAATAACAGGAATGCATACATAAATGCAGACCTTGGATTTAGCTGGGACTTTTCAAAATTATTAAAAGGGCTTAGTGTAGACGGAAGATTGTCTGTAGATAAAAGTAATGGTTTCTTTAAAAGTTTTAACAAAGCATGGACACTTTACACACTCAACAACGTAACTGGTAAATATGATCCGCTTCAGTATGGCCCAACAAACGCTTTACTGAATGAAAATATGAACCAGGGGCTTGGTATTACAGAAAACATAAGGTTGCTGTACAACAGGAACTTTAACAAAGTACACAACGTAAGCGCATTTGTTGCTTACGAACAATATGAAAACAAGTATGATTACCTGCAAGGTCAAAGACAGGATTATGTTTCTACTACCATCGATCAACTTTTTGCTGGTGATATAAAAACACAGTTAAATGACGGAGTTGCCAATCATACTGCACGCCAGAACTATTTCGGCCGTGTTGATTATTCTTATGCAGAAAAATACCTGTTGCAATTTAACTTCCGTTACGACGGTTCTCAAAACTTTCCTCCTGGCAACCGCTTTGGTTTCTTCCCTGGTATATCAGCCGGATGGCGTGTTTCTGAAGAGGAATTCTGGAAAAAGAGTGTTTCATTTATAGATTACTTTAAGATTAGGGCTTCATGGGGAAAAATGGGTAATGATAAAATCCGTTATAATGGTGTTGATCAGAACTATACTTACTTAACCAACTACACATTTGATTACAATGGAATTTTCGGTGGTTCAAACCCGGTAGGTTATACAGGTTTACGCCAGGTGCAAACAGCAAATCCCAATGTACATTGGGAAGTTGGTACAACGTATAACCTGGGCTTTGAAGCAAAATTCCTGAACAATGCCCTTTCATTTGAATTTGATATTTATAAACAGCACCGCGATAACATTCTTGCGCAACCCTCAGGTTCTGTTCCATTATACACAGGTCTTAACCTTCCTGCAGTTAATGATGCATCCTGCGAATCAAAAGGTTTTGAAGCAAGCTTGAATTACACAAAACGTTTTGGTGAATTCAGGTTAAACCTCGGCGGCAATTTTACTTATGCAAAAAGCAGGATCCTGAATAAGAATGAAGCTACAGGCGTTCCAG
The DNA here is from genome assembly GCA_044227095.1 of Chitinophagaceae bacterium. Classification (GTDB taxonomy): domain Bacteria; phylum Bacteroidota; class Bacteroidia; order Chitinophagales; family Chitinophagaceae; genus JACMLD01. The sequence continues at coordinate 4,626,701 of JBGAFV010000001.1, read as the reverse complement.
TTTACCAGAAAGAAACAGGCAAACCAATTGGTGCAAGCTGGTTGATATATGATGCCATTAGTATTTACAGAACATCAAGCGACCTGGCAAAATATCCAGGGCTTGGTAATGTAGAATTGGGTGATTTGATTTTCCGCGATGTAAATAATGATGGTAAAATAGATGGCAACGACCAGGTTCGTCAAACTGCAACTGAAACACCGGAAATAATTTATGGTATAAACATCGGTGCCGCATGGAAAAATTTTGAACTCACCATGTTATGGCAGGGTGCTGGCAATGTTTCTCAGTATGTGTTTTATGAAGGTGGTGCTGGTGGTATTGGTACCTGGACAAAAGATTACTTCAACAACCGCTGGACTCCGGAAAATATTAATTCTAAAGGGCCAAGAATTTACGACCGTGAAAGAATTGAAGTATCAAAACCAAACACCTACTTTTTATACAATGCCAACTATCTAAGGTTAAAAAATATCGAGTTGTCATATACGCTTCCAAGGAAATGGCTTAGCAGTCTTCACCTCAGTAATTGTAATGTTTTTGTAAGCGGCTTCAACCTTATAACATTTACAAAACTTAAAGACATCGATCCTGAAGCTACTTCCAGCGGACAGAATTATGCTGGCTGGTTCAACATTCAGAACAAAGTATACAATTTCGGTATTAACCTAACTTTTTAAATCAACCAATATGAAAAAGTTTTTTCACTTTAAGCATATATTTTTTGTAGCAATAGGTTTAGTTGTTTTATCGTCTTGTAAGAAAGACCTGCTGAATATTACTCCTACGAATGCAATTTCTGATGATGCAGTTTGGCAGGACCCTGCACTGGTAAACGCTTATGTAAATGCAAGGTATAACCAAATAGGCAGCGGATGGTATGCCGAATCATGGGTAAGCTCAATGAGCGATGAAACTTTTCTTACATGGTCCAGAGATTGTGAACCCATTAACCAGGGTTATGTAAGTCCGAGTTTTATTGGTAGCATGAACGGTGGCCATTGGGGAGAAAATGCAAGACGCTGGGATGTGGTATGGAAAAACATCGCTTCTTGCAATGCTTTCTTTGATAATGTTGCTAAAGTTCCTTTTACTGATGCAAACCTTAAAAAGCGCTTAACCGCCGAAGTTACATTCATTAGGGCATTGATGTATTGGGATTTGATTAACCGCTGGGGCGGCATGCCAATTATTACAAAGGGCTATGGCATAGATAATGTAACAGAAATCAGCAACATCAAACGCAATACCTGTAAAGAGAATATTGATTTTCTTGTTGCAGAATGTGATAAAGCTATTGCTGCATTACCTGCTAGTTTTAGTGGTGCAGATAAAGGAAGGGCTACAAGCGTTGCAGCACTGGCATTAAAAGCTAGGGTGTTGTTATACGCAGCAAGCCCACTGATGAACAATACAAGAAGTGATGATCCTGGGTTCCTTGTACATTATCAATCACCGGATCCTTCACGCTGGCAGAAAGCTGCAGATGCAGCACAGGCGGCTATTACTGCATCACTCGCCAATGGCTATGCATTGTATGATAAGTATGGTGCTGATATAAAAGCAAAATACACTGGTATTTTTCTTGAAGCAGGTAACGCTGAAATATTGTTCGATCGTGAAGGTGGTACAAGTGCAAGCAAAACAAATCTTTCTTATCTCGATGAAGCAAATGGCCCCAATGGTTACGGCAACTGGGGCGGAAATACGCCTACGTCTGAATTTGTAGATGATTTTGAAATGAGCGATGGCAGCAAGTTTGATTGGAACAACCCGGTGCATAAGGCTAATCCTTATGCTAATCGTGATCCAAGGTTGTATGCAACTGTTCTTGTTAATGGCGATATGTGGAAAGGCCGGCCGGTAGAAACTTACTTTTTCAAAAAATCTGATGGTAGTGAAAGCGGCGGCCAGGATACAAAGTATGGTTCAAACTCATGGAACACCAGTGCTACTGGTTATAACGTTAGAAAATTTACAGACGAGAAATACATCAGCGGAAGCTGGAGTTTTTTGACCAAGAACTGGATTTGGTTCAGGTTAGGCGAAATGTATTTGAACCTTGCAGAAGCAAAATATAACCTTGGCGATGAGGCTGGTGCTAAAACTGCCTTGAACGTAATACGTGCAAGGGCAACCATGCCAAACATTACTTCTTCTGGAACACAATTGTGGAATGATATAGTATATGAGCGCCGTGTAGAACTTGCGTTTGAAGAACACCGTTATTTTGATGTACGCAGGTGGATGATTGCTGACGTTGTATTGAATAAAAATGCAACTGGCATACGTGTTTTCAAAAATGCAGACAACTCTTATACGTATACACCAGGACAACTTGTAGAAGCTAGAAAATTTGTGGGGCCAAAAATGTACTGGCTCCCTATTCAATTGGATGAAATAAACAAGAATCCAAACCTGCAGCAAAATCCCGGTTATTAATTTATACAGAAGGATATTGCTGACAAGCGGCAATATCCTTCCTTTTCTTTTGTGTTCAACTGAAAATTTAAAAAGGTAATTATGAAGATCTGTAAGCTTTTATTGTGTGTGTTTTTAGTTGGTAAAGTTTATGCGCAGGATGCTGCACAATTGGCGCCAACACCACCGATGGGCTGGAATAGTTATAACAGTTTTGGTTCTGCTGTGCATGAAGATGAAGTAAAAGCGAATGCAGACTATATGGCCAAAAACATGAAGCAATTGGGTTGGCAATATATTGTTGTTGATTTTTGCTGGTCGTATCCGAATCCGCCGGGAAGTACAGTGGGTAATCCATTTCAGCAAAGATTAAAAGACGGTTCTTATATACCCTGGCTTACAATGGATGAATACGGACGACTAATGCCCGACGATAAAAAATTTCCTTCTGCACGAGATGGAAAAGGTTTTAAGCCATTGGCTGATTATGTTCATTCACTTGGTTTAAAATTTGGCATTCATATTATGCGTGGTATACCAAGACAGGCTGTTTGGGCAAAATCAAAAGTGCTCGGTACAAATGTAGATGCATCAATGGTGGTTGATACAACTTTAGGTTGTCCCTGGTTAAACCATATGTGGGGTGTAGATCTAAAAAAAGAAGGTGCACAGGAATATTATAATTCTATCATTAACCTCTATGCCTCCTGGGGTGTTGATTACATAAAGATGGATGACGCAAGTCTTAGAAATTATTATCAGTCGGAGGTGGAAGCAGTGCACAAAGCTATTCAGCAATGCGGAAGGCCAATAGTGCTGAGTCTTTCTCCGGGGCAACAATTTAAATACAACGAAAGCCAAACGCAAAACGCAAATGCCTACCGTATTTCGGGAGATTTCTGGGATAACTGGAAACAACTTGAAAAACAATTTGAGCATTGTGCGCAATGGTCTGTAGTAACCGGCCCTGGTCATTGGCCCGATGCAGATATGATCCAGATTGGAAAAATTTCTAAACGCGGACCAGAAGGAGAGGAGCGTTTTTCTAAACTTACAGAAGATGAGCAACGCACACATCTTACCCTATGGTCAATTTTCCGTTCTCCTTTAATGATGGGTGGAAATATGGTAGAGAATACACCGTATGTAACATCATTACTTACGAACGATGAAGTGATTGCCGTAAACCAAAACAGCACAAATAGCCACCAGTTGTACAGGAAAGATTCTTCAGTGGTATGGGTGTCCCAGGTAAACAATAGCAAAGACTGGAACGTGGCTTTGTTTAATCTTGATGAAATACCCAAGGAAATTTCAATTGATTTTGCAGCCATTGGCATAAAGCAAAAAGTGAAAGTGAGAGACTTGTGGAAAAAGCAGGAGGCAGGCGTTTTTAAAAAAGAATTCAAACAAATAATTAATCAACACGGCGCAGCTATTTTCAGGTTAACGCCTATGTAGCGCCGTTAATAAATATTTCGATTTCATTACGGGCAGCATTTTTTCTTTCAGCGTTTTCTCATACATATAGCAGTTTAGTTTTGGCATGCTGCCCGTAATGAAATAACAACATGGAAATTTGAATGGTTTTGCAGCAAGGATTTTAATGATTAATTATATTGACAATTAATCTGAACAAGTGGTAAATAATTGCTATTGTATGAATATTAAAAAACAGGGTACAGTTGTTTTAACGATTGTTATATCAATCTTAATGAAAGGATCTGTTTGCATGGCACAAGGTACAGACAGAAATATGCCTCGTTTGCAAAAGAATGGAAATGCTACACAGTTAATGGTAGACGGCAAGCCATTTTTAATTATTGGCGGCGAATTAAACAATTCATCATCATCCAGCATGGCCTACATGAAACCGGTTTGGCCGTTGATGTCTGATCTTCATTTTAATACTTCACTTACGCCTTTGTCGTGGGATTTGGTAGAACCGCAGGAAGGTAAATTTGATTTTTCACTCATAGATAGTTTAATACTGAATGCAAGAAGCAGGAACATGCACATTGTATTTCTCTGGCTTGCCAGTTGGAAAAATGGCATGTCGAGCTATATGCCGCTCTGGGTAAAAGAAAATTATAAAAAATATCCACGCATTAAAATTGGCAGCGATCGTACAATGGAAGTTTTGTCTCCATTATCTATGGTTAGCGCAGCGGCAGATGCAAAAGCTTTTGCCGCAGTAATGAAACACATCAAAGAGTTTGATGGGATAAACCATACTGTATTGATGATGCAAGTGGAGAATGAAGTTGGTATTCTTGATGATTCAATGGATCGTTCTGCCGCTGCAAATGCGGCTTATGCTGCTGCTGTTCCTAAAGAGCTTATTGATTATCTCGTTAAAAACAAAAATGTACTTGTTCCGGAAATAAAAGACAAATGGGAAAAAAGCGGATCAAAAACTTCAGGCAACTGGGAAGAGTTGTTTGGCAAAGGCGATGGAACTGATGAAATATTCATGGCGTGGAACTATGCCCGTTATGTAAACAAGGTAATTGTTGAAGGCAAAAAAGAATATCCTATTCCTATGTACACCAATGCTTGGTTAAATCAGGGCGATAACCCAAAGCCGGGCAATTATCCAAGCGGTGGGCCGCTTGCGCATGTATTTGATATATGGCTTGCTGGTGCGCCTAACATTGATATATTATCACCCGATGTTTATGTAAGCGAATATGATGAACGTTGCCGTCTTTTCACACAACGAAATAATCCACTTTTTATACCAGAAATGAACAGTGGCGAAGATGGCGCACGCAATGTATTTATTGCTGTTGGAAAATACAATGCTATTGGTGTTTCACCTTTTGGAATTGATCATCTTAAGAGCGATGCAGCTTTGGGAAAAAGTTATGATTTGCTGCAACAGCTTAGCCCTATAATTACAGAGAAGCAAGCTAAAGGAGAAATTGTTGGCTTTGTTGTAGACGAAAAAAATCCTTCTGTTACACTTATGCTTGGTGGTTATAAAGTTGAAATATCATTAGATGAAATTTTTGGTCACCGGGCCAAACTTGGTTATGGTATTGTAATGACAGATGATGGTCCTAATAAATTCATTGGGGCTGGTAGTGGTTTTAGGGTACGATTTTATCCGCTTGAAAAAGACAGCAAGATTATTGTAGGGATTAATACTGTTGATGAAGGCGTATTTACGAATAATACATGGGTTCCGGGACGAAGATTAAATGGCGACGAAAACGACCAGGGACGTGCATGGCGTTTTGCATTCTTCAGGCAAAGTATTGAAAAATGTTCTGTTTATAAATACGAATAACAACCAAGGGGTATCATTTTTTAAAAATGCAATCATGTACAATATTACAGTTGTTTTTAAACACAAGACTTGGCTTTTAAAATTTCTCTTTTTATTGCTTATTGTTCCATTTGCAAATAAGTCTGTTGCACAGCGGCGTGAAATGTCGCCTATTACACTTGCTGCAGAAGATACTGCTGCTTTTATACATGCACCTGTTGGATTTGATAAGAAACGAGATAATATACAACATGGAAAAATTGATTCAGTTCAGTACGAATCAAAAACGGTTGGCAATAAACGTAAGCTGCTTGTGTATACGCCTCCAGGTTATTCTCCAAAAAATAAATACCCTGTATTGTACTTGTTACATGGTATCGGTGGCAACGAAAAAGAATGGTTCAGGTATGCTGCAACAGATGCTATTCTTGATAATTTATATGCCGATAAAAAGCTTATGCCGATGATTATTGTTTTTCCTAACGGCCGTGCTATGAAAAATGATGCGGATACGGGAAACATATTTGCGCCTGAAAAAATACAGGCATTTACAAATTTTGAAAAAGATCTCCTTAATGATCTGATGCCTTTTATTGAGGCAAGCTACCCTGTAAAAAAAGATCAGGAGAACCGGGCTATTGCAGGTTTTTCAATGGGTGGTGGACAATCGCTAGATTTTGGTCTTGGCAACCTCAATGAATTTGCGTGGGTAGGCGGTTTTTCTTCAGCCCCAAATACAAGAAGACCTGTTGAGCTTGTGCCTTCTCCTGCTGAAACATCAAAAAAACTGAAGTTTCTTTATATTTCATGTGGCAGCAAGGATGGCCTTATCAGTATAAGCCAGGGATTGCACCGCTATCTTAAAGAAAACAATGTGCCTCATGTATACCATATACAACCCGGCGGCGAACATAATATTGAAATGTGGGCAAATGATCTTTATTTTTTCTCACAGCATTTGTTCAGGTGAAAGTTTTAATCTTAATAAAATACACAATGAATAAAGTAAAACTTACTCTTTTTTGTTTCTTATTTTTAATGGAGACAAAATATTGCGCTGCGCAATTTCCTCCACGTGCAATTACCATAAATGATACATTGCAATCTGTACATGTAAATACTGATAATAGCGTTACGTTTAGTATTTATGCCCCAAAAGCGGATACGGTAACTGTAGGCGGCGATTTTATGATGGGCGCACCTGCAGGAAAACTTGTTAACCGTGGTGATGGTGTTTGGTCTTTTACGTGCAATCCTGTTCCGCCAGATTCTTATACTTATGGTTTTAATGTAGATGGTGTGAATGTGATGGATACAAGAAATCCTGATTTTAAAGAAAACCCAAACGGCCTGTTTAATTATTTTATAATTAAAAGCCCTGAAACAGATTTTTTTGCATTGAAGAATGTACCGCATGGAAGACTGGAAAGTGTGTTGTATCATTCCAATTCTTTAAATGCAGAGCGCAGGATGCATGTATACCTACCCCCAGGTTTTGAGAATATGAAAGGCAAACTGCCTGTATTGTATTTGTTACATGGAGGAGGTGATAATGATTTATCGTGGACGGGTGCTGCAAAAGCAAACCTTATCCTCGATAATTTATATGCAGCCGGCAAATTGAAAGATATGATTGTTGTAATGCCTTCGGGCCATACACCTGCAAAAGGCATTTCAATGGGCACTGGCCCTTCGCAGGATCCTTTTTGTAAAGATTTGCTGGAAGATATCATTCCTTTTGTAGAAAAAACTTACCCGGTTTCGTCTAAAAGAGAAGACAGGGCTATTGCAGGCTTTTCTATGGGAGGAATTCAAACACTTAACACGGCTTTATGGAACCCTGAGAAATTCGGTTATGTATGCCCAATGGGAACCGGTTTCTTTCCTAATTCAATAAAAGAAATAAACGAGAAGTATAGTGATGTGTTTAAGAATCCCGCAATAAACCAGTTCAAGCTTTTTTATATTGGGAAGGGCAAAGATGATAACCTTACTGCTGTAAATAATAAAGCTATGTTGGCAATGTTTGATAAGTATGGCATTAAATATAAGTACCAGGAATTTCCCGGAGCACATTCATTTGTGTTTACACGCAGGTATCTTGCCTTTTTTGCGCCACTATTATTCCGATGAAAAGCAGCCGTAAGCCATTAAACCTCAAAAGCCGCCTATCATCAGCGGCTTTTTAATTTGTATTTTCCCGGCTAATCAAATTAGCTTACTTTTCACCAAACAAATCTTTTGTATAACTGTTAGTGGGGATAAGTATGAAAGGAAAATGGTTGTTTGAAACGGGATTTATGTTGCTTTTTATTTCTTCCTCTGCCTTTGCGCAAAAAGATTGGGAGGAGAAGCAGGATAAAGATGGTATTAAAGTGTATACAAAGCTGATGGAGCAGTCTCCGTTAAAAGCGGTTAAGACTGTTTGTACAATTAATACAACGCTTACAAAGTTAACTGCGGTTTTGCTAGATATAAACGGATCTTCAGATTGGGTATATGCTACAAAAAAGATTAACTTATTAAAACAAATCAGTCCTTCTGAGTTATTATATTATTCTGAAATAGCCATACCCTGGCCTGTTAATAACCGAGATTTTATTGTATTGCTTTCTGTAACACAGGATCCTAAAACAAAAGTAGTTTCTGTAATTGGCTATAATAAACCAACTTCTCTTCCTGAATATAAAAACATTGTACGCATACAGCGTTCATTTTCTAAATGGCTGATTACGCCAATGCAGAATGGCCAGGTAAAGATTGAATATATACTTGAAGCAGACATAGGTGGCTCTGTTCCCGCATGGCTTGTAAATATGTTTGCTGCAAAAGGGCCTTATGAAACTTTTGTAAAATTGCGTGAGCAGGTTAAGAAGCCGGTATACAGCACCGCTGTTCTTCCTTTTATTAAAGAGTGAGTATTTAGTATGTAGTATTTAGTATTGAGACTTGCTAAAAGAGAGTGTTAAGTATTCAATATTTAGTATTGAGACCTGAGGATATAAAAGAAGTATATAGTATTTAGACTTGCCTTTTTTTGACAACGTCTAAATACTATATACTGAATACTAAAATCTAAATACTGTTTATTGTTTTTGCAATTTAACTGCCTGGTTAATATTATTTCCTGCAAGTTTCAGGTAATATGTGCCAGGAACAAGTTTGGTTAAATCTATATTAAGTGTGTTATTGCCTTTAATCAAATTCACACCATGCTGCAGTACGGTTTTGCCAGACATATCTGTAATGTTCCAGTTGGCTTTTTCTGCAATTGCTGCATTAACGTCAACTGTTACATTATTAATAACAGGGTTGGGGTGAATGCTGATGCGATTTTTGCCAGCTGCAGTGTTTAATGTTATCACTTGCGAATAACCATATTTTCCATCAATATCAATCATCTTCAAACGGTAATATACAACCGAAGAAACAAGCTTGCTGACGTCTTCATCAGAATAAGCATATTGCTGCTGACCTGGCGTATTATTAGCCGCTACTGAGCCGATTGAATAAAAATCCTGTCCGTTTAGACTGCGTTCTATAGTAAAACTGCTGGTGTTTTTTTCATTGTCAGTTATCCATTTCAATTTTGCAACATCATCACTTAAAGTTCCTGTAAAAGATATAAGGTTGAGTGAAAGCGTAGCACTTACATTTGCCATATAAAATGTAGAAAAGGAATTGATATTTGCCTGTACAACATAGCCGGTAGCTCCGAATGCTGCCTGGTTGGTAGTTGAAATTGGACTGGCGATTATTCCCATCACAGTAGGACATCCTGCATCACTATTTTTAAAAATGGCAAGATCTGTAGGAGTATTTACGCCACTTGGCTGGCTTAAAGAATTAGTGGCTGTTTTTAATGAATTAAATTCAGCATTGGTTAGGTATAAGCGAACACTTACTGCCGTTGATGGCTGTGTTTGCGGAGTAATGGTAAGGTTCCTATTTAAATAAAGTGTGTGGCTTGTATTTGTTTCTCTTACTGCACCGGATTTTGTATATAGTGATGTAGTAACTATACCGAGGTTATTTCCATTTGCGTTTATTTCTGCCACAATATTTCCTGATGTATCTGTTATTGGAACCCAGAGTGTGTTATTAGTTGCATCTATAGTAATGTTATTGGCATTCTGGCAAACATTGGCAATGCCTGGTGCAATTGCAATGCTTGTTGGAATTGAGCTTGTACCTCCAGAGGTGTTATATCCTAAAAATGTAAATTTTTGTATACAGCTTAAGCAAGCGGGGAGCGAGGGATTATTTGATCCTGTAGGTGCTGCGCCTGAATTTGAATTATCGTACGCTATATAAATATCCCTTCCGTCGGGACTGATAGCCATATCGCGGTAACGTGGTGTACCATCAAAATTAATTACTGTGTCTGATGTTGCATTAGAAGGGTAAGTAGCGGTTCCGTTAGCATCAAGTTTAAGACGGATAAGTCTTCCCCATTTCAGTCCTGCAAGCAATAATGAATTTTTCCAGCCGGGTATAGCACTGTAATTATATAATCCCAGTCCCGACCATGCTTCAGACGGCCAGGTATTATTGCCCGGATTTGTAACCCATATATTATGTATGGTAGTCTGGTCTGTAGGATAGCCGGTAAAAAGCGGATCTCTGTACCTAAAACCAATTGCATTGGCATTGGCAACTTCGCTTGTAATTATCGGAAGCGTTGAGCCCGAATTTGCGCCTGCATTTGAATTGGCATAATTTTCATCAGATGCTTTACCAATAACATCAGGGTGACCGTAATTTTTTAATGAGTCTATTATATTTACTTCATCATCACTGTAAGGCCCATGCGAGGAACCGTACAATATGTTTCTAACACTATCATACGCAAAACCCTGGTTGTTTCTTACACCCGTACACCATATTGCACTCTGGCTGGCGCCATTGTAAGGGTTATCATTTGGAATCCATTGGTCGTATGCACCTGCGTCTGCATCAGGCTCAAGATTAAACCTGAGTATCTTACCTTGGTAACTTGTAAGATCCTGTGCACGGTTTACGCGTTTTGTGCTACTTAATTGTCCTGCTCCCATATCGCCTGAGGCGTACATTAAATAGTTTACACCATTTACCGGAATAATAATTATACGTTGGGAATTGTGATCGCTGCTGCCGGGCAAGGTATCGCAAATCGCAATAGGTGATTCAAGCAAGCCAGTGCCTGTATTATATGTAAACCTTACAACGCTGTTTTTAAAAAAGTATCCTCCATTAGTGGTAACAGAGGCACTATCGTATTTTCTAACATAAGAAATATAGACATATTTTTTTGGCGTCACCGGGTTCATAAAATCCGGGTGAATGGCCAATCCCGCTAGGCCACCTTGCGGCCACGGGTTTTGCGAACTGCTAAAAGTCCTTTTAAAAGAAGCCGGTGTAAAAGAGCCTACATCACTAAGATCGAGAATCTGCGTCTTCACATTTGTTGAAAGATTTATCCGGAAGACCTTGTATGCTTTTGCATCCGTTACCCACAGATAACCGTCAGGGCCATACGTAATTTCCCACGGGGTGGTTAAACCGGAGCTTGATACAGTTGATTTAAGAAAGACTTCGTTCATTCTGCCGGCAACAATGTTCTGGGCAAATGCACCGGTAAAAAAAGCTGAAATGCATAAACCTGCAAGAAGTAAATGTTTTTTCATTCGGTAATTGGATTTATTGTACTACCAACGGTCATTTAAAAAACTTATTATACGATTGCACGTGAAATTGCGTATCGTTAACATACTAATTACTACTTATTCATCGTTTTATGAAATAATACTGCGCTCAAGCACCATTATACTATTAGGCAATCGTGAAATTACGATTCAGTTACCGTGTAAACTGTTCATTTGATCGAATAGAGAAAGAGATGATTGCGTGTAGAGAATCGTCGTGCTATTTTTAAATGCTAAGTATTTTCAGTTATCATAAAAAAGAATTGATACAGGAAGCATTTGTCATCTTATTTATAGCGGGATAGCAAGTTGCCGGTGGTATTGTTAAGATCTCAATCTATGAAAACTCTTATATCCTTTACCTTATACAGGCTAAAGCTGCTGGTTAGTGTAGCGGTTATTTTTTTTGCTGCGCGACAGTCGTATGCGCAAGTGCCGGCAAATGATCTTTGTACAGGGGCAACGTCGCTGACCTCTGCTCTTTCCTGTACAGCGGTTGCAGGCACGCTTAATAAAGCAACAATTTCTTCACCAGCAGTTGCAACTACATGTGCAGCCACACCCGGTGCTGATGTATGGTATTCATTTACCGCTCAATCTGTTTATCCAACTATTACATTAAGTAGTTTGGGCGTAAGTATTTCGGGCAATGCAAAAATGCAATTGTTTTCAGGATCCTGCGGCAGTCTTACCTCACTGGGATGTGTAAACGCTGCTGTAATGAATACAGCAACGACTTATCCTACAGGGTTAACAATTGGGTCCATATATTATATAAGGGTGTTTTCAACCACAATAGCCCCAAATGTTGCCACCACTGCGTGGGATTTTTCTATTTGTATTTCTGATGCACCAGCGAATGATCTTTGTGCTAATGCTACCGTATTAACGAGTTCCACAACCTGTAATACAACAGCAGGTACATTGAATAATGCTGCAATATCTATACCTGCAGTTGCTACTGCTTGTGGTACTGCGGGTGGTGATGTATGGTATTCATTTGTGGCGCAATCTGCCTTTCCTACAATTACCATGAGTAGTATGGGGGCCAGCCTTACAAGTGCTACCGCACGTATACAATTGTTTTCCGGTACCTGCGGCAGCCTTACCAACCTTGGTTGTGTATCTACCAATGTTTTATACACATCAGTTACCTATCCCGCCGGTTTAACGGTTGGTACAACATACTATGTAAGAATCTATTCAAATACAACCGTACCAACAAGCGCTAGTACGGCCTGGGATTTTTCAATTTGTATTACAGATCCGCCGGTGAATGATCTTTGCGCAAATGCTGTCAATCTTACTTCAGGAGTTGCCTGTACTAATGTAACTGGCACAATCAACAGTGCAACTGCTTCCGGCGGTCCGGCATCAGGTTGTTCTGGTACAGTTAAGTATGATGTATGGTACACGTTTACCGCTCAATCGGCCAATCCAACAATTTCATTGAGTAATATAGAAGCTAATTTTCTTGCGCAGAATCCGTTAATACAGGTATTTTCAGGAACCTGTGGTGCGCTTACCAGCAAAGGTTGCAGCACAACACCTGTATTGTCTGCACCGCTGGGTCTAACCGTAGGGCAGGTATATTATCTGCGTGTATATTCAACAACAGCCGGGCAGATACCAAATTCTCTTGGCAATTTTGATATTTGTATACAGGATCCTGTTCCGCCTGCAAACGATGAATGCGCAGGAGCAATAACATTAACTTCTTCAACTGTTATTAGCAATTTCAATACAACAATTGTTAACTCAACGCCAAGTGCAGGAGTTCCTGCTGTTTGCTCTGGCACAGCCAAGTATGATGTTTGGTATTCTTTTGTAGCGCAAACTACCAATCCTACAATAAGAATGACTACTATTGGTGCTAATTTTAGCGCACAAACCCCCAGGGTTCAAATCTTCTCAGGAACATGTGGTTCACTTACAAGTGTTGGCTGCGGTACTGCAACTTATACACCAACTGGTTTAACTGTAGGCGCTACTTATTATTTACGTGTCTATTCAACTACAACCAATCCTGTGCCGGGTACTTTGGGTGCTTTCGATATTTCTATACAAGATGCTTCTGCTCCTGCAAATGACAATTGCGCAGGTGCAATCACTTTAACATCCGGCGCAACCTGTACAAATACAGCAGGTACTTTATTAAATTCTACAGCAACAGCCGGCATCCCGGGAGATTGCGGTGATCCTGCTTCACCAGAAGTTTGGTATAGTTTTGTTGCCAATAGTTTGTATCCAACTATTACACTTAGCGGTGTAGGTGCGCAGTTTACAGCAGCAAGCCCAAGGATACAAATATTATCCGGCACCTGCGGAAGTTTTACTTCTGTTGCCTGTGCCAGTGCTACATCGCTCAATCCTTATCTGTTTACAGGTGGAGTTGGTCTTACAATTGGTAATACTTATTATGTACGTATATATACCGGTACAGGGGGGATGGCAGGCGCAAACTGGAATTTCAATATTTGTATAACAGATCCGCCAGTGGCTACTGTGGATTACGGCAAGGGATATGTAAATATAACAAAAGGCTCCGGCGGTGGAACTATTGAACCGGGAGATGAGCTTGAAATACGTGCTACCATTGCCGTTAGAAGCAATACTGCATTCAATCCATCGTTTTCTGGTGTTATTCCCGCAAACACAACTTATGTGCCCGGCACTTTGCGTATACTTACCAACGAAGGAAAAATATACAAGCAATGGACTGATGCTGCTGACAGTGATCCAGCAAGCATTACAGGTACAAATGTTAGTTTTAATCTTGGTAACGGGGCAACCTCTACTATGGGCGGCATGATAAAAAATAACGACAGGCCAACTACTGGAGGCTCAAGTATTATTATAGTGTCTTACCGTGTTATTGTAAATGCTGTTCCGTTCGGCAGTTTTATAAGTGTGGGTGGTGGCAATCTTGTTTTCTCCAATGCATTAGGAGCAGTTTCCAATATTAATTTTCCACCAGTAACAGCAGTTGTGTATCAAAACTATGGTATCTGTACCAATACTATTGGTGGCAATGGTATCCTCTCAGAATATGGTGGTACGTTTGGATCTGGTAATTTAAAAGATCGTGTTGCTTCTGGTAATGTTCCTTCCAATTATATTTATACGCCATTCATGACTAATAATCCCGGCGATTATTATTATGGTATTTCAAATAATACTTCGCCCAATACAACACCTGCCAACTATTCAATTGATCCTAATGATCCGGTTAGTGCACACAGGGTATTTGGTGGTTTCTGGGATATTATTGGTGACCATACTGGCGCATCGGATCCTTTGGCTGGTAATCTACCTACAGATGTAAACAATGGTCAGACTGGTGGTTATATGGTTGTTATCAATGCATCGTACAGAACAGATACCGCATTTCTTGATACTGTAAAAAATCTTTGTCCGAATACTTCTTACGAATATTCTGCATGGTTCAGAAACATGTGCCGCAGGTGTGGTGTCGATTCAACAGGTACAGGCTTTTCAGGTGCAGGTTATGTACCAACCGGACCTGGTGATACTTCCGGCGTGCACCCCAATCTTACATTCAACATTAATGGATACGATTATTATACAACAGGAGATATGGGCTATACTGGTTTTTGGGTGAAGAAAGGATTTACATACCGTACAGGGCCATCAGAAACACAAATGATAATTAGCATCCGCAACAATGCTCCGGGTGGGGGAGGCAACGACTGGGCAATTGATGATATAGGCGTTGCTACATGTACGCCTAACCTGGATATGAACCCTTCTACGCCTACGGTAAATGTATGTTATAACGACGGTGCTTCGCTATCTGCTGTTGTACGGAGTTTCTTTGATAATTATACAGAATATATTTGGGAAAAAAGTGTAGATAACGGTGTTACCTATACGCCAACAGCATATTCAGGTACCGGCAGCCCGGTATATACCGGAACTGAATACGCTTACACTGCAGTAGGGCCGTCTTTCATTGGCGATTCAACTTCACACAATAATATTTACCGCTTGCGTGTGGCAAGTACTGCATCTAACCTTTCAGATCCTAATTGCTCATTTTCCGGACTTAGGACTGTGCAGGTAATGGTGCACAACTGCTCATGGATATTGAAAACCGATTTTGTAAACATATCTGGTTCGGTAAGGGATAATTTTGCTACTGTAAACTGGACAACCACAAATGATGACGGACAGTCAAACTATGAAATTGAAAGAAGTGCAGACGGGGTTAACTTTAAAACAGTTGGCCAAACAAAATCAACTTCAGTAAACGGAAATGGTACTTATACTTTTAACGATCCGGTTGTATTGTCTGGTAATGTCTATTACAGGATTAAAGCCGTTGATGGTGCTACATTTAAATACAGCAAAACGATATTGCTAACACCGGGCTCGATTACTTTTGATGTTAAAAACCTTGTGAACCCTTTTAACAGTACGCTTCAGTTTGATGTGATACTGCCAGGCTCAGGAGATATTAAGACAACTATTTTTGATAATTCTGGTCGCGTTGTAAAAAGCTATACAGAGCGTCAGTTAAACAAAGGCATAACACCATTGAAAATACCTGCTTTGTCTGGCTTAAGCAATGGCATATATACACTTAAAGTTGAATGGCAGCAACAAACAATTACACGCAGAATTATTAAGCTGAATAATTAAAAATGAAATTGAAGAGTGATCGTAATATTGAATTGATACACGGTTTTTAAATGATACCATGTAAAAAAGAAAGCTGCTCATTACAAGCAGCTTTCTTTTTTGTATGCCTGGTTCAAAATATTTATGCAGGCATCGAATGTAATCTAAATTGGCTTTATTGAAACTTAGTAGATTGATTCTGGTTCTCCATATCCTTCATAAAAAATTGTTTCAGCGCTACCAGTTTATCGGTATTAATGAGGTCTACACCGCATGTGCGCAGGAGTTGCCACACATTTTCATTTTCAGGTGCTGCCCATAATCTTACTTTGGTTCCGGATAAATGTGCTTTATCTACAAGCGCCATTAGCCTTTCTTTTTCTTCTGCAGGCACTTCGCCTTTTCCTTTCCATTTTAAAAGGTGAGAATATTTGCAACTGGCAGTGGTAAATATTTCAGGCGAAGTTTCCTGTGAATTTATTTTTCGCAAATCTGCATCAGCAAAAACATAACGCATTTCTTCACTTTTAAGTTCATTCATGGGACGGTGCCCGGTTAGTACAAGTGTGAGGTTGCGTATGGTAACCTTGCCGTTTTCAAATGTTGAAAGTATAGATTTATATTTGTTTAAAATTTTTCTAAGCGCAGCATAGGTTTTATTACCGTTAGATTTTATATCAATCATCAGTACAACTGTATCAAGGGGCGTTTGTACCTGTCCGTTAATGCCTGACATTTGATTGTATATTGGCCTAAGGTAAAGCCCTTCAATAGTATGTTTCTTCTTTAAGATTGGAAGGGCATGGGCCACAACAAGTTTAGAGCGCCTTAGGTAAACGTCTGCTTCAATATGCGTAAAGCCATTATCCATTGCATCAAAAAGCGGTCGTTTGTGCCAGTAATCATTATGCGCAAAAGCATGGGGGAGAGGAACAACTTGTGCCACTGTTGTAAGCGATAAAGAAAATGCAACAGTAATAAATGCAAAAAGTCGTTTTGCAAAAAGACTGGTGTTTGTCATGAGATTAACTATTCACAGGGTAAAAAATAACGGTTAGCGGGTTAATAAAATCTTTGTTGTTAACGGTACGATGTACGGAAAATTTCTTCAGCACTTTATTATTTCAAGGGGTATGAATTCTAATAGAAAATAAGTGGTATTAATTGTAGTAGTTTCTAACGAAAATAGCCTGCTTGTTACAACATTGATTCTATGCCAGCCTGTCAATCATAACAACAAAAACTTTTGCTGTTGCTGTTCCTGAAAAGAAAGATAATAAAGTTCTGTTGAAAGTCTAAATAAAATTGTCAATAAGATGTAAACGAAACCTTCCATTAACAAAGAATGTATGTTAAGGTAACATGCAGCCTGCATTTGCCTAAAAATGTACACAGCAAATGCGTATTTCTTTTTTTGCACTAATAAGGCGGGCAGTAGAAAAGTCAAGGTCGCCGCAGATATTGTTTTCCGGTTCTATCGTTAATACACAATCGCCGTCAACGCCCTGTTTAAAAAAAATGTGAGAAACAATTCTGAAGCCGTCATTCCTGAAAATAAAACCTGTTTTAGGAAGGTCTTTGTATTGCTCAAGGCCCGACTTCATATCAGCAGTTTCTTCCGTAATTTCTGGTATGTATAGCAAAGGTCGTTTGTTATCACATAACACAACGGCACCATCGTCTTCAATATAATAGTACTGCGCTTTCTTATTTTGAAGATAGGCGTGTTGCATAGATTAAGGTTTTATTTTTCAAAAGGCTACCGTCATTGTATTATTTCACAGGCATCTGGTCTAAAAACAAATACCTGTCCCTGTGTTTTTCTGTTTCTGCTTTTGTTTGCACATTAATATGCATAACAGCGGCGGATGCATTACTTTTTACTGAAGGCCAAACAGGCGAACCTATACCATTAGGGTTTCCTGTTTTTATAAAGTTTGCAAAAAAGCCCTGCATGATTTCAGAAACCCAGTAATCTTCCGGCTGCCAGTCAAATACACGATTGGTAGGAAGGTTACCCATTGCGTATTCTATTTCGGCAGAGTGAACTGCGCCAATTGCTGCAGGTATTTTTTTAATAGTTGAATCAGCATTCCTGGTAATGCCACCAGCAAGATTGGCTGTAGCATTGCCCATTTCTGAACGCATAGAAGGACGTGGCCGCTCATAAAAATAACGATACACAACACTGTTGCCCGTTTTACTGTGCAGATCACTCCATCTCCATGTGCTGAAACCAATAAAGCGATCGCTGGCCAAATCTGTTGCCACTGCAGTTACGTCTTCATCTGATGAAGGATTGTAAACTTTTAAAATTCCATCTGCCTGCTCGCCATACATTTTTTTTACTGCATCTGTAAAATTTGCTTTTGTTGGCTCTTTGTCTTTTCCTAAAATAGAAGCTGCATTTCCTTCCATAGAATTCCATCCAACCAATAAAGGCACATGTGCTTGCTCTCCGGCAGCATAAATACTAATTGGCGATTTTGGAAAAAAATATCCGTCTACCGTTACAGGAAAACGTCCAAAACCTGGTTTGGACGTAGCTTTTAATAAATCTTCTGCAGACATGCTTCTTAACTGGGCCAGTGTATTTGCGTTTACACTTTCAGAAAATTTTATTCCGGCTTGTTCACCTTCAGCAAGGCTTACTGTAGATTTTGCTCCTAGTAATGAACCACTTTCTCCAATTGCGCCTGCTATTATATTCCTGCAAAGAGGAGAAGCCATTAATGCGCTTACCGAAAAAGAACCTGCTGATTCTCCTGCAATGGTTATCTTTTTGGGGTCGCCACCAAACGCCGTTATGTTTTGCTGCACCCAATGCAATGCAGCGCTTTGATCCATCAAACCATAATTGCCAGATGCGTGGTTAGGTGATTCTTTAGTAAGTTCCGGATGTGCTAAAAAACCAAATGCGCCAAGGCGATAATTAACTGTAATAGTTACAATGCCACGGCGTGCAAGGCTTGGGCCTTCGTATCTTGGTTCTGAACCATCGCCTGCTACAAAACCTCCACCATAGAAATATACCAACACTGGCAATCGTTCTTTATTTGATTGTGCAGGCGTCCAAACATTGAGGTAAAGACAATCTTCGCTCATGCCATTGCTGCGAAAATTCATATCGCCAAAGAGTGGCAATTGCATGGCCCGCGGCCCAAACTTATCTGCTTTTCTTACTCCCGTCCAGTTTTTTACAGGTTGTGGTGCTTTCCAGCGCAGATCATCAACCGGTGGTTGCGCAAAAGGAATTCCCTTAAAAGTGTGCAGGCCAGATTCATCAAGTCCTTCAATCACACCATTGGCTGTTTGTACTTGTGGTGCTCCGGCAGATTGTGCAACAACAATTGAAAGCGGGGCCATAAAGGCAAATATCCAGGTGATAGTCTTTTTCATATAAGCTGTTATAGAATAATTATAAAACTGCTGAAAACTTAAAATACATAAACTTACGTATTCTGCCAAGATTGTTTCTTTTAGCTGAAATATTTTGCAGCATAAAACTAAAGTGGTTTTAAACGAGGTACACCCCTCTAATTAAAAACCGGCACAGTTTTGTTTTATGTTATGCCGTAAGATTTTTATTATACACTTCAACACCTTTATTATGGGAAATCTTTTGTACGTTATTGCAGTTATACTTGTTATTGCCTGGGCAATTGGCTTTTTAGGTTTTCATGCAGGTGGAATAATTCATATCCTGCTGGTTATTGCTATTATTGCCTTCTTATTAAAGGTTATAAGAGGGGCTGCCTAAAGTCATTTGCAATGTTTTATCATAGGTGAAGAACCGTTTTTTAACAACGGTTCTTTTTTTATTGCTTTACTTGTATTAGCGAAGGAATGTTGTTATTATTTTAAGGTAACTTTTTCAGTATCGTGTAATGGGTTATAAATTTATAAAAGCAAAAAGACGGCTTTGTTGAGTATAATTATTTCTGCAAGAATCGCCTCAGGTTTTTTCACAGTTCCCGTTTTGTAGATATTTTTCCACGGTATAAATACGTTTTTTCTGCTTATAAAAAAAGTATTGCACATCTATTGCAACTGTGATAACCGCCTTTTATCTTGTGCTTTCTTCTCGTATCTGAAAGTCTACTTCCTCTGAGATTCCTGCTTACTTTTCCGAAAGTCTATTCCTCTGAGATTCCAGCTTACTTTAATTGCGTATTCATTCTCAAAATAGACGTTATGATCCACACAAAAGAACTCCGTCCGGGCAACAAAGTAAAAAGCCAGAGGGGAGAAGTTATTACGGTACAGCAGATCCTCGCCAACACAATTGTGTACGATAGTAAAATTGAAGTGCAGCAGGAAGTAATGGATGCAAGGGGATATGGCAACACTTATTATGCACAGTTAAATGAAGTGGTAAAGGAAGCAGATTGCCAGGATATTGAGGCTATTCCGCTAACAGATGATTTGCTTAGAAAATGCGGCTTTAGAAATTACCTGCGTGAACAATGGATATTGAAAATAGAAGGAAGTAATATGGACTGGGAGTTTGTAGATCAACGCCTGCGTTTAAGAAACCCGGCCCCAAGTCTTGCTGCAATAAATAATCTCCACCAATTGCAGAACTTTCTTTTTGCAGTTGCCAATTACGAACTGGAAGTTAGCCTGTAAAAAACCTTGCGCAAATTCTCCTGCGCACAAAATCCAATTTAACATCTGTGTAAGTATTGTTTTAAAGAGTGTATTCTTTAAAACAGATTTGCTATACTTATTCCGGGAATATAATAGTATTAACCGGAAATGCATATTCTTATGGCTATGTGCAAAATTGCCAAATGAATGGTGAATTTGCTGAACTGTCTTATCTTGTAAACAGACAGTAATTTATTTTCCATTCATTAGCTTTTGCATATGCCATCTGTAATTAAAGCAACAAGGTTTTGTTGTTTTGCAATTGTTCTTATTGCATCCAATTTGCCTGTTTTGTATGCCAATAACTGCCAGCAACAAACGCAGGATTCTTTACTGCAACAATATATTTTATCCATACAGGCAGATTCTTTGGGCCTGGTGCAGCCTTCAATAACCATTAGTACTGTAGAAAAAGGAATAGTAAAAGTAAATGTAAGGGCAACACTTGTTGCCCCACTGCACCAGGATAGTTGGAAGATAACCATTCAACCTGCATTTAAACCATCTTTTCATTGGGCGCCACATCTTACACCAGATAGTATAAATGTTATTGCACAGCATGTTTTCCGATCGCCTGCACTAATAATGACAGGTGATAAAAGGCAACTGGTTGTTATTCCTGATCTCGATCTTATCAAAAAAAATAATGCAGTACAATGGTATATGGATATGAATGCCATTGAAAACAAAATGGTATTGGGCATTAGCAAGGCAACTGTAGGCCCGCATGTATTATTTGAGAAGCAAACCGGCCAGGTAATTCCGGCTGGCGAATTTGAGTTTGGTTTTTATGTATTAACTGATGAAGACGATACTAAAATGCACGACCCGTGGAGAAAAGCGCTTGCTTTTTTATGGAACCGTTGGGGGAAGCCTTTGTATGAAAAAGGAGAGCCTATACAGCAAGATCTTCAGCCTTATGTTCAGCACACATATAATTGGGCATTCAATACATGGAAGAAAGAAGTATGGCAGGAGTTTGAACTAAATGGAAAAAAAGTTGGTGCACCTGTGTTTATTGTAAACGTAACACAGAGCCCTAATTATCCCGGACCTGTAAATGAAAGAGAGTTTCGCTCTATATGGAACCAGGCATGGTTTAGTTCATTGCGTTCTGCAGGTGGGCTTTACCGTTATGCAAGACGTGT
This sequence comes from Chitinophagaceae bacterium, assembly GCA_044227095.1. Taxonomy (GTDB): domain Bacteria; phylum Bacteroidota; class Bacteroidia; order Chitinophagales; family Chitinophagaceae; genus JACMLD01. Next base: position 4,604,886 of record JBGAFV010000001.1, on the reverse strand, counting down.
AAAGGATACTGCGCTTCTAAAAAAAGCAATCATGACAAAAGAACTTGCATTGTCCTTTCCGCAGCAGGATGGATTATTTTGCAGCGTAATAGCAACTCCTATGACTGAAATGGAAGTGCAAGGCAAGAAAGTTAACCGTTCAACAGGGTGGAAAAATTATTATTTCGGTAATTCAAACCGTAACCCCGCAAATGCCTGGAAGGGTGCTGCCGATGCGCCTTATCATATACTGGATATGAGCTGGACAGCTTACCTCATGCTTACCTGGTATGAAGAACTTGAAAAAGATAAAAGGCTGCTTCAATATGCAACAAGGTATGCAGACAAGCTGATAGCCTTGCAGGATAAAGAAGGGTTCTTTCCCGCTTGGCTGGATCTAAAAACAAAAAAGCCATTAGGTGTATTGGATAAGTCTCCGGAGACTTCTATGTCTGTAACCTTTTTACTTAAGTTATCAGAACTAACAAACAACAAAACATATAAGATAGCTGCACTTAAAGCATTGAATGCGGTAACCGATAAAATAGTTCCCATTGGCAAGTGGGAAGATTTTGAAACGTACTGGTCGTGCAGCCGCATATTCAGCAATATGGTTGATAAGAAAATTGCACGCAATGACCAGTTCAAACAAAATACACTTTCTATTTTCTGGACAGCAGAAGCGCTATATAATGCATATAAGAATACTGGCGATAAAAAATATTTACAGATTGGCCAACGTGTGCTGGATGAAATGCTGATGTTCCAGGCATCGTGGCAACCCCCTTATATTGCTATACATGCTTTGGGTGGTTTTGGTGTAATGAATGGTGATGGCGAATGGAATGATTCACGCCAAAGCCTTTTTGCCGAATTGATTATCCGTTATGGCAAGGAATTAAACAATGCTGAGTATGTACAACGTGGTACTGCAGCACTTAAAGCTTCTTTTGTAATGATGTATTGCCCGGAAAACCCTGCTACACGCAAACAATGGGAAAAAGTCTATCCTTTCTTTAATAGCAAAGACTATGGCTTTATGATGGAAAACTATGGGCATGGCGGGCAGACAGATGATAACGGCCTTGGTATTGGCGAGTTTACTATTTATGATTGGGGTAATGGTGCAGCAGCGGAAGCATACAACAGGCTAATGGATCATTATAAAGATCTTTTTCATTAATTGGGTATCGATTCAAAAAAAATTCCCGCCTTCTAAAAAGCGGGAATATGGGTATAATAATAAGGTTAGCAAAAAAGAAAGTTGACTGATACTGGATTTTTCGAACGGTCTTTCTATTTAGGATATTGGATTCAGTACGGTATCAGGGATTTCAAATGGATAGTGGATTTCATAATCAATCAACTTCTGCATCAAAAATACACCTCTGTAACAATACAGGCAATGGTGCTTTTAATCGATTTTTAATGTTCGGGTTTTATCACCTGGTTAGTAGAAATACGTTCAAAAATCACGTAGTTTAACGTTGAATTCTACAAACATCCATTCTATATTTACAATGGTTTTTCATAGGATATTGGATTTTAAAACGGGGTGGCATTTCTATGCGAACCCTTTTTTTATTTTATACACCTGCTCATTGTTTTTTCCTCCAGCAAAAACGTCAATTATAATTTCCTGAAGAATACACCAGGCGGGGAAATCAGAAGACATTAATAGTGGTAAATAAAATGCTCTTTAAACGCCAACCCGAATTGCTTCGGGAGGCGATTGCAGGGAACATCACTTTTTAAAATCGAAACATTTTTTTAAACGGGTTTTGCTATAGTTAAATTATTGCTACGCCAAGGCAATGAAGAAAAATTACAGTTTTACCGTTACCGTATTTGAGGAGAGTATCTAGTTAAGTGCAATTATCATGAATTGCATTGCCTACAGTTTGTGTTTTCAGCCTTGTTTTATTGTTTCAGGAATTTTGCAACGGAAATGTTATTGCCGTCTGTATACTGTACTGCATAAAGTCCTGCATGCAGGCGCGACGCATCAATAGATACAGTAGAAGAATGTATATTTTGCTTTAGAATGGTTTTGCCTGCAAGATCTATTATGCGCAGCTCTCCGCTATTTTTAAGGCCGGTTACGGTAAGCATACTGGCAACCGGGTTGGTTACTATCGTTAACGAATAGCTGCTTTTTGCAGAAATCTTAAGAACATCAGAATAAGTTACTTTACCATCTATATCAACCATTCTCAACCGGTAGTATTGCATACCTGCGGTAACTGCGCCAGCATATAAAAACTGGTAATTGCTTTGGTTAGCTGCCGCTACGTTTCCTGCTGTGTGAAAATTTTGTCCATCAGTACTGCCCTGTACTTCATAACGGGCTACATTTTTTTCTTCGCCCACAATCCAGTTTAACAGAACATCATTTCCATTTTGTACACCGCTAAATTTTATGAGTTTAACAGGTAAAGAAGTAAGGCAATTTGCAGCACTTAAATTATTGCCACCCAATTGCGGGTTGCCAAAAGTAAAAGTGAGGTTGAGCGGTTCCCAAAGAATTATTGCAATTGCGTAATAGTGGCCCGCAGTAGTTGTTACAGTAGATTCTACACCTGGTCCCGTTGGCCCGCCAGGATTATAAGAAAGATCACATCCTATCTGCGTCCATGCAGATGGATCAACCGGGCAAGTCATGGCTGTAAAAGAAGTTCCCATATCGTACACCAGCCAATCAAGGTCTGCAGCACAGGCAAAACTTTGTGTGTAGTTTCCGCCTAGATCAGAATAAAAATATTGCCAGATGGTTTGTTTTCTTGGATATCCATTGTAACAGCCCCATTCCGGGCCAGATGGTTGATCTGGTTGTGTATCGTCTGTAGTTATTGTATAACTGCCGGAGCAACCAAGCGAAACGCAGTCTTGTGCGGAAAGTGTAAATGAGGTAAGGATTACTATTGCCAACAGGTAAATTTGCCGCATCGCATTGGTTTTTACAGGATGGATTATGTCATAGTTTGTATTAGATCACCACATAAACGTTTACACTTATAGTTTAGTATATGTAAATTCAGGTTGAATAAGGGCTGATTATGGCTTTCTTTAATTGCACGGCTTTATAAGTTTGGCTATACAAAGTCTCCGGCTTACTACAGCTCATATTCTTAAGGAACTTTGTTTTGTTTTGAGGAGATTCTTAGTGTTGCCGGCGCACATTGCTTTGCACAACAGTAACAGCGGCGTCTAAAGAAAAGCTATTGACTGGTAAATCCCGTTTCGGTTCCGGACAGTTATTGTATCAAAATCAGACAGTTGATTAAATACGTTGGTATTACAACATTGTATCCCAGTGTTTTGGTTGATGGCATTAGTTTTGGCGATTAGCGGAGAGCCGGCACTTTCTATATTCTTGATCTGTTTATATAAACTCAATAAGCTATTATGTTCGTCAATTATTTTAAGACAGCATTCCGCAGCCTTCTGAAAAACAAGTCGCTTTCATTTATCAATATTGGTGGCCTTGCTGTTGGTATGGCCAGTGCATTGTTATTGCTTGGCTTTGTAACATTTGAACTAAGCTATGATGCGGCTGTAGTAAATAAAAAGGATATTTACCGGGTTAATCTTTCTTCGTACGAACAGGATAAGCTTGTATTTAAAAGTGCAGAAAGTTTTGCAGGGCTGGCACCGGCATTAAAAAGCGAGGTTCCGGAAGTTATTGATGCTGTACGCCTGTACAATGTGGGTTATAAAAACAATTGTGTGTTCACTTACAAAGAAAGCGCTTTCAGGGAAACTAAATTTCTCTATGCAGATCAATCTTTTCCTTCGCTTTTTTCTATAGAATTTCTGAAAGGGGATAAGAACGCTTTATCAGCACCCAATACGGCAATTATATCTTCTTCCTTTGCAAAAAAAGTTTTTGGTGCTGAAGATCCTGTTGGACAAAAGATTCAAATGAATGATGATGATCGCAATTCAGTTCTTTGTTTGGTAACCGGTGTTTATAAAGATCAGCCGGAAAATGCTCACCTTAAATTTAATGTTCTCATTAGCTGGGCCACTTTGTACCGAAACAGCAATGACCGGGAAAGATTTGAAAACTGGAACCGCAAAGATGTTTATACTTATGTTTTGCTTAGGCCCGGAGCGCAACCAGAAAAAGTTGAAACCAAACTGGCAGCATTGATTGCCAAATATGCGCCGGATGCACCCGACAATTCCGGTAAAAGAATACTGAACCTGCAACCATTACAATCTTTGCATTTTTCATCCGGCCTTATTGACGAACCTGAAACTACGGAAAACAGGAAAGCCATCTCTTTTCTTTTTGTAATTGCTTTTTTTATTGTCACCATTGCCTGGGTTAATTATATAAATATGGTTACGGCTTCTTCTGCCAACAGGGCAAAAGAAGTGGGGGTGCGTAAAACACTTGGTTCGCAAAGGCCCGAACTGGTTAAACAATTTTTAATAGAATCATTTACGGTAAACCTGCTGGCAGCGGCTATTGCTGCCATACTTGTAATACTGGCAACGCCTGTTCTGGAAACAATTTTTGACGTGCAATTTACCATAAAGACAATGCTGTATTCAGGCACGGGATGGGCCTGCATAGGATTTATAATAGCCGGAACAATCCTGTCTGGTGTTTACCCTGCCTTTGTATTATCTTCTTTTAAACCAATAACGGCGCTAAAAGGAAGCGTTAAAATGCCCGGAGGCAATTTGATACTGCGTAAATCCCTGGTAGTTTTCCAGTTTACACTTTCCATATTTATGATCATTGGAACCCTTGTGGTATTTAAACAGGTGCGTTATATGCTGCACCAGGATCTGGGTATGAATACCAGCCAGGTAGTAGTACTTGACCGGCCCGGAAAATGGGATACCGCAAGAATAATGCACAACAACTATGTGCAGCGTTTCAAAACAACACTGGAAGCTGATCCTTTGATTGAAGGCGTTGGCATGTCTGATGAACTGCCCGGCAAAGCAATACGTTATGCCAGCGATTTTACCTTGTATGGCAGCACCAGCCAGTTGTCTTACCCAATAAATACAATCGGGATTAATGAAAACTTTTTACCTGCCCTTCAATTCAGGTTTGTTGCCGGTCACAACTTCAGGAAAGAGGTGAAGGCAGACAATGGCGGATTAATCATCACTGAGCTGGTTGCAAAGCAATTCGGGTTTGCAGATCCTAGCCAGGCTATTGGCAAAGAATTAAGTTCCGGCGGATCTAAAGCTCCAGTTATTGGTGTAGTAAACGATTTTCACCAGCTCTCATTACAGCAACGGGCTGAACCGATAATATTTCAATACAATGGTAGCGATGCCCGTGAGTTTGAATATTACCTGGTTAAAACTAAAAGCACAAATTTTCCCGCGGCAATCAGTCGTATACAAGCTGCATGGAACAGCTCATTTAAAAACAATCCGTTTACTTATTCTTTTTTAGATGAATCTTTTAACCGGCAATACAAAAATATTGAGCGTTTTGAGCGGTTATTTACTGTATTTGCAATTATTGCTATTGTAATTGCCTGCACCGGACTGTTTACTTTACTGGCTTTCATCATTCAGCAGCGTGTAAAAGAGATTGGTATACGCAAAGTGCTGGGTGCAAGTTTGCAGGATATTGTGCTGTTGTTATCAAAAGATTTTTTACGACTTGTACTGCTTGCCAATGTATTTGCGTGGCCATTGGGCTGGCTGGTAATGAACAACTGGCTTAAAGATTTTGCTTACCGGACAACGATTTCCATTTATGTTTTTATATTCTCTTTTTTGGTTGCCATGGTTATTGCCATATCCACAATCAGCCTGCAGGCAATAAAAGCAGCGCTTGCCAACCCGGTAGAAAGTTTGCATAGCGAATAGGATGCAATTTTATACTTAGCGAATTTGCTGGTTGTAGTGCATTTTAAAAATTTGCAAAGCCCGGTGCCGGCTTTAGTACCGTCTCAACTGTTTTAATTAGTTTTACCAATCACTGCAAATAATAAAAGCAATCACCAATGCAAAAACGACCACCGTTCCATTTCCTGCTGGATTATTTGCCCGCCCGTATTGTTATCAGGCCTGCTATTGGTATGTATTATATATACTGGAATAAAAAAATTGTATTGATATTACGGCAGGTAAAAAAGAATGCGCAGCACAATGGTTTATGGATTGCTACCAGCAAAGAACACCACGAAAGTTTGAAAGCTGCTATACCAGCCATCACAGATTTTGTATTTGACAAAGGGGAGGCTTTTGATACTGCATGGCTGCAGCTAAAAGATGATCACGATGATTTTGAAACTGCTGCTATCCGCATTTGCGAACTTATTTGTCAACGTGATAAAAGGATTGGAAAGGAAACCGCGAAGGCTGCGGAGCTTACACGGTAAGGATTACCATTTATTTTCGGAGCCTTGACCCTTAATGGCGCAAGTACAGACGTGGTTTATGTGATGGGGTATTTGTGCCTGCATTAAAGCAAATCTCTGGTGATGCGGCATAAGTACGCCTGCACTCATTGCAAGCCTGCATGCTTGTGGTAGTTTGGGGAATTACCTTATTAGATGTTTTTCCAAAATGCGCCACTTGGGTTCACGGTGTTGATTGATTAATGTCCCAATTTTACCGGATTGATTTCAACTGCTTTTTAATCCGGTTGTCTTAGGTTTTTAAAGTTTACGGTAGGTTATTTTGAAAAAGAAGCGATTACTTTATTTCCGGGTTTTATTTCTTCATTTGCCTTCAGAATAAGCGTATCGCCGGGGTTTATTTCTCCAAAGACTTCCTGTTTATCATTCATGCTGAAGCCGGAGCGTACGTCAATCCATTCGGTTTTATTGTTTGACAGCCTTATAACGAATCTTTTTTCAAGTGTGCTTACAACGGCAGACAAAGGTATAACAAGCGATTGTTTTGTGCGGAGGAAATGCAATTTTACATCGGCATAGCTTCCGGCTTTAAGTTCGCCTGAAGGATTTGTTATTTCAAATTCCCATAATTCACTGCGGGATGTGTTATCAATAATTCCGGATTTGCGCACTAGTTTGGCGATGAATTTTTTATCCGGAAGCGAACGTGTTGTTAGTTCTCCTGCATTGCCCGCTATTGCTGCATTGGTATATATCTCCGGAACGGCCACCTGCAAACGCAACAGTTTATCTTCTTCAATTTCAAATAATGGCTTTTCGCCTGCTGCACCCACAAAAGATCCTATATTGATATTTCGTTTTGTAATGGTACCCGTATATGGGGCAATAATGGCGAGGTAATTTCCAATCTGCCGGTTGGATGACACTGCAAACTTTGCTGCATTGTATTCTGATTCATCTGCCAGCATTTGGTTTTTAGTCTTTTCAAGTTCAGACAATGCGATAACACCATCAGACTTGGAAGCTGTGGATATCCGGTCATAATAATCTTTGCTGGATTGATAGCGTGACTGTGCTGCCTTTTCTTTTGCTGATAACTCTTGTACGCGGGTGTTTATTTCTGGCGCATCTATCAATGCCAGTATCTGCCCCTTATGAACTTTTGTACCAATATCAGCTTTTACACTGCTGATATAACCCTGCACTTTAGCCCTTACCTGTACAATTTGATTGGGTAACAAATCGCCAGGCAATGAAATTGTTTTTTGCGCAGAATCTGTTTTTACTATAAATACTTTAACGGAATCGTTTTTAACCTGTTCCTGGTTGGTTGTAACCGGAGATGCAGATTCATTACAGGATGCAAAAGCTGCTGCAATAAACAGCATTATTGTAATGCTCACTTTACTATAATTAAATGTTTGGGTCATAATGCAATGAATTTTTATCTGTGGGGTCGAGTGATTTACTGTCTTGTTTTTTGTTGCCGGTAACAAGATCGTATACCAGCGGAATAAACCACAGGCTGATAAATGTGCTGAATAACAATCCTCCAATAACCGCAATACCAAGCGGTGCTGTTTGTTTACTGCCCTCGCCAAATCCAATGGCCATAGGAATCATACCCGCTGTCATAGCAAGACTTGTCATTACAATTGGCCTGAAACGGTTGGCGGCAGCCTGTGCACCAATCATTGAGATATTTGTTTGCTGTGTACGAATAGACTCTGCGTTGGCAACAAGCAGAATGGCATTGGCAACAGCAACACCAAGTGCCATAATGCACCCAATGAAAGATTGTATGTTCAGTGTATTTCCTGTTATCCATAACAGCAGGATAGAACCTGCAAGTACAGCCGGAAATACAGACAATACAGTCAATGATAATTTGAACGATTGAAACCACGCAGCCAGCATTAAACCAATAACAACAATTGCAAGCAGCAGGCCTGCAGACAATTCATTAATGGTTTGCGTAAGCATATCTGATTGTCCGCGCAGGTAAACTTTTACGCCGGCAGGCAGTTCGCCCAATTGGCCAATCCTGTCATTTACATCCCGAATGGCTGTGCGCAAATCCTGCCGGTGGATATTTGCTGTAATTGTTATAAAGCGCTGCTGGTTCAGCCGGTCATACTCACCAATCGAATTTCCTTTTTTTAATTCAGCTACATCTCTTAAATGAATAGCAGCGCCGTTGGCCATACCAACCGGAATCTGATCCATTTGTTCTGCACTGTTCATTGCCATTTGCGGATATTCTACCTGTACCTGGTAGGCGGTGCCTGATGTTTTTTCTAACCAGTAAACGGGTTGTGTTAAGCGGCTGGATGAAGTACCTGCTGCTACAGATTTACCAACGGCGTCAACAGTTAAATTCATCTGCCCTGTCCTTACCCTGTCATAATTGATTTGTATAGTTGGATAATCGAGCGGCTGCGCAATCTGTACATCACGCAGGTAAGGTATATTGTTTAATGAAAGTGTAAGCCTGTCTGCAATAACCCGGCTTTGCGCAATATTTTTTGCCTGTACTACTACTTCTATAGGATTGTTTGTACCGAGGCTCATTACCTGGTCCACTAAATCCGCAGGTTCAAAAGATAGCTGCGCACCGGGGATATGCTGCTTTACTGCTGAGCGCAACCGTTCTTTTAAATTGTCTATGCTGATATTTGCACCATTGGCCAGGTTTACTTTTATAAGTGCTTCGCCGGGGCCGCTGGTAAATAAAAAAATAGGGCTGATGGCATATGATTGTCCATGAAGCCCGACATATGCAGATGTTATGGCAACATTGTTTTTTCCCGCAAGGCTATCAATTATTGTCAATACATTTTTGGTAGCGTCTTCTGTTCGTTCAATTCTTGTTCCAACAGGCATACGGAGCCTTACCTGCATTTGTCCCGCATCAACTTTTGGAAAAATTTCAATGCCCGTTTTTTTGTAACCCAACCAGGCAACAGCGAGGAATGCAATTATCAGCAATGGTACCAGCACAACACTTGCACTGGCCGATTTATTAATTGAAATGGTAAGACGCTGTTTAAGCATGGCAAGCCTGTCTGCAGTTGCCGGATTTTCTTTTTTGAGAAACCAGTTTGCCAAAACAGGCACCAATGTTTGTGATAATAAAAAAGAAGCTATCATGGCAAATGCTACTGCCAGGGATAAAGGCATAAACATAGACCTCGGAACGCCTGTCATAAATAAAGATGGAACGAATACCGCAAGAATACACAGCAGGATTAATAATTTGGGTACCGCAATTTCCCGGCAGGCATCAAAGATTGCCCTTGCCAGCTTTTTATTCATGTGCAGGTGATGGTGAATGTTCTCTATAGTAACTGTTGATTCATCCACCAGTATCCCAACAGATAAAGCAAGACCACCAAGCGTCATTATATTGATTGTTTGCCCGCACAAATACAACGCAACTACCGAGCAAAGCAGTGCCAGCGGAATATTGATAACAATAATCAGCGCACTTCTTATATCTCTTAAAAAAAGCAGTACCATCAGGCCTGTAAGCAGTGTGCCCAGCAACCCTTCAAACAATAAATTTCTAAGGGAATTGCGTACATATACCGACTGATCAAATTCGTAAGAAACTTTTATATCAGCAGGGATGGCTGCCTGCATTTCGGGCAGCGCTTTTTTAACAGCTTGAACAACATCCCAGGTAGATGCATCTGCTCTTTTGGTAACAGGAATATAAACAGAACGTTTTCCATTTACCAACGCATAGCCTGTTGTAATATCTGCAGCATTGTTTACTGTTGCAACATCACGCAAATACACCGGCGTGCCACCCGTATTTTTTACAGCTATATTTTCCAGCTCTTTAAAATCATCTGCCACACTGTTGGATGGGGTAATAACAGCTTTGTCGCCAACCCTTATAACGCCTGCCGGAATAATTGAATTGTTTTTTGCAATGGCTTCTACAATTTCATCTGCTGTTAAATTGTAACTTCTCAACCGTTCGGGATCTGCTTTTATAACAATTGTTTTTTGGTTTCCACCAAATGGCGGTGGGGCAGATACACCTTTTAAAGACGAAAACATAGGTCTTACCTTAAACAATGCAAGATCCTGTATCTCATTTAAAGAACGGCTTTCGCTTCTGAATACCAACTGACCAACCGGAACAGAACCCGCATCATACCGCATTACAAACGGAGGCAACGTACCCGGTGGCATAAATGAACGTGCACGGTTTACATAAGAAACTGTTTCTGCCATTGCGTTCGCCATATCTGTTCCTTCATAAAATTGCAGTTTTATCAATGACAGGCCCTGTATCGATTTGCTTTCAACAGCTTTTATACCCGTGATGTAAAGAAAATGATACTCATAATAAGAAGTAATAAAACCCTCCATTTGCTGGGGCGATAAGCCTCCGTATGTTTGTGCCACATAAATTGTGGGTGCGTTTATTTCCGGAAATATATCAATAGCGGAATTGCGTATGGCCAGAACAGAGAAGATGATAATACCTGCTACCAGTACTACAATAGAAATTGGTTTACGAAGCGCAAACTGTATTAGTTTAATCATGGTACTTACTGAATGGCATTTAAGAATATATTTTCATCTCCTTTTACCACAACCTGCAGCAACAGCGCTTTCCATGCATCCCAGTATGATTTCCGGTTGTCTAATTCGGCTTTCAGCAGGTTGTACTGCGTTTGAATCAGATCTGCATAATTTGCAAGGCCGGTATTGTAACGGATCTGCATTGCATTAAAAGCATATTGCCCGGATTTCAATTGCTGCACTGTTTCTTTTGCTATTGCAATACTGTTATCAAATGTTACTGCAGCAATGCGCTGTTGGCTGCTAAGGATAGAATTACTTTCGGCCAGTTTTTCTTCTGCCGCTTTTGACAACAGCGTTTGTCCCGACAATTGTTTTTTTACTTCTCCGTACTTCATTATTGGAAATACCAGCTGAAGCCCGGCACCATAGTTAAAACGTTGCAACGCCAACCCATCCCAGGTTTTGGTATTGCCATTTGTCTGAAATCCTGAACCGCGTGCAAAACCTGTACCCCACACATTCAGTTTGGGAAGAAAGGATTTTTTCAATAGCAGCTCCCGTGAACGGCTCAGTTCAAGCTGGGATTGACCTGATTGAACAACCGGTGTATTATCAAAAGAGTTGTCTGTAGTTATTACAATAGCGGGAAGCTGTTGCAGAAATGCAGTGTCTTGCGGAACGGGTAATGCATTTGTAACGATGAGTTGCGCCAACTGCATTTGATACACCTTTAATTGTTTTTTTGCATTCAGTAATTCAACTGTTACTTTCGATAACTCAGAAAGAAATAATGCAGTATCCACGCCGGGCTTAATACCGCTTGTTGCCAGTATGCGGCTTTGTTGCAGGTTAGCATTGTTTCTGTCAATATTGTGTTGCTGAATGTTTACAATATCATACGCCAGCAGCAGATCCAGGTATGTACTGATTACATTAACTGTATGCTGAAAGACGGCTTCTCTTAATGCAGCCTTCGTTGTTTTAGATTCGGCTACTGCAACATTTATTTGTGCACTCCGCTGACCAAAAGTGGCAGCCTGCCAGTTTAATAATACACTGGCGGCACTTCCTGTAATGGGGTCATAGTTATTACCGGAAGACGGCGGTCCTGTTATAGGTAATATACCGGATGGATAAAACATACCCGTAAGGTTATTGGCCGTGCCCGCACCTGCCTGGTAACTTGCATCAATAGAAGGCATGCGACTGTATTTTACTACGTCAACTGCTTTGGAAGCAGCATCCGCTTCATACTGTTTAGATTTAAGCAGGTGATAACGTTGCCCAGCCATATTTACTGCATCATGTATCCGGATAAGTGTATCTGCAAACTGTGCCTGTGCAACTATTGCAGTACAGCACATAAAAGAAAGCAAGAGGCTTTGGTACTTAATATGAATAAGCATTCCGGAATTTTAAGAATACCAAAGCTAAAAGCAGATTTTGGAGAAATTCTGACAGGCTATTTAATAAAACCGTATGGCTACTTTATGCCAGCCATCGGTATAAACGTAGTTGACTGAATAATGGTACAATGTACAAATTTGTTTTACCATCGCCAGCCCCAGCCCTGTTGTTTTAGACTGGTAAGAACCTTTTTTAAATCGCTCAAATAATTCCTGTGTGCCCGCCTGCAGTGGAGGGCCGGTATTCTCAATTGTAATAGAGGATGGCGATAAATGCAGTTTAATTTTTCCACCATCAATATTATGCTCAATGGCGTTTTTAACCAGGTTGGTAATTAATATTTCAATAAGAGAACGGTTTGCATGCAGAACGATGCCTTTAGCAATATGTTCTTCTGTTTCAGGAAAGTTATCATTATAACCACGAAAGTTATTGATGGTATCTGATAGCATGGCAGAAACATCAACATCTTCTGTTTCAGGAAACTGGTTGTTTTCAATTTTGGCAAGCAACAACAATGTCCGGTTCATCTGGCTCAGGCGATCATTGACTTCAGTTATATCAGACAGTAGTGCTGCTGATTTTTCGGTAATGTTGGGTTGATTGATCAGTAATTCCAGTTTGGAGCGGATAACAGCCAGCGGCGTTTGCATCTCGTGAGAAGCGTTTTCAACAAATTGTTTTTGATGAAAGTAGGCTGCATTTACATTTCCAATCAATTCATTTACGGCCGTATTTAATTCATTAAATTCTTTAGTACCTGTTTCTTCATCCAGCTTCAGCGATGTGTTGGAAACAATATCAAATGTCTTTACTTTTTTTACCGTGTCAAAAAATGGGTGCCATAAAAGACCCGCCGTTTTCCTGTTTAAAATAACAATAGTAAGCAACAGTAGTAACAATATAATTACCTCTGCTATAAAAACTTTTATGATAAGATGGTTTATCTCTGTAGAAGAAACATAAGTTGTAATAAGGTATGTTTTACCTCCCAGGTTTTTTTTGCCGGTTAAAATTTGAAAAGGAAGGTTTTTGTGAAAATCAGCATAATAGAGACTTGTATCCCTTGTTTCTGTAGTATCAATTTTAACATCGGGTGTTATTTCTGTTACATCATATTCGCCTTTTAAATGCATTGGCGAACGGTCATTGTTTTCAACAAAGCTGTTCCAGGTATTAAGTTGTTTCAGCTGCAATTGTTTTAGCTGCATGTGGTGTGCCTGCATCTGCATGGCTATGTAAAATAAAATGCTGCAAAACAACAATACAACCGGGAGCCATAAAAACAAATAGCGGGTATTTTTTTGTAACAGCGTCTTACTCATACCGATAATTTATAGCCCAGTCCGTAAATGGTTTGTATAATATCCCCGCAATTTTTGTCTTTCATTTTTTTCTTAAGATTTTTTATCTGCGAGTATACAAAATCGAATGACGGCATATTGTCTGCCTGATCTCCGTAAATGTGTTCTGCAATAGCACGTTTACTTATTACCCTGTTTTTATTGTTTAGCATAAACACCAGTAAATCGTATTCGTTTTTTGTAAGGGAAATAAGTTGATCTGCACAAGTAACTGATCGGGACAATAGATCTACCCGTAAACTTCCCAATTCTATTGTATCTACGCCCTTGCCGTATTTTCTGCGCAAAAGTGCTTTTACCCTTGCGTTCAGTTCAGACAAGTGAAATGGTTTGATGATGTAATCATCGGCACCCAGGTTGAGGCCTTTGATTTTATCATCTATTGAATCTCTTGCAGAAATAATGATAACCCCATCTTCTTTTTTTAATTTTCGCAGGTACTGCAATAGTTTAAGGCCATTTCCATCCGGCAGGTTTATATCCAGGATAATACAATCGTAGCTGAAATCTTCCATTTTTGTAATGGCTGCCGCATACGTGGCCACACCTTCACAAAGAAAGTCTTCCTGTTCAAAATATTCTTTGATACTTTGCAAAAGGCCCGGCTCATCTTCCACAGCCAATAGTTTCATCATTTAAAATTAAGGCTAAATTAGAGAGTGATTTTGGAGAAATTCTGGACTTGCCGGTATCTTGAAAAACAATCGATGTGAATGTAAAGACAAAAGACTAGTTCAAAAGGTTTTGAACTGGAGCGAGGCAGACTGAATAGATTTTTTCCCGAATCTGGCGCAAGTATGCAGCCGTGCTTTGTGTGGTAGGGTACTTGTGCCTGCATTGCCTGCACTCGTTTTCAGCACTGCATACTTACACCAGGTTGGCTCAAAAGAGATTTTTGTACGTTTCAAAATCAGTTTTCATAACTTAGTTAATAGCCAGCCCGGTAGAAAGCCGATGTGCGTAGTAGCCAACTTTATTCAACAATCTTGTTATGGAAGAAATTGCAGAACCGCAGGAACAACCAAAACCGCAGGAAAATATAGTGCCTGAAAAAATTCATGTTTTTGCCGAAAGAAATTGGAAAGAATATCTTGGCGAATCCCTTCTTATCGTCTTTAGTGTGTTGCTTGCATTATTTACCACTGAATTTATCAACAAACAACATGAAAAGGAAAATACCAAAGAGATTTTAACAAATATTACGAATGAGCTTAAACACAATCGTATAGCTATTCAGCAGATGAATGAATACAACTTACAGGTATTGGCTAATATAGATGCTGCTCTAATAAATAAAAAATTACAGGATTCATTGGTTTCAAATGGAGCGTTTAATTTAAAAATAATAGCCCCGCAAGGTGTGTTATACCGCTTCTTAGACAATGAAGCATGGGCAATTGCCAGGAATAATAACATCACTTCAAAAATTAATTTTCAGACTGCGTCAGCACTAGCCAAAGTGTACGAAGACCAGGATAGAATTGGCAGAGTGGAAAATGAAGTAGCCAGGATAATATTTGACAGGGCGTCCAGGGATTCTACGCAAGTACGCACTACGCTGATACTAATCCGTGATATTTATCATGGCTGGGCAGTTGACAGAACACCGGCTTTGATTCCTCAAATTGACAGTGCAATAGAAGCGATTGAAAAAAGCAAGTAATGCCGCGAGGCTGGTTGCAATAGGGTAGTCTTGCATCTATTGCTGCGGTTGGTGATACTGTAGCACATTGCTTTGTGCAACACAGTGGTGCGAAAATATTTGGAACCTGGCGCAAGTATGCAGCCGTGGTTTGTGTGGTGGGGTACTTGTGCCTGCATTAAGGCAAACCCCTGATGATGCGGGGCGTGAAAAACAGAAATCTTGTATCAGTATATCCAGATGCAATTCGGAAAATTTCTCAAACAGTTCTTACTTTAACCTCCATCCGATGAAATTTATTACACTTAATTTTACCTTATTATTGTCAATTTTTTGCTGCGCTCAAAAGGAACTCGGAACAATCTATAACTCAGGCATTGTCAGATTAGCATTTGATACAGTCCAAAAGAAATTTTCTATTATAAGTCGAAACGACCGAGGTTATATTACTTTTTCTGATGGCAAGTATATTAATAATGGACGTACCATTTATCTAATGTCAAATCATTTGGATAGTGGGATCACTTATACTTCCAGAATAGAGCCAGATAAACAATTGGTTAGGCTAACTTGTGTAAATTGTGACAATAGATTTCCCATTTGGGTGGAAGATAATTTCGGAAAAAAATTAGAATTTGATGGAGTCTCGTGGATTTATCCTTTAAAAAATACCAATGACTTAACTGAACTTTGCATTAAAGTTGGCTTTCCTAAGCAGGGAGAATTTTCATGCTATAAAATATATGATTATTTAACTCGAAAAATCACACTCAGTCCTGAGGGTATGCAACAAAAAGGGTTGAGTATGCATTTTGCTATTAATTACAATTACTTCATTTGGACTCCCCATTGCGACACCATGAAGGTCAGCAAACATAAAATAACATCCCTAAAGTCAAAAAATATTTATATAGAAGACCGTCATCGTATTACTCAGATTGATTCCAACTATTTTAACAGGTGCATTATGCGGTTATGATTTTCCTTCTTTCCCAGACGAGTCTCGAACCTGGCGCAAGTATGCAGCCGTGGTTTGTGTGGTGGGTACTTGTGCCTGCATTAAGGCAAATCCCTGATGATGCGGCACAAGTACGCTTGCACTTATTGCCAACACTGCATACTTGCGCCAGGTTGTTGTAGTTGTAAGGGTCGTGTATTTCGTAGAGTTAATTCTAATTACCCATCATTTGTTTTTATTATATTTTCTCATTCGTTTACTTTTAACTGGATTTTTTTAAGCGCTGTGCATGTACAGGCTTTAAAATCTTTTATCCCCAACCTGGTGCAACTATCCCGGCAAGCGTTGTGTATTGGCGTAATGTACCCCAACGCCTGTTAAGTTTGGTATCAATGACCCTCTTTATTTTAGGCGCAAATACGCCAACATACAAACCATGTCTGTATACTTTCGCGAATTGAAAGCCAGGATTAATTATTCAATTTATTAAATGAATAAATCATGAAAAAGATTATTTCAACTATTGCAATTGCTGCATAAGGTAGTAGAAGCAACGGTTCGAAAACCTGATTAATATAATGGTAACGTTTTTTAAAAACACAATTAAACAACTAAGATGAAAAAGGTTCAACAAATTCTTTTTTGCCTTTCCCTTGCAGCTCTTGCCAGTTGTGGAAACAACACAAGCACCACATCTGAAACTGCACCAGCAAAAGATTCCGCAACCCTTACCAATAGTAAAGTAACCAGTCTTGTTACTGAAGCGTATGTGCAAACATTTCCTATAGTAGAGAATTACAAAGCCATTTATTTCTATGCTGTATTAAAAGAATCGCCCAAGTTTATGCCGTTTAATACAGTTAAAAACGAAGCTGTGTTATATACCCCTGCAGATAAGGCCGTAGTACGAGCCAATAATGATACGTATTATTCAACTGCTATACTCGACCTTAGGGCAGAGCCTGTTATATTCCAGGTGCCTGAAGAAAAAAGCAGGTACTATACCTTTCAGTTAGTAGGAATGACAACGGATAATTTCGGTTACATTGGCACGAGGGCAACCGGAACAAAAGCAGGAACATATGCCATCACTTCTCCAAATTTTAAAGGCAGTTTACCAGCAGGTGTTGTTGAAATAAAATCACCTTCTGATTTTGTAGTCGTTGCCGGAAGAACAGCCGTATCAAGCCCCGAAGATGGCTTAAAGGCAATAGCACTTCAGAAAAAATATAAGATTGGAAAGATGAGTGATTTCTATCCTGACTTAAAACCAACGGCAGTGCAGGATATTAATTGGCCGGCATTTAATCCTGCGGATGATAACGTACCTGATACCTTTTTCAGCAGGTTTAATTTGCTTGCCCAGTACAATACATTTTCAGAAAAAGAACAGGCCATCTTAGCTAACTATAAGCAAATTGGCATTGTACCCGGTGCACCCTATACTTTTTCTACCGATCATCCGGAATTTAAAGATGCCATTGCCGAAGGGTTTAAAATTGGCCAGGCAAAAGTAGATAGCCTCTCAAAGAATATCGGCAAAAAAGTGAATGGCTGGAATATGTCGCCACTTGTGAAAGATTATTTTGGCGATGATTATTTACTTCGGGCAGCATGGGCACGTAAAGGAATTTATCTTAACTCACCCGTAGAAGCATATTATCCTGCTACCACTGTTGACGGTGATGGCGAATTGCTGGATGGCAAGAATAATTATGCAATTACTTTTCCTGCGGGAGCCTTACCACCAGCAAATTATTTCTGGTCGCTCACTATGTATGATGGTGTTTCCGGTTTAATGGTCGACAATGATTTGAAGCGCTATTCAATAAGTGACAGAACAAAAGGCATCGTGTATAATAAAGACAAGTCATTGACATTATATTTCGGCTATGCTCAACCTAAAGAAGGCAAATCAAATTGGTTGCCTGCGCCAAAAGGCGTTTTCGATTTGTTGATGCGTTTGTATGGCCCCAAAGAAAATGTATTGAATGGAAGTTATGCTATTCCAAAAATTGAAAAGTTGAAATAAATTACCCAATAAGAAAAATCTAATTATTAATTTTTCTGTATTACTGCTGACCGCCTGCGGAAACCAGGGCGATAAGACAAGCAACAAAGAAGAAGCACTTACCGGAAAGTGGGTAACACCTCTGTTAAAGCCAATACGTTAATTGTCTTTAGATAGATGAATAAAGTATAAACAGATTAAGAAAAGAACAAGTATCAAATTTTTATTGCTGCTGTTGGTGATACCGTCGCACATTACTTTGCACAACACCAACAGCGGCATCAAAATATTTGGAACCTGGCGCAAGTATGCAGCCGTGGTTTGTGTGATGGGGTACTTGTGCATGCATTAAGGCAAATCCCTAATGATGCGGCACAAGCCAGGTGCGGGGTTGCCAGTAATACCGGTGCATATTGCTTTGTACAACAGCAACAGCGGCGGTTGAAAATGGCAAAAAAGTTTTTGAACTACCAATAGCAGCAATACTGCTTTTGAATATCATTTTAAAAAAACTTCTTTCCAATCTTTTTTCATATCTACTACCAGCCAATTGTATTTTGCTGCATCATCCAATCCTTTTTCCAGATGACCAATATGTGATGCCCGGTCGTAAGCGTACTCACGTATAGAATCGGTATGATGTACAATCAATCCAAAATGAGGTGCAGTGGAAGTGCATGTATATTGCAGCATGGCGTAGTCGCCATCGGAATTGCCTGCGGTAAACACCGGACGTTTGCCGATGTATTGATAAATGCCAATTGGCTTGCCTTCTTTATCATCAATGAAATTCAGTTCAGGCAGTTTAATCAAAGCCGGTTTACCATTCAACGTATCATATTTTACTTTGCCCGAACTGCCTATAACCTGGTAGGGGGGAATGCCATAAACAGTTTCCACCCATGCACGCATAAAGTCAACCCCTCCACCAGAAACAATAAATACTTTATAACCATTAGCACGCAGGTATTTTAATAATTCTACCATTGGCTGATAAACCATTTCATTGTAATGCCTACCTGTTTTAGGATGCTTGGCCGTGGCCATCCAGTCTTTCACAATTTTATCAAACTCATCCGTAGTCATTCCTGCATGAGTAGCCATAACAATTTGCAGCAATCCTTTTTCACCATTGGCCATTACAGTTTTCATATCGCCTTCCAGCAATGCTTTGAAAGGTTGTTTTCTTTTCCATTCGGGATGCTGAGGTGCCATTGCTTTTAGCCTGTCTATTGCAAATAAGAATTGAAAATACATAGGCTGCTCGCTCCATAGCGTTCCGTCATTATCAAAACATGCAATACGGTCAGCAACAGGAACAAAATCTGCGTTGCCTTCTGCAGTTGTTTTAGTTACAAAGTCGATAATGGATTGCTTTGCTATTCCATCGTTCCATGAGGGCAATGGGTTGGAAACTGTAAGGGTATCAGGTAATGCTTTTTCAGTTGCAGGTTTTGTTTGCGGCTGGTTACAACCGGCAATGAAACTAATAAGCACTGTAAATAACAACGTAGCGAAATTTACTTTTTGATTCATAATCTTTAAATTTTTACACACAGTTATATTTCAATTAAAACAAACAGCATTCATCCTCCAATAATAATTTGCAGGAATGGCCATCTTTTTAAAACCTGTACCGTGTAAAGTTAGTACTATAGCCTGAGCATAACGTTTTTGGGCTTTGCGATGATACAATAAAAAATTAAAACCTGCTCCGTTTATTGCAGGTTTATTAATTTAAAATACAAGCATTATGTATACCAGCATTGGATCATTGGGCATCATTGTTGCGTCGCAATCACTTCATCGGCATATCAATCTCAACGGTGTGGTGGAATATCATCGCACATTGTTGCGATGGGCTAACACCCATCGCTAGTATACATCGGCCTTTCAGGCCTGGTTCATATAATCTGGAAAAAAGAAATAGCCCTGCAAGGGCGATGTACATCAAGCATTGGGCAAAGCCCTGTGCTTATTTGTGTGATGGGGTACTTGTGACTTCGTTAAGGCAAATCTCTGATAATGCGGCACAAGTACGCCTGCACTCATTGTCAGCACTGCATACTTGCGCCAGTTGCGGAATACTTGCCACAATTAGTTGTTCTTAATAATAACATATGCTCCAATTGCAATAAGTACAAGACCTAAAATGCGCATGTACCTGTTGTATTGTTTTGGTGTAAATGCACGTTGGGCAATGTCTGTTTCCTTCCAAATGCCGACGCGAAAAATATTGGGTTTGATTAAATACACGATACCCAAAATAATCATCAGTGCACTGAAGCTTTTCCAACTCATTGTCATTTCTTTTGTTCTCTAGTATGATGTCAAACCTAAATTTATGCAATTATCTGCATCCATGATGCGGCACAAGTACGCCTGCACGCATTGTCAGCACTGCATACTTGCGCCAGGTGCGGAAGATAGCGATGGGCTAACCCCATCGCTAGTATACACCGACCTTTCAGGCCTTGCTCCTGTAATCTGGAAAAAAGAAATAGCCCTGCAAGGGCGATGTACATCAAGCACTGGGCAAAGCCCTGTGCTTGATCTTACCCTACGTTAAGGCAAGTTTCTGGTGATGCGGCACAGTTGAAAGCAAAATTACCAACAGAAACAAGTACCAGCTATCTTATTTTTAATTTTTAGGTTTTAATCCTGGTAGTTCATTGTATAATTCCTCTACGAAATCTTTTTTTGCATCCTTGGTTTGCAGGTAACCAGTCAGAATCTCCTGTGCCTTTGCCGTATCGTTGTTGTTATAATAATAAGTAACCAGTTTTTTTACATTATTGGGTAGGGAAGGATCGTAGGCAAATACACGGAGCCAGCACTCTAACGCCAGTGCCGTTTTTTTCATGTTGACATATTGAATGGCACGTAAGTAATCCAGCGCCGGGTCACCGCCTGTTAAGCTATCTAATTTATCAATCGCTGCAAGTGCCTTGTCAAATTCATTATTAAGGGCGTACATATCTATCATCAGCAGGGGGCCATTGGTTGTTTCCGGGAAATCAGTGGCATATTGCTCCAATGCCTGTTTGTAGCTGTCAATACCTAAATGCTGGCAGGCCAACACATTGATCATGGCAATACTTTTTTCCTGTCTGATATTTTTATCAAGCTTTTCATATTCAGTTTTGACGCCAAGCCAGTCGCCTTTTGCTTTCAGGGCTGTAATCCTGGTAACCGTGGTTTTCAGATCTCTTATGTCCGCGGTGTCTTTCATATTAGGCGCCATCGTTTCAATCAGGTTGATAATTAATGTCGACAGAGGATCGCCACTGACATAAAATAAAATATCAGATGCTCTCACAACTCCATGGGTACGCATTAACGTGAGATCATAATAGTTAACGCCCAGCCCGGGCATTAAACGGAAAAGCAAATGCCTGTTTCCCCCTTTTTCATAATTGCGTAAATAGCGGAAGCTTCCTTTTTTTGCAGCATCATTGAGGGGGCCGGCGAAACGTCGCAACGAAAAGCTTGTTAAAAAACCTTTCATAAACTCCGGGTTCTGCGCAACTGTACTTGCAGCAATGACAGTATTGTAAAAAGTCGTACTGTCAATAATATTAAAAAATTCAGCCGCGTTTTGATTTGTCACGGCAACTTCTAGTTCATGCCCAAGCGAATCTGCCAGGGAACTATTAATGGAGCTATGTTGTGCCCGTACTTGATGTATGCATGCAAAACAACATATTGTGATAAGGCGGAAATACATTTTTAAGGTTGTTGGAGACATATAAAATAAAATGTGCGCAAATATAGGCGTGTTATTTCTCATACCTCATATTTTTATTGCAGGAATTAAGAAAACTGCGATAGCGTATTTATCTTTTCGCATACATGTTACTTTAAAATTCTTCTAAAATGGCTTATGAGGAATTGCAATAATTATCATTGTTAAATAATTTACCGTTGGTCCGGTGAGATGGAGCAAGGATGAAGCAATCCGGTTTTGCGGATGTAAGCTGTTGTATTTATTATTTTGAATTGCCTCAATGTAAGAGCAGATGCTTCGCCGCGCAGGAATCGTGTTTGATGAAAGCCTGTTGCCGCTCGTAATAACGTTGGAGAGTCATCATTATTTACTGTCATTCATCCTGTTTAGCTCGCTGAAATGCCTCCCGCGTCGACATGACAAAACAAGATGATTTTGTATAGTAAGGCACAAGCACGGCCGCACACTTGGCTTGTCTGCATGCTTGCGCCAGGTTATGACACCAATCAATCATTGCGCAAATTGGTAGCCGGTTTTTCAAAAGCGGTTTTAAAACCCTGGTAGCTTACTGTAAGTAATGCTATAACTGATACAATCAAACCTGCAACAGCAAACATCCACCAATTGAGCGAAATGCGGTAGGGGATATTGTTTAGCATGCTGTGCATAGCCCATGCAGCCAGCGGTACAATAATTATAAACGCAATAAGAACGGGTTTCAGAAAATCTTTTGAGAGTGCCAGCCAGATGTGCTCAATACCTGCGCCCAGTACTTTGCGGATACTCATTTCTTTGCTCCGCTTTTCTGCTACAAATGCAGACAACCCAAAAAGTCCGAGGCATGATATAAGTATGGCCATACCACCAAATAAGGCAGAGAGCTGGCCAATGGAAGCAAATTCTTCAAAACGGTGCTTATAAACTTCGCTGGTAAAAGAATATTCAAAAGGATAACCGGGATTTATTTTTTTTGCAACGCTTTCAATATTCGCCATCGTCTGTCTCCACTTTCCATTATTGGTAACTCGCACAAAAACATGGCTAAGGTGATTGGTTTGCAGGTAAATAACCATTGGCGCAATAATACCAGAGGGATTGTTGAATACAAAATTTTGAAACACACCAATTACCGGGTGGCCGCCGATAATGGTACCCACCACGGGTGCTTTCAATCCCATTTTTTGTACCGTGATTTCGTTTACCAGGCAAGCTGCTGTATCGGTTCCAAACTGCGGATCAAAATCACGCCCTTCTATCATTTTAATACCTGCAGTTTTTGTCCACTCATATTGTACCTTGCTAACAATTACAGATAATTCCTGACCGGGAATTTTACCGGGCCAATCCATACCCGTTATACCACCGCCAAATTGCAAAATATTGTCTGAGCCACCTGAAATGTTTATTACTCCAGGGATTGCTTCCAACTGGTGTTTAAACAAGCTGTAGTTATTATTGAGATCTCCTGTAGCTGCTATATCAACAAGGTTATCCTGTTCGTAGCCAACCGGTCTGTCGCGTACATAAGCCAATTCTGAAAAAAGAACAATGGTTGCAATGATGAGAAAAATTGAAATAGCAAATTGAAAAGTAACCAATATGCTTCTGAGTGTACCGCCTTTTTTATTTGTTACAGTACCTTTTAAAACTTTTACGGTATTAAACCGGCTAAGAAAGAGGGCAGGGTAGCTGCCGGCAATAATGCCTGTAAGAGCGCCGATAGTTAGCAGCAATAACCAAAGTTTACCATCTAAAAAATTTATAAAAAGCCTTTTGTCTGTTAATTGGTTAAACCAAGGCAATAAAAGCCAGGCAATAAGCACACTTAAAGCAAGTGCAATAAAAGTCATGAGCAGTGCTTCACTAAAGAACTGAAAGATGAGCAGCTTTCTTGATGCACCCAGCACTTTGCGCACACCTACTTCACGTGCACGGTGTTCTGACCTGGCTGTAGCAAGGTTCATAAAGTTGATGCAGGCAATCAGTAAGATAAATAACCCGATGGCGGCCAGCATCCATACAATATAAATTCTGCCGCCGGAAGGTTTGCCATTGCTGAAATTGTTATACAACCTTTTTGCTTTCAAGGGATAGACAAACAATGATACCGTTTTGTCGTTAGATCTTGTTTGTAATAGTTGGGTGAGCTTTGCATTTAAAGCAGCAATATCAGCGCCGGGTTTTAGTTGCACCCAGGTATTAATGCGGTTGTCATCCCATTTCGTTAGCCAATCGTTACCCTGCTCAAAAAATTGAAAAGGGATAACCATATCAAACCTGATACTGCTGTTGGAAGGAACATCCTGCACTACAGCGCCAATACGGAAAGATTTCTTATTTTGAAAAACAATTGTTTTTCCAACAGCATCCTCATTGCCAAATAATTGTTTTGCAGTGCTTGCAGTAATAACAACAGTACTGGCATCCTGCAATGCAGTTGCCGGATCGCCTTTTACAGTATGAAAGCTCATCATCCTAAACAGATCCGGATCTGCGTAAATGCCCGACTCGTAAACAGTTTTATCACCAGCCCTTGTAAGTTCCCCACCAAAGCCAGCTACCCTTACAGCATATTTTGTTTCCGGCATTTCATTGCGTAAAGCCGCAGCCATTGGCCCCGCAGTAGAGCTGCCCGTATTAATGCCATCAGCATTTTGTTGATTTTTCATCAGCAGGTAGATACTGGCAATATTGCTGTGAAATGAATCGTAGCTGAATTCATCCACTATCATTAAAAGAATCAGAATGCTGGTTGACAAGCCAACCACAAGTCCGCCTATATTTATTAAAGATGAAATTTTATTTTTAAACAGATTACGCCAGGCGAGTATGAGGTAGCTTTTTAACATGCGTGAAATATTTTAGTTGATTATTTTAACAGTCCTGCCATAATCTGCATCATTGTTTATCATTTTAGCAGCCAGCAAATAAGCAGCTTTCGTTTTTTCGGAACGGGGCATTTTTTGTGCAATGCGGAGAAGTAAATTACTTTTATCAATGTCTGCATTTTGCCGGGCAGCAGCTTCAATCATATTTATCCATTCGTCTTCTGTTAAGTCTTTTTTATTTACCAGCTTATTGTAAACAGTTTGTTTGTCTATGTCTGCGTTAAACCGATCGGTGATGGCCATTAGCTGTTTAAATGCATTATCTGTCAACGAATCTTGTTCAATCATTCGTGAAAGCAGGTTAACTTTTTGAATATCTGCATTAATGCCCGCAACAATATCCAGCCATGCTGTATTTACCAATGAATCTTTTCGTTGCGCTGTTGTAATTTTTTTCAGGAAATTTTCTTTGTCGGCATCCGAAACTGAACTGGCAGTTTGTTTGATTACTGTTGCAAGCGCTGCGTTAGAAAGGCTGTCATTGCTGAACAAAAGATTAAGATAGGGCTCTTTAATATTTTGCATTTTCAGGTTGGGCAATTCAGCCATAAGTGCACGGTAACCGCCTTTCTTATTGATACGTTGAGCACGGCCGCCGGCATAAAACCCCCATGCTATCATTTTGTTTAGCGAGGCGCTGATAAAATGTTTGCCGCTGTCATTTAACGGTAGCGTTTCGTTTCCATCGAACAGGTTGTAACTTATTTCACCCTTCAGGTTGCTTTCAGCAATCATTTTTGCATCATTCTCTTTAAATTTCAAATAGCCACCCGGTGAAATGCTTACTATCGATTGCTCATCCTCGCTTAATACAACTTTCCCGGACCATTTTACCTGTTCGTAATAATCGCCGTTTTTCACGGTCATCGTTCCATTATTACTATCATTGTGTTTTCCAAATCCTAATACAGAAAAATATGCACGAAGTAAAACAAGGCACAAGGCCACTAAAAAAAACAGGAGTTTCATAGCTGGTTTATTTTTCTGTTTCCCTGGTGAAGAAATAATATCCTCCAAAACCTGCCGCAATACAGAATGCCATTATAGCCAGCGAATGCAAACCGAAAGGTTTTGAAAAGCTCATGATACTGAAACCAAGTGCAACAGCTGCCATTATAAAAAACCACTGCAACAGGTAATTTCTTTTTTCCCTGTTGGTTTCGGGTTTCATTATCTGCGCAACAATGGACTCGCCGGTTCCTTTATCAATAATTTTATTTTTAAGTTTAAAATCCAGCGACTGCCTGATTATTCTTATTATAAAATTGGAGATAATATAAATTACCAGTAGCACAGCACAGATATTGAGCGAATCAAAAATGAACTGGCGGTCTTTGAACGGATCGAAATTGTTATCCTGTGCGCTGGCAGCGATTGTTGTTATGATAGCGGATGCAGTGGCAAATGTTTTTTTCATGTTTACGATTATTATTGATTTGACAGAAGCGAATAAATAATGTTGCAATTATTCTGAAAAATTTAATTGTTCAATTTGTTTATCATATTTGCGATAAAGTTTTATTGCTTTAAATACAAGAATGCTTATGCAGATGGTAATACTAATAAACAAAAAAGCAGTAGAAATGCCTGTGGCAAGGTGTAAAAAATTATACCGGAAAATATACAAGGGTATTAATCCTAAAACAACGATGAGAAATGGCCGGATATTTACCAGGCTTGTTTTTGCTGGTACTTGCGGCAATTGTTGCAATACAATATTTGACAGGTCAAAATCAAACGAGGGTGCAGGCTGTTCCTGTATGCCTGTTATCAAAGACTGATAGACTGCAAGTTCTTGCTGGCAGGCCATACAATGCTGAATGTGATCCAAAATAGCTGCATCAGCATTTTGCTGCGCCAATACCATTGTTTGCAATTCATCGTCTGAAAGATGTTCGGTTCTCATATTTCTTCCTTTTTGTAATGCTGCAATAAATTTTCTTTCAATGCCTTTCTTGCCCTGAACAAATAGCTTTTAATGGTGCCTTCGGGCAGGCCGGTTATTTGTTGAATTTCTGCATAACTTAAATCTTCGTTATGGTACAATGTGATCAGTGTTTTTAAAATGGGTGATAATTTTTCTATTGCAGCACTGATAATAAATGAACGTTGTTTCCCGTCTAACCCTGGTAGCGCAATATCAGCTTCATTAATATTGTGTATTTCAATATCGCCTTGTAACGGAATTTTCTTTTTTTCGAGGTGGTTGATGCAGGTGTTGTAGGCAATTGTTGCAATCCAGGTAGACAATTTTGATTCAAATTTAAACCCGGATAGATTTTTATACGCTTTCAGGTATACTTCCTGCGCAAGGTCTTTTCTATCCTCTTTGTTGCTGATCATTTTATAGATAACCTGGGCTACCAATGCCTCTGTGCTTTTGATGATGGTTACAAACACGTCTTTATCGCCCTTCAATACCTTATCAACCAGTATTCTTTCCTGCGGGTTATGATGATTTTGAGCGTTCACTGCAATAGTTGACAGGCGATGGTTAGAAATGTTGCAAAAAGTAACAAAATTCCCGGGAATGGTTTTCTCTTGGTACTATACAATAGAAAATAACCCTGCAACAAAGGCTGTAGGGTTATTAATTTAAAATACAAGCATTATATATACCAGCATTGGATCATTGGGGATCATCGTTGCCCGCCCGGATGACTCCGTTCGGACGGGCGTCGCAATCACTTCATCGGCATATCAATCTCAACTGTGTGGTGATGGAATATCATCGTAAATTGTTGCGATGGGTTAACACCCATCGCCAATATACATCGGACCTTCAGGCCTTACTCCTGTAATCTGGAAAAAAGAAAAAGCCCTGCAAGGGCGATGTACATTAAGCACCGGGCAAAGCCCTGTGCTTAATTGTGTGATGCGGCACAAGTACGCCTACACTCATTGTCAGCACTGCATACTTGCGCCAGGTGCGGAAGATGGCGATGGGCTAACACCCATCACTAGTATACATCGGCCTTTCAGGCCTTGTTCACGTAATGTAGAAAAAAGAAAAGCCCTGCAAAGGCGATGTACATTGAGTACCGGGAAAAGCCCTGTGCTTAATTGTGTGATGCGGCACAAGTACGCCTACACTCATTGTCAGCACTGCATACTTGCGCCAGGTGCGAAAATAAATTCCGCATAGCGATGGGCTAACACCCATCACTAGTATACATCGGCCTTTCAGGCCTTGCTCCTGTAACCTGGAAAAAAGAAATAGCCCTGCAAGGGCGATGTACATTAAGCACCGGGCAAAGCCCTGTGCTTAATGTATGCAATTGCCTATAATATTGTATTACCGCCAGCCCAAACCAGGTGCAACATGTTTTAGTATGGATGATAGTATATGCACATTATACTCCACCCCAAGTGTATTAGGAATAGTTAGCAGAATGGTATCCGCTTCCTGTATGGCTTCATCTTTTGCCAGTTCTTTAATAAGCTGATCAGGTTCAGCTGCAT
Organism: Chitinophagaceae bacterium; assembly: GCA_044227095.1. Classification (GTDB taxonomy): domain Bacteria; phylum Bacteroidota; class Bacteroidia; order Chitinophagales; family Chitinophagaceae; genus JACMLD01. The sequence goes on along the minus strand of JBGAFV010000001.1, from coordinate 4,576,565 downwards.
AACTTCTTCCAAATACAGCCTGTTTACCCGGCTCAATCATCCCGAAACTATCACCCTGTTTGTTGCCGCCACCAAAAAAGCGTTTATCCTGTTCCGTTATAAGCGCAAAAATTGATCGGCTTACAGATACCCGTGGTGTGCGTGTATGCCCTGCTTTCTTCCAGGCTTCTTTATACAATCTTATCTGTTCTGCCTGTTGTATATGGAATGGTTTTCCGCTTTCATCAAATTTCAATGTTGAACTCTGCAGGTTCATTCCTTGTTCGGCGGCCCATACTGCTGTTGCATTGGATGCAGCCCCCCACCAGATGCGTTCCCGCAATCCTTCAGCATAAGGTTCCAGGCGCAACAAGCCGGGTGGGTTGGGAAACATTGGATAAGGGTTGGGTTTGGCAAATCCTTTTCCGTGCAGCTTGTCAAAAAATTCAAGCCCTTTGCGCCTGCCCATTTCAGCATCTGTTTCTCCGTTAGTTGGTTCATAACCAAAATAACGCCATCCATCTATTACCTGTTCGGGCGAGCCGCGGCTTATGCCAAGTTGCAAACGGCCTCCTGCAATTAAATCTGCAGCACCTGCGTCCTCCACCATATACAATGGGTTTTCATAGCGCATATCAATTACCCCGGTGCCAATTTCAATCTTCTTTGTTTTAGCGCCTATAGCAGATAACAAAGGAAATGGAGATGCCAGCTGCGCCGCAAAATGATGCACCCGGAAATAAGCACCATCAATACCTATTTCCTCGGCAGCAACTGCCAGGTCGATGGATTGCAGCAGGGTATCTCCTGCAGTTCTTGTTTTATAAGAGGGATGATTGGCCCAGTGGCCAAATGATAAAAATCCTATTTTTTTCATACAGAGGTTTAACAAGAAAAGTAATGATTTGTTTGGAGACAAGCACACCTGTGGTTATTTGTACAACAAAAAGCAGAATATAGAAAGCTTTAAGACATGCCTTTTGCAAACCCCACGGTGTCTCTGTACAACTGCGGCGATACATCTGCATTTACCTTAAAAAAGCGACTGAAATAAAATTCATCCTCGTAACCCAGTTCGTAGGCTATTTCTTTAACGGTTTTATCGGTGAGGTACAATTCTCTTTTTGCTTCGATAATGATCCGTTCGTTGATCAGGCTCGACAGTGTTTTATTAAAATGCGTTTTGGTAAGTTTGGCCAGGGCTTTTGGAGAAATATACAACAGGTCTGCATACTCGCTGGCCGAATGTTTTGTTTTAAAATTTTCTTCTATCGCATCTTTTAACTTTTGCAGTATAAAAGGCTCTTTACTATCTTTTACCATGGCGGCTATTGCTGGTTGTTGTTCAATTTTTAAACGGGAAGCTGTTATCAAGAATACTTTTAAATAAGATACCAGCAGTTCGTGCTGGGCAAGCGCAGGATTTTGCATTTCAGTTTGTATCTGGTCGCACAGCATCCTGAACATACCGGCTGATTTTTCATCCACTTTTACAAATGGTGGCTGGTACACGTTGTTGTACAATACTCCATTTACTTCCAGCTCCTTCTGGTGTTTATGAATACAAAAGAAATCGAAATGAAAATAAATGGCAATGCCTTTTATATTTTTTGTTGTTGTAAATACATAGGGCTGGTATGGCGCAAAAGTAAAAAGGCTGTTTGCTTCAAAATCATACCCATCAAAATCTGCATTCACCCTGCCAGCACCTTCCGTTACCCAGATAAGCGTAAAAAAATTATTGCGCTGCAACTGATCAAAAAAACTATTGTCCTCAAATGAAAAAAGCCTGAAAGCAGGATTTCCGTTTTGCTGGTTAACCAGTGTAAAACTTGATTGATTGAGCATGGTTACTATGTATATTTTTTAAAAATCACCGTTGCTATATGTCCGCCAAAGCCAAAGGTATTGCTCATTGCATAATTAATATCTTTTGCCTGGGCTTTACCCAGCGTAAGGTTAAATTTGTTTGCAAACGCCGGTTCTACTTCATTGGTATTAATGGTTGGCGGAACAATTTGTTCTTCAATTGCCTTAATACTAAGAATGGCTTCAACGGCACCGGCAGCGCCGAGCAAATGTCCCGTCATAGATTTTGTAGCGCTGATGTTTACATGATTGTTTCCGCCAAATACACGGCTTATTGCTTTTAACTCACTTTCATCACCCAACTGCGTGGAAGTGGCATGGGCATTTACGTAATCAATTTGCGAAGCATCAATTTCCGCATCTTCCAATGCATCCATCATTCCTAAATAAGCACCTTCGCCATCGGGATGTGTACCTGTTAAATGATATGCATCAGCCGCCATGCCTGTACCAACAATTTCTGCTAAAATATTTGCACCTCTTTTCAATGCAGCTTCTAAACTTTCAACAATCAATGCACCGGCACCTTCGCCAATTACAAAACCATCTCTTTTTACATCAAAAGGCATAGAGGCAGCCTGCGGATTTTCATTGTTTGTTGACAATGCTTTGGATGCGTTAAAACCTCCAATGGAACTTTCATTAATGGGTGCTTCAGAACCCCCTGTAATAATCATGTCTGCTTTTCCCAACCGTATATAATTGCACGCATCTATAATGGCATTGTTGGAAGAAGCACAGGCAGAAACGGTAGAAAAATTAAGTCCATGCAAGCCATGCCGGATAGAAATAACGCCTGAAGGAATGTCTGCAATCATTTTTGGGATAAAGTAAGGATTAAACTTTGGTTGCTTATTTCCTTTTATAAATTCTTCCACCTGTTCCTGGAAAGTTTGTATGCCACCATTGCCAGATCCCCAAATGACGCCAATTTTATTTCTATTCAATTTTTCAAATTCAACATTGGCATTTTTTATGGCTTCTTCTGTTGCTGCAACTGCGTACTGTGTAAATAAATCGTATTTACGGGCTTCATTTTTTTCAAAATAATCAGCTGCGTTAAAATTTTTTACTTCGGCTGCAAATTTTGTTTTAAAATGTGTGGTATCAAATCTTGTAATCATTCCAACACCACTATTGCCTGCCAGAATGTTTTTCCAAAATGTTTCCACTGTATTGCCCAATGGTGTTATGGCACCCATTCCTGTTACCACTACTCTTTTTAACTCCTTTGTCATGTTGCGTCTTTTATAATTGCCTGTAACCTTTTTATTTCAGCTTCCAATTCTGTGATCCGGTTTCGCTGTGGAGCAAAAGCCTCTTCAATTTCTTCTGCAGTATAACGTGGGGTAATGTGTTGCGGACAGTTCCAGTCATACGCTTCAATATTTAATACCATCATACGCTCTGGCTTAAACTTATAGTTACTCAGATCAAGCAAATCATACAAGGCGGAGTTATCTTTTAATTCTACAATTTCTGCTTTTGCAAAAATCTTCAGCCTTGCCCTTGAAGGATAATCCACCATTATAATTGCTACATTGTTATTGGTTGCCAGGTTGCCAACTGTTATGTATTGCATGTTGCCCTTAAAATCAATAAAGCCAATCCGTTTTGCATCCAGCACTTTCAAAAATCCTTTAGGGCCGCCACGATGCTGTATATATGGAAATCCGCTTTCTCCATTGCTGGCCATATAAAAACTATCCCGCTGCGCTATAAAATAAATCTCGTTATCCGTTAGGCCATCGGTATAAGTGTCTTTTTCCATCCTTGCGTAAGCTGCCCGGCTACCCAATTTCTCCTGCATCTTTTTTACTTCGGCAGAATACGCGATGGCTGCAAAATTTTTTGCCATAATAAATGTTTGGTTCTAAAAAAATTAATGCCACCATGCGGCATTGTGCAATTCAATCCTGCTCCTGCTATAGATAAGCATTCCATCCGTCCTTAATTCATTGAGCAATACATTAACGCTTTGCCTTGATGATGAAATTACATTTGCAATGTCTGCATGGGTGAGGTAGTTTTTTAAGATTACGTTGTTGCCCACTTTGCGGCCGTCTGCTTTCGCCCATTTTTTAATGAATTGAACCAGTCTCGATTTTGTATCGCAATACATAAGTTCAGCATGCCGGCCTTCCAGTCTTTCCAGTTTGCCCGTTAGCAATCCTGCATACGCGATACACATCATCGGGTTTGCTTCAAGCAATCTTTTAAAATCAACAATGGTAAAATAGCCTACCACTGCATTTATAGTCATTGCTTCTGCATATTCCAGCTTAGACACCAGTCCATCCATTGTCAGGTTACCAAATACATCGGGTGCCATAATAATATCTTTAATCATTTCGCTTTCCTGCTGGTTAAATGACGCCAGTTTTACCTTACCATCAAACAACAGGTATATTTTACTGTATCCAGCATCTCCGTAACTTATTGTTTCACCACGTTGCACCGTTTTTAATTTCATCAGTGCTGCAGCATCAGCAATATTTTTTTGAGAAACATTTGCAAACAAAGGATGTTGCAGCAAGTAGTTTTGTTTTATGTCCGGTGTCATGGCAATGGTTTAATAAGCTGGATGATTTAAGTTACCTGGTTGTAGTACCTGTATTTTCATTTGTCTTTATGTCCAAAAAAGGTTTTTGCAACAAAACCTTATCCCACATTGTATCGCCGCATTCGTCATAGATGACTATTTCTTCCGCAACCGCATCCGCATTACTATTATTTGCTGCTGGCATTGGCTTTACTGTTTCTGCTTCAGCATTCCGTAATTTATTATTGTTGTCCATTTTTATTTTTATTAAACGGTTTATAATTTTCTGTCTGCTTCGTTAATGGGCAAATCATTGATGCTTGCATACCTTTTTCGCATCAGGCCATTTTCATCAAACTCCCAGTTCTCATTGCCATAAGCCCTGAACCATTGCCCTTCCACATTCTGGTACTCATACTCAAACCTCACGGCCATCCGGTTTTCACGAAAGCCCCACAGCTCCTTTTTAAGTTTGTAATTCAATTCTTTTTCCCACTTGCCTTTTAAAAATTCTTTTACAGCTACGCGGCCGTTGATAAAGTCTGTACGGTTGCGCCATTCCGTATCAATGGTATAGGCCAGGCAAACCCTTTCCGGATCTTTACTGTTCCAGGCATCTTCTGCCAGTTGTACTTTCTGCAAGGCCGTTTCCATTGTAAACGGTGGCAGCGGGTGTTTTTGTTCCATGTTGTTTTGTTTATGGGTTTTAATAATTTGTTGCTTTCACAGATCAAAATTCACATTAAACCGGGGGCCTTAAAATGGAAAATCAACGCAATGGCATGGACAATTTTCCCCGGCTTAAAGCCCTGTCAACCGAAAATGCCCCTGCGCCGCTTATAAGCAGGGAAGCTGCCATGCCTATAACAAGCAAGTGGTATTCATATCCTTCGCCTTTCTGATTGCCCAGCCAGTTTATAAAAAATCCATTGGCAAGATGAGAAGACAGTACTATACCAATAAAATTTATAATGATCAACAGTGCAGCAATACGGGTAGCGGTTCCCGTTATAAGCATCAATGAGCCAATAAATTCAATTAAGATAACCAGCAAAGCTATTATCCATGGCAGATGTATGGTAGTGGTGAAATAATTCATGGTGCCTGTAAACCCAAAGCCACCAAACCAGCCAAGTAGTTTTTGTGCACCATGCGGAAACAGAACAAGCCCAAGTGCTGTACGCAAAACGGCAGCTGCTGAACTGTTATTTGTTTGAATAATTTTTTGTAGCATAAAAAATAATTTAGGTGTTTAATTTATCATGTTCATTTTATCGGTGTAAAATTGCAGCTAAATCAACGCGGCAACAATGGAGAAAGAACATAATGGCATGGACAATTATTCACCTTGCTTAACTGCTCTTATGCCCTGGCACAGGCCACGGTTTCTCTATACTTTTGAGGTGACACATTTGTGTTTACTTTAAAGAAACGACTGAAATAATATTCGTCCTCATAGCCCAAATCGTATGCAATTTCTTTAATCGCTTTATTGGTGAGGTATAATTCTCTCTTGGCTTCAATAATGATTCTTTCATTAATAATATTTGAAAGCGTTTTATTGTAATGCACTTTAGAAACCTTCGCCAACGTTTTGGTAGTTACGTATAGCATTGCAGCGTACTGACCGGGAGAATGTTTGGCCCTGAAATTTTCTTCGATGGCATCTTTTAATTTTTGAAGCATATGGTGCTCTTTACTCTCTTTTCCTGCAACCAAAGCCGATGGCTGCTGATCCATTTTAAGCCGGGAAATATTGATAAGAAATATTCTTAAATATGCCACCAGCAAATCATGTTGTGCGAGGGAAGGATTTTGTATTTCTGCCTCCATTTTTTCACATAACACATCAAAGGCTTGTGTTGAACTAATATCGATGTTTATAAACGGAGGCTGATTGGTATTGCTGTAAAGTATTTCCTTAAATGCCATCTGTTTTTCCTGGTGATGAATAAACATAAACTCAGGGTGAAAATTAATTACAACTCCCTTTATAGTATTTGCTGAAGAAAATACAAAAGGCTGAAAAGGTGCAAAGGCAAACAGCGTATTATCTTTAAAATCAAATTCAGAAAATCCGGTCTTCACTTTTCCAAAGCCTTCCTTTACCCAGATAAGGGAAAAATAATTGTTGCGCTGTACCTGCGCTGAGCAACAGTTTTCCTCAAACTTATACATGTTGAGTATAAGGTTTTCCTTGATTTGATTTGCCATTAAAAAGTTAGTTTGGTTGAACATGGTGGGGTTTTAATAATAATTATCAAATCAATTTTTCCATTTTCGCAAACAGGTCGTCTCTTGCAATCAACCCTGCTGCAAAATCGATCATGATCCCATTTTTATAAAACAGGATTGTGGGTAATTCTGTAATTCCGAATTCTTTTTTTAACAGAGGCGCTTCGTCAATATCAATTCTATAAAAGGAAGCGGACTTTTTATACCTGCTGAACATTTCCTGGTAAACGGGTTCCATCATCTGGCAAGGGCCACTCCATTCTGCGCAAAAACGCACTATTCTCAAACCAGTTCCTTCTATAATTTTTTCAGTGAAAGACTTCCTGTCTGTTATTTTATTCATCCGCTTCTTATTAATTGGTACAGTTATTATATCCAAACCAGGTGCCAGCATGGTTTTCTGCTTTTCAGATTGCCTGTAATGCAATACAGTAAAGGGTTTAAGCGATTTACGACGTGGCTGTGCAACACTGATAGCTGGTATTTAGTTTCACGAAATATCAGGAAAGTCACTATATTTCAGGAAATTATCCAGTCCACCAGAAACTACTTTCACTGTTATTTTCTTTTTTTTTAGTTTATTAATCAATTCCGGGAATATTTATTTATTACGCAAATTCAGGTTCGGTTGGCCGATGATTTCTTTTAGATTACCAGGGCCATATTTTAGAATAAATAAGCGCTTAAAAAAGTTCACACACTAAAAAATTTGTGATGACAAAACACCATATACAGGATATTGACAGCGACAGGAGCCTTTCCTATTTCACTTTTCAAAACTTAACTGAAGCAGTGTTCTGGAACAGTTCTGACGGAAATATTATGTATGTAAATGACATGGCCTGTAAAATGTCAGGGTATACAAGGGAAGAATTGGCAACCATGAAAGTGAGGGATATCAATACATCGGAACTGATTGCAGACCTGCCCGTTTTCAGGGAAAAACTAAAAGCTGCGAAGCAATTGATTTGTGAAACTAAATTTAAACATAAAGAAGGCCATTTGTATGAAGTGGAAGTTATCAGCAATTATTTTGAAAATAAGAACCAGGAAATTTTCTGCTGCATTGTACGTGATATCCGCCAGCAAAAATCTTATGAAGAACAATTACGGAATGCAAATTTAAAATTAGAAGAACTGCTAAAGGTAAGCGAGGAACGTTTTCGTGATCTGTTTGAAGAAGCGCCTATAGCATACGTACATGAAGGACTTGATTCCAAATTTATAAAAGCGAATAAAGCAGCTTTACGAATTTTAGGCGTAAGGCCAGACGAGGTTCCATTCATGGTTGGAAAAGATATGGCTGCCGATACGCCGGACGCAAAGCGGCGTATGAAGGAAGCCTTTGAATCAATTGGACGTGGCACAGATACAAGCGGTGTTGTATTGGAGATGCGCCGGAAGGATAATGGCAAACCGTTGTGGATTCAATGGTGGTCTAATCCAGATCCCGGGGGTGAATTTACACGTACTATGTTTCTTGACATTACGGATAAAGTATTGATGGAACAGGAACAGGCAATGCTGCAGGCGCATAATCAATACCTGCAGGATGAAATAAAACTGACTAATAATTTTGAAGAAATTGTAAGCAAGAGCAAGAAGTTTCATAAAGTTTTGCAACAAATTGAACGGGTTGCTTCTACCGATGCTACTGTATTGATTTTGGGTGAAAGTGGTACCGGAAAAGAATTATTGGCAAGGGCTGTTCACAACATCAGTAAGCGAAGCAAACGCCCGCTAATAAAAATTAATTGCGCCACTTTACCTGCAAACCTGATTGAGAGTGAATTATTCGGACATGAACGTGGTGCATTTACAGGGGCCATGGACAGAAAGGTTGGCCGCTTTGAACTGGCTGATGGCGGCACTATTTTCTTAGATGAAATTGGAGAATTACCGGTAGAACTACAGGCCAAATTATTAAGGGTTTTACAGGAAGGCGAGTTTGAACGCGTTGGCAACCCTAAAACAATGAAAGTAAATGTCCGGGTTATTGCTGCCACAAACCGTAACCTCGAAGAGGCTATTGCGAAGAAAGAATTCAGAGAGGATTTGTTTTACAGGCTAAACGTTTTCCAGATTGTTTCCCCTCCTTTGCGTAACCGCAAAGAAGACATTCCGCTACTGGTAAAGCATTTTGTAAAAAAATACGAAAGTAAAATGGGCAGGGAAATAAAAAATATTCCCGGCAAAGTTATAGATGCATTGATGCTGTATGACTGGCCCGGCAACATCAGGGAACTGGAAAACATGGTTGAAAGGGCATTGATACTTTCGGTTGGCAATACACTGGAATATGGAGACTGGATACCTGCCGCAAAAAATACCGGTACGGATCAAAATAAACTTTTAAAGATGGGTGAAGTAGAGAAAGAACATATCATCGCAGTTCTCAATCAAACCAACTGGAAAGTAAGCGGTGAAAACGGGGCTGCAAAAATATTAGGATTAAACCCCACCACATTGGAATCAAGGATGAAAAAGCTGGAGATAAAAAGGGCGAAATAAATTTTTAAGAGTTAAATAGCCGATATCTTTTTTATTAAATTATCCAATAGCTCTTCTAATTTCCGGATGGTTTCACCATCAGTTATTTCACCCGCCTCATTTATTTTACTTTTTATATCAGGGATGCTCAATGACGAGCGGGTATCCATATTGGTGCCCAATGCAGTGAGTGTAAGCAGTAACGAAGCCAGCGCCTTATCACCGCCAGAATACAGGGGCGATGCGCTGATTGCAATAACCGGTTTTTCATTTAACTCTCCGGAAAATACCATCCAGTCTAAAGCATTTTTCAAAACTCCCGGCACACCAAAAGCATATTCAGGCGTAGAAATAATTATTCCATCTGTCGCCTTACATTGCTGCCTGAGATTATTTACTGATTCAATATCCTTGGCAGATTCAGGATTGAAGTGGGGCAACTTATCCAACCCATCAAAAATATCCATCCTTACATTTTGCGGCGCAATTTTACCGATAGCTTTTAAGATGTTTGAATTGGCTGAAGTTGATTTCAAACTTCCCGAGATGGCTAAAATATTTATTGCTTTATCTTTCATAAAATAAGAGTTGATTGGATCAGTTCTTCATTAAAATTTTATTGATTACAAAAGCCATCTACATCTTTATCCTCCTGCCAGGTATATTCTATTGTATGGGCCATTTCCCTGGCAAAATCAATACCGTGCATATCCCGGAGAAAACCCAGCGTCATATCCATGCCAGCACTTACACCAGACGAGGTGTAATATTTATCATCCACTACCCAACGGGCTTTTCTAACCCAGTTTACATGTGGTCCTTGTGTGGTTACCCAATCAAAAGCCCTTTTATTACTGGTTGCATTCCTTCCATCTAAAAGCCCTGTCTTTGCAAGCAATGCAGTGCCCGTGCAAACAGTTAAAACATACTTAGCCTGCTCCGAAATCTTTTTTATTTTGTCAATCAATGAATCATTGTTTACTTCTACCCTGGTTCCATATCCGCCGGGAATAAGAAATATACCGGCACCATTTTCGATACTGGCAAGCGGATTAGTGGGGATTGAAACGCCATGCGCATTTTCTATCAGTCCGCCCAAAAGGGAGTAAAAGGAAACATGGTAATCTTCTGTGAGGCGGCCAAATATTTCTACGGGCCCAAATACATCCAGTGTTTCAAAGTTGTCAAATAATAATACTGCTACTTTCATTTCATAATTTTTATCTGATCATTCTAAAATTGTTCAGGCTTATAATTTTCTATTTTCCCAAAATCACTTTACACACTGAAAATTATTTCGCAACTTTCTATGTGTTTTATAAACAACCAAAAGCCAGGATTTTTTTCCCGGCCCCTGGATCGGCTTTTCAACTTCCCCTGTTTCTATTTTCCGCCAGCTACTTTTACTGCATAAAAATGATGTATTTCTTTGGAGATATATGCAAGATTATCTTCTACTGCAAAATGACCTGCATCTAAACGATGCATCTCAGCTTTTGGAAGGTCTTTCAAATATGCTTCTCCGCCTGCTGGAGTAAAGAAGATATCTTTCTGCCCCCAGAAAATAATTGTTTTAGGTTGGTTCTTGCGAAGGAACTCCTGCCACACCGGGTACAATGCTACATTGGTGCGATAATCGTAAAACAAGTTAAGGTTGATACGCACTGCATTTGGTCTTTGCATAAAAGCATAATCAGATTCCCAGTTGTCAGGGCTTATTAATTCAGGGTTCTTTGCACCGAATAAATAAATACTTTTGATTGCATCATGTGTAAGAAATGCTGCCAATGGTTTTTCCGTTTCTTCTGATCTGTTTTTCCATAAAGCTCCGCGAAACCCATCCCATGCCGCAGTAAAACCAACTTCATATGCATTGGTGTTCTGGATGATTAACCAGTCAAGCGCTTTTGGATTGCGGCCTACAATTCTAAATCCAACCGGGCCACCATAATCCTGCGCAAACAATCCATAATGATCAAATCCTTTCATTTGCAAAAAGTGCTCAACAATTTTTGATATACCATCAAAGGTATAATCGTATGTTGCCGGATCTGGTATATCGCTTAAACCAAAGCCCGGATAATCAGGAGAAATTACATGGAATTTGTCTGCAAGGGATTGTATCAAATCACGGTATTGGTGTGAGCCTGCAGGAAAGCCATGCAATAAAACAATTTTTGGATTTGCAGGATTTCCTGCTTCCCGGTAAGCAATGTTTAAACCGTCTACCTTAATAGTTTTGTACGATACCTGTGCAAAGGATGCAACAGAAATAAACAGCATTACTGCTACTGCAATTAGGTTGGTAATCTTTTTCATCGTTATTTTTTTGGTTGTTTAGTGTCGTTATTGACAATGCAAAGATGCTACGGCCCGCAACTTTAAAAAATGGATGAACAACGCAAATGGATGGACGATTATTCCTGATAATTTGTTGCTAAGTTCAATGAGCTTAAAAACCACTATTTTTCTCCATAAATAACTATAGCATTTGAATCAACCCTTGTTTCGCACAGCGCATATCTTTTATTAACTGATTCAATTACTTCGTTCTTAATTCTTGCTTTTACCTGCTCATCTGCTTTGCTAAGCGCCGCCGCAACAGGTCCGGCTACTTCATTCATAAAATTCCAGTAACCTTCAGCATCTCCGCAATTTAATTTGCCCGGCACTTCTGCGTGGGCAATATTTTTTAATCCGGCTTTGCGAAATAAATCAGACATAAAACCATCCGCCGCACAACGAAACATTCCCGGCGCACCAGGAAGCTGCGCCGGCAATTCTATATTTTCATGAATTGAATCCGTAATAGCCGTAACCCAGAAATTCTTTTCACTCACATTCCATACCGATGTTGCAATTCTTCCGCCTGGCTTAAGAACACGGACCATTTCTTTGGCAGCCAGTTCCATATCCGGAAAAAACATAAAACCGAAACGACAACTGATTACATCAAACGTATTGTCAGCAAATGGAAGCTCACAAACTTCTGCAGTTATTGTTTCAACATTTTTTATGTTTCGCTTTATTGCATTTTCACGGGCTATTTCAACCATATTTTCTGCAATATCAGTAATGAAGACTTTTCCTTTTGTGACCATCGTAGCTATTGTAAGACCTGGTTCCCCGGTACCTGCCGCAACGTCTAATACAATGTCATTGTCTCTCAGATGAAGTGCACGGATAATTTCTTCACCCATTGGTTTTAAAAAGTCCATCGTCATGTCGTCCCATTTCTTCCATCCGGATGAAATTTTATTCCATGAATCTTTTTGTTGCTGACGAATTGATTGCAGTTGAGTTGTCATAATTGTGGTGGTTGGTTAAAGTGATTAATTCGTTGCTTGAATCTTCAGCGTAAAGATGCAGTTACCCAATAGAACCCAGGATGGAGAATTTTCACTAAAAGATGGACAATTGTTACTTTTTTATAGTGAAATGCAAAAATCAAAACCTTACATTGGAATGCCGGAATTTGCTCTGTTATGTGGGATTCACTAAACAAGTTACCTTAAATAAAAAACCGTCCCGCAATTGCTTTTGGGACGGGTCTTAACCTCTTATTTTATCAGTTGCTGTTGATAAAAACCTGCAGTATCATACAAAAATCTACAAAGCCGGTGCCAGTGGAAAATCAACGGGAACTTTTGTCAAATTGTGCAGGTAGTTCATGGCCGTTTTATCACTAACCTGAAGGATAAGGTCAACCAGGTTTTCGCTGGTGTAACCCTGTGCATAAAAGTTGTCAACTAAAAACGCATCGGCGTTGCCCCGGTTTTTTGTAATGCTTTCTGCTAACTGAACCAGCGAGTTTAATTTTGCATCTGTTGCTTTTCCTTTGCGGATATCCAATAATTGTTCATCGCTAAAGCCGTTCATTTTACCAATAACAGTATGTGCGCTTTGGCAATACACACAATTATTTACCTGGCTTACTACAAGGTTTACAGCTTCTTTTTCTTTGTTACTTAAAGTTGTCTTTGCATTTTGATAGGCCAGGTATCTTGCTAAACCATTTTCGGAGTAAGCAATGGTGGCATATAAATTTGGAACAAAGCCCAATGATTTTTTCAACGTATCAAAAATACCCTGGTTGGTTGCACCTACCTGTTCTCTTGTTGGAACTGAAAAATTTTTCATTTTTTATTTTTTTATTTTCTATGTCGTTATTGACAGTGCAAAGATGCCCCGGGCATTGCGCCTGTAAAATGGAGGATGTACGCGAAAGAATGGATAATTTTTATCGGAATAATTTACCCGGAAAAAATTGTACTGCATACTACAATCCGCAAATGCATTAAGCCATACTATTTTTTGAAAAAAAATAGTATGGCTTAAAAAATAGTATGGCACCAGGTTTCTCATTGCCTTTACAAAGAAACACTGGTGCACTGTATACTATTGCTTATTGTTATAGTCTTTAGGCTAGTCTTTTTTAAATTTCACTTTGGCGGTAATATTCTGCGCTATTTTTATTCCCTCTTTTGAACCTTCTTCCACTGCATGGCGGGTATGAATACCACCATATACTCTTGAAATGGCAATGTCATTGGCAAATTCAAAAAAAGATTTGTAAGAATAACTGCCAAGATCTTCCGGGCCTTTTCCCAAATCAAACATTATGCCTTTGTAAGTACTGTTGGTGAAGGGAACATTATCACCAAAGATAGTAGTAAGTGACTGCGCAAATGCCCCACTAAAAGTGGCATGGTTGGCCGGAAAGTCCGGATGGCCAGGTGTGGCAATAAAAGACTTCCACCAGGTAGCGGGGTCAGTAGAAGGTGCTATCACCCTGCGGATAAACTGAAAGGGCCGTTCCTGCATAAAATGGAATTTTGCTTTCATGGAGCCAATAGTGGCATCAAACAGGGTCATACCGGTTTTAGCGTAAGCATACACAGCAATATCAAGCGTAGGATTTTGTTGTTCCAGTATTTGTTTAAACACAGGAGTATAACTTGCTCCCGAAGGCCAGCCATTCACAGCAGGGTCATCATAATATTTGGCTAAGCGCTTTTGATCATAAGTGAGGCTTTTCGATAAATCATACACTTCCTTAAAATCTTTGTAATAGGGAGAAGTTGCATCCGCATCGTTGTATACATAAGGTGTAGCAGTTAAGTTGTCGATGCTGCCCGCAACCATGGTACGGGACTCACCCCAATAGGCGAGGCCACCAGCAATGCTGGGATTATTATTTTCAGGCCACCAATGGCCGGGGCTATTATCTGTTAATACCAATGGCGATTTTGTAGACCAGGGATGATCTGTAGCAGACCAGGCAAATATTTTTTCAGCAACGGCTTTTCCGAAAGCTATTGAGCGGTTAAAAGTACCTGTGTCATTGATTTCTGTTTTATAGCTTGCATTTAATGAGTCTTCCAGTTTTTGTGCGGCAGCAGTGGTTGCTGTTGTAAAGGTGAAAAGTTTCCTGGTCATTTCGGCCAGGGCCGCATTGGCACAGGTTGGCCAGTGATAAGCTTTACCGGCTTCCGTTTGGGGCATTTGCGGCATATCGTTTAGCTGGCCGTAAAGACTTTGATAAGCTGGCATGCCGGGCACCACTGCTTCGTATGCAGCCACGCCACAATAGGCCATCCACCTTCCGGCATTGACGCCATAAGATGCGGGCGGAGAATACAAAAGTGGTATTTGAACACCCAGCCATTTCTTTACTACATCAGATGAGTACGTTTTGGTTTGTGGTGGATTACTATTAGAGTCCGGGTTATTATCTTTCTTACAAGAAAGATTAAACATTAATGCAGTTGCCAGCATAAAGATTGCATAAACTATTTTTTTTTTCATCGCTTTTCGGTTTTAACAGCAAAGTAGAAGCAGCTTTGCTTGCTAAAAATTCTAATCGCCTAACAGGTTTATTTCTCAGCAACAAGCCGGTTAAACCAGCTTTGTGGTATTCAGCCAAAAAACATGTTGTTTGTCTGCGATTCAATGTTGTTTGTCTTTTTTAGTTTTCGGGTGATATAATCATGCAGGGTAATTGCTTACATTGTGGAGAGCAAGCTTATGCCCATGAATATGATTAAAACAAACGAGTTTATTTTTTTGCCTAAATACCGTGTACTCCGGCACGTCTCGTTTTGGTTGTTATGGCTTTTAGGATGGAGCTGCTTCCTGTCAATGATAGGATCAACCTTCACTGATAATTTTATCCGTATTGCGCTTTGGGTTCCGGTCTTTATCATGTTGAGTTATCCGCTTGCAAACATTGCCATTCCAAAACTTTTGTTGAAAGGCAGATACGGGCTGTTTCTTGTTGCGGTTATTGCCTGGCTTTCCATTGGCTGGTATGGCAGCGTTTATTTTCTTGCCTATGTTTCTGCTCCTGTGTTAAACAGCCTGGCAATGCCGCATGGTGATGCATATGCATGGCAATGTTTTCTTTGCGTGTTAACCACCGCAGCTTGTTTCTCTTCCTTATCGCTGGGCAAGCAATGGTTATTAAAACAAAGAGAATTGCTGCAGGCACAACAGGAAAAAATAAAAGCCGAATTGCAATTGCTGAAAGCACAGGTGCACCCGCATTTTTTATTCAATACGCTTAATAATATTTATTCTTTTTCACTGGATAGATCTCCTAAAACACCGGCACTTATTTTAAAACTTTCATCATTGCTTAGTTATATGCTGTACGATTGCAAGGCAGAAGAAGTGAGACTGGAAAAAGAAGTAGCCATTATGAAAGATTATCTTGACCTGGAAAAAGAACGCTATGGCGATACAATAGAAATATCATGGAATGTGGAAGGCGACACCAGTGACAATTTCATATCACCTTTGCTGATGCTTCCTTTTCTAGAAAATGCTTTTAAGCATGGTGCATCTGAGCAAATTGAAAAACCCTGGATGGGAGTAGATATTTCTGTAGTGGCCAACCAGTTAAAATTTAAAATCACCAACAGCAAAAACGAATTTACATCGCAAAGTAATAGTGGTATTGGCATCAACAATGTGAAAAAAAGGCTGGAATACCTGTACCCCGGAAAATATGAACTGAAAATAAATGACGAAGGGGATTTCTTTGCCGTTTCATTAATGGTTAAATTGAGTGGCAGCCATACGGTGTATACCACGCCGCATCGTACTGCTGTAACTGCTCAAACTATCACCGCATGAAGCTTCGCTGCCTCCTAATAGACGATGAGCCACCGGCATTAAAAGTACTGGCTAAATATATTGCTTCACTTAATGATATGGAAGTAGTAGGCCAGTGCAGAAATGCTATTGAAGCGCTTGGCGTATTGCGGCACAAAACTGTAGATGTTATTTTTCTGGATATAAAAATGCCTCGCATCATTGGTACTGAATTTTTAAAGAATCTTTCCCATCCGCCCAAAGTAATTTTTGTAACAGCCTACCGGGAATATGCAATTGATGCTTTTGAACTGGATGCGGTTGATTACCTCGTTAAGCCTGTTTCTTTTGAACGGTTTTTTAAAGCTATTACCAAATTAAACCGGGTGATGGGGCGTGAAGTAGCTGTAACTGCTACCAATGAAGTGCCCGATCCGGCTGCTTTTATTTACCTGAAAGTAGACAGGGATATGAAAAAGGTTTTTGTAAATGACATTGAATACATTGAAAGCTGGAAAGATTTTGTAAAAATTTTTCTTACTGGTGGCCGGCATTTGCTGGTAAAACGTGCCATCAGTGTTATTGAAAATATTTTGTCTGATCATAAGTTTATCCGCGTACACCGGTCATACATTGTTTCCTTCAGCAAAATTTCTGGTTATAATGCGCTGGCTGTACAAATTGGATCTTCAGAAATTCCCATCGGGCGGCTGTATAAACAATCGGTAATGGAAAGGCTGCAAAGCAAAGAGTCTGCGTAAATGGTAGAAAGGAGACTTCTAAAAACAGCAAGAGTCGAAGTATGGACAATGCAAGCCGGTGATAGCAAACAAAGAACAACAAAACAAGCCTGCTCATGTGTTGGCTGGCGCCACGACGTCAACCAAAATAAATGACCCACTCCTTATTATAGTATTTTAAATGGTTAGCAAGAATGTCCTGCCGCTTAAAAGTTTGTAACCCGGTTAACGACTGGTTAATTACAAAAAACGGTTAAATTATTTAGAGCTTTTTCATTCTCATTCCCCGGCAACTTATTTCATCATAAAAAATACAAAAATGAAAACGATTACTTATTTCCTGGCGCTGATCTTGTGTTTCACCGCCTTTTCTACCTATGCACAGCACGCAGGCCATATTCCACGCACTATCCGCGATATCGGTCATGACAGAAAAGATATTCGTCACGATCACAGGGATATTAAGGCAGATAAAAAAGATATTCACGAAGACAAAAAAGATATTGTTGCCGATAAATCTGATCTTAAAAAGGATCATAAAGATGCCAGTGCCGATCACAAAGATCTTGTAAAAGACAATAAGGATATAAAAGAGGATAAATCTGAGATTGCAACAGATCGCAAGGAAAGAAACCAAGATGTAAAAAATAAAGACTATACAGATGCTGCTAAAGAACAAAAGGAAATTAATACGGAGAAAAAAGATCTTGCCAGTGATAAGATAGATCGTAAAGAAGATGTAAAAGACCTGAAGGAAGATCACAAAGACATTAAAGACGACAAAAAAGACATCAACGCCGATCGTAAAGATCTTTCTAAGGATAAAAAAGATTTACATAACGACAAGGAAGATCTGAAGAAAGATAAAAGGATCTAAAAAAAGATGACAAAGAACTGATTAAAGACGTAAATGGTAATTAATTAAATAATAAAAAAGCTCCTGCTAATTATTAGCAGGAGCTTTTTTATTTGTTGTATTAAAACGCCGTAATAACAATTGCTGTAAAAGTTTTTTAAGACTTGCTATTTCACAAAAATGCCGTTTACAATACTTGCACTGGGTAATACAGTAAATACACCATTCTTCCAATACCCATTTCCTTGCGATATATAATTGCCACAGATATAGATATCAGATCCAGATCCGGTAATACCGGTAGCATATTCTCCACCAATAGGATTGTTAGCTGTAGTGGTAAGGTCTACCATTGTTCCGTTCTTCCAGTATTTTGCCGTGTTACGGTAATAGCCAGATACATATACATCGGAACCAGAAACATAAATGCCGGTGGGTGTACACGAAAAAGTACCGGGGCCAGTTAATATTTGTGCTGTACCATTTTTCCAGTACGCTGCCGAGTCAGCATCAAAGCCTGCTACATACACATCGCTGCCAGAGACAACTATTCCATGGCCTTCACTTGTTACAGAAGCCGGAGTGCCTGTCTTTGCGAAAAGCGTAAAGGGGATGCCGTTTTTCCAATACGTTACCACTTCAGTTCCTGACGCAGATGTTTGCGCTCCGGCCATGTATACATCACTACCCGATACTGTTACTGAATAAATAATACCGGTTGTAATAGGTTGTCCGCCGAAATTTCCACTGCTGAATGAAACAGTTTGCGGTACTCCGTTTTTCCATAATCGGGGCAAAGCGTTCGCCCCATTTACAAAATCCCATCCTCCAACATATACGTCCGTACCACTAACATACACTGAACGTGCACGGCCACCGTTGTGCCCTGCGCTCATAGGCAGATCTACAGTAACGCCATTTTTCCAATAAGCCGGTCCACCTGTATTAATATCGGCCCCGGCTACATATACGTCTGTACCGCTTGCATATACAGCCCATGCTTCTACACAGTTGGATGGCATAACAACGAAACTGCCATTTTTCCAATAACCCCAACCGGTTACACCTCTGCCAACCACATACACATCAGTGCCTGCAACATAAGTAAAAACAGGTCCCGTTGCAGTTCCATCAATAGTAGTAACGGCTACTGCACCCGTTGTACCTGTTGCCGGCGACAATGCGGTAAGGGTTGTAGCAGTAGCAGTTTGCACTACTGCAGCCACTCCATTAAATTTTACTGTATTGTCAGTGGTCGTTGTTTTAAAATTTGTACCTGTAATGGTTACTAACGTTCCTGCTGAGCCCGATACCGGGCTAATACTAGTTATGGTGGGCGGTGGTGGTGTTACAATATAAGTAAACACCGGCCCGGTGGCCATACCGTCTGCCGTACTTACTGTAACCTTACCGGTAGTGCCACCAACTGGTGCCACCACAGTTAGTGAACTTGCAGTAGCGCTACTAACTGTAGCGGCTATCCCATTAAATTTCGCTGTATTATCTGAAGGCGTGGTGCTAAAATTGGTTCCGGTAATAGTAACAACAGTACCTGCTGCTCCAGATACGGGACTTATAGCAGTTATAGTTGGTGGAATCATAATAGTGACGGGAGGTGTTTTTTTGCAAGCTGTCAGTAACAATAAACTGCAAAGCGTTGATAAAAACAGAGAGCGGGTGTACGTTTTCATAATTTATTTGCTTGTTTAAACAAAGCTATTTGACAGCGATCCCCGCAAAAAGACCAAATTGGTAAACAACAAATAAAAGTGGTTAACAACTGGTTTGGTGCCAATAAAATATATTTGAATATCATCAAAGCCCAAAACCTTCTCATGCCGCATCCGGTGAAAAATAGTATTACATGCATGATAGTAGATGATGATGAGGTGGATTTGCTTACCGTTATTTCATTTCTTGAAGATTATTCTTTTCTGCAAATCATAGGGCGTTTCAATTCTGGATCAGCTGCATTGGCAGCTGCACAAAAACAACCACCAGATGTTTTATTCGTGGACATAGACATGCCCGGAATGACAGGACTTGAATTAAGAGACAAGCTGATGAATATACCTACCTGTATCTTTATAACTTCTTATCCGGATTATGCAGTTGAAGGTTTTGAAATGGCTGCGCTTGATTTTCTTGTAAAACCTTTTTCGCACGACAGGTTTGCAAAGACAATGGAACGGATAAAAGAATATTTAACAGTAAAGGAAAAAGCAAATTTGCTGGATCATACACTTGGAGAGGATACAATTTTTATAAAAGACGGTCTTACCCAGGTAAAACTTCAACTGCATGAAATTCTTTACCTGGAAGCATTGAATAATTACACCTCTATTATAACGCCTTCCCGCAGGCATACTGTGCTTTATACTCTCGGCAATCTTTTAAAAGAAAAAGCATTTAATAGTTTTATCCGCATTCACCGCAGCTATGCTGTGCAAAGACATTTCATAAAAAAAATCAGCGCAAACGAAGTGTTTGTAAACAATATTAATTTACCTGTCGGCAGAAGCTACAAAGATGCTTTGGCTTTATTAAAATAATGCAGTAATGAAATCTTTACTATTGCTGGCAACTTTCATATTTGCGCTGCATGCATTTCCGCAGAAAAAAGGACAAGCACTGCTGGATTCAATGCTTCAGGCATTGCCATCAGCAAAAGAAGATACAAACAAAGTAAAACTGCTGCTATCCATTTCGCAACTATACACAACTGTTAGTCCGAAAGAAGGATTTGCTTATGCCAATACAGGCATGAAGCTGGCGGAAAAACTTCAATGGAAAAGAGGGATTGCCAATCTGTACAATTGCTTTGGGCTAATGACACATGATACCGGCAATGCGGCTGCCGCAATAGTTTATTTTGAAAAAAGTTTTGCTATTAACAAAGCACTGGATGCAAAACCTTTTATGATTGCCAATATGAGCAATATAGGAAGAAGCTATCAACGGGAAACAAATTTTACAAAAGCATCCGAGTATTATTTTAAGGCTTTGGAAATAGCTGAGGAATCTAATAATGATGAACAGGCTGCATTGCTGGGTACCAATATAACTGCATTGTACATAACGCAAGGCGATTACGTAAAGGCCAGCAAATATGCAGAGCTTACCATAAAGAAAGGAACAGCAGCCAATACGCTTATTCATGTTTCAAAAGCGTACGAGATGCTGGGCGTTATTAAACTGGAAACAAAAGATACTATTGCTGCAAAAGAGAATTTTAACAAGGCTCTGGCCATTGATGAAAAGCTTGACAATAAAATGGCTGTTGTTTCGGTGTTGTCTAATCTTGGTACAGCCGAAGGGGATCTCGTAAAACAACTAATCACTTTTCTGAAAGTGCAAAAAATACTGGATGATATTGCACCTGCTTCACAAAATTCAATTGTTAATCTTGCTAATCTTGGATTGACTTATTACAATCTTGGCATGTCAAAAAAGGGTACAGAAAGAACAAACAATTTTGATAGTTCTGAAATATATTTCAAACGTGCAATAGATCTATGTGTGAGTACAGGAAACCCTGGCTATAAATCAGAAATACAACAAGCAATTTCAAGCCTTGAAGAAGCGAAAGGAAATTATAAAGATGCTTTGAAAGATTATAAGGATTTTACCACTTTTAATGATTCCGTTTTCTCGCAGGAAAATAAAAATAAAATTGCTGCACTGGAAAGCCAGCGGGCAATTGATCTCAAAAACAGGGAGATTGAAAATAAACAGCTTCAGATTGGTAACCAGCAAAAAAAGATGTGGCTGCTGATTAGTTTTGTTGCCTTTTTGGGAATAGTAGGCGCTTTGCTATATCGGCAAAACATTACACGAGAAAAAAATAATGCTGCATTATTAAAGCTAAACAATGAACTGGACGAAGCCAATAAAGTAAAAGCAAAATTCTTTGGGATAATAAGTCATGATTTGCGAAGCCCTGTTGCCAACCTTCTAAATTTTTTGGAACTACAAAAAAGAAGACCGGGACTTATGAGCGAGATTAGTATTGCTGAACGTGAACAAAAAATTTCAGCTTCTGCAAATTCATTACTCGAAACTATGGAGACAATGCTGCTATGGAGTAAGGAACAAATGGAAAGTTTTAAGCCAAATATAAAAAGTGTTACTGTCGAAAATTTATTCAGTTATATTAAAAAGTCTTTTGGGGATACACCAGATGTGGAACTGCGCTTTAATGCTGCAGCAGGACTTACTATTTTGACCGATGAAAATTACCTGCGCACTATTATGCAGAATCTCACGTCAAACGCTATTCGTGCTGTAAAAAATACACCCGTTGCAATTATTGAATGGGCTGCAATTAAAGAAAATAATGGGCTAGTATTTACAATTACCGATAATGGCGAAGGTATAAAAGCAACGCAGGCCAATGTTTTGTTTGAAAAAAATGTTGCCTCTAACGAAAAACATGGATTTGGCTTGCATTTGGTAAGGGATTTGGCAAAAGCGATTCAGTATAAAATTACCGTAGATTCTGTACAAGGCGTTGGAACAACTTTTAAATTATCACCTGTTAATGGCTAGTTGTTACCATGCTTCCACTGGCATGTTGAACTCATTCCCCTAAAGAAGTATTTGCCTGATAGTTTATTTTCCACTTATTTATCTGCGATACGGTTTTGCCAACAGCATCAATAATGAAATCTATTTCCTGATCACTCTTATAGGATGAAATTATAAACGAAACCAACCAGGCTTATATGCCAGGTTTCATCTTTGTCTTTTATGAGATCTGTACGAGTAAGGTTTTTCAAATCAATATAAGCAAAAGGAAGAGTTGAAATAATTATAGCGAATGGTCGCTAGAAGTGTACTTCAAATTTGCACGATTTTTCAACTAACTAGAACTTTTGTAAAATGCAAAAAGCTGCTAATCAACGATTAGCAGCTTTTTGCATTTTTTAGCATCAAACTAGCGCGGAGAGAGAGGGATTCGAACCCCCGGAAGCTTTCACTTCAACGGTTTTCAAGACCGCCGCATTCGACCGCTCTGCCATCTCTCCGGCGCAAATATATGTGGAGAGATGTGTTCTGCAAAAAGTTTAAGGTTTTTTTCTTATCTAAAACTTTCTTATGAAGTGATTTTGTGTGGTTTAAGCTATTGGTTCTGTTTTTAATTACTTAAATATTCTCGCTCATTTTATTCCGGCAATGCAAAGGCCATATACATGCCGCCGGCTTTTAAGCCACGTCCGCCACCAACGGCTATGGCTATGTATTGTTTGCCACCGGCAACATAAGTTATTGGTGTGGCAAAACCACCTGCTGGCAATTGGTATTCCCAAACTGCCTTACCTGTTTTCTTATCAAAAGCACGGAACTTTTCATCACGTGTGCCGGCAATAAAAACAAGTCCGCCTGCAGTTACCAATGGGCCGCCATAACTTTCTGTACCGGTAATGGGGATGCCTTTTTTGGTAAGCTCGGGGTATTCTCCCAAGGGTACACGCCAGAGGTATTCACCAGTATTAAGATCGATGGCATTTAAAGTACCCCATGGTGGTTTAATGCCGGGATATTCATCCTGATCTTCTAGTTTTGTCCACACTTTGCTTAAATAGGCAGGTTCATATGGATAATCCTTATTCTTAGCTGTTGCAGAAACTTTATCTGCATGTTCGCTGGCAGGTGGTTGCTTTTGCTCATCTTTTATATTGAGCAGGTAACGGATTAGCGCAAACTTTTGCGGATCGGGCATGTTCTGAAAAGAAGGCATACGGTTTTGTCCGTTATTTAAAATGCGGTATACATTTTCTCCGTTCAATCTTTCTTCAAGATGAAGAAGATTTGGAATTTCTTTGCCGTTTCCTTTTTTATCAGCACCATGGCAGGCAGAACAATTTGCCATATAAAGTGCCTGCGGATCTTTTGCTCCTTCCATTTCTTTCAGCTTGTCTTCCCGCGAAATCATTTTTAAAATCCATGGGGCATGATTTGCATTCTGGTAAAGAATAGCACCGGGGTCGATGGCATTGCCGCCCCATTCTGCACCACCACTGTAACCAGAAAGTACAGTGCCGCTAATACTTGGCGGATCAAACTTATTACCGTGCTGTGTGCTGTCGAAAATCTTTTTTATAAAATCATGAGAAGCTGGAGAAATATTAGTAATGTCTGAATCTGAAAATTGCTGGTTATCGAACGGCGCAGGCTTTAAAGGGAATTGCTGTGTTGTCCAGGGTTGTTCGCCGGGCAGGCCTTTGGTAGGTACAGGTCTTTCTTCGATAGGAAACAAAGAAGTGCCTTTGTCACGATCCAACACATACACCAATCCGTCTTTTGTTGCCTGTACAACAGCATCCACCATTTTTCCATCATGCTTCACCGTTATAAGGTTTGGCGGACAGGGCATGTCCCGGTCCCACAAATCATGATGTATGGTTTGAAAATACCAGTTCAGTTTACCGGTCTCCGCATCAAGACTGAGGATGCAATCGGAGAATAAATTTTTTCCTGGTCTTACACCTCCATAAAAATCTGATGCAGGAGAGCCTGTTCCCAAATAAACAGCACCTCTTTTTTCATCCAGTGTTAAGCCGCTCCAGTTATTGGTAGCGCCAAGTTTTTTATACGTGTCTTTTGGCCATGTTTCATAACCTGGCTCGCCAGGCAATGGTATGGTATGAAACACCCATTTTAATTTGCCGCTTACCACATCAAAGCCGCGTACATAGCCCGGCGCAGCATCGCCGCTTTCCGGCATTGAAGAGCCTAATACCAAAGTGTTTTTAAAAATAACGCCAGGCGTTGTGGCAGAGATGGCAGCATTAGAAGCATCAAAGTTTATGCTTAAGCCTTCATGCAAATCTACTTTTCCGTTGTTACCAAAACTTGTAATGATTTTACCGCTACCTGCATCAATAGCAAAAAGGGTAGGGCCTGCACAAAAAATTATTCTTTTATCGTTTCCACTTTCCCAATAGGCAACACCTCTGTTCACATTGTATCTCGCAACAGTATCTTTAAAGGGATCAAACTTCCATAATTCTTTTCCGGTAGCTGCTTCTACAGCAAATAATTTAAGTGTAGCATTTGTGCCGTACATAACGCCGTTTACTACAATGGGCTGGCATTGTATTTCTCTTGTACGTCTTTTGTTTTTATTACTGCCAGTGTCTGGGTCGTTGGCAAAATATGTCCATGCTACTTTAAGATCTTTTACATTCTCAAGATTAACCTGGTCAACGTCTGAATAGCGGTTGCCTGCTTTATTGCCTCCGTATATCGGCCAGTCTTTATCTGGCAAAGCAGCCGTTTTATTTTTATGGCTGTTGCAGGCTTCAAAAGTTTCAATAAATGCTATTGATAAAACAAGAGCGATAATAGCCAGTCTGATCTTCATGTAATGTTTAATTTTTGAGCTGATATTAATCTGTGATTTTGCAGGTATATAATTCGTAAGAAATTTTCCAGGAAAAGGTTTCGCCGGGTTTTACACTTACGGCAATATAGGGTTCGGGAGAAAAAATCTTTGTGCTTCCCCAAAAAACAAATTTTGATAAAGGCTGGTCTGCTGTAATTCTCATAGCAGCACCGGTATGATGGTTTTCAATTTTTATATCATAATCTTTTACAGTGTTTCCATAGCCCTGTAAAATAGAATAACCAGATTTACCGGGAATGATCTCAGTATTGAATACAATGTTATTGCCTTTTATTTCGGCTATATCGCCTGCGCCAATTCCTCTTTGCCCTTCCGCCACACATTGCGGATTAAAAGCCAAGCCTACTTCGTAAGTAGGACCGGTTGGTTGTTTGTCCATTACAAACAGGTTGTGGTTATATACATCCGTTTCAATGGTTTTACTGCCTGTGTTTTTTAGTGTATGCTGCAACGTTAGTATGGGTTTGCTTTTTTCCAGCGTTTCTGTTTTGTTGTATTCATAACTGTACAGCGGGTCTTTTAGTATATGTGTAAAGCTAATGCTGGCTGCTTTGGTTTTTACTTTCCATTCGCCATTATTTACAATCGGGTAATATTTAAAAGGCGAATATTTTTCATCCTGAACTTTGGAAAGAACTCCAACGCCAATCTCTACAAAATGTCCGCCTGCTTTTGCATCTTCATATCCCAATGGTGAAAACGATTCAACGGGCCCCATAACGGCTTCATGCAATTGAGGTGTATAATTATTAAACCATTGCTGGCAATAAGAATGCCCGTCGTATTCCAGCACCGGCATATTGCCAGACCAATCGAACCTTGTACCACGATAAAAACCTTTTTCATTATCAGGCAAATAAAACCTGGCATGTACGATTCCATTGCTGATATCTGCCTGCGGAAATTCTGGTTCGTTAGCAGAACTCATCAGCAAACAAGCAAAAGCAGCAATAAAGAGATAGCCTGATTTTTTTATCATTATGTTGATTTGTTCGTCTATTAAAGAGTCTTGTATTTTTTATTGATTGAAAGGTTATGGCCTTATTACTGTTCCATCTCTCTTGCGGATGATCCATTTTCCTGCATTGTTGGTAATAGGATATTTGGCCGCTTCCTTCTCGTTAATATCGACGCCCAGTCCCGGTGCTTCGTTTACATACATGTATCCTTTTTTTAGTTCTGGTGTGCCTGGAAACACTTCTTTTTCTTTATCAGAAAAAAAGATCGATTCCTGTATACCGAAATTCCAGATGTTGAGATCAATATGGCAATTGGCTGCATGCCCTACAGGTGAAACATCACCAGGGCCATGCCACGCAGATTTTACATTGAAGAACTCGGCAAGGTGCGCAATTTTCATTGCAGGTGTAATACCGCCAATTTGCGAAATATGACAACGGATATAATCAAAAGAATGCTCTGCTATTTCTTTTACAAATTCATTGGGGTTATTAAAAAGTTCACCCATTGCAAAAGGCACAGTAGTGCTTGCCCGCAATTGTTTCCACCAGTCCCTGTTTTCAGGAGAAAGCGGGTCTTCAATGAAGAATGGATCATACTCTTCAAGGCGTTTGCACATGTTTATCATGTCCTGCGGTTGTACACGTTCATGCGTATCGTGCAACAACTCCACAGTATCGCCACAAACTTTTCTTACTTCTCTAAACATTTTAGGAACGGCCTGCACATAAGCACGTGGATCTATAAATTGATCTGTTGCTTTTCCAAAACCTGCGTCTTTAAAATCAGGTTGCTGAGCAAGGCTTAATGCGCCATAGCCTCCCTGTTGAATGCGCACATACCTGAAACCCTGTTCTATATATTTCTGTACGTTAGCTGCTACTTCTTGCGGATCTTTTCCATCTGCATGCGCATAGCAATCAACTGCAAACCTTGCTTTGCCACCCAGTAATTGATACACGGGCATGTTTGCACGTTTGCCTTTTATATCCCACAATGCCTGGTTAAGCCCACTGATGGCATTATTTAATACTGGTCCGTTTCTCCAATAAGAACTTACAAAAAAAGCCTGCCATATATCTTCAATATCATCCACATCCCGGCCAATGCAAAAATCACCCATATACCTGTTAATAGCTGTTACTACCACTTCTGCCCGTTGAGTAAATGTAGCGCAGCCAAGTCCATATAAGCCAGGTTCGGATGTTTCTACTTTTACTACAACAAGGTTAAGTCCAATAGGTGCCGTGCCAATGGCTTTTACACTTTTAATGGTAACCTGTTTCATTGCCTTGGCATACCAGGGTTTTTCATAAGGCGCTGCATTGGCTTTGCTAATGTTGCCAAGCATTCCTGAAAATGCAGAAACGGAACCAAGTCCAAGCATTTTTAAAGCATCGCGCCGACTATTGGTTGTTGGTTGTTTTGTTTGTTTCATAAATTATTAATGATAGCGGGTGTTGTAATATATACAGCAGGTTGCTTTACCAGCGGAGGAAATAAATAAATTTTATAAACAGTGTATTGGTTACCGTTAGCAAGGCAATCTGTGTAGCGTTGTTCTCGTTGGGGAAGTTAGCAATATTTTTTGTGATGAAATGTAACTTTAATGCGCAGTAAATACTGATATTTTTTTAACCTCACGGCAATAATACTATCGAATTTGTTTGGGACATAAATCGATACATTTTGTGTACTGCTACAGCCATTTTATAAACCATGCAACGGCCATATCCTGGTGTTTTGCAGTAAAGCGATGTGGTTCATTGGGCTCAATATCCATTTGCAATTTGTTTGTTGCATTTGCAGATTGATAAGCACCAACTGCTGCTTCATACGCCAGTTTTGCTCCGGGCAAAGGACAGTTGGGATCGTTCTCAGTATTCAATATCAATAATGGGCGTGGGGCAAAAAGCCGAATCATAGAAGGACAATCAAACTCACCGGTAATGCCGGGCAATAATTTGTTCCAGAAAATTTCTACGTTGTGTTTATTTACCCCGGTGTCTCCCAAATCTTTTGCAGCCTGTACATGCGCAGGCCAAATGGTTCTTGCACGGCCTTGCCAGCGGTTATTTTCCAGAGACCATTTGAAACCCTGCACTGCAATTACCGGCACAGCTACTTTAATTCTTGTATCAACTGAAGCAGCCATCCATGTTTCTATACCACCTTTAGATATGCCCATCATTCCAATTCTGCTACTGTCAACATCTGTTCTTGTTACAAGATAGTCTACCAGTTTCCAGAGATCATATACAGTATCAAAATAAAAAGGATGTTCCTGCGCTGCGCTGTTTTTGTTTTGCCATGCTCTTATAATGGCTTCATTATAACTATTATGTCCGGCGCTTGCATCTGCTCTTTCTCCGTGGTATCTTCCATCTATAGCAACTGCCATAAAACCTGCTTCACAAAAACGGGAAAGCAGATTTTTAATTTCAGTATTGTCTTTACTTCCGCCAGTTCCGTGCAGGCAAATAACAACAGGTAATTTTTTCTGTGTACTGTTTAATGGCTTATATATTAATACAGGTACTTTTTGTGAAGCTTCAGTATACAAATATCCTTTTTCAATAACCACAGTATTTGTATTGGTAACAGTAAAAACCGGGTGTGCATTTACAGCAGGTCTTTGTAAAAGAGCTTTAAAATCAGTTCTTACTTTTTCTATTGCTACAGGTTGTGCATATGCTGCAATTTGTATAAAAACAAGAAGCGGAACTAAGGCGAATATTATTTTCCTGGCGGCGATAAAAAGCAGGCAACTGTTTTTCATACTGAAAGTTTTAACCAGTATGAATATACCGAATGATTTATTTAAAACGGCATCGCTGCTATAATGACGTAAAACATTTTGTTTAAAAAATGCTGGAATGCTTTTTCCACCATATATTTAAAGCAGGTTATAAAATTTGATTAAAAACTGAAGATTACAATATGAAAAAATTTTTCTCAGCAGCTTTTCTATTTCTCTTTATTATACAAACGCAGGCGCAGCCAGTTGTATTTACAATTGATGTAAAGAACAAAGTACAAACTATAGATAATATCGGTGCATCTGGTGCATGGTTTTCTGAAGGCATTGGTAAATATTGGCCGGCAGCAAAAAAAGAACGAATGGCAGAATTGCTGTTCAGCAAAGCTTTTGATAAATCGGGTAATCCTTTAGGAATAGGCCTTTCTGCCTGGCGTTTTAATATTGGCGGCGGCACTGCAGAGCAGGGAGATAGTAGCGGCATAACAGATCCTGTAAAAAGGGTAGAATGTTTTTTATCGCCTGATGGAACGTACAATTGGAACAAACAACAGGGATATATGTGGTTTGTGAAACAGGCTGCCGCATACAAGGTTGAAAATTTAATAGCATTCAGCAATACGCCACCAGTGCAATTCAATAAAAATGGTTTGGGTTTTAAAACAGAAAAAAATTATGAAGCTAATCTTAAGAGCGATAAATACACAGGCTATGCAGAGTTTCTTGCAACTGTTATCCAGCATTTTGATAAAGAAGGGTTGCACTTTAATTATATAAGCCCGGTAAATGAACCCCAATGGGATTGGTCTGCACAATTTGGTAAAATGAACCAGGAAGGAAGCCCCTGGCATAACGAAGACATTTATAAGATTACGAAAAGCCTCGACAGTGCCCTTACTGCAAAACATCTTTCATCAAAAATTTTAATTGCAGAGGCAGGTATGCTTACAGCGTTGTACAATGGCGGCGGACATGCTACAGCACAAATACAAAATTTTTATGCTGATAACAGTCCTTATAATGTAAGGAATTTTAAAAACGTTTTACCAATAATAGAAGGGCATAGTTATTTTACAGACCTTGGCGATTCAAATATTATTAAAACCCGCAGCAGGGTAAGGGATACAGCGCTGAAATATAAAGTGCCTTTCTGGCAATCAGAATATTGTATGCTGGGCGATGGCTATAAAGAAGGTGCTAAGGGAAAAATAAGTGCAATGGATTGTGCACTGTTTCTTTCTAAAATAATTCATCACGATCTTACGGTTGCTAATGCTACTGCCTGGCATTTATGGAATTCATGGGAACCCGGAGATGCAACAGCAGATACACGCTATTATATGATTGCTTTAAAAAATAATGCAGCCAATACCGAAGGTGATTTTACCATTACTAAAAACCTTTGGGCACTTGGGCATTACAGCCGTTTTATAAGGCCGGGAATGAACCGTATTGAAACCAGCAGAAGCGATATGCTCAGCAATATTCAATCTGCGCAGGATATTATGTTGTCTGCTTATACTGACAATAAAAAACTGGTTGTGGTTTGTATTAATTATTCAACATCAGAAAAAGAGATTAGCCTGGCAATGCCCGGTTTTAAGAAACCCAAAAAAGTGGATCAATACCTCAGTACTGCCAATGCAGATGAGAATATGAAATACAATGCCCTCAAAAATGTTGATAAAATAAAATTGCCCGCAAGATCAATAGCTACGTTTGTTATTGAATAAATGATCTGTTGCTAACCAGCTTTCTATAATAAATTGAATGCTCCTATTGTTTTCAACTGGAGCATTTTTTATGCAGAGGCGCTAGTAAGATTGTTTGTATAGCTTGCTATTATGGCGGTTTATGAGTATTTTGATTTGCTAAAATCTACCTTATGAAATATCCTGTAACAAAGAACTTTTTTAAATACCTCTATGATAATTTCATTGCCAATTTTGTTGGTTTTATAATAGGGCTTGCTGCTACAAAACTAGTCTCTCATTTTTTTGTTACAAGAAGCATTAAGAACTTATGGGGGCTCACTGCAAAAAGAACAGTTGTAGATAAAACTACTTTCACCAATCTTGAACTGTTTATCTCCGTAGTTATAGGCTTTATTGTTTTTGAGATTTTCTCCAAATGGGTTAAACAAAAAATGGAAGAAATGTATCCTTCATGCAAGTCAACTGTCTATGGCTGGATGGGCAAAGTTCAGTAAGCAGATCTTCATCGGTCTACAATAAAAAAACTGCACCCAGTTAAGAATGCAGTCTTTTTAACGCCTGTTCTCTTAATTTTATCGAATCTTTTCAGAACGATTTCTATCAACGGGAAGTCAACGTTCGTGGAATAAATATACTAAAAAAATCTAATTCCTTGCTGAAGAAAACTTTATCATCGGGTAAAATTTTTTCCACAATTTTCAGCGCATCTTTTTCGGCAACTCCCGTATGTTCTTGCTATTGTAGTAATGTAGTTATTCCGGGAATAGCCGGAAACTAATATTTGCTAATCAAATCCTTTGTTTATTGTAGATTCGTAAAACCTGTATCGGAACTTCTTTCTTTCAAACAACAACTATGCGCTTAGCCATAAAATTTAAATGTTCTTTTTGGCTTTTAGTATTTACTACTATCGTGTGTATATTGCCGGTAGTAAAACTTGCTGCGCAATCAGCAACGCCAAGGTTTAGCAAACGTGTTATTACCAGCGATTTTATTTCTGAAGGCATCGCAATAGCAGATATAAATAAAGATGGTAAAAATGATATTGTTGCCGGGGCTTATTGGTTTGAAGCGCCTAAATGGGCTCCGCATGAAATTGCAAAGCCACAGCATTATGCGCCAGCTACAGAATTCAGCAATTCATTTCTAAATTTTTGTCTTGATGTAAACCAGGACGGATGGATTGATCAGATACGCATCAGTTTGCCCGGAGAAGAAATTGCGTGGTATGAAAACCCAGGCAAAAAATCAGGCTGGTGGAAAATGCACCCGGTTATTAGCAATGCTGGTAATGAGTCGCCGGCTTTTTTTGATGTTGATGGTGATGGCAGGCCCGATATAATTTGTAATGACCCTATTGCTAAAGAAATGATTTGGTTGAAATCGCCCTCAGTAAAGGGAGATACTGTTTTTCAAAAGCATGTTATCAGTACCAAAGATGCGCCGGGCACAGGCAGGTACACGCATGGCCTTGGCTGGATTGACATGAATAAAGATGGACGAAAAGATATTGTTATAACTAAAGGCTGGTGGGAATGTCCTGTTGAAGCTTTGCAACCTAACTGGGTATTTCATCCAGAAGATCTTGGAGAAGACTGCTCACAGATTTTTGCATTGGATGCTGATGGAGATGGTAACCAGGATTTGATTAGCACTTCAGCACATGATTATGGAATATGGTGGCATCAAAAGATTAAGGACCAAAGTGGAAATACAAGTTGGGTGCATCATGTTATTTCAAAACTATTTTCAGAAACACATGCACTTGCAATGGCAGATGTAAATGGCGATGGCAACCCCGATTTAGTAACAGGCAAACGCTATTTTGCCCACAATGGCAAAGATCCAGGGGGAATGGATGCCGCTGTATTGTATTGGTATGAGTATAAGCCAGGTAAAGAGCCGGTTTGGGTTCCACATCAACTGGATGATAATTCCGGCGTAGGCTTACAAGTATTTGTACAGGATATTAACAACGATGGCTTGCCTGATATTATAACTGCCAATAAGAAAGGTGTATTTATTTTTGAGCAAAAGAAACCGTAATTCACAAACCTGCCTTGCAATTTTTAGCGCCAATGTTTTAAGGATGTTAATACAGCCGGCATTTATGGTTAAGAATATATTAAAGCAATATTTTTACTGAATGGGCCGCAAACCATATTTACACTTCAAGCGTATCTTTTACTGTATGAAAAACTATTTAATAATTCCAGCCGTTATTTTCTTTGTATCAATATTTTCCTGTAAAAAAAGTGATAGTTCGGTTACGCCGCCTGCCACAACAGATACACTTTCAGCTGCAGCAAGATTAGATCTTTTGCGTGATTCAGTTTATTTATACAGTAAAGAAGTATATCTCTGGCATGAGGTAATTCCTTCTTATGGGGTGTTTAATCCGCGTCAATACACAGGCAGTACCGAACTAATAGCTGCGCAAAATGAAATGGCTGGCATAAGGGCCTTGCAGCCCCAGGATAATAAACATAGCTACAGTTTTGTAACTACTCAGGCTGGTTCAGATGCTATACAAACAGGTAACAATACCGATTACGGGTTTTTTATAAAATCTGCTTCAATTGATAAAGCACTTCCTTACGACTCTGTTTACTGGTTTGTGGAGTATGTATATAAAACATCGCCAGCTGGTGTTGCAGGTGTGCAAAGAGGTTGGTATATCAGTAAAATAAACAACGCTGCTATTGGCACAGACAATGCAAGTATTGCTACATTAAACGATGTATTTTTTGGTGCCACATCAAGTTCTGCCAATTTCACTTTTACGAAAAATGATGGCAGTACTGCTACACTTAATCTTACCAAAGCAAGTTTTACTGCCAATTCAGTTTTGTATACAGATGTTATAACATCCGGCACCAAAAAAACTGGCTATCTTGTTTTTAACCAGTTTTTTGGCACTACTTCACAAACAGAATTAACTAACGCATTTACAGATTTTGCATCAAAAGGTATTAATGAACTGGTGGTTGATCTTCGTTATAATCACGGTGGTTCTACTGCTACGCAAGATGCGTTGGCCAATCTTATTGCGCCTTCTTCTGCAAGTGCCCAAACCATGTACACTTATATTTTCAATGATTCTTTGGTTGCAGGTAAATTTCCTCTATTAAAACGCAAAGCAAATTATGCAAGCACGGCTTTTCAACCCGCAAACAATACAGTTAAATACCAAAAAGCGGGAAGTGTAAACCTTTCACGTGTTTTATTTATTGTAAGTCATGAAACTGCTTCTGCAAGCGAATTGCTTATAAACAATCTCAGGCCTTATATGGATGTTAAGCTTGTGGGCGATACTACTTATGGCAAGCCTGTTGGTTTTTTTCCAATCTCTATATTTAACTATGCCATTTATCCCATCTCTTTTAAAACGGTTAACAGTGTTGGCAGTGCAGAATATTATGACGGATTTGCGCCTGATAAATTAACTGCAGATGGTGTAAATAGAAACTGGGGTGATTTGACAGAGCCGTCACTGGCAGCAGCTTTGAACTATATCAATACCGGTTCTTTTGCAAGAGTTTCATCAGCAGAAGAAGAAAGAAGCAGGCAATTATTATCTGTTCAGAAACAATACCAGGCATTAAACAGCCAGTTGTACAATAATAAGTTTACTGGTATGTTTATTAAACAGTAATTAGCCTGGTGTAACAATATTGATTTTTATTTTTTTGTGGAACCAGCAGTATATCATTGTTGAGCATCCTTGCACGTCCTAATGGCGTGGCTGTGCGGGGGTCGCACACTTGTAGAGCAAATCAATGGCCATCTTTATGTTGTGCTATATGCTTCTTAATGCTTTTTTTTGCTTTTCTTCTTCTTAGCGATGGGTTTAGTTGCTGAAGTATCCAGCTTTTCAAATTTATTATTGCCAAGGCTTTGCTGTTGTATCTTTTTCCCGTTAAGGTTATCTGCCTGTTCATTTCCCTTTATAATGTGTTCGTTTGTTTTTGCTTTTGTACTGTCTTGCGCATGAAGGCTTGCAATTGAAAACAAACAGACTATACCAGGCACTATTTTGTGCATTATCTTTTTCATAGGTGTAAGATATAGTATTAGAACCCCGGTTTAATAGCAGCAAAAGTTAAAGTCATTTTGTAATACACAGGTGGAACGAACAATTTCTGCAATTTTAATCACTTCTGTTTATCACCATGGTTCTAACATTTGTGGGAAAATTTACAGGGTTTTAGTCTTTTTATATTTTTCGGATGCTTTCTAATATGCAATCATACTTTAGGTAGCTAAGTAGTAAAGAGTATTTTGGTTTGTAAAAACACCATAGTACGATATACCACGTTACATTATTCAGAAATCCAATTTATGAAAAGACGTTCCTTTCTGAAAACTTCGGTATTTGGCGCATCGCTGGGCAGTTTTGTGCCTTTATTAAGCAATGCCAGTGAAACAGAATCAACAAAAAAACAAAAACGGGAATTTTACGAACTCAGGACCTACACACTCACTAATAAAGAGCAGGAGAAACTTATAACAGATTATTTTGAAAAAGCAGCTATTCCTGCATTAAACGGTTACGGCAGTAAAAATATTGGTGTATTTAAAGAGTATAAACCGGAAGGACAAACGAAAATTTATGTAATTATCCCTTTTCGCACATTGGATGATTTTATGCAGATAAACGATAAGCTTTCTAATGATAAAGATTACCAGCAAGCAGCTGTCGATTATTTGAATGCGCCAATAGATGAACCTGCATATGATAGAATTGAAAGTTCGCTGCACGTAGCTTTTGCCTACATGCCAAAAATGATTTTGCCAGAGCAAGGCCCGCGCATATTTGAATTAAGACGTTATGAAAGCGCTAATGAGATGGCGGGTAAAAGAAAAATTGAAATGTTTAATAATGCCGGTGAAATTGAAATTTGTAAAAGGGTAGGGCTTAACCCGGTTTTTTTTGGTGAAACGCTCATAGGTTCTGCACGTCCTAATCTTACTTACATGCTTACGTACAACAATATTTCATCGCATGACAGGGCGTGGAAGGCTTTCAACAAAGATCTGCAATGGAAACAATTAAGAGCAATGCCGGAATATGCAGAGGATAAAATAGTTTCCCGCATAACTTCAACATTGCTTGTACCGCTGACATGCTCCCAAATTTAATTCTTGTTTCAGGTAGTTAGCTAAGCCCTCCGTCAAAGCTGGCATGCATTTTATTCAGTTTATTGTAAACTGTTTTATGCAAGTCAGAAAATCTACAACATATTTGTTCTTATTACTTGCAGTAATCTTTACAGTAATTTCTTTTAAACCACTTTCTGGTGGAACTGTAAGAGGAAATGTTATACCAATAGAAGGAGGGCTGCACGCATCTCTTTTTTCAACAAAAGATACATTTACTGTAAATGTGGTAAGTGGAACTTTTCAGTTTGCTAATGTAACAGCAGGGAATTATAAGCTGTTAATACAAGCAGCGCCACCATATCGGAATGCTGTAAAAGATGGAATTCGGGTTCTGGAAGGTGAATTTACCGATGCGGGCCAGATTGAATTATTAAGGCAATAGACTTACGGTCAATAAAGCTTATTTCTTTTTCGATTTGTACTTATTATTCACCTTTGCGCTGTTAAAGTATTCGTTCAATTCTTCTTCAGTCATATTGTTAGATACGTCTACAGGCACATCAATCAATTGTACCTGGGTTTGTTTCAGCTCATCCTTAAGTTTGGATGTTTTTCTTACAATATCAGGATCCCTTTCACCAATAAGTATATTGTCGGTTAACATGTATTCAAGTCGTTTAATAGAACCACGTACAAGTGCAGCCTGGTTCTGATCTACTGTCTTTGGTGGGGCAACAGCTTCTTTTATAGGCACCAGCGAGATGCCCACGCCGGGTAAAATTTGCCCCGTTTTTTGTGTGCTGGGGTTAGAAGAAGTAGCAAGTATGCTGCCGGTAAGCGCAGTAGTAGAACCGGTAATATCAAATGTAGTTCTTGCGCTTTTTGTGCTTTTTACATTTTTATCAAGCTGCACAAATGTATACTTAAGGCGAAGTACATAGGCGTTGATATTCTTTACCGTTACTTTATAATCTTCTTCGGTAAGCGGATAGTTCAATGCATCACGTACAATGATGCGGACAGTAGCAGTATCGTGTACCTGGAACTTATTAACGCCTACAAAATTCAATAATAACACTTTTACTTTGCCGGAGTCTGTATCTTTTACAAAATCAAATGGCGGCATCCATGTAAAATCGTCATCGCATTTTTTTACCAGCGTAAAATTTTTAAGCGGGCGGTTTGCAAAAAAGGTAATGTTTTCAATAGGAAAACTTCCGTTTTCGCACTGCACTTTAAAACTTACAGTATCGCCTTCATCAACAGTTAATGTTGAACTTACTGATGGTTTTACATGTGAAGGAATGATATCAGTATTATAAAAAACGATTGTAAACATGGTGTCAACCCTTTCCAGCGGGTTAGAAAGGTTTTGTACGCCAATATTTACTTTATATTCTACGTCGTATTTAAGCTTGCCGGAAAGAAAAAATGATTTTTCTGCTTTAAAAGTCAAAACTCCATCGTCTTTGTTGATTCTTAAACCAACCGGTGAATTGCGGAGAAACCAGTAATACTTGGTTTCATCTTTATTAATCTCCAGGTTATACGTGAGGGTAGAATCTGAATGAATAGTGAAATAAGGATTAAGATTGGTAATGCGCAGCGGTGCAATTACGGTATCTATAGGTATAAGGGTACGGGGAATGGTATCTTGTGCATGGGATGAAAAAGAAATTGCTAAACATAACATTAAGAGGAGCCTGTTGGATATTCTCATGCCTGCTGTTAAAAGTTTGTTTATGCGTGCAATATTAGTCCATTTTGGGCTAAACTGCCAGAGCTGTTAAAACCTTTTAACCATTTTCTATATCTTTTAAGTGAAGTTTCAGTTGATAAAGGTAATTGCCATAAAGTTTTTTGATGTACCATCTTGCAAAAAAATACATTGCAGTCCACCATAACAAAAACCAGCCGGTGTAAAAAAGAATGCCACGCAGCCAATTGAAACTCTTTATGGAAGGATTGTTAGTTACGTTCAGGTAAAGGGCAATCAATCCAAATACAAATAATATGGGCAAAGTAACCATTGTAAACTGAAAATAGAGCCTTGTAAATTGCTGAACGATTGTAATTAACTGCCGTAAGCTGTCTTTAATTGCAAAACCAGATTTTTCATAAAACCTGATTTTTTTGTACAGGGCCACCAGGTAAAGAAAATAAATGCAGCACAAAGCAATGGTGAGCATTGCAAAAGGGTTTGATAGCCGTGAAGGAAAAACAATCCATACAAACAATGCAGCGACAGTAAAAAATAAATACACAGACAGTTCAAACCATATGCTGCGTTTAATTTTTTCTGTAACAGAATAAGTTTTGCTATGAATAAGCATTGCCAGTTCATCAGCAGAATGGCGCATAGTTTCTGTTTTCAATCTTTCTTTATACAGCTGCTTAAACTCGTCAAGTTCCATAGTTTATTTTTTGCAGTTACAAATATTTTATGGCCGATGATTTTAGTTTTGTTTTAATCCGGTTCATTTTTACAGCCACATTGTTTGGTGTTATGCCCATTATATTGCCAATCTCATTATAATCGTAGTCTTCCAGGTACAGCATTACAAGTGCCTTGTCAATTTTCGATAAATCAGCAATGGCCTTATGCATTGCCTGCGTTTGTTCTTCCTGGCTGTCTGGCCCATGGTCTGGTTTTTCCCCTAATTGTTCCCTTAATGCAATTGTTTCAATTTGTCTTTGTTCTTTGCGGTAAAAAGTAATAGCAGTATTAAGTGCCACTCTGTACAGCCAGGTAGAAAATTTTGCTTCACCCTTAAAATTGCCATACCCTTTCCATGCACCCAGTAATATTTCCTGGAAAAGATCTTTTTTATCCTGCGGGTCATTCATGTATAGGTTGCACACCTTGTGGATGATTTTCTGGTGCTGCTCTATAGATTGTATGAATTCTTTTTCAGTTAGCATATACCGCATTGACGGCAAATTTCTTATTGATCAGTCATTAGTCGCCCTGCCCGGCGAAATATTACACATAAAAATAGCCCCATTGTAGAAACAACGGGGCGAATAAATCAAAACCAACTGCTTATGAAAATATTTCTTGCCTGTTAGGCTTATTATAC
The DNA here is from genome assembly GCA_044227095.1 of Chitinophagaceae bacterium. Classification (GTDB taxonomy): domain Bacteria; phylum Bacteroidota; class Bacteroidia; order Chitinophagales; family Chitinophagaceae; genus JACMLD01. The sequence goes on along the minus strand of JBGAFV010000001.1, from coordinate 4,537,735 downwards.
ATTTTATAATTACTGGATGGTTATTTGTTTTGCAGCTTCTTTCACTTCAGCTTTTTTAGGAAGTAAAATCTTCAGCAAACCATTTTCATATTTAGCCTGAATATTAGTAACATCAATCTTTTCATCGAGGCTAAAGCTTCTTTTAAAAGATTGAAAACTAAATTCCCTGCGCACTGATTTTACATCATCATTTTTGGTTTCTTCTTTCTTTTCGTAGCTGATGGTTAATAAACCTTTATCAGCATTAATTGCAAAATCTTCTTTATTTCTGCCTGGTGCATTTACTTCAACATGATAAGCATCTGCTGTTTCAGCAATATTAACCTGCGGGAAATTAAGGCCGGCTTTGTCTGCAAATACAGCCGGAAATTCATTAAAAAGTTCATTGAAAACACTGTTGAAATTAACAGGCCTGAAGTTGTTTTTTACGAGTGTCATAACCATTCTATTTTTTGTTTTTTAAAATTTCTTTTAACTAATAATGTTTTTCAAATGCTGTACCACCGCATTTTTTGTGACCGGATTGCATAAAAATTGCGTTCAGTGTGACAAAAAATCCGAAATAGATAAATTAAACTGACATAAATTCATAAATTAGCATTGTTTTAAAAGATGTATTGAACTTTTTCAATAGTTTTGCGTTGCTAAAATCAAAAGAATAAAAATTATGTATCCAGCAGAACTTGTAATACCCATGAAGGAGGAACTAACAGATAATGGTTTTGAAGAATTAGTTACTTCCGAAGCCGTAGATAACCAGCTAGCTCAAAAAGGAACTACGCTTGTAATGATTAATTCAGTTTGTGGCTGTTCAGCCGGTTCGGCCCGCCCAGGTGTTTTAATGGCTGTTCATAATACCAACAAAAAACCAGACCATCTTACTACATCTTTTGCAGGTTTTGATGTTGACGCTGTAAAAACATTAAGGCAGCATTTATTACCTTATCCGCCATCATCACCTGCCATTGCACTTTTTAAAGATGGTCAGTTGGTTCATTTTATAGAAAGACATATGATAGAAGGGCGTCCTGCTCAGATGATAGCTCAAAATCTTATAAGCGCTTTTGAAGAATATTGTTAAGGAAAGTATTTAGTAGACAATATTCAGCATACAGACTTTAATAAACAAGATTAATAAAGGCTCACTTTTTTAGTGGGCCTTTTTGCAAAATTTTTCCCCTAACATTGCAGTCAATTATTTATTACTCTATTCACCAATAGCAACCACATATGTATCCCAATCTTTATTTTCTTGTTCGCGACTGGTTTGGTGCAGATTGGAGAGGATTGCGTTTTGCAAATATGTTTGGTTTGCTGGTAGCCGTTGCTTTTGTTACAGCAGCTATTGTTATAGGTGCAGAGCTAAAGCGAAAAAGTAAGGAAGGCCTTTTGCATTTTCAGGAAGAAAAAATAACTGTAGGAAAGCCTGCAAGTCTGCTGGAACTATTAATCAATTTTTTTCTGGGATTTATATTTGGTTATAAAGTTATCGGTGCTTTTTTTGCCGATCCTAATGCAGATATGCAGCAATTCATGTTATCAACACAAGGTAGCTGGGCTGCTGGTATTTTTGCCGGGTTGATTTTTGCCGGTCTTAAATGGCGCGAAGCCTATAAGCAAAAACTAGATAAACCTGAAGAAAGGGTTATCCGCGTTTGGCCACACGACAGGGTAGGAGACATTATATTATTAGGCGCTGTGTTTGGTTTTTTAGGCGCTAAAATTTTTGATAACCTCGAGAACTGGGATCGTTTTATAAAAGATCCTATTGGTAATCTTTTTTCTCCCAGCGGACTTACTTTTTATGGCGGTTTAATTTGTGCCGCATTAGCCATTTGGTGGTACGCTAAAAAACACAATATTGGTTTCTGGCATTTAAATGATGCGGCTGCCCCTTCATTAATGCTGGCATATGCTGTTGGCCGTATGGGCTGCCAGGTTAGTGGCGATGGAGATTGGGGCGTATTAAACAGCGCTTATGTTTCAGACAAGAACGGAGTGGTTTCACTTGCAAGTGGCGATCAGTTTCAGCAACAACTACTGGCTAACAAAGATTTTTTTGTACGCCAGTTTGATAGTCTTGATAAAGTAAAGCATGTTTATTTTAAAGGCGTATCGTGGTTGCCCGATTGGTTTTTTGCGTATACCTATCCACACAATGTAAATAAAGAAGGTGTGCCATTGCCAAATTGCAATTGGGGCGAATATTGCAACGTATTGCCATTGCCGGTTTTTCCTACTCCGCTTTATGAGATCATTGCATGTATTATTCTCTTCGGAATTATTTGGGCTGTGCGCAAAAAGTTTAAAGTAGCCGGCACTTTATTCGGTTTCTATCTTTTTGTAAATGGTATTGAAAGATTTTTGATTGAAAAGATAAGAGTGAATACAAAATATGAATCACTCCCTTTTCAACCAACACAAGCCGAAATAATTTCTTTCCTGCTTATTATTACTGGTCTTGTGCTGATGCTTTATCTGCCAGTTAGGGCAAAAAAAGCTGTTAGTGTCTCTTAGCGCTTAACAATACCAGGCTTTTGTTTTTTTTTCTTAATTGTTTTTGGCAGGAGTAAAGTCTATCATCCATTCAATACCATATTTATCTCGGAACATAGCAAAATAAGAACCCCAGGGGCTGTCGCCAATAGGCATTTCAACAGTTCCGCCGGCTGAAAGCCCGTTAAATAATTTGTCTGCTTCTTCACGGCTTTCTGTAATGATATATATTTTGGACCTGTTTTCGTTTTCATTTGTTCTTCCCATAATTTCCGGCACGTCATTGCCCATTAAAAAGTTTTTACCAATAGGCAAAGAAATGTTCATTATTTTATTTGCTTCTTTTTCTGGTATCGGCCATTCAGGGCTGGAGAGATCTTTGAAACGTATAATTTTTTCGAACGCTCCACCAAATACTGATTTGTAAAAATTGAATGCTTCTTCTGCATTTCCGTTGAAGTTAATGTGAGGATTAATGAGTGCCATAGTTTTTAATTTTTATTTATTATTTCAATTCTTCACAATAAAATTTGTGAATAGTTAGCAAGTCTATTGTTCTCAAAACAATATTTTCTTCACTGTCGATACGTAAAATCTTATCGCAATCTGTAAGATCGAAATTCCATTTTGCTTTTGGCAGTTTTTTATCAATATGCGGTTTGAGTTTTTTTACCTGCATTTTTGTTTTAACTGATGTTTTAAAAATGTAAATCATTTTTTAGATAAAGTTTTCAATAACTCGTTCAAGGAGTTTAATGCCGCAGTAAATCCTTCTTTAAAGCCCATTTCAATCATTTTCTCCAGGCGTTCAAGCGATTCATTGTAAATGCTAATATTCACTGTTGTTGTTCCATTTTGTTCGCTGAAATTTAAATCCCAATCAGAACCTGGCAATTGAGGATTTTCATTTTCGTCTGCAAAAGCATTAAACATTTTGAAATTGGTTTTAGGACTAATAGAAGTATATTTCTGAATTGACCAACGCTCTTGTCCTTCAGGACTTACCATAGCATAAAATCTCCTGCCGCCAACTTTAAAATCCATGTATTTTGTTTTTGAAATAAATGGTTTGGGTGCATACCATTGATCCAGGATTTCAGGTTTTGTAAAAGCATCCCAAACCAGGGCCAGGTCTGCATTAAATTCCATGGTTACTACTACCGTTTTTGTAGCCTTGTCCAGCACAAAATCAAAGGGAGAATTGTTCTTCATTTTTTCTGGTTTTTTATTGTTGATAATACTTGGTCAAGTTGATTAAAGCGGGCCTCCCAAATTTTTCGGAATTGGTCTAGCCATATGTCTAGCTCCTGCATTTTTTGTGGATTAAGGTGATAATAAATTTCCCTGCCGGAAGGCTGGGGTTTTATCAAATCGCATTCTTGCAACACTTTTATATGCTTTGATACTGCCTGCCGGCTCATTTCAAATTTTTCTGCCATTACATTAGGCGTTAGGGCCTGAATAGCAATTAAAGCAAGAATGGCCCTTCGGGTTGGATCTGCTATGGCCTGAAATATGTCTTGTTTCATGTTCAATATTTAATGTGCAACTTGTAGGTTGCAAATATATACGCAACTTTTAAGTTGCGCAAATTTTATTTTAAATTATTTTCTGAAAGTAATTTTCGTTGTATCCTTTATAAAATAAGGCTGAGGTAAGAACATATTCCAGCCATCGGCAATTATTGCCTTTTGTCCTAAAACCTACATCAATTGTAACCCAGTTCAGGCTGCTGCGTCTCAATTCAATGCCAATTAACTACCAATTATCAACTTAATATACCATCTGACATTATACAATGTTCTTTGCATTGCATAGTACTTATTTTTGGAGTGTAATAATAAAAACAAAGTACCAACCAATATATAAAGCTAATTTATGAAGAAGATTTTAGGGCTGATGATAACAATGTGTTTTGCATTAGTAAGCCAGGCCCAAACAAAAGGCATCATTAAAGGCCATGTAATAGACGGCAGCCAGAAATTGATTGAATCTGCAACCATTACATTAATGCATTCTAAAGACTCATCTATTGCAAAAATGGGTGCCGCCAACAAAGACGGCAATTTTCAATTTGAAGATATTCCCGAAGGAAGTTATATGGTAGCAGTTTCTGCAGTGGGCCATAAAAAAGCGTTTTCTGAAACCTTTGTAATTAATGAAGCAAATATTTCTGTTGAACTGAAAACCATAGAATTGGTGCCTGCTTCAAAAGATCTTGCTGGTGTTACTGTTGTTGCCAGAAAACCATTAATTGAGCAGCATATAGATAGAACTGTTGTTAATGTAGATGCTGCGGTTTCCAATGCAGGTGCAAGTGCGCTTGAAGTACTTGAAAAATCTCCGGGTATTACTGTTGATAAAGATGGAAGCATCAGCCTTAAAGGAAAGCAGGGTGTGCAGGTATATATTGATGGAAAGCCTTCCTATCTCAGTGGTGCCGACCTGGTGAACCTTTTAAAAAACATGAATGCTAACCAACTTGACCAGATAGAAATTATGACCAATCCGCCTGCAAAATATGATGCAGCGGGCAATTCTGGTATTATCAACATAAAAACAAAAAAGAACAAAGCAAAAGGATTTAATGGCAGCGCAACTGCAGGTTATTCTCAGGGCGTATATGCAAGAACCAATGAAAGCCTTAACCTTAACTACCGCAATGGAAAGTACAATGCTTTTATGAACTACAGTTATAACAGGAACAATAGTTTTCAGCAACTGGATATACACCGTACTTATAAAACGGTAGACGGTAAAATAGTAACTGCAATGTTTGATCAGTCCGCATTTATGCCAAGGACCAACATTAATAATACCCTTAAACTCGGCATGGATTTCTTTATTACTAAGAAAACAACTGTTGGCTTTGTTGCTTCAGGTTTTATGAACCCCGAAAAGTTCTACAACTATAACACATCTTATCTTAAAAATCCCGCAGGAGAAGTTGATTCAATTGTAAAATCAACTGCAGACATGAAAGACAAATGGAAAAATGGCGCCCTCAACCTTAACCTGCGCCACCAATTTGATTCTACAGGTCGTGAAATAACTGCGGATGTAGACTATGCAACTTATCGCTCGCACAACAAACAAAATTTCACCAATATATCCTACTATCCGGATATGACTGAGAAGTATAGGGCAGATTTGTACAGTGAGTTGCCAGTTAGCATTAATATTTATTCAGCCAAAGCAGATTATACCCACCCGCTTAAAAAAGAGGCTAAGCTTGAAGCAGGTGTAAAAAGCAGTTATGTAAATACAGACAATGAAGCCAATTACTTTAATGTAGTAGGCGGGTCAAACTATGTAGATTACGATAAAACTAACCGTTTTCAATACACAGAAAATGTAAATGCAGCTTATATTAATTACAACAGGCAATTTAAAAAAATAGGCGTGCAGGCTGGTCTTCGTTTTGAGAATACAAATTATAAAGGCCACCAGTTTGGTAATGCGCAAAGGCCGGGGTCTGATTCATCATTCACCAAATCTTACAACAATCTTTTTCCAACAGTATTTATTTCTTATGCTGCTGATAAAAGTAACCAGTTTGGTTTGTCAATTGGCAGAAGAATAGACAGGCCGGCCTACCAGGATTTAAATCCATTCTTGTTCTTCCTTGATAATTATACTTACCAGGCGGGCAACCCATTTCTTAAACCACAATACACAAACAATATTGAGTTAAGCCACACTTTTAAAGGATTTCTTACAACAACAGTTAACTATAGTAAAACAGAAAATTTCTTTACAGAAACATTTGAACAGAAAGGTTATGCTACTATCGTTCGCCAGGGAAATATTGGTCAGCGCCAAAATGCAGGTATTAGCATAAGTGCACAGGTTAAGTTTTTTAAATGGTGGAACGCAAACCTCTATGGCAATTATAACTACAGTTATTTCCAGGGTGTATTGTACCAGGAAGAATTAAAAGTAAGTGCATCAAATGTATTGTTTAATGTAAACAACCAGTTCAGTTTTGGCAAAGGCTGGAGTGCAGAACTGAGTGGATTTTACAGAACAAAAGGTATAGAAGGGCAGCTTGAAATTATGCCACTTGGCCAGGCTTCTGCAGGCATATCTAAACAAGTAATGAAAGGAAAAGGCAGTGTGCGTTTAAACATCAGGGATATATTCTACACCAATAAAGTAAAAGGCAATATCAACTTTCAGCAAACAGAAGCAACGTTTAGCAATATACGGGATTCAAGAGTGGCCGGCATTTCCTTTACTTATCGCTTTGGAAAACCATTGAAAGGCCCACAAAACAACCGCAAAAAAGGTGGTGCAGATGAAGAACAAAACCGTGTAAAGGCGGGAGGGAATAATTAGTCGGGAGTCGTTGGTCCATAGTCGTTAGTCAAAGCCCTTTGTGCTGACTATTGACTACAGACTGAAGACTAACGACTACTAAAAAAGGCACTTGATAAGATTAACGCTTCTTTCGTACCTGAAATTAACCGCTTGTGTATTGAAAACAAAATAGTTCCCTTCATCCAGAATTGAGTTTATAACCTGATTGAATCAATGCACTTTCGCAATTGAGAGAAACGCTTTAAAATATAAAAGAACTGCTATGAAAAAAATATTTTCCATTATTGCCTTATCCTTATTTTCTTTTTGCCTGTTTTCACAGGGAAAAACAGGAAAAATTACCGGCACAATTACAGATGCTTCACAAAAACCTATTGAAGCTGCAACAGTACAGTTATTAAAAGCCGATAACAAAACACTAATAAAAGCTGCTGTTACCAACAAACAAGGTTTGTATGAAATAGAAAAGATTGCCGCCGGCAAATACATTCTTTCTGTTTCAGCTGTTGCCTTTACTTCAAAAAATACAGAAGCTGTAGAGTTAACTGCAGATAAAATGTCTGTGCAGGTTCCTGCCATACAATTAGCGGCAAGCTCTAAAGAATTGAGCGGTGTTACCGTTACTGCACGTAAACCTTTAATAGAGCAAAAAATTGATCGTACTGTTATCAATGTAGAAGCAGCGCCTACCAATGCTGGTGCAACTGCAATGGAAGTGCTTGAGAAATCTCCAGGCATAACAGTAGACAATGATGGTAATATCAGTTTAAAAGGCAAGCAGGGTGTTATTGTAATGATGGATGGAAAGCCAACCTATCTTTCTGCTGCAGATCTTGCCAACGTATTAAAGAACCTGCCAGCATCAGCTTTGGATCAGATTGAAATAATGCCAAACCCACCTGCCAAATATGATGCATCGGGCAATTCAGGCATTATCAATATTAAAACCAAAAAAAATAAAAGTGATGGGATGAATGGCAGCATTACTGCCGGGGGAACTATCGGCCTTTACAAAAGAAACGACAGCTATCTCTATCCGCTGAAACAAACAACCAGCATTAACCTTAATTACCGCAAAGGCAAAATGAATTTGTTTGGTAATTATAATTTCAATTATCGTGAAGGGAAAGCTGATTTGGATATCGATCGTAAATTTTTTAACCCAGACGGAACACTGAACTCATCTTCCAGTTCGCAAACAGAAATGAACATGCGCAATAATAACCACACACTAAAAGTTGGGTTGGATTATTATGCGAATAAAAAAAATGTTTTTGGTGTGGTAGTAAATGGTTTTGGATTTTTTGGAAGACCCAGGCCATACAGCACACAGACTATTTCTTTGCCCGATGAAACTGTACTGAATGTGCTTAAATCTTCTACCAGCAACAAAATCACTTTCTGGAATTACTCAGGCAACTTTAATTATAAACATACATTTGATACACTGGGCACAGAGCTTACTGCAGATCTTGATTATATTGGTTACAATAGTACCAATTTGTCAACCCTGGTAACAGAAGTATATGACCAAAGCGGTAGCAAAACCGGTAACCTTACTTTACAAGGCAATATACCAAGCGTAATTAATATTTACTCTGCTAAGTCAGACTTCACTCATCCCATGAAAAAGAATATGCGCTTTGATGCAGGTTTTAAAGTAAGCTATGTAAAGAGTGATAACACTGTAGACTACCAGAGAAATACTGGCAGCGGATGGGAGCCAGATGCACGTTCCAATCATTTTATTTACGAGGAAAATATCAATGCAGCTTATGTGAGCATTAATAAAAAATGGAACAAGTGGAGCACACAGGCAGGGTTGCGTTTAGAAAATACTACTTCTAAAGGAAACCAGGTTTTAAACGATTCTTCTTTTACAAGAAAATATACCAGCCTGTTTCCAACTTTCTACCTTAATTACGAAGCAAACAAAAACAACACATTTACATTTACCTATGGCAGAAGAATTGAGCGGCCTAATTACCAGGATCTGAATCCGTTTATCTGGTTTCTTGATTCACTCACTTACCGCCAGGGTAATCCATATTTGTTGCCACAATATTCAAACAATTTTGAATTAAGGCATTCTTATAAAGGCGGATTTACTACCACCATCAGCTATGGAATTACTGATGATGTTATTTCTCAAATACTGAAACAGAATACAGAAAAACGCATCACTTATCTTACTACAGATAATGTTGCAAGGTTCAGGAATTACGGCATCTCTATCAATGCTCCTATTAAACCTGCTAAATGGTGGAGTATAAATGCATTTGCCAATGTGTTCAATAATAAATATACCGGAACTTATTATAATTCAATTTCAAAAAAGATAGATCCTTTAGAAGTTAGTAATACTTCATTCACAGTAAATCTTTCCAATACTTTCACGTTTAAAAAAGGATGGAGTGCAGAGTTAAGTGGTTTTTATCGTGGCAAAACAGTAGAACAGCTAAGCATCAGCGACCCGATGTATTTTATGAGCGTAGGCGGACAAAAAACAATTATGAAAGGAAAAGGTACAGTGCGGTTGAACATACGTGATCCGTTTCATTGGCAGGTGTACAGGGGCCACACCAGCTATGGAGATATTGATATGAAGATTTACAACAAATGGGATAACCGCAGCCTTACAGTTACTTTCAGTTACCGCTTTGGTAAGTCTGGTGTGCCACAAGCCCGCAAAAGAAACAGTGCTGCCAGCGATGAGCAAAACAGGGCAGGGGGTGCACAGCAGTAAGCTAGGGGAAAGGAAGAGAGAAAGAGAACAAAGAGACAGCATTTTTAGTATTGAATATTTGAAAGAAGGGGACACGATGTCCTCTTCTTTTTTTTGTGGGATAAAAGCAATTTCTTTTCCCTTTTTCTCTTTGTTCTCTTAGTCTTACATTTGAACCTGCAAGTCTCAATACTAAATCATCCACACTAAATACTTTTGTTATGCCTTCAGTTGATATTTTAAGTAAAGTAGATGGCCAGGCGCTGGACAATGCGGTTAATGTTGTAAAAAAAGAAATCACCAACAGGTTTGATTTTAAAGATGCACATGTGGTGATTGATCTCAACAAAAAAGAATTTAAGCTGAATATTGAGACCGACGATGATATGAAGATGCGGCAATTGCTTGATGTGCTGATAAACCGTGCCCACAAGCAGGGGATTTCCCCCGAGGCGTTTGATATGTCTAAAGATGCTTACCCAAGCGGTAAAACTGTAAAAAAGGAAGTACAGGTAAGAAATGGCCTGAAACAGGAAGATTCTAAAAAGATTGTAAAGCTGATAAAAGACAGTGGTTTAAAAGTACAGGCCCAGATAATGGATGATATTGTAAGGGTGACTGGTAAAAAAATAGATGATTTGCAGGCAATTATGCAATTATGCCGTACATCAGACTTGGGATTGCCCCTTCAGTTTGACAATATGCGCAACTAAAGCAAATATGGTTTGGCAATTAAGCATTTAGGTGCTATTTTTGCGGCCTTGTAAACAAAAAGTACGGCAAAATCCGTGCTTCCTTAAAAATAAAGAAGTATGAAAAAAGGTCTCCACCCGGAAAGTTACCGGTTCGTTGTTTTCAAAGACATGAGTAATGGTCATTCATTTTTAAGCCGCTCTACTGCTGCTACAAAAGAAACAGTAAAATGGGAAGATGGTAATGAATACCCGCTGGTGAAATTGGAAATTTCAAGTATGTCGCATCCGTTCTTCACTGGTCAGAAAATGCTGGTAGATACTGCAGGACGTATTGACAAGTTCAAGAAAAAATACGCCAAGAAATAAGAACAAACAAAGTTGTTATAATTTTTTGTTGTAAGAATATTTAAATCCCTTCGTAATTTTTTGCGAAGGGATTTTTGTTTAAGAACTGTATTGTTACACAGGAGATTTGGACAAAAGCAATCTCCCAATCAACTTTATTGTATTTTTAAGTTATGATTCAACTGGTTCTCGACGATACACATACACGCAGGCATCTTTTTCCTTTTACGCTTACGCGTTCTTCAGCAGATATAAGAATCGGCATTCTTACAATCAGGCAAAAATGGGAGAAACTTCTTGGTATAAAAGTAACTGTGAATGGTGATGAATATCTTGATCCACCTTCATCCGAAACACAACCTGTTGTTTTTGCAGGCAATATTGTTCCCAGCAAAGCCTTTGTAGAAGATTTATTAAAAGGCAATTATTCACAGGATGATTTTTTAAAACAATCCACGCTTAAAATAATAGAACATCCCTGGCAAATTTTTGAATACAACGATTGGGCAATAAGAGAAGATTTTAAGTTGATTACAGAAGGAAGGGTTTCTCAGGCTGTTCCGCCAATGGTAGTTTGCGATAATCCTGAAAATGTTTTTATAGAAGAAGGCGCAAAATTGCAGTATTGCATTCTTAATGCAGCTGCAGGCCCAATTTATATTGGAAGGAATGCAGAAATTATGGAAGGTGCTTCTATCCGCGGGCCATTTGCATTGTGCGAAGGTGCTGCAGTTAAAATGGGTGCACGTATTTATGGTGCCACTACTATTGGTCCGTATAGCCTTGTAGGTGGAGAAATAAAAAATTCTGTAGTGTTTGGTTACAGCAATAAAGCCCACGATGGTTACCTTGGCGATAGTGTAATAGGCGAGTGGTGCAATCTTGGCGCAGGTACAACAAATTCCAATATAAAAAATACGGCCAGCAATATAAAAATCTGGAGCGAAGCAGATAAAGCATTTGTAATGGCAGGAATAAAATGCGGTTTGCTGATGGGCGATTATTCCCGGGCTGCTATTAATACCTCTTTCAACACCGGAACTGTTGTAGGAGTGTGCGCCAATGTTTTTGGCAATGGGCTATCACCCAAGTATATTCCCAGTTTTAGTTGGGGAATGACGCAGGAAGGATCGTATACATTCGAAAAAGCGCTGCAGGATATCCGCAACTGGAAAAAACTGAAAAATCATTTGCTTTCAGAAAAGGAAATTCAGCAGCTACAACATATTTTTGAATCACTTAAAAATTGAGAAGGCAAAATAATTAACTGAATCATTATACAATAAAAACGAACAAATGAGAAAACAAATTGCAGCTGCAAACTGGAAGATGAACTGTACTTATCAGCAGGCAGAAAAATTGCTTGATGATGTTTTAAAACCAGGCATTGAATTAAAGGAACACCAGCAGGTGCTTTTTGCAGTTCCGTTTCCTTATCTCATTATGGCCAATAGTGAAGTATCTGATGAAAAGAATTACAATATTGCTGCGCAGAATTGTTACACAAAAAAATCTGGTGCTTATACAGGAGAAGTATCTGTAGAAATGCTGGATTCAATCAATATAAAATATTGCATTATTGGTCATAGCGAACGCAGGGAATATTTTAATGAAACCAACCAGGCGCTGGCAGAGAAATTAAACTTATTGCTTGAGTTTGGCATTACGCCTGTTTTTTGTTGTGGCGAACCATTAAGCATTCGCGAAGCTGGTACACAAAACAGTTATGTAGAAACACAATTGCGTGAATCTTTATTTCATCTTTCTGCTGCGCAAATATCTCAAATCGTTATTGCGTATGAGCCTATTTGGGCTATTGGTACTGGTAAAACAGCAACTACAGCGCAAGCACAGGAAATGCATGCTTACCTTAGAAGTGTATTAGCAAAACAATACGGCAAGCCTGTTGCCAACGATATACCCATTTTGTATGGCGGCAGTGTAAAAGCAGCCAATGCAAAAGAATTGTTTGCTTCAGAAGATGTTGATGGTGGCCTGGTAGGAGGTGCATCACTCGTTGCAGCTGAATTTATTGCCATTATAGAAGCATTAAAGTAATAAGCTTTGTGCTGAATGGGTTATTGATAAATCTTACCGGATGGCTTTACGCTAACAGATTTGTTTCAGTTACCTGCAACACATGAAATTCAGACAGGTTATTTTTAGCGGTATATTCTGGCGCGGATTGTATTTTGCCACAGTTTTGTTGCTTAATATAGTAGTGTCCAGGTATTTTCATGCAAAAGGTAGCGGCTGGATTTATTATATCACCAATTATTTTTCGCTGATAATATTGCTGGCTAGCCTTAGCCTTGAGTCTGGAATGACTTATTACAGTGCAAAAAAAGACATCAACGAAAACAAACTTGCTTCTTTTAGTATTCTCTGGAGTATTGTGGTAACGGCTATTACTGGTGGGCTGCTGTTGTTGTTTTATCACAATGCTGAAGAAGGGTATTCAGCCCGGCAATTTGTTTTTTTTGCAGTTACTTATATCTGCGGTGTTATGCTCACTAGTTTTTTTTGCGCATTGTTTTACGCAAAACAAAATTATGTGCTGCCCAATAGCCTGCTTGCGTTTACCAATATACTGCTTGCAATAATTATTTTCATTGCTTCATTATTTGCAAATAGCATTAGCGCAGATGTATTGGTAAAATTGTATTTTCTTACTTTTCTTTTACAGGGAGTAATGCTTACGATGGCATACCTGTTTAAAAATAAAATACCAGGTAACTGGCGGCTCCCTCATATTTACGAATTAAAGTTGCTGTTCAGGTATTCGCTTTTTGCATTGCTTAATAACCTTCTTTTCTTTTTGTTATACCGTATAGATTACTGGTTTGTAAAAAACATGTGTGATAGTTGTATGGAAGGAGATTTAGGGAATTACATACAGGTGTCAAAAACGGGTCAGTTATTTTTGTTGTTACCTGTAATTATTGCCAGCGCAATTTTTCCGCTTACGGCTTCTGGTTTAAAAACAGAAGTGAATAACGGGTTACCAATGCTTGCAAGGGCCCTTCTTGTATTTTATGTTGCTTTGCTGGGTATTCTTGTGCTTACAGGAAAATGGTTGTTTCCCTGGGTATACGGCGAAACGTTTAACCAAATGTATATTCCCTTTGTTTTACTGGTGCCTGGTATATTAGCCCTTTCGCCTATTGCCCTAATCACTGCATACAATTCGGGTAAGAACAAGCTGGCCACAAATGCAAAAGGAACAATTATTGGACTGATTATTATAATAATGGGAGATTGGGTTTTTATACCCAGGTATGGTATTGCAGCTGCTGCACTTGTAAGCAGTGCAGGATATATTGGGTATCTTATATTTCTTCTTTACGTTTACAAAAAGGAATATAATATTGCAGCAACACGTTTTTTTATACCGGTAAGGACAGACTGGCAACAGCTCCGTCAAATATTTTCTGCAAATGAAACGAACTGAAATGTACCAGGATGGTGAATATTTTAAAAAGAATCCTACCTGGGATGCTGCAGATGCTGTATGGAAAGTACAATGGATAAAAGAATTGATTGACAGGAACAGCTTGTCTTTTCAAAAAGTAGTGGATGTGGGATGCGGTTCAGGTACATTGCTTCAGCAATTATGCAACTTGTACCCCACAATAAAAAAATGGGAAGGGTATGATATTTCGCCCCAGGCTATTGATCTCGCCAGTCAATTGAAGGATAACCGCATTTCGTTTTACAACCGCAATTTTTTAGATAACGATATTAAAGAAACAGATCTGCTACTTACAATTGATGTTGTAGAGCATGTATCAGATTATTACGGATTTCTTGAACAGCTGAATAAAAAATCGGAGTATTTTATTTTTCATATTCCATTGGATATAAGCTGCCGCACTTTGCTTAAACCGCATGTTTTATTTCAGCAAAGAGAGGCCGTGGGGCACATACATTATTTTTCAAAAGAAATGGTATTGTGGATGCTTGAAGATACCGGTTACAAAGTAATGGACTGGATATACACAAAGCCCCTGCTTGATTTGGAACCGCAAAAATCTATAAAGCAAAAAATTAAAAAAGGGTTGCGTAAAACTTCCTACGCTATAAATAAAGATATAAGTGTAAAGCTCTGGGGCGTTTATTCTATGATGATACTTGCTAAACATGCCAGCAAATGAAAAATTTATTATGGCTCCCCGCATGGTATCCAAATAAATTATTGCCTTATGACGGCGATTTTATACAGCGCCATGCCAGGGCTGTTTCTTTATTTAATAAAATACAGGTAATACATGTTATTAGAGACAAAACTGGTAAGGTTACAAAAAACATTTTTACAGAAACCGTGCAGGATGCAAATTTGAACGAAAAAATTATTTACTACTATTCCCCTTCATACTCCATTTCTTTATTTGATAAGGTTTTTTCAACCAGGCATTATAATCGTATTTACAAAAATGCAATCAAAGAATATATTGAGGAATCAGTTTTGCCTACCTGCACACATGTGCATGTAGTTAACAAAAATGGATTAATGGCTTTGTGGCTTAAAAGAAAATACAAAGTGCCATTTGTAATTTCTGAACACTGGACAGGTTATCTGCCTGCCCCTATTTCCGGATTTAAAAACATGAGCAGCATTTTCAAATCTATGTGGAAGAGGGTAGTAAATGAATCTGCAGGAATGAGTACGGTTAGTCAATACCTTGCCAGTGCAATCAATTCAATACAGAACAGTGTAAAGTGTACTATCATTCCAAATGTTGTTGATGACAATATTTTTTCTCCTTCAGTAAAAGCAGAAGAAAAGACCAGCAGGTTTATTCATATTTCCGGGCTGGATTATCAAAAAAATCCTGAAGCAATTATTGAAGCATTGGCAATTGTAAGAAAATCAAACCCTGATTTTTCACTTTCAGTTTTCGGTCCAGCTAAAGAAAAATTACAGCAATTGGTAGAAAGTTGTAAGTTGACTGATCAAGTAATTTTTTATGGTGAAGTGCCCCAAAAAGAATTAGCCAAATTTGTGCAACAATCAGACGTGCTTATTCTTTATTCACGCTATGAAACTTTTGGTTGTGTAATAATTGAAGCTAATGCCTGTGGCGTGCCAGCAATTGTAAGCGACTTGCCGGTTTTTCATGAAACAATTACCGAAGGCGTTAATGGCTATTTTGTAGAGGGGGAAAACCCTGAGGCACTGGCCAAAAAAATATTATGGTTTATGAACAACAGGAATGTAATAGATAAAAAGAAAATAGCTGCAACAGCAAAAGAAAAATACAATTACCCGGGTGTTGCTAAAATGTTTGACGATTTTTATAACGAGAAATTAAAAGACTAGGCTTTCAGTTTTTCTACAAGGTTAATATAATCCTGCATGGCACCTTCTTTTGGCTTGCCTTTTAAAGACGACCAAGCTTCATATTTTGCTTTTGCCACAAAATCAAACATAGATGGGGCTTCACCATTGGCATCGCCTTCAGTTGCCTGCTTGTAAAAAGAATAGAGTTGTAAAAGAGTGTCATTGCTGGGACGGTCTGGCAGGTCTTTACTATCTGCTACGGCTTTAATAAACAGGGCGTTCAAATCCATTTTCACTTATTTGAGGCGAATGTAAGCATTAACCCCGGATTTTGTCTTTGACCTTCTTATTTTAAACTCATTTTATTTTATAAAAAGGCCCGCCGTAGAAAGGGCAGGCCTGTGTGTGAAAAATCCCACTATACACCAACCTTCTTTATTAGTTTGGCATTAATACAGTATCAACAACATGTATAACACCGTTGCTCTGGTACACATTCTTAATTGTTACAACAGACATGCCGCCTTTTTCATCCATTAAAACAAGTTTGTCGCCATGCATCATGGCTGTTAATGTACCGCCGCTAACAGTTTTGAGCGTTGCTTTGCCGTTGCCTGCTTTAATCATGGCAGCAATTGCCTTTGCGTCGTATTTGCCAGCTATAACATGATACGTGAGTATTTTTGTTAGTGTTGCCTTGTTTTCTGGTTTTACCAGGGTTTCAACTGTGCCTTTTGGCAATTTGTTAAAAGCCTCATCAGTAGGTGCAAATACAGTAAAAGGACCGGCACCTTGCAATGTTTCAACCAGGCCCGCTGCTTTAACTGCCGCTACCAGGGTTTTGTGATCTTTGGAATTCATTGCGTTTTCTATAATGTTTTTACTGGGATACATAGCAGCACCACCTACCATTACTGTTTTTTCGTCCGCCATTTTATCCTGCGCATTTAGTGAACTGATAATAAGCATTGCGCTTAAAAAAAATCCTGAAAATTTTACACGTTTCATTTTTTGTTTTTTTTAGTGATTTATTATTTTTTTCTTTTCGGGCAGGGTAGGGCAGGGTTGTTACAGGTAACTATTGCAGTTACGAAAGCAATGCGAGGTTGGATTTTCTGTTTTGAATATTTTTTATGGGCCTATGCCACTGATTTTAGCAATGAAAAATCTGTACATTTAATCCATAAAACAAATCATATGGCATACTGGCTGGTAAAATCTGAACCTTCAGCGTATAGTTGGGAGCAACTTGAAAAAGACAAACAAACGGTGTGGAGCGGTGTGCGCAATTATGCGGCACGTATTCACCTGCGGGCAATGAAGAAAGGGGAAGAAGTTTTATTTTATCATAGCAATGAAGGGCTTGATATCGTTGGCATTGCAAAAGTGGTAAAAGAAGCATACCAGGACCCTACAACCACAGAAGATAAGTGGGTAGCTGTAGATATAAAAGCGTTTAAAAAATTAAAGAACCCTGTAAGCCGCGATGCTATTAAAGCAGATAAACGCCTTGCAAATATGGCGTTGGTAAGACTGGGCCGTTTAAGTGTACAACCTGTTACAGAAGAAGAATGGAATATTGTAATGAAAATGGCAGGTGAAAAATAATCCTATAACATGAAGACAATCATTACAACGTTTTTGTTCAGTAGTTTTATTTGCTATAATCTTTCTGCTCAGGTAAAACGCCTGGCAATAGATCCGTCACAAACAGGTGCTGGTATTGTTAAGGTACACGAAGAGCATGTTGCTTATACGGATACTGCTGTAAAACAAAAAGGCAAATTGCTGTTAATGATTGTAGGAACCAGCGCAGGTGCAGATCACAATATTCCTTTTTTCAATTTTGCAGCAACGGCTGGTTATCATGTTATCAGCCTCGATTATAAAAACAATGTAATTACTACTGTTTGCAGTAATAGCGAAGACACAACCTGTTTTAACCGTTTTCGCCAGGAAATTATTTTTGGTGAGCAGGTAAGTCCGCTGGTAGATGTAGATAGTGCCAATAGTATTTACAACCGGTTTCAAAAGTTACTTGTTTACCTTGCTAAAAATTATCCTGTGCAAGGTTGGGGGCAATATATAAAGAATGGAAACATTCAATGGCCAAAGATTACAGTAGCTGGCCATTCACAAGGTGCGGGGCATGCTGCATATTTTGGAAAGAAATTTCCGTTAGACAGGGTATTAATATTTGCCGGACCGCAAGATTACCTCGCAAAGTACCAATCGCCGGCCCCCTGGCTTTCAGATAAAAGTATAACACCTGTTTCAAAGTATTTTGCTTTTTTGCACCTGAAAGATCCTTATGATTATAATAAACAACTTGCCGATTGCATGAAAGTAATGAGGGAAACTCTTCCCGATACATTACTAGTGCAGCCCAATAAAGCCGTTGTTACAAGCAAGCACATTCTTGTAACAGACGTCAGCACTTCTAATCCGCATGAGTCTATGATGCAACCCGGTTTTGAAAAAGCATGGGCATATCTTTTGAATGTAAAGAAGTAAAGTTGTTTGCTACAAGCTGTTAGCTATTAGCTGCAAGTTTAGCAGTTTCGAAGAAACGCTCCGTTTATCGCCTTAAGAGTGTTGCTAACAAAATTTGTTTCGTTAAACCTTGTGTCTTAATTATAGAAAAGTGACACTGTGCTTCCCAGTTTATCTGTGGTTAAAAATCTTCTATACGATTTTCACGCATGAATATTTAACTTTTATTCACGGGTTACCTTTTCAACGTTGAAAGAATAAACGAAGGCCTGGTTTGATGAAAAGATTGCCAGGCGGGCATTATAGCCAACTGCATTTGCAGCATGGAAATGCTTTGTATTTGCCGGGCAAATCCCCAGTAGATAATAAAAATATTTTATTCTGTCTGTGTAAAATATTTTTTCCTGCATCTAAGAACCATACACACCTAAAAAATAAGCCATGAAATTTTTAAGCCAGCTGTTGGCAGCAATGCTGCTATTGATTTTTATTGCCTGTAATAGAGAGGGATCAAAAGAACAAATACTAAATAAAGACATTACCCTGTTAAAGACTCAGAGTTACAAACAAGAAGAACAATTTAAATCCGCAATCGGTGTATTGGACACTTTATCACCTGTTCAAAGCGAGAAACCCCTGGAGAAATCATCACAAGGTAATGCACAAACAAAAGTCGATTGGGATAAAAAAATCATCAAGACAGGAAATCTTACACTAGAAGTAAAGAATTATAAAACTTTTAATGATTTTTTGCATAATGGTGTAAAACAATTTGGCGGTTATGTTGCACAGGAAGAACAAAATCAATCAGAATACAAAATTGAAAATGTTATAACCATAAAAGTTCCTGTAGATCAGTTCGACAATGCTGTGGGGCAACTTGTATCCTCAAATGAAAAAATTATTGTAAAGAAAATTGAATCGACTGATGTTACTGGAGAAATACAGGATACTAAATCAAGAATGGAAGCCAAAAAAAGAATCAGGGACAGGTATCTTGATTTACTAAAACAAGCCAAGAACATGGAAGAAATACTCCAGGTTCAGAACGAAATTAATGATATGCAGGAAAATATTGAAGCAGCTGCAGGGAGGATAGATTATCTCGGTCATGCGGCAATCTTCAGTACAATTAATATAACATTCTACCAGGTGTTAAACCCTAATATCATAAACGAGCCTGCACCTTCTTATTTGACAAGATTGTTTGAATCATTTAAGACTGGTTTAAATTGGTTTGCCGAGGCGTTCATTGCAATTGTTTCTTTGTGGCCGTTATGGCTTGGTGTTGGTATCCTATGGTTTTTCCTTAAACGAAAAATTATTTTATCAAAGAACCAAAAATCTACAGCTTCATAAATTATTTAAAATCATCCATCAGTCATTTCTTATTATTTTTGAGTTATGGCTAAAAAGAAACTGGTAGTGCTAACAGGTGCAGGCATTAGCGCAGAAAGCGGGTTAAAAACATTTCGTGATAGCGATGGTTTGTGGGAAGGGTATAATGTAGAAGATGTGGCTACGCCTCGTGCGTGGAGAAAAGATCCAAAACTGGTGTTAAACTTTTATAATGAACGTCGTAAGAATGTGCTTGATGCAAAACCTAATGCAGCACATACTGGATTGGCTTCATTGGAAAAAGATTTTAACGTTCACATTATTACGCAGAACATAGATGATTTGCATGAACGTGGCGGTTCTTCTACAATACTTCACCTGCATGGTGAGATTATAAAAATGCGTAGCGAGATAAACCCTCATTTAATTACAGAAATAAGAACAGCTATTTTATTAGGCGATAAAGCTGCTGATGGTGCACAACTGCGTCCTCATATTGTTTGGTTTGAAGAACCAGTGCCGTTGATTGAAGATGCCATATCTATTGTTATGAATGCAGATATTTTTGTAGTGGTGGGTACATCACTTGCTGTATACCCGGCGGCAGGATTGATTAACTATGCAAAAGATGGTATCCCTAAGTTTATAATTGATAAAACAATTCCTTACACTTCATCAATTGCTAATCTTACTGCAATTGAGAAACCTGCTACTGCCGGCGTTCAGGAACTAATAAATTTACTTGGTCAGTATAAATGAGTTGTAGCAGATCAATCAAATAACCCACCTGCAAGGTATTTTATTCCAGAATCGCAGCAAACAGTAACAACCGTATGGCCAGGCCCAAGCTCTTTTGCTATTTCAATAGCGGCAACTACATTTAATCCACTGGATGTTCCGGCAAATATGCCTTCTTCTGCAGCCAATTTTTTTGCCATTGCCCTTGCATCTGCTTCTTCAATAGTCCGCACTTCGTCATACACGGCGTCTCTAAGAATAGGCGATATAAAACCAACGCCGATACCATCTATTTTATGAGTGCCTTTTACTCCCTTTGATAAAAGTGGTGCAGATTCAGGTTCCAGCGCTATAATTTTTGTAGCAGCATTTTTTGTTTTTAATATTTTGGAAACACCAGATAGCATGCCACCTGTTCCTACTGCACCGCAGAATGCATCAATGTGTTCGTTAAATTGTTCAACAATTTCTTTTCCTATCATGCTGTAACCACTAATGGCATCATTGTTTTCAAATTGTTTGGTCAGGTACGCATTGCCTTCAGCATTTATTTCTTCGGTTCTTTTCATCATACCCGGAATGAGATCCGGTGTAATTTTTCCATTGTCGCTCTTTACTATTTCCAGTTCTGCGCCAAAAAGGCGCATGCTTTGTAATTTTTCTTTTGCAAAAGCATCAGAAGAAACTACACGAAAGCGATAGCCTTTTACAGAGCATACAAATGCAAGTGATGTACCTGTGCTTCCGCCGGTACATTCTACAACTGTCATACCTTTTTTTAGTGTGCCTCTTTTTTCAGCTTCTTCTATTATGGCAAGTGCCATGCGATCTTTATATGATCCTGTGGGATTGTAGTATTCCAGTTTTACGTATACTGCAGCGCAATTTTCGGGTACAATATTTTGCAGTTTTACCAATGGTGTATTTCCAACTGCATTGAAAATATTTTTATTAAAATTTACTGTATCCATTATAACGCTTTTAAGTTGTTTCTTCTTTGAAAGATATGCCATGGTGTTGCAGTTCCTGCAATACCGGTTCGTATATTGATGGTATAATAGGTATGTGCAAACCTGTTTCTTTTATCTTCCCTTCCAATATTAATTTAGCGGCAATACCCAATGGCAGTCCCACTGTTTTTGCCATAGCTGTCCTCAGGTTATCATCGCCTTTCACAATCAGATGGCTTTTTATCAATTGCTTTTTATTGCCAAGTTTGTATTCAATTTCATGCTGCATTACAATCATGTCTTTATCATGGGTCTTTAGCACAAGTTTTTTCTCCAACGCAAATTGTAAAATATCCATAGCGCAACATTTGCCTTTATTAATGAGCGTACTTGTATCATTAAGACCAATAAATTCTAACTGCTGCTTTAAAAGCAAATCTGTTTTTATTAAGTCTTTTATTGTACCGCTTATTCCTGCCTGATTAAAATGCAGGTTGAAAAAAGTTTGAAGGCTCATATTGTCCGTATCATAAAACACATCTTCACGGGTGAGGCCAAAGTCTATGATGTATTTCCAGCCATAGTTAAAATCCGGATAACGCAGCGTGGTGCGGATAAACGTTGAAGCAGGTTCAACTTCGTACAGTTTTATATAAGCCAATGAGTCGCGGTTTGGATACCAGCTTAATTCTCCAATGCCGGGAATATTTGTTTTCCTGTTTTTATCAAATAAAAGTTCATAAGGCATTTTCTCGATGCTATTGTTATTAAGAAAAATGGCGCCGGATTTGCCCGCCATAACTACGTTACGTGGGTTCCAGCTTATTTTATAGTGCCAGGGATTGTTATCGCTTTCCGGGGCAACAAGACCACCGCAGTGAGAAGTAAATGATGTTATGGTTGCGCCTTTATCTTTTATTGTATGAATCAATTGCATAGCACTCATATGGTCAATGCCGGGGTCAAGTCCCATTTCGCAAAGGAACAGAAGTTTCTTTTCTTCTATTAATGGTTGAAGAGTGCGGATATTGTCATCAATATAAGAAGCAGTTAAAAGGTTTTTATTAAACTGTACACAATCCTGTGCAACAAGAAAATGCAGGGCAGGAGGGAGCAACGATATAACAATGCTTGCAGATTGTACCAGTTCATTTCTTTCTTTTGTATTTTCTACATTAATAGAAACAGCATTTGCATGAGTGGCATTACCTGTTTTTGATTGTGCCAATGCAAGATCATTATCTGCTACAATTACCTGCCAGTTGTTAGCGCCGGCTTCTTTAATTATATAGTCAATTAAACAGGTGGCAGATTTGCCTGCACCGAAAATCAATACCCTCACCCCCGGCAGGGGTGCCTCTTCGTAAGTTTTTTTATTCATTACAATTTCCTTGTTGGTGCAATTTAGCAAATCATTGCTGTAACTACAGGGTTAGAGTGGTTACGACGGAGACACGGAGAAAGTTATGTGTAAGGCGAAATTATTCTTCCAGTGAATCTGCAAGAATAAGCAGTTCCTGTTTTTTGTATTCGTTCTTATTGTCGGCAAAACATTTTGCTAGTTCCTGCAATAGAAAACGAATAATTCTTTTTTTGGTGAGCGGTTTGTAATAAGAAGGCGTAGAAGTAACGGCGATTCTTTTAAAATAGGTTTCAACATCTTTGTGTGTAAAAATGTTGCCTGTCATAGGGTCTATATAAAACTGAATTTTGTGCGATGGATTGGAAGGCAGTTGCCAGTTATAATCAACATCAAAATAAGCCATTATAAATTGACGGGGAATATTAATAGCACGTATAGGCACATCCAGCAACTCTGCAAGTATTAAATAAATAATTCCGTTTGATATAGCATTGCCGCGTTTGCCATCCAGGGCTTTGTTAATTAAAAACTCATTTGGCTCATCGTATTTTATTTCGTTGCCTTTGAGGTTGTAATAATTATAAAGAATGGTGGTAATAACATTGGTTTGTTCCAGCGGTGTTAGATAGCTGTTCAGTTCTAACCAAATATTGCGGCGCATTTTTTCTATTTCTGCGTATACAGTTGTAGTAACAAGCTCCGGATACTGGTATTTTGCAACAAGTATAGCACCACTTAATAAATCTGGATCGGGCTGAGATTTCCAGTGATTAAACTCTTCTGTAAGATCGCGGTAATGCAGACGATGAATTAACAATTCTATACGTTCCTGTATAACATCAACCGGTGTGTTTTCCCAAAGGTTTTCAAGATTGGGGATGATGCTTTTGCCAAATGAAATAATTTTATTGCTTACGGAAGTAAATACTTCCTCGTCGGGGTCATCTATGAGGTGAAAAAGTGCGGATATTTCTCTTGTTTCTTCCATGCAATTAATATTAACAGCACAGGATTGAAGATTGGTTTCAATAATAATACGTACTAACCCTGTATTTTATTGTGCTGTATAAGTTCCTAAATTTCGCAGCATTGAATGAAATGAGCTAATGTAAATTATCCACAGGTGTTAGTAGGGGCGCTGATATTTGAGAGCCTATATTGGAATTGAAATTTATAATTAGGAATTAGTAATTTGTTTTAAAGCAATCGATGATGATGCTAAAAATAAAAAGGAATTAGACTGAAGGCCTAATTTCCAATTCCTAATAACGAATTCCTTTCATCAACCCGCTTTCTTCTTGCGAAAATTTTTCTTTGGTGGGTTTGCTTTTAATTCTTCAATTGTAGCTTTCACTTCTTCAATTGTAAGTTCTTCTACTTTTTCCTGTTGCTCTTTGCTGAGTTTATAATTGCGGAGGCCCTGTTTTATATAAGGGCCATATGGCCCGCGGAGCAATTGAATTTTTTCTTTTTCAAAAACCTTAATGGTGCGTTGTTCTTTGGCTGTTCTTTTTTCTACAATAATTGGTGCAGCTTCATCGAGGTTGATGGTATATGGATCGAAATCTTTGCTTAAAGAATAAAATTTGCCATCGTGTGCAATGTAAGGGCCAAAGCGTCCAATGTTTATGGTTACATCTTTATCTTCAAACTGGCCGAGGTTTCGTGGCAGTTTAAACAACTCCATTGCATCTTCCAGTGTTATGGTTTCAATGCTTTGTGTTGCTTTTAGTTTAGCAAAACGTGGTTTCTCATCCGTTTCTTCAATTGCCTGTGCACCTATTTGAACCATTGGGCCATAGCGGCCCATGCGTGCAGTAACAGGTTTGCCTGTTTGCGGATCTGTGCCAAGTACCCTTTCGCCTTTTGCCCTTTCGGCAGTTTCCATGGTTACTTCTATATTGGCATGAAAAGGTTTGTAAAAATCTTCCAGCATCTTGCTCCATTTCATTTTTCCTTCTGCCACTTTATCAAACTCTTCTTCAATTTCTGCAGTAAAGCTGTAGTCCATTACAGATTGAAAATGTTGTTTCAGAAAATCTGTAACTACCATTCCCAAATCTGTAGGAAATAATTTTCCACGTTCTGCGCCAGTATTTTCTGTTTCTGTCTCTTTTGCTATTTCATTCTTTTTGTTGAGACGGATAATATTATAAGTGCGGGGCGTTCCTTCTTTATCGCGTTTCTCAACATAATTTCTTTTTTGCACGGTAGAAATGGTAGGGGCGTAGGTACTTGGTCGGCCAATACCCAGCTCTTCCAGTTTTTTAACCAGCGAAGCTTCAGTATAACGTGGTGCTGCACGCGAAAAACGTTCGGTTGCCAGCATCTCTTTAAAAGTAAGCTTTTGTTTTACTGTCAGCGGCGGCAACATTCCTTCTGTATCTTCTTCCTCGTCCTCATCATCATCTTTTCCTTCAAGGTATACTTTTAAGAAACCATCAAACTTCATTACTTCACCGCTGGCGGTTAGCTGATCTTTATTGGTGGAAATATCAATTTTTGCAGTGGTTTTTTCAAACTCAGCATCGCTCATCTGGCTGGCAATGGTGCGTTTCCAGATTAGCTCATAAAGGCGGCGCAGGTCACTATCATCTACGGTGCGGTTATCCATATAGGTTGGGCGGATAGCCTCATGCGCTTCCTGTGCGTTTTCATTTTTATTCTTGAATTTGCGGGGCTGGTAATATTCATCACCATAAGAACTTTTTACCTCTTTGCGTATCATTTCTTCAGCAGTATCGCTAAGGCTAACGCTGTCGGTACGCATATAAGTAATCTTTCCGCTTTCGTAAAGTTTTTGTGCCAGCAACATTGTTTTGCTAACAGAATAACCCAGTTTACGGCTCGCTTCCTGCTGTAAAGTAGATGTGGTAAAAGGTGCGGCAGGTGTGCGTTTGGCAGGTTTTACCGTAATATCGCTTACAGTATATTGTGCGTTTTTGCAACTCTCCAAAAATTTGGCGGCGTCTTCGTTAGAACTAACTTTAGACGGGCCATCAGCTTTAAAAGTTATTTTTTTGCCGTTGATATCATCAGCAATAAAAAAAGCTTCAACCTTATACGTGCTAACCGGTGTAAAATTATTTATCTCCCTTTCTCTTTCTACAATTAAACGTACTGCAACGCTTTGTACACGGCCGGCACTTAAACTGCGTTGCATACCAATCTTGCGCCAAAGCACAGGGCTTAGTTCAAAACCTACAATACGGTCAAGAATACGCCTTGCCTGCTGCGCATTTACAAGATCCATATTTATGATACGGGGATTGGCAACTGCTTTTTTAATAGCAGGTGCTGTTATTTCATGAAAAACAATGCGCTTGGTTGTTTTAGGATCCAGGCCCAGCACTTCTGCAAGGTGCCATGAAATGCTTTCCCCTTCGCGGTCCTCATCCGATGCAAGCCATACCTGGCTGCTTTTTTTTGCGAGGCCTTTCAGTTCCTTAACAACTTTTTGTTTGTCTTCAGGAACTATATATCTGGGTTCAAAATGATTGTTCAGATCTATGCCCATTTCACTTTTTTCCAGGTCACGAATATGTCCGTAACTACTCTTCACTTCAAAATCATCCCCAAGGATTTTTTCAATGGTTTTGGCTTTCGCCGGTGACTCAACTATCAGTAAATTCTTAGCCATAACAATTAGATATATCAGATTTCCAACGCCCTAATGGCGTGCAAGTTTAGTGTATAACGGCGAAATCAACAAATTGGTACTTTAGTGTAATCGTTGTAAAACTGATTGTAAGTATTAAATATTAATTGTTTAATGCTAGTTTTAGCTGCAAGTTACAAGTTGTTAGCTGCCAGCTTTAAGCTATTAGCTTTCACGGTTTCGAAGAAATTCATTGTTTAAAAATAATTCTTCAACCGGAATTTTGAAAGATTAACGAAATTGATGGAGAGCTTTGTTTCGTAACATTTTAATCTGCGAATCTGCGGCTGTTTAGTGTGATTAAAAAAAATTAACTTCAGCTCTCCAAATCATTATTGAGCACGAGCTATTCCATATTTCCCCTGGGCGATTCTGCTGCTACCATTGATCTTGGCAACACTATCAATGATTTTTTAAATGATAAGATAGTAGCCATGCAAAAATGGCTGCTGGCCAATCCGTTTGCCGGGCAGAAAGATATTATTGTAGCGTACAGTTCCCTTACTATAATATATGACCCCATTTTGATAAAACAACGCTTTCATCCATCTACAACTGTATTTGAATGGATAAAGCAAAAACTGGAAGCCGCTTTTAGTCAGTCAATTGTTTTACCAGTTAACCAGTCAGCCAATCAACTTATTATCCGTATCCCGGTTTGTTACAAC
The DNA here is from genome assembly GCA_044227095.1 of Chitinophagaceae bacterium. Lineage (GTDB taxonomy): Bacteria > Bacteroidota > Bacteroidia > Chitinophagales > Chitinophagaceae > JACMLD01. Next base: position 4,510,665 of record JBGAFV010000001.1, on the reverse strand, counting down.
GGAAAATTTGCTATGGACATGGATGAAATGGTTGCTGCAAAAAAAATATCGGCCGAAGAAATTATTCACTTGCACACTGCTGCTGTTTACCGCGTTTACACCATTGGGTTTTTGCCAGGGTTTTCTTATATGGCGCAAGTGCATGCAAAATTGATTACAGCAAGAAAAGCAAAACCAGTACCTGTTGCAGCGGGGAGTGTAGGTATTGCCGGTGCACAAACAGGCATCTATCCGCTGGATAGTCCCGGCGGCTGGCACATTATCGGCCGAACACCAGTAAAACAATTTGATGCAAAGGCAACAGATCTTGTAAAATTGAAGGTAGGTGATCATGTTCAGTTTTATGCGATAAGTGAGGAGGAGTATGAAGCAAGTGTGGAAATGTGATGAATGTGTAAATGAAGAAAATTTCTGATTGCGGGATTTTAAGATTGTGTGATTTCTTTTATGTAATGAATTAATAAATCACAAAATCTCTAAATCATGAAATTCCAAATATAAATGAGTATCTCCATTATAAAATCAGGTTTATTAGGCACTATACAAGATACTGGCCGCTATGGTTATGGCAGTGTTGGTATTAACTGCGGCGGGGCTATGGACAGGTATGCTGCGCAGGTTGCCAATATGCTGGTAGGTAATCATGCAAATGAAGCCGTAATGGAAATTCATTTTCCAGGTCCGCAGATTTTGTTTGAGCAAAATGCACTCATAAGTATTACAGGCGCAAATTTTACACCTACATTAAATGATGTTGAACTGCCCTTGTGGCAACCAATGATTATAAGAAAGAATACCATTCTGCATTTTCCTAAACTTGAGTATGGCGCAAGATGTTATATAGCAATACACGGTGGTTTTTGTATTGAAGAATGGCTGGGCAGTTACAGTACTAATATAAAAGCCAATGCTGGCGGTTACCGCGGAAGGAAATTTGAAAAGGGCGATGAACTGAGTGCAAAAGAAAATACCATCTATTTTGCTGGTATGATGAAAGAAGGAAAAGATGTGGTTCCGTTTAGCTGGCGGGCAGATGTAACTAACGTTTACCAACACCCGCACGAAATATTATTTATAGAAGGAAATGAATTCAGTAACCTTACTGAAACATCTGCCAGTGATTTTTTGGAGAACAATTTTATCATTCATCCTTATAGCGACAGGATGGGTTATCGCCTTAAAGGCCCTGCGATAGAATTTAAGCACCAGAATGAACTTGTTTCTACCGGCGTTAGTTTTGGTACGATACAATTATTACCCGATGGGGAACTGATTATATTAATGGCCGATCATCAAACAACAGGCGGCTATCCGCGTATTGGCCATGTAATTACAGCACATCTTCCAAAGCTGGCGCAGTTAAGACCAAGTGAGTGCATACAGTTTACAAAAACAACTATAGAAAACGCAGAGGCTATATTGTTTGCCCAGCAAAAAGAACTGGGTATTTTACAAACCGCATGTATTGATCATCTCAACGAACTTGTATGCCGGCAATAGACATCAATTGCGATATGGGAGAAAGCACAAGCTTATGGCCTTATCATATTGATAATGATGTTGCGCTGCTTCCTTACTTAAGTTCTATTAATATTGCTTGTGGTGCCCATGCAGGTGATATACGTACAATGCATGCGCTTGCAATTGCAGCATCTGGCAAAAAAGTCTCTATTGGCGCCCATCCGGGATTTGAAGACAAAGAAAATTTTGGAAGAACAAATATGAATTTATCTTTCGGCGCCATTTATGATTTAATTATTAATCAACTTAATAAGCTGGGTTCAGTTTTAAAAACCATCGGAATACAATTGCATCATGTAAAACCACACGGCGCATTGTACAATATGGCAGCAAAAGATGAGGCAATAGCCAATGTAATTTGCATGGCTATTAAAGAATACAATGCTGCTCTTATTCTGTATGGATTAAGCGGAAGTAAACTTATTAGCTGTGCAAATACTGCGGGACTTAAAACATGCAGTGAAGTTTTTGCGGACAGAACTTACCAGGAAGATGGAAGCCTTACTCCAAGATCTGAACCAAATGCAATGATTAAAGATGACGAGCAATCTTTGCAACAGGTTTTGCAAATGGCTAATGGAACGGTAACCTGTACCACAGGCAAAATAATTAAAGTACTGGCCGATACTATTTGCATACATAGCGATGGCAAACATGCGCTTGCATTTGCTCAAAAAATTCATCAAGCCTTAAAGCAAGAAAATATTGAAATCAGATCTGCCTGAAAACAAAACCAGCATTTATAAAAGAAAACGATTTTCTTTTAGTGCAGGTGGCGCAGTAATTGGCGCTGCTTTCTTAATGGCCAATTCATCAATTGGTCCGGGCTTTCTTACACAAACCACTGTATTTACGCAGCAGTTAATGGCAAGTCTTGGTTTTGTAATCCTTGTTTCTGTTTTGCTTGATATTGGCGTGCAATTAAATACATGGCGTGTATTAACCATCAGCGGCTTAAGGGCACAGGATCTATCCAATGCATTATTACCCGGACTTGGCTATTTTCTTACTTTATTAATAGTGATTGGCGGCTTTGCTTTTAATATTGGAAATATTGCCGGCTGCGGCCTCGGACTGAATGTATTAACAGGCGTATCTTTTCAAACGGGGGCTGTCATTAGTTGTTTAATTGCACTTGTTCTTTTCTGGCTGAAGGAAATAGGAAAGATGCTGGACAGTTTTACAAAAATACTTGGAGTAGTAAAAATAGGGTTAACGCTGTTTATCACATTTAGCGCTCATCCGCCACTGCTAGAAGCGCTGCACAGAACCATCATCCCGGAAAAAATAAGCAGCATTGCTATTGTAACACTTGTTGGCGGAACAGTAGGCGGGTATATTACTTTTTCCGGTGCACACCGTTTACTTGATGCTGGTATCAGCGGCAGGGATCAGCTTAAACAAATTAATAAAAGTGCTATTAGTGGTATCGTTATTTCTACCATCATGCGCTATATTTTATTTTTGGCGGTGCTGGGTGTAGTAGTAAAAGGCGTGGTGTTGGATAGCGCTAATCCGCCTGCGAGTGTGTTTAAATATGCTGCAGGAGAAATTGGATTTCGCATTTTTGGTGTGGTGCTTTGGAGTGCGGCCATATCATCTGTATTGGGTGCGGCATATACATCTGTCTCTTTTCTTAAAACTTTTCACCCATTATTGGCAAAATATGAACGATGGTGTATCTCTATCTTTATTGTTATCTCCACATTTGTATTTGTATGGATTGGCAAACCAAAGCAATTGCTTATTGCGGCTGGTGCTATTAATGGGTTGATATTACCAGTTGCATTAACCATTGTGTTGATTGCTGCCACAAAATCAAAACTGATGCACGGCTATAAACATCCTGTATGGATGCAGGTGGCGGGGTGGTTAGTTGTTGTAGCGATGGGGTGGTTGGGGGCCAGGGCAATTGTTGATACTCTTAATAGTATGTAGTTCTTAGTTTTTAGCGCATAGTTATGGGTTCGTAGTTCGAAAGTTCATAGTTTCTTCTCTATAAGAGATTAATAATATTTACAAGCATTCCCGCATAAAGAACTTCGAACTTAAGAACCCCGAATTTCGGAACTATAATCTTTCTCAACTAACGACTTTCTTTAACGTAGCTTTTACAATTTTATAAACTATTCTAACGTTATTTGCCTGTTCCCACTTCAACTTCTATAAGGCAATTTTACATTTCATTATTGTAATTTAATTTACTACTATGGCTAGCACCAACGATGGCCAGGCAGAAAGCCTGTACAGTTACGATTCATTTTCGGGGAACAGTAAAAAAACAAGTAATTCAAAATTTTTATGGTGGTGTGCTGGCGCACATCAGCAATTGCTAAAACAATTTCCTTCTGAACATACAAAGTATGCAGGGCTTGGCGGCGTAATCCTTGCCACATTTGTACTAGCGGCATTATCGTCTGGTTATGCTATTTACAGTGTGTTTGGCAATATTGGCTGGACGATTGCCTTTGCCATTATCTGGGGATTGATCATTTTTAATTTCGACCGATTTCTTGTGTCTACCATGCGCAAATATGCTGTAAGCACAAACAAGCAAATATGGATGGCTGCGCCGCGTATAGCACTTGCATTGCTGATTGGTATAACCATTGCAAGACCGCTGGAGCTAAAGATTTTTGAAAAAGAGATTGATACAAAAGTTGCGCAGAACATTCATACCAAAATATTGATTAACGACAGTTTATTGCAGCGGGAAAACCAATTGCAGGTACAAACAGCAACTGCAGAAAGGGATCGTTTGCTCAGCCGAAAATTATCGCTGGAAGATACCATTCACAAATTGCAACAGGCTTATGTGCAGGAAGCAGACGGTACAGGCGGATCCGGAAGGCGTGGTATTGAAAACCTTACCCGTTTAAAAATGGATGCGTATACAAACACTGTAAAGCAAACTGCACCTGAATTTATTCAACTGCAAGCTGGTATATCGCAACAGGATAGCATCATCAACACTGCGAGGGCTGGGCTTGAAGAAAAAAGAAAAAAATATGAAGCTACAACTAAATCTAATGTGGGTTTCCTTGAACGAAATAAAGCATTGTCTGATTTAAGCGATGAAGAACCAAGTGTAAAATGGACAAGTTTTTTACTGTCGTTACTTATTATATTGATTGAAATTGGTCCTATCCTTTCCAAATTGATTATGCAGGTAGGGCCGTATGATATTGCACTTGCTAAGGAAGAACTAATACAAATGGCCGCTTCAGAAAATGATATTCGTAAAGACAAAGAAATTTCTTTTGCAAAAAAGAAAGCGTTTTATGAAAAGCAGAAAGAAGTGTCGGAGCAACTGGTAGATAAAATGACAGCACTGCAACAAAAACATATTGATGAAGAACTGGACAAATGGGAGCGGGGAGAATGGAACCCCAAAGACCATCGTGCTTCTATGGATGAAGTCATGCGTAAAATAAAGGAACGATATAATTACAAGGAAGAGGACTTGCTGTAAAATCGCTTAATGTAATTGCGTATTCTTTTATTTTATATGAAAGAATAAGTACCTTTGCGGAAACCCTCAGGTATTTGTTTATGAAATATGAATTTCAGAAATCCGCTCCGCTATTTGTTTTACTATTATGTTTTAGTTTTTTTGCAAATTCCCAGAAAAATTTTAAAGACGGATTTGTTGTCTTAAAATCCGGCGACACACTGCGTGGAAAAATTGATTACCGTAACTGGGAAGTAAACCCGGTTAGGATAGATTTTAACCAATCGGGAAGTATTACCAGGTACAGCACCAAAGATTTACATTGTTTTGAAGTTACAGGAGCAGATTTTTATGAAACCAAAATTGTATCTAAAGATATGCGCCCTGTTGATGTACAAGGCTTGTCTGATGGCGTCAATAATGCGGATAGTGCAATTATAGATACAGTTTTTTTGCGGAGACTTGTAGCTGGCAAGAACTTGACCTTATATGAACTGGTAGATACAAAGCATCATTATTATATTCAAAAAGGTGGGCAAAGTAATGCAGACGAGCTTGTATATAAAAAATACCTTGACGATAGGCAAGATTTACATGTGCAACCATTGTATAAAAATCAGTTGTCTGCTTTTGTTGGAGGTGTTAATGATCCGGAAATGTTAATCAAAAGAATAAATAATTGCAAGTACAACGAAGATGATCTGACAGATGTTGTATTCATGATTAATGGCGATGGAACAAATGCTCGCAAGAAAAATGAAAATAGAAAGGGAGATCCTTTCGTGATAATGGCAGGAGTGGGAGTATCCTATATGAATTTTAAGTTTGTTGGTCAGATTGACCAATGGACCCAGTTAGATTTTTCCGGAAGTATTGGTAAAAGCGTTGGCATCGCATTTGACTTTTCCGGTAATAGAAATTTGCAACAGCTTGCATTGCGCATGGGTTTTTATTATAACCATATTGTGTATAATGGGAAAAAGGAAACTAACGATTACTTTGGTAAACCAACGCTTAATACTTACAAAATCGTTCAAAATAATTTTACCCCGGAAATAGGTGTGTTGTACAATTTTGTGCGGAATAAAAATTTTAAAGCTTACATAGGTACTACATTAGCGTTTAATATAGCCTCTTATAGCAAAAATGAATTTAAATCTACTACACTCAGTACCGGCGAAGAACATGTTTCTCAGAACCCGCTGGACTTTGAAAGTTTCTGGCTTGCTTACAATGTAATGGCTGGTGTAAAATTGTGGAACAAGTGTAATATTAACCTTGGTACAATCATAAGCGGCAGGTTTGTTAGTTATACTGGCTTGCGTTCAGAAATGCATCCCATAAGTCTTAGTGTTGCTTATTTCATTTTCTCTAAAAACTAACAACCGTTAAGGGTTTATAATCTCAATTGATTTCGATCATCTTCATTAAAAATGTTATAAATTATTTTTGAAATATGATCGGGCTAATCGGATTTTAATCTATGTTTGAAATGCAAACCATTTGCAACCGTCCAAAGTCCAATTTAATGTCCCTTTGTCCAATGAAAACCGTCCAATCCTAAAAGCAAAAACCAGTGGAAAATTCAAAATTCCCAGTGAAAAACAACCTCCCGGTTGTTTTTTCTTTTTATCACAACCCCTCAGCTATAAATAGTGAAGCCAGGTAAGTACCTGGTTTTTTTATTTCAACGAAGAATAATCAGCAGGTAAAGAAATACAATGGCAATGCTGGCATAAAAAATATTTTTTACAGGGAAAAGCTGCCTGTGCATGATCATGTAATTAACAAACAAGTGAACTATTATAATTAAAATGTAGAGGATGCCTGCATCGGTCCCAAACCTGTGATTGGCTGCATACCCCATGCTGAAAGCCGCTACAAGGAATATGCACATGAGGAGAAGGAAGATCAGTAAATTCAGGAGGATTATTTTTTTCATTGATCTTTATTTGGGAATGGAATTAGGAATTGGCTATTGGGAATTAGGCGTCAAGAAGAAAAAACTTAATTTTTATAAACTCTTTATAACTCGCACACCAATTCCAAATCCCTATAACTAATTCCTTGACTAACCATTTACCCATCCATCCCTGTCATCGGGCGAAAACTTCCAGGGTGCAAAATTATTTTCTACGTTGCTGAACATGGTATTCCATTCCTGCGGCGCATTGCTTTCTTCCATTACAAGGCTGCGGCGCAGTTCAAGTATAATTTCAAGCGGACTAATGCTTACCGGGCATTCTTCAACACATGCATTGCAGGTAGTGCAGGCACGCAGTTCTTCTACTGAAATATAATTGTGTAATAGCGTTTTGCCATCCGCAGTAAACTGACCGTTCTTATCAATGTTTTTTCCAACTTCTTCAAGCCTGTCACGTGTATCCATCATTATTTTACGTGGAGACAAAAGTTTACCCGTAATATTAGCAGGACATGATGCTGTACAACGGCCGCATTCTGTGCAACTGTAAGCATCCAGCAAATTGCGCCAGCTTAAATCCATTACATCTTTTGCACCGAATGTAGCAGGTGGTGCAGCTTCCGTTGGTGCAAGTTCTGGTTGCATGGCATATAAGACTTCGTTCTGAATGGCAGGCATATTGTGCATCTTACCTGCTGGCTGCAACCTTGCAAAATATGCATTAGGAAATGCCAGCATAATGTGCAGGTGTTTTGAATACGGCAGATAATTTAAGAACGCAAATATGCCGGTAATGTGCAGCCACCAGCATGTTCTTTCAATAAAAACAAGAGAAGATATGCTTAGCCCGTTTAATAAAGGATGTAAAAAAGAAGAGAATGCAAAGTTGCCAGTAAGATGTTCTGCATAATGACCATACCCACGCATTTGCAATGCTGTGTCTGCAGCATTCATTGTTAGAAACAATGTCATCAATACAATTTCTGAAATAAGAATGTAATTGGCATCGCTGCGGGGCCATCCATCCAAATCTTTACTGATAAAACGTTTTAGTTTGATAATATTCCTGCGGATAAGAAAAATAACACAAACAGTTATAACACCAACTGCAAGAAATTCAAAACTATTGATGAGAAAACTGTATAAGCCGCCAAGTGGTTTGCTAAAAAGCCTGTGTGTGCCTAATAATCCGTCCAGTACAATTTCCAGCACTTCAAGATTAATGATGATAAAGCCAGCATAAATAACAAAATGCATTACTGCTACAAGCGGGTTCTTAAACATTTTCTTTTGCCCGAATGCTAATAGGAGCAGGTTTTTCCAGCGGGCAGCGGCATTGCCTGAGTAGTCTTCATCTTTGCCCAATAAAATATTGCGCCGTATGGCAGTAGCTTTTTTAAAGAACAACCAACTGGCAAAACCAGCCAGTACAACAAAGAAAGCCTGTGGTATAAATTGCATGCTACAATTTTATACCAGCTAAATTAAAGGTTTTGCATTTAGTGTGTTGTTTTGTTGTATTTTGTTTCTAAAACTGATCAATTGGCAACGGAAAAAAACTATATCCTTGATGAGGTTACAGCGGCTAAAAAGCTTCGCCGCATGGCTTATGAGATTATTGAAAACAATACAGGCGAAAATGAACTGGTACTGGCCGGCATTCGCGAAAGCGGAACTGTAATGGCCAAAAACATACAAAAAATTCTTTCTGAAATAAGCGATATAAAAACAGATATTTTTATTGTGTCGCTAGATAAACACCTGCCTACCACAGTAACGCTTAGCAAAAAAGGCAATTTTGATGACAAGATTATTATTGTAATAGACGATGTAGCCATGAGCGGAAAAACATTGCTGTATGCTATGCAGCCTTTTCTTGCTTATCATCCCAAAAAAATACAGACACTGGTTTTGGTAGAACGCAGTCACAAGGCATTTCCTGTAAAACCAGATTATGTTGGTTTGTCAATAGCCACCACACTACAGGAACATATTTACGTAGAAGCCGAAAGAGAAGTGATTAAGGGAGCTTATTTGGAGTGAGCTGTTAGCTGTTAGCTGTTAGCTCTTAGCTCTTAGCTCTTAGCTCTTAGCTCTTAGCTGGTTTTGGAAATGCCAAGGTATGTTGTTTTTTAAGCAAGCCCTGAAAGGGCGTAGTATAAATAACCATGGGTGAAACCCTTGGTGTAAGCTGCCCAACGATATACAGTACAAGTGAGTGACACAACCGGAGCTGAATAGCATTACAACTTGCTGGTCTCCTAAATAATGTATTTGCTCACAGCTTATAGCTCGTGGCTGTTTAATAATATAGCCAATGCCCCACAAATTTTCCTTGTGAATTTAATTCTATTGCAGGGGCAGGAATTTTTAAAACATTAAATGCAAAGAACACAGTCTTTAATACTTTGCTCTTTGTTTTTATTTTGGTAAGATCAATATCTGGCGATATAAAAAAGCGCCGTACGCGGGGAATATCTGTTCTGTCGTGATAAACACCTTGCGCATCTGTCCATGTATTTTGTGTGCCGCCAAGCATGCCATCGCCACTATAGCCAAAAGAAATATTAAGCCATGCAGGCAATTTGCTTTGCTGAAAAAATGATTTAAGGTTAACGCTTATCCAATAGGTTTGAGAGTTATAATCCTTCAGCATTCTTTCAAGAATACCAGTACCAAACAATTGATTGCGGCGGGCAATTAAATCGGTGGAATAATTATAAGGCCAGTAACTCAGTTTAATTTGTATGCGCTGTTCTTTCCAACCCAACTCCTGCGATACATAAGCAGCCGCACCAATTATGTTTGCCGTCATATCGCCCCAGCTAAAACCCCATTCAGAAGAAAAACCATCCTGTATTTCTATGATGCTCTGGTAGGCAATGGCGCTTAAGCCGCCATAGATAACACTTCGTTTGCGGCTGAGACCTGCCCATTCCCACATTTCGCCGGAGACACGACCAAGATTATAGGCAGTCCACACATGGCCAAATTTGTCCATTTGCAGCCATTCATCGTTGTCATTAAAAAAATGAAAGGAAGAACGTGGGTAATTGCTGTACCATGTTTTTTGAAGACCGATATAGGTAGCAGTCCAGAAAGCAGCATGACCTCCTGCTACCAGCCAGAGGCGGGTTTTGTTTATTGTATCTGTTGTTGGTGAATAAGGAATTGTTCTGCGTACTTCTTCCCAGGCTTTTGCAGAGTCGAATGTAAAGTTGGCTGAATCTCTTTTGATCCTTCCGTAAAACGACAGGTCGGTATTAATGTCAACTGCTGAAGAGTCCTGTGCATGAATGCAGCATACTAATCCAATAAGCAGGCACGATATGAAAATTTTTTTAAACAACAGTCGGTACTATTTTTTCCTCATATAATACGGATAAACTACGAAAACAAAAATACGGGTTAAGGCGGTTAATAGATTGTCAATTCAGAGAAATCAATAACTTAGAAGCCCAAAACAAACATTTAAACCTCAGATTATGGATGCTGCCATTCAGGACAAAGTGAACACCTGGCTAAAAGGAAATTTTGACCAGGCTACGAAAGATGAAATAACCCGTTTACAAAAAGATAACCCCAAAGAACTGGAGGAGTCTTTTTACCGCAACCTTGAATTTGGTACAGGCGGCCTTCGCGGCATTATGGGCGTTGGCACCAACCGCATGAACAAATACACGGTGGGCATGAGCACACAGGGTTTTGCCAATTATATGAAGGCGCAGTTAAAAGGCGAGATTAAAGTAGCCATTGCGCACGACAGTCGCAACAACAGCCGCTTTTTTGCTGAAACAGTTGCCAATGTATTTGCAGCAAATGGCATTAAAGTATTTTTATTTGAAAGCCTTCGCCCAACACCAGAGCTAAGTTTTACTATACGTCATTTAAAACTGCATGGCGGTGTGGTGTGTACTGCATCTCATAATCCAAAAGAATATAATGGTTACAAAGCTTACTGGAATGATGGCGGCCAGTTGGTGCCACCCCACGATAAAGATGTAATAAAAGAAGTGGATAAAATTGCTTCTGTAGATGAAGTGAAATGGAGTGGGGGAGAAGCAAACATTACTTTAATAGGTGCGGATATTGACAATGCTTATATGGACATGGTTAAAGGGCTTAGCGTTTATCCGGAAGTGATAGAAAAGCAAAAAGACCTGAAGATTGTTTATACGCCAATACATGGCACGGGTATAAAACTTGTTCCTGAAGTATTAAAACGTTTTGGTTTTACCAATGTAACTATTGTAGATGAACAGGCTGTGCCCGATGGAAATTTTCCAACAGTTGTGTATCCAAACCCTGAAGAAAGTGAAGCAATGAGCATTGGTTTGAAGAAAGCCAAAGAAATGAATGCTGATATTTTATTGGGAACAGACCCTGATGCAGACCGTGTGGGCATTGCCATTAAAGACAATAAAGGCAACTGGATACTGGTAAATGGAAACCAGACAGCTGTGCTTGCCTGCAACTACATGATAGAAGCCCGTAAAGCAAAGGGCATTGCCAAAGCAAATGATATGGTGATTAAAACCATTGTTACCACAGAACTGATTGATAAGATTGCTAAAGCAAATGCTGTTGCCTGTTACAATGTGCTTACCGGTTTTAAATGGATTGCCGAACTGATTAAAGAAAAAGAAGGTAAAGAAGAATATATTGTTGGCGGAGAAGAAAGTTATGGATTGATGGTAGGTTCTAAAATTCGTGATAAAGATGCTGTAAGTGCGGTTGCCCTTTTGTGTGAGATGGCTGCTTACGAAAAAAACAAGGGCAGAACTTTGTACGATAAACTGATAGACATTTATGTGCAGTATGGTTTGTACAAAGAGTCTTTGATTTCCATTACTAAAAAAGGAATGGACGGACAGAAACAGATTGCAGATATGATGGAGGGTTATCGTGCTAATCCGCCTAAAAATATTAATGGTGTTGCAGTGGCGCAGTTGCTGGATTATGAATTGAGAAAAGGCACTGATTTGCAAACCGGCAAAACATGGGATATAGAATTGCCAAAATCTAACGTGTTGCAGTTTATACTGGCAGATGGCAGCAAGATATCTGCAAGGCCAAGTGGTACTGAGCCGAAAATAAAATTCTATTTCAGCATGAATACAAAACTGAACAGCGCTGCCGAATTTGAAAAAGAATATGCAGCAATTGATAAAAAAGTAGAAGGCATTATTGCAGATATGAAGCTGAAGTAATAAGGTTGAATTAGTTTTTTCAAAGCTTAGTGAAAGAAGTTTCACTAAGCTTTTTTTGTAAATGCAAACCAGTAATAGATCACCAGCTCCGCTGTTATGCTGCAAGCACCCCGTGAAGGTTGATTAGCAAGAATTGTTAGCAATAGTACCATGCTTATATATGATTCACGCAAGGTGCCACAGCATGACAGTAAGTATGTAATTTTGCAGTATGCATTTTGTAATAAGACCCTTTTTTACAGTAATTTTTTTATTCCTTGCATGCAAATGCACCCATGCGCAGTTTAGTGATAGTGTTCATCATTACCTGGGTTATGCGGCTACTGGCATTATTAATCAAACGGATGCTGCCAATTCTTTTGTTCTAAACAATTCAATTAAGTTCAACGTCAATAAAAAGAACAAGTTCTTCAATAGCAGTGCAGCCTGGATATATGGTAAACAAAATGGTGTGCAAACAAATAATGATTTTACATCTGCCATAGACTTTAATATTTATAAAGTAACACCTACTATTTCGCCACGGTTGTATTACTGGGGATTGATTACTTACGAAAAAAGTTTTTCATTAAAAGTTAACGACAGGTTCCAGGGCGGTGTTGGTATTGGTTATAATGTTTCTGAGAAAAAAGATGCCAGCATTGTGTTAAGCGATGGGATTTTATATGAGTACAGTAACCTCAAAATTGACAGTATTACAAATGATGAGTTCAATACCATGCGCAATTCTTTGCGCTTAAAATATCATTTTGTTTTTAAAGGAATAATTACGCTTGATGGGGTTCATTTCTGGCAACAGTCACTTTCTTCGTGGGATGATTATATTTTGAAATCAAATTCTTCGCTATCGGTAAAATTGAAAAAATGGCTCAATATTACCAGTGGGTTAAATTACAATAAAGTAAACCGTACAAAAAGTAAAAACCTGCTGTTTACTATTGGCTTGTCTGTGGATTATTATTTTTAGAAGTATCCTGTATTGCATGCCCCACACCAGGGTAAAGAAAAAAGATTTTTTATTGTTTAAGTAGCATTACGTAATTGAATATGTTTTGCATTCATGATTTTAAGTAGAAGTACTTAATTTAAAATATTATATTTTCTTTATGGTGTATTTTTACTGCGCAACTACAGTAACATTGCAATAAGGTGCAACAGTATTCGTTCTGCAACAAGATTTTTACCTCGTGAGATGAGTGGATGTATCACGAAAACAACCAGGGGAGCACGATTCCATTTTCCGGCGAAACAGGTATAGTTTCCCGCCAGTATCTTGGGTATGAACGTTGTGGTATGAGTAATATTTCTGCGACTTCAATATTTCAAACCGCAAAGACAGCTTTATAAATAAAAGTTACGTTTGTTACACATAATGGGTAAAAAAAACTATAAAAGCATTATAAAGGAACTGTTTCCTGTTGTTGTAGTATTTTTTATGGTGCTCTTTATTCAGGGTTGCAAAAAGAAAACACTTTTCCATAAAGATTATTTTTTGCCTGTTAAAAATAGGTTCGATTCACTATACAGTAAATACGAGGAAGATTCGGCCATTCATTATGCACTACAGGCATATAAAAAATTTCCCAATCCTGCTATTGGAGATTCTGCTGTCATGAACAGAATGTTGTTGGCATGTGCATACAAAAAGGGCGATTATGCTACCCTTATGCGCTATGCCGATGAAAGCCTTCAGCTACTGCAGCCTTATTTATACGATAAAGAGATAGCAGATATGTATGCAGATTTCTTGTTTGTAAAAGGAAGCCATTACGTAGATATGGAGCTTTTTGATGAGGCCATCAAAAACTTCAGCCTCTACAGGCAAATTGTTGAAAAGAACTTTAGCCAGGATAAATGCAGGTTCCGTTATTATTATGAATGTGTGGCCAATTTGTTTTACCTCCAACAGAATTACCATAAAGCAATTGAAAACTACCAGCAAACCTGGCTTTTAACCGAACAATGCCTTTCCGGCAATGTAGCTTTTGCCTACACCCAGGGTATTATGGATAATTTGGGGCTTTGCTATGCCAAAATGGAAATGTGGGACAGCAGCATGCATTACTATCGACTGGCACTTAATTATATCGACACGCATATGTATTTAATTACCGACGACACTGTTTACGCAAATGTTGCCAGGATGAATATTTATGAAAATATTGGAAATGTATATTGTTCAACAAAACAGTTTGCGGCTGCTGAAGTCTACTTTTTAAAAGGACTTGATTATTCTAAAAAATATCTTGTATCTGAAACGGAGCATTTGCAAATTCTTTTATGCAAGCTGTACGTAAATAGCGGACAACTTTCAAAAGCTGCAGCTTATTTTGCTGTTCTTTCACCTGCTTTTGACAGCAGCGGGAGAGTAGACATTAAGAAACAGGATTTCCTGTCTTACAGGGCCCAGTACTATGCACTAAAAAAAGACAGTGGCCAATCTTTGCTGGATGTTCAGCATTTATCTTTTATAAAAGACTCGCTGCATCGCAAAAACAAAAATTTTTCTTCGCTTGACATAAGAAAAGAGTTTGAATACCGAGAAGAAAAATTTCAGACAATAGCATTGAAAAAAGACAATGAACTGAAAAAAAATTATTTGCTGATATCTGTAATAATACTGCTAATGGCAGCATGTATCATAGGCATAGTTTGGTACAATCTTCGTAAATCAGGCAGGCATGTAAGGCAGGTTAACCGGCAAAATACCGAATTGCAACATGCATTAAATTCGCTGGAACAAAGCCAGCAGGAAAATAACCGTATTATTCGCGTAGTGGCCCACGATTTGCGAAACCCTATCAGTGCCGTACAGAATATTATGTATTCATTGCAAAAGCAGGAGCCGTCTGACAGTAAACGCGAAACAATGGAGGTTGTAAGACAGGCCTGTGTTACCTGCCTGGCTATGATTAGGGACTTGCTTAACCAAAAAAAACAATTGCAGGATATAGGGCTTGAGCTGACAGATTTGGCAGGCCTGCTAAAACAGGCAGTGGAATTGCTTCAGATAAAAGCGAATGAAAAGCAGCAAAAGCTGGTGTTGCAGACGGAACGTGCATTGATACGCGTTAATAAACACCACATGTGGAGGGCCGTAGATAACCTGGTAAACAATGCCATTAAATTCAGCCCCGAGCATTCTGAAATAACCATCCGGCTGCAAAGCCGTGAAAATGGAATATTACTTTCGGTACACGACAGGGGAATTGGTATACCCATTAACATGAGAGAAAATATTTTAGCAAGTGATGCCTTAGTTTCAAGAGAAGGTACACGGGGTGAAGAATCTTTTGGATTGGGATTGTCAATCATAAAAAAAATAGTAGATGATCACCACGGTAAATTATGGTTCGAAAGTGAGCCGGGAAGAGGTTCTGTTTTCTTTATTCAGTTGCCGCATTTAAATTAATAAACATGCTGGTACGCAGTTGATGCAGGTTTTCTTCACTGAATGCTCCTTCGCGAATTTCTTTACCAAATAGAATCATAGGAAGATAGAAAGTCATAGCTGCCTATAACCTATGATTCTATGCGGTAAAAAAATCTCAGCATCTCTTAGTCTCATTTGATAATTGGAGATAGAAAAAATTCGTTGTTTACGGCCGGAACATTATTCCATCACTTTCTCACTTATCTTACCTGTTTTTTTATTTTTAAGAATAACTTTCTTAGCGCCATAATGCGTCATCTCTTCTTTTACAAGATAATGTTCTGCATCATATTCAACCAGGTGACTGTCTTTGCCAACACCAGTTTTACCACGCCATATGTCAAGTTGTACAGGTTCCCAAAGTTTTGTTTTGGCAGATTTATAAGCCGCATCAAGAATAGCATTTACCACATATCCATCATAAAAAGTTTCTTTTGGTGCAGTTTTATTTTCAATGGCGTTAAACATATCTGTAAACATATGGTTGTACCCAAGATCATTCAGTTCATCGCCTACCGGGAACAACCAACCGGTATTGCTCTCTGCTTTTTCTGCTACATAATCGGCTCCTTTGCCGGTGGTAAACATTTCCAGGCCAGTGCGTAAAAAATTATTCATCCATATGGTGCCTTCTGTTCCCATTACTTCATCACGCAGATCAAGTCCACCGCGGAACGTCCAGCTTACTTCAAACTGGCCAATAGCACCGTTTTCATATTTCACCAAACCAATAGCGTGGTCTTCTGCATCAATAGGTTTTACCTGTGTGTCTGCCCAGCACATTACTTCAACAGGCTTAATGTCTTTACCTATAAAGCTGCGAGTGATTTCTACGCAATGACAACCAAGATCAAGAATACAACCGCCGCCTGCCTGTTCAATATCCCAGAACCAATCACTGTGCGGACCAGGATGTGTTTCTCTCGATTTAGCCCATAGTATTCTTCCAATAGCTCCGTTCTTAACACTTTCAAACGATTTTAAAAACTTGGGTGTATACACCAGGTCTTCAAGATAACCATTAAATATGCCTGCTTTCTCTACAGCTTCCAGCATACGCTTTGCTTCAATTGCATTACGTCCTAAAGGTTTTGTTGTAATTACTGCTTTTTTATGTTTGCAGCAAAGCATCACAGCTTCTTCATGTATGTTATTAGGTAAAGAGATGCAAACCACATCTACATCAGGATGTGCAATGGCTTCTTCCATAGTCGTTGTCCAGTGTGTGCATTTATAATCTGCTGCAAATTTTTTTGCACTTTCTTCACGGCGGCTGTAAATACTTACAATTTTGTCTTTACTTCTCTGTCCTAGTAATGACTCTGCATAAAAACGTCCAATAAAACCAGAGCCAAGCATAGCGATTCGTTGCATAAAAAATAATTATACCCCTAGCCCCTAAAGGGGGAAAAAGGGTGATTAAAAAAAAGTTATTACAATTTTATTAGAGCTGAATAGTATTACAGTCGTACAAGTGAGTGACACAACAATGCATAATAGTAGCAGAAATGTTAGTATCACAAAACCCAAAAACCTTATACCTTTAACCTTACATCTTTCTTTATGCCTGTTTAATTTCTCTCTTCTCTTTAAAGAAGATAATAAAATAAACGAGCACACCTGCAGCTATAATAGCCGGTACAAACCAAATCTGTTTCCAATTATGGCCCTCTGCCAGTTTATATTTATCTGCAATAAACCCGGAAAACAATGTGCCGATAAACATGCCCAACCCGTAAGTTGCAAATGTAAACAAGCCTTGCGCAGCATTCTTTATTTTTTCTCCTGCTTTCTTTTCTGTATACATATAACCGGTTACAAAAAAGAAGTCGTAACAAACGCCGTGCAATATAATACCTGCATACAACATCCAGAGGTTTGATCCATTATCGCCGTAGGCAAAAAAGATATAGCGCAAAATCCATGCGCCCATACCCAGCAGCAACATTTTCTTTACACCGATGCGATAAAATAAAAATGGTATAGCCAGAATAAATAATCCTTCGGAGAACTGTCCCAGTGTCATTTTAGCTGCAGCATTCGCAACATGGAGTTCATCTAAAAAACCACTGGCAAAGCCGTAGTAAAATGAAAGGGGAATGCATACAAGAACAGCTGCAATGAAGAAGATTAGGTAAGGCCTGTTTTTAAATAAAACAAACGCTTCTGTGCCCAATGCTTTTGAAGCGCTTCCATTGCCGGCATTGGCTTTGGGCGGAGTATTGGGCAATATAAAACTTATTAATCCCAGTGCAGCAGAAGCACCGGCAGCAATTAAAAAAGTAGAAGTTGTTTTTTCCAGCTTCATGGTGCCGATGATGATGCCGGCAACTATCCAGCCTACGGTTCCAAAAACCCGTATCCAGGGAAATTGTTTTCCCGGATCTGTCATTTGAGAAAATGCAACACTATTAGATAATGCAATGGTAGGCATATACAATAGAGAGTAGAGTAAAATGACCCAGTAAAAAGGGCCATTACCTGTGATAGTAGTGGCAAGAAATAATAAAGCGGCACCCAGCAAATGCAGTATGCCCATAATTTTTTGTGCGGCAAAAAAACGATCTGCTATCAGCCCTACAAAAAAAGGAGAAATCATAGTGGCAATGGCCAATGCACTATAGGCTGCGCCAATTTGTAGGCCCGATGAATGCAAGTGCTCCTTCATGTAGGGGTTCATGGTTACATACCATGCGCCCCAGATAAAATATTCAAGCAGCATCATGAGGGCTAGCAGAACACCGGTGTTTGTTTTCATATTGATGTTTAAGTTTTGAAGATAATAATTTAGTTGATTGGTTGATCAGTTGAATGGTAATTTGTTGATGGTTTACCCGACTGATTTGTAAAGCAAATTTTATGGCCGTATGGAATTGCTTGCCCTGGTCAACTGATCAACCAATCAACTAATCAACTATCTTGCAAGCGCTATGAGAATGTATGAAGATACTTACCGTCATAAAGGGTTAAGAAAAAAACTGATTGACCAACTAAAGGAAAAGGGTATTACAGATGAAAGGGTGCTGGATGCTATGATGGCTATTCCGCGTCATTTTTTTCTTGATTCAGCATTTGATGAAGTAGCATATGAAGACAGGGCATTTCCTATTGCTGTTGGGCAGACTATTTCTCAACCGTATACTGTAGCTTATCAAACCCAGTTACTGGATATAAAACCATTTGAAAAAATTCTTGAAATTGGTACCGGCAGCGCTTACCAATGCAGTGTGCTTGCAGAAATGGGTGCACAGGTGTATACAATAGAACGGCAAAAACAATTGTTTGACCATAACAGGAAATTCAACTTTATAAAAAAGTACAACAACCTTAAATTTTTTTATGGCGATGGATACGAAGGCCTGCCTACCTATGCACCATTTGATAAAGTAATTATTACTGCTGCTGCGCCCATCATTCCCCCCAAATTAATAAGCCAATTAAAAACAGGTGGTAAAATGGTTGTTCCGTTTGGTGATACAAGAAATGGATCTCAAACAATGCTGCGCCTTACCAAACAAGCTGATGGAACTACTACCGAAGAGTCTTTTGCCAATTTTTCTTTTGTACCAATGAGCGAAGGGAAGGAAAAATAGTCTATAGTTCTTAGTCTTTAGTCAATAGTCGTAAACGGTGAGGCGTGATCGTCAGTTCCTGGTTCGTGAGTTCATAGTTGTTTTATGCAGGGCTCATTTGTGTTTGTAAGCAGTCTTTAAACGTAAGCCAAGGGCTAACAGCTAAAAGCTAACCGCTAACAGCTTCTAACAATCTCACAAAACCTATACACTTCCTTAAACGAATTGTATAACGGTGCCGGGGCTACGCGGATTACACCAGGTTCGCGGTAATCTACAATAACACCTTTACTTGTAAGTGCTTTATGAATTTCTTTTCCTTTCTCTTTAAAATATAAACTTAATTGTGCCCCACGTTGTAAAGGATCTTCGGGAGTAATGATTTCAAATTTTATGTTGGGCAACTGCTTTAATAAATATTCAAGATAGGCAGTTAGCAATATGCTTTTTTTGCGCTGGTTCTTAATATCGGCTTCTTCAAATATTTGCAGCGATGCTTTTAATGCCACCATATTAAACACCTGTGCAGTGCTAAGTTGCCATCCATCCACACTTGCTTTGGGTTTAAACCCTTTCTTCATTTTAAAACGTGTGCTTTCTGCATTGCCCCACCATCCGCCTAATCTATTTGTTTTTGTATTGCCCGCATGTTTTGCATGTATATAAATACCGCTTACTGCACCGGGGCCGGCATTCAGGTATTTATAAGAACACCACACAGCAAAATCAACATTCCACTTGTGCAGCTCCATAGGTACATTACCTGCAACATGTGCAAGATCAAACCCGGCAATAGCACCTGCTTTTTGTGCTGCTGCAGTTATTGAACTAATATCATACAACTGGCCTGTGTAATAATTAATGCCACCCATTAATACGAGTGCCAGGCTTTCTTTGTTTTTTTCTATTGTTTCAATTATATCTTCTGTACGCAAAGTTTTTTCTCCTTTACGCGGAGCGATTTCTATAATAGCATCATTGGCATCATGTCCGTAAAATTTTACCTGTGTTTCAATTGCATATTGGTCACTGGGGAATGCGCCTGCTTCCATAATAACCTTGTATCTTTTTGCAGAAGGTTTATAAAACGATAGCAATAACAAATGCAGGTTAACAGTAAGCGCATTCATCACGGTTACTTCATCTTTGCGGCAACCCATTAATGCAGAAAGCGTGGTTTTAAAATTTTCGTGGTAAAATAGCCAAGGGTTCTTTGCAGAAAGGTAGCCCCCAATGGCAAGATTTTTCCAGTCTTTTAGTTCCTGCTTAATAGCTTTTGCAGTTTTAATTGGCTGAAGGCCCAGTGAATTGCCGCAAAAATAAATTGCTTTCTTTCCCTTGTATTCCGGGCAAAGAAATTGCTTCCTGAATTTCTTTAGCGGATCTTTTTTATCCATTTTTTCTGCAAATTCTCGGGATGCATGGAAACGCATACTGTATTTGTTTGTTTATAAATATACGTTGTTTATCAAAAAGCTTGATGAAGTACTGTTATTTCTTTACCACATAGAATCATAGAAATATAGAAGCACATAGGTGTTTCTATTGTGATGCTATGTGCCTATTGTGTCTATGTGGTGAAAAGATATTAATGCGCTGTGGAAGATTATTTTAGAGGCAAATGCACTTCGGCCATCATGCACCTTGCGCTACCGCCGCCGTTGGTTTCAATAGTAGTAAGGGGAGAATGGATTATTTTATTGTAAGCATTTAATTTCTCTACCTGTTCTTTTGTTAAGGAGTTATACGCCTGTGAAGACATTACCAATAGCATTTCACCCTTATCATTATTTACCTGTAGCATGTTGCCTGCAAAATGGTTCATCTGGTCAAAAGAAATGGTAATCATTTCCTTTCCGGTTTTTTTTATTGAAGCTGCTACTTCTTCTTTTTCATGCTGCGCCGCAATTGAATCCATGCAAATAACAACATACTTATCAGCCACACACATCATTACATTGGTATGATAAATAGCGTTTCCTTTTTCATCAAAAGCATCAAATGAAACTGCTGTATAACCCATCTGGTCGCAAAAATCTGCCAGTACAAAAAAATCTGTGCGGGGAGAAATGCATGCGTAAGCAATTTTGTTTTCTCTGTCCAGCACCATACTGCCTGTTCCTTCTAAAAAAGCATTTTCTTTTTCATTGGCAGTAAGATCAATTGTTTTACCGGTTTTAAATTTATTGCCAATAGCATCAATTACACCTGGTTTTCTTTCCTGCCTGCGGTTAACTGCAAACATTGGGTACAATACAATACTCGCATCATCATGAAATGAAATCCAGTTATTGGGAAATATTGAATCTGGCGTATGTGGTTGAACCGTATCATTTACAACTGTTACATCTACGCCGTTTTGCTGAAGGAGATTTACAAAATCATCAAATTCTTTTTTTGCTTTTTCCTGTGCACCATCGTCTTTGCCTGCTACCTGGAAAGCATTGTTAACGGCAGTCTCGGCATTAAAACCAAAATTAACCGGTCGTATCATTAATAGATGAGAAGTTGTTTGAAGGCTCATAGCAAAATACATTTTGTGATTTCGGGATTTGGCGATTTTGTAATTTATATAGTATCCAAGAAAAAAGAAATCACAAAATCTCTAAATCAAGTAATCAGCAATTATAAATTAGATTTCATCCCTAAGCAAAGGCATACTCATGCAATGAAACCCGCCTCTTGCCCTGGATAATTCTGCAGAAGGCATTAGTATAAGTGTGTCTTTTATTTTGGTTGCATCCAGTTCGTCCGATTCAAGTTTTTCAATCAGTTCATGCGCATGAATAACGTTAAAGCCGTTTTCTTTAAATGCATCTACTGTTCTGTCGTTGCGGTCGTAGCCAAGCACCACACCTTCTTTTAAGGCCAGCAAGTTGCAGGAGTCTGTCCATTGTTCTCTTGCATCAAAAGGAAATTCATTGTTGCCAGAATAAATGAATTTTACTTTTTCTTCGCAGCTCAAATCATTTTCACTGATGTCTGTCAGCAAATCTTCAAGGTTGTCAAAATATTTTGGGTTAGCGATGTCTTTCTTTTTAAATTGAATAACCGTTAATTTTTCGTCTTTCTTTTTTTCTTCCAGTACACGTTGTATTGGATCTGCGTTTTCCATTTTAGCAGCTTTCTTAGAAAAATTTCCAAGCATTACCCACACATTTCTTTTTACCTGTGTAAAAACAGTATCAATATGCATATAATCCCTTTTCTTTGGAATTTTTACAATGCTTATTTTCTTAACCACATTTTTTTCAAACAAAATTTTTATAGCCTGGTGAGCTGCTTCCATTGTGGTGCGTTCACTAACCCCAATCAGCAGGTGATCTTTGCTTACCACCATTACATCGCCGCCTTCTAATGTTACTTTATGGTCGTCGCCTTCTTTTGGCAATAAGAAATGATGAAAAGTATCGGGTATTTCAATAATATTATCGTGGTATTCTTTAAATAAAGGATGGTTAAAGAATATGTATTTGGCCAGCAATGCCTCACGTGTCCTGGCTTTTTTTGCGGGTTTGTTCAGCAATACAAAATTGTTGATGACAATGCCAATATCCCTTGTAAAAATAAAATTGGGAATAGGGGCAAAGATCATCCTGTCATTGCTTAATGTACCGCTGATAAAAGTTTTTGCCAATTGTACAGGAGAAACATTCAGCAGTTCATTTTGCATTTCATAAGAGCAGCCTTCAATAGCGCAAACGGAAGCCGTTAACTTCATTTTTATTTCCTGGTTAATCAATAGGTCTGCCAGCAGCCATTGCAGTTCAATTACTTTATCCGATTTAAAGAATTTTTCATTGTCAGGTTTATAGAAATCACGTTTGGCCCTGGTGCCATCAATTTCTTTTAGTTTGCCTTTTATTTTTTGCGGATCAAGAAAGTACAGGAGTATTTTGGTATAGAAGTCGTATTCTTTTTTCCTGATGGTATCAAGGTGTACAATATCTTCAAAAAGCCAGTCTTGTGCTTTAGATGGAACAACTTTACCAATGCCACTGTCGGGGCTATGCACCAGTAATCGTCGTAAAGTGCCTATTTCTGAACTAACCTGTAACTGTAATGTATCTTTTGACATAAATTTTTTAATTAAAACGATAAATAAAAGCGTTCAAAGCCTTCGCCTTGCGATTCAGTAACTGGATGTAAGAAGACTTAATCGGGAATATAAAAATTGGCCGGTAGTGTTAGGCCGGCAAAACTGAAGATATAAGCTGTTCTGTGTAAGGCAAAGCGCATAAATAAAAATCCCCGTAAAGATAACGCTTTACGGGGAGGAAAATCTTATACTGTAATGCCATTAATCTGATAATTAAATGGCGTAAGGTCTTTGTTCTGAACAATATAACTATTCATGAATAGCTACCAGCGGAACATGGCTGTGATAAGCTAGTTTTTTTGTATGACTGCTTTTAAATAATCCGCCAAGAAAAGAATGGTTTTTGGGAACTGCAAAAATCATATCTATTTTATAATCCGCCACAAACTGGTTAATGGCCTCTATAAAATCGTACTGGCGCATAAAATAATATTCTTTATCGTAGCCAGTTAGTATTTGTTCCAGTTTTGCACGTTCGGCCTTGTATTCTTCAGTAAGCTCAACATAATGCTCACTGTCTACATTTACCACGTGTATAAACGGATTAAAAATATCAAGCACTTCTCTGAGTGCTTTTGCAGGGGTTGTTTTTTCTACATCTTTAAAATCTGATGTAAATGCTACGTTTTTAATTCCGGTAAATTCTGCATCAGGAGGAACAATCATAACAGGGCAAACATTTTTATTAACCATGTTTAATGTATTGCTGCCAATAAAAATTTGTGCAAGGCGTGTTGCACCTGTAATGCCCATAATAATTAAGCTGGCTTCTTTATGGCGGGCCAGTCTTTCAAGGCTATCAATAAAAGAACTTTCTTCTTCTGCATAAGCACTGATGTTTGCAAGCGGTGCTACCTGCAACATTTCTGTTTTTACACTTTCCAGGGCAAGCTCCATAATTTTCCTGCGGCTTTCATGATCGTTGTAAACAACAGAACCGTCGCTGCTGGAGGTGTCAATCTTGTCAAAAACATTGTACAATATTATTTGCGAACCCGGGATATTTTCTGCAAGCCTAGCTGCAAAACGAGCAGCATTTTTTGATGTGTCGGAAAAGTCAGTAGGAACGATGAAGGTTTTCATTTGCTTTGTCAGTTTTTGAGTGTACGCAAATATAGGATTTAAGCTATCATACAAACAAGCTGCTTTTGTTTTTTTACAATTGATAAAATTTTACAGGGTTAATTGCAATTTTTTTGGCCTCTATGGCAAAAAATAAACCCCTTCTTAAGAAAGGGGTTTATTGAAATACTATTTTATGCCTTAGCTTTTCTTTTTTGTGGCATCTTTAGTTGCAGCGTCTTTATTTGCCTTATACCTCATATCTGCAGTGCCATCTTTTTTAGTAGGGCCGGCTGGTGCTGGTTTTGCAGCGTCTTTATTTGCTTTGTAACGCATATCTGCAGTACCATCTTTTTTAGTAGGGCCGGCCGCTGTTGTTGCAGGTTTAGCTGCTGTAGTTGCAGGTTTGGCCGTAGTAGCCGCTGCTTCTTTTTTTGTAGCTGTAGCTGTTGTAGTTTTTGCATCTTTTTTGGCCGCCGGTTGTTGTGCCTGTGCAAAAACGCCTGTGGTGGCAATAAGCATTGCTGCTGCAATCAATAATTTTTTCATGTTGTTTTTTTTGTGTGAGTGATTCGATTTAATAGATACAAGTTAAAAACTAGTAATAAAACAGGAGCGTTAATTATTGTTAACGGGTGGTGAATTGTGAAGAGAAAATAGCTATTGCTCCATGTCATTATACTTCAAAACAGGCTTGTATTGTTTCTTAATTCCTTTTCTTTGCACATAACGCTGAAAATTATGAAAAGAACCTTTTTGTTAGCTACTGCTATTTTTGTCTCTGTACATTTATTATTTGCGCAGTCGCCTTCTCCGGAAATTGCATTAATACCACAACCTGTAAGCCTTCAACGCCTCGAGGGAAATTTTACACTCCCTTCTGCACCTGTAATTGAAACAGACGGTGCATGTGTAAATGTGGCAGCATGGTTGAGTAAAAGACTTGAAGCCGCTACAGGCAGCGCTGTTGTAATTAGAAATGGAATTTCTTCATCTACGGGTGCCATTAAGCTGAAAATAACCAGCGACAAAACTGTAAACAAAGAACAGTACATGTTAAAGTCTGGCAAAGATGGTGTAGTAATAACTGCTTCCGATCCCGCAGGTATATTTTATGGTGTTCAAACTTTGCTGCAATTATTTCCTGCAGCAATAGAAAGCAAAAGAACTGTTGCAAATACAGTATGGGCGATACCCGCTGTTGAGATTAACGATTATCCGCGGTTTGCATGGAGAGGATTGATGTTTGATGTATCAAGGCATTTTTTTACTGTTGCAGAAGTAAAAGAGTTTATTGATGAAATGGCCCGTTATAAATTTAATCTTCTGCACCTTCATTTAACGGATGACCAGGGATGGAGAATTGAAATAAAAAGCTATCCAAAACTTACTTCGGTTGGTGCATGGAACGTTAAGAAAACAGGCACTTTTAATAAATTTTCTGATCCAACTCCCGATGAGCCCCGCAATTATGGCGGTTTCTTTACACAGGATGATATAAAAGAACTGGTAACGTACGCAAAAAATCAATTTATAAATATCCTGCCAGAGATTGATGTACCCGGGCATAGCCTTGCAGCACTTGCTTCTTATCCTGAACTAAGTTGCACACCCGGTACTTATAAAGTTAATTCTGGTGAACAGTTTATGATATGGCCGCCCAAAGGACATTTTTATGGACTGGTAGACAATACACTTTGTCCGGCTAACGACAAAGTATATACGTTTTTAGACAAAGTGTTTACAGAAGTGGCAGCATTGTTTCCTTTTGAATACATACATATGGGTGGAGATGAAACAGCGAGAAATTTCTGGGAAAAAAATGATGCCATTAAAGCGCTTATGAAAAAAGAGGGTTTAAAAAACCTTGATGAAGTACAGAGCTACTTCGTAAAAAAAGTTGCAAAAATTGTCGAATCAAAAGGAAAAAAACTGATAGGCTGGGACGAAATTCTTGATGGCGGACTTGCACCCAATGCGGCTGTAATGAGCTGGCGTGGTATAAAGGGTGGGATAGAGGCTACCAAACAAGGACATGAAGTAGTAATGAGCCCAACTACTTTTGCTTACCTGGATTATATGCAGGGCGATGCTGCTATTGAACCTCCTGTATATGCATCGCTGCGGTTAAAAACTGCTTACGAATTTAACCCGGTACCAGAAGGCGTGGATGAAAAATTAATAAAAGGCGGGCAGGCAAATCTGTGGACAGAACAAGTATACAATATGCGCCACCTGCAATATATGATTTGGCCCAGGGCATTTGCCACTGCAGAATCTGTATGGAGCCCCGCAAGTAAAAAGAATTGGAACGATTTTGCCGCCCGTACAGAAAAACATTTCGATCGTTATAACATGGCAGGTATAAAATATTCACCTGGCATGTATGATCCATTAATAAAAGTAACTAAAGACACCGCCGCCGGGCTGAAGGTAGATTTTGAAAATGAAATTGAAGGACTTGACGTGTATTATAGTTTCGACAATTCATTTCCAGATAATTTTTATCCGCGTTATGCAAACAGTTCTGTTGTTGTTCCCAAAGATGCAGTGCTGATGCGGGCCATTACCTATCGCAATGGAAAACCTATTGGTCGTATGATAAGCATTACCAGAGATGATTTAATGAAAAGAGCGAAGTAGCCAGGAGTTGTTAGTTGTTAGCTACAAGCTGCAAGTTACAAGCTGTTAGCTATTAGCGATTAATTGTCTGAACCAGGATTTGTTGGATTAAAGGATTATAGGATTTAAAACAAATTGCATCGAAGATGCCTCTGTGTATCGCCTTAAGAGAGATTTTATCATTAATCGTATTGAAAAATCTTAGCGTCTTCGTAATTAATCCTTAAAGCCCCTTTGTGCTTCTCCGTGTCACCGTGGTTATTAATTTTTTAAAAATCATATTCAGTACAAGCGTACTATTGTACAGCATATGTATGCTGATCAATCTGCGAATCTGCGGCTATTTATTGTAAGGCTAAATTCAGTTCTTTATTAACCCCGCGCCTTTAGGCCGGGGTATAAGTGGATTTTTGCCAGCCGGCTTTAGCCTAATAAGTTGGTTTGGCTAAAGCCATAAATTATTTAATTGGGTTCTACTCATCAAATGTTCCGTAGGAACATTAAGCATTTATTATGCGATACTGATATTCTTATACCTATCAACTAAAAGCTAATAGTTTTTAGTTCACAGCTAGGCTAGCACCTGTCTTACTTTCTCAATAAAAACATCCATATCAAATGGCTTGGAAATAAAATCGTCTGCGCCGGCTTCGCGGCAACTTTTATCGGCATCGGGGTGTGCCGACATCATTATAACTTTTATGTGACTGGTTGTTGGGTCTGTTTTTATTTTCTTACAGATATCGCGGCCATCTGTTCCTGAAAGCAACATATCCATCAGCAGTAGCCGTGGATTATAAGTAGTTAATAGTTCGGGCAATTGCGCAGGAGAAGAAAATGAATGTACTTTATACAATGCAAACTGTAAAATGGATTCCACCATTACGCAAATGTCTTTGTCGTCATCCAGTAGTAATACATCCACAGCCTGCTTCATACAAAAAAATAAATTTTATTGTTTGCTTATCGGCAATGATACATAAAATACAGATCCTTTGTCTTTCTCGCTTTCAACCCATATTTTTCCTTCGTGCAATAATACAATTTCATTTACAATAAAAAGGCCAATGCCAAAACCAGGAAACGTTTTTTCATCTTTCCCTGCTGCACGATAGAAACGTTCAAACACTCTTGGCAAATCTTCTTTTGATATGCCAATGCCATAATCTTTTACAGCTAAAATAACATTTGCGCCTTCAGTAAAAATATCAACAAAAATTTCTGTTGCCTTGGGCGAATATTTAATTGCGTTTGTGAAAAGATTTATAATAACCTGTGTTACCCTGTCTTTATCGGCATAAATTACAGGGTTTGCGTGCCGTTGAAAAATAATTTTATGCGATTGCAAAGTTGTTTCAAGTTCTTCTGCTGTTTCTTTTACTATTTCTGCAAAAGGAAAATTTTCTTTATTCAACTGAAGGCTGCCGGTTTCAATTTTTGTTACATCCAGCAAGTCTGTAATCAGCTTTGTAAGTTTATAAACCTGTTTATCTATCGTTAATAAAGAGCTTGCCAGGAAAGGATCTTTTTCGCTGCTGTTCATTTTTAAGAGCAACTGCACGTAGCCTTTAATAGTTGTAACAGGCGTTTTTAATTCGTGGCTGGCCATTTTAATGAAATCATCTTTCTGCTGGTCGTGTTTTTTTATTTCATCAATATCTGTGCTTGTACCTACCCACATCTGGATGTTGCCATTTTCATCTCTTTGAGGAATGGCGCGGCTCAATTGCCAGCGGTATTCATTATCGTGCCGCTTAAAACGGTGTTCAAATAAAAATGGTTCGCCTGTTTTTATAGAATGCATCCATTGTTTTATATTTTCTTCCCTGTCTTCGGG
Source organism: Chitinophagaceae bacterium (assembly GCA_044227095.1). Classification (GTDB taxonomy): domain Bacteria; phylum Bacteroidota; class Bacteroidia; order Chitinophagales; family Chitinophagaceae; genus JACMLD01. The sequence continues at coordinate 4,481,934 of JBGAFV010000001.1, read as the reverse complement.
ATGTACAATTTGCAGCCACCCGTTATTATTAATATCATTTAGAGAAAGACCAGAATAATCGTACACAGTTTTGCTGAAGTAATTAAGGGTTCCATTAGGGTCACTCGTCCATATAAATTGCGGCATAGAATCTGCCAGCAGGCGAAATTTTTGTTCACTCTCGTTGACAAGCCTTTCTGCAATTTTTTGTTTTGTTATATCCCTGATTATTTTAGAAGCGCCGATTACTTGTCCTTCGCTGTTTTTTAGTGGAGAAATGGTAAGAGATATGTCTATTAAGCTACCGTCTTTGGCCATGCGCTTTGTTTCAAAATGTTCTATCCTTTCTCCTTTTTTCAGTTTGTCTATTATTAAAGTTTCTTCGTTGTATTTATCCTTGGGTATAAGTTTTAAAATAGACTGGCCAATCATTTCTTCTGCTGTATACTGAAAGGTTCTTTGCGCTGCATCGTTCCAGGAAGTAATAATGCCATCAATTCTTTTGCTAATGATAGGATCTTCTGAAGACTGAACAATTGCCGCCAGTCGCTGTACATCTTCTTCATTTATTTTTTGAGCAGTAATATCACGCATAGTGCCCAGCATTCTTATGGGTTGTTTGTTTTCATCAAACATAACTTTTCCCTGCGTACGTATCCAGTGAACGGATTTATCTGGATGAACAACCCTTGCTTCGTACAGGTACATGCCTGTTTGTAAAGCTTTCTCAAAAGCTGGTTCAACTATGGTTTGTATATCATCTGGGTGTATGTGCTCACGCATTTGCGGATGGGTGAGTATTGTATCTTCCGGGTAACCGAAAATTGAAGCCAGTTTCGGTGAGTATATAATGCTCCTTGTTTGCAGGTTAAGATCCCATGTGGCAAGCCCTGTTCCTTCTGCGGCCAGTCGTAAGCGTTCTTCAGCATCTTCAAGCAGCAACCTTGCTTCTACTTTTGAAGTAACATCGTTTACGGTTATCATTATACCCGATACGCTGTTATCATTTTCAAACAATGGCAGGTATTCAAAATCAAGATAAAATTTTTTCATGCCATCATTTCCCTGCACATACACTACCGATTCTATTTCGCGATGGGGTATGCCGGTGGTAATAACTTTTTCAAGTAAAGCCGGGTATTTTTGATCAAACAATTCCGGAAAAACTTCCAATACTTTTTTGCCCAAAACTTCATGTGCTTCTTTTCGCCATATATTTTTTAGCATTGCATTATTGGCAACTTCTATTACGTAATCCCTTCCCCTGAATATGGTCATTGCCACAGGGGCATGTATCACAATATTGCTGAACTTTTCTTCATTTTCTTTTAGCGCATGTTTTGCTTCTACCTGTTTAGTTACTTCATTTGCTACAGCCATAACGCCGCTAATGGTTCCGTCGCTTTCACGCAATGGCTGGTATACAAGATTGAAATAACAGGGTTCTATTTTTCCGAAACGTTTAAGGCTTATCTGCAACTCATCTGCATAATAAGGGATACCTGTTTTTAATACATTCGTTAAAAGAGGGTCTACTATTTCTTTTACTTCGGGCAATGAATCAAAGAGTGGTTTGCCTACAAATGCTTCTTCTTTTTGGTCTACCAGTTGCAGGTAATTAGCATTGGCCATTTCTACTACAAACTGAGGCCCTTTCAGCAATACAATTCCAACCGGGGCTTGCATAACAGTATTGCGGAATTTTCTTTCCGCTTCTTCAATTGCCGATGACAATATTTTTTGTTCTGTTATATCTTGTATAGTTCCTATTCTTCTTATGGCAACACCTTCGCTATTATAATATAGCTTGGCGTGAGAATCTATCCATCGTATCGATCCATTTTTTTGTATTATCCTGTACTGGTATTCCAGTTTGCCGGTTTCCAATGCTTTTTCATGCGCCCTTTTTCGTTGTTCCAAATCATCGGGATGTATCATATTGGTATATGCCTCTTTTGGAAGAACTTCTTCCGAGCCATATATCTGGTGCATTTTATCAGAAAAAACAACATCGCCGGTTATAAGATCTACATCGTAAAACCCAATTTCGTTTGCATCAATAGCAAGCCTTGTACGTTCTTCCAGCTCTTTAAGCTGCTGCCGGTTGGTTACTTGTTCTGTAACATCATACCCCATTGATAAAATGCCTGTTATATCGCCATTTTCATCTTTAAGAGCTTTATAAATAAAGTTTACATAGATTTTTTTGAGTTCACCGTTTTTTATAAGAGTAGCAGCATTTTCTTTGCCTTCGTAGCTTATTCCGGTTTCATACACATCTCTTAATATAGAGAGGTAATTTTGATCTATTAACTCTGGAAATACATCTGTTATTTTTTTGCCGATAATGCTTTTGTTACGGCCCCACATTTCGAGGCAGGCATCGTTTGCAATTTCTATGATAAAATCTTTGCCTTTAATAACAGAAGCAGCTATGGGAGATTCTTCAATCAATGTGCGAAAGTTTCTTTCGCTTTCTGCCATTTTTTTTAAAGAAACAATTTTTGATGTAGTTTCTGTACAGGTTACAAATACACCTGCAACTTTTTCTGACTCATCAACAACAGGGCTGTAGCTGAATGTCCAATAAACGTCTTCTATTTTACCATTTCTGTAAATAGGGATGAGCTGATCTTCGCTCCAGGTAGCTTCACCACCTGCAAGCACCTGTTTTATTAAAGGGCTTATTATGCTCCATATTTCGGGCCATGCATCTTTGGCAGCCATCCCTAATATATTGGGATGTTTTCCATTAGTGCCAAGGCTTGGCCGGTAAGCATCGTTATAAAAGCAAGTCAGTTCTTTTCCCCAAAAAAGAAACATGGGGAATTTTGAATTGAGTATAATGCCTAAGGTTGTTTTAAGGCTTTGAGGCCATTCATCAGTACTGCCTAATACAGAATTACTCCAATCTTTTTCCCTGGTTAGCTTGCCCATTTCTCCTCCGCCAGCCAAAAAATGCTGCCTTATTCCAGCCTCTGTTCTTTTCATTTATAGAAGTTGTATTTGCGTATTTTAAAAACAGGTTGTATACTCTCTTTAATGACTAAGCTTAAGCTCTTAAAAACAATTGAAGTAAAACTACGAAAACTGGTTTTAGAGATAAAATTTCTTATTTTCTAAAGTAGTGATATAGCTATAGTTATGCCAGAATCGTAGATTTCCTGAGTAGTAAATGCTATGATTTACCGGATCCGGAATATATCTTTGACCCTGTTAGCATAATCAAATGCTATAGTGCAGTACCCCGGTTTCACTGAAAAACCTTGTTGACCGTACCCCCGGATACTTTACTGCACTTCTGCCAATATTCCTCTGATTTACTGTTTACCCATTTCACAATCCAAATCTTCAGGGTCGGCATTGTTTTACTTTAAAACTAAAAACAATGTTGAATTCTACCTTTTCGAAAGCTGTATTTGGTGGTCATTTGCTTTTATTCACGGCTATTCCTTTTACCAGCTATCAGCACCCGCAGAACAGGGATTTATCAGATGATGATGATGCTATAGCATGTATGGTGCCAGCACCTGCTATAAATAAAGTAAAGCTTAATAAGAACGCTGTTAAGTTTGTAAACAATTACATAAAGAAGAACAACGACGAGTTGCTGGAAATTAAAGAAAGAAGCAAAGCCCCATTTAAAACAATGGACCTTGTATTTGCTAAGTACAAACTTCCGCTGCAGCTAAAATATCTTGCAGTAATAGAATCAGAATTAAAACCTACGGCTGTTTCACGTGTTGGCGCTGTTGGCCCATGGCAATTGATGCCTGAAACTGCAAAAATACTCGGCCTTAAAGTTTCTGCCCGTAATGATGAACGCAAGCAGTTTGTAAAAAGCACCAATGCCGCTGCTTTATACCTGCGTGATTTATATACTGAATATGGCGACTGGTTGCTTGTAATGGCTGCTTACAATTGTGGCCCCGGCCCTGTAAATTCAGCCATTCGTAAATCTGGCAGCCATAATTTCTGGGCATTGCAATCTTATCTGCCGGAAGAAAGCAGGGATCACGTGAAGAAGTTTATTGCTACGCATTATTTCTTTGAAGGAAATGGTAGCGAAACAACATTGACCAAAGCAGAAAACATCCGTCATAACAAAATGATTTCCGCATTATCTGCAAAAGCAAAGGGTATACAACCTGCGCAACAGGACCTTTTTTACACAAAAGAACTGGCAGAGTTTAAACAGAGTATTGTTTACGGATATTAATAACACAGCTCAATTATATTTGGACGGTTACAATCTCAATCAAAAACAAAGACCTTTTTATCGCGGGATAAAAAGGTCTTTTTATTGTAAATTTCATTAGGCTCAAACAAGATTATTGAGTTTTGCATATTGCAAGAGCATAATTGTTTTAGCATCTTTAATTGAGCCATCAGTAATCATTTGCATGGCCTTTTCAAATGCAAGTTCCAGCACTTCTATGTTTTCCTGCTCGTGTTCTACGCCGCCACCTTCACTTATTTTCATTGAAGCAGTATATGCAGCAACAAAAAAATAAAGTATTTCTGTAACAGAACCTGGCGACATATATGCTTCAAACACTTTTTTTACATCAGTAATTTTATAACCTGTTTCTTCTTCTGTTTCCCTTCTTATGCAATCTTCCGGATTGTCTTTATCAAGCAAACCGGCACAGGCTTCTATCAGCATGCCATCTGTATTGCCGTTAATAAAAGTTGGCAACCTGAACTGGTAAGTTAAAATAACCGTTTTGTTTTCTTTGTTGTACAAAAGAATGGTAGCGCCATTGCCACGATCATATGCTTCTCTTGTTTGTACCTGGTGTTTGCCGTTTTTTTGATCGTATTCATAAGTAATCTTTCTGAGCGTATACCAGTTGTTTGAAAGTATTTCTGTTTTAAGGATGCTTACATTTTTAATCATTGTTCCGGTTTTATTATGGTGCCGTAAAAATAGCCGGAAATAAATAACCAACGCAATCGCAACTTTAAAATAATTGATAAAAAACATTGCAGCATCATTTATAACGATGCCGCAATGAGTAAAAACAAAAAACTATGGTTCTAGCGTGTTGATTTTACGCCTGCAGGTATATATATGCTGGCAAGTAATCTGCCATTTGGCAATTCATGAGAAGTATAGTAGAGGTTCAGTGTGCCGCCGTTGCTTAATTTTTGAAGACCAACTACATCTTTTACATTGCATGCCATACTTGATTTTGCGCTGGGTGTATCCTGGTAACGCCATTCTTTAAGCACCTTGTTTTGTCCGTCTCTTATGCTGATAACCCTGCTTGTGCCGGTAGCACCACAATGACTGTAATACACTTCAATTTCATTGTTGTAATCAGATTGCTCAAGCTGCAGGCTTTTAACGGCCTCGCCGCGGGTTACATATTGCTGAAACATCAGCTTTTTGCCAATGTACACTTCAAAACTGTCCCCACCCATTTTGTTTGAAAATGAAAACAGTAACACAGAAAAGGTAAGCATCAGGAAAGATGCAGGAAAGCCTCGTTTAATGATACGCTGTAACATACAATAAGTATTAAGGTTATTAAAACTGATGTTGATGAACATCTTTGTCAGTAACAAAGAAAGTATAGGAAACAAAGGATAAATTTCTTCTTTGATGAAATGAGGCTTATGCTTGATGATTTGCTAATTGATGTAACCTTAAATAAAAAGCGGCCTGCAACAAATGCAGGCCGCTTCAATAATTGGATATGAATGTATTATTTTACAGTGATCAATAATGGTTGAAACAGGTTTTTTTTAATTCTGGCCCTGCCAATAAACTGGTTGCCATTAATCCTGCTAAAGTCTGCAGGGTACACTTTTATGTCTTCTTCTCTTGTATCAAACAATAGTTCTTTTGTGAGTGTACCTTTTTCATCTAATGTAGCTACTACAACCTGTCCGCCTTTGCCATCTACATGGTATTTTGGAACATCATCTTCTTCCATTTCCATGTTTTTCTTATTATCGAGGTACAGGTAGTGGTACCCTGTTTCATCAGCAATCAAAGTAAAACTCATTCCGCCCCTGCCAGCACCACCTTTTTGTTTTTTAGGAATTTTTCTCAACCACTCAAATGCGCCGGAAGAATTTATCTTCATACCAAGCATATCCTCATAATAATACGTAATATAAGAATGCCAGTGCCCCTGTCCATCCATGTATGAATTGTTTTCAACCCTGAATTCTTCGCAGGCAATAAAAACGCCACCATCGCTTCCAATTACTACATTTCTTACAGTAAGATCGGGTGCTTCGTAATCGTCTTTCTTTTCCATTTTTCTTTTTGATCTTGCAGATTCAAATTTCTCTAATTCTGCAAGGGGGAATTCGTAGAACCCGTTTTTGTATTTTACCACTTTCCCATCCTGGTCTACCATACAAAGAAAAACACCATCAGTGCCATTAGTGCCATTCTTCTTGCTGTATGTGCAGGCAATAATCATATTGTGGGTAGCATCTTCAATAAGAGAAGGCTGTTTAATAAAATAATCGCCTACAGAAACTGAAGTGCGTTTAATCTCTTTTGAATCTTTTTCAAACTTAAACACTTCAAAATGATAAGCTGGTTTGCCGGTAGCTTTGTCTTTTTCTTTTCTTGAATCATTATCGTAAACTTTGCTAAGCAGGTAAGCATTGCCTTTAGAATCAACAGAGAAATCAGAATTGTCCATAATGGCTTCTGTATATGGCATAGTAAATTCTCTTCCCCATAGTTTATTCATGTGTTCATCAAAAACCTGTACGCCAAGTTTGTCGTAATTTTTTTTGTCGTTTTTAACCAGTGGGTACAAACGATAGCTTACCAGTAATTTAGTTTGATCTATATCATAACTAAACTGGTATTTGCCATCCACTTTATACCGGTAAAATCCTGTAAGTAATGCTGATGTTCCGCCAAGTTTTGTAGTTTCAAACATTTTCTTGTTGGGTTCGGTTATCTTTCCGGTGGCAACATCTATTTTATCATAAAATAGCATTTCTTTTTCATTGTCTTTATCCCAATCGCTGTGCAGCCAGTAGTAATTGTTTTTCATGATAGCTACTTCCTCGCTGTTGAAATTCTTAGTTACTTCAGGGAGTTCTATCACTTTTTCGCTGGTTTTGCGTAAAGATTGTGCATCAAACCTTACAATATTCAGTTCCTCTTTTTTTAGTGAAAGGTTTACAATGCCATCCTGGTCGTTTCCAAAAAAGGCAAGCTCTTCTGTTCTCCTGGGTAGCTCATATTCTGTACCCAGTTTGAATGTAAATTTTTTGTTTTGCGAATAGCCAATTGAAGAGATAAAGCAGGCAATAATTAAGATCCGATAAGTCATAATAGAGCGTTTAAACGTTTTGGGATTGTTGACGTAGCTATTCAACGTAGTTTCGAAAAAAAATTGTCTTATAGCACGAATAATAATGACAAAAAAATAACCGGCATATATTAGCCGGTTATTTTGTTTAAAATACCAATAAATTAAACAGTGGTGCGTATTGTTTTTAAGGCACCCGTCCACGATTCAAGTTCTTTTAACAGAGCTGAAGCACTTTTATCAAGTTGTTCATCTCCTTTAAATACGCCGTTTTCATCAATATGCTTTGTAAAAAAGGGCAGGGCTATAGATTCGGGAAGCGGCATCATTTTTAAAGTGGTAACAACCTGTTTAAGGGTTTGCACTGAGCGAATACCGCCAGACATGCCCCCATAGCTTACAAATGCTACCGGCTTTTTACCCCATTCCTGGAAAAGAAAATCAAGCGCATTTTTTAAAGTAGCGGGCATGCTGAAATTGTATTCCGGCGTTACCATAATAAAAGCATCTGCGCTGTCAATAGTAGCACTCCATTTCTTTGTATGTTCGTGATGATACTTTTTTAATCTTGGGTGTTCGGGTTCATCAAGAAAGGGAAGATTTATTTCAGCAAGATCAAGCAGCTCTACATTAAATGCGGCATGCGTAAGCGCTTTGTCATATATCCATTTTGCAATTGAAGGGCCTTTTCTTCCGGGTCTTGTGCTGGCAATAATAATTTTTAGGTTGTACATGTTTGATTGCTGTTTATGCTGATAATAAAATATTTCTCAGTGTAACAACAAAGCAATTGGTTTGTTTAAAACCATTCAACTAAATTAATTTACAATAGCCAGCGCCATACCATCATATTCTTTCGATCCTACAGTTTGCAGAATAGTAGCAGTAACAGATGTATTGGCGGATAGCGCTTTATTAAAACGTTGTGCGCCTTTTACCATTGGGTCTTCACAATTTGGGTCGAGCACTTTACCATCCCGGATAACATTGTCTGCAATAATTAATGTGCCCGGCCTTGATAGTTTTAATGCCCATTCAAAATATTCTGTGTATGGCGGTTTATCGGCATCAATAAAAATCATATCAAAAGGGCCGGCGCCTTCTGCTACCAGTTTCGGCAACAGATCAATTGCTTTGCCCAGTCTTATGTCAACAATATTTGCAAGTCCTGCTGCTGCTATATTTTTTTGCGCAACATCTGCATGATGTTGTTCCAGCTCAAGTGTAATCAATTTTCCGTTGTTGGGTAATGCCCTTGCCATCCATATTGTACTATAACCACCCAATGTTCCTATCTCCAGAATCTTTTTTGCATTGCAAAGTTTCGCCAGCAAGTGCAGAAACTTTCCCTGGTTGGGCGAAACACTAATTTGTGGTATGTTTTCTTTTTCTATTTCGGCTTCTGTATTTTCCAGCGCTGCGTCTGCAGGGTTGAATAGTTTAGCTATATAATTGTCTACCGAAGAAAATATATCGTTGTTCATTGCATGTTATAATTAAAGTTGAATAAAGATTAAAATAAACCTGTGTTGTTTATATCACCATTTCTATAAGCCACATATGCCCCAGCGGATCTACAACCGTTCCCTGCCTGTAGCCGTAATCATAGCTTGTAGCAGGGGAGCGAACAATTGCGCCTGCAGCAACTGCATTGTTTATTACTGTATCCACATCACTAACCATCAAGCCTATTATAGCAGTTGTGCCATTGTGTTTTGCCGGACTAAAAGTTGAACCATCCCATGATTCTTCATGAAAATGAAACATAGCGCCATTGATAAACATTTCTGAAACATGAATGCTGCCATCATCGTTGGTAATGTGTTTTGTTTCAGTGGCATTAAAAGCTTTTTTGTAAAATTCAAGATCCATTGTTCCATGCGGAATAATTAATTGCGGTACAAATGCAGTGGCGGTATTTTTATTCATGCAACAACGGATTTAAAATTAATAAGCGGGACTATAAATTCTATTGCGACCAGTCTGTAGGCAACCTGTCCCAGCGATGTTTTTTTAATGCTGATAATAAATCTGCTGAAAGCAATTTTCCATCAGACACTGCCGTGTTTGCTTCTACATTTTTTAGCTTGCGCATGCCCGGTATAATAGTGCCAACATCCGGGTTTGATAATATGAAACGCAAGGCCATCTCGGGCATGCTCATATTCGATGGAATCAAAGGCTTTAAAGCGTTGGCATGATCTACACTTGATTTTAAATTCTCCGGCACAAAATAAGTAGAACGCCAATCGTCTTTTGGAAAAACAGTATTGTAGTCAAATGTACCAGTAAGTGTTCCTTCATCAAACGGAACACGGGCAATAATGCCAACATCATGTTTTTTGCACAGCGGAAATAAATTGTCTTCGGGATTTTGATCAAAAATATTATAGATGACTTGTACCGCAGAAAATAGATTTGTCTGCAATGATTGTAAAGAATTATCCGGCTCCCATCTGTTTACAGAAATGCCCCAGTGTTTTACTTTTCCCTGTTCTGTTAATTTTATAATGGTAGTTTTCCATTCATCTTCATTTGCCCATTCGTCTTCCCATACATGAAACTGTAAAAGATCAATACAATCAACACCAAGATTGTGTAAACTTTTTTCTGTGTATTCAATAACGTAATCTGCAGGAAAAACATCTGCAATTTTAAAACCACGCTGAGAAGGCCATTTTCTGTTTTTGGGCGGAATTTTTGTTGCAGCATACAGTTTTTGATTAGGATGGGCTTTCATCAGTTTGCCCAATATTTGTTCCGATAATCCGGAACCATATCCCCATGCAGTATCAAAAAAATTGCAACCACGTTCTACTGCTTTATGTAATGATGCTTCAATTTCTTTATCATCGGAGCCTGTCCAGCCGGCAAGGCCCCACATGCCATAACCTATTTCTGAAACCTGCCAGTTTGTTTTTCCAAAACGCCTGTATTGCATAACTGATTTTTTGTTGTACCGTATTATTTCGGGATGGCAAATTACTGAGAAAATGTGAACTGCGGAGGTAGTTGAACCACTGAGGCGCAGAGGACAGAAAGAAACACAGAATTTTTAATGCTATCGATACCGGAATAATAGCCGCAGGTTAAAACGCTATTTGAGATATTTTACCACATAGTTAATGGAGTTTTTCACAGGGATAGAAGAATCCATATCCCAATAATCTTAACAATCTTTCAAAATCCCAGTTCAGACAATTTACCTTTACAATCCTAATAGCATCTAAAATGAAACTGTTTAAAACAAACTCTTTAATTACCCGCTTAATTGTTAGTGCTGGGTTTTTAATCCTTGCTGCTAGTAGTGATGTGTATGCACAACAAAATATTGCCGCAAAATCGAAGGAGTTTATTTTAACAGACAGCGCAGGTAAAATGTATTACGCAAAAGAATTTACAAGTAATACCATTTGGATGACTGTAAACCTGCAATCAGATATACCAGGTTCTTATTGCTATGCAGGTACAGAAGAAAATTGTAAGCTGTATGGGCGCCTTTATACCTGGACGGCTGCACAAAAAGGTTGCAGCTTGTTAGGAGAAGGGTGGAGGTTGCCTACTAATGATGAATGGCAGCAACTGATTATTAAATACGGTGGTATTAAAAAGGATTCAAGCTTAGACAGAAAAAAAGCGTACAGTGTTTTAATATACGATGGAGGCTCCGGTTTTAATGCTTCATTAGGTGGTGGCTATTCTCCTGAAGAAAAATATGGACGACTTGAGGCGCATGGTTTTTATTGGACAGCAACAGAAGACACAAGTAATACTGCGTATTATACCAATTTTGCTAAAGGATCGCAAGCGTTGTATCAACAAGATGGTGGTGAAAAAGAAAGAGCATTTTCTGTTCGTTGTGTAAAAAGTATTGCGCAAAAAAAATGATAGCAAAATTGCGGGTTAGTTTTCAAAACATTTTTTGATTTGCGTACTAAGTCCGCGGAGAATATATAAAATACGAAATGAGAGACATCGTATAGCAGCAGAATTTGTATGGTGTATATGTTCAAAGCATCGTTATCCTATTAATCTTCAAAATCACCCCAAATCCTGGTTCAGACAAAAAGCCCCGCAGTGTTATACTGCAGGGCTCATAAAAATTATTCTTTAAAAAAATCTACACGTATTTTGTTACACCTGGTATTGCAACAGTATAATAACCATCTGCATTAGGAAGAACAGGAGGTGCTGCAGCCCAATCGTATGTTTTTGGATGAAGATCGAGGCCAGAGTTGAGTGCTTTATCCCATTCAACTACCTGCCCGCTGTAAGTAGCCATACGTCCAAGTATAGAAGTCATGCTACTTTTTGCGCCATTCTCTGCATCGGCAAATTTGTATTCGCCTTTTGCAACAGCAGCAAACAATTCATCATGTTCTACCTGGTAAGGATTTGGTTCTCCTTTCTTATCAAACTTATACAACACATTGCCATTAGGATCTGTAATCTTTGCATCGCCACAATAGATTTTTCCTTTTGTACCAATGAAGAGTTCATCTACTTTACTCATGGTGCCTGGTATGTGACGGCACTGGCTGTTTAGAATACTTCCATCTGCATATTGAAACTCTACATAGTGGTGATCAAAAATTTCACCGTTCTCTTTTCCTTTACGAACCTGGCGGCCACCCATTCCCTGTGCTTTTACAGGGTAGCCTTGCTTAAACCAGTTAATCACATCAAGGTTGTGAATATGTTGTTCAGTGATATGGTCTCCGCAAAGCCATACAAAATAATACCAGTTGCGCATTTGGTATTCCATTTCAGTTTGTCCTTCTTTACGTGGACGAACCCAAACGCCATCATTGTTCCACCAAGCCTGCATAGAGGTGATGTCGCCAATCATGTCTTTGCGTTTAAATAATTCGCGGTATGAATTCTGGTAGTGGCGTTGAAGGCCAACCACAACATTCAATTTCTTTTGTTTGGCAAGTGCGGCTGTAGCCAATACACTTTGTACACCAGCAGGATCTGTAGCCACTGGTTTTTCCATAAACACGTGTTTGTTCTGCTTAATGGCTTCATCAAAATGCATAAAGCGGAAACCCGGAGGTGTGGCAAGAATAACTACATCTGCAAGTGCAATGGCTTTTTTATAGCCATCAAAACCTGTAAATTTTCTAGATTCAGGAACATCAACCCTTGCTTTAATAGCAGAAGGTTTACCGGTATCAGAATCGTCTGAGGTAAGGTTTTTATAGCAGGCATCCAGGTTATCGCGGAATGCATCGCACATAGCAACCAGTTTTACATTTTGTGTGGTAGACAATGCCTGTGTGGCAGCACCTGTACCGCGGCCGCCACAACCAACTAAGGCAATCTTAATGGTATCGTCTGCGCCTGAAAAATAATTGGCCCTTGATAAAAATGGAGCAGCAGCAAGACCGCCTGCCAATAAACTTGTTTGTTTTACAAAATCCCTGCGTGAAGGATTTTTCTGCGAAGCATCGTTGTTCATGATAGAATTTTTATTGAAATGAGTGTGTATTTTGGCAACTAAATGTATAAAAAAATATCTATACCCGGATCGATTTAGTGTTATTTGGACAATTATAATAGCTTGAACCACGGAGGCATCCAGAACACTAGGCAGCACAGGAGTTTAAACAATAGCCGCAGATGCGCAGATTTAAATGCTATTTCAAATAGTTTACCACGGAGTTGATAGAGTTCTTTTCACAGAGTTAAGAGAGAAAGTAACATAAGTAGGCAAGCCCAATTTCAATTTGACAATTGCCGCAGATGTGCAGATTAAAATAAAATGAAAATGCAATGAAGTAAGAAAAATGCCCTGTAAAATCTCTGTGTACCTTAGTGTCTCCGTGGCTATGGTTACTGCCCCAGGTATTTCTTAAAAAACACTTCTATCTCTTCTTTAGACGGTTGCTTTAATGGCCTTATAACGCGGAAGCCAACCCAGGGGGCATCTGTTATCCACCATTTGCTGCGGGGTATTTGCGGGTCACGCCTGTTCCATACAGGATCTGATTTTATTCTGTTAGCAATGCGCAATTGAGCTGCATTATCAGCATAGCCACCACCTTTTAAAACTTTGGGATAACGGGTAGTACTAAACGCTGGTTGGGGATCGGTTGTTTTATCTGCAAGTTTTTGCAACGATTGCTCGTCGTAATGATCCAGCACCCATTCGCTTACATTGCCCAGCATATCGTACAATCCCCACGCATTGGGCTGTTTTTGTCCCGCTTTTTGAAATTTGTTATCGCTATTACCCGCATACCATGCATACTTTCCTAATTCAGTACTGTCATTACCAAAATAATATGTTGTGGTAGAACCAGCACGACAAGCATATTCCCATTCGGCTTCTGTAGGTAAACGGTAAAAAATACCGGTATGCACGTATAACCAACGGCAATACATAAGCGCAGCATATTGCGACATGCTATTTACAGGATAGCCGCCTTCTTTGCCCATGCCCAAACTGAAATCTATGTATTGCTGGCTGGGCCTTGTAACGGCATCAACTGTGGAGTTTTGAGGTATGGTTTCATCTTTATAAAAAACATCAAAAGCATCGCGGCTTACTTCAAATGTCGCCATCCAGAATGCAGATATGGTTACATTTTTTTGAGGGCCTTCGTCACTGTTGCGGTTTTTTTCTTTTTCATTGCTGCCCATTAAAAAACTGCCAGCCTTTACGGGCATCATCTTAAATGTAAATGCCGATCCGGGAACAGTTTGATCATACGGTTTAAAATCTGCTGCATTTTGTGCACATAATAAGGCCGAGCAAGCAACGCAAAAAAGTAAGGCAATTGTTTTTTTCACTGTAATAAATGTTTTTAAAGAAAATTCAAGATAGGGAAAAAAGCTATTAGCTGTGAGCTTTTAGCTATTAGCTTTTTAATCTGCGCATCTGCGGCATATCATTTTTCATTCTTTGTCTGCCAGTACCTCGCAAAGCCTTTTGATGTATAAAAAATAAGTTTGCCTTCTTTCATTTCGGCAATCAATACTTCTGCATGAAGGCTGTTGGCAAGTTTTATTGCTTTTGAAACCGGCAATATGCTGCAGGCTTTTGTAAGCCAGTCGGCTGTAGTGCAATTATCCGCAATAACGGTCACATTTTTTTGAGCGGTTATGCCATAGCCCGTTGCAGGATCAACAATATGAGAATACCTTTTGCCATTGTGTTCAAAATATTGATATACATCTCCGGAAGTGGTAACTGATTTATTCTTTATCAGCAGGTGTTTTGGTAATAATTTATCTTCACTTTCCGGCAGGTTTATAGCTACTATCCAACCATTTTTGCCTGGTGGCGAACCAATTGCAGTTATATCGCCGCTTACATCTACCAATGCATTTTCTATGGCATGTTGTTGCAGATAGCCGATCACTTTTTGTGCAATAAAGCCCTGGCCTATGCCTCCCAAATCAAGCTGCATGCCTTGTTGTTTGAGGTAAACAGCATGCGCAGCAGTATCAATACCAACTTTATTAAAACCAGTTAAAGCAAGTTTTTCTTTTACCTGTGCAGCATCAGCAAATATTTTTTCTTTTCTTGCTTTGCGCCAGAGGCGGGTAACAGGCCCCAGCGTAATATCAAAACTTTTACCGCTTTTTTCATAAGCATATTTTGATTGCAGGAGTATTTCAAACAATGCAGGAGAACATACAAAGCTGTTTCTGCCTGCACGGGCACAAAGTCGGTTTAACTCGCTGCTATCAATATAATCGCTAAGAATGTTTACAAGAGAATCTACTAAAATAAAACATTGCCTGGCGGTAGTACTAGCAACGGCTGAATCTTTAGCATACAATATGATTGTAAACGGAGAGCCCATTTTTGGAACAGTATAAGAAAACCGCTGCAGTTGGGCATGGCTGCTTGCCAAAAAAAGAATAGTAAATACCGTTAGAAAATAAAGCCGCAACAATATTTTGTTTTTTATAATTGAATTCCGGTAAATTTAGTGCATAAACTAACGATACTATGCAACGCAGAAAATTTATGCAACACTCTTTCCTTGCTGCTGGTACCTTACTTGGTTCTGGTGCTGTTTTAGGAAACAATACGAAAGAAAATTTACCCGCAGATGGAAAACCTTTTCATCTTAACTATGGTTTTCACGATGGAATGTTTAAGAATAGCGCAGGAACAGACTTTCTTGAGCAAATAAAATTTGGGTACGATCAGGGTTTTCGTTCTATTGAAGACAATGGCATGAGCCATAGAACGCCTGAAGAACAAAAAAAGATTGGCGATCTGCTTGCAAAGCTTGGAATGGCAATGGGTGTGTTTGTGCTGGATAAAGGTGGCAACGGCGCCAATACGCTGGCCGCAGGCAAGCCAGAATTTGTTGAAATATTTTTGAAAGGTTGCCGCAATGCTATTGAAGTTTCTAAACGCTGTGGTGGAAAATTAGCTACAGTTGTTCCCGGAGATTTTGAAAGGCACCTGCCTGAAGGAATTCAAACAGGAAATATAATTATGGCGCTAAGAAAAGGCGCCGAGATTTTAGAGAAAGAAGGAGTTATAATGGTACTTGAACCTTTAAGCGATACGCCTGATTTATTTCTGCGCAGTACAGACCAGGCGTATGCTATCTGCAAAGGAGTGAATAGCCCTTCATGCAAAATTTTGTACGACATGTATCATATTCAAAAAAATACCGGCAACATTATTAAGCATATTGATTGGGCTTATGATGAAGTTGCGTATTTCCAGATAGGTGATAACCCGGGAAGAAACGAACCCGGCACTGGCGAAATGAATTACAAAAATATTTTTAAACATATCTACAATAAAGGTTACAAAGGTGTTTTAGGTATGGAGCATGGCAACGCCGGGCCTGGTAAAGATGGAGAAGCGGCGCTGATAAAAGCTTATCGCGAAGCGGATAGTTTTATGTAAACTAATTTAATTGTAATGCCGTATTTATTATAAACGCTGAACGCTTTCAGTTTTATAGTGAATATGGCATTTTTGTTTTTTACTATTTTTTGCAATTGCCCTATGTTTTTGCAATTTTGTTTTTATTCCCTAACTTACTGTTTCATTTAAGAACTGATTATAGCACCTCCTCCGTTCCTTCTTTTACTTTCTTACCACACTGCACATTAAGAATAACAAAGCTTTCACCGCAATTAATTGCACGCTATTGCTATTCCAACATAAACCCATCATATGAGTACATCCTATAGTCATTCTTCAGAGCAGCAACCTGCTTTTTCTGCACCACTTAATAAAAAAGAACGCATTCTTTTTTTAGACAGCGTAAGAGGCATTGCCTTACTGGGCATTTTGCTAATGAATAGCATGGCGCAAAGCCAGTCTTATTTGTATTACGATAAGATGAACCTTAGCCAGCCAATAACGGGCCCAAACTTTTATGCGTGGGTGGCAGAGTGCTTTTTATTTGAAGGCACCATGCGTGGATTGTTTTCTATTTTATTTGGTGCCGGAACTATTTTATTGATCAATCGCCTTGTAAAAGAAAAACCAGGCCTTGAGCCTGCTGATATTTTCTATCGCCGCATGTTGTGGTTGCTTGTGTTTGGCTTAATCAATGCGTTTATATTTTTATGGCCGGGCGATATACTGTATCCTTATGCATTGTGTGGTTTGTTGTTGTTTCCTTTTCGCAACTGGTCGCCCAAAAAACTTTTATTAGCGGTTGTTTTTTTACTGGCGTTATCAACCTATCGGGAAAACAGCGATTTGTATAAGTATAAAAACATTGTAAAGAAAGGGCAGGTCATTGCAAAACTTGATACAACAAAAGTTAAGCTCACAGATCAGCAAAAAGAAGATGTAGGAAAATACACTTCTTTTAAAGACAGAAATGATACTGCCGGAATTGCAAAAAGAGCAAAAGAAGATGTAAAGAAAATAAAGGGTAAAAACTATATCAGCATTTTCAGGTATTATAAAGACATCAATATGGAAATACAGAGCTATGGTTTTTATAACGGATGGTGGGATATGCTGATGTTCTTTTTCCTTGGTATGGCTTTATACAAAACCGGTTACCTTACCGGGCAGAAATCAAATACTTTATATGGGTTGATTGCTTTTGCAGGAATTGGCCTTGGGTTATTGTTAAACTATTTTTATTTAAGTACACAATACCATTTAAAATTCGATTATTACAGGTTTGTTCAGCAATGGCGCTTTAGCTTTTATGATGCAAGAAGACTTTTTCAAACAACAGGGTATTTAAGTTTATTGATATTGTTGTATAAAATAACGCCGTTAAAAAGGTTGATGCATGTTTTTGCACCGGTTGGCCAAATGGCTTTCACTAATTATTTATGTCAGTCAATCATTACTTCAATTATTTTTTATGGGGTTGGTTTGTTTGATAAACTGCAGCGCTACCAGGTATATTATGTTGTAATAAGCATTTGGATATTCCAGGTCATCTTCAGTCATATCTGGCTAAGGTATTTTCGTTTCGGGCCTTTTGAATGGGTGTGGCGCAGCCTTACTTATTTGAACAGGCCACCAATGCGGCGTACAAATGAAGAAACCAATATTCCTTCTGTTCAATCAGAATAAAAAAATCTACTTCCGGGTTTATTACAAACGCGGATGTATTAATTGTTTGTTATAGTGTAACAGAGGGGTAAGCCGTAGTTATGCAGTTGTTTTCTTTTTCTCTTCATTAAGATATTTTGCAACAGACAAAGAGCCATTTCCTGCAACTAAAAAATAAAACAATAAGCCAAGCACTACAATGGAAAGGTAAAGTTCTGAATAAGGTTGCCATAAGCCACCTTGTGCGTTAACGAAAATAATAGCGCCAAGCAATATGGGTATCTGGATGATGCAAGCAAAACGGGTAAAGACGCCTGCAATTAGCAATATACCGCCCATCATGTGACCAAAGAAAACATAGTGACCAATAAGAACAAGCACAAAAGAATTGCCGGACAAATCGTTGGGTAATTTACTGAGCAATACGCTCATGTGCTCGGGAAACTGAAAACCTTTTACGCAAAGGAAGATGCCAAGGGCGATGCGTACATAGTCCATCCATTTGGGGTGATGCCTGTCACCCCAATATTCGATGCGGTGAAGTAAGTCCATATGGCAGGTTTTTAAGATGATAAAAAAAGAACTGCTATAAAGTTACATTCAATTATTGGAAACAACCATAATTGTTTCTGCACAAGGGGAGAGGGTTTTCACCAATAAATTGTGAAAGATTATCAGGGGTAAGCGACTTATTATTTCAGCTTATAATTGACAACAATATTTTTTGAATAGTAAATGCTACCATCGTTGCATACAATTTTAAGACGATAATAATTAATACCAGTCGCTGGCTTAAAATCTTCTGCTATATAGAGATTTGCATCTTTGTTTATGCCTCTGCCAGTTTGTTTATTAATAAAATTGAAATTGATATCGTCTACACTTTTTTCCAGTACAAAATGATTTATGTTCTTTTCTGATGAAGTAACCCATTTAATACTCACAATGTCATTTTGAACTCTACACGAAAAATTAATTATTCTTACAGGTATGATGCTGGGCTGAACAGTTGTGGCGTTATTCTTTTTGCCTGTAACAATTACGGATGCTTGGCTGCTTAATGCGAGGAAAGAAATAGTAACGATAAACGATAGTAGTATCCTGTTTTTAAAAACAGCATGCAGGTTGAATGTTTTAAAATGGTTGGTTGTGGGATACGGATTCATAATTAAAACTTATCGAAATACTATTAAAACATAAAATAATTTAAAAAAGTATAGCGAAGCATAATTTCATAAACAAACCAGTAGTAGCATGCGGTTGCTTATAAAGGAGTTTACGTATTGCTGGTTGCATGTGTTTGCGAACAAAAAAGGCTAATCAAACTGATTAGCCTTTTCTATGCGAACTATGTTTTTTAAAAACCTTTTTTAGTTGTTTTTACATTTTCTTTTACATTGCTGCTTTCGGGGTATAGAACAGATTTAACCATATTTTCTGAAGAAAGATATTTCTGTGCTACTTTCTGCAAATCTTCAACAGTAATTGCATCAACTTTCTGTTCATAGTCAAGAATATTTTCGGGGCTGTCATTATTTATAAAAGCGGATGATAAAGTTTCAAGCCAGTAATCATTGCTTTGCAGGTTTACGTGGTATTGCTTTTTCCAGTTTTCTTTTACTTTGTCAAGATCTTTTTGCGGCACACCTTTATCCTGCGCATTCTTTATTATTTCAAGTAAAGCGGCTGTAAGTTTGTCAACGTTTTCAGGGCCGCAAGGTATAGAAGCTTCTACGGAATAGTGCTCATAGGGACGTTTTAGTATACTGCCATTTAATCCACCGCCATACATTCCGCTCATTTCTTCCCGCAGCTTGTTTATGATTTCAATGTTCAATGCTTCCAGCAAAGCAGCCAGTTGCAAACGGTTGTCGCGGTTGTAAGTTGTTTCGCCTTCATACTTCAGGTTTATTATTGCCTGTGTTTCTTTTCCTCTTTTAAGAATAATGTCTGTATAACCTTTTATCATTCTTGCGCCGGGATCTGTATAAGTATTTTCTTTTTGTGCTGCAGGCAAAGAGCCCAGGTATTTTTCCAGCAATGGTTTTGCTTTTAAAGGATCTATATTGCCTACAAACGTAAAATGCATGCCATAGGCATTGCCGAATATTTCTTTATAAATACCCAGCGAACGATCAATATTTATTTTGTCAAAGTCTTCGGGCTTTGGAATAGCATTCATCCAGGGATTGTTATTGTAAATTATTTTATTCAACGTATCCTGGTAAGAAGCACGTGGGTTTTTGCTAAGGAATTGCAGGGAACCTTTTGCTTTGCTGATAAACGAATTAAACAGTGCTTCGTCTTTGCGTGGCTGTGTGAAAAATAAATACAGCAGTTGAAGATAAGTTTCAAAATCTTTAATACTGCTGCTGCCCTGTATGCCTTCTTCATCTGGATTGATGTATGGCGTTGCAGAAAAAGTTTTGCCCGACATAAATTTCTGCAAATCTGTAGGCGAGAAATTGCTTACACCCATTTGTTGTACAATGATGGCGGCATTTTCAGCATTCTCTTTATCTGCAAGCGTATATTTATGAAAACCTCCCCAGCGCCATGCATCCATTAAAATTTCATCATTCTTTATTGTAGTTGGCTTTATGGTAATGGTTACGCCATTGCTTAATGTAAGATTGGTAGTGCCAAGTTTTTCATTGGTGGTTTGCGATGCAGTTGTGCCCGCAACCGGATCTTTGTCAAGCAGTGAAGCTGCAACTGCTTTCTCTTCGTAAGCTTTAACAGGGATGCTATTGGCTTTTACAAGTGTGGCTATTAGTTTAGCACTATCCGGCAACTGATTTTTTAGAGCGGCAGGAGCCTGTACAAGAGAAAAAGCATTGTTGGTAGAAGGCATGCTTTTGGCAAGCCTATTTATTTCCTGCACTGTAATGCCCGGCAATACCTGTTGTATAAATTTATAACGATTGGCTATGCCCGGAACAGGACTTGCAGTAAGGAAATTGGCAACATATTGTTCTACATACTGAGAAGATTCTGATTTGTCTTTTTCGCTATAAGCATTTTGTGTTTCGTTCAGCAAGCTGGATTTTGCCCTGTCAAGCTCTGTTTTTAAAAACCCAAATTGCCTTGCCCTGTTTGTTTCTTCAATTAATGCTGTTACGGCATCTTCTACAGTTCCTTTACCAAGAACAGCAAACGAATTAAACGAATTGTAACCCCTTATAAATTCTCCAAAACCTGTATTGGCAAAAAGAAATGGCGGGTTTTCTTTTTGTGTAAGTTCTTCCAGGCGCTGGCTTATTAAAGAACCTAAAAGACCTTGTACAATGTCTTTGCGGTAATCGTTCCATGTCTTTATTTTTTGTGCCGGCTTTACAAAATTATAAATCTGTATAAAAGTATTGGTGGCTTCTTCATCTGTAACCACCATTGCATCTGGTTTTGTTCTTTCTTTAATAGGGATTACATCAGGACGTAAAGGGCTACCCGCAGGATTTTTATATTTTGAGAAATGCGCAGCAACCATTTTTTCAGCTTCAGCGGTATTAATATCGCCCACAATAATTACTGCCATTTCATTAGGCCGGTACCATGATTTATAAAAGCTCTTAAGCAATTCTGGTTTAAATGTTTTAAGGATATCGTCTTTACCAATGGGCAGGCGTTCTGCATACCTGGAGCCATTAAACATTCTTGGAAAATACTGCCGCCTCATTCTTTCACCAGCACCTTTGCTTAGCCGCGATTCTTCCAGTACAACGCCTCTTTCTTTTTCAATTTCAGTATTGTCAAAAAGATTATTGAAGGCCCAGTCTTCAAGAACGGTAAGGCCTTTGTCGAACATTTTTGAATCTTCCAGCGGCAGCGGAAGAATGTATACAGTTTCATCAAAACCGGTATATGCATTAAGATCTGCGCCAAACTTTACACCAGATTTTTGAAGGAAATCTACAAGATCATTTTTAGGAAAATGTGTTGAACCATTAAAGTTCATATGCTCCATAAAATGCGCAAGCCCCAACTGGTTATTGTTTTCTAAAACAGAACCTGCGTTAACAACAAGGCGCAGTTCAACTTTTTTTTCCGGCTTTGTGTTTTTGCGGATGTAATAAGTTAGACCATTGGCCAGTTTGCCAACTTTTACATTGGGGTCTGTTGGTATAGTAGCAGTTAAAGCAAGCTGGCTGCTGGCATTAAAAAATGTAAAAGCAATTAGCAATACCGGGAGGTAAATTCTTTTTGTTATGGCCATAGATGAGGTTTTTGAATTTCAAAAGTAAATGTATAATCGGGAAAATGGTTCGTATATGTATAAATGCTATTTGTTAAGCATTTTGTTAAGCCCTTCCCGATCGAATAAGATACGGCCCACCCTTAGGTCAGACCAACCTTCTTTAAGTTTATAAGTAAATGCGGGGATGTCGTTTTTTAATTCGCAATCAATATACATAGTAGCAACTTTTTTTGTTTTAACTACGGAAAGCTCTTTTAGTTGATGCAGGTGCGTAGAAATAAAAAACAACGAATCGGGAAAATTGCTAAGCCCGTTAATAGTTGATGTGCTTATTTCCAGTGCATCTTCAATATTTGTTCCCCTGAAAAGTTCATCAAATACAGCGAAACATTTAGCACCTTTCAAAGCTTCGTTTAATACATTTTTCAGTGTCATTATTTCAGACATGAAATGGCTATAGCCGCTTACAATGCTATCAGTAAGGTTTATTGCCACAGAAATGGTATCAAAAAAAGGCATTGTTGCTTTTGCGGCAGGTACTGCCAGGCCTGTATGACCAAGGTATACGCAAATGCTTACGGCTTTTAGTAAAGTAGATTTGCCCGACATATTGGGGCCGGTTAACAGAATAACATTATTGACGGCTGTGAGATTGTTCTTAACAGGATTTTTCAAGAAGGGGTGATAGATTCCTTCAACGGCAAACTGGTTATCGCTGAATTGAGGAAAGGTGAAATTATTTTTAACAATGCCATTGCTGATGGAGAGGTAGGCTTCAAATAAAAACCAGCGTTTCCAGAAAGCTGCTGCTTGTCCGTTGGTGATTTTTGCTGCAATAATTTCTATTAAGGCTGCCGTGTGTTCAACTGTTATTTTACTTTTTTTAAGAAAGTAAGCTTCGTAATGATCAAGGTTGAAATCTGAAAAAAAATCGTTGAGCAGTTTTAATTCATTGGCATATTCTTCAGGAAAAATTGTTTTGTCTATTTTACTGATGTACGAAGTTTTGATTTTATAGAAAAGGCGGACCATTAATATCAGCCTTCCTCTTTTCTGATGGCGTTCTTTTTCAGAAAAAGTAAGTTTCCACCGAAGTTTGCTGCCGGAAAGTGAACCTGCATTAAAGGTTTCAAAAAAATCGTAGATCTCTGTGAGGTTAAACCTGGAGAAAGAGTAGTCTTTTAATAGTTCGCGGTTGCCAATAAAACCTTTTAGCAGATGCTGCCGCTTAAAAATTTCTTCTTTTGATGCAAGCGGGTGATTGAGCAAATCACGCACAGCCTGCCCCGAATGAAAATTAAAAGTAAAATCAAACAGGGGCATTATTTCGTCTTCTATGTGGAGGTCTGCAGCGTTGAGCATTAGCGAATTTACTTTTTTATGGTTTGGGCTAAGATTTTGTTTTATGACCGGAGTTCGGTAGGAATATAGAGGGTAGGAAGTCGGGGATTTTGTACAGATTAGTATTAAAGATTGGTATGAGGTTGCCGCTTTCGCCATGTTGCAAGATCTATAGCTTTGTCTTTAGCGGTGTCGAGGTACTTTATTAAAAACGTCTTCGGATAGACATAAAAATTATACCAGCTTACATAGCTATAGCCATTATCTTCCCAAACTTTTACCCAATAATAAGGTTGATTGTTGCCGGGTTTTCTATAAATCACGGAGGCCAGATGTCGTTTTCCTTTTGTTCTTTTTTCAATGTAAGCTGCGCTTGATTTTACCTCGGGAAGACTAAGAACAGTGTCCAGAATTTTATTTTCTACTATTTTTTCTTGTGTTAACTTTTGATTGGTTTGCGTATAAATATTTGAAACTGCCAGCAGTAATGGGATTGTAATAGAGAATCTTCTTTTCAATTTATTTTGTTAGAGTTATAAAATTATACAAACTAAACTCCTGTGCATATATTTTTGGGATCTTTTTATTCCGAACGGAGTTTGGTAAGAACATAGTAGGTAAGAAGTGGGAGACTCTGTACAACTGGGCTGCTTTCTTGAAAGGTTTTGCCAAATTTTTGAAACCAAATTAGCATATGTCGGCAAGCAATTAGCACTTGCTTCTGCTCCAGAACAATTTACAAAATGCAGAGTTGAAATATGCAATTGCATATTTTGGTAGAAATATCTTTTTCCAATGTATTGGGCTAAAGCCCAGCTTAGCTGCCTATTGTGTCCCAGCGCTAAAGCACTGGGTTATTGTATCCAAGGCATAATAGGGTTTTATCCAAGCTTATTTCGTTAAGGTTTTGGATTGCTTCAGTCGGAATTTGGTACGAACATTAGTAGTACGAAGCCCGAAACTTCGTACTACAAAGAGACTTTGTACCGCTAAACACTGTTATTTATGAGTCAGGCTTTTCAACTCTGTTTGTGCGTCATTACACAAATAACCCAGTGCTTTAGCGCTGGGCTGTAGAAAATCCATCTAAATGGGCTTTAGCCCAATAATTTCGAAGTTTTTAGGAGATTAACAGAAGAGCAAAGTTGGAAGTTAAAGCCCAATTTTGTTTTGCCGTTGAAGTGAGTGACACAACGATGCTCAATAGCATTTCTTATGCTTGTCGCCAACAAATTTTCTCTTATTTGCCCACAATTTGTTGATAAATAATACCCGGTTTGATGTTTGTGTATAACAGGTGAATAATAATAGCCTCCTTCCTGCCAAACCGGATTTTTTGTTAGCTGCAAAAAAATATATTTGCCCGTTCTACTTAAAACTTTTCATTGTGAGATTAAAGAGTTTAGAAATAAAAGGATTTAAAAGTTTTGCCGATAAAACTGTACTGAATTTTGACGAAGGAATTACCGGCGTTATTGGCCCCAATGGCTGCGGTAAAAGCAATATTATTGATAGCATACGCTGGGTTATTGGTGAACAGAAAATAAGTCACCTCCGCAGCGAAAACCTGGATAGCCTTGTATTTAATGGCTCCAAAACCCGCAGCGCTTCTGGCCTGGCTGAAGTAAGCCTTACGTTTGAGAATACACGCAACCTATTGCCAACAGAATTTAACACGGTTACGGTTACCCGTAAATTTTATAAAAGCGGCGAAAGCGAATACCGTCTTAATGATGTTCAATGCCGTTTAAAAGATATCCAGAACCTGTTTATGGATACCGGGGTTAGTACCGACAGCTATGCTATCATTGAACTGGGCATGGTGGATGAAATTATTAAAG
The DNA here is from genome assembly GCA_044227095.1 of Chitinophagaceae bacterium. Lineage (GTDB taxonomy): Bacteria > Bacteroidota > Bacteroidia > Chitinophagales > Chitinophagaceae > JACMLD01. Next base: position 4,456,776 of record JBGAFV010000001.1, on the reverse strand, counting down.
ACAAAGAAAACAGCCGTCGCCGTATGCTGGAACAGGCTGCGGGCATTACCATTTACAAAACCCGTAAACGCGAAGCCAAACTTAAACTTGACGCAACAGAGCAGGATATTGCCCGTATTGAAGACCTGTTGTTTGAAATTAACAACCAGCTTAAAAGTTTAGAAAACCAGGCAAAAAAAGCTGAGAAATACCACGAGATAAAAAAAGAATACCGCGAGCATAGCATTGAACTTGCAAAAGCATCGCTGGAAGGGTTTAATGTTACCTATCGTAATCTTAACGAGCAATCAGAATCGGAAACCAATAAAAAAGTGCAGCTTGAGGCTACCATTGCTACAGCAGAAGCTGCGCTTGAACAGGAACGTGTAGACTTTATTGAAAAAGAACGTGCATTGCAAAGCATGCAGCATGAGTTTAATGATTTGCTGCAGGTGCTGCGTACAAAAGAGAATGAAAAAAATCTTGCCAGTCAGCGTTTGAATTTTTTGCAGGAAAAATCAACCAGTCTTGAAGCATTTTTAAGCAAGAGCGAAGGGCAATTGAAAGGGCTGGAAGAAAGCATTTTGTTTACAGAACAGCAAGGCGCAGAAGAGTTGCAAAAACTTGAAGCACTTCAGCAACAGTTGGAAGAACTGAAAGTTAGCGTAGAAGACAAGCGCAGGGTTTTTGATGAAAAGCGTACGCATGTAGACAGCCTTCGCAGCGAAAACCTAACCATACAACGCAACCAGTTTGAAGCAGAAAAGAAAGTGGCAGTTGCCGATACATCTATACAAAATTTGCAAAGGGCTATAGACCAGTTGCAGGAAGAAAGAGAAATACGCAGCAGCCAGTTAAAACAACTGGAAGAAGAACGCCAGAGCAAAGAAGAAGAATTGGAAGGCCGCAAGCGAGATTTGCAACAATTGCAGGATCATCAGGATCGTACAAAAGAGCAAATTCTTCAAACGCAAAGCGAAGTAGAAATTTTGCGTCAGCAATTGGCAGATGAAAGCAGGAAACTGGATGCACGCAAAAATGAACATGACTTATTGAAAAGCCTGATTGATTCTATGGAAGGCTATCCGGAGAGTGTGAAATTCCTGCACAAGAATACAGGCTGGAACCACACTGCACCCATTCTTTCTGATATTATTTATGTAAAAGAAGAATACCGTGCTGCAGTAGAAAATGTACTGGAGCCATACCTCAACTACTATGTGGTAAATGATTTGCAGGAAGGTTTGCAGGCTGTGCATTTGCTTGATGATAATAAAAAAGGCAAAGCCAATTTCTTTTTGCTGGATAAACTAACAACAGAAGGCCAGGATTTTGCTGGTCATCATATTCCTGAAACCATTAAGGCAATGGATGTGATTGAAGTGGATGAAAAATACCGCAGCCTTGCAAATTACTTACTGGGCAATGTATTTATTGCAGAAAGTGAAGAAGCGCTTACCAACAGCAATGGTTCTATTGTGCTGGAAAAACATGGCAAGTATGTAAAAGGAAAATATTCTTTAACTGGCGGTAGTGTTGGTTTGTTTGAAGGAAAGAAAATTGGACGTGCCAAGAACCTTGAAAAACTTGCCGAAGAGATTGCAACGCAGGAATCTGTTGTAAATAAACTGAAAGCAGATATACAGTTTAAGCACAATGAAGTGATTGGCTTTAATGAGCAGCTAAAAGAAACAGCTATTAAGCAAGCACAGGAAGATATAAACCGTCTTACCAATCTTGTATTTTCTCTTGAGAATAAAACTGAAAACCTTCATGCATTGCAGGGCACTGCGCAAAGCCGCGTAGAAGAGTTGCAAATGACACTTGAAGAAACAATGGGTGGGGTAGAAGGTGTACGCAACGAATGGATGCAACTTGTAAATACACTAAACGAACTAAGGGATAAATTGAAAGGCAGTGAAGACGAATATCGTTTGGTGGAAGCTGGTTACAATGAAGTAATGGCAGGTTATAACGATTTTAACCTGCAGGTTACAAGACAACACAGCAAGATAAATGCATTAAAGCAGGAACTTGAATTTAAAAGCAATCAATTAAATGATCTGCGTTCTCAAATAGAGGCCAATGCATCTCAGTTGAAACAAACGCAGGAGAATATTGCTGAAAGCAGTGAAGCCTTGCAAACTGCAGAACAAGGCCATATAGATTTGCTGCATAAAAAAGATGCGGAAGAGACAAGATTAAACGAAGCAGACCAATTGTATTATAACCTGCGCAATCAACTGAACGAAAAAGAAAGTGAACTGCGCCATACCGTTAAAGAAAAAGAACAGGCAGAACACCTGCTTGCAGAAATAAAAGACAGCCTTAATGAACTTAAACTGCAATTGGCAGGTATGAAGGAAAGGCTGCAGGTAGAATTCAGGATTAACCTTGATGATATAATCGATCAGCCAAGAACTACTGAAACGCCTGTTGAAGAATTGCAGGATAAGAGCGACAGGATGAAGAAGCGCCTGGAAAACCTGGGCGAAGTAAACCCAACTGCTATTGAAGCGTTTCAGGAAATGAAGAAAAGGTATGATTTCATTCTTGAGCAAAAGAATGATTTGGTTACTGCAAAAGACAGCCTCATACAAACGATCCAGGAAGTAGAAGCAACGGCTAACCAGGCTTTCCTTGATACGTTCAATAAAGTGCGTGACAATTTCCAGAAAGTATTTAAGGCATTGTTTACAGAAGACGATACTGCCGATATGGTATTGGAAAACCCGGAAAACCTTGCGGAAACAAGTATTGATATAGTAGCAAAGCCAAAAGGCAAACGTCCTTCTTCTATTAGTCAGTTAAGCGGTGGAGAAAAAACGCTTACAGCTACTGCACTTTTGTTTGCTATTTATTTAATTAAACCTGCACCGTTCTGTATCCTGGATGAGGTTGATGCCCCACTGGATGATGCAAACGTGGGCAAGTTTACCAATATGATCCGCCGCTTTAGTGAAGAAAGCCAGTTTATTATTGTTACGCATAACAAACAAACTATGGGTGCTGTAGATGTTATCTATGGCGTTACCATGCAGGAGCCGGGCGTAAGCAAACTGGTACCGGTTGACTTTAGAAGTTTGAGCAATTAATGAAAGCAGGCGGTTTGTTTAAGCAATGTTTATTTTCAAAACGAAAGGCCCTGAACGTTCCTTTGAAAATAGAACATTTACATACGATAACTCGTTAATTTACTATAGGCTGGAATTGATCTCAATCATATCTTTAAAGCCTTGTAAGGTTGTTATTTCTTGTTTATCATAACAAGACGGATGCTGGTCAGAGGAAACTATGGCCGGCATTTTTTGTTTAGGAATAAACGCAGATTCGCAGATATTGCTTCGGTTTTTATTTGGCTAAAGCCAATTGAAAGAACTAAGAAGATCCCCGACCTAAAGGTGCGGGGTTAAATAGATAAGCCGCAGATTTGCAGATACAGCTTCGATTATTATTCGGCTAAAGCCAATTGTGAAAGAACTATAAAGATCCGAGACCTAAAGGTGCGGGGTTAAATAGATAAGTCGCAGATTTTCAGATACAGCTTCGATTATTATTCGGCTAAAGCCAATTGTGAAAGAACTATAGAGATCCTCGACCTAAAGGTGCGGGGTTAAATAGATAAGCCGCAGATTTTCAGATTAATTAATCTGCGAATCTGCGGCAAAGTTTTTTCTAAGCTCACAGCTAATATCTTGGAGCTAGTATCTTGTAGCTTGCAACTCTCAACGACGAAGTTTTTTCTAAGCTCACAGCTAATATCTCATAGCTAGTATCTTGTAGCTTGTAACTTGTAGCTTGCGACTCGCAACGGCGAAGCTTCTTACAACAACACTGCTTCCAGGTTCTTTTGTTTTTCTTTTCCCCAGTCTTTCATTACATCTTTTAAAGATTCCTGTATGGTTTTATTGGTTACTTTTTTCCCTTTTGTAGGAGGTTTTAATTGTGATGCAGTAACAGGAGTGGCGGCTACTTTTGTTGCAAACCAGCTTACATGCTGGTGCGGAAGGGAAACGCCCAATATCATACCTGGCAAGCCGTTAAAAGATTCAGGGCCACCGGGAGTAATAATATCATCAGTATAAAAAGCAACCACGTAAACAGTATCCATTATAATAGCATTGGCCCTTCTGCACTGAAAGCCTGCAATGTTGCGGGTTTCATTTGTTATTTTCCATTGTATCTGGCGTGTGCTATCGTCAATTAAAAATACCTGCTCAAATACTTTTTTCTGGCTGATGCTCCTGCTGCTGTCAAGTTCAGCATAAATAACATTTTCCTGTGCAATATTCCAGTCCCATATTTTTAAGTTATCGGGATTTTCTCTGCCGGGCTGATAAATGGTTTTGCCTTTTGAAAAGAGCAAATCGAAATAAGTAATCTTAAATTTCGGTCTAGACTTTTTCATCAAATCATTCCATGCTTCATCCTGCTCATCCATCTGCGCATAGAGGTTTAACTTTTTTTCAAACTCTATTCTTCCTTCTGTAAGGAATATAGTGTTTTGTGCATGCGCTAAAGTTGATGTAGTTACTGCAAGTAAGAAAAGAATAAGAAATTGAATCGGTTTCATCTTTTTCTTTTTAAAAATTAGTTGTTGTTACCAGGAACTGGTGTTCCTGCTTTATTAAAATTCCATACTACGGATAACATAAAAAACCGCTGAATAGTGCTGTATGTGTTTTGTGTAATAAAGTTACTGTTTACTGTCCTGTTAAAGCCCTGGTTCTGGTTCAGTATATCATTTGCAGATACTTTTACCAGTAACGCATCGCCCTTTAAAAATTTCTTTCCTATCCATGCATTCCAGAGTATCACATTTGTTTTGTAATCAAACGCACTTGTTTTTTGTGTAAACCTTGCATTTATTTCTGTGTGCACCTGGAATTTTGCAGGAAGGAACACATCTCCATTAGGTTCTACATTAAATTGCCAGTAGTTTGTTTTTACATTGCTTTGTACAGAAGAGGTGCTTCTTGTATAGGTAGCAGATGTGTTAAGGCCAAATTCATACTTCTTCTCCTTCGATTTGTAAATTTCGTTTCCAATTGTATAACTGCCGCTCTGCGTTGTATTCAGCACATTGTTAACTATACTCTGGTAGCTGCCCTGGTTTACCTGGCCATTAAAGTAAATGCCGAGGTTTTGTTTTTTTAATTTAAAGCCATAGCCCATATAGGCTGAGATATTGCGATTGCCATCTACGTTTACCGCCTGGCTTATACGTTTACCGGTAGAATCTACATACACACTGTTGCTGATAGCATTTTCTGTAAAGCGGTAATTAAGGCTGATATAAATATTGGTTTCTGTAAGAATCTTAAAATTGTTAAAGCTAAGGTTAATAGAATTGGTAAACTGTGGTTTAAGTTCCGGGTTACCGATGGTTACGTTTAATGGATCATCGTTTGTGCGTACAGGTTGTATTTGCTGAATGGTTGGTTGTGTTGTATTGCCATTATACCTTAATGCAATTCTTTTTTGTTGGCTAAAGGAATACATAAAAGACGCCTGCGGGTACCAGTTTATAAAGTTTCTTTTGGTAGAAGTATCAGCAATTAAATCGTCCTGGTTAAAACTTGTAATGCCGATATTGTTGCCAATATTAAACCGCACTTTCTTTTTTACAAGATTATAAGTAAGCCCGGCTTTGTGCGTAAATACGTTAAACTTATAATCATTGCTGTACAAGCTGTCTACGGTACTGTATTTTCCATCGGGGGATTTATTGTAAGAGGTGCGGTTAGAAAGACTGTTGGTTAATGAAACGCCGTAATTTGCCATGATGGATGACGTAACAGAAAGCGGTTCTGAATATGTTACTTTAGAATCAAAACCCAGTTTTTCATTGTTAAACGTTTTATACTGATCCGTTATCTGCTGCAGGTAAACAGAGCCTCCTTTATAAAAATTATTATCTGCATACAGGAAGCCATCAGAATTTCCCTTTTCATAATTCTCGCTAACATTTACAGATATCGTACGTCCTTTCTTGCGCAGTTTCTTTCTCCATAAAATATTGCTATTAAGGGTACGGGTATCTCCTTCAGTAGAAATATTTCTATGGCCGTTGTTTACAAGTGAGCTATCGCTTGCCAGCGCTTCAGTTTCAAAATGGCTATCCGTTGTTTTGTGGTCTGTACCACCGCGTACAGAAACTTTTATAGAAGAGGTTGAGTCTATCTGCAATTCGTAACTGCCATTAGCACGGTTGCGCAATATCTGGTTATTAAAAGTTTCGTGCTGGTTATTATAATACAATGTATCTGGGAGGATATATTGTGTATTGGTTGAGTTGGTTCCGTTAATATTCAGCTGTAAAATTTTATAATTCAGGTTAGCGGATTGCTTGTCATCGTTCCATTTGTCATTGTAATGAACGCCGGCAGTTTTAACAGAAGGGTAACCCTGACCGTTATATTGTCCGCCCCAGCCTTCAAGATCGTCCTGGTTGCCATTAAATGAATAGCCGTTGTTTTCATCATAATCAACGCTGCTGGCAAAACTTTCACCGTAATTGTCCTGGTCTCTCCAGTTAAGGCCGGTTTTGCCTGTATTGGAAAGAATACCATATCCAGACAATTTCTTTTTCTTTTTAAAGAAGTTTACCATTGCCTGGTTGTCAAAATAACCATCGGTACCTCCACCCGCTGTTACCTTTCCAAAGTAACCGTTCTTCTTGCCATCTTTCATTTTAAGGTTGATGGTCTTGGTTTTCTGGCCATCGTCTATGCCGGTAAACGCAGCCTGATCACTTTTTTTATCAAACACCTGTACTTTGTCAATCATGTCTGCACGAAGGTTTTGGGTCACCAGTGTAGGATCGTCTCCAAAAAATTCTTCTCCGTCTACAAGTATTTTCTGCACTGTTTCGCCCTGGGCAGTAATCTTGCCATCTTTATCAACCTGTATACCCGGCAATTTTTTTAGCAGGTCTTCCACAGTAGCGTTTGGCTGTACATGAAAGCTATCGGCAGTAAATTCCGTAGTGTCTCCTTTTATTTTAATAGCGGCAATTTTTTGTCTTATCACCACTTCTTCCAGCAGTTTGGCTTTTTGAATAACAGCTATCTTATCAAAATTGAGAGAAGAAGTATCAGTAAGTGTAATTTTTTCAACGTAATCGGCAAACTTTGGGTAGGTAATCAGCAGAATAAAATCGCCTGACGGAAGTTTGTCCAGCGAAAACTTTCCCTGCGCATTGCTGCGGGTATATTTATAAAGAACAGAATCTTTGGAGCGGAGTATAGATACTGCTGCATTGGAAAGCGTTTCTTTATTGGCAGTATCACTTATTGTTCCTTTGATGGTTGCGTGCTGAGCAAGTCCGTATGTTGCAATTGTAAGCAACAAACATAGCAGTATAGTAGTTTTCTTCATGAGCTGGCGCAGAGATTAGTAAGGTTTATGGTTGAGTTTGAACCGGAATAACAGGGCCGGTAAAATGGTGACCGAATATCACGTAAAAAAAACCAAATTGTAAGAGCATAATCTTAATTTTAGGTTAAAGCAGTTTGAGAATTTTGTTTGATGCTTGTTTATAAAAAATCCATACAACACCTTATTTAAAAAATCAATTAAGAAAACTGAATTATTATGGAACCATCTGCAATACGCCGTTATGAAGAAGATAATTTTGTGGATACTTCCAAAAAAGTATGGAACTATTCTTTGCTCAATGCTGCGGATATCAGCAATTTTCAAAACGGCACACACTACCGCCTTTACGAAAAAATGGGTTCTCATTCTATACAGGTAAATAATCAATGGGGTATGTATTTTGCAGTTTGGGCGCCAAATGCAACTGCAGTTTCTGTAAAAGGAAATTTTAACGACTGGAAAGATGGCGAATATGAACTAACGGCCCGTTGGGACAAAAGCGGTATTTGGGAAGGGTTCATTCCCAAATTTACCCTTGGCGAAGTATACAAATACCATATTGTTGGATATATGGGCATAGAAACTGATAAAGGGGATCCCTTTGCCAATTTTTGGGAGATGCGCCCCGATACAGCTTCCATTACATGGGATATGCATTATGAATGGAAAGATGAAAACTGGATGAAAACAAGGAAGCAGCACAATGCCCTTAATGCTCCGTGGAGTGTGTACGAGGTACATCTTAACAGTTGGATGCGGCCCGATAAAAATGATGAAGAGTCGTATAACAGTTATGCACAAATGCAGGAGCTGCTGGTTCCTTATGTAAAAGAAATGGGCTTTACCCATATAGAACTAATGCCCGTAATGGAACACCCGTTTGATGGTAGCTGGGGTTACCAGGGCACGGGCTTCTTTGCGCCTACTTCAAGGTTTGGTTCACCACAGGATTTTATGCGCCTTGTAGAAGCTTTTCACAACGAGGGCATTGGCGTAATACTAGACTGGGTGCCTTCTCACTTTCCATACGATGCACATGGTCTTTTTATGTTTGATGGTACGCATACCTACGAATATGCCGATATGCGCAAAGGCTATCATCCAGACTGGAACTCTTACATCTTCAATTATAAGAGAGGAGAGGTAAAATCATTTCTTATTAGCAGTGCAAGGTTTTGGTTCGATAAATTTCATGCCGATGGGCTAAGAGTAGATGCAGTTTCATCTATGCTAAAGCTCAATTACTCAAGAACAGAAGGGCAATGGGAGCCTAACGAATTTGGCGGTGATGGCAACCTGGAGGCCATTGCGTTTATAAAAGATCTTAATGAAACCACTTTCAGGGATTTTCCTGATGTGCAAACTATTGCAGAAGAAGCTACAGACTGGCCCGGCGTTTCACGCCCAACTTTTGCAGACGGACTTGGATTTGGCATGAAATGGATGATGGGCTGGATGCACGATACCCTTGATTATTTTAAACTCGATCCGCTTGCAAGAAAACATCACCAGGACAAGTTTGCCTTCAGCATGATGTATTATTACGATGAGAATTTTATGTTGCCGCTTAGTCACGATGAAGTGGTGCATGGCAAATCGCCTATGCTGTATAAAATGCCGGGAGATGAATGGCAAAAATTTGCCAACCTGCGTTTAATGTACAGTTATATGTTTACCCATCCCGGAGGAAAGCTATTATTTATGGGCAATGAATTTGGAAGCACTTCTGAATGGAATTATAAAAGCGAACTGCCCTGGGACTTGTTGCAGCACGATGCACACAAATTATTAAAAGATTGTGTAAGAGATTTGTGCCTTTTGTTGCGCAACGAACCTGCCCTTTATGAAAAACAGTTTACGCAGGAAGGTTTTGAATGGATTGATCTTAACCACCGCGAGGAATGTGTAATGGTGTACCGCAGAAAAGGCCTGCTTCCGGAGAATGATCTGCTTATAATTTTAAATATGACGCCGGTTGTAAGAAGAGATTGGAAAATCTATGCACACGATAAAAAAAGCTGGACTGAAATCTTTAACAGCGATGCCAAAAAATACTGGGGAACAGGCGATGTATTTAATCCAGACCCCGAAGTTAAACTGGTGGACAAAAACACCAATCGTTTTGAAATAAATGTGCATTTGCCTGCGTTAGGAGCTATTGTATTGAAATAGTCTTTTTCGGGTCACCTAACAGTTTACATTTATGAAAAGCATCATTGCAGCGGTTATCTTTGCTGCCCCGCTGGCAGTTTTTTCTCAAAACACAGACAGTTCATCATATTATTTTCAAAAAGGAAATGAAGCAAAACAGGGCCGCCTGTTTAAAGTAGCATCGCAGCACTATAAAAAAGCCATCCAGTTCGACGCAGGTAATATAAACGCACAACGTGAGTTGGGCAATGTTTCTGTAGAAATGCGCAATTACCAGGATGCAATTCCCGCTTTTTCAGAAGTTATAAAAAAAGAACCCAACGATCCTGTTGCCAATGAAAACCTTGCTAACTTATATTTCTGGACACGCCGCTGGAATGATGCCATTGCTGCCGCAAAAAAAATGCAGCAATTAAAAATTGGCAAGAACCCGGAGTACATCATTGGCAAAAGTTACACAGAGCTGGAAGATTATGGCCAGGCGGGTGCTTACCTGCAGGCAGCAGCAAAACAAGATAGTCTTAATGCGGATATACCGTATACCATTGCCCGCAATAATATTGAAATGAGCAATTACCGGGCCGCTGCACCATATTTTATAAAGGCAATTACATTAGACACTACAAAACCACGCTGGGTATATGAATGTGCTCTTAACTATGCCGCAATTCCGGATGATAAAACTGCAATTAAATATTATTTGCTTGCAGCCGAAAGAGGTTATAAAACTGATAACGATTACCTGGAAAACATTTCCATTTCTTACGAAGGTGCCGGTCAGCTTGATAAATGCATAGAAGCGCTGAAAAAAGTACTGGAGAAAAAACCTGCTGATATTTCACTGCTTAATGGCATTGCACAACTCTATTATAAAACCGGTAAATACCAGGATGCTATTGACAACTGGGATAAAATACTCGGCTACGATAAACAAAATGCCAAAGCGCTTTACATGATTGGCATGGCTTATCAGAAAAAAGGCGATAAAGACAAAGGCATGCAACTCTGCGATCAGGCTATAAAAATGGATCCAACATTAGCAAAACTCAGAGAACAAAAAGGCAGCATGGGATTATAGAGCCAGCTATTAGCCTTTAGCTATTAGTCTAAGTGGTTTTGATAAACCAAATCATTCTGGATGTCATCCCGCACTTACTTTGTCATCCTGTATTCCCTTTGTCGTCCTGTATTCCCATTGTCATCGTGTATTCCCTTTGTCATCCCGACGTAGGAGGGATCTCTGCGAGTTTGCAATAAAACATTCTATGCAGAAAAAATAATTTTTAAATTTTCGGAGACCAGCAGTTGTAATGCTATTCAACATTGTTGTGTCACTCACTTGTACCGTATAAAATCATTGAGCTCAGCTCTGAAAGAGCGCAGTACAAATAGCAACGGGTGCAGCCATTGCAACAATAAATGAATTATTTAGTATAAAATCCTGTTGCGTGAGGACACGCACCAAGGCGTTGAAATTTTTAATTCATTAACCCAGCTCTGAAAGAGCGCAGTAAATAAGCAATGGGTATAGCCCATTGCAAAAATCAATTGAATTACAACGGAATTATCCCAACGGGATAAACTAACAATAACTACAAACGAAATCCGTAATGCTAAATAACACAACCCCGAAGAGGTTGAATAAATATTACCCATTTAAAAAAATCAATGCACCACAAAAGCTTTGTAATTGTCCTGAGCTTATAACTTATAACTTGCAGCTTGAAGCTTGCAACTTGTAACTTATAGCTAGTAACTCGCCCTCGCACCTCAAACTTCCAGCTTCGACACATCCCTTGTATCCTTCATAAAAAAATATACCAGCAGCGATATGAAAATGCAAAAGCTAACATACCAATAAAACAAACTTTCATGGCCAATATTCTTTAACCATAATGCAATGTATTCTGCAGTACCGCCAAAAATAGCTACTGTTAAAGAATAAGGCAGCCCAACACCTAATGCCCTTACTTCTACAGGAAAAAGTTCTGCTTTTACAACAGCGTTAATAGAAGTATAGCCACTTACAATAATTAATGCAGTCATTAATAATGCAAATGCCGTCCACATATCACGGGTATGGCCAAGCGTAGTTAATAACGGAACGGTTAGTAAAGTGCCCAGTACGCCAAATGACAATAGCAATGGACGACGGCCAATTCTATCGCTCAGCATGCCAAACAGCGGTTGTATTAATGCAAAGATTAAAAGCGTACAAAAAGTAAGGAGGGTAGATTGGTTCTTATCCAGCCCTACAGTATTGACAAGAAACTTTTGCATGTAAGTAGTGTATGTGTAGAAAGCAAGCGTTCCGCCAAGTGTAAGTCCTACCACCAATCCAATGGCTTTAGGGTGTTTTAATAATTCTGTTATTGTTCCTTTGTTTTGCTTTGTTGAGTCTTCTTTTTCAAATGCATCACTTTCACGCAAATTGCTTCTGATGTAAAGCGCTACTAACGATAAAATTGCACCAATTATAAAAGGAATGCGCCAACCCCACTCGTGCAATTGTTTATCGGTTAAAAAAACACGTTGAAGCAATAGCTGCAATCCAAGCGCAGTAAGTTGTCCACCAATAAGTGTTACATACTGGAAACTGGAATAGAACCCTCTTCTTCCCGGGGTTGCTACCTCACTAAGATAGGTAGCCGAAGTTCCATATTCTCCGCCAACACTAAGTCCTTGTAACAGGCGGGCAATTAATAAAATTAATGGTGCAAAAATGCCAATACTTCCATAGCCCGGCACCAATGCAATCATTAATGAACCGAAAGACATTAGTAAAACAGAAATCGTCATCGCATATTTTCTTCCTTTGCGGTCTGCAAGTTTGCCAAACAAATAGCCGCCAACAGGGCGCATTAAAAAACCAACGGCAAAGATTCCGGCAGCATTAATCAATTGTGCAGTCTTATCGGCATTCGGAAAAAAATGCCCGGTAAAATACAATGTAAATGCAGCATAAGCATACCAATCGTACCACTCTACAAGATTACCAGCAGAACCGCCCAGTATAGCTTTTATACGCCATGCTACATCATTAGTATTGTCATTGGTTTTGCCGGGTAAATTGACTTCCATATTTTTTAATTATTAATAAAAGATACGAAGATGATGCTGAAAATATTTACAGGCATTCAGCATTCAATAATTTTATTGTTGCTCATTTTGCATTGCGTTATATTTATACAAATCTGCGCAACAATGATGGACCAACCAGGACAAACTGATACAACAAATATTTCAGAAGATGAACGCCGCCTTGCTGCGCTTGGTTATAAACAGGAACTGAACAGATCGTGGTCGGGCTTTTCCAACTTCGCCATTTCATTTTCTGTTATTTCTATTCTTAGCGGATGTTTTACTACTTTCTCCCAGGCATGGAATAATGGTGGGCCTATTGCAATTTCTATTGGCTGGCCAATCATTTCATTTTGCATATTGATAGTTGGTTTAAGCATGGCCGAACTGGCTTCTGCTTATCCCACATCTGGCGGCATTTACTGGTGGGCATCAAAGCTGGGTGGTGCAAAAGCAGGTTTTTATACAGGCTGGCTCAATTTAATAGGATTGCTTGCTATTACAGCATCGGTTGTATATGGTGTGGCAGTGTTTTTAAATATTGTACTCGCAACTTATTTTCCAAACTATGCTACTAGTTTTTTAGGTGGTGATAATATTAAGCAACAATTTTTCTGGTTTTTAATAATTATGACAATGAGTACTGTGCTTAATTGTTTCAGCAGCAGGGTACAGGCAATCATCAATAATATTTCTGTGTGGTGGCATGTTTTTGGTGCAGCGCTGGTTATTCTTATTCTTGTTATTGCACCTGCAGATCACCAGGATATAAAATGGGTTTTTACACACAAGATCAATAACTCCGGGTTTGCTAGCGGTAAGGTCTACTGGCTGTACGTATTGCCATTGGGTTTTTTATTAACCCAATATACAATTACTGGTTTTGATGCTTCTGCGCATATGAGTGAAGAAACACAGGGGGCACATATTACCGCAGCTAAAGGCATCTGGCAATCTATTTTTTATTCTGCGGTTGGCGGTTATATTTTATTGATGGCATTTTTGTTTGCTGCTACAAAACCAGAGATTGTTAATTCATTGGATGGAACAGTTAATCCTTACGGACGAGGATCTGTAATTGCAATACTTGCCAATGCATTAAGTCCGCTATTGTTTAAACTTGTATTGCTAATTTCTACCGGCGGGCAATTGTTTTGCAGTGTTGCCTGTCTTACTTCCTGCTCACGCATGATGTTTGCATTTTCAAGAGATGGTGCTGTGCCTGGTCATAAATATTGGGCAAAAGTGAATAAGCGCCATGTACCGGTAAATGCCATTCTTGTATCTGCTTTAATAGGCGTTCTTATTACGCTGCCTGCATTGTGGAAAAGCCCGGGTGGTATTCCTACTGCATTTTATGCGGTAGTGTCTATCAGTGTTATAGGGCTGTATCTTGCTATCTTTATTCCTATCTGGCTACGTTTTCGCAAAGGCGATGGGTTTGAAACCGGCGCATGGAACCTGGGAAAAAAATACAAATGGATGAACCTGCTGGCCATTATTGAAATAGTCATTATATGCGTGTATTTTGTTTTACCGTTTGAACCAGCTGCTGTACCGGGCAATGAAAACTTTACCTGGCTTGCTGTTAATTATGCACCTATACTTGTAGGACTTACTTTTATTTTCCTGTGGGTTTGGTGGCACCTGTCTGTAAAGAAATGGTTCAAAGGGCCAATACGCCAAACAGAATCAGTTTAGTTGCATCAAATATTTTACGGTATATAGGGTTTGCCAACAATCAATTTATCTCCCGATAAATCTACTTCAAATAAATGCGGCACCCGTACAGTGCGGTTGTTTACTTTTTTATGGCTATGTATGGACATTAGCAATTTACCGTCTAATGTTTTGAACAACATGCCATGGCCAAAGTTGGGCGGTGTAATAGGATCTTTCTCTTGTATCCACGGGCCGTTAAGCGTACCACTTGCAGAATAAGCAACACCTTGTGTGTACACATCATAAATCCAGCTTGTCCATATCATTCCTAAACGACCGGTTTTTGTTTCAAACATATATGGGCCATCGGTTACTTTATTCGGTTTATCGTTACCGTTATCATCTTTTTCGCGGCTCCAGGGAGCATCGCTTGCACGGAATAACAATTGACCCGTGCCTATTGTGCCACTCAGGTCTGGTTTTAATTCAATTTTTTCTATTGTACCATTAAGATTTTGCAGCCATTCATAACAGTAAACCATGTACGGCTTTTTGTCTTTGTCAATCCAGAATGTGCCGTCTAATGTAGGTTTATTGGCAGGCAGGTAAATTGAATCTTTCATTGGTGTATAAGGGCCATCGGGTGTATTGCTTACCAATACATGACAGGCGCGACGTTCAATCACATTTCCTTTTACTGAATCAATTTTTACAGCCCTGTTTGTGAAAGTGGCAAAATAATAATACTTGTTTTTGTATTGATGAATTTCTGCAGCCCATATCATTGGCTTTGGGCCCATCCAGGAAGTAGAATCTGTTTGCGCTACTTTATAAGGGCCATCCCACAGTTTTAGGTCTTTGCTTTTCCATAGCATCCCGCCGGTGCCGGTCATGTAATACATGTTTGTTTTAGCATCTGCAAGTATAAAAGGGTCGCTTAGGTAAATAGAATCTAAAGGAACGTTTTTTCTTAGCTCATATGGCCTGTTGTTTTGTGCTGATAATATTAATGATGAAATTAAACTACAGAGTAAAAGCGGGGCAATCTTTTTCATGTTTTTTATTTGGAGAAGTTTCCTTGATGTTTAAATATACAAAACTTACACACAATATGATTTTACTACGGCAAGCTGGTGGTATTACATTAAGTGAATCATGATCCTGGTTTTTAATAATTGTTCTCTTAAAATATTACTTTAACAAAGTGATCTTTCCATGAAATGTCTTTAAATAGTTAAGTGCATTTCTATTGTGGAATTTGCTCCTCAAAAATCTACAGTCTCTTATTGAATGATAATGCCTTCACTATTTATCCACAAATTGGTGTTTAGGTATCATTATTGGTTTGTATCGATCATTACCTAATTAAAAATATGAAATCATGAAAAAATTATTTGTTTTAGGCGGTGTAGTGATCGCATTTTCGGCAGTAACGGCTTTTGCCAATGGAAACAATAACAGTTATGGACAAGCTATTTCTGGTAAGCAAAACGTAGAAGATACTGTTCCGAAAAAAGATACAACTAAAAAGAAGAAAGATTCTATTACATTTCAGATTGTAGAAAGGAAGTAAATGCATCTATTTTGCATTTGCTCTTTAATATAAGCAATGTGTAAGAGTGTTTAATCATTAGTCTTATCACCCCGGATAATTTAAACAGTAGATGTTTATCTTCCCGGGGTTTTTTATAAACTGATATTATTTCTGGCAATGGTAATGTTGTTTGGGTTATTTTTGCTGATAGTTAACCAAAAGCTGAAGTGAGTGACACAACAAAAGCCCAAACTTTATCCAAAAGCTGGCCCACAAAAAATATTACTGGTTTTAGTTTTTATCTTCTCTTTGCTGCAATTTTCTTTTGCGCAAAATAAATTTACTTTAAGCGGTTATGTAAAAGATTCGCTTACCGGCGAAACGCTGATTGGTGCTACTTTGCAGGCTGGCACAAAAGGTAGCGGTGTGAACAGTAATGCCTATGGATTTTTTTCTATTACGCTTGATGCAGGTGATTATTATGTGACGTGTTCTTTTGTTGGATACCAGGCGAGGCAGCAACTTGTACATTTAACATCTAACCAAACTTTCAATTTTTTACTGCCGCCGAAAGCTGCTGCCGCCGAAGAAGTAATTGTGTATGCAAAGCGCCGGGATGAAAATGTTAAAAATGCACAAATGGGCCGGTTTGATTTATCGGTATCAAAGGTAAAAGCGTTGCCGGTTTTATTAGGTGAGGTGGATTTGTTGAAGACATTGCAACTGCTTCCGGGCATACGCAATGCGGGTGAAGGGAATACAGGTTTGTATGTGAGGGGTGGGGGACCAGATCAAAACCTGATTATTCTTGACGATGCAGTTGTTTACAATACTGGTCACCTGTTTGGGTTCTTTTCTATTTTTAATGCTGACGCAATTAAAAACGTAACACTTATTAAAGGTGGAATGCCTGCGCAATATGGCGGAAGGTTGTCTTCTGTTTTGGATGTGGCAATGAAAGATGGCAATAACAATAAATTGCAGGTGGATGGTGGTATTGGATTGATTTCTTCGCGGCTTTCTATACAAGGGCCTATTAAAAAAAATAAAGCTTCTTTTATTGTTTCGGCAAGACGCACTTATATTGATGTACTTGTAAAACCTGCTATACCTAAAAGCAGCGAGTTTAATGGTTCTGGTTATTATTTCTATGATCTGAATACAAAAGTGAATTACCAGGTTTCTGAAAAAGACAGGTTGTACCTGAGTGGTTATTTTGGAAAAGATGTTTTTGATTTTAAGAATAGCAGGAGAGGGTTTAATGCAAACATACCCTGGGGCAATGCTACAGCTACCCTTCGCTGGAACCACGTTTTTAATCAACGCCTGTTTGCAAATACAACATTGGTATATAACAAATACAATTTCTCTTTTAATGCCGCACAAAATGATTTCAATATAAAACTTGCATCGGGTATTAAAGATCTGAATGCAAAGATTGATTTTGATTATTATCCAGCCCCGCAGCATAAAATTAAATTTGGCGGATTGTATACGCACCACACGTTTACACCTAATGTATTAAGCGGCAACCAGGATACTACCGTGTTTGCGCCCAATAATGCCAATAACAAATACGCCAATGAAGCTGCGTTGTATATACAAGACGATTGGGAACTGACGGATAAATTGAAACTAAACTTTGGCCTGCGTTACAGCAGCTTTAAACAAGTTGGCCCTTATACCAATTATACAGTAGATGCTAATGGAAATAAGCTTGACAGTACAGTATATGCAAGGGGGGAAAAGGTGAAAACATACGGGGGTTTTGAGCCGCGTGTTACACTACGTTATGCACTTAACGATCAAACTTCATTAAAAGCTGCGGTTACACGCAACCTGCAATACATACACCTTGTTAGCAACGCAGGTTCTACGTTGCCTACAGATTTGTGGGTGCCGAGTACTTATTATGTACAACCGCAGATAGCATGGCAATATGCTGCTGGTGTATTTAAGAATTTTAAAGACAATACATTTGAAACATCGCTGGAAGTTTATTATAAAAGCATGCAAAACCAGATTGAGTACAAAGAAGGCTATACACCTTCTTTAACCGATCCTGAAAAACAATTTGTGTTTGGCAAAGGCTGGAGCTATGGTGCAGAAATATATGTAGCTAAAAACAAAGGCAGGCTTACCGGGTGGATTGGTTATACATTAAGCTGGACTTATCGCAAATTTCCTCAGCTCAACAATGGAGAGCAATACTTTGCTAAGTACGACAGGCGTAATGATCTTTCTGTGGTAAGTACATATGAACTTAACAAGAAGTGGAAGCTCTCTGCAGTGTTTGTATATGGTACAGGTAATGCAACTACATTGCCCGAACGTTTTTATATTATTGGTGGCGTGCTTACGCAGGAATACAGCAAAATAAATCAATATCGTTTGCCTGCTTATCACCGTTTGGATTTTGCGGCAACCTATACGCCAACGCCTAAAAAGAAAAGAAAATGGCAGGGCAGCTGGGTGTTTAGTATTTACAATATTTACAGTCGCGCCAATCCTTATTTTATTTATTTTGATCAAACAGGCAGTCCATACAACAACACTTTAAAAGTAGAAGCAAGACAGGTGTCTTTGTTTCCTATTATACCTTCGGTTACTTATAATTTTCATTTCTAGAAAATTTTTGTCGCACAGAGAGCACGGAGATAACACAGAGAAACATGTCTGATTGCTGATGTGAAGATGTCTGATTTACTTTGTGCGCCATCGTTCAAATTATTACAGTTTTCTCCTTTCCTCTGTGCGACAATTGTATGATTCAGAAGAAACCTGCATCAAAAATTTAATGACAATTTTATACCCGGAGTAACGCCTTTAAAGAAATCGTGAAAATAAAATATCGGTTCCAACTTAATTCTTCCATCTGCCCAGTTAATTCCGCCGGTGCCAATTCTAAATGTATGCGGGTCATAAAAATCACCTTTGTTGCGAATAAGATAGCCGATGGATAGGTGTTGAAAAAAGTTGTATTGCAAGCCGTCAGTTTTTCCTTTTTCAGTAATGGGTTCACGGCCGAGTATGAGCGATAAAAAATCATTGCGATATGTAACAAGACTACCCTGGTTATCTTTAGCAAACAAGAACTGTGGTTCCCACGCAAGGCCAAACTCATACTTATAGTGATAGCTTGATACAACTGCTTTTGCGGTTATATTAAATGATGGCACAAAATAATTTTTGTAATTCTGCAAATTTACGCCGGCATTTATTTCTAACTGATCGCCTGCACTACCTATAAAACCTCCGGGGTGTTTTGCATGCATAGTATGGTCTCCATTTACGGGGTACCAATTGTTGTCGGTTTCTCTATGCCACTGACTGTTTTTGTATGGAAAATTTGTAATTTTTTCATTAAGCCTGCTATCCGTATAATTGTTTAGATTGCTTAATTGGTTTACAAAAAATCTTACCTGGTAATAAGACATTTCTGATCGTAATTTGCCAATAACATATTTGTTAGGGTATGGCACGGCGCAGATAATATTTACTGTATCCTGTTCAAGTTTTAAAGCTGCCAAATCTCCCTGGTTAAGAAGAAAGCTGGTTCCTTTTGGTTTAAATATTTGTATGCGGATTCTTTTTTTGCCATCAGTGTCTATAAAATAATCAATTCGTTTTGCAGATAAATCATCTACGAGAGAGTCTTTAAAAACGGCAATGTCTTTTAAAAAATCAGTCAGCAAAGAATCGATGTTTTTAACTTTGCTTAAATCGTCAAAATCGCCAAGTTCTACCTGCATCAAGTTGCCTTTGCCTAATTCTATTGTAAACCTCCTTCTAATGTTTACACCTTTCAGTTCAAAAGTTTTATCTGATTTTGATATTGGCGCTTCATCCTGAGCAATAGTGTTAAGGGTGATGCCTGTTACAAGCATCAGCAAACTGAATGTTTTTTTCATGGTTTCTTAATTACTTAAATGAATTTTTATGTTTGGCCTGGCAGCAATTACCTGCCTGGATTCGGCAGACTTGCTCAAAAAAATTTCTTTGCCAAATTTTATGCGGAGATCATTATGTTTTTTTGGTTTAGCAGTAAAGGCTTGTTCTGAAGGGGCATCCAGTTCATTAATATTAACTACAGATAATTTTAATTTAGTTGGGGCTTTAGTTACCATTAGCATATTTGTATCGGGTTGCAATACTGGTGCTGCAATTTCAACAGGTTGGTTTGCGGTAGTTACAACAGTAGTGATTGCCGGCTGCAATTTAGCCGGCCTATTATTATGGAGCTGTGCAATATTTTTTTGCTGATGTTGTTTCAACAGTTTGTTTTCTGCAGGGGAATTAGCTATGACTGCAATGTTTTCTTTTTTTATTAAAATTGAATTGGGCAGGCTTGTTTGTTTTTGTTGAACAATTTCTTTTACAGGTAATTCAGCAGTGTGTTTCTTTGAAATTAAAAAAGCCAGGCCTGACAATAATAGAAAACAGGCAGCAGCCCAATGCCAAAGTGGTTTTTTACGGATTGATTTTTTTTCGAGACGTTCATGTAATCTTTCCCACAAAAGATCTTTGCTGGCAGGTTCGCCAGGCAAATTGTCCAATTCGGACATTCTTTTTTTCCAATTGTGTGAATCAGTTTGTTTTATGTTTGACATAGCCTGTTCCTTTTTGTAGTAACATTTTTTGCAATAAACTTCTTGCTTTACTTAATTGTGATTTAGATGTGCCTTCTGTGATTCCCATTATTGCTGCAATTTCGGCGTGCCCCATTCCTTCTATTGCGTATAAATTAAAAACAGTGCGGTAACCAACAGGAAGCTGAATGATAATATTGAAGATTTCTGTTGCTGATAAATTATCAAGCACATCTTCATCAAGCGGAACTTCTTCCGCAATGGCGTCTGTAACCACACTGAAAATGTTTTTCTTCCTCAGAAACATCAGGCACTCATTTACCATAATTTTTTTAAGCCAGGCAATTAAAGCAGCATCTCCCTGGTAATTGAAATTTTGCAGGGTTTTAAAAAACTTGTAAAACCCATCCAGTAATATTTCTTCTGCGTCCTCTTTATTTTTTACATAGCGACGGCAAAGAACAAGCATCCTGTCTGCTAACTCATCAAACAGGCATTTCTGCGCAGCCGAGCTTCCCAGTTTGGCCTCTTTAATGAGTGTTGCAATTTCCAAATTGTAGCGTAATTATTGGTTTCTAAAGATATAAATGCAGTTTGGCAGAAAATGGTTGCCTGGTTTTAATAATTATCTGTGGTCTTTATAATAATTCTTTGGGAGCGAATCGTACAATTGCTTGTATTCCTGTTCTGTCAATGCCGGGCTTGCCAATGTTTTAACGGCTTCATTCAACTGTTCTACTGTTCTTATGCCTACAATGGCGCTTGTTATTGCTGGTTGTTGCAATACAAATTGCAATGCTGTTTGTGTTGCACCACGTTTATTGTGAGAGAGGTTTTTGATAGCTGTTGCTGCTTTGGTTACAGAAGCTTCATCGTAATTCAAATATGGTTTTGCAGGTTTATTGATTAGTAATCCGCTTGCTACACTTCCTCTTGCCAGCACACCAATATTTTTATCTGATAACAGGCTGAAACAAGATTCTTCCGGTCTTCTATCGAGTAAACTGTATTGCATCATTACACTGCTAATGGCAGAGCGGTATGCATAAGCACGGATAACATTGGGGCGAATGGATGAAATGCCATATTGCCTGATCTTTCCTTGCGTTTGCAAAATGCTGAATGCTTCTATTGTTTCATCAATATTGTCTTCTATTGTGCCGCCGTGCAACTGGTAGAGATCTATATAATCTGTTTGCAACCTGCGCAGACTTTCATTTACAGCTTCAAGTATATAGGCTTTGCGTGGGTTCCAGTTCCAGCCGCTTCCGTCTGCTTTCCATTGGTTGCCCACTTTTGTAGCAATGATCAGGTCTTTTCTTTTTTCTTTTAATGCTTTTCCAACCATTATTTCATTTTGTCCTTTAGCATAGAGGTCTGCCGTATCAAAAAAGTTGATGCCATTGTCTATGGCAGCATGCAACAGGCGTGTGTTTGTTGCTTCATCTTCCTGTAGCGACATGCAGCCAAATCCTATGCGGCTAACCTTTAACCCTGAATTTCCCAATATGCTAAATTCCATTGCTTATTTTATAACAATGGTAAATAAAATCCCCGGATTGTATAACACTCGAAAAATATCTTAACACAGTTTGCTTAAATAGCAGAATATTAAGACCTGATTAAGGCAATAAAACCTTAACTTACCTGTTATTGAATTAGATGAATCTGTTTAGAAAAATACTAGTATTTATGCCGGTTCTTGTATTGAGCTGTGTATACATCTATCTCTATCATTTTCATCAGTTCAGGCATTTAGCAGGAAGAAGACCGTTTGCGCTCATTGTGTCTTTATTGTTGTTTTATTGCTGGGTTGTCATCGGGATAAAAAAACGCAAACAGGAATCCGCTACTGACATACTTGTTCAATCCAGTTTTTATGTTTTCATTTTCAGCGTATTAACACTAACTGGTTATTTTATTTTCTTTAATGAAGTATCTGCACATAACTGGTGGCAAAATATGGCGCACAGGGTAAATGTAAAAGATGGTGTAAACCTTACTCCTTTTCTTTTTTTAAAAGCAAGGCATTTGCTGAAGTATGAAACAGTAGGCAATTTTTTTATGCTGCTGCCATTGGGTATTTACCTGCCGTTAATGTATAAACGTACAAGAGATTTTCTTTCCGTAGTTTTTGTAGCGATGCTTGTATCTGTATGTATAGAACTTATGCAACTGGCTACAAATTCACGTGTAACCGATATAGACGATGTTATACTCAACACGTCAGGCGCTTTGGTTGGTTTTATTTTTTATTTCATTTTCTACAGGCTGATGATAAAGCCAATGAATTCCCTTCGCCAGTATAGTTTGTTTTGAACCAGAATTTATAAGAAAGCTACAAGCTTGTAAGAAAGCTGCAAGCTGTTAGCTACTAGCTACAAGTTAGTGGTTTCGAAGAAAGCCCCTGTGTTATCGCTTTAAAAGATCCGCCATAAATGCATTAGCACAATCCAGACTTCTTCCTATTTAAGCGTTAAAAATCCCTTTGTGCTTACCTGTGTATCCGTGTCTCTGTGGTTAAGAAAGCTACAAGCTATTAGCCAATAGCTACAAGTTAGCGGTTTCGAAGAAACCCCCTGTGTATCGCTTTAAAAGTGATCTATCATTAAGCGAACTAATCCAATTTCCGCACCTTCGTAATTAAGCGTTAAAAATTCCTCTGTGCTTCCTTGTGTATCCGTGTCTCTGTGGTTAAGAAAGCTACAAGCTATTAGCCAATAGCTACAAGTTAGCGGTTTCGAAGAAACCCTCTGTGTATCGCCTTAAATGATCCGCCTTTAATGCATTAGCACAATCCAGGCTTCTTCCTATTTGAGCGTTAAAAATTCCTCTGTGCTTCCCTGTGTATCCGTGTCTCTGTGGTTAAACTATTCAACCAATCAACTATTCCCTCTTATATGATAAGCTTTGGGTTGAACAAAAGCGTAAATGCCCTGGTGAGAAAGTGTGGCACCAAGGCCAGAATTTTTGCGGCCGCTCCAGGGGAGGGCAGCGCTTACACGGTCGCAGCAGTTCCAGTATACAGTACCGGTATTCATTTGCTTCATTATTTTTTCAGCACGGTCAAAGTCTTTTGAATAAACGCCAGCTGTTAATCCGTATTCTGTATCCAGCATTAACTGAATTGCTTCTTCATCATTTTTAACTTTCATAATGCCAATGACAGGACCAAAAGATTCATCACGCATCAATGCCATTTGGTTGTTTACATTAATTACAACAGTCGGCTCAAAATAATTGTCTTTTATTTTTTTTCCCCCTGTTAACAGTGTTGCGCCTTTGTCAATGGCATCTTTAACCTGGTGTTCTAGTACTTTTATTTGTGCACTCCTTGTAAGCGGCCCAATATAAACGCCTTCTTCAGTTGGCAGCCCCGTTTTGTATGAGTTTACTTCCTGTACAAATGCGTTTACATATTCATCATAAATTTTTTCGTGCACATAAATTCTTTCTACACTACAGCAGCTTTGGCCATTGTTGTAAAATGCACCGTCAGCAGTACCAATAGCAACTGCTTTTATATCTTCTATGTCGTCTGCAATGTAAAGCGGATCTTTTCCTCCAAGTTCAAGCTGAACAGGAACGAGCTTATGCGCTGTTTTTTCTGCAATGTATTTTCCGGTGTTATAGCTGCCTGTAAAAAAATAACCATTAAGCGGCAATGAAAGAATAGCTTCTCCAACAGCAGCAGCACCTGCAGCAACTATAAAAACATTTTCTGGTACGCCGGCTTTATAAAACAAACGCTGTATGTGCATACCGGTAAGCAATGTGTATTCTGAAGGTTTGTACAAAACAGCATTGCCACCAATTAAAGCAGTTATAAAAACGTTTGTGCCTACCAGGTAGGGATAGTTCCAGGCAGATATATTTGCTATTACGCCAAGTGGTTCATACACTATTTTTTCACGGGTGCCACCTTCTTTTACTACCCATTCTTCTGAAAGATATTTTGCTGCATTATCAATAAAGTATTTGATCCTGCCGCGGGCACCGTTTATTTCATTGTAAGATTGTTGTAATGGTTTGCCCATTTCTGCCGTTAATGTTTTGGCAAGCTCATCTTTTTCGGCATCCAGCAAATTGTAAAACTTTTCAATAATGTCTATACGTTCCTGTACGGTTTTAGCAGCCCATAAAGGCTGGCCTTGCTTTAACCGGTTAAATTTGCCTGCTATTGTTTCTTTAGTATCTTCTGCAATCTCTGCGATAGCTTCCTGTGTTGCAGGATTTATAATTGTCATTTAGTATTGCTTTATTTTTTTATTGCCTCAAAAAATTGTTTTCTTATTCCTGCAGATAAGGCTGAATTTTCCTGTTGAAATTCAAGCATGCGTTCCGGGTGCCATTGTATACAAAGCAGGAATGGTTTGCCGGTTTTATTCTTCCATTCAAGGCCTTCTATCACATTGTCGTCGGATGTACAGTTCACCATTAATTCATCCGCTACTTTATTTACACACTGGTGATGGGCACTATTAATCATTCCTCTTTGGGAGCGGTTTATTTTAAACAATATTGTTTCGTTTACAATATGCAAGCCATGTGCTTTATCAAACTGCTTTTTATTTTCATCTACTATTGCTTTGTGAATACTGTTTTTGCCTGCGAGATCCTGCTGCAAATCTCCACCCAAAATACAATTGATCAATTGCAATCCCCGGCAAACGCCCAGTACAGGCATTTTTCTTTTTTGTGCTTCAAGGAAAAGTTTTTTTTCAAACGCATCTCTCTTCTCATAAAACTGTTGCGGCATATTGGGGTATACAAAATTATTGCTGTTGTAATAGCCTGGGTGTACATCAATTCCGCCAGATAAAACAAGTGCGTCGCAATCTTCTATATTTCCTTTGTTTTCTTTTGTTTCTACAGAGAGTGTAACAATATGTATTGTGTCATCCTGCTGTTTTAGCCAGCGTACATAATTGTTGTGTTTTTCTTCTGAGCCCGTATATGTTAGTCCTATCGTCATTTTTATAATTACAATGCTGCGGTGTATAATGTTTTAAAATCGGCCCTTGTTACCGGTTTGGGATTATTGGGGTGACAGAAATCTGCAAAAGCCAAATCGCTCAGCGTTTCTATATGTTCCTGTTTTACGCCAATGCCACTAAGTTTTATGGGCATGTTTACCTGCTGGTTAAGATCAAACAAATGTTTTACTACAGCTTCACCAGTTTGTTTTTGCAGGTTCATGGCTGTAGCAATTCTTTTAAACTTGTCTTCAAAACCATCAATATTAAACTGCATGCCGTAAGGCAGGTTTACTGCATTGGCAAGGCCGTGGTGCGTATCAAGAAAAGCAGATAATGGATGCGCAAGTGAATGTACAACGCCAAGTCCTTTTTGAAATGCAACGGCACCCATTAAGGAAGCTATCATCATTTTGCTGCGCGAAGCAAGATCTGGTTTGTTTACTGCGGTTGCTATAGATTCATTGATTAGCGTAATGCCTTCCAGCGCAATACCGTCTGCCATTGGGTGAAAGCCTTTTGCTAAAAACGCTTCCATGTTATGTGTAAGTGCATCCATGCCTGTAGCTGCCGTAACAAACGCCGGCAAATCCATTGTAAGCAAAGGATCCGCAAAAATTATTTTAGCCAATAGTTTTGGGTGAAACAAAATTCTTTTCCGGTGTGTATCATCTTCGGAGATAATAGCGCTGCGACCTACTTCACTACCAGTGCCGCTTGTAGTAGGAATGGTAATAAAATAAGGAACAGCTTCGGTAACATATTTATCGCCGCCAAGCAAATCATCGTAATCAAATAAATCACGATGATGGTTAATGCTTAGTACAACTGCTCTTGCAACGTCCATAGCTGCGCCGCCGCCAATGCCAATAATACAATCGCGGTTTGCCGCATTATAAGCATCCTTCCCTTTTAGTACATCAGACTTTACCGGGTTCTTATGTATATCTGCAAACACTTCTACTGAAATGGATGCAGCTTCAAGATCTTTAATTATTTGTTTGAAAAAATCCAGTTGCGCCACCATTGGGTCTGTTACCAGCAAAGGTTTTTTTAATCCATTTGCTTTTAAATGTTCCGGTAATTCTTTTACTGCTCCTGCTCCAAAGCGGATGATTGTTGGAAAGTTATATTGTCTTACGGTGTTAAAGTCTATCATGAATCGTTTTTGTTTTAAAGTATGAGTTGAAAGCTTCAAGCTGCAAGTTATAAGCTGCAAGCTGAAAGTTTCAAGCTGCAAGTTATAAGCTGCAAGCTACAAGTTGAAAGTTTCAAGCTGCAAGCTTCAAGCTGCAAGTTATAAGTTGAAAGTTTCAAACTACACGTTATATGCTGCACAATCTTTTCGCTTGAAGCTAAAATCTTGTAGCTTGTAGCTAAAACCTTGTAGCTAAAACCTTGCAGCTTTAACCTTGCAGCTTTAAATTATCTCAAAGTATCGCTGCAGTTCCCAATCGGTTACAACTTTAGAAAACTGCCGCCATTCCCATTCGCGGGTGCCAGTAAAATGTGCTACAAATTCTTTCCCAAACAATTCATTGGCGAGTGCAGATGTTTTCATGGCCTGTGTTGCATCCCATAAATTTTTTGGCAGTACACCATTTTTTTTATCAGCATAACCATTGCCGGTAGTAGCTGCTGTTTTTAATTTCAGTTTGTTTTTTATTCCGTATAAACCAGCAGCAAGACAGCCGGCCATTGCGAGGTAAGGATTGGAATCAGATCCAACCACCCTTGTTTCCAGTCTTGTTGCAGAAGCTCCCGAAGGCAATACCCTTAATGCAGTGGTGCGGTTGTCGAAAGCCCACGTAAGGGTAGTGGGTGCCCATGCACCTTCTGTAAGGCGTTTATAACTGTTAACAGTAGGCGCAAACATAGGAAGTATATGTGGCAGGCAATGCAACTGGCCCGCTATATAACTTTCCATCATGCTGCTGATGCCGGTTTTGTTTTTCTTATCAAAAAACAAATTCTGTTTACCGTCTGCACTCCAAAGGCTTTGGTGCACATGGCCGCTGCAACCGGGAAGATCTTCGCTGAACTTAGCCATAAAGCTTGCAATAATGTTATGCCTGGATGCAATCTCTTTTACCCCGCTTTTAAAACAAACTGCCCTGTCTGCTGCTTCCAGTATTTTGCTGTAAAGAATAGCAGCTTCGTACACGCCGGGACCAGTTTCTGTATGTATGCCTTCTATAGGAACTTTAAATTTTGTAAGCAAATCAAACAGGTCGTGAAAAAATGCGCTTTGTTGTGATGCCCTTAATACAGAGTAGCCAAACATGCCATTAGTAAGGTGTTTGGGGTTGCGGAATTTATTTTCGTACAGTTCATTTACATTGTTCACAAAATTGAACCATTCAAATTCCTGCGAGAAATAAGGGATAAAGCCTGCATCTGCGGCTTGCTGCGCAATTTTTTTCAATAAACCTCTTGGGCAAACAGGCATGCTTTTACCTTTTCCATCACCAAAATCGGCAAGAAAAAAAGGCAAATCGTTCTCCCAGGGTATTTCGCGGAATGTTTCCAGGTCAATTATTGCTGTAGCATCGGGATAGCCGGTATGCCACCCGGTAAATGTTGCATTGTCATAGGCCGCATCATTGGCATCCCAGCCAAAAACCACATCGCAGAAACCAAAACCTTTTTCTGCTACTGATTTAAATTTTTCAAAACTGATGACTTTACCTCTAAGGATACCATCAATATCCACCACTGCCAATTTTACTTTTTGGGTGCCCTTATCGGTCAATTGCTTTATTGTGCCGGTCAATAATTGATTGTGCTGCATTGATACTATTGTTTTTTACATAATTGAATGCACCTGCAAGGGCAGGCAGTTTATTACAAGCCCGGTAAGCGCTAATTTACTATTTAATCCACCATAAAAAATTGAATGGCTTGCTATAAATAATTGGATTGTCAGCAATTTGTCACAAAGAATTAAATATATTTGATGATAAATCAAAAAGCCAACTGATGAAAAAACTGTATGTTTCTGCTGTCATTATTATGATGGCTGTATTTTTTTCTTATTGCCATAGTGCAAAAAAAGCAGCTGCTGCTGCCCCCGCTGCAATAACTTACGAAACCCATATTGCACCTATAATCCAGAATTCTTGTGCCCCATGCCATATACCAGCAAAAGGCGGCAATAAAGAAGCGTTGGATACATACGCTGGTGTTTCAAAAGAAATTGATGGTATTTTACACCGCATAAAATTAAACCCAACCGACAGGGGTTTTATGCCGATGAGACATGATAAATTAAACGATACCACAATCGCCCTTATCCAGAAATGGAAAGATGGCGGAATGGTAGAAAAATAATTGCATTCCGAAAACTATTTACAAAGGCGCCACTAAGGCGCCTTTTTTATTTGTATACATATTGAAAAACTGATTAAGAACTTATTAAAAACCGGTATTAAAACTTTATAACTGTTAAAGAAAACACAACAGAAAATGAGCAATTGTTTATACGCAAAAACCTTTTGTTATTGATTGGTTATACAGCTTGTAGCCACTTTTCTTTTGTATTATTTTTGAGTCTGTAAAGCATAAAAATTATTTAATCATGAAAAAGCTAATGATAATAGTGTTTGCTTTAGGATTGGCTATGGGAGCTTCTGCCCAACATTTTGTTAGGGGTGGTTTTCGTGGTGGATATTATGGTGGTGGTCATATTGGTGTTAGCCATGTATATGTTGCTGCACCACGTGTTTCAGTAGGTGTTGGCCTGGGTTATGGTTTTGGATACGGATACGGGTATGCGCCTTTTTATTATTCTCCTTTTGGATATTATCCATATGGTTATAGCACAGCATACGCACACCGTCCTTCTAAACTGGATATGAAAATACAGGACATTAAAAGTGATTACGACGACAAGATTTATTCAGCAAAACACGATAACAGCCTAACCCGTAAAGAAAGAAAAGAAACCGTACACCAGTTAAAAGTTGAAAGAGACCAGGCCATCAACGATCTTAAAAGCAATTACTATAAAAATTAAAACACAAGCATGTACAAACTGCATGTATAAAAATCAATACCGCCATAGCCGGCGGTATTTTTTTATAAGATTGAATAAAAAATGGTTTTCACCTATGGATTTTACCTGTTGACAGATTTTATGACTAGCATATATCAATCATAGAATAGTTTTGAAACGAACATTAAAATAACAACCTCAATTTTTATGAAGCACACAATTACTGTACTTGCAATTTTTTTAAGTGTAATGGTAAACGCACAAACAAAGCCGGTTAATACAGAATGGCAGTTTGGTATAAAAGGCGATCTAAACCTCTCAAACATTAATGGAAATGGAATGCCAACAGGTTATACAGCCGGTTTCCAGGTAGGTGGATTTGCAGAAAAAGCTTTTGACAGCAAATGGAGTTTTCAACCAGAACTTTTATTTAGCCAGAACAATACAAAAGTAAACGTAACAGATTTTCTTGTGTATTACGTGCCGCCAACAGGAAATGTGTTTGCTGCCAGCAATATTAAACTGGGTTATATAAGTGTTCCGCTGATGTTTAAATACAGGCTGAACAAATATTTCAATATAGCTGCAGGCCCGCAATACAGCCAAATGATTTTTGATGCAGAAAGCCTGCTAACAAGTGGTGAAGGTGCGTTTAAAAAATATGAAGCAAGTATAAATGGTGGTGCAGAGTTTACCATTGGCAGCGTTGCTATTTACGGAAGGTACAATCGTGGTATTACCAACATCAACAATATAGACAACAGGTACAAATGGTATTCCAGCCATATACAGTTAGGTGTTGCTATCAAATTTATTTAAGACAGTTTAAACAGGCATCGCTATTAATAGAAACGACGTGGTTATTGGCCACGTCGTTTTTTTATTATGCAGGTTGATTTGTTACTACTAATCTGGGAGATTGAGGTATTTTTTAACCTCGGCGTAATTGTTCCAATTGATAGCAGATCTTGCACTCGTGCCACCGGGGATAAGAATGTAGCGCCATTGCTGATACTTGACACCAGCATTTGTATAGGTTGAAACATTATAGTTTGAAACTAGCTCAATTGTTGATAAGGCATATGTTGGAGTAATAGCTATTCC
The DNA here is from genome assembly GCA_044227095.1 of Chitinophagaceae bacterium. GTDB lineage: Bacteria > Bacteroidota > Bacteroidia > Chitinophagales > Chitinophagaceae > JACMLD01. The sequence continues at coordinate 4,426,326 of JBGAFV010000001.1, read as the reverse complement.
AGAATATATGGCATCCAAATATGGCAAAGGAACTATAATTGGGGTTGTGGCGTCATTAAGATTTACGTAAACCTTGATTTCACCTTGTGATAGAATCGCACTAGTGAGTTTCGGTACATTAGCATCAAAAACATAAGAAATAGTATCAATTGTAGCTCCTACATGTATTGTATCAAGTACAGAATAGGTGGCATCCAGCCAGGCTGAGTAAATAACATTAGCTGTACCAGTTGCTCCAGCAGCACCTGTTGCGCCTGCTGTACCTGTTGCGCCAGTTGGACCTGCAGGGCCTGCGGGACCAGCCGGCCCTGCGGGGCCTTCTTTAGAACATGAAGCCATAAATAAAACCGCAGCTACCAGGCAAATACTCATCAAAGCGTTAATTTGTTTCATAATTTGAATTTTGATTTATAAAAAGGTATTACAAAGCTGTATAAACAGGCAGCAAACAAAGGGGGGTGGTAAGTAAATATGTGATATAAAAATAATATAAATCAACTAATCAGCAAGCAAACATTAAAGGTTATTATAAAAGCAAAAATATTTGCAGGAAAAGAGAAATGCTGTGCAGCGTTTTGGCAACTGCTTTTTTTAACAGGTTCGCTTAAAAAACAAAAGCCGCCTTATTAGGCGGCTTTTGAAAAAATGAACCTTAGTATTAAGGTACCGTTACTAATGATTGAACTGCAGGGACAGGAGGAGCAGACCAATTATTACATGTATTTTGACCTTGTATTTCATATACCCCAGCCGCTAGGCCAGATATTATATTTGTTGTAAAATAGCCCGGATAAGAAACTGGGAGATTCGTCCATGAAGTTGTTCCCTGAAGCCTATACCCAAATGTATAGATAGGAGGGTAAATATTAGCACAACCACATGCAAGGTATGGAAGGGATAACGATAGCTTGCCTTTGCTGGGCGAGTAAGCACTGCACTGATAGCTACCCGATCCACAGGATACGCCTTCATTAATTTGTAATGTCCCCGAGTATTTTAATTCTCCATAAGCGTAATACTGTACCGTAATACTTGTAGCCAAGCAAAAGTTGCTAATGCCTATTGAAGATAAAGGCACATTAAGCAATTGATAATATCCATTCTTCAATATCCCCTTATACATGCTGGTAGAAGAAAAGCTAAACCCATTGAGTACTATTGTAATACTGGACGGGGGGACTGGCGATGCTGCAACATAATCGATGGAAGTCAAATTTAATATATTCCCTGCACAACCAGTAGTAATGCTATAAGACGTACCTGTTATAAGAAATAGAGGACCAGATAAATTGCTTTGTGCATTAATCTTTAGTGAATCTACTTTAATACTGTTTTTATAAATTTTAGTCAAGCTTTCCGTTTTCTGCCAATTTTTATCATCAGGTTCACTAGTCTGTGATGATTTTTTGCACGAAGCAAAAAATAAAACGCATGCAAAAAAACACATTTGAAATATCCTGGTATTAGATTTATTCGCAATCATACAATTTGGTTTATAGTTATTTTAAAATTTTTGTTGTACAATAATGCTATTGTGGTGGACTGTTTATTCGTGTAAAAACTATCACGTGAAGATTATAGTTTGTTTGATTAGAATAGTAATTTACCCAGATAAGATTAGATAAAATCAATAAAATCTCCTTTTAAATGTTAGCATTTATAACGTATATGTGTAACTGTTTACTGTTATTGATTGGTATAATAATAAATTAATATAAGTACAGGCTTTTTATACTGTAAAGCTTGTTGCAGGATGAAAATTGAAAAAGCAATGCGCATTACTTTCAAACCCATTTAAATCACTGTTTAATGCAATGAAGAAGCTGTCTAAAATGTTTTGATGGCCCCCAGGTTAGGCAGGTGCATTGTCTTAATAATTTTGAAAGCCAGGATGTTTCGTAAGCGGGTTCTCTAAAACGTTTAGTCCACACAATCATTTAACGAGCAGCTTATCAAAAGTGTTTTGGCCGCATCCCTGTTTTACGGCCGCACTGTCTAAAACGTTTAGATAAGTATTCTGTTAATAATATGATGCTATTCCTTACGTAACGTTTCACCATTTTACGTTGTAGATAATTATTTTTTGTAATAGGTTTTAGTAAAAAAGATTGATAATTACCCTCAATTTTCCCCACAGGCATTGTCGCACACAACTTTATTTTACAAACCACCATCTGTTAATGTGATAGAAGGTATTGCATCTCAATCATGGCAGCGTCTTCCATTATTAATTTAAATTTTTATTCATGAAAAAGAACAAACTTGTTTTTGGTTTTACAAATCTTAGCGACAGTGCTTTTGAAACTAAGGCAACTACTATTTTTACCTGTATGACAGGCAATCTGAATTTTCCTGCACCGGTGCCAAATCTTGATACAGTTAATACCGCTATAAAGAATTATGCGGATGCACTAGCCGCCGCAAAGTCACGAGACCTGGTGAAAGTGATAATAAAAAATGAACGAAGGGCCGAACTGGAAGCTGTTCTTATAAGCCTTGGGCATTATGTAACTTTTACTGCCAATACAGTAGATAATGCCAGCCAGGAAAGATCTATCATGGCCAGCTCTGGCTTTAACTTAAATGCATCAAAAAATAATCCGAGCCAGTTGGGCGCAGCTAATAATTTTACTGTACAGTTGGGCGATAATTCGGGTGAAGTGATTGTAAGTGTAAGCAGTGTACAGGCAGCTAAAACCTATATCTTCTTTTATTCTCCGGCACCAGTTGTAAATAATGCATGGCTGCATGCCATAAATACTTTGCCCAGCTTTGTTATTACCGGCCTTGAACCTGGCAAACAATACAGTTTTAAAGTTGGGGTAACAGGCGCACGTGGGCAAGTAGTGTACACGGAGGTTATTACAAAAATGGTAGTATAGCTTAATTGAAAAATAATCACCAAGATGGGCAGGCGAAATATTTTATGCAATGTTAGCCTGTCTCATCTTTATTTAATTACCAGGCTTAAACATTTAAAATATGATCAGTAAAATAACCTTTTGCAAAAAATTCTTTTTATTAATCTTTCTATTTCTCTCCGCTTATTACTAAAGCACTTCCATCAATAGCCACATCTTTATCGCCATACTTTTCTTTTACTAAAGCAAACACTTCAGTTTTTATTTTTGCTTTTGTTGCTTCATCGGCTTTGCTTAATGCCGCTACAATTGGCGCACCAACTTCAGTAAGCATGTTCCAGTAATTATCTATAGTGCCGCTTTTCATTTGTGTGGGCACTTCTTTTTCAGTTATGTTTTTAAATCCTGCTTTTTCAAAAATGCCTTTCATTAAACCGGGTGTTGCGCACCTGAACATGCCCGGCGCACCAGGTACCGGCAGCGGCAGTTCTATGTTTTTATTGATGGTGCTCATCATAGCAGTTATCCAAAAATTTTTATCGGGTGTGTTCCATACAGAAGTAGAAAAGATGCCTCCTTTTTTAAGCACCCTTGCCACTTCGTTGGCGGCTAACTGCATGTCTGGAAAAAACATAAAACCAAAACGGCAACTTACTGCGTCAAAGCTATTGTCTGCAAAAGGAAGATCGCAAACATCGCAAGCCAGCATTTCTACATTGGTAATGCCGCGTTTGGCGGCATTTTCTTTTGCTATATCAAGCATGTCTTGAGAAAGATCTGTAATCACTACTTTTCCTCCCTGCAGCATACCTGCAATGGTAAGGCCGGGTTCGCCGGTGCCTGCAGCTATATCAAGTATTTTATCAGTACCGCCGGGGTTAATGGCTGCAATAATTTCTTGTTTGATGGGCCCGAGAAAACTCATATTTACGCCATCCCATTTTTTCCATCCACCAGAAAATTTGCTCCACGAAGCTTTTTGCTGTTCGCGAATTTCTTCCTGTTGTTTATTCATGGAGCCAATTATTTTTAAGGTGATAAAAAATAGTGCACTTGCTAAGTCTGCCTAAGTTACAAAAAATACAAATGAACCACAGAGACAGGAAGCCACTGTGAAGCGCAGGGCGGTCTTTTGGAAAAGATATTGCCCTGTGAACCTGCTGTATTACCATGCGCTGTGGTTCGTTGCTATCAATATCAGGCAGTGGCCGATTGCGCACCAGACCTGCTTGCAATAAGCAATGCACCTGCAGCCAGACCGATATCCTTCATAATAAGGCCTAAGCCGCTGTCAAATCCGTCTATAAGACGGGGAAGATGGGTAAAAAGTGCAAAGCACAGCAACAATACGGTTAAGAGAATAGCAGCAAGGCGAACTTTTTGGTTGATGAGGATAGCAATTCCTGAAGCAAGCAAAAAAGCGCCGGTGATGTATACCCAAACGCCGCCTCCGGGTACAAAAGCCGGAACCAAATTCCGCATATCTTGGGTATTGATAAAGTGGGTAACACCAAAAACTATTATTACGATAGCGTAAGCAATAGTTGCGATTCTGGACATAGTGGCATTGTTCATATGGCTAAATTTTAATTTCTTAGACAAAACAATTCTACTTCCAATCGTTGTTTAGAAAATAAAATACTGCCATTCTAAAGTAACCGTCACAATGTTTAAAGTAGATATAGCCCGAGGAATGGCCTTACTTTAATTTTCGCACTATAAAGGTATTGTAAACCTTTCAAAACCAGCCAAAATTTAATACCTCACCCCCGGCCCCTCTCCAACTTTGTTGGAGAGGGGTGCCTCCCCGCATGAGTCTTTACAAATAATAACCGGGGGTGTCTGAGTATTTGTTTCTTAAAAAAAATAAAAGCCTTGAATTTAAATTTACATGAGACAAAGACAGCAAACAATAAACAATCAAGCGGAGAGGCACCCCTCTACACTTCGTGGAGATGGGCCGGGGTGAGGTAAAGACAGCAAACAATAAACAATCAAGCGGAGGCTCCCCTCTACACTCGGTGGAGATGGGCCGGGGGTGAGATAGAAGACCGCAAACAAAAAGACTGCAAACAATAAGCAATCAAACGGAGGGGCACCCCTCTACACTTCGTGGAGATGGGCCGGGGGGGAGGTCAAATAACACAAGCAGTTTGGAGAGTGACCGGGGGTGAGGTATAGTTTATCCAGCCTAAATCAATTACTTTTGCACCTCGTTAAACTTAAAAAGTTGTCCTCCTTTTGAGGACAGTGCACATGAAGAACATCCGCAATTTTTGTATCATCGCCCATATTGATCATGGTAAGAGCACACTGGCCGATCGCCTTTTGCAAAGTACAGGTACCATCAGCGACCGCGATATGATGGACCAGGTACTGGACGATATGGACCTGGAAAGGGAAAAAGGCATTACCATCAAGAGCCACGCTATTCAAATTAATTACAAACACAAAGACAAACAGGAGTACATTCTAAACCTGATTGATACCCCCGGCCACGTTGACTTTAGTTATGAAGTAAGCCGTGCACTTGCAGCATGCGAAGGCGCCCTTTTGCTGGTTGATGCTACACAGGGAATACAGGCCCAAACCATTTCTAACCTTTACCTGGCAATAGACAATAACCTGGAAATTATACCCGTCATCAATAAGATTGATATGGACGGTGCAATGATTGATGAAGTTGAAGACCAGATTGTAGAACTGATTGGCTGCAAACGCGAAGATATACTGCATGCCAGCGGACGTACCGGTTTGGGTGTAGATAAAATACTTGATGCTATTGTTGAAAAAATTCCGGCACCTACCGGTGATGTAAATGCGCCATTGCAAGCCCTGGTGTTTGATAGCGTATTCAATTCTTTCAGGGGCATTATTGTTTACTACCGCATATTGCAGGGCAAGATTAAGAAAGGCGATAAGATTAAGTTTGTATCTACCGACCAGGAATATGAAGCTGATGAAATTGGCATCTTAAAATTAAAGATGACCGAAAAACAGGAAGTTTCGTGTGGCGATGTGGGTTATATCATTACTGGTATTAAAAATGCAAAAGAAGTAAAAGTAGGGGATACAATTACTACTGTTGTTAATCCCTGCACAGAAGGCATCCGCGGTTTCCAGGAAGTAAAGCCAATGGTTTTTGCGGGAATTTTCCCCGTAAATACGGACGAGTTTGAAGAGCTGCGTGATTGTATGGATAAACTTCAGCTTAACGATGCATCACTAACTTTTGAACTTGAAACCAGCCAGGCACTGGGTTTTGGTTTCCGTTGCGGCTTCCTTGGCATGCTGCATATGGAAATTATACAGGAGCGCCTCGAACGTGAGTTTAACCAAACCGTTATTACCACCGTTCCCAACGTTAGCTTTATTGCCTATACTACAAATGGCGAGAAAATAATTGTAAACAATCCCACAGAAATGCCCGACCCGGTTCGCATAGAAAGGATTGAAGAGCCATATATTAAAGCACAGATTATTACCAAGCCAGATTATATTGGCAACATCATCACCTTATGTTTGGGCAAACGTGGCATTTTGCTAAACCAAAGCTATCTTACCCCAACAAGGGTAGAATTAAGTTTTGAAATGCCTTTAACAGAAATTGTGTTTGATTTTTACGATAAGCTGAAAAGCCAGACCCGTGGTTATGCATCGTTCGATTATCATCCTATTGGTCACCGCGATAGCGATATTGTTAAGATGGATATACTGCTTAATGGCGATAAGGTAGATGCTTTGAGTGCATTGATACACCGGGCACGTTCTGCAGAATTTGGAAGAAAGCTTTGCGAGAAATTAAAAGAGCTGGTTCCCCGCCAGCAATTCCAGATAGCTATACAGGCAGGAATTGGCGCAAAAATAGTAGCCAGGGAAACCATTAGCGCTATGCGGAAAGATGTAACCGCCAAATGTTATGGTGGCGATATCAGCCGTAAACGCAAACTGCTTGAAAAACAAAAAGAAGGTAAAAAGCGCATGCGCCAGATTGGTAACGTAGAAGTACCACAGGAAGCGTTTTTAGCGGTGCTTAAGCTGGATGAGTAATAAATGTGGGAATGTGGTAAATGTGGAAATACGATTAATGTGGAAGTGCCCGTCCGAACGACTGGCCGGGCGGATGATAAATGAAGTAAATGTGGAAATGTACTGTAGCAGTAGATTCGCAGGTTTTGTTTAGAAGGTTTAAATATAACTAAGCTCACAAAAGTTTAAACAATAAGTAAAGGCCCGGTGTACAAAACGCCGGGCTTTGTTTTTGCTGCATCAATAAATTTATTTTTTTTGATTTAAAGAAGAATTAACAAACGCTGCAAATACATACCAGTAGCGCTATTTGCGCTATCGCAACACGAAAATCATTTTCTATTTAAGGAACATTGTTTTAATAGAGCAACGTTAGGCTTTTCCGCTTTGTCTCAAAAAAAATGTTGCTTATGAAAAAAATAAACCCGCTATTATTAATTATTGTTCCACTTTTATTCTTCACCTCTTGTTTCGATTTTAGAAAGCAGAACGATGTATACAATGGTAACCCTGTGCGTGAAGAAGCATATGTACCCGTATACGGGCCTGATAGTAATAATGCACGCATTATAGCAGAAACAGCAGCAAAGGCTACTGTATTGCCCGGCAAAATTTATGTGCAGGGTAATTTGCTTTTCCAGGTAGAAAAACTAGCCGGTGTGCACATTATTAACTATGCGGATGTACAAAACCCCGTGAAGCTCGGTTTTATTAAAAGCCGTGGCTGCAGCGAAGTTGCGTACAAAAACGGCTTTCTTATTATAAATAACCTGGATGATCTTGTTTTTGTAGATGTGAGCGACCCCGCACACATAAAAGAATCTGCCAGGGTGCCGCATGCATTCAATCAGTTTTATGTAGACCAGTATACCAACAGCCGGCCACCCGGCACTGGCAAATTTTATGTTTGTCCCGATTTTAACAAGGGCGATATCATTAGCTGGAAGCTGGCAAAAAATGTTACAGGTGCCAATTGTTCAAACTAACAATAAAAAAATTATGATGAAAATATTTATAAAACAAAATGTATTTATACTGCTAATAACCATAATGGTTTTAAGCAGTTGTGAAAAGCAGGGTGGTGCCACTTCTGCTTCATCTTCACCAGCAGGTGCGGGTGGTTCGCTTGCAAGGTTTGCAATTGTTGGCAATTATCTCTATACAGTAGATTCACATTCACTTATTGCTTATGATATTACCAATCCTGCCAAACCAGTAAGCAAAGGTTCCGTATTTGCAGGCTTCGATATTGAAACCATCTTTCCTTATAAAGACAAATTGTTTTTAGGTGCTTCCAATGGCTTGTACATTTTTTCTATTGCAGATCCACTCAATCCCGTTAAAGAAGGATCCATAACACATTTCAGGGCTTGCGATCCTGTAGTATCTAACGATAGCATTTCCTACGTTACATTGCGAAATAATAATAGCACATGTGGCAGTACAAAAAATGTATTGAACATCTACAATGTAAAAGACACAAAAAATCCTGTGCTGGTTAAGGAAGTAGAAATGAGTACTCCTTATGGACTTGGTACCAATAAAAATGCATTGTATATCTGCCAGGGAGATAGTGGCCTTGCCGTTCTTGACCTTAAAGATCCCTATAATCCGCAAAAAGTAAATACTATAAAAGGCAATGCTTATTATGATGTAATTCCGTATGGAGATATACTCATTGCGTTTATTGATAAAGGCGTTTCTTTTTTCGATATAAAAGATCCGCTGAATGTTATAAAAGCAGGAACCATTAAGGATTGATTGCTTTCCTTTTTTTTACTTCGCTGACGAAATACAAAGACGCAATTTGCAATACTTTATTTGCAGTGTTTTTCTTTTTGCTATAACTTCCTGCAAATTTAGTTGCCACTATTGAAAGACGGAACGCAGATTTTTATGATAATTAAGATTTAATGGATTTATAAGGATGAAGGAAGTCTTAATCAATCATAAAAATCATTTTAATCTGCGTTCTATCGTTTTAGGTGAAGGAATTGAATGTTGCTAATAACTCAAAGTTGTTTTTCATGCGAACTCCCCTCCAAAAAGAAGAAAAAATATTACTGGTAACCCATACCAGCTGGATATCGCTTATATGGCCTTCACTGTTTGCACTTGCAGCAATTGTCGGCTCATTTTTTATTGGTTTTTTTGAACGCTATGGTTGGGCATTGGCAGTTTTAGGCATCATTGTTTTTGCAGTAAAATATTTCCAGTGGAAAGCTTACATATGGGTGGTGACAAATCAGCGGGTTATAGACGAAACAGGTTTGTTTAATCATTTTGCAAAAGAAAGCCCGTTGGAAAAAATAAACAATGTTTCTTACAGCCAGAATTTCTGGGGACATATGCTTAACTATGGCGTAGTAGAAATTCAAACGGCTGCACAGGTTGGTGCTACTATTTATGATAAAGTAAGCCGCCCAAAACTTTTAAAAGAAACCATTACACAAGCGCAAACTGATTTTGAAAACCAGAAAGGTATACGGCAGGCAACGCTGCTGGCATCGGCTATGAAATCTCAACCATCTGTAGCCGCAGAACTTGAAAAATTATTTGAGCTGAAACAGAAAGGCGTCTTGAGTGAAGAAGAATATATAAAAGCGAAGAATAAGTTGATTGGCTAAGCGTTTATTGCTGATGTAGAGACTTAGGGATTTTGTGATTGCTCATAGTGGACAGAAAAAACTCATTAACCTCTGTGAAAGAGCTCCCTAACCTCAGTGGTAAAAAAGATATATTGTTTGATTCGCTTTATAGGCCATCTCACAAAAGATAGCGTAATTTCAATTTGTAGAAATCAGAAATCACAAAATCAGCAATCAGCAATTATATTCTATTGGTTGCCTGTTTTCTTCACCGGCGTTTTTTTAGCAGCTTCTTCTTTCTTCTTTGCATTCTCAATATTCTTTTCTGATTGCTCCATCAGTTTTTTCTCGTCAATATTTCCGTTTGCATCTTTAATAGTAGCTTCTTGTGGAAACTCGCCATTTTGTAATTTAAAGTTGAATACTTTATCTACATGTTCCCAGTGGCCGTTTTCCCAGCGGAAACCTTCAAAATCGCCATCGGGTATATACGTTTCTTTTTTTCCTGGTTCATCACTTTCAGAAACAAGATGGTCGTAAATAATCATATCCATTTCCGGATTATAGTTAAACTGTGTACGGGCTTCTTTTTTAAACTCAATGGCAAAACGATTAAGTACAGGCTTTGCTTTTCTGCTGGTATCGTCTTTAAAACTGATTACTTGTCCGCCAAACATTGGTTCGCCTGTTGCATCGTCAAAAGTTAATACTTCCATCCATTTACGGTTGCTGCTTACGGTGTAATCATCAAAGCCAAGCAGTGTATAATATTTTTTTCCGTTAAATTCTTTTTGAATAATGCGATAATAGATTGCGCCAATCCAGTTTTTTCTTGTTCTTACAGAGTCAATAGGTTTATCTGTAAACATAGATGCATCAAACAATGGAAACAGTTTAAGCGATCCATCAGGAGTTTTCATTTGTATAGCGCCTTTCTGGTAATACATGTATTCGTCTTTCTTTAACTGCCATGTAAAAATCCTGAAACTACTGTCCTGCGGATATAGCTTAGATACAGTTGGCAAAGAATCAAAATGGTAGGAGAATGAATTGGTGATTTTTAAAGTGCGGACAAATGTTCTTACAAACTGGCTGTCTGATAAAAAACGTTTACCGGCTGTTTCGGCATTTATCATGCTGTCTGCAAAAATCTTAAGCGAATCTTCTTTTTTTGCAAACATTTTCCTATCGGCTACACTTATTTTTTGTGCGCCTGCCGTAAAAGCAATGCTGCACAAAACAAGAATTAAAGTAAAGAAGCAAACTTTTTTCATAGCAAATAATGTGTAACGAAGTTACTATTTCCGGTGGCTTTGGTTATTGTGAATAACTTAAATTTTAACCGCAGCACTTCAACGCAGATCCAGGCAATAAATTTTATGCTAAAGGCAATGCTTCAGCAAAATTTAACAGGTTGTTGTAGGCCTGGTCTATTAATGCATCAGGCAGCGGCAGATTGGGTTGTGTGGTAAGCAGAAAAACAGTGTGCATGCCTGCATTGCGGCCAAATTCCATATCGCTAAGGTTGTTGCCTACCATAATAGATTTGCTGGTATCAATTTCAGGAAAATCTGCTTTTGCCTTCAACGCCATACCGGGGTGGGGTTTGCGTTCGGGGTGGTTATTGTCCAGCGAGGTTGCATAGTAAATCGCATCAATCCTGCCGCCGGCAGTTTCAGTATCCTGTAACATTTTATTGTGAATCTCCATCAGGTCAAGTTCGCTCATTAAGCCTTTGCCTACGCCGCGTTGATTGGTAACAATAACAATCGTTCCAAATACCTGGTTAAATGTTTTAAGTGCATTCAATACGCCATCATAAAACCTGAATTCTTCTACTTTAAAAATATAACTGCCCACCTTATCGTGGTTTATTACGCCATCACGGTCCAGGAATAATGTCCAGCTTTTGTCTACCTTGCTTAAATCGAGCATTTGTTTTTTGTTTATTTAGTATTCAGTATATAGTATTTAGCATTTAGACTGTGCGGCACAATTATAGATTTCTGTCTCTATACTTGTTTTCAGCAATTGTAATACAGATTGATCAGTCGTTGCCATCCGAATGGCCAGCCGGGCGGACGTCGCTCCGTTCAACTATTGTAACACGGATGATCTTTGGGCTTATCCTCAAACATTCAACATCAATTCACAGAACTAAATATTTGGAGGAATGCGCTTTTGAATCGAATTAGCAACAGGCGTTCCTATGGAACGCAATTCTCAACTTGAACGTGGTTCTACCCATCAAATGTTCCTACAGAACATACAGAATGGATTCAAGCATTATCTTAACTCCTTGCTCAATGGTTAGTTGAATAAAGATTTGATCAGATATCGCTCATTAGTTGAACTGATCCTGCCCGAATGAATTCGTTCTGGCGGGCGTAGCAACGATGCCCCATCTGTGTTACTAGTGTTTGTCTCCAAAAATTATCAATTCAGACTAATAGAATTACTAATTTTTAATTCCTAATTATTAATGACCCAACTCCTGCTGTGCCCTTTCAAAATCTTCTGGTATACCAATATCTATAAAATAGCCTTCCTGTACATAGCCGTAAACAGGATTGGTTGAGAAAACAACTTCCAGGTAATCTTTTTCAAACGAAAATTTTTCAGGCCATTTCTGCTTCCTGAATTTTTCTGTATTTAAAATATACACGCCACCATTAATTAAACCTTCTGCGTAATATTTTTTCTCTTTAAAACTTTTTATCCTTCCATCATCGGTTGTTTCTACAACGCCATACCGCTCAAAGTTTTTCATTGGCTTTAATGCAAGCGTACAATCAGCAGTATTTTTTGTATGAAATGCTCCCAGCTCCTGTACGTCTACTTTAAAAATTGTATCGCCATTAAGCACCAGTATATTTTTGTCTTTGGCTTTTTCTGCAGCAAACCTTATGGCGCCGCCTGTTCCCAATGGTGTTTCTTCAATAACAAATTCTACAGCAAGGCCAGGATATTGTGTTGTTATCCATTTGCTGATCACTTCGTGCTTATAGCCAAGCGAGAAAATAAATCTTTCAATACCCTGTTCGCGGTAATACGCAATTATGTAATGAAGAAAAGGTTCTCCATTTACAGGCGCCATGCATTTGGGCAAATCGGGCAATACAGATCGTAGCCGTGTTCCCAAACCGCCTGCAAGAATAATTGCTTCTTTAATTTGCATAATTGATGAAACCTGTTAATGAGCAGGAGTAAAATATTTTTCTTCCACCAACTGGCAAAAGATATGGCCAATCATGATATGGCTTTCCTGTATGCGTGGTGTATTTTTAGAAGGAACAGCAAACAAAAAATCGCTTAAGGTTTTCATTTTGCCACCGCCTTCTCCGGTAAAGCCAGCGGTGATTACACCTTTCTCACGGGCAACCTCAAATGCTTTTACAATATTGCCAGAATTGCCGGAAGTAGAAAGGCCTATTAAAACATCTCCTTTATTGGCGAGCCCTTTTACAAGACGTGCATAAATTACATCGTAACTATAATCGTTGGCAACTGCAGTGAGATAAGATGTATTGCAGTGCAAAGCTTCTGCAGGCAGTGCATCCCTGTCCAGATAAAAACGTCCGCTGAACTCCGCCGCCAGATGTTGTGCATCTGCTGCGCTGCCACCGTTGCCACAGAAATAAACACGGCTGCCATTTTTCAATGCAGCCACAGTTGTGTTGGTAAGCTTATCAATATCAGCAAGCATTGCTTCGTTTGCAAGAATTTGGTTTTTTACCGCTACGGATTCCTCAATAATTTTCTTTATCTGGTTCATGTCTTTATAAATGGTTTGCAAATATAGCAAGAATGTGGTTTTATGTGGTTTTTAGCATAAAGCGTTCCGATGGAACGCAGCCGACGTGTTGGATATGGTTCTACCCATAAAATGTTCCTACGGAACATCAGTAGTTTTAAGCAATGATTGTAAAAAGAAAATTGTTTTTTATAACGTGAGGTATAATTGGTAATCATTAAGAATAACTTATTGGGCTAAGCCCATGTGAGATGGTTTTTTAACCCAGCCCTTAAGCGCTGGGTTATATCGAAGTCAGCATGACTTTAGCCTAATCTTTTGGGAACTATATCGCCCAGGTAGTCTATAATATGGAACATCAATAGTTTTAAGCAATGATTGTAAAAAGAAGATTGTTTTTTATAACGTCAGGTATAATTAGTAATCACCAAGAATGACTATTGGGCTAAAGCCCGTGTGAGATGGTTTTTTAACCCAGCCCTTAAGCGCTGGGTTATATCGAAGTTAACATTGGCTTTAGCCTAATCTTTTGGGAACTATATCGCCCAGGTAGTCTATATAATGTTCTTACGGAACATAATGTAATGGCTATTGCGTTTCATGTCCTATCGGGACATTTTATGGGTAAAAATGATTTTGGGGTGTAGTTGCGTTCCATAGGAACGCCTTGTGCTTTTTTATTAGCACTTGTATGCAATTATGATTGTAGAGGTCATTACAATCAACGGAGTTAAATTTTCTTTGCTCTTTATTTATATCGTCCAGGTAGTAAGTCCGTGATCTGTAAACCTGTAAGGCTGACAATAACCGCCGAATTGTTTAAGTGCATCCTGTACTTTGTATTTGCTGATGTCTGGACAATAGAACACCATGAATCCGCCGCCGCCTGCACCAGAAATTTTGCCACCCGTTGCGCCAGCTTTTTTAGCGCATTCATAAATATCTTCCATAAGTGTATTGCTGATGCCTTCTGCCATTTGTCTTTTTTGCTGAAAACCGAAATCCAGTATTTCACCTATTTCATGTAATCTTCCTTTTAGCAATGCTTCTTTCATCATTTGTGCCTGCTGCTTTAACTGGTGCATGGCTTCAATTGATTTTGATTGTTTATTGACAACATTGCTGCTTTGCTTTTCAATAATCTTAGCACTTTCCCTGCTGGTAGATGTATAATACAGCAGCAGGTTATTTTCCAATTCAAATAAATATTGTTGTTTGATGCGCAGCGGGTTTACAATAACCTTGTCATCTCCATAAAATTCCATAAAGTTTACTCCACCAAATGTAGCCGCGTATTGATCTTGCCTGCCACCGGCCATTTGCAAATCATTTCTTTCAATATTGTAAGCAAGATGTGCCATATCGTATTCTCCCAGCGGAAGCCGCAACATTTCTGCAAATGCACCAATAATGGCAACAACAAGGGTTGATGAAGTGCCCAGGCCACTGCCTGCAGGCGCATCTACAAATGTGCTAAGGCGAAAACCTGTTAAGGGCATTTTATAATCCCGCTGAATGGAATTGTATACACCTTTTAACAAATCAAGCGTTCCATCAATGGGTAAGCTTTCTGCACAGTCGTAACGTTTTTCTTCTTTTCTATCCAGTGCCTGCAATACAATTGTTTTTTCCTGCAAGGGTTCTATGTTGGCATATGCATAAAGGCTTACTGTTGCATTTAATATTGCACCACCATAGAGATCGCTATACGGACTTACATCTGTACCACCACCGGCAAGGCCTATGCGCAAAGGAGCTTTGCTTCTGTAGATCATACTTTAATTCTTGATTTTTTAAAGCTATTAGCCGTTAGCTATCAGCTATTAGTTTTCAAAGTTCGCAATTGTATTTTGTTTCAATAAAGTTATGTTGCACAAGAGAGTGACACAACAATGCTTAATAGTATTCCAATGCTGGTGCCCAAAAAACAAAACAATAAATTGCTTTATTGCAGATGCCTGAGATACTTCGTGTCGATGACAAACTGAATGATGCTAGCAGCTAATAGCTAACAGCTAGATACTTTCTGCCAACTCAACAATCTTCCCCGTCAGCACTTTCCAGGAATATTTCTTTTTCTCCTCACGAAGTTGCGGTAAAAAATACGACTCACCTAATTGAAAGTAACGCTCAATAGCTGCA
The DNA here is from genome assembly GCA_044227095.1 of Chitinophagaceae bacterium. Taxonomy (GTDB): domain Bacteria; phylum Bacteroidota; class Bacteroidia; order Chitinophagales; family Chitinophagaceae; genus JACMLD01. The sequence continues at coordinate 4,410,952 of JBGAFV010000001.1, read as the reverse complement.
GCAAGTGACGTGGCTGTTGGTTCTGCTACAATGCCCGTTTTTTTGTGCAATACATAATCTGGCAAAGCACCTACGTTGGTAACTATCATCGGTTTTTCAAAATGATAGGCGAGGGGGGTGACCCCGCTTTGTGTAGCATTGCGATATGGTTGTACAACTGCATCTGCAGCACAAAAATAATTCTTCACTTCATTGTCTGCTATAAAACCAGTTTTAAGAATCAGTATATCTCTTATATCCAATGTATCAATCTGCTGCTGGTAAACTTTTTCGTCTTCGTAAAACTCTCCTGCAATAAGCAATTTGGGGATTGGAAATTGGGAATTGGGAACCTGATCTTTTATCAAACGCATTGCTTGTAATAAAATATCGAGTCCTTTGTATTTTCTAATAAAGCCAAAAAACAGGATTACTAATTCTTCATTCTTAATTTTTAATTTTTCTCTCGCTGCATTTTTTGAAATCGCTTCACCAAAACTATCATACAAAGGATGCGGCACCTGTATTGCGGGTTTATTGGGTTCTATCGACTTTACATCTTTCAGCACTTTTTCGCTCATAGTAATAAAAGCGTCGCAGGATTGTATAAAATACCTGGTGAAGGGTTTGTCGCCAGGTCTTTTTTCATGCGGAATAACGTTATCAGTTATTGCCACTATTTTGGTATACCCGTTCTTTTTTACCCTTCTTAATATTGAACCAAGTGCCGGGCCCATTAACGGCAACCAGAAACGAACAACAATTACATCTGGTTTTAGCTTTTTTAATTCGTTGCCAACGGTAAGCCAGTTAAACGGGTTTACAGAATTAACCTTTCTAAGAATTTTTAAATGAGCAGGAGCCGGTTCGTTTGAATACTGCGATTTACCCGGAAAAAGAAATGAAGGGTATTGCAATGAAAAATTATAGATCGTTACATCATAACCCTGGTTTTGAAATTCTGTTGCCAGCCTTTCATTGAACGTAGTTATGCCGCCTCCGCGGTAAGGATGTGCCGGGCCGAGGATGATGATTTTCTTTATTGATGATGTTTCTGGCAACTTAATTGGGCGGTAAAATTATGAATGATTGATATAATGTGAGAATGCGGAAATATGCAAATGTGGAAATGAAAACCGGAATACACGCCTGTAATAAATGCAAAGATGTACCCGGTAAAGAATTTTAAAATAAAAGCATTTTCATACTTACATATTTTCGCATTGGTTTTTATTATTCTATGCCAGCCTTATCTTCCACCAGGTAAAAATTTCTGCCGGGTGAATTTCTTGAAATCATTTCTCCAATAAAACCTGCAAGAAACAATTGCGAACCAATGATCATTGCAGTTAACACAATATAAAATGGCGGACGGTTGCTAAGTCCAATTTCCGGGTGCATTAGACGTGACACGACAAGGTAAATCAATACAATAAAACCGAGCCCAAAGCATACAGATCCCCAACGGCCAAAAAAATGCATAGGACGTTTACCGTATTTACCAACAAACATAATAGACGCAAGATCCAAAGGCCCGTTTACAAACCTGCTTAATCCAAATTTTGTAGTGCCGTATTTGCGTGCACGGTGTTCAACTACTTTCTCTCCAATTTTTGTAAAGCCGCTCCATTTAGCCAGCACAGGTATATAGCGGTGCATGTCTCCATAGACTTCAACGCTTTTTACAACATTTTTGCGGTATGCTTTAAGGCCGCAGTTAAAATCGTGCAGTTGTATGCCCGACATCAGCCTCGTCATGCCATTATAAAATTTAGAAGGAATATTTTTAGTGAGTGTGTTATCGTGCCTTACTTTTTTCCAGCCGCTTACCAGGTCATATTTTTCTTCCAGCACCATGCGCCTCAGTTCTGGTATTTCATCGGGAGAATCCTGCATGTCTGCATCCATTGTAATCACCACATCACCTTTTGCTGCCCTGAAGCCTTCGTTTAAGCCGGCAGACTTGCCGTAATTGCGCTGAAATTTTATACCTTTTATATTTGGATTGGCAGCACGCAGCTTTTGTATAACTTCCCATGAATTGTCCTTGCTTCCATCGTCAATAAAGATGATTTCATAGGTGTAGTGGTTCTCATTAACCACACGTTCTATCCATGCCGTTAGTTCCGGCAAAGATTCCGCTTCATCAATGAGTGGTATTACAATCGAAAGATCCATCGGTGTATCTTTATAAGTTAAATTAAGGGTTCTTTTTTTGTTACAAGCCCTCCAATTACAGATGCCAGCAGACCGGGAATTAGCGAAGCGAAAATAGAAATGGAAACATAAATTATCCACCTGTTTTTTGCTGCTTCAAATGCCTGTTGTTTTGCTTCTTCATACAATGCATTGCCCTGTTGTTCTATTGCTTTTATTGCAGCTTCCATTTCTGCGGCGCCTGGTGGCGGATAAATGAATTTTACCGCAATAAAAGTGTACACGGCCATTATAAAAGCAATTACTGCTGCTGTTTTTAATCCGTGCGAAAACCCATCCCCAAATACTGTTTTAACACCAAGCTGTTTGCTATAAATGATACAGGATGCAAGTACGCCGGCAAAAGTAATGGCCATGCCAGATAAATAACGCAAACGTTCGGGCACAGGATTATAAAGTTTCTGTAAAACCAGGTCAAGTACTATTAGTATACAGGCAATAATAAAGCCCTTTAAAACGTGCGAAGTGATTTTGTTTTCCATGTTACAGCCTGTTCATCACTATCTTTTCACCATTAATAATACCCGCCACTTTGCCCGCAAATGTTGCACCAATAAAAGGCGAGTTGTACGATTTTGATTGTATGTCTTCTTTGGCAAAAACATTTTTTTGTGCAGGCAAAAACATGGTAAGGTTGGCGTTGCTGTTCTCTTTTATAACAGGAACGGGCAATCCAAAAATGTTTCGGGGATTAATGCATAGCAATTCAATCCATCTTTCTTCACTTACCTCAGGCATTATTGTTTTTAAAACTGGATAGGCAGTCTGCAGGCCAATCATGCCCGGTTTTGCATATTCAAATTCGCAGGTTTTGCTGTCCCAGTCCTGCGGCATATGATGAGCGGCAATACAATCCACTGTTCCGTCTGCTACAGCTTTGCGCAGTATCATCATATCTTCGCGGGTGCGCAAGGGTGGGTTTACTTTAAGATTAGTATCATAAGAATATAAATCTTCATCGCAAAACGCAAGGTGATAAGGCGTAACCGAGCAGGTAACTTTCAAACCGCCGTCTTTTGCACGTTTAATATATTCTAATGACTTTGGCGAACTGACACCTGTAAAATGCAGTTTTGAATCTGCATAGCGTGCCAGTTTAATATCCCTTGCCACCATCAGTTCTTCTGCCATGATTGGTTTGCCGGGCAAACCGAGCCGGGTAGAAACAAGGCCTTCGTTTATTAAACCATGAGGAGCAATTGTTTTGTCTTCCGGTATCTGAATGATTACGCCATTAAACGATTTGATGTATTGCAGGGCTTTCAATAAAATACCTGCCGCTTGTATAGCGTTCAACCCATCACTAAAGGCTACGGCACCACTCTTGTTCATATCATACATCTCTGCCAGTTCTTTTCCTTCAGCATTTTTGGTTACAGCACCTAAAGGAATAACCTGTACCGGTAATGATTTGGACTGCTGAACGATGTATTCTACCTGGGATTTTGCATCAATAACCGGTTTGGTATTAGGAACAACAAAAACACTGGTATAACCACCTGCGGCAGCTGCGGCAGCGCCGGTTTGCAACACTTCTTTGTACTCGTAACCTGGATCACAAAAATTGGAAAATACATCTGCCCAGCCTGGCGAAACATGTAACCCTTCTGCTTCTATAATATGGTCTGCTGTTTCTGAATTACTGTCTGCAATGGTGCTGATGACGCCGTTTGTAATAAAAATATCTTTACGGGAACGGTGATACGGCGAGTGTGGATCTGTAATGAAAACCTGTTTTAGTAGAAACCTCATTGTAAGGGAATTGCGCGAAGATAATGGTTGTTTTTGAATTTTTCGCCACGGAGACAGGAGGGACACAAAGCAGCACAGGAAATTATTAGGTTGAAGGATGGAGATGCTGGAGTTTTATTGAGAGCTTTTTATTGTAGATTCCTTTTAAGGCAATAAACAGGGACATCTTCGATGTAGCCATACTATTCCCTTTTTCTCCTTTTCTCTTTTACCTTTTACCTCTTAGCTTTAACCACGAAGACAGGGGGGACACAAAGCAGCACAGGAAATTATTAGGTTGAAGGATGGAGATGCTGGAGTTTTATTGAGAGCTTTTTATTGTAGGTTCCTTTTAAGGCAATACACAAGGGCATCTTCGACGCAGCCATACTATTCCCTTTTTCTCCTTTTCTCTTTTACCTCTTAGCTTTAACCACGGAGAAAGGGGGGACAAAAAGCAGCACAGGAAATTATTAGGTTGAAGGATGGAGATGCCGGAGTTTTATTAAGAGCTTTTTATTTCAGATTCCTTTTATGGCAATACGTGGAGGCATCTTCGATGTTGGCTGAGAGCATTCTATTAATCCTATTAATCTTTATAATCTTTAAATCCTGTAAAGACAATTAAAAGAATGGCTTACATTTGCAGCCCGTAATCAGTCTTTAGTTTTTAGTCGGGAGTCTTTAGTCAAAACCTACAGATTAATGACTGCCGACTAAAGACTACAAAGTTCGGGACGTAGCGCAGCCCGGTAGCGCACTAGCATGGGGTGCTAGGGGTCGCAAGTTCGAATCTTGTCGTCCCGACGATCACAAAGCTTCACTAAAAGGTGAAGCTTTTTTGTTTTAGTGATATCGTTCAATAACACATCCCGAGTGAGTTCGGGAGGGTCGATGGTTTGAATCTAGTCGTCCCCACCCGACTGTACAAAGTAGCTAAATCTAATTTTGTACAGTTTTTTTGCTCATATGGAAGTAATAAATTTATTTCAGGAAGAAAAATCGTCAAAATCAGCTACATGAAACAATGCTTCTCAATACTTATCTTTTTCTTTTTTTCATTTGGGCATCTCTTTGCCCAGGACACTACGGTATTGACGAAGACTTACACTTATAAAAAGGTTGATGGAAGAGAACTTAAGCTGTTTATGTTTTACACCGAAAAGCAGCACCTTAAGAGCGACAATACCGCCATTGCATTCTTTCATGGAGGAGGCTGGGCTTTTGGCGACCCTTCAGAATTTTTTGAGGCCTGTAAGCGCTATGCCCGTATGGGCTTTATTACCTTCTCTGTAGAATACAGGCTTTGCAAGAACGCAGACGGCAGTTATCCCAATCTTTCTGTTACGCCAGTGGAATCAACAAAAGATGCCCGTTCGTCCATTCGCTGGTTGAAGGCCAATGCAGCTGCACTTGGGATTGATCCGTTTAAGATAGTAGTGGGCGGACAATCAGCCGGCGGTCAACTTGCATTGTCAACGGCTTTACTCGATTCCATTAACGAGAACACGGACGACCCGGGCATTGACCCAAGACCTGCTGCACTGCTGCTATTCTCAAGTGCCGTAAATACTATGGAGGCGTGGGTTGATATGCTGCTGGGCAGTCGTAGGGAAGAGATATGGTCAATTTCTCCATACCACCACATCAGACCAGGGATGCCTCCTGTGATTTACTTCTGCGGCGACCAGGATAACCAGGTGCTGCCCTATATCGGTCAGATGTTTACTGCGAAAATGCACGAAAAGGGTAATTACGTTGAGGAATACATTTATAAAGGCAGACAGCATTACCTTGCTGTTGGCAATAAAAAATATGCTGACTATTTTGACGAAGAAATCCTTCAAAAGACAGATGCGTTTCTCAGGAAGTTTAATTTGCGATAACAATTGCGCATAATAATAAAACGCCTTCAGTAAATCAAAATTTGACGTAATAGTAATACGCGGCATTCGATGTAAAGTCATTCATTGAAGTGTTTGGATTGCGCAACAGTAGGCATCCCGACGAGCTATTATTCCTTCAGTAAATAACAGTGCGATTCAAATCTTTCTTTTACCGCATTTACCAAAGCGGATTGAATATTTCTCCAGATAATTTTTAGAATAGCTGTGCTGCATTTGTACAGCAGCCGACAACTTTTCCTATAAATCATTACTGCTTTTTCATTTTGTAAACTGAGTGACAGCGCCTGGCTGCAGATAGATGTTCTTTTGTGCTGTAAAAAACAAAAAATGAAAAAGTATACATTAAATCTAAAAGAACACCGGGCAAATGCGTTTTATATACAATCGCATAAGCAAAATGTTACCGGCATTTTACTAAAAATTTTCTTTATCCTATTTACTGCCATGATGCTTGTTGGCTTTGCAAATGCGCAACCGAAAGATGGAACGGCGCTGGTAAACGTAAATGAGCAGGGGGTAATACTTGATGGTTATGATGCCGTGGCCTTCTTTACAGACAATAAACCTGTAAAAGGAGATGCAAAATACCAGTTTACTTATGAAACAGCGGTTTATTATTTTGTATCACAGGAGCACCTGGATCTTTTCAAAGCCAATCCTGCTAAATATAAACCACAATTTGGTGGATTTTGCGCATACGCAGTATCATTGGGGCGAACTGCTCCTATAGATGTAAATACCTTTTCAATTCTTGATGGTCGCCTGGTAATACAGCACAACGCCAGGGCAGTTGCGGGATGGAATAAAGATGTAGAAGGCAACCTGAAACTGGCAGACAAATACTGGCCGCTGGTAGTAAAAAATGGCGGTAAACAAATAGTTACAGATGACGAAAAAGCATTTCTGAATAATACCGATCCCGATGGCGTTACATTACAGGGCTATGATGCTGTTGGCTATTTTACTGATAACAAAGCAGTAAAGGGAGATCCAAAATATTCTGCACGTTATAACGGGGCCACTTATTGGTTCATATCTGACGAACATGCAACACTGTTTAAAAACAATCCTTCTAAATACGCACCTCAATATGGTTCATTCTGCGGATATGCAATGAGCCTGGGCAAATTGCGACCAATCGATCCTACTATTTTTCAGTTTGTAGATGGACGTTTAATACTGCAGCATACAAAAGATGCTTTTGATCAGTTTAACAAAGATGTTGCCGGCAATACTGCAAAAGCAGATAGCTATTGGCCTGAAGAAGTAAAGAAACATGCAGGCAAAAAAGTGAAATTCGATAAGCCTGCTCAGCCTGCAAAGACAGATGCTGCGCCATCAAACTAAAAACATAAAAAGACAAAACTATAATATCACCACACAAAAAAAATCATGAAAAATATATTCCAGTGTATCCTGATTATGCTGACAGTTTCAACAACATGTTCAGCCCAATTGATTACAACCAAATCAATTTCACTTGAAGCTGCAAAAAAAATAACTGCAGAGGCTATAAAGTATGCAAAAGCAAACAATGCCCCAGGTGGCGCAATTGCCATAGTAGATGGCGGTGGCAACCTTGTTTATTTAGAAAGGCTTGATAATACATTTCCCGCTGCATCAGAGGTGGCAATTAAAAAAGCAAATACGGCGGCTACTTTCAGGGCTCCATCATCTAAACTAGAAAATGCTATTAATGGTGGAAGACAGGCATTGATTACTGTAGGACATACTTTTTTGCAAGGCGGTATTCCTATTGTGGTAGACGGCCAGGTAATAGGTGCAATTGGTGTTAGCGGAAGTGCCAGCGCACAGCAGGACGAAGACATGGCGAATGCAGGTGCAAAAATTCCGGTTAATTAAAATCAGCATGCTGTCTTTCAACAAACAAAAATTCTGCATTTCAAAGATAAATTATGAAAAAATCATTATTCCTGTGCATATGGATATGGCATTCGTGGGCTGTCATTGCGCAGGAGACGCGACAACTTGCAGTTGATAAACCTCTGGCTATTGCCGATTTGCGTACAAACAACGGTGCTGCATTGGTGAATGCAGAATGGTATGTACAACCAGCGCATATAGCCGAAGCAGATTTTAAAACACCCGGGCCATCAGGTACAGATGCAATGTTATTATACCCAACCGGGATGCCGATAAAAACACATACGCTGCATCCGCAAATAGGTGCGGCTGATTTTGATGCCGGGTTCAAACCCATTCATCCAACAGACCTTGAAATGCGTGAGGGCATGGGCCTTGTATCATTTGTATGGTTTAAGGTTGAGCTAACAATACCTAAAACAGTTAGCAGTTTTCAAACAACAGGCACAACAGCTGTTTTTGAAATTGTAATGGATGATTACAGTGAAATATGGGTAAATGGAAAACAGATGCAGGGGTTTGGGCAAAGTGGAAATGGTGTGATAGCAGGATTTAATACAAGAAACCGTGTTGTCCTTACCAACAACGCAAAGGCGGGGGATCATTTTTCAATTGCTATTCTGGGCATCAATGGGCCGTTAGGAAAAATTCCGGATAATTATATCTGGGTGCGTAATGCAGTTGTTGATTTTTATAAGGAACTGCCATCAAACCCTGCATGGAAAGACATTGGTAAAATTTCAGTTATTGATACAATGCTCAATGCAGTTATTGCACCGGGAACAATGATAGAAAAAGTTGCAGATGGTTTTTCTTTTATTGAAGGGCCTGTATGGCATCCTGATGGTTATCTTTTATTCAGCGATCCGAACACAAACACCATTTACCGTTACAACCCCCAAAATAAAAATGTAACCGTATACATAAGTCATAGTGGTTATACCGGTGAAGATATTGGCCGGTATGGTCAACCGGGTTCCAACGGACTTGCTATTGATAAAGAAGGGCGTTTAATTGTTGACCAACATGGCAACCGCCGCGTTATTCGCCATGAAAAAAAAGGCCCTGTAACGGTACTGGCAGATAAAATTGATGGTAAACGTTTTAATAGTCCCAACGATATTGTATTGAAAAGTGATGGAACGATCTATTTTACAGATCCTCCATATGGATTACCCGGTTTTTTTAAAGATGAAAACAAAGAACTGGATTACTCAGGTGTGTTTATGATAAAAGATGGAAAAGTAAAAGTGGTTTCAAAAGATCTTGGCGGGCCCAATGGATTGGCATTCTCTCCAGGTGAAAAATATCTTTATGTAACCAATTGGGATATCCGCGATATTCATCATACTAAAACATTGTGGCGTTATGAAGTACAACAGGATGGTACATTAAAGAATGGCAAGGTTTTTTTTGACTGGAATACAACTGAAGATGACGAAGCGCTGGATGGAATGAAATGTGATAAGCAGGGAAATTTGTATGTATCTGCACCAGGCGGCGTATGGATATTAAATGCGGATGGTAAACTGCTTGGAAAAATTACCACACCTGAACGCCCGGCCAATATGGCCTGGGGAGATGAAGATGGAAAGACTTTGTATATGACAGCACACAGCAGTTTATATAAAATGCGTGTGGTTACTGGCGGAAAATTTAGCTGGCAGTAAATAAGAGTGGTTGTTGTTAGAGTGCTGGCGGTTAATACCGCCGGCATTTTTTGTTTTATAAAATATGTATAAATGCAGCATAATGCAATATAGCCGACAGGAAGGCAATTGTGCTATCATGAAATTTGATCTGTAAAATAAATAAACACGTTATGGAAAACAACCTGCTAAAAAATAAACATGTTTTAATTACTGCCGGCCCCACACGTGAAGCTATTGACCCGGTACGTTTTATTAGCAACCATTCTTCAGGAAAGATGGGATATGCAATTGCAAAAGCGTTTCTTCAGCAAAATGCGAGTGTAACTATTGTATCTGGCCCGGTACACCAGCAACTGCAACATCCAAACCTGAAAATAGTACATGTAAATTCGGCGTCGGAAATGTACCTGGCTTGCTGCCATTATTTTGAGACAGTTGATATTGCTGTTTTTGCTGCGGCAGTTGCGGATTACAGGCCAGAAAAAGTTTCTGTACAGAAAATAAAAAAGAATGAGGACAGCTTTACTATTAAGATGGTAAAGAATACAGACATTGCGTTTGAGTTTGGAAAAATAAAAAACAATCAACAGTTGTCAATAGGGTTTGCGCTGGAAACAAACGATGAGATGTCAAATGCGATAGAGAAACTGGAAAAGAAAAATTTTGACATGGTGATCCTCAATTCTGTCAATGATCCCTATGCCACTTTTGGATATGATACCAATAAGATTACTATTGTAAAAAAGGATTTCAATACACTTCAGTTTCCGCTTAAGGATAAAAAGGAAGTTGCCGGGGATATTGTTGCCGCAATTGAAACTTGTTTAATGGCTAATAAAAAAAGGATGGAAGATGAGAATGTGTTTGCGTATGAAAGCATGTTCTGGTAATAAACTTTTACAGCAGTTTTTATTTACTGCAGTCTGTAGCACAATATTGCACTGAAGCTCCAAATTTTTCCTGCAGGTAGGAGTAGTGTTCAATACCCTTGGGATTTACATACAATATTATCCAGTCATCGTATTTAACAGCCTTTGCATTGATGGTTACAGGTTCAGCAATAAATCCTTTTACTGCTTCATTCATTTTTTCACCATTGCTGCCAACAATTATATAATAATTTGATTTGCCGTTATTATTGCTCACACGAAGAACAGGAGGTATGCCTCCAAGAATACAACGGATAGCGCAATCTTTATGTGGTTTGCCCTGTCCGGGTTTCATAACACCAAAATAACATTTGGGATCTACAATTTCTCCTTTTACCTGCATCGTGCCAAGGTTTTCCTGTACTGGCAAAAGCGGTTCCTCTGCATTGTTGCCAATATGTACAAATGGCTGATCGTTTTCGTCTATCTGCATTAATAATTTACCGTCGTTGTACAACAATGTGCCTTTAAGTGTTACTTCTTTTTGATTAAGCGAAATATTTTTTTCTTTTTCAAAAGTATTAATGATGCTTTCTGCACCCATTTTACCAAAACCGAGTAATGGGATTGTTATGTAAGAATAGTTTCCAAATATATCTTTACCATTAATTGCTTTAATGCATGGTATGGGGTTACTAAAATAAATTCCCTCTACTTTTGTAAGAGTACCAAATTCAAAATTGGCTGTAGAAAATTTTTTCTGGGAAACAGCAAGTAATACACCTGTAACAATTACCAGTACAAGTAATGCCAGTAATACTTTTTTTATATGGCTTGTAAACGATGATGGTGCCTTGCTCATCCAGCCAATATAAAAATCTCCTGGTTGATCTTCTTTCATAAATTATAGTTGGGTATTTAAAATAGCTCCCGGTCTTTCTGTTCCTTCGGCAAATGGTTTTGGGTTTAGCCATACTTTTGTGTTTTCTATTCTCACGTCGTATGTACTCACTTTTTCTTTAAAGGGTGGGGGCGATTGGCCATTAGCAGGCAGGTATTGATAACCATGCCAGGGACAGGTAATGCATCCATCAATAATTTTTCCTTCTCCCAACGGGCCTCCCTGGTGTTTACAAAAATTGTGAACAGCAAATAATTTATCGCTGAATTTATAGACAGCTATTCTTTCATTATCAATGCAAAATATTTTGGCACGATCCTGTGGTATCTCGTCTGCCTCGCATACATATACAAATCCTTGTTTTTGCAAAGGAAATACTATACTGTCTTTATTTATTTCTTTGCTGCCCGCAAAAAGATGCAGTATAAGAAGGATGCCGGTACCAGCAGAAAGTATAATAATAAACACAGGGTTGGTTTCATATTGTATTGCGCCAAGCATAACATGAAGTACAATGAGCAGGTAAGCCAGGTAAACAAACATGTGCAATGTTTTCCAGATTTTTGGCGAAAGGTTATGCAGCCAGAAATCATGACTGGTAGCAGCCATCAGAAAAAGTATTGTCAATGCAAAAAAGCCTAATGACTGGAAAGGAAATTGAGATAAATAACCAAATTGTGTATTGGAAGTAAATAATGATACAAAAGGATTTGTATTGCCCAGCGTATGAAATTGAAATATGCTAAAACTACCATGCACCAATGCAAGCGTAAACATAGTAACACCAAGATGGCGACGATTGTACAACAGCGGTAAAAATTTTGTGTTTAGCCTGCAAAGCGGCCCGATCATTAAAATAACATGCAACAACAATAAAGCAAGCGTGGCTGTAGATCTTATCAGGGCAGTTTCAAAAGTATAGTCTGGGTTAGTTATGGCGGTAATGCCAATAAATAGCGACAAGTATATTGCGCAAAAACCAAAAATAAACCAGTCGTATATTTTTTTCTGCCGGTTCCAACCTACAGCAGTGTATGATGCACTCATAATTTAAAATTTTATGGTATCAATTACCTGCTGGTGAATAAAATCATACAAAACCAGTTGGTAAGATGAAAAATGGTCGGCATGAAAAGCAGTATCTATAGCAAACCGGTAATCGCCTTTTGATTCTATTCTGCCAATTAGAATTCCTTTTTTTATATCGTTATTCCCTGCTGGTACTTTATAAATGGTAGCTGTAGGAAAGTTTAATATTTTTTTGTTTATCCATTCCAGCTGCAAGGCAGCATTATTTGCTTTTCTTATGTTGATTGTATAATCTTCCTTATTTACAGTTTTTATTATTTCCGGATAAGGTAAAACAGATTGTGGCTGCAATAATTTGTTTGCAGGAAATTTTGGAATAGCAAGCCTGGCCATAATAATACTTACCGGTAATAATACCAGCAGCATTGACCATATTTGAAAATGTCTTCTGCGCAGTTGTTTATTCACTTCACTGTTGTTTTTGTTTGTAAATTTTCAACCACTTTTTTAACAGTAGCGGCCATAATGCAACTACACCAGGTAATATTATAATGCGGAACCCCCATCCGGAACCTTTAGCTGCTTCATCTGTTTTCGTTATTCCCCGGGTGATAAAAGTTACTGCAAAAAAAAAGCCCAGCACCAGGTAGATGCTTATAATTGTTAATGCTATGTTTACAATTGTTTCCATTATCAATTATTTTCTATTACCAGCACACTGTTAAACCCGGCTATGCCATCAGGTTCGCGATAAGGATTGTCTGTATCTTCTATCCACAATGAATCATCAATACAAAATTTATATTGGTATTTGCCAGGCGGCAGCATAGGTATTTCAATTTTCCAAAGGCCGTTTTTATGCGACTCCATCAATAAAGCATCTGCAGCCCATTGGTTGAAAGAACCTGAAAGTGCTATTTGCGAAGCAAAGTCATTATGCATTATAAACGTTATCGACTTTTTGATTTTATCAACACAAGGGCATTCATAGGTTTTAAAAATTGTTTCCCGCTTCAATACCTGCAGCAATGCTTTTCTTGGCCTAATTACGCCAAACCCCTGGCGTTCTGCAGGCAGGCTGCTGATTCTTTCTGCAGTAGAAAACAGTATATGCCGTATAGCAGCGGTTGTTAGCTCTGGGTTAGCTTCCAGCAATTGTGCTATAACGGCACTTACAAAAGGCGCAGCAAATGAAGTGCCATCAACGTGCATATAATGCGGTGCTATATACTTGCACTGACCAATCCGGCTTACAATATTTTCTTTTATAAGCTTTGTATCATTTGTATTGCCTATCTCTGTTTCCAATTTTGTATGCTGTATACAATCTCCAAGTTTGCCCGGTAATAAAGCATCGGCTGTATTTATCAGTTCATATAAAGTTAGTGCTTCCTTTGCTTCTTCGGTTAGGGGCAAAATGGGTGCCGCAATCCAGATAGCATGTGCTACCATTTCCGGTTTCATTAGTTCGTCTGTTGTTTTTCCATAGGTGGAATGATAGGCAGTTAACCTGTTATCCAGTTTATTATCATCATCAATGCCCCCAACTGCAATAACGTTAAGTGAATTGGCCGGGGGAAGTATGGCACCGTTTTCATTATTGCCAACTGCGGCTACTATGGTAATGCCTTGTGCAATTAATTCTTCTGAAAGCCTGTCAACCTCACTTTGTTTGTAAGAAACAGGCGTATCATCGCCCAAGCTCATATTTACAATCCGAATGTCATATTTGCTATGATGCTGTAAAACCCAATTGAGGGCTTTAACGATATTTTCTGTAGAGATGTGGCCAGCATCGTTCTGTACTTTAATTAATACCAGTTCAGCATCGCTGGCTATTCCTTTATACAATCCATTGCTTAAATAACCATCGCCTGCGCAAACAGTAGTTGTCATAGTACCATGCCATTGCGCATCAACATTGTTTGAAGAACCTGTTACGTCAATTATTTCTTTTATTCGGTTTCGTCGTGCAGTTAAATCGGGATGTGGGTAGAACCCGCTGTCGATAAAACAAATGGTAACGCCTTTGCCTGTATAACGTGGATCTGCATTTAACCGAAGGCCTGTTGGCAATATCACATAGTCGTCTGCACTTTTAATGGGGAAGTAAGGGCCGATCTCAGGAAGTATGCGTTGCCCGATAATGATTTCAGTATGATAGTAATCAATACAACGGCTGCAAACGCCATCCATTTCAGTCCATGCCGGGTGCTGCGCTTTAATCTTTTCTACAACATGCCGCTCATTGTCTATATGGAATCGATACAGTAGTTTCTCTACCGGGTCGCTGCACAAAGGGCATATAATACTGGCTTGATCTTTTTGCATGGCAGTACAAAAGAACTGCAATTGGCAAATGATATTTGTCGCTTAATTGACCATTTGCCCCGGAAAAATTGGTGAATTTGCAAACCTGCTATGAATAAAATGCAAAATGAAAATATAAGCATCTGCAAGCTAGATAAAACTGATGAAGTTCCGTACCATTTGTTATTGCTTGCCGATCCGTATATGGGAGCAATCAATAAGTATATCAGCGATGCTGACATATATGTTGCAAAGCTTGGGCAGGTTATCGCAGGTGTATTTGTACTTTATCCTGTAAGCACGGTTGCGGTGGAAATAAAGAATATCGCAGTAGCTGAATCCTTACAACGCCGCGGTATTGGCAAAGAAATGATTAGAAAAGCTATACGTATTGCGAAAGCAAATAAGTACACTTCTGTTATTATTGGCACCGGCAATTCAAGTGTGAACCAGTTATTATTATACCAGCAACAGGGCTTTGAAATATTTGATATAAAGTTCAATTTCTTTATTTCAAATTACCCGGAACCTATTTTTGAAGACGGGGTGCAGTGCAAACACATGATAATGCTGCGGAAAAATGTATAGACAGCATGTGCATTATTTCTTTGCTAATGTAGTGGCACTTACTTTTTTTCTACGATTAGCATAGCATGCCCGTCTACATCACGCACAATAAAAGCTTTTTGCTGATGACCATCTTTTGTAGTTATGCAAACTATCTTTTTTGAAACAAATGTATAGCCCGCCAATGCCAGCTGGTCGTATATTTTTTGAACATCTTCCACCACAAGCGTGGTTTGCCAATGCCATATATCATCCGTTCTTGAATCTTTTGGATAAGGTTTGCCCGGGCCAGGTTTCAGGTATTCAAGAAACTCAATGCCAGGGCCTGCGGCCGCACGCAGCCCGGTGATGTGAAGGCTTGCACCTTCTACAAAATTGAGACGGGCCTGTTCTATACCCATATTCCAACTATCGCCTTTGCGCAGTATGCCCAAAAAGCCTTCGTAAAATTTGAGACTGCTGTCCGTATTACTAACAGCTATGGCTGTATGGTCGATACCCAAAAACAATTTGTCTTTTCTTATTTGCCATTTGGGTTGCCCTTTTCCTTTGGGAAAATAAATCAGTTCAAGATTGTGCATATCCGGATCGTGAAAATAAAATGCTTTAACTCCCGCTGCCGCAATATTACTCTTCGGAATAGTTTGCGGGCCGGTTGAAACTTGCATTGCCTTGTATTTTCGAAGTATTGAGTAAGCTTTATCTATATCGCTTACTACAATGGCAATATGTTGAAATGCCAGGTCATTGCTTTTTGTATTTTCAGGAATGCTTCTGCCGCCACTGGTAAGATAGTCGGTTAATTCAATTTGTTCATCGCCCAGTTGCATAAGCACAATACGCATGCGCAAACCAAAAACGCCCTGCAGTTGTTCATATGGTTCACCATACAATTCAGTGTCGCTAATTTTTTTAAAGCCAAGTACCTGTTGATAAAAGTGCACAGCTTTTTCCATATCACTTACAGTAAATCCTACAGGGCCTATCTTTTTTACCTGTGCCACCAGCGGATGATGCAATACAGCAATGATCACTGCAATTGCTAAAAGTTTCAAGAACGGCTTCATTGTAAAAGTATTTTTATTTAAATAAAATGATTTTCTTTCCTGTACATATTTTCTTTTGTACGTGTAACAAAAAGAAAAAATTCTGCTGCACACAACATGGCTGCAACAGGTACAAACAGGTAAATCCAAAACGAACACCATATATGCGAGGGGAGGGCAGAAGCGAAACTCCGGGCCGGGTTCATACCAAAACCGCTGATTGGACCTGCTACTATAACATATATGCAAACAAGACATGCAGCAAATACCCTGGTATATTTTTTTAGTTTATTGCTGTATGATGTAAATAACACCATATTCATCGTTACAAATGCAATAACAAATTCAGTTGCAAAAGCAATTGCTGCACCGCTTTTACCAGGAATGGTAACGACAGAGTTAACAGGCGGATCAATTAGCTGGTGCCCTATCAATAAACGCATTGCATAAACAGTGATGGTTGCACCGGCAAATTGAAACAGTATATAGAATGCTGCATCCCAACGGCACATTTTACCTAACCTCAGAAATACAATGGTAACAGCAGGGTTAATATGAGATCCTGAAGGACTAGTCCATGGTGCATAAAAAATAAATAAAGCTGTTGCGCCCATTAGCACACCTGTAATTACCAAACGGATGAATCCGTTTTCAATATAGGTATGCGGATATGTTCCTTTGCCCTCCAGCATCGCACTAAAAAAGCAGGCTGAAATCATAAATATGCCAAGGCCCAATGCTTCCTGCAGGTAGTGCTTCCAATTTTTTCTGAATGACGCTTTTAATTGTGTAATACCAGTAGAACCTGTAAATACCATTATGGGCATTGCTCTCATAAAACAAAAAGTAAGTTTAATAAAATGAACTTTTAATCATCAACAAGATTTCCCGATTAATATTCATTTGCAGGGATCTTTACATTATCGCTGCCATTGTTTTGAAAGAAATATTGGTTAATATAGAATTGCTGATGTGTTCACAAACCCTCAATGCATTTGCTGCTATTGTAAGTGCAGGATTGAATGCGCCGCAACTTGGAAAAAAAGAAGCATCCAATACATAAAGATTATCCAAATCGTGGGCTTTGCAATTAAGATCCAGCACAGAAGATTTTGGATCTATACCAAAACGCATGGTGCCGTTTTGATGGCTCATGCCTGTAATATCCAGGTCATAACCATTCCATAATACATCTTTATAATCGGGATCCAGTTCACCCAGTTTAACGAAGATGCTTTTTAGTTTATCTTTTAGTTTTTCATAAGCATCATAATTCGTCTTTGTATAATTTACTTTAATGCCACCATCTTTACGCAGTGTTACCCTGTTGTCTGCTGCGGGTAGATCTTCTGCGGTAAGCCAGAAGTCTATTGTTGATTCTTTTAACTGCTCATAAGTTTTGCCTGGTGCAATTTTTTCTGCCAGCCATGCAATGGTATCCGGATCATTCCTGCCCATTAATTGAATTTCACCCAATGGAAATTCACTATCATCTGCACCAAAATAAAAATCTGCTATACCAAGGCTTTTTTGAAATACACAATCGTTTTTCTTTTTTGTAAACGCAACAAGGCAGCCGTTATGATGAAGCATCAGGTTACGGCCAACCAGGTCACTTGAATTGGCAAGACCATTGGGATGTTTTTCGCTGGCACTGCGCAGCATCAATGCAGCGCTATTTACAGCACCACATGCTATAATTACAATATCAGCTGAAAAAGAAATTTTTTCTCCGTTCACCAAAGCAATTATCTTATTCACTTTTCTTCCTGTATGATCTGTTTCCAGTTTTTCTACATAAGTGTTTGTGAGCAGCGTTACATTTTCTTTTGTAAGTGCCGGGCGCAATGCAATGGTTTGTGCATCAGATTTACTGTCTGTAAGATCAGGGAAGCCATCGAAATTTTCCAACACTACCGGCGTTTCTGTTTTGCTGTAGTCTTGCGGCAATTGAACACCCATTGGTAATGGAAAAGGTTGTAACCCAATTTTTTTCATTTTCATTTCAAGATCAGCTATCAATGGTTCATACGGAAGCTGAGGATGCAGATAAGCTGAACTTGTATATGGCTCTGTTGGATCAATTCCGTGTTCTCCATGCACATGGTATAGGTGTTCTGCCTTTGTATAATATGGTTCCAGTTGATCGTATGTTAAAGGCCACGCAGGAGATACGCCACCAAAATGGTTTACCTGCATAAAATCTTTTTCGCGAAAACGAAACAACGCTGCACCGTACATTTTACTGTTGCCCCCTACATTATAATGAATAAAAGGTTTGAATGGCTTGTCGTTAGCATCGTGCCATTCATCGTTGGGGCGATAACGGCCCACTGTTACCACTTCATGCGGATCCCAGTTTTGTTTTTCTTTTGGAATAAATCCCCCACGTTCAAGAATTAATATTTTCTTTCCGGTTTTCGCTAATGCGTAAGCCGTGGTGCTGCCACCTGTACCCGTACCTATAATAATAATATCGTAATGGTTTGTCATAATAAAAATTTATACCACAAAGGGAAAGCAGTTTGAAAAATGTTTTTGTCTGTTAACCGACGCTTATAACAAAACACAGTCATTTTTTTTGTGATTATAGAAATATTCTTTGTTGTAAAAATCTGCAATGTCATTTATAAGACTTTTTTGAAAATTGCCATGCGGTAATTTTGTCATTAAAATAAAATTATGCGTATGAAAAAGATTCTATTGATGAGTGGTTTTCTATTATTAGCCTCGGTCGCCACTTTTGCACAAAAGTCAGCTGTGTTCAATCCGTCTGAAGGTGCTATACATGGATATGATCCTGTAGCATATTTTAAGGAAAGCAAACCTGTCAAAGGCGATAAGAAATATTTTTTATCATGGAATTCAGCTACCTGGTATTTTGCGAACCAGGCAAACCTGGATGCATTCAAAGCAAATCCGGAAAAGTTTGCACCGCAGTACGGTGGTTATTGCGCATACGGTTTGGCAGGTGGGCATAAAGCACCCACAGATCCTGAAGCATGGTTGATTAAGGACGGTAAGTTATACCTGAATTATAACAAAGATGTGCAGGTGATGTGGAAGAAAAAACAGGCGGAGTATATTGAAACAGCAGATAAAAACTGGCCTGTAATAAAAGATAAAGAATAATTTGAAAGACTGATGGGCTAAGAACAGGAGAGTGGCGTATTGCTGGCCACTCTTTTTTTATTGGCAACGCTGTAAGATGACCGACAATGCCTGTGACAATTATTTACCAGCTTGCTTCATTATTATGAAAACAATAATTGAAGATAAAAAGCTTAATCAGAAGGAAACTGCCCGCATAGAAGCGTTCAGTGATGGGATATTCTGTGTTGCAATTACACTACTTGCCATAGAAATTGGAATAGAAGCAAAACAAAATGAAACCAACGCAGGGTTGCTGCATTCATTATCGGAGAAATGGCCTATCGTTGCCGCTTATGTAATCAGTTTTGTAAATGTTTTACTGGCTTGGATTGGCCATCACAGCCTTTTTAAAAACCTGCGGAATACCAACACTGCAGTTATGGTTAGCAATGGATTGTTGTTAATGTTGATTGCTTTGGTGCCATTTCCTACCAAAACACTTGGATTGTTTTTACTAACAGGTGCTTTTAAAGCTGCTGTAATTTTTTATACCGGTTATTTTGTGCTGATAAGTATTGCTTTCCGGCTGCTCTGGTATGCAGCCTCGCATAAACGTATTTTACTTATAGATGGAATTACACCTGCGCAGATAAATGCTGTTACGAAAAACGAAAATATTGGATTGGTGTGTAATGCTGTTATTATGGGAGTAGCTTTTTTCAGTCCATGGTTGGCTTTGGTGCTAAGCTTTATAATGTGGATATACTGGATTGTGCTGAACTGATAATTTTTGTCCTTCACCGTTATTTGTTATAACGAATAATCTTTTATTACTCTTAAAACTTCTGCAACGCCCCATGCTTGTGCTGCGCAACCGCGTGGATGGTGTGGTTTATCGGCATCAAAAATTTCTGAAACTGATCCAATACATGCATCACCCAGATGAAAAATAAAACGGCTGATAACTTCTTTTGCTTCTGCAGGTGTTCCTTTTATTTTTATTAGCGCATCAACATAAGGACCAAGCAACCAACTCCAGACAGTTCCCTGGTGGTATGCTGAATCACGGTGCCAGGTATCACCACCATATACAGGTATATAACGAACATCAGTTTTTGGCAAACTTCTTAATCCTACAGGGGTGTATAACTGTTCTTCAATTATCTTCAAAACTTCATCAGCCTTTACACCGTCAATAAGTACAAATGGTAAACTAATAGAAAAGATCTGGTTAGGCCTCAATGAAATATCAGGCATGCCGTTTTCGTCAATTACATCATACAGGTATTTGCCTTCTTCATACCAAAACTTTGCAATAAAATTTTGCTTTAGCTTTTCTGCACCAGTTTCTGCAATTGAAGCTTCAGTGTGCTGGTTGTTCATGCGGCATAATTCAGCATATATTTTCAAGGCATTAAACCATAGCGCTTGTATTTCTACAGCTTTGCCCATTCGCGGCGTAACTACCCAATTGCCAATTCTTGCGTCCATCCAGGTAAGTTGCTGTCCTGTTTCACCGGCGTACAACATTCCATCATTGTTATCAACGTGAATATTAAACCTTGTCCCTTTAAAATGCCAGTCAATAATATCTTTTAATACCGGCAAAACTTCATCAAGTACAAATGTTACATCGTTTGTTGCACGCAGGTATTTATAAACTGCTATAAAATACCAGAGAGTGCCATCAACATTATTATATTCAGGGGCATCTCCATTATCCTGGAAACGGTTTGGCAGCATACCCATGCTTACACTCATAGCGAAAGCAGCAATTATTTTTTTTGCATCTTCATACCTGCCGGTAGAGAGTGTGAGGCCGGGCAGGCTTATCATTGTATCCCTTCCCCAATCTGTAAACCAATGATAGCCGGCAATAACTGTTTTTAAATTTTCGTTTCTCTGTACAATAAATTGATCTGCTGCAAGTGTTAGTATTTGCTCTGCAGCACCATTAAATGGTTCAGCGTTCAGCAAATCTTTTTTTCTTTTTTCTTCTTTCAGCAATAATTTATGCGCATCCTTATGAGTTGGGTCATCAATTGATAAGATAACTCCCAATACATCTCCCTCTTTTAATTTTACTGAAAATTTACCATGAGAAAACAGGTCTTCTGTATAATCTAAACCACGGTATTGCTCAATGCCATAGTTAAAATTATAAAACCAGTTGGGTTCCGGATGATAAGTAGCGCCAGGTATTTTAATGTATATATCCGGCGTTCCTTCATAAGCTTTTGCTTTAAAGGTATCATTGCTGAACTGAGCTTCGCGGTTAATAGCATTGTTTGCATGCATCATAGCATGATACCCCCTCACAGCTAACAAAGGAAGTAATTCAAGTGTGAAAGATCCTGCAGACTTTGCTACAGTATATGTAATTACTACTGTATTCTCTCCGTGAATCATCGCAACTGTTTTTATCAGTGTTATCCCTCCGGCTTCGTAAATAAATTCAGGAAACAGTTTTTTATTAAACGAAGAAAGGTATTGATGCCCCTTTGGATGAACAACGTCGCCGTAATTATTTGTACCTAATTCAAACCTTTCGTTGTTTGTAACAATTGTTTCATCTAATTTGGAAACAAGGTTCATCCGTTCTGACGGTGGATTGGTAGCAGCAACAAGTAAGCCGTGATAGCGGCGTGTATTGCAACCAATGATTGTGGAACTGCTCCAGCCCCCAAGACCGTTTGTTTCCAGCCACTCATATTCAACTGCAGATGAAAAATGATGTGTTATGGTTTTATCTTTGCTTAATAGCATTGGATTACTTTTTGTAATTATAAAATTGCTTCACCTACAATTTTTTCTGCTGTGTTCCTTTCTGATAAGCTGATCCTGTTGATTAATTCCGCTACTACTCCTGTCCAGCCTGTTTGATGTGATGCACCTACACCCCTGGAGTTATCACCATGAAAATATTCATAAAATAAGACGAGGTCTTTAAAATGAGGATCGTCCTGGTATTTTTTTTCATTCCCGTTTACAGGACGTATGCCTTTTTTGTTTTGCTGAAATGGTGATATAAGCCGCTTACTCAGTTCAACAGAAATTTCGCTTAGGGATAACTGTTTGCCAGAGCCGGTGGGATACTCTATTGTTAAACTTTCTTTGTAATAATCACAATATTGCTGAAGTGCCAGAACGATTAGGTAATTCATCGGCATCCATACGGGGCCACGCCAGTTGCTATTGCCGCCAAACAATGAACTGGTTCCTTCTGCGGGTTGATAATCCAGTCCAAATTCCTGCCCATTAATATTTATTGCATAACCCCGTTCATGTACTTTTGAAATTGAGCGGATACCGCAGGGCGATAAAAATTCATTTTCATCCAGCAGTGCTTTTAATAATTTTTCTAATCTTGCACGTGGCACAAGCGATAATAATATATCATCGTGATCATTTAGTTCTTCAATAACGAGGTATTGTCCGCTATCTTTTCGGTATTGCTGAAACCATTTTAATCTTTTATGGAAATCGGGTAATTTTTCGAGGAGGTCTTTTTTTAAAACCAGTACGGCGAATAATGTAGTCAGGCCAACCAGTGAACGTACTTTCAGGGGAATATATCTTCCATCAGGCATAGAAAGCACATCGTAAAAAAATCCTTCGCCTTCGTCCCAACTACCAGTCCAGTTCTCGCCAATACGGTTTAATGACGATGCGATATAAATAAAGTGTTCAAAGAATTTTGTTGTTACATCCTCATAGCTGCTGTTGTATTGCGAAATCTCCAATGCCATCTCCAGCATATTAAGGCTATACATTGCCATCCAGCTTGTACCATCTGCCTGTTCAAGAATGCCACCGCCGGGTATGGCACTGCTCCTGTCAAAAACACCAATATTATCAAGTCCGAGAAATCCTCCTTCAAATACATTATTGCCTTTATGGTCTTTTCTGTTTACCCACCAGGTAAAATTGATAAGCAATTTTTGAAAAACTTTTTCCAAAAATGCAATATCAGCTTTGCCTGTTTTTGCTTTATCAATTTTATACACCTGCAGGCAACTCCATGCATGTACCGGTGGGTTTACATCACCAAACGCCCATTCGTATGCTGGTAATTGTCCATTGGGGTGCATATACCATTCACGCAGAAATAAAACCAACTGGCTTTTAGCAAATTCAGCATCAATCATAGAAAGCGGTATGCAATGAAATGCAAGATCCCAGGCGGCATACCATGGGTACTCCCATTTGTCGGGCATTGAAATAATATCTTCGTTATTAAGTGCATGCCACTGGTGATTGCGACCTGTTTTTCTTGCTTCGGGTGGCGCCGGTTGCCCTTTGTCTCCGTTTAGCCATGCAGGAATATCTATATTAAAATATTGCTTGCTCCACAGCAAGCCGGCAAATGCCTGTCTCTGAATTGAAAGCAAATCTTTATCGGTTGATTTGCCGATGCTTTTGTAAAAGATATCAGCTTCTTTAATCCGGTTTTCAAATACAGTATCAAAATCAGCATTAAAAGCATCAGCAATGTATTGCCTGCTTAAACGAAGTTTTACAGTTACAGATGAACCAGGTGCAATGTTGTATTCATACATTGGAGAGAACTTGGTGCCATCTTTTTTTTCTTCAAGTAATGAAAAATTATTTTGCTGTACAGCAGTATGAAAAGCGTCTTTTACAAATGGAGATGCGTTTGGCTGATTATATAGTTTTTCTGTATTGGTTTCATTTTCGGTAAAGAGGCAACGAAGGGGTTGTTCAAAATAAAAATAGTACTTGCCAGATTCTTCGTGGTTCAGTTCAACTAAGTTTTTGTTATCAGCATGTGCAAGGCGCATGGTTGGTTTTTCTTTTAGTAACCCAAAGCTCCAGAGATTGCGGAACCACAACACAGGCAGCAAAGCTATGTATGCAGGATCGTTACCGCGGTTGTGTACAGATATGCGTATGCATATATCTTCTGCATCATTTTTTGCATACTCCGTAAACACATCGAAATATTTATTCTCATTGAAAATGCCTGTATCCGACAGTTCATATTCGGGTTCATATTTAGAACGGTTCCTGTTTTGGTATACCAAATCTGCATAAGGATATTCAGCCTGCGGATATTTATACAGGTGCTTCATATAAGAATGTGAAGGTGTATTATCGAGATAGTAATACAATTCTTTTACATCTTCTCCATGATTGCCTTCATTACCTGTAAGCCCAAACATTCGTTCTTTTAAAATCGGGTCTTTCCCGTTCCACAATGACAATGCAAAACATATTCGTTGTAAATTATCGCTTATGCCGGCAATGCCATCTTCGCCCCAGCGGTAAACACGGCTTCTTGCATGTTCATGCGGAAAATAATCCCACGCTTCTCCATGTTCACTATAATCTTCACGCACTGTGCCCCATTGGCGTTCGCTAAGGTATGGGCCCCATTTATTCCAGTTTTTTTCAAGAAGACGTTGTTGTTCTTTATTCATAACTAAGAGCTTAAAAGATGTTAAGAGGGAAAAGGAGAGAAAGAGATTAAAAGAGAAAAAAGATTATGAGGTTACAAAGAGAAAAGGGACAAAGGGATTATTGTGAGCCTCTTTTCTCCTTTTCTCTTTGTCCTTTTAGCTATCCATTGTCTTCAAATCCAGGATACAAAGTCATACCGCCATCTACAAACAGGGTAGTGCCATTTATATAATCTGCATCATCGCTGGCAAGAAAAACAGCAGCATTTCCTATATCCTGTACTTGTCCGATGCGTTTCTCGGGAATTAGCTTCAGCAACTCCTGCAAATGTTGTGCTGTATCCCAGGCATCATGGTTAATAGGGGTTGCAATTGCCCCGGGTGCAATTGAGTTAATGCGTATCTTTTTTGGCGCAAATTCCTGGGCGATGGTTTTCATCATCATCATAATACCTCCTTTGCTTGCTGCATAGTTGGCGTGGCCTGCCCAGGGTATTACTTCATGCACACTGCTCATACAAATAATTTTGCCAGCTGCTTTGCTCTTGCTTTCGTCTATACCTCTTCGTAAAAATTCTTTAATGGCTTCACGTGCACAAAGAAATTGTCCTGTAAGGTTTACGCTCAATACATAATTCCATTGCTCCAGTGTCATCTCCGTAAATTTTGCGTCGCGTTGAAGCCCGGCATTGTTTACCAGTATATCCACTGTACCAAATGTTGCAATAGTATCGGCAAACATTTTTATTACTTCATCTTCTTTGCTCACATCACATGAGTATACAATTCCCTTGCCGCCGGCATCGGTTATCTCTTTTAATACCTGATCTGCTCCGGATTTTGTGGCCGGTACCGGGTAGTTAACAACCACGGTTGCACCCGCTGCAGCCAATGCTTTTGAAACACCTGCGCCAATACCGCTGCTGGCACCTGTAACAATTGCTACCTGACCTTGTAATTTTTTTTCCATTTTTGATTATTTAGTATAGTGATGTGTTTTTAAGATAATGATGGTCGCTCTTAAATTTTGACAAACCATGCTGAATTAATTTTATTTCGAAACCTGTAATAATATCCAGGTAATTTTTGTAAGCCGCTTCAGCAGAATCAAATGGGTTTAGTTCATGGTAGGCATCGTTTGCCGTTCTGCCATCGTTAGACATGTAATAGAAGTGATCTGCACTTTGCAAATGTCCCCAGAAATCCCAGTCTTCCAACGTACCATTTTTATTCAATGTTTCTTCCAGGCCGTAAACT
This sequence comes from Chitinophagaceae bacterium, assembly GCA_044227095.1. Taxonomy (GTDB): domain Bacteria; phylum Bacteroidota; class Bacteroidia; order Chitinophagales; family Chitinophagaceae; genus JACMLD01. The sequence continues at coordinate 4,385,090 of JBGAFV010000001.1, read as the reverse complement.
TTTTTCAGCATATTGTTCTGCATCATATTTTCGCACCACACACAGCATTCTATTTCTTTGTCTTTCCATGATATGGTTGTAGGTGCATCATAAATATCTTTTGGATAAAAGTTTTCAAGTACTTCACAAGGTGTTGCAAATTGCCATTGATCGTTTTTTAAAATTGCGGCCGGTAAATTTTCAAGGAATGCAAAAATGCCGGTCTCCTTTTTTTTGTGCACACCAAAAGTTTCATAGTTCATAAAAATATTAATGTTAGAAACATCTGCATGCGAGTGAACCCACGATGCATACTTTTCTGCAGTAAGCGGGTGCTCGCTCCAGCAAAGATCATCAAATCTAAATGCAATATCATCGCTCAGGCTTACATTGCGGAGCAACAATCCAAAATCACCATTGCCTGGCGAGGCATAACAATGATTAGGTGTTCTGCCCTGCAGTATTTTTTCCAGTCCTTCGCAGAATATTCCTTTATAGCCAAGCCCTGCTGCAAATTTGGCCAGGTCATTATTATGTATCAGTTCTGTATTGCGCAAAACCATCGGTTCTGCACCAAATATTTGGGTTACCAGTATGCTGTGTTTTTCCAGTTGCCGCTTAAATTCTTTTTTTGACCAGAGGCAGCTAAGTGAATTATAATAAGTTTCTGCAAATATTTCAACGCAGCCCGTGTTTACAAGCTCTTTAAAAGATAAAATAACATCTGGCCTGTAAGCTTGCAACAGTTCCATTGCTGATCCACTGATGGATAGTGACAGTTTAAATTTCTGCTGATGTAATTGTATTGCAGCTAACAATATTTTATTTGCCGGTATATAACATTCATCGGATAGTCTGTCAATAATCGCCCTTTCTGCTTCTTTGTGAATTAAATTTTCTGCAGGGCTGCTGTCACCCTGCAAAAAATTGTTCAGTCGGAATGGAATATGAATTTTGAAGGACAGGCTTAAGGTTGACATGGTTTAATTTTATTCAATCTTCTAAGAAATGTGTTTATACATTGTAAATAGCAATGAGTTTTAAAAAGGACGGCGTACCTACGCCGTCCGGTTTTTCATTGAACGATTAACCAAAACAACTGCTAAAAAGAATAGGTATGAACCTGAAGCGAAGCTATCAATGGGGGGATTGCAGGATTGTCATCCAACTTACAAAAACATTTTTTTAACACTTAATTCCAAATGATGGGATCGTTTAATTCAATGCGTTGCCTGTTATAAAAAAGCAAGCCTGCGTCTCTCAGTTCATTGAACAATACATTAACACTTTGTCTTGAAGTCGCAATAACTCCTGCAATATCGCTATGTGTTAAATAATTGTTCAGGATGATTTTGTCGCCAATGCGGCTGCCGTCAGTCCTCGCCCAGTTTTTTATAAACCGGATTAACCTCGATTTTGCATCTCTGAATACAAGATCTGAATGACGCCCTTCCAGCCTGCGCAATTTGTTATTTACAATATTGGCATAAGTAAGGGCTGCCAGGATATTATCTTGCAGTATTTTTTTGAAATCTGCAGCATTGAATACACACACAATTGTATTGGCTGTTAATGCCTCAGCGCATTCATCAGGTGAAAAACAACCTTCAAGACCAAGATCGCCAAACACATCCGGAGCGGTAAGTATGTCTTTAATCAGTTCATTCTCTTTGTCGGTACTTTCTGTAATTTTTATTTTGCCTTTTATCAGCAAATAAATTTTACTATAGTTGCTATCGCCATAATCAATGGCTTCTCCGCGGTATATAGTCTTTACCCTTGCCAGCAGACAAGCTTCCTGTACTTTCTGTTCCGGCATGTTTGCAAATAGCGGATGACTTTTCAGGTACACATATTTAATTTCCTGTGACATAGTGTGAGGTTTTAATAATGGTGATTGGTTATTTATTGTCGATTGCATTTTCAATTTTTGAAATCAAAATATTCTTTGGCGTTAAGCCCACTGCGTGGTCAACTATTTTTCCTTTTTTAAAAAATAGAATGGTGGGGATATCTGTTACACCAAATTCTTTCTCCAGTCCATTTTCAGCTTCAATATCAACAGTAAAAAAATTGACTACCCCGTTATATGATTTTGCCAGTTCGTTGTACACCGGTTCAATAATCTGGCTGGCGCCGTTCCATTCCTTTTTAAACTGCACAAGTGTTACTGTTTTGCTTTCTATTACTTCCTTTCTAAAATTGGTTTTACTTAACACACGGTTCATATTGTTTTCGATTTTGTATATAACGGATAGCCAATCCGTGTGCCAGCTTTTTGGGAGCTTTTTTTGAAATTGATAGAACCCTTACTGGTAAAGGGTTTCAGTGGGTTATTGTATGTGCGGGATTGATAAAAGCAACACTAATTCCTTCCCAATATTTTAGGACAGTCACAAAATATTGGGAAGGGTAGTGAAAGGGAAAAAATGTAAACAGTAAAATAATGAAGGCTCAATGTCGGCATACTGACATGGCCTGGCTGCAGGTATTGGTAATTTGCAACACAATTATTTTATGGCTAACAAAAAAAGTAAAAACAATTTGTTGCGGGTTGCATTTGCAGGTTTAGGCATTAGCTTCCTGGGTTCGCTGCCATTAGGAACCATGAATATTGCAGCCACACATATTTCTATTACCCAGGGAACAGGCGCCGGACTTATATATGCTTTGGGATCCATGCTGGTAGAATTAATAGTAGTAAGGATTGTTCTGGTTGCCATGGATTGGCTGTATGAAAAACGCCGTATATTTTTTCTGCTTGAATTGTTTACAACTGCGTTAATACTGGCGTTGGCAACGGCAAGCTTTATTGCTGCTTATAAAATGAAAGGCTTTGAGGGTACAATTTTATTTGCAAAATCTTTAAGTCCTTTCTGGTCTGGTGTATTACTGAGTGCTTCCAACCCTTTGCATATTGTGTTCTGGATGGGCTGGAGTAGTGTGTTGCTTAATAAAAATGTTTTAATGCCGGATGTACGTTATTATAATTGGTACATAACCGGAATTGGTGCAGGCACTATGATGGGGTTAATGGTTTTTATTTATGGCGGAAATTATATGGTATCGCAGCTAACCCATCACCAGGTAATGTTGAATATTGCAATAGGTGTAGTTTTACTGCTAACAGCTATACTACAGGTAAGAAAATTAATAACGGTTTCGGTTGAAGAGCGTTATGGTAAAAAAGTATAGCAGTCTTTTATTTTTTATCTTCCCTTTTTATTCCAAGCTTTTTCATTCGGGCTTCAAGGGTTGTAGGGTTCAATCCAAGTAATTTAGCTGCGCCGCCTTCTCCGCTAACTTTCCAACCTGCTTTTTTAAGCACGTCTGTTATATGCTGCTTTTCTACATCATCCATTTTAATTAATGAAGATTTACTGCTTGTGCCTGTATGTTTGGCGGATGGCAACCAGTCCCCGTACTCTAAAATATTACCGGCAGATATTATCATCGCCCTTTCAATCAGGTTTTCTACTTCACGTATATTGCCGGGCCAGTTGTATTCCATTAGTGCGTCAATAACTTCGGGTTCAATATGGATAATCTTTTTGCCAATCTTAGCTTCATGTTTTTGACAAAAATGTTTTACCAGCAGCGGGATATCTTCTTTACGATCACGCAATGGCGGCGAAATAATAGGAAAAACATTTAACCGGTAAAACAGATCTTCACGAAACTCTTTCTTTTCAATAGCCTGTTCCAGGTTACGGTTAGTAGCAGCTATAACTCTTACGTTTACTTTCATTGTTCTGGGGTTGCCAAGCCTTTCAAATTCTCCTTCCTGCAATACCCGTAATAATTTTGCCTGTAGTTCAAAAGGTAATTCTGCAATCTCGTCAAGAAAAATAGTTCCGCCATCAGCAAGTTCAAACCGTCCAATCTTTTTCTCCATGGCCCCTGTAAATGCGCCTTTTTCATGACCGAATAATTCACTTTCAATCAGGTTTGCAGGAAGTGTTGCACAATTTACTTTTACCAGCGGTCGTTTGCTGCGATTGCTGATATTATGTACTGCACGTGCCAGTAATTCTTTATCAGTACCACTTTCGCCCAATATTAAAACAGTAGAATCAGTTGATGCAACTTTTTCAAGCTGCTGTAATACTTTTTGAAAATTTTTGCTCTTACTTATAATTTCTTCAAAATTGTTATTGAGTTTTATTTCTTCCTGCAGGTATTTGTTTTGGGCCTGCAATCTTGCCTGTTCCTGTTCCATCAATACCTGTTCGGTAATGTCGAGAAACATCGTTCGGGTAAAGGTGCCACTGGGATCGGGGTTCGACCACCATTGAATCCATAATGGTTCGCCATTATCCTGGCGTCTCATTTCAAGCACAACACCGCTTGTATCTGTACCACGGCCAATAGATTCAAATGCTTCCCGCATGCGCCTTTGCGCATCCGGTGTGTCGGGTGCCATTGTCTTGCCATATGTATAAGGAACGTCTTCAGGCTTTACGCCAAGTATACGCAAAGCAGCTTTGTTTGCTTTAATGAATTTAGAATCGAGGCCTTCATGCACATAAGCGATAGGGGCTTCTTCAAACAAGTCGCGAAACCTTTCTTCACTTTCCTGCAATAAAACTTTCAGATCTGCATTGGCAATTTTTAATTTTTCTTCTGCCTTTAGCCTGTCAATCTCTGCACCGGCCCTTGCGGCAAAAATGCGGAGGATAGCAAGATTGCTCTCTTCATTTTCCATCGAAACATTGTCGAATGCTGCAATATTGCCTATAACAGTGCCCGATGCAGGACTATAAATAGGTACAGCCACCCAGGATTTAAGCCCTTTTTCCCTCGGAAATTGTTCATCCAGTTTATCGGGACAAAAAAATTCTTTGCCCTGCATTACAATTTCGCATGGAGTGCCCTTGGTGCTGTATTCAAAATTCTCTTTAATTTCCTGGCGATCTACATAGGATAGCATCCGCAAACTGGTAATGTTAGTTTCTGAACATGAAACCACCATTGAATAGCGAACATTCAGCGTACTTGTAATAAACTTTGTAAGTTCCCGGAAATAGTCTGCGCCTGTAAGGGGAGAAGTGCTTTCGGAAATAGAACGCAATATGCCTTCTTCTCTTTTCTTTCTTTGTATATCACGTACAGAGCTGCAGAAATATTCGTTTCCATTATGCTCAATAAAATTGTTTGTTACCTCTACGGGGTAAATATTTCCTTTCTTATCGCGGTGACTTGTCTCAAAAACCTGGCGTCCTGTTTTTTTTGTTTCGCTCCAGCTTTTATCCCATTCTGCCTTTGTGAGCGAAGGATTGAGATTAAATACGGTCATTTGCTCCAACTCCGCTGGTGAAAACCCTGATTCTTTTGAAACAGCATCATTTACACGAATAAATTTTCCCGACTTATCAATCCAGAAAATTTGGTCACGGATTGCTTTTACAGTGCTGTTATACAATTCAATTTCGCTAAGGCGATCACGCAATAATTTTTCCTGTGCTTTTTTGTCGCGGATATCACGCACAATGCTGCAGGAAAATTCCTTGCCATCCAATTCTATAAAGTTTCCTGTAATCTCAATATCATACAAATGACCGTCTTTGTGCCTGTGCTGCGCTTCAAAAACAATTCTTTTTTCATTCTTCAGCCGTTTCCAGAATGTAATCCAGTCTATTAAATCAAAAGAAGGATTAAGATCTTTTACCCGGAGTTGTACAAGTTCTTCCTTTGAATAACCCGACATGGAACTGGCCAGCGCATTAACCTGGAAAATGCACTGGTTTTCATCAATCCAGAAAACAGCTTCATGCAAATTTTCCATTGTAAAATGGGAAAGGTGCAGTTCCTTTTTAAGATCAGGCGATGTTGTTTCGGTCATAAACTTGTTCAATTGAGGCACTCGTAACTATTGCTTAAAGTTACGCAATTAATGAGGCAAAATATGATTTCCCGGGAGAGCCGGTTGTCAGGCAGTTGACAAATCCGCCTGTGCATGTTTTACAATTTGATGAGCAGAAAAAGGAGCGCTGCTTTTTATTTATTAAACAATTACCATTTTCCTTCGCTGGGTATTGCTTCTTCTTTTTCTGTTGGCCATTTAGGCATAGTGCATATAATAACGTAAAGAGGATCCTGGCCGGTGTTTTTAAATTGAAAACTATTGCCAAGGGGTATAGTAAATGAGTCGCCGCCGGTAAATTCTTTTACTAATTCCCCATCATTATTTTTTTGCCAGATTACCCCCTTGCCAGAAATGCAATACCATATTTCGCTAACGGTTTTGTGTTTTACTGGTTTTGAAACGGTACCGGCATGCAAAGTACAATGGCACAAGCCGCCAGACTCAAAAGTGGGGAGTAGCCTGATATCTGATCCATCAGGTGCAGCGTAATCTCTTTCTTTTGCAAATGGTATAAATTCAAAAGTTTCTTTCATAAGATTTTTTTTTGAATGTTTCTAAATAAGAGAATGCTTACCAATAAAATTGTTGCGCAACAGCAATTGTGGCATACGGAACGTCTGTATAGTTGCGCTGGGATGGGATTTGCAATTAGTTAATGTTACGATGTTGAAACCAACTTGAATAAAACACACCCTAAGCTGCAGTTATTCTTTTCGGTAAATGTCAGCAATAATGAATTTTTTTGGGAAACAAGTTTCAAATTTATATTGTCCGCCGTCTTTGTAAGCTACGTAAATACTCACATAATTTCCATCACTAATGTTTTGATTGTCGCCCAAATGATTTATTGTAGTAAAATCTCTTTTTGAAACGAGTGTCACCAACGAATCTCTTTCTGTCACAATTTTAAAACCTTTTGTACGGTCAACCTTTGGAATAAAAGGTTTATATGAGATTATCCTTTTGGATTTAAAAGGTTTGATTGTTTCAAATCCCTGTCGATATGAGATTGTGTCTTTGCCAGACCAAATTATTATGTCGCTTGTAAATGGAGATTCAGCAGGTGAATCGTAAATAATAAATAATGTGTCAGCAGTATTGAAATCAAAATTGGTTTTGACTTTGTAAGATTGAAAAACTGTGTCAAGCTCTACAATGTGCGATTTTGCAAAACTCTTCGTTTTATTTCTTGTCTTTCGATTTGAAATTGTGTCGGCTTTGCCAATTTTGTATTTTTTATATGCATCTAAGAATGTCTGCCCATAGCCAGAGTGTGTCAACAAAATTACAAGTATAACAATGGTTAGGGGTCTCATTATAATTGCGCTTAACGTTTACGCCTTGCTGCCGGACTGGAAATTTATAACGCCAAGCCCGGCAACTAAACTAAGTTATGAAACTGATTTTGAAACTTACACAAAGCTATCTTTTAAAATGGTCGTACCATAGCGCTCCTGATACTTGCACATAGCTGAAGTTATAATGTCCAGCTGTGCTTTTGGCAATACCTTGTTAGCGGTTCGTTGTTTTATCATCATCGTTTCTATATTCTAAAATGTCAGCAGGTTGGCAGTCCAGGGCTTTACATATAGATTCCAATGTGCTAAAACGAATTGCTTTTGCCTTTCCCGTCTTTAAGATAGAAAGGTTTGATAATGTCAAATCAACTCTTTCTGAAAGTTCATTCAGAGAGATTTTACGTTTTGCCATCATCACATCTAAGTTTACAATGATTGGCATAGGTTAAACAGTTAAATCGTTTTCGTTTTGAATATCTACTCCTTTTTTGAAAATAGTAGCAATGATATAGATTACAGCTCCCATCAAAATAAATGCCTGGCTGTCTGCCCAAAATTGGTTTACGTTGTCGGGCACAAAACCGTAATGCACTAAACTTTTAACCAGCTGCCTGGCGATGTAGCTGAGCAGCCCAATTAAAAGAGTGTAATAACTCATTCGTGAAATTTGCTTTGAAACAAAGCTGTTGAATGGTTTTAGCAAATCCATTTTGTGCATTAGCCTGATAACTATGTAAAACAGGCAGGCTTTTAAAATTGCAATGATTAGAATAAAGCTGTAGGTGCCGAAAAATGCTAACCTGCTGTCTTTATACATTTGAAGTAAGTCCAGTTTTTGGTAAAGATGCTGGACAAATTCAGGCTTGTAAAGACTAAAAAAGAAATTTACTAGTAAGCCACCTGCTTCAATAGACAGGCCTACAAAAATGAGCCAGGCTATAATATATAGCCCCCAAAATACGAAGCTGTTTGTTTTTGACATAATTATTAAAGTTTATGATTATGCCACAAACATAATCAATATTTATTGAAAAACAATAAATATTGATTTATTTTCAAAATATTTTTGTTGAATGATCTTTTTTAGGTGCGTCGTCAGTTACAATTACCTAAGGTTGGCGGCTCGATGCTGCGCTGGAATTTCTAACGTAGAGCCCTGCCACCGAACACATAGCCGCTGCTGATTAAAGATTTGTTGCTGGTTACTCAAACGTCAAGGCACACTTGCAGCAAACCCCATATTTGCATGCAGTTATTCGTCGTTAGGATGCCCTTCCGTTTGCCATTCTCCTTCCTTGTTGTCCCGCCAAGCTCGCCAACCAAACTGCAAATAATATATTTCATTTATAGATGCGTCAAGTTTAGTCATTTGTTCTAAAGCTACAACCATAGAATCGTCTAAGTTTGGTTCTAAGCTTGTATGAAATTGCCAATCGCCGTCTTCGTTATGATAAACATATAAAATCGGTTCGCCATCAAAAGCTTGTTTAGTTGTAAAGACTGCTAAATTTCTCTCCTCGTAAAATTTGAAGTCGGTGTTTCTGTCAAGCAATGGTTGTTTGAATTTCCAATCGGGATTAAAATCTTTGTCCCATGGAAAATTATTTTGTTTGTCAGTCCAAACAAGCTGCAATAATGGGAAGTCAAATGTTTGGTTATAAAACCAACCTGCATAGCCAACATAATTTTGGTAATACTTTTTGTCAACTTGAACAAATTGAATAGGGAAGCCTTCTAAAAAACCTCTGTAAAGTTTACCAGTTGTAAGTATCTCGCCATTCTTTATTAGGTCGCAAGCATGATTAATTATGGACGCAGCTACATTAGTATTTAATCCAAAACAAATAATTTCAGGATGTCCAAACTTTTTATACAGCCCGATTGAATAAACGAATGGAGGTAGATAATTGTCAGCCTCAATTAAAGTTAAATGACAGCCGTAGTTTTCAATGTTTTCATTAACGACTTTGATATTATCTTCAGCTTCTTGTTTACTTTCAATTGTCATAATAGATGATTAAATATAATTGCCACCAACGTTTACGCCTTGCTGCCGGATTGGAAATTAATAACGTCGTAGGCAGTTTTATGGAACTGTGTCTATGCCTGTAATTTTATATTTCCCACTTTTTCTTTTGCTTAGATAAATAAAGCCTTGCTGCCCTTCCCAGGTTTTCGAAGGAGCTACAATCGTATATGAAAACTTAAATCCGTCTCGTCTGTTTCTATTGTCAAAAGCTGGAAAAAAAATATAAGTTTCAAAAGTTTTATGTTTTTCAACTTCGCTTTTTATAGGGTTGTCAAAAAACTCTTTGTATTGGCTTTCATAAAATAATTTCTTTGTCACCTTAATTGTTATGTGGCCGTTATGCTTCAAGGTTGTGTCATCAATGCAAGGACGGCAATAAAATGGAAACTCACATAGCGTTGCTAATTTATCTTTGTCATTTTTCTTAATCGCTGTGGAAAAATCTGTCCAGAAGTTGCGTAAAAGAATACTGTCCTGTATTGATATTGTTCTGTCAATACTTGCGTCTTGTCCATAAGAACTAAGTGAGAATAAGAATCCCAATGTTATTGTTAAAATACTGTTCATAAAAATAGCTGCCTAACGTTTACACCTTGCTGCCGGATTGGTAATTTACAACGCCAAACCCGGTTACTAAACTAAGTTATGAAAACTGTTTTTGAAACTTACATAAATCTATCTTTTGAAATCGTCGCCACGTAACCGTTGCTGGTTAAAGATTGGTTGCTGATTGCTAGAACGTCAAGCCCTGCAGCAATACTTGTGTTGGTGGTAGTTTTTAATCAAGAGATAGCTTTTGCTAACCGCTATTTTCTAAACGAAAATAACCACGGGAGTAAATCCGGTTCAGCAAATACAGCAGGCTCAATATCATGTTTTAAACCCGGATATTCCGTGTATTTAGCATTTTTAGCACCGATATGTTGTAATGCGTTGATCAAGGCTCTATCGGGCCATATGTTTATAATATTGTCAATAGAACCGTGAAAAATCCAAACTGGAACATTTGATGCTCTTTTAGGATATAGTTCTACGTTAGCTTGTCCGCATATAGGGAAAGCTGCTGCAAAATAGTCAGGATAATGGATGACTAAATCGTAAGTACCAAAAGCACCAAGCGAGGTTCCACCCAGATAGATTCTTTTTCGGTCAGCCATTTTATGTTTAGCCAAACTGTCCATTAAAAGTTTTACCAATCGTTCCGGTGTTGTTAGCGACAACTTGTTCATCTGATGGTTAACCGTAACTGTTGTATCGTATGGCGGCCCGGGTATTTGGTTCCACATGCTGTCTGCAGGGCATTGTGGAAAAACAACAAAAGCTGGAAATTTTTTCCGAAGCGAATCATTTAAAAAGAAAAGACCAGCACGGGATAGCTGACTTTCATTGTCATTTCCTCTAAAGCCTGCACCATGGAGGTAGACTATCAGCGGGTACAGCTTTCCGGGTTTATAACTTACAGGGTATAATATTCTGTAACGTAACGTATCTGTGCCTTGGATAAAGAATGCTTTTTTATATGCGCTGAAATCCTGAGCCTGCGAGAAATGATTGCAGGTTAATAGCGTGAGAATAAAAATAATTTTTTTCAAATCCATGTATCAATTTTAAGTATCAATAAAATTGCCACTAACGTTTACGCCTTGTTGCCAGGCTGTAAATTAATAACGTAAATCCCGGCCATTAAACTAAGTTATGAAAACTGATTTTGAAACTTACAGAAATCTCTCTTTTAAAACTGTCGACATATAGCCACTGCTGCCTGGAGGCAAACCGAAGGTTGGCAGTATCCTTTTAGCTACAATATTTTCTCTATCGATTTGTCGTCAAACTCTAATGCTTTTAAAATTTGACGAGCCTTTTTTAAATTATCATTTTTTTTAGCACTATCAAACTCTGTAATTAGTCCAGTCACAAATAGTCTTTCGTTACCTGTTAAGCCATTTAAAGTATAATGCTTTTCACTATTGTCAATATCAACCCACTTGTTGTCGAATAAACTCTGAAATTTACCGTATTCCGGATTGCCGCTTTCTCGTCCTTTGACTTTAGTCGGCAGGATAAAGTCATGCTGACAGTTTTCTAAGGGCTCAGAAATAGAAATCCATTTATCGTTGTCAATTTTATAAATGTCGTAGCTATATTCTTTGGCTTCTTCAATAGTCATAAACCATTTGTCCCATTTGCAAGAAGTGTCTTGTAAGCAGTCATAACCAAATAAATAAACGCCGTCGGTTGACTGGTAAATTAATAATTTTTTGATTTCGTCAAGTATATCTACAAAAGCAAGTTGCCTCATTGTCGAAATGTTATTTTGAATTGTAGGGAGCCGTTAAGGTTGCATACAACGTTTACGCCTTGCTGCCTGGCTGGAAATTTATAACACCAATCCCGGCTACCGCACTAAGTTATGAAAACTGATTTTGAAACTTACACAAATCTGTCTTTTAAAACCGTCGCCACATAGCCGCTGCTGGTTAAAGATTTACAGTGAAGTTTAATTGTCCAGTCCCACTATTGGCAATACCAATGTTAGCGGCTAGGCTTTTTAACCTTCAGCTCGCTTAACTGGTTTTGTGTTATCCAAAGAAAGTGTCCAACTGTGTCGGTCAGGTCTTTATATCTTATTAAGTCGCCAGATATTTTTGGGTTGGTAAACTTTGTTGGTTTTATAACGGCAAACTTGTAGAAACCATCTTCGTGTCTGCCAAGTTGAATGTTGTCAAAATAAATGGTATCATTTACAACCCTAAATGTGCCCTTAATTTCTGAAACTCCAAAACAGCCAATTCTTTCTCTAAAAGTGTAGTCGTCTTTAAGTTTAAGAGTTGTCAAGCAGTTTGCCGAACCTATTCTTTCTGCAACTAATACATCTGCCCCTTCAAACTTATCAAAATCAATAAGGCCCAATGGTTTGAAGTATGTCAATAACAAAACAGTTGTCAATAGTCCGATTAATACGAACCTGTGTTTTTGTTTAAACTTCTCTTTAATTGATGAGTAAATCTGTCGCAAAAGAGCTATGGCAAGTCCAATATAAACTGCCACCAATAAAATAAAAGCAGGAACAGCAAAAAGTTCAAGTTTCCCTTCCCAATAATAGGTTGTGTTAACCAGTAGAAAGAAAATAATTGTTGTAATGAAAAGTCCTTTATTTTTCAATGTATGAAGGATGTTGCTTTAAGCTGACCACCAACTTTTACGCCTTGCCACCGGGCTGGAAATTTATAACGCCAATCCCGGCTACCGCACTAAGTTATGAAAACTGATTTTTAAACTTACGCAAATCTGTCTTTTAAAACGGCTGCACTATAGCCGCTGCTGATTGCTCCAACATCCAGCCCCACCACTTGGCAGCAATATTTTTGTTGTGCTTTCGTGCTATTTTTTATCATGCCCGATTTCGTATTCTTTTTCCAATAATCCTATCAATGTTTCGGCATTCTTTTGTTGTATACGCATTCGTGGAAGCCAAATCATTTCCATAATGCTTTTTCGTAAAATAGCTTGATTAAAAAATATGAAAATATTCTGTTGATTATTTGCCAAATGAATTTCGGGTTTTGAATGATTCGGTTGAAGAAAGTCTAAACCCCGGCTGCTTGCCAGGTTCTGCATGTCTAAAAAAGTTGATGCGGTTGCTACCCATCTGTCATCATCAGCAATTAACCCAGCCCTATTGGTAGAAAGAAGCTCATTCATATCCATATATTTAAAAATGCTGGTAAGGATCTCCTGGTTTTTAACCAGGCGCAGACTTCCCGAATATTTCATTTGGTCAATAGCCGCCGTGTTAGCATAAAATGCAGCATTGTAAATGCTTTTTGTAACTAAATAGCTAAATCTCTTTGAGTACAAAGTGTCTGATTTTTCTGTTTCCTTAAAAGAAATAAGCGTATCTAATAGTTTTAATTTTTGCTCGTTATAGTCTATGTTATTTTTAATCTTATCAAAATCATCCTTTAGGGTCTCCACTACAAGTTCCATATTTCTCTTTTCAATTCCTTTATTCACTAAATGTGTGTGGTAACTTTCCGCTAAAAAACCACAAAACACTGCTAAAAATAACATGAGAAATTCCCAGAAATATGATTTCCAATTTTTCTTATGATGAGGTGCGGCAGGGTCGTGGGCATGATGATGTACTTCCATATTTTCAGTTTCTTGAATTGGTGTGATAGTTTCTGTGTCAACAGTGGGAATAATTTCGTCAGAAGAGTTTTCCGATTGATTATTTGTGGGATTTTCTAAAGGCACTTCGTCTGTATTCTCTGCCATCTATTTTTTAATGTTTAGGTTATTAGGGTGTCGCTTCAGCATGACGCACAACGTGCAAGGCTTGCTGCCGGACTGGGCTCCGTTATCCGTCTGCCTCCCGCCATGCGTGGCGCGGGACAGGCAGGCCACTAAAATAAGGTATGAAAACTGATTTTGAACCTTAAACAAATCTATTTTTTAAAACTGTTGACACATAACCGCTACTGAGTAAAGATTAATTGATGATTGCCTCAACGTAAAGCCAGCCTGGTAGAAAACCTTCTGTTGGCTGTAGTATAAGGTTATTTATATTTTATTGTCGAATTGATATATTCAGAGATATTTGTGTACTCTTGAGAGTGACTCGTGCTTTCCATTGCATCTTGAATTATCAAAAAACTGCTTCCTTTTTTCTCAGATCTGATTGTATAACATTCAATGGCCAGGTTTTGACCGACAAGTTTTACTTTCAATGTTTGCCCCCGGCATTCTTTGTTACCTAGTTTACGGGTGAAATCTTCAATTTTGCAATTGTCAACTCCGAATTTGGCTATCATTCCGGATGTAAGCGTTTGTAAAGCGATTTCTGTGGGCATTTCAAACAACATTATGGTCACGGAATTGCCATTTAATGTCCAATTCTGTATTGCAGGTTGTCCACTGTAATCAAAAGACAAATTGCGTGGGTATGAAAATACATAAGAAGCGTTTTCAAAATTTTTAAACGGTGATTGTTTTATCGAAATTACGGGCTTAACCAGGGTATCTAAATTTAATTGTTCGTTTTCTGAAAGTTGGTATTTCTTTCCATTTACAATAACTTCAAAAATTGTCTTAGGCTCAATTCTATAACTGTCGTTTTTTGTTTGACTGATAGCGAGCGAAAATTTCAATAGTAGGATTATAACGATAACTTTTTTCATACAAGAATTTTGCTTAGATATTTCAGCCAACTAGCAGGTGTTGCCGATGGAAGGGAAATAGAATTCATGTCCGCCTGAAACTGCTGCCTGGCTTTTTAATAAAGTTAAATATTAAGAACTAAAGCTGGGCGGCACTTGTCCCGATTGATCCGGGATTTGTCGAGCCCCGAACCACAGTACAGCAGAATTACCGCTGCTGAATGTTTCTATGTTAAGTCCCACTGATGCCAGGCTTTTTGTTGGGCGTTAGTTTTTTAGGTTGATGCTTTAGTCAGATGTAGATATTTTTTTGCTCCAAAAGTAATGAAGTAAATAGTTGAAAAAATACCCAAAGAAGTATGTTTTGCAAAACTATCTAAATTGAAAATGCTAAGATCATTTGCAGAAACAGTCAATTCCACCATATTACTAGTACACCAATCTATTTTTGCTTGGAGTAAATGGTTACCGGAAGTTATTTTAAAATCTTTTGTTTCCGAATTTGCAATTCTTCCTATTTCTACTCCGTCAAGAAGAATTTTAATATCTCTTAAACGATTAGCATGCTCATTAGATCTTTTTATTCTTATTGTACTCATGATTTTAAAATTACTTACAACGTTTATGGCTTGCTGCCTTTCTGAAAATTTATAACGCCAATCCCGGCTACCGCACTAAGTTATGAAAACTGATTTTGAAATTTACACAAATCTCTCTTTTAAAACGGCTGCACCATAGCTGCTGCTGGTTAAAGATTTATTGTCGGTTGTTCCTACGTCAAGCCCAACTTGCATAAAACCCCATATTACCTGCTGTTGCTTTCTGTCCGCATATATGGTGTCTGAAATTCAAGAAATCTTATCTGATTATCTCTTATAAAAATCAGACCTGTGTTTTGAAAATGACTCCATATGTTGCCCTCACCACCTCGAGTCCATGTTGCCTTATATGCAGTCACTATACCGTTTGATGTTAAATGTGTTTTAGTACTATGGAATGTTAATTTATAATGCAAGAGAGTGTCAACAAAAGACAGCCTTTGATTTTTAAATTTTGCAAGTATTGTTGCACTGTCGGTACAATAAATTGAATAGATTTCATTTTTGTAAGGAAAGGTTGTTACTGTCCTTGTTGTAAAACTATCAGAATAGTATTTAACTCCAATTGGTGTTAAAGTGTCAAATAGCTTTTTATCTTTAATGCTATCAAATTCCGTGTACCAGTTACAAAAAGTTTTTTTCCTTTCATCTTTCAACTCGTACAGTTTAGTCGGGTCTTTGATAAACAAATAATCTGAAATGCCGCTTAAATGAGCAAGAAAACTTGAAACAACATATTCGTCGTTAAACTTAAAAACTTGTTGAACAGCAGTTGCAGGATAAGAATATGTTTTATTTGTTTTTTTGTTCCAAAAGAAAACGGCTCCACCCCATTCTCCTGCAGAACAAGCATATACATAATATGTAGTATCTGTGAAATAAGGTAATTGATATTTAAACGGTTTGGCAGTGTACTTTTTTATTGCAAAACCTGTATCAAGATAGAAAATGTCTTTTTTGGAAAAAAGCAAAATTGTGTCATTATAGGAATGCAATAATTGAATTTTCAGCTTCGAAAATTTAGCTGTTAAGCTGTCAACCAAATTAAATATTGTGTCAAAAACAAACAGTTTATCGTCCTCTTGCAAACAGAGAATGTATCCGGAGTAGTAAACAGCTGAAGCAATAACTGTATCCCCTTTTATTGACTTAATTGAAACAATAAAATCTTTCGCTTGTATGTCTTTCTTTTTGTTAGAGCAGGCAATGAACACAGTCAGCAAAAGGAATATGGTTAAATTACGTAGAGTGTGCATTGTAATAGCAGGTAACGTTTACGGCTTGCTGCCGGGCTGTAAATTAATAACGCCAATCCCGGCTACAGCACTAAGTTATGAAAACTGATTTTGAAAATTTAACAAATCTATTTTTAAAAACACCGCATCATAGCCGCTACTGATTCATGATTTATTGCTGATTGCTCAAACGTCAAGCCACACTTGCAGTAAACCCCATGTTAGCGGCTGTCCTTTTTATTTTATAAAATTTATCACTGAGTTAATAGTATCTAAAATCAAGATTGCTTTTATACTCGTCCTGCCAGTCTACAAATTCTCGTAGCCATAAATATTTTTCATAAAGATCTGGGATGCGCCTATATTTTTTTAACTTGATTAATATATTTTCCAAAACCATATTTGTTAGATCTTCATCCAAAATATCGGGCTCAAGGTTTTGATTTGATTCAGTCAATACTGGATTTTTTACAAGCACTTCTTGTAGTTTTGGAAGTATCTCTGGATAACTAGTAAACATCGTTGTAATTGAGTCAACCAACTTGAACGGATTAAGAAATGGCACACCTGTCCAATCTTTTACTATTAGCTTAGGATAGAATTGTTTAATAATATTCTGTTTAGAAATTTTGTTTAATTTTTTTAGAATTGAATTGTCCAATACAATCCTTGGATACTTTGCTATTTTCGTTTCAAGTTCATATGCTTTAATTAAGGCTTTGGAGAAAATCATATTATTATCAAAATAATTCTGGCCATCTGCGATACCTCCTCTTACATAAAAGTTTTTTGAAAGCATTATTCTTTGATAATAGGCAGACATCATGGTTACTAAGTAGACCGCAAGCTCATAATCTGGATCACCTTCATTGTATTCGAAGGAAAGGTAAACGTTGTCAGAAAATTGCTTATATTTTAATCGATCCGCCAATCCTTCGTTTTTGTATTCGTCCGTAGCTTTTAACCATTGTTCTGTTAACAAGATTGCTTTTTTAAATGACTGGTCTAAGGCTTGTTGAAGTTGAATGAAAATGAAATTATTTTTTGATTTGTCATTGGTCTTTACAATTTCTTTAAAGCCAAGGATGTCGATAAATGCTACAACGCTTTGAGACTTGTTTAACACTATTTATTTATTAAAACTTGATATTAGTGCGATTGATAAAAGGTTTCGAAATAGGGTTGCCGCTAACGTTTACGCCGTACTGCCTTCCTGAAAATTAATAACGCCAATCCCGGCTACCGCACTAAGTTATGAAAACTGATTTTGAAACTTACACAAATCTATGTTTTAAAACCGCCGCCACGTAGCCGCTGCTGGTTAAAGATTTTTTGGTAATTGATCCAACGTAAAGCCAGCATGGCGGCAAACTGCATGTTGGCAGTAGTAGATTGGATATTTATTATAACCAAAGAGTAAGTCCCAATCTGCCATTTGATATTTTTTTTTGGTGTCCTTTTCCATCATAAATTATACAGTTGAACTTGCCGATTATATGCAGTGAATGTGAAATGCCTGTCGCAGTAAAATTTTTTTCTAAATTGATTTGCTTTTCGATGCTAAAAGAGGCTCCAGATTGATCCCCTAGCATTGTATTCCAAGTCACTCCGTTAGAGTCTCTTAATATGAAGAAAATACCATTTTCAAGTTTAGGGTCTTTGGTATAAATATAGTTACCTGGTAGTAGGTTTTTAATTTTTTCTTTGTTATAGAGTAAAAAGGTGCTATCAAACACTGTTTTTTTTAAAGCTCCCTTGTGGAATTCAAAATCAGAGGAGCTGGACGTGTCGGAAAAGAAAGAATAGTCAATAATATTTGATGCAGAGTCGCCTGAAGAGCCAGAGAAAGCAATCAATTTATGGCCAAGAACGTGAACAGTTCGTATTTCATCAACTGTAATATCGTAAAAATCAGTTGTGTCATTTATAAAAGTGGTGTCTTTGAGCGAAGATGAACTGCTAAGAGGAGGATCTTTTTTTACTGAGTAATCTTTAGAGCAGCTCAGAATTGTCACAAACGCTAGCAGGATAAATGAAGTAGATTTCATAAGTGGCAATTTTGCATTAAGGCAAAATAAAGCGAAAATTTGCTGCACTGTCGGCTAACGTGATTTAAGTCTATTGCTGCCAACTAGCAGGGCTTTATGCAGGTTGGGAATTAGTATTCTGTCCGCCAACAACCGCTGTTGATATTGCACATAGCTGATGTTACATTGTCCGGCCCTGCTTTTGCAAAACTTTTTGTTGGCGGTAGTTTTACTTTTAAGTTAGAATATACATTTGTATAACGTCTACATATTCACCTGAAAACTGTTTTATCGATTTTACAAATCTGCCTTCTTCAAGAAAGCCTATTTTCTTGTAAAGCTCTATTGCGTTTTTATTTGTTTCAAATACGTTCAGATAGACCTTCTCAATTTGGCTGTTAGTGTCAGCCCAAAGGAGAAGCTTTTCGATAAGCCTCCGGCCAACTCCAACTCCTTGAAATTCCGGATGAACACTTACGCCAAACTCGCCAGAATGTGAATTTTTTCTTTTCGTGTTTGCAATAAAGAAAAGTAGCCCTACAATTTGACAATTAAGTTCAGCAATGAAAACTTGCGAATTTAGGTTTTGTGTTAAGTTGTAAATCCATTTCTTTTCATCTTCAACAGTTATTGTATATTCTTCCAATGTTGTCAGTACCTGGTCGGTAGATGCAAATAATATCTTTGAATAACTGATGATTTGCGCTGCATCATTTTCTGTAGGTTGCCTTATGGTAAACGCTCTGCCGTCTTTCGTTATGTAATTATTTGCCTTACTCAAGTTTGTCAATTTAAATAGATGCCTGAAAAAATTACCGCCAACGTTTACGCCTTGCTGCCGGGCTGGCATTTATAACGCCAAACCCGGCTACTAAACTAAGTTATGAAAACTGATTTGAAACTTAAACAAATCTGTCTTGTTTAGGTTAGAGAAGTGCAATACACTCTATCGAAATTAGAATACCTGCCGGGAAAGGCATTACCTGCGGGGTACTTCGTGCAGGGGAATTATCACCAAAGAATTCATTATATACTTTGTTCAAAATGGCGAAGTCATTTCCTGTTACCATATATACAGTAGTCTTTACAACTTTGTTCATATCACTACCTGCTGCTTCCAAAATGTTTTTTATGTTTTGAAAACTTTGTCTAACCTGATCTTCGAAATTGTCGCTAACAACTTGCCCGGAAATTAAATCAAAGCCTGGAGTGCCAGATAAGAAAATAAATTTGTCAGCAATCACAGCTTGTGGAAATACTGAACTCATACGCGGGGCTTTGTCTGTATTAAATATTTTCTTATCCATCATTTATAAATTTGTTTTGTCAAACTAAGGTTGACGATAACATTTACGGCTCACTGCCAGCCTGAAAATTAATACATCGGGCCCGGGCACTAAATTAAGTTATGAAAACTGATTTTGAAACTTACACAAATCTATTTTTAAAACTGTTGACACATAGCCGCTGCTGGTTAAAGATTAATTGTTGATTGCTCCAACGTCAAGCCAGCCTAGAAGCAAACCGCATGTTATGTGCCGTTGTCTCACGGCAATGGTTTTAGTTTTTGAGAAATTATGTTTTTAAATGTTTGGAAATTGTCAATACCAAGTTCCCGATCAGAAAAGTATAGAGCTTGATAGGTATTTTGATTATCAAATATAAAGATTGAGTTTTTATGCTCTTTAAAGTAAGTGAAATAGTCCCATTTTAAAGCTGTATCATACTTGTCGGATTTATAAGAAATAACCTCGTCGTTAAAATAAAATTCAGTTGTAGCTTGAGTCGAATAGGCTTGAATTTGCCCTTGTTTCCATTTTATTCTATTGCGATACCGTGTCAAAAGAACGACAAGATGGCCTAAGGCGAATATCCATATTAACGTGAGCATGATTACAGAAACACCTTTTAAAGCTAGGTAGTTCGAGTCGTCAGAAAATATTGAAAGAAGAACAATGAATAAAGTTAAGACGACTAAATAGATTCCATTGGTACGATATTTTCGAAATACATTGCGAAATTCTAGACTTATTAGGAAGTCGAGTTGGACACTTAAGTCGCTTTCATGCTTTATTAATTGAATAGTCTCCACAATGAAAGTATTTATGAGTTAAGGGGTCTATACAATGGCATACAACGTTTACGCCTTGCTGCCGGGCTGGCATTTATAACGTCAAGCCCGGCTACCGCACTAAGTTATGAAAACTGATTTTGAAACTTACACAAATCTATCTTTTAAACCGTTGCCACATAGCCGCTGCTGAACTTGCACATAGCTGATGTTAGATTGGCATGCCCTGCTTTTGCAAATACTTTTGTTGGGCGTAGTTTTAGTTATGCTATTCGTCCAGCTACCGAAAGTAAACAGATTTTTTCCTTGATTAAATGTATTATCTCGTTGGTATTTGTCAGAGCATTAATTTCTGCCCTAGTTATAACAATTACCTTTCTCTTTTGTGCTAAATGAAAAGCTATCGTGTTATGTGCTGCTGTTAAATCATCAGCATTACCCGTAATTCCATTGTTTGCTATTAGAATACCAAAGTCTAAGCCTCTTGAAGCTAGTTTTTGACAAAACCAGTTTACTTCAATACTTGATACTGCATTAGTCCAATTCTTACATTCAATAAGAACTACATTGGGCAAAAAGTTAAGCCCATATCTCGATTTATCGTTCCAAATTGCTACGTCTATTTCTTCATTGTTGTAAGCGTTCATTTGATTTCGTAATGCTATTGAAACACCAGGAATTGTTTCAAAAAGATAGCATGCCAAATCTTCAAAGGCTTTTCCTTTGATTTGTACTGTTCCGCCATTATCGCAAGTATTAAAATGGCCCGCCAAAGTTGCGTTAGAATAATTAGCCATTTTAAAATTGATTATGTACTATTTCGTTTCGAATCTTTCTTATTGAGTCATTGAAATCACCATCATTAAGTTTTTCAATAAAATCAGAAATTTGAATAAATAGATATTTGGAAGTGTTTGGTAAATCTTTCTTATTTATTTCTTTTAAGGTGTCATAAAAAACAAGGCAGCTTTCGGCAAAATTATTACTTATGAGTTTCGTTATATTTTCCGTTACGCTTTCAAGTATTTTAGAATTTATTTCCTTTTTTACTTCGATTAGAATAGGGTTGCCAATTATGTTACTCAATTTGTCACTCCAAATGCAGAAGTCTGTATAAAAATCTGACTTGTTGTCAAACTTGTTTTGAATGACACTTAATTTATAGATTTCGAAAATGTCCTTGAATAACAATTCATAATTTCTTTCAGACTTAACATTTATATTGATGTATTTATTATAAATATCAAGGTAATGGTTTGGCTCACCACCTCCATAATATGTATGTTTCTTAATTGTATTGCTACTTTTTTTGGGCTTGATCTTATCCAGAAATATCTTAAGATTAAATTCAATTTTCTCTATTTCATTTGGTAGAGCGTGGACATAAGTTGAATCAAATAGAAAATCTGGGTCGTTCTTTTTTTCTGATATGATGGAAAATATTGGTTTATTGCTGCTCACTGCAATACCGGCCTCAAAAGCTATATTTGGATTTTCACTTGAATAGATTAGAAGTAAAAAGTCGCATTCAGCAATTGCGTTCTTAATCGCTTTTTGAAATGATGTACCATACTGAATATCGTTACGGGAATCAAAAACGTCTACCCCTTGTCTTGTTAGAAGAGAAGTGATTGGAGAAATATTATCGCTAAAATTATATGATAAAAATGCTTTCATAAAAAGTGATGTTCAATTAAAATTACAACCAACGAACAGGTATTGCCGATGGAAGGGAATTTTATATTCGTCCGTCCGCAACCGCTGCCTGGCTTTTTTGATAAAGTTAAATATTAAAACCAAAACTGGGCTCTATTCGTCGAGCCCCGAACCACAGCACAGCAGAATTACCGCTGCTGATTGCTCCAATGTCAAGCCCCACTATTGGCAATACCAATGTTGGCAGCAGGTTTTCTGGAATTATGTTTTGTCACCTATTTTTTGATCTGAATAAATTATTTTCTTAGCAGCCGACTCAATTGACCCTTTTCCTCTTTGGAAACAGTCAGCAAGTAAGTTGAGGTCATTTGTGTACTTTATAGCTTTGCTCAAAAGTTCCGTTTCTTTGTCAGACCAATGTTCATAAGCCCTTGAATAGACTTTTCTTGCTTCTACAACGTAATCAGAGAGATTTTCAGTTTTTAAAATTCCAATCTCACTTATCTTTTCTTTCAGTTGTTTTATGCCATTTTCAGTTAGCTTATTGAACTTCTCTTTTTCAAAATAATCGATTTGTCTATAAGCGTCGTCTCTAAATTTATTTTTAGGTGCAATTTGATTTTCTACGAGATATTGTGAAAAGAAATCCAGCAGTTGTCCGCTTGTATATGCACCTTTAAACTTACCGTAGAGTTTACTAGAAAGAAGAGTAGGATTTTTAAATTGTCTTGTACTAAGAAAGAATCCTGTCAAATTATTGGCTGTCGGGTTTCTGTCTTGCTCTTTAAATAATTGTAATGCAGCCTGAATATCATTTTCTTCGATTTCTATGTCTGTGGACTTTTCAGTATGTTCTTTCTTCAAATTATCGATTGCAAATTGTAATGCTCTAATAACAGTACGGTCATTTAATATGTTGTCATTGGGGATTATCTCTCCAGTTGCTGGTGAACAACCTGACGCTAATGCTTCCAATATTTGTATTGCTTTATTGATGTCCATTGCTCTTTAAACTTGCTGCCAACGTTTACGCCTTGCTGCCTGGCTATAAATTAATAACGCCAAACCCGGCTACTGCACTAAATTAATAAAGAGATTTTATTTTAACAGATCTAAGTTTTCAGACTGCCGCCACATAGCTGCTGGTGATTAAAGATTTGTTGTTGATGTTCCTACGTCAAGTCCAACTAGCATAAAAACCTAATGTTGACAGCAGATTTATCTCGGTGTCATTTCTCTGGCAAATGCGTTGTCTATATGAAGTCTTGAAATCCAAATTTTAGAATTGTTTGGATTTACCTCAACTGATACTAACGTTCCGCCACTTCTTACGTTTTTCCCAACCAACTCTGCTGGATTTATTGGGTCGGCATATTTGAAGTACTCAAAGCAAAGAATGTTTGTCTTTTTGTTGTTAGGAGATATTGTCATGCCTTGCAATTGTCCGTCCTGTGTAACAAACTTCAAAGAATTATATCCTTGAGATGAACTATCAATACAAGGATGTGCAGACATAACAATCCTCTGTCCAACGAATTTATTTGCTTTTTTTAAAAAGTCGGCGTGGGTCATTTGGTCAAGTGTCACCATACCTGCTGCTGAAAATATGTTCATGTAAACAACAATTCCATGCAAATCGGAACTGTCGCTTTGAGTTGAATTTAAAAGTTGAGTTGTTTTGTCAAAGGCGCCTTTAAAATCTTCTTTTTGCAAAAAAGGAATGATAGATTTAAAATCGTCGTAGCTAATCTCTTGTCCAAGCGAAGTTGTCACGACGGTCAGATTACAAAGAATTGTCAATAATAATTTCATGAGTAGAGTATCGTTTTAAATTTGCGCCCAACGTTTACGCCTTGCTGCCGGGCTGAAAATTTACAACGCCAGACCCGGCTACTAAACTAAGTTATGAAAACTGATTTTGAAACTTAAATAAATCTATCCTTTAAAACCATCAAAATATAGCCGCTGGTGATTAATGACAATTCCTGAGATCGCTTTACATAGGAACCCTATGTTGGCAGCCGTTTTTCTTCGCCGCCGGTTTATATGTTTTTAAGTTTCTCGTCATACCAAACATCTTCGTAACCATTCTTGTCGGCAAGAAATCTATAACCAATGTCAAGCCCCAAATATTTAATAATGTCTGGTCTGATTTGCAATAAATGTTCAGCACACATAGGTTTAAAGAAGTCATCAGCTTCTGAATAATCTCCTGTCCATATAAACCAACCAGTTGTTCTTTCTTCGCCTGGATGCCTTAGCCCATTGATTGGGTCTTTGTCAAGGTTTGCTGAAACGCCAACTCTTAATTTTTTGTTTATCGGTTTCCATTTGGAATTATGTGTTGCACAGATTTCTTTTTGGTTTTCAATGTGTGAGTTCCAGGAATTATAAGCAAGTAAATTGTCTTGTCCGGTCTGAAGCCGGTCTTTCCAAAGTTGAATGTTAGTCTTGTTGATTTCAAAGTTTATGTCCTCATTGTCCCACTCAAAAATTGTTTCTGAGACAATATCATCATCTACAAATTCAAAGTCGTCAGAAGTGATTGCCTCCCATGCAAAATCTTGAATAACTTTTTTGTCAACCGTGTCATTTAAGAATTTGTCGCAATAGTCAATTAAAATTTGTCGGGTTATTGTCATTAGTAAGGTCTTTCTAAAATTATTGCCAACGAGCAGGGCTTTATGCAGGTGGGGAATTAGTATTCGTCTGCCGATAACCGCTGCTGATTAAGTTAGCTTGTTGAAGTTAAGATTTGATGTTGAAAGTTGTTCGACCTGCCGGAACTTAATTTGAATTGAGTACTGACCGATTGCACTTCCGTCCGCCAAACTTTTGCCAATACTTTTGTTAGCTGAAATACTATGCTAAATGCTTCTACCTGTTAATATCAATCACCGCTTCAAATTCACGAAGTATAGCACTAACAATATTTGCTTGTGGATACTTATTTTTCTGAGATTTCGGATTTGAGTAATAGTAGAAATTGTATTTGTCTTCATTACTAAATTCAAAACAATATAAAACTCCGTCCACAAGAACATCTTCTAATTTAATGTTATCCTGTGCAGTTAACGTATCGAATCCAAGTTTAGTCATTCGTATAAGAAATGAGTCTAAGTTTGTTCTTATAGAGGGTTTGCTTTTGGATATATTTGAGATTGAAAGCTGTTGTTTTATATGAAGTTTAAAGTCGTATTTTGTCATATCCCATTTAACACCGATTTTTGAAATTTCTGTTAAACTTGATTTGAGGTTTGTAAAACTCCAGAATCTCAAAACAGTTCTATTTGTATAATGAAGAAGTGTTTTTTGGTGCAGTTCATTTTGAGATTTTAAAACGTAATTGTATTCTAACCAGCCAGTACTATTCACTTTAGGAACATTATTTATTGTCTGGCAATTACTGAACTCACAGGTTATTAAAAGTAATATTAGAAGGATAAATTTCATAAAGTATTTCAGCTAACAAACAGGGCATTACGCAGGTTGGGAATTAAATTCCGTCTGCCCATAACCGCTGCTAAATTTATAATTAAAAGTTCATTGTTTATTCTGTTGCTTGGCGTTATTCGTCTGCCGAAACCGAAGTTGAGTAATGAACAAAAAGATGAGATTTTATTCGTCGCCCCGCCATATTGCCAATGCAATGTTAGCTGTAGGCTTTCATCGTTTAAATCCCCATGAGAGCCATGCTATGTAATCTTTAACTAAAACGTCACCTATTTCTAATACCTCTAAGGCCTGTTCTTTTGTAATTAATGTTCCATGTGCGGCAGAATTACAAATCTTAAATAACGTATTAATAAATTGAAACTGCCTCGAAGTGATTGCTCCTTTGTCGAATAGTTTAGATAAAATCTTTGATGATGAGTCTCTATCACTTACTGATACATTGAACCCTTTAGCCAAATTTTTAAGCATAGTTTCCAGGTCTGCTCTTAGACCAATTAGTGCAAGCCTTGGGTCTATGTCAACAATATTTCTGTAGTAATTCAAGTCAAGCCCACTTGGCGAAGGTGTTAAGCCGACCTCAATCATTTTCCTGTTAGCTTCCGACTCTACTGCCGGTGTAACTTTAGAAATAATTTCTTTTGCCTCTGGTTTTCTTTCTTTCTCCACTTCGACAGAAAGCTCCTTGGCTTGACTAATATCTTGCTCAAGTGTCTCCAATGAAACGCCGCCTGGCAACTCAACTTTTTTTGCTCGCAGTAGTAGTTTTTGTATTTCTGTCCGAAATAAATAAATAATGATTAAGACTGTCACCGGCCACATGATGGTGCCGATGAAATCTAAGATAATTTTTAGCAGCTCATACGATTGATGAGCAATATTTGCGTTGGTAGTGTCCATATAAGATTACAGCTAACGTTCGAGGCTTGCCGCAGGGCTGGGATTGTTGCTGTGTCAGCCCGGCAACTGAAGCCGATTAAAATTACTAATGTTGAAGTTAACAACAAAAGCCGAACAGTATTCGGTCAAGCCCGATATTAGCTGATAGTAGTAAAACCGTAGATTGTTTTTCCGTCTGCCAGCATAGCAGCAAACCGCTTGTTGGGCGAAGATTAAAACGGAAGGTCGTCAATTAAATTTTTTGATTGATAAATAGAAATGCAATCTTTATATTCATCAAGTTCATCCTCTTTGAATTTCGAGATGACAAAATCGTAAATAATTTTGTTTCCATTTTCGATTTGCGATTTAAACACGTCTGGAAGTGAATAAAAAAACATTGTTTCTTCCATTATTTCTGATAGGTAAGGTCCAACATATTTAACTGCAAACCGCTGATGGTCTTCGTTAGAGTCGAATAGTTCTGACAAAGATTTGGAAATTTCAAATTTGAATACAGAATTACTTAAAATTGAAAAAATCCAAGTTGTAATTGCGCCTTCCTCGCTTAACTGACCATGTTTCGAAATTTCTGCATTTGGTATTGATTTTAATAATTTGTTTTCGGCACGATGTCGGGCATCTTCTGCTAGCTGAAGCCAGTCGGACTTAAAAAGTGCTATTATTCGTACTATAAGAAACGTTGTATCGGTGTACCGAAGTTCATTAGATGCTATTGCAAGTAAATCTGACTTTTGTGTACTATTTAATTTAGGGTAGAGTCGAGTCCAGATTCGCCTAATGTTGTGAATATTTCCGGTTGTTTTTTTTGTAAAAAGGTCATGTGCAATGTCAAATAATTTAGGTTCTGGAATTTCTTTTACTAACAAGTCAGCATATTCATCAGTTTCTACAAAATCATTATCAAAAACCCGAAGGCTGAATTCTTCTACAGAAAACTTACCCTTAGATTTGTCGATTATTTTTAGAAGGTGGTTGAGGAAAATTACAACTTCAAAACAATCTAACTCAGTATCATTTATTTTTGAATGGCTTCTTGGATTTCTATAAGCTGAAAAGAGGCCACGAAAAATGCTTTCGATCCCTTTTTGAACATTTCTTTCGGTCTCTGTTGTTAAGCCGTTAAGTTTAATCTTCGGATTCTCTCCCCCTAACGCGGAGCCTACGAGTTGGACGCCGTCACTGTCTATACCTGACTTTTCCCGCAATGTGTCTCCCAAAAATTGGATAGCATCAAGTATACAGTTTGTGAAGTTTTCTGAAATATAGTTTTTCTTTATTACTTGCCAAAGTCGGTCTTCAATATGTTGTTTAATACTATCCATACTAAGAAGTGTAATTTTAAAAATTTTCGCCCAACAGGGGTTTTCTGCTGTGCTGATATTCCGTGATTCGTCAGCCCGGAACCGAAGCTGAGTAAAGTTATGTAGATGATATTATATTATGCAGCTCGGCTTTATTCGTCCAGCCCGAACTACAAATGATAAGCGAACGGGACGATCAGTATATATTCTTCAGCCAGCATAGCAGAAAACCCCCTGTTGGGCGTAGTTCATTTGTCGGATTTCGTTCTTTTAAAATCTTTAATAAATACTTCCAAGTCATCTAAAGTATCGTCAGCTTTGCTACGCACCCAACTACTCTCGTCGTCAACCGCTCTTCTTGCGATGTCAATAAAGTCCTCTGGCAATTCATGCCACAGTCTCGCTATATGAGAAATACATTCAATGGAACATCCTTTGATATTTTCATTGAGACTCTTAAAAAAAGGCCGAGTTGATTCAATTGACAACTTATAGTTGCCACTATATAGCACGACAGAAAGCATCGCATAAATGATTTTTTCTGGGTCGCTACTTTTGAGATCCGCAAGTGTTCGTATTTCAGAGAATTCTGGAATTTCTTTGTATTCCATTGTTTGTAACAACTTTTTGTATTTTCCAATTTCCTAACCGTCTCAAAACCTTGTTACGAAGTTTACAGGTTCATAAGATTATCGGTGAATTACGCCCAACGGTCGTATTGTCGAATATACGAATCACTTCTTTTCCAAATTACAAAAATTGTTCGGCTGCTTCTCAATCATTTATACCTATTTGTGCAAAATGTAACAAAACCTGGAAACTTGCGACGATACAACTCATTAATAGCCACTGCATTCACGTTCTTCTGCGCAATCCCGCACATATGCATCCATTTCTATCGTTAAACATGCCATTACACCCGCTGGAAAGTTGTTTTCGGTTATTCAAAACAAGTTTTGGGTCATTGCAAATGCATATACAGCCATTGCAAACAGCTTTCCTGTAATTGAAAACAGGTTTCCAGTCATCGTAAACCCATTTCCGGTTGTTGTAAAAGCGTTTTCAATCATATTATTCTCCGTCGTCTTACGGTAACTGCATTAAATAAATACACGTAATCTTCTTTTTTATTCGGCAATGCATGCTATCGTTTTTTGTGGTTTCACCGTCAAAAAAAAGTCAATTGCGCCTTGCTCCTGTAAAACAGTGTAGTAAACATACAGGTGTTGGTGCATTTAATTAATTAAAAAAATAATATATGACCCGTGTAGTTTTAAATTTTAAGGCAATGAATGATGGAAAGCTGGAAGCCCTGGCTGGCGCCGTACTGGCCAGCATGACGGGCAATGCCAATTTTCCCAATCCACCTATTGGGCTGGATAAACTGGGTGCCGCCATTACCACTTTTAGCGCAAGCATGGTACAGGCAGAGTCGAAAGACAAAATTAAAATGGCGCAGAAAAAAGAAGCCAGGCAGGCCTTGCAGGATATTTTATCTGCTACCAAGGAGTACATCAACTATGTGGCCAACACGGTTGAAAATGGCACCATCAGCAGGTCGCTTATTTTAAGCAGCGGGTTTGATGCCAATTCAGAAACAAAAGCTGGTTCGGCTTTGGGCAGTATCGAAAACTTTACAGTGGAAATAGGCAAAAACTCCGGCGATGTAATGCTGTCTGTTTCTGCGGTTGACAATTGTAAAGGCTATTTGTTTTTCTGGTGCGAGGCTCCACAGGTAAACGATGCATGGGTGCATGTTCCGTCTTCTGTAAGTTCTTATACATTTACAGGTTTGCCCGTAGGTAAATTGGTAATGTTTAAAGCAGGTGCCATTGGCACAAGGGGCCAGGCAGTGTACAGTACTGTTATCAGCAGAATTGTATCTTAATTAAAATGGATTGAATAACAGGGATGCAAAAGTGTTCCTGTTATTTTTTTTGTTTCTCGCAAAGAGCGGCGCAAAGAACTTTTGAGGTTACTCTTTTGTTTCTCGCAAAGGGCGCAAAGGGGCAGCGCAAAGAGCTTTCGAGGGTACTCTTTTTATTTCTCGCAAAGAGCGCAAAGGGGCAGCGCAAAGAGCTTTCGAGGTTATGTTTTTGTTTCTCGCCAAGAGCGCAAAGGGGCGGCGCAAAGAACTTTCGAGGGTACTCTTTTATTTCTCGCCAAGATCGCAAAGGGGCAGCGCAAATAACTTTCGCGGCTGTTTTTTTATTTCTCGCCAAGAGCGCAAAGGTGCAGCGCAAAGAACTTTTGCTTTTTGTCATCCCGACGAAGGAGGGATCTCGTGGACTTGAATGTTATTCTATGTGGTTGGTGAGGACAGCATCACGGAAGACAGGGATACTGCAGAAAGTGTTCCTGTTATTTTTTTCGGTGTTGTCCCGGCGATGAACTATGCACTGGAGGAAGGCTAATGTGCAGATTAAGTGTAGTGGTATCTTTTAGCGCCTGTTGCACAAGGATTTCTACTTCATCAAATACAACTGTATGAATGCCAAATTTTTTCTTAGTTACAGAATCGGTCATATTTTTAATAGCCTTATCAAAAGTAGTTAACTCCTTTGAAGCAATAGGCTGGCTTTTTGTGCCACATTCTTCACCACACCCGGCAATGCCAATGCAAAAGAAGATTATTAATACTTTCATGCTTTTCCTTTTTTTAGGGTTGGCTTTTGCCAGCAATGCTGAAAACAAGGGAATACTTTCACAGTAGTAAATTTAGCACAAAAAAATCTTCATCCATCTTTAGCTTAACGTCTATAACAGTAACCACAGGCTTTTTTATGCCCGGTTTGGTATGCCTGCGCAATAGTAACCGTATCAATGGTACTATTGCAATTGCGCAAACCCTGGCATAGTTTGTTGTGGTAAGCATAGCTGGTTCCCGATTTGCAGATGTACACTTTCTCCTGGTAAGACAAACAACAAAGAAAGAGTATAGAGCCAAGCATTATTTTCATAATTGTACAGCAGCTTTATAACAAGAAATACACTGTGGCCTGTAAATGGTTGTTTCACTAATTTCTCCGCAAGTGTGACAATACAATTCATGTTCATTAAAATCCTCATCATCCAAAAAATCATGGTAACACTCTAAACAATAGGGGCGTTTAAGATTTTTGGGAATAGGATCACCACAACCAATGCAAACGCCTTGTTTTTTAGAAACAGGATTTGTTACTCCAAACAAATCTTTAACACTGTTATCAGGGATTGTTCTTTTTTCTACCTGCTTTAAATCTCCCAGGTGTTGCGGGCTGAGCTGGCCGAGAATGGACAAGGATTCTCTGAATGCATCATTAAAAATTTGAGTGTCTTCTTTTCTGTTTATTAACAGGCCAAACTCACTGTTGTTGCGGGCAGAATATTCAT
The DNA here is from genome assembly GCA_044227095.1 of Chitinophagaceae bacterium. GTDB lineage: Bacteria > Bacteroidota > Bacteroidia > Chitinophagales > Chitinophagaceae > JACMLD01. The sequence goes on along the minus strand of JBGAFV010000001.1, from coordinate 4,354,142 downwards.
GCATGTTCATAGAAGTGATTATCATGGTCTCTTCATTGAAATAGCATTTAGCATGTAATTTTTCGAAATAGTATAATTGTAAATTGCGTAGTACAGCTAGGGCTTTCCGGTCTGCTGCCTTCAACTTTTCTTTTCCCTTTCCATAGATTAGCTGAATACGGACACCTTTATTGGATGCAATCATCAAAGATTCGGCTATTTTAGACGATAACTTTAAATAGGGCGACAATAGTATCAGGTTGGACCTTGCCTCCAGGATGATCTGTTCCAGGTTTTGAGAAATGGCATTGGTAGTAATAAATCTGGCCATGGGTTTTTCAGGATTGGTCGTAAATAAAACGACCATAAGCCCGAATTGTTGTTTTTGGCTTTACGCAGTAATCAGCCTATTGCCAGTCCGGCCTGGTAGAAAAAATCATTCTTTTTAACGATGCGATGGCGCTTCATTTGTTTTCATTTTTGCTGCATAAAAACAGTACAATGAAATCATACTTCTACCTATTAGTATTTATTTTTTTTATAGCACAGCCATGCGCAGCACAAACCCTTGTTGCATATTATCCGCTTAATGGTAATGCTACAGACGCCAGTGGCAATGCATTAAATGGCATAATAAACGGAGCGGTTACACCTGCTGCAGACAGATACGGTAATGCCAATGGGGCCATGAGTTTTCCGGGTAGTAACGGCAACATCAATATAACGGTTGCAGACAACCCCTTGCTTAAGCCAGCCAGTATTTCTATTTCCTGTTGGGTAAAATTGAATACCCCTTTTGATAATTCACCAAAAACTTTTGTAGATAAAGCCGTTGGCTCTTGTATAAACGATTCATGGTTCCTGGGTACTGCCGACAACAAATTCAGTGGTTATGTTTCTAACTCTTTAGGATGCGGAGATGTAGTAGCAGTGTCTGCACCGCAAGTAGACAACGAATGGAAAATGATTGTTTTTACCGTAGATGCAGCCAACAGCACACGGTCTTTATATGTAGACGGACTGTTGATAAGTACAGGGAGTTATACCGCTGCTATTCCTTACGATAATACCCCGCTTTTGTTGGGCGCCGCTTATGAAAATGGTGGTCTTGCCTTTCCGCTAAATGGCATACTGGATGAGGTTAAAATTTATAATGGCGTATTATCTGCTTCGCAAATAGCTACTTCATATTTTAACGACGCAATCCCCGCCAGCGTACCTGGCAGCGGCAATGCAATTGATCTTAATGGCAATAACAATAATGTAGACCTGGGCAGCTGGTTTACTTACCAGGATTTTACCATCGATATGTGGTTGAAACCAGGGGGCACACAAGTAATATTTGCAGATATTATCGACAATAACCATTCTGGTTCTACCACAAATTGGGTTTGCCAGTTAAATACGGGAGGGCCATCTGACACTTACATTTTTGGCATAAATGGTGTGTCCGCTCAATTTGCGCTTACCCCCAATGTATGGCAGCATCTTACTTTGGTAAAAAGTGCCACTGCAATAGAAGCATACGTTAATGGTGTTTTATCGCAGTCTAACAGTTACGGCGCAGGGCCGGTAAACTACAGTGGTAATTTTCTGCGATTGGGAAGGTGGGGTAGTGGTGGCCGAAATTGGAATGGCCAAATGGATGAAGTGCGTTTGTGGAGCACTGCCTTAACACCCACACAGATAAGGGACAGGATGTGTCATAAAATTACCAACAGCGATCCGCTATACAGCAACCTGGTAGGTTATTACGATATGGATGAAATGGTGGGCAGTACGCTGTACGATAAAAGTGGTCATGCCAATTATGGTACACTCATCAACAGCCCGGCAAGGGTAACCAGTGGTGCATCAATTGGTGATGCATCTGCATATGATTACGCCAATACGGTGAAGACAGCGAGTATTTCCCACCCAGGTGGTGAATCGTTTACTGTAACATCATCTTCCGGCAACCCCGATGGCATACAGGTGTACAGGGTAGATAACATGCCCAATACACTTACAGGTACACAGGGCGTTGGTAGCAATAATAAATACTTTGGTGTGTTCCAGGCAGGGGGCACCAGTCCGCAATACACAGCGGTGTACAATTACAACGGCAATCCACAAGTAAATGCGGGCAATGAAAACAATGTGGCGCTCTTTAAGCGTAGCAACAATGCCGACGCCAATTGGAGTAATGGCGGTGCGGTTTTAAATATACTTTCTAAAACATTAACCCTCTCTGGAGAAAGCACAGAATACATCCTGGGCAACACTGTAAGTTCCCTTCCGCTAACGCTTATTTCTTTTAAAGGACAAAATACCGATGCCGGCAACCTGCTTACCTGGGTAACAACGGATGAACTCAATACAAAAAGCTTTGGCATAGAACGCAGTGGCGATGGAATCGCCTTTACAAATATTGGTTCCATAAGCGCAGCCAATACTAACGGTAACCACTACTACAGTTTTACAGATACCAGCAATCCTGTTCCTATCAGTTATTACCGGTTGAAAATGATAGACGCTGATGGTAAATTTACCCAAAGCAAGACAATAGTAATTAAAGCCAGCGACAGACAAAGCAATACCTCATTTGCTATCATTGGCAATCCTGTTGCCAATGGTGTTTTAAAAATGATAAGCAAGGCCGGAACAGTCACTATTATCAACAGCACAGGGTCTGTATTGCAGCAACAAAATGTAAAAGAAGGCACCACGGTAATAAATGTACAGTCATTGGCACCTGGCGTTTACTGGTGTAAATGGATAGCTACCGGCGGCGAAACAAAAACTTCTCCATTCATTAAACAATAAAATGAAAAAAACGAACCATCACCGTTAATTTCGTAATTGATGATAAAATCAATAGGAAAATTATTACTGGTGCTTTTGTGTTGCCATTTATCAGCTAAAGCGCAGCCTGTTGCAAATAAAGACAGTTTGCTGCAGAAAATAGCAGGTGCAAAAGATGATTCGTCTAAAGTAAAATTGTATTACTTGCTGGCAGCTCAGTACTACCAGAAAGATTTAAAGCTGTCAGAAAAATATTGTTTGCTGGGCTTAGAGCTGAGCAAAAAAATAAAATATCATGAAGGCGTATTGTCGTACTATACCTATTATGGCGATATCCTGAATATGAAGGGCGATTTTGATAGCCTGTTAAGAACACACCTGGAGGCCTGGGATTATGCAAAAAAACATGCGGACTCCGCAGATATTGGCAGAACCATGTTAAATGTTGCCATTGCATACGAGCAACTGGAAGATTACGAAAACGCTGTTGATTATATTGAAGGTGCAAAGGCAATCTTTAGCAGGAACAATATTCACCAGTACGAAGGCTTCACTTTTAATTTACTACAGGTGGTGCATAATTCTATGCACCAATATAGAAAAGCGGCAAACGATGGCCTGAGTGCCATTGCTATCTTGGTGAATACAAAAAATAATACGCCACTGCAGCAGGCATACAATAACCTTGCATCTAATTATATAAACCTCCACCTGTACGATTCGGCTAAATATTATTTAATAAAGGCCGAGAGGATGGCTGTAATTACAGGAGAAACGCAGGTGCAGATAACAATCAACCTCAATTATGCTTTAATAGCCCTTCGCAATCAGCAATTAGACAGCCTGAAACTATTTGCCGGTAAAGCGCTTAGCCTTTCCCGGCAGTATAAAGCCAATGAATTTGTTGGCTATGCGATGTACGGAATGGCTTATTATTATCTATTGACGAAAGACTACCCCAACGCAAAACTTACGGCAGATTCTGCCATGCTGCTGGCCAATCAATATAATTTGCGGGATGTTAAACAGAAATTGTTTGTGCTGCAATCGAGCATATACTATGCGATGCAGAACAACAGGCTGGGTTACCAGTATTTTTACCAGTACGAACTATTGAGCGATAGTATATTGAATGAATCAATTGGCAGCAGCACTGTTCGCATAGAAAAGAAATACGAAATACAGAAGAAAGAAGCGCAAATACAATTGCAACAGGCGCAGCTAAAAGAAAAATCTACGCTTAATTATTTATTGATGGCAGGGGCAGTTTCATTGCTGGTTATTTCACTGCTTTTTTATCGTAATTATAAAAGCCGTCAAAAACTGCAGCAGGTAAAGATTGATGAGTTGGAAACTGAAAAACAATTGACAGCAACCCAGGCAGTACTTAAAGGAGAAGAGCAGGAGCGTACCCGGTTAGCAAAAGATCTGCACGATGGATTGGGCGGTATGCTGAGCGGAATAAAATATTCCTTCCAGACCATGAAAGAAAACCTGGTAATGACACCGGATAACGCACAGGCATTTGAGCGCAGTATTGACATGCTGGATAGTTCCATAAACGAAATGCGGCGGGTTGCCCATAATATGATGCCGGAATTGTTGTTTAAATACGGTCTTGATACTGCTTTAAAAGAATTTTGTAAGGAGATAAACAGCAGCGGACTGGTAAGGACCAGTTATCATTCTATTGGAATGGATAAAACTGCAATGGATCAAAAAACAATGCTTACGGTGTACCGGGTTGTACAGGAATTGCTGAACAATGTAATGAAACATGCCGCTGCAAAGAATGTACTGGTACAATTGCATGCAGCCGAAACAGAAAAAATATTGACTATCACTGTTGAAGATGATGGTAAAGGTTTTGATATTTCCACATTAAAGCAAGCAACGGGTATAGGGTGGAGTAATATTAGAAACAGGATTAGTTTTTTAAAAGGTAAATTAGATGTACAATCTGCGCCAAATGAAGGAACTTCTGTTTTGATAGAAATAAATATTTAATGAAAACCAGCTTATTTATAGTTGATGACCATTACATGGTAATTGAAGGCATTCGCTCGCTTTTGCAAAACGAGAAGGATATCGAATGGCAGGGCCATGCTACTAATGCAGCATCCTGCATTGCATTTCTGCGGCAACAACAACCCGATGTATTATTGATGGACATCAGCCTGCCCGATAAAAGTGGTATTGAATTGTGTAAAGAAGTAAAGGCACTTTATCCCGCAATATTTGTACTGGGCCTCAGCACTTTTAACCAGCAGCCCATTATACGTGAAATGATGAATAGTGGCGCTTCGGGGTACGTACTTAAAAACGCTACCAAAGAAGAATTGCAGGAAGCCTTAAAAGTTGTAATGGCAGGCAGAAATTATTTAAGTCACGAAGTATTGCTATCGCTTCGCGAAGCAACCGATATACAACCGCTTATTACACGGCGGGAAAAGGAAGTGCTTCAATTAATAGCAGAAGGCCTTACCAATGGCGAGATAGCGGAGAAATTATACATTAGCATAGCTACCGTAAATACACATAGAAAAAGTCTGCTCGAAAAATTTAAAGCCAAGAACACCGCTATTCTAATTGGCAAAGCTTCAAAGCAAAAATTAGTTTGATCATTACCACGACAATTCGGAAGGGGTATTTTTTTGTTTCTCGCCAAGAGCGCAAAGGGGCAGCGCAAAGAACTTTCGAGGCTATTTTTTGTTTCTCGCAAAGAGCGCAAAGGGGCAGCGCAAAGAACGTTCGAGGCTATTTTTTTGTTTCTCGCAAAGAGCGCAAAGGGGCAGCGCAAAGAACTTTCGAGGCTATTTTTTTTATTTCTCGCCCGCCTGAATGACAAAGTCGGGCAGGCAAAGAGCGCAAAGGGGCAGCGCAAAGAACTTTTGCTTTTTGTCAACCCGACGCAGGAGTAATCTCGCAAGTGTTCGAAATATGTTCCGTAGGAACATTTGATGGGTAGAAAACAACCAAAGATGTCGGTTGCGTGCCATAGGTACGCTTGTTGCTAATGCTAACAATTCCTGCGGCTCAACCCCCACGGGATGCTTGCAGCACGACAATGCGGAGGGGCTATTCTTTTTATTTCTCGCCCGCCTGAATGACAAAGTCGGGCAGGCAAAGAGCGCAAAGGAGCGGCGCCCCGATCCGGATCGGGATGCTTGTTGCTTATGCAATATAAAAGCAACAATCGTTCCTATGGAACGATAAGCCCTATCATTTTAATCTCTACCCATCAGTTGCACCTACGGAGCAAATAGCTCTATAGATTAATTAGTGTTTACAGCAATGCACAATTACCATATAAACGTGCCAACAGCTCCTGCATCGAGTGATACAACCGCCCACTTGCCATTATATTTAATGTTGAAGATCTCAGAAGCACTTCCGTCGTTTTCTACTATCAATACTTTTTTTCCAGCTGGTGTTTTAAAGGCAACGTTATTTAGATTGCCGGTAACATTGCTGGATATGCGCAGAGAATTTGGTGCCACAAATTTAGAAGCATGCGCTATAATATAATAACCAACATTGCGTGTAAAACTGCTGCTTGTTTCCACGGTTAAAGCACCTTTGCAAACAGTACAACCGCCAGGCGTGTGTGGTTCAAATGCACCGTTGTTAGCGAGGTTCCATTCCAGGGCATTGCGGCTCCAATTGCGCATAGAGCCAATTACAACATTTTTTAAATGCCATTTCAAATCTCCGCTAAAGCTTCCATTAGAAGGCGTATACTGTTCAGTAAAATAGACGGCCCTATCGGCATGCGCATTGTGCACAGTAGTAAGGGCACTAATATCCCCGTTATACAAATGAAAAGCACTGCCATTGATAAATGCTTTGGCAGATGCATCATTTAAAATGGAAATGGGATAATCAGTATTGTCGCAATTGTGATCGTAAATAATGATTTTTACAGGGAGGTTAGCTGCTATTAAAGCCGGGCCTAAATAACTTTTAATAAAGCTTGCCTGCTGCGCCGCCTGCATTACCATGCTGGGGTTGTTGCCGCCATGCAAAGGTTCATTTTGTGGGGTGATGGCATCAATTGTAATACCCTGTGCTTTCATCTGCTGAATGTATTTTACAAAATACTGCGCATACACGGAATAGTATTGTGTTTGAAGGCTGCCACCAATAAAACTATTATTGTCTTTCATCCATACTGGTGCAGACCAGGGGCAGGCCAGGAGTTTTATATTTGGGTTGATGGCGAGTATTTCCTTCAGCAGGTTTACTACCCCCATATCCGGCGCAAGGCTGAAATTAGTTAGGGCAACATCTGTTTGCCCGGCCGGCATATCATCGTAAGTGAAGGTTGTAGCATTAAGATCTGATGCGCCAATGCTAAGGCGAAGGTAACTGATGCCAATAGCGCCATCGCCAGCGCCAAACAATTCCTGCAACAGTTCTGCTTTCTTTGAAGCAGTTAACGAATTGATTACTTCGGCGCTTCCACCTGTAAGTGTATAACCAAAGCCATCAATTGTTTGAAAAACGGAATTGTCATCTACCTCAATATTTGCATATTGATTAACTGTTGTTCCAAATGCGAGTATTGTTGTTTGCTTTTGAAGTTTAACCGATTCGTCAGACTTTGTTAGCCAAAAATCTATTTCATTGGTAACTGGCGGATTTGGTGTTACAGGTGGAGTAGGGGCTACAGGATCGCCACTGCGACTGCAATTCACACACATTGATATTATAAAAAGCAGAAAAAAAGAATTTCTGATAAAGGGAACAATCTTGTGGTTCGTTTTCATCTGTGTCATCATAAAATGCGGTTATAAATTTCCTGGTTTATATACTCTGATATAATCTACTTCCATGGTAGCTGGAAAAACTGTTGTATCAACTCCTTTCTTTCCGCCGAGATTACCACCTACTGCTAAATTTATAATTAGAAAGAAGGGAGAATCAAACGGCCATTCAGCAAATGTTTTGTGTTCATTCTGAATATGATTAAAGAGTTTGCCATCAAGCAAAAAATCCATTTTTTCCGGTGTCCATTCAAGCGTATAAATATGAAATGACTCATAAGGGTTATCAATAAAAGATTTTTTCCCTTTTTGGGTGCCTATTATATGGTTGTAAGATTTTGTATGAATTGTGCCAAATACAGAATCCTTTTCAAAACCTACATGTTCCATAATATCTATTTCTCCGCATTCTGGCCAGCCAATCTTATCAGCACTTGTACCCAGCATCCAGATAGCCGGCCACAATCCGCGGCCCATTGGCAACTTTGCTCTTATTTCCACTTTGCCATAAGTAAATTCTGCTTTTCCTTTTGTAATTATCCTCGCAGAAGTGTATTGATTATTTTGTGTTGGTTGATTAATTGCTTTTATTTTTAAAGATCCATTACTCACTTCGGCATTGTTTAATGAAGCCACTGTATAATATTGCAATTCATTATTTCCCCAGCCATTGCCGCCTTTATCATATCCCCATTTGCTGCTGTCGGGTAATCCGTTATAATTAAATTCATCACTCCAGGAAAGTTTCCATTCATTATTTGCAGTTGTTTTTTTAGAAGGTGAACAATTGCTATAGAAAAATATAATCAGCAAAAGGAAAACAATGCGCATACAATCGTTATTTAGATGTGTTGATTTTTTATTTGCCAGGTGGAAGCTTATTGAAATACCCGTACATAATCCACAATCATTCTTTGAGGAAAAATGGTAGTTGCATCCGGGGGGCCTGGCCAATCACCACCAACAGCCAGGTTAAAGAGTATAAATTCCGGTGCGTTGAAAGGATAGTCTGCAGTGCCGGCATCTGCTTTGGTTACAGAAATATATTCGTGGTCATCTACCAGCCAGGTCATTTTATCTGTTGTCCATACAAGACTGAATACATGAAATTGCTGTGAGAAATTACCCGATGGGAGATTGTATTCAGAACCTTTGGAAGCATGTGTTCCTGCTAATGATTTCCAGTGTGCTGTTCCATATACTTTTCCGGGGTAAGTGCCTATCAGTTCCATCATATCAATTTCTCCGCAAGCAGGCCATGGCACTGTTGATATATTTGTTCCGAGCATCCATAGTGCAGGCCACATACCTTTTGAAACAGGTAATTTGGCACGCATGTCTATTCTGCCGAATTTAAAAGACTTTTTATTTTGGGTTGTCATCCGTGCAGAAGAATAATTCAATCCACTGATTGATTCTTTGCGTGCTTCTATGATGAGGTTGCCATTTGATACAAAACTATTTTTAGTACTGGCTGTGTAATATTCTAATTCATTATTGCCCCATCCGCCTGTACCATTGCCAATTTCCTGGTTCCAGTTGTTGAGGTTTAAAGATGTGCCATCAAATTCATCTGCCCACGATAGTGTATAACCGGGATAGCTGGTGGGTGTAGAATAGCCGGTATTGTCGGTAACGAAATTTGTACCGTCTTCTGTAATGATTGTTCCCGTTGCGCTTGTTACACCCAGTACACCTGCTTTTGCATTACTTAGCTGAACTGTAAAGTCAAGGTTGTTTTGCCGTGTGTTGGTAGGATCGGCTTTTATGGGCACGGCAATTTCTGCATTTGTTTGATTGGCGGCAATTGTAACAGTGCCGGATGCAGCCGTATAATCTTTTGGCGCAACTGCGGATCCGTCAGACAGTACATAATCAACCGATACAGGAACGGTTGTTGTCTTATTTAGCGTAACATTAAAGTGCATAACACTTTCGCTTGTCATTCTTACCTGCGAAGCGTTTTCTATTTTAATAACAGGCACTACTGCCGGTGTATTGTCTTCATTTTTCTTTTTGCAGGAAAATATAAGTATACAACAGCTAGCTGACCAGATAAGGCAAACGGATTTTTGTTTTTTCATACTATTTATTTTATCAGCAGATAAGCCGGGTCACATTTTAGTTTCAAAATTGCGTTGAACAGAAAAGAAGAATAAAGCACAGGACATTTCTGTCCCGTGCTTTTCTTTTAAACCTAGACTTGCCAGTATAGGAATTTTTAAGAAGGTATCAGTTTCAGATACCAGGCATTGCCAGTTTCTGTACCCTGAACCCTTAAGTAGAGTGTAGTAGCGCTAATGGTTAATATTTCATATTCTTTTAATTGCGCACCATAACCTATATATGTATTAACGCCACCTAACAAAATAGCTGTTTTAGTAGAAGGGGCAGAAGCAGCAATTCCTGAACTGGAAGGAACAAAAGAAAAAGTTGAAGTGCCGCCACCATAGCTATAACATCCTTCAGCACCTGAACCGGGAATGCCAGGCAAACCGCCAGCCAATGCACCTGTTTTGGTAAAAGCACCATCAGGACTTGCCACAGTAAGTGTATAACCAGTTCCAACTTTTGCAAAAGTAAATGTGGCTGAATAAAAGCAATTGCAGCAACCTGCTTTTTCATTGGGTGTGGCAGCATACCACTCAGGCGTAACCGAAGTTGTACTCCAGGGGCCAACGCCAAAATGCCCGGACGTTGCTTTGTCTATTTTCCATCCTTTGGTGCCTGTGCCGGTAAGATTACTTACAATTGATGCATCGGGTGTAAAATTGCTTTGCACCTGTATGTCTTTTGTAATGGTAGTAGCCGAAGCCCCCGGACCGTAAGCCACAACAGTAATGCGATAAGTGTTCAAACCAACTGTTGTATATTTTTTGGTAACAGATGGTTTGGCCAACGATTCAAGTGAGATGCCATCAGCGGCGTTGTAATCAATCTTATAAGCAAGAACATTTTTTCCGCTAAGATCAATTTTTACATCGCCGGAACCATCACCATTTGGATGTGTTCCATCCTGGCCTACAATAGTGGTACCAATTACCACATCGGTAGGCGCAACAAGGTCTGCCATTTTGTAATCTTGTTTTTTACAACCAAACACTACAAGCAATAGCAGTACTATAAAAGAAAAACTATAGGTTATATAACGTTTCATGCACTGAGTTTTTAATTGGTTAATCTGAAATTGTCAACATAAATAACAGCCCCTGCGCCATCTGCAGAATCATTGAACCGCAAAACCAGTTGGCTGAATTTTGCATCGGCGGGCACACCGGCAACCGAACCGAAATCAAATACCAGTTCTTCCCAGGCGCCGGATGTAGTGAAGGCTGTTCGTAATACTGCAACACCATTAGGAATTGAAGAAGAAGATTCGAGTTCTACATTAAGCGACTTGCCTATCATAGCAGGATCAGGATTATACGCCAGTACTCTTATTTTTTTACCAACAGCCATATCAATTGCATTAACCGGACTGTATGTTCCGCTCCAGCTTTGGTTGCCGCGTGTAAACATTCCTACTGTTGCACTGGTATTAAGACCAGATGGGTTGGGGTTTGCTACTTTGTCAAAATGCTGGTTATCGCCAAACGTTCCAAAGAAATAATTGGTAGAAGCATCTTCAAAAGTAATGGGCGTTCCAAACGTAGGCGTTACCGTTACCTTTGTTATTTTTTCTGCTTTTGCTGCTCCGGCGCTTTGCGCAACAAGCCTTACATTATAATCTCCTGCAGTTGCATAAGTATGTGCTGCGCTTCCACCTTTTGCAATTGGCGTACCTGTTTCATTGGCAACATCGCCAAAGTATACGAGGTAAGAAACTGCATAAAGAGCGTTAGGTGTTACTTTTAAATATTGCACTGTTTGCGAAACACCCAGGTCGAGGTTTTCTGGTGCACGGTAGGTTACAACCAACGGATAGGTATTTGTTGAATCTACGCCAGAAATACTTTTTGAAACAATAGTAACTGTGTAGTTGCCTTCGGGATATACATGGGTAGTATAATTGCCCGGCATCACAACTGCTGAAGCGCCGGTGCCGGTACCATGCCCAAACTTAACAGTATAAGAAGCTGCACCCTGGCCAGTAGGTGTAATCTTAACCGTCCCTGAGTTGTCATTGCTTATATCAAAAATCTTATTGTTGTTTGATGTTTTTGCAGTGTTCAAAAAAGACAGATCGTCGTCAATGCCTTTTTTATCACATCCTGCCGCGGCAAAAAGTATTGCTGCAATGCTGAATATTATGGTTGATTTCTTCATAATGGTGTTGTGCTTCGTTATTAATTGTAGTTAGGGTTTTGTTTCATTTTAGTTCCTTGCAATTCTCTTGCAGGAATTGGGAAGATTTCATTCTTTCCTGCTACAAATCCTCTTGAAGACAATTTGCCTGCAGCATCGCCCCAGCGAACCAGGTCAAAAAAGCGGTGGCCTTCTCCGGCAAGTTCTATTCTCCTTTCATTTTTTATAGCTGTCATGGAAACGGGAACAGAAGCCAATCCAACCCTTGCACGTACAGCATCCAGTAAAGCTTGTGCACGTGCGCCTGTACCGCCCAATGCTTCTGCTTCCAGGAGATAAGTATCTGCAAGCCTGATGATGTAATCATTTTGCTGGAAGTTTAATTCTAATGCGCCACCCCCTGTGCGTATATCGCTTCTTCTTGGAATGAATTTATTGATAAAGTAACCAGTATTGAGGTAGCCTTCAATATAATCTGCCTGGCCAGCGGTTTTTAGTGCTTTCATATCAAACACAGTAGCAGCAAAGCGTGGGTCTGATTTAATAGCATCATAAAAATCCTGAGTAAACGTATTGAAGCTCCAGCCGGAAGGAATATCAGGCGCCGTAGAGCCTGCAGGGCGTGAATAGCTTCTTGGCCCCACCATTTGGTTTACAGAATTTCCTTCGTCTGCACCGCTGCCCCAGAAACCCCAATCTGAGTTTGCCTGGTTGGTATGAAGGGCTTCCAGTATAGATTCAGAATTGAATTTATTCGTAAATACCCATAAGTCGCCAAAATTGGAAAGTAGTTTATTTCCGTATTGGTTAGCCTGGCCGGGAGTTGTTCCGTTTACCTGTGCCAGTTGTGCTGCTGCAAGCGCACCTTTATTTTCATACAATAATACTTTGCCAAGCATTGCCTGTCCGGCTGCTTTGGTAATGCGTCCTGCTTCTCCGCCAGTTGCAGCATTAGGAAGACTGGGAATGGCATCAGTAAGATCTTTTTCTATTTGCGCATATACATCAGCGGGTGCTGCTTGTGTAACAGCATAGATGTCTTCTGTTTTCAAAGGTTCCAGCAATAGCGGAACATTTTTAAATAACCTTACCAGGTTAAAGTAATAAAGGCCGCGGAGAAATTTACACTCTGCAGTCATTCTTGCTTTTTTGGAAGCATCCATAGTAATACCGGGAAGCTTTTGCAAAAGTATATTGGCCCTGAACACACCCTGGTAATGATCGTTCCAGTAACTGCCGGGAACAGTATTTGAGTTAATGGTGAAATTAGAAAACGATTGGATGCCTGCACCGTCAGATGAGTTGCCACCACCAGAGTAGTTGTCATCAGAACCAGCATTCAGCATAGTGATCATGTTTTCAAAACCACCGGCGTTTTTTCTTAAAATATCATACACAGATACCAATGCCGCATAAGCCTGATCTTCTGTTTGGTAATAGTTAGTTGTAAGGAATTGCCCCTGGGGCTGAATGGTAACAAAATCTTTTTTGCACGATAGTATTGTAGAGGCTGTCATTGTAGCTATCAATGCAAAACCGAGTCTTATATGTTTCATAAAAATAGTTTTGTAGATTAAAATGTAATTTGAATGCCACCTAGGAATGCACGGGCCTGTGGATACTGGCCTTTATCAATACCAAAAACACCACCGCCTACTTCAGGATCATAACCAGAGTAATTGGTGAACGTAACCAGGTTTTCAGCTGTGGCATATACACGTAATCTTGATATACCGGTTTTTCCAAATAATCTTGCAGGTAATGAATAACCAATCTGCATGAGTTTCAAACGCAGGTAATCACCATTCTCAAGATAAAAAGTTGACATTTTGGTGAAGTTGCCATTTGGATCATTGCTTACAAGTCTTGGATAATCGTTAGACGTTCCTTCGCCTGTCCAGCGGCCTAATGCTTTTACAGGAAAATTGGCATTGCCTACATCAAGCCTGCGTAATCCCTGGAATATTTTGTTGCCAGCTGCGCCCTGCGCAAATGCCATGAAGTCGAATCCTTTATATTCCATGTTAATGGTAAAGCCATAAGTAAACTTGGGAATATTGCTTCCCAGGAATACTTTATCCAGGTCATTAATAACGCCATCGCCATTTGTATCTCCAAACTGAAAATCTCCGGGACGTGCATCAGGCTGTATTACGGCGCCGGATTTGCTTTTGTAATTGTCTATCTGTGCCTGGTTTTGGAAAACACCAAGGCGGTTGAAACCCCAGAAAGCATTGTATGGTTGTCCTACCTGTATTCTTGTTACTGCACCCATTGACTGGAAAGAAGCTTCACCCGCTACGAAGTTTGTATCTGCAGCAACATAGGTTACTTTGTTGTTGAGGTAACTTACATTACCATTCACAGATAAGTTCAAATCACCAAAGCGTTTGTGATAACCTAATTCTATTTCAATACCCTTGTTGTCCATATCGGCAACGTTAGCTGAAGGGTTGCCAGCAACACCTACATAGCCAGGTATTACTACTGTACGAAGAATGCCTTTGGTTGTTTTTTTATACAAATCAACACTCAGGCTGAAATTGGAAAACAATTGCGCATCAAATCCAATATCGCTTGATGTTGTTTCTTCCCAGTGAAGGCCGGGATTATCAAGTGTAAAAGGAGTATAACCAGTTGTAACTTGCCCGGTGTTGCCAATTGCATAGTTGTTACCACCACTTACAGTAGAGATGTAACGGAAATCGCCAATGTTATCATTTCCTACTTTACCATAACCACCTCTTATCTTCAATGAATTCACAATTTTGTTTGATTGCCAGAACTGCTCCTTGTGTACATTCCATCCACCAGAGAAGGAGGGGAATACACCATATTTTTTATCTGGCCCAAACTTGGTAGAACCATCCCTGCGGATGATACCTGTAAAGAGGTATTTATCCTGGTAACTATAATTAAGACGTGCAAACAAAGAACTGATTTTATGCTGCGTCATATCTGCAGCGCCGGAAGTACGGTTTGCCTGCGGGATATCAAAACTAAAAGAAGCGTCTTTGTAATTTGTAATGGGCAGGTTGAACAATGTAACACCAGTGTACCCACCGATGTTTTCAGTATAGGCAGCCTGGCCAAGCAATACGGTGAAGTTGTGATCTTTTATTGCCCTTGTATAGGTAACGATATTTTCAACGTTCCAGTTGAATACCTTGTTTTCTCCTTTACCATAACTGTTCTGCTGGTTGCTGTTGGTGGCATTTAAATAGAACACAGGGTTAAAGCCAACGTTTCCCCAGTATGCTTTTTTTGCCCCAACTGTGCTGCGTACTTTAAGACCGGGAATAATTGTTGCTTCCAGGTAAGCATTGCCTACAAAATCATCAGACCAGTTGTACTGTCCGAGTTTGGTTTGCATAAAAGCTACCGGGTTGGTCATCTCCTGTCCAACGATAGAAGAAATGCCATAAGGGTTACCGTTAGCATCCCTGATTACAGGATTAGAATTATAAGGAGCACCGTTTGCAACAAGTGGATCTGTTATTACCAGTTTGGTAATCGGGTCAAGGTTAAGAGAAGAGCTTAAAGGCCCGCCAAATTCGCTATTTGTACTTATGCCCGTGCTCTTTTGGTGTGTATAGCCCAGTGTTTGACCAAACGTAAATATTTTAGAAATTTTGTGCGTTGAGTTTAGCCTGAAATTCTGTTTGTTGTATTTGGAAATATCAGTAGCAACAATACCATCTGTTTTTTGCATGCCTGCTGATAGATAGAAAGTAGATTTTTCACCACCACCACTAAGACTTAATTCATTGGAGTATTTAAGTGCATTGTGATTGAAGATAGCATCCTGCCAGTCTGTACCAACACCAAGTGAAGAAACATCGGGAAACATAACATTTCCACCACCGGCAACGGAGCGTTCATTCATTAATGTGGCATACTGAGTTGCGTTTAAAACTTTTACCACTTTAGCGGGAGCCTGTATGCCATAATAGCCATTATAGTTAACCGTTAGTTTTCCAGCTTTACCTTTTTTGGTGGTTACCAATATAACCCCGGTTGCGGCGCGGGTTCCATAAATAGCTGCTGAAGCAGCGTCTTTCAATACTTCAATAGATTCAATATCTGATTGGTTGAGATAGCCAATACCGCCTGCATCAACAACAATTCCATCTACTACCCATAATGGATTATTATTACCATCGCCAAAAGTAGTGATACCGCGAATCCTGATGGTAGATGCAGAACCTGGTTGTCCGGAGTTTTGCATAACTGTTACGCCAGATACACGGCCTTGTAAAGCCTGCTCTATTCGCCCGTTTGGTATATTTTCCAAATCCTTGGCCTTAACTGTAGAGATAGAACCGGTAACATTGCTTTTTCGCTGGGTTCCATAACCCACTACCACCACTTCTTCATAAACTGAAGAAGACTTTGAAAGTGAGACGGCAACTGTATTGCCTGAAATGGCAACATCAGTTTGGGTAAAGCCAACTGCACTAATGGTTAATGTTTTGGCTGAAGCAGGGATAGAAAGCGAAAATTCCCCTTTTTCGTTGGTAACTGTACCTTTTGATGAGTTTTTAATTAGAACCGAAGCTCCAACAACCGGGAGGTTGTTTTCATCAGAAACTTTACCTGAAACTGTTTTGTTTTGGCCCCAGGAAACGGCGGACCAGAATAGCATAAGGAGAAGAATTCCCCTTCTGAGGATTTTGTTCATACGCAAGTTTTAGTTTTGAATCGTTAATAATAGCAGCAATAAAAATAAATCCTCCAATGAAAATATTGCTGATATTTACTACATCAAAACCTCATCAAAAAAAGATAAGGGTTTGATTTTCATTTTGTTTAGAATACATCTTCACTACATCAAAACGACTGCGGCATGAAAAAAATCCTGTTTTGTCTTTTGTCTGGGCTTTCTGTATGCGGTTGGTCTCAAAATACAATAGGTCTTCCCCAGGTTGTAAATTTCAGCAACAATAGCTTTAGGGGCGGCGCCCAAACATGGGATATAAAACAAGATGAAGAGGGTAGAATGTATTTTGCCAATAATGAAGGTTTACTCACTTATGATGGCAATTACTGGAAATTATATCCTCAGCCCAATAAAACAATTATGCGATCGCTGGCACTGTACAAAAACAAGATTTTTGCAGGTGGCCAGGATGAAATTGGATTTTATGCCCCCGATAAACAGGGCGTTTTGGCATACACGTCTTTAAAAACACTAATCCCGAAACAATACAGCAGCTTTACAGATGTTTGGGATATTGAAGTCTTTGGCCAATCTGTTTTCTTTCTAACCTACGATCGCATTTTTGAGTACAAGAACGATGCAATCCGCATATATCCGGCAAAAGTGGGTTGGACAATGTTGAAAATGAATAATAACCGGCTTGTAGCCCTGGATAGAAAAAAAGGTTTTTTTCAATTTACTAATGATGTATGGCAGCCATTGGGTTCAGAATCTATACCACCGCCATTTGATATATCTGACATGGTGCCGCTTGGCAACGATACCATTCTTGTGAGTTCAATACAATACGGGCTGCACATTTTTTATAAAGGCACTTTCAGTAAAACCCTTATAAAGACCAGTAAAGATTTTGATGGAAAGAATATTTATTGCCTCAAACAAATTAGCGACTCCGAATTTGTAGCTGGTACCATTTCCAGTGGATGCGTTGTAATAAATAAAGATGGAAATATTATTCAGCAAATTGCAAGGCCCGAAGGCTTGCAAAATAATAATGTGCTTTCTGTTTTTCTTGACAAGGATAAAAATTTATGGACAGGCCTCGATAACGGCATCAGTTTTATTGCCTACAATTCTGCAGTTAAATATATTAAGCCAGGTAAGCCAGATGAACTTTCAGGTTATTCTGTGAGGGTATATAATAATGAACTGTACATTGCTACTTCGGATGGCGCTTATGTTGCACCATTATTGCAAAATGCAAAAGACCTGAGTTTTTCAAAAGGAGATTTTTTTAAATTGAAAAACAGCGGTGGACAGGCATGGCGGTTTGATGAAATCAATCACCAGTTATTAATGGGCCATCACCATGGTAGTTTTTTAATTGGGCAGAACAACGAGATGCGGTTGATTGACAGTACAGGCACATGGTTATACCTGCCAACTTCATCTGTTTATCCATCTGCCAAAGTATTGGTAGGAAATTATAACGGGCTATCATTACTCGATTACACCAATAAAAAACTCAGCAATATCGGTCAGATAAATGGTGTAAGAGAATCGCTTCGCTTTCTTGCAATAGATAACGAAAACGTAGTTTGGGCATCGCATCCATACCGTGGTGTTTACAGGGTAACCTTAAGTCCGGATACCTTGTCTTTCAAGTATGAACTCTTTACAGAGCAAGATGGTTTACCTTCTACCTTGCGCAACAATGTATTCAGGATTAAAAACAGGGTGGTGTTTGCAACAGAACGGGGTGTATATGAATTTGATTCGGAGAAAAGAAAATTTATTCCTTCACCATTGCTATACAATGTTTTTGGAGATATCAAGATTCAATATCTCAATGAAGACACCGATGGAAATATATGGTTCTGCTCCGGTAAGAAAATTGGAGTTGTTACTTTTGATGCGCCAAAAAATATTTACAAAACCACTTATTTTCCTGAATTAACCGGCGCCATATTATCTGGGTTTGAGTTTGTGTATCCCTACAATAAAGAGAATATTTTTATTGCATCTACCAATGGTATTATCCACCTTAACTTTAAAAAATATTTTGAAGGCAGCACCGGGCCACATATGCTGCTCACCCAGGTTAAAACTTCTGGTAACCTGGATAGTGTAATCTTTGGTGGCTATTATGTGCGTGGCAAAGATTCTTCTGTAGCTAAACCTGGAGATGCTATCCTTCAGTTACCACATTCAAGCAATTCCTTTCATTTTGAATTTAGTTCACCCGGTATACAAAGCAATATTAATTACAGCTACCAGTTAAATGGTTACGATCAAAGCTGGTCTGTACCTTCTTCTAAAACAGAAAAAGAATACACCAATTTGCCTGATGGTTCTTATACTTTCATGGTAAAAGCATTTGATAACCTTGGGCATGAATCCCAACCTGTTACTTATCGTTTTGTAATCAATCCCCCGATCTATAAAACAATATGGGCTTTTATATTTTATCTTCTTGCCGCCGCTACCGGAATATATTTATTAATCAAATGGCAGAAAAGAAAATTTACCAGGCAGCAATTGCAGTTTGAAGAGGAGCAGAAGCAGTTAAAATATATTTATGAACTGGAAAGAGAGAAGAATGAAAAAGAGATTGTTCAATTGCAGAATGAAAAGTTGATAAATGAAGTAATTTATAAAAACAAAGAGCTTGCAGATATAAGCATGCACCTGATGGAAAGAAGTGATGCATTGGTAAAAGTGAAAGATGAATTGCAAAGATTGTATAAAAAAACTGCCGGCAACCACGATTTGCAACAGGCAATAGTACTGGTAAATGAAATTGAAAAGAACGATTCCAACTGGGAACAGTTCGCCACACATTTTGATGAAATCAACAATGACTTTATAAAAAAGCTAAAAATAAAATTTCCTCACCTTACCAGCACCGATTTAAAAGTATGCACCTATCTGCAGTTGAAATTGTCTTCCAAAGAAATTGCCCAGTTAATGAATATTTCTTTGCGTGGCGTTGAAATAAGTCGTTACCGGCTGAGAAAAAAACTGCAGTTGTCAACCGGGCAAACCTTAAATGATTTTCTGAATGATATTTTATAGAAAGCCTTCGGCATAATTGGAACGCTGATTTTCATGATTTTTATGACGAGGTATGTTAGGGTTGTCATATTTTGTCATCACAATCATAACAATCTGCGTTCTATGATTTCCATGAGAAGGTATGTTAGATGGAACGCAGATTTTCAGGATTTTTATGACGAGGTATGTTAGGTTTATCATATTTTGTCATTGCAATCATAATAATCTGCGTTCTATGGTTTTTTATGGGATTAATGAAAAAGTATGTTAGGTTTATCATATTTTGTCATCAGAATCATAAGAATCTGCGTTCTATAATGCTCAACCGAAAAATAAGTTTAGTAATAATACTGCTGATGGGGATTGTTATTTTCTGGGTGCAATGCATCGGAAAAGATACGCCTGAAAGTAAAGATCCGCGTGGCGCTCTTTTTGCAGGCGCAAAGTCTTGCGAAAACTGTCACGCTGGTATAACGCATTCATATCTTCATACAACCCATCAACAAACATCTTCAAAGCCTTCTTTCGATTCTTTAAAAAAATATCTTGCTGCTGCTAACACAAAGTTGTACTATAATAATGCAAGCGAAGTAAAAGTTGAAGAGAATACAGGTTCCTTTTTACAAGTAGCCAGTACAGATGAAAAAGCTATACGATCAGAAAAAATGGATATTGCTATTGGGTCTGCCGAAAAAGCACAAACTTATGCCTATTGGACAGACGGACAACTTTTTCAACTGCCGCTTACTTATTTTACCAGCCTGCAAAGTTTTACAAACAGTCCGGGTTACCCAATAGACAAACCGTATTTCGATCGGCCAATACTCAGTCGTTGTTTTGAATGTCATGCTTCTTTTGCAACTAAAGCTGATGTTCCATCTGGCCCCTTGCAGGTGATTGAAAAGATAGATCCCAAATCTATCATTTACGGAATAGATTGCGAACGCTGTCATGGCCCGGCTGCAAATCATGTGGCATTTCATCAGGAGCATCCGGATGCTAAAGACGCAAAGTTTATGGTGTCTATTAAATCTTTATCGCGTCAGCGACAGTTGGATGTATGCGGTGCCTGTCATTCCGGAAATGATATGGATGTGCAGCGATCTGTTTTTGCCTTTCAGCCGGGAGATACACTCGACAATTTTTACCTTCCTCATTTTGGAAATACAGGTTCGGATCCTGATGTACACGGTAAGCAAATGCAATTACTTGGGGCCAGTAAATGTTTTCAGCAAAGTACAATGACGTGTACAACTTGTCATAATGCGCATATGCCTGCAGCAAATAAGATGGATGCAATAGTAGAAACATGCGTTGGTTGTCATCGTCAATCCAATCATGTAACTGCAATGAAAGTAAATGTTAGTACCTGTATTGATTGCCATATGCCATTGCAAGTCTCCAAATCGCTTGATTTTAATGATGGCAAACAAAAGAAAAGTATTCCTTACTTCTTAAGAACGCATCTCATTAAAATATACCCGGATAATAAATAAGGAAATTTGCAAGCTAACAAAAACGCATCGCCAGCACTATTTCACAGAATCCTTCTTCACGCTTAAAGAATCATTCATAACTTTTGAACTGTCTTTTATTACTGCTTTTGGATCATCCAGGGAGGCTTTAGTAGAATCTTGTGTGCCTGCATGTGAAGTGTCGTTGCCATTGCAAGCAAGAAGTATAATGCAAAATGTAGCGTGTAATAGTACTAATTTGCGCATAATATTTTTATTAAAGGTTGGTTCAAAAAAAAGTTGTTTATCATTACAGTAATAAAGGCTCAAATCTTTTGCCATTTGTGTGCAGGGATAGTGCAAGACAATATTTTTTAATGGAGCGGTAATAACGGGAAAACTATTCTACAAGAAACATGTTATTAAGCCTGCCATGATTGTTTTATTCTCTAATATTGCCAGTGAATACTCAAAACCAAATAATTAATTTTAATAAATTTTTTTGTTTGATGAAGAATGCAACAACCCGGTACGGCGAATACTTTCTTTTTTTACTGATGTTTATTTTTCCTGCATTGGCAAATGGCCAGGAATCAAAATACCTGAGCGGAAAAGTAACTGATGAAATAACAGGCAAACCTATTAGCGGCTGCAGTGTTTACTTCAGCAATACTTCAAAAGGCGATGTTTCAAATGCTGCAGGTGAGTTTACAATTAAAAAATTGCCCGAAGGAAAATATGAACTGGTTGTATCTGCTATTGGTTACGAAACCAAAACAATACAGGTATCCAGTGACAATTATCCGCACATGCTGGAAATTGAGCTGGCAAGGCATTCTGCGGAGATGACAGAAGTAGTAGTTCAACCAAGTTTAATAAACGGATGGCAAAAATGGGGGCAGACTTTCCGGGACAATTTTATAGGCACAACCGCCAATGCCAATGCCTGCTATATAAAAAACCAGGACGTGCTGAAATTTTGGTACTCAGAGAAAAACAACCGGTTAACGGTACGGGCTGAAGAACCGCTTATTATAGAAAACAATGCACTGGGGTATATTATAAAGTTTAAACTGGAAGAATTTGTGCTTGATTTTAATTCGGGAATCATGCTCTATAACGGCTATCCGTTATTCCAGGAGATAGACAATGAAAAGAAACAAAGCAAATGGATAGAAAACCGCAAGGAAGCTTATTATGGTTCCGTACTTGAGTTTATGCGTTGCGTATATAATGATACATGGAAATCTTCTGGCTATAGAATTGTGCTGTACACAAAACGCCCCAATTTGGAGAAAAAACGTGTGCAGCGTATTGTAGATTCAGCTATGGCAAGACAATCCAATAAGAATGAAATGCCCGGTACAATTATATCTGCGGGTAAAGATTCTACAGGGTACTTTAAAAAAGTTTTAAAACAACCAGACTCTTTGCAGGAATATGTTGAATTACCAAACCTTGATACTTTGCTAATCACGGAGGATGAGAATACCAAGTCGCTTTTCTTTTCTGAAAAAATGAAAATCGTTTATCAGCGCTATCCGCAGTCAAAGCCAATACAGTCTGAAGTGTATTTGCGCACACCGCAGGCGATAAACATCCAGGAAAACGGAAGTTATTTTTCTACCAAAGAGTTTGTAAATACAATGCACTGGGCGCAATATGAAAAAGTGGCTAACATGCTGCCATTTGATTATGAACCATGATTGCATGGTTGCTAGCTTTCTCATTTTGTTCCTAAAAAAAGAGGCCCCATAAATAAGGGGCCTCTTTGTAAAGCAACAATGCTTATAAATAATGATGTTTACTTCTGAATAATAATTTTCTGTGTCCTGATAACTTTTCCATCTGCATCCAGCACATTCATCAGGTACAAGCCGTTTGCTACATTGCCAAATTCAACACGGGTAGCAATATTAACCAATGCCTGTCTCTTCAATATTTTTCCATTCATATCCATCAATACGATATTGCGGCCCTGCGCTGATGAATAATTAAATACCACAGTATAGGTGCTGGCCGGGTTTGGATAAATATCGATTGTTTTATTTCTTACCGTGTCAGCAGCAACAGCGATTGTTGCCAGTTGTGCAATACTGCGCAATCCCGAAGATGGCTGGTAAGTGAATTCCAATATACTTCCTGGGTTTGCAGGGGTACTGGTAACACCGCCAGTTGGGCCCGATGTAGATCCACTTGAATCGCAGGCCACATATATTTTCAAACCATCAGGAGAAACAACAACATCCCTGAAGCGGCCCATGCCTTTGAAATAATTTATCGTGTCTGAAATAACGCTTTGTCCGTCGCTGCTAAGTTTAAACCTTGCAATGGCGCCGGCTTTTAATTCAGCAACCAGTAATGAATTTTGCCATCCAGGTATGGCATTGCTGCCATAAAAATCTGTACCCGATGGCGCAGTGGAAGGCCATGTAAGGTTATTGGTTCCGGAGTCGGGCGGTGTAATGGCCGGGAATAAAGAACGTAATGGTTCTTTCACGTTATAGGTAACACAACTGTTCTGTTCATTGGTAACTAACAACCCGCCCAGATATCTTCCATTGTAGTTGCCATCGCAGAAGCCAGCTACCATCGGCCATCCGTAATTGCGGCCCTGTTCTATAATGTTCAGTTCATCATCGCTGTAAGGGCCGTGCTCACTACTGTACAGTATTGGCGTACCATTTACATTTCCCCATACAAGGCCTTGCGGGTTGCGGTGACCGTAACTGTACACTGGTGTTGTGGCCCCTGCATTGGTAAATGGATTGTCTGTTGGTATCCACGAGCCACCAGTCAGTTCTGTATTCAGTCTTAAAATTTTTCCTTCCAGTATGTTTATGTTTTGCGCATTCTCTGCACGGGCACTGTTATCAAATTGTCCTGCGCCCATATCGCCCGCAGAATAATATAATTTCAAATCGGGCCCAATGGCAATTCTCGCAGAGTTGTGATCGTTGCTGCCAGGTATATCTTCAAGAATAGTAACCGGCTGCCCGAGTGTTTTTGCAATGGAATCGTATGTATACCGTTCAATCCTTATTTTTCTAACGGTACTGCTAAGCGATTGATACGTGTAAGAAATATATACATAAGGCTTGCCCTGGTTAAACTGCGGGTGAAGCGCAAGTCCGAGCAATCCATCCTGTCCGCTAACGAGCACAAACTTAGAACCTAGTGAAAGCACTACTGTTTTAGCACCCGTTTGCGGATTTACGTAACTAACGGTACCGGCAAACCGCTCTGTGTACCAGATGTTATTATCCGGGCCGTATACCAGGTCGTGCGGCATACGCTGGTTGGCAATTACAGTTCTTTTTGTAAATGTTTCAAGCGTTGGGTTGGCCAGGGTAGTAGAAGCTGTTAGGTTGTTACTGTTAGCAGAAACATTACCCGCAGCATCTTTTGCTTTCACATAGAATGTATAGGATGTGGAAGCAGCGAGGCCTGGTACAACATAATACAGCGTTGTAACTGTTGCCGTATTAATTTTTACATTGCTGCTGTTGTATACATCATACCCCGTAACACCAATATTATCTGTAGCAGGCATCCAGTTTAGTGTTATACTGTTCTGCGTAAGATTAGACGAACGCAGGTTGAGTGGGGCAGTAGGCGCCTGCGAATCTGGTATTTGCGCAATAAGTTGTGTGCCTGGTATTACTTCGCTTGGGGCTGTGGTAGCTTCACCAGGTTTGGCCCAGCCTACAGCCAGGTTATCACCACCTGTTCCTTCTTTCATTAATGCTTCTACATAATACAATTGGCCTGCAGTAAGTGTAATGGCGGCTGATTTCTGTGTGGCCACTTTATTCCATTCTCTTGAGTTTGTCCATGATGACTGGTAAGCAATTTTTTGTTTATTGGCAGGACTACTGTTAGTGCTTAGCCATAACTCACCATTGTCATCGCTCGCTATCCAGAATGTATACGTTCCTGTTACAGGCGGACAAATATATCCGTACACCCGCATACCGTAATTATCACTGCTGTTTACAGGTATCTCAAAACTTGTAAGCGTACCAGATACACTTGGCGAATTGGGATAAGTAGACAAGGAAGTAAGGTTGCTGACTGCAGTACCTGTAACATTATTCCATTTCTGGTAGTTAATAGCACCCGTGCCAGCGCAACTTGTACTAACGGCAGTGGTTACACTAAGTGTATTACTTGCTGCAGATACATTGCCTGCAGCATCTTTTGCCACCACATAAAAATTATAGGTTGTAGAAGCTGTTAATCCGCTTACGGCATAAGTTGTCGAAGCAACATTTGCAGTATTGATCTTTACATTGTTTTGGTAAACATCGTAACCCGTAACAGCTATATTATCTGTTGCTGCCGTCCAGCTAAGTGTAACAGCAGACGAGGTAATATTGGAAGACACCAGCCCGGTTGGTGCTGCAGGTGCCTGTGTATCTGTGGTAGTGGCATTCAGTGTAGTACTGTTTGCAGAAACATTGCCTGCTGCATCGGATGCTTTTACAAAGAAGCTGTATGTGGTTCCCTGTGTTAAACCAGTTACATTATAAGTAAGCGTGGTTACAGGATCTGTATTTATTTTTACTGAATTCTGGTATACATCATAGCTGGTTACTGCCACGTTATCGGTAGCTGCTGTCCAGTTTAATGTAAGTGTTGTAGCGGTAATTGCCGAAGCTGCCAGATTGGTGGGGGCAGTTGGCGCCTGTGTATCTGGTGTAGTTATGTTGGCTGTATTGCTGCTGCCCGAAATATTACCTGCAGCATCTCTTGCTACTACATAAAACGCATAAGCTGTTGCTGCAGAAAGGCCCGTTACGTTGTAAGTTGTTGTAGTAACAACAGTTGTATTTATTTTTACGGTATTCCTGTATACATCGTATCCTGCCACGCCCACATTATCTGTAGAAGCTGTCCACGTAAGCGTTGCTGTACTTTGCGTAACATTCGATGCAGCAAGACCGGTAGGTACTGATGGTGGCGTTACATCTGGTGATGCAAGCGTTGTTACATTCAGTGTAGTGCTATTGGTTGAATTTCCGGCAGCGTCTCTTGCTTTTATATAAAACGAATAAAGTGTAGAAGCGGAGAGACCGGTTACATTATAGGTAGTAGCGGTAATATTAGCGGTATTAATTTTTACATTGTTCTGGAATACATCATAACCTGCTACGGCCACATTATCTGTAGAAGCCGTCCAGCTTAAGGTTAATGTTGTTTGTGTAACAGCAGATGCTGTTGGATTAGCAGGTGCTGTTGGTGCCTGCATATCTGGCGTTGTTACATTTACAACATTACTGCTGGCAGAAGTATTGTTGGCAGCATCTCTTGCTACAACATAAAACTGGTAAGCCGTTGCAGCTGTTAAACCTGTTACGCTATAGCTGGTAGCAGTTACCAAAGCTGTATTAATCTTTGTGCCATTGCGGTAAACGTCGTAGCCGGTTACAGCCACATTATCTGTAGAAGCTGTCCATCCAAGTGTAAGAGAAGACTGAGTAAGCGCAGATGCTGCAAGGTTTGCAGGTGCGGTTGGTGCTTGTGTGTCGGTAGTGGTTACAAGCACAAGGTCGCCAAAGTTGCGGGGATATTGCCAGTTGTCATTATCACCTGCCCATAGCAACTGACTTTCACGAGCGGCACCGTTGTCATCATCATCGTTGCCCACATCAAAACCAACAATACGGCCCGGCTGCGGATTGGTGATGCCTATATTGCTCCAGGGTATCAGTATCTCCATCGTGTACCCGGTACCGGTAGATACCCATTTATGCTGTACGCCGGTTGTCTTGCCGTTTTTTTCCCAGATAGTGGTACTGTTCCATGCTTTTACAAACTGGCGGTCATTGGTACCGTAGCTAGTACCGCCGTTATTATCTGCATCAATATATATTTCACAGGCATCATCATCCCATGGATTGGCAGAATCAAAAAACTTTGCAGCGTCAGTTATTGTAAACGCCACATACAGGTTAAGGCTATCCCACAACACAGCAAACTTTGCTGTATTATTGGGTGTGCCCACAATAGGTTTGGTCATGCTATTGCTAAAATCCCAAATGCTTTCGTTGGGATTGCCATCCAGTGTAATGGCAGCGGTTCTTTTTTTAGCATTAATAGTTGGCGTTTGCGCAGTAACTACAATAGAAATAACTGCAAGCATGCAGAGCAGGTAGAGTTTTGGGAACATACGGGTTGGTTGTTTAGGTGGGGTAATTTAAAGATAAAATACAATCGCTTCCAAAAAAACAATCGATCAAACCGCTATATTTTTTTCTGATCGTAATCTTACATTTTCAGTTTTAGGAAAAATACGGAAGGCGTAATCCATAAGTGTTGGAAATATGCTCCTACGGAGCAAATAGCACTATAGAATAATTAATGTTTGCAGCAAGACATAATCTGACAGGCTTCTAATGGTAAACATTTACATGGTCTCATCCTTACTGTATAAACTTGCACAACTTATAATCTGCAAGCTGGAAATAAAGAGAATGACAAACAAGGTTGATGGCAAGATACAGGTCAAAATAAATCATACATCTTTAATAGCAAATTGCCGGGTATTCAATACATTTACTTCGTCATAGCATTGGCGCAATGCGGTAAATGTATTTACCAATCAATAACCGTACGCTACAGAAATTATACCCCAACCCTGCGAGATGCCATCCTGTTTTCCCATGCAGCACCAATCCGGCCATTATTGTACATCCCTCTATTTGTAGTATTCCGCACCAATTTACGTATTGAAGACTTTGCTGTCTGTCTAACACACTCCAGCCATGAAATTCTATTGAACAGGCGCCAGCGCCGGTATTAGAAATTGCGAACAATAATGATGGAATTTCATTGCGGGTAAATAATAAAAATTCATCTCTTTAATAACCTGTTGTAAAAAATTAAACTTTTAAACCTATGCGTTACAAAAATGAAAGTCGTGATCTGAAGCTTTATGCTGTAGCCGGTACCCAAACCGTTTTGCTGTCGTTCGACATAGCAAAAAACAAACTTGATGGAAAAGATTTTATTGGATTTTGGGTAGAACGAAAAGATAAACAAGGGAAGATTGTTTATTTAAACGGTTCAAAACATTTTGCTTCATTGGCCACTAATCCTAAACCCGAAATTAAAAACACTTCGCTTGTGCAGTCTTTTTACTGGCAGGATTATGAGGCTGACCCCGATCAAACCTATACCTATACCGTAAAACCAATGTTTGGCAGCGCTATCAATCATTCCCCTAAATATGAAAACAGCATTAAGGTAACTACAGAAAAACTTAACGATGGCGAGCATTCTGTTTTCTTCAACTACGGCGTTACAGGCTCCCAGGGTTATGCAAAAAATAAAGAGTTCGGCAATACGCCTATAGACGACTTAAAAGGTATTGCCAGGGAGCATGCACTTGAATTTTTAGGAAGGGATTTATGGACAGAAGGGCTCTTAAAATTTGTGCGGCAGGCGAAAGGAAAAAAGTTTACGCTCTATGGGGCTTTTTATGAATTTGGGCTTCCCGAATTTCTTAAAGAAATGAAGGCTGCCAAACTAAGAGGGGTAGATGTGCAGCTAATTGTAAGTGGCAAGGCGGCCCAGTATAATGATCATACCAATAAAAAAACAGGCGTTACAGTGCCGGGCAGCAAAACAATGATTGCCAAATTTGGCTTGTCTAAATGTGTTAAAACGCTTCGCACAAAGCCAAGCTCTCCACACAATAAGTTTATGATTCTTTGTGAAAACGGAATACCAAAACAGGTGTGGACAGGTTCAACCAATATTACCCAATCAGGTGTGTTTGGGCATTGTAATACCGGGCACTGGATAGTGAATGATAAAATTGCAAAAACGTACCTGCAATACTGGAATGCGCTAATTGGTAATCCGGCAATGAGCAAAGTAGCCGAAACATCAGAAAAAATTATGCCTGATACAGATCTCACTAAATTAGGCAAAGGTTCTTATGTTTTTTTCAGCCCCAGGGATTTGCCCGACGATAAAAAAGCAGCACCGCATTTAGTGAATTATTCAAAGTTGATTGATAAGGCCGATGAATTGGTTTGTATGATTTTTCCTTTCAATTATGATACGGTATTCAACAATGTATTTAAAAAGAACAGGAATTTTCTGCGTCTTTTAATATTTGAATCGCCAACAGAAGCTTTAAAGGCAAAGGCCGACAGCAATGATACCAATCTTAAAGTTACTGCAGGTGCAGTGTACACAGGTAAAGAAAAAGATTGGGTTAAAGAAGTAACCTCTAAAACCAGTGCAGGTTCCTCTCATGTTTTATATGTGCACAATAAGTTTTTTATAATTGATCCTTTAACGGATCATCCTGCAGTGCTAACAGGTTCTGCAAATTTTAGCAATAATTCTATACGGAATAATGATGAAAATTCTGTTTTAATAAAAGGCAACGCAAGGGTGGCAGATATTTATCTTACAGAGTTCGATCGGTTGTTTGTTCATTTCTGGCCCC
Organism: Chitinophagaceae bacterium; assembly: GCA_044227095.1. Taxonomy (GTDB): domain Bacteria; phylum Bacteroidota; class Bacteroidia; order Chitinophagales; family Chitinophagaceae; genus JACMLD01. Next base: position 4,324,736 of record JBGAFV010000001.1, on the reverse strand, counting down.
GGTATTTGCGGATTAAATATCCAAAAAGTAAAACCCCGCTTGGGTTTTCAAAACCACTTGACGAAACATATACATGGTACCTGGATTATTTTAATGCAACAAAGTTTGGGTGCAAAAGAAAAAAATTATTTATAACAATGTATGGCGCAAAGAAAGGATGATTGAAGGATAAAGTGTTGCAACAACCATTCTTTGGTAAGAAATAGGCGCAGTTGGTTTGTTTTTAAAATAAAATCATGGTCTTAGCGGGAACGTTAAGGCCATAAGTGTTCGAAATGTTCCATAGGAATCCCGCATGTTTGCGGGATTCCTATTAAATTTCATTAGCACAAAGCGTCCCGATCCGGATCGGGACGGCACGCAGTCAACTCCAAAATTATTTTCTACCCATAAAATGTTCCTACAGAACATAGTTATTGCATTAGCACAAAGCGTCCCGATCCTAATCGGGACGGCACGCAATCAACTCCAAAATTATTTTCTACCCATAAAATGTTCCTACGGAACATAATTCAAACACTTATGAGATCCTTCCTTCTTCGGAATGACAAAAGCGGAAGTTCTTTGCGCTGCTCCTTTGCGCTCTTTGCCTGCCCGACTTTGTCATTCAGACGGGCGAGAAATAAAAATAATAGCTTTCTACACATCAAATGTTCCTACGGAACATAATTCGAACACTTATGACGTTAAGGCCATGATTTTTGTTTTACAAAAAGCGATAGTATAATTTTCTTTTGGCTATGCTGAAAATAATATGATCAGCTGCTGAAGGATAATTAGACGGTATTGACAAAGGCTGATAATAAAAATTATCGTCACCGTTCTCCAGTAGTTTCCAGCCATCCCAGTTGTGAAATTTACCTGCAGCCCTTCCACTTATTGGTAATGAAAAATGATTTTGAATATAGCCCACGCCATGAAGTACATTATTGTATTTAATTCCAAAAAGTTGCAATTCTGTGTCTGCGTTATTGTTGACGCTTAAACCGGCATAAGATTTTTCGCTGCCGGCAATTGGTTCCCATATAGACCAGCTAAGTGAATGAGTAGATTTAATACTCGCTGAAATCTTGGTTGGCATATTGTTGCTGCTGGCAATGCCAAGAAGAAATAGCTGACCATTGGTAACAGTTGCAGTTAACCCTTTTGTGAGCACTGGTGAGCCGGGAACGGGTGACCAGCCACTCCATACGTTGTTCAATAGCATATTCATAGAAACTTTGCCGTCTTCGCCTGTGCGAAATAAATAAATAGCATCCTTCCAGCTTACAGCAGCCATCACTTCACGGGTAGTGCCGCCGCCTGGCAATGGCAACCAGTCTGTCCAATGTTCCCTGTTATCGGTGGTGTGTGCCCATCTTATTGAATTAACCGGCAAATCGTTATTAAATGTGGGGTTGCCAAACTTTTTGATCCTTCCAAAAACAAAAAGTTCACCGTTGCGCATTGTTACCGCAACAGGCGAATCAAACCAGTCTCTTGGTACTACACCAGAAAAGGTAGCAAGGTTCCAGTTGCCGAGTGCAACCGGAATTTTATTAAGGATATTAAATGTGTTGTAATAAACATTGCCAACGGTGCTTGTAACAAAAACGGTTACGCCGTTGCCGGTGCCAACAGGAAATTCAGTAACTGCTACGGGTACATTTGTTTCGGGTGCACCTTCTATTGGCGTCCATTGTGCAAATGAACGCTCATGTACGCTAAGCGCTACCGCTATAGTAAACAATAAGAGGCGCCAATGCCACCCGGGCATGAATGATGTTGTTTTCATTTTTTTTGTTTTAATTGAATGAATACACAAATAGTCGTGCTGACAGCAGGCCAGGGAAACAACTGATACAAAAAAAGTAGCTTTTTTGATGTACAGAAAAACCCCTAACAGATCGGGTTAATTAAATTCTTTCTACAATGCATTAAAACTTTAGCCTGCGCATTGCTGTAGAAAAATTTTAGATTTAGCGGCAAACGTGCTACATTTAAGAAGTGTAGACAGTTTGTTCCTGTGCCAGTATGCTTTGGGGAGGGAACTGAAAGGGAGATTCGTATATTTAAGAATACAAATGTTGGCAGTAAGTTTTTGAAACATTCTAATAGCATAGTGAAAATATCTAACTACGATTTTTTTATAGTTTATAGTAGACAAGATTCATCTGAAATTGCTACCAAGATTAACCATACGTTAAAAAAAATTGGCATTAATTCTTTTTGCGATTTACACGATGACCCAGAGCTTAAACTTCAAGAAGAAATTTATGAAAGACTTAAATCTTCTGAGAATATTCTTTTGATTCTTTCGATCAAGTCACATTTTGACATAAAAAACAAAAATTCTTGGATATATAAAGAGCTTCAGTTGGCAAATAATCTAAAAAAGCCAATATTTGTCGTCGATTGTACTAAACAAATTAATTTTAAAAATCTAAAGGAAGAATTAACTTATATTAGACCTTTTGGAATAATCTATTCAAATTTATCGGTAGAAGACTATTATTCTTTTTTAAATCCGCTTAAAAGACAAATGTCATCAAATTTTCAGGAAACTGATTTATTATGGGGCAAGTCAGTTGAAATGGAAGAAATAATAAGTTCAACATTACAAGTAACTCACTCTATAAGTTATTATAAAAATTTCGATTTTGATAATTTTGTAGTTTTTCTAAATCGATCTCTTTTCATTCGTAACAATAAAATCAGGCTCAGGGATATTTATAAGTTAATATATCAAAATACGGATGATGTTTTGCCTTTAATTAATACTCTTATAAGTATCTTGGTACTTAATGATATAAGGAATAATATTCCGATGGCAAAAACAAAAGAATTATTAAACCTTGTTAAATTACTTGTTGATAGAATTCCTACTCCTAACCTTTTTTTTAGCAAAAGTTCACAGGGTTTTATTTTTCTACCAATATATTCGAGGATAATTGACGGTCAAATTAAAGAGCTAATAAGATTTCACCTCTGGAATTATGAAGGGGAGAGCAATTTTAGTACTCATGACTTTGCAATTCATTCGCACCAGTCTTATGCAAAAAGTTGGGTTTTAGGAGGCAATCTTGTTAATAATGTTTATGAAATTGGGTTAGAGGAAAAGGAAACAAATCTTTCAAAGTTTGAACCTTTCTGGGATTCTTCAAAGGACTACAAGCTAAATCATTCAAAATCTACAATTAAAAATACTAACCAAAGTGTTTCTGCAAATAAAAAATATTCATTATTACTTACCGAAGATGATTGCTATGAAGTACTTAACGGTCAATATCACACTTCGGAGGTTGTTAAAAGTATAGATTTTATAAATTATACAGGAACACTTTTTTGTTTTGATTCATCGAAAGGTTGGCTAAAAGAGGCTGGTGTTATTGGACCCACAATAGTTGACGAGTCTACTTTCAATAAAAACGAATTAAATATCAATGCAAAATCATTATTTACTGCGATAGATAATCTTACAAAAAACATATGCCAGTAACAGAACCACAAAAAAATCTAATTCTTGATTGGACAAGAAAAATTCACACTCTTGAGTATGCGCACAGGTATGCATCAATGACAAAAGAACGATTAAACCTGTACTTGGGGATACCTTCCATTGTTATATCAAGTTTGATTGGAGCACAAGTTTCGGTTCCTTGGCAAAACAATGGAGTTACACAAATTATCGTAGCAATCGGAGCTAGCATCGTTGCCGTTTTAACAGGATTGTTAACGTTTTTGAAGCCTTCTGAAGTTGCTGAAAAGCATCGGACTTCTTCTACAACATACGAAGACTTGCGACATAGACTTGAAATTCTATTGACTTTTAATAATACGGATGAAACTGACGTTATGGGCAAATTAAATCAGTTCAAAGCAGAATGGGACAGATTAGAAACACCTAATGTTTCAAATAGTAATTGGAGCAAAGCTAAAAAGCAGGTTAGCTCCTTAGGGGCTTACCCTCAATCTCTTAAACTATTTTAAAACTATCGACAATAAAAGTGTTTCCAAAAGCGGGGCTGGACAATGCAACATTAATTATGTGCAAGTAGAAGTAGTGTTAAATGAGTGAGGTCTTAAAATTTAAATCATATAACTAGTAATTCAGTTTATTAATTTAGTACGGCAACTGGCGTTATAAATTGCGGCCCGGCAGTAGACTGTAAACATTTCCTTATGAGATCGCTTTCTACAAGTATGCTTTTTCTAATTATTTTGTTGGCTTCCTGCGTTGACAAAAAATCTGATGAACAAAAGCCTAAGCCCGAACAAAACACATCAAAAAACATTTTAGCTGAAAACCATATGCTATCCGAAAAACAATTGATTGACAATGTAAAAAAAGCAATCAGTCCCCAATTTAAAGACTGGGTATTGTTTTCTAATGGGACTTATATAATATTAGAGGACTCGACAATAAAGGACAAAAAAGAAAGGGCCATAGAAATAATGAAAGAAAATGGGCCGGTGTATATTGGATCACCATCTGGTGATATGTCAATAACAAAGTTGACATATACAAATGGCTGGGTTGTTGGTGGTGATTATTACGGAATGTATACCTATGTTGATCCGATAGAGTTAGAAGCTAAAGGCATTAATGATCCAAAAGACATAGATGTAGGACTTCTGGGTAGAGCTAAACGGGACAAAGATGGAAAATCTCCAAAAGTAATTTTCGTTCATTGACCATGCCACTACCAAACATGCGGTTTTCTGCAAGGCTGGCTTTATATTGGAGCAATCGGCAACAAATTAATATTTATCATGAAACTACTTTTTTTATTTCTACTAACATTGACAATGGTATATACTAAGGTCAGGTCGCTTGGCGAAAATATTTCTCTGTCTGATTGTAGCAAGTATAAAAGAGGGACCTTTAGCTACCATTTTAAAAATAAAGGGAAATTAGTGTATTTCACGTTTACGAGAGCCGATTCAATTCAGCTTGAAAAAAATGAACAAAATGGGAATGTGTCAAAATTTAAAATAGCATGGATTGATAATTGTCGCTATACGCTTACTTTTTTGGAGGGAACTGAAGTTTTGCCAAAAGAGTTATTAGACTTAAAAAAAAGACTAATCATTACTACAGTCATTATCGGAAGTGGTAAAAATTATTACCTTTTTAAGTCGACTGGAAATTTAGATGATCATATTTTACAAGACACAATTTGGATAAAAAAATAGGCCGCACTTAATATTCGTTTTCTACAAAACTTGCTCAACAATCCAATAACAATCATTCTACCCGTATTTGCGCAGAATTACTAAGTAGATATTTCATGCATACACTTTTTTACTTAGTAAGCATTCGCTAATCCCTCCAATTTTTCAACCATTTCTCATGAAGAGCTCGTTTACGCTTGTCAGGAGTTCATTCACTCTTGTCGTGAGTTCGTTCACTCTTGTCAAGAGTTCATTCACTCTTGTCAGGAGTTCATTCACTCTTGTCGTGAGTTCGTTCACTCTTGTCAGGAGTTCGTTCACTCTTGTCAAGAGTTCGTTCACTCTTGTCAGGAGTTCATTCACTCTTGTCGTGAGTTCATTCACTCTTGTCGTGAGTTCATCAACTCTGATCTTTTTTTTGAGGGGTATGCATAATACATGCGCAATTAAGTTAATGCGATTTGCGGGAAACCTGTAAGTATAGCAGGCTTTGGTAAAAAATCTGGTATCCTTATTCTAAAATGAATGAATAACAACACGTAATTACGATAGAATAAAACGTTATCCGCAACTACTGTTTGAAATTATAAGTCTTGCTTTAGTTAAACATTTTTTTTACCCTTAAAAATTTAAAATTATGGCGAAAGCTAAATTTAGAATTGTAAAAGATTACAAACGTAGCAGCAATGCTGCACTACTTATTCGTGCTACGGTTGTGCACAGCAAAATGAGCGATGTATCCATTTTTCCCAATCCGCCGGTGGCAATGGACGACCTTAAAATTTCGTTAGACCAACTGGATGCCAGCATTGTTGATGCGCAACACCGCGACCGTTTAAAGGCGGCGCATAAGAATGCAATTATTGAAGGTATAGTTGAGCAGCTTGATCAGCTGGCTAACTATGCTATAAGCGTTGCTAATGATGATGAAGCCATCCTGCTATCATCCGGCTTTGCCGTTAGCGGGGCAACTGGTTCTGTTATTGCCTTTGGCGAAGTGGAAAATTTCTCTGTAGAAGTTGGGCCGGGTAGCGGCAATGTTAGCATTAGTGTAAACAGGGTGCCTGGCGCCAGGGCATACACCATCAACTATGGTATTGCTAACGGCGATAACACCGTATGGAACCATATGGTAAAAGCAAGGTCTAAGTTTGTGCTTAAAGGCCTGCAGCCTGGCAAAACCTATTTGTTTGTAATGAACGTAACAGGTACCAACGATAAGGAAACGCAATCGGAAACCATTACTAAAATAGTGGCGTAAGGAATAACCTTTGCTCATTATTAAAATGCCGGCTAATAACCGGCATTTTTTTATTTCTTTACTGAATGTTTTATGATGGTTGGTGTCCTTTACCTGCCACATAAAGAAAAGTCAAGTCGCGAAGATCCCTCCTTCGTCGGGATGACAAAAAACGAAAGTTCTTTGCGCTGCACCTTTGCGTTCTTTGCCTGCCCGACTTTGTCATTCAGGCGGGCGAGAAATAAAAAGAATAGCCTCGAAAATTCTTTGCGCTGCTCCTTTGCGCTCTTTGCCTGCCCGACTTTGTTATTCAGGCGGGCGAGAAATAAAAAAATAGCCACTCCGCATTGTCGTGCTGTAAGCAACCCGTGGAGATTGAGCCGCAGGAAGTGTAGTAATAGCACCATACTTTTTCAGGAGATCCCTTCTGTTATATTTTATCGTTTAGTAATAAAATGCAGCGGTTCACTGTAAAGGAATTATTGTACTCACTAAAAAGTACGCACTGTATGAAAAGTATCAATTTCAACACCACTACCTGTAGGTAAAGAATATCTTACTTTAAACACCAATTGGGTGGGAGATGTTTTTGTAATAAACAAAGTATCTGAATAACCATTTTTCCACGGCTTAGACAGCATAAAAGTATCTGCAGCTATAACAGTCGTATCTGCAACAGAAACTGTTATATTGTAACCTATTCTTGAAACAGCATTAATATTTTTGTCGCCAATATAATTGATAATAGTATCTACAATACTATTAAGTGAACTTCCGGTAAATCTAATAGAATCAGCCGCAGTTCCTGTATATTTTATAAGTGTACCTGTAGAGAGTGAATCAATACTTGTTGCTGTAGATAATCTCCATTTATTATCGAGAAGGTAAAAAACCCTGGGAGTAGGAAGGGGTACAGTACATCCACATACCCTGTTTTTTTTACATGATGGCAGAATAATGGTTATTGCAGATATTGACAAAATTGCAATAACGATTGCCAGTGTATTTGTTTTATTTAGACTTGAGTGTTGCATAAAATAAAAATTAAAAAATACGTACAGTATGAAAAGTATCAATTTCAACACCGCTCCCGCTGGGCAAAGAATATCTTACTGTAAACACCAGTTGAGTAGGAGATGTTTTTGTAACAAACAAAGTGTCTGAATAACCTTGTTTCCAGGGAGAACCCAGCATTATTGTATCAAAAGCAATAGTAGTAGTATCATTGCCTAATGCAGTGGTAAAAGAGCATTGACCTATCCTGTTAATATTATGTTGTACATTTTTACCACCAATAAAAGAATTGATACCATAAATATAAACATTAGGGTTAATGGTCCAGTTAAAGATGATGGAATCAGCAGCTGTTCCTTTATAAGAAACGGGAGTTCCTGTAGAAAGCGAACTAATGCTATTCATTGTTGGAGCACCCCAAACATTACCAATAAGAAACGTTCTTCTTGGAACGGGAGGATTTTCATCTCTCATAATTGCTTTATGGCAAGACGGTAATAAATAAAAGGTTGTAATCGCACATAACATGTACAGAAAGAAATGCGCATTGAATTTTACGGGTATAAAACGATCTGATTTCATATTCTTAAGAAGTTGTTTTATAAAATTAAAAATTATTTTAGATTGATCTTTTTTTGAAAAGTTAATAAATGCAACAATTAATACTTAGCTTAATTGTTGCATTTACCTTACTTATAAGTTTTGATTTTAATTTATGTATGTATGTTATATGTAATAATTTGAAAGTATTGATAGTTACTGGAACTTGAATTTGCTTGCGTATAATTTCCACTACAGTTATACCATCCGTTATTTGCAGCAGTTACACCATTTACATCATCATACCATCCCCAATTCATGTGTAAAAGGGACATAGATTGTATGCTGCTATAGACAGTGCTGGTAACTATTTGTCCTCCCTGGTGGTATACATACTGTGTACCGTAAGAAATAGTAGTCATATTACTACCATCACAAACCCATGCATGTCCATCAGCTCCGGGAGATGGTAATATGCCCAAACCGAATACACTTGTATAAACTGGAAACCCGGAAACTATAAGAGGTCGTTTGTATGTTTGTATTTCATTGTTTATTAAACCTGAGAAAGTTCCACCATTATTAGCTCCGGACCATGCTTGTGTTGTTAAGGATGCTGTATTGGTTGCTGATTTATAACCCATCCCTAAAAAGGCTCCAGCTACTTTACTTTCATCTGAACCTCCACTAGAAGCGGAATAAACCGTACCTAATCTTACACCGATGTCGCTTATCAACTTACTAGCATCGGTAACTGGAGAAAAAAGAGCTGCTGTCTTATTTAGCGGCATACTTGCCCAATTATAAGTTGTAGGATACTTCCAGAAGTAAGCAATCTGTGCCATCGCTACTGGTACGCAACCTGCTGGTGCATGATTACCGTAGCCAGATAAACCATTAGTTACTGTTGGACAATAAAAATTAAAAGGATAGTCTTGTCCCCAAAATATCCTGCACAAAGGACCAATGTTTGAAATAGTGTAATCTGTAACAGGTGTTGCCGAAATAACTTCAGGAGGTAATACATCTGCATTAGATGGATTAGCACGACTAGTATTAGTAATTTGAGTATTTAATCCAGCGGATGTTATAGCATCCATTGCCTTCCACAATATTTTATTGTTTTTAGCTATAGTATCTACATAAGCGCTTTTATTGTTTCGCACAAAATCAAGCTCCTGGCCATGTTTGTTAAACCAGTTAATAAGACCAGGGTTTATACTTTCAGCAGCTAACGAGAAATTACTTGCACTATCATAAGCTAACAAAGGCATGTACATAGAATCAGCAGATAGTATTACGAAGCCAGCATTTGCATTAATTACATGAAAATAAGGGACACCGTTTTTAATAATAGTTTGCGCATTCTTTAAAGTAATTGTTGTATTAAAGTTTTTACTTTGCAAATATTTTATAGCCAATGTACTTGCATCAGCAAGTGTTATACCGGTAGATCCGGATTTAATGTTAGTATTAGTAGTAATAGGGCTTTGAACATCCTGCTTAATAGTTTGCTTACTGCAGGATAAAGTGGTAAGTACAATTGAAATGATGAAGATGCTTAATACTTTTTTCATTGTGTAGGTTTTATGTTTTGTTGAAAGCATATAAGTTATTACACAGTTCAGCATCTGTGTCTTACCTTGTTATTTTTAGTCCGGACTAGGCAACACTGTCAGAAAGAATTAAAGCCTTATTGAAGATTAATTTAGAGGCTTTGCGCATCTTAGCAAGCGATTAGTAAATATTATTAAGTTGGATTTGTAGTAGTTTATTTATAACGCATATACACACACGTTTAAATTGAATATGTTAATAATTTCGTTCATCTAATATTTATTTGTAATAAACAACGTGTACATGATTACCATTACAAACGTCAATCTTTGCGCAAATTATTGCCGCCGGTTTTCGTCTCATTTTGTAACATGGGATCGTCAACTTCTCTGGTTTTCTTTACGTTTAGCAACAAGAATTCATATTTGAGAGAGATTCGTATATTCGACAATAGAAACGTTGTGCGTCATTCTTAAAAAGGCTGCAAGTTTAGATAATAATTTTTCTTACCTTAATACCTAACTTAAAATAAAAATTATGAACGATAAAATGGGACCCGGTACAAATGCGGTTAACTGGTTTGAAATCCCTGCTATTGATATTTCAAGGGCAAAAAAATTTTATGAAACTATTTTTGAAATTAAAATGGAAGAAATGGAGATGCCTGGAATGCAGTATGCAATGTTTCCTTTCGACCCAATGAATGCAAAAGTTGCCGGTGGCCTAGCCAAAAGCCCTGTGCACACCCCAAGTTTAACCGGATCTATCATTTATTTAAACGCAAATCCAGATCTGCAAAATGTATTAGATAGAATAGAAAAAGCAGGCGGAAAAATTACTATGCCAAAGACTTCCATTGGACAAAATGGGTTTATGGCATTCTTTAATGATACTGAAGGAAATTTAGTGGCGCTTCATTCAAACAATTAATTGGAGAATAACAGATCGAACGCACAGGTAAGCTATGGCTGTTAAACAATAAGATCTTGTTGAAAAGTAAGCAGGCTCTGAAAACAATAGCAACGCACAGAAATGAAATTTGACAAATACTTTCCAACAGGCAAATTAAAGGACTACATAAAATACTATGTGGTGTCTGAGATGGACCAGGAGAGTGAATACAAAGTGTTGCCATCATCGGGGCTTGTTATGGGATTTCAGTATCGGGGACAAATTGCATCCATTAAAGACAATACTTTAAACAAGATGACATCGGCAGGAATTACAGGCATTGCTGATGGTTATAGGGTCTTTAAAAATTCTAGTAACATCGGAACCATCCTGGTTTATTTTAGCGATATAGGTTTTACGCATTTTTCTTCACGCCCAGCAAATGAACTTTTTGATTTAATTATTTCATTGGACGATATTTTTGAAAAACACAAAGTAAACGAAGTAGAAGAAAAATTAGCTGCTGTTTTTACAGACAAGCAACGAATAAAAATTGTTGAGCAGTTTCTGCTCTCTGAGCTAAAAGATATTAAGGCAGACAAACTGATTGTTGAAGCCGTAAAACTCATTTATCAATCCAAAGGGGCTATCCGCATTAAAGAGTTAAATGAAAAACTGTTTATCAGTCAAAGCCCGTTTGAGAAACGTTTTAGGAAAGTTGTCGGCACCACGCCCAAAAAATTTGCTTCAATTATTCGTTTTAACACTGTTCTTGACAGCCTGAGCGAAACAAAATCGTTGATAGACATTTGCTACGAAAATAATTTCTTCGACCAGGCCCATTTTATAAAAGATTTCAAACAGTTTACGGGCGATACTCCCGAACAATTTAAACGCTTTTTGTAGAAAAACGATTTTTTACAATGACACGATTTTTGGTTGCCGCACTTTTGCATTGCAATTATGCACAACAATTAAAAATCGAAACAAATGTTTACACTAGAACAAATCAAAGCTGCGCACAGCAAAGTAAAGTCAGGTGCTGACTTTCCAGCATACATTCAGGACATCAAAAAGTTAGGCGTTGCCCGTTATGAAACTTTTGTAACCGACGGTCGTACCGACTATTACGGTGCGAACGATTATAAAACTTCATCAGTTGCTAAATATGATGCTTTAACAATTGCTAAGGTCTCAAACTCCGAACAGTTTAAAAAAGACATTAAAGCACATCAACAAGGTAAAACAGATTACCTGACTTTTTGTAACGACTGTGCAAAATCGGGTATTGAAAAATGGGCTGTTAGCATGGATAAGATGACCTGCACTTACTACGACAAAGCGGGAAATAAAATTTTAATAGAGCAAATTCCACAATAAAGCCATGGTAAAAGTAATAAGCACAATACTGATTATAATTGCCAGTGCAGCATCTGTTTATAATTCGTATGTATGGGTAAAGAAACCAGAAACCGGATTGCTTTATAGTAAAGCTAACTTTTCACTGTTGGCTATTCAGTTGTTGTCATTGTTTTTGGGGATAGGTGGTATACTTTTACTATTTCCGCAGACTTTCAGGGTTGGCGTAGTATTTCTAATTATCCATTCTTTAACTACACTCATCTGTTATGCCATTACAAAAGATTGGAAAGGTGGTGTTCGGGAATTTATATTGTTCCAGGTACCGATTTTTTTGTTTTGGGCTGGCTATCCCCTGGTGATTCTTGTAAAGTTCAGAAATCTCTTTACTTAGCACTCAAATTAACCGACCGAAAAGAAGCACAACCGCTAAGCAAGGGTTAGAGCAGGGTTGGTTTTATATTGAGCAATCCGCAACGAATCTTTATTCATAAGCAATACAGAAACGCTTCAAAATTAAGAGTGGTAAAAAAGAAATTCAGTTTATTTATTTACAGCCCAGCAATTCCTGAACGTTAATTGCTATCTTAGAAAACGCTTTGTGCAAAAATCCCTGTGTTTACAAAAATATTCACAACAATAAAACCGTAGTTCATGAGAGAAATTATGCTATTCTTACATTTTATTGGATTAACCATGGGACTTGGAACAAGTTTCGCCCATGCATTCCTTGCCTCTGTAACATCTAAAATGACAAAAGAGGAATCTATCAAGTTTCGTTTGCACTCCTTAGTGTTAAGCAGGATGGGGCATGTAGGATTGGGTTTGTTGATTCTATCTGGGTTGTACCTGATTTCACCTTATTGGAAAATGCTTCCATCAATGCCATTTCTAATGTTGAAATTATTCCTGGTAATAGTACTTGCTGCATTACTTGGAGTAATGGGTGGCATGGCGAAAAAAGCCATTAATGGTGATGCCGAAGCCCAATTACAGAAAATGGCAAAACTGGGCAAAATAGCAATGTTGCTTGGCTTTGTGATAGTGGGGATAGCTATCTATGTTTTTAAATAGTGGTTAATGCTGCTTTATGCAATTTTAAGCTGGGCGGTAGGCCGTCTAATTGGGTAAACCATAATTTTTATTTACAACAAATGAAACCATTCTTTTTACTTATACTAACAATTGCTTTTCTGCAAAGTTCCGCACAGAACATATTTCATCCTTATGGGTTAGATTCAATAGGAGGTGCTACTGGTGACTTAGATAAAGATGGCATAGTGAAAAGGCAATTGTATTTAATACTAAGGATACAACTGAAGACGGAACTGTAAGAGAACTTTGGATATTCAGAAAAGTTCAAAATAAATGGGAGGTTTGGATGAAATCAAGAAATGCGATTTTAAAAAGCCAGGAAGGTGGAATGATGGGTGACCCATTTGGTGATGTGGAAATCAAAAATGGATTACTTAATATTTATTTTGAAGGAGGAAGCAGTTGGAAATGGAATTATACCGATAAATACAGGTTTCAGAATAATACATTTCAATTGATCGGTCATACATCATATTACGGTAAGCTTTGTGAATATTGGCAACAGTTTGATTATAATATATCCACTGGAAAAATAGTATACAAAAAGGAGTTTGAAGATTGTGATAATGGGCAAAAGATAACTAAAACAGAAAAAGAGACTTTTATAGCCAAACCTATATCTGTAAACATCCAAAACCGTTTTCCAAGCGAAATTAAAATAACAAGTCCCAGGCTTAAAGTAGATCTATATCTATAATGCATGTTTAGCTTATTACTTTACTACAATAGCCTGAACAAGTTATAAAAGTGTAACGCAAAAAAGTTCAATTTATATTAAATTCGATTTTAACTATGAAAAAGAATTTGCTTGTATTCTTTATTACTATACTCTATTGTTTAAGTATAGTTGCCCAAAATAAAAATGGGTTTGGGGCAATACTGATCGGAAATAAAAAGTTTTCAAGCCTGGCTCATTATAAGCTGGCTGAAGAGTATAGGATCACCTCATTTCCAGATTCATTTTTCATCAATACCCCTCCCGTAAAAGACCAAGGTAGAATGTCATCATGCGTTGGTTGGGCCGTAGGATACATTTTGCATAGCACTTTTAAATATGGAGGCGTGTCTACTCAATGGAATGATAGTAATGAAGGAAGCCCCGCTTATGTTTACAATTTTCTTAAATGGTTTGGTGACAGAAACTGCAATACAGGCTTGCCCATTATTTATGCATTAAATTTATTGCGTTTTAAAGGTGTTTGTTCTATTAAAAGCATGCCATATGTAGATGGGATTTGTACGCCGCTTCCTAATGGGGATCAAATTGCTGAAGGCGAGCAGCGGGTTATTCCATTAAGATGGCTGGCAGTTGATCCTAAGGATGTAGATTTAATGAAAAATATTTTACTGGGTGGAAGAACGCCAATCGTAGTTGGTTTTAAAGTAACAGATGCATTTGAAACAATGTGGTATCATGGAAGAGGAATGTGGGTTGAGAATAGTGGCAATATCTTAGGTAAGCATTCAGTATGTATAATAGGTTTTGATGAAAAAAGAAAAATGTTTAAAGCTCAAAATTCATGGGGGGCAGAAAATGGGGACAATGGATTTTTTTGGGTTACGTATGATCTTGTACGTAAGGGGTGTTTCGATGAAGCCTATACTTTACCAAATTATTGAAAACCACTTTTTTGAAAAAATATTCTTTCGCTATAATTCTATGTCCAATATTTTAGCCCCCATTCAAGAAGTAGACCGGGAAACTATAAGACAACGTGACCTGTTCAAAATACTTTTACTTGTTTTTATAATCTTCTCTTGTGTTTTTTCAGTAACAATCTGGAGCTTTCTTCACGATTATCGACATCTCCCTGTGTTTGCATATCTATTGGGCTTATTGTTGACATTAATGCCTGTTGTTTGTTTCTCCCTTTTTGCGTTTAAGAGTAAAATGGGATGGGCTTTAAATGTCACTATGTATTTATTTTTTTCGGTATTGCTAATAAGTGGGCTTATTAAAAGTTTAATCATAGGAGAGTATATGGGCATTAAGAAATTTCTGGATTTAGAAAGAATCTTGTTGCTTGCTTTAGCGGTTTTTTCAACAATACTTTTATTGACAAAGCCGATAAAATTGTATTTGAAAATAAGGCGAAAAATTTTCATTACAACCTTAATTATTGCGGGGTTTGTTTCACTAGTTTTAGTACCTGTATTCATAAATTAATACCTATAGCCGGGCTAAAAATTATAGATTTCTGCCTTAGCAGTAAATTATCAATTTTGGACATTACTTATCACTATGTTTGAATTAATGTTATTAGGGCCATTTATCATCTTCCCATTTTTTGTGGCTGTTTATTACAAGGTGGTAAAGAAAATAAGAGCAAAGTGGACATACCTATTCACATATACTGTGTTAATAGTTTATTTTATTGCATTCAGTTACATTTCATATTTAGTGAGGATTCCTGAACCGTCAACAGACGGTTGGTATTCACTTGTTTTTTTTGTTGAACTAATAGTGGTAGTTTGTCTTCTGGCACCAGCATCGGTTCTATTACAAAATGCTTTTTTTTCACTACTAAAAGTCACTGTAAGACATAAATCCTTAGATAAAGACCGAAACCTTAATTGATCATCATCAGTACAAATCAACAATCTCTCCTCAAAGAACCTCCGCCAATAAGCAAATATATTTTTATATTCACTTTCGCAAAACCCATTACTCACCTTCTATTAAATCAATGGCGTTATGAAAAAGAGCCTTTTTTTCTTTTGCATCCTCCCGTTACTTTTATTATACACAAATCATGCATTCTCTCAGCAAACAAATGCCAATGAAGATTATTCTGCCTACCTGCCGGAAGCGAGGGCCTTTAATAAAGAGCTTGCGCAACTTACACAAATGCAAACGGCATCTATCTTAACCAAAGAAGGTTTGGCTGCTGCTCGCAATTCTATGACACAAAACAATCCTCAAAAGCCCTTACTGCAACCTTTTGTAAAAAATATTCCGGGGCCTGCGGGAAATCTTCCGCTGAGAATTTTTAAACCCGATACAGTTCGTGCTGTAATGCTGGTTATTCATGGAGGCGGATGGTCTATGGGAACAGCTGCAAGTGATGATGTTTTTAACGATAACATGGCAAGGGCATGTAAAATAGCAATTGTAAGTGTCGATTATCGCCTGGCGCCAGAGAGTCCTTTTCCTGCCTGTATAAATGATTGTAAGGCCGCTGCAAAATGGTTGGTGAATAATGCACTGAAAGAGTTTGGCACAGAAAAATTATTTATTTCTGGTGCTTCAGCCGGCGGACATTTAAGCGCTGTAACCACAATCTACATAAGAGATTCCCTTCACGCTATTAATAAAGTAAGGGGCGTAAACCTAATCTATGGTTGTTATGATCTTTCACGTACACCATCTTGCAGAATGGCAACCGACAGTACGCTTCTCATTAATAAGAAATACCTGGATGAAACGTATGAACTGGTATTTCATGGTTTTAGCAACGAGCAGTTGCGGGACCCTCAATATTCACCATTGTATGCAGATCTGAAAAATTTACCACCTGCATTATTTACAGTTGGTACTGCAGATCCTTTGTTAGATGATACTTATTTTATGGAAGCAAGATGGAGAATTGCGGGCAATAAAACTTCGCTTGCAGTTTATCCGGAAAGTCCGCATGCTTTTAATTTCTTTC
The DNA here is from genome assembly GCA_044227095.1 of Chitinophagaceae bacterium. Lineage (GTDB taxonomy): Bacteria > Bacteroidota > Bacteroidia > Chitinophagales > Chitinophagaceae > JACMLD01. The sequence continues at coordinate 4,308,236 of JBGAFV010000001.1, read as the reverse complement.
CTTCACAGATGGCAAAAGCTGCAAACAAAAAAATGTACCAATGGATAATTAAGTTGTATGAAAAATAGCAGTGCCCTTCATTCTTTAAAAATCTATCGATGAAAAATATTATTGTAACAATATTCATTACTTGCTTTGCGTGTTCATCTGCGTTATACGCACAGTCAATTAAATTTGACAAAAACAAACTTGAAGCAGTTAATGTATCAATGTCAATTGAAAAGTTGATGGGCAAAGAAGTTGTAAAAGTGATAAAAGATTCTACCGTAAATTTTGCAGATGCGCCAACTTTTGTTAAGCTAAAAGGTACTGCATTTAAAAACGGTACCATTGAAGTAAAGGTATTAAGCAGGTTGCTTCCCAATGCAGCACCATCTGCAAGGGGCTTTATTGGCATCGCATTCCGGGTTAATGATAGCCTCTCTAAATTTGAGAGCATCTATATACGTCCTACAAATGGAAGGGCCAGCGACCAGGTAAGAAGAAATCATTCAGTACAATATTTTTCATTTCCCGATTATCCATTTTCAAGACTTAGAAAAGAAGCACCGGAACAATATGAATCTTATGCAGACATGGGGCTGAATGAATGGATAACATTAAAAATTATTGTTCTCGACAACCAGGCAAAGCTTTTTGTAAACAACAGCAAACAGCCATGCCTTATTGTTAATGATATGAAGCTTGGGCCAAATGCTACAGGAAGTATTGCACTTTGGGTTGATGGTGGAACAGAAGGATATTTTGCAGATGTAAAGATTTCAGGGGCCAAATAATTTCTTTTCAGCACTAATTTTTAAACGTAACACTAACAGAACTTTAATTCAATAATGGCAAAAATTTTAATTGAGAATTTTGTACGGCAGTTGAATGAAATCCAGGAAGGCTCATTATGGTTCGACCAAAGCTTTAAGGATAAGTTGGAAAATATTTCGGATGATGATGCGTTTAAAAAACCAATTCCTTCAATACACAGCGTAGCCGAACATGTATCGCATATGCTGGAGTGGAGAAAAGAATGCATACTAAGGTATAATGGCGGTAAAACAGAATTAATGGAAAGCCCCGATGACTGGAAGGGAAATGCAGCATTGCAAAAAATTGGTTGGACTACATTAAAATCTGCATTGTACCACAGTACGCAGGATTTAATTAATTTAATTCGCAATCATGATGATGAATACCTGGAAACAAGGTTCCGCGACACCGACTATAATTTTAAGTATTTAATGGAAGGGATTATTCATCACGATGTGTATCACCTTGGGCAGATAGGTATAACTATAAAGCTTTTACGTGAACTATGATTTCAAAAATTTTGCCCTGCTTTCTTTTGTGTGCATTGTGTTTTATTTCTAATGGCCAGCCAATACGGCCTTTTAAAGACCAGGTATTTGATACCAGCTATATGATTATCAGTATAGCAAGCCGCACCACAACTACGGATGGACGTTCTCCCTATAATTTTTACGTTAACAATATTGCAGAACTAAATGCAATAAAAAAGACGTGGAAGCTAAAAGATTTTCATCCAAAATTGCAAATGGAAGATTCTTCTGTAAGCATTTACGTGGTAAAGGGAAAGGAATTGATGGAAGTTCCTTTGCTAATCTTTCCTCAGCAGGGGATTGCTAATTATAAAAACATGTGGTACGATTTTGACATGGAAAAACTGCTTGCAGTGGCACAAAAACATCCCTTGAAATGTCGCAGCCAGTATTTCTCTTTTGAAATGTATACCGAGTATATTTTCTTTGAAGACAGTATACAAACAGATCCTAATTTTCTTTTTCTTTTTAAGCCAACTGCTCATACATACCCTGGCTATTTCGATCTTTTTGTAAAGAAAGAAGCCAGTTCAGCTCCTGAAGTAAATGCACTGGAAGCTATTAATAAAGAAATTCCTATACGTTTTTCAAACGAAAAATTCCACGCAACTGTTTCAGTTAAAGACACTACAAATGGAACAAAGGCAGATGAAGTAAGAATTAGGATTGAATGCAGTGAGACCCTTTACCAAAAATACAGGCATGCTGATACAAGAAAATCGCCGTGGACAGTTTTCCCTTTTGATACGAGGGTTTATTTTAAGGATTAGGTTGAAAGCTTTGCCCTTCGTTTTTATTGTATCTTCAGAGAAGAATAAGTAAAGGTGAAAAAACTAACCACAATTCTTGTTGCATGTATTGTAATTGGTTTTGGGTGCCGCAAGCATACAGAGACAGATAGCTGCGGATGCAATAGCCCCCAAACAGAATCTGTAAAAAATATTTTTGGAATTGTAATTGAAACGGACGACGGGTTTGAAATTCTTTCTGATGAAAAAGGGCTTTTAAAACCATGTTCTGAACTTGCAGCAAATCTTAAAACCGGGTCGCAGGCAATAATTCTGTCAGGAACCCTTAAAACTTCATGCAAGGAAATACCAGCAGACTTTAGCATTACACCAATTGAAATCAGCGAGTATAAGCTGAGTGCTTCAGCTTATACCAAAACAGATATTACGCTAACGATAATTAAGAGCGAAGATTACGGATATCCAAAAGGGTTTGGTTATTTAATAGAAGATACAAGGCCAGGGGGCAAGAAAATATTACAACCTCATATACCAGTAATACAAGGATTGGTTCCGTTTAGTACGCCGGAGCAGGCAACAAAGACTGGCATGCTGGTAATTTATTTGCAGAGAAAGGGTTTTGACTTGCCATCATTGAGTATGGAAGTCCTGCAGTACATCAATATAGTTAACTAAAGCTATTAATACCTGTCGCATTTCGCCACTACAATTGTCGTATTCTCACTCTAATCAAAAGAAATATATTCACGAGATTTGAATTATAGCAAATCTATTAAAGGAATAAACTTAAAAGCGTATGAGAAAAATAATCGTGTTATCAATGATTTCATTAGATGGAGTAATGCAGGCGCCGGGCGGACCTAAAGAGGATGTATCTGGTGGCTTTAAATATGGAGGATGGACGGCAGTTTATAGCGATGAAGCGTACGGCAAAGCAGTACGAAAAGAATTGTCGATGCCCGCTGATTATCTTTTGGGCAGAAAAACATTTACAATATGGGCAAACTATTGGCCATACCATGGCGACTTCTGGCCCGGTATTAATGAGGGAACAAAATACGTGTTCTCAAAAAAAATGAAAAAAACAAATCCGCTGGTTACCGGTTGGAAAACATCGGTAGTAATAAAAACAGTAGCAGATATAAAAAAACTCAAAAAATCTAAAGGCCGCGACTTGCATGTTTGGGGCAGTAGTGAACTGGTGCAGTTGCTGTTAAAGAATGATCTTGTAGATGAACTAAGGCTAAAAATTCATCCGCTTACTTTGGGTAAAGGAAAAAAGCTTTTTGGCAACGGATCTATTCCTGCGGCATTTACACTTACAGAAAGTGTTGTTACTACTCAGGGTGTTTTTATTGGTTGCTACAATCGGGCAGGTAAAGTAAAAACTGGTAGTGTTGGAGATAGCAAGTAGTTACTTGTTGTATTGGGCTAAAGCCCGTTAAGCTCGTTGTGGTTTCATTCCCACGGCTGAAGCCGTGGGTTACATTGTTTGTAATAGCAACATCGTAATCTTTTGCACTCGCAATTAACCCTCGCCTTTATGCGGGGGATGAGGTCTGTGTTCTTCAATGGGCTTTAGCCCAATCAAAAGATATAATATTACTGAAACGAAAAAGCTTCACTTAATAGTGAAGCTTTTTCGTTTTGTATTGCTCAATAAAGATATTCAGTAGAAGTGTGCGACGCCCGCCCGGCTAACGCCCCGCCAGAATGAATCTTTCGGGCTGGCGTTCGGACGGGCAACAGAAGATCAATAGTATTACTAATGCCGGTTCAATAATTTTTACCTTAATTCAAGGGCATTATATTTTATCGTTAACTTCTGTGCTGCTTTGTGTCCATCGTGTCTCCGTGGTTAAAAGCAATTATTTATCATCTTCTACCTGCGCAACTTCGTACACGTCTTTGCCATCCTTTTGTATGGGCTGATAATATGTTTCGCCCACCTTTACGTATTTCTGTTCACCAATGGTAACTTCTTCGCCACCTTCTGGCAGGTTTTCTACTATAGTGCCTGCTGTTGGTGCAACAACAGTATAACCTTTGGCAGATTTCTCATAATAAGTACCACCATAGTAATAATTGTTTACAGTTTCGGTTACCTGTACCGTTTGCGTATTAGCAGGAAGGGTAGTAATGGTTGCACCTATAGGCGCCTGTACAACGGTGTAACCACCATTGCCTGCTACATAATACACGCCCTGGTCGTAATGATATTGCTGGCTCTGTACACTTACAATGATAGCGGTTGTGGCAAGTGTGGCAATAAAAAAGCCCCATGGATGCCATACCGGCCCCCAATAAAACGGACGATATGGATGATAAACATATGGATGATAGCAATAGTACCTGTGACCGCCATAATGATAAGGTGGCCTTACATACGGCCTGTTAACATTGCGCCTTACTGTAGTATTGTGGCTGTTGTTTATCCTTATGTTTTTGCTGTTGTCTACATTGATGTTTACATTCTTCCTGCTGTTATCAATGTTTACTTTGTTATTGTTGCCAATATTATTCCTGTTGCCGGAATTGTTGCCAATGTTGTTGTTTCTGTTACCGGAGTTGTTACTCCTGTCGCCAATGCTATTATTGTTTCTATTGCCAACATTAGAAGTGTTGTTTCTTGATGGTGTAGAAGGCCTGCTAACGTTTGCGCCTCCACGGTTTGTAGCTGCACCGCCACCACCGCGGTTACCGGTACTGCCTCCGCGATTTCCACCACCGCCACCACCGCCGCTGCCACCACGGCCTCCTCTTTGCGCATCAACATTAACTATAAGCAACAGCAGTGCTGTAGCAGTAATCACCAATTTCTTTACCACGTGTTTAAATGAGTGTTCTTTGTAGTTCGTTGTCATAAGATTCTATTTAAATTGCTTTTACAATTAATTGCTGTCAGACAAAGCTTTTATTTTTCCATCATATCCCATAATCTTGAAAGATCGGGGTTAAGAATAATTTCGATACGCCTGTTTTTCATGCGGCCTTCTTCAGTATCATTGCTTGCTATGGGGTTAAATTTGCTCCTGCCTGCTGCCGTAAGTCTTGCAGGATTGATATAATATACATTGTCCAACACCCTTACAACAGCGTTTGCTCTTTCTGTACTAAGCGTCCAGTTGTCTGCCACACCTTTAATAGACAATGTATCTGTATTGCCCACAACGATAGCCGTTATATTGGGATTGTCACGCATTACCTGTGCAACTGTATTCAATGCTTCCCTTCCTTTTACTCCTACAACTGCGCTGTTTTTTTTGAAAAAAAACCTGTCTTCAAAATTGATGTGCACCAAACCATTCTTATAAGTTACAGTAGCACCTGCATCTTCAAACTTGCTAATAGCATCGGCTGCCTTGTCGCGGATTTTTTGCAGGGAAAGGCCTTGTTCTGCCAGGTTTTTATTAAGGTTGTCGAATTTTTCGGCAATAGCAGCTTTTGTTTTACGGCAGTCTTCTGCTTCCTTTCCGTATGCCGTGTTTTCAGTTTTTAGTTGTGCAATTGTTTTTTCGCCGTCTGCAAGTTTAGCATTTGCAGCACTCAACTGGCTGTTTAATGAAGAAATTTCTGCGTCTTTTGCAGCTATCAATTGCTTACTGTGGCTACAGGATGCCAGCAAAACAATGCCTGATGAAGCTATAACGGTTACTAACAAGTGTTTCATGAATGTCGTTTTATTTAATAGTGATTGATGATGATCAGGTTATCGCATAGATTTCCTGATAAGGCGCTAAAATTACTGTTTTACTTGTTGCAACTATTTAATTTGATATCAATTTTTATACCGCTAGAAATTATTCTATAAAAGCGGGGTTTGCTTTTGGGAAACAAAAGTATCTCCAATGCCCTCCGGCAGGCACAGCTTTACCCTTTGCAGGTAAAAACGGCAGGGTTTGCATTAGTTTATAGCAGGCATTATAACCAATCCTGCAATATTCCATAGCTGGTTAATTAATAAACGGGCAGCATTATCTTAATACTGCGTCAGGAAAATTTATTTAGATTTTCCTGGAGGAAAGTTGGCCAGTATTTTTGCAACTGCATTCGTAATCATTGCATCCGGGTCTTTTGGTGCTTTATCAATTTCTGCATTGCCGGTTCCCTGCCAAATCATCTTCTGTGTTTTGCTATCAACTATATCTATCTGCAATGTGCCGTCTTTGTAAGTATAGGTATTAACAGAAGTGTTGCTGCCTACCATGCCTGTGCCCCAATAACCGTAAGGCCTGTACATGCCGCCATAGCCGTAGTAATTGGTAGTAGCTGTTACCTGTTGCTTATCTTTTAAAATTGTTACGGCATTTATCATCAGGTCGGGGTTGTTTTCTGTTGCAGTAAACCCTTTAGATGTCATGTCGGCATTAATAGCGTTTACTATGCGGTCTGCATTTAGCTGACTTACACTGCCGGTGGTTTTTAAATGATATACGCTAAATGTTTTGTAACCGGTAAAGTTTACAGCCTTGTCGTAATCGCTGCTTACTTTTAATGATGGACTGCAGGAAAATGCAAGAACAACTAACGGTAACCAATAAATGATGTTTGTAACTTTTTTCATAAACTGTTTTGGTTGTATAATTGATAATCGGGTTTTACCTGTATAAGTAGCACTATAGTTTACAATAAGGCATTTAAAAAGAATGGGTTCTCCAAAAAAAGCAGTTCATTATCCCTATTTAAAAGCTGAAGCAAGTTAATTTAATTTTAGTAATTCAATATCAATATTATCTTTTAAAAAAAGCAGGGCTTTGCGGGGTTGCCCAAAGGTTAGCGGTTTAATAAAGCATTGCTGCAATACCTTGTACAAAAACCAATTGCAGCACCTGCCTAACTAAAATCATGTCTCCTGTTAAGCCTGGTCATGTTGCGTGCAATCAATTCTGTAGAGATTTGCAGTATAAAATATTTGTTATGGAATATACTATTGCACCACAGGGTAATGCTATTCAGCAAACTTTGCCGCAGGCAAAAACTTCATGGTTTAAAAGTTTTGTAAACTGGACAGATTACCAGGAAGCCAACTACCATATTGCATGGACTGGCGCTTCTATCATTTCTATGGCTGCTGTAATTTTTCCGGTTACGCTGGCTATTGTATTAATGAACGGGGCTTTGTTTAGCCTTATACTTGCTACAATGATTTCTCTGGTACTTGTTATTACGTTAAACCTTGCAGCACAATCAACCCGCTATACTATACCTGCATTTATACTGGCTGTGCTTATTAATATTGCAACTGTTGTTATCAGTTTTATGGTATAGGCCAACAGGTATATTTTTTTTGCACGTTGTAATTGTACAACCAAACGGTGTGCAAAAAATGAATAAAAAAGTTTTACGGTAACCCATTTATATAGAAAGGATGAAGCTTATAAAAGTTTTATCCTTTCTTCTTCCAGGTCTATCTGGTATACCTGCCATCTTATAACGTCTTCGTGCAGTTCCGGATCTTTGCTCAGCATGGTTAAAAATTGTCTTTGTTTTTCTAGTAGCTCGAGGTAAGAAGCTTTGGTTTCTTCTTTCATTTTTAAATTCTCCGGGTGGCTTATTTTATGTTCCCATTGCTCTAACATCTTTTGCAAATGAGCATCTTTAATTACGCCATCTTCCTGTTTTTCTTTTAGCAGCCGTACTGTTTCTGTAACCAGTTGGTTTTTTACTTTCAGCCTGGCTTCTTCTTCTTTTAGTTCACCCGAATAATCGAAAACGCTTGTATGCTTAATAAAATACGGAAGGGTAAGGCCTTGTGTCAATAAAGTAAGAAGGATAACAATAAACGTAATGAACAAAATAAGGTTGCGATGCGGAAAGGGCTGATCGTTTTGAATGGTTAACGGAATGGCTAAAGCTGCTGCCAGTGAAACAACACCACGCATGCCCGTCCAGCCCAATAACAATGGCATGCGCCACATTCTTCTCCTGTTTCCACGGTTAGGTGTAACACTTGGCCTGAAAATTATAGTAGCAATAAGTGCCACATAAGAACTGATTATTCTTGCGAGTATTAAAATACCTGTTACAGCAGCACCATAAATAATAGCCTGGCGTAGTGGAATACCATCTGTATGCAGCCCTGCTACTACTTCCGGCAATTCAAGGCCGATAAGCATGAACACAATTCCGTTGAGAATAAAAATCATGGCTTCCCAGAAACTATACCCCATAATGCGGCTTGCGCTGGTAAGAAACGACAGGCGACGGTTAGACAAAAACAATCCACCACACACAACAGCCAGTACGCCGGAACTGTGCAACTGTTCTGCAATCCAATACAAGAAATAAGGCTCTATCAGTGTAAATACAATATCAGAAGGTGCATCAGTTGGCAGCCGCTTATGCGCCTGCATAAACAACCAGCCAAACAAAAGGCCAATGCCTATGCCGCCAGTCACCATCCACGAAAAAGTTGTGATAGCTTGCGAAAAAACAAACTGGCCTGTACCCACTGCAACCAAAGCAAACCTGAAAATAATTAATGACGATGCATCATTAAGCAGGCTTTCTCCTTCTAAAATTGCCGCCATTGATTTTGGTATTCTTACAAATTTCATGATGGCGCCTGTACTCACTGCATCAGGAGGAGATACTATGCCGCCCAGCAAAAAACCAAGGGCCAGTGTAAAACCCGGAATGAAATAACTGGTAGCTACTGCTACAGCCAAAGCAGAAAACAAAACCACTAAAAAAGCAAAACTGCCAATGATGCGCCACCACTTTTTCATTTCTTTGAAAGAAATGCTCCAGCAGGCTTCAAACAAAAGCGGGGGCAGAAAGATAAAAAAGATCATGTTGGGGTCTACCTGCACTTTAGGAAGGCCCGGCAAAAAACTTATGATTAAGCCGGCTACTACTAATAGTACGGGGTAAGCGATGCGCAATTTTGTAGCAAGCATTTCTATTAGCACAATTGCAGCCACAAGTGCTAACATAAAGGGCAGTTGCTCATGCATTTTTTAAGAGGGAATTTTTCGGGTGAACAAAAAGCAAAGGTAAGCGATCCATACCGCAACCGGCCGCTGAAAGCATTTTGCCATGTGCCAGGCAACTATGGAACATCAGTTAAGACAAGGTTGGCCAGGCTTTCATACCGCATGGGTTTTACAACCGAGTGGCCCCGATTACTTTCCCCAAAACAGTAATGAAGCCAAAGCATATACAGCAAATGAAAGCAGGCCTTATGAAAACTGGCAGATTTTTTTTAAAGGGGAAAGCCGGTAGGGGGAAAGACGATGGAAATATATTTTATTTGATGCAAAAATAAAACAGGCATTAACGAATTATTTTAAAGAGTTTATTAGAATATTAAAACTAAAAAACCAATATTTGCCCACTTCTTTTATCACCTTAAAATTATCAACTTATGAGCCTCAAGACAATCAAAAAAATTGCTTTCCTATTGCTGGTAACGCTTCAATCAGGGTTTATTTTCGCCCAATCAAACAAAGAAGATGTAGATTTAATACAGGCCATGTATGGCAAAGAAAAGAAAGAACTGGTAAGTGCTTATTTAACTATTCCTGAAACCAAATCCGCTGCCTTCTGGACTTTGTATGACCAGTATGAGGCTGAGAGGAAAAAATACGGTAAAGCAAGAATTGCACTTATAGAACAATACGCCAATGCTTACGAGACATTAACAGATGCAAAAGCAATTGAGTTAATGAACAAAAAAATTTCTCTTTACAACAGTTTTGGTCAGCTTCAGCAAAAATATTTTTCAAAAACATCTGCAATACTTGGCGGAAAAGAAGCCGCTAAATTTTTTCAGTTAGAAGATTATCTTGAAAATAATATCCGTTTGGCTATACAGGATGAAATTCCATTCGTTGGCGAACTGGATAAAACAAAAGTTCCTCATAATAAATAATTGCCAATTAATTGCGTGTCACCATTTCCATTTTACGGTAAAATACATGCAGTTAACATCAAGCATACAACTGTAAAATGATTTTTTGTGAATGCCGGCGTTATGCCGGCATTCATTTTAATAATATTTTTGTCGTAACTTTTAAAACAACACAATATGTTTAAGTACGCCACTACCACCGCTTTCCTGCTGGCAGTTTTATTTCAATCTGCCATTGCACAAAAACCAAACGAAATACAGGATGATATTGCAATGATTAAAAAGAACCTTGCCGATAGCAAAGCAAGTATAAAGGGTTATGAATGGATTGAAACCACCACGCTTTTTCTGAAAGATGAACAGAAGTCTTCTACACAAAACCAGTGCTATTATGGTGTAGATGGAAAATTGTACAAAGTACAGGTTGGTGCTCCGTCGGAAGAAAAGAAGGCAAGAGGATTGAAAGGCAAAATAGTAGAGAATAAAAAAGAAGATATAAAGGAGTATATGGAAAAGTGCAATCAACTTATTAAAACCTACCTGCCACCCGATGCTGCAAAATTGCAACAGATATATGCTTCAGGTAAAACAACCATCCAGGCACTTGAGCCCGGTAAAAAATACAAACTCAGTTTTCCTGATTACAATTTGAAAGGAGATGTGCTTTCTATTACCATAGACAAAGAAAAAAAGATGTTGCTGGGAATGAGCGTTAGCTCTTATATAGACAAAGCCGATGATAAAGTAGAGTTTAGTCTCAACTACAGCGCATTGCCCGACAATACACAGTATGCCGGTGAAACTACACTTCATGCTGCCGCAAAAAATGTAAAGATTGTAATTAAAAATTCGGGTTTTAAAGTTGCTGCAAAAAAATAATGGCGAAAATGCCATTAGGGCAATAATAAGCCACAGTTTTTGTGCACTTTTGCAGGATACAGCATAATGTATGTATGCTATAAAATTTTGCGCTTATGTTAAAAAAGGTACTCGCTATTAGGTATGCACTTATTATTGTAGTGTTTTTTCTGCTGGTAAATGCTTTGGCGTTTATAGGTGCAGGCGTAGCGCATTGTATTCATGGTTATTCAGCTTTCTTTAGTTCAGGCTTTTTGCCAAATAAAGAATTGCGGCCCGGCCTGCATTTGCTGGAGGCACTGGATTCTTTTATGGTAGCACTTGTATTTATGATATTCGGTCTTGGCATTGCAAAAATTTTTGTGTTTCCAGATGAGATGGAAGGAAAAGTACCAAAGTGGTTGAACCTTCATACCATACACGAACTAAAAGGACTGGTATGGGAAGCCATACTTTTAACAATGGTTATTTTTGGACTTGTAGATATTATTGAGGCTTCGGAAAAAACATTGCAGATGCTGATATTGCCAGGCATAATACTAATCCTTTCCTTATCTTTATTTTTGATTCACAAAAAAGAGAAACATTAATTTAAACAAGATAAACCTGGTAACTGGCATTAATTAAAAACTGCTTAGGAACATGATAGTTAACCTGCCGGCATAATTTTCAATCCAAAACTATGTATTTATCAATGCTAAGAAATTGTTCCAGGTTTTTTCTTTTGTTTGCCATTGTGTGTTTCTCATCTGCTTCACTCTTTTCACAAACTGCTTTCGATTCATTAAAACGGAATAGCAATCTAGATACAAGTTATCATCCATCCGATAAGCCAACAATTACAACTGAGTTTTCGCAGATGAAAATTTCCGGGTTTATTCAACCTGTATTATACATAGACAATAACAACGTCTTTAATAACGATGTGTTTATTACATCAGAAATACCTACAACACAAATTACAGATGTAAAATTCCGGCGGTTTCATATATCGGCCAATCAAAGCAGGCTTGGTTTCAGTTTTAAATTTCCAAAAGCTGGTAAAAATGTTTCTTCTTTTTTAGAAGCCGATTTTTTTTCCAGCCAGAAAGGCGCCAATACCTTTTTTCGTTTACGTCATGCTTATATAACTTATGGCGAGTTTACAATAGGGCAGACGTGGACAAATTTTGGCGACGTAAATGGCTCGCCCAATACATTGGATTTGGAAGGGCCCAATTCAATGCCTGGTTCACGTGTACCACAAATACGCTGGACACATGCTTTAAAAAATAATTGGTCTCTTATAGTTGCTGCAGAAGAACCCAAAGCAGATTATACCCCGCTGCCAGGTGCTTCAGCAGTTAAATCTGCATTGCCAGAGTTTGTATTTAAACCCACCTATTCATTTAAAAATGTTACCTGGGTAAACTCTGTTGTATACCGGCAAATGGTGTATACCGATTCAAAATATTCTTTCAAAAAAACTTTGCCCGGCTGGGGTGTTACAACTTCACTTACACTTAATTTAAAAGACAACCAGAAATTCAATCCGTTTGGAATTAAGAAACGCACCGTTAATATATTTTTTATAATTGGAAAAGGAACACAAGGATCTGTAAACGATTTTGGCGGACTTAGCTACGAAGCTTTTCCAAAAGACAGCGTTACACTTGCGATGCCCCTTTATTATGGTGGTTATGCTTCTTATAGTTTTGTATGGAATAAAAGATGGTCGTCTACACTTGTATACAGTTACCTGCACCAGGAGCAACCGCCAAACATTGACCAGATTTTTAAGGTGAGCCATTACTTTGCGGCTAATGGTGTTTATGCCATCAACAAATATTTTACACTTGGCGGTGAAGTACTCTACGGCATAAAAGCAGATTACGACGATACAAAAGGAAGTGCACTGAGGGTAATGGGTTTAATGCGTTTAATTTTTTAAGTTGTCTTCTACTAGTATTCAAGTGCAAGAGATCCCTCCTTCGTCGGAATGGCAGCATGTACACGATTGTAAGCTAAAAGTTATCGCTCCTTGCTATTAGATTTTTCATAGGAAAGTGTATTGTTCTGCTTGTATACTCTTATAAAAAGCAATGAATCAACCTGCGGAAGGTTTATAACAAGCTTCTGTGTATCATTCTTCAAACTTATGGTGCAATATGCATATTTTGTTTTTGGCTGAAAATTGTGCCAGGGCTGGGGAGTAGCGTCAACTTCATTTCTTACTATAAATTTTGTTTGCTGATAATCTCTCTTAGAAGGGTGAGTAGAATCATCAATGTAGGTTATGGTAACAGAGTCGCTGAAGCAACAACGAAAACTCATCATATAGCCAACCATACCATTAGATGAACCTGGACGAGAATAGCAGAGAACGCTGATGATTGTAAGCAAAAAAGATATTGTCAATAATCTTGTAGCCATAATAGGTGGATTGGGTTCTTTATAAAATGAAAAATTTACGACTTAAAATTATACATTCTATTTCTTTCTGTTTGCATCAAGCGCAATAATATATGCCCGCATCAGCAAATCTTTTCCCTCTCTTGGTCGGTATCCTCACCGGCAACATAGAAGAATACTCAAGTCGCGAAGATCCCTCCTTCGTCGGGATGACAAAAGCGAAAGTGCTTTGCGCTGCTCCTTTGCGTTCTTTGCGAGAAATAAAAAGAATAGCCTCGAAAGTTCTTTGCGCTGCTCCTTTGCGGGCTTTGCCTGCCCGACTTTGTCATTCAGGCGGGCGAGAAATAAAAATAATAACCACTCCGCATTGTCGTGCTGCAAGCATCCCGTGGAGGTTGAGCCGCAGGAAGCATAGGCAATAGTACCATGCTTTAATATAAAGCCCACAAAATACTTACAGCAAGACAGGGTAAGAGCGTATAAGTTGCAAACTGCGTAATTGTACTAATTGGTGGAGTTTAGATATTTTGCAAGAAGAGTTCGTCAAATCCGCTGAATTTTTAGTCATTTCGCAACAAGAGTTCGTTCACTCTTGTCAGGAGTTCGTTCACTCTTGTCAAGAGTTCGTTCACTCTTGTCAAGAGTTCGTTCACTCTTGTCAGGAGTTCGTTCACTCTTGCCAGGAGTTCGTTCACTCTTGTCAGGAGTTCGTTCACTCTTGTCGTGAGTTCGTTCACTCTTGTCAAGAGTTCATCAACTCCGATCGTTTTTTGGAGGGGTATGCTCGTGACACATATGTAATTAAATTAATGCGATTATGGTATTGAGGATGGTTGGTGAGGACAGCGGCCATGGATTAAGTCACCAAATCCGCTCTGTCATGCTTGCAGCAAGACAGGATAATAGCGTAATAGTTGCAGGTTGCGTGCTTGTGGTATTGGAGAGCGTTAACCTGAGCTCTTATTGTTATCGCTCCTGGTTATTAGATTTTAAGCGGAAACTATTACCAAAATATTGCAGTACAAAATAACTCTTGCCTATAATTATAATGCCGGCTATTAACCGGCATTATTTTTTGTTTCGTTGTATGGATTGATTATACTGCCAGTTTTGAAGGAAATTTTTCCTGTTTTGTATTTTGTTCCATTGCCTTTTTTACCTGATCGATCATTGTTTGTGTTTCACGATATTCTTTTGCATCGGCAAGTTTGGTAAAAGTAATTTCTGCGTTGTAATGTTGTTTAACAACTGTTTCTATTTCGTCCAGGCTCACACGAAAAAATTCTCTGCGGCCATTAATACGGTTCAACCTGCGGTCATTAAATTTCTGGTGTATTTCCCACTCAAGTTGTGGCGCATCTTCAGAATAAATAATGGCATGTATATCAAAATGAAAAGGCACAGATGCATCGCCCAGTTCCCGCACCCTGTCCAATGGGTCTAGCCTGCGTGTCATGCCTATTTTATAAACATCATCTCCAAACGAGCCAATGTTGCTGATAACATAAATATGGCCAGCCCTGGTTTGTTGCGCCATAGAAATTGCACGTTCCTTATTTTCCTGCGCTGCTTTCAGTTTTTCTTCTAATGCTGCTACCTGTTGCTTAAGTGCTTCAAGTTGTTTTCCACCTGCAGTACTCAATTCTTGTTTGGCTTTATCTAAAGAACGCTGGTACCTGTTTTCTTCATCTTCTGCTTCACGCTGGGCACGTTCAAAATCACGTTGTGCTTTTTCTTCTTCACGCATTTGCTCTCTTATTCTACGCTGTTCTTCTTTCTCTGCATGTTGCTTCAGTTCGTATTCATGAGAGAGTGAAAGCTCTTCAACTTTCAGTGCAAGCAATTGTTCACTTAAGTAAACAAATTGTGTTTGTCCAAGTTTATTAATGTTTTCAAAAGCTTTTTCTATTCGTTCTTTTGTTTTGCCTGCATTGTTCCATTTTACTTTTGCAATGCAACTGTCGCACTCGCCATTAAATGCATAGAGCATTAATTTTTTGTACTGATTGGTCATTTTTTTTCCTTCTGCTTTGCTTCCACCAATAGACCATTCTGTGGTACATACTGCAGCAAGATCATCTTTAACAAGTTGTTTCTGTTTTTCGTAATTAGCCTGCAATGCACTGCTAAATTCTTCAGAAGTAATAAAGTTGTGCTGCGGTACATAGAGGCCAAAAGTTCCAATCTCCAGCGTATCCTGGTACAGGTTAACTTCTTTTTCCAAATCAGCATAATTAGCAAGGCCCTGGTTGTATTTTTCCTGCAATTGCTGCAGTTCGTTCTTTGTATCCGTAATTTTTGTTTCCAGTTCTGCTACTGCTTTTTCCTGGTTAATAATGCCAGCATATTTTTCTATTAGCTGTGCAGATTTATTTTGCGTATCTATAAGCTGCGTGGCAGTGCTATCATGCTTCGCTTTTATTTTGGCAAGTTCTGCACTAAGTGCAGCAAATTCGCTTTGGCAGGAAGTAAGCTGTGTTTTAGTAGCAGAAAGTTCTGCCTGGCATTTAAGCAACGAGGCTTCAGTTTCTTCCAGTTGTTTTTTAGTTTGATTGGAAAACATAGTAATTTTTTAATTCGATGTTATAACGAGTGTTTTGGCATTGATTGCTTCAACAGGTTGAAACCCGTTTGTTTTTGAAAACTTCATTTGGTGGATGAAGTTTTTAAAAGCATCAGACGGATCTACATTTGCTAAGTTTAGTTTAGCAAGTGTTTCTGGCACAAAGGCAACAGAAGCGATAGCCTGTTCTTCCATTTTACCTGTAGAAGGTTTAAGCATATCCAAAAGGCCATTTACAACAACGTATTCAATAGGAAGAATAGAAAGAATTTCTGTAGCTGCTCTAATCATGCTGCTGCAAATATGATCCTGGTAAAGTTCATTGCGCTTAGATGCCGGCATGTTTTTTTCTGAAAGCTTTCCTGTGCTGGTAAGGGTGTAAACATTTTGCGGAATATCATCTATATCGTTCAGCAATATATTTACCGTTACGTACATCGGTTCAAAAGACAGGTTTAAATTTTTGCCGAGTGGGAGAGAAGAAAAAGGAATTAATTTTTGTACTGCAGCGCTGTAAGTATCGGGATCTTTTTCTAAAATACCCTGTGCCAGCGTTTTCATGGTTTCCCATTCTTCTGTAGCCGATGTATGTGCAGTTATTGCATTGTTATAGTCAATCTCGTCTTTTTGCTTGGAGCTAAAAATAGCAGCTGCCAGTTTTTTTTCTTTTGACTTGCTCTGCATTAAAAGTTTATCGAACAACGAAGGCCTATAGTTTTTAGAAGCATGCAGGGCTTTTTGTTCGGCAGTGTCTGTGCGCTGCGGTACAGAAGGTTCTGGTTCATTCAGTATTTCATCCCAGTTAAGAATTTTCATTTCCTCACGGTGCATTGCTGTAAGGTTTTTGATAATCTCATTGTACCTGTCTACTACTTCACTTGCGTTTTGGAGAGACTTTGCTTTTTCTTCTTGCTGGAATTGCCGGAGTGATTCGCGGGTATTTGATTTGCGGATAGATTCCGAACGTCGTTGTGCAGCGGCATAGCTTCGCGCCAAACTTTTCAGGGTTGACATGGATAATTGGTTAGGTTATAGAGGGTAAAGTAATCAATTTGCCAACCAGAGCTTCTTTAGTAATTAATACTAGGGCTGGCAAGCAAAAGAACTTAAAAAAGCTTTATTTATTGTTTTTGAGGTATTAAAATGTGTTTCTTTCGTGGTTGGTAACTATAATAGTCTATAGTCGGCAGTCTATAGTCAGGAAAAGAAAAAATATTTTAGGGAGGCAAGAATGGTTGGTAAGGACACCGGTCATGGCTAAAGTCTGGAAATCATTCCACCTCGCCTCAAATCCTTAATCTCAAAATCAGCAATCAAACGCCAGGCGAGGATGTTGGCCATTCTTAAAAATTATTTTCTCAAATTTGTCCAATCCGGCAAATTCAATCGTCATTGTTCTTTAACACTAAAAATGTAAACAAAATGAAAGATTTCTTACTGTTATTCAGAACCGACTACAGCACACTTACCAGGCGTT
Organism: Chitinophagaceae bacterium; assembly: GCA_044227095.1. GTDB lineage: Bacteria > Bacteroidota > Bacteroidia > Chitinophagales > Chitinophagaceae > JACMLD01. The sequence goes on along the minus strand of JBGAFV010000001.1, from coordinate 4,291,018 downwards.
CACCGGAAGAAATGCAGGCTTCTATGAAACACTGGATGGATTGGATTGGCGGTATTGCTGCACAAAATAAACTTACCGAAAGGGGAAACAGGCTTGCTCCCGCAGGCAAAATTTTAAAGCCGGGCAATGTAATTGCAGACGGGCCCTATACAGAAATAAAAGAATCAATTGCAGGGTATACAATTATTAAGGCAAGCTCACTGGAAGAAGCAACCGAACTTGCAAAAGGCTGCCCTGTTTTAGCTACCGGCGGAAACGTAGAAATAAGAGAGATTGATATGATGTAACCACCATACACACAATGCCCGTGCCTTTGTATTTTTACAAGGGCATTTTTTTATGAAGCAATCAGAACTTATACCGCATTTATTCAGGACAGAATACAGGAAAATTGTTGCTGTATTGTGCAGGTTATTTGGTATTGAACATATTGAAATAGCGGAAGACATTGTAAGCGATACTTTTCTTTCTGCTTCTGAATTATGGGGGTTGAAAGGTTTGCCAGAAAACCCAACAGCATGGCTGTATACCGTTGCAAAAAATAAAACAAAGGATTACCTGAAGCGGCATTCTTTTTTTGCACAAACCATTGCAAAAGATATAAAGTACAGCGCTGCAAAAACATCAGAAGAAATAGAAATTGATTTATCTGTTCGCAATATTAACGATAGCCAGTTGGCAATGATATTTGTTGTTTGTCATCCCTGCAATCCGCCGGAAGCTCAAATCGGACTGGCATTAAATCTTCTTTGTGGTTTTGGCGCAGATGAAATAGCCAGTGCTTTTCTTACCAATAAAGAAGTTATTTATAAACGCCAGCAACGGGCAAAAGAAAAATTAAAAGCAGAAAAAATAAATATAACCCAGCCGGCATTGCATGAAATAGATGATAGGTTATCTGTTGTATTAATGACTTTGTACCTGCTTTTTAATGAAGGTTATTATTCGTCAAACAAAGATATTTCATTAAGGAAAGATCTTTGTTTTGAAGCGATGCGCCTGGTGCATTTGCTTATTGAAAACGAACATACCAATAAGCCTGGCGCCAATGCACTTCTCTCTTTAATGTGTTTTCATTCATCAAGGTTTGATGCAAGGCTTAACGAAAAAGGCGAAACCGTTTTATACAAAGACCAGGATACCAATTTATGGAACAGGGAATTGATTGAGAAAGGAGAGTTTTTTTTAAACAGGGCTGCACAAGGCAGCAAGCTAACAAAATATCACCTCGAAGCTGGTATAGCTTACTGGCATACTATTAAAGAAGACACAAACGAAAAATGGGAAAACATTTTACAGCTGTACAATCAACTGCTATTTATTGAATATTCGCCTATTGCTGCATTAAACAGGATCTATGCGCTTGCTAAGGTTAACGGAAGCGAAGCCGCCATTGTAGAAGCAGAAAAAATAAATCTAACCGGTAATCATTTATACCATTTACTTTTAGGTGAACTTTATAAAGGGGTTGACAATATAAAAGCCTCAGGGCATTTTAAAGATGCGCTGAAGCTCACAAAATCTGCATCGGACAAAGTGCATATATTGGGTAAAATAGAGGAGTGCAGTCAGTAAGGTAAGATTTCTAAATAGGCGTTTTTTATTTATACAAGATATAAGATACTATGACTGGAAAAATGTTAGCATGGCTTTTATTGTTTATGGTACCCTTTGCCTCTTTTACACAATCAAGTGCCGACAGCTTGCTAAATGCCGGAAATGTTTTTTATAAGAAAAAAGATTTTGACAATGCCGGAAAGTTATGGACAAAGGCAGCTGAATTAGCAGACAATAAAATAGCAAAACAAGATTATTTCTTCTATGCAGCCCATGCATTTGCGGAAAACAAAGATAGCCTGCACACATTTGCCTGTCTTGAAAAAGCGATTATTGATAACGGGTATAACGATCTGCCTTCATTACAAGACGAAGAGACTTTTGGCTTCGTAAATAAATCTGCCCGATGGAAAAAGTTAATTGGCTCAATTAAACCTTCTTATTCAACGCAGCCATCGGCAGCAAAAATTACAGATGTTGATGTGCGCAATTTCTGGAAGGCTTACGATATGGTTCAGAAAGATACAGCACATGCTTCGGCTATTTATAAAAAGGAATACATAGATAAAGGCACACTGGCTTTGCAAGATTATTTTGTAAACAAGATGGGTGCAAGCATGTACTCTTTCACCAAAGGCCATAATGAGAAAGATAAATTTTACAGGAGTATAAGGCAAAATACTTTTAAAGCTATTTCTTTTACTCCTGCCTATAGAAAGTCTTTTACAAAATTAAAAGAGATCTATCCGCAGGCTATTTTCCCAAATGTATATTTTGTAATTGGCAAACTAAATTCTGCTGGTACTTCAAATAGCAATGGCCTTATACTTGCAATTGATCAATTGTGTAAGACAAAAACAACCGATACAACAGAACTTCAGGATTGGGCGCAACATTACCTGTCTCCGTTTTCAAACCTTTCTGCAACTGTTGCCCATGAGCTTGTTCATTTTCAGCAAGCTAACATGGCGTCCGATACTACTTTGCTAAAGGGGGCCATACTTGAAGGCATGGCAGATTTTATTGGTGAGATGATTGCAGGACAATCGGCCAATACAAGGCTACAGGAATTTGCAAAAGGAAGAGAGAAAATAATCTGGGAAAAATTTAAAGCGGAAATGCTGCTGGACAGATCACATAACTGGATTGCCAATGGTGATCAGGATCGACCCGACTGGCCAGCTGATTTAGGGTATTGGGTTGGTTATGAAATCTGCAAATCTTATTATGTGCATTCAACAGATAAAAAGAAAGCTGTTTATGAAATGCTGCATATAAAAGATTACCAGAAATTTTTAAAAGACAGCAAATTTGAAGAAAAGGCAAATGCCTGGTAAAAAAAATATTTTTGCGAGGATGAAAAATTTACATTCGTTGTTTATTTTATTTTTTGCTTGTTCCATGTTTGTTCATGGTCAACAGAAAATTAAGTATGGTTCAAACAATGGAAAATATCTTTCTATTTTAAACACTAAAATTTATTACGAAGTGTACGGAAAAGGTGCTCCGTTGTTATTGCTTCATGGTGGCCTGGGCAGCATTGCAGATTTTTCATTGTGCATACCGGAGCTTGCAAAACATTTTCGTGTAATTGTGCCGGATGCGCCGTGTCTTGGTAAATCGGGTATGAGCGATAGTATTAGTTATGAGTTACTTGCTGAATATGCTGGCGGAATGATAGATCAGCTTCATTTGGACAGTGCATATATAATGGGCTGGAGCGATGGTGGTATTGCTGCGCTTATACTTGGCAGTAAGCGGCCTGATAAGGTTAAAAAAGTAATTGCATCGGGGGCTAACTACAAGAGTAGCGGGTATACTTTTAGCGATTCTAATGCATTAAAGCCAGTTCCGGTAGATTATCAGCCTTCTGCTGATCAAATAAAATGGTTCGCAGAAACTTTTGGAAACAATAAAGCGCAATGGCGTAAAATAATAAACGACAGAACGGCTATGTGGGCACAGGAAATTTATTTTCCACCTTCATTGCTTACAGCTATTAAAATTCCTGCACTACTGGTTTTTGGAGACAGGGATGGCGTAACCCTGGAACATGCAATTGAAATGCACCGCATGGTTAAAAGCAGCCAGCTTTGTATTTTGCCCAATACCTCGCATGCTGTGTTTAGCGAACAGCCAAAATTGATTAATGAGATAGCCATTAAATTTTTTGCAAAATAAAACTGTAGTACTCGCAGCCATTTGCAAAAAATAGATTGACACTTAACACAAACTAAGTAGGCGGTTGGTTCATGAGCAGCCAGTAAAAACCAAGATTTTTTATAGCGTCTGCAAAACCTTTAACCGGCTTTACAATATAACTGTTAACGCCATAATAATAGCATTTCTGCATATCGGGTGTTTCTTTTGATGAAGTGAGCATTACTACCGGCGTTTTTTTTGTGCGGCTGTCTGCTTTTATTCTTTGTAACACTTCAATGCCATTTACTTTTGGCATTTGTATATCAAGAAGAACAAGGCCGGGAGGGTAATTTACATTGCGTTTTTCGGCGTATTTGCCTGTTGCAAATATGAAATCAAGGGCATCCTCTCCATCTTTAACATGAAAAATATTGTTGAAGAAATTGTTTTTCTTTAATTCCCTGATAATAAGTTCTGCATCATTTTGATTGTCTTCTGCCAAGAGAAGATCAACTGAGTTTAAGTTCATATTAAGTGGATTTTCATTTTTAATATTGTTCTTCATTATTTATGCGTTGGAAGGCTGAAATAAAAGCATGAGCCTTTGTTTAAAATACCCTGTGCCCATACTTTACCGCCATGTTTTGAAATTATTTTTTTTACAATTGCCAGGCCGATGCCTGTGCCTTCAAACTCATCTCCATCCTGCAGCCGCTGAAATACTTTAAATAATTTATTCCTGTATTTTTCATCAAAGCCAATTCCATTGTCTTTTACAAAAAAAACAATGAACTCATCCTGGATGAAGGAGCCAATTTGTATTTTGGGTTGTTCTGTTTTGCTGCTGTATTTAATAGCATTTGAAATAAGGTTTATCCATACCTGTCTTATAGTGGTGATATCGGCAAAAACGGGCGGTAATGAAGAGATATCCCACACAACCTTTTTTTCATTTTTAATTGATGCAGTGGTTTCACGGATTATCTCCATCACCATTGTTTCAGAATCGAAAGTTGTTTTAATAATATCGTGTCGGCTGGTTTTTGAAAATGAAAGCAGATCGTCTATAAGGTTGCCCATTCTTACTGTATTATTTGCAATAACACCAATGATGCGCTTTGCTTCATCATCAAGCTTGCTGCTGTAATCTTCCTCCAGTATAGAAGTAAAGCCCATAATAACCCGCAGTGGCGCACGCAGATCATGCGAAACTGAATAAGAAAAAGCCTCGAGATCTTCATTGGTTTTTTTTAATTGCTCTGTCCGGCTTTTAACACGTTCTTCAAGTTCTTCATTTAGCTTTTTTATTTTTTCTTCTGCCTGTTTGCGCTCTGTTATATTATCTATTAACGATACAAAATATCCTTTCTCCGGGCTGTACAAAGACGAAGCGTACCATTTCTTCAATGGTTTTGCATAGGTCTCAAATTTTACAGCCGCACCCGCTAACGCTACATTGGCAATTAAACCGGCATAGCTGCTGTCAGACTCAAATAAGTCAGGAACAACTTCAGATACTTTTTTGCCGGTAATATCTTTAAGGCCAGATTGAATTTCAAATTCATTATTAACCGCCAGGTAAATAAAATCAACCAATTTCTCATCTTCAAAAATTCCTTTGCAATACGCAAATCCGTGCAGCATGTTTTCAAAAAGGCTGCGGTATAATAATTCACTTTTGCGAATGGTTTCTTCTGCGTGTTTGCGTTCTGTAATGTCGTCTATGAGGCAAACAAAATGTTCATCTTCCGGGCAATAGAGTGAAAGTGAAAACCATTTTCCCAGTCGTTTTATATAAGTTTCATGTTTAACTGAAATGCCGCTAAGCGCTACTTCGGTGATGAGGTTATAGTAAATTTCATTGGGGGAAAGCAGGTAAGGAGCTACTTCCGACATTCTTTTGCCAGTAATATTTTTTAAGTTTTTCTGCCGTTCGTACTCATTGTTTACAGCCAGGTAAATACAGTCTGTTAGTTTTCCATTTTCAAAAAATGCCTTGCAATAGGCAAATCCCTGCAGCATATTTTGAAACAACTTGCTGTAAAGGACCTCGGTTTTTCTTTTCTCTACTTCTATGTTTTTTCGTTCGGTAATATCTATAAGATTAATGATAATGCCGCCAATACTTGCATCATGCAGCAAATTTGTTACTACACCTTCCATCCATAAATAATGTCCTTTTTTGTGTTTTGTCCTTAATCTTATATTGAACGGTTTACCGGGGTTGGCAAAAATTTTTTCCGCCATTTTAAGATGCTCGTCCCTTTCATCGGGATGGGTGGTTTCCAGCGGATCCATTTTTTCACGTTCTTCTCTTGTGTAACCTGTAATTCTTTCTGAAGCAGGACTTACATAAACAGGGCCAAAATTCCTGTTCATTATATAAATTATGCCCTGGTTGTTTTCAACCATCGCCCTAAACCTTTTTTCATTTCTGTATATAGCTTCAGTTCTTTCTTTTACTTTTTCTTCAAGCATTTCGTTTGTTTGCCTGAGGTGATCTTGTAGTTGTTTGTGTACGCTGATGTCTTTAATAGTAAAAGCAATACTGGTAACTTCTGCATTTTCATCTTTTACTGCACTGGCTGTTACAAGGCCATAAAAAGAAGAACCGTCTTTTCGGTATAATCCCATTTCAGTTTTCCTGGAACCCTTTTCAATAATCTCTTTAAAAATTGCTGCTGCTTCCTGGGGTGCAATTTTTGCAAGTCCAAGTGATGAAGCCGTTTCACCAAGAGCTTCTTCACGTGTATAGCCGTATAATTTTTCTGCGCCGGTATTCCAGCTAATAAGCCGCCCGTTAAGATCTGTTGAATTAATAGCATCTGTAGATTGCTCTACCATGTTTGCAAGATGATTTACTTCAGCCTGAAGTTTTTTGCGCACTGTAATATCAAAACTTGCTACAATAAAACCGGAATGCTTGCCCGAAGTGTCGCGAATGACGGAGGTAGAAGAACGAACAAAGATTTCTTTCCCTGTTTTTGTTTTTTGTTTTAGCTCGCCAGCCCAATATCCATCTTTATCAATTGTATCCACAACAGAAGAATGCCCCTGGTCTGTTATTGTTGTTTTTAAAAGATTATCATGATTTTTTCCGAGCACTTCTTCGCTGTTATAGCCATATAATTTTTCCGAACCGCGGTTCCAGCTTGTAACCCTGTAATGCTCATCTATGGTATAAATAGGTTCGTTGCAATAATTAATTTGCCTTGCAAATAATTCCAACTGTTCTTTAATGTTCTTGGCTTCTGTTATATCTCTTAGAATAACAACATAACCTTGTACAACACCATCGTTATCTTTTAATGCAGTAAGTACAATATTGGCCCAGCCGCCGGTACCATCTCTTCTAATACGCCATGCGTTTTTTTCGTAGTGCCCATCTTCTTTTGCTTTTTGCAAATTGTACCGAGGTTCGCCTTTTTGTATATCTTCTTTTGTATAAAATATCTCAAAAGATTTTCCAATTATATCTTTTGCTTTAAAACCCGACATTAGCTCTGCGCCCTTGTTCCAGCTTATGATGATGCCATTGGGATCATACATAACAATTCCATATTCCGCCACGCTTATTACAGCCAACTCATAATTTACTGGCGGCTTCTTTTTTTTAGAATCAGTATAAAAAGAATTGGCGAAAATTCTTTTAAGAAATTTTGGTGGTCTGATCATAGAAAATGACTGTTCACTGGATTTAATCAATAATGCTCAGTTAAAATTGATGTGCAAGCATTAGTTGTATTCTATTTTTAAATAAATATACCTAATGAAGGTTACATTAATAAAAGTGAAAACACTTAGTACGTTAAATAATTACTGCATAAATGGGCAGAAGTGGATTTAATTATAATTTATGTTTTTTAAGATATTCATCTCACTTAATTGCATCTATTTAAAGATTAAATGAAATATAATTTGAATGGAAACGAGCGATGTTGCAAGGATGCTTTTTTTTGGCTGTTTGAATTTGTTTAATCTTTTTATCGAAAATCAGTTCATATGATAATTATTTCTTCTTTATTTTGAATGAAGAATTTGCTAAAAACAGGCATCAATTCTCAGCTACTTCTTTAAGTACCGCTTGTAATAATAGCCGGTAAGGGGTGCTTGTATTAAACATGATAAAATAGCTGTAGGTTTTGATAAAATTCAGCAGGATAAATATCTTTTCTGGCTGTGCTATTTATCAGGGGGAGTAATTAAATTTGAATAAGTGTTATATGTACACTAATATTGGTTATCAAAACAACCTTCTAACTAACGATTATGAAAAAGATCAAAATCTTCTTTCTTGCATTGCCTGCTTTGTTAATGTTTATTTATGCCGATGCGCAGCATACGCTTTCTGTAAAAGTAAACAAACCCGGTGCGCCTATTCAACCTACCATGTGGGGCGTTTTTTTTGAAGATATAAACCTCGGTGCAGACGGAGGCATTTATGCAGAACTGATAAAGAACCGTTCTTTTGAATTTGATAAACCAATGATGGGCTGGAAAGTGCTTGGCAAACCACTTACCGAAGGAGATTTTACCGTGCTTAACCGTGGAAAAGAACACCAGGCCAACCCAAGATTTTTAAGAATAATGCTCCATAACAATAGTAAGGGTAGTATTGGCCTTAGCAATGAGGGCTTTCGTGGTATGGGTATTAAGAATGGCAACCGGTACGATTTTTCAATAATGTACAAACAAACCGCAACCAGCGTTAAGATGTATATAGAGCTGGTTAATGAGAAGGGCGAACCGATTGGTAGTACGTCATTAACCACGGGTTTTTCCGGACAGGAATGGAAAAAGCAGGCAGTTAGTTTTAATGCTACGGCAACTGCTTTAAAGGCAAGCATAAATATTTGGTTTGAAGGCGATGGTAATATAGACATCGATATGGTTTCGCTTTTTCCCGGTGATACATGGAAAAACAGGCCTCGTGGCATGCGTGCAGATATGATACAAATGCTTGCAGATATGAAGCCGGGGTTTATCCGTTTTCCCGGCGGATGTATAGTTGAGGGCTTTACACTTGCCAACAGGTATCAATGGAAAAAAACAATCGGCCCTATAGAAGAAAGACAACTGATAATGAACCGCTGGAATGTTGAGTTTGCCCATCGCCCAACACCTGATTATTTCCAAACTTTTGGGCTTGGCTTTTTTGAATACTTTCAGCTTGCAGAAGATATAGGCGCAGAGCCATTGCCCATTTTAAACTGCGGAATGGCATGCCAGTTTAATTCTGCAGAACTTGTACCTGTAGATGATATTGATCCGTATGTACAAGATGCACTTGATTTAATTGAATTTGCCAATGGCGATGTTGCAACAAAATGGGGCAAAGTACGTGCAGGCATGGGGCACCCGGCGCCATTCAATCTAAAAATGATGGGCATTGGAAATGAAAACTGGGGCCCTCAATATGTAGAACGCCTGAAAATTTTTACAAGCGCCATTAAAGCAAAATATCCAACGTTTAAACTGGTTAACAGTTCTGGTACAGATCCCAATGGCGCAAGGTTTGATTACCTGGACAAAGAACTGCGTGGTATGAATGCAGATATTATTGATGAGCATTATTACCGCAAACCCGAATGGTTTTTAGAAAATGCAAGGCGCTATGATAATTATCCACGCAATGCCTCTAAAATCTTTGGCGGAGAATATGCAGCACAAAGCGATAAAACAGTGAGCATCGATAACAAAAATTGCTGGATTACAGCTTTGTCTGAAGCAGCATTTATGACTGGTCTTGAACGTAATGCGGATGTAGTTAGCATGGCTTCTTATGCACCGCTTTTTGCGCATATAGATGGCTGGCAGTGGACACCAGATCTTATTTGGGTAAACAACCTGCAGTCTTATGGAACGCCAGACTATTACGTGCAGAAATTATATGCGCTTAACAAAGGAACCAAAACAGTGCCCATTACTTTAAACAACGATGTAGTGGCTGGACAGGATAGTTTATACGCAACTGCCTGTACGGATTCTGTTTCAAACGACCTGATAATAAAACTGGTAAATGCTTCTGCAAAAGAACAACCAGTGATTTTTTCACTGGAAGGAGTAAAGAAATTAGCCGCACAGGGAAAGCTTACAATATTGCAAAGCGATAATCTATACAGCGTAAACTCATTTACGGAGCCACAAAAAGTAGCGCCTAAAGAATCAACCATAGCAATAAAAGGAAGTAAGGTTAACCTTGCTGCAGCGCCGTATTCTTTTAGTGTACTTAGGGTAAAGATGAATTAAATACTACATACTATAAGAAGTCAACCACGGCATTTATCACCTTATTATCGCGGTAAATCTTTTTATGGCCAAGCCCTTCTGTAATTATAAAAGAAACATTAGGATAATTTTTTTCCATTACAGGCTTTACGTCTTTTAGCGGGGTTACATCATCGTCTTTATCGTGCACCCATAAAACATCAGTTTGTATATTTTGCAATGCACGGGGTATAGAAAAGAAAGATGAAGGGACGCCGCTTTTTTCCTTGATTAATTTTTCAAATTCTATTCTTACATCTTCATTAAGTTGTAAAAAACGAAAAAAACTATCAATAGCAGTTTTTGTTTCTGTTGCAGGTGCAATAAACACCAGCTTTATATCCCTGTTGGGAATTGTTTCTACAAAATGTGCAAGCGCTAACCCACCAAAAGAATGCGCCATATAACCATCAATTACGCCTACATAATAGCGAACAGCTGTGATGGTTTCTATATAAAGTGGTAATGTAATCTCCTTGCCATCAGAAACACCATGTGCAGGCGCATCAATAGCTATTACTTCATAATTCTTTTGAATCAGTTTGTAAATATAAGGTTCAAAATTTTTACAGGAAGATTCAAAGCCGTGCAGAATTAATACTCTTTTTATACCACCACTGTTCCATTTAAAACCTCGTACAGTAATGCCTTTTACATGTATGCTTATTGGCGAAGCGCTGTCAAAAACCGGTGGCGCTTTTTTCTTACTTCTGTAAAACGGCGTACAAAATATTTTAAATGCTTTTTCTGCTGCTTTCTTTTTTGAAACAACTGCCAGTAAATTTAGGCGGGCACGTATATAGTTAACAGCCAGTAATTGTCCTAATTTCATGGCCGCAAAGATAAACTATGCAAATTGTAATCATTGGTACAGGTAATGTTGCCGCAATACTGGGTAGAAAACTAAAACTCGCAGGGCATGCAATTGTACAGGTGTTTGGACGAAACGAATTAACGGCAAGTGCACTTGCTGCCGAACTTGGCGCAAAGCCTTGCTCACTGTGGAATGCTATAACACAAAGCGCAGAACTGTACATTATTGCCATTGCAGACAAAGCATTAGCAGAAATTGAAAAGCAATTGCATTTAAAAAATCAACTGGTAGTGCATACTGCTGGCGCAGTTTCTATTAATGTATTGAAAAATGTTTCCTCTAATTATGGGGTGCTGTATCCTTACCAGACTTTAAGAAAAGAAATTGAGCCGATTCCTGAAATTCCTTTATTGATAGATGCCAACACAGAAACATCGGCACAACAATTAATGGATCTGGCAAAAACAATTTCAGTAAATGTAACCAGGGCAAACGACGATGAGCGAATGAAATATCATTTGTGCGCAGTGCTTACCAATAATTTCAGCAATTATTTATTTACCGTAGCGGCAGACTACTGCCAAAAAAATGGTTTGGATTTTAATAACCTGCTTCCATTGATTGATGAAACCGCCAGTCGTCTTCATCGGTTTTCACCACATGCCGTACAAACCGGGCCGGGCATCAGAAAGGATTTGTCTACAATTGACAGGCACCTTAACCTTCTTAATAATGAACCCGGTTTAAAAAATTTGTATAAAGTTTTATCGGAAGAAATTCTTAAATACCCCTGGCAGGTTACCGGTTAATATTTTAATTGTTAAGGAAAAAGGAAATTGTATGGCAATCTTTCAGAAACCAATCAATCCTTGCAGAATGGTACAATAGTTGAAAATATTTTTTATAAAATACTCACCTTGAAATACTATATAATCCTTCCGGTTCTTGCTATCTCCTTTTTATCGTGTGCCAATAAAGTTTCTTCGCCCGCTGCCAGTTCATCTTCTTCAAGAAACGCCAGCCATCGTGAAGCAAATATTTCTATTGCCACAATGAATTCGGATATTATAAACGGCATAAACGACTACCGGAAAACAAAAGGCCTGCCGCCGCTTCGTTTGCTTGCACTAGCCGCATCAGAAGCTGCGAAACACAGTAGCAATATGGCCAGTAAAAAAGTTCCGTTTGGCCATGCCGGCTTTAACGACCGTGCAGTAGCTATTGCCAATGAACTGCATGGTACATCTTCTACCGGAGAAAATGTTGCTTTTGGTAAAATGACGTCTAAACAGGTTATTGATGCATGGTTAAAAAGTCCCGAACATAAAGCAAACATAGAAGGCAATTTTAATTATACAGGCGTAGGTGTTGCCAAAGACAGCAGGGGAGTAGTGTATTATACGCAGTTGTTTGTGAAGAAATAGAAAAGTGGCACATGGCGAATAAAAAAGGTCGAACAGCGCTGCTGAGGAAAGGAGAGTGCATGCTTAATCTATTGTAAGATCTTGCTTAATTAAAACCTCAGTGTGCTGAGTGTGCCCTGCGTGACTAAAAATTACCTTTTTCTTTTTTAATCTCTTAGCGTAAATTGCCTGCATGAGCAAAGTAATTATCTCAGTAAAAGACCTGTACAAAAAGTACGGTGAGTTTGAAGCGGTAAAAGGATTGAGTTTTGATGTGTATGAAGGAGAAGTATTTGGCTTGCTAGGGCCTAATGGAGCAGGTAAATCCAGCACACTTGAAATTATTGAAACACTCCGCGATAAATCTGGCGGTACCGTAATTGTTGATGGATTGGATCTTGATAAATCGCCGGAAGCCATAAAGAAAATAATAGGCGTACAGTTACAAACTTCCGGATATTATCCCGGGCTTAATCTTAAGGAACTGATAGAGTTGTTTTCGGGTTTGTATAACCGTTCTGTAAATGCTAATGAATTGCTTGGACTTGTAAACCTGCAGGATAAAGCAAAAGCAAAATTTAAAGAATTAAGCGGCGGACAGAAACAACGGTTTTCTATAGCCACAACGTTAATCAATCAGCCTAAAATTATTTTTCTTGATGAACCTACAACAGGTCTTGATCCACAGGCGAGGAGAAACCTTTGGGATTTAATCATCAGCATAAAAGAAAAAGGAACAACCGTAATTATTACCACGCATTATATGGATGAAGCAGAAGTGCTTTGCGACAGGGTTGCTATTGTTGATGCAGGAAAAATTATTGCTATTAATTCGCCCGGCGCTTTAATTGATGATCTTGTTGCTACCGGTTTTCAAAGACCACAGGCGGTTAAAAAAGCAAGCCTCGAAGATGTGTTTTTAAATCTTACTGGCAAGGAGTGGAGGGATGAATAATCAATGTGAGAAATGTGCAGATGGGAAAATGTGAAAAATGAAACAGCATGGAAGAAAAGCACAGAGAAAAAATGAGTGAAAAAATAAAATTATGACATTGAATGGAAATAATTATTTGAATAGCAGTATTAGATAAACGAATTTTCACATTTCCACATTAATCACATTTACATATTTTGACTTATGGATTTACGCTATCCAATAGGACGTTACGAACCAGTAGCTTATTCTGAAAAACAAAAAAACGACTGGCTGAACGATATTAAGTTCCTTCCGCAATCAATAGAAAATGCAATACTGAATTTAAATGAGGCGCAGCAGCTAACCCCTTACCGCGAAGGGGGCTGGACAGTTAAACAAGTAGTGCATCATGTAGCCGATAGTCATATTAATGCATATTGCAGGTTTAAGCTTGGTTTAACTGAAGACAATCCCACTATTCGTCCATACGAAGAACAACTATGGGCCGAATTAAGTGATACGCACAATTTGCCTGTTAATGTATCTCTTACGCTTTTATATGCATTGCATACACGCTTGCATGAACTGGTAAAAAATATTGAAGGAGAAACCTGGGAACGTACCGTTTATCATCCTGCAAGTAAAAAAGAAATGTCGTTATGGTTTTTGTTGGGCATGTATTCCTGGCATGGAAGGCACCATGTAGCACATATTACTTCTTTAAGACAACGCAAAGGGTGGTAGGAGGCAAAGGTATTTGGAAGAAGGCATACGGTGTAGGGTGTCTATGCCTAATCATACCTTTCTGAATTGAACACCTCAAACCTTAAACCTTTCACCATTAACCTTTCTTACAATGAAGTGGAAAACACTTTCTTCACAATACATTACAAGGCATAGATATTTTACTTCACGGCAGGATCGTTGCCAGATGGATGATGGAACTATTGTTGATCCTTATTTTGTTGTTGAACTTTCCACTACAGCAACTGCACTTGCGTTTACAGAAGAAGAAGAAATTATATTGGTAAAGCAATACCGCCACCCAATAGAAGAAATTGTATTTGAAACACCGGGTGGTTTTATAGATGAAGGAGAAGATTTTGTAACGGGGATGAAACGTGAACTGATGGAAGAAACGGGCTATTCGTTTAGCAATATAGAATCGATTGGGCGAATGGCTGCAAACCCTGCGCTCATTAATAATTATACCGAACTATATATTGCAACTGGCGGTAAAAAAGTAGCCAATCAAAAGCTTGATCATAACGAAGAAATAGAAATTGTACTTGTGCCGATGGATAAGTTAATTGATATGCTGATGAAGCAGGAATTCAAACAATCATTGCATGCCAATTGTATTTTTTACGCCTTGCTAAAAATGGGCAAACTGAAGTTTGTTTAATGACTAACGACTATTGGCTATCGACTTTTGACTTACTGCTACAACGCAACTTCTCCCACTACAAACACACTTCCGCAAACAAGTATTAGATCGTTTTTTTTTGCATGGTTCAATGCCTCCTTTACTGCCATGTTTACATCAGGATAATGATTGCCTTTTAACCCTGCGCCATTTGCTTTAGCGGCAAGCATATCTTCCGGCAAAGCACGGGGTATTTGCGCTTTGGTAAAATAGTAAGCAGCATGTTTTGGCAGAAGGGCCAATACTTTATCTGCTTCTTTATCTTTTACAAGGCCAATTACAATGTGCAGGTTGTTGTGATCGGTTATTTCAATTTGTTCAGCAATTTGCTTAATGCCATCTTCATTATGTCCAACATCTAGCACAAGCGTTGGGTTTCTGCGAATGATATCCCATCTTCCATAAAAGCCGGTTATCTTTTTTGTATGCCGAAGGCCTTTATGAATAGCGGCCTCATCAATTTTCCAACCTTGTTCCTGCAAATGTTTTACAGATTCAAGAACAGTAAGAATGTTTTTTAACTGATAAATCCCCTGCAAATCCAGCTCGTATGTAATATGCGCTTCATTGCTTTTGTTTACTACGGTTATTTGCAGCGAAGATTCTTTTTCGTGCCAGTCGGCTACATACAATTGATCGGTAGCTATGCTGATAGCCGCATTTTCTTCTGTTGCCTTTGCAAGAAATACTGGTTTTGTTTCTAACAATGCTTCACCAACTACTACAGGAATTCCTTTTTTTATAATGCCAGCTTTTTCAAAAGCAATTTTTGCCAATGTATTGCCCAGCATATTCATATGATCCCAACCTATATTGGTAATAATGGATAGTAATGGCGTAATGATATTGGTGCTGTCTAATCTTCCACCCAATCCCACTTCTATAACGGCAATATCTACCTGTTCTTTTGCAAAATAATCAAATGCCATTGCTACGGTAATTTCAAAAAAAGAAGGTTCAATAGAAATGATATAGGGCTTAATGCGCTCAACAAAGTCAACAACATATTCTTCCTTTATCATTTCACCGTCAATCTTTATCCTTTCCCTGAAATCTTTTAAATGTGGCGAAGTGTACAAACCTGTTTTATATCCTGCAGATTGCAAAATAGCAGCCAGCATATGACTGGTAGAACCTTTTCCGTTGGTGCCTGCAATATGCAGGCATTTTAATTTTTTATGCGGATTGCCCAATGCTTCGCATAAGGCTATTGTATTGGTGAGATCTTCTTTAAACGCTGCCGCACCTATACGGCTGTACATAGGCAGTTTAGTAAACAGGTAATCCAGGGTTTCGTGGTATGTCATGGGGCTGTAAAGATAAGCCAGTTCTTATTTTATCGTTTTAGTTTGCGAAGTTTATAGTTTATGGTTCCGGAAAGTTCATAGTTCTTTATCCTAAAATTTTGAATAAAATTAAAGTTGTGTCTATTTCAACAAGAACAACTGCGAACCATGAACTAAAACTTTTTGGAATGGAATTAAGAGGTAATTAGTTTAATTATTAATCTTAAAATTAATAATCACTGTACCGGTTTGTTCATCATCTCCTGAAGCACTTGCATTTAATTTCGATTTCTTTACAATTTCAATAGCCTTGTCTTTATATGAAGAAGATGATGTGGTAGAACCTCTTGGTTGATAAGATGCACTGATGACGTTTCCGCTTTTATCAATTCTTACATCAACAGCAACTTTTTCGTTTGTATCAAAATCGCCCTGGTAACTGTATACTTTTGTAAAATACCTGCCCGATAAGCCTTTTGAAATGCTAACACCGCTATTCCCATGTCCGCCTCCTGTATAATTTTTACTGTTAGGATCGCCACCCGGTCTTCCCTGGTCGCCTTTGCCACCAGCTATGCCTTCGCTGCCCCCTTTTTTATAAGTATCGGCTTCATTGCCACCAGTGCCGGTTCCGTTTACGCCTTTAAAAACTGCTTTTGCTACCGGTGGTTTTGGTGCAGGAGGAACAGGCTCCACTGCTTTTGGAATTACTTTTTTAGGCTCAGTCTTTTCTGCAATTTTTGTAGCCTCTGGTTTGCTAACCGGTGGCTTTTTTATTTCAGGGGCATCTTCATCTTTATCGGTTGAAAGCGGATCTTTTACTTCTTCTTTTTGCGTTTCTGCCTGTTTGGGCGGTGTGTATTGTTGCTGATCTTGCGGAGCAGGTTTACCAGGTTCAAATGGTTGATCATTTCCAAGCCCCGCATCACTGTTGCCGAGGTTTACTTCCATGCCTTCTTCTGGCTGGGGCTGAAGAACGGAAGGCGTTGTCCATCCTACAAAAAAGAATAAAAGAAATAATATCGAAAGTATCGCCAGCGTAATGGTGCCGGCCTGCATATTTTTTTTCGACTCGAAATTTGCATCAGAAGCGTTCATCATAAAACCCGGGTTAGTAGTATAAAGTTACACTGTTTGCTGATAACGATGCAAGTATAATGCTAATTACACAGGAGGTATGCAGGGTTGTGTTAAAATTGTCATCGTGAATAGTGAGGGGTGATCCTAATTACTGGTTCTTTTGAGTTCATGGTTCATGAGTTCATAGTTCTTTAGGCGAAATTCATGTTGCAATATCATCAGCCTTTTACGGGGGAAGAACTATGAACTATCGAACTCCCGAACTTGTATCGACTCCCGACTACAGACTAACTATCAAATCCGTTTTCCCAGCCATCTTTCTTTAGCTTATCAACTTTTCCGAGCACTTCGGTTTCCAATTGTTTTTTGTAAGCGGCTACTTTGTCTCCAACAATTTTATCGAATGAACCAATAATAGAAGCGGCGAGTATGCCTGCATTTTTTGCTCCATTTAAAGCTACGGTAGCTACAGGTATTCCATTGGGCATCTGTAAAATAGATAAAACAGAATCCCATCCATCTATTGAGTTAGAAGATTTTATTGGAACGCCAATAACAGGGAGTGGCGTAATTGAGGCTACCATGCCGGGAAGATGTGCTGCACCGCCGGCACCTGCTATTATAACCTTCAATCCTCTCTCTTTTGCAGTGTTGGCATAATCTGTCATGCGCATTGGCGTACGGTGTGCAGATACCACGGTTAGCTCAAATGGAATGTCAAAAGCTTTTAAAATATCGGCTGCGGCCTGCATAATATTCAGGTCACTATCGCTTCCCATTATAATACCAACTAGAGGGTTCATGCGGTTATATTTGCCGCAAAGAAAATACAAAAAAATCAGACTAAGGCAGTTAATGGTTGGCGAACTATATAAACCAACAATATAGCTTGTAATATCATTACATTAACAAAATCATCTTTCTTACTCTTCCAACTGCCCTTATTAATCTATTTTTAATGGATCTTGCGATGCTATCGCATTGGTTTTCTTCGTTGGACATTCAATTCTGTCTATATTTGATTTTTTATATAACAAGCGCCTTCAGAAGTATGCTTTATAAAAGTTTGTCGGTAAAAATTACCCCCTTTTGCTTTATTACTGCATTTGTTTTCGTAATTGCTTCCTGCAAAGAAAAGCCGGAACCTACCAAGCCAAAAGAAGCACCTATTACCATTGTTGATGTTATTATTGCTAGTCCACAACCCATTACAAATACTGTAGAAGCAAATGGAAGTGTAGTAGCCAATGAATATGTAGAACTTCACCCGGAAGTAAGCGGAAGAATAACTTATCTCAATGTAGCAGAAGGCCATGCTATTGCGCAGGGTGCTGTTATTGCCAGGATAAACGATGCGGATCTCCAGGCACAATTATCAAAAAGCAAAGTACAATTGGATCTTGCCCAAAAAACAGTTGATCGCTATAAAAAGCTATTGGATATAAATGGTATTAACCAGGCCGATTATGATAATGCTTTAAACCAGGTAAATGGGTTAAAAGCAGATATTCAATACACGCAAACGCTGATTGATAAAACAGTGATAAGAGCGCCTTTTAGTGGTGTGCTTGGATTGAGACAGATTAGTCCCGGTGCATTTGTAACAGCGGCCAATATTATAGTTACTATTCAGCAGGTATCAAAAGTAAAAATTGATTTTACTATTCCTGAAGAATACAGCGAGCTTATAAAAAAAGGCAATCTTGTAGATGTGGAAGTAGATGCAGCAACAAAAGCCAGGAAAAAAGCAATGGTTATTGCAACAGAGCCACAGGTTAATCTTGCAACGCGTAACCTTAAAGTGCGTGCCATGCTGCAGGGAGGTACTGCAAACCCCGGTGCATTTGTAAAAGTTTTTGTAGACGCAGGCGGCAATAAAAAAGCCGTTATGATTCCTACCAATTCTATAATACCAGACGATAAGAATAGCCAGGTGATATTGGTGAAAAGTGGTAAAGCTGCATTTGTAAATGTAAAAACAGGAGTAAGAGAAAGCAATAATGTAGAAATTCTTTCGGGTATACAACCCGGCGATAGTGTTGTGGTTACAGGCGTATTGTTTGCAAGGCCTAAAGCACCTTTAAAAGTAAGGTCTGTTAAAATACTTGAGCAATTAGCCAAAACACAATAATAAAGCGTTGCGTCAACTAAAATCGGGTGTAATTGCTGATTTTGAGATTGTAGGATTTTGCTATTGTTATGTATTTGAAATATAAATCACAAAATCACTCAATTTCTACATCCTGAAATTTTACTGTTGACATAGTTATAAAACAACTTAGCCAGTTTACACAGTATGAATATTTCTGAACTATCGTTGAAGCGGCCGGTTCTTGCCACGGTTATGAACCTGATGATTATTTTGTTTGGCGTTGTAGGTTTTACTTTCCTTGCAGTACGCGACTATCCAGCTATTGATCCTGCAATCATAACTGTAAGTACAAGCTATACCGGCGCTAACCCGGATATTATAGAAAGCCAGATTACTGAGCCGCTGGAAAAACAGGTTAATGGTATACCGGGTATACGCACCGTTACTTCATCAAGCCAGTTGGGAAGCAGTAACATTACCATAGAATTCAACCTGGGTGTAGATCTTGAAGCTGCGGCCAGTGATGTGCGTGATAAAGTTGGACAAGCAGCAAGAAACCTTCCGTTAGACATTGATGCCCCACCAGTTATTAGTAAAGCTGATGCCAATAGTGACTTCATTCTCATACTTGCCGTACAAAGCCGTACCAAAAGTTTGCTTGAACTAAGCGATTATGCTGAAAATGTTTTGCAACAGCAATTGCAAACAATTGATGATGTTAGTTCGGTAAACATCTTTGGTCAGAAAAGGTATGCTATGCGCTTATGGCTTAATCCCGATAAGATGAATGCCTACGGTGTTGCTTTTACAGATATACGCACTGCATTAAGTTCTGAAAACGTGGAATTGCCCCCGGGAAAAATTTACGGCGATAATACGGAGATGCTTATACGCACTTTGGGAAGGCTGACTTCAGAGAAACAGTTTCATGATTTAATTATAAAAGAAGACAGCAGTGGTATTGTAAGGCTTGGCGATGTGGCAAGGGTAGAACTTGGCCCTGAAGCATTGGAGCAAAGCTGGAAATACAATGGGGTGAATGCAGTTGGCCTCGCTATCATTCCTCAGCCCGGCGCAAATAATATTGAGATAGCAGATGAGTTTTATAAAAGGTTTGAGCAGATAAAAAAATCAAACAAATCAGACATTGAAATCAATGTATTGATTGATAACACGCAGAACATCCGCAACTCGCTGGCTGAAGTAAAAGAAACGCTCATCATTGCGTTTATTCTTGTGGTATTGGTAATCTTTCTTTTCTTCCGCAACTGGTTAATTGCCATTCGTCCGCTGATAGATATTCCTATTTCGCTTATTGCCACTTTCTTCATTATGTATGTGTCGGGTTTTTCTATCAATGTATTAACGCTGCTTGGAATAGTACTTGCCACCGGTCTTGTGGTAGATGATGGTATTGTGGTTACAGAAAACATATTCAGAAAACTGGAAGAAGGCATGCCCATACGCAAAGCTGCGCTGGAAGGCAGTAAAGAAATCTTTTTCGCCATTATTTCTACTTCTATTACGCTGGCAATTGTGTTTTTGCCGGTAATTTTCTTGCAGGGATTTGTGGGCAGGTTATTCAGGGAGTTTGGTGTGGTACTGGCAGCGGCAGTTTTAATTTCAGCCTTTGTATCACTTACCATTACGCCAGTGCTGAATGTTTACCTTACCCGTAAAGACAGTTCTCACGGATGGTTTTACGTAAAGACGGAGCCGTTTTTTGCAGGTATGGAAAATGGCTATAAACGTTTGCTTTCAGCCTTTATGCGTATAAGATGGGTTGCGTGGATTATAATCTTAGCCTGTATTGGCATTGTATGGTTTACCATGACAACACTTAAAAGTGAAATTGCACCGCTTGAAGACAGGAGCAGTGTACGTTTTACCGTTACCGGCCCGGAGGGTATGAGTTATAATGCAATGGCAAATTATACAGACAGAATTGCAAATTACCTGTATGATTCTGTACCTGAAAGAGATTTTGTATTTGCAAGAACACCTGGCGGCGGTGGTGGAGGTGGGAGTGTAAACTCTTCTCAACCACGTTTGGGTTTGATAGATCCTGAATTGCGTAGAAGAAGCCAGGCAGATATTGCCAATGATCTTCAAAGAAAACTTAGCCGCTTTAATGATGCCCGCATTTTTGCCGTACAGGAACAAACCATTTCTGTGGGTGCAGGTTCCCGTGGTAGTTTGCCTGTTCAATTTATTTTGCAAAACCAGGATCTTAATAAGTTGAAAGAAGTGATGGCTAAATTTCTTGATGAAGTAAGAAAGGACAAAACTTTTTCTAACGCCGATGTAAACCTGAAATTTAATAAACCTGAAGTGCAGGTTACACTCGACAGGATGAAAATAAAAGATCTCGGTCTTTCTACACAGGATGTTATTTCTGCTATGCAATCTGCATTCAGTGGTGGCAGGCTTGCTTATTTTATTCAGAATGGCTACCAGTACCAGGTTATTGCACAGGTAGACAGAACAGACAGGGACAAACCTATGGACATTACAAGGCTGTATGTTAGGAACAGTTCGGGGCAAAATATTCCATTGAGTGCTGTTATACATATGGAAACAAGCAGTAGCCCATCAACGCTGTATCACTTTAACCGTTACAAGGCAGCTACAATATCTGCATCACTTTCTGAAGGTCATACAATAGGCGATGGTATTAAAGCCATGCAGGGGATAGCAAGCCGGTTACTTGATGAAACTTTTCAAACTTCTTTATCAGGCCCGTCACGAGACTATGTGGAAAGTTCTTCAAACATTTTATTTGCAGTAGGGTTGGCACTTGTTTTAATCTATCTTGTACTTGCAGCACAGTTTGAAAGTTTTCTGGATCCATTTACCATTATGCTTACTGTACCGCTTGCGTTTGCGGGAGCATTTTTAAGCCTTTGGGTGTTTAATCAAACATTGAATATATTTTCTGAAATTGGTATGATTATGCTGATAGGGCTTGTAACCAAGAACGGTATTCTTATTGTGGAATTTGCGAATAAGAAAAGAGAGATAGGTTTATCAAAAACAGACGCAGTTGTAGAAGCAGCAGCACAAAGGTTGCGTCCTATTTTAATGACCAGCCTTGCCACATCTTTTGGAGCTTTGCCCATTGCATTAAGTCTTGGCGCAGCGTCTACCAGTCGTATACCATTGGGTATTGTTGTGGTTTGCGGTATTATATTTTCACTGATACTAACCCTGCTGGTTATACCTGCAGTATACACTTTCATTTCAGGAAAGCATAAAGTACATCAAACAAATATTACGGAATAACTTATAATAATGAAGCGGCTATTTATTTCTTTTTTATTGATCGGTTTATACGCTGCAGTTTCAGCACAGCAACTGCGGTTACAGGATGCCGTTAATATTGCGCTGAAAAACAGCCTGGATATACAACTCGTGAAAAACAACCAGGAGATCAGCCGTATAAACAACAATATTGGTATTGCGGGTGGCATGCCTGTTGTTACTGCTACCGGTTCTGATATTGAGCAGACGGTTAACATTAACCAGACCATTAACCAGCGCCTTGCCAATGGAAAAGATTCGGCTTATACAACACAACGCAAAGGTGCTACTTCTAATCAGCTTGCAGCAGGTGCCACCGGAAGCATTTTATTGTACAACGGTCTTCGTGTAAAAGCAACCAAAAAACGTCTGGAAGAAATTGAAAAGCAAAGCAAGGAATATGTAACCTCGCAGATACAAAATATAATAGCAGCGGTAATGACAAGCTATTATGATATTGTAAGACAACAGAGTTATTTAAAAACATTTGATCAGTCTATAGCAGTTGCTGAAAAAAAACTGGAAATTATAAAGGTGCAGCAAAATGTTGGATTGGCCAACAATGCAGATTTGTTTCAATCGCAACTGGATCTTAATAATCTAAAGCAAACAAGAATACAGCAGGAACTGGTTATTGACCAGGCAAAAACTGGTTTACTAACTTTGCTTACACTTAAACCAGATTCAACTATTAGCATCAGTGATACTATTATTGTTGACAGATCATTGATATTGGGTAATGTTCTTGACAGCATTAGTACGAATCCTGATATTGCAGCAGCAGATGCACAAATAAGAATTAATGAGTTGATAGAAAAAGAAACAGCGGCGCTGCGATATCCAACCATACGTGCACAGGCGGGTTATAATTACAGTCGTACACAAAATACTGCGGGACAAGTTTTATTAAACCAAAGCAGCGGACCTTTTGTAGGGGGCAATTTTATTATTCCTATTTACAACGGCTCAATTTATAAACGCCAGCAAAAAATTGCAGCGATTAACACCCGCAATGCAGATTTGCAAAAGGAAATTACTTTGCGAGACTATAGTTCCAATGCAGTTAAAACCTTCCAGGCTTATACTTCAGCAAAATTGCAACTTGAAACAGCGCAAAAGAATTATGAGCTTGCGCAAAAGCTGATTGATCTTGTATTGCAGCAATTTCAATTGAGACAAAAAACTTTTGTAGATGTAACCATTGCGCAGCAAACATTTGAAACTGCCGCTTTCAGTTTGATTAATCTTAGCTATGCATCAAAATCTTCTGAGATAGAATTGAAGAGATTGGTGAGTAAATTAAATCCATAAGCTAAGAGCACTAAGAGAAAAGGAGTATAAAAATTTTTGCCAATGGTCTGTATCCTCGCTGAAAAGCAAGATGATTATCTCTATTTTCCTTGGTCTATATGATCGCTAAACAGTAACAGCATCCGATACTCTTTTTCTCTTTGTTCTCTTAGCTAATCACTTTAATTGTTCTTTTTATTGTATTTGCTTTGTGCGTGAGTTCCTGTTTTTCATTGCTAAGAATGGTAATATGTCCCATCTTACGCCCGGCTTTGGTGGTTTTCTTTCCATAAATGTGTACAAACACATTGTCCATGCTCAGAATTTCATTAATGCCTTCATACTTGGCATCGCCTTCGCAACCATTTTCGCCTAACAGGTTTACAATGGCAGCAGGTAAAATGCAATCTGTATTGCCAAGTGGGTAACCAAGCATGATGCGCCATAACATATCAAACTGAGAGCTGTAATTGCCCTCTATGGTATGGTGACCACTATTGTGTACA
Source organism: Chitinophagaceae bacterium (assembly GCA_044227095.1). Classification (GTDB taxonomy): domain Bacteria; phylum Bacteroidota; class Bacteroidia; order Chitinophagales; family Chitinophagaceae; genus JACMLD01. The sequence goes on along the minus strand of JBGAFV010000001.1, from coordinate 4,266,939 downwards.
CGGGGTGCTGTTTCATTTACATAAACTTCTCCAGCCCTGTCTATAAAAAATTCTACTGCGAAAATGCCCGGGCTTTTAAGATTTTTTACAAGGTTAATGGCAATCGCTTCAATTTTCCAGCCTGTCTTTTCAGGAATATCTGCCGGGCTTATTTGATAATCAAGAAGGTTAAGGTCTTTATTAAATACCATATCAACAGCAGGGTAGAGGGCTGTTTCCCCTTTTTCATTTATTGCAACAATCTGTGCAATCTCTTTGTGTATGTCTACCATTTTTTCAAGTACGGCAGGTGCATCAAACCCTTTACTCATGTCGTCTTTCTTTTTGATCACCTGTACACCACGGCCATCATACCCACCAGTGGCAATCTTATGTACGGCAGGCAAAAAGTTTTCCTGTGCATTTAGTTCCTGCAAATTTTTAGTAATTACAAATGCTGCGGTAGGCAACTGGTGTGCGGCATAAAATTGTTTTTGTAGTATTTTGTTTTTTATAGTTCTTAGTGCAGATGGTTTGGGAAAAACCTTAACGCCTTCACTTTCTAATTTTTCCAGTGCATCCTCATTTACACTTTCTATTTCAATAGTAATAGCATCAAGACCTTTACCAAAATTATAAACGTCATCAAAATTGCGGATATCACCTTTTGTAAAATGATGGCATAAATGCGCTGCAGGGCACTCCGGATCACTTTCCATTAAATACGTTTCTACAGGGTAGTTTGCAGCTGCCTGTAATAACATTCTTCCCAATTGTCCACCACCCAATATCCCAACTTTTTGCATATTTCAGATTTGCCGGTAAAAATACGGTAATTGGGAATTAGTAATTGGGAATTTGGAATTGGGAATTGGGATTTGGTAGTTGAATAGAAAAGCCAAAAACTAATTGCCAATTCCAATTTATCGGCTGTTTTCCACAGTGGTGGATAGCTGGATTAATTTTTGCGGGCTGTTTGTGGTATTTTTAACGCCTTCTGGGGTATTTTGCGGTAATAATTTACTTGAGTATCCGTTTTATGAAAGACAGATTATGGTTATGACAAGATTCGTTGTTTTATTTATTTTTTCGGGGTTTTTCTGCACAGTATCCGCCCAAACGGCTGCCCCGGAATTTAATTTTGTGAATTATCAGCGATCTTTCCCCGTTTTTAATGAGGCGCTGAAACACAAAGAAGACACACTCATCAAACAGTTTGAAGAGAAGAAATTGGTGTGGCCTGCAAAATACCTGTACATCCGTTCTTTTAAGTATGATAGCCAACTCGAGGTTTGGGTAAAGCAGGAAAAGAACGACCCGTATAAATTATTTAAGACGTATAAAGTTTGCGCACTGGCAGGAACTTTAGGCCCCAAAAGAATGGCAGGCGATTACCAGGTGCCGGAAGGGTTTTATTATATCAATGAGTTTAACCCCAGAAGCAATTATCATCTTTCACTCGGTTTAAATTACCCGAATGTTTCTGACAGGATGCTGAGCGATTCATTACAGCCCGGTGGTGATATTTATATTCACGGAAGTTGCGTTACTACAGGGTGCATTCCGCTTACAGATACTTATATTGAAGAGCTGTATATACTTGCCACCCAGGCTAAGAATATGGGCCAGGATTTTATTCCTGTTCATATTTTCCCGGTATCATTTAAAATGCCCAAAAGCAATTACTACCTTACTAATTATGAAAAGAGTTTTCCTGAATACAAAGGAATGGCCGAAAAGCTAAAGCAGGTGTATTATTATTTTGAAAAACACAAGAACCTGCCGGTGATTATGATTGATGAGAAAGGCAATTATGTTTTTGGCGATGATGTTTCTATTCCTGAAGATGTAAAACCTGAAATAAAAATTGTAAAGAAAAAAGAAGCTACGCCTGTAAAGTTTGATGAATCAGAATTGATGAATTCTGTAAATAAACTACCTGTATTTCCAGGCGGTGCAGAAGCTTTCCAGAAATTTCTTGATGATCTTTCTAAAGATCTTGTGGGAATGCTGCCCGCCGAAACCAAGAAAACTTTTATAACTGTTGAATATATTGTTACAAAAGAAGGTAAAACCATTTTGCCAAAAGTATTAAGGGGCGCTACCAATGAAATGAATAACCTGATTATAGAAAGGTTTGAGGCATTACCAACATGGTCACCCGCTATACGCCTGGAAAAACCTATTGCAATAAAGCTGAAGCAGACCATATATGTGGAAGCCGATTAATAATAAATGAGTATCCTCTCTTTGTTGTAATTTTCTCTCATAAATACTGAAGCATGAAACCCTTTATTACTTCCTGCATATTTGCAGTATTGATAATTTTTGCAGCCTGTAAATCGACAAAAAAATTGTTTGATGAAGGCCAGTACGATAAAGCACTGTATTCTGCACTGGATGATTTGCGCAAAAAACCAGATAACGCCGTTGCGGCATCCATTCTTCCACAAGCATATAACGAAGCAGTAATTAAATACGAAAGCTCTATTAATGCAGCCAATACAGGTACTGTAAATGCACAAAAGCTGGATATTATTTACAGGGATTATATCGCTCTTCAAAAAATGTATACTGCAATAGCAGCCACACCTGCAGCTTTTGGTCATGTTACTGCTAACAATTATGCGGCAGATGTATCTACAGCGGCAGACAATGCAGCAGAATTTAGTTATAACCGGGGAATGGATTTATTGCAACGTGGCGATCGCTTAAGTGCACAAAAAGCCTATGAAAGTTTTAAGCAGGTAGTGTATTATGTTCCTGGTTATAAAGATGTAGAGGATAGAAAAAACGATGCTTATAGTCTTGCCGTTGTCAATATTATTGTAGACAAGTTTGATCAGCGTTTTGATAATTACTCCGTAAACGGCAATTATTTTCAAAACGATATTGTTCATACGCTTAATAATATCGGAAGCAGCCACTACTATAGATTTTATGGAAATAGCGAGCCACGTGCACGTGAAGTGCGGGTGGATCAGTATATGGATATAAACGTGTACGACATATGGTTTGGACAAATGGGATCTTCACGTGATAGTTATACTGTTTCCAAAGAGATTACAGAGAAGGATGATAAGGACGATAAGAAATCAAGAACGTATACTGTTACTGCAACAGTTAATGTTGTAAGAAGAGTGATCGATTCCCGTGCCAGCATGGACTACCGCATTACAGATGCCGCATCGAGGCGCATGGTAGGTAGTGATCGGATAACTTCACGTTATACTTGGGAGAAACAAACAGGTAGCTATACGGGAGATCAACGGGCACTAACAGACAGGGATTGGGCTATTATCCGCGGCGTTTATAATAATCAGCCAAGTTATGATGAACTCTATCGCGAACTTACACGACAGTTAATGAGCCAGTTTGATAGCAGGATGAGAAGTATTTATGGAAGATAAAGCTTCGCTTTTTTGATGGAACGCAGATTTTTATGATTGTTATGAACAGATATAATTGTAGAAATCAGCATAAATTAAATCATATCTTATCTGCCCAATCATAACAACCAGCGTTCTGCATCTTACTAAAAAACCAGCATCACTTTTTGATACGATACCACCTTGTGACCATTTTGAATTGCCGGTAGCCAAAAGGGGCTATTTTCTATAATATCTACTGCTAAAGCGGATAATTTTACATTGTCACTTTGGTATATTTCTACGCCTGATATTTCACCATCTTTGTCAATAATAAACTGAACACTGACATTCCCCGATCCCTTATGATTTAGCTTGTGTTTGTTTTCCTCAACATATTTTTTAACATAAGCATTCCATGCTTCATCGCCGCCGGGAAAAGCCGGTGGTTGTTCTGCTTTTGTAAAAGTCTTACGCCAGTCATTTACAACTCTTTCAATTTTAGGGGCCAGTCCCGGCTTGTTTTCCCATTGCGCTCTTACTTTGTCTGCATTATAAGAATATATTTTCCCGGTTTTTAGCGTAACGTCGATTGTGTTGGTTTTAATCCTGTCTCTTACTGTATCAATGTCCGCATCTGCAATTGTATTTAGAGCAGGTAAACTATCACGTAAAGACTGGCCGTGTAAGGAAGCCGTAGTAGATGCATTAATGGGTCTGCCTTTCAAAATGACAATGAAAAGTAAAACATGCAGAATTATTTTAGTCATAGGTATCATTATTAATTCCGGTAAGTTATTTATTATTTCAGCAAAAAATAAGAAGGAAACTTTCAGTTACATCAATAGCACCTGCACAGTATCTTCACTTTGTTGTTTTAATACAACTTGTTTACCTGCAGTCATTTTTTGAAGCAACGCTTCTTTATAATGGCGGATGGTAAGTAAAGCCAGTCCTTTTTCAACTACTACTTCAAACATAGAAGAAGCTGTAGATGCAAATTTTTCAATTTTATCAGGGCGATCATCAAGACAAACAACCAGGCTTACTGCGCCGGTTTGTATAAGGTTGGGTTTGATTTTTACTTCTGCAAAAATCTCATACAAACGGCTCATTGGTTTTTCGCCTACAAAAGAAAAATCCTGTGTATGCAAGTGCACCAGCGCCTGGTTATCTTTCACAACAATAATTGGCGGCAGGTGACTAATGTTTTTATTGTGTATGATGGTTCCGGGCAAAGATGGATCAAGAAAGCATTTTACCTGGAGCGGAATGTCTTTGTTCTGCAAAGGCTTAATGGTTTTTGGATGTATAACCTGTGCGCCATAGTACGCCATCTCAATTGTTTCATCGTAATTAAGTTCAGTAATTAGTGTTGCTTCGGGAAATGCTTTGGGATCTGCATTCATAACACCTTCCACATCTTTCCATATGCTAAGGCTTTTTGCATCAAGCATATTGGCAAAAATGGCAGCGGAGTAATCGCTTCCTTCGCGACCAAGTGTTGTGCTTTCGTTTTCGTCTGTAGCGCCAATAAATCCCTGTGTAATTATTAAATCATGCGTTTCAAAAACCGGCAGCACATTTTCTATAACCCTGCGTGTGGTAAAAGCTATATCAATATTGGCATCCCTGAAATTATCATCAGTACGGAAAGTGTCACGTACATCAAGCCATTGATTGGTTATGCCTTCTTCATTTAAAAAAGCACTTACAATAGCGGTAGACAATAATTCACCGGCGCAAACTACCTGGTCGTAATAATAATCAAATTCACGAACAGGCTTATCGTGCAGCAGCCATTCTACTTCGGTAAAAAAATCACGCAGTTGCGCTTCACAAGCAAGGTAATTTTTTACGAGCAAATATTTGGCAGTTGTAAGGTGCTGGTTCTTTACCTGGTTAAATAATTCAAGGGCCTGCTCTGGCTGGTTATTATAAAATGCTTCTACTACTTTTTCAAGCGCATTGGTTGTTTTGCCCATAGCAGAAATAACAACCAGTATTTTTTGCCCGGAAAAACTGCGCAATATAGCTGCTATGTTTTTTATTCTTTCTACACTGTTTACACTAGCACCACCAAATTTAAAAACTAACCTCACCCCCGGCCCTTCTCCAACGGCAGAAAGGTTAAATGTCTTATTGCTATTAAAAGATTGATTCATTGATTAAGCATTATAATGGCTGCAAAGAAACAGAAAAATTACTTCAACCTTGGTTCTTCTTACCCCAGATATAAACTGATTGAAAGCACGCAGGTAAATGCAGAAAATCATGACTTATCAGCTTCATCATAAAAATCAGCGTTCTATTGTTGATGGAGGTAATTCTTTTGCTATTATGCCGCTCTTGCAATATTTTTGCCCCACTTTAAAACCAGTTTGCAGTATGGCAAGAACAATTGCATTAAGAGAAGCAATACGTGAGGCGATGAATGAAGAGATGAGGCGTGATGACCGTGTTTTTATTATGGGTGAAGAAGTGGCCGAATACAATGGCGCTTATAAAGTAACCCAGGGAATGCTTGATGAATTTGGGCCCAAACGTGTAATTGATACCCCCATTTCTGAACTTGGTTTTACAGGTGTGGCAGTAGGTGCTGCCCAGCAAGGCCTGAGGCCAATTGTTGAGTACATGACCTGGAACTTTGCAGTACTTGCTCTCGACCAGATATTAAATACTGCTTCCAAGATGCTGGCCATGAGTGGTGGACAGGTTTCTTGCCCTATTGTTTTTCGCGGACCAAATGGTTCTGCCGGACAGTTAGGTGCACAGCATTCTACAGCTTTTGAAAGTTATTACGCTAATATCCCCGGCCTTAAAGTGGTTTCTGTAAGCAACCCTTACGACGCTAAAGGCTTATTGAAACAGGCTATTCGCTACGAGGAAGATCCGGTGATTTATATGGAGAGTGAAGTAATGTATGGTGAAAAGGGTGAGGTCCCTGCAGAGGAATATTATATTCCGCTTGGTAAAGCAGATATAAAGAAAGCTGGCCGCGATGTAACTATTGTTTCATGGAATAAAATGATGAAAGTAGCATTGGGGGCCGCTGCTGAACTGGAAAAAGAAAACATTAGCGCAGAAGTTATTGATTTGCGTACTATTCGTCCGCTTGACTGGATGACAATTCTTGAAAGTGTTAAGAAAACAAACCGTCTTGTAATTATAGAAGAACAGTGGCCATTTGCTTCTATTTCTTCAGAGATAGCTTATCGCATTCAGAAAGAAGGTTTTGATTATTTGGATGCACCAATCAGGCGTATTACTGCTGCAGATGCACCGCTGCATTATGCCCCAAATCTTGTATCACTGGCATTGCCAGATGTTGTCAGAACCGTAAAACTGGTAAAAGAAGTGATGTACGTTAAAAAATAAAGACCAATTGCTTATAAAACAGAAGGCCCCGCAAATGCAGGGCCTTTTTTATTTGGTTAGAGAGATAATAAATATTGTCAATTTTTTGATTGTTACTACAATAGAAGTATTTCTTTAAATATAAATTGATATATTTAAAATGCAGAACTCCACAAAACCTTTGCAGGGTTTAGTGAGAGAAAGTCTTAATAATTGAATTGATGGTGAGCAGGAAGCAATAACTGTAAGCCATTAAAATACCTGCAAGAAAAACCAGCCTGCCGGCTACCTGCCAAACACTGTAATCAGCAACCGAACGGTGCGAGATAAGTTTTGCATTCATAGGTTATTGTTTTTTTGGTTTTCAATAGATATTCACAAAAATAATATGTGATTTTGACTTTGTCAATGGTATATGCATTATTAATTTAATAGTATTTGTACGATAAAATTTGTAAATAGCTAAAAATCAAACATTTGTATTATTTCCATTTTTTAAGGCAGGGCTTTTTGAAAATCCATTCCGGGGTTTCTATTAAGTTCTGGCTGTTTGTATGATACCATGGGCTTAATGAATTGCTTTCGGGGTTAATTACAATATGCATGTCTTGTGCAGGCATATAGCTTTGTGCCAGCATAAAAATCTTTTCGCCTTTTGCGTTTGTTGCAACATCCATTACCATCATTGCATGCCCAGGCGACCCACCTTTTATGAGTATATCACCAGGTTTAATTTCATTGAAATTGGTTACAGTGGCCAGTTGCTTTTCAAGCGATGCTGTGCCGCAATAGGTAAAAACTTTTTGGAGGTATTGATCAAATGTTTCCCTGCTGGCGTTTGCAGGCAGGCGATAGTGAATATTGTTATTATCGGTAAAATCAATTTCAGAAAATTGCTTTTGACAGTATAAATATTCTGCACGCAGCCGCATTACTGCATCTGCACATTGTTGCAAGTCTTTATCGCCTGTAGAAATATCAATTACTGCAAATTGAGCAGTTTGATTTCTCTTAGGCAATCCATTGTATGTATATACGGTTTTGTTTTTCTTTAATGGCAATTGTCGCAGCCATTTAGCAAAAGAATGTTCGTCTGCATTTATTCTGCTATAACCTGCCGGCAAAGGGATCTTTTCTATAGCTGTGTATGGATTATCATTGCTGGTAGTGTTGATCTTTTTTTCAATAGCAGGAGGCGTGGAATTGTGATGACTATCACAGGGGGAAAAGCAAATCAACAAAATAAAAAATAATAATGGCATAGAAAAGGTTTAGACTTGCTAGATGTAAGGGCGAATAAAAACCATAAACTGTCAGTGTTAAAGAATTACAAAGAATAACTTGATAAAAAACTGGCCGCAGATTCGCAGATTATTATGATTGTTATGAAGTAGGTAGCAGCTTTTCTTCGCGATTGTCATGCTGCAAGCATCCTGTGGGGATAAATTAGCAAGAATTAGAAAAATGTTAAGCATTTATAATTATAGCCGCTGGGATCCTTCCTTCGTCGGGATGACAAAAGGGGATCTGTTTTTTTGGATGAAATTTTTAAAGGTGTTCATTAATTAATGATGTTAGTTTGTAACAGCTTAATCTGCAAATCTGCGGCTTATATTCCTGCTAACTTCCTTCTTATTTCGTTATTTTTGACCAATAACAAACAACTGACATGTCAAATATTCTCATAATTGATGATGAAAAGGCTATCCGTAAAACCCTGGGCGAAATACTCTCTTACGAAGGTTATAAAATGGATGAGGCAGGCGACGGTGAAGAAGCACTAAAAAGATTTAAAGACAAAGCATACGATGTAGTGTTGTGCGATATAAAGATGCCTAAGATGGATGGTATTGAATTTCTTGAAAGGGCAAGAGAAGTTAATCCTGACGTTCCCATTATAATGATTTCAGGCCACGGCACTATAGAAACAGCAGTAGAAGCGGTTAAAAAAGGAGCCTATGACTATATTTCGAAGCCCCCGGATTTAAACCGTTTGCTGATTACCATTCGCAATGCAATGGATAAAACAAGTCTGGTTACCGAAACCAAAGTGCTGAAACGCAAAGTTGCCCGTGTGCAGGAAATGATTGGGGAATCGGCGCCTATCAAAAAAATAAAAGACACCATAGAAAAAGTAGCACCAACAGAAGCAAGGGTATTAATTACAGGAGAAAACGGCGTAGGTAAAGAACTGGTAGCCCGCTGGCTGCACGAGAAAAGCAGCCGTGCAGCTGGCCCGTTGGTAGAGGTAAACTGCGCAGCCATACCTGGTGAACTGATAGAAAGTGAATTGTTTGGTCACGAAAAAGGATCATTTACTTCGGCTATTAAACAACGCATCGGCAAGTTTGAACAGGCAAATGGCGGAACGCTTTTTCTCGATGAAATAGGTGATATGAGCCTCGGTGCACAAGCCAAAGTACTGCGTGCATTGCAGGAAGCAAAGATTACAAGGGTAGGGGCCGATAAAGATATTACTGTAGACGTTCGTGTTATAGCAGCTACCAATAAAGATTTGCTAAGGGAAGTAGATGAAAGAAGTTTCAGGCTGGATCTTTATCACCGCCTGAGTGTAATCCTTATTCATGTTCCATCATTAAATGATCGCAGGGATGATATTCCTTTGCTTATAGATAAATTTCTTGAAGACATTTGTATTGAATATGGCATTGCAAAAAAAGGGATTGAAAACGGCGCATTAGATGAACTTAAAGATTACAACTGGAGTGGAAATATTCGTGAACTAAGGAATGTAGTAGAACGTCTTGTTATTCTCAGTGGCAAAACAATTACAAAAGAAGATATTATTAGCAATGTTGTTCCCCGGCGCTAAAACAGCTTAGCCAGGCAAGCGAAAATTTAATAGCTCATGTACAGAATGCAATACCTGCATATTGGAGGGTAGTGAAGTAATATCTTTTAGTGCAAGTCCGGATGCTATTATTTTCAGGTCGGCAAATTCTTCTGATAGTTCCTTTACATATGCATTTATATCGCAGTTGGTAAAATTGGTAATGAGGTGAAAATACAAATGGGTTACAGGCTGATGTGTGCAACAATATTTAACGGTTTCTATTGTACAGTTACTTCCTGCCATTATAGATTTTATACCTTGTTTTTTAAAAACATACTTTGCAAGCAGCAATGGTAAATCGTGCATTTCTTTTACTGGCGTAAAAAGAAACACCCGGTATTTATTGTTATCGGCGGCAGGAAGTGCATTTATGGCTGAAATAATAAGTTTCTGAATAAGAAAAGTGCAGAAATGTTCCTGCGCCGGAAGTAGGTGGTTGGTTAGCCACAACAGGCCAATCTTATTAAAAAAAGGGTAAACAATTTTTTCAATGGTTTTCTCAAGGCCCATTGTTTTCATTGCATGTCGTAAAGATTTTTCAAACTGTTCCTGGTTGTATTCAAGTCCTGCATCAACAAGCTGGTTTACCATCGATTCATTTTCATCTGCATTATAGTTTTGTGAAGCAAGGTTATTGATTTCGTCTTCAGATAATGCAGCAATGCGTGAAATACGGAAGCCACTATGGTAAAGCCAGGCAATCCGCAGAATGTATTTTAGATCCTCATTATCATAATAGCGGTGTTTGCTTTCCCTGCGTTTGCATAAGTTAAGCCCATAGCGTTGCTCCCACATGCGGAGGGTATGGGCTTTTATGCCGCTAAGATTTTCAACGTCCCTTATGGTAAAATAATGCACGCAGTAATTTTTCAGTGTTCGGAACCAGTATTCTGCATCTAGTATACTCAGTATTTAGTATTCAGACTGGTAACTCTGCCAGGCCGAAAAGTCTGTATACCGGGCACTTTATAGTGAATACTAGTAGCTTAATTGCCATCAAAAATATATTTTTCCCGTTTATTGTAATATTTATTCTAAAGCAGCTACATATAGGGTTGCCTGATCGGGATATGGCCATATTTATATTTTAGTGTCATATAACGGAGAATGGTATTTTTGCCGGAATTTAAAATTTACACAATGCCCGCACACGATTTATTTGTTGTTTACCTGATATCACTTTTACTGGTTATGCTGCCTTCTTACGGATTGTCGAAAATGTTTGTAAAAGCAGGCATCCCCTCATGGAAAGCGTTTATTCCGTTTTATAATACCTGGGTAATGCAGGAAAAAGCAGAACGTCCCAAATACTGGGCCATCCTGCAACTTGTACCTATTGCCGGATGGTTTATTACTATGGGCATATTTATAGAATGGGTAAAATTGTTTGGTAAGTTTTCACTTGGCGCACATACGCTTACAGCATTTGTTCCTTTCTTATATTTTCCATACATCGCCCCACAAAAAGATACCCGCTTTATAGGCGCAGAAGCGGTAAGAAAGAATTATAAAAAGTCTGGTGCCCGCGAGTGGATAGACGCTGGCGTATTTGCTATAGTAGCGGCTACACTTATCCGAACTTTTGTTTTTGAAGCCTATACTATACCTACCGGGTCTATGGAAAAAACATTGCTCATAAACGATTTTCTATTTGTGAGCAAGCTCACCTATGGGCCACGTATTCCCAATACACCATTGTCTGTTCCATTTGTACATGCTACTTTACCAGGCGGACTTACAAAATCTTATGTAGAGTGGGTGAAAATTCCTTATACCCGTTGGTTTGCCAGCCCGGTTAAAAGAAATGATATTGTTGTATTTAATTTTCCTGCAGGCGATACCATGATAAATAAGGAAGAATTTCTTTCTGCTCACCCTTACTATGAAATTTGTTTGAGTGAGGCACCCGGTAATGATCTTGAAACAAAAATTGCCAACTATAATGTCGGTCGTGAAAGAGTTCTAAGCGATCCCGAAAAATATCCCCTTGTAGTACGGCCGGTTGACAAAAGGGAAAATTATGTAAAGCGGTGTGTAGGTATTGCCGGAGATACGCTGCAATTAAAAGATGGCATTTTGTATGTTAATGGAACGTCTTCGCCAGTACCTCCAAAGTCGGAGATGTATTATGATGTAAAAACAAAAGGACAAACCCTGGACCCAGAAGTAATGAAAGAAGAATATGATGTAGATATGGAACCGAATGATCAAAAGCAGGTGGAGTTTGATCCGGAATTGGATAAAGGGAAGAATGTTTATAAAATATTACTGACAACTGATGCCAAAGAAAAAATGCTGAAGAGTGGTATGGCAGAAAGTATCACTCTTCATATGGATAATGAACGCACTACTTTTCCGCTCGATACCATGCATCGTTCATGGGTGATAAATAATTATGGGCCTTTTTGGATACCCAAAGCAGGCGCCACTATTACCTTAACTCCAGAAAATTATGGTCTGTATAATCGTATAATTAACGTATACGAGCACAATACTTCCGAATGGAAAGACGGTAAGTTATTTATAAACGGAACAGCTACCAGCCAGTATACTTTTAAAATGAATTATTACTGGATGATGGGCGATAACCGTCATGGTTCACAAGACAGCCGTTTCTGGGGCTTTGTACCCGAAGATCATATAGTGGGTGAAGCATGGCTTATTTGGATGAGCTGGGAACATGGAGTAAGATGGACCAGGTTGTTCAAGAGAATTCATTAGAGAGTTACTAGCTGTTAGTCATTAGCTTTTAGCTATTAGTCTTGATGTTCAACGTAACTTACAGGTTTGAAGCATTGTTTAATTTAAACAACTAACAGCTAATGGCTAAAAGCTAACAGCCTAAAAAAAGCGTATGAACAGATCTACCTATAACTTTTCTTACGAAGTATACAATAGCATAGACGATCTTAATAAAGAAGATGCATGGTTGTTACAACATGCTAAAGATGCATCCAAAGGAGCTTATGCGCCTTATTCTCATTTCCAGGTGGGAGCTGCAGCAAGGTTAATTAATGGAGAGATTGTAAAAGGCACCAACCAGGAAAATGCTTCCTACCCGGTAGGCATATGCGCAGAACGTGTTTTATTATCAGCTGTAGCTACGCTGCATCCACAGGTGCCTATAGAGTCTATGGCCGTAAGTTACCGGAGCGATAATGTAAAAAGTGATCATCCTATAACACCATGTGGCATTTGCAGGCAGAGTTTACAAGAGTACGAACAACGTGTACACAATCCTATACGCCTTATACTTGGCGGATTAAACGGCAAGATCATCATTATAGAAAAAGCTAGCATGCTGCTGCCATTATCTTTTACTTCTACAGATTTGCGGGGATGAGTTGTGGGTCACTAATGATTTTGGATTCGTAAGTTATAAGAGTATTTGCGAGACTAGCCCTGAGAGGGCGTAGTATAAATAGTGCAACCCGAGGCGTAAATTATGTGTAAAGTTCAACTCTGAAGGAGCTATTTAAAATGATTCGATCACATCTGTTTCCTTCACGATGCACGTTTCAAAACAGCGTCTGCACACCATAAGTTATTTTAGTTTCCATATCAAGCAGCCATTTTTTTCTCCATAGGCCACCGGCGTAACCAACCAAATCGCTATTAGATCCAATTACACGATGACAAGGCACAATAATAGCAATATTATTTTTTCCATTGGTAGATGCAGCTGCGCGGATCACTTTTGGATCTCCCAATCTTTTTGCAAGTGTTAAATAAGAGATGGTTTTGCCAAATGGTATATTGATTAGTTCATTCCATACACGTTGTTGAAAAAAAGTGCCATTCTGGTATACAGGCACTTCAAACTTTTTTCGCCGTCCCTGGAAATATTCAATCAGTTCATCAAGACATTGTTGTAATACAGGTGGCGCTTCTGCATCAGCATTAATCAATGCTTCATCCTTGTTTAAAAAATGGACTTCAATAATGCAGGTTTCATTACAGCCTATTCTTATATTGCCAAGCGGCGATGCATAATAAGCAATGTATTTTCTTTCTTCCATAAAGGATAAACTGTAATGAGCGTTGTTTTTTACGTCGGACTATTAAAATAAGAAATTTTATTAAAAGAAGATCAATCGATTTGCAGATCGTCTGCCGAAAAAAATCAACATTTACTGCTATTTCTTTTTTTAGTTTGGGCAACAGAACAACCGGTGCATATTAGGCGTGGGTTGATAAATAAGGGAAATCGATAAAATCGTTTAACCTATTTTCATGCCGTTGCTTACTGGTAAACCCGGTTGCAATAAAACAACTTGTTTTTCTTCTGTATATACACCCAATACGAGACATTCGCTTATAAAATTGGCAATTTGTTTAGGTGGAAAATTTACAATGGCAATTACCTGTCTGCCCACCAAATCTTCTTTGTTATATTTGGATGTTATCTGTGCAGAAGATTTTTTAAACCCCAAATCGCCAAAATCAATTTTTAATTGATAAGAGGGGTTTCTGGCTTTTGGAAAATCACTAACTTCCGTTATCGTTCCGGTTCTGATATCAATTTTTTCAAAATCGGCCCATGTAATTGTATCCATAATGTTTAATTCTTTTTTCAAAAATAAAATTAGCTAACAAATGAAACGTACAGCAACAGCCGTTTGGAACGGATCTGGTAAAGAAGGCAGCGGAAATTTAACAACACAAAGCACTACTCTCAACAAAACCCAGTATTCTTTTAAATCAAGGTTTGAACAGGGCGTTGGTACCAATCCTGAAGAATTGGTAGCAGCTGCACATGCTGGTTGCTTTGCCATGAAATTAAGTTTTGTGCTTGGCGCAGCAGGTTTTACACCAGAATCTCTCGAAGCCACTGCTACAGTATCGCTGGATGATGGAGCCATTACTTCTTCCAATATAGTGCTTAATGCAAAAGTACCAGGCATTGATGCTGCTAAATTTGCAGCATGTGCAGACGATGCAAAGGCTAACTGCCCCATCAGCAAACTGCTCAATACAAGCATTTCTCTTGAAGCAAACCTGGTATAGTATACATTATAGTATTCAGATAATTGCTTAAGTTTTTAAAATGCGATTAAAATTTAAAAGTTAAGCTGCAGTATTGCAAAGTCTGTATACTATTGTCTTAATCCTGAATACTAATGTTCAATAATTTTATCTTAATACTCTATACTAACATCTAAAATACTTTCTTCAATGAGCCATACGAAAAAAAATAAGCAAGATCAGTCCAGGAGGAAATTTATACGGAATGCATCTCTTGCTGCAGGCAGTTTTTTTATTGTTCCCCGTCATGTACTTGGACGTGGTTTTGTTGCGCCAAGTGATACACTTACCATTGCAGGTATTGGCGCCGGTGGTAAAGGCAATAGCGATTTGAGAGAATTTTCAAAAAGCCCTAAAGTAAATATCGGTTTTCTATGTGATGTTGATGACAGGCAGGCTGCTGATTCTGTTAAGCGTTTTCCAAAAGCAAAATATTATAAAGATTGGAGGGTAATGCTCGATAAAGAAGCAAAAAATATTGATGCTTGTTCTGTGTCTACACCAGATAATATACATGCTATAGCTGCAATGGCCGCTATGCAAAGGGGCAAACATGTGTATGTGCAAAAGCCAATGACGCACGATATTTACGAAGCACGTATGCTTACACAGGCTGCACGTCAATACAAGGTAGTTACACAAATGGGTAACCAGGGAGCTTCTGGCGATGGTGTTCGTTTAATGCGTGAATGGTACAATGCTGGTATTATTGGCGATGCAACAGAAATTCATGTATGGACCAACAGGCCGGTTTGGCCACAGGGTTTGGGCAATCCTAAGGGCAAAGATGAAATACCAAAAGAGCTGGATTGGGATCTCTGGTTAGGCCCTGCAAAATTTGAAGAATACCACAAAGAATTTTTGCCGTTTAACTGGCGTGGATACTGGGCTTATGGTACAGGTGCATTGGGAGATATGGGTTGCCACCTGATTGATCCTGCATTTAAAACCGTAGGACTTGGTTACCCTTCCGAAGTAGAATGCAGTGAAGGTGCAGTGTTTGAAAAAATGTGGAATGCTGCATATTATCCTGAAAGCTGTCCAATTTCATCTTCGGTTAAATTAAAATTCCCAATGAAAAATGGTAAGCCAGATGTAAAACTATATTGGATGGATGGCGGCATTTTGCCAGAAAGGCCCGATGAACTTGGCCCGGATGAAAGAATGGGTGGCGATGACGGTGGTGTAATCATCACTGGTACAAAAGGAAAAATAATGTGCGAATGTTATGGCGCAAATCCCACACTGTTGCCAACATCAAAAACAAAAGAAATAAACGTACCACAAACATTGGCACGTGTGCCAGAAGGCCATTACCTGCAATGGGTTAATGCTTGTATTGCAGGTTTTGGAAGAGTGGAAACAAGTTCTAATTTCGATTATGCAGGCCCGCTTACAGAAACAATATTGATGGGCAACCTTGCATTAAGAAGTTATATTACCAAGAGTGCTGATGGTAAAAGCTTCCCCGGACGTAAGAAATTACTGTGGGATGCAGAAAATATGAAGATTACAAACTATGATGAAGCCAATCAGTATGTAAGACGTACTTACCGCGAAGGCTGGAAATTAGGAATGTAATTCGCTAGAATACATTTTATTCATTGGCCGCAGGTTCGCAGATTATTCTGTGAATTTGCGGCTTATTTTTTACAATTCTTGCATCCAAACTTACACGGGATGCTTTAGCATGATAGCGGGTTTATCATTTATTACAAGCTTGTATTACTAAAAAATCTGCGAACCTTCGGCTAAGAAAAATAGCCAGTAAGATCTTTTAAAAATCTTGCCGGCTATTAAAAGAAAGTTGGAAAAACATTTTTCATCCCGCCAAATTCCAGGATAGAAAAATAGTTGTATAAACAATAATTGAAAATGATTGCAAAGAAGCAATCAATATATAATAGAAGAATACGGAGAAGCTTGATAGAAATTCAACTACCATGCCAATTGGCAAAAAAAGAGAAGGTGTGGAGATTAAAAAATTATGTGATTTTGCAATTAGGATTTTGCAGTAGTATTGGTAAGGCCTGTGTCTTTTGTATTTACTTTTATAATGCGGCTGGTTATTTTTACGCCACGGTTACTGGGAGGTGCATCCAGTGTCACTTGTGCGCCGGCTGCTATATCTTTAAAAACAAGTCTTTCTGTTTTATAGATTTTATTATTTGCCTGTATATAGCTTATTTCTATCTCCGCAGATTCTATCTGTATTTGTGAGCCGTTATACAAAGTGTATTTTAATCCGGTTATTCCACCAAAAGTTCCTGTTTTAAAATCATTAGGAGTTAATGACAGGCTTTTTTCTACATTAATTACAGGAGGTGCACTGGGCTTTGTATGTAAAACGGCAGGCTCATCTGGTAAAGAAAGCGGCTTGTTGTTATTTTTTGTTTCAGTTTCGTTAGTTTTTTTCTTTGTTTCTTTCTGATCAGTTACTTCAGGCGTTACTGTGTTTTTTACCACTGCATTTTGTACCAGTTCTTTTCCGGCACCAGATTGAACCTGCAAGCCTTCGCTGTTATTTGTTGCAGGTGCATCTTGTAATGTAGCAGGAGAAAGTTTCGGACTGGTATTATCTGGTTGCAATATTTTTTGAGTCTTGGCTGGTGTTGTGTTGTTGTACACAACTTCGTTTTTTGTTTTGTTGATAGACAGGCCAATCATAATGCCAAGTCCAACAAGTGTAGCAAAACCAATAAACGATGCTGCAATCAATCCCCATGAAAAACCTGAAGGAGAAGAAGTATTGTATACAGGAAGCGCAAGGTTGTTGCGTTCATCTTCATTATTGCTTTGAAGATATTGCACAGCAACAATCTTTTGTTCTGGTTCTTTAACAGCTAATGTATCGGCATAATAATTTTTTGCTGAAGGAGCCGGCTGTTTTATTTCTTCTTTTGAAATGTTGTTATTTATTTCCTTAGGTAAGGCATTGTCATTTGCCGAAACCAATTTTGTAAGGTTTACAGTATTGCCAGAAGGAAGTGTAACATGTATATGCCTTGGTTGCGCAACATGTGCTTTATAATCAGGTTCCGGATTTATTGCAACTGGCTGTTGCTTTACCGGTGGTATTTCTTTAATGCCTGGCGGAGTATATGTTTTGCGTGAATCTCTTTCTTCTTCAGAAAATAATTTTTGTGGTGGTTGCTTTTTATAAAACCTGTCGTAAGGTTGCTCTTCAATAACAGGAGCAAAAGTTTTAAATGCCGGAATTTCGCTGGGGTAACGCCAGCCTGCGCTTCTGCCTTCAACCCATATAAGGTCATAAGGTTTAAAACCTTTGGCAATTAATTCCTCTTCAGAAAATGGCCCTGTTTCTTTGTTATCCCTTAATAATCGGTAAGTGGTCATACACGAAGCACTGGTTAATATTCAGCAAAAGACATTCTATTAATGGCTCGTCTTAAATGGGTAAGATATTATGGTTTTCGGGGATGTGGTATTTCAAAGGTACTGATATGCCAATTCCAGGCCAAAACTGGTGAATAAAAAGTTATAAAGAATAAGTTAATCTGTAGCCGGCTGTTTATGGTAATAAAATGCTTTTTTTAACAGCTTTACAGGAATAAAACAGCCCCGGTTTACTATTTATTAATTTCCAGGAAGCAGGTTTCAAAAAACAGGATTTTCGCTGTCCACAATCGTGGAAAAAAGCAGGCGAAAAACAACGTTTTTTAGCAGGTTATACGCATCAAATAAGATAGATTTGCAATCCTTATAATAACGTTCTTTTTCATAGCAAAACACGCCTTAAAACAAGCTTATATTTCTAAAAGAAAGGAGTACATAAAACATGGAGGATAATACAGTACCACAAGAGACGCAGGACAACAATCGCATCGTTCCGGTAAATATTGAAGAGCAGATGAAAACGGCTTATATCGATTACTCTATGAGTGTAATCATTGGCCGTGCATTGCCCGATGTAAGAGATGGTTTAAAACCGGTGCACAGGCGTGTATTATACGCCATGAACGAATTGGGCAACCATAGCAACAAGCCTTACAAGAAATCGGCACGTATTGTTGGTGAGGTAATTGGTAAATACCATCCGCATGGCGATAAATCTATTTACGATACCATGGTTCGCCTGGCGCAAGAATGGAATATGCGTTATACATTGGTAGACGGACAGGGTAATTTCGGATCTCAGGACGGTGATATGCCTGCGGCGATGCGTTATACAGAAGCACGCCTTCACCGCATGGGAGAATCTATGCTGGAAGACATCAACAAAGAAACAGTAGATTTTCAGCTCAATTTTGATGATACAGAAAAGGAGCCAACAGTATTACCCACCCGCATTCCGCAATTGCTTTTAAATGGCGCTTCAGGTATTGCTGTAGGTATGGCCACTAATATGATGCCGCATAACCTTAGCGAAGTAATTGATGGTTGTGTTGCTTTTATTGGCAACAGAGACATTACTATAGATGAATTGATGGGGTATGTAAAAGCCCCGGATTTTCCTACCGGTGGCATTATATATGGAATGGAAGGTGTAAAAGCCGGAATGCATTTTGGCCGCGGCAGGGTAGTACTTCGTGGTAAACTGCATGTAGATACAAAAGGCAGTGGCAGGGAATCAATTATCATTACAGAAGTTCCTTACCAGGTAAACAGGGATGCTTTGTGCGATCGTATTGGTCAACTGGTAAATGAAAAAGTAATAGAAGGTATTGCGCATGTAAACAATGAATCCAATAAGAAAGAAGGTACACGCATTGTTATCGATTTAAAACGTGATGCAATTGCCAATGTTGTTATCAATCAGTTGTACAAATATTCAGAACTGCAAACTTCCTATGGTATAAACAATGTTGCGCTTGTAAAAGGCAGGCCAAAAACATTGAACCTGAAAGATATGATTAGCGAGTTTGTTGATTTCAGGATGGAAGTGGTTATACGCCGTGCTAATTTTGAACTGAAGGAAGCGCAGAAGAAAGCACATATTTTACAAGGTTATCTTATAGCACTTGATCACCTGGATGAAGTAATTGCGTTGATACGTGCATCTGCAAATCCAGAAACAGCAAGAGAAGCCCTTATGAATGCCGGATGGGGGCTGGACGAGTTGCAAACCCGTGCCATACTCGAACTTCGTTTGCAAAGGCTTACCGGAATGGAAAGGGAAAAGATTAAAGCCGAATATGAAGAATTGATGAAACTGATTGGTTCATTGCAGGAACTGCTTGGCAGCGAAACAATGCGCTATGAGCTGATTGTAAAAGAACTTGAAGAAGTAAAAAGCAAATTTGGCGACGAAAGAAAAACACAGATTACCTACCTTGATGATGAGGTAAGAATAAAAGATCTTATTAAAGAAGAAGATGTTGTTATTACCATTTCTCATCTTGGTTATATAAAGAGAACATCTGCTACTGAATACCGTGCACAACGCAGGGGCGGCCGTGGCGTAATTGGTGGCAAAACAAGAGAGGAAGATTATATTGAACATTTATTTGTAGCTTCCACTCACCATACCATGCTTTTCTTTACTGAAAAAGGAAGGTGTTACTGGATGAATGTGTACGAAATACCAGAAGGAGAGAAGACCAGTAAAGGAAGGGCTATACAGAACCTTATCCAGATTTCACCAGATGATAAAGTGAGGGCAATTATTGATGTAAATGATTTGAAAAACGAATCATTTGTAAATAGTCATAATATTGTACTCTGTACTAAGAAAGGGATCATTAAAAAGACTTTGCTAGAAGACTTCAGCCGTCCGCGTTTGTCTGGCGTTAATGCCATCAACATTATAGAAGGCGATGAATTGCTGGAAGCGAAATTAACTGATGGTAATTGTGAAATATTAATGGCCGTTAAAAGCGGAAGGGCCATACGTTTTCCTGAAGATAAAGTAAGACCAACAGGTCGCGGTGCAATTGGTGTTGCAGGCATAGAAGTAGATGATGATAATGATGGTGTAGTTGGTATGATCTGTGTAAGTAAAGGAGATGCGTCAAGAACAGTACTTGTTGTAAGTGAAAAAGGTTTCGGCAAGCGTACACCTATAGAAGAATACAGGATTACAAACCGCGGAGGAAAAGGCGTTAAGACAATTAATGTGACTGAAAAAACAGGTGCGCTTGTTGGTATGCTTGACGTACACCAGAAAGAAGATTTGATGATAACCTGCAAAAGTGGTGTTACTATACGAATGCCGGTTATTGGTATCAGTGAGCAGGGACGTGCTACCCAGGGTGTAAAGTTGATAAGGGTTGATGAAGGCGATGAAATAGCAGCTATAACAAAGCTTGATGAACTTGATGTAGTGGCAAATGGTGCTACCATACAACCTGCAGGTGAAGCCACAACAGCCGGGGAAGAAACGTTAAAAGATTTGCCAGATACAACTGATGAAACAAATACTTCATCTGAAAATGAATCAGGCACACCAATTGAGTAATAAAGATTTTAATAAAAAACACAAATAACAACAATGAAAAAGGTTCTTCTAACTACGTTGATGGCTATTGCCGCTGTTGCACTGTTTGCCCAAAAGCTGGATAAGGCAAAGGATTACCTTACAAAAAATAAGCTGGCAGAAGCAAAAACAGAAATAGACGGCGTACTTGCCGATCCAAAAAATCAGAAGACACCAGAAGCCTGGTACACTAAAGGCAAAATCTACAGTGCCATTGCCGGGGATGCTGCACTTGGGGCACAAACACCAGATGCAGGCACACAAGCTTTTGAAGCCATTAAGAAGTATATAGACATGGATGAAAAGCATGTGGCCATTACTATGGATAATTACAAGCCTATTACAGACATGTACCAGGGATATTTTAAAAAGGGCGCAGCTCTTTTTCAGGGAAATCAATACCCTGAGGCTTTTGCTACTTTTAAAAATTGCCTTGAGATTAGTGATTACATGACTTCTAAAGGATGGGCAAACGTAAAACTAGATACAACAGTTGTACTGTATACAGGCATCTCTGCAGAAAAAGCAGGCAAAAGAGACGAAGCAGCTACTTACTATGGAAGGCTTGCAGATGCAAAAGTAAATGGCGAAAACATGGGTGAGATTTATAAATGGCTTACTGATTATTATGCAAAGAAGAATGACAACACCAACGCCATGAAATACCTGAATTATGGTGCTGAGCTTTATCCGAAAGATGCTTTTTGGGCAGAATATGAAATGCAGATGATACGTGATAGCGGAGACAAGAAAGCGCTATTTGCCAATTATGAAAAAATTCTTGCAAAAGATCCATCTGATTATCTGACGCTCTACAATTATTCTGTTGAGTTGTACCAGACCGCATATGATACTGCTGTTTCAAAACGTCCGCCTAATTCTGAAGAATTAATTGCAAAGGTAGAGACCAATATGAAAAAGGTAACCGAATTGAAACCAGACTTTGCCAATGCTTACCTTGTACTTGGTCAAATCTCATTCAATAAAGGAGTAGATATTACTGCTGAATCAAAAAAAATAAGACCGGTTGGCGGCGTTAAACTAAAACCAGACGAACTAAAGAAAAAAGATGATTTACGCAACGCAGCAAATAAGAAATTTGATGAAGCGGCTCCATATTTCCAAAAAATAGATGAAATACTTGGTTCAAAAGGCAAACTTAAAATGGACGATAAAAAAACATTGAAAGATGCATATGATCTGCTCATCACAATTTATGATACAAAGAATGACAAAGACAAAGTAAAAATATGGGAAGACAAATTTAATAACGTGGAGAAGGTACACTCTTAGTCGATAAACAAAACATAAAATTATTATAAAAAGGAAGCATTACTGCTTCCTTTTTATTTGCAACAGGCATTAGTGATTGCAGGTTAAAACTTTTTTTTTATCTTTATAGCAGAACACAAATACATTACCGCACAAATGCTTAAAAAGGTTTCCCTTATATTATTATTGTCTGTTTATACCGTTGTGGTATTTACTGCAGGCAGTTGGAAGCATTGTTGTGTAGCGGCATCTTTAAGTCAGGAAAATTATATTGCTGATAAAGATGACCGCCATTCAAATGATCACGAAGCTGGTTGCAATGAAACGCCTTCCAGGAATATTACAGCTAGTTTGCATCATTTTACCGGTGCAACTGTTCATTTTAGCACGAGGAATTATTTGTTATCTCATCCCGGACTATCTTTTTATACAGAAGCTTTCAATAGCTTTTCATTATCTCCACTTGTTTTTCACACACGGTTTAAGAAATATGGTTCAACACCGCCTGTTTATATCCTTAATTGTGTATACAGAATTTGATATTCCACAGTTTGTTCATGCTGCTCAAATCAACCAATAATGCCTTCTACCGGCATATAGCAAGGTTATAAATTTTCAAAAATAAAAATTGTGTTATGAATAAGCCGAACAAATGGCTTGTGCTATTGTGTACAATCATGTGCTTTCAATTTGCAAATGCACAGGCAAGCGATAAAACAAAGCGATCAATTGGTATTAAAACAAAAGAAATACAGGTTTATGGCAATTGTCACATGACAAAGCATTCCATAGAAAAAATTGCAACAGGCGTTGCAGGAATTAAATCTGCAACATATAATGATGCTAATGGAGTACTAACAATAAAATACGATGTTTTTAAAACCGGCGTAACAGATGAAGTGCAGAAGGTTATAGTTAATGCCGGATTTTCTACAGATAAATACGCTGCCAGCGATTCTTCAAATACAAATTGCTGTTGCAACAGGCATAAAGAATCTTAATGTTAGAACAGTCTCTTTTTTGTTTTGGTTTTTTGGTAAAACGGGGCTGCCTTTTGGTGGCCCTTCTCTTTGCACTCCATAACATTTTTATTTAGCAGAAGTTTTTTGCAAAACCCATTCACCTACTTTTAATCCTTGTGTACGGCCATTATCTATTGCATCCATAAAATGTATACCGCCATAAAATCTTGAAATTCCTGCTTCTGTTGCAGCTTGTTGAAAAGATGTAAAACTTCTCGACTTAAGCCCGAAAGCTATTTCTACAGTATCAGTATAATTAAAATTGTCGCCAAAATATTTTGTAAGTATAGTGGCAGACGTTGCAGAAACACAGGAATGCCCACTGAGGTATTCAGGAAAAGGTGGTGTTTGCAACAAAGGTTTCCAGTTTACATCTAAAAGATTTCGGATAGCTGTTTCCGGCCTTATACGGTTGCTGCGGTATTTTTCATCCCAGCAGGCAAGAAAACTATCCATCAATCCTATTGATACCAGGGTATTAATGCGCATAGTTGCTGCAAAGTTCAGTTTTGCTTTTTCACATGCTATACCCGCAATACCCAGCCAGTGTGCACCTGGAGATATTTTTTTAAGGCCTACAGACATATGTCCATCATCCTGTACTGCAAAAGGGTTGCAATCCCAAAAGGCGGCTATGATGCGGTGCTCTTCCGGCGAAGATGCATTTTCTGAGTAATTCTTAAGAAGGTATTGTGTATAAAACTGCGATTTCTTATCAGAAGAATAAGGAACAGGTGGTACAGGTTTAAACTGTGAAGCTGAATCTAACGTAAATGGACGAACGGTTTTAAAATAAGGCTCCACAGCAGCAATGTATGCTGGCGGGGTGGGATACCAGGTTCCTTCTTTTTCAAGTGGGGTATACCTTGGCAGGTTACTTATTTTATTGTACCCATCTGCCTTAGCATAGGCCAATATTTGTTTGCTTATAACCTGGGCATATTTTTTTGAAGCTTTAATTACTTCTTCAGGAAAACCAATACGCTTGCAGGAGTCAATAAACTTATTTTCGTAAGCACCAAGGAGTTCCTTACCAGATGGCTGCATTTTTTGCGCTGTTTCCAGCATTGCTAATACAGCAGCAAGCGGGTATGAATAATTTTCAACGGAGTCTGGCTTATTAATTTTTGGATAACCGTTTAATACACCATACATGCTTTTAACGCTACTGTCGTTTTGTGTAGTTACTTCATATCCTGCAAGGCAAGCGTAAGAAAAAAATCGTGCTGCAAGTGGCGGGTTGGTTACATCATGAATCATGATATCCGTCATGCGGGTAATAACATGACTAATTTCATTGCTGCCCAAAACAGGTAAATCAGTTGCAGTATGTTTACAACTGCATGCATAAATACAAAAAAGAAACAGCGCAGTATACAACCGTGTTTTCATTATTATTTAATTTGATAGGCTTTGATGTCTTTCTGATTGATTCCAAAAATTAATTGCTTTCCGGTATTCAATACACTTCTCACATCTCCCCATATATTAAAGCCTGATTTGTTTTGCGTGATATAAGTGAATGTTCCATCTCCATTGCCATGTAAGAGCGTACCATAGTTAGCATCAAATTTTCCAAACCTTAGCCTTGCATGGTTAATGTTGCCGCACAATAATAAATCCTGTTTGCCATCTTTATCATAATCTAATGCAGTAATGGTAAATACAGGAGAAAACTGCGCTTGTACAGGTAGTTTCTTTTCGTGAAATTTCCCATCGTTGCCGCGTTCAAAAAGTGTTGTAGCAAGATGATTGGCAACAAGATGTTTTGTGTTTTTTAATTCATCTTCTGTAAACACTTCTTTCATGGTAGCATCAGCATAACTTTTATAATCAGTAAATCTTGTGCGCATAATACTCATCTGGTCGAGCAGTTCATCTCTTGTTACATAAGGGTAGCTCTTGCCTTGTATATAAAAGCATAGCATTGGGTCTACGGAACCATTGTCGTCAAAATCTTTATAAAACATTTCAGCCGGTTCTTTTTCGCTCACTTTGCATTGTGAGTTTAATCCATAATTGCCAATAACAAGATCTATTTTACCATCTCCATTAAAATCGCCTGTCAGGATTTTATTCCACCAGCCGCTGTATTGTGTATCAAAGTAATCGCTTGTTTTATTTTCAAGCTTTCCGTTTGTGTTTACAAAAACAGTTACAGGCATCCATTCACCTGCAATCACCAAATCTTTTTTGTTATCAGCATTTAGATCTATCCAGGCTGCGTCAGTTATCATTCCAATATTTTGTAAAGCCGGAGATAATGCAGCACATTGATCAGTAAAATGGCCTTTACCATCATTAATAAGCAGGAAGCTGGGTGGTATTTCGGGATAGCGGCCAGGAATTGATCTTCCCCCTACAAAAAGATCTGTAAAGCCATCTCCATTAATATCTGCGGATCTTACACAACTTTTCGCTACATGCATAACCGGCAGTGCATCTGCTTTCTTTGTAAAATTTCCTTTTCCATCGTTGATGTATAAGCGATCCTGCAATAATTCATCATTAGGTGTAAAGTTGTTATAGCCGCCGCTTACAATATACAAATCAGGAAATCCATCGCCATTAAGATCCTGTATTAAAGCATCTGCATCATAACTGTTTTTATCTGCATCAAAAGCAGCCTGCGGTTTGGGTGTATATGATCCATTTTTCTGTTGCAGAAACAATGTTCCTGCTTGCCCGTTTGCACCGCCAATATAAATGTCATCCAGCTTATCGCCATTTACATCTCCTTGCGCCATGCAAGGGCCTGAAAAAGACAATGGGTTTATAAGCAATGGTTGCCTTTTAAAATCATTAATGTTAACAGGTACAGCTTTAAAAGAAAAAGGAGAGGCAACTTCAGTAAACAGGGGAACCACAGATCTTATTGAAGTTGTGCGTTTTGCTAAACTTGCAGAATGCGTAATGGTTATTAACTGATCTGTATGAACAGAATCCATATGTTGTTGAGATCCATCAGGCCATTCTATACTTAGACTTTCAATCATTTTGTCAGCACCCGTTCCAAAATGGATAACAGGAGAAACGCTGGACTGAAAACCACGGGTTGGCATTTGTTCAATATATTGCGTTTTTCCATTGCTGTTAATGGTAAGCTTTGCTCCAATAGCATCTGTATTTAACCCGCTGCCCTGCAATTTTATATTGAGATAATGATTGCCTGTTTTTTTGTTGCTTTCGTTCTCATAAACAAATGCAGGCAGGTTAAGATTGTTTATAACAAGATCGAGATCACCATCATTGTCCAGATCTGCATAAGCGGCGCCATTGCTGTTGGAAGAACTGTCAAAACCCCATGATGTGCGCATATTGCTAAACGACAGATCCCCATTGTTTTTAAACATATAGTTTTTAACCTGCGATGAAGGGATTTTTTGTACCAGTTCAAACAAATCTTTTCTCATTACCTGGCGGTCTTTCAAAAAATCGCCCATGTATTTTAAGAAGTCCATGTTTGTATAATCACGCAGGTAACCATTGGTAATGTAAAGATCTTTCCAGCCGTCATTATCGTAATCTGCAAAGAGCGGAGCCCAGCTCCAGTCTGTATTAGAAATGCCTGCCAGTTGTCCTATTTCACTAAAGGTTCCATTACCGTTGTTTAACTGCAGCATATTGCGCATGTACGGGTAATAAAAACCTGAGCGAAGACTAAGATCATATTTTTCATAATTATCAGGAGCAAAAAGCAGTTTTTGCCGTTTATTGTCTTCTGGCAACATGTCCAGTGTTATAATATCTGGTAAGGCATCATTGTTAATATCGGCAACATCATTGCCCATAGAAAAGTTTGATGTATGCCCGAGTGATTGCTGTATTTTATTGGTAAATGTGCCGTTTTTATTATTGATGTATAAATAATCCGGTACGCCGTAATCGTTAGAAACATACACATCAGTCCACCCATCACCATTAAGATCTGCTATACCTGCGCCAAGGCCATAAGTAAGCGCAGAACTGCTAAAACCTGCAGCAATGGTTACATCTGTAAAATGGCCGTTGTTGTTTTTAAACAAACGAACGCCATTCATCGGGTTTTCTTTTTTTAAGATGTCTGCAGTAGCAACTTCGTCAAGTATAGGTAATAGTTTGGGCGAATGATTTAATAAGAACATATCCAGATCACCATCACGGTCGTAATCAAAGAATACGGCTTGTGTACTGTAAGCAGAATCTGCCAATCCGTATTTTTCTGCCTGCTCACTAAAATGCGGAACACCGGAGGCGTTGTTTCCATCATTAATAAACAATTCATTCACTCTTTTAAAACCCTGTAGTTTTCCGGAGTGACAAACATAAATGTCTTCACGACCATCACCATTAATATCTACCATTGTTACACCTGTTTTCCAGGGCCCGGGCCTGCCTGCAACACCTGCGGCTTCGGTTATATCCTGGAACTGCATTTTACCTTTGTTTAGGTATAACCGGTTGCTAACCATGTTGCCGGTAAAATATATATCCGGTAAGCTATCTCCATTTACATCTGCTATTGCTACACCGCCGCCATTATAAATGTATTCGTACATCATAACATTGGCATTAAGATCTTCATTCAGCACATTGTTGAAATCAATATGAGTCTGCTCTGGTGTTAATAGCGTAAAAAGCTGATCATGCGGAGCAGGGGAAACTGCTGGTGCAGTTTTGTCATTATTGTTGTTACATGCTGCGGTAAGAAGAATTAGCAGTACAATAAAATTTCTGTACACTGAATGTTTGCTGAGATAATGCAAGTTGTATAAGTTAAAAAGTTAGCGTTTAATTGCCCTATTAAAATTAGGCAAAACGGAATGACGATTTTTCGCCAACAAAGAAAAGTGATGCGAAACACTAAGCCTTGTTCCGTTTTTTATAAATGTTGAGAATAAGAAATAGTTATAAATAGTAACAGTTTTCAACTGTTATATAAGAGGCAATAAAGGTAATAAAAAAACAATGCCGGTAAGTGATTTACCGGCATTGTTTCTTGTTAATATAAAATCTGTTTTATTAAAATTAATAACCCGGATTTTGTATGAGTTTACTGTTTTTGTTCATTTCAGTCAGGTTTATTGGTGGGAAGTAAACTTTATCATCCCATTTGCGGTTTTCAACACCTGATTCAATGTTCTGAACAGTGTAAGTATAATCGTATTTGGTTTTGTCGTAACGGTAAATTGAAGCACTTTGTCCTGTTTTCAGTTTACCTGTAACCAACATGATCCTTACTTTATTACCCAATGTAGTTGGAGCAATCATCCAGCGGCGGCAATCGTAGAAACGTTGTTCTTCGCAAACCATTTCTATATTGCGTTCGTTGCGGTAACGGTCTACTAGAGCAGAACCAGTTAAACCTGCAGGAAGCGCTGGCATACCAGCACGGAAACGAATCCTGTTCAGCCATAATGTGGCATTAGCTTCATCGCCCAATGCAAGTGATGCTTCAATGTAGTTAAACACAACTTCAGTATACCTTATTTGAATAGAAGGTATTTCCTGTTTCTGGTTCATATCAACTATAGCAGGATTGTCGTTGCTGAATTTCCTGATAGAGTAACCAGTGCGTGTACCATTCCAGTTTTCAATAGAACTGTTTCTTGTATCAAGACCGAAATAGGTAGTAGCAGAACCAGCAGAACCTGTTTCATAAGTACCAAACTGCAATTCACCATAAGGATCGATAGCAGCACCATCAGTGGTACGTGGTTTCCATTTTGCACCATCATAGAAGATAGAAGCATAGAAACGTGGGTCGCGGTTTTCGTATGGAGCAGCAGCCTGTGTAGGGTTGCTCCAGCTAAATGGAGTTCCGTCCATCATTTCGTAACTGTCTACAAGGTTTTGTGTTGGCTCTGTAGAAGTCCATCCATGATAACCGTTCATGCCATTGTTTCTTACATACCATGCGCCCCAGTCGTCTGTAGATGCATTGATGTAATATTTCAAAAGAATGCCTTCTTTAGCAGCATCACCTCTTGAAAGGTAAACATCGGTATAAGAGGCAATTGCTGCATCCTTACTTTGTGGAGCTGTAAGATTCAGCTGGTAGCCAAATTTGTTCAGATCCATTACTGCTTTAGCTGCATCACGTGCTGCAGTCCAACGGGCAGTTCTATCACCACTTGTATAACCAAGATATTCGTATTTAGCATAGCCATTCAGCAATGTAGATTTTGCTTTTGCTGTAGGTCCATCATGCAAATCGCTTGCTGCATACAATAATACCCTTGCTTTTAAAGCCATAGCTGCTTCAGGAGTTGCACGGCCTGCGGCAAGTGATTTACCAGTTAAAAGCAATTTAGAAGAATCCAAGTCGCTTATAATTGATTTAACACACTCGTCGTAAGTATTTCTCGCGAGGCTGAAATCTGGTGCATCAAGAGAATAAGAAGACTTAACAAGAGGCACGCCACCATAGTAGCGGAGCATCTGGTTATAGCAATGTGCACGCAGGAAATAACATTCTCCTTTTAACCTGTCGGCTATTGTTTTATCGAATGGAGCTTTAGCCAGGTTTTCTAACGCAAGGTTAGCATCCCTGATTTTTGAATACATTTCATTCCATTCGTAGGTATTGTTTACCCAACCTGTAGCACCCGGGCTGATGTTTGATTCCATGATATCTGCACGACCGAAGTTGTACAAACAGTTATCACTGATACAATCCATGCCTTCCTGGTTTAGAAGACCATCATGGTACACGTTGTAAATGTTAGTAACGAATGATTCTGACAGCGATGGATCAGACCATGTAGGCCCTGCCGCTGCTTTGTTCAACGGTTGAGTATTTAAGAAGTCTTTATTACAAGATGTAATAAGCACCGCCGAACCCAATAATATAAAACCACTTTTAAATATCTTTTTCATTGTCTTTAAATTTAGAAGGTTACGGTTACACCAGTGTTAATGATTTTAGACTGAGGATAGTACTGACCGCTGCTGCTTGTAGATTCCGGGTCGAATATTCCTTTTGTCTTAGACCATGTAATCATGTTCAGACCGTTTACATAGAACCTCAAACGGCTGATACCTGCTTTTTTACCAATGTTTGCAGGTAAAGTGTAGCCAAGTTCAAAGTTTTTAAGACGGAGATAATTTGTGTTGAGCATGTAGTAGGTGTTTCTGTTAGAGAAATATTGGTTGTTCCTATCTACAGTACGTGGATCAACACTGCTTGGGTTGTCTAGGGTCCAGCGATGATCGTAAGTATATTGAAGATAGTTACCGATTGTACCTGATTCTGTCTGTACAAATATTTCTGCACCGGTAGCACCCTGGAACAAAACGCTCAAATCAAAATCTTTATAAGATGCACCCAATGTAATACCACCCTGGAAAGTTGGTATACGGCTCTTATCACTTCTTACCCTGTCATTAGCATCTATTTTACCGTCACCATTTACATCTTTAAATTTCATGCTGCCAGGATATAATTTACCTGCACCACCAACACCTGTATAATCAAGTTTATTTGCATCAACATCTTTTTGTGTTGCAAACACACCATCATACTGGTAAAGCAACATAGCGTCTGGATCTGTTACATCTGTAGGCAATACGTGGCCAGTGTTCAACTGGTAGTCTGGCCTTCCTGGTGTTTCGTTCCAAAATGCAATTTTGTTTTTAGCATAACCACCATTGATACCAAAGTTCAATCTTACTTGTCCTACATTGGTAGTGTAACCCAATTTAAATTCATATCCTTTGTTATCAACTTTTGCAATGTTGGTAGCTGGCAGCCTTCCGTTTAAACCAGTACTTCCTGGAATAGAACCGCCTTTATCCCAAAGGATGTTAGAACGGTGGTTCCAGAACAAGTCAAATTCAAAACTTAACCTGTTGTTAAGCGCTGTACCTTCTAAACCAAAATCGTAGTTGTTAGCAACTTCCCATGTAATGTTTGGATTTGGAACAACACTTTCGTACAAAGTAGATTGCACCTGATTGCCTATTACATAAGTACCATAGTTGTAAGTAGCGATGTAATCGTATGGGTGTAAAACGTTAATTGGTTTTTCCAATTTGTCGTTACCCAATTGTCCCCATGAACCACGAACTTTAAGTGAGTTGAGGAAAGTTACATTTCTCTTGAAAAACTCTTCTTCTGAAACTCTCCAACCGGCTGTAATACCAGGGAAGAAACCCCAACGGTGCTCTGCAGGGAAGTTAGAAGATGCATCATAACGCCATAGGAACTCAACAATGTATTTTTCTTTGTAGTTATAACCAACACGACCGAAGTAGTTCAAACGAGCACCTTCAAATGGATCGTAGTTATTATTATTAGCACGTTGGTCTGTGGGGCTTCCAGCAAATAACTGGTCAATAGCAGGAGAAGCAAAGTACTGACGGAATGCGTTAAAGCCACCGCCATGGAATTGTTCTTTGGTAACACCAGCCAATACAGTAATAGCGTGGCTGCCAAAAGTATGGTCATAAGAAAGGATACCTTCAAGCATTGTATTCACCTGGTCGTAAGAAGCCTGGTTAAGCGTTGGTTGAGTAGTTGGCCCTTTCTGTACTTTGGTCATAATAGGGTTGCCGCTTGCATCCATACCACTCCAGTTATATACATACCATGGAGTAATCCAGGTTTTAGCCTGTTTGATGTATTTATCGAAAGAGGCATTCACAGTTAATTTCAAGCCTTTAACCCATGGGTTGGTAACTTCTACTTTGCCATTGGTTTGATAATAATAACGTGTGTCTTTATCGTAACCAGTCTGGTTGGTAGTAATTACCACTGGTTGCTCACCATTTTCAATATCCGGAGCAGGAAGACCGTTAGGCCAGATAGCATTTTTATATGGATAACCACGCATCAGCATACGGAAAACAGCACCTGCACTTTTTGTTGGGAAAAAGCGATTTTCCTGTCTGCCTGTTAAACCAATTGAAGCACTGATGTACTTATTGATTTTTGCATCAAGGTTAAGACGCATATCGTATTGCTTGTAACCAGTAGCAGAGTTTCTGTACTGTCCATCCTGGTTTTCATATCCAAGAGAAGCAAGGTATTTTACATTTTCTGTACCACCAGATACTTGTAAATTCTGACGGCTTTGGTTAGACCATGGTTTCAATACAGTACTAAACCAGTCTGTATTTGGGTGGCCCCATGGATCAGAACCATCTGCATATTTTTTAATGTCATCAGGAGAAAAAGGAGCAGTAGAAACAGAACCTGTAGAAGGGTCTGTATACTTACCAGTAGCTTTATAAGCTGCTGCTGCTGCTGTCCATCTTGAAGGATCGAGTTTGTACAATTCGATCTCATTAGCCATTGTGATGTACTCATTGGCATCCAGCATTTTTGGAAGGATGGTTGGTGCAGCCCAGCCTTTGTTGTAGCTGTATGATAATTCTGGTTTGCCAGTTTTACCATGTTTGGTAGTAATAAGAATTACACCATTTGCAGCACGGGCACCATAGATAGCTGCAGAAGCGTCTTTCAATACAGACATACTTTCAATGTCTGCAGGGTTTAAACGATCCAAACCACCAGTACGGTTAGGAACACCATCAATTACAATAAGGGCATCATTATTACCCAGAGAATTGACACCACGGATACGGATAACCGAACCATCGTAACCTGGTTCACCGCTTCCGTTCATAGCAACAACGCCGGGAAGGCGTCCTGCCAGTGAGTTAGAAAGGTTTACTGCTGGAGATTTTACCAGTTCAGTACCTTTTACCATAGCAACGGCACCAGTAACAGTTACTTTCTTCTGTGTACCATAACCTACCACAACCACATCACTCAATGTGCCTGAGGAAAGTGCCAGGTTTACGTTGAAAGCAGTTTGTTTACCTACTGCCAGTTCCTGCGTTTGAAACCCGAGGTAAGAAATTACCAACACAGATTTTTCACTTGGAACATCAATACCGAATGTACCATTTGCATCTGTAGATACACCTGTTTTGGTACCCTTAACAGTTACACTGGCGTTGGCAGCCGCATTGCCCTTATCGTCTTTAACGATACCGGTAACGTGAATTTTGCTTTGTGCCTGTGATACAAAACCACAAAGCACCAAAACAAGCGGCAAGAAAAACTTTCTGAGAAAACGTGGAGACGAGAACCGGAGGTAGGAGCTACCCCAATGAGGCGTAAGTATACGCTTTTCCATAATGGCAGTTTTTGGTTTAAAAAGCAATTGTTATAAAAAATTAGCTTATGTAATCGTTTGCATTAGTCGTGTTCTTTTGACACTTATTTTTTTCCGAAAAATTTAAGCCAGTTTTTCTTCCGTATTAATGGAATAAAAATGGCTACCACTAAAGCTTCTGTTAAAAAATTAAGATCTGAAAAACACTTTTAAAACACGTTGAATTTGTAATAATTACGGCTGAATAATCACAAATACATAAGCAATTTAACATTTTATTATTAAAAACATAAAAATTAAATTAATTTTTTTTTAATCAGTTTTTTATTAACCAAAGGATTTAATCAATATTAATGCTCTGCTTCTGTTATTTTTTCTACTTTTTCTACTTTTCTATTAACATGGATTAAAAAGAACGATGATAATTTTCTCCCGGGTTTTACATTTATGCGCTCCTGTCAACTATTTCAGCCTTTGTATTTGCATTTTTACCGGGAACGTTTGCATAAATTTTTTAAAACTAACCGCATTTATAAAAAATATCTTGCTAGCATTGGGTATAAAACCGGGGTAAACTGCCCATAAATTATTAATCAATGAAATTATTGCTGACTGTCTCATTTCTTTTAACAACCGCAATAGCATTACCACCTTCAAAAAAGATAACGATATGGATGATTGGAGATTCAACCATGTCCATAAAACAGGTTAAAGCTTATCCTGAAACCGGTTGGGGAATGCCGTTTGTTTTTTTCTGGGATTCAACTGTAACAGTAAATAACCTTGCACAAAACGGAAGAAGCACACGCACATTTATTGAAGAAAAAAGATGGCAACCTGTTGTTGATAACCTCCAACAAGGCGATTATGTTTTTATTCAGTTTGGACATAATGATGAAGTGCCTACCAAAGCCAGTTATACTACAGAAACGGAATTTAAAAACAACCTTGTTAGATATATTACTGAAACAAAAGCTAAAAATGGAATACCGGTTTTGCTTACACCTGTTGCAAGAAGAAAATTTGATGCCGCTGGTAAAGTAGAAGGAACACACGAAGTATATTCGGCTATTGTAAGAAAAGTAGCAGCAGAAAATAATGTAGCACTGATTGACCTTGATAAGAAAAGCCAGCAACTTTTACAACGCTGGGGTGTAGAACCATCAAAAAATTTATTTAATCAGTTAATGCCCGGCGAAAACCCCAATTATCCCGAAGGAAAAGAAGATAATACCCATTTTAATGAACTGGGCGCAAGAATAATGGCCGAACTTGTACTGGCAGAAATAAAAAACCAGCACCTGGAACTTGCTAACAGGATAGTACAACCGGAAATAAAAAAATAATTTCAGTCTGCATATGAAAAAAATATTTTCCCCTTTCTTTTTTTTAGTGATTGCTTATAGTGCAGTTCTTTCGCAAACGGCCAATCCCCAGCAATATAAATATGTATTTACAGTTGCCAAAGATGGTTCAGGCGATTATAAATACATTCAGGATGCTATTGATGCAATGCGTGTATATCCGCTTGCTGCAATTACATTGTATATAAAAAACGGTGTTTATAACGAAAAGATTGAATTGCCCGCAAACAATACTGATGTAAGTTTTATTGGCGAAAGCGTAGATAAGACAGTTATTAATTTTAATGATTATTCAGGACGAGGAAAGCTAACTACTTTTACTTCTTATACAGCAAAGATTTCGGGCAACCGTTTCAGGGCAGAGAATATAACATTTATGAATAGTGCAGGACAAGTAGGGCAAGCCGTTGCATTGTATGTAGATGCCGATAAAGCAATATTTAAAAACTGTCGTTTTATAGGCAACCAGGATACCATCTTTGCTTCAGGAGAAAATTCCAGGCAATACTTTATTGATTGCTTTATAGAAGGAACAACAGATTTTATTTTTGGACCGGCTACAACACTATTTCAGCATTGTACCATAAGGTGCAAAGCCAATTCTTTTATTACCGCTGCAAGTACAACCAAAGACAAAAAATTTGGTTTTGTATTTAAAGACTGTACCATAACTGCAGATTCTTCAGTTAACAAGCTATTTCTTGGCAGACCATGGCGCAGCTATGCCAAAACAGTATTTATTAATTGCGCATTGCCCAAACAAATTGCTGCAGAAGGGTGGGACAACTGGAGCAACCCTGAAAATGAAAAAACAACTTTCTATGCTGAATATAAAAGTACAGGGGAGGGCGGCGCTATAACAGGCAGGGTAAATTGGAGTCATCAGTTAAGTGATAAAGAAATAAAAGGGTATGATATGTCTTCAATATTTTATAACGCAAATACACCATCAGATGATTGGTTTACCAATATACCTGCAAAAGTGTTTGACTGGCCTGTAAAAAAATAGACTAGTATATTTTTTATTCCTGATGGAAATTCATAACCACTCCATTAATTTTACACATGCCTTCAACAATAAAACCTATAAGAACAGCCCTTTGCTCATTTGGAATGAGTGGCTGGGTATTTCATGCTCCATTTATTGCTGTTAATCCCGGTTTTGAATTGCACGTCGTTTGGGAAAGGACTAAAAACCTTGCAGTGGAAAAATACCCGAATGTAAAAACAGTTCGCACGTTTGAAGAAATATTGAATGATGCCAGCATAGAGCTTGTAGTTATTAATACACCCAATGCCACGCATTACGACTATACAAAAAAAGCACTGCTAGCCGGTAAACATGTTATTGTAGAAAAACCGTTTACTGTTACGGTAGCGGAAGGCGAAGAATTGATTCAGCTTGCCAAACAACAAAACAGGCTTATAACGGTGTACCAGAACCGTCGTTTTGATAGTGATTACCGTACCGTAAAAAAGATTGTAGACGAGAAATTGCTTGGCCAGATAGTAGAAGCCGAAATTCACTATGATCGATATAAAGAAGAACCAGGTCCGAAACTTCATAAAGAAACACCCGGCCCGGGCACGGGATTATTATATGATCTAGGCTCTCATTTAATAGACCAGGCAATACAATTTTTTGGAATGCCTGAATCAATATTTGCAGACATTGCTATCATGCGCAGCACTTCTAAAGTAGATGATTACATGGAACTGCTTTTGTATTACCCGGGAATGCGTGTTCGTGTTAAATCGAGTTATGTAGTGCGTGAAGCATTGCCTTCTTATGTTTTTCATGGTACAAAAGGCTCTTTTATAAAGGCAAGAACAGATGTGCAGGAAGTAATGTTGCAGGAAAGTAAAATTCCTGGTGGGCCGGAATGGGGCGTAGAGCCAGAAAGCGAAATGGGTTTGCTGCACACAGAAAAAGATGGTAAAATTATTCGTGAATATGTTCCATCGCTAAAAGGGAACTATGGTGATTATTATGATGATGTTTACAGGTCCATCCGCGAAGGTGCGCCATTAACAGTAACTGCAGAACAGGGATTGAATATTATCCGCATAATAGAAGCAGCATATGAAAGCAACCGCGAAAAGAAAGTAGTGGCAATAAAGAAATCCTGAAAATAGTTAGGCTAGTTTTTCTTTTTTTTCCTGGCAGAAGATTCCCTGATGAATAACTCTGCAGGCAAAACCCTTGTTTCAAATTCTATAAGAGGGCGTTTGCTTTCTATGGTTTTTATAAGCAATTCTGCGGCCACTTCGCCCATTTCAAACGCTGGTTGTCTTACCACTGTTAATGATGGAGAGAGCAATTCGGCAAGATCTATATTGCTGAAGCCAACCACTGCAAGTTCATCCGGAATAGCAATGCCTTTTGTCCTGCAATAACGCATGCTGTTGGTTGTTAGCTTATCGGCTGAAGCAAAAAGCGCATCGGGCTTATTTTTTAAATTCATAAACTCGTTCATTGCTTTATCTACTTCATCATAAATCATTCCACCATGCAGGCAATGTTGCAAATAGTTTTCATCAAATTCCATTTTTGCATCTGCAAGCGCCTGCTTATAACCATTAACCCTTTCTTTGGTAATAGAAAGGTATTCTGAATTGGCAATATGGGCAATCCTTTTGTAACCATTGTTTATTAAGTGAGTGGTGGCCTGGTAAGCGCCTTTATAGTTGTCTGCAATTACTTTGTGCGTGGCAACGGATTCAACCATGCGGTCTACAAAAACAATGGGCAAGCCGCGTTGGTACAAGTCTGTTATGTGAGAAAAATCTTTCGTTTCTGTAGCTACAGAAATTAAAAAGCCATCTACAGATCGTGAAGAAAGAAAATCCATGTTAATGACTTCCCTTTCATAACTCTCCCGGGTTTGCGAAATAATTACATTATATCCTTTACTATGGGCCGTTGATTCAATGCCATTAATAATCTGCGAGAAAAACACGTTGGCAATTTCGCTTACAATTACGCCAATGGAACGGCTTCTTCTTTCTTTTAAGCTTAACGCAATAGGGTTGGGCCTGTAATTAATTTGCCTGGCATACTCCAGTACCATCTGTTTTGTTTCCGGGCTTATTTCGTAACTATCCCGCAGGGCCCGGCTTACTGTTGAAGTAGATAAACCCAGTGCTTTAGCAATATCTTTTATCGTAACGGCTTCAAATTTCATACAATCGTTTTTAGCAATCAGTATTTAGTATTGAGTATTTAGACTTGCCGCAGATCTTTATACTGACTATTAAGACCTGAATATTCAATGCTTTTCTTACCCTTTAGTCTGAATACTATATACTCTACACTTTCCTCCATACTTTATACTAACACTCGGAAGTTTTTCAAATGTAATAAAAAAGGTAACGTTGCCGGGAACGATTGCGTAAAAAAAGACAGATTTAGCAGTTTAATTTACCCTTGTTTTGGCTGAAAACAACGGATATTTATTTTCAGAAACTGCTTCATGAAACGATTGCTATTCCTACACTTAGCTTTATGGACTTTATTATTACTGATAAAAACGCCTTCTTTTGGGCAGTCGCTGCCCGTTATTCAAAAAGTTCAGTTTAAAAAAGACAGCTTCAACATTATAAAATTTGGTGCAATTGCAGATGGCATTACGCTTAATACCAAAAGCATTAATGCTGCTATTGCGGCCTGTAATAAAAATGGGGGCGGTGTTGTTGTAATTCCGCCGGGCTTGTGGATGAGCGGGCCAATCGTTCTTTTATCAAATACAAATCTTTACCTGGCTGCAAATGCAGTGTTGCAGTTTACAACGGATTTTAACGAATACAAACTTTATGAAGGAAACTGGGAAGGAGTTCCTGCAGTACGCAATCAATCACCTTTATCTGCTACGTCTGCCGGAAATATTGCTATAACAGGAAAAGGTATAATTGATGGCGGTGGCGATGCATGGCGTGCAGTTAAGAAAGATAAGCTTACAGAAACGCAATGGAGACATTTAACAGAAAGTGGCGGCATTGTAAGCGAAGACAAAAAAACATGGTATCCTACAGAGAAATCATTTAAAGGTTTCCAGACAATAGAGCCAGGTGTTTTAAAAGATGGCAAAACCGCCAAAGACTTTGAAGACATAAAAGATTACCTGCGTCCAAACCTGTTGGTATTTACAAGGTGTAAAAAAGTATTGCTTGAAGGCGTTACTTTTCAAAACTCACCTGCATGGTGCCTTCACCCGCTGATGTGTGAAGATATTACCGTAAAAAATGTATATGTCAAAAATCCCTGGTACGCACAAAATGGGGATGGTATTGATATAGAATCGTGCAAAAATGTTTTGCTGGAGAACAATACATTTGATGTGGGCGATGATGGTATTTGCATAAAATCTGGTCGCGATGCAGAAGGAAGAAAAAGAGGGATGCCAACAGAAAATGTAATTGTGCGCAACTGCACGGTGTACCATGCGCATGGCGGGTTTGTTGTTGGCAGTGAAATGAGTGGCGGCGCAAGAAATCTTTTTGTTGCCGATTGTTCTTTTATAGGAACAGATATTGGCCTTCGGTTTAAAACAACAAGAGGAAGAGGCGGTGTAGTGGAGAAAATCTACATTAAAAACATCAACATGAAAGATATAGCGGCAGAGGCTATATTGTTTGATATGTATTATATGGCAAAAGATCCGGTAGTACTTGCCGGAGAAAAAAGAGAACTTCCAAAAGTTGAGTTTAAAGCTGTTGATGAAACCACACCTGTTTTTAAAAATATTTACATCAGCAATGTGTATTGCAATGGTGCGGCTAAAGCAATTTTTGTAAGGGGATTGCCGGAAATGCATATCAACAACATAGTATTGGAGAATATGGTATTGCAGGCCACAAAAGGAATGGATATACAGGAAGCGTCTGACATTCAATTCAAAAACATAAATGTAATTGCAGCAAATAATAACCCGGTGATTGATATAGTGCAAAGCAATAACCTTCTCTTTGATAAAATCAGTTATAAAGACGGAGCTGAATTACTGCTGAGGGCAAGTGGCGACAGGGTTAAAAAGATAGCTGTATCCAAAACAAATACAACTGCTGCAAAAGAAAAAGCAGCGGTTGATTTAGGGGCCGATAGTAAAGAAATAAATTTTTTGCCTTAACCTGGCCTTAAGGTTAGGTGTTTAAAAGGATAGACATATGGGCTTTAGCCCAAACAAAATGAATGAGAACAATGAAAAAAATATTTTCGATAATATTTCTCCTTGTAACGTTAACAGTTGCTGCACAGCAAAACCTTAGTGAACGTGTAGCCGCCACCGCTATGAATACCTGGAAGGATTCATTTGCTTTAAATGGCGGGCCGGTTCGCTGGTCGTACGATTTGGGTGTGATACTGAAAGGTTTTGAAGGAACATGGTTGCATACGGGCAATGCTGCTTATTATAACTATATCCAGAAGATGATGGATGTGTACATACAGGATGATGGCAGCATAAAAGATTACAAGGCTTCAGAATACAATATTGATTACGTCAACAATGGTAAACTGGCTTTGCTCTTATATAAAGTTTCAGGAAAAGAAAAATACCTTAAAGCTGCAAACCTTTTACGAGATCAGTTGCGCACACATCCACGCACAAAAGAAGGCGGCTTCTGGCACAAAAAAATATATCCTTACCAAATGTGGTTGGATGGTTTGTACATGGGCGAACCGTTTTATGCAGAATATGCAGACCTCGCACACGAAGACACAACGTTTAATGATATTGCCAACCAGTTTATATGGATGGAAAAACATGCAAGGGATGCAAAAACAGGTTTGTTATATCATGCATGGGATGAAAGCAAAGAGCAGCAATGGGCAAACAAAACCACCGGCCTTTCGCCACACATATGGGCAAGGGCAATGGGCTGGTATGGTGCTGCATTGGTAGATGCGCTGGATTGGTTTCCTCAAAATCATCCTAAAAGAAAAGAACTGATTGCCATATTAAACCGCTATACAAATGCGGTAGAAAAAGTGCAGGATAAAACCAGCGGCCTTTGGTACGATATTATTGATTTGCCCAAACGAAAAGAAAATTATTTTGAAGCATCGGCTGCCTGCATGTTTGTGTATGCCGTTGCCAAAGGCGTAAGGCTTGGCTATCTTCCTGCACAAAAGATAGGCATTGCTAAAAAAGGATATGAGGGCATTATAAAGAAGTTTATTAAAGAAGAAAACGGGCAAACAAATTTATATGGCACCGTAAAAGTATCTGGTCTTGGTGGCAATCCTTACCGCGATGGCAGCTTTGAATATTATATGCGGGAGCCTGTTATCGTTAATGATCCCAAAGGCATAGGTGCGTTTATACTTGCCAGTAATGAAATAGAAATGTTGCCTTCTCTTGCGCTAGGAAAAGGCAAAACAGTATTGCTGGATTACTATTATAATAACGAACACAAAAAAGATGCTTTTGGCGTAGAAACCCGGTTTCATTACACATGGGAAGATTATGCCAACAGCGGATATTCAATGTTTGGAAGCATGTTCAGGCAAAATGGAGCAATAACTGCAAGCCTTGCAACTGCGCCAACTGCTGCATCACTTAGAAATGCAGCAGTATACATTATTACAGATCCGGATACAGATAAAGAATCTCCTAAACCCAATTACATGCAGCCACAAGAGGCAAAAGTAATTTACGATTGGGTGAAAGCAGGCGGTGTATTATTGTTAATGACCAACGATTCTGGCAATGCAGAATTTACTCATTTTAACACATTGCCCGAAAAATTTGGAATTCATTTTAATGAAAACAGCATTAACCATGTAAATGGCAACCAGTTTGAAATGGGTGCTTTGTACATTCCTGTAAACGACAAGGTTTTTAAAAATACAAACAAGGTTTATATTAAGGAGCTTGCTACGATTGGAGTAAAAAGTCCTGCAACTGCCTATTACAAAAACAAGAATGGCGATGTTATTATGGCAAGCGCTAAAATTGGAAAAGGAACTGTATTTGCTATTGGCGACCCCTGGTTTTATAACGAATACCTAGATGGCAGGAAGTTGCCTGCCGAATTTGAAAACTACAATGCTGCATCAGGGTTAGTTAAGTGGCTTTTGATGCAATCTGCCGCAAATAAATAATGTTGAAAGATGCCGCTGAAACCGCTAGTATATTTATCTTGTTGGCGATATAAGAAAGGACATAAAGAACAAACAAAAAATTATGATTTTATCAGAACAAGCAATATCCACAATAAAAAAAATTGAAGGGCTGGAAATTCCTTCTGCCGCTATTTTTTCTTTACCGGAAAAAGTATTGCAGTTTGGCACAGGTGTTTTACTGCGCGGCTTGCCGGATTATTTTATTGATAAAGCCAATAAGAAGGGCGTATTCAATGGAAGAATTGTAATTGTAAAATCTACCAGCCAGGGCGATACTGATTCATTTGAAAAACAGAATAACCTTTTTACACAATGCGTTCGTGGTATTGAAAATGATAAACGTGTAGACGAAGCAATTGTCAACGCATCTGTAAGTCGTGTATTATCTGCTACATCGCAATGGAACGATATACTTGCATGTGCAGCAAACCCGGACATGCAGATCATTATATCAAACACAACTGAAGTTGGAATAACCCTGCTTAACAACGATAACTTACATGCAGCACCGCCTGTTTCTTTTCCGGGCAAACTGCTTGCGTTTTTACTGGAACGCTATAAGAAATTTAACGGAAGTGCAGCAAGCGGAATGGTTATCATTCCTACAGAATTGATACCAGAGAATGGAACAAAACTTAAAAACATTGTAGCCGAATTGGCTAAACAGAATAATCTTGATGCTGCATTTATAGAATGGCTGCATACTGCTAATGATTTTTGCAATTCTCTTGTAGACAGGATTGTGCCAGGCAAATTGCCCGGCGATGAGAAAGCTGCTACTGAAAGCAAGCTGGGTTTTAAAGACGATTTAATGATTATGTCGGAAGTATATCGCTTATGGGCTATTGAAACGTCTAATCAGCGTTCAAAAGAAATATTGTCTTTTAGCCAGGCCGATAAAGGTGTTGTAATTGCAGGTGATATTGATAAATTTCGTGAGTTGAAATTGCGCCTGCTTAATGGCTCGCACACATTTACATGCGCACTTGCAGTGTTAATGGGTTTTCC
Source organism: Chitinophagaceae bacterium (assembly GCA_044227095.1). Lineage (GTDB taxonomy): Bacteria > Bacteroidota > Bacteroidia > Chitinophagales > Chitinophagaceae > JACMLD01. The sequence goes on along the minus strand of JBGAFV010000001.1, from coordinate 4,224,028 downwards.
TACTGTAAAACTTGCAATGCAGGATGAGGTTTTCAAAACTTTTATCAGTCGCCTTATGCTGGAAGAAATTGTGCCCGCAATTGTAAGCGATAAAGTTACCGCTGAGGATGGTCGTGAGTTTGCAGCACAGGTACTTGACAGGTTTAAGAATCCATTTATTGAACATCAGTGGCTGAGCATTTCATTGCAGTACAGTTCTAAAATGAAGATGCGCAATGTTCCGCTACTCCAACAGTATACCGAAAAGAAAGGCACCGCACCATACCTTATGGCTGTTGGCTTTGCTGCTTATCTTTTGTTCATGAAATCAGAAAAAAATAAAGAACTGACTTATACTGGCCATGCGGGAGGCAAAAAATATACAATAAATGATGATAAGGCCGGAGCCTTGCATGAGTTGTGGAGTATTGACAATACCAATAACTTTGTTCAAAAGGTACTTGAACAAACCGATTTGTGGGGGACTAACCTTAATGAATTGCCAGGTTTCAGACACTCGGTTATTGCTGCACTGGAAAAATTACAGCAGCATGATGCTATTGAAACAGTAAAGGAAATATTGTCCGTACAAAAAATTTAAAGAAGGAATTTTATTTATGAAGAGAAGTGTTTTAAAAGTTCATCCGAAAGATAATGTGCTTGTAGCATTACAAAATCTTACAAAAGGCCAGGCTGTGCAATATGAAGGGGCAGAATTTATAGTACAGGATAATATAGGCGCAAAGCATAAGTTTTTTGAGCATGACATGAAAGCCGGCGACGAAATAATTATGTATGGTGTATTGGTAGGCAAAGCACAAAATGCCATACCCAAAGGCGGATTGATGACGACTGAAAATACAAAGCATGCATCTGATCCTTTTGCGTACAAGCCATTTCATTATACATGGTATGCGCCTGATGTTTCAAAGTTTAAGGGAAGAACATTTAATGGTTATGCAAGAAAAGACGGGCGGGTAGGCACAGCCAATTACTGGTTATTCATTCCAACTGTTTTTTGCGAAAACCGTAATCTTGATGTTATACGTGAGGCCCTGCATAATGAATTGGGTTATGCTGTTACGCAGAAATATAAATCTTATACGCACCATCTTGCAGAAGCTTATAAAAACGGAGAAGATATTAGTAAGGTTGATTTGGCTAGTGCAACAGCAAGCGCAAAATCTGCAAGGCTTTTTAAGAATGTAGACGGCATAAAATTTTTAAATCACCAGGGCGGATGTGGTGGTACAAGACAAGACGCAGGTATGTTGGGCAAATTGTTGGCGGCATATGCGGATCACCCAAATGTAGCTGGCGTTACTGTGCTAAGCCTGGGTTGCCAGAACCTGCAAACACAATCATTGCTCGATGAAATAAAACAACGCAATCCATCTTTCGATAAACCATTGTATGTTTTTGAACAACAGCAATCGCAAAGCGAAGAACAGTTAATAGCTGAAGCTATCCGTAAAACATTTGCAGGATTAATAGACATAAATAAAATTGAAAGAACACCGGCGCCGCTTGATAAACTGGTAATTGGTGTGAAATGCGGCGGTAGCGATGGCTTTAGCGGCATCAGCGCAAATCCCGCTGTTGGTTATACGTCTGATTTGGTAGTAGCGCTTGGAGGAAAAATATTGCTGGCAGAATTTCCTGAACTATGCGGTGCAGAACAACAATTGATAGACCGTACAAGAGATGAACATGCTGCTAAGAAGTTTATACATTTAATGACAGCGTATAACAATGAAGCACATAAAGTAGGTTCCGGTTTTCATATGAACCCATCACCAGGTAATATTAAAGACGGGTTGATAACAGACGCAATAAAAAGTACTGGCGCAGCAAAAAAAGGTGGTACATCTCCGGTAGAAGATGTGCTTGATTATACAGAACCTGCTGTAAAAAGCGGATTGAGCCTTGTTTGTACACCAGGCAATGATGTGGAAGCAACAACTGGTAAAGCAGCAAGCGGTGCTACACTTATTTTATTTACAACAGGTCTTGGCACACCAACAGGAAATCCTGTTTGTCCAACAATAAAAGTGGCTACCAATAACGCACTCACTAAAAGAATGGGCGACATAATTGATATTAATACAGGAGCAATTATTGAGGGCGATAAAACAATTGAAGAAATGGGCGAAGACATTCTTGAGTATTGTATAAAAGCAGCCAGCGGAGAAATTATACCTAAAGCAGTATTGCTAAACCAGGATGATTTTATTCCATGGAAAAGGGGTGTTAGCCTGTAACGTGAATCGTGAGACGTAAGGCATCAGTCGTGAGATGTCTCCAATGTAAAGTGCTACGTACGTATCACGCCCACTAAAAAAATTTCGAACTATACATAACGCATAAGTATGAAAACCTTTTTAGATGAAAATTTCTTGCTGAACAGCAAATCTGCAGAAGAGCTGTATCATGGTTTTGCAAAGGATATGCCTGTTATAGACTATCACTGCCATTTACCACAGCAGCAGATTGCAGAAGACAAGCAGTTTGAAAATATAACGCAGGCCTGGTTGTATGGCGATCATTATAAATGGCGGGCTATGCGCACCAATGGCGCAGAAGAAGGTTATTGCACCGGCAATAAAAGTGATTTTGAAAAATTTGCACAATGGGCGGCGACTGTTCCGTATACACTGCGCAATCCTTTGTACCATTGGACGCACCTGGAGTTGCAGCGCTATTTTGATGTGAAAGAAATACTAAACCCAAAATCTGCAAAGAGGATTTACGAACATGCATCGGCGCTATTACAAACAAAAGAATATAGCGTTCGCAACCTGCTCCGTAAAATGAAAGTGGAGACAGTTTGTACAACTGATGATCCGCTCGACTCACTGGAGTTTCATTTGCAATTAAAAGCAGAAGGATTTGAAATACCTGTATTGCCTGCATTCAGGCCAGACAATGCAATGAATGTAGATGATCCATTAAGGTTCAACAATTATATTAAGCGGCTTGAAGCGGTGTCTAATGTTTCGGTATCAAATTTTAATGATTACTTGTTTGCATTGGAAAGCCGTCATGATTTCTTTGCATCTGTGGGTTGCTGTGTATCAGATCACGGATTGGAACAAATCAGCGCAGAAGAATTTACCGGTTCAGAAGTAGAAACAATTTTCAGCAAAATACATTCCGGCAAAGCTTTAAATGAAACTGAAAGATTAAAATTCAAATCTGCCATGCTGCTTCATTTTGCAGAATGGGATTGGGAAAAAGGATGGGTGCAGCAATATCATTTAGGAGCACTTCGCAATAACAATACAAGAATGTTGCAGCAGCTTGGGCCCGATACCGGATGGGATTCCATTGGCGATTATTCACAAGGAAGGCCGCTCGCAAAATTTTTAAACCGATTGGATACTGAAGATAAACTGGCAAAAACAATTATCTACAACCTTAATCCCTCTGATAATGCATTAATGGCATCTATGATTGGTAATTTCAACGATGGATCTGTACCGGGCAAAATTCAGTTTGGTTCGGGCTGGTGGTTTATGGATCAAAAAGATGGAATGATACAGCAAATGAATGCATTGTCAAACATGGGATTGATTAGCCGTTTTGTAGGAATGCTTACAGATTCAAGAAGCTTTCTTTCATTTCCACGACATGAATATTTCAGGCGCATATTGTGTAATTTATTTGGAGAAGAAATTGAAAAAGGAGAATTGCCAAATGATATTGAATGGACTGGCAGCGTAATAAAAGATATTTGTTACAACAACGCAAAACAATACTTTAACTTTCAGCCGGCACAATCGCTGGTTATTGCATAATTACATTCTATACATGGATTTATTTGAATTAAAAGGAAAGACTGCTTTGGTTACGGGTTGCACAAAAGGAATTGGCAAAGCAATGGCTGTTGGGCTGGCAGAAGCAGGTGCAGATATCATTGGTGTTTCTGCTACGCTGGCATTAAAGGACAGCGAAACAGAAAAAGCAGTTTTGGCTACCGGAAGAAAATTTAAAGCATACCAGGCAGATTTTTCTGACAGGGATGCATTGTATGCATTTATTAAAAAGCTGAATGCAGAAAATGGGGCAATAGATATTTTAATAAACAATGCAGGTACCATTATGCGCATGCCTGCTGCAGAACATCCGGATGATTATTGGGATAAAGTATTGTCAATAAATCTTGATGCACAATTTATTCTTGCACGTGAAGTAGGTAAGAAAATGATAGCAAGGGGAAGCGGTAAAATTATTTTCACCTGCTCGTTGTTAAGTTTCCAGGGTGGTATAAATGTACCGGGTTATGCTGCAAGCAAAGGGGCATTGTCAAGTCTTGTAAAAGCATTGGCCAATGAATGGGCAAGCAAAGGTGTAAATGTAAATGGTATTGCACCGGGCTATATTGCTACAGACAATACCGAGGCTTTGCGCAATGATGAAGAAAGAAGTAAATCGATATTAAGCCGCATACCTGCAAACCGCTGGGGAGAACCAGAAGATTTTAAAGGTGCAACCATATTTCTTGCCAGCAAAGCAGCAGATTATGTGCATGGAACAATATTAACCGTAGATGGCGGATGGATGGGAAGGTAGGGTGAAGGGCATAAGATAAGGTGAAAGGTATATGGTATATGGCGTAAGGAAGAAGGTAAGGTATGGCGTTAGACTGGTTATTTTTATAAAACAATTTAGCATAAAACACCTTACACCCTAAACCTTAAACCTTACACCTTTTTCGAGAGATAAAATATAAAGAACCATAACAATGGAAATAAGATTTCAGCATAGCCCAAAAGAAACCAGCCAGATGGATACGCAGCAATTGCGTAACAATTTTTTGGTAGAAGAATTAATGCAACCCGGGAAACTAAAATTGGTTTATACACATTACGACAGGATGATTGTTGGCGGGGCAATGCCCACATCCAAACCAATCATTCTTGAAAATGAGGGCGAACTAAAAGCCAATTATTTTTTGGAAAGAAGAGAATTGGGTATCATCAATGTTGGTGGAAACGGAACGGTAACAGCAGATGGTACAAATTATGAGATAAGTAAACTGGAATGTGTTTATCTTGGCAAAGCTACCAAAGATGTAAGTTTTAATAGTGCCAGCGAAAAAGATCCTGCATGCTTTTATTTATTGTCTGTGCCTGCGCACCAAACTTATCCTAATAAAAAAATGACCAGGCAGGAAGCAGCCCCTGTGCAACTAGGAGAAATGGCTACTTCCAATAAAAGATCTTTGTATAAATATATTCATAATGATGGCATACAAAGTTGCCAGTTGGTAATGGGACTAACGGTGTTGGATGAAGGTAATGTATGGAACTCCGTTCCGCCGCATACGCATACAAGAAGAATGGAAGCATATTTTTATTTTGATGTAGCAGAAAACCATCGTGTAATGCATTTTATGGGCGAGCCGCAGCAAACACGTCATGTAGTAATTGCAAACCGTGAAGCGGTTATTTCACCGCCGTGGAGTATGCATTTTGGTGTGGGCACTGCCAACTATGGTTTTATATGGGGAATGGCAGGAGAGAACAAAGAGTTTTCTGATATGGATGCAGTAGCGATAAAAGAAATCAGGTAGGGTGTAAGGTTTAGGGGTTAAGGCTTAAGGTGTTTCGATATAAAATGCATTTTACAATAGAAGGCCTTAAGCCCTACACCTTATACCTTTAACCTCAATAAAAATTTATTACTAAAAGCAAATCAATAACAATGAGCAAAAAAGTTGTAACACTTGGAGAAATCATGTTGCGCTTGTCAACACCAGATTTTAAACGTTTTGTACAAGCAGACACATTTGATGTTACATATGGTGGAGGTGAAGCAAACGTGGCAGCGGCCTTGTGCAATTATGGATTGAATGGCACATTCGTTACCAAAGTGCCCAACAATGCCATTGGACAGAGCGCTATAAATCATTTGCGCCGTTACGGTGTAGATACGCAGTTTATTGCAAGGGGCGGTGATCGTCTCGGAATTTATTTTCTTGAAACAGGTGCGTCAATGCGTGCATCGCAGGTTATATACGACCGTGCAGGCGCTTCCATTGCAGATGTAGATATTAAAGAGTTTGATTTTGATAAAATATTAGAAGGCGCTAGCTGGTTTCATACAACAGGCATTACACCTGCATTAAGCGATAAGGCAGCAGCATTAACAGAAGCAGCACTTAAAGCTGCAAAAGCAAAAGGCATCACAACAAGTATAGATCTCAACTATCGCAAAAAACTCTGGAGTAAAGAAAAAGCAAGAGAAGTAATGACAAAGCTTTGCCAGTATGTAGATGTTTGCATAGGCAACGAAGAAGATGCTGATACAACACTCGGCTTTAAAGCAAAAGATACAGATGTTACTAAAGGTGAACTAAACCTCGATGGTTTTAAGGATGTGTTTAAACAAATGAAAGAGAAATTTGGGTTTAAATACATTGCGTCTTCATTGCGTGAAAGCCATAGCGCAAGCGATAACGGTTGGAGTGCATTGGTATATAATGGGACGGATTTTTATCACACAAAAAAATATGAAGTACGCATTGTAGATCGTGTTGGTAGCGGCGATTCTTTTGCCAGCGGTTTTATTTATGGCTTGGTAACAGGTATGCCAATGCCCGAAGCAGCTGAATTTGGCGTTGCAGCTTCTGCTATTAAACATACTATACCAGGAGATTTGAACCATGCTACATTAAGCGATGTAAAAGATTTGATGAAAGGTGACGGAAGCGGAAGGGTGCAAAGATAAACCCCTGTCCCCTGGAGGGGAACTTAGATCGGAAATGCATTTTAATAACAGGAGTTTTTATTTTTAGTGAACAAGCAGTAGAATGTATAGCAGCATTGTTGTGTCACTCACTTCAGCTGATGTAATACAAATGAACGTCTTATAGATCTTTGTTTCAATGCCGAAGGGATGGCATTAATATAGCAAAAAATAATTTTGAGAATTACCAAACCCTGAAAGGGTGATATTAAAAATTTGAAACAGCAATTTGTTGAATTTAGAAGGGTGTCAGACTAAAACCATAAATCAAAAAAGATTTACAGTTCAAGTGTGCGACGCAATAATGACGCCCAAAGAGCAAATGCTGGTAACAAAAAATAATAAATCTTACAAACAGGAACATGATAATAGATACAATAAAAAACGCACCAAAATATTTTAGCGTTCATCCTTTGTTTGCAAAGGCGTTTGAATACATTAACAAAACTGATCTAAATGCAGTTGAACCCGGCAAATATGATATTGATGGAGATAATTTAAAAGCTGCATATTCAAACAAACAGGGAATGACGGCTGAAGAATCAGTTTCAAAATTTGAATGCCACGATAAACACATCGACATACAGGTTTGCATTAACGGGGTAGAGACTTTTGGCTGGAAGCCGAGAGAAAAATGCCTTGTGCCCAATGGCGGTTATAATGAAGCAAAGGATGTGCAGTTATATACAGATGAGCCCGATACTTATTTCCAGTTAACAAACGGACAGTTTGTTATTTTGTTTCCAGAAGATGTGCATGCGCCAATGATTGGCAACGCAGCAATACAAAAATTAGTGATTAAAGTAAAAATATAGAGCAAGGTCTGAGGTAAAGGGTGTAAGGTGTAAGGTGAAAACAAATCAGCAATCACACATCAATAATTCAAAAGAAATTATGAGCAATATTAGTCAGACAACAGCCGCAATTATTGAACAGGGTATGTTACCCTTGTATTTTAATGCAGATGAAACAGTAAGTGTGGAAGTATTAAAAGCTATTTACAAAGCAGGTGTTAAAGCAGTTGAATATACCAACAGGGGAGAAGCGGCACTTAAAAATTTTAAAAAACTTATTGAGGTTCGCAATGCGGAAATGCCCGGCTTGTTGCTTGGCATAGGTACTGTGAAAGATCTTAAAACTGCAGAAAGCTATATTGCTGCAGGTGCAGATTTTCTTGTAAGCCCTGGCTTTGTAAAAGAAGTAGCCGATTATGCCAATAGCAAAGACGTGTTTTATGCACCCGGTTGTATGACGCCTTCTGAAATTATTGCTGCAGAAAACAGCGGCATAAAATTCATTAAACTTTTTCCCGGCAATATGCTTGGGCCAGAATACCTCAGCAGCATTAAAGACATCTTTCCAAAATTATTGTTTATGCCAACCGGTGGTGTAGACACTACTGCTGAAAACATTTCGGGTTGGTTTAAAGCTGGTGTTTGCGCTGTGGGCATGGGCAGTAAGCTTATCAGCAAAAAGCTGATGGAGCAAAAAGATTATGCCACAATAGAATCAGAAACAAAAAAAGTTTTTGAGACCATTAATAAAGTGAAAGCAGGGTTGTAACTTACCTTTCTTCTGCAGAGAGCAATGTGAGGCAAGCCGTCAAGTTATTCTAAATAAGCCATAATGAATCAAACAACGATTGGGAAGTACCGCTGGACGATTTGCGCACTACTTTTTGTAGCAACTACGGTAAATTATCTCGATAGGCAGGTATTAAGTCTTTTACAACCATACCTTGCAGAAAAATTTAGCTGGAGCAATTCGGATTATGCCAACATTACAGCAGTCTTTCAGTTTGTTTATGCCTTTTCAATGTTGTTTGCAGGGCGTGTTATTGATAAGCTTGGTACAAAAAAAGGGTATTCCATTGCCATTATTATATGGTCTGCGGGTGCAATCATTCATGCATTAGCTATTCCTATTGGCGAAGGACTTACTGCTGTGTTAGGATGGATGGGGATTACCGCATTTTCTGTTTCTGTGTTAGGTTTTATGTTTTCCAGGGCGGTGCTTGCATTTGGCGAAGCAGGTAATTTTCCTTCTGCTATTAAAGCGACAGCAGAGTATTTTCCAAAGAAAGAAAGATCATTAGCAACTGGCATCTTTAATTCTGGCACAAATATCGGAGCTATTCTTGCCCCGCTTACAGTGCCATGGATAAGAGTAAACTGGGGTTGGGAAACTGCTTTTATTATAATTGGCGGAATAGGTATAATATGGTTGATTTTCTGGCTTTATTACTATGAAAAACCGGAAAATCAAAAACGCCTTTCAGCTGAAGAGTTAAATTATATCACTAGTGGGGAGGAAGAAAAAAGTGAAAAAACAAGTAGTGAAAAAGTATCGTGGATTAAATTATTGGGTTATCGGCAGACTTGGGCATTTACCGTTGGTAAGTTGCTGACCGACGGAGTATGGTGGTTTTTTCTTTTCTGGTTGCCCGCTTACATGAAAGCACAGTATGGAATGGTAGATAAAGCCATTGTAATACCATTGGCAGTGCTTTATACTTTATCAATGGTGGGCAGTGTCTTTGGAGGATGGTTGCCCATGTATTTTATTAAGAAAGGGTACAAAGCATATGATGGAAGGATGAAAGCAATGTTAAGAATTGCACTTTTCCCATTGATTGTTTTGGCAGCCCAGCCATTAGGTTATATAAGTTTCTGGGTGCCTGTTCTTTTAATTGGCATTGGTACCTCTGCTCATCAGGCATGGTCTGCAAATATATTCACTACTGTTTCCGACATGTTCCCTAAGAGAGCAATAGGATCTGTTGTAGGCATTGGCGGTATGGCCGGTGGCCTCGGTGGTGTGTTTATGTCTAAACTTGGTGGCGCCTTGTTTGATCATTATAAAGCATTAGGGCATATAGAAACCGGTTATACAATTATGTTTACTATTTGCGCAGTTTCTTATCTGCTTGCATGGTCGATTATGAAATCGCTGGTACCAAAATACAAACCCATTACAGATTTGTAAGTTCAATAAAAAGAGTTATCACTTTTAGGAAAATCAAACCCAAACATACTTCCTTCGCCCGGTATGCTGCTTACTTCTATGCGGCCACCTTGTGCTTCTATAAATTCTTTTGAAATGGCCAGACCCAAACCAGTGCCGCTTCGCTCATGTGTGCCCGGTACTTTAAAGTAGCGGTCAAAAATACGTGGCAAATATTTTTCCTCTATTCCTTTTCCATGATCCAGCACTGTAAACAGCACACGGCTTTTGTTGGTAAACGCTTTTACTTCAATTACGGCTTCTTCAGGAGAATATTTAATAGCGTTTGTTAAGAAATTAATCAATACCCACGATGTTTTTTCGGCATCTGCGTTAATAAGCGGAAGTTTTTCTTCTACCTGCAAATGCAGTTGTATTCTTTTTTGCTGTGCCTGTAATGAAACAGCCTGCAGTGCCTGATCTATTATTGCTGACGGTGCAGTTGCGTGCATCTTCAATTGTATGTTGCCGGTTTCTACCTGCGACATGTTAAGCAACTCGCCTGTTATCTTTAACAATCGTTCTGCATCATCATTAATGCTTTTAATTAATTCCTGCTGCTCCGTATTTACACTTCCTACACGCCTGTCTGTAAGCAACTGTGCACTCATTTTGATAGCAGAAATGGGCGTTTTCAATTCATGAGAAACAGTGGCTATAAAATTTGTTTTTGCTTCATTCAGTTCATGAAAAGGGGTTATGTTTCGTAATACAATCACATTTCCTATAACTGCATCATTGCTTGTTACGCTCAGCACATCTTTATTAAAATAACTTTCTTTACTGTCTGCATAAATCTTCAGGTCTGTTTTTTCTTGTTCTTCCTGCAGCAATGTTCGCATCAAATCATTGCTAAGGGCCACGTCTGGCGCATACTTTCCAGTAACATCTTTTTCTTTAACACCAAGAAGGTTTTGGGCAACCACATTTATAAACAAAATATTTTTTTTGGTATCCAGTCCTATTATACCGTCTTTCATCTGGTTGATAATGGTTTCAATTCGGCTTTTTTCAAATTGCATCTGGGCAATATTGCTATTCTCGTATTCATCAAGTTTTTCAGCCATGCTGTTAAATGCATTTGCGAGATCCCCAAATTCATCATCCTGTTTTAAATAAATGCGTTTGCGGTAATTTTTATTGGCAATCTCTTTAATACCGTCTGCAAGCGATTGTATAGGGCCTGATAAAATGCCGGGCAGGTTAAAAATAAATGTAAAAGAGATTAAGGTAAGAATGGTAAAAGTAACCGTAAGCCAGAACCTTGCATTATCTGCTGTTTTTTGCACTGCATCGTTTTTGCGTAGAATAGCAAGCTCATTCAGATCCTGGATGCGTATAAGCGACTGGCGTATTTCAGGGTAATTGCTTGAATCAAGCGGATTAACAAGCAGCTCAGAAAAATTTTTACGCAGTTCCTGTGTTGCTTCTTTTTCACCCGGCTCTGTAATATTGTTTTCCTGTTTTATAAGATTGTCTTTAAAAAGCTGAACGGCATCTTTATTTATTTTGATCGTTTCAAGCGCTTTCAGCATATTGTTGCAATAGAGAAGCGATTCGTGGTTGTTCTTCAATACCATGTCCGCATCGCGGCCCAGGCGGTTAATACTAATCAGGCCAAGTATCCCAAATACAAGAATAATTACAAAAAGAAAGATAAGGCCCAAGGATAATTTCGTTTTTAATTTCATGCCCATGTTAAGAAAGAATTACAATGTCAATATCTGCAGCCGATAATTTATTAAGCAATTGGTTAAATACCGCAGTATTCAAAATTACACTGAATAAATTAAGGTGCGGCTTGCCAATGCAGATAGTAGTAACAGATTTTTGTTCGGCTGTTTCAATAATGCCTTTAGAAATATTATCGTGTTTTATTCTTATTACCTCGGCGCCAAGTTCGGTAGCCAGTTTAAAGTTATTAAGAAGGTGGCGTTGCGCAGGGAGGCTAATCTTATTGCCATGTTCTTTTGGTGTTTGAACGTACAGCAGCATCCATTTGCTGTGATAATAATTTGCCAGCCTTGCGGTTTTACGAATAACATTTCTTGCAGTTTTTTCATTGCTTCCAATGCAGGCCATAAAACGTTCGTGCCTTAGCGAAGCATTGCCAGGAATTTCGGTTTCTACTTTTCTTTCTACCTGCGAGGCTACTTCTTTCAAGGCAAGTTCCCTTAATTGTAAAATTTTTTCAGGTTGAAAGAAATTTTTTAACGAACGTTCTATCTTATCAGCAGTATAAATTTTCCCTTCTTTTAAACGTGCTACCAGTTCATCTGCTGTTAAATCTATGTTTACCACTTCATCTGCCTGTTGCAATACACTATCAGGAATGCGCTCTGTAACATCAATGCCTGTAATATTTTTTATTTCATCGTTAAGGCTTTCTATATGCTGAATGTTTACTGCGCTAATAACATTAATACCCGCATCCAGTATATCCATTACATCCTGCCAGCGTTTTTCATTCTTGCTTCCTTCAATATTGGTATGTGCCAGTTCATCTACAATTACAATTTCGGGGTGCAGGTTCAGTATTGCCTGCATATCCAGTTCGTCTAGTTCTTTGCCTTTGTAAAATAATTTGCGGCGTGGTATTACAGGCAGCCCATTCAGCAAAGCATGTGTTTCTAACCGGTTATGCGTTTCAATATAACCTATTTTTACATCAACCCCATTGCGTAACAAAGCCTGCGCTTCCTGCAACATGCGATAAGTTTTTCCTACACCGGCACTCATGCCAATATAGATCTTAAACTTGCCCCGCCTACTTTTGCGGATAAGTTCTAAAAATTGTTCTGCTTGTTTTTCCTGTGCTTCCATATAATTGTTTATGGGCCGGGCTGTTGAATAAGAATTGTACATTCTTGCGTCGCACTCTTTAACAGTTGTAATATCTGTGAACTACAAAATTTTCTGTTTCATTTTACCTGTTGAGAAGTGTTTGCTATTTCATCCAAAGCAATATTCAGCGCTAATACATTCACCTTCGAAGTTCCGAACATTCCAAGAAATGGTTTTTGAATATTTTGTTCTACCAATGCTGTTACTTTTGCTTCATCAAGTTTACGAACCGCAGCAATACGTTTCACCTGTACTTTTGCACCTGCTGGTGAAAGATCCGGATCTAATCCACTGCCTGAAGCAGTTACTAATTCAGATGGTACTGCCGCCTTATCAATACCAGGATTATGTACCAAAAAAGTATCTATCCTTTCCTCTACCTGTTTAAGATAATCTGGATTGCCAGGGCCTTTATTGCTGCCACCGCTTCCTGAAGCATTGTATGCCACAGCGGATGGGCGGCTCCAGAAATATTTATCCTGCGTTAAATTTTGTCCTTCTACTTTGTAACCAATTGTTTTTCCGTTGCGCATAATTGTTTCACCATTTGCTTTAGCGGTAAAAAACTGTGCAATGCCCAAAATTAAAATGGTATAAGCACCGGCGAAAAACACCAAACAGATCAGTGTAAGTTTTATTGCCGGAAGAATATGCTGTTTCATAATTGTAGATTTTAAAATTGAAAAGATTGAATTAAAACCATGTGCTTGCTAAAAGATCAATAAGTTTTATACCAATAAATGGAACAATGACGCCACCTAACCCATAAATAAACAGGTTTCTTCTAAGCAATGCACTTGCGCCTATTGGTTTATAAGTAACACCTTTTAAAGCCAATGGTATTAGCAACGGAATAATAATAGCATTAAAAATAACTGCTGAAAGAATTGCACTTTCTGGACTATGCAGTTTCATAATATTAAGAGCCTGCAAACCCGGAATGGATGCAACAAACAAAGCAGGTACAATGGCAAAATATTTTGCCACATCGTTAGCAATGGAAAAAGTAGTTAAAGTTCCCCTGGTCATTAGCAATTGTTTTCCTATTTCTACTATTTCTATCAGCTTGGTTGGGTCGTTATCAAGATCAACCATATTGCCGGCTTCTTTGGCAGCAGCGGTTCCGCTGTTCATAGCTACGCCTACATCTGCCTGCGCCAATGCCGGTGCGTCATTTGTGCCATCGCCCATCATGGCTACAAGTTTGCCACCTTGTTGTTCTTTTTTTATGTAATTCATTTTGTCTTCGGGCTTTGCTTCGGCAATAAAATCATCCACGCCTGCTTTTTCTGCAATGTATTTTGCGGTAAGCGGGTTATCACCAGTAACCATTACTGTCTTTACACCCATTTTTCTCAAGCGTTCAAAACGCTCGTGTATACCCGGTTTGATAATATCCTGTAATTCTATTACACCAACAATAATATTATTCTTGCTTACAACAAGTGGAGTGCCTCCATTAGAAGCAATAGCTGTTACTTTTTCTATTGTTTGTGGCGATACGGAATTGCCTGCTTTGTCAACTGCTTTTTTAATAGCGTCAAAAGCACCTTTCCTTATTTTTATGCCAGATGGCAGATCAACGCCGCTTGTTCTTGTTTCGGCAGTAAATTCAATAAACCTTGCGCCGTTTACGCTATTGTTATTTGCATTGTTGCCTGCAAGTTCAATAACAGATTTTCCCTCCGGCGTTTCATCAGCCATCGAAGACAATACACATGCATCAATAAAAACATTTTTATCAACTCCTTCGGCTGGCCAAAAATGAGTAGCCTTGCGGTTGCCAATAGTTATAGTTCCGGTTTTGTCTAATAATAATGTATCGAGATCTCCTGCTGTTTCTACAGCCTTACCGCTTTTGGTAATAACATTGGCACGCAAAGCCCTGTCCATTCCTGCAATACCAATAGCACTTAAAAGGCCGCCAATAGTTGTAGGTATAAGACAAACAAACAGCGAAATAAATGCTGCAATGGTAATTGGGGTGTTTGCGTAATCGCCAAAAGGTTTTAGTGTAACGCAAACAATAATAAAAATTAATGTAAATCCTGCAAGTAAAATGGTGAGTGCAATTTCATTTGGCGTTTTTTGTCTTGATGCTCCTTCTACCAAAGCAATCATCTTATCGAGAAAGCTTTCACCGGGTTCTGTTGTTACACGAACTTTTATTCTTTCACTCAAAACTTTTGTACCACCGGTTACAGAAGACTTATCGCCACCGGATTCTCTTATTACAGGGGCGCTTTCTCCGGTAATAGCAGATTCATCAATGGTAGCAATGCCTTCAATAATTTCACCGTCCATAGGAATGGTGTCTCCGGCTTCGCAAAGAAATACATCTCCTTTTAAAAGTTGTGAGGAAGAAATAATTTTTATTTCGTTGGTATAAATTTCTCCAACAGGAAATATTTTTTTGGCAGGCGTGTCTTCTCTTGTTTTACGCAAACTATCTGCCTGTGCTTTGCCCCTTGCTTCTGCAATAGCTTCAGCAAAATTGGCAAACAACAGCGTTATAAATAATACCGCTGTAATAGTAATATTATACGCCAGGCTGCCTTGTAATTTTTCACCGGCTGCAACCCAGATACACACGCCCAGCATAATTACAGTTCCAGTTTCTACGGTAAACATAACCGGGTTGCGGAACATGATCCGCGGATTAAGTTTAATAAAAGATTGCTTTAAGGCTTCTTTTATAAGGGAAGTTTCAAAAAGTTTATTTGATTTATTGGTTGACATGATTTTTATTTTTTAGTGTTTGCGCTGTCATATTATTTCATTCCAAAATGTTCTGCTATAGGGCCTAAGGCCAGCGCCGGAAAAAAGCTTAATGCTGCAACTATAAATATTACAGCAATAACCATAATGCCAAATGTGCCTGTATCTGTTTTAAGTGTGCCTGCACTTTCTGGTATATATTTTTTCTTTGAAAGAATACCTGCAATGGCAACAGGGCCGATGATAGGTAAGAAACGTGCAAGCAGCATTACCACTCCGCAGGTAATATTCCAGAAAGGAACATTGTCGCCCAATCCTTCAAAACCAGAACCGTTATTGGCAGATGACGAAGTATATTCATACAGCATTTCTGAAAACCCATGACTACCGGGGTTATTTAACCATCCTGCATATGCAGTTGGGTTATGTGCATACATATAAGATGATAATGCAGTAAAGCTTAGAATAAGAAAAGTATGGAGCAATGCAATAATGGTTGCAATTTTCATTTCTTTGGCTTCTATCTTCTTTCCTAAAAATTCAGGTGTTCTGCCTACCATTAACCCCGAAATAAAAACAGCAATAATCATGAAGATGTAAAAATTGAGAAAGCCAACGCCAACTCCGCCGTAGAATGAATTGATCATCATGCCCAGCAAAGCAAACATGCCGGTGAGGGAAGTGAAACTATCATGCATCGCATTTACAGATCCATTGGATGTAACAGTGGTGGTTATGCCCCAATATGCTGATGCAGCGGGGCCAAACCTTACTTCTTTGCCTTCCATGCTTCCGGAGTTTTGCAATATTCCCATTTTATGAATTGCAGGATTTCCATTCATCTCCTGGTAAACAGATGGAATTACAAACAACAGGAATCCTGCCGTCATTACGCCAAAGATCATCCATGATAATTTTTTTCGTTTAAGCATATAACCAAGTGTAAAAACCAGGGCAATTGGAATGAGTATGATGCACACGTTCTCTACCATATTGGTAAAGTAATTAGGGTTTTCTAAAGGGTGCGCTGAGTTGGCGCCAAAAAAACCACCACCATTTGTACCCAATTGTTTAATAGCAACCATTGCTGCAACCGGGCCTCTTGAAACATTAACGGTATCACCTTGTAAAGAAATAAACTGGTCTTTGCCTTTAAATGTCATGGGTGCGCCATTCAGCAATAAGATTATTGCAACAACAACAGATAATGGCAATAGTACCCTTGTGCATGATTTTATAAAATAGGTATAAATGTTCCCCTTGCTGCCGTTAGCTTTTTCTTTCATCGCTTTAAATACAACAGCACATGCGGCCATACCAATACCTGCACTAATGAATTGAAAAAGCATCAACACCAATTGGCCGAGATAAGAAACGCCTGTTTCGCCAGAATAATGCTGAAGGTTTGTGTTGGAAATGAAACTAATGCTGGTATTAAAAGCCAGGTCGGCACTCATTGAAGGGTTACTATCCGGATTAAGTGGCAACCATCCCATGTTCATTAATACAAACATTGAAAATAAGAACCAAACAAGATTGATTAGTAATAATGCAACAAGGTTTTGCTGCCAGCTCATTTCTTTTTCTGGTTTTATACCGATTACCCTAAAAAAAAATTTGTCTATGGGGTTGAAAATAAAATCAAGCCATGTCTTTTCTCCATTGTATACTTTTCCTATATAGCGGCCAAGTGGAATTGCTAACAGTACTGATATAATAAACATGGCGATGATACCTGTAATTTCTGTGTTCATTTTTCAAAAGATTTTAAGAGCGGGTTTAGAATTTTTCTGGTTTTACAAGTACATAACATAGGTAACAGAAAACCAGGATTGAAATGATAAATAGGAGTGTCATAGTTTCATATTTTGAGTTAAGTGATGATGAAAAAAGCGAAGGCTACACTTAATTATATTTTATCAAAGAAGTCAATTGTTTTGAAAAAAAGTACAAAGCCAATAAATCCTGCAATAACCAATATAAATGTTTGCATGTCTGTTGTTTTGCAGGGTATGCCAAAATACATGCCGCAACAGGTGGGTGTTTTTTCTGCTTGTGAAAAGCAGGCTGAATTAAGGGTTTCAAGCAATATATGGATATGTAGACTGTAGAAAGAAAATAATAAGCCTTCCATTTTGAAAAAGGAATTGTCAAAATGAAAGGCGCCAATGTAAAACTTCTTAATAAAAGCCGTATTGCTGGATGCACACAGCAATTGAAAATAATTTACACGGAATTGTTTTATAAAAGTTGAGGCATTTACGAACAAGATTGTGTCACGTGGAACTAAAAGCACTAGTAAAAAGTATAGTTAGTACTACTTGTTTGTCTGTTCAAAAATGTATTTTATAAGAGACCTGTGGCGCAAATTTGTAAACTTTAATTGACAATAAAGAAAATGAAATAGCAGAAAAACAGTTGCGTTAATAGGCAGGAAGCCGGCTGGATAATAATTATATAAAGCGCAAATACGGAGGTAACCTATAATCAGTATTCATTTAAAGATGATTGCTTTCGAAACGTATTACTGTCTAAAATTAATTTTATGTTTCGTTCAATAATAAACCGCAAAACGCTTTCGTTATTATATCGTAGTTTATTAGTTTTCAGCGTTTAAGAAGATGTACAATGCATTTAATAAGTAATAGATATTAGTTTGACAGGGTAAATAAATAACGCTGAAAATGATTTCGTTTTTTGTATCAAACTATACTTACTGCAAGGAGCCATGTATAAATTTCATTTTTCTTATGCATGGTATAAAGACGCCTATCAACAGACTGCTTTTTAAGTAATCTTATTTTTCTATTATTAATAAAATACAATCCTTATGAAATCAATCTCCAAAACCTTTTTTCCGCAAGAAAAAAAAGAAACGCAAACGCTCATTCAATTATGGCCCGACGACAGTGCTTTGTTTTTTACAACTATAATGCAGCAGCAAAGTCAGTTAAGCCTTATGCCAGAAAAAAGCTTCAGTCATTTTTTGCCTTTATGCAGTAAGACAAATGTTTTAGCGGCCCGCAAGCCGAATGCTGCAAATGAACCATTCAACATTATATCTCCCCTGGATTTTTCAGGTAAGCCGGTAAAGATTGTGTTACTAAACACACGAGAGCAGCTGCCAGAACAAAAAAAGAAACGTGCTTTTGCTGTTGTGATATTAAATAATGAGCGTAAAGAAGAATAATACTACCCACTGATTAATTTTCGCAAGAGCGCAGCAATATTCTTTGTCATTACAAAATGCTCCTAAAAAAAATTGAAAACATATTTACCCTACATCAAAAACTCAATACTCATGAAGACTATGGCCCCAAAATTTGCAGATCAAAGATCTGTAAGATTAAATAATACCCATGCACACCAGGATTCAGTTAATATAAGAAAAAACATAATTACCGTTATTGGATTGGTTGTTGTATTATTTCTGTTGATAAATTCAAAACAGGCTTCATCCAGCACAAGTGTTACAAGCAATAATATTGAAGTAGCAGCGCCTGTTTTAAGCAATGAGCCATCAGCCAGTAAAACAGAGTCGGCCAAAAAGGAATCAGCACCAAAAAATAAACCCGGCGAAAATACAAATGCATTTGTACCACTGGAAACATCTAAAAAAGAAGAAAAAAGGATAATTGCTGCTGCAAAGATTTCAAAGTTTAGCATTAAAAAGCAACAGGAAAACGAAGAGTATTTACAAGACAATGACATTAAAAACGTGGATATCATTAACGAGCTTTCACAGGTTACAGATATGAATGTGTATCATTTTAAAAAGTCATCTTTCCAGCTACAGGGCGACTCCGAAGAGGTTAAATTAAACAACAGCATTCAAAAGCTGGTTGATGCGCCGGATAGCTGGAATAAAATAATTATTCTTGGGTTTGCGGACAGCCGCGGCCAAAAAATCAACAACGTAAAGTTGGGAATGAAAAGGGCAGAAAGTTTGAAAGCATTACTGGTGAGCAAAGGTATTTCGCCAGATAAAATAGCGGTGGCTTCATTTGGTTCAGATTTGCCAATTGCCAGCAATAATACGGACGAGGGACGAGAGCACAACAGGAGAGCAGAATTGAATGTTCTTGGTAATGGCGCTTTAACGGATGTTCCGGTATCGCAATAGCAACTGTAAATAATAACTACCAGGTTGCCCTTAACGGCCACCTTTTTTTTGTACCGGCAGCAGGTTAAACGTTGATTTTTTTTACGGCCCTTACTTCCCGGATCTTATAATAGAAAATTACAAAAGAAGCCAGTGACGAAACTGCATTGGCCAATGTTATTGGTAAATCATGTTTTAGCAAACCATAAATTAGCCAGCTGACAGTGCCGCTAAACATAAGCGTATACATCGGCAATGATAAGTCGCCGGTTGATTTTGTTTTTACTGTTTTTATTACCTGCGGAAAAAATGCTGTTGTAGTTAAAAATGCTGCCAATAAACCTATCATTTCTATTAAGTGCATGATGTTGAATTAACGGGTTAAAAGAATTACAGGTGCGGCAAGCGCAAAGCGAAGATATGATAAACCCTACCTGGCTTCCTGCAAATTGTATTCTTCAATTTTGCGGTACAATGTAGTAAGTCCTATATTAAGCAATTTGGCTGTTTCGGTTTTGTTTCCATTTGTATGGTGAAGCACTCTAAGAATATGCAATTTTTCTACGCTGGCAAGATCAAACGCAGAAAGTTGATCATGTTCTGAAGCAGTGCTTATCTGCAACTCAAGTGGCAGGTTTGATGTAGTAAGTTCTTTACCATCAGCAAGTATAACGGCACGTTCTATTGCATTTTTTAGTTCACGAATATTTCCCCGCCAATTGTGTTGCTGTAATTTTTCAACAAAGGTTTTATCCATACCACTAACCAGTGTATTTATTTTTTGCGAAAAAACTTTTAGGAAATAATCTGCCAAAACAGGAATGTCTTTTTTCCTGTCGCGTAATGCCGGTAAGAAAATTGTAAAAACATTGATGCGGTAAAAAAGATCTTCCCTGAACTTACCGTCTTTTATTTCCTGTTGCAAGTCGCGGTTGGTAGCGGCAATTATACGGATGTTTACTTTAACAGGTTTTGTGTCGCCAACTTTTATAAATTCATTTGTTTCAAGTACACGAAGCAGTTTCGATTGCAAGTCAATATGCATTTCTCCAATTTCATCAAGAAATAATGTGCCGCCAGATGCTTCTTCAATCAATCCCTTTTTATCCTTAACGGCGCCAGTAAATGCGCCAGCTTTATGGCCAAAGATTTCGCTCTCTAATAACTCTTTGCTAAATGCGCTGCAGTTAAGCGCCATAAAAGGCTTGCCCTGCCGCTTGCTACCATTGTGAATAGCTTGCGCAAAAACCTCTTTCCCGGTTCCTGTTTCACCAAGCAACAGAACAGTTGCGTCTGTTGGTGCTACTTTCCTGGCAAGGTTAATAGCTTCGTTTATTAATGGCGATGCTCCAAGTATATTATCAAAACCATATTTTTTTTCTGACAATTGTTCCAGTTGTTCAATTCTTTTTTGCAACTGCACTTTTTCCATTGCCCTGTTCAGCAACGGGATTATTTTATCGTTGTCATCGCCTTTAGTAATATAATCAAAAGCGCCATTTTTCATTGCCTGAACACCATCCTCTATATTGCCATAGGCTGTTAACAAAATAATTTCTTTTAAAGGGTATTTTTGCTTTACATTCTTTGCAAAATCAACACCTGTTCCATCGGGTAATTTTACATCGCACAACACAATATCAACTGCTTCTTTTTCAAGCAACCTTGCCCCGGCTTTTAAATTTTCTGCTTCAAAGACAGTAAAGCCTTCCAGTCTTATAATCCTGCTTAAAAGAGAACGTAATTTTTCTTCGTCGTCAATCAATAAAATATTTCCAGGCGCCATAGTTAGATAATTAAACCAAAACTACTTAAATAATATTACCTGTGTAGTTGCACCTACCTTCTCTCTGTAGATTTCGGACAAAACGTTCGTTAACGAACATTTTTAAAACAGCAATCCTGATTAATATCCTGATAATAAGTTTTTTAGTTCTGGCACTTCTATTGACAATTTAAGCTGTAAAATGAGTAAATGGATAAGGTAATTGAAGAAGAAGTAACAAGTAAAAAGAAAAGAAAAACAACTGTCATTATTGTAGTGATTGTTGTTTTGCTGGTTGCAGCTCTTTTAATGCTGCGGTCTTCATTATCGGCCTCTTTAAAAAAATCAATTATTACTACTGCTGTTGTTGAAAGAGGGGATATAGAAAATACCATTACTGCTTCAGGCGAAGTTTTGCCGGAGTTTGAAGAAACTGTTACCAGTCCTATTAATGCGTCGGTTCAAAAAGTAATTATTGATGCAGGCAGTAAAGTGAAGCCGGGAGAATCTATTCTTACACTCGATAAATCTGCTGCGGAAACCGAATATGAAAAATTAAAGTTTCAGCTTGCTTCAAAAGAAAATGATATTAAAAAACTGAAACTGCAACTGGATAAAAGTTTTTACGACATAAAATCGAGCAACGATATAAAGCAACTTCGCATTAACAGTTTTGAAGCTGATGTTGAAAATGCAAAAAGATTATTTAAAGCAGGTGGTGGAACAAAAGAAAGTATAGAACAAGCCGAATTAAACCTGAAAGTAGCTAGACTTGAAAAACAGCAATTGGAAAATGAAGTAAAAAGCAAACAGCAAACCATGCAGGTAGAAATGAAGGAAGCAGAAATTGCAGCCGCCATCCAGGCTAATGATTTGCATGAGCTGGAACGCAAGCTGAAACTGGCTAACATCGTAGCCAGCAGGGCAGGAGTGGTTACATGGGTAAACAAAAACCTTGGTGCCACTATACATGAGGGCGATGCGTTGGCAAAAATTGCTGATTTATCAAGCTTTAAAGTACAGGGAAATATCTCCGACAATTACCTTAATGAACTGCACAATGCAATGCCTGTTATCATACGCATCAATGAAACAGCGTTACGCGGAACTGTTGTAAATATTCAGCCGTCGGTGCAAAATGGTATTGTCTCTTTCAATATTCAGCTGAATGAACAAAATAACCAGTTGTTACGGCCAAATATGAAAGTGGAAGTATTTCTTGTAACAGCTGCAAAGAAAAATGTATTGCGTGCAACCAATGGCCCCGCATTCAGAGGTGCTTCTTCACAGGATATTTTTATTGTAAATGGCAATAAAGCGGAAAGAAAAACGGTGCACATTGGCATGACCAATTTTGATTTTGTAGAAATACTGGATAACGTTAAAACAGGCGATGTAATAATAACGTCTGACATGAGTGCCTATAAAAATACTAAGGAGATAACCCTCAATAACTGATTGAATGAAACAAAGGTTTACCTGTAGCATGGCGGCGGTTCTATTTTTCCTGCAGTGTTTTGCATTGACAGGAAATGATACGATTGTACTTTCATTACAGGAAGTTGTAGAAATGGCGAAATTGAAATCCATCGCATCAAAACAGGCGGTTACTATTAAAGAAACAAAGTATTGGCAATACCGTACATTCAGATCCAATTATCAACCGCAATTGTCTTTAAACGGTACATTGCCCGCTTACAGCAAAACATTTACGGAAGTTGTACAGCCAGACGGAACAATTTTGTTTCAGCCTATACACAACAATAACTCAGCGTTAAATCTTTCTTTCAGCCAAACTATTGCAGGTACAGGTGGTACAGTTTACGGCACAACAGCTTTACAGCGGTTTGATGATTTTGACAGGAAGAATACATTGTACAATGGAGTTCCATTTGGTATAGGGTATAGTCAGCCTTTATTTCAGTTTAACCAGTTGCTTTGGGATAAAAAAATTGAACCTTTAAAATATGATGAAAGCCGCCAGGCATATATTGAATCTATGGAACAAATTGCCATTAAAGCAAATGGATATTTTTTCGATTTGCTGTTGGCGCAGGTAAATTTTCAAATTGCAGCTACCAATCTTGGCAATACACAAAACATTCTTCGTATTGCAAATGAAAAACTTGAACTTGGCAAAATATCAAGAAATGAAATTCTTCAATTGCAATTGGAGTTGCTGAAAGCCCAGAAGGCAATAGGTATAGCAAAACGAGATATGGAGATTACAACTTTGAACCTGCGGGCTTATACAGGATTGTCTCAAAACGATAAGATTGCACTATCACTGCCAGAGACTATTGTTAAGATGCAGGTTAGTTCTGATAAAGTTTTAGCAGAGGCATATGCAAACAGGAGTGATGCTATTGCATTTGCACGGCGCATTGCCGAAGCAAACCGCGATGTTGCCAAAGCAAAAGGCGATAATGGATTAAACGCTACATTAACTGCCAGGCTTGGCTATTCTAAAAGTGCTGCTACTGTGCCGGATGTATACAGGTCTCCGCAGGACCAGCAATTGGTTCAGTTGTCATTTGATATTCCTATTCTTGATTGGGGAAGATCAAAATCCAGGACCAAAACAGCGCAGGCCAACCTGCAGTTTACAAAATATGCGGTGGAACAGGATAAACAAATATTCTCACAGGAAATTGTAACACAGGTTACATTGTTTGATATGATGAAGGAGCAACTATTGCTAACTTCCAATGCAGATAGCATTGCAAGCGAAAAATACCAGATTGCAAAAGACCGCTATGTGCTGGGCAATCTTAGCATAACGGATCTTAGCATTGCTTTTCAGGAAAAAGATCAGGCTAAAAGAGATTATGTATCTGCATTGCGTGATTTTTGGGGAGCATATTATGAACTGCGCTACCTGAGTTTGTATGATTTTGAAAAAGGCGAAAAAATTGTGTACAGGTAGGGAATGTGGAAATGTGATAAGTATGAAAGATGTGGAAATGAAGAAAAGCAAATTAATTAGTTTAAGAATATTGTGCAATAAAACAAACTATATTTTCTATTGCATAACTAAATAACGGAAATCAGACATTTATGATACAACTACAAAACATTCAGAAAGTTTACCGTACAGATACAGTAGAAACACAGGCACTCAATAGCATTAGCCTTGATATTGCCAAAGGCGAATTTCTATCTGTAATGGGCCCTAGTGGATGCGGCAAAAGTACTTTGCTGAATATTATGGGTTTGCTCGATATGCCATCTACCGGTGAGGTAAAAATTGATAGCCAGTCAACAAAAAAAATGTCTGATAAGGCATTGGCCAATTTCCGCAATAAAAAACTGGGTTTTATATTTCAAAGCTATCATCTTATTAATGACCTGAAAGTGCTTGACAATGTAGAGCTGCCATTATTATACCGAAACAGTTCTGCAAGTGAACGTTCTGAACTTGCGAAAGACGCACTTTCAAAAGTTGGGTTAGGCAACAGGATGAAACATTTTCCAACACAATTATCAGGCGGACAAAAGCAACGTGTTGCTATTGCAAGGGCTATAGTTGGTCGGCCGGAAATTATATTGGCAGATGAACCAACAGGCAACCTTGATAGTGCTATGGGCAATGAAATAATGGACATCCTGATTCATCTTAACCAAACAGAAGGAACAACTATTGTAATGGTAACACACGATGAAAATATGGCTAAGAAAACACATCGCCTCGTAAGGTTGTTTGATGGAAGCCAGGTACAGTAGTTGGCCTTTAGCTGTAAGCTGCTAGCTGCTAGCTTTCGGTCAACACGAAAATTATTGCGTTAAATCAGATAGATTAAATATTGGGCTCTAGCTGGCAGCTAAGAGCTAATCGCTAAAAGCTTTCCCTACATGTTTAAAAATTATTTCAAAATTGCTATTGCTGTTTTAAAGAGAAGAAAATTCTTCACTTTTATCAGCTTATTTGGTATCAGTTTTACAATAACAATACTGGTAGTGCTAACTGCATTCATTGATAAAGTTATCAATGACAGGTACCCAGATAAAAAGAGAGACCGCCTTTTGTTCATCAACAATATTGAGCAAAGAGGGCCGCAGGCGATGAATGGCAGTGCGTTGTCTTACTATTTTTTTACGCAGTATGTTACCGCAATAAAGACGCCTTGTAAAAAAGCTGTTTCATCAAGGTTTGAAGGCACAAATACTTACGTCAATAATAAAAAAGTTGCCCTCAATTATAAATATACCGATGATGTTTTTTGGGAAGTGCTTGATTTTGATTTCCTGGAAGGGAAACCATATACAAAACAGCAACTTGACAATGGCGAACGTGTAACAGTTATTTCTGAAGACATCAAAAAAGCATATTTCGGAAATGTTTCGTCTGTTGTGGGTAAATATATTGAGGCTGACAATGTTCAATACCGTGTATGCGGCGTAGTAAAAAATGTACCCATTACAACTTATATGCTTTACAGTGACATTTATCTTCCTTATTCTGTAGCAAAAATCGATTACAAAAGAAATACTTCTTATGGCGGCCCTAATATGGTAATACTATTGGCGGAAACAACTGCAGATGTGCCTAAGATTCAAAAAGAATATGAAGAGATTGTGAGAAGGTTACCCATGAGTGATAAAATGTTTAACAAAATCTATTCGCATGCAGATGGCTTTATCACTGGTTATGTACGAACAGGCAATGAAGAACAGTCTGGTGTTGTAATAGCACTTACTGCCATTTTTATTTTTGTATTACTCGTAATGCTGTTGCCAACTTTAAACCTTGTCAATATTAATATCACCCGCATTATGGAACGCTCTTCGGAGATTGGTGTACGCAAAGCTTTTGGCGCATCTTCTAAAACACTGGTATACCAGTTTATTGTAGAGAATCTTATTCTTACTTTCTTAGGTGGGTTTATAGGAATATTTCTTTCATACTTTATTATCCAGTTTATCAATAGTGCCAACTTAATTGATAATGTGGTTTTATCGTTAAATGTCACTGTACTATTTTTTGCTTTGCTTACGTGTTTGATTTTTGGGCTATTGTCTGGCGTTTATCCTGCATGGCGTATGTCGAAGCTCAATATTGTAAATGCATTAAAAGCATCTTAAAAATTTTAATCAGAATATTATGATAAGGCATTTATTTAAAATGATCTGGAACAGGAAAAAGCAAAATGCATTGTTGATTACTGAGATGCTGGTTTCCTTCCTGGTGTTGTTTGCTGTGTTTACATTGCTGGTGTTCGATTATCAGAATTATAAAAAACCATTGGGTTTTGACTATGAAAACATATGGCTGGTAACCTATAGCGATGCGTTAAAAACAAACAATAAAGACACATTGTCGATGTTTTATGAAACAGTGCGGCAGACAGTTAAATCTTTACCCCAGGTGAAGGAGATCGCTTATGTTAATGATAATGTACCATTCTCCAATAATACCAATCAAACTGGTTTTACTTATAATAAAAAACATATCAATCATTTAAATTATCACCTGACAGAGGACAGTTATAAAGATGTTTTGAATCTTACATTAACGGAGGGAAAATGGTTTAGCAAACAGGATGTTCCATCAAAGAATAAACCTGTTGTAATTAATGCGTCGCTGAAAGAAGAATTATTTGGCGATGGGCCTGCAGTTGGAAAATTGATCGGAAATGATGACGACAAAGATAAAATGAAGATTGTAGGTGTGATACAGGATATGAAAGATAAAGGCGATTATACAAGGGCAGGCATTGCCATTTACAACAGAGCAGATACAGGCGATTTTAATTCGTTTGGAAGAATACTGGTAAAGGTTGATGCAAGTGCAGGTGCTGCGTTTGAGAGTAAATTGTTTAAAGCCTTGTCCAATTCTATGAAAAATTCAAATGTTGAGATTGTTCACCTGACGGATATGCGCAAGAACATTAACTATTTTGCATTGGTGCCAATGATAGTAATGATAATAGTTGCCTGTTTCCTTGTAATTAATGTTTCTATGGGATTGTTTGGGATTTTATGGTACAATATAAACAAGCGCCGGGGTGAAATAGGTTTGCGCCGTGCAATAGGCGCCACCGGAAAATCTGTTACCTGGCAACTGATTGGCGAGGCGATGGTAGTAGCAACTTTTTCATTGATTATCGGGTCATTCTTTGCGGTACAATTTCCATTGCTCAATGTGTTTGACCTTTCTTCAAACACTTATTTAATAGCACTTGTTTTATCAATTGTTTTTATTTACTTGCTGGTATTGATTTGCGCCTTATACCCTGGCAGGCAAGCCGCAGCTATTTATCCGGCTATTGCATTGCATGAGGATTAGGTGATTGATCGCTCAGTTGATAAGGTTATTGATTTTATTACTGTCCATTATTGTTTATTAGCAGGATGATTTTAATTATTGACGACGATATAGCTGTTCGAACCTCACTGGTGCTCTTATTGCAGCAGCATGGATATGAAACGGCAACTGCACAAAGTGCAAATGCTGCAATTGATTTTCTACAGCAGCAATCTCCTTCCTTAATAATTCTCGATCTTAATTTTTCTATAGAAACCAGTGGAGATGAAGGAATGGGTTTGCTTAGTAAAATAAAGAAACTGCACCCAAATGTTCCGGTTATATTAATTACAGGATGGGCAACTATAGAGCTTGCTGTTAAAGGCATGAAGCTTGGTGCTAATGATTTTATTAATAAGCCGTGGACTAATGAATATGTTTTGCAGGCTGTTGGAGATCTTTTAAATCTTAAAGAGAAAAAAACTGAGAAGCTTACCAGGAAAAAACTGGATGGCTTGTATAGTTTTCAGCAGATAATAGGCGAGGACACTAAAATGCTGGATATTCTTGAAACGATTGGCCGTATAGCAGAAACAAACGCTTCTGTATTGATAACAGGCGAGAGCGGTACAGGTAAAGAATTGATTGCAGAAGCTATTCATCAAAATAGTTTACGACATAACAAGCCTTTTGTAAAAGTTAATCTTGGTGGTATTTCCAGCTCTTTATTTGAGAGTGAAATGTTTGGTCATGTGCGGGGTGCGTTTACAGATGCACGTTACGACAGGATTGGCAGGTTTGAAATGGCCAATAAAGGAACTATCTTTCTTGATGAAATAGGTGATCTTGATGCTGCCAGTCAGGTAAAGTTATTGCGTGTATTGCAGGACAGGACTTATGAAGTGTTGGGCAGCAGCCGTACCAAAACTGTTGACACAAGAATTGTTTGCGCTACTAACCGCAACCTGGAAGAAATGGTAGCTAAACAAACTTTCAGGGAAGATCTTTTATACAGAATAAATCTTATTTCCATAAAATTGCCATCGCTTAGGCAAAGAGCGGCAGATATTCCATTGTTGGTACAATTTTTTATAAATAACCTGCGTGATATTTACAACCGCCCCACACTTGGCATCAGCAATGAAGCAATGAAATGGTTGCAGCAATTACCTTTGCCAGGCAATATCCGTCAGTTAAAAAACCTGGTAGAGCGTTCTGTGCTGGTTAGCAAAAAAGATTACCTTGATGTAGCAGATTTTCAGCAGCACGTGGAAACGCCGCAAAAGAAAACCGGTAGTTTGCAGTTGCCCGAAGTGGGCAGTATAACACTGGATGAACTGGAAACGCAAATGATCCATAAAGCAATGGAATTTCATAAAAACCGCATTACACGTGTAGCAAAAGCTTTAGGCATTACACGCAGCGCTTTGTACCGGCGCCTGGAGAAATACAATATTCCATATGATGAAACTTCGGACTAAATACATTCTTTTTGTTGCTGCCATTCACCTCATTACACTGGTATTAACATTCTATATTTTCCGTGATAATAAAATATTGTTTATTGCTTCAGAGATTATCATTATCATTTCAGTTTTTCTTTCTTGGCAATTGTATAACCAGTTGCTTCAACCTTTAAAGACATTGTTGCAGGGTGCAGATGCAATCCGAGACAGAGATTTTAATACAAAGTTTCTGCCTACAGGCAAATATGAAATGGATGAGCTTATTGATGTATACAATGCTATGATGGATAAATTGCGCCGCGAACGTACACAACAGGAGCAACAGCATTTTTTTCTTGAAAAACTTATCCTTACTTCTCCAACCGGCATCATTATTTTGGATTACGATGAAAACATCCGCCAGTTGAACCCACGTGCATTACAATTGCTCTCTGCAAACGAAAAAGAAACTATAGGTAAAAATTTAAACGATACCGATAATGCTATACTCAAAGAAATAGCCGCACTTCCTGCCGGAGAAAGTAAAACAATTAATCCCTTTGGTGCAGAAACATATAAACTGCAGAAATCTCATTTTATAGACAGGGGGTTTGCACGGCAATTTGTAATGATAGAAGAACTGACTGCAGAAATTCTTGCGGCAGAAAAAAAAGCGTATGGTAAAGTCATCCGCATGATGGCGCATGAAGTAAACAATACCATTGGCCCGGTTAACTCAATTCTTTCATCAGCGTTGCAATCAAAACAAAATAACAATATGATTGATGATGCGCTGCAGGTAGCCATTAACCGAAATAACAATCTTAATGTCTTCATGCGCAATTTTGCAGATGTGGTAAGATTGCCGGTTCCAAATAAAAAAACAATCGATTTGCACCTGCTTATTCAGCAAATGGCGCAATTGATGGCCCTAAAGGCAGGAGAAAAAGCTATTCATTTTAATTTCAACCTCAATCAAAACCCAATTTATTTTACAGCAGATGCCCAGCAAATAGAGCTGGTATTAATCAATATAATAAAAAATGCGATAGAGGCTATAGACAATAAAGGAACGATTACATTCATCACGCAACAAAATCCAAAGCAACTAATCATCCGCGATAGCGGAAAAGGATTGCCAGCTTCAAAAGCAGATCAGCTCTTCACACCATTCTTCAGTACAAAGCCCGACGGACAGGGAATTGGCCTTACCCTTATAAAAGAAATATTGGTAGAACATGGGTTTTCTTTTTCTTTAAAAACTGCTGACGGCCATACCGATTTTACCATCAACTTCGAGTAACCACGGAGGCAGGGTGAACACAGCGCTACACAGAGATAATTACCAGGTATCATAAACCACCTTAATCGTTTATATAAAATTAATTGCCCCGTGAAATCTTTGTGTCCTCTGTGCCTCCGTGGCTACGGACAAAAAGATCATAAACCGTATTTTATACACTTATTTTAGTACTTTCGGCAGTCCAATTTTTTTATCTTTCAAAAAATTAAAAAATGAGAACGATTGCAAGGTTATTATCCGCATCTATTATTTTAACAATCACCCATATGAGCTGTACAAACGCACCCACCAAAACCGAAGAAACAACTGCTGTTGCCACCAATGCTGCTATTACCAAACAAGCATTTGGCGAAGCTGATGGAAAACAAGTCTTTCTTTTTACCTTAACTAATAAAAATGGCGTACAAGTAAAAATTACCAATTACGGCGGCATTGTTACTTCGTGGATTGCCCCCGATAAAAATGGCGCCAAGAGCAGTATTGTACTTGGTTTCGATAGCCTTAGCGGCTACCTCGCAAAGCCGCCATACTTTGGCGCACTTATTGGCCGTTACGGAAACCGTATTGCTAATGGAAAATTTAAAATTGGCGACAGCACTTACACACTTGCAACCAACAATGGCAAAAATGCTTTGCACGGCGGCCTTAAAGGTTTTGACAAACAAGTTTGGGATGCAAGCATGGCAGATAGTGTAGCCGCTCTCACACTTAATTATACAAGTAAAGATGGCGAAGAAGGTTATCCGGGTAATTTGAAAGTAACTGTTGTGTATACACTCAGCGATGATAACGAACTGGGTATTGAATACACTGCAGAAACAGATAAACCAACTCCGGTAAACCTAACCAACCACAGTTATTTTAATTTAACCGGAAGTGTAGACAATACAATATTGGGCAACGTATTGAAACTGGAAGCAGATCAGTATACGCCGGTTGATACAACCTTAATACCTACCGGCAAACTGGTTGCAGTAAAAGGAACACCGTTTGACTTTACATCTCCAACGGCAATAGGTGCAAGAATAGATAAAGTGCCCGGAGGTTATGATCACAACTTTGTATTAAACAGCAAAGACGGTTCGTTTAAACTTGCAGCTACGTTAACAGATTCTATTAGCGGAAGAAAATTGGAAGTGTTTACCACAGAACCAGGCATACAGTTTTACACTGGTAATTTTTTAAATGGAAGTATTAAAACAAGCGATGGCAAAGCAATTAATAAAAATGCAGCGCTTTGCCTGGAAACACAGCATTTTCCAGATTCTCCCAATGAGCCTTCATTTCCTTCTACCATTTTAAAACCAGGAGAGAAGTATCATACAATTACCAAGTACAAAGTTTCTTTACAATAAAGCCATTAGTGATTAGCCGTTAGTAGCTATTAGTTATAATTGATTGCAAAACTAATAGCTAACGGCTAAATGCTAACAGCTCAAAATAATCTTACTCTTTTGCAATACAAAGCTTTCCTCTTCGACCTAAACGGAACAATGATAGACGATATGGAATATCATGTAAAAGCATGGTACGATATATTGAATAATGATTTGAATGCTGGACTTAGCTGGACACAGGTGCGTGAACAGATGTACGGTAAAAACAGTGAACTGTTAGTGCGTGTTTTTGGTGAAGGCAAATTTGATGATGCAAGAATGAACGAGTTGTCTTTTGAAAAAGAAAGAAGGTACCAGCAAACTTACCTGCCCAACCTGCAATTGATAAATGGACTTGATGCTTTTATGACGAAAGCTTCAGAGAAAAATATAGCAATGGCCATTGGATCGGCGGCCATCCCTTTTAATATTGATTTTGTACTCGATAACCTGCATATCCGCAACCGCTTTTCCGCTATTGTAAGTGCAGATGATGTTGTAATAAGTAAGCCACACCCCGAAACTTACCTTAAAGCTGCAAAACTATTAGGCGTTCAACCAAACGAATGTATTGTTTTTGAAGATGCGCCTAAAGGTGTGGAAGCCGCACAAAATGCCGGCATGAAGGCCGTTGTGCTTACCACCATGCACAGTGCAGATGAGTTTAGCGCCTATTCCAATATCATCGCTTTTGTAAAAGATTATACCGATCCAAACTTGGATAATCTATTTGAGTACTAAGAGCACAAGGAGAAAAAGAGGAAGCGGAATGTAATAATGCTATGCTTTAAAATTCGAAAATTTGGATGCAAATTTCGGTTTTTTATGGCGTCATCGTTGCCCGCCCGGATGGCTCCGGTCGGACGGGCGTCGCAATCACTTCATCTGCAGTAAAAATAGCGGCATAGGTACTATGCAAAACCTTTAAAGCTACATTTAAACAGCCTGTAATGCCGTTGAAACAGGCAATTCCCCTTTTCTCTTTTTCTTCTTAGCCAAAAAAATAAATGTTGTTCTGACACTTATTTTAAAATAATCCCTATCTTGGTTCCTCAACAGCTTGCCAGCTTTTAATATGAAGGACAAATTTGTTATTGGGGTAGATTATGGAACCGATTCAGTACGTTCTGTAATAGTAAATACCAGCAACGGAGAAGAAACTGCTTCTTCGGTTTTTTATTATCCCCGCTGGAAGGATGGATTATTTTGCAATGCAGCACAAAACCAGTTTCGCCAGCACCCGCTGGATTATATTGAAGGACTGGAAAACACCATTAAAGAATGTTTGAAGAAGGCAGGCCCCACAGTTGCGGCAGCTGTAAAAGGCATTGCAGTTGATACCACTGGTTCTACACCTGTAGCAGTAGATGAAACGGGAACGCCACTTGCATTACTGCCAGGTTTTGAAAATAACCCGCATGCAATGTTTGTGCTGTGGAAAGATCATACGGCAGTTAAAGAAGCAGCAGAGCTTAATGAACATGCTACAAAATTTCCAATTAACTACTTGCAATTTGTAGGCGGAATATATTCTTCTGAATGGTTTTGGACAAAGCTGCTGCGCATTCGCAGGCAGGATGAAGCAGTGAGAAATGCTATGTATTCATGGGTAGAACATTGCGACTGGGTTCCTTTTTTATTAACCGGCGGCAAAGATGTGCATGCAATGAAAAGGGGCGTTTGCTCTGCCGGCCATAAAGCATTATGGGCAAAAGAATTTGGCGGACTTCCGCCCGATGATTTTTTTGCTTCCTGGGATGGGTTATTAAAAGGGTTCACCAAAAAATTATTTACAGAAACGTATACTGCCGACAAAGCTGCTGGCACTATTTCAAAAGAGTGGGCCGAAAAATTAGGCTTGCCCGCAGATGTTGTTATTGGCGTTGGTGCTTTTGATGCGCATATGGGTGCAGTAGGCGGACAAATTGAACCGTATCATTTAAGTAAAGTAATGGGCACTTCTACCTGCGATATGCTGGTAGCCCCGGTTACAGAAGTAGGAGATAAGTTGATTAAAGGTATTTGCGGACAGGTGCCAGGTTCTATTATACCAGGCATGATGGGCATGGAAGCTGGTCAGTCTGCTTTTGGCGATGCCTATGCCTGGTTTAAAAACATTGTCGCATGGCCGCTGCAAAATATTTTACCGCAAACTTCTTTGATTGATAGTGCAACAGTTGCTGCATTGCAAAATGAAATAAGCAATAAAATAATTGCAGCGCTTAGTAAAAGCGCTGCGGCTTTGACGTTAGACGAAAATGCAGAACTCGCTACAGACTGGCTTAATGGCCGTCGTACACCCGATGCCAATCAATTGCTGAAAGGTGCTTTTACCGGTCTTAACCTTGGCACAGATGCGCCACGTATGTTTAAAGCCCTGGTAGAAGCCACCTGCTTTGGTGCTAAGAAAATTGTTGACAGGTTTAATGATGAAGGAATACCTGTAAAAGGATTAATTGGGCTCGGGGGCGTTGCAAAAAAATCTCCCTTTATCATGCAGATGATGGCAGATGTAATGGATATGCCTATACGTATTCATAAGTCTGAACAAACATGTGCCCTCGGCGCTGCAATGTTTGCGGCTACGGCTGCCGGCGTATTTCCTAAAGTAGAAGATGCCATGCAGGTAATAGGACAGGGTTTTGATGCAGAATATTTTCCCGATAAGAAAAATGCAATCATTTATAAAAATAGATACAGCAAGTATAGTGAGTTGGGAAGTTTTAGTGAAAGTAAAACAAGTTCATAGTTTAAAGTTTAAAAAATCAGAAGTAGGATTATTAAGAATCAAAGGCTAGTAGCTAGCAGCTAGTAGCTTTCGCCGATTTAAAACATCCGCAAATTAACAATGAGTAAATACGAACACATACAGGAATCTGCCTACAAAGCCAATATGCAACTGCCAAAACTTGGATTGGTATTGTTTACGTTTGGCAATGTGAGTGCTGCTGACAGGGAAATGGGTGTCTTTGCCATTAAGCCAAGCGGTGTGCCATACGAAGATCTTACGCCTGGTAAAATGGTGATTGTAGATTTTGATGGCAATACAGTAAAAGGAAAACTTCGCCCTTCATCAGATACAAAAACGCATGCGGTTCTATACAAACACTGGGATAAAATTGGCGGCATTGTACATACGCATTCAACTTATGCAACTGCATGGGCACAATCGCTAAGAGATATTCCTATTTATGGTACTACGCATGCAGATCATAATACAGTTGATATACCATGCGCACCGCCTATGAGTGATGAAATGATAAAAGGCAATTACGAATATGAAACCGGTTTCCAGATAATGAATTTCTTAAAAGAAAAAGGATTGAGTTACGA
The DNA here is from genome assembly GCA_044227095.1 of Chitinophagaceae bacterium. GTDB lineage: Bacteria > Bacteroidota > Bacteroidia > Chitinophagales > Chitinophagaceae > JACMLD01. The sequence continues at coordinate 4,189,166 of JBGAFV010000001.1, read as the reverse complement.
AGAAGTTGAAATGATATTAGTTGGTAACCATGCGCCTTTTACCTGGGGGAAAACGCCTGAAAAAGCAGTATACAACAGTGCAGTGCTGGAAACCATTGCGCAGATGTCTTACCTCACAGAACAAATAAGACACGACGCACCAAGGTTAAAAGATGCTCTAATAAAAAAACATTTTGAAAGAAAACATGGGCCGGATTCTTATTATGGACAATAGTTTAGTCTGTAGTCTTTAGTCGACAGTTCGGAGTCAATATAAGTTCTTTAGTTTGGGAGTTCATAGTTGTTTCAGTTCTAAGTTCATGGTTCGGAAGTCCATAGTTCTTTACTGCGAGGTGTTGAACGATATTTTGTAATTGGTTTTTAGTTCAGGGTCATTACAAGTTTGATTGTGCGTAGTTCTTTTGATGGAATAAACGTTTATAATTCGAAAGTTCGCGATTTCTTGATACGGGGCGCATGATTGGATTTTGCGGAATTGCTACTTCGGGTTGCTATGTTCTGTAAGCGCATTTGATGGGCAGAATTGAATTTGCGGGATTTTATGTTTGCGTTCTATGTCCCGTAGGGACATCTGGTGGGTAGAAAAAATTTGCGTAAAAAAATAAAAACACACAATGAGATTATTTCTATTGCTTGTAATTGTATTTTTTTTATCACTGCATGTTAATGCGCAAATAGCAGCTGCACCTCCATTGGGCTGGAATAGTTATAACTGCTTTGGCTCTGCCGTACATGAAGATGAAGTAAAGGCCAATGCCGATTACATGGCGCAAAACCTGAAACAATTTGGATGGCAATATATAGTAGTTGATTTTTTATGGGCTTACGATAATCCTCCGGGAAGCAAGATTGGAAACCCATTTCAAAAAAGGCTAGACGATGGTTCTTATATTCCCTGGTTAACGATGGACAAATGGGGAAGGCTGATGCCGCAACCCAATAAATTTCCTTCTGCGTTTAATGGTAAAGGTTTTGGCCCGTTGGGCGAATACATCCATGCAAAAGGTTTGAAGTTTGGTATACACCTGATGCGTGGTATTCCACGCCAGGCGGTATGGGCAAAAACACCTGTAATGGGTGCACCTGGTATTACTGCAGATATGATTGCAGATACATCTTCTATTTGTCCATGGATGAACCAGATGTATGGATTGAACATGAGCAAACCTGGTGCGCAGGCTTATCTTAATTCGTTACTGCAATTGTATGTTGAGTGGGGCGTTGATTTTTTAAAAGTTGATGATCTCTCCAGGCCGTATAGCAATGCAGAAGTAGAAGGCTATAAAAAAGCAATTGATCAAAGTGGTAGACAAATAGTTCTGAGTTTATCGCCTGGAGCAACACCAGTAGCGCAGGCAGCACATGCAACACAGTATAGCAATATGTGGCGCATGGCAGATGATTTTTGGGACAACTGGAAAGAAATTTTGCAAATGATGAATTACGCCAAGCAATGGGAAGGCGTTGGTGGCCCTGGTCATTGGCCCGATTGTGATATGCTGCAGATTGGCAAACTTTCTAAACGCGGGCCTGTTGGCGAAGAACGTTACAGCCGTTTTAATGATGATGAATTGTATACGCACATTACTTTCTGGAGCATTTATAAATCTCCATTAATGATTGGGGGTAACCTTCCTGAAAATCGTGCTATTGATACAAAATTATTAACCAATGATGAAGTGCTGGCAGTAAACCAGCAAGGGGTTAGTCCAAAGCAACTATACAAGACTGATAGCAGCATGGTGTGGACATCAAAAGCTGCTAATGGCATTGATGTTTATGTGGCCATGTTTAATATAGGTAACAATGCAGGAATTGTGTCCGTAGATTTTGCAGCACTTGGTATAAAGGGAAAACCAGTTGTGCGTGATTTATGGAATAAAACAGATTTAGGTACTTTCAAAAATAAATTTTCAAAAGCAATAAATGCTCATGGTGCTCTATTGCTGAAGATTTCGGTGAAATAGTAAAAAAGTAACAAGGTAAACGGTATAAGGTTTAGGGGTTAAGGTGTTTATAAAATATAAGAAGCTGATAAATTTAACGTTGGCCAAATTATAATTGCCCTATACCTTAAACCCCACGCCATTAACCTATAAAAAAAATAGCATGATCAATCTTAAGTCGCTCGAAGTATGGTTTGTAACCGGTAGCCAGCATTTGTATGGGGATGAAACGTTGAAACAGGTGGCAGAGCATGCTCAGAAAATTGCTGCTTCATTAAATGATGCGCCGCAGGTACCCGTTAGCGTTATATGGAAGCCAACTGTAAAATCTTCAGAAGAAATTTACCAGGTTTGCCAGGACGCCAATACTGCTAAAAATTGTATTGGCATAATTGCCTGGATGCATACTTTTTCTCCTGCAAAAATGTGGATAGGCGGCCTTAAGATTTTACAAAAACCCATGCTGCATTTGCATACACAGTTTAACCGCGATATACCCTGGGCTAATATTGATATGGATTTTATGAACCTGAACCAGAGTGCACATGGCGACAGGGAATTTGGTTTTATTATGAGCCGCATGCGCCTTAATAGAAAAGTTGTTGCTGGTCATTGGCAAGATGTACAGGTATTGGAACAGATTAATGGATGGGCAAGAACAGCAGCGGGTTGGTACGATTGGCAAGGCGCAAAGTTTGCCCGCTTTGGCGATAATATGCGCTATGTAGCAGTTACTGAAGGTGATAAAGTAGAAGCTGAAATTAAATTTGGCTATTCTGTTAATACCTATGGTATTGGTGATCTGGTAAAAGTAATTAATGAAACCAGCGACGCTGCTATTGATAAACTGGTTGCAGAATACGCTGATACATATACGTTAGGTGCTTCGCTTGTAAAAGGCGGGGCGCAACACCAATCGCTGCGTGAGGCCGCAAAAATTGAAATTGGCTTGCTGGCATTTTTAGAAGATGGAAACTTTAAAGGGTTTACAGATACATTTGAAGATTTGCATGGCATGGTGCAATTGCCAGGCATTGCCGCCCAGCGTTTAATGGGTAAAGGCTATGGTTTTGCGGGCGAAGGCGATTGGAAAACCGCAGCATTGGTGCGTGCCATGAAAGTAATGGGCAGCGGATTAAAAGGCGGCAATTCGTTTATGGAAGATTACACCTATCATTTTGATCCTAATAACGAACTGGTACTTGGCTCACACATGCTGGAGATTTGCGAATCTATTGCAAAAGGTAAACCATCATGTGAAGTTCATCCGCTGGGTATTGGTGGAAAAGCAGATCCTGTAAGGCTTGTATTTAATTCAGCGGCAGGCCCGGCTATTAATGCTTCTATTGTAGATATGGGCAACCGTTTTCGGTTACTCGTAAATGAGGTAGTGGCAGTGGATCCAATTCAAAGTTTGCCAAAGCTTCCTGTGGCAAGGGTTTTATGGAAACCCTACCCGGATATGAAAACAGGTTGTGCCGCATGGATACTTGCCGGTGGCGCACACCATACCTGCTATAGCCAAAACCTTACTGCAGAAAACCTGCAAGACTTTGCTGAAATGGCGGGAATTGAATTTGCGCTGATTGGTAAAAATACCAGTTTGTACAATTTTAAAAATGAATTAAGGTGGAATGAAGTGTATTATAAATAGATCCTGTATTTTAGTTGTGAATCGTGAGGTATCAGCCATCAGATTGCAAAGCTGAAGACTCACGTTTCACACAAATCACGTCTCACGTTAAAAAAATCTTGCTTAAACTAAAACGATTAATTGCTTATGAACAGTCTGTCTTCTAAAGATTACATTGTTTTCATTATCTATTTTGTTATTGTAGCGGGGTATGGTTATTCTGTTTACCAGAAACGAAAAAAGAATGAACACGATGCAAAAGCATTCTTTCTTGCAGAAGGAACGCTTACATGGTGGGCCATTGGTGCATCTTTAATTGCTTCTAACATTTCTGCAGAACAGTTCATAGGCATGAGTGGTGAAGGTTTTTTTCTTGGTGTAGCCGTTGCTGCGTATGAGTGGATTGCGGCTATTGCACTTATTATAGTTGCAGTATGGTTTATACCAGTGTACCTCAAAAACAAAATTTATACCATGCCGCAGTTTTTAACAACGCGGTACAATGAATCTGTTGCATTGATAATGGCCATCTTCTGGTTGTTCCTTTACGTGTTTGTAAACCTTACTTCCATTTTATATTTGGGTGCAGTGGCTATTAATGGCCTTGCAGGCGGACAATACCTTCATGCAATCATGATTGGACTTGCTGTATTTGCGTTGATTATTTCATTGGGCGGTATGAAGGTGGTTGCATATACCGACGTAATACAAGTGGCCGTATTAATTTTTGGCGGCCTTGTAACAACTTACATTGCTCTAACAGTAGTTGGTGAAAAATTTGGTGTAGGTAAAGATGCGATTGCTGGTTTTAAAGTATTAATGGCAAATGCACCAGATCATTTTAAAATGATTATTCCAAGACCAGGTGCTAATGCTTCTCAGAATGATATTAATAAATACCTCACATTCCCTGGCCTTGCTTCTTACCTGGCTGGTATCTGGATCATCAACTTAAATTACTGGGGATGTAACCAGTACATTACACAACGTGCATTGGGTGCCGATTTGCAAACTGCCCGTACAGGTATTTTGTTTGCAGGCTTATTAAAATTGATGATGCCGCTTATTGTAATGTTGCCAGGTATTGCTGCTTATGTATTATACCAGGGCGGACATCTTCCTCACCTTACTGGTGGTAAAGACGGCGCTTATTCAGCAGTGCTTACTTTTTTACCAACCGGTTTAAAAGGTTTATCAGTAGCAGCATTAACTGCAGCTATTGTTGCTTCGCTTGCTGGTAAAGTAAACAGCATCTCTACAATATTTACTTTAGACGTTTATAAAAAATATTTTGGTAAAACTGCCGATGAAAGAAAACTTGTTGTAACAGGAAGGGTAGTGGTATTTGTAGCCATGATAGTTGCTGTATTGTTTACATGGAGCGATTTGTTGGGTATTGGCGGAGCAGGCGGCTTTACATTCATACAAAAATATACTGGCTTTATCAGCCCGGGTATATTTGCAATGTTTATTCTCGGTATGTTCTGGAAAAGAACAACTGGTGCTGCAGCCATTGCAGGTGTTATTACAGGTTTTGCATTATCAGTTTTATTCAATGAGTTTGCGCCGCAATTGTTTGGCAACGAAACTTTGTTGTATACAGCATTCCCCAATGGTAAAGGTGGTTACGAAATTCCTTTTCATATCTGCATGGGCTTATCATTTCTGTTTACAATGATTGTAATGGTGGCAATTAGTTTGGCCGGACCAAAAATCAATCCTAAAGCATTTGAATTGCCAAAAGGAATGTTTAAACTCAGTCCTTCTACTATGGCGCTAATAATGATAACTGTTTTATTGATTGCGGCATTGTATGTGAAATTCTGGTAAGAATGTATGTCTGATGGCTGATTCGTAAATCGTCAAGATAAAAAGATTAGCAATCACGCATTGTCACATCAGATATCCGAAATCTATTTTGTTATGAGCATCATTCAGTATAAAAATAACGATCGCCTTTTGCTTGCCATTGATTGTATCATTTTTGGTTTTGATGGCAGGCACCTTAAAGCGCTATTTGTAAAAAGACAACTTGAACCACAAAAAGGCAAATGGTCTTTAATGGGTGGTTTTGTAAAAGAAACAGAAAGCGTAGACAATGCAGCTGTACGCATTCTTAATGAGCTTACAGGATTGGGCAATATTTATATGGAGCAACTGGCATGCTTTGGCAATGCAGACCGTGATCCGGGAGGAAGGGTAGTATCGATGGCTTATTTTGCCCTTATCAAAATTGATGAATACGCAGATGAGCTGATGCAAACACATAGTGCCCGCTGGTTTGAAATGACCAAAATTCCTGCACTCATTTTCGATCACAAACAAATGGTAAAGCTTGCTAAAGAAAGGTTAAGGCAAAAAGTTTCCAATCACCCGATAGGCTTTGAATTGTTGCCCGATAAATTTACATTGCCGCAGTTGCAAAGTTTATACGAAGCCATTTATGAAACACCATTGGATAAACGAAACTTCACACGCAAGATCTTATCATTGGGTATTCTTAATAAACTGAAAGAAAAAGAAAAAGAGTCTTCAAAGAAAGGCGCATATTATTACACGTTTGATAAAGCTAAATACAAAAAACTGGAAAATGAAGGTGTGCAGTTTATTTGATTGTAAACTGGCATTTTTATTTAAGTAAGATCTTTTTTCAATGCGGTTTTACCCCAATCCTCTGGAGGGGTTAGTGGAGGTCAAACTTTTATACGATACACATATCTCTTAACTTTTAAATTATTGGTAGAATGAAGCAGTTCTTTACCGTTGTTGCAGGCCTTGTTATTTCTTGCTGTGTGTACAGCCAGTCTGTTGTAAACCTTAAGCTTTCTGCAAAAGAACAGCCTGTTATCAGCAAACATATTTATGGTCATTTTGCTGAACATCTTGGTCATTGCATTTATGGTGGGTTTTATGTTGGCGATACCAGTAAAACCATTCCCAATACAAATGGTGTGCGTAATGATATTATAGCAGCGCTTAAGAAATTGAAGATTCCTAACCTGCGCTGGCCCGGTGGTTGTTTTGCAGATACGTATCACTGGAAAGACGGTATAGGTCCAAAAGATAAACGTCCGTCAATGGTTAATAAATGGTGGGGCGGCGTTACAGAAGACAATAGTTTTGGTACGCATGATTTTCTAAACATGTGCGAGCTGCTGGGCGCAGAACCATATCTTTCTGCAAACATTGGAAGCGGCACTGTACAGGAAATGTCAGACTGGGTGCAATACACCAACTTTAATGGCAAAAGCCCTATGAGCGATTTGCGCAAAGCCAATGGCAGAACAGAACCCTGGAAAGTAAAATTCTGGGGAATTGGTAATGAAGCATGGGGTTGTGGCGGCAATATGAAACCAGAATATTATGCTGATGAATATCGCAAATACACCACGTTTATTTCTGATTGGGAAAGTTCTGGCGGCCTTACCAAAATTGCCTCTGGTGCAAGCGATGCAGATTATAACTGGACAGAAACACTAATGAAAAATATTCCGAGGCATATGCTTGGTGGTGTTGCAATGCACCATTATTCTGTTTTGGATTGGAACAAAAAAGGATCTGCCACCAATTTTTCTGCAGAACAGTATTTTGGAATTATGAAGCAGGCATGGAAAATGGAAGAGCTGGTAACCAAACATGCTGCTATCATGGATAAATATGATCCGCAGAAAAAAGTTGCATTGGTTGTAGACGAATGGGGCGGATGGTATGATGTTGAACCCGGCACCAACCCCGGATTTTTATACCAGCAGAATACCATGCGTGATGCAATGATTGCAGGAATGACGCTGAATATTTTTAACAACCATGCAGACCGTGTACGCATTGCTAATCTTGCACAGTGTGTAAATGTATTGCAGGCCGTTATTCTTACCGACAAGGAAAAAATGATCCTTACCCCTACATACCATGTAATGGAAATGTACAACGTACACCAGGATGCAACATTAATTCCGGTAACACTTAACAGTGTGCAATTTGTGCAGGGAAATGATTCTTTGCCCGCTGTTTCCGTTTCAGCTTCAAAAGATAAAAATGGCTTGGTGCATGTGTCTTTAGTAAATATAGATCCGTCTAAGAGCGCAGACATAAGCGTTGGCTTAGATGGAACTGTTTTTAAAACGATAACTGGACGAATATTGGCTTCTGCACATCTGCAGGATTATAACTCTTTTGAAAACCCAGATAAAATAAAACCAGTTGCATTTAATGGCGCAAGCATTAAACCAGCAGGCTTGCAGATAAAATTGCCACCCGCTTCTGTAGTTGTACTTGAATTAAAGTAGAAGTTTCTTAGCTTATACATATTTTGAAAAGCCGGTGTAATGCCGGCTTTTTTATTGTCAGCTTTAATGCTGCTAAAAGTTAATTATCAAAACGGACTTCTATATTTGTAACACAATATGAAGAATAATAATTTTTGTGTAGTCGGCAGATGCAAAAGGTTGGGCATTGTTGCGTCGCACACTTCAACTAATAAATCAAAAATGATCCTTTTAAATAGACTATATTGATTTGTATAGACTATAATTTTTATTTCTTGTCATAAATTATCATTATGCCATTACCGAATAAACGTTTTACAATTGCCTTTCTTATCACTTCAATTTCACTTGGTAGTTACGCACAAAAATCTTTTCTGCAATTTGAGCCTGTAAATTTTTCGCAGGTTACTATCACAGACAATTTCTGGAAGCCAAAAATTGATAAGGTTGCCGATAAAACACTTGCTGCATGTATTTACCAGACAGAAGTTGCAACTGCACGTATCCGCAATTTTGAAAAAGTTGCTCGTGGAAAAGGTGAAGCACACGAAGGTATTTTTTACGATGATAGCGATGTGTTTAAAGCACTGGAAGCAATGGCATATTCGCTTAAAACAAATCCTAACCCCGCAATAGAAAAAAAATGCGATGAATGGATTGATAAAATAGCAGCTGCACAATTGCCAGATGGCTATCTTAATACTTATTACACATTGAGAGGGCTTGATAAGCGCTGGACGGATATGAGCATGCATGAAGATTACAATGCTGGCCATATGATTGAAGCTGCTGTTGCTTATTACGATGCAACCGGCAAAAGAAAATTTCTTGATGTGGTTATTAAATGGGCCGATTATTTTGATTCACTATTCGGCCCGGGAAAAAGAGATTGGGTAACTGGTCACCAGGAACTGGAACTGGCATTGGTTAAACTCTATAAAACCACGCACAATGAAAAATACCTTAAGCTGGCGCATTGGTTGCTGGAAGAACGCGGACATAAACTTGCAAAAGGGTATACATGGACAGACTGGAAAGACACTGCTTATGCACAGGATGTTGTACCGGTTCGTGATCAAAAAGAAATAACCGGCCATGCTGTTCGTGCTATGTATTTATATACAGGTGCAGCGGATGTAGCAGCGCTTACTGGCGATGAAGGTTATCTTAAAGCAATGAGAACAGTTTGGGAAGATGTTGTTTATCGCAACATGTATATAACCGGCGGCATTGGTTCTGCGGGCAGCAACGAAGGATTTACCAAAGATTATGATTTGCCTAATGAACAAGCTTACTGCGAAACCTGTGCATCTGTTGGAATGGTGTTATGGAACCAACGCATGAATGCACTAACTGGTAATGCCGAATATATTGATGTACTTGAAAGAAGTTTATACAATGGAGCATTAGACGGACTAAGCTTATCAGGCGATAAGTTTTTTTATGGTAACCCTCTTGCATCTACAGGAAGAAATGCAAGGCGTGAATGGTTTGGTACAGCTTGTTGTCCTGCTAATATTGCCCGCCTCGTTGAATCGCTTGGCGATTATATTTATGCAAAATCTGCCAATGGCATTTGGGTTAATTTATTTGTTGGCAGCAGTTCTGTAATTCCGCTGGAAAAAGGAAATGTAACAATAAAAACAGAAACCAATTATCCGTGGGATGGGAAAGTGACGCTAAACATCGACCCAATAAAAAAAATAAATTTTGCCTTGCATATAAGAATTCCCGGCTGGACGAATAATGTTACCGTTCCTGGAAATCTATACAATTTTATGGATGAAAATAAAAACACACCGGCTTTATCTATTAATGGTAAAATTGCAACGTATAAAAATGAAAACGGCTATGCAATTATAGAACGTGAGTGGAAGAAAGGAGATAAGGTAGAATGGGTTATTCCAATGGATATAAGGAAAGTTGTATCAAAAGAAGATTTAAAACAGAACAAAGATCGTATAGCATTGCAACGTGGCCCGCTTGTATACAGTGCAGAAGGAGCAGATAATGGGGGCAAAGCATGGAATATACTGTTCCCGGAAAATACTCCGGTTACTGCAGTTGATTATAAAGTATTAGACGAACCTGTAATTGCTTTGCAGGCAAATGTGCCTGTATTAGAAACAGGTGCAGACGCACTTAGTGTGAAAACAGAAAACAAAAAGATAACGCTTATTCCATATTATACATGGTGCAACCGTGGCAGCAACCAGATGCAGGTTTGGATGCCGGTAAAAATTAATGACGTAAAACTAAATTATTAAAACAGTCATGGATAAAACATATAAATGGGGCATTATAGGGCCGGGCAGAATAGCAGAAAAATTTGCCAAAGCACTGGAACTGGTACCCGATGCAGAGCTTTTTGCAGTTGCATCAAGGGATATACATAAAGCAGAACAGTTTGCAGCAAATCATGGCGCAAAGTTTTTTTATAACAATTATGAATCAGTAGCAGCCAATCCGGAAATAGATGCAGTGTATATAGCAACACCGCATACATTTCATCATGCGCATACATTGCTATGCCTGCAAAAAAAGAAAGCCGTGTTGTGCGAAAAGCCAATGTCTGTAGATTATGCAAGTACGCTGGAAATGGTAAATGCAGCCCGGCAAAACAAAACTTTTTTAATGGAAGCCATGTGGTCCAGGTTTTTACCTGTAATCAATAAAGCAGCAGATTTAATTAAAGCAGGAGAGATTGGCGAATTAAAATACCTGCGTGCAGATTTTGGTTTTGCAGCTCCATTTAATGAAAATGGCCGTTTGTTCGATTTGAAATTAGGTGGCGGCTCATTGCTTGATGTGGGTGTTTATCCCATATTCCTTGCACTTTTTATAATGGGCAAGCCAGATGAAATAAAATCTTTTGCCCATCTTTCAAAAACAGGAGCAGACGAAATGGTAAATATTATTTTGTCTTACAAGAATGGAATGATGGCAAATGTAGTGTCTTCCATTACTGCTAATACATCCATCACTGCAGAAATTACCGGAACAGAAGGATCTATTATATTTGATCGTCCCTGGTATAAAGGTTCCGTTCTTCACATACGAAAGGGCGATGCTATTACAAAAACGTTTTCTCTGCCATTTGGCGATAATGGTTTTGAATTTCAAATTAAGGAAGTTCAGCATTGCCTCGAAAAAAATATGACCGAAAGTGGCCAAATGCCCCTGGATTTTAGTCTACAAATAAGCAGTATTATGGATGAGGTTTGCCGGCATCATAATATCAGGTATAAATTGCAGTAAGCCGCTAAATCAACAAGTTAACAAGATAGTTGTTTGCATAAACACGAAGTAAAAGAGTAATATTTTACGAAGTCGTTCCCGTGTATTCATTCATTTTTTTATTTTTTTTATGCATTGTAGAACTGCGTAAAAAAGCAATTGATTGTGATCTATCTAATTATATATAATTATAATATATAAATTATTGATTCATTGCTTTTATCGGGTATAAAATGCCTTTTGTAGATATAGTTTTGAGATGGAAATTAATTTTCAACCACCTCAAAATTTATCACTATGTTATTTACTAAAGGCGTTAAGAAAGCAGGAAAATTTGTGAACAGCAAACACGTAGATTCTTTGTTGGGTAATTACAAGAAAGAAAGGTGGGTGCAAAATTCCAAAAAACTGGGTAAAGAAGATTCTTTAAGTGTATGGTACAGTATTGACGAACTTCAAAATTTTATTGAAACAGCAAAACAAAATGGAGCAGATGGTATCAAAATGTATTTTGGCGTTTATGATGAGAATACAGCAAACGATGTAAAGTATATTGGCAGACAAACTGTTGTTTTGGTAGCATCAAAAGTAAAAGAGCTCGAAAACGGCACTACATTCGACAAGAGCATTTATACAAACAATAATGGTAAACCAGAGATACTTGCATTCAATGTTGGTCGTGTTTGTCCCCCTAATTGTTCCAGCGGCGGCCCGGGAACAAATGAGGAAACTTATGGTTTTGACTGGGATAACCCTGGCATACTTGTAGACAGGAAAGAAGACGGCATGGTAGTAATCTGATAGCGCCGTCCATAAATTAAATTATTTAAACCCTGCAGTAGCAGGGTTTTTTTATATTTTTACTTGTTGCATCGTATTTAGCCTTTTTGATTATGCCCCTGTATTTAATAGTAATCATAATTAGTTTTTTTGCCAGTTTAATCGGGTTGTCAGCAAAAGTAAATCGTGTTCCTCCGTTGATTTTTTTCCCTTTTTTTCTTTTGATGACATGCGTGGTTGAATTCCTGGGAGACAAACTTTCGTTGAAAGATATTAATACAAATCTTTTGTATAATTTCTTTTCACTTTTTGAGTTCATTTTTTATTTGACTTTTTTTTGGTGGTTATTTAAAAGTGCAGTAATTAAAAAGTCGGTTATTGCAGTTATGATTTTTTATACGGTTATTACTCTATTAAATATATTTTTTTACCAGGGAAAAACCGGTTTTCATACCTATACTTACATGCTGGGTTGTGTAATTGTAGTTATATTTTCAGTGCTTTATTTTAGTTCTTTGTTCAGGTTTCCGGAAACAGGCAAATTGGTGCATAACCCTTATTTCTGGATTGTAACAGGAGTTATGTTTTTTGATGTTTGCACGTTTACTTTTTATGGCCTTAATAATTTTATTGCACACACCATGCGGCAGTATAGTTGGTTCCTGCAATTTGTTTCAGATATTTTGAACATATTACTTTACTTGTCACTTACTATTGGGTTTTTATGCAGATTAAGAATTCGGAAATTGTCGGGGTCGTTATAGCAAGTATTTGCCTTGCCTTACTACTGGTAGGTGTCATCATTTCTATGCTGGTAGCCTATAGGAGAAGGCAATACCAGCATCAGCAGGAGCTTTTAAATGCACGACTGGAAATACAGGAAAATATATTAAAAAACCTTTCTGAAGAGATACACGATAATATTGGACAGGAGTTATCTGTACTAAAACTTACACTTTCTGTTATATCGCTTAAAAAAGAAGAGGAGGCAGAAAAATTTATAGGCGAAAGCAAGGGAATGGTAAATCATATTATCAGCAGCATTTCAGATCTGTCCAAAAGTCTTCACACAGACAGGGTTTTAAAAATAGGCATCATTGATGCTGTAAGATTTGAGCTTGATAAGATTGAAAAAACCAATTTATTCAAAACTGTTTTTACCTATGCCGATGTTGAGTTTCAGATTAACCCCGGCAATGAAATTTTCCTTTTCAGGATTATACAGGAAGTTCTGAATAATATTATTAAACATTCGAAAGCCCAGAATATTAACGCCGACTTGATTTATAAAGAAAATAGGATAATTTTTACTTTTACAGACGATGGAAAAGGTTTTGACGTTAAAGAAGCCATGCAGCAACCTTCTTCCAGCAGGGGCATTGGCCTTACAAGCATGGTGAACCGCGCAAAACTTATAGGAGGCCAGATATCAATTATCAGTCAGCCCGGCAAAGGCACAAAAACTATAATTGAAATTCCTGCATTTATCAAAGGTAGTCAGCCAGTGTAATAACATATTTTAGATAATCCCTTCTCCATGCCAAGAAAGTATAAGATAGCTATTGCAGATGATCATATACTGGTAAGAAAAGCACTCACTAGGCTAATCAATTCTTTTGAGGGATACACTATTTTCTTTGAAGTAGATAATGGCAACGATCTAAAGAAAAAAATAACTGAAGTTGGTTTGCCCGATATTGTTCTTATGGATATTAACATGCCCAATGGCAATGGTTACGATACCACATCCTGGCTGCACAGGAATTATCCTATAGTAAAAGTGCTTGCCCTTTCTATGCTTAACGATGAAGAAGTTATTATTAAGATTTTGAAACTCGGTGCCAAAGGTTATATACTTAAAACCATGGAGCCTGAAGAATTAAAATTAGCATTGGATGCTGTTATTAAAAACGATTTTTATCTTCCCGAAGTTATTTCAGGAAAAATTATAAGTGGCCTTCAACACAGTGCGGGCGACGATAAAAAAGAAATTATTCTTACCGAAAAAGAAAAAACATTTCTGCAATTGCTATCTTCAGAACTTACTTATAAAGAAATAGCGGCACGCATGTCTGTTAGTTCAAGAATGATTGACGGTTATAAATCTGCTTTATGTGAAAGGTTCCAGGTAAAAACAAGAGTGGGACTTGTAATGTACGCTGTTAAAAATAAGCTCATTCAAATTTCCAGTGGTTTTGAATAATAATTATCTCAGTTAAAACGCTCCCTGTTCATAAAATTTTTTCTGTAACCCGATGGAGTAAGGTTTTTTACTTTTAAAAACTGTTTATTAAAATTGGCAAGGGTATTAAAGCCACTATCGTAACAAATAGAAGCAATATTATTTTGTGTATCTATCAGTTGCTTGCATGCATAACCAACACGTACTTCGTTTAAAAAATCGATATAAGTTTTTTTTGTGCTCTTTTTAAAATAACTGCAAAATGCCGGCACACTCATCGATACACTTTTTGCTACATCTTCAAGCGTTACCGGTTCCTGAAAATAATCTATGGTGTATTGCAGTATTTTATCAATCCGCTCTTTATTCTTGGAATTGAATGCTTTTATTTCCTGGGTTGACAATATGGTGTAATCCTGCTGTTCAGCAATCAGCAAAAGACAGTTACATAATTGTATAATTCTTTCAAATCCTTTTGATTTTTCCAGTTGCCTAATCATTGCAGCGAGCTTTGGCCTGCTTTTATCGCCAATCTTAAGTCCATGCGCAGCAGTTTCAAAAAGATTTTTTATTAGCCGGCTCTCGGGCATCTGCATAAAATTATCGCCCCAAAAATTTTCTTTAAACTGAACAACAACTGCGCTGGTAAATAGATTTTTTTCAGCTTTTTGAAAAGTATGGGGTAAATTGGAACCCAGGAAAAAAATATCACCTGCAGCAAAGTCGCCTATATAATTGCCGATATAACTAGCGCCTTCACCCTCTTTAAAACAAATTAATTCATGTTCAATATGCTGGTGCCAGGGAACTTCAAAATGAGGCGTGGAAAATGATTTTGCCAGAAAAGAAGTATCTTCTGTTAGGGGGAGTTTTTCAATAAACGGCTTCATACTAAACTATCTTAAGCAAATTTTGACGATTAAATTGCAATTTATGTTAAAATAGTTTCATTTTTTGAAAATAAAGTTGCAGTTACAGGCAAACTGCAACCTTAATTTTACGTTTCAATAGATTTGTTATTTAAAACGCTGCTGCCAATATGCTACTGCTGGGTATAGACATAGGTACATCTTCTATAAAAGTTTCAGTTACAAATGCACAAACAGGGCTTTGCGTTGTTTCGGCGCAATTTCCCGACGATACCGAAACTGGTATAATAGCGGTTAACCCAGGCTGGGCAGAACAATCGCCAGACATGTGGTGGCAGCATGTACAGCATGCTGTTTTAAAAGCCAATGCAAGCGGAAAGTATAATCCAAAAGATATTGGTGCAATTGGTATAGCATATCAAATGCACGGGCTTGTTATGGTGGATGAAAAACAACAAGTGCTCCGAAATTCTATTATCTGGTGCGATAGCCGTGCAGTTGATATTGGCAACGAAGCTTCAAAAGCCATTGGCCAGGATAAAGCGCTGCTACATTTGCTAAACTCTCCCGGCAATTTTACTGCATCCAAACTTGCGTGGGTTAAAGCAAATGAGCCCGATGTTTACAAGAAAGCTTACAAGATAATGTTGCCCGGAGATTTTATAGCAATGAAGCTAACCGGCGAAATCAACACTAGCATTTCTTCTCTCTCCGAAGGTATTTTCTGGGATTTTAAAACCAATAAGCTGTCAGAAGATGTCTTCAGCTATTTTGGTTTTAATAAAGAACTTATTCCAGATATTCAGCCTGTGTTTTCTGCACATGGAAAAGTTACCAATGCAGTTGCCTCTTTATTATCACTTACAGCCGGAATACCGGTTACTTACAAAGCAGGAGATCAACCCAACAATGCCTTGTCATTAAATGTGCTTGAGGCGGGAGAAGTAGCTGCTACTGCCGGAACATCTGGCGTTATATATGGCGTAAGTGATGCGCTTACTTATGATCCGCAATCTCGGGTAAATACTTTTGCCCATGTAAATTATGAAACTGATAAAATAAGAACGGGTGTATTACTTTGCATTAATGGAACAGGTATTTTAAACCGTTGGGTTAAAAATGTATTTTCTCCGGCAGCGGATTATAAAAACATGAATAATGCAGCAGCAGGTATACAACCAGGATCGGAAGGTTTGCAAATACTGCCTTTTGGAAATGGTGCAGAGCGTATGCTGAACAATAAAATGATTGGTGCACAATTTCATGGCATAGACCTGAACATGCATTCACAGGCACATATTATTCGTGCAGCACAGGAAGGCATTGCTTTTTCCTTCAGGTACGGGCTTGATATTATGCGAGAGAATGGAATGAGCCCTAAAGTAATTCGTGCAGGAAAGGCCAATTTGTTTTTAAGCGATGTCTTTGCCCAGGCATTTGTAGATGTAACCAATACGCCTGTAGAATTGTATGATTGCGATGGAAGCGTAGGTGCATCTATAGGAGCTGGTATAGGCGCAGGCATCTATAAAAATGCTAAGGAAGCATTCAGCAATGCCAAACCTTTAAAACTGATTGAACCTCGTTCTGCAGATCTTTATGATAGCTTGTATAAAGAATGGAAGGCGTTGTTGCTAAAACAATTAAAATAGAATGCAGAGATAATTATGATTTTTTATTAAGGCTATGTAATTACTTAATATCTTACATAACCATCATAAAAATCTGTATTCCATCAAAACGAAGTTTTATTTTTAATCAAACAAATAACCCATGCTATGGCAATAGTTACAGGCGACAAAGAATTTTTTAAAGGTATAGGCCAGGTAAAATATGAAGGGCCGCAATCAGACAATCCGCTTGCGTACAGGTGGTACGACGAAAATAAAGTAGTTGCAGGAAAAACCATGAAGGAACATCTGCGTTTGGCTGTTGCATACTGGCATTCGTTTGTTGGCAATGGCGGCGATCCTTTTGGTGAACCCACACATATTTATTCATGGAATGAAAAAGCTGATGCAGTAGGCCGTGCAAAAGATAAAATGGATGCGGCGTTTGAGTTTTTTACAAAACTAAACCTGCCTTACTATTGCTTTCACGATGTGGATGTAGTAGACTATACAAACAATGTTGCAGACAATGAGAAACGTTTGCAGGCATTGGTTGATTATGCAAAAGATAAACAGAAAGCAAGTGGCGTTAAACTGCTCTGGGGCACCGCAAATTTATTTTCTCATCGCCGTTATATGAATGGTGCGGCTACCAATCCGGATTTTGCTGTGTTAACACATGGCGCTGCGCAGGTAAAAGCTGCATTAGACGCAACAATTGAACTAAAAGGAGAAAATTATGTATTCTGGGGTGGCCGTGAGGGCTATATGAGTTTGCTGAATACAGATATGAAAAGAGAGCAGGAGCATATGGCCCGCTTCCTGCATACTGCAGTAGATTATGCCCGCAAAAATGGTTTTAAAGGAACTTTCTTTATTGAACCCAAACCATGCGAACCAAGCAAACACCAATACGATTATGATTGCGCTACTGTAATTGGGTTCCTTCGCCAGTTTGATTTGCTGAAAGATTTTAAAATTAATATTGAAGTAAACCACGCTACACTTGCAGGCCATACATTCCAGCATGAACTGCAGGTAGCAGCAGATGCCGGCGTTTTAGGTTCTATGGATGCTAACCGCGGAGACTATCAAAATGGATGGGATACAGATCAGTTTCCTAATAACCTTAATGAACTGACAGAAGCAATGCTGGTAATTCTTGAAGCAGGCGGTTTCCAGGGCGGAGGTATTAATTTTGATGCCAAACGCAGAAGAAACTCTACCGATATGGAAGATTTGTTTTACGCACATATAGGAGGCATTGATTGTTTTGCCAGGTCATTGGTAATTGCAGACAACGTACTTCAAAAATCAGAGTATAAAAAAATCAGGAAAGACAGGTATGCTTCATTCGATTCCGGCAAAGGAAAAGATTATGAAGCAGGCAAACTAACGCTTGAAGAACTGCGTGATCTTGCAGCAGCTAACGGAGAACCAGCTACGAAAAGTGGAAGACAAGAGCATTTGGAAAATATAATAAACAGGTTTATTTAAATAGAATACATACTTTCAAAAGTGAGTCGTTTAAAAATGGCTCACTTTTTTGTTTTAAATGGCTCCGGACTTGTATTAGCATTCAAATCCGAATCACCCATGCTTCTTCGCTTTTTGTCTTTCAAGATAGCGTTCATGAATAACATCCTGCACCGGAATTTTTTTAACCTTACTTTCCAGCCACGAAATAATATCTAAGTACGCAAATGCCCGGGTTTCAAAACGGTTGCGTTCATACTTCTTCACAATGTCAAGCAGTTTTTGAAAAGCACCCGGCAATTGCCTTGGACTTAAGCGAAAAGAATTGCGCAGGAACTTAAACATTTCTTCTTCTACCACGCTAAGGTTTTCCATCTTGGCCATAAAGCGGTAAACAGATTTGGTAAGGTATTCCAGCAAATCATAGTTACCAAGTTCGTAGTGTGCAATTAAATGCAGCAGTCGCGCATAGCATTGCAAATCGGTACGCAGATCAACTTTCCAGTTGATGATTTTATTAAGATAGTCAATTGCTTTTTCATTGCTACCGCTTCCAAAATACAGACAGGCTATTTTGTAATAGAATACAAGAATGCGGTGCCTGTCGAGATAAATTTCATACTCACGCAGTTTCTCTACTATGCCCGGAATAATTTTTATTCCTTCGGAAAACGAGCCTTCAATAAAATGTTTATTGATTAATGCTGTGCTGAAATACACAAAACATTGTATCTGGTTGTTTTCATTCTCTTCAACAATATTGGTATGGGTAAATTTTTCAAACTGCTGCAACACTTCATTAAAGCGATCGTAATTCTGCAAATCAAAATGAGCGCCTAACAAATTGTGCAGCCCTTTTATGTAATGAGAGGTTTCTATATCAACCATAAAAGGATAATCCCTGAAAAGATCAACCCATTTTTGTGTATATCGGTAATACATCAAAAAATCCTGGCGTATAAATCCATACCATGAGTAACTCTGGTATAAATAGAGTTTTTCATAAAACCCATGCGGCGATTTTGCATGAGTAGGGAAGTGGTCATCAAAAAACTTTTGTACCGCCGCTTCATCATTCTTATTTCTTGCGTGGCCGTTTTTAATATACCAACTGTACAATAACAACGAAAGATTTGAAAGCTTGCTTATCTGCATTAATCTATCCGTTACTTCATCCGCTTCGGAAGCCAGTCGCTCTGCCCTGTCCTGCATACTTCGTGTAATGTGCAGCGCTTCAATTTTCTTTTCTAAAAAAACAACTTGTTGCAGGTAAGTAAACTGGTGGTTTTCACGGGCCAGTTCTTTCATTTTGTCCAGTATCCTCAAACTCTGGTGATATAAACCTTTGTTGTAGAGAATGCGGGCATAGTCCATTTGTTCGTGCAACTGAATATCAATATTGTCTTCGTGTTTAATTAAACGAAGGCTTGCAAGTATCTGGCGGTATAAATGGGCCTTGCTGTTAGAAAGTTGTTGCTTTTTAATGCCCGGTGTTTTTTTCAGTAGTTGTTCTTCATCGTAGACTTCCATTTTGTCAAGAGCGTCAAACAATTGCACTACTTTAAGGTCTTCACCACCGGTGTTTCTGCCCACATAGAGCTTAAAATTGCGCTTTTCGCTCTTTTCCAGCGATTTAACAAGTTGAAATAGTGCGTCGGTTGATCTGTTGGGCATCGTAATAAATAATAGCAAAAGCCTTACCTGGCTTGTGTTTCATGAGAAATTGACCCTCTTACACAGTGTAAAATGGTACTAATTTAGGTTTTATAGGCAATTTACGCCATGTTACTTTTATATGGCAGGCTGGTTAATTAAGTAAATATAGCAAGCAACACGAAATTAACCGGTCTGCTTTTTCACATCATCCAACAATTTTTTATGGCGGAAAATAAAGTTTTCATTTTTGATACCACGCTTCGCGATGGCGAGCAGGTACCAGGCTGCAAGCTGAATACCAAAGAGAAAATTGAACTGGCTCTTCAGCTGGAAGATTTGGGTGTTGATATCATAGAAGCCGGTTTTCCTATTTCCAGTCCCGGCGATTTTGAATCCGTAGCCCAGATTTCTGCAATTATTAAAAATGCTTCCGTTTGCGGATTAAGCCGTGCAGTTCAAAAAGATATTGAAGTGGCTGCTGCTGCATTAAAAGGTGCAAAAAGACCCAGGATACATACCGGCATTGGTACTTCAGATTTTCATATCAAATCCAAATTCAATTCTACCCGCGAAGAAATTCTTATTCGTGCTGCGCAAGCCGTAAAATGGGCAAAGAATTTTGTAGACGATGTTGAGTTTTATGCTGAAGATGCTGGCCGTACAGACAATGAATATCTTGCTAAAGTAATAGAAGCTGTTATTGCAGCTGGTGCTACCACTGTAAACATTCCGGATACAACCGGCTATTGCCTGCCTAACCAATACGGAGATAAAATTGCCTTCCTTGTCAATAATGTAAAAAATATTGACAAGGCGGTTATCTCCTGCCACTGCCACAACGATTTGGGGTTGGCCACGGCCAACTCCATTGCAGGGGTTATGAATGGTGCCCGCCAGATTGAATGTACTATTAACGGACTTGGAGAAAGAGCTGGCAATACTTCTCTTGAAGAAGTAGTGATGGTTTTAAAACAACACAAACACCTCGGTTTATATACAGATATTAAAACCCGCAACCTTAACCCTATCAGCAGGCTGGTAGCAGATACGATGCGTACAGCTGTGCAGGTTAATAAAGCA
Source organism: Chitinophagaceae bacterium (assembly GCA_044227095.1). Taxonomy (GTDB): domain Bacteria; phylum Bacteroidota; class Bacteroidia; order Chitinophagales; family Chitinophagaceae; genus JACMLD01. The sequence continues at coordinate 4,168,432 of JBGAFV010000001.1, read as the reverse complement.
ATAGTAGGCGCCAATGCTTTTTCACATTCATCCGGCATTCACCAGGATGGTTTTTTGAAAGACTCGCTTACATATGAAATTATTAACCCCGAAGAAGTAGGTGCCGATGGCAGCAAGATTGTACTAACGGCAAGGAGTGGCCGCAGTGCACTGGCACACCGTTTTCATAAACTGGGTTACCAATATTCTAGAAACGATATCGATGAATTATACCAACGCTTTCTGCAGGTAGCGGATACGAAGAAAGAGATTGATGAGGAGGACTTGCACCAACTGGCAAAAGCATATGTTATGCAGCCGGTAACAGCTTAGTGATTTTCTCATGACTTATAGTTTTGGTAGGCGTGGCGCTTCTGCGCCATGCATTTTTTACCCCCTGACCCCTGAAGGGGAGGATGAACGGAATAATAATAAAATCAGGGGGCACGATATGATTTAGTTGAAAAAAGTGATCTTCAATGAGTAATGAACAATCAATAGAAAAGAGTTCTGCCTCCCCTTTAGGAGCCGGGGGTGGAAAAACATTATTTGAAAAAATCTGGGAAAAGCATGTTGTTAAAACAATAGAAGGAGGGCCTTCGGTTTTGTATATTGACAAGCATCTTATTCATGAAGTAACCAGTCCCCAGGCTTTTGCCGGATTGAATAAAAGGGGCATTAAAGTATTTCGTCCCAAACAGGTTGTAGCCACAGCCGATCACAATGTTCCTACGCTTAACCAGCACCTGCCCATTAAAGAAGAATTATCCCGCCTGCAGGTAGAAGCTTTAAAAAAGAATTGCGAAGAACACGGTATAGAATTATATGGCCTTGGACATCCGTTCCAGGGTATTGTGCATGTAATAGGGCCAGAGCTTGGTATTACCCAACCGGGTATGACCATAGTTTGCGGCGATAGCCATACTTCTACCCACGGTGCGTTTGGCAGCATTGCATTTGGCATTGGTACCAGCGAAGTAGAAATGGTAATGGCAACGCAATGTTTAATGCAAAGCAAACCAAAGCTGATGCGCATTAATGTTGATGGTGCATTAAACAAAGGTGTAGTTAGTAAAGACATTGTATTGTTTATTCTTTCTAAAATATCTGCAAGCGGTGCTACTGGTTATGCAGTAGAATTTGCAGGTTCAGCTATTCGTTCGCTTTCTATGGAAGCAAGAATGACCATTTGCAATATGAGTATAGAAATGGGTGCCCGTTGCGGTATGATTGCTCCCGATGAAATTACTTTCAACTATATAAAAGGAAGAAAGTTTGCACCGCAAGGCGCTGAGTGGGAGAAAAAACTGGCATACTGGAAAACACTTTACAGCGATAAGGACGCGGTGTTTGATACAGAAGTAAATATAAAAGCTGAAGATATAGAACCAATGATTACATATGGCACCAATCCTGGGATGGGCATTGGCGTTAGTGGTCACGTTCCTTCACTAAACGAAATTGACGAAAAAGAAAAACCATCTTTTGAAAAGTCGCTGGCATATATGGGCTTGCAGCCAGGTGCAGACATCAAAGGAAAAAAAGTTGACTATGTGTTTATTGGAAGTTGTACCAATTCAAGGATAGAAGACCTTAGAATGGTGGCATCTTTCGTAAAAGGAAAACGCAAAGCAGAAAATGTAGAAGTATGGGTAGTGCCCGGTAGCAAACAGGTAGAAAAGCAGGCCATTGAAGAAGGCATTGATAAAGTTTTTGAACAGGCAGGTTTTATGCTGCGCCAGCCGGGATGCAGCGCCTGTTTGGGGATGAACGAAGACAAAATTCCCGCTGGTAAATATTGCATCTCTACCAGCAATAGAAATTTTGAAGGAAGACAAGGCCCCAATGCAAGAACATTTTTGGCCAGCCCTTTAACAGCAGCATTAGCCGCAGTTACTGGTGAAGTAGGAGATGTGAGGGAGTATCAGTCGTGAGATCTTTACTTAGAAAATGGTTGAAGTTTTGAAGTTGATTTTTTAGAATAAAGTGAAAACAAATAAAAACAAACGTTCTCCGAAAAGCAGGGGCTGTGCTCAGATGGCCTCCTTTGTTGGAGGAGGTCGGGAGGAGGCATAATGGGAAAGAGTATAAATATAATTGAATCTACCGCGGTTCCGCTTAACATAGAAAATGTGGATACGGATCAGATCATTCCCGCAAGGTTCTTAAAAGCAACCAGCAGGGATGGTTTTGGTAAAAACCTTTTCCGCGACTGGCGTTATGAAAATGACGATGAAACAAAACCCAAAAAAGGTTTTGTTTTAAATAACCCAACATATAAGGGGAATATATTGATAGCTGCAAAAAACTTTGGTTGCGGTTCTAGTCGCGAGCATGCTGCATGGGCCATTAAAGATGCAGGCTTTGATGTAGTGGTAAGTAGTTTTTTTGCAGATATTTTTAAAAACAATTCGCTTAATAATTTTTTGTTGCCGGTAACGGTTAGCGAAAGTTTTTTGCAACAAATTTTCGAGGCAATAGAAAAAGATAGTGCTGTAGAGATAAAAGTAGATCTGCCAACGCAAACCATTACCATTGCGTCTACAGGTGCCAGCGAAGGTTTTGATATTAATAATTATAAAAAAACGTGTTTGCTAAACGGGTATGATGATATTGATTACCTGTTAAGCATGAAAGATGAAATAAGTCAGTTTGAAAATCAATTAGCTTAATCCTTCCCAAACCATTTATGAAAAAAAACATTGCAGTCATTAACGGAGACGGCATCGGGCCGGAAGTAACGCAGCAGTCTATTAAAGTACTGGATGCTGTTGCTGAAAAATTTGGACATGAATTTGAATACAAGCATTGCCTCATGGGTGCTGTAGCCATTGACGCTACTGGTAACCCACTGCCAGATGAAACCATTGAAATTTGTTTGGAAAGCGATGCTATTTTGTTTGGTGCTATTGGTCATCCTAAATACGATAATGATCCTACTGCTAAAGTAAGACCGGAACAGGGATTGCTGAAACTGCGCAAGTCTTTACAATTGTTTGCCAACATTCGCCCTATTAATACTTATGCTGCATTGCAGCATTTATCTCCGCTTAAAGCAAAACAACTTGAAGGGGTAGATTTTATTATTTTTCGTGAGCTTACAGGCGGTATATATTTTGGTAAGAAAGAGACCAATGAAGATCAAACCTGGGCCAGTGATGATTGCAGCTATACAAAGGCAGAAATTGAAAGGGTAGCGCACCTTGCTTTTAAATATGCGCAACAGCGCAGAAAACACATCACCCTTGTAGATAAAGCCAATGTACTGGAAACTTCCAGGCTTTGGCGCAAAGTAGTGCAGGATATTGCACCGCAGTATGCAGATGTAAAAGTAGATTTTCTGTTTGTAGACAATGCGGCCATGCAAATTATTTTAAACCCAAAACAGTTTGATGTAGTACTTACAGAAAACATGTTTGGTGATATTATAAGTGATGAAGCAAGTGTTATTACAGGGTCATTAGGTTTGTTGCCTTCCGCTTCTGTTGGTAATGCAGTGGCTTTGTTTGAACCTATTCATGGTTCTTATCCGCAGGCAGCAGGAAAAGATATAGCTAATCCGTTGGGATCAATTTTATCTGCAGCTATGATGCTTGATCATTTTGGTATGCACGAAGAAGCGGATTTGGTTCGTGAAGCCGTTAACTGGACATTGATGAATGGATTTGTAACCAAGGATATAGATTCAGTAAATTTTTACTTCACTACAACTATTGGTGAATTGATCAGTGATTATGTTGCAGATCGGATTCCAGATAAAGTGAATAAGGGAAATATAGAGTTGCGTAAGTCGACGATAATCTAGGCCGCAAGTTACAAGCCATAAGTTGCAAGATGTTTAACGCTGTCTTGCAGCTTGCAGCTTAAAACTTGCAGCTTTCTTAAAAAGTTCTTTGTTTATTTCAAAATGCAGGTGTACATTTACAGTACACTCAATCTTTATGTTGAAAAGCAGTTTAAATAATGCGCTCCATATTTCACTACTTCTCGTAGTGGTGGTAGTCATTATTATTCCTGCACTGCATGGAGGAGGAGCCAGCGTATAAACTTATCAGTTAAAAATACCAGCAACCCGCCTCCAAAAAGGCGGGTTTTTTATTTTGCTGTTGGTGAGTATGCGTTTAAAGAAATAAGCAATTGTAAACTGCTCCGAAAGGAGAAAATTTTTTCTATGGCGAATTATTATAACGAAAACACGGTGATTTATGTTGATGGCGCATTTGTAAAAGCAAATGAAGCTAAGATTGATTTGTACAGCCAGTCGATGCATTATGGATATGCAGTGTTTGAAGGCATCCGCTCTTATAAAACCGTTAACGGTGAAACAAAAATTTTTAAAGAGCAGGAGCATTATGCCAGGCTAAAGCATTCTGCAGATTCAATCAATTTGCCTTACACATATAATGCAGACGAACTTATTGCCGCTACCTATGAAATATTGAAAAGAAACAATTTGCAGAACGCATATATCCGTCCGTTGGTTTATGCACCTGCTAATATGAGTTTTGCAAAAAATACCGCATCGCATATTACAATACAAGCCTGGGAAATGGCGCCTTTTTTAGGAGAGAAATTATTGAAAGTAATGACATCTTCTTTTCAAAGACCCAACCCAAAAGGATTTAAAATAACAGCAAAAGCTGCCGGTCATTATGTAAACTCTATAATGGCAAGCCAGGAAGCAAAAGCTAATGGGTTTGATGAAGCTTTGCTTACTGATATAAATGGTTTTGTAGCAGAAGGGCCAGGAGCAAATATGTTTTATGAGAAAGATGGCAAATTATTTACACCATCAACAGGAAATATATTACCAGGCATTACAAGAGCTACAGTTTTTGAAATATGCAATGAGTTTGGTATTGAAGTAGTAGAAAAACAAATTACTACTGATGAAGTAAAACAGGCCGATGCCGCATTCTTTTGCGGTACCGCTGCAGAAGTAATAGGATGGGAAAGTTTTGATAACACGGCTTTCAAAAAAGAGTGGAGCAAAACATTGAGCAAAAAAATACAGGAAGCATACGCTGCAAGGGTGATAGAAAAAGATGCAATAGCACTTACTGCAAAAGATTTGAAAAGTGTAGTAGCGTGAGGCGTGAGGCGTGAATGATTGTTGGCGACGCAAGGTATGTTATAATTTGAGTAAGCCCTGAAAGGGCGTAATAATAATAGCCCCGGATGAAATCCGGGGAATACAATAAAAAATTTCGTACAACCCTGAAGGGGTTGAATAACATAGATGAATTGAAACATACAGTTGAAGAGTGCGACGCAAGGATGTTAAATAGAATTACAAAAGCTAAGGACAAAAAAATAAAATGAGCCAGGAACTTAACAAATATTCGAAGACATTAACGCAGGATATAACACAACCAGCAGCACAAGCTATGTTGTATGGTATAGGATTGACAGATGATGATTTGAAAAAAGCACAGGTAGGTATTGCCAGCATGGGCTACGACGGTAATACCTGCAATATGCATTTGAACGACCTGGCCAAAGTGGTTAAACAAGGTGTGTGGGATAATGATCTTGTTGGTTTAATCTTTAATACAATTGGCATAAGTGATGGTATTAGTAATGGTACCGACGGTATGCGGTATTCTTTGGTAAGCCGCGATTTGATTGCAGACAGCATTGAATCTGTATGTGGCGGTTTTTATTATGATGGATTGATTGCATTGCCTGGTTGCGATAAAAATATGCCCGGTTGCATTATGGCAATGGGACGTTTGAACCGCCCTTCGCTTATGGTATATGGTGGTACTATTGCGCCTGGTCATTATAAAGGACAGGAATTGAATATCATTTCTTCATTTGAAGCGCTGGGTCAAAAAATTGCCGGCAAATTGAGTGATGAAGATTTTAAAGGCATTGTGATGCATTCTTGTCCGGGTGCAGGAGCATGTGGTGGTATGTATACCGCAAATACGATGGCGTCTGCTATTGAAGCATTAGGCATGAGTTTGCCTTATTCATCTAGCAACCCTGCAATTAGTGAAGAAAAACAAAATGAATGTTTAACTGCCGGCAAAGCTATAAAAGTGTTGCTTGAAAAAGATATAAAACCTTCTGATATAATGACACGTAAGGCATTTGAAAATGCCATTACTGTAATTATGATATTGGGTGGGAGTACAAATGCAGTATTGCATTTGATAGCAATGGCAAAAAGTGTAGGATTGGAATTAACACAGGATGATTTCCAGGCAATCAGCGATAAAACACCGGTGCTTGCAGATTTTAAACCCAGCGGTAAATATCTTATGCAGGAATTGCACCAGCATGGGGGTGTTCCTGCAGTAATGAAATATTTATTGGAGAAAGGTTTATTGCATGGCGAATGCTTAACTGTTACCGGAAAAACACTGGCAGAGAATTTAAAAGATATTAAGGCAATCAGTTTTGAAACGCAGGATATATTATATCCGCTTGAAAAACCCTTGAAAGCAACTGGTCATCTGCAAATTCTGTATGGCAATCTTGCAGAGAAAGGAAGTGTTGCAAAAATTTCTGGTAAAGAAGGAGAAAGGTTTGAAGGGCCGGCACGGGTTTTTGACGGAGAAAAAGATTTGGTAGCAGGAATAGCATCGGGCCGGGTAAAAGCAGGCGATGTCGTCGTCATAAAAAATGAAGGGCCTAAAGGCGCACCGGGTATGCCTGAAATGCTAAAACCCACATCTGCTATTATTGGTGCTGGATTAGGAAAATCTATTGCACTAATAACTGATGGAAGATTTAGTGGAGGTACGCATGGGTTTGTCGTCGGGCACATAACACCGGAAGCTTATGAAGGTGGATTGATAGCATTTGTAGAAGACAACGACATAATAGAATTGGATGCTACAAAAAATACTATCACACTAAAAGTAAGCGATGCTGTAATAGCAGAAAGAAAAAAGAACTGGAAAAAACCTGCCCTGAAAGTTAAAAAAGGGGTTTTATATAAATATGCAAAAATAGTAAAAGACGCCAGTGAAGGTTGTGTAACAGATGAAGAATAGGACTGGCAGATTTTTAAAAGAACAAATTTAAATTATGGAAGCAGTTACAATAAAAAAAGAAAAAGCAGCAGCAAAAGCAAAAGAACCGATATCTATTTCTGGTTCTGTAGCAGTGCTTGAAGCTTTTATTGCCGAAGGAGTAGATACTATTTTCGGTTATCCCGGTGGCGCTATTATGCCCATCTATGATGCATTGTACGATTATAATGAAAAATTAAAACACATACTTGTTCGTCACGAGCAAGGTGCCATCCATGCCGCTCAGGGTTATGCCCGTGTGTCTGGCAAAACAGGTGTTGTATTTGCAACCAGTGGCCCTGGTGCCACCAACCTTGTAACAGGGTTGGCAGATGCTATGATAGACAGTACGCCTGTAGTATGCATTACCGGTCAGGTGTTTGCGCATTTGTTGGGCACGGATGCTTTTCAGGAAACGGATGTGATCAATATAACTACACCTATTACCAAATGGAATTACCAGGTTACGGATGCCAAAGAAATACCAGAAGTACTTGCTAAAGCATTTTATATAGCAGGCAGTGGAAGGCCCGGCCCTGTATTGATCGACATAACCAAGAATGCCCAGTTGCAACTTTTTGAATACAGCGGGTATAAAAAATGCGAGTACATACGCAGCTATCGTCCTAGCCCTATTGTGCGTAAAGAATATATAGAGGATGCAGCTAAGCTGATCAATGAAGCAAAAAAACCTTTCGTAATTTTTGGCCAGGGCGTTATACTGGGTAGAGCAGAAAAAGAATTTATTGCTTTTATTGAAAAAGCTGGCATACCCGCAGCATGGACTATCATGGGTATGAGTGCTATTCCTACCAATCATCCGCTGGGTGTGGGTATGCTGGGCATGCACGGTAATTATGGGCCTAATGTGCTTACCAACGAATGTGATTTGTTAATTGCAATAGGTATGCGTTTTGACGACCGTGTAACTGGTCGGTTAGACAAATACGCCAAGCAGGCGAAAGTTATTCACCTGGATATAGATCCATCAGAAATAGATAAGAATGTAAAAGCTACTGTTCCAGTTTGGGGCGATTGTAAAGAAACCCTGCCGCTGCTTACTGATCTGGTTGAAAAGAAAACTTACCCGCAATGGTTGCAGCAGTTTAAAGATTACCAGCAAAAGGAAAACGAAAAAGTTATACAGCATGAACTGAACCCGACAGGTGATATACTCACTATGGGAGAAGTAATAAAAGAGCTAAACGGTTTAACAAAAGGCAACGCAATAATCGTAACAGATGTGGGCCAGCACCAAATGGTAGCATGTCGTTATGCAACTTTCAATCAATCAAAAAGCAATGTTACCAGTGGTGGTTTAGGAACGATGGGGTTTGCACTACCAGCAGCCATTGGCGCAGCATTTGGTGATACAACAAGGCCAACAGTTGCAATTATAGGTGATGGTGGCTTCCAAATGACATTGCAGGAACTGGGAACGATTATGCAGTTCAAGCCCAATGTAAAGATCATTATTCTTAACAACCAGTTTTTGGGAATGGTGCGCCAATGGCAGCAGTTGTTTCACGAAAAGCGCTATTCTTTTGTAGATATTACCAGCCCGGATTTTGTACAGGTAGCAAAAGGTTTTGGCATTGCCGGCAAAAGCATTTCAAAGAGAGAAGAGGTAGTAAAATCTTTACAAGAAATGCTTGATCACGATGGTAGTTTCTTACTTGAAATAATGGTTGGCAAAGAAAACAATGTATTCCCCATGGTGCCGCAAGGCAGGGGTGTAGCAGAAATTATTTTAAGTAAAGACGAGTTGTAAATTATTGTTGTACAGTTCTGCTAGAGAAAGGAATTTTTTATTATTATGTTTTCTCTCTGACATCTCTGTGCGACTTTTGTTCTCAAGATTTAAAAGCATTTTATGCAAAAACAAGAATTCACTATATCGGTATATACCGAAAACCATATCGGTTTGCTGAACCGCATTGCGATAATTTTTTCGCGCCGCAAAATTAATATAGATAGCATGAATACTTCTCCTTCAGAGATACCGGGTATTCATCGGTTTACTATTGTAATTACAGAAACAGAAGAAGTAGTAAAAAAGCTTGTTCGCCAGGTAGAAAAACAGGTAGAAGTTTTGAAAGCCTATTATAATACCAACGATGAAATAATATGGCAGGAACTGGCTTTATACAAAGTGCCTACTGATATTATTGCGGAAGAAGTTCTGGTAGAAAGGTTATTACGCCAGCACGGCGCTAAAGCTGTAGTAATAAGGAAAGATTATACTGTTTTTGAAGTAGCTGGCCAGCGTGAAGAAACAGATAAGCTGATTAAAGTACTGGAACCTTATGGTCTTATAGAGTTTGTCAGGAGTGCGAGGGTTGCTATTATAAAAGCATCCCGCGGCTTTCATGAGAAACTAAAAGAATTTGAAGCATTGAAACCAGGTTCAGAAATTGTAAAGAACGAATTTTTAAACCAGCAGGAAGAAGTGTTTTCGATGTAGATTCAAAAGTAATTAAGAATTAAAATTAGTAATTAATAATTTGACACATTCTCTTTTTCTCTGTTAACCCTGTGCGACAAAAAAATATTAATAGTAACTCTTTTATTAAACAATGCTAAGAAACCAGATCAGGACAAACTCTTTCAACTCCTTTTCTCTTTACACTCTTAGCTCAAAACAAACAAGATGGCAAAACTAAATTTCGGCGGCGTAGAAGAAAACGTAGTAACTCGTGAAGAGTTCCCGCTGTCAAAAGCACAACAAGTATTAAAGAATGAAACAGTAGCAGTTATTGGTTACGGTGTGCAAGGCCCCGGCCAGGCACTTAACCAAAAAGATAATGGCATTAAAGTAATTGTTGGTCAGCGTAAGAATTCTAAAACTTGGGATAAAGCTATACGTGATGGTTTTGTACCCGGCGAAACTTTATTTGAAATAGAAGAAGCTTTACAGCGTGGCACTATTATATGCTACTTGTTGAGCGATGCTGCACAAATTGCGCTTTGGCCAACAGTTAAGAAACACCTTACACCCGGCAAAGCTTTATATTTTTCTCATGGCTTTGGTATCACATTCAAAGAACAAACTGGTATTATTCCACCAGCAGATGTTGATGTATTCTTAGTTGCACCAAAAGGTTCTGGTACTTCATTGCGCCGCATGTTTTTACAAGGCCGTGGATTGAATAGCAGCTATGCTATTTTCCAGGATGCTACTGGTAAAGCAAAAGAAAGAGTAATTGCTTTGGGCATTGCAGTAGGCAGCGGTTATTTGTTTGAAACAGATTTCAAGAAAGAAGTTTATAGTGATCTTACCGGCGAACGTGGTACTTTAATGGGTGCTATCCAGGGAATTTTTGCAGCACAATACCAGGTGTTGCGTGATAAAGGGCACACGCCTTCTGAAGCTTTTAATGAAACAGTTGAAGAACTTACACAATCGTTAATGCCACTGGTAGCAGAAAATGGTATGGACTGGATGTATGCTAACTGCTCTACTACAGCACAACGTGGTGCATTGGATTGGTGGAAAAAATTCCGCGATGCTACAGCACCTGTTTTCAAAGAATTGTATGAAAGCGTTGCAGCTGGTAAAGAAAGTCAGCGTAGTATAGATAGCAACAGCCAAGCCGATTATCGCGAAAAACTGGATGCAGAATTAAAAGAACTGCGTGAAAGCGAAATGTGGCAGGCTGGCAAAACAGTAAGAAGCCTTCGCCCTGAAAACCAGGCACCGGCAGAAGCAAAAGATAAAAAAGCGGCGGCTGCCGTTAACTAATATGAACAATTAAGAAAAACGCAGGTACATAACAGTTATACTGTTTTTGCTACCTGCGTTTTTTATTAGTCATTAATATACAGCTTTAATCTTGTCTGAATATTATATGCAAATAGCTCAATAATTATTACATGGACACTACAACATCTATACCAGTGCAATTAGACTATGCCCGGGCTGCAGAACGCTTAAAGAAAGTGGTTAACAGAACGCCATTGACTTTCAATCAAAATCTTTCACGCAAATACCAGTGTAGTGTTTATCTCAAAAGAGAAGATCTGCAGGTAGTGCGTTCTTATAAATTGCGCGGCGCTTACAATATGATGAGCAGTCTGCCAGCAGAACAATTGCAAAAAGGAGTTGTTTGCGCAAGTGCAGGAAATCATGCCCAGGGATTTGCGTATAGTTGTAAAAAACTTGGCGTAAAAGGAGTAGTCTTTATGCCAATTATTACTCCTAACCAAAAAGTACACCAGACAAAAATGTTTGGAGAAGATAATGTGCAGATAATTCTTACCGGAGATACATTTGATGACTGCGCAGCAGCTGCAAAAAAATATACGCAGGAAAACGGAATGGTCTTTATTCCACCTTTTGATGACTATAAAATTATTGAAGGACAGGCCACAGTTGGTGTCGAAATTTTAGAAGACCAGCCGCAGGTAGATTATTTATTTATACCTATTGGAGGTGGTGGATTAAGTGCAGGTGTTGGTTCTTATTTCAAAACATTTTCACCACACACAAAGCTTATTGGTGTTGAGCCAGCAGGGGCTCCGGCTATGTACCAATCTAAACTTGCAGGTAAACCTGTAACGTTAGAAACAATAGATCGTTTTGTAGACGGCGCTGCGGTAAAAAGAGTAGGAGATATTACATTTTCTATCTGCAATGAAGTTTTAGATAGTGTACACCTTGTTGCAGAAGGAAAAGTTTGTTCTACTATTTTAAAATTATATAACGAAGATGCAATTGTTGTTGAACCTGCAGGAGCTTTATCTATTGCTGTATTAGACGATTATGCAGAAGAAATTAAAGGAAAAAATGTTGTTTGCATAGTAAGCGGAAGTAATAACGATATAGACCGCATGCAGGAAATAAAAGAACGCAGCCTGCAGTTTGAAGGCTTAAAACATTATTTTCTTGTACGTTTTGCGCAAAGACCTGGTGCATTGAAAGAGTTTGTAAACCATGTATTGGGGCCAAATGATGATATTACCAGGTTTGAATACATGCAAAAGCACAACAAGGAAACTGGCCCAGCTTTGGTAGGCATTGAACTGAAAGAAAAAAAAGATTATGAGAGCCTTTTAAAAAATATGCAACGTTTTCAGATAAATTATACTGAATTAAATAAAAACGACACTTTATTCGGGTATTTGGTATAATCTTAAAAAAATGATCAATTACTTATATATGAAATAAATCTTTATGCACTTTTTTACCAGTGCTTATACATAATTAATAAAAGTAATGCTTGGTTAATACAACTAATTGTAGTCCTTCGTCGTCTTGAGTGAAAACTCATTATGAAAAGACTATTAGTGTTAGTATCGCTTTTTTTTGGTTCATTCTTTATAATGAATGCGCAACGGTTTACTTCGCCAGTTAAAGGAAGTTTAATAGGTTTCGGATTTAATTTTACAGATTTTCAAACTCCTGCAGAAATTAAGGCAACATCATTAAGTGATGTTTTTAAAAACAAAAATTTTAGTTCTTTTAGCAGGCTCGATATTGGTTTCTCTTTAATGTACTGGAAAGGGATTACAAAACATGTTGACTTCTCTGCCCGTTACAATGGGTTGTTTACTGATTATAACAAAGGCGGCGTCTCTTCTTCTTCAAACAGTTATAGCAATGAGTTGGAAGCTTCTTTGCATGCAAGACTTTTAAGTGATGATCATACTTTTAATCCTTTTATCAGCGCTGGTCTTGGCGGCGGTACTTATGCCGGTAAAGTTGCTCCTTATGCTCCTTTGGGTCTTGGTTTACAGATAAACCTTGCAAGTACAACTTATATTTTTCTCCAGGGTAATTACCGTGTTAGCCTTGATAAAGCAAGATTAGACGATAACCTCTTTTATTCTTTTGGAATAACTGAAAACATTTCTTCTCCCAAAGCACCTAAAGTAGCACCTCCGCCACCACCAATACCTGTTACTGTTGTTAAAGATCGTGATAATGATGGAGTGGTTGATAGCCTTGATGCATGTCCTGATGTAGCCGGTCTTGCAAAATTTAATGGTTGTCCAGATTCAGACAATGATGGTATTTCAGATAAAGATGATAAATGCCCTAATGCTTTTGGTATTGCAAAATACCAGGGATGCCCAATACCAGATACTGATGGAGATGGTGTTAATGATGAAGAAGATAAATGTCCCGCAGTTGCAGGTACTGCAAAATATCAGGGATGCCCAATACCAGATTCAGATAATGATGGTGTAAACGATGAGGAAGATAAATGTCCTACTGTTGCTGGTGTAAAAGAAAACAACGGTTGCCCGGTAGTTAAAGAAGAAGTAGTGAAGAAAGTAGCTGCAAGCGCTAAACAAATCCTTTTTGCAACAGGTAGCGCTAAACTTTTATCAGCTTCATATAAATCTTTGAATAATGTTGCTGCTATTTTGAAAGCTGACCCAGATCTCAAATTGGATATTGAAGGCCACACTGATAATTCAGGTAAACCAGAAAAAAACCAACTTTTGAGTGAACAGCGAGCAAAAGCAGTGCAGGATTATCTTACCAAAAAAGCAGGTATCGATGCTAGTCGCATGAGTGCAGCAGGATTTGGAGATACCAAGCCTGTAACAAGCAATAAAACTGCTAAAGGAAAAGCTCAGAACAGACGTGTTGTTTTGATTCCTAAATATATCTAAATAAAGAATTTAGTTTCTTCAAAACCCCGATAAACTTATCGGGGTTTTTTGTTGTTACTAAGTCTGTAGATTTACTAACATATAGTGCGAAAATAATTCGTACAAATGGAGCTAAATTTGTTTATTTCTTTGTATTTTTAAAGGGTTGCTTGCTTGCTATTTGTAATCCTTTCGGAAAACTGCTTATTTATTGAATTTTTTCTAACAAAACTGTCTTAACCATGGCAAGCACTACTGGTTTATACTCTCCCGAATTTGAACATGATGCGTGTGGTATTGGGTTTGTCGCCAATATCAAAGGAAACAAAAGCCACCAGATTGTATCTGATGCACTAACAGTGCTGGAAAACATGGAGCACCGTGGCGCTTGCGGTTGCGAAAACAATACTGGTGATGGCGCCGGATTAATGATTCAAACCCCGCATGAGTTTTTCTTTGATGAATGTATCAAACTTGGCATACATCTCCCATCGTTTGGGAGGTATGGAGTGGGTGTAATTTTTTTCCCGCAGGAAATAAGGCTTCGCGAAGAATGCCGTGACATTTTTAATCGCTCTGCAGAAAAATTGGGTTTGGAAGTAATCGGTTATCGCAAAGTACCGGTAAACAGGGAAGATATAGGCCCAACAGCACTGAGTGTAGAACCAGAAATGGAACATGTTTTTATTGCCTGCCCTGATCATATTTCAAACCCTGATGATTTTGAACGCAAATTGTTTGTGCTGCGCAATTATGCAAGTCATACAATCAATAATTCAGTAAAAAAAGATGCTATTGGATTTTATGTAGCATCGCTTTCTTATAAAACAGTTGTTTATAAAGGACAGCTTACCAGTTTGCAGGTTCGCAAGTATTTTCCTGACTTAGGAAATAAAAGAATTGTTTCAGCATTTGGCCTGGTGCATTCAAGATTTGCTACCAATACATTTCCTTCATGGAAATTAGCGCAACCATTCCGTTATATCGCACACAATGGTGAAATTAATACGCTTCAAGGAAATCTCAATTGGCTGAAATCCAGCGAACATGCATTTTCATCTCCATTTTTTACAAAAGAAGAAATGGAAATACTATTGCCGATTATTACAGCCGGTCAGTCAGACTCTGCTTGTCTCGATAATATGATTGAACTGCTAACTTTCACAGGCAGATCATTACCGCATGTTATGATGATGTTGATTCCTGAAGCATGGGATGCTAATGATCAGATGGATCCTGTTAAGAAAGCTTTTTACGAATACCATGCATCTATTATGGAGCCGTGGGATGGGCCAGCTTCTATATCTTTTACTGATGGAAAAATGATCGGCGCCACGCTTGACAGGAACGGTCTTCGTCCATCAAGATATTGCGTTACTAACGACGACAGGGTTATTATGGCTTCAGAAGCCGGTGTGTTAACTGTTGATCAAAGTATGGTTATTGAGAAAGGCCGTCTTCAACCCGGTAAAATGTTTGTGGTAGACATGGAGCAGGGGCGTATCATTAGCGATGATGAGTTAAAAGCAAAAATCTGCTCGCAAAAACCTTACGGAGATTGGCTTAATCAATATAAAATCCGTCTTGAAGAATTGGATGAACCGAGGGTTGCTTTTACGCATCTTTCTGATACATCGATATCAAGGTATCAAAAAGCTTTTGGGTACAGCGCAGAAGATGTAGATACCATTATCAAGCCAATGGCACTAGATGGTAAAGAACCAATTGGTTCTATGGGAACAGATATACCTCTTGCTGTATTAAGCGATCAACCACAACATATCAGCAGTTACTTCAAGCAATTGTTTGCACAGGTAACTAACCCTCCGATAGATCCTATCCGCGAAAGAATGGTAATGAGCCTTGCAGCTTTTGTTGGCAATAATGGCAACCTGCTTGACGAGGATCCAAAACATTGTCATACTGTAGCACTAAAACATCCAATACTTACAAGTACAGAACTGGAGAAATTGCGCAGTATTGATACGGGTATATTCCAGGCAAAAACATTGCAAACTTATTTCAGGGCTGATGGCAAACCCGGTTCTTTAAAAGCCGGACTGGACAGGCTTTGCCGTTATGCAGAAGATGCGGTGCACGATGGTTTTGAAGTATTGATTTTGTGCGACAGGGCCGTAGATTCAGAACACGTAGCCATACCCAGCCTTCTTGCAACTGCAGCCGTTCATCACTACCTTATTCGCAAAGGCCTGCGCGGACAAGTAGGTATTGTAGTAGAAGCCGGTGATGTATGGGAAGTTCATCATTTTGCATGTCTTCTTGCATTTGGTGTTACCGCAATTAACCCTTACCTGGCGCTGGCTACCATCCGCAATATGAAGGTGAATAATGACATTGAAACCAGCCTTACATGGGAGGAGTTGAGAAAGAATTATATTAAAGCAGTTAACGATGGTTTGCTGAAAGTGTTCTCTAAAATGGGAATATCTACATTGCAATCTTACCAGGGAGCACAAATTTTTGAAATACTTGGATTGAATAAAGATGTAGTAGATAAATATTTTACTGGGGCTACATCCCGCATTGAAGGTATAGGACTTGATGAGCTTGCTAAAGAAGCACTGGCAAAGCATACGTTTGCATTCAGCAAGAAAAATGTACCGGTAGACAGGCTTCCAACTGGTGGTATTTACCAATGGAAACGCAAAGGTGAATTCCATCTTTTCAATCCACAAACCATTCACCTGTTGCAGTATTCAACGCGGATGAATGATTACAATACTTTCAAGAAATATTCAAAATCGGTTAATGATCAGAGTGAGAGAGCTGCCACATTGCGCAGCATGTTCAGGTTTAAACGCAATCGCCCTGCAATTTCAATTAATGAAGTAGAGCCAGCCGAAAATATATTTAAACGTTTTGCTACCGGTGCAATGAGTTTTGGTTCTATTTCATGGGAAGCCCATACAACCCTTGCAATTGCTATGAACAGGCTGGGTGGCAAAAGTAATACTGGTGAAGGTGGTGAAGACGAAAGCCGCTATGAAAAATTGCCCAATGGCGATTCAATGCGTAGCGCTATTAAACAAGTTGCAAGTGCAAGGTTCGGTGTTACCAGTCTTTATCTTACTGAAGCTGATGAATTGCAAATTAAAATGGCGCAAGGTGCAAAACCAGGAGAAGGTGGTCAGCTTCCTGGTTATAAAGTAGATGATTGGATTGGCAGAACAAGACATTCCACCCCTGGTGTTGGCTTAATATCGCCGCCACCGCATCACGATATCTATTCAATTGAAGATCTGGCGCAACTTATTTTCGATTTAAAGAATGCTAACCGTGCTGCAAGGATCAATGTAAAACTTGTTTCTAAAGCAGGTGTAGGCACTATAGCTACCGGCGTTGCAAAAGCGAAAGCAGATGTTATACTTATTGCCGGATTTGATGGTGGTACCGGCGCTTCGCCAATCAGTTCTATTAAACATGCAGGTTTGCCATGGGAGCTTGGATTGGCGGAAACACACCAAACACTGGTTAAAAATAAACTGCGCAGCAGGGTTGTTGTACAGGCAGACGGGCAAATGAAAACAGGACGAGATATTGCTATTGCAACTTTACTGGGTGCAGAAGAATGGGGCGTTGCAACAGCTGCACTTGTTGTAGAAGGTTGTATAATGATGCGCAAATGCCATATGAATACTTGTCCTGTAGGCGTGGCTACACAAGACCCTGAGTTGAGGAAAAGATTTACCGGCGATGCAGATCATGTTGTGAACTTTTTCAAATTCATGGTGCAGGAACTAAGAGAAATTATGGCAGATTTGGGTTATCGTACGGTAAACGAAATGGTTGGCCAGGCAGATAATCTTGAAGTAAGGCCGGATATTAATCATTGGAAATACAGCAAGTTGGATTTATCTCCTGTTTTATATAAAGAACCAACGTCAGCTTATACAGGTATATATAACCAGGAAAAACAAGATCATGGCCTTGATGAAGTTTTAGACTGGAAATTACTTGCTGCAGCACAACCCTCTCTTGAAAAACAGCAGCGTATTGTCGCATCTTTTCCAATAAGGAATATTGACAGGACTGCCGGTACAATCCTTTCAAACGAGATTACTAAAAAATATAAAGCAGCAGGATTACCAGAAGATACCATTCATTTTAATTTTTCCGGAACAGCAGGCCAAAGCTTTGGCGCTTTCAATACAAATGGCGTTACACTTGAATTAGAAGGAGATGCAAATGACTATTTTGGCAAGGGCTTAAGTGGAGCAAGGCTGATAGTTTATCCTTCTAAAGAAGCCAGGTTTGTACCTGAAAACAACAGCATTATTGGCAATGTTGCTTTTTATGGCGCTACATCAGGCGAATCTTTTATCCGTGGCAAAGCTGGTGAAAGATTTGGTGTACGCAACTCAGGTGCTAATGTAGTGGTAGAAGGAGTAGGGGATCATGGTTGCGAATACATGACTGGTGGCCGCGTAGTAATTCTTGGCGATGTTGGAAGAAATTTTGCTGCTGGTATGAGTGGGGGTATTGCGTATATATATGATGTAAAAGGAAAGTTTAGTGAGAATTGCAATAAAGAAATGGTTGATTTGGATCCGCTGGACCAGGAAGATGCAAGACTGCTGAGCGACATGATTACAAAACATTACGCTTACACAGCAAGCACAGTTGCCAAATTTGTAATTGACGATTTCGAAAATCAGTTAAAAAATTTTGTAAAAGTATTTCCAAGAGATTATAAAAAAGTACTGAGTGATAAGAAAAAACAAAAAGTGGAAGCGGGAAAATAGTTGATTGGTTTATTGAGTAATTAGTTCATGAGTTACAGAAAATAGTAGCAAGTAATTATAACATACAAATTTCAAAATCAGCAATAGAAAATGGGCAAACCAACAGGTTTCCTGGAATTTACCAGAGAGTTGCCAGGTAAAAAATCGGTACAGGAACGTATTCAGAATTACAACGAGTTTATTGAAAGATATTCAGATGAAAAGCTGAACCAGCAGGCTGCACGTTGTATGAATTGCGGCATTCCTTTTTGTCATAGCGGGTGCCCGCTTGGTAATGTAATTCCTGAATTTAATGATGCTGTTTACCAGAAGAACTGGCAGGAGGCATATGATATTCTTACTTCTACCAATAACTTTCCGGAGTTTACAGGCCGTATTTGTCCTGCCCCATGCGAAAGTGCATGTGTGCTGGGCATTAATCAACCTGCAATTACCATTGAGGAAATTGAAAAGCATATTATTGAAATTGCTTTCGATAAAGGTTTTGTAAAAGCAAGAAAACCCAATATACGCACTGGTAAAAAAATTGCAGTTGTTGGATCAGGGCCCGCTGGTCTTGCTGCAGCAGCACAATTGAATTATGCAGGACATTCTGTAACAGTATATGAAAGAGATGATGCGCCGGGTGGCTTATTAAGATATGGCATTCCTGATTTTAAATTAGAGAAATGGGTGGTGGATCGCAGGGTTAAACTAATGGAAGAAGAAGGCGTTACATTTATTTGTAATGCTAACGTAGGCGTTAACGTTAGTATTAATGATTTGCTTCGCGAAAATCAGGCAATTATACTTGCCGGTGGTTCTACAGTGCCCCGCGATTTAAAAATTCCGGGCCGTGATCTTAACGGGGTGTATTATGCAATGCAATTCCTTAAACAACAGAATAAAAGAAACGCAGGAAAAGATCCATTTGCAAACCCAACAATAGAAAGTAATATTTTTCCGGAAGAATTAGTTGCTACAGGAAAAAATGTTGTGGTTATTGGAGGTGGTGATACCGGCAGTGATTGTGTTGGAACATCTAACCGTCATGGTGCTGTTTCTATTACCCAATTTGAACTATTGCCAAAACCACCAGATGGCAGGACCGAATTTATGCCCTGGCCTTCATACCCAATGACATTAAAAACTTCAAGCTCGCATGAAGAAGGGGCAGCAAGAAGATGGGCTGTGGCCACTAAAGAATTCATTGGTGATGGAAAAGGAAATTTAAAGGCGCTTAAGATCGTAGATCTTGAATGGGCTATTGGGCCTGATGGAAGGGCTGCCCAGTTTACGGAAGTAGCAGGCAGTGAGCGGGAGATTCCTTGTGAACTAACATTGTTGGCAATGGGTTTTGTGTACCCGCAACCAGCAGGATTGCTTACAGAATTAGGTGTAGAGCTAGATGATAGGGGAAATGTAAAAGCAACAGAAAAAGCTTATCAGACAAATATTGCAAAAGTTTTTACAGCTGGGGATATGCGTCGTGGTCAAAGTCTTGTTGTTTGGGCTATTAGTGAAGGAAGGGAATGTGCCAGGAAAGTAGATGAGTTTTTAAACGATGGTGTATCAATTTTAGAAAGTAAGGATGAAAACCTGCTTTTGGCATTATAAGCTTTCAAAATATGTTCTTGAAGCCATTCCATTAGGAGTGGCTTTTTTATTTACTACAAGCTTAAATAATACATGTTAAATATTTATAATGTGAATTAATTGGTGTTATTATATCAAAAATTTGATTTATTTATCACAAATATTTTACTTCAATATTTATACTTTTCAAAGAAATTACGGCGGATGATATTTGAAGATCAAGTAGATATGTGAAAACTTTTTAAACAATCATAAAATTGAATAACATATTATAAATAATTATATATTAACATTTGGATTTTATTTGATCGTTTTTATCTATTTTAGCTAAAGATTATTAAATCTTCAGGTTTTCTAATATTACTTTAACTAAAAACTAATGCAATGCTCAAACTAACTTTAAAAAAGGTTCTTCCATTTTTGGTTTTAGCTGCCGTATCAATTGCCGCAATTTTCATTAAACCAGACGCTCCCTGGGACGGGTCAAAAACCTATGTTGGCTCAGACATAGCCTGGATTATTGTTGCTACAGCTTTGGTGTTTATTATGACCCCCGGTCTGGCTTTCTTCTATGGTGGCATGGTAAATAGAAAGAACGTTTTGTCTACAATGATTAAAAGTTTCGTGGCAGCTGGTATTGTAAGTATCCTTTGGTTGGTATTTGGTTTTAGTATGTCTTTTGGCCCTTCAATAAATGGCATTATAGGAAGCCCGAGTGCTTTCGCATTTTTTAAAGGCGTATTTTCTTCGGCACCATGGCCGGGCGGACCAACAATCCCTATGCCTTTGTTTGCATTGTTTCAGTTAATGTTTGCAATCATTACCCCTGCACTTGTAGTGGGTGCTGTTGCTGAACGTATACGGTTTACCGCATATGTTCTGTTTATTGTTCTTTTTTGTATTCTTATATATTTCCCAGTTGCGCATTGGGCATGGCACCCTGAAGGTTTTCTTGCTAAAATGGGTGTACTTGACTTTGCAGGTGGTACAGTTGTACACATAACTGCTGGTTGTGCAGCTCTTGCAGGTGCTATAGTTCTTAAAAGAAGAAAAGCACATATTGAAAAAGTTGAAATGCATCCGGCAAACGTTCCATATGTTTTGATTGGAACCGGTTTGCTTTGGTTTGGCTGGTTTGGATTTAATGCAGGTTCAGCACTTGCTGCAAACGATTTATCTGTTTCAGCTTTTGCAGCAACAAATACTGCAGCCGCATCAGCTGGTCTTACATGGATGTTTTTTGATGTAATGAGAGGCAAAAAACCTTCTGTACTTGGTTTCTGTATTGGCGCTGTTGTTGGGCTGGTGGCAATTACACCTGGCTCTGGTTTTGTAGGAACTGCTAACAGTGCATTTATTGGTTTTATAGCTGCTATTATTTCTAATCTTGTATGTGCATGGAAAGCAAAATCATCACTTGATGATACACTTGACGTGTTTCCTTGCCATGGAGTAGGCGGTATGGTTGGTATGTTGCTAACCGGCGTATTTGCGCATCATTCTGTAAACAGTGTTGTTGTAGCTGATGGTACAGTTAATCACCAGGGCTTATTGTATGGTGGAGACTTGTTCGGCCCTCAGTTTATAGGAATGGCAATAGTTGTTACGTATAGCTTCGTTGTATCTTTTATCATATTTAAATTTATCAACTTCATCCTGCCATTGCGTGTAAGTGTTGAAGAAGAAGAAATGGGTCTAGATGCTTCTCAGCATGATGAAAATTATGTACAGGGAACATTGCTGGTTAAAAACAGCGACTAATCTTATCTCATTACGATTGCCGCTACTATGAACTAAAGAGTGCAAGTTTAATAATTAGTTCATCAATAAAAAAAGGTACGGTTACATGTTCGCTTCTGACCAAGCTCATATAGCCATACCTTTTATTTAACCTTAAAATCAACTGCAATGTTAAGAAAAATCTCCTTTTCTGCAATGGCACTGGTATGCCTCATGGAAGCCAATGGCCAGGATTCTACAAAAGCTGCAGAGCCCGTAAAAACAACTACTATCACTGGGTCTGTAGACGTGTATTACCGTTTTAATTTTGCTAACGCGAAAAGCACTCTTGCTACAAACAATGCCACCAGTTTTACCAATTCGCACAATTCATTCGAATTGGGCATGGCATCTGTAAAAATTGCGCATTCTTTTGGAAAAATCGGTGCAGTGGTTGATTTAGGTTTCGGTTCACGTGCAAAAGAGTTCTCTTATAACGAAACAGGCATCACCCAGGCGGTTAAACAGGCATATATTACATATGCCCCATCTAGCAAAGTAACCTTTACAGCAGGTAAATTTGCAACCCATGTTGGCTATGAATTGCTTGATCCGCAATTGAACCGTAATTACAGTATGAGTTACATGTTTTCTTATGGACCTTTTTCTCATACTGGTTTAAAAATGGACGTAGCTACTTCTGCTACTACAGGCTTTATGATTGGTATTGCTAATCCTACAGATTACATATCAGCACCTTTTGAAAACAAGTTTCTGCTGGCGCAATTTCATGCAGGTACTGCTAACGGAAAATTTACCGGCTATCTTAACTACGTAGGTGGAAAGGATACAAGTAAAACTTCTCAAAAGCAAGTGGATTTAACCATCCTTACTAAAATCACCGGCAAATTTGGTATTGGAGCAAATGCTACCATGAAATGGGTTAAGCCCGATGGACTTAGCACTGAACATTGGTCTGGCGCAGCACTTTACCTTAATGTAGATCCTTCTGATAAATTTGGTTTTACAGTCCGCGGTGAGAAATTTTGGGACAAGAAAAATGTGACTGGTTATTTCGGAACTGATCTATATGAAATAACTGCTACATTAAACATTAAACCAGTTGCAGGTATTATCATTATGCCTGAACTAAGGTTTGATGGTGCAAGTGACCCTTATTTCAGCAAACATGATGGCACTGGTACCAAAAACACTGCTACTTTTTTAGTTGCAGCTATTTACAGCTTCTAAAATTTGCTAATTAAGCATACCTGGATTAGGAACCTTTGTTTACTTTAATACTTTGATGGTGGCAGCAAAAACTGCCGCCATTTTTTTTCAACTAATAACCGATTCTCTAACAAATTGTTTGTAGTAAGCTTGATGGATGTAATTCCCATTTTTAAAGATTAATAAAATGCAAGGAACAACCAATAGAGTTATACAACATATTAAACTAAATAATATGTGAATTATTTTAATTAAATAATCAATTTATATAGCTTTTAATACATTAAAATTTATTATTTTTGAATTAAGAAGAAAATATTTTACATATAAATAATTATTATATATTATTTATAAGCTTTTTGACCTCTATAGATTTAAAATAGATTTTTAAGATTTTCATATAGGCAAGCAATCGTTGAGGCTGTCCATTTCTATGGATGGCCCTTTTTTTTAAAATGACTATTTAAGGCTAAAGAAAAGCGGTGCGCAGAATACCGATACCGATAACAAATTACTGAGGTAAAAAAATTGATGGGAGTAGCAGAAATCTAATCATGCATCACTTTACTACTTCACCTTCTAAATCATAATCATAAGCTTTTGTAATTTTTACTTTTACAAAATCGCCTATGGGAAGTTTAGATGAGCTTTTTATAACTACTTCATTATCTACTTCTACTGAATCAAATTCTGTACGGCCAAGGTAGCGGCTGGCTTCTTTTTTATCAATGAGAACTTTAAATGTTTGTCCTACTTTTTCCTGGTTTTTTTCTAGTGAAATCTCCTGCTGTACTTCCATAACTTCCTGAGCACGGGCCTCTTTTTCTTCAGCGGGTACATCGTCAACCAGTTCATAAGCAGAAGTATTTTCTTCATGCGAGTATTGAAAAATACCAACTCTGTCGAAACGCTGTTGTTGCAGAAATTGTTTTACATCTTCTACATCATCTCGTGTTTCGCCCGGGAACCCCGCTATTAAAGTAGTGCGCAAACAGATGCCAGGTACTTTCTCCCGTACTGCGGAGAGCAACTCTTCCATTTCGGCTTTTGTAATATTGCGGCGCATTGCCTTAAGCATGTTATCACTGGCATGCTGTAACGGCATATCAAGATAATTGCAGATGTTTTCTCTTTCACGCATCACGTCTAAAATATCTAACGGAAATTTTGAAGGGTATGCATAATGAAGCCTTATCCACTCTAATCCTTTTACATCGGCAAGGCGGTTCAGCAAATCGGGCAGCATGCGTTTTTTATAAATATCCAAGCCGTAATAAGTAAGCTCCTGGGCAATCAGCATTACTTCTTTCACTCCCTTTTTTACAAGACTTTCAGCTTCTTTTACCAATTCTTCTATTGGTTTGCTGATATGTTGTCCCCTCATTAAAGGAATGGCGCAAAATGAACAGGTTCGGTTGCAGCCTTCGGAAATTTTCATGTAAGCATAATGCTGTGGAGTGGCCAGCAAACGCTCACCAAGCAATTCTGTTTTGTAATCAGCATTAAACTGCTTTAGCATTAATGGCAATTCCATTGTGCCAAACCAGGCATCTACATCTTGTATTTCGTTTGCAAGATCATCGCGGTAGCGTTGGCTAAGACAGCCTGTAACGTAAACTTTATCCAGCTTACCGCGTCGCTTTAATTCCAACTGATCTAAAATGGTGTTAATGCTTTCTTCCTTTGCTTTATCAATAAAACCGCAGGTGTTAACAACAACTATATTGTGATCCAGTTTTTTATTTTCATGCACCACATTAATATCATTAGCCATTAACTGACCGCTCAACACTTCACTGTCTACCATGTTTTTACTGCAACCCAGCGTAATGATATTTACCTTATCCTTTTTTAACGTTCTTGCTTTCATTCAACGGCAAATATAGTCCATAGTCGTGAGTCTTTATTCGTTAGTCAGAACCTCCATTTTTGTGCTAAAAACGCTGACTTACTTTCTTTAATGGTTGCTTATTCACAACCTGTTTTTGAGAAAAGACTCACGACTAACGAATCCTGACTAATAACTCCCTTCTTCC
This sequence comes from Chitinophagaceae bacterium, assembly GCA_044227095.1. Classification (GTDB taxonomy): domain Bacteria; phylum Bacteroidota; class Bacteroidia; order Chitinophagales; family Chitinophagaceae; genus JACMLD01. Next base: position 4,143,508 of record JBGAFV010000001.1, on the reverse strand, counting down.
GGCGGAGGCGTACCCGAAAATGCTTTCTCTATCGTATGCATCAGGCCAGAAACAGGACCGTCCATTTTGTGTGTGTGATCGTCAAGTGTATCATCATCCAACAAAGCACCTAATTGCAATGCAGCCGGCAAATAATGCAAAATATTATTTCGCTGATCTTTCATATATGCGATTACATCGTCTTCAGTTGCTGTTTTATTGCCACCTGCATTATTCTTTATTATATCCGCTGCTTCTACGCCGGCCATTTCAAGTACTGCATTTATATTTGCAGGACTTGAAACAGCATAAGAAACAATTTTTTCAATGAGCGTTTGTTTATTTTCTGCAAAGATCAAATCACCCCAGCTTGTAGAAAGATTTCCACTTAAAACTTTTCCAGCACCTTCGTGTGTCCTGGTTAATTTATAAAAACCGGTTAGTACCGCAGATATTACGGCTTGCTCCAGTTTGCTGGCGTTTGTAGTATCTACTGCTGATTTCTTTACTTCCTGTGTATTAGGACTTACTTTCTGCAGGGGTTTGCTATTTAGCGCCTGCTGCAATAGTTCAATAATATTTGTAGCCATAATAATAGGTTTTTATATAAACTGTTTAAAATCTGTGCCACAAATAATGACTGGCAATTGAGAATAGAAATTGGAAAAGAAGCCTTCTACATAAATTACAGTTAATAAAGTTTGCCAAAGCCCTTTCATTAAACTATTCATTATTCGTTCAAAAAAAATGATCTTTTAATAAATTTTGAGTTATCAGTAATTATTTATTTAGTTACATTTACTTTTTTCAATAACGCTTAAGAAACAAGATTGCTACATGGGACAATTGAACATTAAAAAACAACCCAAACAATACGATGTTGTTATTGTTGGTTCAGGAGCAGGTGGCGGAATGGCCTCTTATATTTTGTCGAAGGCAGGTTTAAAAGTTTGCCTTATAGAAGCCGGGCCAATGTACGATCCTGCAAAAAATGTAACGCAGTTAAAAGGCCCCTGGGAAAGCCCGAGACGTGGTGCAAGTACAAAATTTCGTCCTTTTGGAGATTTTGATGCCTGCTATCATGGATGGGAAATTGACGGTGAACCTTATACCAAAGCAGCAGGCACACAATGGGATTGGTGGCGTGCAAGAATGATAGGAGGCCGTACCAATCACTGGGGCCGCATTTCGCTCCGCTTTGGACCAAAAGACTTTAAAAGAAGAAGCATAGACGGTCTTGGTGAAGACTGGCCTATAGGTTATGAAGATATAAAACCATTTTACGACAGGGTTGATAAAATGATTGGCGTCTTTGGCACAAATGAAGGTCTTGAAAATGATCCGGATGGATTTTTTCTTCCGCCACCAAAACCACGTCTTCATGAAATCTTAATTAAGAATGGGGCTACTAAAGCTGGCGTTAAAGTAATACCATCCCGCTTATCAATTCTTACAAAAGCATTACCCGATAATAAAGACCGAAAAGCATGTTTCTTTTGCAGCCAGTGTAACCGTGGTTGCCAGGTTTATGGAGATTTTTCTTCTTCTTCTGTATTGGTAAAACCAGCAATTGCTACTGGCAATATTGATGTGATAACAAATGCCATGGCAAGGGAAGTATTAACAGATAAAGAAGGACTTGCTACAGGTGTATCATACATCAATAAAGAAGATTTGCAGGAATACCAGGTGCAGGGCAAAGTTGTTATACTTGCTGCTAGTGCCTGCGAAACTTCAAGACTGATGCTAAACTCAAAGTCGCAAAGGCATCCTAATGGCTTATCTAATAGCAGCAATGTGGTTGGAAAATACCTGCACGATTCAACGGGTGCGGGCATGGGTGGATATATACCAAACCTGTTTGGCCGTAAACGCTACAATGAAGATGGTGTAGGAGGTATGCACGTGTACTCGCCATGGTGGCTGGATAATAAAAAACTTGATTTCCCTCGTGGTTATCATATTGAATATGGTGGTGGAATGGGCATGCCTGGTTATGGCATTGGCATGGGCACAGAAAAAATGAATGGCAAATATGCGGTTAATGGCAAGAAGAAAGAATCGGGAGGATATGGTTCCTCTTTAAAAGAGGATGTACGCTTTTTCTATGGTGCTGGTGTGGGAATGGCAGGAAGGGGAGAAGCAATGGCACTTGAAAGTAACTATTGTGAGATTGATCCAAATGTGGTTGACAAGTTTGGTATTCCTGTATTGCGTTTCAATGTAAAATACAGCAGTTACGAAATTAACCAGGCCAAACACATGAAAGAAACTTTTAGGGAGATTATGCACCAAATGGGTGCTGTAATTACCTGGGGCAATGATGATGGGCCAGAAAATAATTACGGCCTGGAATCGCCTGGTAAAATTATTCATGAAGCAGGTACAGCAAGAATGGGCAATGATCCTAAAAAATCTGCGCTGAACAAATGGAGCCAGGCCCACGATTGTAAAAACCTGTTTGTTGTTGATGGTGCACAGTTTGTAAGCCAGGCTGATAAAAATATTACCTGGACCATTCTTGCTTTAAGCATGCGTGCATCAGAATATATTATTGAAGAATTGAAGAAGAACAATATTTAGTTGTGAGACGTGAGACGATAATCATGAGTTAAGTTGTTTTATTTCTCAAGGTTCACGTCTGCCGACTGACAATACATATTCCACAAATAAAAATTATTATGGACAGAAGGAAATCCATTAAAGCCCTTATAATGGGCACTGTATCAGCAAGTGTTTTTGCAGAAGCCTGTAATAACCCCGATACAAAAATTGAAACCAAGCCTGATGTTGCTGCCACAGGCGGGTTAAACTACGATCGTACGCCACAAGAACTTGCCGATTACAAAAAACTAATGGCAGACAAGTTTTTTACAGATGATGAAATGGCAACAATTACAGTATTGGCCGATATTATTATTCCTAAAGATGAAGTAAGCGGCAGCGCTACAGAAGCCGGCGTTCCGGCGTTTATTGAATTTATTGTAAAAGACATGCCTTATCATCAAACACCAATGCGTGGTGGTTTGCGTTGGCTCGATTTGCAATGCATGAAAAAGTATGACAAGGGCTTTAAAGACATTACGCCTGAACAAAGAATAGAAATGGTTGATCTGATTGCTTATCCGGACCGTGCTAAAGACAAACCTGAATTAACACAAGGCGTTGCCTTCTTTAATAAAATGCGTGATCTTACTGTTACAGGATTTTACACAACCCAAATGGGTTTTAAAGATCTTGGCTATGCAGGAAATTCTCCTAACCAATGGAAAGGTGTACCTGATGATGTATTAAAACAATACGGCGTTTCTTACACCGAAAAAGAATTGAAAGAATGCGTTACGTTTAGCTAAAGCATTCAAAATATAAAAAAAGCCACGTATTTGCGTGGCTTTTTTTTATGGTTTTTTCTAACAAATACCCATGGCAAAACTTAGAAAACAGCTCGTCTTACCGTTTTTTTTTCTTATTTTCAAAAGCCAGCTTTACTTCTTTATATACAATAGCAAAAATGGTTTTCAAAAATGTATTCAGAAACTGGTGAACTGAACAACATTTTTAAATCCTGCAACAGGCGTATACAGGGTTGATAAGTATGAAAATTAAAGCAACTATAATTCTTACCTTATTGGCAGTACAGCTTATACAAGCCCAAAATGCAGGTTTTTACTGGGCAAAGCATATGGGTGGCGGCGGTGGTTCATCTGGTGGTCATGGCATTGTTACTGACGCCGCCGGAAATGTATATACTACAGGCTTCTTTCAGGGGGGTGTTGATTTTGATCCCGGTGCAGGCGATTACACATTACATTCCGGCTCCAATGGGGATTCCTTTGATGCTTTTATTTGCAAATTTGATCCAGAGGGTAATTTAATTTGGGCAAAGCAATTTGGTAGCGGTATAACAGGGACGGGAAAAGCATCCGGCTATTCAATTGCATTGGATAAGTCAGGCAACGTTTATACCACAGGCTCCATAGATGGTACAGTTGATTTTGATCCAGGCAATAATTCATACAACCTTACTGGCATTGGAAGCTATATAGCAAAGTTGGATGCCGGGGGCAATTTTGTGTGGGCAAAGCAAATGGAAACACTGATGGTGTATGAATACGGAAACCTGATTGTCACCGACAATGCCGGCAACGTATATACAACAGGCTCTTTTACCTACGGGGTTGCAGTTGATTTTGATCCTGGTGCCGGCACATACATTCTTAATTCTCTGTCACGAAAAAGCGTTTTTATTTCTAAACTTGATGCAGCTGGTAATTTTGTATGGGTAAAACAAATAGGTGGCGCAACTGGTACTGATGAGGCAAGTGGCTCTTCCCTCACACTGGATGTGTCGGGAAATATTCTAATAACAGGTTCCTTTGGTGGAACAGCAGATTTTGACCCTGGTACTGGTGTATTTAATCTTACCAGCAATTCAGTAGCAAATATTTTTGTTGCCAAACTTGATCCTTCCGGAAACTTTACCTGGGCCAAACAAATGAAAGGAAGCGGAAACAGTGCAGGTATTTCCATCGCAACAGACGCAACAGGAAATGTTTTTACTACAGGCTTTTTTGCAGGCGCCGTTGATTTTGATCCTGGCGCCGGTGTTACCAATTTCAGAACCAATGGAGGAGACGATATTTTTATCTCCAAACTGGATCCTAACGGTAATATGCAATGGGCACAGCAAATTGGCGGAGCAGGTTTTGATGTTGGCTATTCGATAGCTATAGATGCAGCACAGGATGCAGTAATAACGGGTAATTTTAATGGTAATGACAACATTGATTCCAGCACTTGCGTAGTAAATAAAGTTGAAGCCAATAATGGATATTTTCTTAGTAAAATCAGTGCCGGAGGAACCCTGCTATGGACAAGACAAATGGGTGGAGATGGATACAGTACAGGTGGCGCATTAACCATTGATGTGTTTGGAAATATTTGCAGCACAGGAACTTTTCACGGCGAAGTTGATTTCAATCCCGGTTATGATATGTACAACTTGTTCTCAGATGGTATTTATGATATTGTTGTTCATAAAATGATCCCATGTGCCAGTACAACTTTTTCTAATTTTTCTATCACAACCTGCCATGATTATACTTTAAATTGTAAGACCTACACCTCAAGTGGCGTATATACACAGACAATTCTAAATTCCGGCGGTTGCGACAGTGTTATAACCCTCAATTTAACCATCAGCGCCTCGGGTTCAACCGTTACCATAGATACAGTTGTTTGTGGCAGTTATCTGTTTAACGGGCAATTGCTTACTTCCAGTGGCATTTATAAAGACACCGTTGTTGATCCGCAGGGATGCAATGCAGTTATTACTTTGAACCTTACAATAAAACCTGCTTCCTCTTCAAATATTATACACAGCATTTGCGAAGGAGAATCTTACCTGGGCTACAATAAATCCGGAATTTATACAGATACCCTGGTTGCGTTCAATGGCTGCGATAGCATAAGAAAACTTCAGCTTACAGTATTGCAAAAACCAAAGCCAGATTTGGGTCCAAACACCGGCTTATGCAATGGCAATACCATAACGTTGTATCCCGGTCAGTTCAGCAGTTATTTATGGCAAGACGGATCAACCCAACCGAGTTTTACGGCAAAAAATACGGGCACATATAGCGTTCAGGTAACCAATATATGCGGAACAGGCCTATCCCAAATATCTATTGCTAAAAAAATATGTGATATCGTATTCCCATCTGCATTTACACCGAACGATGACAGCAAGAATGATATTTTTAAAATCCTGGATGCACCGCCTTTAAACAATTACCATCTTGTTATTTATAATCGCTGGGGGCAAAAAATATTTGAAACCACCGATTATACGAAGGGTTGGGATGGCCGTACACATGGCCAGTTATCGCCAACAGGAACTTATGTCTGGTCGTGTAGTTTCGTACGATCAGATATTCCAGGATTGGTAGAAATGAAAGGGGAAGTAATATTGTTGCGATAGACCTTTAGTAAAAATGCCAGTCAGACTTTTGGTACTGACTGGCATTTCCTTGCGAAAGAAGAATTTCTATTTATTTAATACGGTAATTTTTTCTGTCCCTGGTTAAGCGCCAGGTTGTGTTGGTTAACCATATCGTTCATTACGTTTACAGTTTCATCAAGATAAAGATCATTGCGCAAATTTTTCAGCCATGCTTTAAAGCGATCGTCTTTGTCTTTATCGTTGGCATACTTATTAACGTCTTCATCCAAAGCAGACACTGTTAATTCTTTGGGCAATTTGTTTAATTTTTCAAGTTGCTTGTATGTTTCGTTCAGCTTTTTCTTTTCTTCTTTGTACTTATCAATGTTAAGAGAATAAACTTTGTCGTTTTCTTTTGCAAGCCATTCTGTATTTGTTTTGATAAGATTAAATGCAGGATTAAGGCTTACCCTTGCCTGGCTTGATGTACGGATGTTATTGGCATCAAAACTATATTTCCACGGAGCGTAATCAGCTTTTTGTATTTCGTCCCATGGCAATGCATCCGGATCATCTTTTTCACGCAGTTTAGAATACTCGTAGAAATCTGGCAATACAATATCGGATGCAACACCTTTTAATTGTGTAGAGCCGCCGTTGATTCTATAAAATTTCTGGAGCGTCAGCTTTATTGTACCGAGGTCGCTATTGGTAGACATAAAGCCCTGATTTTTTTCGAGGCCGATATTGCGCTGTACAGTTCCTTTACCATAAGTTGTGGTACTGCCTATAATAAGTCCGCGTTTATAATCTTGTATTGCAGCTGCAAAAATTTCTGATGCTGACGCACTGAATTCATTTACCATTACAGCAAGCGGCCCATCGTATAAAACAGTTTTATCTCTGTCACGCAATACGCTTGGTTTACCATCTCTGTCCCTTACCTGCACTACAGGGCCTTCATCAACAAACAAACCAACCATTTTCACTACATCATACAAGGAACCACCGCCGTTGTTGCGCAGGTCTAAAATGATACCATCAACCTTTTGTTCTTTTAAACGTGTAATTTCTTTAGCTACATCGTCGGCGCAACGGCGCCCTTTTGGATCATCAAAATCAGCATAAAATTCTGGTAAAAATATAAACCCGATTTTTGCTTTGCCATTTGTAACAATAGAGCTTTTTGCAAATGTTTCGTCCTGTACAATTTCGTCGCGGATCAATTTAACTACTTTCACCACGCCATCTGCTTTGCGGAGTGTTAACCTTACTTCAGTTCCTTTTTTACCACGAATTATTTTTACTGCATCCTGTACATAGTATCCCGCAAGATCAACAGGTTCTTCTTCTCCCTGACCAACTTTTAATACAATATCGCCCACAGTTACTTCTCCGCTTTTATATGCAGGGCTTCCGGTAAGAATTGTATTTACTTTAATCAACCCATCATCGTATAATAATGAAGCGCCTATTCCATAAAACTTACCACTCATTTCTTCATCAAAAGATCTTTTTTCTAATGGAGGGAAATAATCTGTATGCGGATCCATTGTTTGCGTAATTGTATTCACATATCTGCTAAACAATTCGCTTTCGGTTAATTTTATTCTATAGTTGTCAAAAGTTCTGTCCATTGCCTTAAGCACCCGATCCCTTGCATCTTTTTCAAGCTGTTCATTTGTTTTAATAACAGTGCCTTGTTTGCCTTTGTTTTTTTCCTGTGCATCCTGCATATCTACATACCTGTCTAGCACAAGGTATTTTAAGCGAAGGCGCCAGAAATTTTTTCTTTCGGCTTCATTAGCAGGAAAATCTCTTTTTTCCGGATCTGCAACAAAGGTTTCGTCTTTTGTAAAATCGAAAGGCTGGGATAATATTTCTTTGTATAATTTTTCAACTTCGGGTAAGCGTTTTTTGAAAAGGTCTGATGCAGCAGGAACAAAATTTACCGGGCCGCCCAATATTTCATCATCAATCTTTGTCTCATACTTTTTGAGTTCATTAATATCTGACTGAAGAAAAATGCCTTTATCTGCATCTACTGAAGAACCCAGGTATTTCTTAAATACTTCTTTTGAAAATTTATCATTAATATCTTTAGGACTGTAGTGAATTTCAGTAAGCATCTCACCCACATTGTGAAGGATTTTTTCATAGCGGGTAGGCGGATTGTCGTTCTTACCATTATTCTCTGTTCCTAAACTCCTGAAAGCAATAAATACACCTGCCACCAATACGGTAAGCAGAATAGGCAAACTTCTTCTACTAAACATAAATTGAATTATTTTTTGCATTGATTCAAAATTAACGATAAAACGGGTGTGATGTTGCCCCGCAGGAGCATTATTAACAGCCAGTTACCATTAAATTACATGAGTGGAGAAGATTGTTAAAAAAAATTAGCCCCGCTGTAAAAGCGGGGCTTGTCCGGGTAACTGATGGGTCTCGAACCCACGACCCTCAGAACCACAATCTGATGCTCTAACCAACTGAGCTACAGCTACCGTATGGGGTGCAAAAATAAAGGAAAATGCTGTTCATTCAAAAACTATTAAACAGTTATTTGCTGTTTCTTTGTGCCCGTAAAAAGAATGGCGCATGAACTGGTGGATTTATTTTACCCCTATCATTACTGCAGCAGCTGGATGGTTGTTGGTATGGATTGCAATACAAGCAATATTTTACCCTTATCAACCTAAAAGTATTGCCGGTATCCGCTTGCACGGACTTATACCTTCCAGGCAAAAAGAAATTGCGGAACAAATTGGCCATCTCAGTGCATCATTGCTTTCATTAAATGAAATAGAAGAAAAAATTACAAACCCGGAAAACGTGAAAAAGATAATGCCCCAGGCAGAAGAGCATATTGATCATTTTTTACGGGTAAAACTTGTAAAGTCTATGCCGGTTGTAGGCATGTTTGTTGGCGATAAAACCATCAACAATCTTAAATCACTTTTTGTAACAGAACTGGAACAGCTTTTTCCTGAGATCATGAAAAACTATATGGGCAGGTTGCAAGAAGACTTCAACATACAAAAGATTGTATCTGAGAAAATTGCTGCCATTCCAGTTTCAACTATTGAAAAAAGCTTTGCCACAATTGCAGGTAAAGAAATAAACCGCATTAAAATGTTAGGTGCACTGGCCGGCTTTATAATTGGCTGGCTGGAATTGCTGATGGTTTTGTTTTTACGATAATAGTGTTTTCTATACGACGCCTATATCTAAACAGGGACAAGAAGGGAATGAAGGGTTGGGTAGTAATGAATATCAAATAAATGTGATAAAAACAGACCCTGAACTTTTACAGCTGATGAAAGACATAAACAGATTGTCTACTCAATACATAAAGCGAAGGGAGCAAATTTTTAAACAATTAGATTTTACTTGCCGTGATGGAAGTTTAACTCAATTCCTGCCTTAGACTTTAATCTTAATATATTGTTTTCATGTATTTCTAAGATTATATACTCCTTTTCTTCATCATTTTTTGGGTCTACAAAAGTTATGTACGGATCGTTATCCTTAATAAATACTTTGTATTTAAAACTACTCATTCCTGTACCTTCGGTAGTAGGCGCAATGAAATTAACTTCTCCCAAAGCTTCTCCATTCATCGGGTTTAATAAGAGCATAATTAATCCGTTGTCCTCTCTAATCCATTTAGAATAGAGTGCGAGTTCAATTCTATTTATTCTTACTTTTTCATCCATATTAGTAATATTTAACTACAAATATACCCAATAAAAAAGCCCCCATTAGGGAGCTGATACGCTATGTGTACTAATTGTTAGTTATCCTTTATCTGGCTTCTTTGGCGTTATTAGAGCCTTTACAAGCCCTTCAAATGTGGTGTTTACTTGTAACTTCTCATCGTATTTGTTAGCCCTTTGCTTAGGCTCTTTTTTAGGCTTCGCTATTGGCTTCTTTGCTTTTGCCATGTACTAATAGTTTGTATGGTAAAGGTCTGGAAATATTACTAAAACTCAATTCAAATCTTTGCCCATCTTTTATATCCCTGCTATTAAACCGATAGCTGAACTCATCACAATAACGCTGCAAATGCTTATAACTTACTTGGTGATAAATACCGTAAATGCCTCTTTTCATCACAGACCAAAAGTTTTCTACTGTATTAGTGTGTACGCCGTCCTTTACCCAATTACCCTTTGCATGTTTAACAGCTTTATGAGTGAAATTGTCTAAGCCAGTACGATATAGAAATGATTCATCAGTATGTAATTCTGAACCCGGTTTTACTCTTTTGTTTATTACCTCTCTTATGCTCTTACCGTTTGTTTCAGGGAATACCGATAATTCAATTTTCTTTGTGTCCCTTTGTACTATACCCAATACAGCACCCTTTGTACGTGTGTTCTTTTTCTTAAAATGATAGTCCGTTTCCTCATCACTTATTACCCCTTTAAATTCAGACCTGAACTTCTTACCCATATACGTTTCGTCTGATTCAACAATGCCAGATAACATTTCCGGGTTTGTTTCTTTCAACGATTGCCTTATCCTATGTAACATGAACCACGCAGTTTTTTGTGTTACACCTAAATCCTTTGCTAACTGTACACTGCTTATTCCCTTCTTATGTGCTGTGATTATATACATTGCTGGAAACCAAGTAGTAAGCGGAATATTTGAAGCATGGAAGATTGTGCCTACTGTTACGCTGTACTTTTTATAGCACTCCCTATTGCCACATTTAAAACGCTTGCCGCCTTCAATAACATAAGATTTATCACAGCCACAATAAGGGCAAACCGGCTTGCCGTTCCACCTCTGATCCACTAAGTATTGGCGGCAAACACCCTCATCTGAAAATTTGGCAAATACCTCTTTTAAATCCTTTACCATAACAATAGGTTTAGAACTCTAAGTTAAACCTTGTCCAACATACTACCTAATTTATTTTTAATTGTTTTACTTATAGGTGTTTTTATTACCTTAAACCCTGCTTTTTAATTTTATTATAAACCATTTTTATATTGAAATAACACTATAAGCTATGCCAAACCAACAAATTATCGTTACCGCAATAATCAGCTTCTCTGTATATGTGGCAACTAAAATATTTGAGATGGTTTTAAAGAAAATAATTGACCCAATGATTCCGGAGAGAAAAAAACTCATTTCGTATATAGGGAACGGCCTAGATTTTATAGCCTCATACATCCTCCCGATAGGCGTTATCACATACCTCATGGTTTTTAGCCCTTTAGACAAGTGGTTCGTTTTTTTCATAGCCTTTAATTTTACCATGATCCTTTATAATATATGCTTGCTGCTTTTCGGTGTTAAAAGATTCATACCCACACTTACTAACATGAAGGCGTCCATTGATGCACAAGGAGAACAAGTTGACAAGCTAATGTCAGACATGACTGACGTTCTAAATAAACTCCGTTAGCAGGCCGTGAGCCTGCAATGATTGCGATTGTATTTTTTTTGACGTTTTAATTTTCTAACCTATCAACAAGGGGGGTAAAAAAAAGCCGTCTTAGCTTTGTCTTGTCCCTTATGGTATGTAGATACGTTCTATACACTTATTTTGCCGCTCATCAAACGTCAATACAATCAACATGTTAATGCGCAGGTAAATAATAAATAGGGCGTCTAAAGATTTTACCTTCCGGTTTTTGCCGGTTTCAATGAGAATCAACAGCATTTATAAATAAACATTGTTCATTCAATCCATTTACATGAGAACGATTTTGGCGTTAGCTTTCTTTATTTTCTCTTTTTTTTCGGTATCAGCCCAATACCCCGGAGGCGGTGGTGGCAGGCCGGGTGGTGGCGGTAGAGGTGGGGCAAACGCCACAATCGGGCATTTTTATGGCCGGTTGGTAGATGCTAAAACCAATAAAGGCATTGATGCGGCTTCTGTGCAGCTTTTTATGACAAAATTTGACACAGTGGCCAAAAAGCCAAAAGATACACTGGTTGGTGGCATGCTTACCAGGGCCAATGGAGAATTCAGCGTAGAAAACCTGCCTGTTTTTGGAAGATATACTTTGAAAGTATCTGCAATTGGTTATACACCCATCGAACAAAAACTTGCTTTCACGTTAAAAATGCCTTCACAAGATGGACAGGGAAATACTGATATGAGCCAGGCGCTTGCTGGCGTGGATAAGGATTTGGGTAATATAAAAATGGTAGCCGATGCAAAAGTGTTGGAGAATGTAACAGTTACAGCCTCCAAACCGCTTTTCCAGATGGGAGTAGACAGAAAAGTTTTCAATGTTGATAAAAGTTTGGTGAGTACGGGTCAAACTGCGCAGGAGCTTATGAAAAATATTCCTTCCATTAATGTAGATATAGATGGAAATGTAACACTAAGAAATGCAGCCCCAACTATTTTTGTTGATGGTCGTCCTACAACGCTTACATTAGACCAGATTCCGGCAGATGCAATTGAGAGCGTAGAAATTATCACTAACCCTTCAGCAAAATTTGATGCATCTGGTGGTACAGCCGGAATTCTAAATATCGTTTTAAAAAAGAACAGAAAGGCTGGCTACAATGGTAATGTGAGATTGGGTATTGATAGCCGTGGTAAATTTAATGGCGGTGGCGATATTAATATACGCCAGCAAAAAGTAAACTTCTTTGCCAGCGTTAATTACAATCAGCGTAAATCTATTGCAAACACCAATATTTACAGCAAGAATTTTACAAACCCTGAAACCGATGTTAACCAGGTTTCTGAAACAGTGTCTAACGGAAGTTTTGCTTTTGGCAGAATTGGTATGGATTACCTGATGGATAACCGCAACACATTTACCATATCTGGTATAGTTGTAAGAGGCAGCTTTAAAAATACAGATGAATTAAGTTTTGATTCAATAGCAAACAATGCTGTTTTCAGAAGAGGCACACAGCTTACCAATACTGATGCAAGTTTCAGGAACTATGGCGCCGCACTAAGCTATAAGCACAACTTTGCAAAAGCAGGAAAAGAACTTACATCTGATCTTAATTTCAACAGCAGCAACAATGACAACAACGGAATGTACAATATCCAGTTGTATGATCCCAACCATGTTCCAACAGGACAACCATATTTGCGTAAAACTATTGGCGAAGGAAAAAACAAATTTTTTACAGGACAGATAGATTATACCAATCCCATTTCAGACAAATCGAAAATTGAAATGGGTGCACGTGCTGCTATAAGAAACAATACCAACATCAGCAATAACTATGTGTATGATTATACACTTGTTCCGCCAGATTATGTTTACAATGCGGCATTGAGCAGTAACTATCGATTTACCGACAGGGTTTTTGCAGCATATACAACTTATTCAAGCAAAATCAAAACATGGAGTTACCAGGTTGGTTTAAGGGCAGAAAGTTCTGATTATACAGGTACAAAAATCGGCACAAAGGATTCTACTTTTAAAACACAGTATCCTATCAGTCTTTTCCCAAGTGTGTTTTTAACCAAAGACCTGGGCAATAAACAGGATTTTCAAATTAACTATTCAAGAAGAATTAATCGTCCTAATTTCTTCCAGTTGATTCCGTATAAAGACATAACAAATCCGCAATACCCAACAGTTGGTAACCCTGGTTTAAAACCAGAATTCACCAATTCATTTGAAATGTCTTACCAGAAAACATTTCCAAAGAATTATAGCATCCTAGCTTCTGTGTATTTTAAATACACTACCGATCTTATAACACGTTACCAGTTTAAAGATGTAATATCTGATAAGATTCCGGATAGCGCTACGTTTACTTCTTACCAGAATGCAAACAGCAGCACTTCTTACGGATTAGAAGTAACAGGACGTACTCCACTAGCAAAATGGTGGGACATGACAACCAACATCAATTTTTATAACGCTAAAATAAACGCCACCAATATTACCAATGCAGGTGGAACCAGTCAGCGTCTTAGCTATTTTATAAAATGGAACAACAACTTTAAACTTCCTAAAAACTTCAGCATACAATTATCAGGAGATTATCAGAGCAAGTCTGTATTGCCACAAAGCAGTGGCAATGGAGGTGGCGGTGGCCGTGGTGGTGGCGGAGGTGGTGGTATGTTTGGCGGGGGCCCGCAGCCATCAGCCCAGGGTTATGTAAATCCTAATTATGGATTGGATATAGCCATAAGAAAAGATTTTCTTAAAAATAAAACAGCATCGCTTACACTAAGCGTTAATGACGTATTGAAAACAAGAAAGTACAGCTATTATTCTTATTCAACCATTGTTGAACAGAATTATGAGCGCATCAGGGATCAGCAAATTTTCCGTCTCAACTTCAGCTACCGTTTTGGAAAAGTAGATGTGTCTTTGTTTAAACGCAAAAACACAAAAGCAGGAATGGAAGGAATACAGGACGCACAGCAACAGTAATATAGTTTAGGTGATATAAAAGAGGCTGTCTTTTTTAAAAGACGGCCTCTTTGTTTTTTAATAACTGCTATCTTCAGCAGATGAACAAGGTTTTAACAGGCATTGATATTTTTTGCATACAGGCCAGTTCATTTAAAAACAAGCGCTTTGCACTTGTTACCAATAATGTTGCTGCCACATCAAACGGAACGCCGGGACGAATTGCACTATTGAAAGCCGGTATAAACATTGTAAAACTTTTTTCGCCAGAACATGGATTAAATGCAAGGGGAGAAGATGGCAGCTTTCAGCATAATCATATTGATGTGCAAACGCAATTGCCTGTAATTAGTTTATATGGCTATCATTTAATGCCTGCAGAAAATGAACTGGCAGATATTGATATCGTTTTGTTTGACATTCCTGATGTTGGTTGCCGCTTCTACACCTATTTATGGACGATGAGTTATGTAATGGATGCCTGTGCAAAATTCAATAAATCATTTATTGTGCTTGACAGGCCTAATCCAATTGGTGGAAATATTGATTCCTGCGAAGGGCCGATGCTGGATGAAACAAACTGTTCTTCATTTATAGGAAGATGGAATATGCCAGTAAAGCATGGTTGCACATTTGGCGAACTGGCAGAATATTTTTCTGCAACAAAAATCAGTAATCTTGATCTGAAGGTTATTAAAGTTCAAAACTGGAACCGATCGCAAGATGCTATTGACGCCGGCTGGCAATTTATACCAACTTCTCCTGCCATTCAGCATATAGAAACAGCACTTTTATATCCTGGTATGGGTATGCTTGAAGGAATCAATGTAAATGAAGGCCGTGGCACAGCATCAGCATTTTCAACAATGGGAGCGCCATGGCTTGACCATATAAAACTAAACAGGCTTTTTAATGATTTGCAATTGCCGGGTATTAAAAGCAATCCTGTTGATTATATGCCTGCCTGGGGTTTATATGAGGGTGAATATTGTTATGGCCTGCGCTTTTCAATAACTAATAAGAAGCTTTTTAAACCTGTTAAAACCGGGCTGGCTTTATTGCAACTTGTTGTACAAACTTATGCGCAAAAATGTACAGAACGGCTTTATCCAACAGTAGCTAATCCGTCTGGCGCAGGGCATCTTGATAAACTTACAGGTGTATACCAGTCGTTTGAAAAATTAAAAAGGGGAGAACCTTTTGCTACTGAACTTGCAAAAGATGACTGGAAGGAAATTATTCAACCCTATCTTCTTTATTAATTTTTATGCAGTAGTAAACGAAAATTTTTTTGAAAGCCAGCTATCTTTTACAGCAACCATCCAATTATTTTGCAGCTCTTCTTTTGTTTGAACAAGGTTGTTAAAATAAATGGTTTCCTGCTGAATGAAATTATTGTTGATAGCATACTGCACCTGTGGCATAGGTAACAACTGTATATTGTCTTTAATAATAAACGCCAGCAATTGCCTGTCGAACATAGCAACAGAAAATAGCTTTTCAATTTCTTTAATAAGCCTTACAGAGCTATCTGTACTGCACCCGCTGACGCCTGTGGCGGTTTCATCGGCCATTAAAACAATAAACCTTCCAAAAAACAAGTTAGCGTACCCTTTTACTGGCGTGCCGTGAGAGTTCCATTCTGCAATAAATTTTTCCAATAATACTTCTATCTGTAATGCTTCACTCATGGAAAATAACCGGTTGCTTTGGTAAATCCATACCCGGGAATCTGCTGCAAAATCATTGGGAAGAAGTTCTGTATAATTCAAGTTCATGCCGCAAATTTATAACAGAAAAAGCAGAACTTATTTTCTTTCTATTTCAATCAGCTTGGTGTTGTTGCTGGAATCGTTCATCCATTTGCCCGCAGCAATTTCTGCCAGCTCTTTTTTTGATAACACTTCTGTGTTGGTAGTATCAAAATCTTTTAGAAAAATATCACTTGAAGCCATCATACTTGTACGGCTCTTGGAGAAATAAATGCTTTGTTCGCCAATGTCTTTCACCTTTAAATAAAAAACGTATACGCCATTATCATAAGTTTCACGTTGCATTTTATAGATATCACCAATGCGGGGCATGGGCAAATATTTTTTAATGGAAGCTTCTCTGTCTAATTTAACGTAATAGAGATAAACAGCAGTAAATACACAAACGGAAATAACTATAGTCCAAATTCTTTGTTTACGCAGCATAAATTGTGTTCAAAAAAACTAAAAATTTTATTAAGCCATACTAGCGGCAATCAGTTCTGCAATATCTAATACCTGCACGTCATTTTCTTTCTCTTTGTTTTTAACGCCATCGGTCATCATTGTATTGCAAAAAGGGCAGGCAGATGCAATAACAGAAGCACCGGTACCAAGCGCTTCTTCAGCCCTTTCAAAATTTATTCTTGTACTGCCTTTTTCTTCTTCTTTAAACATTTGCGCCCCGCCTGCACCACAGCACAGTCCTTTGGTGCGACAGCGTTTCATTTCTACCAATTCAGCATCAAGCAGCTCCAGTACTTTGCGAGGCGCTTCATAAATTTGATTAGATCTGCCGAGATAGCAACTGTCGTGATATGTAATACGTTTGCCTTTAAATGAACCGCCTTCTTTCATTTTTATTTTTCCTTCTTCTATGAGTTGTTGCAAAAAAACTGTATGGTGAATGACTTCGTAATCGCCGCCGAGTTCTTTGTATTCATTCTTAATTGTATTGAAACAATGGGGACAAGCAGTGACAATTTTTTTTATCCCATAATTGTTTAACACTTGTATGTTCTGGTAAGCCATCATCTGGAACATAAATTCATTGCCAGCCCTGCGTACAGGATCGCCAGTGCACATTTCTTCCTTGCCAAGAATAGCGTAGTTAATGCCGGTTTTCTCCAGTATAAGGGCAAATGCTTTTGTAATTTTTTGTGCTCTCTGGTCAAAACTTCCGGCGCAACCTACCCAAAACAAAATTTCCGGCGATTGTCCGTTGGCAAATAAAGCAGCAACTGTACGCACTTCCATTTGGTAAAAATTTCAGTAAATCTAATTCAAATGATGCATATCGATAGTAACTTTTTGGCTTTACTGTTGTACCTTAAAGAAAAATTTATACCTGCACAATCCACATAAAAAATTGCAGCTGCACAATTTTAGGCATAGTTACAAAAGACAGTACTTCTATGCGGTGTTAAGAAAAAACAAAAGCTGGTAAATGTCAGTTAACTGACAGCAGAGCAAAGCGGCTGAATTTACTTTTACACTGTAATAAAAAAATACAACCATGAAAAATATTATGTTGGTCTTCCTGTTGGGGATTGCCGCAATAAGTACAAATGCACAAGACCAAGCCAGCCTGCGCAAAAAAGAATTTAATTTGAATGATGGCATAGCTATAAATGGGTATGATCCTGTTGCTTACTTTGTCTCTGCTAAAGCAATTAAAGGAAATAAGGAAAATGCAGTTGTTTACCAGGGCGTCATTTATTATTTCTCCTCTTCTGCAAATAAAGAAACGTTTAAAGCCAATCCTGACAAATACGAGCCTGAATATGGAGGTTGGTGTTCTTATGCTATGGGCGCAAAAGGAGAAAAGGTAGAAGTTGATCCAAAAACTTTTAAGATAGTAAATGGAAAGTTGAACCTTTTCTACAATAAATTTTTCAACAATACACTTACAGACTGGAACAAAGACGAAGCTAATTTGAAAAAGAAAGCTGATGCCAACTGGTTAAAAATTTATCATCAATAATTATAAAATCCTAAACATGAAAGTTCAAACAATTGTTGCCTGGATATTGAGGTTGGTGGCTGTGGTTATAATGGTTTCTACCCTTTATTTCAAATTCACTGCACATGAGCAATCAGTAAGATTGTTTACAGTATTGGGTATGGAACCATGGGGGAGAATTGGAACCGGCATTTTTGAACTAATAGCGTCTATACTTATACTTTACCCTCGTACAACGGGATGGGGTGCAGGATTGGGTTGCGGACTAATGGCAGGTGCAATTTTCTTTCACCTTACAAAATTGGGAGTAAAATTTGACGGTGATTATGGTCTCTTTACAGAAGCAGTTATAGCATTTGTTTGCTGCGCTGTATTATTACTAATTTACCGAAATCAAATACTGAATGTTATCAAATCTTCAGGACAAAAAGGGTATCTAAAGGTTTAATAAATTGGAAATTATTTTTCTTTAACATAGATTGGCGAATAATTTGAACAAGTTTAGGAAAACATAATTATCATGACCAAATTGTTTACACTTTTAGCACTTACTGTTTGTAGTTTTTTTGCAACGAATGCACAATACCAGCCGGTAGATGATAAATCATTAGTAAAGTTTACGATTAAAAATTTTGGAATTAATACTGGCGGAAGTTTCAAAGGCCTTGAAGGCGAAATTGATTTCGATAAAGCCAATCCTGAAAAATCATCTTTTAAATTGAGTGTCGATGCCAGCAAGGTAAACACTGATAATGATTCAAGGGATAATCATTTAAGAAAAGAAGAATATTTTGATGTAGCTAAGTTTCCAAAAATTACTTTTAAGTCTGACAAAGTTGAAAGCAAAGGCGGAAATATTGTTGTAATTGGGCAGCTAACAATAAAAGGCGTATCAAAAACAATTTCTGTACCAGTGAAATCAGAAGCAAAGGATGATGGTTATTTGTTTGAAGGAAGCTTTCAGATAAATCGCCGCGATTTTAAAGTAGGCGGAAACAGTATGGTACTTGGAGATAACGTAACCGTATCCCTCTCCATTTTTGCCCGTAAGAAATAAACAACCCTATATTTTGCAAGTGGAAAATGATGATGGTCAGCGGTAGGCGTTTACCTTACTTTTTGGCTTATCTTAGTAAGCAAGATAAAAAATCCAATATTTTTTATAAACCGTAACTAATAAGAACCTAATACCACCTTATACATGCAGCTCCAAAAAGCTATACAAAATGTTTTTGTTCAATTAACTGCTTCCCTGGAGCTTTTGAACGAGGGTCAATATACACATGCAAGTAAGACCCTTTCTAATGCTACTATCGGGCAGCATGTGCGGCATATTGTGGAGATGTTTATCTGCCTGGAAGATGGTTATGATAGTGGCACTGTTAATTACGAAAAAAGAAAACGGGATATTATAATAGAAACAAAAAAAGAAGTTGCCTGCTCTTTATTAAAAACGATTTACGAAGGATTGCAGAAAGAAAACAAATCGCTTGTGCTACAGGGTGCTTATAACGATGATACAGACGAAGTGATTGAATTTGACACAAATTATTACCGTGAGATTGCATACAATCTTGAACATACCATTCACCATATGGCGCTTATAAAAGTAGGCATCCGCGAGGTATCTGATATGGAAATACCTGAAGGATTTGGCGTAGCTTCATCTACTATAAAGTTCCGCAACGAATGTGTACAGTAACATTTATCCCTCAAAAGAAATCGGTTTTCATTACGCACAACCGCGATGAAAAAAGCAGCCGCTCAAAGGCTGATCATCCAAAAGAATATAGCATAAATGGTCATACGCTTTTGTTTCCGCGTGACAGTGCCGCCGGCGGAACCTGGATTGCAGTTACTAAAAATGGAGATGCAGCTGTTTTGTTGAATGGCGGCTTTATAAAACATATTTCCGCATCGCCATATAAAAAAAGCAGGGGCCTTGCTTTCCTGGATATTATAGCGGCAGACGATCCTTTTACTTCGTATCAAAATACAGACTTAATTAACATAGAGCCATTTACTGTTATTATCTGGAGCAATCATATTTTATATGAATGCCGTTGGGATGGAAGACAGAAATACATAAGCAAACCTGCTCCGGATGAACCGCACACATGGTCTTCTGTTACTTTATACGATGATACAATTATTGCTAAAAGAAAAGAATGGTTCGATAACTGGTTACCACAAAAGCCTCTACCAGCAATGCAAGACATTGTCGATTTTCATTTGTCTGCAGGTGATGGCGACAAAAAAAATGATTTACGCATGAACCGTAATGACCAACTGCTTACAGTAAGTTTGACCTCTCTTAGAATTGATGAAGAAAAAGCTGAAATGTTATACATGGATCTAAAGGACGATACCAGCACATTAACCGAATTGGAATTTATCAAAGCACCAGTACTACAATAATGAACTGGCTACAGCGATTGTTTCACCGCCCATTTTTTATCAGGCTATTTCATTGGGAATACTGGTCGTTTAATGCAGTGTATACCTGGATAATGCCGGTATGGGCTTTACTGGCATTAAGGGCCAGATCGCTTTTCTTTTTTGCTGCTGCTAATCCTACCATAGAATATGGCGGGTTTTTAATGGAATCTAAGAAAAAGATTTACGACATTCTTCCTACAGGATATTATCCTCGCACACTTTATTTTGTAAGCGGTACGGATACTTCTAAAGTAACAGCTGAAGTAAACATCCATAATTTTACCTATCCGCTTATTGGCAAACCAGATATTGGCGGGCAGGGCAGGGGTGTAAAAAAAATTTACAACGAAGCAGAACTTGTTGCCTATGCACAAATTTCGCCTCTTGATTATCTTATACAGGAATTTGCAACGCAACAAAATGAAGTGGGCGTTTTTTATTACCGTTACCCCAATGAAGAAAAAGGATATATATCTGGTATAGTAAGAAAAGAAATGCTTGCAGTAAAAGGCGATGGAAGATCAACCATGTTTGATTTGCTCATGAATGATAAACGGTTTATTCTGCAAATACCTGTGTTGGAAAAATTATACGGAGAGCAGTTGTTGCTAATATTACCTGAAGGAGAAATAAAAGAACTGGTGCCATATGGCAACCATGCAAGAGGCGCAAAATTTATCGATGACACACATTTGGCTGATCAAACATTTACCAGCACAATGAATGCTATTTGCAAACAAGTGCCCGGTTTTTATTATGGCAGGCTTGATGTACGATACAATACGTGGGAAGAATTGCGTGAGGGCAAAAATTTTTCTATTATTGAATTGAATGGCGCTGGTTCTGAACCCACGCATATGTACGATCCGCGGCACAGCCTTTTCTTTGCATGGAAAGAAATTATCCGTCATTGGATTATTCTTTGGCGCATCAGCCGCATCAATCATAAAAAAGGCATAGCTTATCTTACACGTCAGCAAGGTTTGCAAATGATGAGGGATAATAAACAGTATGAACAAAAGCTGAAACAGTTTTATGTATAGCTTCTTCAGTATTTTTTTTACAGGTATGCTAATCAGTTTTCTTGGCGCACTTCCGCTGGGGAGTTTGAACGTATCTGCCATGCAAATTGCAGTAAGCGAGAATATAAAGAAAGCAATATGGTTTTCATTGGGTGTAGCGTTGGTAGAAATTTTATACGTTCGTTTGTCTTTAACAGGGATTAGCTGGATAATAAGCCATCAGCAATGGTTTTATATACTTGAATGGATAACCGTCTTTCTATTTATCGCTCTTGCTATTAGTAGTTTTTTAGCAGCTAGTAAAAAGAATGCTGCTGCTAAAAATATTTTGCTCAACAATACCATGAACCGTTTCTGGCTTGGTTTTATGATGAGTGCAGTAAATCCTGTTCAAATTCCTTTTTGGTTTATCTGGAGTGCATATTTGTTCAGCAATAAAATTTTACTGCCCAACGCAGTAATGTACAATCTATATATTGCCGGAATTGCCGCCGGTACTCTAGCAGGCCTTGCCGTATTTATTTTTGGTGGAAGATGGTTAATCCTTAAACTGCAAACCAGCAATCGCATCATTAATATAATAGTGGGTATTGTTTTTATTGTTTCTGCCGCAATACAACTCTATCGTGTTTTATACAAACCGCTGGATGAACAACTGAAGAAAAAGATCGCTTTCGTAAAAACACGATGAGCAATCAGCTAATCTTATCACAATCGTTAAGTCAACTTCTCTTTAACAAATCTTTGGCGTAATACTTGTATTAAAATATTCAGCCAACCGTTTCTGTACTACCCCCGTAATCTTATTCACATAGATCGCTTCCCTGTAAAATCCGCATACCCTCTGTCAGGCTTCCTTTTTTAACCCAAAAAAAATCTATGCGAAAATTAATTTTTCTCAGTTTGTTTATTCCTTCTTTAGTACAGGCGCAAAAAATGCATGTTGAACTCTTTGGCGGTTTTAGCAATTACCAGGGCGATTTGCAGGAAAAAAGATTTACTACGCAACAGGCCAAAGCCGCTGTGGGACTTGGTTTGAGGTACGATCTTAGCAATCATTTTTCTGTTCGCACTAATTTTACTTATGCTGCTATAGCTGCAGATGATAAATACAACAGGCAGGCAGATTTGCAGGCAAGAAATCTCAGCTTTGGTACAAAAATCACCGAAGGAAACCTGCTGCTTGATTATAATTTTCTCAATCTTAATTACCACAAGCTATCGCCTTATATTTTTGGTGGCGTTGCTGTTTTTCACTTCAATCCTTATGCTTTTGATTCGCTCGGTAATAAAATTTATTTGAAACCGCTAAGCACAGAGGGCCAGGGACTGGCAGCATATCCCGACAGGAAAGAATACCATCTTACACAATTTGCAATTCCGTTTGGCGCAGGTATACGCTGGAGGTTTACAGATAACATAACACTGAGCTATGAAATAGGATTGAGAAGAACTTTTACAGATTACCTGGATGATGTGAGCACAACTTATGTTGATGCAAGTACACTTGCAGCTGCAAAAGGGGCAAAAGCAGTAGAGATGGCTTTTCGTGGAGATGAATTAAAAAACGGCGCTACTTATCCTGCCGATGGAACAATAAGAGGTGGTTCTACATTTAAAGACTGGTACTATTTTTCTGGCGTAACCATTAGTGTTGGGCTTGGAAGACGAAGGGGATTTCATGGAACCGATAACGGACGCACTGATTGTCCTAAGCCGGTTCAGTAACGGTTAACAGAATTTTAAAAAATGATTTATTGCAACAACCCCCGTTTGTTTCAATAAAAAAGCCATTGCGCTATTTGCGTAATGGCTTTGCTTTTAGGACAAGGTTAAGTTTAATTATGCAGCTATTTTCACTTCGTGTTTTTTGCCACCATTTTTTGCTGCTATAAGAATTTGGGTGGTAATGTATTTGCCTTTCATAAAAAAGAGTTTGATAGTTGAACAATTGGTTTGTTTTCTTTTTCACTGCTCATCTGCTACAATAAATAAGACGCAGGTTTTTAAACCATGTTACAGTTTGCAAAAGATTTTTTATAATTAAATGAATAAGACGGGAGCATCCAGCCATTAGAAGAAATTCGATGTTCTTAGTTCAGTTAATTTTACCACAGAAGGTTAAGAGTATTGCACAGAGGTAATGGAGTTTTTCTTTGTTTGCCTTCTATTCCTATTAATCCCAAAAATCCTCCCAAATCCCAGTTCAGACAATTACTTCGCTACATCAATTCTTACTTTCTTGCCTTTGAGCTTTTCAGTTTTAATCTTTTGAAGAGTATTACTTGCTTTTGATTTGCGGATAGCAACAAAAGAGAAGAAATCTTTTACTTCAATCAGCCCGATATCTTCTTTTTTTAATTCGCCTTTATGAGAAAGAAAACCAACTATATCAACCTTATTTACTTTGTCTTTTTTGCCTGCACTTATAAAAAGAGTAGTCCATTTGGGTTTTTCCGGAAGAATTGCATTTTCGGGCAGCTCTAATTGTTCTGTATCATCTTGAATGTAAGCAGGTAATTTTTCTTCTGGTGATAATATTAGCACAACAGTTCCACTTGCATCCATACGGGCTGTTCTTCCGTTCCGGTGCGTATAAATATCTTCCGTCTGCGGTAAATGATAGTGAATAATGTACCTGATGTTGGGAATATCAAGTCCGCGAGCAGCCAAATCGGTTGTAACCAATACGGTTGAAGTGCCATTTCTGAATTTGCATAAAGCACTATCTCTTTCCTGCTGTTCCATTGCACCATGATAATACACATTCACTATACCTTTTTCTTTTATTATGGCGCTGGTTCTTTCAACAGCTTCACGGTGATTGCAAAAGACAATGGCTGAGCGGTTATTAATTGAACATAACAACCGGAACAAAGTTTCGGCTTTATCTTTTTCAGGACTAAGCACAGTTTTAACCCATAACTTGTCTGTACTACCATCACCCGTTCCGGAAAAATTAAGCCGCACCGGATTGTCCATCTTCAAAAATGCCGGTATTTCTACGGCTTCTGTTGCAGATGTAAGTATTCTTTTTTCTACAGCAGGAAGTTTGCTTATGATAAAAGAAATTTCTTCCTGGAAACCAAGCTCAAGCGATTTGTCAAACTCATCCAGTACTAACGTGGTTATAGTATCAGTAGTAATATTGCCACGCCTGATGTGATCGGCTAGTCTGCCCGGTGTACCTATTAATAAAGCAGGGGGTTCTATAAGATTGTTTTCTTCTGTTTCGCGAAGATGCCCACCATAGCAACAGGTTACTTTAAATGGTGTGCCCATTTTTTTAAATACAGTTTCTATCTGTATAGCCAGTTCTCGTGAAGGAACAATAACAATGGCCTGACTTTTGGTTTTTGCAGGATCAAATTGTTCCAGCACAGGCAATAAAAAACCTATTGTTTTACCAGAGCCGGTATCTGATAAGAGTATAACATTATTGCTGGTTTTATTTGCTTCAATAGAAGCCAGTTGCATTTCGTTCAGTGCATCAATCCCTAATCTTGTGAGGATATTTTCTGCAGTCCATGTTTTCTTTTGCATCGGCGCAAAAATACAAAACTTACCCTTGCAGGCAGATTATAATAAATTGAACCATTTTCCTGCTGCGGTATTATATTTGATGACCGATTATAGCGCTAGTTTTATTTTAACTGAATAGTATGTTTACAATAGAAAATACACATGTGCGTGTTGTTATCAATTCTAAAGGAGCGGAGCTGCAAAGCATCTTTAATAAAATAACGCAATTAGAATACATGTGGAGCGGAGATCCGGCCTTTTGGGGCAAGCATTCTCCTGTACTTTTTCCAATTGTAGGCACACTTAAAGACGATACTTATTATTTTAATGACAAGGCCTACAAAATGGGTAGGCACGGTTTTGCCAGAGAAATGAATTTTTCTGTAACGGTGCAAACAGCAGATAGCATTACGTTTACGCTGGAAAGCGATGATTCTACAATAGCAAAATTTCCTTTTGCTTTCAGGTTCGATATAAAATATGAACTGATATTGAACAGCATTAAAACAACGTATAGCGTAAGCAATAAAGGTGATGCATTAATGTATTTTTCAGTAGGGGGACATCCTGCGTTTAAAGTGCCAATTACAAATGGTGTTGAGTACAACGATTATTACCTGCAGTTCAATCACCCTGAACATGCGGGCCGCTGGCCTATTTCAAAAGAAGGCCTTATTGAAAACAGGCAGGAAGATGTATTTAGCCATAATAACAAGTTATTGCTGACTAAAGAACTGTTTCAAAAAGATGCGCTTGTTTTTAAAGGTTTATTATCTAATAGCGTGGCATTGAAATGCAATAAAAATGCTCATGGCTTATTGTTTGATTTTACAGGGTTTCCTTATCTGGGTATCTGGGCAGCTAAAGACGCAGACTTTGTTTGTATTGAACCCTGGTGTGGTATTGCGGATAGTGTAAAAACCGATCAGCAGATTGTAAATAAAGAAGGCATACATAGTTTGCAACCAAATAAAAAATTTGAACGGACATGGTCTGTTTCAGTATTCTAAACCTATTGCAGTAATGGCATCTTCGCTTATCACCAATATACAATTGCTTGGCGGCATCAATAATCCATCAGCGCCATTGCGCAACAAAGATCTTGCAAACCTTCCCAGCATAAACAATGCTTATCTATTAATTGAAGATGGAGAGATTGCAGCTTTCGGAAAAATGGATGAATTAGTGATGAATAATGCAAACCCTGAAATAAAAATAGATGCAGCTGGTCAAACTGTTTTGCCTGCCTGGTGCGATAGTCATACTCATCTTGTTTTTGCTGCTAGTCGCGAAGAAGAGTTTGTTGACAAAATAAACGGATTAGGTTATGCAGAAATAGCAGCCAAAGGTGGGGGCATTCTTAATTCTGCAAAAAAACTGCAAGACGCTTCTGAAGAAACATTGTTTGCAAGTGCATGGAAACGACTAGAAGAGATAAGCAAACTGGGTACAGGAGCAGTAGAAATAAAAAGCGGTTATGGATTATCAGTAGCAGATGAACTGAAAATGCTTAGAGTTATTAAGCGATTAAAACAAAAATCAAACCTGCTAATAAAGGCCACTTTTCTTGGTGCACATACATATCCGCTGCAATACAAAGAGAATCACCAGGATTATATTGACCTTATCATTAACGAAATGCTGCCGGTTATTGCTAAAGAACAATTGGCAGATTATATAGACGTATTTTGTGAAAATGGTTTTTTCTGTGCGAAAGAAACTGAAACCATTTGCAGGGCTGGGATGCAATATGGATTGAAACCAAAAATTCATGCTAACCAACTTAATCTTTCTGGTGGGGTAGAAGTAGGCGTTAAATTAAATGCCGTTTCTGTAGACCACCTGGAAACAATGGATACATCAGCAATTGAAGCACTTTCAAAATCAAATACAATCGGAACATTATTACCAACTGCCGCTTATTTTTTACGGATGCCTTTTCAGCCGGCAAGGCAATTAATTAATGCAGGCTGTGCTGTTGCATTGGCTAGTGATTATAATCCTGGTTCAAGTCCCAGTGGTAATATGAACCTGGTTGTTTCTATGAGTTGCATTCAAATGAAAATGTTGCCGGAAGAAGCGATTAATGCTGCAACTATTAACGGTGCATTTGCCATGGAAACAGAAAAAGAAGCTGGTAGTATTGCTATTGGTAAAAAAGCAAATCTCATCTTTACAAAACCAATTCCTTCCCTTGCTTACTTACCTTATGCTTTTGGCAACAACCTTATTGATAAAGTAATGATTAAAGGAGAATTTGTTTAACTGCAATTTGATTTGTAAAAGTTCATTCTATCTTATTAGCATAAGCGATCCTTTATAAGTTTCGGTATTGCCTTTTGTAAATTCTACAGTAATGGTATAAACATATGCACCTGAAGCAGCGGGTGTGCCATTGATAGTTCCGTTCCAGCCATATTGTTTGTCATTTGCAGGAGTATTGTTAGCCATAAAAACTCTCTGCCCCCACCTGTTAAACACGGAAAGGTTTTTTACTGCTTTAATATCGTTTGTTCCAATTACATAAAATATATCGTTCTGCCCATTGCCATCGGGTGTAAATGCGTTGGGAATATTGATAACGGTATTGGTAAATGTTTTTATCGTCATTACTGCTGTGTCTGTACAACTGTTTTCATTCTTCACTTTTACCTGGTAATGCGTTGTAGATGTTGTTGTAGCGGTAGGAGTCGCACAATCGTAACAAGATAATGTTTCTGCCCATTGCCATTTATAATTGGTAGGTGTGCCGCCAATTACCACCGGGTTTAATACTGTTGTTCCAGGGCGATTAATTTCTATTTCTGATGGGCTGAATGAAACGCTGAAAGGAATAAAAGGTTGTACGTTTTGGTTGTTGGCATAATCCGTTTCATTATATGCTTTTGATGGTGAGCTTCCGGTGCCCTTATCGTTTACTACCGCTGCCAGTTTTGGCGAAGCAGGCGTTGCAATGGTATGCGTAAATACGCCACACGAATCAGGAAAAACAGAAGGCGTATAGAATACAGGGTACAATTGTTTGCCGCTGCTGCTTCCATCATAAAATGAAACTGGTATTTTTTCAAACACAGACTTATACCTGTTGTTCATGCAAAGCCTGAAACTAACCTGTGTACTATCATTGGTAATGCATTTTGTACCAAGAATTTCAACCGTCATATCGGGAGGGAAAATATTGACTTTGCCACTTGCTGTTACCTTACAACCATAGCGGCTGGTTACCTGCATATTTACAATAGAACTGTCATGCGCAGTAATGGTGGGCGAAGAACAATTGGTACAATCCAGCGAATAACCTGCACCTGCCTGCCAAACAGGATCCGTTGGCGCAATCATTGGTGTGCTGAATGTTATTGATAATGGTTCATTCCTGAATATTGTTGTATCTGCCGGCACTACATAAAGTTTAGGCTGCTCATAAAGCTGACTGTTTACATTATTGCTATAGTTTTTTTCAAGAATACCGCCTGTATTGGGTAATACAACAGGTATAGCAGTTCCATCATCATTTACAACGACATAGATGGTCCCTGATGTACTTTGTTTAATCAGTTGTGTATAGCTGATACAAGAGTCAGGACTATTAGATGGATTTATAAAAACTGTTCCCAGCATAGTGGCAGAACCAGTTACCGGGTTTGCATCATAAAAGCAAGCTTTCAAATTTGCCGGTACATTGCTTTTGGGATAAGCATTGCAGATAGAGAATGTAGCATAAACACTGTCACCTTTTGCAGCGCATTCAAGATTTGTAATCGCAATAGAATAATCATCCGCCGGCGGAATATGCAATACCGAAAATGCAGAATCAAAACATCCATACCTGCTATAACCCATTACTTTTTTGGTAACAACTGTATCGCCACGGTAAGGTGCTGTAAAAACAGTTGGCTGGCAATTGGTGCAACTAAGATCTGTTGGTGCCGACCATACAGCAGATGTTATAGCACCGCCGGTTGCTGGCAATGGCTTAAGCGTAATAGTTTGGTAAGGTGTTAATGTTGCATTGGCAGGTGTTGCAGTTATATGAAATTTAAACCCTCTCCACGATGCAATATTGTTTGTATAAATACTTTCAACCAATGGCGTATTAGGCAATGCAAGCGGTACTGTTGTTCCGCTGTCGTTTATAACAGCATACAATGTATCAAGTCCTGTATAACCTACATCAAGTAGATAAGTCTCAAGGAAAGAAGAACATTTTCCTGAAATGGCATAAGGCAATAGGTATTGTGTACCGGTTACCTGCGCAGTTGGATTGCTGGGGTTTCTATTGTAAAATGTAACCGGCGTGTTTTTAGGAATTGTTTTGTACCCGCTGTTATAAAACCAGAAAGTAACTTTTACTTTGGTTTGATTATAGCATTCCGCATTTTCAATATAAATACCCGCATCAGGCGATGAATCGTATACCCTTAAATTAAAAATATTGGTGGTATCGCTGCATGTGCCATTGCTCGCTATCAACCTTATTTTATAATTAGCAGGAACAAGAAAAACATAATTAAGGTGGAACGAAGTAGCCACTACCTGTTCGGTCATACCTTTATCATTGCTCATCAACCATTGATAAGAAGTTGCGCCAATAGAACGGTTTGTAAACAATACACTATCCAACTGAACAAATTCTTTAGACGCAATTACCCTTTTGTTGGGCCAGAACCTTGCTTCCACACCACAACTTACTTGCGCAATAAACTGATCAGTTGTAAAACATCCCGCAGTACTTCCGTATGCACGTAATGTAATGGTATAGTTTTTCTTTGCAGTAACGGTATAATCAAAATCTGTTGTGGTTGCTGCTACTACACCATCAACCAGCCACTCGTAACTAACTGCACCCGTTGAAGTGTTGGTAAGGTGCAACACATCTCCAATAATCGGATAATCTATATTGGTAGTAAAACTTGCTGTAATAGCATCAGGACAAGGATCTGTACAAACAGTACTTGCTATCATGCCGGTAAGGCTTGTCGCAATAAAATTCCGCATTCGTGTTGCCTGTCCGTCTGTAAAACCAAGTATGCAACCAATACCGTTGCCGTAGTCCATAAAATTATCTGGCAAGTCAGGAACATCGGTTGCAAAGCCAGAAAGTGTATCAGAGCTGCAGGAGTTTTGCGGACTGCCACAAGGGTAACCACCAGTAATTGTTGTTTCCGGTGGTGTATCGCAAACCCTGTCGCCGCTGGTATTGCAATCAAAATTGGCGCAATCCCTATTCGCAAATGTGTGATCTAAACTTAGGTAATGGCCTGTTTCGTGGCAAAGCGTTCCAATGCCAAGACCAGCAACAACAATATCTCCACCTGCGCTTGCATAGCCACCCATTTTCAACCTGGTCCAAACACCACATTCAAATGTTTGCATGTATTCAGACTTAATATCCTGTACCACCCAAATGTTTACATACCTCGATGGATCCCATCGGCCCAATGATACTACATCACCGCCTTCCATATCATAATCGTAATCACCCAGGAAAGTTTTTGTTCTTACAATACCTGTTGTTTTGCCACCATTAGGATCTGTTTTGGCAATACAAAACTGAATGCGTGTATCTGTTCTTCCACCAGCAAATGTTCCCGATGCAGAAAATGCATCGTTCATTCCCTGCAATGCTGCCAGCACTGCGGCATCAGTAATAGAAGCGGGATTTGAATTGATGATATGAAATACAACGGGCAGTGTATAATCAACCGTCATAGTTCTTGCGGCAGACGGTGTGCGTGCCAGTGTGCGAATGAGTATGGCATTGTTCATCGCTTTTTCTTTGGCCACAAATGCAGGATCTTTTCTGCGTTGCTCCAGGAAAATATCTGTTCCACAGGCCACGCCGCCACTGGTAAAAGAAGAATAAGCTATGCTGGAAGAATCTTTATAACGAAGTGGTACCTGCTGTGCGCTAAGCGGTTGCGGCAGCTGTAACAACAGCATGCAGCAGAAAAAGAAGATCTGGGAAAAGGTTCCCGGGTGGTTTTTCATAGCAGGAAGAAATGAAT
The DNA here is from genome assembly GCA_044227095.1 of Chitinophagaceae bacterium. Lineage (GTDB taxonomy): Bacteria > Bacteroidota > Bacteroidia > Chitinophagales > Chitinophagaceae > JACMLD01. The sequence continues at coordinate 4,112,520 of JBGAFV010000001.1, read as the reverse complement.
CGGTATCTAATAATACTGTAGTATCCCGAAAATATATAACGGATTAAGCCATTTTTTCGTATCTGGTTATTTTTCAGGCATTATCACTATCCTATACCGTATTTTCCGGCAAATGGGTTGGGGTAGCGGCTTATTTTTGACTGCCCTGCCAGAAGTTTAAATATCCGCATCCGGGTTTTAAAAAATATCCTACCTTTTATTTCTAATTCAAACGGTTTATGCAAACAATGCAATCTCCTGTAAGGCAGGGAGCTAGCCTGACCAGTCATTTTAAGTTTTATGATAAGGAAGATGTTCTATCGCTTACCCGTATACGCAGATTTGAAACCAAGCTCGGTGAAAGAATACAGATAGTTAATGATAAAGATCATTTTGAACTGGCATTGCAGCAAACCACTGCGAGGTATGTTTTGTTTGGTGTTCCTGAAGATATTGGCGTAAAAGCAAATTATGGCCTTGGTGGTACAGATTCTGTATGGGTACCTTTTTTAAGTTCTTTTCTTAATATACAAAGCAACGATTTTATTATTGGCGATGAACTGCTGTTGCTCGGTCATTTTGATTTTGGCGATATTAAATACCTCATTGAACAAAATGCGCATGGCCACGAAGAACGAATAGATGCTTATCGCCATGCAGTAAACATGATTGATGATGAAGTAGAAAACCTTGTCAAATATATAACTGCTGCTGGCAAAATTCCGGTAATAATTGGTGGCGGGCACAACAATGCATATCCTTTAATAAAAGGATCGGCCAAAGGCCTGTATAAAGCTGGACTTATACCGCTTGCGCAGATAAACGCAATCAACCTGGATGCGCATACAGATTTTCGTCCTTCCGAAGGACGACATAGTGGAAACGGTTTTCGCTATGCAGAAGAAGATGGTTACCTGCAGAAATACTGTGCCGTTGGTGTGCATGAAAATTATCTTCCGCAAAACGTATGGCTGGATATTGTAAACAATCCTTTTATTGATTTTATCACTTACGAAGATATCTTCATTCACGAAAAAAGAAATTTCATACAAGCAATTGCACATGCTACCGGTTTTACAGAAGACAATTACACCGGAATAGAAGTGGATCTTGATTGCATAGAAGGTATTCTCTCAAGTGCTGCCACACCTTCGGGAATCAGTGCTTTGCATGCAAGACAGTTTGTAAACTTTGCCGGCGCCGACAGCAAGCCTGCCTATCTTCACATTTGCGAAGGCGCTACACAATTGCACGACGGAAGAAAAGATGAAACCACCGGCAAACTCATTAGCTATCTTGTAAGTGATTTTGTAAAAGCAAATAGTTACGGGAAAAGTTCTTAGTTTTTAGTTCTCAGTTCAAAAGGTTTGTAGTTCGTAATTCTTGAGCCATTAAACTTACATTTATTGGGCTCCGGGTTTATTGTATTTAATTATTCGATAGTAATGTTTACTGTTCGGGTTTACTCATTCAAATCAACAAAGTTTTCATTGCTTTATTTGTGACATGCAAAAGTGTGGGCTGTGCCGAGATGGCTTCCCCCTGTCGGGGGAAGTCGGATGGGGGCCGTTTTAAAACGGTATTCCAATATTTACATAAGTAGTCATCTTCTTCGATTGATCGCTATACATCAAACTAAATTCCAGCGGCCCCAACGCAAAATTGTAGCCAAACGTTAATGCATAACCGGAAAACACATTGGGGTTTTGAAAGAATTTGCTTTTGCTGATGAAATTATCAAAAAGCACATTGGCCCTGCCAATAAGATATGTGTTGCTAAACAACTCATACCTGTATGCACCCTGGAACGCAGCCATTGCGGGTGTATAAAAAGAGCCTTCCTGCAAGCCGGCAAACAAAACCTGGTTGCGTATAAGTGGTGTAAGTCCGCCAATCACAAATTCATTCATGATGTTGTTACTATAATTAAAATCAGCTCCAGACTGAATGATCAACTCAAGTGTGCTGCGCTGGCTGATAGGCGTATAACCCTGTAAGTTAAACACAGCCCTGGGGTATGGTTTAGAAGAAACAGTTAATGAATCTTGTGGTGTTCGTTGACCATTAACAAAAAAATCTACGCCGGGAGATTGACCACCAACCCAACCCAATTCTGTATGAATCTTTAAACCACTCCTCGGGTATACAACCCTATCCAAAGTATTGTGGTTAAGGAACACGTAGGTAGTTAAGAAATTATTGTTGCCGCTGAATTGAAAACCTGAAATGATAGCAGGTGTATACGTAATGGTTTCAAAACGGGTGCCAAAACCAACCGCAAGGTTTCGCTGTGTAGCGTATTGTGCTCTTGTATCAAGTTTAAAAAAAGATTGTTTGTAAATACCAATCTGTTTAAAAGTGTTATAGGTGTTAATATCAAAACGATCATACTGACCATTCAATACCACCGAAAAGTTTTTTCGTCTGCCAATGTATTGCAGGTGTTCTGCCCTTGCACGAAAATTTTCTCCAATGTTCAGCGTAATTAAATCACGTGAGTTAGTGATGAAAAGATTGCGTGTGGTAAAATTTACAATTGCTGCTACACCACTAAACTTATTATAATGCAGGCTTACTTTCGCAAACGAAAGCGGGTTCTCTGTTACATCAAAAATAATTTTGCAGGTACTATCGGGTTGCGGTATTAATGAATAAGTAACAAGATTATAATAACGTGTACCGTAAGCTGCACGCACCATTCTTGAAAGTTTTTGTGGTGTGTACTCATGATTGGTAATAAAATCCATGGTATGCACAAAGAAATCGGCACTCGTACTTTTTAAACCCTTTACTTCATAAGAAGAAATTTTTACCGGCTTTACAGCAGGCAGGCGGTTGCTCACAAAAGGCTGCTCACCATAAAGTTTATTAAGTGAGTCTGCAATCTGTTTAAAACGCGGATAAAGTTTTCGTCCTTCTTCAATACCTAATTGCAATATTTCTTTGGATTGGGCAAAACTCCCCATATTGTATTGCTGCAGATCCAGCGGTACGTAAATGTCGCAAAGCCTTACTTCCTCTTTGTGATCCTGTGCTTCGCGGAAGAAAGCTACCTGCAATAAAACCTGTATTGCATTAGTAACTTTGTCTGACGGCAGCAGTGCACCGGAAACATTTACACCAATTACAAAATCTGCGCCCATCTCTTTTACATCACGCACAGGAAAATTTCTTACTACGCCGCCATCTACCAGTCGTATACTATCATAATCAACAGCAGTAAAAAAAGAGGGAATAGCCATACTGGCACGTATAGCCGAAGTTATTTCTCCCTTGCTCATTACCACGGCTTCGCCATTGCCCACATCTGTGCCAATGCATTTAAACGGCATGCTGAATTTTGAAAAGTCTTTCTGGTTGTACACCGGGTAAAACATTTCAGAAAGGGTGAGCCAGAGTTCCTGGCCTTGCAAAATTCCTGTTGGCAAACGGAAATTATGATCTACCCAGGGCAATTCTACCGTGTATTTGCTATACTCTTCTTTTTCTTCCATGAATAAAGTGCGGAGCGATGCCTGGTTGCTCAGCAGCAAATCCCAGTTAATGCCCAACGCCATTTTTTCTATAGAATCTGCCGGGTAGCCAATTGCGTAAAGACTGCCGATGATGCTGCCCATACTGGTGCCGGTAACATAATCAATCTTTAGGCCCGCAGAGTCTAGTGCTTTAAGTATGCCGATATGCGCAAGGCCCTTGGCGCCACCACCACTGAGGGTAAGGCCTATTTTAGGGCGACCATGCAACTGCTGCGCCATTGTGCTGCAACAGAAAAGGGTGGTACCGGTAAGCAGTAAGAAAACCAGGGAGAATCTTCTCATAAACGGATTTCAAATGTACACAGATAAGGCTGCTAATAAAAAAATAAAGCTGCTTGTTACAGCAGCTTTATTCAATATAACTAGTAATTTCTTATCCTTATTGCGGTGTAAGGTATTGCGCATAAGCGTAACCTTCTTCACCTTTTTCTGATTTAATCAGCCACCATTGGTCGTTGGCTTTACTAATTAAAGTAACTGTAGAACCATGTGCTGCTTTACCTACGATTGGTTGATCTGTACCTGGCCCTTTACGAATATTAAGGTTAGAGCTGTCTGTTGTAACTGTTGCTTTAGTGCCGGGGGCAGAGTCTGCAACGTTTACATTCATTACCACATCACCGCTTTTAAAGTTGGGATCTATTTTATCATACACATCCCATAATTTGTCTTTTACATCTCCTGATGGTGCAATACCATCAATATACAATACATTATCCTGTTCGCGAACCTGGAGGTTAGAAACTCCGCTGGTGCTGGCTGCGTCAAGCAGTTCTTTATATTTATCCTGTAATGCCATAAGTTGGTTCCTCCAATTTTTTATTTGATGGTTAAGTTTTTAGAATCTACACTCTTTGGTTTTAAGGCTTGCAAAATGGGCATCAATTTTCTGTTGTCTGCCTTTTTAATTTCGCCAGACAATGTAATAACACCATCTTTTACTTCAGCCTTAACACCCGGGTAGTCTTTAATTGCATCAGTTACTGCTTTTGTAAGTGGATCATCTGCTGCAACAACTACAGGTGCAGCAACTGGTGCTGGTGGAGGAGGAGCAACAGTTGTGTTGTTAACCACTGATTTTACACCAGGGATAGCTTTTACAGCCATGTCGAAAGCATCTTTTGATGCTGCATCTTTAAACTCTCCGGATAACGTAACCACACCATCTTTTACAGTAGCTGCACCACCAGTAATATCTGAGGCAGCAGCGGAAATTTTTTCTGTAACTGTTTTTTCAAGATCTGCATCTTTGGGGCCGCTCTTGCAGGCGGATAAAACAACAAGGGCAACCGTTGATAACACCAAAGCGAAACTAAGCAAGGATTTACGCATAAAATTAATTTTGATTAGTGAATGAAACTAAGATTGAATAAAAACCCGATTAAGTTGCATCAAATATAAATATTCTGTAATCGTGTAATCAAGCGTACGGCAGGATGTTTTTTCAAATTACGCATTTACCGCAGTTGCAAAGCAACTTCGTGAGGTATAGTAACAGTAAAATAACAGGGTGCAGGCGCAGAGGTTTCTTTCAACTGAAAAGATTGTGCCAGTTATTATAACCCTGTATGGTTTTGTCTAGGATGCACCACCAGCTTCCAGCGTCATTATCTTTTCAAAAACTTCTTCGTATTGTTTGTTTAGTTTCTCCAATGCTACAGTAGCGGCTTTGTATTCTGTCTCTACCTGTACAAACTTATTCTTGTCTGAATACGTTTCGGGCAAGCCCAGCGATGTTTGCAGCTTTGCCTTCTTTTCTGTAAGCTCACTTATCTCCAACTCCAGCTGTTGAAAAATTTTTTGTTGCTTTTGCAACTCTTTCTTTGCTTCTTTATTTATTGGAGTAGAATGTGTTGCTACATTTTGCTGCGATTTTATTTCCGGTGTGTTTTTTTGTGGTGTAGCAGGAACAGCTTGTTGTTTTGGTGCTTCGGGCTGCGGTTTATTTTCTGCTGCTGCCTTTTTATTGCTCGCAATATTGCGTTCCTTCCATCCGGCCCACTCATCGTAATTGCCTTTAAACTCTCTTATCTTATTCTCATCAATTTCCCAAATGGTATCGGCAAGTTTAGAAACAAAGTAACGGTCGTGACTAACCAGTATCAGCGTTCCCTCATATTTCTTAAGCGCATCAATCAACAATTCTACAGAATGAATATCCAGGTGATTGGTAGGCTCATCCAGCAACAAAAAGTTGGCCTTGCTGGTAATGGTTTTTGCCAATGCCACACGGGCTTTTTCTCCACCGCTTAATATTTTTATCTTCTTGTCTACATCATCCCCACCAAATAAAAAACAACCCAACAGGTTGCGAAGTTCCTGCTCAGTTTGCTGACTGCCACATTCCTTCATTTCATCAAGAATGGTATTGTTTACATTTAGTGCCTCAAGCTGGTGCTGTGCGTAAAAGCTCTCGTCAACATTATGGCCCCATTTTCTTTCGCCTTCATGCGGTTCTGTACCGGCAATAATACGCAGCAGTGTAGATTTTCCTTTTCCGTTCGCACCTATCAATGCTATTTTATCACCGCGATTTATTTCTGCAGAAGCATTTTCTACAATGGTAATAGCAGGAAATTTTTTGGTTACATGCTTCAGTTCTACCAGTACACGGCCGGGGGTTTTATCAACCCTGAAATTGATTTTTATATTCGGTCTTTCAATCTCTACATCTTCAATACGCTCCAGCCTGTCGAGGCGTTTTACGATACTTTGTGCCTGGGCTGCTTTGCTGGCTTTGGCTTTAAAGCGTTCAATAAAACGTTCCTGCTGACGAATATAATCCTGCTGGTTTTCAAAAGCTCGTTGCTGCAGTTCTACCCGTAATACTTTTTCTGTTTCATAAAAATCGTAATTGCCATTGTACACATGCAGTTCTTTCTGGTACAGTTCTATAATTTTTGTAACCATCCGGTTCAAAAAATATTTATCGTGGCTAACAATAACCACAGAACCCTGGTAGTGTATCAGGTATTTTTCCAGCCATTCGATAGAAGGAAGATCCAGGTGGTTAGTAGGCTCATCCAGTAATAATAGATCTGGCTGTTGCAAAATCATTTTTGCAAGCAGCACACGCATGCGCCATCCACCACTGTACTCGCGGTAAGGCCTTTCCAAATCTGCGTTGGAAAACCCAAGTCCCTGCAAAACTTCTTCAGTTTTATGGTGAATGTTATAACCATCCAGCACATCCATTTCATGCAATGCGTCGCTATAATCGTGTAATATCTTTTCGTCTTCAGAATTTGCTTCCAGTTCGTGGCCGAGGCGTTCTATTTCTTTTTCCAGTTCCAGCACACGTTCAAATGCACCCATTGCCACTTTTAATATAGAGTCGTTGGTATCAAAACTCAGCAGATCCTGGTGCAGGTAGCCAATGCTGGTATCCCTTCCTTTTTCTACCGTGCCTGCGCTGGGGGTAAACCCGCCGGTAAGCAGCTTTAGCAGGGTAGATTTGCCCGTACCATTATAACCAATAAGGCCGATGCGTTCGCCCGGTTGTATGTGCCAGGTAGCGTCCTGTACAATTACCCTTGCCCCAAATTCAAAAGTTACATTCGTTAATCCTGCCAGCATAAAAAGTATTTAATAATAAGCGCCTTTGGCACAAATACAAATGGAACGCAATGGAACGCTGATTTTTAAGATTTTAGGATGATTATGATTTTTTTTGGGCTTTAAGCTATATAAACCAAGAAATCATAGGTATCATAACAATCATCAAAAATCTGTGTTCTATCCTCCCAAGAATTCCGCAAAAATAGGTGAAACAAAGGGTATAATTTTTATGGCTTAGATTTGTGGAAATTAATATTGTAATGAAGAAAATTTTCATTGGCTGTCTTGTACTGGGCATCATTCTTATTATTGTAGACAAACTCTTTTTTTCCAGGAAAGCAACAGAATCGGCACCGGAAGTAAAGGAAAAGGCATTGTCCATAAGCAAAAATTCTGAAGTGTTTAATGAGTCTTTTGAAAAACTGCTGAACAGTTATTTTTCCTTAAAAGATGCATTGCGTGATTACGATACCGCAAAAGCCAATGCCGTATCTAAAGAAATGATTGTTTTTGCCGATAGCCTTAAAGTAAATGAAATTAAGGGCGATAGCACGGGCATGATAAAGCAAACGGCTTCAGATTTTGCGAGTACTATCAGCGGCTCTGCCAAAGGTTTAATTGGCGAACCCGATCTTATAAAAAAGAAACGTGAATTTCAATTGATATCTGAAGGCATGTATAATCTTGTACGCACTGTTAAATACGATAAACAAAAAATTTATCACCAACACTGCCCTATGGCTTTTAATGATGATGAAGAAGCGTGGTGGATTAGCAACAGCAATAAGATTGACAACCCTTATCTCGGTACCAAACATCCCAAGTACAAAGCTACAATGAAGGAGTGCGGTGACATAACCGATAGTTTGGATTTTTCTAAATAGTACCAGGATTTGGGTGGATTTGAAGGATTAATAGGATTTAGCAATGGGCTTCATCGCTATAATAATCGCCCTTCCGGGCTTGGAGCCAGCTCTGAAAGAGCGTTGTATAATTAGCATCGGCTAAAGCCCGATGCGCTTCTTACCATCGCACCAATCCTTTTAATCCTATCCCAGTTCAAACAATTTTGTAAATACAAAATACGCTCACTAAGTTTACTTGTATTGCATCAACCCTGCAACAGCGTTACCTTTTACCATGCAAAAGAAATTTTATGGCCTAGACCACCTCAGGGCCTTTGCTATTTTTTACGTTTTTATTTTTCATTATTTAATGCTCAGCAGGGGAGAGCCACATTGGCTTTCCAGCTTTGGCACATTTGGCTGGACAGGTGTAGACCTCTTCTTTGTGCTTAGCGGATTTTTAATTTCATCTCAACTATTTAAAGAGATAAAAAAAGATCGGCTTATTTCTTTTAAACAATTTTTTCTAAAACGGTTTTTCAGGATCATTCCTGCATACCTGGTTACAGTAACCATTTATTTTTGCGTTCCGTTTTTTAGAGAGTACGGACAACTGCCACCATTGTGGAAGTTTCTTACGTTTACCCAAAATCTTGGATTGGATCTCAACCGCAACTCTACTTTCTCTCATGCATGGTCACTTTGCGTAGAAGAACATTTTTATTTACTGCTGCCGCTTATATTGCTATTGCTACAGTATACAAAACAAATTGGTAAAACATGGTGGTTGTTGCCGGTTGTATTGGTAGTTGGCATTGCAATACGCCTATACAGTTACAACAAATTCTACCTTCCGCAGGCAGAAGAAGAATATGGCGGAGTAACCTGGTATAAATACATTTACTATCCAACTTATTGCAGGTTAGACGGACTTTTAGCTGGCGTTTGCATTGCCGCAGTATATTGTTTCTTACCAACAATATGGAATAAGATAACTGTTTACGCAAACATTCTTTTTGTTACCGGGTTGTGCATACTCACCGGTGCTTATTTTTTGTGCAGCGATCATCAAACGCTTGCAGCTTCTGTTTTTGGCTTTACCATTGTAGCAATCGGCTTTGGCTGTATCCTGGTTGCAGCCCTAAGCGAAAAGAGTTTTCTCTACAAAATAAAATCACGTACAACAACATTGCTGGCCAACCTTTCTTATGGCATTTATCTTACGCACAAGGGCATTATTCATATTACACGCAGCCTGCTATCAGATGTGCAAATAAATAGTGTTTTGATATTGCTTATTTGTATGATCACCTGCATTGTAGCAGCATATATACTGCACCTTGTAGTTGAAAAACCTTTTATGAAACTGAGAAACAAAATAATAGCGCCTCGCAAAATTTAACGCTTACAAATATTTAAGAAGAAGGATTTTTAAATGGTTTTTTTTCTTTGTAATCTCTTTAGTCAATATGATAAAATCACAACAATACTTTTAATCCACGCAAATCCTGGTTCAGACAAATGCCATTAAAGTAGATGCAGTGTATAAACTACACCTTTGTGTTTCGTGATTATTTTAATCTTTTTTAATCTTGATTAATGTCAACATTTTATCATATATTAGATATATTAACTTCTGAAATCGTCGAAATGACATTTTCAAAAATGCTAGATTTTAAATAGCAAAAACTGTTTTTTCCTCTTTTTATAAGTTAATAGGCACTAGGGTTTTCCGTGTACGCATTGCATTTACTTAAAACTTTACTATGCATTCTGTTTTGGTAGTAGACGATTCTATTGAATTGCTTGAAGTGATTTCTTTTATTGTACAAAGAAACGCTGGAAAGTGTTTCACAGCAAAATCTAAGCAAGAAGCTTTACATCATCTTGATACAAACCTTCCGCATACAATGTTTATAGATGTAAGGCTTGGCGGAGAAGATGGAAGGGAGTTTTGCAAAGAAATAAAACTTACACACAAATACGCCGGAATAAAAATCATCTTAATGTCTGGCAGTCCTGTATTGCTGCAGGATCACAAAGAATTTCTTGCAGACGATATACTGGAAAAGCCTTTTGATATTCAATCGATCTCACGCCAGTTGCAATTGCATGAAATTGTATAAGCTGTAACAAGTCTATCCAACGAAAAAGAAATTGGTTAGTGAACACATGAACCAAGGCGGAGGTACTAACAAAGGCAGCTTATTCACTCCAGCTTAAATCTGTTGCATAATTTATATTCAGCCTGCTGGCAATTCTTTTTAACTCTTCTCTTATTGATGTAATATCTGCAAAACCGCTTTTGGGTATAATTAAAGTTTCGCCTGTACGCAGTTTTATAAAGAAGTGTGTCTGTACTTCTGTTATGGCTTCAATATTTTGAACTCTCAATTTAGCTTCGCCGCTAAAATCTGATGTTTCAATACCATCAGCGCTAAGGCGTAATTGTATATCGTGCCCATACCTGTTTTTATAGACATCATCTATTGTAGCCTCGTAACTTTTTTTCAAAGTCTTTTTTTGCTTTGCCGGCCAGAAGAACAACATATAAAATGCCATTACCAGGAAATACAGTGTAAGAAAATTGGCAATGTCTCCTTTATTGCCTACAAGATAAAAAGCAGCGCTAAGACCCAAAAAGCACAAAGTCCAAACTATCCAGGCTTTTTTAAACCGCTTCTTTAATGATGCAGATTTGGAAGCATTAAACAAATGCAACTGCAAATAATCGTTTTTGTGTAACTGGTAGGTAAGTGTCATTCAATTTTTTTTTGGAAACTATTTCCGCTTCTTCAAATAACGGCTGTTCAATGTAAATATTTTTGTGTCTGGAACCAAGGCGAAAAGACTTCATTAGGCTACCACGCAGATTCTTTTCCTCACGAACCGAAATGTACAAACTAATTTTCCTGTTTATAAAATTGGTTCGTGAGGACACGAACCACGGCCAGCGAATTGTGTCTTTCTTATTAACCTTTTGCGCTAAAACGTTTGTGCTGACAATTAGTAGTAAAAATAGTAACCGCATATTATATTATTGTAAGCCACGCCAGGGCTTCATTTTTATTTTAAAGCTTATTCATTTTCCTCCAACATTAATTGGTTATATTTAGTAAGCAATATTAAAAAGAAAATTTTATGCGAAAATTCACAGTGGCCTTTCTTTTATTGGTGATAGCAATAGCCCTCAACGCACAACAACCAGATTCAACCTATTTGTTAATAGAGAATGTACGTGTTTTTGATGGGGTATCGCCCATGCTAAGTGGCCGCGTTAATGTTCTGATTAAAGGTAATAAGATTGATAAAATAAGTGCACAGCAAATACAAACAAGTGCCGCCGTAAAAAAAATAAATGGCAACGGCAATACCTTAATGCCCGGACTAATTGATGTTCACGTCCACATGATTTTTAATGCTATGACAATGCAGGAGATGGCCTCTCCGGATTTAACGCAACAAACAATACTGGCTAAAACTTCTGCCGGGGCAGAACAAATGTTATTGCGTGGGTTTACCAGTGTGCGAGACGTTGGCGGGCCTGTATTTGCACTGAAGAAAGCTATTGACGCAGAAAAAATTGCCGGCCCAAGAATATGGCCATCCGGTGCAATGATTAGCCAGACATCAGGCCATGGAGATCTAAGAACGCCTGATGAAAAATCTCGTCGCTTCTTTAATGAACCATCGAGAGCAGAAAAACTTGGTGCTACTTTCATAGCAGATGGCCGCGATGAAGTATTAACAGCTACAAGAGAAAACCTTCGTGCCGGTGCCAGCCAGATTAAGCTTATGGCGGGAGGTGGCACATCGTCTTCATATGATCCTATTGATGTAACACAATATACCCTCGATGAAATGAAGGCAGCTGTTGAGGCTGCAGAAGATTGGGGCACCTATGTTACCGTGCATGCCTATACCGTTAGGGCAGTGCGGCGTGCTATAACTGCAGGCGTAAAATGTATTGAACACGGGCAACTGCTGGATGAACCAACATTGAAACTGATGACTCAGAAAGGTATTTGGCTTAGTCTTCAAAACCTGGAAGAAAGTTCGCCTGACATGGCAGCTGAAAGGGCCGAAAAACGCAAACCTATCATAGAGGCACAACCGAAAGTATGGCAAATGGCAAAACGAACAAAAGTGAAACTGGCCTGGGGCACTGATTTTCTTTTTGCACCGAAACTTAACGAAGAACAAAATGCCTATATCCTCAAATTGCAAAAATGGTTTACCAATGCAGAAATTTTAAAAATGATAACGCACGATAATGCAGAATTGCTTCAAATGTCTGGTTTAAGAAGTCCTTACCCCGGCAAGTTGGGCATAGTAAAAGCAGGTGCTTATGCCGATCTTCTATTGATTGATGGCGACCCACTAAAAGATTTATCCCTGCTTGCTAATTACAACGATAAAATTTTGGTTATTGTAAAGAACGGCAGCATTATTAAAAACAAAGTGGCGCCTTAAATTTTACGGTGCAGTATGGTTGCAAGCGTTACACTTTTACTCTGCCACGGTTCGAGTCTTCACGAATCGGAATTTACAAACTACTTCCTGTTATAGAATTGGTGCGTGAGGACACGTAACACGGGCGGGAGTTTAACCGTGCTGAGAGAGTTGAATGGCTATTTACAAATCAGTTGAAAGATTTTCAATTACAGGGGTTTTTGAGGAAATCTTTTTATAATCCCCATTTGCAAAAACGCCATGCCCAAAACCACAACCGTTGTTAAGATTTGCCTGGGTTTGTAAAACTGATATGCTTTTACTCTTAAAAGTAAAAACAATTTTACAGCTTGAGTCATCTTGGGGAATAGTATATATGGCTGTATTATTTTTATAAAGCAAGGTATCTACAAATGAACCTGAATTATAAGCCGTTGCCCCGTTGCATACGTACAAACTCATTGCAATCTTGCCGCCTTTTAAAAGCTTTACTTGTATAGTACCAAATTTTCCATACTTTTCTTCATTCTTAATTATAGTCTTTCCACTGTACGAATAAGTTCCGGTTGGGTTAATAAAATTATTCGCGGTAGTTTGGGCAGAAGCAAAATTCAGCATTATTAAAAAATTCAAAACAAGTAAAATGCTTTTCATAAATTTTGTATAAGGTGGACTAAAGATACACTAGCGTTCAACCCAACCCTGCATGCCTGTACTAATTGAAGTAGTTTACAACTCTGTGTTTGCTTTATTTGCTTCGTTTTTTTTATTTTTCATGGCAAACTTTCTTTCTTTATTGTCTAGGTAAATATCAATTAAGCCTTTGTGGTTTAATACAAGGTACAGGAAAAATAAGCCAAGCGATAAACTGTTAAAAGGAGGCAATGTAATTACTATTTTAAGCCAGGTTGTTTCTATGCTGGCTGTCATTGAAAAAGCTCTACAAGTACCCAGCAAAAGAAATATGCCTACGGCCCTCAGAGCGAGGTTATAACTCCTAAATAAAAGAAGATAGTTACAGCAGCAAAGAATAGTGCAGAATAATGCTGCCATTGAGCGTTTATGTTTGTTATGAGAATTTCTATCCAGCACCTTGCAATAGTGGCAATGGCAATAAAAAGAGGTATAGCCAGCAGAAGGAATTTCGAATTTGAAACAATTTTTTTCCAACTCATTTCTGTCTTTATCATATAAATGTTGAAAATTATGCCTATAATCGATGCCTTGGATATATTGGGAAAGAAAATGCCAAAACTTATACAACTTGCGCTGGCAAACACTAAGAGAATTAACCGGATTGTATTTATGATCCCCTGACAGGGATCATTTTTTAAAAATTTACCCGGCAAAAATTACATGTAAAACACATTAAACCTATGCCCATCCGGGTCTGCAAAAACAAAACCGTAATAACCTTTACCAAATTCTTCCGGTTCAGAAATGTTTTTTCCACCGGCTTTGATAACTTCTTTTGCCCAGTTGTCTACTTCGGCTTTAGTGGCTGCAGAAAGTGTAAATATAATTTCGTTAGATTTTTCAGTGTCGGTCATTTCACCCTTCATAGCGGGTTGCAATATTTCTTTTAAGAAAAAATGAATTACAAAATCATCATTGCCCACCACGAAGCTGGTAAGTTCTTTTGTAGAAGAATGTATTCCGTTTGGCTTAAAGCCTATTGCATTGTAAAACTTAGCGGTACGCTCCAAATCGCTAACGCCCATATTTGCCCAAATTTTTGCTGGTTTCATAAATCTATATTTAAAGCTTATAAAAATTAAAGTTGAGTACTCTTATTGGTTATTCCAAAACCGGGCCAGCAAAATAAGGGTGGGGGAGTTTTAATCTTTATCTACAAGAGGAATATTTTCTTTACAATTTTGCTTCTCATTTTCATGTATGCTGCTTTTATTTCGGGTGATGTTTGCCTTATGCCGGTATTGCAAAATATACCAATGGTCATTTTTTGTTTTGGGAAATAAAACAAGTCGGTAGTGGTGCCAATTCCCCTACCGGAGTGGCCAAGTAAAAATTTATAGGGGAAACTTTTGTCTGCCATTAGGCCTAGGCCATAGTCGGGCTTCTTTTCATTATTCCAGGTCATCATCTGTTGCAGCGATTCCTGTTTTATTATTTTACCAGCCATGAGGTCCTGCAGAAAATGAGCAGCTTCATCGATGGGTGCATATATGCCGTCGTCTCCTGTAAACCAATTGGTGGTTTCTATGGTTTGAGAAGTGAGGTTTTCAAGTTGTGTATCCTTGTTCAGGTCTCCATAATAGTTAATAAAATTATTGGGCGGCGTTTGCCGGTAATATGTGTTATTATAACCGCCAGCCGCCAAAAGCATTCGTAAATACGCAGTATGCTGCTGTGGTAAAACTTTGTCCATTATCATGGCAAGCAGCATAAAATTGGTGCTGCTGTATTCGAAGCCGGTTCCCGGCCGCATGCTCGCTGCACGACCAAACACATACCTTTTCAATGCGTTTTCGTGTGTGAGTGTATCCAGTTTTAGTTTTCCAGATAAATACAATTCATTCAATTCCGGATTATTTTCATAATTGTACAACCCAGTTTGATGAGACAGTAAATGCCTGATGGTTATTTGTTGCCCATTAGGTAAATTGGAAACAATCTCATTAGAGAG
Source organism: Chitinophagaceae bacterium (assembly GCA_044227095.1). Classification (GTDB taxonomy): domain Bacteria; phylum Bacteroidota; class Bacteroidia; order Chitinophagales; family Chitinophagaceae; genus JACMLD01. The sequence continues at coordinate 4,097,503 of JBGAFV010000001.1, read as the reverse complement.
ATATAAACTGATGGGGTCATCTAACTTAAAATAGCCTTCTTCTACTAATTTAAGCGCTGCAACAGCATTGTACATTTTGCCTATGCTGGCTGCCGCGAAAATATTTTTCGCCTCCAGCATTTTATTGTGTTCCTTATCCTGCAAACCAGCAACGCCAATCCATTCTTCTAGTCCATCCATTTTAATATACACTGCCACACCAACCAAATATTTCTGCGTTGCTTTATCAATAATTTTTTGAACTTTTTTAATCTTGCCAGGCTGTCCATGAATGTTACCAACAACAATGAACAACATCATTAATGCGAGAATAGTTATATAAATGCTTCGTATGTTGCAAACGTATATCATGATGAAAATTCAACGAATTATGTGTAGCGTTTGAATTAAGTTTTATTAGCTTTAAGAAGTTTATCTATAATTTCGGCAAAGCTTTCCATTCTATCTTTGTTTTCATATTTTGCTCAGATATTTTACATCTTATAGTATTTAACTTTTTGCGTTCTGTAACCCAAAACTGCAACTAATTCCTCTCTCGGTGATAATGGCAATAAATCTTTGTTTAAATATTTAATCTTAAATAACTTAATGCCAATTGTCTTTCCAAGAAAAAATATGCAAATCAATCTATACCCAAATATTACCACGAAAGCAATGATATACTTTATATAAAGAAACACATCACACATTGAAGGAAAGAAGGCTCCGGAGATTAATAAATAAACTGCTACTATATCACTAACCTCAATTATCAAATCAATAATATTTGCCAAAATTATTTGCCTGTAAGAGACATCAATCTCATCACCCCCTTATATTATCCAGTAAAGATTTTTCTTCCATATTAGATAAAAGTTTAGGGAAAGGTAAAGCATATAGGGGAAGCTATGAATAAAAAACCGGTAGCATTTGACGCTTACCGGTTCTTATTATCTTGAGCAAATACTTTTGCAAGTGCTAATTTATTCAACTTTTGTCAATGTAAAAGTGCCAGAACCGACAACAGGAGGTAAGTTTATCCAAACCCCTGAAGTTAATTTTCCGGTAGTTTTATTAAAGATTGCAGTGTGTTTTTGTTTTTGTCCAATACTGTTTGAATACCCATACACACAGGTGGCTGTACATGAAAATGCTGTGTCTCCAACCAATGTCCAGGTTCCTGTAGAAAAATGTTGTTGCGGGCCAGCCTTGGAATCATTGTCCATAGTTCCATCTGGCTTAATAATAAGGTTTAATTCTTGCTGACCTAATTCTGGTTGCCCATCAACAGAATAAGTGCCTCTCCACAAACCAACCATAGAATATGTTTTAGGAGCAACATCATTGTTTTTTGTGCAGCTCAAAAAGGGAAGAATAGAGCAGCACGCAAAAAGAATAAGGACTAAAAACTTTTTCATTCGATACAATTTAATATTTATCTAATTAGAATTATAAGACTGTAAAATAATATTTTTTTGGGAAACCGCACAATATTTTATTGAATAATATATCGCAAATGCCATGCAGACAAATAAAAGTTTTAAAATGCCACAATTAATGCAACAGCGCATTTATATTATCTACTACCAGTTTCATTTTATGATATTCGAGGCTGGTAACAAGTGTAACCTGTTTCCCGTTTTTAAGATCCAGAAAGATAGGATTGCCTTCGTCTTGTTGGTCTGAACTGGATTTTGGCAATAGAAACAACAATGCAGTAGCAATGCCCACTTCGGCAGCTGATGGTTCGGGCCGCAGGTATGCTTTGCTAATGTCGGCAAACCTATATTCCTCCTTCTTAAAATTGAACAACCACGCTGCAATTGAGTTAGTAGATTGTGTTACTCTATCCGCGTATACTGTAACCTGATCGTCGCCAATAAACAACACACCAAGTATACAAAGGACAACCACTATAGTAACAACAACCGGGTTTTCATTAAAATGACTTACAGAGAGGAAAATACCTATTGCAATAATCAACTTTAATACCCACATCCATATAAAATTGAAATAAGAAAACCCCTTGTACACAACTTTCTTCATACAGATTGATCTTTAAAATGCCGGAACATTTAAACATGCTATAATAAAACGCAAAAATAATGTTGATTATTTAGTAACACTATTTATTAATTAGCACTGATTTTATCAGTTGGCATTGAAGGCCCGTTAGGCGGTGTTGTATCGTCGGGTGTATACGGCATATTGTTTTCTTCCCACTCGTCGTAGTTTTTCTTTAATGCCCAAAGTACACTGAGCAGGATTACAGATAATGCAAGCCCAATAGTAACTCCAACAAAGAAAAACAAGGCAAATGCTACAATGATTAGATATATCCTTATGCCAACTTTTTTATACTCGTCTTCATACAATTTGTAAGAATTGCAAAGCTGAAAACCTATAATGCTGGCCCAAAGTAATAATGCCCAGGATACAATACCCAGGTAGAACGCAAACCCAAATTCTGCCGGGTTTAAAAAGACAGCAGCTATAATATTTATCAGCAAGCCAATTATAGACAAAACCATTGCTACAATTGAAAATGCTTTTACGACAGGTTGTTTGAACATACAATTCTAATTTTATAGTTGAAAATAAGGTGAACAATTCTTGCAGCTCTAAATCACGAGACAATATACTTAAATATTAATTAAAAATACGGCAATGCACTATCCGTTGCTTAAAATAATAACCAATATTCTTACTTTTGCTGTGTTGGAAGATATACCTCTTTACCACTCTAAACTATCTATATGCCCGGAAAATTGATCCTATCCGTTCTTTTATTTTGTTTTACTTCGGTTGCTGTTTGCGCACAAAAAAACCTTAGAACCGCCACGCTGGTATTAAATAATGGTGACACTTCAAAAGGATATATTGATTTTAAGGAATGGCTGACCATTCCTTCATCTTTTTTGTTTACCACTGACAAGGATAAACCAGTTAACCGCCTTAGTGTTTCTGAAGTAAGCTATTTTGAACTGAATGGCGTAGACAAGTTTTACCGCTATACTGTTACCATGAGTATGGATAACGATGCCTCGTCTGTTACTGACCGTGATACAACTACAAAAACAGCTACAGTTTTTCTTAAATTATTACAAAAAGGCAAAAACATTACGTTGCTTTCTTACCGGGACGATCTTAAAAATCGTTTTTATATCCTCGACAAAGACGAAACCTCCCCTGCAGAACTTTTAAACAGCACCTATCTACTGAATGGCCAGATAGTGGAAGACAAACAATACCGACAGGCTTTGCTTGTAAAAGCCAATAAATATACACCGGGGCAGGGTAGCCTTGTTCCGGAAATAAATGAAGCTGGTTATTACAGTGATGTGCTGGAAAACATTTGCCGCCAAATAAACGGCTTGGAAAAATCTGCTGTAACCAGTTCAACAAAATCATTTAACCGCCGGGCCTGGCGTTTTTCTATAGGCGGAGGTATGCAGCAGGGTGCTTTGAAGGTTAGTGGCGCCAATAGATTTGCTGGCGAAAATACCCACCCGTTTTATGCACCGCTTGTTGTAATAGGTGCGGATCTAGCCATCAATCCCTCTGTTAGAAAATTAATTGTACGTGGGCAAATACATGCCACCAGCTATAAAACCGATGCTTACAAATTTTTGGATTACGGACAATATACAGAAGAATACTGGTTTAACTTTCGCATGATTAATATTGCTTTTGAACCGCAATTGCTTTACAATATTTACAATAAGAATAACCTGAAATGGTTTGTAAGCGCTGGTGTTGGAATGAATTTTTCCAGCTACCCCGAAAACTCTTATAGAGTGCTACGCACCAGCTCCAGCAATGCGGAAGCAACAAACAACAACTATATTAACAGCCTTAAAACAGTAAGGATGACTGCTATGGTCAGCACTGGTATAAACATCAGCAGGATGGAAGCAGATCTTGTTTACATACCCAAAAACTCTATTACCAGTACTCCGAGTTCTGGTATTGATAATACTTCGTTACAGTTTAGGCTGTCGTTTTTTATTAAAAAGTAGCTTTTAAGTCGGGAACCTGGGGTCATTAGTCGGGAGTAAAAAGATTACAAATGTTCCTGCGTAAATATAGTTGTTGATCTTACGTTCTACCGGTTATAATTAAGTTTAACTGCTATTATTCTTCCGAAAATTCATGTAGAACAGCCATCGCTTTAGTAGCGTCTTCGGTATCAACAAAAATATGGTCGTGATAAAATGCTGCCACTACGTTACAACTTATGCCTTCTGTAGTTAAGGCTGAAGAAAAAGCTGCCGTTAACCCAACAGCTTCAAGCGAGGAGTGAACAGTGAGGGTTATCCATGCTGCAACAAAAGTATATTGCAAATTCAGTTTGTCTGCGATTGCTTTTCTTACAATAATGGTTATGCCTTCTCTTTCTTTAAAAAACAATAGTATGTCGTTATAGTTTATGTTATCGATGCTTTCAACACTACAAAAAACATATTCACCCGCATTAAGAATGGGTTTCATTGTTTTTAATAGTACATCTAGGTTTCTTTCACCTGCCATGTTATTGAAAAGGGTTTTGTTTACGTAGATCATTTTCCCATTCTTCATCAAGCACTTCAAAATTATAATAAGGATAATCCAATTCTTCCTCGTTGAAAGTCTTCTTTTCCGGATCTATTAATAGGCAAAGTAATTCATCGATTTCTGCAAAATCTGCCTCCATATTACTAATGAATTTTTTACGTAGATAAATGTAATAATCCTCTTCCGTCGAAAAATAATTATTTGTCTTTCTGTTGAATACATACAGGTTTACATAGTATAAAGAGCTTCTAAAATTGTATAAAAAGTGAAAAAGTCTTACAAGGTTTATAGGATTATTATCAATAAAATTAGTTTGTTCTGGGAAGATGCGCCTTGCTTCTGTGATAATTTGAGCTATAAGATCGTTATACTTTCCCCTACTGATATCAGCTATAAATTCGCCAGTTATCAAGTATTCAAGATTGCTCAGTGTTCTAATATATTCAACCCTATGTAACCCCTTTGGATATTTACTGATGGCGTATACGGTACGCACCGTTTTGCCAGGGTCTTTTTTCCCCGGTGCTTGTGCTGTTGCATGGCCATTGTGTTTATTAATCCCAAATGCTACTAAAAGTTTATCTAACTGTATTTTTCGGCATTGAGAAGGCTTAGAATTTCTCATTCGTTTACTTGAACTCCAAAAACCGTCGTAGTCCATTGCTTTGTACAATAAATCTTTTGCGGTAAGCATAGCCAATTTTTTTCAGAATGGTTTATTTGTAACTGAGCATTGTTACATGTGCTGCAATTGCGTACCACCTGTTTTTTCTTTTGATATAAATATCCTGGTAGCAGTTTTTGCCCGTCATATCTTTTCCATTGTCTGGCACAACAAATGTTATATAGCAGGTAACAAGCCCAATATTATTTGTAAGAAGCTTTACATCCAGGCTGTCTATAATAACCGACTTTAACTCCTGGGTAAGAATATTTTTTACAACATTCTGCTTTGTTACTTTATTGCCGCTTGGAGAGATAAGCACAAAGTCGTCTGCAAAAATCTGCGAAAATACTGCAGTGTCTTTTTTAACAGTTAAATCGAGCCAGCTTTTATTCAGTTTTGTGATTTGCTCAATATCCTTATCCTGGCCGAAAGAAGATTTAAAACAGAATGCAAATAATACTACAAGAAATGCCTTTATCATTTTATAAGATTTGATATTGATTTGAACATTTCATAAAGAAATGTTGTTGCTGATTCAAATTTATGAGAAAGGTTTGAAAATAAACGGTAACAAACGCTTGTGCGAAGAATTAATCAAGCATTCTACGCAGGTAATTTACCTGGCCGAGGTGATAGTTGAGGTGCAATAACAATTGTGTTACAACATAACTAATACTTGCATTTTCTTTATCAAAGAAAACAGGGTAGGGCGATTCCATTTGCGCAGCAGTTAGTGGCAGTAAAGTTTTATTTATCATTGGAATGAGTGCTTCAAGTTGCGCTACAATTTCTTTTCGCTTAATTCCGGTGACTTTAAACTCAAGATCCCGGTTTCTTATATAATCGCTATTTGCAAGCGTGGCGCCAATTAAATGATTCAATCCACCAATAATGTGCAAGGCAAGGTTTCCGCTTGAATTTTTTATAGCACCAGTAGTTTTCCAGATATTAGCTTCGCTTGTAAACAGGTTAATTTCTTCAACAAGTTTTCGGATATCCCGCTCATAAAAAGCTGCTAGTTCCGTATTAGTCATGATCAAAGTAATTATACAACAAATTCAATTTTTAAACCCTCAACGATCCACGGAAACCCCTTGCCGCATAATAAGATTCTGCCCCGTTATGGTATAAAAAAACGGTATTATAACGGCGATCGCAAAACAAAGCGCCACCAAGTTTCCTGATGGTCTCAGGGGTTGCTATCCAACTGGAAGTTTTTGTATCAAAATTGCCGAGTTCCTGCAGTTGACGGTATTCCTCTTCTGTTAAAAGTTCTATGCCGATGGTGGCAGCCATATCTATAACACTATTTGCTGGTTTATGCTCTTTTCGTGAGTTGAGTGCGGCCCTGTCGTAACAAAAGCTTCTCCTGTCTTTGGGGCTTTCAGCAGCGCAATCAAAAAAAATGTATTCGTCGGTTTTTTTATCAAAAGCTACAACATCGGGTTCACCACCAGTGTTCTCCATTTCATTAAGCGACCATAATTTTTCTGCATTGGAATCCAGCTTTGCTGCTACTTTAACCCACTCAATACCTTTATGCCGATTCATGTTTTTTTCAAACCGTAGTTTTAATGTACTGATAAGCTGTTTGCCCTGTTCTGCTGATAAACTTCTTTTAGTGCTTTTGCTCATGACTTAATTCTTTATTGTGAAAAGGTTGATCTAATCATTTAATCCTATTCCTTTTTTTATAAGAGGGATATATTTTTCAATTCTCGCTTCACGTGTAGCTGATTGTTTTGCAGCTGCAAAGTGAAGAAGATAGCCTCTTTGTCTGCCGGGCGTTAATGCAGCAAATGCTTTTTTTAGCGCAGCATCTTTATTCAGTCTCTTTTTAAATTCTTCAGGCATAGCAAAAGCAGCGGTCTTTTTCATTGGTACTTTTAAACCTGCTTTTTCTATTTCTATTGCTTCATAGATGTATGCTTTCAGTATTGCCTGTCTTGCATTTACTTCTTTTATATTGGTAAACCTTGCCTGCCTTGCCGCCTGAACATTTTCTGTTTGCTGAATAAGAATTCCTTTGTTGTCTTTTATTAAAGCACCTTTAAAAAACAAAACCCCACAGTATTCTTTAAATGTGTGTATTAAAACAACATTTGTCTTTTGATACACATAGCAAGGACAACCCCATTTCAATTCTTCTATAAGACCGCAATCAAGAACAATGGTTCTTAATTTATTGATTTCTTCCTGCCATTTTTTTTCTTTATTGAAATAAAAATCAACTTTTGGGTTCATACTATTTATATATTAGTTGAATGAAATGATCTTTCTATTTGCAGGCCTGAAACACCAGGATATTAAAGTTAACACCAGCAACAACAATGCAGGAAATATTTCTTTTACAGGATTACCAAATGCAATATGCGAAAAAATTGCTCCCGTTGTGGTAAAGAAAAACCCTGCATAAGCCCATTCTTTTAGCAATGGAAAGCGGGGAATAAGTATAGCTATTACGCCTGCGATTTTCCAGATGCCCAATAGCGTTAGAAAATAAACAGGGTATCCAAGATGTAAAATAAAATCTGTTTTATCTTTCACATGCAGCAATTGTACAAGTCCTGTAGAAAACATGCCCAGTGAAAGCCAGAGTGTAGCTATCCAATAAATAATTTTATTTCGCTTATTCATAATTAGCGTTTTAATTTTTGAACAATATCTTCCAGTCTTTTATGGGCCATGTTTATACCTTGAATAAAAGGAAGTTTTAGTATCTGATCCCGCAGCGCAACCGATTCATAAATTACATGCACGGTTAATTTGCTGGCATCTTCTGTAAGCGGTTCAAATGAATAAATTTCAAGTTGTACTCCAAAGGGGGTGTTGTCCATTTCAAATGTGCGGGTAATTTTTTTATCTGTAACAAACGCATGTATTACCCCGCTAAACCCATGTTTATTTCCTTTGGGATCGGTAGTTTCAAACTGGTAGCTGCCATGTTTTTTACTTTCCAGCTTAATCACTTTCGTTCCCATCCATTGTTCTACAAGCTCTGCTTCTTCATACGCTTTAAAAAGCAGGTCTACAGGCAAATCAAACTCCCTTGTAATTTCAAGCTCCTGCTTGCCATCTTCAGCATGTACTTTTGTTTTCAATTCCATATGGTGTTATTTTTTTGATTTGTATTTTTTCATTACAGCTTCAAGTTTGTTAAACCTGTCGTCCCACATATTGCGGAAGGGCTCAATAAAATCTGCTACTTCTTTCATTTTTTTTGCATTGATGTAATAATAGATTTCCCTGCCGGATTGCTCTTGCTTAAGCAATTCACATTCTGTAAGAATTTGCAGGTGTTTAGAAACGGTGGGCCTGGCCGTATCAAAGTTTGCAGCAATGGCGCCGGCCGTCATGGTTTGAGAAGCAACTAACAAAAGAATTGTTCTTCTGGTGGGGTCTGCTATTGCCTGGAAAACATCTCTTCTTAAATTCATTATGTAGCTATTTGACTACAAATATATGCGTAGTCATTTAACTACACAAATTTTTCTTTTGAATTTTTTTTGAAAGGGGAGAGATGTTAGCAGGAAAGCGGTTATAACATTTATATACCTTCAATCTCATGCCCGAACTGCAGCAGGTAACCATTATTATCGTAGATGGCAAATTCACGCATACCATAATTGAGATTCTCAATAGGATAGCAAACGTTTACTTTTCCGTTTAATTTGTTCCAGAGTTCATCAGCATCAACTGTATTAAAATAAAACGAACCGGTAAAAGCCGGTTTATTAAAAGCAATATGCTGGTTTGGCTTACTTATCATTAACTCCGCATTATCAAACTTTACACTTGCCCAACCCCAGGCAGGTTCATTGGCCAAACAGGTAAAGCCTAATATTTGCACATAAAAATCTACTGTTGTCTGTAAATCGTTTGTATAAATAAGTGGCGTGAGTTTGTTAATTGTCATATTCCTGCATTTAAAAGGGAATTAAAGTGCTTGCCGTTATGAAGGTACAATTCATTTGTTTCCGTATTACAGGAACATACGACTAATCAAGTACACTAATTAAACCGCCATGAAAAAGAAACTCCTTTACTGCGCCGCAATTATTGCATTCAGTTTTATTTATTCGATTGGTTTTAGTCAGAACAATACTGATGACAATAAATTTACTCAACACAAAATACCTACATGGGCAAGCGATAAAGGCTATTGGATTGTAGAAGACAATGTTCATCAACCCTTGTCGCATATCGTTAGGTTTTACACTAATGAGAATACCATGACAGGTTCTATAACTGTTACGGGATCGAAATTGAATATTAAAAAGAAGAAAGTAAAAATGCAACTGAAAGCGATGATGGAATCATCTGTACATGATTGGGCAATGCAACATCCTGAAACTACTATTGAATACCTCGCCAAAAAACCATAAAACCCACCCATCTGTGATTCTACAGCAAACCCGCCGTTAGTGGCGGGTTTTGCTTATAAATTGCTGCTTTATGTATATTTTACCAGAGTGGTTTCTGCTGGTAGTAATCAAGAATTTTAATACGGAGTAAATATTCGTAACGGGCTACAATAAGATTTGTTTTTGCCCTGTCGAGATTGTTTTTTGCAATGATATAATCAACCGAAGTACCTACACCTTCTGTAAAACGTATATCTGCTGCATGAAAGGATGCATTGTAAGCATCAACTTGTTCTACCAATGTTTTATAACGATCAAGCGAAGCCGTCATATTGAAATAGTCTTTCTCAATATTTTGTTTCAACTGAATTTTTGTAGTGTTGGCTGTAAACTGAGCACTCTTGTAATCAATCTTTGCTATGGCTATCTGGTTGCGGTAACGGAAATTATTTAACAAAGGTATATTGATACCTGCGCTTAGATAAGTACCATAGTTATTTGACAACTGTTTACCATAAGGTATTTTATTATTGGCATTATCTGTAGCAAGGCTGGAAAAATTGGTATTGATGCCTGCGCCAAAACCAAGACTTGGATAAAGATTTCCTTTGGCAGCTTTTAATCCTTTGTCAAAACTTTTTGTTCTTAGATCAACTGCTTTAACAATTGCGAGTTGTTGCATAGCAGTCAGGTAAATACTGTCGGGAGAATTACCATAGTTCATATCAAACTGGTCTGCTCCAATCTGTTCTACTTTCAGGTTTGCGTTATAAGGGATATTCATTAACTGCGAGAGGGTATAACGTGCCTGATCAAGCGCATTTTGTGCATTTACATAGGCAAGTTTATCGCTTGCATACTGTCCTTTCAAATCGGATAAATCAGATGGCTTAATGGCACCTTCTTTATTCATATTGTCCAATCTTGCTACCTGCTGACTGGTTACATCGGCCTGGCGACGTGCTTGCTCCAGCAAATCTGTGTTGCCAAGCATTTGCAGGTAAGCCAGCATTACATCAAGCATTAACCTGTCTTTTGATTGCTGCCAATCCATTTTTGAAGCTTCATACGCAAGCTGATTGCTTTTAAGCCTGTTTAATAAATTAAACCCATTAAATAAAGTAGCACTGCTATTTAACTGGTAACTGGCAGTAGTAAAAGTAGAATTGATGTATGTATTATTCGCAGTGTTGATACTACGACCAGAGTTAAGGTTATGACCTATATTACCACTAAGTTGCGGAACAAGATTTCCTTTTGACTGGTTGTAATTAACAGCAGCATAATCTGATTGAAACTCGGCATTTTTAACTGTTGCGTTATTGGCTATCGCAATTTCTACACTCTGTTTTAATGTAAGAAAATCGTAGGTACGTGTTGTATCCTGTGCAGCACCAATCAATGCAGTAAAAACTAGTGCAATTAAAAAAAATAGTTTGTTCATAATTGTTGAAAAGCTATTAGCTGTTAGCTGCTAGCTGTTAGTCTTTTGAAAAATTTAATAATCCTCCTCCGTAGCTGATTCTACTTTGCCGGTAAACTATAACTAAAATCTAATAGCTAACGGCTAATAGTTTATTTAACTGTCTATCCTTCCATCCAGCAGGTTAATAATGCGGCTGCCGTATTCTGCGTTTTTTTCTGAGTGCGTTACCTGTATAATGGTTACACCTTCATTGTTTAGTTGTTTAAAAAGATCCATTATCTCTTCGCCCTGTTTTGAATTAAGGTTACCAGTAGGTTCATCTGCCAGTAACAATTTGGGTTTAGCAATTAATGCACGGGCAATGCCTACCAACTGTTGTTGTCCGCCAGATAATTGCGTTGGAAATAGATCTTTTTTGCCTACAATGTTAAACCTGTCCAGCATATCTGCCACCAGGGATTTGCGTTCTGAAGTTTTTATATCCTGGTAAATAAGCGGTGTTTCAATGTTTTCGTAAACAGTTAGTTCGTCAATCAAATGATAAGCCTGGAACACAAAACCAATGTATTGTTTGTACAAAGCTGATTTTGCTTTTTCTTTCAGCTTGTGTACAGCCTCGTGCATGAAAATGTATTCGCCCTCGTCAATATCGTCAAGCATGCCAATTACATTCAGCAGGGTAGATTTCCCACTACCTGATGGCCCCATTATAGAAACAAATTCGCCTTCCTTAATGTGAAGGTTAACGTCTTTCAATAAAAAAGTTCTTGCCCCGCCTATCTGAATCCATTTAGAAACATGGTTTAGTTCAATCATACTGTTGTTTTTAAGCTTTTAACCCACTTTAAATCCGGCCTGCCTGCTTGTTTTTCAAGCGCTGTGCCAACTCTCAAACCTTTGCCTGTAAAGGGTTTGAACAAAATGTGTCCGGTGGGGTGTACGAAAACGGACACTTTCTGTACGATACCGTACGTAAGAAGCTGCTAGCCATTAGCTACTAGTTGCGCGGCAACGGTTATCGAAGCAAAGGAGCTTGCAGCTAATAGCTAACAGCTTGAAGCTACTCAGTTCTCAAACTCTTTATCGGATTAGCAGACCCCGCTTTGATAGCTTTTACACCTATTGTTATTAGCGCAATAACCAGGGCCATTATTCCCGAAAGGGCAAATACCCACCATGCAATGCTTACCCTGTATTCAAAATCCTGCAGCCATTTGCTCATGGCCAGCCATGCAATAGGCGTTGCAATAAAAACAGCAATGGCTACCAGTTTTAAAAGATCTTTACCCAGTAATACTACTATGCCGCTTACACTGCTGCCCAGCACTTTGCGAATACCAATTTCTTTTCTTCTTTGCTCTGCTGTAAATGTAACAAGGCCAAATAAACCAAGGCATGCAATAGAAATAGCCAGCATGGTAAATATCAGCAAAAGATTTCCCTGCATTTGTTCAGAAGCATACTGCTTTGCAAAATTTTGATCAAGGAAATTATACTCAAACGGATTAGCCTGATCATATTTTTTGTAAATGCTTTCTGTATACCCCAACGCAGCTTTTATATTGGTTTTGCTTAGCCTTACATACATATTGTCTTTGTCGTTTGTAGTTGGCGGCAATTGCAATATCAATGGTTCAATCTTGTGTTGTAAAGAATAAATATTGAAGTCTTTTACTACACCGGCAACTTCCATGTTATAAGGATTGCCCAGGGAATCTTTACCCAGTTGTACAAATTTGCCAATAGGATCTTTCCATCCTGCATCCTTTGCCAATGTTTCGTTTACAATAACAGCATGGTCTTTATCTGTTAGCATATTGGTGGAGAAATTTCTTCCTGCAGCAAGTTTAATTTGTAGCGCAGGAATAAAATCTTCATCAACCTGGAAACTATTTGCTTTGTTTGATTTTTTTAAGGTTGATCCATCTGTTGGTATATCATAACTGGTTCCACCAATATTATTATTGCCGATGGGATTGCTGGCAGTTGCCGCACTTTCTATTAAAGGGTTTTGCAATAACTGCTGTTTAATAGCAGGAATTTGTTTGCGCATTTCTCTGCTAAGATGAAAAACAATAACCTGGTCTTTATTAAAACCCAAATCTTTTTTATTTACATACTGAAGCTGCTGCCAGATAATGAATGAACCCGCAATCATGGCTATGGTAACAACAAATTGAAATACTACCAGGGATTGACGAAATACAAAATTGCCTTTGTGGTTTCCGGTTTGTCCTTTGAGTGCTGGTATCAATTTAAAACCAGAAAGAAACAATGCAGGATAGATGCCGCTTAAACATCCTGCTAATAAAGAAAATCCTACAATAAAAGCAATGGTTGGCCACGTACCAAACTGCCAGATGCTTATTGGCTTTCCTGTAAATTGTTGAAACGCCGGAAGCAACAGGTTCATTAACAATACAGCCAGTACAGAAGCGATTGTGGTAATGAGTACAGACTCTGCTAAAAACATTAATACCAGTTGACTTTTGCCCGAGCCACTCACTTTGCGTACACCAATTTCTTTTACGCGAAGTGACGAACGTGCAGTGGAAAGGTTCATGTAATTAATAGAAGCGATAATAAGTATGAGTGCTGCTACCAATGAAAAAATGGTAACATAACTGATATTGCCATTGGCGCCCATTTCAAAACTAAGATTAGAATGCAAGTGAATAGAGCGTATAGGCTGTAGCTCCATGTTGTATTTAGCATCCCCAACAGTAGCCTTAATGTATTTATTGAAAAAAGCAGGAAGCTTTGCTTCCAGTTTTGCTATATCCGCTTTATCCTTTAGCATGATATAGGTGTATAAAGATGAATTAGCCCAATTATCTTCCTGTGGCGGCATGGCACGCAATGCGCTAAAGGCAAAATGAGAATTGAGCGGTACATCTTCTATAACACCAGAAACCATTTCGCTGTAATTATTACCAAGGCTGATGCTTTTGCCCATAGCTGTACCAGCATCGCCAAATAATTTCTTAGCAAGCGTTTCTGTAAGTACAATGGTTTGTGGTTTGCTGAGCGCCGTAGTAGCATCGCCATATAAAAAATGATAACTGAACATTTTAAAAACACTGCTGTCTGCAAACAGCATATCGTTTACCTGTAACCGCCGTTCGCCATATACAATTGTGCTGCCACCTTCTGCATCGAAACGTGTTGTGTAAGCTATTTCCGGGTATTCATTTTTTAAAGCCTGCGCCATCGGTGCTGGTGTAACAGCGAGATGAAAATTGCCACCGCTCCAGCTTCCATGTTGTGCTATTCGATAAATTTGTGCCGCATTGCGGTGATAATTATCGTAACTGGTTTCATTTGCTACATATAGGGCTATCATCCAGCATGCCGCTAGGCCAATAGCAAGTCCGCCGATATTAATAAGAGAAAAGACTTTGTTCTTTGTAAGTTGCCTGAATGCAACAATGAAATAGTTTTTAATCATGTTATTGAACCTTTGAATTGGCTTGCACATGAAAATTCAAGCGCTATGCCACTACACAAATTACTGAAATGCAATGACTAGTAAAATTTCTTTCCAAATGCTGTGCGATACTGAACATAAAAGTGTGCGGATACGGACATACTAATCCAGGTATGACAGCTTCATTAAGCATGTTATTCAACTGCAAAAGCAACTTATCTTTATTGCAACAATGGTAATTAAAACTAACCAACTTGAAATTCCTTATTGTTTTAGCAATAGCCTTTGCCTGCCTCACACAAGAATCAAATGCGCAGCACATAACGAAAGATTCCCTTCCGGCATCGCCACAAATAAAACATAGTAGCAAAGGTTTTGAAATCAGCTCTGCTGATAATAACTATTTAATACAAATAGCAGCAAGGCTTCAGTTCAGGTTTGCTACACCGGCAGACCAGGATCCCGCTACGTTTGATGATTTTGCTACAGAGAAAAAAAACATTTTTAAAGTCAACCGTGCCCGACTTAAAATTGGTGGCCATGCTTATAAACCCTGGCTCAAATATTATTTTGAGTATGAATTAAGCCAAAGCAATTTGCTTGACTTTAGGGTAATGGTTGAAAAATACAAATGGCTTTCATTAAAAGTTGGCCAGTGGAAAACAGATTATAATCGCGAAAGGGTAATATCAAGCGGTGAACAGCAAATGGTAGAACGATCGCTCATCACAAAACCTTTTACGCTCGACAGGCAACAAGGCATAGAACTATACGGTCATCTTGCAGGCAAAGGCGCAGCCAATTTTAATTACTGGGTGAGTGTGCTTACCGGTATGGGACGTGGCTCACGCACAAACGATGATGAACATTTAATGTATGTGGCCCGCCTGCAATGGAACCCATTAGGCAGAGAAGTAGAAATGAGTGGCAGTGATGAAGAAAGAACAGAGAAGCCTGCATTGTTAATAGCAGTAGCAGGCGTTACTAACAGGAGCATGTATACGCGGTTTTCACAAGCAGGTGGTGGCAGTCTTGAAGGTTATCCCGGTACAGCAGCGGGACAATATCGTGTAAACCAGGCAATGATTGAAACCGCTTTTAAATACAAGGGTTTTAGCTGGCAACACGAAACACATTTTAAAGAGATAAACGATAAAATCTTAAATACTACAACCAATCTTACCGGCAGTTATTACCAGGCTGGTTATTTTTTTAATGAAGTAATACCTTCCATTCCAAAAGATCTTGAACTGGCTTTTCGCTATGCAGTATACAGACCCGATAATTCACAACCCAATAACAGGCAGCAGGAATACAGTACTGCACTGAATTATTTTTTTAGCGGCCATAAAAACAAACTTACTATGGAATATGCTATAGTTGCTTTTCAACAGGATGTTGTTAACCAGGCTGCAAGAAACAGGTTTAGGTTACAATGGGATATTTCTTTTTAGGAAATGGCTGATGTCTGATGTATTTATCGCTGATGTTTACTTAATGCTGTTGCCAAAATAATGAATGATAACCCTGAAGAAATCAGACATTCACACATCAAACATCGGCCATTGTCACATTATTCGCTTCTCAAACTTTTTGCCGGGTTAACCAATGCAGCTTTAATTGCTTGTACACTTACTGTAACTAACGCTATAAATATAGCGGCAAAGCCTGCGGCGGCAAACATCCACCAGCTGATATTGATCCTGTATGCAAATGCCTCCAGCCATTTATTCATTGCCCACCATGCAATGGGCGATGCAACAACGATTGCAATAAATACAAGTTTTACAAAATCTTTTGATAGCAGGGTAGTGATGTTTCCAACAGTTGCCCCCAGTATTTTGCGGATGCTGATTTCTTTTGTTCTTTGCTCGGCAATAAATGAAACAAGGCCAAACAAACCGAGGCAGGAAATAAATATAGCAATACCTGAAAAAGTGCTTACCAGTGCAGCAGCTTTTTTATCGGCACGGTACATGTCATCAAATGCCGCATCCATAAATTTATACTCAAAAGGCGTTTGCGGAAAAAATTTTTTAAACGTAGCGGTAGCTTTCGCCAACGCAATATTTGTTTTACCTGCTGCGGCTTCCACAAAAAAAGTTCCTTTGTAAAGTGGATTGTTCATTAGCACGGCAGCGCTTATTTTCTGGTGAAAATTTCTGAAATGAAAATCTTTTACAATGCCCACTATTTGGCCGGTATCGCCCATTACTGAAAAGTATTGGCCGAGGTATGGTTTTTTTAATCCTAATTCTGCCACCGTTGTTTCTGTGAGTATATAATTGTGGTGATCAGCAGCATTGTCTTCCTGGAACCAACGCCCTTCTTTTAACTGCAGTTTAAAAATGTTTCTGAAATCCGTGTCTGTAGTAAGCATTGTAATCAATGGTACCTGTTCCTTTTTTTTGCCTGTCCAGTCTGCTACACCCCCCATTGACATTTGTAGGTTTTGGATATCATCGTTTGAAATGGTGAGGTGCTCTATAGCAGTCTCTTTAGCCAATTCATTTTTTACCAGTGTAAAAAGTTCATTTTTATTATCTGCCATACCCGAAGACGCCCATGAGCCGGGTATAGAAAATGAAAAAATTTGTTTGCGGTCGTATCCTTCATTGTTGCTCTGTATAAAATGCAGTTGTTTTAAAATTACAATGGCTGCTATTGATAAGGTAATGGCAATGGTAAACTGTGCGGTTACCAGTGTCTTTCTTAATACAGGACTTTTGGTTTTCAGAATATTTATACCGCGCAGTACATTCAGCGGTTTAAAAGAAGACAACAGCAATGCTGGATATATGCCGGTAAGCAATATTGTTATTAATAAAGTTACGCCCAAAACTTCCCACAATGCGACAGAAGAAAGCGAAAGTGTAAATACTTTGCCGGTAAGATTGTTGAACCATGGGAGGCTAAGCAGCACAATGATCAATGTAAGCAACAGTGCAACCACACTCGTAACTACAGACTCAACAATAAACTGTATAAAAAGATTTTTTGTATTGGCACCCATAATTTTTTTGATACTCACTTCCTTACTGCGCATACTGGCCCTGGCTGTGGAAAGGTTTACGTAATTAATACTGGCAATACTGAGTAACAGGAAACCAAGTATTGAAAAAATATAAACAATCCCTTTGCCGCTGGTATAAGCGCTACTAAACCCACCCTGGTTTAATGCAAAATGTATTTTTTTTAATGCAGTAAGGCCTGCTACAAGTGTATCTTTTTTTGCCCCGTTGGAAAAAACAGACTGAATCTGCTCCTGGTGCATGATAATACTATTGATGCCATTTTGCACATTGTTTACGTTTGCATTTTCTTTTAGCTGCACAAAAGTGTTTGCACTCAGGTACATCCAGCCCTGTTGTTGCACACCTGGCATTTTCATAAACTCTTCTATGGGAAGAAAAAAAGTATATTGAAAACTTGAGTTGATGGGGTTGTCTTTAATTACCCCTTTCACTTTGTAACTATTGGTGTCAATTTTTATAAATTGTCCTACAGCATTTGCAGTGCCAAAATATTTTTTTGCGAGTGAAGCTATAAGGATAATATTGCCGGGGCTTTCATTAAACCCGTTGGCATTTCCCTCTGTAAATTCATACTTAAACAGATTAAACCACTCTTTATCTGCATAAACCCAGCCACGTTCTTTAAAATAGTTTTCATTTACGTTAACTACTTTGGGAGATCCATTTACGATGGTGGCCGCTACTTTTTCAATTTCCGGTACTTGTTTTTTAATGCTTTCTGCCAGTAATACAGGTGTGCCGTTAAATGGAATGCCATCTTCTTTCTTCGCCAGGTTTACCTGGTAAATTTTACCGGCATTTGAATGATAGCTGTCAAAACTCATTTCATTCTGCACCCATAACAGTATTAATACCGCGGCGGCCATACCCAGCGACAATCCTGTAATATAAATAATGCTGGCAGATTTATTTTTGAGCATACTGCGCCAGGCAATTTTGAAGTAGTTTTTTAGCATGGTTGTGTTTTATGGTTGATGCCTTGATGGAAATGGCTGCTACGAAGTTATTTTGTTTGGAGCAACAAAGGATCGCTTCCTTTTAGAATACACATACTATTAATTAAATTAATTTCATTGATAAAATTTAATTTTAGTGCGTCATTGCCATTACCTGAAAGAAAAACCACCTACCACATGCTATTCGCTTCTTAAAGATTTCACCGGGTTGGCCAGCGCTGCTTTTATGGAACGAAAGCTTACTGTTACCGCCGCAATTAAAATGGTAGATGCAATGGCCAGTGCAAAGATATCTGCGCCAATGGGGATGCGGTATTTAAAGTCCTGCAGGTACATGTGCATAGTCCACCACGCAATGGGTGCTGCAATTAAAAAAGCAATGGCCAGCAATTGCAAAAACTCTTTTGCAAAAATCCAGATAATCTGCTGCACATTGGCACCCAGCACTTTTCTTACGCCAATCTCTTTTGTTTTGCGCACGGCCATAAACGATACCAGGCCATACAGACCAAGACAACCAATAAAAATAGCAATGCCTGCAAAAGCTTCAATCAGTTTCAGCATGGTATCATCCAGCTGGTAAAAACGGGCAATGCGCTCGTCCAGGAATTCGCTCTTAAAAATATATTCCGGATAAATACTGTTCCAGATTTTTTCAATGGCTTCCATCGTTGGCTTTACGTTGGCCATACTGATGGATACAGCGCAATTGTTATACCGTTCAAAATTGGAAGAAATAGCAATGGGCGAAATCTCTGCACGAAACGATCTGTTGTTGAAATCTTTTACAACACCAACCACCAGTGCTTTCTGATCATCTACCTGTACCGTTTTGTTGATAATATCCTGCGGGGAAGCGAGGCCCAGTTTTCTCACCACGGTTTCATTCACAATAAATTCGCGGGTGGTATCGGAAGGATACAAATTTCTACCGGCAACCAATTTCAGTTTAAAAGTTTTCAGGTAATTGTCGTCTGCCGCTTTTGTATTTATTTCCCAGAGTTCGGGTTTCTGGCGGTTGTCGTACTTAAAATCAGTAGAATTGTTAGAGCCCGAAGCCGGCGCCTGCATACACAACGACACATCTGACACACCCGGAATGCCGGCCAGCCTGTCTTTCAGGGTGTGCATGCTGGTTAGGCCAGACGAATCGTTTACCGGCACACGCAGCATTACAATACCATCTTTCTGAAAACCAAGATCCGACGATTTGGAAAAGCGCATTTGCCCGGCTATAACAATGGTGCCGATGATCAGCATCTGTGAGATGGCAAATTGTGTAATCACCAAAACCTTTCGCAAAGAAAATCCACCGATGCTGCTTTGCGATAATTTTCCTTTTAATGCGGCAATGGGCTGAAAACCGGATAACACAAGACCCGGGTAAGAGCCCGATAAAAAGATAACCACTACCGCAACTATAATAGTGCAAACAAGTAAGCTGGTATTTACAAACGGATTAATGGTAAGCGAAGATTTGAAAAGATTATTGATAAAAGGCAGTCCGAGCTGCGCCAGCGCATACGCCAGCAACACCGAGAAAAAAGTAATCAGGGTTGTTTCTGCAATGAATTGCCAGAACAATTGCGGCCGCCTGCTGCCCAGTACTTTGCGGATGCCCACTTCTTTTGCCCTGCTAAGGGCCTGCGCTGTGGCAAGGTTTACAAAATTTACACAGGCAGTGATGATTAAAAAGATACCCACCAGCGCAAATGCCCACAGGTATTTTTTGTCTGCATAGCCATTGTAATCGGGGTTGAAATGAACATCAGCAAGCGGTTGCATTTTAAATACGTTAGCCCGCAGGTTGATGGGATCGTCTTTATAATATTTTTGTTTAAAAGCAGGAAATACTTTTTCAACATCAGCGGCTTTAACACCTGGGTTCAGCAATACAAAACAATGTGTTTCGCTATTGATGCCGCCCCATGCATCGGGCCTGGCCATCCACTCGCTGAAATCTTTCATGTTAATATCACCAACATAGATTTCACTTTTGCGGTCTGTATTAAGCGGCAGGTCTTTTAATATACCGGCTATTTTAAAATCTGTTTTGTTGCTGATGCGGATTACCTTGCCTATTGCGTGTTCGGTTCCAAAATATTTTTTTGCAATCTTTTGGGTAACCAGTGCGGTATTGGGTTCATTCAGCGCTGTCTTTATATTGCCTTCTGCCAATGGAAAATCAAATATGTCGAAGAATGATGGCTCCACAACTGCTATGCCATCGTCTTCATCAAACTTTTTATTTTCTGACACAATGGTAACCTGCCGGCGGAATGTAACGGCCCTTGCGGCTTTGTCTATAAAAGTGTAATCACTCCTGAAAGCTTTTGTAAATGCCGGCGGCGTGCCAGATTGGTGGTCAATCTGCTCATTGTGCAGTTCAGTTACTACCCGGTAAATCCTGTCTTTCTTTGTATGAAAATTATCGAAACTGAAATGAAATGACACCACGGTAAAAATGAGAATGGCGCAGGCAATGCCCAGCGACAAACCAACAATATTAATGGCTGCATAAGACTTGTGTCTTTTCAGGTTTCTCCAGGCAATTTTGAAATAGTTTTTAAGCATAAGAACAGCTTTTAGTTTTTAGCCATTAGCTGTTAGCTAAGGCTTTTATTATAATGTAGCAACAACTAGTAGCTTGTAGCTAATAGCTAGCAGCTTCTTCTCACTCAGAACGAAGCGACTTCACCGGGTTTGCCAGCGCCGCCTTCACCGCACGGTAGCCAACGGTAACCCATGCAATAATCAATGAAGCAAAAATGGCCAGCAGAAAAACACCGATACCCATATGAATGCGGTAAACAAAATTTTGCAACCAGCCATTCATTAAATACCAGGCAACAGGCACTGCAATAACAAATGCAATTGTTATAAGCAACGTAAACTCTTTTGAAAACATAACCACGATATTGCCAATACTTGCGCCCAGCACTTTGCGTATACCTACTTCTTTTGTTTTTTGTACAGCCATATAAGATACAAGACCGTACAAGCCAAGGCAGGAAATAAAAATAGCAATGCCTGCAAATATTTTATAGAGCAAAGACAACTGGTTTTCCTGCTGGTAAAACCTGTTAATGCTTTCATCCATAAAATGACTGCTGTATGCAAACTCCGGGTAAGTCTGCTGCCATAATTTTTGTATTTGCGCAGTAGTACGGGCAATATTGCCGGTGCGTATTTTTATACCCGTGGTGTAATAATTTTTCTGCAATTCAGAAATGGTAGTGGGCTTAATATCTTCGCGCAGCGAATTTGTTTTAAAATCTTTTACCACACCTACTATTGGCAACCAGTAGCCGCCGCCAATCTTTATTGTTTTGCCAATCATTTTTTGCGGATCGGTTACACCCAGCTTGTGCATCATGGTTTCGTTAACCACCAGTTCGTGCATGGTATCACTTCTTGAAAAACCCTTGCCGGCAACAAACTGAAGTCCATACGTTTTAAAATAATCCTCATCCGCATATTTCAGGAAAGAAGGGAACTCAATGTCTTTGCCACTGCCGTCAAAATAAAAGTTGCTGGCCCAGTTGTTATCAGAAGAAGGCACATCACTTGCCTGGGATACACTGATAACATCAGGATTTTTTAGAAGCTCTTCTTTCATTGGTTTCATGCGGGCCATCAGCGCACTGTCGCTGTAAGCAGGCACCACAAAAACAGCTTCTTTATTAAATCCTAAATCTGCATTGCGCACATAATTCATCTGGCTTACAGCAACAATGGTTCCTATAATCAATACCTGAGAAATACTGAATTGTGTAACCACCAGTATCCTGCGCAATGAAATACCACCAATACTTGCCGCATTGATTTTACTTTTCAATGCCAGCACGGGTGTAAAGCCAGACACCACCAATGCAGGGTAGGTGCCGGATAATACGGTAACTACAATTAATATGATTGCCAAAAAGAAAATGCTGCCCGCAGTTAACAGGCTTATTGTTGCAGGCACATTGGCCACATGCGATAAATAGGGGAGTGCAAGCTTTGCAAATATGATGGCCAGTACAATTGAAAACAATACCAGCAAAAATGTTTCGCCCATTACCTGGCCAATCAGTTGCTGCCGGGTGCTGCCCAATACTTTTCTTATACCAACTTCCCTGCTGCGCCCAACTGCCTGGGCGGTTGACAAATTAATAAAGTTGATGGATGCCATGATAATGATCAGCACCGCAATCAGTGAGAGTGTCCATAAAATAGTTTTACTGGTGCTATGATCGCCCAGTGTGCCATAACGAAAATCAAAATGCATATCTTTTAATGGCTGCATTATTTCTATGGCACGGCTTTCTTTGCCCTGGTGTTTTTTTACAAAACCCGGCATTTGTGATTGTATGCTTGCAGCAGTTACATTTTGTGGCAGCAATACATATACCTGGTGATTGCTGCTCAGGCTTCCCCATTCTTTGCTGTAGCCATATTTGTCAGCATACTGTTTAAGCGTTTCGTAAGAGATAAATAATTTTAAGGGAAAATCAGAATTAAGCGGCGCATCTTCAACAATACCACTCACTTTTAATACCACTGTATTGTCAAGCTTAACATATTTTCCATTGGCATTTTTCCAATCACCAAAATATTTTACAGCGGTTTGTTTGTCTAAAACAATTGTGCCGGGTTCTTTCAATGCTGTGGCATTGCCTTCCAGCCATTGTGCATTGAAGATGTCAAAATATTCAGGTTGTATAAACGCAACGCCATTGTCTTCTATAATTTTTTTACTGTTTGCGGGATCTGCATTGGGGTTTTCGCCCAGCACGGTAACCTGGCTGCCATAAGCAGAATTAATGGCGGCAACTTTTTCAAATTGCGGAAAATCTGTTTTCAATGCTTCTACTGCAGGGCAGGGGATGCCCGGGTTATGTTCCTCACTTCCATCCCTATGCGAAGTAGCAGTTACTACACGATAAATGCGATTGTAATTTTTCTGAAACTTGTCATAGCTCAGTTCATAATTAACCACCAGGAAAATTAATAAGCAGGCTGTAATACCGGTAGTAAGCCCTGCAATATTTATAGTAGTATAAGCTTTGTGCTTCAGCAGGTTTCTCCAGGCAATTTTGAAATAGTTTTTTAGCATGTTGGTTGTTTAAATGCAGCTACGGGTTAATATGATGAATATTTTTTTATTGCAAAAAATGACGGCTGCAAATGTACTCAACATTACGAATTAGTTCGTAAATAAGGATAGTTGCCAAAAAATAATCAAACCGTTTGTCACAAAAATCCTTTCTACCAACCTTATGCTCCTATGGAACATTAAAAAGTAAACGCCTACTGCCACTCACCATCCAGTACTTTTCTTTCTTACAACATTTATTCTTCACTTACGGATTTCAACTCTTACAAATAATGATGAAAGATTGTAGTTTGGGCACCCCTCGCCACTAAGTGGAGAGGGGCCGGGGTGAGGTCACTCACTCCTCAAGCTCTTTACCGGATTGGCCAGCGCTGCTTTTACAGATTGAAAACTAATTGTAATTATTGTAATGAGCAATATTGCAATTGCAGCAATAATGAACACACCTGCTCCAATTGGTACACGGTATGCAAATTCCTGCAGCCATTTGCTCATTATCAACCAAACAATCGGAAACCCAATTACCATAGCTATCAATACCATTTTTATAAAGTCTGCAGACAACAGCATTGTTACATTGCCTACAGATGCGCCTACCACTTTACGAATACCAATTTCTTTTTGTCTTCTTTGCGCTGTAAATGCAGCAAGGCCAAATAAACCCAAACAGGAAATAAGAATGGCGAGACCAGCAAAATATTTTGATAAAACAGCTACGCGGTTTTCTGCAGTGTACAATGCCTGGTATTCTTCGTCCATAAAATGATAATCAAAAGCGAGGCCATTGCTAAAAGAAGTAAAAGCTTTTCTTATTCTTTCAATGGTTTGTTTTTCTGTACCAGCTTTTATTTTTACTGCAATGTTTGGGGCAATAGGAAAATCCTGGAAGAAGCAGGGTTTTACACTGCTGTATAAAGATTCAAAATTGAAATCTTCTGTTACGCCTACAATTACATGTGGTTGCCCCCAAAAACTAATGGTTTTACCAATAGGATCTTTAAGTCCCATAGCTTTTATGGCAGATTCATTAAACACAATTTCTTTAAATGATCTTACATCGTCTGAAAAGCCCGGGCCTTCTTTCATTTTTATACCCACAGTCTGAATAAAACCATAACCCACTTCAAGATTGGCAAAATTAATATCCTGGTTAGGATTTTTTCCGGGCCATGTAAAACCGCTAATGCCACCATGATCCCCGTTTAAGTTATGCGAATGGCTTCCTGCACTTACCACACCGGGAAGTTGCCTGATCTCATTTACAAAACTTTGCGCTGCTACAAGCTTGGCAGAATCAAACTCCAGTGGTATTTCAAAGCGGATTACATTATCCCTGTTATACCCAAGGTTTTTTGCTTGAATAAAGTTTATTTGTTTGTATACAATAGTTACCGCAACAATTGCAATTATTGAGAGGCTGAATTGAAACACTACCAAACCTTTTCTTACAGCAACTTCGCCAAAAGATGTTTTTAATTTTCCTTTGAGTACAGCAGCGGGAGAGAAGCCTGATATATACAAAGCAGGATAACTACCAGCGAGAAGCCCGGTTACAAGTGTTATACAAAAAATAGAAACAATCAGTCCGGTGCTAAAATCTAAACTGAGCGATTTGCCTGTAACCTGGTTAAATGCCGGTAGCAGTAATGCCATTAGCACAATAGCAATGGCAAGTGAAAGAAAACTCATGAAAACAGATTCGCCCAGGTATTGTATAATAAGCGAACCGCGGCCAGCACCTACTACTTTTTTTATGCCTACTTCTTTTATCCTTCGGGAGGCTTTTGCAGTAGACAGGTTCATAAAATTAATGCAGGCAATTATTAAAATGAAAATACCAATAATGGAGAATAGTTTTACATAGGCAATTCTTCCACCAACAGATTTTCCATCTTTATAAATATCGTGCAGGTATTTTTGTGAAAACTGCACAGCAAAATATTTTTTATCTTTTTCATTTGATTGTGCTGCTATAAAGTTTTCTATTTTGACAGAGAATTTTTTGGGGTCAGCTTCCTTTTTTAGAATAACAAACGTGCTAGGATCGCTATTACCCCAATTTAGTATGTTTGGTCTTTTTTCTGAAAAAAGATCAAAATTAAAAATCATGTCAAACTGGTTGGTAGCATTTGCAGGGTTTTCTTTAAACACACCGGCTATTTGATAGTTGCCAGAAAATTCCCCATCGCTCCATGCAATTGTTTTGCCTACGGCATTAGCTGCTGTATGAAAAAGTTTTACTGCCAGTTTTTCTGCAATACCAATAGAATGTTTGTCTGATAAAATTTTGTTTTCGTCTCCAGCAACAAACGGGCAGGTAAACACATCAAAATAATGCTGCCCAACAAATTGCCTGCTGGCTTTTAAACGTGTATCACCTGCAGTAAGAATACCCTGGTTGCTAAACCATGTAGCCGGAACAACTGTGGTAGCAAATTCTACCTCTGGTATTTGCGCAGCCAATGCATTTGCTAATAATCCAGATGTATTGGTAGTAGTTTCAATAATGCCATCGTGTGCAATATTTTGCATCACTTCGTACAATTGCTTGTCTTTGGCATTGTATGTATCCACATTCCTTTCGTCGGTTACCCATAGCCAAATCAAAAGCGCACAGGCTAGCCCGGTAGATAAACCCACCAGGTTAAGGAATGTAAATTGTCGATCTTTCATCAGGTTGCGCCAGGTAATTTTCAGATAATTTCTAAACATAAAAAAGTATTTAGTACTTAGTATTTAGTATTTAGTCGGCCGGTGCTGGTTACATTTTTTATGTGCCAGCACTTGTTTTCATGGCATCATCGTTTTGTCACTCACTTCAACTGTATATTCTTTTATCACCGTTATTCAACCCCTTCAGGGCTGTGTGAAAATCCTGCATCGTATTCCCCGGGTTTCACCCGGGGCTATTTATACTACGCCCTTTCAGGGCTTGTTTCCACAATTGTTTTATTCGCTCACTAATGTTATATCGCACAAGTGTGCGACGCAACGATGTTCAATAATGTTCTAAAGCATGGCTAAAAAAAGCTGCTTACTAAAAACTTAAGGCTAGTAGCTAACAGCTTGTAGCTTTTATCTCACTCCGTTCTCAAGCTCTTCACCGGGTTAGCCAATGCAGCTTTTATTGCCTGAAAACTAACTGTTAGCAACGCAATCATAATTGCAATGGCTGCCGCTGCAACAAACATCCACCAATGCAATGTTACTTTATAGGCAAAATTCTGCAACCACTTATTCATTGCATAATAACCAACAGGAACTGCTATTAATGTACCGAGCAAAACAGGTTTCAATAAATCTTTAGACAATAACACCACAATATTTTGTACAGATGAGCCCAATACTTTTCTTACGCCAATTTCCTTTGTTCTTTTAACTGCAGTATATGAAGCCAGGCCAAACAATCCGAGACAAGCAATAGCAATGGCTATTACAGCAAAAATGCTTAAAATGGTTTCCTGTCTTTGTTCTGCTTTGTATAGTTTATTAAACTTCTCGTCTAAGAAAACATATTCAAAAGGGTAGAGGGGAACAAGGTTGCTATAGATTTTTTTTATGTCTGCAATAGTAGCCTGCAAATGATTGCTTTTCAATTTTATTAATACAAGGCGTTTATCAGTACCCGGAGAGATCACCAAAGAGCCAATGGGTTCTTTTAAAGAAGCATAATGATAATCTTCTACCACACCGATTATTTTTCGGCGCAGAGAATCCCTCATTACATTCTTTATCCATTTTCCTATGGCTTTTTCGGGTGTATAACCAAGTGTAGAAGCAGCGGTGCGGTTAATGATAGCCGATTGTAACGTATCCGTACCAAATTGCGAACTAAAATTTCTGCCTGCAATAAATTTAAGACCAAGTGTTTTGGGATATTCAAAATCGCAAAATTCTGTGTTTAGCAATACTTTTTCGTTTGGTTTAGATTCGCTTTCAAAAGTATACCCATCATGAAAACCACCGGGCTCGCCAGACATTAATGATACACTTTGTACAGCCGGATTTTGCATCAATTGACTTTTAAACACATCCTTATTGTCATAAATTTTTCCATTGTCAATTTTTACAATCATCGATTGTTCTTTATCAAAACCCATTTCAGAATTCTTTACATAGTTCATCTGGCTCATTATAATAGTAACACTTATAATAAGCAAAACCGAAATGCCAAATTGAAATACCACTAATACTTTTCTGAAGATGGCACCGTTTTTCCCGATTTTCAATTTTCCTTTTAAAGATTCTATTGGTGAAAATGAAGAAAGCAATAAGGCAGGATAGCTTCCGGCTAATAAACCTACAATTAAAATAATAGCAACAATAAAAAGATAAAACAATGGATTGTTCCAGTATTGTGGTAATTGATAACCCAATAAACTGGTATAAGCAGGCATTACCAATTGCAATAAAGCTACCGCCATAATAGCCGCAATTGTTGTAAACAAAACTGATTCCAGTATAAATTGCCCTACCAACTGTTTGCGTAGTGCACCCATTACTTTTCTTAAACCAACTTCTTTTGAACGTTCTGTAGCTCTTGCGGTAGCAAGGTTCATAAAGTTTATACAGGCAATAATTAATATAAGCATAGCAATAGACATAAAAATGTATACCATTTTCCTGCTGCCATGTTTTACATTGTCAAAAGGCGTTTCGCCTTCTAAATAAATATCCTTGAGCGGGTTTATTTTAAGGCCCATTTTAAAACCCTGCTCTGCATAAAACTTGCCCATGTATTTATCCATAAACTGCGGCAGGCGTTTAGAAAATGTTGTGGCGCTTATGTTTGGATTCAGTTGTATATAAACAAACAGCCCGTTATTAGGCCATTGATTAAACCATTGTTCGTGTCTCCAGTTGGTTATTGGCACTATCATGTCAAAATCAAGGTGCGTATTTGCGGGCAGATCTTTTATAACACCTGTAACTGTTAACTGTCGCTTCTGGTTCATCTCAATTACTTTTCCAATCGGGTCTTCGTTACCAAAATATTTTTTGGCTGAACTGGCTGTCAATACAATGCTGGTTGGTTCATTAAGGGCTGTAGCAGGATTGCCTTTTATAAAAGGGAAGTTGAATATTTCAAAGAAATTGCTATCGGTTAAATAAACTTTCTGCTCATTAAACGAAGTGTTTTTGTAAGTAATCAGATCATTATCTGGCATTACCCTTACTGATTTTTGAACAGCATCCGGATAATCATTCAGCAAAGCACTTGCATAGGGAGCAGATAAATAAGGAATTTCCCGCTGCGAACCGTTTACTGTTCCTGTACGCATAACACGGTACACATTGTCCTTGTTTTTATGAAAATTATCATAACTCAGTTCGTTCATGATAAACAAAAAGATCATCAGGCAGCAGGTAATGCCCACTGTTAGTCCAAGTATGTTTATCAGCGAAAACATCTTTTGCTTTCTGAAATTGTTGAAAGCAAGCAGGAGATAATTCTTTAGCATCAGTACAGTTTTAAATTTTTAACGATTAGCTGTTGACTACGGTTAAAATTGATTTTTATTTTTTTATTATCGCCATTTGTTCTTTGGTCGTCATCGTTGCCCGTCCGAATGGCGTGGCCGGGCGGACGTCGCACACTTCAACTGTTGTTCTTTGGTCATCGTTATTCAACCCCTTCAGGGTTGTTCCGGCCATTTTATTTGCACCACGGGTTTTACCCGTGGTTATTTATACTACGCCCTTTCAGGGCTTGCTTAAAAAACAACATACCTTGCATTTCCAAAACCAGCTAACAGCTAACAGCTAACAGCTAACAGCTAACAGCTAACAGCTAACAGCTAACAGCTAACAGCTAACAGCTAACAGCTAACAGCTAACAGCTAACAGCTAACAGCTAACAGCTAACAGCTAACAGCTTTCACCTCACTCGCTTCTCAAACTCTTCACCGGGTTAGCTATTGCTGCTTTAATCGATTGAAAACTGATGGTGATTAATGCTATCAGTATAGCAATTCCCCCCGTTAGCACAAACATCCACCAACTGATGGTTGTTTTATATGCAAAATTTTGCAGCCATTTATTCATTGCCAGCCAAGCAAGTGGCGTAGCAATTACAATTGACAGAAGAATCAATTTTAAAAAATTTTGTGAAAGCAATGATGTAATGCTAAAAACAGAAGCACCCAGCACTTTGCGGATGCCAATTTCTTTGGTGCGCTGTTCTGCGGTAAATGCAGCCAATCCAAACAACCCGAGGCAAGCTATAAAAATGGCAATAATGGCAAAATATTTTATGAGTGCAGAGCTGCGTTCTTCTTTTTCGTAATTGCGTTGAAAATCTTTATCAAGAAAAGAATATTCAAATGGAGAATTAGGATTGGTTTTCTTCCATGCTTTTTCAATTGCAGCTAGCGCTGCTGTGTAGTTAGTGTTTTTTATATCAACAACTAAATAACTGGTGGCAGAACTGAAAAAAGGTGATTTTGTAAGTGCAAATGGTTTTATGGTTTGTTGCAACCCTTCAAAATGATAATCCTTTACAATACCAATGATGCGCATCCTGGTAGTGGTGCCTTGAAATTCGTAATAAACATTTTTTCCAACGGCATTGGCAATAGTATAGCCTAACTTTTTTACCGCGGTTTCATTTAGTACCAATGCATCAGAATCGCCTGCAAACTCTTTAGAAAATCCTCTTCCTTGCAATACTTGTATGCCCAGCGTTTTTATGTAATCATTTTCAATATACGCTGTGTTAATGTCTGTATTTTCCTTCACCGTTTTTCCTTCGGGATAAAACAACATGTCCTGTATATTTTCTATTCCCGGATAGGTAGAACCCATAGCAGCGGCCACTATTTTTGAATCACCCGCAAGTTCATTTTTTAATACCTGGTAACTACCAGCGGCTTCCCTTGTTTGTAAAGGAAGAATTATTTTCTGGTTTTTATGAAAGCCAAGGTTCTGGCTGCTTACAAACTCCAGTTGTTTGTTTACCAGTATTGCACCCAATATAAGTATGATAGAAATAGTAAACTGGAATACAACAAGACCTTTGCGAATAAACGTTGCTGAAATATTCGTTTTAAGTTTTCCTTTAAGAACAGCTATCGGCTTAAAAGACGACAGGTAAAATGCAGGATAAAATCCGGCAAGCAACCCGGTTGCTACTGTTATCACCAACAGCCATACATATATCATTGGTTGCTGAAGAAGCGACAAATTTTTATTAGCAAGCTGATTGAACACAGGAATAAACAACTGCACAAAAAGCAACGAAACCAATAAAGACAGAAAACTCAGTAACAAAGATTCACCAAGAAATTGGCCAATTAAAGTTGTTTTAATGGCGCCTATTACTTTTCTTACACCTACTTCTTTTGCACGTTTCTCACTTCGGGCCGTGCTCAGGTTCATAAAATTGATACAGGCAATCAGTAACAGAAAGATAGCAATAGAACTAAAAATGTAGAGGTATTTTATGTTGCCATTAGGTGCAATCTCAAATTGCGTATTTGAATGCAGGTAAATATTCTGTAAAGGTTGAAGAAATAAATTTTTTGAAACACCAAAAGCTTTTAGATCTGCACCGCCGGTTCTTTGAAAATATGCATCAAGTTTTCCTTCAAACGCTTTTGCACTGGTGTTTTCCTTCAATTTTACGTAGGTATGAAAAATATTGTTGGTAGCCCAGTTTGTCTGTCCCTTTACCCATTGCCCAACATCGTTATTGTTCATAGAAAGAAAAAAGCCTTCAGGAATATGCGATTTATTTTTTGCTGTGTTAAGTACACCCGAAACGGTATAATTAAAATCACCAAATGGAAGACTAACTTTCAGCACTTTGTTTAATGGATCCTCTTTGCCAAAAAACTTTTCGGCCATTTGTTCGGTAATGACAAGAGAATTGGGTTGATTGAACACAGTGTTTTTATCGCCAAGCTTAAAATCATAGCTAAACACCCGGAAAAAAGTTGAATCCACATAGAAGCCATTGCTCTCATAAAATTTCTTCTTCGCCGGTTCATATTCCAGCAAAAATTTTCCTATGCCCGGCATTCTTAACAGCCTTGTAGCTTCCTCTACTTCTGCAAAATCTTTTTTAACACCGGCTGCAAGCGGTGCGGGTGCCGATACCCATTGCTCGCCTTTTAATGCTGAGGCAATCCTGTAAATTCTATTACCATCTTTATGATGTTTGTCGTAGCCGTTTTCATCCATTACATACAGGGTAATAAGGGTGCAGGCAGTAATGCCAACAGCCAGCCCAAAAATATTAATGAGGCTGTATACTTTATTTCTAAAGAGATTTCTCCACGCAATTTTGAAATAGTTTTTAAACATGTCTGATATTATCTAGTATTTTTTTTATCCAGCATTGGTTCTTTGGGCATCATCGTTGCGTCGCACATTTCAACTTTTGTTCATTGGCCCTCGTTATTCAACCCCTTCAGGGTTGTGCAAAATCTCCGTATACATTCCCCGAGTTTTACCCGGGGCTATTTATACTACGCCCTTTCAGGGCTGTTCCTATTATCTTATTTGCATCCCGGGCTACACCCGGCACTATTTATACTATGCCCTTTCAGGGCTTGCTTAGTTGTTGCGTTCCGCTGCTTAATGCTATGCTGTACAAGTGTGCGACGCAACGATGCTTAATTATTTTCTATCGCCCGATCAAAAAACGTTTTCTTAGCTAATAGCTAACGGCTAGCAACTTGTAGCTTGCAACTTGCAGCTTTCTTCTCATTCGCTTCTTAAACTCTTTGTTGGGTTGGCCAATGCTGCTTTTATTGCCTGGAAGCTTACTGTAATTAATGTTATAACTACCGCAAGTACTACTACCATTGCAAAAACACCAAAACCAATAGAGATTTTATTATCGTAACTCTTTAACCAGTCTGTCATAAAATACCAGGCAAGCGGAATTGCAATTGCACAGGATATCAATACCAGTACAACAAAATCGAATGACAGCAGTTGCCACAAGTTGAGCACACTGGCGCCAAGCACTTTGCGTACACCAATTTCTTTTACTCGCTGTTCTGCTGTAAATGATGCTAATCCAAAAAGGCCTAAACAGGAAATGAAAACAGCAAGTATTGCGATAATAGCTGAAAGATTGCCTACCAGTTCTTCGTAATTAAATTTCTTGGCGTATTCTTCATCAACAAATCTGTATTCAAAAGGGTAAGCCGGATTATATCTCTCGAATATGGGTTTCATAATGCTAATGGCTTTAGACATTGCCATAGAAGGGTTCATCCTTATATCCACATAATTAACCCAGCCTTTACTGTAAATAAGTGTTAATGGAGAAATAGCACGATAAGGAGATTGCATTTGTATATCTGGCATTACACCTATTACAGTCATAGGTTTTCCGTTCCACTTCACTGTTTCGCCAACAGGGTTTTTAAGTCCCATGCGTTTTACAGCGGCCTGGTTTAAGACTACACCGTTTGAATCTGCAAAGTCCCGCGAAAAGTCTCTGCCATCAATTAACTTAATGCCCAAGGTTTTTGTATAGTCATATTCAGTAGCAATGGTTGAAAACAAAACAGATTTATCAAGCGGTTTGCTATCCCTCCATTCCCAGCCATTGTTATTGCTATAGATCTCCGATGGTGGTGAATTGCTTTTACAAATTGATTGAACCGCTCCTGAGCTAAGCAGTTCCTGGCGCATGGCATCATAGTGTTTATCAATATCGGTTGTCCAGTTAACCGTTATCAAACCTTTATTATTAAAACCAATTGGTTGATTTTTGCCAAACTGTATCTGCTGGTAAATAATAATTGTACCAATCATTAGTATAACAGAACATGCAAACTGTGCAACTACAAGTATTTTGCGTGGTAAAGAACCCGACTTGCCTGCTTTAATGTTTCCTTTCAGTACACGTACAGGGTTAAAAGATGAAAGATAAAATGCGGGATAGCTGCCTGCCAGTAACCCTGTTAGCAATGTAAACAGGATCATAATTCCCCAAAACAACGGACTACCAATTTGCAAACTCATTTCCTTGCTGGTAAGTTGATTAAAGAATGGCAATGCAATAGACACAAGAAGTAAAGCAAGAATAAATGCAAGCACAGCAATCAATAGCGATTCGCTAAGAAACTGCGAGATAAGTTGTTTACGCAAAGAACCAACGGCTTTGCGAATGCCTACTTCTTTAGCACGTTTTTCACTGCGGGCAGTGCTTAAATTCATAAAATTGATGCAGGCTATAATCAACACCACAAAACCAAGCAGGCCAAACATCTTTACGTACTTTATAAATCCGCCATTATTTTTTCCATCTTTAAAGTCGCTGTACAAACGCCATTTGCCCATTGGGTGAATAAAGAGTTCGGGTTTTACTGCTTTCAATGTATTCTCATCTGTAAAATGAGAGATTACAGTATTTTTAACCTTTGCATTTACTGCCGCCGGATTTACGTTGTCATTCAATTGCACATAAATCTGCCAAGAATTATTTCCCCAGTTTTTTTTGTGATATTGTTTAATATAGCTGTAAAGTATTTCTTCCAATTGAAATGGTATGAGGTAATCAAAACTCAGCGAGCTGTTTTTAGGTTGTTTTGTAACAACTGCAGTTACTTTTAAATTAGTTTCGTTATCAAGCTTTACAATTTTGCCAATAGGGTTTTCAGATCCAAAAAGTGCTTTGGCTGTTTCTTCTGTAAGTACAATAGAGTAGGGATCATTTAATGCCTGCTTGCTTCCATTAACCACATTGAAAGAAAAGATGTCCATTGCATCTTCGCCCATGAAATTACCTTTCTTGTTCAATTTTTTCTCTCCGTAAATCAGTGAATGTTCAGAGCCCCAATCGCACATAGCCACTTTTTTAAAATCGGGGTATTTCGCTTTTAATTCTTCGCCCAAAGGATAAGGAAGCGCAACCTGGCTGCCACGTACTCCATCAAAAGACTGGAACATCATTACCTGGTAAACCGAGTCGTAATTTTTAAAATGTTTATTGGCGGATACTTCATCATAGATCCACAAACCAATAATCATTGCAACGGCCATACCGGAAGCAAGTCCTGCAATATTGATAAATGAATACACCTTGCTTTTTACAAGGTTTCTCCACGCAATTTTGAAATAATTTTTTATCATGTCGGATGTCTGATTTATTAATGTTTGATATTCTCTAGTAATTTTTTTGTATTCAGCATTGGTTCTTTGGGTATCATCGTTGCGTCGCACATTTCAACTTTTGTTCATTGGTCATCGTATTCAACCCTTTCAGGGTTGTGTAAAATCTCCGCATACATTCCCCGGGTTTTACCCGGGGCTATTTATACTACGCCCTTTCAGGGCTTGCTTAGTTGTTGCACCCCGCTGCTTAATGCTATGCTGTACAAGTGTGCGACGCAACAATGTTCAATAATGTTATAAAGCGTGGCTAAAAAAAGCGCTGCTTATTAAAAACTAATAGCTTGTAGCTAACAGCTAGTAGCTTGTAGCTAACAACTTTCTTCTCACTCCGTTCTCAAACTCTTCACCGGGTTTGCCAGCGCTGCTTTGATGGCTTTAAAGCTAACTGTTAGTAAAGCAATTGCCATAGCTGCTGCTGCCGCAACCAGAAATACCCACCAGCTTATATCTACCCTGTACGCAAAATCCTGCAACCATTTGTGCATTGCCCAATATGAAAGCGGTACTGCTATCAAACAACCAATCAATACCAGTTTTATAAATTCTTTTGAAAGCATACCGGTTACCTGTGCTACACTTGCACCCAGCACTTTGCGAATACCAATTTCTTTTGAACGCTGTTCAGCGGTATAGGTAGCGAGGCCAAACAAACCCATGCACGCCACAAATATTGTTAGTACTGCAAAGATGTTGAGTATGGTTCCTGTCCTTTGTTCTGCCGCATAAGTTTTGTTATACAAATCATCCATGAATGCATAGCTAAAAGGCTCTTCCAAATTATACGAAGCCCACTGTTGTTTCATTGAAGTAAGCAAGCCAGCAATATCTTTTGTTTTTGTTTTTACAATGATGCCTGATTCCGGTTCCAGCACCATCAGCAAAGGCGTAATAGCCTGGTGTAATGATCTAAAGTGAAAATCTTTTACAACGCCTATTATTGTAAACCTGTAATCTCTGCCACGATCACTGTTTTGGCGCACAATTACTTTACCAATGGCATTGTCGCCAAAACCAAATACCCTTGCCGCGGCTTCATTAATAATCATTGCAGAAGAGTCTGTACTATAAACAGCGGGATCAAAATTTCGTCCTGCGGCCATCTTTATACCCAACGTTGGAATGTATTGCTCGTCTATTTTATATTCAAGAGATGTCAGCACCTGGTTGTCTTTTCCCTCCGGATAGGCCATTGCGTTGTTATTGTTGGTTGGCCCTGCTGGCCTGTATCCAGACATGGTTACGTTTTCTACCCTGGTGTCTTTCAGCAACCTGTCTTTGAAATTCTTTTCATTTTTGCCCAATGCCCATGAGTTGGGTAGAACAATTATCTGATCTTTATTATAACCAAGGTTAATGTTTTGAATGTATTTCATTTGCTGGTACACAATGATGGTACCTGTAATTAAACTAACGGAGATGAAGAACTGAAAAACAACCAGGCTGCTTCTGAGGCCCAATGATTTTGTGCTGGCGCCAAACTTTCCTTTTAATGTGGCAATTGGTTTAAACGATGAAAGAAAAAAAGCAGGATAAATCCCAGCCAGCAAACCTACTGCAAGACCAAGCGCAATAAAACCGCCAACTGGTTGTATGTTAAAGTTAAACTGTAAATTCTTTCCGGAAAGCGTATTAAAAACCGGCAATACCAGTTGCACCATAACTGCTGCAATAACCAGCGCAATAACAGTAACCAGCACCGATTCAAATAAAAATTGTTTTACCAGCGCCCCTTTGCCAGAGCCCATAACCTTGCGGATACCCACTTCTTTTGCACGTTTGGAAGCACCGGCGGTAGACAGGTTTATAAAATTGATACTTGCAATCAGCAGCATGAAAATGGCAATAGCTCCAAAAATGTATACGTATTTTATATTTCCGGCGGCTTCTAACTCAGTAGTAGTTTCCGGGTGCAGGTGTATTGCTGTTAATGGTTGGAGCGCAAATCCAAGCTCGTTGCCTTTGGTGCGAAATTGTGAAAGCGTCATACCCATGGCCTGCATTATTTGCGGGCCCATGTATTTTTCTACCATTGCCGGAAGTTTTGCTTCCAGTTTTTTGTAATCAGCGCCTTTTTTCATTAATAAATACGTATAGAAATTGCCTTCCAGCCAGCTTGATGATTTTGCAAAATCTATTGTTTCCATTGAGCCGAATAAATCAAAATGAAAATGCGCATTGGATGGCATCCTTTCAATAACGCCGGTTACTTTAAACTGTCCGTTGTTGTTATAGGTCAATGTTTTTCCAATAGGATCTTCATTGCCAAAATACCGTATCGCCATTTCACTGGTGATAACAATAGAATTGGGTTGTGCAAGCGCTGTTTTTGGATCTCCTTTTAAAAACGGGAAACTAAAAACGTTGAAGAAATTTGCGTCTGCAAATGCTGCATCTGCCTCTTTAAAAACTTTATGCTGGTATTCTATTTTTGGGCGTCCGTCTGGCCTGATGCGGGTGGCATCTTCTATTTCGGGATAATCATTCTTCAATACTTTTGCTACAGGAGGCATTACACCCGCTTCACTTATTTTGCCGCCATTCATGCTGGCTTTAAAATAAATTCTTACAACACGGTCTGCGTTTTTATTGAAGCGATCATAACTAAGTTCATCCTGTACAAAAAGCATTATGATAAAACAGACTGCAATGCCAATTGATAAACCAAGGATATTTATAAATGAGAATGCTTTGTTTCTTAAAAGATTTCTCCAGGCTATTTTGAAATAATTTTTAATCATAAAGAACAGCTTTTAGTTTTTAGCCATTAGCTAAGGCTTTTATTGTAATACAGGGACAGCTAGCAGCTTCTCCTTCACTCGCTTCTCAAAGAATTCACCGGGTTTGCATTTGCTGCCTTAATAGCCTGGTAACATACAGTTGCCAATGCTGTAATTAAAGACACACTTGCTGCAAGAACAAATATCCACCAGGAAATATCTACCCGATAAGCAAAATTTTGCAACCATTTGTGCATACCCAACCAACCCAACGGCGCCGCAATTAAAAATGCTATTAGTATCAGTTTTAAAAAATCTTTGGAGAATAATGCCACTATCTCTGTTAAAGATGCACCCAGCACTTTGCGAATACCAATTTCCTTAACACGTTGTTCTGCAGAAAACATAACCAGGCCAAGCAAACCAAGACATGAAATAACAATGGCCAGCGTTGCAAACAATACAGAAAGACTTGAAATAATCAGTTCATTGCTGTATAGCTTTTTGTATTCCTCATCAATAAACTGGTAAGCAAAAGGAAAATTAGGATTGATCTCTTTGTACACAGCACCAATACTTGCCAATGCTTCTTTTGTTTGGCCGGGCTTAGTGCGAACAATTAACACACCAAAATTTTCATATTCTTTCACATCTACGATTACTGGTTTTATTGGCTCACGCAATGATTGGGTGTGATAATCTTTGAGTATACCTATAATATGCCCTTTCTTTTTCCATGCAGAAATCCATTTGCCAATTGGATCTTTCAAACCCATTTGTTTTATAGCTTCTTCATTTACCATAAAAGCATCTGTAGAGTCCGTAGCAATATCTCGCGAAAAACCACGGCCAGACACAACACTTAAATTCATTAGCTGCAGAAAATCTAATCCAACAGATGATGGTTTAAAACCAACATTGGCATTCTTCTGTTTGCCTTCCCAATTGATAGCATCTGTTACTACAAAATCCATAGTATGCGGTGCTTCGCTGCTGCGATCTACAAGTGCTATGCCCGGCATGCCTGCCAGTTTGTTTTTAAAGAGAAAATATTTATTCTCATTTACAAGTTCGCCTTCAATGCGGGTGTAGATAAGGTTTTCTTTATTGTAACCAAGGTTGGTGTTTTGTACGTAATTGGTTTGGCGTGTTATTACAATGGTGGTTACCAACAGAATAATAGAAAGCGCAAACTGAAAGACAGTAAGGCTTTTTCTAAACCATGTTGCCCCGCGTGAAAATTTTACAACACCTTTTAAAATACGCACTGGTTGTAACGCCGAAAGATATAATGCGGGATAACTGCCTGCTATAATGCCGGTGATAATTACAACTGATATCATCAGCAACCAGAAAGAATATTGAGCAAATGGCAACGCAATTTCTTTTCCTGTAAAATGATTAAATGCGGGAAGAAAGAAAGCAATTAGCAATAATGATACAGCCATTGATAATAAAGCAAATACCAGCGACTCGCCAAAAAATTGTCCAATTAAGTTAGCACGGCTCGACCCAACTACTTTGCGCAGTCCTACTTCTTTTGCACGTTTTACAGATTGTGCAGTGGCAAGGTTCATAAAATTGATGCAGGCAATCAGCAATATAAAAATTGCTACTCCACTGAATATGCGTACATATTCAATCCTTCCGTTTTCCGGCACACCATTTACAAAATTACTGTGCAGGTATTTATCACCAAAATACTGCAAGCCCATTTGTATTTTCACACCTTCCAGTTTATCCAGGCGTGGCGCTAAAAATGTATTAATGGCAATAGCTGCATGTTTAGGATCTGCTTTGTCTGTAAGCTGAACATAAGATTGAAAATCGTTTGAAGCCCATGACAATAACTTTTTTTGCGCTTCCCAATTAAATAAAAAATCAAACCGGAATGTGCTTTGCGCAGGCAAATCTTCAAACACAGCAGTTACAATAAAATCCTGGCGGTTTTCATAGCGCAATGTTTTTCCTATAGCATCATGTGTATTTGCAAAAAACAGGTTTGCCATCTTATGCGATATGGCAACACCGGTTAAATCTTTCAATGCATTATCTGCATTTCCCTCAATTAGTGGAAAATCAAACATCTTGAAAAAATCCTGACCGGCACGTGCACCTTCAAGTTTTAATTTTTTTTCGCCAAGCTGAAATGTTTCTGCATGTCCCCAGGGAAGCTCGTAGCCTGTGGTATAATACACCTGGTGTTTAATTTCCGGAACTGAAGTTTGAATATTCTCTAATAAAAAAGACGGATAGTTTTGTCCTGTAATTATTTTCAACGGTGTTGAATAAGAACCTTCTGTTTTTCCGTTAGCGGTTACTGATTGGTAAACTGAATAAACATTTTTTCCATCACTGTTAAAATTGTCAACAGACTTTTCATCCTTCACCCATAAAAATATAAACAGGCAACACGTCATACCCAACGCAAGGCCAAGCACATTGATTGTTGTGTAGATTTTATGCCTGCGGATGTTCCGCCATGCAATAAGGAAATAGCTTCTTAGCATAGTTTTATTTTTCTAGCTGTTAGTGTTTTATGATACAAGCATTTGAACTTCAGGTAGCATTGTTGCACGTCCGAATGGCTTAGCCGGGCGGACGTAGCATTTAATTCATCGTTAAATCTTTCACCAGCATCTGGTCTACTAAGCTAGTTTTTTACAGCTGGGCAAAAGACCACTGCCCAGTTGTTTTTCAACAGTTGTGCCAATGCTGTAATCCTTACTGGTGGCTGGTTTCAGCAGGAGAGGAGAGGTTAAAGTGTACGAAAACGGACACTTGGCTGTGCGCTACCGGACTATTTTTTTACTGGATAATTTAAGCTTTCGCGAGCGAGTTTATTGCTGATTTTGAGATTGGGTGATTTCGGGATTTTTTAAGGAATTACCTGCATACAAATCACTACATCACAACATCAGAAATTCTTTATTTCCACACTATCACATTTTCACATTGCCTATTCTGTTTTCAAACTCTTAATCGGGTTTGTAAGCGCTGCTTTTATTGCATGAAAAGAAACAGTGGCTAATGCTATTATTACAGAACATACACCAGCTGCAACAAATATCCAGGGTTGTATATTGATGCGATATGCAAAACCTTCCAGCCATTTGTACGATGCGTACCAGGCAAGGGGCGATGCTATAACAATAGCAATAGCTACCAGTTGTAAAAACTCTTTTGATACAAGGGTGGTTATGTGCATTACGTTTGCCCCCAACACTTTTCTTATACCAATTTCTTTTGTACGCTGCACTGTAGCATACGCTGCCAATGCAAACAAGCCAAGACAAGCCAGCAAAACCGCTATAAACGCAAATGCGCCAAAAAGCTGTGCACTATTTTGCTCTGTTACATACAATGCATTATAATCATCATCGAGGAATCGATACTCAAACGGACGGTTGTTTACCCGTTCTTTCCATACAGATTGCAAAAAAGCTATGTTGCTGGCAATATTTTTCCCCTGCACTTTTACATACATTTCCTGGGTTAGCGAAGTATCGGGAAACAGTATCATGTTACCCACAGGCTCATGCAATGAAGCATAATTAAAATCTTTTACAACAGCTTTTACCATTCCGGGAGAACCTTTATAAATTGTTTTTCCTATAGCCTGCTGTGCTGTCCATCCAAAATCTTTTGCTGCCTTTTCATTTATAATATAAGTAGTGCGATAGTTTTTATAATTGTTGCTGGTATCCATTAACGCAAGATCGCTTCGTGTAAAATCTTCTCCTGCTATAATGTGCAACCCAAGTGTTTTAATAAAATCAAGCTGCACCGGCATTGCATTTATCGCGATATTTTTATCGCCGGAGCCATTAGCACTTAAGCTTGCGTAATCTCCCCATTGTACAAAAACAGGCGTTTCATAGGCCCCGCTTACACTTTTTATTTGCGGGTTCAATTCTATAGCAGTTTTAAGCGACTGGTATTGCGATCTTATTTTCGCGTCAATGGGCAATACCAAAACCTGGTCTTTATCATAACCAATATCCCTGTTCTTAATAAAAGACAATTGCTGCAGGATAACGATTGTAGCAATCATCAGGAATATAGAAATCACAAATTGAAATACAATAAGGGATTTGCGAAGATTACCACCAGACGACGTAAAATGAAAACCTGATTTTAAAATACTGGTGAGTTTTGTATTGGATAACACAAGAGCCGGATAAGCACCGGATACTAGACTGATAAATGCACCAAATAATAACATTGCC
This sequence comes from Chitinophagaceae bacterium, assembly GCA_044227095.1. GTDB lineage: Bacteria > Bacteroidota > Bacteroidia > Chitinophagales > Chitinophagaceae > JACMLD01. The sequence continues at coordinate 4,055,918 of JBGAFV010000001.1, read as the reverse complement.
AGTACAGGAAGTGGCCGTATTAATGAAGCGGAAGAAAATGATTTGCCGGAAACATTGTTAAAGACAGGCAGCAACATAATGGAAATAAGAAACGCTAAAACCAGCGCCGTAAAAATCAACAATCCTGCTTCACCAATAAATTGCCCAAACAATTGTTTTCGCTTTGCGCCTAAAACTTTGCGGATACCTATTTCTATACTTCTCGATGAAGATTGTGCAATAGCGAGGTTGGTATAATTTACACAAGCAATAACAAGAATCAATAATGCCACAATGCCTAATACATAAATGTAGATGATATTGGCATTAGGCTCAAGCCCGTCGAGTGCCGAATGCAGGTGGACGCTCAGCAACGGTTCCATATGAAAGATCAGGTACTCATTACCGCTGGCTTCATAATCTTTTTTCATTGCTGCAGATTGCATATACGCTGTTTCCTGTTTTTCCAACGGTTGTATTTGCGCAGCATCATGCAATAAGAGATAAGTAATATAATTTGCTTCGTTCCATTTTTCCTGTGTTGAAGCTGGTAAAGTGGTAAAAGAAAGTACCATGTCAAACTTTACCTGTGAGTTGGAAGGTACATCAGCGCTGATGCCGGTAATTTCATAATCACGTGAGCCAATGTGCAACGATTTGCCAACAGGATCATCATTGCCAAAATATTTCCTTGCAATACTTGCACCCAAAACAACTTTATTGGGTGTGCTTAATACCGTTTCGGCATTGCCCCGTAATAGCTGAAACGAAAAAATGCGGAAGAAGTCTGCATCGGCAAACAAAATATTTTTTTCAGTAAAAGTTTTTTCAGGATCTTTTGCAACAATCAATGAATATTTAATTGTTCTTGTAAAAGCTTCTACCGCCGGAAATACCCGTTTAAGCTGCGGCCCTACTTTTGTTCCGGTAACGGCATACTTTCTTATATCACTTCCAACATTTCTTTCGGATGTTACACGAACAATACGATCTGCGTTGGCATGAAAACGATCATAGCTCAATTCATGCACAATGTAAATACCAATAAGCATGCAGCTTACAATGCCAACTGTTAGCCCGGTAATATTTACAAACGAATACAGTTTATTTTTCTTCAGTTTACGGAACGCAATTTTAAGGTAACTTTTAAGCATGGTTGTTTTTTCGGGAGCCTTTAGCTATTAGCCATTAACTGTTAATTATAAACGTAGTTTTTAAATTTTTCAGGATACCAGCTTTTGTTCTTTGGGCAACATCGTTGTGTCACAATCCATTCATCGGCAAATCTCTTATCAACATTAGGTAAGACGAAAAATGTTGAGTTTTGTTACAACTCTGTGTCCCCAATTTTGAACCACAGCATCACTGTGAACACAAAGTTTCACAGAGGGAGCCTTCTGTGTAGCTCCCTGTCTTTGTGTCTCCGTGGTTAAAATATTTAATAATAACCAGCTACTCGCTTCTCAAACTCGTCGTAGGGTTTGCCATTGCAGCTTTTATTGCCTGGTAACTAATGGTGATTATTGCAATGAATACAGCTATCCCGCCTGCCAGCATAAATATCCACCATTGAATACTTGTTTTGTACGCAAAATCCTGCAGCCATGTATGCATACCCCACCACGCTAATGGAAATGCAACTACCATTGCAATAATGATTAGTTTTAAAAAATCTACAGACAACATACCGGCAATACTTCCGGCACTTGCGCCCAAAATTTTACGGATGCTTATTTCACGCACACGCAATTGTGTAGCATAGGCGGCAAGACCAAGTAACCCTATACATGCAATGAAAATAGCCAGCACAGAAAATATGGTGAAAATGCGTTGCGTACGCTGTTCAGTATGGTAAAGATCCTCCAGCGTTTTATCGAGGAAGTCGTAATGAAATGGCCGCTGCGGAACAAATTGCTTCCACGATGCTTCAATTGCTTTTAGTGCAGGTGCAAAATTATCCGCACTCACACGAATGGCCGTTACAGGCGGCCTGTTGCCAAACTTGGTTGTATTTATAAAAATAAGCGGCGTTATTTTCTGGTGCAGCGACTGGTAATGAAAGTCTTTTACAACGCCCACCACAGTATAGAAATATGGTGTACCATTAGGCGCATTAAAATTTTCCTCGGTGGTAGTTAACCGTGAGCCAACAGGGTTTTTTAATTGCAGTTCTTCTACGGCTTTTTCATTTAGCACTACCGCCAGCGAATCTGTAAGAAATTCTTTGGAAAAAAACCTTCCTTCTTTTATTGGTATGTTTAGCAACGAAGCATATTGATCATCTGCAAGAACAGATCTGCCTGTCATGGATTCTTTAGCACCTTCGGGCTGCCAGCTAATACCAAAGAAATTTGATTGACCCGGAAGAGAAGAAGTTCCACTAATACCTAACACACCCGGTATTTTCGTAAGCTCGTTCTGAAAAGCCTGTGTTTGTTTATCCAGCAGATTTGTATTCTCTACTTCAATAATGTGGTCTTTTCTAAAACCAAGTTTATCGCCCAGCATATAATTCATTTGCCGGTTTACCACAATAGTGCAGATAATTAATATAACAGAGATGGCAAACTGAAAAACCACGAGGCCGTTTCTCAACAGCATTCCGTATTTGTTGGATTTAAATTTTCCTTTTAGTACAACAATTGGTTTAAATGAAGATAATACAAGAGCAGGGTAGAGACCTGCAATGATACCAACGGCAATAGCAAAACCCAACAGCAGTATAATTTTAACCGGTTCAAAAAAATAAGCCATGCTCAATTCTTTGCCGGAAATTTTATTAAACAATGGCAACAACAACACAATTAATATAAGAGCGAGTACAATACTAATAAGACTGATAAGTCCAGACTCCAAAAGGAATTGCGTGATAAGCGATTTTTTTTCTGAACCAAATGTTTTACGGATGCCTACTTCTTTTGCCCTTTCTACAGAACGAGCAGTGGAGAGGTTAATAAAATTGATGCAGGCAATCACCAATATAAAAATGGCGATTACAGAAAAAACATACACAGCTTTAATACTGCCGTTTGGCTTTAACTCGCCCTCCAGATCTGAAATAAGATGAATTTTTGTAAGCGGTTGCAGGTAATAATGATAACCGTTGCCCGATGCAATAAACTGCTGGTAACTCATGTTGAAGTTCTTGCCTATTGCACCGGAAACATATTTGTCTATAACATGCGGAAATTTTGCTTCCAGCGACGCAGGCGTAGTACCCGGACGCAATAACAAATATGTATGGGCAGAGAAACCGGTATAGTTAGGTTCTTTAATAAACGGGAAAGATGCTGAGGAAAGAAGCATGTTAAAAGCAAAATGAGAATTCTCCGGCCAGTCTTTGCAAACAGCACTTACCATATAATGCTGTTCATTATCTGTAAGAAATGATTTGCCAATTGCTGCTGTTGAAGAACCGAAATATCTTTTTGCTGTTGTTTCAGTAATAACTGCTGTATTAGGTTTTTGTAATGCTGTTGCCGCATCACCCTGCAATAATTTTGCAGAAAATACTTTAAAGAAATTTGAATCGGCTATTAGTACATGTTTTTCTTCAAAAGCCTTATCATCAATTTTCAGGAAGAAAGTTCCGTTACCAACAAAATCAAAAAGCCTTGTGCTCTCTAATACTTCCGGGTATTCGCGTTGAATAGATTCACCAATAGATTGCGGGATCATTGAGTAAGATGTAGAACGGCCAGGGTATTTGCGGTCGAGCACTACACGATAAACATCATTACCTTTTTCATTAAAAGCATCGTAGCCGGTTTCACTCTGTATAAACAAAACAATCAGCAAACACACTGCCATGCCTGTGGCAAGTCCTAACACATTGATTAGTGTGTATCCTTTTCTTTTTACCAGGCTTCGAAAAGCTACTTTAAGATAGTTCCTGAACATAGCAGAAAGTTTTTAGTTTTTAGCAATTAGCTGTTAGCCAAAACTTGTATTTGCAAAATTCATCTGATAAGGCATATGATTGTACAACTGTACAAGTGTGCGACGCAACGATGCTAAATATAGGACTAATGCTGGCACCAAATAATCTTTTTGCATTTCTAAAGGCTGGAAGCTAACAGCTAATAGCTAGCAGCTTGTAGCTTTCTTCTATTCGCTTCTCAAAGATTTTACCGGGTTTGCATTTGCTGCTTTTATTGCCTGGAAGCTGATGGTAATTACAGCAATCAAACATGCCAGAAAACCTGCCAGCGCAAATATCCACCAACTGATAGGTATGCGATAGGCATAATCCTGCAACCATTTATACACAGCAAACCATGCAAGCGGCCATGCAATAACTGTTGCTATTAAAACATACTTCAGAAAATCTTTAGACAGCATGGAAGTAATATTTTGTACGGATGCGCCCAGCACTTTGCGTATTCCCACTTCCTTTACTCTTCTTTCTGCAGAATAAGAAGCAAGGCCAAACAAACCGAGGCAGGAAATAATAATTGCCAGCGAAGCAAGCACCGCCACAACACTGCTTACCTGTTTATCTGCACGGTACACTTCTGCAAAATGATCATCCAGGAACTGGTATTCGAATGGATGATCAGGAAAATTTTGTTTCCATACAGATTCAATAAATGCAATCGCGTTATTTGCTTTTGCGCCATTTATTTTTACCGATAGGTTGCTGAAGCCCCAATTTTTCTGACTGAACATAAACATAGTTTCAATCTTATGGTGCAGCGAATTAAAATTGAAATCTTTTGCAATGCCAACAATTTTGCCCGTGAGAATGCCCGCAGAGTCATAACCAAAATATTTTCCCAGTAACGATGATGTTTGTGCTTTGGGGTAATCTTTCAGCAATTCCTTTGCCAGCGCCTCGTTGATAATGTATTCTTTGCCGTTCAATGTTGGATCTTCTGAAAAATTTTTGCCTGCTACAACTTTCAATTGAAACATTGAAAGATAATTGTTATCTACTATCAACTGCGTAGAAGAAAGATCTCTTTTAGGCCCGTCGCCCTGGAAACTTATTCCTGACTGATCAAGATGACTGCCCAAAACATCCTGTGCACCGGTAACGCCCTGCACCAATGAATTGGCAAGCAATTGCTCTTTGAGTAAGTCGTATTTTTTGCTGGTTATATTGTCTAACGGAACAGTAACTACCTGTTCTCTGTTAAAACCTGCATCGGCCGATTGCATATAATTCAATTGCCTTACTGCAAATATGGTTGCTATCATTAAAAAGATAGCACTCGCAAATTGGCCAACCACTAATACATTTCTTAATAACGATTTATTATGACCGCTTGCAGATGAGCCTTTCAATACTTTAACAGGTATAAACGAAGAAAGATAAGCAGCAGGGTAGAGGCCTGCAAGGACGCCTACTAGTATTGATCCTAAGACAATGGTGATAAATGTAGATGTGTCAGAAAAAAATGGCAAAGAGAGATTTCGCTGACTAAGACTGTTTACAAAAGGAAGCGTCAATTTTACCAGGCCAACAGCCAGGAATAATGCAATCAACGAGAGAATTACAGACTCACTGATAAACTGAATTGCCAACTGCCAGCGGCTTGCACCAATTGTTTTTCTTATACCAACTTCTTTTGCCCGCTCTGCAGATCTTGCTGTAGACAGGTTCATAAAATTGATGCAGGCTATCAGCAATATAATAACACCAATTACAAAAAATATGTTGGTATATTTTTTATCAAACTTCTGGTAGTTGAGATAATCCAGCCCAATTTCTGTAGCGCCTGCATGTACTTCTTTAAGTGGCAATAAAAAAAGTTCGTAAAACTTCCAGCCATCGTTATTGCCTGCGGCGGTCATATATTTTTTCAGATAGGCAGGAAATTTCTTTTCCAATACTGCAGTATTGGTATTGGGCGCCAGTTCAAGATAGGTGTCCAGCCAGTTGCCGCCCCAGTTTTTAAACATCCAGGGTTTGTATACAGAACTAAATGAAAACAACGCATCAAACTGCTGCTGGGAGTTTTGAGGAACATCTTTTATAACCCCTGTAACAACAAAACTTGTTGTATCACCAGAGTAGTGTGTAATTGTTTTTCCCATTGGGTCTGCATTGCCAAATAGCTTTTTAGCAGCAGATTCTGTAATTACAGCACTGTTGGGCTTTTCAAGAACAGTTGCCCGGTTGCCTTTGATTAGGGGATAATCAAACATTTGTAAAAAAGTAGAATCTACAAAATAAGCCCATGGAAGGTAAACCCGCTTTTCTTCAAACGTCATCTGGTATTTTTCCTGCCAGCGCACCCTTGTAAAATTCTTTATTTCGGGAAATTCATTTTTAAGTGTTGGGCCCATTGGAAACATTGACAGGCCAACTTTTTGTGAAGATACCATGCCAGGGAACTTCTGCACTTCATTTAAGCGGTATACATTTTTCTTATGAATATTGTCGAAACTCTTTTCATACAATACAAACAGCATTATCATAATGCAGGCTGCAATACCAATGGCAAGGCCTGTAATATTAATGGCAGAATACACTTTGTTTTTCCAGAGGTTCCGCAGGGCTATTTTGAAATAGTTTTTTATCATGGTAGCTATTAGCTTTTAGCCATTAGCCGTTAGCTAACGGTAGTGATTAATATTATACTTGTTTAACTAATAGCTAAAAGCTAATAGCTAATGACTTTATTCCGTCCTAAGCGACTCAACCGGGCTGGCATTTGCTGCTTTAAATGTTCTTGCAACAAGTATAACGATGGCCATTAAAAACATAATCATACCGCCAGATAAAAATATCCACCAACTGATGTTTGTTCTGTAAGCAAAATTTTGCAGCCATTTATAAGATCCCCACCAGGCTACCGGTACAGCTATTACAAAAGCAATCAATACCAGTTTTAAAAAATCTTTCGATAATAATGTTATTAATTGCGTAACTGATGCGCCAACAACTTTCCTTACACCAATTTCTTTTGTACGCTGGTTGGTAATGTAAATAACAAGACCCAGCAAACCGAGGCAACTGATAAAAATGGCTAATCCTGTTGCCCATATCAGCAGGCTGCTGATATGCTTTTCTGCTGTATAATACTTAGCGATGGTTTCATCGAGGAATGCATATTCAAAATCATCATTTGGATAAATTTCCTTCCATGATTTTTCAATTTTTGCAATAGAAGATTTCCATGAGGTACCGGCTTCATTTTGTGGTGTTAATGCAACACAAAATGTGCGGCTGTTCTTTTTATCATTCAAATAGGCCGATGGCTTTATTTTTTCGTGCAAAGACAGTTGGTAAACATCTGCCGCTACACCAACAATAGGTACCTGTTTATTGTTAAATTCAATATTCTTTCCAACAGCTTCTTGTGCGTTACGGAAACCAAGTATTTTGCTATAAGTTTCATTGATGATTATGCCATTTAATGTGTCGCTGTACAAGAGTTGGGTTCCTGCAACCAACTTCATCTTAAACAAAGAGAAATAGTTGGTATCAATCATTTTAAGCTGCACATCATTTTCAAGCATTTTCTTTCCATCTTTATACTTCATGGAACTAGACCATACATTGTGTGAACTTGGTGCGCTTGTAGATAAACTAATCATTTCTATTCCGGGAATAGATCTTAGTTTATCCATCATTACTTTTTTATGGTTTTGATCTTTGTCTTTCCAACTGGTAGAAAATGTTATAATAGCATCTTTTTTAAAGCCTAGATCTTTATTCAAAGTGTAACTGATCTGCTTGCTTACAAGAATGGTGGCAATTATAAATACCTGTGCAATTACAAATTGGGAAACGGTGAGCGTTTTACGCAAAAATGCACTTCGTGATTGACCTGTATTGCTATATGCCTGATTCTTTAAAACAAGCACTGGTTTAAAGCCGGATAAAATCATAGCCGGATAAAAACCCGATAGCAATGTAACAACTACGATAAGCGAAATAAGAAATAGTATAATTGAAGGCTGTTCTGTTAAATTAAAATGAAGTCCTTCGGGAATAAAATCTGCAAATATTTTTAATAGCAATGGTGTAAATGCTATGGAAAGAATGGTAGAAACAAATGTAATGAAAAATGTTTCAGAAAGGAATTGCAGTATCAACTGACTTTTTGAACTGCCCATTGTTTTGCGGATACCAATTTCTTTGGCCCTTTGCGATGCCTGGGCCGTAGTAAGATTTATAAAATTGATACAGCCCAGTAACAACAAAAATGCTGCTACTGCAAGCAATCCATAAAGCGTTGGCCTATGTGCCATGTGATCGGTATAATTTCCGTATTTGGCATTAAAATGAATATCGTTTAAAGGTTGCAACCCATAAGAAGTCTTGCTATTGTCGTCTGCTTCTTTTTTACGGTATTTGTCGTAAATGGCAAGTATATTTTTCTCTGTTGATGCAACAGTGGTACCGGGAGAAAGTTTTACCAATAATTGAGATGCAGAATTTGTATTGTTCCATTCATCAAAATCGTCTGGTTTAAGTTTGGTGTTTTCCAGTGTGGTACGGGAGATAAATATTGTAAATGCAAAATCAGTATGATAGGGAATATCTTTTACAATGCCGCTAATCGTTGTTCTAACAGTATCGTTGAAATACATTTCGTTGCCAACAATATCAGTTGGCTGTATATTTGGAAAATATTTTTTTGCAATGCTTTCTGTCAATACAACCTGGTAAGGTTGCTGCAAAGAAGTTTTTGCAGAACCTGCCAGCCATGTATAATCAATAAGGCGGAAATAGGCTTCATCTGCAAACACTACCAGTTTTTGTTTTTTAAATTCAGCAGGCTGGGTTACACCTTTTGATGGAATACTAACTTTGGTATCGTCATCAGCTGTTCGCAAAGGCACTACAAGTTCAAGTCCGGTAGCTTCTTTGCGCAATGCATTAGGCATGGGTGAAGTAATCCCTGAATTGCTGAATGCTTCTCCACCAAAAACAAAATTGGAAACAACACGATAAATGCGCTTGTCGTCTTTATGGAACTTGTCGAAACTAAAATCATACTGTACAATCAGGAAAATAACAAGAGAAGCACTGATGCCAATAGCGAGGCCAAAAATATTAATAAGCGAAAAGGTTTTATTGCGCCAGAAATTTCTAAAGGCAACACTGAAGTAGCTTTTAAGCATAGTAGTTTGATTTTGATTGGAGGAGCTGTTCAAAAACGACCAATACTATGCCTTTTTCCAAGACTTTGATTAACAAAACACTATAACCGGCTTTAGTACGAGGAAGTTCGTTATCGATACAGGAAGTGTACGGTTTCGATACAACCTTTCAGCTGTTAGCCGTTAGCTATTACCTGTTAGTAATGGCTTAAATTCTATAATATTTATAACCACGGAGGCAGGTTGAACACAAAGCAGCACAGAGATTGTTTTACTCACGATTATCGACTCATGACTCACGACTTCACTCACTTCGTAAACTCTTCACCGGGTTCATCAACGCTGTTTTTATTGCCTGGAAACTTACTGTCAGCAAAGTGATGACTAATGCGCCAATTCCCGCTGCTGCAAATATCCACCAAGACAATGAAACCCTGTACTGGTAATTTTGCAGCCAGTTGTGCATAAAATAATACGCAACCGGCACAGCAATAAACAGGGAAATGATTACCAGCATGGCAAATTCTTTTGATAACAATCTCCACAAATCAAACAATGTAGCACCCAATACTTTTCTTACACCAATTTCTTTGGTACGTTGCTCTGCTACAAAAGATGCAAGACCAAACAAACCAAGACAGGAAATAAATATAGCCAGTATGGCAAAAAAGCGGGCCAGTTTGCTAATGCGTTCTTCTGTTGCAAACTTCAATTGGTAATCCTGGTCGATAAACTTATAATCGAACGGCGCGGCGGGGATCAATTTTTTAAATACTGCTTCTATTTTTGTCAAAGCCTGGTTCATTGGAACGGTCGGGTTGATTCGGATATTCATTACGCTAACTCCACCATTCAGCGATTTTATAAAATACACTGTTGGCGCAACGTCACTATAGGGCGATTCCATCAGCATATCTTTAATAACGCCAACCACGGTATAAGTTTGTTTTGATTCATGAAACGTCCAGGTAAGATTTTCACCCACAATATTTTTGAGGCCAATAAATTTTGCGGCCGACTCATTGATGACAACTGCTGAAGAATCAGTGGGCATATTACTTAAAAAATCGCGGCCATCTGTAAACTGCCACCCAACTGTCTTTCCAAACTCATGCGTTACTGCAATGGTTCCAAAATTTGCGTCCTGGTTAGGATCTTTCCCTTTCCATTCGAAGCCGGAGTTGCCGGAAGCAAGTTCTGTTGGCTTGCCCATTGATTCTGAAAATTCGTTTACCACGCCAGTATTCAGGAGTTCTTTTCGGAAAATATTGTACCTGCCATAAAAATCGGCTGATTTCATATTGATGGCAATCAACCCTTCGCGTGTGTACCCAACCGGCCGATCTTTTGCAAACTGCAATTGCCGGTACACAACAATCGTACAAATAATTAACGCAACAGAAACGGTAAATTGCATTACCACCAGTATTTTCCGGGGCATGGAGGCGAACTGGCCCACACGAAAATTTCCTTTCAATACTTTTATTGGTTTGAAGGATGATAAATAAAATGCAGGGTAGCTGCCCGCCAGTAAGCCAGTAATAAAAACAAAGCCAAGACTGATCATCCAGAAATTAGTATCTGTCCAGGGCATCGCCATTTCTTTACCCGCCATATCATTGAACCACGACAATGAAATAGCCACCACCAAACAGGCAAGTGCAAACGAAATAACTACAACAAGAAATGATTCGCTTAAAAACTGGTAGATAAGTTGTTTGCGCATTGAACCAATTGTTTTACGGATCCCTACTTCTTTGGCCCGCTTTTCCGACCGTGCCGTACTAAGGTTCATAAAATTGATACAAGCGAGCAGCAAAACAAACATTCCAATAATACCCACCATCCAAACCATTCGCAGTTGCTTATCGTCTGTAAGAATGTTTTGACCACCCCTGGCAAAGGGGCGAAGGTGCCAGTTGCTCATGGGGTACGCAATAGCCTGGGGGTTTCTTGCCGCATCTTCTTTGTATTCGTCTATGCCCCGGACGTTTTTTAGTTCAGCATCTTTAATATTGTTGTTAACAGTTTCAATATTCAAACCTGGTTTTATAGCTGCGTATAATCGTATAAAATGATTGTTCCAGTCGTTCAACGCCCGCCCGTGCACCCAATCATTCTGTGATTCCCAAAGTGACCAGGGAGCAATAAACTTGGTATTCTTAAATTCTGTATTCTGCGGCAGATCTTCATACACGCCGGTTACTTTTACATCCGTTTTATTATTGAGCGAGATTGTTTTATTCATGGGATCTGCATCCGCAAAAATAGCTTTGGCAACAGATGCAGATAATATAATTGAGTAGGGGTCTTTTAAACCGGTCCGGTTGCCTTTCAGCATTTTTAGCGTAAGCATCCCGGGCGCACCAATATCCATAAAGTGTCCGCTGGCAGAAAGTTTCTTTTCACCCATGGAAAGAATCATTTCAGCCCTCATCGTTCTTACCACTTCACTAAAATTATCCTTGTAGGTAGTTTGCATTTCGGTAGCAAACGGGTATTGTACGCTGCCACTAACATACAAGCCATATTTGGCATCACGTCCCTTGACGGTTAGCTGCACAATCCTGTCATAATTTTTATGATAGGTATTAAATGATAACTCATCATATATCCACAAACCTATTAGTAATGCTACTGCAATACCAACCGTAAGGCCGCCGATATTCACAACAGAGGAAACCCTGTTTTTAATAAGATTGCGCCAGGCAATTTTTAAATAGTTTTTTATCATGAAGGGCAGTATTTAATAATTCAGAATTAGATTTGGTGCTTACAATATTTTTTTTAGACCAGCATTTGTTTTCATGGCAGCATCGTTGTGTCACTCACTTGTACGCCATATTTTTTTTGAGCTTTCGGTTTATAAATTACAGGAACCTGCTGTTTCAAATCAACGAACTGATATCACCCTTTCAGGGTTTTTATATATCTCAAATTTCCCATTCTATATTAATAACAACCCTTCGGGTTTATTTCTACTATCACGCATTCTTGTCTTTTATTTTCACATTTTTCACATTACCACACTTTCACATTTTCCTTCACTCGCTCCTCAAAGACTTCACAGGGTTTGCCAACCCCGCTTTTACAGACTGGAATGCGATGGTGACACCAGCAATAAAAACAGAGACAAGTATAGCAATGATAAATATACCTGCATTAAGATGCACCTGGTAAGCAAAATTCTGCAACCAGTTGTTCATTGCATAATAAGCCAGCGGCCCGGCAATCAAAAAAGACAATACAATCAATACAACAAATTCTTTTGAGAACAAATACACAATACTGCCCAGCGATGCGCCCAGCACTTTGCGAATACCAACTTCCTTGGTGCGTTGCGCAGCAGCAAAAGCTACCAGTCCGTATAAACCAAGACAACAAATTAAAATAGCAATACCGGCAAACAGTTTAAATGCCGTGTACTGCTTCTCTTCCTGTTTGTACCAATTGGCTATGTGATCGTCCAGAAATTCATATTGAAACATTTGATCCGGAAACATTGCCGACCATTCTTTGTCAATCCGGGCTATGGTATTTGTCATACCTACCGGTTGCAATTTTATACAGGCCGATACAAACGCGTCGGGATAGTACATCAGCACACAGGGCCTTCTTTTTTTATGCTTTGATTCTGCCTGGAAATCCTGCATCACACCAATCACCTGCGTGTGCCAGCCATTCACCATAATATATTTATTGAGTATTTTTTTGGGATCGGTAATATTAAACTCCTGCAGCATCGTTTCGTTTATCACTGCCTGGTAGTTTGTATCCTTATCCGCTTTTTTCGTAAGCGGATCGCCTGCCAACATTGTCAGCTTAAACATCTTTATATAATTCTCATCACCAATTTTCAGTTCTGTTACATCGTTTTTGGTGAAACCCAGGTCTGGCGCACTAAAGTCTGTCCATGCACGCGACACTACCGGCGAACCCAATGCAAGACTTACATCTTTTACACCGGGATTGCTTTTTAATTGCTGCAGCAGCACATCACGTTTCGCCTTGTCTGGTATGCCAATAGAAATAACAGCATCTTTATCAAAACCGAGATTTTGGTTTTTAAAAAAATTCATCTGGTAAGCAACTACCAGTGTACCTATAATCATTGCCTGCGAAATTGCAAACTGTACAACTACCAGGCCCTTGCGCAATGACAGGCTGCCGGCAGAAGACATTTGCCTGCTTTTTAAAGATTGTATGGGGTTAAATGCAGATTGAATAAAAGCAGGGTAGAGGCCGGCCAGTAAAATCATAATAATGGTAATGCCTGCAATTAATGCAATGGTGCCGGGCGTTGCCAGTTGCTGTATGGTAATTTTCATATCCAGCCACACCGCAAGTTGCGGAAGAAACAATACAACTGCCAGCAAAGCAATCATTAAACCAAACACCACCATTAATGCTGTTTCTCCCATAAACTGGCCAACCAGCTGAGAGCGGTTAGAGCCCAATACTTTTCTTACGCCAATTTCTTTTGCACGACGGATGGCTTGTGCAGTTGCAAGATTTATAAAATTGATGCAGGCAATAATTATAATAAATACCGCCACGGCTGCCAGCGCCAGGTAACTTTCCTTAGATGTTGTTGGCGTTACGCCCTGGTTTAAATACCGCTGGTCGAAATGAATTTGGCGCAGCGGTTGCAGCGGCAATCTTGCTTCTTTGGCAATATCTTTTCCCCAATGTGTTTCAATAAATGCCGGAATTCTTTTGTGAATGTTTTCAATATCAAAACCCGGCGGCACCAGTATATAACAATTGCCACCGGCAATGGCGTAAAAATTATTCATCATTCCTTTTACATCTTCTTTTACGGTTTCAAATGAAACCAGGAATGTGAATGGAAAAGTTGTATTGCCGGGAACATCTTTAATTACGCCGGTTACTTTTAATGTATGTTCGTTATTCAGTTTAACGATTTGCCCCATCGGATCTTTATCGCCAAAATATTTTGTTGCCATGGATTGTGTAAGCACAACGGTATTGGGTTCTGCAAGTGCGGTGGCAGCATTTCCTTTCAGCCATTCGTAATCAAATATTTTTGGAAACTGCGCATCTGCGTAGGCCCAGTTTTTTTCTTTATACCTGGTTTGCCCAATCATCATCTGTCCATCGCCCTGGTGCCATACCTGCGATACCTGTTCTATTTCCGGAAAACTGGTGCGCATGGCAGGTGCAATAGCCATGGAAACGCTCGGGTTAAAATCAATAGCGTTTAGTGTAACGCGGTAGATACGATCTGCTTTCTTATTAAAACTATCATAGCTCAGTTCGTACTTCACCACCAAAAAGATAATGATACAGGATGCAATGCCCAATGCAAGTCCCAGTATATTAAGACTGCTGTACATCTTATATCGAACAATAGAGCGCCAGGCAGTTTTGAAATAGTTTTTTAGCATAAAATTATTTATGTGTGATGTCTGATTTTATGATGTCTGATTTCTTCATTTATGATCACCTAAAAAAATTACAATCAACATTTTCATTCTCATTTATAAAGCTTCTTCAATTGCTTTTGCGCTACGATATACTGATATCAGACATCTCCACATCCGACATCAGACATCCCTACTCACTCCTTAAACTCTTTACCGGGTTTGCCAACGCCGCTTTTATTGCCTGAAAACTAATAGTGATGATGGTTATTACAATCGCCATCAGTGCCGATAAAATAAATATGCCCGGCCCGATGCTGATACGATAATCATATTTTTGCAACCAGCCCTGTAAAAAATACAAAGCAATGGGTGTGGCAATTACACAACTGATTAAAACCAGCACAATAAAATCTTTTGACAACAGCAGCCAAACCTGGCTTACTGTTGCACCCAATACTTTGCGGATGCCAATTTCTTTTGTTCTTTGCTCTGCTACATAAGCGGCCAATCCAAACAAACCAAGACACGAAATGAAAATAGCAAGGCTTGCGAAAATGCCTGCCAGTTTTCCTATCAGCACTTCCTGTTTGAATTTGTTGGCGTAGTTTTCATCCGCAAACCTGTAGATGTATGGGTAAGCGGGGTTGTATTTATTAAATATTGCGGTAAGTTGCTCAACAGCATCCTGTGTTTTAATATTTGGTGTAAGCCGGTACATAAGATTATATTTTGGATCGGGCTCTATTAAAAACATAGTAGGGTCTGCAGCAGCAAATGGCGTTACCATCAATGCGTCTTTTACAACGCCAATGATTTTTAATTGATGTCCCTGCCAGTTGACAAGCTGGTTAACCGGATTTTTTAGCCGCATCATCCTCATTGCAGTTTCATTAAAAATAACACTTGTGCTATCATCACCATTTTTGAAATTGTTTCCTTCGTGCAATTCCATCCCAAGTGTTTTAAAATAATCTTCGGTAATTTTAACGGTAGCCATCTCTATATTTTCGCCCGGATTTTTTCCCGGCCATTCGTCTACAGCAGAATGCCACCATACATCGGTAGCAGGGCTGGTGGCACTTGTTACACTCGAAGCAATTCCTTTCTGAATCAGTTCATTTTTAAGTGCGGTATAATTTTTTTTCAGATCGCTGTTCATATCTGACGCCATCAGCCTGTTTAAATCATAACCAGAGGGCCTGCTTTTTGCATATTGTATTTGCTGGTAAATGATGACTGTACTGATGATGAGTGCAATGGAACAGGAGAACTGCAATACCACCAGCATTTTCCTGGGAAGCGTGGCAGCTTTACCAATTTGCATTGTTCCTTTCAGCACTTTTACGGGCTCAAAAGAAGAAAGATAAAATGCTGGTCTGCTGCCTGCAAGAAATGCAGTTATAAAGACGCAGGTGATAATTGTAACGATGAAACCTGCACTTGTATAAGGTATCCTGATTTGATTGCCGGTAAGGGTATTAAATGCGGGTAAACAAAGTTGTACAATAAGAATAGAAAACAAGGCAGCAATCAGTGTAATTAAAAAAGATTCCGTTAAAAACTGAAAAATCAAATCGTTGCGTAAAGAACCGATTGCTTTTCTTACGCCTACTTCCCTTGCTCTTTTTTCTGAACGTGCAGTGGCCAGGTTTATAAAATTGACACAGGCTATTAATAACACCAGTATGCCAATAATGCCAAATATTCTTACGTATTCAAGAAAGCCTTCAGTGTCTTTGCCATTTACATAATTACTGTACAAATGCCAGCGTGCCAGCGGTTGCAGTGTTACATAAGAATGCATTGCATTATAACTGCCGGTCTCAATATGTTCAATATTCCTGATTTTCGGGGCCACCTGTGCATTGGCAATGTTTGGTTTCAGTTTTACATAAATACGAAATGAATTATTGCCATAACTACCGGCCCGGTTTTCTTTCATCCCGTTCTGGGTTTGATCCAAATAACTAAAAGGAATGAGGTAACCGAATTTAAATGTTGAGTTATCAGGTAAATCTTTCAGTACACCGGTAACCTTCAAATCATTTTTATTTTCGAAACGAACCATCTTGTTGATGGGATTATCATTGCCAAACAATGTTTTTGCGGTAGAAGCGGTCAGCACAATAGAGTAGGGGTCTTGCATTACTGTACGGGCATCTCCCTGCAACAACGGGTATTGAAACATCTTCAGAAAATCACCACCCAATATGCCCCCCTCGAGGTAAAATTTTTTGTCGCCCACCATCAACCCATGCGGATTTATGCCATCACTTTCCGATACATATTCTATCTCTGGTACCTGCGTTCTCAGCGCTTCTGCCAGTTTCAGCGATGTGGAAGAGAAAGTCAACGTATCTCCATTGCTGTTGAAATTGCGCTGCACCCTGTACAGTTGCTGGTATTCCGGCAAAAATTTATCGTATGAATATTCATTGAATACCCAAAGACCTATTAGCAAGGCCACGGCCATCCCAGTAGCCAGTCCGAAAATATTAAGTGCACTATAGCCTTTGCTTCTTACAATGTTTCTCCAGGCGGTTTTGAAATAGTTTTTTAGCATTGTCTTTAATTTGTAGTTCCTACGATGT
Source organism: Chitinophagaceae bacterium (assembly GCA_044227095.1). Classification (GTDB taxonomy): domain Bacteria; phylum Bacteroidota; class Bacteroidia; order Chitinophagales; family Chitinophagaceae; genus JACMLD01. The sequence goes on along the minus strand of JBGAFV010000001.1, from coordinate 4,038,904 downwards.
CTGATTTTTTTCATTTCCACATTTCCACATTCATCACATTTTCGATCATTCCGATCTCAACGATTTCACCGGGTTTGTTATCGCTGCTTTTATGGCATGAAAGCTTACAGTTGCCAGCGCAATGGCCAGCGCCATAATGCCCGCTGCTAAAAAGATCCACCCATTAATATGTATGCGGTAAGCAAATTCCTGCAACCACTTGTACATGCCCCACCATGTAACGGGTATTGCAATCAGCAATGAAACACCTACAAGAATCAAAAACTCTTTTGCTATCAGCAGCAGTACATTCTGTACCGAGGCACCAAAAATTTTTCGTATGCCTATTTCTTTTGCACGTTGTTGCGTGCTGTAAGTGGCCAAACCAAATAAACCCATGCACGCAATAACAATCGCCACAATAGAAAACACAGTAAAAATCTGCCCTGTCTTTTGCTCCGCACTGTACAATGCGGCAAACTTATTATCCAGAAAATAATAAGAGAAAGGAGAACCAGGGCTTGCCGCATCCCATTGCTTTTTTACATCAGCCAGCAGGTTTTTTATATCTGCTGTTTTTACTTTTACTATAAGCCCTGTGCGGTAGCCGGTGCCCAACCGCATCATCAGCGGCGCAATTTTTTGTTTTACTGAAGCGTAATGAAAATCCGACATAACACCAATAACGTTATAAGAATGCTGACCCGAGGTTATAACCGTTTTTCCAATGGGATTGGTGCCACTCCAACCCAAATCGCGAACCGCAGCTTCATTAATAACTACTGCAAAAGAATCTGTGCGGAATTCTCTTGAAAAATTCCGGCCGGCCGCCATCTTTATGCCGAGTGTAGGCACATAATCATAATCTACATGAAATATATTGATGTGGATTTCCGCGCCTGTTTCGCCCTCTCTTTTTTCATTCGGATATGCTTCGGTTCCATCCATTGAAGTATTACCCGGTACATCTGTACCAACACTGGCGCTTACAATGCGGCTGTCTTTTAGCAATGATTCCTTAAAACTTGTTTGTACATCCCCGTTGCCAATAACATGCATATCCTGCAGGTATAAAACTTGTTCTTTCTCATAACCCAGTTTTTTATCCTGCATATAATGCAATTGCTGGTACACTATCATTGTAGCAATGATTAATCCCGTTGACACTGCAAACTGAAATATCACAAGACCGGTGCGCAGCGGGCTTTTGTGGCTGGTGCTGGTTACAGAAGCACTTTTTAAAACTTTAATGGTATTGAAAGAAGATAAAAAGAAAGCCGGATAAATACCTGCAAGTACACCTGCAAGTGTACCCAGCGCTGTAATAATAATAACAGATTTGTAATTATAGAAAAATGAAAAATCAATTTGTTTGCCGGAAAGCTGATTGAAAAGCGGCAATAACAGAAAAACAATTACAACTGCGAATAGTACAGCGCACCAGGCCAATACCAGCGACTCCGTTAAAAACTGGATCACCAATTGTCTTTTTTCTGATCCCATTACTTTACGGATACCAATTTCCCTGGCCCTTTTAGCGGAACGTGCTGTAGAAAGATTTGTAAAATTGATGCAGGCAAGCAATAGAATAAATGCCGCCAGTGCGCTGAAAATATACACGTACTTTATATCTGCGTTTGCTTCCAGCTCATATTTAGAATTGGCAAACAAATGAATGCGTGAGAGCGGCTGAAGTGAAAACACAAAAGTGTTTACTGATTTTTGAGCTTCTGCTAAACCTACACCCATATCGTTCATAATTTCCGGCACCACATATTTTGCAACCAGGCCCGGAAATTTTGCTTCCAGTTTGGCCGGATCGGCATTTTTATTCAGTAGTACGTAAGTGTAGAATCCAACATTGCTCCACGTGTGTGCAGTAAGATGCATTGAAGACATGCTAATAAATGCATCGTAATGAAAATGAGAATTATTGGGCACTTGATCAATCAGCCCTGTTACTTTATAACTATTGGCGCCAAGCAACAGTATTTTGCCTATTGGTTCTGCATCGCCAAAATATTTTTTTGCAAATGCTTTTGTTACAACAATACTGTTTGGCGCTTCCAGCACCGATTCAGCTTTGCCTTTCAAACACGGAATAGAAAAAAATTGCAGGAAATTGGAGTCGGCAAAAGCCAGCTTTTGTTCTTTAAATTGTTTGTCTTCATACTTTATGAATGTTTCCCTTGCAGGCAGCAATCTTGTTACCGATTGCATTTCAGGAAAGGCGTCTTTCATTCCTTGTCCTACAGCCACATCCACGCCTGCATATCTTTCTGTACCGCCATTATTTACAGTACTGAGTTCTATGCGGTATATCTGAGATGCATTCTTTGCGTATTTATCATAACTCAGTTCATCAACCACGTAAGCTGCAATGAGCATGCAGCAGGCAAGGCCAATCGTCAACCCCAAAATATTAATAAAAGAAAACGCTTTACTTTTTTTTAGGTTCCTTACGGCGATTTTTACAAAATGCCCTGCGGGAAAATAATTTTTAAACATGGATTTACAATTTATGTCTGATGTGTGCAGTTCAATTATTCCTAAAAAATAGACCTTCGTTCGACACTTTACTTATTACTTTTTATATTTACTACACTTCCACATTTTTCACATTCCCATATTTATGCCAACTTACTACTCACAACTCACTATTCACTTCTCAAACTTTTCACCGGGTTTGCCAATGCCGCTTTGATTGCCTGGAAACTTACTGTCAGTAATGTAATAAACATAGCGCCGACAATAGTAACAGCAAAAATCCACCATGATACTTCCGTATGATAATTATAATTCTGCAGCCATTGATCCAAAAAATACCAGGCAAGCGGTATTGCAATAAAACAGGAGATAACCACCAGCAATGCGAAATCTTTCGATAGCATCTTCCAGAGATTAAACACCGTTGCACCCAATACTTTTCTTACGCCAATTTCCTTGGTACGTTGTTCAGCCACAAATGAAGCAAGCCCAAATAAACCAAGGCAGGAAATAAAAATGGCCAACACTGCGAACACTGTAGCGAGGTTGCCGATTCTTACTTCGTTTGAGAATTTGTGCGCATAAGATTCATCTACAAATTTGTATTCAAACGGTGTATCGGGGCCATATTTCTTAAAAACAGTTGCTACAGCGGCAAGTGCTTTGTTAACCGGTATGCCAGGTTGTAATCTTACATTAATAAGCCCCATCCAGCCGCTGCAAAAAAATACGGATGGCTGCAATGGTTCATAGGGTGATTGGGTAACCATATCTTTTACAACCGCCACAACGGTGAAATTCTTATCGTTGTATTTTATTACTTCGCCCAGAGGATTTTTAAAACCCATAACTTTTGCAGCACTTTCATTAAGTATTGCAGATGCAGAATCTGCAAACTCACGTGAAAAATCGCGGCCATGTTGAACTGTCCAGCCAATAGTGCGTCCAAAATCGCTGGTCACATTTACATTCCTGAAAAAAGCAACAAGATTGGGGTCTTTATCTCTCCAGTAAATACTATTGTTATTATTGAACTGGGTAGGAGGTTGAGATGATTCTGCCATATTTGTCACAGCACCTGTTTGCAAAAGATCATTTCTCAAAGCATCATAGTGGCCAAATAAATTGGGTGTTAACGGTACCATTACCAGGCCATCGCGGTTATACCCCACAGGTCTGTTCTTTGCATATTGTATCTGCCGGAAGACAATGATGGTTCCGATGATTAGCGTAATAGATACTGTGAACTGTATAACCACCAGCACTTTCCTTGGCAATGATGAAAAGCGACCGGTACGGAATACACCTTTTAAAACTTTTATGGGTTCAAAGGAAGACAGGTAAAACGCCGGGTAGCTGCCTGCAACTATTCCGGTAAACAATGTAAAGCTGATCGATAACAACCAAAACAGCGGACTTGCCCAGGCAATGGTCATTTGTTTATCGGACAAATTATTAAAGAACGGCAATGACAATTGCACAAGCAGCAACGAAAGCACAAACGAAAAAATTACAACCAGCAATGACTCACTTAAAAACTGTCCAATCAATTGTCCGCGGAGAGACCCCATAGTCTTTCTTATACCAACTTCTTTAGCTCTTTTCTCACTTCTTGCGGTACTAAGATTCATAAAATTGATACACGCAAGCAGTAGAACAAATATTCCGATAATTCCAAACAACCATACAAATTGTATACGTCCGCCTGCAGCGTGGCCATTTTTAAATTCTGTATACAAATTGAGCTTATCCACCGGATGCAGGAGCAATTCCTCTTTCCATTCAGTAATATGCTTCGTTGGCAGGTTTTTTATTTTTATATTGGTAGTACTAAAATCTGCCGATGGCATAAGTTGTACATATAAACTTGCGCAATGATTGTCCCATGCTGTTTGTTTTGCACGCCAATTCTGCTTGTTTGTCCACGGAAGCAAATACATGATATCATAGAAGCTGGAGTTCTTTGGCAGATCTTTGTACACTCCTCCGCATTTCATTTCAAGACCGTTTTCAAGTTTCACTGTTTTATTCAAAGCAGCATCATTGCCAAAAAGTGCTTTTGCCATTGATTGGCTCAGCAAAACTGAATAAGGATCTTTTAGTGCTTCGCGGCGGCCCTCTGCCATTTTTAAAGTAAACATTTCCGGAAAATCATGTTCTACCCACAAGCCTGTTGCTGTTAGTTTTTTATCGTCCACTTTTAAGATATGATCCTCATGACCCGAAACAAGCGATACATATTTAACGTCAGCAGCATAGTTTGAACGCATTGCTGCCGCAGGCGGTATTGCACAGGATTCATCAGTTCCCCATTCGTTACTAATTACCTGGGTCATCATTACCTGCGCCAGTTTTTTATGATTTTCAAAACTGGAATTGAATGAAACTTCATCCCATATCCACAAACCAATTAAAATTGTTACTGCCATACCAACCGACAGTCCTGCCACATTGATGAAGGAATGCATCCTGTTCTTTACAAGATTGCGCCAGGCTGTTTTGAAATAGTTTTTGAACATTGTCTCTAATTTGTAGTTCCTAAGATGTCTGATTTCTTTCATTTTTACATTCATCACATTCCCACATTCATCACATTTTCGGTCATTCCGATCTTAACGACTTCACAGGGTTAGCCACTGCAGCCTTTATTGCCTGGTAGCTTACGGTAAGAATAGTAATCATAATTGCTCCACAACCTGCTACAGCAAATATCCACCACGATAATGGTGCACGGTATTCATAATTCAGCAACCATTGGTTCATGTAATAATAAGCAGCAGGTATTGCTATAAGCAGAGAAATTGTTACCAGCAAAATAAATTCTTTTGATAACAGCTTCCATACATTAAAGATGGTAGCACCCAATACTTTTCTTACACCAATTTCTTTAGTGCGTTGCTCAGCTACAAAAGATGCTACACCAAACAAACCTAAGCTCGAAATAAAGATGGCCAGTATGGCAAAGAATGCAGCCAGTTTGCCAATTCGTTCTTCATACTCAAATTTTTTGCCGTATAGTTCATCAACAAAATTGTATACAAACGGACTGGTAGGATTGTATTTTTTAAATGTGTTTTCTACCTGGACAAGGGCTGCGCTTATTTTAACCTGCCCGGAAAGTTTTATGTTGATGGTATTTACCCCACTATAATTTATTCTATAGTATGAAGGGTTAACTGGTTTAAAAGGATCTTCTTTTATCATGTCTTTTATAACAGCAATAACCCTGTAATCTTTTCCATTGGCTTTTATAAATTCATTTAATGGATTTTGAAAGCCCATTAATTTTACTGCTGCTTCATTTATAATAACAGACGCAGAATCATTAGGAAAATTTCTTGAGAAATCTCGGCCCTCCTTTATTTGCCAGCCAACTGTTCTTCCATAATCATGTGTTATATTGTTGCTCATCACCAACGGTCTTGCATCGGGCAGTTTCCCTTTCCACGATATATTTGTAGTGCCGCCGTATTGAACAGTTACAGAACCTGAAGATTCGCTCATGTCGTACACAGCACCGGTGTTTAATAAATCAGTTCTTAGTGCATTGTAATGTGAAGCCAGTTCACGATTGTTCATATTTACTTCAATCATTTTTTCCTTGCTGTAACCAACAGATCTGTCTTTTGCAAATTGCACCTGCCTGAAAACAACAATGGTTCCTATAATCAATATAACAGAAACCGTAAACTGAAGAACGACCAGTACTTTGCGTGGAGCAGCAGCAAACCTTCCGGCTTTAAATGTTCCCTTTAATACTTTAACCGGGTTGAATGACGATAAGTATAACGCAGGATAACTTCCGGCAATAAGACCGGCGAACAAGCTAAAGCAAACACCCGCCATCCAAAACAAAGGGTTCAGCCATAAAATTGTCAGTTGCTTATCTGCAATGGAATTAAAGAATGGCAAAATAAGTTGCGCAAGCAATAAGGATATGATAAAAGCAAACAAAGCAAGCATTACAGACTCGCTGAGAAACTGTATAATCAACTGGCGGCGAACAGAACCAATAGCTTTTCTTATGCCTACTTCCCTTGCACGTTTTTCTGATCTGGCTGTACTAAGGTTCATAAAATTGATACAGGCAAGCAGCAGAACAAAAAAGCCTGTAAAACCAAATAGCCAGACAAACTGTATAGTACCGCCTGTGTTAACGCCATTTTTAAAATCACTGTACAGGTGCCAGCGGCTCATAGGAAAAATAAAAAATTCTGGTTTGTACTTCGGGGCGTCGTCCCGCTTCATCCTGCTGTCTTTAATTTTTGCTGACGCTGCTGTAAAATCTGCACCTTCTCTTAATTGCGCATATACCTGGAAGGAGTTTTCATCCCATTGCGTACTGGCATTTTTGGCATACTCATCTATTGTTTTAAACAATTCCCATGATGCAAGAAAACGGGTTTCTTTAAAACTGCTGTTCTGCGCAAAGTCTTCGTATACACCGGCAACTTTTACTGAGGTTTTGTTATCAATCTGTATAAGTTTGCCTAATGGATCTTCGTTACCAAAAAAGTTTTTTGCAAGAGTGGAGGAGAGAAGGATCGAATTAATATCAGCTAAACCGTTACGATTACCTGCCAGCATTTTTAAGGAAAGCATTTCTGTAAATACCGGCTCAACATAATTTCCTCTTTCAGCCAGTTTCTTTTCACCTACGGAAAGAATGGGTGTTTTTTCCGTTGATACGCTCACATACTTAAACTCAGGATATTTATTGCGTATTTCATCTGCCAATGGTATAGGCACAACACCATAAGTAGATTTTTCGCTGGTAAAACTTACAAACTGATAGAGCTGTCCAAGCCTATCATAATTAGCAAACTTTTTATTGTAGCTCAATTCATCGTTAATCCAGAGTCCAATTAATACTGCTACTGTCATGCCTACAGAAAGGCCTGCAATATTAATAGCAGCATGCATCTTGTTTTTAATAAGATTGCGCCAGGCGGTTTTAAAATAGTTTTTTATCATTGTCTGAAGCAGGGTTTATGTAATTAAAAGATTACTAAGATTCTTTGTTCTATATCTGTGTTCACTTTGTCTCTGTTCCTTACCACAGAGTCATCAAAGTTTTTTCACAGAGTTAAAGAGTTTGGCCTTCTAAGAGCTTACAGCTAGCAGCTAATAGCTTGTAGCTTTTCCTACTCCATTCTCAAACTCTTCACCGGGTTAGCCACTGCAGCTTTTATGGCCTGGTAGCTTACAGTAGCAAATGCTATAAGCAATGCTATTGCTCCTGCTAATAAAAAAATCCACCAGCTTATGCTTATGTGGTAATTATAACTTTGTAACCAGCTATGCATCATCCACCAGGCTATGGGAAATGCAAGCACGCAGGCAATAACAACCAATTGTAAAAAATCTTTCGACAGCAATGCAGTTACTCCGCTTACACTTGCCCCCAATACTTTTCTTATTCCTATTTCTTTTGTTCTGCGCTCTGCCGTGTATGCGGCAAGTCCCAATAGTCCCATGCAGCAAATAGTAATGGTTAGCCCGGCAAATATGGCCGAGATAGTGCTTACCTTCATTTCGCTGGAAAACATTTTATTGAATTGTTCATCAACAAACTTGTATTCCAGCGGATAAACTGGATTATTTTTCTTCATTACTGCGTGAATTTTTGCGATGGCTTCATCTGCCCTTGCTTGTGGCTTCAGCCTTACATACAAAAGTTTATCGTCTTTGGGTGGTTTACAAAAAAATATTACAGGGCTGGATTGTCCATACATATTTCCAAACACATAATCCTGCACCACACCAATCACTGTTACATCGGTAAAAACACCTTTCGGGTTACCGCGTGGCGATTGAATTACTTTGCCAATAGCACTTTCATTACCCATCATTTTAGCCATAGATGCCGTAATAATGACGTTCCTGCTTTCATAAGCAGTATCTGTTGTAAAATCTCTTCCTTCAATTATTTTCATGCCGGAAGTAGCAATAAACGCTGCACTAACATTTCTGAAACAAATGCCTACTTCGTTGTTTTCGGGTTTACCACGCCATTTAAATCGATCATCACTATTGCCGCCGTAAATTGTTACATGGTCAGACGATGCCATATTCTCTACAACACCTGTATGCAAAAGATCTTGTTGAATAACCAGAAATTCATTAGAAAAATTATGACGCATGTCTATTTCCACAAGATTATTTTTATTAAAACCAAGTTCCCTGTTTTTTACATGCTGTATTTGCAGGTAAACTACAATTGTGCTGATGATAAATACAATGGAAACTGTAAACTGAACTACAACCAGGCCTTTTCTTATTAATGGTGCACTGCCAGTTGTAAACTTTAACCCTTTTAAAACTTTTATTGGATTGAAAGATGACAAATACAACGACGGATAACTGCCTGCAATAAATCCGCAGACAATCGTAATGACAAGCAATGCAGCAATATGTATAGGATTGGTTATATGCAGCACCAGTTGCTTTTCCATTAATGCATTAAAGGCCGGCAATGCAAGCGCAATAATCAAAACGGCTGAAATAGTTGCCAGTACCGACATAAAGAACGCTTCACACATAAATTGTGCAACCAACCCTTTCCGATGAACACCCAACACTTTGCGCACACCTACTTCCTTTGCCCTCTTCATACTATTAGCAGTAGCCAGGTTCATAAAATTGATACAGGCAATTACAAGTAGGATCCATGCAATGGCAGAAAGCAGCCATACTTGTTTAATAAGGCCGCTGCCGGTTTGTTTTCCGTTGGCAAACTCATCATACAACCGCCAGTCCTTCATAGGAAATAAAAATATTTCACTTTGTTCACCGGGTTTTTTCTTTTGAATAAGCTGTTTAATGTTCTTATTGATGCTGGCTATATCTGCTTCTTTTCCTAATTCTACATAAGTATATGGCCCATAACCATCCCAGGTTTGAGACGTCTCATAATATGGCGACGCTTCATACGGTGCCAGCCATTCAAATTGCAATGTGGAATTTTGCGGCAGATCTTTTATTACGCCTGTAATTAAAAAATTCTGCTGGTTATCCAGCTTTAATGTTCTGCCCAACACATCTGTTTCATTTCCAAAAAATTTCTTTACTGCAGTTTCTGTAAGCAGAATAGAATATTTTTCCTGAAAGACCTGTTCTGCATTGCCCTTTACAAAGTTCAGTGTAAACATGCTGAACAATGCCGGATCAGCATAAAGGCCAGCAGCGTACAAAGATTTATCATTAAAGCTAAAGAGAGAGCGTTGGCTTCTATCAGAAACACGTGCTGCATTTACAATACCGGGTATTTCATTTTTTAATGTAGCTGCCAGCGGACGCGGGGTAGAACCCATTGTAAATAGATTGTCTGAAAATTTTAAATTCACTTTTACTTCTGCAATCCTGTCTTTTTTCAGGTTCACATTGTCAAAAGTAATTTCATCTTCTACCCATAAAAAAATAAGGCCTGCGCAGGCAATACCAATGGCCAGGCCAAAGATATTAAGCATGCTATAGGTCTTATTGGCTTTAAAATTTCTGAACGCAGTTTTGAAATAGTTTTTTATCATACCTTATGATTTTTTTTCTTTCCCGCATTCATTTCAAAAGACTTTACATCGAAATTTTTCTTAACCACGGAGGCACAAAGAACAGAGAGATATACAGTGACAATTCTTTTGTGCAGCTTTGTGTTCAACGTGGCGCTGTGGTTACTAAAAGCTTGCAACTAACAGCTTGCAGCTAATAACTTCATATCATTTCCGGTTGTGCTACACCTATTTCTTTTTCATATTTTTTTATAATCTCATCACGGTCCTCTTTGGATTTATTTTTTGCATCTACAGATTTTTCTACAGTCACTTCTTCACCATTTTTTATAAAACGGTATTTCATATAGAGCATACCTGTTTTTGGATTGTACTTTATTTCCTTAGTGTATGGATGATCCCCACCAATTGCATACATTTCTGAATATTCTCCTTTGGATGAAACTGTTGGAGGGCCAGGTGCCGCAGGTGCAGTTAATACAAGCGGGGCTTGCGGGGCTATTGGTGCAATTGGTGCAATTGGCGCCAGCGGTGCAACAGGAGAGGGCAAACCAAGACTATCATACACTCTTTCTTTTAAAGCATCTCTTTGGTCTTTACTCATTTCGCTCACATCAAAAGTTCTGTTGTAATCAATAGGCTTGCCATCTACCGTTCCTTTTACTTTTATGGAAAGTGTTTTACCATTATCGTTTATAGAATGGCTAATGGATACATTTTTCTCCTGTGAAAAGGCAGTAACACAAATAAAAAAAGCGATAGCAAAAAGTGCAGGTTTCATAACAATTTGTTTTTGAGTTGATCAAAACAGTGGTTCAGGATTTTATTCGACCAAGACTATGCCTTTATTTAAAACTATTGATTAACAGTTAAGTGGTTCTATAAATGACATACGAATCGGTTCGTTTTCGGACACTCGCTGTACGTTTTTGATACAACCATTACAAACAATAAAAACAAACGCCGGTAGTGAGCCGGCGTTGCTGCTTTGCAAAACAGTTTGCTATTTCAAGGTCAGGTTAATACTGCTTCCGCCACTAACATTAACTGGTATGCCACCACCGTTTAATGATCCTTCAATGCGATCTTTTTTGATATCGCCTTTAAAACCAGATAATGCAGTTGCATTTACACGATCTGCTGTTAGCTTCAAATCCATTCCCTGTCCATTTGGAATTTCTAAATCTATATGTCCACCAGAGTTGCTAATCTTCACATATTTGCCCAGTGATTTAAAACTCACATCAATATTGCCGCCACTAGTAGATGTTTCAAGACTGCATGCCAAATCATCCATATGCACGTTTCCACCAGAAGTATGTGCAGACAAATCACCTGTAATACCATCTGCTGTTACATTGCCACCACTTGTGCTGGCCTTTATGTTTCCTTTCAAACTTTTTAATACCAATGAGCCACCAGATGTCGTTAATCGTATTGTACCATTAGTATTGTCTGCTTTTATATTACCACCGCTTGTAGAAAGATCAATATCATCCTGCAAATCGCTAAGGTTAATATTTCCGCCTGAAGTGCGTCCTTTTACATGTCCTTTCAAATGTTCTATATTAAGGTTGCCGCCACTGGTAGTAAAATCTTGTGTACCTGTTAATGTACTAAGACTAATATTGCCGCCGCTGGTGCGCAAATCTGTTGAAACATTTTGTGGCACATATACTTTGAAGGAAATGCTGAGACCATGATTATTCCAATCGTGGATATTGTGTTTTGGTTTTGCAATAGCTGTTAATTTATGATTGCTGGTTGATACATTCAGATCATAATCTTCTTCCAGTCTTTTTTTAATTTCGTCTTTAGATAAATTTTTATCACGACCATTGCTTGCCCATATATACACTTCAATACGTGGATTGGCATCTGCACCAGCTACAGAAATATTGCCGCCGGTTGTTTCTACATTTACATTTTGAATGCCCTCGCTTGTCAGCGATTTTACCATATAAGGTTCCCTGGAAGCGTCTTGCGCCGTTGCTGCCAAACAAATACTTCCCAATAATAAGGTGCTCAGATATTTTTTCATTTTTAGTAATTTTTAAGTTCAGATGTTATGAATGGTGATTGCATTGTTGTAATCAAATCTAGTGACGGGCAATCTTTCCAATTGTTACAAAAATCTTCGCTTTTTATTTTATTTTTTTTGAGACCAGCATTTGTTCTATGGGCATCATCGTTGTGTCACTCACTTCAACTGTTGTTCATTGCTCATCGTTATTCAACCCCTTCAGGGTTGGGCTTTATATTCATTTTCCGCCACGGGTTTCACCCGTGGCTATTTATACTACGCCCTTTCAGGGCTTGCGTTAAATAATAACATACTTTGCATCACCGAAAATCAATTCCTAATTCCTAATTCCTAATTCCTAATTCCTAATTCCTAATTCCTAATTACTCTGTTCTCAAACTCTCCACCGGGTTGCTCATAGCAGTTTTAACCGTTTGAATACTCAGTGTAATAATAGCTGCCAGCAGCATCAATAATCCGCTAATCGCAAAAATCCACCAGCTCATATTCGTACGGTATACATAATCCTGCAGCCATTTATCTGTAGCCCAGTACGCCAATGGCGCAGCAATAACAAATGCCAGCAACACCAGCATTACAAAGTCTTTCGATAAAATAGAAATGATATTGGTAACCGATGCACCGAGAATTTTACGAATGCCGATCTCTTTGGTTCTTGTATGTGTTGTGTAAATAACCAATCCCAATAAACCGAGGCAGCTGATTAAAATAGTAAGCCCTGTTGCCCAACTTAAAAGACTGGCTGTATGTTGTTCACTCTCGTATAATTTAGCAATAGTTTCATCCATAAATTTATAACTAAACGCTTCTGCCGGGTATATGGCTTTGTACTTGTTTTCTATTTGCGCCAGTGTGTTCTTCCAATTGATAGCACCTGTAGTATTGGGCTGCAATTTTATATGCAGCGTTTGTCCATTTGCGCCACTAAAAACCATTGCGTTGATTGCACCACGCATAGATACATCATGAAAATCTTTCAACACACCAACAACAGGAACGGTTTTGCGGTTCATTTTTAAATTAATGCCCAGTGCCTGCAACGGATTTTTAAAACCGATTGCTCTTGCAAATGTTTCGTTTATCAATACTTCACGCATTGTATCACTTGGCAAAACATTTCTTCCTGCTACCAGGGCAAGCTGGTATACTTTTAAATATTCAGGATTGCCAAAACGTATTTGCACATTTACATCCGGCTTTACCAGTTCCTTGCCATTATCATACATAATATTTGTAAATGCAGCACCACCATCTGCCGGCGCCATAAAGCCTGTACTGGAAACCGCTACACCCGAAATTGATTTTATTGATTGCAATAATTGCACAGGATGTGTCTTTACCGTATCTCGTGGCAATTCTATTGTAACAACCGCTTCTCTATTAAACCCAAGATCTGAATTGATGGAATAATTAATTTGCTTGCTTACCATTAATGTAGCAATAACAAAAAACTGTGCAATTACAAATTGAGATACGGTTAATGTTTTTCTTACCCATGCACTGCGGCTGGTACCTGCATTAGAAAAAGATTGGTTTTTTAAAACAGCTACAGGTTTATAGCCAGATAAAACCATAGCAGGGTAGAGGCCAGACAAAAAGCTAACTGTTACTACCAGCAACAAAAGAAATATAAAAATGGATGGTTCGTTTAGCAAATCAAAATGAAGACCGGGCGGTGTAAAATTTTTAAACATGTTTAGCAGCAATGGCGTTAACGCAACAGAAAGCAGTGTTGCTACCGATGTTATAAAAAGTGTTTCGCCTAAAAACTGCGCAATTAATTGTGGTTTTGAACTGCCCATTGTTTTACGAATGCCAATTTCTTTTGCCCTACGTGCAGCCTGTGCTGTTGTAAGATTAATAAAATTGATGCATCCAAGTAATAAAAGAAATGCACCGATAGCCAATAAGCCATACAATGTTTTTTTGCTGGCTACACGCTGGCCAAATGCATTGTATGTTGCGTTAAAATGAAGATCACTTAATGGTTGCAGCTTAAATGCCATGCTATTATTAGCGTCTTTATTTGCAGCTGCATTGTATTTATTTAAAATAGTTTTTAATTGCGCTTCTTCAGCCTGCGCAGTAGCACCTTTTGCAAGTTTTACATACAGTTGACAATAAGCCATCCAGTCGTCCCATTTATCCATCATGAAATTATACTGCAAGTTTGTCTTTGCAATGGTAGCATAAGAAATAAATTCCTGTGCCGTAAAACTGGTATGTTCATTTAAATCTTTTACAACACCACGTACATAAACCGTCATGGTATCGTTGTAAATAACTTTTTTACCAGGAAGATCAGTTAGAGCAATACCGGGAAAATATTGGTTGGCGCGACTTTCTGTTAGCACAATAGAAAAAGGATCTTTTAAAGCAACTTCCTGCGAACCTGCAATCCATGTAAAGGAAAGCAACTTAAAATAATCCGGATTTGTAAATATAATGTCGCCCTGTTTTTTATATTCAACTGCATTTGCATTTTCTCTTTCAATGGTAACTTTTGCAGTGCCATCGCCCTGGAAAGTCATAGAAGGAACAGTAGCTTCTATACCAGACATTTCATGAGCCACAGCATTTGCCAATGGTGCTTGTACTGCTGCGCTATATCCTTCTGTGCCGTTGAATTTAGCATTCATCACCACACGATAAATGCAGTCTTTATCATTTTCAAAATTGTCGTAACTAAATTCGTAATGACCAATTAAGAAAATAACCAGCGCTGCGCTAATGCCAATGGCAAGGCCCAGCACATTAATGCTTGAGAAAAAAGCATTGCGCCTGAAATTTCTGAACGCTGCTGTGAAATAATTTTTTAGCATAGCTATTTAATGTCTGATGTCTATTGCCTGATTCAGGAGTCATAGGATTGATAGGATTTGCACATTTATCAGCATAACAATCATGAAAATCTGCGTTCCATTGTATTAGTCAGTTCTCACAGCTTGTGTTTTTCAACAGTTGTGCCAATAATAGAACCCTTTATGGCAGCGGGTTTCAGCAATATTTAAAAAGGCTTAGGTGTACGGAAGCGGACAGTTGGTGTACGGTATTGGGAGGGGAGCCACGGGCACGGGGAACACAGAGGTGCGCAGCGAATTATCTGTACAATGTGCGACGTCCGCCCGGCCACGCCATTCGGACGGGCAACGATGTTTAATATTTATTCTATCGTTGGGCTCACAAAAAATATAGCTAATTCAAATCAACCCCTTCAGGGTTGCACAAAATTTTCACATCACGTTCCCCGAATTTCATTCGGGGTTATTATGATTAAGCCCTTTCAGGGCTTGCGTTAAATAATAACATACCTTGCATCACCGAAAATCAATTCCTAATTCCTAATTCCTAATTCCTAATTCCTAATTCCTAATTCCTAATTCCTAATTCCTAATTCCTAATTCCTAATTCCTAATTCCTAATTCCTAATTAGTAATTACTGATCAACTAACTACTCTGTACGGAGTGACTTCACCGGGTTTGCCAGTGCTGCTTTTATTGCCTGGAAGCTAATGGTTATAAATGCTATTACTACAGCAATAATTCCTGCAATTGCAAATACAGCCCAACTGATGTTTATGCGATAAGCAAAGTCTTGCAGCCAACTGTTCATAAGCAACCATGTAACCGGTACGGCAACGAGGAAGGCTAGAAATACAAGCCATAAAAAATCTTTTGATAGCAACAATAGCAATTGCTGTACAGATGCACCCATTACTTTTCTTATGCCAATTTCTTTTCTGCGTTGTAAGACATTGTAAGAAGAAAGTCCTGCAAGGCCAAAGCAAGCGATTAAAATGGCAAGAATAGAAAACAATGTAAAGACGCTTCCAAACAATTCATCAGATTTATATTGCCTGTTAAAAGAATCATCGAGGAAAAAATAATTGTACGGATCTGCAGGAAAATAACGGCCCCAAATTTTTTCTATAGACGCTACTGTTTCCCTAACATTGCTTTTATCAAGCTTAATGGAATAGAACTGCCTGCTCTCCGGACGGAGTATAAAAATAAGCGGCTGTACTTTTTTCTGTAACCCCTCATTATGAAAATCGGAAACAACGCCTGCTATAGTAACAGTGTCTCCATGAATCAACTTTTGGTTCACTGCTTTTTCAGGGCTTTCATAACCAAGTAATGATACGGCTTCTTCATTCAGCAATACCGCTTTCTTATCTGTTTGAAATTCTTTGGAAAAATTTCTGCCTGCCTTCATAGCAATATTAAACGAAGGAATAAAATCATAATCAACACCAATATGGTATAAGGTTACGCCTTTGCTGTTTGCTTCAAGCTTTCTTGCACTTCTTGTCCAGTAAATTTCGTTGCCCATTACAGAAGTGGAAGCACTTACGCTTTTTACATTTGGCTGCTGCAATAGTTCTGTCTTAAATGGCTGAAAAACGTTTTTATACAGGGAATCACGCAATGAGCCTGCGCCTTCCAGTACAAGTGTCTGGCTAATGTCTGTGCCCAGTTTCTGGTTGCGCATAAAACGGATTTGCTGATAAACAATCATAGTACCAGCAACAAGTACTACCGAAGTAATAAACTGAACAATGATTAATCCTTTTCTTAACAAAATGCCGCTGGTACTGTTTTTAAAAATTCCTTTCAGCACTTTTACTGGTTGGTATCCGGATAATACAAAAGCAGGGTAGAGGCCTGCTAAAAGGCTTCCGCCAAAAAACAATAATAAAAAGCCTGACCAATAATTTGATGGCATTGAAAATCCTGTGCTGGCATCCCTTCCTATAAATTGATTAAACGATGGCGTTAAGAGAAATGCCGCAATAAATGCAATAACAAGTGCTATTGTATTCAGCATTAAACTTTCTGTGAGAAATTGTTTGATGAGGCTGCTACGGAATGCACCCAGCACTTTGCGCACACCAACTTCCCGTGCACGTTCCATAGACCTGGCAGTAGCGAGGTTAATGTAATTGATCCATGCAATAAGAATGATAAGAATACCAATTAAGAAAAGAAAGGAAACCGATTGGCCATCACCATTTACTTCTGCTTCCTGGTTATAATTTGAATAAAGATGAATATCAGTTAGCGGTAAAACGGAGAGTGCGTCTTTCACATTGTTTTTCTTTCTCCATTCGTTGTCGTTAATATGCTTATCAGTAAAGGCAACAAGTTTTGCATCAAGCTTTTTTAAATCGGTGCCGGGTTTTAGTTTTAGGTAAGTATAGAAATCGTACCAACCCCAGCTTGTTTCAACCTGATTGCTGGTATCGCCTTGTGCACGGTTAATTTTTGCAAGCGTTGCATAAGAAATCATGTAATCAATAATAAGATGAGAATTGCGTGGGTAATCTTTAAATACACCTGTTATCTCATACAATTCGCTGTTATCCGGGTCTTTTGTTACCAGTCTTTTGCCAACAGGGTTATCACTTCCAAAATATTTTTTTGCGAAAGATTCAGAAACAATCATTTTATCCGGCGCATCAAGTGCAAGCGAAGGATTGCCTGACTTTAATTTTACGTCCAGTAAATTAATTGCTGAAGGATCTGCAAAGTATCCTTTCTTCTCGTTGAACTTTACATTTTTTTCTTCATTGGTAAATAAAGACTCTGCATCATACAAGCGGCAAAAATCTTCTACTTCAGGAAATTCTTTTTTTAAAGTTGGCCCAATGGCAGGATAACTTGTTGCAGATTTCCACGCAAGCTTTCCCTGCTGGTAATCATCCAATCTTATTCTTACTATGTTTGAAGATTGATCGCCAAACCTGTCGTAGCTTCTTTCATAAGAAACATACTGGAAAATAAGCAGGCAGCAGGTAACGCCAATGGCAAGGCCAAATATATTGAGCAATGCATAACCTTTGCGCCTGGTAATATTCCGGAACGCTATTTTCAGATAATTTCTAAACATAAAACAAGTTTATAAGTTTGAAATGTATACGCTGAGTGTAAAACAGAATGCTAAATCTTTAGTAAATCATTTTATTTGTTCTTTACAGGAACATTATACTGCAGTTCCGCCGGAATACCCATAGGATCGTTATTCCCAGGTACTATGTACAAAAGATTCAGCGATGCCCTTCCTTCTTTTTGATAATATTCTATACGCACAGGATAAAAACCTTTTGCCAACGGAACTATATAAGATTGAAAATTGCCACTATTGTGTATGCCATTATAATTGATAAGCATCGTATTGCCCAACGATAAACTTGCACCGCCATCTGCATCTACGCCAAACAAATAATAGCCATCAGCCTTAACTTCTAATTGCCCTTCAATTAAACACGCAAAATTTTTCTGTTTAGGCATTTTGCTAATAGAAAAATCTTTATTGGTAATTCCTGTTTGTACAGGTTTTAGTTTTTTAAAATCTGGCAAACTGTCCCATACACCTTCGTAGTAACTATAATTCCATCCCCCAGGTTGTGCATTCTTCATTTTTGCAGATGCAGCCAATGGAGCATCTACAGTTTTAAAATTACCAGTTTCTGTTTTATTGTAACGTTCACGATTACTGGGCGATTGAATAATCAGTTTTGATGGATTGGTAATTGATAATGTATCAGCAGTTATTAAAGCTGATGTGTTGTTGGGCATTGAGCCATCTGTTGTATAACGGAGGTTTTTAAAAGTTTCACTATTGCTTATTCTTAGTACCATTGGCTTGTCTCGCAAAACCATACCATTCATTGGGTGAAAGCCAAAACTCTCTTTCATGTATCCTGCATAAGTATATTTCAACCCATCATAAACAGTACGAAATACCATTGCGTTATGTGTTTCATCATTATACAGCATCGTCTTCCAATGCGCACCTTTCGCTTTAGCAGGTGCAATAATAGAATCTACTTTAGCAATACCCATGTATTTATAGGGGGCACCTTCACGTCCTGTAATGAGCACTGTTTTATTCATTGGTACAAGCTTGTCAATATTTTCTTTTACGAGTGTACTGATGTAACTATTGTCCCACCACCATGCAGGATCTGCCATTAAGTAAGATTGAAAAAGCTGCGGCTCTTTGCACAATGCGTACATCGCAAATATGCCACCGAGTGAACTGCCATACAAAGTATTCTCGCCGTTGGTTCTGTATTTTTTATTGATATAGGGGATAAGTTCAGCTTTAATAAACTCAAGGAATTTTGCAGCGCCACCAGACTCCGGCATATTGGTATGCGTAGGTGTAAAATCCCGTCCACGTTGGTTCATACCATTTGGATAAACATTGGGTATGCTAATGATAATGTTCTCCGGTATAAACTGAATGTTTAAAAACTGCCTGATGTTTGAAACAATTCTTGTATTCCATTCACCATCGGTTACATAGAATGCATCAAACTTCAGATCCGGTGATGAGGCATAGTTGGCTGGCAATACAATTTCTATTGGCCGCATTTCCTTCAGCACTTCGGAATACAATGAATCTTTTAGTATAGGAAGATCTGGCAATTGTGCATGAAGACAGGTTGATGCTAACAATAAACTGAGTAAGTAAGTGTTTCGTTTCATGTTTAGTATATTTCTTATTTTGTGTACCTACTGTATAACCACAGGGACACTATGAACATAAAGTTTCACGGGGAAGGCCCTGTGCGCCTCTGTGTTTTCCGTGACTCCGTGGTTACTCAGTCCGCAACGACTTCACCGGGTTAGACAACGCTGCCTTTATTGCCTGGAAACTTACTGTAAGCAATGTAATTATTAATGCCCCTGCGGCAGCGGCTACAAAAACCCACCAGGAAATTTCTGTTCTGTATTCATATTTCTGCAACCATTGGTGCAGGTAATAATAAGCCAGTGGTATTGCAATAAGGCATGAAATAATTACCAGCATTACAAATTCTTTAGACAACATTCCCCATATTGAAGTTAGAGATGCGCCTAATACTTTGCGTATACCAATTTCTTTGGTACGTTGTTCTGCCACAAAAGATGCAAGGCCAAATAAACCCAAACAAGAAATGAAAATAGCAAGTACTGCAAAGAAGGAAGCGAGGTTGCCAATACGTTCTTCATCAGAAAATTTCTTTGCATATTCCTGGTCTGTAAAGCGGTAATCAAACGGGCTTCCGGGGTCGTACCGTTTAAATACAGTTTCTATTTTAGATAATGCAGCACGCAAAGGCACCGTTGGTTTTATACGAATGGTGATAATGCCCACCCAACCCGGTTGCATCAGGAATATAGAAGGCTTTACTGGTGTATAAGGAGATTCCATCACCATATCTTTTATAACACCCACTACATGGTACGGTGTTGTATCCCATTTAATGGTTTGGCCAACAACAGATTTCAATCCTGTTAATTTTACTGCAGCTTCGTTTAATATCATAGCGCTGGAGTCTGTTGCAAATTCCCTCGAAAAGTCCCTGCCTTCTTTTACCTGCCATGCAATTGTTTTTCCAAAATCTTGTGTAACGCCAATGGTGCCAAACAAAGGAAGTGAGTTGGGATCTTTTCCTTCCCAGCTAAAACCAATATTGTTTGAGTAAACATTAGTAGGCGGACTGCTTGATTCTGCCATATTCTCTACAACACCGGTTGATAACAGATCGTTTCTTATAAGATCGTATTTTCCTTTGCCATACAATTCTGGAGTGTTCATGTCTATTGTAATCAATCCACCGCGTGTATAACCAACCGGTCTGTCTTTTGCATATTGTATTTGCCTGAAGACAATGATGGTTCCAATAATTAATGCAATAGAAACTGTGAATTGTATTACCACCAGTATTTTTCGTGGCAATGAAGCATATCGTCCCACACGAAAAGTTCCTTTCAGCACTTTTATTGGTTCAAAGCCTGATAAATAAAATGCAGGATAACTGCCAGACACAATGCCCGTGAAAAATGTAAATGCCAATGCCAGCAGCCAGAATACAATATTGCTCCAGGGCAAATGCATGTCTTTATCTGCAAGTCCATTAAAGAACGGAAGGAATAACAATACAAATGCTATTGAAAGTATAAAAGCTAAAAATGCTACCAATACAGACTCGGAAAGAAACTGCCCTATAATCTGGCTACGCAAAGAGCCAACGGTTTTTCTTATGCCCACTTCTTTTGCTCTTTTCTCACTTCTTGCTGTACTCAGGTTCATAAAATTGATGCAGGCAAGCAGCAACACAAAAATGCCAATAATAAGGAACAACCATACAAACTGAATGCGTCCGCCGGCAACTTTACCATTTTTAAAATCGCTGCGCAAGTGCCAGTTGGTCATTGGTTGCAATACCAGTTCTTCTTTACCATCCCTGGCAGCATTCAGGTGAATCATGGAAGCATTCTTAATTTTTTCAGTTGTCTTTGCCATGTCGCCGGTTTTGTTTATTTGCGCATAGCACTGAAAAGAATGGTTGCCCCATTGCGTCATAGCGCTTTTTAACCAATCCTGCGTGGTAATGTATTTATTCCACGAGAGTAAAATCTTTGTACTGTATAAACTTGTATTGCGGGGAAGATCTTCATACACGCCTGTTACTTTGTAGCTTTCTTTATTGTCAAGCTTTACCAGTTTGCCCATAGCTTCGTCATTGCCAAATAAAGCTTTTGCAACAGATTCGCTTAGCATAATAGAAGAAGGATCTGCCAGCGCAGATCTTGTACCCTTAATCATTTTTAAAGAAAACATTTCCGGGAAAACAGGCTCCACCCACATCCCTTCCTTGTTTATCTTTTTTTCTCCTACCGCCAATATGTGACCGAAATTCCACGACGCCATAGACACTGCTTTAAAATCTGCAGCATATTTAGAACGCAGTTCTGTTGCTAGCGGCATAGCAACCGCCTGGCCAGTGCCTGTTTCTCCATTAAAAGTTTGGGTGGTCATTACCTGCGCCAGTTGCTGATGGTTTTCGTGATAATGATCAAAAGACAGTTCGTCCCATATCCACAATGCAATCAATAATGCTACTGTCATACCTATAGCAAGGCCAACAATGTTTATTAATGAATAGGCTTTGCTTTTCAGCATGTTCCGCCAGGCAATTTTGAAATAGTTTTTAATCATGGCTGATGTCTGATTTTATAATGTCTGATTTCCTGTACCTAAGTTTGAACTACAGAGTCACGGTGAACACAAAGTTTCACGGAGAATATCTTTGTGCGACTCTGTGTTTTCTGTGCCTCCGTGGCTACTCAGCTCTCAAACTCTTCACCGGATTTGCCAACGCTGCCTTAATAGCCTGAAAACTTACCGTTGCCAATGCAATAACACAAGCAAGCAATCCTGCCAATGCAAAAATCCACCAACTGATTGCAGTATGGTATTCATAATCTTTCAACCATGTATTCATAGCCCACCACGATAATGGCGCAGCAATTACAAATGCCAACCCAACCAGCACTAAAAATTCTTTAGACAATAAATTGAAAAGCCCCGGCACACTTGCACCCAGCACTTTGCGAATTCCTATTTCTTTGGTACGTTGTTCTGCAGTAAACATAGCAAGACCAAGCAAACCTAAACAAGAAATAAAGATGGCAAGAAATGCAAAATAATTGGAAAGGTTTCCTGTAACAGCTTCGCTCTTATATTGATTTTTAAACTGCTCATCTGCAAATTCATAAGTAAAAGGAAATTTGGGGTTGAGTGTTTTGCTTAATTGTGCCAAACTTGCCAGTGCTTCTTTTGTTTTTCCTTTTTGTGTTTTTACGAGAATGGTACCCCATGTTTCTTTATCACTCAACCGAAGTATAAGCGCATCAATAGGGTTGTGCAATGAATTAAAATGAAAATCTTTCATTACACCAACAATGGTTCCTTTCTTGCCCCAGAAGGTTAGCCTTTTGCCAATAGGATCTTTATAACCGATACGGCGCATGGCAGCTTCATTAATTAAATAACCGACAGAGTCCGTTCCAAAATCTCTTGAAAAATCCCGTCCTTGTACAATCTTAATATTAAGTGTCTTAATAAAATCGTAACTAACAGATGCCTGTGTAAAGCTTGGCCTCGTGTTAGGATCTTTTCCGTCCCAATCAACGCCACCGGTATTACTGCCTAAATTGGTTGGACTTTCCGTCATACGGGTTACACTTTGTATGCCAGGCATACTCAGTGCTTGTTCCCGGTATACATTATACTGCTTTCTTAAATCGCCTTCCATTGGAATATACATTAGGTTTTCCCTGTTAAAACCAATGTCTTTATTGAGAATATAATGTACTTGTTTTGATATCACCATTGTTCCTATAATAAGCACTATAGAAAGAACAAACTGAAACACCACCAGGCTTTTTCTAAATAGTGTTGCACGCGGACTGAATTTTAATGTACCCTTTAATACAGTTATCGGATTGAAGGAAGATAAAAACAACGCCGGGTAACTGCCAGAAACAATACCAGTAATTATAGCAAGCAATAAAATCTCTAACCAAAAAGTGGCATCTGTAAAAGGAAAAGCAATATGTTTATTGGTAAGTGTATTAAACGCCGGTAATAAAATAAATGCAATCAATAACGCAATTGCAGTTGCTATTACTGCAAGCAATATTGCTTCTCCTATAAACTGCCGCATTAATACACCTCTTAAAGCACCTACTACTTTTCTTACACCAATTTCTTTTGCTCGTTTTACAGAACGTGCAGTAGTAAGGTTCATAAAATTAATACAGGCTATCAGGAGAATGAAAATGGCAACAATGCTAAACAGTCTTACATACTCAACTCTTCCGCCGGTAAATTGTCCATTCTTAATATTGCTGTTCAAATAAAACTGATCAAATCTTTGCATGCCCAATTCTATCCTGAAACTATTGTCTTGTTCTTTATTATAATCATCAAGAAACTTCCTGATTTTAGCAGCAACAGCAGCAGGCTTTGCATCTGCACGAAGCATGATAGCAGTGGCTGGGCCATTGTTTCCCCACTCTTTAGCCCAACTGTTTTGATCTAAAAAATAAAACCAGTTGCCTATAAAATCAGCTTTAATGGTAGAGTTGTCTGGCATGTCTGCAAATACCGCAGTTACTTTAAAGTCGGTTTTATCTTCGCACCTGATGGTTTTTCCTATAGCGGCTTCGGGACTTCCAAAAAAAATATTTGCCATTTTTTTTGAAATAGCAATGCAACTGGGATCGTTTAAAGAAGTAACAGCTTTTCCCTGCAGCAATGGAAAAGTAAACATGCTGAAAAAATCTGCATCAGCATAACTTCCTTCTTGTTTTAGAATTTTATCGCCAACCTGGAAAGTAAGTTTCTCAGTATATAAAATGTAGTCTACAGATTTTTCTATTTCAGGTATTTTCTTTTTCAGTTCCTGCGCAAGTAAACCAGGTGTAAAATAACCAGATTCAATTTTTCCGTCGTAAAACTGGTGTTCAAATACATTGTACAACCTTTCTTTGTTTGCATGAAAAGAATCCATGCTTCTTTCATCATTTACCCAAAGCATAATCAGCAGGCTACAAGCCATGCCCAATGCCAGTCCTAATATATTAATAACAGAGAAAACTTTGTTTCTCCTTAGGTTTCTGAATGCTACAAGAAGATAATTCTTTATCATAACCAGGCATTATTTCTTATTTATTTATTTTGATACCAGCATTTGTTTTTTGTGCACCATCATTTCCCGTCCGAATGGCCTGGCCAGGCGGACGTCACACACTTCAATTGAATATTCAATTCATCACCGTTATTCAACCCCTTCAGGGTTGTATAAAATTCGTTCATTGCATTCCCCGGGTTGCACCCGGGGCTATATTTACTAAGCCCTTTCAGGGCTTGTTCAAATTATAACATTCCTTGCATCGCCAAACATCAATTCCTAATTCCTAATTCCTAATTACTAATTACTAATTACTAATTACTAATTACTCCGTTCTCAAACTCTTCACCGGGTTGCTAAGCGCTGCTCTTATAGTATGGTATATTACGGTAAGCATTGTAATGGCCAGCACTACAATTGCAGAAAGCAAGAATGGTGTAATGCTTAAACCGGTATTGTACGGAAACACTTTTAGCCATTTGCTCATAAACAACCACGCTACCGGAAATGCAATCAGGCAGGAAATACCAACCAGCAAAATAAAGTTGTTAGTGATTAATGGAATGATTTGACCAACACCGGCACCCATCACTTTGCGAATGCTTATTTCCTTTTGCCTTTGCTGCGTTGTAAATGCTACAAGCCCCAATAAACCAAGACAGGTAATCATTATTGTTAGAATAGAGAAGCTGGTAAATATTTTTCCTCTTTTCTGATCAGCAGCATACTGAGAATAAAAATCCTGGTCGAGGAATGTGTACTGAAACGGAAGATCAGGAAATGCAGCTTTCCATGCTTTTTCTGTGCTTGCAACAGCCCCCGCTACATTTTTTGTATTCAGCTTTAATTGAAAACTATTGTTATTAGCGCTATAGCGCAACAGTAGGGGAGCAATAGGATTGTACAAAGATTTCTGGTTAAAATCTTTTACCACACCTACTACTTCCATATAATAACCGGTTGTATCGCCGGGATATTTTACCCGTTTGCCTATTGGGTTGTCCCATTTAAAATATTTTACGAGATTTTCATTGACGATAATGCTTCTCAGCGTATCTGAAAGTCCTGTAAAATTGCGGCCGTTTACAATCTTCATGCCCAGTGTTTTTACAAAGTCTTCGTCAATACCGTAATTATCCAGGCCCTGATCTATAAAACCAGTTTTTGTTTCAACAGAAAACAAATTGAAATTTATACCACCGCTTCCAGGTGTGTTTTGAGAAGTGCTAATAGAAGTAATATTCGGATTAGTCCTTATTGCATCCTTAAATGCTATTATTTTTGAACGAAGATCTCCACCAGCATTTGCATTTACAGACATTACCTGTTCTTTATTAAAACCAAGATCTACATTGCGCAGGTATTTCAATTGTCCGTATACAACCCATGTACAAATAAGCATTATCATAGAAATGCTAAACTGTATTACTACAAGTACACGGCGCAACACTGCATTGCTGCTACCTTTGGATAAACTCCCTTTAAGAATATTTACGGGATTAAATTTTGACAAGTAAAACGCAGGATAGCTTCCGCCCAATAAACCTACAAACAATACAATCGCCAATAGAATTAAGAATGTTCCCGGTTCAAGCAATGTTTTAAACGTAATAAACTTACCAGCAAGCTGATTAAATGAAGGAAGGAACAAAGCAATAACACCAATGCTTAATATCAATGCTAAGAGTGCAGTAAGCGTAGACTCAACCAAAAACTGCGCTACCAATTGCGGCTTTGTAGAGCCACTTACTTTGCGTATACCAATTTCTTTTGCCCTTCGTGCAGAACGTGCCGTGGTCAAATTCATGTAATTAATACATGCTATCAGCAACATAAAAAATGCGACTGCAGAGAAGATATAAATATAAGACATGCTACCTACTTCTTCAGGTTCACCTGCTGTTTCGGAATGCAGGTGAATGGCAGTAATATTTTGAACAACAAAATCAATCTTAACATTAAATTGAACAAAAATGGAAGCAAGGTATTTATCGTACAATGCTTTCAGTTTTTTCTCGAATGCTACGGAATTTGTATTTGGTTTTAATAAAACATAAGTGCTAAAGCCAAAGCCACCCCAGTTATTGGCAAAATCTGGCGGCAATGTATTTCTGGAAATAAGGGCATTGAAAATAAGGTGGGAATTTTTAGGAACATCTTTTACTACGGCCGTTACTGTGTAATTCTCATTCTTGGAATCCTGCAATATTTTTCCAACATAACTTTTATTTTTTCCAAAATATTTTTCTGCCAGCGTTTGTGTTAGCACCACCGTTTTTGGAAGATTCAATGCCGTTTTTGGATTGCCCTCTATAAACTTATGCGTGAAAACATTAAACACATTACTATCGGCATAAAAAATTTTGTCTTCGTAAAATCTAAGATCCCCATTCTTAAACATATACTTTCCATTACCTACAAAGCGTACTGCTTCTTCTACTTCAGGATAATCTTTTTTTAATGCAGGCCCAAGCGGAAATGGAGTGCTTACCCATTTCATCATATCCTTATCTTTCTCTTTTATATAGGCGTTGATACGAAAAATCCTGTCTGCCTTTTCATTGTATTTATCATACGTCAGTTCATCCTTAATATAAAAAATAAGGAAGAGGCTAAAACTTATACCAATGGTAAGCCCAAGAATATTGAGCAGGCTATAACTTTTATCTCTTTTAAGATTTCTAAAAGCAACGAGCAGGAGGTTCTTTATCATAATAGCTGATTTCTGATGTGATGATGTCTGATTTAAAAAGCTTTAAAAAGTTGACCAACTAAATACTGTACAAGTGTGCGACGCAACGATGCTTAATTCTTATTCGTCTGCTGGCTCAAAAAATATTTTTGCCTTATGCTTGTAGCTAGTAGCTAGTAACTAGCAGCTTTCTTCTATTCCGTTCTTAAACTCTTCACCGGATTAGCCAACGCAGCTTTTATTGCCTGGAAACTCACTGTCAATATAGTAATAATCATTGCGCCAATTCCGGATGCGGCAAATATCCACCACGATATATTGGTACGGTATGTATACTTCATTAACCATTTTTGCATAAACCACCATGCAAACGGTGTTGCAATTAAAAAAGAAATGATTACCAATAGAACGAAGTCTTTTGAAAGCAGGCCCCACAAGTTTGCTACTGATGCGCCCAATACTTTGCGTACACCAATTTCTTTTGTACGTTGCTCGGCTACAAATGAAGCAAGGCCAAATAAACCGAGGCAACTGATAAATACAGCCAGTACGGCAAAAAAAGTAGAGAGTTTTCCTATGCGTTCTTCAGCAGCAAATTTTCTAGCAAAGTCATCATCGGCGAATTTGTAATCGAAAGGAGCGGAGGGGATTATTTTTCTAAACACTGCACTAATTTTTGCAACAGCTTCGCTGGCGCTTTTATCAGGATTCAATTTCAGTATAAACCAATTCTCTTCGTCTTTATTAAGCAGGTACATTGTTTGTTTTACTGGTTCGTAGGGCGACTGCATTACCATGTCTTTAATAATGCCTATCACTTTAAGATTATCGGCTTTAGGCCCATCTCCCCATTTAATCATTTTGCCCAGAGGGTCTTTTATATTCATAAACTTAACAGCCGATTCATTAAGCACAATGCCTGTAGAATCGGTTCCAAACTCCCTTGAAAAATCACGGCCTTCCTTAAACTGCCAGCCAATTGTTTTTCCAAAATCATGAGAAACCCAGATGGTAGCAAAATCTGCATCCAGGTTTGGATCTTTGCCTTCCCAGCTAAAGCCACCATTGTTAGACCATACAGATGTTAACGGACTGGATGATTGCGCCATCTCCTGGATAACACCTTCAGCTTTTAATTCGGTTCTTATTACATCAAGCTTGCCATAAAAATCCGGCGACTTCATCATTACCATCATTACACCATCCCTGTTATAACCAATAGGCCGGTTTTTAGAATACTGAACCTGGCTGTACACAATGATAGTACCTATGATTAATGCAAGCGAAATAGTAAACTGAAGTACCACCAGCACTTTGCGTGGTACAGATGCAAATCTTCCAACACGAAAAGTACCTTTTAAAACTTTTACCGGGTTAAAAGAAGAAAGATATAATGCAGGATAACTTCCGGCTATAAGACCTGTTAATAAAGTAAACGCAATACCAGCTATCCAAAACAATGCGTTTGTCCATGGAATACTCAAGTGTTTACTGGCTACATCATTAAACCAGGGGAGGATAAGTATTACCAATACTATTGCCAGCAGGAAAGCAAATACAACTACCAATAAAGATTCACTGTAAAACTGGGTTATTAATTGTCCGCGAACTGAACCTACCGCTTTTCTTATACCAACTTCTTTTGCACGTTTTTCTGAACGTGCTGTGCTCAAATTCATAAAATTGATACAAGCAAGCAATAAAACAAAACAGCCTACAAGGCCAAAAAGCCATACATATTCAATCAATCCACCTTTTTGAACACCATTTTCCCAACCAGAACGCAAATGCCAGTCACGCATGGGGTGTAAAAATATTCTCGAGTTATACTTTCTATCTTCAGGATCTACTTTATTGAGTTTTGCATTGATGATATTTTTATTAACCGCCGCAAAATTGGATTTATCATCTATCTGCGCAAATAGCTGAAAAGAATTATTGCCCCATTGTGTTTGCGAACGCCGAACCCATTTTTCTGATGACACGTACAAATCCCACGGCGTTATAAAATGTACATCGGCAAACTTTGTATTATGCGGCAAATCTTCATAGACACCGGTTACTTTTACTTCCAGCTTATTATCAAACTTGAATACTTTATTAATTGGATCTTCATCATCAAAAAAAGCTTTTGCAACAGAAGCAGAAATAAATATTGAATTCATTTCTTTCAGGCCATCAATATTTCCTTTTAGCATTTTAAGCGAAAGCATCCTTGGGCCCTGCGGCTCCATAAAAAAACCATTTTCAGAAATCTTTTTATCGCCATTGCTTAGGATATGATCGCCTTCCCATGAAGTCATGGCCAGGTATTTAAAATTGCTGCCGTAATTGGTTCTCAATTCACCACCCAATGGTAACGGTATAGCCTGCTGTGCGCCAGTTTTTCCATTGAAAGTTTGCAATTGCATCACTTGCGCAATGCGGTCGTAGTTTTTATGGTATTTATCAAACGACAGCTCATCATAAATCCATAAACCAATCAGTATAGCCACTGCCATACCTACTGCAAGTCCGCCAATATTTATAAATGAGGATACTTTGTTTTTACCCAAACTGCGCCATGCAATTTTGAAATAATTTTTAAGCATGAATTTTTTATTTTTTGGTTGTCATCATTTGTTCTTTGGGCATCATCGTTGTGTCACTCACTTCAACTGTTGTTCATTGGTCATCGTTATTCAACCCCTTCAGGGTTGTTCTTGCTATTCTATTTACACCACGGGTTTCACCCGTGGCTATATGTACTAAGCCCTTTCAGGGCTTGTTCAAATTATAACATACCTTGCATCGCTAAACATCAATTCCTAATTCCTAATTCCTAATTCCTAATTCCTAATTCCTAATTCCTAATTCCTAATTCCTAATTCCTAATTCCTAGTTCCTAATTCCTAATTCCTAATTACTAATTACTCCGTTCTCAAACTCACCACCGGGTTTGCCAATGCTGCTTTAATGGCCTGCACACTAATAGTTGCCAGCGCAATTGCCACTGCAAGCAATCCTGACAATACAAATACCCACCAGCTAAGATCAATTCTGTAAGCAAAATCTTTTAACCAACTATGCATACCAAGCCATGCAACAGGGGCTGCTATCAGGAAAGAAATCAAAACCAGTATAAGAAAGTCTTTAGATAAAAGGTTTACAATACCTGTTACAGAAGCACCCATTACTTTGCGTACGCCAATTTCTTTGGTGCGCTGCATAGTGCTATAAGAAGCCAATCCTAATAAACCCAGGCAGGAAATAAAGATGGCTAGCAAGGCAAAGTTTAAAAACAATTTGCCAAAGCGTATTTCGCTGCGGTATTGGTTGTCAAAAAACTCATCAAGGAAAAAATAATTGAAAGGCCGGTTAGGTATTAGCGACTTCCATGCTTTTTCAACCGATGCTATGGTAGCAGGAATATTAGAAGCGGTGATATTTACAGATAATAAATCGCAGCCATCCGGTTCAATACGCATGCTTAGCGGTTTAATCACTTCCTGCAACGAACGGAAATGAAAATCTTCTGTAACGCCAATAATAGTGCCTTTGCGTCCCCATTGGTCAAACTTTCTGCCTATTGCATCTTTTGGAGAACTATAGCCAAAAAGTTTAACTGCAGTTTCATTCAGTACCATTGCCTGTGTAGTATCTGTAAGCATTTCTTTAGAGAACGCACGGCCGGCTACCATTTTAATTTTATACTGAGGTATGTAATCAAAGTCGCAGAAATACAAATCAAGGTTGGCAATCTGCATATCGCCTTTTTTATTTTCTACCTGCGAGTAAGCACCGGGGTTTCCGCCTCCAGGCACGCTACCAGTAAGCGAGGTAGAAATAATATTGGGCAACGCGGCTACTGTTTGGCGGAGTGTGTTTTTTGCAGGATCTCCATGGGTATCTATAATTAGTTTCTGTTCTTTATTAAAACCAAGATCCTGTGTACGCATAAATTTCATTTGAGAATACACAACGATAGTACCGATGATAAGTGCGATAGAAATGGTAAACTGTGCTACCACCAAACCTTTGCGTAAAAGAATGCCTTTTGTACCGGTAGCAAATCTTCCTTTTAATACTTTTACGGGTTGAAATGAAGACAATACCAACGCAGGATAAATACCTGCCAGTACGCCAATGCCTATTGCTATTACTAAAAGCAGCAACAAATAAGAAGGATGCTGAAAAAGACCTGTGCTTATAATTTTACCGGAAAGTTGGTTAAATGGCGAAATCAACAAACCTGCAGCAACAACAGAAAGAATAAAAGCAATAATGCAAATCAATATGCTTTCTCCAATAAATTGCCTTGCTAATTGAGAACGTGCTGCGCCAACTACTTTTCTAATACCCACTTCTTTTGCCCGTTCTGCCGATCGGGCAGTGGTAAGGTTTACAAAGTTGATACATGCAATTACCAATATAAATACAGCAATGATGGAAAATATATACACGTTGTTGCTATTACCTGTTTTGCTACCATCACGTGTAGAATACAGGTATACATTTCGCAACGGCTCAAATAATAATGTTGGAAACATCTGCAGCTTTTTCATTTCGTCGCCATTGCGTTTTTCCAGGAACGCAGGCAGTTTTGCTACCAGTGCATTTGGATTTGTATTAGGTTTCAGCAATACAAAAGTTCTGTTACCATAATTTCCCCATTGGCTATCCAGGCTGCTATGAGATGTTCGGGTAGACATAGATACAAGCATATCTGCTTTTACTATAGAATTCTCCGGCATGTCTTCTATAATTCCTGTTACTTTAGATGGGGTAGCATCGCCGGTAAGCAACAATGTTTGTCCAACCGGATCTTCTTTGCCAAAATATTTTTTTGCAGCTGTTTGCGTAAATACGATGCTGTTGGGTTCCTTCAGCGCTGTTGCAGGGTTTCCTTTCAGCATTTTAAAATCAAAAACATGAAATAAAGCAGAATCGGCCAGCATTGATTTTTCTTCCTGGAATTTAATATCGCCTTTTCTTACCAGCAAACTGCTGCCGGTTACCCGCACAAAAGATTCTACCTCAGGAAATTCATCTTTTATGTTAGGCCCTACTGCCCATGCCGGCCCACTTGTGTGAATGGTTTCAGAAGGTGTTTTTAAATCTGCTACAATCCTGTAAATACGATCTGCTTTTGTATTGAAAGCATCATAACTAAGTTCAAACCGCACGTACATAAATATTAAGAAGAAGGCTGTTAATCCAACCGTCAACCCCATAATATTAATAAACGAAAAAGCACGGTGGCGCCACAGATTGCGCAATGCGATTTTAAAATAGTTCTTTAGCATGTAGAAAGCATTTAACTGTTAGCCATTAGCTTTTAGCAATGGCTTGTGTAATTGATTTGTTTTATTTTTTTGTTACTGGCATTTGTTCTTTGGGCATCATCGTTGTGTCACTCACTTCAACTGTATAAATCAATTCATCTCCTTTATTCAACCCCTTCAGGGTTGTGTGAAATCCTCACATCGCATTCCCCGGATTTCATTCGGGGCTATATTAATTACGCCCTTTCAGGGCTTTCTTAGTTGTTGCGTCCTGCTGCTTAATGCTATGCTGTACAAATGTGCGACGCAACGATGGTCAATAATGTTCTAAAGCATGGCTAAAAAAAGCTGCTCATTAAAAACTAAAGACTAGTAGCTAATAGCTTGCAGCTTTCATCTCATTCGCTTCTCAAACTCTTCACCGGGTTGCTCAATGCTGCTTTTATTGCCTGGAAGCTAATGGTAACCAAAGCAACAACTGCTGCAAGAATGCCTGCCACAATAAAAATCCACCATGGCATGCTAATACGGTATGCAAAATCCTGCAACCAATTGTGCATGGCATACCAAGCTATTGGAAAAGCAAACAGTGCGGCAAAAGCAACCAGCTTTAAAAAATCTTTTGACAACAATCCAACAATACTGCTAGTGCTTGCACCAAGCACTTTGCGCACACCAATTTCCTTTACACGTTGCGTAATAGAAAATGCAGACAAGCCAAAAAGTCCAAGGCATGCAATAAATATTGCTACACAGGAAAACACAGTAAATATGCTGCCTTGTTTCTGCTCTGATTTATAGAGTGCATCAAAATCCGCATCGAGAAATGTGGAGCGATATGGCGATTCAGGAAAAAATTTCCTCCAGGTATTTTCTATATGCGCAAGAGCTGCCGGCAGGTTTTTACCTGCAATTTTTATAGAGAGGTTATTAAAATTCTGGCTTGCAATGGATCTTAAAATCAATATCATTGGCGCAATTTCCTGGTGGAGGCTCTCAAAATGAAAATCTTTTACAACACCTATTATATGGCCTCTTGTTCCGCCATATACAAAGTCTTTACCTACTGCCTGTGCAGGAGTCCAGCCAAGTGCTTTTACTGATGTTTCATTTAAAATATAATTGGCAGAATCTGTTCCAAAATCTTTTGCAAAATTTCTTCCGGCGGCCATTTGCATATTGTAGGTGGGAATAAAATCATAATCAACAGCAACATACTTAATGTCTGTAGTAGTTGGTTTAAGAGAATCACCGGAAAGTGTAGAAGCCCCTTGATTATCGAGCAATCTTCCGCTTGGTATGCGTGAACTTAAAGTAGCGCCTTTTATATTAGCATCAGCCATTAATTCATTGCGAAATGCTTCATACTGGTTTCCAGTTGAACGGGCATTGTCCATTACAACAATTTGCTCACGATCGAACCCAAGCGATTTTTGCTGCATGTATCGCAGTTGCTGAAATACAACGGCTGTAGTTATAATCAGTATAATAGAAATAGAAAATTGCGTTACCACCAGCACCTTGCGGAAAGAAAGTCCGCTCTTACCTGTACTCACCAATCCTTTTAATGTTTTCACCGGTTGAAAACTGGACATGAACAATGCCGGATAAATGCCAGAGATTATGCCAATAACAAACGGCGCCAGTATAACAGGAATCAGTATCTGCCATTTGAAAAGTATAGAAGCAGATAAATGTTGATCTGTCATTCTGTTTAACCAGGGAATTCCAAAATATAATAAGCCAAGTGCAAGTATAAGTGCAACCCAGGTTAGCAATACAGATTCACTTAAAAATTGAAACAACAGTTCTTTTTTTTGTGCGCCAATTACTTTTCTAATGCCAATTTCTCTTGCACGCAAAGCAGAACGTGCTGTAGAAAGGTTCATATAATTAATGCATGCAATCAGCAAAATAAAAAATGCAACTGCAGCAAAAACATACACACGTTTTATATCGCTATTGGGTTCTGCTTCATAATCTGTGTGCGAATACAGGTGTATGTCTGTTAGCTTCTGCAATTGCAGTGCTGTAAATTTGGATGGTTGTTTTCCTCCGTAGTTTGAAGCCATATGATTATCGAGAAAGGCAGGAAAACGTGCAATCATTTTATTAGGATCGTATTTCTCCGGAAGCAGTATATAAGTAAAGAATGAATTATTACCCCAATTAGTGCGCAGATTTTTTTCTCCGTATATCAGAGTATCCTTAAGAGTATTAAAAGAAACCATCAGTGGCGGATGAAGATGCGCATTGGATGGAAATGATTTGTAAATACCTGTCACTTTCAAATCTGCTATATTATTGCAGCGTATCACTTTATTAATCGGGTCTTCATCGCCAAAATATTTCTTAGCAGTTTCCTCAGTCATCATTACAGAATATGGATCTGACAAAGCTGTTTTGGGGTTACCTTTCAATACATCCACAGAAAAAACATCAAAAAGGTTTTCATCAGCAAAATACAAATCGTCTTCGCTGAGCAATTTTTCCTTGTAGCGCATGGGCACGGTACCAAAATCAACCATGCGGGTTAGTTTTTTTATTTCAGGAAAATCTGTTGGAAGATAATACCCGAAAGGAGGGGAGACTGTGCTAAGCTTTAAGGATACAACGCCGTCCTGGTTATTGAAACTTCTCGTAACGCGGTAAATGTTATCAGCATTTTTATTGTAGCGATCGTAACTGAGTTCATTAAGAACATAAGTAGCAATTAGCAAACAGCAGGTGAGGCCCACTGTGAGGCCAAAGAGATTAATAAAAGAAATGAACCTGTATTTTAAAAGATTGCGGATGGCCAGCTTAAGATAATTTCTGATCATACTGAGAATTTTTAAACGAATGAAAGATGGTTGTTCTGTCTTCTTATAAGACGCTACATCCGGTTACCTGTTACAGGGATAAGGTGCTTTCATAGGTTAATTCTCATGTTATATTGTACTGTCTTTTATTCCAGTCTTACACTTACGATTGACGTCTGACGTTTCACAATTACTCCATCCTCAAACTCTTTGTCCCCATTTTGATTGGGATTCCGTTACTCAGTACGGAGTGACTTCACCGGATTTGAAACAGCCGCTTTAATTGACTGATAGCTTACAGTTGCCAATGCTATAAGTATCGACAAAATACCCGCAGCAGCAAATACCCACCATTCAATACTGATATGATAAGAATAATTCTCCAGCCATTTATCCATCGCCCACCAGGCAACAGGAGAAGCAATGACTAATGATATGCCAACCAGTTTCAGAAAATCTTTTGATAATAATGAAGTGATGCTGAAAACAGAAGCACCCAGCACTTTGCGTACACCAATTTCTTTAATGCGGTTTTCCGCCATATAAGTTGCCAATCCAAATAACCCGAGGCAGGAAATGAAAATGGTTAAGGCGGCAAATAAAGTAGCAAGTGTACCGGTACGTTGCTGAGATTTAAATTTCCTGGCGTAAGATTCATCTGCAAATACAAATTCGGCAGGGTACTGCGGATTGTACTGCCTGAAAATTTTTTCCAGCTTGCTAATATTGTCTGCAGTATTGTTTGCCCCGTTCAGTTTCATGTGCATTACCTGGAAGTAATTTCCATTGGGGTTGGGGCCGTTAATCATCATCGGGTTTACCTTTTTCTCAAAAGGCGATTCAAGTATAAAATCATTTATTACGCCTACAACATGCATTTTAAAATCGCCACTGCGTATTTCTTTACCAATAGGATCTTTTAAATGCATTGCTGTTACTGCTGCTTCATTCAGCATTACCGCTGTACTGTCTGTAGGATAATTATATACATCAATGTCGCGGCCTTCTTTTAATTTAACACCTGTTGTTTTAATAAAATCGGCATCAGAACCAAGACGTGTAAAATCGAGTTTTTTATCAGTTTCTGTACTTCCTTCCCAACTAAAACCCCAGCTATCGCTCCAGCGCTGTGTAATTGGGTTGGCAGATCTTGTTACAGAAACAACAGCGCCGCTTTTTATAACATCGTTTTTAATAGCGAGGTAATGTTTATCAGATTCGCCCTGCATAAAAGCATATACAAGGTTATTGCGGTTGTAACCTGCATCCCGGTTTTGTGCATATTTTATCTGGTGCTGAACTATTATGGTGGAGATAATAAGAATAATAGCAAAAGTAAATTGCAACACCACTAATACTTTGCGTGGTGTAACCAGTGCATTGGCTTTCTTAAAGGTTCCTTTAAGCACTTTTACCGGCGTAAAAGAAGATAAATAAAATGCGGGATAGCTGCCGGCAAGAAAACCAGTAAATAAAATAAACAAAAAAGCATACAACCAGTATGACGGGTTGCTGTAATTGATAAACAACTCTTTTCCTACCAACTGATTGAACCCGCCGAGTGATAATTGTACTACAATGATTGCAAACACAAATGCAATGGCAGAGAGCAAAACACTTTCGCCGATAAACTGTGCGATTAGCGAACCCTTTAATGCGCCTGATACTTTTCTTATACCTACTTCTTTTGCACGTTTCTCACTGCGTGCAGTGGAGAGGTTCATAAAATTGATACAGGCAATTAATAAAATAAATCCGGCTATAACAGCAAACAACCTTACCGTTTCTATTTGTCCGTCTACAAGGTTACCATTCTCACTTTTTCCGTACAGGTGACGCTTGCTTAGGAGATAAGAAAAAACTTTTTCTGATTCATCAGAATGACTGGTAGTAATGTCTTTTATTTTTTTATCGAAGGCTTCGTGCGATGTACCAGGCTTTAATGTGATATAGGTAGTAACTGAATTATTGCCCCAGCCTTTATCGTTCCAGTCAAGCTTGTCCATAAAAGCCCAGGGAATGAGGTATTCAAATTCAAAAGAAGTATTGCTGGGTAAATCTTTTAAGACTGCGGAAACGGTAAAATTTGCATTACTGTCTATCAGCACAACTTTACCCATTGGGTCTTCATTGCCAAATAATTTTTTGGCCATTTTTTCAGTAAGAACAATATTGTAGTTGCCGGCAAGTGATTGTTTTGCATTACCAGCAATAAGCGGAAAATCGAACATGCTTAAGAAACTGCTGTCCACAAAAGCACCGCGTATATTAAACTTCTTCTCGCCAACTGAAGTTAGAAAAGTAATATTGTTATAACGAACTGCGTCTTCTACTTCAGCATAATCGTGTTTAAGGGTAGGGGCCATAATTTTTGGCGTAGTATTCCATGCCCATACTTCTCCATTAAACTTATCACGGTTGTACATGGTGTACAACCTGTCAGATTTTTTGAAGAACCGATCGAAACTCATTTCATTCTGTATCCACAACAAAATAAGGATAGCGCTGGCCATCCCTATTGTTAATCCAAGAATATTAATGAATGAATATCCTTTTCTTTTCCACAAATTGCGGAACGCTATTTTGAAGTAGTTTTTAAGCATAGAAGAAAGCTATTGGCTGTTAACCATTAGCTGTTAGCCATTTTTTGCTGAGAGGATTACTAACAGGTAAAAGCTAATAGCCAATAGCTAAAGGTTGTGCGTCTTATACTAAAATATTCTCTGTAACAGTCTGTCCATCCAGCATGCGTATAATGCGATGGCTGTAACGTGCATCGTGTTCGCTGTGTGTAACCATTATAATAGTAGTGCCCTGTTCGTTCAAATCTGTAAGCATTTCCATTACTTCATTACCATTGCTGCTATCCAGGTTACCAGTGGGCTCATCCGCAAGTATTAACTTGGGTTTGTTTACAACGGCTCGTGCTACGGCAACACGCTGTTGCTGACCACCAGATAACTGTTGCGGGTAGTGGTTGCGCCTGTGCATAATCTGAACTTTGTCCAGCACTTCTTCTACACGTTTTTTTCTTTCATCGCCCTTAATACCGAGGTAAATCAGTGGAAGCTCTACGTTTTCAAAAACAGTAAGCTCATCAATAAGGTTAAAGCTCTGGAATACAAAACCGATATTGCGTTTGCGTAGTTCGGCCCTTTTGCGTTCGTTGAATTTTGCTACTTCAATCCCGTTGAACAAAAAACTACCGTCATCGGGATCGTCTAGCAAACCAAGGATGTTCAGCAGTGTAGATTTGCCGCAACCAGAAGGGCCCATAACAGCAACAAATTCTCCGTCCTTAACTTCAAAAGACAATTTGTTCAATGCTACGGTTTCTACTTCCTCCGTGCGATAAATTTTCTCGAGACCGGTAATGTTTATCATCTTGTTACAGTTTAGATTGAAAGATTGGTATTAAGATTATAAAAGTTTTTTTCAATTTTAATATTGTATGACGAAAGTCTGTTGCTTTAGTTACAGGTTTAGCAACGATCTGCTAAATGGTGAAGCAGGAAAACTGCTTAACTCTTCTGTAATTTCTGCAGCCTTTTCTGTTTTTATTTTAGCCTGTGCCTGCGGACAGCTAATTGATTTTCCACACTCTTTTGATCCTACAGGCAAATACATGGCTGCAGCCAAAAGGACGACGATAATTATTTTTTGTTTCATAAAACAGCATTTAATATTATAAAGAACAGGTTTAATTTTATTTTTTGAGCACCAACTCCTGGATGGTTCCATAGTTTTCATAGCTGGAAGTGATTACTTTGTCACCGGGGTTTAATCCGCCAAGCACTTCATAATAATCTATACTTTGTCTACCCAGTTGAATATCTACACGGGTAGCCGTTTTTCCATCTTCGCTTACTTTAAAGATCCAGTTACCACCGGTTTGCTGGTAAAACCCACCTTTAGGTAATAATATAGCAACAGTTTCATCGCTTAATGCCAATACTATTTGTAGTGTTTGCCCGCGGCGTATACCTTGCGGCACTTCACCTACAAACTCCATATCTACCTGGAATGTATTGTTTAATACCTGTGTAAATACTTTTTTGATTTTAAGTTTATATGATTTGTTGGCAAACGTAAACTCACCGGTTTGTCCTACAAAAATGCGTGACAGATAATGCTCGTCTACATTCACCCTTACTTTAAAACCGCTAAGTACATCCAATTGTCCAAGACGCTGGCCTTTGTTTTTATTCTCTCCAATTTCAGCGTCAAGAGAAGTAAGCTGACCATCAACCGGTGCACGAACAATAAGGTCACCAACTTTTTTCTCCATAATGCTTAATGCATTTTGAGAACCCTGGTAAGATCTTTTATCCTGAGAGGCCTGTTGCGCCCTTGATGCAGAGTCTTGCGACAAGATCTGCTCCATCAACGTTTTTTTCTGGCGGTAGTAATTATAATTGTTTTCAGCTTGCTTAAATTCCTGAAGGCCGATTGCTTTTTCATTGTACAATCTTTTATCAAGGCTGTATACACGTTCCGCTTC
This sequence comes from Chitinophagaceae bacterium, assembly GCA_044227095.1. Taxonomy (GTDB): domain Bacteria; phylum Bacteroidota; class Bacteroidia; order Chitinophagales; family Chitinophagaceae; genus JACMLD01. The sequence continues at coordinate 3,999,155 of JBGAFV010000001.1, read as the reverse complement.
GTTATAAAGGCTAAGCACATCCGCCATAGCCGTTCTTTTATTTACGGTATTTTGAGAAGCATTTGTTTGGTTAATCTGCATCTGTGTAAGCGTGTTGTACACATTATTCTGAGAGCTCATCATTGTCATCATCAGGTCTGTGTTAGAAAGACGAAGAATAGGATCGCCTTTTTTCATTATAGCACCATCTTCAACATATTTTTCTTCTACACGTCCGCCTTCTGTTGCATCCAGGTAAATGGAAGTAAGTGGCAATACAACACCATTAACCGGTATGTTATCTTTGTACGGCCCTTTTTTAATTTCACTGATGGTGAGCCTGTCAGTATCCTGGTTTAATTTTGTTTTGCCCGATGTGAAATAATAACTGGCGCCTATAAGCGCAACGATTGCTACAATACCCGCTATTGTCAATATACGTTTTGTCGTCCAGGTCTTTTTTTCTATAACTCTATCCATCTTGATTTTTACTTTTATTTTTTAAAAACTAACCCGGCTTTGCTCAACCAGGTTAGCTTTACAAACAAACATGAGAAACTTCCGGCAACCTGTATAGATAAGAATGTGCCAGTATACCAGAATAATGATTGTCAACCGTTTGTACTACGATTACCTTCGTTATTGTCCGGTAATGTTACAAAAGGTGTCCGCTTTCGATACAATCTTAAATTATCATGTCAATTCTTAAAAATTGTTTATCATGCATTTGCATTTATGGTATAATTGTTAGCCACTAGCTGCTAGCTTTAAGTTTCAAGCATTTATCGTTGCAAATGACTTGCAACCAGTAGCGTGTAACTTGCAGCTATAACTAACCTAATCATGCAATAAAAACTTTACACTTTGAATCTTAAGAATGCCTCAATATTAGTGATAGATGATGATACAGATGTGCTTACCGCAGTGCGTTTGCTATTAAAAACAGAAGCACGTGAAGTAGTAATTGAAAAGAACCCGGAAAACATACGTGCACAACTTGCCAAACAGAATTATGATTTGATACTGCTTGATATGAACTTCAACAGCTCTATCAATACCGGTAACGAAGGATTGTTCTGGTTGAGGAAAATAAGGGGAGAGTTCAGATCATCCGCTGCTGTTATTATGATAACTGCCTATGGCGATATTGATTTGGCCGTACGTTCCCTCAAAGAAGGTGCAGCAGATTTTGTGGTTAAACCCTGGCACAATGAAAAGCTCATTGAAACCATTAAGGATTGCCTCAAAAAAAATGCGGCTAAATCAAATTCTTTAAGCATTCCTAAAACAGAAACCTTTTCTGGCAAAGAATTGATAGGCGAGAGTGAAGTTATCCGCGAAATTCTTTATAAGGTTGAAAAGATTGCTCCAACCGATGCAAACATCCTCATACTTGGGGAAAACGGTACAGGTAAAGACCTGATTGCAAAAGCAATTTTTGAACATTCTATGCGTGCCGACAAACCTTTTGTAAAAGTAGATGTTGGTGCACTTACTGAAACGCTTTTTGAAAGCGAACTCTTTGGCCACAAAAAAGGGGCATTTACAGATGCACGTGAAGACAGGGTAGGAAGGTTTGAATCTGCTTCTGGAGGAACACTTTTTCTTGATGAAATAGGAAATATTACTTTACAGCAGCAGGCAAAATTATTAAGTGTGTTGCAAAACAGGCAAATAACAAAGCTTGGTTCCAATGAACCGGTTCCTGTTGACATTCGCCTTATATGTGCAACCAATGTACCCATTACGGATCTTGCCAATGAAAGCAGGTTTAGAAAAGATCTTGTTTACCGCATTAATACTGTTGAAATAATGGTACCGCCTTTGCGCAAACGCGGAGATGATATTATTTTACTGGCAAAACATTTCAGCAAAATTTACAGCAATAAATACCTGAAACCTGTTCTTGAGTTTGATGAAAAAGCGCTGGACAAACTTTTGCACTATCATTATCCTGGTAATATTCGCGAACTGCAATACAGTATAGAAAGGGCGGTTATTATGAGCGATGGCAATGTGCTGGAAGCAAAAGACATTATCTTTTCACCAATAGAAAGCGCAGGTGTGCAGGATGAAGAACCAGCAGAATCAAAACTAAGCGCTATCGAAAAAAATACCATTCTCCGTGTAATTGAAAAAAACAATGGCAATATTTCTAAAGCAGCTAAGGAACTGGGCCTTACAAGAACTGCTTTGTACCGGAGATTAAGCAAGTATGATATCTAGTTAGTAATTAAGAATTAGCAATTAATAATTCTGCTTACCAGGTTTACTATTGTCTATACAACCTTCTTGTAAGTTGCATAAGTCTTATAATAATGGATCTTAATTACTAATTATTAATTCCTAATTACTAATTTCAACCCTTGGCTAAAGAATCAAATATTATGTTTTTTAAAACTACCGAGTGGCGGATTTTTATACGTGTTTTTTTACTTTTTTTTGTTTTAAGCTTTGCTTCCTATTTGCTTATTAAAGGCCTGTATGTTTATCTTATTATACTTACCCCGGTTATAATCTACCAGCTTACAGATTTTTATCGCTTTCAGAAAAAAGCGCATGATGAATTGGATCAATTTGTGGAATCTGTTCATTACCGCGATTTTTCCCGCTATTTTGATGTAAAACATGCACCGGTAGATTTACAACCACTGCGTCAGGGTTTCAATGAAATCAATTCCACTTTTAAAGTTATCAGCAAAGAAAAAGAAACACAATACCAGTATGTACAAAAAATACTTGAACTGGTAGACACTGGCATTTTATCTTACCAGGAAGATGGCGGTGAAGTAATATGGATGAATGAATCGCTGAAAAATCTTTTGCAATTGCCTTACCTTAAAACCATTCATTCGCTTGAAAAAAGGGACGCTCCTTTATATAATGGCATTTTAACTTTAAAACCGGGGGAAGCAAAAATTGCCAATGCGCATCACGATAAGACTTCTTTTAAAATATTATTATCGGCAACCGCATTCCAGACAGAAGGAAAAAAATTTAAGCTGATTGCTTTTCAGAACGTAAATGAAGCACTTGATGAAACAGAATCTAAAGCATGGCAAAAATTGTTGAGTGTAATGACGCATGAAATTATGAATTCAATTGCACCTATTTCCTCACTTGCAGAAACATTAAAAAGCCGGCTTAAACAATCTGTAAACCTGCTTAACAATGAAACAGGAGCAGTAGATGATCTTGAGCTTGGCATTGACACCATAAAAAGAAGGAGCGAAGGTTTGCTGAAGTTTGCCGAAACTTACCGCAATCTTAATAAAATAACTACACTAAACCTTAAGAAGGTGTATGTGCGCAACTTATTTGAAAACCTGCATCACCTTATGCAGCCAACACTGGAACAAAAAAATATTGACCTGGAAATTATTTTAAAAGATACCGATCTGCAACTGGAAGCAGATATTAACCTGTTGGAACAGGTGTTGATTAACCTGCTTGTAAATGCCATTGAAGCCGTAAAAGAGAGAACAGAACCCCGCATTATTTTATCTGCCTATGTAGCCAATAATAAAAAGACCATTGTAAAAGTAACAGACAACGGTACCGGCATGACAGAAGAAGTGCTTGATAAAATTTTCATTCCTTTCTTCAGTACCAAAAAACATGGCAGCGGTATAGGGCTTAGTCTTTGCAAACAAATTATGATGTTGCACAAAGGCACTATGCAGGTACAAAGTACAGAAGGAGAGGGAACGTCCTTTTTATTACAGTTTTAATAATACGCTATCCGCTTATTTATTTTTTTCAAGCACCAACACTACTTTATTAAAGTCTGCAGCAGAATTGATTACTCTTTTAAAGTCTTCATACTGAGACAAAGGATAAAAAGTTTTGCGGTATTCTTCCCTGATATTGATAATTACTTTGTTTCCTTCCTGTTTATATGCAGAAACAAAGCCCATAGTTAGCTGGCCATTGTCTTCGTAGGTATTTTTTATAGCCAGGTCGTTAATGTTTTTTATTTTATAGCCTTCGGGGATGGTTAATTCAATCTTTCTTTCCTGTGTATTGGCGTAAGGAAATTCCATAGGGAACATTCTTGGTTTTTCCTGGTACATTTCTACCTGTCGGCCAATTACATCGCCTACTTTAATCAATACTTTATCTCCGGCTTTTTCTACAAGTTCACTTGCCTTTACAACTGCGTTTAAAACAAAAGGTTTGTTATCAGAATAACTTTCAAAATCTTTATTGTCAATTTTGCTTGAAAGAATATTCTCAGAATTGGCACCAAATTTTATAATTTCCTTCAGGTACCTTTTTTGTTCTTCATCCGAAGCAAAATTAAAAATAGCCCTGTACGTACTGGCCGCATAGCCACGGTATATCTGGCTGGTATTAAGAACAAGAGTATCTAAAGATGGAGTAAGTTCTATTTTAGCATCTATATTGCTTGAGCTTTGTGTATAATCTTCCAATACAATTTGCTTAACTTCTGCAACCGCTGTAGAAAATGTACCAATTACTGTGCCTTTGCAAAATACGCCATATGCATTGCCCCAATTGGGTTCAATCCATGGGTAACGCATAGTAGCAACAGTAGGAGCCAAGAATTTTCTTTCGCTTGTAAAGTAGATAAGCGAGTTTTCACAATTGTTCCAGTTTTCAAATTTCTTATCCAATGTAAAATCAGATCTGTCTCCTGTTAATACAAATTCAATTTCAATAGCCAGCTTATTGAACAATAAAGTATACAAGCGGATGATTCCACGGTGACTGGCAATTTTATTTTTTAAAATCTTTTCAATGTTTTCGGCATCATCTCCATCAATATCTTCACGTGTGCCAATATTCTTTTTGATGTAATTCTCTATTGCTACAATTTTCTCTTTGTTTGAACCAAGTGAAGCCCATTTTTTTTCCTCAATAAGGCTTTCAGTTAATTTCAATTCTTTGGGTGTAAAAGAAGAGTAGTTGCTGTAAATTCTTTTTGCCAGTTCATCCCATGTAAAAAGTCTTTCGGTTTTGCTTTTAGAAGAGTTATAGGAAAGCTTATATTCAACCCTCGCCATATTTGCAGTAGCGTTTGCATATTTTTCATCTTCAGTTGCTGCAAGGTTATTCATAGATACCCATAAATGATGTTTATCCCCCAGCAAAGTATCAGCAGGTATACTGTTGCTGTTAAAAGTTTTTAACTCAAACCCAAGCCTGTCAGGAGAAATAATTTCCAGTTTGGCCGACAATACAGGCATATGCATTTGCAATATTTCCCTGCCAAAAAAACTTGTATTCTTGTTATAAGTATAATAATATTCAACTTCACAACCTTTCTGCAAGCCATCAAGCGCAAAAATTTTATACTGCCTGTCTTCTTCTTTAAGATCTTTAATATTATTCTTGTCGAGAATAACCACCTTACCGTTTGGCAAAATTGTTCTTGCTTTTATGTCTACTATATCTGCATTGTCAGACACCTGCAGGTATACTTTGTTAAAAGCTTCAATTCCTTTATCATCGTTTATGTGTACAATTTTGTGCAGGGTTTTAAACGATATCACATTTCCTTTTGTATCATCTACATATTCTATTCTTCTTGTATCGAGTAAAATAACTGCAGATTCATTTTCATATTTTTTATCGATGGTATGAAGTGCCGGCTTGTCGCTCCAGCTTTCCATTTCTATTTTAGGTGCGTTCTGAGTAAATGCTTTTCCGATTGCCAGGATGCCGAGTGCAAGAAAGATGCTTTTTTTCATGTTATGGTAAGACTTTTATTTTTTTGAAAGACTGATGGTTTCTTTATACGCGGGAAAAAGATTCTCCAGTACTTTGTTCCATTCCTGGAATTTGTCTGGCCCAAGCAAAAGATGGTCGTTATCAAATTCCCGTGTAAGCACCAGCAGGTTGTTATGTTGCTCGTATTTCATTTCAAAACCCCATACATCATTCTTATAATTTTTGCCAGCAGGCAAAGAATTGATGGTATATCCATCTGGAATTTTCAGGACAACAACATATTTCTGGATATTTAAAAAATTAAATTCAATCGGTATTTTTCTTTTTGGATAATCTATCTCTTCATGTTCGTAATGTTTAACCAAATTAAGATTGAGGTACCATTCGTCTGCAATTTTCCTCGCATAGTCCTGCAGGTCAAATTCTGCACTAATGGATAATTTATTAAAATCAGATTGATCGCCTACAACATATTTTCCCATCCTGAATTTATTTGAACCCCGGTTAAAACGAGATTTAAAATACTTCTCCTGGTCTTTTGCGTTTGTATGCGTAAGCAGGCTGTGCATGTCCATTGCATAATACCCACTGAGGCTAAGGTTAACCGTTCCTTTAATTCCATTATCGGTTAATTCAATGAATGTAGAATCAACCATAATATTTTTTTGCTTAGGTATAACCGGAACAGTTAAAACTTTGTAGGAGGTATCATTAATTGCAACCATCGCTTCTTTACCCTGTATCATTTCTGATGGAAATCCAAAAATGCAATTGTCATCAGTGCCATCAAGAAATATGTATTCATTATTGAGACGGATAGTACTGATCATGTGATTGTCTACAATGGGCAAAGGTGTTTCCGAATAACGATATGGCAAATGCCTTGTTCCAATCCATGTATACCATGCAGGTACGCCTGCAATATTCAGCATTGATGTAAGAATGCTACTCATGTCTTTACAATCGCCAAAACGCCTGCTGCATACAAGGCTTGCATCACGTGGTACAAAACCACCCATGCCATCTTCAAAAGCAACGTATTTAATATTGTTCTGAACCCACCTGTATACACGCCTTGCTTTTTCTTCTGTAGATGAAACACCTCTTACAATAGAATCAACAACCTGTTTTAGTTCTGCACCAGGTTCTGTATTTATCCCTTTTAAAAAACTATGGTTGAGTTTGTACAAATCATCTGTGTTGGAAAGATAGCGTACAGTTTCCCCTTTTTCGTTCTGGTACTTTTCTATGTAAAATATTACATGCAGCGAGTAATAAGAATCGTCTGGTGCATCAGGATATCTTTTTTCTGCAGCCAAATCATTTACACTAAAAGTGTAAGTTGTTTCGCCGCGGCGGCTTTCTTCTTTAAATTGCACTTTGTCTTTATCATTTCCTTTAATAACATACTTCACAGACATTTCTTTAGGGAAACTGATTTTTAATTCAGCTTTTACAACCGGTACGCCCCGCGAAAAAGTAAAAGGAGAGAGCAGGTGTGGATCTTTGTGCTTTTTTGTTAGTTCAAGATTGCCAACTGCACCAGCACTTAATGCAGGAAAATCAAACTTTGTTTCTTTTACATCATCGTAAAATATTCCGCTGCTTGTACTGTTATCAGTTTTAAAATCTGTTACTTTTATTTTTTTACCATCCGCAGTTTTGGTATATGCTTGATAGTCCAGCAATTCGTGAAAACCGCTCTGGTAAAAATTATACTTACTCATGTAAGCAGATGCATTTTCAGAGAGGTAAAGGATTTGTTCAAGCTCTTTACTTTCTGCGGCAGGTTGCCCATCTGTTATTTTTAACTGGTAGGCAACCGAATGATTGAGTACTACCGCATCTTCTCCGGGAAATTTCGATTTTATATCTGCTATGTCTTGCGCCTGCAATTTTGCGCCTGCCAGCAATATTGCTACTGCCGAAAATAAAATGCTATAAATTACTTTTTTCATTTTTTAACTGTAAGTAAAACTCCATAATAATAAAACCGGGTCTCTATCAGCTTACCGGCATCGTTGTACATTTTTATTTCTCCGTTGGGATTGCTGTTATAATAATTTCCTTCTTCAGTAACAATTCCCTTATCGTTATATTCTTTATAAGGACCGTGAAGGTTATCATCCTTATAATTATAAAAACTCTGCAGCTGGCCGTTTTCGTAGTAAACATTCATAATGCCGTTGGTAAGATCATAATTGTCTGTTCTTTCAGAAAAAATTTTTCCGTTGGGATAATAAAGTTTATAAAGTCCATTTGATTTCCCTTCTACATAGTCGTGCTCTGTTGCCAATTGCCCATTGGAATAATAACTTTTAATTATGCCTGAGCCGCCCACAAAAGGAATATCAGCTACCAGCTTTCCATCCTTACCTGTATAAGAATATGTTTGGGGCAGATTGTCTTTATAATTGATCTGGTATATAAGCTGTCCGCCCGGTTCGTGTTTTTTTGTAGGGCCGTTACGATCTCCGCTTTTATAAGTTATTTCCAAATTTATTTTCCCATTATCATAATAAGAAATAGAATGGCCGCTAAGTTCTCCGTTCTTATATTCTTCAGTGCTTCTAAGCATTCCTTTAATGTTATAGTACTTCCAGGTGCCGGATTTTTTGCCCAATTTATATTGTCCTTCAATATTTAGCTGCCCTCCATAAAAATAACTTTTGTATGTGCTGTCTGGTTCTCCTTTTCTATAGTATTGGACAGAATGCGGAGAACCATCAAAGAAATAAAGTTTATAAGGCCCGTCAAAATCTCCCTGCACATAATTGCCATCAAATTTCAATTTGCCATTAGGATAAAAACCGTTGTATTTGCCAGAACCTTTTTGCATATGTAACTGGTAGGCGAGATTGCCAGCAGTATCATATTGATTCATTTCTTCTATCCATCCGCGATGGTACCTGGTTTCAAATTCTTTTTTTCCATTGGCAGCAAATTCTTCTTTATATCCATCCAAATCGCTGTTGAAAAAATAATTTATAGTGGTGAGGTTGCCCAATTCATCATAATACAACCAGGGCCCCTGTACCATGTCGTCTTTATACCAGCCTTCACTTTCCAACTTGCCATTGCTGTGGTATGATTTATAATACCCGTCTTTTTGTCCGTTGGTATAGTTAATGGCAGCTTTTAATTGCCCGTTTAAATAATAACTCGCACAACGGCCATTTAACTGCCCGTTTGTATAAGAATTTGTATCAGATACTTTTCCGCAATGGTAAAAAACAGTTTCTATACCATCCATTGCCCCTTTGTTATTATAAGTTACTTGTGATTTTTTAGTGCCATCAGCAAAGTAAGATACGAGGTCAAGCTTTTTATCTTTAACAGCGGAAGAACTTAATTCTTTACCTGTTTTATCAAAATATTTTGCTGCTACAATTTTGTTGTTATCAAATGTAAGTATAGAGTATGGTTTGCCATCTTCATTATAATATGTTACATCGCCTGAAACCGATCCTTTCTTATACATGCATTTTGTAAATAACTGGCCACTCTCATAGTACTCACTATACTCACCTTCATTTTTTCCATCCAGGTAAGTTTCAGTGCTTTTAGGCTTGCCATCTTCATAATACTTTTTCCATACTGCACTAAGTTTATCTTTTACATACTGGCCTTCTATACTCAATTGGCCATTGTCGTACCAACTTTTGTAAGGGCCATCAAGTTCTCCATTTACATATACGCCTTCCGATTCTTTTACCCCGTTTTTATACCATGTAGTAAAGCTGCCGTTTAATTTATCGTCTATAAAGTTCTCAACTGATTTAAGATCGCCATTGCTATGGAACTGCCTTCTTTCTCCATTTAATTTGCCATTGCTATAATTTGCTTTAATTTTTGGCGGCCCCGAATAGTAATAACTGTTGCCCGCAGCTTCAAGGTTATCATCTTTATAATTGGCTTCAGAAGACAAAAGGCTGTTTGTAAAATAATATTTCTCATTGCCGTTCTGTTTGCCATTGCTGAAAGACTGCGTAGCTTTTAATGCGCCATCCATATAGTAATAACGCCAGTCGCCTTCTCTTTCACCATTGTCATTGTATACACCTTCAGATCTTATATTCCCATAGGAAAAATAAAAAGTCCATTTGCCGGCAAACTTGTTTGCCTTTATATTTCCTTTGCCTGAAAATTTTCCGTCTTCATAATAATAGGTATCCGCCGCAGATTGTCTTGCAGTATAATTAAGTTCACGGGTGGTTCTTATTTTATTATAATAAACCACTACTTCATCTATCATTGCCTGCACTTCTTTTTTCCTTTTCTTATTATACTCCTGTATGGAAGCTATGTTTACACCTGAAAAAATATGGTTAATCAGTTCTTCAAATTTTCCTTCAGTAAAAATGTTTTTATAAACAGGCAGGTAATATTGCATCGCAAAGTCTTTGCTGTCTTCTGCATAAGAAGCTTTTTCAAGCAATACCTGTATTTGCCTTGATATTTGATCATCCAGCGCTATAATCGGTTTATAATTTTTATCGAGTGCTATTTTTGATTGTATAATTTTTTCAACAAGCCTGTATTCATCCGGAGTCTCTTCGGTTTTGTTGTCTGTATATTCTTTTATATCGTCTGTATTTTTAGAAATTGAGCTAAGTAGTGAAATACAATTATTGCTATACCTGCCATTGGGAGATACCAGCAAACAATTAATAAAACCATACATTGCCGGAACCAGCTTTCCCTGTCTTAGTTCTGCAATTGCCCATTTGTAATGACAACTGGAAGAATAAGGATCTATCATAATTGCCTGCTGAAACACAGCTTCTGCTTCTTTATTTTTTTTGATGCCGAGCAGGGTAGTGCCCTTGTTAAGATATAATGGTATATGCGCAGGATAATGTGCAAGCGCAGAATCAAAAATATAAATTGATTTTTCCGGCTGGCCAATAATATCTAAAAGGCTGCCATATTCAGTAACCACATCCGGCATACGGTCCATGTCGGTCTTTTGTTGCATAGCCAGTTTACATAAATCAATAGCAGCATTAAACTGGCTATCTGCAGAACAGCTTAGCGCACATTCATACAAAGCTCGTACATAGTTGGTATCACTTCGGTTTACCTTCCGGTACATTGCAATCGCTTCTTTGTATTTGCCGGCATCATGGAGTTTTATTCCTTCATCAATTATTTCACCTGAATTGATTAACGGATTATTTTCCTGGCTAAAGCTGCTATGAAAGAATAGGATGAAGAAAAAAATAACGGTGAAGCCTTTTTTCATAAGAAGTAATAAAAGAGGTTAAAGAGGTTAGCGTTTGCTCACAATATTATTATTTCCTGTGCAATTTTTAAAATTATATCGCCAAACCCGGGTACAGTAAAGTGTTTGGACTTTTCAATAACGAAAAAAAATCAATATGATTATTGTACAGATGCAATTTTCCTTACTTTTTCATAATCAATTTGCGTAGTATTTTTATCATCCCAATTTTAGGGTATAAAAACAGTAACTGTAGGCTGAAACTGTAACCAGTAAGGCTGTAAAATGCGCTATTGTTTTTGGGGTGATTTTACCGAAACTGTTTTGCCTTCTACTGCGCCTGCATGCACACGGCCTGATGCGGATATTTGTTTACCATTAAAATCTGTGGTAACAAATGAATATTTAGCTACAGCACCTGAAAGAAGGGCTGCCTCACCGGGTTGATAGGTGGTTGTATCTGTCATTATGCTTCGGTTCCATGCTTTAAAAACCTTGTTTCCATTGGTTACAAGATATTTAGGTTTTGAGAGCGTATTGGCTACAATATAGCCGCGGTTAACATCAAACGGAAAATCTATTTCAGGCGCAACAATAAGATTATAAGAACAATCAAGACTGTCCTGGTTAGCGTTATCCGCAATAAATCCGTAATACTCGCCCGAACCATTAGAACGATGTGTTTTATAAATGGTGTTAAACACACAAAATGCCTTTACAGGATGAATGCCATATCGTTCTGTTCTTTCTCCCCGCAATGTCTGGCTAAATTCAAAAGGCGAGTAACCAATGTTGTTGTAAATAATGTTATTCCAGGCCCGGCAGGCCGAGTTTTTATCGAGATACCCGGGTAGCCCGTTCCAGCCCAAAGGCACACACCTGAGCAGTTGCGTATAACTGTTTTGCTGAAGACAGCCATTAACATCTATCGTTCCATACCATAAAATAGAGGATGAATGACTTGGAATTTTATTGCTGGCCCCTAATAAATTTTTGAAAACACAATTGCGCACCTTACAACCAAAACCAGTGCCTATAATAACAGCATAACTTCCGCCGTAAGAGATATTCATATTCTGAAAAGTATCGCTCACAAATTCAAAATCAAGTGCCAAAGACCTGGCTGTTTCAGTAGTACCGCTATTCCAGTTTGTAGACATTACGATGGCGCTAACATCTTTAAACCCGTCAAACAAACAGCCGGTATAAACAATATTGTAAAAGGTTTGAGATTTTTTGCCTTTAAACACCATGCTAACTGCCGAGTTCTGATCATCCCATACTATAGGCGGTTGATCTTTATAAGCCCCTGCAGGATTGATCCATTGGCAATGGCTGAACACCACATCGTGCACACCAAAACTGAACCTGTGCGTTCCAAAAAAGTTAAAATGGCGCATGCCTTCAATTACAACATAGCTAACATTATAGCTGGCCAATTGCTGAAAACCGTTCGGTGCTTTTACTTCGCTGCCGGGCAACCATATAATATTGATCTTATTGGCAGAATCTCCTTTTAGGTGACGGTATTGTACGCTTGTGTACCGGCCCGTAATAAAAAGTGTATCGCCGGGTTCAAGTGCAGGTGTAGTGCTATTGTTGGTTATTATTAAATCGCCCCTTGTAGCAGCCAATGTATAACTTCTGCCGGCATTGGCTGTATATGCAAAAAGACAACAGCATAGGATTGAAAAAAATCGGTTCATATTATACTCAATATAATAATTAATCTCAATAATCTATAAGCCTGTACATCAGGCTTTAAACAATTTTTATCGCTTTATTTATTCACTGGTTTGTTTAATCAGGCCAATCATTTCTTTATAGTGATAAATAAACCGGCCGGTTGCTGTTTTTTTTGCAGCTATGTGCATTGCCGCGGCCACATCATCAGCTTTAATTGCTTTGTATTTTGAAATATTCCCTAAAAGAAAAACCGAGAAAAGTTTCATTAACACAATGCCAAAAATTTCTCCGGGCCTGGATTCTTTTCTGCTCCCAATAAGCATAGATGGGCGCATTATATGAATGCTTGCAATGGGAAAACTTAAAACTGCAACTTCTGTTTCACCTTTTAATTTAAGATAGAAATTTCCAGCCGAAGGATTTGCCCCAACAGAAGACACTATTAAAAATTTACCAACGCCATTCTCTGTACAAAATTTTGCAGCATTTACAGGTATATCATAATCAATCTTGCGATAAGCTTCGCTATTTCCTTTCACCTGTTTTTGGGTAGTACCTATGCAACAAAACAAAACGTCTGCATTACTAACTTCTTTTTTAAATGCAGCAGCATCTTCAAAGTTTATGATTGCTTCTTCAAGTTTTGCATGCTGTATGCCTGTCGTTCTTCTTGATATTAATTTGATGCGTGAAAACACAGGATCATGCAGCAGCTTTTCTAAAAGCAAGCTGCCAATTAAACCCGTTCCGCCTATAAGAATTGCTCTCATAATTTTGTGTATTTTGCCTGCTGAAGCAATACTATGCAAATTCTGCAAAATATATCACTTAAAGCTGTAAACACTTTCGGAATTGATGCTAATGCAAACCGTTTTGCATCTTTTTCCGGAATATCAGAACTTGAAGAACTACTTGACAGCAACCCAAACTTACCCATCTTAATATTAGGAGGTGGAAGCAATATTTTATTTACTGGCAATTTCAACGGACTGGTTCTTAAGAATGAAATAAAAGGCATAGAAAAAATAAAAGAAGACGATGCGTTTGTGTATGTAAAAGCAGGTGCAGGGGAGAACTGGCACCAGTTTGTGCTGTATTGCATTAAACAAAACTGGGCCGGGTTGGAAAATTTATCGCTAATCCCTGGTAATATTGGCGCAAGCCCTATGCAAAACATAGGTGCTTATGGTGTGGAGATTAAAGATGTATTTTATGAACTGGAAGCTTTTCATTTACATGATAAGCAACTTGTAAAATTTGGTGTGACTGATTGTGCATTTGGTTACCGCGAAAGCGTTTTTAAACAAAAATATAAAAATCAGTTTGCTATACTTTCAGTTACATACAAACTTAAGAAGAACCCGATTTTTAATACCAGTTATGGCGCTATTACGCAGGAGCTTGAAAAAGCTGGTGTAAAGGAGCTTTCTATTAAAGCAATATCAGATGCAGTTATCCGCATACGCAGTTCAAAACTACCAGATCCCGCTGTTATTGGCAATGCAGGCAGCTTCTTTAAAAATCCTGAAATTTCATCGGAACAATTTCTTCAGCTCAAAAATAAATTTCCGGCAATTGTAGCTTACCCGCTTGAGAGTGGCGCTGTTAAACTGGCTGCTGGCTGGTTGATTGAACAATGCGGTTGGAAAGGTTATCGCAAAGGCGATGCAGGTTGCCATGCAATGCAGGCACTGGTATTGGTTAATTATGGCAATGCAACCGGAAAAGAAATTTATGATTTGAGTACGTCAATCCTGCAAAGTGTAGAAGAGAAATTTGGGGTAACGTTACAGAGAGAAGTAAATATTATTTAGGGATAAGTGGGTGAGTAATCGCTGATTCGCTTTTGTTGCCAGTTATTGACCGCTAAGTTTATTTTTAATAGCACAAAAAAAATCAGCAACATTTCTATTGCTGATTTTTAAATTTATTTTCAATCATTCAATTTATTTGGCTGGCTCAACACTTGCCCAGTTTTCTCCTCTTTTAATGCGGAGGATTTGCGTATCTGTTATTTTGAATTTCTTTACAAGTGTTTTTACTTTCTTGCCTTCTTTTAGAAGTTTTTTAAGTTCCTTTACTTTATCTACAGTAAGTTTAGCACCACGCGGATGATCTTTGTAGATAGTAACCCTGTCGCGTTTTTCTGCTATAACATAAGGGCTTGATTGCTGGTGCTTGTAGTTTTCTTCCGGGGTCATCCATTTAAGGTTGCTGGCTTTGTTGTTCATCTTATCATAATCAATATGACCAACAACAGTGTGCTTGGGAGATTTTGCATTGCAGAAATACTCAGCTACCAGGCGGTGTATGAGTGAATGGTAATGCATTGTTCTGTCTTTAATATCCTGCTGGCGTGCTTTCCGGAGCGTAGTTTTCATGGCTTTTAAATTAACCAGTGAATCTGCAATTTCTGCTCTCAGTTTTTTTGCTGCGGGGTCTGTTTTCTTTTTAGACAAAAGCGCTTTTTTCTTGTCGTTGATCTTCTCTTTAAGGCTTACCACCTGCTGGTGTTTGGCTTTAAGCACTTCTATTGTTTTTTTATCTTTTGGCCTGTACAATTTTAACCGGATAATACGGTAACCGTTGATAGTAGATCCTTGCAGCAGATCTCCATCAGAAAATTTGTTATGAGCTTTTAAGCGGCCAAGATTTGATACCTGAAGGTGGTAATCATTTGTAAACTTGAAGTCGAATTTAACTTCTTTCCATTTTTCGCCCGAGAGATTTGTAATCATATTTGCTAATAGGTTTAAAGCGCCGTTAGGCAATAGAAAATAAGATGAATTGGACAAAGGCTTAATGGAGTAACCAGGTTTCAAAGATAAGGGTTTTCCCTTATGGAAAATTTTCTTTGGTTGGGGGCTTCAGGGGTTGAAATTATACGAAAGCAATTTACGCAAAAAAATGTAGCAATAACAAAGATTTGAACATAGATTATTGGTTAACATATGTTGTTTAGCCATTGGCATGGGTTGAGCAATATTTTCTACACAAATAGGCAGCCAGCTATTCAGCTTTGTAATTGACGGAAGGCATTGCCGAGGTATTTAATAATATCGCCTGCTATCATTGCTTCTTCGCTTGCATTTGCAGATGCAAAGTCGCCAGCCAGTCCGTGAAGGTAAACCCCTAGAACTGCCGCATGTTCTGCAGAATATTGTTGAGCTAATAAAGCAGTAAGGATGCCTGTTAGCACATCGCCACTTCCACCGGTGGCCATTCCTGGATTACCAGTGCTGTTAAAAAGGCTATTTCCCCCCGGCATTGCAATAAAAGTATAGTGCCCCTTTAATACAATTATCAGTTGTAGCTTTTTTGCTTTTTCCTGCGCAAGCCGCATTCTTGCAAAATCATTTTCAGATTTTCCAAACAAACGATCAAACTCGGCAGGGTGGGGCGTAAGTATAGAAAAAGGGGTTATTGCAGAAAATAATTCATTGTTTGCTGCCAGCACATTTAATCCGTCTGCGTCAATAACCAACGGTTTGATGTAAGATGAAAACAAATTCTTTAATAGCTGTGTATGGCTATTATACATTCCGATACCCGGGCCTATACCTATTGAACTGTATTTTTCAATACCGGAAACACTTTCAATATAATTTTGTCCCGGTTCTGTTTTACTCATTGCTTCCGGCGCCGCTACCTGCATAATGGTGTAACCACATTCGGGTATATGACAGGTAAGTTTACCCACACCTGCACGCAAACAGGCATTGGCGGCAAGCGTAGCAGCTCCCATAAATCCATAACTTCCAGCTATTAGCGCTGCATGTCCGAAACTTCCTTTGTGACTAAACTTTTGCCTTGGTTTATATATAGCTTTTACAACTTCTTCGTCTACCAATGAAGCCTCATAACTAATACCGGAAAGGTAATTGGCAAGCAGCCCAATAGAAAGCACACGCACAATACCGGTATACAATTCATTCTCTGCCATCATGAAAGCCATTTTCAAACACTCAAAACTTAAGGTATGTGTAGCTTTTATAACCGCATAACCTGCTGAAGAATTATCAGCTAATAAACCACTTGGTATATCTATAGCAATAACCGTGTTTGTAAAAGTGTTGATGTGGTGTACAAGTTCTGCAGACAATTCTTTTAATGGACGGTTAAGTCCGGTACCGAATAAAGCATCAATAATAATGTGTGATTTGGGAACTTCTGGAAAATGTTCCTTTGATTGTATATAATAAATGGAAACATCTGTCTGGTGTAATCGTGCAAGATTCAGTTGAAAATCTTCTGTGCCTTTCTGTCCCAATTCAATTATACATACATGAACTTTTACGCCTTTGCCCGAAAGCAAGCGGGCCAATGCTAATCCATCGCCCCCATTGTTTCCTTTACCGCAGAAAATATGAAAAGAGAAGTTTAGGAAATTGTTCTGCTGCAACCACTGCAAACACCGTGTGGCAGCAATTTCCATTAAGTCTGCAGAACTGATGGGCTTATTCTGTATAGTATATGCATCCCATTCGTGTATTTGCTTTGCAGAAAGAATTAACATGCACTGAAGGTAGAAAGGAATTTGGAATTGGAGATTGGGAATTAGGCATGAATTTTAAGGCTCCGTATAAATCCAGAAATGAATTTAAAGCGAAGGCGCTAATTCCTAATTCCAAAATACCAATTCCTTAATGATGACGGCGATGATGTCCCGAGCGGTGCCTAACTGCCTTTTTAGTAGCAGCATTTGGTTCTCCGCCACCGGTAGCAGTGCTTTCTACTTCTTCGCCATTGCTATTGCCATTTTGCATGTAGTTGCCAAAAATATCTGCTGCATGTTTGCTGGCGTAAATACGGCGGTTGAATTTATTGCCCAATACAATGATGGTTGCTTTCTCATCTGTAAGACGAATAAATGCAGCATTGTTTCCATGCCACCAGCCATTGTGATAAAGTAGTTTTTTTCCATTGTCAAGAAAAGTCATGCGCCAGCCTAATCCGTAATTGCGTTTTCCTTCCTTTTCAAAACTATAACCGGAAAACGCAGAATCAAGCGTTGCCTGTTTAAACATAGCGCCGGCATAAAGTGCCTGGTCCCATTTCAGCATATCGCGGGGAGTGCTGTACACATTTTTATCACCATACACAGCATCAAGAAATTCCATTCTGTAAGGGCGGTTATTAAACTGGTAAGAAAGCATCGCCCTGGATGTGTCTTTCATAGAAAACACATAGGTATCTTTCATTTGCAACGGGGTAAAAAAAGTTTGGTTTAAAAAATCAGCATAAGAATGGCCGGTTACTTTTTCTATAACAAGGGCCAGCAATGCGTAATTGGTATTGCAATAGCTAAAGTGTTTGCCAGAAGGAAATTCCAGCGGTGGATGTTGCATATACAGAGAAGTGAGCACATCTACATTGTTCACCATTTTTCTTTTGTCCCATCCATTCAGTTCCAGGTAGTGAACATAATTGGGCAATCCGCTTCTGTGATTGAGCAACATTTTCAAAGTAATATCCCTGTAAGGAAAATTTGGAAAATACTTACCAAGCGAATCATCTATTGAAAGCCCTCCCTGTTCCCACAACTTTAATACAGCCATGGCAGTAAAAGTTTTTGAAACTGATGCAAGGTGAAATGCACTGTTTATGGTTAGTGAATCTTTCCTGCTTGAGGGATTTAGAAAACCTGCATATTTTTCATACACTATATTTCCTTCTTTGGCTACAAGTATGCCGCCGTTAAATGCACCATGGCGTAATAATAATGAATCGAAAAAATTGCTGCACGCAACATTGTAATGATGAAGTTTTTCTTTGGAAAGTGGTTTTGGAATTTCCGTATGTGCGGCTATAGAATCAGTTTGGGATGTAGTCGACTGGGTCTTCGCCTGGTTGCAGGCGGTTAAAAGACATATTACTCCCAGAAATGGTAAGGCGGTTTTTAAAAGGAACATGCTATTGGTATTAATCTTATATATGCAAATATAATGCTATACTTTATAATAATGCTAACAGCCGTTTTTTATTGTATGCTGTTAATAAAGGATATTTGCCGCTCAAAAAAGAGCATAAAGATACATGGCTACCGAAAAAAAGACAACCAGCTATCCAAAAGAGAAGATTAATATCCTTTTTTTAGAAAACATAAGTGATGCCGCAGTTAAACATTTTAAAGACGCAGGTTACTCGTCTGTAAAAAAATTAGGTGGAGCGTTATCGGAAGAGCAACTTATAAAAGAGATTAAGGACGTCCACATGCTGGGCATTCGTTCAAAAACACAAATCACAAAAAATATACTCGACGCAGCAAAGAAACTGCAGGCCATTGGTTGTTTTTGCATTGGCGTAAACCAAGTAGACCTCAAGAGTGCCCGCCAAAACGGTGTGGTTGTTTTTAATGCACCCTACAGCAATACCCGCAGCGTTGCCGAACTGGTAATTGGCCTTGCTATCATGCTTATCAGGCGCATCCCCGATAAAAACATAGCTGCCCACCAGGGTATTTGGAAAAAAGAAGCCAAGGGCAGTTACGAATTGCGTGGCAAAACACTTGGCATTATTGGCTATGGCAATATTGGCTCGCAGGTGAGTGTACTTGCAGAAAGCCTTGGCATGAAAGTGATTTTTTATGATACCGTTACAAGATTGCCGCTGGGCAATGCCGTATCAAAAAAGAGCCTTAAAGAGGTATTAAACCAAAGCGATATTGTAACCCTGCATGTGCCAGAAACTGCACAAACCAAAAACCTCATCAATAAAACGAACCTTAAATATTTTAAAAAAGGGAGTATACTGATTAACTATGCAAGGGGAGAAGTGGTAGAACTGGATGCATTGGCAAAAGCACTTAAAGAAGAACATTTGTCTGGTGCAGCAATAGACGTATTTCCGTGGGAGCCCGAAAAAAATGGCGATACATTTAAAACGCCATTGCAAAACCTGCCCAACGTAATCCTTACCCCGCATATTGGCGGTTCTACCGAGGAAGCACAGATGAATATTGGCGAAGACGTTAGCAATAAACTGTTTCAATATCTTGAAATGGGCAGCAGTACCGGCTCTCATACTATTCCATCATTAAGTTTGCCACCGCAGGAAGGTACACACCGCATTTTGCATATACATAACAATGTACCGGGCGTTTTGTCTGCCATTAACACTGCTTTGTCTCAACACCACATTAATATACTTGCGCAGTATTTAAAAACAAATGATGAAGTTGGTTATGTGGTATTGGATGTAGATAAGAAATTATCGAACCAGGCCCTTGAATTGCTGAAGGGATTGAAAGATACCATTAAGGTGAGATTGCTGTATTAAGAAAGCTGTTAGCTATTAGCTGCTAGCTACAAGCCTGAAATTTTTCAAACCAAAACACCCTATGCCTTACACCATATACCTTATACCTTAAGATTACTATGAACGAAAACATTAAAAGCTTAGAAGAAGCCCTTGCACTTTCTCCAGATAATGTGCCTTTGCGCCTGCACCTTGCAGAATTAATGTTGCAGGAAAAAATGTATACCGAAGCCGGAAAACATTTTGCTGAAGTATTGCAGAAAAGTTACGGAAATACCAAAGCACAAACAGGTCTCGCCAATTGTTATTATAATACTGGTAAATATTCTGCTGCTATTATTATATACGAGCAGTTGCAAAATCAATTGGGTGTTGAGGACAATATCAGGTTTGTAAAATGCCTGATTAAAGAAAATTCTATTCAGGAAGCAGGTGCTATTTACCAGAAAATAATTGCTGCAAACCCTTCTTTTAAAGACGAAGAAATTGATGATTACCTGCGCATGCCTTCTCATTCCGGAACATCTATGAACCAGGATGAAGATGAGCTTATTGAAAACAGCATGTACTTTATGGAAAAGCCGAAAACAAAGTTTGCAGATGTTGGCGGCATGCAACGCATAAAAAATGAGATCAGCTTAAAAATAATTCAGCCATTAAAAAATCCTGAACTCTACAAAGCTTTTGGTAAAAAAACCGGCGGCGGTATTTTGTTATATGGACCTCCCGGTTGTGGCAAAACATTTATTGCAAAAGCAGCCGCAGGAGAAATTGATGCAAAATTTATCAATATAGGTTTGCACGATATACTGGACATGTGGATTGGCAATAGTGAAAAAAACCTGCACGAAATTTTTGAACTGGCCAGGCAGAATACGCCCTGTGTTTTATTTTTTGATGAAGTAGATGCAATGGGTGCCAGTCGCAGCGATTTAAAACAATCTGCTATGCGGCATGTGATTAACCAGTTTCTGGCAGAAATGGATGGCGTAGGTGCAAACAATGATGGCGTATTGATATTAGCCGCTACCAATGCTCCTTGGAGTGTAGATGCAGCTTTTAGAAGACCAGGACGATTTGACCGTGTAATTTTTGTAGAGCCGCCCGACGAAAAAAGCAGGGAAGAAATTTTGAAATCTGTTTTGCATGGCAAACCCGTTGGCGAAATTGATATAAAAAAAGTAGCACAGGCAACTCCTGAATATTCTGGCGCCGATATAAATGCCATAATTGATATTGCAACAGAAGACAAACTGGAAGCATCTATGCAGGCAGGAAGCATTCAGCCCATTACTACAAAAGACCTGCTGAAAGCTGCTAAACAACACCGGCCCACTACTAGCGAATGGTTTTCTACCGCACGCAACTATGCTTTGTACGCAAACGAATCTGGACTTTACGACGATATATTGAAGTATATGAAGATTAAAAAATAGTTTCAAGCTGTTAGATCCAAGCTGCAAGTTATTAGTTACCACTTGTGGCTTGTAGCTTTTAACTTGTACCTTTTATACTATGAATGTTATTCTCGAGCAAGCAAATTTACTACTGGAACAAGGCAGGCCTAAGGATGCAGAAGTTAAAATAAAACAGTTTCTGCAACAGGAACCTGATAACGATTATGCATTGTCTTTACTGGCAAGATGCCTGTTTGATAGAAAAGAATTTAATGAAGGCATTGCTGTTATTCAAAAAGCCATACAACTTGCCCCTGAAGAAAGCTTTTATTTTTACCTGCATGCATTTGGTCATTACCAAAACAACCAGCATTTTCTTGCAGTTGACAATATTAATATTGCTATAAGGCTGAACCCTTACCATGCAGAATATTATGGGTTGTTCGCATTTATTCTGCTTGGTGAAAAACAATTTAATGAAGCATTACAGAAAGCAAATGAAGGACTTGCTAAAGATGCAGAAAACATTACCTGCTTAAACGCCAGGTCTATGGCGTTGAATAAACTGAAGAAAACTGATGAAGCTATTGCTACTATGCAGGATGCATTGGCTAACGATCCGGATAATCCTTTTACGCACACTACTATTGGATGGAATTTACTGGAAAGAGGAAAACACAATGAAGCAGCCAAACATTTCCGCGAGGCTTTGCGAATAAACCCAACCCTGCAAAATGCACAAAGTGGTTTAAAGGAAGCACTCAAATCAAAAGTTCCGCCGTACAAATGGCTGTTGCAATATTCTTTCTGGGTAAACAACCAGGGCAAAAGATTAAAAACTGCAATGCCCATTATTTTATTTGTGGTTTTTCGTTTGCTGATTACCATTTTCAGGCAAAGCAGCGAAACGGCATGGCTGGTTTGGGTTATCGCTGGCATCTATCTTTTATTTGTAATTGGTAGTTGGACGATGAACTCCATTGCCAACTTCTTTTTACTGTTTCACGCAGATGGAAAATATGCGCTTACAAAATCAGAAAAATGGTCGGCCATTTCTGTTGTAACTGCTATGGTTACCGGCTTTACTATAATGGCACTTGCAATTTTTTCTCCGCTTGCAACAAACAATGTATATGGTGATATTTTGTTTGCCGGCGGCCTCATTTGTCTTTCACTGGCACTGCCGCTTGGAGAAATTGATTACCCCATTCAATTTAAAAAAGCTGATAAAAGAAATAAATTTTCTCTCTTGCTTGCAGCCCTGGGTATTTTTTCACTCATCTTCTCCGTATTTTTTCCGGCACAGGCATTGATGATAATGGCTGTGTACGGCATAGGATTTTTAATCTACAACTGGTCTGGCGTACTAAGATATTAAAATCATATTTTCAATAATTATTGAAAATATTGTAAATTTGTACCGGAATAAAATTCATAGCCATGAAAGTAGTTATAGCGGGTGGTGGATTTGGCGGATTAAGACTGGCAAGAAAACTAAGCAACAAACCCGGTTTTGAAGTTGTCTTGCTCGACAGGTTTAACTATCACCAGTTTCAGCCGCTGTTTTACCAGGTAGCAACAGCCGGACTTGATGCAAGCAATATTTCTTTTCCGCTCCGGAAAGTTTTTCACAAAAGCAAAAATGTTCGCATTCGCTTAGGAACATTGCTTGAAATAAAATCAGCAGAAAATAAAATTGTTACAGACAATGGTGAAATTGATTATGATGTGCTGGTGATTGCCACTGGTGCTGGCACTAATTTCTTTGGAAACCAGCAATTGCAATCAAACGCTTTTCCAATGAAATCAACTTTGGAAGCATTACAACTGCGCAATCACTTGCTGCAGAATTTTGAAGATGCTAACATTGCTGCTGATGAAGCAGTAAAACAAAGCCTTTTGACAGTTGTAGTGGTAGGAGGTGGCCCAACAGGTGTTGAAGTTTCTGGCGCTATTGCAGATATGCGTTCTTATGTTTTGCCTAAGGATTACCCAGAGCTTGATTTTAAACTGATGAAAATTTATTTGCTGGAAGGTTCTCCCAAAACTTTGGCGGCAATGACTGAAGCCTCTTCAGTTCAGTCCCGCAAATACCTGGAGAAATTAGGTGTAAAAGTTATTACCAACACTGTAGTAAAAGATTATGATGGCAATACGGTAACTCTTGCCAATGGAGAAACAATTGCCAGCAAAACAGTTATCTGGGCTGCGGGCATAAAAGGAAATATTCCTCCAGGAATACAGCCATCACTTATTGCAAGAGGTAACCGAATTATAACAGACAGGCACAACCGTGTTCAAAATTCAGAAAATATTTATGCAATAGGCGATGTAGCCTATATGGAAACGCCGCTTTATCCAAAAGGCCATCCGCAGGTTGCACAGGTAGCTTTGCAGCAGGCAGACAACCTCGCCAAAAATCTTTTTCGTACAGAAAGCAAATCTTCTTTACGTTTTGAATTTGAATACTACGACAAAGGATCTATGGCAACTGTTGGGCGTAATCTCGCAGTAGTTGATTTGCCTAAACCAAAATTACATTTTGGTGGTTTCCTTGCATGGTTAATATGGATGGGGCTTCACCTGATGCTTATACTTGGCGTAAAAAACAGGTTTTTTGTTTTTTGCAACTGGCTATACAATTATTTTACAAGGGATCAATCGCTGAGATTGATTTTAAAAAGTTCGGATAATAATAAACAATAGGCATTATTTATGTCTGATAGCTGATGTGACGATCCTTGATTCCAAAAAGTTGAATTCTTTTCTATTTTTATTTTTTGCCACAGAGTTGCAGGAGTTTTTTTCACAGAGTGAGCAGCGTATTATTATGTTGTACTATCACACCTCATAAAATCAGGCATTGGCAAATCCCAGGAATGCCACCTGCGTCGGCGCGACAAATCCGAGGATTGCTAATAACTAGTAACTTAGCTTGCAGCTATTCACGACTGACAACTCACGTCTCTACTCCGTTCTCAAACTATTTACAGGGTTATTTACTGCTGCTTTCACAGATTCATAACTTACCGTAAGCAATGCAATTACTAATGCAGCCAATGAAGCAAATACAAAAATCATCCAGCTAATATCAATATGATAGGCAAAACCCTGCAGCCATTTGTTTATAACATACCATGAAAGCGGAATGGCAATACATGCAGCAATTAATATCAATCGTGTAAAACCAGTTGACAGCAGGTAAACAATATTGAATATTGATGCGCCCAGTACTTTGCGTACACCAATTTCTTTGGTGCGTTGTTGCGCCATAAACGCAGACAATCCATATAAACCAAGACAGGAAATAAAAATAGCAAGAATAGCAAACAGGTTAAAGATGCTGCCCATTTGCTGTTCGCCTTTGTAAAGATTAGCAATATCCTGATCAAGAAAATTGTATGAAAAAGGATAAGCAGGATTTAGTTGCTGGCTAATGCCTGCAAGTGCTTTAATGGTAGCTTCTGTTTGTCCGGGGTTTGCCCTTACAATTATATTGCCACCCCATATATTAAGACGTAAAACAAGCGGCTCTATACTTTGTTGTATCGGTTTAAAATTAAAATCTTTTACAACACCAATTATCATTCCTTTTGTTTTGTAGAACGAAAGCGGCTTACCTACAGCGTTAGCAACAGTCATTCCCATTAGCTTTGCGGCTGTTTCATTAATTACATAGTTGCTTGAATCTGCTTTAAACGCTGCAGAAAAACCACGGCCGTTTAAAATTTTCATCTTAAATACATCAATGAAATTTTCATTTACTGCCAGTGATGGAATAACAACCTGCGATTTGGGATCTTTGCCTTCCCACTGCACATCTATATCTCCACTCATAATGTTTACGGGCAATTCGGATGTAATGGCGTAATTACTGGTAAATGCATTCTTCTGTAATTCTGTTTTTAGTGCAGGCAGCTTGTTCCACATTTCACCCGTCATAGACATGTATATAAGGTTATCTTTTTGAAACCCCGGGTTCCTGTTTTTAATAAACTGAAGTTGATTATAAATAACAACAGTGCCGGTA
This sequence comes from Chitinophagaceae bacterium, assembly GCA_044227095.1. Taxonomy (GTDB): domain Bacteria; phylum Bacteroidota; class Bacteroidia; order Chitinophagales; family Chitinophagaceae; genus JACMLD01. The sequence goes on along the minus strand of JBGAFV010000001.1, from coordinate 3,973,888 downwards.
AGTAAAACAATGGAAACAATAAATTGTGTTACTACCAATGCATTTCTGAATAAGCGGCCATTTCCTGTTGCTTTCATATTTCCCTTTAACACCTTTACGGGTTTAAAACCAGAAAGAAATAAAGCGGGGTAGCTGCCAGATATAATGCCGGTTAAAAGTGCTATACCAATTAGCCACAACAATACTTTTGCATCCAGTAGATTTATGGTGAGCGTTTTACCTGCTAATACATTAAACAAAGGCAATCCTGCCAGCACAATGGCAATGGCAAACAATAAAGCAAAAAAAGAAATGAGCATTGATTCGCCTAAAAACTGTCCTATCAATTGCCCACGCATTGCACCTACCACTTTGCGTAAGCCAACTTCTTTTGCCCTTCTTTCAGACCTGGCTGTAGCAAGGTTCATAAAATTGATACAGGCTACGATAAGAATAAAAATGGCTACAATAAAAAATATACTCACATACTGGGCATTACCGTGACCGGGCAAATCTACCTGCAAAGCTGGTTGCAAGTGAATACTTGCTAAGGGTTGTAATTGAAAATTTACTTTTATCCCATCGGGCTGGTGCTTTTTATAAATAGCATCCATTTGCTGGCTCAGCTTTTGCAAAGAAGTATTAGTAGCTTTAAAACTTTTATCCAGCTGCAGGTAAGCATAAAAATTGAAACTGTTCCAGGCATTACCTTTTAAATCCCAGTCTGATTTGGCAATAGCAGACATCGGCATTATAAAATCAAACTGCAAATGAGAATTGGAAGGAATATTAGCCAACACAGCAGTAACCATTACATTCTCACCATTATTTTTTTTCAGTGTTTTACCAATAGGATCTTCGTTGCCAAAATATTTTTTTGCCATGTCTTCAGTCATCAAAATAGCATCGGGCTTTTGCATTGCTGTAGCAGCATTTCCTTTTACCAGTTTAAAAGAAAACACTTCCAGCAAAGTAGAATCTACATAGAAGACATTTTTCTCTTCAAACTTTTTTAATCCATTTTCTAATAAAATGGTGGAAGGATGACTAAACCGCACATAATTTTTTATTTCCGGCATTTCCTGTTTCAATCCCGCTGGCATACCTGCAGGGTTAACAGCTGCTTTAAAACCACTTGCTTCAGCGGTGACCCTATAAATTTGCTTTTCATTGGTATGAAACTGATCGTAACTGGATTCATTTTGCACCCAAAGCAGAATAAAAATACTGGAAGCCATTCCAATAGCAAGTCCGGCAATATTAATAGCTGAATAAGCTTTATGACGGACAATATTCCTGAAAGCAATTTTAAAATAGTTTCTGAACATAGTAGTTGGTATGAATGATACGATGTGTTGATGCCCGGGCATAATACCCCATTTTACACACGCAATAAAATGCCAGTTGTGCAGGAAGTTAGCAATGAAGGATTTACAGAAAATTCGATAGGAGGTTTTGTACGTTTTTGATACAGGCAATGTTCGGATGTGGATAGCTCTTAGTTTTTAGCTGCTAGCTATTAGCCATTAGCAAATACAAAGATTGAACTAATATTCCTCGAAGCCAAAATACTAAATACTTTATTCTGAATACTTTTTCAACAACTTCTTCGCCCTTGATTTAAATGCTGCTGTTTCACGGCCGTAGTTTTCTTCAATCAGTAGTTTTATTTCAGGAATAATATCAGGGTAAGTTTTTGCCAGTTTCTCTAGCACCGTTAATGAAAATGCTTTTATAGCAACGGGTTCCGCAGGTGTTGAGATATACTTGAAGCAATTGTCCATTATTTTGCCGTGATAAGTAACAGGTATATCAATCTCCTGTAACAGGCGCATGGTATTTCTTTTTACTGCGCTGTGTATACCTGGTTTATCAAGATTGCCCACCAGTTTTTTGAAATGCTTTTTTATTAATTGAGGGTTTGCAATAACGGCATAACTCAGCGGCCAGGCTGCATGCTGCACCACTCGGTATTCATCACTCAAAAACAAATTGAAAAGTTCATCAAAACGCAACTGATCTTTTCCAATCCATTGTACAATTTTATCGCAGTTGGCCCGGCTATGTTCTTTTAATAATTGTTCCCGCAGTTTCATATAGCGAAGATAGGGAGCGGCAAGTAGTGAATAGGAAAGGGTTGAGTGGGTAGTGGGGACGTAAGTGGTGAAAGGTTAGTGGGTAATGAAAAGTTTAAAAATCGAGACCTTTTATTAAAATCTTATTGCTTAAATGAGCTTACTCTATCTAAATTTCTCTTCCCACTTTACACTCTGTAATCAGCATTTCCCCGCTCGCCGCCTTGCGCAAACACGAAACAATATATATCTTTAGCCCCCGTTTAGTAAGTATTGATTGTTACCCGAAATATTTGTTTTGAATGAAAGTTAGAAACCCAAGAAACAGAGAGAGCCTCAACATAAAATCTACTGACCGCGTTTTAGAAGTAGGGGGTGGGCATAACCCGCATCCGCGTTCTAATGTGGTGGTTGACAAATATGTGGATACCAATTACCACCGTAGCGGCGATATAAAAGTGCTCAAAAATCAAACATTTTTACAGGCAGACGGAGAGAATCTTCCTTTTAAAGACAAAGAATTTGATTATGTGATTTGCTGCCAGGTGCTGGAGCATGTAGAAAATCCTGAAAAATTTATAGCGGAGCAATTCCGCGTTGCCAAACGTGGTTTTATGGAAACGCCTTCTTTATTGGGCGAATATCTTTTTCCGCGGGAATCTCACAAATGGATCATTCACGAAATGAACGACATCACTTACCTGGTAGATAAAAAGAAAATCAATTTTACTTTTGGTTACGATCTTGGCGAACTCATACAGGTTTATCTTCCGCAGCAATCCATCGGCTTTAAAATCCTGGAGAAAACACATCCCAATATTATTACCAACCGTGTAGAATGGGAAGGCGATTTTAAATATGTTGTAGATCCACAAGACCCGGAAATACTAAAATATTTCAGCGGAAAATGGAAACAGGAATGGGCAGATGCATTCTTTCCCCAAAAAACAAAATGGCAGGAATTTAAAGACAGCTCACGTGCTTTTTTTGAAATTACAAAAAACGTAATGCGCTCTAAAGGCTATAAATAATCCTCCATAATTTATTGTAATATTGACGGAATGATTTCTTCGAAACCAAACTCCGTCAATTTTTATTTAATGCCTGGCATCAAAATAAAAAATCCTTTCAATAGCAATGTTATAAAAAACCTGCTGGCAATAATTTCTTTTACAGCAAGTATTGGAGTGGTTATATGGAGCATTTATTTCTTGCAGCGGTACACTTATAATAAACAGCATCCTGCATTTAATAAACAAATTGCAGACGGACTGCATAAGATTACCATAACAAAAGACGATGTGTATGATCTTTCTGGCTCAGAAGCCAGTGGTTATAGCGACCCGATGAAATTGTTTGATGAAAACACAGATCCTGCTAATGGCATTGCAGGAGATCCTAAAACACAACCGGCACCGCTTAGCAAAGTAGATCTTTTTTATCCTGAAGGAAAAGGACTGCGCTTTGTAATTGACCTGCACGACCAGTATGCACTTACTGATTTTTATTTGTACGATCGTTCTTTTGGACATGATAGCGTGTGGCTGTACACGGGAGAAATGAACAATTGGAAACTTGCCAAAGCATATGAAACCACAGGCGGGCCCGCAGGCTGGGGCTGGAAAAATTTTGCGGTCGGTCAATCGTCAAGATTTGTAATGATCAGGTTTAAATCTTATAACGCTATTATAAGCGAACTGGTTTTATACGGCAATGTGCAGCAAAAAAATCAGCCTGAAACAACAAAACGTTTGCCTGCATTAGCACCGCCAACATTGCGCAGCTTTGCCGGAACAAATTCTTATGATCTTGTACCTGTGCAAATGATGCAACCGTTTAGCCAGGTGCGTTTGTACCAGATGCTCAGTTATTTTGATGCAGATACCGTTAATGCATACCCGAAAAACAATTTATCGCTCAATTACTGGAAACTTCCTAAAGAACAGCAGATTAGGTATTATGCAGACAGTCTTAAAAAAATGGGCAATGAATTATGGATGAGTGTACGCGGACTTCCAAAATACCTGGAGAATAAAGGCTTTAATGAAAAAGATAAACCTGTAACAAAACCGGGTATGGATACAGAAGATCCTTTATCATATGGAAGGCATGCCAAAACTTTTTGGAACCTTGCGGCTATGTTTGGTAAAACTAAAATTGATACCGCACAGATAGATGTAACTGATGTCCCGAAATTCAGCGGACTTGGCGTAATGAGCAGGTTTGAAAATGGCAATGAAGAAGATGGCAACTGGACAAAATATTACTGGTCGCCGGTGGATTACTTTGCCGTTTCTTCAGCAGATTATGATGGCCACGAAGGGAAATTGGGCAAGAAACGAGGACTGCATACAGCAGACAGCACAAGCAAACTGATGATGAGCGGAATGATACAATTGGATACAAACCGTGTACGGACCTTATATTTTCTGTGCCAACAGTTGCGCAAAGACCACAAATTTATATGGGAAGGCGGCGTACAATACCATCATTATAGCAATAATGCTACAGATAATACAAGGCCGCCAACAAAAGGGGTTAGCCCCGAAGAAGATCATTTGCGTGAAAAGTTGGCGAAAGTGCGGGCATTTCACAACAAATTGTTGCCCGGCATTCCTTTAATATTGGGTGAAAACGGGTACGATCGCAGCCAGCAATCCTGGCAAAGTACGCCGCTATTGCCGGGTTATTCTGAAGGGCAGTCGCAGGGCATTATGTGCATTCGTTCTTTAATGGCTGCGTTTATGGCCGGCTTTGATGGCTATAATCAATACATGATGCGTTCGGCCACCAATTATGAAGATGCGCCGGGGCCATATGCCACCAGCGGAATGATTAGCGGACCGGCCAACCATGTGGTTTACCCTGTTTGGTTTTACTGGAACACTTTTATAAAAACCCTGGGCGATTATCAGCCCGATGCCATCATAACAGAAACTGGCCCGGTTTGGATTTACATGCTAAAAAACAAAACCAATCCTGGTAAAAAGGCTTATGTTTTGTTTAGCCCGACAGTCAATGGAAGTCTTATAAAAAAATTTAGTTTTAAATTCAATTCGCCTAACAATCAAAAAATTAATCTCATTCGATTGAGTGATAATAATCCATCTGGAACTGTTCAATCAATTACTATTTCCAATAATGCTGCTGTATTTGATGTGGGTGAATCTCCGGTGATACTGTTGGCTGAATAAAACTGTATTATTTTCTTATAATTTATATTATGTTAAATAGTCGCACAGCAAGGCTTTGAGCGAAGAAAAGAAAACGGCTAGGCTTCTATTGGGTAACGCTCTACCCTTTGCGTGGGATGCGTATATTCGGGAAAATAAAAATTATGAATCCTACAATTTACCTTCCAATCATCTCAATAATTGCAACTGTTATTGTTGGGGTGATATTATCCAAGCAAATTAAAACTCAAAAGGAAATAATTAACGGATATAAAGGGCTTGTTGATTCTGTGAATCCAGATAAGATTATAAAACTTCATGACAGGGAAATTGACAAAATTAAAGCTGATATGAGTTTTGATATTAATGAACTTAAAACTCAGATATTCGAATTGGCTACTTTTGCAGATGAAATTATTGAAGGCTTCCAAGATATTTTGAAAACTGCTAAAGTTGAGGAAGATTTTAGAAAGGCTTCTATAGAAGAAAGCATGCCGCACTGTAGAAAATTATTGGAAGAAATTAAGCAGTCAAGGCTTCAGAAAGAGATTTCAGTTAAGGCGTAAATATTACGAATTGCCCAATATTCATCCTGTGATATTAAATGGTACTTGAGTACTGAACCGCATTTTAAGTCGAACTGCAAAGCTTTTTCCGAATAACCGTCGGCTATCGCCTCCGATGGCTGTTTGTTTTCTTTTCCGCTCAAAGCCTGCTCAGCCATTAGCATGATTCAATTAAGACCTCCACGGGATGCTTGCAGCATGACAGTGTAAAAACGTAAACTATCACAATTAGTCCGAATATCGAAGTTTTAGCAATTTTTCCTAGCAAATTCTAGCATATACGAATAAACCAAGCAAATCAGCAACTGGCAATAAATCAAGCCAGCTATTACTCACCCACTCACTGTCATTCTGTAAGAAACCCGTGGACTAGCCGGCGCAAAAAGATTGAATAAATTGATCAGCATTAACGATAATCTCCACGGGATGCTTGCAGCATGACAGGGAAGAGTATTGTAGTTATGTAAATCCCTGAACTGTCAACGGAAAAAAGCGAAAGTCACTTCCCCGAACATTCAACATTAATAAATATATTCCTCTGTACAACTGCACCATAAAACGCTCCGTCCTTTGGGATAAACAAACCGCATGCGTGAACACAACTATTATGTGTATATGCTCACCAACTCATCAAAAAATGTATTGTACACAGGTGTAACCAACAATTTACCACAAAGAGTTATTGAACATTATTTACACCGCGGAACTAAAAACTCATTTACAGGCAGGTATTACTGTTATTGGCTGGTTTGGTACGAAGAACATGATTATATAAACGAGGCCATTGCAAGAGAAAAAGAAATTAAAAATCTAATTAGGGCTGAAAAAAACAAAATCGTAAATACTTTTAACCCTACCTGGCTTTTTCTAAATAAAGAAGTTTGCGACGGCTGGCCGCCTCCGCCAGATGCGCAAAGCAGAGAATAATAAATTTCATTACAAATAACACCACACCAACCCCACCATCCCCATCCCAATCAAACCGCCGACAATAGAATACACGGCATCCATAACTTCATAATGCCCGACACCGGTAAATTTTGACAGCAACTCCCATCCATAGCTAATACAAAAAATCAGGAGAAAAGAAATACCGCTTACCCAATAAAGATGTTGCGGCAATAAAAAAGCACCGGTTAGCTGGAATAATACACCCATTGCAATGCCAACAAAAAGATGCTTCCATTTATCCGGCGCAATTTTTTTAAACACAGCTATCCTTTTTTGGTAAATGCATCAATAATTTCCATTGTAGCCACAGCGCTTTCTGCGGACGATGGATTTGGCCCCTCGCCCAAAAAAAATTGTACCACTGCGTGTATCATTGGTTGTTGCACATGCGGCAGTTCATCAAACGTAATTATTTCTTCCACTCCTTTTTTACTTAGTACAATATGGTTTGTACTAAAAGTTGTAAAACTTATTTTTCCCACACTGCCAATAATTTCTACAAGATCTCTTTCTTCGTTTTCGGCAACAGTAAAACACCAGCATCCATTAAAAACAGCACCGCTGTTAAAAAATATATTGCCCATTACAAGATCATCTGCATTGTATAAGCCTGCCTGGTTTTTAGCAAATCCATTTACAGTATTATAATCACCAAAAAAATATTGAATTAAATCCAGTTGGTGCGGAGAAAGATCATGAAACAATCCACCGCCGGATATGGAAGGATCTATCCGCCAGAATGCATCTGTTTTTGAAATTACTGCAGATTGTGGTGGCTGCAATAACTGCAGGTTGATCATTCTTACATCTCCTATTTCTTTTGCATCTAATAAAGCTTTTACTTTTTTAAATCTCGGTTGTGCTTTACGGTAATGAGCCACACATAATTTCATTCCGGTATCAAGCGACGCCTGCAACATTCTTTTTGCAGAAGCACTGTTTACAGACATTGGCTTTTCTACATACACAGGCTTGCCTGCTTTCATTGCACGTATAGCATAGTCTTCATGACTTTGCGGTGGCGTGGCCACATATACAGCATTTACATCGGGGTCGTCAATCAGTTGTTGTGCATCGTCGTACCATTTGGGAACATTATGCCGCTTTGCATAATCAGAAGCTTTCGCTGCATCGCGGCGCATAACAGCTACCAAAGATGAGTTGCCCACTTTATTAAATGCAGGCCCGCTTTTTACTTCAGTCACATCGCCACAGCCAATAATACCCCATTGTATTTTTTTCATACCCTTATTTTATTGATCTTAAAAGTATGATTGTTTACTGGCAGAAATTACAATAGTCAGAAATATAGTATCAAGGCTGAATGGTTTGCAAAAAAGGTTTTTGGGCATTTAACCTGATTTTGCTTTTGCGGGGAATGATAGAAGGATGAAGAAAAATGATGAGTACAATTAATGAAAGCTCACCTCCATACACCACGGCATTGCCCCATATTTCAATAAACATATCCACTTTTGCATCGTTAATATTATTTACCTGGTAACGAACCGGAACTATTTCTCCTTTTTCAAAAAAAATATTGTCATTGGTATTGAACCATGCTGTATCCTTATCAACAATAAATTTTATAGCCGAATACTCATGCGGTATCTGACCTGTATAACTTTTCCCTTTGTACCACATTTCACCATTTATTCTTTTGGAATGCGCCAACCACCAAATTGTTTGGCCTATAAAAGGAATGGTGACAAGAAACAATAGCAATAAGAAAAACTGAAGCCTGCTGAAGGTCATGCTGATTTTTTAAAATGTTGATTGTTTCGCCACATGCCCTCCCTGCTAAACAGGTTACAATAATAAAATTGTTCTTTTCTTTTTAAAAAACCAGCTGGTTAAATAATTCATAAATAGAACAAACAAAAACATTTAAGCAAATAAGAAAGCGCCCCGCAAATGCGGAACGCTTTCTATAAATAGCCGTCAACTTATCTTTTTTTGTGCAACCCAAAATTTTTAGAAAGCCCAATGCCAACAGTTTTGCCAAATGTAAGGTCAAACGAAGTACTTGCATTATAACCTGATGGTTTAGTTGAATTGTAATTAATTCCCCTACATTAAAATTCAACCCAAACCCATTTTTTACGTTTATAAAAATTGCTGGAAATACATTAATCGCAGCTGTGCTGGATGAGTTGCCGTTAGATTTAAGTGTACCAAAAATACCTTGTGCTTGTCCGTAAATAGCAAAAATTGAAGACAAACTTTTTGCATAACGAACAAATGGTCCAATAGCAAATGAGTTTTGTTTTGCTTCAATGTTTTGAGAGTTGGTGTACTTGCTGCTGCCAATACTTGTTACTACTCCTGCAGTCCAGTTATTTGTAAACTGATAACCTACGGTAGGACTAAATTGAAAATTGCTTGTTTTAGTATCAGACGGAAAAGATGGTGTTTTTGTACTTCCAAAATCAATACTTCCGCCTACCAAAAGTGTTCCCTGCTGTGCGTTTGCTGTTACCGATACAATCATCAATGACAATGCAACGAATAATACTTTTTTCATCTTTTAATTTTTAAAGCTTTAGTGATTAAATGATAAAATCAAAGGCTTTAATTGATGAGTATTCGTTGCACGAAAACTGGCATTTTTATAATCGTTATTCGTTCTTTATACAATGCCAGCGATCAAAAGCATACAATGTGGAGATTTTATTGTAAGTGTAAAAATATTTATCACGAATAGCAAGGCAAATCCTTAACAATACTTTTTTTGGCTTTATACATTTTGTAACAAAGCTATTTCTTCAAATTCATCTTTCAGTTTATAACTTAATTTCTCGAACACAGAAAAGTATTTCATATAAACCTGGTGATCTTTTTTATTAGGCTGATAGCTTGTTTGCAGTGAAACAGTTTTAGCAGCGTCTTCAAGATTACGGTATACCCCCATTTCTGTCTGGCTTAATAATAAAGCACCTGTACCAATGCTATCATAATTATTATTTACGCTTACTGGCTTACCAAACATGTCTGCAATAATCTGTGCCCACAATGGATAAGAAGCAAAACTACCATTGATAGAAAGGGTACTGAAAGCCCGGTGTTCTTCCAATATTTTACCGATGCTGTATATTTCGTATAAAATTCCTTCCAACGTTGCACGTACAAAATGTTTTTGTTCGTGTTTTATATTAAGGCCGAAATATGCGCCTCTTGCATTTGCATTCCACAATGGCGCCCTTTCACCAAGCAGGTAAGGAAGAAACATTAGCCCTTCTGAACCTGCAGGTGTTTTCATTGCATCTTTCATCAGCGCATTAATGCTGTCGTCTATACCATATGCTTCATTAAAAATTCCAAACTGACGGGCAAACCATTCAAAAATAACACCGCAATTGTTGGTTGGCCCCCCAGAAACATAATAACCATCTGTAAGCAGGTAATTAAAGAAACGTTGTTTGTTATCCCGGATAACTTTATTACCAGCAACCCTTACTGCACCGCTCTGTTCTATTGTTATTGTTGCTTTGCCTTCGCCCCAAACGCCTGCGCCAAGTGTGGCCATACAACCATCGCTTGCCCCAATAATAATTTTAGTTTTTGCTGTTAGTCCTAAAGAAACCTGGTATTCTGGCCGCAATCTTAATGAGGAATAAAATACAGGTACAGGATCGGGTAACTTGTCTGCAGTAATTCCTGCATATGCAAGTGCGTTAGTATCCCAGGTGAGTTTGTGAATGTTGAACAGGCCCGTTGCAGATGCAAGGCTGTAATCTATAACGCACTCCCCTGTTAGCTGCTGAATAATATAATTCTTAATAGCGATAAACTTATCGGTTTTGCTAAACCGTTCTTTATCGTGCCGTTTTATCCACGCAATTTTTATTAGTGGAGACATAGGGTGAATAGGCGTTCCTGTAGCATCATAAATTTTTTTGGCCAGCGGTAATTTTTTCAAATCATCTGCTTCTTTTTTACCGCGGTTGTCTGCCCACGTTATTGCGTTGCCCAAAGGCACACCGTTTTTATTTACAGGCAATACACTATGCATAGCCGCACTAAAACAAATAGCAGTTACCTTATATTTCCTGGTATTTATTTTTTCAGTAAGAAAATTCTTTAGTACATACAGCACCGTTATAAATACCTGTTCGGGATCCTGCTCGCTGTAAATGGGTTCTGTATGAAAGGTGGGATAGGAACCTTTGCTAAACCCAATGGCCTTGCCGCTCATTTCAAAAGCGAAAATTCTTACGGCGCTGGTTCCAATATCAATCGTTATAATGCAATCCATAATGGTATGTTTTATAGCAGTTATTTTATTTTGTATTGTTGACCCTGAACTGGCGTGGCGTATAGCCAGTTAGTTTTTTAAATGTTGTTGAAAAATGCTGTGACGAATAAAAACCTGTTTCCAATGCAATATCAGTTACAGGCTTATCGGTGTTCTTTAATAGTTTGATGGCTTCTGCCACGCGGATATTGATTAGGTAATGCAATGGCGAAAACCCGGTATAGTTTTTTACTTTCTCTGTAAAAGCTGTAGTGCCTAAACCAACAAGCACTGCCATTTCTTCTACCAGCCATTGATGATCCAGATTGTTGCGTAATGACTGTTCCAGTTTCATAAATGTTGCAGGAAAATCTCGTTGCAGGTTATTCTGCCGGGTTAAGTGACGAACAATTGTAATCAGCAGTTCATCAATCAAATGATTTACCCTAACCATATAGCCTATCTCCTGCCCTGCTATTTCTTTTTGCAGGCTTTGAAAAATATTACCGGCAGATGCTGGTTTAGACAATACCGAAACATGGTTTAATGAAAGTAATTTGCCAATAGATTTGGTTTCGTTTTCGGGAATACTGCTCCAAGGGCCTAAAGTCATATTGCCATTGCTGCTGAATGAAGCGGGTTGAATGGCTATCCATGAAATGATGCCGAGATCAAGAAACCCTTTTTCACTTCCAAAATCCTGTTGCGGAAGTACAATAGCAGTATCGCCTGGATAAAGTGTAAATGGTTTGCCATTAATAAGCCATTCAAACTTTCCTTCATTAATATAAAAAACCTGCAACCCGCATGATAGCCTGGGTGCAAAAGAATTAAACTGTATATGCTGAATTTTCTGACAAGCCAGTTCTATAATATGCGGAAAGGCTGCAAGCTCCGCAGATTTTTGTTGCTGAAGAAAAAACTGGCTCATTAATTACTCAATACAATTTGATGATTGTTCAACCGATAGAGCAACAATATAACAAAGTTTGGATTAACAAAGGTTGAGGGCATACGGTCTTACTAAACCCTATACCTTATACCTTTTCAAAAATGTGCAAAAAACACCACCGTGCTTTAATGGAAGTTATTACAATGTAATTAAAGATACTTTGTAAGGTGGTAAATTATCCATCGGGATAATTCATCGCAAAGGAATTGCCTTTATTATTAACCAAAACGACTTGCCATTATGACAAAAGCCCCACGGCTTCTCCGTAAGCCAGCTTCTTGTATGCGCCTGCTACTATGCATGGTGCTTGTGTTATCATCTTTCGTTATTAAAGCCCAAACCGTTACTGGTACTGTTACAAGCGCAGAAGGCGAAAAACTTGCTAACGTTACTGTAAGCGTAAAAGGCACTACAACTGCTACTACTACAGATTTGGAAGGAAAATTCAGCATTAATGCCCCGGCCAAAGCAGTACTTGTAGTAAGCTCGGTAGGCTATGCCAGGCAGGAAATTACTGTTGGCGGAAGAACATCTATTTCCATTTTAATGGCAAAAGATTTACGCAACCTGGATGAAGTGGTTGTAACAGCCCTTGGTATTAAGAAACAGGCAAGAGGGCTTGGTTACTCGACCACTAATGTAAAACCAGATGAACTAACGGTAAACCGCACCCCAAATGTAATAAATGCATTACAGGGTAAAGTTGCGGGTGTAAATATCTCTTCTTTAGGTACAGGCCCCGGCGGTACATCAAAAATCCGCATCCGCGGCCAATCATCTATAAATGGAACAAACAGCCCCCTGATTGTAATAAATGGCGTGCCTGTTGACAATACCAATTTCAATGGTGATGCTTCCAATGGTGTAAAAGGCGGCGGTATTACTTCAGATGGTGGCGACGGATTATCAAGCATTAACCCTGATGATATTGAAAGTATGAGCATACTTAAAGGTGCTCCTGCTGCAGCGTTGTATGGCTCTCGAGCAAAAGATGGGGTTATAATGATTACCACCAAAACAAGAAATAAGGGAAGAGGAATTGGCGTGTCGTACAACCTGAATTATATGAATGAGAAGCCGCTTGACTTTACTGACTATCAGAAAGAATACGGACAGGGAGAAAATGGTGCTCGTCCTACAACACCTAATCCTACTTCTGGTCAATGGTCTTTTGGCGAAAAATTTGCTCCGGGTATGACGCAGGTCTTGTTCAATAATCTTACGCTTCCTTATGAACCCCAGGGCAGCCGCATCAAAGAATTTTACAGGCATGGACAAAACATTTCGAATACAGTTACACTTTCCGCAGGTGGCGACAAAGGCGGTATGTACATGTCTTTGAATAATACAAGCAATGACGGTATTGTTCCCAACAATACTTTCAACCGCAAAAGCATCAACCTTGGTTTCAGCTATAACTTATCTGAGAAACTAAGTTTTGGTGGCAACATTAACTATTCAAGAGAAGACAATAAAAACCCGCCAAACATTGCCAACCAGGATAACTCAATTCCTACTGTTATTATGGCAATGGCCAATTCAATGCCATTAAGTGTACTGAATGCCAATAAATACAATTCAGCAGGAAATGAATACATCTACTCCCGTTTTATGAACCGCACCAACCCTTACTGGGTAATGGCAGAACAATTTCATATCATAAAACGTGACAGGATCTTCGGCAACGTGTTTGCGAAATACAATATTCTTCCCTGGTTGTTTGTACAAGGTCGTTTTGGACAAGATTACTGGAGCCGGGATGAGGATGTAAACAACTTCCCTACTGGCCAGGCATCAAGAGCTGCAGCACAGCCTGGTTTTGTAAACGGTGTATTTACACAAGAGTCGCGCCGCTTTAGGGAAACCAACCTCGACTTCCTTATCAGTGCAACAAAAAGTTTTGGCAAATTTGACGTAAACCTTACAGGTGGTGGCAACCAGATGCGCCGCCGCAATGATATAAACAATGTACAGGTAACAGATTTTGTTATCCGCGGATTGTACACCGTTCAAAACGGAAGAGCAAAAGATCCACAGTATACGCTTATAGAACAAGGCGTAAACTCACTGTATAGTTCAGCCGAAGTTTCATGGAACAAAACACTTTATTTGAACGGAACCGTGAGAAACGACTGGTTCTCCACATTGTCTCCTGCTAACAGAAGCATCTTATACCCTTCTGTTTCCGGCGCTTATGTTTTCTCTGAATCATTGCCCACATTATCATGGTTGTCTTTTGGTAAATTAAGATTAGGATATGCTGAAGTAGGTAGTGATGGTGATGTTGGCCCCTATTCAGATGTATTGTTCTATGGAATCAATTCTAATCTTATCAACAATCCCGCAGGCGTTCCTGTAGCTGTTGGTAATAACGGGGCAGTTGTACCAAACGCAAACCTTAAACCCAGCAGAACATCAGAAACAGAAGTTGGCCTGGAGTTAAGGCTTTTCAACAACAGGGTGAACATAGATGTGGCAGCGTATAAAAAAACAACCAAAGACCAGATTGTTGGTGTGCAGATATCTGATGGTTCTGGTTTTACCAGCACCCGCATCAACAGTGGTAAAAGTGTAAACAACGGATGGGAAGCTTTATTGAACATCGTTGCTTACAAAAGCAAAAACTTTACCTGGGAGTTTACAGCCAATACAGGATATAACAAAACAAAAGTGCTGAGCATTTTAACTGATAAACCCGGAGAAAAAATCACTACGGCCACACACGTTTTCAATGGAGAAACAAGGTTGGTTGTAGGTGAAGAAATGGGACAACTTGCAGGTTTTGGTTATGCACGCAGCGCTAAAGGCGAAATGATATTCCAGTCAAACGGTTTACCACTACGTACGCCTGATTTGGTTTTATTTGGAAGTGCATTGCCCAAATGGACTGGCGGTTTCTTAAACTCATTTAACTACAAAGGCCTCACCCTTACTGTTTTCATAGATTACAAACTGGGTGGCAAAATGCTTTCAGGAACAAACTTCAATGCAATACGCGAAGGCTTGCATAAAATGACACTTACCGGAAGAGTTGGTGGTGTAACCGGTGTTGGTGTAAACCAGTCTGGTGGTGTAAATACAGCTGTTGCAGCGGTGCAAACATATTGGGAGCATTTGCGTTCTCAACAAATTGTTGAGCCAGTTATTTACAATGCTGGTTACTGGAAACTGCGCCAGATTAGCCTCGGGTATGACTTTACAAGGTTCGTTCCAACAAAATGGCCCATTAAAGGTTTAAAACTAGACTTTGTTGCCAACAATGTGCTGATTATAAAAAAATGGGTTGACAATATAGATCCTGAAAGTTTTGGCTTTGCTTCAGACAACAACGTAGGTCTTGAGTCCGCCGGTGTACCAACAACAAGAGGACTTGGTCTGAACTTAAACGTTAAATTTTAATACCGACAATCATGAAAAAAATATATAGCTATAGCCTCCTGATCGTTTTTTTACTTTCCGCCGTTTCGTGCGAGAAAGGATTAGAAGACTTGAATAAAAATAAAACCAGCCCAACATCTGTTGACCCGGCATTGCTGCTCAATAACGCTATTATTAGTGCATCATTCCCCACCAAAACAGTAATCTATGATATGGGTGTGGTGCAACAAATGGTATCGCCCAATGGTGGTGTACTTGCCGGCGCAAATTTTAACCAGGATAGCAGGGACGCAGGTGGTATTGCCTGGGCCAACTATTACCAGAATGTAATAAAATACACGCACGATGTTATTGTAAGTACCAAAAGCAATACATCAAGAAGCAACCTGTACAATATGGCAAGGATATTCCAGGCTTATGCATTTATGATATTAACTGATGAGCATGGCGATATTCCTTATTCAGAAGCTGGTGGAGGTTTTTCAGACCAGGTTTTCTTTCCAAAATATGATGCGCAATCGGATATTTATCCAAAACTCATCAGCGAGTTAACTGATGCAGCTGCTGCATTAAACGCAGGTGGTACCATAGAAGGTTCTGATGTATTGTATGCAGGCAATATAGCCCAATGGAAAAAATTTGCCTATTCACTTTTATTAAGGGCAGGAATGCGCCTTAGCAAAGTAGATGCAGCAAAAGCACAATCCACAGTACTTGCGGCTTACAATGGTGGCGTAATACTTACCAATGCAGACAATGCACTCATGCGCCAGGATGCCAACTACACACAGGCAATTGGCAATATGCTTAATGGTACAGAAGCTGCAAACTTCTACCTTGCAAAACCTTTTGTAGACCAGTTAAAAAATACCAACGATCCGCGTTTATCGGCTATCGCTATCCGTTATGTAGGTGCTACATCTGGCAACGGCCAGACTGTTGCTTCTGGTTCTACTACCCCGGCACAGCAAATAGGCATGCCAATGGGATATGACAACGGAACCATTGTAGCAAAAGCAACTGCAGACGGCCTTGCAAGCTTTTATGATTATTCACAGGCAGACAGAAGAAGGATTGTTAAAGTAGCTTCCCCGGTATTTTATGTTACTGCAGCACAAACACAATTATTGCTTGCAGAAGCAAGGTTCCGCGGATGGATAACTGCTGGTACGGCTGCACAATATTTTGCTGATGGCATAAGGGCACATATGGATCAGATGGTAAGCTACGATGCTGGTTGCGCAGTAGCTGCTGGTGCCCGCGACACATATGTTGCTGCCAATCCACTTGGCGCAGGTACAGAACTGGAGCAAATCAATACACAATACTGGATTGCATCTTTCCTGAACGGCCCGGAAGCATTTGCCAATTTCAGGAGAAGTGGCTTTCCTGTACTTACACCTAACCCTTACGGACAACCGAGCAATCCTGATGTGCCAAACGGAACGTTTATAAGAAGACTGGGTTACCCTACTTCTGAGCAATCTGTTAACACAACAAATTATAATGCTGCCGTAGCAAAACAGGGTGCAGACAAAATGAGTACAAGAATCTGGTGGGATAAGCCATAAGGAATTTTGCACTATTGCTAAACAACCTCACGGGATGCAGCTTGTTAACAAAAGCTGCATCCATTAATCTTTCATTAAAACTGTTTTAAAACGAGGCTTAACAAGCGGCTTACTTTATTGTTGGCTATTTTCAATTGAAATTTGTTTTAACTAATAAAAAATTATATTCCAATGACCCCATCACAGAAATTCCTGGAAAAAATTGGTCTTAAAGATCCAGCACCACAAGAGGCAGTAAACAGCAGCAATAAAAAAGAAGGCCACGAAAACAGCCGCAGGGAGTTTTTTAAGAAATCAACATTGGGCGGTCTTGCTTTGGGCAGTTCTTTTATGTTTACACCTATAGAAGATATTGTAGCGCAAACCACACAGAAAGTAAACCGTTTTTCAAATCCATCGGATCTAAAGATCACGGATATGCGCTATTGCATTATTCAAAATGTAGGCCGCACCCCATTGCTGCGCATAGATACCAACCAGGGCATTTATGGTTTGGGCGAAGTAAGGGATGGCGCAGATGAAAGATATGCGCTGATGCTAAAGAGCAGGTTGCTCGGACAAAATCCCTGCAATGTGGAAATGCTTTTTAAAACCATTAAACAATTTGGTGGCCCATCACGACAGGCGGGCGGTGTTTGCGGCGTAGAAATGGCTTTGTGGGATCTTTGCGGCAAAGCATACAATGTTCCTGCATGGCAATTGCTGGGTGGCCGTTACCGCGATAAAGTTAGAATGTATGCAGATACACCGGAAGCGCCTACTATGGACGAATTCAAAGCAAAAATTAAAAACAGGCTTGAAGTACAGGGAATGACATGGCTGAAGATGGACATTTCTATTGGCGAAATAAAAGATAAACCTGGCAATCTTATCAATAGCAATTTCTGGGGCAAAAATCTTGGTCAGTGGAATGGTGGTTATATGGACTACGCAAATACCAAACATCCTTTTACTGCTATTCAGATTACTGAAAAAGGATTGGACGATATGGCCGCTATTATAGACGAAGTGCGTTCTGCTATTGGTTATGAAATACCGCTTTCATCTGATCACTATGGCCATTTCGATTTAAACAATGCTATTCGATTTGGTAAAAAAGTAGAAAAATATCGCCTTGCATGGCTAGAAGATATGGTGCCATGGGAGTATACAGATCAATACAAAACAATGTCTGATGCATTGGAAACTCCTGTACTAACAGGTGAAGACATATATCTCCTTAGCGGATTTAAACCATTGATAGACGCACATGCTGTAGATATTATTCACCCGGATCTTGCCAGCTCTGGTGGTTTGCTGGAAACAAAAAGAATTGGTGATTATGCAGAAGAACACGGTGTGGCTATGGCTATGCACTTTGCAGGCAGCCCAATTTCTTTTATGGCCAATGTACACTGCGCTGCTGCAACACAAAACTTCCTTGCACTGGAGCACCACTCATTAGACAGTCCATGGTGGGAAACACTGGTAAAAACAACAGACGGCCGTAAACTGTTTGAAAAAGGTTTTGCCAATGTTCCATTAACAGCACCAGGATTGGGTATAGAACTGGTAGATGAAGAAGTAAAAAAACATTTATTGCCAACCGATAAATCTTATTTCGCACCTACAACAGAATGGAACGATAAACGTTCTCACGACAGGGTGTGGAGTTAGTTTTGATTAGTAATTAAGAATTAATAATTGAGAATTCAAGTCAGGATGGTTTGTAGATTTTTTGTAATCAGCAGTAGCAACACAGATAGATCATCGTTGCTACGCTCAGTTCAACAATTGTAACACAGATGATCTTTTAGTGACCAATGATATTGAATTAAACGTTTGCAATATTCCTATGGGTATTTGATGGGTTGAAACATCTGTTGCTTGCGTTTTGCATTAAAGCATGCGGAATTATTAATTTCTAATTACTAATTGTTAATTGGCAATTACTAATTCAGCAGGAAATAACACAATTGACATGGGCTGGCTTTTAATGTCTTTTTTTCTGGTATTGGCTTTGGTTTTCCAACGTATTCCGGCATTAAAAGGGTTTTCATTTACAGTTACAATTTTTGCAGCGGTTAGCATGGCCATGTATTACCCGCAGTATTTTGTGCAGGTAAATGGATTTAAGTTATCTAAACTCATTATACCATTATTGCAGGTAATAATGTTTGGTATGGGTAGCGAACTTAGCCTGCTGGATCTTAAAACAGTTTTTAAAAACCCTAAAGGCATTATTGCAGGTGTGGTTTGTCATTATACCATTATGCCGTTGATAGGATTTACGCTTGCCACTGTTTTTAATTTTCCAAATGAGATAGCGGCTGGTATAATACTGGTAGGCTGTTGCCCCAGCGGACTTGCATCGAATGTAATGGCATATTTGTCGAGGGCTAATTTAGCATTGTCCGTAGCCGTTACAACGGTTTCTACCCTGCTGTCTCCTTTGTTTACGCCATTGCTGATGCGTTTATTGGCGGGACGGCTTGTAGCAGTTCATTTTACAGACATGGCATGGGATACAACAAAAGTGGTTATCATTCCCATTGTAGCCGGTTTATTGTTTCATTACCTGGCAAGAGGAAAAGTAAAATGGCTGGATAAAATAATGCCGCTTATTTCTATGTTGGGCATTGCCTTGATAATTGTTGTTATTACAGCAGCTGGGCATGAAAGTTTAAGAAGTGTTGGGCTTTTGCTGGTTGTTGCTGTTTTAATACATAACGTTTTGGGTTATACGCTGGGTTACTGGAGCGGCCGTTTATTGAAATTTTCAGAAAAGGATTGTCGTACACTTTCGCTGGAAGTAGGTATGCAAAATAGCGGACTTGCATCCGGGTTGGCATTGCTGATGGGAGGATTGGCCACTATAGGATTGGCACCTGCCATATTTGGTCCGTTAATGAACATAACCGGATCATCCCTGGCGAATTGGTGGCATAATAGATTGCCGGAAGACGTGAATCGTGAAGCATCAATCGTGAATCGTGAGTCGTGAGTGGGTGCAAACAAGTGCGCCGTGTTTATTGATTATTGACTCTCGACTCCGGACTATCGACTGACGTCTCACCAATCACGACAAAAAAATACAATTAAATGAACTACTACATAGGCATAGACATTGGTACCACATCTACAAAGGCAGTTGCTTTTTCCGGCAACGGATCAATCATTGCCCGTGAGACCATTGGCTATTCCATACTTCACCCCCAGCCTTCATACAGCGAACAGGATGCCGATGAAATATTAGAGGCTGTTATCAATAGCATTAATAAGATTACAAACTCCATCAAGAACGATACAGCGATATTAGTTAGTTTTAGTGCGGCAATGCACAGCATTATGGCGGTAGATGAAGAAGGCAATCCGCTTACCAATTGTATTATTTGGGCAGACAACCGTGCTGGTGAGATAGCAGAACATTTACGCGAAACCACTACTGGAATTGATTTTTACCATAAAACCGGTGTTCCCATACATGCCATGTCGCCTCTGTGCAAATTGCTATGGCTAAAAGAAAACCGGTTCGATTTATTTACAACTGCTGCAAAATTCATTGGCATTAAAGAATATATTTTTTTCCGGCTCTTTGGAAAATATATTGCAGATACACAAATGGCTTCTGCTACCGGGCTAATGAATGCGCATACACTTGCGTGGGATAATACCATTCTTTCCTATATAGGGCTAAAACAAGAACAATTATCTGTATTGGTTGATGCCACACAAAAAGAGTTGCTTTCTCCGCAAAACAAATATTTTAACGATAAAAGGTTGAAGCACCTATTAAAAACACCTTTTATTATTGGCGGAAGCGATGGTGCTTTGGCTAATCTTGGTAGTGGCGCTATTACCCCCAATACTATGGCCATTTCTATAGGCACCAGTTGCGCAGTAAGAATAGCCGCAGAAGGCGTGCATACAGATGCGCAAATGAGAACATTCTGTTATCATCTCTATAGCGGAAAATATATAATTGGCGGAGCTGGCAGCAATGGCGCTGTAGTGCTGCAATGGCTGCATGATAATATTTTTCAGTCTGATGAAGCTTACGCAGATTTTTTTGAACAAGCTGCAACAATACCTGCTGGTTGCGACGGATTGGTTTTTATTCCTTATTTGCTTGGTGAAAGGGCTCCTATCTGGAATTCTAATGCAAAAGGAGTTTTCTTTGGATTGGATATAACGCATACCAGGGCACATATGGTAAGGGCTGGTATGGAAGCGGTAATTTACCATGTGTACAGCATCGGCAAAATATTGGTAGAGAAAAACCACATCACCGAAATACAGGCTACAGGTGGTTTTACACAAAACCCTTTGTGGCTGCAAATGCTTTGCGATATGTTTAACTGTACTGTTGTAGTATCTGGCGCAGTAGAAAGCTCGGCTGCGGGTGCTGTAAAAATTGGCATGAAAGCATTGGCAATAGATAAAAAATGGTCAATGGAAATTAAAGAACGCTATGAGCCTAATGCATTGCAGCATCAAACCTACCTGCAGCAATTTGAAAAATTTGAACGCCTCTATACCATTCTAAAAGATGAAATGAATAATGATCAAATGCACCACATGAAACAAATGCTAGATAATGTGTAAGTTTTAGAAGATCAACTTATCTTTTTTAGCAAATTAATTACTTCGTCACCATACCTCTTTGTATATCCAAACTTCAACGCTAAATTAAAATTCTCAATAGCCCGTATGTGATCTTGCTGTTCCATGAAAATTATGCCTTTATTTCTATATGCATAAGCGTTCCCTTTATCCAATTCCAACGAATAATCAATCAGCCTAAGTCCTTCTTCTGTATCACCAAGCTTATATTTTGAAAACCCCATATTATCCCAGGCATAAGCAAATGTCGGGTTGTATTCTATCGCTTTTTCATAATAATAGATAGATTCCTGGTACTTGCCAAGGTTATTAAAATTAAAGCCTTTGTTATTTAGATAGACATCATTGTTTGGCAATCTTTCAAGTAAAGTATCAAGCACAGCACTGGATTTCATATAGTCACCATTTTCTTCATACGAATACTGCAGATTATGCAAATGAATGTTATCGTTAGGATACTCCGCTGAAAGTACTTCAAGGTATTGTATTGCTTTTGCGAATTCCCTTTTATGCAAAAAACTGCAAGCTTTTAAGATTGAAAAAGGATTATATGCTGAATCTAAGCTTAATCCTATATCACAAGCAATACAACAATTATCATACTCTCCATAATGAAAATAAGTATGTGCGTAATAATATAAATCGTCAATCTTCTTTTTAATTTCAGATTTCGAAAGAAAAAATTTCTCAAATTTTGAATATGGTTTTGTCCATATCAATTCAATTCCGGATGGAATTTTTTTTATCGAATCATTAAATGCGCTAGCCGCCAAATCCTCAAAAACAATCCCTTTTTTTTGTAACGCTTCGGTTATGTAATTATCGTAGTTGATTATTGATAAAAGGATATGAATGCTGTTGATGGCCTCATGATTGCTGTTTTCAGCAAAAGTATTAGCATGAAACAATATTGTTTCTGCTTCATTTGTTATAGCTACGCTGTCATCTTCTGAGTGTGTTCCATTGTCGGTGTATCTTTTTCCAAACTCCATGTTCCAATTTTCAGCGTCAAAACTTTTTAGGTATTCATTCGCCAGGCAATCCGTATTTAACATACCAATGAAAAAATGATCAAACCCAATGGCATCATGCTTGTATTTAAGGGCAAGTTTTCGTGCTTCTTCAATAACTAATTTGCATTCTTCAGTAGTTTCAACCATATCCTTATTTGTGATTTTATAATTATAATATACCCCTAGTCGGACGTAATTTACAGTATAATATTGGCGAGAGAAATATGCCAACTTGTCACCATACATTGTTTTTTACTTATCTTTGCCAACCTAAAAATGCGCAGTGATGCTTGATTTGGTTAGCAATAAAACACACGATGAAAACCGCCAGGGTGAAGCTTTTGCACCTTTTGTGCAAGACTCCGCCACCTACGGCAAACGCTTTTATATAGAAAGCTACGGCTGCGCCATGAATTTTGCCGATAGCGAAGTGGTGGCTTCTATTCTTAATGAAACAGGTTTTGGTGCCACACGCAATGCAGAAGAAGCCGATTTAATTTTTATAAATACCTGCTCCATTCGTGAGAAAGCAGAGCAAACTGTCAGGAAGCGGCTTACTGAGTTTCGCAAACTGAAAAAGCAAAAACCCGGATTACTTGTTGGTGTTCTGGGCTGTATGGCAGAGCGGTTAAAGTCGCAGTTTCTTGAACAGGAAAAACTGGTAGACATGGTAGTTGGGCCAGATGCATACCGCACCCTGCCAAACCTGGTAGAAGAAGCAGCTACCGGGCAAAAAGCAGTAAACGTTTTATTAAGCCGCGACGAAACATATGCGGACATCTCACCCATTCGTCTTAACAGCAATGGCATCAATGCGTTTGTAAGCATTATGCGTGGTTGCAACAATATGTGTGCGTTTTGTGTGGTGCCGTTTACACGTGGCCGTGAGAGAAGCCGTGATCTTGTATCTATTGTAAATGAATGCGAAGATCTTTTTAATAAAGGCTATCGCGAAGTAACATTGCTTGGGCAAAATGTAGACAGTTATTACTGGATAGATGAGGCCGCAAATACACAGGTTACTTTTGCCATGCTGCTGGAAAAAGTAGCGTTGATCTCTCCCCTGTTGCGCATTCGTTTTAGTACTTCTCACCCTAAAGACATTACTGATGAAGTATTGTTTACAATGGCGAAGTATGAAAACATCTGCAATTATATACACCTGCCCGTGCAAAGCGGAAGCACACGCATATTGCAATTGATGAACCGCACCTATACACGTGAATGGTATATAGCTAAAGTAAACCGCATTAAAGAAATAATTCCCGATTGCGGATTATCTACTGATATTATTTCTGGTTTTTGTACAGAGACAGAGGAAGATCACCAGGAAACATTGTCTATGCTGGATTACTGCCGTTACGATCTTGCGTACATGTATTTTTATAGCGAAAGGCCGGGCACACTTGCAGCACGCAGGTATACAGATGATGTACCAGAACCTGTAAAAAAAAGAAGGCTGCAGGAAATCATAGACATGTTTCGCGGACATTCTCTTGAAAGCATGCAACGCGATTTGGGTAAAACATTTAAAGTATTGATAGAAGGCGATTCAAAGAAAAATGATGCGCAATGGGCGGGCAGAAATGATCAAAATAAAATGTTGGTATTTCCTAAAGAACAACAGAACCTAAAGCCCGGTGATTATGTTATGGTAAAAGTAGAAGAATGCACCGCTGGAACATTGATAGGGAAAATAGTGTAAAGACAATTTTTAAATTTTGAGATTGCAGGATTTTGTCATTTGCTTGTTATGGTACAACAGGAGAAATCTCAAAATCACTAAATACAGAAATCATAAATATAAAATGCTGATTGCAGATTATGAAATTTTGGGATTGCGGGATTTTGTGATTTTGCTTGTATGATACAACAGGAGAAATCTCAAAATCACTAAATACAGAAATCAGAAATATAAAATGCTGATTGCAGATTATGAAATTTTGGGATTGCGGTATTTTGCGATTTTGCTTGTATGATACAACAGGAGAAATCTCAAAATCACTAAATACAGAAATCAGAAATATAAAATGCTGATTGCAGATTATGAAATTTTGGGATTGCGGGATTTTGTGATTGTTGTAGAACACTAATCCAACAAATTTCGAAATCTCAATATCACAAAATCGGCAATAAAAAAACATGTAGTTTAAGATTATGGATTTACAATCAATAAAAAACAGGTTTGGTATTATAGGTAATGCACCTGCACTGAACTATGCATTAAATGTAGCGACACAGGTGGCCAATACAGATTTAAGTGTGCTGATTAACGGGGAAAGTGGTGTTGGTAAAGAATCATTCTCATTAATCATACATGCGCTGTCTGCAAGAAAACACAACCCGTTTATTGCGGTCAATTGCGGTGCAATACCCGAAGGCACGATTGATTCGGAATTGTTTGGTCATGAAAAAGGATCTTTTACAGGTGCGGTGGACAGCCGTAAAGGATATTTTGAAACTGTAAATGGCGGTACAATTTTTCTTGATGAAATTGGCGAAATGCCACTGGGCACGCAGGCACGTTTGCTGCGTGTGCTGGAAAGCGGAGAATTTATACGCGTTGGTTCCAGTAAAGTACAAAAAACAGATGTAAGGGTAATAGCTGCTACCAATAAAGATTTGCTGGACCTGACACAAAAAGGAAAATTCAGGGAAGATCTTTATTACAGGTTAAACACAGTTCCTATCCGTGTGCCTGCATTAAGGGATCGCAAAGAAGATATTATTTT
This sequence comes from Chitinophagaceae bacterium, assembly GCA_044227095.1. Taxonomy (GTDB): domain Bacteria; phylum Bacteroidota; class Bacteroidia; order Chitinophagales; family Chitinophagaceae; genus JACMLD01. The sequence continues at coordinate 3,948,662 of JBGAFV010000001.1, read as the reverse complement.
TCTCTTCCGCAAGTTTGTAGTGGATTTTGCTGAGCGATATAAAACCACACCGGTTCAGTTAGACGATGAGGCAAAAAACCTGTTAAATAATTATTCATGGCCCGGTAATGTGCGTGAATTAAAGAATATTGCAGAGCAATTATCTGTACTGAGTGAAGAAAAACTTATAACGGGAGATGCTTTGCGCAGGTTTTTACCAGATCATAGCAATAGCCGTCTTCCTGTATTGGCAACTGGTAAAGCTGTTGGTGCAAATCCGGAGTTTGCAAATGAAAGGGAAATCCTGTACAAACTTTTTTTCGATATGAAAAAAGATGTAACAGAGCTGAAGAGAATGTTTGTTGACATATTGCAAAACCCGGCCAATGCTGCTTCTGCTGCAAAATTTGCCAATGAGTCTTTGCTGCGTGAAAACGGAACAATGGTAACTGAGTTTCCGGCACAGGTAATTCAGCCAGCTTTTATACAAGCGGCGCCACAACAAAACGGGCAACCTGTATTAATGAAGCACGATGAAATTCATACCCACGAAGAAGTAGAAGAATCGCTAAACATAATGGACAAGGAAAAAGAACTCATTGTTAAAGCGCTTAAAAAACACCGTGGCAAAAGAAAAGATGCTTCTCTTGATTTGGGTATCAGCGAAAGAACATTGTATAGAAAATTGAAGGAATATGATATTGATGAATAGTTTTAAGCTATTAGCTGCTAGCCACAAGGCGTAAACTACGAATACTCTTTACTTTGAAAATGAAGAAATTAAATTCAGGGATTTTGTGATTGCGGGATTTTGAGATTTGTTTCGGGTGTAACAATAAAAGAAATCTCAACATCACAAAGTCATCAATCTTCAAAATTTTATAATCAGCTTTATGTATTTAATAAAGAAATGTTTTATAGTCTTGCTTGTTTTAATGGCCTTCTCTCTCTCCGGCTGTTTGCATTATACCATGCGGGAATCATCTATTCCAAAAGAAATAAAAACAATACGCATCAATTTTATTGAAAACAGGGCAAGGTATGTAAACCCCCAACTGAGCCCGCAGCTTACAGATAAACTTCGGCAGAAAATAAATAACCAGACAAACAGAACACTTGTTCAAAGTGATAATGCCGATTATGATATCAGCGGAATAATAACCGATTATTCATTCACCACTGCAGCTATTGCAGATAACAAATCTGCTACCAACCGTTTAAATATAACTGTACACGTTAAATTAATAAACCGGCTTGATGATAAACAGAGCAAGGAAGAAGATGTAACCCGCAGTTTTGATTTTGATGCCAATATAAGTGTACAACAGGCAGAAGCGCAATTAAACACCAGTATAATTCAAAACCTCAGCGACGAAATTTTCAACCGTCTTTTTTCTAACTGGTAATTTGCAAGTATATTGCTGCTTATAAATATGCAGTCACCATTCGATAATATTGTTCAGCATCTTTTTCATCAGCCATCATTGCAGTCTGTTACTGTAGATGAACTGGAACGAATGACGCATGAACATCCTTATTTTGCCGCAGCACAATTTTTATTGCTGAAAAAAATGCAGGACACATCGCATCCGCATTTCAAATCACAACTGCACAAAACAACACTTTATTTCAACAATCCATTGTGGTTACAGTTTTTACTTGAACCGGAAGCTGCACCGGGTTTTAGCATATCAGAAAATCCTCCTTTTATCAGTAATGAAACAACCGCAGTTGCTGTTGAAGAAGAAAAAAAAGTGTATGCTGCCGGTGCTCATGCTAATACAAATAATGAATTGCTCGAGGCTCCTGTACAAACAGCCGGGGGAATAATGGATGTGATAACGGAAGTCTTTAATGAGCCTGTTGTTGATGAACCAGCGCATATAAGTACGAGTGAGCATGAGCCATTGAAAGATGAATTTACAACAAACGTGCTCACCGCATTTGAACAAAACGATATTGTAGCAAATAATTACAGCGAAGTACCTGCTGCTAATGAAGCACCGGTTAATACAATATTGCAGCAGTCATCAGAAGAATACAATGAAACTGCTGCATTAATTGTAGGAGCATATAATGAAACAGAAAACGAGCTGGAAGAAAAAACAGCCGATATAAATGAAGCTGCTTTATTATCAGTAAGTGCATACGATAAAACAGAACTGGATACGGAGGAAAAATCAACAGATATAAATGAGGCTGCTGAAATAATGGTGCAGGCTTACGATGAAGTTGAAAATTATTCTGAAGCATCAACTGCAGAAGCAGAAGAAACTGCTGCATTAACTGTACACGCCTATAATGAAGCCACAATTCAATCTGAAGAAGCAAACAATGAAGTGGAAGAGGTAGCGGAGACAATAGTACAAGCTTATAACGATGTGCAGTTTGAGGCTGAAAATACATTTAAGGAAGAACAAACTCAGGTTGAAGAACCATCAGCTGATTTTACCACTGAAGTTGTAAATGAAAATTCATTGGAAAACGCAGAACAGTCAGATCACGAAGAAAGTATTCTGACAGAAAACGTACCGGAACCATTAAACACCTGGGAAGAAAAACCGTTATTAAAAACGATTATAGAAACACCTGCTGCTACATCCGATTTGCTTTTTGAACCTTACCACACAGTTGATTATTTTGCCAGCCAGGGCATTAAACTTAGCAAACAGGAAGCTGATTCAAAAGACAAGTTTGGAAAACAGCTAAAAAGCTTTACAGATTGGCTCAAAAGCATGAAAAAGCTGCCACAGGCTTCTATTGAAAATGCCATGTCTAAAAATGAAGAATCGAAAGTGGTGGCAGATGCCATTCATTCTATAGAAACAAGGGAAGTTATTACCGAAGCCATGGCCGAAGTATTTGAGAAACAGGGAATGAAGGACGAAGCGGTTGGTGTATACCAGAAATTAAGTTTGCTTAATCCCGCAAAATCAGCTTATTTTGCAGCCAAAATAGACCATTTAAAACAGTAATTATGATTATCTTATTTGTGGTGCTGATAGTGCTGGCCTGCGTAATATTGGGCTTTATCGTATTGGTTCAAAACCCAAAAGGCGGTGGCCTTTCTGGCAGTATAGCTGGTTTTAGCAACCAGTTTATGGGTGTAAAACAAACAACAGATGTGCTTGAAAAAGGCACTTGGATATTTGCTATCATCGTTGCCCTGCTTTGCCTTTTTTCTGCAGCTTTTATTGGCAAAGGAAATGCAAACTCTAACCTTGTAAACCAGTTAGACACTAAAGCAAAAACAACCCAGAATGCACCTGCACAGCAGCCTGCTACTGCACCTGCTACCAAACCTTAATTAACTGCATATACTTTTATAGCCCTGTCCGTTAAAGGCAGGGCTTTTATTATTATAGAAGGTTTATTTATTTTAAAGAAGCTGCATAAATGTTTTGAGAAAATCGTTTTAACAATTATCCTTTTATGAAAAAAGCTATACGGATTATATTATTGATAGTGTTTCTTGCAGCCGCCTGGGCAGGATGGAAATTCTTTGGACCGGCTACTTCATTTGAAACCAAAAACTATTTCCTGCTTATAAAAACGGGCAGCACTTACGCAGATGTTACCAATACGCTTGAAAAGGATAATGTAATCAGCAGCCTTACATTTTTTGACATCATGGCCAACCGGGTTGATTACCCGCAAAAAGTAAAAGCCGGCAGGTACAATATAAAAAAAGGGATGAGCCTTGCAGATATCGTACGCATGCTTAAAAACGGGCAGCAGGATCCGGTAAACCTTGTTATTACCAAACTGAGAACAAAAGAAGATCTCGCCTCTCTTGTAGGCCGTAAGTTTGAATGCGATTCAACTGCATTTATTGATTACCTGAATAACAATGACTCCTTAAAACAATTTGGGCTTGATAGCAATACTGTAATGACAAGTGTATTTCCTGATACCTACACTTATTTTTGGAATACAACGGCTTCAAAAATATTTTCTAAACTAAGAAGCAATTACGAACTCTTCTGGAACAATAAACGCATCAGCGAAGCAAAACAACACGGCCTAACGCCACAGACTGCTTATACCCTTGCTTCAATTGTAGAAGAAGAAACAAATAAAAAAGACGATAAAGGAAAAATTGCCAGCGTTTACCTTAACCGGCTGGAAAAAGGCATGCGGCTTGGCGCAGATCCAACAGTAAAATTCGCATTGCGCCAGTTTGGCCTTAAACGCATTTATGAAAAGCATTTGGAAGTAGAATCGCCCTATAATACTTATAAAAATTACGGATTGCCACCGGGGCCTATTTGTACGCCTTCGGCGCAAACAATAGATTCTGTAATTACATCGCCCAAAACAAACTATGTTTATTTTGTGGCAAAACCCAGCCTGGACGGATATTCTAATTTTGCAGAAACTTACCAGGAACATTTGAAATTTGCAAAGGAATACCAGCAGGCACTTGATAAATTAATGCAGTCGAAACAACCTGCGGCCGATAATTTAGCTCATTAATGCATGATAAAGCTGCAACGCATCATATACAACACACTTGTCTTTCGGTTCCTTGTAAGCCGGAGCAAGAAAATTATTTTGCCTGGCTTTAGTGGTGTACCGCTTTATGATGTTATCAATTTTTTTATACGGCAGATAAAAAAAACAAGCATTACCGAAAGGGCTGCGGCCATCTCCTATAATTTTATAATGGCCATCCCTCCTATCTGTCTTTTTCTTTTTACACTAATTCCGCATTTGCCATTTATAAAGAAAAGGGCATTGGAGTTCCAGGTAAACAAACTGATTACAGATATTATTCCTGCAAAAGAACACAACAAGAACCTTATAAGTTTTGTAAACGGTTTTCTTGAACACCCAAGGATGGGTTTGCTTTCTTTTGGTTTCATCCTTTTATTATTCTTCGGCTCTAATGGTATGATGGGCATTATGCGTTCGTTTAATAAAAATTATATGGGCGCCAAAAAAAGAACGGGCCTTAAAAAAAGATGGATTGCTATTCGGCTTACCTTACTCATCATGTCGCTTTTGCTGGTATGTATTGTATTGCTGATTATGCAGGGCGTAGTATTAAAATGGCTGGGTATTACAAATGCCAGTGTAAGAAATGTTATTGATTTACTGCGTTGGGTATTGATCATTGCACTTATCTTTTATTCCATTTCTTTCATTTATCATTATGCGCCAGATATAAATAAAAACTGGAAACTGCTTTCGCCGGGCTCATTGCTTGCAACGTCATTAAGCATTATAGGCACAGTTGGATTTTCATTATTTGTCAATAATTTTGGAAGATACGATGCATTGTATGGCTCTATTGGTACAGTAATAGTGCTGATGAGTTTGATCTTTATAAATTCGCTTATTTTATTAATCGGGTATGAACTGAATGTAAGTATACATTCCTTGCGTATAATTGCCGAAGAAAGACAGCAGGAAGCGGGCGATGCTAACGCTGCACAGAAGGTGGCAGCAATAAGCGAGGCTGCAGAATATGGACGGCAAAAAGCAAATGGCAATAAATAATGTGTATATGCTGCATAGAAATATATGCGGTCCAAACATCTAATAGAACACTTTACTTGTCTTATATACAAACACAGCTGTATGAAAAAATGGATTCCTGTTTACTTTTCTGTATTGCTGGTGCTGTTTGCTTTTATGCCAGGCAAAGAGGGCCTGCCTATTGGGGCAGCGGTTCCTAAAGAAGATCTTAAAATGAAAGACATTAGCGGTGCCATTCTCTCCCTCAAAGATGTACGTACTGCTAATGGCCTGCTGGTAATGTTTAGCTGTAACACCTGCCCTTATGTAATAAAAAACCAGGGCCGCACAAAAGCTGTTTGCAGCTTTGCAAAAGAAAAAGAATTGGGTGTTATTTTATTAAACGCCAACGAAGGCGGAAGAAACAACGGCGAATCTTTTGCAGATATGCAGGCTTATGCAAAACAACAATCTTATAACTGGTATTATGCACTTGATAGCGACAATACACTTGCCGATTCATTTGGTGCTACACGTACCCCAGAATGTTTTTTGTTTGATAAAAATGGTAAGCTGGTATACCATGGCGCAATAGATGATAGTCCCGCAGACATTACCGAAGTAAAACACAATTACCTTAAACAGGCTATTACGCAAATGACAGGAGGCGATGATGTAACTGTAAAAGAGTCCCGCTCGGTAGGTTGTTCTATAAGGCGAAAAGGAATGTAGGAAGCTGCAAGTTGTTAGCTGCAAGTTATGAGCTGTTAGCTTCAAGCTATTAGTCATTAACTTTTAGTTTCTAGTATCCACTTTCAATTTAAAGCATTCAATTTATTTAAGGGAATACGCAAATCCGAGTGTCGCCGTGGTGCGTGTCCTCACGCAATAAATCAGCGCTAAAAACTTGCAGCTTGAAGCTAATCACTTGCAGCTAACAGCTTGTGGCTAACAGCTTGTGGCTAATCACTTGCAGCTTGTAGCTAATGGCTAACAGCTAACAACTCGCTCCCTATTCTACCATCTCTTTCAAATTCTTATCAAATTGCAAAGGCGACATACCCACCTCATAAAATTTACGGTATTGCTTTTTATTATTCACCATTAGCGTAGAAGGTATAGCCCCGCTCCATTTGGGATCAATCTTGGGACAAAAAATATCTGCATTGGTTTCATTCATCCATACCACTGGCGCAGTATAATTTCTCTTTTCTATAAAAGCAACAAGTTTGGAAGGATAGTAAGATTTGATATCGAGACTTACCAGCAGCAATTCCACTTCACCTTTATATTTGTCTTTAATAGTAGAAATAAAGTACGGTATTTCTTCATTACAGGATGCACACCACGTGGCCCAAAAACTTACCACCAACGGCTTAGTGCTGGCGGCAATATAAGTGCTTAAGTCATCTGCATTCATTTTTTTAACAGACTGGCTGAATGCTATTACATGCACACACAGCAGGAAAAGAAATATTCCGCAGTACTTCATTATACAAAATTTATACTTCATCAATAAAACCCCATTCATGCATGAGGTTGCTATGACGTTCTTTACTTAAACCGGGTTTATCAAAATGACCAGCCAGTGTTTTTTGCCGAAGCGCTTCGTACACTGTAACGGCACAGGCTACAGAAATGTTCAGCGATTTAATAATTCCTACCTGTGGAATAATAAAATTGCCATCAGCAAGCGATCTTATTTCTTCACTCACACCTTCATGTTCATTGCCAAAAACAAGTGCAATAGATTGGGTAAAATCTATTTCATGCAATGAAATAGCATCGCTTGCAAGGTGAGTGGTTAATATAAGCCCGTAATGCTTTCTCAATTCAGCAAAACATGCCTCAGCATCTGAAAACTCGTGAATACTAAGCCATTTTGCAGCGCTGGATGAGCTTTTCTGTCCCCATTTGCGGTGACGGGCAATTTTTGTGTTCAATACATAAATATCCTGTATGCCTACAGCATCACAAGTACGCATTACAGCAGATATATTATGCGGATCAAATACGTTTTCCAGCACAACAGTAATATTGTTTTGCCGTTTATTTAATACATAGAGCAAACGCTCTTTTCTTTCTGGCGTCATATTTGCAATTCATGCTTTTTTGCCACTTAATAATGGCTAAAACTATAGAAAAAAAGTAAACCAAACATTTCTAAAATGATAACCGGATAACTGACCTTAAAATTTTTGACTCCTATTACTAAATACCCAAAAGAAAGGACCATGCTTAAGAAAATTATAAAGATTACCCTGATTGTTTTAATATTACTGATTGGTGTTGCCTTTGCGGCCCCTTTTATCTTTAAAGACAAAATAACTGCACTCGTAAAAAAAGAAATCAACAATAACCTTAATGCCAAAGTTGATTTTACAGATGTTGACATTTCTTTCTTCAGACATTTTCCAAAAGTTGCACTGGCTGTAAATAACATGCAGGTAACAGGCATCAATACTTTTGCTGCAGACACTTTGTTTGCTGCAAAAAATATAGATGTTGCTGTAAACATTATGAGTGTAATAAAAGGCGGCGAATATAAAGTATATTCTATTGCTGTTACCGAACCACGCATACACGCCATCGTTACAAAAGAAGGAAAAGCTAACTGGGATATTGCAAAACCAGATACAGCTGCAAGCACTACCGCAGAAAGCACCCCATTTAAATTAAACCTGCAATCTTATGCTATTAACAACGGCTATATAAAATACGAAGATGCCGCCAGCAATATGAGCAGCGAAATTACCGGGCTTAACCACAGTGGCAGCGGCGATTTTACCTCAGACCTTTTTACTTTGGCAACAAAAACAAGTGCAGACGCTGTTAGCTTCACCTATGGCAATATCCCCTATTTTGTAAAAACAAAAACAACAGTTGATGCAGATATACAGGTAGACAACAAAACAAATAAATACAGTTTTAAAACTGATAAGGTTTCACTGAATGATTTAAAACTGAACACAGAAGGTTTCTTTCAACTCGTAAACGATAGTGTTTACAATATGGATATTAAGTACGATGCCCCGTCTACAGATTTTAAAAATATTTTGTCGCTAATACCAGCCATTTACCAGAAAGATTTTGCTACAGTTAAAACAAGTGGCAAGGCCATTTTCAATGGTTTTGTAAAAGGAACGTATAGCAGCAATCAAATTCCTGCATACAACCTTAACCTCTCCGTAAAAGATGGTTTCTTTCAATATCCTGATTTACCTAAGCCCGTAAAAAACATCAACTTTTCTGTAAAGGTTGATAACCCCGATGGAATAACAGATCATACAGTTGTAAATGTGCCGCAGGCGCATATTGAAATGGATAACGACCCTTTTGATTTTCGTTTGCTTGTAAAAACACCTGTAAGCGATATGTTTGTTGATGCTGCTGCAAAAGGAAAACTCGATTTATCTAAAGTAGCGCAACTGGTAAAACTTGAAGCTGGCACTAAGCTGAGTGGTTTATTAAATGCAGATGTAAGCGCTAATGGTTATATGAGCGCAATTGAGAAAAAACAATACGAAAAATTTAACGCAGCAGGTACCATCAGCCTAAATAATTTTTTCTATGCATCAAAAGATTATCCCGATGGTGTAAAACTGAATACGCTGCTGGCGAATTTCAATCCAAAAAATGTAACACTAAGCGATTTGTCTGGCCAGTACATGAAAACAAATTTTACTGCCAATGGCACTATAGACAATTTGCTTCCTTATGTTTTAAAAAATCAAAACCTAACCGGTTTGTTGAATATAAAAGCAGACCAGATGAACCTTAACGACTGGATGGGAACATCTGCTGATACTACAACCAAAGGGCCGGCAGCAGCGCCATTTGCTGTGCCTGCCAATCTTGATTTTACTGTAAATGCAGGCGTAGATAAAGTTCATTACGATAAAATAGACATGCAGGATCTATCTGGTTCTATGATTATAAAAGATGAAACAGTAAGCTTGAATAATATTAAAAGCAACCTGCTGGATGGAACCATGAATGTGAGCGGTTCTTATTCAACCAAAAAAGATAAAAAGAAACCCGATATCAGCCTTAGCTATGATGTAAAAGGATTTGATGTTGAAAAAACATTCATGGCTTTTAATACAGTACAGAAGCTGATGCCGGTTGGAAAATTTCTCTCTGGTAAAATGAGTTCTCAATTAACCTTTACCGGAAAACTGGGTGATGATATGATGCCTGATCTTAACTCACTAACGGGCAATGGCAACCTTTTATTAATTGAAGGGTTCCTGAAAAAATTTGCACCGGTTGAAAAGATAGCCGCAATGCTAAATGTAAAAGAGCTGGAATCCTTTGCATTGAAAGACATCAAAAATTATATTGAATTTGCCAATGGAAAAGTAATGGTAAAACCTTTTAAAGTGAAAGTGAAAGATATTGATATGGAGATTGGCGGCATGCATGGTTTTGATCAGTCGCTTGATTATCTCATTAACATGAAAGTACCAAGGGCTTTAATGGGCGAAAAAGGCAATGCTTATGTAAACAATCTTATAAGCCAGGTAAACAGCAAAGGCGTACCCGTTAAACTGGGTGATTATGTAAACCTTAAAGTAAATATGGGCGGAACTATTACAAGCCCAGTTATTAAAACAGATTTGAAACAAGCGGGTACATCATTGGCCGAAGATTTAAAACAGCAAGCCACAGACTTTGCAAAAGCAAAAATTGACAGTACTAAAACTGCGGTTACTGCTGCTGTTAAGGATACCATAGCTTCATTAAAAAAACAGGCAGTACAAACTGCAGCAGATGAACTGCAAAAACAATTGTTGGGCAAAGGTGATACAAGCAAAACAGGATCTGCTGATGGCAAAAAGAACATTGAAGAATCTGCAAAAGGGTTAATTAATAATATCAATCCATTTAAAAAGAAAAAGACGGTTGATACAACGCAGCACCAATAAAAACCATCGATTGATTAGGCTTACCTGTTTTTAAGCCACAATTTTAAATAATATGCTTTAAAGGCTGTTTACCCGCTGGTAAACAGCCTTTTCTGTTTGGGTCGCCCTAGTTTAAGGCTGCCCCAAAAAAATAGCGATAAACTATTATTTTAATGGCCTTTACCCTATTTTTGCATCCCTGAAAATCAATCAAAGACAACAAAAACTACTATGAGCAATTTGTTTTATTTAGTTCCGGCAATGGGTATTATTGGCCTGTTGTTTACAGCCGTACGCAGTGCCTGGGTTTCTAAGCAGGATTCGGGAAATGAAAGGATGACAGAAATATCCAAATATATAGCTGAAGGCGCTATGGCATTTCTGAAAGCTGAGTACAAAATCCTTAGCTATTTTGTTGTTCTTGCAGGCATTTTGCTCGCAGTAATGGGTTACTCCAATCCAAAATCCAGCCCCGCTATAGCAATGTCTTTTGTTATAGGTGCAGTATTTAGTGCACTTGCAGGTTTTATAGGTATGCGCATTGCCACAAAAGCAAATGTGCGCACAGCACACGCAGCCAGGACAAGTTTATCTAAAGCCCTGGCCGTTTCATTTACAGGCGGTAGTGTAATGGGACTTGGTGTTGCCGGCCTTGCTGTATTAGGACTTGGTGGTTTGTTTATCATTTTAAAAATGATTTTTGCGCCAACAGCTGCTGTTAATAGTGAAGAAATGGAAAGGACGATTGAAGTGCTTACCGGCTTTTCATTAGGTGCAGAATCTATTGCGCTGTTTGCCCGTGTTGGCGGTGGTATATATACAAAAGCTGCCGACGTAGGCGCTGACCTCGTAGGTAAAGTAGAAGCAGGTATACCAGAAGATGACCCACGCAATCCTGCAACCATTGCAGATAACGTAGGTGATAACGTAGGTGATGTGGCTGGTATGGGCGCCGACTTGTTTGGTTCTTATGTAGCTACTGTATTGGCAACAATGGTGCTTGGAAGAGAAACCAATGCAATGGGTGATGCATTTGGCGGCCTTTCTCCTGTTTTACTTCCTATGCTTATTGCAGGTTTGGGTATCATTTTTTCAATTATAGGAACCTTCTTTGTACGCATTTCAGAAAGTGCAGGTAACAGCACGGCTGCTGTTCAAAAAGCACTTAACATGGGCAACTGGGGTTCTATTGTTCTTACTGCAGTTGGCTGCTATTTCCTTGTAAATTATTTATTGCCCGATACCATGAACCTTCGCGGTCATGATTTTACAAAAGGTGGTGTATTTGGTGCTATCATTGTTGGTCTTGCAGTGGGTACACTCATGAGCATAATTACTGAATACTATACAGCAATGGGCAAACGCCCGGTGTTAAGTATCATTCGTCAATCATCAACCGGTCATGCTACAAATATTATTGGTGGTCTTGCTATTGGTATGGAAAGTACATTTTTACCAATACTGGTATTAGCAGCAGGTATTTATTTATCATTTTGGTGCGCAGGTTTATATGGTGTGGCGATAGCTGCAGCCGGCATGATGGCTACTACTGCCATGCAATTGGCCATTGATGCATTTGGACCGATTGCCGACAACGCTGGCGGTATTGCCGAAATGAGTGAATTGCCAAAAGATGTACGTGAAAAAACTGATATTCTTGATGCGGTTGGTAATACAACAGCTGCTACCGGTAAAGGCTTTGCTATTGCTTCTGCTGCTTTAACAGCATTAGCATTGTTTGCAGCATTTGTTGGCATTTCCGGAATATCTGGTATTGATATTTACAAAGCCCCAGTATTGGCCGGCTTATTTATTGGTGCCATGATACCTTTTATCTTTTCATCGCTGGCTATACGTGCCGTAGGCGAAGCAGCAATGGCAATGGTGGAAGAAGTTCGTCGCCAGTTCCGCAGCATACCCGGCATTATGGAAGGTACAGGCAAACCCGAGTACGATAAATGCGTTGCGATATCAACAGATGCTTCTATTAAGAAAATGGTATTGCCCGGCGCTATCACTATTCTTGCTCCATTAATTATCGGTTTTGTTTTTGGACCAGAAGTATTGGGTGGATTTTTAGCCGGTGCTACTGTTAGTGGTGTATTGATGGGAATGTTTCAAAACAATGCCGGCGGTGCATGGGACAATGCAAAAAAATCTTTTGAAAAAGGTGTTGATATAAACGGGCAGATTTATTACAAAGGCTCAGATCCTCATAAAGCTTCTGTAACAGGTGATACTGTTGGTGATCCTTTTAAAGATACTTCAGGTCCTTCCATGAATATCTTAATTAAGCTGATGTCGATTGTTTCGCTGGTAATTGCACCAACATTAAAAACAATGCACCATACAGGTGAAACTACTGCTGCTATTACTAAAGAGAAAAAAATAGAGTTAACGATTACTTCTGATAAAAAAGAAGGTGCTGAAGTGAATGTTACTTTGAATGGCAATGATCCTAAAGTGGAAATGGAAAAATTTATCGCAGCGCTTAAGGGTGATAAAATGGATAACAATGGCAACCTTAATGTTGAATTGAAAAATGGCGAATTGTCTATAAACGGCAAAAAACAACCCGCAGAAGTTTTAAACAAGTACAAAGAATATCTTGGTGAAAAAAAAGATTTGAACTTTTCAATTAAAATTGACGAGAAGTAATATATTCGCATTGCATTAATTAGGTACATAATACCGATAAGCCCGTTGTTTCTACATCGGGCTTATTTTTTGTCCTTACCTCATTTTTAACCACAGAGACACAGATAACACAGAGAAGCACCGAATTATTTACATTATAGTGAAGGTGCAGTGTTTAAATGAACAAACTTTCTTTGCAATAACCATTAAGGCAATACACGGAGCGTTTCTTCGAAACGGTTCACCGCTGTACGAAGTCTCCGACTTTGTACTATTTATGTTCTTACCGAACTCTGTTGGGATAAAAGCACGCTGAATTGAAATTATTGGGCTAAAGCCCAAATTAGATCGGGCTTAATAACCCAGCGCTTAAGCACTGGGTTACAGATGCAACTCATGATTGGCTTTAGCCAAACTTATATATGGCCGCAGATGCGCAGATTAATTAATCAACCCCGTTAGGGTTGTGATTATAAAGGATTATAATAGCCACGGGTTTCACCCATGGCTATTATAATTTTATCCCTTCGGGATAATGATTGCATTGAAGTTTGTAATTAAAAAAGAATCGCTGCAGATGCGCAGATTAATGATGATATAGGATAATGCAGTACGAAGTCAAAGACTTCGTACTGCTATGTTCTTACCGAATTTGGTTCGGCCAATAATAAGGCCAAGCCAAAGTTCGGCAAGGCCTGAAGGGCCTTAATTACTATAACCACGGGTGATAACCCGTGGTACACTGCCAATAAAGCAATCAACCCTGAAGGGGTTGAATTACATCCTGAAATGATAAGTGAGGATACCGGCAAAGGCATGCGATCAATAAAGATTTAAGGTACAAGTGAGTGACACAACAAAAGCTGAATAAAAAATCCAATGCCGGCTTAAAACATTTGCAACATTTGCCCATTGCCCACGACTTTACATTATGCCGGTAGGGCCTGGAGCTGAGACGATAATACACAACAGTGGAAAAAGATTTGAAAGCATTACGAAAATGATCGTATATTAGTGCCAAAGTCAATTACTATGCCAGCACCAAAATATGTGAAGCCAACTGAAGGAGAACTGGAAATTCTTCGGGTTATCTGGGACAGAGGCCTTGCCAGCGTAAGAGAAGTGCATGAAGAACTGGCCAAAACCAAAGATGTAGGTTATACAACCACCCTTAAGCTAATGCAGATTATGAACGACAAGGGCCTGGTGAAAAGAGATAAATCAACAAGAGCACATTACTATACTGCCGCTATCAGCAAAGAAAAAACACAGAAGCAGCTTGTGGGCAAAATGATTGATGGTTTGTTTGGAGGTTCGCCCGGCCAGTTGGTAATACAGGCGCTTGGCAATTACAAAGCGAGTGAAGAAGAAATTGAGGAAATTCAAAAACTACTCAATCATCTAAAAAAATAATCAGTATGCCATCTTTTACCGCTTCGCCCTTTCTTACTGCATTGGGCTGGGCACTGCTCAACGGTATCTGGCAATTTGCTATTTGCTGGCTTGTTTACCGCACAGTTACCACAGGTATTAAACAACTTACTGCATCTGCAAGGCATAGCATTGCACTTTTCCTGCTTTTTTGCGGAACGGCTGCCTTTATCGGCGGTCTTTCGTGGAAATATTATACTGAAGCAATTGTTGCAGCAGACAACAGTGCAGCAATTACTATTGCCAACAATTACTATTACACCATTTGGCACACGGCAAGTACAACAATGGATACTATAATGCCGTATTGGTCTGCATTATACCTTCTCTGTATTGTTTTTCTGTTTATTAAATTCTGCCTGTTTGTACATCGTGCAGGAAGCTTGCAAAAAAATGGCATCACAAAAATGAATGGCACCTGGAGGATGTATATAAAAAGAGTTTCGGCGCAACTGGGTATAAAGAAAGAAGTAAAGGCAATGCTGTCTGTACATATTGATACGCCACAGGTAATTGGTTTTTTAAAACCTGTTATTCTGCTGCCCGCCGCCTGCCTTAATAACCTAACTATAGAACAACTTGAAGCAGTGCTATTGCACGAACTGGTGCATATAAAACGCAACGATTATTTTGTAAACCTGTTTGTTACCAGTGTTGAAATTCTTTTCTTCTTTAATCCTTTTGTAAAACAACTTACTGGTGCTATAAGAAAAGAACGTGAATACAGTTGCGATGATATGGTAATCCAGTTTCAGTATCATCCGCACAATTATGCTACTGCCCTTCTTACACTTGAAAAAAGCAGGCTGATGCCGGTTACTTATGGCATTGCGGCTGGTGGTAAAAATCAGCAACAATTGCTTACCCGCATAGAACGCATTATGGGTATAGAAAACCGTAAAATTGGCTTTTACAGGATGGGCGCCTGCCTGATGGCTTTGCTGCTGTTGGGATTTATAGCAACCATCAACCCTGCAAAAGTTGCAGCAGATAATTTTGGTGAAGCCAATTTTGCACTTGCATTTTCAGATATCAATTTAAATGGAGAACATTTGAACGATGAAGCGGGCAAAAGCATTCAGAACCTTGCAGTAGTTGAGGTTCCTAAAAAGAAAGTTGAGCAGCAAAACAATGACAAACTAATAGAAGTGTCCCGCATCATTAAAAATGAAAACCAACTTGTAACGCCTGTGAAATACGTTGCTGCAGATGATAATGAAGATGAGGATGAAGATAATGCGGCAGACATCAACATTAAAACAGCCAGCAAGGAAGAAAAAGTAGATTTTTCATTATCGCAAAAAGAAAAAGTGGCTATGCCCGATGGCGGAGAAGCGGCTTCGGTTGCTGAGCCCTACATTCCTTCTACCAGTTTTTCTTTTCAGCTTACACAGGATACAACAACACCTAAATTAAAAGGACTAAGCTATAACGACCGCATGGCAAAAGATGCTTTATTAAAAACGCAAAAGGCATTAGAACAACTGAACTGGCAAAAAATTGAAAAGCAGTTAAAATACAAAAAACTGGATATTGCAAAATTGAAAACCGAAATAGCCGGGCAATTGCAAAAACTGAACTGGCTGCAAATTAATAGTGAAGTAAAGCTTGAGTTAACGCAGGAACAATTGAACAAATTACAGGATGCAGTCAACCAGGACCGTGCCCTTAAACAGTACCAGCAGATAGAAGCTTACCAGGAAGCAATGACGAGGCAATTAGCAGAACAGGCGCAATATACCAACGAGGCCACACAGCGCCTGCGTGAAACACAAAAAGCTGCAACCCAACAGCAGAAGAAAACAGAAACTGAAATGAAAAGAAAGCGCATTATTTATATTTAAACACTGGTTTCGTAAACTTATAATAGCATGCCTGCCACCTCCGGCGGGCATTTTTGTGAAATTTAATTAGAAGAAATTTGTGGCAAATGTTAATATACATCTTTGCATTTTTCCCCTACTTTCGTGCTAATTACAAGCTCGTATGAAATTAGAATTACTGGATTTTATAGAATTGGACAATTTCCCCTCCGGCTCTGGCATTGAATTTTACAACGACAATATTTATGTAGTAGGCGATGATTCCAGGGATCTGCTTGTAATGAACAAAAAATGGAACAAACCCTCTCTCATCACTCTTTTTGATACTACCGAAAAGAAAATAGCTAAATCAGCAAAATCTGATTTGGAAGCGATGACTGTTTTATCGGTTGATAAAAAGCCGCACCTGCTTATTGTAGGATCTGGTGCTACAGAAAAAAGAAACAAAGCCTTGTTGCTAAACCTGAAAAACAATGCTATAAAGCCAATAGATCTTACCGTTTTTTATAACAGAATTAAAGCTTCCGGTATTTCAGATTTAAATATAGAAGGTATTGCTGAAGTATATGATTATCTTGTTTTTGTAAACCGAGGAAACGTTTCCAATCCGCTTAATCATCTTATTATTACAAAGGCCGATTTCTGGAATGACCAGGAGAAAGCAAGCCTTCAAACAATTGTTGTAGATTTTGAAAGCGTTAACCTCGCTCCGGGCAAAATTGGAATTTCCGGCCTCACTTATTCTGATAAACACGAAGATTTATTCCTCACCATTTCTACTGAAGACACCCCTAATGCCATTGATGATGGCAAAATTGGCCGCAGCTATCTTGCCGTTATAGAAAATTTATATCGCAAAATTGGCCGCGAAAAAGGCAAGATAAAAATCAATCAGCTTATTGATTTGCCATCCGCCAATAAAGCATTTAAAGGTTATAAGATTGAATCTGTATGTGTACAGTCGTCAAAGGACCATAGCATAAAACTGCAACTGGTAGCAGATAATGATAATGGAAAGACCTACCTTTTTAAAGTTGTGCTGAGCTGGTAAGCACCAAAATGTGATTAATGAGGAAATGAAGGAATGTTTTATTTGAATTCAATCTGCGAATCTGCGGCTAATTACTCTTCATTAAGAATATAAAATTCCTGCTCCAGCGCAAGCGAATTGTTGTATAGCATATCTATAAACTTGCTGCCCCATTTTGCATAGAAGGGCATAAAGTTTTCAATCCTTTCCTGCAGGCTGTTGGATGGAAACAAAACAGATTTTACAGCCTGTATTTGTCCGAGCTGATCTTTATACTTTCTTTTTTCGGCCCTTAGCATTTTCTTCTCCAGCTCGTACAATGGCCTTGTGGCTTTTGCACGAAGGGCTTCAATATGCTTTTCCAGCGTTGTGTCTATTGCCCCTGCTTTTGTTTTAAGCTGACTGTAAAACTTTTTCACTTCCTCAAGTTCGTTCTCCAATTTTAAGGTGCCGGATTTATCATGCGTGGCAAGTTCGGTTAGCAATTCCTGTTCGGGTTTAAAGAAATCTGCTTCGCAAAAGCCGAGGCTTTTAATTTTTTTGCTGAACTTCTTTTCTACAATCAAAAATGAATTGCGCAGCACCAGCACCGGGTAAGGCACTTTGTAATGTTCAAAAATATTTTTAAGCTCCAGCCAGTAAGCAAGCTCTCCGCCACCGCCAACAAATAAAATATTGGGCAGGATAGTTTCCTGTAAAATGCCCCTGAGAATTACATTAGGACTAAACCTTTCGGGATGCTGCTTCATTTCCTGCAGCAATTCTTCTTTTGTAAAGCGGATGTCTTTATCAACCACATGCCAGTTATCGCCAACTTTTTCTATGCGGTTGCGTATATCATCCTTCAAATAAAAAAGATTGATGGCCCTGGGGTTTGCCTGAACTTTATAATGTGCAGCTAATGCTTCAATAGTTTTTCCTGCAATGCCAGATGGCACTTCATTAAAAATATCATCCTCAAAAACCGGCAGCAATAATTTTTTAAAATTGGGATTGTCAGGTATAAGCACTACAAGCCCGTAACGCGAAAACAATGCGTCAATTAATTTGAAAGTGGCAGTTTGTATATCCTGACTATTGAGATAACAGTCTTTTAATAATTGCAGCAGTTCTTTGCCATAAGGCTGAACAGACAACTCTCCTTCTATGCGTGTAATAATTTTTTCAAGGCCTTTTGTATTCATTCGGCCAACTGCACCGGTTTGTTTGGTATCCCACACTATTTTTTCATTGTTTAGCCAAATGCTGCCTAATTCATCAAGGTCTGCATCTTCGCTGCCCATATAAAAAACAGGAACAAAATTGTATTGCGGCAACTGCTCTTTAAACGAAGCTGCCAGTTTTATAACATGCAGAATTTTATAAACAAAATAAAGTGTGCCGGTAAAAATTACAGGTTGATGCGCAGTAGTAATAGTAAACGTATTGTCGTTAGCCAACAAACGGATATTGCTTTTAACAGCATCGCTTGTTTGTATAATTGCATATTGTTTTTCCAGTTCTGCAACCAGAACGCTGCGATGATTGTTGAATTTCTTTCTTTCTTCTATAGCCGCTGTAACACCGGCAATATCTGTGGCATGTTTATAAAATGGACGGATCTCATTTTTATGCTGTAGGTAATCTGTAATGATCTTTGAAAAATAACCAGTCTTGCTGTATTGTAATCGTGATGAAGTACAGTCCATAATTGTATAAAAATATACCTGCCTTTACAAAAATATAAACAGAATGTTTGCAGTGCCCGACTATTTTAAACGATAGGCTGTTACCGAATTCTTAAAAAATGTTGGCACATATACTGTTTTTGTTGCAGGATCATAACCTATATCTGCGGTATTGCTTTTTTGTTCACGAGTATCCAGCAGAACCTGTGTTTTGCCACTGGCGTTTACATAATACACAACTCCATTCCATACAGACACCAGGAATTCGTTTGGAGCTACAGGCTCTATACCATCTGTAGCCGGCTCCATTCCTTCTGCAACCTTAACGCCTTTTTTATCTGTCCCAATTTTCCATAAAGTACCAGCGGCAACTGCATATACATCTTGGCCAACAGAAAGTACCCCGTTTAAACCTTTATAACCTTCTGTAAACAAAACAAACTTATCCTGCTCAAGACTATAAATTTTTCCTGCTTTGGAATCTGTAACATATACCTTTCCATTTTTGCTTACAGAAATATCATTAAGGCCTTCTGCGCCTTCTATTGGTATGCGTTTTTCAATAGCCGATTTTGCAATATCAATGACCACTACATTATCTACATCAGCTACATAAAGTTTGTTTTTAAAAATGCCCAAACCTTTTGGTGCGTTTAAACCACTCACCCAATCTACGCTGATTATTTTTCCATCGAGGCCAACCTTGCCTACAGATCCTTTACCATCTTTCTCCCATGGAGATCCATCGATATTAGAAACATACAACACTTTGCCGCTGCCATCAAACAATACAGATTCCGGAACTTTTAATAAAGTATCTGTTTGCCATAATTTGGTAAGCGAATGCTCCTGTGCAATTAAACGCTGAAGCGGAATGCAGCAAAAAAATACAATTACTGCGGGGATGATTTTTTTGTACATGGCGAAGTTTTTTTAGTTGTATAATTAAATAGCGTTGATTAATGTTGCCCAATGTTTCATCAGCTGAAGTGTGCGACGCCCGTCCGAACGGCTGGCCGGGCGGGCAACGATGATTCATCTGTGTTACTGCTGCTGGCTCCATAAAAGTATAAAGTATTAAGATGTTAGTATTGAGACAAACTGCAATTCTATATACGATACACTCTATACTAAATACTATCTCCTATCCAAATCGCTCTACGGTAAACGGTTTTATATCCATACTCAGTGGTTGCTCGTTAATAATTTCGTTCACCAGTTTACCGGTTCCTGCGCCCAAACTTAAACCAAGCATAGAATGACCAGTGGCCACTACAACGTTTTTCCATTTTTTTGTACGTCCAATATAAGGCAATCCATCGGCAGAACAAGGGCGGTAACCATACCATATTTTTTCCGGCGGCGGCATTGCAATATCAAACTCCGGGAGAAAACGCTTTACTGCATTTAAAATACCCTGCACACGGTTCATGCGTGGTGGCGTAGTGGTAGACGTAATTTCCATTGTGCCGCCAAACCTAATCTTATTGCCATCCATTGGCGTTACTGCAGTTCTTCCTTCTACTAAAATTGCAGGATGATTGAGTTTATACGGCGAGTCTTCCAATGTAATAGAATAACCGCGGCCTGGCACCAACGGTATTTTAGTTTGAAGCAGCGCCGCTACTTCCCTGCTCCATGAACCTGTAGCAATAACAACAGTATCTGCCTGGTATGCGTTCTTTTTTGTTTTTACTTTCTTTATAAGACCTTGCTCTTTTTCAAAATCAATTACTTCTTCGCCGGTTATTAATTGTACGCCGCGTTCTTTTAACAACGCTATCAGGCCTTTCATTAATTTATTGGGATAAAGATGCGCATCGCACCTGAAAAGAATAGCGCCAATGCCATTGATTTTTGTTTGTGGTTCAAGCTGATCCAGTTCTTTTTTGGTTATTAGATCTACATCTAAACCAAGTTCTTTTCCTTTTTCTACAGTATGATGCGCATGCTCTGCAACTTTTTCTGTTTGAAAAATTTCGAGCAGGCCTTTGTGTTCATAAGAAAAATTAAATGAAGGGATTTTTGTCCATAGCTCATATTCACGCTGACTAATTACTGCAATGTCTTTTAATGGAACCGCAGCGGCTTCAACTTTTTCTGGTGTAGCGCTGCGCATAAACTTAAGGCCCCAATCTATTAAAGCAGCATTTAAACGAGGCTGTACATAAAAAGGGCTTTGAGAATCGAACATCCATTTCAAACCCTGTTTTACTATGCCCGGTGTGGCCATGGGTATAAAATGGCTTGGACAAACATACCCGGCGTTGCCGTAAGAACAATTATTGAGGAAATCTTCTTTATCCAATACAGTCACCTCCCATCCTGCCTGGTTTAAGTAATATGCTGAACTAAGGCCCACAATTCCGCCTCCTATTACAATTGCTTTCATCCGGTTGTTTTTAAGATGTGCAAATATACTGGCTAAAAGGATTTGGGCTGTTTTAAACCGGGTCAGTTTTCGTTATTACCAGCGTTATATTTTAGTAACTTTAGGATAAGATTCTTGCATATGGAAGCCTACGGAAAAATATTATTGATAGCCATGCCCATTTTTCTATTGCTGGTATTATTTGAAAAATGGTGGGGCTGGCGCAAAGGAAAAGAAACTGTGCGCAATATGGATATGATTAGCAGTCTTAGCTCTGGCGTAACCAATGTTACAAAAGACGTATTGGGCTTAACGCTGGTTATTATTTCTTATCCGTGGATGCTTAGCAAACTTGCAATTTTTCATATCCAGTCGTCATTGCTTGTATACATCATTGCATTTTTTGCGCTTGATTTTGCAGGCTACTGGACGCATCGTGTACAACATGTAGTAAACTTTTTCTGGAACGGGCATATTATCCACCACAGCAGCGAAGAGTTTAACCTTGCCTGTGCATTAAGACAAAGCATTTCTACAGTTTCAAAACTATTTGTGATTTTTTTATTGCCAGCTGCTTTGTTTGGTGTACCTGCAAATGTTATAGCTGTTGTAGCCCCGCTTCATTTGTTTGCGCAATTCTGGTACCATACACAGCATATTGATAAAATGGGCTGGCTGGAAAAAATTATTGTAACGCCTTCTCATCATCGTGTTCATCATGCTATTAATAAAGAATACATGGATAAAAATTACGGGCAGATTTTTATTTTTTGGGATAAATGGTTTGGCTCTTACCAGGAAGAATTGCCCAATGTAAAACCTGTTTATGGTATTACAAGACCCGTGCGTACCTGGAACCCGGTAAAAATAAACTTTGCGCATGTATGGCTACTTATAAAAGATGCATGGCGCACAAAAAGCATTAAAGACAAATTGCGCATCTGGTTTATGCCAACAGGTTGGCGTCCTGCAGATGTGACAGACAAATACGCCGTATATAAAATTGATGACGTATACAATTTTGATAAGTATGAAACTGCCAGTGCAGGCACAGGATTTACAGCGTGGATATGGATACAGATGATTTTGCTATTGCTTTTTGTAAGCTATCTTTTTGGAAATATTGCTACCATAGGAACGCCAGGCATGTTTATATACGGCGGCTTTGTTTTTCTTTTTGTATATGCGCTAACCGAATTGATGGATGGCAATCGCTTTGCTGTTTTGTGGGAAGCCGCTAAAGCTACAATGGGCATTGGTATTCTCTATAAAACCGGCGATTGGTTTGGCGCCAGCAATTTTTTGGTGTGGGGCAAATATGTATTGCTAGTTTATTTTGTTTTTTCTGTTGCGGTTACTGCGTGGTTTGTATTTAAGAATGCACATAAGAAAACGGGTGCTACTTTTCCCGCATAAAAATTCAACCCCATTCAGGGTTGAATTAAATACTTCATTGTTACCCCGAATTTCATACGGGGCTATTTAAAGTTTATCCCTTCAGGATAATTCTTAAATGTTGATGCTTACCTTTTCGGAAATCCTCCATGCAAAATTTTCTTATCTTTTTGCAATTGGATTTTTAAGCCTGAATTCTTGCCGGCATCTCCACGGGATGCTTGAGCAGCATTACAGCGGAGAGGCACCCCTCTATAGCGAATCTGGAGAGGGGCCGGGGGTGAGATTATTATTCACCGTTCTCCAAATACCCAGCGGGTTTTCATTTTTTAATTCATCGGGCAATAATGCGTTGCTCCAGTTTTGAAAAGCAACAGGTCTTGCAAAACGTTTAATGCCATCAGCACCCACAGAGGTAAATCTTCCGTCTGTAGTTGCAGGAAAAGGCCCGCCGTGCTGCATGCTAAGACAAACTTCAACACCGGTTGGCACATTGTTTAAAATAAAACGTCCGCAAATATTTTTTACTTCTTCCACCAGTTCGTTGTTGCCAGTAATATCATCATCAGTAGCCATTAAGGTAGCGGTTAGCTGTCCTTCAAGATGTTTTACTACTTCTATCATCTCTTTCATATCTGCACAGCGTATAACAATTGAATATGGGCCAAATACTTCCTGGTGCAAAACAGGATTGTTTAAAAACGCTTTACCGCTTGCAGAAGCAATTGTTGGCGCACCTTCATTTTCCTTTTGTGCTACGGAAGATTCAGCAACAGTTGTAACATCTGCCTGCGCCAATGCCGTAGCTTTCTTTTCTGAATATGCTTTTGCTATACCGGGATGAAGCATTTTACCAGGTGCGATTGGCTTGATCTCATTGCCCAAAGCATTGATAAATGTTTGCAATGCTTCGCTTTCAATACCAATAATTAAACCAGGGTTTGTACAAAACTGTCCTACACCTAGTGTAATTGATCCGGCATACATTTTTGCAATGTCAGTTGCCGATTGCTGCAATTTTCCTGGTAAAAGAAAAACGGGATTGATACTGCCCATTTCAGCAAATACAGGTATAGGTTCTTTGCGGGTATTGCCCCATTCAAACAATTGTTTGCCACCAGCGGTTGAACCTGTAAACCCAACTGCTTTTGTAAATGGATGTGTTACTAATGCCTTTCCTACCTCAAACCCACTGCCATGCACATGCGCAAATATGCCTGCCGGCATATTGCAGAAAGCTGCTGCTTTTAAAATAGCTGCTGCTACTATTTCTGATGTTTGTTCATGCGCAGGGTGAGCTTTTACCACAACAGGGCATCCTGCTGCAAATGCACAGGCAGTATCTCCTCCCGCAGTGGAATAAGCAAAAGGAAAATTGCTTGCACCAAAAACAACAACAGGCCCAAGCGGAACCAGCATTTTTCTTATATCTGGTTTTGGTGGTGTTTTATCTGGTATTGCTGTATCAATTCTTGCTTCCAGCCACTCTCCTTTTTCACAGGCATCTGCATAACTGTTTAACTGAAACATGGTACGGGCACGTTCTCCACGCAACCTTGCTTCTGGCAAATTGGTTTCTGCCATTGCTGTTTTAATTAAATCATCACCGGCATTTTCAAGTTCTGCAGCAATGGCACGCATAAATGCAGCCCTCTGTTTCAACGATAATTTTCTGTATTGATGAAATGCAGTCCAGGATTGTTGCATGACTTTATCTATCTCTGCTATTGATGCATCTTTAAACATGCTGTTGATTTTATTTTTTTAAAAATTTAAAGCTCACTATTGAGTTTTTAGATTTGTCGCAAACTTTTAAAACTCCTTGTCTATATACTGAATACTTAATACTATATACTTTTCTTATTTTCCCGGCGCAGCAAAACCACTTTTTGCATTATCAAGTACCAGCACCCAATCATTTTCTGCACCCAAAGCCGGTGGCGTAAATTTCATGCTATTGCTTTTTGTAAAGTCACCAATTTTTGTAGCAATGCCTTTTGATGTATTGAACCACCATGCAATTATTTTATTACTGCTGATAAACGATCCGTTTACAATTATCGTTTTTCCTACAGGAAGATAAACCATTCCATAACTACCGTCTGCAGCCCTGAATGCCACCATGTGTTCTCCTTTATCTCCCTGTCCGTCAACAATAACAGATTGATCCGGTATCCGGTTCAATACAGAACGTGATTCAATCAACCTTCTTAAATAACCTGCCTGGAAAGCACCAGGCCTGTCAATGGCTTCTGTCCAGTACCTGTCGGCAAAATTTACTTTTTCTTCTCTCGGGCTCCAGAATTGCCACACTGCATGATGGCCATAAGTAACACCGCATGCTCCTGCAAAAACAGAACGATAGATTTGTTTTCTTACATCGTAATCGCGGAAGTAACCATTAGCAGGATCCCATTTGGGCCAGGGGTTTACCGGATGATCTTCATAATTGGGTTCTGCATCAAGCGTTGGCTTTGCTGGAGAAATATTTCTATCCCTGTTTACAAAATCCCATACAGGTTGATCATGCCCGCCACCATGGCCGCTCTGAAACATATTTACATTGAGCCACTCTTCGTTGTGTATGATTTGCGAAGTAGATTTTGTTCCACCCTGCGGATGATAGGTAATAATCGCTGTATTATTTGTTGCTTCCAAAATTCCTTTTGCCATAGCACGCCATATTGGTCGCCAATCGTTACTGTCTCTAACCGCGGGCCTGTCACCACCCAATATCCAGATAATGTTTTGTTGCTGCGCATAACGTTTGCCAATCCATAATCCATAAGCATAGGCATTGTCTTTATTAAAAACAGCCGGCCCGGCGCCCCAATTCATTGTTACTTTATCGCCCCATGTTGGAAGAAGACCAATAAATAAATTTTTCCGCTTTGCTATATTAAGCACGGTATCTACCCACTGAAAATATTTTTCATTAGGCTGTAATGGATCTAAATTATTAAGCGGAACATTTCCATATTGATCCGGTTTTTTCAATCCGTCAAACTCTGCAAGTACTACGGCTTGTATTACATTAAAACCTTTGCTCCTTCTGTTCTCCAGGTATTTTTCGGCTTCTTCTTTATTAAGGCGATGAAAAAGCTCCCAGCCGGTATCACCCAACCAGAAAAAAGGTGTGCCATCAGTGAATTGCAGGTAATGCCCATCGGCACTTACTTTAAGTTGCCCATGTTTCCAGTACGATTGGCTAAAACACCATTGAAAAGATAAAAACAATAGAACAGATACAGCAACTTTCTTCATATTGCAATGCTTATTGGTTACAAGATAGGGAATACTTTAAAATCAGGAGTTTACTTCTTTGCATCTTTATTTCCCCAACTTTTACAGGCATAGCTTTTGTTTTACAGCAGGTGTATTAAATAAATAAGCATGAAACGTTTTTTGTTACTCAGTTTTATTTTTTCCAACTTCTATACAGCATTGTTATCTCAAAAGACAGATACCTTGCCTGCGCCTTTTGCTACAAAATCCTCAACCAATTTTAGCAATGTGGTTGGGTGGGAAAAAGATGAAAAGCCAATTGCACCTCCGGGTTTTACTGTTACACTTTATGCAGATGGTTTTGATAATCCACGGTGGTTATACCAAACACCAAATGGTGATGTGCTGGTAGCAGAGTCAAACGGCGATCATTCTTTTCTGCAAAGAGTTGGAGCGCCGCTTGTTGGTGCCAATAAATCCAACAACCTTCATAAGAGTGCTAATCGCATTACCATTCTTAGAGATGCAGATCAAGACGGCAAACCAGAAATACAACAACCATTTATTACAGAAGCGCTGAATGCACCATTCGGAATGCTGGTAATGGGCAATTACCTGTATGTGGGCAACCAGGATGCATTGATACGTTTTCCTTATCAGCCAGGCGATCTTACAATGACAGCAAAGCCTGATAAAGTAATTGATCTTCCTGCGGGAGAAACAAACCGGCATTGGACTAAAAACATTATTGCCAATCGCGATAGCAATAGAATTTTTATTGGTGTTGGCTCAGGTGATAATGCCAGTGAAAAAGGTATGGATAAAGAGATCAACCGGGCATGCATAATCGAAATTAAACCAGATGGTACAGGCATGCGCATCTACGCAAGTGGTTTACGAAATCCAGTTGGTATGGGATGGGCACCGGGAACTAATGTATTGTATGCTGCCGTAAACGAAAGAGATGAATTAGGAGATGACCTTGTGCCCGATTACCTCACAAGTGTAAAGGAAAATGGATTTTATGGATGGCCTTATTCTTATTTTGGTAATCATGTTGATCCTCGTGTAAAAGAGAAACGACCCGATCTTGTTAAGAAAGCCATTGTGCCCGATGTTGCTTTAGGATCTCATACAGCATCACTTGGACTTGCATTCTATACAGGAACAAGTTTTCCGGCAAAATACAGAAATGGGGCATTTATTGCACAGCACGGATCCTGGAACAGATCCGTACTGGCGGGTTATAAAGTTGTTTTTATTCCTTTTAAAGATGGAAAGCCTTCAGGAAAACCGGAAGATTTTTTAACTGGGTTTATAGTGGATCTCGAACATGAAAAAGTACATGGCCGTCCTGTTTGCGTATTAATGCTGAAAGATGGGTCTTTATTGGTAACTGATGATACAAGCAATAAAATCTGGCGCATAGCATATGAAAAATAAAACCTCGTTGTCTTCATCCATTTGTAAAAGGTTGCCCCAAAACACCAACCAAGCGAAAAAAACAAATCTTTGCAATAAAAAGCTGTAAGCTTAAAACGCTGTGGCATTTAAATAGTAAAAGCTAACTTTGCACTTTACTTTTTGCAATGAAAAGAAATGTGAAAATAATTTTGTTCTGTGCTATTTCAATTTTATTTATTGGTTGCGACCAGGTTACAAAAGAACTGGCTAAAACACATTTAAAGGATAAACCTTTGCTTTCGTTTTATCATGATACTTTTCGGCTTGATTATGTAGAAAACACCGGCGCATTTTTAAGTTTTGGAGATGATTGGCCACCGGCAATAAGTTTTTGGGTAATGAATGTTCTTCCGCTTGTGTTTTTAATAGGTCTTTTTGCATACGCAATAAGAAAAACCGCTACCAGCACATTATCCGCTGTTTTTCCATTTATATTGATTTGCGCAGGAGGATTGGGAAATATTATTGATCGCTTTTTATACAATCACCACGTTACCGACTTTATGAATGTTGGTATTAATAATGTACGCACAGGAATATTTAATGTAGCTGATTTGTATGTTACTACCGGCGTAATTGCATTATTCATTATGCAGTGGAAAAAAAACAGGTTGCAGTCAGCAGTTGTGGCTAGTGAAAACGAATAAGGAATTGTGTGATTGAGGAATTTTGGAATTATGTGATTGTGTGATTTAGCTACTCGCTATATTTTATTCCAACCCCATGTTATCATTTGCACAAAGCGTTCCGATGGAACGCAACTCATCACCAAATTATTTTCTACCCACAATATGTTCCTAAGGAACATAAAAGCCTTTTATGATTTTGGGATTGCGGGATTTTGGGATTTGGTTTGCTGCAAAAATCTCAAAATCACTACATCAGAAATTAAAGTCTTGCAATTAAAAGTTTGTTATACCCCGTAGGGGTATTTTATGGGTAGAAGAAAATCAAACAAAAAACTTCGTTCCGTAGGAACGATTTGTGCTTTGCATAGTCTTAGTGCCACATAAAAAAAGGATTTAGCAATTAAGAATATATCTAAAAATCACTACATCAGAAATTAAAGTCTTGTAATTAAAAGTTTGTTATACCCCGTAGGGGTATTTTATGGGTAGAAGAAAATCAAACAAAAAACTTCGTTCCGTAGGAACGATTTGTGCTTTGCATAGTCTTAGTCCACATAAAAGGATCTGGCAATTAAGAACAAATCTCAAAATCACTACATCCCAAAATTCAAAAATGTTTCTCTACGCCGAGTTTCTTCCTGCATTAATAATACCAAATGAACAGCGAATTACTAATTTCTCGTAATTTTCTTTTATCGGGTTATTGGTAATATTTTTTTCTTCCATCATTCTCATTTTAGCCATAGCATATTGCTGAATGGTTAACAAAGGCAATACAATACGTTCACGCATTTGTACAGACAATTGTTCTACAGGGTAATCCTCCATTAGTTCCGTATTACCTGAAAGCTGCAACACATAACGCTTGGTAAGTTCAAACTCAGCATTTATTTTATTCCATATTTCGCCATAAACCGGATGGCCTGAAAGATATTCCGTGAGCGGAAAATATGTTTTCTTCATTGCCATCTCGCAGTTATCCATAAGCGTTTTAAAGAAAAGCGATTCTTTGTACAATGCTTTTAACGCCGGAAATTTTCCTTTCTTTTCTAACTCTTTTAATGCGGTGCCAACACCATAAAAACCGGTAACATTCTGTTTCAACTGGCTCCATGCCCCTACAAACGGAATGGCCCTTAAATCTTTCAGGTTAAGCTTTGTGCCGCCTGCCCCACGTTTTGCCGGCCTGCTTCCAATATTTGTTTCAGCATAAAACCTTAACGGACTTATATGTGCAAGGTAACTTGTAAAGTCTGGGTGGTTTCTCAAATCCATATAAGATTTGAAACTTTCATCCGCCAGTGCCTGCAATAAATCTTCACCTCCTTTCTCCAGTGTGCGTGATTGCGTAGAAAACAAATCGTTTGATATACCTGCATTGAGCAATTGCTCCATATTAAACTGTGCAGAATCTATGGTGCCAAAATTAGAACTAACAGTCTGGCCTTGTATAGTTAATTGTATTTCTTTATTGGAAATGTTCTTTCCCATTGACGCATAAAATTTGTGCGTTTTACCGCCACCACGTGCAGGAGGGCCACCACGTCCATCAAAAAACACTACATCAATATTATATTCTCTTGAGATAGCTGTCAATTGCTCTTTTGCTTTATAAATGCCCCAGTTGGCCATAAAATAACCGCCATCTTTTGTTCCATCAGAAAAACCAACCATTATGGTCTGAATATTTTTTCTGCGTTTAAGATGTGCTTTGTAATCTTTGTTTTCGTACAAAGTGCGCATAATTTCTGAAGCAGCATTCAGGTCATCAATGGTTTCAAACAGCGGTACAATATCAACTGTAAGCGATTCTTTTTTCCATCCGTTCAATAAAAACAAGCCAAATACTTCAATTACATTCAATGCACTGTTACATTGACTAATGATATAACGACTGCAACCATCCTGTCCATTATACTGTTGTATTTCTTTTATAGCCCCGGTGCTTTTAAGCGTGTCGCTCATTACAGCATCTTCCAGTGTTGCAGGATCAACCTGTTTTGTTACTGCAAGCAATGCATCAATTTTTTCCGGATTGGTTAATGTGCTGTAATTAGAAGGCAATGCATCTGTTTTAGCTGCAATCACGTTCATGATTTTGGTATGCACCGTACTCTCCTGCCTTATATCAAGCGAAGCAAAGTGCAAACCAAACACACTCACTTTGCTAATCAGGTTTTCCAGCATATCAAGAAATAAACTGTTGTGCTGGTAAATTAATATCTCCCGTATTTTATTGAGCGGGTTAATAATATCAGACTTCTTTAATTCTGTTCTGTGGTCCGGAATAAAAATATTGTTGTACAATGTTTTTTCAAGATCGGCCAGTATGGTTTCAGTTCCTTTAAATGTAATCCTGCGTTTCAAACGCCGTACATCAAGATAATAACATTTTATAATGCTTACACGCAATGCATCTGCTACCTGCAATGTTATTTCAGAAGTTACATTGGGGTTGCCATCCCTGTCGCCACCCGGCCAGAAGCCCATAGTAATTACCGGGTTGTTTGCAGGCAATGAATCCGGAAACTGGTTCTTTAAAAAATTGATGATGCGGCCCGAAGCTGCATAAAATACATTTTCAAGGTACCAGATCAAACTTACGGCCTCATCAAAAGGTGTTGGCTTTATGTGTTTGAAGAAAGGTGTTTTGCCCAATTGCTGCAACAACAAATGCACCTGCGCAGCATTGTTATCTGATAATGATCTTGCAAGATCATTTATAATGCCCAAAACAGAACCCGGATAAAATTGTGTAGGATGTGCTGTTAGCACCAGGCGGATAGCAAAATGTTTAAGTTTTTCTGTAAGCTGCTCCTGGCTGCCGCTTTGCAACACTTCAGACTCCAAATGCTTTAAAGAACCAGCACCATTTACATCATTTATCTCCCTGAAAGAAGCATCTTCAAGCGCATCAAATAAAACCACCTGCCGTTCTGTATATTGAACAAACCGAAACATAAGATCAAGCCTTTCTCTTTCATTCAACTGCGTTGTATGCTTGTCAAAAAACTCATCGAGTATTTGCAACGGGCTTTGCTTTTTTTTGTAGCCATCTTCACAATCAGAAAGCAATAAAGACAATAAAATGCCTGTCTTTTCAATGCGGTGAAAAGGTAAAGAGGTAAAAAGGCTGTTGTACAATTGAAATTTTATTCCAACGTAATTTTTAAATTGCTGCAATCCACGTGAAGACTGGTGGTCCATTTACAATGAAAATTTTAAAGGTGTTATACATAACTATAGCAAGCAGCAATCGTGCAATGAAAATACGTATAAAAAACTTAACTAAGAGAACAAGAAGAAAAAGAGTTAGGGGTGTACAGTGGGCGAGGATAAAAAAAGGAAAAAGAAGAAGGAATATTGCCTGCTGTAATTAAAGACTGCGACTGCTGTAGCGGGGGTGCGAAAAGCGGACCAAAGCTGAATATAGCTTTGCCGATGAAGTGATTGCGACGCAACGATGATGCTTGAAAAACCAATGCTGGTATCAAAATAATATGTGTTTTGAGCAATTTTGAAAAAAATATAGTCTACAGGGCTGCTGGACTAGTAAATAAAGCTATTCTTATACCTATAAAACCCAATTTTTTTATCTAATCACTAAAACTAACGATTGTTATATCAAATACTGATATTACCTTCGGCGTCTTAAAAAAAGTGGTACAGACAAACAATCATATCAGTTTTTCTTCCGTTTCAGTGGCAACAACAGCTACTGTGTCTTCTATTATCATTACCACTACAACAACCCGTTAAGGGTTGTATTTTTCCATATTAACATTGGGCCTTTGGCTGATCTGGTACGGAACAACCGTATTTGCATCACACTAAAAATTATCAATCATCATCTAAGAAATAAATATGCAGGTTTTAAAATTCGGTGGCACCTCAGTTGCAAATGCAGAGAACATAAATAAGGTGGCAGCCATTGTTGAGCAGGCGGTAAAAAAAGACAAAACAGTTTTAGTAGTATCCGCACTTGGTGGTATAACAGATACACTTATCAATAGCGCTACAGCAGCAGCAAACGGCGATGAAAAATACAAAGAGATTCTTTTACAAATAGAGCAAAGACATCTTGAAGTTGTAAAAGCGCTAATACCTGTAACACAACAAAGCAGTGTACTAAGCATGGTTAAAAAACATTGCAATGAGATTGAAGACATCTGCAATGGTATTTTTTTACTCCGCGAATTATCTGCCCGTACAAAAGACAGGATTGTAAGTTATGGTGAGCTGATTTCATCTCAGGTAATTGCAGCACGTTTTAAAACAAGCGTTGCAGATAGTGTATGGAAAGATTCGAGGGAATTGATAGTAACCAGTTCCGATTATGGCAATGCACCTGTAGATTTTAATGCTACAAATCAGAAAGCAGAAAAATATTTTTCCGCTTCACCGGCATCATTGTTTATTCTCCCCGGTTTTATTGCTGCAGATAAAGATGGTGTTACTACAACGTTAGGCCGCGGCGGTTCTGATTATACAGCTGCTATTATTGCTGCTGCTGTAAAAGCAACTACTGTAGAAATATGGACAGATGTAAGCGGTATGATGACTGCCGACCCAAGACTGGTGCCAACGGCAAAAGTAATTCCGCATATTTCTTACCAGGAAGCAATGGAGCTTTCTCATTTTGGTGCTAAAGTTATTTATCCGCCTACCATACAGCCCGTAATGAACAAAAGCATCCAGGTTTGGGTAAAAAATACTTTTGCTCCATCTGATTACGGAACCGTTATTGAAAATGCTTCTGTAAAAAATGGCAATAGTATCCGCGGCATTTCAAGCATCAATAAAATTGCATTGCTTAGTCTTGAAGGAAGCGGCATGGTGGGCATACCAGGTTTTTCTAAAAGATTATTTGAAGCATTGGCCAATGCATCAATAAATGTTATTCTTATTACACAAGGTTCTTCAGAACATTCTATTTGTGTTGGTATAGATGATGTGCATTCTGCAAAAGCAAAAGTAGTTATCGATAATGTTTTTGCCTATGAAATTGAAACAGGTAAAGTAGAACCACTTGTAGTAGAAAAAGAATTATCAATTATAGCATTGGTAGGCGACAATATGAAGAGCCACCCCGGCACAAGTGGTAAAATGTTTGGCGCATTAGGCAGAAATGGTGTAAACGTAAGAGCAATTGCGCAAGGATCATCAGAAAGAAATATTTCTGCTGTAATTGCAACCGGTGATGTTAAAAAAGCTATTAACATCCTGCACGAAGAATTTTTTGAAACAACATACAAGCAGGTAAATCTTTTTATAACCGGACTGGGAAATGTTGGCGGCAAACTGATGGCACAATTGCAGCAACAGCAAGCCTATCTGCAACACCATCTTCGCTTGCAGGTAAGAGTTGTAGGTATAGCTAACAGTAAAAAAATGCTGTTTACTGATGATGGTGTAGATCTTAAAAAATGGAAAGAACTGCTAAGCGAAGGTGATAAAATGGATTTGCAAGCTTTTGTAAATACCATACAATCTAAAAACCTGCGCAATTCTGTTTTTGTAGATGTAACCGCCAATGATTCTGTGGCTATGATTTATGATCAACTGCTGCAAAAAAGCATTTCGGTAGTAGCCTGCAATAAAGTTGCCTGCTCTGCTCCTTTTGCTTACTATAAAAAACTGAAAGACCTTGCACGTGAACACAATTGCCAGTTCTTATTTGAAACAAATGTTGGTGCCGGACTTCCTGTAATAGGTACATTAAACGATCTGTTGCGCAGCGGCGATAAAATAAATAAAATTGAAGCGGTGTTGAGTGGCACACTTAATTTTGTTTTCAATAATTATAATGGCGAAAAGAAATTTGCTGAAGTAGTGAAACAGGCGCAGGATGAAGGTTACACAGAACCCGATCCGCGTTTAGACCTTAGCGGTACAGATGTAATGCGCAAAATAATGATCCTGGCAAGAGAAACCGGTGAACAAATAGAGATGGATCAAATCAGCAATACATCGTTTATGCCTGCTTCCTGCATGACTGGTTCTGTACAGGATTTTTATACTGCTATGGCAAAAGAAGAAGCTCATTTTAAAAACATTTATACCGAAGCATCAAAAGCGGGAAAGAAACTGAAGTTTGTTGCCTCATTCTCTCCTTCAGGGGCCGGAGGTAGTGCAGGTGTAGGCTTGCAACACATAGATCCGCAAAGCGATTTTTATCACCTGTATGGTAAAGACAATGTGGTTCTGTTTTATACAGAACGTTACCCGGAACAGCCATTGGTTGTAAAAGGTGCGGGTGCTGGCGCAGAAGTAACCGCTTCTGGTGTATTTGCAGATATTATCAGGGCCGCTAAAATGTGATGCCGTGGTGCGTGGCTTTACGCAGCGCAATTAAATTCCGTTACGTAAGACACGTATCGGGGGCATCATAAAAATGTAATAATGAATTGTAAAAAATGAAGCGTATAAAAATTGCAGCACCGGCAACGGTTGCCAATCTTGTTTGTGGCTTTGATGTTTTGGGCATGGCATTGAACAATCCGCAGGATATAATGGAACTAAGCCTGAGCAATGACCCCGGTATAAGAATTAAACATATTGATGGCTATGATTTGCCCACTGAGCCTGCAAAAAATGTTGCTGGCGCAGGATTGATTGCATTGATGGAAGAATATGCTGACAAATCAATTGGGTTTGATCTTATAGTTGACAAATGCATAAAACCCGGCAGTGGCCTCGGTTCCAGCGCTGCAAGTTCTGCTGGTGCTGTTGTTGCTGCCAATTATCTACTCAATAATCATTTTACCAAAGAAGATCTTGTTCGTTTTGCCATGAATGGCGAGAAACTGGCAAGTGGCGTAAAACATGCAGACAACATAGCACCTTGTATTTATGGTGGCGTTACTTTAATCCGTTCTATTTTTCCGCTCGATATTGTTCAGCTAACTGCACCACCATTGTTTGTAACTGTTGTTCACCCGCAGATAGAAGTAAAAACATCAGACGCAAGACAGATACTCCGCAAAGAAGTTTTACTTAAAGATGCCATTAAGCAATGGGGCAATATTGCAGGATTGGTTGCAGGTTTTATGAAAGGCGATTATGATCTTATCAGTCGCTCATTAGAAGATGTAATTATTGAACCTGTGCGCAGCATTCTTATCCCCGGCTTCGATGAAGTAAAAACAAAAAGCAAAGAAGCAGGCGCATTAGGCGGCGGCATTTCCGGTTCTGGCCCATCTATTTTTATGTTGAGCAAAGAAGAAAGCGTTGCAAAAGAAATAGAGAAAGTAATGAAAACTGTTTTTGAAAAAGTAGGAATTGATTTTAAAACCTATGTAACAACGTTGAATAGTGAAGGCGTGAAGGTAATCGATAGCCAGTAGTCTTTAGTCAATAGTCGTTTTTAGTGTTAGTTCATGGTTAAAGTTCACAATTCGAAAGTTCACAGTTGTTGTATGCAGCTTTGTAAGCTTCAGCCAATGAAGTTTCAGGCAGCAATGGAAAGTAAAAAAAGATTATTAAAAATTAAAAGCGAAGAGCTTGATAGTTGCGGCTAATAGCTGGCAGCTAATAGCTGGTAGCTAGCAGCTTAATATGAATTACTACAGTCTCAATAAGCAATCACCCATCGTAGATTTTAAAGATGCAGCCATTAACGGCCAGGCACCTGATAAAGGTTTGTATTTCCCCGAAAGCATCCCGCAGGTAAAAAAAGATTTAATTGATAATATTGAAAAATATTCCAACGAAGAAATTGCTTTCAATGTTATCAAACCTTATGTAGGCAATACAATACCGGAAAAAGATCTTCAGCGTATAACTGCAGAAACAGTAAACTTTTCAATACCACTGGTACCTGTAACCGAAAACATTGGTTCACTTGAACTGTTTCATGGCCCTACCCTTGCTTTTAAAGATATCGGCGCAAGGTTTATGAGCCGTTGCCTTGGTTATTTTGTAAAAGGCAATAATAAAAAAGTAACCGTACTTGTTGCCACATCCGGCGATACCGGCGGTGCAGTGGCTAATGGGTTTTATGATGTTGAAGGTGTTGAAGTAGTAATCTTATATCCTTCCGGAAAAGTAAGTTCTGTGCAGGAAAAGCAATTAACAACACTCGGTAAAAACATCCGTGCAATAGAAGTTAATGGAACGTTTGATGATTGCCAGCAAATGGCAAAACAGGCATTTACTGATGCTGACATTAACAAGAAATTATTCCTTACTTCTGCTAATTCAATCAATGTAGCAAGATGGCTGCCGCAGCAGTTTTATTATTTCTTTGCATGGAAGCAATGGTCCGATAAAAAAAATCCACCGGTGATTGCTGTACCCAGCGGCAATTTTGGCAACATATGCGCTGGCATACTTGCGCATATTACAGGCTTGCCCGTTAAACATTTTATTGCAGCCTGCAATGCCAACAATACAGTTCCTGAATTTTTACGTACTTCTAAATATGAAATAAAAAAAGCTGTAGCTACTATTTCCAACGCAATGGATGTGGGTAACCCCAGCAATTTTGTACGCATACTCGAATTGTTTCATCAGCAATTGGGAGATCTTAAAAAAGTTTTCACCAGCTACAGCATAAGCGATGATGAAACAAAAGCAGCGCTAAAAAAAGTATACAACGAACAACACTATCTTATGGATCCACATGGATCCGTTGGTTATATTGCTTTGCAACAATACCTCTCAGAACATGCAGGCAGCAAAGGTTTTTTCCTTGAAACAGCACACCCGGTTAAGTTTTATGATGTAGTAGAGCCAATCATTAATGCAACTGTTCCTATACCAGCTTCATTAAATGAAGTTTTGAAAAATAAAAAAGAAGCCGTTGCAATGAATGCTGATTATAACCAGTTGAAAGAATATTTGCTTGTCTGAACCAGGATTTGAGGAGATTATTAGTATTAACAGGAAAAAATATTTACGCTTATTTACAAATCATATTCATTTCTGTTGGTTGATAAAAAAGACTATAAACTCCCGACTCACTACACGGGATCTATATCAGGAACAACCTGTACACTCCTGAAACGCTTATCGGCATGCATCATAGCAGTTGAAGTATGAATCAATTGTTTGGCCTGTTGTATTGTGGTGCTGTCTTTGGGAAGTTTCAGCATCAGTTCCATTAAATACAAGTTGCGCACTTTGTTTACTACTGGTTGTGCCGGACCAATCATATAGTTTTCAAGATAGGGTTTCATTTGCGCAGCAAAAAAAACAGCAGCTGCATTAACTATATCAGCATCTTTATGCCGGAACAAAATATTGATGATGCGGGAAAACGGCGGATAGAAAAACTGTTTACGCCCTTCAATTTCTTCATCGTAAAAACTGGTATAATCATGCTGCTGCACCTTTAGCAATACAGGGTGATGCGGATTACGGACCTGAACCAATACTTTTCCCTGTTTATCTTTTCTGCCAGCCCTTCCACTCACCTGCTCCATCAACTGAAACCCTCTTTCGTTTACCCGAAAATCTGTAAACCCAAGTATTGCATCAGCATCAAGAATACCAACAAGATCAACGTTTTCAAAATCCAGCCCCTTAACTACCATTTGCGTACCTGCAAGTATATCCAGTTTCCCTTGTTCAAATAATTGTATCAGCGCATCATGTCCATGCTTGCCTTTAATACTGTCTGCATCCATCCGGGCTATTTTCGCCTGCGGAAACATTTCCTGCAATGTTTCTTCAATTTTTTCGGTACCAAAGTTTTGCTGCGCAAACAAATGATTGCCGCATGCCTCACAGGTATGCACAAGCGGATATGCAGTGCCGCAATAATGGCAAAGCAGTTTTCCTTTTGTTTTATGATAACTCAGCGATACATCACATTG
This sequence comes from Chitinophagaceae bacterium, assembly GCA_044227095.1. Taxonomy (GTDB): domain Bacteria; phylum Bacteroidota; class Bacteroidia; order Chitinophagales; family Chitinophagaceae; genus JACMLD01. Next base: position 3,910,826 of record JBGAFV010000001.1, on the reverse strand, counting down.
TTTGCAATGCGGTATCCAACCACAGGTTTGGCAAACCTGGTAGGGAGAATACCCCCTTCTGTTTTGAAATAAAATAACCTGCTTACTATTTTGCAGACTAGCAGCAATTGCATCTTGTAAAGGGGGGCTAATAATAACCTTGCTGCGGTCTGGCATTTTTATTTGCTGTGTATTGATCAGTTCAATTTCGGGTAATGCTATATTGCCAAAGCGTTCATTCAGTTTAACCAATGCATATTTTCCATTTACTGCATTGTAATAACTTTCAACAGACGGTGTGGCACTTCCCAATAAAACTTTTGCATTGAACAAAGAAGCAAAATAAATGGCTGCATCCCTTGCATGATAACGTGGCGCCGGATCCTGTTGTTTGTACGATGTATCATGTTCTTCATCGCATATAACCAGTCCTAGTTTTTGAAATGGCAGAAACAAAGAAGACCTTGCACCCAATACAATCCTTGCTTCACCACTTTTTACTTTGTTCCAGATTTCAACCCTTTCATTCTGGCTAAATTTAGAATGATAGATAAGTATATAACCGCCAAAATGTTTTTGCAACCTGCGTATAACCTGCGCTGTTAGCGCTATCTCCGGCAGCATATACAATACCTGCCTGCCGCTCATCAGCGCTTCTTCCATCAGCTTCATATACACCTGCGTTTTTCCACTGCTGGTTACACCATGCAAAAGGCATACATTTTTTTGATCAAATGCTGTTTTTACCTGTTGCAAAGCCTCCTCTTGCGCAGGGCTTAGTTCAAAATCGAGGTTTATGTTTTTGGGAAGTTGTTTTATACGATCTATTGCTCTTTTTTCTGAGAGTAAAATATTTTTATCGGTAAGTCCTTTTAGCTGTGATGCTGTGGCGCCAGATTTTTTAAGCAATTCGGTTTGTGTTACTTCACCTTCTGTTTTAAAAAGATGCAAAAAAGCAAGCAATAATTCCATTTGTTTTGGTGCACGCCCCCAATTGTTCAGCAATTCGCTTAACTGCTCATCTGTATTATACTGTGGGTTTAGCAATACATAAGTTTCTTTCTTTTCTTTATAGTTGTTTTTTAATTCTTCCCACACAAAACAAACCTGTTTATCAATCAGCCTTTTTATAACGGGGTAAACATGACTGGCATCCAGTATTTGCTGTACTTCAGTAAGCCTTAATTCTTTTTTTAGCAGCAATGCTTCGGCTACTAAAAACTCATCGTTATCAAGATGACTAAAATCGTCTCCAGCTTCTTCATTGTATAATAAAATAGTTTCGCTGCTCAGTTTAAAATGTGTGGGCAATGCAGCCTGCATTACTTCTCCTTCGCTGCACAAATAATAATTGGCTATCCATTGCCAGAGGCTTTGCTGTTGCGGATAAACAATCGGCTCTGTATCCAGCAGGTTAAGAATTGCTTTGGGCTCAAATGCAGCAGGCGCATCAGTATGCAAGCGCTTCACCAGGCCTGCATACTTTTTATTCTTCAGCATTACTTCTACCCTGCAACCTGGTTTTACCTGTTCCAATAAATGTTCGGGAACAGCCCATGTGTAATTACGCGGCAATGCCAACGGAATAATTACCTCAGCAAATAATTTAGGTTTCGATATGAATAGTTCGTTGGACAAATTGAGTATGTAGTATTTAGATTGTTTCTATTCTTTAAACATATTCACGTTCTAAAAGTTTATTTCCCATTTGTCAATATAATTGCAAGCAAATTGTTGTATCATTAAAAAAAAATGTACTGTGGTTTTGTCTCAATACTATATACTAAATACTATATGCTTCTTTCAGCGCCTTCTCCATCATATCATGCACTTTTTGTTTTAATGCTGGTAAATCATCTATAGTTAATCCTTCTGCAGAAACCGGTTCTAAAAAAATTGCCCTGCACCTGCCCGGCGTAAAGCTGAATGCACTTTTATAATGTAACCGCTTTACTGTATCCGGAAAAACTACAGGCAGCAATGGCGTTTGCGTTTCTATGGAAATGCGAAATGCCCCATCATAAAATTCTTTTAAAGGCGCACCCGTTTCATTAAAAGTTCCTTCAGGAAAAATAAAGACTGAAATGCCTTTTCTTAATACAGATTTTAATTGGGCTACACTTTTCTTTCGTGCCTCTGCGCTGCTGCGATCTACCATTATAGCGCCATACCTGTATAAAAAACCAAACACAGGTATTTTAGCAATTTCTGCCTTGCCCAATGCACGTGTTGGCTGACGGATTGTTTTTACTATCATAGGCACATCCATATATGAAATATGATTGGCCACAAAAATGTATTGCTCAGTTTTTACCGGCGCATTTGTTTTTCTTGTTTTTACAGACCATATGCCAATTAAGAAAAACCAAACATCGGCCCATAAACTGCAAATCCAATACACCATATTTCCGCCTCTTATCTTTCCAAAAATGGATACCAATAAAATAAAAGGAAAAATAATAAACAGCAATAAAGTGAATAGCAATATTGCATAGATACTGAAAATGGCTTGCAGAAACTTGAGTATAGGGTTCATAAAATGCGCAGGGCTTTAACGCTCGTGTTTGTTTTCATCGCCTGGGCAATGACATTCAAATTCTGTATCGAGATCTATACAGGTTACCACTTTAGTCTTTGTATTGCACTGGGCAAATACAATGCGCAGGTGCTGCTTTTCGGGCGAATAACCTTCTACTGCATAGGTAGGACAAGGTTTGCCCTGCGCTTCACTTTTGCGGTAATTGATTTGCCCGTTTTGCAAAATGTATTTGATTTCATCTTCGGTTATATGCCTGCAATCCATGCGGCATTTTGCATGCTGGGTATACTCAAGAAAACTAACACGGCGGTCGAGGCCGCGATCACGATTTACATTATCTGTTGTAATGGTGTTGGTTTGATTGCCGGAACCTTTGCAACGCCTGATGAAAATAGCCGCTACTACTAAAACCGCCAGGAAAATATAAGGAAGTGCTTTTTTGTTCATTAATTAAATTAAAAATGATTTTCAGGAATGTATTCTTTGCTAAGAAGTTGCTTAATAAAGATATACTGTTGAAGTGTGCGACGCCCGTCCGAACCGCCAGCCGGGCGGGCAATAATATTGAATAGCTGCACACATGCCCGGACACAAAAAACAAATTTACTGACTAGCAACTATATGCTGAAAATTAGTTAGTTAAGAATTCTGTTTTATAAAGAATAGCCGCAGATTCGCAGATTTTTTTCTTTGAGAGCGATGCTCAAATATTTTACCACAAAGGTAAAAGAGGTAGTCACAGAGTTAAATGAGAGCTCGCAGCTAATAGCTTGCAGCTAGCAGCTAATAACTTACCTTTGCGGCCGCTATGACGGCAGCAAAAACAGTAGCATTTCACACCCTGGGTTGTAAACTGAATTTTTCAGAAACATCTGCTATTTCGAGACTTCTTGAGAATGAAGGCTTTGAAAAAAAGGCGTTTGAAGAAAAAGCCGATGTGTATGTAATCAATACCTGTTCTGTTACAGATAATGCCGATAAAGAATGCCGTCACCTGGTAAGGCGCATACAAAGAAAATCTCCCGAAAGCCTGGTGGTAATAACCGGTTGCTATGCACAATTAAAACCAGAAGAAATTGCAAGTATTCCCGGTGTTGATTTAGTGCTTGGCGCTGCCGAAAAATTCAACATTGTTGAGCACCTTAAAGAATTGAGCAAAGGCGATTCTGCTAAAATATGCAGTTGCGATATTGAAGAAGTAACCGGCTTTAATGCATCATTTTCTGTAAACGATAGAACCCGCACTTTTTTAAAAGTACAGGATGGCTGCAGTTACAATTGTTCTTTTTGCACAATACCCATGGCAAGAGGAAAAAGCAGGAGCGATACTGTTGCCAATGTGGTAAAGACTGCAGAAGAACTGGCTGCCAATGGCACCAAAGAAATTATATTAACCGGCGTAAACCTGGGAGATTTTGGCAAAGGCGCTTTTGGCAATACCGATGATGAAACGTTTTTTGATTTGGTAAAAGCGCTTGATAAAGTTGAAGGCATACAACGTTACCGCATATCTTCTATAGAACCTAACCTGCTTACCAACGAGATTATAGAATTTGTTGCCAACAGCGATAAGTTTATGCCGCACTTTCATATACCACTGCAAAGCGGCAGCAATAAAATTTTAGGGTTGATGCGCAGAAGGTATAAAAGAGAATTGTATGCAGAAAGGGTAAAACTTATCAAGACACTTATACCACATTGCGCTATAGGTGTAGACGTTATTGTTGGCTTTCCGGGAGAAACAGCAGCAGACTTTGATGAAACGTTGAACTTTTTGCAGGAGCTGGATGTTTCTTATCTCCATGTTTTTACCTATTCTGAAAGGGATAATACAAAGGCCCTTGAAATAAAACCTATAGTTCCTGTTAATACACGACTGCAGCGCAATAAAACTTTGCGCAACCTTTCCTACATGAAAATGCAGTATTTCACCCAACAGCATACCGGCCAAACCCGTAAAGTGCTGTTTGAGAACTTCTCTAAAAATGCCATGATGGAGGGCTATACAGACAATTATATCCGTATAACCATATCGCACAGAGCAGATTGGGTGAATAATATTGTAGAATGGACAATATAAATATTGACATTTATCAAACTTTTGTGAAACTATTTTAGAATGTTCTACGTTATATAATAACGAAAAGTACCCTTATAAACCAAAGTTGAATGTACCGTTATGGACATGAAGAAATTCCAGGTAACAATTAGTTTTGAGATAGACGACGAGATTAATGCACTTATTCCAAAACACAGGAAGTATATCAATTCCCTTATTAATAAAGAGGTCATAGATCATTACGCCGTTTCATTGGAGAGCAGAAAAATATGGATTACCATTAGCGCAGAAGATAAAGCCGCTGTAGATGAATACCTCTCTCACTCACCACTTTTTAAATTCTGGATTTACGAGGTTGACGAAATTTTTGTGCTGGATGGGCTTACTTACAGGTTGCCGCATTTACAGTTGAATTGAGATCATTACCTCACCCCCGTCCCCTCTCCATTGCATGGCGAGGGGTGCCTCTCCGTAAGACGGTTTTCTATTACAGCCAGGGCTTATTTTTTAATTATAATTTTTATGCTACATGCATTTGTTCTTTGGGGAGCATTCTTGTGTCACTCACTTGTACAACACAACTTTATTGGGGCTTCTTTATTCTTAATAAAATTCATTAAAATTTTGTCCTTTATTTTTCTAACTGCTATAAATAAACACTATTACCGAGAGGCTCCCCTCGCCATGCAATGGAGAGGGGCCGGGGGTGAGGTATACCGCAAAACTGTGCCCGGATGAGAACAAACAGGCTTCATTGTACGGTTTATAACAATTGCCAACCCAAAAATTGACTTAATGCTTTGGCAATTGCAAACGTACATCCTGCATAAAAGAAGAAGATAAAAAAAGAGACCAACACGCAAATTCCTGCGACGTTTTTTTAGCCCCGTAAAAAATAAAGCCCTGCTTTTTTACAGCAGGGCTTCGAAAATTTGTTAATGATAAACTACATCACTCACAATTCACGTCTCACGCCTCAAGATTAAACTGTCCGCACCACTCCTTTAAAATAACCAACCGATTCTGCAATACCCGGTAATGAATCGCTCATATCTTTTTCAAATTCAAAACTACACCTGCCCTGGTATTTTATTTTGTTAAGCGCTTTAACCAGCGCTGGAAAATCAATAACGCCTCTTCCTACTTCTATAGCTTTACCATCTTTTACTGCGGCAGATACATCTTTAATGTGCAAATCAAAAACCCTTTGCTTGTATTCAAGCACAGCTTTAGCCGGGTCTTGCCCAGCTCTTGTAGAATGGCCAATGTCTATACAAAGCCCCATTTTTTCATCCCTGTTTTTAATCTGGTCGTATACATTTTTAGGACTTGGGTATAATTTATCTTCTGGCCCATGATTATGAATTGCGATTCTTATGCCTGTGCTTTTTACTTTTTCTTCTGTATAATCCAGCAACTCAGGGTTAGGCACGCCAACAATTAATGGCACACCAACTTTCTTTGCATATTCAAACGCTTCATCAACCGCTTCTTTTGTTTTCATATAGATAACGCCAACAGCATAAATATCAATACCACCATCTTTAAATTGCGCCAGCACACTCTGAATTTTATCTGGCGGGCTGTTCAATGGCAAATGAAAATCCTTTAACGAAAGGGCAGTTACGTTCACCCTTTTCATAATGGCAATAGATTTTTCAATATCATATTTTACAAAAGTAAAACCAGCCATGCCTAACTGTAAATTGCTTTCTTTATCGTTAACGGCGGCCATTGCTTTATTACCCAGCAAAGGCAATACAGCTGCGCTGCCAATACCCAAAACAGATTGCTGAATAAAACTTCTTCTTGAAGCCATAATTTGTTTATTGAGTTGTTATAAATATTTTTTTCTACAACGAATTAATGATGGTTTATTTTTTAGCGTTCGAAAGTTCACAGTTTGAAGTTCAAAAGTTCTTTAGTTCATAGTTCTCTATGCGATGTTCTTGTTTCAAAGCAAGCATATCTACATGTAGGTTCTTTGTACAAAACAACCATGAACCACCGAACCATGAACTGTGAACTTTTAACAACTATAAACTAAAGAACTGACTATCGACTAAAGACTAAATCTTCAACTCCCAACCTTTGGCATACTCCCTACCCCATAATTTTTGCGCTTCTTTATCGTTTGTAATTTTTCCGTTTTCTTCAGGGTTGCAATACAAAGTTCTGCCAACACGTTGCGAAATATTGCCCAGGTGGCAAAGCAAAACACTTTTATGTCCTTCGGCAATTTCGCTGTTAAGTGTAGTATCTTTTGTTATGGCGTCAATAAAATTCCTGAAGTGATAGCTATCGAGGTTTTCTCCGGGCCCAAGTGGATTAATAGTATCTGTTGCAGTGGCATCCTTTGCTTCTGTAATTAATTTGTTGGATAGATCATAAATTTTATAATCGTCGCCGCCTTTGTTTACAAAAGTTCCTTTATCGCCATAAATCACAAAGCCACGGCCACTGCCTTCAATACTATAATTGTTGCAGCTTATGCCTTCCCAGGTAATACTTTTATTGTTTTGCCCGAATTCAAAGTTGATGGTTTGCGTATCGGGTGTCTGCCAGTCATCCTTAGCCGCAAACCTGCCACCGCCAGATGTAACTTTACTTGGAAAATCTACACCCAATGCCCAGCGCATACAATCAATTTCATGCGTTCCATTATTGCAGGCTTCACCGGTGCCCCAGTTCCAGAACCAATGCCAGTTATAATGAACCAGGTTATCCCTGTAGTCTTGTCTTGGCGCAGGTCCTTGCCATAGTTCCCAGTTAAGGTTTGCAGGAACCGGAATTACTTTACCTGTTCCAATAGGTTTCCTGTTGTTTGCATACCAGCCTTTTGCAAAATAGGCATTGCCGATAATTCCCTCATGTATTTGCTTCATACCTGCAATAAGGCGTGGCATAGAACGACGCTGGTTGCCCATTTGTACATGGCGTTTGTATTTGCGTGCAGCTTTAATCAGCAGTTCGCCTTCTGCAGGGTTATGTCCGCAGGGCTTTTCTACATATGCATGTTTGCCCGCCATACAAGCCATTATAGCTGCAGGTGCATGCCAGTGATCTGGCGATGCAATAGTAAGTGCATCCAAATCTTTATTTTCAAGGAGCTTACGCACATCTGTAACCGCAACGGGTTTTTTGCCGGTTAGCTTTTCTACAAGATCAATTCCTTTGTTCCTGGCAACATCTTCCACATCGCATATCCAGCCAATTTCTACATTGGGTATTTTTGTATAGGCTTTTATGTGTTCAAGTCCCCGGCCATTGGTGCCCATTACTCCTATCACCACTTTTCCATTAGCAGAAAAATTTCTTCCGAATACAGGAAACTGCATGGCAGATAAACCAATACCTGCTGCAGCCATTGTGCCCGTTTTAATAAAATTTCTTCTTTGCATTTTTATACTTTTTACGCATTGTAAACCTAAACTTTTAAAAACTATGCTGCGTGTTTTAATTAATAATTAATCAGCCTGCTTCAATAAAAAATGCCACACACTGAATATGTGGCATTTTTTATTATGAATAAAATATCCGCAATTCACTAATCAACAATCTGGTCCGAAGGAGGAACATTTGAAGCAGAGCCTGAATAACCCAGGTTCTGATTAATATGTCCATCGGTATTTGCAAGAATGGCATCCTGCGGAATTGGCCATAATACATGATACTGGCTAATGCGGAACTGATCGCCGTGAACAGTTACAAAATTTGTTCTGTAAAAAACATTCTTTTCCAAAATACGGTCTACCATAAAATTGGAAGTAGAGAAATTGGCAAGGGTATAGGTTTTACCGTTATATGCCTGACCTGTTTTAGCAAAAATGTAAGCAATTCTTGTTAACTCAGTTTTGCGTGGCTCTTCAAAATACAATTCTCTCTGACGTTCGTCGAGAATTGTACCGATGCTCATATTAGCAGCAGTATAAGGCGCACATTTTGCTCTTGTTCTTACCATATTTACATCAGCAGCAGCACTTGCCATATCACCTTTCCACACATATGCTTCTGCACGCAAGAGATAAGTTTCTGCAAGACGGAAAATGTACCAATCGGTATGTCCACCTTGCATGGGTGTATTTTCTACGTCTGGTATGTACAGTTTATAATGCGGCCATTGAAACCAACTACGCAATGTATCTCCACAAAGCAATTGCCCGGTAGGTCCATACAATCTTAATCTTTGACCATAATATACATCCACACCTTTTAATGCGGGATTGCTGTAACGCATATTTTCCATCATCATCCAGTTACCGGAAAGTGTATCATGACGAAGATCGTTTGGATCGTCCCATATATCCTGGTAAGAATAAGAAGTAGCACGGCAACGACCAATGCCACGTCCGTAAGTCTGCATCATATCTATTTCAATATTGGCTGATGCACTGATACCTGCTTTACCATTAGGTGTTATAATATTTGTACCAATAGATGCTCCGGGAATAGCATTACGCATACATTTGATACCGCTGGCAAATGCACCGGCAGTACCTAAACGATCAGTAACAAGAAATATAGTTTCTGTATTGGTAGGAAGCGCTTTGTTATTTGGTCTGTGCAAATCCCAGGTTACATTTCTGTTTACATTGCCTGCATCTTCTCCAAATCTTGTAGTCATTAATTTATAAGGACCAGCATTGATTACAGCAGAAGCTGCTGCAATAGCATCGTCAAACAAACCAAGTGCAAGATCAATTTTAGCCAGCAGATGATAACAAGCAGCCCTGTTCACATCTCCTTTATCTGTTACCCAGGGAACATATTTTACAGCTGTTTCCAGATCCTGTTTCATCCTTGTAAGGATCACATCCCGCTTAACAGTTACATAATTTGTTTTTGCCTCAGACACTTCCTTTGTAGGACAAGGAACATCTCCAAACTGGTTTGTTAACCGATAGTAATCAAATGAACGATAAAAATATGCTTGTCCCATCAAAATATTTCTGAGCGAATCGGAAATAGCTTTTGCGCCGGGCAAACGGCCAATCACTGTGTTGGCTTCACGTATACCAACATATTCCTGTGTCCAAAACCAGCCAATCTTATTAAAGTCAGTATTGTTCAACTGTGCGTCTGGTTTAATCTGTATATCCAGATTTTGTGCGGGGCCAGTTTTATCATCTGTACCTTCTACAGCACCTTCAGAAAAAATTTCTTCAGAAATATTCGGTGATCCATCACCGTAATACTCATTGCGGAGGTTTGCGGCGCAGGCTGCAAGTGCAGCTTTAAAACCAGCCACGTCTACAAGCGCATTATCCGCCGTATAGAAAGACAATGGCTTTGGCTCAAGCCAGCTTTTTTTACAACTGTTAAAACCAACTGTAATGGTGCATAGCAACAATGACAGAATGGCTATTTTATATATTTTATGCATACAGTATGCTTTAAAGTTAAATTATAAAGTAAGGTTTATACCAAAGTTGTATGTAACTGGTATAGGCGTATTGTTAGTTGGCAAATAATTTGGTGCTGAATAGTTAGGAACGTTTGCAGCTGTAGTAGATACGCCCCCGTGATATTCCGGATCAAAATATTTCCAACTGGAGAATACATGCGGGTTAACAATGTTTACATACATTTTTAAACCGTTAATCTTCCATTTCTGCGTAATAGTTTGCGGAATGGTATAAGCAAGACTGATATTGCTCAACCTTACAAACGAAGATTTTCTCCAAACATTCCAGCTAACAGGGCCACCTGCATTTGAGTTCAGTGCTGCATAATCATTGATTGGATTAGTTGGTGTCCAGTAAGGCCTCAAATAAAATTCAGAACGATCGTAGAAGTGATCCACATTCTTTGCCTCATTAAACTGGCTCAACTGTCCAATCTTTGCATACAATGTAAATGAGAAATCAAAATTGCGATAAATCCTGAATTCATTGCGCATGCTCCAAGAATAAGAAGGTGTTGTTCTGCCGATGAATTGTTTGTCAGCAATTGTATATGCTCCGTCACCGTTAGTATCTTCAAGTCTGAAGTCGCCTGGTTTGTAGCCGTACTTTTTCGCCAATGCTGCATCAGCTGTTTGCCATACACCAATTACTTTATAATCGTAAACAGAGTTTATGTCGTGACCAATAAACCAACCATTGGTAATATCATTTTTTTCTGAAGTGCCGGTTTGTTTACCGGTAGCATCATAATCTGGTGTTGGCCCGTACAGGTGGTTGATCTGATTTCTATTATACCAGATGGCGAAACTTGTTCTCCATTCAAAATTCTTCTTCACCATATTTTTTGTATTGAAGACGAATTCCATACCTGTGTTCTGCACTTCACCAAGGTTGCTGATTACATTCGCAAACCCGGTAACAGTTGGCAAAGAGCGGTTTACCAAAAGATCTTTTGTAGTTCTTTTGTAATAATCTATTGAACCCGACACTATGCCTTTAAAAATTGAATAATCAACACCAACATCTATACCACCCTGGCTCTCCCATTTTAAATTGGTGTTTGCAAGATTGGTAGCAGATATCTGTGCTATATTATAAGCAGCACCACCACTGGTAACATATACATAACTAACTGCGTTAGGGTTTGATAAATTAGACAAGGCTGCATAACGTCCAACTTCCCTGTTACCATTTTTACCATAGGTTAACCTCAGCTTGCCATAATCCAACCAATTTGAAGTATTGCGCATAAAATTTTCTTCAGTGAAAGCCCATGACACTCCTACAGAAGGGAAATATGCCCTTGGATTTGCCTGGCCAAAAGCTGAGTAACCATCACGTCTCTCAGTTATGGTAAGAAAATAGCGCTGATTGTAATTATAATTTATGCGTCCCATAAGCGCATCACCGGTAGAATACTGATCATCGCTTGAAACAACTGGTGGCAATGTTGCTGATTGAATAGAATTGTAACCAAGTGAACCATTGGGTGCAAGATTTTCTGCATGTACTTTAGTGTCCCACTGCTGGTATTTTTCAGCATTGATAAGAAATGTTGCTTCTATATTGTGTTTTCCAAATTTGCCATTCCAGTTAAGAATATTATCTGTTTGCCATGAGTAAACTGTCATATTCCTTCTGTCTATTACACCATTTCTTGCTGCAATCTGCGGGTTTTGTGCCGATTGATAATTGTATTCTCTTGTAAGATCCAGCCTTGGAGAAAAACTTACCTGGTAAGAAAATCCGTAAGGTAATTTTCCTTTTGCATAAATGCTTGCAAAGAAATCATCGTATTTGTACAAACGGCTTGTGTAATACTGTCCCAGGAACGGATGTGTATTGTTGCCCGGATCATCATTAGGGCTTACACGCAATGTTTTGCCATCATCAGAGTAATAAGAACCCCATGGCGTGGTTTGAATAACATCTGCAAGGCTTACAGGAATAGAACTCTCATCCCTGTCTGAAAACTGGAAGTTTACGCCAACAGTTAAAAATTTAGCCACAGTACCTTCAAGGTTAAGACGTGCACGCAATGTTTTAAAACGATCGCCTACAGTAATACCCTGGTTGTCTAAATAACCAAGCGAGAAATAATAGTTATAATCTTCTTTTCTCTGCGAAATGCTAACAGTGTGATCCTGCTGATAAGCATGCTGGTTATAAATCAGCTTTTCCCAATCAAGAGATTTTCCTGCCTGGTAGTTTGAAATTTCAATTGGTTTTAAACGAAGACGTGTTAACCATGTTACTGTTGGATCGCCGGTAGAACCATCAAGTGCCTGCCACTCTGAAACTGAAACGTTAGAAGGCAGCGTGGTAGGGTTCCAGAATTTATATTTCACGTTTGCTTTGGAGGTAGAGTCAAATCCATTGAAAGCCCAGATTACATCCTGGCGCCAGGTAAGAAACTCCTGCGGATTGAGGTAATGTGGTTTATTCTCGACTTTGTTTATTCCAAAGTTACTGTTGATAGTTATCTGTGGTTTGCCAATTTTTCCTCTCTTGGTGGTAATCAACACAACACCGTTTGTAGATCTTGCTCCATATACCGCTGCTGCACTTGCGTCTTTCAATACGTCCATGGTAGCAACATCATTTGGATTGATGTCAGTTAAATCGCCTGGATAAATAACACCGTCCAGTACAATCAGTGGCTGACCACTTGCCAACAAAGAACCCTTACCTCTTATCTGCATATTGGCTTGTCCGCCTTTAGTACCACCATCATAACCTACATCCAACCCGGGGGCATTTGCCCGCAACATGTCTGTTACGTTTTTTGGGTTTTCATTTTCCAGCTGAGTTGCCTTTATCTGTGTTACAGCACCGGTAAGATCTTTTTTGGTTTTAGTACCATAACCAACCACTACAACGTCGTTTAACCCTACTACTAATTCAGTCAATGAAACATCAACCTCAGTTTCGCCTGGTTTTACAGCTACTTCTTTTTGGCCAAAACCTGCTGAGGTAAAGATGAGTGTAGCATTTTCAGGAACATTTGTAAGTGTGAATACACCTTCTCTATTTGTAGTAACTCCACGCTTTGTGCCTTTAATGCTAACGCTTACCCCTTCTATTGGTGCACTTTTAGAATCTGTTACTTTTCCTTTAACTGTGCCGGGTGGGTGAAGCTTAGTTGAAGTAATATTTTTTTCTGCCGTGGCAACTGGTTGCACAACCGTTGCAGTCATTGTACCCGATCCTTCTTTTGTATTTCCCTCCGCCGTAACCAGGTTTTGGGCGGAAACAATCCTGGCATTGCATAGCAGTATAATGCATAGCATAGCCAAAATTCTTTGTAGAAATTTTGTACTCATAAAGCAAGTTTTGTTAGTTAAGATTTTTTGTTTTTGGTAATGTTGGTGGTAGTTTGTGCTATCTCATCATATTGTTTTAAGATTTTAGGTTAAAAATTATCAGCTAAAAAAAATCGTTTTATTATTTTTTGAAAAACAAATGAATTGTTGCTCTTTTTAAAATCCAATTGAATTTCCACCATCAACCGGCAATATCACACCTGTTACATAAGACGCTTCGTCTGAACAGAGATATACAACTGCATTGCCTATATCTGCAGGCTTACCAAGTTTTGCCATTGGTGTTCTGCTCAATACTTTTTGTTTACGTTCCTTATCATTGTTCAATGCTTTTGCAGACATTTCCGTTTCTATAAAACCAGGTGCAATGCAATTAACGCGAATGCCCAATGGGGATAATTCAACTGCAATGGCCCTTGTCATTCCTTCTACTGCAGATTTGGATGCACTATAAGCTACCACTTTTGGAATACCATATTGAGAAGCCATCGAACTGATCATCACAATTGATCCTGTACCACCTGGTATCATTTTCTTAGCTATTTCCCTGGTAAATGCAAACACAGCATATTGATTTGTTTTAATAATTCTGTCAAACTCTTCGTCTGTCAATTCAACAAAATCTTTTTTAAGATTAATGCCTGCATTGTTTACCAGTATGTCTGCAGTACCAAACTTCCTGTCAAGGTCTTCTGTAAATGCCGGTATCTTATCCAATACAGCCAAATCAAATACAGAATAAGAACATTTGCTTCCTAAATCTGCTACTGTCTGTTTTAATGCTGCTTCATCTCTTCCGGTAATATGTACGTCTGCGCCAGCTCTTATTAATGCGGAAGTAATTGCAAGGCCCAATCCTTTACCACCGCCTGTAACTATTGCTTTTTTTCCTGTTAAATCGAAAAATGATTGCTCTGCCATTAATTATTTGTTTTACTGTTTTTTATTACCTGCAAGTTCCAATGCTTTTGTAGCGGTGTAATATTTTGCTATCATGCCGGGCACTTCCCATTCTGGCAAATGACCATCTTTGAGGTATTGGAGATATCGTTGCATTACCTGTGCAAAATGTGCTTCGTGCCCTACTTTAAATTTATCGGGAATGACCACCTTCCATCCATTACCAGATTTTTCTACGGTAACACCCGGATAGTTTGCATTTATCTTCTCAACAGCTTTCTGCAAGCTGCTATCATACGCTGCATTGCTTTTTGCAGGCATGATATACAATGTGGGTTTGTAATTTTCTGCCTGTCCCTGTTTTATTTCAAGATTGGCAAGTGAGCCTTTCATTAGGCAATAATGCGTGTCGCCGCTGCCTTCTGGTGCTTTATAATCCCAACGAGCAATAAGTTTTATATGAATGCCTTTAAGCGTATAATCAATCTCTCCATTACCATGTGTTTGAAGAATGCTGTCTGTTTTTACATACGGTTTAAGAAAATCGGGGAAACTGTCTTTTTTTGTTACGGCTGCAAATTGTGAAAGTGTAACTGGTGTATTCCACAAGCGGGCATTGCTTATTACAATATCTTTTTTGTAATCAATAGCGGTATTGGGGAAGCACGCCCACTGTACCAAATCAATCAAATGCGTGCCTACATCCGCAATTGCTTCACCTTGTTGTGAAGGATCAAAAAACCATGATGGCCTTGTAAGGGCCTTGCCAGAAACAAATTTGTAGAAATAATGTACGCTTTCAATGGTAACAGCGGGAGCTTTATCTGTACCTGTTGTTAAAGTGCCAAACACTTCAGGAATTTGCGAAAACTCCCTCTGTAACTGGTTGGTAACTTCCGAACGCTCTGTCATTATATCATAGAGTAATACTTTATTTTTTGCTGCAACAGAAAAATCATTTTCAAGTTCAGTAAAGTTTGCAGGGGTAATGGCCATCGGCTTATCGCTTAAAACATTTATTCCGGCCGCTACAGATTTGGTTATGTATTGTGTTTTACGGAGGTTGTTGCCAGCCAATACAATTACATTTCCTTTCTTTTCTGCAATCATTTTTTCAAGAAAATCATTGCCGGTATAAATTTTTTCAACCCAATGAGTTGGCGCCTCTGCCCTTTCGTTGTATTGTTTAATCAAATCCAGGTGCGATTGCAATTCCGGCCCTTCTGGTGCATAAACATTTACAACAGAATCTATGCCTTCAGACATAGACTTCTGAACCAATGCAGCATGAAAATGTCCCGGGTCCATCGTAATAAGCCTAACAGACGCACTATCTGTAACCACGCCAATTTTGTTGGCATTATCCGAAGAGTTACAACCCATATTTATTATTGCCATTATAAAACTCAGTAAATAGAAACAATACAATCTCATGTTTAAATATTAGTAATAGTGTAAAGATTTTTAATTCCTCCGCAGAAGTAGTAATAATCTGTAAAGCATTTTAGCATACAGAATTATCAAACTACCGAACTATAAACTGACTATCGACTACCGATTACAGACTTACGACTAAACCCTCGTCGCTACATTAAACTCCTTGTTTATCTGGTAAGGCCAGCGCTGACTTCTTGTAAGCATTGCATTTGCTTCATCATCGTTTTTAAACCGTTCTTTCAGCGGATCCCAATACAACTTTCTTTTCAGTTTCATTACAGTATGGTTTAGCAAGCATACTGTACATGCACGGTGTCCAACTTCTATTGGTGCAATATTGGGTTCACGGGTAATGATGCTGTTAAGCCAGTTTTCGTGATGTTCGGCACTGTCTATAAGATGTATTTCATCTGGCCCAATAACTGATGTAAGAATTTTTGGATCGCTTGCATCCAAAGCTTTTGTATTAGCGCTTTTGGCGGTAGGGTCTGATGCTGTTGCAGAATAATTGCCGCGAGTTACAAATATCCATCCTTCTGATCCTTCAAACCTTACACCATTAGGATATTCATTGCTTGCTTTTACTAATACCCCATTTGCGAATAAAGTTTCTGTTTTAAAATTCCCATGCACATCCCACAAAGCTTCTTCTGCCGGCCAGTCTGCTGTTCCTGAAATTTCTATTGGGCCGGTATATTCAGTTCCCATGCCCCAGTTGGCAATATCAAAATGATGGGCACCCCAACCTGTAATCATGCCCGCACCAAACTGTGCACAGCGCAACCAGCCTGGTCTTGAAAATGTACCATCTTGCGGGTGAACCAACTTTTCAGTATAAGGAACATAAGGCGTAGAGCCTAACCATTTTTCGTAATTAAGATTGGCTGGTACAGGCATTTCTTTTT
Source organism: Chitinophagaceae bacterium (assembly GCA_044227095.1). Classification (GTDB taxonomy): domain Bacteria; phylum Bacteroidota; class Bacteroidia; order Chitinophagales; family Chitinophagaceae; genus JACMLD01. Next base: position 3,894,279 of record JBGAFV010000001.1, on the reverse strand, counting down.
CTACTGTACTTTGTTTGGGATCATCCACTGGTAAACCAACATAAATGGTATGCAGCTTGCCAATTCGCCCGTTGCGAACCAGTTCACAAGCTTTTTTAAACTGCGGCATAGAACGTTGCTGGCTGCCAATCTGGAAAATGCGGCCTGCTTTATTTGATTCATCACTAAGAATACGGCCTTCGCTTATGCTAAGCGATGCAGGCTTTTCCATGTACACATCTTTTCCTGCACGCACCGCATGTATAGCAGGTATAACATGCCAGTGATCCGGCGTTGAAATAATTACCGCATCAATGTCTTTATCTGCCAGCAGTTCTTCGTAATGTTCATACGTTTTTGTACCACTGTAATTGCCGTTATTCTTTTTAGCATAATAATCGTTCACCCATTTTTGAGCTGCTGCCACCCTGTTTTTATCAAGATCGCAAACTGCAAGCATCCTCGCCTGATCGAACTTTATAGTACCAGGCATATCCCATTCACGCCCTATCCTTCCTGTTCCTATAACGCCAACGTTTATGCGCTTACTGGGTGCATACTTTCCAAATACACTTGCCGGCACAATAGCAGGGAAACCGCTCAGCGCTGTGGCACCAAGTGTGCCTGCAATGCTGTTTTTGAGAAATTCCCTTCTTGTGTTTGCTGATTTGATTTTCTTCTTGCTCATGATTTGCTGGTTTGTTTTATAGTGAGATTATGCAAATTGTGATTTCACTTAATAAGGCAAAGGATCTTCAGGCGTTTTGGCATGTGCTTTACTGTAATCGAGCGGCCTGTTCTCTCCTATTACCCATTCTATTCCACCGAGAATATGTTTTTGAAAATCTGGTTTAAAATAAGTTGTACTGTCGTGGCCGAGTGATGTATACCATTCCCTTCCGCCATCAAACTCATGGCACCAAACAGAAGGCGATGATGCACCGTAAAAATCTGGTTTGTCTTTATCATCCAATGTAGACAAATTATGCGCTATCAGCACATGCAAATCGGGGTTTACTTCTTTAAAAAAATAACACTCATCGTTTTGCTCCCATGTGCGGGGCAAAAAAGCAGTAGACGGGTTTGTTTTGTCAATAATTATTTCTGTAAAAGGCTGATGTTTGGCATGGCGTTGAAAAGTAGCGCCAATCATTCTTTTAAACCATGCCCAACTTCTTTCTGTGCCCGTAGCAGAATGCAGGCCTACAAAACCACCGCCTGCCTGTATATAATGCATCAGCGCAAGCTTTTGCTCATCTGTATCAAAAACCCCATTATTGGTATTATTAAAAATCAGGGCATTGTATTTTTTCAGGTTGGCATCATTAAAATCTGCCGGGTTATCTGACACATCAACTGCAAAACCATATTGCACGCCCAGCTGCTTTACAGATGCAATGCCAGATGCGATATTATCGTGAACATATCCTTTCCCATTTTTTGAATACACAAGCACACGAACTTTTTTCCAGTCGATAGCATTTGTATGCACTCCCGTGGATTGTTTTGAAGATGAACAAGCCATTAAAAGGAAAAGAAAAAGAATTCCTATCAGTTTACTCATGGTGATACACTTATTGAAACTGGTTTAATCTTTACTATTAAAAACATTATAACTAAAAGCAGCAAGGTTGTGACAGATAATTCCTATTGATGTTTTTTTACTGACCAGGTTAATTGCATACCTGCTTTTTGAAAGTTGATAAAAACTATAATGAAATGAGTGGGGATCTAAAGGGGCACACGCATCAACCAGGCATCGTTTTATTCCATAACGAATACTAAAGAATGACCATCCTTTATTCATAGCAGCAATTTGGTTTAATCAATCGTCAGAAAAACAATGTTATAACACAAATATCTTTGTGCTAATTAAAATTATGTAAAGGAGGTTTCTCTGCCAACAGGCTATACAATAGAAACAAAAGCCGCGTTTCCGAACTCGTTACCGGTAACGTTTGCATAAAATTATCTGTACTAAAAGGTCTGTTTTTTTTCAAATTATTTAATTTACGGTTAAGAATACACAAATTTGTCTAAAAGGTTGTACTATGCACTACAGAGCAAGTGCAGTAATTCTAACGAGATACACAAAACAATCAACAGGCTATGACCGGTCCTCACCAGGTAACGATAAAAGATATTGCTAAAAGATTAAAAATTTCAGTATCAACCGTATCACGTGCATTACGCGGAAGCACTGACATAAGCGATGAAACAAGAAGGCTGGTGCTCTCTGTTGCACAGGAAGTGGCTTACAGTCCCAATCCTATTGCGCTTTCATTAAGAGATAAAAAAACAAAAGTTATAGGGGTAATTGTTCAGGAAATTGCCAATAACTATTGCGCAGCTGTAATTGCCGGCATAGAAGACATTGCTTTTAAAATGGGTTATAATGTTTTGATTTCGCAAAGCCATGAAAAAATTGATATTGAAGTACTCAACACAAGATTGCTTGCTTCTCGAAGGATAGACGGTTTGCTGATTACCATTTCCAATGAAACAAACAATGTTGATCACCTGCGTGAAATGATTGAAAGAGGAATACCTGTTGTGATGTTTGACCGTGTTAGCAATGATTTGAAAACACATAAGGTGGTAGTAGATGATTATAAAGGCGCATTTGATGCTACCAGCCATCTTATAGAGCAGGGATATAAACGCATTGCGCATTTAACCATTTCGAAACAACTTACCATTACACAAAACAGGCTTAATGGCTATCTCGATGCGCTTAAAGCGCATAAGATACCAATAAAGAAAGAATGGATTGTTTATTGCAATTTTGGTGAAGAAAATATGAAAAAGGAAATAATAAAACTGGTGCAAAATAAAAAACGCCCCAATGCTATTTTTTCTTCTATAGAGCGTTTGTCTATGGTGAGTGTAAAAGTTTTAAAAGAGATGAATTTAAAAGTGCCGGAGGATGTAGCATTGGCAGGCTTTGCTGATAATTCTCTTACACCCTATCTTAATCCTTCTCTAACAACAGTATCTCAACCTACTTTTTCTATTGGACAAAATGCTGCTGAATTGTTAATAGAATTAATAGAAAGCAAAAAAGCTGAAGAAAAATATACTACCATAAAACTGAAAACTACTTTGGATGTGCAGGAATCTTCGATTAGGAAGATGTAGTTTGTAAAAAGTCGTGAGTTCATAGTCCTTTCAATCGATCAACCTAAAAGAGTACGCCAGACAAATAAGGGTAGCTATTTTATCCTGTTAATCCTATAAATCCTGGTTCAGACAATCAGTACACCAGCACATATTTATAAAATGCCGGCACTTCTCTTAACGTGCCGATAATATCTTTAGATGAATATTTGTTAGAAGCGGCATTGTACACGTTTGTAAAGCCAAGCTTGCGAATGATATATTTAGTGCGGGTGATATGATAAAATTGCGACACTGCAATTGCCGAAGTATAATGATAGTTTTTATTCCACTCAATAAAATTTTTTGCAGTTAAAAAAGTATTCTGTCCCAGGTTATCAGCAATAATATCATCTGCTGGTACGCCATGCTGTATTAAATATTGCTTCATCGCATCGCCTTCCGGGTAACCGCCATCGTCTTTGCTAATTCCACCGCTGGCAAATATTTTTTTAACCCTCCCCTGCTTATATAATTCAAGCGCTTTATCTACCCTGCCCTGCAACCATGAAGACAACCTTCCATCAGCATACACAGCATTACCAAGTATAATAGCTACATCCGCTTTTCCTTTATAATCATTCAACCCGTCTATGCTAATATAAATTACATGAATAACTAGCCAAAGCAAAAGGAAGACTGCAATTCTTTTGAACCATTTGCGTTTGAACGGCTTTCTATTTTTTTGAAGCATTAGTAAAAATAAAAAACTCATTCAATAAAACATGCACTATGAGAACGTATATGCAAAGTTTGTTAGTTTGATAAAATATCTCCTGATTGTCATAATGCCCGGTAATACAATTAGGACTAGAAAGCCAAGCGTAACAATTACATTTTGACGCTGCCTGTAAAATAAGAAGGCAAACTCCTGCTTTATAGAACTAAGCTTGTATTGAAAACCCATCTTTGTATTTTTCCATTTTGCAATGGTTGCTGGAGTAAACTGAATGGTAGAATAAAGTGGTTTAACTTCTTTATTCAGAAACAAATAAAGATCGTTACCGGAGAATTCATATTTATCAACTCCGTACAGGATTGCCTTATTCAAAACGAAAACAACGCTATTTAAATTATTTTGATTGCCAAAGCTTACTTTTACAACCGCATCAGTGTCGTTTGCAAATTTTATCCGTTCAATTTCCCGGCTTATAAAAGCCATCTTTTGGTTGAACACATATTGAGATTGTTCATTCCAGACAAAATCATCGAGATCCAATCGTACTATTTTTTTATGTTGCAGCAAGTCATCTCCACTCTTCTGCGTTTTACTATCCGTATTACTTTCATCCGAACGCAGTGTTAATGCTACACAATTTTGTTTAACCGGATCCTGTGGCCCCCAGAAAAACAATAAAACAGGCAACCCAATTATGCTTATAATACCCGGCAGGTAGATTATGGTTTTCTTTTTCATTTTTCTTAGATGAACTAAGTATTATTTTCCATACGAATTAATTCTAGTGGCTTAATTTCTTTAATAGCACAACTCTCCATCGCCGGAAAAAAGCATATTTTTGCTGTTCAACATTTACCAATAAAATTTATCAAAATGAAAAAAATTATTTGCTTATCGCTGGTTACCGCATTATTTGTTACTGCGCAAGCACAGGTTCCCGATCTTAATAAAGCTAAAGCAGATGCTACTGCAGCCACAACATCAAGTGCAGGCAAATTGCTTTCTCAATTTGGAAGTGCTATCAATACATCTGCATTAACAACTGCATTTGCCGGTCAAAAAACCGGATGGCTTTCAAAAGCGAGCAAAGTAACTGATGCAGCAGGTATGGCCTCAAGTGTTGCATCGCTTGCTGGTGGTATTAAACCCAGCATGTTTAAAAGTGGTTTTAATGTACAGAGCCTGATATCTGCAGCCAGCACAGCAAAAACAATGGCAAGTGCAAGCGGTTTGCTTAAAAATCTTTCTGGCGGATTAAAACCAGAAGCTTTATCAAGCAGTTTTACAAGTCAGAAACCAGCATGGGAAAGTGCATTGAGTTTGTTGAAATAATAAAAATTGATTGTTTATAAGTTGATTTAAAATAAAAACCTCGCTAATTGGTGAGGTTTTTTATTGTATTAATATTTACAGGTAAACAATTCATTCAAAACAAAAAACCCCACATTGCTGTGAGGTTGTTGTGGGAGTTGACGGGGTCGAACCGCCGACCCTCCCGACTTATCAGTCGGGATGATCTAAACCAACTAGACGTTCGATTAACTTTCTACTTTTCCATTTCTTAATTTCTTTCTCTCTTTTCATTGCAGCTTCTTTTATTCAAATACTTCGTGATACAGCAATACCCAATCTCCGTTTTTACCTGTAAACCCTTTATGATTTGAATTATGATTTCTGACCCTTTCAGCCAAATCACCACCAGTATATCCCAGATAATAACGATCTTTCTGGTCGCTAAATAATATGTACACTTTGAACAACATAAGGCCTGATTAAAACAAAAAACCCCACATTGCTGTGAGGTTGTTGTGGGAGTTGACGGGGTCGAACCGCCGACCCTCTGCTTGTAAGGCAGATGCTCTAAACCAACTGAGCTAAACTCCCTTTTTTATCGGAGTGCAAAGATAAGTGCTGGGAGATTTCTCCCAAATTTTTTTTGCATTTTATCGTGCATAAAACGCTGTTATTTTGGTAAATACAGCCTCAAAACTGATTTTTCGCCTGTTTCGATTGATATTTCTGTACATACTCCGCCACATCAATCATTGGCGCTATCCACAAATCTTTTTGATTTTGCTTCAGGTACTGCAAAAATTTCCGGTGTTCGGGCACCAAAACATTTAATGAATTGCCGCCTCCTACTCCGTGAAAAAGAATGACCAGCAACGATTTTGTTTCAACAGCTTTCTTAACCCATTCAATCATTTGTTCTGCAGTTTGACCGTTTACCGGGTAACAATCCACATTGTACAAATCAACTTTATCTATGGTATGCATTTCTTCACGCACCGCTCTTGCTGCAACAAAGTCGTTCTTTAAAGCACCTATAAAAAGCGAGTCACCAATCTTCATATCACCGCAGGTAAATGCAAATGTTCTTTTTGTTTTGCCATCAAGTGCCTGCAGAAACACATTGTTCATTCTTGTTTCATCCACCATTCGCTGAACAGTATAATGCAGCATATCATAATCCGGTTTTACCCATTCTCTTCCCACACCACCAATACAAGGATGATATAAAGTATGATTGCCCAGTTCATGCCCTTTAGCCGGAAGTTTTTTCCAGTCATTCATTCTTTGCCGTATAGAAGCAGAGTAACCGGTAATATAAAAAGTAGCTTTCAATCCTAATGAATCAAGCACAGGAATGGCATTATCAAGGTGCTGGTTAACCGCATCGTCATAAGTAAGTACAACAGCTGCTTTTTTATTGTTCCATGGCGTATTGCTTTGTGCATATTGATGCGAAATGAAAAAAACATTTAGCAAAAAAATTAAAAAGAACTTCTGCATGTTTTATTATTAATAGTTTATTTTATTACAACTTGCTATTGCTTACAAATGCTATCTTTTTGCTGTCTGGCGACCAAGATGGCACATTAATGGTTCCTTGCCCGCCGTATACATAAGCAATATTTTTGGGCACACCGCCCGCAGCAGGCATCAACCTTATGTAAACATTTTTATAGAAAGGATGTGTTGTGGGATCAATATCGGGCGGAAAAGAAATGTACACAATCCATTTTCCGTCTGGTGAAAAATGCGGAAACCAATCGTTGTATTCATCAAACGTTACCTGTTCCTGGTTACTGCCATCGGGTTTCATTCTCCAAATTTTCATTGTGCCTGTGCGCACACTATTAAAATAGATCCATTTACCATCCGGACTGTATTCCGCTCCATCATCAAGTGCTGGTTGTGTAGTTAAAGCACTTTCCTTTTTTGTAGCAATATCTATTGCCCAAATATTGTATTGCTTATTCCGGTAACCGGTAAAAATCAATCTTTTTCCATCGGGCGACCAGCTATGAAAATAAGAATGGCCAGAATCTTCTGAAGTTATTTTTACAGGATTGTCTGAGCCCGTAACAGGCAAAATAAAAATGGTAGATGTATGGCCTGGATTAACCCAATTGCTAATGCCAATCATTTTTCCATCGAAAGACAGAACGTGATCGTTGTTATTGTTTTTTGCCGCACCTGTATTGATTTGCATTTCTTTTCCACTCGCCAGATCAAATGAATAAAGAAGACCGGCAGAAGAATTATAGATAAGCGATTTGCCATCTTTAGTCCAGTTTGGCCCTTGTATTGAACCTGGATCTGTATGCACAGTTTTTCTGTTGCCTGTTTGCACATCCATCACTTCCAGTAAGCTTCCAAGATAATCTTTATAAGGTTTAAAATCGCTTGCTGCCGGAATGATAACACGCACATTGCTAAACACTGCTTTTTCTATTACGCTATCTGCATGTGAGCAAATGAACAGGCCTGCATACAGCTCATCATTCATCTGTATTTCTTTTGATACTGTTTTATAATTTTCTCCGGAGACTGCTGCGGAAAAAATAAATTTATTACCACTACGCTGAAAATAAATGTCTGTAGGGTGAATAGATTGAACAAGTACCTGGCCCGTTGTATCATCATCTGCAAGCCGGTATTGAAGTGAAGTATTGAATGGCTGGCCACCATGCACACATGCATCTGCATAGCGGGAGCCAGTAGTTAATTTTTCCCTTGCAATAATGCCGATCTTTCTATGGCCTTCAAAACCCTTTCCTATAAATTTTACAGTAGCAGTAATAATAAAATCGCCCTTTATCTTTTTCCATAAAAAATGAAACTGATCAATCCCCTTCCACATATTACTGCCTGCGCCTTCCATAAGGTATTCGCCTGTAGCAGGATTGTAACTGGCATTGCCATGTTTTACAGGATTGCCAACATCTGCATGTTCATCAAATAGCCCGGTTGTACTGGAAACATTTTGTGCACTAAGTGAAAAACCGGTAACAGCAAGAAGAATGATTATCAACAACCGCATACAATGTAATTTTAAGGTTTTGCGGAAAAATATTTATAGTGAAATGTTATTGCTTTTCAATTGGTGCTTTCTAAAAAGGTAAAGCGACAGGTTACCAATGGAACCGCCGCTTTACTTACCAAAACTACTGCTTATATGAAACAAAGTTTATTGCCGAATAAAAGATGTACAATAAAAACCATTGTACCGTAGATAAAAGAAAGCAGATGAAAATGTACTGGTGAAAGGAAGCGATGGGTTGTACAATAAAGCCTGTACAACGGGTTTGACAGTATTTTTTTTCATTTTGGACAGCAATCTTTATCAGGTCAATGTTTTTCAGGGGGATATGGACTTAGTATAGTTTTTTATGAAATCGGTTGCATTAACCAGGTAAAAAAAATGCATTATTTAATGCACCTAAGAAATTACAAATACCGAAGCTAAAGTATGAAAACAATTTTACTTTACAATCAACTAAAAAAATTACCGAAGGCTGATTAGGCGGTAATGACTAAATGAAGGTCAGTTTTAGAATAGAACAGATGTTTTAAACATCTTCCGGTTGGCGAACAGAAGAAGGCGGCCAGATAAAATCTTTGGGATGACGGCGGATATACCTGCCTAGCAGCGAAAAGAATTCAGGATAGTCTTTCAACTTTATGCCACGAGATTTTACAGCTACATAAAATGCCAGTGAAAAGCTTACAAGAAAATTGAGAAAGCCAATCATTAAAACACCGCCAATTACTGTAAGTAAATAAGGTAGCGCTATACGATGATCCAGGCCATAGAACCCAATTGCTGTATTACCTGCAGAAATGGTAATATGCCTTATATCAAATGGAATACCCAGGAATTTACCAAGCGGGCCCGCACAACCCAGGAAAAAGCCAAGCGCAATACTTCCCGTTAAAGCACCGGCACTTTTATCAACCATATTCACCAAACGATCCAGCTTTTTTGTGCTCATGGTATTTACAAAAACCGGGTGCGTTTTTATCCTTTCTGCAATTTTTCCATACACTACATGATTGTCTACATAGCCTGCTATCAGGCCGCTTACGAAAAGAAAAAAACCAGTAAAGCAGGCATACAACAATGCAAGGCTATGAAAAGGATGTTGATCTGCCAGCAATTTTGCTGCGGCATCGCCTTCTGCAATTTTATAACCAGTTGCAAGTTTAAATCCCCATGCAAGTAAATAAGTAAGCGGAAATACAATAATAAGATTACCGGCAAATGAAGCAATCTGGCTCCTGCTCACTTTTGCAACGGTAATTACAAGACTGCGCAAATCCGGCCGGCCGCGTTGTTTCTGTACATCCAGCGAACTTGCAACTGCAGATGCTGTAAAAGCGGGTTGTTTTGTGGCAAGCGTTGTATTGGTCCTGTCCATCAATACAAAACCAGCAGCATAGTTGGTTCCATAAGCCATGCCCTGCCAGAATATAGGAAGATGTATTACGGTAAGTAAATTTTTGATGATTGCTACAAAGGATACAATAACGCCGCCACCCATGGCACTCCTAAAAAGCGTTCTGAAATCTTTTGGGGTTGAGCTAATGTACCGCTCTCCTTTTCTGCCTTTATGTTCTGCAATCTGGTATGCAAGCAAACCCAGGTTGGTTGATAAAAATTCGCCCAAACTGTTTTTCTTGTTTTCATTTCTAACAACCGTTACAAAATAATCTACAAAGCGATCTGTATTAAACACATTGTCTGCATCAAGAGCGTCTATAATGATAAGCATACGCTCTATCTGTTCTTCACGCCTAATCATTACAAATGTCTGTGCAAGGCTGGTGCCTTGTTCAATGCGCTGATCCCTCACCCACTGGTTGCTTTGCCTGCAATTGTAAAGATTCTCCTGTATGTTGGTAAGCAATAAACGTTTTTCTTCTGGCAACAGGCTGTTGTGTTTTTCCAGGTACATATTAACCAGCCTGTTTTGCTCAAAAAAAGGTTGTGTAGCATCTGCAAAATCTTTGTAACGCACTGCCACTTCTTTCTCCATGCTAAGGTTTACAAGACGATAAGATAAAATTTGCAAGGATTGATTAAGCTGATTGGCCAGTGTACCTTCCGTAAGATTTACATGAATGCCCAATATTTCAAAAAAGTTTTTCCATAATTCCCTGTCAATCCCCGACACCCATACATAATCGCTTTTCTTATAAAAGACATGACTGATAACATAGAGAAAATCAGTAGGCAACTGAAGTGCGGGTAAAAATTTATGTTTAATCTTTCCAATTAGCTCCTGTACAAACCCTCTTGAACTGATAATACCGCTTTCTGTAAGTGCAGTACTGAGGTTGCTGTTAGTAAACTGGGATAGCAAAGACTTTCTTAACGCAAACAATAGAGATTTGTCCTGCTGCAATTGAAACATCAGGCTCTTAAAACGCAGTTCAGCTTCTTCAAAGTTTTTATGGCGTGTCGGGCGGATCTTTTTCACTATATCCACCAGGTAATCCAGCCCCCGGTTCTTACTGTTCAAAGAAAGCACAATAGCCTTACCCTTGTCTTCCTGGGGTACTGTCGTCTTTTTTCTTTGTAGCAGTTTAAACATATTGATAAAATGGTGAAAATTATGCCAGAATAAATAATGTTCGTAAAATAAGACAAATCAGTTGTTAGAAATGTTGCAAACACTGGTATTATGTAATCATTATTTCTATTTTTGCAGAAATTACTGCGCATGCTATCGTATAAAGAACAACCGGAGACATTAATTGAGGACGAGGTTTTGCTGGATACTTCGCTTGAAAAATCTTACCAACTTATTGTCTGGAACGATGATGTGAACACTTTTGAATGGGTAATTGAAACGCTGGTTGATATTTGCGGCCATAGCCCCGAACAGGCAGAACAATGCGCCCTTATAATACACAGCCAGGGTAAATATGCAGTTAAATATGGCAGTTATGAAACCCTAAAACCGCTCTGCGACGCTATTACTGAAAGAGGCATTAATGCAACGGTGGAAGTAACTGTGGAATAGTCTTTAGCTACAAGCCGCAAGCCACAAGTTTCGAGTTATTAGCTTTTAGCCATTAGTTGTTAGAAATTTATATTCAGCATTTCTTTTTTGCTTCATCAAAATTCACTGCGATCTTCGGTTGAAGGTCAACTATATTTCTTAATTGCTCGCAGCTCTAAGCTAATAGCTAAAAGCTAACAGCTAACAGCTTTCCCCCCATGCCTTTATTTGCTCTTGGTAAAGAACTCGTTTTTCCTCCAGTACAACTTAGTGCACCGGACGGGTTACTGGCTATGGGCGGCGATTTGTCAACAGAACGTTTGTTGCTTGCTTACCGCAGTGGCATTTTTCCCTGGTTTGATGGAGATATTCCTTTATGGTGGTGCCCCGATCCACGATTTGTAATGTTTCCGGCAGAATTAAAAGTTAGCAGCAGCATGAAACAATTGCTTAAAAAGAATGCTTTTGCTTTTACGGTAAACAAGGCTTTTGCTGATGTAATTACCAACTGCAAAGCAACGCTGCGCAAAGGCCAGAACGGCACCTGGATTACGGAAGAAGTACAATCCGCTTACATAAAATTACACCAGCTTGGTTATGCGCATAGTGCGGAAGCATGGCATAACGGAGAATTGGTGGGTGGTTGTTATGGCATAAGACTGGGCCGTGTATTCTTTGGCGAAAGCATGTTTAGCAAAATGGCCAATGCAAGCAAATATGCTTTTATTAATTACGTACAGGTTTTGCAAAAAGAAAATGTTCAACTAATAGATTGCCAGGTATACACTTCTCATTTAGAAAGCCTCGGCGCAAAAATGATAGACAGGGAAAAGTTTATTGGATTATTGAATGAACTTATCTGATCAATATGGCAACTATAAAAGCAAGCTTTACTTTTCCCCTTTCGCTTCTTTTGATCTTGTTCACCATCGGACAACAGGTGTATCAAAAGCGCACAAACCCAATACCATTCTGTATATAATGCCTTCAATACTAGTGGTTGCGGAATGTGGCACTTTTTTTACTGTACATGTATAACTTCAACTACCATCCCTTCTAATATTATTATTAAATAACCCCGGTTAATTGCCAGAGGTTATACCTAAAAAACATTTTATGCTGCAGAACTATTTCAAAATTGCCTGGCGCAATCTTATTCGCAATAAAGCCTTTTCAACCATTAATATTCTTGGGCTTGCCCTCGGCATGACATGCAGCCTGCTGATAATACTTTGGGTGCAGGATGAACGCAATGTTGATGGCTTTCACGCAAATGGCAAACAATTGTACCAGGTATACGAACGCAATTTTTATGACGGTAAAAATGAAGCCAGTTATCCAACACAGGGATTGCTGGCTGAAGAATTAAAAAGGGTAATACCTGAAATAGGCTATGCAAGTGGTATAGAAAACGCTTCTGCGCCCGGTGCACTTAATAATTTTGAAGCCAATGAAAAGATATTAAAAATGAATGGCTCTTTTGCAGGCGCCGATTTTTTTGAGATGTTCAGCTTCCCGCTTTTGCAGGGTAAAAAGGCAGATGCATTAACGAAAAATGAATCAATTGCCATATCCCGGAAGATGGCGACACAGTTTTTTGGAAGCCCCGAAAAAGCCATCGGCAAAACCATTCGCTTTGAAAACAAGAATGATCTGATGGTTACCGCTGTATTTGAAGATATACCTGCCAACTCATCGCTACAGTTTGACTTTTTAAGATCATGGACTGCATTTCTCCAGGAAAATAACTGGACGAAAAATTGGGGCAATACAGACCCTTCAACCTTTGTGCAATTACAAAAAAATGCCGACCCTAAAAAAGTGGAAGCAAAAATTAAAGACTTTATCTACCGTTACCAGGCAAAAGATAAAAGCTTTATTACCGAACTCGGTTTGCAAGCTTTCTCTGAAAAATACCTGCATGGCAATTTTAAAAATGGTCTGCCGGCTGGCGGTCGGATTGAATACGTGCATTTATTTACACTGGTTGCCATTTTTATTCTCCTGATTGCGTGTATTAATTTTATGAACCTTGCAACTGCCCGTTCTGCCAAACGTGCAAAAGAAGTTGGATTGAGAAAAGTGATTGGAGCCCTTCGTTCGTCACTTATTGGTCAATTTATAGGAGAAGCAATGTTGCTTACGTTTTTCTCAATACTTATTGCTATTGTAGCAACGGCTGCACTATTGCCAGCTTTTAATACCCTTACTGGAAAACACTTGTCCATTCCCGTTATGCAACCTTTATTCTGGGCTGCTTTAGCTGGTTTATTTATTGTTACTGGTTTTGTTGCCGGTAGTTACCCTGCATTGTTCCTGTCCTCGCTTCAGCCTGTAAAAATTTTAAAAGGTGGCTTGAAGTTTAGTCGCAGCGCCGTTTTTTTCCGCGAAGGTCTCGTTGTGTTTCAATTTGCACTTTCCATTATGCTGATTGTTGGTATGATAGTCATCTACAAACAAATGAATTATATCCAGACAAAAAACCTTGGTTATGACAGGGAAAACCTGGTATATATTCCTATTGAGGGTGAACTGATAAAAAACTATTCGCTGTTTAAGGAAGAAGCCGGAAAAATGCCGGGCATAGGCAGCATTTCAAAAATGAGAAACTCGCCTACCATTATAGAACATCACACAACAAGTATCAGCTGGCCCGGAAAAGATCCCAACCTGACCATCGGTTTTGCCGACGCTGTAGTAGGCTATGATTTTGTGAACACAATGAAATTACAATTGCAGGATGGCCGCGATTTTTCTGCTGAATTGGGAACTGATTCCCTCTCGTTTATTATCAATGAAACCGCTGCAAAGCGTATCGGTTATCAGCAACCAGTTGGCCAGAATATTATTTGGGGAAAACGCACCGGTAAAATTATTGGCGTGCTGAAAGATTTTCATTTTAATTCAATGCACCAGTCAATTGATCCGTTGATTGTAAGGCTTGATGAGAAATGGGGATGGGGCACCATTCTTATAAGAACCAGGGCCGGCCAGACCAGACAAGCTATTGCCAGTCTTGAAAAAACCTGTAAATCCATCAACCCAAAAATTCCATTTACTTACCAGTTCTCCGACCAGGAATTTGAACGATTGTATAAAAGCGAAGCCATGGTAAGCACACTGTCCAATGTTTTTGCATTCCTGGCTATTTTTATTTCATGTCTTGGTCTTTTTGGCCTGGCTACATTTATGGCAGCACAACGCACCAAAGAAATTGGTGTACGCAAAGTACTGGGTGCTTCTGTTTCCAATATAGTGGCACTGTTCTCAGGAAAATTTTTAAAACTGGTGGGTATAGCAATGTTGTTTGCTTTTCCTGCGGCATGGTATAGCATGAACATGTGGCTGCAAAATTTTGCCTACAAAATCAGCATTCAATGGTGGATGTTTGGCATTGCGGCAATTATTACCATTATCATTGCACTGCTTACCGTCAGCTACCAGAGTATTAAAGCAGCGCTGGGTAATCCTGTAAAATCATTGCGGACTGAATGATAAAAGCTATCGGCTATTTCCAGCATAAAAATAAATGAGCGATGTACAATACCAGGACTCAACCAGTATCGTATTGCTATTGAAAATTGGGCATTGTTCGTTGACCGTTGATTATTAAAAACAGAGTGCTTAAAAAAAGCAAAGAATGATGCAATAACAAGAACTTCCCTTTTTCTTTCTTCCTCATAGTCCTTTACATTTGCAATCATGCCTTTCAATTTTATTACTGCTATAGACGTGTTGGGCACATTCAGCTTTGCTGTTTCCGGCGCATTTGCTGCCATGGAAAGAAAGCTAGATCCTTTGGGCGTGGTTATCATTTCTTTTGTTACAGCAATTGGTGGCGGAACAATACGAGATATTTTATTAGGCGATTTGCCTGTTGCCTGGCTAACCAACAATACCATTGCATGGGTGATTGTCATCAGCATTGTTGCTGCTATTTTTTTTGGAACAACACTAAAAAAATTTGATCGCTTATTATTTCTTTTTGATGCAGCAGGCTTGGGGCTTTTTACAATGATAGGTATACAAAAAGCTATTCAGCATAACCTAAGCATAGGCATCTGTATTACAATTGGCACTATCACAGCCTGCTTTGGTGGTGTTTTGCGTGATGTATTGCTGAATAAAGTGCCTTTGATTTTTCAAAAAGAAATTTATGCATCTGCTTGCATTGCAGGGGGATTGTTATTTTTCCTTTTACATGCATTGCATTTTTCAGACAACCTTGATTATGTTGCTGGCATCATTTCAATTTTTGCAATCCGCCTGCTGGCAGATCGCTTTAAATGGTCTTTGCCGTTATTTTACTTAAAAAAATAGAAGCATCCTAATATCCCATTTCTTCTCAAAACCTTGTTCCCAAATAATGGGGTAGCATAGCCCTCCATGTTGGCCAATCGTGTTTCCATTCATGCCCCCAAATATCAAGCTCATAGTTAATGCCTTTGCTATAAAGGACACCGCCGAATCTTCTGTTAGCTTCCGGATCTTCATGGTCGCCGCTGCCGGTTAAGATATGGATATGGTTGCTCCTGCGTATTTGCTCCAAAATTCCGTGGTCTGTAAGATTTGGCAGGTAGTGAATGGGGCTATTAAAGTAAACATCATCGTTATAATAACCTTTGGTATACTCAGTTAAATCATACACACCGCTCATGGCAAGACAACCGTTAATAATATCGGGCCGCTTAAAAAACAGGTTAGCACTATGCAAAGCCCCAAAAGAAGCGCCACAGGTAATTATGGGTGTCTCCCAACTGGTATTATTACGAATAAAAGGCACCACTTCATTGTACACGTAATTATTAAACTGATTTTGACGCACGGCTTTGTGGTATGGATCCATATGGTCGTTCATCCAGCTTTCTGTATTGATGCTGTTGATTGAAAAGACTTTTACCTTACCGGCATCAATAAACTGGGCAATATGGTCTATCAATTGAAAGCGTTCATACTCAAGATAGTCTGCGGCTGCTGTAGGAATCATAAGAAGGGCAAATCCATAACTGCCGTAAGTTGCAATAGGCATTTCTTTATTGAGCGAAGGACTATACCAGGAGGTCAAATGTCTATCCATAAAGGGTTTCGTTTAGGTATTAAGCATCTAAAATAACAATAATTCGTATTTAACAGGCGTTTATAAAAAATCATACCCTAAAACTTGCATCAACAAAAGAAAGTAAATACCTTAGTGGAACTTATAAGTATAGATATATTATAATTGAGTAAGGCATAACCCGTTAGCTAATTCAGCAATCTAAGGAAAAACCCTTCCGTTGACCCACCCCTTTGAAGACTAAACCGTAGTCCCGATCCCCTATTTATTGGTTCATGCTTAAAAATTAAATTTATGAAACTTGACTTGTCACACAGCAGTGGATTTAAAATCGCTTTGATTGTTATTGTATTGTATGCTATCATCGCTACTATAACATACATGGCCTGGAGTTAAAACTCTACACTCGCTGAACGCTTACCTTCTTAACCCTAAGGTTAAATTATTGAATTTTGTCCCGATTGATTGCTAATGCTTAATATTGGGACAAAATTTCTATTTTCTTTTCGGGATGTTTTTCTGCAAACTGGTAAATCAACCCTCTTATATAATCATTATCGGCGTAAACCGTAAGTTTATTCTTAATCGATTCTATGTCTTCCCGGACAGCTTCTTTTTGCAATTGCCCCATACCCGCAAATCTTCCTTTTTCCATTAAAAAGTAATTGGCAGTTTCATCTTCCCCATCGCTTAAAAGAAATGTTGGCAGCTTTTCATGCAGGGCACTGATGGCTTTTTTCACTTTTACATTGTATTGGGCTGCAACATCAGTTACCACAGGTGTTACACCTTTTTTTACAAAGCAAAGTGCTTCGTTCAGTTCAAATTCATTGATCATATTTCTTAGTAAAACCTGGCCTTCGTGTAAAAGATTGAATGTATACACTGGTAAAAGGTGTTTTTTCTTTTTCTCTATTACCAGGCGCAGGTAACCATTTTGATCTTCATAAGTATACAAACCGTATTCATGATGATATTTTTTCTGGCTGCGGTTGTACTGCGGCCAAAGCCTGCGTATTTCTGTGCTTTCCAGAATTAATGCAGATAGCTCGCTGCTGCAAACCCTGCAGGAAACAGCATAGATATTGCGTAAAAATTCCTGCTTCCGCTTACTGCCATCGTTGTTACTAAAATGACCTTTTACCCTTTGCTGCAGGTTAGCAGCTTTGCCTACGTAAACAATTTTCTTTTTCTGGTTATAGAAATAATAAACACCCGGCGTAACAGGCAATTGTTCTATTTGCGGTGCAGGCAAATGCGGCGGCAGGTATTGTTCCTTGCTTCTGCCTTTAAGCATTCCCGCTACTACCCCATTACTATCATTCTGCAAAACCTTTTCAAATAATTGAACCGTAGCAAGTGCATCGCCCATAGCACGGTGGCGGTTGGTAATACTTATGTTTAGCTCCCGGCAAAGATTGCCCAGGCTGTAACTGGCATAACCAGGCAACACTTTTCTTGCCATACGCACAGTACAAAGTTTTTTTGCAGTTAAATTGTAACCAGCATCGTTAAGCTGGTTTTTTATAAAAGAATAATCGAAGTTTACATTGTGCGCAACAAAAACCCTGTACTGTAAAAGATTAAAAATTTTATCTGCAACATCTTTAAACAACGGCGCATCGTATAACATTTCGTTTGTAATACCAGTAAGCGCAGTAATATGCCTTGGTATAGAAACCTGCGGATTAATGAGTGTATGAAATGTGCCTTCTGTTTCTCTTCCGTTATGCAGTATTATGGCAATCTCTGTAATGCCATGAGCCGTAGCGTGGCCGCCTGTGGTTTCTATATCTATGATTGCATACATGATTGGGGTATTAAAAATAGGAAGATTTTGCTAAAAAAATTGGCTTTTCAGACAAATCTCTGATGTCTGATTTGTTTCTCAGTAGTTATTGCGCACATTACATAAGCCTATTGCAATGTTCCAGGAAAATGTGAGCGATTTTGCACCAAAGAAATCAGACATAATTTTTGACGTTGCTTACTACATCTGGAAATCAGACATGATCACATCAGGCATAATAAAATCAGCCATCATTTCTTACCTTTGCCACCCAAATAAGTGGCTGATTAACTATGGAATTGAGCAAAAATTTTATACCCGGAGAAGTTGAAAACAAATGGTATTCTCATTGGCTGGAAAAAGGATATTTTAACAGCAAGCCAGACGGACGTGATGCATACACGATAGTAATACCACCGCCCAACGTTACCGGTGTGCTGCACATGGGCCATTGCCTTAACAACTCTATACAGGATATATTAGTCCGCCGTGCACGCATGCAGGGATACAATGCCTGCTGGGTACCGGGTACAGACCACGCCTCTATTGCCACAGAAGCAAAAGTGGTTGCTATGCTTCGCGAAAGGGGCATAACAAAATCATCGCTTACCCGCCAGGAATTTCTTGGTTATGCGTGGGAATGGAAAGAAAAATATGGCGGCATTATTTTACAGCAATTAAAAAAACTCGGCTGCAGCCTCGATTGGAACCGCACCAGTTTTACCATGGATGATGACTATTACAAATCAGTTATTTCCATTTTCATTCAATTATACAATGAAGGAATTATTTACCGCGGTTTAAGAATGGTAAACTGGGATCCTGTTGGCAAAACTGCATTAAGCGATGAGGAAGTAATTTTTAAAGAAACAAATTCAAAGCTGTATTATGTAAAATATGCACTGGCAGATGGCAGCAATCAATTTATTACTGTTGCCACTACACGGCCTGAAACTATTTTGGGCGATGTGGCAATATGCGTAAACCCAACAGATGAACGCTATACCTCTTTAGTAGGCAAGCATGCGATTGTGCCAATCATAAATCGTAAAATACCAATTATTGCAGATGAATATGTAGAGGCAGAATTTGGTACGGGTGCATTGAAGATTACGCCTGCGCATGACAAAAATGATAATGAACTGGGTAGAAAGCATAATCTTAAGGCATTGAACACACTTGATGCCGAAGGGAAATTTACTGCCGTTGATTTAATGGATGAAAATCCTTCCGCACAGGTATTGGCGTATAATGGAAAAGACAGGTTTGCACTCAGAAAACTGATTGCTGAAGACATTGCTCAACTCGGACAACTGGATAAAGCAGAGGACTATAAAGGGCAGGTAGGCACCAGCGAAAGAACAGGTGCTGTAATAGAATCGAGGTTAAGCTTGCAATGGTTTATCAATATGAAAACCTTCCTGGCTAAAAACCCGGAGACTTTAAGTGCAGTAATGAATGATGAAATCACTTTTCATCCTGCCAAATTAAAAAACACTTATAGCTACTGGCTGGAAAACATAAAAGACTGGTGCATTAGTCGTCAGCTTTGGTGGGGACAGCAGATACCTGCATGGTACGATGAAGCAGGTAATTGTTATGTAGCGTCTACCGAAGAAGAAGCATCTGCAAAAGCAAATGGTGCAAAGCTTACCCGTGATGAAGATGTACTTGATACATGGTTCTCTTCCTGGCTATGGCCTATTGAAGTATTTAAGGGAATTAGCCACCCTGGCAACAAAGAAATTGATTACTACTATCCTACTACCACATTGGTAACGGGACAAGATATTATTTTCTTCTGGGTAGCCAGAATGATTATGGCAGGCTATGCATTTAAACAAAAAGCGCCTTTTAAAGATGTTTATTTTACCGGCATGGTCCGCGATAAGCAAGGCCGTAAAATGAGCAAACAATTGGGCAATAGTCCTGATTTGCTGGGCCTGATCGATAACTATGGCGCCGATGCTGTTCGTTTTGGTATTATGATCTCTTCTCCTGCCGGCAATGATTTATTGTTTGATGAATCATCACTGGAGCAGGGAAAGTTTTTCAATAACAAATTATGGAATGCACTGAAGCTGGTAAAAATGTGGCAGGGCAAACAGGCCCTTACGCAGGCACCATTAGCAGATAGTTTTGCCGTGCAATGGTTTGAAAACAGGTTGAACGAAGCAAAGGCAGACGTAGATGCATTAATGAAGCAATTCAAACTAAGTGAGGCTTTAAAAACGATCTATTCACTTATTTGGGATGATTTCTGCAGTTGGTACCTTGAATGGGTAAAACCTGGTTTTGAAGAATTGATGGACGTAGCTATACAGGGAAAAACAGAATATTTCTTTACAGAGCTAATGCAATTGCTGCATCCTTTTATGCCTTTTATTACAGAGGAAATTTACCAGCTTTTACAGTTGCAATCCATTGACCTTTGTGTAAAACAATTGGAAGCACCTAAAGCAACCGATGCAAAAATACTTTCAACAGGTTCTTTATTAAAAGACTCTATCACTACTATACGTGATGCAAGAAACAAAGCAAGGTTGAAACCAAAAGATACAATAGACCTGCACATACAACCAGATGATAAAGCACAATATTTAATTATTGAAGGCTTACTGGCTAAACAAGTTAATGCCAAAAGTGTACAATACACACAGGATAATATCCCCCAGGGCATTACTGTAGTAATGGGAAAAGACAAATTCTATTTAATTACCGATGCTCCTGTACAAGCTGGCAATCAGAAAGAAGATTTGCTGAAAGAACAACAACACCTTGTTGGCTTTTTAGCATCGGTAGAAAAAAAATTGGGCAATGAACGTTTTGTACAGAACGCCAAAGAGGAAGTAATTGCATTAGAAAGAAAGAAAAAAGCTGATGCGGAAGCAAAGCTGAAGATTATTGAAGATAGCCTGGCTGCGTTGTAAAACCTAACCACGGGGACATAGTGAACACAAAGATGCACAGTGTACTAAGGTCATAGATTTTGTATGCACTACATTTAATTAACCACTACCAATAGCTAAAGGCTAACAGCTTTCTCCTAGCGTTGAAACAAATTAACGGGTAGTACAAATTCAAATCTTTCTGAACCGGAGTTAGCACCTGCATACAAATCAGGATCTAGCAAATGGCTGTAACGGAAACCAAAATTCAGCGGCAGTTCATTCCACCACTTTGTATCAAAGAATATTTCTACTCCGGTAGATCTAAAATTTTCAGTGGTTCTTAAACCGTTGCGGTAAATAACCTCACCCGCCCTGGTAAAATCATAAAAAGCATTGGCACGTATGCGCTGAAAGTATACAATATTGCCAAAACCAAAATCTGGATATGCCAATGGCAAATGATAATTAATTCCCCATTTGTACATGTTGCGGAGGTTAGGAACTGTATAACCACGGGAAAAAGGAAAACTATTGGAAAAAGAAGTTGAGCGAAGTGTATCCCTGTTTTGATACGCAAGTCCCAGAACAATGTTATGTGTATAAGCAAATCCCGGAAAATAAAAATTGCCCGAAACAAGAAATTGATGGCCTTGTGCGCCATCTACTGCATTGCGGTAATTGATATAAATGGATTGCGCAATCCGCGGATATATATGCTGTCTTGCTGTTTGTACCTGGTGTGTAAACGAAATATAACTGTTGATATATCCTACATGACTTTCAAAAGGAACATTATGATGAATAAGCGTATCCTTATAAGCACCCTTAAACGAAATACTCTTTATAACATAGTCGGCGCCAATAGTAAGATTTGTTATGCTTCTTCCTTTGCTCAAGTTTAATGGAACGCTTAAACCAGCATTTACCTGCCCTTCATTCCAATAAACCGGTTGACCCGTACTTAAAAAATCTCTTCTATCAAAAATATAACTGGTACCAAGATTTATATAAGGGAACAGCCCGCCATAAGTAAAGTTTGCGCCAATTTGTTTAAAGCCTTCGTCCCGGTTATAAGCACCAAACAATTCTGACTGCATTGTATTAAGTACGTTATTACCAACCAGCGAAAGTTTATAATCCGGGTCAGTAACATATGGCAATAAGCTATGAAAATTAAACAGCCCAGTTAATTGAGAATATTTTTGAGGGCTTATTGCCGGTATTGCATTAACTTTTCCAAGAAGGCCCGCAGCACCGTTTTTAGAGAGATCAATTTTAAATGTATTGATAGGTTGTTGCCATTGTTCGTCGGTTACTTCATTCCAACCAAAATTATTTTTATTTTCTTCCTGCAAACGGTAGCCATATGCAGTAAAACTTGTAAAAATTATTTTACCATCCGTAACAGCAGGTTGGTAAACACCTATACCCTTTGCAGTAATAGCCAAACGAAATAGTTTTCTATCTTTTAACGTAATTGCAAAAAGCCTGTCGTAACCATTATCCGCAGAAGTAAAATAAACCGTATCCTGTTGTACAAATGGATTACCCAATACACGGTATGAATTTTTTGTTAGATAATCTACAGTACCATCATTGGTGTTGATTAACGCCAGTGCCATTTGTCCTGATGGTTTTCTAACGGCAGCTACCAGTTGTTTTTCATTAACAAATTTTGGATAAGTATAAAATAAGCTATCATGGTTGGGCAATGCATTAATTAACCCTCCTGTTTCTGTGTTCAGCAAATGCAATACACTTAGTTTGCCCGGCTGCACATCAACAGCAACAATGCTTTTTCCGTCCGGGCTAAAAGCAGGAGAAAAATATTTTGATCTGCGTGTAATTGTTTTTTGTACACCGCTAGCTGCATCCAGTACCTGCAATTCATTATAATCATTCCAGCCCCATCTTGCAGCGGGACGATAAGAAGCATAAACAATTTTACCATCGTGGTAATCGAACTGGTTATCGGTAGAAAGATCTTTTACACGGATAACTCTTTCTGTTTCGCCTGATTTTTCAACAAAAGCTGCAAGTTTTTTATAACTCGATTTTAGATAAATTATATTTACTCCGTTACCTGTAAATGCAGGAAATTCCTGGTCGGCAATAAAATGCTTGTGCGTTTCCTTTACCTCGGGTTGCGATACTGATTGACTCTTAAAATAATCCATCGCATCTTTGGTAAACTCAGTAAAGCTTTTATCAGTATACTTTTTTACAGCATGCTGAAATGGATAGAAAAGACCTTTGAACGACGCAGCGTCATGCGTAACATTTTTCCAGAACTCATCGCCATATTTTTCTCTTCCATAAGCAACCATCATATAACCAAGCCGGTAATGATCAGGTGTAAAATCACGCAAAGAACCATTGCGCAATTTCATGTAACTATAATTTTTCCCTGCCAGCCACAATGAACGGTAGTCGTCATAAAAAAAAGGTAATCGGCCCCTGCCCTGTTCACTTACCAATGTCTCCTGGTAAACAGCATCTCCTTCCCAAAACCAGTTAGGCACAGCAAGTGCATTGGCAAACTCCTGGCCTTCCTCTCCAAATAAAATACGGAATGCATGAGAAAGCCCAACGTTGAAATTATTATACTGTTGTACATGCCTGTATTCGTGAATAGACAGCATGTCCTGCCAGCGAACACTTCCCAGTTCAAAACTATTTTGAGAAGGCGTTAGATAAAATTCACTGCGAAAAGGCCCAAGTGCTACATAACCATTTGAAATAATAGTATTGGGATGAAGAACAATGTTTATCTTTTTTGTACGCTCACCAATGGTTGGTAAAGTATTATTGCGCAACATACCTGCCACTGCCGCAATTCTTGCTGCAGACGAATCCATTCCTTTTGGAAAAATTACCCTTGCTGCATCATTGTTTACCTGCTGCCATTTTTGTGAAGGCGGGTTGCCCCCAAAACGCTGTGCATTCATATGATGTATAAGAAACAGACCAAACGCAAAACAAATAACTGACTTCATAAGAATGTGAAGAAGATTTTGTAGGTTAATCCTTAAATATAAGTTACCCTTTGTAAATTGTTATCAATATTAACTAAAAAAGCTGATGCTCCTGCTCGCATTGTCAATTGCCCCGGGCCTTGCCATTATTTTATACATCTACCGTATGGATAGTTACGATAAAGAACCGAAAAGGTATTTGCTGGGTTCTTTTTTATTGGGCATGCTTAGCACTTTGCCCGCAATCGCCATACAACTTGCCTGCAAAAAAATATTTGGCGATACCAATGCATTTTCATCTGTTCCATTTTATGCTTTCTGGGCTTTTATTATTGTTGCCGGCAGTGAAGAAGGCAGCAAATTTTTAATGGTTAAACTATATGCTTACCCAAAAAAGTTTTTCGATGAACCTTTTGATGGCATTGTTTATTCTGTAATGGTGGCGATGGGTTTTGCTACACTTGAAAATATAGGCTATGTGCAGCAGCATGGATTTGGCACTGCAGTTATGCGCATGTTTTTATCTGTTCCGGCACATGCAACATTTGGTACCGCGATGGGTTATTATATTGGCCTTGCAAAATTCAATAAAGAGAAATCTGCTTTTTACATGATTGCAGGATTATTGCTTGCTATGTTTTTTCATGGCGCTTTCGATTTTTTTCTGTTACTGCAAGGCAGTGTTATTGTTGGCGCATATGTAAGCAATGGATTACTTTTTGCAGGTGCTATTGTCTCTTATTATTTTGCTGTACGCTTCAGCCTTCGTTCTATAAGGCTGCACCGCGAATTATCACGTCTTGATTTTGAAAAAAGAAATAACCAGGTTTAATATGGAGAATGAAGTAATGATACGCCACGCAGATGTGGAAGATATTGAAATTATAAGATCACTTGCTTACCAGGTATGGCCTGTAACATACGGCAACCTGATGTCTGCCGATAAACTTGACTACGTGTTAAAGTTGATCTATAGCCCATCAGCATTACAAAACCAGATGCAACAACAGGGGCATACTTTTCTTATTGCTGAGCTGGATAATGAGCCATTGGGTTTTGCATCGTTTTCACAAATAAAAGAAGACGGCGTTTATAAACTTCATAAAATTTATGTAAGATCAGATATACAGGGAAAAGGACTTGGCCGGGCACTTATTAATGCTGTAACAGAGCACATAAAAAAGTTTAACGCCACTACGCTTATACTAAATGTAAAGCGGGACAATAATGCAAAAACCTTTTATGAGAAATTTGGTTTTGCTGTTACAAGAGAAGAAGATATTGATATTGGCAATGGGTATTTTATGAATGATTATGTAATGGAGAAGCAGTTGTAGTTTTTTAACCACAGAGACAGTGGGAACACAGAGAAGCACGGGGTTATCTACATTATAGCGAAGACAAGCGTTTAATTGAACAAACTTTCACGGTAAAATCTATTAAGGCGATAACACGGAGTGTTTCTTCGAAACGGCTAAAGCTTGTACCTAATGGCTTGCAGCTTTTTTTTAACCACGGAGACACGTGTACCACAGAGAAGCACAGAGGGGTTTTAATAACTAATTACGAAGATGCGGAGATCTTCACTAATATATTTTATGATAAATCCCTTTTAAGGCGATACACAGGGGTTGTTTCTTCGAAACTGCTAGCTTGCAGCTTTTCTTACCACGGAGACATAGGTTCCACAGAGAAGCACAGAGGGGTTTTAATAACTAATTACGAAGTTGCTGAGATCTTCACTAATACATTTTATGATAAATCCATTTTAAGGCGATACACAGGGTTGTTTCTTCGAAACTGCTAGCTTGCAGCTTTTCTTACCACGGAGACATAGGTTCCACAGAGAAGCACAGAGGGGTTTTAATAACTAATTACGAAGTTGCTGAGATCTTCACTAATATATTTTATGATAAATCCCTTTTAAGGCGATACGCAGGGGTTGTTTCTTTGAAACTGCTAGCTTGCAGCTTTTCTTACCACGGAGACATAGGTTCCACAGAGAAGCACAGAGGGGTTTTAATAACTAATTACGAAGATGCTGAGATCTTTACTAATATATTTTATGATAAATCCCTTTTAAGGCAATACACAGGGGTTGTTTCTTCGAAACTGCTAGCTTGCAGCTTTTCTTACCACGTAGACATAGGTTCCACAGAGAAGCACAGAGAGGTTTTAATAATTAATTACGAAGTTGCTGAGATCTTCACTAATATATTTTATGATAAATCCCTTTTAAGGCGATACACAAGGGTTGTTTCTTCGAGAATGCTAGCTTGCAGCTAATAGCTAACAGCTTGTAGCTTTTCTTACCTACCGCCTTGGTTCGTGTCGTCACGAAATAACCATCTAATACCTCTTAACTATTATCTTTCCCCATTGCCGCCGCTTTCATTTGCTTTGTAGTTTCATGGCCTAGGTATTTTTCAATCCTGCCTTCAATAAAATAAATCAGCGGAGTAAGAATGATAGCCATTAAAGCTTTGTATATATAATTCATCATTCCAATAGCCAGTATTTGTTGCCAGGTAAATTTGCCGCTGAACGCAATAAACAATACGATATAACTATCTACCAATTGAGATACAAGAGTGGATCCTGTTGCCCGCAACCAAACCTTTTTTTCTCCGGTAATTTTTTTAATACGATGAAAAACGGTTACATCTACAATCTGGCTAACAAGAAATGCTACAAGGCTACCTACGATAATGCGCATGCCCTGACCAAATACGCCATTAAAAGCATCCTGCATATTGGGTACGCCACTATCAGCATTGCTGGTTATCCAAAAACTTGCAGGTGGTAAATGAATAGCCAGGTAAAACATGAGAAAGGCATAAGAAATTAGCGCAACAGCAGTATAAGATATTCGCCTCACTGCTTTGGGTCCATAATACTCATTTACCACATCTGTCATTACAAATTCAAGCGGCCATAGTAATACACCGCAGGTAAGTGTAAAGTTTAATCCTGATTGACCAAACAGTGTAAAGTTGGCAGGCGAAATACCCAATAAACCTTCAAGAGAAAAAAGTTTACCGCCTATGCACTCAGCAATCAAAGCATTGGCAACAAAAAAAGCAGTAAAAAAAATAAACAGTTTAGTTGGTTTGTCTTTAAGGATGCCGTTGATCATTTGATATACATATATAATTGAGCAATTAAGAAAATAAAATTGATAACGAGCAACCAGCGTGGCACTTTACCAGCCAGTGTTTTGCGAAACCAATAAATGCCTGTGATCAAGTTTACCAGCAAGTTTACAATAATCGCAATGAAGAACCCTGTAACAATAATAGTTGATTGTAAATCTTTATTAGGAACAAGCAGGTTATACCTGATTAACCAGGTAGCCGCCCAGCAAAGATTAGCTATAAATGCGAGTTTATGCCAGAAAGAAAGTTTGTCCATAATGCTAAGGTAAAGAATAATGATTTTCTATTGTGCTTCTATTGCACCTATTGTGCCTATGTGGTAAATATTTTCCTAACCACATAGGATCAATAGGGTCATAGAAAATCATAGCTTTTCTCATCTCCTTAAAAATATAAACACTGCACCAATCAGTGTTAATACAATTACCAGTTTACGATAGCTATCATCTTTAATTGCCGCAGTAATTTTTAAACCGGCAAAGAAACCAATAGCCAGTGCTGGCAATAATACAAGGTCTGTAGCAAGTGTTGCAGCAGTAATATTTTTCCAGTAAAATATCTGAAAAGGAAGTTTAAAAAAATTCATGGCAAGAAATACCCATGCCGCTGTACCAATAAAATTATTTTTTGCCAGTTGCATGGCAAGAAAATAAATATTGGAAAATGCGCCAGCAAGATTGCCTAGCATGGTGGTAAAGCCTGAAATTAAGCCCATGCCTGCAGTAAAAAATTTATTAGAAGGGACAATTATTGTTTTGCGGATTTCCATTGTAATCATTATGACTACAGTAAGCATAATAATAACCGCCATAATTTTTCTGAAGATCACTTCATTTAAATCCTTACCGGTGAAAACGCCAATGAGAATGCCTGCCATCATCCATGGAACAAGCCGCCAGAAAAGCGGCCATTGTGCATGACGATGATAATACATTACCGCCATTATATCTGCTGCACAAAGCAAAGGCAATACAATACCGGTAGATGCTTTGCTGCCAAATACGATAGCCATAAGAGTTACATTAAGCATGTCAATCCCTTTTAAACCCGCTTTTGACAAGCCAATAATAAATGCAGCCAGTGCAATAAGCACCCAGTTAATTGTACTGTATGACGCAAAAATATTCAGCAGTGCAAAATTCATTTTATCTAAAAAAGTAGTTAGCAATAAAAAAAAGGCGCAACTTTTATATAAACCATTCTGCTTCCGGTGAAATAGAAAGTGTTATTTTTTCATTTACAGAAAACCTGTTGTTATCCGATTTCACTTTTACTAACTGCTTACCAGTATCGGCCTCAATAATATAATAGCTTCCCATAAATGAAACACTTTGAACAACAGCAACCAAGCCCTTCTTTCCATTATTGATAGCAATAGCTTCCGGACGCACCAATAGTTTTCTATCTTTTATATTAGCTATAGAAATATCATTCAATAAACCGGCATCTTCCACATTCACTATATTGTAAGCACCAAAAAGACCGGCGCAATATTCATTCACAGGTTTCTTGTAAATAGTTTCAGGAGCCGCCTGTTGTATTATTTTTCCATCCTGCATCACCATAATTGTATCGGCCCATGGCAAAGTATCCGGTGCATCATGCGATACCATAATGCAACTAATGTTGAGTTTGTTACTGATATCATTTATTACCGACTTAATAATTGTTTTATGTGTGGTATCGAGATTAGAAAAAGGCTCATCTAGCAATAACAATTTTGGCGAACCAATAAGCAATCTTGCCAATGCAATTCTCTGTTTTTCTCCACCAGATAATTGATCTGTTCTCCTGTTTAATAAATGATCTATCCTGCAAATTTTATATAAAGCATCCGCATCTTCCTGCGATAGTTCATTGGCATAAGAAAGTATTTCGTGTACCCAGTAATTGTTGCGCAATTCAAAATGCTGACTGAGATAAGCAATGCCAGCATGACCGGGAATAAGTTGATCATTCGGCCCACGAACGTTTTTACCCTGGAAAATTATTTCGCCGGCATCTGGCTGCAGCAAGCCTGCAATCATTTTTAGCAAAGTTGTTTTACCGGAACCGGTTTCTCCTGCAATGGCAATTTTTTGCAAAGGCTCCTGCGTAAAACTGATATCGCTTACTGTAAAAGCAGTTTTTTCACGTTTATATACGCCGGTCAACTGTAATAAAGCCATGCCGCGAAAGTAATTGATCCCTTTTATAAAACAATTGGATTGCGTTCATCTTGCAAAACCTATTCAATACTTTTAAAAGGACTTGCAGCAGCCTTTACTTTTATTTCGTCGAGCAATGCATCTAATGATTGTCGCGATAAATATTTGCCCTTAACAATTACGCCATTTATTTTCTTGGTATTGCTAATGTCTTTTAATGGATCTGCATCAAGCAAAATAAAATCTGCATAAAAGCCTTTGGCAACTTTTCCATATTGTTTTTCTTTCCCAAAAAAATGTGGCCCGTTAATAATGCTTGCCTGTAATGCCTGCAGCGGCGTTAAGCCGTATTGTACCATTAACGCAAGTTCTGTGTGCAATGATTCACCGGGGTAATCAAACGAATTCAAGTATCCTGCATCTGTGCCTGCTAAAATTGTAACACCCGCTTTGTGCAGCATGGGCAATAGCGATGCTGATTTTTCAAACACTGCATGTCTCAACGCAATAGCTTCTTTACTATCTCCCGCTGCTCTTTTCACACGCCACCAATAGGTATTTTTTAAACCCTGACCAATATATTTGAGATAGTCATCTTTCCAGTGATCTTCCTGGTCTAGATAAGTAACAACACGGCTAATAGAAAGTGTAGGCGTAACAGCAGTGCCGTGTGCAGCTATTTTGCGATAGGCCTGCATTGCATAGGCGCTGTCAAAATTTTTTAAAACAAGCGGCATGATTTCTTTTGCAGTTATCTTTCCATTAGAAAAATCTATTGCAATAGCTTCTTCATTTTTTGCGCCTGCTTTTAATACATAACCCATATGTTCTACAGAAGAAATTCCTGCATCTAAAACTTCCTGCATGGTAACGGAGTTGGGAATATGCCCCGAAATTTTAAACCCACGCTTTCTTGCTTCTCTTATTGCAGCCAGGTATACATCTTTCTTAATGGTATTGTCTGTTATTTTTATAAAATCTACTTTTAAAGACTGTAATGAATCCATTGCTTTTTTCATTTCGTCTATTGAGCCTACTTCAAGGTCGCCAATCCATATAGAATTAATGCCTTCCAGTTTGGGGCCAGATGTAAAAATGGTGGGGCCGAACAATTTTCCTGATGCAATTTCTCCGCGCCATTGTAATACAGCGCCACTTATATCTGCCGACGCATCTCGCACAGCAGTTATTCCATTGGCAATAAATAATGGCAAAAGATTTTTGTTTTCACCGAGTAAAGAATCGCCACCGCCAAAATGCATATGCATATCCCAAAGGCCGGGAATAATAAATTTACCGGAAGCATCAACAACTTTTACTTTATCAGTGTACTTATCGCTATGCTTAACAATCCCTGAAATAATATTCCCTTTCACAAGAATATCCTGCTGAAATGCGTAGGTTCCGGTTTCAATATTTATAATAGTGGCGTTGCTGAAAACCATATCTGCCTGCTGACTATAAGCCGTTGTGAACAGACAAATCAATATAAAAACAAAAAAATGTCTCATTAGCTATGCTGGTTTTATAAATTGATCAAAACATTCTGCAAACAAAAATAGCATGAAAAATATCATGCTATTTATTATTAAGTCGGAATAAATATTAAAAGATGCTAAGCATATTCAACCCTCAAAAATTAACTGGCCATTGACTTAGGCGCAAATTTTCTTGCCGGCCTGTTGTTATTGCCGTTATTCCTGTTTGCTGTGTGATTGTTCCTGTTATTGTTGTTGTTTCTATTCTTTGTTTTATTAAAAACAGTAGAATGATGTTGTTTTGCAGCTGGTTCCGGCATAGCTACAGGTACAAAATTTTCTGCAACAGCTACGGGGACTTTTTTCTTTATCAGCTTTTCAATATCATTCAGGTATACCCGTTCGCTGCTATCGCAAAAAGAAATAGCTTTTCCGCTAGCGCCTGCACGGCCTGTTCTGCCAATACGGTGCACATATGTTTCCGGAACATTAGGCAACTCGTAATTGATAACATGTGCAAGTTCGTCTATATCAATACCACGTGCAGCAATATCTGTTGCTACCAATACACGTGTGCGTTTTGCTTTAAAATTTGCCAGCGCTGCCTGCCTTGCATTCTGCGATTTATTTCCATGAATAGCTTCTGTGCGGATGCCTGCACCGTTGAGTGTACGGGAAAGTTTATCTGCTGCATGCTTCATTTGTGTAAAGATCAATGCAGTTTCTATAGACTGATCCTGCAACAAATGTATCAGCAATGATTTTTTCATTTGCTTGTCTACGATGTACACAGACTGCTCAATCAAATCTGCAGTTGATGCAGGTGGAGTAACTTCTACTTTCACGGGGTTATGCAATAGTACGTTGGCAAGTTGCTGAATTTCCGGTGGCATAGTTGCAGAGAAAAATAACGTCTGCCGCTTTGCGGGAAGTTTGGCAATAATGCGTTTTACATCGTGCACAAAGCCCATGTCAAGCATACGATCTGCTTCATCAAGGATGAAATATTCAATATCTCGTAATGAAATAAATCCTTGTTGCATAAGATCAAGTAAACGCCCTGGTGTGGCTACCAAAATGTCTACGCCCCTTCTAATATTTTGCACCTGGATGTTTTGTGAAACACCGCCAAAAATTACCTGGTGGCGCAATGGCAGAAAACGGCCATATGCTTCAATGCTTTCGCCAATTTGTATAGCCAGTTCACGGGTTGGCGTAAGAATTAATGCTTTAATCTTATGATTAGGTTGATTGTTTTGCTGCAGGTACATTAACTGCAAAATAGGAATGGTAAACGCTGCCGTTTTACCGGTGCCTGTTTGCGCACAACCTAAAAGATCTCTTTTTTGTAAAATAACAGGAATAGATTTTTCCTGGATGGGTGTAGGATTTGTATATCCTTCATTGCTCAATGCCTGTAATACAGGCTCAATGAGCTGTAACTCGTTAAATAACACGTTTAAAATTGTTTTCGTAAAAAATATGATAAGGCTATCAAAATCAGGTTGATACTTTATCTGCCTTAGTTTTAGCGGTTGCTGATTTGGAGAAGAGTGAACTACATCACAAACGGAGAAAGCACTAACATTAAGAGCCACAAAGATAATACAAATAATGGAAAGCTCAATAAAAACTATTGCATTAATGTGAAGCTAGCGTTGAAAGCGTAAAGATTTAACGTTTATACTTTGTAGCGAAAAAGAGAAACATTGTTGTTAATCGCCGCAGGCATTTTGCTTTCTTTTTTTATTTCTTCCAGCTTTTTCTGAATGGCAACGCTTGCTTTGCTATACCTTGTTTTCTTTACGCCAAGGCTTGATGCAAGATAAATTGCAATGGCTTTTTCTTTGGCGGTTTTGGGTTTTGATTTCGGTTTCATGGATATTGGTTTACAGAGATTGATAGACAACCGTTTTAATAACGTCTAGACCGACAAAAAATTATCCCGAAGATTACATGCTAATTCCTTGTATAACCTTTAGCAACAAGCGTTCCTACGAAACATAACTGCTTTAATTCAGCGACTCCGGACAAAGAACTATAAACTATCGAACTATGAACCCGAAACTATGAACTCCAAAATATAAAACAGGGACTAAGATTTAAGAACTAATGAAGTATTTTCACCGCATGGCGGTTACCCATCCCTATATAAAAAAGCTATTGCAGTGCATAAACCTCGAAGAAAAAGAACAGGTAAAAAGGTTTAGCCTCGATCAGCAGCATACGCTTAAATCATTAAAAGCAGAAGGACTTGCATTGCACCCAATCACTGTTACCCGAAAGAACTTTGGCTATGCAGATTATCCGGAAATCAGTTTCAGAATAAATTTTCCTGCAGAGACGGGGTTATTCAGGGACGGCGCTGCTATAGAATGCTTCATTACTGGCGAAGAACCGGTTAAAGGTATACTGATGAATATGGATGGCAAAGCAGGTGAATTCAGGTTGTTTGCGCCAGACTTTCCGGATTGGATAGAAGACAATGGTGTGGGCATTAAACTTGCACCCGACCAACGCACTACTACGATAATGAAAAAAGTGCTTGAAGAGTTAGAAGGCAATAAACCATTGTTCCGTTTATTTGAACAATTGCATGGCGAACCCGCCACAACAAATCAGTTACCAGAACAACATAAGACTTCACTTCAATTTATTAATAAGCATTTGAATGAAAGTCAGCACAAGGCTATAAATGCTATTGCTGAAAACACAAACATTACCATTGTGCATGGCCCGCCCGGCACCGGCAAAACAACAACGCTTATTGAAGCTATTGTGCAATTAATAAAAGCAGGCGAAAAAGTTTTAGTTGCTGCCCCAAGCAATACTGCGGTTGACAATATTGCAAAAGGCCTGATACAACAAAACGTTCATGTACTAAGAGTAGGCAATACAAGTAAAGTGGATGAAACCATTTTTATGCATACGCCTGAAGGCCGGTTGAACAATAGCAAGCAGCAAAAAGAAATTAAGCAGTTGAAAATACGTGCTGAAGAATTCAGGAAGATGGCGCTTAAGTATAAAAAACATTTTGGCAAAGCTGAAAGGGAACAGCGCAATCTTTTATTTAAAGAAGTAAAAAACATAAGAACAGAAATAAAAAAACTACAGGCATACAATGAAGAAAAATTATTTACTGAAGCGAGTGTTATAGCGGGCACACCGATTGGTTTGTACGATGCAAAAATCAATCGCCTCAATTTTCATACGCTTGTGATTGATGAAGCCGGCCAGTGTATTGAACCGCTAGCATGGTGCATATTACCATTGGCACAGAAATATGTACTGGCCGGGGATCATTTGCAACTTCCGCCAACAGTTATCAGCCAGGAAGCTGCTGTAATGGGTTTAAATCAATCCATACTTGAAACAGCCATTGCTACTGTGCAACCCGTTTTTCTTTTAAACACGCAATACCGCATGCGTGAAGCCATTGCTGGTTTTTCAGGAAATTATTTTTATAACGGCTTATTGCTAACCGCTACACATCTTAAAAACACAGGCGGACATTTATATTTTATAGACACTGCTGGTTCTGGTTTTAATGAAGTACGTGGCAATGATGGTGTTAGCCTGCAGAATAAAGGCGAATTGCAACTTGCGCAAAAATTAATAGAAACGGAAAATCTTAACCCTGCTGATACAGCTTTTATTTCTCCATACTCCGGGCAGGCTGCTGCTGCAAAAGAAGTGTTGCCTGCGCAAATGCGCATCAGCACTATTGATAGTTTCCAGGGGCAGGAAAAGGAATGTATTATTTTATCGCTCGTGCGTAGTAATGATGATGGTGATATTGGTTTTTTAAAAGATTACCGTCGCATGAACGTGGCTATTACAAGGGCAAAAGAAAAATTATTTGTAATTGGCGATAGCGCTACCATTGGCGCAGATCCATTTTACAACGCATTTCTCACTTACATTGAACAGCACGGCGTTTACAAAACCGTGTGGGAGTTTGAACTGTAAAATGAATCAAATCACTAACCAGGCAACCTAACGTTAAATAAAGAAATCAGACATCATCACATCAGATATCAGACATTCACTTTCTTTTCTTTCGGCTTCATGCCATACAATATTCGGGTAAGTATAAAGCGTTTGATGATAAAATGATAAAGAATCACCAATAAAGAAAAACAAACCAGTACAAGTATAATCAGCTTAATAAATAAAGGCAGCGGCCATTGCACCACATAATAGCCTGTGGCTACAATAATTGTTTGATGCAAAATATAAAACGGATATACAGCATGGTTGGCATATTGCAAAAACTTATTGCTAAAGTTGAGGTGTTTCTTTGCAAATCCGCAAGCTGCCAGTATAATCGTCCAGATTTGGGCGGCGCATAATGTTCCATACAAATACATTTCGTTTTGTGTTTGCGGTAAAAAATTTTTTCTTGGCACACTCATATGCCACCAGTATTTATAAAAGAGCATGCTTACACAAACAACTGCTATTGCCAAAAAATAAAAACGGTATTTTTCACACGATTCCCAAAAACGGGTATTACCGCCAACAAGATATCCGTAAAATAGAAGTGTAAGTGAAAAAACAAAAAGAAACCAATCATCAACCAGGCTTTGCTGTTCTGGATATTTTAAAAAAAGGGTGAAATAATAATACTTGAGTGGCAACACCAATACAAATGCACCAAAAGGCGAAGACAAAAAATTGGAAACCTTCGCTTTTATTTTTTCCATCGCCTTTATTTTAAACAACCCAAAAACCGGCAACAATAAAATGCAGAATACAAAAAGGTATACTACAAACCACATGTGGCTCCAGTTAAGTGTTCCTTCGGGATAAGGAATAAAAGTCCAAACAGTGGGATAAAAGCTGGCATAAGAACCTGTAATGGAACCTTCCTGGAGCTTTTCAAAATATACCTGCAAAGGAATAACAAACAACATGGCAAAGGCCAGGGGAACAAACAACCGCACTACCCTCTCCCACGCAAAACCCATAACAGACCTGCTTTTGAGAGAAAAGTAAATACCTGCCCCTGAAATAAAAAACAATAAAGGCAAGCGCCATTGGTGCATCCACCAGATAAGCCGGCTAAGGCCGAGAGAGGTTTCTTTGTTTTTAATTTCCCATCCAAAAATGACAAAGGGCATGGCACAATGAAAAAAAATCAACAGAAAAAATGCCAATACCCTAATCCAGTCAATATAATATTTTCGGTCTGTAAGGTTTCTCATAAAATAATGATTGCTATCAAACCCGTTGTACGTTTTAAAACGAAGGAAAGTTACAATCACTAAAAAAATAATTATGCAGGTGCGCCTTTTTCCCTACCTTAAATGCCTAAAACTATTTGTATGAAAAAGACAATTTTAAGGGGATGCCTCTGCCTTCCTCTGTTGGTTTTTGTTTGCAACATAACTAGCCACGCACAAGCGGTTAGTGCCGAAGACTTAAAAGCCCAGATGGTAAAAGACTGGGAAAGGGCAAAATCTTATACTATAGATTATCTGAACACCATGCCTGCAAATAAATATTCTTTTAAAGCTGTAGACAGCATCAGGAGCTTTGCGCAACAAATGTTGCACCTGGCTGGCGGAAATTTTATGTTGATGTCTATAACTACCGATCAGGTACCACCAGCTTTTTCAAAATCTGATTTGGAACACAGCGCTACTGCGCAAAGCAAGGATTCTGTTATGTATTATGTAACCAGCAGTTACGACTATTGCATTAACGCAGTAAAAACAAGTGATGTAAATAAATGGGGCGAAAAAAAGAAAGTATTTGGAAGGTTTGATGAGACAAAACTTGCAATGATGATGAAAACATTTGAGCACCAAACCCACCATCGCGGACAAACAACTATTTACATCCGCTTGCTAGGCATTAAGCCACCGCAGGAAAGATTATTCTGATAATTTTATATCATCATAACAAAAAACCCGGGCAAATACTTGTCCGGGTTTTTACTTTTATTTAGCTGGCGTAATTACAATATTCCTGAAATCAACAGGGCCATGATCCCCCTGAATATACAAAGGGCCGGGCTCTGCTTCCCTGCTATCCAATGCGCCACCGGTAATACCGGGTATAGACTGGTTATTGATAACAGTTTTTCCATTAACAACAACCGTAACCATTCTTCCAATGAGTGTAATATCGTAAGACTGCCATTCGCCGGCATCTTTTGCCATCATATCGCTGGGTACAAGAAATCCATATACGCCACCAAGAAAATGAGAACTTGGCTCCTTGCCTTTATCATCTTCTATTTGTACTTCATACCTTCCACGCAGGTAAACACCGCTATTGCTTTCTTTGGGGTAACGAAATTCTATATGCAGTTTAAAATCGTTAAAAGTTGCATCGGTAATAAGGTTAGAACCAGAATGCGGACTACGTAAAATACCTCCTTCTGCAATCCATTGATTTGCTCCCAACGTGTGCCAGCCTTTGGTATCTTTTCCATTAAAAAGCACAACAGGTTTGCCCCATACCACAGCTTTATCTCTTTTTAATAATGGTGCACGACGGCCAACCCAGTCAAAACTTTTTCCTTCGCCATTTACCATTGTGCCAGTTAAACTATCGCCCTGTAAGGTAGCATCAAACACAATATCGTTATCAGATTTATCCCATTGTGGTGGTATGGCAAAATGCATTTTGCCATCGTTAAAAAATACTTTTGAAATAGGCCTTGCGCTTCCTCCCATGCCAACATACCTGCCAACCAGTGTCCGTGTACCGGAAAGTTCCACTTCAAGCCATGAAGGATATTCTTTACCATTTATTTTTACCGTAATATCCCAACGGCCTATTAATGGTGATGGTTCATCGTAAACTGAATTGCCATCATTAGCATTGGCTAAAGTGGCCATCATTAATAATAGAACTGTTGCTAATACTGAGCGTTGAAAAAACAAGTTTCTCGCTGATAAATTTCTCATATGTTTAAATTAAAGCTTCAATATACTTATAAAAGGCGGACGACTTATCATTTTAAAATCTTATTGCCTGCTATTAACAGTCTTCAATCCTAAGAAGCTGGAAAAAATCTTTTTCCTCTATTTCTTTTACTTCGCCGGGTGCAAGGTTGCCAAGTTTCAGATCTTCAATAGAAATTCTTATCAGTCTATGACAACGGTGCTGTATAGCGTTTATCATTTTTCTTATTTGCCGGTATTTGCCTTCGGTTAAAGAAATCTCTAACCAGGTATATGGCCCGTATTCTGGAAATGGGTTCTTTTGCTGAAACAGATCTTTTGGTTCATCTATAATAAAAGCTTCACAGGCAGCAGTAGTATAATAACCCCCACCTTCTACACGAATAGGTATACCCTCTCTTAATTGCTGTAATTTTTCCTGGCTTACTGCATACTTAACTTTTACGAGGTAAGTGCGTTTATGCAAAATCCTTCCCTGGAATAACAACCTGGTTACTTTTTTATTGGTAGTTAGTATGAGCAAGCCTTCAGATTCACTATCAAGTCGACCAACAGCATGTATGCCTTCGGGGAAATTAAAATCAATATCGCCCAGCAATTCAGCCTCTCTTTCACTTTTAAACTGCGAAAGCATGTTATAAGGCTTGTTTACAATAAAATAGCGGTGTTTAATAATAGACATACAGTGCCAAATATAATTGCAGATTGATCAATGACACGGTAATTTTCAACCCAACATTAAAATTTTAAAAAAATAAGCGGGTCTTTTCCATTTCACCACAGAGAATGCAGACCTTTCAAGCCTGCTTGCCTTTTTGTATACTATATAATTAGCATTATGCCCAAATTAAAGTTATTGCTGCTTACGCTGGCTATTATTGCAACTACTGGTATTACTGCGCAGGTAACCACTACAAGGATTTTTATTGTAAGGCATGCAGATAGAGAAACATTTGACGATTTGAATGCAGCCGGTATTAACAGGGCAAGCGAATTAAAAAGGATGTTGCTGCACACCGGCATAGACAGTATATTCTCAACAAAATTTATACGAACAAAAAAAACAGTTGCACCGCTTGCAGAGGCTATTGGCGTACCCATTATGCAATACGATAGTAACCCGCAGGTATTGAAAAGAATTTTTCAATTCAACAAAGGAAATACAGTGCTTGTATCTGGCCATTCCAATACAGTACCGCAACTTATAAAACTTTGTGGCTGCAAACCACCGTTTGATAATATTCCGGATACACAGTTTGATAATTTATTTCTTGTAATCATTCAGCAAATAGTAGCCAATAAAAAAGAAACCACTACCTGCCGGTTATTGCCAATGAAGTATGGCGCTGTTACGAACTAGTAAAAATTGTGGAGATAAATACACATTTTTTAAACCACGGAGACACGGATAACACAGAGAAGCACAGGAATTAATAAAGACTTTATCAATGATACCTATTAGGAAATACATGGAATATTTGTCCGAAACAGCCAAAGCTTGTAGCTAATGGCTAACAGCTTGTAGCTTTTTTAACCACAGAGGCACGGATAAACACAGCGAAGCACAGTGTTTTCTAATTTATAGTGAAGACACAACGTTTAATTGAACAAACTTTCATGGTAAATGCTATTAAGGTAATACACAGGGGTTTCTTCGAAACGACTAAAGCTTGTAGCTAATAGCTAACAGCTTGTAGCTAACAGCTAACAGCTAACAACTTGCCGCTTACCTAACCACTCCAGCTATCTTTGCAGGTTGCACTTTATTTATAGAGCCATGCTGCACCGGCGCTTGTGTAGTATTGCATTTACCCAGCGCATAATAAATAACAATAAAAATGAGGATGGTACTAAAACATCCCCCACCCAATTTTTTTGCCCCATAACCTGCTATAAGGGCCCTTAACCAATTTGGCATTGTACAATTTTTAGTAGTTAAATATAGATGTAATTTTATGAATTGAGGCGGTCATTAATACTTCGTAGCTAAATAATGGAAAGATCATGCCGAAAACAGCCCGGTATTTTAGCAATAACATTTTTCCTGAAACAAACTGCAACAAACAATCCCTTTTAATTTTAATTTTGACATGGCCCTAAAAGTATTTTATTTGTAAACAGAAACGATAAATAAATAAGCATGCCAGGCGATACGCTGCACATCAACAATAAAGCAACAGCCCAGAATACATACGATGCTATTATAGTTGGCTCCGGAATAAGTGGCGGATGGGCCGCCAAAGAACTTTGCGAAAAAGGGTTAAAAGTATTATTGCTGGAACGTGGCAGCAATGTAACACATCCCAACTATCCCACGGCAACAAAAAATCCCTGGGATTTTCCTCACAGGGGTACGCTTAGCAATGAAGACAAAAAAGATCACCACATTCAGTCGCGCCATTTTTCGTATGTAGAAGACAACAAACATTTTTACATCAACGATACCGAGAACCCATACGATGAGATAAACCGTTTTGACTGGATACGCGGAAACATTGTTGGCGGCAGATCTCTTTTATGGGGCCGTGCATGTTACCGCTGGAGCGATCTTGAGTTTGGCGCCAACCTGAAAGATGGCCACGGTGTGGATTGGCCTATTCGCTATAAAGACATTGCGCCGTGGTACAGTTATGTGGAAAGATTTGTTGGCGTTAGCGGCAATAAAGATGGAATAGCATCGCTGCCCGATGGTGAATTTCAACCACCATTTGAAATGAATTGTGTAGAATCTGATTTCAGGCAAAAGATGGAATCTAAATACAGCGATAGAAAAGTAATTATGGGCCGTACCGCCAATCTTACACAACCGGTTAAAGGCCGCGGCCAATGCCAGGCAAGAAATCTTTGCCATCGTGGCTGCCCGTTTGGCGCCTACTTTAGTACCAATGCCAGCACTATGCCTGCGGCTTATGCTACCGGCAATCTAACGGTAAGACCTAACTCTTTAGTAAACACTGTTATTTACGATGAACAAAAAAAACGTGCAACAGGCGTTGAAGTAATAGATACCGAAACAAAACAAACCATAACTTTTTTCGCAAAGATCATTTTTCTCAATGCATCTACTGTTGCTACAACGGCTATACTGCTTAATTCAACTTCATCTCGTTTTGCAAACGGCTTAGGCAATGGCAGCGACCAGATTGGAAGAAACCTGATGGATCATCACAAAGGCGTTTCCGTATCTGCTGCTGCGGCAGGCTTTGAAGACAAATATTATTTTGGCCGCCGTCCTAACCCATTGTATATACCAAGGTTTAAAAATATTACAGAACAATCACCCGATTTTTTACGCGGCTATCACTATGGCGTAGCTGCAAGTCGCAGCAGGCCCGAGCCTGAAATACAAATTGGTGCAGCATTTAAAGATGCAATTACAGAACCCGGTCCGTGGAGAATTGTATTGTAT
This sequence comes from Chitinophagaceae bacterium, assembly GCA_044227095.1. Lineage (GTDB taxonomy): Bacteria > Bacteroidota > Bacteroidia > Chitinophagales > Chitinophagaceae > JACMLD01. Next base: position 3,853,356 of record JBGAFV010000001.1, on the reverse strand, counting down.
TCATACGGCGAATGTCTTCCTTATGCAGACAACCGCATTACACTAAACCACAACAAAAAAGATCCGTGGGGAAGACCAATGGTAACCATCGACTGCACTTTTCGTGATAATGAAAATGCCATGCACAAAGACATGATAGCAACGGGTAAAGAAATGCTGGAAGCCACAGGCTATACCGATATAAAAGTAAATGCCGCTATCTCTGCTCCGGGCAATGCAAATCATGAAATGGGTACTGCACGCATGGGATACGATGCAAAAACATCTGTACTCAATGCATTTAACCAAATGCACGAAGTACCCAATGTATTTATTACCGATGGTTCCTGTATGACGTCCAGTTCATGCCTCAACCCAAGCATTACTTATATGGCGCTTACTGCACGTGCCTGCGATTACGCAGTAAAAGAGTTAAAGAAAATGAATATTTAAAAAATCATGGGCCGGGCATTTGAACAACCATTCAGCATCCCTGGCGTCGCACTCTTGTACAGCACAACAACTATCAGCATTAATGTACCGCAATAATGAGCATTACACTGCACGAAGACAAAACTTTTGAAGGAGAAGACTTTACTATAAAAAAATCGGCTAAACAGGAGTTCGAAAACTGCACTTTTATCAATTGTAATTTTTCAAAAGCGGATCTCAGCAACGATGATTTTATGGATTGCCATTTTAAAGGTTGCAATATGTCTATGGCAATTATAGACAATACAGGTATAAAAAACATCCGCTTTACCAACTGCAAACTTATGGGCGTCGATTTTAGCCGCTGCAACAATTTCAATTTCTCTGCTGTATTTGAAAATTGCCCGATGGATTATTGTTCTTTCTTTCAGAAGAAAATGAAAAAATCATCTTTCACAGAATGTTCATTAAAAGAAGCCGACTTTACAGAAACAGATCTTACACAAGCTGTTTTTAAAGATTGTGATTTGCTAAGTGCAACATTCTTCAGCACCATACTTGAAAAAGCGGATTTTCGTACCGCAAGAAATTATGCACTCGATCCTGAATTAAATAAAATTAAGAAAGCAAAGTTTTCTCATACGGGCATAGAAGGTTTGTTATTAAAGTATGATATTGAGATTGAGTAAGGATATTTCAAGCGAGGAAAAGCTGCAAGCTGTTAGCTACTAGCTGCAAGCTATTAGCCATTAGCTGCAAGCTGTTAGCTACTAGCTGCAAGCTTTGGCCGTTTCGGACAAATACTCCATGTATTGCCTTAATAGGTATTATCAATAAAAGTCTTTATTAATACCGTGCTCTGTGGTTAAAAAATTAATCCGCAATAAAAGAACTATGAACGCCGAACTATAGACTATGAACTATAGACTAATAACTATAGACTCCGAACTAACGACTAATTTCTTAACTTCATTCCCTAACTGATTTATCATGCCTTCAAGTACTTTTAGTCGCCGTCATTTTATTAAAGGAACATCAGCAGCATTGGCATTTGCAGCACTTCGTGCAAATGGAATGAATTTTACACGTCCGCAGGCGCCACGCCGTGTAGCATTAATCGGCACTGGCTGGTATGGCAAAAGTGATTTATTCCGTTTAATGCAGGTAGCACAAGTAGAAGTAGTAGCGCTTTGCGATGCAGATAAAAATCAACTGAACCAGGCGGCAGACATGGTAAACCAGCGAATGCCCGAGCAAAAACGTCCGCAGCTATATGGCGATTACCGCAACCTGCTTAATGAACAGAAACCAGAGATTGTACTCATTGGCACACCCGATCACTGGCATGCATTGCAAACCATTGCAGCTATAAAAGCAGGCGCACATGTATACGTGCAAAAACCCATCAGCACAGATGTGCTTGAAGGCGAAGCCATGCTTGCTGCTGCGCGACAGTATAAAAAAGTTGTACAGGTAGGTACGCAACGCAGAAGCACGCCACATTTAATTGATGCCAAAAAAAATATCGTTGAGGCGGGGCTGTTAGGAAAAGTTTCTCACGTAGAAATGTTTTGTTACTACCACATGCGCAATAACAGCAGTCCGCAATTGCAACCCGTTCCCAATTTTCTTGATTACAATATGTGGACAGGCCCCGCGCCATTGCGTCCATACGATGGTTTACCGCACCGCGGCTGGTGGCGTGCATTTATGGAATATGGTAATGGCATTATGGGCGATATGTGCATTCATATGTTTGATTGCGTAAGATGGATGCTTAACCTGGGATGGCCCAAACGCATCAGTTCTACCGGTGGTATTTATATGCCAAATGCAGGCAAAAGCAATATTGCAGATACACAAACAGCGTTATTTGAGTACGACGGCCTTAATTGTTTGTGGGAGCACCGCACATGGGGCACACCCGCAGATCCTGAATATCCATGGGGTTTTAAAATCTATGGCGATAAAGGAACATTAAGCGGAAGCGTGTATCAATATGATTTTGTTCCCGAAGGCAATGGAGAAAAAATTCATCGCGATGTACTGCTTGAAAAAGATAAATATCCTGCAGATGTAAGCGAACCAAACATTGAAATACATACCGCACCAGCCACACGCAGGCACATGCTCGATTTTCTGGATGCTATTGACAGAGGTTCTAAACCAGTCGCAGATATTGAACAGGGACATATTTCTACTGCCAGTTGCATTTTGGCCAATATGTCTATGAAACTTAAGCGACCGCTCTCCTACGACCCGCTTAAAAAAGTTGTAACCAACGATGCAGAAGCAACCACGCTTTTAAGAAGGCCGTACAGAAGTCCGTGGCAGCATCCATAGATATGGCACCAGGCTAATTGTTATAGCTGCTTTACCTTTGTAAAAGCGCAGTCTTAACAACGAGCGACAAGAATCCTTTTTATTACATTTATCACATTTACTAAACCACTACATCTGTATTTTTTAACCACAGTGTCTACGGAGTTTATTGCAGAGCGTTTAAAGAGTTTTTTTGATTACATCATACGAAATCTCAAAATTTCGCAATCGCAAAATCTCTAGATTCCAATCTGGCATGATCTTTCTGACGTAAATGATGATATCATTCCTTATTCCTTAGATCAACCACAGATTTTTTTTAGTTGTACTGAAACTTATTTGCAGCTACCTGTGTTATAAAGAAAGCAGGTTTTATGCGCAAATAATTCTACAAATACAAGGTTTTTTAAAGTCACTGATAATTATAAAACAAAACGCTTCTATATTTTTTATCAATAAAAGCAAAACAATAAGTATGAAAACAATACTATTATCGCTGTTACTGCTGGCATGTGTTGGTGTATTTGCCCAGGATAAATCCAAATGGAATATGGATATGTTTCCGGAATTATCACGTGCTGCAGGTGTAAGCTTCCAAAAATTTGATGGGTTGAACAGTCGCATCGCCAATTTTCCGCAATACAAAGAATTGAGAGATGCAACAGGCGTACTGCAACTTGGCTGGTTTAAAGAAAACCACCAGTTTATCCATCAAATCAATTTAATGGCCGGCAGCAGTATGAGTGGTGATAGAAACAAAAGAAGCAGCACTATAAGGTACCTTGGTGCAGGTGCAGAAATTGGTTACGATTTTATTAAGAGTGATAAGATTGCATTGTTTCCGCTGGCTGGACTCGGTTACCAGGCTTACCAGGCACGTTTTTTTAAAGACAATTCATCTGTAAATTTTAATGACGTACTTGCATCTTCAACTGTTCAGAATAACATTAAATCGTTGGATCTAACCAATGGTTTTTTTAATTACCGCCTCGGTATTGGCGTAGCAGCTACATCAGCCAAATACCATTGCTCCATCGGCATACAGGGAATGTATACAGGAAGTTTTAGCGACCGTGCATGGCATAGCAGCCAGGGCCAGATGCTTGATAACGCACCAAGAGACAAACTGAGCCAGTTTTATGCAGGGCTTGTAATAACCTGCAGGCCATTTGCGATGATGCACCATGGAAAAATGTAATAACCCATAGCTATACATGTTAAAAGATGAAACTTTTGCAAACAAAGCAATCGTTTCATCTTTCTTGTTAAACATTTATATAGAAGGGCCGGAACACCTGTTTTCTAAAAACAAAACTAAATGCCGGCTCGTTTGCTGCCAATACCACTTTCGTGTAATTCCCTGCGCTTTTTAGTTTGTGTATACGATTAGCCATTATCTTTAAACAATATGAACCTCTTTACAACGCCCGGCGACATTACGGTTACCTGTCACAAACGGATTACACCATGGCTATTAAAGGAAATAGAAGAGCTTGGTTTTTCTGTTGCCGATAGTTTTGTTACGGGAGTGCGTTTACGCGGTACTATTACAGATTGCATACAACTCAATTGCCAGTTGCGTTGCGCCAGCCAGGTATTGTACAGCCTCGGTCATTTTAATGCAAACAATGCAGATGATGTTTACCGCAACCTCATGCTTTATGAATGGGAAAACATTTTACCGGAAAATGGTTACTTCTCTGTTACCAGCAACGTGCAAAACGAAACCATTAACAACAACATGTTTGCTAACCTTAGGGTAAAAGATGCTATAGCAGACAGGCTTCGCAATAAAAGAGGAGAACGACCTTCAACCGGTGCAGAACTATCTGGCGCAGTTATTCATTTGTTTTGGAAGCAGGAATACGCTGAAATATTTATAGACACCTCCGGGCCATCACTTGCAAGACATGGCTATCGTAAAATACCCGGACAGGCACCAATGCTTGAAGCACTTGCTTCGGCAGTAATTTATGCCACCCGCTGGAACCACGAACAACCTTTTGTAAACCCGATGTGTGGTTCCGGCACCCTTGCCATAGAAGCTACAATGATTGCAACAAACAGGAAGCCCGGCCTCTTCAGGAACAATTACGCATTTATGCATTTGAAAGGTTATGATGAAGAAGTATACCGACAGCAGGATGCATTGCTTGAACTGCAGATAAAAGAAGTACCCGGCATACGTATTATTGCAACCGACTATAGCGAAAAAGCAATTGAGAATGCCCGAAAGAATGCAGTTGCTGCAGGCGTTGCAAACATGATCGAGTTCCGCGTTTGCGATTTTGCTGCTACAGAAATTCCAAAAGATCAACCCGGCGTTGTATTGCTTAATCCTGAATATGGCGAAAGGCTTGGCAATATTGCCGAACTGGAAGAAACCTATGGCCGTATTGGAGATTTTATGAAAAAAAACTGTGGTGGCTATTATGGTTACATCTTTACCGGCAATTTAGAACTTGCAAAAAAAATTGGACTGAAAGCATCGCGGAGAATAGAATTTTATACAAGTACTATTGATTGCAGGTTGCTGGAGTATGAACTTTATAGCGGCACAAGAAAAACAGAAAAAGCAAAAGAAGCATAACCCATTTGCATGAACACAAATTTTACACTGCGATTTGCCAAACAGGAAGATGCCATATCCCTTGCTGCAATAATTAAAACATTAATTGCTGGCATTCCTTATTACAATGACTTAGCAAAACAAAATGAAACCACCAGGTACAATGCAGCAGCATTGAGTTTAAAAATAAAGGAAGATCCCTACTCAGTAATTATTGCAGAAACAAATAACCGTATTGCGGGTTTTTGTACAAACCGTTTTGATGATTATACTATTTGGCTGGAATGGTTTGGTGTTACAGACGAACATCGTGGTAAAGGGCTTACTAAATTATTATTGCAAAAACTGGAAAAAACCGTTCTTACAAGAGAATGCCATAAAATCTGGTGCGATAGCCGAACCAGCAACACTGCAGCTATCCATCTTCTTACCAATGCAGGCTACTCACAAATTGGAACCATAAAAAATCATTGGTACAAACAGGATTTTATTTTGTGGGAAAAGTTGGTAGAGAGTTTCTAGCTGTTAGCTTTGAGCTGCGAGCTGCAAGCTGTTAGCTGCAAGCTGTTAGCTATTAGCTGTTAGCTATTAGCTGCAAGTTTTTATTTTAAGAGTAGGTTGCTTCATCGCCTTCATATACTTTTATTGAGAAGAACTTCATGGCGATTCGCAACGACGATCTGAAAATACTATTACTTTTACCACATGATAGATCCCTTAGGCCAGGCAATGGTTGATTATTATTACAAGCAGAAACCCGCTAAACTCTGGATACACAATACATATGGGCCAAAAGAAGAAATGCCTGTTGCTGCATATTTTAGAAATGGCAATCAGATGCCGCCGCTTGAGCATGCAGCACTTCAAATGTGTAAGGGTAAAATACTTGATATTGGCGCAGGTGCTGGCAGTCATGCATTATGGCTGCAACAACAACATGCAAATGTTACAGCACTGGAAGTATCAGCATTGTCTTGCGATGTAATGAAACAACGTGGCGTAGAAAAAATTATTCAGCAGGATATATTTAACTACAGCGGCGAAAAATTTGATACGCTCCTGTTACTGATGAATGGTATTGGACTTGCCGGGACTATTAAAGGCCTGAAGAAATTTTTACAATGCACTGCTTCATTATTAAACAATGAAGGCCAATTGATTTTTGATTCATCTGATGTTGCTTACGTTTACAACAATCATTTTCCCAATGTAGAAACTTATTATGGCGAAATTGCTTACCAGTACCAGTACAAGAAAGAAAAAAGCAACTGGTTTAACTGGCTCTATATAGACCGTTATACTTTAGCATCAGTAGCATTATCAGAAAACTGGAATTGCGAATTAATAACCGAAGATGAAAACGGTCAATACCTTGCAAGGCTTACAAAAAAATAAAGGGAAGTCATCAATAGGCTGATAACCTCCCTAAATAGCTTACTTGTTCCTTATTTTAGAAAACTTCCTTCCACGTGTTTTTGTCTTTCAATAATATTTCACGCAGCAAACCCACAGGTGGCATGCCGTTATCAAGCACCGCATCGTGGAATTTCTTTAGTGAAAAATTTGCGCCTTCCTGCTTTTTATAATCCTCCCTCAATTTTAAAATTTCCAGTTTACCAACGGTATAAAACAAAAAGCCAGGATCAAAACTTCCGCGAAGGGCTTCCTGGTAAGAAGGTTTTTCTCCCTGGTACCAGTTGTTCATTAAAAATTTTGTTCCTTCTTCAATAGTCATTCCCTGGCAATGCATTTTTACGGATACACATAAACGGCAAATACGAAGCAATGCATCTGCAGATTGTGCCATCCTGTATTTGGCAGCTTTTATACTATCCCCATTATTGCCAAAACCTTCTTCTACCATCATTATTTCGCAGTAATGCGCCCAGCCTTCAATAAATGCATAACTGCCAAACACTTTTTCAATTGTAGTAGCGCCGGAAGCATTAAGGTGAAGGCCTTGTGTATAATGACCAGGATATGCTTCATGAACACTAATATTATCAGTAGAATAATAATCAAATTGAGAAAGCCAGTCGTTCTTTTGCTTATCTGTCCATTTAGGATCTACTGGTGTTATATAATAGTAAGATTCAGTTGCTTTTTCAAAAGGCCCAGCCTGATCCATTGATGCAGTACTGGTTGCCCTTGCATACTGTGGCGTTTCTTTTACTTCTACCCTTACTTCGGAAGGCATGGTAACAATATTCTTATCAATAAGATATTGTCTTATCATTTCAAGATGTTTTTTTGCAACAGGTATTACACTGTCAGCAACCGGATGTTCCTTTTGCATTTCACGAAAAACATCAATCGGTTTCTTTGTGGGATCGATAATTTTTGCAGCGCTGTTAAACCGTTCCTGCTCCTTTTTCAATTCCGCCATTCCTATCTCCAGTATTTTTTCCGGCGATACAGACAAACCTTCACTGTACAAAAGCATGTCTCTGTAATTCTTTTCACCTATAGCATAGCGGTTATTCGATTTTGGCATCTTCTCTTTCTGCAACCAGGCGGTAAAACTATTGATGGCAGCAACAGCACTATCGTTTATTTTTTTAAACGATGCCATCATCGTATCGTTCTTAATATCTTTTAAAGCCACCAATAAATCGCCTTTCATAAAACTTGCGTTGCCACTGTTTATAGAAATAGCAGTTTCAATCCATGGTTTGGGAATACTGTCAACAAGATTTTCACGTGCAGCAGCAAACACTACCGGTATCTGTTTTTCTATCGCTATAATATGGGCCAGTCTTTCCTCCAATGGCGCATAGTTTCTTTTAAGATAAAGGTTCACGTCTATGGCGCCAGCATAAATCATCGGGTTGGCATTGTAAGATTTCAGGTCTTCAAAATTGGTAATCTCATTTTTTATGGCCATTTGCAGAATGCGCAAGTCGTAATAATTCTTTGTACTCAGCGATGCACTGTCAATAGCAGTTAATTTTTGATCAAATTCTTTTAAACGGCTTAATTCTCTATCAAGAGAAGCCTTGCTGTAATCGGTTACCTTTCCGTCATACTCATGTTTACCGATGGAAACTGCAGATTGCGGCCTCCAATCAAAATAACCTTTCAGGTATGCATTGGCAATGCTGTCAAATGCTGCATCATTACTGGCAGCAGAAGATGTTGTTTGCGTGCTATTGTTATTGCACGACATCAACACAAAAAAACAACAGGCAATAATTGGTAAATGTTTCATACAATTAATGATGGATGTTTTGGTATAATAATACACGTAAATTATTTAATGATGAAGATAGGCAGGCTGATTCATTTTTAAGCAACTACTTGATGGTTTGTTTTGTTAACCGTTCATGAAGGACGTATCTTTATTGGCAAATATTCTTACCATGAAGTTACTGCCGGTTGTTTTCCTTTTTGCCGTTTCATTCTCAATCCTTACAGCTTTTATTCCTACAAAAAAATATGTTTTTGCCAGCAGGGACAATAATCAACCAAAAACTGCAAAGAACAATATTGTTACAGGTGCAGATCAAACGCAAAAATATCTTCCTTATCTCAAAGGCAAACGTGTGGGCATTCTTGCAAACCCCACAACTATTATTGGTAAAAGACACCTGGTAGACAGCCTGCATGCTATTGGCGTTAACATTGTAAAAGTATTTGGACCGGAGCATGGTTTCCGCGGCAATGCAAGTGCCGGCGTAAAAGTGGCGGATGAAACGGACAGCGCTACAGGCATTCCTGTTATTTCATTGTATGGTACAAAATCAAAACCATCAAAAGAAGATTTGGCGAACATAGACATTATGATTTATGATGTGCAAGATGTTGGGTGCAGGTTTTATACCAACATTAATGTACTCTCTCGCATTATGGAAGCCTGTGCAGACAATGATAAAGAGCTGATGATTTTGGACAGGCCAAACCCTAATGGTTATTTTATTGATGGGCCCGTGCTGGATATGACGTATAAATCGGGTATCGGCATGTTTCCAATTCCTATCACTCACGGGTTAACCGTAGCCGAGTTTGCGCAAATGGCCAATGGAGAAGGATGGCTGTCCAATAAAGTAAAATGCAAACTAAAAATTATTCCGGTTGCTAATTATAATCATAGTATGTATTATGAATTGCCGGTAAAACCATCGCCTAACTTAAATACGCAGCAATCGATAATGCTTTACCCTTCTACCTGTCTCTTTGAAGGAACTGCACTTAACCATGGCCGTGGTACTTATTTTCCGTTTACAGTACTGGGTAGTCCCAATCTAAAAGGCAAATACGATTTTTCTTTTACTCCTGTAAGTATTAAAGGCATGAGCGAAACACCGCTTTACATGAACCAGGTTTGTTACGGGCTAGACTTAAGAAAGTATGATATCAGCATATTGCTAAAAGAAAAAAAACTTAACATTAAATGGATGATGGAATTGTACAAAGCCTTTCCCGATAAAGAGAAATTTTTTGATTATACCCAAAGCAAGGAGATGGGCAACATTAACAAACTTGCCGGTAATGCACAATTTAAAGAACAGATTATAGCAGGAAAATCTGAAGAAGAAATCCGCAAAAGCTGGGAACCGGGCTTATCTCAATACAAAGCCATGCGCAAAAAATATTTGCTCTACCCATAATAAAAGTTGAAAAATTGCCATTATGATAAAATACTTCCTGCTAACTGCACTTATTGCAATACTTATCATTTCCTGCAAAACCAGTCAGCCAGTAAAATATGCAGATACAACAATACCCGTAAAAGGATTTTGCATTGTAGCGCCATTGCCACGCACGGTAGATTCGTTTGTAACTTTTATCAATAATGAACTTGCGCCACGTGGCGTAAATGTATTGGTGCTTCGGGTAGATTTTAATTACCAGTATACAAGTCATCCTGAATTAAGGGATAGTATCGCACTTAGTAAAGAAGATGTAAAAAAAATTACCACCGCATGCAAGGCGAACAATATAAAAGTGATTCCGCAGGTTAACCTGCTCGGTCATCAATCATGGGCAAATAAAACATACAACCTCTTAAAAAAATATCCTGAGTTTGATGAAACACCTGCTGTAACCATGCCTGTAAAATATGAATGGCCTAATGCAGACAGCCTTTATTGCAAAAGCTACTGCCCTTTGCACCCGGGCGTACATGATGTGGTATTTGCTTTAATAGATGAAATCTGCACTGCTTTTGAAACCGATGCATTTCATGCAGGCATGGACGAAGTCTTTTATATTGGCGATACCAAATGCCCTCGTTGCAAAGGAAAAGACAAAGCCGTTTTATATGCAGATGAAATAACACTTTTAAGAAACCATCTTGCACAATCAAAAAGAGAATTATGGATTTGGGGCGACAGATTGATTGACGGACACTCCAGCGGATTAGGTATGTGGGAAGCCAGTAAAAACGATACCTGGAAAGCAGTTGATATGATACCGAAAGATGTAGTGATTTGCGACTGGCATTATGAACGTGCAGATAAAACGGCTGTATACTTTGCCATGAAAGGTTTTAAAGTAATTACCTGCCCGTGGAGAAATGCTGATGTGGCCAATAAACAACTGCAAGATATAGTTGCTTTCAGAAATGAATCTACCACAGAAATGAAACCTCGTTTTATGGGTATGATGCAAACCGTATGGACAGGCAACAGCAATTTTCTTAAAGGCTTTTACGAAAACAAAATAGATTCTGTGCGTGGTACAAAAACAGAATGGTATTGCTTCAGGGAATTGTATAAGTCTATTGAGAAGTTGAAGTAGTTCTTAATTTGAAAGTTCATAGTTAGAGATCGTTGAAAGATTTTCAACCAACCCCATAAAAAAAGCGAAGGTTAAACCTCCGCTTTACTATCAAAATTTTTAACTGGCTCTTGGGCTCAACTAATGAACTATGAACTTTCGAACCATAAATTTTAGCGATTAACTTAAGAAACGCTTAATAACTCCACATCAAAAATTAATGTGCTGTTAGGCCCTATCTGTGCACTCACCTGCCTGTCGCCATAACCTAAATTTGGTGGAATAAAAAAACGCCATTTACTACCGGTGGGCATTAGTTGCAAACCTTCCGTCCAGCCGGAAATAACACGGTCTAATGGAAATGTTGCAGGTTGGCCACGTTGTACAGAACTATCAAATACGGTTCCATCAATTAATGTTCCATGATAATGGCAGGTTACCTTATCCCTTGCACCAGGTTTTGCTCCGGTGCCCTCTTTAAGAATTAAATATTGAAGTCCGCTTGGAAGCGCCACAACGCCTTCTTTGCTTTTGTTGGCTTCCAAAAAATCCTGTCCTGCTTGTAAGTTGGCGGCTGCCTTTTCGTTTTTCATTTGTGCTAATTTATCAGAAATACCCATGAACAATTTTTTGCAAAAATAAGCCAATGACCATAACAAACCCAAGAACCGGCCTTTAATTATTGCTTCAGGAACTAATCGGTTTTTATAGCCCTTCCTGTAAAACTATTTCACTATTTTGCCACTATGAAAAAATTGATGTTCATTGTTTTTCTATGCAGCTTGTCTTTTTTAACCAATGCACAGGCAGGCGCTTCAAATCTCATTCCTGTTCCTTTACACGTAATTGAGAAAGAAGGTTATTTCCCTTTATCGCCTGCTACAACAATTGTTTTTACTCCCGTGTTTCATGAAACAGCTGTGCTGCTTTCAGCGCAAATGGGTATTGCAGCCCTGCCGCTCAATCCAAAACTTCCGGTCAAAACAACTGCAGGCAAAATAGTATTTACACAGGCAAAACCAAATGATACATTGGGCCGCGAAGGTTACCGGCTTTCAATCACACCTTCAAGCATTGCTATTACTGCTCAAACAATGGCTGGTGCGTTAAAAGGAATGTTTTCCCTTTTGCAATTGCAACTCCTGCAAACAGACATGCAGAAAATTCCGTGTACTGAGATTACAGATAAACCCAGGTTTTCTTACAGGGGATTACATTTAGATGTTTCAAGAAATTTTTTCCCGGTTACTTTTATCAAGAAGTATATTGATATAATGGCCCTGTATAAATACAATACACTTCACTGGCATTTAACAGACGGGGCCGGTTGGCGGCTTCAGATAAAAAAATACCCTTTGCTAACCGAAGTAGCGGCATATAGAAATTATAACGATTGGAAAACTTGGTGGAACAACGGCAGGCAATATGCAAAGCAAGGCGAAGCCGGCGCTTATGGTGGTTACTATTCACAGGACGAAGCCAGGGAAATTGTTGATTATGCTTTAAAACGTGGCATCACTGTAATTCCTGAAATAGAAATGCCGGGCCATTCTGAAGAAGTACTGGCAGTATACCCGCAACTCTCCTGTTCGGGTATTCCTTATAAAAATTCCGAATTCTGTATAGGCAACGAAGAAACATTTTCTTTTTTGCAGGATGTACTTACAGAAGTAATGGCTATTTTTCCTTCTACCTATATTCATGTTGGTGGCGATGAAGCCAATACTGCAGCATGGAAAGCATGCCCAAAATGCCAGCAAAGAAAGCTGACGCTGAATTTAAAAACCGAGCATGAACTTCAATCATATCTTATTAAGAGAATTGAAAAATTTCTTATTGCAAACAAGAGAAAACTATTAGGTTGGGATGAAATATTGGAAGGCGGTCTTGCACCCGGCGCCACTGTAATGAATTGGAGAAACGAAAGCAGCGGCATTGCTGCAGCGGAACAAAATCACGATGTGATTATGACGCCTAATCCGTATTATCTTGATGCATACCAGACAGACCCAAACACACAACCCGAAGCCATTGGTGGCTATTTGCCTATAGATCGGGTATACAATTACGAACCAATACCCGCTTCACTTGATACATCAAAATACAAATACTATATAGGAACAGAAGCTTGTGTATGGACGGAATATATGCCAACCACTTACCAGGTTGAGTATATGGTTTATCCAAGAGCCATAGCACTTTCTGAAACTGCATGGAGTGCAAAAGAAAAAAAAGATTATGATGATTTTCAACGAAGATTGCAGCGCCATTATCTTTTACTGCAAAGAAAAATGGTGAATTATTACCGGCCATCCGGATTGATTACTATAAACAGTATGCCTGATGTAAATATTAAACAAGACCTTGTAACATTAACAAGCGAGCAATACAAACCAGAAATACGGTATACCATAGACAATAGTATCCCAACAGCTTCGTCTACACTTTACGAAAGGCCATTTTATACCAGTGGCAAAACAATTGTTACCGCTGCTATTTTTAGAAATGGCGTAATGACAAGTGATCCATGCAGCGGCACTGTTAATTATCATAAAGCCATTGGCAAAAAAGTAATTTACAATACTGCATGGAGTGAAAATTATCCTGCACAGAAAGAAGCCACGCTTACCAATGGAATTGAAGGTTCTATCTCGTATCACGATAAACAATGGCTGGGTTATTTGAATGATTTTGATGTAACCATCGATTTGGAAACCATTCAGCCGCTGCGCAGCTTATCCATCCGCTTTATGCAGCAACCGGGGCCTGGTGTGTTTCTTCCTTCTTATGCGGAGTTGTTTTTTTCTAACGACGGCGTTAAGTTTACAGCATTCGATAAACAGGTAAATACAATACCTTCAGACGAACCAAAAACAGTTTTTAAATCTTTTTCGTTTGATTTGAAAAATAAACCGGCACGTTATATCCGTATTGTAGCGCCTAATGTAAAACGCGGATACATGTTTACAGACGAGATTATTATTTACTGATTGAAGGTTATTTTTTCCTGGCCGAAGTTAGCAAGAGATGAAATTTATTGATGGCATCTTTATCAGCCTGTGTAAGCGGTTCGTTATTGCTCAGCTTATTCATGTACATTAACGCGCCTTTATGCGCAGGTGCAATTGCAAAAATTTGCGCCAGCTTTTCCTTGCTGTCAGTATCTTCTTTATACAAAGGGCTGGCAGGCGGCAGTGCGTTTTTAGATTTGGTTGCTTTCTTTTTAATAATTGCTTCCAGTGTGGCAGTGCTAAAAGGTGGTGTTACACCAATTCCATTTATAATGCGCAAAAGCGCTTCAAGTTGTTTTTTGCTGAGTCCGCCCCGGGTTTTGTAAAATTCATACATGTTCCTGGCAAAAGTATTATCTGCTCTTGGCGGCAGGTTGTAGAACACCCATTCAAACACGGTATTCAAAAAATCGTAATCCGAACCCTGACTTGATGTTTTGCCACTAAAGGACGCTTGCATACTGATAATTTTCTTGGCTTTCCGGAAATTTGCCGCCTGCAAATATAATTGTATTAATAAAGACCTTGTACAATAGAACCAGTCTTCCGGCATGTGATTTATACGAAAAAGGGCGGTAAAAGATGCAAAAATTAAATTTGCGGCAGTACCATTCATAAAAATGCAAGTATTTTACCACTTGTTTATTTTTATAATTAGATACAATACGAAATAAGTTATTATTTTTACGAAAATATTTTTTATGAATCTTTTTGTAGCTGGCTTGCCTTATGATTTGGATGATGATGAGTTAATGGAAATCTTTGAAAAATTTGGAACCATTAAATCTGCTAAAGTTGCTATAGACAAAGAAACCGGCAAAAGCAGGGGTTTTGGATTTGTGGAAATGCCGATTGAAGCAGAAGCCAAAGACGCAATTGAAAACCTAAACGATATTTCTTTGGGTAAAAAACCACTTGTTGTAAAAGCAGCAGACGATCGCCCAGGTGGCGGTGGTGGTGGCAACAGCAGCGGAGGAGGCGGCGGATACAGAGGTGGTGGCGGCAATAGCGGTGGCGGCGGTGGATACAGAGGTGGTGGTGGTAACAGCGGCGGAGGCGGTGGATACAGAGGTGGTGGCGGAGGCGGCTACAGTGGTGGCAACGACAGGAACCGCAACCGTTTCTAAAAATTGTATTCAGCTACTTTATTATAAAGGCAAAAGACTGAATTGTTTCTCTTAAACATGCAAAGCTTGTGCAATGCAGTTAAGGTGTACAATTTTATCTTTTGCCTTTTTGTTATAATCTTTGGTTTGTGATCTTTGTGTTTTTACTTGGTTCTCATTTCTCTTTTTTATCATCCTACTTTTTTGCCATCCCAAATTTTTTGTCATCCCGACTAAGGAGGGATCTTAGCGACTTAACATAAAGGCTTTTCCATAACAAAAGTTAACTGCTATTATCAGCCAATCATTTTCGTGGGTATTTTTCTACATTTTTCAATAGTACCGTACTCCACTCTGTACATCTCCCGCTGTTTTCAGCATATTATTAAACATAAACTGTCCCTTTAATTGTGGCAAGGCTTTTGAAAAAGCAGTATAAACAAAAAAATTGTACAATATGAAACACAAAAATCTTGCTATTGCTACTTGCATTTTGCTAGCTGGTATTGCAGCAAATGCGCAAACATCGCCCAAGCCTTCGTTATTTGTAAAAGGCGGTTTAAACCTTTCTAATATTACCATTAATAAAAATGGCGACCTTGATGCCAACAAAGGCATTGCATCTTTCCAGGCAGGCTTGCAGGCAGATCTTCCCATTGGTACTTTTTTCGCTATACAGCCAGGTATATTTTTTACGGGTAAAGGCGCAAAAGTTGAATCAGGAAATACAAGCGGAAATAATTGGTACAGGGCCACAACACGTCCTTATTATATTGAGATACCAGTGAACGCTGTAATTAAATTACCATTGGGAGATCAATCCAGTTTCTTTTTTGGCGCAGGTCCTTATCTTGGTATCGGTGTTGGCGGTAAAAACAGGGTTGAAGGACAAGTGCTCGGCGCTTCATTCAGTCGTTCAGAAAGTATAAAATTTTCTGACGACGATCCTTTCACTAGTAATGAAGAAGGTTCTGGCTACAATATTATGCGCCGGTTCGATTATGGTTTGAATGGCACTATTGGTGTACAAGCTAAATATGCAATGTTCTCTGTTAACTACGGACTAGGCCTTGCAAAATTACAATCCGGCACAAGTAGTTCTGACGATGAACTGAACAAATACAGGGTATTAAGCTTTTCTGTAGGCTTCAGGTTATAGCAATACAATTACAACTCAACATAAATAAAAGCTATTGTGAAAAACATGATAGCTTTTTTTATTGCCAGAATAAAAAAGCCGCCAAACATTTGTTGGCGGCCCCCCGGTTAACTAATCCGGGGCAGATTATTTTTATGGACACAGCCCGGCTACGCGATAATAACCGAAGGCTTCCATGATTTATCTGTAGATTGCATGAATACCTCCTTTTTTTTGGTGAACAATAAAGTTACTACTCTGCAAATAAAATCAGTGCGTCTTCCCTCATTTTTTATTTGATGATTAACAAATTTTAATTCACCTTTAAAACTTCTCCAACTGCTAAAGCCAAAAAACAATCATGAGAAAAACAACCATTCTCGCATTCAGCATTTTAATTCTTGCAACTAACGGTATTGCACAAACAAAACCAGCTGCACCACCAGTTGTTCCGCCTGCTAAAGAAGATAAAGATCTTCCCAATCTTGTTTTTAAAGCAGACTATGCAGTCAGTACGGATTATACCACTACTATTAAAGGACAGAAAGTGCCGTACACAGCAACAGCAGGTACAATGCCTGTATGGGATGAAGATGGTAAATGCATAGCAGGACTGTTTTACACTTACTACGAACGCTCAGATATTAAAGACCGCAGCAGCCGCCCATTGGTTATTTCTTTTAATGGTGGCCCCGGCTCTGCTTCTGTATGGATGCAGATTGCTTATACAGGCCCGCGTTTATTGAATATAGATGATGAGGGTTATCCTGTTCAGCCTTATGGTATAAAAGAAAATCCCTACTCTATTCTTGATGTGGCAGATATTGTTTTTGTAAATCCTGTAAACACAGCTTATTCAAGAGCAGCAAATAAAGATGTTCCTGGCAAAACTTTTTTTGGTGTAAACGAAGACATAAAATACCTGGCGGGATGGATAAATACGTTTGTAACACGCAATAACCGTTGGGCATCTCCTAAATATTTAATTGGCGAAAGTTATGGTACCACACGTGTATCGGGCCTTGCGCTTGAACTGCAAAATGCACAATGGATGTACCTTAATGGTGTTATACTTGTATCGCCAACAGAACTGGGCATAGAACGCAATGGCCCTGTTGACGCAGCTTTGCGCCTTCCCTATTTTGCTGCTACTGCGTGGTTTCACAAAGTATTGCCTGCAGATCTGCAAAAGAAAGATCTTACAGATATGCTTCCGGAAGTAGAAGACTTTACCATTAATGAATTAATACCTGCTATTAGCAAAGGCGGTTTTCTTGCAGATGATAAAAGAAAATACATTGCTGAAAAGATGGCCCGCTATTCGGGGCTTTCTACTACTGCAATCCTTCAACATAATTTTGATGTGCCTACTGGTTTTTTCTGGAAAGAATTGCTTCGCGATAAAGGTTTTACTGTTGGCCGTCTCGATTCACGTTACCGCGGCATAGATAAACAGGATGGTGGCGAAGAACCAGACTTTAACGCAGAGCTCACATCCTGGTTACATTCTTTTACCCCCGCCATTAATATGTACATAAGAAATGAGCTGAATTATAAAACTGATTTTAAATACCTGATGTTTGGCAATGTGTTCCCCTGGAATAACAATGGCAATAAGACTGGTGAAAATCTCCGCCAGGCAATGGCAGAAAATCCTTACCTGCATGTTATGATACAATCCGGTTATTACGATGGTGCCTGCGATTACTTCAATGCAAAATACAGCATGTGGCAAATGGACCCCGGTGGCAAATTGAAAGACAGGTTAAGCTGGAAAGGTTATCGCAGCGGGCACATGATGTATTTGCGCAAGCAGGATTTACAAACTGCCAACGAAGATATCAGGCAGTTTATAAAAGCATCTATGCCTGCGGTTGGTACCCCGGCAAAATATTAATGCTATCCTTTTAAACCGGCAACAAGGTTTACAGTTAATGCTACAACAAAAGTATTGAGCGCAAATGCGAGCAGGCCATGAACAAGGGCCTGCCGCCTGATATCTCTTGACGTTATCTGAACATCAGATACCTGGAAGGTCATTCCTATAACAAAGGAGAAATAGGCAAAGTCGAGATAATCTGGTGCTTTCTCTTCAGGGAAATCAAGTCCTTCTGCATGGATCTCCGGCTGCTCATCATCATTGCCATAATACATATTGGCATAGTGCAAGCAAAAGGTAGTATGCACCATAATCCACGAGAGCAGCATACCAATAATTGCTACTGCAATAGCAAGTCCTTTTTGCTGCAAATCTTTTGAAAAGATCAGGAATAAAACCGTTACCATACTTGCCAGCGAAGAAATCAATACAATAATAAAAACCAAAAAACGGCTGCCATCTTCCCTGCTGGCTATTTTGCGCATTTGCGCAGGCGAACAGGTAAAAATTACAATCCAGGCATTTACGAGAATGGCCACGCAAAAAACATCCCACAAAACCATTGTAAGCACAAGTCCGTCTGCTATCACTTTGCGCAATGCGAGATAAGCAACTAAAGCAACCGCAGCACCAATTAGAAAGCGGTGGACCGGCCTTAGCCTAAGAAAAATATTTTCAGGATGTTTTGGGCCCGGTAATTCAGGCATAGGTTTATTATTTATTAGGAAAAATAATTGTTCTCTTGCAAAAACATTTGTTATTGCTATACAATCAACCCTCGGACAGCGTCTATAATATTTTTTAAGTAATCAACCCGATTGATTTTGAATGTACGATTGCTTCGCTGCTTTCTGTGAAAAGGCAGGTATGAATGCCAGTATTTTTTTGTAACTGGTTTAACAGTTCAGCAGTTTCCTTTTCATTTTCAGGCAATACATTTCTAATATAGATAGCATGTATCCTGTCCCTGTATTTTTCTGCGATGGCTTTATAGATAACAGGATCCCGTTGTGTATTATCGCCTATTAATACAAACAGTTGATGTGGAAATACATTTAGAATACGAGCTACCCTTATTAGTTTGCCATCGTGTTTTGTTTTACCGGTTTTTAATAATTCAGTCCAGCGTTTTACATGGTTTAAAAGAAAAGCGCCTTTGGGAAGTTTGTTGAATTCAAAAAACTCAACCAGGTAATCATACAGGTTCCATTCGCTGCTTGATACATAAAAGAAAGGGTTAGGAGCTTCCGGGGTTGTGTGCGAAACAGCTAAAAGATGATAATGCTTTTGTACATCTTTGAATATTTTTCTTGTATGCGGATTGGTGGTAAACAAAATGCGTAACCGTTTAAAAACCGTTGAAGAATGAGATACCATAATGGTGTCGTCAATATCTGAAATAAACGCATACTGTGTTTTATGTGGCACAAATAATTCCCCCTCTCCTGTTATCGTTTCATTATTGTTTTTGTACGCTACATTTACTGTGTGCCACCCTGCCGGTACAGCTTTTTCTGAAGCCCATTCAAATTTTATAAAACCGTCTGTTTCTGTGGTTTGATGCAATAACTGATCTTGCCAGCGCAGTTCCACTTTTGCGTGTGGTATAACTTTTATAAAAAACAGGCGCAGCAGGTAAATAATATTGGACAGTGGATTGGTACTGTATTTTTTTCTAACTGACATTTTATGGCTAAACAAATGACCATACAAAAGAAGGTCTTTCATATAACCATAGCCATGATAAATTTTTACAAATTTTTTGTCGTCCACCTCCTTTGATAATTTTTGGTATATTTTTATATAGATACGCTGGTACAACAACAACTACCACGCCAGCATATTAGCAACAATTCTGTGAAATTATTTTTTATCATTAATCCCGCATCAGGCAGTCATAATACAGACTGGCCGGCAGAAATTGATAATTTCTTTGCCGCATTGCCGCATGCAGTAGTAAAATATTTTCTTACCAACAATTGCACCGTAAATACGCTTAAAGATAAAATAAGCAAATTAAATCCCGATCGTGTTGTTGCGGTAGGCGGCGATGGTACAGTAAAATTTGTAGCCGAATGCCTGCTACACACAAGCATCGCTATGGGCATATTGCCTGCAGGTTCCGCAAACGGGCTTGCAAAAGAACTCGGCATTCCTTCAAGCATATCAGGGGCATTAAACCACCTGCTGAATGCTGAAACAACAAGGATCCATCTTGTAAAAGTAAACGATAACCTTTGTGTACACCTCAGCGATATAGGTTTCAACGCTTCTGTTATCAAACTTTTTGAGTCTGGTAAAAAAAGGGGCATGATGGGTTATGTAAAAGCTGCCTGGAAAGTTTTGGGAAGACATTCAACCATGAGGGCAACTATAAAAATTGACAATGAATACATAAGACGTGAAGCCGCCATGATTGTTATTGCCAATGCTACCAAATACGGAAGCGGCGCTGTAATTAACCCCCTTGGCCGGCTTGATGATGATTTATTTGAAATTGTGATTATAAAGAAAGTTTCTTTCTCTGAGATATTTAAAATGATGGTTACACACAAACCTTACGATAAAACAAAAACTGAATTGTACCAGGGGCAGTCTATACAAATACAATCAAGAAAAAAAGTTCATTTTCAAATTGATGGCGAATACCTGGGCAAAGTGAATAAAATAGACGCTTCAATTATTACCAATGCACTGTTCATTATTAAGTAGCATGCACAAAAAAGAAAGATACCCAAAGGATATCTTTACAATGTACGGCTGATTTTAAAGTATTGTTATAGAAACCGGTTTAACTATTTTATTGATTATACTTTAATAGATCCTTCCTCAGCATCTACCAGCGTTTTGCCTGTTGCCACAGAAGCTATCATTTTAAAGAAGTTTATCATTGTGTTTCCTTTAGTGTCCCAATAATAAGCATCTATGTTTTCAATTTTAATCAAAGAAATATTGGGATCGTCTACACCTTCTTTAAACCATGTTTTTACCAGTGGCGACCATAGTTCTTTAATTTTTTGTTTATCAAAAGAAATAGTAGCTGTACCATTTACTACCATGAAACTATTTTTACCTGGATGCGAATAAAATAGCTGAACATGATTATCCTGTTGTATTTCTTTATTTTTATCACTATCCTTTGCGCTAAAAAACCAGATATTACCGCTATCATCTACTTTAGATGTACTCATTGGCCGCGTAGAAGATCCTTCGCTGGTAATATGTGTGCAAAACATACATAAATCTATTTCTTTGGCAAGCTCCTGCAATTTTTTTATAGCTTCTTGTTTCGTCAAATCAGTAATGTTGTCCATAAAATAATTTTTTAGGTTAAATCAGATATATGCAGTGTATAGAATTATGTGCCACAATAATTAAGCCCTGAAGGATTATATTAAAGGGGCAAAAAATGCTCAGATTGTGCGTTTACAATTTAAAAAGGAAGTTTTTCTACACACTTTACTATTTTACAAAATGAGCCGGTGTGGTTATCTTTAAAGCCTAAACCATATCTCTTATCATTCTATGGCAATCAGGAATATAACATCGGTTATAATTATACTTTCAATCTTTGTAAACGCCTGCACACAAAACAAAACGCCTGGAGGCAAACTGTGGTTTTATACACACAGCACAGGCAATAAAGATGTTTTGGATACATCAATTACACCTGCAAGTTTTATTGATCTCCAGAAAGATGGCACTTATACAAGCGATCTCGGGCATTTTGAATCCGGCAAATGGATATATAGCAACAACCAGTTGTTTTTTACAAGCAACCAAAACAAAAAGTATTCAATACCGGTAATTTATCTTACGGCAAAAGAAATGCAGACTGGTCAATCCAAAGGCCCGTTGGATAATTTTGAAAGCCAGCCTTTCTCTATTGCCCAACCTGCAACCAACCCTTTTTCTGAGGAGAATAACAAATGGCGGATTAAGGCAAGAGAAAAAGAAACGGATGCACAGATAAAAAGCAGGTTGCTTAATCACTTCAGGTTTTGGGAACTATATTTTACCTGGGCACTCAACGATAACGTGCAATACATTGATGTAAGAAGTACACCTACCCCTATAAAAATTTATGGCAATGGCTTTGGGCTAAAACCATTTGAACAATTGCCATCAGCATGGGTAAATTATTTTTTTGACGAAGAAGATTGCCAGAAATCCAATAATAAAATAAAACAGCTTTTTGATGATAACTCAATAGCTTGGCCGCATACAGAAAATAAATACAAAATGTTTATTTCGGCTTTTCAGCAAATGCAACAGAAATTGCGATAAAGGTTAGTTTAAAATAAAAAGCCGCAGCAGATTTGCCGCGGCTTTTTATTTATCCCTTAATATAAACTATGCTGTTTTTTTCTTTGCAGGAGCAGTGCTTGTTGTAACTTTACGTTCGTGAACTTCCTTTAACTGCATGGTAAAATTAGTGCTGCTTATTTTAAACATCAGCAGGTTGCTGGAAACATTCAATACCCATATTTCTTTCCTGTCGGGTTCGCCTTCCGGTTTTGTTTGAATAGCAAAACCTTCAAGGCTGATTTCTTTTCCTTTATAATTTACTGGTGAACTTACAGCATCTTCATCCGGACTTAAAAACTTTTCTGCCTTTCCGTTATCAAAAGTAACAGGTGTTTCTTTATTGGATAAATCTTTAAAATTATCTGCACCCAACCACAAAGCAGAAGCATCAGTTAATTTAAGTTCGCCTTCGGGCAAAGTACTCAAATAATTTTTACCGCTTTGCAATGCTTTTGAACTAATGGTAACGTGGCCTTTTTTTGTAACGCTGCCTGTAGTTGCCCAGTTAAAATCTGCTACAACACCTGCATCAAATTTATTAGGAATTACCAGCATTGTATATTGGCTGCCTGGTGTGTATACATCATACACAAGTGTATCTCCTTTGTGAATGCTAAATGTGCATGGCCCATCTTCATAGCAAACCAGTTCATCAAACTCTGTTTTTACAGTTGAAGTATTTTTCTTGGTAACTTTTTTACCTTTTGTTGCCGATGTTTTTTTTGCTGGCGGTTTCGTGGTTTTTGTTTGTGCAGAAACTGTTCCGGCCATCAACAGTGCAAAAGAAAAAATTAGGATCTTTTTCATTTATTAATTTTTAAACTTAAATGCAATTTTCTAATAGAAAATTTATACACAGCCCCTCGGGCTTTTTAACTGTATATGAACGAATACTGAGAAAATATATTTTACCATAACACTCTTTGGGCCTTACAATTCTATCTTCCCTTTAAAATTTGCATATTGAGCATAGATGCACCTGTAAATACACGTATTTTAAAGTAGATTTGCGAAGTCTTTTTTACGAACCAATAGTATTATGACCAAGGAAACATTACTCGCCCAGTTGAAAAACGATACCTACGTTATGCTAAAGCCATCGGGCATTCACGGAATCGGTGTTTTTGCTATCCGTCCCATACCAAAAGGATGCAAAAGTATTTTTTCAAAAGGTGCGGGAGAATGGATTAAGCTGCCCATTGCCGAAGTTGAATTATTACCCCAGCATTCAAAAGACCTGATAGAAACTTATTGTCTTTTTGATGAGACTGATTATTATGTTCCCGATTATGGTTTTAAATTAATGGACCTGGTTAATTATCTTAATCATTCAAGTACCCCCAATATTATTTCCGTTAATGATGGCGAAGAGTTTGAAGCATTAAGGGATATAGCTCCGGGAGAAGAATTATTTGTGAACTACGGACATATAGTTGATGGTATGGAAAGTTATAGTTAGCGCTCTAAACAATCTGCGTATTTGTTCCATTCTTCCTGCAATTTGGTAACTGCTTATAAAAATCTATTATATTTTTATAGCAATGACTCAGCACTGAATAATCAAATAAAAAATCATTTGGTTAATCTTTTTCCGTAGAATTTGTTCTGTCGCTGTAGCAACAAGCAACCATAATTCATTTTTTGTCTACTAATACATCTACATTTGAAATCATCCTTAAACTAAAATTGTTTATATGAAAAAAGTTACTGCTGAATTTATTGGCACACTATCACTCGTATTATTTGGTTGTGGTGCGGCTGTTATTTCAGGCACTGCACCTATAGAAGGACTTTCTGGTCTTGGCTTACTGGGTATTTCTTTGGCATTTGGCCTTACGGTTGTTGTTATGGCTTATGCTATCGGGCCAATATCTGGTTGCCATATTAACCCAGCTATTACCATTGCAATGGTTGTTGCTGGTAAAATGCCGGCAAAAGAAGCTGTTGGCCATATTATAGCACAATTTGTTGGTGCTGTTGCAGGTGCAGGCATTCTGTATGCAATCATTAGCGGAAGGCACGATTTTGTAGCACTTAAAGAATGGGGATTGGGCTCTAACGGCTGGGGTGAAGGTTATCTTGCCAACTACTCTGTTACTTCAGCTTTTATTACAGAAGTTGTAATGACATGTCTTTTCCTGATTGTGATTTTTGCCACTACTTCAAAGCTCGGCAATAGCCCCCTAACTGGTCTTGCTATTGGCGTTACACTTGTTTTAATTCACCTCGTGGCAATACCTGTTACAGGAACATCAGTAAACCCAGCACGCAGCTTTGGCCCTGCAATCTTTGCAGGAGGTAAAGCATTATCTCAGTTGTGGCTATTTATTGTTGCCCCTGTTATTGGTGCCGTACTTGGTGCTGTTATCTGGAAAAATTTACTGGAAAGCAAAGATTAAGCTAGCCTCTGTTTAATATATCAAGCCGCTTCAATAATTGAAGCGGCTTATTTTTTTAGCGGCAGTAATATAAAAATATGTTGCCTGCACTGCTTATATTGCGATGCTTATTCGCAAACACATATCATGAAAGCAGCCAGTATCAGTGAAATTAAAAATGAATTAGGGAACCTTCCTGCTGCACGTTTGGCCGAATTGTGCCTGCAGTTGGCCAAATATAAAAAAGACAATAAAGAGTTTCTCGGCTACAAATTGTTTGAAGAAAATGATCCCGAAGGATATATTAATGAAGTAAAAAAAGAAGTAGATAATCAATTTTCAGAAATCAACACAAGCAATTTATATTTTGCCAAAAAGACACTCCGGAAAATACTACGCATAACCGGCAAGCACATTAAATACACCGCTTCAAAACAAGCAGAAGCAGAGTTACTGATCTATTTTCTTCAAAAATTAAATAGCTCTGGCATCAAATACCAAAACAGCACTGTTCTTCAGAATTTATACAATGCACAATTGAAAAAAATTAAAGCCGCTATAAGCGGTTTTCACGAAGACGAACAATACGATTACCTAAAGGCCATTGACAAACTCTCGAAATCCTAGTTCCCACCTGCAAAAAAGGTATGGATATTGTAACCAGAGGCGCATAACAAACAGCTTCTACAAATGAAACTTTATAGCTGCGCTAAATGCCGCAACCTTCTTTATTTTGAAAATACCATTTGCCTTCATTGCAATTCACCGGTTGGGTTTAATGCTCAGGAATTATCAATGGTTACATTAATGCCGGGCAATGACAACACATTCTCTGATATTAGTAATGCAAAAAAATCCTGGCGCTATTGCAGCAATTTTGCTTATGGCACTTGCAACTGGCTTATTCCCCCCGAACAAGCTACAGGTTTTTGCAGGGCTTGCGCTTTAAACAGGGTTATTCCGGATTTAAACGATACAAATAATTTTGAAAACTGGGAAAAGATTGAAATTGCTAAACACCGGCTTGTTTATTCTTTATTGCGCCTGGGTCTGCCGGTTGCCGTAAAAGAAGGAGAAGAAGAAGGCATAGCTTTCGATTTTATGGCTGATACGGAAGACAAAAAAGTAATGACAGGTCACGATAATGGAACCATTACACTCAATATTGCTGAAGCTGATGAAAAGCTGCGGGTAAAAAATAAACTGGACCTTGGAGAAAGGTACAGAACACTATTGGGGCATTTTCGCCACGAAATTGGACATTACTACTGGGATTTGTTTTACAAAAACAATATCTCTACCAGAAAAAATTATAGAGATTTTTTTGGCGATGAATCTGCAGACTACAGTCAAGCGCTTGAAAAATACTATCAGTCGGGTGCACCGGAAAATTGGAACGAACAGTTTATTAGTCCATATGCCACTGCACACCCATGGGAAGATTGGGCCGAAACATGGGCGCATTTTCTGCACATGATGGATACGCTTGAAACAGCTTATTCGTTTGGCATTGCCGTAAACCCTCCGGCAGCAAAGAAAGATCAGCAATTAAAAGCCAGCATCAGCAAAGACCCTTATACCATTAGCAATTTTGATGAGATAGTTAAACTGTGGCTTCCTTTAACTTTTGCAGTTAATAATTTAAATAGGAGTATGGGCCACGCAGATTTTTATCCATTTATTATTTCACCGGAAGTAATAAAAAAACTAGGTTTTATTCACAATGAGGTAAACAGTTTAAAAAAGGCAGCATAAAAAAAGAAACCGGCAACGCAATCGTTATTACGTTCCCGGTTTCACTATAATTAAAAATTGAATTATTTATATCCCCACTTATGCATTACTTGTAAATCTTGTTTCGCACAATCAAGTGGTGTTAATCCCTGGTAAGATTCCTGTTCAATAATAAACAAAGAAGTTCCACCAGATTTTCTGCCGAGATCAATAATCTCTTTTACTGGCAAAATGCCCTTGCCCAGAACAGTACTTTCATAACGCTCATTCTGGCTCTCACTTTTTATTTCATCTTTTACGTGCATAGAAATAAACCTTCCGGGATATTTATTTACAATATCCAGCGCCTTTGCACCTGCGTTATACATATTGCCAATATCAAGTTGTTGCATTACAAGTGAAGGATCTGTGTTCTTCAGTATAATATCAAAAACAGTTGTGTCGTTCAGTTTTACACTGAATTCAAAATCGTGGTTATGGTAACCAAATTTCATCCCCGATTTTTTACAAAGCTCACCACATTTATTGAATACTTCCATGTAACGAACCAGATCATCGTAGTTTTTACGCAGGCTGTCTTCCAGCCATGGGCTGATAACATATTGCTGGCCCATTGCTGCAGCGTCTGCAACTGTCATTTTCCAATCGTCTGTAAAATCTTTTTTCACGGCATCCCAATGTTCAGCATTCATGCGTGTATGGCCGCTTGGCATTTTCAATCCAAGCCCCGTTAGCAGTTTCTTAAACTCCTTTTGGGTATAGCCATAGAACTTATGGTCTATGTAATTTGCATGTTCTACATAAGTATAGCCCATTGTCGCCAATTGCTTAAGCGTTCCGGCTGGGTCTTTATGCATATCATCACGCACAGAATAAAGCTGTATACCCAATATTTCTTTTGCATTGCCTTCTGCAAATAAATGATTGGGCAAAATGCTGGCAGCTGCCAAAGCAAGTCCCGAATGTTTAATAAAATTTCTCCTTGAATACTGCATAATAGGTTTGTTAAATAGTTCCGGAAATTGTTGTTGAGTAAAAATAGTTTACTAAATTAATTTGTTTTCAGCTTCCGGCTTCAAAAACACCAATAAATATTGTTGGTGCAGATGAACAGGTTTAATCTGACTTTAACCTTTATGGAATAAAATCACCTTTGCATCTTACGACTTTACAGGTACAATAGCTAACATTAATATATTGCCTATGCGACTGTTACTATTCTCTATTCTCTTCATCTTCTCAATTCAACTACATAGCCAGGCTCTCCAAAAAGATACAGTATTGCCAGTTTGCCTCAAAAAAGCCAATGGCCTCCTTGACGAAGCTTTTGTATTTATGCAAAAAAACTATTACCGCAAGAACAATGTTGAGTGGGATAGTTTAATTGCATCTGCCAAAAAGAGGTTATTGAATTCTGGCAATTGCAACGAAACTTATGATATCATAAGCTGGTGTTTTAAAGAGCTGAATGAAACGCACAGCTTTATTATGCCCCCTGTAAAAGCGGCTGTATACAATTATGATACAGCCAGCCTTCAGCAAAAACCATCAATAAAAGAATTGGTTGGCGATATTAGAGGAGAAATGCTGGATGATAGCATTGCATACCTTACAGTGCCGTGGGTAAGTACAACGGATTCGCTCATTTGTATTCGGATTGCAGACAGTCTTCAGCAATTGGTAGCAACATTGGATGAAAAAAATCCCAAAGGATGGATTATAGATCTGCGCAAAAACACAGGCGGCAATTGCTGGCCAATGCTTGCAGGTATTGGACCACTGCTGGGTGATGGCATTTGCGGCTATTTTGTAAGTGCAAGAGAAAAAATTCCTATTATTTACAATGATGGGGCTGCGCTGCAGGGCAAACACATACGGTGCCAATCGAGCAAAGGCTATAGAATGAGAACTGAAAAGAAACCGATTATTGTTCTTACAGGAAACAGGACCGTTAGTTCGGGAGAAATTATTGCACTTGCATTTAAAGGTAAAGAGCAGGTGTATTTTTATGGGCAACCAACTGCAGGATATACAACTGCCAACGCTACATATACTTTGTCAGACAATTCAATGCTTGTATTGAGTGTTTGTATGGAAGCAGATCGTACTGGCAAAATTTGTGAAGGAAGAATAATGCCCGATGAAACAATTACAGCAGATACTCACCCGGGAACCGATGACCCGGCAAAATTTGCAGCTATAATGCGGCTTAGTAACCAATGAGTAAAATAAAAGAGAAGTTGTTTTTATATTCAACTTCTCTTACAAATTTTATATGCCGTGAAAATCATCTTCCACTTTCCTGCACAGCTTGCTTCAATTCGTGATTGAAATCTTTTTCTTTTAACAATTCTTCCAGCGGCAATTGCATTCTGTACTTCCAGTAATGTTTTGGATCTGCAGGTATATTAATTCTTTCTTCAGCCGGATCTTGCCTGCGTAATGTATCAGTCATGCCCAATAAATCCTGCAATTGAAATATGCACCACATAGCAGGAGAATACAAATGCTGCAGTACTATTGCACGACTTACCCAGGGTTCACAAAATACCGGGGCTTCTCCCCATTGGCCAAGTTCATAATTAAAAAAGTGCTGCGTTTTGTTCCTGTCTTCTTCCCACCACCCACGGATAGTGCTCATATCATGTGTTGAAGGTGTTACAACAGACAGGTAAGGCGCATCATTAGGATGAAAAAATTCTTTTTGAGGATCTTTTGGCATACGCTGAATTTCCAGGCTAAGTATACCCAATTGCCGCATTACATCAGGAACAGAAGGTGGAACCATACCGAGATCTTCACCGCAAACCAGCATATTGGTTGATGCTTTTAAAACCGGCAGTTTGTTCATGGCATCTTTTTTCCACAACCAATCCTGGCGTTGAAAAAAGTAGTGTACATACAAATCTTTTAATTGTTGCTGGGTATGCCACTCAAGGTAACGAAAAGAAGCAGTAGCCTCCATTGCAAACCTGAAATGAAACTCAGTTCCGTTACTTCCATCTTTCTCAAACAGAATTACGTTGGAGATAAGATCAAACAGACCTTGTTTTAAGTTTTTATTTTCTTCAGATTGTTCCTGGGTGGCAAAATGCATTTCTATTTTACGCTGTGTATTGAAAGGTTCAATAAGATGATAATGCCCGGTATTGTCTGCATACAAAAACTCATCTTTTATAGATTGCAACTTATCACCAAAGAACTCCTTTAATACAGCATCTGTAATATATGGCTGTGTATAGCGCTGTTGTACAAACCATATATTTCTTTGGCTGAATTCGCTGATGTGTACGGCGGTGTCGGGTACAAAATGTCCCATAATACCTTCTACTGCATCTATAGGTATAGACCATATTCTAAAGAACCCAAGAATATGATCGATGCGGAAGGCATCAAAATATTTACTCATTGCATCAAAGCGAAGCTTCCACCACGCATAGCCATCTGCGGCCATGTTTTCCCAGTTATAGGTTGGGAAACCCCAATTTTGGCCTCTAACAGCAAAGCCATCTGGTGGCGCACCTGCCTGCAAATGCATGTTAAACAATGAAGGATTTATCCATGCATCGCAACTGTGACGGCCAATTCCAATCGGAATATCGCCTTTTACAATAATTCCGTTTTTATGTGCATAATCTGTTGCGTCTTTTAACTGAAGATGAAGATGGTACTGAATAAAATATTGCAAAGCAATCTGATCGTAATGCTTTGCCTTTGGTGCAACATATTTTTCAATAGCTGCTTTATTGTATGTGCTGTATACTTTCCACTGCGTAAAATCGCAGGTACCGTTTTTATCGCGGAGATAACAAAATGCTGCGTATGGTACCAGCCAGCCTTTATTGTTTTCAAAAAAAGAAAGAAAGTTTTCATCATTTAAAAATTCTTCCTTTTGAGAAAGGTATAATGCATTTAAGGCTTCCAGCTTTAATTTTATTACCTGTTCATAATCCAGGTCTGTAACCGCATTAAATTCTTTTTGCTTTTTTTTTAGTGGCTTTATAATAGCTGCATCTTTTTTTCCTGCTATTGTATCCAGGTTTATATAAATAGGGTGCAATGCAAAAGCGGAAATAGCAGAATAAGGATAAGAATCGCTATTGGTAAATGTTGCAGACGTATCGTTAATTGGCAGTAGTTGAATAAGGCGTAATTTTGTTTTTTTGGCCCAGTCTGCTAATAATTTTATGTCGTTAAACTCACCAGTTCCAAAACAATTTTTACTTCTGAGGCTAAAAACCGGGATTGCTACTCCTGCCCCGCGCCATGTATTGTTTGGAAGTTGAATAAAGCCATCGTGCAGTATCGTTATTTTATTTACTGCGTCGCCAAAAAGAAACCGGTTCTCGCCATTTTCAATTCTTACCAATGACTTTTCCTTTACATTGTAAACACCGTATTTATAATACAGGGGAAATGATTCTTTGGGAATATTCACTTTTATTGTGAACCAGTTGCCTTCTTTACTTAATAATAAAGGTGAAGTTGTACTCCATTCGCCCAGTACATGCCCGCTGCCACACAAACAAACCACTTCATTTTTTTGAAGCAATGGTGCTTTCACTTTAAAAATATGACTGAATGATTTGGGCTGTTTTGTTTTTTGTTTTGTTTCGTTTTCTTTAAGCAGTGTTTGCTGAAAAGGTGCAGTAAAGAAAGTATTTTCATAATCGCCAGAGTAATTCCATCGGTCTACGAGTTGTATTTCATCAACAGCAATTTTGCTAATGTCAAGAGTTTTATCGTTAGACCATTCAATTACTTTAAAGCCGTCTTCATAGGTGAGTATATATTTATACTGAAGATGAATTGGTTTATCAATATTAACCTCGGCGGTAACATGCCAGAAATCATTATTTAGCCAGGTCATTTGCAGGGCTTTCAAATCATCATTATTACCTAGCTCAGGTATATTTCCTGATATACTGATTGATTCTCCTGTTTTAGTATAAAAACGTACGTAGAAATGTAATTTCATTTTACCGTTGTTTTTTTAAACAGAACGAAAATAGGATAAAAACGGGTTTTGCGTATTTTTTACACTATCCCTCCAATTGTTTGCCTGATATTGTACAATTTTTGTGTTTTTGCCTTACTTTCGCACAAAACTTACGCATGGAAACTCAGAAAAAGAATACAGGTTTATGGTGGCTTCTTTTTTTTGCTTCAACAGCTGCGCTTATTGCCGCAATATACCTGCATTGGGAATGGCTTACCCTTATTCTTCCTTTTCAATGTACAGCCTTTGTAAAAGGCATGGACATTATGTAAGGTTTTAATTATCAGTGTCTTTTGTACAAACTCCTTCCCGGTCTCAAACCAGGTAAGGCGGTTGTCTTATCCTCCGCAAAATTGCTACAACCAGAAAAAGAAAAATTGTAAACTTCCAACGGATTATCATTGCTATTCGTCTAAGTGTTTACAACTAACAGGCTGCTTATTGTAGTTTAGCAGGATAAAATAACTAAAACCGCCATTCTTACCCTATTGTTATGCGAAGACGCTATATTTTATATAAAATCACTGAGATTCCGGGTGGTGGCAACTCTATTAGCTATCTTAAAAGCTTCAAAAACAAAAGACCAGTTTTTACCATCATTAAATCCGAGGCGATGAGAATCAGTTTGCTGAGGTCAATTTACTGGGGACTTAAATTTTCTTTATCTACTCTTCCGGAAAGACTTGCTTGATGATTTTTAGCCACCGAGATACATTTTTTAACCACAGAGATACGGAGAACACAGAGAAGCACAGAAGAGTTTTAATGATTAGCTACAAAGTTGCTGAGATCTTAGTCAATATGTTTTATGATAAATCTTTTTTAAGGCAATACACGGTGTTTCTTCGAAACTTCTAAGCTTGCAGCTAATAGCTAACAGCTTGTAGCTTTTCTTACCACAGAGAAGCACAGGAATTAATAGATACGTTTATCGTCGACAACCATTAAGGCAATACACGGAGGGCATCTGCAATGATTGGAAGTTGTGAAATGAAACACAAAGCATGATTCGCATAAAAACCATAAAAATCTGCGTTCTGTTAGGTTGTTTATAAATCAAAAAAAACACCGGTCACTTATTTGTGCCGGTGTTCTTTATTTGTAAAAGAATGAGTCTATATTAGAATGCAACATGGGATAAAGATAAGATAGTGTTCTTTTTTCTTTTTGTACCATTGTTTACATACCTGCCTTTTCTTTGAATGTTCCACAAATCAATAGCTTTAAAGGAAGTGGTTTTTGCGGTTGCAGGTGCATTAATACCTGTAGCAATTGTTTCTTTTACTTCAGCAACTAATTGTTGCAATAGGATAGGTTCCATCTGCACACGGGAGTGCATAACATCACTGTTCATAATATTTGTTTTTTGTTATTACAATTTAATTTTTGAGCAAACCGGGAAGAAAACACCTAAGAATCGTTAGTAAGAAGTGGTCAAGCTTTTTATCACCCTGTAGTAGTCGTACGAACTATTTCATTGCTCAAATTGACGCTGCAAAGGTAAGTTATAATGTGCTAACGTGCAAGTATAATCTTAAATAAAGTGTTAAGAAAGCCAATCAATTTAAACAATTAGGTGTAAACTTTATAAAACTATTCGCATTGGTAATTAATATTTTGAACAATAAATGCAATAGCAACAATTAATCGTTTTGTTAGCCAATTTTACTTCACTTAAAATACAACTATCTAAATATTAAAAGCGAACAGCTTGTGTAATAATATCGTACACAACATATTACAAATTTGATACAACTAATTAATTATCAATTAAATAGTAGAGTGGCATTTTTTTAGCTCCAATTCATAGATTTTGGCTTAAACTAGTTTGTAATTGCTAAATATAGAAACATGTTTAAAAAC
This sequence comes from Chitinophagaceae bacterium, assembly GCA_044227095.1. GTDB lineage: Bacteria > Bacteroidota > Bacteroidia > Chitinophagales > Chitinophagaceae > JACMLD01. Next base: position 3,819,920 of record JBGAFV010000001.1, on the reverse strand, counting down.
TACCTGAAAGTTGCTTTGCGAAATCTCCGTAAAAACAAACTGTTTTCAACAATCAATATTATTGGATTATCATTCGGCATTGCCTGTACGTTGTTAATTACTTTTCATGTAAAGGAAGAATTAAGTTATGACAAGGGCTTTACAAAAGCAGACAGAATATTTCGTATTACCATGCAAGGTATTGGCAAAGATTCGCGCAGCTGGGCTGCAACTTCACCTATGATAGGCACAAGCATGCAGCACGATTTTCCGGAAATAGAGAAAATTGTACGGTTTCATCGTTTGTATCCATACCAGGTAATGAGTTATACGCCGGCAACTGATCAGGTAAAAAGATTTGAAGAAAAAGGAGGTTTATTCGCAGACTCAACTGCTATTGATGTGTTCGATTTGCAATTTACAGAAGGAAATGCGGCAACAGCCTTATCAACAATGGATGCAATTGTGGTTAGCGAAGAAATGGCAAAAAAATATTTTGGCAATGAAGATCCACTTGGTAAAATACTTCAGGATGATGCCAGGAAAATTCCATTAAAAGTTACAGGTGTAATTAAAGAATTGCCTTTCCACTCTCATTTAAGATTCGATTACCTGGTTTCAATGTCTACAATTACACGTTACCTTGATCAAAGATCTTTACAAAATATTGGCTGGTCAGGGTTCTATAATTATGTACTCTTGAAAAATGTACAGGCAAAAAACACAATTACACCTAAACTACCTGATTTTCTTGTAAAGTTTCTTGAACCATCAGGCGAAAGCCGTAAAGACATACTTTCGAGTAGAAACATATACCTGCAGCCAGTTAAGGATATTCATTTGCATTCAAAGCTTGAAAAAGAAATGTCTGCAAACAGCGATATCAGTTATGTTTATATTTTTTCCATTGCAGCAATATTTATTTTACTGATTGCCGCTGTAAACTTTATTAATATTTCTACCGCACAGGCCTTCAACCGCATGAAAGAAATAGGGTTGCGAAAAGTTATAGGTGGAACAAAAGGCCAGTTGGTAAGGCAATTTTTAGGCGAATCACTTCTAATTACCCTAATCGCTTCCATTATAGCTGTAATTGTATTTAAAAGTGTTATTCCTTTTTATAACAATCTTACTTCCAAAGAAATTCATTTTGAGAATACGCTTACGATTTCCAATTTAGGTCTTATAGGATTAATAGTATTAATTATTGGCCTGCTGGCGGGACTTTATCCCGCTTGGTTTGTTGCAAATTTTAATCCCATCAATTCATTAAAAGGAAAGAGATCTGCCGGCTCTTCTGTAAATGTTGTAAGAAAAGGACTGATAGTTTTCCAGTTTGTTATTTCTGTATTTATGATTTTCAGCACTGTCGTTATTTACAGGCAGATGAAATTATTTCACAACCAGAATTTGGGTTTTGATAAAGAACAAGTAGTTGCTGTAACCATGTATCCTGAAATGTGGAATAAGTTTGGTTTTATGACAGACAATATGCAGAAAAATAAATCAATCAATAGTTATTCTGTTATCTCTACGCTTCCAGGAGAACGTTTCGGCATGTATGATTTTGGGCCTGTTTCTGCTGCGCCTAATGAATTACTACCCGGAACAAGTCGTGCTTTATGGGCAGATGATAACCTTATACCTACTTTACAGATATCATTAAAAGAAGGAAGAAACTTTTTTTCTCAGTTTCCGCAAATTAAAAAACCTGAATTTATATTGAACGAAGCCGCCGTTAGCACCTTTCAATTAAAAGATCCTGTTGGCAAAATGGTGCATCTTAACGGAGACACAGGGAGTATTGTAGGCATAGTAAAAGATTTCAATTTTGCTTCGCTTCATTCACAAATAGAACCATTAGTAATAGAATACAATCCATACAAGGCCAATTATCTTTTATTGAAAGTGCAGGCAGGTCAATTACCGGAAACATTGCAGTTTCTTGAATCAAACATAAAAACCTTATCTCCTGCAAGCAAGTTCACCTACACATTTATTGATGAAAAACTTGATCGGTTATACGATGCGGAAAACCGTATGAGCTCCGTATTTAAAGCATTTGCTGCATTTGCTATTTTCATTTCCTGCCTTGGTTTATTTGGCTTATCTGCCTACGCAGCGCAATTGCGCATAAAAGAAGTAGGGATACGCAAAGTACTTGGCGCCTCCATTAGCAGTGTTACTTTTTTACTCTCAAAAGATTTTATGGTATTGGTAATAATAGCTGCAGTAATTGCATGGCCATTGGGTTGGTTAGCCATGAACTACTGGTTACAAGGTTTTGCTTACCGCGTAAATATTAATGCCTGGACGTTTATTATTTCTGGTTCATTTGCAATTATGGTTGCATTATTAACAGTAAGTTACCAGGCTATAAAAGCGGCGTTACTAAACCCGGTGAAGAGTTTGAAGGTGGAATAAAGTATGCTGAAAATGTGATAAAAGTGGAAATGTGAAAATGCTTTAATAAAAAATCCCCGCAAAATTTACAGGGATTTTTTTATCTTAATACAATATACTTAATACTAAATATTCTCTTACTTCACTTCTTCAAACTCTGCATCAGTTACATTCTCGCTGCCACCGGCACTGTGCGGTTGACCGCCGGCGTTAGCACCTGCATCCGGACCAGGTTGTGCCCCACCCTGCGTGTTTTTGTACATGTCTTCGCTGGCGGCTGTCCATGCAGTATTGATTTCTGCAGTAGCAGCATCAATAGCTGAAAGATCCTGACTTTTGTGAGCTTCCTTCAGTTTGGCAAGTGCCGCTTCTATCGGCGCTTTTTTATCTGCAGGAATTTTATCGCCATACTCTTTTATTTGCTTTTCGGTTTGGAAGATCATGCTATCGGCAGCATTTACTTTATCCACTTTTTCACGTTCTGCCTTATCAGTAGCTTCATTGGCTTTGGCTTCATTCTTCATCTTTTCTACTTCGTCTTTGCTTAAGCCGCTACCTGCTTCAATGCGTATCTTCTGTTCTTTACCGGTGCCTTTATCTTTTGCGGTAACGTGTAAGATACCGTTGGCATCAATATCAAATATTACTTCAATCTGCGGAACACCACGTGGTGCTGGCGGAATACCATCGAGATTAAATACACCCAGGCTCTTGTTCTGGTTGCTCATGGGGCGTTCACCCTGTAACACATGAATCTGTACACCGGGCTGGTTATCACTGGCCGTAGAAAACACCTCAGATTTTTTTGTAGGTATAGTTGTGTTACTGTCTATTAACCTTGTCATTACACCACCCATGGTTTCAATACCAAGGCTCAAAGGAGTAACGTCCAGCAGCAATACATCTTTTACTTCACCAGTTAATACAGCACCTTGTATAGCTGCGCCAACGGCTACTACTTCATCAGGGTTTACGCCTTTATTGGGTTTCTTTCCAAAGAACTTTTCTACTATCTCCTGCACTTTTGGTATACGTGTAGAACCACCAACCAATATTACTTCGTCAATCTGGCTGATAGAAAGTCCTGCATCTTTCAATGCTTGTTCGCAAGGTTTTAAACAACGTGCAAATAAGGTATCAGCAATCTGCTCAAACTTAGCACGACTTAATTTCTTTACCAGGTGCTTAGGCACACCATCAACAGCTGTTATATAAGGAAGATTGATCTCTGTTTCTGAAGAAGAACTCAATTCAACCTTTGCTTTTTCAGCAGCTTCTTTCAAACGTTGTAAAGCCATAGGGTCTTTGCGGAGATCAATATTTTCGTCTTTTTTAAATTCCTCTGCCAGCCAGTCCATAATCACTTTATCAAAGTCGTCACCACCAAGGTGTGTATCACCATTTGTGCTTTTTACTTCAAATACACCATCGCCCAGCTCAAGTACAGAGATATCGAATGTACCACCACCAAGGTCAAACACGGCAATCTTGTGGTCTTTACCGCCTTTATCCAAACCATAAGCTAATGCAGCCGCTGTTGGCTCATTCACAATACGGCGAACATTTAAACCGGCAATTTCGCCAGCTTCTTTGGTAGCCTGTCTTTGTGCATCATTAAAATAAGCAGGCACTGTAATAACAGCATCTGTTACTTCTGTGCCCAGGTAATCTTCTGCAGTCTTCTTCATTTTCTGAAGCACCATGGCAGAAATTTCCTGTGGGGTATATAAACGACCGTCTATGTCAATACGTACGGTATTATTGTCACCTTTGGCAACTTTATAGCTCCAGTGGCTGATTTCCTCTGTTACTTCATTAAACTGGCGGCCCATAAAACGCTTTACACTGGTAATTGTGTTTTGCGGATTGGTGATAGCCTGGCGTTTTGCCGGGTCACCCACTTTACGTTCGCCATTTTTAAGGAAAGCCACTACTGACGGGGTTGTACGTCTGCCCTCGTCATTTGCTATTACCACTGGCTCATTGCCTTCCATTACGGATACACAACTATTAGTGGTTCCTAAATCTATTCCTATTATTTTTCCCATTTTATTTTGAATTTAATGTTCACGTTTGATTGTCAATCATTATGCCATGCCGGGAAAAATGAAAAATTGGCAGATGAAGAAGCCATTTGCTGTTAGCGGGAAAGCTGCTAGCTATTAGCTTTTAGCCATTGGCTATAAAAGTCTGATATGTCACATTTTCTTTAAACTGGCATGAAAATCTGCTTTTGCATGACAAATTTGGATACCAGCATTGGTTTTTATTTCGTCATCCTTGCGTCGCACTCTTCAACTAAGGCAACACAGAGGAACTTTAAGCATCAACTTGGAATCGTTTAAAATAGTTTGAACAATTTTGCAGAAGAGTTCTGATGCCATTTATACAAAAGATGAAGTGATTGCGACGTCCGCCCGGCCAGCCATTCGGACGGGCAACGATGATCCCATGAAAAATTATTGCTGGTATCTTATAAAATAGCGTCTTTGGAAAAAAGCAGCTTACTATTAATTCGCGACTTACCCAAGTCCCCCACCGGGGGATTTAGGGGGCCTCATCTCTAACTTTAAAAGTAAAATGCCTTTGCAATAAATAACTAATGGTAATAACAACCACTGTAGAAATTACCTGCGATAGTATGGCATTCAGGTGAACATACTCTACCAATAGTTTTAACAGCAGGTAATTAATAAAAAGGTTCGATACAAATACAAAGAAGTAACGGAACAGTTGTACTCGTCCGCGAATATTAGAATCTACAAACACCACATATTTCATTAGCAGAAAACCAACCGGAAAATTAATAAGAAATGAAAATATTAATGAAGCTATATGCGGTTTAAAAGCATAAAAACCCAGGTTAAAAACTTGTTCCCTGAAAAGAAATTTATAACTGAAAGTATATAAAAGAAATCCCAGCAATGTATTGGCTCCGCCGCAGGATGCATAACGGAAAGTTTGCAATGGCAGCCATTTTTTAAAAGGCTGATAAAAAAAATCTATAACATTAGTGACAAGGTTATGAACCACAATTTATTTTTATCAGCCGCGAAGATAATTATTGAATATGATTCTTCTGGCTAAAAGGTTAAATGCTTAACTAACCATTAAAATACCCGAAAACCAGTACAACTTTTTTGTTTCCTTATTCATCTGTAGAAGCATTATGCCTTTTTTTTCAGGGTTTTTAATAAGGCATCTCTTCCAAACACTAAACCATTTAAATCCTGTTTGTCCGTCCAGAGCCGCAGTAATGCGGCTTTTTTAGCTTGTAGTTTCTTTAACCACGGAGGCACGGGGAACGCAGAGAAGCACTGAGTTATTTACATTAAAATGAAGACGCAGGATTTATTTCGAAAAACTTTTATATCAACAACCATTAAGGCGATACACAGTGCGTTTCTTCGAATCCACTAACAGCTTGTAGCTATCAGCTCGTGGCTTCTTTGCGTGCGTAGCACCTTTGCGTTCTTTGCGTGAAATTTCTTACCAATAACCTTTGTGCATCTTAATGTTCTTCGTGCCTCCGTGGTTCAAAGGGGTTTTTTCATATTTTTGCAGCCCCAGAAACAACAATATGTCAATAGCCGCATTATTAAGAGATACAGTAACAGAGAGCCTTTCCAAATTATACAACCAAACTTTTTCTGATAAAGACTTCCAGGTAAACCAAACCAAACCAGAATTTGAAGGCGATTACACCATTGTTCTTTTTTCGCTTATCAAAAAATTAAAAAAATCTCCGGAAGCTGCCGGTAATGAACTGGGTGGGTATTTAACCCAAAACTATCCGCATTTATTCTCAGCATATAATATTATAAAAGGATTTCTCAACCTGTCTGTTGCAGAAAGCTTTTGGCTGCAGGTGCTTGAAAAAAATTATGTTAATGCTAACTATGGAAAGCAAGCTGCAAACGGACAACGTGTAATGGTTGAATATTCATCGCCCAATACCAATAAACCTTTGCACCTTGGGCATCTGCGCAATAATTTTTTGGGTTGGAGTAGTGCTGCTATTTTAAAAGCAAATGGTTATGATGTAGTAAAAACCTGCATTGCCAACGACAGGGGCATTCATATATGCAAGAGCATGATTGCATGGCAACTGTTTGCCAACGGCGCTACGCCGGAAAGTGCAGGTATTAAAGGCGATCATTTTGTTGGTGATTACTATGTACTGTTTGGAGCAGAACTAAAGAAACAGGTAGAAGAACTGGTTGCCAAAGGTGTTAATAAAGATGATGCTGAAAAGCAAGCACCAATAATGCAGCAGGCACAACAGATGCTGGTAGATTGGGAAGCAGGCAAACCAGAAGTGATTGATCTCTGGAAAAAAATGAATGACTGGGTGTATGAAGGATTTGATGTTACCTATAAACGTATAGGAAGCGATTTTGATAAAACTTATTACGAAAGCAATACTTACCTGCTGGGTAAAGATCTTGTAGAATTTGGTTTGAAGAAAGGCGTTTTTTTTCAAAAAGAAGATGGCAGTGTATGGATTGATTTAACTGCTGATGGACTTGATGAAAAAATTGTTCGTCGCCGTGATGGAACTGCTGTTTATATGACGCAGGACATTGGCCTTGCCGTTAAAAAATATGAAGAATACAAATGCGATAAAAGCATTTATGTTGTAGGCAATGAACAGGATTATCACTTTAAAGTTTTAAAACTGATTTGCCAGAAACTTGAACTTCCTGCGGCTGATGGTATTTATCATTTAAGTTATGGAATGGTAGAACTGCCCAGCGGCAGAATGAAAACACGTGAAGGCACTGTGGTAGATGCAGATGATATGATTGACGAAATGGTAAACGTATCTCAGCAAAAAACAGAAGAACTGGGTAAAGTAAAAGATTTTACAGCAGCAGAATTAAAAGAACTGTACGATACAATTGGACTTGGCGCTTTAAAATTTTTCCTGCTCCGTGTAGATCCAAAAAAGAAAATGTTGTTCAACCCTGAAGAGAGTATAGATTTCCAGGGTTTTACTGGGCCGTTTATACAATTCATTCACGCAAGAATAAAATCAATCCTTCGTAAAGAAATGCCTGCTGCTTTTGCTGGTTTTACGGCACCATTATTACCATTAGAAAAAGAACTGATTGTTACAATGGAACAATACCCTGTTATTATTGAACAGGCAGCAGCAGATTATAATCCTTCGCATATTGCCAACTATGTTTACACTGTAGCAAAGACCTTCAGCTCGTTTTATACAGAGCATAAAGTGGCCAGCGCAGAATCAGAAGAGAAAAAACAATTGCGTTTGCGTTTATGCCAGATGACGGCAAATATCATTTCATCTGCAATGGGATTGTTAGGGATTAAAGTTCCGGAGAGAATGTAAAACAAGTCGTTAGTTCGGAGTTCGATAGTTCGTAGTCCTGCTATTCGGGGATGCACCTATCTGTGCAGGCCTATTTGATTGCGAACATACAAGTTTAAACGCATAGCTGATAGCCATAGTCTATTATTGCAGAGATGAAGAATTGAATGAAAGATTGTTATCGTAACGATTTTCTGCATATAGAACTTCGAACTGAGAACTACGAACTGATCTTTACTCACAAGGCTGTTTTCTTCTTGTATCAATCAAATACTGAATTTTCCAGACGCCATTTATTCTTACCAATTGATAAGAATCCACACCGCAATGACTGAACTGGCCTTTGTAGTAAAATTTATACGGCGTCCATACAGAAGCTAATGGACCGTCTATTTTAATTGTCTCAAAAGTTATGCGTTCGTCTGCTGCACCTTTTGGCATGCTGCTAATAGCAGTAACAAACTCTTGTATAGATTCATTCTTCAGCGCATCTCCCCCACCTTTTACTCTGCCAATGGTTTGCAGTATAGCACTGTCTGCAAACGCACTTTTAATTTTTGCGGCGTCTGAGTTTATCATGCCATCAAACAAAAGTTTTACAGCTGCTTTTACAGAATCTTCTGTTGTTTGTGAATGGGACACATAACCAATTGCAATGAATGCTATAACCTGTAAGATCGTCTTCATCGTGTTTTGATTTGAGATTAGTGATTGTTGATTTAACCCTTCCGGGGTTGCTACCAACATTATTTCTGATCCACGGGTTACACCCGTGGTTACTATTATTGAAGCCTTTCAGGCTTTTGGAAACATAATAACCTTCACGAGCCGGGTGGACAAGAAACTACGTTGAATAAGTACGCATGCTGGTAACTAAAATCATTTCAACTTCCTGCAAAGCATCGTTCCGAAAAATTAATTTGAGACTTACCCAAGTTCCCCACTGGGGGATTTAGGGGGCCGGTGTCTACATATACCCCAAAATCTTCAGCATACTTTGCGCTGTTTGTTCTTTGGCATACACCCAATCTACAAGTTTGCCGTTTTTATCGTGACCAACAATAATGTGCTTGGGCGATGGAATAAGACAGTGTTTAATACCGCCGTAACCACTAATCTGATCCTGGTAAGCACCGGTATGAAAAAATCCAACAACAAGGTTTTCTCCATTGGTTAGCTTTGGCAAAAACACTTCGTTGATGTGTTCTTCAGAATCATAATAATCGTGGCTATCGCAGGTAATGCCACCAAGTACTACGCGATGATATTCTTCATTCCATTTATTAATCGGTAGCATAAGAAAGCGTTCGCCAATACCCCAGGTGTCTGGCAAAGTAGTAATGAAAGAAGAATCAATCATGTACCATGTTTCGCGGTCGTTCTGCATTTTCTGTCCAATAACACTGTAAATATGCGCCATGCTCTCTCCTACTGTATAACTGCCAAACTCTGTAAATATATTTGGCATGGGCACATTGCTTTTCTTACAGGCAGTTTTTATATTGCGCACAATTTCATTAATCATAAACTGGTAGTCGTAATCAAAACCCAGGGAATGTTTAATTGGGAAACCGCCGCCTATATTGATAGAATCCAGTTCTGGACAAATTTTCTTTAACTGGCAATACAGGTTGATGACTTTATTCAATTCGCTCCAGTAATAGATATCATCCTTAATACCCTTGTTTAAAAAAATATGGAGCATCTTTAATTGAAAGCGATCTTCATTGCCTTCAATCTTATCTACATAAAATTCCAAAATGTCCCTAGGCCTGAAGCCAAGTCGTGAAGTATAAAATGGAAAGTTAGGTTCTTCTTCAGCCGCAACGCGGATACCCAGTTTAAAAGGAGTTTTTACAGTTTTCTTATACGCCTGTAATTCTTCTTTGTTATCCAATATTGGCACTACATTTTTAAAACCGCTATTAAGCAGTTGGGCTATGCGACTGGTATAAGGCTTTTGTTTATAGCCGTTGCAAATAACATAAGTGTCTTTGGTAATTTTTTTGCGTGCGTATAATTTCTTAATGATTTCAATATCGTAAGCATAAGAAGTTTCCAGGTGAATATCCTGCTTCAACGCCTCTTCTACCACAAAAGAAAAATGGGAGCTTTTGGTGCAATAACAATAATTGTATTCGCCGGTGTACTTGTATTTTTTAAAAGCAGTATCAAACATTTTTTTTGCTTTCTTAATCTGCATACCAATTTTGGGCAGGTAAGAAAGCTTCAGTGGTGTTCCGTATTTATCAATGAGTGCCTTAATGTCAAGGCCGTTAAACTGCAGGTAATCGTCTTTTACTTCAAAACCATCCTGGGGAAAATTAAATGTTTGTTTTACCAGGTCTAAATAAGTATTGTTCATTTAAGGCAACAGTAATTACGGGTTAAGAATATTTTTTGCTATTGCTGGTTTAAAATACCGTAGCGTTTTTATTTCTGCACAAAAGTAATTGTTTGCAGCAATCAGGGGCATTTTTTTTGTAGTGCATTTACCCGGTATTAACAAGAAGAAAATTGGCGGTTATTTAAAAGGTAAATGGTAACATTGCAATAACACTATCCTGCTATAGTGTATTGTAAAAACAGAAAACGATTGCCATGAAAAGATATCTTGTCCTCCTAGCAATAACAGCACTTTCGGTAACCAGTCAGTCAATTTTTGCGCAAACAACTTACCAGGCAAAAGCAAAAGCCCTGCTTGCAAAAATGACGCTTGAAGAAAAGATTGGCCAGTTAAACCTAGTAACGCCAGGTGGTGCCGTAACCGGCGCTGTTGTAAGCAAAGGCGTAGAAGAAAATATCCGCAAGGGATTTGTTGGCGGCCTGTTTGGTATTTGGGGACCAGAAAAAGTAAGACAAGCGCAGGATATTGCTACTAAAAACTCCCGCCTGCATATTCCTTTAATTTTTGGGCTTGATGTTATTCATGGACATAAAACTGTTTTTCCAATTCCGCTTGGCCTCTCTGCATCCTGGAATTTGGATATGATTGAAAAAACGGCGCATATAGCGGCAACTGAAGCAAGTGCCGATGGACTTGCCTGGGCATTTTCGCCAATGGTAGACATAGCAAGGGATGCACGTTGGGGGAGAATTTCTGAAGGCAGCGGAGAAGATCCTTATCTAGGCGGACTGATAGCAAAAGCAATGGTAAAAGGTTACCAGGGCAAAGATCTTTCTGCTAACAATAACATCATGGCTTGTGTAAAACATTTTGCATTGTATGGTGGCGCAGAAGCAGGACGAGAATACAATACAGTTGATATGAGCCGCATTAAAATGTATGAATATTACCTTCCACCGTATAAAGCTGCAATAGACGCAGGAGCTGGCAGCATAATGAGTTCGTTTAATGAAATTGATGGCGTACCTGCTACCGGTAACAAATGGTTGCTAACCGATCTGCTGCGCAAACAATGGGGCTTTAAAGGTTTTGTAGTGTCTGATTATACTTCGCTGAGCGAAATGATTAACCACGGTGTGGGAGATTTGCCAACTGTTTCTGCACTTGCACTAAAAGCCGGGCTTGATATGGATATGGTAGCAGAAGGTTTTTTAAACACACTAAAAAAATCTTTGCAACAGGGAAAAATAACAATGGCGCAAATTGACCAGGCCTGCCTTAGGATACTGGAAGCAAAATATAAACTGGGTTTGTTTGATAACCCTTATAAATACATTGATGAAGCAAGACCTGCTAAAGAAATTCTTACCGCAGAAAACAGGAAGTTTGCAAGAGAAGCCGCAGCACGTTCTTGCGTATTGTTGAAAAACAGCAACCAGCTTCTGCCATTAAAAAAGAATGGCACTATTGCATTGATTGGACCGCTTGCCAATAACCAGCGCAATATGCTGGGCACATGGGTAGTTGCCGGCGACTGGAAGCAATCTGTAACAGTAATGGATGGTGTAAAAAACGTGGCGGGCACTAATGTAAACGTTTTATATGCCAAAGGTGCAAATATTACAGATGATACCATGCTAATGAAAAACGCAAACGCACTTGGTGTAGAAGTAGAACTGGACAAAGCATCACCGGAAGCATTGATAGATGAAGCAATAGCTACTGCTAATAAAGCCGATGTTGTTGTAGCAGTATTGGGTGAGGCTGCAGATATGAGTGGCGAATCTTCCAGTCGCTCTGATATCAATATACCTGAGAGCCAGAAAAATCTATTAAAAGCTTTAGTTAAAACAGGCAAACCGGTTGTGCTGGTATTAATCAACGGCCGGCCGCTTACACTTACCTGGGAAAACGACAATGTAAATGCAATTCTTGAAGCATGGGCGCCGGGCACAGAAGCAGGCAATGCTATAGCTGATGTATTGTTTGGCAATTACAATCCTTCAGGAAAAATTACAGCTACATTTCCAAGAAGTGTTGGACAGATTCCTATTTACTACAACCATAAAAATACCGGTCGGCCGTATGATGGAAATGGATCGGGCAAGTTCAAATCTTATTACATGGATATTTCAAACGATCCATTGTATCCGTTTGGTTATGGCCTTAGTTATACCAGTTTTGAATATGGCGATTTGCTGCTGAATAAAACCAATCTGGCCGGCGACGAAACACTAACTGCAACTATAACAGTTACCAACACTGGAAAATATGCCGGAGAAGAAACAGTACAGCTTTACATTACAGACCCGGTAGCAAGTGTTACCCGTGCTGTGAAAGATTTAAAAGGGTTTAAAAAAATTTTCCTTCAGCCCGGGGAGAAAAAAGAAGTAAGCTTTACCATTACACCACAACAATTGAAATTTTACAACAGCGATTTGAAATACGATTGGGAGTCAGGAGAATTTATTATTCAGGTTGGAACAAATTCTGCCACAACAAAAAAAGCAAGTGTGCAATGGGTTAAATCTCCGGGTGCATCGGTGTTGAAGGGAGCAAAGCAAAATTGAGGGCTAAGAGGTTTAAAGAGAAGAGATTTTTTCGCACAGAGAGCACAGAGCTAGCAGAGGAAAAGAGAATCGTTCCGATGTGTAAGGCTTAATAAAAAACCGACGAGCCCTGAAAGGGCGATGTATATTAACGAAGGGTGAAGCCCATCGTAAAACTATTACACCGGAATTTGCTGAAGTGGTACGTGAGAACACGCACCACGGCGTATAGTTGCCACTAGCACAAAATGATGAACTGAGCGTAGCAACGATGATGCTATGAAAAACAAAAGCTGGTACCAAAATTTATTATTATCAATGAAAAAAATATCCTTTATACTTTTTCTTGCTGTTTGTTGCAAATGCAGCACTGCACAAAATATTGAGATGCTGAGTAGCGATCATAAAGTTTCTATTCGTGGCTTAAGTGTAGTAACCGATAAAATAATCTGGGCAAGTGGCAGCAAAGGGACAGTAGCCAAAAGTCTTGATAGCGGCAAAACATGGAAATGGATGCAGGTGCCCGGTTTTGAAAAAAAAGATTTCAGGGATATAGAAGCATTTGATGCAAAGACTGCAATTATAATGGCAATTGATACACCTGCTGTTATTATGAAAACAACTGACGGTGGCGAACATTGGAAAACCGTATACGAAAATAAAACGCCGGGTATGTTCCTGGATGCAATGGAATTCTGGAACGAGCAAAGCGGTATTGTAGTTGGCGATCCCATCAACGGAAAATTTTTTATTGCCCGCACTTTTGACGGTGGCAGTTCATGGCAGCCAACTTCGTTTGACAAATTACCTGTGGCAGATTCCGGCGAAGGTTGTTTTGCATCCAGCGGTACCAATATTCGCGGACTCAATCTTGCGGAAGCATGTTTTATCAGCGGCGGCCTGCATTCCCGTTTTTTCTGGAAAGGCAATCCTATTGATTTGCCATTAATCCAGGGAAAAGAAAGTACCGGCGCCAATTCAATTGCCATTCGCGATAGCAAAAAAAGAAAGAACAGTAATTACTTTGTAGTAGTAGGAGGAGATTTTGCTAACGATACTTCAACAGAAAAAAATTGCGCCATTACAAAAGATGCCGGCAAAACATGGATAGCACCTTCTACCCCACCCCACGGCTATAGATCCTGCGTTGAATTTATTACCAAAACAAAAATGATAACCTGCGGCACCAGCGGCATAGACTTATCTGAAGACGGAGGACTAAACTGGCAACTGATAAGCAAAGACGGCTTTCATGTTTGCAGAAAAGCAAAAAAAGGTTCCGCAGTTTTTCTTGCAGGCAATGGCAAGATTGCAAAACTGGTTTGGAAATAAGAATGACAAGAAACCCGCTGCACTAAGTAAGAAAGCATACCCTTATTGCGTTATTGCACATATGGCTGGCAAGCATTATTTTAGCCGCCATTTTAAACCCTTATGGCAAATATGGAATGGATAGCAATTTTAAAATGCCCAATCAGCGGCAAAGACCTAAGAGCATTGGAAGCTACTGAGATTGAGCAGATTAATACCAAGGCCGCCAGCAACCAACTTTGGCAGGCAGATGGTAAACCAATGACGGAAAAAATTACAAAAGGACTGATTACTGTAGACGGAGCTTATATCTACCCCATTATAAAAGAAATTGTACTGCTGCTGAAAGACCTTGCAGTAGTAGATGCCAAAGAGAAAATTATTAAAGACATTATTAGCGAAGACAAACAACTGGTAAAAAATTTCTACGATCAAAAAGGATGGTTTACCGATGAGAAAGGAAATTATGAAGACGCTGTAATCTTTGAAGATCTTCGCCCTTTTGCACAAGATTATATAAAAAAATGCCACGACCGTGTAAGCCGCTTTTTAAACCCTTCCGGCACATACATGATTGATGCTGCTTCCGGCGCATTGCAATACACAGATTATTTGCAGTATTCTCAAAATTATAAATACCGTGTGTGTGTTGATTTTTCTTTCCAGGCACTGAGCGAATGCAAAAGAAAACTGGGCGACAAAGGGCTTTGCATTTTAGCCGACATGACCAATATGCCTTTTAAAGATGGTGTAGTAGACGGTTTTGTTTCGCTTAATACTATTTATCATATTCCCAAAGATGAACAGGCTACTGCTATAAAAGAATTGTACCGCTTGTTAAAACCCGGCGCAAAAGGCGTAGTGGTATATGAATGGTTTAAACATTCTCCCTGGATGAATTTCTGGATGCTGCCCTTCCGCGGATTTGTGTACATTAAAAACCGCATTATGGATGGCGCTGCAAAACTTGCCGGAAAAAAAGATGCAGGCCGCAGGTTGTATTATTATGCACATAGCCCGGAATACTTCAGAAAAAACTTACCGCCTTATTCATTAAAAGTATGGCGTTCGCTAAGCGTACATTTTATGCGCTACTACTTGCATGCCCCATTGTTTGGTAAAAACATTCTTAACTGGGTATACAACAAAGAAGAAAAAGATCCCGAAGAATGCGGATTAAAAGGCGAATACCCGATGCTGGTGTTTGAAAAGAAATAGCTAAGGGAACAAAGAGAGAAGGAGGAAAAAAGAAAAGAGCAATTTATTTTTTTTATTTGTGCACCAACAGTTGGAATGCTATTGAACATCGTTGTGTCACTCCCTTGTACGGCATAACGTTGAGCAGCACTAAATAATCACCGAATATCTTTCAATCGTTTTTTATTATTCAACCCTTTCAGGGTTGTACGAAATTCCTGCGTTGAATTCCCCGGGTTTCACCCGGGGCTATTTAATTACGCCCTTTCAGGGCTTAGCTTAAATAATAGCATACTTGCATTCGCAACAATCACTACGCCTCACGCCTCACGACTCACGACTCAAGCCTCACGCCTACCGCCTACCGACTACCGACTACCGACTTACTTCCTCAACTCCATTATCAGCAAATACTTTCCTCCAAGCGTAACCGAATTATTTTCCAGTTTAAATTCTGTGCCGGTGGCTACATCTAACGCTTTGGTATAACCTTTAACCCGCTCTGCAAAACGGGTAAGATCAATAGTGGACTGTGTATTATTTGTATTCATCACACACATGATGGTTTGCTTATCATCGTACCTGAAATAAACATACACACCATTCTCTGGAATGAATTGCATCAGCTTTCCGGTTTTAATAGCAGAAGATGTTTTGCGGTAAGCACTCAGCCTTTTTGTTAGATCCTGTACAGATTTTTCATCTGCACTTAATCCGGCGCCGGTAAATGCATTTTTCTGATCGCCTTTCCATCCACCAGGAAAATCGAGCCTTACCCAACCATCAGGATTAGCAATACCTTTCATTAATACTTCTGTACCATAATACATTTGTGGAATGCCACGTGTAGTAAACAACCAGCAAAGCCCCATTTTCAATTTGGCAACATCTTCTCCTACTGTGCTGAAAAAACGTGTCATATCATGATTGTCGAGGAAAACAACATTAGCCATAGGATCAGCATACATAAAATCCTGGCTAACGGTTTGGTATAATTGTCCTACGCCGCCGGGTGCTTGTGTTAGCGCCGGTTGTATTCCGCGGAATAAAAATTCAAAGTCAACATCACCGGTAAGATTGCTTTTAAATGCGGTGTTGAAATTGTTTTTTGCAAAATAAGCCTGGTTGGCTACGCTTTCATTCCAGTTTTCGCCAAACATAGTCATCTTAGGATATTCATCTGTGAGTGCTTTGTTGCAGCGGTTCATAAAATCGAGATCGCAATACTTGTAGGTGTCAATGCGCCAGCCATCCACCCCAAATTTTTCTACGCACCAGATGGCATGCTGAATTAAAAAAGTAGCAGTAGCGGGATTGGTTTGATTTACGTCGGGCATCATATTGGTAAACCATCCATCGGCCATTTTCTTTTTATCGTAGGCAGAAGCATGCGGATCAAAAAACACCTGTTCCTTATAGTTAGGTTGTGTAGGCGTTGGCCATCTGTGTACCCAATTGCTATCGGGCGGGTCCTGCACAAAAAAATTATAAAGGCCCACATGATTGTACACCGCATCCTGTATCAGTTTCATACCGCGGCGGTGTAATTCATCGCTTAGTTTTAAATACGCCGCTTCACCACCAAAACGTGGTTCTATTTTGTAATGATTGGTAAATGCATAACCATGCTCCGTTCTGTCGGGCATATCATTTTCAATAACCGGTGTCATCCACAAAGCAGTTACGCCAAGGCTTTGCAGGTAATCCAGGTGGTTGATGATTCCCTGCATATCGCCGCCATGGCGCAGAAAAATGGAATCCCGGTTCAGTGATTGATCAAGCATGCCCGGTATGCGATCATTGCTTTCATCACCATTGCTGAAACGATCCGGCATTAAAAAATAAATAAAGTCGGAAGAAGTAACGCCCTGAGCGAAAGAAGTGTTTTTACCAGTGCGGCGGTTATTAAGCGAAAAGTTGATAGCAGATAAAGCCGGAATTCCTTTCACAGCAATTTTAACAACACCTGCATTTGTTGAACCAGCAATACTTAGATCCAGGAAAACATAATTTTTATTAGCTGCCTTTGTAATTTTATTCAGCGTTACGCCGGGATAGCTAATAGTAAAACCTGTTGCATTGCCAATATTTTTTCCATGCAACATTAACTGCAATTTCGGGTTCTTCATCCCAACCCACCAGTTGGATGGATAGACAGCAATAGAATCCTGTGCAAACAAACTTGCAGACACAAAAAAAATACACAGCAAAAAGGAAATTATTTTCTTCATAACTAGGCAGGTCTGATTTCTTCAATTTCAAGCTTAGCCATTTCTATCTCATCAACTTTTGCATCTTTTACAAAAAAGAAACAAATAAGCGCTGCAATAATTATCATTACACCTCCAATTTCAACCGCAGCCAAACGATCATTATGCAATACATTTTTCATTAACCAACCAAATCCCAACGAAGCAACAATTTCTGGCAGCACAATAAAGAAATTAAAAACTCCCATATAAATTCCCACTTTATCTTTTGGTAAACATCCGCTAAGCATGGCATATGGCATTGACAATATACTTGTCCAGGCAATACCAATTCCTATCATACTTACAAAAAGCATGTTTTTATCATGTACCCAGCTTACACTTATCAGGCCCAGTGCGCCACAAAGAAGACAAAGCGTGTGTGTAAGCTTTCTACCCAATTTGTCTGCAATAGCTGGTAATATAAAAGCAAATACTAAAGTCACTACACTATAAAATGACAGGGTAAGACTTCCAAAATCAGCGCCCTGTGCGTATACAGGATCGCTGGCGTCTTTTCCACCAAAAACATTTACCGCTACAGCTGTTGTATAATAGAACCACATTAAAAAAAGACCTGGCCATGTAAAAAACTGAACCAGCGAAACTATTTTCATTGTTGCAGGCATGTTTTTTAATGCATGCAGAATTTCTCTTGCTCCTCCTGTTAATCCTTTGCTCTTTTCGTCTTCTTTATCCCTGAAATTTATATCAGACGGAGGATATTCTTTTGTTGTAAAAACTGTATACAGAACAGCAGAAAGAAAAAAGAATGCGCCTATATAAAAAGACCATCTAACATTTTCGGGAATACTTCCCATTTCTGCAGTGTTATCAATGTGAAATAAATTTTTCATTCCCCATGGTAATGCAGAAGCAACGCAACCTCCTAATCCAATGATAAGGCTTTGCATAATAAATCCACGGTTTACTTGTGAGTCAGGAAGTTTATCAGTCACAAATGCACGAAATGGTTCCATTGTAACATTGCCAAATACATCAAGTATCCACAACAAACCAGCCGCCATCCACAAAGCACTGCTATGTGGCATCATTATCAAAGCGAATGAACTTACAATTGCACCTATCATAAAGTAGGGTCTTCTTCTTCCCCATCGGGGATGCCAGGTTCTATCGCTGAGATAACCGATAATTGGTTGTACCAGCAATCCTGTCAGAGGAGCCGCAATAAATAATAAAGGAACCTGATCAGGACTAGCGCCAAGGTTTTCATAAATCCTGCCCATATTGGCACGCTGGAGATCCCAACCGAATTGTATACCAAAAAAACCAACGCTCATATTTATGATGTGACCCAGACTTAATTTCGGCTTTACACCCGTATAGGCAGAAGACATAGCTATCGTTTATAGTAATATGTAAAAACTACATATCACTAAAAATACATAAAAAAAGGCATCACTTATCTGTGATGCCTTACTATAAAAGGAAAATTATTATATCACAAATCCGTTGGGAATAACTGCGCCTTTTTTCACCACTACTATACCATCCTTAACGGTATACAATGAATGATCACTGTTTTCCAAATGACTGCCACCATTGATGCGTACATCATCTCCTATCCGCACATTTTTATCTACAATAGCATTTTTGATATAGCAGCGGTTACCAATACCAACATTGGGTATTCCATGTTGTGCAGCATGTGCCATCTCTGCAATGGTTTCAAAATAATCATTACCCATCAGGTAACTGCTTACTACAGTAGTGCCATTACCAATGCGTGAGCGAATGCCCACCACACTGTTTTCTACCCTTGATGCATTAATGATACAACCTTCTGCAATAATTGTTTTTTCAAGCGTAGTGCCGCTAATCTTTGCGGGTGGCAGCATGCGTGCACGGGTATAAATGGCGTTGCTGTTATCAAACAAATTAAAATCAGGAATGTCCTGCGTAAGACCAAGGTTGGCTTCAAAGAATGAATAAATATTTCCGATGTCTGTCCAGTAACCATCATACTGGTAGCTAACTACTTTGTATTTATTGATTGATTGCGGAATGATTTCTTTTCCGAAATCTGTTGCTTCTTTGTATTCTGTTTCCAGCAAGTCAAACATCAGCTTACGGTTAAAGATATAAATACCCATAGAAGCAAGATAATTACGACCGAGGCGTTTCATTTCATCGCCAGTATCGCTTACCCATTCAGGCAACAATTCTTTTTTAGGCTTTTCTATAAACGATGTAATGTAACCAGCTTCATCGCTTTTTAAAATACCAAATTCAGGTGCTTCTCTGTCTGCTACTGGTATGGTTGCAATAGAAATATCGGCACCAAGTTTTTTATGGTTCTCAATCATTTCCTGGAAATCCATCTGGTACAATTGATCACCGCTTAATATTAAAACATAATCGCTGTCAAACGGACCAAGGTGACGAAGACTTTGTCGAACTGCGTCTGCAGTACCCTGGTACCACGTTGGGTTGTCTGGTGTTTGTTCTGCAGCAAGAATATCTACAAATGCAGAACTGAATGCACTAAAGTGATAGGTGTTCTTAATATGCCTGTTGAGCGATGCAGAATTAAACTGCGTTAGCACAAACATACGGTTGATACTACTGTTGATGCAGTTAGAAATGGGGATGTCTACCAAACGATACTTTCCCGCAATAGGCACAGCTGGTTTGCTTCTGCTGGCCGTAAGCGGATATAAACGAGAACCGGCACCACCGCCAAGAATTACAGCTAACGTTGACTTACTCATATTTGCAAGCTTTATTAATTTAAAGAGAAGCTATTAGCTTTTAGCGATTAGCCATTAGCTGTTAGCTATTACAAGAACTATTTTTTTTATTTTGAGATTTCGGGATTTATTGATTTTGAGATTTGCCGATTGCTTAAGCTCCTACCTTTAAAGCAAATCCCAAAATTCCACAATCACAAAATCAGCAATCGCATTTCCACATTCCACATTTATCACACTTCCACATTTAACTTACAACATAAATCCCAAAATTCCTCAATCACAAAATCAGCAATCGTATTTCCACATTCACCACATTTATCACACTTCCACATTTAACTTACAACATAAATCCCAAAATTCCTCAATCACAAAATCAGCAATCGTATTTCCACATTCACCACATTTATCACACTTCCACATTTAACTTACAACATAAATCCCAAAATTCCACAATTACAAAATCAGCAATCGCATTTCCACATTCATCACATACTTTCATACAAGTTAATGTATTGCTGAGCACTGCTGTTCCAGCTAAAATCCAGTTGCATAATTTGTTTACGGATGCCCTTCATTTTTTCTTGCTGTGCATATAAATGCAAGGCCCTGTAAACAGCATGTGTTATATCTCCTACCCAGTCATTATTAAAACAAACACCATACCCACCCGGCTCTCCGTAATCTATAACAGTATCTTTTAAACCGCCTGTTCTTCTTACAATAGGTACTGTACCATAACGCATGGCGTACATCTGGTTTAATCCACAAGGCTCTACCCTGCTTGGCATTAATAAAAAATCTGCGCCAGCATACATCTGGTGCGCCAGTTTTTCATTATAAGAAATCTGTGAATTATAATAACCCATTAAAGGGCCACGCATGCTTTCCAATTGATATTCTACATGTGGTTCACCATTGCCCAGAATTAAAAAATTCATTTTACGGCCAATGTGGTGCAATGAATCGCCAATAGCCTGGGGCAATAAATCAGCAGCTTTCTCTCCTACAAGGCGGCCAATAAAAACAATCAGCGGACTATCCGGATCAAGATTAAATGCTTTGCATAATTTTTCTTTGCTTGCCTTCTTACCTTCTTCAATTGTTTCCAGCGTATAATGATCGTCGAGGTAAGAATCGGTAGAACTATCCCACACTTTTGTATCAATGCCATTTAATATACCGCTGCACTTTCCTTTTTCATATTCAAACAATGCTTCAAGTCCATTGCTCATGTAACGGAGTTCATCAAGGTAACTCGGACTTACCGTTGTTACTTTCCATGCGCATTTTATACCGCATGCAAGTGGATTGATGGAGCCTTTCCAATCGAGGTTTCCCCATTTCCAACCATCCCAGTGTGGTATATAATGTGTTTTGTCCCATCCCATCCAACCCTGGTATTGTGCATTGTGTATTGTAAGTACGGTAGGTATGTTGCGTAGTGATTGATAATCGTAACACGATTGCATCATAAAAGGAATTAACCCGGTATGATAATCGTGTACATGAACAACGTCTGGCTGATGGCCCCATTTAGAAACCCAGTCTACCACTGCAATCTGAAAAGAGGTGAAGCGTTCGTTATCGTCTGCGTAGCCATAAACTTTTTCCCTGTCAAGCAGGCCATTGATGTCTACGAGATAAAGATCAAAATCAAGCTTATTGGTTTTTTCTTTAATAACAGTGTATTCAAACCATGTATTACCAAGTGAAGCGCCGCCTTTATGAACAACTTCCCATTGATTATCGTACAAAAATTTTGTGCGGTACATTGGCATCACCACCTTGGCAATATGCCCCAATAGGTTTTGGTATTTAGGAAGTGCGCCAACCACATCTCCCAGTCCGCCAGCTTTGGCAACAGGGTAACATTCAGCTGATACGTGCAGTATCTCCATTCTGGTGGGTTTGAAATTGTTGCGTTGAATTTATGAAGGTTTTCGATTGATTGATGCAAGTAACGAAAATATTTTTTAATAAACAGACAGGCTTATAATCATTTCGTTGCAAAAAAAATGATTACAAACCCTATCTTTAACCCCGCTACTAAACAAACTGCAGAGGAATTATCTGTAAGCACATTGCTCTACAAGATAAAACTTGCTACATTTAGAAACTTATTACTTTTTTAACCGCTACACATGAGTACTTCAATCTTGACTGCTGAGCCAAAACAAGCCACTAACTATGGTGCATTGGGAACCTTGGTGACTGTGTTTTTTTTCTGGGGTTTTATTGCCGCTGGCAATAGTGTTTTTATTCCTTTTTGTAAACACTATTTTCATTTAGATCAATTCCAGAGTCAGTTAATTGACTTTGCTTTTTACACTGCTTATTATGTAGGTGCACTTGCACTTTTTGCTTATGGTGCTTTTGGAGGAAAAGATCTTGTGGGCAAATGGGGCTTTAAAAAAAGTATTGTTTATGGATTGCTTTTTTCTGCTTTAGGCGCTGCTGCAATGATTATTGCAGTTAATGCAAATACTTTTGCTGGCATGCTGGCTGGTTTCTTTATTGTTGCGCTTGGCTTTTCATTACAACAAACCGCTGCTCAGCCGTTTGCTATTGCATTGGGTGATCCTTCTACAGGTACCAGCCGTGTAAACTTAGGTGGTGGCATCAACTCATTTGGTACAGCTATCGGCCCATTGGTAGTTGCACTTGCATTGTTTGGTACAACCGCTGCTATTACAGATGAACAGATTGCTGCACTCAGTCTTACAAAAGTTATTGTACTATATGTTGGGGTTGGCGGCTTGTTTCTTGCCGCAGCGGCAATGTTCCAGTTTTCAAAGAAAGTACCATCTGGTATTATGATTGAAAAAACGGAAAAAGCCAATAAAGCATTGTATACTTTATTAATTATGACAGGTTTGCTAATTATGATGTTTGCACCTGTTTTTAGCAGTTATAAAACTGATTTAACCAATGCATCTGATACAGAAAAACATGCAATGGAAGCTTATCGCCTTAAATGGTTATTGGGAGCATTTGCTGTTGTTGTAATAGGATTAGTTGTTGCTAATAGAAGTGCAAAGAAAAATGCAGACGGATGGGGCGCAATGCAATACCCGCAATTGCTATTGGGCATGCTGGGCATATTCTTTTATGTAGGTGCAGAAGTTGCAATAGGAAGTAATTTGGGCGAACTTTTAAAACAACCTGCTTTTGGTTCTCATGCTGCTTCAGAAGCAACTCCATATATTAGTATGTACTGGGGAAGTTTAATGATAGGCCGCTGGACAGGGGCAATTGCTGCGTTTAATTTTTCTGATCAAACAAAAACGGCTTTGAAATTTATAGTTCCGCTTGCGGCTTTCGGAATATTAATCCTCATTAACTCACTTGCAGGTTACGAAATGAAGCAATTATATTTTTATGTTGTTTGCGTTATAATACAAATAGGCGCAGCATATTATTCAAAAGATAAACCTGCAAGAACGTTGCTAACTTTTAGTTTGCTTGGCGTAGCTGCTATGGTAGTTGGATTAGCTACAACAGGAACGGTTTCAATTTATGCATTTTTAAGTGGTGGACTTGTTTGTTCTATTATGTGGCCATCCATATTCAGCTTGTCAATTGCAGGACTTGGTAAATACACAACTCAGGGTTCAGCTTTTTTAATAATGATGATACTTGGTGGAGGTATTATACCACCTATACAGGGTAAACTTGCAGATGTACTCGGTATTCATCAATCTTATTGGATTGCGGCGCTCTGCTTTGCCTACCTTGCATTCTTTGGTTTTGCCGTAAAAGGCATTTTATCAAAACAAGGCATTAATTATGATGCAGAAATTGCTGCAGCCGGACATTAATCAATCAAACTATTCAATTAATACTATCAAGAAAACTGAATCATGGCTTCAACTTCGTTACAGCAACTGGTAATAGGCATAGACATAGGTGGAACAGGAACCAAATTTGGCATTGTTGACCGCGATGGTAATGTACTTTTCTCCAGCGAGATCTCAACAAAAAAACATGCTACCGTAGAAAGTTTTATAGACGAATTGCACGAAGCCCTGTATGTGCTTATACAAAAAGCCGGTGGTGCAGGAAGGATTAAAGGCATTGGTGTAGGCGCACCCAATGGCAATTACTATACCGGCACTATTGAATATGCACCCAATCTCCCCTGGAAAGGCATTATACCGCTTGCCAAATTGCTGGAAGATAAATTTAAACTGCCTACTACCCTCACCAACGATGCCAATGCCGCGGCTATTGGTGAAATGACCTATGGCGCTGCCAAAGGCATGAAAGATTTTATAATGATAACGCTGGGTACCGGTGTTGGCAGTGGCATTGTTGCAAATGGCCAGCTTATTTACGGGCACGATGGCTTTGCAGGAGAACTGGGCCATACCATTATTATACCCGATGGAAGATTGCACCAGGGCACGGGCAAACTTGGTTCGCTGGAAAGCTACGCTTCGGCTACGGGTGTTCGTTATACTGCACTGGAGTTTCTTGAAAAAACAAATGAAGACAGTTTGCTCCGTTCTGTTTCTCCGGATGACATGGACTCTAAAAAAGTATATGAGGCCGCAATAAAAGGAGATAAACTGGCTAAAGAAATTTATGAATTTACGGGCAGGATATTAGGCATTGCAATGGCCAATGCAGTAATGTCTACCAGCCCTGAAGCTATCATTCTATTTGGCGGTTTAACCAAGGCCGGCGATCTAATTTTAAAGCCTACCCGCGAGCATATGGAAGCCAACCTGATACAGATATTTCAGAACAAAGTAAAAATTCTTATCAGTCACCTAAAAGAATCAGACGCTGCAATTTTGGGCGCAAGTGCACTTGCATGGGAAATGAAAACACAAATTTCATAATTAAAATTTGCACGAACATTATAAAGCCTGGCTCAATAACCAGGCTTTTTTGTTTGGACAACTTTATCAAATAAGAAATAAGCCAATAAATATTAAATTGCAGTATTATAAAAATACCCATGAGGTTATATCCCTTTTTATGGCTTAGCCTGCTCTTATTTTTTTCGTGCAATAACAATAATACTACTAACAACACAGCACCTGCAACTGTTGCAGGATATGATAAAGATGCCTTGCAATCTGTTATTGCCAGTACTGATTCACTAATAACATTTGATTTTGTAAAGGACCAGGTTGAAAATATTAAATCTTCACTTCAGCAACCAGTCCCTGTTTTACTTTGCCGCGACTCATTGAACAGCCAGCAAAAGCTTGCACAAATTATTGCACTGTACGATACCGTTTTTACTCAGTCTGTGCGTGAAAAAAACACAAACAAACCTTACCGTTGCGAAATCTTTGGCGTTTACCCGGCGAGGCAAAGCGATATGGCATATGTAAAAACAAGTTATACGCTTGCAGATTGCTATCGTGTAGAAATGTACAATTATGCTTTAAACAGCTCTGCTATTGCTATTGCAGATATTAAACAACAAAAAGTATTAGCAAATGGATGGCAATTGCAAACGCAACCGGATATTCCATCTTATTTAAAAACACTGGCTATAAAAATAGCGGCATCATCTGCAGCAGTACAAAATGCATTGGGCATTTCTCCCGCAGATAAAGATGCGCTAATGGCATCAACCAAAACATCGCTTAACCGTAGCCGTTGCGAACGCTCCGGGCATTTATGCGTGGCGCCAACATTTGTAAAAGATGGAAAAGCACTATGGGCAATTGTAGACCTTACCGACTTTAAACTGGCAGGCATTCGGTGGACAAACGTAGGCAGCACAGGTCCTGCTCCGCTTATTACTGAAAAAAAATTACAGGACGATAAGATCACTTCCTGTTTTTGTGAACTGGAAACACCATTAGAAAAAGACAACTGGAAGATGAATTATATGCTTACCAGCAGCGATGGTTTGCGCATTACTAATGTATCGTTTAACAACAAACCAGTTTTACAAAGTGCAAAACTGGTAGACTGGCATGTTAGCTATTCCGGTACAGATGGATTTGGCTATAGCGACGCCGTAGGCTGCCCATATTTTTCACAAGCGGCAGTAGTTGCTTTTGATCCACCCAAAATAACTGCTATTAAAAAAGACGATACCGTAATTGGTTTTGCACTTGAACAAACATTTAAAAGCGAGCAATGGCCGCAACCCTGTAATTACAATTATTTGCAACGGTATGAATTTTATAAAGATGGCCGTTTTCGCATAGCTGCTGCCAGCCTGGGCCGCGGCTGTGGAAACGATGGTACTTATCGTCCGGTATTTAGGATTGCATTTGCAGCAGAACAAAACAATTTTGCTGAATGGAATGACAATAACTGGAACTATTGGACAAACGAAAAATGGAATTTACAACAAGCTACTACTGCATATACACGCGAAGGATATGAATATAAGATAACAGATAATACAGGTGCAGGTTATTATATAGAACCGGGCAAAGGACAGTTTAATGATGGCGGACGCGGAGATAACGCTTACGTTTATACTACGCTCAATACAACAAAGGCTGATGAAGGTGAGGCTGATATGGTAACTATCGGTCCATGCTGTAATGTTGATTATCACCAGGGCCCCGAAAAATTTATAGAGCCTGCTCCGGAAAATATTCAAAATAAAAAATTAGTGGTTTGGTATGTTGCGCAATTGAAAAACGATAATACAAAAGGAAGTGAATATTGCTGGGCAGAATCTGTTCTTGAAAACGGCGTTTATAAAACAAAAAGCTACCCGGGTTTTTGCGGACCAATGTTTATACCAGTAAAGCAATAATTATATTTATGAAAAAGCTGTTTATAGCTTTTATTAGTATCTCTT
This sequence comes from Chitinophagaceae bacterium, assembly GCA_044227095.1. Classification (GTDB taxonomy): domain Bacteria; phylum Bacteroidota; class Bacteroidia; order Chitinophagales; family Chitinophagaceae; genus JACMLD01. The sequence continues at coordinate 3,793,052 of JBGAFV010000001.1, read as the reverse complement.
TATTTGCCTGTACGCAATCAGCCAAAGTTGCTTACAGCGATAACAATTGTAAACTGGTACCGCCATTTGCAAGCAGGCTTGGCTTTAATACTAAGAATTCCTATTTCAGTACTTCAGAAAAAAAGATGATGGGCCTTGTGCTAATTGAAGCTGCGGACATTTTAAATCCCCAAGCTGGCGTTGTAAAAAAATACCAGGATAGTAGTTGGAAAAAAGCAGGATGGTTAGCACCGATACAATTGGACGACAGGGGAAACATTTTTACCGCCCCCGCTCCTTTTATCAATGTATTGAACAATCCGTATGCAGATCAGAATACGGTTTATAGAGTGAACGGACAAACCGGTAAGATGGATCCATTTCTTAAACTGCCTTTGCCCGATAGTACAACAGATCAAAACCCTTACGGCATAATAGGCATTGTTTACCTATGCGAAACTGGTTCATTATACATCAGCACAATTGCGGGCAGCGACAGAAACCATGAAAGAGGTATAGTTTACCAGGTAAACGCTTCAACCGGTAAAATTGAAAACAAACTAACGGGGATGGACATACTGGGAATGGGCATTGCTTATACCAACGGAGAAAGGCGTTTGTATTTTGGAAAAGCAAGAACACCAGAAGTGTTTTCTATAGGGCTTGATAAAAACGGAAATTTTATTGACAAACCAAAAGCAGCATTTTCTTTAAGCGGATTGGGGCCAAGAGGCGATGATAAAGTAAGGCGCATTAAAACAGATAAAGATGGCAACCTTGAAGTATACGGAATGGAGTTCGGTTTTAATCTTATTGCCCCTTCAGAAAAACAGGAAACTATTTACAAATTTATTTACAACGAAGAAAAACACAATTGGGAATATGCCAATTAGTTTTATACGCTTTTATTCATACCATTCTCATTGGCGTTCAAAAAAAAACCGCTTCAATATTTGAAGCGGTTGGGTTAATCTTATGGCAAATGATTTATTTAACTGATGCAACAAGTCCTTTAAAAGTCTCAGGATTGTTCATTGCTAAATCAGCCAACACCTTGCGGTCAAGTTCAATTCCTTTTTCAGCAAGTTTATGAATGAAAACAGAATAAGTTAAACCTTCTGCTCTAACTGCAGCGTTAATACGTGCAATCCATAAACGGCGGTAATCTCTTTTCTTAAGTTTGCGGCCAACATAGCTATAGGTCATCCCTTTTTCAACTATGTTTTTGGCAACGGTGTATACGTTTTTACGTTTGCCGTAAAAACCTTTAGCTTGTTTTAATATTTTTTTTCTGCGTTGCTTTGAAGCAGCAGAGTTTACTGAACGTGGCATATCTAAATGAGTTTAATTGTAAAAAGATAAATTAAGAATCCTGGTTTATTTCAACCTCAGCAAACGCTTAACAAAGTATTCGTTTGCAGGACTTACTTTACCTTTCAGTCTCATAGCCCTTTTGCGTTTGGTAGATTTCTTTGTGAGGATGTGGCGTTTGAACGCTTTTTGGAAAGTGATTTCTCCTGTGCCCGTTATTTTGAAACGCTTTTTGGCACTTGAATTTGTTTTAACCTTTGGCATCTTGCATGCGGTTTTTAAATGTTACCCTGCTGGCGATCTTACACAGGTAAGATACTTATGGGGCCGTGTGGGCAATAGTAAGATTTGTATTCACCCTCTTACAGGGCTTTTTAATGGGCTGCAAAGATAGGGATTTCAGCTAAGAGAACAAAGAGAAAAAGTGTTTGAGTACTGGCGTCCCTTCGGCCATATTACAACGCATCGATTGGTCTTGGGCCGGGCTTCAACAGACTTTGACTTTCGGTGCCCACTGCAGTCTTGAAGAACTCAAGACCGGGTTTGGGGAGTTCGAACGGAGGTTGGAGAAGTCCAAACTGGGGTTGGAGAAACTTGAACCGGGGTTGGAGGAGTCCAAACCGGGGTTGGAGAAGTCCAAACCGGGGTTAGAGGAATTCGAACCGGGGTTGGAGGAATTCGAACCAGGGCTTGAAAAGCTCGAACCAGGTACCGCATAAATAAAAAAGCAGCAATATTTATATTGCTGCTTATATTAATCAATGTATTTCAGGTTATTCTGCTTTTGTTTCCGGGCTTGCGGGCGGCGCTTCGGCCTGAACCTTCAAAGGACCGTGCGGCGTGCCTTCCGGCCTTTCGGGTCTTGGCGGACGAGGCTCTTTTGGCTCTTTAGGCCCCTGGTTTTTATCCGTTTTTTTCTTCTGGCTTTTAGGTGCCCATATAGCCAGCATACGTTTTCCTTCCATTTTAGGAAGACTTTCCAATACACCAAACTCTGCAAGGCGCTCTGCAAATTTTAAGATAAGCAGCTCTCCGCGTTCTTTAAACTGGATAGCACGGCCTTTAAACTGCACATAAGCTTTTACCTTATTTCCTTCTTTTAAGAAGTTTTCTGCATGCTTTGCTTTAAAATCAAAGTCATGATCATCTGTATTGGGTGTAAACCGGATTTCTTTTACCTCAGAGACTTTGCTGTTCGCTTTCATCTCTTTTTCCTTCTTCTTCTTCTCGTATAAAAACTTATTATAGTCAATTATTTTGCAAACCGGCGGGTCTGCCTGTGGAGAAATTTCTACCAGGTCAAGCTGCTGATCTTGCGCAATACGCAATGCTTCCTGGATACTATATACGCCTACTTCGATGTTCTCGCCTACCAACCGTACCTGTGGTACACGTATCATGTGATTGGTGCGATGTTCTTGTTGTTGTTCTTTTCTGAACCTTGGATTGAAAGCGCCCCTCGGCGGTCTTGGTGGAAATGCCATTTATTCGTTTTAGTTTAAAAATATCGGGGAAAAAGCTGTGAGCTGTTAGCTATGAGCTGTAAGCTTGTCCCGAAGAATTTGGTATTGTTTTATTAGTGAAAATAATTCCCGTATCCCTGCCAATTAATACTTTGAGTAGACATCAAAAACTATTCCCCTTTTCTTTCTTTAATTTCTACCAGAATTTCTGACATAAATTCATCTATTGGTTTCACACCGCCATCGCCCTTACCCTGTCTGCGGATGGCAACGGTATTATCGTTCATCTCTTTCTCTCCTACTACCAGCATATATGGCACACGCATTAGTTCTGTATCACGTATCTTTTTGCCAATCTTTTCGTTTCTGTCGTCTATCTCTGCACGAATATCTGCTTTTTTCAGCTTTTCAGAAATACTTTGTGCATAAGGTAAAAATTTATCGCTGATTGGCAAAATTTTTACTTGCAGAGGGCTAAGCCATACCGGCAGTTTACCTGCATAATGTTCAAGCAGGAAACCGATAAAACGTTCATGCGTTCCTAATGGCGCACGGTGAATGATCAATGGTGTTTCTGAATGGTTGTCCTGGTTGGTATATTCAAGTTTAAAACTGCGGCCCTGGCTAAAATCTACCTGGTTGGTTGCCAAAGTAAATTCGCGGCCGATAACACTGTATATCTGTACATCAATCTTTGGTCCGTAAAACGCAGCTTCATCCTGTACTTCCACATAAGGAATCTTTGATTCAATCAATACCTGCCGCACCATTTCCTCTGTCTGAATCCACAATTCCGGTTCGTTTACATATTTTTTACCCAGCTTATCGGGTGAATGAAGACTAAGGCGCATCACATATTTATCGATACCAAAAATTTTAAAATACTTCTGGTACATATCATTTACCGCACGGAACTCTTCTGCAAACTGTTCTTTGGTGCAATAAATATGTGCATCGTTCATGTGCAATGCCCTTACACGCATCAACCCAAATAATTCACCGCTTTGTTCATAACGGTAAACTGTTCCATATTCTGCAATGCGGTAAGGGAGATCCCGATAGCTCTTTGGTTCTGCCGCAAATATTTTATGGTGGTGCGGACAATTCATCGATTTAAGATAATACTTCTCGCCATCAAGTTCCATAGGCGGGTACATACTATCTGCATAATATGGAAGGTGGCCACTGGTAATGTACATACTCTCTTTGGCAATATGCGGTGTTACCACTCTTTTATAACCACCGGCGCTTTCTGTTTCCTTTGCCAGTTTTTCCAACTCTTCAATAATAATGGTACCATTGGGCATCCACATAATTAATCCCTGGCCAACATCATCATCCATAGTATAAATGCCGAGTTCTTTACCCAATTTGCGATGATCCCTTTTCTTTGCTTCTTCCAGCATCAATACATATTCATCCAGTTCTTTTTTAGAGGGGAATGTAATACCATACACACGTGTAAGGGCTTTGTTTTTTTCATCGCCTTTCCAGTAAGCGGCAGAAATATTGGTGAGCTTAATGGCTTTGATAGGCCCTGTTGATGGAATATGCGGGCCGCGGCAGAGATCTGTAAAATTTCCCTGTGTATAAAAAGTTATGCCACCATCATTAAGATTGCTAAGCAAATCAAGTTTGTATTCATCGCCTTTATCTGCAAAATATTTTACAGCATCATCTTTAGAAATTTCTTTGCGGATGTATTGATTATCTTTCTTGGCAAGCTCATTCATTTTTACTTCCAGCTTGCGCAAGTCTTCTTCTGTTAGTTTACGATCGCCCAAATCCATATCATAGTAATAGCCATTATCAAGCGGCGGCCCTACCCAGAATTTTACACCAGGAAACATGCTTTCTACAGCTTCTGCCATAAGGTGCGCAGAAGAATGCCAGAAAGTAGATTTGCCTTCTTTATCGTCCCACGTTAACAGCTTTAATGATGAATCTTCATTAATAGGCCGTGTAGCATCCCACACCTGGCCGTTTACCTGTGCTGCCAAAACTTTTCTTGCCAATCCTTCACTAATAGATTTGGCTACCTGCAATGCAGTAGTTCCTTTTTCAAATTCTTTTACTGCCCCATCGGGGAGTGTAATCTTTATCATCTAATAATTTTATTAATGCCCTTATTATTGCTGATTTTGAGATGGGGTGATTTTGAGATTTGTTTGTATGCAATTCTGCGCAGCAATCACTAAATCACTAAATACCGCAATCAGCAATCTTTTCAGGCCGCAAATTTAACGAACTCTTGGCAGATAAAACTTTTGTTTTCAGTGAAATTGCAAATGATTTTTTTATGTTATGAATTTGTAATTTGGACGTATGAGAGCAGTATTTACACTGATTGTATTTTTAATTTCGGCCCCTCTTTTCTCCCAAGATCTTACCGGTATCTGGCGTGGAAATTTTATGTCGTCCGATAACAAAATGTCCGACCCTTTTAGCCTCTCTGACCGCTACAAATACGAAGTACAAATAGACCAGCGGGGAAAGGAATTTAACGGTGTTACCTACTCTTATAAAAGAACTGAATTTTACGGCAAAGCATCTTCCAACGGCACGGTAAACCCAAAAACGGGTAAAGTAATGTTGCAGGAATTGAAATTGCTTGAACTTAAAATGGCTTCTACCAGCTATGCATGCTGGATGATTTGTTTTCTTCAGTATACAAAAAATGGCGACGAAGAATTTCTTGAAGGAAGGTATAGCAGCTATCGCGAAACTGATTCTTCTTTCTGTGGCAGAGGAAATGTTTTTTTACGCAAAGTAGTTACCTCCGATTTTTACAGGGAACCATTTTTGGTAAACCGCGAAAAAGAAAAGAAAGCCGCACTTGCCAATAAAAATAAAAACACTGATAGTGCTAAAACCGCAGTTACCCCTTCATCAACTGCTGCAACAAAAAAACCGGCAACTGCAACTACCAAACCTGCAACCAAGCCGGCTGTAACAAATGCACATAACAATAATGCTGTTGCAAAGAATACTCCCCCTAAAAAAACCAACAGCACCTCTAACGACAATGCAACGGCTAAAAGCAAAGAGATTAAAGCCGTTCCACTTGCACCAGAGATTATTACTCCCGGAACTAAGGAGCACGATATTAAAATGAAAGACCCTGTATTTGTGCCAATGGTTTTAAAAAACAGGGAAAATGAACTTGTGCAAACCATTTCAGTAAACGTAAATGAAATCACCCTCAATATCTATGATAATGGTACAATAGACCATGATACCATTTCTGTTTACGTAGATAACAAACTGGTTATTGCCCACCAGATGCTGAAAACAACACCTATTACACTAAAAATAAAAATGGATGAAACCAATAATTACCACGAGCTTGTAATGGTGGCAGATAACCTTGGAGATATACCTCCCAATACATCGCTAATGATGGTAAAAGCAGGCGACAAACAATATGAAGTACGCATTACATCAACAGAACAAAAAAATGCGGTAATCATTTTTAAATACGAGAAGCCGTAATAAAACGACCGCTCATCCTATTTAGTCCTGCGCTTTGGCAGCTAAATAATAATTTGTTTACTTATGCCAATGCGTTACCTGTTTTTTTTATTTTTCATAGTATTTATTGTACCTGCCAACGGACAGGATCTTACGGGCATATGGCGTGGCAAACTTACACAGGCACCCGGCGGCTGTTTTCCTGATTACAATATAGAATTGCAGATCAATTTTATTGTTACTGCAAATACACTAAGCGGCAAAGCATACGATTACCAGGATACATCAAAATATGTAAAGCTGGATTTTATTGGCCGTTATAACAACAATACAAAAAGACTGGTGATTATAGAAAACACTTTGCTTGAAAGCCAGATACCGCAATCTTGTGTACCCTGTGTAAAAACATATGATCTCACCTGGAGTAAAGTAGGAAATGAAGAAGTGTTGACAGGTGAATGTAAAGGTCGCCAATACGGAAGCAATGACAATTGCCCTGGTTATAAAATTATATTGAAACGTGCTGCAAAATCAGACTTTGCTGTAGATATAGAACAAAGCCCGGAATTAAAAGCCTTGCAAAAAAAGCTGAACCTCTTGCCACGCAATAAAGAACTGGTAAAAACATTGACTGTTCCTTCCAGCGATATAAGATTTGATTTTTATGATAACGCCGAAATAGACAATGACACCATAACTGTATTAATGAATGGCAAACTGGTGTTGTATAAACAAATGCTAAAGGCAACACCGCATACCATTAAAATCAACGCCTACCCCAATACCGATTACGAAGTAATTATGTATGCCGATAACCTTGGCTCAATTCCGCCTAATACCGCATTATTGGTGATTACTGCAGGCCAGAACAAATACGAAGTAAGGCTTGCTTCCAGCGAAGAAAAAACTGCAACCATTAAAGTTAGATACGAACCGCCTAAATAGGCTGGAGTCTTTAGTCGTTAGTCAATAGTAGTTAGCCATGTCAAAAATTCTTGAGTTTGCAGTTCATTGTTCGGAAGTTCATAGTTCTCTATGCGAAAAGTCACGCACGACTTTATCAGCCATTTACCGGGAAACAACTATGAACTATCGAACTACGAACTACTAAACTTGCATTGACTAACGACTATCGACTAACGACTAAGGACTACAGACTGATTACATATCGGAAATCAGGGAATTCGTCGCAACATTTTAAAAACTGCGCTTTTTACCGGCATATCTTTCTAATTTGGCGGAATGAAACCGGCATGGTACTCAAGAAAATGGGTTATATTTTTATTGCACGTAGCAGCGTGGACATTCTTTTTTTCATTGCCTTATTTACTTCGTTCCCCCGATCATGATAATCGCCCCCCAAAAAGCGATAAAGAATCTGATGCAGGTACATATTTTTCCTGGATAATGAATTTCTCATGGCTGGCTGTTTTTTATTTCAACGCATACGTTCTTGTGCCATATTTTATTCACAAAAAAAAGTACTGGCAGTTTGTTATTGCGCAACTGGCTACCTTTCTTACCATTTTGGCTGAAGTATACCTGTTATCTGTTGTTTTGTTTAAACGTACAAATTTTGAATCGAGAACTGTTTTTTTCAACCTGCTGATTTATCTTTTCTTTTTTGCCTTGGGTACTACCTATCAACTTATAAAAGATAAAATACAGAGTGATGCATTGGCGCAGGAAAGACAGAATGAAATGTTGAAAACCGAACTCTCATTGCTGCGTTCGCAGGTGAACCCGCATTTCATGTTTAATGTGCTGAATAATATGGTAGCACTTGCAAGAAAGCAATCAGACTTGCTGGAGCCTTCATTGTTGAAATTGTCTTCGCTAATGCGTTATATGCTGTATGAAGCAGACGAAGAAAAAGTTTCTATTGAAAAAGAAATGGATTACCTGCAAAGCTATATTGATTTGCAGCAGCAACGCTTTGGGAAAAAAGTACAGGTAAAAGTTCATATGCACACAATGGATAATCATTACCAGCTTGAACCAATGTTGCTAATTCCCTTTGTAGAGAATGCATTTAAACACGGAACCGGTATGATTGAAGACGCACAGATTGATATTGATCTTGAAGCTGAAAAAAACCAACTGCAGTTTACTGTTAGCAATAAATACAATCCTGCATCTGTAGAAATAAAAGATAAAACAGCTGGCATAGGACTTGCGAATGTAAAAAGAAGATTGAATTTGTTATACGGCAGCAACCACACACTATCAGTAACAAAAAACAACAACTGGTTTGTGGTGTCGCTGAAGATTAACCTTAATGCCGGGAGGAGTTAATAATTAGTAATTAAGAATTAGGAATTAATAATTGGATGATGTTGAGAGGTTTTATGTTCCGTTGGAACATGTTGTGGGTAGAAAAATAAGAGGTGGTTTTTGCGTTCCATAGGAACGCCTTGTGCTAAAGGGAATGCAATAGCACAAATCGTTCCTACGGAACGAAGTTTTTTGTTTCAATTTGATTCTACCCACAAAATACCCTAGGGGTATAAAAGTTTCGAGAAATAATTAGCAAGCAACATTTATAATATTGCTTAGTATGGGAATAGCTCATTTATATTTATCAGTTGAAGTGTGCGACGCAAGACTGATCCATCCGTGTTAATTGTGCTGGCAACATAAAAAACAACTTTTAAAATGTACGCAGCCGAATTACTAATTATAAATTATTAATTGCTAATTAAACCACGCATTTAAACAACAACGAAATGATCCAATGCATAGCCATAGACGATGAACCCTTAGCACTTGAATTATTGGTTGACAATATAAGCAAAGTGCCTTACCTGCAACTGGTTGCTGCATGTGATGATGCTATGACTGCAATGAAAATCATCCAGGAGAAACATATTGATCTTGTTTTTCTTGACATACAAATGCCCGGCCTTACAGGTTTGCAGTTTATACAAACACTGCAGGAAAAACCAATGTTCATCCTGGTAACCGCTTATGAAAAATATGCACTGGAAGGTTTTGAACTGGATGTAGTGGATTACCTCGTAAAACCTGTAGCGCTTCCGCGTTTTATAAAAGCATGCAATAAAGCAAATGAATTGCACCAGCTAAAAGAAAAAACAAAGCAACCAGCAACAGATAAAAGCCCGGGCTATTTTTTTGTGAATGTAGATTATAGTCAGCTAAAAGTAGTTTTTGATGATATTGTTTATATTGAAGGATTGAAAGATTATATCAAAATACATCTTAAAAGCACATCGAGGGCAATCATTACACGCATGAGCATGAAATCGCTGGAAGAACAATTGCCGCCTGTAGAATTTATGCGCATACACAAATCGTACATTGTTTCTGTAAAACACATTACGGCAATAAGAAAAAACAGTGTGTTTATTGAGGCAATAGAGTTGCCGGTGAGTGATAATTATAAGGATGTTATTACTGCGCTTACCGGCAAACAAAACCAATGATATTTTTTTACAAAACACAGTATGATTTAAGCAACTAAATTGTTAAGGATACTGAAACCCATCCCTCTTATAAAATTTTATGAAAATCGGTTAGGCCTTATGCTTATCTTCGGTCTCTTAATAAATAATAATTTAAAAAAATAACCTGAAAAATGAAAAAGATAATTTCCAGTGTTTTTGTAGCAGCGGCATTCTTTAGTGCTTTATCTGTAAAAGCGCAAACAGCAGATGAAATTGTAAACAAATCTATAGATGCTATCGGCGGCAAAGATGCCATCAGCAAAACTACATCACTAACCATGACGGGTACAGTGCAGGCATTTGGAGGCGACAATCCAACAACTGTTACTATTCTAAATGGCAAGGGATATAAAAGTGAATCTGAATTTAACGGGCAAAAAGTTATTCAGTGCATTAATGAAAAAGGCGGCTGGGCTGTAAGTCCAATGGGCGGCGGCGGTGCACAGGAAATACCTGAAGAAGCTTATAAAGCTTCTAAAAGCCAGTTGGATATTGGTGGCGGTTTGTACAATTATGCAGCTAAAGGCAGTACGGCTGAACTATTAGGAAAAGAAGGATCCGCATATAAAATTAAGCTCACTACAAAAGACAAAGATGTAACAACTTATTTTATTGACGCAACCACTTATTATGTTTCAAAAATTGTAAAGAAAGGAAATGTAATGGGACAGGATGTAGAAATTTCTATTCAGTTTTCTGATTATAAAAAAACAGATTCTGGTCTTTTAATTCCTTTTACCACCAATACAGATTTAGGCCAGTTTCAGATAGCCACTACTTTTACCAAGGTAGAAGTAAACAAAACTGTTGACCCGGCAATTTTTGCTATGCCCAAATAACTATTCAGCATTTTGATAACGAAGCCGGTGCATTTGCTCCGGCTTTTTTTATTGTATCCAGTTTCTGTATATACAAATATTTACTATCCTCGCTTGTCTGCTATTTTCGTCGCTACATTTTCGGGCATTGTCTCATTTGGCCATTAAACACCTTGCACACAAATACTTTTGTGCCATGAAAAAAGCCAAACAAATGAACCCGTTTATAAAAACAATAAAAACGCTGTTGCTGATTCTTATAGCCTGCAATTTAGCCGCAGCACAAATGCCTGGTGCAATGCCCGGCAAACCTGGTGCTGCTGGCAATAATGGCCATATTTATGGAAAAGTGATTGATAGCTCCGGCAGGCCGCTTAGCGATGTATCTGTGGTGTTAATGCAAAGCCATATGGACGCTGCAACAAAAAAATCAAAAGATGTTTTACTAAGAGGCGCTACTACAAAAAACAATGGTGAATTTAATTTTGAAGAGCTCCCAATCAACGGCCCACTGAAATTAAAGATTTCCATCAGCGGATATAAAAGCAGTGAACAAACTATTTCGTTTATACCAGCCGGTGGCGGAATGCCTTCTTTTGATAAAGACATGGGTAAAATAAAACTGGCTACAGAAATTACTCAACTTGCCAATGTAACTGTAACTGCTAATAAGCCATTGGTAAGATTAGATGCAGACAAAAAAATATTCAACGTAGAAAAAAATATAGTTAGCGCAGGCGGTACTGCATTGGATGTAATGAAGAATGTACCATCTGTAAATGTGGATATTGATGGCAATATAACACTGCGCAATGCTGCACCACAGTTATATGTTGATGGCCGCCCCACTACCCTTACACTGGATCAAATTCCTGCCGATGCAATAGAAAGTGTTGAAGTAATTACCAATCCTTCTGCAAAATATGATGCATCTGGAGGTGGTGCCGGCATATTGAACATCGTTCTAAAGAAAAATCGCAAAACAGGTTATAACGGTAATGTACGTGCAGGAGTTGATAAACGCGGAGCATTGAATGGTGGTGGCGATTTTAATGTTCGCCAGAATAAAATTAACTTGTCTGCCAGCCTTATGGCCAACCAGATGAAAAGCCGTACAACAGGAACTACCGACAGGATTAATTTATCTGATACGCCAAAAACAACCATCAACCAGGTAAATAACAACAAAACAAATGGCGGTTTCATTTTTGGCAAACTAGGCCTCGATTATTTTATTACCAATAAAACAACACTTTCTTTATCTGGTTTTAAAGTGCATGGAGAATTTAATCCGTACGAAACAATTGGTGTAAAAACAGACAGCCTTTACAATACAGGAAAAACATCTGCTAACAGCGAAAGAATTTCTACCGGTAACAGAACATTTAACGGACAGGGTGCAGCACTGGGCATGAAACATCTTTTTGCAAAAGAAGGTGAAGAATGGACGGCTGATGTAAATTATTTCAGTGGCAAAAGCAAAAGTCATTCTGATTATACCACCAACTATTATGATGGCAACACAGGCACAATTGGCAGCACAGAACTACAAAGGGTTTTAGGAGATGGCTTTGATAAAAACCTCGTAATGCAAACTGATTATACCAAACCGCTTAATGCAAAAACCAAAATAGAAACTGGTATACGTGTAGCATTGCGTGGCAGGACTAACAATAACAATACTTATACCGATTCTTCTGGAATATGGGTACTGCAGCCCAATGCCACCAGCAATTACAAAAATACCGATAACGTGTATGCAGCTTATGTTACTTATTCATCTGCATTCAAAGACTTCAGCTATAAACTTGGCCTGCGTGCAGAAAGTTCAAGCTACAATGGTGAGCTAACCAATACAGGCGAAAAATTCAGCAATAAATATCCTGTTAGTTTGTTTCCATCCGTATTTCTTACGCAGAAATTGCAAGACAACCAGCAATTGCAGTTGAGCTATAGCAGGAGGATTAACCGTCCTAACTTTTTTCAGCTGATCCCTTTTGTTGATTACACAGACAAACTAAACATTACCAAAGGAAACCCGGCGCTTGTGCCAGAGTTTACGCAATCACTTGAATTGTCTTACCTCAAAACATTTAAAGGAAACAATACTTTATTGGGATCGCTTTATTATAAATACACCAACAATTTAATAACAAGATATCTCGACAAACAAATAAATCCTATAACTGGCGATGAAGAATTGATTAATACTTATATCAACGCAAACTCAAGTTATACGGCGGGTGCAGAACTTACAGAACAGACTTATCTTACCAAATGGTGGGATATTTCTACCAACCTCAACATATACAACTCCCAGATTAAAACTGATAGCAATTCTCAACCGGCTTTGTGGAGCTGGTTTGGCAAATTCAACAGCAATTTTAAATTGCCGAAAGATTTCACCATTCAGCTAACAGCAACTTATCAATCAAAAACAAACCTGCCGGTTAATACCAACCAGGGTATGGGTGGCCCGGCATTCGGCCAATCTCAAAGCTCTTCTCAGGGGTATATTAGTCCATCATGGGGTGTAGACTTTGCGATTAAGAAAACATTCCTCAAGAGCAAAGCGTTATCTGCTACGCTTAGCATTAATGATATTTTCCGTACCAGGGTTTCTAACCAGTTTTCTTATAGCGAATACTTTGTTCAGCAATACAACAGGTTAAGAGATCCGCAGATGATCCGTTTAAACCTTGCTTACCGTTTTGGTAAAATAGACATGTCGTTATTTAAAAGAAAAAATATGAAAAGCGACTCGGGTGCATCAGAAAGCATGCAGCAATAATATATTCAGGATAAATAAAAAGGTTGCAATCTTTAAAGACTGCAACCTTTTTTTATAATGGGTCGGCTAATTAATAGATTCTTCCGCTTTCTTCGTTATCGAGCAGGCTGCTGGCTATGCTACTATCAAAAACTTCTTCTTTGTTGGCAATAACCTGGCGCAATAAATCGTGAATGGTAATTACTCCCTGGAATTTTGAATTATCGTACGCGAGCAGGTATCTTGTTTTTTGTGTGTTCATATAATTCATGCAGTACTCAACACTATCGGTAAGGCTTACAACAGGAAGATCTGTGGTCATTACTTCTTCAACTTTGGTCTTATCGCTGGAACGTCCTTTTAATATTACGTTGCGGCTATAATCCCTTTCACAAAAAAGGCCCTTGTATTCTCCCTTATCCATTACAATAAGATAACTGAGGTTAACAGAGTTTAATAATGTAAGTGCATCAATTACAAGTGTACCGGCTTCAACAAGATTGAAGGGATGAGGTTTGCTGTCTAGTATGTCCTTTACTATTCTCATACGGTGGTATTTTTCTTAAAGTTCGTGTTTTTTATCATAAAATAAAATTCCCTTACAAAAATATACATATTCCGGTCTTTCGCCTTAAAAACTGCGGTGAAATAGTTTTTTGAAAAAACTTTACAAGTGTTGCCGACATAATTTCTGCTTATATAGCCAACTCAATTTCCGTTTAAAGTATAGGCAACAAAAAAAAGGATGCCGAAAAAAATCCGGGGAATTAAATCTATCGTAACTGATACTGCATTTAAAAACCAAAATATTAAAAAATGAAAAAGAACAAAATCATGTTAGCTGCTGCCGCTGCGGTTATACTGGGTGGCGGAATTTTATGGGCAGCCGATCACATTGATGCGCCTGCAGTAACCGGACAGGCAACAGACATTACCGATGTGTATGTATTTAAAGGCGCTGATGCAGCAAGCCGTGTACTTGTTGCCAATACACAGGGGCTTCTCTCTCCTGCTGCAAGCGCTACAGCAAAGTTTGATGCCAATACACTTATTGAATTTAACATTGACAACAACAACGACAATGTGGAAGACCTGGTAATACAGGCGATTTATGATGGCACCAATATGAATTTTTACGGACCAGTTGCGCCGTCTGCCACAGGTACAAAGAGTAAACTGGAAGGTGAGCTTACTGCTTCAGTTGCTGTTACGCCGTATAGTGCAAGTGCTCCTGTTGTTGCTACCGGAACAAACGGAATGAAAGTTTTTGCAGGCCCGCGTGACGATCCATTTTTCTTCGATCTGGATCAGTATAAAAAAATAATTGCAGGCACTGCTACCAGTTTTAATAATCCCGGCAACGATACATTTAAAGGCACTAATGTAATGAGTGTTGCAGTAGAAGTACCTGTATCATTATTAGGTACAAGCACTGGAAAAGTAAATGTATGGGTAGAAACAAAGAAAAAGATCTAACCACAGAATCCTCATCAATAATTATCAACTCAAAATATTCTTACAATGAAAAAGAAATTCATATTGCCATCATTACTTGCAGCAGCAGTATTGATTACTACCGCTTCCTGCAAAAAAGATGACACACCAACGCCGGTAACACCAACTGTATATTATGAGTCTGGCGACCAGATGGCAAGGCCAGCCATTGCTACAGTTTTTGTAGATGCCACAGAAAAAGACAAATTCAATGGCACAATACCTTCTGCAATGGGTGCAGCTTTCCAGGCAAAGTTTAAAACAAAATTATTGGCATTGAACCCGGGCTATACTACCAATGCACTTACGCAAACAGCCGATCAGCTTACTACCCTGCTTGCAACAGATGTGCTTAATCTTTCTACTACAGGCACTACAACTTTTTTTGACGGGACAAATGTGCTAACAGGACGTACTTTAAGTGATGATGTAATTGACGTGGAATTGTTATTAATTTTTGGTGGCCCGGATGGAAAAGCTAACCCTGGTTTAACAAGCGACCATGTTGCAGCAAATGATAAAGCATTTGGAACAACATTCCCATATCTTGCAAGCCCCTGGTAATATAAAAGACCACAATACAGGCTGGTACAGCAAGGCCAGCCTGTTTTTACATTCCATAGCTATTTTATACGCAAAAGCCCTGGTTAATAAAACGAACAATAATTTGCATATTTTTACCGCAACTGATTAATGAAGAAAGCCCTGCTATACCTGTTATTATTTGCTTACACAACTTTTGTGTGCAAACCGTTACTGCCTTTTATAACAGACACCATTGCGCATATTTTTTGGTATAGCGAGCATGTGGCCACCGTTCACTACGAAAATGGCAAGTACCATGTGCATTTAGAAAATATTGATGCCGCAAAAAAAAGTCAGTCAGAAAAAAATACTCCCGCCAAATACAATGAACCTTCCGGTTTTTATATTGCTGCACAGGAAGAAGAATACAAAACAAATATTTGCATAGCCTCAAACGTTCTTTTTCATTTTAACGAACCTGCTCTCCTCAATGGTTTTACAGGCCTTCTTGTTCCCCCACCCAAAATATAAGCAGTTGATTTATTGATGATAGGATTATTTTCTTCTGTATTGCAATTGCGCAACAGAATAAAAATGCTATTTCATAAACATTTCATCAATAGAAATATTATCGTTCAATTTTGCTTACACTATTTTTATTTAACCTATTGGGTGCAAGGCATCCTGCTAATCCCTTTTTGTGAACAACAAATTATTTACATTTCTTCTTGGTTTTTTTGCATGCCTGCCAATAACGGCACTGCATGCACAGCAGACCATACACGGTAAAGTTGTTGATGCCAGCAGTCAGCAACCACTGGAAGCGGCTACTGTAGCATTGGGCAACGGCAATAAAGCAAAAACTTTTACAGATCAATACGGCAATTTCATCCTTAATATAAATGGCGATAAAGAAGACAGTATTGCTATTTCTTTTATCGGTTATAAAACTGAGTTTGTACAAATCAATTCCAACAACAAAACAATACGCATAGCACTTGAACAAGATTTGGTAAACTTAAAAGATGTAGTGGTATTGCAAAATAACCAGGCTACAAAGTTTAGTACGCTTGCCCGTATAGATCTGGATCTGAAACCTGTGCGCAGCACACAAGAACTGATGCGTGTAGTACCGGGTTTATTTATTGCACAGCATGCCGGTGGCGGAAAAGCAGAACAAATATTTTTACGCGGATTTGATTGCGACCACGGCACAGATGTACAGGTAAGTGTTGATGGCCTGCCGGTAAATATGGTCTCGCATGCACACGGACAAGGTTATGCGGATGCGCATTTTATTATTCCCGAAACCATCAACAATATTGATTTTGGTGCCGGCCCTTATTATACCCAACATGGCAACCTCAATACGGCAGGTTATGTTTCATTTTCTACTTTCAACAATATTTCGCAAAGCCGCATACAGGTAGAAGGCGGAAGCTTTAATACTTTCCGCACATTGGCCATGATAGACTTGCTGAAAAAGAATAAGGAAAAACAAAGTGCTTATATAGCCGGGGATTTTTATCATACCGACGGCCCTACAATCAACAAACAAAATTTTAACCGTTTCAATCTATTTGGCAAATACAACATTGCCATTACATCACGCACACAACTAAACGCATCCCTATCAGCCTTTAAAAGCAAATGGGATGCTTCAGGCCAAATACCGGAACGTGCAGTTGAAAGCGGTTTAATAGACAGGTTTGGTTCTATTGATCCTACAGAAGGTGGCAATACAGAGCGGTATAATGCAAACATCATACTGGCACACGAGTTTAATAGCAATTTGCATTGGGAAAACCAGGCTTATTACAGCAAGTATACATTCAACCTCTATTCTAACTTTACATTTTTTGCAAACGATACAGTTAACGGCGACCAGATAAACCAGGCAGAAAGCAGGCAGGTCTTTGGCTATCTTTCTAAGTTAAATCACAAAGCTTATGCAGGCAACCTCAGCTTTTCCACTACAGCTGCGGCCGGCATTCGTTATGATGCTACTACAGACAGTAAACTTGCACATGTAGTACAACGCAAATTCCTGGATAATATAAAGCTGGGTGATATAAAAGAATCGAACAGTTATGCGTATGTACAGGAACAACTAGGCGTTGGCAAATGGCTTTTTGATGGAGGTCTCAGGTTCGATTATTTGCATTTCAATTATTTCAACAAACTTTCTTCAACACAATTGCCATCGCAGAGTAAAGCTATTGTAAGCCCAAAACTAAATATTCAATATACAGTTAACCCTTTCACACAATTGTATGTAAAGCTGGGCAAAGGTTTTCACTCAAATGATACAAGAGTTGTTGTAGCCAATAATGGTCAGCAAATTTTGCCTGCTGCCTATGGTGCAGACTTTGGCATTATACTTAAACCAACTTCACGGTTGTTCCTTAATGCCGCTGTGTGGTACCTTTACTTAGACCAGGAGTTTGTATATGTAGGCGATGATGGCAATGTAGAACCCAGTGGCAAAACACGCAGGATGGGAATAGATTTGATAGCACGTTACCAGTTTAGCAATCATCTTTTTGCCAATGTAAACATCAATCTTACAAAACCCAGGGCATTAAATGAACCAAAAGGAAGTGATTATATTCCATTAGCGCCAACCGCTACAAGTACAGGTGGTCTTTTTTACAAAGCAGGCAAAGGCTTTAATGGCGGCATTAGTTATCGCTATATAAAAAACAGATCGGCTAATGAAGATTATACAATTATAGCAAAAGGCTATTTTATTGCTGATGCTGCAGTAAACTATACCCAAAAAAAATATGAGATAGGCATAGCGCTGGAAAATATTTTTAACAGCAAATGGAATGAAGCGCAGTTCGCCACAACTTCGCGGTTGAAAGGTGAACCAGCACCTGTTACTGAATTAAACTTTACACCCGGTACCCCTTTTGCAGCAAGGCTAAAGCTGGCTGTCTTTTTTTAATAGATATTCTGATGAACAACAAACATAGTATAGTGTATAAACGAACAGTAGCATTCCTAATGCTGTTGTTCGTTGTATCAAAACCATTATGGGCACATGCAATTGTTGGCGAGTTGGAAAAAATGTCTGGCAAGGATGCCGCATTTTTATACACTATGCTTGGCTTTAAACACATTCTGCCGCTTGGGTTTGATCATATACTTTTTGTGTTAAGCCTGTTCTTATTAAGTCCAACAGTAAAACCTGTATTGTTACAGGCTACTGCATTTACTGTAGCGCATTCTGTAACGCTTGGCCTTGCCATGTATAAAGTTGTAAAAGCCCCTTCTTCCATAATAGAACCACTGATTGCGTTATCTATAATGTACGTGGCACTCGAAAACATTTTTTCACCGAGGCTTAAGCCTGCACGTATAGGCGTTGTATTTCTTTTTGGACTTGTACATGGTTTGGGCTTTGCTGGTGCATTGTCAGACATTGGCCTTCCGCAGAACGCTTACCTGCTTTCGCTGGTAATGTTCAATGTAGGCGTAGAACTTGGTCAGCTTACTGTTATACTGCTTGCTTGGTTTTTACTGGCAAAATGGTTCCGCAACAAACCTTATTACAGGAAAGCAATTGTAATTCCCCTATCTGCTTTAATTGCAGTAATTGCTGCTTTTTGGACCGTTCAGCGTATATTTTTTTCAGCTTAAAAAATCTGCGGGCATTGCAATTGCGTAAGTAATGCAAACCGCTGTTGTGAAATATCATCCCATTCTTATATTGACTCTAGTTGTTGCATTCTATTCATGCAATAACAAATCACCCATTGTAGAAACCCGTTTTGCAGACAGTCTTTTGCAAAATTATAAGCAACCGACTTCTGTGCAATCCAATTCAGCAGATATTACCTTCTGGAAAAACAGGATTGACCCTAATGCTACAGGACTTGTAAATGAAATGCGCTATGCTGCAGCACTTACCACGAGGTTCAGGCAATTGGGCAATATACACGATATAAATTCGGCTGATAGTATTCTTCAATTAGTAAGCAAAGCATTTAATGATAAAGAAACCTCTCCTGCTCTTGCACTCTGCAACAATGCAATACTCCAACACCGTTTTACGATTGCAGATAGCTGTTTGGATAAAGCCCGTGAATTAGGTTTAAAAAAGTATGATGCTTTAACAGCATCGTTTGATGTAGACTTTGAATTAGGCCGTTATACCAATGCTGCATTATACGTTCAGCAATTAAAGCCTTATGCAGATTATGGATACTATTTCAGGCAATCAAAATTAAATCATCTTAATGGAGATGCAGAAGCAGCTTCCGAAGCTATGTTAAAAGCAGCGTCATTGGCTGGTTCATCAATTTATTTAAAATGCGCAGCACTTTCAAACGCGGCAGATTTATATATGCATGAAGGAAAACTTGCTAAAGCTTATCAATTGTATAAAGAATGCATAACATTAAATAGCGCCGATTACCATAGCATTACAGGTATTGGTTGGATTGCTTTGGTGCATGATAAAAACACTACACTGGCGCAACAATTATTTAAAATGGTGAAAAAAAATTACCAGTTGCCCGATGCGTTTTTTAAACTATACCAGTCTGCACAATTAAACCACGATAGTGTTTCCGCATTGCAATTTGCACAATCATTTGTTGAGGAAGCAAGATCTACCAGCTATGGAAACATGTACAATAAATACCTGATTGAAATATATACCGGCATTTTAAACAATCCGCAGGAAGCTGCGGCTATCGCAGCCCGGGAGCTTACCAACAGATCTACTCCTCAAACCAATGCATGGTATGCATATAGTCTTTTTAAAAACGGCAAAGCTGATGAAGCTTATAAAACATACACGCAATCTGTTTCTGGCAAACCGCTTGAAGCACTTGAATTGTACTGGATGGGCAAGCTGATGCAGGGATTAGGCAAAGGTTATAACGCAAAAGAATATTTTAAAGCGGCGGCTATCAATAAATATGATCTCAGCCCGGAAATGGAAGCCGATCTTGAAAAACAATTGGGTTAATTGCAGAGCATTAATTTCCTGAAGCCAGTACATCGGCGATATGCATGGTCTTAAGATCTAAATTTTTATTGCGGATATAACCATCAATATGCATCAGGCAGGAAAGATCAGTTGATATAATATACTTTGCGCCGGTTGCCAATGCATTGGTTACTTTCTGTTCGGCCATAGCAATAGATATCGGTTCAAACTTTACAGCGAAAGTACCACCGAAACCACAGCAGGTTTCCACATCATTCATTTCAGCAAGTTCAAGCCCTTTTACATGCTGAAGCAATTTGCGGGGTTCCTGTTTTATTTTGCATTCACGCAATGCGGCGCATGAATCGTGGTAAGTTGCTTTGCCTTGCAATGTTGCACCCAGGTCTTCCTGCTTCAAAACATTCACAATAAAATCTGACAATTCAAAAGTTCTTGATTGCAATTCTTTCACCTCGTTGTGTACAGATGAATTATCGAACAGCTTTGGATAATAGTTTCTTACAAAACCAACACAGCTAGCACTTGGTGCCACTACATAATCTGCACCGCTGAAGTCTTTAATAAATTTGCTGCACACCTGTTTTGCATCATCCCAAAAACCCGCGTTAAAAGCAGGTTGTCCGCAACAGGTTTGGTTAGAATTGTATTGAACATTACAGCCTAGTTTCTCCAGCACTTTTACCATATTAAACGCAGTCTGCGGGTAAAGCTGATCAACAAAACATGGTATGAATATTTGTACGTTCACTTGTAGTATTTAGTATAAAGTATTCAGTATTTAGACAAGAGCTTATTTGTTTAGCTTTCTAAAATCGGGCTCATCTAAGAAAAGACCATCTGTGTTGCATTAGTTACAGTGTGCGACGCAACGATGATCTATCTGTGTTACTACTGCTGGTTACAAAAACATTTTGATACCAGCCAATGTCGAATTATTAATTACTAATTCTAAAAGACTCTTGTACCTGCATCATCTTCACCGCTGTAATGCCCGCTTCTTCGCCTTTGTGCCCGTTTATGCCGCCTGTTCTTTCTTCTGCCTGCTGCTGTGTATCCAGTGTAAGCACACCAAAAATGGTTGGCACCGGCAATTGAAGGTTCAACTGCAGCACGCCATCAGTAACAGCATTGCATACATATTCAAAATGCGGCGTTCCGCCACGCAGTACACAGCCCAGCGCAATAAACGCATGTGGCGCATGAACTGTACCGCTAACAGCATCCCAATAACTCTTTATGGCAAATGGAATTTCAAAAGCACCTGGCACTGTTATAACTTTTACCTTTTCTACTTTTTGTTCGGCCAGCACTTTTTTACAACCTTCTTCTAATTTATTAATGATTGCTGCATTCCATTCTGTACGCACAATAACAACACAGGCACCCTTTGGTAGAGTGCCTGTTGTATTTTCAAATAATTTACTATTGCTAACTTCAGCCATATTCTTTTAAAGTAAAAATTTAAAAGTAAACCCGTGAGGCGTGAATGAATAGACCTGACTACCGAATAAAGACTATCGGCTCCCGACTATTCTGTCGCTCCCAATCTTCCCAGGTATTTATCAATATCATATTCCCTGTACAGGGGGTATTTCTCTTTAATCTGTTTATACATTTCAATAGCTTCTTTGTTTTTGCCCATACTTTCTAGTAAGAAACCTGCACGAAACAAATACTGTGGGCTATAAAAATCATCCTTCTCAAATATAGCACCTGCTTCTTTGTACAATTTAACAGCATCGTCTTTTCTATTCATTTCAGAATAAGCATCCGCCAGTAAAGCTTTGGATCTTGCTTTTACCAATGGTTCGCTGGTAGTAAAATCTTCCAGTTGTTTAGCAGCGTTTTTAAAATCACCCATTGTCATGTAGCAACTGCCGGCATAGAAATGAGCAAGGTTTGCAGCTTTGGTGCCACTGTATTTGCTGATGATTTTTAAAAAACCCGGGTTAAGGTTATCGCCTTCAAGCGCCGCTTTTACTGAATCTACCCTGAAGAATTCTTCTGCATAACGCATAGCTTCAGACGCTTTTTGCTCTTTAGGACCGGAAATAAAATAATTGTATCCAAATAGTCCGCCGCCAATTACAATAACTGCAGCCAGGCCTATCAATATCTGTTTGCTGTACTGGTTCCAGAAACCGGTCACTTTTTCAACGGTGTCCTTTTCTTCAGTTACCGGAACATGTTTCTTGTCTGTCATGATGTAAGAACTGTATTTAATTTTTAATTATTAAAATAGAAGCAATCTTCTGTATTAATCAAGAATAAAAGGATAATTCTGATCCATGTACACATCTTTCAACACTTCATCATCATTTGGCCAGGGGCTTTCTTCGGCAAATTTTACTGATTCTGCCACGATGCCTTCAATGCGTTTGTTTATAACGTCAAGATCTGCCTGAGTAGCAAATTTGTTTTTAAGAATTGTATTCTGCACCTGCACAATAGGATCACGTTGTTTGTACTCTTCTACTTCTTCTTTGGTGCGGTATTTCTGCGGATCAGAAATTGAGTGGCCTTTATAACGGTATGTTTTAATTTCCAGCAAAGTTGGGCCACCACCTTCACGGCCTCTTTTTGCAGCACGGGCAATTGCTTCGTGTACAGCTTCGCAGCTCATGCCATCCACAGAATCTGCAGGCATTTCAAATGCATCAGCCAATTTATAAATATCGTGTACGTTTGAAGTACGCTCTACAGAGGTACCCATTGCGTAGTTGTTGTTCTCACAAATAAAAATTACAGGAAGCTTCCACGTCATAGCAATATTAAACACCTCATTTACCATGCCCTGGCGTGCTGCACCATCTCCAAAGAAAGTAAGGCTTACATTGTCTGTGCCTTTGTATTTTTCTGCAAACGCAAGACCAGCACCGGTTCCAATTTGCGCACCTACTATACCATGACCGCCAAAGAAGGCTACATCTTTACCAAAAAAGTGCATGCTACCACCTTTTCCTTTAGCACAACCGGTAGCTTTTCCGTACAATTCTGCCATACAACTGTTGGCACTTACGCCTTTGGCAAGGGCAAGACCGTGATCCCGATAGCCGGTAATAAACGGATCCATTGGCTGCGTGGCTGTCATACAACCCGCTGCTATGGCTTCCTGGCCAATATAAGCGTGAAAAAATCCACGGATTTTACCATCCATTTTATACTTCTCTTCTGCCATCAGCTCAAACTGGCGTATAAGCTGCATTAATTCGTACCAGTACAGGTAGGTTTCTTTTGAGAATTTTGTAGCCACAGTTGATTGCAATTTTAAGTGGGCAAAGATAAGGGTTTAAAGTTTTGGGTGCATAGTTCCTTAAAGCTTTTATTATCCGTTTCTTATGAATTTTTTGGGCCTTGCACTAACCCTATATAATTTTGTTTTGCTACTGTTTATCAACGGATTAATAAGTTCCCCAATTTTTGTGGATTGAAAAGCTCATTTACACAGCTTCACCAAAGCCTTCGGGCAATAGTTTCTACAAACCAAAACTTATCCCCCTTTAATTATAAAGGCATATTTTTTGGGCAATTTTTCAAAACGATTTGCCATGCTGGAAACTTTACAAACTAACGCCGCCGCTATCTTTAGCGACATTAATAATTTCCTGAAAAACGAAGCTGAGATAATTACCGATTTCAAAACCCGCATCATTAACACCGTTAGGGAAATAGACAGTTTACAATCTGCTGCACATATTTCCTACAACAGAATCATTAATAAAATGAGCGAGGCCGAATGCATGGCTTTTCTTTCTGATCAGAGTTTGTTTATGGAAGAAAATTATTAGGGTTTGTGTGACAAGCATTGGAATACTATTGATCATTGTTGTGTCACTCACTTGTACGGTTAATCTTTTCTCAACTTTTTTAACTATAGCTTTTTTTAACCGCAGTTTTTTTAACCACGGGGACACAGAGGTCACAGAGGCGATTTAACCATCAACGACTAAGTTGCTTAAGTTGTATTAGCGAGTTAAATAACTAATCTTCTTTGAGGCGATACACAGACGGTTTCTTCGAAACCATTTAAAGCTTGCAGCTAGCAGCTAACAGCTAGTAGCTAACAGCTAGTAGCTAATAGCTCACGACTAATCTCTATATTGCAGTTTAATTCTATCACTCATTGCTGCAGCTCAGATCAATATCTCTTTTACAATTCAAAAATTATCCGCAGGCAAATTTTACGTTTACACAACGTATCACTGGTATTTGTGGCAATAATGGTATTGGCAAAACAAACCTTCTTGATGCGGTGTATTACCTGTGTTTTACAAAAAGCTATTTTGGAAAAACAGATGTGCAACATGTATTGAACGGGGCAATGGGTTTTAGAATTGCAGGCAAGTTAACTGCAGAAGATAACGATGAAACAGAAATCATCTGCATACTCCGCGAAACCGGAAAAAAAGAATTTCTATTGAATGGCGAAGCGTATGAAAAATTTGCACAGCATATTGGCAAATTTCCCTGTGTGTTTGTTGCGCCAGACGATGTACAGATAATTACCGGCGCAAGTGAAGAACGCAGGCGTTTTACAGATGCATTGCTTTGCCAGTTGGATGCCCAATACCTGCAGCAGCTTGTTCTCTACAACAAAATATTACAGCAAAGAAATAGCTACCTCAAAAATGTTTCATCGGCACAAACTGCAGATCATCAATTGCTGGATGTGTATGATGCACAATTAATCACGCATGGCAATTATGTTTTTGATAAGCGTAAACAATTTTTGCAGAAGTTGGCGCCGCTTGTGAAATCATTTTACCAGCAAATTGCAGGTGCAGATGAAGACGTAAATATTAATTACGAAAGTCCATTACTACAGGAGCCATTTGATGTTTTACTAAAACAGTTTCGCGGAAAGGATTTGTTATTGCAAAGAACATCGCAAGGCATACACCGCGATGATCTCAGCTTTACATTAAAAGATCAGGCGTTTAAATCTATAGCATCTCAAGGCCAGCGTAAGAGTTTATTGTTTGCACTTAAACTGGCGGAGTTTGAAATTTTAAAAGAATACAAAGGCCACCCTCCTTTTCTTTTGCTGGATGATGTTTTTGAAAAACTCGACGAACAACGCATGCACAACCTGCTTACATGGGTTTGTGTTCAAAACAAAGGACAGGTAATTATTACCGATACACACAAAGAAAGACTTGAATCTGCATTAAAAGCATTGGGCGAAGCTTACCAGGTGATTGAGTTGAAGAATAGCCTTTAGCGGTTAGCAATTAGCTACAAGTAATTAGCTACAAGTTGCAAGATAATAGCCAACCAGTGAACAGGTTTAAAATTAAAAAGCTGTAACAGAAATCATCTGGTATGCGCAATAAAAAACTAGCCGCTAATAGCTAATAGCTTGCAGCTATAAACTACCTTAGCACCATGAGCGAATACTCTCTTGGCGATGCAATGAAAAAATTCCTGCGCAACAGCAGGTTAAAGGGTGATATACAAGCTTTGCAGATTACAGACATATGGGAAAGATTAATGGGCAAAACCATCGCAAAATATACAGACAGTATAAAAATCTACGGCGACAAACTATACATCAGCACCAAAATGGCCCCGCTTAAACAGGAACTGCTTTTTCAAAAAGAAAATATTATACTGCGTGTTAACGAAGCACTGAAAGAAAATGTGATAAAAGAAGTGATTATTAATTGAGACACGAATAATATACGAATTACCTAATTGCACGAATTAAGGAGAATAATTATTGCAACCTCACCCGCGGATCAATAATACCATATAAAAGATCTGCCAGTATATTAATAAGAATAAAAAAAGCAGAGGATACAAGTACAGACCCCATTACCACAGGAAAATCCAGTTTCTCCAGTGCATCAACAGTTGTTTTACCAATCCCCTTCCATCCAAAAATATACTCAACAAAAAATGCCCCTGCAAGCAATTCTGCAAACCATCCTGTAATTGCAGTTATCACAGGGTTAAGCGCATTGCGCAATGCATGCTTCCAAATAACAGTGCGTTTGCTTAAGCCTTTTGCATATGCAGTTCTTATATAATCTTGTCCAAGCGTATCCAGCATAGTGCTGCGTGTAAGCTGGCTAATAATTGCAAGCGGACGTATACCCAATGTAATAGCCGGTAATATTAAATTTGAAAACGTGATGTGCCTTCCACCAGTTATTTCATCCAGGTCGAACCAACTGCCAGCCATATGCAAACCAGTATAAGAACTTAATAAAAAGCCAAACACATAGGCTATAATAATGCCCATAAAAAAAGAAGGCGCAGAAATACCAATAATGCCGGTAAGCACTGCCGATGTATCTAACCAGGTGCCTTTTTTAACTGCCGCCAATACACCTAATATAACGCCAAAGAAAACGGCAAATGCCATTGCTGCAACTGCCAGCAATAATGTGCCGGGCAATGCTTCCATCAATATTGCCCAAACATCTTTTTTTGTTTGATAAGAACGGCGCAGATAAGGCATCTTAATAACAAATTTTGTATCACCACCAATAAAAATGCCTTTCAATTGTTTTTGTGCAATCGCTTCTTTTGAATAAACACTAAGCGGAGAAACATCGTTGAGATAATATACAAACTGTTTCCACCGCGGCTGATCAAGATATAATTCCTTACGGATATTCTCCTGCGTAGCAGCATCTGCTCTTTGTCCTATTATTAACCTCGAAGGATCTCCAAAACCCTGGAAGAGAAAAAATACAAGTACCACTACACCTGCCATTACCAGCAGTC
The DNA here is from genome assembly GCA_044227095.1 of Chitinophagaceae bacterium. Taxonomy (GTDB): domain Bacteria; phylum Bacteroidota; class Bacteroidia; order Chitinophagales; family Chitinophagaceae; genus JACMLD01. The sequence goes on along the minus strand of JBGAFV010000001.1, from coordinate 3,766,062 downwards.
CGTAAAATAGTTTTCTTGTAATGTAGCTTAACAAAATTTGAGTTTATGTCTGATTTCTGATATGACGATATCTGATTTGTTTTATTATTAGTTCCTGCTTTATATTTTGCTGTCTTGCAATACCATGTTATCAATACCAGAAAAGCAATTATGCCAGGCAGACATCAGACATCAAAAAATCAGATACCAGAAATCTTAACTCAGGCATCAGAAATCTATTTTCTTATCTCTGCATCTGCTTTATCAAAATCAGCATAAGACCATTTGCCTTTTATTGTTCCATCATTTAATAAATACAATGCAGGATTTGCACGAGCGGCTGTCTTAATTGCTACTGCATCGCACATAAATACCGCAGTTGCAGTATCTTTTATTGCAGCTTCAAATACCGGTATTACTTCACGGGTATTGGTAATTAAATAAAAAGGAATGTTTTTTGTTTTTGCATATGCTGCAACCTGTTTCAGTTGCTGATTTTCTTTCGCTTCAGCATCTCCGTTCATTTTATCTTTTACAAACACAAAAATAGCAGTGCCTTTTTGTTCAAGAATAGCAGCTGTACTATCGGTTCCACTAAGGCTGGCCAATGAAAAATCTTTTATAGCAGGTTCAGCATTTCCTTTTCTAACCAGTTTATCGTACCGTTTTATAAAATGATACAAAGAGTCGTCATAATCATCCGGAAATTTATCAGAAGTAAATTCAATTTGCTTGCCCTGTTTTTCGTAAACAAAAGTAATAACCGTACTGTCAGGAATAGCGCCGGGCGGCACTTTCATTTGTTGCTGAATATTTTTTCCTACTTTATAAGGAAGACAATCTGTAATTGGCAAATGTTTTAGTACATAGCCTTGCAACGCAAAAGAAAAAACAGTTGTAAGCGCAAGCAGCAGAACGCTTGTAGCCGGCTTGAAAAGCGGTTTTATAGTATTGCGATAAACAAAAATAAAAACAATGAGTGCGGTTAATATTAAATCCTTGGTAAAAGACTGCTCTGCGGTTAGTGGAATACAATCGCCAAAACAACCACAGGTTCTTATTTTGCCCGATAAAACCGCATAGCCTGTAAGAAATGTAAAAAATATAATCAGCAATAAAAGCAGCCAGCTAAACAATTTCATACGCCAGCCAAGTAAAACAGCAACGCCGGCAATAATTTCAAATGCAATCATTAGTATGGAAAAAGAGAGTGTAAAGTCGTTAAAGAAGTTCCATCCCCATACTTCAAAAAACTCCTGCATTTTATAACTCAGCCCAAGCGGATCATTTGCTTTTACCAGTCCGGAAAAAATAAACAATACACCAACTATAACCCTTGCTATGTTAATCAATATTTTCATAATAGTATAAATGCCAAATACGGCTGTTTATTGTTTTCCTTCGCCAATAAGAATAAGCGCAAAAGCTGCGTAGTTGATAATATCAAAATAATTGGCGTCTATTCCTTCACTTATAATTGTCTTGCCATCATTGCTGATGATTTGTTTAATGCGCAACAGTTTAGACAATATAAGATCTGTAAAACTTTCCTGGCTCATATCACGCCAGGCTTCGCCATAATCGTGGTTTTTATCCTGCATTAATGTTTTGGCGCTGGCTATTTGTTCATTGTACAAAGCCTCTACCCTACTTACGGGCAATTCTTCCGCATCATCTTTTGAAAGCTTCAATTGAATATTGCCAATGACTGCATAATTTAATATTCCTTTAAACTCGGAGGCAATATCATCTCCTATTTTTTGCAAACGGTTCTCCTGTATGGTTCTTATGCGTTTGGCTTTAATAAATATCTGGTCAACAATAGAAATAGTCCGCAGCACACGCCACGATGTGCCGTAATCATTTGTTTTTTTCAAAAAAATATCCCTGCTGCTTTCTACAACTGCATCGTATTGTTTATTGGTATTGGTCATTGGCTTTGAATGAAAATTAATTCTTTAATTTTAGTATATAGATATTAGTATGTAGAATTTAGAAAACAAGAATAATGTTATGTTAACCGTTTTGCCGCGGGTCTAAATACTGAATACTGTTCCCAAAATGCGCTCAAAATTAATACTATCAGCCCAATGTTCACACTCAATTGTAAGGGACGTTTACTAACCGCAGAAAGGCCGCTGGTAATGGGCATTATTAATATTACTCCCGATTCTTTTTATAAAGACAGTCGCTATAATGAACCCAGTACCCTTTTGCAACAGGCAGAAAAAATGATGCGTGAAGGTGCTTCTATACTGGATATTGGTGGACAGAGCACCCGCCCCGGCAGCGAGCTGATAAGTGAAGAAGAAGAATTAAAACGGGTTATCGATCCTATTGCAGCGCTTTCCCGTCAACTACCGGAAGCTGTTATTTCTGTAGATACTTTTTATGCAAAAGTTGCTGCCGAGGCTGTAGCCGCCGGCGCTTCTATTGTAAACGATATAAGTGGTGGCACAATGGACAATGCAATGCTTGCAACAGTTGCCGCCCTAAAAACACCTTATATATGCATGCACATAAAAGGCACGCCGCAAACAATGCAACAACATGCGAACTATAAAAACATTACCAAAGAAGTAATTGATTATTTTATTGACAAACTTGATGCCTGTAAAAAAGCAGGCATTAAAGATGTAATTATCGATCCTGGTTTTGGATTTGCAAAAACCACTGAACAAAATTTTAAACTGCTAAAAGAATTATCCCTCTTGCAAATTCTTGATAAACCCATACTGGCCGGGCTTTCGCGCAAAGGAACTGTTTATAAAACACTGGGCATTACAGCCGCCGAAGCGCTTAATGGCACTACTGTTCTCAATACCCTGGCATTGCAAAATGGCGCTGGCATATTGCGTGTGCACGATGTAAAAGAAGCCGTGGAAGCAGTAACACTTTTTTCGGCTTATCGGCGCTAGCTTCAAGCTTTCTTGCCACAGAGGCACGGATAACACAGAGAAGCACGGAGGGTTTTAATGATTAACTACGAAGACGCTGAAATCTTGTCAATATGTTTTTTGATAACTCCTTTTAAGGCGATACTCGGAGCGTTTCTTCGAAACAACCAAAGCTTGCAGCTAATAGCTAACAGCTTGCAGCTTTCTTACCACGGAGCGTTTCTTCGAAACAACAAAAGCTTGTAGCTAATGGCTAATAACTTGCAGCTAATAGCTAACGGCTTGCAGCTTTCTTTACCACGGAGCGTTTCTTCGAAACAACAAAAGCTTGTAGCTAATGGCTAATAACTTGCAGCTAATAGCTAACAGCTTGTAGCTTACAGCTAACAGCTTCCAGCTTCTCTTCGCATAAAACCAAAAAAAAGAACGCACCCGAAAGTGCGTTCAATTATTTTTATACAATACAATTTATTAATTGCCTTTCTTCTGTTGTTGCTGTTGCTCTTTCATTTGTTTTTCCAGTTGCTCCCTTATTTGAGGTGGCAATTGTCTTTGTTGTTGCGGAGCAGGTGCAGTATCAGATACATCTACCACATCAATTTCAAAAATCATTGAAGCATTGGGTTTAAATGAAGAACCCTGTGGTGGATTTTTACCGTAAGCCAGCGGCCCAGGAATGTACAATGTTCCTTTACCACCTTTCTTAAACATTTTTAAGCTCTCATCCCAACCGGGTATTGCACCACCAACTCCCACTTTAAAAGTATAAGGTTGTGCTGAAGGATCCATTGTAGACTGAAATACTTTGCCGTCATCAAGCGTTCTTCCTTCGTAACGTACTGTTGCAAATTTGCCAGAGTCGGCAGATAAACCTGCACCTGGTTCTTTTACTATTACATAAGTTCCTTTGCCTACTTTAGTAGCATTTATCTTATTCTTTTGGAGATAAGCAACCATGTCTTTATCGGCCTGTATAAGATCTGTTTCTACTTCTTTGGCAATACGGTTTTTTTCTTTTTCTGCTTCTGCTTCCCTGTCTTTGTTTGCCAGCTCCTGTGATGTAAATACATCTTCTACTTTAATAAGTGTAAGCAATTTATCGCCTTTTTTAAAGAATGGGGGCATTGCACCACCTGGATTTTTTTTCATCAATGTATCTACCAATTGTGCTACAACAGCGCTATCGCCTTTGCGCAGCATGCTAAAAATTTCTACTACTGAATAGCTGTCTTCTCCGGGTGTAGCTTCTATCGGAACATACGCTGGAAATTTACCAAAAGATGTGTTCAGCACAGAATCAGAACTTCCTACTTTAATGGTAAAATTAAGCTTCATAATATTACCCGGCTTCACAATGGAGTCCTTGGTATTGCTGAAGATTTTATACATTAAACCACTCTTGGTTTTCTTATAATCCACATTGCTTTTGCATGAAGTAAAGGCAATCGCCGCTACCATCACTACTACTAAAAAATAAAGAAATTGTTTTTTCATGATTGTTTGTTATTGTAATAAAGATGCGTTTTCTTTTATTGATTGTTTAAATTTTTGAACTGTTTTTTCAAGTGAATCGCTGCTTTTCCCTCCCGATGCATTGTAATGTCCGCCGCCGTTAAAATAAGTGCGGGCAAAAGTATTGGTATCAAATTCGCCTTTGCTGCGGAAGCTCCATTTACGTTCTTCATCGCGGTCAATTACAATGGCAGCAAGTTTAATACCTTTTATGGTAAGCGGGTAATTTACGAGGCCTTCTGTATCGCCGGTTTTAATATCAAACTTTAATAAATCATTTTTAGAGATGGTAATCAGCGCAGTATTGTATTCATACATAATCTCCATTCTGTGCATTAGCGCCATGCCAATAAACCTTAAACGGTTTTCTAAAAAGTTATCGTAAATATTTTCATGAACCTGTGTATGGTTAAAATCCGTGCTTTTTAAATGTGCCACCATATTGTGCACAGATGCTGTAGCTGCTGCAAAACGGAAAGAACCGGTATCGCCAATTACCCCTGCATATAAACATTCTGCTATCTCACGGGTTACACTGTTGCTGTTGCCACTATTTACTATAAAATCATACACCATTTCTGATGTAGAGCTTTTTCCTGTATCGCTTATTCCATAAGTAAAAGCAGAGGTTTCCGGTTGCTGGTGATGGTCTATCAAAATCTTTACACATTGCATTTCGGCAATCAATGGCGCCATATGTTTGGCACGTGATAATGTATTAAAGTCCAGGCAAAACAACCATTCTGCTTTTTTTAATTCAGCTTCTGCATCTGCCCTGCGGTATTCAAAATCTATAACTTTATCGCAACCAGGCATCCAGTTAAGAAAATTTGGCCAGTTTGTAGGCGATATCACTTTTACAGTATGCCCAAGCGAACTAAGAAAATGATAAAGCCCCAGCGAAGAACCCATTGCATCCGGATCTGGTTTTTGGTGCATGGTAATTACAATCTGCTTTGCCCCCTGTCTCAGTAAAGGAAAAATTTCAGCTATGGGTTTCATAAAATGGTGGCGAAGGTAATTAAACTTTGCAGTTGAAAAGGACAGATTTTGCCTGTTTTTGGCCTTAATTAGGCTATTTAACATAAAAACCACTGTATAAGGGTTTTAAAGCCCGAAACTTTGCCTTAGTTTTGCCACCCAAAAGAAAAAAGACCGTATGAGCAACAGAACATTCACCATGATTAAGCCAGATGCTTTTCGTGCCGGTCATGGCGGCGCAATTTTAGACAGGATTATTAAAGAAGGTTACCGCATTGTAGCACTTAAACTAACTCATTTATCAGCAGAAAGGGCTGGAGAATTTTATGCTGTGCACAAAGCACGTCCTTTTTACCAGGAACTGGTAGACTTTATGAGCAGCGGGCCTATCTATGCTGCCATTCTTGAAAAAGATAATGCAGTTGCCGAATTCCGTAAGCTGATCGGCGCTACAGATCCTGCAAAAGCAGAAGCTAATACCATTCGCAAATTATTTGCAGCTTCACTGGGAGAAAATGCAATACACGGAAGCGATAGTGATGAAAACGCAAAGATTGAAGGAGATTTCTTCTTTAGCGGACTGGAAAGATTTTAATAAAGTTCTTTATGAATAATGAGGCTGCCTAAAAAGGCGGCCTTTTTTATTACTTGCAAAGAGATGTGATAATAATTTTGGGAACCAACACCGGAACATCTGTCATCATTCTTGCGTCGCACACTTGTACAGTAGAATAATAAAGTACCATTCAAAACTATATCCCTATTTCAGTGACCATGAAATCCCAATCCTTCCACCAACAATAAAAGCAATCCAAATAATAGTACAGATGTAATTATTATTCCGGTAAAAATAGAGATGCCAATTTTCTTGTCTTTCGGCATAATGCGTTTCCACACTTTTCTGAAAAGCCAATACACTATAGTTCCAAAAAACAGGCAACCAGCTATTATATAAGGATACTCCATTTTTTAATTCACCAGCATTTCAATACCCGGCTTATGCTTCATTGGCCTTACAGCAAAGCCGGCTTTGCGCAAAAGATTAATCACTCCTTTCTCGCCGCCAAGGTGACCAGCACCCACTGCAAATAAAGCCGGTGCATCACGCATAATAGCCGGCATTTTTTTAGCCCAGTTGGCATTGCGTTTGTACAAAAGCAGATCCAGGTATTCTCCAAGACCATCTTCATCTGCAGTAAGTTCCTGCATTTTATTGATATCCTGTTTGCGATAAGTATCTGCCAGCATCAAATCGCTGCTGTCTGCAGTTGCAGAAGAACTGTCTATCATTTTTAATAAATCCTTTGCTTGCTTTGCATAAGGTATGCTATCAAAAACACTGGCCTGGAATGCTATCGTCTCCAATCCATTAATAGGTTTGTGATCTTTTTTTGCTTCAGCCATAATCACCTGTTCCATTCCATCTTTCTCGGTACAGGGAAATTTACTTTCAGAGATTAAAGACGTAACAAAGTATGGCTTTAGCCGCTCCATCATAGACAAAGGCAGCATGGTTTTGTTTTTCTTAAAATAATCTTTCACCCTGGAGTATTCATCTTCTGTGAGCAGATCACTCAATTTTGTATTGTTGTTCATATTGAGGTAGCGCATGGCACCCAAAGTTTCCAGCATATTGTCTAAATCAATTTCAAAATAAACCTGTTTGGCATTTGCGATGGCAAAACGGAGCGAGTCGCTTAACTGCGCATCTGCTGCGCAAAGCAGGTGCATGGTGCCAAAAAGATAAGACGGTTTGGAGAGGTTGTTACCGCTTATCTCCCACAACAGTGTATTTTCGAGTAAAAATGGTTGCTGTTTTTCTTTATCATTCTTTTTAGAAACGGTGGCCTTTTGCGCAGATAAATTTATTCCAAAAAGAATACTTATAATTAAAATCACTAACTTTCGCATGTATATATAAATTTCCATTAAACTGAGCCCTAAAGTTATATATTATCGGCTACCCGAAGAATTTACTATTTTTTATAACAAATAAAATAACAACCCTAGTACAATTTCGTTAACAAAAAAGTTTATTTATTTTTATAAACCTTGTACACCTCTAAACCCCTCTGTATGAAACTCTACATCCTGCCGCTTGTAGCGCTATTCCTTTCTGTTTCTTTATTTGCCCAAAAAGACAAAGACCTTCCTGCCTTTGGCACTGCAGATAAAGCAGATCTTGAAATGAAGGAATGTGATTTTGACAAAAATGCTGAAGCCCTTGTTTTATTTGACGTTGAAACGGTTTCCTGCGATAATCGCAGGTTTGACATATTGGGCGACAGAAGAGTAAGAATAAAAATCCTTAATGATAAAGGACTTGATCATGCCAACATTCATATCAGATACCGCTACGAAAATCATATTAAACCAATATCAGGTCTTGTTGCACAAACATATAACCTCGATGCAGCAGGTAATGTTGTAGTTACAAAGGTGGAGAAGAGCCAGATATTTGATAAACCGATCAATAAACGTTATTCCGAAATTGTATTTACGTTTCCACAGGTAAAAGCAGGCAGCATCATTGAATATAAATACACAGATGAAAATCCCGCAATGGGCAACTGGTATTTTCAAAAAGATGTTCCTGTAAAACTAAGCCGCTTTAAACTTGATTTCCCGTCTGAATTGGAAATTACGGCACTTCCTTTCTGTACGCTGCCTCTGGATCAAAAGATGGGCGAAAAATCCAACCCAGGCATACAAACATATACCATGAGCAATATACCTGCACTGGCGGATGAACCGTACATGAGCAGCGACGAAGATTATCTGCAGCGCCTGGAAGTAAAATTGCTTGCTATTAATGTTCCCGGTTACCCGAGAAAAAGCCTGGTTTATACTTGGCCGGAGGTTATAAAAGGCCTTATGGAAGATGAAGATTTTGGTATGCAGTTAAAGAAAAATATTCCGCGTACACAAGACCTTGATGAAATGCTGAAGAAATTGACAAAGCCTTACGATAAAATGGTAACCATTCATGAATATGTAAGAAAAAACATGGAATGGAACGGTTATGATAATATATGGGCACTGGATGGGGTAAAATCTGCATGGAAAGATAAGAAAGGCACCAGTGGCGAAATAAACTTGATATTAGTAAATCTTTTAAAAGACGCAGGACTTGTTGCACACCCTGTACTTGTTAGCACCCGCACCAACGGCCGCATTAATACCATGTTTGCAGATTATCATCAGTTTGATAAGGTTATGGCCCACGTTCAGATTGATGATAAATTTTATACGCTGGATGCTACAGAAAAATTTACACCAGCCAAACTCATTCCACTTGATGTTAGTGCTTCGGAAGGTTTGGTAATTGAAAAAATAGATACATACGAATGGGGATGGAAAACATTATGGAATGAAAAAAATGAATTTAAAACAACAGTTTTAATAAATGCCGAAATGAATGAGCAGGGAGTAATTACAGGTAAAGCTACAGTTTCGTCTGATGAATATGCAAGAATTGCCAGGACTTCTAAATTAAAAGAAGGGAAAGATAAGTTTATAGAAAAGTATTTCAGTAATGCGGGCATAAAAGTAGATAGCATTTCTTTTGAAAACGAAACCAAAGATTCATTGCCCCTCATACAGAAAATAGATTTTACAGAAACAAGCAATAGCTCCGGAGATTACAGGTATTTTACTGCTAATCTTTTTTCGGGTCTTGAAAAAAATCCTTTTATAATCGACAACCGTGCTTCTGACATATTTTTTGGTGCAAACCAACGCTACACAATATTGGCCAATTTTATTATACCCGATGGTTACAAAGTAGATGAGTTGCCCAAAAACCTGCGCATGATAATGCCAGATACCGGAATTGTTTTTACAAGAATGGCTGGTGGAACAGAAAGTATTTTAAACGTTAGGTATACCCTTGAGTTTAAAAAACCAATTTATGGCGAAGGCGAATATCCTGAGTTTAAAGAATTTTATAAAAAACTGTATGGATTATTAAATGAACAGTTTGTGGTAAAAAAGATTGGCAAATAATTACCGGAAGCTGTAAACATTTTTCTTGTTCGATTAAAATCTTACCCGCTAAAAACAAGTTCATGAAAGAATTTTTTTTTACAATATCCTGTTGCTCTGGCTTTCTATTTTCTTTTTGCCAGGCCCCGCAATACGATCTTGCTTCTGTACCTGAGAATGTTAAAAAAAATGCCGACGTTATCGTAAGAAGCGAAAACACACAATTTGAAATTAAAGATATAGACAGGGCCTACCTTACTGTAGACAGGGTTGTAACAGTTCTAAATGAAAATGGCAAAAAAGAACTTGCTTTTCACCAATACGGTAACAAATATATAGATCTAACAGACGCTGAAATAAGAGTATTTGACGCGGCAGGCAAAACCGTATCAAAATTTAAAAAGGGCGATATGACCACCATTGCAAATGGCGATGGATTGATAGACGAAGGAAAAATAACTTATTATGTTGTAACAACAGCCACCTATCCCATTACTGTAGAATACAAGTATGAAGTAAAATACAAAGGCACATTGTTTTACCCTGATTATACCATAATGGAATCAAGACAGGGAATAGAAAACTCATCCTTTACTGTAAAAGTCCCCGAAGAACTTGACCTGCGCTATAAAGAAAAAAACATCAAACTTACACCGCAGGTTTCTACAGCAGACAAAATCAAAACGTATACATGGTCTGTTAAAAACTTATCTCCTGTAGAATATGAAGAAGGTGCAGTAAGTTATGAAAGCCGATACCCTTCTATTATTCTTGCGCCAAACCGTTTTAAAATATACGATTTTGAAGGGGACATGACATCATGGAAAGCGTTTGGCAATTGGGAAAATGGGCTTATCCAGGGAATCGACGTTTTACCGGAAGACAGAAAAGTTTTTTTTACAGCTTTGACAAAAGATGCAGCAACCGAGAGAGAAAAGATTAGATTGGTATACCAATATCTTCAGAAAAACTTTCGCTACGTGAGCATACAGTTAGGTATTGGCGGTTACAGGCCATTTCCGGCTTTGTTTACAGATCAAAAAAAATATGGTGATTGCAAAGGACTGAGTTTTTATACCTATAGTGTACTAAAAGCTTTGGGCATAAAAAGTTATGTAGCCCTTATAAATGCAGGTTTTGATAAAGAGCCGGCTGATAAAGACTTTCCATGCAACCAGTTTAACCATATGATTCTTTGCGTGCCGCAAAAAAAAGATTCTATATGGCTGGAATGTACAAGCAATACCAATGATTTTGCCGTGTTGGGCAATTTTACTGAAAACAGGAATGCGCTTCTTATTACAGAAGAAGGTGGCGTGTTGGTACCTACACCAAAAAGTAAATCTGCAGACAATACTTTTAATTCATTCACCAAAGTAGCACTTGAAGACGATGCATCTGGCACATCTCTTACCACATTGCAAACAACAGGAGAATATACGCAGGATGTAATATCCTACATTTTAGATGAAAAAAAAGATGAACAGAAAAAAGCCCTCATAAATTATTATGGATTTAAGCAACCCGATGAATTCTCTGTTGAGAAAAAACAAAATGAAAAAAAGTTTATCACTGTTGTAACGCTTGGCATAGAAAAAATACCTGAATTTGTTGCAGGCAGTAAAATGTTTCTTACGCCACGTATGTATAAAATAATGCGGGGCAAATTGCCTGCTGCTGAAAACAGGCGGACTGATTTTTATTTTGAATGCCCTTTTGAAAAAACAGACACTACAGCTTTTAAATTGCCTGAAGGATATAAGCCTGATGCATTGCCAACTGAAAAAAACTTCAAATGTAATTATGGTTCTTATGCTGCAAAATGCTGGTACAATGAATCAGAAAAAACGGTTTATAGCACTGCACAGTTGGTATTGAACAATTACAAAATTCCGGCAGCCAATTATGCAGAAGTAAAATCTTTTTTTGATAAGGTGCTTGAAGATGATACGCAGCGTATTGTTATAAAAAAGCAGTAAACAATTGTTGGAAACTGCTATCATATCCCATACAAACTGCCACCTTTTTCAAACAACTTGCTGATCTTATTTTCAGTAGCTGGATCTTTTTCAAGCACAGGTGCGTGATGTGGCTTTATCCTTGCATCAAACATAATCGGGCCTTTGCAGCCCCAGTGTTTGTTTTGCGTAAAACTGCTTATACCATGTATATCATGAGAAGGATTGCACCTGGTAAAACAAACCCATAAAAAATTGCCCGGGGTTTTTGCTACAAAAGATGCATCATCGCAAATAACAATAAAAGGAACAGTGCTAAGATTGCCAGCTTCTCTTTCTAATGAACCAGATAACAATTGCATTTCCTGTTTGGCATTTTCATAATTACTGAAAGCATTTGTTTCAACTGCTATTATACCGGGCATCACCAGTTGCACATTTTTAAAAATATTTTTGTCATGCAAAACAGCTGGCACTTCTGTTGCCAATGCTCTTACCGGATCTCCATGCGCAGCAAACACTACTTTGCTTCCACTGTTTAATCCGGTACCGGAATAATCAAGCGTATCTATTGTTGTGTTTGTATAAAAATGAATATCCCTTTCCGTAACAATGCGCTGTAGTATATATTGAAAATAAGACTGAATATCATGCGTATTCAGCTTACCGGTATCATCTGCAGTAATGAAAAGAAATTTGGCAAGGCTTAATTGGCCGGTGCCTAAAATATGATTGGCAATGGTTAAAATTTCTGCGGGTTGTTTAGCTGGCATGTACGGCGTGTATCGTTCGCTGCCAATAGCTAACAGCAATGGATGAACGCCGGCAGCATCTACTGCATGCACATCTTTTAAACCGGGTATCTCCTGCTGTAATGCATTGCCTGCTATTTCATGAATAAGTTGCCCAAAACTTGTATCCTCCTGCGGTGGCCTTCCTACAACAGTAAAAGGCCAAATAGCATTTTTCTTTGCATATACCTTGTGCACTTTCATTACAGGAAAGGGATGCGTAAGACTATAATAACCCAGATGATCACCAAAGGGGCCTTCTGGTTTATTATCGCCGGGGTGCACTTCTCCTGTTATTACAAAATCTGCATCGGTGCTAATGGTAAAACCATCTTCATATACATACCTGAAACGCCTGGCGCCAAGTACGCCGGCAAATGTCATTTCACTTATGCCTTCTGGTAAAGGCATTACAGCAGCTACACTATGCGCAGGCGGGCCACCAGCAAACACACTTACTTTTAACGGCTGGCCTTTTGCGTTGGCTTTAGTTTGGTGTACGCCAATACCGCGGTGTAACTGGTAATGCAATCCTGCTTCTTTATTCAATTCATAATCATTTCCTGAAAGCTGAATGCGGTACATGCCCAGGTTAGCATTCATAATTCCGGGTTTATCTGCATCTTCAGAATATACCTGTGGAAGTGTTACAAAAGCACCGCCATCTTTTGCCCAGTGTTGCACCTGTGGTATATCGCTTATTTGTATTTGCTGCGCCAGCACAGGTTTATTAAAAGGATTTTTTAATGGGAACGCTTTTGCGCCGGCAATAGCTGTACCAATATTTTTAAACGGATGCTTTAACGCTTTTACCGGGTTGTTTTTAAGATCAATTAGTTGTTGAACAACAGACAGCGTATCCCTAAAGATAAATTTGCTTCTTTGAAGTGTGCCAAAAATATTGGATGCGGCCCTGAAACGACTTCCTTTTACATTTTCAAATAACAGTGCCGGACCACTGGCTTCATGCACACGAAGATGTATAGCCGCCATTTCAAGATAAGGATCTACTTCTTCTTTTATGCGGACTAGCTGGCCGTTCTTTTCCAAATCGAGTAAACATTCTTCCAGCGAGCGGTATGCCATTCATTAATTGTTTAAGCAAAAATAAAGCATGAGAATGTGAAAGTGTGGGAAATATGAGAAATGTGGCAAATGTCAATTACTGCGATTCTCTTAAATCTAAAAAAATAACAGGCAGCGGCTAAAAGTTAATAGCTTTCGTAAATCCCATTTTTACTTTTTACATTTGGCTTTATTAATTAAACAGCATATGGGCAAAGGAAGATTAGAAGCATTTAGTGATGGGGTTATTGCTATCATTATTACCATTATGGTGCTTGAAATGAAAGTGCCGCATGGCGATACTTTGGCTTCGTTAAAACCATTAATCCCCGTTTTTATCAGTTATATACTAAGCTTTATTTATGTGGGCATTTACTGGAACAATCACCATCACATGCTGCATGCTGCACAAAAAGTAAATGGCAAGGTTTTATGGGCCAACACCCATTTATTGTTCTGGCTTTCTGTTATACCATTTGTTACCGGCTGGATGGGCGAAAACCATTTTGCTGCGGTACCGGTTGCCCTTTATGGATTTGTAATGTTCATGTGCGGCACATCTTATACTATACTTGCATTAAAGCTGAATAAATTGCATGGCGATAACTCTACTTTTGCGCATGCAGTGGGCTCTTATACAAAAGGAAAACTTTCACTAGTATTTTATATTATTGGCATCTGCATTAGTTTTTTCAACAACTGGCTTGGTTTTGCCTGCTATGTAATAGTTGCTTGTATGTGGTTTATTCCTGATAAAAGGATTGAACATGTGCTAACAGAAAAGCACAATCACGAAATTGATAGGTAATGGTTTCACGCAGAGAAAAGCTGCAAGTAGTTAGCTACAAGCTGTTAGCTATTAGCTGCAAGCTTAGAAGTTTCGAAGAAAGACTCCGTGTATTGCCTTAAAAGAGATTTATCATAAAACATATTGACTAAGATCTCAGCAACTTTGTCGTTAATCATTAAAACTCTTCTGTGCTTCTCTGTGTTCTCCGCGCCGCTGTGGTTAAGAAAACTACAACCGCAGCAAGCCTAGTTTATACATCGTACTAATGGGTTTATTATCCCAAAACAATTCAAAGTCTTCTAACCCTGCTGCTTCATAACTTTCTTTTACTTCCTGCAATGTTGTTGGCTTTGAACTTAACACGGAAAGTTTTGGCAACAATGAAGCAAACCATCTACCCTGCTCTGCTGTCAGTAAAATCTTTTGCGTGTCTTTCTTTGTTGTAAAAATTAGTGAAGCCATTTCGCGGTGGTTGCCACCTTTTGATTGCGTAAAATATTCAGTTGATGGCAATCCGCCCAGCCAGACAATTTTTGCTTCTGGTTTAAACGCAGGCAACTCATCTTTTAATGCCTGGTTTATATAATCGGGTGCAACTTTTGTTTTGGGTGTTTTAAAATCGAACCATTTTTGCAGCGGATCGTCAAAACACATTTGGTGCATATAGTTGTGCAACGATTTTTTAAGCCCATATGCAAACATCGGGTGATCGGCACCGGTAGGATCTATATGTTCAATATCATTGTTGGCAAAACTGCCTGTCAGCTCCGTTTGTTTGTGTACGCTGAATTTTGCAGGTTCAAGTCCAACGGGACTGTGTGCTGTCATGGTAAACTGGTGCCAGAAAGCAGATTGCAGAATACCTGCTTTAAACATTTGCCTCACCATTTCAAGTGAATCGATAGTTTCCTGTGCTGTTTGTGTAGGAAAACCATACATTAAATACGCATGCACCATAATACCTGCTTCAGTAAAATGCCTGTTCACTTTTGCTACCTGTGCTACTGTTATTCCCTTCTGGATCATTTCCAGCAAGCGATCAGACGCTACTTCAAGTCCGCCCGAAACAGCAATGCAACCAGAAGCTTTTAACAGCAGGCAAAGATCCCTGGTAAAGCTTTTTTCAAAACGAATATTCGTCCACCAGCTTACTACTAATTTTCTTTTCAATATTTCAAGCGCAAGTGCCCGCATAAGTGCAGGCGGCGCTGCTTCATCTACAAAGTGAAAACCATTTTGCCCGGTTTGTGCAATAATCGTTTCCATTCTATCGCAAAGCAAACCAGCGGCTACAGGTTCATAGAGTTTTATATAATCAAGCGAAATATCACAAAAAGTGCATTTGCCCCAATAGCAACCATGCGCCATCGTTAGTTTGTTCCAGCGGCCATCGCTCCAAAGGCTATGCATAGGGTTCACCACTTCAATTGCTGAAATATAGCTATCCAGCAAAAAATCGCTGTAATCGGGCGTGCCTACTTCACCCTGTTTATAGTCTTTTACCGATGGATTACTTATATAGGCAATCTCTCCATCCTGCAAAAGAAAAGTGCGTTTTAATTTATCTGCAGTTATCTGTCCTTTTACAAACGCCACCAGGTTTTCTACCGGTGCTTCGCCATCATCAAGCGTTATAAAATCAAAAAACTCAAATACACGAGGGTCTTTTAATGAACGCAATTCTGTATTGGCAAAGCCTCCGCCCATTACTGTTTTTACATGGGGATGATGTTGTTTTATATATTGGGCACAACGAAAAGCACTGTATAAATTGCCCGGAAAAGGAACCGAAACAGCCACCAGTTGCGGCTGTACTGTCTCTATATGTTTTTGAAGAATGGCGATTAAAAGCTCATCAATATAAGAAGCAGGTTTTTGCAAAGCCGCATACAATTCATCAAAACTATTGGCAGATCTTCCCAATTTTTCTGCATATCGGCTAAAACCAAAATGCTCGTCTGTCACCTCTTTAATAAAATCTGATACATCTTCCAGGTACATTGTTGCCAGGTGTTTGGCCAAATCCTGGAAACCCATAGAACCGAAGGCCCAGTTCAGATCATCAACCTGCTGAAACCTTGAAGCCTCTGGTAAAAAATTTCTTTTAGCGATAAGATTTGCCAGCGTTGGATTCTTTCCCTGCAGAAATAAAATAACCTGATCGATGGAGTTGATATAATCATCCTTTAAAGCAAAAATGCGGGCAGCGTTTGCTGTCATCTCCTTTGTTTCATCTACCTGTGCAAACATTTTGGAGAGGCCATGTTTATTAAACAAAGCAAGTGTTGTTTCAATACCCAAATCTGCCTGAAATGCGCTTATGTTTTTTGTGTTGAGAAAACCTTTTAAATAAGCCGTAGCCGGGTAAGGCGTATTCAATTGTGTAAAAGGAGGTGTTATTAAGAGAACAGTAGCGCTCAAACTGAAAATGATTTAAAAGCAAAAATATCTTTAATTGCCGATAAGTTGCCTAAATTACTATTATGCAATTAATCACGGCAACAATTCATCCGGTCATCATGGCAATGCTTTATATTCTTGCAGGTGTTTTTCACTTTGTAAAACCTAAAAGCTATGTAAGAATTATGCCGCATTGGATAACAGCATCCTGGCATTTGCAACTGGTATATATCAGCGGCGCTATTGAAATTTTGTTAGGGGTTTTATTAATCCCGGAAAGTACAAGGGCTATATCTGCTTGGGGAATCATTGCATTATTGATTGCTGTTTTTCCAGCAAACATACAAATGATGATTAATTATTTTCACTACAACAATTCCATGAAATGGTTTACAGTATTGCGGCTGCCTTTGCAACTGCTGCTTATTTTCTGGGCATGGACGTATACGAAATAGATCACTAACTTATCACAAATGACATCTTAATTGCTGATTTTGAGATGTAGAGATTTCGGAATTTCTTAAGTATGTTAGAACAAAATAAATCGCAAAATCCAAAAATCCCGCAATCAAACAATTCTTCAGTAGCACATTACTACAAATAAATTCTTTATTGCTGATTTTTGAGATGTAGGAATTTCGGGATTTCTTAAGTATGTTTCAACAAAACAAATCGCAAAATCCAAAAATCCCGCAATCAAACAATTCTTCTTTCCTACATTATCACACTACCACATTTCCCCTTACTTCACAATCCCCGTATCTTTTATCCAATCCGTTAATCTGTCGGGCCATGTTTTAAGGCTATTAAAAGTTGATCGCTTGCCCATATTAAAACCATGATTGCCTACTGAATAAATATGTGCTTCTACCGGCACTTTTGCTTTGCGGTGCATTTGCAATAATTTAAGCACAGGTTCTGAACAGCATTGATCATCGTTTGATACCAGCATAAACGTAGGCGGCGCAGAAGCAGTAACTGTTTCTGGTACTGCCAACGGACCGGGATAAATTAATATCTGAAAAGCCGGACGGGCAGTTAATGCATCAATAGCATCTGGTTTTGGCGCATGAGATTCATTGAAAAGATAAGACACCCAACCTGCAACTTCTCCCCCGGCGGAGAAACCCATCACACCAATTTTTGCGGTATCTATTTTATATTCTTTTGCCAAACTTCTTACCAATCGCATAGCACGAAAAACATCCTGCTTGGGTTGTTCATCTGTGTAGTAAGCAGAGTCTGCCCTAAACAAACGGTACTTTAATACAAATGCTGTTATACCAAGCGAGTTTAAATATTTTGCTGCATCACTTCCTTCTGCATTAAATACAAGGCTGCGAAAACCACCACCCGGACAAACAACAACTGCTACGCCATTGGCAATATTTGCCGGTGCGGGATAAACAACAATAGAAGGATTGTGTATGCTCCTTACCCACCAATCCTTTGCTTCCTCAGGAATATTTTTTTTGTTTTCAAAACCTGGCGCACCGTTTTTCCAGAGGGGAATAACCTTAGCACTGTCTTGCCCAAATAAAATATGGCTTCCAAAAAAACAAACCATCAAAAAGAAAAAACGTGGTAATGAAGCTTTGTGCATACAAATTCTTTTTAGTACACACTAAGCTAAGTAATGTGTGTGAGGAATGAGTTGATTGATTTGATTTATCTTGGCATTCTGTAAAATCTTATTCGCTGCCAGATTCTTTTCTTTTTTGCTTCGCCAAAAAAGAAACAAAAAAGGCGCCCGGAAAACTATAACAGCCAGTTTTCCGGAAGGTTCCCCTGATGTAGCTTTTGTACTACTGTGGTGAATTGCATTTGTTCGCTATTCTGCGCATTATAAAACAAGCATACAACCATTATAGTAGTTTTCTAGGGGAAAGTTTTCTGAAGACCTTCTACAAAACTTATCGGCTCATAACCCAGTTCTGTTTTGGCTTTGCTGATATTGAAACCTGTTTTGGGCGGACGTTTGGCGGGTTGCGTAAAACTATTGGCATCTACTTTTTCAATCAGTGAGGCATTGAGCTTGCAAAACGCAGCGGTTTGGATGGCCATATCGTAAGGCGTTAGTTTATCCTTACCAGAAATATGAAAAGTTCCGGTAGCATTCTTTTCAATAATCAGCAATATACCTTTGGCAAGATCTTCTACATAAGTTGGCGTCCGCCATTGATCAGCTACTACCTTTATTTGCTTCCCCTGTTCCAGGCTTTCTTTAACCCAGGTAATAATATTTTTTCTTGTGCCGGAAATTGTGTTGCCATAAACAAGACAGGTGCGTACAATGGCAAAAGGAATTTCACTAGTTTCAACAATACCTTCTGCCCGCACTTTGGTAAAACCATACCAGCTTATGGGGTTCATATCATCTTCTTCTTTGTAATCGCCTTTTTCACCATCAAAAACAAAATCGGTAGATACATAAATAAAATGACGGCTGCATGCTTCAGCACTTAGCAGTAATTGTGCGGTTGCCTGCACATTTACAGTTTCACATTCGGGTTGGTTAAGCTGGCATTCATCAACCTGCGTCATGGCCGCTGCATGCACAACAGTATGCGGTGTTTCTTTTTCAAGAATGCTGTTTATTAAAAAATCATTGGTAATATCAGCATTATAATACCTGAAAGAAGACGAATCTGTAAACGGAAGGCGGTTTTCACCTTTTGCAACTGCAATAACAGCATATCCTTTTTGCAGTAATAAATTAACAAGGTGCTGCCCAAGAAAACCATTTGCACCGGTGATTAAAATTTTCTTCATAAACTAAAAGCAACAAAATATTTGTAGCCGTATAAAATTAAGGCGATGACCAATCCATTTTATAATACTGCATTTATAAAAATGCTTGTAATGCTGGCAATAATTTTCAGCCAGGTTATATTTGCTAACAATAGTTAGTTGGCAATAGCAATAAGAAGCAAAAAACGCTTAATTTTTTCTAAAAGATGCAAATCAATTTATCAAATAATTAATGGCGTCGTTTGATTCTTGCCGTATGGGATCAAATCCTTATTTTTGAGACTTAGGTTAACGATTACATAGAAAAATTTGAACGTTTTCTGCCATATGTTTAAAGTTTTTTAAACAAAACCGACTGTTTTAAATTAATGAACGAACAAAGAAAAATCACAAGTATCGGCGTACTAACCTCAGGAGGAGATTCTCCTGGCATGAACGCGGCTATCCGCGCAGTGGTACGCACAGGGCTTTATCACGGATTGGACATGTACGGTGTTATGAGAGGTTATAGTGGCATGATAGAAGACGACATTGTAAAAATGGAATCCCGTTCCGTTGCCAATATCATCCAGCGTGGCGGTACCATTCTTAAAACAGCCCGTTGCAAAGAATTTTTTGAATTTGAAGGAAGGCAAAAAGCGTACAACAACCTTAAGAAAAGGGGCATCAATGCACTGGTTATTATTGGTGGCGATGGCTCTTTTAAAGGCGCCTTAAAATTCAGCCAGGATTTTGATATTCCCTGCATTGGCTTACCCGGCACTATTGATAAAGATATAGCAGGTACAGACTTTACCATTGGGTTTGATACAGCGGTAAATACTGCTGTTGAAGCCATCGATAAAATTCGTGATACTGCAGACGCACACGACCGTCTTTTTGTAATTGAAGTGATGGGCCGCGATGCCGGTTATATAGCGCTGCACAGCGGTATTGCTACCGGTGCCGAACATATACTTATTCCCGAACGCAAAACGGATATAGAACTGGTAGTAGAATCGTTGCTGGAAAAAGAAAAGCGCAAAAAGCTGGTGAATATGATTGTTGTGGCCGAAGGCGATGGATTTGGCGGCGCAGAAGAAGTAAGCAAAGTAATTAAAAGCCGTTTACCCAATGCTGATGTAAGGGTTTGCATACTTGGCCATATACAGCGTGGCGGTTCGCCCAGTTGTTTAGACAGGCTTATTGCAAGCCGCATGGGCTATCATGCAGTAGAAACTTTGCTGGAAGGGCGTTACAACGTGATGGTAGGAATAATGAACAACAAGATTTTATACACCCCGTTGGAAAAAGCGGTAAAAGCAAAACAAAAAATTGGCGAGCAGTGGATGCGGATTGTAAAAATACTGGCAAGCTGATATTTGCATAAACCCAGTTTACGCAAACCTTATACCTTTGAACCAAACCCGGTAAGAATAAACACATCATTAACCCATAATAAAGAAAATGTCAAAACATCTTTCCAAGTACCTGCATGAGACAATGGACAAACAAGCGGGACTTGAACACACATTTCACAGAACAAAGATTGTTGCTACGGTTGGCCCTGCCTGTGATACTTTTGAAAAACTACTGGATCTTGTAAAGGCCGGTGTAAATGTTTTCAGGCTTAATTTCTCTCACGGCAGCCACGAAGACAAACTGAAAATTATAGAACACATCCGCACCATTAATAAATCTCAACCTTATAATATTGCCATATTGGGCGATTTACAAGGCCCTAAACTCCGTGTGGGCGAAATAGAAAACAATGCATTGCCCGTTGTTGCAGGCGACAGGCTTACATTTACAAATGAGAAACTGGTTGGCAACAAAGACCGCATTTATGTTTCTTATCCCAACCTGCACGAAGATGTAAAGCTTGGCAACACCATTATGATTGATGATGGTAAACTGGAAGTAAAAGTTGTTGACATTGCCAAGAACAATGACGTAATTGTTGAAGTAATCCTTGGCGGAACTATCTCTTCTAAAAAAGGCATCAACTTACCGGATACAAAAATTTCCCTGCCTGCACTTACAGATAAAGATCTTGCAGACCTCGATTTTATTATTGAACAGAAACTGGACTGGGTTGCGCTTTCATTTGTACGCAGCGTAAAAGACATTGTTATACTGCGCAGCAAACTGGATGAAAGAAAAAGCAAAACAAAAATCATTGCAAAAATAGAAAAGCCTGAAGCGCTGGTAAACATCCGCGATATCATTGTAGAAAGTGATGCCATTATGGTGGCCCGTGGAGATTTGGGTGTGGAATTGCCTGTTGAACAGATTCCGCTTATCCAGCGCCAGCTTGTGCGCAAATGCCTTCACCGCGGAAAGCCTGTTATTGTAGCTACACAGATGATGGAAAGTATGATAGAACGTACTAAGCCTAACCGTAGCGAAATAACAGACGTTGCCAATGCAGTACTGGAAGGTGCAGATGCTGTAATGTTAAGTGGCGAAACTGCCGCGGGTAACCATCCTGCATTAGTGGTAGAAACGATGCGTAAAATTATTATGGAAGTAGAGAACACAGAATACCGCTACAACCGTGAAGATGATTTGAAGCCACAACAACACTCCCCTTCTTTCTTAAGCGATGCTATTTGTTACAATGCGTGTAAAATTGCAAGAGATGTAAATGCAGATGCCCTTATTGGTATGACGCAAAGTGGCTATACAGCGTTTATATTGAGCAGCTACCGTCCCAAATCGCCGCTATATGTTTTCAGTAAAGAAAGAAGCCTTATTAACCAACTTAGCCTTAGCTGGGGCGTACGTGCTTTTCATTATGCAGAAGAAGACAGTCTTGATGATATTATAGAAGACCAGATTGAAATATTAAAAGAACGCGGCTTTATAAAAGCAGGCGATACAGTTGTAAATACAGGAAGTACGCCGGTGCATCTTCACCTGCCAACAAACGTGCTGAAGATTACAAGAGTTGAATAAAATTTTTGTATGAATAAGATCGAAACCGCTTCAAATAATGGAGCGGTTTTTTATTGATTGATAAATCTTCTTAACAACTTGCAATTTGAATCTGCACAAACACTTACTCAAAACATTTCATCCCTATTAATCATTCAAAAACCCACAACAGTTCGTTAGCAACTTTTGTTTTTGATTTGTTATCGACGCCGTTAACAAAATAATTTTTAAAAGAACTCCGTTAACATTGCACAATGAAAATTGCCCGCTTGTAATACAGTGGTAATTGTAAACAAATTGTTATCACGGCCTTAACAGGCAGATAACCGGCACAAAAGAATAACAATCTATATTTGCGCTTTAATGTTAAGAAGGTTCGTCATATTTGTTGTTGCACTCGTCCATATAAATGGATCGATGTTTCTGCCACAGGTTGCTGAGGTTGACATCTATAATGCCCAGGGCCAGCAGGAAGATGATATTAACACCGTAATTGAATATGTAGAGGAAAATATACTGGATAACCATCAGCCCGACCAACAAGATGAAGACAACGACCAGGGACAGAATTTTCACCTTGTAAAAATAGTTGACTATTACTTTGCACTTGACTTTGCCCCGGTAAAACAAAAGCCAATTGTAGCAACTACAGAAAATAAATTTGGCCTTCACCCCGAAGAAAAAATTACACCTGTAACGCTGGAGATTATCGCCCCTCCCCCAAAAGCTTAGCCACATTATTTAATTATTCCGAATAATAACATTTGCTGCCATTGCAATGCCATGCGCATATGCATCCCTGTTATTTTTATTAATTCATCAAAACACCTTAAATGAACAGCAAACCTCATTTACTAAAATGGGTTTTGTTATGCCTCGTTGCCTGCAACAGTGCTTATTGCTTTGCACAGGATACAACGCACATCAGCATACAAAACGCCGAGAAACAGTTTCTTGAAAAAAACCTGCAATTGCTTGCAGAAAAATACAATATTGATATTGCCCAGGCCAATGTAATACAGGCACGTTTATACAACAATCCAAACTTTACCGTATCTGCAGCGCTGTATAACCAGGAACAGAAAAAATTTCTTGATGTAAGCAGCGCTACCGGGCAGTATGGAATGGGTATATCTCAGTTAATTATCCTTGCCGGTAAACGAAACAAGCAGATAAGACTTGCAGAGACAGGTACGTTACAGGCGCAAAATAGTTTCTTCGATTTGATGCGTACTCTCCGCTTTACATTAAGGAGCGATTTTTATACCATCTATTTCCTGCAAAATTCTGTAAATGCGTACACTACGCAAATTGCCACACTTGAAAACCTTAACAACGCTTATACAGACTTACAGGCAAAAGGCATAGTTACACTAAAAGATGCAGTGCGTATAAAATCATTGCTCTATGCTTTAAAAGCTGAACAAACAGGCTTGCGCAACCAGTTGAATGATGCAGAAGCAGATTTGCAATTACTACTTCAGAACAACAAAACATTTTATATTGCTGATACAGACAGTGTATCACTATCAACAGCTGTTGGTAAATACAACCTGCAGACACTTGTAGACAGTGCCTACATTAACAGGTACGACTTGAAACTTGCCAGCAACACTGTTACTTACAACCAGCAAAACTATGCACTTCAAAAATCATTGCGTGTCCCTGATCTTACACTAGGTGCAGAGTTTGACAAACGTGGTAGTTATATAAACAATGCCTCTTTTCTTAATGCTGCCATTGATCTTCCATTTTTTAACCGCAACCAGGGAAATATAAAAGCTGCAAAGATTAGCATCGAGCAAAGCAAACTGCAGCTTGAACTGCAAAAGCAAACAGTAGAAAATGATGTACAGAAAGCCTATATAAAAATGCTGACGACAGACAAAATGCTGCAGTCATTCGATCCGGGTTTCAGAAACCAGTTTCAGCGTTTAATGGACGGTGTTACAGATAATTTTCTCAAAAGAAATATCAGCCTTATTGATTTTACGGATTTCGTTGAATCCTACAAAAACAATGTGCTACAATTAAACCAGTTGCAGAACGACCGCATGCAGGCAATAGAATCGGTTAATTTTTCTGTAGGCAAACCAATTATAGAATAAAACATACAAACATAAACCATGAACGCCTTAAAGATCATTTTATCATTTTCAATTACAGCAATTGCACTAACATCCTGTGAACACAGTACGCCTATTGCTGCCAAAGATGATAATGCAGTACCCGATAGTGTTATAAGCAAAGCACAAACGGCAGTAGTAACAATGGATGATGTAGCTGAATCTGTAAAACTAAATGGAAAAGTAATTCCTAATGAAAGCAAGCAGGCCAAAGTGTATGCCCTTGTTAGCGGAAAAATAAAATCGCTTTCAGTTGAACTTGGCGATTATGTAAAACAAGGACAAGCTCTCGCCATTTTACAAAGTACCGAAGTTGCCGGAGTTGCCAATGATTTATCATTAGCACAATCAAACGTAGACATCACGAAGAAAAACCTTGAGTCAACAGAAGAATTGTTTAAAAGCAACCTGGCTACAGAAAAAGATCTTACCAGCGCAAAACTTGAATACAATAAAGCAAGTTCTGAGTTGAAAAGAGCCACCCAGGTTTCGGCTATTACTGGTGGCAATAATGCTACTTATGTATTGAAATCGCCTATCAGCGGAAGCCTTATAGAAAAGACAATCACTAATAATTCCGAAGTGAGGCAAGACAATAGCAACAGTCTTTTTACAGTAGCTGATCTATCAACTGTATGGGTGATTGCAAGTGTGTACGAATCGGACATCAATAAAATTAAAATAGGCGACAATGTTATTGTAAATACGCTATCTGCGCCTGATAAAAACTATGAAGGCAGGATTGATAAAATATATGATGTTCTTGATCCTGCATCCCGCACTATGAAAGTGCGTATCAGTATGAGCAATCCAAAAAATGAATTAAAACCAGAAATGTTTGCCACAATAATTGTGAAAGGAAAGTCAGAAGGCAGGATGCTTTCAATTCCATCCAAAGCTGTTGTATTGGATGATAGCAAACAATATGTAGTGGTTAAAAAAGATAAACAATTGATGATAAAACCAATACAAGTGCTCAAAAGAATTGGCGACAAATCTTTTATCAGCGGACTTAATGAAGGCGACAATGTAGTTACCAATTCACAGGTATTCCTGTACGAGGCTTTAAATTCA
Organism: Chitinophagaceae bacterium; assembly: GCA_044227095.1. Classification (GTDB taxonomy): domain Bacteria; phylum Bacteroidota; class Bacteroidia; order Chitinophagales; family Chitinophagaceae; genus JACMLD01. Next base: position 3,740,838 of record JBGAFV010000001.1, on the reverse strand, counting down.
AAATAGAACAAACCACTTGTATGAATAAATTCATCAAAAAAATAATTTCCTTTTCCCTCAAGAATAAGCTGTTTATTTTCTTTTCAACGCTTATCCTTATCATTTGGGGAATACTTGCTTTTAAGAATATACCAATAGAAGCATTTCCTGATGTTACCAATACACAGATAACCATTATTACACAATGGCCAGGCCGTAGCGCAGAAGAGGTAGAGAAATATGTAACCATACCTGTAGAGCTTGCTATGAACCCGGTGCAAAAAAGAACTTCAGTAAGATCCACAACTGTATTCGGGCTTTCTGTGGTAAAAGTAATTTTTGAAGACGAAGTTGACGATGCATTTGCACGTCAGCAGGTAAACAACCTTTTGCGTGATGTAACATTGCCCGATGGCGCAGACCCGGATGTACAACCGCCTACAGGGCCAACCGGCGAAATCTTCCGTTATACTTTGCAAAGCTCAACCAAAACAGCACGTGAATTAAAAACATTACAGGATTGGGTAATTGAACGCCAGTTCCTTGGTGTTCCCGGTGTTGGCGATGTGGTGAGTTTTGGCGGTGAAGTAAAAACATTTGAGATAAAGGTTAACCCGCAGAAACTTGCATCGTATGATATTACCCCACTTGATGTGTATAATGCTGTTGCCAAAAGCAATATCAATGTAGGAGGAGATGTAATTGTAGACAATTCACAGGCATATGTTGTAAGGGGCATTGGTCTTCTAAACAATTTAGAAGAGATCGGCAACATCATTGTAGACAACATAAACGGCACGCCTATTCTTGTAAAAGATGTTGCAGAAGTAAACAATTCTAGTTTGCCAAGACTTGGACAGGTAGGCAGGGATTTGCAGAACGATGTGGTAGAAGGGATTATAGTAATGCGCAAAGGCGAAAATCCAAGCGAAGTAATTAAAAAAGTACAGGCAAAAATAAATTACCTCAATGAAAAGGTATTACCGGAAGACGTAAAAATAAACACGTTTTACAACCGTAACGACCTGATTAATTTTGCAACACATACTGTATTGCACAACATGCTGGAAGGAATTGTTTTTGTAACTGTGATTGTATTCCTTTTTATGGCCGACTGGCGCACCACGGTTGTAGTTGCTATTGTTATTCCGCTTTCATTAATGTTTGCTTTTATCTGCCTTACATTAAAAGGCATGTCGGCTAATTTATTATCGATGGGGGCGATAGACTTTGGTATCATCATAGATGGTGCAGTAGTAATGGTAGAAGGCATATTTGTGTTACTCGATAGCAAAGCCCATGAAATTGGGATGGAAAGGTTTAATAAACTTTCGAAACTGGGTATGATAAAAAATACCAGTGGCGAACTAGGTAAAGCCATCTTTTTTTCCAAGTTGATTATTATTGCAGGCCTCCTTCCTATATTTTCATTTCAGAAAGTAGAAGGCAAAATGTTTTCTCCGCTGGCATGGACGCTCGGCTTTGCACTACTTGGCGCACTAATCCTTACACTAACACTTATACCATTATTGAGCAGTTTGCTGCTTAAGAAAAATGTAAAAGAGAAACACAATCCTTTTGTTGACTTCATCACTAATGGTGTAATGAAAATGTTCGCCTTTGTTTATCGATTTAAAAGAACGACATTATTGATTGCCTGCGGACTTGTAGTTGTTGGTTTATTCATGTTTAAATTTCTAGGATCTGAGTTTCTTCCCGAACTGGATGAAGGTGCAATTTATATCCGCGCCACCTGTCCATTAAGTGTATCACTTGACGATTCAAAAGAGATTGCAAACAAAATGCGCAGGATTATCAGGGATTTTCCAGAGGTAAAACAAGTAATGTCTCAAACCGGAAGACCGAATGACGGAACAGATGCCACAGGTTTTTACAATATCGAATTTCATGTTGATATATATCCAAAAAAAGAATGGAAAAGCGGCATTAGTAAAGAAGAACTGGTAGAAAAAATGAAGAACAAATTATCAGCTTTTCCGGGTATAGATCTCAACTTTTCGCAGCCCATTTCAGATAATGTTGAAGAAGCTGTTTCGGGCGTTAAGGGATCGCTCTGCGTAAAAATTTATGGCGACAGCCTTGTTTATACAGAGAAAAAAGCAGGAGAAGTATATGACATTATGAAAGGCATTAAAGGAATTGAAGATCTTGGCGTAATAAAAAATATAGGCCAGCCTGAAATGCGCATCGATCTAGATCAAAATAAAATGGCACTCTATGGTGTAACAACGGCCGATGCAAACGCTGTAATAGAAATGGCTATTGGTGGTAAAGCGGTAACGCAGATTTACGAGGGGGAAAGAAGGTTTCAATTAAGGCTTCGATATCTTGAAAATTACCGTAACAATGGCGATGCTATAAGCAATCTTATGGTGCCAACATTGCGTGGTGCAAAAGTGCCAATCAAGAACATTGCTACAATAGAAACACTTACAGGGCCGAGCTTAATTTTTCGAGACGAAAACCGTCGCTATTCCGCAGTAAAATTCTCAATCCGCGGACGTGATATGGGAAGTGCTATTGCAGAAGCCCAGGATAAGGTAGAAGAACATGTAAAGCTGCAAAAAGGTTACGAAATGATTTGGGCCGGAGATTTTGAAAACCAGCAACGTGCTACAAAAAGGCTGGGCCAGGTAGTGCCAATCAGCATTCTTATCATCTTCCTGATACTGTTTATAATGTTTGGAGATATTAAAGATGCCGGAATGGTACTGATGAATGTTCCTTTTGCAATTATAGGTGGTATTGCCGCACTATTAATTACAGGAACCAATTTCAGTATTTCTGCAGGTATTGGGTTTATTGCATTGTTTGGCATTTGTATACAGAATGGGGTAATCCTTATCTCAGTATTCAAGAAAAATTTGCAGAAAGTTAAAAAGCACGAATTCAACACGCATACGCTGGAAAATGCTATAAAGAATGGTGTTGCAAGTCGTGTACGCCCTGTAATAATGACTGCGCTGATGGCGGCAATAGGCTTATTACCCGCGGCATTATCAAAAGGCATTGGCTCTGAAACATCAAAGCCGTTGGCAATAGTAGTAATAGGTGGATTGATAACAGCTACCGTACTTACGTTGCTGGTGTTTCCTTTGTTCTTTTTTGCAGGATATAGAAAACTTGGAAATAAAATGGATTAGCACAAGGTAAAAGGTTTAAGGTGTAGGGCAAAAGGCAAAGGCATCCCTCACCTTAAACCTCACACCTTACACCTTATACCATTCTTCAATGACTAAAACAAACAGGATTACATACAAAGTCTTTTTCTTTGAACGTGTTAAAAAGAAACTGAAATTCTTTGAAACCGACACTTACCCTTTGCAGATAAGATTAACTGCGGGAACAAGATCGCTTTATATGAAGAGCAATTTTTTTACGCAGGTGCAGCAGAGTAAATACCAGCAGGAAGCCATATACAATGAAATAAAAATTTCGCTGGCAGACATTATCAACTGCGAAGAAGAATTAATGAATTATATTCTTGAAAAAGAAAGGAGCAATGTTTCGCTTGATCTGATAAGACAGGAATACAGCCAGTTTTCAAAAGATATACTGCACGAACTTGATGAAAGGTTTAAACTTTTCCTGGTAGACTTTTTTTACAATGAAAACTTGCCAGCCTATTCTTTGTTTATTAAGAATGACGGCGTTAACCACACAAGTGAATTTATTCTAAAAAATCTTGAACAATCATTACAACCAACAGTTTTTACAAGGTTGCTGAAAACTGCTGTAGAAAAAGCGCCACCTTATATTCCGTTTATTAAATTCTATAGGGAAAATATCAAAAACCCAGTTCCGCTATTTCCTGTTTATCAATGGCAACAGGAACCAGTGAAGCATAATTTTTTACTGTTTATTGAAAAAAACTATCCAGAATACAAAAACCATCACCCCGAAAATTATATAAATGCTTTTATTGACTAAATGATGGAAGCTATAGGAGATTGCGTTGAATATTAAATAATGTATCTTCAGTGCAATCAATCCTCCGTTCTACAGTCAATGAACCCGAAAGAACAATTAGTAGCATTTATTCAAAAAGTCTTTTCCATGCCGGGCGAGGATGCATTTGCTATTGCAGCTTACTTTACAGAAGCCACATTTAAGAAAAATGATTTTTTCCTGGAAGAAGGAAAAAGATGTACGAATTACTATTTTTTGAACCAGGGCTTTGCACGGGCTTACACATATGACCTTAATGGCAATGATGTGACCACAAGTTTTTATTCACCCAACCAGATTGTTTGCGAACTGAATTCCTTTTTTAAACATGTGCCGGCCAAAGAAAATATACAGGCACTTACAGATTGTATTACAGTTGTTATTACGTTTACTGATTTGCAAACTGTTTTTCATGCTATGCCCCAGTTCAGGGAGTTTGGAAGGGCTATTCTTGTAAACGCTTATGCAGATTTAAAAACGCGGATGCTTTCTACCCTGCATGAAACTGCAGAAGAAAGGTATAGTAAACTATTCTTGCAACAACCAGACATTTTTCAAAACGCACCGTTAAAAAACATTGCTTCCTATTTGGGTATTACAGACACTTCTTTAAGCCGCATAAGAAAAGAGTTTTCAAAAAACAGGGCTTCATAAGAACTTGCCAAATGGCAAGCGTATTCTCATGTTCTTGTTTTTCCTTTGTGTTTCAAAATAAAACGACAAATGGAAAATTTACCTTTTTATATTTACGCAGTATTTGCATTAACCACTTTGCTAACTGTATTTCTATTATACAGGGCGGCAGGAAGTCCCAATAAATTATTGTTATTGCTGATTGGCTGGCTGCTATTGCAGGCAATAATTGCCAAAACAGGTTTCTATACAAATACAACTTCTCTCCCGCCCCATTTTGCATTTGCCATAGTTCCGCCACTTTTACTGATAGCTTTTCTTTTTATTACACCTGCAGGTAAAAAATTTATTGATACGCTAAACGTTAAAACACTAACCTTGCTGCATATTGTAAGGATACCGGTTGAACTGGTTTTACTTTCGCTTTTTATGTATAAAGTAGTACCGCAGCAAATGACTTTTGAAGGACGCAACTTCGATATACTATCTGGGTTAACAGCACCACTGGTATACTATTTCGTCTTTATTAAAAAAATGCTGGGGACAAAATATTTATTACTGTGGAACCTCGCCTGCACCATTTTACTTGTAAACATTGTTACGATAGCAATACTATCGGCACCATTTCCATTTCAAAAACTTGCTTTTGAACAACCAAACATTGCTGTACTGTATTTTCCTTTTATATGGTTGCCATGCTGCATTGTTCCTGTGGCATTGTTTGCACACCTCGTTTCTATAAAACAATTGATGATGAATAATAAAAAAGCCCTGCAGTAAATACCGCAGAGCCATACAAAAAAGAACCCGAATCACTCAAAATTTATACAGCATGTGCTGTAACAATATTTTTATCAGCACTAAATAAAATACTTTGTTTTTTTAAAGCCTGTTCAATATGCATCGCCTTTTCTATAAGAGATTTGTCTTTGATATAAGGTTCAATGCTAAATGGGATGCTAATCTGTCCCTGTTTATAAATCATTCCAAAATCAACATACTTTAACGAAAACCCCCATTTGCTTGTAAGGTGTTCATATACCGGTTTCCCATTTTCAAATAAAACCTTGTAGTCTGTTATAAAATAATGTTCCGGCGAACATTTCTTAACCTGCTGTAGTATAGCCTCATTGTAAGCAATCCATATCTGCAAAAAACGCCGACTGTATTTCGTTTTTAGTTTTTGCAGTTTGTTCTTCTTTATAAAATGTTTCCATACAAATGAAGAAAATCCTTTTTTCTGTTCATACTTTTCTACTTTCTGTTTGTACATCCTGTATATAAGTGAACTAATTACAGACTGATAATCCCTTAGCACAACAAAATAAAATGCATCGGGTATAAGCTCATTATAAACATCAAGAAAAAGACAAGTGCGGGGGTCTTTCCAACCCCATTGACTGTTAAAATCGTTTTTATAATGAATAATATCCCTGAGTTTATCTTTTTCTTCGTGCGATAACGGAGCAAGTCTTGTTGCAGTAAATCCATTGTCTGAAAGTCGCCTGCTTTTCAACAATGCTTTATGACTGTTCAAAAAATCAAGATCTTCAAAATGACCGTTATCATTACCGGTACCAGCTTCCAATAAATCGTCTCCTACATGCAGGCCGCATTTATTTAGCCACTGTGTCATTAAAGAAGTACCAGACCTGTGCATTCCTGCAATTATCAAAATCTTATTCTTCAGCATTACTTATTTTTTTTCTTCCTATACAGCAACTGTGGTTGTTACATACCTTGCATTAATGCTTGGTGAAAGGTGCTGCATAATAAATGAGAAAAAATCATCGGCACAGGATTCCTTTTTCTTTCTACCTGTGTTTATATACAGGTCGGGTTTAGCCGGAATATCAAAGGGATCATTAATTCCTGTAAGGTTATTTATTTTATCAGGATGATCTACCGGCAACATTGCTTTTGCATATAATCCCTTTGTATCTCTTTTAATTAGTGAAGTAACAGGGCAATCAACAAAAACAGTATGCACATTCTCGTAACTGTCCTTCAATTCATGTCTCATTTCATTATACGGATTAATAGCACTGATAATAACAACTACGCCATGTGCTGAAAGTTTGCTGGCCACAAAACCAAGTCTTCTTATGTTTTCACAACGATCTGCTTTTGAAAAACCAAGATCCCTGCATAGCATTTTCCTGTAATCATCTCCATCAATTATTTCTGCAGAAATTCCATATTCCTGTAAACGTTTTGCCACTATTCCGGAGAGTGTAGATTTACCTGCTCCCGACATACCGCATAATTGGATTATCATAGATGTTCTTTTAGTGTATAGAGATTAGTTTCCGATGATTATTTGCTGTTAAAGCAAAAAACATCCTTTACCAATATAAACATGGCAATTGCAATAAGCGATGTACAATAAATGCGGGGGTTCTTAATTTGTATACGGCAAACATAAAAAATTGTTGCTGCCGTTTTTTATCATTGTAAGGTTTAATCAGCTTTTAACCGTTTTTCGACTTAGTCTATTGATTAAGGTTAGTTCATTCAAATCCTTTTAATCTTTTTTTAATTATTATTAATCTCTTCCTTTTTCTTTTCAATTGATTTAATCCTTGTGCAACTAAATAAAATATGCCCTCACAAAAAAGTCAAAATAGGTTAAAGCAGTTATTTCGCCGGGAAAAAAGGCTATTCACCGTGCTTTTAATCTTATCTTAATCTTATGTTGTCAAAAAACTGTAGTTTCATGGAGAAAATAAAATTCACCAACAACAATCTGACGATGAAAAAATATTTTTCCTGCGCTGTAATCATCACTGCATTACTTTCTTTTACTGTTCCATTCAATAACAAAGCCGACAAATGGGTATCGTTGTTCGACGGGAAGTCTTTAAATGGCTGGAAAGTTGGAGACAATGCTGAAACCTTTAAAGCAGATAGTGGTATGATAATCGTGCATGGCAACACCGCACATCTATTTTATGATGGCGACTTTATGCACCACGAGTTTAAGAATTTTGAATTTAAAGCAGATGTAAAAACAAAACCAGGCGCTAATTCAGGAATTTATTTTCATACTGTTTTTCAACAAAGCAGTTGGCCGGCAAAAGGATATGAAGTACAGGTAAACAATTCTCATACAGACTGGAGAAGAACCGGAAGCCTTTACGGCGTACAAGATGTAAAAGAAGTGTATGTAAAAGACGACGAATGGTATACTGAATACATTAAAGTAGAAGGCAAACATGTTATTATAAAGATTAACGACAACACTGTTGTTGATTATACAGAGCCCGATACTTTACCAGCAGGCAGGGAACAACGCAGAATTTCTAGCGGCACATTCGCTTTGCAGGGCCACGACCCTAAAAGCATTGTTTACTATAAAAACATAAAAGTAAAAGTGCTGCCGGATTAACAAGCAATTTACTTATTCCTTATTCTATACAATTACAACTATGACACTATTAGCAATTTTATTACCCTGGCTTTCTTTTATTTTAAGAGGGAGGATACTTACCGGTATACTTTGCCTCGTGTTGCAGATAACTATTATAGGATGGATTCCTGCTGCAGCATGGGCTGTTATTTCTTTAAACGATGCAAGGGCTGAAAGACGAAACAGGAGAATTGTAAAAGCCATTGAAAAAAGCAGAAGCAGGCATTATAGTATCTGACACATTTAATTTCAAGATGAGAAATGCATTACTCCTTTGTAGAAAATTTGTTGTCTTTATATTAGTACTGGCATCATTATTATGCAAAGCGCAAACAATAAAACCTTTTAAAGTAATTGCGTTTTATACAGCAAAAGAAGACCAGGCGCACATCAGTTTTGTGCATGAAGCCAATAAATGGTTTCCTAAAATAGGTGCACAATATCATTTCATTTACGATTCTACCAATAACTGGGATAATCTTAATGACAAGTTTCTTTCAAATTACCAGGTTGTTATTTTTCTTGATACAAGGCCAGAACAACCAGCACAAAGGAAAGCATTTCAAAAATACATGCAGCATGGCGGGGCATGGCTGGGCTTTCATTATGCCGGGTTTGCGTTAACGCCTTCTGCAGTTCCACAAAACTGGAACTGGTACCATAATAATTTTATAGGCGCAGGACAATACAAAGGCAATACATGGAGACCTGTATTTGCAGTGCTGCGTGCAGAAGACAAAACACATCCCGTTGTTGCAGGCTTGCCAGAAACTTTTAAATCAGCTCCTAATGAATGGTACAGTTGGGAAAGGGATTTGCGTACAAATGATTCTATCAAAATATTATTGTCTATAGACAGCAGCAGTTTTCCCCTGGGTACAGGGCCAAAATTGTATGAAATATGGCATAGTGGCTACTATCCTGTTGTATGGACAAACAAATACTATAAGATGGTATACTTTAACATGGGCCATAACGATATAGATTACGAGCACAAAACAAACAAGGAACTTTCATTTCAATTTGTGAACGAACAGCAAAACCGCTTAATCTTAAACAGTCTGTTTTGGGTAGCAGGAAGACCAAATCTACAGTCGCAGTAATAATCATTTTCGGTTGAGTTCATTACATCGAAACACATTAAGCCATTTTATTTCAACAGCAACCATTGATTTCTTATCCAATTATCGAAGCATTTAGCGCTTTCACAGAAATTACCTTTTAAGGAAGGCATTTCACTGTATTTTGGCACTCAAACCCAATAATGTGAAATCCGTACTCACCCTAGCTATTTTTACCGCATTTGTTCAGCATGCCGTTGCGCAAACTGCCTTTAATACCGCTGTAAATGCTACTGAACCAGTAAGGAATGCCAGTGATACAGGTGGTAACCTTATTGCGCAAAAAGACAACATCATTAATGCAAACACCATTCTTAAAATTGAAAATTTAGGAACCAGCATCAATACAAATCTTGCAGAACTAAGACCTACAGTTTCTGCAGATGGAAACCTGTTGTTTTTTATTTGCGAAAACAATCCAAGAAATACAAAGTACAGATCAGTCCCCAACTCTCAGGACATTTGGTTTTCAGAAAGAGATAGCACTGGTAAATGGAGCAAAGCCGTGCACCTTGGTTATCCGCTTAACACAGTTCAGTACAATGCTGTTTACTGGATATCTCCCGACAACAACAGGATATTAATACGTGGCGCTTTTATGAATGGCGCATACAATGGTAAAGGTGTAAGCATGTGTACACTTACAGAAGAAGGTAACTGGAGCGAGCCAGATGCACTTCAAATAAAAAATTATTACAAATACGATAGAGGTCGCCAGTCTGGTGCTACAATGGGCCACGACGGTCAGACATTACTGTTGTACATGTCTCCCGAACCCGGAAGCTCCGACAATGATATTTTTGTTTGCTTTCTTACTAAAGAAGGATGGTGGACAGAACCCAAAAGCCTTGGCAAACAAATCAATTTGCCAGAAACAAATGAAATGACGCCTTATCTGGCGCCTGACGGTGTTACGATGTATTTTAGCAGCAACCGAAATGGTGGCTTAGGTGATAATGATATCTGGATGACCAAACGCCTCGATAAAACCTGGCAAAAATGGAGCGAACCAGTAAATCTTGGAAGCCCTATCAATACTGAAAACTGGGACGCATTCTTTACACTGGATGCAGGCGGAGAATATGCGTACTTAACTACCAGTCTTAATACAATTGGTGAAAGCGATATTGTGCGTGTAAAATTATTAGAGAAAGAAAGGCCTAAACCAGTTTTACTGGTTAGCGGAAATGTATACGATATAAAAACAAAAAAACCGCTCAGCGCATCATTGGTGTATGAAACATTACCTGACGGTGTAGTTGCAGGCAATGGTATATCTGGTGCAACTGACGGCGCATTTAAAATTGTTTTGCCGTACGATAAAAATTATAGTATAAGGGCATCAGCAGATCACTACTTTGCCATTTCAGAAAACCTGAACCTCGACTCATTGGTAAAAGTTGGTTATAAAGAAATACACAAAGATCTTTACCTCGCCCCTATTGAAATTGGACAGGTGGTAAGGTTAAACAACGTGTTTTTTGATTTTGACAAATCAAACTTGAGAGACGAATCATTTGTAGAATTAGATCGCGTTGTTAACCTGTTGAAAGAAAACCCTGCAATTGAAATTGAAATCAGTGCACACACCGATAGCAAAGGTTCTGACGATTACAACATGAAGCTGAGTGACAACCGTGCAAAATCTGTAAGAGAATATATTGTATCAAAAGGAGTTGCCCCTGAGAGAATAATATCACAGGGCTATGGAGAAACAATGCCTGTGGCCAGCAACGATACAGATGAAGGAAGACAGATAAACAGGCGTGTTGAATTTAAAATTCTTAAAAATTAGTACAGGGAAGAAAAGCTACAAGCTGTTAGCTATTAGCTGCAAGCTATGAGTTTCGAAGAAACGCTCCGTGTATCGCCTTAAAGGGGGTTTATCATAAAAAAAACATATTAACAAGATTTCAGCATCTGTGTAGTTAATCATTAAAACCCTTCTGTGCTTCTATGTGTTCTATGTCTCTGTGGTAAGAAAAGCTGCAAGCTATTAGCTACAAGCTAGCAGTTTCTTCGAAACTGCTCACTATAACGCCTTAAAGGGGATTTATCATAAAAAACATATTGACAAGATTTCAGCATCTTTGTAGTTAATCATTAAAACCCTTCTGTGCTTCTATGTGTTCTATGTCTCTGTGGCAAGGAAAGCTACAAGCTGTTAGCTATTAGCTGCAAGCTATCAGTTTCGAAGAAACTCCCTGTGTTATCGCCTCAAAAGTGATCCATCATTAAACGAACTAATCCAATTTCAGCAACTTCGTAATTAATACCTAAAGTCTCTCCGTGCTTCTCTGTGTCACCTGTGTCTCTGTGTTAAGAAAGCTACAAGCTAGCCGTTTCGAAGAAACTCTCCGTGTATTGCCTTGTGGAAAAGTTGCATTAAAAGTTTGCTGGGTTAATCACTGCGTCTCAGCAATAATGTAAAAGTACTTCCGTGTATCTCTGTGGTTAAAAAACTTTCAACTCTTAAAATAATTATTCATAAAAAGCAATTGATACCCTATTGCATTACTCCAGTAAGGCCAGTTATGTGCGCCTGGCCTTGTAATATAATCATGCGGAATATTGCGTAATAATAATTGCTGGTGCAGTTCTTCATTCACTTTAAAAAAGAAATCATCCGTTCCGCAATCAATCATCAACTGTATAGAATTAGGCCTTAGCAGGTAAAGCATGTTCACAACAGCATGTTTCTCCCAACGTTCTTGTTGCTCGGCGTAAGTACCAAGACGTTTAGCCATATCCCATTTATCGGGGAAGGGTCTGATGTCCACTCCCCCACTCATACTTCCTGCAGCACCAAAAATATCCTGGTGCTTAAATGCAAGGTATAATGCGCCTTGCCCGCCCATGCTTAGACCAGTTATGGCCCTGCCTTTGCGACTTCGAATTGTTTTGTATTTCCCATCAACCCAGTTTACAAGTTCCGTTGTTATATAGGTTTCATATTGAAAAGCGGGATCAACGGGGCTGTCCCAATACCAACTGCTATATCCTCCATCAGGACAAACAATAATCATGTTATACAAATCAACAGCCGCCTCAAACCCTTTTGCATTTGTAACCCAGTCTGCATAATTGCCGCTATGACCGTGCAACAAATAAACCACTGGCAATTCTTTTGTTCCTGTATAATTTGATGGCTTTATAACAACAGCTTTAATATTTTTCTTCATTACCGTGCTGTACGTTTCAACCGTATCAGTTATAGCCGCATTTAATTTGCTGGCAACAAAAACAACCACTAATAATACCAATACAGATTTTATACGCATACAAATAATTTTTTGTTGATAAAGTATTTTATGTAACCAACTGCATTAAAATAGATAGATTATTCTTACCCGTCCGAATGGCGTGACCGGGCGTGCGTCGCACACTTAAGCTGCCACAGCAATTGCGATCTTTTTTTAAATAAACAACATTTATTCAAATTGCCGCAAAAGTTAAACATTTTATTACAACCAGCAACAGCAAACCAAAATAGTTTGAAAAACTTATTTAATAATATTGAGTGAAAAAAATATTGCAGTAAGGAATAACAGAACCAAACCTCCCAGGAAAATAAAGTCTGCTACCTTTTCATATAAAACACTTTTTTTGTTAACCGCACGGATAGAAAGAAACGACAAAATACAACTGGCCATAAATAAAACAATAGCCAGTACTGTAATCTCATCTATGATGGTACTTTCGTCCTTATTCAGCAGCTTTAAAGACGTTAATACAATAAAACAAATGCCTAATAAATTGGAAGAGGCATTTAATATATGCGGCGACTTTTCATTTTGCTCTTTCATGTACCACTTATTTTTGCAATTAAATATTTACAGGCGCAGGCAAAAATAATTTCAGTGCAGGCGCAACTGTTGTAATTGAATTGTTATTTACAAAAGGTTTATTGAAAATTAATTTACGGTACAATTCTTATCAGGAGCTAATGAGTTGCCTTTCTACGCCTGGTATTTCCATAATAAGATCAGCGCCATATGCGCTTGCCGGTGTTTGATAGCCGGGCTTGTATTCACCATTCAATATTTTTTTTGCAATCAGCAATGTAGTAAGTGCGGTAAGTGAATATGCTTCGGGGCATTTCATTGCTGCTTCAACAGCTTTGCCTTTGTCATTTTCAACCTTTGCACGAATAAGGCTTACTGCCTTATTGCGCAGTTCATCTGCCGGCCCGGCAGATTTGCTATTGATAACTTTTGTAATGATGCGGTGTACAAACTTTGATCTTAATATCCAGTTAAACAATACCTGGAATTTTAAAAACACCCACAGGCCTTTACTTACACCAGTAAAAGTTTCAATATTGGGTATGCCGGTAGAATGATAAGCTGTACTCACATCTCCCCACGGTATGCTCATCATAAAAGATCGTTCGTTATCAAAAGGGAAATCAACCCACATACCTTTTTGGCCAACTGGCTCGGGGGTAATTTTTCCATTCTTCCTGCTGGCGCCGGGCATGCCGAGTTTTTGCAATGTAGTAATAGATGTCCCGTGCGATAAATGACTTCCTTTAATAACAAAAGCTATCTGCAATTTATCAGCATCGGGCAATTGGCTTTTTAAAAACAGCGAAAGACAGTCAGTAGGCACAACGTCAAACCCGCTACCCGGCATCAACATAATATTTTTTTCTTTCGCCTGCGCATCATAACCCTGTATCATTTCAAAAACTTCCAAATCGCCATTTAGGTCTACATAATGCACACCAGCAGCTATACAGGCATCAATCATTTGCTTTGCTGTAAGATCATAAGGCCCTGCAGCATGCACAGTCAGTTTCACATCAGTTAAAATATTTTTAAGCGCACCAGCATCGTTTAGATCTGCAATGCGGAAATCCATTTGCAATTCCTGTGCAAGCGCAGCAATCACTTCCTTATTGCGTCCTGCAAGTATTGGGCGCAGGCCATATTGATGGGCAAATCGTGCAATCAATTTGCCCGAATATCCATTGGCACCATAAAGAAGAAAACTATTCTTTTCCATGTAAGAAATATAAACAATGCTGAATAATAGAGAGGCTTGGCGAAGTACAAAAATAAAACAGGGATACTTCTAAAAGCATCCCTGTTTATAAAAGCTATACAATCGGTGCAATACTTATTTAACGTTTTTGCTTACCACTTTTGCAAGGTCAAACATAGAAATCTGACTCTTACCGGCAAACAACACTTTCAGTTTTGCATCAGCGTTGATCATCCTTTTGTTTTTCTGATCCTGTAATTTGTTCTTTTTAATGTAATTCCAGATCTGACGGATTATTTCAGTTCTTGGCAATGGTTTGCTACCAATTACTTCTGCCAATGCAGGGCTTGAAGTTAATGGAGCCATAAACGCAGCATTAGGTTTACGTGCTGATTTTTTCTTTGCTGCTTTTTTGGGAGCTGCTTTTTTTGCCGCTTTTTTTGGAGCTGCTTTCTTTGCTGCTTTCTTCGCTGCTTTTTTAGGAGCCGCTTTCTTTGCAGCTTTTTTTGCTTTTGCCATTTTAAATTGAATTTAATTGTTAGTAATGCGGAGGAATGGGCATTACCTCCACTGCTAAAGTAAAACAGCTATTGGTAATTACCTAAAAAGTTATTCACAAACGGTGAGTACGTTGTTAAAAACCTTGTTTTTCGAGGGGAAAATGGCTTTTTTTTATGTTTTTCAGAGGAGAACAAGCCTCCCAAACATGATAAGCAACAGCAAAATCATGATTTTTCCCTCGGAAAATGCACAAACACGGGTTGTATAAACCAAAATAAAAAGTTGCTTTTTTTCAACCACTGTCCTTTTTCATTGTTCTATTTCGTGGAAATAAATCTACCCCGTATCATTATATATTGATCAATGTGCCTTAGTTATTCAATGGCATAATGATTGAGACCAATTGAAAAAACATTTGTATGATACGAAAATTAAACTCCGGTGAATACAGGCTTTATTCCCGAAAGAAAAATCCCAAGACAAATAAACGCCGCAACCTTGGAACGTTTTCCTCAATGGCTGCAGCAAAAAAACATGAGCAGGAGATCCAGTATTTTAAAAGTCATTGACAATTTGCTTCGGAAAATACGATGTACTGAATAAAATACTCAATTGGTAATAAGGGTATTCCTATTTAAAAAGAATTAAAAAATGCATGCCACGCCGTTGTATTTAATTTTGGCGTAACTTAAGGGAACTCCGGTATCATTATTTCAGAACCTTTAAAACAATTTTTATGCTCATCAACGCACTTAAAGGCTTCTATAGCCTATTCGTACCAGCTAAAAAAGAAATAACAGCTTCTGAAAACAAAGTTCAAAATGATATTCTTCTTTTTCCTTCAGAAAAAACACATGGACAATCACGTGTGATTTCTTCTTCCAAACAAACCGTTGCCGAATGTGCAAATGCCGCAGAAAATGAATGGTGGATTAACTAGCGTTCCCGTTTATTTTACGAGGAGATTTTTAGTATAATGTGGGAGTACAAATCTATAAATGGGAAATTTTATTTCTTTTCCTTTTTATAAAAATTTGATTTGCAGTTGCTTTTTTTGTGGCAGGGTTTTAGGGTATATGCCATTATATCGGTACCCCATGAAAAAGACAACACACAAAGTAACAGCCAGGCTAAACTCTTGCCTTATAAATCGGGAAGAAGCAGCCAGTGAACTACAAAATGAAGTAAACCAGTTACTGGCCGCTTCGTTGCTCTGGATACGCTTCGCCAAAGCAGATAATAAATTGTACGCGGACGAGTCTGTATATAATGCAGAAAAAAACCTAAAGGAAGCTATAGAACGGGTACGTGCCCTGCATTATGCCCTTACAAGCGATATACTTGTTGTATAACAATTAGAAATCTTTTGAGGCATCATGTAATCTGGCAAGGTATCACTGCATCTTCATCAAACGAATACACTGCGCAAAGCCTGTGGTATCCGTCTGCTATAATCACTTTTCCGTTAAAAGAATCTCTTACCAAAAGTAATGGCGACAACTTAGTTCCTTTTGTTATTTTTTCGCGGTCTTTATACACATGCCCATTGCTTACCCCAAGCAAAGAAAGTGAAGACGCCCTGAAAATATCTTTAGCCTTAAATTCTATTACAGCAGCTTTCTTTAATTTACTAACCATTTTTTCAACTACATCTTCTTTATAAATCAAACTCAGGTAAGAAAATGCAGCAGGGTAATCATGCTTTTCCGGCTTGCTTAGCCATATAATTTTTTGTGTCTCGCTCATAAACTTTTATTAAACACAGTTCTAGAAACCTAACCAGTAAAACAAATTTCAAAATTAATTCAGTCTTATAAAGTTACTGGCAGAAAATGTTTTTGGTAAGTTAATCGTTACCGCAATTTGCCAGCACTGCCATCATATTTTGTTGGCTATAAATTTTTCATCGTTTCAACATCAACTTTCTTAACTTAGCCACCGGGCCACTTTTAGTACAGGCCATTGAACACTTGATTACTCAAAAAAATAAACCATAACGATTATGTCTGCTAAAAAGATTATTACTGTATTTGGTGCTACCGGCGCACAGGGCGGCGGTCTTGCACATGCTATTCTTGCCGATAAGAACAGCGAATTTGCTGTACGTGCCGTTACAAGAAATGCTGATTCCGACAAAGCAAAAGAACTTGCAGCATTAGGTGCAGAAATTGTAGTAGCCGATCTTGAAGACAATGAGAGTGTAAAAAAAGCGTTTGCTGGCGCATACGGTGCTTTCTGCGTTACCTTTTTTTGGGCACATTTTTCTGCCGAAAAGGAAATGAACGAGGCAAAGATGATGGCCGAAGCTGCTAAAGAAGCCGGTGTGCAGCATGTTATCTGGTCTACGCTTGAAGATGTAAGAAACTGGGTGCCGCTTTCAGACGATAGCATGCCAACCCTGCATGGGAAGTATAAAGTGCCGCATTTTGATGGCAAAGGAGCATCTGACCATTATTTTACTGATGCTGGCGTACCTACTACTTTTTTACTCACTTCATTTTATTGGGACAACCTGATCTATTTTGGCATGGGCCCGAAAAAAGATGCCAACGGCAAGTATGCTTTTTCATTACCAATGGGCAGCAATAAAATGTCGGGCATTAGCGCAGACGATATTGGCAAATGCGCTTATGGCATTTTCAAAAAAGGAAAAGCATTGGTTGGCAAAAAAGTAGGCATTGCTGGCGATCATATTTCTGGTGCAGACATGGCCAAAGCACTATCTTCTGCATTGGGCAAAGAGGTTTACTATAATGAAATGACACCGGAACAATACCGCGGACTGGGATTTCCTGGTGCCGATGATCTTGGCAATATGTTTCAGTTTTACCGCGATTTTTCTGATTACTTCACAGGTGCACGTGATCTGAAATTTGCAAAAGAATTAAACCCGGGCCTTCAATCATTCAGCGAATGGCTTAGCGCAAATGCGGCACGCATTCCACTTGATTAATGACTGCATATTTGCGTTCCAACTTCAATAAAATAAAACAGGTAATCAGCAAATGATTACCTGTTTTTTGTTACTGCCTAACTGTAACCCACGGCTTCAGCCGTGGAATGGAAGTAAAATAAATCACATGGGCTTTAGCCCAATACAAAACTCTCACCACAAATTAAACAGTAAGCCCTGCTTCTGCACCAAAAGCATGGTCAATTAAAACCTTCCATGTACCATCGGGTTGTTGCTTCATTACTTCAACGCCTTTGGCACTTACTTTTATTTCATTGCCGTCTTTAATGCTCCATTCAGATCTGCCAACAGCCACATCGCCAGATTGCAGGCAATACACTGTTTTAATTTCCATTTTTCCTTTAATAGAGAGAATACCTTTTACTGCATTCTCAAATTTTTCCTTGCCAGATACCGGGCTGCCAGGTTCTGCAACAATAATTCCATTTACATCGTACATGTTTAAAACCGTAGCTAAGTCGCCGGTATTGTATGCTGCTGCCAGTGTGTTGTGGGCATCTTCTGCCCTTCTTGGTAAATTCATGCTTTTTATTTTTATTGATGATTAAAGAATAGATGAAAAACTTTCTTCTCCGGAAATTTTTTGGGCTAATGCATTTGCTTCTTTATAAGCCTTGTTAAAAAGAAATGGCCCCATGCTTGCACGTTTAACGCCCAGTTTGTTCAATGCACTAAAGCCAGGAAGCCCCGGAATACACATTACATTAAGCGGCAGTTTTGTATTGCTTACAGCTGCTGCAATATCTGCTTCGTTACTTATGCAGGGAAGAAAAATACCATTAGCCCCTGCTGATTCATATATCCTGAGGCGATTGAGTGTTTCCTTTTGTTTTTCTTTTATATTAAGAATGTAGGTATCGCAGCGGACATTTATAAAGAGTGATAAGTTTTGAGTTATCAATTTATTTTTTATAAACTCAATTGTTGCAGCAAATTGTTTTGAATCTGCCAATGTACGTTCAGCATTATTAATTACAGAATCTTCAATATTGATTCCTGCAATACCCAATTCAACCAGTTGCTGAATGTTGTTATAGATCGCTTCGCTGGTTCTTCCATAGCCCATTTCCAAATCAACAGTTACCGGAATTTTTACTGAAGCTGCTATTCGTTTTATAACAAACAGGTAATCTGCAAACGGCATTCCCTCTCCATCTGCATAACCAAGACTGGTTGCTACAGCGGCACTTGAAGTACCAACAGCAGGAAATGTATTTTCTTCAAAAATGATTGCACTTTTTGCATCCCATGCATTAGGCAGAATAAACAAACTTGTTCCTTCGTGCAGTTTTTTAAACTTTTCAAAATTGGCTGACATAATTTTCTATTTAGCACAAAATTGCATCAGCCCAAAAAAGAAAAATTGTACAAAACGGAACTGCGCTATTTGTTAGGGGAAGCAAGAATAGCTGAAGTATTTGCCGTATCAAAAGAAGAAGGTGTTTTGCCGGTAAAAGATCTAAATTCTCTTATGAAATGAGACTGATCAAAATAGCCGCATTCATAGGCAATTTCCGTAAGCGAAAGTTTTTTAGCAGATATATACTGAAGGCTGTTTTGAAACCTATGAATTTTTGCATAAAGTTTTGGCTTAAGCCCTGTATGCATAAGAAATATTTTCTGAAGGTATCTTGAACTGATACCAAATCGTGACGCTACATTATCTATATTATCAAAGAAATCCTGCTGGTTTAATTCTTTCATAACGCCATTAACCATGCCTGCTTTGTGAATTTTATTTTCAGCCGAAACAAGTTGCTGTATAAAAAATGAATTGAGGCAATTAATACGTTGTTCCAAAGATTTAGCTTCCAGCAGTTTTAAATGTATATCTTTTACAACTTTACCTGCCACATCTGCCAGATCGGTTATGTTGTTATTAAAAAGGCTTACGTCTTCCTTTAAAAAAATTGAAGCCGCATGGGGAAGAAATCGCACGCCGAACATAGAATTTTTTCCAATGGATTTGAAAGTTAACGGCTCTATAATTTGTCCCCATAATTCTATCCGTGGCGTTGTGGTAAACCCATGACCGTTGTTAATCTGCCAGCTTCCCTCTCCTATGTTAAACATTGCTTCTACACAACCGGTGGCGTAAGCCTTGTCTTCAAACATAGTCCCCTCACCCGCTTCAAAAATGTAATAGCATTTTATAAACGGTCGCAAGGCATCGGCTGGCAAAAATTCTTTGTAATTCACTGGCAGGTGTACTGTGTTGTGCAACAAAAATAACAAATTGGGCAGGAAAGCAATTGTACAAATCGGAACAAAAACATTCTCTTCCCCAATGATTATTTGCAGTTTATATTTTTGGTCTACCTTAGTAATAGCAACCCAACATTGAATTACCATCATTACATTCCAAAAGAACCCTTTTACGCAAACCTGTTGCAATCTCTATGGCAGGTTAGTCATGCGCCTGCTTATTACAACGAAACTATTGTTCCCAAAGGCATCATAGAAATTATATTCAATTTCAGTGAAGGTGAAACTGGCATAGCAACTATTAACGGACAACAAAACAAATTGCCCAATTGCTTTATCAGTGGTTTCTGCACCCAACCAATACAGGTAAAACTTCCGGGCCAGCAAGTTTTTTTTGGCGTATTGCTGCAACCGTTTGCCGTGCAGCAAATATTTGGTATGCCTGCTGGTGAACTGGCAAATGCTACAATTGATCTTGCGCTGATGGATAAGAACATTAACTACCTCTGGGAAGAAATCTATAATGCGCAAACATTTACAAATCGTGTTGGAGTTGTGTTACAATGGCTGCGCAAATACTTTTTTGTTCCACAGCCGAGAGAAACTTTTATTCATAATTTTTTAACTGGTTCCATTAGTCCCGATTATTCCGCTGGCTCGCTTGCAAGGGAATTATGTTATTCTCCCAGGCAGTTATCAAGAAAAATGACCGTAGCAACAGGTCTTAATACTGAAACCATTCTACTGTACAAAAAATACCTACAGGCATTGAAGTTAATACATCACTCCCCTCTTTCACTTACTGCTATTGCTTATGAATGCGGCTTTTCAGATCAATCGCATTTCATAAAGTCATTTAAGGCATTTACAAATCTTACACCCGGCAAATACAAAGAGAGTAAAAGTCCGGTTATGGCACACCTGTACCAGGATGTCCGTTAAATACAATTTGTAAAACTTGCAGCAACACATCTTTGCAGCAAAAAAATCATGAAATCAATTATTTTATTT
Source organism: Chitinophagaceae bacterium (assembly GCA_044227095.1). Taxonomy (GTDB): domain Bacteria; phylum Bacteroidota; class Bacteroidia; order Chitinophagales; family Chitinophagaceae; genus JACMLD01. The sequence goes on along the minus strand of JBGAFV010000001.1, from coordinate 3,720,050 downwards.
GCATCTATTGCAATTGCCAGCGGTTTGTTACTTACTAATATTTACACTTCTATTGTTGATGCTAAATCTTGGGGAAGCAATATCCCTGATTCTATTGCTACGGCACGTGCCTATTATACAAAAGTGAACCCTGGCCATTTCTTTCGTTTGTTTTCGCCGGTTAACCAACTGCTTGGACTGATTGTAGTAATTGCGTTTTGGAAAGGCTTCCCTTCTCTTCGCATTTATGCAGGCACAGCTTTGGTAATGTACCTGCTGGCAGAGGCAATGACCTTTGGCTATTTTTATCCACGCAATGCCATCATGTTTAATACAGCATCGCTGACTGATATTGATCTGCTCAGCAAAACATGGTCGCAATGGAATAGCATGAACTGGGTAAGAAGCCTGTTTTTGCTAATTGGCATCATCTCATCATGCATTACCATGAACCGGTATTATTTGTCGGCGAAATAATACTGACAAGTAAGTGTTATAATAACAAAAAGAGTTTCGGTTTTTCCACCGAAGCTCTTTTCATATTGACTACAACAGCATCGCCAGAAAATATAAAATATTGATGTAAATTTAGTATCGCCCCCAATAAATTCTAACAGGCATTTTTATCATTCATTCTTAAAATTGTATGTTATGATTCTTGTACACGACACTTTTGTTTGCAAACCCGGCAATGCATCTAAAGTTGCCAAACTATTTAAAGAAGCCATGGGCGGCATGAGCGACTTTGTAAACGTAATGACAGACATGACGGGTGCCTACAACCGCGTAATAATGGTAACCAAATATGAAAGCCTCGCTGCTTTTGAAGAAAGTTTTAAAAAATACATGGAAGACACCGAAGAAATGCGGCAAATGAAAGAAAAAATGAAAGGCTACCAGGAGTTGTATACCGCTGGTTCGAGAGAGATTTATAAAGTGTGGTAAAAAACCAATTTCCTTTTACTAATTAAGTCTGTTTTCTATATCCACTCCCATCTGCAATTTTATTTGGGTGATAATATTACTTGTTTGCAATGGCCCAACAATTAATTCTGGCTTCTATATTCATTGGGTGTAACGCCAGTTTTTTGCTTGAACAATCTTGTGAAGTGTTGCGGATATTTAAAGCCGAGATTGTAAGCTATTTCGCTGATGGATTCATCAATATTAAAAATTCTTTCCTTTGCAACTTCAATTACTTTAGACTGGATATAATCCTGTGCAGAAATGCCAGTTTCCTTCTTAATTAAATCTCCAAAGTAATTAGCCGACAAATGCAGTTCTTCTGCAAAATAGGTAACAGAAGGCAAGCCTCTATTTTGAGGCTTGTCAGAAATAAAATAACTGTTCAGCAATTCTTCAAATTTTTCAAGGATGCCTTTATTCGCATTGTCTCGTGTAATAAACTGCCTGTCGTAAAAGCGGGTGCAATAGTTAAGGAACAATTCAATATTTGATACAATTAATTGCTTGCTATGTTTGTCTATTGCATGCTCAAGTTCGTATTGAATTTTAGATAAACAGTCCAAAATAATAGTTCTTTCTTTTTCTGATAAATGCAAAGCTTCATTTACTGCATAAGAAAAAAAACGATAGTTGTTGATGTTTTTTCCGAGAGAAGTACCAGCTATTAAGTCCGGATGAAAAACCAACGCTGTCCCCTGCGGCTGATAAACATCTTCACTGTTTTGTCCAACCACCTGGCCGGGTGCAAGAAATACCAGGGTGCCTTCTTCGTAGTCGTAATTTTTTAAACCATATCGCAAATTGCCACAATAAATTTTCTTTAAATACACAACATAAAATTCGTAACGCAAACGACTATGTTTCCTGGGATTTGCCTTCGCCAAATCTAAAACGCTTACCAATGGATGAAGCGTTTCGTGATTATTAAAAGCATTGTATTCTTTTATGCTGCGGAGATTTTTAATGTCTGTCAATACTTACTTTTTTAGTTATCAATACAAATTTACACTATCATACATCAACATACCAGGCCCCCCAGCCCAATAAGTAATATTGGTAAGCAATACCGTAATCTGTATAAGCCTGGACCAAAAAACAGGCCGACATTTGCAGAAGGATAATGGTTACAGATAATAAACTGACTCATAATTTTTAAAACAATTAAGTATGATACCGAAAAGAAAATTAGGAAAAGGCGGATTAGAAGTATCCGCATTGGGATTGGGCTGCATGGGGTTAACTTTTGGTTACGGGCCTGCAACCAACGAAAAAGATGCTATTGATTTAATAAGAAATGCTTATGAGCTGGGTATTACATTTTTTGATACTGCAGAAGCTTATAGCCAGGGTGGTAATGAAACCTTGCTGGGCAAGGCTGTTAAACCGTTTAGGGATAAAATAGTTATTGCTACCAAATTTGGGTTTCTTGATGGTGATGCAATGAAAGGTGTAGACAGCAGGCCTGAAAGAATACGCAAAGTGGCAGAAAATTCATTAAAATATCTGGATACTGATTACATCGATTTATTTTATCAGCACCGTGTAGATACAAATGTGCCTATTGAAGATGTTGCTGGCACAATACAGGATTTAATAAAAGAAGGTAAACTAAAACACTGGGGGTTATCTGAAGCTGGTGTACAAACCATTCGCAGAGCAAATGCTGTACAACCGGTAGCAGCATTGCAAAGTGAATACTCTTTGTTTTTCCGTGAACCAGAAAAAGAAATTATAGCCACATTGGAAGAATTGGAAATTGGGTTTGTTCCTTTTAGTCCGTTGGGAAAAGGTTTTTTAACCGGCACCATTAATGAAACCACACAATTTGCCAAAGATGATTTCAGGAATATTGTGCCACGTTTTTCAGAAGAAAACAGGAAAGCCAACCAATCCCTGGTTGATTTGGTAAAAACTATTGCAGCAGAAAAAAATGCAACGCCTGCACAAATTGCACTGGCATGGTTGCTGGCACAAAAACCATGGATTACTCCTATACCAGGTACTACAAAGCTGGAGCGTTTAAGAGAAAATATTGGTGGTGCTTCTGTTGAACTTACTTCAAGTGATTTAACAAAAATAAAAGCCGCTTTGGCAAACATTGAAATTGTTGGCGCAAGATATCCTGCAAGCATGCAAAGCAGGGTTGGTAAATAAAAGCGTGGGCTAAAATCCATCAGATCTATACTATTTCTAACCCACGGCTAAGCCGTGGGTTAATTAAAAGATCGATCCCTTAATTAATAAAATAACATCAATATAACCAGGGCAAGGTTGATGCTTGTTGCAACAATAAGCGTCCATAAAAACATTTTCTTCTTAATGGATAAAAACTTCCGAAGGTCGCGGGAAAGCAATAAATACATGATAAAGGACGAAAGAATAAACAATGTAACAACAATCATATTATTAACACTGTACCAGTTTAATTGCACAAACCTTTTATAATTCTCGTATAAAAAATTACATAGTACAACCGTAATAAATTCAAAGTAAAAAACAGCTATTATCCAGCCTGCTTTCTTCTTTATTTTTAAGAGGATAAGCGCCGCAAGCGGGAAGAATAAAAAAACTGCTGTAAAAATAAGATCACTCCAGCTTGCCGTATTACGAAACTCCCGGAATAAACTAATCATTTCAAGAATTGTAAAACACAACATCACCCACAACATAATAGAATAAAGCCGTGTCTTTGATTGCACTTCGCTTTCTATGTCCGCAATATGATCTATTGGTTGCTCCATTAGCTGTTTATAAAAGATTATGAGGTTGTGAAATCAATAAATCTACAATAACAATCACAAAGCTTAAGGCTGTAGAAATCATAGCTGTTAATAAGAACATTTCTGACCTAACTGTTAAAAACCGACGAACAGGTCTTGAAAGCAATAAATACAGCAAAAATGATGAAAGAACAAAATATGTGATAGTGATTAAATGGCCGAAATGATACCAGCTTAAATGTCTTAACTCCCGTATATTATTATAAAAAAAAGCACACAAGGCAACTGCATACAGCTCAAAATAAAAAACAGCCATAACCCAACCCGCTTTCTTTCTCAATCTTAAAAGGAAAAATGCTGCAAGAGGAATAATTATTAAAACAAATGGAAGAAAAATAAAATCCCAAGTTCTATAATACAACGTGCTTATAAAGGGGAGTATCATAAAACACACAATTCCCCTTAATAATATAGAATAAAGCCGTGTCTTTAACTGCACTTCACTCTCTATATCTGCAATATGATCTATTGGTTGCTCCATTAGCGTTTAGTGACTCTAAAAAATTAATGAGGTAAAAGAAAAACAACTGTCATTAGACTAATGCCTGTCGAAAAAATAAGTGTTAGTAAAAATGTTTTTGGCGTAATGGCTAAAAACTGTCTGGTATCCTTTAAAAGCAATCCATACAGCAAAAAAGATGAAAGGAAAAAAATACGATGAAGAATATATTGTATACATTGTACCAGTTCAAATGCAATAACTTACTACTATCCGAATAAAAAAAAGTACACAAGATCAGAATGTCAAGTTCAAAATAGAAAACACTCATTATCCAGCCTGCTTTCTTTTTTAGCCATAAGAGCGCAAGTGCCATAAGCGGAAAAAGGATGAAAACTATTCGGATAACAATGATATTTCCAACTCCATAAATACACATGCGTATAATTGCAAGTATTAAATCACATGCCATTACCCACAGTATAATTGAATAAAGACGTGGTTTTATCAAAATTTTACCTGGTTTACTAGCACTATAATCAACTGGCGTTCCCATTAATAATTTACAGTTTCTTTCATCAAATATAATAGATCAACAGTTGTTTTAATAATAGGAAAATACTTAAGTAAAAAATCATCAATTCGCAAATTCGGTTAAGGTTACAACAACTACACTGATTTTGTATATTTGACCCACCCCTAGCAAATAAAAGCTCTAATTATGTTTGGATGGTTCAACAAAAATTCTAAAACTTATTCGGTTACCGATGGAGACAAAGAATGGATTGAAAAAAACCTGGCCTGGTTTATAGAAATTTTCGGGCTGGATCATCTGGCGTCAACACCGTTTATTCTTCCTACAAAAGAAAATTTTCCCTACAAGAATACCGAAGATGAAAAACAGTTTCAAAGTTTGTTTGAACAGGTTTGCGGTTACTGGAGCATTAACCCCAACGAAATCATTGTAAAACTTTTTGATGACATTACAACAAAACAATGGTCTACATGGAAACATGGAGAAATTTCGGAAGGAGCACTGGGCCTATTTGAACACATATATACAACTGATGAAAAAAGATTTAAAATAGAAATAGCCCGTTCTAATTTTTCCAACGCAGAACTACTGGTAAATATCATCTCGCATGAACTTGGGCATGTAAAGCTAATTGGAAAAAACCTGGTAAAACACAATGAACCAGACATGGAGCCATTAACCGACCTGGCCAGTATTTTTTTTGGATTTGGAATTTTTATGGCAAACACATCTATTACAAATGATGGCACCTGGATAAACAGAACTGGCTACATGCGAAGCCAGATGATAGCTTATGCAAATGCATTGCTTTGTTTTATTACAGACAGAGATTGCAAGGAATTTGAGCCTTATCTTAACCTTAATACAAAAGATTTTTTTAGAAACGATTATGGTTATTTAAAAGATGGTAATCATACTTTTTTAGATAAATGGCAGGTAGAAATGCTTCTAACATTGCATAAAAACAGGAAAATAATAGAAGATGGTTTTGAAAAAAGAGAATTTGAAAAAGTAATTGAATCCGCACGTAAGCTAGTTAGTATAAAACCCAGCAGCAGCCTGTATAATAGCCTTGGCTATGCACTCATGCAACTGAAAAGGTATCAGGAAGCAATAGTGGAATTTACCAACGCAATTGACAAAGAACCCTACTTTGCATTTGCCTATAACAACAGGGGGTATTGCAAACTACAGTTAAACGACACGGACAATGCTTTTGCAGATATTCACAGCTCTTATGAAATGAATCCCGAAAATTCTTTCGCATGGAGAAACCTCGGTGTATACTATTATCTACTGAACAACTTTGAAGAAGCGCTGTATTATTTGGAAGAGGCAGAGAAAATGAACACAAAAACAGAACTGATTAATTTCTATTTAGCAAAAGTGCATACAAAACTTGGCAATAAAGACAAAGCATTGTTGTATTTAGAAAAATCTGTAGCCAGCAATGAATATAACGATAGCTTAATAGAGTGAGTTTACAACCACAAGTGTTTCTGCGCATATTACGTAGGATCATTTCATGGGGTTAAAAAAAAATTAAGGTTCCGGGTGCGTGCTATAGGTACACCTAGTGGTAATTGTTACGCAAAGCAACAGTCGTTAATATGGAACGAAAATCATTGTAATTATAATCACTGCCCGTCTTTTTGCTCTTATGGAACAAGTAGTCGAGTTACCATAAAAATCTATTTCTTCACACTATGCCCGCTTTTAAAAACAGATGGGTTTTTACCAGAGAGTTTTTTAAACAGTTTATTAAAATACGATAAACTCTCAAATCCAACTTCGTAACATGCTTCTGATACGGTTACGCCTTTTAGCAATAAGGTTTTTGCCTGGGCAATGCGGTATTGATTTACAAAGTCTGTAAAAGTCATTTTTGTCTGCTTTTTGAAATAGCGGCAAAAAGCTGGTGTGCTTAAATGCACACTTGCGGCTACTGCATTTACATCGGGTTTTTTGTCGTAATGGGCGTGAATGTATTTGTAAATAGATCCCATTCTTATTTTATCGTCTAAAAAAAGTTTAATGCTGGTATCAGTTTCATTCAATTCAGTTACATCAGTAGAAGTAGCCAGTAACTGAAATACTTCAATCAAGTTAATTAACTGCTCAAAATGATCGAGCACCTGCATGCCTGCAAGTTTTTCTGCCACCAGTTGCTTTGTTTGTCCACCAAAACTTAACCCCAGTTGTGCTTTGTTGAAAAGATTTTCAATAAGAGCAAACTCAGGTGTTTGCGCAAAAGCATTGCCAAGAAAATTTTCTTTTAGCTGCACTACAGTTTGGTGATAAGCTGTTTCTATACCATAATCAAAATTGAGGTGTGGCACGTTGGAGCCAATCAATACCAAATCACTTTCAGTAAAGCTGGATATATGCCGGCCTACATGGCGTATGCCCGCAATGGCTTCTACATATACCAGTTCATACTCCGGGTGATAGTGCCAGAAGAAATAATTTTTCAAACTTGGCTTAAACAATCGGAACGATTGACCAGGCCCAGGCAATACCGTCTCTTTTTGAATTTTCACCGGTTATTTTTCTATAAAAATAAGTTTTTAAGCCGTTTAATTAAAAAATAGGTCAATGGAGAGCAAATAATGGTCAATTGAGCAGGTGGCTGCCTTTGCAGCAAAAATGAACTTTGTACCATCCAATCACACAAAAACACTCGTTATATGAACCAGGCAGAAACAAAAACAATGGTCCCTACAATGGCTCCTACCATGAACCCCAATAATAACCATAAAGAAATTCCGGGCAATCCTTCTACTGCAACAAGCAGCAAACAAAAACTAAACGACCGCAGCAATGGTGAGCCGTTGAAAGTGCTGTCTGAAAAGGATTGGCAATTCTGGATAGAGAATGGCTATATCGTTATTAAAAACGCAGTACCCAGGGAACAGGTAAACCGCCTTGCAAACTTTCTTTGGGAGTTTGAAGAAAAAGATCCCAACAATGCTGAAACATGGTATGCACCACCACGTGCGGAAATGAAAATGAAAGAACTTACAAATACCGGCATGGTAGAAGTGTACAATCATCAGTACCAGTGGGACAATCGTCAATACCCAAAAGTTCACCAGGCGTTTGCAGACATTTGGGGAACAGAAAAATTATGGGTTACTATAGACAGGGCTAATCTTAATTTTCCTATTCGGCCCGGTCATGAATACAAAGGTTTTATTCATTGGGATTATGACCCCGAAACAAAACCACAAAATGTACAGGGTGTACTTGCACTGGCCGATCAAACCGATGAAAACATGGGCGGCTTTCAATGCATTCCCGAACTCTATAGAACCTACGATGCCTGGAAACTTTCTCAACCCGAAGATCGGGATCATTTTAAACCCGATACCGCTGGCTTTGACATTGTAAAAGTACCGATGGAAGCAGGCGACTTATTAATCTTCAACAGTACGCAACCCCATGGCATAAGAGCAAACAAGAGCGGCAATAAAGTACGCATAGCGCAATACATTTCCATGATGCCGGCAGAAGAAGACAATGAAGATTTGCGGCATTGGCGTATTTCCTCATGGCAGGAACGCCGTGCACCAGAGGGTTATGCTTTTCCGGGAGATCCAAGAAAATGGGAGCAAACAAAATACAGCACTGCAGTGCTATCCCCTCTTGGCAAAAAATTATTGGGATTAGATAAATGGTAATTAAAATTTTATTTCTCAATTATCATTAAGAAGGGTTCTGCCGTTTGACAAAAACAATTATTTTAATTTTGTAAACTTGTGTTACAACAAAATACTTTTCATGCTTGCAAATGATGAAATTGAATTTTTAGATACTTACGGATACCTCAACTTAGGTCAGTTATTAAGCATAGAACAGGTGAAAGCTATTAATGACCGGCTTGATGAACTTATGACATCCGAAGGCGAAAATGCCGGCGCAGAACTGGCCGAATCAAAATATATCCGTCACCCAAAAGAAGAAGGTGCAGACCGGCTTGCAGACCTGGTAAACAAAGGTTCTCTATTTGATATTTTTTATTTACACCCACGGGTACTTGCAGGCATTGAAGCAGTATTAGGACAGCAATACAAATTGTCTTCTTTAAATTACCGGGCAGCCAAACCCGGCAAAGGGCTTCAGAAACTACACGTAGACTGGAAGAATACTGTTGTAAACGGTGCTTATAAAGTTTGCAACAGCATCTGGCTCCTGGATGATTTTACAGAACACAATGGTTCTACACGCATTGTTCCAAAAAGTCATAAACTTACTATTTTGCCCGATGAAGCTATGCCAGATGCCAACGATAAACATCCCGATGAAATCCGCATTATTGCTCCTGCCGGTTCGGTATTTATTTTCAATTCGCATGTATGGCATGGCGGCACTACCAATACAACCGCCCAAGACCGACGGAGCATACACAGTTATTTTTGCACTAGCGATCAGCCACAACAGATAGATCAAAAAAAATACATCACTACGGCAACACTAACCCGCATTGGCGAAAAAGGAAGACATGTGCTGGATGTATAAATAGTTTTGTTGCGTATTAAGCCTGCTACCATTTTCGGTAGAGGGCAACCACCACTTCAACTGACGTATGCAGGCAGTTTACAATTTTTACACCATTGCTTGTTTTGCAGCGAGCATCTTGGGCTTATGCTATTGGCGAATGAAATAAAAAATGACAAAGCAGGATACTTAAAAAAATAATCCTGCTTTGTTTGAGAATGTTGCTATAGTTTTAAAATCAACTAATCGTTTTTCACTTTTTTTGAGGAAGTAATTTTATATAGGTAGCACTAAAGCGATTGCCAATAATCTCTCCCTGCACTTCGGCTTTGCGAATGGCTTTGCAAAAACCATCTTTTGCATGAGCATCCCCAAAAGAATCTATACCTGCACCATCAAGAAAATATGCTTTGCCATTAATTCTTACAGCAAGATCACAACTTTGTCCCTTCATGTTAAATTTACATTCACCGCATGATAATTCAACTGTTTGTACTTTTTTAGTTGCGTCGGGTTTTGAAATGTCAGGCTTAGTACTTTGGGCGTTCGTAACCTGAAAAATGAAAATAAAAATAAGAATGTTGAAAAATGATTTAATATTCATTGTCATAATTTTAATTGAGTATAATAATATTGTTATTGCAAAACAGCCTGCGTAATAAGTTTTGAAATCCTCATCATGAGGCACATCAAAAATAGTAACAAAGAGATACGATTAATGCGGTGCATTGGTTTAATCATTTTGTTTTCTGTTTCTTGTTCATTCTTTTGCTAAGGGATAAATAGTCAGCTAGTAGTTAAAATGCTTTCATGGTTGATAGATTAAAAAAATTATTTTGATATATACGCAGAAGGATTTTTAAGAAACTCATCCTTACAACCTGTTGAGCAAAAGCCATATACTTTGCCGTTATAGTGTACAGTGTCTGCAATGCCTGCTGTAATTGGCATTCCACAGACAAAATCTTTTTTATTGTCAAACTTCATACTTTTAAAAACTTTTTCAGGATGTAATGCTGTTTCCATTCCTCCATCATATAAAACTCTCATTCCTTCCACCATGTTTTTATCAGCATTGTTTTCATTACCACCTTTAAATGGTGGCTGAGGATCATATTCCAAATCAAGCATTACAGCTTTGGTATATTTTTCACCGGCTATTTCATTTAACAGAGCAAGGCTCATGTTAATACCTGCGGATACACCGGCACCAGTCCAGTATTTGCCACTGTGCGTATATCTTGTGTTCTGAACTTTTGCTCCAAAGTCTACTAATATTTTTTTACCATACCAATGCGTGGTTGCTTCTTTATCTTTTAATAAACCTGTAGCACCTAAAATCCATGCACCGGTACATACACTGGTGGTATATGTGGATGTGCTGTCAATGCTGCGAATCCAGCTTAAAAGTGCTTCGTCTTTTGTTTCCTTATAGGTTTGTGCTAATCCACCCAGTATCAGTAATATGTCCAGGTGCTTTACTTCATTGATAGAAGTATCTACCTGTACTTTTAATCCAGCCCCATCTACAACAATGCCTTTGTGTTTTGCAATAAAAAATACATGGCTGCCCATCATCCTGGTAAATACTGAATACGGTCCCATTGCATCCAGTGCTGAGTAACCATCATATAAATAGATACCAACTGTTTTGATTTCCACTTTTGGTTTGGGGAATAGCTCCGACATTGATTCAGGATGTGGTTTTACAACTTCCTGATTTTTGTTTTTGCAGGCTGACACCATTGCAATAGTTGCAATCATTAAGATTATTTTTTTCATACCTTTTATTATTAATTTGAAATATTGAGTCAATGAGTATTTGTTAATCTGTTCACTCAAATTAAAATCTTCCAGTTAATGTCATCCCCCATGTTCTTGGGTTGCCCATCATATAGGAACCATAACCATAAGCCATATAACGTACATCGTTGAGATTGCGGACCCACAATGCGATGTCGAAATGATTGCTGGTAACACCGGCTCTTGCATTAATCATACCGTAAGCATCCTGGTGATAGGCATTGACAAAATCCAGTTCGTATTTACCGATGTACCTGAATTCCCCTCTTACAAATGCTTTAAAGTTTTGAGCAGAAGTAGAAAAAGGAATACCATATTGAACGGCAAGCATAGATTGCAATGCAGGGTTGTTAATCGCTTTATTTCCTTTGTAATCTTTTACTGTGAGAGTATTGGCATCAAACAGTTCCAACTTTTTATATTCACTGTGCGATGTGCTGGCAGTCCAGTCTATTTGCAGATTTTTTGCAGGCAGTGCAGATGCTTCCAGTTCCAATCCGTAGTTATTCATATCGCCTACATTCAGCGTTGCATAATTTATACCGTCTTGTGAAGTAGATACCTGCTGGTCTTTTTGTTGAAAATAGAACGCAGTAAGATTTATCTTAAGCCTGTTATTTAACAACGCATTTTTAATACCCAGTTCGTAGTTGTCTGATCTTTCAGGATTGTATGTTGGGTTTGTTGTGCTGCCAAAATTAAATCCGCCTACCCTGAACCCTTTTGCATAAGATGCATATACCATTGACTTATCTGTCAATTTATAACTCAAAATAACCTTTGGCGTAAATGCGTTGAAGGTTTTCTTCACCGTGCTGTCCGCTGTTAAAGGAGTAACAACACCACTTTTTTCATACGCTGAATTTTGGGTAAGCTCCCTGTGTTCTACATCATATCTTGCACCGACAATAATATCAAACTTTGGAGTAACGGCATAAGTAGCCTGCCCAAAGAACGCCAGGCCATAAGCATTTCTCTTTCCATTACTAATGGTAGCATAAGGCGCATTCGGGTCAAACAATGCATAATCCTGGTCGAAGTAGGTGGTGCTGCCATTCTTAAGTTTTTCTCCGAGCAGATAAGAACCAGCCGTCCATTTCCATTTTCCTGTATTGGCGGGTGATGAAAAACGGAACTCCTGTGTTAATTCGTTTTGTCTTGACCAGGTAGTGAAGCTGATTAACTGGTCGGGACCAAAATCAAAATCAAATCTTCCGGGCAGCCAGATATGATAATCTACAAATGCAGTGATAGAAGTAAAATTAAAATTCCTACCAAAGTATTTTAGAGACAGGGATGTGTTGAAATTAGTCCTACGTTCGGTATTGTCCCAATTGCCAAAAACCTTGTAAGGATTGGCCCTGGCAGCACTATCTGTTGCTGCCCACGGATAAGCTCCTTTATCCTTATCATTCTCATACCTTGTATTTAAATCTATCGTCCATTTATCTGAGGCAAGATATTTCAGGTTTACATTTCCGCTATAGGCGTTATGGTGGTCAAAATGTTTGGTATTTAATGTTGGATTTTCATATACCGCACCACGGCCGTTGGATTGAAAGCCTGCATTCACAAACAATTTATTTTTTACTATTGGCGTATTGAAACCAACGCTGTAACGCTGTTGTCCGTAATTGCCCAAATCTATTTCGGCAAATCCACTTGTTTTGTTCAAAGGTTTTTTAGTAATGATATTAACCACGCCGCCAAAGGCATTTCTGCCATAGAGCGTACCCTGTGGTCCCCGCAAAATTTCTACTCTTTCAATATTGCTGAAATTGATGGGTGCAGAAAAATAATCAAATTGATAAACGCCATCCACATAAACAGCTACAGCCTGGTCATTTGAAAAACCCATAGCACCCCGTATATTCAGAAAATTAGATCCGGTACTGTTGCCATGCTCTACTACGAAAGTGCTTGGCGCTAATGCAGTGAGGTCGCTGATAGTCCATACCCTATATTCTTCCAATTGTTTTGCATTTAAAGCAGTAACTGAGAGTGGTGTCTTTTGTAAGTTAGCTTCTACCTTATCTGCCGTTACTACTACCTCAGCTAATTGTGTATTTTGTTCTATTAAAGTAACTAATAAGGTAGTGGCCTGGTTGGAGGCAAGCGTTACTGTTTTTAATTGTGTAGCAAAACCAATTGCGCTAACACTTAACTGATAGGTGCCGGCATTGAGATGTGCAAAACTGAAATTTCCTTCTTTATCGGTCAGCGTTATTTTATCTGTATTTAAAATAGTAATACTGACTGCTTCAATGGTATTGCCATTGGCTGCTGTAATTTTTCCTTTAATAGATTGCGCATGCACATTTGCCCCTGCAAGCAGGGCAAACATGCAATATAAAATTTGCTTCATCGAAAATTATTTAATGAATGTTTTGTAAGCAGTAAAAACCATTACGATGATTATTACCACAAGTATGCTTAAAACGATATACCTGCTGCGTTTTAATGCAGCAGCTCGTTCAGCATCATTTTGAAAATGCTGTTTCATTGTTGTCGTTTATCAGTAGAAAAATAAAATGCCTGTATGTTATATCAGGCCTGAGGGGGATGAAAGATATCGAATGAAATATCGGTTGCTTTACCGTTAGATAATGCGGGCAATTTTTGTGTTTTGTAAATCAGTACAAGCGCTGGCGGCAAAATTGCAAAAAAAGATTTGGTAGAAAGCACTATCTCTAACCTGCTTTCTGCTCTTTTCTCCTGGTTTTCCTGTTCTTTCTTTTCTTCTTCCTGCAACTTTTTCATCATCTGGCACTTTCCGTTGCAGTGCATGGCGGGACGGTTCTTATTGACGCAGTTTTTGGCATAGGCAGATGTATTGGCATAATAATCAACATACACCAATACCCTGCTGGAAATTTGCAGCAGGCAAGCCAATAACAGTATGAAAGCTATTATTTGTTTGATCATTTGTAGTACAAAACTTGCGCGGCGAAGATACGACCGACAGAATTAAAAGTTTGAAAACAAAATAATGCAACGGCAGCATACCATTTGCCTACTTATTAATTAATAACCCAGAGATTGAATAGCGCATCATTTACTTGCAGCTCACAACATAAATACAGGGATTTATGGCGTTTTGTCAATCATAAATCATATATTTATGGTTATTGACAAGAGCGCTTCAACATTAAGTCAGGGCCAGCTTTAATTTTTACGACACTAGTAGTAATAATTTCTACTTTTCTTCTCTCCTTGCTGCGGTTCTTCTGTCACTTTTTTCACTCAACTGATTTTTTATTATGAACATGCATATAGCTAACCTGGGCTTTTATGTCCAGGATGAAGCGCTTAAGAAACTTTTGAAAATTTATAGAGAGATGGAACGATAAAACGATCCAACGCATGTGGAGTTTAATGGAAACCTGCCGGAACCTATTTTAATCCTTTCAACGGCTAGCAGGTATTATTTCTCAATAATTAAATATTAGTATGGCAAAATCAAGAGCAACTTTTAATAAAAAAAACAACGAGCTTAAAAAGCAAAAAAAGAGACAAGACAAAGAGGACAAAAAAGCGGAAAGAAAATTAAATACAGTAAAAGGTAAAGACCTTGATGCAATGATGGCGTATATAGATGAAAATGGAAATATTTCCAATATACCACCAGGCCCTGGAAAGGAGGAAAAATAATTTTATGCCTAACAAAATATAATTTATGACGAATGTGATTATTGAAAAATTTGTAGACACTCCTACTCGCAAAGACAAACTTGTAAATATTCATTTTAGAGGACGTGATAATCTCCACGGCGTATTTGTTTTTGGTAATGATTACCATGAATTGAAAAAGAAAAATTTCTGGCGAATAGTTACCGCTCAAAATAAGGAAGAGTGGTCCCAGTCAGGTAGTTTATCCTGCAGTCGACTTTTTAACGGAGAAGCATTTTCGAGGCTCAGCGATTTATAGAAAACCGAATTACGAGGCGAAACAAAAGTAACACTGTATTTATTCTGTTAACCATGTCACTATAATTAAACAAAGCAGTATGCGTTTTATCGAGAATGTTTTAGAACCGCCTTCTTATGGTTGGAAAGATGCATTAGGTAACCTTTCCAAACCTGGACATGGTGCTATTCTTAAGGAGTTTTTTTTCCGCATCAATTTCTTTCGTGATAAAAAAAACTGGTTGTCATTTACGAGTTGGTTTATGGTGGCAATCCTGGGTATCTTTTTGTATTTTTTTATTTTTAAATATTTCAGTGTAAAGCTTCTATTCGTTGCTTTCATTTATAGCATGGTGGTAATGGGGTCTCATGGTACGGTTTGGTACCACCGGTATTGTACCCATCGTTCATTTACGTTCCGCAATCATTTCTGGCGATTTATTACACAGAACATCACACTTAAAATTATTCCTGAAGAAATTTATGTGGTGTCGCACCACGTTCATCATGCAAAGTCAGATCAGCCCGGTGATCCCTATAATGCATCGGGTGGATTTCTATATTGCTTTCTTGCAGATGTAAACCATCAGCCGATTAATAAAAACATGAATCAGGAAGATTACAAACGTTGCCTGAGGCTTATGAAACACACCGGCCAACGTTCTAATTGTTATAATGATTATAGAAACTGGGGTTCACTTGCTAATCCATTTCGCACCATCATCGGTATTGCATTGAACTGGGGCTTTTGGGCGTTTGTGTTTTATGTAATAGGTGGTCCCGGACTTATGTGTGCATTATTTGGATTTGCGGGTGTGTGGGCAGTAGGTGTACGTACATTCAATTATGAAGGGCATGGAAAAGGCAAAGACAAAAAAAAATCGAATATCGATTTCAATACAGGAGATAACTCCATTAACCAGTTATGGCCCGGTATAGTTGCCGGCGAATGGCATAACAACCATCACCTGTATCCTAAAAGTGCCAGGTCTGGCTTTCTAAATTACCAGGTGGATTTTGCCTGGTATTATATAAAATTTCTGCACACTATTGGGGCGGTTAAACATTATGTAGATTGTAAAAAGCAGTTTATGGAGCAACATATAAATAAACTGAAGATGCCTTAATGAAAATTAACAACTTCAGTAGTAAGAATATGTTTTCTTTTCATTGAGCAAATCTATTCAAAGCCGAATGATCAATTTAATTGTTTACTATTTTCTTTGAAAACAACTTAAAAAAATACAGGTTCAACAAAAAATTTGCATACCCGTAAAAAAAATCTTCTACAGGGATAGTTAGTAACCGGATGTTAAGTAATTCCTTCGGGTTATAATTTACAATTGGAGCTTTTAGTCCGGTGCCCGTAAGAATTCCATTAACCGGAAAAAAGCCTAGCATCAATATAATATAAACAACAGTGGCCTGACCCAGCCATTCCGCTTTTGCCACAAAATGCAAATACAATAGTGACCCAAGCAAAACCGCCGCTGTAAATGCAGTGTAAAGTTTATGATGATACAGCAGCAAAATAACACTGCACAGAATAGCTAGGATGAATACAAGTATATTATTAAATGCATTCAGCCATTCGCCACCAAAAAATTTTGTGAGGCAGACATAAGTAAATAAACATGAAAAAGGGATACAGATAAAAAACAAATATTCCTCCAGCGGCAATCCCCAAAAACGTATTCCCAATATATAAGTATCGTTGAACCACCATACAGCTTTTTGAGCAAACCATATATCCCATATACAAAAAGGGATGCCAACAATAAGTGCTGTTTTTATAAAGGCAGTAAATAATTTATCAAACCTTATTTTTGTATGAAACGAAAAAATAAAACAAATAATAACTGCAAAAAAATCAACGGCTAAATAAGTGTAGTGCAACATCAGCTCTTACTTTTAAAATACATGCTGAAATATTTCAACGGCACCCATAAGAAACCAAAACATTCTCCATCTTCTTTACCAGTATGTTTATGATGCTGCTTGTGCGCCCTGCGAATTGACAATAAATAAGGATTATTGGTTTCCCGCAAAAACGGTATACGCTGATGTATAAATATATCGTGAACAAAAAAATAAGATGCGCCGTATAAGGTAATACCCAAACCAATAAAAAAAACATAATTAAATCCATTTAATACACCCTGGTATAAAAGCGCAATAGATGGCGTGGCAAAAATGACGAAGAAATAATCGTTACGTTCAAAGCTTCCTTCATTGCTATGATCATGATGATCTTTATGTAAAACCCATAAAAAACCGTGCATAATATATTTATGGATAAGCCAGGTCATGGGTTCCATCAGCAAAAAGACCATTATCGTAATTCCAATATTCAACATAACACTTAACTAATAATAAAAAACAAATAGGTTATTTACACTGCCGCCATTTTATATTGCAGGTAACTGCGCAACATCAGCGAAAGCTTTTGACCGTTATGAATACGTACCCGTTGCTGCAATAACTTATCAGCAGAAAAGTGCCTGATTTTTTTGAATAAAGATAGATAGTATTGATAAGCAAGGTAAACACCAAATTTAGCTGCCGCCGGTAATTGTGTAATTCCAACCAAAGCATCATTAAACTCTTGTGCTATTTCTGCTTCAATCTTTTTCTTTGCACAATTATCAAAACTGCACATATCCACCTCTGGAAAATAGGTTCGGCTAAGCAATAGGTAATCGTCTTTTAAATCACGTAAAAAATTTACTTTTTGAAAAGCTGAACCAAGCTTCATTGCATAAGGAGTTAGTTGATCGTATGCCTGCTTATCTCCTTCTACAAATACCTGCAGGCACATAAGCCCTACTACTTCTGCTGAACCAACAATATAGTCTTTATATTTCTGCTCATCGTATTTTATCCGTTGCAAATCCATTTCCATACTATCTAAAAACCGGTATATAAGATTGCGATCTATATCGTATGCATAAACCGTTTCCTGGAATGATTGCAGGATTGGGTTTAAAGAAATTTTTTCCGCCAATGCCTGATCAGTCTGCTGACGCAGCCTTTGCAACAAAGTGGTTTTATCGTAGCCATGAAAACTATCAACAATTTCATCTGCAAGACGAACATAACCATAAATAGCATAGATAGCCGGTCTGATAGCAGGGTTTAATGCTAATATACCCAGTGAAAAACTAGTACTGTATTTTTTTGTAGTAATCTTGCTTACCTGGTACGATAGTTCATCAAATAGCTTTTTCACGTTTCTTTGTTTTAAGTTTATTTACTTCACCAGCCACTATCCTCCCAGATATAATTGCTGGCGGTACTCCTGGGCCTGGAACGGTTAACTGCCCGGTATAAAAAAGATTCTGTAACTTTTTATTTCTGATGGAAGGTTTTAAAACCGCTGTTTGCTTTAATGTATTTGCCAAACCATAAGCATTGCCTTTATAAGCATTATAATCACTTGCAAAATCACTAACACAATAACTACGCTTATAATCAATTTTGTGAGACAGTTCTTTAACGCCAGTATGTTTTTCTATACGCTGCAACATGATGGATAGGTATTTTTCTCTTGTGCTTTCGGCATCATCAATGCCAATAGACAATGGCATTAGAAGAAAAACGTTTTCATGCCCTTCTGGTGCTACACTTTGATCTGTCTTACTGGTACAACAAGCATAAAACAATGGTTTTTCGGGCCATTTTTTATGCAGGTAAATATCATCCGTATGCATATCCAAATCATGCTCAAAAAAAAGATTATGATGCTGTAAACCATCAATTTTTTGTTTGAAGCCGAGATAATAAATAAGGCAGGAAGGCGCAAATGTTTTTCCTTGCCAATATTCACTTGTATAATTTCTATGTTCAGGATCTAATAAAGTTTCTGTATGGTGATAATCAGAAGCAGCAATAATGAAATCAAAAAACATTTCTTCACCATTTGTAAAAAGTGATTTCACTGCATTATTTTCTACTTCAATTTTTTCTATAGGATGATTAAAATGAAATGTTGCACCTTGCTCTTCCGCAACGCTTTGCATTGACTCTACTAGCTTATTAAACCCACCCAAGGGGTACCACGTACCCAAAGCATACCCACCATAGTTCATTAAACTATACAACGCAGGGATAGATTTTGGTGAAGCGCCAAGAAATATAACAGGAAACTCCATTAGTGTCCGTAATTTTTCATTGCGGAAATAACGGTTCACATAAGAACGAAAGCTTGATAACAAGTCTAGTCGCAAAGCACTTTTCGCTATTTTGGGAGAAAAAAATTCCATCCATGAATAACAAGGTTTATTCACAAAGTCCTGCATACCGGTTTCATATTTGTATTTAGCGGCTTGCATAAACCTATCCAACTGTTCGCCTGCGCCTTGTTCTGTTTCTTCAAAAAGATTTCGCAATTGCCTGTAATCGCTTGGTACAGTTAACGTGCTATCAGAAAAAATAATTTGAAATTGGGGATCCAGTGCTATAAGTTCATAAAAATCTGAACGCCTGTAATCAAAATCTTCAAAGAACCGATCAATTATATCAGGCATCCAATACCAGCTTGGCCCCATATCAAATACATAGCCATTATCAGTACAAAATTTTCTTGCCCTTCCACCCGCTTGCTCGTTTTTCTCAAATACATGTACTTCATTTCCTGCCTTAGCTGCATAAGCGGCCGCAGAAATTCCAGCAAAACCTGCCCCTATCACTGCTATTTTCTTTTGCACCAAGAATTAATTTAATGCTGGTAAATATTTTTCAATAACATTATCAATTAGCCCGTCGCTGTTGATTTGCGCATTATAGATAGGCTGATGAAATTGTTCCAGCTTGTGCAGCAAACGAATGAGTTGCATCTTTTCTGTTCTGGCTAATGGCGCCGAAACAATTTGTGTAGCTTTGCGTATTTTATCCATTTGTTTATCTAATACCTGCAAACCTTTTTTGGTAATAGCCAGTGTTTTGCTTCTTTTATCGGTAATAGAATCAGATTGTTTTACCCATCCTTGTTGAATAAGCCTGTTAATAATTTGAATGCCTGCGGGCTTGTCATGGACATTATGTTTAATCAATTCCATCTTACTCATATCACCAAATGACTTAAGGTTAATCAGGTAGATAAACTCATCCTGGGTAGAAAAAGGAGAATCGGAAATAGCGGATCTTGAATAACTTTTTGCATACCTGTTAAGATGCACCAGAATAGTACTGATAACACTTTCAGCGCTTCTACCGTTTTTCTTTCCCTCCCACTCAGGCTCTGATTCTATCACGGCCTTCTTGCTCTTCATCTTATTATCAGAAATCCATTTTTTGAAACCTTTTATGTCTGATGTGTATTTGGAATGTACCGAATTATACGCCTCAAAATCCTCGGCAAGCTGAATGATATCTTTTATTATTTTAAAGTTCATTATTAATATTTAGTATAAAATTATACTATTTCTTTAAATAATGATATAATTTTATACTACTTATTTCTCACACCAATATGCCTGCCGGTAATGCTATAGGTGAACTTTGTTGCAAAATATTCAACCCTGGCTAGCGCAAAAGCTGAAACTGTATGCCAGAATATTATATTCTTTTGGAACTGTTCAAGCTCTAAAAAAGAGAAAGCCAGAGGTATTTCTTGCGCTCTAAATCATTCAAGATGTTTTTTGTATGCGGTGAATTACTCAGGCTTAATGTCATTATTTTTATTCAAAGGCATGATATGAATATGCAGACAGGCCCTTGTGCTGATTTAGCAATATCGTCCTCCCTGTACAATTTTCGAACTTATTTATGATTGACTTAAAGCAATTGGCAGGTTTTGTTGCTTACTAACCAATCTTGCACTTTTTGTACAAATGAATTTTAATACCTGTTAACGAACCTGCATAGCATAACAGGATCATATTATTTGCAATCCGGCACGGAATGTAACAAAAGTTACTAACCCGATGAGTAGCAAGAAATACATTTACATTTCAAAAATTAAACAAACAGAATATGAAAAAGAACATGGGTAATGCCGACCGTATTTTTAGAATCATTATTGCTGCACTGATAGCTGTTTTGTATTTTACCAATACAATTACGGACACGTTGGGTATAGTATTATTGGTACTTGCCGGAGTATTTCTATTAACCAGTTTAATTAGTTTCTGTCCATTATACACTTTGGTGGGCATAAATACCTGCACTGCTAAAAAAGCAAGCAAATAAAATTGTATAATCAGCTGGTGAAAAACCGGGGGTATGTGAAGCAGGCTTAACAGTATAAAAAATAAAACAATGGGGTTTTTAAAACAATTATTTGGTGGCGGCAAACCCGCAGATTTAAAAAATATTATTGCTGAAGGCGCTTTTTTAGTAGATGTAAGAACTCCCGGAGAATTTGCCGGAGGATATGTGAAAGGGTCGGTTAATATTCCTTTGAGTACTATACCAACGCAATTAGCTACATTCAAAAACAAAAAAAACATTATTGTTTTTTGTTTTAGTGGTGGCAGAAGCAGCCAGGCAAAATTAATATTGGAGCAAAATGGTTTTACCAATGTGATAAATGGTGGTACATGGAAACATGTAAACCAATTTGTAAAATAAACCAGGCAACATATTTTTTGAGCAGGTATTGTTTTGATAGTTATATCGAAACGATACCTTTTTTATTTCTGTTATTTCCATGCTGCTTCACAGTTTTATCGCGATGAAATATTTAAGGCATTTGCCTTGTTGTAAGTTACAAATGTTACAGTTTAACGCTTTTGATGCGGTTAGTTTTGCTGCAAATAAAAAAGTTAATGAACAGAAGAAAATATTTCATTGTAAAGATTGTTGCGGCAGTTCTTTTTCTTAACAGTGCTGTATCCGCCTCCTTAGCGCAAGACAGTACAAAATATCTAAGCCTCAATGAAGCCATTACGGCTACGTTAAATAATAACAAAGCTGTTCAATTAGCTAAACTCGATGAAAGCATAGCCGCATCCAACTACAGGCAAACAGACGCTATCTACTTGCCGCAGGCAGGATTTTCTTACACTGCTATAAGTACCAACAATCCACTCAATGCTTTTGGATTTAAGCTGCAACAAAAAACAATTACGCAAAATGATTTTAACCCGGCATTGTTAAATAATCCCGAAGCCACCGGCGACTTTACCACTAAACTTGAAGTGCAGCAACCGTTGGTAAATATGGATCTGTTATACAAAAGAAAAGCAGCGGCTAAACAGACAGAATTATATCAATACAAAACACAACGTACAAAAGAGTATTTAACTTTTGAAGTGCAAAAAGCTTACCTGCAATTGCAGCTTGCTTACGATGCTGTTAAGGTATTGAATAATGCTTTGCAAACTTCAAAATCAGTATACACGTTTACAGATAATCATTTCAAAAAAGGATTAATTCAAAAATCTGATGTATTAAATGCACAGGTGCAGGTAACCACGGTAGAATCCAATCTTGCAAAAGCCAACAGCAATATCCGCAATGCATCAGATTACATAAGTCTGCTGATGGGACAACAAAGTGATGCCGTTATTTACAAAGTGGATAATGCAATAGAAACTGAACAATTTCTAACTTATACAATTACAAAAATTGCTGCTTCAAGATCAGATTTTGTTGCTATGCAAAAAGCTATTGAAACAACTGACCTGATGATTCGATCCAATAAAATGAGTTACTATCCAAAATTGAATGCTTTTGGAAGCTATCAATTAAATGATAACCGGATGTTTGGTTTTGGTGCTGCTGCTTACCTGGCAGGAGTGCAATTATCGTGGGATATTTTTAAAGGTAACAGAACAAAAAATGCTATTGCTACTCAAACATTGGAACGAAACAAATTAACTGAACAACAGGCACAACAAAAAGAGCAAAGCCAACTAGAATTGAACAAAGCTTACCGTGATCTTGCAGATGCCCAATTTGATATTAAACAACAAAAACTTTCTATTGATCAGGCTGCAGAAGCATTGCACATTTTACAAAACCGCTTTGAGCAGGGCCTTGTAAATACTACCGATGTATTGCAGGCAGCCACACAACTTTCGCAACAAAAATTTTCGCTTGCACAAGCTGTATTTACTGCCAATGTCACCAAGGCATTTATACAATTATTAACCACTTCAACCAATAAATAATTAACACGATGATTAATTTAAAAAGGGTTACGCAAATATTTACAGGTATCGTACTAATTATTTTCAGTGCCTGTTCATCTAACAAAAAAGAAACTGCTGTTGCAAACACAGATGCAGTAGTATTGGTAACCGTTGCCACTCCATCCGGTACTGATCAAAAGGCAATAAACGTAAGCGGACAAATTGAAGCATCGCAAACCGTTAATATCAGCACAAGGGTTATGGGCTATATCACTATGCTGAAAGTAAAAGCAGGTGACCATGTTGGTAAAGGCCAGTTGCTGGTTACCATCAGCAACCAGGATATCATCGCAAAAAAAGGACAGACTGATGCTATGATTGCTGAAGCACAAGCAGCGTTGAACAATGCGCAAAAAGATTATGACAGGTTTACTGTTTTATACAAACAACAAAGTGCTACTGCAAAAGAGTTAGACAATGTTACGCTTCAATACAATTCAGCCAAATCAAGACTGGAAGCTGCAAAACAAATGCGCAATGAAGTAAATGCAAGTTTGGGATACACAAGTTTAACAGCTCCTTTCTCCGGCATAGTAACGCAGAAATTGGGGGAAGCAGGAAGTATGGCAAATCCCGGTACGCCCATATTAACTATTGAACAAAGCGGAAGTTACCAGGTGAGTGCATCTGTGCCGGAAAATATTATCAATCAAATTCATCCCGGTGCAGAAGCCATTGTCACTATCAAATCAATTGATAAAACAATTAAGGGCACTGTTGTTCAAATCAATCCATCGTCACAGTTTACTGGTGGTCAGTACATCATTAAAGTAAATATTGCTGATGCAGATAAAAAGGGATTGTATGCAGGTATGTATGCTGCTGTTTCCATCCCGATGAAAGAACCTGTTGCTGTTACAACAGCAGGAAACGCTGTACTGGTACCACTTTCAAGCATTGAGCATAAAGACCAGTTAACAGGCTTGTATACCATTGGCAGCAACAACACCGCATTGCTGCGCTGGGTAAGGTTAGGTAAAACGTATGGCGATAAAGTAGAAGTGCTGAGTGGCCTGGAAAAAAATGAACAGTTTATCGTAACGGCGGATGGGAAATTATACAATGGTATTCCTGTAAGCATAAAAAAATAATTATTGAACCAGCAGCAGTTCATTAATCAGCATCGTTGTGTCACTCACTTGTACAATTGGTTCATTGTGCAGCGGTACACGTTCATTAAAGAACAAATGTACAAGAGTGCGACGCCACTGAAGCAACATTGAAATACAAATGCCGGGCTCAAAAAAAATAATCGAATCATTAATACATACAAATGAAAAATGGATTTTCAGGAAATATAGCAAAAGGATTTTTGCAATCTAAATTAACCATACTGTTGATGATTGCCTTCTTGCTCATTGGAGCTTACAGTACTTTTTTAATTCCAAGAGAAGAAGAGCCGCAGATAAAGGTACCAATGGCAGATGTTTTTATTGGTTACCCTGGTGCTGAGCCGAAAGATGTAGAAACAAAAGTAGCGGCGCCAATGGAAAAAATGATCTCCAATGTTAAAGGCGTGGAGTATGTGTATTCTACCTCTATGAAAGGGCAGGCTATGCTGATTGTTCAGTTTAAAGTGGGAGAAGATGTGGAGCGTTCCTTAGTAAAGCTATATAGTGAGCTGATGAAGAATATAGATAAGATGCCGCAGGGTGTTACGCTTCCATTGATAAAAACAAGGGCGATTGATGATGTGCCGGTGTTGGGACTAACATTGTGGAGTGAGAAGTATGATGACTACCAGTTGAAACAAATTGGAGAGGCACTTACCAATGAAGTAAAAAAGATACCTGATGTTGCTGACGTTAATATTCTGGGCGGCAGAAGCCGTGAAGTAAAGGTATTGCTGGATAAAAATAAAATGGCAGAAAGCCATGTTGATTTTTTATCTGTCAGTAAACAAATACAGGGAAGTAATGTGCAGGTGCAGGCGGGCAATTTGTTACAGCGGGACACTGCTTTTTCTGTAGAGACCGGAAACTTTCTTACTACTTCAGATGATGTGGCTAACCTTGTTATCGGTATCAATCAACAACAACCTGTTTATTTAAAACAAATAGCAACCGTTGAAGAAGGCCCGGAAACAGCCAGCCAGTATGTTTTGTTTGGCTATGGAAAAGCAGATACATCAAAAGCAAATGCTTTCAAATCAAATTATCCCGCCATCACTTTAAGCGTTGCTAAAAAGAAAGGTGCGGATGCCATGAAATTATCCGAACAAATCATCAATAAAGTTGAACATCTTAAAAAAGAATTATTGCCCAATGAAGTACAACTAACCGTTAGCAGAAACTATGGCGAAACAGCATCAGACAAAGTTTCGGAACTGTTATTCCATTTATTTATTTCTATAGTGGTGGTTACTTTATTTGTAATGCTGGCCATGGGTTGGCGCGGTGGATTGGTAGTTTTTTTATCTGTACCAGTAACGTTTGCGCTTACACTCTTCAGCTACTATGCAATGGATTATACCCTGAACCGTATCACACTATTTGCATTGGTATTTATTACAGGTATTGTGGTAGATGATTCCATTATCATTGCAGAGAACATGCACCGGCATTTTAAAATGAAAAAATTGCCACCGTTGCAGGCTGCTATCTATGCCATTAATGAAGTAGGCAACCCAACCATTCTGGCAACCTTTACTGTTGTAGCAGCAGTGTTACCAATGGCATTTGTATCTGGTATGATGGGGCCGTATATGAGCCCTATGCCCATTGGAGCATCTATTGCCATGATGCT
The DNA here is from genome assembly GCA_044227095.1 of Chitinophagaceae bacterium. Taxonomy (GTDB): domain Bacteria; phylum Bacteroidota; class Bacteroidia; order Chitinophagales; family Chitinophagaceae; genus JACMLD01. Next base: position 3,694,265 of record JBGAFV010000001.1, on the reverse strand, counting down.
ATCATTGATTGTTGCCTTAACACTCACTCCTTATCTCGGCTATATATTTCTTCGTGAAAAAGAAAAAAAAGGCGGTGCTCATAAAGAACATAAAGTGCATTCATTGGAAGAAAGCCGTATCTATAAAATTTATCGTGCCTTCATTAATCCGATGCTGGAAACACGATGGAAACGCTGGGCATTTATCCTGGGTATTGTTGCAATACTGTTGGGGTCAATGATGCTGTTCTATACCAAATCTGTGGCTTTAAAAATGCTGCCTTTCGATAATAAAAATGAGTTCCAGGTAGTAATAGACATGCCTGAAGGAACTACACTGGAAAAAACACAAGCCGTTGCAAAAGATATTGCAGGTTATGTAGCTGGCCAGCCATTGGTAGAAAACTACCAGGCTTATATTGGTACATCTGCTCCTATTAGTTTTAATGGTTTGGTAAGGCATTATGATTTACGCAAAGGCGATAATGTTGCAGACATACAAGTGAACCTGGTTGATAAAAAAGACCGCAGTATTCAAAGCCATGATATTGCCAAACAAATGCGTGTACCCATACAGATAATTGCAAAAAAATACAATGCCAATGTAAAGATTGTGGAAGTGCCACCCGGGCCGCCGGTATTATCTACATTGGTTGCAGAAATTTATGGGCCTGATTATGACGAACAAATAAAAATTGCAAAGCAGGTAAAAACGCTCTTCAATAAAACTGCTGATGTGGTTGATGCGGACTGGATGGTAGAAGATGATCAGCCGGAATACCACGTAGAAGTTGACAAAGAAAAATCGATGCGCTATGGTGTTGCTACTGCACAAGTAACGGCCACCATCAATGCAGCAGTTTCTGGTATGCCTGTTGGCAATGTATATCAACCTTCGTCTTTTAGTCAAACCAGTATTAAATTACAATTAAGCGATGCGGATAAAACCAGCATAGAAGATATACTTGATGTAAAGATCACCGGCATGCAGGGCAACAGTGTTCCTATACGGGATGTGGTAACCGTAACCAGGCAAATCAAACAGAAAAATATTTACCGCAAGAATCAAAAAGAAGTGGTGTATGTGCTGGCGGATATGTCTGGTAAACTTGAAAGCCCATCATATGCCATTGCAAATATTTCCGACAGTTTAAAAAACATCACGGTTCCAAAAGGCTTTTCTTTAAAAGAAGAATACACACATCAGCCTGAGTTGGAAGATAACTATACGTTGAAATGGGATGGCGAGTGGCAGATTACTTTTGAAGTATTCAGGGATCTGGGCATTGCATTTGGCGTAGTAATTCTTTTGATCTACATACTGATTGTAGGTTGGTTCCAAAACTTTATGGTGCCATTGGTAATGCTGGCTGCTATTCCTTTATCGCTGGTAGGTATTGTTTTAGAACACTGGATGCTGGGTGCCTATTTTACCGCTACTTCAATGATTGGGTTTATAGCATTGGCAGGTGTGATGGTACGAAACTCGGTATTGCTGATCGACTTTATTAATATCCGTTTAAGAGAAGGCATTCCTTTAAAGCAAGCCATTATAGAAGCCGGTGCGGTGCGTACAACACCCATTTTATTAACTGCAGGTGCGGTAGCATTGGGTGCTATTATTATTTTATTTGACCCGATTTTCCAGGGGCTTGCCATTTCATTAATGGGAGGAACAATCACTTCTACCTTCCTGACCCTATTGGTAGTACCATTGTTATATTTTAAAATGATGCGTAAAAAATATCCAAAAAAATAATCTAAACCTGCAGTTATGAAATTGTTGATTGTAGCCTGTTTAAAAGAATACCAGGATGATGTTGCCAAAATATTTAAAGAAGCCAGTATTCATGTATTCAGCGCAACAGACGTAACCGGTAAGGGCATTTATTGTGCCTTTTAAAAAATGGATTTACTAAACCTGAATTTTAATCATCATGAAAGAAAGAATTGTTCGTGCTGTTGCAGGCACATTTGTTTTGGCAAGTATTCTACTTGCACACTATGTAAATATAAATTGGCTTTGGCTGGGTGTGTTTGCAGGGGTGAACTTATTACAGTCATCATTTACAAAGTTTTGCCCGCTGGAAAAAATATTGGATGCTGCAGGCATTAAAGAACCAGGCAGGCATTAGCATTGGTTTGAAAATAATGCTTTGTTTTAATAAGGCATACCTTTAAATTTACGGGTAGGTCCTGTAGCTATTTATGGGAATCCTGCATTTACACTATTCATACTTATTAAATGATTAAAGCTGACTCTTCTTCAAATACTCTTTTTGAACCTGCTCTTATTAAAGAGATGCAGCAGTTTGGAGAGAACAAATCTTATAAGGAAGGTGATATAATTATGGACTATGGAAAGTATATCCGTATGATGCCGCTAATTATCTCTGGTACGATAAAAGTATTGCGGATGGACGAAAATGGAAATGAAATTTTATTGTATTACCTGTCGAGTGATGAGAGTTGTTCTATGGCCTACAGTTGTTGTATGGAAGCTAAAAAGAGTGAAGTAAAAGCGATTGCCGAAGATGATGTAGAATTACTGGCCATTCCGCATACAAAACTGGATGAATGGCTTTGCAAGTATCCCAGCTGGAAAAACTATATCATGCGAAGTTTTAATGAACGTTTCCTGGAATTGCTCAAATCAATTGAAAGTATTGCTTTTCATAAACTGGATGAAAGACTTATCTCTTACTTAAAAGAAAAGCAAAGACTTTCAGGTTCTAGTGTCATTAAAGTTTCGCATAATCTTATAGCCGATGAACTGGCTACATCAAGAGTAGTTGTATCAAGGCTGTTGAAGCAACTGGAAAACAGTAAAAAAATAATTTTATATAGAAACGAAGTGAAATTGCTGAAAGATTTTAATTAGCTCTGGATTGTGTGAATCAACTAATATATGTTTAGTCCTTGCAAGATTCGAACTCATAAACAATTTGCACTTTACGTTTTACAAATTATTAAGTGAAGAAAGCTACATTTTTCGAACTAAAAAACCGCCTCTCAGAACGGGTTTTAGCATTTAATAAAAGTTGTCGACTTGCCTATCTCCTGTTCGAACTTTTTGAACAAAGATATTTTGACAATTATTGAGTTATAATGAAGCCTGGAAATTCAGGATTTGGCGTGCCCGTTTTCAGAACGAAAATTATAAATTGATGCGTTTCATAATCATTGATCCGTTATTTTCGATATAATAGCCAAACGCAAATTAAATAAGTAAGACATTTGCTGAGTATCGCCGGGAGTTTCTTTAATTGGTAAGAGGTATTAGACAATGCGGTAAAAGCCCCGGATATCCGGACTGTAAATGATCATCAAATAATCAAGTATGCCTGGAGTAGTTTTATGCGGTGGTTTAAGTTCGCGGATGGGAAGCGATAAAGGACTTCTTACCCGGCAGTCCGAAACGTGGGCGCAGCTGGCTGCTCAAAAGTTATTGCAAATAAACATCAACACAGTTTTATCGGTAAATGAAGAACAGGTAGCCGGCTATTTATCTTTTTTTCCCGCCACTCAATTAATAAAAGACGATAAAAGCATTGATGTAAGAGGCCCTTTGCTGGGCCTGCTGAGTGTACATATGCAATTTCCCAATGAAGATCTTTTTGTGCTGGCCTGTGATATGCCGCTGATGGAAACAAGCATCATGGAATTACTGCTACCGCATTCTGCAAACCGGACAGCAGACGCATATGTATTTACCAATGACGGTGTATATGAACCGCTTTGTGGAATTTATACAGCGGCTGGTTTATCACGTGTACTGCAACTGCAAAAAACAAAACAACTGGCAAAGCACAGCATGAAATATGTGCTGGAATTACTACACACATTTACAATTCCGTTGACAGAAGATCAAAAGAAATATTTCAGGAACATTAATACCCATACAGAATTAAACGGGTTGTGACTCAGTGACTATCTTTTCTTTTTTTTCAAAATCTGTTTTGGGCGACTCGCACAAAGCACAGCAATAAGATGCTGGCAATACATCGAACGAAGTGCCTGCGACTATTGCATTTTCCGGATCTCCCACCGCTTCATCATAGATTGTAAGGCAATGGATGCACTGGTAATACAACTGCTTTTTTTCTTCTTTTTGATCAGCAATACTTCCTGTTGTGTATGAACTGCCGGGAAGCAAATCGTTTGCATCTTCCTGTTCATAATAATATTTGCATAAAGCTACCAGGTAAGTTGCCAGGTGTTCTTTCTCTACATTACTTCTGAAAAGGATATACTCCTTAGCGTTGGGGTTAAACCCGGCTGTATAGAGGATATCATATTTATCAAGCGCTTTGGTTTTATTACGAACCATGCCGAACTGCCTGCGTATTAAAACAGAGCCAAACACGCCCGACTTGGGCTGCGTTTTTACCGCAAAACATAAACCAAATGTGCGCACATCTTCTTTATCAAACAACCGTATAACCTGCCGCTTGATAGCCAGCCCTTCATCATTGCCATCTTCTACCTGCCAGTTTAGTTCATTGGATGCATGCCTTACATTGATCCGGAATTTGTTCAATACATATCCCCACATTGGCCGGTGTTTCTCTTCAATGCCTTTTATAATGATACTCTTCCACGGGGTAGTGTATAGTTCACCTGAGTTTGTCTTTAAACAAATACTGCAGACGTCTTTCAGAAAACCAATACTAAATAATTCATTGCGCATATAAATACCCAGCCATGATTTATTTCCGTAATTGTTGTAACCTTCATAGTAAGGGAGTTGAAAAGCCGGCAATGACAATTTTTCTGTAACTGGCTTCGATATAAAACCAGCACCCGCATTGACAATAGTATACAGGTCTTCACCATTTGCATGAATGTTATCATAATAAAGAGATGGTGCCGAAAGGATATTTTTTTCGACAACATTTGATACTGCGGCAATATCATTTGTATAAATAAGATCCTTCCAGTAAAACAATGTATTGGTTTTGGGAAACCGTATTACCAGCCACCAGAAATGCGGCTGGCCGGATGCTATCCAATTGAGGTTGCCCGTAAAAAATGGTGTGAACGTCTGGTTCCTGTCGGTAATATTTATTTTAAGGGCCGGTTTATAATCAAATAAATCGAAGACATCTTTATATACACCCTGCCCCAGCCAGGTTTCCCTGATAAATATTTCTGCCGCGGGATAAGAACTGCTGATATTTGGGTGATCATCTTTATTTATTTCACAGGCTATTTCCGCAACATCAAGTGCATTTTTCACAGTATGATATTCCTTTCCCGATACATCCACCAGCAACTGCTGGCGCAAACCAAACCGCACTTCTTTTAAACCGGCTTGCTCCAGAATGTTCAGAAGGGTGTACAAATACCCTGGGGAAATAATCCCACCGGTAAAATTTACTTTAAACTGGAACGCATGCCGCATAAAAATGTATTTACACTAAACCAAATTCCTTCATTGCTTTTGGAAAATTTTTATTCTCGTGACCGGGTCTGCAAAGTTTCATCAAAACAAAACGTTGCAGGTTGTTCAGTTTGCGCCATTGCTTCAAAGAAATATGCCAGTCAAATTCAGTAAGTTTTTCTTTTAAGATACCAGGCAATATTTCCGTATCAGCCCATCCTGGATTATTGTCCACTGGTAAATCTGTTGCTATTGCACCCGTTCTTTTTATAATAATTTGTTGAAGGTACTCACGGTACTGCAGTATGGTATTACTGTCTGCACACTTTGATTCGGCCAATATTTTTCTTTCGCTGATCTGCATTTTACTCCATTCACTCAGTTTTAATTTTATACCGCATGCATCCAGCTTAAACCGTACAATCATTGGAATGCAACGCACATTGTCTTCCACAAAGTCTTCTTCAAAATCAAAGTAGATGTGTTTCTTCATGTGTTCCTCCTCTGGCTGATGACATGGTTGCGGATATAATACCTGCGTTTTCATGGTTTTACTTTTTAGATTAGGTCTTTATGATTTTTTTGAGCGGTACACTGGTTTCATTTTCAAGTATGGCTTTTACTTCCGGCCTGCAGCTTCCGCAACCCATACCTGCGCCGGACAACTGGCACAACTGTACCAAATCTCTGCAGCCTTCTTTTATTTTGCTGACAATATTTCCTTCACCGATACTTGCGCAACTGCACACCAGTTTACCCAATACCGGTTCTGCCTTTTTCCCGCTTCTTAAAAGCTGCAGCCTTTTATCACTGAGTTCAATTTTATTTTCAATCAGATCCCTGAATTCCAGAAACTCTGTTTTATCTCCAATCAAAATAGCGCCAACCAACCTATCATTGTAAATAATGCATTTTTTGTAATACCGTTTTGCCTTGTCAATAAAAACCACTTCTTCATACCCCGGATCACCCGGTGCTTCCGCAAGGCCCATAGAGCACACATCTGTACCATGCATCTTCAAAATATTCATTAGCAGCGATCCTTTGTAATATTTTGCAATGTCTCCTGTTATATAACGGGCAACAATACCCGCCTGCTGTTCCGCTGCAGCAGTAATGCCATACAGGAATCCATTGAACTCAGCTATTTCGCCAATAGCGTATACTGAAGGATCGTTAGTTTGCAGGTAATCATTTACTAAAACACCCCGCTTGCAGGCAAGGCCGCAATCACGTGCCAGTTCTGCATTTGGTATTGTACCTACAGCAACTACAACTGCCTGGCAATTGATGGTAAGACCGCTTTTCAATTGTACACCTTCTATCGATTTTTTTCCAAGGAATCGTTCTATCTCATCATTATAATAAACCCTGACACCTTTATCCGCTAGCTCTTCATGCAGTAACTGGCTGCCCAATGAATCCAACTGCCTGTCCATGAGTCGTGAAATGCGCTGTATGATAATAACTTCTACACCTGCTTCCTGCAATGACGCCCCGAGTTCTATACCCAATAACCCACCGCCAATTATGACAACATTTCCTGCAGCAGCATCAACATGCTTTTTAAAATTGTCTGCATCTGCGCGGCTGCGCATACTGAAAATACCTTTCAGCGGCGGGGTGTCTTTTAATGTGACTGCGCGGCTGCCGGTTGCCAGGATCAGCACATCATAAGAATGTGATTTACCTTCGTTGTCAAATACTAATTTATTTTCCCTGTCAATCTTTTCAATACTCACGCCACGTTTCAGTTGAATATTGTTTATATACTCTTCTTCTGTTTTCATTTTTACCAGGTGTTCCCATGACTGTGCGCCACTTATATAATCCGGCAACAACACCCTGTTGTAAAAAGGCAGATTTTCTTTGCTGAATATAACAATCTCATCTTCGGCATTCAGTTCGCGGTAACTTTTAATAAACCCAAAAGCACCGGCCCCGGCACCAACAATTACAATTTTTTGTTTCGGTTTTTTATAAAGACATACCTGTACAATACTATATTTAAAATCCGGCTGTTTCGATGTGGGGTCAATAAGTTTAGTGGTAAGGTTATTGGCACGGTTCAAATCACTGTTGAGGATTTTTCCCCAATGCATCGGCAAAAACACAACCCCTTTTTTTATATCGCCGGAATGTTTTGCTTTCACCCTTACACGGCTTGTAGCATTGAAAACTTCCACCAAATCGTTTTCATTAATATTTCTTTCGGCTGCATCCTGCGGATGTATTTCTAAAAAAGATTCGCTGATGTGTTGTTTTAATTTATTTACTTTTCCTGTCTTGCTCATGGTGTGCCACTGATCACGTATGCGGCCTGTTGTAAGAATCAACGGCAATGCTTCGGTAGGCGGTTCACTCTCATTTACATCCGGAAATGAATGAATGATTGCCTTGCCGGAAGTTGTATAAAATTGCTTATCTGTAAATAATCTTGCCGTTCCATTACCGGTATTATTTTTGGGAAAGGGCCACTGTACCGATCTTTTCTCTTTCAATACATCATAACTTAAACCACTGATGTCAATATTGGTCCCTTCTGTTAAAGCGCAGTGCTCAGCATATATTGCAGCTGCATTTTTATAATCAAATCCTTCAAAACCCATTTTTTGCGCAAACCGGCAGATGATCTCTGCATCCGGCAAAGCTTCACCAGGTGCATTGGTAATTTTGTTCAGGTAACTGATGCGCCGTTCCGCATTTGTCATTGTTCCTTCCTTTTCTGCCCATGAAGCAGCCGGTAAAACAACATCCGCATATTCTAAAGTCTGTGCCGTATTGCTCATTTCCTGCACTACCACAAATTTTGCTTTCTTTAAACCAGCTTCTGCTTTTTGTACGCCGGGCAAACTAACCAGCGGATTGGTGCACAATATCCAGATGGCTTTTAATTTTCCATCATTCAATGCATCAAACATTTCAGTGGCCGTTAAACCTGGTGTTGATTGAATAGTTCCAATGGGTATACGCCAGAATTTTTCTACAGTCGCCCGCTCCTGCGCATCTGAAAGGTTTCTGTGCGCTGGCAATAAATTTGATAAGCCCCCCACTTCTCTTCCACCCATTGCATTCGGCTGACCGGTTAAGGAAAAAGGCCCTGCACCTGGTTTTCCAATTTGCCCTGTTATAAGGTTCAGGTTAATAAGTGATAAATTCTTATTAACGCCAATCACACTCTGGTTAAGCCCCATTGTCCACATACTGATAAAACCTTTTGAAGCGCCGATATACGAGGCAGATTTACGTATGTCCATCTCAGCTACCCCACATATCAGCGCAGCCTCCGCAACCGTTCTTTCAAAAACAGTATGCGCATATTTATCAAAACCTTCCGTGTGCTGCTGGATAAATTCAACATCAATATCTCCTTCTTCAATAAGGCAACGCCCAATGGCGTGGTGCAATACAATATCTGTACCCGGGTTCAATTGTAAATGAATATTGGCGGCCGAACAGGTTTGTGTTTTACGCGGATCGCTTACAATAATTTTCAGTTCAGGATTTTTTTCACGGGCTGCTTCTATCCTTCTCCACAAAATGGGATGGCACCATGCGGGGTTGGCACCTGCTACAAAAATACAATCTGCCAGTTCAAGATCGTCATAACTGATGGGTACGCTGTCTTCGCCCAGACTCATTTTGTACGCAACTACGGCGCTGCTCATGCAGAGGCGGGAGTTGGTGTCAATATTATTACTGCCAATAAATCCTTTGATAAGTTTATTGACCACATAGTACTCTTCTGTTAAGCATTGGCCTGATGCATAAAAAGCCACTGAATCAGGTCCGTATTTTTCAATCAGTGTTTTGAATACTGCAGCCGTTCTTTCCAGTGCAGTATCCCAGGAAACCCTTTGCCGCGGTTGACTTTTTGCATACCTCATTTCAGGATACAGCAAGCGGTCGCTTTTATCCATCACTGTATAATGAAGATTCATTCCTTTACTGCATAACATGCCTTTGTTAACAGGATGATCTTTATCGCCTTCTGCGTGAAGACTACCGTTTTTCTCTTTGTGTAACACAATGCCACAGCCAACACCACAATAACAACAGGTGGTTTTAATACCTGCAGAGGTGTGAGATGATAAAACGGGTGTATGTCTGTGTTGTCTCAAACAAAAAATTTAAATGATCAGACTTCAGGCAAATGAGGGTTCTGCTATTTCTTTCCTGACTACCTCTTCTTTTGCTACTACTGAAAACCTTGTAACAAGAACAAGCAAACCAATTACAGCTACCCCAATACCGATATACGTAAAGGCCTGGGTGTAAGAAATATTTTTTGATTTGAACAGGAATCCAACCAGCATGGCGCCTATATTACCGCCGGCACCAACAATACCAGCTACGCTGCCAATGGCTTCTTTATTAATAAAAGGCACAATTGAATAAGTTGAGCCGTTGGCCATTTTTAAAAACAAAGCAAACAACAGCATTGAAACAATGGCCATCGATAAATTGCCTGATTTTGCAAACAACATGATGCCCAAACCTTCCAGTACAAGAAAAACAGCCAGGAGTAAACCTTTGCCGCGCAAGCCATACTGCCTGCCAACTTTATCACTGAAAATGCCACCCAGTGCCCGGGCAAACAAATTCATACATCCAAAAATGCTGGCCAGTGCCCCGGCCATAATTACAGTTGCTTTGAAATTGTCAACAAAATAAATAGCCGCTACATTGTCTACTGTAATCTCTATACCAAAACAGGCAGCATATGCCAGGGCAAGTATCCATGTACGGTAATCTTTCATTGCCCGTACAAATGTGCCTTTCCTTTTTTCTTTTGAAACTCTTTGTATATCCCTATAATTGCCATCGGGTGTATCTTTTGTATAACGGTAATAGACAAACGCCATAATTAAAAGAATAACCCCGGGCACTATCATGGCATATCGCCATGAATTGGCTTTATCAGCATAACCAAGTGCCACAAACGCAGCTGCAATTAATGGCATCACCAATTGTGTTACGCCGCCGCCAAGATTACCCCATCCACCAGCAACTGCATTTGCAGTGCCTACAATGTTTGGCGCAAACATTACAGAAGTATGAAATTGTGTTATTACAAAAGAGGCACCGATAATGCCAATCACAAACCGGAAGAGGATAAAGCTTTCATAGCTGTTGGCAAGGCCAATCGTCATCACTGGTATTGCGCCAACTATCAGTAAAATGGTGTAAGATAAACGTGGTCCGAGTGTATCGCACAAACGGCCGATGAGTAACCTTGCAAGGATAGTGGCAGAAACAGAAGCAATCGTAATGTTACCGATTTGTGATTTATCAAAATGCAGTTGCGCTCTTACGATGGGCATCAGTGGTGCAATACCAAACCATCCAAAAAAACAAAAGAAAAAAGTAAGCCATGTTATATGAAAGGTTTTCATTTGAATCCCCTTTCCGGAAAATATATTGAGTTTGTCAAGTGGTTGTTTTATCTGTGTTTGCATGCTATTCAATTTTGTTGGGTTAAAAAAAAGCTGTACAGCTGGTTCCTGTTTAATAATCCTCTCACTTTTCTTTTGCAGTTTTTGCAGAAAAGAAATCCGGGCTGAATTTCAGCATGGCATAAAACCAGGTGCCTGTTTTGCGGTATGTGTCCGCAACTGCATCTGTAGTTGCCTGCCCTTTTGCAAAAATCATGTTGGTGCTTGCATACATCATAGAATAACCCAGTTCTATATTGGTATACCGGTTCATACTATAGTTTAAGAGCAAATCAATTTCATTGCCGAGGTCTTTTCCCACAAGACTTCCATCAGCTTTAAACATGTCTTTGTTTAAAGAAAAGTGGTGCAGATCTATTCCGGCTGATAAAACCTTGCCGGTATATTTAAATTTCAGGTAAGGATTATTCAGACCACCTGCTGGCGAACCGGTACCTGCATAGAAATAATCCATATAACCCCAATGCTTATGCGGAGTTCCGTACAGCGGATCAAACTTTTCATCTTCAGCAGTATTTGCATCATTGCCACTTAATACATCGTAGCCGGGTGTAACACTTATTCTTTCTTTTATCCATGAAACAGCAACGGTATAGTGATACGCATTTTTCATTGTAATGCCGTCGCGGTTTTTGCCTGACTGTGCATAGTAAGCGGCCTGAACAGCCAACTTTCCAAAACCTTTTCCATCACCTATATTTGTATTTACCATCAATCCATATGTAAAACGGTGGTTGGTGCCGGTGTAATCAAATTCGTCTGCCGCACCAGCGGAAACAAAACGGCGTCCGTATACATAGCCCGCAGATGCGCTGCCTGATGAATCAAGTTTGTATTTTCCAAAATTGTCATTGAAGAACAAACCAGAGAATTTGGTTTGCTTTATTTTTTTGCTGATGTATATACTGGTAAAACTTTTATAATCCTGGTTGCCGCCATTTGTGTTGGGCGGATTGGTAAACACCGGCAAGCCCGTCTTAATACTGGTATTCGCAGCGTTGCCTGCACTGGCCAGAGGTATAAGCCCCGCAGGCGTTGGCACAAGATTGCCCAATGAGTTCTTTACATAGGCGGGGGTATTGGCAGGCACATAAGAAGTACCGGTTGTTCCAAAGGCATCTGTATTCTGGTTAAATGCGTAGCCAATATCAACCTGCCAGCCTTTGTGCACTGTTTTTAGTAAAGCCATATCGTGCCGGCGCCCCTGCTGCAGCCAGTCGAGGTTGCCAATCAGCCGCACATCATCGTAACTCAGTTCCTGCCGGCCGATTTTTAAAGACATCGCATCAAACAATTTAAACTTAATGGAAGTATCTGTTTTATCAGCCAGTGTTAAATTGGCCCATGCTTCATGCAGCATAAACCGGTTGCCGTCTGCATTGGAAATGGATGACGCATCCTGGCCCCATACCCTTACATCCTGAACGGATACGCCAAACGTAAGCCTGTCCCATTTGTAACCGAATATCAGCCTTGTCCGCTGCGAGGTAAAAGCCGCTGCACCGGAACCTTTCACAACAAGGTTTCCCAACCCATTTCTAATTTCTGTTCGGGTTCTCAGTTGCCCGGAAAGCGTAAACTGCGATTTGGCTGTAAAGCCGGCTGCACTGCAAAGCAGAACAATCAGCAGTAAATGCCGCTTTTTAATTTTTTTCAGCATAGTTTTGTTTTGGTTTTAGGTTGTTTGTCAATTTAGAATCACACTCCCCGGTTAGACTTCGACACCTGCCGGGTTTTTTTATGTTGTTTCCTAAAAAACAGTTTCCTGCTGCAGGAATTATTTTTAAACTTCGGGCACTTTGATATATACTTTACCCTCTTCCACCTTGACGTGGTAGGTTTTAATACTGCATTCATCACCGCTCAGGCATTGGCCCGTTTGCAGTGAAAATGTTTTTTTGTGAAAAGGGCAAGCCACTTTAGGTTCTTCGCCCGCAGTACCAATCATACCACGGCTTAAAACCATTTGCTGCCGGTGCGGGCATTGGTTTTGAGTGGCATACCATTCATTTTTACGTGTGAAATGAAAAAGCGCAATTTGCTCATCCTTGTACTTAACACATACGCCACCATTTTCCGGAACATCTTCTGTGCGGCAGGCGGCAAACCAGTGTTGTAATTGCTGGGCAGGTAATGTTTGCATAACGATTGTTTTAATAATTATTTCGCCGGTCTTTATTAAAGACGGTTGTTAAACATACAATACATCAAAAGGCAAACAATCGTTGAGGAGGCAATCGGTGAGGCGTATAAATTCTTAATCTATTTCCAGTCGGGTACTTTTTTCTGGTCACGCATGGGTTCAAACTGTACAGATGGATCTTTTTCTGCAGGCGCATTTACAAAATGTGTAAATCGTTTTCTTATTTCAGGATTTTCTACAGCGGCTTTCCACTCGCATTCATAACTGTCTACCAATACCTGCATTTCACTTTCCCATTGCGCACCCATGCCAAGACTATCATTTACTACAACATTGCGCAGGTAATCAATACCTCCTTCCATTTTGTTTAACCAGGTAGCGGTTCTCGTTAGTGGATCAGCTGTTCTTATATAAAACATTAAAAACCTGTCGATGTAACGGATACAAGTTTCGTCATCCAAATCAGTACCAAGCAATAACGCATGTTGTGGCTTGCTTCCTCCATTACCGCATACAAACAGGTTCCATCCTTTCTCTGTAGCGATGATACCAAAATCTTTGCTTTGGGCTTCCGCACATTCCCGTATACACCCGCTTACCCCACCTTTCAATTTATGCGGAGAACGCAAACCACGATAGCGTTCTTCAATTTTTATAGCGTAACTAACGCTGTCGTGTAGCCCAAAACGACACCAGGTACTGCCCACACAGCTTTTAACAGTACGCAACGATTTTCCATAAGCATGACCGCTTTCAAAACCAGCGGCAATCAGCGCTTCCCATATTGCGGGCAAATCGCCGAGGTGGGCGCCAAACATATCAATGCGTTGGCCACCCGTTATTTTGGTATAGAGATTATATTTTTTTGCAACGGTTCCAATCACGATTAATTTATCTGGTGTTATTTCACCACCGGGTATCCGTGGTACGACTGAATAAGTACCACCTTTTTGTATGTTGGCAAGAAACCTGTCATTACTATCCTGTGCAGTTGCATTGCCGTTTTTCAAAATCATTTCACCCCAAAGGCTCGCCAGTATCGAGGCAACCGGTGGTTTGCATTGCTCGCAACCATGCCCGTTACCAAGTACGTCCAGCACTTCATCGTACGTTTTTAACCCGTGAATTTTTACCAGATCATATAATTCCTGACGGCTGTAATTAAAATGTTCGCAAAGCACATTGCGTACATATTTTCCCTGTGCTTTCATGGTATGCACCATAATGTCTTTCACCATTGGCACACAACCACCACAACCCGTTCCGGCTTTGGTACATTTTTTTATGGCTTCAATTGTTTCGCAACTTTCTTTTGTAACTGCATTGCAGATATCATCTTTTGTAATGCCTTCGCAACTGCAGATGACTGCTCCCCCCGGCAAACCCAAAACACCGGCGCCCGCTTCCGCTTCTCCGTTTCTCACGCCCAACAACATATCTTCCGGATTGGGAGGCAATACTGTTTTATTCTTACAGGTTTGCAATAACATATTGTATTGTTCGGCATCACCTACAAGTATTCCTCCCAGTAATTGTTTGCCGTCTGCGCTGATGTTTATTCGTTTATAAATACCCTTCAAGGAATCTTCAAAAACAACACTTCGAATTTCAGTGCCTGTAATAAATGGTTCACCAAAACTGGCAACATCTACACCAATCAATTTTAACTTGGTGCTCATATCATAGCCGGTAAATGTTTTATTGCCACCCAGCAGGTTGGCAGCAACAGCTTCCGCCATTTCATAGCCCGGCGCCACCAGTCCGTAAATCATACTATTATAAAGGGCGCACTCGCCAATTGCATAGATTAAAGGATCATTTGTTTGTAATTTTTCATTTACAACAATGCCCCCGCGTGGCCCTGTTTCAAGTTCAGCCAGTTTTGCAAGTTCATCACGCGGCTTGATGCCGGCTGAAATAACCAGCATATCAACATCTATGGTTGTATCGTCAGAAAAGCGCACCCCCGCAATACAATTTTCTCCAGTTATTGCGCTTGTATTTTTATTGGTGTGAATGGTGAGACCAAGTTGTTGTAATTTGTTTTTCAAAATGCCGGAGCCTGCATCATCAATTTGTCTTGGCATAAGACGGGGCGCAAATTCAATTACATGGGTATCACTAACACCCAGATCAATCATTGCTTTGGCTGCTTCAAGCCCAAGTAAGCCACCACCAATTACAGCTCCTTTTTTTGCTTTACGTGCCCAGGCCGTCATCATTTCAAGATCTTCTATGGTGCGGTAAATAAATACACCATCTTTTTCAACGCCGGGTAATGGCGGAACAAAAGCGGATGAACCTGTAGCAAGTACCAGGTAATCGTACTTTTCTACTATGCCTTTAAACGAATGGACGGTTTGATGATGCCTGTCTATTTTTTGAACAGGATCTGATAAATGCAGGACAATATTATTGGAAGTATACCATTGAAGGGGTGCCATTGAAAGGTCTTCTGCCGACTTACCGGCAAAAAATTCGCTCAGGTGTACCCTGTCGTAAGCCGGACGGGGTTCTTCACCAAAAACAACCAGCTCAAGGTCGTGAGTTCCTTGATTTGAGATGAGTTTTTCACAAAACTTGTAACCCACCATGCCATTGCCGATAACTACAATTTTCATCATCTGCCAGTTTTAGATTTGACTATAGTTCAGGCAATCATCACATTAAAATAAATTATATATAATATTTATTTCTATTTAATATTAAAAAAATAAACATTAAATATGATTTATATCATAAATATATGATCAAAATGAGTAAATTCGATCTAAATCAATAATATTTTTTATATTTTATTTTTTATAATATGAAAACAACTTTGTTTTTAGTGGGTGCCGGGCCAGGAGATCCTGAACTAATTACGCTCAAAGCCATTAAAGTGCTTGAAGCAGCAGATGTCATTTTGTATGATGCCCTGGCGAATGAAGAATTATTGAACTACGCAAAAAAAGGCGCTGTTAAAGAGTTTGTGGGTAAAAGGTTTGGCTGTCATGCACTTTCACAACAGGAAATCAATGACCGTATTATTATGTATGGAACAAAGAACAAAAATATTGTCCGGTTAAAAGGCGGTGACCCATTTGTTTTTGGCCGTGCGCAGGAAGAAATTGAAGCCGCAACAACTGCGGGGTTTGACATTGCCATCATTCCGGGGATTTCAAGTGCCATAGCAGTACCTGCGTCTAAAATGATTCCGCTTACCTGCAGGGGCATTAACGAAAGCTTTTGGGTAACAACGGGTACTACGCAATCCGGAGAAATTTCTTCCGATATAAAACTTGCTGCCCAATCTTCTGCTACGGTTGTTATTTTAATGGCGATGAGTAAACTGGAACCTATTATGGAAATATTCGCACAATACGGCAAAAGCGAAACGCCTGTAGCCATTATTCAGGATGGTACTACCACAAAAGAAAAAATGGTAACTGGCAAAGTAAGGGACATCGCCTTTCGTTCGCAATATGCCGGCCTCACTAATCCTGCTATTATTATTATCGGAGAAGTTGTAAACCTTGCGGCCGTTTTACAAATTGCGGCAAAAGAAGTAAAAACAATCAAAATAAAGGGTGATTATAAAAACCAGGTTATATAAATCCTGCACCATAAGTCTATAAGCAGTATACTTGCAGTACAAACAATTATAAGAATAGTGCCTGGCATGAAAAACAGTAAACACAACTGCGACCTGCAATCCTGCTTTTTATGCACACTTTGTATAAAAGAATGGCTGCCCGCCATTGATGCCCAACGTAAAACAATCCTTGCAAAAAAAGGCACCATTATTTTTGAAGAAGGATCTGCTGTTGAAGGAATTTATTTTATTAACCAGGGCAAAGCAAAAGTTCACAAGAAATGGGGCGATGACAAAGAACTGATCTTGCGCATAGCAGGAAAAGGTGCTATCCTCGGGCATCGTGGCCTTGGCAACAGTACTGTTTATCCGGTATCCGGCACCGCATTGGAAGACTGTACACTTTGTTATATCAATCTCGAATTCTTCCAGGCCACTCTAAAAGTAAATCATGATTTCGCGTTGAAATTACTGATGTTCTTTGCAGAAGAATTACAGGAATCAGAAAAAAATATGCGCAACCTTGCACACATGTCAGTAAAAGGGCGCCTGGCACAAGTGTTATTGATGCTGCAGGAAAAATTTGGTAAAACTGCAGATGGTGCTATTGATATTTCACTCAGCCGCCAGGATATTGCATCCCTTGCAGGTACTACTTATGAAACTGTATTCAGAATGATGACAGAGATGGCGGAAGAAAAACTTATCGTTACCAGTAATAAAAGTATCATGATTAACAATGAAGAAAGTTTAAGAACTATGTTTAATCAATAAAACGATGACTGAATTTTGTATGATAAGAAAAGCAACACAGTTCCAACCACAAGAGTAAAGTCACTATTCGCCGCAATCCTTTTTTTGGCTGGCAGTTCAGACAAAAACAAAACAAGCAACCATCAAGGTGATTGCCTGTTATCTAGTGAAGTCGTCCTCCCTGTACAATTTTCGAACTTATTTATCACGGACCTAAAGCGATTGGCAGGCATCGTTGCCTAACAATCAATGCTTTAGGTTCTTTCTTTTAATACCAATACTTGAATAACAATGGCAAATATGAAAATTGACAAAAATTACGTGGAATTCATTCAATCCATTAAGACACAAATTGTACAAAGCCGCTATGTAGCGGCAAGACTCGCAAACAGGGAGCAACTCCTACTTTATTTCAGAACTGGGAAGATGATTTCTGATAAGATTAAGGCTCAAAAATGGGGAGCCAAGGTGCTTGACCAGATTTCGACAGACCTGCAAAAGGAACTACCCGGATTAAAAGGATTTTCGCCTGGCAACCTTAAAAAGATTAGGATTTTCGCTGAAGCCTATTCTCCTCACCTGACAATTGGTTCGACACTGTCGAACCAATTTGTGCAACTAGATTCTGGAGATACTTTTTCAATTAGTTCGTTGCTGTCGAACCAAATTGAAAACAAAGACTTTTACGGAGCGTTTTTTGGCATTAGCTTCTCCCACCATTTTACAATTCTCACAAAGATTAAGGGTTGGGAGGCTAGGATATTCTATATCCAATCTTCTGCGGTTAGTTTCTGGTCTTTAACTGTGCTGCAACACCATATTGACAATGACCTCTTTAGCAAGGAAGGTAGGCTTCCTAATAATTTTCATAACACACTTAATGAGTCATTAAAACCTTCCGCTTTAAAAGTATTTAAGGATGAATATTTGCTCGACTTTATTGGCGGTGATGAGTTGGATGACGAACGGCATATTGAACAACAGGTAGTTTTAAATATCCGAAACTTTATCCTGCAAATGGGTAAAGGATTTTGTTTTATCGGCAACCAATACAGGCTTGAGGTGGATGGAGATGAATTTTTTATAGACCTTTTATTTTTCAACCGACACCTGCAATGCCTGGTAGCCTTTGAATTAAAAAAAGGAAAATTTAAGCCAGCAGATGCAGGTCAACTTAATTTTTACTTGAATGTGCTGGATGAAAAAGTGAAAATACAGCAAGAAAACAGCAGTATTGGTATTGTGCTTTGCAAGGAAAAAAATAACACTGTGGTCGAGTTTGCCATTAAGAGTTTTGATAAAGCAATGGGTGTGGCTACCTATAAAACGTCTAAACAAACGCCTCTTGAAATGAAAGGAATATTACCTAATACTGACGAATTGGGAAAGTTGTTAAAGTAACGGCGCTGATGCCATCTATAAAAGGAGTTAGCGATTTCTATTTATGTCGCACCCGTTGGCTATAATTATTATACTATGTTAACTCATATTTATTATCTACTTCCTACACAGCTTTCTTATCCATACAAGAAAGAGTTATTTTCGTTTGCCAGGTTCAGTGGCATATACATATTTTTACAGTATCCATTTTTTACCAATTGATTCATAGTTTTAGCATACCTCCACTCTGTGCATCAATATGAAGCAAGAAGTAATATTACACAATCTTGTTAACGGTTATTGCAATTAATCCTGCTAAAAACCCTTTTAATAAATACGGAGAATGTTTGCTCATGATTTTTTTTGTAAAACGGAATTTACTAAACGTTTATTCCCATCCCCATTTTTTAAAAATTACATGCCCTTCATTTGATTTTAGAAATTGTATGAACTGTTGTGCTTTATCTTTTTTATTTGTGATGGCTGTAATGGCAATTGGTGTTCCCCGGTAAACTGTTTGAGCAACAGGAATTTTAATCAATTGTGAAACGTCTTTTAACCTCAGGTACCATGAAGCAAAAATAATTACCGCATCATATTTGGTATCACTTTTCCATGCATCAATGGCTAAAGCTGTGTTGGCAAAAGCACCTTTAATATTTTTTTGGATGCCTCCAATTAAATTTTGTTTACCTGCCAAATCTTCCCACATACCGAGTTGCCCTGCACCTGTAATCTCTAAAATATTGATGCCTGGTCTGGTTAAGTCTTTAAGCGTCTTTATTTGTTTAGGGTTACCGGGGCGTACTAAAATACCTGCAGCCCTTTTGTACAATTCAGTCCGGGTAGTACTGTCCATTAATCCCGGATGCTGCATTTTAAATTGAGTGAGCATATATTCTGCACCACCAAATACCAGGTCAGCATTATGTTTTGCCTGGTCAATCCACTTGGCTTCCGGGCCGGCAATTACTTTTACCGGTATTGAGGTTTTTTTAGAAAACACAGTAGCACACTCTGCCACTGCAGCTTGTGGTCCACCGGGTCCATATACATACAAGGTATCATTTTGCTGTGCTGTAGAAAACAATCCTGCGGTTAATAGAACCATACTTATAAATAGCTTTTTCATAATTTTTATTTTCGTTTAAATTATTCTGTTATAAATCCGTATTTCTTATAAACAGCGTTTCCTGCTGCACTCACCATAAAATCCATAAAGTCTTTTGCCGCTTGTTGGTGCGGTGCTGCCTTTAACATGCCTGCAACTGATATGGCTTCAATATTTTCTGTTGCTGGTATTTCAATCATTTCTACCGGATGGCCAATCATGGCCTGGTAAAATGCTTCTGTGTACCAAACCGGGGCAGCATCAGATTGATTATATAAAATACGCATCGGTGTTTGGCGGTGATGAATTTGAGTTAAATAAGTGGTGCTGTCTTTAACTTTTGTTTCCATGATTGTTTTTTTAAGCGACTCACCACCTGCTTTCACATACGCTTCTTCAATTCTTTTTCCAATGCCTTCCCACTCCGGGTTGGGCATGCTGATACGAACATCCATTCTTCCTAAATCTGCCAACCCTTTTATATTTTTTGGATTACCTTTTTGCACCATAATGGCCAGCCTGTTTTTGCCATACACTTCTATTCTGCTAAACCATTCAGGCGTTTGGTCAATCCTGTTTTTACCTGCGGTGTATATATCCGGTTTAAGGTCAATCCGCATGTTTCCAATGGTGATGGAGCCCCCTTCAATTTGTTTGGCCAGTATGCCCGGAGGCAAGGTTTCAACAAATACTTTTTTGTAAGCCGGATAAGCTTTTTTAAATGCTGCAATTAAATCATCAATTACCATAAACTGGTTACCGCCAAAAAATACTACCAGGTCAGGGTTATTAATATCACCAAATAAATCGGGTACATTGTCAACACCGGGAACAGTAAAAGGTACAGCGCTGGCAGGAGGTGTATTCCAGGGTGGGTCAAAGCGATGGTCTTGTGCATGTGCTGTCATTATAAAAATGTTTACGAGTAAAGCTGCGGTCAATATCTTTTTCATTGTATATTTTTTGTTTGATAAAAATTATGGTTTAATTACAGACCAGCCTTCTGCCTGGCGAATGATAAGTTCTCCGTTACCGCTGGGCACAATAGCGATGAAATCGTACAACTGGTCACGGGTTATTTTTCTTTCTTTTAAGGTGTTGTTACATTGAGCTACAATCACCCCTTTTTGTACAAGTGCCTTTAAATCTTCTTCATATTTACTTCCTTTCATGTAAGCATCTGTACCACCACCAAAAGCAATCAATTCAATTTCTATTTTACCGGCAAGCCTTGGGTCGTTTAGTGCGTTATTGATATTCCGGATAGCCTTTCCAATAATTTTTTCATCGGCATTATCTAACTGGTAGATAGCATGATACATTTTTTGATTTGCTTTTGCACCTGTAAAGGCCGCATTTTTTTCTAAAGCTTTGTCAGTTGTTTGTGCGCTTGCTGCTGTTGTAAATAATACAATGCTTAGCAGGGCGATTGATAACTTTTTCATAATTTTTATTTAGTTGATTTATTAAAATTGTTGATAGGTTTAAAAGGGCCGTACTTATGTTGTTGTTCTGTGAACGTATCAATATATGGTCCAAAAGGGAAGTCAACAGGCTTTTTAGAAATATTCTTCCAGTCGGCTCTTTGGTCTTTATGTGGCCTTGGCTGGCTGTTTACAAAAGCGGCCACATCCCAGGCTTCTTCATCGGTTAGTTTCGGGTCGTGGTAATCTGTACCAAAAGGCATATTGTTTTTTACAAAGCCTGCAAAACTACTAAGGCGGTACAAACCAGCACCATCATTATAACTATGTTCTCCCCACAATGGCGGATAGCTGTAGCCTGTCTGTTCGTAGTTTATTTGCCCCTGCCCTTTATCTCCATGGCAGCTTTGGCACTTAGCTATGTACACCTGCTGACCGGCAGCAGGGTTGGCAGCAACATCTAAATATTTTATCTTCATAATACTTGTGCCACCTCTTGCATCGCCTTTGGGTGTGCCGTCCCCCAGCCATTTCATATAGGCATAAATAGCTTGCATTTCATGAGTGCTGCTGTCCATTGGTTTACCGTTCAGGCTTCTTTCAAAACAGTCATTCACCCGGTCGTAAATACTTTGCATACCATTATTTCTTGCCCTGAATTGCGGATAGGTAGCATACACTTTTCCAAAATTATTTCCGTAAGGAATTGTGCCGCCATCCAGGTGACAGTTTTGGCAATTCATTCCATTGGTAATATGTGCTACAGTTCCTTTTGGCCCCAGATAGTAGGAAGTGTTGGCAATCAATTCGTGACCATACCAAATTAATTTTCCGCTATCGCTTTGATAGGGAATTTGATATTTATTCCAGCCACGCCACACTGTATCTACCGGCTCTGCTGCAACATAAGCTGCAAAGTCTTTTTCCTGTTGTTTTCTTTTTTGATAACCGGAAATACTTTCATTTGTAATTACAATGGTGATAATGATAAACAACATTATGGGAAACCAATTTGCTTTCATACTATTTAATTTAATGCTGTAAAATTAGAGGCTGCAAATACCAGGGAGAAATCATAAAGCATAATGGACTATAACCAAAAGTGATGAGATAGTTAGTACTAAATAGAATCTACTGGTACATCCATTTCTTTGGCAAAATCACACACTTCCGGTGTTTTCATTTTTAGTATCCAATGTTGCCAGGCATATTTTATAAAACAAAAATGAAGCAATGCAGTAACTAACAAATAAGACATTACAGGTGCTGCATAAAGTAATAAATCATGATTAATAGCCAGCAATGGCCAGGGAAGAAACAATACAATTGCACCTCTTACTAGGCTTTCCCTGAAGCCCATATTTAAAATAATATCATTATCAATCCACCTCTTTTTTAGAACCGTCAGTGGCATTTTCTTTAACTGATTTGCTGTAGCAGGCACTTCGTTTGCAGGTGCTGTTGCTGTTTGAATTGTTGTCATTTTGTTCGTATTTTATTTGTTTAAAAATGTTTTTTTATTTTGACAATTCAAAGGTAGAAACGACCGGTACCGGAAAGAAATCGTTAAACTTAATGGAAGATAACTTAAAGTGATAAGGCATCTTTTATTGCTATTGTTTCACTTGTATTGTTCTTATAATTTTATTTGCTGCAAGGCTCACAATACTTACACTCAGGTCGTTATTCAACACATATAGCTGTTTGCCATTTTTAGAAAACACGATGGCTTGCCGTGGCTCTTTAAAGCCTGTAATGGTTTTTATATTTGTAAGCGATGGTATGTCTATAACAGAAAGTGTGTTATCCATTTTATTACCACTCAGCAGTATGCTTTCATCAGGCGATAAGGAAGCACCATAAGGGTCTTTGCCAACGGAGATTTCTTTAATAATATTTCCTGTCTTTACATCTACTACAGCAATAGAATTGGTGCCGCTATTGGCAGCAAAGAGTGTATTACCGTCTTTGGTAATGGAGATAGCTCTTATTTTATTAAACCCACTAATAGTAGTGTCAATTTTTAAAGTGCCCACATCAACAACAGTAATTTTATCGTTGGCAAAATTGGTAACGTACAGCTTAGTATTGGCAGGATTTAACTTAACTCCCTGCCTGGGCTGTGCAAAACCTGTAATAATTTTTTTAACTGATTTGCTTACAAGGTCAATTACTGTTACTGTACTTGCTGCTTCATTGTTGATGAAAATAAGGTCGCCGTTTTTATTCATAGTACTTCCAAACGCACCATAACCAACCGGGTAAGTTTTAATTATTTTTAAAGTGGCTGCATCATACGCCATCAGCAAGCCAAGGCCACTATCAGTTACATAAAATATTTGTCCATCGGGAGAAAAAATAATATTTCTGGGATTAATAAAGCCAACAATATTTTTGATAGTTCTACCCGTTTTAATATTGTACACTATTACTTTTACAGAGTCGCTGTAAGAAGCCACTGCAATGCTTTCATCAGGACTTATGGCAAGCGAATTGTTTTTAATATCGCCATCAAAGGATTGCTGGGCTTGTACATGAAAGCTTAATGAAATAAAGAGCATTACTGTAATGCCTGTGATATAATTTTTTTTCATTGTTATTTATTTATTGATAATTGTAAATATTTAAGTTTACTTATTTAAAGAAACCCTTAACATCCACGCCATTTTTTCATGTTCTTTTATTAGGCCGGTTATAAAATCGCCGCTTCCGGCATCGTTGTATTTATTGTTGAAGTCGTCAATATTTTTTCTTATAAAAACAATGATGCTTTCATGTTCTTCCAACAGGTCGTTTATAAATCCTGTACTATTATTTGGCTGTTCTGTTTTTTCTGTTAAATGGGTGAGCTTTAAAAAACTGCTAAGTGTGCCGGGTGCATAGTGCCCTATAGAACGGATACGTTCCGCAACGCTATCCACTATTTCATCTAACTGTTGGTATTGCTCTTCAAAAAAAACATGCTTGTCATGAAAGTCGGCACCTTCTACGTTCCAGTGAGCATTACGGGTTTTAGTATACAATACAAATTCATCGGCTAAAAGAGCGGATAGTACGGTGGCTACTTCCTGCCTGTGCTGTTCTGTAATTCCAATTGCTGTTGTCATTTTATTTACGATTTATAAGTGAAAAATATTTTTAGTTTGCTAAAGAGGTTACTGCCCACAATGCCGCCGCAGAAATAATTACCCATAAAACCACACCTTGTATCAATGGCTTAAAGCCTACACTCTGCAACACTTTACGTGATAAGCCGCAACCGATGAGGAATAGTGTTAAGGTTAAACCTGCTTTGGCAAAGCCTGTTAAGTAATGGCTGTACTGTTGTACAAAAGGCACATAAGTGTTTACAATCATCGCTAAAACAAACAATCCAATGAAATAAGGAATTTTTATTTTGCCACCCTTATTCTTAAAAATAAAGGTTGATAAGAATGCAACGGGGATAATCCACAATGCCCTGGCTAACTTTACAGTGGTGGCTACTTCTAATGCATGTGTGCCATATTTGCTTGCTGCACCAACCACAGAGCTGGTATCATGTATAGCGATGGCACACCACAAACCAAATTGTGTTTGAGATAAATTAAGGGCATGGCCAATAGAAGGAAATAGAAAAAGTGCAATAGAATTTAAAATAAAAATGGTGCCCAATGCCACAGAAATTTGTTTTTCTTCTGCTTTAATTACAGGAGATATGGCAGCTATTGCACTGCCGCCACAAATTGCCGTACCGGCAGATATGAGGTAAGATGTTTTCTTTTCTATCTTTAAAAACTTACCCATTAAAAACCCAATTACCAATGTGCCAATGATAGAAACGATGGTAAATACTATCCCTTCTTTACCTGCTTTCATGGCACTGGTAACATTCATGCCAAAGCCTAATCCTACCACAGAAACCTGTAATAGAATATGAGTGGCTTTATGATTTAGATGAAGATAAGGATGCCCGATAAATTGTGCTATCACCAAACCCATTAATAAAGCAATGGGTGGGGTAATAAGCGGAGATAAACAAAACACTACTGCCAGTAAAAATATTACCTCTCTTGTAGTGATGCTGCGGTCTAATAGACGTTTTTCTTTTTTTGGTTTGTTTGGTATTACTATTGTTTCTTCCATGATGATTACTTTGTTTTGATAACACAAAGCTCATCATAGTTGGACCAGCAGAGAAATTGCTATTAGTAATCTGTCATTACCTGATGTTATAGTGACGGGCAAATTTCATAAAAAGGTCCGGCAGTGCTTCCGCTTGTCCATGTTGCTGAATAAAATAAAAATGTCTCTCAATAGTCAAGCCCTTTACATCTATTATGCAGCATTCTTTGTTTTGTAATTCTTTTAAAATAGAATGTACGGAAAGAAAAGCCATTGCATTGGAATTTAATAAGTACAGCTTCATGCTTTCTGTACTACCCAACTCCATTTCGTTTTGCAATTGGGAGATTTTTATACCCACGGGTTTTAAAGCATGTGCAAGAACTTCCAGTGTGCCTGAACCTGGTTCCCTTAACAGTAATGGAATCTTTAGTAGTTCTTCCGGCTTAATCATATCTTTTTTAGCGAGCGGATGATTGATGTTTGCTACTAACACTAGTTCATCTTTCACAAACTCGGTATATTTAAACAAATTGTTTTTTGATTGTCCTTCAATAATTCCTAAATCAATATTATTGTTTTGTAAAGCCTGTTCAACTTGCTCTGTATTATTGATGGTCAACGTAACTTTTATATCGTTGAATTTTTTATGAAAAGCTGCCAGCACCGGTGGCAGTACATATTGAGCTACCGTAGTACTTGCACCAATTCTTAACTTGCCGGTGTGTTGTTGCGTAAAAGTATTGAGTTCAAACTCCAGGTTACGGTACACAGCAAAAAGCTGGTCGGTATGTTGCAGCAATGTTTCACCGGCAGGTGTTAATTTTATTTTGGTACCGTTGCGTTCAAACAGTTTTACTTTAAAATGATTTTCTATTTCCTGAATGTGTTTAGTGACTGCTGGCTGGGTAATAAATAATTCCTCAGCAGCTTTCGTAAAGTTGAGGCGTTTGGCAACGGTGTTAAAGACCTGAAGACGAAAATCGAACATAGATGTTTATTAGTGCTTTTTAAAGCTACAGAAAAGAAAACTTTGTGCGGTATTGAACGGAGTTAGGTGATCTTCCTGAACACATTTAACTCTGTCAAAAGCTATTTCAAATCTTGCTGACATGGAGGCTTCTGAATATTGCATTATATCTAACCCACTGCACTTTGTTGGACCGCTTTCTGAAAATGTGCCAAGTATTAAATAGCCATCTTTTTTAATAGTATCTTCAGCAATTGAAACGTATTTATAAATCTTATCTTCTGTTGTGAGGAAATGAAATGCTGCCCTATCATGCCAAAAATCAAATCGTACTGACGATTCAAAATCTATAATATCTGAAACAATCCAATTAACTCTGGATGCTTTTTTACCCAATCTTTGCTTTGCTCTTTCGATCGCCCTAGCTGAAATGTCAAGTATCCAAATATTTTGATAACCTTTGTCAATTAAGGCATCCACAAAGTGACTATCGCCACCACCAATGTCTATAATATTTGCAGTAAGCGGAAGATTAAATAATTCTACAAACTCCATGGAGGTTTTAGGATAAAGTTGAAACCAACTTAACTCTTCTTCAGCTTTTGTACTATACACCTTATCCCAATGCTTTTGTTCAGAAATATTCATAATGTTACTTTATTGGAATTGTTTAATCGCTTCACCCAAATCTAAAACTTTTACGGTACTATTCAATAGAGAATTTATTAATGAACTGGCTGCTGCACTTGTGTAACCTCCAGCACAATGCACTACAAACCTGCGCTACTGAAAGTGCCCGGTGATTTTATACTTATCATACTGTTTCCAGTTTTTGGGTTTGTACGTTGATGTGTTTAAAGAATGGTTTTAAAATCTTTAGATTTTCCTGTGTTAGAGAGTAGTAAATTGTCTGTCCTTCTTTTCTTGTTACTACAATATTACCATCCTTCAATTTTCTTAAATGTTGTGAGATTGCCGGAATACTCATTCCTAAAATGTCTGCAAGGTCGCAAGGGCATAACTCTTTTTCCTCTTCCAATAAATAAATAATCTTCAGTCTTACTTCATTACCTGCTAATGCCAATATGTTTGATAGCTGATAAAATGATTTTTGAGCTGTTTTTAATTTACTCTTACAATTATTTATTTGTTCGTGGTCTGCAAACAGTCTTATACAGGTTGTATTGTCCATGAGGCAAAGATAATAGAAATAAGTATTTAAGCAAATGCTTAAATAAGATTGGGCACATTTTAACTTTCGGGTGAGCCAAGTCAAAAAAAAGCCCGAAGGCTTAAAATGGCAGGCATTGGAAATAATAAGTATGCTGCCGGGCGGTAATAAATTGGTCAATAGAACTACAAAACGTACAAGAAAGTGACACAATGAAAGCTGAAGATTGTGCTTCTGTTGGTTAAACAAAGAATTACGACTTGTCCATTCGTTTCAAAACTGATTCCATTTGTGCAATTTCTTTTTCCTGAGATTTAATAATTTGTTCAGAAAGTTTTTTCACGTCCGGGTTTTTGATGTCTGCATGTTTGCCGACCATGACGGCAGATGACTGATGTGGTATAATCGCTTTCATGTATTGAACATCGTCGATTAGTGTTTGTGTTCTTAATGCCGCTAATATAACTGCAAATAAAGCAAAGCTACCGATGATGATTGATGTATATATTTTTTTTATGCGGATACATTTTTCCCATCAGCAGCATCATTACTACAGCCATTGGTAAGACCATTAACAGTGCCATGTAAATACGTGTTGCGCTGGTGTGGTAGTAGTCTAACATGTCCATGTTTAAAAACATTACTAAGTACATGATGAAAAAGGAAATGACTATGATTAAAGAAAACGTTTTGTAGCTCATCGCTTTTATACTTTGCATATTTTGTTTGTTGTCCATTTTGTTATTATTTTAAAATGAAAAGAATACAGGTAAAGCCTGCATTCTCTAAATTGTTTAAGCTGCCATTTTTCTGCATTCTTCAGCACATTGCTTGCAAGCCGCTGCACATTCTTTGCAATGTTCATTTTCATGTTTGCCGCATTCAGTGCCACAGGCTTCACACATCTCTGCACACAACCGGCAAAGCTCCTTTGCTTTGTCGCTGCCCAAACTCATTAGCTGTGCTGCTGCATAACAAATAGCTGCACATTCCATGTCAACCTTGATGCACTTTGCCATCATTTTTACATTTTCTTCCTGTGTGCATGATGATGTGGGTGATTACAAATAGTTGTACATTTTAAACATGCTTCTATACATGTTTTGTAAGTATGATAACCTGTCATAATTTTAAAATTTAATTGTTATAAATGAATGTTTGAAGATTAATAAGTGAATGTGATACCTGCACCTAATGCCATATCGCTATCGTAATGCGATGAAACAGAAATGTATTTAGTGGCAATGTACCTTAACCCTAACATATATTCCTTGTCAGTGTTTATCATCATGCTTGCTCTTAATCTTTTTGAAACGGGTATATCTTCTCTTCCAAACTGGAAACGGAATTTACCATCGCCATCTACCCTTAAATCAGCTACGAACAGCATTGGTAAAGTATATGCAATACCTGCGACTACTGTTTTACGATTGTTTTTATTGCTTGTTTGACCGAACCAGTTTTTTTCTTCGCTGCCGAAAATGTTCTTGGGACCGCCTTCTACTTTATAGTGATAATCGAAACCAACATACGGAAACCACCATTGCATACGACCTAAGTAACGCCCTACCATTGTTTCGCTTTCGTAGCCGTGCATATCGTGATAGCCTAAATGCCAAAGTGTGCTTAGTTTCCAACGGGTATTTGCAAGCATGGCTTCGCCATCGCTGCCATTACTTTCTATGCCTACTCTTCCCATTAAATGAAACATCCTGTCATCTGCAAACAACTTTCTTTGTGCCAATTTTGGATTGGGGATTTCAGGATTAGCCGGTGAGTTTTCGTAACTGAAAACCCTGCCCATTCCGCTCATCATGTGGTATAAAATATGGCAATGAAAAAACCAATCTCCGCTTTCGGTTGCTGCAAATTCTATGGTATCTCTTTCCATTGGCATAATGTCAATAATGTTTTTCATGGGTGCATAATCACCTTGCCCGTTCAATACTCTAAAGTCATGACCGTGCAGGTGCATGGGATGCCGCATCATACTATTGTTGTACAAAACAATTCTTAGGTTCTCGCCTTTTTTAATTAATATCTTATCACTTTCTGAAACCGTCTTGTTATCCAATGTCCAAACATAACGGTTCATGTTTCCTGTTAAATCAAATTTCAATTCTCTTAATGTGCCAGGGGGCAATGTTGTTTTTTCCGGTGAACGCAACATGCCATAATTAAGTGTTATTATGTCTGAACTTTCAGCAGCCATATTCATTCCTTGCATACTGTTAGTGTTTGGCATCTGCATGGTATGGTTTGAATGGATGGTTGTTTCTTTTTGTGATGTTTTTGGATTTTCTTCACCGGTTATTTCAGGGTACATTACGGTGTTCATATCCATCTGCTGATTTTGCATCTTCATTCCTTCCATTTCAATCATGTTGCCTTTCATGTCCATCATGTCGTTCATCATTTTCATGCCTGCAAAATATTTTGGACGGCTCATTTTTACGGCAGGTACTTTTTCGCCACTACCCAACCAAAGCGAAGCATGTTTTGTACGGTCTTCGGGTGTAACTAAAAATTCGTAGCTCTTGTTATCGGGAATGGTTACTACTACATCGTATGTTTCTGAAACTGCTACTATTAATCTATCTACTTTTACCGGTTCTACATCGTTGCCATCAGTTGCCACAACTGTAATTTTACCACCTGCATAAGTGAGCCAAAAATAATCGGATGCACCACCGTTTGCAATACGCAACCGTACTTTATCGCCTGCTTTAAATTGTGGTTGTTCGTTTTGGTTTTTACCATTGATTAAAAAATTATCGTAGTACACATCGGTTAAATCCATTGCATTCATCCGCTTCCATTCGTTTGTAACTTTTGTTTTGAAATTGCCCGTCCTTATCGCTTCTGTATAGCTTTGTGTGCTGCCTTTTTGTATGGCAAACCAATCCGTGGCTGCATGTAAGCTACGGTGTAATTCTTCAGGCTTCATGTCTGCCCATTCACTTAATAAAACGGGTATGGTTGGTATATCCCATTCTTTTCTTTTGTTCATAATGAACATGCCATACATGCCGATTTGCTCCTGCAAACCTGTGTGGCTATGATACCAATGTGTACCACTTTGAATAATCGGGAACTTGTACAAATGTGTTGTGTGTGGCATGATGGGCATTTGTGTAAGGTTAGGCACACCATCGTATTGATTGGGTAAGAACAAGCCGTGCCAGTGTAAAGATGTTTCTTCGTTTAAATTGTTGTGTACATAAATTTCTGCGGTATCGCCTTCGGTAAATGTGAGGGTGGGCATGGGTATCTGTCCATTTACTGCAATGGCTCTTTTTGATTTTTTGCCAAATGTTACCGTGGTATCTGCAATGTATAAATCGTACCGCACTGTTCTTGGTGGTATATTGTTGGGAATAGTTTTTATTACCCCTACATCCGCTTTGGGCATGGGCATATCGTTCATGCCATCCATGTTATTCATTTTTTTTGTTGTGTCGCCCATTTGCATTTCATCATGCTTTTGCGGCATTGTAGTTTTAGCCGTTTCTTTAATTAGCTTCATTCCACACTTAGGGCAATTACCCGGCTTTGTTGCATGTATTTCGGGATGCATTGGACAAGTGTAGGTTACCGGTGCTGTAGTGTCTTTAGTCATTTGCATATTATCATGCTTTTGCACCGGCTGCTGCTTTACCTGCTTTGGTTTTTCCTTTACCAGCTTCATACCACACTTAGGACAGTTTCCGGGCTTTGCTGCATGTATCTCCGGGTGCATGGGGCAGGTATAAGTAACAGGCTGCGGCTGTTGTTTTGTATCTTTCTTACTCATGTCCATGCCTTTCATATCCTGTGCTTGTGCAAGGGAATAAGAGGCAAGAAGGAATATTATTGCTATTATTTTTTTCATTGTTGATTTTTTACTTTTTTACTGATAACATACTTGCATTGATAGCCACAACAACTGTACTTACAGTCAT
Organism: Chitinophagaceae bacterium; assembly: GCA_044227095.1. Lineage (GTDB taxonomy): Bacteria > Bacteroidota > Bacteroidia > Chitinophagales > Chitinophagaceae > JACMLD01. Next base: position 3,662,876 of record JBGAFV010000001.1, on the reverse strand, counting down.
TAAGACTGCTCCTGCTGCCGGACTTAATAAAATGCCTTGCTTATATAAAACACCTGCTGCCAAAGGCAATGCAATAACATTGTAACCTGTAGCCCAAATTAAATTCTGTATCATTTTACGGTAAGTGGCTTTGCCAAATAGAATGAGGCTTACAATATCTTTCGGGTTGCTGTTTACTAAAACGATACCTGCGGTTTCTGCTGCAATATCGCTGCCGCTACCAACAGCAATACCTACATCTGCAATTGCCAATGCCGGTGCATCGTTTACGCCATCGCCTGTCATGGCAACAAATTCGCCTTTGCATTGCAAGTCTTTTATCTTTTCTAATTTTTGATGTGGCAATACTTCGGCAATAAAACTATCCATGCCTAAAGTGTCGCTTACACTTTTTGCAACTTTGTTGTTATCGCCTGTAAGCAAAATGGATTTAATATTGTTTTCTTTCAAGGTCTTGATTGCTTCGGCTGATTCAGGACGGATTTCATCGGACAAAGCAATATAACCCGACAACTGATTGTTGACAATTACAAATACAACAGTTTCGGTATCGTTAGCAGTAAAGCTTACGGGTATTGCCAAATTGTTTTCTTTTAAATATCCCGGACTGACTACTAATATTTTTTTGCCTTCAACTGTTGCTTCCACTCCTTTGCCTGTGATGGCATTGAAATTTTCTGTTGCAGGAATAGTGATTGATAAGTCTTTTACTTTTTGTAAGATGCCTGTTGCAATGGGATGTTCTGATTTTTGTTCTAATGCTGATGCAAGGCGAATGATTTCATTTTCGTTCAACTCTTTTTGCAGCGAAACAATTTTTGACACTTCAAATTTGCCTACGGTTAATGTTCCTGTTTTATCAAAAACTATGGTGGTTATTTTTCTTGCATTCTCAAAGGCTGTTCTGTTTTTAATCAACAAACCATTTTTTGCTGATAGTGCTGTTGATTTTGCAACCACCAACGGGACTGCCAAACCCAAAGCATGAGGGCAACAAATAACAATTACTGTAACCATGCGTTCCATTGCAAAAGCTAACGATTGCCCTGTGAGATACCAATATAAAAATGTAGCAATGCCTGTAACCAATGCAATAATGGATAGCCATCTTGCAGCTTTGTCTGCTAATAACTGTGTGTTTGATTTTGATTTTTGTGCATCGTCCACCAACTTTATAACCTGTGATAAATAAGAGTCTTTTGCAGCATGAGAAACGGTAACTTTTATTGAGCCATTGCCATTGATTGCTCCTGCAATTACTTTATCGCCTTTTACTTTTTGTACCGGTTTGCTTTCGCCTGTGAGCATACTTTCGTTGAGGTAACTTTCGCCTTCTAATATTATACCATCTGCCGCCACTTTTTCGCCTGGCTTTACTAAAATAATATCGTTCTCTTTTAGTGTATCTGTCTTTACATCATGTACCATAGTTGGCATTACCATGTGTGCATCGGCAGGCATTAGCTGTACTAATAGTTCCAATTCTTTTGAAGCCCCTGCAACTGATTTCATTTCTATCCAATGCCCTAAAAGCATAATGAGGATTAGAGTTGCCAATTCCCAAAAAAAGTCCATGCCCTGTAAGCCAAATACAATTGCAACGCTGTATATGTATGCAACTGTAATGGCGAAGCCAATTAAAAACATCATGCCGGGGTTCTTTGCTTTTACTTCGCTAACCAATCCTTTTAAGAATGGAAATCCGCCATAAAAAAATACAACGGTGGATAATGCAAATAGTATGTATTGAGAACCTGCAAACTGCCAATTAACGTTCATGAAATGTTGTATCATGGTTGATAGCAACATGATTGGAATTGTAAGGATAAGCACTGCATAAAATCGCTTTTTAAAATCAGCAATCATCATGGCATGGTGATTATGCCCTGCCATTCCCATTGATGGGTTTGCTCCATGCTGCATATTGCTCATATCATGCCCCGCATGGGTTTCTTTATTTTCTTCGTGTTGATGTTCCATATAAATAATTTTATTTGCAACAATTTTTTTTGCGAATAAAGATTGCTTTGAAAATGCTGATTAATATTTGTTTTATTTTACGCATTGCTTTTAATTTCCTGTTGAAAGGCTGTCTGCTGTTTTGTTCATCCAATCCATGATTGCCGATTTTTCTTCTTTGGTAAGATTTGCTTTTTTGTGCATAGCCTTGTAAGAAGATATTGGCATTTCATCATCCTTAATTTGGTTTGCAATTTCTTTCAACTTACTTATCTGCTTTCGGGTGGTGTTGTTGCCAAAGTCGCTAAAATTCAATTTTGCCTTTCCGTTTTTTATATGGCTTGCCATCAACCATGCCATTGGCTGAATGTTTGAATACCACGGGTAATTGGTGTTATTACTATGGCAATCGTAACAGGCATTTTGCAAAAGGGTTTGAACATTATTTGGTACAACCAAAACCTCTGCAAAGTCTGTTGGCAATACCTGCTCACTTTTATTGCGAACAGGTTGTATAAATTGAATTGCAACAAATACAATAAGCAAAGCCAATAGTATTTTCTTTATCCGGCTCATGGTTATTTGATGGTTTCTTTTACTGAACCACAATCGGGCATTTTACTACCTAAGTATGGATTTTTTATTTCCTTTACTTCGCTTATCCATATTGCCCCTTTGCCATCGTTTGCCATCGGGCAAAAATCTTTGTATAAGGTTTGTCCGCCATTACCAAAGGTTTTTATGAGGTCTGCCATGTCTTTGCTCATCATTATAAAATGCTCCCGCTGGTGTTCTATTTTACCTGCATTTGCTCCTATATGTTCTGCATGTTCTTTCAGGTCATCGGCTATATCCATATAGCTTTTCATCTGTGCTTCCGGTAAACTTTTCATATCCACTTTTGCCAATGTTGCAACCATTGTATTGCCTGCTGTGGCTGCATCCTTGCCATTATCTTTTGCTAAAGCATTTTTCAATTGCAGGTAGCCTGTAATTATTTCTTTGGCAGGAAATGCAGTAGTGGTTTGTGTGCCTGCTGTATCGGTTGTTGCCTGCAGATGGGTTGCTATGGCTGTGTCCTTGTTTTCAGTATTTTGTTTTGTATCCGCATTTTTATTGTTGCCGCTGTTGCAGGCTGCTAAAGTTGTGGCAGCTATTGCTATGCCAATAATTATATTTTTCATTTTGATTTTGTTTTAAATAATGCCGTTAGCCCTTCAGTTACTGAAAGGCTGTAAGCAGGTGAATAAATTATAAAGTTGTTTTTACACTGCCACAGGTAAGCATGGCACTGCCGTAATAAGGATTTTTGATTGCCTTATCATTGCTTAACCATGATGCTTTTTTCATGGGGCAATATTGCTGGTAAACAGGGTCGGCAGATAGCTTTACCGTTTTTGCCAACTCAAACATATCGTTTGATAAGGTTGCAAATTTTTCCCTTTGCTGTTTGATGTCTTTTGATTGGGCAATAGCACCTGCATCTTTTAACAGGCTTGCCCTGGTATCATCATTTACGGTTTGCTTATCTGTGGCATTGATGGCTTTTACCAATTCGTCTGCATTGGCGGCAGCCAATGTAGCGTTGCTGCTTACTAAAGCATCTTTTAGTTTATAGTAAGCATTGAGTAATTGTGCAGGTTGTGTTTTTGTGCTATCCTGTGCAAAGCTGTTTTGAGTAAATGCGGTTGCGATTAACGCAAGCATTAAAAATATCTTTTTCATTCTGATTTAATTTTTATGTTGAATACAATAATTACGGGCATAACAATACCCCTCATGCTGAAAAACATAAAATCAAATCATATCTGGAAACTCTGAATAGCTATGCGTATGTCGGGAATGGGTGGGTGATGCCCACGGACAAAATATTTTGTAGATGTATTTACCTGCGAAGCGTAGGTAATATTGATGTTATAGTACGTTGCAACAAATGCAGTGAAAAATACGGGGCTTAATAATTTTGCAGCTTGCGGAACTGCCTTATCTGCCTGTGAAAGTTTTATTACTTTATCATTGCAGCAATCATCTTTGCCGTCTTTCTGCGAATGTTTATGTTCGGCTTCTTTGTGATGATGTTTCTTGCCATCGGCATGTACATGTACTTCCGTTGCTTCTTCTTCGTGGTGGTGAGTGGTATTAAAGCCCATATCCACACCAACAGCACAGGCAAAGCCCACAAACATATTCAGGCTGAATATGATGAGCAGGAAGGCTGCTTTTAGTTGTATGGAAAGTGCTTTACTCATTATTTACTTTGATAAAGGTACTACTATTTAAAAACACGGTATAAACCAACGGTTAAGCTATTGCAAACAGCATAGCTGCACTCATTGCCATCATCAAAGCATCTTCTATAATGGTGACCGTACTCATGGGCAGGTTGAAAACCGCCCCTAAACAGGCACATTGGATTTTACGCTTGTTGAACACAGCTTGCAGAACGCCTAAGATACTTACCGACATTACTGTTAAGGTAACAATATTGGTAAGCAAGGGCTGAAAGCCCGTTGCGTATGCAATGCCTAAAGCGAGTTCGATAAAGGCATAAATGAAGCCCCATGCTTTTATTTTCTGTGCCACAATATCGTACATGGCATAGCTGTCGGCAAAGCCTTTTAAATCAAGCATTTTAAAGAATGAAAATGTAAGAAAGAAGCCTGCCATAAAAATATTCATACCGTACATCCAGTTAAAATTATTGTGCTGGGTAGCAGCTATAATTGCAATGGTAGTGATGTAGCCAAAAATCAACAGGATGGGTTTGTAAGTGGCTAACCAACTTTTTGCCTGTTCTGCTGTTTCGTTGTGTTCCATTGCCGTGATGGTATATTTTTTATCCAACGCATTTTGAAATGTTGCTAACGCAATATGCTTATCCATGCTGATGGTAGCTGTCTGTTTTTCTTTTGAAACTTCTACCTCTGTAACATTGGGCAGCATGAGCAAACTGCTTTTTACTTTTGCTTCGCAACTGCCGCAGGTCATTCCGGTAACTTTATAAGTGTGTGTCATTGTATTTTCTTTGACACAAAGTTAGATTACGGTATTGCCGCTGTTGTTGTGGAATTTTGTATAAGAGTTGTAAGATTTAAAGTTCTTCTATATTCTTACGTTTGTTTTCTTTCAACGACTTAAAGTAGGACGGTGTAAGCCCTGTTATTTTTTTGAACTGGTTGGACAGATAAGCAACGCTGCTGTAACCCAATTGGTCGGCAATTTCTGATAACGTCAATTCGTTGTACACTAATAATTCCTTTACCCTTTCTATTTTATGGGCAATAAAATATTTTTCAATGGTTGTGCCTTCTACTTCGGAAAACAGGTTGCTTAAATAATTATAATCCTGATGAATTTGTGAAGTGATGTAAGTAGATAAGTTTGTTTTTATATCGTGGTCTGAATGATGTACTAATGTAACGATGGCGTTCTTTATTTTTTCGATGGTTTGTATTTTTTTATCGTCTATCATTTCAAAACCTAATGCTTTGAGTGATGTATTTAATTGTTGTAATTGTGGTTTGGTTGGCTCACCTTTCAACTCAACTTCGCCCAATTCTACTGATGCAGGCTGTAAGCCTGCTTTTTCAATCTCTGCTTTCACTACCATTTTGCAACGGCTGCATACCATGTTTTTTATGTAGAGTTTCATATCGATAAATACACTTTAGTTTGACACATACTGTCAAGGCTTAATACAGTTCAATTTTTATTTATGCCTCATCATAAACAAGCATAACATCAAAATCAAATTTTTCTTTTGCACCAATTAGCTCAATGGTAACTTGTATAGGATATTCTTTTTTATAAGGCACTTTGTTCCACATATCTGCTGGAATATTTATAGGCTGACTCAATATGATAGTCGGTCTAAAATGATAGAGGCTCGGGTTTATTAAAATCGGAGGCGCTTGAACTTTCAGAGCAGTACCGCTTACACAAGTAACATGTATATACAAACCATTTTTGGCAAGTTGACCACCCCATTCATTAGGATCAGACCATTCAAACAAAGGTGTTAGTAGTATGCTTTTGATTTCAATTGATGAACTTTGGTTTGTCAATACAAATTCCTTTCTTCTTTCATCATTTGTTAACCGGATAATCAAGTCTTTCTTTATTGTAGCTGTACCTTCTATGCTATAATTCGTGGCAGCACCAGCACCGTGAATTGCCAGTAATTTATTTTTAACCATATCTGCAAGTGTTCTTTTTACCGTTGGCAATGGGATATTTAATTTTTCTGCAATTTCCCCGGATTTAGAACCCGGATGATTTTCAATGAATGAGTATATTTTTCTTTCTCTCAATGTTAACTTTCCGCTTTTTGTTTGTACTTCAAGCTTTGCCATTAACTGGCTTTGTATATTTTTCAGACAATCTAAAAAAAACATCACCCAAGGGTAAACATCTTCACCTGGCCTTTGCCGTTGACACTGCATTAAAATTTTATAGTATTCGGATTTTCGGTTTTCAATTTCATGTTCAAAACTTACATATTGTACCCATGAGTATCCATGCTTAAGTAATAATAGTGTTCCCAATAGACGGCTTACACGACCATTACCATCTTGAAATGGGTGAATACTCAGGAAGTCATAAACAAATACAGCAGCTTTTATCAAGGGCAATGTTTCTGTATCTTTTTTATACCATGTTATCAATTTTGCCATTGCATCTTCAGTGGCAAATCCTGGATCAGTAGTTTTAAAAATTACATATTTTGAACCATCAGGATTTTCTGCTTCCACTACATTGCTATGTTGTTTATAATTGCCTTTATGCCAGGCATCTTTTTCACTATGCTTCATTAAGGTATTATGCAAGTGTTTCAGGTTATTCTCAGTAATATCTATATCTCGGAAAGACTCCGCTATCAATTCCAGCGTTTCAAAATAACCGGCTACTTCCTGTTGATCTCTTTCTTCCAATTTTGATACGTCAAGATTATTTATCAGCACTTCTACTTCATCATCAGTCATCTTTGAACCTTCTATTCGGGTTGACGCCCCAACACTACGGACAGTGGCAATCGATTTCAACTGTTTCAGCGTTTGCCCTTCTCTTTTCTCTATAGTTGTCCATGACGCATCAAATCGATCTATTTGACTGATTTCATTGGTCAACTGCATCCAGTTTGGGGCAAAATTAAAAGTATATATTGAGTTAGACATTAAAATGATACGTTTTGATACGCTAATATACGATTATAATTCGATTTCTAAAATATAAAATGAGTCGATCTGATACGATTATATACGATATTGATTCGCAAATGATTACCTTTTCGACACCAATTACAGATAATGATGAAACGGGCCCAATATTCGACAAAAAATGATTTTTAAGACTGATTTAAGCGCAGAAAATCCGTTTTAAGCATATTTCCTGCTGGAACCCATCAGCCGACTCCTGCTTGGCTTTTAAGGCTCCAATAACCGTTGTACTGTCAACTCCAACCACTTCAGCCGCTTGTTTTAGACTGTCAAATCTTTGCGAAGGCTTTCCTTGTTTTGGAATATTGACGTACATGGCCCTACCTCTTATTTGCTATAAGAACTTCCAAACAAATTCTCCATTTTTATAATAATTAACGATTTGAATTTGAAAAAAAACCTGTGATTTGTTATAATCTAAGCGTTCATATTTCCTGTAGAAAAAAGCGCCGGAGTTCTGAATAATTAAAACATGGTCAAAAATCAGCAAGTGTATTTATTTTGATAATTTTATAATTATCGATTTAAAACCAAATAAAAAAGCCACACCGGGATGGTGGGCTTTATAAAATATTTTTTTAGACTTAATACTAATCCGTCTTAATGAAAATTCCTTTTTCATCGAAAATCAAATCTTTTCCTTTAATCTCCGCTTCAAACATATGCTTACCTGTAGCATCGGTTACTTTACCTGCTTCTGTTATTTTGGCGCCATTATAATGTTTTGCAACATAAGGAGCAACATTTGAAGGAAGTTGACTAACAGGAATTGCTTCAACAATTTCAAGAAAAATAGCTGCCGGGGTAAACGTTACAGAATTATCTTCTCCAGATTTTCCACCCCAGTTTGCTTCGTAATTTCCTTTCTCTTTTTCCCAACTAACCTTTTTCGCATCTGGATACTTTTTAATGAATGCGTCTTTTACTGTTTTGGGTACATCTTTTTCTTTTAAGTCTTGCGCCATTAAATTAGTGGTAGCTAAAACACTAAATAAAAGCATTGATGACATGATTTTTTTCATATTACTTGATTTATTTTACACAACTTACTATTCGATTCTGTGCAGATACTGAAGTATATTACACATCGCCGAACATTAGAATTAAAACATTATACTTTATCATAAAAGATTGTTAAATACCACTTATCTTTAATTTCTTACAACACAAATCGGAAAAGGAAAAGAGAATAGTCAATAATTTTCTAAGTCATCTTTCCAGAACTGCTTTCAATTTTTCAACTTCTTCCCCAATCAACCTTTTAACCTCCATCTTAACCTGGTAATAATTATCCAACACCTGTTGCTGAGATACATTTGATACCACAGGAATATCTTTATACCGTTTCATTTCCTCATTGAGTTTATCTGCATCATTAATAATCTCCGCATGAAACATCTTCAACTTGATTTTTTCGTCGGGGTTATCAGCAACCAGGCCTACAAATTCACCAGAAGAAAGAGCGGCAATTTTCGAAGCCGGAATTGCACTATCCAAATGTTTTGAATGACTAATAGAAGTATCCAGTCGGTTAACAGATACACTCTGTCTATCCTGCATAATCTTTCCAAAACGTTCCGATAATAGTTTGGACGTTTCTCCCATCACCTGGCCGCTGATGATATTGCCGGTAATGTTTACAATCACATCTGCCTGCTCTTTTCCATAATCTTTTTTCAGCTGGCTGAAATCCTGCATTGCTAATGTAGTGGCAACCTTGTTGCTCCTTGCTGTTGCAATAAGGCTATCCATGTTGTTGAAGTAGATGGTAGGAAATTCATCAAACACTAAACTGCATTTCAACATCCCTTTCCGGTTCACCTGCCTGATTAGTCTCGAAATATAAAGCGATAAAACAGCACCATAAATTTGTTGCTTCTCCGGGTTATTACCTACGCAAACAATTTTAGGATGTTTGGGATTGTTGATGTCCAACGTAAAATCATTGCCGGATAACACCCAATACAACTGAGGAGAAGCCAATCTTGCCATACCAATTTTTGCACTTGCTACCTGGCCTTCCAATTGTTCCATTGCATCGTTTTGGTAGGCGGTTATAAATGGGTTTACCAACACTTCAATTTCTGGCTGAGTATTCAGCACAGGAAACAGCTCATCATAATCAGCCTGCATCAGTTCTATTACATGGGGCAGGGTGCAGTATTTTCCATCTTCATATTTCCTTAAAAACCAAATGATGGCCGTAACAAAATTGATGGGTGATTCTACAAAGAAATCTCCCTGCTTGTTTATCCACTCCCTGTTCAATCCTAACAGAATTGTTCTGGCTGATTCCGTCGCATCAGTAATATCATTCATCGTGTTTGGATCAAGCGGATTGCAGCGATGGGAAATTGAAAGGTTATCGAAGTTGATTACATAGAATGATGGCTTAACGGGATAGTTATGTTTGTTTTGCTGTAGCCAGTTGTAAACTATTTTCGAAAGGTCATCGTATTTAAAATCATACACAAACATGGCAAAGCCTTTTTCAATATGCTGTTTAATTACATGCTGAATAACGAACCAACTTTTACCAGCACCAGGACTACCAATAACCAACAAACCCCTGAAGGGATTGATGATGTTGATCCAACTCTTTCTAATCCTCCCTTTAAGATTGTATCGGGCGGGAAGGTTGATTGCATATTCGTTTGTTAGTAATCTTTCCTCCTGCGGAAAAGTTTCATTAAGTGAATTAAAAACATCGTTGGATAAATTCAGCCTGATTAAGCGACTCAATAAGTTCCCTCCGGCAAGGATTAATAAAAATCCAATGCCTGTTACCGCCATATAGAGAATAGCAATATTTTCAAGGGAATAATTCAGCCGGAATAATATGCCGCTGCTAAAGAAAAGCAAAATACCAATCAGCAAATATGCTGCTACGCTTTTCCAGTTAATCTTTTCATCTTTCTTGCCCTGTGCTCCGAGTAAGGAAATAATCAATAATCCAATCGCTATAAACTGCTTCTGAATTCCCATTGTTTAAAAGCGGTATAGCAGTAGTAATAAAAATGCAGCAGCAAAATGAAGATGCTGGCAAATCTTGTCAGGTCAACTATTTTCCTTAACCCCTGTTCATTTTCCCCTGTCTGTGACATAACGCTGTTTTTGATTTTACAAATTGTGATTCTTCCTTTTTTTCTTGCGCTTCTTTTGCAGCAAACTATTTGGCACATTATCGTACTGTTCTTTTGCTGACATCACTGTTTCTAATAAGCTGTCGCTCTTTGCAGGCAGATCATGTGATTTGTCCAATTGCTTTTGCTCGATTTTGCCATGGCTGGAAGTTGATGTGGGGCCCGATTTCTTTTCCTGTGTTACGGATTCGTTTTTATCTTCCTTACCTAAACTGTTTTGCAAGGCTGCTGCACTGTAACCTTTTCCTAGATCACTTCCATTAAAAACTACTTTGTTTTGATTGTCCACGAAAGTGATACCGTACAATCGTCCTTCTGCATTTCGTCTTAGCACAGTGTAGATATGTTTCTGCATTAGAGTAGCTACTAAATTGTTCATACTTGCTGGCGAGGTCTGCAGGCAATCATCAATGGCACTTTTAGTTCTCTGTTTCAGCGATTCTTTTGCAGATTCATTGATCAAAAACTTCTTTTCAAGATTATCAAGTATGGGTTTGCAACCTATTGTACTTGCTTTAATCGGTACACCAACTTTACTTCCCTGTGCATCCAGGATACGATAAACCAATCCTCGGTTCTTGTAAATCCGCCCTTCTTCTTTCCCCCGGTCAGCAACTACATTAAACTGCTTTAAAGACGCATTAAATTCTGGCAATGAACTAAACCTATATTGGCTGAATACAGCACTGACTACATTGGAAATACTTCTCTTGGTTTCTGACGTTCCATAAATGGCTTTTTCGGCATCTACCGGCTTGATACCAGGCTTTATTATTTGCTGCTGCCGTTCTGCTCTCACCAAGCCATAAGTCTGCTCAATTTCCTTCCGTGCCTTTTCAGATTGATTTCTGCCGATGTTATGGGTATTAATTCTGCTGCCATCATTTTTGATTGTTGTACTCACTATATGGATGTGTGGATGGCCAGCATCTTCATGTTTGTAAACAAGAAAAGGTTGCTCACCAAATCCTATCTTCTCCATGTAAACCCCGGCAATCTCAACAAGCTTACTTTCAGACAACTTTTCTGACGGATCGAAGTTGAGGGAAACATGTAGCGTTTTTGTTGTCGCCATTTTGTTTAATCGGTTGTTTGTTTCAAAGCCGTCGAGCTTTTGATAGAAGTTCATCTTTCTAGCATCATTTAGATAGTTGCCGGCAAACAAACATTGCGCTTTTCCTTTCTGCACTTTCTTTTCGTTGTAGTTTAATGCAGCCTCAATACTTTTTGGTATCGTTATTTTTGCAACCATTCTTCATAGAGTTGATTCATCCTTAATTTTATTTCATCCACCTTGCTTACTAATGATTGATGTAGGCTATCATAATGACTTACCCAAGCCCTGAACTCGGGTATCTTATCAAGAATATGCAGCTTGTGTACCACCTGGTTAAAATTATTACCAATGCCGTTCAGGTCTTTTTTTAGTGCCAGCATATCTTTTAAAAAGTCGTCAGCAGACTGGTTCCTGTAATTGATTAAAACTGGCTTTTGCATTGCTACTTCTCTAACATAAGCGCTAATGTTTTTTTCGGTGCTTTTTTGCTGATGCTTTTTCACCTGTTGCAATTCATTCTCATTCATGCGGACTTTCAGCATGATTTTTCTTACCTCATTTTCATTCTTCTTCATACTCCTTGTTTTAAATCTTTTTGATTTAGTTGCTGCTTCTTCGCAATCCCCCGCACGACTTCGGAGTGAAGGGGCAAGATTCCAAACGTGGCCACGTTTGTACATCTTGCCATGTGCAAGACCCGGCACATTACGCCTTGAAAAAGATTAATTGTAGGTGAATCTGTAATTTTCGATTTGCAGAATATCGAAACTTGCGGCCAGGGAGACCTCCAAATAGGCAATAGCCAACTTAGTAATATCAGATTTTTCACACTCACGAGGAATCATTTTTCACAGTAAATCCACCACAGGAAAAGGTCGAAAAACTATACCAAATGCCTCTTTTGCATGGCTAATATTTAGCCATGTGAACAAATCTTATTTCCGTTCCGGGAGATTGAAGTATTATTGTGAAATGAGAGATTCCCTAAAGCATGTTTTTAGTACCCAGGTTGTGTTGGAAGATGGCTGTGTATTTTACTATTCAATTTCACCCTACGAATTAAAGAACGCATTGGGTCATAATATTGCAGTTTTACAGGAATATAATTTTGCAAAAAAAGGTGACGAAAACGGTCAAAGTTCTTGCAAGTTATACAAGACAAAAGACGGAAATTGGTATGACTTTTACGACGCAAAAGCAAATGTGGAAAAGGGAACTTTAAGACTGCTTAAATCTGCGATTGATGCCAAAGAAAACAAAGAAGTTACAGGCGTTTAATAGGCCGCAAATTTTAATTAGAAAAGACTGATTTTAAGTAAGAAAAAACTCCATAAACTCTTCGCCGTTAGTATCTTTCACCAACTGAATATCATCCCCAATTTCGTACATATAAGTGTAGATGCCATCGTCTTTAATATGAAGAAATCTGCCCGGCTTATTAATTGAAATAGGATATTTTGAATACCATTTTTCAAAGTGATTTTTTGCTTCAATTTGTTCAGCTGGAATTGTATCTAAATTGATTACCCTATTGGTATCATCGAAAAGATGATCCAGCGTTAAAACCCTTTCTTTTTTCGCCTCATTTTTGTTCTTACTTAATGTCCTATAATGAGGGGCTTCTATTCGTGTTAAATAACTGGCGTGGGCTGGTAAATCCTTGTTTACTTCCTGTACAAAGTAAACAGCTATAGCTACGTTCTCCCAGGGCTGAGAACTCTTTTCCAAATGGGTTACAACTGCAAACAAACTAAGGGCATCTGAATCCAACAAGTAACTGAGCATCTCATTTACAGAAGATGGAATAAAACCTATTTTCTTGCCCTGTAAGTGCAGTGCAATGGCACAGTCATCGTACTCGTTCTCCGGCTCTCTAACCAATTCCAGTAAATCACCTTCTTTCATGCTATCCAATAATTGCATCCCTTCATAGTGCCGGAACCCAGCTACAAAACACTGTAGCAGGTAAATTTTCCTGAAATCTTTGGTTAATGAAACAGGTAATTTTCCAATGGCAATAGAAGCAATAAGTTGTTTTAAAAAGCCCGAACGGTTCATGTTAAAGAAATGATTGTTTTAAGTTATTATGAATTCGTATTGTAAAGTCATTCCTCATATTTTGGCTCCTTTCGTGAAAAAAATAAATTTAGAATTTGCTATAAACTTTGGCAAAAATAGTATAAATTTGCCAAAGTTTAGTATTTTAGCAAAGCATTTTTAACCTTTTACGATTGTCAATGACAGACCATAGCCAAATCATTTTAAATGCTTTACATTCCCAGCAAACTTTGTCAAAAAGTGACCTGTTTTCTTATGTTTACCGTGCCGACCCAGGTGTAAGTCTATCCTCATTTACATGGAAGTTGCATCAATTAAAAAAGCAGGGATTAATCAACAGTCCAAGTCAGGGTATATATAGCATTATTGCAGAAAATAATTTTACTCCTGTTGTATCATCTTCACTAAAGCGAATTCATAATAAAATTTCCAAGGAATTTCCCTATGCACAAATCTGTGTTTGGGATAGCAGGTGGTTCAATGATTTAATGTTACATCAGCTGTTCCGCTATTACCTGGTAATTGAAGTAGAAAAGGATTCAACTGAGGCCGTTTTTAATACGATGACGGATGTAAGCAAAAAGGTTTTTTTAAATCCTACAGAAGATATTTTCAACCGTTATATAGCAAACTTCAATGAAGTCATAATCGTACAGTCATTAATATCGGAATCCCCCATTATAGAACAGGGCGGAATTAAGATTGCACCACTGGAAAAATTGCTCGTGGATTGTGTTGCGGATAAAGACTTGTTTGCAGCACAGCAAAGTGAAATTGAATTTATTTTCAAAACAGCTCGATCAAAATATTCAATCAACACAAGTAAAATCAAGCGATACGCCAGAAGGCGAAACCAGCTTGATAAAATTGAGTCACTATTAAACAAAACATTGGCAAATAGCTAAAGAATTTGCCAAGAATTAGTTGATGATAAAACCTTCAACATACACGCTAGAATGGATTACCGGCTTGAGAACCAAGCTGGGTAAAAAAGTTGACCCAAAAATGATTGAAAAAGTCATTAATGCTTTAGTGCTTTTAGAACAATTAAGGATAAACAATCTTGATCTAATATTTAAAGGCGGTACGTCATTATTACTTACTGCAAAGAGTCCTAAAAGGTTTTCAATTGACATAGATATTATTACCAATCACACCGAAAAAGAAATAACCGCAGTATTAGATAAAATTATTGGTAATGGGCTGTTTACCAGGTGGGAATCAGATAATGACCGGAAGACGGCTATGGGGGCACCAGTTACCCATTACAAACTTTACTACGAAAGTAAAATTGATACAAATTTTGGCGAGGAACCTATCCTGTTAGACGTCCTTCATACAGCCAACCCTTACCCTAAAGTTATTGACTATCCGATAGAACATGAGTGGCTTGAATCTGAAGGCGAAATAACGCTTGTTAAAATACCTGTTTACGATTGTATACTGGGAGATAAACTGACAGCCTTTGCTCCAAAAACCACAGGCATATTATACAGCAAGGAAAGGCCTGTTGAAATTATAAAACAGTTATATGATCTAAGCTTTTTGTTTGATCAAATTGAGAGCTTGCCATTACTGAAAGAGAGTTATCTGCATGTAGTTGCTGAAGAACTTCGGTTTAGGAAAATTTCCTTATCTCACCAGGAAGTCCTTGATGATACTATTGAAGCTTGTTTAGTAATTGCTAATAGGAAACCCAACGACGAAGAATTTAAGCATCTGCACCGGGGCATAATAAACATTACAAACTTCATTATTGATCGCTTTAAAATAGAAGAAGCCATTGTAGCTGCTGGCAAAATTGCGTACCTGTGTTTAGTACTTAAAAGTGAGGAAGAAATAGTGATTGAAAAATTCAAATCACCAGACCAAATAAGAGAATTAACAATTACTAACCCGGAATTTAACTGGCTAAATAAATTAAAGAAATCAAACCCTGAAGCTTTTTTCTATTGGGAAAAAGCAATAGCACTAAAAAACTAACTGTATGGCTAAAACAAAAGCAGAACCAACCGCTGAATTGCAAGAGGAAATTGTATTAGAAGATAACCAGATCATTTGTCTCTTAACAGGAGATATAAAAGCAGCAAAACCAAAGGAAGAAACCTTGCAATCTGTAATTCGAATGCTCAATGAAGAGTATGGATTTGACATGACGGATATGCAAAGGGATTTTACCATTGCTGGGTTTGATCCCGATTCAGGGAAGAATAAGAAACTAAAAATCGACTTGGTTATATTTGACGAAGGTAAAGCGCATGAGCAGGAAAACATTATTCGCTTGTGTGTTATTCAGGATGAAAAAATAAAAGAAACGGATTCAAAAAACGGTTTAGAATTTACACTTCAAAATGCACTAAATGCACTTGACAGTTGTGAGTTTGGGCTATGGGCAAATGGTCAAACATATCACTTCCTGCAAAAAACCGAAGATGATTTCGGTAATCTTGAGTACGAAGATTTATCGGATTTTCCAGGTGAAGGGCAAACATTGGAAGATCTTGATAGGTCAGATAAAAGCATTGCCCGTAAACCGGCAAATGATTCTTTAATAAGGGTATTCAAACGCTGCCATGATTATATCTATGGTAATGAGGGCATGAAAAAGACCGCTTTTTGGGAACTCTTGAATCTTATTTTTTGCAAAATTTATGATGAAAAAAGAAGGTTCATTTGCATAGAAACAGGTGAATCTTATCGGCGGGAATTTTGGCGCAGCATATTTACCAAACTTAAATCAGACGAATTATTTTCCGAAGTTTTCGATGGTAATGAACAAATAAATTTAACGGATAAAGGGCTTGCATATATAGCTTCTGAATTAGCAAAATATTCATTTTTAGATGCGACCGTTGACGTCAAGGGACTAGCATATGAAACTATAGTTTCAAATACGCTAAAACAGGAAGCCGGGCAGTTTTTCACGCCAAGAAATATTGTTAAGTGCATGGTGGAGATGCTTGACCCAAATGAAAATCAAAGGGTGTTAGATCCTGCATGTGGATCGGGGGGCTTCCTTGTAATGGTATTGGATCATGTAAGACGTAAGATAGTGAAAAGGCTTCATCCAGACTTAGAAGGCCCGTGGTTGCAAGAAAAGATGAATAGCCCAAAAGTAAATAAGCTAGTAAAAGAATATGCTGAGCAATATTTGTTTGGATTTGACTTTGACCCGGATTTGAAGAAGGCTGCGAGAATGAATATGGTAATGGCCGGTGACGGACACGCAAGTATTTTCCATGTTAATTCCTTAGCATATCCGAACGGCGATAATGAACAAGAATTAATGAAGGTGAAGGAAGCTGTAAATAAAAGCATAAAAAAAAGTGAGGATAAAAAATTTCCATTTAAGTATGAAGATGCTCGTGAAAAATTCGATCTGATATTTACTAATCCTCCATTTGGAGCTAAAATACCCGTTAATGATCCTGAAATTTTAAAACAATTTGATCTCGGTTATAATTGGAAAAGGAATTCCCAAGGCGAATGGAACAAGTTTGGAATCAGTGCCAGCGAGCCACCTGAAATTCTTTTTATTGATCAGTGTTGCCAATTATTAAAACCAGGCGGGAAAATGGCAATTGTTTTACCAGATGGCATTTTAGGGAATCCCAATACTGAGTATGTTCGAGCTTGGATTTTACAGCATTTTAAATTGTTGGCCTCGATTGACTTACCAGTAGAAGCTTTTTTACCACAAGTTGGGGTTCAAGCATCATTGCTTTTTCTGCAAAAGAAAACAGATGAAGAACGATTATCAGCTCAACGTAATTACAAAATATTTATGGCTGTTGCGGAAGCTTTGGGGAAGGATAGACGAGGTAATCAGATATATAAAAGAGACGATGATGGGGCTGAGCTACTTTTTGATGAAGAAATTGAGTATTTAATAATCAATAAGTACGGAAAAAAGGAACTAAAAGTAAGAAAGGAAAAAACTAGAAAATTGAATGACGATCTTCCTGTGATTTCTGCCGCATTTAAAAACTTTTTAAATGGAAAAAAAATTAATTGATGAAACTTATAATAGCTGAAAGCAAATGGCTGAATGATAGTGATCTTAGAATAGATGGCAAGTTTCATTTGAGCGATGGAAGAGTTGCCAGGCTAACAATCGGCAAGTCCCCTTACGTTGTAAAAACCATCGGGAGTGTTACAAAGGATATCTTTTATGGGGGAAGAGATAGAAGAGTTTACGTGGAAGATTCTTCCAAAGGCGTACCATTTATGGGTATTTCAGATATGCTTAAGTCGGATTTGAATTCACTTAAATATATTTCGACAAAAAATACAAAAAATTTAAAAACCTATATTTTACACAGCGGGTGGACATTAGTGTCAAGATCAGGCACTATTGGTAACACTGTTTTTACTAATTCTGATTATTCAGATAAGGCTGCGTCAGAACACATTATAAGGCTTGTGCCGGAAACCAATATTTTGCCGGGAGTTTTGTATGCATACTTGAGTTCTAAATACGGATATGCTCTGCTTACACAGGGAACATTTGGTGCGGTTATTCAGCATATAGAACCTCAATTTATTTCGGAGTTGCCAATTCCAGATTTTCCTAAAAGTTTTCAAAATAAAATAAATGAGTTGATTCTTAAATCAGCTAATTTAAAGGAAAAGTCAACTGCTGCATTAGCTTCTGCTCATCAAATCTTTAACGAGAATATTTTTAATGAAGCGAATACTCTGAGCTTGCGAGTAGGCGGTTGCGATTACGTCACTATTTGTGATCTTTTTCAACAAAGATTCGATGCAAGCTTTTATTTGAACTTACTTCCTATTGAAAAAACATTTAAGAAAGATGTACAATTCGAAACTCTTGGTACTCTGGTTAAAAAACCAATGTTTACTGCTCAACGTGGAAAAAGAGTGTATGTAAAAAGAGGTATAAAGTTTTTGTCAACTTCTGACATTGCACAGTCAAACCCTTTACGAATTAATAAATTTCTGAGCTTAAAAACGGATGGGTTGAAAACCCTCGTTGTAAAAAAGGACTGGATTTTAGTCTCTAGTTCTGGACAGGAGATTTTGGGGAGCTGCTACTTAGTTGATAATACTTACAACGAATGTGCAGTAAATCAACATTCGATCAGAGTCATAATTGATGAAAAGAAAATTTCGCCTCATTATGTTTTTGCATTTTTATCTAACCCCAAAGTGAAAGATTACATTCGAGCCGGTATCTATGGCTCTGCAATCTTAACTATTAATGAGGATTATCTGGCTATGATAAAGATCCCTATTTTGTCTGTACAGTTATCAAAAAAAATAGCGGATTTAATTTTGTCATATCAGAATTGTAAAGAGGAGGCTTGTAGACTTGAATTTGAAGCAATTAACCTTATTGAAAAAGAAATTGAATCATGGCAGAAATAAAATTTTGCGGCAAATATCAGGGGTCTGTAAACAAGGGTGAAGAAAGACTTTTAAATTTTCTAAAAGTCAATCTTCCTGATGATTATTACCTGCTTCCTGGTATTGAGATACCAAACCTGAATCCCAAAAACAACCAGGTTCAATATCTTGAAATTGATTGCCTTGTCATAACTCCACATGCCATTTACAATATTGAGAATAAAGATTATGCCGGACGCCTGGAAGGTGATGATAACTTCTGGTACCATAAGGATAGGGAAATGCGCAATCCGCATAAAACAGTCGGTTTTAAAAGCAGGGTTCTTGCCAGTAAATTAAAAGCCATCAATCATAGTTATGGGCGGGCTTGGATTCAATCCCTCGTTACACTTTCTCACCCATTGCAAAATACGTCAGGTATTTGGGGCGATCATGTAAAAGCGACCTTTCTATTAAACGAAAAGCTTATACAGCATATCACGAACCCATACAATGTTTCGAAGTTAAAAGATGATATAAAGGACATTTATTTATCTATCCGTGATGAGATATGTGGAACCGCACAGCAAAGAAAGCCTTCTCAAAAAAGAGAAATTGAAGGATATGAGATTATAGAAATTCTTGACCAGGACCAAAACTATACTGAGTATTTAGCTAAGCCGAAAGGTGTAACCTCGGCTGTTAGAAAACGTATTAAAGAATATGCACTTGATTTACCAAGTTTGCCAGAAGAGCTTCGTGAAAAAAGAGAAAAGCAAATCAAAAATCAATATGTAGCACTCAGCAGAATCAAAACCAACCCATTTATCTTAAATGTATCCTTTAAAATAGATGATGAAGCACATCGTTTTTTTGAAATAACGGATTACCTGGATGAAAACAGTTTGAGGGCAGAACTGAAAAGGAAGACTTTTACCTTTCAGGAAAAACTATCCATCATTGATAATTTAATTACAGCCCTCACAGCGGCCCATGCAGAAGGCATATATCATAGAGATGTATCTCCCGAAAATATTTATTTAACCGGTGGCTACGCATGTTTGGGCAACTTTGGCAAGTCTTTTTTTATCGACCATCATTCTGAAGGATATACCGTTCAGGCCACTCTAACGGAACAAACTGCAACAGCTTACCATGCTGTAGAATTACTTCAAAAAGACTCATACCCTTCTTCAGATATTTATTCACTTGGCGTATTAGCTTATGAATTGTTTGTAGGCAAAGTACCTTTCGCATCGCCATTTGAATTGATAAAACTAGGTAGTAAGCTACCAGATAATCTTCTTCCCTCTCACGTAAATCCAGCGCTTCCAAAATGGCTGGATGAACTATGTAATCATTGTATTAGAACCTCTCCTGAAGATCGTTGGGTGAGCCTGAAAGAAATGCAAGATTTTCTTGCAAAACAATCCATTACAGAGGTTCCAAAGGAGGAAACTAAATCGACTGCGTTACCTGCTGCTGAACAAACATTTGATGTTGGTAGCCGCATTCTGGACTATACCATTTATGGAAAATTAGGAAGCGGCGGCTATTCGCAGGTTTATAAAGTAAAGCACAGCCTTCGCAGTAATACTATTTATGCGTTGAAAGTATTTCATGAGAGTGTTCATGCTTCTTCGGTGATGGACGAATACCAGGCCTTGGTTAATTTACAGCACCCCAACATTGTAAAGTTTGTATGGAATGGTACTTTGCCATCCAGCCAATTTTATACTTTAATGGAGTATTTAGACGGCGAGAATTTAAAGGATTATGCAAAAGGTGAAAAGCGCTTGCCTTTATTTAGGGTTTACCAGGTTGCCAAAGATATTTTAAGTGCATTGGTAGAAATGCAGGGGAAAAATCCACCGCTTTACCATAGAGATATAAAGCCACAAAATATTGTTTTTGATAATGAAGATAGATCTGTACTGATCGACTTTAACGTTGCATCTGCACTTGAAAACAATAAAGAGCATGTTGGCACCCATCCTTACCTGGCTCCTGACCTTGTAGCAGATGGTTACAAAGTAAATTGGGATAAATCTGCAGATCCCTTTGCATTAGGTATAACCCTGTATGAATTGGCTTGCAAAGCTTATCCCTGGAATGGCTCTATTAAAATGCCTTTGCTTGAGAAACCGCCCGTACATCCAAGAGAAATTAACTCCTCACTATCAAATGAGTTCGCTGATTTTTTATTTAAAGCGATACAACCAAGATTTGACGATAGGTTTAAAGATGCAGTTGATATGCTGGCTGCTCTTGAAGCCATTGGTGATAAAAATATTTTAAAAGCGGAACCTACGCCAATCGAAGAAGGAAAGAAAGATGGTTTTGATGGAGAGGATTTTGTGTCTTATATAAATACACTGTTCAGTCAATCACGACATGGAAATGCTGGCACTCGTGCTGGTGCCAAGGAAGAGCCTTTTGATGAGCTTACATATACACCCACCAAATTAGATAACAAACTTATCCCGGATATACTAGATGGAAAATACAAGCTCGTAATCATTACCGGAAACGCAGGTGACGGTAAAACGGCCTTCATCAAAAAGATTGAAAATAAGGCCCAAAATAAACAGCCACTGCAAAATAAAAATGGTGCAAAATTTATCATACAAGGTGTAAATTATCAGAGCAACTATGATGGGTCGCAGGATGAGGCAGAGCGAATAAATGACCAGGTGCTTAAAGAATTTTTTGAGCCTTTTGAAAACTTGTCATCATATAGTAGATCTAAAGAAGGAAGGATAATTGCTATAAACGAAGGAAGGTTGGTAGAATTTTTAAAAACCTCTGGCAAATTTGAAGGCCTTGCAAATAAAATAGACGAATATTTTTATAAAGCTGGTAGTGTAGACCTTCCGGAGGGTTTACTCATTATCAATTTAAACCTCCGATCTATAGTAGCTTCTTCCATTAACACCATAAGTTTATTCAAGGCTCAAATACAAAAACTAACTGATAAGCAACTTTGGACTAAATGTACGACCTGCGCCTTAGCTGAAAAATGCTTCATCAAGTACAATGTGGACACTTTAAGTGATACTGCAGCTGGCGATGAAATTATAAACAGACTTGAATGGCTAATTCGGATAGTTGCCTTAAAAAGGGAATTGCATATTACGATGAGGGATCTAAGGTCCTTTATCTCATTCTTACTAACTAGAGATTATAATTGCACCGAGATTCCTGCATTGTATGATCGCATACAAAGTAATTCAGAGTGGTGGAAACTTCATTACTTTAATGTAACCGCTGCAAATGCTGATGATAATGGCAATCAGGATCGATTGGTTCGGCTGTTAAGGGAAACCGATATTGCAGCAGTCTCAACTCCTAACTTGGATAGGGATTTATTTTTCGGAAATCACAAGGACAAATCCTTTATTGAATTTGCCGACAGAACGTTTTCATTATTATCTCAATTTAATGCAAGCAAGGTATTTGTTGCTTCGCATGACCAAACGGAAGATGTCTTAAATAATATGCTTGAACTTCATAGGATATTTAAAAGGCACCAGTTTTTTGAAGGTAAAATCAATTTTTTGCAAAGGCTTCCTTACCGGTCTGCTCCGGTATTCCATAGCATATTAATACCCGGAACTATTGCTAATGGCAAACACGAAGCTATGCTTCGTGCTACCTTAAAGAATATTTCAAAAGCGATTTCATTGAATGAAGGTTGTGACAGAGCGGAAATTTATTCAAAGTACCTGGTGCTATCATCTGCACACATAAATGACCCATTTGGAAAATCATTCAGGTTATTTCCCCTTAGTGATTTTGAATTAGTTATTAATGAATCTACTCATTTGGTTGATTACTTAGAGTATGAACCAGACAGTTTGACCTTCAGAAGTATTTCGGATAAAAAGGTCAGTCTCTCAGTCTCACTAGACCTTTATGAAATGCTTAGTTTTATTGGCAAGGGCTACAGCCCGTCTTTAAACGATTTGAAAGGCCGTTTTGTAGAACTGCAAATATTTAAAAATCTACTTGAAAACAAGCCGTATAAGGAAGTGGTGGTTACCAGGGACAACAGGGAATTATATATGGTGAGCTACAATGAAACTAACAAGCTTCAAATAAAAGCCTTAAACTTATCAGCATCTTAACATGAAAATAAATCAGCAAGAAGCCATATTTCGAAATGAGTTAATTTTTGCAGCAGACGCAAAAGCTGTAAATGTTGAAAATATTCTTCTCAACCTTTTTATGTTGCTTAATACTAATGGAGTTAGGCCGAAGCAACTGACTGTATCTGGAAGTAAAAAGGATGTTGATATAGATTCGGTAAAGAGGATATTTTCTGTGCTGGAAGAGCGTGGTGAAATTACAGGGTTCAAAGAAAACCCGGAAGCTGTTGAGTTTTGGTTGCGGTGCAACCTTCTGAATATGGTAAACCGTGGCAAAATCGACAAAGAAAAAATATCATCATTGCGCCCAATACATTTAGAAAGCTACAAACTGAGAAATGCTGCAAGCGCAAGGGATTATAATACTGCTGATCAAGTATACAATATGCTCAATTTTGATCCACTTGTCAGAGATGAGCTTAAAAAATTCCTCTCAGATGGTTGGGATAAAAATACTAACAAGATTAACCTCTATGAGAATATTGATGTTGATAGTCTCGGGATATTAATGCTTATAAAAGATATTAAATCTAGAGATTTTATTCAAAGTGGTACTGGTGTTCAAAATATTACACCAATTCTTGAAAAGCAAGCTTTGTTATTTTGTGAGGACGTAAGGAGACTGCTTTTATACAAAAAAATTATACCCCGTAATGTCCTTCTAGATTATTTTAAAACTATTACTGCTTTTCACCTTTCACTTTACATACAGAAGTTAATAGAAGTACTGCCTAAAATGGTTAGTCAGGGTGTAATTAACATTGAAGATGACTGGAGTATCGTCTTAGATGTAACTGATAACTACGAGTCCAAAATAGCGGCTATTTCCTGTTCAGATGCTGACAGGATGAATAACGGACTGTATGAATATATAAAGTCGACATTCCAAATTAATGCCGCTTTAAGGTTTCTTAAATTAGAAAAGAATAATACAGCTAATGTTGAAGCAGCCTTGTCTGCACTATTAAAACGTCGACCTGAATTGGAAATGTACTATCAAGTTCAATGGGATTCCCTATATGCAGGGTGGGATGAAGACGACAGAGCATTAGTAAGTGAATTTGCAGACTATGAGGATTCAAGTTTTTCGAGATACACCGAGTTACTAATGAGGTTGAGAGGAAATTACCAGTATCGATTTCACGTCCAGATGATAGATAACTTGTCAAACAAAAATAATGAGCGGGGTTTTATGGCTCAAGGCAGAAGTAAGCGTCACCCCAGAAGATTTGTTTTAGGAACTCGCCTTTTGGAAACTCTTACACAAATAAATTTATTGGATACAACCGATAGCCATCTTTCGTCTAAGACTGTTTCTATTGAAGAGTTAATGCAAATATTTAGAGAGAGGTATGGGCTAATTATTAATGGTTTAAATGAACAAAGGTTTGAAAATGCAGACTTGAACACGATAGAGGCATTTAAAGAAAATGTTGAGGCGTTTAAAAACAAGCTGCGACAAATAGGATTTTACAATGACTTAAGTGATGCATTCATTCTTCAAAAAATAAGACCCCGCTACGAAATATAATAACCCATGACCCATACGCAAAAATATTACGAATATATTGTTGAACTTATCATTGAAA
This sequence comes from Chitinophagaceae bacterium, assembly GCA_044227095.1. GTDB lineage: Bacteria > Bacteroidota > Bacteroidia > Chitinophagales > Chitinophagaceae > JACMLD01. Next base: position 3,638,360 of record JBGAFV010000001.1, on the reverse strand, counting down.
AATATAAGGGTGAGTTAGCTAATTGCCTGCCTGGACATTGTATTAAAATTACAGGGCTTGGTAAAGAACAGGTGTTACCATTACTAATAAAAATCAGATCCAATTTTCCTAAAATTGATTCGTTCATACTTTCAGACACTATTGAAGGATCTGATTTTGTTTCACCAACTAAACTTGTCGAACTACGAAACATAGAGGCAAAGCCACTTCTTGTTGTGATTCCTGCAACCAGCAGAACTGCAGCCGAAGACTCCTTCGGGAATGCAACTTTTAAGGATATAAGTTTGCAAGGAATAGATGCAGACCTTTTAACTCTGCTTCTACTTAAAGCTCCACCGGCAACAAAATCGCTTATCGAAGATGTCTTTAACTACCTTGGCTCAATCTCACTGAGTGACCGCATTCAATTTTTGTTAGGTATTGAAGAAGCAGATTGGGAACGGATTGCTGTCGGTGAAAATCTAAATCACCTTGGTTTAATACCAGATGGTATTTTGTCAAGTGAAGATGCAAAAATTAGAGCGAGACTGAATTTCAATAATATCAGTACACAAAAACTGTCCGACTTTAACCGTACAATTTTTGAGCGGATTAAAGAACTGCCTTTAGAAAGAAATTCAATTCAAAAGGATATCGTTAGCTTTTTCAAGTCATCTGGTAATATATTAAGCAGAAAGGAACTTGTTACAAAAATTAAGACTTTAGAACCAAAACTTAATTTTGCTAATTGGCCAATTCCGGATTTGAATGTAAATACTGTAAGGTTGAATGTGGAAGAAATAAAGTCTTCTGATTTTAAAATAGTGGAAGGTGTGAAATGTCTGCACGTACCGATGGGAAAAAGCTCCAAAGCGAAAATCCGCATAACTACAACCCCTACAATTAAGGACATCCAGGAATTAGCGTATTTCAGGCTAATACTTATGGCATCTAATGGTGCAGCTGGTGAATTTGTTCAGGAACTAAAAAAGGTTAAAAATTCAACCAGCAGACTTCTTTACAAAGATTTGAATTTTACTGTTGACGCAAACATTTTAACCGAAGGCACGTATTTCATAAAGGTGCTGGCTGAGGACGCAAATAATGTTGTTTTAAATTCTGACGACAGATTTAAGGATGATTCAGTTGAAAAACATTGGCAAGATTTAAAAGCAAATAACCCAGATGCAGATAAGAATAGTATTGAAAGAAAACTCACCTGTGATAGCGAAGACTTTTATTTAACTGTTACCGATGAAAAGGAGGAGAAGGAAAGTGTTCGAAAGGATAAGCTTAATAATGTTTTTCAAGCTTACTTTAAATTCAGGATAGACCAATTAAAAAATGGGATAATCCTCAGTGAGCCAATTACTGAAGATGGAACAAACCAATGGATCGGAAATCCATCGGAAGCAACGAATACAATTTTCCACGTTCGTTATGACTCAAAACACGACTACCAAATAAATCTATCTGGTAAGCTTTACCAAATTGAGCGACTATTTATAAAATACAGCGATCAGTTGGGTCGTGCTATAGCAGTTGCGTCAAATAACCCTTCTCAGGTATCCCTAAGCTCTTTAAAATTTGAATCATTTGATTTATTAAATCAGTTAGCCCCCTCAGCACTTCTCAATGCGAGGAAAGAATTATTTGAAGCCATTAATAATTCAGCGCCAGGCAAATCCGGCGTTCTATTTACCACATCCATTAATGAATTTTATGTTTTAGCGCTCACTTACCTGGATGAAGTATTTAACTGGACTAATTTATTAAGAGAAAAATTTAAACAATTGTCTCCTGAGAATATTCAGGAAGCAAAAGAACTGCATACTTTATTGCTGCAATTGCAGTCCCTTGATATTACATCGCTGCAGACAAGGTTGGATGACAACAGGCCGCTTTCTGTAAAATTGCTTTCACCTTTACATCCGCTTAGACTTGCATGGTTCTTAAATCATATTGATCTGTACAGCGATTGGGAAGGTAAAACAGTAGACAACCCAAAATTTAGAAAAGAGTGGTTTAATAATCTCAACAATTTCTTTTTACAGGATCTCACTCCGGAAAACAATCCGCTGATCTTACTTGATGATGAAAGCAAACATCCATATCAATACGCAGGGGAACTATCTTATGGATGGGGCGTGTATCTAAGTTCGGTAGAAGATGATAAAGAATCCCACGCCCTAACTTCAGTCAACAGGCAAATCAAAACCTTCCTTTCAAAAATTTTAAATATCAATAAAGAAAACAGAATTGATAATGAAGTTTCTGAAACGCTCATCATCCGGCATCTTAAAAATTACATTTCTCAACACCCTTATACGGATTGTTTAGTTATTAATATTTTCAATGCTGGTGATGCGATAGCATTTTCAAATGCACTGATAGACCTTGAGTCAGATCCCCTTTACAAGCAATTGAGATATGAAATAAGGCTGTTTAAAGGTGACAATAGTATTATTGATCAGGGAGAAGGTTTAAAAAATCTATTAAACCCAGAGTTTAATGTGTCTGAAGAGGCGGAAGCATTTTCACAACCTTCATCAAATCGCCTATTTCCCAAATTGCGATTTTCAATAAATTCTATAAGAGAATTTTTAGTAAACCCCGGTGACTTTAGCTCGCATATTAGCTTTGTGATAAGTCCCTTTCCGTCAAAGACTGAACTTTTTAAACCAACCAGAAAAGAAGTATCCTTTTTTCTAAATGGACTTATAGTTTCACCAGCGATTGAGGTAACTGAAAACGGAGGCGAAATTCAATGGAATAAATTTATTTACCCAAATAAATTTGACTCTGATCAGGTCAACAAATCTGTGAGCATTTTTGAATCAATCCAAATATTTGTTGCAGGTGCGCTGGCATCTAAATACACTGAAGCTATTCCTGCAACCTCCCTATTACTGAGGGAAGCCGACAAGGTTTTAATTAATAATATTCATGATTATTCTGATTGGGTTGTGACGTTTGACAGGAACCTTGGTCCAGAAGTTTATGATTTACCTGGTAAAGATGGCGAGATTCCGTTTTTGCTTGATTATATACCAGGGGAAGAAATTACGGGAGTTTCAAGCTATCTCACAACAAGACCTACATCTGAAATTGTTGGATTGTTAGGGCCTCATTTCAAAGCTTATGACATCCCTATTGACAGTGAAGGTCATAATGGTATGCTTAGAATGCTCTTGGAAGATCTACGGGCAGTTAGTAGCTCGTTGGTGATGCAACTAAATTCTGGAAAGAACAAAGCGTTTGAAGTAGTTGGTGCTGCTTTCACAAAAAGAGTCCTGGAAAAAAAAGGTATTCTAACAAATTCATTTCTAATTCCTATCGATCTGCACCAAAATTTATTCGCAGGATTAAATTCGGATAATAAAAGTCGTGCAGATCATTTGCTTGTCAAGATTGATACTGAAAAGAGGTCGATTGACTTTACAGTAATAGAAGTGAAATGCAGAAAATCATTATCAACTGTTGATGCATCAGATTTGAAAGATAAAATGAAGGAACAAATGGATAATACCATTTTGGCTTTGAAAGAACATTTTGACCCACAGAATTCCGTTTCATATAATCGATTAGATCGCACAATTAAAAATAAAGAACTTAAATCCCTTTTGGAGTTTTACATATATAGGGCAATTCGTTACCAGCATTTGAGCCCCAATACTTCAGAGTATTATTTGACTTTCGTTCAGTCACTTGACTCAGGATTTCAGATGACTTTCAGGGAGTTAGGATTGATATATGATTTTTCATCTTCTAAAAGGCATCATAAGGAAGAGATAAATAGCGATCTTACCTATTTTACTTTTGGGTCAAAGCTTATTTCGGAGATTTTGAATCCAGATTCTGATTTGAATACAAAAAGACTTGAAAAAGCAGATGAGGATTTGGCTATAACTGACTACTTTGGGTCCACTGAAGAATTATCTCCGTTTATACAAAAATTTGCAACCGTTAGTACTGAACCTTATTCAACTCCGTCAAAAGCGACGCAACCCCAATCAGTTGAAAATTTAGTAGAAGAACCTGAAATACCAATCATCAGCAGCGAAGAAGTAATAATTCATGACAAACAAGACAATACAGATAGCACAGTCAATTACCCCATTTATGACACCATAATAGGCAAAACGAGCGACAGCGAACAGTATGGAATTATTGGAAAGTCTATCCAGGGCAAAAGTATTGCCATCGATGCTAATGAAACAAATACGATTAGTCTTTTTGGTGTTCAGGGAGGTGGAAAAAGTTATACCATTGGCACTATAACTGAAATGATGTTGAAGCAATTCCCATCAATCAATAAACTACCGGCACCATTATCAGGAGTAATATTTCATTACAGTGAAACAATGGATTATTCACCAGAGGCAACTTCAATGATTTATCCAAATGATAAAGAAAAGGAAATAGCAATGCTCAAATCGAAATATGGAGCAGATCCTGACAAGTTGGATGACATTATTTTGTTTGTACCGGCAGATAAAATTGAGGAAAGGAGAAAGCAATTTTCTTCCATTGAAATTAAACAAATTGCATTTAATTCAAAAGAATTGAATGTACAAGATTGGATGTTCTTGCTGGGAGCTATAGGTAATGACGCAACCTACGTTAGGCAATTGAAAGCAATAATGCGGGAGATAAGAACCAACATTACAATTGCTGAATTAAGGACAAGAATTGATGCTTCATTACTTTTAACTAATGCCCAAAGAGCGCTAGCCCAGCAAAGATTGAATTTTGCATCGCATTATATTGACGATACCTACAGTCTTAAAGACAATTTAAAACCTGGCAGGTTATTAATAATAGATCTGAGGGATGAATTTATTGAACGTGATGAGGCTTTGGGTCTGTTTGTCATTATGCTGAATATTTTTTCAGGTGTAAGAGAAGTTGCTGGCAAGAGTTTCAATAAGTTTATTGTATTTGATGAGGCTCATAAGTATATGGGAAATAAAGACCTAACAAGTACAATAGTTACAGCGATACGTGAAATGCGTCATAAAGGCGTGTCTATCATGATTGCGAGTCAGGACCCCCCAAGCTTACCAAATGAAATTATTGAACTAAGCAGTATTCTTATTATGCACAAATTTAACAGTCCTCAATGGTTAAAGCATATTCAAAAATCAATTACTCCTGCTGCTGAAATTAATGCAAATGATCTTGCCTCATTAGCGCCAGGTGAAGCATTTATATGGGCAACCAAATCCACTGACAAATTGATTATGACAAGACCGATTAAAATATTCACCCGGCCACGAGTAACTAAACATGGAGGAAGCACAGTTGAAGCAATATAAACTTGATATTATTTCCTTTACCAATCAAGGCCTTCGTCAGTCGAATGAGGATCGGTATTACCATTCGCAGATAGATGAGCATTCCTATCTTCTTTTGTTGGCTGACGGTATGGGTGGTTATGCTGATGGTCATTTAGCAGCAGAAATGGCAATTGAAGAAATTTCTAATTATATCAAGACAGGCAAAGAGATTGATGTTGAACAAAGAATTGAGTTTTCATTTTTGAATGCCCACAGAAAAATAAAAGAAAGACTCCACAATGCTGGTGCAACAGTTGGTGGAATATTATTTAGCGATGACTGTATTTTTATTTTTTGGGCCGGCGATATTAAAATTACGTTGATTAACGGAAGTAATGCTTATAGCTCAAAAGAACATACACTACTGAATGTCTTAAAGGATGCGCAGATAACAATTAAGCCAGAAGAGATCAGCAGGTTGACCCATACTGTCGTTCGCTCTATTGGCGGTGATTCAAAATCTTACTTACCAGAAATAATTAGGATGCAAAAGGCGGAAACTTTTAAAGGGATTTTATATTCTGACGGAATGCTTACATATTATTCTACAAATGACTTATTAAATGAATTAAGAGAAAACAATTACTCAAATTTTAAGAAAAAATTTGACCCAGCTATTTTTAACGACTCAAAAGATAACGTTACTGGATTAATTTTTTTCAGTGAATAAATTAAGTTGAAGCCGCTTATCAACTTTGAGTAAAGTAAACATTTTCTTTGTTTGAATACAAAAATAGATTAGCCGACGGGCCAGAGATCCCCGTTTTTAATGCTCTCTATGGTTCCTAATATCGCTTCATCCTCTTTCGCACCTGGATAAATTAATAAATATTCTGCTGCTATATTTAATGTTTGCTCTATAGATTTAAACTTTGCAAACTGGAGGTAAAGCCAAAAGCAGAATAATCGTTGATCGGTTTGTAAACTATTTTGAAAAGCAATTTCTTTTAGTATCAAATCAATATCCTTAATTAAGCCAAGTACCAGGAATACTAAATAGCTAAACGACCCTTTGTTAATACCTTGCTGCATATATGGAATTACCTGTTTCACTTCGTCGAGTCTAAAAAACTCAGACATTATGCGGGGAACGCATTTTTGTATTTCTTCAAGTGGATAAAATTTGATGTTTTTTGCATTCCAAAATATGTACGGATTCTGAGTATAATTGCTAATTAGACCTATTATATTCCTCTGAATTCCTTCATTATTTATTTTGCCAAATACGGAAACGATATAGACCCATGAGGCTTCCTTATCTCTGTGGTTTGTGTAAAGCGCTTTCAAACCTTCGTAACATACTTCTGGTTCCCTGTATTTTGAAAAAAGCTCCAAACTCCGTCCGAAATTTTCATAAGTAACATATTCGTTTCTATGTCTCGAAAAATAAGCGATAAAATCCGCAAAAGATTTCTCAGAAAACTCCTTCGTTGGGTCGACTCGTATTGAATGGTGCTTTTGATTAAGCACATGATTATTGTCCTTTAAATATGTGGATATATCCACCCAGAAGGCCTTTTTAATATCTGGGTCATACACGATTCCCACTGTATGATACAGTGATCTACCCCAGTATTCCAGATGTGCCTTATCGCAAGGGATTTTATACCCCTTGCTATCTTTGTAACTTCCTCCGGATTTTATCTGTACATATACACCATAATTAGTTGCCAACCCCTCTTGTACGAACTCGATGTAACAATCATTTCCCTGATCATTTTCCCTCAAAAATTGATGATAAACGGAATGCATATTCTGCACAACTTCTTGTACGTGTCTTACGCCTGAAAATTCAGTTTTGTAATTAGGATTTGTTGTGTCAATGCTTACAGTTTGTTAAGTAATAACTGATTAAAGTTACAGAAATGATTAAGTTTCAGAATAAAAAAAGGAGCTATAGTAGCCCCTCATCTGCAAATGAATAGTAAGCATCAGCGGTTACAATGATGTGGTCTAACACCCTTATATCGTGGTAGCTTGCCGCAGTTTTAATCTTTGCGGTAAGTTGTTCATCTGCCAGGCTTGGTTTAAGGTTACCGCTTGGATGGTTGTGCGCTAACACAATTGCCACTGCCAGCCCTTTGATAGCAGCAGCCAGTATCAATCTTGGGTCAGCTACAGTTCCGGTAATCCCTCCGGCAGATGCTTCATAAACGCCTGTTACCCGGTTGGCTCTATTAATTAATAGCACTTTAAATTCTTCCTGCATCTCCAACTTGTTTTCGTCCCATACTTTCAGGAAGGTTTGATAACAATCTTTAGAAGTCTTAATCAATGGTCTTTCCGAAGCTTTTACTTTGGTTTTATAAACCAATTCTACTTCTGCTACTTTGCTCCAATCTGGTTGAATCATTGCGTTCTGTTCCATAACATTCTTTTTTAAAGATTTAAAAATTAATTATGGAACCTGACCCGGCTTTTGGCGACCAAGGCAATGAAGCAACGGAATAAATAGCGCAGCGGTTTATGCCGGAATTTCATTGCCGCTACAGAAGACAAAAGGCGAACTTTGTGGGAGAATTAATGAAGAAAAATGATGTATACCTTTTGATAAATCAACTTCATTTACAACAAACTAAAATCAATATCATTTCCAAATTTTGCACTAAGCCAACGCCCCACGCCCTCAAGCGTGGGGCGTTTCCAGGCTTTAACAATCTAAGGAAATAAGGGGCAAACATTGCGTTTGCCCCTTTCGAAATCTTAATTATAAAATTCCGCCATTATACCTTTTGCAAAACTCTCACAAAGATTGAATGCTTTTTGTGTTCTCATTTGGCCGGTACCGCCAAATAATAAAGACTTCAATTTTGCTTCATCGTTTTTGTACGTCCGCACATTTTGAAAATATCCGGTTACTGCGTTGTATGCACCAAACAAACTGCCTTTGGTTGTTTCTAACTGCTGGCTTTCGTTGGTCATTGCATATTCAAAAGCGGCATTCGTCATATTATTAAAACAGGTGGATAATTCATCCTCTTTACCAGCCTGTATATTTTGCAATACTTCTTTGTTTGGAACCAACGCCATTTGAATCAGCTTCTTAACTTCGGGGTCTGTTATTCTAACCTTTGCCCATTGGTTAAAAATACCCTCCAGTTGATTGCTTAACTGGTTAGTAATGCCCATTAATTTATGGGCTTCTTCCAGCCTTTCTTTTGCATTGGCTGTATGCCTGATTTTAAAAGCGTTGGTATGATTGCGAAGGGCTGCATTCAAAGTATTATTGCAGACAATTCTTATGGGCGTAAAGGCTGCGGTAATACTGCCAAAGCCATCATGCGAAGTAGTTAAAAACAGATACTGTTCAATCAAATCGTTATTACCTACTTTGATATAGTCCGGCAATTTTGCAGTGATGAAAATCCTTTCACCCTTACCCAATGCACCTGCGGTTTCATACTGGATGCCATCACCGCCAACAATAGAATCAAAAAAACTGAATGCATCAACATTTTGAACAACTTCATAATCCCTGCCAACTACGCCCAAAATATTTTCGTTGTCGGTTCTGATGGTTGCAAAATAATTGGGTACTTCTATCTCAGGAATCTTTATTTCGGTGTCCTCGTTTGCGGTTTGGTTTTCATTGTCGAACGTAAACAGTTTTCTTTTTTCCACGGTATAATCCAAACCAGCAAATTTTAATGCTTCTGCGCTGTTTGGATACCCTTCTACAATCTGCCCTAATCCATGCCATGCTTTTTCTTTTACTGAAAAGAAGCTGTGTTTGCCTGTTTGTTCATTGAAATTTAAATTGTGTGCCATGATAATTGATTTTAATTTTTTAAAATGTTATTGTGAGATAATTTAAAATGGGAGGTCATCCGCTACCGGTTCTTTTGTTGGTTCCGGTGTTGTTGCGGGTGTTTCATTCTTTTGGTTGCCGCTTCCATGCAGTTTGATAGTATTTACATGAAAGGTTAATGTGGCTTTTGCTTCACCATCTTTTCCCGTGTAAGCATTTACGCCAATGCGGCCCTGCAACTCAACCAAACTGCCTTTGGTGAGGTATTGGGCAATGCCGGGATTTACCCAATAATCGCACTGCACATAGGTTACAATTTTGGTAGTTTCATCACTGCCTTTTGCTTTGTAGCTGTCATTGATAGCTACATTAAAATTTACTACCTGCTTTTCGTTTTTCAGGGTGCTAACTTTTGCATCACCTGTTAATCTTGCTGTCATTTCCATGATTGATAGATTTATGTTTAAAAAATAAGTTTCAGATTTTTGTCAATGGCTGTGGTCGTTCGCTGTTCCGGTGTATGTTTTTTAACCAGATAGTAAACCATGATATCTGCCTGCTGATAAATTACCCATGCTGAAACAAGGGATTTTGAACGGCTTGTTTTTTTGGAGTGCTGAATTTTCCATGAAAGCCGCATGAGTGCTGAAAGTTGTTGTGTGTGCATACGATGTTATTTTTAAGTGATGATTAACTCGGCATACGCCTCGTTCGTTCTAATCGTAGCAACCCGGCCTTGAAACAGGGTTTGGCAAAAGCAAGGTTTTTGTAAAAAGAATACTACCCCACAGATATATCTCCGAAGGAGGCCAAACCGGGGTGGAGATTGTTTTTGCAAAACCGTGGCAAGTTTCGCCTCTGTATTTTGGCGAAACGCAGACCTTGCTTTTGGCAAAGCCTGTCAAGAAATTTGCGACAGATAAGGATGAATGAGTTTTAAATAATAGTACTTTATGAATCTGCCTTGTAAATTCTCAGTGGTAATACTTCAATAATCTTTTTGAAGGAATCTTTGGAGTTTATTAAATCTGGAATTGTGGTTGGTGAGGAACGAGCCAATCTCAATGACCAATGATCATTGTCCGGCATAGTTCGCCTGGCTTATTTGCCGAAGGCGGATAGAAATAAGGCAGGAGTATTATGACGGGTCTTTGTAATTCGTTGTGGGGGCTTTGCTATCATTCTTGCAGCAGATGACTGACGGCAGATTTTGCCGTAATGAGCTATTGGCACGCAGGCCGTGTCAAGCTTATGGGGTAGCAATTGTAGCCTGGCAAAAGCTTGCCGGGATGCAGTGCGGTAGGGGGAGTATATAGTACTAATTAGGATTAATTGATAGAAAAGGCCCTTCATTCAACTTTCGTAAATACGCTGTATCTTAGTTGTAGTGGCGGAAATTTGCTAATATTAAACTTGGTCAATTCAAAAGTTAGCCGTCATGCTGCGGAGACAGCGTTCAATTCAAAGCAGACCTTTTGATATCCCTAATTAAAAACAAAGACCATCATAATGCTAATAGGACTGATAAAATGGTTTGACACCGAAAAAGGATTTGGAGCAATAGGCACATATAAAGAAGGAGAATTTTTTCTACACACAAATAACTTTCTTGAAAAACCGAGTAAACTTGTAAAAGGGACTGCTATCGTTTTTAAAAAGTTAATTGACCCAAAGAAAAACCGCAATACTGCGGTGAATTGCAAGCCCGTATCAACACGAGAAGATTTTTCTCTTATTCTTAAATCCCTAACTGAGCAAGACAACATTTCAATTGAAAAAGAAATAAGGGGCACAAGCAGACATGGCAACCCTTATTTGAAGAAAGAAAATGTTCCATTTAGTGTAAAAGTTACTGCGACAAGTCAATTATTTAAAAGTATTGATGCAGAAACAATCCAGTCTTTTATACTTGAGTATTTCGACAAAGAATTAAACAAAGAGAACTTTATAACATTTTGTGAGTTTATTGAAGCAAGAATTAGTAAAAATATTTCGCCAGAAATAGCAGAACCCTTAATCAATAGAATATTTGAATATTTTAAAGACAAGCTAAATGACAAAATTCTGTTTAGTGTTTGGAAAGCAAAGAAGTTTAAGTATATAGCTTATACAGAAAAGCAAGATTATGAAATACCAGTTGAAGTCTTGACTAAATTTTCAAATGAAATTGGCATCCCTGAATTAAATAGAATAAAGGAGTATGATTATGGAAATATACTCTGTGAAAGCATAGCGATTAATAGAATTGAAACCTCAAAAAAAGAAACAATAGCTGAAATTAAAAACTTGCTGCTTTTATTGCCTTTTATTTTAACCGAAAAAAAGGAAGGTATTACCCAGCAACTTACAAGTTTAATTACTACTGCATATCGAAAAGAAATTAACAAACAAGCAAATTCCTTTAGCGAAATTCATACAAATGACGATTTCAATAAGCACAACAGGTTAAAACAAGTCATTGGAAGCGAAGTAACAGTAGAAATAAAAAATGAACTTACTGTCGAAATTGATAACATTATTGTAGCTAAATGCACCGAAAACTTTAAAGTAAGTCTTTGGCTTAAAGGATTAATACAAAGTATTCCATTTGAATTAATCAATAAAGAGTTCCTCAAATGCGATAACGAAATCAAAATATCCATTCTTAAAAAGATTGCTTTAGCGGAACAGTTTGAACTTCTAAAGAATTACCATCAACAAAATACTTTTGAACAGACTTTTGAAATCCTTGAACGGTATCTAAAATCAGAAAATTCCCTGTCTTATTATTTTGAACTAAACGAAAAAATATTTGATAGCGAATTTTTCAAGGATAAAATTGGCAACGACCTTTTAACTTTATTTAATGATTATGTTTCTCATAAAGCAACCGAAGATGAAAAATACAATCTTTTTTTCAAAGGTTTAACGCAAGACCTTTCTTTAACATTGGCAATTAAAAATGCAGCATCGTTAAATACAAATCAATGTGAGAAGCTTTTACAAACCTATTCTTCAAATCAGGGGTTTATTTACGAGTTTCTGATCACAAAAGTCGCAGCAGCAAAACAAGAAGATTTAAAATGGATAGTGACATTAGCAAAAGAATATTTGGAAAAGGAAATATTTGCAAAATTCGATAGTGAAATATTTGCCACTCTAAACCCAGCAGATTACTTTGAACTTTGGGAATATGGTAAAGTAAATATTTTTCCAGAAAGCTACATTGCATCTACCCTCAATGAAAAATACGAAGATTACAACAAGTTAAAAAAATGGATAACTGACGGGCTTGTTTCATTAGAGAAAGTAAAATCATTCTTACTTAGCTATCTAAAAGCAAACCAAGAAGTATCGGATAGAATTATTTTTTACCGACAATATAATCACATCAAATGTTTAGTTGATTTAGACAATAGCACCGTCAGTAATATTGAAGACTTTAAAAATGATTTCTATTCAATTATACTTTGGTTTTTAAGCAGTGGTATTGCTTTTGATTTTGACTTATTAGCAAGCAAGTTTATTTACTTTTCACCCGATGACCAAGTTAAAATCATTCGCAAATTATTTTTCCTAAAAGCTAATGGAACAATACAATTATCAATTAACGACCTAAACAAACTGACCCGTATTGATTTAGACCTTTACAGAACCATCAAAAAGTTCAACCCCGAAATTCCACTTGATATTTCAACAGAAATCATACTAAGTGCTTTATTGAGTTATACTCAAACAAATAAATTTCTTGTTGAAGGTGAACTTCTTTCTTTGGTTTTACAGAGTTTAGGTACTGATAAAAAAAGAAAATTCAAGCTTACTAATTATTTTGAAAACTGCGGAGGACGATTAAATGCAGAATTTGACTGGAGCAGGAATGGTGAAATTTCAAAAGTAAATTTCGGTGAAGGACGATTTTATTTCGCAATTAAATTTGAGTATGACCCTGGTTTAGTTGAAGCCGTAAAGAATATCCCGGGCAGAAAGTGGAACAATGACACTAAACTTTGGGGAGTTCCTTCGCAATATGAAACCGAGGTATTAGAATTCGCAAAGAACAATCGTTTCTTCTTAGATTTTGAAGGCAGTAACTATGCTAACAATACTCATTTAGCTAAATTTATAAGAGGTGAAGTTCCAAATGGTATTTCATTCTGCGAAGGACGATTAGCAAATAAGCAGGACGACCTTTTCAAAAAAGATTTCTGGTGGTGTGGTAATCAAAAATGTTTTCAAAAATGTGAAACCTATCACAGCTTAGAGCAGTGGGAATTATATACACTTCTTGACTTTTGTGAAATATTGGAGTTAAATACTGATGAAACCAATCGTATGAACGATTTCATTCCCAAAGGGCATTACTATCAGTTCATTGGTTTAATAAATCGCTTCAACAGATTATTAGACAAAATATATTGTCAAGAGTGTAACGAAATTCTTCATCCAGTGGACACTTCACATTTTGCAGCCCATACAGTAGTAAGATTTTGCTGCGAAAATGACAAATGCGGACAGCACAAAAAAGAAGTTTATTTAAATCATTGCCTAAATGGGCAATGCAACTCTATTGTTGACAGTAGGATTTCTAAAAGCTGTAAAAACGGTTTGTATATCTGTGAGAATTGTGGTAGTTGCTGTTCACACAGTATGCTTCAAAGACGATTAACTAATTTGCAAACTACAGGAGGCTACATACATCAAAACCTAATAAAATGTGTAAATGAAAAATTGGGACACCTTGAACGAGCGGAATATTTTTGCTACAAGTGCAAAGACGAAATGCAAGAAATCAGCACAGATATATTTGTTTGCAACACATGCAATGTAAAGTATGACACAGTCAAGTATAAAATAAAGCGACCACACAGACATTTGAGAACGACGAACACAAACAATGGAGCGAATGATTTTGATTCTGATTTTACATAGCGGCACAAGCGGTATGATGAATAACACGATTGACTAACATAAGTAAAAGTATTAATTTCCGGATATTCTCCCGTTAGGGATTGAAACGGAAATCCTTCTGCCACGAAGATTGCAGTGTAAAGCCCGGCCCGAAGGGAACGGCATAATAGTCACAATTAGCATAGCAGGAATTATTTTGTCTCGACTACCCTAGGAATGAATTCAATGTATCCTGCAACCATTGCTGTAATAATTGCTGAAAGTATAAAAGTAACCCCCGCCCCAAACTGAAACCAGATAAAACCAGCCAGTGAACTTGCCAGCATGGTACAAATACTTTGAAAAGCTGAATAGGTTCCGATAGCTGTGGCCGTATCTTCTTTAGACGAAATATTGGTTATCCATGCCTTGGAAATGCCTTCCGTTGCAGCCGCATACAGACCATATAAGAAGAACAGGATATAAAATTGGTATGATTGACTTACAAATGCCACACCTCCATATACCAGCGCAAAAATGATTAACCCTATAACGAATATTTTCTTCAGGCCGATTCTGTCCGCCAATATTCCGATGGGGAAAGAAAAGACAGCATAGACAAGGTTATAGAAAATGTACACAGTTATTACATTGCTGTCGGTCAAACCAGCCTGCTTTGCTTTTAATAAAAGGAACACATCAGAGCTGTTGAATAAAGTAAATACCAATAAGCCAATAACAAGTTTCCTGTATAAAGCGGGGCTCTTTTTCCAGTAACTCAAAAATGAGAAGAAGCCGACTTTAGTCTCGAGCGGCTTTTGAATTACATTTTTGTCCTTAAGCAGAAAGGAACAAATAACAGCCAGCACACCTGGTGCAAATGCTATAAAAAAAAGTGTTTTATAATCCTGCGGATGCCATTGCAAATACAAGAGTGCCAATAACGGGCCCAATACCGCCCCCAACGTATCCATCGACCGATGAAAACCAAATACTTTTCCTTTGGTCTGCGGTGTGGCTTCATCAGATAATACCGCATCCCTTGCACCAGTTCTTAAACCCTTTCCAAACCGGTCTATTGTTCTTACAAAAAATACCCAAACCGGCGTTATAAACAAGGCCATCAAAGGTTTTGACAATGCACTTAGGGCATAGCCCCATTGTACAAATGGCATACGCCTGCCTTTGTTGTCTGACAATTTACCAAAGTAGCCCTTGCTTAACCCTGCGGTTGCCTCTGCCACACCTTCCAGTACACCAATCAATACAATAGAGAAGCCAATGCTCTTTAAATATAAAGGCATGATGGGATACAGCATTTCGCTGGCAGTATCTGTAAAGAGGCTGACCAATGATAATATCCAGACGGTACGGGTGATTGCTCTTCCCATTCAATAAATTTGAAAGAATGATAACCCAAAAATGCTTATTTACCGGATAATTGCAAGGCGGGTAAAACAGGGTGGTTAGCTTTAAATTCCTTTCCTACAAATGCGGCAATGGTAGCGGCTATCTGGCCCTGGTAATACTGTGCGCCAGTTTTGCTTTCTCCAACGGGTTGTATTGACGGGCCTATTGCCGCCATCCATATTTCGTTGGCTGCAACTACATCGCTGCCATGGTCACGCCATTTGCCACCTGTTGCAAGCCCTCTGCCATGGTCGGTTGTGATGATCAGCGTCGTCTTGTTTTTATATTGCGGCGTGGCTTGTATGTACTCCCAAATTTGTTTGATCCATGCATCTGCCTTATTTGCTGCATCAAGATAATAATCATACTTACCTCCATGAGCAAATTCATCGGTATCGCCAAAGCCAAAATGCATTAACCTTGGTTTATTCACTTTCATGTATTCGAGGCCCATATAAAAAGTGGCCACATCCAGCCTTTCGCCACCATGAAACAAGTCGGGCATTTCATGCTGCTGCTGATTGAATAGTTTTTGCTTTTCGTTCAGTGTTCCCGGCACATCCCTAAAACCATCGTTTACCAAAAAGCCACTTCTGCTTTCGTTAAAAATGGAAGCAAATACATCCCATGAACCAAACACCGCAGTCTTTCCTTTAAAGGCTGGTAGTTTATTCAGGAATTCAAATACATTTTCATTGTGATTGGGAATTTTATCATTTGAGTTCACTAACGTGTCTGGATAGCCTGTAAAAATCTCATTGTAACCAGGATAAGAGAAACGGTAACGGTTGGCGTTATCTACATTGTTGCCATAGGTTCTGTTGCCTAACAAAACACCTTTTGCGGCCATTTTGGTCCATAAAAAAGGCATTAATTTCTTTCTTCTTTCACTTGGCGATGATGCCCAAAACTTCTGCTGAACATACTCCGTATTGTATTTGGCGGTTGTGTCGAAAGTGAGCAAACTGTCTGCTCCGGAAAAAATCTCTCTCCAGCGAAAACCATCCAGTGTTATCACCACAATATTTTCAGACTGCTTTGTTTGTGCTTTACCGATATATGGCAATGCAGCAAACATAATCAGTAGTATCCTTAAATACTTTCCTTTGTTTATCATTTTTCGTGTTTATTATTGTTTAAGATAGTGTGCTGTTTTTCGGCCTTATTTATTCAATAGAGCAAGGTAGCTGGTTGCTGCTTGTCTTCATTTTAAGTAATAGTTATGCTTAACAACTAAATTTCAAAATTCAGTGTCTTCAGTTGTCGTGGTTCCTTCCCATTCAGCGTCATCAGTTTATACCAATTCAAATGTTAGGTTTTCCGGATTGAAGTTTTAGAAAATCAATACAATTGTACCTGCTACTATTAACACTGCACCAATAGCAGTTTTGATAGTCAGCGCTTCACCTAAAAAAATGACAGATAAAACTATTGTTAGTGCAACGCTCAATTTGTCAACCGGTGCCACCTGCGATACCTTACCAATCTGCAATGCCTTAAAATAAAATATCCATGACAAGCCGGTAGCAATGCCAGAGATGACCAGGAAGATGAGGTTTTGTTTTGACAGGGTTGCAATTCCTTTTGTTTCGCCCCTTGCTAAAACAATACCCCAGGCTACCATTAAAATGATAATGGTTCTTATGGCAGTTGCCAGGTTAGAGTTTACACCTGTAATACCAATCTTAGCGAAGATGGCTGTTAGCGAAGCAAACAAAGCTGAAAGTAAAGCGTAGATCCACCACATAGGTTGAAAGTTTAAAGTATTTAAAATTAAAGTCGTTGAACAGATTTACCTTCTAGTAATTTATTATAAAACATCCTAAGCACAACTCCTGTCATGAGAGCAACAAGTATGGCTCCAATAATATCTGATGGATAATGAACCCCTAAATCCATTCTTGAATACCCAACTGCACAAGCCCATAAATAAGCCGGTATAATGATATACCATCGGCGATAAATTAAGCACAGGGCAATCACCATGGCAAATGCATCTGTTGTATGGCCAGAAGGAAAGGATGGCGTTTGGGCTTCTGTTACCCTTATTATAAAAGAGTGAGTTAAAAACGGTCTTTTTCTATCAACAGTGTATTTAAGGGTTTCAGTAAATATTTGTGCCACTACCACAGAAGACAAAATGTACAGCGCATTTCTTTTCAGCATTTGCATATTTTTTAGCAGGCCAATGATTAATAAACAGAGCGGAAAACCATAAGCGATGAAAGCTGCTGTGTTAGTAATGATGATAAAAAAGCGATCCAATACTGTCAAACGGGAAAGATTTATATACCGTAATAACTCAATATCCCAGCTTTGCAAGTTGATAAAACACTCTAATAATCTAAGGTTGATATTGTGAAACAATGTTTCCATAATTAACTGAAGTATTAATTGAATATTTATTCAATTTCACTTGTACGTATTTAGAATAAAGGGTTTATAAAACTGGTTGTAATTTTTCTTTTTTCTTACCCCATTTATACTGGTGTGTCCAGTAAGCAGCCTTTGTTGATAATATTCCTATGCCTGCTGCTACCAGCACATCGCTCAAATAGTGTTTGTTATTGGCCATCCTTAATACGCCTACGGTAGATGCTAACCCGTAAGAGAGATAAGGCACCCATTTGTATCTGTAACCATATTCTTCAGATAGCAGTGCAGCGGCAGCGAATGCCTGGGCCGTATGTCCTGACGGAAAGGAAGTGTAAGCACTACTGTCAGGCCGTAAAACATGCGAAGCGTTTTTTAAGACCGTGACTGTAGCCATCATCAGCAATTCGCTTTTTAATAAAATAACCGACCTGTTTAAAATATCTGTTTTAGGTTTCATGCCGATGGCTTCAAAACCGTAGGTTAATACAAGCGGCGAAAACTGTAAGTAGTTATCTAACTTAGTCTTGAACTTTGGAATAATTTCGTTTCGTTCTTCTACAAACTCATTTTTTATATCTCCTTTGCCATTTCCATTTGCTCCAATGCCAGCAAGTATTAATATTGAAGGAACAAAGAGTTGCTTACGGGTGAAACGCAATGGTTTCAGTTGATAAATACTGTCTGCCTTTTGCGCCTCTATTTCAGTAATAAAAGTTGAGCAACACAGAATGACGATACAAAGTTTGAAGAGGCGGTTTTTCATTATTTACTTTAGTTCTTTTTGGCAGAATAAATCAGTCTTATAAAACTTGGAAATACAAACAACAGCAATGGAATGCCAGCCACAAAACCGCCGATAACTGCAATAGCCAATGGCTGTTGCATCTGAGCACCTAAACCTATACCCAACGCCAACGGCATCAATGCAAGGATAGCTCCAATCGCTGTCATTAATTTAGGACGAATACGCAGGGCTATTGCATATTTGATGGAATCATCTACATTGCCTCCTGCTTTAAGGTTGGCAAAAAACTGGTTGACGGTAAAGATGGCATTCTCCGCTATAATACCCACTATCATGATGATACCAGTGTAGCTGCCCACATTCAGCGGAATGCCCGTAAAGTATAAACCCAATATGCAACCGGCTATACCCAGAACAGAAATGAATAAAATCAAAATAGACATCATCCAGTTCCTAAATAAAAACAGCAATACCGCAAATACCAATAAAGATGCGGTGAGTAAAATCAACAGTAGTTCTTTAAAAGAAGATTGCTGCTCAGAATAGGCCCCACCATAAGCAATGGTATAACCTTGCGGCAGAGGCAAATCTTTTGCAAACTTTTGCTGAATTTCTTTAATCGTACTTCCCAGGTCACGGTTATTTAATCTTGCCGTTAATACCACATTCGATTTTAAATCTTCCCGTTTTAATTCTGTCTCCCCGGTTATTACCTGCACATCGCAGAAAAAGGAAATTGGTTTGGTTGTTCCGTCTGGTAAAAAGATGAGTTCCTTTTTTATTTTATCTAAGCTGTTGTCTTTAAAATTGGTAAAGCGCATCAGTATCCTTCGCATTTGTTCCCCGTCTTGTATAGTACCTACCTGCACACCTCCGGCCATTGCCAGTTGCGCCGGGTTTAGCACAGGGCCGTTGGCATTTATTCCCAGGGGAATACCACCTGTATACGCTGTTAACTGCGTTTGAAAATCAGTCAATGTAATATTGAACTGTGCCAGCTTTTCTACATTGGGATTGAATACCATTGATGGGCCAGCCAACACCAACCCGTTTTCAATATCTGCAATACCATCTGTCTTACTTAATATATCCTCTGCCTGGTGTGCCAGCGCTTCCAGTTTCTGTTGATTATCGCCGAATATTTTAATTTCAATCGGGCTGGGTGTGCTCATTAAATCTCCCAGTAAATCAGAGATCCGCTGACCGAAAGAAATATGTAAAGAGGGTTGTGTAGCTTCTATGCTTTTGCGTAAATCATCAATAACATCAACCGTTTTATGCGTCCTGCTTTTCTTTAATTGAATAGAATAATCCCCATAATTCTGCGTTCTTGTTTTAAATCCCATACCCATTCCCGTTCTGCGGCTATAGGTTTCTACTTCAGGATGGTGTGTTAGTATTTGTTCCACTTCCCTCAACATTCTATCAGTTTCTTCCAGTGATGTTCCACTGGGAGAATAATAATCCAGCACGATGGTACCTTCATCCAAATCTGGCAGGAAGCCAGTTTCTAATTTATCGGCAGCAAAATAAGCACCTCCTGCAAGTATTAAAACAAATGCAATTGCAAAAACCGGCTTATTAAAAAACCAGGTCAGCCATTTTAATTTGTGGGCATCTTTGACAGGAGGCTTTTTTTGTTTTTTTGAATGCTTAAATCCGATCGCCAGATGCAAGACGGGCAATACAAACCATGTCACTAAAAAAGAACATACCAAGACTATCTGCATCGTGTCAGATAGTTCTCTAAAGAAACTTCCTGCCAATCCACTCATCATTCTAAATGGGATAAAGATGACGATGGTAGATAAAGAGGAACCAATCATTGCCGGGAATAAATCTTTGATAGCCTCTTTAACAATAGTATAATTATCTTTTTCTGGATGCTCTTCGTGGGTACGATATATCTGTTCTATAATTACAATGGCATCGTCAATGATCAATCCAATTGCTGCGGCTATCCCACCTAGTGACATGATATTTATCGTCAGACCAAAAGCATATAACAGCAAAATGGAAAAGGCAATGGTTACAGGAATAGTTAATAATACCACCAGGCTTGCCCTCCATGAACGGAGAAAAAGAATCATTACCAATATGGCCAGCAGCAGTCCCTCATAAATTGTTTTGGATACACTTTTGATGCTGTCACCTACAAAGGCTGACTGGTCATAATAAGGTTTTAATTCAATTCCGGGAGGTAATATTTTTTTTACTTCTTCCGCCTTTGCTTTTACATTGTTGGCAAAGTCTATCAGGTTTACTCCTTGTTGTTTTACTAAGTCAATCAGCACTGCATCATTACCATTAGCATTTACAATAACCATTTCCTGCTGTTCCTGTAACTCAACAGAAGCTATATCTCTAAGCTTAATAATGCGGTTGCCATCATTCTTAATAATCACTTCTTTCAAGGCTTCAATATCGTTTACCCTTGTTTCGGTAAGTGTTAAATACACCCTTCTGAAATCTGCAAGATTTCCGTTCGATTCTACAAAGTTGGTGTTATTAAAAACGGTGATTAAAGTATTCGGTGTAATACCCAGTGAAGACATTTTTACCGGATCAGGAATAACTACATATTCTTTCACTTTACCGCCTCTTACCACCACATTGGAGACACCCTCTACTTGCGAAAACAATGGCCTTGCTAATAAATTAGCATTATCTTTTAATGCAATCAACCCTCTCGATTTACTTTCTAATGTATAACCATAAACTGGAAAAAGTGATTGGTTCATGGCTTCCGTGGAAATTGTTACGCCAGGAGGAAGCATATTTTTAATTTCGTTGATTCGACTTTCTATTTGTGTTTTGGCGGTATAGATATCAATATCCCAGTTAAAATAAACTGCTATTTCGCAACTGCCCCTGCTGGTATTGGTCTTCACTGAGGTTACCCCTTTCACTCTTTTCACTGCACTTTCCAGGGGCTTGGTGACAGTGATCATCATCCTGTCGATGGGCTGCTGGCCATTATCTACAATCAGGGATATTTTCGGAAAAGTAACCTCCGGGAACAAAGCGGTTTGCATTCGGGTATAAGAAAATATACCCGTTGCCACCAGCACCATTGCAATAAAAATGATGGGCTTGGAGAAAAGCTGAAAATAATTTTTACGCCTCATTTCATTTTCTATTTAATAATTTTTACCGATGCAGTATCAGCCAATCCATAATTACCTTCAGACAAAACCCTGTCTGCGAGAGTCAATTGCGGAGACAATATTTCCACTTCATGGGTGTTCTTTATTCCCACTTTAACATCCAGCTTTATTGCCGTGGTATCATTCAATAATTTCATCACCCAAAAGTTCTTCATCAGTTCATCACTCAATATGGCTTCCTTTGGCAGCACCTGTGCATTGGGTTTACTGCTGGTGGTTAATAAAACGGAGGCCACCAATCCTTCAGGCAGAAAAACGTTCCTGGTCGGCTTTAATAGATATATCTGTGTTTGCGCCGTGGTATTTAATGAACTCAATGCTTTAACTATTCTCGCCTGAATTTGAGATTTATCAGGCAACACTAATGTGCAGTAACTGCTATGTTCAACCAAGGAGTGATACTCAAAAGGCACATTCAGTTGAAATGCTAAATCGCCGCTTTGTGTAATGGTACAAAAGGGATTTCCTTCCATAATATACTCACCGGTTTTTTGCCTGTCAATGGTTGTAATGATACCGTCGGAAGGCGCTTTAATGGTAATCTTGCCGAAGTTTTTTAACGTACTGTCTTCATTGATGGCGTTGTTTCCTAATGCAGTTCTTTCTTTGGTCTCAATATCATACAACGTTTGCCCTTTGCTGACTGCATCTCCATACTTAACATACACATGAGTAATATAACCGGCCACGGGAGCTGTTACCTGGCTGCGTTGCAGGTAGACAGATGTAGCCGTAAGCGTTACCTGTTCTTCCATGTTTTTATAAGACACATTGGTGATTTTAACCTGTGCTACCGGTTTAATTTCCGGCTCCGTTTCTTCCGTTTTATTGTGGCATGAAATAGCCAGTAAACAAACAGCAAGACCGGAAAAGTATTTTGCAATGTGAGCGTTCATCTGCTTCATAATTTATTAATGATTCCAGTAGTTGTAGGTATTAATCAGTAACTGGCGGTTGGTTTGCATGGTGATAAATTCATTTTCCAGTGCGATGGCACTTTTAATGGTATTAACATAGTTAATCACTGATAACTGACCTCTGATTAATTCCTGTTTATAGTAGCCCAGTAATTTATCGTACTCTTTTACCTGCGCCTCAGTTAAGTTGCTTCTTTGATCAATCGCTTTTATTTGTTCTAAAAGATTATTTCTTCTTGTAGCATTTTGATTAATGAAATTATCTTTATACGCCTGTGATGTCTTTAATAAGGTAGCGGTTCTTCTTTGATTGATTTCTTTTTGGCGACCGTCAAATAATGTTTTTGTATAAGTGATGCCTGCGGTAACGCCTATGCGTCGGGGCAGTGTTGAAATGTAGGAAGCATTCAGACCTCCATTGGCAAATACATTCCATTGAGGTTTGTACCGAAGTTCGAATACCTTTTGTTGTGCAATTAATATTGAACTATCAAGCGAATATTGTTGAATAAATAACGAAGTGTTATTTGCTGCGGATAGCTGAAGCGTTGTGAAATTAAGTTCATGATATGTAGTATCCGTAATACCGGCAATCGTGTTCATGTCCATCAGATTCTTTTTATACGAAGCCTGTATAGTTTGAAGCGTAATTAACTGCGATTGTATTTCAATATTCAGCAGGGTTACATCAGATAATTTAAACACACTACCGTTGACCAATTTTGTCACCAGGTCTTTTTGTTCATTTAAAAGAGTAATGTATTTATTCAGGAACTTTATTCTGTTGAGGTCCTGCAGGCAAAGCAGGTATTGGTCGGTT
The DNA here is from genome assembly GCA_044227095.1 of Chitinophagaceae bacterium. Lineage (GTDB taxonomy): Bacteria > Bacteroidota > Bacteroidia > Chitinophagales > Chitinophagaceae > JACMLD01. The sequence continues at coordinate 3,614,993 of JBGAFV010000001.1, read as the reverse complement.
ATAATTTTTTCCAGTTCAAAATTAGTAAGGCGAATATTGTTGTCATTTACTTTTGTGCTAATCATAGCTTCATCGGCAATTACTTTAAATTTAGATTGCATGAATAAAGGCTGATTCACACCAACCAGGGCCTGGTATAAACCGCCGTTTGTTAAACCGGTTTCCTGCCCAAAATACTTATTTGGATTTTCCGGGTTCAGGAGCAATGAGGTTTTGCCGTTATCCTGTGATACAACAGGTGCAAATAAAAAGTTCCCCGTAATACCCACCTGCGGTTTGGTATACAACGCCTTTAAGCGTTCAACTTCAATCCTGGTTGCTTCGCTTTGATTTATATTGTCTTTAATTAGCGGACTGTTGTCTTTTGCGGCCTGGATATAGGTTTGCAAGTCATACTGTGCCCTGACTGCAACAGAACAAATAAGCATTGATGAAAATAGGATCAGTTTCTTAACCATGTTTATATACCTTAAATGGAAGCAATAATGCTTTGTATCAATTGTGTTAGTTAGCCGTATACACCCTCAATTCGGCTGGGTTGCTTTCAGTTTGGGGTACCGCCAAAAACAGTTGATTGAAAGCAGTTGAAAACAAAGAAGTGCCTGCACCTTTTACCGTTTCAATTTTATCAACAGACAAATAGTTATCTGCATCCTTTTGCTGAATCACTTCAATAAATCCTTCGCCGCAGGAAATGTAAATCAGGGAACGTTTTGCATCCAGGTAAATACCATCTGCATTTTTACTGATGGAGAGATTAGCAACTGATTTCCCGGCTTCAGTATCATAGACAATCAATTTTCCCGGCTCGCAGGCCACAAAAAGCCGGTGATGCAATTTGTCTAATGCCATCGGCACATTCTCTGTTGATTCTATTACCGGCCAGTTTGCGACTACTTTCTTTGCAATACGGTTTATAACCTGGATGCTGTTTTTTGATGGAACATTTACGTAAATATTTTTGCCATCCAGTTCGAATTGTTTGGGAAAATCAGCAAGAGGAATTTCATTTATTATTTTATCCTGCTTTACATCAATGATACCGATAGCGCCAAAGGTATTTCCCACACCCACATAGAGTTGTTGCAGCTCAGCATCAAAACGAAGGTTATTGCATTTTTCTTTAAAGGAAAAAGATTTGATGGATTTGTAAGTTGTTGCATCCAGCACAGTAACTTTTCCATCGCCTCCTGTAGCAACATACAGCCTGTTTGATTCCGGACGAAACACAATCCATTTAGGTTCATTAAATCCCGGAAGACTTGTAATTGTCTTGTTATTCTTTATATCAATTACCTCCACCGTATGGTTATCTTCAGCAGCCAAAAACAAGCGCCGGCTGGCTGTATCAATTGCCATAAGGTCAAAGCCACCTTTAACATTTGGAAGTGTAATAGTGGCCGTAAGTGAAAGTGTTTTATTTGTCACAACCGTTGAATCCTTGACCTGTGTTGCGTCGATAGTTCTGTTTGTCTGGCTTTCGTTGCAGGATGCAAGAATAATAATTGTAAGGAGACTAACGGAGAACATTACTGGGTTCCTGAGATTTATCATCATCAATGAATTGGGTTTAATTTTTACTGGCAAAGTTGCCCCCCGATTTAGAAGATTTCCTGAATTTCAGAAAGGCTTGTGTCTTTATTTCTTACCATATTCCAGCAGCATAAAGGTGCCTGGTAAAATGGCTGGTCTTGGTCTTGGATTTTCGGTTGTTGCGGCGGGTGTTGCACCGAACTGAGGAGTAGTTGTAAACACATGCTTTGTCTTACTGTCAAAAGTCATGGTTCTTGCGCCTTGCTCAGTCTGAATGTTATCAAGTACTTCAAATTTATCCCTGGAAACCTCTTTTATCACTGTGAGTGTACCATCGCCGTTTGAGCTGTAAATTAGTTTTGATACATCGTCAAAACCAGCACCGTCCACACCTTTGCCAATCGGCAACTGAGCTACTATTTTGCCATTGTCAGCATCCAATATCATCATCAATTGGCTGGCCCGACAGGCACTGAACAGGCGGTGTGATTTTTTATCCATAGCAATTCCAGTTGGCTGTTCCCCTGGACTTAGTTTAAAACGATTTTTTACTGTAAGCGTTTTGCTTTCAAAAACTACGATTTCGTTGGCATCCTCCAGGTTTACATAAATCAACCCCTTATCATTCGATACGCCTGCTTCTGGATTTCCCCCCAGGTCTATCGTTGTAATTACCGTATCCATTTTTGCATCAATAACTGTTACATTTTTGCTGTCATTATTGAAGATGAATACCCTTTTTGAAAATTGATCGTATAGCAAGGCATCAGGATTCGTGCCAGCAGGAATCAGTGATGTTACCTTTAATGTCTTTATATCAAATACAGTAACGTTATCGGCTTTACCGTTCGTGATATATCCTTTACCCAGTGAAGGGATGGCAGCTATTCCATGCACGCCTTTTGTATCAGGGATAACACCAATCATTTCATGTGTATCAGCATTCACTACTTCCACCTGGTTACCATGTGAAAGGTACAGGTGCCTGTCTTCTGTACTGATGAACACATAGTCCCATCCACCCGTACCGCCAATAACAGTTTTTTTTATCAGTGTAATACCAGATGGATTTGTTTGCGCCGATACAGATAGCGAGAGAAACAGTAAGCTTGCAGAAATAAGTATTGTAAGTTTCATTTGTTAGTGTTATTTAAGTTGTATTAGGAATTGGTTTTATTTTGTTTCAATATACTTTCCGTTTGCATCAAATATTATGTCCTTTCCATCTACCTCTGCTTCATAATTTACTGTACCGTCAGCTTTCGTAATTTTTGCCCCTTCCCTAATGGATTTCCCTTTGTAGTGTGCTTTTATATAAGCTAAAACGGGTGCTGGCAAATCAGTTACTTTAATGTCCATCTCGCTTTCTTCCAGCTTGCCACTGGGTTCAAACAGCGCACTCATGGTATTGCCGTTTTGTTTAAAGCCAGCCTCATATTTCCCGTCTTCCTTTTCCCATTTAACCGAAATTCCCGGGTACTGTTTTGCAAAAGCCGTTTTTACCGAAGATGGTACTTTGGAAGCATCTATTTTTTGAGCCTGCACAGTGAAATTGATTGCTGTAGCGACAGCAACCAACATTATTAATTTCTTCATTTTTAGTTGATTTAGTAACCAAAGTTGAAGGCCGATTTAGAAGATTTCCTGAATTTTAGAAGCGGATGGTAAAATGATGTGCTCCTTCCGAAAATTTGTAGTTAACATGCCAGTTATAGCGGTCGCATATTTCCTTTACTATGGCCAGGCCTAAGCCGCTGCTCCTGGTATCAGTCGAGCCTTTTCCGAAGCGTTTAAATAGTATCGATTCATCCAATGATTGGAAGGCTCCCGAATTGGAAATAGTAAAGGTTTTGTCTTTCAGCAACAAAATGATTCTACCGTTCTCAACATTGTGTCTTACGGCGTTTAAAAAGAGATTGTTGATCATTATCTCTGCAAGGCCACGGTTGGCATCTATAAATACAATAGAATCTGTTTCTTTCTCAATAACAAGTTTTTTGCTGTTGGCCTGTTCGGTAAAATAGGGAGTAACATCATTAATTAATTCATTAACAGAAAAAGAGGTAGTGTCTGAAAACTGGTTGTTTTCAATTTTAGCAAGAAGCAACAAATTTTTGTTGATTCGGGTAAGACGGGATGTAGCCTCATAGAGCGATTGAACAAGAACAGACTGTGGCTGTGTTAATGAATTATCTTGTAATAACAGATCCAGTTTAGATTGAAACACTGCCAGCGGAGTTTGCAATTCATGGGCTGCATTTTGAGTAAATGATTTTTGAGAAGCATAGGATTGCAGGTTACCCTGTATCAATTTTTTAAGACCGGCATTTAATTGTTCAAACTCCTTAATATTGGTTTCAGTAAATGAGGGAGAACTGTGTTGTTCAATATTGAATTGGTCAATCCTTTTCAGTGTATCGTAAAACGGCTGCCAGAGCCGGTTTGATATAAACCGTGTCAGGAAGAATATCACCAGCAATAGTGACAATAAAATTCCCAGGTAAATCCAGATGATTGTCTTAATTAAATCTTCTGATTCAACCAGGTTTAGTTGTATCATCAAAACAAATGTTTGTCCTTCAATCTTGACATTGGTATACAAAACACGATAGGGTTCCCATTCAGGCACCAATGCATCATAAAAAGTCTGTTGTATAATGCTGTCTTTGGGTTTGCTTACAACCGTGTCAGGCAAGATGCGGATATCACGGTTAAATTTATTCCAGACTGATATATCTGCAATCCGGAGAGTTTGCTGGTTATTGGTTTCAAATTCTTTTTTACGTAAAACAATCGCTTCATCCACATCGTCAGTGTATAATTTCTCCATCATCCAGTAAAAGAAAGGAGCACTTAACAACAATATGATTGTGGCAAAAAAAGTGTAGTATAAAAGTGTTTTGTTTAATAAGCGGTTCATGCTTCCCATTTATAGCCCATGCCGTAAGCTGTTTTTATATAATCGTTGCAGCCAGCATCAGCCAATTTCTTTTTCAGATTTTTTACGTGGGCATATACAAAATCATAATTGTCTAACATATCAGCCATGTCGCCTGACAAATGCTCTGCTAGTGCAGCTTTAGATATGGTACGGTTTTTATTTCCCAGCAGGAAAAGCAAAAGATCGAACTCCTTTTTTGTGAGTTGTACAAGATGATTATTTACGGTAGCCACTTTCGCCAATAGATCGACCTGCAATTCATTGACCTGGATTTTGTTTGCGTTTCCAAATTGTTTTCTTCTGATGATAGAGTATATCCTTGCACTTAATTCGGATAAATGAAAGGGTTTAGGCAGGTAATCATCTGCGCCTAATTTTAAACCGGTAATCTTATCTTCTATGGCATCTTTTGCAGATATAATGATCACACCATCCTGTTTGTTATCCTGCTTTAAAGATTCCAATATCTTCAGCCCATCACCATCAGGTAACATCAAATCTAACAGAATGCAATCATATTCATAAATGCCTGTCTTTGCTATCGCCTCTTTGAATGTGGTGGCAAATTCACAAACATAGCTTTCCCCTTTAAGGTAAGTGGCAATGCTTGCAGCCAGTTCCTTTTCATCTTCAATGATCAGAATCTTCATGCGGTAAGTTAGCTTTTCAATTTTGAAGAATTTCTGAATTGATACACCTTAATTGTGATTAAAAGCTTTCTTTCCGGCAAATGCTGCTTCGGCACCCAATTCGTCTTCTATTCTCAATAATCGATTGAATTTTGATACTCTTTCGCTGCGGCATCCACTGCCTGTTTTAATTTTACCGGCGGCAGTTGCTACAGCTAAATCTGCAATAAAGGTATCTTCAGTCTCTCCGCTGCGGTGAGATATGAAACAGCCATACTTATTTTTATCAGCCAGGGCTATGGTTTGCAAAGTTTCACTAACAGTACCAATCTGGTTCAATTTTATCAGGATAGAATTACAAACATTTTTATCGATCGCTTGCTGTAAAATGCTGGGATTAGTGCATAACAGATCATCACCAATCAATTCAATTTTATCACCTAATTGTTCGGTGTGCATTTTCCAGCCATCCCAATCCTGTTCGCCCATACCGTCCTCTAAAGAAATGATCGGGTATTGGCTCACCCATTTTTTCCAGAGTTCATTCAGTTCTGCTGAACTTAACGAAGCTTTGGTTGATTTAAAGAATTGATACTTTCCGTTATCCCACATTTCACTGGTGGCAGGGTCGAGACAAATGGAAATATCAGTGCCTGGTTGGTAGCCAGCTTTAGTAATCGCTTCCAATATTACTTCCACTGCCTCTTCATTAGATTTTAGATCGGGCGCAAAACCACCTTCATCGCCCACGCCTGTTGAGTAGCCCTTACTGTTTAAAATACTTTTCAATGCATGAAATGTCTCTTCGCCCATTCGAATGGCTTCTTTAAAAGATGGAGCATTGTGCGGTGCAATCATGAACTCCTGGAAGTCTACATTATTATCAGCATGTTTGCCGCCGTTGATTACATTCATGCATGGAACGGGCAAACTGAATTTACCGTGGCCATTCAGGTAACGGTACAAGGGTTGCTGCGTTGCAGCTGCGGCCGCTCTTGCAAAAGCCATTGAGACAGATAGTATAGCGTTAGCTCCCAGTTTTGATTTAAATGGGGTTCCATCCAGTTGAAGTAGAAAATCATCCAGCTCCTTTTGAGTAGCCAGGCTTCTATGGACTATTGCAGGTGCAATAATTTCATTCACATTGTTTACTGCATTCTGTACTCCTTTACCATTATATCTTTTCTTGTCGCCATCTCTTAATTCAACGGCTTCCTTTTCGCCGGTGCTTGCACCTGAAGGACAAATGGCATGACCATAAAAACTTCCTTCCAGCCAAAGTTCGGCTTCTACGGTTGGGTTGCCTCTTGAATCGAGCACTTCACGTGATTTCAGTTTCGTAATTTTCATCTTTATATAAATCTATTTTGAAGAAATGACCATCACCGGAACACCGGAATGTTTAATTACATATTCAGCAACACTACCTACCAGCAAATGCGTTAACCCCGTGCGGCCATGGGTACCCATTACAATTACATCTGCGCCCCATTCTTTTGCGATTTTTATAATTTCGTTTTTAGGAAAGCCCTCTGGTGTAAAGCGAAGGATTTCATCAACGCCGTCGTACATTTTGATTAACTGGCTTATATTTTCCTCTGCTTGTTGTAGAAGCACCGTTTGGCTTTGTTCTGGTGTAATGCCTACTTCTACATTCATCGATTCTTTATTCCGGTCTATCACACAAATCAAACCGACTGATGCGTTTAACTGATGGGCTAATTCAAAACCTTTTTTAGCAGCATTCATGGAGTAAGCACTACTGTCAACTGCGATTAGTATTTTTTGGTATGCCATAGCTAAGCAATTTTAATAAGTGAAAGACCTGCAAATACCGACAATAAACACAATACAAAACTTCCGATGCTGTAAACAGCAAAGCCGGTATAGTTTGATTGTTGCAGCATAGAAATATTCTCATAGGCAAAAGCAGAGAAGGTGGTAAATCCGCCGCAAATGCCAGTGGCTAAAAACAACCTCCAGTGTGGCGTTAAAAAATGAAAGCGTTCGGACAATCCATACACCATTCCAATCAGCAGGCAGCCCAAAATATTAACAGCAAATGTGCCCCAGGGAATAAAAGAGGCCGGAAAGTGTTTTGTGTACAAGATTGCAATGAGGTAACGTACTATGCTGCCAATCATGCCGCCAATTCCAACTAATATTAGAGGTAACAATTTCATAAATATCAATCATCTAATGACCAGAATTCCACTTCAGTAAAAATGGCGGTTTTGTTTTTAAGCATTGCCTTGTGTGTGATGAAAAAACTTTCCAATTTATCTTTTTCATCCACCAGTTCCAGGCAAACAGTCAGGCCCCTGTTATCTCCTTCCACACTGTAATGAGCTACCTTGCTGTCTCCTTCATAAGCAGCATGGGTATGGAAAATGTGTGCATTCATAACACCGGCCTTTTTTGCTTCATCCAAAATTTTAGTGTACTTATTTTTTGGAAACAGTTTGTGAATGAATTTTTCACTTTTAACTGTCTCGCCAGATTTGAGAAAAATTCTAAGTTTCCCTATCTTCTTTGTTTTAATCTTCGTAACCATTTTGCTTATTATTTTCTTGTACTATTTTTACTGATTTGTCTTCATGATAAACGAAATGAAATTTTGATACTGCTACTTTTTGTGCATGATAGATTCCTGAATGCCCGCTAAAATAATAGGCCGTAAAGCAGGCCACTGCATAGTATATTACATTTTCAGACCCAAATAATTCAATGCCCATGAATATGCAGGCCAGAGGTGTATTGGTTGCCCCTGCAAAAACCGCAATAAAACCAAGCCCTGCAAAAAGATCCACAGGCGAACCTGTCATTGCTGCCAGTACATTGCCCAATGTGGCACCTATAAAGAACAGGGGAGTTACTTCTCCTCCCTTAAAACCCATGCCTAGCGTAATTGCAGTCAATAATAATTTCCAGAACCAGCTAAAATAATCTGCCCCGCCGGGTTTAAAAGCATTGACAATACTAATACCATTGCTGTTGGGATTAGTGACCCCAAGACCAAGGTAGTCAAATGTTCCAAGCAAATAGCTGATCCCAACTATCAGCACCGCACCTACTACCGGTATCAACCATTTTTTAGGAATATACTGGTTGCTTTTGGCTTTGATGAAGTGGGACAGTTCCGCAAAGAGAAATCCTATCAATCCAAATGAAACACCTGCTAAAATCACTTTTGCCAGCAGCACCACATCAAAAGCTATATGTGGGAAAAACCTTGTGCCCGTATCAACAAATGCAATGCTGTATTTCGTGTGATGGATACCACAGGAAGAGCAGGTGATGTCGGCGACTACACCTGCAATGAGGCAGGGAATGAGTGCATCGTATTTTATTCTGCCAATTGCCAATACTTCCAGTGCAAAAATTGCACCTGCCACAGGCGTACCGAATACTGCGCCAAAACCTGCAGACATACCGCACATTAACAGTATTCTTTTCTTTTCATGGTGCATCTTGTACCACCTGGCAAACAGGGCTGCTATACTGCCACCCATTTGCACGGCAGTACCTTCCCTTCCGGCAGAACCGCCAAACAGGTGTGTAATAACCGTGGTAAATAAAATGAAAGGCGTCATCCGGGCGGGTACGCCACCACCAGGTTTATGAATTTCATCCATGATGAGGTTGTTGCCTGCTTCAGCATTTTTTCCAAAGTATTTGTAAAGCTTGGTAATTAAGATACCCGCCACTGGTAGAAAGAAAATCAGCCACATGTTTTGCCAACGGGTAGCGGTAGCAATATCGAGCAGCCATAAAAAAAAGGCAACTAATAAACCAATTGAAACAGCTACAGGGAAAATCAGTAATGTCCAGCGAAGAAGATGTTTAGCGATGTAAAATTGCTCCAGGGAGTATTTTGGTTTGGTCATCCTACAAATAATTTATACGGCCCGAAAGCCTTAGTTTAAAATTTATTTGTAGGCGCCATTAGTTCTTACGTAAGAACGGTTAAGTAGGAAGACACCATTTCCTTTGAAAAACAAATATAAGCCTGTAAAAGCGTTTAGCCAAATGATTCCTAATTAATTATGCCCCGTTCATTTTGCTTGCTTTTGGGTGATCGGCGATTCGGTAGATTCTATTCCAATAAATACAGACTATGAAATTTCAATTGGCTTTTTACTGCTGAAGATTAGTATATAGCAACTGATAGAAGTAATTGTTTGAAATGATATTTATAAACAACTGCCGTGTGTAAAAACTAAACAATTACTAGAACCCTGGGTTAAATGCTCACGCAGTTATCGATAAACTGGCCGTTTAATAGAATATGCGCATTTGCGCAGAAAGCCTTAACAGCAGCGAGTTTCGTAGTTTTATAAGACCACGAAAAGTGAAAATTCGGTATAGAACTTGTTTTTCAATTATCATATTTATCTAGTTGCCAAAGTATGAAAAGAGCTCAAAATATAGACCGCAACATCATTGTTGATATTCTTGTAAAATCATTCGGGGATAATAAAAGCGTTAATTATATTATTAAACAAGATGCTAAAAGAGACGAAAGGTTAAAGCGTTTAATGGAATACTCTCATGATGTATGTAAACTATTTGGCGATGTTTTTATTACTGATGATAAGTCAGGATGTGCATTGATTATAAAGCCCGATAAGAAAAGAACTTCATTGAAGTCTGTATTGCTGGATGTAAGATTTGCAACTACCTGTTTAGGCATTTCCAATTTAAAAAAGGCTATGAGCAGAGAAGCAACCATTAAAGCTCAACATCCTCATGGACTGATTTATTACTTATGGTTCATTGGCGTTGATCCAAATAAACAACATGAGGGTATTGGAAGTAAGTTATTAAAGGAGGTAATCAATGAAGGCCAAAAGGAGAACCGGGCTATTTGTTTGGAAACATCCACGGTAAAGAATATTCCATGGTATCAATCTTTTGGCTTTACTATTTATCAAGAGTTGGATTTTGGCTATAAGTTATTTTGCTTAAAAAAATAATCCATAAATGCCGCAACGATGCTACTGCCTGGGACCCAAATGCATATTATTACCTTCCTTTTTGTTTGCATAGAGGCAGTAATTCTTTGTTATCTTCTGATCTACAGATTGGCGAGGCCGGATGATAAAACCGCATATCTCAATATCATCTTAATCTTTCTTCTGGTTGTTTACAATGTAACAGGCGGCTTGTTGCCTGATTCGCATTTACCGGGTTCATACTTTATTCAAATGGCGATAGCCTATGCCACAGGTTTTATTACACCTTGTTATTTTCCATACTACGTTTACAAAGCTTTCGGTCTTGAAAAGATGAGGTTTCATGCATACAAAGGAGTATACTTTTTCTTAATTGCTCCGTATCTGCTTTTTGTGATTGTGTTTGGAATTACTGGCAATCTTAACCTGGCGAAAGACTTACTGATTCTGCCTGTTGCTTATGCAATTTGGGTTATTGCCAGTTTAGTTAAATCAATAAAATATAAGCACCAGGGAAACTTCAAAACGAGTGAGTCAAAAGAAGAACTAACCGTTCTGTTTTTAAGCCTGACTCCCTGGGTAGGACTGCCAATCATAGATTTTTTGAATCTTGGCCAGGGTATTGAAGCTTCTATCACTAACATAGGCTTTTTATTATTATTTGCCTTGCAGCTAAAACGTCATATTGCTGATTTAAGAACTGAACATGAACGTTTGGTGAATACTGAACAACAACTTCTTAATTGGAATACTACATTACAACAGGAAGTAGCAAAACGAACCAATGATCTTGAAAAGATAAATGAACAAAGGACAAATACCTTTGTAAATCTAGCGCATGAAACAAAGACACCGCTTACTTTAATAACAAATTATCTTGATGAATATCTTCACAAAAATAAAGAATCAGAGGAATTACTTGTTGTTAAAAAAAGTATAGATAAACTAACTTCTGACATCGTAAACTTCTTTGATGTTGAAAAATTCAACAAAGGATTAATAGTTTATAACCACAACCTTATTGCAGATGTTAGCAGGATTGTAAAGGAAGGGTTGAAATTATTCGAGCCTTATGCGAATAAAAAAAGGGTCAACCTATCTGCATCCGTTGAAGATAGTATTCTTGTTAAGGCTGACCCCTCGGCAATTAACCGAATTGCAAATAACTTAATTGAAAATGCTATTAAATTTTCTGATGAAGAAGCAACTATATTGATTAAACTTTATAAAGAAGATACGCTCTTTAATTTCGTTGTACAGGATTTTGGTGTGGGGATACCCACTGAGTATCAAAAGAAAATATTTGAACCTTATTTTCAAATCACCAGTAAAAAGGCAAACGGGCAGGGAATGGGTTTGGGGCTTCCAATTGTAAAGAAGATTATTGAAGAATTGAATGGCAGCATAACAGTTAAAAGTAAAGGAAAACATGAAATAGGAACTGAGTTCACTGTTACCTTACCTCTATACCAAAAGAAACCCAGTGAACCAATCAGTAAGCCAGATATTCCGTCCTACTTTTCATCAACTCCTGTTGCATTGGAAATTGAATGCAAACCTTACAATGAAAAAGAGAAGACTATCTTGGTGGTGGAAGATAATATCAGCATGGCAAATTATCTTTCGAAAAAACTCTGTGAAAACCATAACGTGTATACTGCCTTAAATGGTAATGAAGCATTAAAACAGTTAAAGGAATTCGCTGTTTTGCCCGACCTGATTATTTCTGATGTTATGATGGATAAGATGGACGGCTATGCATTTGCAAAAATCATTTCCAGCAATTCATCTTACGGTCATATTCCTTTTATTTTTATAACCGCCAAGTCTGCGCCTAATGACAAATATGAAGGGCTTCGGTTAGGAGCAATCGATTACGTTCGAAAGCCTTTTATGATCCAGGAATTGTTACAGAAGATTGAATCCATTCTGGCAGTTACTGCCAAACAAAAGCAATCAGTCATCAATACTGCCTTGGCTTCTCTCAACAGAAATGATATTCGAACTGGTACAGGGCCGGTGCATAGTTTTGATGAAAATTGCCAGGTTTATAACCTTTCATCTAGGGAAAAGGAAGTGGCAGAGTTAATATGCCGGGGCCTGAAGTATAAAGACATTGCCGATACCCTGTTTATCGCTGAAAGAACGGTAACTAAACATGCCCAAAACATCTTCGAAAAGGTGGAAGTTAGGAATAAAGTAGAGTTATGCAATAAACTAGAATATGCGTCAAGTTAACCGAAGAATGTTGCTGGCCGCAAGCCATCGCTCATGGAATTTGCAATAATCCGCTGAAAATGAGCAAAATACTCATTTCTACGTATCAAAATAGTATGCTTTACGGATGGTCTAAAACTGGCATAGGCTTAAACTTTGTACAGTAAAATGCCTGCTTAGTTGCTAAGCAGGTAACCATGCCGTACATGACCACATTCCTAAAAAAATGGACGATTTTTATCAATGAGACACTTTGCCCCTATCACGAAGCCCTTGGCAGGCTTTCGGGCGAGGAAATCAACGCTATTGTCCATGAATCCTCAGTGGAAGTTGAAAACGTTAGAAACCTGCTGGTTGACTACCTTGTCAATAATCCAAGTATCAGCGACAAACAGGAATTCGTCAAAGTTAACCAAGCGCTGCTTATCAGGCTACTGGATAAGCTTTATTCCTGCAGGAAGGACAATGTGCCTGAAAAGGTATTGAACCTTTACAAAGCGCTGGGAAGCCACCTGCAAACATCTTTGGACTTCATTGAGGATTTCTTTGGTAGCTATTTCGACAAAAATGAAAAAGTGCCGGTTCCTTATTTGGAAATTACTAGGGCAGAGATTGCGAAGGGTTTAAAGAAACTAACGTTTGTTATTAATTCAGGTTGTGTTGAGCCGGTTTTGGCAAAGGCCATTCTCCAACCCATAAAACTATTCAGCACTGGTAAAGTTGAAAAACCGATTTCCTACGCAAATTTATCTTATCACAGGTTATTGCTGGATGAATTGATTGCACAAAAACCAGTGTCTACCCAAACCATTCGCAAAACTTTGTACCAGTTAAATTTCAATGAACTGGCATTTGTGGATTTCGAATCTCAGCGTCTTCATGTCTTGATTGAGTCGGCACAAACCAAAGCGGAAAAAATAGCTATCCTCAGATTTGAGCAAAAGACGATTGCCCAGTATGCGGAAAAATTAAATACCGTGTATGATTTATCAATGCCCTCTCTAAGGGAACAAGTAAATGGTTGGATTGAAGCCGAAATTAAATTTTTGGAAAATGGTCAAGCTGCTGAAAAAGAACAGCCGACAATTATTGAAACAAACGAAAAAATAAATACTTCTTTATCAGTTGCAAAACTGGCGTTAATAATTCGCTTGCTGGTTGTTGACAAGATTATTATCAATAGAACAGTAGCACCAATGCTCCGGGTTATTTCCAAGATGTTCACCACTTTACAAAAAGATGAAATTTCTTTTGGTAGCCTTGAAACAAAATATCATGCTCCCGATAAAGCAACTATAACTGCGGTTAGAGATATGTTGTTTAAGTGGATTAATATTTTGGGAAAGTTGTAGGTTTCTCAAAAGCATATTTTAAATTATTTAAGGTCCGACTAAAGTATTATATACCCTATGTGGTCTTATTGAGCCACGCTAATTCTACCCAGTTAAGTCAACTTGCTGCCCAATCACTCATATGATTAGGCAAAGCGACAAAAACAACCTGAAAAGGCTGGGATTAAACATCAAAAAACTCCGGGAGGCCAAAGGCTTAAGCTTCCGGGAATTGTCGTATGGCTGTGAGATTGACCATAGCAAAATCTCTAAGATTGAAAAGGGTCAAATCAACATCACTTTTACCACCATTCTCCAATTAGCAAAGGCCCTGGAAACAACTCCATCCGAACTGCTTTTGACCGATTTTGATTAATTTCTAGAGCTCAATTGCTTCATTTTCAACTTTCTTAGGGAGGTTGTCCTACCTCGTTTACCCATCATCAGACCTCTTTTGGAAAAGTATTTGCAACTAATTTACCGACGACTTCTTTGAAGTGAAATTGATTTGTGAACAAGAAAAATTAAGTGTCATGCTAAGTTCAATCACCTGGGGGCAGTATCTAAGCAGTATTGCTCTCCTTTTACTTTTCTATTACGGCTATGTTGCCTTCCGGTATTATAAGTGGGAAATACTTGGAGTTATCGGCATCAAAAAGATCGACGGCAATTCAGTCGCCATACCCTCAATGGCAGAATTTAAGTCCTCCATGGAGAGTGAAAGCCACGACAGTTATCTCCCAAAGCCAGCAACAGATATTGATATTTCACCACTGGTGCAATCTTTCACAGATGAAGTCCAGGCCTATATACATGAAGCTGAAAGCGGCATTGACAAAGATGAATTGTTGTATTCACTAAAACAGATAGCAACGAAATATCCGGTACTAAGGAAATCAGACTGTAGCGATGAAATGTGCCAGTTCATTTATAGGGAAGCAAATAACAGATATCCAAATATCATTCAGCCAAGTGATGCGCTGCATCTATGGCAGTGATCTGAAAAACTAATGCTTCATTGTGCGGTGTGGATGGGTTAGTAAGTGAAGATTGGCACAATGGAGCATTCTTTTAAATCTTCATTATTAAAAATATGAGCGTATGAAAAGTGTCAGAGAAAAAAACAAAATCAAACGGCGACTGCTGTTTATGGGAGTAACCAGTATATTGATGCTGGTGTCATTTTGTGCAGTAGCACAAGATGGAAACGCAGGTATCAATGAAGCTAACACCAAAGTGCGAAGCTATTTCGCTTCAGGAACCAATCTGATGTATGCGGTTGGCGCAATCGTTGGGCTAATTGGGGCCGTTAAGGTTTACCAGAAATGGAACAGTGGCGACCATGATACCGGCAAAGTTGCTGCTGCCTGGTTTGGCAGTTGCGTCTTTTTGGTAATAGTTGCAACGGTTATCCGATCATTCTTTGGTGTTTAAATTGATTATTAATGCCTATTTTAATCGGTTTCATTATGTAACAAGGAAGGAAACACTTGGCCAAAAACTTTATCAATACATCAGGACTATAATCCTGATGTATTGATGCCTTTTCGTCAGAGGTCGCTAGTGTTGGTTTGAATCCAGTTTAACAATTCTCGGCTCAATTGTGAATTTCGATAGAACCAATCTGTGCTTTGTACTCTAAAGAAACGCCAACCTGCTCTTTCTAAAATGAGTTGCCTGTTTATGTCTTCTTGTATTTTTACGATTCCTGAATGATAAGTAAAGCCGTCGCACTCTATTGCTAATTTTTTATTGTTTTTAATTAGTCCGAAGTCAATACAATATTTGCCAACTTCAAACTGTGGAAATATAAAGTCGCCTAAAAGGTTATTGTAAAGAAATTTGCAAACACTTTTTTCAAACTCGCCTGAATTAGCATCGGTCTTGTTAAGAAGTGTCTGCAAGTTTATAACAGCGGTTTGTTTGTTCGCTTTGTTTTGAATGTTTGTGTAATAGTCAATAAGTTTTTTTCTATAGCAGTCAGGGTTCATAATACCTACTGCGTCAGGGTGAATACTGTGGATAACAACCGACTTTTCTTTTGCTCTACTTGCAGCAACATTAAAAATCCGCATATACTCTTCCGTACCTGCTGAACGTGGTGGTCTGATGTCAAAATTATTTTTTTCGCTGAAACTATGACTTGCAGTTATTGTCATAAACATTATATCCCTCTCATCGCCTTGAAATTCTCTGGAAGTGCCGATCAGTAACTCCAATTTATCCTCGTACTGTTTGATTAATTCGTTCTGTGATATTTGTCTAATTAATAAAGTTTGGTGCTTAATATTAGAACTGTCCAATGTCAATATACCAATAGTTGGAAGTGTCTTTAATCGTTCTTCTTGGAAGTCAATAATGCAGCTTTCAATTTGTTCAATTACTTTTTGAACAATCAATGGTTTTTGTTCATCAAGGTAATTATCTTCAACGTAATGAATAGTTACAGGTTCACCAAATGTTTTCTCTGTTGCCGTTTTGAGAGGAACAATGTCCGAATTATAAACGTATTGATTTGAGTAACCAATAATTTCAGGTAAGCATCTAAAATGTTCTGTTAGGGTTACAATGTTGGGATAGATAACACCGCTAATTGTGTAAATACTATTGTTCTTATTGTTTACGTCAAACTGCGTTTTGAACCTGTGAGAAATTAAGTATTTATCAAGCATTTCATTAGTTCGCTCAATTGTAAAAATACTTCTGTCGGCAACGACAGAGGTTTGGTTTTCATCGCCAACTATCAAACACTTTTTACAACGAAAAACAAGATTAAGGCTGCTAATATCACATTGGCTTGCTTCGTCAATGATCAGCAAATCAAATTGCTCTGGTGCAGCATCTGGAAAAAAGGTTACTGCTGTGTCCTGTGGCATAATCCAAATAGGAACAGCACCTTTTGCCACTTGCATATTTGTTATTGCAGATGCAATATTTCTAGCTGTGTTTTTTCCATATCCTTTGCCAATATTTATAAGGTCATTAAGCCATGCATTTAAAGCAGCCTTTTGTGTGTCGCTAACATTCTTTGATTTGTGATACCACGTTTTGTAGGAAATAATGTCTGCTGTTTGCTTTTCAATACTTCTTTTTATCGTTTGAAGGTTTGACAGCAATTTGTCAGAACCTTTTGTTTGATTGGTTACAGTGGTTAGGAAGTCATTAATTTTCAAAAAGAAAATATCTGTTTCACTCACTTCTTTGTTTACAATAAATGAAGTGCCTGAAACACAAAGGCTTTTAATCGCATTTGTAGTTAAGGGAAGAATAGTAGATGTTTCTTTAAAAAGTCTGTCAAATTCCAAAGAATGGGTTTGTTTTTCTCTTCTGCTTCTATATTCATCTAAGTATAATTCGTAAGAAGCTCTATCAACATTTTCAATAGCATCAGCTATTTTGTAAATTAAATAATGTGCTTTGCTATAACTGTTTAGTTTATGTTTTGTTTCTTTTAAAAAGTTGGTAGCATCTTTATAGTCTAAATAATATTTTATGTTTTTTAAGTAGGTTAATCTGCTTTTTACTTCTGTTGAATTGATAGAAATTTGTGGTAGGTTTTTCTCTCTTAACTCGTTATTGAAAACTGTAACCTTGTTAGCAAAATCAACTGTAAAATCAAGTTCTTTTAACGCTTCTTGAATTTTGGTTTGGTTAGGTATTCCAAAAGTATTTAAGTAGTTGTTGAAAGTAATTGAAAGTTGTTTTAAGCATTTACTTTTATTTATTTCGGTTTCCATTATTTTGAAATGCTCAATTTCATTTGCAGCAATGAAATTTACTTTGCAATCAAAAAAGCGTTTTAGATTCTTGTCTAATAAACTTTTAGTAAGCCAACCAATTGTTTTGTTTTCTCCAAATTTTACAATCAATTGGTTGATTTGTTGATGTAAAATATCGGGGTCTGTATCTTCTATTGCAGATAAATCAAGTTGAAAGGAAAGTAGTTTATCTTCTGCTGATTGAACCTGTTCTCTTAAATTTTCATTCTGCTTTAAAATATTTTTGAGTAATCCAATATTGTAATTGGAATGTTTATAGATTATGCTTGGAATAGTTTGGATTTCAAATTTGTCATATTGTATTTCAAATTCAGCAATTTCTTTCTTTAGCTTTTCGGTTAGTGTGTTTGGTTGTATTGCGTTGTAGTCAGCAACGTTTATTTTTTCGTTTATTTCTGTTAGCTGTATTTCTATTTTTCGTAACTCAGTTAATTCTAAAAACTTGTCATTGGATAAAAACTGGAAATTAATTAACTCAAAGTCGTCTGGTTTTAAATTGTTGCCTATTATTGCAAGTGAAATTAATTTTTCAATTAACCCGTTTGTATCGGTATTATGGGCAACAACATCTTTAATAAATTTTGTTTGATAGTTGCTTTGTTCAAAATGAAAAACTGCCCATTCATAAGCCGTTTTTTCTTCTATTTGGTTGCTAAGTGGATTAAAAACTTTATAGCTTTTTGCATTGGCTTGAACAACTTTGTAAATTTCATTCAAGGTATCAGCATACTTTTTTTCTAAGCTGGTCAATTGCATTTCCAACTCTGTTACTTTGCTTTCTTCATAGCGCTGTGCTAAATTGCGAATGATTGCATTAACCGAGCCTTTAAGACTTTCATTGCCTTTGCCCTCGTTTACTAAAGAAACTGCAAGGTCTTGAATAGCTCTTGGTAATTTATCTTTTAAAACGCTTAATGCTTTGGCGTTATGCGAAACAACAAGTATAGATTTTCCTTGAGCTACGAAATGGGAAATAAGATTTGCAATTGTATGGCTCTTGCCTGTTCCTGGTGGACCTTTTACAGTAACGGCATCTTGCTCGTTTAGTCGTTTTGCAATTTCAAACTGTTCATCGTTGTATGGCAATGGAAATAATGAACGATGATTTTTTTCGCTAAAATCTCCTGGACGTTTATTGGTGTCGTTTGAATAGTTATTATCTTCTGAGCGTTGTTTCGTTTCTATTTCTAAACCGTCAATTAAAAAGAGTTTTTTGAAAAAGTCAGGAATTAAATGCAACAAGCCGTTGGCTTGTAGTTCATTTATTTTATTAATGATGTTGTTTGCATCTTTTGAAATTGCTATTTGGCTTTCAACTACTTTAGTTTGAATGATAGGTGAAAAGCTAAAAGTTATTTGGTTGGCTATTGGTGAATTTTCAAATTCAAAGTTTAGTTCTTCATTTTTGAAGAAAGTATCTTCTTTTTGAGCAAAGACACCTAATGTTTCTAATCCTTTGTTATAAAATTCTGTTCTTATGAAATCTGTGTCAAAGAGAAACTCTTTTTGCTTTGAATTGAAGTTGTCAATTGATAATAATACTTCTCTTTTCCTTTGATCAACTATTGTAGTGTGTTCGTTTTTGAAATGACTATCAAGTAATTCAACAAAATATTGCTCACTAAATATCTTACTTGAAAATGTGTCTGTTTCTAAAGTTATTTCTTGGCTTCTCAAACTTAGCTTTAATGGAACATTGAAAAGGAAGTTGCGATAATTTTGATTTCCAATTTTTCCGCACACTAAGCCAAAAGAAATATAAAGTCGTTTGGTATCTTTTCCTTTAAGTTCATAATGCAGTGTATGCAAAGCATCATAAACTTTGTTTGTCTTTAAGGGCGTTTCGTACTTGGTATGATATTCAGTAAATTCTTTTTGAAAATTGTTTGCCGTTCTTACTCTGTTTTCATTGTCTGTAAATAAAACGATTACTTTCTTTTCAGCCTTTGGTAAAATTTTATTGTCTGCCAAATCTATCCAACCGTCTAAGGATGGTGGAAGTGTCAGATTGAATAATGCACTTTGCGATTGTTGTTTGTATTTTTCTAAGTCCTTTATTCGTTGTTCAGATTGGTCAAATTTTTCAACTACTTCTAATTCCTTTTTAAATGAAACAGTCGGAACATTTAAAGACCGATTTAATAAAGTCCAATCAGTTATATCAAATGGGATTTTGGGTTCTGCTGGAATTGGAATACGTTTTACTTTCAGGATGTGGTCAACTAGATTTATTTTAGTACCGACTGCAAAAGAAAATTCATTTATTTTTTTCTGCTCACACTGTTTAGCCAGCGATATGAGTTTTGAAACCTTCCAATAATTTCCATCTTCTGTCTTACTGTTACTGGTTTCCTTTTCAAAGTCATAGCAAGGGTCAGACGTGTTGTATAAGTCCCGAATGTAATAAAACAGGTTCTGTAAAGGAGTGGTCTGTTGAGATTCCTGTTCTTGCATATTTGGATGGAGGGTAAAAGGCTTAATTGGCCTTTATTTACACAATTTTACTGGTTATTTAATTAAGGATAAATATACGGCTTTTAGGTGATTGTTAGTTTGCTTTAATTAAGCATATTTTACAAATTTTGGCATGATATAACTTTCAGTATCAATAAGATAACAAGGGTTGTCCTACCCCTATTACCCCTCAAAAGAAGCCTTTGGAAATGTTTTTGCATCTATTCTACAAGTGAAAAGATGATGAGGAGTATGAGTAACAGTGTCTATCAAATCAACAAGGGCATAAACAAGTCCATCGAGTTTAAAGGGCTGAAAGCGCAGTACATCTGGTACCTTGGCGGTGGGCTTGTTGTGTTGCTCATTTTTTTTGCCATCATCTATATTATCGGCCTCAACATTTTCTTTTGCCTTTCACTTATTGTAAGCTTGGCTACTGGACTCTTCATGTATGTGTACAGGCTGAGCCGGACTTATGGGGAACATGGCTTAATGAAAAAGGTGGCAAAGAAGGCAGTGCCAAACGTTATTAAAAGCTATTCCATAACTCTGTTAAGAAAGCAACTACAGCATGAAAAACCTGTTTGATATATTACCAATATATGGTGTTGAACACAGTTCCATTTTATCAAAAATGGGCGACATTACTATTGGCTTCAAAGTTGAATTACCTGAGTTATTTACCATGAGCAATGACGAGTATGAAGCTTTTCACCATGCATGGATAAAAGCAATTAAAGTACTTCCGGTAAATGCACTACTTCATAAACAAGATTGGTTTACTGAAACAAAATATGGCGCTGATTTCTCAAATGATGATACCAGCTTTTTAACCAGGAGCAGTGAACGTTTCTTTAATGAGAGACCTTATTTAAATCATGAATGCTTTATATTTCTGACCAAGAAGCCATTGAATAGAAAAGCTTCCTCTTCCGTTTTCTCCAGTTTATTAAGAAAGACAATCGTTCCGGAAGAAACCTTGCAGCCAAAACACTTCCATGATTTTTTGAACCATGTTGGGCAATTCGAAAAAATATTATCTGACAGCGGTTTTATCTCACTGAAAAGATTGAACGATTCAGAGTTGATTAATGTAGTAATTCAGTATCTCAACCTGCAGACCGACGGTGAAGTGATTCGTGATATTGAATTTAAACCCGAATGGATAATTGGCGAAAATCATTGCCAGTTGTACACTTCAGTGTAGGCTTTGCTTCGCCCATTGGCCAGTTGCTTTCCTGCAATCATATCTACAACCAGTATGTTTTTATTGAGGACGTTCAAAAAACCATGCAAAAGCTGGAAGGAAAAAGATTGAGGCTTCAATCCCTATCAGCATATAGCCGGGAAAATGCCATTGCAAAAGATGCCACAGATAATTTTTTGAATGAAGCGATAGCAGAACAACGTCTGCCTGTAAAAGCACATTTTAATTTATTAGCCTGGACGGATAACAGGGAGGAATTAAAAACCATAAGGAACCTGTGTTCATCGGCATTGACTCAAATGGATGCTACCCCAAAATTAGAAACCGAAGGATCTGCCCAAATCTATTGGGCTGGTATTCCGGGTAACGCTGCCGACTTTCCGATGAACGACACGTTTGATACCTTCTCTCCACAAGCATGTTGCTTTTTTAACCTGGAAACCAACTATCGTTCCTCGGTAAGTCCTATTGGCATCCGGCTGGGTGACCGGTTGAGCGGCAGGCCTGTACATGTAGATATTTCTGACGAGCCAATGGACAAGGGAATCTGTACGAATCGCAATAAATTTATCCTCGGTCCTTCTGGCTCCGGCAAGTCCTTTTTCACCAACCATATGGTGAGGAGCTACTATGAAAAAGGCACACATATTGTGCTGGTTGATGTGGGTCATTCTTACAAGGGGTTGTGCGATATGGTGAATGGCTACTACTTTACTTATTCAGAAACCAATCCTATTAAGTTCAACCCGTTTTATATCGGGGAAGCCGATACACTGGATACCGAAAAAAAGGAAAGCATCAAAACCCTATTGCTTGCCCTTTGGAAGAAAGACAATGAAACCTTTAACCGCAGCGAATATGTTGCCCTTTCAAACGCCTTACAGCTATATTTCGATAAAGTAAGTGTAAACAAAGATTTGATTCCGTGCTTTGACAGTTTTTATGAATTTTTGAAGGATGAGTTTGTTGAAGTGTTGAAAGGCGATAATGTAAAGGATAAGGATTTTGATGTTTCAAATTTCCTGTACGTGCTGAGGCCTTATTATAAAGGAGGTGAATTTGATTACCTGTTGAATGCAAGGGAAAATTTGGATTTGTTGCAACAACGGTTTATTGTTTTTGAATTGGACAATATCAAAGATCACCCCATACTCTTCCCTGTGGTAACCATTATTATCATGGAAGTGTTTATTAGCAAAATGAGAAAGCTGAAAGGAATACGTAAAATGATCTTGATTGAGGAGGCATGGAAAGCAATTGCAAAAGAAGGAATGGCTGAATACATCAAATACTTATTTAAAACAGTACGAAAGTTCTTTGGTGAGGCTATTGTCGTAACCCAGGAAGTGGAAGATATAATTTCCTCACCAGTGGTAAAACAGGCAATCATCAACAATAGTGATTGCAAGATCTTATTAGACCAAAGCAAGTATCAGAATAAGTTTGACCAGATACAGGAATTGTTAGGATTGACAGATAAGGAAAAGGCGTTGGTATTGTCCATTAATAAAGCCAATGACCCAACAAAAAAATACAAAGAGGTATTTATTTCGCTTGGTGGCGTATTAAGTAAAGTGTACAGGACAGAAGTGTCGCCGCAAGAATATTTGGCTTACACAACAGAGGAAAAAGAAAAAGTGAAAGTGCAGGCTGCCGCCCAGAAGTTTGGCAGTATTGAAAAAGGAATCGCATCGTTAACAACATAAACCATAGGTTATGAAATATGCTTTTATTTGTTCCCTGATTTTATTGGTTTCCTGTAAAGGTTCGCAAAGTACAGACGACTTAAGTGGTGTGTATACTTCCTCTTACGAACATGAGTTTGGAAAAACGGATGACACACTTAATTTATCTAAAGCAAACAGCACTGGCAATGTTTATCAAATCGAGAGGCATTCAGGATTGATAAAAAAAATGGATGGAAAAGAATTCCCAAAAGAAATTGTAACCGAAACATGGACTTTGGACTACAATCCCGAAAAGCAAACGTTGACAGAAATGAAGAAGGGGAAAACAATTGTTTGGAACAGCGGTACACAAAGTTTGCAATTGGGTGATAGGCAATACTTGCGTATTTCGAACAACTAAAGTGTAGTTAGTATTTGTGAAAATGAAAATGTAGGGTATGAAAAGAATATTAATTATTGCAGGAATGATCCTGCTTACAAGTCTTGCGCCTGTCCAAACAATTCATGCGCAAATCCCAATTCTGGAAATTATAAAAGCTGCTGTCAAAAAGGTAATAAAAGCTGTTGATTTAAAGATTCAGCGACTTCAAAATAAAACAATCTGGCTACAGAATGCGCAAAAAACATTGGAAAATGAAATGTCCAAGTTAAAGCTTAAAGAAATTGGGGATTGGGCTGATAAGCAGAAACAATTGTATGCCAAATATTTTGACGAATTATCAAAGGTAAAAAGTGCAATTGGTACCTACCAGGCTGTGAAAGACATTATTAATAAACAAGGCCAGCTTGTAAGAGAATATTCCAGAGCTTTTAACCTTTCTAAGCAGGACAAGAATTTTACAACGCAGGAAATTGAGTACATGGGACAGGTCTATTCCGGCATCCTGGAAGAAAGTCTGAAAAATATTGAACAGGTCCAAATGGTTGTAACGGCATTTGCAACCCAAATGACAGACGAAAAACGATTAGCAATTATCCATAGTGCTTCGGATAACATAGATCGCAATCTCGGCGACTTACGACAATTTAACCAGCAAAATATCAGGATTAGTTTACAACGCTCAAAGGAGCGGAATGATGTTGATGTTGTGAAGAAACTCTATGGTATAGAGTAGTAATTATTAGTGTGAAAGTGAAAATGTGAAGTATGAAAATAATAATAATTGCGATAGCAATGTTGCTGTCATTAACAAAACGTGTGTCTGCACAAACCTTTGCAGAATGGTTCAGGCAAAAGGCGACTCAAAAGAAATACCTTATTCGGCAAATAGCTGCATTGCAGGTTTATATCGGCTATGTATCAAAAGGCTATTCTATTGCAAAAAAAGGCCTAAATACCATTCAGGATATTAAACATGGCGATTTTGACCTTCACAAAAACTATTTTAGTTCCTTAGCATCCGTAAATCCAACAATAAAGCGTTATACCAAGGTAGCAGATATTATTTCGCTCGAAATAAATATTGTCAGGCAAACTGCATCCTTTATCCGGTATTGCAAGGAATCAAATCAACTCACTCTTTCGGAATTAACCTACCTCCAAAATGTTTTTGATCAGCTATTAAGTGATTGTTCAAAATCATTGGATAAGCTTTTTGATGTAATTACGGATGGAAGCCTTACGATGAAGGATGATGAACGAATAAAGGCCATTGATAAGATTTATGATGATATGGTTGATAAACAAGTTTTCTGCAGGTCGTTTGGGAATACAACAAAAGGTCTGTGCGTTCAACGAATGAATGAACAAAATGAAATTCTGTTCTCAAAAAAATTAAATAACATAAAATGAAAAGCTTAATCATCTTCTTACTGCTGACTATTCAAATTTCAAGCAATGCATTGTTTGCACAGTCAACAGAAGCGCAACAACTACTTCTTAACGTAGAAAAATTGGCCCAGCTAAAAAAGATTCTCAGCAACATGAAAAAAGGTTATGAGATCGTAAGCACGGGGTACAATACCATTAAGGACATTTCCAAAGGAAATTTCAACCTGCACGATGCATTTTTAAATGCATTATTTCAGGTAAGTCCAACAGTGAGAAAGTACAAAAGGGTTGCAGATATTATTACTTGCCAGTCCCAGATAGTTAAGGAATACAAATCTGCATTTAATCGTTTCAAATCCACCAATCTGTTTAATTCTTCTGAAATAACATACATGGAGGATGTTTATAAAAATCTCTTTAATAAAAGTCTTCAGAATCTTGATGAATTGAGCATCGTAATCACAGCGGGGAAGTTAAGAATGAGTGATGATGAAAGAATCGCTGCCATCGATAGAATTTATAAAGACATCTCTGACAAGCTGGTTTTCTTGAGAGGCTTTAATAACGAAAGCTCTGTGCTGGCAATTCAAAGAGGAAGAGAATTGGTTGACACAAAGTTGTCAGAAAAGTTGAATGGCCTTTAGTTTTTGAATCGATTAAAAAGCTGTGTATGAAAAAGTGCGTAAGAGTAATCGCTTTAGTTGTAGTGGCATTATTGCCTAAATTATTATTTGCACAAAATGGCGGTTTTGCAGATGAAGTTAAAAGCCTGCATACGGTTTTGGAGCAACTATATACAGAAATGTTGCCGCTGTGCAGCAAATTGATCGGTGTTGGACGTGGTATTGCCGGGTTTGCGGCCACCTGGTATATAGCAAGCAGAGTTTGGCGGCATATCGCCAATGCTGAGCCCATTGATTTTTACCCGCTGTTCCGCCCATTTGTTTTGGGCTTTGCTGTTATTATTTTCCCGTCTGTAATTGCCATGATTAATGGAGTAATGAACCCAACTGTTACTGGTACTGCAGCGATGGTGGATGATTCTAATAAGGCCATAGCTGTGTTACTTCAGAAGAAAGAAGAAGCTATTAAGAAAACTGACGTTTGGAAAATGTATGTGGGCGAAACTGGCAGTGGGGATAGAGACAAATGGTATAAGTACACCCATCCAAATGATAGTCCCTCAGACGAAGGTTTTTTTGAAGGGATTGGCAATGACATCAAGTTTGCAATGGCAAAAGCCTCCTACAACTTTAGAAATTCCATAAAACAATGGATGAGTGAAGTATTGAGAGTATTATTTGAAGCCGCTTCCCTTTGCATAAATACCATCAGGACATTTTATCTTATTGTTCTTGCTATACTCGGCCCACTAGTCTTTGGCATTGCGGTCTTTGATGGATTCCAGCACACCTTAACGGTCTGGATTGCACGGTACATCAATATATTTCTCTGGTTGCCTGTCGCCAATATATTCGGCAGCATCATTGGCAAAATACAGGAGAATATGCTGAAGGTTGATATTGCCCAGGTGCAAGATTACGGCGACACCTTCTTTTCTCCAACTGATACAGCTTATCTCATTTTCATGATCATTGGAATCGTTGGATACTTTACTGTACCAAGTGTAGCCAACTATATCGTTCATGCTGGTGGTGGAAATACATTACTGTATAAAGTCACAAGTCTTACATCAAGTAGCTCACGGAGTATTGTGAATTCTGCATCATCCGGTGCAGGCATGGTTGCTGATGCCTTCGGCAATGCAAAATCAAACATGAGCGGCAGTGTAGCATCAAACAGTGTAAGCGGAGGGTATTTTAAGGAAAATGGAGGTAACAAATCAAATGATTACATGCAGGATAAATTGTCTGGTAAATCTTAAGCTATGTTCAAACAAACAAAAAATATCGATGCCTCATTCAGACATATAAAGTTCTTTACTTTATTACTAGTGCTTGGGTGCTTTATCCTTTGTGGATTTGTATTGTATAAAAGTTATGAGTTATCTGCAAAGGTTCAGGACAGGATATATATTCTTTCAGGTGATAAAGCTATGGAGGCGTTTGCATCAAAAAGGAAAGACAATATCGAAGTAGAGGCCAGAAGCCATGTTGCAATGTTTCATACCGATTTCTTTACGCTCGACCCAGATGAAAAAGTAATTGAATCTAATATTAAGAAGGCGCTTTACCTGGCTGATGGCTCAGCAAAAAGACAGTATGATAATCTTAAGGAAACCTCTTACTATTCAGGTATCATCTCCGGCAATATCAGTCAGCAAATTGCTGTAGATAGTATTTCATTAAGTATGAATGCCGAGCCGTATTTGTTTCATTGCTACGCTACCATTAAGATCATTCGTCCAAACAGTATTGTTACCCGAAATCTAATAACGCAAGGCTATTTAAGAAACGTTTCCCGTTCTGACCATAATCCTCACGGATTCTTAATCGAAAGATGGGAGACCATTGAAAATAGGGATATCAAAACAGAAACAAGATGAAATTTTTAAATAAACAAATTAATAGAGAGGCTGTGACAGATAAGGCCGCCAGTGGCATCGCAAAAGGCATTTTAAAATCTCAAAATGGTTTTGCAAACTATATGCAATCATTATCAAAAAACTGGAAGGGCAAACAGCAATGGATCTTTTTGTATTCGGTGTGCTTGATTTTGGGGGGTTTAAGTATTGTCGCTATAGTCATTCCGTTTAGAATAAAAGACACAAACAGCAACATCATTCCAAAGTCCATTGCTGTTCCAAAAAGCATCCATCAACAAAGAAATGGTTTTGCAATTACAGAAAACGAGATTCAGCAAGTGCAGCAATATAAGTCGAAGCACCCAAACCTGCAGACAGAACGGCCAGGTCTTTTTGATAGTTTGACCTTGATTGAAGAAGTCTATTATTCACAAAAAAAATAACACAATGGAAAACAAACATTCAGTAAAGTTTTTGAGGCAAAGAAAAATGATGGTGGTATTACCCTTGTTGGTGCTTCCATTTATAACAATGGCTTTTTGGGCATTGGGAGGCGGTAAAGGAACTGGCAACGATGCCGACAAAAATAAAGTGGCTGGTCTTAATCTTCAACTGCCCAATGCGAATCTTAAGTCTGATAAAAATGAAGATAAGTTGTCGTTCTATATGGAAGCAGATGCGGATTCTTTAAAACGGGCAGAGCTGCTTAGAAGTGACCCTTTCTACAAGGACTCATTGCAAACAAAAATTTCTTTGATGGATGCTACACAGCATTTAAATAATCCATCAACCTCAAGGAATGGGTTAAACACTTCAGTTTATCAATCTGGAACCGATGCCAATGAACAAAAGATATATCAAAAGATAAATGAGATCAATAAACAAATAAATCAGCCGGAAACAACTGCATCTTCTTTAAACAATGCGGGTGCACCTTATCAAAACAATGAGCAGTTTACAAACGATATAGACAGGATGCAGCAGATGATGCAAATGATGGATGACAAACAGGAAACGGACCCGGAAATGCAACAATTAAATGGAACGCTGGATAAAATTTTAGACATCCAGCATCCGCAAAGAGTAAAGGACAAACTGAAAGAAAAATCTTTGCAACAAAAGGAAGTTGTTTTTGCGGTTTCAAAAATGCCCACCCAGGATAATATCAGCTTGTTAGATACAATAAAGCATGGATCAACATCGACCGTAGGCTTCTATGGAACGAGTGAAACTTCCAATAATTCAAATGATGATCAGGCTGTAGAGGCTGTCGTTCATGCCAATCAAACCCTGGTCAATGGTGCTATTATCAAACTGCGCCTGTCTACAGATATTTATATCAGCGGCACATTAATTCCAAAAGGAAATTTTCTGTATGGTTCCGCATTGCTGAATGATGAACGACTTGAAATTGAAATCAATTCTATTCGATATAACACCTCTCTTTTCCCGGTAAAGTTGGAAGTATACGACATGGACGGGATGCCCGGTATTCATATTCCCGGTGCTATCACCCGTGATGTTGCCAAACAATCCGCAGACAACAGTTTGCAATTAATGGAACTTTCTTCTGTTGATCCATCATTCAAAGCACAAGCCGCCGCCGCTGGCATCAGTGCTGCCAAAGGATTGCTAAGCAGAAAAGTAAAGCAGGTAAAAGTGCTGGTTAAAGAAGGCTATAGAGTACTCCTTAAAAGCAAGAGCAATCAATAATATTTTTCAACTATAAAATAAAAACGTATGAAACGATTAGTGTGGTTGGCATTGACGAGTTTGTTTTTTGTTTCTCTTAAAGCACAAACTTCACTTTGCATTTCAACCGAAAAAACGACCAGCCTGGTATTTCCGTTTTCGATACTTCATGTAGACCGGGGTACACAGGCAATACTTGCACAGCAGGTAAAAGAATCACCCACAATATTATTAGTGAAAGCAGCTGAGAAAGGCTTTCCTGAAACGAATCTTAGTGTTGTAACGGATGATGGAAGTGTCTATTCTTTTGTTGTATGCTATGACAATAACCCGGCAACTTGGGTGTATCACCTGCCAACAAACAAGTTTGGGACGTTGGCAACTTATGCAAATGGGATATTAGACAATCCCAGGACAATGCACGGCATCAAAGACGAACAATGGGATATTAAAGCGATGGTCTCTGGTATTTACATAAAAAATGAAATCATGTATTACCAACTTAAAATTACAAATAGCAGTCCCGTTGACTATGATATTGATGTTCTCCGCTTTTTTATCCGTGATAAAAAGAAAGGTAAAAGAACTGCCATTCAGGAAACAGATTTAAAGCCACTTCATATCTCCGGTAATATATCGCAAGTAAAAGCGAATAGCACTTCGTCAATGGTTTTTGCATTGGATAAATTCACAATTCCCGATGCCAAATACCTCGCTGTGCAGATTATGGAAAAAAATGGCGGCAGGCATTTGTCTATGAAAGTGAGCAATAAAAAAATCATGCAGGCAATCATCTTACCTGATCTGAAATGACCAACGAACATGCTATATCTGACGAAGTACTTGAATTGGTGCAGCTGGCCCTTAGTAGAGGCGATCATTGGATGGCTTATAATCAATCACTTTATTTTATCGATAAAAGTGATGTGCATTTTTTTACCTCCCAACAAGAAGCTAATGAATTTGCAAATGACAATTTCAGTGACAGGGATAGTTTTCATGTCCTTCATTTCAATTCTATGCTGGACATTTTTAAAGAGATTCCTTATGGCGAAAAAATAGTTAATGACCCGGATGCCAACGGACTGTATAATCATGAAGGCAACAATTTCACGGATGCTCTGATAGATCATATTGAGCAAAACCAATCATTATTTACATCACAATTAAAAACAAATGTTATGAACAATGAGAATTTTCAGTACCTGAGTGACAACCTCAAGTACATGGGTTTCGGTGAGAACCTGAAGCCGGAATTGGAAAAGAACCTGAAAGAAGGCAAGGGCGAATTTCAGCTCCATTACAAAGCAGAGATTAACAAGAAGCCTTTTGAAGTGACTATGAATTTTCGCAAGTCTGATACTTCAGATATGTACTTCTTCAACAATTATCACGCTTCACTCGAAAAAGCAAACGGCCAAAAAGAAGAACAGACTTTCTACCTGAACAAGGGTAAAGGTGTTACCGGCAAAGAAGCTTTCAATTTGCTTGATGGCAGATCAGTGCACAAGGACCTGGTTACAAGAGAAGGGCAACCTTACAAGGCATGGATTCAGCTTGATTTTGAAAACAAAGACAAGAACAACAATTCTGAGGTGAAGCAGTTCCATGAAAATTATGGTTTTGATTTGAAGAATGCCGTGGGAAGGTTTCCTATAGCTGAGTTAAAAGATCCGGAAAAAGAAAAGGCTTTGATGCAGTCATTGCAAAAGGGAAATGTTCAGTCAGTTACAATTGAAAAAGATGGCAGCAGCCATAAAATGTTTATCGAAGCCGATCCTCAATTTAAAAAAGTGAACCTTTACGATTCCAATATGAAAGTGGTAGCAAAGGAATCGCTTGATCAATATAAAACAGGTGTAGAAAAGGGTGCAAAGGCAGTTAAAGAAGATGTGGCAGATGATAAAAAAAAAGAACTGAAACAGGACATCAAGCCTGAAAAAGATAAAGTGGGTAAGAAAAACGACAAAAGCCTTTTACCTAAAAAAAGGGAAGGCAATAAGAAAGGTTTAGGAGTTTCATAAACTCCTAAACCTTATTTTTTTATTATTAAAAGTAAAATGATGGATATCCAAA
Source organism: Chitinophagaceae bacterium (assembly GCA_044227095.1). Classification (GTDB taxonomy): domain Bacteria; phylum Bacteroidota; class Bacteroidia; order Chitinophagales; family Chitinophagaceae; genus JACMLD01. Next base: position 3,584,235 of record JBGAFV010000001.1, on the reverse strand, counting down.
ATATTGCAGCACTTTCCGGTAAACTTGAAGCGTTAGGATTTGAGAACTTAGGATACCTGCTGTTAAAAAAGATTTCATTCAGGCTACAGAATTTTTGGCTTGTGTCAAAGGCTAGTCATCTGAATAATGATTTGAACTTTCATTTATTTCTTCAAAGGAATAGTGTAACTAATAACTATGAGCTTTTGTATTATGATGCTATCCTTAAAGTAAGTTCGGAAGCAAATGAACAAGTAATAAATGGTATTGATATAGGCGAGATCAAAACAGCTATGGCGAAGATAGATTGGAAGAATGCTTTTGATTTAACAATAGGAAAGAACTCATCAGTAAATGAAAAGCCCGATTTGAGGAAAGAAGAGGATGTAGAATTGGTAATCGAAAAATTAGAGAGGTTAGAGAAATCTGAAAATGGTAAATCGATCGCTACAAGTTTGAAGCTGGAATTCTGGGCTGGCCTGCCGTACCAGGATTTGTTTGGCAATATTGCGCCTGTTAAAAATAAGTATGAAATCTCTCAGCGATTCTATTGTGCAGCAGGGCAGCCTGGTATTTCAGTTGATGAAGCATACCGGTTTTTGCAAAACAGGCTTTTAGAAAAGCAAATTTCGTTACGGAAAAAAAAGCCGGAAAGTCAGGAAGTAGATGATGATGCCGCTAATAGTCAGCCCGGTTTTGGAAGTGGGTTACTACAAAAGAAGAGAATCGGTGGAAAAAGAAATTCAAAGAAACAACATCAATAAATGAACTTAAATCATGGAACTTTTTCCACCACTGACAGGATTTTATTTAGCAATCGAAAATGACACCAGAATTGGCACTGTCCATATTAGTCTCTATATGGCTTTGTTACAGCAATGGAACTTGAATGGCGGATTAAACCCTGTAATTATTGCCAGAGCCGCAATTATGAGAGCAGCAAAGATAAATGCTCGTTATACCTATAACAAATGCATGAATAATCTACAGGAATTTGGCTACATAGTTTACAAACCCTCTACTAACCCTTTCAACCACAGCATTGTTTATTTAAAAGAATTGTGAAAAATATTCTCTTACACAGAGAATGAATTTGTGAAGTGTGATTATTAAAATGAGGTGTAAGATGGAAAAGATAAAACCGGAAAAAGCATTAGAGATGCTTAGAAAAAAAGGTGTGGATATTTCATTGGAGCAAGCTGCTCAAGTTCTGGAATTACTTCGGAAATTTGCTAATATCATGGTTTCACAATATCTGGAACGTCAAAGAAGGGGATAAAGTGAAACATTAGGTAACCCTTACTAAATTTTATCTATGAAAATAGCAGACTTATATATCCGGGTAAGCACTGATGAACAGGCCGACAAAGGATACTCCCAACGCAGCCAGGAAGAATTTTTACGCAAATATTGCGAAATCCATGGCATGTCTATTCGAAAAGTAATTTTTGAAGATCATTCTGCCAAAACTTTTAATCGGCCAGAATGGAAAAGATATTTGGTAGAACTCCGCAAACACAAATGCCAGGCGGATTTTGTTCTTTTTCTAAAATGGGACCGTTTCAGTCGTAATGCCGGGGATGCATACCAAATGATTAATATGCTCCGAAAATTAGGTGTAGAGCCACAGGCTATCGAACAGCCTTTGGACTTATCTATACCCGAAAATAAAATGATGCTGGCATTTTATTTGGCAGCTCCAGAAGTTGAAAACGACAGGCGGGCACTGAATGTCATTCATGGAATGCGTCGAGCCAGAAAAGAAGGTCGTTATATGGGCCTAGCCCCAATAGGATATTGCAACAAAATTGACGAGTCTGGGCGAAAGTATATAGCTCCCAAAGAAATTCAGGCCAACATCTTGCGCTGGGCTTTTAACCAAATAGCTGAAGGTGTATTTAATACAGAGCAAGTCTATAAAATGGCAAAAGAAAAGGGCTTTTCAGGTACTAAAGGGCTTTTTTGGTTTGCTATCCGCAATCCTGTGTATTGCGGAAAAATATTTATCCCAAAATACAAGGATGAGGAAAGCTGTTTTGTGAAAGGATCGCATGAGCCTATTATTTCAGAAGCCCTGTACTATCAGGTACAGGATGTATTAGATGGCAGAAAAAGAAATTATAGACTTAAAGTGGTATCCAATGAATCTCTACCGTTACGTGGCTTTTTAATTTGCCCTTTGTGCCATAAACTATTAACTGGAAGCGCATCAAAGGGTCATACAAAGTATTATTCCTATTACCATTGCACAGACGGTTGTTCATGTCGGTATAGAGCCGATAATGTCAACAATATATTTGTTACCGAACTAAAAAAATATATCCCACGTCCGGAAATGATAGATTTATTTAAAATAACCCTTTCCGAGGCGTGGTACGACCAAACCAACCATTTACAAGATGATGGCAAACAATTGCGATTGCAAATTAACGAACTGGAAGAAAAGCTTTCCTACATCAAAGAATTACTTTCCTCCAGACAATTAGAGCCTGCGGATTTCAGGGAAATGAAAACTGAATACACTACCAAGCTTGAAAAATTACAGGCGAAATTAGGGGCCAGTAATCATGACAAGGTAGATTTTAAGGATTTGCTAAATAAAGGAGTCAATAATCTCTTAAAGCTTGATTATGTATATGAAACAGGAGATACAGAAAAGAAACGAGAGGTAATTAGTTCGATGTACCCCGAAAAAATGACTTTTGACGGATTTTCAGTTCGAACTAATCGCATCAATGAAGTAGCAAGGCTGATATACAGTATGGACGTGGGTTCTAGCGAAAATAAAAACAGGACAAGTGGAAATAATTCCAGCTTGTCCTGTGAAGTCGGGATGACTGGATTCGAACCAGCGGCCCCCACGTCCCGAACGTGATGCGCTACCGGGCTGCGCTACATCCCGAACAATGACTATCAAATTTAAAATATTGCCTGTCATTTATTAAAAATACCCAATAGCAAGTTCTGCAAATTCGATAGCTTTAAGATTTACCAAAACTACCAGAACATGCAAATTAAACAATTGGTCATTGCATCATTTTTAGTGTCCTCATTCCTTGCTTGTAATGAAAGCAAACCCGTTTCAGATAAACCCGATTTTCTTGCTTCCAATATTGATACTACGGTAAACCCGGCAGAAGATTTTTTCCAGTATGCTAATGGCGGATGGATAAAACGAACGCCTATCCCAGATGCAGAAAGCGGATGGGGCATTGGCAATCTTGTAAACGAAGAAATTTACCTCCGCAAAAGAACCATTAACGAAAATGCAGTGAAAGAAAATGCTGCGCAGGGAAGCATCTCTCAAAAAATTGCCGATTTCTGGATTAGCGGTATGGACACCGTTAATATTGAAAAAGAAAAATTGAACCCTTTAAAAGCAGATCTTGATAAAATAGGATCTATAAAATCGCTAAATGATATTATAGCTGTTACGGCAGATTTTCATAGAAAAGGCATCAACGTTTTATTTGGTGATTATGTGGGACAGGATGATAAGAATAGTGACGTAATTGCCTACCAGTTAGGACAAGGTGGTCTAGGAATGCCTAACCGCGATTACTATTTTAATACAGACGAAAGAACAGAAGGTGTTAGAAAAGCTTACCAGTTGTATATGAACAAAACATTTCAGCAACTGGGCAACGATAGCGCAACTGCAACGAAAATTACAGATGCAGTATATAAACTTGAAACTCGTCTTGCAAAAGCTTCACGTAAACTTGCAGACCTACGTGATCCTTACAAAAATTACAACAAAACGGATATGGCCGCATTGAACAAATTATTGGCCAATTGCAATTGGGCTGCATACTTGCCTGCTATCGGTATCAATAAAATAGATTCTGCTATTGTTGGTCAGCCGGAATTTTTTACTGCGCTTAATAATGAATTAAAATCAACTTCTATTGATGACTGGAAAAACTATTTCCGTTTTAAACTCGTGAACGGCTCGGCATCTTACCTGGATAGTGAAACTTTTATGAACTTATTTAATTATCGCAAAACCCTGTCCGGTGCAAAAGAGCCACGTCCCCGCTGGAAACGTGTGCTGGATGCAGAAGAAAATGCCATGGGTGAAGCGGTGGGTCAGCTTTTTGTAAAAGAATATTTTAATGAAACAGCCAAAAAACGTTACACAGATTTGGTAGAAGCTATTCGTGATGCATATAAAGAAAGAATAAAAAATCTTTCATGGATGAGCGACAGCACCAAGACGAAGGCATATGATAAGCTGGCGAAAATCACCAAGAAAGTGGGCTACCCCGACCATTGGAAAGACTTTAGCGCATTGGCAATTGACAAAGGGCCTTTTGTACTGAATATGATGCGGGCCAACGAATGGTGGCACCAGTATATGATAAACAAACTGGGCAAACCTGTAGACAGAACAGAATGGGGCATGTCTCCGCAAACCTATAATGCCTATTACAACCCGAGTAACAACGAAATAGTTTTGCCTGCGGGAATTTTTGCCGTACCCGGCATGCGTGATGAAGAATTGGACGATGCATTTGTGTATGGGTATGCTGCTGCATCTACAATTGGTCACGAAATAACACATGGTTTTGATGACCAGGGAAGACAATATGATGCAAAAGGAAACCTTACCAATTGGTGGCAAAAAAATGATTCGGTGCAATTCTCGCAGCGGGCACAAAAAATTATTCAGCAGTTTAATGCATTTAACCCGGTTGATACACTCCATGTAAACGGCGATGCTACACAAGGCGAAAATATAGCAGACCTTGGCGGTTTGCTGCTGGGGCTTGACGCTTTAAAAAAGACGGAGTCGTTTAAAAAAGGAGAAAAGATTGGCGGGCTTACTCCACTGCAACGTTATTTCCTCGGTTATTCTTACGGATGGATGATACAGGAAAAGAAAGAAAGACTGGCCAACCAGGTAATGACAGACGTTCATGCACCTGCAAAAGAAAGGGTAAATGGACCGGTTGTAAACATCCGTGAGTTTTATGAAGCTTTTGGTGTAAAACCCGGTAGCAAAATGTATAGGGCAGATAGTCTAAGGGTGAGCATATGGTAATACTAATGTGATAAATGTGGTAGTGTGGTAAATACAGTAGCTTCGCTGGATAAATACAACGGAACGCAGGTTATTATGATTGTTAAGATTGAAATGATTTCTTTGTTCGTTTAAATAAAAAGGCCGCAGATTCGCAGATTAAGTTTCATGCATCGTTAATCAGCGAATCTGCGGCTATAATTACTGTGTTTTACAATTACACATTACTCCATCTCAAAATTCTGCAATCAAAACTAACAGCTAGCAGCTTGAGCTAAAAACTAACAGCTAACGACTAATAGCTAGCAGCTCGCCGCTAACCTCAATTCCCAATCCCGGTTTGGCGCTTACGTTATACTTTCCAAAATTGTAATCAATGCCGGTGGCAAGATCTTCTGCTAATAACAGTGGGCCGTCCATATCAATATAATCTGCCTGTGGTGCAAGGTGTGCAATAGCTGCAGAACCAATAGTGCTTTCGTTCATGCAGCCTATCATTACTTTCATATTTAGTTCTCTTGCTTTGGTTATCATTCGTCGTGCAGGTGTAATGCCACTGCATTTGGTAAGCTTTATATTAATGCCATGAAAATAATTCAAACATTTTTGCACATCGTTTTCAAATACGCAGGCTTCATCAGCAAAAAGCGGTAATGCAGATTTTTCAAACAATATCTTCATGCCATCCCAATTGTCTTTAGCAAGCGGTTGCTCTACCAATTCTACACCCAAATCTTTTATTACAGGAATTATTTCCAGCGCTTCTTCCAGTTGCCATCCTGCATTAGCATCTACCCTAAATACTGCATCGGTATGTTTTCTTAATGCCTCAATAATTTTTATATCTTCTTTAGTTCCCAATTTGATCTTATAAACGGGCCATGGTTTTTCTTGCAGTTTCTCTATCATTTTCTCAATGGTATCTATGCCAATGGTATAATCCGTAAGCGGTGCTGTTGAAAAATCAGCATTCCAGTATTTATACAAAGGCATCTGGCGCAACTTTCCGGTTATATCCCACGCGGCAATATCAAGTGCACAAACCAAAAAAGGGTTTGCCGGAAATAAATGATGCAGGTAGTGCCAGTAGCGCTCAGGATCTATTAGCGCATATTTTTCAACCAAAGTTTTTTTTGCTTCCAGGTCTGCTATCATTTTTTCTACAGGAATATTATAATAACTGATAGCAGGTGCTTCTCCATAACCTTTAATTCCATTAAAATCGAGTTCAGCAATAAATGTTGGCTGATGTGTTTTTGTTCCTTTGGAAATGGTAAAAGGATATTTAAAAGGAAGGTTGAATGAACGATAATTCACTTTCATGCAATAACAACTGGTTGTGCAATTTTTAACAATAAGGTGCCGAACAGCGAAGCTAGCCAATAATCCTGCATAAGTTGTTTTGTTGCTTATAACAGGGTGGGCAAAAAGTCTGTATTTGTGCCTAAAATACCATTATTTTGCTGTTCCGGAAATTGAAATCTATGTTTAAATCTATTTGGCAGAAAGCCTGGCCTCATGTAACTGTTATTGTAGTGTTTGTAGTTGTTGCCGCTATCTATTGCAAACCGGCGCTGGAAGGTAAAGTACTGCAGCAAACAGACATTATTCACTGGAAAGGTGTAGCTCAGCAATCTTTTGACTACAAAGAGAAATATGGACATTATCCCCTTTGGACAAACAGCATGTTTGCCGGTATGCCTGCTTACCAGGTGGCTATGGAAAGAACTTCGGCTATCTCTCTCAGTTACCTTCATTATATTTTTACGCTGGGGCTGCCAAAACCAGTGTGTTTCTTTTTCCTGGCCTGCCTTATGTTTTATATAATGTGCATGGCATTGCGCATTAATCCTTGGATTAGTGCCGGCGTAGCTATTGCATATGCTTATTCAACCTTTGACCCGATAATTATATCCGCAGGTCACGATTCGCAAATGCTTTCTATTGCTTATGCTCCCGGCGTACTAGCCGGATTGTTTTTATTGTACGATAAAAAATATTGGGCTGGCTCGGCCCTTACCCTTATTTTTTCGGGAATGCTTATTGGTCAGACGCACCAGCAAATTGTTTATTACACATTGCTTATTATTGGTGCTATAGGTATTGCTTACCTGGTAAAGTGCATCCGGGAAAAACAGGTAAAACATTTTGTTATCGCCAATGCGCTGGCTATGCTTTGCATTGCGGGTGGTTTCGCCAGCAATGCGTTAATGTACTTTACTACCTATGAGTTTTCTAAAGAAAGCATGCGTAGTGGAAAATCAGAACTTACTGTAAATCCTGATGGCACTAAAAAACCTACAGGCGGACTGGATAAAGAATATGCTTTTAACTGGAGTTATGGAATAGGAGAAACTTTTACTTTAATTACACCTGGCATCTATGGTGGTGGCGGAAGAGAGTTTACTTCTCCGGGTAAGTTTGCAGAAAAACTTTCAGAGCTTGGTATACCGGAAGATGCGGCTATTCAAAATACAAATGGTTCCTTATACTGGGGTGCACAACCCTTTACCGCAGGGCCTGTATACCTCGGCGCAATCATTTGCGCACTATTTATTTTCGGTATGTTTTTTTTAAATAGCTGGCACAAGTGGTGGATGGCAGCTATTGTTGTTTTTGCCATTATAATGGCATGGGGCAAAAATTTTGCAGGCTTTAATGATTTTCTTTTTAACTACTTTCCTTTTTACAATAAGTTCCGTGCGCCTACAATGGCGTTGGTTATTCCACAACTGGTATTTCCTCTAATGGCTGCATTGGCGCTTCAGCAAATATTGTTTCAAAATATCAATAAAGATCTTCTTTGGAAAAAGTTTAAAACAAGCGCTTATACAGTTGGTGGCATAATTGCAATTCTGGTTGCATTTTATTTTACAGCAGATTTTAAAGGCGGAAGGGATAGCCAGATTAAAGACAACTTTACCTCCGGAATGTTAAGGCAGGCACAAGGCAAACCAACGCCGGAAATGCAGCAGCAGGTAACCCAGTCTGTACAATCTATAATGAAAGCCTTACAGAACGATAGAAAAGATTTAATGGGTGGCGATTTACTGCGCTCTACATTATTGATTGCAGTTGCACTTACACTGATTGGATTATTTATTAAAGGGAAAATAAAAGCTCCGCTTGCTATTGCAGGTATTTTATTGTTGAGTAGTTATGATGTGCTGGCGGTTGGCAAACGCTATCTTAATGATGATAATTTTATTGATGCATCGGATTATGAAACCAACTTCACTCCCACTGCTGCAGACAATACAATAAAAGCAGACCCGGGTTATTTTCGTGTATTTGATCAAACCGGTAACGACCCATTTGCTGATGCAAGGGCTTCTTACTATCACAATTCTCTTGGCGGTTATCTTGCTGCAAGGCTTGGTTTGTACGAAGATTTAATCAACAACCAACTACGCAAAGGCAATAAAAGGGTATATGATATGCTGAATACAAAATACATTATTCAGCAAAACCCTTCTAATGGACAAGTTGCCGCTATACAAAACCCTGATGCTTTTGGTGCATGCTGGCTTGCAAAGAGCATTCACTATGTAAAAGATGGCAATGAAGAAATGAAAGCGCTGGACAGTATTAATGTAAAAGACACGGTAATTATTCAGGATAAATACAAAAGTCTTATTAGCGCAGCACCGGTTAACGATTCAACAGCATCAATTTCTATCGTAAGAAATGTAAACGATACTATTATTTATAAATCTTCTGCTAAAACAAACCAGTTTGCTGTATTTAGTGAGATTTATTACGACAAAGGCTGGAATGCTTTTATAGATGGGAAGAAAGCAGAAATACTGCGTGTGGATTATGCATTGCGTGGCTTATCGTTACCTGCAGGTGATCATACTATTGAATTTAAATTTGAACCGCAATCATACAAAACCGGTAATACACTTGCAGTGATTGCATCGCTTGCTGCCTATCTTTTATTGATTGCTGCTGCATGGTTTGGGTGGAAGAACGTAAACAAAACTGAAGAACCAGTTATACAGGCATAACGTTTTTTTGAACAAATACTTTCACCCTATACGTTTTACCGTACAGCTTACAGCCTTATATACCAATGTCAACCATCATAAGCATAGTTTCTTATCCTTTTTTGCCCGCAAAACTTGGCGGGCAAAAAGGTATTGCTTTGTTTAATAAATATTTTTCAAAAAATTGCCAGTTGATTTGTGTAACAACAAAAAACAACGATCCATCGGCGGCTGAAGGTTACGCGGTACAGAATTTTATTTCTGCTTCTCCCCTGCGTTATATTAACCCTTTCCTTTTTTTTTCAATCAATACACTCATAAAAAAAGAAAAAGCTTCACACTTTATACTGGAGCACCCTTATTATGGCTGGTTGGGCATACTGCTAAAATGGTTTAGTCCTGCAAAGTTTGTTGTTCATTCACACAATATAGAATCGCTCCGCTGGAAAACATTGGGCAAATGGTGGTGGCCTGTATTGGCTTACTATGAAAAATGTGTGCACCGCTCGGCGCACTATAATTTTTTTATCCGCGAAGAAGACAGGTTATATGCCATTGAACATTTTGGAATTAAGCCACAAAAAGCAATTACAGCAACTTATGGTATAGAATGGAATACCGTTCCTGCCACAGAAGAAAGGCAACGCTGCAAAATTAAACTCCAGCAATTGCATGAAATTTCTTCTAATGACATTATTTTCCTTTTTAATGGTTCGCTGGATTACTTACCCAATCTTGATGCTGTAAAAACAATTGTTGAACAACTAAACCCCATACTTCTTCAATCATCGCTAAAGTATAAAATAATTATTTGCGGAAAGGGCCTGCCGGCTTATATGAATTCATTAAAAGATTATGCTGATAAAAACATTATTTATGCCGGTTTTGTAGATGACATCAGCATATACTTTAAGGGGTCAGATACATTTATCAACCCTGTTATTGACGGTGGCGGAATAAAAACAAAACTGGTAGAAGCATTGGGTTATAACATGAATGTAGTAACCACTGTAAGCGGCGCCATTGGCGTGCCGCTGAATATTACGGGCGAAAAAATGAAAGTGTTTGAAGACAGGGATTGGGAAGGTTTTGCAAAGTCGCTAACAATACCATTTGCTGCTGCAACAATTCCTGATGCATTTTTTAACCATTTCTATTGGGAGAATATTACTGCAAATGCTTATCGTTTTATTCAACAAACATAAATACATTTTATGCGCATAATGATAACTGGTGTTACGGGATTTGTAGCGGATCATTTCCTGGCCTATATAAACGAGCATGAACCTGGCTCAATAGTGTTAGGATTAGCCCGGCATACAGATGGTTTTGATGCGACAAAATATCCAAATCTAAATATCAACGTGCAGCAGGTTGATTTGCTTAACCGGGAGCTGGTTGGCTATGTGTTAAGAAATTTTTCGCCAGAATATATTTTACACCTTGCCTCGGTTAGCAGTGTGGCCCTAAGCTGGCAGGCGCCATTGGAAAGCTTTGTAAACAACACCAATATTTTTCTGAATGTTGTAGAAGAAATGAGAACACTGAAAAGCAAATGCCGAATTTTGTCTATCGGTTCTTCCGAAGAATATGGTGATGTTACAGAAGCTGAATTGCCGCTTACAGAAGAACATAGTCTCAAACCTGTAAGTCCGTATGCAGTTGCACGTGTATCGCAGGAGTTGTTGTCTGTTATCTATGCAAAGGGATATAATCTCGATATTGTTATCAGCCGTTCATTTAATCATATTGGCCCGGGACAAAAAGACAAATTCGTAATTTCTTCTTTTGCAAAACAACTTGTACAGCTTGCCGCAAGTAATAATGCTGAAAAAAAGATTATTACCGGTAACCTGGAGATCATTCGTGATTTTCTAGATGTAAGAGATGTTGTAAAAGCCTATTATCTCCTTCTAAAAAAAGGAAAAAGCGGCGAGATTTATAATATTTGTTCGGGAAGAGGCATTGTATTAAAAGACGTTATTACAAAGATGAGTGAAGTATTGGGCATTAACATTGCTGTTGAAGTGAATCCAAAATTAATTCGCCCTAATGAGAATAAAAAAGTAACAGGTTCTTATAAAAAACTAAACACAGAACTTGGCTGGAAACCAGAACTTACGCTTGAAGACAGTATAAAAGATTTAATTGATTACTGGAAGGTTAATAAAGATTAAAGGATACTTATTTTATTGCCTTACTCACCGATTGCCAAAACAGTAGCGCAGTATTATCCCACGTAAATTTTTCTTTTTGAATAAATCCTGATTGAACAAGTTGCCTGCGCAAATTGTCATTTTCATACAGTTTTTGCATTCCTTCTGCGATATTTTCTGTTTTATATGGGTCTATTAAAACAGCGGCATCTCCGGCAACTTCTGGCATAGAAGTAACGTTTGAGCATATAACAGGTACACCACTTTGAAATGCTTCAACAATAGGCAATCCAAAACCTTCAAAAATAGGAACAAAGCTGAGCGCAAATGCGCTGCCCAATACTTTCTTCAAATCTTCTTCAGACAATCGTCCTGTAAAAATAATATCTTCTTTAAAAGGGCTGCTATTGTAAGAATCTTCAATGGTTGATTTGCTCCACCATATAGCACCTGCAAGAATAAGTTTGTAATCGCAGCCGGGGTTATTAGTCCTGAACAAGGTATAAGCGTCTATCAGCCTTTTGATATTTTTACGCGGGTGCATAGACCCTACAAAAAAGAAATAGGGCTTACCGCTACTAAACTTTATTCTTGTTTCCTTTATTTCGCTTTCTGTTAGCGGTGAGAAATTACCATTGATACCGCAGGAAACATTATCAATTTTATCAGAATTAGTTTTATAAAACGAAGCGATATCCTGTTTGCTGTATTCTGAAATGGTAGCTATTCTTATTGCTTTTTTTACAAACCGTTTAAAAAAGAAACGGAAATAAATCCTGTTCTGTAGTTTCAGATCCTGCGGCTGGTGTTCAAAGTTTATATCGTATAGTACCGGCATTTGCCTGGCAGAAGATGATAAACTTAAAAACCCTTCCATCGATACCATAAGATCCGGCTTGTGCTTTGCGAGAAAAGAAGTTAGCACAACTTCCATATACCAAACATACAAAACCGGATGGCGCAAAGCAGGAAAGATGTGGTATTTCGTAGCATTCGGGAAATTAAAATAGTCTTCAGTAAAATTTTTATCGCACAAGATCATAAACTCCACTTCCGGATGATTTCTTATTACACGTGAAATGGTGTTTACGGTAAAATAACCAATCCCGTCCAGTTGTTTATTGCGCAATACCCAGCAATTGATGGCTATTTTCATAATGCGAAATGTTTGATATAGGGCCTTACGTATATTTTTTGATGAAGTTAAAAATAAATATGCCGGGTTTGTTATCCAACATTTCCGCCAATGCAATTCGTAGTTTTAATAAAGGTTTGAATGATTGACCAGGAATTAAAACTTGCGCATATTCCCGGCACTTGGCTATATACATGGACACTGTTGTATGCCGCATATTTACAGGTGTTTTTAAAAGACGGTGAGATAGACTTTCGCAGAAATACAAAAGAAATTGCCTGCCATATTTATCCAGCACAGCTGCTATTTTTTTATCCTTATTTCTTAGCCCTGCAAGAAAATAAACATATTTTCCAAAAGCCAGCTGATAGTCTTCGCCATTGGTAAGTTTTGAAACACTATTGTGCAAGCGGTAAGAAAATGCTGTAACAGTTGTTGTGGCCTTGTAATTAAGCATGGTCATCTTTACCCATAAGGCATAATCAGCAAAAATTAATTTAGGATAATCGAGCCCCATACCACCTGCAGCATCAAAATCTTTACTGCGCATCATATAACCTGTGCCCATACTATCGAGTGTTTGCGTAAACTGACAGGCAAGAAATTTATCTGCATATTGCACTTCTGCCATTGGCTTGCAGGGCCTTAATGTTTTGCCATATTCATCAATAAAAACAAAATGACTTTGATATAAACTTGCTTTCGGGTGTTCCTGAATTAATGACGACATTGTTTGCAGGTAATGCGGGTGCAATACATCATCGTGGCCGATCATTGTTATAAATTCATTTTTGGGCAGCGCTAAAATCCTGTTCCAGTTTTCTTCTATGCTTAATGATTTTTCAGTCGGATAACATTCGATACGGCTATCGTTCAGTGACTCTATCCATTCCAATGTTCCGTCTGTACTGCAATTATCAAGCACCTGCAATGTAAAGTCATCCAGCGTCTGGTTTAATATACTCTGCACACATTCTTTTACGTAAGCTCCGCCATTGCGTACCGGCAGTATGATGGAAAAAGATTTCATAATGTTCCCCAAGCTAGCCATGTCATTTCCTTTTTTTCAATCTCAGTTGCTGTTTCATATATCCTTGTCTGATTGTCTGACACCAGCAGGTTTTCCTGATTATTCATCCAAAAAGTAGCACTTTCTTTCCATTTATCTTGTTCAAAAGTTTTACCATATTTGTTTACTACCAATACTTTTAGCCCTTTAGATAAACAAAAACATGTGAGGCTTTTTCGGCCATTTTCAAACTGATAGGCTTTAAACTTTGAATCGACTGGCCCTGTTTTCATCTCAAGGAAAACAGTCCGCTTTATCATAAATGCATTTGTTCTGATATGCGGATTTGGAAAAGGCTTAAAAAGGAAACGCCAGTAAAAAAATGCTTTCAAAAAAAGCTTATACTTTCGAAAATTATACAAAAAAGGTTTAGAGAATTCCCACCAGAAAGTATTCTTCTGAAATACTGAAGAGTAATAACTCTGGAATGATCCCGAAGCACTTACTAAACCTGTCTTTCCATCGAAAGCTTCCGCATAAGATTTAAGCCAGTCGCTCGACAGTAGTTCGCTATAAGTATTTAGAAAAAGAATAAACTCCGCTTCCAAAGCTGCTGCTGTTTGCTTATAAATAGCAATATCCTGACCATCCTGAAAGTAAAAAATTTTTCCGGGTTCAACGCCCTTTGTCCGTATATACTCAATATATTCATCGGGCTTATTGGGATTATCAGATGCAAGGCCATTAAAAACAATAACCAGCTCATGAGAATAGCCTGAGTCATACTTTTTATAACTATCAATAAATACTTTGAAGTGCGCAATACCATATGGCAACCAAGCCAGATAAACAACATTTATATTTAAATTACCAGAACTCAAATATTGGAAATAGATTTTAGCGTACAAGTATTTATTTAAACAGGCATTATCTTATAACATTAACCCAAGAAGTAAAAACTAACCGCAAAATTTAATACTGGATCATAAACTACGTTTCTAATCTTCTCACTACCTCATTTCTTTATTGCCAGCACCACATTGTTCATATACAAATCACCACTCCTTGGCAACAAGGCAATCAAAAGAATGCTCAACAGATTCATCAGGGGTATGATCAACCAATGTACGCCAGTGCGTACACCGGGTATCTTTCCAAAAATTCTTCTGATAACAGAAAGGTAAAAATAACTAATAAACATCTGGCTGAGGGTTTCAATTGCACTTCCTGCTTTTTCAAATATCAAAACTTCAAACCCATTTCTCTCCAATAAATCTTTTAGTCCGTAAGAAGTATATCGTGCAAAGTCATTAGGCGCTTCATGTTCGGCAATAGCGAAAGGACAAGTAACAAGCATTTTGCCGCCTGGTTTTAATACCCTGTTCAGCTCACCAATCATATGTTCAAGGTTAAAAACATGCTCAAACACCTCAGAAGAAAAAATCCCATCAAATCTATTGTTTTCAAAGGGCAAACTATATCCGTCATAGTAAACATCAATATGTTCGTTTTCATGAGAGTGTCCTTGTCCTTTAAAATCAACCCCTATATATTCTGAAACTGAAAAAAGAGATTTGTATGGTTTGCTACCACAACCAAAATCCATTACCGAGCCTTTAAGATTGTGGATATGCTTTGCAATTGATAATAACAACCGGCGCCTGATTAAAAAAGCAACATTTACTATGTTTGGGTTAAAATCTCCCGGAACTTCAGAAAAATTATATCTCATTATTGTTTAGTTATTTAAAATAGCAGATTGCGCCTATTGCAGTTTTACGAACCAAACGACTGAATTTTTTTGAGAATCTTATTCCAAATGTTTCTTTTACTTGCCATAGGATCCTCATTATGAACAATTGCCTTCTCACCCTGCTTAAGATCTACTGGCTGCTTCCTTGGTATTTTTTCAAAAACCACTATGCTATCATAAAAATGAATTGCATTGGTATGACGTGTAAAATCATTAACCTCCACTTTGTTGCTTTTAAAATGCCATGCATACAAGTTGTCAATTAGTTTCTTTGAATACTCAACAAATGTATTTGCTCTTCTTAAGCCACCGCCATATTCATACCAATATGATGTGCAAGTATCTTCGCAGAGATAAATGCCATGATCTTTGACTTTACTATAAAGCGTTTCAAATGAAACAATTTGTTGCCTCATTGTATGACCGCCATCATCGATTATAATATCGGGTGCTGGGATTTGATTAATCACCTCTGTAAGAAAAGTGCTATCTTCCTGTGAACCGATAAAAATTTTTACATTTTCGTCTTCCAGTTTTTTGCATTCCGGATTAATGTCAATAGCAAATATCCGGGCTTTGTCGCCAAAATATTTTTTCCACATTTGCAAGGAACCACCATGTGAAATACCTATCTCAAGAATAACAACTTCAGTGTTTCTATATGGCGAAAAGTATCTTTCATAAATATCAAAATAATGATCGAGTTTATGAATTAGCCGGCCTGAATGATTGTCAAAAATATTACGAAGTGTATTGTTCATATAATAATAATGCCTGGTTAAAAACTAAGTCAGTCTTTCACAACTATTTCACTGTGTTTACAATTGAATCTAACTTACTATTA
The DNA here is from genome assembly GCA_044227095.1 of Chitinophagaceae bacterium. GTDB lineage: Bacteria > Bacteroidota > Bacteroidia > Chitinophagales > Chitinophagaceae > JACMLD01. The sequence goes on along the minus strand of JBGAFV010000001.1, from coordinate 3,568,347 downwards.
TCTCCCCAAAACGCCATTGGCTCATAATCTGTGTATGGATAATAGCCAAGGTTTAAATGTATTGAAGCGTTCTGTTCCTTTAAATAATTTTCAACCAATTGTTTTACTGAAATCGGTTTGCCACTGCAACAATTAATTATACCAGTTACCTTATCCTGCAACGCAATCTTTACAATGTATTCAGCAACTTTCTGCACAGGCAAATAATCCCTTACCTGTTCTCCCCCACTCATGTTAAATTGTTCAGCTTTGCTATCCAACGCTTTTTGCAGTTGCGAAAGTAAGGAATTTGAATTTTGTCCTTCTCCGTACATGTAAAACAACCGAATCCATTTTAAATTAAAAAGAATTTGTTGACACAAATCTTCTAACCGCTTCCTTAATGTATCTTTTGCAAGCGCATATGGATTGGCTGGATCTGAAGGCATAGTTTCAGACAACATACCTTCGTGCATACCATACTCAAAACAGGTGCCTACAACTGACAAATCTGAAAGCCCATGTTGCAGCATGTTTTTAAGAAAAGCATAATGTCGGGGAAGATTGACATCATAATGAAATGACGCTTTGTAATTAGGCAATCCCTCCCACGCAAGATGTATTACAGCATCAGGCTTTTGAAAAAACTCATAATAATTTACTAATTCATTAAACGATGCCAGGTTGAACTGAATATACTCAACATCAGAAAACCATGAATAGTTTTTCGCCTTTTCTTCTAAAAAAGAACTGGCAATAACACGTTGGTTATTTTTCAGTAATTCCTGTACAACATAATTGCCAATAAAACCAGTAGCACCTGTAACGAGTATTGTAGCCATATCAGATGATTTGCAATGCAGGTATAGGCACTACAAATTTGCCGTTCCAATTTTTTATATAAGATAGTTGCGCTGTAATTTCTTCCTTCAGGTTCCAGGGCAAAATAATTACAAAGTCGGGTTTTCTATCTTTTAAATACTGTTCATTCTTTACTGGTATATGACTTGCAGGAAGAAATTTGTTTTGCTTGTGCGGATTGGCATCTACAACAAAATCTATCAAATCACTTTTTATACCGCAATAGTTTAGTAATGTATTGCCTTTGGCTGCTGCTCCGTAAGCCGCAACAGATTTACCTTCTTTTTTTTGTTGAAGCAGAAATTCTATGAGACCTATTTTTACCTGTAATGCTTTCTGCTGAAAATTGTCATAATAAGCAAGTCCATTCATACCCTTATCTCCTTCTTTTTTCATTATAGCTGCAACATTTGCTGAAACAGGTTTGCTTTTATCTTCTTTATGTTTTGCATAAATACGCAAAGACCCGCCATGCGTAGGTATTTCATCCACATCAAACAATTCCAGTCCCTGCGAAGCAAAAATTTGCTGCACTGTTGTAAACGACAGGTAAGAAAAGTGTTCGTGGTAAATAGTATCAAACTGGTTATTGTCTACAAGCTGCATAAGGTGCGGAAATTCCATAGTAACAACGCCCTCATCTTTTAAAATAATTTTCATGCCGCCTACAAAATCAACAATATCGGGCACATGGGCCAGTACATTATTGCCGAGCAACAAATCAGCTTTTATATTTTTTGCCGCCAATTCCGTAGCAAGGCGTACACCAAAAAAATCTACTACAGATTCAATTCCTTTGCCAATTGCCACTTCAGCAGTATTAGCGGTTGGTTCTATGCCCAACACAGGCACATTATTTTCTTTAAAATACTGAAGAAGATAGCCATCATTGGAAGCTACTTCAATAACCAGCGACTTTTGATTGTAACCGAAGCGATTTATCATCAGCTCCGTGTAAGCTTTGGCATGTTGCAACCAACTGGTTGAGTAAGAAGAAAAATAAACGTAATCACTATTGAAAATTGCATCAGACTTTTTGTACTCATCTACCTGTACAAGAAAGCATTTGCTGCAGGTGTATACTTTCAACGGATAGAAAGTTTCAGGCTCGTTCAACTCTTCTGGCTTCAGAAAAGAATTAGAAGCGGGTGAGTTAATCAAATCAATAAAAGTATCAGTAAGTTCAGTTTTGCAAAATCTGCATTTCATTCTTTCAATTTTTAAACGCTGCTTTGCAGCAATCGTACCGGTTAAATACCAGCAAAATTATTATCGAGTAATGTATGATTTAAATCCCTGTCAGAAACTTCTGTTACTGCAAGGGGCCATTGAATATTTATTATTGGATCATTATACAATACCCCTGCTTCGGCACCTGGTGTATACAATGTTGTATGGTGATAAATCAGTTCGCAATCAGTTGTAAGCGTTTGAAAACCGTGTGCAAATCCTTCTGGTATATACAACATCTTTTTATTTTTTGCTGATAGCTCTATTCCAAACCATTGTAAAAAAGTAGAAGAACCTTTTCGCAAATCTATAATCACATCATATACTGCGCCAGCAATACAGCGTACCATTTTAATTTCTGTAAAGGGAGGATTTTGATAATGCATTCCACGCAAAGCCCCGGCTTTTTGTGTAAAAGAATGGTTTATCTGCAGCCATTCTTTATTGTGGCTAATTTGTTTAAACTCATCTTTACAATAAGTGCGTGCAAACCACCCCCTGCTATCACTAAAAGGTGTAAGATCTATTACAAAACTACCGGCTAAAGTTGTTGGGGTAAATATCATAAAGCCAGATAATTTTTAATTTGCTGAAAAGTAAATGCCGCTTGTTTGTCACGGGGTTGTTTATACCAGTCAATTGTCCAGCCAATGGCATCTGCAGCAGATAGCTTTGGGTTCCATTGCAATTCTTTTTTTGCAAGATTAATATCAAGTTGCAAAAGTGTTGCTTCATGTGGTTGGCTGCTATCTGAGTTATCGCTCCATTCTCCCCTACCCCATATTTTAATAGCTGTTGTTACCAATTCCTTTACGGTAAGATGATCGCCTGGTTCAGGCCCAAAATTATAAGCTGATGAATATCCATTGTTCTTTGCATTCAATAAAGCTGCAAGCTGCAAATAACCAGTTAAGGGTTCAAGCACATGCTGCCACGGCCTTATGGCATTAGGGTTTCTTACAGCAATTGTTTTTTCGCTTTGTAATGAACGCACAATATCCGGCACAATCCGGTCATCGCTCCAATCCCCACCGCCAATTACATTACCCGCCCTTGCACTGGCTATACTTTTTTTATGTTTGCTATAGTCTGTTGTGTTAAAAAAAGAATTCCTGAAAGAACTTACCACAAGTTCTGTACATGCTTTGCTTGCACTATAAGGATCGTATCCGCCCAGCCTGTCTTCTTCTTTGTACAGGATATGCTGTTCTTTGTTTTCGTATACTTTATCGGTAGTGATGATAACGGCTGTGCATTTACTCTTTACCTGTATCAATGCTTCCAGCAGATTTGCTGTACCTATTGCGTTTACTTCAAAAGTTTCTGCAGGTATTACATACGATCTTCTTACTAATGGTTGTGCCGCAAGGTGAAAAATAAAATCGGGGTTAAAAGAAAGGATTTCCTGTGATAATTTTTTTTTATCGCGGATATCGGCAATAATGCTTTCGCCTGTAAACCCTGGCAGAAGTATATCGTATAAACTGTACTCATATTCAGGTGCAAGCGCATAACCTTTAACTGTAGCGCCAAGCATTTGCAAAATAGCAGTAAGCCAGGCGCCCTTAAACCCAGTATGCCCTGTTACAAAAACTTTTTTGCCTTTATAATGTGATTGCAATTGCTGCTCTTTTACCACAGTTTCCATTTTGCTTCATTATTTTTCCATAGTCTTTCCAATTCTATCTTATCCCTTAAAGCGTCCATAGGTTTCCAAAAACCATTATGGCGATAAGCAGAGAGCTGGTGATCTGCCGTAAGTTTCTCCAATGGCTCATCTTCCCACATCATATCTGACATGTCATGCCTGAGGTAGTCAAATACTTTTGGACTTAACACAAAAAAACCCGCATTAACCCATTTGTTTTCATCTTTTGCTTTTTCCCGAAAAGAGAGTACCTCTCCTTCTTTACCCAAATCCATTCCGCCAAAACGGGCTTCCAATTGAACTGCCGTTACTGTAGCAATCTTTTTTTGTGCTTTATGAAAAGCAACCAGTTCAGCAATATTGATATCTGCAACTCCATCTCCGTATGTAAGCATGAAATCTTCATTGCCAATATAATTTTTAACCCTTTGCAGGCGACCGGCTGTTTTTGTTTCTGCACCTGTTTCCACCAGCGTTACTTTAAATGCTTCAGTATTGGTACCATGCACTTCCAATTTGTTATTAGCAACATCTATGGTAAGATCTGAGTTATGCAGAAAGTAATGCATAAAATACTCTTTTATCACGTACCCTTTGTAACCGAGGCAAATGATAAAATCATTAAAACCATAATGACTATAAATCTTCATTATATGCCAGAGAACAGGCTTGCCCCCTATTTCTACCATAGGTTTGGGACGAATGTCCGTTTCTTCGGAAATGCGAGTACCGAGGCCGCCGGCAAAAATGACTACTTTCATAATGTATTAATATCCATTTTAAAACTTGCCAAAATTAACTGATTCGCCCGTTTCTTTTCCAAAAAATAACGCCATCGCCCTAAACCGCTTTTTTTACCATTTTCATTTGTTTATCCTGTATTTTTAGCCCTTTATTGAAGTATCAATGGGCATTATCCAGAAACAGAGTATCCGATCTACTATAGTTATTACTTTGGGCTTTGTATTGGGCGCATTTAACCTGCTGATTTTACAAAAGCACATTATTTCTGCCGAAGAGTTTGGCCTTACCCGCATTATTAACAATATTGGGCTTACACTCGCTACACTTTGTACACTGGGCTCGCTGCCGGTTATTTACAAATTCTTTCCTTTTTATAAAAGTTATTTACCGCCGCAGAAAAACGATCTGCCTTTTATAACCTTGCTCGTTTGTATAGCTGGTTTTATAATTGTATGCTCAACTGGCTATTTCTTCAAAGATTTAATTGTACAGAAATACAGTGCCAAGTCTCCTCTTTTTGTTCAATATAGCTGGATGGTATATCCATTTGCTTTTTTTTACCTTCTGTATTTATGGCTTGAGGCCTTTAGCTGGTCGTTTAAAAAAGGCGTAACCTCTAATATGCTGCGTGAATGGGGCCCGAGGTTATTGTTTACAATTCTGCTGCTGTTGTTCTTTTTTCATGTCATAAACCTGTACTGGTTTGTAATATTATTTTCACTTTCTTTTATGGTTCCCTCTGTTGTTTTGTTTTTTACACTGCGCAAAACCGGGGAGTTTAATTTTAACAGCAGCTTTAGCTCTTTAACCTTACGGATGAAAAGCAAAATGCTAAACTTTGGCCTGTTTGTTTTTGGCGCCCAGTTTCTTAACCTGCTTTCAAAAACCTCGGATTCTTTTATCATAGTTTCCAAATCTGCTAATGGACTTATTGACTTAGCTGTATTTGAAATTGCTACATACCTGGTTACTACAATGGAAATACCACAACGCAGTATCACATCTATCAGCGTTCCTGTTTTATCAGAATCGTGGAAGAATAAAAACATGAAAAGCATCAGCAATATTTATACAAAAAGCGTTGCCAATTTGCTCGTAATAGGGCTTACTATGTTTTGCCTCATTATACTTAATGTTCATAATTTTTCCAGCTTTATGGGCAAAGATTACAAGGGGATTGAAATAGTGGTTTTTCTGCTTGGCTTAAGCAAACTTATAGATCTGGGTACAGGTGCCAATTCTCAGATTATTTCTACATCCAATTATTGGCGGGTTGATTTTACCACCAATGTTATTTTTACAATAGTTGCCCTTCCACTTAACTTCATATTAATAGCCCACTATGGTCTTTTGGGGGCAGCATATGCAAACCTGATTGCCATTTGTTTTTATAATGCAATGCGTTTTGGGTTTTTATGGTTTAAATTCGGATTACAGCCATATACATGGAAGGATGTACTTGCTATTTTATATGCTGTTGCGGCTACGTTTATTTGTTATAATATTCCGAAGTTTACAAATATTTTTCTTGATGCCTTTATACGAACAATAGTTTTTTGTGCACTCTTTTTACCAGCAATTTATTTCACAGGAGTTTCATCCGAAATAAACCAAATGATAAAAAAATACGTATTATTAGCAAAAGGTTTTATTTTCCGGAAATAAATTTGCGATCCTTCCACAAAAGATAACTCCACAAAATCCTTTACCTGTTATTTACAAAATTTGCCTGCATATTATTTTTTCAATTAAGTATTCATGAATACAGCTTATGGAAAAGCTTGTGCAATACATTAAGCGTTTATACATCAGGCTTAAATACTACCGTTACGGTTGGCGTGGTGATTACAATAGCTGGAAGGAAGCTGAAAATAAATGTAGCGGTTATAAGTCAGCAAATATTCTTGAAAGCATAAAAAATGCAACCTTAAAAGTAAAAAATGGAGAAGCAGTATACGAACGTGATGCCATGCTTTTTGACAGGATAGAATATTCGTGGCCCTTACTTGCAAACCTGCTGTGGATTGCAGGAAAAAATGACAATCGTTTATCTATAATAGATTTTGGCGGCTCATTAGGCAGCAGTTATTTTCAAAACAGGCATTATTTACAAGAGATACAAGAAGTAAAGTGGAGTACGATAGAACAACCACATTACGTAGCAACAGGCAGAAAAGAAATTGCAGGAAATGAGCTTGATTTTTTTGAAACCATTGATGCAGCTGTTAGAGAACGTGGCCCGCATAATATCGTTTTACTCTCTTGTGTACTGCCTTACATAGAAAATCCATATGAGCTTCTTACAACAATTATTGATAAAGAAATTCCTTTTGTGATTATAGACAACACCTATTTTAATCTAAAGGCATCAAACAGGCTAACCATACAAAAAGTACCGCCTGTATATTATGAGGCCGCTTATCCTGCCTGGTTTCTTGATTACGACCAGGTAGTCAACCTTTTTACAAAAAAATATAAGCTGATAACAGCTTATACCAATGACCAGATACTTTATCTTGACGGCCAATTGATCCGATACCAGGGATTTGTAATGCAGTTAAAAGTTTAAAGAAGCGTATAAAACAAACCTTATTCTGTTTATAAACATTTTGGATAAACCTTACCTTAAAATGGCATATTTAATAGACCTTAAATCGTTTACAGATAACCGTGGCAACCTTACTGTAATTGAAAAAACAATTCCGTTTGACATTAAGCGCATATTTTATATCTATGGAGTAGACAATTCCTCCCGCGGTGGCCACCGGCACAAAAAAACTATACAGGCCGCTATCTGCATCCAGGGATCCTGCTATATAAACAACGACAATGGTTTTATTGTTGAAAAATTTTTATTGAATAAGCCCGATCAATGCCTCATAATAGAGCCAAAAGACTGGCACACGATGGATGCTTTTAGTCCCAACGCAATTTTAATGATATTGGCTTCGGAATATTTTGACAATAACGATTACATCTTTGAGCCTTATGCAAAAAACGATTGAGTATGAAAACTTAGGCAAGCTTAACCAGCCTTTTATGGATATGTTCCGCATTGCTTTTGATGATGTGCTGAACAGTGGCTGGTATATACTCGGCAATACAGTAAAAACATTTGAAAAGGAATATGCTGCATTTTGCGGAACCATGTATTGCCAGGGCGTTGCTAATGGCCTGGATGCACTTATGCTTGCACTAAACACTTTTGATTTTAAACCTGGCGATGAGGTCATTGTTCCATCTAATACATACATTGCTACCATACTTTCTATTCTGCATAACGGCTTAAAACCTGTATTGGTTGAGCCTGATATAAGCACTTATAATATCGACCCCAATAAGATTGAAGAAAAAATTACCAGCAAAACAAAAGCAATCCTTGTAGTGCACCTGTATGGAAAGCTATGCAATATGGAAGCGATAAATAAGATTGCTATAAAACACCATTGCAAAATAATTGAGGATTGCGCACAGGCACATGGTGCCAGTTTTAAAAACAAAAAAGCCGGCAGCTGGGGCGATGTTGGTGCCCATAGTTTTTACCCCACAAAAAATCTCGGCGCTCTTGGAGATGCAGGCGCTATTACATGTAATGATGAAATCTTAAAGGAAAAAATTGCTTCACTGCGCAACTATGGCTCAAAAGTAAAATACCAGAATGAAGTTGTTGGTTTTAATTCCAGGCTGGATGAAATGCAAGCAGCTTTTCTATCTGTAAAACTACAAAAGCTAGATTCAATTAATGCGCACAAAAGAAAGCTTGCCAATCTGTATAACACCAATCTTAAAGAAGATTTTATAAAACCAGTTGTTTGCGCGGATTACTATGATGTATACCATATTTACAACATCAGGCACCCAAAAAGAAATGAACTAAAAGAATATCTTTTACAGAATAATATTAAAACCGAAATACACTACCCGCTTGCACCCAATAAACAAATAGCAATGCGTGGAATTATAGACAACCAGCCAACGCCAATAGCAGAAGAAATTCACCAGACAACATTAAGCCTGCCAGTTTCTTATTTTCATACAGAAGAAGACATATTGCATGTTATAGAGATTATGAATAAGTTTTAAATTGTCAATGAGATATTACAATCCTTATTTCAACAGCATCACTATTCCTTTCTTTAATATTTCACCGCAAAAAGTTGAAGCTTTTAATATATAAGCAAAACCACCAGTGTTTTGCAATTTCCCTTTATAACGCCCATCCCAGCAGTCTGATGCGTTAGTAGAATGGAACACTCTTAGGCCAAACCTGTCGTACACTGAAAAATCTATGTTTTTAAGCAAGCCTGCATACCTGCTGATGCCAAAACAATCATCAATATAATCTCCATTAGGGGTAAACGCATTGGGCAAATTAATTATCAGATCGCCTTTTTTTGTTACCAGCACCTGCACACTATCATAATTGCTGCAACCGTTTGCGGCTTTGCCTTTTACAATGTACCATGTATTTTCAGATGGGGAAGATAAAGGTGCAGCAATTGCTGAATCATTTAATGATGCTGCTGGCTGCCAGGTATAACTTACAGCACCGGATGCATTTAATTGAGATACTGGCTTAACACAATCAACATCATTTGAACTTGTTGCATTTACAACAGGCAATTGCAAAACGGTAATGGCCGTAGTTAAACTTGCAGAATCCTTACAGGTATTTTCAACAATTTTTACTGTATAGGTTTCAGAAAATTCAGGCGTAGCCAGTGGGTTTGCAATGGTAGCATTATTGAGGTCTGCAGACGGCTGCCAGGAATAACTGCTGCCACCAGATGCTATGAGTTGTGCCGGACTTCCTTTACATGATGTTGCCGGTGCAGATACAGTAAACACAGGCGCAGGTATAACAGATATTTTAATTGAATCTGAACTGCTGCAATTATTGCTGCCCGTTACTGTTACATAATATGTTGTATTGGCTAAAGGCGAAACAATAGGATTAGCAATTGAAGTATTACTTAAAGAAGAATTAGGCAACCAACTGTAAAAATTCCCTCCACTAACATTTAATTGCAATGTTTTATCGTGGCAGATAGAAACATCTGCCGTTTTACTTATTATGGGGGCAGGCGTAATATTTATTTGCACAGTATCCTTTGCAACGCAACCGTTAGGAGTGGTTGCCGCTATAACATAATCAGTATTGGTAGCTGGCGTGGCTATCGGGTTAGGAATATTTGCATTGGATAAACCTGTTGCAGGCGACCATGTATAAGAACTAAAATTACTTGTAGCATTAAGCTGCACCTGTTTACCAGCACATACTGTAGTATCATTATTTGATTTTAGAGTAGCCTTATCAACCTTTATTACAACACTATCTCTTTGCATATAAACAGGCGCAAAAGAAATATCATCCAATGCAAAATCGTTTCCTATTATCTCGGTATTCTTGTTTACAATCGAAATAACAGCAGTAGTACTATTCCCGGAATTCCAGGTGGTAAAAAATCTAGTCCAGGTACAAGTAGGAAGCGTTGGAAAAATTAAAAACCCTGTTTGTACATCATTAATTGCAAATTGCAGCAGTGCAGGATTAGGAGGCCATAAAGCCTCTATCCAGGTAGAAAAGGCATAGTTAGTATTAGGCGTAACAGCTACTGTCTGTTTCCAAACATTTACATTATTTACAGGAGACCCGTTTACCAGCATCATATTGCCCGATCCATTGGTATGATCTGTACATGAACTCATATTTGGATTCCAGGCGCTTGGATTAGGCCCTACATAATATTGACCTTCGGTTATATTGGGTGTAGCATAGCTATACTCAGAAGTAAAGCCCGTATTACCATTTGCAAAATCTCCGTTTACAATGAGGTTGTTACCAATATTTGAAGCGGTACAATAATAAGTTATGTCAACCGGTGTAGAAGTAATTGGTGTGCCCGACTTAACATTATCCAGGTATGTGGAAGGCGACCAACAATATGCAAGTCCGTAACCAGCCCGTAATTGCGTTTTTGAACCAGGACAAATTGTAGTGTCGGGTGTAAGAATAAATTTTGCCGTGGTAACATCAAGCGATATCACTTTTGTAATGGTATCTGCACAAGTTCCTTTATCAGCAATCATGGACACTTTATGATTGCCGTAACTTAAAAAAGTATGACTTCCGGCAATGGTTTCAAGTACAGTTGCGCCATCTTCATATAACCACCTTATGGCAGTAAAATCATTATTAACAGAAACAAATCCAACATCAAGCGGGCTGCAGGGATTTACGATGTAATTAAAATCCCTGTTTTCGTTGCAGGGAGGAACCGAAGATTGCACCCTGGCATTTTTGTTTGTATCAATGCCTGTTTTTTTAATTGGTGCTGGTGAAACATGAATATTCTGCTGGGCACATATGTTAATACAAACAAATTGACAAAAAATAAGTAGCTGGCACCAATATCTTTTTATGGTAGGGTTGGTTTTCAAGAATACGGTAAAAATAAATAAAATAATGACTATTTCAACTTTTCCAAAAACAAACTTAATCCGGCAGTTTTCTTATCATCTAATGTATAACTAATGTATTCAGTAAAATATCTTTTTAAATCAAACAAAAAATAGGGGTTTTTTCTTACAATGCTATCAATCTCCTCTAAACCTGCACCAGTTGCTGCATTAAAACGGTTAATAAACCCATTGTCGAGTTTTTTATTGCTAATCCATGCAGCAAATACAAATGGAAGGCCGGTAAAATCTTTCCATGCTTTTCCCAAATCATATGCATATGCAGATACTTTTCTCTGCTCAAATGCCCTGTCGCCAATTACAAGTCCGCCAGTTGTACCTTTTATGTGCTCCCTGAAATCCGCTTTGGCATCTGTAAGCAACGGTGTTGCTTTCCAGTATTCTTTTAATAAAATTTTTGCAAGTTGTACAGAAGTTCGGCTTTGATAATCCAGCAATACTTCTTTTACTTCATTTATTGGCACATTGCTGAACAAACAAACTGAAGCTACTTCACCGGTTGCGCCTATGCAGTAATCGCTGATAATATAATGTTCCTTCAGTTTTGGTATGATGGCCACCGGCACCAGGCCTATATCAATTTCATCGTTAAGCAGCATAGTGGCAATATTGGATGGATAGTCTTCTATAAGTTCTATTTCTTCCTTCATCATACCCTGCTGAAAACCGTATATCAATGGCTTTGTATTAAGATAGCTAACTGCCCCTGCTTTTATTTTGCGCATCATCTTTTTTAACTGGCTTCATAGTAATACTACTGCTGAACGGATTGCGACGCAACAATGCTTAATAGCATTGCAGGCGCCTGTACCATATAATATCACTATTGTTAACCAGAATTGGTTTAATTTTGGGCACAAATATAAGTATACCTGAAGAATACATAATTAAACAAAATGGAACTCAATTCACTTACAGCTATTTCGCCTATAGATGGCCGCTATCGCAAACAGGTTATTCATCTTGCAGATTATTTTTCTGAGTTTGCACTAATAAAATACCGTGTGCTGGTAGAAATTGAGTACTATTTGTTTTTAGCCGATAAAAAGTTTTTTACCATACCTGCTAAAGCAAAAAAAACATTACAGGATATTGCCACTAATTTTTCATTGGAAGATGCAGGTGAAATTAAAAACATTGAGAAAACAACCAATCACGATGTAAAGGCTGTTGAATACTTTATAAAAGCAAAACTGGATGCCATAGGTCTTGAAGATGAAAAAGAATGGGTGCATTTTGGATTAACATCTCAAGACATTAACAATACTTCAGTGCCGTTATTATGGAAGCATGCGGTTGAATGCGAATACCTGCCTGGTTTACTTAACCTGAACCGTGAACTGGGCCTTTTGGCAGAACAATGGATGGATGTGCCCATGCTGGCACGTACCCACGGACAACCCGCAAGCCCCACAAGACTTGGCAAAGAAATAATGGTATTTGTTGAGCGTTTGCAAAACCAGGTTGAACAATTTATCAATATTCCCTTTACTGCAAAATTTGGCGGTGCTACCGGTAATTTTAATGCGCACCATGTAGCTTTTCCAAAAAAAGACTGGGTAGCATTGGGCAACCAGTTTGTAGAAAAAACGCTTGGCTTAAGCCGGCAACAATTTACTACGCAAATTGAGCATTACGATAACCTTGCTGCACATTTTGATGCCATGAAACGCCTCAATAACATTTTGATTGATTTCTGCCGTGATGTGTGGAGTTATGTTTCTATGGATTATTTTAAGCAAAAAGTAAAAAAAGGTGAAGTTGGTTCTTCGGCAATGCCGCATAAAGTAAACCCTATTGATTTTGAAAACGCAGAAGGAAACCTGGGAGTTGCCAATGCACTGTTGGAACATCTTTCTGCGAAATTGCCTGTATCGAGGCTCCAGCGAGACCTTACTGATTCTACAGTTTTAAGAAATATAGGCGTTCCTTTTGCACATATTATTATTGCTTTAAAATCTATTGAAAAAGGATTGGGCAAACTTGTGCTTAACGAAAAGAAACTAAACGATGATCTTGAAAACAACTGGGCTGTAGTAGCAGAAGCCATTCAGACCATCTTACGCCGCGAAAACTACCCCAATCCGTATGAGGCATTAAAAGATTTGACAAGGGGAAATGGCACTATCAATAAAGAAAGTATTCATCAATTTGTAGATGGTTTACAGGTAGCTGCCACTATTAAAAAAGAGTTGAAAAAAATAACCCCACAGAACTATACGGGGGTATAAAAACCGCAGGCATATTTTAAACCCCCTCTTTATGTATTTCCGACGTAAAATGAAAAGTAATATCCGGGTTGTTGGTTCTTTCTGTATTTAAGAACCATTCGCTCTGCGCTAAATAAACCATATGTCCGTCTTTATCTTCTGCAATGTTTGCCTGTTTAAACCTGGCAAACTCCTGTAATTTATTTGCATCATTACTTGTAAGCCAGCAGGCTTTATAAAATGGCATTGGCCGGAATTCTACAGACGCTGTGTATTCGTGCAGAAGCCTGTATTGAATAACTTCAAATTGCAGTTCACCAACACAACCAATAATTTTCTTATTGCCGCCAAATTGCGTAAACAACTGCGCCACGCCTTCGTCTGTTAATTGCATAAGTCCTTTTTCCAGTTGCTTTGTCTTCATTGGATCTTTATTCACCACTTCTTTAAATATTTCTGGCGAAAAAGACGGAATACCGGTAAAATAAAAATCTTCTCCTTCTGTAAGTGTATCACCAATTTTAAAATTGCCGGTATCAAACAAACCAACTACATCTCCGGGGAAAGCTTCTTCTATAACATCTTTGCTTCTTGCCAAAAAACTATACGGATTGCTGAAGCGGATATCTTTATCGAGCCTTACGTGATGGTAATATTTATTTCTTTCAAACTTCCCTGCGCAAATACGCATAAAGGCAATCCTGTCGCGGTGTTTTGGATCAAGATTGGCATGTATTTTAAAAACAAACCCACTCAGCTTGCTGTCATCCGGACAAACTTCCCTGGTAGTTGTTGGCCTGCATTGTGGTGCTGGCGCTATGCGTATAAAAGTGTCAAGCATTTCTTTTACGCCAAAATTATTGATAGCACTTCCAAAAAACACCGGTGCTACTTTAGCAGCGAGATAATCAGCAACATTTAATTCACCATTTACACCATCTACCAGTTCTACATCGTCTCGCAAAGCCGCAGCATCGGTCTCTCCTATTTTTGTATCAAGAATTGGTAACGATAAATCTGTTATCTCCACAACGTCTTCGTCATTTGCTTTTGTATTGGCAGCAAACAACACCAGCTTTTTCTCTGCTAAATTGTATACACCTTTAAAATCTTTTCCGCTGTTAATGGGCCATGCCATTGGGTGCAAAGGAAGGTTTAGTTCTTTTTCTATTTCTTCCAGCAGATCAAAACGGTTTTTTCCGTCACGATCCATTTTATTTACAAACACAATTACAGGAGTATCCCGCATGCGGCATACTTCCATAAGTCGGCGGGTTTGCGCTTCCACACCATTTACACTGTCTATTACCAATATAACACTATCAACCGCAGTTAATGTGCGATAGGTATCTTCAGCAAAGTCTTTGTGACCGGGCGTATCCAGCAGGTTAATAAGAATGTTGTTGTATTCAAACGTCATTACACTGGTGGCAACAGAAATACCACGCTGGCGTTCAATCTCCATAAAATCGCTGGTAGCATGCTTCTTAATCTTATTGCTTTTTACCGCACCGGCAGTTTGAATTGCGCCACCAAACAACAGCAACTTTTCTGTAAGCGTTGTTTTACCGGCATCCGGGTGAGAAATGATAGCGAAAGTCCTGCGTCTATTAATCTCGTTATTATACTTCATAATCGGCCGCAAAGGTAAGGCCTGGAGCCCAATTTTTAACGGTGATTTTGAAGTATCAGAAGCCTATGAAATTGCTGTTTTCCATAGTAATGCGGACTATATTCTCAAAGCCAGTTTAATCAATTGCCTTGCTTTTTTACTAACTTGTAACGGTAAAAAATACATTATGAAAAAAATATTTCTCTTCTTATCAATGCTTGTTACCATGGCAACTATTTCAAATGCTCAGTCAAAAACATTGCGCCACGTAGTAATTTTTAAGTTTAAAGATGGAACGGCTGCTGCGGATATAAAAAAAGTAGAAGATGCTTTTCGTGCATTGCCTTCAAAAATAAAAGAGATTAAATCGATTGAATGGGGAACTAATAATAGTCCTGAAAACCTTAACCAGGGATTTACTCATTGCTTCTTTCTTACTTTCAATAGCGAAGCAGATAGAGCAGTCTATCTCCCCCATCCCGATCATAAAGCTTTCGGAAAAATTCTAGGGCCTTACCTGGATAAAGTGCTTGTACTGGATTATTGGGCGGAGAAATAGTCTGTAGTCTTTAGTCAATAGTAGGTAGTCAGTTCTTAGTTCAAGGTTCGGAAGTTCATAGTTCTTCTACGCTGAATACCCAAACTCACATCCCAGTAACCTTGAGTGTAAGAACTCCGCATAAAACAACTAGGAACCATGAACTGCCGGGCAATGACATTCAACTATTAGACATCAGCAACTTTAAACGGCTTTACCTCAATCGTTTTCCAGACACCGTTTACAATATAAGGTTCGTTGGCATACCAATGATTAAACTGTTCTTCCGTTTCAAACTGTACAATCATTACAGAACCTTCCATTTGCCCGGTATTGTTTAGCATAGCGCCACCAATAACAAAATTGTTATTTGCTTTTAATGCGGCTGCTCCTGCCAAATGCACTGGCCGTGTTTGCATACGCCTGTTTAATGCATCTTCATCATTGCCATCTCGTGCTATAATTACATATTGTTTCATGAATAAATTTTTATACTATAAAGTTGAGGGAAGTTCGCAGTTCATAGTTCGATAATTGTTCTATGCTATACCTCTGCAAACTCATTAACAAACTCCAATTTATTTTTTTGACTTGCATCCAAAGAACTATGAACTCCCGACAAAAGACCATAGACTAATTTAAAGGTTCCACCAATACGTCCACTTTAGTACAAATGCACGGTTGCGCACTGCCAGCGGCGCCGGATAATAATTATCAGTATAAACAAGGAATAAATCCGATGCAGGTTTATAACGCCATTGCACACGTGTATTCAGGTTCATGTTCTTTAATTGCTCGTTGTACTGAAGAAATGCAGTAATAAAAAACTTGTTGGTTAATGTAGCATCAATTCTAGGGCCCAACAACCAGAAATGCGTATTGCCCCATTGCGGTGGCAATTGCAAGGCATTATAGCTAGCACTCATTACTATACTTACATAAGGCTGAATCCGGTAACCAATATCGCTGGAGAGGCTAAGTTTAGTTCCGTTAGCATAATAACCACCATAACGACCGGAGAAAGTATAGGTAAGCAATTGCTGTGGCCTGGATACAATATCAACTCCTACAGTATTCCATCCGTGCCTGCTACCTGCAGGTAAAGAATCTTTGCCGGAATTTGTAGGATCGAAAGGCTGTAACAATTTTATATAATCGTTGATTAATAAACCGGTAATGGTACTTCTGTCACGCAAGGTAACGAGGTAAGACAATACGGTTTCATTATCGGTTGAATGAAAGTCTGTGTTATAATAATAGGTTCCTGAAAATTGCGGACCGTGACTTAAAATTTTTCCGCCTTTTGGAAATATATTATACCCTATTTGCGGATTCAATTTTATATACCCCCTTCTTGGCACATAACCTACTTCTGCAGAATAATTTGTACCTACATATTCATACTGGCCAAGAATAAGCCATTTGCGGCTTGCATATTGCAAATGCCCTGCCTGCACAATATCATTGTTATTACTGTTAGGCTGAAAAGATTTTAGCAAAAGCGCTTTGCCCGTCCAAAGGTTATTGGCAGAAGCAAGATTGTATTCAAGTCCGAAATTGCGATTGTATTTTGAATAAATGGGTTTACCTGCTGCTGTGTCTGGCTGATAATTTACAGACTCTTTATTAATAAAGATGAATCCGATATTGGAACGTGCAAAAACTTTTCTTTGCAAAGCAACTACTGCAAAATTTTGTGCAGGCAATGCAAGTGCATCGTTGTCCCTTGTTTGTATATCCATAACACCTATACGCCAGTTCCTGTCAAGTTTTCCGCTGAGACGTGCGCCTGCATCAATATGTGCATTTAAACCGATACGCCTTGAAAAAAATGGACGGATAGATGCATAACCGAAATTGGAAAACTGGTCGCCATTCTCAAGAAAGAATTGTCTTTTTTCGGGAAAAAATAATTCAAACCTGTTGAGGTTTGTTACTTGCTTGTCTACATCTACCTGCGAGAAATCGGGGTTTACAGTAAGATCAAGGTTTAAAGAGGAACTGATGGCTATCTTGGCATCAACACCAGCCTGTTTTTGAAAAGCTGATGGTTGTTTGTTTTCATAATCTTTTGAAACGCCAGTTAAAAGATAAGGGATAATAGACACATTCATTTCTGCTTCCGGTGGCGCTTTATCCCAAACCAATGTACCGGTATAAGCAAGTGATGCAGTTGGAAATTGCCTGGGAACAGGTGCCCAGCTTGATTTTTCTGCAGACTTTAAATCATTCCTGCTAAAATTAATGCCCCATTGTGTAATGCCTTTTTTATAGCGTATGCTCTTAAACGGTATAGCTGCTTCAAAAACCCATTTGTCAGGATAATTTTTTACTACCGATTCCCATTTGTTATCCCAGCTTAAATCTACTTTGCCGCCTTCATACATAGTTCCATCCCATTGTGCGCCTGCTGCATTTGCACCAAAAGAAAAACCGTTTGTTTTATCATCAAACGGATCCATAAACAATAAGAAGTTATCGTTCTTAACAAAAGAAAAATCGCGGCGTAAAGATTCAACCATATAAGGCCCGGGTCTTTCATTGTAACAAATGGCCAGCAGGTAAAGATTTCGGCTGTCGTAAGTCATCTTTACTACGGTTTGCACATTTGCCATGCTTGTATCCATTGGCAGCACCATAAAAAACCTGTTAGTGCTATCGGCCTGCTGCCATGCTGGTTCTTCATAAGCACCATCTACCTGTATAAGTGAAGCAGCCTGCTGAATATGCAATTGAAATGCCTGGTTCTTTTTTTGTGCAATAAGAGATATGCTGATACAAAACAACAGCAAAGACGAGACAGCAGTTTTCAAAATGTTTGTCAGTTTATATTGAAAACGCAATGTAAGCATAAGAACGGCTAAACGATTACCGCTTGCAATTTTATAAAACTGCTAAATGATTCGTGAGACACCTACTAAAGCATAATAAAAAAGGCCAGAAAAATATCCGGCCTTCATAGTTATTAAAAAATAAAATCAAATCTCTTTCTTAACCAATCATTTCCTTTTCTTTCATCCACATATCTTTACCATAACCGGCAAGCACATGTCTTTCGCTATGATAAGAAGAACGAACCAGCGGACCACTCTCAACGTAATCAAGTCCCAGTTCATACCCAATCTCTCTTAGCTCCGCAAATTCATCGGGATGAACAAAACGATGAACAGGAAGGTGTTTTTTTGTAGGCTGAAGGTATTGACCAATTGTTACTACATCGCAACCATTCTCCGCCAGATCTTTTAATGTTTGAATTACTTCTTCTTTTTCTTCGCCAAGCCCCAGCATGATGCCACTTTTGGTACGCATGCCTCCTGCTTTGAGTGTACGGATAACTTCCATACTGCGCCAGTATTTTGCCTGTATGCGTACCTGCCTTGTAAGGCGTTCTACCGTTTCAATATTATGAGAAACCACTTCTGGTGCTGCATCTATAACCCGTTGAATGTTTTCTTTTTCGCCTTTAAAATCGGGTATCAGGGTTTCTAAAGTGGTACCTGGATTTAATTGCTTCACTGCTTTTATGGTATTAAACCATATTATTGAACCGCCATCTTTTATTTCATCCCTGTCTACAGAAGTAATAACAGCATGTTTTACTTTCATTAGGTAAATGGCTTCGGCTACACGTTGGGGTTCGTCCCAATCAATAGCATCTGGCCTGCCGGTTGCCACTGCACAAAAACCACAGCTTCTTGTACAGGTATTGCCCAAAATCATAAAAGTAGCGGTGCCTGCGCCCCAGCATTCGCCCATATTTGGACAATTGCCGCTTTCGCAAATGGTATGTAATTTATGCGTGTCTACAAGGTTGCGCACATTACGGTAGCTCTCGCCGGTAGGCAGTTTTACCCGCAACCATCCTGGTTTTTTTATTTTCGATTCATTCTCCGGTATATTTGAAACTATAGGTAATTCCTGCATAATCATTTTAATTGAGTAAAGTGAATCGTGAGGCAACAATCATCAGTCGTGGGCTATTAGTTAAAAAGCAATACAAATAACGGCACAGCACAAAAATAGTTCAGGAACGCTAAGAAACAAAACGCCAGTAAAAGCAAATAGGCGCCAATAATGACACCAATCAACGCTAATAAGTGCTAGTGATGGCTATAAATACGATGAGGTACAATGATTTTACTTTCGCCGCCCGAAGAGAATGGTTACGTAGGCGTTAAAGAAGAAATTCTTGGGCTTGTTATACAAAAGTTGTTCTACTTCACTAAAATAATATTCGGCATTGAGGCCGGCTTCTATCGCAGAAACTGTTTCATTAAAACGGCCATAATCAAACCGCATGGCAAACTTTGCATGCAGGCCGGGTTTTATTTTCAATTCATTCCATCCATAGGTAAAACCAGAAGCACCAATAACATAGCCTCCTGTTGTATCTGTAAATTTCTTGCGCACTACTGGTGAATTGGGGCTGCTGGGATTTTCAACCACATTAATCAGATAAGGTTTGGCCATGCCTAAAGACAGGCCACCCGCATATAGAAGTGACACTGCTACACCACTTTTATTTGCCTTTCCACCAATAAGATGTTGTTGGCCAACGCCAATTTTAAACTGGTAGAAGTTATTTATTTTACCCCAAACCACAGAATTTGACTGGCCAAAAAGGTTTTGAGGACCAGTTGCCGTTTTTACTTCCTTATTGTGTTTCTTCTCATTTAGCTCAAACTGGTATAAAAAAGTTTTGCGCGGGGTTTTATACTTTCCCTTTTCATAAGAAATACCATAACCATCTGTAGAAAGCTTAATGCCAAAAACACTCTGTTTCTTAAACGCCGGATCTCCTTCTTCTTCCAGTTTCAACAAGGCATTAATGCGCTGTCTTTTCTCTGATTTTCTGTCTTCTTTAGATGAAGGTGGATGTGACGGGGGATTATTCTGGGCATGTATAGCAAACGCGGTAATAAGAAATGTAACAACGATAAATATTTTCTTCACAACTTTGTTGTTTAATCTATTAACGTAAATTTAGACAAAAATAATCCAACAACGGGTTATTTAACATTTTAATCGAAATGACTGCTACAATTATTTATACAGGCCAGTTGCGCTGTAATGCAAAACATAACCAAAGTGGAACAGTTATAGAAACAGATGCACCAACAGACAACCGCGGCAAAGGTGAACGTTTTTCACCTACGGATTTACTTTGTGTATCGTTGGGTACATGTATTATAACCACTATGGGCATTAAAGCAACTGATATGGGTATTGATTTAACCGGCGCAACGCTGCAGGTACAAAAACATATGCTCGCCAATCCCCGCCGTGTTGGTAAAATTGAAATATCGCTCAGCTTTCCGGCTACATTAAAAGTTAATGAAAAAGACAAAACACTTTTACAACAAATTGGCGATAACTGCCCCGTAATGAAAAGCATCAACCCGGATATTGAAACGAATGTGGTGTATAGTTGGGAGTAGCTTTTTAGCGGTTAGCTATTGGCTTTTAGCTGCAAGCTTTTAGCTATTAGCTGCAAGTTTCTAGCTATTAGCTGCAAGTTTCTAGCTGCAAGTCGTAGTCCGGGAATTATAGTTACTTTTTGAGTTGCTGATTGGGCAAAGATTTCATCAATCACAAATATATTCCCGAATAGCTGTTGGTAAGATCAGCACTTAATTACTAATTAATATCTCTTCACCTTTCCCGTCAGCCAGAAAAGCATCCCTAACCTGTTTTGCTGTTTTATGATCTCCGTTATGGCTCCATCCGGGTGGCATAATTATGTAGAGCAATTTATTTTTTATTCCCGGTGCATACCATACATCTCTGCAAAGGGCAGTCAGTTCACCAAAATAAACATCAGCAAAATTCTGTGGGTTCATTTTGCGTGTGATGCCATATACAGGCGGTTCTTTCTTTTCTTCGTATTGAAATGTATGGAAGACCCTGTCCCATATATTTAGCAGGTTGCAAAAATTGGTATCCATGTACAATGGGTTCTTGGCATGGTGTACGCGGTGGTGAGATGGCGTTAGGATAATCCTGTTTAAAAAACCAAGCCTCCCATCTTTCAACACGCTTTCGCCAACATGTATAAAAGCACCCCAGGTACCATCAACAAACATTATTAAACCAAGAAGAAGCGGGTTAATGCCCATAAGTATACAAATAGTTGTGCGTATTACATCTGCATAAGGCGCTTCAAGAAAAAAATGCGCATAGGTAACGGAAAGGTTCATTTGTTCCGGTGCATGATGCGTAGAATGAAGGCACCAGAATAACCTTACTTTATGACCGAAATAATGATACACAAAATGTGCAAACTCCCATACCACATAACCATAAATAAACCAGTACCACGTAAAAGTTGTTTTGAAAATAGCAAACGGTGTAAAAGTCTTTATACAAAACACCACTGCTGCAATTGAAATAAACCTCGACACTACCCTGTTAAAAACGAAAATGAAAAACTGAACCCTGTAATCTTCTATCTTAAATTTTTTATAGAGCAATGCCCTTACAATTTCTATAATTAATATCAGGGGAATTAGCGGCCCTATTGCACCACGAAATCCATCCAGGGTAGTTAAACTGCTGTAATCATTATCGTGGTACATCTTCAGCCAGTGATTAATGCCAAAGAAACCTGTCAATTCATCCCCTAAAATTTCTAGTATATTCATAATGCAAGCTGTAGTTATTGGGCGCCCTGTAAATTTACAGATTTTATTTTGGCGATTTATATACAGATAAATTTTTAGAGCACTTAAATTAGCAGCCCGAATTAAATTAAATCAACCATGACTATTTCACCTGCTTCAGAAAATGATGTACCCGAATTAAACATCTTAATAAACAGTGCTTACCGCGGAGAAAGTTCAAAAAAAGGATGGACTACCGAAGCAGATCTTCTGGATGGTATAAGAACAAATGAAACATTACTTGCTGGCATCATTAATCAGCCAGGTTCGGTTATACTTGTATACCGCAATGAAGATGCAATTATAAATGGCTGTGTGTACCTCCAGAAACAAAAACGCAGCTTGTACCTGGGCATGCTTACTGTTTCACCATTGCTGCAAGGCAGCGGCATTGGCAAAAAACTCTTAAAAAAAGCAGAAGAATATGCTGCAAATGAAAAAATGTTGTCAATTTTTATGACGGTCATCTCTGTACGCAAAGAATTGATTGCATGGTACGAAAGGCATGGTTATAAAACAACCGGCGAAACAAAACCATTTCCAACAGATCCTGCATTTGGCATACCCAAACAGCCATTAGAATTTATAGTACTGAAGAAAATATTGCAATAAGTTTTGAACTTAAATACCAGCCTTAGCCTTTCATAGCAGCATCGTTGCGTCGCAATCACTTCATCGGTAGAACAAATGGCAACACAAACAGTCTATACATTTCGCTTTAGCAATGCAGTTCCTATTGCACAATCCAGGCATTTTTTATTATCGCAATACTGTGTTTTTAGTTCAATCAATGCCTGGCTTTCGTATGCATTTAGAATACTAAGACCGCATTCTTTCCAGCCTTTTGTAATGCTGTTCTGTTCGGCGGCTGTTTCAATCATCCATTGCAGCGCTTTGTCTTTTAACAATTGGTCTTTATGATACGTCCCATAAGCAAATAATAAAGGTGCAACGGAATTAATAATGATATTGTTAATCATACTGGTTCCCAGTCTTTTTATTTTATAAGCCGATGAAACACCAGGCGTATAATGATAATGCCAATAATCGTTGGCTGTTACATTCAATAGCTTTATTATTTCCTTAAGATCTACTGTTTCTTTTATTGTAGCAAACAAATGAACCGATTGATGCACCAGCATAGCCAATTGCGCAAGGCGTATACCCGGGAAAGCTGCGGGCCGCATACGCATAAAATAAAGACTGATGGCAGGTTTTACCAGTTTGTATTTATGCCGGTGAAAGCGATATTCTCTTTGCAATAGTTGTGTATAATCATCATCACAATTCTCTTCCAGCAAACCTGCCTGTCCAAGCAGCAAAGCTTCCAAAATAATTACATTGCTTTTATGCTTTGTCAGCAGCATTATAGGCAGTGACTTTGCAATACCTTCAAACCCATCTGCATTAACCTGCATGCCAAAATTTTTTGCTATTAACTGCCAGCATGTTTCTTCCCAATGATTATTATTAAGCTGTTGCAACTGCAATATGTAACCGCTTTTTCTTTGAAGCCTTTCTACCAGCATCCGCTCGTTCCAGCTTACCCAAACCAGTGGCTTTACATCTTTAACAATGGCTGCACAGGGGATGAATGCAGCCTGTTGCATCCAATCGTCATACTGTTTAAGCAATAATACAGAAACCCGGCTTTGCAAATCCAGTGCAGGAATTGATGAAGGCTGATAACGCTCATCGTGCTGCCACACCACATGCAGTATTACGTTTTTATAATTGCCATCTGTATGATGCCCGTGTTTTTTCCAATCTGCAGTATTAATGTGCAATTCTATATTGCCTACAAGTATGGTATTATCTATTTTAATTGTGGCTTCAAGAAAATCGGGACCCTGGTGTGTATTGTATTTGCCGGGATGGATAATTTGCAATACAGCGCCATCATTAACTGTAAGATCATTTTTATTGAAGTATTGAAACTGCCAGATAAACTGAAGAAGGCGTTCGGTCATGAGATAAGGTTTAGAAGCTAAAAAAAATCAATCTATCAGCTTTAAACCAAAATAAAGAATTTAAAATATCCTACTATATTAAGTGCTTTTGCATCATAGCAAAATAGTCAACAATAAAAAAGAATGCGGCGAGAAATTATAAATCAGTGTTTCAGTTCATTATTAATTTTGTTCAACTCCTGCACTACCCTGCTTGCAGGCAATCCCATAACATTATAAAAATCGCCTGACACAGATTTTATACCCGTTACGCCAATCCATTCCTGTATTGCATACGCACCGGCTTTGTCGTAGGGTTTGTATTTATCTACATAAAAAATAATCTGCTCGTTGGTTAAATCATGAAACCATACTTGCGTTATATCTGCAAAAGAAACTTCCAGTTCGGGTGCAAGAATAACCACGCCGGTAATTACCTCATGGCGCTGGCCGGAAAGTGCCTGCAGTATTTCAATAGCGTTATTGCGATCTTTTGGTTTGCCAATAATCCTTTCATTCAGCACAACTACCGTATCTGCTGCAAGTATAATTCTGTCGTGACTTAATTCCTGTTTTACAGCAAGCGCTTTATTCCTGGCAATGTATACGGGAATATCTTCTACAGCAAGGTCGGCAGGGTACAATTCATCTGTTTCCTTTATCACTACATCAAACGGCACTTCAGCCCATTCAAGCAATTGTTTTCTTCGTGGCGATTGAGATGCCAGTACAATTCTTTCCATTAGATATGCCATTTAAAGAAAATCATTGAAATAATACCCGTTAGCATTACCAGTTTAATCCATGTGCTGATGCTGTGAAAATCTGTTGCAACAACTGCATTGTATAATTTACGTAAAATCATGCACAAAGGAATTGCTACCAGCAACAAAACATATATGCCGGCTACAAACCAGCCATTCAGCATAGAATATACAAACAATACCAATACAGCGAGTATCAAAACAATGAGCCAAACACCGGCAAAAACTTTTGAAGCAGGTATGCCCCAAGCAATAGGTATGGTACGACAGCCAAATTTTTCATCGCCATTAATGTCTTCCATATCTTTTACCACTTCCCGGATGAGCGTTATTACAAAAGCAAAACCACCAAACAGCACTGTAAGTTTAAAAATCTTTTTCATGGCCTGCTGGTAAACCGGGTTACTGGTAAAAACAACCAGATCAAGCTCACTAAAATAAAGAACAAAAACTACCCATGCAGTGAGCAGCGAGATAATGATATTGCCAATAAGAAATTTCTTTTTAAAAGTAGTAGAATAAAACAACAGCAGGAATACAGATACGAGGTTTGCTGGCGCAATTATCCAGTTGCCAATTTTCCAGCTAACTGCAAAAGATATAACTACTCCGGCAAGAGAAAGGCCCATATGCCAGAAAATAGCCCAACGCCGTTTAATGTATTTCTGTACAATAATATTATCAGGTTTGTTTACCTGGTCTATATTCAAATCGAAATAGTCGTTTATAATATAACCGGCAGCTGCAATAAGTACAGATGAAAAAACGAGCCACCAAAACAATGGCCAGGATAAAAACCATGCGTTATTAATACCAAATGTTTTGTAAGAAGGAAGAATGATGCAACTATAAAACAAGAATTGCGTAAATACAATAAAGAAAAGATTAGGCCACCGTATTAGTTTTAAAAAAGCACCAGTTAGTTTCATGTAAGCGGGAATTCTTGTGCAAAATACTGATTATTTGCTGGCTATGGAAGTCTCTAAGTCCCAATGGCCGTTTAGTTTTAACACTTTCTCTATTACCTCCCTCACACACCCTTTTCCTCCGGGCATTGCCGCAATATATTTAGCTATATTTTTTATTTCCGCAACAGCATCTGCCGGGCAGCAGGGCAAGCCAACTTCTTTCATTGCCGGATGATCGGGTATATCATCGCCCATAAATAATACTTCTGCCAGTTGTATGCCTTTTGCTTGCAGAAAATTATCCAGCACTTCTTTTTTATTGTGTGCCTGAAAATACACTTCTGCTACACCTAATTTATTCAGCCGGATTTTTACAGCCTCCATATCCCCCCCGCCGGATATAACAATTACTGAATACCCCTTTTTAATTGCTAACTGTATGGCATAACCGTCTTTTGTATTCATGCTGCGCACCATCTGGCCATCGCTAAATAACAACAGCGAACCATCAGTTAAAACACCATCTACATCAAACGCAAAACATTTTACTTTTTTAAACTGGTTAAGCAAACTCATTATTGTTAGTTGACTTTTATCGGTTGGCAATTGAAGCACTAATAAGAGCGAAGATACCAGTTCGGTCTGTAAAAAATACTGGCAGCATGGTTTTAAAAGCAGAAAATAAAGCATGTAAATAGCTTTGGCTAATCAGTTGTCAGCTACTAGTTTCTAGCTGCAAGCGTCAGGCTACTAGTTGATTTTGGAATTTAGACACAGATTTTTATGATTTTCATGAAAAATAAGATATCATAAATCTTCTCAACCCTAAGCATTATAATAAGCTGCGTAAATTTTACCACAGCATTTATAGACTTTTTGCACAGAGATAAAGAAGTTCTGTTTTTTGAAAAGGATATAATAAATCATGACTAATCCCAATCATCATAAAAATCTGCGTTCCAAAATTATTTCATCCCAGCAGCAATTCCATTTTTACATCTGCTGTTTCAAAAGGAGAATCATCAACAGCAATATTTTTAAAACCGAATTTTTTATACAGCTCCAGCGCAGTTTGCAATTGGTGGTTAGAAAAAAGAATAATCCGGGTTGCATTCATTTGTTTTGCTTCATCTAGGCAATGTTTCAGTAATAATTTGCTGATACCCTTGCCGCGGTGTGCTGGTGCTACAGTCATTTTTGCAAGTTCATATTGCCCTGGCCCACCAGAAGATTTTGCAATGGCCGCAGTACCGGCAATTTCATTGCCTTCACGTGCAAGAAAAATCTTACCACCATTATTTATTATAGTTCCATACGGATCGTTCAGCACTTCCAGGTCGTGACTTTCTGCAAGATTGTATTTGTACAACCACTCAAGGTTTAGTTGCTTAAAGTCTTCTGCGTATTTGCTTTCAAAATTTATTATTTCCATGGTATAACTTTTAAACCTTGTTCAAACTAGAAAAACTTACTCAAAATCCTTATCCATTTTTGTAAAACCCTCCAGTTCTTCCATCATGTTTTGGCTGCCAATAAACAATGGCGAACGCTGGTGCAAAGTAGTTGGCTGTATATCCAGTATTCTTTCTTTACCATTGGTAGCTTTGCCACCGGCCACTTCTGCAATAAATGCAAACGGGTTACATTCATACATTAACCGAAGCTTGCCGCTTGGCTTATCTACTGTGCCCGGGTACATAAAAATGCCACCTTTAATAAGATTACGGTGTACATCAGATACCATGCTGCCAATATATCTTTGCGTATATGGACCACCGGTAGTATCTTCTTTTTTCTGACATGCGTTAATGTACTGCTGTACGCCTTTATGATACCGGAAAAAATTTCCGTGGTTAACAGAATATATTTTACCACTTTGCGGACATTGAATATTAGGATGGCTCATGCAATATTCGCCAATGGAAGGATCAAGGGTAAAACCATTTACTCCCCTGCGTGTGGCATACACCAGCATTGTAGAAGAACCATATACAACATAACCTGCAGCCACCTGGTTTTTACCGGGCTGTAAAAAATCTTCTTTTGTTACAGGTGTTCCTTTGGGCGATACGCGGCGGTAAACACCAAAAATTGTCCCAATAGAAATATTAACGTCAATATTGCCGCTGCCATCCAGCGGATCAAACATGCAAACGTATTTTGAGTTATTGCTGATATCATCATCAAACGCTACAAATTCATCCAGCTCTTCACTGGCAATGCCTGCGCAACTGATGCCGTGACGAAGAACACGAATAAATTGATTGTTTGCAAAAATATCAAGTTTCTTAACTTCTTCTCCCTGCACATTTACAGAACCTGCATCGCCAAGAATATCAACCAGTCCAGCTTTATTAACTTCTACATTCACTCTTTTAGCTGCCAGTCCTATATTGCGGAGCAGGCCGCTTAATTCACCGGTAGCATTAGGAAACTGTCTTAACTGCTGAATGGTGAATTCATCCAGCGTA
This sequence comes from Chitinophagaceae bacterium, assembly GCA_044227095.1. Lineage (GTDB taxonomy): Bacteria > Bacteroidota > Bacteroidia > Chitinophagales > Chitinophagaceae > JACMLD01. The sequence goes on along the minus strand of JBGAFV010000001.1, from coordinate 3,540,294 downwards.
ACTACTGTTCTGTTAATATTGCTCATAAGGTGTGTTTTGAAGTGAATGGTTACTCAAAATTAAGCCTTTGGTTAATCTTTTATCTACAGGATTGTACAGGACACTTTTTATTTTATTAAAGCAGGAAAATGAAAACACCATACCTGCCCCAATCTTTGCTAACCCTTGTTTACATTACATTTGCAGGAAAGTAAAACATTGGATGCAATAAACCATTATACAATCATTATTATTGGCGGTGGCCCTATTGGCCTAGCCTGTGCACTGGAAGCAAAAAAAGCAGGGCTTGATTATATTATATTTGAAAAAGGTGGCCTGGTGAATTCATTGTACAATTACCCGTCTAACATGACATTCTTTTCCACATCTGAAAGACTGGAAATTGGCGGCGTACCTTTTGTGTCTAATAATCCCAAGCCAACCCGCGCAGAAGCACTTGAATATTATCGCAGGGTAACTACTTCTTACCAATTGAACATTCATTTGTATGAAGAAGTAAAATCGGTGTCACAGGAAAAAGACAAAAACAAAAATTTTAGCGTTACTACCAACAAAGGTTTGTACACGGCAAATAATATCATTATTGCTACAGGCTTTTACGATATACCTTATTTGCTGAATGTACCGGGAGAAAACCTGCCTAAGGTAACACACTATTACAAAGATCCCCATCCTTATGCATTTCAAAAAGTGTTGGTGATTGGCGCACAAAACTCTGCTGTTGATGCTGCTTTGGAAACCTGGCGGAAAGGCGCTGAAGTAACAATGGTGATAAGAAAAGAAGAAATTGGCGCAAGGGTAAAATACTGGGTGAGGCCCGATATTATTAACCGCATACAGGAAGGATCAATTAAAGCTTATTATAATTCCGCAGTAAAAGAAATAAAAGATGATGAAGTGATAATACAAAACCCCGAAGGAGAAATAACCATACCCAACGATTGGGTAATTGCCACTACAGGCTATCAGCCCAATCTTGAATTTCTTAAAAACATTGGCATACAATTATCTGAAGACGAAATACGCTGCCCTGTTATAAATGATGCAACACATGAAACCAATGTAAAAAACATTTTTCTTGCAGGCGTTATTTGCGGCGGCATGAATACGCATCGCCTTTTTATTGAAAACTCCAGGGAACATGCAGTGAAGATTATTAGCAAGATAAAAAATGGGTAAAAGCAATCAGATTTTGAAAACAAAAATGTGTTTGCAGCTTTTCAAAATTGTAATTTTATTGTATGACACTTCACGAACCCGCAGTTGCTTACCACAAGCAAAAAATGACAATAGAAGAATACCTTGCTTTTGAAAAAGAAGCGGAAGAAAAGCATGAATATTATAAGGGCGAAGTGTTTGCCATGAGCGGTGCGAAAATAACACACAATGAAATTGTACAAAATACCAATCATGCATTATTAAATTACTTAAAAGGCAAGCCATGTAAACCTTACAATAGTGACCAAAGGGTCTATATTGAGAAGAACAGTCTGTTTACTTATCCTGACATATCCATTTTTTGCGATAGCATTAAAACACGCAATAATGATGAATGGAATGCAATAAACCCTTCCGTTATTATAGAAGTGCTTTCGCCCGGCACCAAAGATTACAATAGAGGGTTGAAATTTAAATTATACAGGGATATTCCTACACTAAAAGAATATATACTTATTGATTCTGAAAGTATAAATGTGGATGCATTTGCCATAAATGAAAAAGGGCTGTGGGAGCTAAGAGAATATAAAACAATTGCTGAAACCCTTTTGATACAAACTATAGAAATGGAATTGCCACTACAAGCAATTTACGATGGAACGAAATTGAAATAAGGTTTACCACAGAGCCGCGGTGTGTCTTTTACATTATATCGTAAGTGCAGAAATTAACTTAACGAACTTCTTTTGCAACAACAGCGCAGCTAATAACTTGTGGCTAGTAGCTTTCCTCACACGAAGGGTTTCTTCGAAAGTGCTTCGCAGCTAACAACTTGCAGCTAGCAGCTTCTTTTCATCAGCCAGTCTGTTTGTACATCATTGCCCAGTATAAAATCGTGCTGACCAAACTTTTCAAACCCAAATTTTGTATAGAAGGATATGGCCCGCTGGTTGTGTTCCCAAACACCTAACCATACAATTTTCCTGTTTTTTTCTTTTGCGATAGAAATACATTCTTGCATAAGCAATTTACCAACACCATGTCCAATGGCTTTCTTTGCAGCGTAAATGCGACCAATTTCAATTGCTGAATCATTTCCTAGTTCTGGCGGATTTATACTTTCCGTCAGTTTTGCATAACCAGCCAACTCATCATCCATAACTGCAACAATAAAAATATTTTGTGGTGCAGACACTTCTTTTATTAACGATTCCATGCTAAAGGATTCGTTCATAAACTTATCCATGTCTTCTTTTGTATTAAACTCGGCAAATGTGTCGTAGAAAGTCTGCTGGCTTAAAACAGCAATCTGTTCTGCGTCTGCAGTTGTAGCATATCTTATTGAAATGTTCATAATGCAATATAGCCAGAACTAAATACACCTGTGCTATAGCCACAAACAAAAAGCGTTCACCCTGGTGAACGCTATAATAAATTAGAGAAGTTAATCAATTTTAAAAATTGAATGCAGCGCCAGCGCTGAAAATATTAGGCTTGTATTCATTAAGGCCTTTCATATACTGAAACCTTACTTCTATGTTGTGTGTTCCGCTACCAACACCAAAACGAACACCGGCATTAGCTACAGGCCCTGTTGTACTTATTTTGGTAGAAGTCTCAGAGTAATTCAAAACATCCGACAAATTATAATTACCATAATGATAACCATAACCTGCACCAACAAAATAACCAAAACGGCTCTCGCTTTCTTTGGTAGCACCTGCACCCATATTGAGGTTAAAAATTAAAGGGGCATTGAACATTACGCTAAGCGTATTACTGGTGCTACTGCCATAACTGCTGTTATAATTGCTGCTATAACTTCCTGAAAGGCCAACAGTGAACGGGATGCCTACAGATACAGACATGTCTTCCTGCTCAATAAAATTAATACGAGGGGAATAAGAAAGACCGCCGTCAACAGATGTTTGTCCGCCAGAAGCATTGGCAACAAAAATATTTATACCTGCGCCGTGCATAAAAGTTTGAGAAAAGCCTTTTCCGGCAAGCATAAGACAAACACAAAAAATAAGTACACTTCTTTTCATGGTAATAAGATGGGTTTTAATAATAAAATATGAACGCAAATATATACGGGTTATTATACAACCACAACTATCACCAGGGGATTTCTGTAGAAAAAAAGAGGTTAATGGGGGTTATGTGAGATTAAATTTTTATTAACTTTTAAGCAAAAAATAATTTCTAATCCTTACAACAAATGGGTAGTTATTAAAATAATGATTTACCCTTATAAACTTTCTATCACCATTGCACTTGCCCCTCCTCCGCCATTACAAATGCCGGCTGCGCCATATTTTGCATTGTTTGTTTTAAGCACATTAATTAATGTAACAACAATTCTTGCACCACTGGCGCCTAAAGGATGTCCCAAACTTACAGCACCACCATGTACATTTACTTTGGCAGCATCCAGTTTCATTCTGCGGCTGTTTTCTATACCCACTACAGCAAAAGCTTCGTTCAATTCCCAATAATCAATATCGCTCATCTTCAAGCCTGCTTTAGCTACCGCTTTTGGCACAGCAAGACTAGGCGTTGTTGTAAACCATTCAGGCGCCTGTTCTGCATCAGCATAAGAAAGAATTTTTGCAATTGGTTTCAATCCCAGTTCATCAGCTTTTTCCCTGCTCATTAATATTAATGCTGCGGCGCCATCATTTAAAGTAGAAGCATTAGCAGCAGTTACTGTTCCATTTTTTTCAAAAGCAGGTGCAAGTGTAGCAATCTTATCAAACTTTACATTATAAGGCTCTTCGTCTTTAGAAAATATTACCGGTTCGCCTTTACGTTGTGGTATTTCAACCGGAACCACTTCATTGGCAAAAAAACCCTTTTCCCATGCAGCCTGGCTGCGTTTATAACTTGCAATGGCAAATTCATCCTGTTCTTCGCGGGTTATGCCGCACTCACGTGCACAAAGTTCGCCAGCAAACCCCATGGCCTTTCCGTCGTATACATCAGTTAAACCATCTTTCACCAATCCATCTATCAAACTTGTGTTTCCATATTTGTTTCCCCAACGCAGACTTTCTGTATAAAAAGGGATATTGCTCATGCTTTCCATGCCACCGGCAACAACAATATCAGCATCGCCCAGTAAAATACTTTGTGCACCTTGCGCAATAGCCTTCATACCACTTGCGCAAACTTTATTAACAGTAGTACAATTAACTTCATTGGGTAAGCCTGCAAATTTTGCCGCTTGTCTTGCTGGCGCCTGGCCAAGGTTTGCCTGTATTACACAACCCATCAGCACATCCTGCACCAGTTCTGGTTTAACGCCTGCTTTTGCCAATGCCCCTTTTATAGCAGCAGCCCCAAGCTGGGTAGCGGATAAAGCTTTTAACGATCCTCCAAAACTTCCTATGGGTGTTCTTACAGCAGCAATAATGACAACTTCTTTCATACAAATAAATTGAAGGGCAAAGATAACGATTGTTAGTTGAGTATACAATCATGCCATAACCCAAAACTGGCAACAATAATTTTATGTAAACACCTAATTAATGCATCCAGCATCCAGAATGTTTATACAATTACACAAACCTTGTAGAAGTATTCAATCATTCCAGTTAAAAAGAGAAAAAAAATCCAAAATAAAATCTATTTTACATTAACTACAAAACCTCAAACCCTCTTTTATGAAACTACAACACATCATGCTGTTGTCGGTTGCTATTGCATCGGCATCATGCAGTTCAACAAAAAAAAGCACATCTTCATTTACTCAAACAACTAATTTCCCTTCATCAGTACCAAAAGATACGGACGATGGACTTTCGTATGAGACAGCCATTGTAATTACAGAAACATCAGAAGGCAAAGGTGTTAATGCTGAATATGCATGGATAAAAGAACATTACAAGGATTATAAAAGAAAAGGACAAGCATTAACCATGAGCAATAACAAGCCCTACGATATCATCACCATCGAACTGTCAAATGGCTCGGAGTTGAAACTCTATTTTGATATTTCAAATTTCTTTGGAAAATTCTGATTGTAAATACCAAAATCTTAATCCATTTTCCGAAATTTAAAAACCTTATTTTAAAATTATGGAAGACATTCTTACAAACCTGCACGAGACAGAAACTTTTACAGACAAAGAAATATTTACAAAAATCTGGACTTCGCCCCGGAAAATTTTTCGTTTCATAAACGATGTGCGTTATGAAAAGCATGTAACACTTTTACTTGCACTAGCAGGCATGTCGAATGCATTCAATAGGGCATCAACAAAACATATGGGCGATAGCATGTCAATTTGGGCACTTGTTGGCCTTTGCATAGTGCTTGGTGGTTTATTAGGCTGGATTTCATACTATATATATGCGGCATTGGTTAGCTGGACTGGCAAATGGCTAAAAGGGCAGGGAGATACAACATCGCTATTAAGAATGCTTGCATACTCACTTATACCTTCTTTATTTTCATTGGTATTATTGATTCCTGAACTTATATTTTATGCAGACGAGTTTTTTAAATCTGAAAGTTACCTTGGCGAGTCCGGATTGCTTTACAACATTGGATTTTATACTTTGACAGGACTGGAATTAATTCTTACCATTTGGACGCTAGTTCTTGCAGTTGTTGGAACATCGGAAGTTCAAAAATTATCAATAGGAATGGCGATACTAAACCTTGTGTTGCCCATATTAATCATTTTTGTACCCTTAATGTTACTTGTTGTTTTATTGGGTGGATTTTAAAAATAGAATACTTCAAGTTAAACTAAACCAGTAACCGCTTGTTGAACTTTCTAAAAACCTCTACTGAAAATGAAAGTAATTATTACAGGCTGTACTGGAATGGTAGGCGAAGGCGTTTTACTGGAATGTTTAGAGAATGCAGCAGTGCAACAGGTGCTGATGGTAAACCGCAGATCATTTCCACTCTCCCATCCAAAACTTAAAGAATTGATTGTTCCAGATTTTACCAGGCTGGAACAATATACAGGTACACTTGCGGGCTATGACGCCTGCTTCTATTGCGCAGGTATAAGCTCAATTGGTATGAGCGAAGAAAAATATACCTACATCACTTACGATACTACATTAAGTTTTGCTACACAACTGGCAGCAATTAATCCAAACATGGTTTTTAATTTTGTTACTGGCAGTCATACAGACAGTAGTGAAAAAGGGAAAATAATGTGGGCCCGTGTTAAAGGCAAAACAGAAAATGCATTAATAAAACTGCCTTTTAAAGGGCAGTATAATTTTCGTCCGGGGTTTATGAAACCATTTAAAGGACAAAAAAATATAAAGACTCTTTTCAAAATTCTTATTCCTTTGTTTTCACTCCTGCTTTCAAAAAAAGCATTATCACTAAAACAGGTTGGGCAGGCAATGATAAATACAGTAACTAAAGGCTATTCAAAACAAGTGCTGGAAATAGAAGACATTCAAAAACTGGCAGCGCTTTAAATGCTTAATTTTGCACATGCTCAATCCATCAGAATTAAAGAAACAGTTTCTTTTAAAAGAAGACATCACTTATTTCAACTTTGGCGCTTTTGGCGCATGTGCAAGACCGGTATTTGAAAAATACCAGCAGATACAATATGAAATTGAACAGGAACCAACCCAGTTTTTTCAGAAAAATGGTATCATTTATTTAAAAGCAGCCAGAGAAGCACTTGCCGGTTATTTACATTGCGATGCTGACGATGTAGTGTATGTTACCAACCCTTCTTATGGGGTAAATATTATTGCCAAAAGTTTTACATTGAAACCGGGAGATGAAGTATTAACTACAAATCTTGAATACGGCGCCTGTGATCGTACATGGAAATATTATTGCGCAAAAAAAGGTGCAACTTATATCAAACAAAAAATCCGTTTCCCTCTTCAATCTAAAGAAGGTTTTCTTGAACAATTTTTAAGCGGCGTAACAGAAAAAACAAAAATCATTTTTCTTAGCCATATTACCAGCAGCACTGCATTACGTTTACCAGTAGAAGAAATTTGTGCATTTGCTAAAGAAAAAGGGATTCTTTCTTTTATAGATGGTGCCCATGTTCCCGGCCAATTGCCGCTAAATTTAACTGAACTGGATGCTGATATTTATACAGGCGCCTGTCATAAATGGATGCTTACGCCAAAGGGATCTTCATTTTTGCACGTAAGAAAAAGCCTTCAGCATTTATTTGATCCATTATTAATCAGTTGGGGATATGAAAGCGCAAACCCATCGCATTCGCAGTTCCTGGATTATCACCAGTTGCAGGGAACCCGTGATTACTCAGCATTTCTGACCATTCCTGCAGCAATAAAGTTTTTAACTGACCATAACTGGAACGAAGTAAACAATACGTGCAGGGCAATTACGCAGAACAATGCAAACCGGTTCTGCCAGCTATTAAATGCCATACCATTGAGCCCGGTAGATGACAACTTTATTGCGCAAATGTACAGCGTACCTGTATTAACCAGTGCGCCACAACAGCTGCATGATGTATTGTATGATAAATACAAAATACAGGTGCCCATTATGCCGCATGAAGGAAAACATTACCTGCGTTATTCTATACAAGGCTACAACAGCCAGGAAGATTTGGATAAATTATATAACGCCCTGAAAGAAACAGGAACTTTTGTGTAAAATCAGTTTTTACTTAATTTTAAAACACAGGGTTGATGATACAGTTTTAAGGCATTATATTGCTATCATTTTCCTCCGCTAAACCTGCCAAACACTTTATAAATGAAATTGTTTTTTCGTATAATTCTTGTATACGTTACTGTAGCAACTTATTTACCTGTTACTGCAAAAGCGCAAAAACCATCCATAGCCCCGGAACCTTTATGGACTGTAAAAAATAATATTGATTACAATAAAACTTCGCTCAACAACCAGGCTTCAGAAGGTTCGCTTAATGTTTATTTTGAAACACAAATATCCCTCGGAGAACACACAAAATTTGTACGGCAGTGTAAAAAAATTATTTCTCAGTCAGGTGTTCAGAATGAATCAACTATTACTGTTTCATTTAACCCTCTTTATCAAAAATTATTTTTTCACTCTATAAAAATTATCCGCAACGGAGAAACTATAAATAAACTACAGCTCTCAAAAATTAAAATCTTACACCAGGAAGAAAACCTGAAAGATTTTATTTACAATGGTACAATGGATGCCGTGTTAATACTGGAAGATGTAAGACAGGGAGATTTTATTGAATACAGTTACAGCACCAAAGGTTTTAATCCTGTTTTCAAGGATAAATATTCAGGTGGCTTTGATACAGAATTTTCTGTACCCATATACGATCTGTTTTACAGGGTGCTGGTGCCTAATAGTCGTTCCATTACCATTAAAAATACAAACGAAACCATTCAGCCTGTTATTAAAGACAGCAACAATCAAAAAATATACGAATGGAGAAAAAGCAATATCCCTCCATTAGATTTGCAGGACAATACACCTTCGTGGTACGATCCTTTTGGCAGGATTACATTTACTGAATTTAAAAGTTGGAAAGAAGTAAATGACTGGGCAATGGAGTTATTCCCTTTGCAAAAAAAGATATCGCCTGAACTGCAGAAAAAGATTGAAGAAATTGCAAAGCAATATACTACTGATGCCGACAGGGTTGCTGCTTCCCTGCGTTTTGTACAAGACGACATAAGATATATGGGTATTGAAATGGGGGCAAATTCTCACAAGCCTGCAGATCCTTCAAAAGTTTTTGCACAACGCTTTGGCGATTGTAAAGAAAAATCTTACCTGCTTTGCACTATGCTTAAGGTAATGAATATAGAAGCCAATGCCGTACTCATTAGCACAGAAGATAAAAAGGAACTTTTCAACATGCTTCCTGCTCCTGTTAATTTTGATCACGTTACAGTAGTAGTAAAAATTGATGGCACACAATTCTGGTTCGACCCAACAATAGCTTACCAGCGTGGCAATGTAAAAGAAATATTTTATCCGGATTATCAATGCGGACTGGTAATAGGCGAAAACACAACTGCGCTTACTGCTATTCCATTCCGCAATATAAGTTACCAGCATATTACCGATTATTTTAAGGTTGATGAAATGCATGGAAGCGGCAAATTGGTTGTTACAACAAATTTTAAAGGCGATGAGGCAGACGTAACCAGGAAGAATTACAGCAATGAAAGCATTTCTGATATTCAAAAAAATAATACCAAGTTTTATTCGAAGTATTATGAAGAAATTAAGTCTGACAGCCTTATTTATAAAGACAATGACAGCACCGGCGTTTTTACTACAACAGAATATTATACCATTCCTTCGTTTTGGAAGAATAAAGACAATGTAAAAAAATTTGATTTTTGGCCATTTGCCATTGCAGAAATTTTAAACAGGCCAAAAGACAAAGATCGAAAAATGCCCTTAGGCATTTCATATCCTATGTCTTACAAAGAGGATGTGACTGTTGTGCTGCCCGAAGACTGGAACATTACCACAAGTGAAACCCATATAAAAAATGAAGCGTTTACCTATAATAGCGAATTTTATTGCGTAGAAAATAAAGTACACCTCAATGCCCGGTATGAAACACATAAAGATTTTATTTCGGCAGATGAAAGCAGCGAATATCTTAAGAACCTGAAAGAGTATGATGATAATGAATACTACTCTCTTTCCTACGGCAATGAGGTAAAAAAGAAAAAAGGTAAACCCGCAAGTTTAAGTTCAACAATACTATCGCTGCTTGCGGTTATAATTATAGTTGCGGGCCTTCTATGGTGGAGCCAGAGGCGTCGCCGGTAATGAAATGAATATTATTTCCCGAAGCCTTTTGTCTCTGTAAAATCTGATGGAATAGTAAAATCTGATGCAGGCAATAATTCTTTCTTTATATCAGTTACTTCCATGGCCATATTCATTTGCGGCATGTTCATTTCTATACGCAAAGGCACGCCATCAATCCCTTCATAATAAATAGACTGGCCGGAATTACCCATTCTTTGTCTTGCCAAACTGCGCATATCCATGCCTTTTATATCGGTACTAGTCCAGAATATTTGTGTCATTGATGTGCCTTTCGCAGTTGTTACATCAACAATGTATTTTGTACAGTTATACCCAAGCACTTTCATAGTCTCACCAGTTTTTGTAACTTTTCGCTGAACACTATCTTTTGCAGCACCGGAACCAGCATTCATCAGCATATATGTTTTTGAATTCCTGTTTATCATATAAGCCTGTTTCTTATCGCCATCATACAATGTTTCTGCACCCATCATTCCGCCTTCCATTTTTGAAACAGAACTGTTGCCCTTTGTTTTTATGATTAAAGTCTTGGGCAACATAGAACCACCTTCACCACCCTGCATCATTTTCATTGCAGCTTCCATCCGTTCTTTCATTTGCGGATTGGCTTCCATCATCTTCTTCATTTCGGGGCTGTTCATTTGTTCCTGCATCTGTTTCATCTTGGCCTGGTTGGCCGGATCGTCCATGGATTTCTGCGCTTTTTCCATTTGTGCTTTACGGGCAGGATCAGTAAACTCATATTTAACAGACCAGGTAACAGTGCCTTCAAATGTTTGTGCGTGGGAAACAAGTGTGACAAGAAGGAAAAAAAAGAAGAATACTTTTTTCATGGCGGCTTATTTATACCAAAGGTATCGTAATTAATAGTGGTGCTATGGAAATTTGTTTCTGGGTTCTGTTATTGCATACATTGCCTGCCAGGCAAAATAATACTGTTCTATGAAAAAATCATACAAAGATTTGAAGCTGGGGTATTGGCGGTTATGCTTAAATTAGAGTATTCAATCAAACCTCATACAATCTAACGGCTATGTCAAATAATCAATCACGTCGCGATTTTCTGCAAAAAATGAGTGGCGGCCTGGGCGTTACCCTTGCTTCACTTTCACTAACAGATACATTTGCTTACCATTCAAAAAATGTATTGAAAGACACAAAGAAATTAGGTGTTGCATTGGTTGGGCTTGGCAGTTATGCAAAAAACCAGCTTGCAGTTGCACTGGAAAAAACAAGCAATTGCTACCTGGCCGGTATTGTAACAGGCACACCATCCAAAGCCGAAGAATGGGCAAAGAAATACAATCTTAATAAAAAAAATATTTACAACTACCAGAATTTTGACGAGATAGCGAAGAATAAAGACATTGATATTGTTTATGTGGTATTGCCAAATTCCATGCACAAGGAATTTGTAATAAGGGCAGCAAAAGCAGGCAAACATGTAATGTGCGAAAAGCCAATGTCTGTTTCAGTAAAAGAAGCAGAAGAAATGGTGAAAGCATGCAAAGACGCAAATGTGCAACTGGGTATTGGGTATAGGATGCACTTTGAACCATTTACAAAAGAAGTAGTTAGGCAGTGCCGCGAAAAAGTAATAGGTGATGTAAGGTTTATTCAAACCAATTTTGGTTTTAACATTGGGGATCCTGCGCAATGGCGTTTAAAAAAAGCATTTGCAGGCGGTGGACCGTTAATGGATGTTGGTATTTACTGCGTACAGGCATCACGTTATGTAACGGGCGAAGAACCACTTTCTGTAACAGCTCAATACGGCCCTATTACAGAGCCTTCAATTTTTAAAGATGTGGAGCAATCCATATCATGGCAATTTGAGTTTCCTGGTAATGCTACAGTAAATGGATTTAGTTCATATCGTTCCAATATTGAGCAACTGTATGTTTCTGCAACCAAAGGTTGGATACAATTAAGTCCTGCTTATAGCTATGGCCCAATAAAAGGAAGTACTAATTCAGGCCCTTTAAACATGCCGATCGTTCATCACCAAACGGTAATGATGGAGGAGGTATGCAAATCGTTTATTGAAACAGGTAAGTTTCCTGAACACATGAATGGAATGGAAGGATTGCGTGACATGAAAATCTTAATGAGCATTTATGAGGCTGCTGCAACAGGTAAAAAGATAAGCCTGATGTGATCTGCTCCCTATTTGCAGCCACTTTTTTTATTCGTATTTTGCAAATAACTTATTAATCATTTATGAGCAAGTCTGTAAAATCTAAAATAATCCATTTACTGGAGGGCATTGAGGATGAAGCAATATTAAGCCAGGTAATGGAAAATGTTGCATTTTACTCAAATACAAAAGATATAACAGACAACCTGACTAAAGCACAAATTGAAGAGCTTGATCTTGCTATTAAAGAAACAAACAACAAAAAGACTATACCCTTACAGGAGTTCAAAAAAGAGATGAACGAATGGAGAAAAAAGTAGTCATCAGCAAACGTTTTCGCAATAATACGTTTGATGTTTTTCAATACATTCAAAAAGAATTCTCCAATAAAGTTGCTAATGATTTTTTAGATAAACTTGAGAAAAGAATCAGTTTTATTGCTAAGCACCCTGAAGCGGGCAAAGCTTCCGCAAAAAGAAAAGATGTTCGATGTACTTTATTAACGCCACACAATCAAATTTTTTATCGATATCACAAAGACATCATTGAGATTTTATGCCTTTTTGATATGAGAAAAAATCCCGGAAAAAAGCCTTATTGACAGATTAAAAACTATGCAGCATGAATCACCAAAAATTCTGGCGGTTCAGCAAATTGCATAATCACTTCCTTGTATTTTTCTTTTAGCATACGCTTAAAGCTGCCAAGGTAGCCCGGTTTGGGGATGCGTGTTTCGTCTAGCGGAACGGCCTCAATAAGGTCGTTGCCGATGAACATCATGAGTTTCATGAGATATTGGATTAGTAACGGTTCTTCAAAACGGATATAATGTAAAAAAACTTCTATTTTACATTTTTTGCAATACCAACAAATACGCTTTTTTAAAAGTACATTTACGATGCGGAAATGGCTGTATTTAAAATAAAGCTTTCCTAAATCATATTCACTTTGTAAGCCTAATTTCAACCAAATTAACCATGCACAAGTTTGCCATTGTACAAAAGCCTGCAATTATTCTTCTCGTACTTTTTATTTTCAGTTTTCAATTAAGATCTTTTAGTCAGCTTGCAGATAATGCATTTATTTATGGCGATGCATTGCCGGATGCCCCCGCCCTTGCCGCAAGAGGAGAGTATGTTGTAGGTGTGCGTACTGTTGAATGGGTGAACAACAATCAGCAGAATATTTTAAAAGCAAAAGATGGCACGGCACCATTCTATGATCGTCATTTAAAAGTTGAAATATGGTATCCTGCATTAGCAACTTCAGGAAAAAAAGAATTAACCAGTTATACTGATGTAATGGGCAGCCTTACCGACAGCACACGTCCAATTCGTCCATTTACATTTGCAGGAAGAAGTATACGCGACGCTGCACCGCAATTGTCTGGCGGGGCTTATCCGCTTATAATTGTATCGCACGGTTACCCCGGCTCAAGGGTTTTACTAACATACCTAACCGAAAACCTTGCATCAAAAGGTTATGTAGTAGTTGCAATTGATCATACTGAATCTACACATGCAGATGCAGCTGCTTTTGGCAGTACTTTACTTAATCGTGCTACAGATATTCTTTTTGTATTGGACCAGGTTGCCTCATTAAGTAAAGCTGATTCAAAAAGTTTTCTGGCAGGATTAGCAGATGCAAATAATACAGGCCTGATTGGTTATTCAATGGGCGGTTACGGCGTATTGAATGCTGCAGGTGCTGGCTATAGCAATAAGCTGGGTAGTTTTTTTAGCACATTAACTGGTGGAAGTAAAGCTATTGAAACAAGACTTGCCAGCAACCCGGCTTATACGGCTTCCATAGACAGAAGAATTAAAGCCGTAGTGGCATTTGCGCCCTGGGGAATGGAACGTGGTGTATGGGACAGTACCGGTTTGGCAAACCTTAAAGTACCTGTATTTTTTGTAGCTGGTTCACTCGATGATGTATCTGGCTACGAAAAAGGAACAAAAGCCATTTACAATGCATCGGTTAATGCAAATCGCTACCTGCTCACTTACGAAAACGCAAGACACAATGTTGCCCCCAATCCTCCCCCACCCGAATCAATGAAACTGGGAATGAAAATGGATGACTATTATCATTATGCCGAGCCTGCATGGAATGAACGCAAACTGAACAACATTAACCAACATTTTGTAACCGCATTTTTTGGTCTTTTACTTAAACAAAATGATTTTGGGAAGTATTTAGATCTGAAAGAAAAATCAAATCAAAATAACTGGATGGGGTTTAAACCAAGAAGTGCAGCCGGACTTGAACTATTGCATGCAGAAGCAGCTTCAAAATAATTAATTACAGCAATTATTGTAACGTTAGCCCGGGCATATCACTGTGTATTAAATTCTACATTATTTCTTTGCGTGTGAACATTAATTTTTTGAATTTCATGCAAATAATTAAAAATTGCTATGGCATTGTATTTGTTTTAGGGTGGATATGAAAAGACTAAAACAAATAACTGTATTAACAACAGCATGCTTTGTTCTGGCAGTTACAGGTACAAACGCACAATCAAGAAAATCAAACAATGTTAGCGGACAAACAACACCAGTAAAGGTTGGTAGTGTAACATTAAACCTTGGCGCAGGTGTAGGAAGTGAATACAAAGGCGATTATTATCATTCGCCATTTGGAATAAAAGCCGCTATTGAATGGGGCTTATGGCATGCAGGCCCTGGTGCAATTACCCTCGGTGCTGAGGTGGGTACTACATTTTCCAACGGCGGTTATTATGATGATTACAGAAGCGCCACAACCATTATCGCAATACGCTCTGCATGGCACTACGGCTGGAAAGTACGCGGACTTGATACTTACGGTGGGTTTTCTGCAGGACCCGGATTTCATCATACCGAATACAAGAACACTAATAAATATGATCACAATGAAGTGATACCTGTATTCGGGGCTTTTATCGGTGCATCTTATTTTGTTACTCCTGGTTTTGGTTTCAATGCAGAAGCCGGATATGATATTACCAATTTTCAGGCGGGTGTAATTTTCAAATTCAAGTAAGCAAAAATAAATTCAACATAATTTTATTGGTATTAAAAAGCTAAGGCCCGTAGAAACGGGCCTTATTACTTAGTAAATAACGAAAAACGAACAAAATTTTACTATTGCCGGCCGGGCCGGGCATTCATTTGAAATATGCTTACTTAGTTGTTGTTAATTTTTGACGAGTTTAGACTGATGGATAAGTTCGCCACGATTGTTTTTAACCGTTAGCACATAAAGGCCTGTGCTTGCAGAAGATGGTATATCAACAGATGCGCTGTTATAGCCTGCATAGACTGTAACCTGCTGTTGTTTAATCCTGCTACCATTTACACTATATACTTCAACAAGGTAAGTATCATTGTTAGTTGCAGAAATCTGCATGGTCACTGCATCTTTAATTACAGTATTATTGCTAATGCTGCCAGTATTGCTGCTTCCATTATACACCTTCAGCATTTTTGAATACAATGGCTGCCCACTTCTTTGCACTTGTTTAAGGCGATAATATGCAACAGAGGAATTCTTATCTCCATCATTTACAAAATAGTTATTGGTAGCAGAAGAACCGGGCATTACAGTTTGCATGTCATTCCAGTTAATGCCATTGCTACTTTTCTGTACAACATAATACTTCAAATCATTTTCGTTGGTAGCCGACCAGTTGATTGCTACAGATTCATTTTTTACCTGGGCTGCAAACGATACCAGTTTTACAGGCAATAACAATGTATAATTGTCAAAAAAAGATTTAAAGTAAATACATGTCTGGCGCACCATGTCCCCACCATAATTAGATATAGCACCATTACGGTATTGCAACGTAGAAATATTTTTAAAGTTCATCTGGAACATAGCTTCCAGGTGTGTTGTATCAATGGAAGGAACGTTAGCAACTGTAGAAACAGCCTTGCTTCTTACACCATCAAAAGAAAAGCTAAGAATGGTATATGGGTCCAGTGCATAGCTACCGGGTGTAGCCGCTTCAATAAATTCCTGTAAGTTAGAACCATTGCCATCCACGTCTACACCTGTAATTGCAAAACAATTTAATGCAGTATCTGTAGATGTACCTGCTACTTTAAAAGTAATATTCCAATCTACATAAGAAGTCATATTTGCCGGAGCAACAACATAAGGCTGAAATGCATCATAATAACCCATACCTGTAGTATCATCAATATTCCAGATCTGCGCTCCACCTACAAGGTCAACAACTTCTATATTGGCATCAACGCCAGGCATTACTTGCGGAAAAAGATATACAGCACCAATCTGGTGGTCTGTACCTGCAATTAAAACCGGGCTGTGAAAAGTCATAGAGGGAGCAACACACTGCGCATTGGAAAAATAATTTCCTGCAACAGTCAAAAGCAATAAACACATACTCATCTTTAGGGAGTAAAGAAAAGTTGATTTTTTTGTTTGCTTAATCGCAGCAACTGGTGCTTGCGTTTCGGCTGTTTTAAAAGCCATAAGGGTACGTTTTCGTTTGTTATTACTTAGTAAGCTCTGTCAACAGGATATTGGATAATTGCTTATCAGAAAAATCACTTTAAGTGGTATTACTGATTGCGGATGCAAGTTTGCACTAATAATTTTTTGAAGCAAGTAAATCCTGAAGTATTCATCGTAGATAATCATTCATTTGTCGAAAATCTACTACTTCAAAGGCCTTCTGAAATTACGGGGCGACAGATCGCTTAATTTGCTAATTGTTCATTTACAGACATTTGAAACAAAACCAAGAGATGGTATTTTCTGAAGTTGGGTAAATACCCTTCGATACCCAAATAAGGGTTTACTTTAGGTATACGTGTATTTCGTGCAATTGCCTAAACGCTTTGGGCTCCGCGGATATACGTTGATTGTGTACAATAATCTGTGTCTACGTTTTTGCTAACCAAAAGCAATTTTCTTTCTACGACAATCTGCGGGTTAATTTTGCAATTCCGTAAATTAGAATATGGTTGATGAAAATACTTTTAGCAAGCTGGCACTTTCTTTTCCGGAAACAAAAGAACAGCCACATTTTGACAAGCGATCTTTTAGGATAGCTAAAAAGATATTTGCAACACTGGACACAAAAAATAAAATTGCCTGCATCAAACTTAGTACAGCCGACCAGGATGTTTTTTGTCTTTTCGATACATCAATCATTTACCCTGTTCCTAACAAATGGGGTTTACAGGGCTGGACTTTTATCAACCTAAAAAAAGTGAGAAAAACAATGTGCGCAGATGCCCTTGCAATGGCTTATAAACATGTTGCACCAGTAAAACTGGCTATGCTTATAAAAAAATAGTACTCTAGTTTAACTTTTTCAATTTCCGGCATTCATTTCATAAGAATAAACAGCTTTAAGTGGAAACAAATTTTCCTTTCAATTTGCTTAACTGAATTTTGGATAAAATTGTCTTACATGAAAACCGCTATTGCCTGTCTTTTCTTTTGTCTTAATTTTTTTAACGCAAGTGCAGAACAAATTTATAATTAGCTATCAACCAAAATGCGCTTTCATTGCCAATGGATAATCTGCCAATGCAAGTTCGGGTTCCGCTAATTCCGGATGCCAAAGCTTTTCCCACTCAAAACTATAATAACCTTTATAGCCGCCTTTTTGCAATAGATCGATAGCTTCGAAAATAGGCACCTCCCCTTTTCCCAAGAAAACATATTGGGGCACACCACCAACCAGCTTGGCATCTTTAATATGTGTATGATGAATATATTTTTTCAATCTCTCGTATACTTGTGCAGGTGGTTCTTTGGTAATCGTCCACATATTGCTAATGTCCCAAATCAATCCTACGCCGGGGTGATTTGCTTTTTGCATAATGATTTCCAAATCTTCTATGTACACAGCATCACCATGAGTTTCCATTAATACCATAACATTTTTTCCTTTAGCATAATCGCCCAGTTCCTGCAATCCTTTTGCAATAAGTTCAATTGTAGCTTGCTTATCCTGCTCTTTCGGAAAATTATTAGGATATACACGAACATAAGGGCAATGTATCTGCTGCGCCAAATCGATAAAGCGCTTACCGCCTTCTATATTCTCTTTTCTTTTTGCTTCATCCATATAATGCAATGTGCACGACGAGCCAAGATCTACAAACTGTAATTTCTTTGCTTTCATCTGCGCAACTGTATTTGCTATACTTTCAGGACTGCTAAACTCAGGGCATTTAGGGAGATCCAATTGTTTTAAAATACCACGCATTTCTATCCCTTTGTAACCATGCGTTGCTGCAAAATCAATAATCTGCTGAAACGTCCAGGCAGGACAACCTAGCGTAGAAAAAGACAGAAGCGGAGTTTGTTTTTTAAAATCAAACAAAGAACCCGATAATGCTGCCGCAGCAAGAATACCTGATGTTTGAAGGAATTCTTTGCGTGTGGTATTATTTGTCATAAATAGTTTTGTTTATTTTTTATCAGCAATGGAAATGCCTTAACAAATGTAATATACCGTTTCCTGCCAACAGTAATCTTTCTTGCAGCAGGATAAATTTATTTTTAATCCGCAAAGGAATTATCTTTCAATAACATTGTAACCATAAACAGAACAAAGTAAACAATGAAAAAGACAAACCTTATTTACCTGCGGCCAATAATTTTCTTCGCAATTGCTTTTATACTATTTACTCCTAACAAAACATATAGCCAGTCTACATCAGCTTATACACACAGCAAGCTTTTAATCCGCGATGAAGGCTTATCGCAAATTGCGTATGTTGATTTAAATAGCACTTCCGCAAATTGGTATTTACCCATTCCCGCCGGGCGGGATTTGCAATTGGTTGGCGCAGGTAGGTTGCTTGCCGGAACCGGTAATGGTTATGAAGAACATGAAATTGCTACTGGTAAAAAAGTATATGAGCTCACCAATTTTCCTGGCACCATTGCGGCACGGAGACTGCGTAATGGCAACACTATTTTATCTGGTGTAAACTGGCAGGGCAAACAGGGAATTGTACTGGTTGAAGTTGATGCCGCTGGTGCGGTGCTGCACCTTTATAATTTTCCGGAGTTTAATTATGTACGATTGGTACGTGAAACGGTTGCCGGCAACTTTTTAGTAACTGCCGATAATGTAATTTTTGAAGGAAATAAAAATGGCGATGTAGTTTGGAAAGTAATTATTGGCGAACCAGCCAAAACTCATGCATGGCAGGCTTTGCGACGTGCAAATGGTCAAACCATTGTTAGTACTGGCTATCAGAAAAAACTTGAACTATTTTCTGCCGATGGAAAACTATTGGATACCATTACCGGGCCTGCTGAAGTAAACCCAAATTTCTTTTCAGGGTTCCAGGTACTTACAAATGGAAATTATATAGTTTCTAACTGGCAGGGACATGGGCCTAACCAGGGTGCTTCAGGCATACAGGTGCTTGAATTTACACCACAAGGCAAGCTAGTATGGAACTGGAAACAGGATGCAACAAAATTTTCTTCGCTGCATAGTGTAATTGTACTGGACGGATTGGATCTTAATTTTTTACATGTTGAAGACGGCGATGGAAAATTATCACCTGTAAAAATTAAAGCAAAAAGATAAACGCCTATTTAAAAGCCATTTCTATTTAAAATACGATTCGGGTATTGTTCTCCACAAATCATGAGAAAGATGACCAATAAGAATTTCGTACAAAAGATAAATGGGCCAGAATATGTAGTGAATGATTAGATAGAAAACAGAATGATTATAATGCCAGCTTATGAGCATTGTATAAATACCAAGCAGGAAATAGAGTATGCTGCCGTTTTTGCTGTTCATAACATATATTTTGAGTGAGTATTACAGAAATAGAAATCAATATGCCTGCCAAAAAGATAGATTACACGGAAAGAATACTTCGTTAATCCAAAAATATGAACATCTGCCTTCTGTTTTTAAAATTCGCCTGCAAATCGGCGAAAATCAGGCAATTTATTTATATCTTAACATGAAGCCCAAAGTAATTTTTCAAAACCAACAGCATGAAACTTATTAAGATTACACCCAACAATGGCAATGGAAGTTTTCCTATTTATCTGAATAGCGATGAAATCCTGAGAATAGATTTTGGTGGCAACGAGCACAACCACGGGTGTGATATCACTTTAAAAAATGGCCACGTGTTAAGTGTGTATGATAAAGCAAAGAGCATATTTGATGCTGTAAACAATACCCATTACAAAACTAAAGATAACGGCGAATAAAAAACGACAATAATAAAAAAGCGGGTACAGGTAAATACTGTCCCGCTTTTTATTTATTACCTGTTACTAATTTCATTCATCAACAATAGAAGCAGACGGTGCATTTGATTTTACAGATGCTATACCGTTTTCCATACCGGATGAAGCTTCATACATCTCGCTTTTACCAATTACCTGTCCGTTGCTTGCTTTTAATGTAAAATAGTGTTTGCCATTGCTAGAAGTAAGTCTTGCATACCTGGCATCATCAGGTGCATTCTTTTTTACTGATTCTATTCCATTTTCTCTTGCAGCTGTTGTTGTATAACCTTCGCTTGACAATATTATTTGGCTGTTATCTGCTTTCAGCGAAAAATAATATTGATTGTCCTTTCCTGTTTTCCTGACAAATTTTCCCATAATTAAAAGTTTAAATTTTGTGATAACTAAATGTACACTTTTTAAAAAGCGGGGATCATTTATCAATTACTAATTACACACATTTTCGTTTTAGTAATATCAACGTAATATTATTGCTGATTTATTGATTGCGGGATTTTGAGATTTCATTGAAGCAAATTTATACAACTGTCATTGCGAATCGCCATAAAAAATCTTTGTATTAGATCCAATACTGAGATGAAGCAATCCACATTTTAAATTATAAATTTATTAATGAAGCGATCGAAGATGCTTCGCCGCATAAGATTGCTTTAATATAGTTTTTACATTTTTCGGCTTGCAATAACGGTTAACCAATCCTGCTTCCCAAATCAAGCTTATGTTCTTTTAAAGTATCTTTTGCTATATCGTATCCGGCATCAGCATGTCTTATCACTCCCATGCCAGGATCATTTCTTAAAACACGGCTTAGCCTTTCAGCAGCTTCTGGCGTTCCATCTGCAACAATAACCATCCCTGCATGTATGCTATACCCCATACCAACGCCACCGCCATGGTGAAGTGACACCCAGCTTGCACCACCTGCTGTATTCACCAATGCATTCAGTATCGGCCAATCGGCCACTGCATCACTTCCATCTATCATCGCTTCAGTTTCCCGGTTAGGACTAGCAACAGAACCTGTATCAAGATGATCACGCCCTATAACAATAGGTGCTTTTACTTTACCAGTTCGCACCAGTTCATTAAATGCTAATCCTGCTTTTTCTCTTTCACCCTGTCCAAGCCAGCAAATGCGTGCCGGCAATCCCTGGAATGCGATACGTTCTTTTGCCAACTTCAGCCAACGCTGCAGTGATGCATTTTCGGGAAACATTTTTGCAATCAATTCATCAGTTGCGGCTATATCTGCAGGGTCTCCACTCAATGCAGCCCAGCGAAACGGCCCTTTACCAAGACAAAACAAAGGCCTTATGTAAGCAGGAACAAAACCCGGAAATGCAAAAGGATCATGGGCTGTTAGCCGTGAGTTTTTAGAAGTTCTTTCTTCATATTCCTGCGCACGTGCACGGATGTTATTGCCGTAATCAAATGTTATTGCGCCCTTGTCCATCAATTGCAACATCAGTTGAACATGCAGGTACATGCTTTGGTAAGCAAGTTCAATGTATTTAGATGGATCGGATTGGCGCAGCAATTTTGCCTGGTTGTTATCAAGCGTATGTGGCACATAACCAATAAGCGGATCATGCGCAGATGTTTGATCAGTTAATGTATCGGGAATAATATTGCGCTGCACCAATTTTTGCAACAGGTGAACAGCATTGCACAATACACCAATGCTTTTGCCCGCGCCTTCTTTTTTGTATTGCAAGGCTGCGTCTATCGCCGCATCAATATCAGTAAATTTCTCATCGAGGTATTTTGTTTCGATGCGTTTGTCTATGCGCCATTCTTCTACTTCTGCAATAAGTGCTACTCCCCCGTTCATGGTAATGGCAAGCGGTTGTGCACCACCCATGCCGCCAAGTCCGGCAGTTACATTTAAAGTTCCTTTAAGGCTAGCGGAAACAGAGTCAGTAGTCTTTAGTCCAGAGTCGTTAGTCAAACCCACAAAATGTTTATCTGCAATAGCAGCATAGGTTTCATAAGTGCCTTGTACAATGCCCTGGCTACCTATATAAATCCAGCTTCCTGCAGTCATTTGTCCGTACATAGTAAGGCCTTTCTTTTCAAGTTCATCAAAATGTTTCCAGTTGGCCCAGTTGGGTACCAATTGAGAATTACTGATTAATACCCTTGGCGAATCTTTATGCGTTTTAAGAATACCAACTGGTTTACCACTTTGCACTAGCAGCGTTTCATCATTCTCAACAACCTTTAATGCCTTAATGATGTTATCCAACGCTTCAAAATTGCGTGCAGCTTTACCGCGGCCACCATATACAATCAAGTCATCGGGCCGTTCTGCTACTTCCGGATTAAGGTTATTGAGCAACATGCGAAGCGCCGCTTCCTGTATCCAGCCTTTGCAACTTAATTGTGTACCCGTTGGGGTTTTGTATTTGATGGGATCGTAGTTTGTCTGCATACTAATTTCTTTTGAACTTGTAAACGAATTTATACGTTTTTGGCTACTGCCCGTCACTGAAATCCCAGAAATACATTATAGTAATTTTTATTTGCGGGATTGATGCATAATTAGTTTAACTTTCTGTAAGAAATGTGAATCCCGCCAACAGTTACCTCCTGCAAGAATAACAACTTATCCTCCTTCCGTCCCCTCACAACAAACAACTCCCGTTCCCTCAAAGCGCTTTTTCCATTATTCACCATAAAAAAAAGCAACATGAAAATCCTAACATCGATTGCGCTCCTGTGCCTGGTTGCAGGCTGTAGCCAACCTTCCAAAGAAAGCGTTTCAATGCCTGGTGCATACAAAATGCTTTACCAGAAAATTAAAGGCGGTAAAACAGATACTTCGTACACATCGCTATTGCAACAGAAAATTTACACCGGCGATTATATGATGTATTCAAACTTTAACCCGCCAGACTCCAGCACCAATTTTGGTATAGGCACTTACGATAAAACTGCAGACACCGTTATTGAAAAAGTATTTTATAATGGTTCTGATTCTACTATGACAGACACCAAACGCAATTTCAAACTTGTAATAAGCAAAACTGATGCGGGTTATATGCAGGTTATACCCGAGATAGAATCTCAGGGTGAAAAATTTATTCTTACAGAAGAATATGAAAATGTTGGTAAAGCTGTTACCTCGCCACTTGATGGCGCATGGAAGCTGGACAAAGTTATTTACACCAAAGGAAAAGATTCCACTATGCCTAAAGTAACACAGTTTAAAGCATACTGGGCTGGTCATTTTACATGGGGGCATACCTATACTGATTCTACCAATAAAATTCATACCGGCATTGGTTACGGTACATTTACTTTAGAAGGAACCGATAAATTAAAAGAAACGGTTATTGTATCCAGCTATGCAGAAATTAGGGGCAGCGTTATTGATATTGCTGTAGAGATGACGGGTGCCGATGCCTTTAAACAAACCATTGTTGACAAAAAAGACAGCAGTAAACAGATAGAATACTATACCAGATTGAAGAAATGATTTCTGGATTGAGCGTAACCACAGAGACGCAGAGTACCGAGAGATACACGGGAAATTTTTATTTGTCTTTGCGTTTCTGTGGTTATTAAAATTCTAATTCACTAAAGCCATCAAAGCCTGCATTAAGATTAATTGCTTTTTCATTTGCAAATGCATTCACCTTATGCACAAAAGAAAAATCTTTGATGATGCCGGCTACTTTATTAATATCATCAGCAAAAATTCTGTCTTCTGCTGCAAAGCCAACATACTCACGCACACAATCATGCGCAAATTCCAGCAACGCTGAACTTTTTAGCGGTGCACGAAACTCTATAGCCTGGCATGCACTCAGCAATTCTATTGCAAGTATGCATTCCAGGTTATCCAGCACCTTATTCAGTTTTCTTCCGCTGATGCTGCCCATACTTACATGATCTTCCTGTCCGAGTGATGTAGGTATGCTGTCTGCACTGGCGGGAAAACAAAGTGTTTTATTTTCTGTAACCAGTGCCGCAGTTGTGTATTGTGGTATCATAAACCCGCTGTTCAATCCCACGTCTTTCATCAGCAACATAGGCAGGCCCCATTTGCCTTCTAATAATAAATAACAACGCCGGTCGGAAATATTGCCAATCTCTGCAGCTGCAAAACAGGCATAATCCAAAGGCAGCGCCAATGGCTGACCGTGAAAATTGCCACCGCTTATGGTATCATCAGCATTAAAAATAATAGGGTTATCGGTTACAGCGTTAAGCTCCGTTTCTGTAAGCTCTTTTAAATGCAACCACGCATTCCTGCTAGCGCCGTGCACCTGCGGCATGCAACGAAGGCTATATGGATCCTGCACACGGCCACAATCAACATGACTTTGCATAATAGCAGAATCCTTTAATAACAAACGCAGACGTTGCGCTACTAACTGGCTTCCTTTAAAAGGCCTTAATTGATGCAGGCGTTCATCAAAAGGAGATTTTGTTCCTGTTAATGCTTCAAGGCTCATGGCACCAATAATATCTGCTGCTTCAAGACAGTTGTGCATTCGCTGAACAGCTTTTACCGCAAAGGATAAAATAAACTGCGTTCCGTTTATAAGAGCCAATCCTTCTTTGGGACCGAGTTGAATAGCTTGCTTATTTTCTTTTGCAAATATTGCCGCAGTATTTTTCCTTTCGCCTTTGTAATAACATTCACCGAGGCCAATCAATGGCAAGAAGAGATGTGCCAATGGTGCTAAATCTCCCGACGCACCTACACTTCCTTTTTCCGGCACTACAGGAATAATATCATTTTCAATATGCCATATTATTCTTTGCAGGGTTTCCAGTTGCACGCCACTATAACCTTGTGCCAGGGCATGCACTTTTGTTATCAGCATCAGCTTTGCTACTTCAGCTGGTATAGCATCGCCCACACCTACACTATGACTTTGCAAAATTTTATGCTGCAGTGTTTGGGTATCGGCTGCAGATATTTTTGTGTTGGATAAAATACCAAAACCGGTATTGATACCATAAACTGTTGTATCATTTGCTACAATCTCCTGGACAAACTGCTGACTGGCTTTAATCTTTTTAATAGCAGCATCGTTTAATACGCCTTTATTATTTCCTGAAGCAATTGCAATGGCTTTGCTTACCGTTAAACGATCAATACCATAATTGAAAACTGGGGGCATAATGGATTATTTACAGTCGCAAATGTATTACTTATCTTATTCAGTATTTGCCACTAACCAATTGGCACATTCGTCTACCTGCCAAAATAAAAAAGGCTCCGACTTTATTGTCGAAACCTTTGTGACTCGGATTGGATTCAAACCAATGACGGTGATTTCTTTGATATTACTCCCTAAAACTGAGCAGTTTATACCACCTTCTGAAACAATGTTTTTAATACTTCTGTAACAGTCCTGTAACAGCATGAAATTTGTTTACCTGACAAAGATATTCTACCCTATTTGACAGCCAAATCAAATTGTAAACATTACATTTGATCCATAACCCAAGCCTATTAGACAGGCTTATTAAGCCCAAACCGTTTTATGAAATATTCAATGGCTACCCCAAAAGAAATTCATTGGGAATTCAATCCAGAACTTCTAAAGTCAAATTCTTATGTAGATATCGAGTTATTACCAAGGTATGAAATATATCAAGGGAAAGCTGCAAAAAATGAATATAAAATGATGATGAGGTGGACTTTTCGTTTATTTGATTTGGATAACAGACAAATTATTGGATACGTGACTGAAACTGATCTGTTTATTACTTACACTGAAGAAAAGGACAATAAAGAACGAGTAAAAAATATGCTAAATACTACACACTTGAATTTTTCACTTGGGTTTGAAGAAAAAGTAAAGCCAATCGTTCAAGTAGAGAATTTACGGATAAGAGCATATGATTTTACTGATGCAACAATTGAAGATATTCTAAATACTTTCCGTAATTAATTCACTTTAGGGGAAATGATAAATTCCAACAATTTTAAAATAATCCTTATTCCCTATATAACTGTGTGCTGTTGTATATATCATTTAGTATATTGGCAAAATTTTGATTTAAATGGCTTGTCCTTGATTTCATTTAAGGACATCATTACTTCCGCTATACAGCCTCTGATTTCTACTTTTGTAGGTTCCGTTGCCGGTGTAGTACTAGCCAGTTTAATTACACCCAAACCTAAAAAGAAAGTAATTGTAGAAGATGGCGAAACAAAAGAAGAAAAAACCCATACTAAAGGGCAAATGTTTTTTATACTTCTTTTGTTTCTTGGATGTATAGGGGCACTTATTTTGTTGAAACACTATATCCCAATTTTCAATTTTCAAACTTTGGCCTTTATCATAGGAATGTTAGTAAATGGCTTATTAAATGAAGATTGGGTGTTTGATAAACAATACCAACCTAAAATTAGTAAGGATGTAATCGTAATGGTAATGGTACTATTCCCGCTTTTGAGCGCCGGGATTGCATTAGATAGGGCAAATGAAATTTCAAGTAATAAGTTTTATTATTACATAACTAGTGAAAATCACTCAACAAATTCAACAACATTAGATACGATGAAATTAATAGGTGAATCTGAAAAGACTTTTATTTTTACTGATATGAAAAATAAAAAGACTTTATTTTTAAAGAAAGATTCTCTTGTCTTATATAGAAAATAATTTACAAGAAACCAATTACTAATAATTTCAGCCGTGGCAACTACCAAGCAAGAATTTCGACAACTCCATCACTTAAAATTCCATTTTTCACTTGAAATCAGAATACAATCTTAAGAACTTCACCAGTTCTGTAAATATCACCCGCAACTAAACCACCGCTTAAAGCTGCTGCATTGTCCGAAAATTCAAGAACATTACTAATATTTATTGCACCATTGTGAGTTATCCTCATGCTTTCAGTATGGGTATAAAAAACAATATCACCGCTGGTTTCCTGAATATATAAAGAATTTGCTGTAGCTGCTGAATAAGTTGTACTTGTTTTATAGATATAGGCTGAGCTACCATTGTCATTTTTTAATTGCATTCCTGCATAAGCAGAAGTACCATTACTTACATTTTCAAATACCATTGATGATGCACTATTTACATTACTTAAAATATGAAAACGTGATACACCATCATCAATAGTAGTACCTAATAGTAAGTTCCCGTTAGGACTTAAACGCATTGCCTCTGTACCATTTGAATAAAATGTTGGATAATATCCACCACTGGCAACAGCACCAATACGAATTTCACCAGATTGAAAATTAAGTTTAAAAACGGCTGCTTCAACATTACCAAAAGCATCAGGAGCTTCAATGCTAAAACCACTTAGAACACCATTTGTAATTTGCCGTGCAACTATATTGCCATCTGAATTTGACCTTATTGTTCCTGCAATAAAATTTGTTGGTTCACCAGTAACCCAGTCACTTGCCTGAATACTACCCGCAACAGGGGCGTTAAAATAAGCCCTACCATACCAACCAATATAACCAGCTCCATTGTCGGATTGTATATGTAAAGCGTTTAATAACGCACCAGTTGAACCATCACCAGTTTTCATAAAAATCTGCTGTCCTATACTATAAATTTTGGAGCTATTATTACCACCATAATCGCCGCTGTTATCAGGAAAAAATATAGAATTTGTATTTATTGAAGTTGCCGTTAGTGGTTGATTAAAAATTATGGAATCAGGATTAAAATTTGCCACATTGCCACCAGCAGTTAACGTTACACCTGAAGTACTTGTTAGGTTAATACTATCAGTAGTTGATACTACAATTCCCGGTGTGTTGAAGTTAGGGTCAGCATTCATGTAGATTTGTGACTGCTTATTATCGGTATCAGTTTGATGAAAAACCCTGAATGTTGCTTCTTCTGGTGTTAAATTTATCAATCCCTGGTTATAGAAATATGGATTACCATCAGAATTGCTACGGCTTGGATACATTTCAATTTGACTTGGCGCAAATACAAAATTGCTTGCAGTATTACTTTGATAGTCGTTGTTCTGTAAGGTCATTGAACCTGGCGAAATAACGAAATCACTATAGAATGTTTGAACATCTGAACCATCTTTTTGCTTTGATTCAAATTCAATTGTATAAGGGGTTGTTCTGAATGTGTGCGTGTTCACACTTCCACCAAAATCAAAACCAGTAGCAATATCTTGAGCAAATACTTGCCCATTTAGATTAAAAGTAGTTCCATCGAAAGATAATTTTGAACTACCTGTTAATTTATTATCTGCATCACCAACGCCAATATAATTCTGATGAAGATCAGCACCACCAGTATCACCAGAAGCATAAAAACCATCAGGCAGAATAGAAATAATATTGCCTGATACCTCAGAAAGCTTTCCTGTAGCCTTTAAAGGACTACATACAGAGCCATCACCCGTAAATGAAATACTATCTGTGTTTTCTGTTTCTACATTGGACTTGCACCCTGTAGAGCCAGAAATAAATTCTTCATTAACTAAGTCCTGGTAATCGTATAAGTTATAATTATAGTTTTCGGTCATAATATTTTATTAAGAGTTTTGTTTTAAAGGAACATCGCACACACCTAAAGTTTGTGCTGTAACAATCCCTATATCTAAATACCAACCTGCTACCCGGTCATCTAATTTTTCAGTGAATGGCTCAGCATTGGTATAAGTTGTTTCCAGTTCATAGTTGTTTTCAAGAATTGCGATTATATCCCATAGAATTCTTATGTTATCTGATAAGATTTCAAGTTCATTATCTCTATTATCCTGAACCAGATCACACACATACACCCGGAAATTGAACTGAATAGTATTTATAGTTAGGTTAGCTGGTAAAATTGTGATCCATAGTAGCGGGTAATTTTCTACTGAAAGTGTGGTAATTTCTGATGGCTCACCTTGTCCAAAAGCATGTAATTGCCCGTGTTGAAGGGCTATTACTTTAAAAGTTTCAACCAACTGATTTAAAGTGGCATTATTTCCGTTCATAGGATATTTTTATTTGTTTGTGCTTACCTTCTGTGCAGCCAGTATTTTCTAAAACTGTATTCACTGTCATAACCCGGATAATCAGCAAAGCCTAAAGCAATGTTTGATCTATAAGCATTGAAAGAGGGATGAATATCATCACAAGTGCTATTATTACCATTCCTGTAAGCGGGGAACAAAGCTTGGTTAGCTATTAGGTAATTTATAAGCCTTTGGGAATATGTGTCAAACTTAAACTTGGCATTATCTGCAAGCTTTTCTACCTCTTCTAATGAAGCTGGTTCTGAATTATCAGAATTCATTTTCTCAATTCCTTTGTTTGAAAACCTGTAAGTAGTGAACAAAGGCGCTTCTGCCATAACTCCCCAAATCATAACCCCTTCTATATATGCAGTCATCAGAAATACTTCATCAGCATTTAAAGTACCTTCTTTGATTTTATTCTGTAAGTCCACATATAAAGAAGTGCCAAGAATTCCCATTAAATGAATTTCCTGCACTGATTTAATAATGGGTGTAAGAAGCTTCATATCTACAGCATCATTTATAATGCTGTTTTCCTTCAGCCTCTTTTCATCCAAGAATAATGTATTGTATGAATCTTTATTTAGTGGCATTAGGCAGCGGTTTTAAATGAATTAATTTTAGCATTGTTGTTAATTTCTCCAAGTGTTTGAACTCCTTCAGGAAGTTCTATTTCTTCAATGAAGCCTTCCTTTTTCAACCTTGTTCTTACCTCTACCTGGGTCATATTATTTGTAATAATAGTTTCATCCTTTAGATTAGTGTCTAGTGGTGGTGTTTGCAGTACTACTAAATCAGCATCTTTAAAGTTTACTGATAGAATTCTGTTGAAGATTCGTAAAAGTATCTTCTGAGTAGGCTTTATGTAAGCCTTTTCAAAAATTTGGTAACCTTGATTATATTCTTCTGTATTCCCAAGTTTCCCGGTGGAAGTAATACCAAATAATATTGGTGCAGCTATTCTATGACCAATAAATATTTTATCCCTGATAGAATCCTGGAGAATTATAAATCTTTTATCTAAGTCAGGTTGTTGTATTGGAGTTATTGAAGGGGCATCAGTTCCACTATCTGAAAATGTCATTAACATTTTTCCAGTTTTAGAAGTACCACCCAACTTTGCATTAATTTTTCTTTCCAAAGCAATTTCTGCTTCTTCTGTATCTGGTTGCCCGTTCTTAAAGTTGATCATTATAGAAGGGAACATTCCGTTTTTGATACCGTTCAAATGGAAGTTTGAAATTTCGATGTCTGTTTCAATAGCAGCTATTGAAGCTATGTAAGCAGGTACAGGGTATTGATCCCTTGTTGCTTCTCCATTATAATAGTAGATTTTAGTTCCTGTAGGATCATTTTCATCATATCTATCATACTCCAAAACCTTAACCCTGTTTTTAACTCCCCAATCTTTTGAATATTTAAGCTTGTCACAATTAATATTATGTCTAAGCTTTGCCATATCCACATAATAAACTTCAGCAATCTTTCCCCCTAGCTTTTGATAAACAACTTGCAAAGCAAATCCGCCAAAAATCATATAGTCATAACAGCATTTTCTAAAGACATCATTTAATGAGTCTCCTTTACTGTTACATTTTTCAATGAATGCCTGGATTTTGGTATTTCCTGATTCACTTGCTAAACCATTGCCTATAACATAATCTACTTTTCCTGATACAATAGCTGCATGTAAAGCACTATTAGCAAACAGGTTTAAAAGGTAGTTAGGATAATCGTTTTCTTCTCCATAGGTGAGATAACCACCAGAAGCTTTATTTTCCTTCACAACTGGCAAAGCATAATCAGCTTTATTGACAGCCATGAAAACAGGAAGGTTTTTATTTATATTTTTATCGGACATAGGATATTTTATTAGGATTAATAGTCATCAGGATTAAAAACTACATGGTTAGGTGAAACAGGATTTTCAAAAACCTCTGTCGGCTGGCTCTCTGTAACGAATTTCATTTTACCAGTTTCAACAGGGAATATTAAGCCTGCATTTATGAAAGAATTTATATCATCATCTTCCCCAACAAAAATTGAGTCAGGGTTCTCATATACATTGTATGTATAGAAACCGGGTAGGGTAAAATTTACTTCCCCTATAATTGGGTTTCTTTCTCCTGTTACATGGGTAATACAAAAAGAATTATATCTGTAAGGGGTGTGACTTTTATCATCTGCTATGCAGTAAAAGCTTTCCCCTGAAGTGTTATTAGTAAACTGGAAAAGATATTTTTTAGTTGAATTCCTTTTCTTTTCAGTCAGGGTAAAGAAAACAAGGTTCACAGAGTTTTCATAAAGTAGGATCATGGCATAATATTAAGAATTGAACAAATAAAAAACCCTGTACCCTTTTATCTCAGGTACAGGGCTATTATTTTCAATAGGATATGTTTATTTGTAAATCTTAGGATTCAATTACATCAGCGATTACACTTGGGGGAACTTCTAACATCGGATAATTTTCTTGCCCAGTAAAAGTCAAATGGTAACCATTAAAATCACCTTTAGCTTTTCCTGCATCTGCATCACCAGCAGTTAGCGTTAATCCAGAAGAACTACCTGCCAACCAGTATTTGCCATTATTATCTAAGATGATAATCATTACATCTGCTTGAGAAAGCAATTGTATTTGGGTTCTTTTGAAAGCTTCCATTCTGGAAAATTGAAGAACCACTTCAGGGGCATAGAATACACTTGCATTTTCATCACTTACAGTAATAGTTTCTTTAAATGAACCTGTATTCCTTCTGAATTTGTATTCATAGAAGAAACCAGACATAGAAATATTATCTACAGTTCCACCTGAACTAATAGTAAGTGAGTCAACGCTTGAGAAATTAGCAATGTAAGCAGTGGAAATACCACCTACACTATTTCTACAATCGAGTACACCAAACCCGCCAGTAATATTACAAGGCATATATATTAAGTTTTTTATTTAGAATATTGGATATTTGGGGGAACTCTTATGTTCCCCCTCTCACACTTCTTTATATCTCTTAGTTAAGTTTGAAGAAAACTATTTCAGAAGGGAATTTTACCTGAACACCTAATTTGTAATCAACGTCAAGTTTAATAACCTGATCATCTTTGGAAAACCAGATATCAATTTTATCTTCTTCATTTTCCAAGTCTGTACCTACAAACAGGTTTGAAGTTCTTGCACCAACAATTTTATTAGTACCATTCAAACCTTGCAGGGCAACTACTTCAACTGTAGTTCCTGGAATTACAATTTTCCAATCACTTGCCTTTCCATCATAATGAAAGTTATTAGCAGCTAAAAGAGCCTGCACGTAAAGCCTGAAGACATCATAACCAACAAAGATTTTGAAGTCAGGTTTATCAATAATTTCAAATGGAATTGCAGTATATACAGCATTAATAACATTGATAACATTTGCTGAAGTCAAACCTGTAGCAGCAATTGTATTACCAGTTACATAAGAACCCGCTGTAGCATTAATTACTTTGAGGAAACCGTCAAACTTGTTTAGGTCGTCTGAACCTGAACCAGTATCACCCTGCCAAAGTGCTTTTTCATTCTTAGAAGCAATTTGAGCAGAAAGGTCATCAGTAAAGATTTTCTCAAATGGCAAATCTTCATTCTTGCCTGGTTTCAAATAAAACTGTGTGTATTTTGCCTGAAGTGCTTTAGGACAAAGTTCTTCCTGTACCGTAATTTCTTTAACTGTTAAAAGTCTTTGGCCGAAAGTAACAGTACCAGCAGCATTGAAGCCACATGAGCTACCATCTTGCAGAGTAAAAGAGTTGTCAAAAGTGTTCAGGGATGCACTGGATTTAATGCCAGCTTGCAGAGTAACATAATCAAAGGTTCTTGATCCCAATACAGTTTTTGCCATTAGCTCGTCTTGAGTCTGATTTACGTAATCTGTAAGGGCTGATACATTATATGCCATAGGTTATAGGATTTTGTTTTTGTTTTAATAGGATTGGATTATTTATTCAAAGACTGTGTGATTCTAAATGCTCTTGAGTCTTTAATATCTTTTGGAGCTTTCTTGAAAGGGTTTACTTCCTGTTCAATTGGTGTAC
Source organism: Chitinophagaceae bacterium (assembly GCA_044227095.1). Classification (GTDB taxonomy): domain Bacteria; phylum Bacteroidota; class Bacteroidia; order Chitinophagales; family Chitinophagaceae; genus JACMLD01. Next base: position 3,506,932 of record JBGAFV010000001.1, on the reverse strand, counting down.
CTGCTGGTAATTCACTAAGCTTAGTAACCAGTGTAGAAATTTCTTCTACTACTTTTACTGTTTCTTGCTGCGCTTTGAAGTATGCAGGATAGTTACCCATTGAGCTTTGCATTGCTGCAATTGCATCCCAAACAGGTAAAAGTTTTTTATCAATGATTAGCCCGATGGCTTCAAGAGTAAAAGCAGTTGATGCAACTTCTTCAGGTTGTGTAGTTGATTCAGTTGCAGTAGTACCACTTGCTGAGTCTTCAGCTTGCTTAACTTCTGTTGGCTCTGTTACCTCTGCACTTTGGGCTTGTGCTTTTGGTTTATCTTCTTCTTTGGCTGGTGCTGGTAGATTAGTTGTATCTACAGAATCGGCTTTACCATCTTTAATAGTAAATGCCAACCCAGATTTGGCTTTGTAAGAGCCATCAGGTAAAAGGGAAGTATTGCCCGCAGAATCTAAAAGATAAACTTCACTTCCTTTTTCAGGTGAATCACCATCAAACTGAATAAGTGAGCCATCCTCTAAAGGCTGTTGTGAAAGTTTAACTGAAGAAAGGAGAAATTTTATTTTCTTTATTGCTTGTTCTAATTTCATAGGTATATAAGATTTTAGGGATAGCCCTTATATCTATATATATCAGAATCTTAGAAACAACCATATTTTTAGAACTGTTACAGTTCAGAAATTATTGAACTCAGTTCATTGTAGATTTCCATTAGATTTTTTTCATGTTCCTGTGTAGAAGATAAGGTTACAGGTTGTTTTTCCATGTCAAATAAGCCGGTAATACTGAACCCCTGAAAAGTGCCTGCTTTAATTTCATTCCATACTACATCATTGTCAACTTTGAAAGATGCAAACCAAGTACCATCGGGTAAGCCTGCATAAGCTTTAGGGCAATTGATGCCCCGTTCTTCATCTGCAATAAAACTTTCAAAAAGTGTAATGCCTGGCAAAAGAAGCCCTGAATGTTCAGTATCAACGTTATTATTTCTGTTAGTCTTGAAGAATTTCTGAGCAATCTGGTAAATACATTCTTTGTCACAATAGATATAGTATTCCCCTGATTCGTCTTTCCTGTACACGGGAAGATCAGGGATAAGTACAGCCCCTGTTACTATTCTTTTTTCTTCATCTTGAATAGACATTTTCAATACTGTAGGCTGAAGATTATCATCAGCACTGAATTTTATAAAATTTGATTCAATGGCCGGTGATTTCACAAAAGATATAATGCTTACACCTGTAATTTCATCTGTATTGTTTGAGATTACCATTTTATATACTGGTAACTTTTTCTTAGTCATAATTAAATATTTATAGGTTATTAATTAGCCTCCATTTTGATTATTATACCCATTACCACCTATTGAGCCTTGTTCCTGATAGCCTCTTACATTTTGTTGTGTACTTGTAATTTGTGATTCTACAACATAAGCCCTAACAGGTGTGTTACTTCTTGCAGTAATTGCATTAAGGCTGCTACCTGATAAACTTGTAACATTAGTTCCTGTTGGTATTGCTGGTGCTGTATAAGAAGTTGGGGAAGGTGTACTTCCACCACCACTACCACCACCGGGAACCTGTACAGAAACAATTTTCTTTACATTGGCAATACCAGTTACAACAGCAGCAGCAGCAGCGATGCCACCTAATACAGGGCCGACTATTGGAATTCCTGAAAGGGAATTAAAAGCTTGTGTTGCTGATTGGTAAGTGGCAATTGTTGTTTGTGCTATTGCCAAAGCTTTACCGGCTGTAGTTTGTTTTCCTGCTATGTCTGAAAGTTGACCTAATGCTGTACCAACATCAGCCAGCAGGTTAACTTTTGCTTCTTTCTCTTTTTGTGCTAGGGCAATCTTGGCTTCAGTAAGATCAGATTCAAATTTTACTGTTTCTTCTCCCTTAGCAATAGCATCATCTAAAAGAGCTTGGTTTTTATCTAAAGTAATTTGGGCTAACTGTACCTGATAAGTATCTTCATCAATTAAGTTTTGTTGCCTTCTCTGATCTAACTCTGTTTGAGCTGTAAGGGCATTATTATTAATAGCCTCTGTTCTTAAAGCATTATAATCTTGTTCCTGCTTTAATTGGTTATCCAACAAATCCTTTGTGATGTTCCTTCTTGCTTCAGCAGTAAGGGCATCACTTTCTAATAATTGCTGATCAGATAGAATTTTATTCTGTAAAGACTGAGCATTATATTCTTTTTGATTTATTTCATTTCCTACAAATTCCTTTAATAGCTGTTCTTGTTGAGCTAAATAATTTTCCTGGCTTTGTTTAACCAGTTCATCAGAAGCTTTTTGTTTTGCTTGTTTCTCTTTTTCAAGTGCTGCTTTATCTTCATCGGCTTTTGCTTTAAGATAAACAGCATTAATATTTAGTAACTGTAGGTTGTAGGTTTGCTGAACATTTGAAACTTGACTATTATATTCGGTGACATTTATTACTTTATCCCGTAAATATTCCTTTAACTGCTGTAAGTCTTTATCTCTTGAGGCTTGTGCATCAGCCAAAGATTTATTTTCAGCAGATTGGGCATTATTCCCGCTTTGTGTTGCCTGGGCATCTGCTAATTTTTTAGCTAAATCCAGTTCTAAGGCAATTCTTTTATCGTTGTTCTCTTTCTGCTTTGCAAGTGCAGCTTTAGCATCAGCTTCAGCTTTTTCTCTAGCTTTACCCGCTGCTTCATTGGCGATTACCTCTTTCTTTGCTACTGCATCTTTTAAAGCTGTGATTTCTTCAACAGTATTTCCATCAGTAGCCTCAAATGTTTCTTTGTTATGCCTTTTTAAAGCATCTATTCTTGCTTGTTGATACTTAAGTTGTATTGCAGTTTGTTCTTCTTCACTTGCTCCCTTTGCTTTGGCTTTAGATAATTCTAATTCTTCTGTTCTGGCTAATGCAGCTTGTTCACCTTTTAAGCCAATGTCAGCAAACTTTATAGTTTCTTCATTAAGCTTCTTTGTGTTTTCAGCAGCTTCTTTTATACCATCATTGTAACTATTTACAAGAGCAAGTAAACCGGCAATAGCAGCGATAATTAGACCGATTCCGATGGCTTTTAATGCAGCACTGAAACCCTCAGTAGCTACAGTAGCAGCTTCAGTAACTACAGTTTCACCCTCTATGGCAGCAGTATTTGCAGCACCTGCTACAGTAGCAGCTTCTTGAGCTACTGCATTTTCTTGGGTTGCTATTGTGCTTGCCTGGGTAGCTGCGATATAAGTATTAACTAAGATGCTTGCTTTTCTTAAGCCATCACTGAAAGCCTGAAAGCCCTGTAACAAAGCCAAAGCAGCGTTTACTTTTACTAAAGTTTTTTCCAGTTCTTCATTCTTGCCACCGAATAAAGCAACAGCACCTTGAGCAGCAGTGAAGCCGCCAAGAATTCCAGTTAATGCACCCTGAAAACCTTTAAATATTTCTTGGGGATCAAGTGACTTAATATCTTCTTTCAAATCTTTTAAGTCACCTTTTAGCTCACCAAGTCTTTTTAATTTTCCATAATATTCTTCAGTGCCTTGTACAGTATTGCCAATTTCTTTTGTTAAGTCTTTGAACTCCTGCCTCATTTCTCCTACAGTTTGCGGAGCATTACCAAGATTTACCTGGATTTCAGAAACCACTTTATTATCAGCCATTATTGTTAAGTTTTTATAGGATTGGATTTTATAATTTGTTCAGCATACCATTTACAACACAAGTCAGGATTTAAATCATCAATTTTTATATTAAATGGTTCTTGTGTTGTGAAAGAATATTTATCAAAGCCTTTTTCATACCCGTTATACCCGGCATCGTGGTACATGGAAAATTTATTTATGTCTCGTATTGGGGTAGTATTCCATGCGAAATCAAAATCAAGTGGGCATTGTGTTTTAATATTTCTTTTCCATAGATTCCATAGTAAGCCATTCATGTCAGCAATTGCCCAAGTTTGAAACCCTGCATTCTCTGAAACAAAATATTTATAATTAATACCCCGCTTATCGGAGTGGAAATAGTTATATAGCTTGATGCAGGAATGAAAAAGGTCAACAAAAAACTGGCTATCTACATTCTTAAGTAATGTTTGCGCTCCCCCTGAACCATTAAAATTGTTTTCACAGATGTTTCTATCTATTCCGATAAGGTTTGCAGCTTCATTAAGAACATCAATTTTAGAATAAGCTTCTTTTAATTCAGGTTTTACATCATTTATTTTAGAATCAAAATATTTGCTGCCTACATACCATTGACAGTTGGACATATAAACAATGTCATCATTTAAGTATTTGCCAAAATCTATTGGCCTGGTTAAAATGCAGTCTGGGTCAATATACCAGACTGCTTTATTTTCTAACTGTGGTAAGGCAGCAAAATGATTTGATAATAAGTATGGCCTAATTAAAGGGCTGTAACCACATGGCTTTATTATTCTTGCTTGTGTATCTTCATTATCCAGATAAAAATAAACTTCAACTTCTGGAAAATCTTCCTGTATGCTGTACCACCGGCTTAAAGCCTTTTCATTTTTATTAATGAATACTAAAACCTGAAGTTTATCAGACAATTTATGTTCCCTGTAATTGTTACATAAAACTCTTACCTGCCATGTGTACAATAATTTATTCTCACAGCAGGTTATTACCTGCAATTCTCTTTTCATAGGGTTGGAATAAAGATTAACAAATAACACCCGTAGTAGCACCTACAACACCAGTTCCATTATTATAAAAGAACTGTACACCAGTACTTGAGGATACAAAACCAGAGGCAGAAAAATAGAAGGATGATCCAGTTGCAGTGTCATATAAGGTCATGCCTGTATTAACATCTGAATACATTGTATCAAAATATACAGTATCCTCACCACCACCACACGCCATAACTACTGAGTGTCTTGTTGGTGCTGTTGTTGTAGTCGTAGTCGTTGTTGTAGTGGTCGTTGTAGTTGTGGTAGTGGTGGTTGTGCAATTAGTGCCAGTTAAACTCATAACTGTACCTGTTGCATTGTCGTAATTGTAAATAATTCCAGAATGATTACTTACTGTATTTCCACTTGCATAATATTTAGTTGATCCTGTAGCAGCAGCATAAACAAGTAAGCCACCTGAAATATCGGTAAAGGGTGCACCAACATACACGGTAATACCTTCGCAAAGCATAACTACTGCATTTCTTGGGGAACTGGTGGTAGTCGTGGTTGTGGTAGTGGTAGTGGTGGTTGTTGATGAAGAATAAACAGGATTATTAATAATATTTTGAAATGGCTTTCTTATCAGCTCTACCTCAGTAGAAATACTTCTGTCAGCTTTGTAATCATTTATTTTATTAATTCTGTAGCTAGTGCCATCAATATAAACAGTATCATTTAAACCAGTTGTTGAAATGTCAATAGGGTTTAATTTAAGATTTGCCTTCACTAACTTGGCTTCAGAATCCAGAATTTCGTTTACTGTGTTTCTCCAATAGCCCGTGTACAGGTTAAACTCAGGGTAATTTTCGTTAAAATTGAAATAAAGCTGTCTAGGTTTTTCAAATAGTAAATCATGAGTTGCACCACTTGGGGCATTCAAATGAGATATATAAGGATAATTGGTAAGTTTCCTTATGTCTGATGTTGTTCCTGGCACAAGGGTACTTTGTAAAACCCATTGGTTACAGTCAAAATTTCCCCACCAGTGCAAAATTCTTGGATTTACTTTTAAAGGCTTTCTGGTTACATTGTTATCTGAAGTCTGGTAAATAGCCGGGAAGATTTTATTATTGTCTGTTACATAAGTAAACGTATCTGATGCTGCATAATAAGTAGCATCAATTGCGCCTGCTGGCCTGCTTACATTAGATGTTAAACTAAACTGAAAAGGACTTGTTACCCCTGAAATTGTATAGAGGTTATTAAAGTACCTTATTTGAGTTCCTACTCTAACTTTGTCAAAACCACCTTTATCAGGTAAAGTATTATTAGACTGAACCAGCTTATTGAAGCCAGTTGTTTGAATTACATTCTTAGCTGAAGCCATCACCTCACAAGTAACTTCACACGGCAATTCAAAATTTGAATACTGAACGGGGATCGTAGGGCTAAAGATTAAACCACTTAAAACCTTTTTGACGTCCTTAGTAAATTCATACTGTGCATCAAGTTGTAATTCTCCATAAATGCCACCTTTTAAGGCTGAATATTGAGAGTTATACCAATCTTTATCATCCTTATAGGAGAAATAGAGCTGTTTTGCATCCAAGTTGGGTATAGGTGTTACTTCTATATCTGATGCTAAGTCTATTTTATCAGTCCAGTTTTTATTTCCACCCAATGAAAAGTATTCATCCCTTGTATAGATATTAAAATGTTTTGGTTTATCTGGATCAGGAACAGTATAAAGATTGAATAACTTAATAATAGAACTCAAATAGTCAGCCTGCTTTATTCCCTTTGGCACAAATTCCTGAAACTGTATCTGGTAATCTGCATAAGAACTACTTTTAGAAATAGTTATATAGGGGTTATTCCCCTGCCTTGCTAATATCTTTGTAGTTATTGTTCCTGAAATGCTACTGCCACCAACCCCAGAAGGGTTTGTGTTCCATTGATTGCTATCTGTTCCACCAACAACTTTTAATTTAAACTTTAAATATTGCCCATTGAAAAGAGTAAGATCAACATTGCTAAAATTTAAATACATTACTGGCGTTGTATAAGTCGTAGAATTAATTTGTACATCGCCAAAATTGAAATTATACCTGCCTAAAATTACATTTCCTGCTACTGTATGTCCTGAAACATTGGCTAAAGATGTATATTGATCATAGCTCAATTCTAAATACATTCTGTGAGCATTGCCTAATAAGCTTGGTGCGCTGGCTGCTGTGCATACAAGTTGGAAAGGAATATTAAAATTGAATAAATAGTTTTCTGTATTGGGAACAGTATAAACCTGGGTAGATATATTATAGTGATTATTTAAGTCACCGATTTTATCATCGAAAAATGAATCATTGGTAGTTCCTGAAGTTGAATTGTTAGCTAAACTTAAAGTAGTTCCTGATGTCTGGTGTGTTACCGTTGTGCTATCCCCAATCCTTACAATGTTTCCATCAGTGAAGGGAATAATTAAACGTTTAAAATAATCTGAGTTAAGAAAACCTGAATCATAGGTGTAACCAACAGATTCAAAAATCATATCAAAGTATTGTTTGGCAAACAAGCACGGCCTCAGATTGTCTTTATAAAAATTTACGCCATTGCATGTATCATATTGCCCGTAGTCAATAAGAGGGTAAAAATATCTGGTGCATGGCGTTTGTGTCCAAGATGCCAGAACATTGTCAATACTGAATGTGTGGGTATATCCTGAAGTAAGGTATGGTACTTGTTCATCTAAATCTTCTAACCTGTTATCACCTAAGTCAGCAACTAAAGCACCTAGTTCAGAAGTGATTTGAATATTGTATGTAGTTTGATTATTCTTGGTAACTGCTGATTGTAGTTTCGCATAACCAGAAAATACAACCATGTTATCTTGTATAACATAAGCCTTTGCTTTTCTTTTGAAGTTATAATTGTAACCGATGTTTGGTATGTCCTCATTAAAACTATCCTGATCACCAGTTGATTTAATATTGTAAATGAAATTGAATAATTTATTATTCTTCGCTGTACCTGGAATAGTAATTGATTTGCTATAGCCAGATGTAGTTTTAGAAACATCTTGCACTGAAGCAATAGAATAAGTAATAGCAATATCAAGGGAAGCAGAAAGATCAACTTCCATACCTTCAATATAAAGACGCTGGTTAAACAAAGAATCAGCCATATTTTTAATGTTTTATTGTATTAGGTCAACTGCCTGTAATCATTATAGGCAAGCTTGAAATTTAAAATCAGGGAAAATATTTTCTTGTTCACTCTTTTATTCAGAACATAATCTGAGTCAGTGACAGAAGCAGAAACAATTAAACCAGCTTGATTTTGAATGTAAATAACAGGTGAGCTAAATAAGTCTTTCAAATAAATTACTTCAGCATCAGATAAGAAATCTGTAGAAAGTGAAAGGGAATTTTCCAAAGAAGTATAATAAACCTGCGCATTCCTATCATAAGTATTAACGTTATAAGTTCCATCTGATGAAAGAGTGCCATATACTTTTTTATATTCTGCTTGCGTTTTGGTTGCTTTTTCAATACTTTTTTTATCAAACTGCCATGAATTGAAACCACCATACCTATTAAGCCAATAAACATTATACTTCTGAAACTTTGAGCAATTGTTTACTATGTTAAATCTTAAGGTTTGTGTTGTAAATGGAGTACCTGAAAAAAGCTGTACAGTATAGTAAGCCACGCTATCATTTATCATTATTGAGTTGCCCCAATTGACCTCGTAGTCTGTACCTGAAACAAGGTTCTTTAAATGTGAATAGCCTAAAGAAGTATAGCCAAGAGTTTTATCGGTAGGTGTAAAGTTTCCAACATTATAAGAACCTAAACTGCTGCCATTATTTGAAAATGTGAAAACACTTAATCTAATAGTACTTGGGGAACTGTTAATGTAATAGTATAAATATTGCTGTATGTCAGGCCAAGTTTTAAAAACTGTTTCAGTGTTTAAAAACCTTTTGGTATCAAATGAACTTTGCAGATTGTAAGGCTCAAAGTCATTGTTTTGCTCTGTGAAGTCCACTGAAGCATTAATAAAGTTTATGCTGTTGGAGTTTACAATATTCCTGCTACTGACAAAAATTCCAGATGGATCAAGGTATTCTTCCCCGAATTTTAGCAAGGCTTCACAAGCTCCATCATCAACTTCAAAGAAAGTGTCAGTAGTATTATTTATTTCAATCCCATTTTTTAAAAAAGATGAGGTTACATTACGCATATTGAAAACCCCAAAGCCAAGAGAAGGATCGGGAAATGATTTTAAAGTGCATACAAGCTCAGAGTTTACATAAACATCAGCTATATATTTATAATCGGTAATACCTGTAGTTGCCTGGGTAGAACCAGAGATAACGAAATACAAGTCATTGTTTGCACTGTTCAGGCTGTTATCTTCAGGTTGTTGTGTAATAATTAATGACATATTGTATTATTAATAAGTTGATTTAATGTTGATGCTTCGCTTTCCTAAGTTTTTAACAGATTCTTGCATACTTGCAGATAGTTGTTTACCTATTGTAAGGCTGACAGCCCTTCCTATATCTTCATAAAAAGCAGGTGAAACTTTTTTAACCACTGGTGTTATTATTGGCCTTGCTCTGATGCCCTTGTCTTTAATTCCTTTAGCAATGGCAAAGGCTGTTCTTTTCTGCCTGTTGAGTGGTGAAACTTTAGTGTAAATAGAAAACCCTTTTTGTTTGATTCCTTTTGCCTGAACCCATTTAAGAATTTTATCTATTGGTGGGTACTTTCCTTTTTTCCTACCCTGTTCAATCCATTTTAAGTAATCAGCAGCAGAAATTTGCAATGAAACATTATTTGCATCTTTTACTACATTATATTCTACACTGCCTAAGAGGTTTCCCGTTGCTACTTTCTTTTTGTTTAATAAACTTGTTTTGATTGCGTCAACGATGGCAGTACCATAAGTTTTAATTACTTCTTCTATACCTTCAAGTATCTGATCTGAATCTGCCATAGCATTATTATCTTTTAAGTTTTTTCATCTGCTGTTCGTTTTCTTCATTCTTATGTGTAGCTCGGTCACGGTAAAAGGAAACTGTATTCAGAAACTCAATAACTTTCATATCAAAAAAGTATTCCCATTTCGTTCTATCACCGTCACTTATATTATCGATTGTGGATAGCCAACCCCATTTTGAGTTAAACCAGTTTCCGCCTTCTTTAATATTTTCTTCATCATTTCCTTCTGTTCCTGGGTTTCCAACATCGTTGATATCGACTTCAACTGATTCATCGCCGTTGATCCCAAATAGTGCTGAGTAACTTGTAAAAAGCTGGTAAAAAGAAGGTAAAAAAAAACACTGATCCCAAAAGCCTGAGTGATTGGCATGTTGTTGAAAATGTTTTCAGCAGTTTCTTCTAAAGGTGTTTGCATGTATTTTTCAAGTGGCAGATTTTTAATTTCACTTTTGAATTCAGTTACACCTTTCTTTTTTAAGTATGCTAAAGCTTTAGGGTTCTTAATTGAACGGATAACTTTATTTAAAGCTCTTTTCTTAAATGGTATTGGTTCAGCAGGAAGAAAAGGAGCGGGTATCAACAGAGTAGCACAAATCAAATGCAGGTTGTCTAAGATTAAATCTTTCTCTTTTGTATAAGCTGAGAGGTCAATAAATTGCCCTGCTGTAATGTGATTAACTTGCTTAATAAGTTTATACCTGATCCCGCCTATAAAATAATAATCCTGGATTTCTCCAACTGGTTCAGCCTCTAAAAATTCAAGATTCTGAAACATTAAATGAATCTCAGGCATACTAATATTATCAAAAGCTGAATCTTCAACCCCTGCCAACACTGAGAGAACCTTTATTTTCTTTTCTAAATCATTTACATTCTTTGCAGAAATTATATCCTGAATAGTAAAGAACTCAGCAATGGTTACTTCTTCCCAGCTATTCTTTATTATTAAATTATGTTCATCAAATACTTTCATAGGAATTCTGATTGATTGGAGTGGTTAATTATATATGGGAGAAATTGAAAAATGACAGCAGTAGAAGAAAGAGTAACAGCAGTAAAAATTTAAGTAATAGTTATCTCACTGAATACCTGCCATAGTTTTTAGACTTAATAAGTTTATCCTGTACAGCCATAACAAAAGTATCTCTCATGTCATCGTGCAGGGGTTGGGTAGCTGTAATTTCTGAAAGGAAAAGAGGCAGGTATGAACCTTTAACTAATACAACTCTATCACCTCTTTCAATAGTTGGGGAAATAGAAATCAGTCTTTGTATTTTATCTTTGGTTGGGTTTGCAGCTTCTTGAACATTTAACCCGGTTTTACTTTTAAGTTCCTGCACAATTGATTTACCTGATGCTTTGGGTTCAATGAAAATTTTAGAACTGTAGTTAAATCCGTTTGCCTGGGTAAATGATTTAATGAACTCTATTAGTTTGGGAAACTCTAACCAAACCTGTGCAACATTAGTAATATATAAAGTTTGGTTGATCCGGGTACAGGATAGTAAAGCTGATGGATCATTTTTAGTTTTATCCGTGTAAGCTGTATCAGCATAGAAATCAAAAACAGCTTCTTTCTTTTCTTTCTCTTTATAATTAAGTAAGACAGTTTGAAAATCTTCTTTACTGATAATGGGTAACCAAGATTCCCTAATGATACTATCTTCATCATTTTGGGGTTGCTGTAACATCTGTGTATTATATCCTTTAGCACCAAGATCAAGCCTTGATTCTGCTAACACAGTTCTGTTAAGCCTGTTAATATCCAGTAAGCCATCAATGTATTTATCTGCAAGCTCCAAAGGTTGCAGGGCTTTGTTCAGTTCAGCAGGTAAACAAATGTGTTTATATGGCTTACCCCTTGATAGAAGATAGCCGGTGACATCCATTGGATGAAGTCTTTGCTGAACAATAAAAGTTACTGTTACTTCTCTATCTGTTTTTCTTCCCGATAAAGTTTCACTTACCCAAGTATTAGTTCTTTCTCTTTCTGTTTGTGAGTTTGCCAGTTCTGGATTCTGTGGATCATCCACAATAATAACATCAGCATGGAAACCTGTAATAGAACCACCAGTAGAAGTAGTATATCTAGCACCACCGGCAGTTGTTTGATAGTTTGATTTTACATTCTGATCTTCTTTGATCCTAACAAGTGGAAAATAAGTTTTATACTTTGGGCTTTCAATGATGGTTCTGCTCTTTGTTGATTGTTCATTAGCCAGTGTTGCAGCATAACAACCTGAAATAATTCTTAAAGTAGGATCAATACACCACAGCCACGCAGGAAACATAATAGAAATGATAGAAGATTTAGTAGCACCTGGGGGAAGATTAATAATAACATCATTATCTTTCTTCTCTCTGTTTATGACTTTAAGTCCAATCTCTTGCAACTCCCTACATAAAAATTCAATATGCCAGTTATATACTGGCTCTTTAGTAACTACAGTACTCCAAAACTCTTTAATGAAATAAAACAAATCTCTCTTACATAATTCTGCTTTGGCTTTGTCAAGATCAAAATCTTTCAGCTTTAAAGTAAAATCAGAAATAACTTCAGTGTTCCCATGTAGAGGTAATAGTACTGGCTCTTGAATCTCTGTAGGAAAATTTCCATTTGATTTTTTTCTGGAAATTTTTTTACCCTTTGTTTTTTCTTCTGAAGTTTTAGAACTGTTATTGAATTCACTATCAGAATTACTCCCATGTGTAAGTAGGGGGGATAACGGGTTTTCGGCCAAGTGGGTAGAAATCTTTTTTTTGGAATTTCCCCGAATTTGGGAAGACACATTAGTAATTTTACTTATGCGTTTTATGGTTCTTCTAACCTCACTGTTAGTCAAGGAGTTATTAATTTCTTGTGTTCCTTGTTCTGGAATAGCTTCTACAGGGGGCATAGGATAGGGTTATGGGTTATAGGATAAGGTACTTAGGATCAGCCGGGTACATGGGTTTTGGAGTTCTGTCAAAAGATCAGCGACGATAACTCAATTTTAACTCAGCTTAACATAAGACTAGTTATTGGACACTGTCACGCTAAGTGCTTTAAATCAATTACTTATGAAAATATTCGGAAAATAAAATTATAGCTCATTGGCACGGGCTTTGACGTGCTTGCCAAAGTGGCAATAGTTGCATTTGTATCGGTGGTTAAACATTGAGACGCCACTAATGAGCTGTCTAATAGTGAGTTATGAATTAGCCCTTTCCTACTCTTGCTTTTTCAGATAAGGCTATTACCTGAGCCAGTTCTTCAGCGGATAAAGCAGAGTAATCAAACTGGTTATTCACCGTTATTTCAAGAGACTTTTTAAGCCTGCCATTGATTTCATAGTATGTCTTAAGAGCCAGCATTTTAGACTTAAGATCACTGTTCTGCTGCATAACCATAAGTAATTGCTTATCAGCAAATTGATCATTAAGTCCTTCGCCGTCTAAGAGAATATCAATAAACAGCAGAATAGCTTCATTCTTAAGGGCTTTGTTGGCTCCTACCCCTGCTTGGTTTCTTAGGTTCTTATTGCTTGTGTCTATCCCATAAGCTTCTCCAAAGGCTTCTAAACCATTACCAAAGAATTCTTGGGTAGTGTATAGCTGGCAAAACTTCATCTGTCTGAATGTTAGGCCAAGCTCTGAGCCTATATCTTCTACAAGGGCTGTTCCTGCCTTTATTCTGTTAGCCATAGCTTTTACTTGCTCTGTCTTAGTCATTGACAGGGAAGGCTTTAAAATGGCTTCTGGCTTAGCTGTTCCCTGTAGAGGGATTGGGGTTAGTTCTTTCATAGTTAAGGATTAAAGGGTAAAGCTTTGTTAGTGCCTGGCTAATGCAGGCAGAGCAAGTAATGTTTAAAGGAATGGAATACAGCTCTTTATAAACCTCTTTCAATTCTTTCAGCCATTTAGAATTCAGGTTACTTGCAAACCCATGATTCACAAGGGTTTTAAAGCATTCTCTATGCCTATTCAGTATAGTGTATTGGTTCTCAGTTAGTTCTATCATATTTTATAACTCATTGATTATCATTAGTCTTATTTATGGAAAATCTTCATTTGACTTGAATCAATCGCGAATAAAAAGCAGTCTTTTTACCCCCGGCTGGTGTTTTATGATGCCCAATTATTTATTATTCAAGTGTTTCTTTCTTCAGGCTACCTTCCTTCTACTTGGCTTACCTTATGTTCTTTTGAGTTTTTGTTTCTCCTGGTGGAAGGATTTTTTAAGATATTGATTATCAGTCTCATTTATAATATGGTTGATGACAACCAAATAACCAAAATTTTAGAGCCATTACTAAATATCTTAGTTAGCCTGAAAATCACACTTTTTTAGTTAGAATACAGCACTTTAGGCAGCTACTCACACTAAAAAAGTTAAGAAATCTTTGAAATTTCAAAAAATAACTACTAAAATATTTGGTAGTCTGAAATCAGAATTTTACTTTTGTGCTGCATTCGGCTTCCCGGCTGAATGGATTACTAAGATTGAATTCCTACCAAGATCGAATTACACAAAAATTGAACAGCAAATAAGATTGTAAAAGGGTGATTCCCTGAACTGAAAGTTTGTGACGTGGTAGTCTATAACTTTTCGATGTACCTAACTTCTTTGAGCGAAAGCTGGTTCTAGTTACAGTGCATAGTTGATTTAAATAGATATTCTTCCTACACGGACAGATGGCCGAATACTTGTAATGAACTTTAAAAATTTATTACTCCTACCATTGAAACGTTGAACGAATACACGGGTAGTTCCTGTATAGTTAGGATAGATAAAACTGTGGAGCCTAAGTTTTAACTGATAAGTTTAGTTTCAGTTTTAATATGGTAGACAGAAAGCGCAGAATATTAAAATAAGATCAGTAATAATCGTTATAAAAAACTTCTTCCTAGTTGCAAATGAAATTTGCAGCTAAGAACCGGGTTTTGACTAAACCGAAAAGAGTTAAAAAATAATTACACTTTGATGAGTCCATGTACAAGGAAAGAGTGGTATTGAATTTCTATTCCCTTACCTCTACCTGGACACTGAAGTAAAGAACTAAAAATATTTTACCATGTTTGTAAATACCGATTTTTATCATCCTAAACAAACTACACGCATAAAGGAAGGTGAATGGAAAACATTAGCTGAGTTAAATGCAGAATTTGAAAGTAAAACACCATTGGAGAAAGCAGCATTGAAAAAAATTGCATCAGGTTTAATAAGGAAAGAAAGAAGAAAAAAGAGAAAGCAGGCACAGAAAAAAGGCAAAGAAGGGATTCAAAATCCTATGCAATACAAATTGGCTGCTTAATAGGTAAAATAACCTGTACCTGGACTACTGAAAAAGAAATGTTGATAAAGAAAGATAAGTAGAGCGTCTACCTTGTAAGGCATTGACGTTGTAAGAGTTCTGAAGGTCAATTTTCGCTTTCGTAATTTTACTACGTCAATCTACTAAATATGACTTGCATTTACCAAAAATTGAGATCAATTTTGCGCAGTGCAGCAGGAACAGTAGAGACAATTACGGATTTATTGAAACCCCTGTTGCCATAAAGCAACATGAAATCAGATTTAACAAAAGGAAAATTTCTTGTAACAAGTAGTGCTATTGATTGGGATGCTAAAGTGAAATACCAAGAAGCATTAGCAAAAGCTTTGAAAGGTTATCATGCAACTGGATATGATAAAAATATTCCAATAGAAGTATTTGAAAAAGAAATTGCAGATATGTACTATTCGCTATCAGTCAATGAAGGTAGTAAAAATGCTTACTATAAATTGAACTACAAAAGAAGGTTAGCGGCTCTTAATTTCTGCAATTCTATAAACACAGTTAATTAAATGTCAGGAAAAGAATTAATTGAAGAACTATTTAAGGAAAAATCTGCTGTTATTGTTCAACTTAAAAATTGCGATGTATTAATAGATTTATCGAACGAAGATCAAACTAAGCAATACAGAGCATTGCAAGAGGAAAAACGAGCCGGTAAACTTTCCCTTGATGAATATGAAAACAGCGTTTTGAAAATCGGCAAAGTTCTTTAAAGCTTTAATTGAAGTAGATATAATGTGAATATTGCTTAAAGATGGAATAACAAATATTCGATGTATATCTGAAGATTAAAGCTAATCAGAAATAGATAAAAGAAATACAAGCCTATAGGCTATGCTGAATAACTTATAAGCTTGTATTTTTCTTAAATATTCCCAAACTACATATTGATCACAAGGCTTAGATAAAAATTATCTTCCCCACTTTCTACCCGGAACTTTTTGCCGTTCCATATACAAGCAACACTCACATAATTTACTCCCTCACTTTTCAATTTATTAGTTAATAATATTTCACTATGAATTAAGACTGTTTTGTAAAGTTCCATTTTTAGTTATTAGCCCTGATATTTCTATATCGGGGTTTTATTTTCTGTCTTGTGATCAATGATTATAAAACTATATAAAAGAATAAAAATGAGCAATACAGAAAACGTAAACATGAAAGTTAGCAGTGTGAAAACAGTTTCAAGAAAACACTTACTGCCATTACTTATTAAAGACCATCAGCAACATTTTAAAATGTCTAATGCAGATGTAGACAGATTGATCAAACTGTTACCATTCATTGATCAGCATGGTGTTTTATCCTTAAGACAAAGAACCGGGAGAAAATTAGTACAAGAATCATTAGGATGGAGCAAAGAAGAACTAAGAATATTCTTATACAGAGCAAAAATAAGTGGTGTAATTACCAAGCCTGAAGGTTGGATAAATGAATACAAACTCAATGAAGCTTTTATTATTCCTGATGCTGATTATAAATATCCCGGAAAAGAATATCATAGAAAGTACACTGAAGATTTTAACGCATGTGACTATAAGGCAATTCAATTGGTTATTGAACATGAAGTAATCTACAAAGTAACTGACTAATCCAAACCCCTATGAAATATTAACCGATGAATGAAAAAATAGAAATCAATACTGCATACTTGGGAGACTGCTTAGAGTTAATGAAAGACATAACAGATAAAAGCATTGACCTTATCCTTTGCGATCTTCCTTACAATCAAACTTCATGCGATTGGGATCAGGCAATAATTCCCTTTGATAAGCTATGGGAGCAATATACCAGAATTATCAAAGATGAAGGTGCAATTGTTCTTACAGCAGCACAGCCTTTTACTACCAAACTGATTGCCTCAAATTATAAGATGTTTAAATATGCCTGGGTATGGAAGAAGAATAAAGCAACAGGTTTTGTAAATGCCAGATACAAACCACTTACTATTTATGAGGATATTTTGGTTTTCGGAAAAGGTAAAACAACTTATAATCCTCAGGGGCTGCAACCATATAATAAGATCATTAAGCCATCAATTAAAGAGTCACAAACAGCAGATAGAATATACAAGCAAAAGAACACAAAGCCTTACTTAAGAGAATTCACAAACTACCCCAAAAATATTATAGAATTCAGTTGTGAGCAGGGCTTGCACCCAACACAAAAGCCAGTTGCACTATTTGAATACCTGATTAAGACTTACACAAATGAAGGGGAATTAGTTCTTGACAATACTGCTGGTTCAATGACTACAGCTATTGCAGCAATAAACACAAACAGAAATTATATCTGTATGGAGCAAGACGAAACATATTTTAAGAGAGGCAAAGAAAGAATTGAAAACCACATACTCAATATGCAGCAAGTTTCTAAAGCTGCTTAATCCTTACCCAATGACATACAAAAGCACGCCAATTATGATAGCAGAAACACTACACAACATTTTCAAGTTATACCCTGAATACACCATTGCTCAACATCTGTCAGGAATTCTTAGAAGAAAATCACCTGAAGCAGAACTTTCATATTTCTGGACTGATGAGGAATTACTAAGGCATTTGACAGAATACAAAATGGAAATACTTCAAATCAAAAAGGAACAAGAAAATTAATTATTCAATCCAATAAATCTCAAAAAAATGGAAAACACTTTCAAAACAATTGCTGGTTACCCCAAATACAAAATTGACACTTCAGGCAATGTTTACAGCAGTCGCAGTAAACTAATTTTAAAGCATCAGATTTCTACAGCCGGTTACCCACAAGTTTTACTTTACAATGAAAAAGGAGCCAAACGATATTCAGTTCATAGGCTGGTAATGGAAACACACAACCCGCACCCAAACCAAAGGAAATTAGAAGTTGATCACATTTTTAATGATAAAATGGATTGCAGATTGTGTTCCTTAAGATGGTTAACACCTGCTGAAAATACTCAAGCAGCAATTCTATCAGGTGCAAGAAAAGGAAAAATAACATTTGAACAAATCGTAGACATAAGAAATGCTGATGCCAGTGTTACAAATAAGGAATTAGCAAATAAATACAAAGTTTTACCCGAATCAATCAGGTTAATAAGAAAAGGTATTAGTTATAAATATTTTAATGCAGTTCCTAAATTTTCAGACACTGCAACAAGTTTTTTAGAATTCAATCTTCAGGCAGCAGCCTAATAAATCCAATAGCAATATGAGTAAAATAAAAGAAGAAATGCTTCAGGGCATTATAATGTCAACTGATTTGGAAAAGACAATAGAAATAAGTTTGGGTGAATATCTCTCATTACTTTATAAACCCCAACCACACAAAGCCAAATTACAACCATATACCCTAATTGATGGTGAGTCCTGGTTACCTGTACAGGGAACAAATAATAAATATCTGATCTCAGACTTTGGCCGGCTAAGAAGAAAACACATGAATAAAACAGGTGAAGAAAGGGATTACATTCTAACCACCACCAAAAAATTGAATGGTTACTGCTGTGTTAGGCTCTGTGTTGATTCAACAACAGTTATTAATACTACAGTTCACAAGCTGGTAATGGAAAACTTTAACCCGACTGATAATCCTGCCTTAAAAATTGGGCATATTGACGGCAATACAGAGAATAACAGGTTGGATAATCTTTGTTATGGAACACTGTCAGAGATAAGAGCCATGCACCCCAAGAAGCCTAAGCTCAAGACTAAAGAATTTAAAACTAAAACAGGTAAGATAGTTCTTAAAAAAGTTCTTCATTCTGCTTCAGATATAGAGAAGATAAAAGAGTTATGCAGCATGGGTATTAATTATTACAAGATTGCTGAAATCATGGGTTGTTCACAATCCTATGTACAGAGAATTGGAGTTAAACTAAAAGAAGAAGCCTATGCTTAAAATTGACAAAATAGAAAATGTTACCCGTGATTTACTGCTTAATGCTCTTTCCCGTAATAAAACTATAGTAACTGCAATTAATAACGTTACCAGAAATCACCCCTACCATTCCCAAGAATTATTACAGGAATTATTTGTTATCCTTCTAAGCCTGGAAGAAGAAAAGCTATTAAGAATTTATAATGATGGGGAACTTGAATCTTACATCATGGGCATTATTAAAATGATGTATAGTAAAACAAAGTCTTCATTTTATAAAAAAATAGTAAGTGCAGGTAATTCCCTGGGTGAAAGTATAAGGGTAGATCATATTGATGAAAATGAAATTGATTTACTTGAAGTAATACCTGCTCCCCCTGCATTGGCTTTACCTGACAAATCCAAGAGGTCAACAGACACGCAGCACCAGTACACAGAAGAATTAGAAATTGGGTTGCAGAAGCTTAAGCCCTATTACCAACAAGTGATTAAGTTATATCTGAAATATGGATCACTTTCAAAGATTGTAAAGGGAATGGAAATCTACGCAGGCAAACCCATCAGCAAAGAATCAGTAAGAAAAATCTTCAACAACGCCAAAAGGGAACTAAGAAATCATATAAAAAAGGGTATAGCTCCTTTACTTGAGGAAAACTTTCACAACTACTAATTAACCTTTAATCCTATCCTATGACAACTAATGAAATTTATTTCATGCTCTTTCTGCTTGTACCACTGGCAAGCATTTTTATTGAGCTAAGTGGGCTTGTGGAAAAATTCAAATACTGGTTATTCTACAGGCTTTACACAAAGCAAACAAAGTACACATACTACAGGCTTAAGCCTTTGGATTGCCCAATGTGTTTATCAGTTCATGTTTGTTGGATACTTCTTTTATGTCTTTCACCTTTTAACCTGGTTCAGGTTATCATCTACTCCCTTGTTTCAGGAACAATTACAGTTACCCTAAACAAATTAATCAGTAAGCTATGAGCATAATTGATAAAATTATTCCAATGGTAAACCTGCATGACGGTTGCAGTTTCCATAGGATATTCAACCCTTTTGAAAATATGGGTTTCAATTTCAGTGAATATAAAGAAATAAAAAATTCAAAGCTGGTAACATTTAATAGGTTTCCTACAATTCCATTAGATCAGCTTCTTGCATTAAGAAAGGAGTTTGGTTTTAAAATCGTCGTTGACATTGATGACTATTGGCATTTACCACCTAATCACATCATTTTTCCTAATTGGAGCAAAAATCAGATTGGTAGTAAGATCGAAAACATGCTAAAATTAGCTGATGCCGTTACATGCACTACTGAAAGATTAGCAGAAAAAGTTTTACCAATTAATAGCAATGTGTTTGTTATTCCCAATGCAGTTCCATTTAATGATAGTGAAGCAAATCAATTTCTATTACAGAACCCAAGAGAAAACGAAAAGGTAAGCTTTGGTTATGTAGCTGGCTCAAGCCATGAACATGATTTAAAAACAATTAAATATCTATTTAGCCGGTTACCTCACTTAAATTTTACGCTGGCAGGTTACAATAACCCACAAGAAAGTAAAGGAATAACTAATGTTTGGGATACAATGGAAAAAATTTGTTCAAACAATTTCCATAATCCCAACTACAAGAGACTGTCAACAAAAAATTTATCTGCCTATATGTCTCACTATGATAATATAGATGTGGCTATTGCACCTCTTGAAAATAATTCCTTCAATACGTTTAAATCGTCTCTTAAGGCTTACGAAGCAGGAATTAAAAAATGTGCTTTTGTTGCCTCTGCTATTCCACCTTACTCAGACGATTTACCAAATGACATTGCTTACTTCTGTAAGAATAATAAAGATTGGGTAGAAACATTTAAGCTGCTTAGTAAAAATCCATCCCTTGTACAGGAAAAGGGAGAAGCTCTTTTTGAATGGGTAAAACAAAACAGATCATTGGAAAAGATCAATGAGCTAAGAGAACAAATATTTGAACATATTATTAACCATCCTTAAGTATTATTTATGCCTGCAACCTTAACCGGATTTATTAAATATATCCCTGAGAAAGATATTCCAAATATTAAATCCTTTACTTCTTCTGGTACTACTCATGCTACTGGTGTTTGCGATCTCTATCCAGAAGAAAAAGAAAAGAAACGTATTTCATTTATGGGTAGTATATACACAATACAAGAAGATAGACAAAAACGAATAAATAAAATATTTAATGAAACCATTAATGGAGTATTCAGTGCCATATAACAGAGAAGATAGCTCATACATTGATCCAACAGCTTTAATTTATCCCGGTGTTACACTTGGGAAAAATATTTACATCGGTGCATATTCAGTAATTGGTTCACCACCTGAACACCGGGATTACTGGAATAAGAATTACAAATCAGTAATTATTAAAGATGGTGCAAGAATAACCAACCATGTTACAGTTGATGCAGGAACAATTAATGATACGGTAATTGGCAGAAATTGTATTCTCCTGGCAAAATCCCATGTAGGCCATGATGCAATCATTGAAGATAATGTAACCATTTCTGTAGGTGCTATTGTTGGTGGACATACTGTAGTAAAAGAATATGCAAACATTGCTTTAAATGCTACCATACACCAAAATACTTTAATTAATTCCGGCTGCATGGTAGGTATGGGAGCCGTAGTTACTAAAAAATTAGTAACAGAACCATTTAAAACCTATGTAGGCAACCCGGCTCATTTACTTGGGGAAAATTCAAAGCATCCATTTTATACCATTTACCAAAAAGAAACCCTATGAAAATAGCTTGCATATTTATTACCTGCAACAGACTTGATTTAACCTTACAATGTATCAAGCAAAATTTTTACAATAGTGGCTATGATGCTGATGTTATTTGGATAGATAATAACAGTGATCCAAAATTCAAAGAAACAATTTCAAAAGCTTACAACTTTACTCAATCATTTTCCTTCAGTGAAAACAAAGGTATAAGCCATGCAATTAACAAGGGCATTGAACTAGCTTCTGGCTATGATGCTGTAGTAACTCTGGCTAATGATATTCTGATGCCTGACAACTGGCTTAAAGCAATGGTAGAAGCTGCTACCCGGATACAAAATACAGGTATGGCAGGAATACATTGTGTAGAAGGTTTGGGTTCATTAAATGAGCTTAACGTTCATCCAACATTTACAGCCTTTGGGAATGTCCTTATTCCACGTAAAGCAATTGATACTATTGGTTTCTTTAATACAGATTATGATCCTTATGGTACACAAGATGCAGATTATGCCTATAGGTTAAATGCCACTGGCTTTATTAATTACTATCTGCCATACTTAAGAAGTACCCACATAGGGCATGATGTAGGCAATGGCACTGCTTACAGAAGAATGAAAGATGAAAGTTTAAATAAAGCTGCTGCTATCTACAGTGCAAATACTAAAAGCTATGATCTTAAAAAGGATTACTACATAGCCTCTAATTAAATAGTTTCTTCCTTTTCTCCCCTTAAGTAGGCTGTACCTGGCTTACTGAAAATCCATATCCCTAAACCCAAATCCTATGAAAATTCTGTCATTATTTGACGGTATGTCCTGTGGGCATATAGCCCTATTAAGAGCAGGTATAACCGTTGATGAATATTATTCTTCAGAGATAGACAAGTATTGTATAAAAATTACCCAAAATAATTTTCCCGATACCATCCAACTAGGATCAGTAACAGAGCTGAAAACAGAAAATCTACCAACTATAGATTTATTAATTGGTGGTTCACCTTGTCAAGGTTTTTCTTTTGCTGGCAAGCAACTAAACTTTAATGATCCAAGAAGCAAACTATTCTTTGAATTCGTAAGAGTATTAAAGGAGTTAAGGCTTAAGAACCCCGATATAAAATTCTTGTTGGAAAATGTGAAAATGAAAAAAGAGTTTGAAGATATTATTACAGCCTGTTTAGGAGTAGAACCAATTGAAATTAACTCATCCCTGGTTAGTGGACAAAATAGAAAAAGGCTTTATTGGACAAACATTGAAGGAGTAACTCAGCCAACAGATAAAGCAATAACATTAGAAAGTATTCTACTGCCATTACAAAGCCTTGATAAAAAACTTCAACTATCCGAAAAGGAAAAAGCTTACATGAACAGAAAAGTAAAAGGTGGTAGAACACATTGGAATTTTGATCATCATTCAGATACAGCTAATAAAAGTTCTTCCTGCCTCGTGGCTAATCTGTACAAAGGAGTTCCTTACAATGTTCTTATAGATAGAAGAACAGGTAATAAGCCACTAATAAGAAAGTTTTCCCCTGTAGAAGCAGAGAGATTACAAACTGTACCTGATAATTATACAGCAGGTGTAAGCAATACACAGAGGTATAAAATGTTGGGTAATGGTTGGAATGTAAATACTATAACCCATATTTTCCAACATCTGGCTGCATAAGTCATTGATAATGATCTTGATGCAATGGCAAAATAATCACCGCTCATTTACTTGATTATGAGCTAGTTATGTATTACTTTTGACGTGTTGACGCAGTATTTAATACAGCATTAAAAACACTAAAAAAGTACAATTATGACAGTAGCAAACGCAGTTAAAAAGATTGAAAAATTATCTGGTTTGAAAGTTCAAAAGAATGGCAACCGCTTATACTTTATCACTTACAAGAACAATGTTCTTTCCTTTTACCCTAATGGCAGGGATGAGCCAACATCTGAAATCACTTGCATTAAGACAAGAAAGACTTATGATCATGATGATTCAATGAGTGATTATTCAGCAGGTTGCTTTCACGATAACATCACACAAGCTTGGAATTTCATTAAGTAAACAACGACTCATTATAAAACAAAAACACCCTAAAATGAAAAAATTAATATTCGCTCTTATAGCTCTATTTACCCTTGCTTCCTGTACTAAGGATATGCCAAAGCCACCCACAGAACACCCACCAATAGTTAGACCTCCAAGAGGCTAATCATTTACTTTTTTGGTTTCAACCCTGCTATTCTTAGTGGGGTTTTTTATTGGGTGTCACTTTTCAGTAAATTCCATTTTTGTTTTCCTAATATAAAACCCATTCTTTTCAATTTCTGCCAATACTTCCTTTAGCCAAGATGAATTCTTTTCATTTTTTGGATTAACATCAATTGTTTTTGTTAGTGTCCATTTACCAGTACAAACACCATTTGTCGGTAACCTACTCCCCGTTATTTCATTTGTAAATCCGTGATAAGAAACATTACTTGAACAACTGAATTCAAAAATTTGGATCATATTCTTTTATTTAACCCTAAAGATATAAGATGAAAACAACATTTTATTCTGGTGATTTTCCCCTTGCTGGCTTCTGCCTGGGTGCTACCTTCACATTAATTGATCAATAGAATAGCCGTTAAAGCAGCTACTTGGGAGCCGGGATTACCCCCGGCTTTTTTTTTGGCTAAATATAAATTACTAAGTATTTTAGCATTGTGGAAATGAATTATTATCATATTGGAGTATATCTTAAGGCCAATAGTAAACCTTTAACAGGTGTAAGGGAATTTAGTAGTGACAGCGAAGAAGAAGTTTACCAGCTTGTAATGAGCCAGCTTCTTAAGACTTATAAGAGGGAAGATATTATCAAAGTTGATTGTTGGTCTTTAGCCCACTGGAATAGAGAACTTAGAGAGTATTTACGTAATAATGAGGCAGGAAAGAAAATTTCAGATGAATAGCTATATGAGTTAAATTTAGCGCCTAAAACATTAGAAGTTACTCCTATATGAAGCTAATAACCCAAGAACCTAAAAAAGCATTAAAGGCATTTTTAAAACAAAAACCATTAAGAAGCGAAATTGATGTTTTCAAAGCGAATCTTATAAAGCTACTTGACAAAATTAGTATAATAGATAAAAGGCCAAAAGATGAAAGCGAAGAACACTTAAAAAATGATCTTCGTGATTTTCTGCGTGACACTTACTACAAAGAAACTAATGCCATAAATACTAAAGATAAAAAAGACCTAGTAATTCATTTAGGCAAAACTACCGATGATAAAGTTGGGGTTATTATAGAAGCTAAAAGACCTGCCAATTCTAATGAAATGGTTACGGCTGATAACCCAAATAAAAAAGCACTTCATGAGCTTATACTTTACTACTTAGACGAAAGAAATAAAGAAGAAAACAACGAATTAAAGCAGCTAATAATTACAAATGTATATGAGTGGTACATTATCGATGCAAATTTCTTTGATAAACACATATACAGAAACACACAGATAAAAAAGCTGTACGAATTAAAAGGTAATGACAAAAAAGACAATCCATTTTTTTATGAGGAAGTAGCAAAAATCATTGGCAGTTTAGATATTGAAATTCCTTGTGTTTATTTTGATATTAGAAAATACGATGCCATTTTGCGAAATAATAAGAAGGAAGATGACAGGGAATTAAGCGCATTGTTAAAAATACTTTCACCGCAGCATTTGTTAAAAATTCTTACTCCCAATGACAGCAATTCTTTGAATGAGAAATTTTATAAGGAATTACTGCACATAATAGGGTTGGAAGAAGCTAAAGAAGATAATAAAAATATAATTCGCAGAAAAAAAGATAAACGAAATGCTGCATCACTTCTTGAATTAACAATAGATGCATTAATCACTGATGATCCATTTCATCGGTTACCTGATCAAACTATTTACGGTCAAAACAAAGAAGAAAGAATTTTTAATGTTTCCTTAGAACTATGTATCACCTGGATAAACAGGATTCTGTTTCTTAAACTATTGGAAGGGCAATTAATAACTTACCATGAAGGAAACAAAGATTATCGCTTCTTAAACACCGAAACGCTAAAAGATTTTGATGAATTATATAAACTCTTTCATAAAGTTCTTGCAGTTAATTTAAGTGAAAGAAGTGAAGCAATTAAAGCGAAATATAATCGCGTGCCTTATCTGAATAGCTCTCTTTTTGAGATCAGTGAATTAGAAGATCAAACCATAAAAATAAACTCTCTTGATAATAGTGGCTTACTTGAGTTAATTGGAAATTCCATTTTAAAAGACTCTAAAAAGAAAAGTGAAAAACTTCCTACCCTTGATTACTTATTTCACTTTTTAGATGCCTATGATTTTGCCAGTGAAGGAACAGACGAAGTTCAAGAAGACAATAAAACAATTATTAACGCATCCGTACTCGGAAAAGTCTTTGAGAAGATCAACGGCTACAAGGATGGCTCAATTTTTACACCTGCGTTTATTACAATGTATATGTGTAAGCAGTCAATCCGTTTGGCTGTGGTACAGAAATTTAATGAAGCGTTATCTGAGAAAGGAGAAACTAAATTTGACAAGTTTGAAGACCTAAGAAATTATACTACAAGACTTTTTAAAACCCAGGAAATTTTAAAAGCTAATGAAATAATTAATTCGCTTCGCATTTGTGATCCTGCTGTGGGTTCAGGTCATTTTTTAGTTTCATCATTGAATGAAATTATTAGTATAAAGGCAGATTTAGGAATACTTGCTGATAAGGATGGTAATAGTATAAGTGGTTATGAAATTGAGATTGTAAATGATGAGTTGATTATTACTGATCCCAAGACAAATATTCTTGAATATAAATTAAGAAATGGCAAGCCTTTAAATAAGGACATGCAACGGTTACAAAAAACACTGTTTTATGAGAAGCAAACAATAATAGAAAATTGTCTCTTTGGAGTTGATATAAATTCAAATTCAGTAAAGATTTGCCGACTACGTTTATGGATAGAACTATTAAAAAATGCTTATTATAAAGAGGAAACCAATTATTTAGAACTTGAGACATTACCAAACATTGACATAAATATTAAGTGTGGGAATAGTTTACTAAGCCGTTTTGTTTTAGATTCTGATTTAAGTAAAGCGCTTAAGAAATACGATGTAAAAGCTTATAGAGGCTTTGTTAATGATTATAAAAATGAAAAAAGTCGTGATGTTAAAAGAGAATTGACCAAAGTTATTGAAAATATTAAGGGGGATTTTGTAACCCATATTGGTAGAAACAATACAGAACAAAAAAAATTAAACAAACTGAATGAGGAGTTTCAAAATAAATATGTTGCAAACAAACTATTTTCTCAAAAACTTACTACAGCACAAGAAAAAGACAAACAAAGTTTAAAGAAAAAAGTAGAAGCGCAACAAAAAATAATTGATGATGCCAAGGCAAATGTTATATATAAAAATGCCTTTGAGTGGCGATTTGAATTTCCAGAAGTACTAAATAATAACGGAGATTTTGAGGGTTTTGATGTGGTAATTGCAAACCCGCCTTATATAGTTATGATTAAGTCAGTATTTGGCGTTGGAGCATTAAACATCATTAACAATTTGTATAAGACAGCAGAATATAACCCTAATACTTATACGTTATTTACCGAATTAATAGTAAATAAGATTCTTAAAAAGTCTGGAATATTTACTTTGATAATGCCTAATACTTGGCTTGACGGGAAATACTTCACCAAAATGAGAGAGCTAGTTAGCAATGTTAGCGTTTCACAAATAGTAAATTTAAAAAATACAGCATTCGATGAAATAGTTGAAACAGTAATATTATTAGGCAGCAACTTGGCATATAATAAGCCGCCATTATTGTTACATTATAAAGCGGGAGACTTCAGAGATTATGATAAATCATTTGAATTAGGAATCAACCCGTTTAACACAATTACCCAAAGCCCTATCATTCAAAAGATGGAGAAGGAAAGTAAAAAAATAAAGGATTTTGCGCTAGTATATCGGGGAATTGAAACAAGAGAGAATGACAAATGGCTGTCTGAAACAAAACAAAAAGGATGGCAGGAAATTTTACTTGGGAGAGATATAAATCGTTATACTATTCAATATTCTGGAACTTATATAAATTTCATTCCTAAAGAAATGAAAAGCAATGCAAATGAGTCATTGTATAGAAAGCCCAAAATATTAATGAGAAGAACTGGAAACAGTATTATTGCAACTGCTGATACAGAAAATAGATTGGCTTTAAAAAATTTATACTTAATTATTCCGGAACAAAAAGAAAATTTATTTTGCATTTTAGGTCAACTTAATTCTTCTTTGTTTTCCTACTTCCATATAAGCAAAACAAGCGGGGAGAATAAAGCATTTGCACAGTTTCCTGGACACTATGTAGAAAATTTCCCTTGTCGAATTGATGATAAGATTTCTAAAGAAATATCATCTATTGTAAAAAAAATAATTGAAAAGAAACAAGATACACCAAATGCAAGCACTACAGCGCTTGAACTGAAAATAGATGAATTGGTTTATAAGCTTTATGGGATAACAACAGAAGAACAGAAAATTATTGAAGGAAAATAGAAACTATTCATTCAATAATAAAACTGGACAAATGATAGAAGAAAAAATATTACTGCCAATCTTAGATGAATATTACAATACTGAAGATTTATCTGATTTAATAAGAGGATTTATTAAGAAAGAACGAGTTGGATTTGTTGGAAATATTGAAATATGGATTTATTCAATTGATCATGAGCCGCCTCATTTTCATGTGAAAACAAAGGATAATTCTATAGATGCAAAATTTTTAATTAAAGATGGCACTTTTCTAAGTGGAGACATTAAGCCAAAAGATATAAAGAAAATTGACGCTTTCTTTAACGATATGAAAACCCAAATTGTTATGAAAAAGATTTGGGATAAGCGTTATAAATAATAATTATTACAAAAGGATCATTAAAATAATTTTAAAATGGCATATAGAAATAAAACTTATCTATGCTTCGATGGTGATAATGACATTCATTATTTCTATTTAATGAAAGCATGGCATCACAATCAAAGAGATTTCTTTAAGGATTTTAGTTTCTTCGATGCACACGAAATAAATTATGCAAGGGATACTAGTAAAGAGGAATCAATTAAGAGACAATTATCTGAAAGGCTTGCCAATACAAACTTATTTGTTATTTTGATTGGTGAACAAACCAAATTTTTATACAAGTTTGTTAGATGGGAAATTGAACAAGCTATAAACCAGCAAATCCCAATTGTTGCAATTAATTTGAATGGCAAAAGGGAGATGGATATAAATAGATGTCCTCCCCTTATTCAACCACAAATTGCTTTGCATATTAGCTTTAATCAAAAGATAATCGAAAAGGCATTAAGTGAGTGGGTAAGTTTAAATACCCAATACAAAAGTCAGGGGAAATCCGGGGCATTTTATTATAGACCCGAAATCTATTCACAACTTGGATTATGAAAACATTAAAGCTTCTTACGTCAAAAAACTATTGGGTTTATATTTTTTCATTAAAAAAATCTATAAATGCAATATTAGCTACTATTGGTGCTATTTGGCTGATTGTTGAGGCAACCAGTTTTTTTTCACAACCTTTAGCTGATTTCTTTAAAGCAAAATGGTTATGGTTATTAATAATTGCTGTGATTTGGATAATTTATGAAAATTGGCCGCAAACCGAATTTTGCTATAAATTGAAAGATCGAGATATAAGAATACAAATATCAATTGGCGATCTTTTTAATTATCCTGGAGATTTAATTATTCCGACAAATTCATCACTTGATACCTCTTTTGATGATAATTTGATTTCTAAACATAGTACACAAGGGCAATTTACTTTAAAGTATTATAACGAATCCAGATTTTTAGATCAGGATATTCAAATTTATTTGACTGGACGATCACCTATAGAAGAATTACCAAATAAGAAAAAAGGAAATAAATATAGATATGAAATTGGAGAAATTGTAAAACTAAAATTACCGAAAGATAAAGTTGCTTATATGCCTATTTCATCAACAATGAATAATGAGGGCATAGCTTCAACTAATTTTGACAATATATTAGTAAGTCTTGGTAAGCTATGGGAATTTCTAATTGAAAAAGGAGAATTGAATAATTTAAACATGCCAATTTTGGGTACTGGCCGTGGAAGAATACTTGAAACAAGGGAAACAATTATAAAAACAATTATAGAATCTTTTATTTCTGCAACTTCCTCTTCTAAGAAATTTTGTAACAAATTAAACATTGTTATACACCCTAAAGATTTTGCGGAGCATAATATTAATATAAAGGAACTCCGTGATTTTCTTAGGTTA
The DNA here is from genome assembly GCA_044227095.1 of Chitinophagaceae bacterium. Taxonomy (GTDB): domain Bacteria; phylum Bacteroidota; class Bacteroidia; order Chitinophagales; family Chitinophagaceae; genus JACMLD01. The sequence continues at coordinate 3,476,997 of JBGAFV010000001.1, read as the reverse complement.
AAAACTATCTATTACCAACACGACACAAAATTTACAGGCAGAGGGCAATCAATAAGCTAAAATATTCTTATGGCAATAAAAAAGCAGTAAGGAAAACCTCACTGCTTAATAAATTATTCGACTTTTAGAACTGTTATTACTTTTTTGGTAAATCTTCAATGCTCTTTAAATAGTTACCACCTGTTACATAGTTCCTGTTTAGCAGATATTTTTCTGTGATCTTCACAGAGCTATGACCTAATACATCTCTTAAACCATAGATGTCATTATTGTTCAAAGAGAGAGAAATATCACTGAAAGTATGCCTTGCACAATGGGTACTGATATTTTTAAAAATACCTGCATACTTACAAACTTCTTTCAAATACTTATTAATGTAGGTAAGCTTGCTGTTAGTTACAATTTCATTTACCACTTTTACATCATCCAGTAAAGGGAAAATATAATTACTGTGATCCCTGTAGGTGGTTTTGTATTTATTGAAGATGAGCTTTAATTCAGGTAAGAGGGGTAGAATCATTTTCTTACCCGTTTTTTGCTGTGTATAGCAGATTGTATTATCCTTAATGTTGCTCCACTTCATCAGAACCATGTCCCCACCTCTACAGCCAGCCGCATAGAAACAAGCTACAAAGAAATCTCTTGCTAAGTTAACTGAAGGGCTAAGGGGCAAAGCTACAGTAGCAAATGACTGTAGTTCTTCAATGGTGAGTTTATGTTTGGTATTGTTGGTATATCTTAAGGTTAAGGAGTCAAAAGGGTTCTTTTTGGTAAAAAGATCATGCCTTATAGCATCTTTTAAGATGGTTCTAAGGACACTTAAATTTGATGACACTGTATCCCTGCCGTTCTTCAAAACCTGTAACAGATGTTCTTCAAAGCCCGTTAAGAGGCTGTAGTTAATTTGATTTATAGTTAAATCCTTCCCTGCGTAGCGGCTAAACTTTGCCAAAACTGATTCATATCTTCTTAAAGTACCGAGCTTTTTATTGTTTTTAAATTGATTCAGTTTATAGGTTCTGGCAAATTCAAAAAAGTTAACACTTCTTGGCTGCTGTACTTTACTTACTAATTCAAACATGGTTACAGGTTCTTCTTCCCTTAATAGGCTTAAATACTTTTCCTGTACTTCCTGAAATTTGAGGTTAATAGTCTTGTTTAAATCATGGTGTAAGGGGTGGAATTTTTTAACCTGCTTTTTAGCATTATCCCAATACTTAGGAATTACCCGGATACCGGAATTTATACGCTTGTGGATTCTGTTTTGGGAGCATCTTATCATCAAAATGCTTTCCCCTTTACTGTTTGTGTGGCTGTCTAACTCTAAATTAAAAGTTACTAAGCTTGTGGATCGATTAGTCATGATTCAGAACTTTTTTAGTTACGAAAGATTTCTGTAACAGTTCTGAAACATTAGCACAAAAACACTAATTTCCTGGTGGATTGAAATTCTTAACTCATTGAAAATCAAAAACCTCACATTTCTGTGAGGTCTAATTGTGACCCGGATTGGATTCAAACCAATGACCTACTGCTTAGAAGGCAGTTGCTCTATTCAACTGAGCTACCGAGCCAAATTTTATTTTATACTTCTTATCTTTTAAACCAATGACCTTCCCGACTTAAAGGTCGGGATGCTCTATTCAACTGAGCTACCGAGCCCTGTTTTTCAGGGCGCAAATATAATTTTATTTAGCTAGTCTGCCAACTCAATATCTTTACACCGTATGAAAATAACCTTACCCTGGCTCCGTCTCTTTTATTTTGGCTGTTTTCTTTTTTTAACATGGCTTGCACTCGCTACACGCAGCCACAGTCAATGGTTTCATCCAATTATAGCAAAATATGGCGGCGACGCCATCTGGGCCGGCATGTTTCTGTTCTTTCTACGGATGATTTTTTTAAAACCCGCATTGTGGAAACTTGCCATCATCAACTTTATACTAGGCGCCGCCGATGAATTTACCCAATTGTACAACGCCCCCTGGGCAAATGAAGTGAGGAAGACATTAATCGGCAGACTGCTATTTGGCGCAGGCTTTTTATGGAGCGATATTCTTTGTTATGCAGTTGGTACTTTAATGGCGTTTGTTATAATCTCGCTGATTGAAAAAAAGCTTGTAAGAGGGAAGTAAGCTGCAAGCTACAAGCGGGAAAGAAAGCTACAAGTTATTAGCTACAAGCTGCTAGCTGGGAAGTGAGCCGCAAGCTACAAGTTGCAAGCTACAAGAGGGAAGAAAGACACAAGCTATTAGCTGCAAGCTGCTAGTCTTTCGCTACGGACATATGGCTATCAGCTATTTACTTGTAGCTTGTAGCTAACCGCTTGCAGCTAATGGCTAACAGCTCCCGGCTCCGTATATTTGTTTTATGGAAGTAAAAATAGAAGAGTCGTGGAAAGAAATGCTGAAGCATGAATTTACCAGGCCTTATTTTTTGCAGATTGTAACCTTCCTGCGTACAGAGAAGATGGCAGGCAAAATCGTTTATCCGCCGGGCTCTCTTATTTTTAATGCATTCAATACAACTCCATTCGATAAAGTAAAAGTAGTATTGCTAGGGCAGGATCCTTATCACGGTAAGGGACAAGCGCATGGCCTTTCTTTTTCTGTACAAAATGGAGTGCCCCCGCCCCCATCCCTGGTAAATATTTTTAAGGAACTCAATACCGATACCGGTGTACCCATACCCAACCACGGCAACCTTACGCATTGGGCAGAACAAGGTGTTTTATTATTAAACGCCTCGCTTACTGTTCGTGCCAACGAACCCATGAGCCATGCAAAATGCGGCTGGGCAGAGTTTACCAATGCTGTTATTAAAAAAATTTCCGACCAGAAACATAATGTTGTGTTTTTATTATGGGGAAAATTTGCACAGGAAAAACAAGTGTTGATTGATGAAACAAAACATTGCATCTTAAAAGCAGCACACCCATCTCCCCTTTCTGCATTTAACGGGTTCTTTGGCTGCCATCATTTTACAAAAACAAACGAATACCTGGTAAGCAATGGAATTGATCCTATTGACTGGAAGTTGTAGGATTATTATTGAACGCAGATTTTCATGATTCTTATGATAATAATGATTTTAGGTTTTACAATCTCATAAACCTTGGTTATTATTATACTCTTTTTTTACATCAGCATTATAAGGGTTTAAGAACAATTAATCATAAGCCCTCTTAACAATCATAAAAATCTGCGTTCCATCGTTGTTCTATTACTAAATTTGACGGATGAAAAGTATTCTCGGTCGCATTTGGGCAATATGGGGACTAATATGGTTTATCGTAACCATGCTGTTGTTTATGATCCCGTTCTGCATTATTTATTTCCAGGCCGAACCAAAACGTACACGCAATTTTATTTTTGTATCAAGGATATGGATGGGCATTTACATGCCGCTGATTGGTTGCCCGGTTACTGTTAAGGGCAAAGAAAATTTTGCAAAGGGAGAAAATTATATTGTCATCAGCAACCACAATGCGTTTATAGATGTACCTGTTTCATCGCCCGGCATACCCGGTGGCAATAAAACCATTGCAAAAGCCGAGCTTGCAAAAACGCCGGTGTTCGGTATGCTATATAAAATGGGAAGTGTACTGGTAGATCGCAATAGCGAAGCGAGCCGGCGTGAAAGTTTTACAAGCATGAAAAACATTCTTGAAATGGGCCTGCATATGTGCATTTATCCGGAAGGCACAAGAAACAGGACCGATCAGCCATTAAAATCTTTTCACGATGGCGCATTCAGGCTGGCCCTTGCAACAGGCAAACCACTAATGCCTTCGCTCATATTTAACAGTAGAAAGGTAATGCCCGAAAAACCATTCTTCTCTTTGTTTCCGCATAAAATGGGCATGCATTTTCTACCACCAGTATACATTAAAGAAGGCGATACAGTAGAAAGTTTAAAAGAAAAATTGTTTGGAATAATGACGGATTACTATGTAAAAAACAGTCGCTGATTAATGTGATAATGTGGAAATGTGGGAATGTGATAAATGAAGAAAATGATTCGCTGCGCGAATAAAAAATGGAACGCAGGTTTTTATGATGATTAAGATAGAATAAGATGTATGATTGCACTTAACCGCAAATTCGCAGATTTAGGCGCTGAAATAAAATGTATGAAAATGTAATAAATGTTTTTGAACCCAGCATTTATGCTTTATCGAACATCGTTGTGTCACTCTCTTGTACGGCAAATCAATATTCAACAAATCCATCAATCCCAAAAATCCGATAAATCCGGTTCAGACAATTTCCACATTTGCCGCATTCCTTACATTTCCACATTATCAATAAGGTCCATTATAAAAGTACCTGGAGCGGTTAATTTTTAAATCACGCAGCAAACCGGCTTTGGGGCTAATGGTTATATTGAAACCTTTTGTATAACCCGAATAAACATTGATAGACATTTGCCAGCAATGCAGGTTTCTTGAAATAAATGCGCTTACGTTTTGCAGGCCCGATCCATTAAAATCGTAATAGGTGCTAAGTCCTACTTTCCATTGAGGTGTAAGGTTAAAATCGCCGCTGAGATTTACGTTAGAATTAATGATGGTCTGGTAATCTATCAAATTGCTTTTTAAAGAACGGGTAAAATTGAGTGAATAGGATATGTTCACAGACCAGTCAATATTAAAGTCCGCAAATTCCGCCGGGTTGCTTCTTATATAAGTAAGTTGCGCCTGTTGTTCTTCCAGCGTTAGCGGAGTAGCATTGCTTTGTGCAGATGCAAAGGCAGATTTAGACAATGAATCTGTTTTCTTGTCTTTTGGTTTGCTTTTAAAAGAAGTAGAAATAGCCAGGTTGCCCGATGTTATTTTTCCCAGGCTGAATTTACTGCCGTTCCATGCGTATTTGTCAATCGGTGCACCGGTAGAATCATTTCGCAAATAAGGATCCAGGTTGGCGCCGGCTGTAATGTTTATTTTATCAAACAATGTACTGCGCAGGTACAATGAAATATTAGAAAGCCGGAAAGAATCAGCCATAAAATTATAACTGCCATTAAAACCAAAACCATCAATCAGTTTTATTTTTTTAATGCCTGCTTCGCTGGTGTCTTTTTTAGAACGCACTTTCATCTCCAGGTTATTATCAAGCCCAAAACTTAAACCACCAAATTTTTGGCGGGTTAGCGAACCGTAGATGCTTCCATCATAATAAGAAAGATAGCCGTTGTATTGCGTACTGTCTTTGGAAATATAGGGTTTGTAATAATCTTTTGCGGCAAGGCCGGGATTATAAGAAGCGCTTACTGTTGGACGCATAACATGGCGTATAGCCATAATGTGGCTTGTCTTACTAAATTCGTGCAAACCAAAGAGAGCTGTATTTACGCCAAGGCTAAAAGACACATCGCTGGAACGGTAGAAGCCTTTGCTAACAACGTTTTCCAAACTATCAGACTTAAAATTATATCTTCTTTCAATTCTCCTTGAGTACCAGTTTTCGCGGTAAGATATACCTGGCGCAATCTGAAATGGCCCCAGCGCTGGCAATGCAATGGCGATAGGTACGCTATGTTGTGCGCCCCATTGCGTGGTATCCAGAAGGCGTTTCAAACTAAATAAAGAATCGTATACAGAAGCCTGGTTGGCTAAATTGGTATTTAACCCAATACCCAGCTTCTCGTACCATTTTGGTGTACCAACAATTTCTTTTTTCTGAAAAGGATATAGTGTGCTTACTGTAAAACCAATAGTAGGCAGGTTTAAATTTATAAGTCCTGTATTATTATTCTGGCTGTGATTGGCCGTGGCGGTAAGATTATACTTGTTGTTCCAGTTTTTTGAATAGGCAATTGAAGAACTTAACTGGTTTTGGTAACTGCGGGTAGGGTTGGTAGTTAGGTACTGGTTGTATTTTGTAGAGCCGGCATTTACGCTTGCAGAAAACGACTGGCCCGGTCTTGCTTTGCTGTCTACGCTATGGCTCCAGCTAATGTTCCAGCTTTTGTTAGACGTGAACTCTTCTGTTCCATAATTGCTAAGAATGCGTGTATTCTGGTAACTGAATGTTAGCGAGCCCTGGTAGCGGTACCTTACCCTGTAGGTTGGCGTTATATTAAGCCTGTACCCGCCGTAAGAATAGATATCGCCCCGCAGCATAAGATCAAAATAATCATTCAATACTTTATAATAACCGCCGTTTTCTAAACCAACACCAAACTGTTCGTTGGCCGTAAACTGCGGCACTATAAAACCAGAATGCCGTCCCTGCGATAAAGGGAAAAAACCAAACGGAAGATAAATAGGCACTGGCACACCTTCAAACTCTGCATGAACAGGACCTGTTACCGCAAGTTTCTGGTTTACCAGTTTCATTTTTTTGGCACGAAAGGCAAAATGCGGCGTATCTAAATCGCAAGTGGTAAAAGTGCCGCGGAGAGCATAATATTCGTTAACAGAATATTTCTTCATCTTTTCTGCATGCACAAACATTTCCGACTGGGTGGTATAGCTGTTGGATGTAACCCCCTTTTGCGTTTTAAAATTAAAGGCAAGGCTGTCTACCTGCATATTGTTTTCGCCCTGAACAAATTTTGGAAGGCCGATTCTTTTGCCAGCAGTATCCAGAAAATAATAGCCATAAACGTTTTGATTACCCTGGTCGAGGTTAATAATACCAGCATCGAGGTTAATGTCTTTATATTTTACCTTGGCATTGTTATACAACCAGATTTTTTTGGCGGGCACATCCATTACCATAGAGTCTGATGCGGAATAATCAACCGGTGCATCAAGAGAATCTTTGGATGTCTTTATATCAATGGTATCTTTTTTCTGTATGGTTGTATCTTTATAGCGGCTGCTATCGGGACGCTTGTTAATAGAAGTGTCTCTTTGACGTATATTTCTTACCGGAATGGTATCTTTAAATGGTATGGTATCAACAGCGCTTGTTAAATCATTGTAAAAAACATGAGAAGGCGGATAATTTGCCGCACTGAACAACGTTATACCCGAGAGCATTATCATAATGATAATGGGTACAATGTATTTTGAGTTACCTTTGGATTTGTTGTTCATGGTTACAATGAGGCAAAAATAACGCTTCGCCTTTATAAGATAATGTGAAGATTATCAAACCCTAAAAAGTTTTTTTATTGCATGATGAAGAGATTTTTTGTTGTTAGTTCCCTTGTTTTATTTTGTATTTCAATATCTGCTTTCAATCATAAAAATGATAGCCCTCGCAGATTTGGAAAAACAGCAGCAGTTAAAACTGTAATTATAGATCCGGGCCATGGCGGTTTATATCCCGGCGCACATGGACTGATATCGACTGAAAAAGATGTTACACTAGAAATTGCTTTACGGCTGGGCGATGCCCTTCAAAAAGCTTTCCCCGATATAAAGGTGTTGTATACCCGCACTACAGATGCATGTTCTGGCGGGGCCACCAACCTGAGGGACGATCTTCACAACCGTGCAAAAATTGCCAATGATTCAAAAGGCGATCTCTTCATCAGCATACATTGCAACGCTACACCGCAACCTGCCGGCAGTTATTATATGAAACGTGTAGTTGGCCACAGAAAAAAAGTTATTATGGTGGGTAAGGGCAAGAAGAAGCACAAAAAAACAGTATCAGAACCTATTTATGAATCTTACCTTGTAAAAAACACCCGTATTGGTACAGAAACCTATGTTTGGAAAGCAGCAAAACAAGGCGAAAAGCTGAATGCTATTAATAATAACGATGAAACGGGTGAAGTAATTGAAGACAGCACTGCCGAAGCTTCTGCATTTGATATTCATTCTCCCGAAAACGTTATCCGCACACAGTTATATGAAAAAAGATTTTTTCAAAACAGCGCTTACCTGGCATCGTTGGTAGAAGATGAGTTTAAAGCCAGTGGCAGAATTAGCTATGGTGTAAAACAACGTGATGTGGGCATACAGGTATTGCAGGCCACGGGCATGCCCAGCATACTGGTAGAAACAGGTTTTCTTACCAACAAAGAAGAAGAAGAATACCTTAATAGTGAAAAGGGACAGGATGAGGTGGTTAATTGCATAGCACTTGCGTTTGGTAAATACAAACAGTCTATTGAAACCAATAAAAACGGCAAGCCGTCAGCGGGAGGTAAGTGAGGAGGAAAGCTGCAAATTGCAAGCTGCGAGCTGCGAGCTGCGAGCTGTTAGCTGTTAGCTACAAGCCATTAGCTATTAGCTGCTAGCTTTTATTGATTCGTATTTGCAATTCTATTTCTTTTGCGTTCAACAATAAACGGCATTTTTCAACAATTTACATTTGAGATCACTTTTCTTTATTGAAAGTTTCAACTAATAGCTAAAAGCTAATAACTAGCGGCTTTCTTTCTTGCCGCTTGTAGCTAATAACTAATAGCTTTCTTCCTCGTAGCTTTCTCGCTTTTCCAGCTAAAAGCTCTTCCCAAGCAACTTTTTCATCATTTTCATGTAGGTTTGCAACATAAAAATAAAACCGAACCCATTTATTCATAAATATCCTGTACATGAAAGTTTCCAATGAAACAAAAGTGGGTGCACTTGCAGCTGTATCCATTACATTATTAATACTTGGTTTTAATTACCTCAAAGGGAAAAACATCCTTAGCAAAGCCAACACAGAAATTTATGCCGTATTTCAAAAAGTAGACGGGCTGAATATTGCAAACCCTGTTACCATTAATGGCCTCCAGATTGGCAAAGTGTACGAGATGCATGAAAAAAACCGTAACCTCGATGGCATTATTGTAACAATCAATCTTGAAAAAGACATCGATATACCAAAGAACTCCTTTGCCACTATTAGTGCCGATTTACTGGGCGCAGCCACACTTGTAATTACAAAAAGCGACAGTAAAGAATTAATGAAGAATGGAGATACCCTGCTCACCCAAATTAATTCGGGATTGATTGAAGGGTTGAAAGCACAATTAAACCCTACATTAACTTCTGTAAACGGAGCAGTAAACAGTTTGGATTCATTACTTAAAGTTGTGGGCACTTATTTTGATCCTGCTACTAAAAACAATTTCCACGCTATCATTGGCAACCTTACACAAAGCTCTGCCGAACTACAGAAACTATTAAATGCAGAAACCGGGGTGCTTGCAAAAACACTCGGCAATCTTAATACATTTACAGCAGGCCTTGCAAAAAACAATGGCAAAATAGATACAACATTGTCAAACCTTACCAAAGCATCTAACAAGTTTGCCAATATAAAGCTTGATGAAACATTAAGCAGTTTACAAAATACCCTCAATGAATTTAAAGGCGTTCTTGCAAAAGCCAACAGCAAAGATGGTTCATTGGGCTTGTTGTTAAATGATCCCAAATTGTATAAAAATTTAGAAAGCACCACTTACAAATTGAATATTTTGCTGGATGATTTCAGGACTCATCCAAAGCGGTATGTAAACGTAAGCGTATTTGGTTCTAAAAAAGATAAAACCGGCGCACTTACAGCACCGTTGCTGGACGATTCTACCAGTAACCCAACACCGAAAAAATAATTGATGCCGAAATTTCTTGCAGGTTGTTTTCTGTTGCTGCTGTGCAATGCGGTTGCTGCGCAGGATACAACCCATCGTCAACCAGGCGATACGGTAAGCATCGTAAACCAGATACACAGCGACAGGCTGCGTTTTCAAAAAATAGATTCTGTAACGCAATTACAAATTCTTGCCGGCCATGTAGAGCTGCAGCAGGACAATACAAAGTTTTACTGCGATAGCGCCGTCATTAACAAAAGCAAAAACATCCTGGAAGCTTTTGGCAAAGTGCATATTAATGATGCAGACAGCATACACACTTATGGCGAATACCTTATTTATCATATAGACACAAAAACAGCTACGCTAAGAAAAAATGTAAAGCTTACAGATGGCAAAGGTGTATTAACTACAGATGAACTGCAGTACGATACCAAAGCACAAACAGGCGTATATACCACAGGCGGAAAAATTGTAAATGGCACAACAACTATTACAAGCAAGGAAGCCACTTATTACGGCGCATTAAAAGATGTATACTTTAAGAAAGATGTAAAACTGCGTGACCCGAAAAACAATGTAGATACAGACTCGCTTATTTACAATACAGATACGCAACTCGCCACTTTTATTACCAAAACAATTATAAAAGACAGTTCCGGCGCAAACATTATTACCACCGATGGCACTTATGATATGAGGAACCGCAAGGCAAATTTTGGCAAACGTTCTGTTATAAACGACGGAAAAGGTGTAACCGTAACCGGCGATAATATCTTTAGTGATGACTCCAGCGGCATAACAAGAATTACTGGCAATGCAGTATATATTGATACCGTTCAAAAAATATCATTGCTGTCTAATTCTTTTTATGCTGATAAAAAGAAGAAAACATTTCTTGCTACTGTTCACCCGCTTATGATCATCCAGCAAGACAAAGACTCTATTTACATCAGTTCAGATACGATGTATTCTGCAAGGCTGGCCGATTTAAAAGATTCAGCTTACAGAGAAATAAGAAATGACACCGTAAAAAGTACAACGTTCATAAACAGAAAGGACAGTACAAATAAACTAACCATCGATACTATAAAGAACAGAACAGTAATGAATGTGAGTGATACAAGTGATGTGCGGTATTTTCATTGTTATCATCATGTACGCATTTTCTCAGATTCATTGCAGGCTATTTGCGATAGTTTGTTTTACTCCGCAAAAGACTCTGTCTTCCGTTTGTTTACCTCGCCTATTTTATGGGCAAGTGGCAGCCAGGTAACGGGAGACACCATTTATCTCTTTACAAAGAATAATAAGGCCGAACGCATGTATGCTTTTGAAAATAGTTTTGCTATTAATAAAACCGGCGACAGCATGTACAACCAGATAAGCGGCAAAACGCTTAACGGCTATTTTAAAAATGGTGAGATAGATTACATGCGCACCAAAGGTTCTCCCGCAAGAAGTGTTTATTATGCAAAAGACGAAAGCAATGCCATAGTAGGTGTTAATAATGCTTTTGGAGATGTAATAGATATGCGTTTTGAAAATAAAGAACTTAAAAAAGTTGTCTTTGTACGTGATGTTAGCGGTACAATGTATCCGTTTAAACAAACACCTTCCGATAAAAAGTTACTCCGCAATTTTAGATGGCAGGATGATAAACGTCCTAAAACAAAGTTTGAGTTATTTGGGAACTAGAAAAAATTTCTGAATTGTTGAATTGTGTGATTGCGAGATTGTGCCGGCACACACGCAGTAAAATCAAATCTCAAAATCACCACATCCCAAAATCAGCAATCGAGACCAACCTTAACAACCTTTTATACAAGCCCAAATATACCCGGCACCATTTTTTCGTTCTATGCATCTAAACACTCTACTCATGCGCAAATTATTTCTAACCCTTTTTGTATGCAGTGCTTTTGCAATTACATCATTGCGTGCACAGGAATATAACCAGGATTACAAACTGGGTTTGGGCATACGTTTCAGCAATGCCTCTCCCACCCTTAGCAATTCAGTTTCTGTAAAATATTTTTTAAATGAAAAAAGTGCCATTGATGGATTGATATCTTTTGGCGGAAGCCGCTTTGGTATTGGCGGTTTATATGAAATACATACTCCTGTAAATGCAACGGCTGGTTTTAAATGGTATTATGGTGGTGGTGGTTATGTTGGTTTCCAGGATCACGATACTTATCTTGGGCCAACAGGTGTTGTAGGACTTGATTACAAATTTCAAAACATCCCGCTTAATCTTTCGCTGGATTGGAAACCCGAGCTTGATATTATTCCACGCATCAATTTTGTACCAGATGCATTTGGGTTAACTGCACGGTTTACATTCAGATAAACTAGCCTAATAAAGGAAAAGGGAGATAAAGAAGTAATGGCTTCTCTATCTCCTTTTTTTATTTCCTTTACCGCATAGCATACTTTATTACCCCTTAGCTTATCATTTATCAATTTTGTTATTAAAATTTTAACAACAATGCAGCATAAATGGGTTAAAATACCTCTATTTGTTGCGGGGTTGTTTTGTTTTCTGCGGTTTTTTGCGGTTTTTATTTTAATATGCAGAAACAATCTTCTCTACCACTAATCCCCTCCCTTCAAAAAACAGCCGCTAAGGTTACGATGTTTGCCAGTTTCCGTAACAAAAATTTTCACCATCAAACCAATCTATTATGAAGAAAACGTCTTTCTTTCAGTTTTATCTGCAACACATTTTCTCCAGTTAATTATCCAGTTCATTACTAAAATGGTTTTCGAAAGATAACCTGGTATCAACACTATTACGTCTACTAAAGCTTTATTTATTATGAGAAAAACATTATGCTCCTTTGCATTGCTGTTCTTTTTTTCATGTCCCCTGTTACTGCTGGCACAAAACCGCCAGGTAAGTGGCACTATAAGAAATGAAAAGCAGGAACCGCTCGCTGGTGTTTCTGTAAAAGCCGTAGGAACATCCGGCGGTACCTCTACAAACAGCGAAGGCCTTTTTTCGCTTACATTGCCATCAACAGTAAAACAAATTCAGTTCACAGCAGTTGGCTATGCGCCACAAACACTTCCCGTAAGCTCCATAGGAAGTGGTTTTATATTAACACTCAAAGAAGCTTCTTCCAATTTGCAGGAAGTTGTAGTTACCACAGCGTTTGGTATTAAAGCAAGAAAGAAAACATTGGGTTACAGCAGCCAGGAAATAAACAGCCAGGAACTAAACAAGGGAAAAGAAAACAGTTTTATAAATGCATTGCAGGGAAAAGTAAGCGGTGTAAACATTACGCCATCTGGTGGTGCGCCTGGTGCGGGAACAGATATTATTATACGCGGATTATCTTCTATCAGTCCAACCGCTAATAACCAACCCCTGATTGTAATTGATGGTGTACCTGTAAACAACTCTACTATAATAGGAAGTGTATTGCCAAGTTCTGGCACAAATGGCAATCAGGCGGCCAGCAGGGACCAGTTTGCCTTTGCTAACCGCGGACTTGATATTAACCCCGATGATATTGAATCTATTTCCATTTTAAAAGGTGCTGGTGCCACAGCGTTATATGGATTAAATGCATCGGGCGGCGCTATCATCATTACCACAAAAAAAGGAAGCACAGGCAGAATGAGTGTTACACTTAACAGTTCTGCTGCTGTTGATTTTTTAACTAAGTTTCCTGAAATACAAACCAAATACCGTGAAGGGCAGCAAGGCAGGCTTTCTTTTAATGCAGATGGATCACCCAACCGGTTTCAAACATTCGGACCACTGGCTACGGCAAATGATCCTATCTATTATAATTTCAGGGATGCTTTTGATCACGGACAGCGATACAACAATGCCATCAGCGTACAAGGCGGCAACAATAAAACAACTTATTACAGTTCATTCTCTTCATTAAACCAGAAAGGCATTGTACCTGCTTCAAAATATGACCGCTATACTTTTAAACTTGCAGGTACAACACAGGTTTCAGACAAATTCAGTACATCTGCTTCAGCTACTTTCACCAACGGACAAACAGTTGCCGCATCTCAGGGAGATAAAGGATTTATGACGGCGCTTGCTTATTACTCTCCCACTTTTGATGTTCGTGATTATTTAAACACTGATGGCAGCATGAAAGTTTTTTCTCCGGGTGTTATTGATAACCCAATTTATGTTGCACATTTTAGCCAGCAAAAAAGCAATCTTTCACGTGTGTTTGGCAACCTTGGTTTTTCCTGGAGTATTTTACCAAAACTAAAGCTCGATTATAAAATTGGCGGCGATTTCTATTCAGATTTAAGAACCCGTATAGTACCCGGGCCACGCTATCCCGGAGATCCTACAACGCTTGATCTTGCCAATGCTACCGGAGGTTTTATAGCAGAAGACAGGGTTACTTTCAGGGATATTAACTCAAATGTTTACCTTACTTATACAGACAAGGCAGGAACAGATTTCGACTACTCATTAATGATAGGAAACAATATCCAGAATACGTATACGGATATCTTAAGTGCCAGAGGAGAAAAATTTGCATTGCCAGGCTTTTATGACCTGAGCAATACAGCAAACCTTTACAATTCAAGAACCACGCTTCGGCGCAAATACGCAGGTATATTTGCGGATTTTAAAATCGGTTTCAAAAATGCTATTTTTCTTGAACTGACTGGCCGCAACGACTGGAGCTCAACTTTACCAAAAGCAAACAATTCGTTCTTCTATCCTTCTGCAAGTTTAAGTTACGTATTTACAGACCTGCACCATTTATCTGGCTCGGTACTTAGTTATGGTAAACTTCGTGCATCGTATGCACAAGTTGGTAAAGATGCACCGATATCTTACAACGGCCCTTATTTTCAATCAGCAACAGGCTTTCCTTTTGGAAGCATCCCCGGTTTTTTACAAACAACCGATTATTCAGATCCCAACCTGAAACCGGAAAAACAAAAATCATTTGAGATAGGTACAGAGTTGCGCTTTTTAAAAGACAGGATAAATCTTGATGTATCTTATTACAAAAGCAAAAACGTAGACCAGATTATACCTGTGCCTATTTCTTATACTGGCGGTTTTTCTCAATACAATACCAATGCCGGCACCATACAAAATACAGGTGTGGAAGTTGGTATTAATGGCGATATCATAAGAACACAAAACCTGCGCTGGAATGTAATTGTAAACTGGTCGCAAAATAAAAGCAAGGTTCTGGCTATTAAAGATGGTATAACAGAAATTGTGTTTTATGATGAAGGCCGCATTTCTAACAAACTTACTGTTGGCGGATCTGCCGGTGATTTATACGGAACAGCTTACCAGAGAGATGCTGCAGGTAATGTTATCGTAAATGCTCAGGGTTTCCCTGATTATACAAGAACATTTGTAAAGGTAGGCAATGCGTTGCCCGACTGGATTGGAAGCGTAGGCAGCAGCATAACATGGAAACAGTTTACACTCGCTTTCTTACTGGAATATAAAAAAGGCGGCGATATGTTTGACGTAACCATGCGCAATTCTATTCGCAACGGCGTATTAAAAATTACTGAAACCAGAGATGTGAACGTGGTTTTTAAAGGGGTAAAAACTGATGGTAAAGTAAATGACATACCTGCGCTGGTAGATTTTAACTATTACAGGAATGCAAACTTCTTTAACAATATAGCCGATGTTATATTACAGGATGCAAGCTGGCTTCGGTTGAGGAACGTGAGCATTGCCTATGAATTCCCTTCTAGTATTATGAAGAAAGCGGCTTTTATTAAAGGTGCTAACCTCAACATTACGGCAAGTAATTTTATTTTATGGACACCATTTAAGGGATATGATCCTGGTACAAATGCATTTGGTGCTGGCTATAACGTGTATGGATACACCGGAAGCAATATTCCCAACTACAGTTCCGTAATCGCCACCCTTAATCTTAACTTTTAAAAACTACAGCATGCAAATCAAAATTGTAAAATATACGATAGTTGTCATTGCACTGTTTGCAATGAGCAGCTGTAAGAAATATGTAGAAAGCGGCAATGTAAATGTCAATCCCAATAAGCCCGCAGATGCTACTTTAAATACATTATTGCCAGCAGTAGAAAATGCTACTGCAAACAGTCATTTCTGGGTAGCATATACTACTACGCTATTTAGTGAACAGATGGCTTCGTATGCAAGCGGCCCAATCAATGACGATCAGAACCGTGATGTACGAATGGGCACTGCATACCAGGTTATCTATCTTACTGCATTAACAAACAGCAAGATTATCATTACAAAAGCTGCTTCACAGGGCTCGCCATTTTATTCTTCTATCGGAAAAATTCTGTTCGTACTGAATATGGCACTTGCTACAGATACATGGGGTAATGTTCCTAACAGTGAAGCCTTTCAGGCACCTGCAGTTTTATATCCGCATTACGATAAGCAGGAAGATCTTTATCCGTTGATGCAAAAAATGCTGGATGAAGCCATTGCTGAAAGTCAGCAAACAAACCCGGCAAATTTAAAACCGGCAACAGATGATTTGATTTTTGGGGGAGATATGACGCAATGGAGACAGACTGCTTACCTGCTAAAAGCAAGGTTATACATTCATACTACAAAAAAAGGCGCAAGTGCGGCTGCTACCAGTGCGTTAACTGCGCTTACCAATGCAATGACACCTACTTCAAAAGATTTGCAATTGGTGTATAACGATAAAAATCTCAATCCCTGGCAGGTAAATGTATCCAACAGGATATTAACCGGCAACTTTACCATTACACCTTCAAAACGTTTTGTAGATGCGCTTAATGGTACAGGCTATCCCGGTCTTGTTGATCCGCGTATTGGTATTCTTATCGATAAAAAAACAGCAGCATCTTATATAGGTTTGCCAAATGGATCAAGCACAACGGGCAATACAACAGACCTTACGGTAAATACATTTTTTGCAAAGACTGGCGCTCCTCTCCTAATGGCCTCTTATGCAGAACAGAAATTTATAGAAGCAGAAGCACGTTTTATTGCCAATGGTGGCAGTACTACTTCTGTTGGAAGCACACAAGCCGCTTACGACGCCTACCTGGCAGGCATAACCGCAAATATGACCAAGGTTGGAGTGCCCGGTGCATCTATAACTGCTTATACTACCAATCCGCTTGTTGCTGTTGGCCCGGCAGGACTTACAATGGAACTTATTATGCGTGAAAAACAAATTGCTTTATTCCTTAACCCTGAAGCCTGGGTAGATACAAGAAGGTATGATTATAACCCTGCAATTTTTAAGGGCATGGCTGTTCCACTTAACCAAAACCTTGAACTGAATGGCAATTTTATAAGGAGATCTTTTTACCCGCAGGATGAACTGAACCGAAACCCCAACGCACAAACAGAAGTGCTGGCACTCGATCAGAAAGTTTGGTGGGATAAATAAGTTCTTTTACAATTTAAAAATGAAACAATGAAAAATACATATCTCTTTATACTATTTGTTATAGCAGCCAGCAGCATTGTGTCCTGCGAAAAATCAAAAGATTATATAAAGGATCAAAGTGTAAGCATGGGTTTGTACCTCCCTGTATCTACCAATGCATTAGTAGACATGGCAGACAACTTAGCCATTAATGCACGTTCTTACGCAGCGGGTGCTACATTTAAAACTGAACTTCAGTTTTTTTCTGTTGACCCAGTTAAAGAAATCAATTTATATGAAACAATAGGTACTGGCGCAAAAAACAAGGTGAACACATATCCGTATGCATCAGCTTATTCAAACATAAAAAAATTGGATACTCTGTTGGTGCCTTATACAGTTGGGGCAGCGCTTACGAGCGGCACTTCTATAAAACTGGATTATGAAATCCTGAATGTGAATACAAAAAGTGTTGTACGTACTGCAACAATAAAAGTGAAATAATTTTACAGGAAGCGTTACTTGAATTAAAGGCTAAGATTTTTTTTAAAAGAAAAACTCTTAGCCTTTATACTTTATAATAATGATAGCCGCAGATGTACAGATCAGGAAAGCTTATAATTGATTTAGGGATTTTGGAATTTTGTGATTACTGAAAATATTACATCCAAAAAAATAACGAAATCACTCAATCACAAAATCAGCAATACCTAAATACTAATTATCCAAAAAACAAATACGCCAATAATATAGCTGTAATTATACCTACAAGATCTGCCAGCAACATAGCCCCAATAGAATACCGGGTGTTTTTAATGTTTACAGACCCAAAGTAAACAGCAATTACATAAAAAGTAGTATCGGCAGCGCCTTGTAAAATTCCTGAAAGCCGGCTGGCAAATGAATCAGGACCGTAGGTTGTCATTGTGCTAACCATCATTCCTCTTGAAGCACCACCGCTTAATGGTCTTATTAAAGCCGTTGGCAACCCTTCCACAAAACGTGTATCCGCACCTAAAAAAGCAAAAAAGCCTTTTATAGCGTTTATCACCACATCAAATGCGCCGCTGGTACGCAGCATACTAACGGCTACCAGTATCCCAACCAGGTATGGAATAATGCGTATGCCCGTATCAAAACCAGATTTTGCCCCATCAATAAAAGCATCAAAAATATTTATCTTTTTATACACCCCTCCTGCTATTATCAATAAGAAAACGAGTAGTATTAATCCATTGCTCAATACACTTGAAAAATACTGAACGCCTGCTGCGTTTAAAGAAGCTACATAATATACCAGCAAGGCTATAAGAACAGATATTGACAATACCCAAACAAGAATAACAGGTTGCAGCAGGTTTATTTTTTGTTTGAAGGAAACAATCAGCATAGCTGCAATAGTGCCAACAAAAGTTACAATCATGCACGGAATAAAAACATCTGTAGGATTGCTTGCATGTTGCGATGCACGGATTGCTATAACACTAATCGGGATAATATTAAGCCCTGCCGCATGCAAACACAAAAACATAATCTGCGCATCAGTTGCTACTTCTTTATTTGTATTCAGTTCCTGCAGGCTTTCCATTGCTTTTAAACCAAATGGCGTGGCGGCATTATCAAGTCCAAGCAAATTGGCTGAGTAATTCATAATCATATGCCCCATAGCAGGATGACCTTTCGGAACACCGGGAAACAATTTTGAAAAAAACGGCCCAACAATTCTCGACAGCAATCGTATGCCCCCTGCCTTTTCTGCAATGTTCATTAACCCGATAAACAAAGCCAGTATGCCAATCAATCGCAAACAAATTTCTACAGCATCCCAGCACGTATCTATTATACCATTTGCTGCCTGAACTTTAACGCCTGTTATTTTTTCTCCTTCTTTCTTAAAAGTTGTATCACCACGCTGTACCCGCTGGCTTGTATCAAGAGCCTGCTTTAAGGCAACCGGGGCGTTTGCAACAGCATATTCTTTCACCTGTATAGAATCGCCTTTCTTTCCCGTTACCATGGAGCTGATTACCTGCTTTTCATTGCCAGCAATAAATTTTATTGCCGCCGTTAAAACTGCTACCAGAATAAAAGCACTCCAAATCCTGCTTAATGCCATAGAAACGAATTGATTGAACGATGAAGTTAATTGATCCACTGAATATATCAGCGCATCAGCATTATTGGTATAAACGGATTTTATCACTCTGTATTTCAAGCAATACAAACAACATATTCGGCGTATTTTGGGTGAGGATGAATAGCTTTAATTACGCCTTAGCTGTGTGGCTGTTGTTCCTTATCTTTGCGCCTCTAAAAAATAATTGACATGGGTTTAAAAGCCGGAATTGTAGGATTGCCAAATGTGGGTAAATCAACTTTATTTAACGCGGTAAGCACCAGCGCAAAAGCGCAGGCCAGCAATTACCGTTTCTGCACTATTGAACCAAATACGGGCTTAGTAAACGTGCCTGATGAACGCATCGATAAACTTGCAGAACTGGTGAAACCAAACCGTACCGTTCCTACACAAATAGAAATTGTAGACATTGCAGGCCTTGTTCGCGGCGCAAGCAAAGGCGAAGGACTGGGCAATAAATTTCTTGCCAATATTCGTGAAGTGGATGCTATTGTACATGTAATCCGTTGTTTTGAAGATGAAAATATTTTGCGTGATGAAGGTGCCATCAATCCTGTAAGCGATAAAGACATTATTGATACAGAACTGCAGTTGAAAGATCTTGAAAGTGTTGAGAAGAAATTATCAAGAGCAGAAAAGCTATTGAAAACTGCGGATGCAAAAACAAAAGCAGAATACGAAGTATTGAAACGTTGCAAACAGCATCTGGACCAGGGCCGCAACATCCGCGAAATGAAACTGGATAAAGAAGAAAAAAATGCTATTGCAGATTTAATGCTGCTGACAGATAAACCAGTATTGTATGTTGCCAATGTTGATGAAGCTTTCATGCATACCGGCAATAAATATTCTGATGCACTGATAGCTGCAGTGGCTGCAGAAAACGCACAGGTTATTGTAATGAATAATTCTATTGAAGCTCAAATTGCAGAAATGGACAATGAAGACGACAGGCAGTTATTTATGGATGAATATAAAATGACAGAACCTGCACTTAATAAACTCATTCGCTCTGCGTATAAACTGCTTCAGCTCTATACTTATTTTACTGCCGGTGTACAAGAAGTTCGTGCATGGACAATACACGAAGGATGGAAAGCACCGCAAGCCGCAAGTGTTATACATACCGATTTTGAAAAAGGATTTATTAAAGCAGAGGTAATAGGCTATAACGATTATGTACAGTATGGTTCTGAAGCTGCCGCACGTGATGCTGGTAAATTAAGAATTGAAGGCAAAGAATATTTGGTGAAAGACGGAGATGTAATGCATTTTAGGTTTAACGTATAGCTAGAGCTACAAGCTTTAAGCTACTAGCTGCAAGCCGAAAGTCATCTCGTATAAAAATATTTTGATGCGCTAAGAATTCTTTCTCAGATAAAAAAATCCCCGCTATTACTGCGGGGATTTTTTATTTGTAAGCTCAGTTTTAAAACTTGTTTACGTTTATTGCAATTTAAAACAGTCAACACTTTTACAACATCATCAACCCTTAGCTCATAGCTAGCAGCTAATAGCTCGTAGCTTTCTTTATTGCGGCAGCAATACCTGGTCTATTTTATGCAAGACACCATTGGTAGAAAGCTGATCGCTTGAACCTGATAATGGCGTTGGGTTTAGTATAAAATTAGACCCGGTTGTATTGGCCACACCTTTTACCGTTGCAGCAGTTACAACCGGTCCTGTAAATGTAACCTGTATGCTTACACCCGGGTGCAATGGAACTGCTGAGTTTAGCAAAGTTGTATAGAATGTAGCAGTAGAAGGCATGTTAGCTGTAAACACCCTTGTGCCTAAAATATGGTACACTGCAATTCCTTTTACAGTTGTAGCAGTTATAGCCCCATACAATAATGGATTTGAAAATACAGCTGGTGTAGAAGCAAGTGCCGCAGCCTGCGCCAATGCGGTAGCGGGCGGAACACCCTGTGCAATCAATCCTTGTGCAATTAAGCCGGTAAGTGCAGCCTGCATTGCAGAATCTTTTGGAACAAATGTGGTAAGGTTAGCGCCAATATTATCCAGCGCACCTTGTAAAAATCCAACAGTAGAAGGTGCAACCGCAGTACCACTATCTGCACGAATAATGGCAGCTTTAAAATAAGTCATATCAGGGTCTGTGCTTATCCTTCCCCATAAACTTTGAGTTGGAGGAACAACTACAGCAGCAGTATGGTGAATAACACCATTGGTGGCTGGTGCATCCACTGATGAAAGCGGTACATTATTTACAAATGCAAAGCCTGCATTTTTAGCCGGAAAAGTTGTAAGCCTCAATAATGCACTAAGCGATGGCGCCGGGTTTAAAATACTTGGGTATTGAAAATTGGGAATCGTTTTAGTGCTGTTTAAAAAACTTGCCGTTGTTATTGCTTGTGGCATAGTATTATAACTTACAATACCCAAAGCGTTTGCTGCCGGAATATTTGCTGTAATAAAACCAGAGAAAACTGCATCTGGCGCATTAATAGGAACAGCGCCGCCTGAAAGGCCATTGATGAAAACTTTCATTGCATTATTATCTGGTACAAACATGGTAAAACGCAATGACGAATCTGTTATAGTAGCAGGCGTTGCAGTTAATATTCCTGATTTTATAATCAGCCTGTAATACAAACTGTCTGTTGGTGTAGCAGCTATTACCTTAGCCAGTGTATTACCTGCAGGGGTAGTTGGTATTGGCAGTGGTGTAGGATCTGTATACAATTTATTACACGATGTAAACAATACAAGCATCGTAACAATTGCTATACAACCGTTTTTAATATTTTTTATGCTATTCATAAATACGATTTAAATTAATTATTAAAATACATTGTAAGCAAACGCTACATAGTAAAGGCCACCCACCATTGAGTTGCCAATTGCGTTTACATAATACTGGTTCAACAAATTGTTTGCACCAATTTTAAGTGCACATTTTGTAGCAGGTATTTTATAGCTAACCTGTGCATCCACTGTGCTGTAAGCAGGTATATCGCCATTACCAAAATCACCATCATAATAAAACGAATCCTGCCAGCGCCATGTAATATTAAAGCCAATTCTTTTACCTGTTCCAAAGCCAGTGTTAGCAAGCGAAAGGTTAGTCCTGTATTTTGGAGTGCTGAATGAAGACCTGAAACCACCATCGTCTTTTAAGTTATCAGAAGAAAGATTACCACTGATAATAAATCCGCGTGGCAAACGGTAATCAAGAGACAAACCAAAACCATAGGTTTTAACCTTGCTTGTTGTGTTGGCAGGTACTGAGAATATTCTTCCAACATTACTTGCCGGTACACCATTAGCTAATGCAGTAACTACATCCTGTACATTTCCGCTTGTGGGTTGTATAACCAGTGTGCGGTAGAGAAAATCTTTGTATTCTCCATAATATCCATACATGTCTATCAGCAAATTTTTACCCAGCAAACCTTTATAACCAAGTTCATATGTGGTTACCGATTCTGGTTTTGACTCTGGGAAAGAATAAGCTGTAGTATTTACGGTTGTTGGTAGCGTATTGCTAAGCTCGTATGTAGGTGTTGTTTTGAGGTGATAAAAATCGAGGAAATTTTTATTACCACCAATTAGCTGTGTGTTGGAACCAATGTTAAGATTGATCCATTGTTGTTGTGTACTTGGAAAACGATAAGCGGTCTGGTAACTTAAACGGATATTATTGTTTTCAGCAACTTTAAATACCATAGTTACCCTTGGTGTAAACTTGCCTTTAAAGTTTTGGTTCTTATCGTAACGGCCGCTTACCTGCAGTTTCAGCACATCATTAAACAAAGCCCTTGATGCCTGTGCATAAGCGCCAAATTCGTTGATGCCAATTTTGCCCGTGCTGTCTGCAAACAATGTTCCTTCACTGTTCAGCACATATTTCTTATAATTGGCGCCTACAATGATGTCTGCAACTTTTTTGGTTACAGAACTCAGGTTTGCCTGTCCTTCTATCATGTACAGGTTGGTTTTGTCTATGAAAAGACCACCACCTTTAGATATAGGTACACTCCTTACCTGGTTAAGTAAAGTTTTAAACTGATCCGAATTTCCTAAAGGCCTTCCAATATCAGCAACTGCACGTGCTTGCGTTTGCGCTGTAAAATCTGTTGCGCCTGTAAGGCGGGATGCTACATATGCCTGTGCGTATTGAGAGAACCAGCCAGTGGCGCCACCACTTGGCTTCCATGCTTCATTTACAAGGCGGGTAGTTACAGTAGCATTATAAGATTCGCCTGCATTTTCCTGCGTTGTATAAGCCCTCAGCATCCAGTTGGGGTTATTTATCTCAATCTTATACTGGCCAATTTTCAATTCTTTAAGGCTATATCTTTCGCTACCGGTGTAAACTGTATTACCAGTACCCCAATGGCCGGCAAGAATAGCTTCTGTTTTTGCAGAAAGTTTATAATGAAGTGCACCGGTTAATTTATAGTTGAGCGTATTACCGTTTACAACTTCATTTTCATTGTAACCTGTACGTGATACGTTAATAGGTCTTCCGCCATTGAGTGTATCTAAAAATCCTTTCAGGAAAGGGGCCTGTGCGGCAAGGCCGGGAAATACATTTGCACGGATATCTGCAGTGGTTTCATCACCATATACATTTACACCGTCATAGTTAGGATCGGTAGCACGGTCTCCGTCAATAATTTTTCCGTTTGTGCCTGTGCGAGAATAATTTCTTTTATCGTAACCCAGCCAGTCCTTTGCAGCAACCAGCTCCATACCTATTTTAAAAGCAAACCTGTCTGATATTTTTTCAGCCCATCTTACACTCCAGTTATGATAAGGTGATAAAGACCTGAAACGGCTATCCGTATTCATAATACCCTCTTTAACCTGGAAAGAAAGGCCCTGGTATTTAAAAGGGTTTTTACTGCTGATAAGAATCGTTCCATTCATACCACCTGGTCCGTAAAGTGCAGATGAAGCGCCGGGCAGTAATTCTATATTATCAACATCAAGTTCAGTTAAACCAACCACACCGCCAACCGAGAAGTTAAGGCCGGGGGCCTGGTTATCCATTCCATCAACCAACTGGTTTACGCGGGTGTTACCACTTCCGCTGAAACCACGTGTAGTAGGTGTTTTAAAAGTAAGTGACGATGTTACAACGTCTACTCCTTTTAA
Source organism: Chitinophagaceae bacterium (assembly GCA_044227095.1). Lineage (GTDB taxonomy): Bacteria > Bacteroidota > Bacteroidia > Chitinophagales > Chitinophagaceae > JACMLD01. Next base: position 3,452,883 of record JBGAFV010000001.1, on the reverse strand, counting down.
GTTCGTCAATACATCATAATAAGATGCGGCGGGTGCATTGCGGATGTTGGCAGCGCTAATCCTTTCAATAGAAACGGGTGATTCCAGTATACGCTGCGGAACCCTGCTGGCAGATACTACCACCTCAGTACCTAGAGCAGAAGTGGGAACAAAATCAACCTGAACTGGTGTAGAAAGATTGGTTACGGTTACTTCTTTTGTTTCAAAACCAATGGAGGAGATAATAAGTGTAACCGGGAGTTTTTGCGAGGTGACGAGTTTAAAATCACCTTTTTCATTTGTAAATGTACCGGCTGAGGAGCCTTTAACAGTAACTGATACTGCTGGAACTGCATCTTTATTACCACTGTTTTTTACATTTCCTGTAATAATAATTGTTTGGGCAGTGGCGGTGAGGGTGAGCACAAATGCAATCAGCAGCAAAGCGAGATAGCGTTGGCTTTTTTTCATAATGGCGTTTTTGTTAAAACAATTGGGGACAAAGTACAATTTGTAAATATCCCCGCAAAAAATTAATTTTTGCACAAACAAGCACCTGCTGTTGATATTTTAAACCTTACCGTATATGCATGCCACGTAATTTCGGGGCATGGCACAATTCAGTTTTCCCAATCAAAGCAAGTTTTATAGTGGCAAAGTACGAGACGTTTATACTATTAACGATCAATTACTCGTAATGATTGCATCGGACCGCATTTCCGCATTTGATGTTATCCTTCCCCACCCCATCCCTTTTAAAGGACAAGTGCTAAACCAAATAGCTGCATACATGCTGGATGCTACAAAAGACATTTGCCCAAATTGGCTTACGTCTGTTCCGGCACCCAATGTATCTATTGGAAAAAAGTGCGTGCCATTTAAAATTGAAATGGTAGTAAGGGGCAATCTTACCGGCCATGCATGGAGAACATATAACAGTGGCAAGCGAACGCTTTGCGGTATTACAATGCCGGAAGGAATGAAAGAAAATGATTTTTTTCCTAAGCCAATCATTACTCCTTCTACAAAAGCTGATGAAGGACATGATGAAGACATTAGCAAAGAAGATATTTTTAAGACCGGCCTTGCCACTCCGGAAGATTGGGCAGTGCTGGAAAAATATACGTTGCAATTATTTGAAAGAGGAAAACAAATAGCAAAGCAACAGGGGTTAATATTGGTAGACACAAAATATGAATTTGGAAAAATTGGCGATACCATTTACCTGATGGATGAAATACATACGCCGGATTCATCAAGGTATTTTTATGCAGATGGATTTGAAGAAAGACAGGCTAAAGGTGAAAAACAAAAACAACTCAGTAAAGAATTTGTAAGAGAATGGCTGATAGCAAATAATTTCATGGGCAAAGAAGGACAAACTGTACCAGAAATGAAAGCTGAATGGATTGATACCATCAGCAAAAGATATATTGAGCTATACGAAAAAGTAATTGGTAAAAAATTTGTTCCGCAACCAATGACAGAAAAACAAACTTACGATCTTGTTGTAGCCTCCCTGGATAAACTTGCATAATGCACTTTGCCTATCAAAAAAAATACACTCCGGTTAAGGAGTGTATTGATAACAGATAGAGCACGGATTGATGAGGGTACGTATTTGAATAGTATTTGAATAGGTTTATTGTTTCATTAATTATTGCTTCATTATTTTTTCCCGGGTAATGATGTTGCCATTTTGCAGTTCAAAGAAATAAATTCCTTTGGCTGTACTACCAAGACCATCTATGGTAAAACTATTCTGACCTTGTACCATTTGTACGTTCCTGCTGTAAATAACCTGCCCGCCTGCATTTACAATGCGCAAAGTGGCATTGCTACTTCTATCAGAAGGCGCCTGCACCTGTATAAAGGAAACAAATGGGTTTGGTGTAACAGTAACTTTTGATACCAGTTTACTGTTTACAGAAACTGTAGCTGAATAATGTATGTTGCCATTGTTATCAACAACTTTAAGTCTGTAATAAATTTTAGATGCTGCAAGGTTTTCAATATCATCCGTAAAATTATAAGTGAAATCTCCATTGCCTTTAGACACTGTAGCACCAATAGCAGCAAACTGTTTGTTGTCTGTACTTCTTTCCAATGTATAATAGCTCACATTCAATTCTGAAACAGTTGTCCATTGTAGTTTTACATTGCTGCTTACCAGATTTGCAGTAAGATCAAGTTTATTGGCAGCAAGCAATGTGTTATTGCTAAAACCAAAATCAATATTATAGTTGTTTTCAAAACTGCTGTTTGCCGCAGTTGAACCACCTGGGTTAATGATATATTCTGCCTTGGTTACATTATAAGAACCATCACTGTCAATCTCGTCAGCAGCAGCATGCGCCGCCGTAAGCAATAAACCGGTTAACGGGGCTTGCGCACCATTGATTTCAACCTTATATTCAAACCCTGGCAATATGCCAGAGTTGGTATTGCTAACGCCAATCCATGATGCAGGAAGACGGTTGTCGTTTACAAAACTATTATCAAAATAGTAATTGCCATTTGCATCGGTAGTAACTGTCCACGTTTGATCATCACCATTATTATAAACGCCGTCATTGCCCGGGCTTCTTAAAACTACTGTTACACCTGCAATTCCGGGTTCATCAGCATCCTGTCTTCCGTTTCCGTTCAGGTCATTCCAAACACGGTTACCAATTTCAACAGCCTGCGCATCAAGCAATACTTCAAGATCACCTAATGCTGCAGCTTTACCCATATTGCTTGGGTCGCCACTTACAGATTGTATCAAAGCCATTGCGCCAGACATATTACCTGCATTTGCGCCAAGATTAAAGCTTTTTAAAAGACCATTGCTAAAGGATGTATTAATAGGGTCTATAGAAGTCATCATTACTTCATTAAAACCTGGCAATAGCGCAAGGCCACCGTTTGTTTTTAAGTAATGCGATGTATTGGTGCTGCCGGCAAACGCTGCAGGAACACCTGTATTGGTAAAGTTTTGGTTGTAATAATAATAACCACCACCCGGGCCATAACTTCCACCCCATGGCGAACCTATTCTTCCAAGAAATGAACCTGACAATAACGGATTGTTATCAGTTACACCAGGTGTAGTAGTAGTAACGCCTGAACTTGATACGCTACCATTGTTTTCAATTGTCCAGCCACTGTTATTTTTTCCTGCTCTTAATATCTCTCCGGAAGAAAGTACTCTGTACGTTTCACCACTTACATTACCAGATTCAAAATAATTGGCATAACCACCCTGGTCGCCAAAACGGTCACGCAAGGCAACTATCATAGAACCATCCACATCAAATTCTATACTGCTGAACAATGGCTGAGAATAATATATACCTGTTGCATTGTTTCCCGTAAGCGTACCAATCAACCCATTACGCAATGGGCCGCCAATAGAAATATCACCATTGTTCTGCCATGCACTCCAGTAGTTATTTCTATCCTGGTAACGGTAATCAGCATTTGTAAAACCTCTTCTGTGTGTTATAGGAAAACGCATCACTTCAGTAAAAGAAGGCGATGCAGATTTAATATCTACCTCGTATACTACTCCACTTAAATTATTTGTATCAGACGGAACTGAAGCAGTAGTAATTTCTTTTGTACAAATACCACCAATATACATTTTACCAGCATGTGCTTTTAACGCCATTGGGTGCCAGTTGGTGCCAGCAATACCTGGATCTGGTATTGACCACGAACCAGTAACATCTGCACTGGTGAAAGATGCTTTAATAGGGTTGCCTATATTAATGCGTTGTAATTTTTTCTCGTACATATTTACGATATACAAATCCCTTCCATTATCAGCAAGTTCAATTCCACCAATACCTCTTTTACCTACTTCAGCAAAAACACCAATATCTGTATTTGGGGCATTAGATGCAGCCGGTAAAGGATTTACTCTTGGATCTGCACCAACATTAATACCAAGTGCTGTAACATCAAGCAATAAAGAGGGATTAGAAGGAACGCCTGAAGTACTGATCTGGCTCTGGTAAATGGCACCAATGCCACCGGGACCAAAACCTGCGTGCCTTTTAAGATATGCAGCAAGTAATAATGTACGCGACTCACGTTGCCATGCAAGACCAAAAACAGAACCGGTAAACTGGTTCTTTGTTCTGCGTGTTGCTCCACCATTACCGCTCAAATCGTAAGGAAATACATAAAGGTTGTTGTTATCACCAGCATTGCCTGCACCTGTTGCAAGTGCATCACCATTGGTTGCAGCAGTAGTTGCTACATACGGGTTACTGTTATCTGATAATAATTTTTTTGTGGCGATTGCATAGTTTATATTAACTGCTGAAGCACCTCCTGAAACAAACTGTATATTACTTCTGTTAGCAGCAGCCCTTTTAGATGGGTAGTCTCCTGCTGTTGCAGAAAACTCAAGCCTTGCTGCCATACCAGAAGGTATTTGCGCTGCACTGAAACTATAAAATCCTGCCGCATCAGTTGTTGCTGTTGCAATAAGACTATTGGCCGCGTTGTATGCTTTTACAGTAACACCATATACACCTGGCTCAATGGGATTGACAGTTTGCTGAACACCATCTGAGTTCATATCGCGGAACACAGTTCCGGATACCTGGGCATCCATCGTTTTAAAAGTAAATGCACATAGTATTATAAATGCAAAGCGGATAAGGTAAAAGTTCTTTTTCATAAAAAGGTACGGTTTCGCTATTTCTGCAGACGGTATAAATACTGTCTACTATGCAAAACTACTATGATATACGTGAGTTACTAAGTGTTGGTAAGTGCTTTTAGACGAGTGAAATACTATGATCGATTATTGGATTATTGTTGTCGATTTTAGATAGAATTACTTAGACAAATGAATTAGCCTGTGGATAACCTATTTAATCAGCTGCTGGTCAATTGATTTAAATCAAAGTAGTGGTTCAAAACATTAATTTTTGTTCCAGGTATATGTTTAAAATAGGAATTTTTCATGCCCAATTGCAGGATTCCGAAACAGCAAAAAAAGACCGTGTTTAGTATAAAAATAGGGGTTGTTTTTTATGACCGTATTTTCAGCAGTATTTAGATTTTTCAAAGTGACTAGAATAAAAAAATTAGGTGTATGCACTTATTCAAAAAACAGAAAGGCAAAGCTTATTTGAGTGCTACTGACGAGTTTCATCTTTTAAAAAAGGGTTACTAAAGGCTTTATTTGTGCAAACCGAGCTGTCTGAAAGACTTAACAAAAACGAAATCAGATCTTTTTTTTGCTGCCCGTTTATAACAAAACCTGCAATTAAAGGACTCTTGTATGGATTGGTTCTGCCGTCACCAATATGCAGGCCCGTAGTATTGTTTCTACCACCGTTTTCATAGATGCTAATTACATCGTTCAGGCTTGCTGCAGATCCATCGTGCAGGTAAGGCGCAGTAAATGCAAGATTGCGAAGCGTCGGTATACGGTATTTACCAATATCTGCTTGTTGCTTTGTAAATTCAAACAACCCATTATCAGTTTCAGGATAACTGCCTTTATTATCTATATTATATAAGCCAGTATTTTGGTAATATGCAGCAACTCCATTTTTATCTTTTACAGATGGCGCAGAAAAATTAATTCCCCCATGACAAGAATTGCAATGAAGTTTATCTGAAAAAAACAATTGCATTCCTCTTTGCTGCGCTGGAGATAATGCTGGAGTATCATTATTTGAAACATATCTATCGTAAGAAGAATTAAAACTTACTATTGTTTTTACAAAATTGCTGATGCAATCCTGGATATTTTTAATGGTAAAAGGGTCTTTATCGTTTGGAAAAAGCAAGTGCAGCTCACTGTTATACAAACTATCTTTTTTTAACCTCGATAGAATTATGATTTGATTGCCCTCCCAACCCAGTTCTACAGGTTTATTATGAAACATAGGATTGTTGATCTGCTGTTCAGGAAAATGCAAAGAAGAATCAGCAGCAGTAAGGTATTTATTAAACACAATGTTGATTATTGGTGGCGCATTGTGCTGCACATTATCTCCCAACGCACCTATAGAACGCCGGTAGCTATCTGTAAATGAAAATTCCGGTGCATGACAGGTGGCGCAAGCTTTAGTTTGATTAACAGACATGCGCCTGTCGTAAAAAAAATAACGCCCAAGCTTTGCCTTTGCAGAAGAGTACTGATTCTCGGGGGAAAGATAAAAGGTGTCTTTTACAAATGCTGGTATCAAACTCCTGAAATCATCCGGTTTGATTTTTTCTTGAGCAGTTGTGCATGCATTAGCAATTGCAATCAGCAAACAAATTGAGAGAAGATAATAAATAGATTTATACTGCACTTCTTCAAAACTTTTTAAACCTGTTGTGTACCTTGTTATTTAAACCACTTTTTATTTCAATTACATTTTAGCACCCTATCTTTATGTGCCCTGTAATTTAAAATTAAAGCATCCGGCAATGAAACTTATTTTCCACTTATTCGCTTTGTTAACCTTTTTTTCTGCTAGTGCACAAACCAGCTATCTTCTTATTGGCACTTATACAAAAGGCAAGAGTGAAGGTATTTATGTTTACGACTTTAACAGCACAAACGGCAACTCAACTTATAAAAGCAAAATAAAAGCATCCAACCCTTCTTTTCTTGCAGTATCTCCTAAACAACAATATGTTTACGCAGCATTAGAAAATACAGAGGGGCAGGTAAGTGCTTATACTTTTAATAAAAAAACCGGTGAACTTACTTTTATAAACCAGCAGCCATCCGGTGGAAGTGACCCGTGTTTTGTTGAAACAGATAAAACAGGCAAATGGCTGGCAGTTGCCAATTATAGCGGGGGCAGCCTTAGCATTATGCCTGTAAAAAACGGTGGCGGCTTAGGAACCAGCAACCAGTTTATACAACACACCGGCAGCGGACCTAATAAACAACGCCAGGAAAAAGCGCATGTGCATTCAACTTTTTTTTCGGCAGATAATAAGTTTCTGTTTACGCCAGATCTTGGTATGGATCAAACAATGATTTATTCATTTAATAGTGTAACCGGAAAACTAACAGATGGCAAACAACCTTATATTGCTTCACCAGATAGCGGTGGCCCAAGGCATATTACTTTTTCAGCCAATAACCAGTATGTCTATGTAATGGAAGAATTAACAGGAACAGTGGTTGCTTATAAATTAACAAGTGGCAAATTAAAACATGTGCAAACCATTAGTGCCGCTGAACCAGGTTTCAAAGGTTTTATGGGCAGCGCAGATATACATACTTCTGCCGACGGAAAATTTTTATATTGTAGTAATCGTGGTGATGCAAACACCATTACCATTTTTAAAATCAATGCTGCCAATGGCAAACTCACCACTGTAGGCTACCAATCTACCCTTGGCATAGCCCCACGTAATTTTAGTCTTGATCCTTCAGGAAATTTTTTATTGGTTGCCAACCAGCAAAGTGATAACATTATTATTTTTAAACGCAATAAAACAACCGGCCTTTTAACAGACACTGGTAAAAAAATTGAAGTGGGCAGCCCCGTTTGTTTGAAATGGATTAGTATGAAATAGTTTTTGAAAATATAGTTTGATTACTTCTCTACTACATCATAATACAATACCGGTACAGACACACCAACATTTTTGTAGCCGAATTTTTCATGCCTGAAGTCGCGATAGCCATTTATCAGCGTATCTATTTTATAATTGAGTGTAACTGTTACCAGCACATCTTCCCTGGGATGAGCATTTACAAACTTGCCCGCCACATCGGTAAGGTCGATGCTTGTACCCGGCATAATAACAAATGAAAAATGGGTAGTGTCTATCCAGGTTACTGGGTAGGTTTTATAAAAATTTTGCCTGAAACCACTTTTAAAAACTACAACCTTATCTGCTACTTTTACCCTGTTAGGAAGCGTTTTCATTGAGCTTTTACTAAGCAACTTTACATCTATTACTGCTGCTGTATTTGTTGCATTTCGTATATAGGCATAGAAAAGCATTGTGCAGCCAGAAAAACTAATTGTAATAAAGCAGAAACAAAATAAGATTAGTTGTTTAAGAAGCATTGTCTATTCTTTCTTATTTTGTTTTTCGGCTTTTAATTCTTCAAGTGTTGGCCTTAATCTTTTGCGGCTTTTATTAAACACCATCATGCCTTTATCAATGCCTTTGCGCAATTCTTTTTGTTCTGCTAACGGCATATTGTATACAGTTTGGCATTCTTCGCTGCAACAACCATCATATTTTGTTGCACAGGCTTCGCACTGAATAAACAACAAATGACATCCATCATTTTTACAATTGGTATGACTGTCTGCCGGCTTGCCGCACTGGTGGCATTTGGCAATAACATCTTCGGTTATACGCTCCCCAAGCCTGTCGTCAAAAACAAAATTCTTTCCAATAAATTTGCTTTCAAGTCCTGCATCTTTTATTTGTTGCGCATAATTGATAATGCCGCCCTCAAGGTGAAAAACATTTTTAAAACCTTTGTGCAGCATATAAGCACTTGCTTTTTCGCAACGTATGCCGCCGGTACAATACATAATAATATTCTTATCCTTTTCTTCCTTAAGCATATCTACCGCCATGGGCAATTGCTCACGAAAAGTATCGCTGGGCACTTCTACTGCTTTTTCAAAATGACCTACTTCGTATTCGTAATGATTGCGCATGTCTACAACAATTGTATTGTCGTCTGTTAGCAGTTTGTTCATCTGTTCTGCATTTACATACTTTCCTTTTCGCTCCATGCTAAAACTATCATCTGTAATGCCATCTGCAACAATTTTATCACGCACTTTTATTTTTAATACCCAGAAAGATTTGCCATCATCATCTACCGCAATATTAAGCCTGATGCCATTTAATGCATCAATAGAATACAGACTTTCTTTAAACTTTTCAAAATTACTTTGTGGTACACTCAATTGAGCATTGATACCTTCATTTGCTACATAAATGCGCCCAAATACTTTTAATGCTTCAAAAGATTTGTATAGCTCATCCCTGAATTTTTTAGGATCTGCAATGGGGAAATAATGGTAAAAAGAAATGGTGGTGCGGGGTTCTTTTTCCTGGTATAAACGTTCTTTCAGCTCTTTTTGAGAGACGCGGTTGTGTAATACTGCCATGTTTTTGAAATTTTAAGGACACTTGCGTTGTGAACAAAATCTCTTAATAAGGCGCAAATTTAAGAAAAAGTTTTTTATGGTCGATAGCCTGTAAATGTGGGAATCTGTAGTTTGTGAAATTATTGGGCTAAAGCCCGGTTAGATGATGCTTTGCTAACCCAAGGCTTAAGCCCTGGGTTATAATGAAAAAAATCAACCATTATTCAGCCCCCTCAGTGCTGCTTTCATCTTAATTTCTATCACATACACGGATTGCATCCGGGGCTATTTTTATTAAGCCCTTTCAGGGCATGCTTCTACTTAAGGCCAACAGCTATGAACGAAGAACATAACCTATTAATGAAAAACTAAAGAAAGGAAATTTCAATAAACAAACACTACATAAAGCAACTATCGAACTTCGAACTATGAACTCTTGAAAAATCTGAATATAAAATGCAAGAACCCGGCATAAAACAACTACGAGCTTTCGAACTTGATCACAATTATGAACTGACTATCGACTACAAACTAAAACCTAACAGCACTACCGAATAATCCACCAAAGCCAACCCTCACTCCTACCATTCCGGTTTGGCCATTAAGATAAGAACCAATTACATCTACCCTTAGCAGTTTAAAAATATTTTCCAGCCCGGCAAACACTTCTACATAATTATTATTGCTGTTTACATAAAATGCATTTGAACCTGCAACAAGGTGCCAGTTCAATTTTCTGAATAATGGAATCTTGTTGGTGAGCAATCCATTGAAATGATGCTCTACATTACCCACTGCATAAAATGCTGCAGTAGTACTATTGGCATAATACGGTGCCAACTGAAAACTATTTACATAAGGACTTGCAAGGAAAACCTGGTTGCCATTAAAATGCTGGTAATCCTGTATTGGCACACTTTTACTATTAAGAAAACCACCAATGCTGAAATTGTATTTGAAGAGGCCCAGCAGTTTAAAATTCATTTCATCCCAAACAGCAAATTTCCATTTGTCGAAATTCACATCGCTGCCAAGAAAGTTTTCTATGCCTTTGTAATAACTCAAAGACAAGGTTGGGTATTTTGATCCCACAGGTACTTTACCCCTTGGAAACTGAACATACTTCTGGCCGGGTTTAAACTGTAAAGAAATACCTGCAATAAATGCCTGGTAGCGTTCAAACTGGGCAGAGAGTTGTTCATACGGATAGTTGGGCGTAAACGTTCTTCCTTCTTTTTTAATAAAAGCAAAATCTGTTGTATTATCCAGCGGCAACCTGTCTTCATACAAAATACTGGTTGTTATCCTAAAGTCATTGTCAAAACGTTTGTTCCATGCAATGCTGCCAAAATAATTTTCATACAGCTTCATGTAATTGCGCTGAAAAAACAAGGTATAAATTTCATTGAACAAAGGTGTAATTGGATTTGCCTTATTAAACTGGCTGATGCGTTTGCCACCTGCAAAAACCCAACTGCTCCTGCTGCTGGTTCCGCCTAATCCATCTGCATCGCGGTTAAACACCCGTTTGCTGAATATAAACGTTCCCCATGCATTAAGGTGCGTATTGCTAAAACCATATCGTAAATGCGGCGTAAAACTAATTTGCTGTTTCAGTGCAGGAAAAGATTTCTGGAATGTAGCTTCTACATTCACTGCTACCCCTTCTACAGTATTGTACTGAACATTTTTTAAAAGTGGCTCCCAGGAATAATCAAAAGGTTTATCTGGATTATAGTTTCGTCTTGTATATCCATTCCAGAGTATTTTCATTGCAGTAACATGGCCCTGCAGTTTCCGCATAGAATCTATCTTATATTTTGAGCGCAAGGAATCATTGTCTGCCTGGAAAATACTGTCTTTTACATGATAGTTATGCGCTTCTTCCACTTCCAGTTGCACAGGCCTTGTAGAATCCCAGTATTGTTTTGTTTTTTTATTGGCAGCAGTATCAAACGCCATTACTACGTTGTTGAAATACTTTTTCTTAAACTGCGGGGTTGCATCGTATTTGTTGTACACGTTCAGGAAATTGCCAATGGCATCAAACCCAAAAACATTGAACGTAAAATATATATTCTGATCTTTTACCTGCCATACACCATTACCAACAGGCACATGTATCTGTTTAACAATAAGTGTATCCAGTATCTGCAATTGCGATTCTTTCAATAGCATCAGGTCAAGACTATGAATGCGCCAATCGCCTTCAGTAATATTAATAGTACCAGAAAACAAAGGCTCATACTTTCTTCTCGGAATTACTTTTATCTGGTTAATTTCTTTCCCGTCTTCAAAAAAAGAACCCAGGTATTTGTACCGGTAATAATTAAGTGCCCCATCTGCAATGGGTGAAATAAAGCCACGCGGACTAAGTTGCTGCATGGCAAATACGTTTACATTGTTGTTGTAAAAATTGGTAAATGTGGGGAAACTAAAGCCCAAACCGTTTGAACCGCTTTCCCTTGTAGAAAGCACTTCAAGCTTTACTTTACCTGGCTTTTTGGAAGCAATTTTTGTAAGCGATTCCGATAGATAAATAATTCCCCGCCCCGCAGAATCAACACCCATTTCTTTTTTGTCGGATTCCTCAATCTTTTTACCAAACACTTTATTGGGCAGCTTGCGGGTGCGGATCAAAGTTTTTATATAGGCTTCGCAGGTAAACGAATCCAGCGGTTCCACATAAGCCTTCTTCATCTTTATGGCATTGCGGATAATCTCATACGCCGGATCTTCTGCCCCTGCCCTTACCACTACTTCCTTCATGGTAGTTTGCTGCAATTGCAATTGAAAATTTAATTCGGTGGTGCCATTGTTTATAGTAACGGTCTTCTCAAGCCTTGTATAACCTACATGCTGGCAGGTAATGGTATAATTACCAGCCTCAAGTTCAAGAAAATATTTGCCCAGGTTATTGGCCGTAGTACCTTGTGTAGTTCCTTTTACAAATACAGATGCATATGGTAATGGATTGCCTTTTTCGTCTGTTACTATGCCGCTAACCCGCCCTGCATAGATAGCATTGCAAACTAAAACGGAAAGGATAAATGTTAGTAGTTGTTTTGTCATGGGTTAGTTCTGCACAACGAAAATAACGGGCAATTGTTAAAGTAAATGCCGAAAGAATAATTTTGAAGGATTTTTTAACAGCCAGGTTAGAGTGTGCAACAAAAAATTTCCCTCTTTTATAATTCCTCTATTCAATAAAAAAGATTTGATGCTGATATTTGTTAGCCCCAAAACTTAAAATCGCAAATACCAACCAAAGTGTGATAATAAGACAAAAAATACGACAACTTTAATTTATAATTGGCGCACAAGCAGCCTGGTTAAATAACTACAAAACATAAACCTCAATTTTTAAAAATTTGATTTGAAACAATTATCTCCGGCTTGTTATCAACATTCTAACGGCGATTAACAAAGAAATTACTTACCGAGAGCTTTATACAGCCGGAAAGTGAAACTGAAGTACGATTTTTCAACTATCAATTTTAGTGATCCTAAAAAACCTGTAGTTACATTTCTACAACCGCTTTTATATTTAAATGACCCGAGATTCAAATATTAATCTATTTTATTATGGACTCAAACATAGTTTCTTTGTATCAACAATAAAGCAAATATCCAAATCCATAAAAACCAAAAGCAAAACCAAAATCCTAAAAACTAAAATCCAAATCCTGTATCCAAGTATCCTATGAAAGAAAACCTAAATTCAAATCCCGTTTATCCAAATCCTAAACAAATCCAAAATCCAAATCCAAAGCGTACGTCCTAACCGTCCAAGCCGTACCAACCTCTACACAACCATTGAACCGTTCCTATGAATTACCAAACCGTTCCTTTTGAAAATTAAATCACTTGGTTAAGCTTTTAAATTAAAGGGCCCTTTAAAAAGGCCCTTTTTTTATTTCATTGTTTTATTTCCCCTTGCATAACTGCCGGCCAATGCGGCAAAACCTCCAATAAGGGCGCCAATCAGCGCTGTTAAGAATATCATTATAAAAGAAGAACCGCCTAATGATAATAACATGGCAATTTTATGAGAAAGGATGTGTTCGTTTTTTGCGTCAATCCACCAGGCTAAACCGCCCCAAAGCAAGAGCAATGAAACAAACCCGGTTATAAAAGATTTTAATGGTGGCTGATGAATAGATAATGATACAATAAAAGCAGCAATGGCAATAGCCCACCAATCCATATACAGGCAAATTGCAAAACTTAATAAAATTGTCAGAAAAACAGAAGCTATAAATTTCATTTGTAGTTGTATAAAGTAAATTGATTTTGTTTTATGTACTTTATTTTGAAAAGCTCATTTTATATTTCACCCTTTTGTCTGCCATCTCTTCTTTTTTCATTACCCAGAGCGGAAAATATTTGCCATCGGCCCAGGAATCAATAAAGTTGTCGTAATACTTGCTGCCGGGGTTTCCATTTTGTCCGCCGGGATAAACACCATATGCTTCTGTTTCCGGTGTAAGAGAAACAATCATTCTCCAACTGGGACCATGATCTGATTTGGCAGCATTAATAATATGTGTGCCCCCGCCAATAGGCAAATGCATACGGCTAAACGGTGTTAATTTGGTTAAATGGCTTACATGGGTGTCTTTAAATTTTGCCCAGGTGTCTTTGCCATCTGCTTCTGCCACTTTTAATTTCAATACAGCTTTTTTAAATGCTGCCAGTACATCATCTGCAAGTGTTTCTTTTTGCGGAGTATTAATGTTATCAGCAAACTTAAAAGCAGAATCGCGGAGCATGCCTTCCAGCAAACTGCTCTGGTAAGGAACAAAAGCGCTTTTCATTCTTTCTACTTCATCTGCCCATACTTCTTTTTCAAGTGATTCCCATAGAAGAGAAAACACCACGGGGCCAGCCTCGCCTGTATCGCTGCGCAGGTTCCATTCTTTAAACGTGTTCCAATATTTTTTTTCGTCTGCATTAAGCGCATCTTCATTCATGTACTTTATTAAAACAGGTCTTGCCATTTCTGCAAATACATTGTAATTGTATGTTTGCAGTTCCATCATATCCTTTGGTGTTATATCTGCCATCTGGCTTAGCCGTTTATTAATTTCCCATCCCCGGTAATTTGGAAACCCTGCGCCAATATAATATGGGTACGATGTATCTGCAGGCAACTGGTTTGCACTGCTCACAAAACCCCTTTCAGGATTTATCATGTGCGGATTTTCTGCTTGTGGTATCATTCCCTGCCACATATAACTGCTGTCGGTTCCAGGCATAACAAAATCTCCCTGTCTTTTCCATTTAGCAGGAAATTCGCCCTGGCACCACATGGCAATGTCCCCGTTTTTGGCCGCAAACACACAATTCTGTCCGGGTGTATGCAGGTTTTTAATTGCATCGAGGTAATCGCCATAATTTTTTGCCCTATCCAGCTGGTAAAACATTTTCATTTCGTTACTGGCATCATGTGCTTTCCATCTTACCGCATAACTTTTACCATCGTCGTTCCTGTTTGCATAACTGTCATCAAAAATAACAGGACCAAAAACTGTGTAGGCTACTGTATCAACAAAATCTGGCTTGCCTTTTATTTTTATGTGCTCTACCCTGAATTCTGTTTGCTTCCATTCACCATTAAACATATAAGCATTGCGTGAAGCATCTTTAAACTGAATGGTATAATAATCCCTTACATCCCTGCCCGCATTGGTAACGCCAAAAGCACAGCTATCGTTAAATCCAATAATAATGCCCGGCGCCGAAGGAAACGTTACGCCATATGCATTGTAATGCGGTGTATGAATCTGCATTTCGTACCAGAGCGATGGAAGGTTAAGACCAAGATGCGGATCGTTACATAATATTGGGTAACCACTTCGTGTTTTTTTCCCATTCACTGCCCAGTTATTGCTGCCATTGTCTTTATTTGGTTTTTGTGGCAATGCCGGAAGTGCTGATGTATCTTTTTTAAAATTGAAATACAAAGAATCTGCTGTAGATGGTGTGGTTACTGTAATGCCTGGTTTATCAAAAACAGATCCTATTGGTATAATAGGATCTAATGAATCCTGCCGTATAGGCACAAGCATTTCAAAATCTATTTTTGATAAAGTATTTTTTGCTGCAGTAAATTCAAAATCACTCTCGCCGCCAGCAAGATCATAAGCCATGTATTTTATGAAAAGCGCTGTTTTTAAATTTGTCCATGCTTCCGGCTTATAACCAAGCAATTTGTATTCTAGTGGAAGTTGACCTTGTGTTAACGATGCTATGTAGGCATTTACGCCGTTTGTATATGCATCGCACATCAGCTTAGTATTCTCATCAGCTTCCATCATCTTCAAAGATTTTTCTGCGGCATAGCCCATGCCTAACCTGCGGAAATACCTGTCTACCTTATTTAGTATGTCTGTAGTTCCAATTTTATCGCCCATTATCTCGCACAACCTTCCTGCAGCTGCATAGGTTTGAAATTCCATTTGCCATAACCTGAACTTTGCATGCAGGTAACCCTGGATGAAAAATGCATCTTCATCGTTTTCTGCAAACACATGCGGCACAAGCCTGTCATCAAAATACACTTCGGATTTTCCTTTGAGCTGAGGAAAAGAAAGATCTGCATTGTAATTAATGTTTGTAGGTTCAGCATTTTGCCAAACACCATGTTGCGGACTTAGTAATGCAGCAAGTGGGGCGGGTAAAAAAAGTTTTGTACCCAATAAAACGATGAGTGCAATAGTGATAAATACGCTTATTGAAAAATGAACGATTTTCATATATTAAAGAATCATTAAAGAATACCCCGAAAATAAATGATTTTATTTGTGTTGAGCTATTTCCATTTTATATCGCCTATAAAATTCATCAATAAATAGCACCATTTAACCTAGATATACCCCACTTACAACATAACCCCTGCACAGTTCTTCATTCATCGTAACCTATTGAGGTGTTACCACAAAATTGTATTGCGTAAAGGTGCAACCTGGCGCAACTTTGTGTAGTCATATTAGGCGATACTTAACAAAATCCGGCATAATTATTAAACCATATGTTTAATAAGCAGTCAAAAAATCAGAAACCTTTTGTATGAAAAAGAACAGGAAATATGAGGACAGGGCTTTAAAAATAATATTGGGGGCAATGTTTATCGGTCTTTTTATTATCAGTCTTATTTAAAGCTTAACACAATTTAGTGGTAAACCATGAAAATATAATGGTCCATTCCACAAAGAGGTAATACCACATAATTGTATTGCAAGTACTATAATTATTCAGCAATTTTACACTACAGATAAAGCAAGTCAATTTAAAAAAATCATAGGTACAAAAGCAGTTTTAGAGGTTGTTAATCCGGTCAATACCTTATAACCGGCCTTTGCGAAAGGCCGGTTTTTTATTGCTGCTTATTTCAGAATAACACTAAGCCTGTTCAATTCATCCGCAGCATTAAACGAATGCATTACAATACGCAAACGCTCCTCTCCTTTTGGAACTGTTGGATACAAAATTGGACGAACATCAAAACCATGTTGCACGCATAAAGCAGCTGCAGCTTTTACGGGTTCATTGCCAGGTACAATAACAGATTGTATAGGTGTGTTACTTTTTAGTTTCATGAAACGGAGATCAGCCGCTTGAAAAACATTAATAAGGTTTTGCAAATGTGCCCGCTCTTTATACATTGCCGGAAATATTTTATAGGAAGCCGCTATTGCTGCTACTGATATAGGCGGTAATGCAGTGGTATAAATAAAAGGCCGGCAAAAATTAATGAGATAATCACGCAGTAAATTACTACCCAGCACAACAGCACCATGACAACCGAGTGCTTTGCCAAAAGTATGTATACGTGCAAAACATTGTTCCTGCAAATTCAATTGCTGTATAATGCCTTCACCATTGCTTCCTGTTATTCCGGTAGCGTGTGCTTCATCTACAATTAAATGGGCGTTGTATTGTTTACAAAGTGCAGCTATCTCCTGCAATGGTGCTATATCGCCATCCATAGAAAAAACAGATTCTGTTACCACAAATACATTGCCTTTTGCAGTGGAAAGTTTTTTTTCAAGATCATTTATATCATTATGCAGAAAAGAAAAAGATTGGGCAAAGCTTAACCGTATACCATCGCGGATAGATGCATGAGAGAGATAATCGTACAAAATAGTATCACCCCTTTGTGGTACACAACTTAAAATACCAGTATTGGCATCGTAACCGGAATTAAAAATTAAAGCAGCTTCTGCTTTGTGAAAAGAAGCGATAAACTTTTCGGTTTCTTCTATGAGTGTATAATTACCCGTTAGCAATCTTGAACCGGTGCTTCCGCTTGCATATGCAATGGCATTTGCGTGTAGCAAATTATTTTTTACGATGCCAAGGTAATCATTAGAACAAAAATCAACAGCGCTGCCCGGCAATCGCAATTGCCGCCACGCATTTTGTTCTTTGCGGTTTTTTATTTTGTTATGCAGAAATTCTTCGTTCATATCTTTGAGCAAATATAGGTTGAAGGTTTAAGGTTTAAAGTCTTTAAAATACAATCATTCTTTACAATTAACGGTTTTGCCCTGCGCCATACACCTTCCACCATAAACCTTTTAAGATGTTAAGTACAGACGTAAAAAATATATTGGGCCTTCAATTACCAACGGATCCGAGATGGGTAGATCTTGCAGGCATATCATTGGAAGAAATTCTTACAGACCATGCTTATTGCGAGCAAAAAGCAGCGCTTACCTGCATATCGCTCATTCAAAAATATTCAGACAAAGAAATGCTGGTAAAAGAATTGTCGCCCATTGTTACAGAAGAGTGGGGCCATTTTAGATTGGTATTGGCAGAGTTACACAAACGCGGATTAAAACTCGGAAAACAACGCAAAGACATTTATGTAAACAAGTTGCTTGAATTTCAAAAAAAAGGTGGTGGTGGTGAAGATCGATTCCTTGATCAACTGCTAACAATGGCACTTATTGAAGCACGCAGTTGTGAAAGATTTAAACGACTTAGTGAAGGGTTGAATGATAATTACATGCAAAACTTCTATCGTCGTTTTATGGAAAGTGAAGCAGGGCATTACACTCTTTTTATTGAACTGGCAGAAACATACATTGATAAAGATAAAGTACGCAACCGCTGGAATGAATGGCTGCAGTACGAAGCAGGTGTAATGGAAAACGCAGAAGTTAGAGGGGATAGAATACATTGACCTCACCCCCGTCCCCTCTCCGCCTTCGGCATAGAGGGGTGCCCCTCCGTATGATGCCATATAAAAATTATAGCCACCGTTTTATTTATTTCTTTTAATACAAACGTTGGATCATTGAGGATCATCGTTGCGTCGCAAGCACTTCATCAGTAGAACAAGAAGCAACAAAGGCGTTAATACAAATTCTTCAACTTAAATACAAACAGCTTATTAAAAATTGTTTGAAAATTTCCCCTTTTACACCCATAGACTGCTATCAATAAAGAATTTTACCGGGAGGCATCCCTCTCAATCAAAGATGGAGAGGGGCCGGGGGTGAGGATGCAAACGTTTGCGCAAAATAACCGCCGCAACCAAATGGATTGATTAAATCCTTTATCTTTCCTTTTTATAAACAGCACATATGAAAAGACGAACTTTTGTACAACATTCAATAATGGCAGCAGCAGCAGTTGGCGTTGCGCCTGCTATACAGCAAAAACCTGCTGCAGACAAAAAAGTAAGACTGGCATTTATAGGCGTTGGCCTTCGCGGACAAAGCCATCTTGAAAATGCACTCCGCAGGAGCGATGTGGATGTTGTTGCCGTTTGTGATGTAAATGATCAGATGCTTGAAAGTACGGCTAACCTCCTCAAGAAATTTAACAGGGCAATGCCACCGGTTTTTAAAGGAGACCCATATGCTTATCGTAAACTGCTTGAACAAAAAAATATTGATGGCGTAATTATCGCCACACCATGGGAATGGCACTCGCCAATGATTATTGACAGCCTACAGGCAGGAATAAAATATGTTGGTACAGAAGTAATACTTGGTATTACAATGGACGATCACTGGAAAGTAGTACATGAAGCTGAAAAACAAAAAGCACATGTAAGCATGCTGGAAAATGTTTGTTACCGCCGCGATGTAATGGCTGTAATGAATATGGTTAGAAAAGGAATTTTTGGAGAATTGATACACCTGCAGGGCGGTTACCAGCACGATTTGCGCAATGTAAAATTTAACAACGGTACATCTGCTGTAGGTGCAGAATTTGGAGAGAAAGCTTTTTCAGAGGCAAAATGGAGGACAAACCATTCTGTGCACCGTAACGGCGACCTGTATCCCACACACGGCATCGGCCCTGTAGCACAGATGCTGGATATAAATCGTGGCAACAGGTTTTTATCATTGAGTTCCTTCGCTTCAAAATCCAGAGGACTGCATGAATATATTGTAAGCAAAGGAGGAGAAACCCATCCCAATGCAAAAGTGGAGTTTAAACTTGGCGATGTAGTAACAACGCATATTAAATGCGTTAATGGAGAAACTATTTTATTAGAGCACGATACCAATTTGCCTCGCCCTTATTCGCTTGGTTTTCGTGTGCAGGGAACAAAAGGTTTGTGGATGGATGTAAACCATTCTATTTATATTGAAGGACAGGCCGCAAAACCACATGAGTGGGATGATGCAAAATCCTGGCTGGAGAAATATGATCATCCGCTATGGGCAAGATGGAGCAAGGAAACAGAAAATGCAGGTCATGGTGGCATGGACTTTTTTGTTTTGCACGGATTTGTAGAAGCCATTAAAAGACAAACTTCTCCCCCGCTTGATGTGTATGATGCAGCAGCATGGAGTGCCATAACACCATTAAGTGAAAAAAGTATAGAACTGGGCAACCAGGTAGTAGACTTCCCCGACTTTACCAGTGGCCAATGGATGTACAGGAAAAACAATTTTGCACTTACTGATGAGTATTAAAGTATCAATCAAAATTCAACAAGTAATATTAGTCTGATTGTATCAGGTTTTTTAGCCGCATATGAATAGTATGAATGAATCAACATTGGAAAAAGCAGCTGTGCAATTCGGCAATAGAATTACATCTTGCAAACCATTGGGCAATGGCCTGATCAACCGTACCTATAAAGTTGATTTTGCAGAAAGCCCTTCCATTGTTTTGCAATGCATCAATCAAATCACCTTTCCCCAGCCTGAAAACATTATTAATAACTACAGGCTTATTCAAGATTATTTTGTAAATAAAAGAAGTGATGCAATTGCTGAATTATTAAAAACAAAAGAAGGCAAATATTATTGGAGGGATAACGAAGGTAGTTTTTGGCGGGCTACAGCATTTATAGACGGTTCTTATGCAGTAGCTATTCCGCAAAATGCTGCAGAAGTATTTACTGCTGCCAAATCTTTTGGTGCATTTACGCAATCATTAAGCGGAATGAAAGCTGATGACCTGGCAACTATCATTCCTCATTTTCATAATCTTAGTTTCAGGTACAAACAATTTGAAGAAACGGTAAACAAAGCGCATATAAGCCGGTTATTAAAATCTACCCATGTAATTTCAGAGATAAGGGACAGGGTTGCATTGGTTGATTTTTACAATATGGTTTCTGAAAATGAAACAGATTATCCTACACGCATTATGCACCACGATTGTAAAATCAGCAATATCCTCTTCAATAAAAAAACAAATGAAGTTATTTGTCCTGTAGATTTAGACACGGTAATGCCTGGAAAATATTTTTCTGATTTGGGTGATATGATTCGCACTATGGCATGCACCAAAGAAGAAAACAGTACAGAATGGGAACTTATTGATGTAAAGCCAGATTATTACAATGCCATCATTAACGGCTATATGGAAGGTATGGGCAATGATTTAACTGAAGCAGAAAAAAAGAACATTCACCAATCCGGCCTGCTCCTTACCTATATGCAATGCATACGGTTTGTTACCGATTTTCTTAATAACGATTTGTATTACAAAACCACTTACCCGGAACAAAACCTTAACCGTGCATTGAACCAGTTGATCTTATTGGAGAAGTTGGAAGCGTTTATTAAATAATTGATTTTGTGATTTTGGAATTTAGTGATTTTATGATTACTGAAAATCTACGTACGCAAAAAAAATCGCGAAATCTCTCAATCACAAAATCAGCAATAAATCAAAAATTCCGGTTCAGAAATTCCCCCCAAAATATTTCAACTCACTCTCTAAATCAAGAAAAGGATATTTCTTCTGCAAGTCTTTTACTTTTTCCAAATGCACAAGCAGAAATTGCTTATGCGCATTTGTAGCAGGCTGAAAAGCTTTATGCTTTGCGGCAGTTACAATCTTTTTTATTTCTTCTATCATTTGTTGAGAAGGTTCATCAATACAGTATTCTATAAATTTCTCCAGCACAAAACTTGTTGCAGGGTAATTGGGATGCACCATATCAATATCATAAAAACGATAATCACGGAGTACATCAATCACCAGTTCATATGCAGGGAAATAATACAGGCGATCAAACTTGTTTACAAGATTATGCACTACTTCTATCAATCTTGCTTTGCTGCGGTTGTTCTCCACTACCCCATCGCGGATATGTCGTACAGGGCTAACCGTAAAAATAATCCTGAGTTTAGGATTGAAGTGCAATAACTGGTGAATACAATTATCCAATACTGCATTAATTTCTTCAATACCCATTAAATGTTTGGTAAACCATTGTGCAGGCGCACGGTGACAATTGGCAACAGGTAGTCCGGGCTGGCTTTTCTCTAATGCAACAGCATTTGTAAGCCTGTAAGAAAAAGATGAACCGAGTGTGATAATAATACAATCCGCTTTCTTTAAAAAAGCATGGGCATTCTGCTGACTTTCATTAATACCTTTCAAACAGGCATTTTTATCTGTGTTTGAAAACATGCTATGGTGCTGCCAGCTTTGCCATAATTCATTAAAATAAAACAAATCGCTCTCAGTATATTGTTTGTTATGAATCCAGGAAACAAGACTTGTAGCAACGCTATAAGGATCAAACAAAATGCCATTGGGGTTTTGCAACACACTAAACTTCAGTTCCTGCAATTTGTTGCCAATATGTTCGGTAAAACAAGAGCCCGTTAACAGTATATTCTCATTATAGCCAAGCGGCAGGGGCAAAGGATTTATTTTTATAGGCAACTGAAATTCCATTTGTATTACAATTCAAAAGTTAATGACCAATATCGTTAATCAATAAAAACTGGCCGCAGATTCGCAGATTATTCAATTAATGTTGCTTTGCAACTTCCTAATCTGCATACCTGCGGTTTATTTTATGGCGCTATAAAAATCTCAGCGGCCAACCTGCTGCTTTCATACAACGCATCCATGTTTATCTTTTTCAACAATCCTTTTTCTTCAAAGTATGGAATCATCAATTCCGAATCCATATTGCCCACCAATGCATCGCCTGCCATTGGGCAACCCCCTATACCTTTTAGCGCTCCATCAAATCTTTTACAGCCAGCATTTATAGCCGCATCAAGTTTAGCTTTCCAGTTAAGCGCCGAAGAATGCAGGTGAACGCCTATTTCATGATTGGGCAATTGTTTTACTAAATAATCAGTAATTGAAAAAACCTGTTCCGCAGTTGCGAGGCCAACCGTATCTGCCAGTGAAATTGTTTTAACACCCAGCTCAACTATTTTATTTACCCAATTAAATACTATTTCCGCAGAATAAGGATCTCCATACGGATTACCAAACCCCATTGAAATATAAACCACCAGTTGTTTATCGTTTTTAATACAGAGTTCCTGTATATCTTCTGTTCTTTGCAATGATTCTTCTATTGAACTATTTGCATTGCGCTGCTGAAATGTTTCAGAAACTGAAAACGGAAAACCGAGGTAATCAATAACATTATGTACAACCGCTTCTTCTGCCCCTCTTACATTGGCTATTATGGCCAATAATTTTGTGGAAGATATGCCAACCGATAAACCTTTCAATACTTCTGCGGTATCAGCCATTTGCGGAATTGCTTTTGGAGAAACAAAACTTCCAAAATCAATTGTATCAAAACCAACCTGCAGCAGGCTATTGATGTAGCTTATCTTTCTTTCTGTTGGAATAAAATGTTTCCAGCCCTGCATAGCATCGCGGGGGCATTCTATAAGTTTTACAGGTGAGTTGTTTTGCATGCTGGCTGCAAAAATAACAAGTATCAGCCAAGTACAGTCATGCGTTCATTAATGTGATAGCGCAGGCGGTTAAAAAATTTTATTCTTTCTTTTTCACCGCTGGTGCTAATCATTGTCCCTCTTTTAATAAGGTTTTGCATATGAATGGAAATGGCTTTGTTGAAATGTGCGTCACGGGTTTCAACAAAGTAGAGAACGCTATGGTTGAGAAAGGTAACCTGCATATCGCCCAATTCAGCAATTACAGTATTATCTCCCAGCACAATTTCGTTTACAAACATTTTATAGCTGGCTGCATCAGGGCCAGGATTTTCATCAATGCTGAATTTTACACCCAATTCTGCCTGTCGCTCTATATGGTTTACCAGCTCTTCTACTTTTTCATACAATGTCCTTATATCTGCTTTGTGTTGAAAGAAACCTGCTTCAGCGCAAAAATTTATCTGGCTTAATAAAATGTTGTGTATTTCCGGATGCCATATTTCTGTAGTGGGTACCTGGTTATACATTTGCGTAATTTTTTTTCCTATCGCAATGTATTTATCGTAACGCTTATCGTCCAGTGAAAATTTCACCCCTTTTAATGACGCTGCATCAAACATAGATTTCATCCACGAAAAACATTTAAACGCAGTTAATTCCGGAACAAGAAACTGAACAAAAGGCGGAATATCTTTCAAAGAATAGAAAAGATGTTTTTTTGAAAAGCTGTTTACTACCTGCAGGTTGTATTCTATTTCTTTCAGCCATGCATCAAATGAATCTTCACCTCCATCTATGTTTAGCCTACCTGTAAAAACATAAGCATCGTTTTGGAGGCTTAATAACTGATCCATTGATATTTTAAAATGACTGCAGAGTTTATGTGTTTCTTCAAGATCCATTGGCTTTTCTCCGCGTATGCGCCGGTAAGCGCTGTCATTACTGATTCCCAGAAGTGATGCTACCTCATCTACCATAGAAAGATGCTGAGGCAACCGGGATTTCAGTTCCTGAAAAAGCAACACCTGTACATTGGCGGGGCTCATGATTGATTTTTTGGCATTTTGTGCAAACTGCAGCAGCAAGTTTAGTATTCCCTGATGCTACTATTAAATATAAGCGATTTTTTGGCAACTAATCCTTTCCAGCCAGCATTTCACTTTATAGAACGGGGTTTTATGCCAAAGCCGGCATAGCCGCAGTAAAACGCAATTTTAGTTCGGCAATAAGCAAACTTACTTTTGAGATCAAGGCCGGTAATACAAATGCACTGCTACCATAACTACAAAAAGGAAGGTCTTTCTTTTAAACTTTATAAAACCTTTGTTATGAGAATTACTACCATTTTTTTTCAACGTTTGACTATAGCAGGCATTCTGTCCTGCTTTTTAAATGGCTGCGTTGTTGGCGGAACTACAGGTTCTAATGTCGTACCTGAATCGAGGCAAAAGGAGAATATTTATTATGCACCATCATCGCCAAATGCACCACTTTTAACGGAGAAAGGCGACATATATGGAACCCTGCACCGCTCCTCAGGTCAGGGATTTACCAGTATAGAATTGCAAGCTGCTTATATGGTTGGAAAACATTTTGGCATGATTGGAAGCTACTCTTTTGGTAACGTAAAGAGCACTTCAAATTTCACCTTCAATAAGTTTGAGCTTGGCGGTGGTTATGCGCAACCGATAAATCAAAATTTTCATTTTGAAGCATATGCTGGTTTTGGTTTGGGTAATACCAACAATGAACATTATACAGGCACATCGATAATAAAAAACAATTTCTTCTTTGTGCAGCCAGCCATTGTACTAAGTAATCCTAAAAAGACAGTTCAGCTTGCATTCGTTACAAAATTTGTAAATAATAATTTCAAGGTTACTACAGATAATTTTGATCACTCTAGAGAACCTTTTTCTGCAGACCAGCTTTTTCAATTGTATAGCAAACCTTTCCATATTTTCTGGGAGCCTGGTCTGGTATTTCGTATTGGAGGAGAAAATGTAGGCTTTCACGTTGGTTACTCCTATTCAAAAGATCTGTCTGACGACAATCTATACCAGGCGTCCGATAATTTTTCGCTTGGTGTTTACGTAAAGTTTAATACACTAAAAAAGAAGAAATAGCCCTTCTAAAATTATTTAACCCAAAATCAACCAGTATGAAATCAATTAATAGCATTCAAAGAAACATAATTCTTTTCCTTGCTCTTTTTGTAGCAATAACAAGTTTCAGCAGTTGCTTTCAGCATTATTATAAAACCAATACGGCCAATCAAACAGACACAGCAACACTACAACACCTGGTGAACGAAAAAAAATATTTCATACTTCATTCCGCTACAAATAAAATGGCTTTGAACAATGTTCATATTACCAATGAAAACCTTGAAGCTGATGTAACTTATATTCCTGCAGTACATCAACCTTATCTTAATCCAAAGAATGAAACGGGTAACAAGTTTCATGTAAACCATAAAAAAATTGTGGATTTTGAAGTACACCTATACACGGCAGATACACTTACAGCTAACCCACACATAAACATGCCCGTTAAAAATTTCTATAGAGTAGATGTATATGATTTGGATAAAGAAGCAACAAACAGTTCAAAAGTCTTGAGCATTACTGGTATAACACTAGGTGCAGCAGCGATAGTAGTTACTGTTGTAAGTGCTATTAATGCAGTTAATAACATGACCTTCGATATTGCTGGCCCTCCAGGGGGTGCCGGTTCTGCCACCCCTTCAAGTGGAGGTGCGGGAACATGCAGCCCGCAAGTATACTGCCGCAATGGTTCTACCAATGAATTAAAGGGAATACTTTTTAGCGGTGCCATATTTGCGCCATTGCAAAGAACCGATTATGTACCACTACATCTCATAAAAAATACAGACACACTGCACCTGCAAATAAAGAGTGGTGCAAATGAAGAACTATATGTAAAACAAGCAAAATTGTTGCAGGTAACCCATCCAAAAAACACCAAAGTTTTATTAGATGGATCCGGCAAAGTGATTGCGTATAAAAAACCTATACTGCCAGAACATGCATATACTGGTTTTAACGAAGAAATGAAAAAAGAAATAGCATACGCCGATGAAAAATATTATTCGTTTACTAACACAACATCCAACAGAAACAATAGCGATATTATTCTTGATTTTAAAAAACCGGCTGGAGTTGATACCGGCAAATTAATTCTGCGTGCACGAAACTCTGCATGGGCATTGTATGTTTTTAAAAAATACAAATCATTGTACGGAGAATACTACCCATCCCTGCTTGCACTTAAAGACAAAGGCAATCATGAAAAACTGATGCAGTGCGAGATTGATCAATCTCTGCCATTACTGGTTTCTGTAAAAGATGGCAACGAATGGAAAAGCGTCGGGTATTTTCATACTCCGGGCAATGTTGTAGCGAGAGATATGATTATGGAAATAGATTTAAAGCGTTTTAAAAACACGGATCATATACAGGTAAAACTTGAAACAGCTTATATGTTTTGGGAACTTGATTACGCTGCCATGGATTTTTCAAAAAACAGTTCCTGTACTGTAAATTATATTAATCCAGTTGTTACTTCAAAATCTGGCGACCTACTGCCACAGTTAAATGAACAAACAAACATAACGCTTACAGATAAAGACGATCTAACTATGGATTATATTAGTAAGCCTGTTGCAGAAGCTAATCTTACCAATTCTTTTTTCTTACAGGGAAGTGGATACTATCATGATAATACAATATTTGAAGGAAAAGCGCAGACAGAAACCCTCCTTATGTTTTCTAAAAAAGGAGGTTTTGATAAATACTCAAGACAAACGTTTGAACAGTTGTTAATTGCAGCACGCAATCAACCAGTAAAAGATATACCAGCAGGAAATTAATTTTATTACTTCATCCTTTGCTGCATCGCTTCATACAATATCATTCCTGCAGCCACTGAAACATTCAATGATTCAAAATTCCCCGCCATGGGGATTTTGAATTTTTGATCGCATATTTTCATAAGCGCAGGATATACGCCATTGTCTTCACTGCCCATAATAACTGTGCATGGCTCTTTTAATGGCAATTCGTGTAAATTGATAGTGGCAGTCATTTCACTTGCATAAACAGGTATGCCGTTAAGGTGCAGTTCGTCTACTGCTTTCATTAAACTGTTTACGCGGCAAATATTTATTTTATCGAGGGCACCGGCAGAAGATTTCATGGCTTCTTCATTTAGTGCGCCGACACCTTTATCCGGAATAATAATAGCTTGTGCGCCGCAGCATACAGCCGTGCGGGCAATAGCGCCAATGTTTCTTACGTCTGTTACGCCATCCAGCATAATAAACAAAGGTGTTTGCCCATTATTATTTACATGGTCTATCACTTGTTGCAGGTTCATGTATTGTACCAGTGCAGCGTATGCAATCACCCCCTGGTGATTGGCACGTGTAAGCCCGTGCAGTTTTTCCGGCGGCACTTGTTGTATAGGTATATTATTTTCTTTTGCAAGCTTTCTTATTTCACCAATAGACTCTCCGCTTACATTGCGTTGAAATAAAATTTTGTCGATAGCTCTGCCAGATTGAATTGCTTCAACCAATGGCTGGCGGCCTATTATAAGTGCAGATTTCATTTTTGTTTACTAGCGTTTAAGTGCTGCGAGATTCAAGCTGCAAGTTATTAGTTACTAGCTATTAGCTTTTAGCTGTGACCCTTAGCTCAAATCGTTCCTATGGAACGAAATCTTTTTTCAAATTTAATCCTATCCGAAATGTTTTTACGGAACATAAATACCAATCTATCAAAGGACCACTAATCAATCAACTAACAAGCTTACCTTCCAGCAACATCAATTTCACTTTTAAAATAGCTGCTACAGACATAGAATCTGTAATTATTCCATCTTCTACCATTTTATAGACTTCTTCAAAAGGAAGTTTTTTTAATTGCAGTTGTTCTGTTTCTTCGGGTTGTGGCGCATACTGTGTTAACTGACGGGCTAAAAAAATCTGTCCATATTCATCACTAACGGAATTGGACAGGTGAAAATCCATCAGCTTTGTCCATTCTTCTGCAACCAATCCTGTTTCTTCAAGCAATTCCCTTTTTGCAGAATCGATAATACTGGTGCCGATAGGGCCGCCGCCTTCCGGAATCTCCCAGGTGTATTCATTTAATGTAAAACGAAATTGGCCTACCAGCCATGTATTCAGTTTATCATCCAGCGGCAATATGCCTATAGCGTTGTTTTTAAAATGCACTTTACCATAAATGCCTTTGCCACCTGAAGGATTGATAACGTCAAACTCTGTTACGTTTATCCATTTGTTATCGTACGCTTGCTTTTGCCCAAGCACCTGCCAGGGGTTTTGCTCTTCGTTCATGCTACGAAAATAGGGTGTTTAAAGTGGTTTCTAGCAGCGGACGCAAAGGAGCAGCTAATCACAATGCAGCATCAATCATCTTTGCGTTCTTTGCTCCTTTTGTGTGCTTTGCGTGAAAAATAATAAAAGCTCAAAATAAAACAGGCCCCGTAATGAGGCCTGCTTTGTTTTTATTTAAGTCCGAAAGCTTTTTTCACTTTAGGAACATAATCCAGTTTCTCCCAGGTAAACAACTCTACCTTCTTTTTAATTTCTTTTCCATCAGGAGATTTGAAAGTTTTTTCTACCACTTCAGACTTGCGGCCCATGTGCCCGTATGCAGCAGTTTCGCTGTAAATAGGGTTGCGCAGCTTTAAACGCTGCTCAATAAAGTAAGGACGCATATCAAAAACGCTTTCAATTATTTTTCCAATCTCGCCATCTGTCATGTTTACTTTGGCAGTACCATAAGTATTCACGTTAATGGAAGTTGGTTGTGCTACACCAATAGCATAAGAAACCTGCACCAGCACTTCGTCTGCAAGGCCTGCTGCTACAAGGTTTTTAGCAATATGGCGTGTTGCGTACGCTGCAGAGCGGTCTACCTTGCTTGGGTCTTTACCACTGAATGCACCACCACCATGCGCACCTTTACCACCATAAGTATCTACAATAATTTTACGGCCTGTTAAACCAGTATCTCCGTGAGGCCCACCAATTACAAACTTGCCTGTTGGGTTGATATGATATTTGATTTTATCATTGAACAGCTTACCGTACTTTTTATATTTTGCTTTTACACGAGGGATAAGAATAGAAACGATATCGTCCTGAATTTTCTTCAGCATTTTTGCTTCAGTGTCAAAATCGTCGTGCTGTGTAGAAACAACAATTGCGTCTATGCGTACAGGCTGGTTGTTGTCGTCGTATTCAAGTGTTACCTGGCTTTTTGCATCGGGACGCAGGTATTTAATTTGTTTGTTCTCGCGGCGCAATGCAGCCAGCTCAAGCAAAATTTTATGTGCAAGATCCAATGCCAGTGGCATGTAATCATCAGTTTCGTTTGATGCATACCCAAACATCATACCCTGATCTCCGGCACCTTGCTCTTCTTTCTTCTTCCTGTCTACGCCCTGGTTAATATCGGCAGATTGCTCATGTATAGCAGATAAAATACCGCAGGAGTTTGCTTCAAACATGTATTCGCTTTTGGTATAACCAATTTTGCGGATAACGCCACGTGCAATTTCCTGTACGTCTAAATAAGCTTTTGATTTTACTTCACCTGCAAGTACTACCTGTCCGGTAGTAACCAATGTTTCGCAGGCTACTTTTGATTGGGCATCAAATGCCAGAAAGTTATCAATAAGAGCATCAGATATCTGGTCGGCCACTTTATCCGGATGGCCTTCAGAAACACTTTCCGACGTAAACAAATAAGGCATAGAGAAGAATTGTTT
Organism: Chitinophagaceae bacterium; assembly: GCA_044227095.1. Taxonomy (GTDB): domain Bacteria; phylum Bacteroidota; class Bacteroidia; order Chitinophagales; family Chitinophagaceae; genus JACMLD01. The sequence goes on along the minus strand of JBGAFV010000001.1, from coordinate 3,422,858 downwards.
TGATGATGAATAATAAGGCTAATAACTGTAAAAAAGATGATTTGCCATTAAATGATAACCCGCCTTTTTTCAGTTGCGCAAAGATAATTGCCCGTTTGATATTTAAGAATAAATAATTCAGTAATAATGCACATTTTACCACTATAAAAAAGGGGATGCGGGAATGTGGTTTCTTTTCGCCCTTTTGTATCCTGTTGCTTATACAGAACGAACGAATAAAATATACAGGCTACAAAAAAGAACAGGCCCCGTTTGAGGCCTGCTTATATAAATGTGTTTAGATCTATTTTGAAAGGTCTGTATACAACTGGATATAATCCGTTAAATCGCTTTCGGCGTTATAGGCCAGTACTTTCTTGCCTTTAACCTTTCCAAACTCATCCACCAATTTCTTTTCTACTTTTTCTGCCCCAAAAGTAATAGCGTCTGCATTTGCAGCACCGCCACGGAACATAGCTGTATTGTTTGCGTCTTTAAAAGTTTCCAGGTCTTTATCTTTCAGCAAAGACGGGTTTATATTGGCAATTTTCAGAAAATCATTTCCAAGCTTTTCTTTAAACGTATTCTGCCCTATTGAGAAAACAACTTTGCTATGAGAGAATACGGGTTCTTTTTTATAGACTGTTTTCAGGTACAACGGAATTAATCCTGTCATCCAGCCACTGCAATGGATAATGTCTGGGGGCCATCCAAATTTTTTTACTGTTTCAAGTGCGCCTTTACAGAAGAAAACTGCCCTTAATCCATTATCGTCAAACCACTTTTCTTTTTCATCATGAAAAATATATTTGCGCTTAAACAGGTCTTCGTTATCTAAAAAATACACCTGAAGACGGGCATTTGGTAAAGAAGCTACTTTAATCTGAAGCGGATAATCGTCGTTATCAACAGAAACATTGATACCAGACAGGCGCACAACTTCGTGCAGGCGGTGACGACGTTCATTTATAACGCCAAAACGCGGCATAATGCACCTTATTTCAAAACCACTGTCGTTCGATTTAATGGCCAGCTTATTAACTATTTCCGAAAACTCTGTCATTTCCAGGTACGGAGACATTTCGCTGGCTATGAATAAAATTCTTTTCTTTGTTGACATTCGTGGCTTAAATTAATGAGCAAAGAGTTTAAAAAAATGGTGGGCAAAGGTAAGACTTTTAAACCGAAAAATCAGTATCGTAGCCACTTTCATTGTAAATAGCATGATTCTATTCAAAAAAACAGCGGCCCTGCAGCAACACCTTAAAGCGGCCCGCAACGGCGGAGAAAGCATTGGTTTTGTACCTACCATGGGGGCATTGCATAGCGGCCACCTTTCGCTTATTGCTGCTTCAAAAGCACAAAATAAGCTTACCGTGGCAAGCATCTTTGTAAACCCGGCCCAGTTTAACGATAAAAAGGATTTTGAAAAATACCCCGTCACCATAGAAAAAGACATAGAGCTGCTGGTTAGTGCAGGCTGTGATGTGCTCTACTGGCCCGCTGTAGAAGAAATATACCCCAATGGATACGAAAATCCTGTTCATTACGACCTTGGTTACCTGGAAACGGTGCTGGAAGGCAAGTTCAGGCCCGGACATTTCCAGGGCGTGTGCAGGGTAATGAACAGGCTGATTGATATTGTAAACCCGGATAACCTGTATATGGGGCAGAAAGACTACCAGCAATGTATGGTGGTAAACAGGTTGCTTTCTATTATGCAATCGCCAGTACGCCTGCATACCTGCCCTACCCTCCGTGAGACCGATGGGCTTGCCATGAGCAGCCGTAATGTTCGGTTAAACCCAACAGAAAGAAAAAATGCAGTAGCTATTTCCGCTACTTTACAATTTATAAAAGACAATATTCAATCAGGAGATGTTTCTGCTGTTATTGCTAAAGGCAGTGCAATGCTGGTGGAGAAAAATTTTGTGATTGATTATGTATCAGTTTCTGATGCAGTTTCTCTTGAGCCTGTAACCAACTGGAACGGCAAACAAAAAATTGTAGGTTTGATTGCCGCATTTCAAAATGAAGTAAGGCTTATTGATAACATGGTATTGTGAGGCTGTTAGCTATTGGCTTTAAGCTATTAGTTAATTGGTTCCACATTAAAGTTGCTGCACCTAGTATAGAAATAAACACAACTAAAACCTAATGGCTAAAAGCTAGCAGCTAACAGCTAAAAACATTAGCTTGCACGCCTAAATGAAAAATTATAATAAAGATGGAAATTGAAGTACTGAAGTCGAAAATACACAGGGCTGTTATAACTGAAGCAAATCTTAATTATGTTGGAAGCTTAACTGTAGATGAAGATCTGCTGGATGCTGCCAACCTTATAGAAAATGAAAAAGTGCAGGTAGTAAACGTAAACAATGGTGCACGTATAGAAACTTATATCATTAAAGGGAAAAGAGGCTCTGGTGTTTGTTGCTTAAACGGGCCTGCTGCAAGACAAGGTGCTGTTGGAGATGTGGTAATTGTTATTTCTTATGCACGTATGGATTTTGAAGCAGCAAAGAAATTTAAACCGTGGGTAGTTTTTCCAAAAGACGGTAATAAGTTGTGAGCTGTAAGTTATTTGCTATGAGCATTTAGCTACAAGCTTTGAGCAATACAAGACAAATAAAACAGACGAAGAAGAACCATAAGCATTGAACTCATTAATCTATGAACAAAAAAATACTCAGCCTGCTGCAGTACCTGCTCTTTCTTGGACTGGCTATTTTTTTAGTATGGTGGAGTCTTGGTAAAATAGGACATGCAGACTGGCTGGATATAAAAGGCGCATGGCTAAGGGCTGATTTCTGGTTGCTTATACCTGTTGTTCTTGTATTACTGGCTGCGCACTTAAGCAGGGCAATACGCTGGAAAATATTGATGCAGCCAATGGGGTATAAACCTTCGCTGCTTAATGTGTTTTTTGCTGTGCTCATCAGCTATATTGCCAATCTTGCTATTCCACGTCTTGGAGAAGTATTAAAATGCACTATTCTTTCCCGCTATGAAAAAGTGCCTGCGGACAAACTTGTAGGAACTGTTGTGGCCGAACGTGCATTTGATCTTGTTTGTCTCGCTATTATTTTTGTGATTACATTTCTTACACAGGTAGATATTATTGGCGATTACGCTTCCGGCATACTCGATAAAATTTTTAATACCGGCGCCAGTACAGGAACACGAATTTTAAAATGGACAATTATAATCCTTGTATTAATTGGCTTTTTTACCACTATACGCTGGGCGTTTAAAAAATTTGCACACATCAGCCTTGTTCAAAAAATTAAAGAAATTCTCAGGAACATATGGCATGGACTTACCAGCATTCGCTATTTAAAAAATAAAGGCTGGTTTATCTTTCATACTGTATTGATTTGGGTACTTTATCTTGCTGCTATACGTATTGGAATGGTGGCCATGAAAGAAACAAGTGTCTATGGAATTAAAGAATCATTATCTGTACTGTGCATGGGCAGTATTGGCATGATTGCAACACAAGGCGGCGTTGGTGCATACCCTCTTCTTGTACAAGAAACCATGATGCTTTATGGGCTTACAGAAAATATGGGAAAAGCATTTGGATGGTTATTATGGCTTGTACAATTTTTCATGGTTATTTTCTTTGGCGTACTTAGCCTTATTTTATTACCGGTTGTAAACCGAAAAAAAGTATCAAATGAAAAACAGTGATATCATTCAGCAGAAAATATTTACCCGCGAACAATTATTGAAAGAAGTGGGCCGCTGGAAATTTCTGCAAAAGCAAATTGCTTTTACAAACGGCTGTTTTGATATTTTGCACGAAGGCCATATTTTCTCTTTAAGCCAGGCAGCAAAAGAAGGAGACATATTGATTGTTGGCGTTAATGCAGATGCTTCTACCAAAAGATTAAAAGGCCCCTCCCGTCCGGTTAATAATGAACACAGTCGTGCATTATTGATTGCATCACTTATAATGGTAGATGCTGTTGTAATTTTTGAAGAAGACACACCTCTTGAAATCATTTCTGCAATTATGCCGGATACCATTGTAAAAGGCGGCGATTATACAATAGAACAAGTAGTAGGCGGAAAAGAAGTCATTGCCAATGGTGGAAGGGTTGTTATCAATCCTATTGTACAGGGGTTTTCTACAACAGGAATTATTGAGAAGATACATAAGCTTTAATCATTACGATCTTCGTTACATTTGTTGCACAAGCAACCGTATTGTTATTGCCCAATAATAATTATTGAAAAAAACATTTGCCATACTTGCCTTATCTGTTTTCTTTTTTGCCCATTTTGGCAGAATGATAAACTATCTCTATTGTAAAGGACAAACTTATGCGCAAACAGCCAGCTTTGCCTGCGATTGCGAAAAGCAATTACTAGCCGGGCTAATTCATGATAACGGCGGACACAAAGAAGAATCTCCTAAAAACATTGCATCTCCCTTGCAGGATGAGCCGCTTTATCATTTGCCTGCACATGAACTGTTGCAAACAAAGCCAATTGTCATTTTTACAAAATGGCCATCTACTAACAAACAATTTGTTTGCTGGCATTTCGGCAAAATCATTTTTCGTCCTCCTGTTAATTTATCAGCTTAACATTTTCTTTATTCTAACATAGTAAATATTGTTAGCGAATAATTGCATGCACTCTATTTTAAGTGTATGCCAATTATTTGATTGCTTCCTTTTTGCTTATTAAATTATTTACTGCTGATAGCTGGCGTGTACATACATGCTATTGGCGCACACCATTATTAAACTACTACAATGAAAAATATTTGCATAGCTGCAATAGCAATAATTTGCTTTGGCTGTAACCGTAAGTCTTCCGTTCAAACCAACTCTTCTAATTCTTTTTATACTGATACCCGAGGTAACCAGCAACTGCTGGGCACACAAGATCTAGCTGCTTTAAAGAAAGCACCGTATGCAGAATGGTACGATAAGAACTATGCCAGTTATGTTATTGACAGCGCAACTGCGTCACTATTAAAGCCATTGGTTAAAGACAAGCATTTTGAAATTTATATGGGAACATGGTGCGGCGACAGTAAGAGAGAGGTGCCGCGGATGTATAAAATATTAGCGTATGCAGGCGTTAAACTCAATCAAATAAAATTGATTACGCTTGATAGTCGAGATAGCGTATATAAGCAAAGCCCCTGGCACGAGGAGAAAAATAAAAACATACATCGTGTACCAGATTTGCTTGTTTATTCTGGCAAACAGGAACTGAACCGCATCGTTGAATCTCCTGTTGTTTCATTGGAAAAAGATCTGTTGGCAATTTTGCAAACCCAAAATTATCAGCCCAATTATAAAGGAGCAAGTTTTTTGCAACAGGCAACAATTAATGGAACATTCTCATTAAACGATACAATAACATTAACCAACAAATTAAAACCGCTTGTGCAAAGCGCCGCAGAGCTAAATACACTTGGGTATGTTTGGCTAGCCGCTAAGGAAACAGATAAGGCATTACTGGCTTTTCATCTTAATGCATGCTTGTATCCTAACCTTGCAAATGTGTATGATAGCTTGGGAGAAATCTACGAAAAGCTGCACAACAAAACTTTATCGCTTGCTTATTACCGAAAGGTTCTGGCAATTGATCCTAATAATGCCAATGCAATAAAAATGCTGAGGCAACTGGAGTAAAGAGAAAGAATGGCACTTTCAATTTTTTATTTGCTCTTTTTTTTTGATAGAAGAGAAAAAACAAATCAAGACTCAAAACCACATTTGTGGTGTAAATGAATAAAGCTATTGAAGAAATTCCTGGAAGCTGTTTAAAATTAGTTGGGGAGATTTTACATAAGTCGAAAACTGCTTTTTTTAACAGCTTCTTTTTTATCGCACATACATGCGTTCAACTTCCTGCACAATAGATTCTATTTCCTTATCATCGCCCTGGGCATCGTAAGGTTGTTTAAGATTACTGTTAAAGAAAAAAGCAACTGTTTGATAAACCCTTGCGGTAAGACCGCCTTTATATTCTTTTATAATTTCGTAACAGTTATTGCCGGTTTGCCGGTTAATAAGCTTCATCAGCACCTTGCCCTGGTAAACAGAAAGATTGGTAAGCGGTTCGGTAAATTCTTTTCGCAATTCTTTTTCTCTTGTTTTGATATAGGCCTTTCTATCTTCTTTCTCCGGCATTTTTGCAATTTTGGAATTAATGTCGTTCATAACAGCCCCAGCCCTTCTTGCATATGGATAAGTAACGTATACGGCATTGCGCAATCTCGTCCATTTTTCAATACGTTCCCTCATTCCGGGAGGACCGGGCTTGCTTATCCAGAAATTTTCCAGTGTTTTGGCGGGCATTAAGATTCCTTCTTCACTTATTTTAGCGGGGACCATTATTGTATCATTTGGCCCAAGTTCGGGGTGTTGAACTGCTTTAAAAATAGAATCTTCTCTTGAATGTGTAGTATCTGTTTGTGCATACGCCGACACCGAAGCAAATATGCAAATAAGCATAACTGCTGCGGAAAAAAACCTGTTATAAATGCCGGAAATGCGCATGGGTAAATTTACAAACTGCTTTTTGTTAATCCTAACATGGACAGAAAAGTAACCCAAAACGCTGTTATTGGTATGCTAAAAACTAGCTTTTGTTGCTGGTTGCCACGGCTGGCCGTTTACTAACCTTTAAGCTGCGGGCCAAAACATACCTGTACCGCATGCTAACTGCAAACCCAGCTATCATTATAATTGTGCCCAGCCATACAAGATTAATGTGAGGGAATTCATAAGCTTTTAAAGCCACATAAGAAACCATAGTGCCCGATTCTTTTACCTGTATTTCTATGCCTTTTGTTTCATTGTTTACGCTTGTAAATCCAATGGCTAGGTTTTGCGCAAAGATGGTATCAAAAATATACCTTGAGTCTGCACCCTTCCAGTAAATAGCAGGCGTGGCACGGTAATGCATGCTATCAGAAGATACAATAGAAAGATCGGCTACAATTAATGTATCATTGGCATTGATGCGATGACGTGTATCTGTTGGGTTGATACTTACTTTATTCAGTATCATATAACCATTGTTATAAAAAATGGTATCGTTCTGTTTAACCGAATATTTTTTGAAAGGCGTTTTCTCATCTGCATCATCAAGACTTGTAGCGCTTACATACGTAAAAATATCTTTGTTCCAGTAATGTCTTGAATCCGGATTGCCAGATGCACCCTCCTGCCCTTTTGTAGCTTTTATAAAATTTGGATAGAGTGTAAATTTTTCGCCGGTTTTCTTGTGTTCAAAATCTACTTTAAAATAAGTGATATTGCCATGCTGACCGGTACTGTCTTTATTCTGATAAGTTGCCCAGTAAGTGCCCATATCTGTACGCATGCCTTTTATCAGCGTAAGATTTTCCAGCGGGTTTTCTTTTGATGTTTTTGGATCGAAAGCGATTGGTATACCATTGTTTTTTGACAGTACATCTTTTTTAGACGATGTTATTAATATGCCCAGTAACAATAAGCCAAAACCAAAATGCGCAATCGATCCACCAGCAGCTTTTAGTTTTCCGTTAAGGCCGCTCCATATATAGGTAAGGTTGGCAATAACAGCATATACAGCCGCAAAAATGGCTACGTGAATAAAAATTAAAAAACCAATACCGTGTTTCTGGTAATCTACTCCACCAAAAAAACTAATCAGCAAAGAAATTATAAGTGCAACAGCAGTTGGTATGCCTACTTTTTTAATAAATACACCTTTGGGAGTGTCTTTGTATTTAAGATATTGTGCAGTAGCACTAAGCACCCCAAGTATAATTGCAACAAAAATCTGGATCTTATTATAACCAAATTCTGGATCCTCAGGCATGGCGGTTGTTTTGCCTGCAATCTTATTATAAATAGGTGTAAACGATGTTTGCCATATAATTACCAATGCAGCAAGAAATAAAACCAGTGCACCTATAAACATCCAAAACTCTCTTGAGTAAGTACTTTCTTCTTTAGCAATATGTGGCACCTGTTTGTATCGGCTGCCAAATAAAATAAAAGCTGGCACAAGAAAAACGGTTAGCAATGCCAGCAACTGAAAATTCATATCCTTTTCTACAAACGCATGTACAGATACATCGCTTAATATGCCGCTGCGTGTTAAAAAAGTTGAAAACAACACCAGCAAAAAAGACATGATAAAGAAGAAATAGGTAGCCCTTAGCGAATGACCGGTAGCGTTATACACCACTTGTGTGTGCAAACCTGCTACCATTACCAGCCAGGGAACGAGTGAAGCATTTTCTACCGGGTCCCATGCCCAGAAACCGCCAAAAGTTAATGATTCATACGCCCATGCTGCACCCATCATTACACCCAAGCTAAGAATGCCGCCGGAAAACAAAGTCCATGGAAGCGCTACTTTAGTCCAGCCTGTATAATCTTTCTTCCATAATCCTGCTATAGCAAATGCAAAAGGAATTAGTGTAGAAGCAAATCCTAAAAACAAAACCGGCGGGTGAATCACCATCCAGTAATTCTGCAATAATTGATTAAGGCCCTGGCCATCCTGCATTACAGAAAGGCTCATATAATCTGGCCTGCTAAAGATTGGAGCAGACTGCATGTTTTCCAGCTGCCTTACCAATAAAAATGGATTAATGCCAACTCTTGTGCTGCCAAAATAAAGGCCTATGATCATTGTAGCAAGGCATACCTGTGCAAAACTTACAACAGTCATTACAGGAGCTTCCCACTTACCGGCACGGAAAATTAAAACGAGGCCAAGCACACAATGCCAGATGGTCCATAAAAGAAAACTTCCCTCCTGCGCTTCCCAAATACATGCAAAAAGATAACTGGGGTTTAGCGCAAGACTGGAATGGTTCCAGGCATATGCGTATTCAAACTTGTGAGAAAAAACAATATAGAAGATGGTAACAAATACAGACAACACAGAAATACATTCTACCGTAAAAGCAGTACGGGCAAGGCGTTTCCAACTGGCTGCTACTTCTGCTGCAACAGCATTGGCACTTTTAAAATAAGCAATGGTAGCAATAAGTGAAGCAATAAAAGAAACAATCGTTAAGAAATGGCCGAGCTGTCCCGGAAAAAGATGTTCACCAATAAAATTCATGTTGCTGGCTTAGTTGGTTATTGTGAGGTTCTTCTTGATTACAGCCGGATCATCTTTGTATTTAGAAGGACATTTCATCAGCATGTCCTTGCATTCAAATAACCCGTTTTGCATTTTTCCATTCAATACCAGCCTTTCGCTTTTTTCAAAATCTGGCGGCTTTGAATTGCGGAAAATAACTTTGGTGGTATTGCCAAGTGTATCTATGGCTGTAAAACTCATATAATTAGGATCTTTTGCAGCATCAAACTCCACAGGCTGCCTCTTATCAACCTTAGCAATCAACCTTACAAACTGTCCTTCTTTCTGTCGTGCAGAAGCTACTGTTTCGTAAGTAGTAAGAGTGCCCGTATAACTAATTAAGACAGCTATAGCTGCGGCAATTAAAACAAGAACAACAATATGGGTCTTCTTCATAAATCAATTTTCGGGAGCGAAATTAGGCCAAAAAAAATGATCAACACAGCCTTGTTGCAACAATATGCAGGGATGCCGCATCAATTGTTCATCATTAGCCTGCCGACCCCTGCAAAACCAGCTTTATCCTAAAATGTTCAACAATTTGCAAAAACTTTTTAAAACAACTGTTAGTTACCAATTTATAGCACCACATTAGCATTTTTTTGGTGCTATGCAATACTGCATTACCTTGTGCAGCATTTCACCAGAATATAACACGATGGCAGACCTATCCCAATTCGATCCTAACAGGGCCAGCAACCCTAATAATAATATTTTTGGATTGCCTTTTACAGAAGAAGAAGCAAAGGTTGTACTGCTACCGGTACCGTGGGAAGTTACGGCCAGTTATATAGCAGGAACTGCAAGAGCAAGCGATCATATCTGCAAAGCAGCTTTACAGGTAGATATTTTTGATACCGATCTTCGGGATGGATGGAAAGAAGGTTTTTATATGCGCCCCGCAGATAAAAAGGTGCTTATGAAAAGCGACTACCTGCGCAAGGAGGCCGAACTCTACATTGATTATATTTCCAAGGGAGAAATTGTGGAGAAGAACAACTTCATGTCTAAAAGCATGAAGGAAATAAATGAAGGCGGAATTTATTTAAACAACTGGGTTTATCAACAAACAAAAGAACTGCTGGATAAAGGAAAACTTGTTGGACTGGTTGGCGGCGACCACAGCACCCCACTGGGTTATATTAAAGCTATTGCAGAAAAACATGGCGATTTTGGCATACTGCAGATTGATGCCCATGCAGACCTTCGCAAAAACTATGAGGGCTTTTCTTATAGCCATGCATGCATCATGTATAATGCGCTAAACGAAATTGAACAGGTAAAAAAACTGGTTCAGGTTGGTGTTCGGGATCTTTGCGATGAAGAATGGGATTATATAAGCAACAGCAATTATCGTGTAGTAACTTATTTTGATCACGAATTGAAAGAACGCCAGTTTGAAGGACAAACCTGGAAACACTTAGCCGATGAAATCATCACTCATCTTCCAAAAAATGTTTACCTCAGTTTTGATATAGACGGACTCGATCCCAAACTTTGCCCAAATACCGGAACACCTGTTCCTGGCGGACTTGAAATTGAACAAACTTATTATCTCCTCAGGCAAATCATCCGCAGTGGCCGTAAACTTATAGGTTTTGATCTCAGTGAAGTAGGTATTGGCGAAACAGAATACGATGCCAATGTTGGCGCAAGAATTCTCTGGAAACTTTGCAATTTGTTATTGGCAAGTAATAGTTAGAAATGTAATGAATGAGACAAATGTGGAAGTGTGGTTAATGCGAAAGCGAGAAAATTAAAAACCCATCTACCAACCAAAATAAATATTTTTTTACCGGCATCAGCACATCATTAAACTTCTGTTGTGTCACTCACTTGTACTATATAACTTTGCGGAGCTGCAGGTTTATCCGCAATAGACTTATACTAACAGCTAAAGGCTAATAACTAACAGCTTTTTTACATCAGACATTCTCTCATGGTTTACCAATACGTTGTTACATTAAAAAATACAAGCCGCCGGTATATAGACAGGTTTTCCATTCTGCTGCTGGTTATTTCAGCACTTCTTTTTTTTCGTGAACAATATCTTTCTGCCAATATAAAAATCCCTTATTTATTTGGTGGTATTGCCATTGTTGCCATCATCATCTACAATGGCTATTGGCAAAGAAAAAAGCAGCAACCCGCTAATTATGGTGGCGCCTTGTTTATTGCAGCCATTGGCTGGGTTACCATGCCATATCTTTTCTGGTTGTTTATACCTTTTGCCCTAATGGGTTTGTTTGAAAAACAGGCTAAGCTTCCGCTGGAAATAGGTTTTACAGATTCTGAAATTGCTATTAATACGCTAATACGAAGAAGATACAAATGGACGGAATTCAATAACGTTGTTTTAAAAGACGACCTGCTTACGCTGGATTTTAAAAACAACCGTCTTTTACAAAGGGAAACTATTGATGAAGAAGGCGATGCAGAAGAAGATGAATTCAACGATTATTGCCAAAAACAATTAAATAATCAGATGGGGATATAAGATCATGGTCACGAATAACAGATCCATTCAACGTTAGTATATATCATCCTAAAAATCTCATAAATCACAAAAATCCCGGTTCACACAATATGGATTTTTTTTAACCTTGCATCAGAAGCAAAAACATGCTTATGAACGCACTTGCCATTAGTATCATCCACCCGGCATATGAGAACATCAAACGCATGGGCCGCTTTCTTCATTTAATTGCAGGCCTTCTTATTCTTATCAATGCCATTACCCAATTACAACAAACCGGCTTTAACCGTATTTATTTCTGGTGCCAGTTGCTTATAAGTGTAGATATAATCATTGTTGTGTTTACCACCCGCAACCTTGCCCAGGAATTACCAAAAATGAACACCGTTTTCCGTTTCATTGAATGCATTATATTTTTAGCAGCAGCCTTTATTTTATTTTCTGCATCAAAATGGATAATGGGCTCTGCATTATTACTGGTATGCGGCGCCTATGGCTATCTTCTTTATTGTGAACAAAAATTGACAAAGGCGGAAATGGTAAAATTCAATCACATAGGTATTACTATCTCCGGGTTACCGCAAAGCGAGTTCTTTTTATGGAGCCGCATCAATAATATTGATATCCGTTACGACAGTATCAGCATCCACACATCAGAAAACAAAAAACTAGCGTTTTCCCTTCGCCAAAATCTTCAATTCGAAGAACTGGATCAAATTCACGAATTTTGCAGGCATTATTTGAAAACAAGCTGCTAGCTGGCAGCTGTTAGCTATTAGCCTTCATCTGGCAAATACTGGCTAATAGCTAATGGCTAATGGCTAAAAGATTTTTGGTTCATGAATTATTCGCCTTATATTCTTTACTCAGACGGCAAAGGAAATATTTTTGAAGACACAAGCTTATACGCTACCGGAAGAAGCGGCTGGGATGCTTACCCCATAGATCCGGAAGACTGGATTGAATTACCTGATGGCGGTTCACTGTATGAATTGCCGGGCAGGCGTGGCATTGGTATAGACGTGGAAACCGGCGATATGCGCCTCTGCGATAAAGGATGGGCAGTGGCAGCTTTTATCCCACCCGCACATACAGGCCTTTATATTGCTGCTTATGAGACTGCACCCGATGCTCCTACCCTCCCTTTGTTTTGTTATACTGCAGCAGGATGGCACAACGATAAATTTTATGTACCTGCTGTAAGAATTGAACAGGATATTCGCCAGGAATGTGCCGGTTATGATAACGCCAAAATAAAATCGGGCACAGCAAATTTATTAGAAGCTTATCCGCATAATCGTCTTGTAAAACACCTGATGGAAAATTGCTGCCTTACTTATAATTGTCCTGCGGCAAGAAACCTTTCATTGGCACGTTGGGAATGCCCTATACCTACATCTCCTGCATGTAATGCAAACTGCATTGGCTGTATTTCTTTTCAACCGCAGGAAGAAACCATTCCTTCTACGCAAGACAGGCTAACGTTTAAGCCGAGTGCAGAAGAAATTGTTGAATTTACTGTTCCCCATTTGGCAGAAGCCCCTTATCCTATTGTATCTTTCGGACAAGGATGCGAGGGCGAACCATTATTAATGTGGGAAACCATTCGTGCTTCCATTATAGAAATGCGCAAACACACAAAGCGTGGAAGTATCAATATAAATACAAACGGTTCTAAACCCGATGCAGTTAAAGCACTTTGCGAAGCCGGCCTTAACAGCATCCGCGTAAGCACCAACTCTGCCCGCAAAAATATTTACGAAGCCTATTACCGTCCTAACAATTACACTTTTGAAGATATAGTAGAAAGCCTGAAGGTAATGCGCAGCTATGGTGGCTGGAGCAGCATCAACTATTTTGTTTTTCCGGGCATGACGGACAGCATAGAAGAATACGAAGCATTGCGCAAGCTAATAAAAGAAACAAAACTCAGCATGATACAATGGCGCAATTTTAATATTGATCCCGATTGGTACCTGGGTAAAATTGGCGTTACAGAAACCGGGGAATGCATGGGCATTAAACAATTGCAGGAATTAATACAGGAAGAATTTCCTAATCTTAAATACGGTTATTTTAATCCGCCCATGGAACGCATAAAAGGCAATTACGAAAAGGATTTTGCACACTGGTAACTGTCAATTATTAATTAGTAATTATTATATTAATTAATAATTACCTCTCAAAATGGCCATTACTAACAAACAGACAAATATATACCAGGGCATTGGTCTTGCACTTATTACCGTCATTATCTGGTCGGGCAATTATGTTATTGCAAGAGGCATTGCCAAACAATTGCCGCCGGTTAGCCTTGCATTTTATCGCTGGGGATTGGCCTCAGTTTGCATACTCCCATTTGCTATTAAAAAAATTATAGAACAGAAAACAATTATTCTTTCCAGCAGTCATTACCTTTTCTGGACAGCGCTTAACGGGGTTACCATCTTTAATACATTTATTTATCTTGGCGGACATTATACTTCTGCTATCAACCTTGCATTAATAGGTACTACATCTGCACCGGTATTTGCTACTTGTATGGCAGCTATCTTTTTAAAAGAAAAAATCAGCCGCTACCGAATAGCTGGTATGATCATGTGCATTATCGGAATTCTTTTTCTGTTAAGCCAGGGCAGTTTTCAAAAACTGGCACATTTTCATTTTGGTAAAGGAGATGTGCTGGTGCTTATCAGCGCATTTAGCTTTGCTATATACAATACATTGGTAAGAAAAAAACCGGCTGGCATTTCACCCATTGTTTTTCTGGCCGTTGTTTTTACTTCAGGCAGCCTTTTTCTTTTGCCATTTTATTTATATGAGGTAATGCACAACCCCGCTGTACAATGGACGCATAATATGGTGTACATTATTTTTTATCTGGGCATTGGCAATTCCATTATTGCTTTTTTCTGTTGGAACGCTTCTATAGAAAGATTAGGCGCATCGGGTACAGCATTGTTTGGCAATCTTATACCAGTATTCAGCACAATAGAAGCTGTTATTTTTTTAGGAGAAGAATTTTCAACCATACATTTAATCAGCGGTATTATTGTAATTAGCGGATTGGTTATTGCAAATATTGCGGCCAGAACACCAAAGCCAGTATGACAACAGAACTTATTTTACTTTGCACAGCGGCTTTTGCAGCAGGATTTATAGATGCCATAGTTGGTGGTGGCGGGTTAATACAAACACCATCGGCATTAATATTATTGCCGCAGTTTCCTGTTGCTACAGTAATTGGCACTTTGAAAATTCCTGCATTTACAGGAACTTTTTTTGCAGCTGCCCAATATGCAAAACGTGTTTCTGTTAATTACAAACAAATAGCATTAATGACTGGCATTGCTTTTATTGCTGCATTTTCCGGTTCTAAATTGCTAACCATCGTAAGCAATAATTTTATGAAACCATTGTTACTGGTTGTATTAATTGCAGTGGCGATTTATACCTGGCTCAATAAAAATTTTGGTAACCATACAGAAAAAACGCATACGGTAAAAAGACAAACATTGTACGCCGTCATCATTAGCCTTGTTATTGGTTTTTACGATGGATTTATCGGTCCAGGCGCAGGTAGTTTTCTTGTATTGTCTTTTATAACATTATTAGGTTTTGATTTTCTAAAAGCAAGTGCCCATGCAAAATTTGTAAACCTTGCTACTAACCTGGGGTCTATCTTATTCTTTGCGGGCAGTGGTAAAATAATTTACAGCATTGCATTACCAATGGCAGTTTGCAACGGACTTGGCGGCATACTCGGCGCAAGACTTGCATTATTAAAAGGCAATGCATTTATCCGTATCTTCTTTTTAGTAGTTGTAACTGCTACCATCATACGTTTTGCCCATGATGTATTTACGGCTAATGCACAATATCAATCTCATCATTAAGTCAGGTCTTTAAAAACCCGTGATAATACGCATTAAAGGGACTGTAAACTATAGACTAGGAACTAAACACTCAAACCTACCAAACATTTCTCGGGCACCAATCGCCATATTTATTGCCAAGCAAAAAGCCAAGCACTATTTCATGTGTGCCTTTTGTTACAGTATTCAGTTGAGACGTAGTGTAATCGTAAGCATAGCTGATATTAAATGTATTGGAAACATTCAAGCCCACCATTCCGTTAAAGCCATCTTTTATTCTATAGCCTGCGCCTACCCAAAGTAAATCGTGGTATTGTGCTTTTACATTTATATCTAACTGCGCTGGCGTTGGTTGAACATATTTCAGCATAACGCTTGGTATCATTGAAATATCATCGTTAAGAAAAAAACGATAACCCGCAGTAGCAAAAAGATGTGGTACAAGTTTACCAGGCTCCTGTTGTAATTTATTATCAGAGAAATAAATTTTTTGCGGAATAATTTGCTGTGCAGATACGCCGATAAAATAATTGGCAGAATATACCCAAATGCCGGCGCCAAAATCGGGTTTCAGGCTGTTAATTTCGCCTGAATTGTACACAGCAGGATCAATTGGGTTAGCACTGCCAAAATCAAGTTTGCTTCTATCCAAAGAAATATTTCTTAGCCCTGCTTCAAAACCTGCCGCTATACTTGTTTGTGCGCTGATGCCAATATGATATGCATATGTTAGATAACCGGCAAAACGGTTTAAAGGCCCAGTTCTGTCATTAATCAACTTCATACCAATACCATGGTGCGGCTTTGCAGCTTCATAATCTTGCCAGAAATTTCTTCCCCGCGGATTCTCTCCCGGCGTTTCAAATGAAGTAGCAGTAGTGCGATCATCTTTTTTACCAAGTGGTTTGTGAATTGTAAGATAGGTTGTTACAGGTGCATCCTGCAAACCCACCCATTGATGGCGGTGACTAATCTTTACATCTGTATAATTTTCTATTCCGGTAAGTGCGGGATTAAGAATATAATTGTTAATCAGGTATTGTGTATACTGTGGCTGCTGCTGTGCAGAAACAGTTGTAAAAATCATTCCTGCGCACAAAAACATAAATAACTTTTTCATCAGCAACTATTTTTGTTTTACCTGATAATTGTTACAGATCCATTTACCTGGGTACGCCCATTTTTTGGATTAATAACCCAGTAATAAGTTCCTACCGGCAATGGCTGTCCGTTTGTTCTTCCATCCCATTGTCGTGTATAACCGGTAGAATGAAAAACCGGTTGTCCGTACCTGTTGTATACATCTACTGTACAATCCGGATAAGAATCAAGATAAAGAATAGCCCAGGTATCATTAATGCCATCACCATTAGGTGAAAAAGCGTTAGGCACTTTTATCTGTTTTAATATCTTCACCACCACTTCGTCGGAAGCTTTACAACCCTTATCAGATGTAACCAGCAATGTATAAGTTATATCACGAGGTGATGTTACCTTAGGCGTTAACACAATTGCATTGTCAAGAAAATCAACAGGTGTCCACAAATAAGTAAGACCGGTACCACTGCCTTTTCCATCCAGTGTAATATAACTTCCTTCCAGTAAAAACTTATCAGGCCCTGCAGAAATTACCGGCGAAGGATATACTACAATCATATTGGTTGTATCTGCACTGCACCCATTAGCAGCATTCACTGTATATTTTATTGATGCTGTTCCGGGACCTGCGTTTGCTGGAGTAAACATTCCATCGGAAGTAATTCCTTTGCCGGAATATATACCCGTGCTTGCAAAAACAGAAACATCGCTTGCCGCTTTTATGGTGAAGGGCGCCGCATCCTCGCACACAGGAGATAAAGCATTAAACTGAATTTGGGGACTGGCGTTTAAAGTAATTGTTGTGCTTGCCTGGTTAACACAACTAATGCCCGAGTATACAATATACCTTACCTGGAAATTCTTTGTTGCAGGCGATCCAAAATTTGCGTATTTAAAAGAATACACTTTCCCTTTTGCGGGAAAGCTATCAACTGTTTTGGCCAAAGGATTTCCTGTATAATCCCAATAAATTTCTGTACGGATAATATTTCCAAAATCAATTGTTGAAGCATCTGTAATACTCACTGCCTGGTTACTGCATAGGGCAGTTGTATTGTTTACAGAAAAATTTGCAACAGGTACAGCTCCGTTTACCGTAAATTTTTTGGTTAAATCTTTTGCACAACCGTCTTTACTGGTTACTGTAAGTTTTACATCATACACACCAACGGCCGTATAATTGCCTTTGCCATTTTTCTGGTTATCAGTTTTACCATTTCCAAAATCCCACAGATAAGTAAATGCGGCCTGGCTGTTATCTGCAATAGAACTACTATCATAAAACTGTGCAACAGGATCGTTTAAACAAATGGCGGGCATAGAAAAATTAACAACCGGTATATTGCCTGCATTAACTGGTAAAGTTTTAATAAGACTTTTACAACCGCTGGCAATTTCTACCTGCAATGTAACATTGTAAATACCTGTTGCTATATATGTATGTTGAAGAGGGAGGCTGTCAGTTTTTATAACAGGGGCTGTGTTATCTCCAAAATTCCAATACCATTTTACAATTTTGCTTCCGGCATTGGTTGAGGAACTATCGATAAATGTAACAGCTTTATTAACGCAGGCTGCCGATTGTAATTTGAAAAAAGCTACAGGTGGCTGAAAGATAGTAAGTGGCTTGGAAATGGTATCTGACAAACAACCCACATCTGTAATAACTGTATTCTTTACATTGAATGTTCCCGGTATTTTATACGCATGGGCCGGATTATTTGACATTGCAGTATCGCCGTCACCAAAATCCCACAAATATTTAATGATTTTGCGGCCATTGCCATCCGAAGTGTTT
The DNA here is from genome assembly GCA_044227095.1 of Chitinophagaceae bacterium. Classification (GTDB taxonomy): domain Bacteria; phylum Bacteroidota; class Bacteroidia; order Chitinophagales; family Chitinophagaceae; genus JACMLD01. The sequence continues at coordinate 3,404,515 of JBGAFV010000001.1, read as the reverse complement.
GTAAACAGCACTGAATCGGTTATGCACCCATTATTTGTAAAATTGAAAGAGGTTTTCGGTCTTTCAAAAATTTGCAGGTTATAATCAATTTGCTGCACACCGCCGCAACCATCAATACCCGGGCTGGTAGCCAATACTTTTATAGGATAGCTTCCGATGTCAGGTATGGCATAGAATTTATTGAGCGAATAACGGTAAAGCGTTTTATCATTTACCACCCAGGTAGAATCGTATACAGGAGAATTTATGGTAGTATCTGGTAACAGCCCGTTAAACTGCCATTTTATTTGCAAGGGCTGATAAGGAAATGTCATTGCAAATTTGAAAGGCGAATTTCTGCATCCCGCAGGAAAATTTACAATGGCATATTTGTTATCGATAGTAATGAACTGGTATAAATCTTTCAGGTTTGTACCGGCACTATACCCATAAGATTCTGCAGGACCAAACCCGTAAGCAATTGCATTAAAACCAGAATCGCAGGTTATATTATGCGTTCCCTTTGCTACAGGAACCTGCACATATGCATAACTGTTGTTTTGCGGAACAGCAGTAAAATTGCCAACAGCAACACCATCAATTTTAAAAGAACCAATAGCTGCAGCTGTATTGGATACAACAGCACTGATATAATGCTCATTTATATTGGTACTGCCCGTTGTTGGCTGCATAGAATTTAATGTAACAGAAGCTATGGTTTGTTCTACCGGGTTGAGGTATATCATTTCCGGATCGCCATTTCCATTATTGTTGCTGCAACCGCCGCTTGTAAAATACTGGGCAACCAATATGGGTTTATCGGCATGAATATAATTGGTCTGGTTATTTGTGAACTCGTAATACTGGTTGTTTATAAAGCCCGGCACCGCTGCGCCATTGAGCGAAACATTGGTGGAAGGATCTGAAAGAAATATGCGGTAAAAATTATATTGCCCTTTTTTGTCTGATGCATTTATGCTGGGTATTGCAATATAGTTTTTGCCCCATGTACTAATAGGGTACATCTGTTGATAAAGGTTGTCGGATGTTCCGGCAGTGCTGCCGCAGCCAATAGAAATTTTTCCACTGCCGCAGAACACAGCAATTTTTTTACAGCCACCCTGGGCAGAGCTGACTGATCTTATTTTGGAACCGGTTAAATCTGCTGTTGATAATACCTGGTATATCTGGCCTTGTGTTAGTGTATAGGTATAGGTAGTATTTGCAATTAACCCTGCCTTTGTATTTTGTGATGGGGTAATTTCTATAGTTGTTGTGCCCGTATCAGCTGCAATTACAAAAAAGTAGGAGTATGAATTGGGTTCGTTGGACACCTGGTTATAGTTTACTGAAAAATACTCTTTACCAAGTGTTGTGGTAGGCAGACAGACTGTGGCCCCGGAAATGGCACTTACATAAATAAAACTGTACACCACTACTGGCTTGCCAGCCGTTACATGAATACCAAGATTGGTCTGTCCCTCATCACGCAAAGCTGCGGTACGGGGTATATCGATAGTAGTAATTTGATTGGCTGTAACCGTAAAAGGTGTTGTAATTCCAAGTCCGGGTATTTCTACAGTACCGGTGGTGTTAAGGTCTGATGTTATATACAACTGCATTTGCTCGGGTTGCTGCGAAGGTGAAAACATCCTTACATGATTGCCATAGCCAACCCAGAAATCAGTACCCTTATTACTAAAATCCTGTGCCCACGCAAAAAGCGACATATACAGCAGCAGCACTAAAAGCAAACCCTTTCTCATCAAAGCGTGGTATAAAATTTAAATTGAACAACTGAAATAATTGGGCCTTTGAAGGATTTGGAGGCTGGTATAATCTGAGTAATTGTGAGGCTTACAAAGATGTCTAATTTAATTTGCTTTTGCAAACCAGCACTCAACTTGGGGTAAAATTTTGCGGAAATAACAAAATCCCTTTTATCGCTCTTAATTCAATTTTCAGCCAAACAGGCAGAAGCCGGGCTTATACTCATCCCAAAACTTTTTTATTCTTCCATACCACAAAAGTTTTCCGGGGCTAACCAAAAAGGGAACTTCTTATAAAATCCTTCTTATCATTTTTATTCAGGCTATAGCCAAAAGAGAGCAGATTTAATTTTTTAGACCATAAAAGAAGTCATTCCAATAAAATTAACAGTTGAACATATTACAAAATTTATCAGTTAATCTTTTTAATTTAATAAAATTGAAAATAAATTATTTTAAAAAATTAAAATCAACACGTTAGTTTATTTTAATTAAACAATAGCTAGTGTTTCACGACAAGTAGTTTTACAATCGAAATATTTGAAAAAAATCAGCATATAATTATTAATAAATAATTCATTTTAAATTTTTATTTAGCTAAATAATAATTATTTATGACAAAAAAATAATACTATAAATAGTAGCCAAAATATTTTAGCTTTCAAAAAGTCAAAACCATTTAAAAGCTATTATTTTTAGTAGAGAAAATAGCCCCAAAAACACTCATTTTTTATGACTTGATTTTTTTCTCCCCTATTTTCTTTAATTAGCAGTATGATCAAAAAAAGTTCATTACGCCTAATAACTTTAGCTGCCCTACTCTTTCTAGCCAGTTGCAGCAGGCCATTAGCGCCGGAATATGGAGGCATTGAAAATTTTAGAGTGAATACTTTAGGCGTTGGCGAATCGGCCATATCGGCAGATTTGAAATATTACAATCCCAACAATTTTGCATTGAAGTTGAAATACGGTGAGACCGATGTTTACCTCAACAATCGTTTTTTGGGCAAGACAGTGCTTGATACTTTAACTGTAATTCCGGCCCGCGACAGTTTCTTTATCCCGGTTTCAATGAAGGTTGATATGAAGCAGGTTTACTCAAATGCGTTAAGCATTTTGTTGTCGAACCAGGTGCAAATAAAATTGAATGGATACGCCAAAATGGGCAAAGGCGGTATTTATTTTAATCTGCCTATTAATTACGAAGGCACACAAAAACTGGATATCAATTTCTAATAAGTTGGGTAACCTGGGAGGCAACGAGGCCATCAAAATGCACGGCAGTTATTTGAGGGTTGTCCACAAAAAAAGCGCTTGTTCAGCGCTTTTATCTTTTTTGATTATTTCTTAGTGTTTTGCAGGTCCGCCCCCATCTTCAGGCTTTTTGCAGCACATAGGCAATCTTTTGTAGGCATCAGGATCTGCAGTTACATCATCAGCATCGTAACCAATATTGGCGATGGCTGTTTTTACATTTTCAATGTTTGTTCTGTCGTTCCAGAAAGTAACTTTTGTGGTGTGGTTTTTATAATTAACCACTGTTTTTGCCACGCCCTCTACACGGGCCATTCCATTTTCAATGCGCTGTTTACAGCTTTCGCATTGCACGGTTGGCGTTTTAATTGTAACCGTTGTTGCTTTTTGAGCGTTTGCTACAGAAAAAATTCCTGTAACAAAAGCCAGTAAAAAAATCGCTTTTTTCATGGTATTAAGTATTTGCTCCAAAAATAATCAAAGTCCCTTCCAATTGGAAGGATCTTGTTGCCAATTTAACAAAATTGCTTGCTGATCCGGGCTTAAAGTGCCCTTTTCTACCGCCATTTTAATAAGCGTTTCATAATTGGTAAGCGTTTTAAATGGCACTTTTGCCATTTCAAATGCTTTTACGGCTACATCAAAACCATAGGTAAAGATGCCCACCATGCCAATCACTTCTAACCCGGCTTCTTTTAATACATCAACTACTTGCAGACTGCTTTTACCGGTAGAAATAAGATCTTCTACCACCAGCACTTTTTGTCCTTTTTCGTAAAAACCTTCTATCTGGTTGCCTAAACCATGTTCTTTGGGCTTGGGCCTAACATAGATATAAGGCAGTTTAAGTTGATCTGCGCTTAATGCTCCCCATGCAATACCTGCAGTGGCTACACCAGCCAGCAATTGCGTATCGGGAAAGTCAGCAAAAATTAAATTGCTCATTTCCGACTTTATAAACTCTCTTACATAGGGAAAAGAAAGCACCTTACGGTTATCGCAATAAATAGGGCTCTTCCAGCCACTGGCCCATGTAAAGGGCTGCGCAGGATTTAATTTAATAGCATTAATTTGTAAAAGCTTTTCAGCTACGGCTGTTTCGTTGGTCATGCAGCGAAGATAGGAAGAAAGAGGTGAGCTACTAGCTGTGAGCTATTAGCTACAAGCACTGAACTAATTTAGCAACCAATCAACTAACCTCCATGTACATAAAAATTTATTTTAACGACAAGCCGCTGTTCTTGTGCGATGAAATTGATCCGTTGATAGAGCCTTATAAACACCACGATGATGCCATTTATATTGATGAATTTTCTGTGCATACGGTTAAGACAATGATTCATGAAATGGAACTGCAAAAAATACATGCAGGTGTTTTTCTTCACACCAATCTGGAAGAACTAAAAAAAGCTTTCTGGAAAAAATTTACGGTTATAAAAGCCGCTGGGGGACTTGTACTGAACAAGAAAAAAGAAATGCTTATGATTTTCCGGCGCAATAAATGGGATCTTCCAAAAGGTAAACTTGACCCGGGAGAAACCCTTGAACAATGTGCCGTAAGAGAAGTTGAAGAAGAAACCGGTTTAAAAAATATTCATTTGCACAACCACCTGCTAACTACTTTCCATACTTATCACGAAAGTGGTAAGTTTATTTTGAAAGAAAGTTACTGGTACAATATGAGTATTAGCGATGACCAGGCACTTATTCCGCAGGCAGAAGAACAAATTGCAGAAGCCCGTTGGGTGAAAAAGGAACAGCTACCGGAGTTACTGAAGAATACTTTTCCGTCGATTAAAGATGTATTGGAAAACAGTTACTAGCTGCTAGCTACAAGCCATCATTCTAGCAATAATTTAGTCTGCTTTCTATGAAATATGATACTCGATTCTCAAAGCTGCAAGCTAATAGCTATTAACTTGTGGCTTGCAACTTCCCTACAAACTGCTGCTTACATAATTCAATTTTAAAACGGCTACGGTATGACGTGAGACGCAAACCAGCTTCTCTTTTTCGTCGTAAATTTTAATTTCCCAAACATGTGTGCTTGCACCAATATGAATTGGCTTAGCGATGCCAGTAACAAAACCTTCCCTTGCACTTCTTACATGGTTGGCATTTATTTCCAGTCCAACACAATAGTACTTGGTGCTATCTACTACCATTGCTGCAGCAACACTGCCAATAGTTTCTGCAAGCGATACAGAAGCACCGCCATGCAATAAACCATAAGGCTGTTTGGTGCGGTTGTCTACCGGCATACGGGCAGAAATAAAATCTTCGCCCAGTTCTTTCCATTCAATACCAATATGCTCTGCCATGGTATCTTTTCCCATTGGCTCGAGATCTGCCAGGGAAAGATCTTTTTTAAACCAGATGCCCATAATAATTTATTTGTTGTGCTGTTTTAAAGATGCAATTACCACATCAGGAATAAATGGTGAAGCGTCTCCGTAATTGCGAAGAATGTCCCTTACAATTGTTGATGCCACAGAAGTATACTTCGGTTCGCCGGTTAGAAAAATGGTTTCAATGTCTTTATCCATGGCACGGTTGGCATCTGCAATTGTTTTTTCGTATTCAAAATCGCTAACATAACGGATTCCCCTTAATATAAACTTTGCACCAATCTGTTTGCAATAATCAATAGTAAGGCCTTTATACACGGCTCCTTCCACACGGGGTTCATGCTCATAAATCTCCTGTATCCATAACAATCTTTGCTCGGGAGAAAACATGGGTGTTTTGGCGGCATTCATACCAACGGCCACTACAATTTTATCGAACAGCGGCAATGCCCTGTTAATGATATCTACATGGCCCAGTGTGAGGGGATCAAATGTACCGGGGAACAGACAAATCTTTTCCATAAGTTATTTTCTTATTGGCGATGATGTTTGCGTTCTCAGGATAAGATTTAGTAGAATTTGTTGAATTGAGGATTTGTAACCCACAATTCAATTCCGTTAAGCTAAAGCAGATCATCTGTGTTACGTTAGTTGAACCGAGCGTGGCAACGATGACAAATCTGTGTTACTGTTGCTGATTTAATAAAAATCACACTCCTAACCCAACAATGCCGAATTACTAATTACTAATTTTAAATTATTAATTACTCGAACTTCCTCCTGCAAGTAAATATAAAACAGCCATTCTTACCGCCACGCCATTTTCTACCTGCTGTAAGATAATGGATTGTTTGCTGTCTGCCACATCGCTGTCTATTTCCACGCCGCGGTTTATTGGACCCGGGTGCATAATAACGATTTCTTTACCCAGATCGTTCAGCATTTCCTTTTTTACGCCGTAAGCGAGATTATATTCACGCAGCGACGAAAATAATACCTGGTTTTGCCTTTCCAGTTGTATGCGCAGCACATTTGCTACATCGCACCATTGCAGCGCTTTTTTTAAATTGTATTCTACATGCACATCAAAAGCCTGCTGCATGTATTTGGGTATTAAAGTAGGCGGACCAGCAACCATTACTTCGGCGCCCATTTTCTTTAATAAATATATATTACTGAGGGCTACCCTGCTGTGCATGATATCTCCCAGGATAGCAATTTTCTTTCCTTCAAGACTACCGGTTTTTTCACGTATTGAAAAAGCATCGAGCAAGGCTTGCGTGGGATGCTCATTAATGCCATCTCCTGCGTTTACGATAGCAGCAGGAATATGTTTTGCCAGGAAATGTGGTGCGCCGCTGGCACTGTGCCGCATTACTACCACATCTACTTTCATGGAAAGTATATTATTTACAGTGTCAAGCAATGTTTCGCCTTTTGCTGCAGAAGAACTGCTGGCGGCAAAATTCAGCACATCGGCACTCAGCCTTCTTTCGGCCAGTTCAAACGACATGCGTGTGCGGGTAGAATTTTCGTAAAAAAGGTTTACAATCGTAACATCACGAAGTGTAGGCACTTTCTTTACAGGCCGCTGTAATACTTCTTTAAATTGGGTGGCAGTATCTAAAATGAGTTGAATATCCGGTGGCGTAAGCTCTCTAATGCCAAGAAGGTGTTTTGTACTTAGTTGCATTAAAAAACGAAATTATAGGAAAATCAAATACAAAGTTCATTGTTCTTTAAAAAGGTGAAAAGCCGAAGGATTAGGGTGTAAGCCTATGAACTAACCAACTTTGCTAAACTCTGTGATGATCTGCCTTCCAGTCTTTAATAATCTTTTTAATTTCCGCACTCCTGATGTTTTGTTCTGCGGCTTGTTTTGCCAGTTCAATAAATTCTTCATCACTTGCAAAACGAAGGGCTATTATTTGTCCGAGACGAAGGCGTTTGTCTAACAATTTACCCGTAAGTGCAAAATGCCGAAGGTTTTCTTCTGCACGTATGGCCCTGTCCTGGGCACGCAATGCAAACCAGCGGGCATACCAAAAAATACTAGCGAAAATAAGTGCTACCAATACCAGCAATGAAGCTGAGTAAAGATTTTCTTTTGCAGAATGATAAAGGTTTATTAAGCTGCCAATGAGTAATGCAAGAATAGCGAGCGAAGTAATAAAATGCCAGAGTGGTATGTAGCGCAGGTGGTTGCTTCTTTGTTGTGTTGACATAAAAGTTGGTTTGATAGTGTAGACGAAAGCCCCGGGAAATTATTTTAAATTATCCAGCAGCTTGTATATTTTTTTTACAACTGCTGCAGCATCTCCATCAAAATTGTTTACAATAATTGCATAAGTATAGTCTTTTCCGTCTTTGCTTTTGTTATACCCGGCATATGCCCGTGCACCGCCAATAGAACCGCTTTTCATTTTCATTCCGTTGTGTTCGGGCAAATCGTAATAAAAAGAATTAAACCACGGCCTTGATTTAGCATATTGCAACACTCTTACCAATGCATCGGTTGTAACCCTGTTTTGCGGCGAGAGGCCGCTTCCGTCTATTATATTTATTGCAGATTTTTCTATGCCATGCTCTAACCAGAAATCTTTTACTACTTCAACACCTTTTGCAGTAGTTGCCTTATTGTATTCTTTTAGGGCCATCGTTTTAATAAAGGCTTCTCCATAAAGATTAATGCTCTTTTTTAAAAACCAGTAATTAAGACTGTCTAGTGTTGGCGACATATGCCTATACACTGTTATAATATTGAAAAGAGAATCGGGTAAAGTGAGTAAAGGCGGGTGGCTTTCGAAACCGTAAAACATGCTTATTTTATCAGCCTTCATTTTATTATTGAGTTGCTGAATAAAAATGTTCCGCGGATCGGGCAATGATGCGCTTACTTCAAAACTATCTTCACCTGCAGGGATAGTACCTTCTATTATGGTTGAAAATGATCCATACTCCGGATATACAATTGTATTGTCGCCCGTTCCTTTAGCAGCTGTTTTTACATTTACCACCAACGTATTTGCAAGACCGGCTGGTTTTGTTTTAACCACTGTGGCATCGTCACCAATTTTTCTTCCAGATTTTAGAATGATATCGTACTGGTTTTCCATCCAGTTTAAACTTTGCGCCGCAGCTCCATAGTAATTACCAATATCTTCCCATAGCCATCCTCCGGGTATATTATTGCCGGCAAATGCGCTGTCATTAAAAATATATTGTGGAGAAACTGGTGTGATTTTATTTTCAACTACTGAAGCAACAATCTTACTTAGGATCATTGCAGATTTTGCAGAGTCAAACCTTGCAGAACCAAAACTAGGATCGCCGGAAGGCTTAATAATAAAATAGCTTCTTGAAGGATCGGGATTAAAATATTTATAAATTATTTCGGTTGAATAACGGTAATCTTTTCCAAGTAAATCAAAAGCAGCACAACTTGTAAAAAGTTTTTGTGTACTGGCTGGGGCTAATCCTGTTTGTGCATTGTGTTCATATACAGCAATTCCTGTGCGGGAATCTATAACAGACAATGCTATTGTTGCGTGTTTTAAAGTAGCGTCTTCTTCAAGTTGTGCAATGGATGCAGACAATTTATCAGCAAAAGATTGGCCTAATCCCTGTTGAAAAACCAATAGCAGCAGCAGGCAGCAGCATTTATGCATATTTTAAAATTTGCTATATACTTAAATCGAGTAAATTTACGGGATGTATTAATGAAAGCATTGCTTGTTTATTAACCATGTGTTGAAAAATTGAATTGCCATTAACGATACAGTACTGCCATGAAAACGCTGCGCTTTAGCATAACCGATAGTTTATATTTTCTTTCTTTTTTTATTTTGCTGATTGCCTGCGCAAAAGAATATAGTAACGAAGGCGGCAATAGTGCCCGTTATACTTTGTACGGAGATGGAAGCGATTGCACAGGAGCTGTAGTAGCTGGCAATTATTATACAGATACAGCGCTTAACGCCGGCAACAACGTGCAAGTGCAGGCGCATGTAACCAAAAAAGGAAGTTACAGTCTCACAACCAATACAGTTAACGGTATACAATTCTCAGCCTCCGGAAGTTTTGCAGATACGGGTAACCAGGTTATTCTATTGAAAGGAAATGGCAAACCACAAGCAGCGGGTGCATTTACATTAACCGCACAATCTGGTAATGGCTGCACTTTTGCAGTGAATGTAAAAGAAGCACAGGCTGGTTATGTTCCTGATTGTAATAGTATTATTTTAAACGGAACATATGTTGTAGGTACTGCACTTACTATTGCTAACTCAATAGAGCTTACAATAAATGTTACAGTACCTGGTGCATATTCTATCACAACAGATACGCTTGATGGTTTTAGTTTTAGCGGAAGCGGAAAATTTACTGCTAGCGGCGCCCAAAAAGTTACACTAAAAGGATTAGGCACGCCGGGTGCTGCCAGGAATCTTTCATTTACAATAAAAGCCGGCAGCAATAACTGCACTGCTAATGTAACAGTAACAGATGCAGCTCCGCTTGCTGTTTACGTGATAGAGTCTGGTCAAAATACTTGTATTTATACTTTGTCTGGCAATTATACAGCTGGTGTTCCAACTACTTCTGCCAATACGGTTAAGATAAATGTTTTTGTAACGGAAAAAGGTAATTTTACTATTGCTACAAGTACAATTGATGGTGTTACATTTTCCTATTCTGGCACATACACTACAACAGGTGCACAAACCGTTACACTGGTTGCCAGCGGCACGCCAACAAACAAAGGGCTTTTTACTTTTACACCGAAAATTGTTGGACCGCATCCTTTGGGTGGAGAAGGTTGTTCTTTTGATCTTACTGTCCAATGATATTACAATATAATTTAACGCATCCCCTTTTGCGACCTATTATTTCCTACTTTCTTTTGTATGCAATTCAGTAATTTTATACAATGGAAAACAAAGTGGAGGAACCAGCTTTTAAATATAATTATACTAGTCCGGCAGAATATCTTGCTGCGGAAAGGGCTTCAGAAGAAAAGCACGAATATTTTGACGGGCATATTTATGCAATGAGCGGTGCAAGCTTGAAGCATAATAGGATTACTTCAAATCTAATTTCAAACATTGGACAATTTCTTAAAGAGCACCCCTGTGAAATTTTGCCGGGCGATATGCGTGTTAGCACTCCAGATCACAGTTCTTACATGTATCCCGATGCATTAATTGTTTGTGATGAACCGGTTCTTGAAGACGACAAGTTTGATACACTCCTAAATCCTGTGGTTATTTTTGAAATTTTATCCCCGTCTACACGCAGCATAGACAAAGGCAGAAAGTTTTTCTTCTACCAGAAAATAGCTTCACTAAAAGAATACATCATGTTAGATTCGCTTACAATGATGATCCAATATTCGCAAAAACAACCCAATGGCACATGGGTATTGCAAACCATAACTGAAGGCCATCTTTTTATTGAAAGTGTTGGCTTGCAACTTAACCTGTCAGATATTTATTCGGGTATTGAATTTTAGGCGATATATTTTATCAACAAAACAGCTTCAGTACTTTTTTACTCAACCAATTTAGGGTTGATTTTGATGAAATTTACAGTGATACTTGATTATAAACATTTCCACCGGATATTTGCAGCCAAATAAATTACAGAATGGCGCAACAAACAGCCGCATCTATTATTACCATTGGTGATGAATTATTGATTGGACAGGTGATAGACACCAACAGCGCATGGATGGCCCAGGAACTGAATAAAGCTGGTGTATGGGTAAAACGCCGTGTAGCCGTAGGCGATAACTGGAATGAAATATGGCAGGCACTGGATGAAGAAAGCAAACATGCTGATATTATTCTTATAACCGGCGGACTTGGCCCTACCGCAGATGATATTACCAAACCCCTCCTCTGCCAGTATTTTGGTGGCAAGTTAATAATAGATGAAAAAGTGCTGGCGCATGTAAAATATCTTTTTGAAAAAGTATTTAAACGCACCCCTCCTTTTTTAGACAGAAACCTGAAACAGGCAGAAGTACCGGACGTTTGTACCGTATTGCACAACGCAAGAGGTACTGCACCGGGCATGTGGTTTGAAAAAGAAGGCAAGGTATATGTAAGTATGCCCGGTGTACCGCATGAAATGATGGGACTTATGACCAGTGAAGTATTACCACGTCTTAAGGCTCACTTCAAAATGTCTTCCATTGTCTCTCAAACACTGCTCACTTTTGGTATTGGCGAATCTTTTTTGGCAGAGCGCATAAAAGATTTTGAAGAAGCACTCCCTGCAAATATAAAATTGGCTTATTTGCCTAATTACGGTATGGTGCGGTTGCGCCTAACCGGTACTTCTGATGATGCTGCTGCTATTACCAAAGAAGTGCAAACACAATTTGACAGATTAATTAAACTACTGCCAGATGTATTGGTAACAGATAAGGACGAACCCATGGAAAAAGTAGTAGGCCGCTTATTGCTGGATAGGAAGAAAACCATGGCCACTGCAGAAAGCTGTACAGGAGGCTATATAGCACATCGTATAACTGCACATTCAGGTTCCAGCGAATATTTTAAGGGAAGCGTTGTTAGCTATGCCAATGAAGTAAAAGAAACATTGCTTGCAGTGCCGCAAAAATATTTTACTACCGTTGGCGCCGTAAGTGAAGAAGTAGTAACTGGTATGGTGAAGGGTGTATTGAAAGAAATAAAAGCTGATTATGCCATAGCAGTTTCTGGCATTATGGGGCCTGGCGGTTCCACCCCCGAAAAGCCTGTTGGTATGGTTTGGGTTGCTGTGGGCAACAAAGAAAAAATTGTTACCCAGTTGTTTAATTTCAGGTTCGACAGGATGCGTAACATTGAGATTACTGCAATGAATGCACTGAATTTACTGCGAAAGTTTATTACTGAGGAAGATTAAAGATAAAAGGGTTAAGGCCCAATTTAGTCCTTAAAACATTCGTTTTGTAGCCTAATCCGTAAAGCGATTGGAGCGCAGACGATTGTTTCCAAATCATTACCTTTGGCGCGGCAAATGTAGGCTGAGATTTTTGCTGCGTAAAGAGTTGTTGTACAAGAGTGCGACGCCAATAATGCTGTATAGCAATACAAATGCCCGGACAATACAACGTTCTAACTTAAAAAAGATAACACCTATGGCAATTGTTGATTTGGTAATGCCTAAACTGGGTGAAAGCATTGTAGAAGCCACTATTTTAAAATGGCTAAAACAACCCGGTGATGCTGTGAAACAGGATGAAACTGTGCTGGAAATTGCTACAGACAAAGTAGACAGTGAAGTGCCAAGTACTGTAGAAGGCATACTTGAAGAAGTGCTTTTTAATGTAAATGATGTTGTGCCTGTTGGTTCGGTTATAGCAAAGCTGCGTACTGGCGCAGAAGAAAATAAAAGCACTGTTATTACAGCACCAAAAGAACCGGTTGCACAAAAGGTATTTACACCAGAACCGGTTCATGTTCCGGCTGCAACCGGTAACGCCCATAGTATTCATAAACCTGTTATTAACAGTACCCGTTTTTATTCTCCCTTAGTATTGAATATTGCGGGAAATGAAGGGGTTAGCATGACAGAACTTGAGAGCATGCCCGGAACAGGCAATGAAGGAAGAGTTACCAAAAAAGATATATTGCAGTACATCAGCAATAAAAAAGACGGAAGAGCGGTAAACTACCAGGCAAACATTGCAGAAACAAAGCCTCTTACAAAACCTGCTGCAAATACTGGCCGCCCGGCAACAACTTATTCATCCGGCAATACAGAAATTATTGAAATGGACCGTATGCGCAAACTTATTGCAGAGCATATGGTGCGCAGCAAGCATACCAGTCCGCATGTAACCAGTTTTACTGAAGCAGATGTAACCAATCTTGTACAATGGCGTGATAAAATAAAGCAATCGTTTGAAAAAAGGGAAGGAACAAAAATAACGTTTACGCCTTTATTCATAGAAGCAATTGTACGCTGTATAAAAAAATACCCGCTAATCAACAGTTCACTGGATGGTGATAGGATCATTCTTAAAAAAGACATCAACATTGGCATGGCAACAGCATTACCCAGCGGCAACCTCATTGTGCCAGTAATAAAAAATGCTGACAACCTTAACCTGGTTGGACTAACCAAACAAGTAAACATGCTTGCAGAAAGTGCACGCAATAATAAATTACAACCTGCCGATATACAGGATGGAACATTTACACTTACCAATGTTGGTACATTTGGCAGTTTAATGGGCACTCCTATTATTAACCAGCCGCAAGTAGCCATACTTGCTGTAGGAGCCATAAAAAAACGCCCTGTAGTAATTGAAACCGAACAAGGCGACACCATTGGCATTCGTCATATGATGTATTTGTCCATGAGTTACGACCACCGTATAATAGATGGGGCATTAGGTGCAACATTCTTAAGTGCCGTAGCAGCCGAGCTTCAAAATTTTAACCCAGACAGGGATTTCTAAAACACATTTGGGGGATTTACGCCAATAGAATTATTTTGAATGACAAATAACCGTGCGGGTAAGAAATGAAATTGCACTGAAGCAATCTTTTAGTAAAATATAGGATAAGGTAAAATGGTGTATATGGTGAAGGAGTAAGCCTGTGAGAATGCTTCAGCGCATCATTTCTGAATAAATGTATTTATAGTTCCTTTTAGGTTAAGCACAAACCAATAAACGTGCATTTATAGAAATAACTGTGCTTGTAAAAAATAAATGTGTGTATATGAAAATAGGAGATCCAAAGTCACAATCCCTTAAGCAATAAACCAGGTTTGTTGGTATGCCAGTATTTATAAATGCCATCATCCGCCATATCATCCCTCAACCTATTTATGTTTTTATCAGTTCTTTTAACAGAAGCTGGAAATTACTTTTGCCGCTAAGCACAAGGTTAAGATCAAAACTACTTTGCTTATTTTCTCTTATTGTATTGATTAATCTCTTTTGCAAACCACTACAAGCCCAGGAATACAATTACATCAACTACAATATTAAAGATGGCTTGCCAAGCAATACCATTTATAGTATCTGTCAGGATAAAGATGGATTCATATGGTTTGCAACCGATGCAGGGGCCGTTCGTTACAACGGCGTGCAGTTTAAAAACTATACCAGTGCCGATGGTTTACCAGACAATGAAATATTAAGACTATATGCCGATAAGAAAGGGAGGGTATGGATAGTACCATTTAAAGACAAATTGTGTTTTTACAAAAACGGCAAAATTCACAATGAAAAAAATGACAGTTTATTAAAACAAATTCCACTTTCTTCTTTCGTGGTTGAAATTATTGAGGATAATTTAGGCAACCTGCTGATTTACGACAATATCCATGTTTACACAATTTCTGATAAAGACAGTGTAAACCTGCTTCCGATTTCTAATATACGATATGCCCGTAAAAATTTATACCATCCAGGATTTGTTATAGCAAAAAAGGACACTGTATTTAATTATGACTATAAAACAATAACGATAAAAGAAATGGATACAACATACCAGTCTGTATTCAAAAGATCATGGCTTGACGTTGACAGCTCAGACAACGCAATACTCTTTCCACAACCTCCCGGTGCAATAGAATTTACCAGGGAGCATATGCGCTTACGTTTTATCAGCACCATACACGGTTCATTACAGATAGCAAAAAACAAACCTGTTTTTGAAGAACATTACCTGCCAGATGAAAAGGTATCTGCAACTTTTCAGGATGATGAAAAAAATATCTGGTTTGCTGTTCCGGGAAAAGGGTTGATGAAACTGGCTTCTGCCGTTATTCACAATTATACACCATCCAAAACAGAAGTACACAGAGAATTTTATGCTGTATCTGCATATAAAGGGAAAATTGTTACAGGAAGCGACGACTCCCGCTTATATTTATTTTCTCCCCAGGATAAAAGCTTTACTCCTGTTAAACTTGAAAAATTTGGTGGAAGAGCAAAATACAATAACGGATTAAGCCGTGCTTTTTGCGCCAAATTACTCTCTACAGGAGACTGTATAGTTGGCTTTGATGATTTCCTTGCCAAATTATCAGTTACTGGTAAAATCATTATAAAAAATATATTCCCTGTAAAAGCAGTAGCAGAAACCGGATCCGATGAATTGATTGTTGCAACCGGCAAATGTTTATTGCGCATACGTAAAAATGATTTGACTATTCTTGATACACTTTATCATCAACGTGCTACTGCTGTATGCTACTTAAACAATACTTTATATTTCGGCACTTTATCTGGCTTGTACAAAATAGATGAAAATAAAAAAATTAGTTTTCTTGGTAACGATCAGCCCAAATTGAGTACACGTATATCTGCAATAACTTCAGGTATTGATAATATTTTATGGGTTGCTACTTATAATGAGGGTTTAACAGGCGTAGTAAATGATAAAATTGTTTATCAAATAAACACTCTTAATCACCTGCCCAGCAATAATTGCCGGAGTTTGTATAGCGACAACCAGTTTTTATGGGTGGGTACCAATAAAGGTATTTGCCGCATTAGCATTGATTCATCTATTGTTAACGCCATTTCTTACCAGCAGAGCCAGGGATTGACAGTTGATATGATCAACTCAATTTATGTTGATGACAGTATGGTATATGCAGGAACACCTGCAGG
This sequence comes from Chitinophagaceae bacterium, assembly GCA_044227095.1. Taxonomy (GTDB): domain Bacteria; phylum Bacteroidota; class Bacteroidia; order Chitinophagales; family Chitinophagaceae; genus JACMLD01. The sequence goes on along the minus strand of JBGAFV010000001.1, from coordinate 3,388,526 downwards.
GTTAACTGTTTTTAGAAAAAACTTAAGCCTGCAACAGCCAAAACAAAGATTAAAATTACTTGGGGTAACCATTGGCGATAGTACCCAATCATCAGAAACGCAACACTACCTGGGTGGTTATGGAAAGCGTATCAGGATTGATTACTCCCTCATTTCTTTTCGTTCAAATAATATACCAGGCTATGTGTACCGCATAGAAGGCATTTCACAAAAATGGGATACAACTACCAACCCATCCATCGAATATTCTTATTTGCCACCCGGAGATTTTGTACTGGAAATAAAAGCCATTACAGATAACAGGGAAATTGCGCCCAATCCAATAAAATTATTTTTTACAATCAGCACACCTTTCTGGAAAACCAAATGGTTTCTGGTAATGGCTGGAGCGTTTGTTTTTGCACTGGGTTGGCTTGTTATTTATATGCAGCTCAAAAAGAAAAGCCAGCACGAAAAAAGAAAGAAAGACATTCAGCTGGAAATGCTGGAACTGCAACAAAAAGCATTAAGGGCACAAATGAACCCCCACTTTATTTTTAACTGCCTTAATACTGTGCAGGATTTTATTTTATCGCAAGATATTGAACCTGCTAACAGGTTTCTCGTCAACCTGTCTTCCTTAATCAGGCAAACACTTGAAAACTCAAGCAATTCATTTATCAGCATTGCTGATGAAGTGCGTTATCTTACTACTTACCTTGAACTGGAAAAAACGAGATTTGATAACAGGTTTAATTTTTCTTTTGTTATAGAAGAAAAACTGCAGCCAAAAATAGAACTCTTAAAAATACCCACTATGATTGTTCAGCCTTATATAGAAAATGCCATAAAACACGGCATTAGCAATGTAAGAAACAACGCTGGGGAAATAATCATAGAAGCAGCTTTAACTAGTGGCAATACATTAACTTTTGTGATTAAAGACAATGGCATTGGCATTAACCAGGCAAAAAAAGGAACACCGGGCCGGCACCACAGTTCTAAAGGAATGGCTTTAACCGAAGAACGTGTACGAACCATCACGCAAATAACAGGCAAGAAAATATGGGTGAATGTGAAAGATGTACAGGAAGAAGATATCACGGCCGGTTCCGGTACACGTGTTGAAATTATTTTTGAATTATAGTTTATGCAAAGACTAACCGCATTTATTGTAGATGATGAACCCGGCAGCATAAGGGTGTTTACGAAATTATTGAATACCTATTGTCCTGATGTAACCATTTTAGATACTGCTTCTTCAGTAGCAGAAGCGCATCAAAAATTATTATCGCAAAGCCCCGATATAGTTTTTCTTGATATTGAAATGCCACTCGAAAATGGATTTGATTTATTAACGCGGCTTTCTCCATACAATTTTGAAATTGTTTTTGTAACCGCATTCGATCATTATGCAATAAAAGCCATCCGGCTGGAAGCTTTTGATTATATTTTAAAACCCGTTAGCATTGATGCATTACGTGATTGTATCCAACGCCTTAAAATGAAAAAACAGGAAAATAATACTGAACTACCATCCAAAAACAAACCTGAACCTGAAGATACTTTTAAAACAAAGCGGGCAGGCTTTCCAACTATGAATGGATTTGTTTTTGTAGAAATTGACGAAATCATGTACTGCGAAGCAAACGGCAGTTATACCAAATTAAACCTTATTAATAAAAAAAGTATATTAGTAAGCCAACACCTCAAAGAAATTGAAGAACAACTTCCACTAAATATTTTCTTTAGAATACACCATTCATTTCTTATAAATCTTAATTGCATTAAATCTTATGTAAAGGGCCGCGGCGGTTATGTAGAAATGCTGGATGGTACAACAGTTGAAGTTGCAGTGCGCAGAAAAGAAGCTTTCCTGGCAAAGTTTAAGCCATAAACAAAAAGAAAAAATTATACTTTATATTACCGCAACAATACAGTAGATCCTGTCCTCTTGTAAAGTTTATTATCATCGCCTAAACCTTCTGCAACCCATACAACGGTCTGGGTTGATTGTACATGGCCATTGATTAAGCCATTCCAGCCTTCGTATTCTTTATGTGTTTCAAACAGCAATTGACCAACACGGTTAAATACACGGAAATAATGCATCTCCTTAATACCCCTTAGGGTCGGCCGCAAAATATCGTTATATCCATCTCCGTTTGGTGTAAATGCAGTTGGCACATAGATATCTGCACGATTGATAATTTTTATAGCCTGCGTATCCGTAGTTAAACAGCCACTGGCAGTTTTAATGGTTACATTGTACAAAATATCTGCTGTACCGGAGAACAAAGGCGTAAAACTGGTAGGATCATTAAGGTTGCTTGCAGGTTTCCATAATACTGAAGTGCCAAAATCTCTTGCCTTCAATGGAACGGATGCATCTGCAAGTATAAATTTCATTGGGTAAGTAATACCAACCCTCGGCACATCAATCAAAATATTTTTCTTAGTGGTAGTTACACTGCAGCCCAGGTTGCTGCTAAGGAATGCATAGTAAGTACCACTTTGCTGTACATGGAATGTAGGATCATTGGCACCCGGAATAGCAAGATTGTCTTTAAACCATTGTATGGTTTTTGTTGGCTGTACTACAAGTATTGCACTGTCGTTGTCTGTAATACAATAAGACTCTTTGCCAATTACACCCAATGAATCGTTTACAATATCGGCAGTAACAACCACTGTATCTGTTGTAGCGCATCCTCCTCCACTACTGCTGGCCGTTAGTACATACTTGGTGGTTATACTAGGAATAGCCAAAGGATTTGATATTGTAGGATCTGATAAACCTGCTGCAGGGCTCCACCGGTAGCTTATCCCAGGCTTGGGTGGCACGCCAATCTGCACAGGTGTTTTATTGCACGAACTTAAATCGGGGCCTGCATTTGCGTACACCTTAAGCGTGTCTACCAGGTTTGCAAATAATGTATCAAGACATCCGTACCCGTTATATGGTACAAGCTGTACTGCAATTTTTGTACCCGGCGGCGGTGGCGGCATCAACCTTAATACTTGTCCTTCGCCAAGTATCTGCGTAAATGTGCTGTTGAACCATTTGTAGTTTTCATATCCATAAGGTGCTATCACGTTTACGGCAGTATCATCGGGGCAATAGGCTGCGCCGGTAAACTCACCAGTACATTCTGTATTTACATCAACATAAGCATACCCAAAATGTCTTCTGAAAGTGCAGTCTGCAGTTTTGAAAAACAACCTGATTGTTTTACCGGCCATATTATCCAGGTTAATAGAAACCGCCGACCAGTTTTTAAACCATACCGGTGTTTCCGTACCCGGGTTGGGCGACAATTCAAAACCGGGCAATACAGTTCCATATGGATGAAAAGCAAATGAAGAGCAATCAATGCGGATATCATCCGTTACATTAGTAACCTCTACTTCCATTCTTGGTTGTTCACTTTCCAGGTGATTAGGATCCTGAAAAACAACAGCATAATGATAAATTATGCTGTACACATCTTCATTAGGTGGAATGGTAAACTCGTACGATACGCCTTCAGCTTCATTGCCACCGCTTGTATTGCCAAGTTTGATAGAATGGCCACTTCCATTAGGACAATTAACAGGAAAGTTGCCATAAGGATCTTTGCCATCTCCGGGGAAGGATGTTAACATGGTATGCCGATCAATCAACGGCCCGGAAACATTAAGGGAAATTACATTTACGCCATTCACAGATGCAACATGCCCTGTATAACATGTCCATCCATAAAAAGTGCCTGTTTCAAAATCGATATTAGCAGGGCAGCCCTGTGCAACTGCAGTATAATAACTGCTGCACATCAGCAATACCATACCAAAATAAAGCTGAATAGTACGGCTACAAGAATCCAATCGCTTTTGCAATTACCTCGGTTTGAATACTAAATTTAAGTAAATCGGGCGAACAAATTTTCCTTTAATTACATACGTTTTTAAGGACGACCCAGATTTAATTTCACAGGCTTGCGGATTGCCATCGTATAAATACCCGGAAAATTTCCCGTATTGGGAGAATAAGGTTTAACTATTTCTATCTCTTACGGTTGAAAAAACAAAAGCGTTGCTTAACAGTGCACCAATCTCAAAAATTAATGTGCGGCAATACTTTATTTATCTTCGCTTTTAAATAATGAAGGAATGGATATTAAAGTGGTAGCTTTTGATGCAGATGATACGCTTTGGATAAACGAACCTTATTTCCAGGAAACAGAACAAAAATTTTGCGCATTACTGGAAGATTATCTTCCACACCACTCTGCCTCGCAGGAACTGTTTAAAATAGAAATTGCCAATCTTGCATCCTATGGCTATGGCATAAAAGGATATATTCTTAGCATGATTGAAGCGGCTTTGCGCATTACAAAAAACACGGTAAACATTGTGGTTATAGAAAAAATAATTGAATACGGCAAACAATTGCTGGAAAAACCCATAGAAATGCTGGATGGTGTAGAAGATGTACTAAAAGCGCTTTCTGGCAAATACCGCCTTGTTGTAGCTACTAAAGGAGATTTGCTTGACCAGGAAAGAAAACTAAAAAAATCCGGCATCGAACATTTTTTTCATCATACAGAAATAATGAGCGATAAACAGGAGAAAGATTATATAAAGCTGATAAAACACCTTGATATTGACCCCGCAAATTTTATGATGATTGGTAATTCACTTAAATCAGATGTATTGCCCGTGCTAGCCGTAGGTGCGTATGGTGTGCATGTACCTTACCATACTACATGGGCACATGAACAGGTTTCGCCAAACATCAATCATCCCGATTTTATACAACTGGGGCACATTAAAGAAATTTTACCACACCTGCTGTCATGATACCTATTGCTTCATTACCAAAAGTTGAACTGCACCTGCACCTCGATTGCTCGCTGAGTTATGAAGTAGTTGCAAAGATTGATCCTTCTGTCAGCTATGAAGAATACATGCATGATTTTGTGGCACCTGAAAAATGCACCAATCTTGCACATTTCTTAACCCGTGCTGTTAATGGATTTGCTTTAATGCAAACAAAAGAACAATTGCAATGGGTAGTGTATGATTTGTTTAAGCAGATGGCAGCAGATAATATGCTGTATGCAGAAATAAGGTTTGCTCCCTTACAACATTTACAAAAAGGTTTAACAGCTTACGAAGTAGTAAAAGCAACTGAAGAGGCAACTGCAACTGCAGTAAAAGAAACGGGCATAGAAGCAAGGCTGATACTTTGTACGCTCCGTCATTATACAGAAGAGCAAAGCATGCAAACAGTAAAACTTGCAGAACAGTTTGCCAATACTTATGTTGCAGGTTTTGACATTGCGGCAGATGAAGCAGGCTTTCCCATTACCAACCATGTTAGCGCATTCAGGTATGCAAAAGAAAAAGACATACACTGTACAGCACATGCTGGCGAAGCAAAAGGAGCAGACAGTGTTTGGGAAACACTGGAATATTTTGGCCCTTCACGCATTGGACACGGAGTAAGAAGCGTTGAAGACAAAAAACTTGTTTCACATTTATGCAAAAACAATATTCACCTGGAAATATGCCCTACCTGTAATGTGCTTATAGATATTTATGACACGTATAAAGATCATCCTGTTGATGAATTGTACAAAGCCGGCGTTTCATTGAGCATAAACACTGACGCACGTACTATTACTAACATCACACTCAACAAAGAATACCAAAAGCTTCAGGATGTTTTTGGATGGACAATAAAAGATTTCTATACCTGTAATGAAAATGCGTTAAAAGCTGCTTTTATACCAAATGAGATAAAGGCTGAACTGCTTCAAAAATTAAGAACAACATACATAGATGCAGGGCTTTAATATCAACTTATTGCTTGCGCATCAGATCTAAAAATTTTCTATCGAGTTTATAGCCATACCAGTCTTCGTAAGCAACATCAGTTCTGCCAGAATTTAACACACCAAAATCGCCAACAAAATTCCAGATGGCAAAACCAATACCTGCGCCTGTAAGAATATCCAGCACATCTGTAAACCACGCAATAAAAACATCATGCGGTGTTTTGTTCCAGCAGCCTGCTTCGCCACAATGCACTCCCACCCCTTTCTGTATTACATCTTTCCAGGGCTGATAAAAAGTTTCCAGCATTTCCTTGCTTAAATATTTTTCGCCTACCTGTCCCGGCCATTTAGGTTCCGGCAAATTGTTGATGTCTTTATTGGCCCATGGGGCTTTATAATGAGATATAGCACCGGGATGATACCCTCTGCAACTTTGCCCAATATTAAGATCAACAATTTCAGGAATAGGTTTTGTGCCCACGTCATTTCCATCTGCTATTACAAGATGCTTTGAATTTTCTTTGCGTATGGCATCTGCTGCGCCATTGGCAACCTTACGGTATACATCACCTGGTACAGAGCTGCTTTTTGAATGCTGATCATTCATGTCTTCACGCATAGAAGGTTCGTTCACCAAATCGAAACTGATTTTATCTGAAGAAACATTTTTGTATTTCTTTGCCCACATGTTCCAGTGAAAATAAAAAGCATTCTGTGCTTCTTCATCTTTCCATAAATTATACGGCTCACGAAAACCTGCATTTATACAATAACCTGGTGCACGGTGCAGGTTAAGGCTTACATGCATTTTATATTGATGCGCTTTTGCTACCAGTGCTTCAATCTTATCTGTAACAGAATTATCAATCTTACATACATCTGCGGGTACAATGTCTTTGCTGCGATCGATATTAAGATAACGGGGATATGCCATAGGAAGACGAACAAAATCAAAACCCCAGTCACGCATCCATTTTAAATGATCATCCGTTGTAACCGGACCAGACGCAGGATTGGGAGAAAAAAAGTCCAGCAGGTTAAATCCTTTCCAACGGGGCAAAGCATTTTTAAGCGGTGCTTTTACAAACTGTTGTATATCCGTAAAACTTAAGGCAGCTGTTGCCAAACTGGTGTTTTTTATAAACGATTTCCTATCCATATGGCTACGTTTTCAGTGTTGTTTACACTAATGTACAAACAAATTCTCCTGCATATTTATAATTAATATTACAAGTGCCATGCTAATGCGGCATATTGTCCTATATTATCTTTAGCACCAGACATTCTATGAAACGGCTGCTACTTTAGTGATTTATGAGAAGCGTTTAATGTTTCTGTGCAAGAAAAAATGAAAACAGCCAGTTTTAAACTGCCGGTCATAAAATTGCCGTGCTAATCTTCCGGCAAAAAATGTAATTTGGCGAACCTTACTATAAATTATAATTATGAGAAAATTATTTCTTTTTGCTGTTACCTGTTTTTTTTCAGGCTTAATCGTATCTGCACAGGACGATCAACCTACAGATTACCTTAGCCCTGCTTTCCATGCAGGCAGAAGAGAAGCGCTAAGAAAAATGATGCCCGACAATTCTGTTATGGCCATATTTGCGTTTCCTGAAAGAACTTATTCTAACGATGTAAATTATACCTATCACCCCAATCCGGATCTCTATTATTTTACCGGTTACAGAGAGCCACACGCATTATTGCTCGTTTTTAAAAACATGCAAACAGCTGCTGATGGTACAACTTACAATGAATTATTTTTTGTGCAAAAAAGGGATCCTGCACGTGAGCAATGGACGGGTCGCAGGCTTGGCGCTGATGGCGTAAAAAAAGAACTGGGCATAAAAATGGTTTTTGATGGCACTGCTTACCGCGATTTTCCAATAAACTTTTCAGGATTTTCAAAAATTATTTTTGATGCATTGCCCCCTGCAGATGGCAATGAAAATACACCTGGGGATCTATCTCAACTGGTGGCAATTTTCAGCAAGCAAATAAACCTGCCTGCAAATTTTGATGAAGAAACAACAAATGATTTGCTGTATGTAAACAAACGCATCAACGCTTCTAATACAGACCGTGTTTTAAACTTCCTGAAAAAAAACATGGCCAATGGCAAATACAAAGACAGCAGCCTGGTAAAAGCTTACATCAATGCAAAAGATTCTGTTGAAAGAAAAAAAATTATTGCCGGACTTGAAGGAATGAAATGGAACAGCAGCCTGTACAGCAGTTTTACCAATGATCTGCGTGGCATAAAAACACCGGAAGAAATGGTATTGATAAGGAAAGCGATAGAAATTTCTTCAATAGGCCATGCAGAAGTAATGAAAGCCATTCGTCCGGATATGTCTGAAAGAGAAATTGAAGGCATACATGATTATGTACAAAAGAAATATGGAGCAGAACATTGGGGATATCCACCTATAGTTGGCGCAGGCAATAATGGCTGTGTTCTTCATTATGAAGAAAACAACAAAATGAATGTTGGGCAAAAAATGTTGCTGATGGATGTTGGCGGAGAATACCACGGATATAGTGCAGATGTTACAAGAACAGTTCCTGCCAATGGCAAATTTTCTCCAGAAGAGAAAATCATTTACAACATTGTATATGAAGCACAGGAAGCAGCTTTTAAAATTTGTAAAGAAGGTACTTCTTTTGAAGAAATAGAAAAAACAGCCAGAAACATAGTAGCCCAGGGGCTTATTAAAATCGGTCTTATAAAGAACGAAGCAGATTCACGTTTGTATTATCCGCATGGGCTTTCTCACCATATTGGCCTCGATGTGCACGACAAAGGCTCTTACGAAAAATTAAAAAAAGATATGGTCATTACCATAGAGCCGGGCATTTATATACCCGAAGGCAGCAATTGCGATAAAAAATGGTGGGGCATTGCCGTAAGAATAGAAGATGATTTGCTCATTCGTGAAAAAGATTACGAATTGCTTTCTACCGCCGCTCCACGCAAAGCAGAAGACGTAGAGAAAATGGTAGCGGAAAAAAGTGGTTTTGATGATATTAAATTGCCCGAACTAAAAAGTGCTGAAAAGAAAAAAGCTTTCTAACCACAGAGATAAAAGGTTGCCGTAGATTCGCAGATAAAAAAAATAACTATTGAAGTATTAAGAACACAAAGAATAGTGGCCATTGTAATAAATTAGAAAGAGATCCTGTTCATCTCAAAATCAAATAAATCCCGGTTCAGACAATTAATCTGTGAATCTGCGGCCTTTAACTTTCAACAGTATTCATGCTGGCTTCCCACGCCAGCATTGCTTTTTTACGGACGCCGCCCCAGCGATAGCCACCTGTTTCTCCAATGCTTTTTATTACACGGTGGCAGGGAATAATATAACCCACCGGGTTGCTGCCAATAGCTGTACCTACTGCACGTGATGCATTGGGTTGATGAATGTGCCCGGCTATACCGCTATAGGTCGATACATCGCCCTGCGGAATATGCAGCAAGGCATGCCATACTTTCAATTGAAAAGGCGTTCCTTTTAAATGCAGTTTTATCTCCTTAATATCTGTACTGTGATCATTAAAAAAATCAATTACTTTTTGCTGATTGCCATCTGTACCAGCCATAATTTTTGCATTTGGCCAATATTCTTTTAAAGCACTTATTGCAGATGCATTGCTGCCTTCAAAAAAAGAAAGGTTGCAAATACCTTTTGCAGTAGATGCAATAATGTATTTTCCAAAACGGCATTGCTGTATACTGTAGTTTATCACTAGATCTTCTCCCCCGTTACGGTATTCTCCGGGTGTCATTCCTTCTATGTTTACAAACAAATCGTGCAAGCGGCCAGTGCCAGACAAACCTGTTTCATAAGCCGCATCAAACACTGTATGCTGTTTTTCGGCCAGTAACTGTTTGGCGTGTTCTACTGTAAGAAATTGCAAAAATTTTTTGGGGCTCACGCCAGCCCATTCTGTAAACAACCGCTGAAAATGAAATGGGCTTGTATGCATGGCCGCCGCAATGGTTTCCAGCTCAGGCTGTTGGTGCGCATTACGGCTTACAAAGGCTATAGCTTCGGCTATTTTATCATAATTGGTAGTCATACCTGAAAGTTTACGCAAACCTACGCTTGTATTGAATATGATAAAACCCGGAACTTGCTATACTATCTATATCAGTTTGTGCGTTCATTTAACAGAATTTTTTGTCGCCGGAGTGGTACTTCTAATCCGAAAGTGAGTCTTATTAACAAGTAGTTTAAAGCTTACAATTATGAAAACAAACTCTACACAAATGGAAATTATCATTCTTACCGGCACTAGTTTTTCTGCAAGCCGTTTTTCAGACAAGAATGAAGCTGCTTCCAAACCAGCACGTACAGAAAAAGAAATGCTTACAGAAGCCTGCTGGAACGGTTTGTTACCTGCTTTACTCCCAGAAATAATTCAACAAATTCCCGAAGGTAAAAAAATGTACCTCTGGGAAATAAAAGAAGCCGATGCTTTTATAGAACTTGAGCTTGGCGAATTGCAGGAAGATAAAGACAAATATTTTTCTATCAACCCATACATCTTCATACCAGAGCAACCTTTAAGTTAGTAATCAGTATTGAGATAATAGTATTAAGACTTTGAACTAATATTATTGGGTTACCAGCATTTGAATTTCTATTCAGCATCGTTGTGTCACTCACTTGTACTGTAGTTTTTCATGCACCAATTTTTAATAGATTTCTCGCAGCGAACGCGAAGGAGCTGCGATACAACATAGCAGCAATTAACTTTGCGTTCTTTGCTCCGTTGTGTGCTTTGCGTGAGATTTCTTTTTTTCTGTTATTTCTGTGCGACAAATATCAACCGATTAAATACCAGTTTATTCTTTGCCACCGCAGTTTTAAAATGAATGCTAATACTATTTCTTGATGGTGTATGCTCAAAATCAGCCACAAAAAAACGCTGAACCACTTCTTCTTTGGTAGCATTAGCATTTATCCAACCAGAAATATTATGTTGCCCCATCCATATAGAAAATTCGGCGCCTTCTGCATTGCGTACAAAATCCAATAGCAATTTATATTTCCCCAGAGGAATTTCGTCAATAGCTATTTTCAAACCAGATTCATTTGTTGCAGTATAAGTATAGCTAAGACCGCCGGTATTGTATTTCCATGCGGTAGTTACTGCAATATTATTTTCAATAGTGGCATTCATCAATTGCGGGTACATAATAAGGGTATCGGGTACATATACTTTAGTGGTTGTATTACCAGGCGCAGTTACGGAAGAAGCATCGGGGGCAACATCACTATAATAAAAACCCAATGAAGTATACACAACCTGTTCATGATTTCCTGAAGGTCCGTGTTCTATGCTGTGATGAATAGTTTTTTCAAACGACATTTTATCCGACAAATAGAAACGGTATGCCCCTGTTCTGCTAAACGGTAACGAATAATCAAGGCAACCATGCAATGGCAAACTTAGTTTTCCATCCCATCTATCAGTAAGTGCATACCATCCCCCATTAAAATAATCCTCCGATCCTGTACCATGAAAATGCATAGTACCATCTATAACAGTAGAATCATCGCCTTCAAAAAAATATGTCATGCCCGGCCTTAAACCCTGTGCCTGCAATACAGTACCAATATAATGACCACGTCCTTTTGTATACAAAAGCAAATGTGGTGTGCCATCTTCTGTTTTATTATTCCACCAGGCATACAATCTTCCTTCTTTTGCCGGCACACGTTTTACATTGGAATAAAACAGTTTGGCTGTGAGATTTACTGGTGTTGCATCAGCAGCAGATCTGTATATTAAGAGCACAGTTGCTTTCTTATCATATGGCATAGGAATATAGCAGTAATTGGTATTTGCTTTTGTGCCCAGCAATAAACTTTGCATAGCAGGTTTGCCAAAAGCATAACCAAAAAAATCTGCCAACGGACAATAGATTGCCGGAGTTTTATCATTATCCCAGGTAATTTGTATATCAATAAGTTTTTCCAAACCTTCAAATGCATTGGCGTTACTAATTTCTATACCTGCTATCCTGCCTCCTTCTGCTGCATTAAAAATAGTTGCTGTCTTATCCGGCTGCAATACCAGTTTCTTTGAAATAGTTTTCAACGCAGGCCCGTCAACCTCTAAATCAGCAGCAGTATTGTTATGGTTATTCCAAAGCGCAGCAATGTCTTGCAAATGCTTTTTCTCAATAACAGAAAGGCTGGATGAAAATGTTTTGGCAACAGTTCCCGCAGGATATAACCTATAGCCAATTTGGTGAAATTGCATTTTCTTACCGCGACATACAATTGTACACCCTTTATTAAAAACAATTGGGAAATAGCAATAGAATCCGCCAAGATCATTACCACATAAAGGACTAATAAAAGGATATTGCTTACCAGAAAAAAGACTGCTGTATTGAACAGATAAACCAGGAATTGTATTTCCATCAAAATAAAAATCCAATGTATCATCAGTAGGTGTTGGCGTCCATATACGGTTAATAACACCACAACCCTTTACATCAAATATTACCAGGCTGCTGTCTGCATTGCGCCGGATAAAAGAATTTTTTCCACTAAAGCCATCATCATTGCCACCGGTAATATCGTAACTGGATACCTGGGCACTGTAACTATTGCTGATGTAAGCAGGCAGCGACCCCACATTGTATAAAGAATACAATACCTTATCCAGGGAAATAGTATCGGCGTCTTGCGCATGTATATAGCCGCAAGTAAAAAGAATTGTAAAGAAAACAACGCATACACGTTTAATGTAGCTGGCAATCATAAGCAGCAATATTTATAACCGTTTATTTAAGCAAAGATTTTCCTACTCCTTCCTTTGTTATTTTTACAGGCTTAATAAAACCCTGTTCATCAAAATACATATGCTCTATGCAGGTTTCGCGGGAGTTGCCATCTTTTTCAGTTAATGGCCTGCGGTGGTACACAATATACCATTCATCTTTTCCGGGTACTTTAATTACAGAATGATGACCAGCACCATTAGCAATAGCAGTATCCTGTTGCAAAATTTTACCAATGCGTTTAAAAGGGCCAAAAGGAGAATCAGCAACAGCATATGCAACGCAATAGTCGGGGCCAGTCCAACCTCCTTCAGACCACATAAAATAATACTTGCCATTGCGAATGAACATGTAAGGCCCTTCAACATATTTATCGGGGGTAATTTCTTTAAAGACTGTACCATCTTTAAAAGGAATGAATCCGGTAAAATCGTTGTTCAGCTTAGCAATATTACAATGCCGCCACCCGCCATAGATAAGATAATACTGGCCATCTTTATCATGAAAAACAAACTGGTCTATCGGTTGTGCACCATTGTGAAATTTATCCACCAGCGGCTTGCCGAGGTAATCTTTATACGGCCCCCCTGGTTTATCAGACACGCCAATGCCAATACCACCGGTTTCTGCATCGCTTTGAATATCGTTGGCGCCAAAAAACAAATAGTATTTGCGGCCTTTGTTTACAATGGCTGGCGCCCACATGGCCCTCCTTGCCCATTTAACCGCTGCTGTATCTATAATAGCAGGATGTTTTTTCCAGGTAATTAAATCTGCAGATGAAAAAGCATCAAGAAAAACCTGTTTGTTATATGGCGCAGAATAGGTTGGATAAACCCAGTATTGCTTATTAAAAACAGCCCCTTCCGGGTCTGCATACCAGCCTGGAAATATTGGGTTGCCTGATGTTGCTTTTACAGGTTTTGTTTGCGCATTAGCTGCAGGTGCAAATAAAAGAACTAAAAAAAAGATTGAAAGTATTTTCATGAGCTGCTTAAAGATTAAAGTGTTTAACAACAAATAATTTTTTTTGTAAATAACTTAATTAATATTTTTATGGCCTAACCAATTTATGGCCAATATCATTGCAAACCCCTTTTATTTTAAAAAATTTACAAAATGAAAAAAGCTTCATTTTTTTTATTGCTTGCAGTAGGATTACTGGCTGCTGTGCTTCAGCCTAAAATTTCTTTAGCACAAAGCAAAAAAGATTCAGCAAAAATAGCCCAAACAAAAGCGCTTATAGAATCTCAACACTATAGATTTAAAGCACAGAGCGCAACACCAATGTCTGGAAAATTAAGACAGCTAACATCAGAATACGATGTGGTAGTAAATAAAGATGTTGTTGTTTCTCAGCTTCCTTATTTTGGCCGTGCTTATTCTGCACCTATAGGCAGCACAGACAATGGCATTCAATTTACATCAAAAGATTTTGAGTATATGGTTACACCAAAGAAAAAAGGTGGATGGGATATTGTTATAAAATTTAAGGACACACAGGATGCAAAGCAAATGCAATTCAGCATTTTTGACAATGGCTCGGCATCGCTGCAAGTGCTTAGCAATAACCGCCAGCCAATTTCTTTCAACGGCTATGTTGATGCACCTCCAACGAAGAAATAAAAAAAAGTATTGAACTACCTTAAGAAAAATTTATTTTCTTTTTTTCTCATAGCATTGATGCTGGTATTGCTATTTGTTCCAGCTGCAAAAGCATTATTTCTGCAAGGGCTTATGAAAACCGGGATCTTTAATGCAAGCGCTAAAAAAGAAACCGGCAATTCACAAGCCCTTGCTTCATTTTCGTTTACAGATAATAACAACAATATTCTTTCCACAGCAGATCTAAGAGGGAAGGTTATCTTTATAAATTTCTGGGCTACATGGTGCCCGCCTTGTATTGCTGAAATGGGATCAATAAATGCTTTGTACACCAAGCTAAAAGACAATCCGCATATTGTTTTTATTCTTGCAGATGCAGATGGTAATCTTCAACAGGCCACAGCTTTTATGCAAAAGCACCAATACAGTTTACCTGTTTATGCATCAACAGGAGTTATCCCTCAATTACTATATAGCGGTACACTACCCACTACTATCATTATAGATTCAAACGGAAATCTTGCACAGCGGCATGAAGGCATTGCCAATTACGATACTGAAGCTATGCTTGCTTTTCTAAAAGGATTGTAACCCGCATTTAATCATTACAAAATATCAACCCAATAAAAAAGAGCATCACTTATTGATGCTCTTTTAATTTTATTATATTCCTGTTTTAAAACTTCAATGTTTCTGGCAGGTATTTTTTTACAAGGTTTTCGTAATAAGGCTTTAACTCGTTCCAGTCTGGTGGCGTTGGGTTCTTTGAATACAAATCATAAGGGTTAAACAACTGAACCCATTTCAGCATCTCACGGTCATGGTCATCCAAAAGATAATCATACTGCCCTTCGCGGTGCCATGCATAGAAAGAATGGTAACGCAGCATATACAAACCGCCTTCTGGTATGCGACCTTTCATCATCTGGTAAATGTATTCATCATGTCCCCAAGACATATCTACATTGCGCAAACCACAACCTTCTTTGTACACACCAAGTTTGGTATTGTACGCTGGATTGTTATAATCTGGGTTGTTTTTAAAAAACTCCGGGAAAACAACTTTATCGGAATAAGCACAACCTACCGGGAACGTATCGCCCACAACGGCCCATTGCGCTTCACCAAACAAACAAAGCACTTTACCCATATCGTGCATTAATCCTACAAGTACCATCCAGTCGGGATGACCATCGCGGCGAATAGCTTCTGATGTTTGTAAAAGATGCTGGAACTGATCCAAATCCGTATCAGGATCTGAATCATCTACCAATTGATTTAAAAACTGGAACGCATCCCAAACAGGCATTTCTTTTTTATCAAACTTTAAATAGTCTGCCCTTTTCTGTTGTACAAAATCGTAAGTCTGGTAAGTGTGGTTAAGCCTGTAAAACTCTTTTACTGTATCTCTTTCAGGTGTTTCATAATTGCGGTAAGCCTCTGTAGACTTATCCGTTGCAATTGATTCCGGATCGGGATATCTTCTCAGCAAATCTTCTTCCCATTCATCAAGACTTTTAAGCGGAACAGCTTCAAAATTTGTAGTAGCCATCGGTGATTTTTTTATGGAATAAAAAAGTTGAATTATAAATCTGAATTTCCACTACTAAAATTGCCATTTTTTCATTAAAAACCTATAAGTCAATGATTTTTTATTTATGAAAACGATTTCATTTTTCTGTAAACATGGACACGGTTCCATAACTTACACGTATGACCGATCCATTTATACTAGCCATAAATTATAAAGGAAAAGAATTGCCTTTAACCGCACAATTAATAATGCAGGGCTATTCTCACAAGTTTAAGGTGCTGGTAAACGATATGGAAGTATATTTTGAACCCGATGAAGAAGGCACCTACCGGGCAGTAATGATGCCCGGCCAGGATGAAGAAGTATTGCTAAAAACAGACCCCGAACTCCTGTCACTTATAGCACAAAAAATAGCGGCTGTACTGGCTTAATCGTTCTTTAAACCGGGCTTTATATAAATAGAACCGCTAACCAGTTGTAACCTTTGCGCCTGTATATTTGTATTAATAAACTAACCCTTTTCCGCAAACGCTTACAGGCTGCCGGTATAATCCGCTCCGTATAAAAAACAATAGCAAAAACAACATAAAAGTGATACACTAATGGACTACGCTTTATTGACGCAAAAAGCACAGCACTATATCATTCAATATTTTGAAAAAAGAATTCACAAGCAACTGGCTTATCACAACAAGTCCCATACAGAAAATGTGGTGGCCGCTGTTACACAAATTGGCAACCACTACCAGTTAAATGCACATGATTTATTTGTGGTGGTAACAGCCGCCTGGTTTCACGATATGGGCTATTATTTAGGCGAGGCTTCCGGTCACGAACAAAAAGGAGCGGATATGGCAGCCTCTTTTTTAAAAGAGGCAGGTGTAGATGAAGCTACAATAGAGCAGGTAAAAGGATGCATTATTGCTACCCAAATGCCCCAAAAACCAAATAACCTGCTGGAACAAATTGTTTGTGATGGCGATCTCTTTCACTTTGGCACTGATAAATTTAACGACCTCAACAAATTAATGCGCAAAGAAGCAGAGGCCAGAAAAGGAAAAGATATTGATAAAAAAGAGTGGCGCCGGGGTACAATAGCTTTAATGCAAGCCCATCATTACCACACAGATTACGCCCAATTGCTGCTTAACCCAAAGAAAACAGAGAACCTCGATAACCTGGTAGAAAAACAAAAGGAAAGTATTTTAACACATATGGTGCAAACAGCACCGCCCCTCGCCTCTCCTATACAGGAAAAAGAAAATGCCAAACCAAAAAAACCAGAGCGACCGGTTAGGGGAATAGAAACCATGTTCCGCGTGGCTTCTACCAACCACCAGCGATTGAGTGATATGGCAGACAGCAAGGCCCATATCATGATCTCCGTTAACTCTATAATTCTTTCTATTGTTATTGGTTTGATGGCCCGCAAACTGGATTCATCTTCGCAAAACCTCATCGTGCCTACATTAATATTGCTCAGTGGCAGCGTAATTGCCATTGTGTTTTCTGTACGTGCCACACGGCCTAAAATACCTAATGGCTATTTTACGCCCGAACAACTGAAGGCAAAAACTGTTAACCTTTTGTTCTTTGGAAATTTTTATAGAATGGATTTTGACCATTACTACGAAGGCATGCAGGAAGTAATGAAAGATGGTGAGTTTTTATACGCCAGCCTTATCCGGGATATACACTCACAGGGAATTGTGCTGGGCAATAAATACAAACTGCTCCGTATATCCTATACCATATTTATGTTCACCCTTATACTTTCTGTAATTGCTTTTGCTATTTCATTAATCTTTTTTGCATAAATAGCGGCAATGGTTAATCCATTTATTAGAAACAATATGAAATTAATACACATGGTTTTGCTAATGATTGTCCTGGTATTTGTAAATGCAGCCTGCTCGCAACCTGCTGCAAACAGCAATCCACCAGGTTATAATCTGTCAAAACCTATTGTATATAAAATGCCTTCCGTACTTGAAGAAATTTCCGGTATAACATTTATTCGCGGCAATGCAGATACAATATTTGCTGAACAGGACGAAGAAGGCAAACTCTTTTATTTTCATTTGGGCGATAAAGAAGTTCGCCATACAAAATTTTCAAAAAAAGGCGACTACGAAGATGTAGCCATTTGCAACAACCAGGTGATTATGCTGCGCAGCGATGGTGTGTTTTTTACATTTCCGCTCAGCAGCATTGGCAATAAAGAAATTGACAATACCAATGAACAAAATGGATTATTGCCACCCGGTGAATACGAATCTTTATTTGCTGATGAAAACAACAACAGCCTTTATGTTTTATGCAAGAATTGCAGTGATGATAAAGCTGAAGGCAAAATAAGTGGATTTATATTTTCAGTTGGTGCCGATGGAAAAATTTCTGCTAAAGATCAATTTGCTATTGATGAAGAAGCCCTGGTTAACTTAACCGGAAAAAAGAAAATTAAATTGAAAGCTTCCGGCATGGCAAGAAATCCAATTACCCAACAATGGTTTATTCTTTCATCGGTTAATAAGCTGCTTGTTGTAACAGATGCATCCTGGAAACCATTGAATGCTTACCCCCTCAATCCTTCTCTATTTACGCAACCTGAAGGCATTGCCTTTGACAAAGCCGCAAACTTATTTATTGCAAATGAAAGAGGAACTGGAGAATCCGGCTCTATCCTTCAATTCAATTTGCAAAAGAAATAAATAATGCCTGTTTAAATAAGCATTTATATAAACAGGCAAAACACCAAACCTAACAATGAAACAACTCTATATACTACTTTATTTGTTGGCTGGCTTTGTGGTTAGTGCACGTGCACAGGAAGATGTATTGTACCGCGTTATTCTTATTGGCGATGCTGGAGAAATCAATACAACACAACAGGCTATATTAAATGATGCCATTAGCAAATCTTTACCCGGTAAAACCATAGCACTATTTCTTGGCGACAATATTTATCCACGGGGTGTTGAACTGAAAGCCGATAAAAAAGAAGCTTCACTAAATATATTGCGTTCACAATTTGAAGGCCTGCGCAAAAATGGCGTGCCTGTATATTTTGTACCGGGCAACCACGATTGGGATAAAAGCGGCCCATCTGGTTATAATAAAATGATGGCTGCAAACGAATATTTGCAGCAACAACAAGATTCATTATTAAAAATAATACCTGCAAATGCATGCCCTGGTCCTGAGGAAATTTCTTTAGGCGATAACCTCGTTATAGTAACGATGGATTCTGAATGGTGGCTCTATCCTTATAGTGATAATGTTGATAAATCTGATTGCGACTGCAAAACAAAACGTGATGTGCTGGGAAAGCTTGAAGAAATAGTATACCGCAACTATAACAAGACTATCATTCTTGCAACGCACCATCCTTTCGTCAGCTATGGAACGCATGGTGGTTACTATACCCTAAGAGAACATTTGTTTCCTTTTACAGATCTTAATAAGAGCCTTTATATTCCTTTGCCTATTATAGGTTCAATATACCCAGTGCTAAGAAAAGCATTCCCGCCTGCAGAAGATTTAAAGAATGTACTGTATAAGGATATGATTAACGGTACAAACGAGCTGCTTGGCAAGCATCCAAATATTATCCATGCTGCCGGTCATGAACATACGCTGCAGCTGATACAAACAGAAGTATTGCAGGTAGTAAGTGGCGCAGGATGTAAAAACACTCCGGTAAAAAAAGGTAAAGGCAGTCTTTATGCAGCGGATAGCAGTGGCTATGTAATTGCTGATGTTTTACAGGATAAAAGCATGCGCTTGCATTTTTATACTTACAGCAATGCAGGTTTGAAAGAATCGTTTGTTTATACCAGGCCTTACAACAACCCAAAAGATCTTGTATTTAAAAAGAGAGACGAAATAACAACAGATAGTATAAAGATGAGCCTGGTAACAGAGTTTGAAAACGTAAGTAAATGGCACCGCAGTGTTTTTGGAGAGAATTATCGTAAAGTATGGAATACTGAAACCAATATTCCTGTATGGCATCTTTCAAATACAAATTTAACTCCGGAAGAAATTGGTGGTGGCATGCAAACACACTCACTAAGATTAAAAGGAAAAGATAATAAAGAATGGGTAATAAGGAGTATTGATAAATTTCCGGATGCATTGTTGCCACAGGTACTTAACCAAACATTGGCCGCCAAATTGCTGCACGATAACGTTTCTGCAATATTTCCTTACGCACCATTAACTGTTCCCGTATTCGCAAATGCATTGAATGTTGCGCACAGTAATCCGTCAATTGTATATGTAGCCCCAGACCAGAAATTGGGTATTTACAGCAGGGATTTTGCCAATAAAGTAGTGTTGCTTGAAGAGCGGGAACCATTGGGCAAATCAACCTCTACTATTAAAATGCTGCAGAAACTGAAAGAAGACAATGATAATGCTGTTGATCAGCAGGCATTTTTAACTGCACGTACGCAGGATATTTTTTTAGGCGATTGGGACAGGCATGGTGATCAGTGGCGCTGGGTAGATGAAGCAAAAGGAAAAGACAAAAAATACAGGCCAGTGCCGCGAGACAGGGACCAGGTATTCTACATTAACCAAGGACTGCTGCCTTCCATTGCTGCTTTGCCCTGGATACAACCCAAACTGCAGGGCTTTGGCGGACACATCCGCGATATCAATACTTTTACTTTTAATGCAAGATTGATTGATGGCATTTTCACCAACCAGCTTTCTTATGAAGACTGGAAGAATAGTACAGACCATGCTGTAACTTCTCTTACAGATTCTGTTATAGATGCGGCTTTGCAAAAAATGCCAGCAACCGTCTACAATGCTTCACATCAAAAACTGTCTGAACAACTGCAGCAAAGAAGACAGGAACTGTTGCGTGTAATGCCAGAGTATTATCGCTTTCTCAATAAAAACATTGATGTTCTTTTTTCAGACAAAAACGAACAGGTAAATATTGCTGATACGATGGACGGAAAACTGAGCGTTACTGTTTTCAAAATCACAAAAAAGAATGAGTTAGGGAAATTGCTCTACAGTCGAATTCTGGATCCGTCTGTTACCAATGAACTGCGTTTATACATGAACGGTGGAAACGACAATATCAACATCACCAATAACAGTTCGCACATAAAAATCAGGATTATTGGAGATGGCGCTTCAACAAAACAATATACATTTTCCGGCAAAGGAAAATATCTTAGGAAAATACATGTGTATGAAGGCGATACAACTGCTGTTTTTAGTGGACAATCTTCTCCTGTTCATAAGCATCTTTCTGGTAGTCCGTCTAATACGGCTTATATGCCAGCCGACAGGTATAACAAAACCATTCCATTGCTTACCGCCGGTTACAATGCTGATGATGGATTGATATTAGGCGCAGGTATAAGATGGATAAGACAGGGTTTCAGAAAAACACCCTATGCAAGCAACCAGCAATTTATTTTTGGCCATGCATTTTCTTCAGACGCTTTCAGGTTTGTGTATAAAGGAGAATGGATAGATGTTATTGGCAAAACAGATTTTACATTGTACGCAAATGTATCAGCGCCGGATAACACACAAAATTTTCATGGAAGGGGCAACTCATCAGCATTTAATAAAACAGGCGATTATAAATTCTATTATCGTACAAGGTTTAATTTATACGAACTGCAACCCGCTTTCCGCTGGCGCAACGAAAAGAAAAGTAGTTTTTCAATCGGGCCTTCTGTTCAATTCTATCGTTTTGATCCTGAAGAAAACAAAGGACGCTTTATTAATAATACGTCCGAGCTGCATACCTACGACAGTAGCACTATTGCCAATGATAAAGGACACGCAGGTATAATTGCGAATTATATTGTAGAAGGAAGAAATAATTTACTACTGCCTACTTACGGTTATTACTTTAATGCAAAATGGCAAGGGTATGCAGGTTTGAATAATTATTCAAAATCATTCACTCAACTAATTGCGCAGTTTGCTGTTTATAAAAGCATCGACAGAAAATCCAATTTTGTAATTGCAGACCGTATTGGCGGTGGCGTTACCGCAGGAAATGCAACATTCTACCAATCGCTATTTATAGGTGGACAGGGAAATTTGCTGGGATACAGGCAATACCGGTTTGCAGGCGAGCACATGTTTTATAATAATTTTGAAGCACGGATTAAACTTGTAAACCTTGCCTCTTATATTTTACCTGGCCAATTGGGCTTTGTTGGTTTTTATGATGTTGGCAAAGTATGGCAGAAAGGATTAAACGACAAAGTGTGGCACCAGGGCATGGGCGGTGGTTTATATTTTGCACCTGCACAAATGCTACTCCTGCAAATGGTAGCAGGTTATTCAAAAGAAGGTTGGTACCCTTACTTTACTATGGGCTTCAGGTTTTGATTGTAAATATTATTAAGCAGATGCGTGTATGAACAAGAGTGTAATAAGAATTAATCAGTTTGCTACAAAGGAGAATTCAGTGGAATCGCTGGTTTCCTTTAAAAAATTTATTGAATTTCTCGAGCATAAAATAAATACCGATACATCGGTAAGGGTTCATTTTTTTCGTTTTGTACTTGAAAAAATCCGTTCTTACCCCGAACTGGCTACAGGCGTGCCCGCTGCTGAAATGCACAGGTATGAAGATGTGCTAGAACTTGTTTCAAGTATTGTTTTTCCATTAACAGAAGATGAAAACCAAGTGCTGTTTGGGTTAACCAATGGATTTTCTTCGGAAGTATTTTATGCAAGCAATGCATTTTATAAATTGTTTGAGAACCGCCCTGATCCAAAAAATGAAGACCAGTTAATGCTCTCAAAAGAAAAATCGTTGAAGCTGCACCAGCAGATGCAATACGATTTTATACTTCAAAAAGTATATGGACTGGAACTTCCGCAAAAAAATGAAATGGTGCGCAGTTATTTTAATCCGGTTACGGGGCTTTATCAATCTTACCGTGTAAATATTGATAGCCGTTTTGTTGATGTAAAATTAAAAACAAAAGAAAAGGAAAGCACTGTAAATGGAAATTCACTAAACGCATGTTTCCAATGCACCAATACTTTTGCTGAAGTAGAAAAACTTGTTCCTTTAAATAATTTTACAGCCAGCGGTTTTTCTATATTAACACTTACAGATATTACTGTAAGGCAGGCAATAGATGAATTGAGCAAAGCCATCATCAGCATAGATAAAGAAAATGCCACAGGAGATTTTTTACACATAACAAGGTTGCTGCAAACCATGTTGGGCAACAGTTCTTATCAATTTGGGATAATGCCATTTTTTACTGTAAACAACAGGGCGGCATTGCTGTATGAAAATTTTCCTTACAGTCTTTTGGTAAAAGCTTCGTGGGATGCAGGCATACCCAAACCAGTTTTTGCCAGGTACATCAACCATTACATAAAAGACCCGCAGTATGTAATGTATGAAGCTGGAGATAAGAAAACAATACTTGCAAAACCTTTGCAGGATGCGTTGAAAAAAGCAGGCATTCATTATTATATGCTTGCCCCGGTTTATTTTAATGGTATCCTTGTTGGTATTCTTGAAACAGCTGCACCAAAGGAAGCCCCAGTATTAAACGATTTGCAGTTTGCCAAACTAAAACCTGCTATTCCGTACATATCACAATTGCTTAAATTAATTATAGACAAATTCAATCTTTCTCTCGATACAATTATAAAAGATAAGTTCACCGTCATACAGCCCTCGGTGCAATGGAAATTTAATGAAGTGGCATGGCATTATTTCCGCAGCCACGATATTGAACACAAAACAAATGCACTTGAAAAAATTTCATTTAAAAATGTTTACCCGCTTTACGGTGCGGTAGACATCCGCAATTCAACCATAGAAAGAAACAAAGCCCTGCGTGAAGATTTACAGGCACAACTTAGATTATTGCAGGATCTTTTATATCATTTAATTGAAAATGGCGTAGATGGTGCCGCATCATTGGCAGAAAGCTGCACATTGTGGATGGATAAAATGAATAACTATGTATCTGTGGAAGAAGAGTTGCAGTTTAATGAATTCCTTTTTACAAAAGTACATCCAATATTGTCTTCTTTAAATGAGCATGAAAAGCATACTGAAAAAATAAGCGATTATTTCAATGCCATAGACGAACAGTCCGGTGCTGTCTTCATCAAAAGAAGACAATTGGAAAACTCTATTCGTTCGCTTAATAAAAGTATCGGAAAATATTTTGATGTTTTTAAAGAAGAACTTCAGCAATACTATCCATCTTATTTTGAAAAATTCAGAACAGACGGAACCGAGTATGATATTTATATAGGGCAATCTATTGCTCCAAAAATATCTTTTTCGATAAAAGATGTTGAGCGGCTTCGTTTTTGGCAGGTAGAATCTATGGCTGCTATTGCAAAGCTCACTAATGACTTATTACCCCAACTGGAACACCCGCTACTTACAACACAACTCATTTTTGTAAACCCACGTACCATCGATATCAGTTACAGAAATGATGAAAGGCGTTTTGATGTGGAAGGGGCTTACAACATACGTTACCACATTGTAAAGAAGCGTATTGATAAAGTAAATTTGCTAAATACGCTGGAACGTTTAACACAACCTGGCAAAATTGCAATTGTATATTTTAATGAACGCGACGCTGAAGAATTTAAAGGCTACATACACCAATTGCAGGAAAAAGGAATTCTACTAAATGATCTTGAACAGCTTGAGCTGGAAGAATTGCAGGGTGTTGCAGGATTAAAGGCATTAAGGGTTGGAGTTAATCTGAAATAAATTTTTCTCTTCTTTTTTTAATCTCCGGTTAATCTCCGTTACTAGGGAAGAAAAAATCGCTTGCTTCTTCTACCACAAAACAGCACATTTGTTAATGCTATTTTTTAAACGCTTAGTGCTATATTTAATCATTAGATTTGAAAGGAGCACCCTGCTCCATAACAAATAAAACGTTTGCAAACCCCAAAAAAATTTATATGGCAAAGTCTCCTTTTAACAGGCGAACATTTTTACAACATACTGCAAAAACAGCAGCCGGTTTGGCTTTTATGCCCCTTTTAACCAATGAAGCTGCGGCAAAAGCAATTGCAGAACAGAGTGCCAGGCCAGACCCGGTAAATATTTATACAGGCCCGCCGCGTATAAAATTTTCAGTTATTGGAATCAATCACGGGCACATCAACTCGCAGGTTGATGCAGTAATAAGAGGTGGTGGGGAGTTTGTTTCGTTTTATGCAAAAGAACCAGAGCTTGCAGCACCTTTTGCAAAAAAATATCCGCAGGCTAAACAAGCAACAAGCGAAAAAGAAATTCTTGAAGACAATAGCATACAACTCGTTTTAAGTTCCATTATACCAGATGAACGTGCACCGCTTGGTATTCGTGTAATGAAGCATGGCAAAGATTATATGTCAGATAAGCCCGGCATTACTTCTCTCGAACAACTTGCCGAAGTAAAAAAAGTACAAAAAGAAACCAAGCGCATTTATTCTATTATGTACAGCGAAAGGTTTGAAAATAAAGGAACCGAAAAAGCTGGCGAGCTGGCAAAAGCAGGTGCTATAGGAAAAGTAATTCAAACCATAGGCCTTGGCGCACACCGAATGAGCACACCTACACGGCCTGCGTGGTTCTTCGATAAAAAACGTTTTGGCGGAATCATTACCGATATTGGTTCTCACCAGTTCGATCAGTTTTTGTTTTTTACAGGTTCTACCAAAGCAGAAGTGGTTGCATCGCAAATTGGCAATGTTAATCATCCGCAGTTCCCTTTGTTTGAAGATTTTGGCGATGTTATGCTAAGTGGCAATGGCGGTTCGGGGTATTTGCGTGTTGATTGGTTTACTCCTGACGGATTGAATACCTGGGGCGATGGAAGATTAACCGTATTAGGCACCGAAGGTTTTATGGAAGTCCGCAAAAATGTTGACATTGCCGGAAGACCGGGCGGCAATCATCTTTTCCTGGTTAATCAAAAAGAAACAACTTATATAGATTGCAGCAACCAGGATCTGCCTTATGGCAAAAAACTTGTTGATGATATCATCAACCGCACAGAAACTGCAATGACCCAGGAACATTGTTTTCTTGCAACAGAACTTGCATTGAAAGCACAAAAAAATGCAAGGATAATAAAAAATGCATAATTGCAATTATTCAATTCACTGCGTCCCGATTTTTAATCGGGACTTTTTTTTATGTCAACACATATTTTTATGAACCCGGCAATAGTTCTTTATTCAGCTTTTGTGGTGTCACTCACTTGTACACTATAGCTTTACTGATCTTCAGGTTTTATTTCAACTTCTTTCCAAATGCAAAAATCATTAGGCTACACATCGAAGCATAAAGCGTTCCGATGGAACGCAACTGCCGCACCTAATATTTTCCTACCCACAAAGTGTCCCTACGGGACACTATATCGCTATCAATGATAATTCTTCCTTATAATCACAATTTTCTCAATTGACACAAATTTCAAAAAGTCCAAGACTAACATAGCTGTTTAGCTAATCGCACATGTTCCGTAGGAACATTCTGTGGGTAGAACGTAAATCAAAATGCAGTTGCGTTCCATCGGAACGCTTTGTGCTATTTACCAACAACAAGCCTATCACCAATAAAGAATTTGCCATAACAAAAGATTATTCCCCTATCCTATTTCCAGTTTTGAAAGGGTTCAATTTTTTTATTAACAGATGAGAATGCTTTTTCTGGTATCAAAAATACATTAAGCGCAATTTTTGATTTGGCAGGAATGGTTACTTCAAAACCAACGCTTATTGTTCCAGGATTTGGCGCATCGTATTCATGCGGCGGCGGATCTGTTGGCCATGTTTTCATCACAATATTCGCACCCGGCACATCAACTCGAAGCAAAAGCTTTTTTCCGTTCCTGCTAAGTTCTGCACTGTTCTTTCCCGTTATGGAAACATTTGCAGGGGTAATGAATGACCATCGTATTGTTGCAACGGTATCTGCAGCTTCAAGTTCGTCACGCACTATTACATATTTTTGATCGATTATTGCAACCCCGCGTTTGGCTTTAACCAACTGACCTTTGTACACTTCAGACATATCCGTAACAGCATTCATAAAATTTTTTGTTGCAGCATATGAAGTAAGTGCTGCATAACCTTCTACCCGTTGTTGCTGATCATTTACTGTTATTGTATTGTGCGCCTGGTTTGTATACCTGAAAACTGTCCAGCGTTGTGCATCTTGTGTTCTTCCAAAAATCTGCATGCCTTTAGATTCAAGCGATTCGTATTCCTGCATTCCCAGATCCATTGCCCATCTCTCGCCATCTGCATCCATTACAAAAGAACCAATATCCATATGCGCATGACTTACAGAAACTGAACCACCTTTAAATCCTACAAAGATGGCAGCACTATCTGTCCAGGAAGTACGCATCAGCGCAACCGGGTTTTTCCCTTTGCCTACCCACATATTTGTTTTTGGCGGCGGCACATTGCTTACGCTGGTTTCTCCTCCCCACAACATCATTGCCGGAAGCAATCTTTCGTCGGTAATCTTTTTTACATTTTCCTGCAATAAGCGGTTGCGTTCTACCCATAACAGGGATGGATCAGCGTTTTTTTGTGCAAACCAAAACATTGCTGGTTGAATACTGGCGCCAGTTCCTGCATCAGAATAGTTAAATGGTTTACCAAAAGACCCCGTCATATTCTCCATATAGTATGGCGTTTTCAAAAAACCTGCAACATCACTAAGGCCAAAATTTTTACCAAATGCCTTATCCAAAGAACTTACCAGCATTACCGTAAAGCTTGTACCATAGCCCCAGTAATTATATCCTTCCGGATAAGCACCATCAGTACCAAAATCCTGCATAGAAAACACAACAGTTTGTATTGCCCTGTTTATTATTTGCTTCGCAAGTGCGGGATTGTCTTCATAAATTGCCAATGCTCCGTATGTCATGCCAGCATTGCAAACCTGGTTCCAGTTGTTTTCTGCTTTCAGCCAGCCATTATTTTTTGCATCAAGAGAAGGCTCAATCCCTTTTTTAATAATCGCTTCTTTAATAATTGTTCTTGATTGGGGCGAAAGGTCATTATACAACCAATCGTAACCAATAGATATTGCCATTGTCATTTCGGCCACATCAAGAAAATGAGAAGGGTTCCAGTCGCTGAAAGCGGCAACAGCCAGCATTTCTTTTTCTGCACGTTGCAAGTATTTAGTGTTGCCGGTTGTGCGATAAACATAAGAAAGAAAAAATATTCTTCTTAGTGCTTCTCTCGATTTATCCAGTAAGCGACGGCCAATTTGTATTCTTTCTACAGGTGGTAATAAAAGCATTTTGTCAGATTCATTAATAATAACCTGTTGTATGTTGCCCCATAGCTTATCGCCACTAATTGTTTTTTTAATAATTTCTTCCTGCCCTTTTAACAATAGAATACGCGGATGAGAAGGCAATTGATCAGCAGCGCCTATATACTCAGCTTGTGCAATAAGCTTTGAATAAAAACAAGCCAGTAACACTGTAACTATAAATAGTTTTTTAAATTTCATACAGTAATTTGTTATTCTTGTTTTAGTTAATTATCATTTGTAGGGCAACGGCTGGGTTGCAATAACAATATTCTCAAAAAATCTTTCCTTGCCTTTTGATGAACCCCTGTTCTAAGCTTTTGCTACAAAAACACCAGCAGAAATATAATATAATGTGCATACAGTTTTTTGCAGTTACAAACTACAATAAATATTTGCTTTTACTTTTTATCCGATTATAATACCCGTAAATAATTCCGGATTTTACCCCCTTTCCTTTCAAAATACCCATTAAAATCCCGGTGTTTGGGGAATTTACTCCACTCTTTTCCCCTTCAAAGTTGAAAAAAACGGTTTGAATAGCTGCAATTTTCAGGTGGCACGGTATTTATTTTCTTTTACCGAAGACAATAACTAAAAATAAAATTTTTATACCATGACTACTACTCATTCCCTCGACCAGAACATACAATTTCTTATTTCAGCCAATTACCAGAGAATGTTATCGTACGAACAGGCTGCATTTCTTACCAGCGAAAAAAGTTTTAAAGAATTTTATATTGCCCGTGCAGATGAGAGCGAAGCGAATATTCATCAATTGCAAATGCTACTGAATATAAATCAATCTGTAGATGCATATAATGAACAGGCAGATGCAAAGTTTGCCAACTTGCTTCACGGTAAAAAAAGCACCATTAAAATACTGGAGTCAGTTAAAACAATTGAAAACACAATTGTAAAATGGTATAAGAATACATTGCAGGAGATAAAAGATTTGCCGAAAGAAATTATAAACCTTGTAGAATCTCAATATAACGCACTATCTCATGCACAGTTAGAATTAGGACATCTTTAATATTCGCTTACTCTTTATATAAAAAAACAGGTCGCCATAAAAAAGCGACCTGTTTCATTAATGTGATCCCGTTGGGAGTATCGCTGAGCTACGCATCATTGATCTTTGTTTTCTTTTATTAACCCTTCAATATATTTTCTACTTTTCATCCGCTTAATATATCCTTCACGTTTTTTTGCTTCTTGTAATGTTTCATAAAACTCTTTATGCTTCAATTTCCACGGAACGCCTCTTCTAGTAAAAGTTGAATGACCAATATTATGTTCATACAATCTGCGATCTAAATCTATGCAAGCCCCAACATAATATTTATTGAGCTTTTCGGAATAAATAATATAGGCATAAGGCATAAAAAATGTTTTAGTTTTTATTACGACGGTTTGTGATTTCGTTTGGTCCGCCCCCAGCACCCTCCCGATTAAAAATCGGAATGCTCTACTTATTGAGCTACGCAATCATTAAATTATATGCATAAAAAAAACCGTCTTATTTTATTAAGACGGTTTGTGATTTCGTTTGGTTCGATCCCAGCACCCTCCCGATTAAAAATCGGGATGCTCTACTTATTGAGCTACGCAATCATTAAATTATATGCATAAAAAAAACCGTCTTATTTTATTAAGACGGTTTGTGATTTCGTTTGGTTCGCCCCCAGCACCCTCCCGATTAAAAATCGGGATGCTCTACTTATTGAGCTACGCAATCATTAAATTATATGCATAAAAAAAACCGTCTTATTTTATTAAGACGGTTTGTGATCCCGCTGGGACTCGGACCCAGGACCCTCCCGATTAAAAATCGGGATGCTCTACCAATTGAGCTACGCAATCATTAAATTATATGCATAAAAAAAACCGTCTTATTTTATTAAGACGGTTTGTGATTTCGTTTGGTTCGCCCCCAGCACCCTCCCGATTAAAAATCGGGATGCTCTACCAATTGAGCTACGCAATCATTAAATTATATGCATAAAAAAAACCGTCTTATTTTATTAAGACGGTTTGTGATCCCGCTGGGACTCGGACCCAGGACCCATACATTAAAAGTGTATTGCTCTACCAACTGAGCTACGGAATCATTATTATAAAAAACTATTAAACCCAGTACCCTCCCGATTAAAAATCGGGATGCTCTACCAACTGAGCTACGGAATCATAAAAGCTATGCTTTTATCCCTTTTTTGGGAGTGCAAAAATAGGGATTATACACTTTGTACCAAATTTTATAAAGTATTTTATTGATCAGCTTTCCACATATGTTTATAAGCCCTTGAAACTGCACGTTCAACGGGCTTTTGTGATACTGTTTAATTAGTTTAGGTTTGCTGAAAATATCAGAAATTTTATCTTATGTCTTCTTTTTTCAATAATAAAGTAGTAGCCATTACCGGCGGAACAGATGGAATTGGCAAAGCGCTGGTAGATGTTTTTGTAAAAGCAGGTGCTAAAGTGGCTACTTGTGCCCGTAATCATGATAAAATTTACAACCTTCAACTGGAATATACCAGTGTATTACTGCATGCAGTTGTTTGCGATGTAAGTAAAGAAACGGATTGCAAGCGTTTTATAGAATCTACTATCGACACTTTTGGCGGAATAGATATTTTAATTAATAATGCCGGCGTTTCTATGCACGCATTGGTAAAAGATGTTGATGTAGACGTAATCCGTAAAGTAATGGACATAAATTTTTACGGAAGCGTTTACTGTACCAAGTTTGCATTGCCCAGCCTGCTTGAAAGAAAGGGAACTGTTGTTGGTGTTTCTTCCATTGCCGGTTACAGGGGTTTGCCCGGTCGCAGTGGTTATTCTGCTTCAAAATTTGCATTGCAGGGATGGCTTGAATCTTTAAGAACAGAAATGCTGGATAAAGATGTACATGTAATGTGGGTATGCCCGGGTTTTACTACTTCCAACATACGGAACGCTGCTTTAACTGAAGATGGAAAACCACAGGGAGAATCTCCCTTGGATGAAGATAAAATGATGACTGCCGAAGAATGTGCTGTGCATATTATAAATGCTATTGAAAAAAAGAAACGTACACTGGTACTCACCTTTACGGGTAAACGCACTGTGTTTATGCAAAAATTTTTTCCGGGTCTTGCAGATAAACTGACACACAAATTTTTCTTTAAAGACGGTAAGTTAGTAAAATAGGCGTCAGTCGGTAGTCGATAGTCAGACCAGTAAATTATTTTTACTTTTAAATTTGTAATTGACTACTCCCGGCTGAAGACTATGACTAACGACTATTGCTAACGACTATCGACTATCAAAACTATGCCGCTAATTACCCTAACATCAGACATCGGTTTTCAGGATTACCTGGTGGGGGCGGCAAAAGGCCGGTTGCTGCAAATCAACCCTTCTTTTACTATTGCAGATATTACCCATCAGCTCCCGCCTTTTAATTATACACAGTCTGCTTATATCTGTCGCAACGCCATTAAAAATTTTCCGCCGCATACCTATCATATCATCCTTGTAAATCTTTTTGAACACAAAACAGAAAACCTGTTGCTGGCTTTTTATGAAGACCAGTATATATTATGTGCCGATAATGGCCTCCTCACCATGATTACAGAACAAAAACCTGAAATAATCATAAGGCTGAAGGCAAACAAAAAGCAAATTAAAAACACACTTTACTGCGTAGAAATAATGGGCCAGGCCATTAACGCTATTACAGAAGGACAAAGACTGCAGGATATTGGTGAACCTGATGTGGAAATAACAGAGAAAAATCCACTCCGCCCTTTTACTTCTCCCGATACTTTAGAAGGGCAAATTATTTTTATAGACAATTTTGAAAACGTAATTGTAAATATTACAAAAGAACAGTTTGAAAAACATCGTGGCAACCGGAAGTTCCGCATTGAAACCCGTCGCAATGATGATATAGAAACATTAAGCGAAACTTATGCTGATGTGCCCGAAGGCGAGAAACTGGCTTTGTTTAATTCGGCGGGCTATCTTGAAATAGCTATTAATAAAGGAAATGCCGCCGGGCTGTTGTTTGGCCTTATGGGCTATAAAGAAGAACCCGCCAATGCCTACCTGCAAAACAGGCTGTTTTATAATGTGGTGAAAATTTATTTTGAATAAGAACAGCTATTAGCCGTTAGCTTATAGCTACAAGTAAACCAAAATAATTGAAGTGGCTGTCATTTTTTACTAATAGCTAGCAGCTAAAAGCTAGTGACTGCCTAAAATCTTGCGTTAAATTGAGCTCCCTGTACTATTCTTTACCCTTAGACCGTTATATTTGCCCCACTTTTTCAAAACCAACGAATTATGAACTTTAAGAGAGTAAACAATATTACAGGCTGGATCATCTGCGCCATTGCCTGTACTGTGTATATTATGACGATGGAAGCTACCGGCAGCTTCTGGGATTGCGGAGAATTTATATCCAGTACTTATAAAATGCAGGTGCCCCACCCTCCCGGCGCACCTTTGTTTGTAATGCTTGGCCGTCTCTTTATCGTTGGCTTCTCGTGGGTATTTGGCAGCGGGCCGGAAAGTGCAGCACGTGCCGTAAACTTTATGACCGCTACAGCCAGTGGCTTTACCATTCTTTTCCTATTTTGGAGCATTACCCACTTTGCAAGAAAAATTGTTATTACCGATCCTTCAGCAGAACCAACAAAAGATCAGCTTATTTCTATAATGGCTGCTGGTGTTGTTGGAGCACTGGCTTATACCTTTAGCGATTCTTTCTGGTTTAGTGCTGTAGAAGGTGAAGTTTATGGCATGTCTTCTTTGTTTACGGCATTGGTTTTTTGGGCAATGCTTAAATGGGAACACAATGCAGATAATCCTGGCGCAGATAAATGGATCATTTTTATCTTTTTCCTGATGGGACTTTCCATAGGTGTGCACCTTTTAGGATTGCTTACTATTCCGGCTATTGTAATGATCTATTACTTTAAAAGATATAAAGCAACCACATGGGGCACCATTTGGGCATTTGTTATAGGTTGTGTCATTACCGGCTTTGTGCAGAAATTCGTTATTCAATATACAGTAGCTGGTGCTGGCAAGTTTGATATATGGTTTGTGAACAACCTTAATATGCCTTTCTTCAGCGGATTTATATTCTTCTTTGTGTTGCTTGCTGTAGTTTTTTTCTTTGGCCTGCGCATTGCAAAGAATAGAAACTGGTCTTTTGTTACACTCGGTATATGGTCAGCTATTTTTATGTTATTGGGTTATTCAACCTATGTAACTACAATGATACGTTCCAACGCAAACCCTGCAGTGGATATGTACAATGTAGACAATCCCAATTCACTTGTAGGTTATCTTGGCCGCGACCAGTACGGCGATTTCCCACTTATATACGGACAGGTGTTTACTGCACAACCCGATAATTATGTGGAAACAGATATGAAGTATACCAAGGGCAAAGACAAATACATTGAAATTGGTAAAGATCAAAAACCAACATACGCTGCAGAAGACATGATGTTCTTTCCGCGTGTTTGGGATGCCAGCAATGATCAGGGTCATGCTACTTTTTATAAAGATTATTTAGGATTGGCCGATGGCGAAAAGCCAGGCTTTGGAGATAACCTTAATTTCTTTTTCAGGTACCAGGTATCCTGGATGTATGGCCGTTACTTTATGTGGAATTTTGTTGGCAAACAAAACGATATCCAGGGTTTTGCGCAAGGCAATCCAAGAGATGGCAACTGGATAAGCGGTATTCCTTTTATAGACAATATGTTTCTGGGCGACCAAAGCACAATGCCAGACAGCATCAAACACAACAAAGCTCACAACACTTTATTCTTCCTTCCATTAATATTGGGCATTTGCGGATTAGTTTTTCATTACTTTAAAAACCGCGAAGATTTCTTTGTATCATTCTTACTTTTCTTCTTTACCGGCCTTGCCATTGTTTTCTACCTTAACCAGGCAGGCAACCAGCCAAGGGAACGTGATTACGCATATGTAGGATCTTTTTATGCTTTTGCCATCTGGATAGGCCTTGGCGTATTACAGGTAAAAGAATGGCTGCAATCCAAATTGAGTGCAAACGTGGCAACTATTGTATCTTTTGCTGCATGTCTTCTTGCTGTTCCTGTTCTTATGGGCCAGCAGGAATGGGATGATCACGACCGTAGCAAAAAAGTACTGGCAAGGGATCTTGCAAAAGATTACCTGGAAAGCTGCGCACCAAACGCCATCTTATTTACTTATGGCGATAACGACACTTACCCATTATGGTATGCACAGGAAGTAGAACATATTCGTCCAGACATTCGTGTTATCAATAATAGTTTATTGGGTATCGATTGGTACATAAACCAGTTGCGCTATAAAGTAAATGAAAGCGATTCTATTGATGTAATCTGGGATACGAAAAAAATTGAGGGCAACAACCGCAATTATGTTTACATCAACCCAAGACAGGATTTAAGCGAATCTGCCTATTACGATCTGTATACTATTATGAAAGATTTTGTAGGCAGTGATGACCCGAGCAAAAAAGTAACCATGCAGAGCGGGGAATCATTAAGCTATTTACCAACCCGCAGGTTTAAACTTCCGGTAGATGAAAAGGAAGTACGTGCCAATGGTACAATAAATGCTACAGACTCTGCCGTAGCTGAAGTTGATTTTGAACTGGCAAAAAATAAAAACGTATTGTTTAAAAACGACCTTGCTATCATTAATATCATAGCTGCTAATAAATGGAAACGTCCCATTTATTTTACTGCTCCTTATACAGGGCAGGAACTGGGGCTTAGCAATTACCTGCGCAAAGACGGTCTTACTTACCGCCTTGTGCCTGTAAAAAATAACAATGGTATTAATATAGACTGGGTGGTAGATAAGCTAATGCATAAATATGGTTTTGGAAGCGCCGATAAAAAAGGTGTGTATTTTGATGAACAAAACCGTGTGCATCTAAATAGCATTCGCGGCGCTTATGCGGATGGCGCAGCAGGCATGGCAGATTTGGGCAAAAAAGACGAAGCGAAAAAAATTCTTGATATGGCAGACAAGCATATCCTGGAAGAAAACATGCCCTACGCATTGGTAAGCCACAACAACCAGCATAATTATTTCACCTTGCGCTTTCTTGAAGCATGTTATAAAGCTGATTATAAACAACTGGCCGATCATGTATCAAAAGCATTGCATAAAGATCTTGATCAACAGATGAAATATTATCAGTCGCTTTCGGATGCAAGACAGCAAACCATGCAGCAGGAATCTCAGGGCACACAGCAGATTATACAAATGCTTACTATGCTTGAGCAGCAGTATAAAACCAGCACTTTAAATGCTAACCCCGAAATGGAAAAAATCATTACCAACGGCATAGATAGCAATAACAAAAAGAAAACTGGTCTTGATAAATAAATAAACAAGTATCTGCCATATTTTTTTAAACCCCACCCCGTGTGGGGTTTTTTATTACAACCAATTCTAGTTTCTATTGTTATTGCATAGATGCAGGCAATATTTGCCTTCTACAGGCCATTTTTCCAATAAAAAAGCAGGTAATATTAAAGCTTGGCTAATAGTGCGGACTACTAGCCAAAACCTATTCAAAAGTTGTAAATTACAGGTATGAGAGGTTATTTCTTTTCAAAATTCGATCCCAACCAGGAAGGCAAAACAGCTTTTGACAAGCTGATGGAATTGTTTTTGCAATTGCTTACTTATACCAGCGGCGATGTGGGTGAAGCATTGCAATGGCTGAACGAACTGGACAGGCAGTTTGAACTAACCAATCCCGATTATGGCATGGGCGATTTTATTGAAGACTTAAAAGAAAAAGGGTATATAGATGAGAACAAACAAACCGGCGAAATAAAAATTACTGCAAAAACAGAACAGGGCATCCGCAAAAAAAGCCTTGAAGAAATTTTTGGCAAGCTGAAAAAAACCAAACAGGGCGATCACAATACACGCAAGCCAGGCCAGGGCGATGAAATAAGCCCGGATAGCAGGCCTTACCAGTTTGGCGATATGCTGGAACAAATTGATTTTACAGAATCAATTCGTAATGCGCAAATTAATCATGGGCTTGATAGTTTTAACATGCAGGAAGATGATTTGCAGATACGCGAAACAGATTTTAAATCGCAAACATCAACAGTGCTGATGATTGACATATCGCACTCAATGATTTTGTATGGAGAAGATCGTATAACGCCAGCCAAGAAGGTTGCTATGGCATTAAGCGAACTCATTACCACAAAATATCCTAAAGACACCCTGGATATTGTTGTTTTTGGCAATGATGCGTGGCCGGTAGAAATAAAAGATTTGCCTTATCTGCAGGTAGGCCCCTATCATACCAATACCGTTGCGGGGCTAGAACTGGCAATGGATATTTTAAGAAGGCGCCGCAATCCCAACAAACAGATCTTTATGATTACAGATGGTAAACCAACCTGTTTGAAGGTGGGCAGAAAATATTATAAAAACAGTTTTGGGTTAGACAGAAAAATTACTTCACGCTGCCTTAACCTGGCTGCACAGTGTAAAAAACTGAAAATACCTATCACTACTTTTATGATTGCTTCAGATCCTTACCTGCAGCGCTTTGTAAATGAGTTTACAGAAACAAATAATGGTAAGGCATTCTTTGCTTCTTTAGACGGGCTGGGTGCATTTATCTTTAAAGATTTTGAAAACGGAAAAAGGAAAACGGTTTATTAGCAGCAAGTTTCTAGCTACAAGCTGCAAGACGTTTGCTAAGAGTCGAATGTGAGAAAAGATTTCAAGTCAAAAACATTTGTGTAAACTTCTTTATCTCCTTAAAAACTTTTGTGACCATTTGGCAAAGATGTAGCAGTTAATGAAAGTTTAAATATAAAAGTAACAGCAAAAAAATATCGAAGCAAAAGGCTTGCAGCTAATAGCTTGTAGCTTTCTCAAAAATCAGACATCAGAAATAAACAAAATGGACATCAAGAAAATTACAACCTTAGGCCAATTGAAGAAAAGCGGCTATCAGCCAAAATCTGTGAAAGAAGAAATTCGTGCAAACCTTATTACCAAACTGCAAAACAAAGAAGCCACATTCCCCGGCATATTGGGTTATGAAGATTCTGTTATACCAGATACGGAAAGGGCTTTGCTTAGCAAACACAATATTCTTTTTCTTGGTTTACGCGGACAGGCCAAAACACGTATGGCAAGACAAATGACAGAATTGCTTGACGAATGGATTCCTTGTATTGCCGGCAGCGAAATTAATGACGATCCTTTCAAACCAATTTCTAAATATGCAGTAGACCAGATTGCAGCACATGGAGATGAAACGCCAATTCATTGGTTGCACCGCAGCGAACGCTATGGTGAAAAGTTAGCTACACCAGATGTAAGTGTTGCAGATCTTATTGGAGATATAGATCCTATTAAAGCCGCTAACCTTCGCCTGAGTTTTGCAGACGAACGTGTAATTCACTACGGCATTATTCCAAAAAGCAACCGCAGCATTTTTGTAATTAATGAAATACCAGATTTGCAGGCACGCATACAGGTTGCATTGTTCAATATACTGGAGGAAGGCGATATACAGATACGCGGCTTTAAATTGCGCCTGCCGCTTGATATACTTTTTGTATTTACCGCAAACCCGGAAGACTATACCAATCGTGGCTCTATTGTTACGCCGCTGAAGGACCGTATAGAAAGCCAGATATTAACGCACTATCCAAAAACATTGGAAACATCGCTGGCCATTACCGAGCAGGAAGCAGAAGTGCATGCAGATCAGAAAGACAGGGTAAAGATTAGCGATCTTGTAAAACGCCTTATTGAACAAGTTGCGTTTGAAGCAAGAAACAATGAATATGTAGACAAGAAAAGTGGAGTATCTGCACGGTTAACCATTGCCGCATTTGAAAATGCAGTGAGTGCAGCAGAGAGAAGGGCCATTCTAAACAATGAAAAGCAAACACAAATATGGATAAGTGATCTTGCCGGCATTATTCCATCAATAACCGGAAAGATTGAACTTGTATATGAAGGTGAACAGGAAGGCCCTTTCCAGGTTGCAATGAATTTAATGGACAAGGCAGTGCGTACACAGTTTGTGCAATATTTTCCCAACCCTGAAACATTTAAGAAAAGGCGCAGTACCGGAAAAGAATCAACCAGGGAACCTGAAAATCCATATAAATCTATCAGTCGCTGGTTCGATAGTGGTAACGCTACCGATATGCCCTTTAGCCTTACAGATAAAAGCAAGCTAATAGAATTGTACAAAGTAGATGGATTGCATGCCTTGGTAAAAAAATATTTTCCGCATGCCAATGAAATGGAAGCTGCTTTGTTAATGGAATTTGTATTGCACGGACTGGCATCTTATTCGCTTATCAGCAAAAAGGTTGTTGAGAACCGCATCGAGTTTAAAGATCTTATTGGTTCAATGGTAAATCTTGGAACCGGAAGCTTTAATAGTGAAACGGATTTTGACAACGAAGATCTGAGTTAGTCGTTAGTCTCTAGTTCATAGTCTTTAGTCCTCTATTCTAAAATCATATATCTGTTTTTACCAGTCTTTTACTGAGAATAAACTATCGAACTTCTGGACTATGAACTTAACTACCGACTACAGACAATGAACTACAGACTTAAGACAACCTTTAAAACAATGATTGATTATAACGGCAGGGTTTTTCGTTCAGTTTCTAATTCGGCAAATGGAGAAGTGAATAATGAAACTTTGTTCCATTATAGTCAGCAGGGATATCATATAACGGCAACCTATAAGGGCGGAAATATTGTAGACGGAAGTCTTTCTGCGGTTGCTGATGATGAAGGCAATCTTAACATGCGCTACCAGCATATAAACATTAATGGTGAATTTTTAACGGGCATTTGTTTTTCAAAGCCTGAGATAATGGCTAATGGTAAAATTCGCCTGCATGAAAACTGGCAATGGACCTGCGGGGATTACAGTAAAGGAGAATCTGTTGCAGAGGAAGTATAGAAAGAGCTGCGGGTTGTTAGCTTCAGGTTACGAGTTTTAGTAAATTAGTTTTATACTGCGAAGTACAGGGCTGTACCCTGTACTAATGTACATCGTCCTTACAGGACTAAATGCACAAAGCGCTGAAAGGGCGATGTATAAATAGCGATGGGTATTTTGCCCATCGCAGATTAGCATTAATGTTCTGGTAAATTCAACGCTCTGCAAAATATTCCCTTAACTTTTCCTTCATCCCCATTACTTCATTTTTATTGGTTATAATGGTTTGCAGGTTTTCCTTCATGCTTTCATTTACAAAATGCATGCTGCTGTTTACTTTAACACTGGCAGAAGAATGAAATTCTACAGCGCCGGTTTTTTTTGCCACGTCAATAATATTGGCTTCACGAATGCCAGAACCTGGCATAATGATAATGCGATCGTTTGCCTGTCTCACCAAATCATCAAGTAATTGCGCACCTTCTATAGCCGTAGGTTTATGACCAGATGTAAGAATACGTTCGCACCCAACCTGGATAATATCTTCAAGTGCTTCAAATGGATTATTGACACGATCAAATGCACGGTGAAAAGTTACACTCATTGGGTAAGCAAGTGATACCAGTTGTTTGCAATGTTCTTTATCAACCGAGCCATCCTGCTTAAGCATTCCAATTACCACACCTTCGCAATGCAATTCTTTACAAAGGAGTATTTCAGTTTTCATAACTGCAAACTCTTCTTCGCTATAAAAAAAGTCGCCGCCGCGTGGTCGTATTATCGGGAAAATATCAATACCCGTTTTTTCTTTTACAAGTTTAATGGTACCATAACCGGGTGTAGTTCCACCTTCAGCAGAATCTGCACATAATTCTATTCTGTCTGCGCCGGCTTCTGCTGCTATTATGCATGACTGGTAGTTATAACAACAAATCTCAAGTGTGAAGGGCATTGGTTTCATTTTACATTTCCGTGCTCGTGAATCGTGAGACGAGAATCGTGAGGTTGAAAATCGTCAGTGACGACTCAAGTCTTACGACAATCATTCCATTAAATACTTCGAAGGTATTAACTTTTCTGTGGTATTGCTTTTAACTGCATAACTAAAACCTTTGTGAATAGCATATGCACCAATCTCACCTTTTTTATTTAATGCCAGGAATGCCACTTGTATATCTTTTGCTTTTTCACCTTTAATCTTAATAACACGGGTGATTGCTTTTTTACATGCTGCTTCAGGAGATAAACCTTGTCGCATATATTCAATAACAGTATGCGCACCACAAATGCGAATTACATCTTCTCCCTGTCCTGTTGCAGTAACAGCGCCAACTTCATTATCTACAAACAAACCAGCGCCTATGACTGGTGAATCTCCTACCCTGCCACGCATTTTAAAACCCATACCACTTGTAGTACAACTACCGCTCAGGTTACCATTTGTATCCATCGCTACCATTCCAATAGTGTCATGATTCCATGAACCATCTTCAAGCTTTGAAGGTGCAAATGCAATGTGGCCTTTACCTGAATTTTCAATATTAATTACGGGTTTGTATTCTGATTTCTTTAACCATTTATCATATGCCTCTTTTGCATCCTCACTCAACTTTTGTTCTTCTAATGGAAAACCTTCTGCTACGGCAAACTGCTGTGCACCACTACCAGCAAGCATTACATGCGGTGTTTTTTCCATTACACGCCGTGCTACAGATATGGGATGTTTTATTCTTTCAAGAAAAGCTACGCTGCCGCAATTAAAATGTTCATCCATAATAGAAGCATCGAGTGTAACAAAACCATCACGGTCTGGATTAGCACCAAGGCCCACACAACAACTTTGTTCAGCTTCAGTAACCATAACGCCTGCTTCAACTGCGTCCAATGCCCTACCACCTTTTCCTAATACGGCCCATGCACCTTTATTAGCATTTACGCCAGCATCCCAGGTAGATATTACAACAGGCTTACCCGTTATGGTTTGATGTGCACTTACCTGCGAAAAACTTTTTTTGTTAAATAAAACAGCAATAGAACCAAATAAAGAGGATTGTAAAAATTTTCTTCTGTGTAGCATTTGTCTCATGTTTAGCAATGTAATATAGGATATTTGAGAGATGCTACAATCGAAGAAATTCTACGTTGTACAGAACTTTTTAATAAAAATATAAATGACGGAAATTGATCTTAGCTTGTCGCTTGCAGCTAGAAACTAACAACTAACAACTCACTACTCACTACTCACTACTCACAGCTAAAGACTAACAACCCTATCCCTTGCAATTGTTTTCCATTCACCGGAAGTCTTTCCGTTTTCAATAGTAATAGCACGTTCGTACAAAGCTACTGTAGGACAAACATGAAAAGGTAAACCGTACAATACATCGCCTGTTTTAAAATTGTGGCCTTCTCCCGCTTCCAATACAAAATGTTCTTCGCTTTGGCCAATAGGTTGCAGATTGGGTGCATTTAAAAAATATACACGTCGCGTTATTTCGTTTTCTGCTGCAATAGATTTATGACCCAGATCTGTACAAACTCCTGTTGTAGTGGGCAAAGAAATTATTCTGCTGATAACAAGTACTGCTGTAAGGAATTTTTGTTCGGGACAAAGATCACTATAGCCTTTATCCCAATAAACAAATGTACCAGGGCTGCATTCTATTTCTTTTCTTTTGCAATGAATAGAAAATGATGGAGAGCCACCCATAATAACAACAGGTTTTGTATAACCACGCAATGTTAGATCTTTTTGCAGTGTAGCAACAATAGAAAAGGCGTCATCGCATTTTTTTGTGCGTTCTGCAAAATCTTTATCGCGAATATGACCATCGTAAGCATGCAATCCTACAGGCTGTATGCCTGAAAGTTCACTGCAAAATTTATACAGTTCAATTACTTCTGCACCGGGGGTAATGCCGGTACGGTTCATGCCAACATTTAAATCTATAAATACTGGAACATTCAATCCATTCAAATCAAAAGCTGCGGCCATTTCCTGCGCTGCATGTTTATTATCTGTAAGGCATGCATATTTTGTAGCGTCGTATTTTTTTATAACGTTGATGAACCGCTGCAATTTTGGGCCATTTGGCTGATACGCCAGTAACACATCCGGCGCTTTGCACAAGCCTAATGTTTCTGCTTCAGCAATGGTAGCGCATTTAAATTTTTGAATGCCGGCTTCCATCATTAGCAAAATTGTTTCCCGGCATTTGCTGGTTTTAATGTGTGGCCGTAAACGCAACACATCGTCTATCATGCTTACTGCTGTTGCAATATTTGCTTTTACTCTTTCCGGGTAAACTACCAGGGCAGGAGAATCCAGTTCGTTTATATTATCTATTTGATACCAGTTGGTATTTGATTCGTTCATTTAAAAATCTATTTTATAGTTCTTTACCACAAAGTACACGGAGTTTTGTCACAGAGTAAAAAAAGAGTGTTATTCATAAACTTTTACCACATAAAAGCATAGAAAAAATACATTCACATAGACAGCTTCTATTGTGCTTCTATCGCTCCTACTGAGCCTATGTGTTGAAAAAAGTTATACCGTACAAGTGAGTGACACAACCATGTTCAATAGATATTCAACTGCTGGTAACAAAGAAATAACTCAATGCAACT
Source organism: Chitinophagaceae bacterium (assembly GCA_044227095.1). Lineage (GTDB taxonomy): Bacteria > Bacteroidota > Bacteroidia > Chitinophagales > Chitinophagaceae > JACMLD01. The sequence goes on along the minus strand of JBGAFV010000001.1, from coordinate 3,345,860 downwards.
CAAACATGCCTTCTACTTCAACAGCTACATTGCCTGGCAATGAACCCATACCAACAGCACTGCGCACACCAATACCATTTTCTTCTCCCATTAATTGCACAAACAATTCGCTGCAACCATTTACAATAAGCGCATGCTTTTCAAAAGTTGGGCTGCTATTAACCATACCCAGCAATTTTATCACTCTCTTTAATTTATCAAAACTGCCGAGATGATCTTTAATAGAACACAAAATACCTAATGCGCATTGGCGTGCTGCCAATTTTCCCTGCTCTTCTGTAAGATCTACGCCTACTTTGCCGGTGAAGAATTTTCCGTCTGCATGCACAGACACATGACCAGATACATAGAGAAAGTTTCCTACGGTAAGGCAACGTTTGTAAATACCTTTTGACGCTGGCATTTGCGGAAACACTAATCCCATTTCCTTCAGCTTTTGTTCAATGTTATTGCTATCCATAAAAAATTATTTTACAAAAATATTTAAAACCAATACACCGGCTAAACCACAAACGGCTACAATTGTTTCCATAAGCGACCATGAGCGAATGGTATCTTTCATTGACAAGTTAAAATATTCTTTGAACAACCAGAAACCTGCATCATTTACATGAGAGAACATGAGGCTTCCTGCTCCAATAGACAGTACCATCAAGCTGGGATGCACATGCGCAGTTGCCATCATTGGTGCAATAATGCCTGCTGCTGTTAAACCCGCTACTGTGGCCGATCCTAGACATACACGTATAATAGCCGCAATAAGCCAGCCCAGAATAAGCGGGTTGATGGATAATGTTTGAAGACCGTTTGCAATAGTAGTGCTTACACCACTGTCTGTAAAAACCTGTTTCAGCGCACCGGCGCCTGCTACAATTAATAAAATAACAGCAATGTCTTTTACTGCATCGCCATAAAAATTCATAATGGTCTGCATGTTTTTACCCATTGCTATACCAAGGGTATAAGTTGCTACTAACAAGGAGATGAGCATTACAATTGCAGGATCGCCAATTAAAGCAACCAGTTGTTGTATTGCAGGGTTTTGAATGTTCATCAACGGCAGTATGGTAGATAATGCCAGCAATAAAACAGGCAATAATGATGAGAGAAAGCTATTGCCTGTTCCTGGTAACTGATTAGCAGGAATTGTTTTTTGCTCAAAGGTTTTTAAAGGAACAGACACAATATTTCTGCAGGTTTGCGCAAACAATGGACCTGCAATAACTACTGTAGGAATTGCAATGGCCATTCCGTATAACAATGTAGTGCCGAGGTTAGCATGAAACTGCGCTACCAATGCAGCGGGAGAAGGATGCGGCGGAAGAAAGCCATGTGTAACCGATAATGCCGCCAACATAGAAACCCCTAAAAAAACTGCTGGCAATTTTGTTTGGTACATTACCGAAAACACAAGTGGTACCAGCAATACAAAACCAACATTGTAAAATAAAGGGATACCTACAATAAATCCTGTTACGGTTAATGCCCAGTGAATATGTTTTTTGCCAAACACATTCATCATTACCTGCGATATTTTTTGCGCAGCGCCACTTTCTGCTACAAGTTTACCAAGCATGGCGCCAAGACAAATAATAATTACCAGTTCGCCCAGCATATCGCCAATTCCTTTTTTAATAGATTTGGTTAATACATCTAAATGAATACCCAGTAATGCTCCGGCAATTAGTGATACAATTAAAAATGCAAGAAAGGCATTAAATTTTGCCCAGGTAATTAATAATATCAGCAGAAGTATACAGCAAACAACAATCAGTATGGTCATGGCAAAAAAGGTTAAAGGTGTATGTAGTAAGGCTCAGGGTTTATTCGTAAGCGTAAGATAAAGCAAACCTTTCAAAAACTGAGTGGTTTGCAAGCAAAGCACATAACGGGGCAAAGAACGCTAAGGGAATCCGATGAGAACCGTTTTATTTTGAACGAAGTTCAGTAAGAATATAAAAGTAAAAAGTCATAAACGCTGAATGCTTGAAATATGTTCCGTAGGAACATTTCATGGGTAGAAACAATCAAGAATGAGATTGCGTGCCATAGGTACGCTTGATGCTAATGGTAATTCAAATGCAATCCCGCAAACATGCGGGATTCCTATGGAACGAATACCCTTACAATTTTAACCACCACCCACCAGTTGCCCCTATGGAGCAAGCCAAACTTCCGAACTATGAACTGGCTTTAGTCTCTTCTATCGGTTTATCTTTTACCACTACTAACTGAGCTATATCTACAGTAATGGGCAGCATACCCAATTTTACAATGGCTTTCTTTCCGCGCAGTTCTAATACTTCTCCAACCTGGTGATTTTTTTTCATTAAAACTTTAATGCCCACTTTTATATCGCCACCAACTTCATCATACTTTAAATTGATCTTCTTCTTTACTTTTTCTGCAACCTGCTTCTGGTTCTGGTTAAACAATAGCGTATGCATTTGCTTCATCACTTCCTTTTTATCATCGTTGGTTTCTGCTTTTCTCCAGTCAAACACAAGTTGTTTTAATTTGCGTTCCATGTCTTTGAGGTAAGCAATACGGTTTTCATTAACCTGGTTCTGGTGTTTTAATATTTCTACCTGTTGTTTATGCTTCTCTTTGTCTAATAATTGCTCCATTTCTTTTTTCAGCCGTTCATTCTCCTTCATCATTTTTTGCAATTCTTTCTTCTCTTTGTCTATGGTTTGCAGATCCTGCTCGGTGCGGTTAAGCAGTTTATCAAGCTTAAAGTGATCTTCATCTACAAGATGACGGGCACGTTCTATCAGTTTTTTATCGAGGCCAATTCTTTCTGCAATGGAAAAAGTATAAGAGCTACCCGGCTTTCCCACCAACAATTTAAATAAAGGCAAAAGGCTTTTTTCATCAAATGCCATGGCACCGTTAATAATGCCTGGTGTTTTATTGGCCATTATTTTTAAGTTGAGATAATGCGTGGTTACAATACCCATGGAATGCTTTTTGCAAAGCTCTTCCAGTATTACTTCTGCAAATGCACCACCAAGATTAGGATCACTGCCGCTGCCCAACTCATCAATAAAAAAAAGTGTTTTGCCATTGGCGTTTTCCATAAAGTACTTCATGTTTTTTAAATGAGAACTGTAAGTACTTAAATCGAATTCAAGGCTCTGCGTATCGCCAATATGAATCATGATCTGTTTAAAAATACCCATTTGCGATGTTGGGTGCACGGGCACCAGCAAACCGCTCTGCAACATCAGTTGCAATAAACCAACGGTTTTAAGTGTAACTGTTTTACCACCTGCGTTAGGACCAGAAACAACCAATATCCTGTTGCGTTCATCAAGTGTTATGTTTGTAGGAATAGTAGGCTTTTTGTCACGCTGATTGTATAAAAACAATAAAGGGTGATAGGCTTGTACAAGATGCACGTGTGCTTTATCTACCAGTTGCGGGTAATTGCCATTTACATCAATAGCAAGTTTTGCTTTGGCATTAATAAAATCATATTCGCCCAGTACATTGCTGTAGGTTTGTAACAGCGATGCATATACGGAAAGCTTCGCTGTTAGCTCACGCAGTATGCGGTACACTTCCTTTTTCTCTTCATTCTCCAGCGAGAAGATATCATTGTTCAGCTCAATGGTTTCTTCGGGTTCAATAAAAGCTGTTCTCCGCGTATCACTTTCTCCATGCAGTATGCCTTTAACCTGGCGTTTCTGTTCTGCATATAAAGCCACTACCCTTCTTCCGTTTAAGAAAGATTCTTCTATATCTGCCACATAGCCGGCTTTGTTTAGTTTGCTTAGTATTCTGTCAAAAAGTTTGCGCAGCTCGTTGCGTTTGCGGTAAAGGCCCATGCGTATAGCCGCAAGCGTTTCGCTGGCGCTGTCTTTTACCTGGCCATTATCATCCAGCACTTCATCTATTAAAGCAATGATTGTTTTTTCGTAGTAAGTATTTTCAATCACTTTTGTTAGTGCAGGATAAGCAATGCGTTTTTCGCTATCAAACCAGCGAAAAATATTTTGCAGGTTATCCGCCAGTTTGCGGATGCCCATAAAATCTTCTCCTGTAAGAAAAGCACCGGGTATGCCCAGCAGTTTTAATTCTTTTGTAAGGTTGGGCACATAATCGTTAGGAAAATACTGGCCGGTTTGAATAATCAGTTTGTATTCGTGGGCCTGCTGCAATTCCAGCTCTATATATTCTTTGCGGGTATGAATGCGGAGGTTTGCAGTTTTTGTTTTTGCATATTCTGTTTTGCAATACGCTGCCACCAGCACTTTCACCTTTTCAAATTCAAGTTGCACCAATGCCGATTCCGGAAAAAATTTAATCATGTCTTATCTGCCTCTTTTACTTTGTTTTTGTAACAGGCAAAGGTAAGACATTGGCGTATTGTTAACCAAGCTTTGCAAAAGCATCAATTAAAGCGTATATTTAGTAAGACAGACGCTTATTATGCGCAAGATTTTTTTTTCAGGTTTCTTGCTACTGCTGCTTGCACCATCTCAGGCACAGCAAAATTCTTTATCCCTAACCTTCCAGATGAGCCTTCCTATGGGCGGCTATAAAAAAAATTATCCTAAAACAGGTGCAGGTGTATTGTGTGGCTATCTGCACAGTTTTGCAACGGAACCATTTACCGTTAGCCTTGGCTTTGAAGCCGGCCTTCTGGAAATGAGTGAAAAAGACACCACCTTTAATGGCATTTTCCGTAATACGCCTGGCCATTACGTAGTGTCTGCCAGTAATTATATTTTTACGCTTTCGCCAAAACTGCGCATTGATTTGTTTTCAATTGGCAAATCAGGAAAAGTTTTTATTGAAGAAAGTATTGGCGCCAATATTTTCTTCTCATATGCAGGCGTATCACATGATGTTGGTTACGATCCTATCACCGACCAAACCTCTGTGCACTATGATAGCAGTGCTGCGTCATCTTACTGGGTGTTGCGTGCCGCCGCCGGCGCCGGAATAGAAATGGGCCTTGGCAAAAAAACAAGCACAAAACTTCTGTTTAAATTTTCTTACGTGTACGGTGCGTGGTCAAAGTATTATACCAATCCTTCTATTGATCAGTTTCAAATTTCTATGGTACCAAAAGAATCCGCCACTTGTATGTTACTGGCAGAATGCGGTTTTCGTTTTCGCCTTGGCGGAAAAAAAGATAAAAACTAAAATACTATAAACAATAACCCCTGGGCAACAACTTTAACTTACATTCAGCATACAGAATACAAACTATGTATAAATTCCTTTTTTTGCTTTTCAGCAACTTGTTGTTTATAAGCTTTACTTCATCATCGCAATCATTAAAAAAATTAAGGAAAGAAATAGAAAGCAGGCTGAGCAAACAACAGGGCGATTTTGCTGTTGCATTTAAAGATTTGCAAACAGGCAAAACAATTTATATAAACGAACACTCAATTTTTCATGCCGCGAGTACTATGAAAACGCCTGTGCTTATTGAAGCTTATCAGCAACAGGCAGAAGGAAAATTTAAACTGACTGATTCTATTGTTATCATCAATCATTTTAAAAGTATTGCAGACAGCAGTTATTTTTCGCTTAGCCCTGAAGATGATAGTGAACTTGAATTGTACAAACACATTGGAGAAAAAGCAAGCTTATACGATTTGCTTTACCAGATGATTATTTACAGCAGCAACCTTGCCACCAATATTGTAATAGAGAAACTAGGCGCTGTAAACGTAATGAACACAATACAAAAGCTGGGCACTACCGATATAAAAGTTTTACGCGGCGTAGAAGACAACAAAGCATATGATAAAGGATTAAACAATGTAGTAAGCGCCTTTGACCTTTCTTTATTGTTTGAACAAATGGCCAACGACAAAATAGTAAGTCCTGCCGCATCTGAGGCTATGATTAAAATTTTATTGGATCAAAAATTCAATGATATCATTCCCGCCAAACTTCCTGCTGATGTAAAAGTGGCGCACAAAACCGGTTGGATAACAGGCATTCATCACGATAGTGGTATTGTTTTTCTTCCTAACGGAAAAAAGTATGTGCTTGTACTACTTTCTAAAAATCTTATTGATGATAAAGCAGGCATTAGCGCAATGGCTGATGTGTCGGAGATGATTTATAAATTAGTTAATAAAGAATAGTTGTTTGTGTTATTACTATTGCGATGGGCTTCACCCATCGCTGTTTATACATCGCCCTTTCAGGGCTCGTTCGTCTATAGGCAAAAGTAAAGCCCTGAAAGGGCGATGTACAATAGGACAGGATATAGTCCTGTTCTATTCATTGTTCAATTTTTATTCTATTCATCATTTTCTCCCTTAACAAAACCTTATCCCTTCCAAAAATCTGTCTTCTCAACTTTACGTAAATAGTTTTGTTATTTAAAGATACATGCCTGTTAGCAGAATCATAAAAACCGGCATCTGTCGCCCGGCTTACAAAACACCGGTTATTATAAGAATATTTTGCACGAAATTTGAAAAAATGAACAGACTAAAAGAATATACCATGAAGCTTTTACTGTTGTTAACAAACACACTGGTAGGTATAGCAGCACTTGCTGCCTGTAACAATAATTTAAATCCCAATAAGACAATGAGTAATTTAACCAATGCAGCTGTTCCGGCTGTTAATGCGGAATCAAATATAAAAACCGATACTGCCACTTTTGGCACCGGTTGCTTCTGGTGTACAGAAGCCGTTTTCCAGGAACTGGAAGGCGTACTGAAAGTAACCAGCGGTTATAGTGGCGGACATGTTGTTAACCCAACTTACGAGCAGGTATGCGAAAAAAATACCGGCCACGCAGAAGTGGTTCAGATTGTATATGACCCTGCTAAAATAACTTATGACGAACTACTGGAAGTTTTCTGGCAAACGCACGACCCTACCACACTAAACAAACAGGGAAATGATGTTGGCCCTCAATACAGGAGCGTTATATTTTACCACAATGCAGAACAACATAAGAAAGCAGAGAAATATAAAGTAGACCTGGATAAAAGCGGCGCTTTTCCTAATCCTATTGTAACAGCAGTAGAGCCATTTAAAAATTTCTATTCAGCCGAAAAATATCACCAGGATTATTATAACAACAATGGTTCTGCGCCGTATTGCTATTATGTTATCCGTCCTAAACTTGAGAAATTTGAAAAAGTTTTCAAAAATAAATTAAGGCATAAATAATACCATCGTCCCATTATGCAATTAAAACCTCCTTCTGCGCAAATGCAAAAGGAGGTTTTTTATTAATAAATGATTTATAGATCCGCAATTGTTCTCCCGGCCAATTTTCCCCAATAAACACACAAAAAATCTGTATCGCAGAAATCGTTCTTCGGGAGCCAAAAGACCATGAAACATCCTTGCATTTGTTTTAGAAATTCCGTTATTTTCGTGTTTTATTATGAAAAGAATCGAACTGGAAATAGTGGCGTTATCGCATAGCATTACCCAAACACATTCTTATGCTGTGGTTTTGGGAGAAATTAATGGCCTACGGAGGTTGCCCATCGTTATAGGAGGCTTTGAAGCACAGGCTATTGCAGTGGCATTGGAGAAAATGCAGCCCAGCCGTCCCCTTACGCACGACCTCATGAAAAACTTTATGCATGCATTTGGGGTAGATCTCACAGAAATCATTATAAGCGATTTGCAGGAAGGCATATTTTACAGCAAACTGGTTTGTGTAAGCGAAAATGATACTGTTGAAATTGATTCCCGCACTTCAGACGCTATAGCACTGGCAGTACGTTTTGGATGCCCTATTTATACCTACGAACATATTCTGGAAAGCGCCGGCATACTAATGGAAGACACTGGCAAAAAGAAAAAGACTGATGCCCCTTCCAAACCCATCAGCGAACACGCCGGCCAGGAAGATCTTAAAAGCCTTAGCATAGAAGAACTGCACAACCTGCTTACCGAAGTACTGGAACATGAAGATTACCTCCGCGCTATTGTTATCAGGGATGAAATCAACGCAAGAAAAGGATAGAAGAAAGTATTTAGACGCCCGGCCGGATTGTACATCCCGGTATGTGTATCTCCTCCTTTTCTCTGCGTCCTCTGTGCGAGAATATTTCTTTTTCTCTTTTTCTCCTTGTTCTCTTAGCTTAGCACCGTGATAATATTTCCCAATTGCAAAATCAACCTCGGCCTGCAGGTACTGCAAAAACGTAGTGATGGCTTTCATGATCTCGCTACCATTTTTTACCCCGCTCCTTTAAAAGATGTTTTAGAAATTATTCCGGCACCAGGTCAGGATCTGCCACAGGTGTACAATTATGGCCTGCCCGTAAATGGAGAACCACAAAACAATCTTTGCTTCAAAGCCTGGCAATTGCTAAAAAAAGATTTCCCGGAGCTGCCCGCTGTACAAATCCATTTATTAAAAAATATACCTATGGGGGCAGGATTAGGCGGTGGTTCTGCCGATGGTGCCTGTATGCTGCAATTGCTCAACAATAAATACCATCTTGGCCTTAGCGGGCAACAGCTGATTAGTTATGCCCTGCAACTGGGTAGCGATTGTCCTTTCTTTATCGTTAATAAGCCCTGTTATGCTACCGGCCGCGGAGAAATAATGGAACCCATCAGCCTTAACCTATCAGGATATATTCTTATACTGGCAGATACAGGCATTCACATAAACACAGGCTGGGCGTTTAGCAACCTCTCTTTAAATAAATCCGCCAAAACCAATTCCATTAAAGAAAACATTGCATTGCCACTTAGCGAATGGAAAAATAAACTGGTAAATGATTTTGAAGCACCGGTTTTTGAACACTATCCCCAAATTAAATCCGTTAAAGAAAACCTGTACAATATGGGCGCCGTATATGCGTCTATGAGTGGCAGTGGTGGCGTGGTTTTTGGGTTGTTTAACAAAGCATTAAATTTTACCAGCGGTTTGCCGCCCAATTATACGGCTACCAGGTTATAGACATTTTTCAGTAAATTTGAAAGACAAATCAAAGTTGTTTAGTTAGCAGAAAGTTTTGTGTAGCCAGCAGCAGTAACACAGATGAATCATCGTTGCGTCGCACACTTCAACTATCATATTCTGGTTGATCTTTTTCTAACCAACGATAGCGAAATAAAAAACATCAATAAACCTTACTTTATAAAAGCAGTACGGCATGGGAATTTCGGGGATCGTAAGTCTTATTATAATAGCACTAACCAGCTTTATATCTTACAAAGGTTTTAAAAGCAGCAATTTTTACGCAAGCCTTGAGTTTGAAGTAGAAAAAATCCTCCTCTATAAAGATTACAAAAGATTAATTACATCCGGCTTTATCCACGTAAACTGGCAGCACCTTTTATTTAATATGATTGGCCTTTTGTTTTTCAGCTTTCAGTTGGAATATACCTTTGGGCCATTAAAATTTTCAATCTTATATTTTGCGAGTCTTGTTGGTGGCAACCTGATTGCATTGTTAATCCATCGCAAAAACCCTGGCTATTCTTCTGCCGGATCTTCCGGCGCTATTAATGGTATCATCTTCGCAGCTATTGCAGTAAACCCTGGTTTAAACATTTTCTTTTTACCCGGCTGGGTATTTGGTTTAATTTTTATTTTTTACTCCATTTACGGTGTACGCTCAAGAAAAGACAATATAGGGCATGAAACACATTTGGGTTCTGCGTTAATTGGCATGCTGGTAGCTATTGCTTTTAAACCAGAATCTTTAACTACCAATACCATTCCTATCATATTAATGCTATTGCCAACCATAGCATTTATGATGATTATCATTACAAGGCCGCAACTTTTGTTTGTAGACAATTATTGGTTCAACCATAATAAATACAACTATACAGTGGATGATCGCTACAATGCAAGAAAGCGCAATAGCGAACAGGAAGTGGACCGCATCCTGGATAAAATAAACCAACAGGGCATTAACAGCCTTTCAAAAAGAGAGCGGGAATCGTTGGAAGAATACTCTAGGAAATAGTCTGTAGTCTTTAGTCGATAGTTCTTAGTCAATACAAGTTCGAAAGTTCTTAGTGCAGGAGTTCTCTATGCATAAGGTAAATAAGTTTCACGCAGCGAACGCAAAGAAGCGGCGAATATCCAGCCCTGAAAGGGCGATGTACAATAGCGAAAGGCGCAGCCCTTCGCAAAACCCACACAAAAACATCAGCGATTTACCATAACGTAACTATGAACTCTCAAACAAAGAACTATAATTCCCGAAGCAACCCCTGCAAATCCAGTTCATCAGAGCCCATAATTAAATTGCCCGCAGCATCAACAGGCCATTGCTCTTTTGGTTTGTCCCAATAAAGTTCTACACCGTTTTTATCCGGATCATCAAGATACAATGCTTCAGACACACCATGATCAGAAGCACCACTCAATGGATATTTTGCATCAATCAAACGCTTAAAAATAAATGCAAGATCTTTTCGGGTAGGATACAATATTGCAGTATGAAATAAACCCGCAGCTTTTATGGGAGCCGGTTGTGCATTCTTACTGTACCATGTATTCAATCCAATATGGTGGTGATAACCACCTGCAGAAATAAAAACAGCACTATCGCCATAATACTGCATCACCTGGAAGCCAAGCAGGTCCCTGTAAAATTTCAATGAACGTTCTATATCAGTTACTTTAAGGTGCACATGACCAATGCGTGTTTGCGCCGGAACAATATAATCCATTGTGTAAGTTTATGAGCAAATGTAGCTGATCAGTTGATTAGTTTGCTAGTTGAATAGCTGACCGGTTAATCAGTTAACCTGCGTTTATATAAACGGTTGAAAGAATGGTCTTTCCACATCGGCTACCCAATTATTAATTCCCAATTACAAATTCCTAATTATTTCAGTATCTTGCAGCAAATCACGTTTATCAACTCAAGAGCATACATACCGCATTTTCTCCTTCTTAACTTAGATTTTCTCAATCACTGAGTTGTTGCATTCTATATTTTATTGCTGATACTAACAGCATTCTCTCTAATTATTAATTACTAATTACTCATTATTAATTGCATTGGTATGAATTCAACTTTTGCGCTTAGCGCAACCTCGCAACATTTTCTTGAACTGGAAGAAAAATACGGCGCACACAATTATCACCCTATCCCCGTTGTATTAAACCGTGGCGAAGGCGTTTATGTATGGGATGTAGACGGAAAAAAATACTACGATTTTCTAAGCGGCTATTCCGCCGTAAACCAGGGGCATTGCCATCCAAAAATTATAAAGGCTTTTACAGAACAGGCCGCACAGCTCACATTAACTTCCCGGGCTTTTCATAGCAGTGCATTGGGAGAATATGCACAGTTTATTACCGGTTATTTTGGCTACGATAAAGTATTGCCTATGAACACCGGCGTAGAAGCTGTTGAAACAGCCATTAAACTTGCACGCCGCTGGGGCTATGCTACAAAAGGCATTGAAGAAAACAAAGCAAAGATTATTGTATGTGCCAATAACTTTCACGGACGTACAAGCACGGTTATTTCTTTTAGCACAGACCCTTCTTCCTATTCGCAGTTTGGGCCATTTATGCCGGGGTTTGAAATTATTCCTTACAACGATTTAAATGCATTGGCTGCTGCTTTGCAGGATAAAAATGTTGCTGGCTTTCTTGCTGAACCGATACAGGGAGAAGCCGGAGTTGTGGTTCCTGATGAAGGATATCTTTCTAAAGCAAAACAATACTGCGAAGATGCCAATGTGTTGTTTATAGCAGATGAAATACAAACCGGCCTTTGCCGCACTGGTAAGTTACTGGCATGTGATCACGAAAATGTTCGTCCGGATATTTTAATACTGGGTAAAGCACTCAGCGGTGGTGTATTGCCTGTAAGCGCAGTACTTGCAGACGATGCCATTATGTTGCTGATAAAACCAGGCGAGCACGGATCTACCTATGGTGGAAATCCGCTGGCGTGTAAAACAGCTATTGTAGCCTTGCAGGTTTTAAAAGACGAAAAAATGTCGGAAAACGCAGAATTAATGGGATCTTTATTAAGAGAACAGCTGGCGCAGCTTAATTCTCCATTTATAAAAACTATACGTGGTAAAGGATTACTCAATGCAGTTGTTATAGAACACAGCAATAAAGAAGCGTCGTGGGATTTATGTCTCATCCTAAAAGAAAATGGACTGCTGGCTAAACCAACGCATGGCGATAAGATTCGTTTTGCACCGCCGCTAATCATTACTAAAGAACAAATAACAGAGTGCGTTCAAATAATTGATAAAAGTTTGAAGCAGGCATTTAAAAGCTAGGCATGGAATTCGGGGTTGTGGGATTTTGAGATTGAGGTTTTCATGCAAATCTCAAAATTCCACAATAGCAATAAAAAATAAATATATTTGATCATTACACACGAGCACCAACATACAGAAACACACCTACAAAGTTCTGATCTGCTAACAGACATTGTAATTGGCATGAGCGATGGGCTTACAGTTCCTTTTGCACTTGCTGCCGGGCTAAGCGGCGCTGTTAGTTCCACCAATTTAATTGTAATTGCAGGCATAGCAGAAATTGCAGCAGGTTCTATTGCCATGGGACTCGGTGGTTATCTTGCTGGCAAAACTGAAATCGATCATTATAACAGCGAATTAAAACGTGAGTATGATGAAGTAGAAACTGTTCCGCATAAAGAAAAAGAAGAGGTAAAAGCGTTTTTTCAAAACCTCGGCTTAAGCGAAGAAGTGCAGCAACAGGCAGTTGATGAAATGACCAAAGACAAAGAGAAGTGGGTAAACTTTATGATGAAGTATGAACTTGGTCTTGATAAACCCGATGAACAACGTGCAAGAAAAAGTGCTTTCAATATTGGTGTCTCTTATATTGTTGGTGGCATTATTCCGCTGAGCCCCTATTTCTTTGTAAAAAGCGGCACCGAAGGATTGAAAATATCAGCCGTTGTTACATTAATTTGCCTTTTTATTTTTGGATTTTTTAAAAGTAAAATAACTGGTGTTAATCCGTGGTGGGGCGCCATACGTGTTGCATTTATTGGTGCTGCTGCTGCTGCTTGTGCTTTTGGCATTGCCAAACTTATAGAAAGCTAAAAGAAAAAACTATAATTGCATAGGATGAAAACTATACTAATTGCATCAACTTTTCTCCTTATTGCTATGGGCATTGCACAAACGGCAAATGCACAAAAATGGATAAAAATTTCAAAGAAGGATTACACTATTAAATCGCCGGTTGATTGGTCAATTGACAGTTCCAGACAAATGGGAACCGATCTTGTATTGTTTTCAATGTTTGAAAGCGGAACAGACAAGTTCAGGGAAAATGTAAATGTTCAAATTAAAAATCTATCCGGCGCAAATGTAAATTTTACAAAATACATTGCCAGTGTTACCGGGCAAATAAAAAACATGTCACCCGATGCAAAGATTGAAGAATCAACAACCAGTAAAACGGGAGGCATATCATTTCAAAAAATAATTTACACTGCAACGCAAGGTGGTTTAAAACTCAAGTTCGAGCAGTACAATTTTTTAGCAAATAATATAAGCTATGCTATTACTTTAACCACAGAAATAGCAAAGTTTGAAGTCTTCAAACCTATTGGTGAAGAAATCCTCAATTCATTTCAGCTTAAATAATTTACAGAAATTAAAATGGAGAAGGGCTGATGCTTGTCCAGCCACCATCTACTACAACACTTTGTCCAGTTATGTGCTTTGCTTTGTCTGAAACAAGGAATAATGCAGTTGCAGCAATATCTTCTGTAGTAGCCGGGCGCCCCATTGGTGTAAGCCCGGACCATATGCGATTGTAATCTTTATCTTCCAGTGTACGCTCGGTTAATGTTGCACCCGGTGCAATGGCGTTTACGTTTATTTTATATTGAGACAACTCAATCACAAGATTTTTTGCCAGCATTTCCAACGCAGCTTTCGTCATACCATAAGCAGCAAGGTTTTTATGTGCCTGGTGGCCGGTAACAGAAGACATAAACAATAATGCGCCTCCATTTGCCTGCGTTTTCATTTGCCTGGCAGCAGCTTGGGCAAGAAAGAATGTGCCGCCAAGGTTTACCTGCATTACTTTATAAAATGCTTCAGGCGTGTACTCAAAAAAATCTCCAAACAAAGTAATGCCTGCATTGGCAATTACAATATCCAGTGCACCAAATTTTGCAATAGCAGTAGTTACCATTTGCTGAATGCATGCTGTCGTTCCGGAATCGCCGGCTACGCTTATACAAGTTCCTTGCGCAGAAAGTTTTTTTTCTGCAGCAGCAGCAAGCTGTGCATCAATATCATTCAGTATAACATTAGTACCTTCAGCTACCAGTTGCCTGCATATTTCAAAACCTATGCCCTGCCCTGCACCAGTTACAATAGCTGTTTTATTTTTGAAAGACATCGTTTGTTTTTTAAGCTGCAAGCTGTTAGTTTCAAGCTACAAGTTGAAAGCCATTAGTTTTACTTATGTGCTGCATACTATGGGAAACAATTTTTCTGAGCTACTCTTGCAGCTAGCAGCTAATAGCTTTCTCAATGAGAATCCTTTGTCACTTCACTACCAGACCCGCCTTTTAAAAAATCCAGATCTGCACCAAGATTAGCCTGTTCTACATGCTTCTGGTATAAAGATACATATCCCCTTTCCTGGAATTTTACAGTCTGTTTCTTTGCTGCTTTTCTTTTTGCAATTTCTTCATCAGAAAGATTTACATGCAGAATGCGTTGGCTAACATCAAGCGTAATCATGTCGCCGTCTTCTATAATATTCAATGTGCCGCCAGCTGCAGCTTCCGGTGTTACATGCAATACCACAGTTCCAAATGCAGTGCCGCTCATTCTTCCGTCAGATATGCGCACCATATCAGTAATGCCTTTGTTCAGCAACTTTGCAGGCAAAGACATATTGCCAACCTCTGGCATACCGGGGTAACCTTTGGGCCCAACATTTTTTAATACCAATACACTGTTCTCATCGCAATCAAGATTAGGATCATCAATCTTGTGTTTATAATCATCAATGTCTTCAAATACAACTGCCTTACCTGTATGCTTCATCAAATGTGCACTTGCAGCAGATGGTTTAATAACAGCACCATCAGGGCTAAGATTTCCTTTCAGCACAACTATACCGGAAATTTCATTAAATGGTTTATCAATGGTTGCAATTACAGCTTCATTGTATTTAGGCTGATTGGTTACGTTTTCTGCAATTGTTTTTCCATTTACGGTTATGCAATCTTTATTAAGATAAGGAAGCAACTGGTTCATTACTGCAGTAAGTCCACCGGCATAATACAAATCTTCCATAAAATATTTTCCAGAAGGTTGCAGGTTTGCAATCAATGGTATGCTGGTGGAATATTTATCAAAGTCAGACAAATCAAGTTCTACGCCAATACGGCCCGCAATAGCCAGCAGGTGAATTACAAAATTGGTAGACCCGCCAATGGCAGCATTTACCATAATAGAATTCTCAAAAGCTTTTCGTGTAAGTACATCAGAAAGGCGACGGTTTTCATGCGCCATCTTTACAATCTCGCGGCCAGACATATGCGCCATTACTTTTCTTGCAGCATCAGGCGCAGGTATAACAGCATTCTGCGGCAATGATATGCCAAGCGATTCTACCATGCATGCCATTGTAGATGCTGTGCCCATTACGGCACAATGCCCGTCACTTCTGCACATACCAGCTTCTGCAATGCTCAATTCTTCATCGCTCATATTACCGCTTCGGTTTTCTTCGCTAAATCGCCATACGTCGCTCGTACTAATATCTCGTCCCCTGTATTTCCCTGTAAGCATCGGGCCGCCGGAAACAACAATGGTAGGAAGGTTTACACTGCATGCGCCCATCACCAGAGAAGGTGTTGTTTTATCGCAACCGCAAAGCAATACTACCGCATCCATCGGGTTTGCACGAATAGATTCTTCCACATCCATACTGGCAAGATTGCGATAAAGCATAGCCGTTGGCTTAATCAATGTTTCACCCAAAGACATTACCGGAAATTCTACAGGAAATCCGCCTGCTTCCAGCACACCACGTTTTACATGTTCGGCAAGTTCCCTGAAATGAGAATTGCATGGCGTAAGTTCAGACCATGTATTGCATATGCCAATAATTGGTTTGCCTGTAAGTTCATCGGCTGGTATGCCTTGCTTTCTAAACCACGATCTGTATATAAGTCCATCTTTTCCTTTACGGCCAAACCATCCCTGGCTCCTGAATCCTTTTTCTTCCATAATTGCTTTGTATATCTGGTGAAAATTTTACTGATTGCAATGCCGCAAACCAGCGGGAAAAATTAATTATTTATTGTCTAATTTATAAAAGAATTATTGTTTATTGATATTGTTTTTTATAAGGTAGCCAGCAGTAGTATTGCTATTATGCATTCTTGCGTCGCACATTTGTACTGAACATCTTTATTGAACTATTTATTCAACCCCTTCAGGGTGGAGCCAGGTTGTTGTTTCCACCACGGGTTTCACCATTGGTTAGTATGATTTAGTCCTTTCAGGACTGCTTCCATACTACCTGTACTCTGTTTCTCACTCATTACGGAAATAGCATCATTTATCGTGAAAGGTCTCTTATACATAAACCATATTCCCAATTACAAGATCTCTGCAACATTATTATCCCGAAGGGATAGACTTACAATAACTACGGATAGAAACCCGTGGTTATTGCAGCTAAGTATTTTACAACCCTATAGGGGGCTGATTATTTATTTGCTATTTAAATTCAACCTCGCCATGTTTAAGTTAGTTATGTTGTTGCAGGAACTCCTCACCATCAAATCCTCACAATCGCATAAATCCTAAAAATCCTGGTTCAGACAGATTACTTCTCGTCCAATGCAAACGCCACATACTTATCACCCGATTTGGTGTTTAACTTTCCTCCGCCACACGCAATAACAACATACTGTTTTCCATTTACAGAATACGTACTGGCAGAAGCATAACCTGCAGCTGGCAATGGCGCCTGCCATATTGTTTTGCCATTCTCTTTATCAAAAGCCCTGAACTTTTCATCTTTAGACGCTGCTATAAAAATTATACCGCTCGCAGTTACCAGCGGACCGCCATAATTATCGGTACCGGTAGCTGGCATGCCTTTATCCATTAATGCTTTGTATTCTCCCAAAGGCACCTGCCATTTGCGTTCGCCGGTATTTAAATCAATAGCCGTAAGCGTACCCCATGGTGGCGTATTTACAGGATAACCATTACTATCATACCAGCGGTTATAGCCAGTATGCTTATAGGGAAGTTTATCTTTTTTATCTGTTGCTGCAATTTTCGCATCATCAGTTTTGTTATGAAATAAAAAATCAACAATAGTTTTACGCTCCTCTATAGATACATGAGAAAATGATGGCATCATGCCCTTTCCTTTCTCCAGTATTTTTAACACTGCGCCTTCATTCAACTTAGATGAAACATTCAGCAAAGAAGGAATAGAACCATCGTGATTGCCACTAAGATCTTTTCCGTGACAGGATGCACAATAACCATTATACAAACCTGCTACAGAACCTTCATCACCAGCAGCAGAACTTACCAAAGATGTAAAACAGGGTATCTCTTTTGCCGGTACGTACAAAATACCTTCTGTATCTGCTGCTGCGCCACCCCATTGTGCACCACCGTCTGTTCCCGGAAAAAAGATGGTCATTTTTTCTGTTACAGGTATATAAGCGCTGCCTGTTTGGGCATTCTTCAATACCTGCTTTAATGAATCTTTATTTGCTGCAAAATAATTGATATCATTTTCGGTAAAACTTTGCCGCGTAAATGGAAGTGGCTTTACAGGGACCGGTTGTGTTTTTGAAGGATGCTCTCCTGCAATAGCATTTTGCGGAAATGCTCTTTCTTCTATTGGAAAAACGGGTTCACCGCTTACACGGTCAAAAAGAAAAACATAACCCTGCTTTGTTATTTGTGCTACGGCATCTATTTTTTTTCCATTAACCGTAACCGTTACAAGGTTGGGCGGTGCCGGTGGATCCCTGTCCCATATATCATGATGTACAAGCTGGTAATGCCATAAACGTTTTCCTGTAGCTGCATCCAATGCAAGAAGGCAATTTGCAAAAAGATTATCGCCACTACGGTTACCGCCATAAAAATCAAAAGCAGCAGAACCTGTTGGTATGTATACAATACCGCGTTGCCTATCTATCGCCATTCCGGCCCATGCATTGGCGCCACCTATATGCATACGCGGATCTGCAGGCCATGTATTGTATCCTGTATCTTCTTTTTCGGGAATGGTTTTAAACGTCCATACCAATGCACCGGTATGTACATTATATGCCCTTACATCACCCAACAATGCAGTTTCAGATTCTGATACCCTTACTCCTGTAATAATTAAATCCTTAAAAATAGTATTAGGCGTATTGGAGACAACATAATTATCCGCACCCGGCCGTTCTAATCCCTGTTGCAGGTTAATTCTTCCAATATTTCCAAAACTGATAACAGGTTTTCCGGTAGTGGCATCAAAGCAGTACAAAAATTTACCTGCACCAAAAAAAACACGCCTGGTGCTGCTGTCTGCATAATAGGTAATACCCCTGCTCAGCGTACCTGCATTATCAATGATGTTGGTTTTCCATAATTCTTTTCCTGTACCTGCATCTACAGCAAACACCTGTATAGCCGCACTAACGCCATAGAGTATCCCATCAACAATAACAGGATTGCATTGCATTTGACTTCGGTTACCAACAGTATCGGCTCCACCGGATGAATACACCCAGGCAATTTTTAAACGATTAATATTTTCCTTAGTGATTTGTTCCAATGCTGAATAATGATCCCTGTTGCCGCTTCCATTGTATTCAGGCCAGTCAACATTAGCAACCGTAACCCCAAGATTATTTTTTTCAGAAAAATTTTTATAGATAAGATAGACAGCAGTTATTAAAAGCACCCCAATCAATATTATTACAAAAGGGGGCTTAACCTTATTTTCATTGTTGGTAGCAGTCGGCATATACTATCCGGAAGGTTATTTGGGTTGATAAAATTTAGGAACAAATAAGGTTAGTGTGCAATTTATTTAATAATTGTTAAAATCAACTGACTTAACATACTTCTAAGAAATAAAAGGATTACTTAGGGCTATACAAATCAGCAAGGCATTTTTATTATCGTAATGGCCTGCTAATATTTTAAAACCACCTGTATGCTTAAAAGAACTATACCTACCATTGTATACTATCTTGCCGAGCTGGCAATTGCGCTACTTTTAAACGAATCATCTCCTTCTGGCCCGTGTACACCTGGTGTAGGAATTTTTGCATTCATGCTCCTGGCAATTTCAGCAGTACCATTATTGTTTAGAAACATTTTCATAACAATAAAGATTGGCAAAGATAATCTGCCATCAACCTTTATTCATTCTGTGGCTTGTCTTTTCACACTATCAATATTCACGCATATGCGGTAAAGCCAGAGTCAATAATATTATATCATTCCAGTTTACCATTAAACCTTCCTTGCTTTAATCCTGCCCAAAACACCATCCTGGTAAAAACCAAATTGAAACAACAGTGACGACTGTTGTTTTTTTATTTGGCACATCCTTCGTGTATATTTGATACAGGAAAACGCTCCTGCAATCAAAATCTCAAAAATCAATATGAAAAAAATACTTTTTCTTCTATTGGCATTTTTTTCTGTTTTATACATTGCTGCACAACAAAAGCCGAATATTGTTTTAATTTATACAGACGATCTCGGTTATGGCGATCTCAGTTGCTATGGCGCTACAAAAATAAAAACACCCAATATAGATGCGCTTGCAAAAAAAGGCATTCGTTTTACCAATGCACATGCCAGCTCGGCTACGTGTACACCTTCACGTTATACTTTACTTACAGGGCAGTATGCATGGCGGCAAAAAGGCACAGGCATTGCACCAGGCAATGCATCATTAATTATACCTGTTGATAAAACTACCCTACCCGGCATGTTGCAAAAAGCGGGTTATAGTACTGCGGCTATCGGCAAATGGCACCTTGGCCTCGGTGCTGCCGGCGGCCCGGATTGGAATCATGAAATAAAACCAGGGCCGCAAGAGCTTGGTTTTAATTATTCGTATATTATACCTGCAACTGGCGACAGGGTTCCATGTGTATTTGTAGAAAACCACCGCGTAGTAAATCTTGACACTAGCGATCCCATACTAGTCAACTATGATAAGGCCATAGAAAATGAACCGACCGGAAAAGAACATCCTGAACTTCTGGCATTGCATCCTTCTCACGGTCATGATCAGGCTATTGTAAATGGCATCAGCCGCATTGGTTATATGAGCGGTGGAAAATCTGCATTATGGAAAGATGAAGACATTGCAGACGTGCTTACCGGCAAAGCCATTCAGTTTATTAATGAAAACAAAGCCCACCCTTTCTTTATTTATTTTGCTACGCATGACATACATGTGCCGCGTGCACCCAATGCAAGGTTTGCAGGTAAAAGCGGTTTAGCATCGCGGGGAGATGTTATCCTTCAACTGAATGATTGCGTTGGCAGGATTACCAAAACGTTGGACAGCCTTAATCTTACAAATAATACAATCATTATTTTCAGTAGCGATAACGGACCGGTTGTAGATGATGGTTATAAAGACAGTGCTGTTGCAAAATTAAATGGCCATACGCCTGCAGGCATATACAGGGGCGGCAAATACAGCAATTTTGAAGCGGGCACCAGAGTACCATTTATTGTACAATGGCCGGGCAAGGTAAACGCTGGTAAAACATCTGCTGCCTTGTTTAGCCAGGCAGATATGTATGCTTCACTTGCAGCATTGGTTAATGAGCCACTGGCAAATGATGATGCACCCGATAGCTTTGATATGCTAGATGTAATGCTTGGCCGCTCTTCTAAAAACAGGAGTTATGTGATAGAACATGCAGGCTCGCTGGCATTAGTAAAAGATAACTGGAAATATATTGAGCCCGGCAACGGCTCTGCTTACGAAAAAAATACCAGCATCGAATTAGGCAATGCCTCAACACCACAATTGTATGATATAAGTAAAGACCCGAGGGAACGAAACAACCTTGCAGAAAAATATCCTGCTATTGTACAAACGATGGCGGAGTTTCTAAATGCCGCAAAAAATAAAACCCATACAAGACCGAATTAGGAGGATTTTGAGATGGCGGGATTTCAGAATTTCGTGATTGCGAGATTTTGTGATTTATCTTTTTACTCAACGACGCCGACCTTAATACCAATTACTAATTAATAATTACCAATCTCAACCTGCGCCATTACCGGAAAATGATCAGACGGTGTTCTTGCTGTATAGCTTGCAGGTTTTACCGCGTCTGCATCGCTCTCTTTTAGCCTGTAGGTGTCCGTTAGAATACCATAGCGTTTCGCTGTAAATTGCTGGCTAAGAAAAATATGATCAATCCGGCTTTCAGTTTTACTATCCGCTTTAAAATTATTGAATGTGCCATTTAGCGCATATTTTACCGGCGACAGTTCGTAACTATCTTTTAAAATACCTGAGTTATTAATGAGGGCATAACTTTCATTGTTCTGATCTACATTAAAATCTCCTGTAAGGATAACAGGTGTTTGAGAAGGAAATGTTTTTATTTTTGAAAGGATCAGCTTTGCGCTTTCCGCTCTTGCTTTTACACCAATATGATCCATGTGCAGGTTAAACATGTAAAACACCAACCCTGTTTTAATCACTTTAAATTTTCCCCAGGTACATATTCTTGGCAGGGCTGCATCCCATCCTTTATTAGGCCTATCTGTAACTTCAGATAACCAAAAGTTGCCGCTCTCCAATACATTAAATACACCTGTTTTATAAAAAATAGCAGAGTGCTCGCCAGCATGCTTGCCATCATCACGTCCAACACCAATATAAGTATAACCGGGAAGGCTATCTTTTAATCCTTCTAACTGATGGTACAAACCTTCCTGTGTACCGAAAATATCAAAATCGTAAAACCGGGTTAACTGCGCAATCACGGGCAGCCTTTGGCCCCAGCCATTTCCATTTACGGAATCACCATGATTGGCATAGCGTATATTGTAAGTGCCTATATTCAAAATTGATTTTGAAGAACGTTTGCTGGTCTGTGCTACTGTATGCAAAGGTGTAAAACAAACCAATAGTAAAAATACTGTCAGGTATAAACGAAAATTTTTCATGACATTCATATGGCAATTTGATAAGAAAATATCGTCGCTATAATGGTGAATGTTACAACGCCGTTTGCAATATTATACTAAAGTTTGGTTTTGCACGTTTTTCAAAAAGCAATATAGGCATTGTACAATACTTACATTTTATCCCCACACGACAGGCTTCCAATAAATTCATTACATTTGATTATCCATATTTCCTGATAACCTAAAAAACATGCGTATGCCAATTTCACTTGATAAGTACCGTGCAAAACTTGTTATCCGCATTTTATATTCACTTCCTGCACAGGAAGCCGGCAAGTACATTGAAAAGACCGTTCTTCTTCTGAAAAGAAAAAATATTGCAACGGATACCATCAAATCTTTTATTGATAAAATAATTAACCAGCTAGAAAGTGTTCGCCAGTTAACAACAGACACATTTAAGTGGCAGAACATTGCTATGGCCATCCTGGTGCTCACAGAACTTCGTCAGCAACTTAACAAGTAAAATATTGTTTTAAAAAAGGATTAAGATTGTTCGAAAAATCTTAATCCTTTTTTAATTAACCTTGTTTACAGGCTTATTGCCAATAAATGCTTTGATATTTGTTGCAGTAATAGCCATTACCCTTTCTCTCGCTTCTTTTGTTATCCATGCCTGGTGAGGTGTAACAATACAATTTGCCGCATGCAATAATGGATTATCGCCTGGAGGTTCTTTAGACAATACATCAAGCCCTGCACCTGCAATTATTTTATTGTTAAGTGCATTAGCCAAATCCTGTTCATTTATCAATTGTCCACGTGCTGTATTAATTAATAAGGCAGTTGGTTTCATAACAGCAAGTAAACCTGCATTTACAAACCCTGTATTTTCTGTAGTAAGCGGGCAATGCAATGAAACCACATCGCTGTTCTTAAACAACGATTCAATATCAGCATACGTTGCAATAGAAGTTGCTTGTTTTGTACGGCTGTTATACATCACCTTCATACCAAAAGCAGTTGCTATGGCAGCTACTTGCTTACCAATATTGCCCAGCCCTATTATGCCCATTGTTTTACCAGCAAGCTCGGTAATCGGTTTTATGGTATAGCACCAATCGGCGTTACGTTGCCAGTCGCCCGCAGCAACAGAACCTGCATGCAATCCCACATGGTTTACCAGTTCAAGCAATAAAGCAAACACATGCTGTGCTACAGATGCTGTACCATACGCGGGTGCATTACAAACAATTATTGATTTATCAGCTGCGGCTTTTATATCAATAACATTGTAACCCGTTGCCAAAACGCTAATCATTTTCAGTTTGGGTAATACATCTATTGTTTGTTTACTGAACGGGGTTTTATTGCTCAATATAATATCTGCATCGCTACAGTGCTCAGCAATCATTTCAACCGGCGTTCTATCATATAGAACAAGATCACCTAAAACTGAAATTTCGTTCCAGCTAATATCGCCGGGGTTTAGTGTATAACCATCGGTAACAATTATTTTCATGCCTTATTATTGCTTTTAATAGTTTCTTTACTAAATATAATTACTTTGTACAAGACAAACAGAAAGAAAAGAATGATGAAAGATCGGATGGTGTTTTTAGTAAATAAATTTTTATCCAAATTATATTGTATGAAAAAAATAACATTGCTTTCCGTTTTCAGTTTTGCATTTTATCTTCTTCATGCACAAACGCCACCTGCTAAAAATTTATACGAGTTTGATAACAACAGTACACCACGATGGAGCAGCTTTGAAAACATAACAGCCGAAAAAGGAAAAGCTGCTATGGAAAATAATGGCGCAAAAGGCCACCCGTCAGATCAACTGATGCCTGGCGAAACAAAAGTTTTGCTGAAAACCGGTGGCGCAGGCATCATTCATCGCATTTGGGTAACTATCAGCGATCGATCTCCGCAAATGTTACGTTCTTTAAAAATTGAAATGTACTGGGACAATGCAAATTCTCCTGCCGTATCAGTTCCTTTTGGCGATTTCTTTGGAATGGGCCTTGGAAAAACCGCGGTGTACCACAATGGCTTTTTTACAAACCCCGAAGGCAAATCATTTCAATGTATTATTCCAATGCCGTTTAAAAGTGGCGCTAAAATTCAAATTACCAATGAATCCGGACAAAGGTTAAGTCATATTTATTTTGACATAGATTTTGAAAGCATTACTGTTTGGAATGCTAACTATCTATATTTCCATAGTTACTGGAGCAGGGATACGTCTACAACGCTGGCCAAAGATTTTGAACTTTTACCTTATGTAAAAGGTAAGGGCCGCTTTCTTGGTGTAAACATTGGCATAAATGCCAATCCGGTTTATAAAAATTATTGGTGGGGAGAAGGTGAAGTAAAAATGTATCTTGATGGAGATAAGGCATTTCCTTCACTTGCCGGCACAGGATCTGAAGATTATATAGGAACAGGATGGGGCCAGGATTTATTTTATAATGATTATGCAGGTTGCCTTTCTGCAAATAAAGACAATAGCGGATGGGCATTCTACCGGTATCATATACCCGATCCTATTTATTTTAAAACAGATTGCAGGGTTACCATGCAGCAAATGGGTGGCAGCAGTAAAGAAAATGTGATAGCATTACAAAAACAAGGTGTGCCGCTTATACCAGTTGTTATTGATGATTCTAAAAAACTGACACACCTCTACAAAAAAGATAGCCTGGTGCAACTAGATAACCCAGGTCTTCCGGGAGGAGGGACTAATTTTTACAGGTCAGACGACGTTTCTGCCACTGCATATTTTTATTTAAATACACCCGGCAATGTACTTCCGGCATTACAATCATTGCAGGTAAGAACAGCCAAATTAAAGAACTAATAAAAATGCCGCAGCGAACAATTTAAATTGTACGCTACGGCATTCACACATTTATTTATTATACCCCTACTGGTAGTATACTCCAAAAGAAAAGTACAATTCTTCTTCGTGAATCATCATCGGTATAATCTGTAATCTTAGGGTTGGGCTTCTCTTGTCCCCTGCCTTCCTGAACAATTTCAATATGCACAACCAGGTATTGCAAAAATTCTGGTTGCTTTTTTTGAATTACTTTATTTACAATTTCACTAATTGCTTCTGCCCTAAGCTTTGAAATAGCAAGGTTCAGCTCTTCTGTAGTAGCGCTGTTTTGCTTAAGTTCATTTACAAGACGATAATATAAAGGTGTTCCTGATTTTATCCCCGTTGCATCTGCATATCCTTTTAATACAATCGTACTGTTCTTTGCAACATCCGGGAAGCGGGAAGCAAACTTTAATAACGAATCTATGATAGGTGAAAAAGCAGCTTTTGCCTGTTCAACCTTTTCAGCTGGAACCATAAATTCACCAGGCCCAAAAAAAGTTGCCAAATCAAACTGTGTTTGCTTTGCATTAGACAGCACTTCTCTTATTAATCCGTAATTCACAATCCTCTTATCAAAAAAAGTTCTGTCGCTTTTGAGGTATACCAGTTTTGATCTGATAATTTTTTTGTAGGATTTTCTCAGCGTTTTCCTATCGGTGCTACTTGTAGTTATTTCTTCAATAATTTTTTTAACTGAATCAATCCTGCTTTTACTTTGATCCAGGCTGCTGTTAATCCTGGTATCAATAACGCTGTCAATTTTCCCTTCGCTTAGCGTTACTTGTTTTTTTAACGACAGTGAGTCAATAGCTGCTATTTCTTTTTGCTGTTGTGCTACTGTGTTATTAATTTCTTCATTAATTTTTGCTTTTCTACTGCTATAACAGGAAGAAAGCAGCAGGATACCTGCCAGAGGTAAAAGAAAATTCTTCATAAATTTTTATTTGTTTTATTCTTTTGGGGGCGAAGCAATTTTAAAAGAAGTAGCCCCTTTGTCCGATGAATCTGTAGTATTCTTAATGATGATTTTGGGCATCTGTTTATGCATGCTGATTATATCTTGCGTATCTGCAGAATGTATATCACCAGAATCTGTATTCAAAGGTGTTTTTCCTTCAGCAAGCACAGTTTCTGAATGTGAAACTAAAGTACCAGTGGTATCTACCGTTTCCTTATTTACTGCAATTGATGGTTTTGCCAGTTTTTCGGCAGTTGAATCATTCGCAACTTTTTGTATTGCTGCCGGTTTATTCTGTTCTTTTTCTACAGGCACAGTATTCTGGCCTGGTTCTTTTGTAACAGCACCAGGATCTGTTCCGGGTTGAAAAGAATTCGTTTTATAATTGTCTGTAAATTCACCAAAGAAATATCCTGCAATAAGAAGAAGGACAACGGTAAAAATTGCACCAACAGTTGCTTTTTTCTTCTGCCTTGCTTGTGTAGTTCTATAAACCTTATTGTTGATTTTTTTCTCAGTGCCACCAGCTACAGGCACAAATCCTCTTCCTTTTGCTTTTTTTGATCCCGTTGTATTTACAAAAAGTTTATCGCCTGCCTCTTTCGTAATTTCTTCTGCCAGGCTTTCTTCTACTATTTCTTCTTCAGAAAAACCCTTGACTGGCAATATCCTTGCTTGTGCCACTTCCTGGTTTAATATATCTCTAACAGGCTCTGGAATTTTTACATAAGGCCCTTTTCTTTTTTCAAAAACTTCTTCTGTATTTTTTTCTGTTGCGTTTTTTAAAGTAAACTCTTCGGCAGGCAATGTTTCTGCTGCCGCAACATCTTCCTGTAATAAATGTGTTACAGCTATACCATCTGCAACAGGCTCAACAAAAGTTTGTTCCGGCAATTCATTTATAAGTGGCTGAAGTGGTTCTTTAATAATACGTATCTCTTCTTCTGTAACAGGAATATTGTTGATGAGAGGTTCAACATAAATTTGCACGGGCCCCACGCTTACTGGAGGCAAAACCATTTGTTTGGTTATTCGTATCTCACCTTCTGCAGCAGGAGCATTGCTGGCGGAAGGCTCAACATACATTTGCTTTGGCTCTATGCTTACAGGCGGTTGAAGCATTCTCTTGGTAATAAGTATTTCGCCTGTCGCATTTTTTTTAAGATCAGCAGTTAGGTCATCTTCTGTGTGTGTTTGCGCATCAGCCTTTATTGGTTCCGTGTTGCTGGAAATATCAGTATGTTTTAATGCTTCTATTTTGCCCGATGCGGCAGTAATAAGAATTTCTTTAGGTGTTGTATCTGTAGTTATGATCCCGGGTTCTTCTTTTTGCAGGTAA
Organism: Chitinophagaceae bacterium; assembly: GCA_044227095.1. Lineage (GTDB taxonomy): Bacteria > Bacteroidota > Bacteroidia > Chitinophagales > Chitinophagaceae > JACMLD01. Next base: position 3,318,569 of record JBGAFV010000001.1, on the reverse strand, counting down.
GAATAAAATGGTTGGAGATTTTCCGGATTTAGTTCCTCGCAATACATTACCAGTATTTCAAGCAATGCATCTATTTCCGGATACTTTAATTTTTTAAGCTGCTTATAAATTATTGCATCCTTTACATTAAGAAAATCTGCGGCATTAAAAAGAAAACCTTCCTGAAAACCCACTTTATACCGGCCCAATAATACAGAATCGTATGCAATAGCTTTTGTGGCCAAATAAAGAATCAAAGCTGCAAAATAATCGGCCTTAATACCTTTTTGTCTGCCCGAAGGATGAGAATAATCAGGGTATAACCTGCATATTGTTTCCTCTTCCAGTTCGTCCTTAATAAATAAAGCATCGTAACCTGTAAGCTTTAAGTTATTACCAGCATCTATATGAATGTTACCGGCATGAAAATGTCCGTGAGATATGCCCTGGTTGTTTAAATCCCTGTGCAGCCCAAGTATTTTTTCTGCCAGAGCATGAATTTTCTCCGGCTGATCAATATTTGAATAAATATATTCTTTTACGTTTTGCCGGCCTACCCAGTTCATTAACAGCACATCATAACTTACTTCGCCCAACAGCATTGCTTCTTCAAGGTAAAACACATCAGAAAAATAATCAGCATCAGACTTGCTAATGAATTTCTGAATAATTGCATATCGCTTTCTTAATAATTCATCTGCAGGCGAAGGCCAAATCTTTATTGCTTTTAACTGTTTTTGAACCTGGAAGGCAAATACTATTGCCGTCTTACCTTTAAAGTAAACAGCAGTGCCTGTATTATCTTTAGGAAAATGACCGCCAGCTAAAGCAGGTATATTTATAACTGGCTTGCCAGAAAAGGAGTTAATAAAAAATTGATGAGAATTATGAAGTTTACCAGGCATTACAATATTTGCAAAGCATTCATTTTTTTTAAAACCCAACAGCCAATAAACTAATCATAAGCAGAAAAAAGTTTATTACCTGTTTAAAATGATGATTTCTGATAGATGTAAGCCCTTCAAAATTCGTTGCAAGAAAACACATATTATAAAACACCATAGGTTAAGCCCTATTCAATGCCCGGATAAAATTTCTTGAAACAGGTTAATTAATAGCCCTGCTTCTTTCTTCCTGCGAACCAGATCCATTTTTTTTCTGCGTTTTTACTGCATTACCAAAAGATCTTGAATAAGTAAGTTTTATAAGAGGAAACATTGAAGACTCCGTATTTACTTCCACATAACTCTTAATAGAAAAAGCCTCCTGTGTTACAGTGCCATAACGAATACGGTAGCGTTCATTCATTAATATATCGGATACTGTTAATTGAAAACTGCCCCCGTTTTTCTTTAACTCCTTTTTTACACCTGCATTCAGGATTCCAAAACCTGCCACCTGCTGACTGCCATTGTAAGTTGTATTGTTATACCAACCGGATATTTCAGCAGAAAACCCCGCAGGCATTTTAAATGTTTGGCTGAAATTAAAAGAATACCCAAAATAACTTTTCTCAAATGTATTCTTTGTGTGCGTGGCTTTATACTGTCTTAAACCACCGGCAAAACTGTAGCTCATGCTCCACCAATTGTTTACTTTAAATGGTAAAACTGCCTGTAAAGTAATGTTGTTTTGCCAGGCAAGGTTTTGAGGTGAGATGTATAAGATATCGTGTGCAGGACTTTCTGTTAATTGGTAACGTGCAATGGCATTATCATCTCTGCTAAAAAGCAAAGAAAATGAATAGGCTTTATAATTATAACCAAGTTTTACATTATTGGTAATAGTAGGCTGCAAAAAAGGATTGCCAGTATATACGGCAGTAGGATCGCTGTAGCCAACATAAGAAGCAAGATCGTTATAAGAAGGCCTGGTTATTCTTTTTGTATAAGAGAACTGGATTTCCGTGTTATCGTTTACTTTCCTGCTTAAAAAAATATTGGGAAAGAAAACACCAAGCTTCCTGTTTATAACATTCTCCCCTGTTTTAAAATTATCCATATTGGTGTTTGAATACTCATACCTAAGGCCCGCTACAAGATTTATTTTTTCTGATAGCTTTGTATTTAAAGAAATGTATGCTGCCCCAATTCCTTCTTTCATCTGTATATAATTAGAGGTTTGATCAGCACCAACCCATGCTCCGTTTTGATAGCTAAGAACAGCAGACGAGCTTTCGCTTTTAGTATACGCTCCTTTTATACCTGTCTCCAACCTTATACTTTTATTAACCTGTTTTGAATAATCAAGTGTGGCAACACCTACCTGTATGTTTGTGTTGGCAAAACTTTTTTGGGCCGGAGAAAAAAGAGGTTGTTTATCGCCTGCCTGCATTCCATGCTTATCAACAAAAGAACTTTGCACATTTCCGCCGGCATCATTTTTAAAATACAAGTAGTCTGTGCTGAAATTTATTTTTCCGCCTTTGCTCATTTCTTTTTCTACATAAACAGAACTGATGCTATTGTTCCAGTGGTTAACGCCGTGGTTAATTCCATTAAATTGCAACAGGGAATCTGGCAGCACAGTATACCCTGCATCTGTAACAGTAGTACCAGACATGTTGCTATTATTGTAAGTAACACTTGCGCCAATTGTTGTTTTCTTATCCAGTTTAAGATCCATTCCAACTGTAGCATCGTGATTGTTTCTTACCAAATTTGTATTAAACCATCCGTCTACAACAACTTTACCACCAAGAAATGGCATATCCTGGCGGCTTTCAACAAACATGTCTGTAAATGTTTTGTTGCGAGAATAAGTGTACGATCCATATAATCCCAAACTTTTTGTATTGTGAGAAAGGTTTACACTGGCAGTTGCTTTTTCTGCTTTTGCATAGCCTGCAGTAAGCGAAATATTTCCATTAGTACCCTGCTTTCTTCCTTTTTTTAAGACGATATTGATCAATCCTGCACTTCCTTCCGCATCATATTTTGCAGGCGGTGTTGTTAGCAACTCAATAGTAGCAATGTCATCTGCATTCATTCCTTCCAGCATATTTACCAGTTGTTCTATTGGCATGCGTACTAATTTTCCATTGATCATTACCATAACACCATTCTTTCCATTTAGTGCGATGCTATTGTTGCGGTGATCTATAACAACGCCAGGCGATCTCTCCAAAACCTGTAATGCAGAACTTCCTTTTGTAAACATGCTATTCTCAACATTAACTACCATTCCTCCGGGCTTTTGCTGATAAACTGGTTTTTGCGCACGTACCACAACTCCTTCAAGTTCTTTCTTATTCTCATTCAATACTGTGGTACCTAATGTAACCTCAGTTGAAGAAGACATAATAGTAAACTTCTCCGAATAAATAGAACGAAGACCAACGCTGCTGATACGCAACAAATATGCACCTGGTTGTATATTTTCAATTCTATAAAATCCTTTTTCATTACTTAAAGCCGCTTTCACAAAAGAACTGTCTGTATTCTTTAACAGGCTGATGTTGGCGGCAACAACCGGTAAGCTATCTGCTGTAACCAGGTTGCCGCTAACCTGTGCACCAGCATGTTGAAAAAAAGAAATTGTCAGGAGGATAAGTACAATGCGTTTCATATTTCATTATTTGAAAACAAAGAAACAGCGCTGCAAAAAATTGAAAAAACTGTAGTGACAACAGGAATAATATAATTGATGAAATACAATGCCAGGTAATATGCCGCAGAAAAAATAAAAAACCGAATAAATCCTTTTACATAGTAAAACCTCCCTCTCGTCAATTACCAGGTGCTTCTTGTCAGTCTACGGGCCATTAAATCAATAAAATTGCTGTATTTTGAAAAGTAATTCATGGCAAATGCAGGCTTCTACAATTAAAAAAAATACAAACTGGTTTTACAAATACAAGCTCTACCATATTCCGTTTTGGTTTGCCTATCATTTTACGTGGTGGTCAATTACTATTGGCAATCCTTTTACTGCAGCTAGCAATATCAGCTCGCCTTATTTCTCCAAATACTTGTTTTACGTAATCTTCCAGGCATTGGTGGTGTATTTTAATTTGTACTACCTTATTCCAAAATACCTGCAGAAGAACCGGTATACTGAATACATCATTTACCTATTGCTCTCTATTTTTGCTACAGCTGCATTAATTGCATTAGGCTATCCTTTTAGTGCTTATGTAACCGGGCATACCGTGCAGGAGTTATACAATTTTACCGATCAAAATAAATTCTCTTACCCTTTTCTTGTTAATACACTGCCATCCACAGTAGCCAGCACCACACTTGCTATGAGCATTAAACTTGCAAAAAACTGGTTGCAAACACAACGCAAACAGCAAATGCTTGAAAAAGAAAAACTGGAAACAGAATTAAAATTTCTTAAGAACCAGTTTAACCCGCACTATCTTTTTAATACGATAAATTCTATTTTTTTCCTGATACATAAAAATCCAGACAGGGCATCTGCTTCACTGGCAAAATTTTCTGAGTTATTACGCTACCAGTTATACGAATGCAATGACTTGCAGATTTCATTAAGCAAAGAGATTGCTTATCTCGAAAATTTTATTGAATTGGAAAAACTGAGACAGAATAACAACATGGAAATTAATGTTGACATGGGCAATACCCATGGTGCTGATATAGCAATAGCACCATTTATATTGATGACTTTTGTAGAGAATGCTTTTAAACATGTGTCAAAACATACGGATAAATCTAACTGGATAAAAATAAAAGTCAGTTTACAATCACAGCAATTGTTTCTTAATGTCTGTAACAGTACGGAACCTTATGAAAAAACAAATCTTCCATATTATGGCGGCATTGGACTTGAAAATGTGCAAAGACGGCTCGATTTAATTTATCCGGGCAAATACACATTAGACATAGAAAAGCAAGCAGATAGTTTTGAAATTAAACTTGGGTTACAACTTACAACACTTGTTCACCTTAAGGCTTCTCAAAAGATTGCCTGAACGTAATACCTGTACTATGATAAATTGTTTAATAGTTGATGATGAACCGCTGGCACGTGAAGGCCTTGCCAGCTATGTAAAGGAAACAGGTTTTCTTAATTTACAGGGCACATGCGAAAACCCGGTTGAATTAATAAAGCTGATAAGCAATACACCAACAGATCTTATATTTCTCGATATACACATGCCTAAAATGAGCGGGATAGATTTTTTAAAGATTACCCCTCAACCACCAATGGTAATTATAACCACAGCCTTCCCTGATTATGCAATAGATGGCTATCGTTTTAATGTGCTGGATTATTTATTAAAACCAATTACATACGACAACTTTTTTAAAGCAGCCAATAAAGCAAAAGAATATCATCAATTGGTTACAAACAATGCACAAGCCCCAATACAGAAAAATACAACTGGCGATGAATACTTTTTTATAAAATGTGCCAGCAAATACGAAAAAATATTTTTCGAGGATATACTCTACATAGAAGCATTGCAGAACTACGTAACCATTTTTACAACCAAAGGAAAATATATTGCTTTACTAATGTTAAAGACGCTGGAAGAAAATCTCGGCAATAAATCTTTTATAAGGGTACACAAATCTTATATTGTTCCAATCAATAAAATAGAATCCATTGAAGGGAATGAGCTGAAGATACAATCGCATAAAATTCCGATAAGCAGGAATTACCGCGACCAGGTGATGGAACAGGTTGTAAAAAACAAATTGTGGATTAAATAAACCCTTCAGATTAGGAATTTGATTTTCTTATTCTACGGAACATAATGGTTCTTCTTTCTTCAAAACCCAGGTGCTGGTAAAGTTGTATTGCCCGTTGATTGGCTAATGCAACATGTAAAAAAGAAACAACATTTTGTGAAGCATGAAGATTGCACAACTTTGCAATTAGCTGTTGCGCAAACCCGCGGCCTGTATAACCAGGTAGCGTACAAATAGCGCTTAACTCGCTAAAACCATTTATCCGCATTCTTTCGCCTGCCATAGCAACTAATCTGCCCCCATCTCTTATTCCAAAATAACTGCCCAGCATATGCGTGTTTTTATTATAATAACCAGGCTGTACAGCAGTAATAAGATCATGCATCTCCTCTGCGTTTGAGGCATTCATTTGTTCAATAACAACTGAATTGCCCGGAGACTGTATTTCTGCAAAAGGTTTTCTTAACAGCATTTGCGCACAAGGCAACTCAAGTTCTATTGTGCAGCCAGATGGCATAACGGGCAATTCATCGCCAATAATAAAAAATGATTCGCCGGCTTCGATAAAAGGATCTAACGTAACCATGCTTCCATCTTCACAACCTGTAAATGGCAATACTTCACTTTTATACCGTTTGGCATTTGCATTACCTAGTGCAAATTGCGCATGTACGCTGTTTAACGCTTCCCAGGCGGGATTGTCCAATACATTTTCTTTCAACTTCTTCATGCTGTGATAAGTTATGCAAAAAAATCGGTACAAAGATTTGTTGTAAACGCTGCACCGTAAAAAAGTTAAAATTTACTGGTGTATAAAATACTGTTAATTGAAAAATTAATTGTCAGATTCTACAAAATACCTGCTTAGCTTAATGTGGTGATATAATTTCCTCTAACCAAATTACTGCACAATGAAAAAGTATTTTTCTTTCGCTGTTACACTCGTTCTTTTATTTACAAACATTGACTGTTTGAAAGCTCAACAAATTAAAGTCGGTGTGTTTGATATTGATTTAATGGTTCAGGCAATTCCATCTTACCGTCAGGTAGATAGCCTTGTGCAGTTATATGAAAAAGATTCGCTTGCGCCTGAATATGAAATTTATCAGTCTGAATACATAAGGCTCGACAGCACTTACAAAAACGATTCTGTATTAGTGGCCGAAGGAAAAAAATCTAAAAAAGTACTGGATTATACCGCTGAGCAAAGACAAAAAATGGGGATGAACATTGTTTACTGGCAACAAATTGCACAGAATAAATCCAACTTTAAAAGAAGTGAACTTTCTCGTCCGTTATACGAACAGGTAGCGTTTGCCTACAAAAAAGTACTGGATAAAAAGAAATACACTATCGTGCTTAAACCGCAGACCTACGAATTCGGTTTTAAAATTGAAAACATATTTGTATCGGTAGCCAAAGAATTAAAATTAAAACAGCTTCCGCAGGAGCTATTGAGGTTAGGCGATGATCCTGATGCACCAGCCGCAGTTCCTGCAACCAATCAAAATAGAATGAATAGAAAAGCCAATTAACGGGCAGGCACAAACAATACTGCGTCAGCCGTTACTGTTCCATCTGCACCTTCATTTGAAACAGTAACGGTTATTTTTTTGCCTGCAGCATAAGAAGCTGTTGTAAGTAAAACCCATTCGCCGGAAGTTTGCCCGGTTACATTCACATCATTTTTATGAATGTTTACAGTACTAGATTTTTTTCCGTCGGAAACCTGCACTTTAGTTACTGTTGAAGGATTATTAAGTTTAGGGCAATACACATAAATCTTGTACTGGCTGGTCTTTCTAATATCAGCCGAAAAACTAACAGAAGCTAATTTTTTCTCCGCATCATTGTTTGTAAATAATGATGGGCCATACCCGCCATTTGTTTCTCTTTTCCATTGGCCTGTTGCAACAACATGTTCAGAATCATCATTGTCAACAAGTATTTCAGGAATGCTATTATCTGCATAAGGATTGCTTTTTAGAATTGCCTGCAATTCTTTTGCATCAACCTGCTGAACAGTTGTGTTTTTATCTATAGCCATGCAAGCCGCAACTGCGCTGGATTGTGCCAGTACCATAAACACAGGCTCCATGCGTATAGAGCCATATGCCATATGACTGGCAGATAAGCAAACCGGCACAAGCAAGTTGCTGCATTCATTTGCCTGCGGTGTGAGCGACCGGTATGCAACCGGGTAAGGATGAATACCGTTTATCTGCACATCACCTTCATTTTTTACCATACCATTTATTACAATGCGCTGCGCATTATGAGAGTCCATATTATATGCCCCCATACCAACGCCGTCTTCTACTATTACTCTGCCAGTGCAATTGGCTTCAGTCATTATATAAGCACCAAGCATTCTTCTTGCTTCGCGGATGTACAATTGCGGCGACCAATTGCCAGTTTTAACATACTCATCTTTTGGATAACCCCACTGCAGCATCAATTTGCGCAAATACTCCGGCATACGTGAGTCATGCCCGATAAAATATAAAAATCCTTTTGTGTATGCCTCGTGCTTTTTAATAATTGCTTTGCGGGTTGCATAATCACCATCAGGGTAATTATAATTCATGCCAATCATGTCTGTAGAAAAAGGGCCGTTATTATTAATATCGGTTTTATGATTGGGCATTAGATCAACTTTCATAAAACCGTTTAAATCTTTTGCAGGTTTTGCTGCAAGAAACCGCAACAGTAATTCATATTGGGTTGAGTCATATCCTTCTGGTCTCGTAATAGCAATACGGTTGGCAGGATCATCTGTAAGGCAAAGTCTGAAATTATAGGTTTGTATTTTTTTATCGCCGCTGCCCGGCGCTGCAAGTGTTTCATTGCTAATACCCCAGAGCAAACCACTTTCCGGCTTACCAGGTATGCGGTAAGGATCAATATTATCAGGAAACTGATGTTTTTCTTTTAACTGAACACCATTAACTGTTTCATTGTACAAGCTGTTTGCTTCTCTTCCTGTTGTATAACTAACGCCGGCTTTTGCCATTACATCGCCTTCATAAGTACAGTCTATAAATTCTTTTGCAGCAATATTTCCCGTGACTATGCCGCTTTCATTTTCAATATCAATAGAAGTAATTGCTGTGCCGGATTTGTTTACGTTTCTTAACCTGGAACCATACAATATCCGGCAATCCGATCTTTTTACATAATCAAGAAAAATGGCTTCTGCTACTTTGGGTTCAAAAATCCATTGCTCAAATTTGTCGTAATGTTTTCCTATCCTCCTGTAAAAATCCCTCGCTAATCCGCTAACCACATATTTGTTGCCAATATCTGTATAGCCAAGCCCACCTGAAGATAATCCACCAAGCCGGTAGCCTGGCTCAATTAATATTACTTTTTTATGCATCATTATAGCAGTGTATGCTGCAATAACACCAGCAGAGGTACCGCCGTACACACATACATCTACTTTTATTTTTTGAGGCGATGGCTGTGCATTTACCAATACACCCAAAGAAATACATACAATAGCAATAGTGGCCTTTCTCATAATCTTTATTTTATGCTAACAGACTTTTATAACATCCATGTTTAATAAATCACCCAACTTCTTAATTTTTGAACTGCTATGACCAACACCCACAGCGCAATGGTGTGCGGGGCCATAGCTATTCCATTCGTTTACAAATTTTCTTGCACCTAATGAAAATTTATACCTGCTGTTGGTATTGCCTATTTGCAATATTGGCCCTTTTACAGATTCTCCTTCTGCCACTAACAACATTAACCCATCGCCTTTTTTCTCAACAACCGAGAGCAAAGTTACCGGCCCATTTTTTACAGACATTTCAACGGATACGCCTTTACCCACTTTGCCATGATAAACCTGTAACGGTTTTATTTTTGTTTTACCCTCTGCAATGGCAATGTGGCCCGGCCCATCGTGCCCCATTAATACCACATCGTCAGCAAAGTCCATTGCATAATATTCTGTAAAGGATCCACCTGCCCCGAAACTGTCCATAATTTTCATGGCCTGTGCATTTTTTATTTCATACTCACCTGCTACTGGTACGCCATTGGCCGTTAATAAAGAATTACCCGGAATGATAGAAGCGATGGCTTCTTCATTTTCGGCGTTGCCTGTGCCTTTGTAATAATAAGCCATTGACCCCAGCTTGTGTTTCTCAACCAGCATATCCAGCGCAACAGAAGTGATGGCTGCTTTTTCCAAGTCATCAGGCGCACAATCCTGCTGCACATCAAAAACTTCATAAAAAAGCGCCAGTCGGTTTTTCATTTGTTGATTGCTCACTGTTTTTCTCAGCGCTGCCAGTTCTTCTACTTCAAGTAATTCAATATGCCCGCCAAAACTTGCATACTGCTGCGTGAGATCGGTATAAATATCAAGCATGCCGCTATAATAATGCCCCATACAACCCAGTCGGTTATAAAACATAGTATGTGCTACACGGGCAGCTTCTACCCATTCAGTTATTTCTGTCCAGCATACAGGATCATTGTGCAGCATGCCCGTTACCTGGTGAAAATGGATTCCGGTGCGGTTAAATACATTGGCAATTTCCGGAACAGGACAAGCAGAACAAAACGCCAGCCATTCGCCAGTCATTTTAGTGCGATTAGTCATGGCATTGAAACTATCATAATCAATGGCTGGTTCTGGAGAAAGATTTAAAACAATCACCGGCACTTTTGCCCTTTGCACAACCGGCAAAACAGTAGAAGACAAAGCATAGGTAGTTACGTACAAAAAAATAATGTCTACGTCTTCAGTTTTAAATTTTTTACCGGCCTCAAAAGCTTTATCTGCAGAATCTACAAGTCCGGCATTGATAATATTATTATGAATAGCTGCTAGTTTTTGTTCAACAACGGAAAGATAACCTTCCAATCTTTCTTTCAGGCCTTCAAACTGCGGCCAGTACGTATCAAGCCCAATACCAAACAGGCCAATCTTCAGAGAATTACTTTTCATTGAGTCGTTTTATTTATGCTGCAAAAAATAAACACACATTATTTTATTACCTGGTTAAACTCCAGTCTCTCGCCATCTGGCCCGGAAATATTAAAGTATTTACAGCCTTTTTTCCAGAACGAAAGAAATACCGGCGCCGGTTCAAGTATTTGCAACGAAGCATTTTTGCATGCGCTGAATGTAGCATCAATGTCATCCACGTCAAAAGCAATATGATCAATATGTCCGTCCTTTCTTGTTTTTATTTCGGCAAGTTGTTTGGGTGGAAGCTGGTAAAGTTCAATAACAACGCTATTGTTTTCCATCATAATGCAGGTTCCGTCTTCCCCTTCCAGTGTAAATGAAGACTGCATTACATTTATAAATCCCAAACGCTTATAAAAAGCTTCAGATACAACAATATCAGTTACTGGTATGCCCACATGCTGAAGCTGGTTTATAACTACAGGAACAAGATCCTTCATGGCGTGCAATTTTGATAATGAAAGTAATTTAAATCTTTCTCACCATTGCAACAGGATAAAAGCTGCCGTTATTTTAAATGCAACTACTGTCATGCAAAGGTTGTTTTTACAAAGTATTCAAACACAACTTCATTTTTGGAACCTCGATCAATTTGCGTTTACTTTTGCTTAATTATTTTAGCCCGGAAATTTTTAACCCTTAATATTCTTTATGGACCAGTCTTTATTATACAAATCTCCATCAATTCTTATTGTAATTATTCTTATAGTGGTGATGTGCCTGTTTTATCTTATGGGATTAAAGGCAAAAGAGCGAAAAAATAAAAAGGTTGTAGATGAAAGTGATGAAGGCATGGGCGCAATAGAAGGCGCCCTGCTGGGTTTGCTGGCCCTCCTATTGTCTTTTACATTTAGCCTGGCAAGTTCACGCCACGATACCCGTTTTAAAGTAATGGTGGATGAAGCCAATACCATTGGCACCGCTTTATTAAGGACCGATATGTTTCCCGACAGTGAAAGAGTGGTAATGCTCAGTTTATTTAATAAATATGTGAATGCAAGGATTGCGTTGTATGATGCAGGAAACAATACTGAAAAATACCAGGAAGCAGCAGCCCAAACGGATGTGAACTCAGCAGCTATCTGGAAAATGGCAATAAAAGCTGCTAAAAGTGCCGACATCACAGAAAGAAACCGCGGTTCTATGATGGTTGCTTCGCTCAACGACATGATTGATGCCGTAACCACCCGCAAGGCAGCCATGATGGCAACCATTCCGCATTCGATAATTTACCTGCTTTTTCTGCTGTGTTTTGCTTCCGCGTTTATTGTTGGCTATTCCAGCAAAAAAAGACCTGACATGATAATTGCAACAAGCTTTGCATTAATGATTGGCATCACCATATTTTCTATTCTTGATCTTGACAGGCCCCACCGCGGATTGATAAAACTTGATAAGGCCGAGCAAAATTTTATAGAATTGAAGGCCACGTTTAAATAAGCCATTCACGCTAAAAGCAGATTAAAAACGAATAGTGTAACATTATATTAATTCACAATTTGTAGCTTTGAAAAAAGACATTAAAGCACAATTATGAAAAAATACAGTGTTACAATAGTATTGTTATTCGCTTTGGGCAATTGCTTTTCACAAACCACCATTTCGGCTGCTGAAGCGGCTAAACATGTGGGCGAGAAAACAACGGTTTGTGATAAAGTTTTTGGTGGCAGATATCTTGAAAACGCTAACCAACAGCCAACGCTTATCAATATGGGCGATGCTTATCCCAATAACCCTTTTACATTCGTGATTTTTGGTGAAAACCGTAAAAAATTCAGCTTTGCACCTGAAGAATTTTTAATAAACAAGCAGGTTTGTGTTACAGGTGAGATCAAAACCTACAAAGACAAGCCACAAATTATTGTTTCAGACTCAACTCAATTAAAAATTAAATAAGCCTAAACTGGTTGTTTATACAACGAATAAAATTACTCCGTTACAACATCAAAGTTTCCACAAAGCGCTGCTTTAAGGCGCTGCCAGCGTAAGAAATGCAAGATCAGGCGTTATTATCGGCTTTCTGCTTCCATTCATCGAAAATTATGGGAAAGAAGTGCGGCTCCCACTATATTTGTCTCGGTTTTTCATAGGATATTGGATTTTAAACGGGGCAGGATTTCTATCCAGCCCTTTTTTATTTTAATCCTTCCATTTTAATATTTCATTCCAGTTAATTTGCCACATGGCTCCATCCTGGTTCTTCTTCAATTTAGTTCGCAATTCCACAGGAGATTAATATAGTAAAATTTTATTGCCATTAATGGTTAATATAAGTGAACCAATGCCCACCAGTTTTATTTAAAAACCTGTATAGGCATTCTTTTGTCACTATTATACAAACAGTTTTTATACTTTTCATTTTGAATATATTTTTTATAAATAAACGATTGTGATTAATATTTATACGTCGTAGAATTAAGTCGCAAATGTTTTGTATAAAATAGAAGAGTTTTACCCCAATGCAACTTATAAAACCAATAATCTTAATTGCTGATAGCCAGGATATGACAAGGCGCGGGATATCGCTGATGATAAAAATGGAGATTGAAGATTTTACTATTATTCAAACCAACTCCCGCAAAAGTATAATAACGGAGCTAGGCCAGTTAAACTTTACGCACCTAATTCTTGATATTGTTTTTCCGGATGGTAATGCTTTGGAGATTTTACCAGATATAAAAAAGCTATACCCAACATTAAAAATCCTCTTCTTTTCTATACAACCCCCGCAGGTAAACGCCGAAATTTTAAAACTTTTTAATACACCTTATTATTTATCAAAAACTGCTGATGATGTAACAGTGGTTAAAATACTTAAGAACTTTTTTACTACGGGCAACAATTTTGCTGGCATCAGCAGATCCCTCGAAGCTAACGGCCCTTTTAAAGTGCTTACCCCAAGAGAACTGCAGGTGCTTTATTACCTCCTTAACGGTTTAGGTACTAAACAAATTTCTGAAACACTTCACCTTAAAATGAATTCTATTTCTACACTTAAGAAAAGAATTTATCATAAAACCGGTGCAACAAATTTTAAAGAACTTATTGATCTTTGCAACCTGCATAAAATCAAATATTGACGAGAAACAATTAGCCTTTTAGTTTTCGTAGAATTAATTCTATTCTTCTTTTTTATATTTTAAGTTTTTTTTTCATTCGTTTACTTTTGACTCCGCTACTTTCTAAGCTCCTACCTATAAAACGATGCACAAGAACCGTCGATACCCTTGTTGAAAAATCAGGCAACATGAAGTGAGCAAAAAAACTAATTGTTTAGATGAAAAATTTCACATTCAGACTTTCAGTAATCGTCCTGTCCTTATTACTTGTTACCAAAAATAATTTGATTGCACAGGACGCCCCTGCTGCACAGGCAAAAACACAATCTGCCGATGAACTTGCAAAGAAATTGGCCAATCCAATAGCCAGTCTCATCAGCGTTCCTTTTCAAAGCAACCTCGATGTGGGTGCCGGTGCACATAACGGTTCCAAACTCGTTCTGAATGTACAGCCAGTTATTCCTATCAAGCTAAATGAAAATCTTAATCTTATTACCCGCTGGATTTTACCTATAGTATCGCAAAAAGATTACACCGGCGATAAAACCAGTCAGGGTGGACTTGGCGATGCAGTAATCACTGCTTTTGTAAGCCCCTCAAAAGGAAAAATTACCTGGGGCGTTGGACCTGCAATTGTAGTTCCTACCGCTACCAATGATTTTCTTGGTGGAAAAAAATGGGCAGTTGGGCCATCTGTAGTAGCATTAAAACAATCGGGTCCGTGGACTTATGGTGCATTGATGAACCATGTATTTTCTGTGGCAGGCGATGCAAACCGGAGCGATATCAGTGCTACGTTTTTCAATCCATTTCTTACCTACAACTGGAAAGGCGGCGCAGGCTTAACGATGGTAGCAGAATACACACACGACTGGAAAAATAATATTGATGTGCTGGTGCTGATACCCACTGCAACTGCCGTTACAAAGTTTGGGAGCCAGATAGTAAGTTTTGGAATTGGACCACGTTTGCACCTTTCACCAGATGGTCATCCAGCTTATGGTTTACGTGCAGCAATAACATTGGTGTTTCCAAAATAACGGCTGAAAGATGCAATAATACCCGTAAGCATTAAAAACAAGGAGGAGATTTTTATCGTTCAATAAATTACATTTCTCATTAATCAAGACAACTGTATACAATGAAAAAGCAAACCTTACAATGTGCGTCGTTTTTACTCGCAATTGCAGTCATTACATTTGCAAACATCGCAAGCGCCCAGTCGGCAAAGAAAAAAACAGCGCCGGCAAAAGCCGCTGCCACTGCAACACCTGTAAAAACAGGCAAACCCAATATTGTAGTCATTTTTGGCGATGACATTGGTATGTGGAATGTAGGTATCTACACACATGGTATGATGGGTAAAACACCAAACATTGACCGCATTGGAAGAGAAGGTGCAGTATTTACAGATCATTACGGACAACCAAGTTGCACTGCAGGCCGTGCCGCATTTATAACAGGGCAATTGCCTGTAAGAACCGGTATGACAACCATTGGTATTCCGGGTTCTAACCAGGGCATTCAGAAAGAAGACCCCACTTTGGCTGAAGTATTGAAAAGCCAGGGATATGCAACTGCACAATTTGGTAAAAACCATCTTGGCGACAGGAATGAATTCTTGCCAACCAATCATGGTTTTGATGAATGGTTCGGAAATCTTTATCACCTGAATGCAGAAGAAGAACCCGAAGAACTGGATTATCCCGGACAGAAAAATCCTGATTATACAAAAAATGTTGGACCACGTGGTGTATTGCACACATGGGCTACAAACACAGAAGATGCTACTACTGATCCTAAATGGGGAAAAGTTGGCAAACAAAAAATTGAAAATACAGGTATGCTTACCCGTAAGAGAATGGAAACATTTGATGGCGAAGTATTGGGACACACCATGACATGGCTCGATAAACAAAAAGGATCGGGCAAACCATTTTTCCTTTGGTTCAATACAACAGCTGTTCATATCTGGTCGCATTCTCCAAAAGAGTACATTAAAAAAGCAGTAGACGAAGGCCGTGCTGAAGAAGATGTATATCGTGCAAAAATGATTGAGCACGATGAACAGGTAGGAAAAATTCTTGCCAAACTGAAAGAAATGGGAATAGAAGACAATACCATTATCATATATTCTACAGACAACGGCAACGAATTGATGCTGTGGCCTGATGGTGGCTATGCTCCTTTCCGTGGCGAAAAAGGTACTACATGGGAGGGCGGTGTACGTGTTCCCTGCTTAATAAAATATCCGGGTGTTATACAGCCGGGATCTGAACTAAATGGCATCCAGAGCCATGAAGATCTTTTTGTAACACTTGCTGCTGCTGCAGGTTTGCCAAACTTAAAAGAAGATTTACTGAAAGGCTATTCAATGAATGGCAGTTCTTATAAAGTTCATCTTGATGGTTATAATCAGCTGGACTATTGGAGTGGCAAAAACGATAAATCTGCACGGAGGGAATTTTTCTACTACGACGAATCAGATTTAATGGCATTCAGGGTAGATGCATGGAAAATTCATATCGGTGTAAAATATGACGGGTTGTGGTTTAATGAAAAGAAATACCCGAGTGTGCCTTTTCTGTTCAATCTTTTGATGGATCCTATGGAAAAAATGGATCCTGAAAGCCACGAATGGGGGTATATAGGCCGCAAATTTATGGCTGCAAAACTGTGGGCACCTACAGCAGGCGGATCATTCCTGGAAGCACACCTTAAGAGCTTATCAGATTTCCCGCCAAGACAAAAAGGAGAATCATTGAGCATGAAAAAAGCTGTAGAGAACGCAATTCAAATGATGACAAAAGGCCAGCAATAAGGTTTTTACAAATAATGAATATGTTATTCGTTGTTTAAAATAATTATTCCGGCTTGTTGAAAAAACGGATCGGAACAATTATTTCAGTACCCGCAGAAACAACCAATCCCAGCCCTGATAACTTTAATTTTTACTTATAAACCAACAATCAAAATCAGCTTTATGAACAAAATTAAAGTATTGCTTATAATTGGTTTTGCAGTAGTGTTTGCTTCCTGTGGAAACCAAAACCAGGCAACAACTGCAACCACCACCGCAACTGATACAGGTACCACAGCATCCGCAGATGGTTTCAACAGAACCGTTCTGCCTATGACACCCCCGGAAATTCCACCTTATACACAGGAAGATGCCCGTGATGCAAAACCACCTGCGCCGTGGGAAGTAAAAGCGCCAAAAGGTGCCCCTAACGTAATTTTGGTTTTAGTTGATGACTTCGGCTTTGGCATGAGCAGCGCTTTTGGCGGCCCCATACACATGCCATTTGCAGAGAAATTAGCGGCTAATGGTTTGCGTTATAATCGCTTCCACACAACTGCACTTTGTTCGCCTACACGTACTGCATTACTTACCGGCCGTAACCACCATAGCAATAATATGGCGGGCATTACCGAAGTTGCTACTGCATTCCCAGGCAATACCGGCGTTCGCCCTGCAAGCATTGCACAAACAGCAATGATTTTAAAACTGAATGGTTTTAATACGGCACAGTTTGGTAAAAATCATGAAACACCAGCCTGGCAAATACATCCATCAGGTTCTTTTGAAAACTGGCCAACAGGTCAGGGTTTTGAAAAATTTTATGGCTTTATGGGTGGAGAAACAAACCAGTTCTATCCTGGCGTTTGGGATGGCACAAGCCGTGCTGAAGTAAATGTTGAGGATCCTAATTATCACTTTACTGTAGATATGACAAACCATGCTATTGAGTGGATGAAAGCGCAACAATCAATGACGCCAGATAAGCCATTCTACATGTATTTTGCACCAGGTGCTTGTCATGCGCCACACCAGCCACCAGCAAGTTATGTTGATAAATACAAAGGCCAGTTTGATGAAGGCTGGGATGTTTTACGTCAAAAAACATTGGCCAAACAAATTGAAATGGGCATCGTTCCAAAAGGAACAAAACTTGCTCCTAAAGATTCTTTTATAAAAGATTGGGATAAATTAACACCTACTGAGAAAAAAGTATACGCACGCCAGATGGAAGTGTATGCTGGTTTTGCTGAACATACAGACGATCAGATTGCACGTTTACACGATTATATTGAATCTATAGGCGAAACAGATAACACTGTTTTCATTTATATTCTTGGAGACAACGGTGCAAGTGCAGAAGGAACAGCAAATGGCTTAATGAATGAGAACACATACTTTAATGCTATACCAGAAACAATTGATGACCTGGCTAAGCAAATGCCGAAATTTGGCGGTCGTGAATCTTACGGACATTTTGCAGCAGGTTGGGCAGTAGCAGGCAACACGCCATTTACATGGACAAAACAAGTTGCCGGTGATTTTGGCGGAACACGCAATGGAATCATCATTGAATATCCAAAACTGATTAAAGACAAAGGCAAAATTCGCAGCCAGTTCCATCACGTAATAGACATCGCCCCTACTATTTTGGATTTGTGCCATGTACCTGAACCTACAATGGTAAATGGTGTAAAACAAGAACCAATACAAGGCGTAACTATGGTTCCTAGTTTTACAGATGGCAACGCTCCTGAAAATCACCTTACACAATACTTTGAAATTATAGCCAACAGGGGTATTTATCATGAAGGTTGGATGGCACGTACAGTACACAAAGCCCCATGGGAAGTAAAACCAAAAGGTTCAATAAAAGATGATGTATGGCAACTGTATAACGTTAATGAAGACTTTAGCATGAGCACAGATGTAGCTGCTGCTAATCCTGAAAAATTAAAAGAACTAAAAGAACTTTTTGCAAAAGAAGCCATCAAATACCATGTATTTCCACTGGATGACAGAAGTATAGAAAGGCTGGATCCTGCACAGGCAGGCAGACCAGATGCAATGGGCGGCAGAACCAAATTTACATTGTATGAAGGCATGGGCGGTTTGCAGGAAAATGCATTCATCAATATAAAAAATACCAGTAGCTCTTTTACTGCAGATGTAGTTGTTGGCGCAAAAGCAAATGGTGTATTGGTAGCTATGGGTGGAAAATTTGGAGGCTACGCTCTTTATGTTGTAAATGGTGTTCCAATGTTTACCTACAACTGGGTGGGCCTTGCCGAATATGATGTAAAAGCAACAAAAGCACTTACACCAGGCAAACACACCATTGTATTTAAATTTGATTACGATGGTGGTGGCCTCGGTAAAGGTGGTAACGGCACATTCTTAATTGATGGCGCAGAAGCTGGCAAAGGAAGAATAGAAAAAACCAATTCCAACATGTTTAGCCTCGATGAAGGTGCAGACGTTGGTATAGATGAAGCAACCAATGTAAGTAAGAATTACAAAATTGGTCATACCAATAAATTCAATGGCAAGATTGAACAAATTGTAATTGAAGTTTTTCCTTCCAAAGCTGTAGCAAAAACAGACAAAGAAAAAGAAGCTGAATCTGCTATTGCTGCTTCTAAAGAATAAGCACAGTTATAATTTTACTACCCCATCCTTATAAAAATTCCGGTTCGTTGAAACATACGAACCGGAATTTTTTTTTGAAAACTTTTGTCAAAGCAGCCATTAATCGAAAAAATATTTCTTTAATTTGTTGCTTCAATAAATTAAGTACTTCTTGCTTAAACCAAAACGCCTAAAACAAATTTGCTTTACAGGTTGCTTTATTTGCTCTTTCATGTTTTCTTTTGGACAAAGCATCAACCAGCAAATTTGGAGTGAGTACATGCTCAACATGCCTTTTGGCAAAGCATTTAATGTAGAACATGCTTTTTCCTATAGTACATTATTAAACACACCCCGCTGGCATGCTTTTGATTATGCTGCCACACTTGAATATTCAATCAATCCATATGTTGATGTAATGGTAGCAGGCATTGTGTCCTATACGCATCAAACAGAATCTTACAATACTGTTGAACTAAGGCCTGTGTTAGGCACACGCTTGCGTTTTACACCAGAGAAGCGCTTGCGTACTGCTTTATTATTAAGGTTTGAGCAACGAAATGTACAAAACCTGGATACAAAAGACTGGGAAACTGTTTTCAGGCCGAGGGTAAGAGCAGAACTTGTTTATCCTTTTAATAAATCTTCATTAAATGCAGATAAAGTGTGGTATGGTGTTGCAGATGCAGAAGCTTTGTTTGGCGCAAACGATGTACAAGAACGTTTTGCCAATCGTTTCAGGACACGTTTTGGACTTGGTTATAAGCTTAATTACTCCATGCGTTTTGAAGTAATGTTCATGCTGCAGCGTTCACGCAATGAACTGGATCATGATTTTGAATCCAGCGATCACATTATCCGTTTAAGGTTTAAACAATTCCTGCACAAGAAACCACAAAACAATCCAATGGGCGTAGGCAATTAAACATTATATACAACAACGCAAATAAAAAAAGTCATTAAAAATTGTAACAACAATCCTTAATGACTTTTTACTTGTGGAGCCGGGGAGGGTCGAACTCCCGTCCAAACATATTCGCCGAAAGCTTTCTACATGCTTATTTCCTTATTACTTGTCGGCTTTGTACAGGAAAAGAACAAACCAATACAAAACTTAGCTGAATAGTCTTAAGCTGCCATCACAGCCTTTGGCAGCAGCGTCCTGTATTTGTTTTTAGTCGGCGGCGGGGCGGGTAACAGGCTAACCTGCCCGGGCGGCCCTAATGACTACTTAATCACTGATTAGGCAGCCATGGCATACTGAGTATTGCCATTTGAAGTTTGTGCGTTCAAGATTAAAGTGCTGATCACACAATGCACTGCATGCTTACACTCTCAAAGATCTATGCTGTCAAAACCAATACGGCCCCGTTGTTTAGTACAATGTTTACAACAATTATGAAGCGAACATTTATGCGTTCCTCAACATCGTTGTGTCACTCACTTGTACTTTTATATCGCTATTCAGTTTCTGGCTTTTAATACAACAGCCTGCAAATTTAAGAAAAAAGCCGCAATCTATAATGGTTGATTTCTGATGCGATGATGCCTGATGTGTTTTAAGGCAAATCGCAAATAAATAAACATGGCTTTCAAAATAAGTGCAAGCCTGAAAGGCTTAATAAACACCAGTCTCGGATAAAATCCGTGGTTTGAATAATAAAATTTATTACAACCCTAAAGGGGTTGATTAAACATTTAGCATATAATAATTCAACCCCTTCAGGGTTGGTTGATGCTTTGTGCAGCAGCCGGTGATTGCACCACCGGCTATTATTAGTAAAGCCTTTCAGGCTTTTAAAACAAAACCAAACACTGCAACATCAGGTCTGATTTATACATTACAGGTACTTTATTCTTGTTGGAAAATTTCCACATTATTCACATTTATCACACTTTCCACATCAGACATCGTCACATCCTCCATCAGACATAACTTCACATTTATCACATTTTCTCATTTACCACATTCATTATTCCGTAGTTTAGCCCTATGAACCACAAAAGTTTTCCGCAGGAAGTTTATACAGCTGAAATAGAAAAACTGAACAGCAGCTTTGCTATTCTTAAGAAAAGAAAAAATTCAATTGCGTGGATTAGGTTTGCAGTTATCCTCCTCTTATCAGTTACAGTTTATTACCTCTACCCTACCAGCTTTTTATATACTTCAATTGCTGCTACAATTCTTATAGCCATTTTTATACGACTTGTAATCCTGGCTGTTAATAACAACATAGCAATAGAAAACTGCAAAAGGCTTATCAGTATAAATCAAAACGAAATACAAATTGCAGCAGGTAATTATTTAGAACAGCCAGATGGCGCAGCATTTCTAACACCCTTACACCCTTATGCAAATGATTTGGATATTTTTGGCAAAGCATCATTGTATCAATATACCAACCGCAGCACGTCTCAGCAGGGCAACCATCAATACGCACATTGGCTGCTTTCTCCTGCTGAAGCACCAATTATAGTACAAAGACAAGAAGCTGTAAAAGAGCTGGCAACTCAATACCAATGGCGACATCAGCTTGCTGCACATGGTATGGAACAAACAATCACTACTGATACAGAAAGAAAGATCAACACCTGGGTTGCTGAGCCAGATAGCTTCAGCAACAACCTTTTTTGGAAATTCCTGAGATGGATATATCCTGTTATTACAATTACTACGCTGTTGTTATTTATAAGTGATACAATTACCGGCCAATTTTTTACAGGTGTTTATTTATTCTTTTTGATTGTTTCAGGATATGTTACCAAACAAATTGCATCGCAATATATAAGGCTCAATAAAGTAGTTGAAGAAGTTGACATATTAAGCAAGAGCGCCGCATGGATAGAAAACATTTCTTTTCAATCTGGTTATCTCCGGCAAGTACAATCACATTTTAAAACAGGCAACACCGCTTCTTCTGCTGCTATAAAAAAACTTAAAAGCATACTGGATCAGTTTGATATGAACCTGAACATGCTTTTTATGATTTTTGTAAACCCATTTGTATTATGGAACCTGCAAGCCATATTTGCGCTTGAAAAATGGCGGACAAACAACAAATCAAAAACAGCACAATGGTTTGCAGCACTTGGAGAAATGGAAGCGATTGCTTCGCTTTCTGCTATTCATTTCAATCATCCTCACTGGGCTTTTCCGGCTATTGATACAATACAACATGGCACACTTGAAACTACCGGTCTGGGGCACCCGCTTATTGCAGAAGACAAATGCGTGGAAAATAATTTCTCAACAAAAGGTACGGCCCAGGTTGCTTTAATTACCGGTTCTAATATGGCTGGCAAAAGCACTTTCTTAAGAAGCATTGGCGTAAATACAGTACTGGCAATGGCAGGCAGTGTTGTGTATGCAAAACAAATGACCGTATCTGTTATGCGCATTATCAGCAGTATGCGTGTAGCAGACAACCTGGCGGAAAGCACTTCTACTTTTTATGCTGAGCTAAAAAAACTGCAGTCTATTATAACAGATGTAAACAACCACGAAAAGGTTTTTGTGTTGCTGGACGAAATTTTACGCGGCACCAATTCTCTTGACAGGCATACCGGTTCCAAAGCATTGATGAAACAACTAATTAGTAAAAGTGCAGTTGCTATGCTGGCTACGCATGATGTGGAACTGGCGCAATTGCAAACTGCTTATCCTTCCAACATCCATAACTATCATTTTGATGCGCAAATAGCTAATGAAGAATTGTATTTTGATTATAAATTAAAGCCAGGCATTTGCCAGAGTTTAAATGCATCAATTCTCATGAAGAAGATTGGGATTGAATTGTGATTTGTTGATCAGTTAATTGATTGATCATCTGGCAGATTAATTTTTTTTACCCGCATTCCCGAAGGGATGGCATTAATATAGAAAAAAAGAAACGTTTACATTTTCTAAAACCCCGAAGGGGTGACATTAAATCTGGTGTCACCCCTTCGGGATTTCTTTCCGCCAGGTTGGAATATGATGCTTTATGAAGTTTTTAATTCACTGGAAGAATTCTTTAATCCATGCCCTAAGTTAAAGTGTTCAATGAAAATTTTCTGTATAAGTGAGTGACACAACGATGTTTAATAGAATTCCCAATGCTGATGCAAAAAATGCTCAATGAATATTTTCACTGAGCATTGAATCTCATTTGTTGCTTTTCAGCTAACTACTTAAACATCCTGAATATATCCAGCCCTAAGGCATATGCCATTACGCCCATTAGCAAAATCATACCGGCTGTTTGTGCGTATTCAATAAATTTATCGCTGGGTTTGCGGCCGGTTATCATTTCAATCAGTGTAAACAATGCATGTCCGCCATCCAAAGCTGGTATTGGTAGAATATTCATTAATGCGAGTACCAGTGAGAAAAATGCAGTCATTCCCCAAAGGCCTTCCCAATCCCAGGTAGAAGAATACATATTTGCAATACTGAAAACACTGCCTACAGATTCTGATGCTTTTACTTTACCGGAAAAAATAAGTTTTAACTGTAGCCAATAATTCTCCAGTGTTTCTTTACTTTTTTTAAGCCCTGCAGGAAATGAAGCAGCAAAAGAATAATCTATTTTCTTTTCTTCAAATGGTTTTACAACGGG
The DNA here is from genome assembly GCA_044227095.1 of Chitinophagaceae bacterium. Lineage (GTDB taxonomy): Bacteria > Bacteroidota > Bacteroidia > Chitinophagales > Chitinophagaceae > JACMLD01. The sequence goes on along the minus strand of JBGAFV010000001.1, from coordinate 3,294,852 downwards.
TGCTTTCGTCCACAAACCAAGTATACCTTCTTTAGATATAACGGGAGAAACCGATACAGTGTCTTTGCCACGCAATACTTTGATGTTAATCTGTTTTCCAGGATGTTCTTTTACGTAAGCTTTAAAGTCGCCATCAAAAACAGTATCGATACTATCGTAAGAAATGATCTTATCATTTTTTTTGAGACCTGCAGTAGCCGCCGGGCCAGTTGGCACCAAAGAATCTATTCCCTCAAACGGAAAACGAAAACTAATAAAACTAAGATCCTTAAAACGGATCAGTTTACCAGCGAAATCATCAGGCACTTCAATCGTTTTTGTTTCGCCATTCCTGCTTACTTCAATGGTTTTTGCATGTTTTAAAATAATATTAAGTGGAATAGCCCTGAATTTTTCAATGTATTTTCCATCAACAGATAAAACCTGGTCGCCATTTTTTAAACCAATAGAACGGCCGAGAGAATCTGCTGCAATACCATACTTCAGTTTATTAGTGGGCACATATTCATCGCCCCAATGCCATAGCATCATTGCATAAATAAAAAAACCAAGCACAAGGTTTACAATTACACCACCTACCATTATAATCAAACGTTGCCATGCTGGTTTGCTCCTGAATTCATAAGGTTTTGGCGGCAACTTCATGGCTTCCTTGTCCATGCTTTCATCTATCATGCCCGATATCTTTACATAACCACCAAAAGGTATCCAGCCAAGGCCCCATTCTGTTTCACCTATTTTCTTTTTTACTAAAGAAAACCAGGGATTAAAGAAGAGATAGAATTTTTCAATGCGGCAACCAAACCATTTGGCTGGCAGAAAATGCCCCAGCTCATGCAACACAACAATTATAGAAAAGGAGAAAATAAATTGCCCTGCTTTTATTGCTACTTCGGACCAGTTAATTACTAATAATGTCATAATTCGTTCGGCACTAAGGCGATGATTTTTAAGATTTATAAGGATGCAAATATCCGCCAAAAAGGGTTAGTGAAATGAGAAAATTTACCGTCCCAGCTGCCACTTGTCTCAGAGGCAAACAGGGCTGATTAGCGGGCTTACATATGTATCAGTGAGGCGGCAAAACTTCTTGCCTCTCCATCTGTTTCAAAATACTGTTCTAATGTTGGGTTTTGTATAAAGGGAATTTTAGCCATTGTCTTTTCAATTAAATCTGTCATATCCAGGAAGCCCAGCCTGTTTTTTAAAAAAGCATATACGGCAATTTCGTTGGCTGCGTTCAGTATGCAGGGTAAATTTCCTCCTTTAAAAAGTGCATCGCTGGCAAGTGCCAGGTTTCTGAATGTTTTTACATCGGGTTCTTCAAACGTTAAAGCATTTGGTTTTTTAAAATCGTAACGGGGAAATGAATTCGGAATCCTGTGCGGAAAAGCCATAGCGTACTGAATGGGTAATTTCATATCGGGCAAACCCATTTGTGCTTTTATGCTTCCGTCTTCAAACATTACCATGCTATGTATAACGCTTTGCGGATGTACCACCACCTGCACCTGTTCTGGTTTCAGGTTAAACAACCATTTTGCTTCTATCATTTCCAAACCCTTGTTCATAAGGGTGGCAGAGTCAATTGTAATTTTTGCACCCATTGCCCAGTTGGGATGCTGCAATGCATGATCTCGTTTTACATTCACCAAAAAGTTGGGCTTCTTTCCTAAAAAGGGGCCACCGGATGCAGTTAATATAATTTTCTCAATACGGTTTCTTGTTTCACCCACCATGCATTGAAAAATAGCAGAGTGTTCGCTATCTACCGGAATAACGGGAACACGTTTTTCAACTGCTTTGCTCATTACAATATCGCCCGCTACTACCAGTGTTTCCTTATTGGCCAACGCTACCATTTTGCCGTTGTCAATTGCTTTGAGTGTTGGTTTTAAACCAGCAAAGCCAACAATGGCAGCCAGCATCATATCATAACAATCCATAGCAGCACATTCTTCCAATGCTTTTTCTCCGGAAAAAACCTTTACATGTGTAGCAGCAAGTGCTTCCTTTACCTTGTTGTATTTGCGTTCATCGCCAATAACAACAATATTAGGGTTGAACTGAAGGGCTTGTTTGATTAGCAATTCATCATTGCTTTGTGCAGTAAGAATTTCAGCAGAGAACAGGTTTTCATTGGCAGCAATTACATTGAGGGCCTGTGTGCCAATAGAACCAGTAGAGCCAAATAAAGCGATTCGTTTTTTGTTTGATTCAGCCATGCGTAATAAGTTCTTTATGAGCCGACCGTTTGGTTAATTACCAGTTTGCATGGCCAGGAATTAGCCTTTACAAACATTTATGCGCATACCGGCATGGCATGCAGAACGGCAATTTAGGACAATAATTGCTCCAACGCATGTGCAACTTTACTAAAATTGAACCCTTTTACAGCATTTTGCATCATAACATGTATTTCTGCGGTACCTAAATTACCGATGGAACCTTCGTGTGTATGATTGACGGCTGTATCGTATGTAAAATTGCCGGCTTCTATATCAAGTCCAACTTTTTTATACGCATCCCTGAAAGGCAAGCCTTCCAGTACCAGTTTGTTTACTTCTTCTACACTAAAAAGATATTTGTATTTCTCATCTTTTAAAATATCCTTCTTTACTTCAATATTGCTCAGCATCAACCCTGCCATTTCAATACAATTTTTGAGTGTTTTAAAAGAAGGAAACAGGTGTTCTTTCAGCAATTGCAAATCCCTGTGATAACCAGAAGGCAGATTGGTGGTCATCATCATTATTTCATTTGGCAATGCTTTAATACGGTTGCAATGAGAACGTATTAGTTCAAATACATCAGGGTTTTTTTTGTGCGGCATTATGCTACTGCCTGTTGTAAGCTGTGGCGGGAAACTGATAAAGCCAAAATTCTGGTTTAAAAACAGGCAGGCATCCATTGAAAGCCTGGCAAGTGTATCTGCTACATTGGCCATAGCCATGGCAACAATTCTTTCGGCCTTACCACGGCCCATTTGCGCATAAACTACATTGTAATTGAGGTCTTCAAAACCCAGCAGCTTGGTAGTAAGCGTTCTGTTTACAGGAAATGATGAACCATAACCCGCAGCAGAACCAAGCGGATTTTTATTGACTACCTCATACGCAGCTTTTAATGTAACCAGGTCGTCTACCAGGCTTTCTGCATAAGCGCCAAACCACAAGCCAAATGAAGAAGGCATGGCCAGTTGCAAATGTGTATAGCCTGGCAACAAATCATTTTTATATTTTTCACTCTGCGCTTGCAGCAATTCAAAAAAAGGTTGAATGGCAAGTACCAGTTCCTGGAGTTCATTTCTTAAAAAAAGTTTTACATCAACCAATACCTGGTCGTTCCTACTGCGGGCACTATGGATTTTTTTTCCGGTATCGCCCAGTTTTTCTGTTAGCAATAATTCTACCTGCGAGTGAATGTCTTCAACATTATCATCCAGCGCAAATTCGCCCAACTTTATTTTTACATAGATTTCTTTAAGCGCAGTATGAATTTTATTTTTTTCATCTTTAGTAAGCAGGCCGATGGATTCCAGCATTTGCGTGTGCGCCAACGAACCAAGCACATCAAAAGAAGCAAGGTACATATCCATTTCACGGTCGTTGCCCACTGTAAATTTTTCTACTTCCTGCAGCGATGTAATGTTTTTTTGCCAGAGCTTGCCCCCGCCCCCTAAAGGGGAATTAGTTACATTACTTGTTGCCATTGTGATTAATGTTTAAGCTCATAAGAATAAATATAATTCATTACCGTATCCACTTTTGATTGTCAACCCCTCAATTATTACCAGTACCGGCTTCTTTACCCCTTTAGGGCTGGGCTTAAAGAATGTGTTCCAGTAGTTTTATATAAGTTTCAATACCATTTCTTATTTCATCAAGATAAATAAATTCATCGGCGGTATGACTGCGTGCACTATCACCAGGGCCCATTTTTAGAGCAGCAAACGGCATCAATGCTTTATCTGATGTTGTAGGCGAACCATAATAACCTTTGCCCATACTTATACCTGCTTTTACCAACGGATGATCAAGCGGAATAGATGTTGATTTCATCCTTGTTGTACGCGGCTTATACTGGCTTTTAAGATTGTGTTTTAATGCATCCAGTATTTCATCAAAAGTGTACAGTTCATTTACACGAACATCAATTACATACTTGCACTGAGACGGAACAACATTGTGCTGTTTGTTTTCTGTTTCAATAATGGTAACCGTCATTCTTGATTCACCTAGCAAATCACTCACTTTATCAAAACGATAATTTCTTATCCAGTTAATATCATCCACGGCTTTATACAATGCGTTCTCGCCTTCATTGCGTGCAGCATGACCAGAGCGGCCTGCAGCAGTACAATCTATTACCATTAAGCCACGCTCTGCAACAGCCATTTCTAATTTTGTGGGTTCCCCAACAATGCCAAAATCTATATTGCCAAGATAAGGAAGCACAAGCTCTATACCATTAACCCCGCTAATTTCTTCTTCTGCGCTTGCAGCAAAAACAACATTGTGGTTAATGTCTTTTCTATTGTAATAATAAAGAAATGTAGCCATGAGCGATACGAGGCAACCGCCGGCATCATTGCTTCCAAGGCCAAACAATTTTCCATCCTTTTCTATAGGCGTAAAAGGATCCATTGTATAACCTTTGTTGGGTTTTACTGTATCGTGATGAGAGTTTAAAAGAACAGATGGCTTCTTTTCATCGTAGTCTGCATTCTTTGCATAGATATTATTGCCAACACGTTTGTATTCAATTCCGTTTTCTTCCAAAAAACGGGTAATCAGCTCGGCTGTGTCATTTTCTTCTTTTGAAAAAGAGGGTGTACTTATCAATTGCTTCAGCAAAACAACCGCTTTCTCAAAAAGTACATCAATAGAATGGTTCATAGAAAGTATTTAGTGTTGAGTATTCAGTACTCAGTATTTAGTATAAAGACTTTGCGCAAAAAAACATATAGTGCTCAGTATTGGGACTTCGCACAAAAGACATCAGGCATCTCCACATCAGCCATCAGACATCCCTCGTTCACTTAACCTAATTCTTAATTCCTAATTCCCTGGCCAATCAACCTTTCAACTAATCAACCAACTACCTAATCAACGTCCCCACCGTATCCTCCGTTACATTTTTTAAAAGATCTTTTGCATCACCAATCATCACTTCCTTTACACCATTATCTATAGCAGCAAATGCATTGTCTATCTTGGGCAAAATGCCGTCGAATAATTTGTTGCCTTCTTTCAAATTTCTGTAAACATCTTTTGTAATAAGGCGTATAACAGAATTTTCATCTTCCACATTTTCCAACACGCCTTTTTTCTCAAAGCAATAAATCAACCTAACATTATATTTTGAAGACAATGCAACTGCAAGAGAAGAAGCAACAGTATCTGCATTTGTATTCAGCATTTGTCCGTTGCCATCATGTGTAAGCGGCGCAAATACTGGGGTAAGGTTATTTTCCAAAAATAACTTCAGGCTATTGATCCCAGGCTCCAGGCTGCCAATGTCTCCCACAAATCCGTAATCAATTTCTTTTACCGGCCTTTTTACTGCAGGAATAATATTGGCATCAGCACCGGTTAAGCCAATTGCATTGCACCCTTTGGCCTGCAGTTGCGCTGTAATTTTTTTATTTACCAATCCGCCATAAACCATCGTTACCAAATCAATAGTTGCAGCATCGGTAATACGCCTTCCGTTTACATAGTTTGGTGCAATACCCAACTGCTCTCCTATTTTAGTAGCAATCTTTCCACCACCATGAATTAATATCTTCTTAGCCTTGATTGCTGCAAACACATCAAGAAACGACGAAAGATTTTTTTCATTGTCAATTACATTTCCACCAATCTTTATAATAAAAAGTTTCTCCATTTTTTATTATTTCAAGCTGCCGAGTATTTCGCTTAATACAGCCTGTGCTGCCCATACACGGTTGGCTGCTTCCTGCGTAACAATACTGTTAGGCCCGTCCAATATTTCATCGCTCAGTTCTACATTTCTTCTTACCGGAAGGCAATGCATCACTTTGGCATTATTGGTCAGTTTCAATTTTTCATTTGTCAGCATCCAAACAGGATCATTACAATAAATCCTTCCATAATCATTAAAAGTACTCCAGTTTTTTACATACACATAATCTGCATTCTTCAAAGCTTCATCCTGGTTGTGTGTAACCTTTGCACCTTTCGTAAAACTTTCATGCAGTTCATAATCTTCAGGATGCGTAATTACAAAATCTGCTTCTCCCCATGCAGTAATCCACTGAGAAAAACTATTGGCAACGCACTGCGGCAATGGCTTTACGTGTGGTGCCCATGTAAGCACAATTTTAGGTTTTATTCCTGCTCCCAAGGTGCTGCTATTTATGCTTTCTTTTATTGTTATAATATCTGTAAGACTCTGCAAAGGATGAAGTGTAGCACTTTCAAGACTTACTACCGGAATACCTGCATATTTTATAAACTGTTTAATGTACAATTCGCTATAGTCGTCATCGCGGTTTTTAAGCGATGGAAAAGTTCTGATGCAAAGAATATCAAAATATTTTCCGAGAATAGGCGCCGCATCTTTTACATGCTCCACCGTATTGCCGCTCATGATGGCTTCTTCTTCAAACTCTAATGCCCAACCATCCTGACCAACATTAAAAACAATACTCTCCATACCCAAATTGCTTGCAGCTACCTGTGTGCTTAAACGTGTACGCATGCTGGGGTTAAGAAACAATAAACCAATGCGTTTATCAGCACCCAGTTTCTTGTCTTTTAACGGATTTGCTTTATACGCTAATGCTTTTTGTACCATTGCGTTGATGTTGGCTACATCATGAACAGAAATAAACTGCTTCAAGGTTATTATGTTTTTATTGTCCGGGCTAATGAATGTTATTGCATCTTTTGTTGCGTCGCACACTTCAACTGCATATCATTGCGCAACGATTTTTTTAATCGCCGCCTTATTTTCTTATTCAACCCTTTCAGGGTTGCGTAAAATTTCCACATCCCATTCCCCGGGTTTCACCCGGGGCTATATTAATTACGCCCTTTCAGGGCTTGCCTTAAACAATAATATACCTTGCATATCCAATAATTACTCACGACTCACGACTCACGACTCACGACTCACGACTCACGACTCACGACTCACGCATTCACTTCCTGCGCTTTCTTAATTTCTTCAATCGCTTCCTGCAAGGCATCCAGAAATTCATCTGTTTGTTTTTTGCTGATGGCAAGAGAAGGCAACAACCTAATAACATTTGGTTTTGCTTCCCCGGTGAATACATTAAAATTGTACAGCAATGTTTTGCGCAGATCTTTTAATTCCGGCGGCACATCAAAGCCTATCATTAAACCACGTCCGCGAATATTCTTGATGCCGTCAATTGCTTTCAACCTGTTTTTTATATACATGCCACGTTGCTTGGCCATTTCTATCAAGTTCTCTTCTTCTATTACTTCCAACACAGCAAGTGCAGCTGCGCATGCCAGTTGGTTGCCGCCAAATGTAGTACCCAACATACCATGCTTAGGCGCAATATGCGGCGCAATTAAAATACCAGCCACCGGAAAACCATTGCCCATGCCTTTTGCCATAGTGTATATGTCTGCATTTACACCGGCATAGTCGTGTGAGAAAAATTGTCCGCTTCTTCCATAACCACATTGCACACTGTCTGCAATGTAAACAGCGTTGTGTTTATCGCACAAAGAACGTATGAGTTGCAGGAATTTTTCATCGGCTACATTAATGCCACCTACACCTTGTATACCTTCTATTATTACAGACGAAATTTCATTTCCCTGTTCTGCAAAAACCTTCTCCAATGCCGCAGCATCGTTAAAAGGACAAAAGATTACATTTTCAGTTTCATTAATTGGCGCTACAATAGCAGGGTTATCTGTAACTGCTACTGCAAGTGAAGTACGTCCGTGAAAAGATTTTTTAAACGCAACTACTTTCTTTTTCCCATTGTGAAAAGAAGCAAGCTTTAATGCATTTTCCGTTGCTTCGGCGCCACTGCTCAGTAAAAACAACTGGTAATCTTCTTTACCACTTACCTTGCCCAGCTTTGTTGCCAGTTCCTGCTGCAATGGAATATGTACAGAGTTTGAATAAAAAGCAATTTTATTAAGTTGATCTTCTATTCGCTTTACCCAATGCGGGTGTGTATGGCCAATACTGATTACTGCATGACCACCATACATGTCTAAATACTGTACGCCGTTATCGTCCCACACATAAGATCCTTGTGCTTTTACGATTGTAATGTCATTAAGCGGATAAACGTCGAAAAGCTTCATCTTAAAAAGGTTTGTGGTGCAAGGTGTAGGGCTTAAGGCCGTATACTTCGCACCTGATAAAATTTAAAAAGTGATTGCTGGTAGAAAGTCTTAGGTTTTAGGCAGTTTATTTTTCAACCCGCAAAAATTTCAAAAAAGATATGAGCATTGCCCTTACTTCATTTATTAATTTATTTACTGTTTCATATTCTTCATGACTAATATATTTTAATTCAGAAGCAGAATAACAACAATAGTCTGTCTCATTAATTGAACCGAGTGAATTGTCAAGAAAATGAGCGAAATCTTTATCTGTATATCTTCCGCAACCTTCAACGATATTTAACGGAACAGATAATGAAGCCCTCTTTAACTGCGAAGTCAGTTCAAATTTTTCATCGGGCGGAAATTTTATTGCAACATTTTTTTTGACATGTATGTACAAGTCATGCGACTTCTTCCATACATCTAATTTTTTGTAATCTCTCATAAACAAGGTTTAAGGCAATATAGCACTTAAACAATTACATCAATAGCTTTTACTTTCTTCCTTATGCCCTACACCTCAAACCTTATGCCCTATACGTCAAAAATAATTCGCTTTCAATTTCAACCCTGCTGTCTCTTCTATTCCAAACATCAAATTCATATTTTGAACGGCCTGGCCGCTGGCGCCTTTTAATAAATTATCAATAGCACTGTGTACTACCAGTTTGCTTTGGCCTGCTTTCTCCAATTGTATTACACATTTATTGTTATTTACTACTTGTTTTAAAAAAATGGCATCATCACTTACAATACTAAAAGGCTGGTCTTTATAGAATGATTTATACAGCGCCGTTAATTCATCCGCACTTTTATCGCAATTAAGTGTAGAGCTAATAAAAATCCCTCTTGTAAAATCTCCTCTCCACGGAACAAAATTTACTTCTATATCCTTACCGCTTCCCTGCAATTGTAATAATGATTGTCCTATTTCTCCCAGGTGCTGATGTGTAAGCGTTTTATATGCCTGAATATTATTTGCACGCCAGCTAAAGTGAGATGTACTGCTTAGCGATTGTCCGGCACCGGTAGAACCTGTTATACCAGTTGTGTATACTTCATGCAACAAACCAGCTTTGGCAAGCGGCAATAAACCAAGCTGAATAGCTGTAGCAAAACAACCGGGATTGGCTACATTATCTGCCGATTTAATTTCATTCTTATTAAGTTCAGGCAGTCCATATACAAAACTGCGGTTTTTATGTTTTGCATTCGCTTCCAACCGGAAATCCTGCGATAGATCTATTATCTTAACCTTGTCCGCAACATCGTTAGCATCCAAAAACTTTTTTGCATCGCCATGTCCTACGCACAAAAACAAAACATCAATATCATTATGCAGATCATCGGAGAATTTCAAATCTGTTTCACCCAATAAATCTCCATGTACTTTTGCTATATTGTTACCCGCATTGCTTTTACTATTTATAAAAACAATTTCGGCATTGGGGTGATTGATTAATATCCGCAACAGTTCACCACCGGTATAACCAGCCCCGCCGATGATTCCTATTTTAAGTTTGCTTTTCATTGTAAAAAACTTTTATTGCGAGTCGATAGTCATTAGTCTATGGTCTTTAGTAATTCCTACTCACGATTCACGACTGACGCCTCACGCCTATCGACTACCGACTCAAGACTTCTGACTATCCTTCACCTGGTGATAAATCATTGTTTGGTTGCCAAATATTTTGCTAAAACCACGCACATCTTCTCCACTCCAGCCATTATTCATTTCTCCGTATTTTCCAAACTTGCTGCTCATTAAATCAAACGCAGATTCTATTCCGGTTACCATAAAGCGGTAAGGCTGCAATTGAACAAATGCTTTTCCGGTTACATTTTGCTGGCTGCTCACAAAGAACGCTTCAATGTCACGCATTACCGGATCAAGAATTTGTCCTTCGTGCATCCAGTTGCCATAAAATTGTGCAAGCTGATCTTTCCATTGCAATTGCCATTTGGTAAGCACGTGTTTTTCTAATGCATGGTGTGCTTTAAGAATAATCATAGGGCCGGCAGCTTCAAAACCTACACGGCCTTTAATACCAATAATGGTATCGCCCACATGTATATCTCTGCCAACGCCATAAGGACCGGCGATGCTTTGTACTTTCTGTATAGCTTTAGCAGGGTTATCAAATTTTTCTCCATTCACTATAAACAATTCCCCCTTCACAAACCCTAATTCCAAATTCCCAATTCCTGACGCCGTAACCTGCGTTGGCCATGCTTCTTCTGGCAACATGCCTTTGCTGTTTAATGTTTCTTTACCGCCAACACTTGTTCCCCACAAACCTTTATTAATAGAATAAACAGCTTTGTCAAAATTCATTTCAACACCTTTTGCTTTCAGGTAGCTGATTTCTTCTTCGCGGCTAAGTTTTAAATCACGTATAGGAGTAATGATTTCTACTCCCGGGATCATGATATTAAAAATCATGTCGAAACGCACCTGGTCGTTACCAGCACCAGTACTGCCATGCGCTACTGCATCTGCGTTTAATTTTTTTACATGCTCTGCAATATGCAATGCCTGGCTTAACCTTTCTGCGCTTACACTTAACGGATAGGTATTATTTTTAAGGCAGTTGCCAAAAATGAGGTATTTGATAATACTGTTGTAATAACTATCAACAGCATCAACTGTAGTATGTGTTTTTACACCAAGCTTGTAAGCATGCGCTTCAATTTTTTTCAGTTCCTCATCGTTAAAGCCGCCGGTGTTTACAATAACTGAATGCACTTCATAACCTTTGTCTTCACTTAGGTATTTTACACAATAGGTAGTATCTAAACCACCGCTAAAGCCTAGTACAACTTTTTTACCCCCAACCCCTGAAGGGGAATTGCTGGTAGCCCCAACTGTAGTGGGATTATATTGTAGCTTACTGAGCATATTCAAAATCATTGATTATTTTTTAATAATTAAATTAATTAGAGATGCTGCTCCTTATTTCCCCCTTAAGGGGTAAGGGGTTTACAAATTGAAAAAATACTGCAGTATTGATTTTGGTTTAGCCTTTGTTTTACCGCCAGCAATATGCCCGGTAAAATCTTTTTTGGTAAACCATTGCAGCAATTTGCTCTGCTTTATTTTCATAAAGCGTTCGTATAATTTGGAATGATTGGAAAAATCTTCCGAAGTTTCATGTGGCTCAAAATGATCTTTAGGATCGTAAAGCATGGCGGTGCACATACAATTTTTTCTCTCCTTACTCATCAGTATATCATAGTTCACACAACTTTTGCAGCCAGACCAGAAAGCTTCGTCCTGGGTTAATTCAGAATAGGTAACGGGTTCGTAACCCAGCTCAGAATTAATCTTCATTACAGCAAGGCCGGTAGTTAGGCCAAATAGTTTTGCATCGGGATATTTTTCCCGGCTAAGATCAAATATTCTTTTCTTGATGCCTTTAGCCACACCGCTTTTCCTGAATTCGGGGGCAACAATTAAACCACTATTGGCTACATACTCGCCATGGCTCCATGTTTCTATATAACAAAAACCAACCCAGGTGCCAGTTTTGGTTATGGCAATAACGGCTTTGCCTTCATCAATTTTTTGCTCAATGTACTCAGGACTGCGTTTGGCAATACCGGTACCACGGGCTTTGGCACTGCTCTCCATTTCATTTGTAATGGTAGTAGCATATATTTTGTCGGCAGCTGTAGCTACCCTGATGACGATCTGCTGATTATCCACTGTATGGTAAGTATTAGATAAATGGATGACCAATCCATAAGAATAGTAAAAAAATCCGGGGGATATTTTCACTGATAGGGGCCTGGTTAACGGCTCGTCCTATCAGCAACCACGTCGCGGTCGCGGAAGAAAAAAACAACGTGAGGCAATAATGGCCCTGCTGTTTTCAATTGCGGTATGTGGTGCTTTGTTTGTCAACTTTAGTTCAGAATTTAATGGTTCGGCTTTTAGAAACGCAAAAGTATAGTTTTTGTGTTTAAATCTTCCAAAAAAATATTAATAGTTTGTTATCCTTTGCCAGCATATGTTATTGTGCCACCGCAAGTTGGGCTAATGGTGCAGATAAAGCTTACCACAACCAATGAACAGGTTTACCTAAACACAGGTTTGTTTGTTACGGCTGCGCATCTGCCAAAATAAACAGGGTTGTTTACCGTTTCAGGAAATTCCTGAAAAAATGCAGGGAAATGCCGGCAATTGTATGGTTTTTCTTCTTTTCGCAAACCGTTAATTTAGGGCATTTTACTGCTTCTGTTCAGTTCCAAAACCCTATCTTTGCACACTCTTAAAATTTTTGTAAATAAAACTAGAACTCCAATGAAGATTTTGGTTGCCATTTTTGCCGGTTTTCTCATCCTTATTTCAGTTTACCAGTTGTCTTTTACCTGGTTTGTGAACAAGCACGAAAGCGCTATGGCAAAAAAAGCAGAACTGTGGACGAAAAACCATTACGCAAATGCGCTTACTAAATATCCGGGTGACCAGGAAAAACAAGCCCTTTACCAGGATACACTGGATCAGATCCAGGAAAAATACAAGCGCCACCTCCTCGACAGTACCCACGAAACAAAAATTACCTGGTGGGGACAGAGCTATCAAAAAGCAAAAGAAAGCGAACTGTTACTTGGCCTCGACTTACAGGGAGGTATAAACGTGTCGCTCAACATCGAGCTTACTGATTTAATAAAAAACCTCAGTAACAATCCAAACGATGCTGGCCTGAAAAAAGCGATTGATGATGCCAACAGAAAAAAATTGACCAGCGATGCCAATTACATTGATCTTTTTGCAGAATCATATAAAGCTATCAACCCCGGCCAATCGCTTGCGCCTTTGTTTAGCAATAACACCCGCAACAAATTAAAGATTGATGCTTCTGACAATGCAGTAGTTACCTACCTGCACGAACAAGCTGATGCAGCAATGCAGCAGACCAATAAAACAATCACACAACGTATTGATAAGTTCGGTGTATCTCAACCAAACATCAACCTCGATAAAAACAAAGGTATCATTACAGTAGAACTGGCTGGTGCCAATGATCCTGAAAGAATTCGCACTTACCTGCAAAGCACTGCACACCTCCAGTTTTTTGAAGTGTACAATATTAATGAACTGGGTAACTCACTGGAAGCCGCAGATAAATCTTTAACTGCCATCCTTAGTGGTAAGAAAGCAACAGATACTGCAACCGCTGCAGTTGATACCACCAAAAAAGAAAAAGCAGATACATCACTTGCCAAACTGCTAAACGGCGACACTGCTAAAAAAGGTGCTGATGTTGCTGATGCAAAAATTCAATACCCGCTCCTTAAATATTTTAACCAGGGTGTTGTAAGAGACAAAAACGGCCAGCCTTTAAAAGACAATAGCGGTAATGTTATTTATACTGGCATACTTGGTTATGTTCCTTTAAAAGATACAGCTACTTTAAACAGCTATCTTACCAATCCTGTAGTTGCAGCAAGCTTCCCATCAAATGTAAAATTCCTTTACGGCATCCGTGAAAAAGATGAGAATGGAAAACTTGCTGATTACTTAGCGTTTTACGGTATTAAAACCATCCCAGGTTCTGATAAAGCAAAACTTGAAGGCGGACATGTAACAGATGCAAGACAAGATTACGACCAGTTTGGTAAAGTAGAAGTAAGCATGAGCATGGATAAAGCAGGTGCTCTTATCTGGGAAAAAATGACCGGAGATGCTTATAAAACAAAAAGCCAGATTGCAATTGTACTTGATGATATTGTTTATTCTGCCCCAGGTGTAACCAATGGTGCTATTGCTGGTGGTAACTCACAAATCAGCGGAAACTTTACCGTAGAGCAAGGACAGGATTTGGCCAATATATTAAACAGCGGTAAGCTGGAAGCACCTGCAAAAATTGTACAGGAACAGGTGGTAGGGCCAACTTTAGGTGCCGAAGCTGTACATGGTGGTACTATGGCGTTTGCCATTTCATTTATAGTAATATTTGCCCTGATGCTGGTTTATTACAATACAGCTGGCTGGGTTGCCAATATCGCTCTAATACTAAACTTGCTTTTCACTGTTGGTGTATTAAGCGCATTAAATGCCACGCTTACTGCCCCAGGTATTGCCGGCCTTGTACTTACTATTGGTATGGCTGTTGATACCAACGTTATCATTTTTGAACGTATAAAGGAAGAGCTAACCCGTGGAAAAAATTATCAGCAGGCTGTTAAAGATGGTTACAGGCGTTCATTACCACCGGTACTAGATGCACACGTTACCACACTTTTAACCGCTCTTATATTATTGTATTTCGGATTAGGCCCTGTAAAAGGATTTGCAGTAACGCAGATCCTGGGTATTCTTTTATCATTGTTCTGCGGTATCCTTGTTAGCCGTCTTATTACAGATTTCTGGACAAATAAAAACCGTCACTTCAATTATTTTACAGGAGTAAGTAAACGTGTTTTTAAACATGCTGCTTACAAGTTTATTGAATACCGTAAAGTAGCTTATGGTATTTCAGTTGTTGTTTTACTATTGGGTGTAGGTTCTTTCTTTAATGGTTTTAGAGAAGGGGTTGAGTTCCGTGGTGGCCGCAGCTATGTGGTTAATTTTTACAAACCCATAAATGAAGAAGCTTTAAGAAAAGATTTAGCTAAAACATTTGAAGGAGAAGAGCCGGTAACCAAAACATATGGTTCTGCCAGCAAACTGGAAATTACAACAGATTACAAAATCAATACGGCTGGTCTTGCAGCAGACAGCATGGTAAAAAACAAGCTGTTTGAAGGTTTGAAAGCTTACCTGCCTCCAACAGCAACATTGGGAGAATTTACAGATACCAATAAATATGTTGAAGGTTCTAAAAAAGTGGATGCTACTATTTCTGATGACTTGAAGAAAGGTGCATTTAAAGCCATGTTTTGGTCTTTGCTGATTATTACTATTTATATTTTCATTCGTTTCCGCGACTGGCGTTTTTCTGTGGGAACAATTATTGCCTTGTTACACGACGTACTTGTAACGCTGGCAGTATTCTCTTTCCTTAAAAACGTAGTGCCATTTCCATTAGAGATAGATCAGCACTTTATTGCGGCTATCTTAACTGTGGTTGGTTTCTCAATGAACGATACGGTAATTGTATTTGACAGGGTTCGTGAAAACAGTCACCTGATGAAAGGTGCTTCAACCGGTGAAATCATTAATAAATCTATTAACGATACGCTGAGCCGCACTATCATGACATCATTAACAGTATTCCTTACCATCCTTATTTTGTTCCTGGTAGGTGGTGAAGTAACCAAAGGTTTTGCATTTGCAATGCTGATTGGTGTTATTACTGGTACTTATTCTTCTATTTTCGTTGCTGCACCTGTACTCGTAGATTTTGCAAAAGGCAAAGCTTTAGGTCAGGCAGATTTGCTGGCACATGACGATAAAAAGAAAGTGAGCACAACACCTGTTGCTGCAAAAGCAAAAGCATAATAAATAAAACAACTTTATAGAAACCCGCTGATTAAGTCAGCGGGTTTTTTATTGCCATCACAGTTAAACATGGCGAAATAAAATAAAACCCTAAAAACAATTTTACAATACACAGCTTATAATAAATTATAGATAGCATGTACACAAATTGAAAGAGTATAGAAAGATGATGATAAACTTAAACATTAAACAAGATCACTGTGTAAAAAAAAGATGAATATAAAACGCATTCGTTTAATAAAGGATAATGATATCTATATGTAATCGTCATTAAATGTATAAAAAACATATTCTGCAATTGTATAATAAAAAATACTTCGTGTTTAAGTGAACAACAGGTAAAAAAATATGCAACGATAATATAAGTAAGACCGACTATCCGAAAAAATGTTTATGAAAAGAATTATCGGATGGCTATATATTTTTATTGTAACAACACTTGTAACAAATGCACAAACATTAACACCATTTAACGGATGCCCTGATAATAATCTTGCTATTGTAAGAGCAGGCACTAATGCTAACGATAATAATCCAATAAGCATATATGATATTAATACAAGCGGAATTGTTACATTTAAAAGCGGGCCAATCTTAGATCCTTCAGGCCTTACAACAAATTTGCAAATAAATGGATTGGGTTTAAATACAAAAGATGGTTTTTTATACGGGCTAAATTCAAGCTCTGCTGCGCTTTTAACTTTTAATACTCCTTTGCCATTTTACAGACTTGATGCCAATGCTGTTACACAACAAACCGGCGTAATGCCGGGGCCTGCAATAAATCCTGTTGCCGGAGAAACGCAATCAATTGTAAATCCTGCAGCTGGTGAAGTTGACAGATCTGATAATTATTATTTTACAGCAGCAACGGCAACAGCAAATTTCTTTACACAAACATTACAGGTAAAACGTTTATTTATTGGCAAACTGGCTTCATTAAGCACGTTGCCGCCCTCAACAACAGATGTATTAAATCCTACGTACAAAGAAATTACTTCAACTGATATTAATTGCGCAGATTTTATTGCGGCTTTAAAAGCACCCGCAACCGGCACTACTGTAGCAACAGGAAATAATACAGGGTTGAAAGACCTGGTATTTGATGCAATTTCGGGTAGCCTTTACAGTTATGTTACCTACCCTGCTACACCGGGATCATCTACTTATGCCGGGCTGATGATAAAAGTAGATACAGGAACAGGAGTGATGACAGCAGTAGGCACACCAACTATACCGTCCGTAGCTAATGCTAATAAAGAAGTAGCGGGAACATTGCTGGACAAAAACGGAAATTTTCTTATACTCTTTACAGATGGCTCTGTTTATAAAGCGCATACAAGTGCCCCGAATGTATTTGATGGAAGCATAGATCTTTTAACCGCAGTATCAGGATTACCAACTGTATTACGCGGAGATCTTGCATCGTGCGGTGCTTCAGCGCTTTTACTTCCATCTGCAACGTTTGTATGCCCCAGCAGTAATATAGCTATTGTAAGGGCCGGCACAAATAGCAATGATACCAATCCAATAAGCCTTTACACTGTTGATGGAATAACAGGTGCCACTTCATTTCTGAGCGGACCGATCTTAGACCCTTCCGGCCTTACAACCAATTTACAGGTAAACGGACTGGGTTTAAATTCAAGTGATGGTTATTTATATGGTTTGAATTCAAGTTCTACAGCAATCTTAACATTCAATAATGGTTTGCCATTTTACAGAGTTGGGGCAGACGCAACTGCTGTTCAGATTGGTAATGTACCGGGTCCTGCAATAAATCCTATGGCGGGAGAAACGCAATCAATCGTTAATGCTGCTGCCGGTGATGTAGACAGATCCAACAATTATTATTTTACCGCTGCAACTGCTATCGCAACTTTTCTCCCTCCTACATTAAAGGTAACCCGTTTGTTTATTGGCAAAATTTCTTCACTAAGTTCATTATCATCAATACCTCCGTCACCACCATCGTCAATGGCTGTGCTAAGCCCTGTTTATACAGAAATAACAAGCACAGACCCTAATTGCACCGCATTTATTGCTTCGTTAAAAACTCCGGCCAATGCAACAACAGTTGCTACCGGAAACAATACCGGCATAAAGGATTTTGTTTTTGATGATCTTTCGGGTATGCTTTACAGTTATGTTACCTACCCGGTTACACCAGGTTCATCCAGTTATGCAGGGCTTATGGTTAAGGTAGATCCTGCCACTGGTATAATGACTGCAATAGGATCTCCAAGCGTACAATCTTTTGTATCCGCATCAAACGAAGTTGCAGGTACGCTATTGGATAAAAACGGTAACTTTTTAATCCTTTTTACCAATGGTCAAATGTACAGGGCAAACACATCTTCACCCGGCATTTTTGATGGAAGCATTAGTCTTTTAAATTCGTCTACAGGTTTGCCAACCGTGTTGCGTGGAGATATGGCGTCTTGCGGTCAATCTCAATTGCTGGTATTACCAGTTACACTTAATTACTTTAATGCCTATACACAGGGCAATGCTGCTATTTTAAAATGGGAAACTGTTACTGAAATAAATACTGACAGGTTTATAGTAGAAAGATCAGAAAATGGGATTAGCTGGTCATCTATAAAAAATATTGCAGCTGCTGGCAATACAGCTACTGCAACACAATACGGTTTTACAGATAATAATATAATTGCCCAAACGGTTTTTTATCGTCTGAAATTTGTTGATAAAGACGGGGCATTTAGCTACAGTGCTGTAAAAAAACTTTCCTTTAATGCAGCAGGCAACAATATTTCTTACTATCCAAACCCTGCACGTAATAATGTTTATGTTGAAAATTCAACAGCATTTTCAGGAAATGTAAAAATTGTTATTAATGATGTAACAGGTAAAATGTACAATCCGCAATATAAAAAATCAGACAGCAACCGCATCAGCGTTGATATAAGTTCATTGCCTGCCGGAATGTACTTTTTACAAATAACAGAGGGTAATGGAAACCTGCACACGCAGAAAATAGTAAAGCAATAACAGCATATTTATAAGAGCTGCCAAAAAAAGGTCCTGCAATAATATGCAGGACCTTACTATTTTAATTGAATCAATTTAATCTTATGCCCTTTGTTTTACAGGTTTCTTTTTCTTAGCCTGTTTAAGAGCTTCGTCTATTGCTTTGCTAAGTTCAGCAACTGTAGGTTTACCGGTAAACAATTCATCATTAATAAAAAAAGTAGGAACATCTTTTACGCCCATGTCCTTCCCTTTTCTAATATCGCCCTGAACTTGCCAGCCGTACATAGCATTAACCAGATCATCTAAAAAATGCTTGTTATTTACACCAGCTTCTTTTGAATGCAGTTTTAAACTGGTAGTGCCAAGATTGCGGCGGTTGGCAAATAAGATATTGTGCATTTCCCAAAACTTGCCATCCTGTGCGGTAGCTACTGCAGCTTCTGCAGCTTTTAAAGCACGTTGATGTATACGTGTCATCGGAAAATGACGAAAGTTCAGACGAATTTTGCCCTCATATGTTTCAAGCAATTGCTTTACAACTTCATTTGCTTTTGCACAAGCCTCACTTTCGTATTCACCAAATTCCATAAGCGTTACCGGTGCGTCTATATTTCCAACAAACACATCTTTTGGTTCAATAATCTCAACTACTTCTTTTTTGAATGCCATAATTTGCTCCTTTTTATTTATTCCCCGGTATCCTGTTTTTAAACAGGCTCCTTATCTATAACCATTTTCTAACCAAATGGTTCTAAGTACGTTAAATTACTGGGTTACTATTGTAGGCGGATGAAGATAGTATATTTTTCCTTTCTTCCATCCTAAAAACAATAACGAACGGTAGTTTTCAAAATTTTGATTGCACTATATCTCCGCCAGATATTTTATACCGCTTTAGGTTGCACTATTTCATTCCTGAAAACCACTGTGTTATCAAATACATCTACCAAAACCGGCTTGTTTTTATCAATGTCTGCCGCCAGTATTTTTTTACTCAACTTGTTCACAATTTCTTTTTGAATAAGCCGCTTTAAAGGCCTTGCACCATACTGGGGATCGTACCCGTTTTCTGCCAGGTATTCAACCGCATAATCGCTAAATTGCAGGTCAATGCCATTTTCGGCTACCAGCTTCGTCAGGTTATTAAGCTGAATAGCAATAATGCCTTTAATCTCTTTCTTAAGCAAGGGATGAAACATGATTATTTCGTCTACCCTGTTTAAAAACTCAGGTCGAATGGTTTCACGCAAAAGGCTCATCACATCCAGTTTAGCTTTTTCAGTTATTTCTTCCACATTTTTCTCATTTACTTTTTCAAAAGCTTCCTGTATGAGGTGACTGCCCATATTGCTGGTCATTATAATGATGGTGTTTTTAAAATTCACCACCCTGCCTTTGTTATCAGTCAGGCGCCCATCGTCTAATACCTGCAATAAAACATTCCAGACATCGGGGTGTGCTTTCTCAATTTCATCAAGCAAAACAACACTATATGGTTTACGGCGAACAGCTTCTGTTAGTTGGCCGCCTTCGTCATAACCTACATAGCCCGGAGGTGCACCAACCAATCTTGATACAGTATGCTTTTCCTGGTATTCGCTCATGTCTATCCGCGTCATCATACTTTCATCATCAAACAAATAACCTGCAAGTGCTTTTGCCAGTTCGGTTTTACCCACACCGGTAGTACCAAGAAAAATAAATGAGCCAATTGGTTTTTTAGGATCTTGCAAGCCGGCTCGGCTACGACGGATAGCATCGGACACAGCAGTAATTGCTTCATCTTGTCCCACTACCCTTTCATGCAAATGCTCTTCAAGATGTAAGAGCTTTTCTCTTTCACCCTGCATCATTCTTGATACAGGAATGCCTGTAGACTTGGCCACATTCTCAGCAATATCTTCTGCGTCTACTTCTTCTTTTAGCAAACGTTTTTCATTCAGCGCATATAATTGTTCGCTCCATTTATTAATAACTTCTTCCTGTTCTTTTATTTTGCCGTAACGTATTTCTGCAACTTTTCCATAATCGCCTTCACGTTCTGCTCTTTCTGCTTCAAGTTTAAATTGCTCAATAGCGGCTTTTGCATTTTGTACTTTCTCAACAATTTCCTTTTCTTCTTTCCATTTTGCTTTAAAAGTATCACGGGCTACAGAAAGATTGGCAATTTCAGTATTCAAATCACGCAGTTGTTCTGCATTGTTTTCTCTTTTAATTGCTTCCCTTTCAATTTCAAGCTGGCGTATCTGTCTTTCCAGTTTATCAAGTTCTTCCGGCATAGAGTTCATTTCCATGCGTAGCTTTGCAGCACTTTCATCTATAAGATCGATGGCTTTATCGGGTAAAAACCTGTCGGTGATATAGCGATTAGATAATTCAACAGCAGCAATAATAGCTTCATCTTTTATACGCACATGATGGTGTGTTTCATACCGGTCTTTTAATCCACGCAAAATGGAAATAGCATCTTCTACATTGGGTTCATCAATCATTACTTTTTGAAAACGGCGCTCCAGCGCTTTGTCTTTCTCAAAAAATTTCTGGTATTCATTTAAAGTGGTTGCGCCTATCGCCCTTAATTCTCCTCTTGCCAATGCAGGCTTTAAAATATTGGCAGCATCCATTGCACCATCTCCACCGCCTGCGCCTACGAGTGTGTGAATTTCATCGATGAATAAAACTATTTCTCCTTCACTTGCTGCTACTTCTTTTACTACACCTTTTAAACGTTCTTCAAACTCTCCTTTATACTTGGCGCCGGCAATAAGCTGGCCCATATCCAACGCATAAATAATTTTTGATTTCAGGTTATCAGGTACATCACCATTTACCACACGCATGGCAAGACCTTCTGCTATAGCAGTTTTACCAACACCAGGTTCACCTACAAGGATAGGATTGTTTTTTGTGCGACGAGATAATATGTGCAATGTCCTTCTTATCTCTTCATCACGACCAATAACAGGATCGAGTTTTCCGTTCCTGGCCATATCATTGAGGTTCTTTGCATACTTGTTTAATGCATTGAATTGCGTTTCCTGTGTTTGTGATTTTATAGTATCGCCCTTGCGCAGATCTTTAATAGCGGCCACCAACCCCTTTTCTGTAAGTCCCGTATCTTTCAGCAGTTTGGCGGTATTATCGCTGCCATTAATAATAGCCAGCAATAAATGTTCAACGCTTACAAACTCATCGCCAAATTGCTTAAGCATATTAGGCGCACGAAGGATAACATTGTTGGCATCGCGGCCAATTGCCTGTGCAGGTTGTGCACCACCACTCACTTTGGGAAGCTTATTGATATTTTCATCAAGTCTGCTTTCCAGGAGGTTCATGGTCACATTGTTTTTCTTCAGCAGAAAATCGATAGAAGAATCCTCATCGCTTAACAACGCTTTAAGAATATGTTCTGTCTCTATATTAACATTGTTGTTGCTGAAAGCAATTTGCTGTGCTGCAGCAATAGCTTCCTGTGCCTTAATGGTAAAATTGTTTAAATTCATAAATTAAAAGTTAATGGTGAAAGGAGTAAGATGAAAGGTTCTAAATTCGTTTCTTTACGTTCAAACCGCATACCTTATACCTTACGCCTTCCACCTTTAATCAAACCATAATCCAAAGCTTTATGCCTGATAGTATGTCATACAAATTCAAATCAAACTGTCTCAAATTCAGTTCTTTGCTTGCTTTTATGCTATTGTTGCAGCCCCTCGTAGCACAATACAATTTCAGTGCCGTTGATGATTTGCTTACAAAAAATGAAAAATTGCTGGGCGGCGATGTAATAGCCATGATTTATAAAGATGGCAAACTGATTTATAACAAGCAGCTAAACAAAGAATTTACAGGCAAAACCCAGGCTCCCATTGCCAGTTGCAGCAAATGGCTTACTGCTGCATTGGTGATGATGTTTGTGGAAGAAGGAAAGATATCGCTGGACGATCCTGTATCCAAATACATTCCCCTATTCACTTCTTACAGTAAAAAGTACATTACCATACGCAACTGTCTCTCTCATACAACAGGCATTCATGCAGAAGAACCGGGGCTGAAAGCTATACTGCAGGGAAAGAAATATCCTACACTGGAAGAAGAAGTAAATGCTTTTGCAAAACGCGAAATTGAACGCAATCCCGGAGAAATGTTTTTCTACAGCAATATCGGTTTAAATATAGCGGGACGGGTGCTTGAGATAGTAAGCAAAAAGCCTTTTGATCGTTTGATTTCGGATCGTTTGCTGCGCCCATTAAAAATGCGGCAGACAACTTTTTATATTGATTATGATAAATCATTCAACCCATCTGGTGGTGCAATTTCTACGGCCAATGATTATATCAATTTTTTAAGCATGATTTTAAATAAAGGTATGTTTGAAGGCAAACGCATTTTAAGTGAAGCATCCATTGCTGAAATGCAAAAAGTGCAAACAGGCAATGCCGTTATTAAATACCAACCTGCAATTGCACAAGGATATGGTTATGGTCTTGGCGAATGGATACTTGAAAAAGATGATAAGGGTATTTCAACTGTAATTAGCAGCCCGGGTTTATTTGGCACTTTTCCCCTGGTAGATTATTGCCGTGGATATGCCTGCCTCTTCTTTGCAAAAACACTCATAAACGAGCAGAAAAAAGAAGTGTATGCATCATTGAAAGAAGCGATTGATGCGCAAATAAGCAGCAATTGTAAATAGTTAATTAGTAATTAAGA
The DNA here is from genome assembly GCA_044227095.1 of Chitinophagaceae bacterium. Taxonomy (GTDB): domain Bacteria; phylum Bacteroidota; class Bacteroidia; order Chitinophagales; family Chitinophagaceae; genus JACMLD01. The sequence continues at coordinate 3,271,356 of JBGAFV010000001.1, read as the reverse complement.
ATTAGCAATTAATAATTGAATACAATCTTAGTTAGCATTTCTTTTGCTAGCGAAAAGATTGTGAGACAGACTACGTTACTTCGTACAGTTTTGCAATTGCAAACACAAGCTTTATCTTTTAAAAGCAACTTCATTTCTAACTGTCAATTGTTAATTAGCAATCACTCTTTCTTTACCAAAACAATTTTCGCCCGGTCTGCTTTATAAATCTGATCCTGGAATTTTACCAGTTCAGCGTAATCGCTGGCAGGGAAACGGTTTTTGGATACTTCATGAAAGCGATAGTAAATAATTTTGTTTCCTTCTACCTTTGTTGAACAAGAGTATTTACCAAACTTGCTTTCAATTTTTATCGGTTGTGGCATGGATTCAGTTGTATAGCCAACGGGTACAGAAATAGAAACAGAATCAATATCGCGGTAAGCATCATCATAAACTATATCATACTTTCTTACAGAATCCGCTGCGTACCTGGTGTTTGTTTTATTAAACAAGTTTGGAGCAATAAATAATCTTTTGCCGGTAACACTTGCATAAGAAGGCGAAGTAACATGCAGTGATTCTTTTACAACAGGTATTGCACCTTTCTCTTCTTCATAATTGCTTTTATCTACCTGGTAAGTAGGCAGGTTAAGTGCACGGTTAAGGTATTTATCTCTTTGCTCCTTGCTTATCTCGTTAATCAGGTCGTGTACAAGTTCCTGCTGCAAGCCTGTAAACCTTGTATTTACTTGTGCATCCAGGTTTCCATCTGCATCTATTGCTGCATTAATAAACCGGTATTGCAGATTTTGTTCTGCAGTATAAACAGGTGTATTTACAACGTGGCCGCCATCTTCAGCAATCAAAATTGCTTTCCTATCTCCGGTAAACGTGCCCATATAACCCGGAGATTTGCTTTGACTTGTACACTCGAGCCAAATAGTATCTTTTGCCATTGGTACACAGGCAATAACATGGTTAAATTGAGAACATGGAAAATCTTCAATCATTGGAGGTGCATCTTCACCTGCCCTTATTTCAACATATCTTCCAGTAATTCCTGCTTCCTTTAACAAGGCAACCATGTAATTAGATAATGCTTTGCAATCCCCATATCTTTTTGTAGCAACATAAGTTGCATCAAAAGGCTGCCAGCCACCAATGCCCAACTGAATACTTATATAGCGGGTATTTTTTTGTAAGAAATCATACAACACATAAACCTTTTGCCTGTCATCTTTAAGGTTATCAGTAAGTTCATGCACTTTAGCTTTTATATTATCTGGCAGAACATCACGGCCTTTGGTTAGTAAATTTGTAAACTTCCCGTAGTTCAACCAAGTAGACATATTTCCTTTGTATCCTTCTGCTTCAAAATCTGAGGGAGCAAACATAACATAAGGCGCTACTTGCCTAAAAGTAGGGCCATACGATTCTAAGGTTATTGCTTTAATGTTTTGCATTTCCCAGACGTAAATCTTTTTATTATCCTTCTCACTTATTACAGGCTTAACATTACAGTTTAAAGTTTTATACCTTACTTCATAATCTTTAGGTGCTATAATTGTGTACCTGCTTATTTGTGTAGAAGCAGATGTGGTTAGCAATGGACTCCAATCAGCAAAATCGAGTATTCCATCATAATCATCTTCTTCTTCAAAATCAACAGTAAACGGGTATGATTTATAGTAAAAATCGTAGCTTTTAACCCTTGCATCCTGCATAAGGCTCATGTGGTCATCCACAGCCCTGTCCGCCATATCTTTCTTCTTAATATGCTTCAGTTCTTTTCCAAATGCATCAAGCAAGTAGCAGTTTACATAATTAATACTGTTGAACCTGCCATAATAAGTTTCATATTGAGCATATGCTGCAGCATCGTCATTTAAAATTGTAAGCACGTGATGCTCTTTTACAGTTGCTCTTCCGGGGGATTTAATTTCGAGAATTTTTTCATCGAGCCTGCATACCATGTTTGCATTTTTTTTCAAAGAATCAGGTATCAGCAATACATTATACGATTGTGAGAATGCAATAGCAGGTAAAACAATCAACACAAAAACAACTAACTTATTCATAAATGCTATTTCTTTTTAAGTACAATCTGTTCACTTTGTTTTTTAACCACAAATCCAAAAAAATCTCTTAACGAATTATAATCATCCGGTCCAAAGAATGCTTTATTTAAAACAATCCTGCTTCTTAACTGGATATTGTTTTCATCTTTTTGCACCAGGTATTCAAAAAAACCTTCGTTACCATTATAAGAGACCTTTGTAGATTTTGGCAATTCTTCTACTTTGAACCCGGTTGGTATCTCCATCATAAAAACATACGTCTGGTTGATTGGATAAGGCATCTCTATTGGGTACTTTCGTTCTGCAGCGCTGAATGGATTAGCCCTGAACCCATCCCAAAATACCGGGTTTAAATAGATTATATCGTTGGAGGTAATCGATTTTATGTTAAAGTCAGCTTTTATTTTAACTGGCATTTCCGGAAGCTTAAGCGAATCAATACCAGTTTCTGTAATTTCTATTTCGTTTGACGATTCAGTCTTGAGATTTTCAAAATATTTTTTTATCCCTGTCTTTGCTACAGATTCACGCAACTCATAAGAGTTCATATACCCCATTGATTTTTCGTAAGAACCAAGCAGGCCACCCTTACCATCTTCTGGATTTATAATTCGTACGAAAGTTGATTGCACTTCTTTAATTGAATCTGCCAGGAAATAAATAGAAGCAGTATCTCTCTGACCAATTACCCTTGCATGCCCGTTATAACAATCCATTGGTAAAAGTCCAAAACCCAGTGAAGGACGAGAAGCATCGAGATAATAGACCCTATTATCTATAGTTGCTTTACAAATAACATAATTAAGCCTGCCCATTATGGGATAAGATGGATAATTATATCCGAATGCCCTGGTACTAAGCACAACGGGTACAGCGGTAATACCATTCCTCAACAGCATATCTGTTAGAAGCAGGTTAATCTCTCCTACCCCGCCTTTTTTACTTTTAAATACATTCTCTAATGTTGTTTCAACATATTTGTCATAATAATTAGTGCATGAAAAATTATCAGACACATAATAAAAAATATCTTTCGCCTGTTGTAATTCGGTTGTATTTGGTTTTACAATTGTCTTTAGGTATTTATCGAGCCATTCGTTACCATCTGTATTTGTAATAAACGAAGCAAAATATGGGGTTTTAAGAAAATCGTCGGTTGCCTTAGTCCAGGTATTTTTTACAGGATGAAATGTTACTCCATCATAAGTCCGTGCCGATAATTGAAACTCAATTTTATCTATATAGTTCTTAGGAGAAAAAAGATAGTTTTCTACATAAAATGCAGGAACGTCTTTCATTACCCAGCGGTGCATAACTGTGTTTACGCCCACAGTAAGCATGTCATTTCCTGCGGTAGCAATTGCATTTTCACTAACTTTTTTGATGAGATAAGTTTCACGTCCTTCATCTGGCTTATCCACATAAAAAGAATGCACCCCGCTTTTTTGAAAAATATAGTTTACAAGATTGGGAATTGTAACGGCATACTCGCTCCAAAGACATGGATAATCTGCATTCTGAAACTCCCATTCTGGCAAATTAAAATCGAAATTAGAAAAAACAGTATAGCTGTATTCTATGATAGAATTCTCTTTTACGGCAGGAAGTGTAAACTTTTGCAGAATACGGTTTTTATCGACCTTAGTTGTAAACAAATCCTTCTTTTCCATTTTTGTTGCCACTACATTTCCATTCTCCAGATTGTAGGTTACAGCGGTAAAATTTTCTAACTTCTCCTTAATATCACCATCAACATACAGCGGTATCTGCACAGTAGCTAACTCAAAGGCTTTTTTATCAAGAATTTTAATCCTTGTTTTTCTTTTAAATATAGTGCCAATCCAACCTTCATTATCGCCTTTAAAAGTGGTATTGCCAAGGTCTGCAATAATTACGGCACCAGCATTCTTGTCTATGATATTATTGGCAGGCAGGACAAAATCCCCGGCATTTACTTTACCAAAATCTACAGGTGTTTTTTGAGCTAAGGCAGTTGAACAAAAAAAGAATAGCATCAGCAGCGCTGAGGTGATGGGTTTCATATTATGAGTTTAGAGGTGTTTCAACAAAAATGGGTTGCTTTTGCCTTTTTAATAAAACGCAAAGCCTTGAATTAAGGTATTTAGGTTGCTAAATAATTGAATTTGTGCAACATTGCCAAAATAAGCAGCCAAATACCTAAGTGTTATACAGAGAAGCACTTAAAAAAGTGAATTTAATGACCCTTTAATGCACTTTTTTAAATACTATTTGTTCGGCCTGCTTTTTTACTATAACTCCAAAAAATTCTCTTAGGGAGTTATAATCTTCTGCATCAAAATATGCTTTTCTTAAAACCATTGTACTTCTTACCTGGACACTATTTTCATTTTTCTGTACCAAATATTCAAAATAGCCCTGATTATCATTGAATGAAATCCGTACAGATTTTGGCACTTCATCAACCTTAAAACCCTGCGGAATCTCCATAATAAAACCGTAGGATTGATCTGCCGGGGCCGGCATTTCAATTGGGTATTTGCGTACAGCATCACTGAATGGATTGGTTTTATATCCGTTCCAAAGCAAAGGGTTTAGGTAAATAACATCATTTTTCGCCATTTCATTTATTTTGAACTTCACTTTCACCTTTAACGGATACTCAATCTTTTTCAATGAGTCAATTCCTGTTTGCGTTAATTCTATTTCATTTGAAGATGCGGCTGCAAAGGCATCAAAATATTGCTTTTCGCCTGTTTTGTTAACCAATTTACGCAGTTCATAAGAGCTCATATTACCCATTGAGTTTTCATATGTTCCAATTAGCCCAATTTTACCTGTAGTATCGTTTATAAGATGCACAAACGTTGTTTGACGGTCTTTTATAGAATCTGCTAAAAAATAAACGGAACCAGAATCTGTTTTACTGATTACCCTAGCATGACCATTGTAGCAATTCATCGGCAATTGCCCAAAAGCAAGATAAAGATGTGAGGCATCAAGATAATAGGCCTTATTATTAATGGTAGCTTTGCAGATAACATAATCGAGTTTATCCAAAAAAGGATAAGATTCAAAGTTATAACCATATTCCCTCGTACTAAGTAATACCGGCGCAGCAGTAATGCCATCCCTTAATAAAATATTTGTAAGCAATAAGTTCAATTCCGCAACACTTCCCTTCTTGTTTTTGAAAACATCCTGCAGGTTTGTTTCAATATATTTAGCATGATGGCTTGTACAAGTAAAATTTTCAGACAGGTAATAATAGATATCTTTTGCCTGCTGTAGCTGGCCAGTATCTTTTTTAACCATTGTCCCTAAATGTTCGTAAATCCAACTGTTATCGTCTTCTGCACTAACAAAAGCTGCAAAATCCTTATCATTCAATAAATCTTCCGTCACTTTTGACCATGAATTATTCACAGGCTCCTCAGTTTTGCCATTATAAGTTTTTGAGAGCTGAAAATTGATTTCATCAATATAATTCTCCGGTGAATACAAATAATTTTCAACATAGAAAGAAGGAACATCTTTCATTACCCAACGGTGTTTTATTGTATTTGCACTCAGGCTCGTAAAATCGTCTACCGTACCACCAACCTTGCGTGATTTTATAAGGTAATCTGCGTCCCCATTACTTCCTTTATCAATATAAAATGGGTGTATACCTTTTTTGCCAAAAATATAAGTTACAAGAATGGGGATAGTAGTTTCATATTCACTCCACAAAGTTGGATAATCAATACTCTGAAAAGTCCATCCGGGTAGGTGGTTATAGAAATCAGAATAAACAGTATAGCTGTATTCTATGATAGCGTTTTCTTTTACTGCCGGAAGCGTAAATTTTTGTTCAATATGGTTTTTATCCACTTTATCAGTGAATACATCTTTTTTTACCATTTTTGAAGAAACCACATTTCCATTTTCAAGATTATAAGTAACTGCAGAAATATCTTCTACTCTTTCTTTGTAATCACCATCCACGTACAAATCTATTTTAACGGTAGCCAGATCAAATGCTTTTTTATTGAGAATTTTAATTCTCTTCTTACGTTTAAAAATATAACTCACCCATCCTTTTTCATTTCCCTTAAAACTTGTATTGCCAACATCGGCAATTATTACTGCACTGGCATTGCTGTCTATAATGGTATTGACAGGCAGTACAAAATCTGCGGCTACTACATTTCCAAAATTTATGGGTGTTTTTTGAGCAGAGACTGCAAAACAAAACAGGTAAAACATTAGCAGAGTTACTATAATTAATTTCATGTAAGTTTCAGATAGCCTTTTAAAAATTAAATTCACAACGAAATAATGTAAATACGAAGTAAGGAACTACGCTTTAAATTCGCTAAATAATTGCATTTCCCTTACATTGCCAATAAAAAACAACATTTCTGAACACAGATCAATATACAGGCTTTATAAAACAATCTGCAACGGAACTTGGGTTTGATTATTGTGGCATTGCTAAAGCGCAAATGCTGGACGATGATGCCCGGCGTTTGGAAAAATGGCTGAACGATGGCTACCATGGAACCATGCATTACATGGAGAATTATTTTGATCTGCGCACAGACCCCAGCCGTCTGGTGCCCGGCGCCAAATCTGTTATTACTTTATTACTGAATTATTATCCGCAGCAAAAGCAACAAATCGATTCACCTAAAATAGCCAAATATGCTTATGGCAAAGATTACCACGAAATAATAAGAGGGAAGTTAAACAGCCTGGTACAATCAATTAAATTAAATATAGGAGAAATCAACGGCAGGGGATTTGTTGACAGTGCACCAGTATTGGAAAGAAGCTGGGCACAAAGAAGCGGACTAGGATGGATTGGCAAAAACGGCAACCTCATCAACAAACAAAAGGGCTCTTTCTTTTTTATTGCCACACTTATTACAGATCTTGAATTGCAATATGACGATCCTTTTGCAAAGGATTATTGCGGCACTTGTACAAAATGCATAGATGAATGTCCTACTGAGGCTATCTTAGACAACAAGGTTATTGATGGCAGCAAATGCATTTCGTATTTCACCATTGAATTAAAAGATCAACTGATTCCGGAAAAAATGAAAGGCAAATTCAATAACTGGATGTTTGGTTGCGATGTTTGCCAGGATGTATGTCCATGGAACAGGTTTAGCCAGGCCAACAATGAACCCCAGCTAAACCCAATTACAGAAATACTCAATTTTTCTTTAAAAGACTGGAATGACCTAACTGAAGAATCATTCAAAAATATATTCCGCCATTCTCCATTGAAGAGAAGCAAATTTGCGGGCATTAAACGCAACCTGAAATTTATATCACCTTAAATTACCTGTCTTTAAAACACAAGGCCTATTTGTATAACGAGGCGGTTAAAATCGTAAATATAGGTAGTTGAATTTTCGTAACACAATCCAACTAACGGGCAAAAATTATATATATCCTGCTTGTATTTTACTCGTTTGTAGCTATAGCCGATATTAAAAGTTAAACCTACGTTCTTATCCATGGCCAGTTGATAGCCAATACCGGCATTACTATAAAATTGCGGGTATTGTTTAACTGAAGCACCGCTAAAGTTCTCTATTTTTTCCCATACAAAATGTACACCACCGTCAGCATATACAAACAGTTTGTTTTTTGCATTGCCAAAATACTTTCTTGCTTCAGCAAAAAGGGGTATAGAACGATAACGGTAATAATCTAACCCTACTCCTATGCCACCAAAAAAATTTTTGTACTGAAACCCATTAACAGATTGCAGGTGAGATGCAGTTCCCTTGGAACCGTTCAGCAATCCAACTTGATTGATTGAATGAAACTTTGCCTTGCTGGTTTGTGCATTTGCATGACAAACTATGCCCATCACTATAAAAAATAAAAAAATCCGCATGCACTTTAATAATTAACTAAGAATTAAATAACCGCTTCTTACTTAAGCAACCTGCTTATAAGATGAATATTCGTTCTATCGCTGTAGTCATACTGAGATAAACCATCTTTTGATACAACGTAAGCAATTCCATTGCCTGCAATAACATCATAAGTATCTGTAGCAGGCAATTGCTTTATAAGTTTAAGATCTGACACATTAGAAGCATCGTAAATCTTCAGGCCATCATCGCAAATAAAAAGCAGGTTACCATCTTTTGACAAACCCTGCGGACGAGTAAGCTGATAAGTTTTAACCAGGTTTGGTGTATTGGGCGTTGAGAGATCGTACACTTCAAGCTGGTTCGTTTTATTGCCGCAAATATTGGCTTCGTGCAATGTTACATAAGCATACTTTCCATCTGCAACAACAGGATCCATACTGCACCAATGGCCGCTCCAGGATAGTTGTTGCGGGTTTACCGGGTCTTGCACATCATACACACTCATGCTGCTGCCCGCACCTATATAGAGTTTATTGTCAAAAGGAAAAATGGTTTCAACATCCCAACCTATATTTTTCTTTTTTACAAACAATGGATTTGGCGCATTGCTGATGTCTATCACGTTTAAATCATGAGTAGTTACTGCATACATATAGTTGCTTACAGAAGCAAAACGTGCCATAGAGCCCGCCATTCCGGAAGTGGATTTAGTAGCAGCAGCATAAAATTGCGCTGTTGCAGGCAGAGCGCTGCAGCTAATACAATCGTTCATTAAAGAAATAGATTCGCAATCTACTGCAGTATCCCTTTGTGTATAACTTGTAATTACTCGTATTGAATTAACATCTGTACTGTCTGTATAACTTGCTTTATCAGGAAATGTATTGGTGAGGTATTTTGCTACAGAAATATTTTTGGGGTCTTGTATGTTTACAGCCAGCAAATCGCAATATAAATCGGCATACAGTGTACTGCCTTTTACATGCATATCCACATTGCCGGGTATGTTAATAAAAGAAACTTTTACTGGTTTTGCGGGATTGCTATTGTCTATCACGTGTATGCCCTTATTCAATTCGTTCAAAAAAATCCAGTTGTTGTACACATATAGTTTGCCGGCATTCACGAGGGGCGCAGCAGCTTCGCTTTTTACGGCTGCACGCAAATCAGTCAGCTTTGTATAAACAGGCGTAGTAATCGTAAAATTGCGGGTGCATTTGTCTTTAAAGCAGGAAGAAAAAAGAAATACACTTGAAACCAGGATTGCGTTGGCTGCTACAGCAGTTATATTCTTTTTCATTATAAGCATTGTTTCAAACCCTGACAGCAGTAATAAAACAACCGTTGCACTATTATTTATTTTTATGCAGGTATAATTTTGCACGGATGCCGCCAAAAAATAAATGCTTGCTTCCATACAAATCTTTATCAAAAATATTGCTTAGCCCATAACTAATCTGCGGGCCAACCTCAATTGGAAATAACTTTGGAAACAACCGATAACCTGCACCCGCAATAAAATTGACCTGAAATTTATTGATCAAATCTTTATCCGAAATGTAAATACTCTTTTGCGCATCGTACATTAATACACTGATGCCGGCAAGCAATGAAAATGAAAAACCTCCATTAATAGCAAAACGACTTGTTTTCCCAAATTGCTTTTCTATTAATACCGGCAGCTCAATAAAATGAAATTTGTTGGTATAAGAGGAGGAGGCGCCAGTACGGTATTGAAGCATTGGAGTATTGTTACTGTCTATTTTCGCACCAACATCCATTTGTGTACTGTAATAATTATAATTCAGCCCTGTTTGTAAACTAAAATTTTTGCCCAGCGGTTTGCTGATGAATACGCCAAGGCCAAAAGAAAACCCCGACCTTAGTGAAGAAGGTGCAGCAAAACTTCCGCCATTAAAAATGCCACTATTGTTATTATTGCCAGGTGTAGTTGATGCATTTTGGTTGCTATTCACTAAGCTTTTATCAAACAATCCTGAAAAACCATCCGAGACAGAAGATGCTCCCAATCTTGCATTAACGCCCCATTGCATTTTCATTTTTGCAGTAGCGGTGTTTTTGTTTTTAGTTGCCGCCTTACTGCTATCCGCTTTAACCACAGCATTGGTGCTATCAATAATATTTGTATTAGTTGTTGCCAAAGAACTGTCCACTGCAATAACATTCTGTGCAGGACTGGTTGCTATATCCTTATTATTATCTAAAGCTTCTTTTGCATGGTCATCAACCTTATTTTTTAAAACTGGTTCTTTTGCAGCAATTGCCAATTCATCGGCACCAGGTTCTTCACTCCTTACTTTAATGACTTTATTCTTGTTTTCCTTTTTTTCAGAATACGATTTGCTGGCAACAATATTATTCTTATCAATACCAGTTGCTACATACACTTTACCTGCTGCATGATTCAATTTAATCCTGTGCTCAACCTTTTCTTTTGTTTTACCTGCCGTATTGTTATTGGCTGTTTCACTTTCCTGTTGTTTGTTTACTTCTGCAGATACAGCAGTATGCAGGTTGGCAATACTGTCTTTTGAAATGACTTGAGCTGTTTGTGGTTGTTTTACTGATGAATTGCTGTTATCTTTTTCTTTTTGATTATTTTTTTGTGAAGCAATTGATTTTGAATTGATCTCTTCTTTTGTTGTTTGGGTGTTCTTCCTTCCGGAGAAATAGAATAAGGCGCTGCCACCTAATAATAAAAGCAACATAGGTAGCCAGATAAATATAACCCTGCGCTTTTTGCGTTCAGCAATTTGTTTTTCCACTTCAGGCCATACGGCTTCCGATGGAACGAAATTCAATTCGTCCATCTTTTGCTGCACCTGTTTTTCAAAATCATTTCCTGGCATAACTAGTTTTTTTTTGTGAACCCGACTGTTTATCCAGCCAGCTAATCAACAACGCCCTTGCCCTTGCATATTGAGATCGGGATGTGCCTTCATTAATTCCCAGGATCTTTCCAATTTCAACGTGTGTATACCCTTCTACCGCATGCAAGTTGAAGATAGCCTGATAACCGGGTGGCAATTGCCGTATTAAATCAGCCAAATCTTTTGCATCTGCTGTAACAACTGGATTATCTGCAGACACCGGGTGAAGTTCAATATTGTTAAACGACAAATCAGCCTGGTAGCGGCTATGGCGTTTCAGGTAATTAATAGCAGTAGTCACCATAATTCTTCTTATCCATGCACCCAGTTCGCCCTTTCCTTCAAACTGGTGCAAATGCCTGAAAACTTTTACAAACGCTTCCTGTAATACGTCTTCAGCATCGTTCATGCTCTTTGTATAACGGTAACAGACACCTAGCATGGAAGAGGCATACTGCTCATACAGCATACGCTGGGCAGCAGGCTCACCACGCAGGCAATCCCTGATTAATTTGTTGTTGTCTGTCATCCGTTCTGCACTTTGACAAACAATATAGTTTAAGCGTTGCACCAGCTTAAGATTATTATCAACCTGCTATTAAATGTCTTTTGGGGGAGCCAAGCATTGGTTTTCATGGCAATATCGTTGCGTCGCACACTTGTACAGTATAACATTGAGCGGCAATTTTGCGAAAGGTTCTTTTTTGCGAAGGGCTGCACCATTCGCTTTTATACATCGCCCTTCCAGGGCTCTGCCATTTTTTTATTACCGTATAGCTCTGAAAGATCGGTGTATAGTTCAGCACTGGGTATAGCCCAGTGCTACAATGCAAAGTGTTGTGCGAAAGTTTTATTTTTTTGCGAAGATCTGCGCCATTCGCTTTTATACATCGCCCTTTCAGGGCTCTGCCATTTTTTTCACATAACTCTGAAAGAGCGATGCATAATTAAGCACTGGTGTGGCCCGGTGCTAACTAAAGACTATAAAAACTACATTTGCGCATGAACTTACAGCAACGCGATAAAGCCGTTATCTGGCACCCTTTTACTTCATTAAAAAATGCTACCGATCCAATACCTGTTATTAAAGCAGAAGGTGTTTATTTAATTGATGAACACGGCAACCATTATATTGATGCTATTAGCAGTTGGTGGGTAACCATTCACGGACATGCGCACCCATATATTGCTGAAAAAATTTACGAACAAGCCAAAACTCTTGAACAGGTAATCTTTGCCGGCTTTACACACAAACCTGCTATTGAACTTGCTGAACGCCTTCTGCCAAAACTACCGGGGCAGTTTTCAAAAATATTTTATTCTGATAATGGCTCTACTGCAACAGAAGTGGCTATTAAAATGGCTTTGCAATATTGGTGGAATAAAGAAGCTGCTAACAATGAGTCGCTAGCAAAGAGCAAAGAAAATTCAAGGAAAAAAGTGCTTGCTTTCAATAACAGCTATCATGGAGATACATTTGGCGCTATGAGCATGAGCGACAGAAGCGTTTTTACACTCGCATTTCATGATAAATTGTTTGAAGTAATTTTTATAGATACCCCATCAACAGAAAATATAGATACTCTAAAAGCATTAATTGCAAAAGAAGGCAATTCAATTGCAGCATTTATTTACGAACCGCTGCTGCAAGGAGCAGGCGGTATGAAAATGTATGAAGCAGGGCTAATGGATGAACTATTGCACAAAGTAAAAGAACATAACATAGTTTGTATTGCAGACGAGGTAATGACTGGCTTTGGCAGAACAGGAAAACTTTTTGCATGCGGGTATTGCAATGAGAAACCAGATATTATTTGTTTGTCCAAAGGACTTACGGGAGGAACCATGGCGCTTGGCGTAACTGCGGCTGCACAACATATTGTGGATGCTTTTACCAGCGAAGACAAATTAAAAACATTTTTTCACGGCCATTCATTTACTGCTAATCCACTGGCATGCACCGCCGCACTTGCAAGCATGGATCTTATTGAGAAAGAAACCTGCATTGAAAGTATTCAGCAAATTGTTGCATTAAACACTTCATTTGTTAATCAGCTTAAAAAAGAAAACAATCTCCCTATAAAAAACATCCGGCAGCTAGGCACCATCATTGCATTTGAAATTGAACAGGGGAAAGATGGCTACCTCAATAATATTGCTGCAACCATTACAAAAAATGCTTTACAAAAAGGTGTTTATATACGGCCACTTGGCAATACAGTATATATTATGCCTCCTTATTGCATTACAAAAGAAGAACTTCAAAAAACTTACGCCACAATCATTGAGGTTATTGCTGAGGTTTGATCATAAGCCGCAGATGCGCAGATTCTTATTGACAATGAAAGTTAGCAAGCAATAAGCCACTTCACTGTCATGCGGCAAGCATCCCGTGTAGTTTGAGTACCCAGAATTATTACAGGGCCAGATTTTTTAACCACATAGAATCATAGAAACATAGGTTCACATAAGCATCAAATCTATTGTGCTTCTATTGTTTCTATTGAGCCTATGTGGTGAAGCATTAGTATAAAATAAAAACGCACCGGATGGTGCGTTTTACAATATTATTTGAGTAACCCTTACTCTACTTTAAAACTTACATCGCTGTTGCCCCAAAGCAAATCTACTTTGCCGGCTTTGGAAATAGTAATGGTAAACTTCTCAGCAAAAGGAGTGGCCTTTCCTGCTTTTACATTTACCCTAAGTACATCTGCAGATTCTTTGTAGCTAAACGCTCCCCACTTATGAACATCAGTATTGAAAATAATCGTCCAGTCATCACCGTTGGCAATGGTAAAAAGCGCATAGCGTCCGGCTTTAAGCGTTTTTCCTTCCACTTTCACATCTTTGTTTACTTCAAAAACAGTGGCAGAGTCTGCACCTGTGCGCCATACTTTTCCAGGCAATGGTTCAAGATCTTTTCCAATTGTACGCCCTCTTACTGAAGGTTGGTTGTACCTAACATAAATAGTAGTACCACTGGCAGTAGACCCTTTTACTTCAGCAATCGGGCTCTGCGTATTTACTTTCTGTGCACCGGCACTTAAAGAAACCAGGCTTATTGCGGCTGCAATCAAAAACGATTTCATGGTTTTTATTGTTTGATTTTAAAAAATACGTTTTAAAATATCCTGAACGGCTTTTACTCTACGGTTGAACCTAAAATTAGTTCGCGGTTTCGGCATCTTTCTTTAACTCAGCCAGTGATTTTTCCATGATCGGTCCTAATTGCTGATCATATACAATGCTTTGAAATTTTTCCCAGGGATACCACTTCACATGAAAATCAAAATACCATTGTACGGTGGTATGCCCCTTTTGGTTGCCATTACTGATTATTGCAAAACCACTGCCAAATTTATTGCCGGAAGGTTGTTGCCAGTCTGCTGTTACCAGTGTATCTGTTTTAGCTGTAATAAAAATAGCAATCTCGTCTGCCTTCAGCATATCAGTTTCAGCAATCTTGTTGTGGTACACTTTAATATAGTCATTCCATTTTTCCCACTGTTGTATATCCGCCAGCATAGGACGGATCTTTTCCACCGGCGCATTAATATCAACTGCCCTCGATATGCGAACATGCGAAGGCAGCAGCAAAGAAATAAGCCAGATGATGCCAAATAAAATTACTGCACTGATGAGGGCAAGTTTTATAAACCGCATATTATTTTTTTAGTAACCAAAAACAGCACTAATCCCATTTAAAAACTTTTATCGCTATTGTGTATATAACAATGCACCATCCAAGAAGTATAAATACTTCGGAAGGCGTTTGCCACACATGCATGCCTTCAAAAGATACTTTTCTCATTGAATCATTCAGTGCAGTAAGCGGAAGATATTTTAATATTGGCTGTATACCCTGCGGCAATGCATTCCGTGAAAAAAATGTGCCCGATAAAAAATACTGCGGAAACATAAACAGGTTGGCATAGATGGGAATAACGTTCTGGTTTTTTGCAATACTGCTTATAATAAAGCCAAAACCCATAAATACAACAAGACCGAGAAAACTCAGTAGCATCAATTCAAAAAAAGTTACCCACCCGTTTGCAAGCGTAAACCCATAGAAATATTTGCCAAATAAAATGAGTACAACAGCAGTTGTTAACTGAAAAACAATACGGCCTATCCCTTCTCCCAATACAATATACCCCCGGCGGATAGGTGTAGCATACATGCGTTTAAGTACAAGTGTTTCGCGAAGCGAAAAGAAAACAAACGCTACACCAAAAACAGATGCACCTATCAATGAAAACCCAAGCATACCTGGCAAATAAAAATCAATGGCTTTATACGAGCGTACAGTTTCTACATCTTCTGTAACTTTTGCGTAGGTATAAGTTTCCTGCTGGTTCCTGTTGTTAATTTGGGTGATCATCTGGTTCAATACAGTCTTCAACACTGGCAGGTCACGCATGCTGGCGGTAGTACTTTTCAAATGAATTTCGTAACCAGATTTTGCGTCAGTACTTTTTTTGATGTTGATGATGGCCGTAATCCTGCCTTTTTTCAACCTATCCTCCAGGTCGGCCTCTGTACCTTTTTTTACTGTAAATGCATTGTTGCCGTTAATAGCTTTATAAACAAAATTTGTCGTATCAGCATTACGATCAAATGCAACGTCAAACGAAATGCCGCTACCCCCGCTTAATGCACCAAAAATTACTATTAATACAACAGGGAAAAATAAACTGAAAAATACTGCCTGCGGGCTTCTGAAGGTTGCCTTTAAAGACGCCCTTGTTATTGCCAGCATTCCTTTCCATTGATTATACGGCTTATCCATGCAGGTTTGTTATTTCGAACAAAACTATCTTATAAAAATTTTTGCAGCAAAAATCATTTGTTAACTGCGCAACAAGTATTGACTACCGACTAATGACTTCGGACTAATGAATATCTACATCAAATGGTAACCGTGCCTGTGCACTGCCAACCGACTGCTTTATACGCTTAATAGAATTGAAAATGTTTGCTCCCTCCTCTCCCAGTTCTTCTTTCATTGCTTTTGATTGCAGGCTTTTTTTGTAGCCCCCAAAGAGTGTTTCCAACCAGCTTAATGGTTCGGGGTATTCTTTTATTTTGTACGATGAAGTTTTAGCCATTCTTGCTGCACAATCAATCGCATCCTGCAGGCCGCCAATTTTATCGGCAAGGCCAATATCAATTCCTTTTGTACCTGTCCAAACCCTTCCCTGTCCGATACTGTCTACCAGCGCTACATTAATTTTTCTTCCTGCAGAAACGCGGTGTAAGAAAGTATTGTAGATACTATCTACATCATTTTGTAAAAATTTTTTCTCCGCATCGCTTAGTGGACGGCTGGCCGTTGGCGCATCAGCATACTGACTTGTTTTAACGCCATCAAAAGTAATACCTAGCTTATCATTGAAAAGTTTTTGAAGGTTGGGCACAATACTAAATACACCAATTGAACCTGTAAGCGTATTGGCTTGTGTAAAAATGCTGTCAGCTCCGCAAGACATATAGTATCCGCCAGACGCAGCATAATCACCAAAACTTAATACAACAGGTTTTTGTTTTTTTGCCAGTTCCAGCTCACGCCACATATTTTCGCTGGCCATAGCGCTGCCACCACCACTGTTTACCCTCACCACAATTGCTTTTATTGATTCATCCATTCTTGCATTGCGGATAAGTGTGCGGTAAGTGTCTCCTCCAATCTGTCCTTTATCGCCTTTGCCATCTACAATATCTCCCTGCGCAAAAATTAATGCAATCTTATCTGTACCCGAACTGTTTTTATAGCTAACCGCTTTTGCGTATTTGCCTGCTTCAATAAAATTGATTTTGCTGATGCTCTCTTTTCCAAGTCCAAGTTTTTCTTTCAGCGCATCTTTTACTTCATCATCGTACATGGCGCCATCAATCAATTTATATTTTACCGCATCATCTGTTGTTTGAATGGCCATTGTATTTGCATACTGGTGCAACAAAGCGGTATCAATATTTCTTGCTTCGGAAGTTTCAATTAAAAAACGATTGTACAAATCATTGAGGAAAACAGAAGACTGAAGTTTATTGGCATCGGTCATTTTATCTGTCCTGAATGGCTCTGTTGCGCTTTTAAACTTACCTGCGTAAAAAATCTGTGGTTCAATACCAAGTTTATCCAGTGCCTGCTTAAAAAACATATATTGCAATGCAAAGCCTTTCCATTCTAATCCACCTTTAGGATTACAGTATATTTTATCCGCAACATTTGCTACATAATAAGCCCTTTGCGAAATAACATCTGCATAGGCGTAAATGAACTTATGGCTGGTTTTAAAATCAAGCAATGCATTGCGCAGTTCATCAGATGTAGCAAATCCGTTTGCATTGTCTGCGCATTTAATATAAATACCTTTTATTGTTGTATCTGCTTTTGCATATTTAATCAGTCTTACCATATCAAACAAGCCAGGTGAATCAAACTGATCGTTACCATTGAATCCTGACAATGGATTGTCTTTAGCCTGCTCGTTGATAGATTGTCCCAGATCTATATACAAAACACTTTTGGCAGCAACAACAGGTTTATCTGAAGACAGGCTGTTGGAAATAGCAGCTATCCAGCCAATGATAAGAAGAAGCCCTATAAATGACACCACGAATATTGCAAGCAGTGATGCAAAAAACATTTTAAAGAATTGCCGCATGGTATAATACTATTTTAGTAAGCCGTTAAAAATAAAGATATTTGAAAACGGCATTTTGTTACAAAGTATGAATACAGTTTATTTACTGACAGGCGGCAATGTAGGCAATCGGCAGCAATATTTGCAGGATTCTGCCCGCCTTGTTGAAGCTGCATGTGGAAAAATCAATCAACGCTCTGCGTTATATGAAACAGCGGCATGGGGAAAAACAGACCAGGCTGCATTTTTAAACCAGGCATTGCAACTATCCACGCAGCTTTCTGCCGATGAATTGATGAAAGCATTGCTTGCCATAGAAGAAGAACTGGGCCGAAAGCGGGCCGAAAAATATGGAGCCAGAACCATAGATATTGATATCCTGTTGTTTAATAAAGAAATTATACACACAAAACTGGTTACCATACCACATGCCCAAATGGCCAACCGGAGGTTTGTGCTTGAACCATTGAATGAAATTGCGCCCGCTTATCAGCATCCTGTTCTTAAGAAAACCATTGCACAATTATTGAAAGCCTGCACAGATCCTTTGCCTGTGAAAAAGTTTTCTGCAGTTTAATTAATTAAGGCCTTACTATTGCAAAGAAACCAGCGTTTTTAGCACACCAAGTATGAACCATCACTTCATTACTATTGAAGGAAATATAGGGGCCGGAAAAACTACTCTTGCGCATATACTGTCAAGGCACTATAATGCACGGCTGGTGCTGGAAGAATTTACAGACAATCCGTTTTTGCCAAAGTTTTACAGCAATCCAAAACAATTTGCTTTTCCGCTGGAGCTTTTTTTTATGGCAGAACGGTATAAGCAGTTAAAAGAACTTATTCATACAAAAGATCTTTTTCAGAGTGTAACAGTATCTGATTATCTTTTTACCAAGTGCCTGTTGTTTGCAAAAGTAAACCTGCCAGAACAGGAGTTTCATTTATACCAGCGTTTGTTTGATATTATTCATCAGCAATTGGTTCAGCCCGATGTGCTTATTTACCTGCACACACCTGTAAACAAATTGCAGCAGAATATAAAAAAACGCAACCGCAGTTACGAACAATCTATTCCGGATGAATATCTTTTTAACCTGCAGGAAACGTATACCAACTATATAAAGCAACACAACATAAAAACTATTTTTGTAGACGCCTCCAATGCAGATTTCCTGGGAAATGAAAAGCATTTGAAAGTTATAACAGATGCACTTGATATGGATTTGGAGAATGGGCAGCATTATTTTTCATTGCCGTAGCTTTCTTTACCACAGAGACACGGGAAGCATCTTCGATGCAGAAGAATTGAACGCAGATTGTGATGATTTTTATGAGGTTTGATGAAGAGTAGAGTATAAAATCATAGCTATCTTATGAATCATAAAAGTCAGCGTTCTGTTTTGTTTAAAGGCTTGCAGCTAATCGTTAACAACTTGTAGCTTTCTTTACCACAGAGACACAGATAACTCAGAGAAACACAGAACACTTATCGACGATAACTATTAAGGCAATACACGGAGTGTTTCTTCGAAACTACTAAGCTTGTAGCTAATAGCTAACAACTTGTAGCTTTCTTTACCACAGAGACAATAGCTTTTGAGGCGATACACGGGGAGCATCTTCGATGAAGAAGAATTGAACGCAGATTGTGATGATTTTTTTGAGGTTTGATGAAGAGTAGAGTATAAAATCATAGCTATCTTATGAATCATCAAAATCAGCGTTCTGTTTTGTTTAAAGGCTTGCAGCTAATAGCTTGCAGCTTGTAGCTTTTCTTTGCGTGAAACTTATAGCCGCAGATGCGCAGATTTATTAAACTTCCTTTAATCTCTTAATAATATTTCCTCCTGCAAAAATTCCTATCTTTATTTATATAATGGCAACCCAATAAATGATTAGTCTTACGCAGTCAGCCGATCCATTTGCTTCAGTAAAACAAAAAGAATTCAGGGTACTTCTTACAGGCAGGTTTCTTTTTATTATGGGCTTACGCATGATGAGCACCCTAGTAGGCTGGTGGATGTACAATCTTACTAATGCACCACTTGCTATCGGACTTATAGGCCTTGCAGAATTTTTACCTGCTTTTTCTATGGCACTGTATGCAGGCCATACTATAGATCTAAGTGAAAAAAGAAAACTGATCTTACGCGGCGTAGCATTGTATTTACTTGCTGCGTTAATATTGCTTACGATTTCTACTAAGTTTACTGCACAGCATTTAACCAATCACTGGATTGCCATTTGTATTTACGCTACTATCTTCGGCACAGGCATTATCCGCTCTTTTGTTGGCCCTACATTTAATGTTATTCTTGCTGCTATAGTACCTAAAAAACATTTACAAAATGCTACCACCTGGAACCAGGGCACATGGTTAACTGCTTCTGTTTGCGGACATGCTGCAGGTGGTTTTTTAATTGCCGGACTTGGTACTACCGGAACGCTTACCTGCATTGCATCGCTTATATTTATTGCGCTTATTAACATGTTTCAGTTAAAACCAAAACCTCCGTTAAATGAAAGAGGTGAGAAAAAAACTTGGGACAGTGTAAAAGACGGTTTGCGTTTTGTACTCAATACTAAAGAAGTATTGGGGGCTTTATCGCTTGATCTTTTTGCTGTATTGTTTGGTGGTGCTGTAGCTTTAGTGCCTGTTTTTGCAAGGGATATTTTAAAAATAGGACCACGCGGTTATGGTTTTTTAAATGCCGCATCTGATATTGGCTCTATTTGTATTGTTATTTTATTAACCCTGTTCCCGATGCAGAAACAGCAGGGTAAAAAATTACTATTTGCTGTAGCTGGGTTTGGCATTTGCATTATCACTTTCGCTTTATCAAAAGTGTTCTGGCTTTCTTTTACAGCATTAATGATTAGTGGAATGCTTGATGGCGTAAGCGTTGTGGTAAGAGGCACCATTATGCAATTAAAAACACCAGACAATATGCGTGGGCGGGTAATGAGTGTAAACTCTATGTTCATCAACTCCAGTAATGAACTGGGGCAATTTGAAAGCGGCGTTACTGCAAAAATGATGGGCAATGTACCGTCTGTTGTTTTTGGAGGCTGCATGACTTTGCTGGTAGTAATCATTACTACTTTTAAAGCTCCGGCTATAAGAAAACTGGAATACTAATTTATAAATCATAAAACAATCAATATGCAACGCCGTATTTTTCTTCGTAATACTGCATTTACTGCAGCAGGTGTATTACTTGCACAAAAAGAAATGCTGGCTGCACTATGGCAGCAACCTGGTTTTAAAATAACCATGCTTACAGATGATGCTGGCATATTTACAGAAAAAGGTGGAACCATTCTTTTTGCGCTTGGTAAAGAAGGAATCATTACTGTAGATTCTCAGTTTCCCGAACAATCGCAGCATCTTATTGATGAACTAAAAAAGAAAAGCGACAAACCGTTTAAGCTATTGATCAATACACACCATCACGGAGATCACACTTCGGGCAATATTGCATATAAAGGCATTGTAGAAAATGTGCTGGCGCATGAAAACTCTTTAAAAAACCAGAAGACAGTTGCCATTGCACAAAAAACAGAAGACAAACAATTATATCCTAACGAAACCTTTGGCTCTGTATGGAACGTAAAAGAAGCAGGCGTAAAATATGGATTGTATTATTATGGCGCAGGGCATACAAATGGCGACAGCCTTGTTCATTTTGAAAAACAAGACATCGTGCATATGGGCGATCTAGTTTTTAATCGCCGTCACCCGTTTATCGATCGTTCTGCCGGTGCCAATATCAAAAGCTGGATAAATGTACTTGAGCAGGGCATGAAAAAATTTGGCAAGAAAACAACTTATGTTTTTGGTCATGCAGCAGATGGGTATAACGTTACGGGCACAAGAGATGATGTAAAAGCATTTCAAACTTATCTCTCTAATTTGCTTGATTATACCAGCAGTCAGATAAAAGCGGGAAAATCAAAAGAAGATATTTTAAAAGCTACTGAAATTCCTGGCTCACCAGAATGGAAAGGCGATGGTATACAAAGACCACTTACCGCTGCATATGAAGAGTTAACAACAACAGGTTAATTTTTTATTTCGCCATCACCAGCAGTTTCTCCATTACATAAAAAGTAATCGGACAAAAACTTACATTCTTTAGCGTAATTGAAGGCCGATCAATGAGAACATCTTCATCCGTATATGGAAAACGATGACAATCTGATGGCCGGTCTTCATAAATGCTGCAATAATTATCTGCACCCAAAAAAGGACAGGGAGATGATCGTGTAACATAATCACCCTCCTTATCAAGTCGTAAATAGGTTTCTATAAACGCACCCTCTTTCATTTTTAATTGCTTCGCTATTCTTTTTATATCTGGTGTTTTAAACCTCGGCGAATAATTTTTGCAACAGGCACCGCATTGCAGGCAATCTGTTTTTTCAAATGCTTCTTCATTCAAATCCGGCAAAAGTTTTAATACTTTTTTCCTGTCGGGCCTTTGCAAAAACTGTTTGTATTTTTTTTGGTGTTCTTCCGATCTTTTTTGCCAATTGGCTGGTAATTCTTTTTGCATGTTTTTAATCATTGTAGTTTGCAAAGGGCTTCACCCTTCGCTTATATAAGCCGCCCTTGCAGTGCTGGGCAAAATTATTCATTTCATATGGTTTTATATACCAACGAGTCATTAATCCCACACATAAATTTCATTATATTCTACTTCGTATTTTTTCAGAAAGGTCCTGAACTCATCCTGGAAAGAAATATGATTGTGGTATGCCCTTTGATTTGAAATATATTTGATAACAGTATTTACCTGAGAGGGGTTAACAGAGAATGCACCATAACCATTCTGCCAATAGAATCTTTCCAGGCTTTTATCAATTGTTTTAAACCATTTAGAAGAGTGTGATTTTATTTTTTCCAATAAACTGGAAAGTGTAATTGTTTTTGAAAGCATACA
The DNA here is from genome assembly GCA_044227095.1 of Chitinophagaceae bacterium. Taxonomy (GTDB): domain Bacteria; phylum Bacteroidota; class Bacteroidia; order Chitinophagales; family Chitinophagaceae; genus JACMLD01. The sequence goes on along the minus strand of JBGAFV010000001.1, from coordinate 3,248,954 downwards.
CAAGATATGTACATGATCATCATACCCTCCAATTTTCAACGGTTGGCAACCTAATGCAACGCAAACACTGCCAATATAGTCATATAGCTTATCTTCAATTTCTTCTTTAATAAACCTCTCCCTGTGTTTTGTGCTAAAAATTATGTGCACATAATTTTTTACCAGCGATTGTCCCATTTGACAAGGTTTAATTTATACTTCATCATAAAAATATTCCTTTGATTGAGAGTATAATCGCGATGAGATAAATAAATTATTTTGTTATGTGTGAGACTGTTTTGTGTGTGAGGTTTGTTTTTGCGAAGGGTTGCGCCATTCGCTTGCATACATCGCCCTTTCAGGGCTTTGATTTTTTAAATACCACATAGCTCTGAAAGAGCGGTGTATACAAAGCACTGGGTATAGCCCAGTGCTATTATGTGAAATGTTTTGCAAAGATTTGTTTTTGCGATGGACTCCGCCCCTCGCTTGCATACATCGCCATTTCAGGGATTTCATTTTTTAAATACCACATAGCTCTGAAAGAGCTGTGTATATTTAGCGCTAGGTGTAGCCCAGTGCTATTATGTGAAATGTTTTGCAAAGGTTTGTTTTTGCGAAGGGCTGCGCCATTCGCTTGCATACATCGCCCTTTCAGGGCTTTGATTTTTTAAATACCACATAGCTCTGAAAGAGCGGTGCATACAAAGCACTGGGTATAGCCCAGTGCTATTATGTGAAATGTTTTGCAAAGATTTGTTTTTGCGATGGACTCCGCCCCTCGCTTGCATACATCGCCATTTCAGGGATTTCATTTTTAAATACCACATAGCTCTGTAAGAGCGGTGCATACAAAGCACTGGGTATAGCCCAGTGCTATTATGTGAAATGTTTTCCAAAGATTTGTTTTTGCGAAGGGCTGCGCCATTCGCTTGCATACATCGCCATTTCAGGGGTCTGATTTTTTAAATACCATACAGCTCTGTAAGAGCGGTGCATACAAAGCACTGGGTATAGCCCAGTGCTACAATGCGAGGATAGATTAAACAAGCTCTGAAAGAGCGTTGTATATTTAGCACTGGGTATAGCCCAGTGCTATTATACCCGATCCAACAGATTCAGTACTTTTGCAGCGCAATGGATACAACATTAAAAGAAACCTGGTTAATCCTCATTAGCACACCATTGTACATTGTGGTGATAGGAGTAGAAATTTTGCTGAGCAATATACAGCGACAGGCAACTTATACACTGAAAGATACCGTTCAGAATGTTTACCTCATGCTTATTAATGCTGCTATAGATGTTTTATTCAGGGGTATTTACATTGGCATTATACTTACCTTTTTCTATAATCATCGTTTCGGAGAAATGGAAAGCGGGTGGCGCTATTGGGTGATTTTGTTTATAGCAGAAGATTTTATGTACTACTGGCTGCACCGTGCAGATCATCACATAAGATTGTTCTGGGCTACGCATGTAACGCATCACTCTTCGGCGCAATTTAATTTTACTGTTGGTTTTCGCTCTTCTGTAATGGAACCTTTGTACAGGTTTATTTATTTTATTCCAATTGCATTGCTTGGTTTTAAACCCCTGGATATTGCTTTTGTTTATGCTGCCACGCAAATCTGGGGCATACTTGTACATACAGAAAAAATAAATAAACTTGGCTGGCTGGAGTATATTCTCGTTACACCATCGCATCATCGTGTGCACCATGCATCAAATCCAAAATACCTCGATAAAAACATGGGTATGTTCCTTATTATCTGGGACAAAATATTTGGCACCTTCCAGGCAGAACTGCCAGAAGAAAATTATCAGCATGTAAAATACGGCCTCACTAAAAACCTGGATAACCAATCGCCAGTCAATATAATTTTTCACGAGTTCAACAGCATTGGAGAAGATCTGCGCCGCAAAGACATCGGCATAAAAGAAAAACTCGGTTATCTGTTCGGCCCGCCCGGCTGGAGCCACGATGGCAGCAGGAAAACAAGCGATCAAATGCGTGAAGAAGAACAACTTGAAACTACAAACATCAATACAACATCCACTCAAACAGCATCGCCTGTAATCATTCAAAAACAATCGTAAACAATTCTCATTATTCACTGTTGTTTAGTTACAAAATCTTTTGTGTAACCAGCAGAAGTAACACAGATGAAGCATCCTTGCTACGCTCAGTTCAACTTGCATAGCTTTAAGGATCTGCTTATACAATATTCAAAACCTGCCAATTGTGTTTCTTGTTAACCCTGCGCCTTTAGGCCAGGGTTTGTAGCGGTTCTTTTAATTGGCTTTAGCCGAATAATTTGGCTAAAGCCGTGAGTCGCTTACATTATAAAACCCCAGACTAAAGGCAGAGGTTATTGTTGCGGGTCTTAATAACAGATTTGACTATATGCAAACCCGCCACCAGTGCTGGTTATCAGAGATTTCCCCAAGCTATGCACTGCTTGCTTATAACGGTGCTTTCTGCCATTCAAAACATTAACTTTGCAACTTCTTTAAAGGTCAACCCACTACATAATTATGAATCTTTTTGAGCAGCAATCCACAGAATTTCAGGCAAGACATATTGGAGTAAACGAAGCCGCTACCCGCGAAATGTTACCCGTTATAGGTGTAAAGGATATTGAAGAGCTGATTGGCAAAACCATTCCTGCTTCTATACGCCTTAAAAAACCATTAGATAGGCCAACACCTCAAAGTGAGTTTGAATACCTGCAGGAACTGAAAACAATAGCAGCAAAAAACAAAGTCTTTAAAAATTATATCGGTCAGGGTTACTATGGCACCATTACACCTAGTGTTATACTTCGCAATATTTTTGAAAATCCGGGTTGGTATACACAATACACACCTTACCAGGCAGAGATATCTCAAGGGCGTCTTGAAAGCCTGCTCAATTATCAAACACTGGTAACAGATTTAACTGCATTGCCAATAGCAAATGCTTCTTTGCTTGATGAAGGCACAGCAGCAGCAGAAGCAATGTCAATGTTCTTTCATCATGTAAACAAAACAGATGAAATAAAACAACCCAAATTTTTTGTAGACGACGCAACATTTCCGCAAACAAAAGATGTGTTGCTTACAAGGGCCACACCAATTGGCATACAAATAGTTTATGGCGATTATAAGACTGCGGCAATAGACAATACTTTTTTCGGCGCATTGCTTCAATATCCAAACGACAATGGTTCTGTTGAAGACTATCGTTCATTCATTGATAAAATTCATACCTCGGGTGGATACGTGGTAATGGCAACAGATCTTCTTGCGCTTACATTGCTAACTCCCCCTGGAGAATTAGGCGCAGATGCCGCAGTAGGTTCTGCACAACGTTTTGGCGTTCCAATGGGTTATGGCGGCCCGCATGCAGCTTTCTTTTCTACAAAAGATGATTTTAAACGTTCTATTCCCGGCCGCTTAATTGGCGTAAGCATAGATGCAAAAGGCAACCGTGCTTTACGTATGGCCTTGCAAACAAGAGAACAGCATATAAAAAGAGAAAAAGCTACTTCAAATATTTGTACAGCACAGGCTTTGCTGGCCAACATGGCGGCAATGTACGCCGTGTTTCATGGCGCAGAAGGATTGAAAAAAATTGCTCAGAGAGTTACTTTGCTCGCAAACACACTGGCAGCCGAATTGAAAGAGCTGGGCTATGAAAATATAAATAGCAGTTACTTTGACACACTTAAAATAAAATGTACCGATACAGCAAAAATTAAGGAAGTAGCGGAATTGCATCAAATCAATTTCCGTTATTTTGATGACAACTATATTGGCATCAGCATTGATGAAACTACCATGCAAAAAGATTTGCTGCAAATAGTTTCTGTATTTGAAACTGCCAGCGGCAAACATATTGCAGCTATCAGTTTCAATAATGATGATGCGCATTCATCAATTCCTGCAACATTAAAAAGAACTACTCCATTTTTAATGCAGGCCGTTTTTAATACGCACCATAGCGAAAGCCAGATGATGCGTTACCTTAAATTTTTAGAAAACAAAGATTTATCGCTTAATACTTCTATGATTTCATTGGGCAGTTGCACCATGAAATTAAATGCTGCTACAGAACTCATTCCTGTAAGCTGGCCAGAGTTTGGCGGACTTCATCCATTTGTGCCTGCAAACCAGGCGCTGGGTTACAAACAGATTACAGATGAACTAAGCGATTATTTATGTAAGATAACCGGTTTTACTGCCTGCAGCCTTCAACCCAATAGTGGTGCGCAGGGAGAATATGCAGGTTTGCTAGCTATCCGCAATTACCATATTGCTAATGGAAATGTACACCGTAATGTTGTGCTTATTCCTATTTCTGCGCATGGTACCAATCCTGCAAGTGCTGTAATGGCAGGCATGAAAGTAGTAGTTGTAAAAAGTGATGATGAAGGCCACATTGATGTAACAGATCTTAAAGCAAAAGCTGTTCAGTATAAAGACAGCCTTTCTTCTTTAATGGTTACTTATCCTTCTACACACGGCGTATTTGAAGAAAGCATTATTGAAATTTGCGAAACAGTTCATGCTAACGGAGGATTGGTTTACATGGACGGTGCTAATATGAATGCGCAGGTTGGACTTACATCTCCCGGTATGATTGGCGCAGATGTTTGTCACCTTAACCTGCACAAAACATTTGCAATACCACATGGCGGCGGTGGCCCCGGCATGGGCCCTATTTGCGTAAATGATAAATTAAAACCTTACCTGCCCGGCCATGTATCAGTTAATGAAACAGGTGCAGTATCCGCAGCTAATTATGGTTCTGCTTCTATCCTTCTTATTAGTTATGCATACATAAAAATGCTTGGCGCAGAAGGCATGAAGCGTTCTACAGAATATGCAATCCTTAATGCAAACTATATGCGTGCAAGGCTGGAAAAATATTATCCAATCCTATACCTTGGCAAAGGTGGTACTTGCGCACACGAGTTTATTGTAGACCTTCGTCCGTTTAAAACCAGCGCAGGCATTGAAGCAGAAGATGTGGCCAAACGTTTAATTGATTACGGCTTTCATGCACCAACAATGAGTTTTCCGGTTCCCGGCACTATAATGATTGAACCAACAGAAAGCGAAGACAAAGCTGAGCTGGATCGTTTTTGTGATGCCATGATTAGCATATACGAAGAAATAAAAGCTATTGAAAGCGGTAAGGCAGATAAAACAAACAACGTTTTAAAGAATGCCCCGCATACGCAATGGACCATTTGCAGTACAGAATGGAACCATCCTTACTCAAGAGAAGATGCTGCTTTTCCATTAGCCTATGTTGTAAAAAATAAATTCTGGCCAAGCGTTGCAAGAATTAATAATACACACGGCGACAGAAATCTTATTTGCACCTGCGAGCCTGTAGAAAGTTATATGAGTTAAGCCATAGAATTGATTTAAAAAATCATTCAAAATAAAAACGTCACTGAGATAATTTCAGTGACGTTTTTATTTTAGTTGCATAAACTAAAAAATGTCAAAATCAGCAATTCCCCGCCTTACCCTTTTGGTTTTAATAAAATGTATTTGTAAGAATTATTGTAAGCTGCATCTATAAAAGCAAGCATGTCTTTCCATTTGTCTTTTGAAATGTTTGCATTCTTGTACACTTTTGTAATTTTCAACACAACGCCGTTTGCATCCTGACTTGCTTCACAACTATACTTGCCCGTTTCATTTTCTACATTGGTATTTAATTCTGTAATGCCAGAAGCTGTATAGCCATCCGGAACTTTAAAATTAATTGTCCAGCTTATAGTTCTGGGATAACCTACATTAATATCGTATTTCCTTTCCCGTTCATCTTTCTTTACCTGCAATTGAGGGCCCATTAACCCAGTTAGGTTTACCAGGTATTTTTTCCCGGCTTTTCGTACCTGTCCGGGCAGTTCAAATTCTTCGGTGTAAATAAGATCTTTCTTTTTATCAGTACGCCCATCGCTGATAATTTTAAAATCGGTAAATTTTACTTTTTGATGAAACTCTTTTTCAAGTTCCCCTTTCACAAAATCAGGTTTTGCTTTTTTAAATTCTTCTTTGATGGCTTTTACAGATTTCTCATATTCTTCCTGCTCCCGTGCCTTCATTTTTTCAGTTGGCGGGTTGCCACCATAACTTTTATAATCATCAACCATATAAGTTGTAAGCCGCATTGCATTGCTTATATAACTGGTTTTTAGCAACCCGGTATAATTGCTGGTTCTTGCAACTACTACATTATTATAATCTGCGCTCAAAGAGGAATTAATGGTATAGTTAACCGTATTATCTGCTGCTGTAGCATTTGGCAGTTTAAAATCAGTTATCGTTTGTGTACGTTTCTTTTTATCAGGCTCGCTTACAATATATGCATCATTGCCCAATAAGGATTGTATCAACTCTCCCGGCAATGAATGATCCGTACAATTGAAATAAAGCTTATCATTCACTTTAACCGCATACCTTATCTCATCATCAAATAAAATGTCTTTTAATTTACCAACCGTATTAGTACTGCTTATAACCAGTTCATTTTTTATATCGTGCCGTGTAAGCAATAATGAGAATGCGAAGGCAAACCACCTGTCAGGCAAATAAGTGCTGCGAAAAACAACTTTATCCCTAATCATGTAATAGGCCCGTTTTATAAATTCCTGTTCCTGCCAGTCTTTTGCGCCAAGCTTTTTCAATTCTTCTGAGCAGGAATAATAAAGCGCATATGCCCCATTAGGATCTGACCAATTGGCGCCTGCATCAGCATAAGTTTCATAAGCACGTAAAGCAAGTTCTTCCTTATTAAACCCATTTTTCAATTCCCCCTTGCCGCCTATTAGCAAACCTTTTACGTTTTCGCTATTGGCATAAATTACCTGGAATTTTACAACGGGATAAACCAACAGCTTACTTACAAAGTTTACATCTTTTTCTACATCCCTGTCCCTGTCTGTAAAAACATAACGATAGAAATCCTTATCATCGCCATTTTCTTTTTTAAACTCTGGCGCACCGTTTAATGACAATGATTTGAAAAAAGATTTTTCGTCTGTTTCAATATCAATCTCATTATACATAAGCGGATAACCCTTGCTGCAAATTTCATATTGCGGATCAAACTCAACAAACCCTGAACCACGTACATCCAGCTTGCTTTTTGTATAAGATGCGTATTCAAGAATATCGCCCGGTTCAAGATTGGGTATTGCTACTTTGTAATAACGAGATTGTGCGCCTGAAGTCTGATCAAAAAAACTTTTAAAAAATTCAGGGATATCGCTTGCACGTTCCAGTTCTATTGCTTCTTTCAGATCAACTGCATTTGTTTCCCCTCCCGGTTTTATAATTCTTGCAGTAAACCCATCTTCTTTTGCACTGTAACGGAAATAAATTTCAGAAAAAGCCTGAACAGCATTTTTATCGTGCAGTTGTATTTTAAACCTTACTTTTTCAAAGAAGAACACATTTTTCTGTCTTGCGCTAAAAAAACCTCCGCTGTTTTTCTTATCGAACATGATGCTGCGCTTATATCCTATTACCACGGCTGATTGATCATTCCATTTTGCCGGGGTAGTTGTAACTGCAAACGCAGCCGCAGGTTCGGCCCACATAAATTTTGCGTTTGCTTCAATATTATCAAGAAAATCTTCATCAATAAAATCCTGTGCATTTAAAGCAACAGGCACCATGCATGCTGCACAAATACATATACACATTAAAACCTGCTGAAAATATTTTTTCATGCCCCTAATTATTTTTTTGTAACGCTTAATAAATACCCGCTGAATTCTTTAATAGTACCAAGAAATTTTTTCCAGTTTTCAAAATCACTCTTCTTAATCATGTTATTTTTTATAACGATTTTTTTGTGGAGTGTTAGTTTATTCCCTGCAACAGTATATTCTCCGCTAAACTCATATCCTTCATAATTTAATGCTGTTTTTTCTGGTATATCCACAAACTTTGAACCTGCAGGAATAGTAAGCGATATTTCGTCTTCAAAAGTCATAACATCATCAAAATCGTAACCGCCAACCCGTTTTTCATCTGGCATAAATTTTTCCAGTGTCTTCGGAAAAAAGTCTATGCTCACATATTTATCGCCGGAAATATTATTTACATAATTGCTTAAATCCACATCACCTTCTATTGTTACAGGTATTTCCCGGTTCTTTAAATCACTTGTCTTTACATTAGTAGCCTGCATATTATCATTTCCAAATTCCAGGTAATCGTTCAGGTATTCTTTTTGTGAACTGATGGGTAAATCCTGGTATTCCTGGTGAAAATCTTTTCTTTCATTTCCAGTTAACACCACTTTTATTTTACCCGATAACACATCGTTGGTTAAAACAAAATCTGCTTTTGAAAATATTTTATGATCGTTGCCAGTAGTAAGCGGTACTGTTTTAATATCATATTTATCGCCTTTGGCAATCATGGCTTCTTTGCCCTGTATGCGATATGCATTTTCTCCAAATGGTGCATAATTCTCAGTGCCATCAAGGAAATATTCTTTACCCTGGAAATAAAGTGTGGTAATAGCGTGATTGTTTACGCAAAGTGCAGGCATAGATTGTTTGTATGGTATTGAACGTGTACCTATCCATGTAAAATGAGCATCGTAACCAGCCATTGTAAGAAATTCTGTAAGCAGGTTGGCCATGCCTTTACAATCGCCAAACTTTTTTGCAAGTACATCTTGTGCAGCAGCAGGTATATACCCAGAATAGCCATCTTCATAGGCTATGTACCTTATATTATCCTGCACCCAATAATAAATAGCTTTTATTTTATCGAGATCTGTTGTTTTGCCTTGTGTAATTTTTGCAAGTGCGGGTTGCAAAGATTCTTTTTTATTACCCGCCATTCCATACAAACGGTTATTCCATGCATAAATATCATCTGTCTTGTCAAACCCTTTTAAAGTTTCTCCTTTACTTTCAAAAGATTTTATCTGGATAATAATATGCGGATCGGTATAGGCATGCCCAATGCTTCTATATTCCTGGCGGGTAGCTGGTATATCACGCATTGTAAAAACATACGTAACATAACCACCTTTTTTGTTTTCCTCTTTGTCAATTTTATACCCTTCAAAGTTGATTGGTTTAAAATCTACTGTAAGCCACTCCGGCACTTTAAATTCGTATACCTGCTCTTTTACAGGATATGGTTCAGCAAAAAATAAACGGGTAAGGTTGCGCCCGTCTGTATATTCTTTTTTTACATTAATCCTTGCCATGCTTCCTTTTTCAGAAAAGCGGATAGGATAATACTGTACACGACTGTCATCAAAAAAAATACCATCGCTGGTAACAGACCTGTCCATCGGAGGCATTCTTGAAACAGCATATTTGTTACCCACTTTAAGTGCTTTCTTAAAGCTTTTTATTTCTATGAATTTGTTGTAAAACTCCGGGTAGGTTACAGAAGCAAATTTTTTCAGGGAAATAAACTCCAGTTCTGCTTCCTCATCAATTACAACTACTTTATCGTTTAGGGCATTTTTTCCTTTGTCAAAACTGAAATAATGATGGGACGAAGTACACATTACATCATCAGCCTGGTATTTCCTGGCCATAGAAGCAGCATTTGCTGCGTCTTCATCATTTACCCTCACCTGCGCATTTGCACAGTAAGAAAAAAGGAGGATAACCAACAGTAAACAGTTGCCAGGAAGGTGTTTTTTAAAAAAAGAAAATGTGGGGTTGAGAAATAAGCAGGCAAAGGGCCAAGAGGGTTTTTCCATGATTGTAAAAACTTTGTTATCGGACTGAAGCTGTTTTTCGTTTAAAAGTACAACGGAAATTACATAATATAATTGTACAAACAATTGATTTGAGACTACTTCCTGGCAATAGAAAAGCATGGTAATTATTGTGGCGATATGCTACCATGAGGATTTATTTCCACGATGTTTGCTGCGCACTCATCATCATTAATTTGCTTTTTGGCAGGAAACAATCATTTTTAAGTGTGCTTCTGTGGCAAACCGCATTTAATTATGAATGAAACATATAATTTCTTGCAAATTTTCTCTGGCATAATTTTTAAACCTGTGATTGTATTATCTATTAAAATATAAATTATGAAAAAGAGCAACAAATGGGCACAGGATAATTTGAAAGATGAAGAAAAATTGCAGCCTGAAAGTATTATTATAAATATGCCCGAAGTAAAAGATATACCCGGCCAGGAAAATATAACACCTCCGCGCATGAAAGAAATGGAAGATACCACCATCTCATCTGCAGATGAAGAAGGCGAAGGCATACTGGATGATTTAAATAATGATAATGATGGCGTATCGGATAATAATTCCAATGTCTCTTCAATAGAAAAAAAATTACTGAAAAAAAGTGCAGGCCACCAGCCAAGCGAAGAAAGTAATGATATGAAAAGAATGGCACTTGATGAACGAGACAATGATGGAGATCTGCTAAATGAAAAAAGCATAAGCACCGATAAATTTGGTGAAGATCTTGATGTTCCAGGCTCAGAACTTGATGATGAAGATGAAGACACTGGCGAAGAAGATGAGGAAAATAATAATTACAGCCAAAGAGATTAATAGTTAATACATGAGTTATTTACAGAAGTTTTACGACCAGGCTTTTCATTGGCTTATTACATTTGGGCCCAGGCTTTTGGTAGCAATCATCATACTAATTATAGGGCAATGGGTACTGAAGCTGATTAACCGTTGGTTAAAAAAAGTGCTTGATACAAGAAACATCAATGCATCTGTTAAAACATTTCTTGCAAACCTGATGGCAGTTATCCTGCAAGTATTATTAATCATGTTACTGATGCAGGTACTTGGCATAGGCATGACATTATTTGCAACATTGATTGCAGGGTTTAGTGTAGCAGCAGGACTTGCACTTTCAGGAACATTACAAAACTTTGCAAGCGGTGTGCTTATATTATTGCTACGCCCTTATAAAGTAGGTGACAATATTATTACCCAAAGCCAGGAAGGAACAGTTTCGTCTATACAACTGTTTTATACCGTTATTTTAACTTTCGACAATAAAACTGTAATTGTACCAAACAGCAAATTGTCTAACGAAGTTATTCTTAACCTTAGCCGGCAGGGTAAACGTCGTGTAGACATTGAGTTGAAATTTAAATACAGCAATGAGTACGAAAAAATTAAAGAGATTATAACAAGGGTATTTTCTTCGCTTACCAATATTCTTAAAGAACCGGCATTACGGATTGGCGTTTCAAAACTGGATGCAGACAATTACTCTGTTATCATTAACACATGGATACCTGCACATGGTTTTGAAGATGGAAGGCTGCTAATCAATGAAAAACTAATGGGTGAATTAAAAAAAGAAGGTGTTATGGGAACCGCTTAGACCCTGTGTTTAGGTTAAAACTGGCACCGGGCGGCTATTTGATGGGGTGGTTTTTGCTTTATCTAAGAAATCAACCGTATATTTGTCCACTAATTATATTATCAACACACATTACAATGAGTACAAAAACAAAAGGAACCGTAAAATTTTTCAATGGTGAAAAAGGATTCGGTTTTATTAAACACGATGATTCCAACAAGGAAACCTTTGTTCACGCCAGCGGTCTTATCGATCAGATCACTGAAGGTGATAAAGTAGAATTTGATTTACAAGAAGGAAAGAAAGGAATGAACGCGGTGAACGTTAAAAAGATCTAACTCCCTTTATTTAAACAAGTTTACAAGGCCACCTTGCGGTGGCCTTTTTTTATGGCAAGCAATCCTGGGATTAAAATCTATACTGCATTAAAATGTATGCTTCATGTAAGCATTGAGCGCAGCGGGTGTCCATGCACCTGGTACAATCATTCTGCGTATGCTGTAAAGCGGATCAGCTTCATCACGTTTTGCAGACAATTGAAAGGCCGCAGTAAATCCGTGTTTTTTTAAACCAGGTATAACCGCACTGTTCATAATTCCAAAAGGATAAGCGAAATATTTTACCGGTTTGCCCGTAATGCCTTCAAGCGTTTTGGTTGGTTTGTCTATCTGTATAGCCCAGTCTGCGTCTGTAAATTTTTTCACGCATTTATGATCCCATGTATGAGAGCCTATTTCATTGCCCGCATCAGATAACTGTTTTACTTGTTCCTTGCTCATGTAATTGGGCCGGCCTAAAGAAACAGTCATTATAAAAAACATTCCTTTAAACCCATACTTTTCCATTACAGGTTTTGCAATGGTGTATTGCGGCAAATCTGTATCATCGAAAGTTAGCATTACAGGTTTTGACGGCAATTCGGTACCGTGGTTAAGATAATCATACAATTGATCTGCAGAAATGGTATGATAGCCACTGTCTGCCAGCATTTTTATCTGCGCTTCAAAAGCATCTACAGGTACAATATAATCTTTAGCTTGTTTAGAATCTGTTGCCTTCCAGTTTCTGATTTGATGGTAACATAAAATAGGCACCTGTTTCCTGGTCAGTACAATACTGGCACTTGCAGGTTCTTTTGCAACAGTTAATGGAGCATCTTTTGCTAAAGTTGAGGTACTTGTTTTTAATGGAACATTTTTCTCGGCAGCCGAAGCGGTAGACGGGTATTCGCAACTTGCTGTAATGATATAAAAAGTTGCAAAGGCTGCAGCAATTCTCCACAATGGAGAGCGATTGGTCATTTTCATAGATACACGGATATAATTTAGATCAGCTTGCAAAAAACGTGCTGTACTAATTTTTGTTGTGGTATTGTGCAAAAAACAGCAGGTGTTTCTATTTAGTCAATACTCTTTTCGTAGTTATACGAGCATTGCTACCGTATTATTTACAGGAGGCATATTTTATTAAAACACCCACCCTTTTTCTTTTACTTTTTTATACCCTTTTGCCAGCGATTCTTCTGCCATTTTAAAAACTGCTGCGTCAAACTTTTTTATATGAAAACAGCCTTTTCCTTTTAAATGCTTAAGCAGTTCGGGTTTAAAAACCTCATTTTTTTCGGCTTTATCTGTTACCGGCATAAAATAAAATCCCACATAGCCTTTTTGTATAAGAATTGCGCAAAACCAATATTCATTTCTCATTCGCCCCATAATTTCTACTGACTTTTCACTTACCAGCATCATTTGTCCGCCTTCGCCGCCACGCTGCTTAATACTACCTTTTGCATAGGGCAGCATTAGCTTTTTTAATTCATTAAATATGGGTATCAATTCGGGCTGCCCTGCAGACTTGTCGTCATATTTAATTCCTGTTTCACTTTTTGCATTTGTTGTTTTCTTTGAAACAACTTTTGCAGCAACACTTTTCTTAACAGCAGTTTTCTTAGCAACAGCTTTTTTTACAGCTGCTTTTTTAGTGGCAGTTTTTTTAGCAACTGGTTTTACAGATTTGGGCATAGCTTTTAATTTAAAACTTTGGGTTGTTTTACTATTTCAACATGTGCACTTAATTTATGCAATTCTACAATTGTTGTTTTGCCGTTATCACTTTCCCTGTACATAGGTATAAACTTGCGATCAAACATTATCTCTTCAAAAGTATATGAGCTGCGCTGAAGAACAACTGCGGAATACACATCGTCAAATCCCCTTACCAGTACATATATTTCTACGTCCGCAGCTTTCATATCTTCAATGCTAAAACCAGCGAGAGGGCTATCATCGTCTATAGGATGGACCACTGTCCAGTTCATTGGCAGACTATCTACCCTGCTGCGTTCAAGATGAAGATCAAAGAATTTAAAAACCCGTTTATTATTTTCTTCTACTTCAAGGCCTATGTTTACTTTAATTTCAACGTTGGTTAGTACATGATTGTCTTTATAAGAAACAAACCGAAACATTAATGCTGTTTTATCCTGGTAAGGTGTAACCAGTGCATGATCGCTAAATACAAGAAAAGATTTTGGTTTTGAAAACCGTCCGTAAATAAGACCGGTTGCAACAGCAAAAGACAGGAAGCCGCTCATTGCCTCTATAGAAGCTACAAAGTTGGCCCCATCTCCAATTGGGTTTACTCTGCCATAGCCAACTGTTGTAAATGTTTCTGTACTAAAAAAATAGACTTCTTTAAATTTTTGCCAGCCGGTATTGGCTATCATGCCGGTAAACCCATCTGTTCCAATTAATAAATAAATGATTGTATAAAACAAATTTATGGCTAGAAAAAACGCAACAATTAAAACGATAAACTTCCATGAAGGCAGGTTAAGCATGTTGTGAAAAACACTAAACCGGTCCCACACAGGCATGCCTTCTTTGCGCAGGTTGAATGTACCGTCGCGATTTACAAATCGTCCTCCATAATCCCTGGTATTGGTGCCAAACCCTGTATCATTATTTACTTTTGAAAATGGGTTTGCCCGCTTGGGTAATGACATAATTTATTTATTGTTTTGTTTTTTGGTTTCTCTTTTTGCATCATTACAGATCCGAATAATCAGCAGCATGGCACAATATGGTTTCATTTCTTGAAACATTGTGTTGGTATTCTGGCATAGCCGATAATTTTTTCCATTCGGCATCTGCTACAAAAGCTTTCCAGTGTTCGTCACGGGCAGCCATATTGTCGAAGCTGGTCATGTACATAAGATTGGGCATGCGGCTTCCGCTAATAACATCAGCATAGAAAATAGCATTAAAATTAAGTCGTTTAAAAAGTGGTACTTCTCCCCCTTCATTAAACATGCTTACTTTATTAATGTGGTATTTTTCTGTTGCACTTTCGTAACTGCGCAGTTCGTAAATATGATCTTTATGTTCTCCCGAAAGAACAGGCAACTGCATTTGTGGTGCAGTAGTAAATGCTTTTAATAATATCGACTCCATTCTTGTATAAGGCGGATTGTTGTATACGGCATCGAGATATGCACTGGCTGCTGTATTGTATGCTGCATCTTTTTGAAGCAAACCGGGTATAGCCAGCACCTGGTCATAAGATTTCAATACCGTAAAAACATAAATGATTTTTTCACTGGCAGTATCATTTGCAATTGGTTTAAACACACCAATCTTGCTATTGTTTATTTTATGCAATGCTGGCAACAATGCATGTTGCAGGTAATCGTCAATAATCTTTTCCTGGTCTGCAGTTTTAAAACGATATACAGTTATTTGGTAAAACTCCTGAACCGGTTTTGGCATATTTGAATACCCATAAAAACCGGCAAACCCAACTATGAAAAAAATAAAAACTGTTTTGACAAATGCAGTGTTTCTCATATAAATTTTTGATTAATTTTTTTGCTGATGGCTAAAGAAAAATTAAAGCTACTTAAATTTAGGACATTCCGTACGGGGATTTGGAAAGATTAAAAGCAGAGATTTGAAGGATTAAAGAACTTAAGAAATATAAAGTCCGAAATCAAAGTGAGTGAGACCTGATAATATATTGAAGTAAATTGAAAGCGGTGTAATGTTATTTGCTCTGTAGGAGCAACAGATGGGTAGTGATTACAAAGCAGGGATTATTCGTTCCATCGGAACGATTGTTGCTTTTAAATCACCATTAGCAACAAGCTTACCTACGGCACGCAGCCAACATTTTAGTTTTCTACCCATGAAATGTTCCTACGGAACATGTTTTGAAAACTTATAGTCGGAAACTTTCTATAACAGCGTACGTGAATTCAAAGTCTTCGAGATTTTATCCTATCAATCCAATTAATCCTGGTTCGGACTATTGCTGCATGAAGATTTGCAGCCGAAGTGAGTGACACCCGTCCGACCGGGTTCATCCGGGCAGGCAACAATGATCATTAGTGTTTTGTTGCTGGCAAATAAAAAAAACATTTTACTTGTTTTAAACATTGTGTATTTAAATTTGTTCCTTTCTTTCAGTACATACAAATTAAACTACAATATTTATGAGTGCAACAAATGCTTATGCGGCAATGGATGCCGTTAGTCCTGTGGTGCCTTTTAGCATCAACCGCCGCGAGGTAAATCCACACGATGTTCAAATTGAAATTTTATATTGCGGTGTTTGTCATTCTGACCTGCACCAAATTAGAAACGAATGGGGAAATTCTATTTTTCCAATGGTACCGGGCCACGAAATTGTAGGACGTGTAACCAAAGTTGGAAGCGCCGTTAAAACTTTTAAAGAAGGAGATTTAGCTGGCATTGGATGTTTTATTGACTCCTGCCGTACATGTCCAAGTTGCCTTGCAGGTATAGAACAATATTGCGAGAACGGCATGAACGCAACTTACAACGGTTATGAAAAAGATGGCAAAACGCCTACATATGGTGGGTACTCAACACAAATAGTTGTTGATGAAAAATACACTTTGCACGTGTCTGATAAATTGCCCCTTGCTGGTGTGGCACCGTTGTTATGCGCAGGTATAACAACCTATTCCCCATTAAGACATGTGGGTGTTCGCAAAGGCCATAAAGTAGCAGTACTTGGGCTTGGCGGCCTTGGCCATATGGGCGTAAAGTTTGCAGTTTCTTTTGGCGCAGAAGTAACAATGCTAAGCCATAGCAAATCGAAAGAAGAAGATGCAAAAAGATTGGGTGCACATCATTTTGCGCTGGCATCAGATCCTTCTGTGCTTGCAGGTTTGCAAAACAAGTTCGATTTTATTCTTAACACCGTTTCTGCACCCCACGATTACAACACTTATTTAAACCTGCTTAACACAAATGGCACAATGATAGTTGTAGGTGCACCACCTGCACCTGCGCAAATACCTGCGTTTAATCTTATAATGAAACGTAGAAGCATTATTGGTTCGCTGATAGGTGGCATTAAAGAAACACAGGAAATGCTTGACTATTGTGCAGAACATAATATTGTTTCTGATGTAGAAGTAATACCTATTCAAAAAGTTAATGAATCTTACGAACGTATGCTGAAAGGCAATGTACGCTATCGCTTTGTTATTGATACAGCATCTTTAAAATAATTGGTTATTTCTTTTACAGGCAACGCAGTGAAACGGCATTATTGCCGACAAACTGCGTTGCTTTTTTATTTAGCCGCGTAATATTTATTTATTAATACGGTTAACATTCAAAATTTGCCGGCAAACTGCGGCTATTCACCAATTGATAACAGTTTGACAAGAGGCGGTTCTGCAATATTTCTTTTCCTTTGTAGCCGAAATATTCCCTCTTAATGCCTGTGACATTAACCCTGAAGTTTTTTCCACTGATAATGCTTTTATCCGTACTACAACTAATCAGTTATGGGCAAACTGATTCTACCACAATAGTAAAAGATTCTATTCCTATTCATCCGCAACGAGACATAAGAGATGTTGTTCATCATGTTTTTAATCCGCTTGAAGCATTTAATGAAAACAATATTGAAGTAAAAGACACACGCAAGCACTACTCCTTTATTCCGGCATTAGGCTATACTTTACAAACTGGCTTTGCTGTTATAGCCTGCGTTAATATGGCTTATTACAATGATCTTGAAAAAAATACCAAACAATCCAGCATTTCTACCAATGTTACTTACTCGCAGTACAACCAGTTGATTATTCCATTTGTTGCAGACATCTGGACAAAAGGAAACAAGTATAATTTTATTACAGACATCAGGTTTATCAGTTACCCTTCTGACATTTACGGATTGGGTGGAAAAACCGATCCTAATAAAGGTGTTACTATAAATTTCGACGGACTTAAGATACACCAGACGGTTATGAGATCCCTTTCGGATAATATTTACGCCGGTATTGGTTTTTATTACGACAGGTTCTGGAATATTAAACCGCTTGATGCTGTTTCAAGGCGCATTAATTATATTATTTCAAAACAATTGGGAACAGAAGAAACAGCAATTGGGCCAGCGTTTCGTTTTCTATATGATACAAGGCTAAACCAACTAAACCCGAAACAAGGCGTTTATTACAGCATCAATTACCGGAGCAACATGAAAGCGTTTGGCAGCGACAGTGCATCACAAACATTGCAGATAGATGCACGAACCTATTTTCATTTCCCTGCTAATTCTAAAAACATCATTGCACTCTGGAATTTCGACTGGCTTACTACCGGTGGAACACCACCCTATCTTATACTTCCAAGCACTGGTTGGGATGATAATTATAATACCGGCCGCGGATATATACAAGGCCGCTTCAGGGGACGTTCGATGTTTTATTTTGAAAGCGAATACCGCTTTGGAATAACACAAAACGGGTTGCTTGGAGGCGTAGCGTTTCTAAATCTTGAAAGTTTTTCCAGCGATTTATCCGCACAATATAGCAACGTATTTCCGGGATATGGTGTGGGTTTACGAATTAAGCTCAATAAATTTTCAGGCGCTAATCTTTGTATTGATTATGGTTTTGGCCAAAATGGATCGCATGGTTTCTTTGTAAACCTGGGCGAAGTTTTTTAATAGAAAATATAGCTGTGGTTAATGTGTTGCAGGCTTTACACCTTTTACATTTTCAATTACTTTATCTACAGGTTGCAGTTTTTTCGACAATCCTCTGCCAGGTTTTAATCTTTTAGCAACAGTGAACCTGAAATTGCCCGCACTCACCAGGTATTTATCCTGAGAAGTAGCTGCTGTAATTGTCATCTGGTTACCTACAAGCGAAAAATTTATATTCCAGTCATTTTTGTCCCAGCCAGCAATAATGCGATAGATAAAACCGGTGTTTACAGAAAATTTATCCGCAGTACTATTTACATTTTGTTGTTTGTTGTAACTAAAGTTAAGTGTGCCACTCAGGGAACCTGTTACAAAGAAGTCATCGTGTATAACAACAGTGTAAGCATAACCAACACCTGGACCAACTCTCACAAAATCCATCCTTCGTACACCTTGCAGCGGATAGTTCTCCTGTAAAACAGAAGGCACCAGCGAACTATCGGCCCTTATATTTCCGTAATAAAGATCTGCACCAAGTAAAAGAGAACCGGCAGACTTTTTTTGCTTTTCATTCTGAATAGTAGCAGCCCTGTAAGAAAACTTATCGGAATTTACAATGCGGTACACTGACACACCTGTTAATAATGTTTTTAGATCCGGGCGGATATAATAACTGTTTGGTGTAGGTGCGGCAAGCCCCTGCGGTGCCAGGTAGTATCCCTTGTACAATTGAGCAATCAGATCAGTAGTCCATTTTCTTCCATAGATATGTGTTTGCAGATCGAGATATTTAGTTTTTCCTTTTTCATCATCATTATTTAAAAAACCAAAACCATAACCGAGGTTAATGGATATAGACTGATATGTTACCCCAACACCCATTGTAAGCGATGTATTGGGTATATAACGCACCCGTGAAATACTAGAAGAACGCATCAGCTCTAGGCCAGAATATTTTTGTGAAAAATAAAACCGTGCGGTGATATAGCGTTCAAAAGACTGGTAGTATGTACTGTCGTGATCGGGAAAGTAAAATGGTTTGACAGGCGGAGGATTATTACCCGGTTGTATTTTCTTTTGTTGCGACATTGCACTGCTGCAAATCAAAAAAGTGATTGCTAATGCAGGAAAAATATGCTTTAATAGTAAGAAGGTTACATTTTTGCCAACCATATTTTAAAAGCCTTCAAGATCTTTGCCATTATTTCTTGCAGGCATAAATTTGTGTAAATATACCTGATTAACAGTGTTCGCAATAAACAATTCAACTGAAATAAAGAACATTATTATTGAAAGATTATTATACCACACTTGAAGTAGCGCCGGCAGCAACGGATCTGCAAATAAAAAAATCATTTCGCAAACTGGCTTTGCAGCATCATCCCGATAAAAACCCGGGCAATGCTTTTGCAGAAGCCAGGTTTAAAGAAATTCAGGAAGCGTACGAAGTACTTTCAGATCCCGAAAAAAGAGAAGAATACAATTACAAACGCTGGTACAGCAGAAGCATTAAAAAAGATTTTACCAATGAACCACTAACGCCTTCCGCCATTCTTGCAGAATGCAACAGGCTCAACGATTACATGCTAACCATAAACACACTTGGTGTTGATTACGATGGGCTGAGTTATCATATACGCCAATTGCTGAGCGATAAAAATACCAATATCCTTCTTCAAAATGCAGATAGAACCACCATTGAAACTGTAATTGATACATTAATCCATAGCAGCAACATACTTCCGTTCAGGTACACTGAACCCATCTCGGTGTTATTACTCCGTCTTGCAAATGGAAATACCCTGATGGAAAACAGAATAAATAATTTTGTAAAAAAACAAAAGCGTCAATCTGTGTGGATAAAATACCGCACTATTGTAGTAATAGCAATCACAATATTGCTATGCATGGTTATTTATTTCATCAGCAGGTAAATATTTCGGGAGTGTTGTTCAATACCAGCACCAGTTTTCATGGCGACATCGTTGCGTCGCAATCCGTTCATCTTTAGTACAAAAAGCAGCTTCAGGTTTTATAGAAAGTCTCTGTATTATCTTTCGTTTTGCATCTTTTTTAAAGAGCTTATATTTGCCGCATGCATTACGTTTCTGTAGAAGGATTAAGTAAAAGTTATGGCATTAAGCCGCTGTTCAAAAACATTTCATTTCACATTGAAGAAGGCGATAAAATTGCACTTGTAGCCAAAAATGGAAGTGGGAAATCTACCCTGCTAAAAATAATTTCCGGTGCCGAAACTGCCGATAGCGGTAAAGTATGGATACACAAGGATGTTACTGTTGCCCTTTTTGAACAGGATCCGCAATTCCTGGAAACCAAATCTATTCTTGATAATATCTTTCACCACAATCATCCAGTTATTAATGCTATTAAAGAATATGAAGCGGCCAGCGATGCAGAAGATGCAGAAAAAATTGGCGATGCTATTGTATTGCTGGATGAATTAAATGCATGGGATTTTGATACCAAAGTAAAACAGATACTGGGCAAGTTAAATATTCATCACCTTAATCAACTTGCCGGCACATTAAGCGGGGGCCAGCGTAAAAGAGTAGCGCTTGCCAAAACACTTATCGACATTGGCTTTGAACACAAGCATGTGCTGTTGATAATGGACGAACCTACCAATCACCTTGACGTTGAAATGGTAGAATGGCTTGAACATTATCTTAACCAGGAGAAAGTTACACTCCTTATGGTAACACACGACCGTTATTTTCTTGATGCTGTTTGTAATGAAATACTTGAAATAGACGGAGAGAACCTTTATGTTTATAAAGGAGATTACGAAAATTTTATAGAGAGGAAAGCGGCACGCATTGAAAGCGAAACCGCAAGCATTGATAAAGCTAAAAATTTATTCCGCAAAGAATTGGAATGGATGCGCAAGCAACCTAAAGCCCGTACTACCAAAAGCAAGAGCAGGCAGGATAATTTTTATGTGGTTGAGGCAAAAGCAAAACAAAAAATTGAAGACGAACGTGTACAGTTACAGGTAAAAATGACAAGGCTTGGCGGCAAAGTAGCCGAACTAAAAAAAGTGTACAAAAGCTATGGCAATAAAGTAATTCTTCGCGGGTTTGATTATACATTTAAAAAAGGTGATCGCATTGGCGTTGTTGGAAAAAATGGCGCTGGCAAATCTACTTTCCTGAATATACTGCAGGGGCTTGAACCTGCAGACAGCGGCAAAATAAACATTGGTGATACAGTAGTTTTTGGAAACTATTCGCAAAAGGGGCTGGAATTAAAAGAGGATAAACGTGTAATTGAATTTGTAAAAGATATTGCCGAACATTTTCCGCTGGCAGATGGAAGTTCTTTAAGTGCTTCACAATTTTTACAATTGTTTTTGTTTACACCGGATCAGCAATACACCTATATTTCACGGTTAAGTGGTGGCGAGAAAAGAAGATTGCATTTATTATCTATCTTATTTCGCAATCCAAATTTTTTAATTCTTGATGAACCTACCAATGATCTTGATTTGCGAACATTGGGTGTGCTGGAAAATTTCTTAAGCGATTACCAGGGTTGCATTATCATTGTTTCTCACGACAGGTATTTTATGGACAGGTTGGTAGATCATCTTTTTGTTTTCCAGGGCGATGGCGATATCCGTGATTTTCCAGGTAACTATTCGCAATATCGCATTGCATTAAAAGACGATGATAAATTAACTGATGCGGGAACAGAAATGTCTGACAGTAAACAGGAAAGAATACTTAACCCTGTACAGCCCGCTGTTGCTGTTGCAGAAAAAAGAAAACCATCGTTCAAGGAAAAACGTGAGTTTGAACTGCTAGAAAAAGAAATTGCCGATCTCACAAAGGAAAGGGAGACAGTAACTGAAAAATTAAATAGCGGTACAGCTCCTTTTGAAGAACTGCAATCATTATCAAACCGCATTGGCGAAATAACAAATCTGCTGGATAATAAAGAGCTGCGCTGGCTGGAACTGAGTGAGGTGATGTGAGGAGGGAGTCATTAGCCGATAGTTCATAGTCTTGTTAAGACAAGCTCGCCCCACATTTTCCATCATTAGTGTCCCTTTGCCATGATTCGTATCCCTCTGCCATGGTTCGTGAGGACACGAACCATTCATTCCATAAATATTTTTGCTAAACTGATTTTAAAAGAATAGCTTTTCATATAAATTCTTCCTCCCCCATCCAAACTATTTTGAGCTAACCTCTTAAGGCTTCTTTCTCACCTAAAACAATAAATGCTCAATTATGAAAAAGTTCATTTCATTGGCTGCAGCATGCTGCATCCTGGTTGCCTGCAACAATCAAACTGCCGAACAACCCGCAAAAACAGACAGCGCAGCTGCTGCAACAGAAACAAAACCAGAAACACCAAAAGATGTTGAATTTGCCGATGCCAAATACATGGAGGTAGGCAAGTCTTCACTGGCTTCTTTGTCTAAAGGAGACATTACGGCCTATGTCAGCAAATACGCAGACAATGCCGTGTATTCGTGGTCTTCCGGAGACAGCCTCGCTGGCATAGCAGCTATTACAAAATACTGGGCAGACAGGCGTAGTAATATTATTGATTCAATTTCATTTGCCAATGATATCTGGCTTTCTATTAAAGTAAATAAACCACAGAGAGGACCTGATATGCCGGGCGTTTGGCTTTTGGGCTGGTATCAGTTTAATACTAAATACAAAAACGGCAAAAGGGTTAGCGGTTGGATACATAATGATCTGCATTTTAATGAAGCAGGTAAAATTGATCGGTCGGTACTATACATAGACAGGGCACCAATTAATGCAGCAACAGCAAAAAAATAAAACCGATAGTCTATAGAACAAAAAGCGCAGCATAAACCTGCGCTTTTTCTTTGTATTTATTATTTCTCTCCGAGAATTATATAAAAGGTTCTTCTGTTTCAGCAACTAATTCAGCCGTAGTATCATCAAGATTGCTTATGCGCTCTTTTTGTGCTGCATACACATGCAGGCGCATAAAACCCAAAACAGCAATTAGAGAAAGTCCGAAAACCATCCACCATAACCATCTAAATCCAAAGTGTTCTGCTACCTGTGCACCACTCATTGGTCCAAATGTTTGCGCAGCAGACCATGCCATTGTGTACAAAGCAGCATATTGGCCGCGGTTATGCGGCTTGCTTCTTCCTATCCAATAGCTGTTCATAAAAGGCATAGCCAGCATTTCTGCAAAAGTGATAAACAATATCATTACAAAAGCCATAACCGCCGTTATCTCAAAAACATTAAGCATGCAATAAGCAATTGCCATCAAAAAAGTACCAGCAGCTATATAGACTGTATTCTTTTTCTTTCCTTCCAGTTTAAATACAATAACCATTTCAACAAGAACGATAATAAGCCCGTTAGTAGCCATCAGCACACCAATAAATGGTTCAGAAAAATGGAGGTTGAGTTTATAATGCACGGAAAGATTGGTAAACAGCTGGAAAAAACATGCTGCAAATAAAGTAGCCAGTACTATAAACCACATATAAACTGTATCACGCAACGCTGAATCATTTGCATTAGCCGGCTTTATTTTATGTGATGAAGGTTTATAATCAACCGGTCTTACAAAAGACAGCATAAGAATAGCTGCACCAATATTTGTTATGCCATCTACCCAGAACAATAACTGATAATTATATTTTGCAATAATGCCGCCAATAGCACTGCCAACCGCCCAGCCCAAGTTAATGGCAAGCCTGTTTAGCGAGTAAGAACGTGTCCTGTTTTCTTCCTTGCTGTAAAAGGCAATTGCAGTTGAATTGGCTGGCCTGAATGCTTCATTAATAAAGCTGAGAAAAAAAGATACTACGCAAATAGCAGGGAAGCTTTTCATCTGGCCAAGTATAATAAAAAACAGGCCGCCGCCGGTTAGTGTAATAAGTTGTACAGGGTAAAAACCTATTCTGTCTGTAAGTTTTCCACCCATCCATGCACCTATAAATGCCCCGGCGCCAAATAAACCATATACAAAACCTGCTTTGCCTATACTATAACCCATGCTGCTACTGGTAAGGTATAAACTCATAAACGGTACTACCATTGTACCGCAACGGTTAATGAGCATAACCATAGAAAGCAGCCATGTTTCGCGGGATAAACCAGCGTAAGCATTTTTATAAGTAGCAAGTGTTTGATTGATCATATCTGTTTACAAAAATCTGCAAACACCGCTATTCAGCAAAATAGTATTTGATGTACCGAAAGCCGTGGTAAAAAAAATGCCGCAGGTTCGCAGATTAACCAATTAATCTGCGAACCTGCGGCTATCAATATTAAATCTTTGCGATAAAATTAATTCGCGAAAACTTTTTTAAGTATATCGGTAACACGTGCAGAAGGATTGCTGCGTATTTTCTTTTCTTCATCCGCAACATAAAAGAATATACCGCTAATGGCTTTATCCGTTACATAAGCAGGCAAATCAGAATTTACTTTTGTAAATGTTGTTGGCAGGCTATTGTATTTATCTACAACAAGCTTCCAGTATTTAGTAGCATTTACTTTAGCCAGCGAAGAATCAATTGTCGGCTTAAATGCTGTAGTAAGTTTTGCGGTAGTAGATTTTTTTAGATAAGAAGTAGCAGAAGTATCTGCTCCTTTTAAAATACCCAATGCATCCTGTATGCTCATATTCTTAACTGCATCAATAAAAATAGGGGCTGCAGATTTGGATGCATCTTCGGCAGCACGGTTAAAACTAAGTATTGCATCATCAACCAGTTTTCCGGCGCCAATGCTACGCAATGTTTTTTCAACCTTCTGTGCTTCCGGCGGCATTAATACTTTTACAGCAGCGTCTTTAAAAAAACCATCTGTTGCAGATAATTTGTCGGCACTTTTTTTAGCACCAAGCGTTAGTGCTTCTTTTAATCCACTTACAATGTCATCGTTGGTAAGTGAACTACTCCCTTTGGTACCATTTTTTATAATACCATTTAAAGTGCCAAAAAGAGATGATTTTTTCTTTGTGGTATCCTGGGCAAATACAAGAACTGTTGCGCTTAGTAACAAACACGTAGTCAAAATTCTTTTCATAGTGTATGCATCGTTTACTTTATAGTTATTAATCATTATTAGCGTTTCGTTCGACGCAATGATCTTATCAGGGTTTAATCAGTCCATTCAAATCCATCTGCCTTTGGCATATGTACAAACACCTCTTTAACATCTGCAGGTGGAATAGCCAGTTTTCTTTTCTCGGTATCTATCCACGCACCATCTAACGTAAGAATAGCCGCAACTATTTCATCGTTTTTAAAAAGCTGGTGCTGCATCGTCCAGCGACTGGCATCTTTTCTTGCTTTTAACAATTTTACATCTAATGAGATCTTGTCTGCAAATACAATTTCTTTTTTAAACACACATTCTTCCCTGAAAAGAATTGGGCCGAAATGCTGACTGAGCATAAACTGTGCCGTTATATTATGTGCCTCAAGGAATTTGACACGGCAATATGCTCCATAATCGTAATAAACTGAGTGGCGAACGTGGAAGTTGGGATCAAGATCTGACCACCTTACTTCTACAGGAAGAATAAATTTATTCATAACGGCAAATTAAAACAGAATAAGTTGACCAGTTCATACGTTTACCAGCAGGTTTGTTAAATAAAAAATTAATAATTTCGCGCCAAATTAAATTTCAATGAAAAAACTACTTACGGGTCTTGTTGCTATGAGTGTAATTATGTCTGTATCGGCGCAGGCAAAAACAGCTAAAAAGCCAGTCGCTACAACTGCAGTCCCCACTTTTAAATCTCAAAACGATTCGCTTAGCTATTCAATCGGTATGAGCCTTGCCAGTTTTTATAAAGCACAAGGTATTACCAATATCAATACCGCTATGCTGAACCGTGCTATTAATGATACTAAAACCGGCAAAACTTTACTTACAGAAGCACAAATGACGGCTTGTGTAAATAATTTTTTACAGCAAAAACAGGCTGAAAAAATGGAAGAGAGCCGCAAAGCAAATGCTGGCATTATTGAAACCAATCATAAAGCAGGTGAAGCTTTTCTTGCAGAAAATAAAACAAAGCCCGGCGTAATTACTACTGCCAGTGGTTTACAATACCAAATAATAAAAGAAGGAACCGGAGCTAAACCAATGCCATCAGATAAAGTTAAATGTCATTATCATGGCACTTTAATAGACGGAACTGTTTTTGATAGTTCTGTAGACCGTGGCGAGCCTGTAGAGTTTCCTGTAACAGGTGTAATAAAAGGTTGGGTAGAAGCATTGCAACTGATGCCAGTTGGCAGTAAATGGAAATTATTCCTGCCATCGGATCTGGCTTATGGTGATAATGCAGCAGGACCAAAAATAACTCCGGGCTCTACACTTATATTTGATGTAGAACTGCTCGATATCGTTAAATAATCAGTAGTCTTTAATCGATAGTCTTTAGTCAAGTACTTAAACCGCCAGCTTAGTCTGACGGTTTTTTATTTGATGAATTATGTGATTGTAGCAATTAATTGTAACGATGTCAGAAGTGATGCAAAATAGAATTCAGCTTCTTCGCATAAAACAACTATAAACTAAAGAACTCCGAACCATAAACCGGCTAACGACTATCGACTGAGAACTAACCACTACCTTATATTACCTTTCATTTCTTCTATCTGTTGCCTGGTTCCTAATACAATTACTTTCATTCCTTCTTCTATAAGAATATCATCTGGTGGGTTAATAACAAATTTTCCGTCTTTACTTTTTATGCCGATGCAGTTTACACCGGTTACTTTCCAGTTCATAATCTCACGCAATGTTTTATCTTTTATTTCATCTGGCAATTGTATCCATGGCACAGACTCCATATTGATGCTCTCTCCTTCTTCTCCGGATAAATAATCTATAAACTCAATAACATCTGGTTTTGAAACAAGGGTGGCCATATGTGTGCCGCCAATTTTATCTGGCATAATAACACTGTCTGCCCCTGCTTTTTTTAGTTTGGCAACAGAGTTTCCACTGGCAGCACGGCTTATTATTTGCATGTTTGCATTCATTGATCTTGCAGATAATACAATAAAAACATTGTCTGCATCTGTGGGCAATGCAGATATCAGCGCCTTTGCACGGCCTATCCCTGCACGGCGAAGTACATCATCGTCCGTACCATCACCAAGCAAATAAATAAGTTCGGGATGGTCTGCAAGGTTTTGCTCTACAAGAGCAGGATCTCTTTCAATAACAACAAATGGTTCTCCATGCACTTTTAATGTTTGTGCTGCCTGTTTTCCATTACGGCCATAACCACAAACAATAACGTGACCGTTCATTTTATCAATGGCTCCCATAAGCTTCCGGTATTTAAAAAATTTATTGATTTCTCCGCTAACTATGTATTGTGTAATGCGTGTAAGCGCAAATGCAAAAGAGCCCCAACTGGTAATCAGTAAAAGAACAGTAAACATGCGACCGGCTGTACTTAAGGTATGCACTTCTGTAAACCCTGCAGTGGTAATGGAAATGGTGGTCATATACACCGCATCCACAAAATTAAAATGTTCAATAAACATATAGCCCACAATACCAATAGTAACTATGAGCTGTAAAATAATAAATGGTTGTAAAAGGCGCCAAAGCGAATTCTTCAAAATGTAACAGCGGTTTCCGTAAATATAATCAAAGAGAAGGAAAGAAAGTTGCGGAAACAACAAGTATTCAGTACTCGCGGATCTAAATACTGAATACTAAATATTTTTCATCATTTTAGTTCAATAAAAAAATCTCCTTCAGTAACATTTAATTTTTTGGAATAATCGTTTGAGTACAACACACCGCTGAATGTGCCTTTAATTGATGTAGCATTGGCTGCAGTAATCGTAATCTTTGCATTTGTTTCTGTGCCAGAGGGAATGGCGAGTATAAAATCATCTGACCATGTGGTAAAGAAAACACCATTTTCATCGTAATACGCCAGCTGAACAATATAACCTTTTGTAAGTCCTGCAGCAGTTGTGGCATAATTAACGTAGTTAACATTTACCTGTTTTTGCCCGTTTGTTACCAATGCAAGGGCCATGTTATCTTTTATCGCTACAAACTGATCTTTTGTACCACCAAATGCGCTGCTGTATTTTCCGCCAGAAGATTGTGCACGGTTAAAATTACCAGCTGCATTCTGATAATACTCCTTTTGCGTTCCGTTCGATTTGAATTTGACATAATAATTACCATTGGGAGTAGCAGTATTACTATCTGAACTTTTTTTACATGCGCTGAGCAATATAATTACTGCCAGTATGCAACTGTTTACTGCCCGTATATTTTTCATGTTGTAAAAATTTGCTGTATTGCAAATTTACCTGTAGCAAATACAATCATGAACCGACATTTATTTTTTGCGGCTGCTCGTTTATTTTTTGCGCTATGCCTACAAATAACTGAAACAAGATGACTACTAAACATTAACTACCAGTACGGGCAATTTCAGTTCGTGTCGTACTTTGTTGATGGTTTCTCCGTACAATAAATCTTTTATACCAGCATGGCCATGCGCACCCATTATAACAATATCAGCTTCTTCTTCTTTTACAATCCGTACAATTTCGCTTATACGGTTACGGTAGCCAATCCTGGCCACGGCATTAAGGCCCCGCTCCTGCAATTGCTGCACATATGCTTTCAATTGTTCTTTATCCTGTTCACTCTCCAAATCCGCAGTTGAATCGCCCAATAACCTTGCGCTTGCACTTTCTACAACATGCAGCAAAATATATCTTGTGCCTGGTTTACCCTGGCCCAATGCAAAAGCAACTAATTTTTCATCGTGCCCGCTAAAATCAAGCGCTACTGCTACATGATTAAACTCAGGAATAGCAAAATTGTTAAATGTTCTTAGCTCC
Source organism: Chitinophagaceae bacterium (assembly GCA_044227095.1). GTDB lineage: Bacteria > Bacteroidota > Bacteroidia > Chitinophagales > Chitinophagaceae > JACMLD01. The sequence goes on along the minus strand of JBGAFV010000001.1, from coordinate 3,219,791 downwards.
GGATGTACAGTAACACCAACTGCTTCTTTTCTCTTTTTAATTAAAGGGATTGCTATCACTGTAATCATCAGCGCTACCAATACAATAAGTCCAACAACAACAAATATCTTTCCGACCAATGAATGATCGTTCTGCAAAAAATCAATCCCTTCACCAAATACCATTTTTAAGTTGAGGTATACCAATACGGCAGCAACAAGCCACGACAATACCTGTGTTAATGGTTTGATGGTAAATATGCCCATCTTCTCTTTTTCGCTCACAAAATGTATAAGCGGAATAATGGCAAAGCCCAATTGCAGACTAAGCACTACCTGGCTGAATATGAGCAACGCATCAATTTTATCATCGCCATAAATTAGAATGGTAATTACAGCGGGTACAATGGCAACAAGCCTTGTTATTAATCGCCTCAATAAAGGATTGATGCGCAGCAACAGATATCCTTCCATTACAATTTGCCCGGCAAGTGTACCGGTAATGGTTGAACTCTGCCCCGCAGCAATAAGTGCTATTGCAAATAATACAGGCGCTATTGCATTACCCAGCATTGGCGATAACAACTGATGCGCATCTTTAATCTCTGCCACATCTGTTCTTCCTGCTTTAAAAAAAACTGCGGCGGCCAGTATGAGTATAGCTGCATTTACAAAGAAAGCAAGGTTTAATGCAATAGTTGTATCAAACATATTCAGCTTCAATGCCTTCTTAATACTTGCTTCATCTCTTGCAATCTTGCGGGTTTGCACAAGCGCAGAATGCAGGTATAAATTATGCGGCATTACGGTGGCGCCAATAATGCCAATAGCTATGTACAATGCTTCTTTACCGGGTATTGTAGGAATAAACCCAGTAACCACTTCACTCAATACTGGTTTTGCAAAAAACATTTCTGCAAGAAAAGCAAGACCGATAATAGCTACAAGTGTAATAATAAATGCCTCCATTTTTCGCATGCCTAAACGTTGCAGGTAAAAAAGTAAAAACGTATCCAGCACGGTTATTAAAACACCCCACAAAATGGGTATGCCGGTTAATAAGTGTATACCAATTGCCATACCCAGCACTTCTGCCAAATCGCAGGCGGCAATAGCTATTTCTGCAAGCAGGTATAAAATAAAATTAACTGCAGGGGGATATACTTCACGGTTTACCTGTGCAAGATCGCGGCCACGCACAATGCCAAGTCTTGCAGAAAGGTTTTGCAGCAATAATGCCATAAGGTTACTCATCAATAAAACCCAAATAAGCGAATAACCAAATTTGCTACCGCCAGCAAGATCGGTTGCCCAGTTGCCCGGATCCATATAACCAACACTCACTAAATATGCAGGCCCAAGAAAAGCAAGTATTTTCTTTCTATTAGAAACACTGCGTGTATCAATTGTCTCATGTACTTCGCTTAGCGATACATGATTATCTGCTCTTTTTGTCATACGCTATCAATAAATTTCTTGCTACATGTTCACTAATGTTTACAGCTTGCTGGTTACGGATTTTTATTTCCACCGAGCCATCAACATCAAACTTTCTTTTTATTTCCAGCCTTGTACCCAGCTGTATATTTTTATGTTTTAGCAGTTCAAGCATTTCTGCAGACTGATCACTAATTCCATTTACAACACCACTGCTGTTAACCGGCATATCGTATACTGCAGATTGTTGCAACAATGGCATTTTACCATTTGCATCTGGAATGGGATCGCCATGGGGGTCTGCTTTTGGAAAATCAAGAAAAGCATCCAGCCTGTCAATTAATTTTTTACTGCTAATGTGCTCCAGTTCTTCTGCAATATCATGCACTTCTTCCCACCCAAAATGCAAACGCTCTACCAGGAAATACTCCCACAAACGGTGCTTGCGGATAATTTGTACCGCTAGTTTTTTACCTTCTGGTGTAAGTTTTACGCCGTGGTATTTTTCGTACTGAAGCAGTTTTTGCGTTTTTAATTTCTTCAGCATATCTGTTACCGAAGCCGGCTTTGTCTGCAATGCTTCAGCAAGCGCATTGGTGGTAACACTTTCTTCTTCCTGCTGCAAATGAAAAATGGCTTTTATATAATTTTCCTTACTGGCGGAATATTTCATTACAACTAAATTAAAATTTAGACAAATCTAAAAAATAATTCTGAAAAAGGGAAAAACAGATTTGCCGACCAATGCCAGAACCGGTTGCAGATGGCAACATTTAAGGTTTTGCCTGCCTAAAAATGCCCGGATGCTGGTTCAGGTAAAATGCCTATTTTAGCCAGCCAACATTGGATTTATGAAAAAATGGACGTTGATCTTTTTGCTGCCTCTGCTGATAACGGCCTGCAAAGCCAAGAAAAAGCAGTTAACTGATGAAAACATCACCATTTCGGATTTTATAGGCTTTCTCGATCCCGTAAAACCTCCTTTTATTATTGCAGATTCTTCCTTTGAAAAAAAGAAAACTGATACATCAGCCATCAGTTATAAAACATTTACCGGCCTTGTACCCGATTCAATTTTGCACAGTGTTTTTGGAAAAACAGTAAAACCTAAGATTTATCCGTTAGGAAGAATGATTGATAAGAACAACGACAATTATCTTCTTATAAAAGCAATTAGCCCGGCGCAGAAAGCAGCTTACCTCCTTGTATTTAACAAAGACAAAAAATTTGTTACCGGAATGCCGGTGCTGGTGCCAGATAATAACCCGGCTACAGAACAAACTGCGGTTATAGATAATCGTTACTCCATTACCACAAACAGGCAATATAAAGCAGCAGATGGCCGCCTGGTTTATAAAAAAGCAACCTATGCCTATATAAACGGAACGGATGCTTTTGCACTGATACTTACAGAATCGAACGAAACAGAACCTAAAAAAGAAATTGCCAATCCAATAGATACATTAGCCCGCAAAAACAAACTTGCAGGGGATTATTTTCAAAACAAACTGAATTTGGTATCTGTTCGCGACGGTAAAAAAGCGGGGGAGTTGATGTTTTTTGTGCACTTTGAAAAAAGCGAAGGAAATTGCAAAGGAGAACTAAAAGGCGTGGCAAAAATAACCGGTCCAAACAAAGCATTTTATCACCAGCCAGGTGACCAATGCGAAATGACTTTCAGTTTTTCCGGCAATACTGTATCCATAAAAGAAGACGGATGTGGTTCTCACCGCGATATCAAATGTTTTTTTGAAGGCAGCTATACAAGAAAACCACCGCCTAAAACCCCGGTAAAACCCGCAAAACCGGCAAAATCAACACGAAAAAGCTAATTGCCTCAATTAAAAAAATACATACCCTTAACACTGGTAATCAACAATTTAAATACAATACAATTGTTTTGATTTTTTACCGTTAATTTGCGTGCCCTTACTGATTGTTAAAGAATATATGATTCAATTATGAGTTTTAAAAAATTTAAAGTACCCTACACACCTGAAGACCGCTATTCAAAAAAGATTGCTTATTTCTCAATGGAGTTTGCTGTACATCAGCCCCTCAAAATTTACAGCGGTGGCCTTGGCTTTCTTTCGGGCAGCCATATGCGTAGTGCATACGAACTGAAACAAAACCTTGTAGGCATTGGTATTTTATGGAAGTATGGTTATTACGACCAGGCCCGTAACCAGGACCAAACCTTGCAAGTAACCTGGATGGAAAAAAACACCAGCTTTCTTGAAGACACCGGCATTAAATTTCAGGTAACTATTCACGAACACCCTGTTTGGGTAAAAGTGTTTTACTTAAATCCGGAAACATTTAAGAGTGCGCCTATCTTTTTATTAAGCACAGATTTACCAGAGAACGATTATGTGTCGCAAACCATCACTCATCGTTTGTACGATGCGAACGTTGCTACTAAAGTGGCGCAGTTTATATTGCTTGGTGTAGGTGGTGCTAAGTTAATGGATGAGATAGGTTTTAATCCGGAGCTTTATCATTTGAATGAAGCACACGCCATCAGCGCATCTTTCTATTTATACCAGAAGTTTAATAAGAACATCAGCGAAGTAAGAAAACGCCTTGTATTTACAACGCACACACCTGAAGAAGCAGGTAATGAAAAGCACGATATTTATCTCTGTCATAAAATGAGTTACTTCTGCGGTCTATCGCTGGAAGAAACAAGAAAGCTGACAGGTATAACTGATGATCAGTTTAATCATTCGCTGGTTGCTTTGCGCTTTGCAAAACTTGCCAATGGTGTTTCACAATTGCATGGCCATGTTTCCAGGGCTATGTGGAGCAGGCATGAAGGCGTTTGCCCCATTATATCTATTACCAACGCACAAAATTATCGCTACTGGGCAGACAAGCAGTTGTACGATAAAATGGAAAAAGCCGATGACTTCTGGTTTGATGATCGCAAAAAATACCTGAAGAAAAGAGCTTTTGAAATAGTAGCAGACCAAACAGGTAAAATTTTTGATCCCAACGTTTTCACTATTGTTTGGGCAAGACGTTTTGCGGGCTATAAACGTGCAGAGTTAATTACAAGAGATATTGAAAGGTTTAACAGGCTTACCAGCAATACCCGCTACCCGGTGCAAATTATCTGGGGCGGCAAACCTTACCCAATGGATTATCCTGCTATCAACGACTTTAATCACCTTGTGCATTTAAGTAAAGGATATAAAAACGTTGCAGTGGTAATAGGTTATGAACTGGCACTTTCAAAAAGAATGAAACAAGCTGCAGACTGTTGGCTGAACAATCCGCGTGTACCACGTGAGGCATCCGGAACAAGCGGTATGACTGCAGCCATGAATGGTGCTGTTAACTTTTCTACAGATGATGGCTGGATACCAGAGTTTATCAATCATGGAAACAACGGCTTTGTTGTACCAAAAGCAGATTATGCAAACATGCATGTACAACAACAGGACGAATATGATTTGAACAAGTTGTATGAAATTCTTGAAAAAGAAATCCTTCCATTGTATTACGATAATTTTGAAACATGGCGCCAGGTAGTGAAAAATGGTATGCGTGATGTACGCATCCAGTTTGAAAGCAACCGTATGGCCAATGAGTATTACGAGAAATTGTACGTCTGATAAAAAGAAAGCTTCTAATAAAGCAAATCCCTCCTGTTAAAAGCAGGAGGGATTTTTTTGTCTATTCTATTTTTCTCGAGACGCTCACGGAGGAGCGGCAAACACAACGTAATTTTATTCTCAATACATGTTTGCTTTCTTTGCTCCGTTGCGCTCTTTGCGTAAAACATCTCCCTGGTTTTCTTTGCCTGAAATTTCTTACTCATTTATGCAATTTCTTTTTCCCCGGCATCCACAACTAAATCATTCATTTAAAAGATGCTTTTATGAAAAAAATTGCAGCAGTTATTGCCATTTTAGTTTTTGCACAATCCGTATTACTCGCAGGCGATGAAAAAATTATCGTTCCTTCTTCATTGAAATCTGCAACCGTTTACCGCTCTGGTGCTGAACTCACCCACACAGCGAAAGCTGTATTAAAACAGGGAAACAATGACATTATAATTGAAGGAATTAGTAACGCAATAGATATAAATAGTGTACAGGTTGGTTCAGATGAAAAGCTAACCATACTATCAATTGAATTCTCTACTGATTTTTTAAAGCCTGCTATTAAATCTCCGTCGATAAAAAGAATGGAAGACTCTATGGAAGTTATAAGCAAAGAAGTTAATAAAATACAGGTAGCGCTAAAAACAGATTACGAATTACTCGATCTGCTTAAAGCCAACAGGGAAATAAGAGGAACACAAACTGGTCTTAGTGTTACAGAGTTAATGAAGATGATGGACTATTACAAAAACAAATCTTCAGAAACCCAGAATGAAATTGTTCAATACCAGGAAAAAGCAAACAAGCTTAACGAGATCATAGAAAAAATAAAATTGCAGATAAATGAAGAAGAAGAAAAAAATAACAAAACTACCGGCAAATTAATATTGCAGGTTTTAAGTCCGCTGGCCGGCAATTGCAACTTTACCGTATCATATATCACTTCAAAAGCCTTCTGGAACCCGTCTTACGATATTCGCGTTGAAAATATAAGCAAACCAATCAATTTAATTTATAAGGCTAAGCTTGTACAAACAACCGGGCTGGATTGGAAACAGGTAAAACTAACACTGGCTACTTCAACACCCAATCAAAACAACAATGCCCCTGTTCTTAATAGTTGGTTTCTTAATTATATCGACCCAATAACAAGAATGGAAAACAATTTGTACATGAATTCTATACAATCTGCTTTACAAGGAAAAGTAGCGGGATTGAGCGTTGATGATAAGAAATTAAATGAAGTAGTAGTAACAGGCTATGCAACCCAAAACAAACTTAGGGTACGAGGTAATTCTAGTATAAATAATTCAAGTGCTCCCGTGTATGTAGTAAATGGAGAAATTATAAAAGCAGATGATTTTGAAAAAATAGATCCTAAAAACATTAAAAGCATGGATGTATTAAAAGATGCCAATACAACTTCCATCTATGGCGCACAGGCTGCAAATGGTGTAATAATGGTTACGCTTAAAGATGCATTAGGTGATTATATTTCTGTAAAAGACAACGAACTGAATGTTGTATTTGATATTGACCTTCCTTACGATGTACCCGGAAATGGTAAAGAGCAAAATGTTTCATTAAAAGAAATGCCGGTAAATACACTATTCAAATATTATTCAGTGCCAAAACTAGATAAGGATGCATACCTGCTGGCAGAAGTAGCAGACTGGGAACAACTGAACCTGCTGCCAGGCGAAGCCAATATTATTTTTGAAGAAACTTATATTGGCAAGTCTTATATAGATCCAAATTCAACAATGGACACACTTAACCTTACATTGGGGAAAGATAAACGCATAGTAGTAAAAAAAGAAAAATTAAAAGATTACAGCAGTATTAAATTTTTGGGCAGCAATAAAAAACAAATCTTCACTTATGAGCTAACGGTGAAGAACAATAAAAAAGAAGCAGTACAAATGTTACTTAAAGACCAATACCCTCTATCTACAAACAAAGACATTGAAGTGGAACTGTTGGAAAGCAGCGAAGCCGCCGATAATAAAGAACTGGGTGTGCTTACGTGGAAATTGCAATTGGAACCCGGCGCTATAAAAAAAGTACGTGTTAGTTATAGTGTAAAATATCCGAAGGACAAGTATATCAATTTGTAATTAGGATACTAGTTGATCAGTTGATTGGTAATAGAACCATGGTAAGCAATCGGCTGACCAACTAGTTAACCAATCACCCTTCCTTAACTGGCACATTTCTTTTTGGCCTTAATAAATGCTTTAGGCGACTAAAAGTTTCCGGTTTAATATTAAGGTATGATGCAAGATATTTTTGCGGAACCCTTTGCAGCATATCCGGATGGTTTTGTACATAATCAAGAAAACGTTCCCGCGTAGATGTATTGAGGTGTTTAAAATCTCGTTGATCTTTTTTAATAAACATTTCCGTAATAATCATCCTGCCAAGCTTTTCTATCTTGGGAAATTTTTCATAAATCATCTGCACATTGCTATAGCTGATAGAAAGAAAAGTAACCGGTTCTATGGATTCAATTATACAATCTGAAGGTTTTTGCAGGTTAAAAGAAATTTCTGAGTGAAGCATATGTCCTTCTGTAGACAATTGTATCGTGATTTCTTTTTTGTTTACCACCATGTACTTTCTTGCCAGGCCTTTCATGATAATGTTGAAGTAAGCATCAATTTCTCCAATCTTCAGCACTTTTGTTTTTTTATCAAACTTTCTTATTTCAAAATAAGGGGCAATAAAATCAAACTCTTCATTGGATAAATCAATAAAACGCCTGAAGTAGGCAAGTACAGTATCAAGATATTGTTTATATAGTATCTGTTCGTTCATTATTGATGAATACTTACCCTTAGTTTTTTAATAAATGCTTATACCGGCTAAACGTTTCGGGTTTCATGTTAAGATAAGAAGCAAGGTATTTTTGCTGTACACGTTGCACTAAATCGTTGTTCTCATGCATAAACCTTATAAAACGTTCACGGGGTTCCTGGCGCAACCTGTCGTGTTCCCATATTTCTTTCTGCAACAACCAATCTAAGGTAATAAGCCTGCCCAGCCTGTTTATATGCGGACCCCATGTATACATTTTTTGCAGGTTTTCATAACTCAATGCAAATAAAGTACAAGGCTCAAGTGTTTCTACTATGTATTCTGAAGGCTTTTGTGATAAAAATGAAACAGAAGAGCAAATAAGATCATCCTCTCTGGCAAGTTGGGTAATAATCTCTTCCTTGTTTTTATAAAAAAATTTTCTAACCAGGCCTTCCCTTATAATGTAAAGGTTTTTCTCTACCTGGCCCTTCTGTGTGAGTATATGCTTCTTGCCACATTGAACGATTTCCAGTAACTGTGTTATCCTTCCGAATTCCTCAGGTGTAATGCTGGCATATTGGCTGATATAACTATACAATTTTTCCATTGCCGGGTATATTTCTCAGGAAGGAGTTGTGATGTTATGTAAGTTAAAAAAAATTACTACAGCAACAAGCGAAACGGGATTAAAATAAGACATACTGCCACCCCTAAAAGTCAACTCTTGAAAAATCCTTCAAATTCTGTAGGTTTGCCACTCACTTAAACAAACACTTAACCATGGCGCAAAAGATTAAAGTAGCCAACCCGGTGGTTGAACTGGATGGCGACGAAATGACAAGAATTATCTGGAAATTTATTAAAGACAAACTGATACTTCCCTACCTTGACATTGATATTAAGTATTACGATCTTGGAATGGAGTACCGCGACAAAACTGACGATAAAGTAACTGTAGACGCAGCAAATGCTATAAGACAATATGGTGTAGGTATTAAATGTGCTACCATTACGCCGGATGAAGCAAGGGTAAAAGAATTTTCATTAAAACAAATGTGGAAGAGCCCAAATGGTACTATCCGCAATATTCTTGATGGAACAGTTTTCCGCGAACCCATTGTTATTAAAAACATCCCACGCCTTGTAACCAATTGGACGGCACCAATCATTGTAGGCCGTCATGCTTTTGGTGATCAATATCGTGCAACCGACACTGTTATTAAAGGCAAAGGAAAACTTACCATGACCTTTACACCAGAAGGCGGTGGTGAGGCACAGACTTTTGAAGTATTTAATTTTAAAGGCGATGGCGTTGCAATGACCATGTACAATACAGACGAAAGTATTATTGGTTTTGCAGGAAGTTGCTTTAATATGGCGCTTAGTAAAAAATGGCCGCTGTATCTCTCTACAAAAAATACCATTCTTAAAAAATACGATGGCCGCTTTAAAGATATCTTCCAGGATATTTTTGATAAAGAATTTAAAACCGCTTTTGATGCTGCTGGCATAGTATACGAACATCGTTTGATTGATGACATGGTAGCAAGTGCATTAAAATGGAACGGCAACTTTGTATGGGCATGTAAGAATTATGATGGCGATGTACAAAGCGATACTGTTGCACAGGGTTTTGGCAGTCTTGGTTTAATGACTTCTGTACTGGTAACCCCAGATGGAAAAACCATGGAAGCAGAAGCTGCACATGGTACGGTTACACGCCACTATCGTGATCACCAGGCAGGCAAACCTACATCTACTAATCCTATTGCCTCTATTTTTGCATGGACACGCGGACTGGCTTTTCGTGGTAAATTAGATGGCAACCAGCCGTTGATTGATTTTGCCAATGCGCTTGAAGCAGTTTGTATTGAAACTGTAGAGCAGGGCAAAATGACAAAAGACCTTGCTGTGTGCGTACATGGCAATAAAGTAAAACACGGAGATCATTTCTTATACACAGAAGAATTCCTTGAAGCTATTAATGAAAACCTGCAGAAGAAACTAAAATAATTTTTAGTTGAAGGGTTGATTTCTAAAAAAAGGTTGATCATTTCTGATCAACCTTTTTTATTTTTTGTTGCCGGCATTTGTTTTTTTAATACAGCTTCTTTTGCCCGTCCGAATGGCGTGGCCGGGCGGACGTCGCACTCTTCGGCTTTGTATCATTGGGCGTCTATTTTTTACCAACGCCTTCTTATTTTCTATTCAACCCCTTCAGGGTTGATCATTATATTCATTTGCACCACGGGTTTCACCCGTGGCTATTTATACTACGCCCTTTCAGGGCTTGCCTTAAACAATAACATACCTTGCATTGCCAATAATTATTCACGATTCACGATTCACGATTCACGATTCACGATTCACGATTCACGATTCACGATTCTTTCCCTTACCCGCATTATTATCCTTTGCCGTTTTTAACCGCCCATGCGTTTTTAATTGCTGGTTTATTATCCATTCTATTTGTCCGTTTACACTGCGAAAATCGTCAGCGGCCCATTTTTCCAGCACTTTAAAAACATCTTCATCTATTCGTAAAACAAAACTTTTCTTATCTGCCATTCAAAGCGGCTTTTATCATTAAGGATATTTTATTACTGGTAAAGCGTACCGGTATTCAATACCGGTGTTGCTGCTTTTTCGCCACACAATACCACCATCAGGTTGCTAACCATTGCAGCTTTCTTTTCTTCATCAAGATTTACTATATTTTTTTTGCTAAGCATTTCGAGGGCAAGCTCCACCATTCCTACAGCACCTTCTACAATTTTAAAACGTGCAGCCACAATAGCTGTTGCCTGTTGACGCTGTAACATAGCCCCTGCTATTTCCGGCGCATACGCCAGGTGGCTGATACGGGCTTCTTTAATTAATATACCTGCTGGTGCAAGTCTTTCCATTAATTCTTTTTCAAGCATTTCATTTACTTTTTCTCCACCATCCCTTAACGTTATCTCTGCCTTTTCATCTTCCATTTGGTCGTAAGGGCAACTGGTAGCAAGGTGACGAACTGCTGCCTCGCTTTGTATACCTACATACTGCTGAAAGTCTGCTACTTCAAAAGATGCTTTGTAAGTATCACGTACCTGCCATACTATTACAGCAGCAATCTCTATGGGATTACCCATTTTATCGTTCACTTTTAATTGTTGGCCATTAAGGTTCTGAGAACGCATAGTAATACGATAGCTTGAATAAAGCGGGTTTACCCAAAGCAGGCCATTCTCTTTTACAGTACCTACATATTTACCAAAGAAAGTGCAAACCCTTGCGTGATTGGGGTTTACTACCATAACGCCTTTAAATAAAAAAATACCCGTTACTACAAGCAGAAAAGCTAATAGCAGAAGCCCCACATTTGATGTATGATTGCGACCTACGCCTGTTACAAAACAAGCTACTGCACCTATAAGACTACCAATTGCAAGAATCAATGCCAGGTAACCAGACATTGCTTTTAATTCCTTTTCCATACAGAGTTAATTTAAAATGATATTAATTTGATATCAAATATATATTACCGAACCTTACCCACAAAATTTTGTTTGTACCAAAAAAGACAAAAGGAAAAAAGAAGTGAAGACTGGCATGCAGCATGTACAAATGGAAATAAATTTTCAGCATTAACAGCGGCAACACGGTTTTACTTACGGACATGCATTATTTTTATTAAAACATCCATTGAATGAAATTGCTAATAGCTGTTCTTTTTGCCTGCTGCTTGTATAGCACAGCCAGTGCAGGCAATGTTGATACTGTTGCTGTTTATAGCAGCGCAATGCAGAAAAATATCAATTGTGTAATTATAACCCCGGCAGATTATAAGAAATCAAACAAGCCCTACCCTGTTCTCTATTTATTGCATGGCTATGCTGGCAATTATAACCGCTGGCTTACTGTAGCACCACAATTAAAAAATAAGGTTGATGAAATGCAGATGATTATTGTTTGTCCCGATGGCGGCTACGGCAGTTGGTATATTGATAGCCCCGCAGACTCATCTGTAAAGTATGAAACATTTACCAGCAGGGAATTGGTTAATCATATAGACAGTACCTACAAAACAATTAAAGACAGACAGCACAGGGCAATTACAGGATTAAGCATGGGCGGCCACGGCGGCTTATACCTTGCTGTAAGGCATAAAGATATTTTTGGTGCCGCAGGTTCTATTAGTGGATTGGTTGACTTAAGCTTTTTTCCCAAGGGAATGAATTTTAAATCTCTTTTTGGAGACAGCACAGTATATACAGCCAACCTGCAAAAAAATTCAGTAATAAATATTGTAAATGATTTGAAGAACAGGGAACTGAAAATAACTTTTGATTGTGGCACTTATGATTTCCTGATTATACCTAACAGGAACCTTCACCAGAAATTACTGAAACTTAATATTGAACATGATTATGCCGAACGCCCCGGTATACACAATGCAACCTACTGGAGAAACAGCATCGATTATCAATTATTGTTTTTTAGAAAATTTTTTGATGAAGCTAAGAGATAAAAAGGGTGTTTCGCACAGAGGCTAAGAGAGAAAAGGAGTTTGTCGAGTCTGCCTCTTTTTCCTCATTTTACCTCTTAGCTCATTAGCTCAAAATATTACTGCCTGTCTCAATCCTGGCAATATGCGCTTTCAGTATTTTATTCATTCCTTTTTTATAAGCAGCAGCAGCTTCTTCTACCAGTTCTTCTATAGCTTCTTCTTTTACAAGATTAATAGTGCAACCGCCAAAACCGCCACCCATCATTCTTGCACCAAGCACAGCAGGATTGCCCTGTACATGCGTTACAAGAAAATCAAGTTCGGGACAACTAACTTCATACAACTTACTTAAACCATGATGTGCTTCATACATTCTTGCACCAAAAGCTGCGAGATCGCCTTTTGTTAAATCTTTGCAGGCTTCAAGCAAACGGTTGTTTTCATCTACCACATATTTACAGCGCTGGTAAATGAGTATATCATCGTGCAGCACGTATTTGTCAAGCATTTCCAGTGTAACATCACGCAAGCTCTTTACTTCCGGCACAAAACGCTGTACCCACGCCACACCTGTTTCGCATTGTTTGCGGCGTACATTGTATTCAGAAGAACCGAGTGAATGTTTTACATTGGTATCAAGCAATAAAATTTTTATGCCGTCCATATTAAACGGTACATATTCAAATTCCAAAGAGCGGCAATCGAGTCTTATTACATGATTGTGTTTGCCAAACATGCTTGCAAACTGATCCATAATACCGCATTGCACACCAACAAAATCATTTTCTGCTTTCTGCGATAACTTAACAAGTGTAAACTTATCAAAGTTGGTTGCATACAATTCATTCATGGCAAGTGCCACTGCACATTCTACCGCTGCAGAAGATGAAAGGCCGGCACCAATAGGTATATCGCCGGTAAGTGCAGCATCAAAACCGCTGATAGCAACGCCTGCAAGCGCAAACTGTTCTATAACGCCCAAAATATAATTGGGCCACGACATAAACATCGATTTTTTTAAATCGGCAGTATTGGTATGATAATCCTCATGCAAATCAATAGAGTGAAGATAAATTTCATTGTCGTTGCGGGGCGTAATAACAATATAAGCCGCCTTATCTATGGCGGCCGGTAAAACAAATCCGTTATTATAATCAGTGTGTTCGCCAATAAGGTTAATCCTGCCGGGCGAGCGGGCAACAACTGAATTTTCTTTTATAAAAGCTTCCAGGCCGGGCGGCATTTGGTACTGCCGTTCAGTTACACTATTGCTATGTGTCATTTCTTTATTCATTGTTGCAAAAACTGCCAAATGTTTTATGCCAGTGCATAGTTATAAATAAAATTCCATTTTAGGCAAAGGCCGGTTGAAAAAATGATTGTCCCCGGCTTTTCTACCTTTTATTTAACCGAACATTGTATTTATTTGCCCCACCCCGCTAACCGCTTTATTTAAACTGCCTCCAGCAGCACAAAAGAATACGGCGCCATAACAAGGTACTCATGGTCCTGCCCTACTGTTACCCATTTATCGTTCCAGTGATCGTATAATTTTTCGGGTGGATTGCCATATTCTTTAAACAAATACCAGGTAACATAAGCAGTATCGGCGCTAAAATTAAACAGGCAAAAAAGTCTTTTACCTTCATAACTGCGCAAATACCCAGCTATGTGAATATTATGGGGCGATAGCCAATCCAGGTTTTTATAATCACCTGTTTCTGCAAGTTTTTTTCTTATGCTGATAAGCCGCTGCGTTCCTGAAAATACCTTTTGTTCTATCTTTCCTTCAACATCAATCTTACTGTTCTTTTCCCAGTTGATTACCGGGCGGTGCATCCAGCGGTTGTCATAACTTTTTCCTGCATCGTTCAGGTAAGAATAATCATTGGTATACCCTGCCTCGTCGCCATAAAAAATCATTGGCAACCCACCAAGAAAAAAACTATGTGCCTGCATTAACAATATGCGGTTAATGGCAGTTTCAATAGCAATGCTATCATTTTCTTCAAGCGCTTTTTCCAATCCACACAAAGAAGCAAGCGATCCGCTTATGCGTGCATCCTGTGTTTTTGGATTAACTGAAAACAATGCCCCCCTTGCAGATGATGCAGGATAATTGCCGGAATAATAATCTTTAAGAAAACGGCGGTGTTCCCATGCATTAAAACCTGCGTTCTGAATCATATAATCATCATACCCTAAACCAATATCATCGTGGCAGCGGGTGTATGTAATCCATGAAGTGCCAAAAGGCTTTTGCAACAATTCATGCTGTGCAGCCAGCATTACCCTGGTATCACCAGTAGCAAGTGCATCCCACTGCAAAGCCATATGTGTAGCATTGTAAGCAAAATCGCATTCCCGTGCGGTATACAAGCCAATGCCAAAATATTTCATGATTTCTGCCGGTGCAACTATAGCTTCACCCAAAAGTGCCATACCCGGAGCTGCTATTTGTACACATTGTCTTATCAGCCTTAATATGCTATGTGCTTTAGGAAGGTTCTGGCAGGTAGTACCGGCTTCTTTCCATATAAAAGCAGGCGCATCAATCCGCAGCACATCTACACCAAGGTTGGCATAAAAGAAAATATTGTCCAGCATGGCTGCAAAAACTTCCGGATTGGTATAATTCAAATCCCATTGGTAATTATGAAAAACTGTCATTACCCACTGATTGCATTCGGGCACCCAGGTAAAATTTCCGGGGGCAGTTTCAGGAAAAATATCCGGCATAGCAGCATCAAACTTATCCGGAAGCTGGCGATCTGCATACATGTAGAAATAATCCTGGTAGTACTTATCGCCTTCTTTTGCTTTTTGCGCCCATGCATGCCTGTGAGAGGTATGATTGAGCACAATATCAATCATCAAAAACATTTTTTCTGCACTCATCTGTTTTTGCAAATCCTGCAAATCTTCCAGCGTACCAAATCTTTTATCTACTTTCCTGAAATCAGACACCGCATAACCACCATCGCTTTCACCAGCCGGACTTTCAAATACCGGCATCAGGTGCAAAAAATTAACCCCTAGTTTTTTAAAATAATCAAGCTTGTTGCCGAGGTTTTTAATACTGCCGGCAAACCTGTCTACATACAAGCTCATGCCCGCAATATCATTGCTTAAAAACCAGTGGCGCTGCGCTTCTTTTTCATCATCGCGAAGTTTGAGATCGTTTGATCTTTTTATGTATGCTTCGCTGATGACATGCAGCAAACGGGCAAAACCTTTTTTTGCGTCGGGATGATGACCATACAATTCGCTGTACAATGCATCAATAGCAGTGGCATTGGCAATGAAACGTGTATAAAATGAAGTATCCTTTCCGCCAATACCAATTCCTTTCTTTTGCAGTGCATTATTAATCTGCTGATGAAGACCGTAATTATACACGATGAAAATTGTTTTCTTTAATTAAAAATATTGCTGCTTAAATGTTTGAACGCTTCCATAGCACCCAAATACTCGCATGTGCGTGCACCTGCTTTGTTGGCATTTGCAATAACATGCTGCCACTCCTGCAGCGACATGCCGTTAATAGCTTTTAATGTTTTATCGCTTAGCTGATACAATACTGCACCAACAAATGCATCGCCTGCACCTGTTGTATCTACAGGTTTTACAGGTATGCTGGGCACAACTACTGTATCGTTTTGAAAACCGAGCATCGTACCTTCTTTGCCCAATGTAATGGTAAACACCGCTTTTGTTTTAGCGAGTAAAGCCGCTGCCGCTTCTGCAAGTGTAACACAACCGGTAATGAGCATAGCTTCTTCATCGCTCAACTTAAAAAAATGACAGCTCTCCAAAAAATTCCACGACTGATCTATAAACGCCTGTTTGTTATTACTGAAAAGCAAATGCCGGTAATTGGGATCAAAGCTGATAAAGATATTTTTCTTTAACGCTTTTTGCAAAAGGCCCTGGTAAGCTGCTTGCAACGGGCCGGGCAAAAATGCTGTAGCAGAACCAAAATGAATAATAGATACATCATCCAAATCTATTGCGTCAATCTCCTGGCGGCTTAGTTGCCCGTCTGCACCGCGGTTAAAAACAAAATCACGTTCGCCATCAAGCATTAACGATACAAATGCAAACGTGGTAAAATAATTATCGTCTTTCAAAATCCATTTTGCAGATACGCCAAACTCTTCCATTACATCAATTAAATGTTGACCGAAAGGATCGTTGCCAACTTTTGCTGCCAGTTCTACTTTGCCGCCAAGTGCTGCTATAGCCGCAGCTACATTGGTAGGTGCGCCGCCTGGTTTTTTTAAAAAATGCTGACCGGCAGACAATGAACTTCCTTTGTCTGTGCATATCATATCTATAAGTGCTTCACCGATACAGATGATTTTCATATAGCTGTTTTTTAGCTGCAAGCTTTTAGCTACAAGTTTTTAGCTGCAAGCTGCAAGTTTAGACCTGTGCGCTGCGATTTTGTTGCTTTGTTGCCTGTGTTTATTTTATTTAGAACTAATTATATCAACTAATGGACTATGGACTTGCTCAATGCCCTCCGCCTGCTGGTATTACAACATCACCGCTCACTTTATTTACTTTTACTAACAGAACTGATACAGCTGCTAATATCAATAAAATTCCTGCAAGCATAATAGCATTTACAGGATTATTGCCTAACCAACTTTTATAGTACATAGGTATTGTAAACGTTTCTAAAAGCATTGGAATTACAATGAACATGTTAAATATGCCCATATAAACCCCTGTTCTTTCTGGTGGAATACTACCCGCAAGCATGATGTATGGATTGCCCATCATACTCGCCCATGATAAACCCATTCCAATCATTGGTATGAATAATAAAGTCTTGCTCTGTATTTGCGGTAAGATTAATAATCCAATTCCAGCCAGCAGAAGACAAATGCTGTGAATATACTTTGGACCATACTTTTTTGCAAAATATGCCAGCACAAATGCTGATATAAAAGCTACTGCGTTATAAAATGCTCCCAACGGACCAACTAAAAGTTCTGCCTTCCTAAACAAAGGATTTGCGGCATCAACCGTATTATACAATGATTTTGATATACACTTGGCAATGTATTGCCAATACACAAACATGGCATACCAACTAAACAACATCATTGGCCCCATTAATTTCATTGTTAATGGCATCTCTTTTATTGCAAGAAAAATTTCGCTGAAAGTTGATGAAATACCTTGCGGTGACTTTCTTATTTTTTCTTTTTCATCTTCCGTTAATGGAATTTCTTTTGTTGTTTTTAATGTCCATAAAATTGAACCAATTGAAACAACGGAGCCAATTAAAAAAGCAATAAACGTAGTATAAGGGAGTTTGCCAATCTTCGCTGATTCTGCTATTGCAAAAACATTGATCAGTAAAAATGGTGTAAGGTATGATAACGTTTGTCCAAGCCCTGTAAAAGCACTTTGCGTTAAAAAACCAATTGAGTGTTGTTTTTTATCCAGCTTATCACTTACAAATGCCCTATAAGGCTCCTGGGTAATGTTATTAGCAGCATCCAAAATCCAGAGAATACTTGCTGCCATCAAAACAGAACTGCTGAATGGCATTACAAATAAAGCAACACTGCAAAAGATTGCGCCTATTAAAAAGTAAGGCGTCCTTCTTCCCCATCTTGTTATTGTTTTATCGCTCATTGCGCCAATTATAGGTTGAATGATCAATCCGGTCATTGGACCTGCCAGCCATAAAAGAGGAAGTTTACTTTCTTCTGCACCCAGGTAAGAATAAATAGGGCTCATATTGGCCTGTTGCAAACCGAAGCTATATTGAAGTCCGAAAAAGCCGAGGTTCATGTTTAATATCTGGCCAAAAGTTAGTTGGGGCTTGGTAAGAGTCATACGCAATCGTTTAGTATCTCAGTTAGAATAAATATAAGCTGAAAATGGCAACAAGATTAAATTAACATTAAGAATAAATTTAAGGACGGACACGGTACTCAAATAACTATCCACCCTACTCCAAAACACCACCTGACTGCTTTTTGTATCTTGCAGCATCAATCATAAACTATGGTAATCGAAATATTGGGGTCGCTCAAAATAAATTCGGCAAATGAAGGCGTGTCTACAGGCTCAACCTGGATAAAAACCAGGGGCGGCAAAATAGATTCATGGTCGCCTGTTGATGGCAAACTGATTGCTTCTGTTACTACGGCAGATAAAGATGCATACGAAGCTGTGGTAGCAAAAGCACAGGAAGCATTCCTGCAATGGCGGCAGTGGCCTGCACCAAAACGCGGAGAAATAGTGAGGCAAATTGGTGAGGCATTGCGCAAACACAAAGAAGATTTAGGCAAACTGGTTTCATACGAAATGGGCAAAAGCCTGCAGGAAGGTTATGGCGAAGTACAGGAGATGATTGACATCTGCGATTTTGCGGTTGGGCTTTCCCGTCAGTTGCACGGCCTTACCATGCATAGCGAAAGACCGGGCCACCGCATGTATGAACAATATCACCCGCTGGGAATTGTAGGCGTAATTTCCGCATTCAATTTTCCTGTGGCAGTATGGAGCTGGAATAGTATGCTGGCCTGGGTTTGCGGCGATGTTTGCATCTGGAAACCAAGCGAAAAAACACCTTTATGCGGAATTGCCTGTCAGCAGATAACTGCAAAAGTATTTGCCGAAAACAATGTACCGGAAGGTGTAAGCTGTCTCCTGATTGGCAACCGGGATGCAGGTGAATGGCTGAGCAACGATACCCGCATTCCGCTTATATCTGCCACCGGTTCTACACGCATGGGTAAGGCAGTTGGTGCGGCTGTTGGTGCAAGGCTTGGCAAAAGTTTATTAGAGCTTGGTGGCAATAACGCCATCATTATTTCTAAAGATGCAGACCTGGACATGTCTTTAATTGGTTGTGTATTTGGTGCTGTAGGCACTGCCGGCCAGCGTTGCACTTCTACAAGAAGACTGATTATACATGAATCCGTATACGATGCTTTTAAACAAAAACTGGTAAATGCTTATAAGCAACTTAAGATTGGTAACCCGCTGGAACAACACAACCATGTAGGCCCTTTAATTGATAAAGATGCTGTAAAAATGTACAGCGATGCCATTGAAAAATGCAAAGCTGAAGGGGGAAAATTTGCGGTTGAAGGAAAAGTGCTTGAAGGCAAAGGATATGAAAGCGGTTGTTATGTGCAGCCCTGTATAGCAGAAGCGCAAAACAATTACAGCATTGTTCAGCACGAAACCTTTGCACCAATTTTATACCTCATGAAATACAGTACCATTGAAGAAGCCATCGCCCTGCAAAATGGTGTACCGCAGGGTTTATCTTCTTCTATTATGACGGTTAACCTTCGCGAAGCAGAATATTTCCTTTCTCAAAACGGCAGCGACTGTGGCATTGCCAACGTAAACATCGGCACCAGCGGGGCAGAAATTGGTGGCGCTTTTGGTGGCGAAAAAGAAACCGGCGGCGGCAGGGAAAGCGGCAGCGATGCATGGAAAGTTTATATGCGGAGGCAGACAAATACCATCAATTACACCGATAAATTGCCATTGGCCCAGGGTATTAAGTTTGACATTTAATTAGCGGGGATTTTTACCGCAGGTTGCCGGCGAAAGCGCAAGTATAGCTGTGCAAAGCAGTTTGTATATACCTGCGTGAAAAAATCCACCCTGGGTCCCCTATGAAAAATCCTTACCAGCAGGCCGAACGATAAAATAAAAGCCTTTTAATTACGTTGATCATTTTATCGTTTAAAGTGTTCTAAATAAACTTTCTATGGCCAGAAACTGCTTACTGCTGGTATTTCTTTTTTCCGCTTCTGCATCATTTGCACAGGTAAAGTTTGGCATAATGGGCGGACCGCAGTCGGCCAATATTTCTGAATCAAACAATATAAAAGGCTGGGACACCACAACAGGCAGGTATTATACCAGCCGCAGCGGCATACATGCCGGCATTATGGTAGAAATCCCTTTCGGGCCCGACTCCCGTTTTTACTTTGAACCTGCTGCCCTTTACACAGAAAAAGGAAGAAACTTTCAGAAGGTACTTACACTAAACACTGTAGATACTACTTTCAAATACAACACTACAAAAAACCTTACCATAAAGTATATTGATATTCCGCTGAACATTGCTTATAAATTGCCTTTATCGCACAACAGCAAGAAAAACAATTTTCTTATCAGTGCCGGCCCGTATATTTCTTTGTTCTTCAGCGGAAACAATGTAATCAATCAAAACGATCGCATCACTACCAGCAATCAAAGCTCCAGCATTGTAGTAAACAAAACAGAAGATTTGCAGGTAGGAAAAAAAGATGATAGCTACCGCACTTTTGGATATGGCGTTAACGGAAGGGCAGGATTTGAATTTGGTAACGTAACGCTAACCGGCTATTACAGCCAGGGATTGGATAATCTTTATTATGCCCCTTATTCCGGCACTTTTAAACATCGGGTTTATGGCGCATCGCTGGGCATATGGCTTGCACAGGTAAAAGAGCCAGTGGTGGTTAAAGATAAAGACGGCGATGGCATAGTTGATAAAAGTGATGCTTGTCCGTTGGAACCAGGAACAGCTTTAACCAATGGCTGCCCCGATAAAGATGCTGATGGCACTGCAGACAAAATGGATAAATGCCCCGATGTAGCAGGTGTTGCAAAATACAATGGCTGCCCCATTCCTGATACAGACAATGATGGTGTAAACGATGAAGTGGACAAATGCCCTACCGTAGCCGGTGTTGCCAAATACAACGGTTGCCCTATACCTGATACAGATAATGATGGCGTAAATGATGATGAAGACAAATGCCCTGCAGTTGCAGGACTTGCAAAATACAATGGCTGCCCTATTCCTGATAAAGACAATGATGGTGTAAATGATGAAGAAGATAAATGCCCCGATGTTGCCGGTACTGCAGCAAACAATGGCTGCCCCGTTGTTATAAAAGAAGAAGTAAAGAAACAGGTAGATTTTGCTGCTGAAAATATTTTCTTCTTAACCAACAGTGCACAGTTGCTCAGCAAATCTTACAAACCATTGCAGGATGTGGCCGCTATCTTAAAAGCCAATCCGGATCTGCAACTTAGCGTTGACGGATATACAGACAATACAGGTACTGCCGCTGCAAACCTTACCGTTTCTGCTAAGAGGGCGCAGGCTGTTAAAACTTACCTTGTAAAAAATGGCATTGATCCTGCACGTATAGCAACCAATGGTTTTGGCCAGTCTAACCCTGTGGCAGATAATGCAACAGCAGAAGGCCGCACCAAAAACAGGCGTGTAGAATTGAAACTGAGGCAGTAACAAAACCCCGGCGAAAAAAAACGTTGGCTAAGCGGCTGTAAATTAACATGCCGTTTATACAATAGTGTGTTTTATGGATTGTAATGCAGTTTCTTTTTATATTTTTACCAGCTATACATTACTTCACCTTTTTAATAAAAAATCTGAATGAAAGCGACGATGAAATTGTTATTGGCGGGGTTTGTTTTATTTACAGCAAATTATTCTTTTGCACAAGGGACCAGCTATAAAAATGTGCCCAAAGGATGGCACCTGATGGACAAAGAAAAAGATGGCTACTACGGAATAAGCCTTGATAAAGCCTATGAATTTGTGCGGGCAAAAAAACTAAAAAGCAAAACTGTAATTGTTGCAATAATTGATTCTGGCGTAGATACATTGCATGAAGACCTGAAAGGAATTTTATGGATCAATCCCAAAGAAATTCCCGGCAATGGTATTGATGACGACCACAACGGTTATGTAGATGATGTGTATGGCTGGAACTTTATTGGCGGCAAAGATGGCAGAAATGTAAAAGAAGATTCTTATGAAGGTGCCAGGGTTTACTATCGTTTCAAAAATATGTATGCCGGAAAAAAAATAGATACGGCAACACTTAATGACGATGAGAAGGAACAATACAAAATGTGGCAGAAAGCAAAAATGAAAATTGAAGGCGGCGAAGATGGCGAAGAAGTGGATATTATTTTCCTGCAAAGGGTATTGGAGTCTACACTTAAAAACGACAGCCTCTTACAAATAACACTCGGCAAAAAAGAATTTACTGGTACAGAACTGCAGCAGTTCATTCCAAAATCTCCGGAAGAATCTAAAGCAAGAAGTGGTTTTCTTTATTTGTACAAAGCCACCAAAAGCGAAATGGGTACAACCAATAAAGAACTTTCTGACGGATTTAAAGAATACGTAAGCGGTGAGCAAAAGAAAAAAGAATCAGCAGAAAAAGAACCGGAAAACTATCGTGCAGAAATTGTAAAAGACAATGAAGCAGACATCAACGATAAATATTATGGCAACAATGATGTAATGGCAAGCACACCTTTTCATGGTACTTTCTGCTCTGGCATTATTGGTGCTAACAGAACTAACAATGTTGGTGTAAACGGCATTGCAGACAATGTAAGGATTATGATGATCCGTGCCGTGCCCGATGGCGATGAGCACGATAAAGATATTGCACTTGCTATACGCTATGCTGCAGATAATGGCGCCAGCATTGTAAACATGAGTTTTGGCAAAGCCTATTCTCCAGAGAAAAAATGGGTGGATGATGCTGTAAAATATGCTGAAAGCAAAGGCGTGTTACTGGTACAGGCTGCAGGCAATGATGCTGCCAATGTAGATACCACAGATAATTTTCCGAACCCAAGGATTAGGGAAACAAAAACAACAGCAACCAATTATATAACGGTTGGGGCTAGTGGAGATCCCGCAGATCCGCAGGAAGGTGGCCTTGTTGCTGCTTTTTCAAACTATGGAAAAAAGAATGTAGATGTATTTGCACCGGGCGTTAAGATATATTCAACAATGCCGGGCGGAAGTGTATATGGCAATTCGCAGGGAACCAGCTTCTCCTCTCCCATTGTGGCAGGTACAGCAGCTTTGCTGCTTGAATATTTTCCTACACTTACTGCACAGCAATTAAAATATTGCATAGAAAAATCTGCAAAAGCCCCCGGTGTAAAAGTAAAGAAACCCGGAACCGATGACTCTGTAGATATGAGCGAACTATGCCACACAGGCGGTTTGGTAAACGCTTATGAAGCAGTAAAGCTGGCGGCTACATTAACGCCTCCTGCACAACAGGGAAAAACTTTACCAAAATCTACACTGAAGAAAAGCAAAAAAGGATAGAACAACAGTATGTAGTATATAGTATTCAGTATTTAGACCGAACCGTCTGGATACTGAATATTTTTTTTAGGGACCCCCGCCGCGGATCTCAATACTAAATACTATCTTCTTCTTAAATTTGCACAAAAAATGATCGGCAAAAAAGATATTGTTGCTTCCGGGCCTTTCCTCAACTATATAGCAAAAGCGCCAGACACAGATGTGGTGCAATCCCTCAAAGCAAATACAAAGGCGTTTAAAAAACTGCTGAAAAATATTCCTTCTAAAAAAAGAGATTATGCCTATGCAGAAGGCAAATGGACAATCAGGCAATCCTTGCAGCATATTATAGATGCAGAACGTGTTTTTGCCTACCGGGCATTAAGAACTTCGCGACTTGATGCTACCCCTATGCCTGGCTTCGATGAAAATTCCTGGGCAGATGCTGCCAATAAAATACACCGCAAATGGAAAGACCTCTTGCGGGAGTTTGATTCCGTACGCAACGCTACAGAAATGCTGTATGAATCTTTGGGCGATGAAGAATTGCTCTTTGCCGGTATGGCCAGCAACCTCCAGATAAATGCGTTGGCGCTTGGTTATGTTATTGCCGGGCATACACAACACCATATTGATCTTATTAAGGAACGCTATCTTTAAAAACACATTTAACGCAATAGCAAGAGGGTAAAAATCTACAAGTGTTCAAAATGTAACTATGCTTTGTTGTAAGCGTTAATCAATCCATAGCGTTCCTTGCTCCGTAGGAGCAACTGATGGGTAGAGATTAAAATTGTACGGCTTATTCGTTCCATCGGAACGATTGTAGCTCCTAAATTGCAATTAGCAACAGGCGTACCTAAGGCACGCAACGGATCTCACGATTGTGTTCTACCCATGAAATGTTCCTCTGGAACATATTCCGAACATTTTTTACCCTTTTTACGGCACGAATAAGTTCGCTGCTAAACAGAAAACCAAACAGAAAATAATGTTTGGCATCCTAATTGTTTAGTTGTGACAAAATATTTATCCACTTATATCGTTTTTGTTTCAACATCCTAAAAAAACCTAACACTTACCCTTTATGAAAAACTCTACCAAAGTATTCTTCTTCATCCTTGCGGTTTCTTACACTATTTTCTATGCCATTGTAGCCATGCTCAGCTAAGCTTACTTAAATAGTCTTTATTACTTTTGCTGCATGTCAAACGCAGCTATACATATCCGCCCCATTCAGCCAGCAGACAATCCAGCTCTCGCCACAATTATAAGAAATTCACTTGCAGAATTTGGTGCCAACAAACCCGGCACAGTATTTTACGATCCCACAACAGACGATTTATATACGCTTTTCCAACAGCCCGGAAGCTTCTATTATGTAGCAGAAGAAGCAGGTGAACTATTGGGTGGTGCAGGCATCTTTCCTTCCAAAGGCCTTCCGGATGGAGTATGCGAACTGGTAAAAATGTACCTCCACGCAACTGCCCGCGGCAAAGGGCTTGGCAGGATGCTCATTAATCAATCGCTTGAAAAAGCAAAAGCCCTCGGCTATAAAAAAGTATATCTTGAAACAATGCCGGAACTGGGCAAAGCCGTAAGCGTTTATGAAAAATTTGGCTTCCGTTATTTAAAAGGCCCCATGGGCAATACCGGCCATTTTGGGTGTGATGTGTGGATGATTAAGGAACTTGTCTGAACCAGGATTTATAGGATTAGGGGGATTTATAGGATTTTTTGCATTTTTTCTTTTCTTCTTTGCGTGATTCTTCTTTGCGTCTTTGCGTGAAACCCGCTGCCCATTGTCTGAATTGGGATTTATGGGATTTGCGGATTGCGGGATTTTATATAACCTCTTTTTACTCTGTGAAAAACCTCCTTTTACACTGTGGTAAAAAATTTCTTCTTTGTCCCTTTGCCTGCCCGACTTTGTCATTCAGGCGGGCGTGAAACCTGCTGCCCATTGTCTGAACCAGGATTTATAGGATTAGGGGGATTTATAGGATTTTTTGCATTTTTTCTTCGCGTCTTTGCGTGATTCTTCTTTGCGTCTTTGCGTGAAATTGCATGAGATGAAAAAAAGGGGCCGATAGATTATCGAAACCCCTTTGTACATATTTGCGCTATAAAATATACTGGCCGATCTTTTCAATTAGTCGTTACTTGAAATAATAGTAATGCAACTTCCACTAAAAGAAATCACCAAATCACTAAATCAGAAATCCTTTATGCTGCATATTTCGTTACCTGCTCGCTTCTAACAGACCTGCCTTTGCTGGCGATAGCTTCTACATAAAACACGTAGTTTTTACCAGGCACCAAATCCGTAATTGTGGCTCTGGCTGCAGTAATAAATACCTGTTTCCATTGCTGTATAGCCTCGCCTGCAATAGCGTAATGAAATGCATAAGAATCTGCACCTTTTACTCCTTTGCAGCTTACAATGGCTTCTCCGCTATTTTGGCCATTTACTACTTTAAAGTTTTCAATAGGGCCAAAATCTGAAGCCGTATCTGCAGAAATTTTAAAACCGGAAGAAAGCAGGATCTCTGCCTCTCCATTGGCTTTTTCTGTTACGTATTTTGCTACCTGGTCCAGACATACAACCAGGTCTTTGGCCACATTGTTTTTAGCGGCCGCTTTTTGCCTGTCGCGGTTTTCTGCGTCAATACGTGCAGCGCTGAATTGCTGGTGCACTTTTTCAAGATCCAATACCGGTTTGGGCTGGTCTGGAAAAAAAGCGTTGTCTTTCATGTTTTGCAATACACTTGCAGCCCTGGCATCTTTTACGGCATCGCTGCCTCTTCTGTAATCATAATCGATTTTTGTACTCATAATTGTACGGTTTAGATAAAGAAATATTTTTAATCTATATAAGATGGACTGGAATGCGACGGAGTTGCGTAAAAAAAGTTAGCTTTTATAAAATGAAGAGAACTGCGCAAATGCGTTTACGAAAAATAAGCAAGAGAAAATATGCACAAATACGTAGCTGAATACGCAATCGCCTGGCACATAAGCTGCAACTCAGGTCCTTACAATCGCCTGCGCAGTTGCGCATTTACCAAAAGAAAGTCCTGAGTTCGTGAACTCTTCCCTTTTGTTGATGCCAAAAGTTCCTGAGTAAGCTCATTTTTCCCTTTTTTTGATGCTAAAAGTTCCTGAGTAAGTCGATTTTTCCCTTTTTAGCAGTGCAAAAGTTCCTGAGTAAGTCAATTTTTCCCTTTTTAGCAGGCTAAAAAGTCTTGAGTTCATGAACTCTTCCCTTTTGTTGGAGCAAAAAGTTCCGGAGTAAGACAATTTCTCCCTTTTTTGAAGGCAAAAAAGTCTTGAGTTCACGAACTCTTCCCTTTTGTTGGAGCAAAAAGTTCCGGAGTAAGACGATTTCTCCCTTTTTTGAGAGCAAGAAAGTATGGAGTTTGCGTGATCCAGGTTTTCTGCGCAAATACCATCCTAGCTGGCGCAAGTTGGAGGGTATTGTTTCTGTAAACTTTAAGGCTGAGTAATGGTGGTGCTAAATGTGAGCTAAGGCCAAGAGTTTTTATTTATAAGGACTGCCGGGAGGCTGCCCTTATTTTTGTTGTATGTTTCATGTAATAATTTTTTGAGGCCAGCAGTGGGGTACCTATTAAACTCTGGTTGTGTCACTCACTTGTACGATGTAGCATTATGGAGCGACTTTATAAATTCTCATAAGTATCTATTGATTTATTAATTGGTCTTTTATATATCTTCACAACCCAATTAAACTACCTGATTCCTAAGCTTTTGAAAAACGAAAAACTGACAAGGAAAGAAATTATTGACAACCGCCTGAAAGAGGCTAGTTGGAACATTGGCGACCGTTCTCAGGTAGTTGAAGAATTCGACATTATTGTTGATGCAAGTATTGTTGCAGAAGCCGAAACGCCTTATGCTGGCAAACAGTTCAGTGATTATGTTTTATTGAGTAAAGGAGGCAAGCCTTTAGCAGTAGTTGAAGCAAAAAAATCAACAGTTGACGCAAATATTGGAAAGGAACAAGCAAAACAATATTGTTTCAACATTCAAAAACAATTTGGCGGAGAACTTCCTTTCTGCTTTTACACAAACGGACACGATATTTTCTTTTGGGACTTAGACAACTATCCGCCTAAAAAAGTATATGGGTTTCCTACTCGTGACGACCTAGAACGCTACACATACATAAGACAAAAAAGAAAATCACTCTCTGGTGAATTCATAAATACAAAAATTGCAGGGCGTGATTATCAAATTGCCGCAATCAGGGCAGTTTTAGAAGCCGTTGAAAAAAGGAAACGTAGGTTTCTTTTGGTTATGGCTACAGGAACGGGTAAAACCCGTACTTGTATTGCTTTGGTTGATGCTTTAATGAGAACGGGTTGGGCTGAAAGAGTTTTGTTTTTAGTAGACAGAATTGCTTTGCGTGACCAAACGCTTGATGCTTTTAAAGAGCATTTACCCAACGAACCAAGATGGCCCAAGCAAGGAGAAAAGGAAATTGCAAAGGACAGAAGAATTTATGTTTCGACATATCCAACTATGTTGAATGTAATTCGCAATGAGGATAAAACTTTAAGTCCACATTTTTTTGATTTGATTGTGGTTGATGAAAGCCACCGAAGCATTTATAATACTTATCAAGAGGTTTTAGATTACTTCAATACAATTACGCTTGGCTTAACAGCAACACCAACTGATGTTATTGACCACAATACATTTCGGCTATTTGAAACAGAAGATGGTGTTCCAACTTATGCCTACTCGTACGATGAAGCAGTAAATCACATTCCGCCTTACTTGTGCAATTTTCAGGTAATGAAAATAAAAACCAAGTTTCAAGCAGAAGGAATAAGCAAAAGAACTATTGCACTCGAAGACCAAAAGAATTTAATACTTGAAGGAAAAGAGATTGAAGAAATAAACTACGAAGGAACAGAACTTGAAAAAAAGGTAATCAACAGAGGAACAAATGCGTTGATAGTTCGTGAATTCATGGAAGAAAGTATAAAAGATGCCAATGGTGTTTTGCCAGGCAAAACAATTTTCTTTTGTGCAACCAAAGCCCATGCAAGACGCATGGAAGAAGTCTTTGATTCACTTTATCCCGAATACAAAGGTGAATTGGCAAAAGTTTTAGTAAGCGAAGACCCAAGAGTTTACGGCAAAGGCGGTTTGCTTGACCAATTTACAAACAACGATATGCCGCGAATTGCTTTAAGTGTGGACATGTTGGATACAGGCATTGATGTTAGGGAATTGGTTAATCTTGTATTTGCGAAACCAGTATACAGCTATACCAAGTTTTGGCAAATGATAGGCAGAGGAACACGTTTGCTTGAACCTGAAAAACTAAAATCATGGTGTACGCAAAAAGATGGGTTTTTAATTTTGGATTGTTGGGACAACTTTGAATATTTCAAATTGAATCCTAGAGGAAAAGAATTAAAAGGTCAAATCCCTTTGCCTGTTCGTTTATTCGGTGTTCGATTAGATAAAATCGAAAAAGCAATTGAATTAAATGAATCTGAAATATTTAAAAATGAAATAGAGAAATTAAGAAAACAAATTTCAACGCTTCCTCAAAATTCAATTGTAATACGTGATGCTAAACATGAATTGCAAAGGTTAGAAGATGAAAACTTTTGGAATCATTTATCGCCAGACAAAATAGAATTTTTAAAGTCAGTTGTAAAACCATTATTCAGAACTGTTTCTGATATTGATTTTAAGGCAATGCGATTTGAAAAAGATATCGTTGAAGTTTCGGTATCCAAACTTTCTGACGAAAAAGAGAAATTTGAAACGCTGAAAGATAGCATCATAGAAGAAATTGCTGAATTGCCTTTGTCTGTAAATATCATTGCAAAAGAAGAAGTACTAATTCGACAAAGCCAGAGCAATCATTTCTGGTCAACAATTACAGAAGATAAATTTGACGAGTTGATTTTAAAGATTGCGCCGCTAATGAGATTTAGAGAAGCCATTGTTCCACTTGGCCCTGCTAAATTCAATTTCAAAGATTTGGTAAGCGAAAAAGAATATGTTGAGTTTGGTCCGCAACACGAAGCCTTGAGCATTGCTAAATACAGAGAGTTGGTTGAGCAAAAAGTAAATGAATTGGTTTCAAGTAATCCACTTTTACAAAAATTAAAAGAAGGCAAAGAAATTACAGCAACCGAAGCAGAACAATTAGCAGAAGAATTGCACAACGAACATCCACACATTACAATTGATTTGCTTCGCAGGGTTTACAATCATCGCAAAGCCCAATTTGTACAATTCATCAAACACATTTTAGGGATTGAAATATTGGAGTCTTTCAACGAAACAGTTTCTAAAGCATTTGACGATTTCATTGCAAAGCACAGTTATTTATCGAGCCGGCAATTACAATTTATGGATTTGCTTCGCAATTTCATTTTAGAAAAAGGCGAATTGCAAAAACGAAACCTTATCGAATCACCTTTTACCTTAATTCATCCGCAAGGTATTAGGGGCGTTTTCAGTCCTGCGGAAATTGACGAAATTTTACTATTCACCGAAAAATTAATAGCAGCATGATGAATAGTGAAATAAGACAAAAATTAATTGAATTAGCCAGGTTACAAACAACTTGGACTTATTCTACTTTAAATGATCAGTTACAATTAGGTTTGAATTTCAAAAACGACTATGACCGAAAGTTAATTGGAGAATGGTTAGGAAACATTTCTGAACATGAACATAGTAAGGACAGACCTTTACTAAGTTGTCTAATTACTCACAAAAACGGGCTTAGAGAACAGGGTGATGGATTTTACAAGCTTTGTGAAACACTTTATGGTAACAATTGGTTAGAACTTAAATCAAACAAAAAATGGGAAAAAGGTCTTATTGCCGACTGTTATGAGTTTTGGTTAAATCCCTTAAATTATTCAAAATATAAAAATGACTACTAAATGTTACAAAACAATCCGATACTAAAAGCATTAATCAACAGCCTTTGGAATACCCTTTGGAGTGGTGGTATTGCGAATCCATTAACAGCCATCGAGCAAATCACCTATTTGCTTTTCATGAAGCGCATAGATGAAATGGAAACCAAAATGGAAGGTGATGCAAAATTCGTTGGTGAAAAATATAAATCAAAAAGATTCTCCGGCACTTATATTCCTTACGTTGACGAATCACTTTATCAGGTCACTGGTAAAATGACTAAAGCAGAAGCAAAGAAAATTCAGGAGGATTTAAAAGAAGCTAAAAAACCTGTTTCAAAGCAAGAACTTCGTTGGAACAAATTCAAACGCATTACACCAACTGATAAAATGTTGGAACATGTTCGTTACAATGTTTTCCCTTTTATCAAAACATTGAACGGGGATACTTCTCCATTCACTAAGCACATGGCTAATGCTGTTTTCATAATTGAGAAGCCAACTTTGCTTTTTGAAGCCATCAATAAAATTGAAGAAATATTTATCGAAATAGAAAAAGATGCAAGCGATGGCGGACATACATTTCAAGACATACAAGGTGATGTATATGAAATGTTGTTAAGTGAAATTGCACAAGCTGGAAAAAACGGACAGTTCAGAACTCCAAGACACATCATCAAATTAATGGCTGAATTGGTTGAGCCACAACTAGGAAATAAAATTGCCGACCCTGCTTGTGGAACAGCAGGTTTCTTGTTGGGTGCTTATCAATATATTTTGACTGACTTAGTTCGTAAAAAGGACAAAAAGAAATTAGAGAAAGACGATGATGGTTTTGAAATGGCAGCCTATTCTTCTTTCATCGATGAAAAAATAAAAAAGGTTTTGGATCAAAGCTTTTATGGTTTTGACATTGATGTAACTATGGTTCGTTTAGGCTTAATGAACTTAATGATGCATGGCATTGATAACCCCAAAATTGATTACAAAGATTCATTAAGCAAATCTTACAACGAAGCAGGACAATATGATATAGTACTTGCAAACCCTCCTTTTACAGGTAAGATTGATAGAGGCGATGTAAACACCAGCTTAAGAATTGATAGCCCTGCAAGTGAATTATTGTTTTTAGATAGAATTTCATCTATGCTTCGCATTGGTGGAAAAGCAGCAGTAATCATTCCAGAAGGTGTTTTATTTGGTAGTAGCAATGCTCAAAAGC
The DNA here is from genome assembly GCA_044227095.1 of Chitinophagaceae bacterium. GTDB lineage: Bacteria > Bacteroidota > Bacteroidia > Chitinophagales > Chitinophagaceae > JACMLD01. The sequence continues at coordinate 3,188,216 of JBGAFV010000001.1, read as the reverse complement.
AAACAAGGGAAATTATTTTAAAAGACAACCAACTTGAAGCGGTAATTTCTTTGCCAAGTGGTGCATTTAAGCCCTACACAGGAGTAAAGACAGCCATTTTGGTTTTCACAAAAGTGGAAGAAAAAAGTAAAAAATGGCATACGGAGAAAGTTTGGTTTTACGAATTACAAAGTGATGGTTATTCATTGGATGATAACCGCAGAAGATTAAAAGACTTTCCATTACCTGAAACCAAAGAAGCTTTTGACAAACGAAATAAAACTAAAGCCAAAGACCGTAAATCGCATTTCTTTGTTCCGATTGCAGAAATTCAAGAAAATGATTTAGACCTAAGTTTTAATCGTTACAAAGAGTATGAATATGTAGAACAAACCTTTGAACCACCTAAGGATATTCTTGCCAAGTTGCTGAAACTGGAGAAAGAAATTTTAAAAGACATGGAAGAACTAAATACTTTGATAGGATGAGAACTGAAAAATTCAAGGACCTCTTTTGGTTCGGCCCAAAATCAAACATCAAAGCAGGCGACGGCTTAGATAAAGGTCGTTTTCCTTTTTATACTTCTAGTCCTAAGCAAACAAAGTGGATCGATAGAGAACAACATTTTGACGAAGCCTTAATTTTTGGAACTGGTGGACTTGCAAGTGTTCATTTTGAAGACCAGCCATTTTCAACATCAACTGATTGTATAGTTGCGATTACGACCAATAAAGAAATTAAAACAAAGCTTGTCTATTATTATTTATTTGGAAACATCCACCTACTTGAAAGAGGCTTTAAAGGCGCGGGATTAAAACATATTTCGAAAAAGTATATCGAGAATCTTGACATTCCCGTTTTACCAATAGAGACGCAAAATAAGATTGTTGCAATTCTTGATAAAGCAAGTGCTTTGGTGAGTAAACGAGAAGAAACAATAAAGCATTTGGATAACCTCTTGTGCGCTACTTTTTTAAAACAATTTGGACATTTAATAAATAACCCTTCTGCTGAAACCATAGAAGAGCTGCAAAATAATATTGCTGCCGGTGATAAGATTAATTATGGTGTAGTCCAGCCTGGAGATGATTTTCCTGGTGGTATTCCTATTATCCGTGTCGGAGATTTTGAGGATTCCTATATTAATCCCCTGTCATTGAAAACGATTGACCCAGAAATTCACAAAAAACATAAAAATTCAATTTTAAATGGTGGAGAAGTTCTAATTGCTTGTGTTGGCGCAACTATTGGAAAAGTAGCCCTTGTGGAAGATTCTTTTAAAGGATATAATATTGTTAGAGCGACTGCTCGAATAAATTGTGGTCCTAAAATTATTAATACCTATCTGTTAAATCTATTACTTTCCGATTATTATCAACACCAATTAAAAATCTTATCAAGAACTGTTGCTCAACCAACTTTAAACATAAAACAAATTGAGGAATTAAAGATTCCTATTCCACCGATCGAAGAACAAATTATTTTTGATAGATTTTATCATACTTTAATTGCGAGCAAAAAAAAATCAAACGAGTCATTAAAAATTATCATTGAGCTTTCTAAGTCGATATCACAAAAAATATTCAACGGTCAATTGAATTTTAATGTAGATTTTGAACTGGACGCTTTGATTCAGGAAATAGATTTACAAAAGAAGAAGAATGACTTATCAAAAATTGCTGGAGATATAGCCTATCTGCAAAGGTTGGTAGACAAACTGAACAACCAAGAGTTCAAAGAAAAAGATTTGTACGATAAAGCCAAGCATGGTGTTTTTCAATTGATGGTTGTAAAGGAAGAAGAAAGAAAAGTTATTCAAGAATACAATGAAAATAGTAAAAGCTTAAAGTTAGCTTTAAAATGAAGCTACTCAAATTAGAAATAGGTGATTTGCCAAAAGAAAAACAGTTTAGAAGTCTGCATGCGGGCTTCAAGGTTGAGTTTCATAGTTTGGACAACAAAGGAATCAAAACCATGGAATCCTTTAGCCCTTTCTGTTTTGCAGGCTTAAATGGTAGTGGCAAATCGAATGTTTTGGAGGCTTTGTCTGCTATCTTTTTTCATATAGAATGTTGTGTCGCTAAGTACAAGCCCGATTCTTTTGCTACACAGTTTAGACCCCACATTTGCAGCCCTGACGCTTTTACGTTAGAGTATTTAATTTGGAGAAAAGGTGAAAAGGATTTTAAAAATCAAAACTTTTATAAAGTTACAATTAAGAAAGAGCTTGAAAAATCGCCACGTCTATTCCGTCAATTAAATCCCTTTTTTGGAGAATCTAAAACAGAAGAGGAATCAATAACTCCACCCAAGCAAAAAAGAAATCAAGAAGCAGAACCAGCACCTGCAAAGCTTTATCTTCCTGATATTATTGTTGGGTATTCATCGGGGGAAAATGAAATATTAAGTATTCCGTTTAGAAAAAGTAGATTAATAAACTTTGATAAATACAAACAAGATTCCTACGAAAATCGACCTTTTGAAGAGCCTGAAAACAGTCTGATTTATATTGATGCGGAAATGAGCCAAGCAGTGCTTCTCTCATGTTTACTTTTGGAGGAAGGAGAAGCATTAAAACCCTTGGAAAAAGAGCTTGGCATAGTTGGTCTGCATAGTTTCAGATTAAACATTAATAACTACGAGCTGCACAAGCTAAAGAACACTAAAGAAACTGTTAAACTGCTAAACCATTGTAAAGAGATCATTCAACAATTAAAAAATTGTTCAACCTGCTGGAATGAACATAACATGAACATACTTTATGAAGATGACACAGTTGCTTCAAGATTGACTCTGGACTTTCTAATAGATGAAAAAACAATAAAAGCATTTAAGCACTATTTTAAAAATTCTTTTGACTTATTTCGTTTTTTTCAGATGCTGTATGAATTAAATCTGCTTTCTGTTGACGAAGATGATAAAATTGAAGTTTATGATTCAAAGGGAGTTTATACCGATTGGAAAATTCCCGATAGCAAACCCAAGAGTGAAGTATTTACTTTTCTAAATTATTTTATCCTAAAGAAAAATCAAGAAAAGGAAGAACCTGAGCCAAGGCTTATGCGAGAAATTTCAGATGGTGAGCATCAGTTTTTGCATACAATGGGTATTTGCTTAATGCTTAAAAACCGCAGAAGTCTTTTATTATTGGATGAACCTGAAACACATTTCAACCCTAGTTGGAGAGCAAAATTCATTAAAATACTTAATGACAGCATAAATGCAGGAAGTGTTGATGAGAACAAGAATGTAAATATTCATTTATTAAAGGACATTCTTTTGACGTCGCATTCGCCTTTTATTATTTCGGATTGCATGCCTGACAATGTTATTTTATTCAAAAGAGGCGAGGACGGAAAAGTTATTCCTAAAACAGCTAGAGAACTTGAGTTTAATACATACGGTGCTTCTGTAGATTTAATCTTGCAAGAAATATTTGGAATGTCACATTCAATTTCTGAACATGCTCTTGAAGAAATAAGAATACTATTAAAGAAAAGAACTGTTGAGTCTATAATTGAAGGAGCTAAACGATTTGGTGAATCTTATGAAAAGGGATTTCTTTATGAAAGAATAGAAGAACTAAAATCTTTTAAAAAGAAAAAGGCGAAAAAATGATTTATTCTTTAACTCAAGTAACTGGCGGTATTGATAAGATTTATGATGTTCCTTTGGAATTTCTTACAAATGCTCAATTATCGAAAACATGTTCAGATACACTTGTGCCGATGTGGTTTAAGCCAGTATATAATCGCTGCCCAGGAGTTAATGCAAAATTTGAAAAACTTTTTAAAGCTTTTAAAAGACTTAACAAAGCAAAACAAACAGAAATTATATTAGTTTACAAAAGCAGTAGAGATATTCAGAAAATATGTTCTGATAAAACCAATATCTATAAGGGAATCGACAAATATGACAAACCCATAAGAGAACCGTTAAAAAATCTCTTTGAGTTTCTTTTTAATAGTACAGTTGGTACTGCAGTCTTTAGGGCAAATTCGGGTATGCATATGGATGACCATTATGAACTATTTCAAAAAAAGAATATTGTTCATGTTTGTCCATTTTGCGGTTTAGAAACTTATACTGAGCCAAAGTTTCGAAGGGCTGAATATGATCATTACTTACCAATTAGTATTTACCCTTGGCTTGGTGTGAACTTCAATAACCTTGTGCCAATGGGTGATCATTGTAATGGAAAAAAGAATGATACCAACATTATCTATAAAGAAAAAGCTGCTTTAAATAGGCGTGAAGTTTGGTATCCTTATGAATGGATTAATCATTCTGTTATTTTAACTTGTAAAAAGAAACCTACACTTGCCGATATGAGTGGGGAATGGGAGGTTACTTTTAAAGCATCTGCTATTAAAAATCAAGAGAAGATTAAAACATGGACTGATGTCTTTGAAATTCCACTACGTTTCAATGAACACATAAAAAGATTTCATAAAGGATTTATTGAAGATTTTGCTCATAAAAACAATTTGAAAGGTCAACGTTTAACTAATACAAAACTTATAGCTGAATTAAAGGACTATCGTGACAATAAAATTGGCAATGTTAGATTGGAAACAATGGCTCAATTAAAATTAATATGGGCAGACTATCATATAAAAACTAAAGACAAATCTCAATTGGCTCTATTGACACATACAATTGAATTTTTAACAAAGAGAACAAAACCTTAGTCTATAACCTTGCAATTGGCAATGGCCAATTCCCCGCACTGGTTTAAGTATGGCTTTAATCTTTGAAGACTGGCCCCCTGCCCTCCGACCTGGCGCAAGCCATACTTTGCGTGTTGAGATACTTGAGCCGCAATATCAGAAACTTGCTCCCAGGGGATTTATTGGATTTTTAAGATTGATATGAGTTTGCACAAGTTGGGCTTTCTAATAAATTTGAAATAATAGGACATATGGATTATCTGGATGAACTTTCAGTTGCATTAAAAAGTAAAATAAAACAGCAACATAAAATCAACGCTAATATTGGCGTATCTACACGGCAATTATTACTTAAAAGCTACAGGCAATTTCAGGTGGAAATTGAGGATTATCCTTCCAGGTATTCAATAAATATTAAGGTTTACTCAGTCTTGCACTTTTCAGTAAACAAGTCTGATTTTGTATTTGGAAATTCTCAGCCGAATAAGCTAAAGAATTTTCCTTATGTAGTTTACACAGGAGAACATTCGCATATCTCATCTCAGAATAAAACTTTCCAGAAGTTTTGGAATCTATTTTCGATATTATTAAATGGCTTTCAATTGACGGCTTCAGAATGTGTATTTTTTTATTCTAACAAAGTGACTTTTGTATTAGACGCAAAAAGAGATGTGAAGAATGCTTTGGATCAAATCATCGATTTTGTGAATGAAAACAATACGATTTTTAAGAAAGAAGACGCCAGTCCAAAAATAAACGCCAATAAGATTCCAGACAATATAAGAGCAGTCATCCCTTTTTTAAAAAAATATAGTGTTTCGGATGATTCAGAAAGAGATGAACTGGTTGAACAAATGTCTGATGATGAAAAAACAAAACTAAAAGAAACTATTTTTCCAATAATGTCTGAAATTGAAACTTATTTGGATTCATTTAAAAATAAACCTTTTACTCTTGAAGCTTCATTAATTTTAGTATTGGCAGAATTAGTTGCAGAATTGCGATTTAAATAAGAATACAATTTAAGCGAAGATTTGGCATCTCTTTATAGTCCCTTTATTGCGGCACAAGTACGCCAATACACAAGGCCCATCGGCAGTTCCTTGCGCCAGGTTACGGCTTATGGCAAATGTGTAATAAATGAATAACAAGATCCTATCAATCCTAAAAATCCAATAAATCCCTGTTCAGACATTATTATAGCTGTTGGCCGGACTATCGTGTTTTTTTAAATAAATATTTAAACACAAATAAAATATTCTATATTTGAAGTAGTACAAGTTCTTTTTGCTCCCTTACTTCTGTTCTATTGTTTTCTTAAGGTGCTGATTATTGGTCATTCTCTTTTTATGTTGGTTTGTGTTATTCCTGTGTATAAACCAATTGCCCGTTGCTACCACTATAACTCCCGGGCTTCTATCTCTTAGTGTTCTATTGCAAAATGTAAATGATTGTCCGCTTATTGTTCCGGCACTTCGCCGTTACAACAACCGGGGCACTTCATAGCGTCCGTATTTTTTTGAATACCTGGTCATTTCACTTTTTGCATCTTCATTTAACCACTCTCATAAAAAATGTCATCATGAAATCAATCACCAAACAACCCGTTACGCAATGGTTACTACCATTGTGCTTTATCACTTTCGCTTTTTTCGCCTGCGTAAAAGAGCCCAGGCAACCCGGAAATGGCCATTACGGAGGTGGCGATGACGGACACGGACATTTGAAGCAAACAAAAGAGTATGCTTCCGATGTTGTGGTAAGCTGGGTAAACCTGCAGCTACAGATGGAAAAATCGCCGTTGCCGGCTGGTACAGCAGGGCAGGCCACCGACAGGTGCCAGGCCTATTGCGGCATCGCCCTTTATGAATCAGTAGTGAACGGAATGCCATCTTACCGGACCTTAGTTGGCCAACTGACAGATTTTCCCGCAATGCCTTCAACAGAACCCGGCAAAGCATATCATTGGGGGGCTACTGCAAATGCAGCACTCGCGGAAATGAACCGCCGGCTTTTTCCGGCAACCGCTGCTGCTAATGTAACCGCGATGGCCAATCTTGAAAACAAGTGGCAAACCATCTATGCCGGTGAGACAGATGATGCAACTTTGCAACGTTCTATTGCATTTGGAAAAGAAGTGGCTACCAGGGTTTTTAACTGGGCCGCTACTGATGGATCCGCTAATGTAAATCCACCTTATGTTCCACCCGTTGGTCCCGGTCTTTGGGTGCCAACATCTCCTGCTCCTGCACCTATTATTAATCCATACGCTTCGCAACGCCGGTTATTAGTGCCCGGTTCAAATATTGGCACTACGCTCGCCCCACCCCCTGCTTTCTCTACCGATCCTTCTTCACCTTTTTATGCCATGGTTAAAAGTGTATACACGGCTTCGCTGACATTGACGACGGAACAAAAAGCAATGTGCGATTATTTCAAAGACATTCCTGGTTACACACCCGGCGGTACCTATGTTGCCCTCATGGCCCAGGCGATGGAATCAACAAATCAAAAACTGGATATGGCGGCCCTCACCTATGCTGCGGTTGGACTGGCACAATGCGATGCCGGTATTGTATTGTTTACGGATAAATACAAGTTCAACCTTATTCGTCCCGTTACGTATATCCGTGCTTATATAGACCCTAACTGGTCAACCTATGTTCCCACACCCAATCACCCTGAATTTCCTTCCGGTCATTCAACAACAGGGGGAGCTGTGCTGACGGTAATGAGCGCCATCTTTGGTGAAGATTTTCATTTTACCCTGCACACCTATGATTATCTTAACTATCCGCCTCGCAGCTATACCAGCTTTACACAACTTGCTATGGAAATATCCGACAGCCGGTTTTATGGTGGCCTGCATTACAAGCCCACCCTCGACAAGAGCCTTCTCCAGGGCAAAAAAGTGGCACAAAACATCCTGACAAAAATTAAGTTTCAAAAATAGTTATACAAGAAACTAACAACCCGGCACTGAAAAGTGCCGGGTTTATAAATTGGTGGATCAACCGCTATTGTAAGCGTAAGAAAATTTTAATTTTAATGCCTTTCAATTATCCAAGGGTGGGCTGCTTTCAAACCCGGCTTGTATAGTGATGCCAGTTCTTCGCGCAAATTCTCCAAACGTTTCTTGCGCCATTTTATTTGCCTGTCACCTTATGCACTTCTCCTCCCAGCAAATGCACCTGGAAGCCCAGGCGAAAAATAAAACCACTGGTAGGATCGTAGGTTTCTATTTTAGTGCGGTTGTAACCCGCTACTGCTTCCAGCGCCACATTGCTATTAATAAAGTAAGCGCCGCCGGCACCAATAAAAAAATTGGTGGTGGTAGTACTTGTTTTATCAAACAGCGGTTCTTTTACTGAAGTGCTGCCAACATTAAAATCGGCGTGTAGGAACGGTTTAAAGTCTGACCCATTTATATTAAAATAATACCGCGCAAATGGACCAACTGAAAAAGTAGTATACTTGGTCTCCTCCTGTTTGGCAAAACTTACTGTAAACTGTCCGCCGGCAACAAAATTGTTTGCAAAGAAATAACCCGCAGACGGCATTAAAGTAAACTGACTATTGCCACTGGTGGTATTGATGATCATATTGCCACCCACCATCCAGTCGCCTTTATCTGTTTGCGCATGTACAAAATTGGAAATGATAACTACGGCCAGGAGACTCATCAGGATTTTTCTCATAAACTTGGTTTTAGAATGTATATACTGCATAAAAGCTGTTGATAAAGGTCAGCTTCATTCATCAGACTTAATTATATATTTTAAAGTTGCATGTGATTTGTGATCAGGATACTTTTTTAACCTCGTAAATAGGACTAAAAAGGTAAAGTTTTCCTGTTTTTACTTCCACGCACTGAAATCTTTTTCTTAGTCTTTGCCCTTTTTTAAAAACACTTCCGTCATCAAGCGCAAACAAAGCCCCATCTGGCAATTCTTCTACCAGTAGCATGCCTTCTTCTTTTTTATCGTAGTTGCGCAGTATACGCATCAGCCCTTCATCTGCACAACTGCTGGCAGGTAAATTGTGAAGCGAAGATTTTAATGCAGCAATAATTTCCTGTGGAAAAATATCGGGCTTAAGAAATGGTAGCAACATTATTTTATAGATGTGTTTCCATTCGCGGCCATGAGACTGTACACGGTTGCCATATTCAAGAAAGGTTACAAGGTGGGCCAGCTCGTGTACTAGTGTTATTAAAAAAGAAAAGCGGTTGAGGTTGCCATTTATACTAATGCGGTGCGCTGCATTATCATGTGCATGCCTGTAATCGCCCAAAACAGATTTGCGTTCTTTTGTTATGGTTAAATGCACTTTATACTGCTGCAATAATTGCAGCACCTGCGGTGCGGCAGCAGCAGGTAAATAGTTTTGAAGATAAGTAAGCGGGTATTCCTGTTTAGGCATTGCGGCGGGCTTTATTCCATTGTAACAGGCTGCGCATTTCCAGCACGGAGTAAACAAAATACAAAAACACACAAACAATAATTCCCAGTTTGTTTGCATGCTCCCTAACCGAAAACAGGTAAATCACTATGGCAATAAGGCAAACAATTAATTTAAGAAAAAGGCCGCTGTAGGTATTGCGCAAAAAGCCCATGGTAGTTGGGTGCAGCATAGCCCTTTGGTATAAAAGAAAGGAAGCAAGGGTGGCTGCAAAGAGCAGTATGTTACCTCCTATTACAAGCCGGGTGCTTACGCCCCAATCCTGCAATTGCTTTTTAAAAATGATAAAGAGAACTGTAGAAATACAAAAAGCCAGTACCAGTGAAATAGGCAAATTATTTTTAGTGCTTCGGTTGTTTGTCATTATTGGAAGGGCCGGTGTCTTTGATAATCTTATAGATAATTCCGGCCAGTGCCAGCAAAGGTAACAACCACACCAATATGGGAAAAGAAAGCTTCAGCCATTTATCGGCTTTTAACCCAATAAACACGGCAAGGCCCAGGCTTGCAAGCATTTGTGTTGCAAGGCCGGCGTAACGCATTAAATCTCTGTTGTTATTATTTGGCCGTTGATCCATTGTCCTTCTCCGCCAACTTAGCTGCATCTTTATTAATTGCAGCAGGGGCAACTGTCATATGGCATTCTCCATTGAAAGTAGACGTGGGCTCTACCTGCAATTTGCCGGCGTGAATATTTCCCTGTATTACACTGCTGCCTTTAAGTTGCAGTAGTTCTTTTACTTTTACTGAACCGGTTACATTGCCAAGAATATCTGCCTGCTGACCATTGATATCGCCTTTTACAATACCGTTGGCGCCAATGATTACTTTGGCGGTGCTGTTGATATTGCCCACCAGTGTGCCGTCAATACGAAGATCTGCGTTGGAATTAATGTCGCCAGTAAGTGTTGTGCCTGCGCTGATTAAGCTTGCGGCACTGCTTCCGTTTGTTTCAGTAAAGAATTCGGATTTTGATTTGCCTTTAAACATAGTATTGGGATTTTAGTCGTTTATTTTCTCGGGTGCCGGCAAATTCAGTGCTGTGGTATCCAGTTTTACTGAAGTATTGCCCTGCAAAACACTTTTCAAACCCTGCAGGTACTCGTCTTTGTACCTCACCGCATGCTCTAACGAATCTGTACGCAGTTTTAGTTCACGAAGCTCCCTCGTATTATTCACATCTCCGTAACCTGGTATATACAGCTTAAGGGGGGTAAACACAATTAAAGCCACCGTAAGCCCGGTAAGCACAACAAATATTGTGCTCAAAAGTATATAAACGCTCATCCGGGATAATTTAAATGTTACCACTTCTTCGTAGGTATCATCATTCATTACCACCAGTCGGTAGCGGTTTCTGAGGCGTTTCAGCGTAGTATCGGCATCAAATAGTTTTGCCATAGTAAACCTGCATTGTGCAGGGCTTAAAGTTAGCCAGAAATGTTTGATTTGTATGCATGGCGCGTGGATTGGGGTAATCTTTTAATAAAGCCACCGTATAAATTTATTAACCCAAACAATGCTAATAAAATAGATATATTCTTCTACTAGTATACTGAGCTTAACACAACCTGCACACAAAAATACCTACAATATAAATCCGGCGGTCTTCAACTGTAATACAAATGGCAGCAAAGACTTTGCAGTTCTTGCACTATATCATAAAAGAAACCATTGGCTTTTATATAAGTGCTATTGTTTAGGGTAAAACATTCTGCAGCATTACTATCCTAACTCTTCAAAACAAGTTATACACAAGAACGCAAAATAATATTTGTTAGCAAATACCTTTTTGTTCCTTACAAATTAAATATAAAAATATTCATTTCATCGGTTACGCAGTTGCGCTTTTACATAAGGATATCATCGAAATTTAAAAATCAATTAACCAAAAACCATCCTTATGTTAAAAGCAAAAATTTACACAAGTTTTCGGGGATTTTTTATGCTGCTTGTTTGTTCATCATTAATTTTTTCTAATTCGTGCCGTAAAGCAATTGATGAACCAGCCACACCCCTGCCTTACAAAGAAAATATTTCAATGGATGAAGTTGTAAACTGGGGCACTGCCATCAATAACCGTTTTGCTAAACCTGTAAACATGCGGTTCGATAAAGCGCAAAAAACGTTTTATAACAATACGTTTTACATACGGGTGCCGGTTGATAGCAGTACAGGTTATTTCTATTTTATTAAGACCCCTAATGGTTTGCAGCCGATGTTTATACGATATCACGCATCGGGCAATGTGGGCGAAGGCTGGGCGGAATTTATAGATTTTAATACACGCAAATTTTACAAAGCACTTACTTACAAAAATTATCAGCCAGACCAACAATATACTTTAACCAATTCATCGCTCTTCTTTGATTTCTTCTTTGCGCCTGCAACACCTACCGCAAGAAAAGCAGCAAATACGCAGAAAGAAGTTAGTGCTAGTAGCAGTGCTGCCGTTTCTCCAACAGTAGGAGGAGATATCACTATCACAGATCCTAATGCTTGTCCGCTTATTGACCCGGCTACATTAATTCCATTATTAGATTTTTATAATAAAAATGTAAACACCGGCGGGGTTGTCAAGATAAATGATGTTATCACAGATTTTGCCCAATACCTTTCAGGTGATAAACCTGGAAAAACAGATTGTACTAAACAAAAAGGCGATTTTGATTCTGTAAGCGGCGATGATAAGAGTGGCTTTTTTAGTTGGATTGGAGGAATTTTTGGCAGTATTGGTGAATTTTTTGGGGGCTTATTTGGTAGTTGGAACGATAACGGCGATGGAAGTAATAGCAACAATACTGGCGATAACCCATTCCCCAATATTTTATTAGATAATGGCAATCTAAATAATAGCTCAAATAATAGTAACCCGCTTACATCTTATAATGGCAATAACCCAGCATATGGTGTTAATGGACCAACGCCACCGGTTTGGCAACAGGTAGATCCGAATGTAAGCAAAATCGCTCCAGATCCTAATAATCCACTGGGAATTGCACCTCTCGATAACAATTATATTTCACTTTCAAATACTAAACTTTGTCAATCCTATAATTTTGTACCGGTTGGTAATAGTTGGACCGCTACAATTAATAATCTAAGTTGGAAATTTGGAAATGCCGAAGCTGAGTATATTGTAACATTTAGTAGCAGTTGCCTGTCTATCCCCAACTACAATATAACCCCAGCTGAAGCATCGGTAATTTTTAACAATGCCTTTAACGGCGCAACAACTGAAATCTTGGAGTTATTAAAATCAAAAGCTATTCTTCCAAGCCAGGTAAGACTAACTTTAAAAGGACTTATACAATTTAATTTAACTCTGTTAAAACCAGGAGCAACTTGGTCTAGTACAGGACCATGTAGCGGCTTTGTACCAATTACAACTATTGATAAAAACAGTTTTTGCGACTAATTTTATTAGAATGAATAACCAAGCAGAACAAGCCCAGCAATTGTTAGAAAAAATTCATTTTTATTACCCAATAGGAATGGCTTCGATGGAGACATCTTACCGGGGATATGATTTCTATAAAGAATTGCTGGAGAAAAAAATAAATGGTCTTATTAATAACACAGACACTCCCTGGACAAGTTTTATAAAATTACTGGATGAATATGAAGGATTAAATATCCTTGACTGTGGCTTTCAGCAATTTCCGAGTTATACAGTGAAGTTGGAAATGAAAAAAACCACGGGAGAAGCTTTCGATTATCAGCGAAGTCTTGTTGTCAATATTTCATTGCTAACGGAGCATTTTACTCTTTTTTTTGAAGATCATTATCTATATAAAAATTTTACAGACGGTTTTAGAAATCCAACTTTTAAAATTGCTTTTTCAAAATCAACTATTGAAGAATCTCAGCTTGCTGATTTAATCAAAAGAGTATGTGAAGATTTAGCAAAGCTCTTTCCTGCGCATAAATTTATCTATCATAAAACTCTTTTTCTTTATAAGATAAAGGATGGACATTTATATACAATTGGAGAAACGCCTAGTGATACAAACCTATTCTTATACCATTATTTGTTTGATGGTTTTTATGACACTAACAACTTGAATGTTTGCGAATAGACTCACTTGTCTTACAAAGCAAAAATTAAATTTAGAGGTTAAAAGTGGTCTTTGTTGAACAGTAAATTATCAGAACTGAAGGCTTTCGAAAAAGTTGAAGCAATGTAATTATTCTAACGCTAGGTTATGAGAAAAGTTCTACTCCTGAATATAATTTTCTTAGTGTCTTGCACCAGTACTAAAGTATTAAATGAAAGATTTAACTATGAAATTTCAAATTATAAGCTAGAGAAAGTTGACACACTTGTAGACATAGGTTGTGGTTATGCTTATACCGACAGGTTTATATCAAGCAAATTCCCAAAACTACATTTTATCCTAGAGGATTTGCCAAATGACATATGGCAAAATGACTTAAAAATGGCTTTGGCAAAGAATGTAAAAAACACTCCCTATGCCCCGACATTTGGAACAAATTCAAAAATAATTTTTGGAACTACTGATTCAATACCATTACAAAGTGACCAATATGAAAGAGTAGTATGTAGAATATCGTTACATGAATTTACAAGCAGAGAAAAAATGGTTTCAGAACTTATACGAATTTTAAGCCCAACAGGGACTTTGATAATTGTAGAAAGAACATCGTCTTATAAAGGACAAATGGACAAAGAATGCAAAAAACTTTATTTAACAAAAGATGAAATCACCAGTACATTTAGAAACTTAAAATTTGTAGATGCGATTCCCCTTCAACCATTGTCAGACAACAGTTTCATTTTTAAGTTCGTAAAGAAACTTTAGCAAAACTTTTAAGTTGAGGCGTATTATCCAATGCAGATTAATACTCCTCAACTTACTCTTACCTCTTAGTTTCAAGCCATGTTTAAATCAATATTATTTATTGCAGCATTTGCATTTATTTCAAACTGTTACTCCCAGTTAGAATATATCAACTTAGACAGATCTTCTGTTGCAAATACCTTAAGAGGAAAAGCGAAAAGACACAAGCTTAGAATTTTAATAAAGCAAACCGATAGCACTATTGTTTGCGCTACCAGGGATACAAATGTGCGGCATGTGGTTATAATTGTCTATTTCGACAATCGTGGCATTTCCAATAAAGTGCTTGAAGCTTATGAAGTTGACTCATGTCGCCAAATTGCCTTCAATAACATTCTATCTGCAAAACGTTTTAAATGGACAAAAATCATGAACGGCACATATCTCTCAAAGTTTTCAAAAAAACTGCTCTTATTTGAAAATCCGCAACTCCCCTTTTCTTACATTTTGCAGCACAACAAATACATGACCCACAAGGAATATGACGCCTTGATGCCAACGGTCGTTCCTTAACTTTTAAAGCTTTTTCAAAGGCAATTAAAGGCGGCCGGGCTCAGTGGTTTTACCTTTAAAAGCGAACCCTCTCCCAAATCTGGAAATTTCAGTGAATTTTCACAATAACTTTGCTGAAAATCAGTTATTAAGGGTTTAGCTTGCGGCGCAATGATCTATAAGAACCTGACACGGATAACAACAATTTTATTTCTCTTCTTTTTACTCCCCGAAGTGCATGCACAAATCGGCGGGTTAAGCTTCGAATTGCCCAAACCAAAAAAATTTGAAAACCGCCAGCTCCGCTCAGAAAAAACAGGCGAAAAAAAGTTTACCGTTCCGCGTAAATTTATGCAGAACACCACCACACACTACAATTTCTATTTTAATGCCAATGAAAAAATAAAGGAAGTCCTGGCCCGTGCAAAGGCAGCTCACCGCGATGATTATACCAAACTGCTTTCGTTTTACAATTATACTTTTGAAGAAACAAAACAATTCAAAACAGATCTTGACTCTGTTATCTATAAATCTACCGCCGGAATTTTATTGCACGATTTGCGCAATAACTGGGTAGATAATCTCTACCTGCTAATGGGCAGGGCTTATTACCTTCGTCGCGAATTTGATTCGGCATACCTTACTTTTCAATACCTCAACTATGCTTTTTCGCCCAAAGAAAAAGACGGGTACGATAAAGTAATTGGCAGTAACTCAAACGATGAAGGCAATGCTTTTTCCATTTCTACCAATGAAAAAAGAAATATTGCAAAAACAGTATTCTCAAGGCCACCAAGCCGCAACGAATCGCTGGTATGGCAGATAAGAACTTATATTGCTAACGATGAACTGCCCGAAGCTGCAGGCCTTATTCAAACTTTAAAAGCCGATCCACTTTTTCCCGCACGGTTAAAAGAAGATCTTGAAGAAGTACAGGCCTGGTATTTCTATAAACAACAGGCCTGGGACAGCACCGCTGTACACCTTGAACGTGCACTGGGCAATGCAGAAAACAAAGAAGAAACTGCACGTTGGGAATACCTGATTGCTCAGTGTTATGAAGCTGCACGCAAACACGACTTATCAAAAGAGTTTTATGAACGTGTAATTAAACATACCATTAACCCGGTAATGGAAGTATATGCTGTGCTTAATTCTATACGCCAGGGCGAAGGCAACGATGAAAAAGCAATACAGGATGCTGTTGATGCTTTAAAGAAAATGGGCCGTCGCGATAAATATGTTGGCTATCGCGATATTATTTATTACACAGCCGCACAAATAGAACTAGACAGAAAACAAAATGCTGCCGCCAAAGCCTTTCTTGAAAAAAGCATTTTGTACAGTGTAGACAATCCACGCCAAAAAAGCAGATCTTTTCTTGCACTGGCCGATATAGACTTTGCTGAAAAAGATTTTATAAATGCCAAACGCTTTTACGATAGTACAGACATAAGCATTATAGCCCCGGAAGACCTTGCTGATTTTAAAGCACGTAAAACAGGGTTAACCGCTATTGCAAAACAACAAATGCTTATTGTGCGGCAGGACAGCCTTCAAAAAATTGCAGCCATGCCCGAAGCTGAACGCACTGTGTACATGAAAAAACTTTTAAAGCAATGGCGCAAACAACAAGGCCTTAAAGATGATGAAGTAAACTTTGGCAATGCCGGTAATGGTTTTGACATTAACAACAGCAATGCCCCGGCGGTTGATCTTTTTAATAACACGGCAAAATCATCAGACTGGTATTTCTATAACCTTACCCTCCGGGCAAAAGGGCTTAATGATTTTAAAACAAAATGGGGAAACAGGCCTAATGTAGATAACTGGCAAAGAAGTGCAGCTATAAAACAACAAAGCACTAGCATAAGAAACCCTGCAGACGGAACACAGGGAACAACAGCCAACGGTCAAAATGCAGACGACATTAAAACCCTTACTATAGACAAAATGAAGGAGAAGCTGCCGCTTACTCCGGAAAAACTAAAAATATCCAACGATTCTATCATCAATGCACATTTTGAAATGGGCAGGGCTTTGCAGGATAACCTGGAAGAATATGCCGATGCTATAGAATCGTATGAAAAAGTATTGAACCTCTCTCCCACTCCTGCGCTGGAAGAAAAAACATTGTTCAATCTTTATTACTGCTATAAAAAACTGGGCAACGAACAAAGGGCTGCAGAAATAAAACGCCTGATGGAAAACAAGTTCAGCAATTCTAAACTTACAGGCATTATTAAAAATCCTGTACCTGTAGATTCTGCCCGCAAAAAAGAAGGTGCACCAATGTACGATGAAGTGTATAACCTTTTTATTGAAGGAAAATTTGAAGAAGCTTTGTCAAAAAAACAATCGGCAGACAGTGTATACGGAAAGTATTTCTGGACACCGCAGTTGCTGTATATAGAAGCAGTGTATTATGTGCATGAACGCAAAGACTCTTCTGCAAAAGTTGTTTTAAATAATATCAATAGCCTTTACCCCGGCACGCCTATGGCAGCAAAAGCCAGAACGATGATTGATGTATTGAACAGAAGAAAACAAATAGAAGATTACTTAACCAACCTTAAAATTGAAAGACCAAAGGATGATGATAGCGTAGTTGCACCTGTAACTGTTGGTACACCAATGGTACAAGGGCCGGTGGTAAACCAGCCGCCAGTAAGGTTGCTTATACCAGACTCTGTAAAGAAAATAAACAAACCCGCAGACACAAGTCTTGTTGCCAAGAAAACTGCAATAGCACCTCCTGTTGCTTCTCAATTTGTAAATGCGCCGGAGCAGGGCCATTATGTAGTACTGGTAATGGACAAAGTAGATCCTGTATATGTAAGCGAAGCTAAAAATGCATTTAACCGCTATAACAAAGAAAAATATTACAACAAGCAAATTGATATTAACCCGCTGCCACTTACAGATGATATACGGTTTATGCTGATGGGCAAATTTGAAAACGCTACAGTGGCATTGGATTATTTAGACAAGGCCCGCAAAGTAGCTGGTTCAGAAATTATACCGTGGATGCCAGCAGCCAAATACTCTTTTATAGTTATTACTGATAACAATCTTGAAGTGCTGAAAAACAATAAAGACATTCCGGCATACAAACGGTTTTTAATGCAGAATTTCAAGGATTCTTTTAAGTAGCGCTTTTTTTAGCTGTTAGTTATTAGCTTTTAGTTTTTCGGACAATTTGCTGAATAAAGATTTACAGTACAAGCCCGCCCGGATGATTCCGTTCGGACGGGTGTGCGACGCAACCGGGGCTTAATAGTGCAAATGCTGTTTGGTTCAAAGCTAAAAAGACAAAAAATCTTATATAGGCATAAAGAAAAGCTAAAAGTAACCACGCTAAAAGCTAATAACTAATAGCTAATAGCCGATAGCTGGTAAAAAATGAACAGCTTTCTCTATTTTCGGGTAAGATTTTTGCTGTTAACACTATTCACAATTTCAGTTTTATGAAAAGATCAGTTCGTATTTTCTGGATGATTACCGGCATTGGCGCAGGCAGTTTCGTCCTCTTTATGATCCTTTTGAATTTTGGCGTGTTTGGCGAAATGCCATCACTGGAAGAACTGGAAAACCCTTCTGTTTTACAGGCTACAGAAATTATTGCCAGCGACGGTACTTTAATGGGCAAATACTACCTTGACCGTGGCAATAGGAGTTATGTAAAATACAGCGACATATCCAAACATGTAATAGACGCATTGATTTCGACTGAAGACGTTCGCTTCTATGACCATTCGGGCATTGACGCAAAAGGTGTAGTAAGGGCGGTGGTACATTTAGGAAGCGACGGTGGCGCCAGCACCATTACGCAGCAGCTTGCGCTTAATATGTTTAACGAACGTTCAAAAAACAAAATTATCCGCATTATTCAGAAACTAAAAGAATGGGTTATAGCGGTAAAGCTTGAACGCAATTTTACCAAAGAAGAAATTCTTTCTTTATACCTTAACATCGTTCCTTTCAGCGATAATATTTATGGCATACGCAATGCCTCTCTTGCATTTTTTCAGAAGGAGCCAGACAGGCTGGATATAGAAGAAGCTGCTGTACTTATTGGCATGCTTAAAGGCAACACACTTTATAACCCGCGTTTACATCCGCTGGCTGCATTTAACAGGAAGAATACTGTTATAGACCAAATGCAGAAAAACAATTGTTTCTCTGAAGCAGAAGCAAAACAACTGAAACTAAAACCTATTCCACTAAAATATAAAAAGCAGGATGAGAATGCCGGGCTTGCACCTTATTTCCGTGAAGAATTGCGTTCAGATATTAAAGCATGGTGCAAAGCACATATAAACCCCGCTACCAACAAACCTTATGATATTTACCGCGATGGGTTAAAAATTTATACCACTATTAACCCCCGCATGCAATTGTATGCTGAAGAAGCAGTAGCAAGGCATATGCCTACACTTCAAAAAGTATTAAACAGCCAGTCCTCACTTAAGACAGGCAAAGTTTGGAAAGAACACGACAATGTGCTGCAGAATGCCATGAAAAACAGCGACCGCTGGAAAAACATGAAAGAAGAAGGTGTGAGCGAAGCAGAAATAAAGAAGTCGTTTAATGTAAAGACTGAAATGAAAATATTTGCGTGGAATGCACAACGTGAGCTTGATACCATGATGACGCCAATGGATTCTATTAAATACCACCAGCAGATGCTGCAAACATCTTTTATGGTAATGGATCCTATAACCGGTGAAGTAAAAGCATGGGTGGGCGGTATTGATTTTAAAAACTTCAAGTACGATCACGTAAACATAGATACCAAACGCCAGGTGGGTTCTTCTATAAAACCATTTTTGTATTGCGAAGCGATAGAAGAAGCTGGCTTTACACCAGAAACGCCGGTAGAAAATCAGCCGCAGAATTTTCCTGGTTTTGGTATGGTGCCGGCAAAAGCCCTTTGTGGAAAACAACCACCGGTGGTAACTATGTCTACCGCACTTACATGGTCTTTAAACTGTGCATCTGCTTATATAATGAAGCAGGTAACGCCGCAGCGTTTCTCTAATTTTCTTGCGCAGATAAATATTCCTACAAAAGTAGAACCCTACCCTTCTATGGCATTGGGCGCCTGCGATCTTTCTATGTTTGAAATGCTTTGGGGTTATACCATGTTCCCTAACAGGGGCATTAATACAAAACCGATTTATATTACCCGTATAGAAGATAAAAATGGCAATGTGCTGGAAAGTTTTCAGACAACCATGAAACAGGTTATTAGCGAACAAGCTGCTTATACAATGGCAAGAATGATGCAGGGGCCTGTAGATTTTGGAACTGCTATTGGACTACGTAGCAGGCTTGGCGCAGCAGAAATGAGCGGTAAAACCGGTACTACCAACGATAACTCCGATGCGTGGTTTCTTGGTTATACCCCGCAATTGCTGGCCGGTACATGGATTGGTTGCGACAACCGTTTTATAAGACTGGAAAGCGGCCTTGGTTTTGGTGGTAAAGCGGCTATGCCTATATGGGAGTATTTTTTCCAAAAAGTATATGCAGATAAAACACTGGGCATAGATAAAGAAGCAAGGTTTTTACAACCAGAGAATATGAATGTACAGTCTTTAGGAAGTTGGGAAAATGCCATTGACAAATCAATCCCTGCAGCTGAAGGCTCTGACCAGGGTAATGGAAACGCTAATGATTATATTAATTTTGATAAGGATACTACACGTGTTCCTGTAGAATCAAAAATTACACCTGACGAGCAAAAGATTTTAAACGAAGCCAACAAGCCTGAAAAAAAACCGGAGGAAAAAAAAGAGCAAACCCCTCCTGAAGAAAAAAAGAAGAAAGGATTTTTCAATCGCCTATTCGGAAAGAAAGACAAGAACAATTAATTAAGCTGATAAGCATACAATGAATGGCGGGTTTAAAACCTGCCATTTTTTTTGTACTAATGGTACGGGCATTGGAATGCTATTGAACTTTAGTGGCGTCGCATTTCGTTCATCGGTATATCAATGAGGGGCGATGTCCATGGCTATATGTAGCGATGGGCTTCACCCATCACTGAGTACATCGTCCTTTCAGGACTCAGATCAAAGTCTTGAGAAGGCGATGTATTATTAGCACAGGGTACGGCTCTGTGCTAATATCATGTATGTGTCATAACGGTTGTAGCGATGGGCTTCACCCATCGCTGGATATACATCGTCCTTGCAGGACTCAGATCAAAGCCTTGAAAAGGCGATGTATTATTAGCACAGGGTACAGCACTGTGCTAATATCATGTATGTGCCATAACGGTTGTAGCGATGGGCTTCACCCATCGCTGGATATACATCGTCCTTGCAGGACTCAGATCAAAGCCTTGAAAAGGCGATGTATTATTAGCACAGGGTACAGCCCTGTGCTAATACCATCTATCTGCCATAACGGTTGGTAGCCATGGGCTTCACCCATAAGTGTTCGAAATATGTTCCGTAGGAACATTTCATGGGTAGAAAATAATCAAGATGTTGGTTGCGTGCCGTAGGTACGCCTGGTGCTAGTGCAATTTAAAAGCAGCAATCGTTCCGATGGAACGAATAAGCCCTATAATTTTAATCTCTACCCATCAGTTGCTCCTACGGAGCAAATAGTCCTAATAGTTTAATTAATGTTTACAGCAAAGCATAATTACATTTTGAACACTTATGGGCCGTACCTCTGTGCTAATATAATCTATCTGCCGCCATGATACGTCTCTCACGAACCACACAAAAATTATTTTTTATTCCTTATATTCGGATGAACAAGAACACTTCTTCAATTACAACTAACGCTTTTGCAAAACAATCAACGCATACTTTCCATTGATGCCTTCAGGGGGATTACCATTTTTGTAATGGTATTTGTAAATGAGTTGGCTGGTATAAGAGACATTCCGCAATGGATGAAACATATGCCGGCAGATGCAGACGCTATGACTTTTGTTGATCTTGTTTTTCCTGCTTTTCTATTTATAGTAGGCATGTCTATTCCTTTTGCTTTACAAAACCGGTTAAGTAAAGGCGATAGCTTTTGGCAACTGCAATGGCATATATTATGGCGTTCTTTGGGCCTGCTTACCCTGGGATTATTTATGGTAAACGGAGAAGATGGTTACAGCCAAGCCGCTACAGGCATTCCATTGCATCTTTGGCTGCTGTTATTTTATGCCGCTGCTATCCTCACCTGGAAAGTTTACACTTTCGCCAATAAAACATGGCATTATCTACTGCGTATACTGGGCATCGTTATATTGTTTATACTGGCATTTATTTACCACAGCGAGGACGGCGGTAGTATGCGTCCGCACTGGTGGGGAATATTAGGATTAATTGGCTGGGCTTATCTTTATGCCTGTATCTTTTATCAACTGGTAAAAGGAAATATTATTCTGTTACTGGTATTAATTGTAGCATGCACTGCTTTTTATATTTTTTGCAAATCAACGGGATTACAAGAAAGTAGTTTGAAATGGCTGGGTTCACAAGCTGGCAATGCAGCGCATGCCTCTGTAGTACTTTGCGGCATTGTGCTTTCACAGGTATTTTTTAAGCCTGCGGAAAAAACCACAATAGCTGTACGTTTTACCAAAGCGGCTGTATTTACATTATTATTGTTTGTTGCCGGGTTTGTATTACGACCTTATTATAAAATTTCAAAAATATATGCTACGCCAACATGGTGCCTTTACTCTGCAGGACTCTGCTGCATCATCTTTTGCTTATTGTATTGGCTAACAGATCTTAAAGGCAAAAACAAATGGGTAGCTTTTTTTAAACCTGCGGCTACCAATCCTTTGCTTACGTATATTATTCCAGGAATATTGTTCTCATTTTTTTCACTTACTTCTATCACTATATTTCCAAAGAGTTTACGCTATGGTGTTCCGGGTATTGTGTGGTCTTTGTTTTTTGCTGTAGCGGTGATGTATATTGCTAAAGGGCTAAACAAATTGAGAATAAGAATGCAGTTGTAGAGTAGCTATTAGTAATTCTTTGCGTTCGCTGCTCGTTTCGTTCTTGGCGAGAAACAAATAACCAGTGGTAACCACGGAGACACGTGAAACACAAAGAAGCACAGAGGGAATTGAGGATGAGTAGTAAAATGCAGCGCTATATTAATAGCGTTTCTCTGTGAATTCTTTTGAGGGTATAACACGGGGTATTTCTTCGAAACTGCAAATTTTGCAGCTTGTATTGTTTTTCAATCAGCTTTTTTTTGCGTTGCTTCTTTGCGCTCTTTGCGAGAAACTATAAAATAGTCGCAGATACGCAGATTTTTCTACTTCCATATTCCGCAATCCCATAAATCCAATTCATCCTAAAAATCCTGGTTCAGACAATCGACTCTATTTCACCGGAACAATTCTTACACAATAACCACCGCCTGTAACCAGCGAAGCTTGTAATACTGTTTTATTGTCTACGGTTTGTTTGCTGATAACTGTTCGTTTAGGATTGATAGCCGCATCTGGTGCATCAGCATAAATTTCTGCAGTATATTTTCCGGGCTTTAAAAATGTAAGGGGCAAAGATAATTTTCGGTCATGCCAGTCTGTTATACTACCAAGCCACCACTCGTTTCCGCTACGGCGTGCTATGCTAATGTATTCGCCAGGCACACCATTCAACACTTTTGTTTCATCCCATGTAGCGGGGCATTTTCTTATAAATTCAAATTCTGTTTGTCCTTCATAGGCCTTTGGATAATCGGATACCATACCCAATTGCATTTGGTATATAACATACAAAGCTGTGTGGTGCGCCCTTGTACCCATTACCATTGGCGCATTACTGCGTGCCACAAAGTTTTCACGTGTCACGTTATTAAAACCACCGGGAGTATAATCCAAAGGGCCGGTAAGCATACGTGTATATGCCAGCATTACATGGTTTTCAGGATTGTCCCTTGTTCCGCCTTTTGATTGCTCCATGCCCAGTACTGCTTCGTAATTCATTACGTTGGGATAAGTTCTCTCTAACCCAAATGGTTTGGTACTGCCATGAATATCTACCATTAAATGATGTTTGGCAGCACTCTCTGCTACCCTGTAATAAAAATCAATACCAGCCTGATCGTCGCGTTCAACAAAATCTATTTTTACGCCGGCAACGCCCCATTTTTCATACAACGCAAATGCTTCTTCCATTTGCCTGTCCACAGCTTTTGCATATAACCATATCCATATTTTTACATTCTTTGTACTTGCATAATCTACCAATGCAGGTATATCTACTTTGCCATTCATTTTTGTAATGTCGTTCACAATGCCACTGCTCCATCCTGCATCAACCAGCATATATTCAAGGTTAGATTTTGCAGAGAAATCAACATAGTATTTCATATTTGCTGTGGTATATGCCGGTTTGCCATCTGCATCAAGACTGCCGCTCCACCAATCCCACGATGCTTTACCTGCTTTTATCCATTTAGTATCTTTAAGTGTTGTAGCCGGACTAAGGTTCATGATGGCATTCGATTCAATCAATGCGCCGGGTTTTTCTCCTATCATTATAACACGCCATGCAGAATGAAAAGCGCCTTTACCTATAACTGCCATTCCGGAACTGTCTATACGTGGAGACAATCTTGATTCCATGGTATGACCGTTCCAGCCACCTGCGGGATTGGTAAGGTACATAGATGAGTAACCCTGCAAATCAGTTTCAGCAATAGCCAGCCAGCCTGCACCAGGCACTTCTGCCAGCATTGGCAAACCAATCAATACATCGCTTTTAACACCTCCCTGGTTTGAAAAAGCACTTACAGAAAGTTTCAGGTATTCACTTTCGTACATCGACTTATAATGTGGCAGCACTTGTGCATAAGTGGTAGCATCTCCATTAAAATGAAATTCAGTGTTTTCATTTTTTAGGGCGAAACTGTCCCGCGTAGTTTCCTGCTCGGGCACAACATACCTGAATGCTACAGCATCATTGTACACTTTCGCTTCAATGGTTAGCTTACGGTTAGGCGCAACCGTTTCTTCAAGTTCCAGTTGCAAAGAATTATATTGATTGCGAACAGTACTCGCTTTACCAACTACAAGCTGATAAGTCTCGTCTTTTTTATCCTGCCTGGCATTTACTATACGTACTGCTGCACCCAAAGGGGCATACCCGTTAAGATTAAGGCTAAGCGCAGATGGCTTTAGTAACCATTTACCATTTAATGAAACACTATAATAAAGCTGGTTGGCTTTCTCAGCTTTTTTATCTTCACTGCTTGTTTGAAACTGCAGTTTAATTTTAGTATCGGGTGAAGCTATTTCAACAGGGGTGCCCTGGCAAAAAACGTTTATTGAAATATGAAAGACTAATAAAAAAACGAATGCTTTTGTAAAAATGTTGCGCATAGTAGTAATCGTTAGGCATTAAAATTGTTTACCGAAAATAAATATAAGCCGCAATAATTTATTTTGTTATGCCCAGCGCCATTAATATTTTATTAAACACTTCCGTATTCTCATATACACCGCTGAACAGTTGAGAGCCCGGGCCATAGGCAAAAACAGGCACAGGTATAGCCGTATGATCTTCAGTAGAGAATTGCCCGCTTATATATCCTTTGCTGTAATCGCCGTCTGTAAGTGTAAGTCCGCCTGTTTCATGATCTGCAATTACTATAACCAGTGTCTCGCCATTACTGTCTGCAAACTCCATTGCCTTGCCAATTACCTGGTCAAAATCCATTACTTCGGTTGTAACATAAGGCAGTTTGTTTTCGTGCCCGCCATGATCTATCTGCGCACCTTCCAGCATAAGAAAAAAACCATTTTTATTTTGCGATAAAATGCCAATGGCTTTTGCAAATGCACGATGGGCCCAGTCACCACGCCCTTCAAGCATAGACAGGCCCGCTTTCTTTTCTGCAACCAGCCATTTTTTTGATGCATCGTTTGTAACGCTATCAACAGATGAAACAACAGTAAATTGAGGCCTGAGCTTTTGCATTACCGCAGTACTTGCCTTGGGACTTGGTTCGCCCATTAATAAACGAACCGGCGATTGCAGTAAATCGTTCAATATAGCTTCGCTGTTTGTTCTTTCTGACTGGTGCGCATAAAAATCTGCAGGCGTTGCATCACTAATATCACCACTCGTAATAATACCACTGGTTATTTTATGTTTGATTAAAATATCGGGAAGGAGTACCAGTGCTTTGCCTGTATGATCAACTCCTACTGCACGGTTGTTTGTTTTTTCTCCGGAAGAAAAAGCAGTAGAGCCAGGCGCAGAATCAGTAATATAATTATCGTAAGAACTTGTTTTGGAAAGCCCGGTGTGCCGCATTTTAAAAACATTCAACGCAGCTTTGTTCGCTGTATAACCGGTATACCATTGCGCAAGCCCGGTACCGTCCCCTATCAGCAGTATAACATTTTTAATTTTTACTTTGGTACCGTCATTTTTATAAACAGGATCGTATGTTTTGTAATTGTAGGTTGCAGTGTATGATCTGTCGGGCAATTGTTTTAAAAATGTTGCAGCAGCGTAAATATGATCTGTATTGATGTAATCAATACCCAACCTCATAAAAGTGTACCAGCTATTAATAACATCCGGCGCATTCCAGAAGCGCAACTTTTTGTGCAAGCCCTGTGCTTTTGCAATACCTTTTTCCAGTACAATCTTTTCCTTTTGTTGTATACCACCTTTCCCATTCCAGGTTGAGTATCTTTTAAAATCATCGCTCAGCATTTCTATCCTGGTTAATGCATCTGCCGGATAATCCTGGTAAAGTTCTCCATCAAAATAAATGTAAGCAGGGTAAGAAGCAAATGAAGGAGCCGGTGGGCGGTTTCCGGTAATCACAATTTTTACCGAAGCACAATTTGTAATGGAAGGATAAGCTTTTAATTTTTCAATCAGCTTATTTAATGTAGGTATAGCTTCGGTTTTTATGTCAATTAACAATTGAAGCGTTCTGTCTTTTGAAACGTATGGGAAGCCGTTATTTGTTTTAATGCAGGTTTGTAGTGGTTGCAAATAAAAAGAATCCAGCGTTTTTCCAAGTTTTGCCTGGTTGGTATCATGCGCTATAACCAGGTTTTCGCCACGCAAAAAGATATCAGCTTCAATAGATCCAAACCCCTGGTTATAGGCTTCTTTGAAAGGATATGGCTTTTCATAATCGTTGTGAGAATGCAGGTTGGCAACGGTATATAATTTCGGTTGCGCCATAGCGGTAGTTAATCCAAAAAAAACAAAGAAGCTCAATATCCTGATCATACCTGGAAAGTTTTATTTTTAAAGTTTATATACAAACCTGCTGCACAATATATTTCATCTGCCCTAATACCGGGGAAATTTAAAGTTATCTGTTCAAAATAGTTGTTTTGCGACTGCATGTTTTCATGAAAACGTTTTCACCCATCCAATACCAGCTTCAAAACAAATTATTTATTTACAGTCCAAAGTTTATTTTTACAGTATCTACCTAAATACAGGCTTATGTTTATACTGGATGCGCACCTTGATCTTAGCATGAATGCCATGGAATGGAACCGCGATCTTACGCAACCTGTGGCTGCTATCCGCCAAAGGGAAAAGGGGTTTACTGATAAACCAGATCGTGAAAAAGGCGTGGTTTCTTTACCTGCACTAAGAAAAGGAAATATAGGTTTGGTAGTTGCAACGCAAATAGCCAGGTATGTTGCGCCGGAAAACAAATTAAAAGGATGGCATTCTCCTGCGCAGGCATGGGCGCAAACACAAGGACAACTGGCTTATTATAAAGCTATGGAAGCAGCAGGTGAAATGGTGCAGGTTAGCGATTTGGTTTCCTTGGAAAAACACCTTGCATTGTGGAATGACGGACAACCTAATGATAAAAAACCTGTTGGTTATATACTAAGTCTTGAAGGTGCCGATTCATTTATAACTACAGATCATGTTGAAATTGCTTATCAATACGGATTAAGGGCAATCGGGCCAGCTCATTATGGCCCGGGAAGATATGCGAATGGAACAGATTCTTCCGGAAGATTAAACGCAGAAGGCATTGCATTGCTAAAAAAAATGGAAGCGTTAAACATTATACTTGATGCAACACATTTGTGCGATGATGCTTTTTGGGATGCAATAGATCATTTTAACGGCAATATATGGGCAAGCCATAACAATTGCAGATCACTTGTAAATCACAATAGACAGTTTAGCGATGATCAAATAAAAACCCTCATACAAAAAGGGGCTGTTATTGGGGCTGCCATGGATGCGTGGATGATTGTACCTGGCTGGGTAAGGGGCACATCAACACCAGAAAATACTGGTTGTAATCTTGAAAAATTGATAGAACATATGGACCATATCTGTCAGCTTGCAGGCAATACCTTGCATGTTGGTATAGGCAGCGATCTTGATGGTGCATTTGGAAAAGAACAATGCCCGTATGATATTGACACGATAGCTGATTTACAGAAATTTATTCCACTGCTTTCTAAACGTGGATACAGCAACGCTGATATTGAAAACATCATGCACGGAAATTTTATCCGCTTTATAAAAAAAGCCTGGAAGAAAAGTTAGCCTTTATAAGTAAGCTAACTTGATGGCTTTAATATTTCAGGATTAATTTCTTTTACTTCTATTGAACTTTCCTGCGTTACAGTTGCTGCCATTTCTTTCAACTCAGTTCCTTTTACATCCGGACTTGTATACAAAAGGTAGAAATTATATTCATTTGCCCGCAAACCTTCATTCTTATTGCCGGTTAAATTGCTGCTATGAATAAGAATATCTTTATTCAGTTTCAGCCAATCATTTATAGTTTCCTGCAACGCATCTACCTGTTCGTCGCTGAATAATTTTATTTGGTACATAGCTTATTTATTAAATGACATACTTTCAATCCATTCCTTTGCTTCCTTTGCAGGGCGTCCAATTTTTTTTGACACCCTGCTTATGAGTTCCTCTTCTTTTCCCTTTTCATAAAAAAGATCTTCATCAGTAAGTTTTTTATGATGCTCTTTTAATTTTTCTTTGACCTGCGTCCATGGTTGTTCAAGTTTCAGTTCCATATAAAACGTTTTACAGTAAACCCAATCAAATAGTATTAACACAATTTCATGCCATAAAACAAAGTATTGAATGCAAAAAGTGGCGATTTTTTTCTACAATGCTGTTTAATCAATTTATCTTTAGAAAACGGCTTTGCCAACACACGTTATATTACCACCGGAAATGAACAAACGATTTTATTTTTTAATCAGCATAACAATTATTTTATGTGCAAATGTGTACGCACAGCAAAAAATCCGGTTTCATGTAATTGTACTTGCAGAAAATGGCGGGCATCATATTGAATATTCAAAAGCTGGAAAAATCTGGCTGAACAAACTTGCGGCAGAAAATCATTTTGCTGTTGATTATATAGAAAACACAACCAGCATCAATGATTCCATGCTAGCCCAATACCAGCTTTTTATTCAGCTTGACTATCCCCCTTATGGCTGGACGGAAAAAGCAACAACTGCATTTATACACTACATAGAAAAAGGAAAAGGCGGCTGGCTTGGTTTTCATCATGCAAGTTTATTGGGGGAGTTTGATGGATTTCCAATGTGGCAATGGTTTTCAGATTTTATGGGTGGCATAAGGTATAAAAATTATATTGCCAGTTTTGTATCTGCCAAAGTAAATGTTGAAGATAAAAAGCATCCTGTAATGAAAGACGTTCCGTCTTCATTTATTATTGATAAAGATGAATTTTATATTTACAATAAAAGTCCGCGGCCTAATGTGCACGTAATAGCTAGTGTAGATGAATCATCGTATTCTCCCTCTTCAACTATTACTATGGGGGATCATCCGGTTATATGGAGCAATGAAAAATACAAAGCCCGCAACCTTTATATTTTTATGGGGCATTCACCAGATCTGTTTGCGAATGCTGCCTATACAAAATTGTTTACAAATGCAATTTTCTGGGCGGCGGGAGTTAGCCGATAATCAATAATAAAGAAGCCGCAGATGCGCAGATTAAATCTTTGCGAACCTGCGACTCGTTTATTTTCGTTTATCAATTATAGTTAGTGACTGCCTTGTACAATAGGCTCAACATTGTCAAAAGTTGTTGCCGCATCCATCATTGCTTTAGCAGTTGCTTTTTGTTTAATGTGCCTGTCAATCATGTACATTAAACCCACTGCTACTATCATAGTACCGGCTACTACATAACCAAGCCTATTGTAATGCAGAAAATGACCAGATTTATTTTGTTCTACCAGCATACCGGCGATATAAGCAGCAACTCCACCTGCCAATTGTTGCACAGATGAATTAATGCTCATAAAAGCCCCTCTGTCCTGCGGAGTTGGAATAGCAGTCATTAATGCAGATGCAGAAATCATCCTTGATGATATACCAATAAACAACACAACGTTTATTGAAATCAGTATCCACAATGGTGTTATACCAAGATTCGTGTAAATCAATACCATAGTCATGCTGATAAGCGTACCAATTACAAACACGCTGAACTTGCCAAATTTATCACTTGCTTTACCAATTAGTGGCCCTGTAATAATGGAAAACACACCAGTTATTAGATATAAAATAGGCAATTGCTCCATTGTAATACCCAGGTTATTTATGCTAAACGCACTTCCGAATGGCATAAGCATAAAACCACCTGTTGCCAATAATGTAGTGGCAAGAAAGGCCCGCAGGTAGGTGTTATGAAAAAGTGTTTTAAATAAATGTTGAAAAGGATTTCTATCAGACTTAATAGCAAGGTGGGCATTTACCGGCTTCATGTAAATGAAAATGATGATCCCAATTGCAATTCCTACAGATGCTATCATCCAGAATGGCGCATGCCAGTCAAATTTATTAGCAAGATAAAGACCGATAGGCAGGCCTAATACCTGGCTACCGGCAAAAGCAGTTTGTACAAATCCCATTACACGGCCACGCACTTCCATTTTAAACAAGTCTGTAATTATAGCAAAGCTGATAGAACTGATAACGCCACCGAAAATACCGGTAACTATTCTGGCTATTAACAAGAAATGATAATTTGGGGCAATGGCGCATAATATAGTTCCAGCCATAAAACCTGCATAGAAAAACAATAGTAATTTTTTTCTATCAAACTTATCAGCAAAACCTGCAGCTAGTATTCCTGAAATACCTGCACTGAATGCATATGCTGAAACTACAAGCCCGAATTGCTTTGTAGTAATCTTAAATGCAGGAAGCAGGATGGCACTTAATGGCGATAATACCATAAAGTCAAGGATGATGGTGAATTGCAGAATCGCAATTACTGCTATTACAAATACCTGGTAAGGTGTAAATACTTTTTCTTTCCCCGGTATAATGTCATTTAAAATATCTTTTGTCTTTTCCATATTAGTTAGTTTTATCCGGCCAGTTCTTCGCAATAAAAACCTGCCTGTTTAATTAATTGAACGACTTCTGTCAGTTCCATATCTTTTGATTCGATGCGCAAGACTTTGTCTATATCATGCAAATCAATATTCCAACGCGAAATGTTATTGCGGCCATCAAGCAGTGGCGCAACAGCTTTCACGCTTTTTTTATTACGGATATTTGTTTTCAGAATTAATATATCCATATCCTTACTTTTTATTCTTAATTGTATTACAGACAAATCGATTAAAAGCCTGTTCGTCGTTTCACCTCCCCCAACCTCATTAGATATCCATCCATTTCCCTTCTCCATTTGGAGAAAGTGGCCGAAGGTCGGATGAGGTAAAGAGAGGGCAGAAACCCGCTATGGTAGACGGCCTTAAAAGATTAATATTTTACTTCAGCAGCAATTATTAATTACTAATCATTATTGACTAGGGCGTCAGTGCTTTTATCACCAACTCAAACGTGTCATTCAAAATTTTATCGGTTAGTTTAAATTTTTTACCGCCAATGCTTTGTCCTTCCTGGTGAAATTTTACCAATCCGTACATAGGCGCAAAAGCAACAGACCAGTAAACTTCCAGTTCTACTTTTACCAGTTCATTTTTTTTTATGGCATTGTTTACAAATGTTTTCATGGCAGTTTTAAAATTCTCCCCCATCAGCCCAAGTGCTTTTTCCTGCAACGGAGAATGGCGCAATTGCTCCATAAACTGCATTTGCTCCGGATGTTTAAGGCAAAACTTTGCACGGTTTATCCATTGTACACGCAAGCCTTCGCTAAAAGACATTGAAGGATCAAAATTTTTCAATGTAGCCTCTGCCATTTCTTTAAACGATGCTACCCACAATTGCAAAATCAAATCTTCACGGTCTTTGTAATAGATATATAATGTAGCGGGCGATACCCCAGCTGCTTTTGCAAGCTTTTGCATACTAAAGCCATCAAGCCCCTGTTTCACTATCATCTCTACCGCCTTTTCTCGGATAGCCTGCATTTTATTATCGTCTCTTATTCTCATACAAAAGCAAATATAAATGAATGTTCATTCAGTTATAATTTTTTGTGGAAATTTTATCAGGATAATTTCAAGGCCAGGTTTGGCATAAGGGTAAAACCGGACTTGCCCGCATGAAAACGTTTACATAGAAAAAACGTTAAGGAAACATACGGTATCCAAATATTCTCTAAGTTTAGCCCTTCAAATACTCATCAACAACCCAGTGGTATGGTGATTATTTGCGCTGGAAATACATTTTTTATAACCAATGCTCACTATTATGAAGAAAATTACCGAAAGGAAGTTCAACTTCCTGTTGGGAATGTTGTTTACTTTCTGCAGCTTTACCGTTTCAGGTAAAGGAACTCCCGGAAAACATTTTACTGCTTCTCCCCCCGATCAGGTAGTCACGGGCCGTATTACAGACGCAACTTCCGGCAGCCCGCTGGCAGGTGCAACGGTGAATGTGCTGAATACCGATCGTTCTACCACAACCGATATTGATGGAAAATTTTCCATCTCAATCGTTAATGAAAAATCTGTGCTTGTTGTAAGCTATATAGGTTACACCGGGCAACAGATAGTTATAGGCAATAGAAAAGCCTTAGTGATTAAAATGGAATCTGCTTCTGCAGATTTGCAACAAGTTGTAGTTGTAGGTTATGGCACACAAAAACAAAAAGACGTTACCGGTTCGGTAAAATCACTTAAAGTAGAAGGTTTTAACCGTGGTATCATTAACTCACCCGAGCAATTGCTACAAGGTAAAGTAGCTGGTGTAAATGTAGTATCTGCCAGTGGTGAACCAGGCGGACCGCAGGGCATCACTATTCGTGGTCCGGGTGGCATAAGAACGGGTAACACTCCCCTGTTTGTAGTTGATGGTGTAGCCCTCGACAATTCAAGCACAGGTGGCGGCAACCCATTGAATTTTTTAAACCCACAGGATATTGAGTCTATTGACGTATTAAAAGATGCATCTGCCAGTGCTATTTATGGTAGCCGTGGTGCCAATGGTGTTGTATTAATTACCACCAAAAGAGGTAAGGCAGGTGTAAATACATTAACCTATACCGGTAGCCTGGGTATTTCCAATTTAGCAAGGAAATTACCTGTTTTTTCTACTGCAGAATACAAACAGCAGGTGGTTAGCGCCGGTGGTACACTTGATGATAAAGGCGGCAACACAGACTGGCAAAAAGAAATTACACGCACCGCCTACACGCAAAACCATAATGTTAGTTTAAGCGGCGGTGCCAACAAGCTTACTTATTATGCTTCTTTTGGCATGCAAAAACAACAGGGTATAATCAAGTATAACAACTTCGATCGTTATACCGGTCGTTTTAATGCAACGCAAAAGTTTTTAGAAGACAAGCTTACTATAGAAGCTAATCTTACTGCTACAAGCACTTACAACCTTCGTCCTCCTATACAAGGCGTAATTGGCGATGCTATATCTAACAACCCTACTTATCCTGCATATGATGCCAGTGGCAACCCGGCACAATACCAGGCTATTAATAACCCGTTGCAATCATTTACGTTAGATAAAGAAATTACCAAGATAAACCGTGTGCTGGGTAATATTACAGGTACGCTGAAGCTCACTAAGGATTTGAATTATAAACTTACGTTTGGCGTTGATAATTCAACCGGAACACGTGATGTTCAGGCACTGCCCGCAGTTACTCCGCAAAGGGATGGCCGTTTAGAAACTTATTATACTACTAACCGTAACATCCTGGTAGAAAATTATCTTACCTATACGCATAGCTTTGGAGATCATAATATCAGTGCGTTGGGCGGTTATTCTTATCAGAAATTTTTCTTGCAGGGACGCAATTACAGCATTAATAAATTCCCTATTACTCCTGTAGAGCCACAATATAATCCCAGCTATGGCCAGGAACTTACATTGGCAAACAATGCGCCGGGTGGTTATGCACAGGAAAACGAACAGCAATCGTTTTTTGGAAGGATTAATTACGCTTACAAGAATAAATACCTGGCTACCGCAAACTTCAGGGCTGACGGTTCAACAAGGTTTGGTGGAAACAATAAATATGGTTACTTCCCTTCCTTCTCGTTGGGATGGAAAGTAAGCGAAGAAGATTTTATGAAAAACTCTATCTTCTCTAACCTTAAATTAAGAGCAGGATGGGGTCAAACTGGTAACCAGGAAATTCCCAATAAAATTACCCAGGCCAGTTTTACTTCCAGTACAGCTGCTGCCAATACATATCCGCTGTATGGAACAGGCGCTTATTCTGCAGGCTTAATATACACAAGGCTTGCCAACCCGGATTTGCAATGGGAAGTAAGCACACAAACCAATGTTGGTTTAGATTTTGGTTTGTTTAAAGGCAGGTTGAATGGTTCAATCGACGTGTTCAATAAAAATACCAATAATATCCTATTGTTTTTGCCACCAGGAGATCCTATCCAGCCCACAGATAACTATTGGGCAAACATTAAGGATATGAATATAAACAACAAAGGCCTTGAAATTGATTTGGAATACCGTGTAAACAGCAATAATGGTATCCGTTACTCAATTGGCGGTAATCTTACGCTCCTGAGCAATAAAGTAACTAAATCACCGCTTTCGCTTATACCTTCTGGTTATGCTTCTGGTTCAGGACTTACTGCATCTCCTGTTAATGGTTATATTAACGATCAGCCTATTGGTACATTTTACCTGAAAGATTGGACAGGACTTGATGCAAATGGCTTTAGCACATTCAGGGATGTTGATAAAGATGGTATCATAACAGATAAAGACAGGATAGCTGCCGGCACCGCATTGCCTAATAAACTATACAGCATTAATGGAAGTATCGGTTACAAAGGATTTGACCTGGTGGTTAATTTCAATGGTGTTGCAGGCAATAAAATATATGACAATACAGCAAACGCTTATTTTTATAAACTTAAAATATCCAAAGGTGTAAACGTAACACCTGATGCTGTGGCATATCCAAACGAATCGGTAAGCAACTCTGCACCAATCAGCACCCGTTACCTTAAGAATGGCGCTTATTTTCGTTTAAACAACGTTGCTTTGGGTTACAATTTCAACCCAACAAAACTGGGTATTAGCCGCTGGATTACAGCCCTTCGTTTGTCTGTAACTGCACAGAACCTATTTGTAATTACCAAATACAATGGTTATGACCCTGAAGTGAATATAGACAGATCAAGCGGTGGCGTATTGTCTTATGGTATTGATTACTTAAGCTACCCCAAAGCCAGGTCTCTAATTTTTGGATTAAACGTATCATTTTAAAAACAACGGCCATGAAAAAAATAATTTATAAATCTGCTTTACTACTGGCAATTTGTGCAGGAGTGAGCAGTTGTACCAAATTGAATGAAAAGGTGCAGGATGAAATATTATCAACCACTACGCTCACAGAAAAACAACTTGCAGAAGGCTTAATTACGCCTGTATATGCCCGTCTCCCGGACATTTACCGTCATACCACTTATTTTGCGCTGCAGGAGATTTCTACCGATGAGGCCATATTGCCTTACCGCGGTGGAACGGATTGGGGTGATAACGGCATCTACATCTCTCTGCACAAACATGAAACTGTTTCTACAGACCCGAACGTGAAAGATACCTGGACTTATGTTACACAAGAGCTATCACGTGCTGAAACGGCTATAGCCGGGCTTAAAACCAATAAAGATGCGAATGCCCCTTTATTTCTTGCAGAAGCAAGAGGTATGCGTGCATTTTATAACTGGATGAGCCTGGATCTTTGGGGAATTGCTTTTCAGAAAGAAGATGAGAAGTCGCTATCTAAAGTACTTCGCGGAACCGACGCAGTTGAATTTATTAAAAGTGAATTGCTGGCTGTAGAACCATTGCTTGACAATACAGCAGGACCAGGCAGGCTTACCAAAGCCGGTGTTTGGGGTATATTGGCAAGACTTTATTTAAATGCAGCTGTTTATCGCGACCTCTATGGTGCTACAGTTAATTTTACAACTGCAGACATGGATAAAGTAATAGAGTATTGCGATAAAATAATCAGCTCAAACCTGTTTGCATTATCACCTGATTATTTCGCAATATTTGGTAACGATAACCATACGAATAAAGAACTGATTTTTGCAGTAGACCAAAGAGCAGATTTGAATGGTCATAACCGTATGGCGTATTTCTCTTTGTCTGGCGACCAATACCCTCTGCCACAGTATCCTGCAGCTAATGGTACAGATGGCCCGGCTATTACGCCAGATTTCTACCAATCATGGGCAACCGCAAATGCGCCAACAGATCCGGCTGCTAATGACCCAAGGTTTTACAAACAAAACATTTCTATTTACACAAACCCAGGCGATTCCTGCGTAACTGATTTCAACATAGATCGTGGCATCCTTCGCGGTCAGCAATACGGTTTACTGCGTGTAAATGGTGCGTTTGTAAAATGCGGCAATGGTAATTTTAAAGTGGGCAAACTGTTTAACTTATCTCGCAGCAATCCAAATTTGCCGGTTGATTTTACCTTGCAGGTTGATTTTACAACAGCAGGCAGCAACTATTCTACCGGTTATCGCGTAGAAAAATATGAGTTCAGCCGTGCATCCAGCAGCGGAAGAAATTTTGGACAAGCTGATATTTCCATTCTTCGTCTTGCAGACGTTTACCTGATGCGTGCAGAAGCTAAACTGAGAAAAAATGATGCAGCCGGTGCACTTACAGATGTAAATACAGTAAGAATGTCGAGAACAGCTTATGCAGTACAACCAAAACCTTTGACTGGCCCTATGACTTTGGACTTGCTGTTTAGAGAAAGAGGTTTTGAATTATACTGGGAAATGAACCGTCGTACAGACATGATTCGTTTTGGAAAATATGAAGGAACCTGGACAGAAAAAACAAATACAGACAAAAACAAACGCATCTTCCCGATACCACAATCGGCTATCGATGCAGCATCTGGTATAACAGATTTCCTGAAACAAAATCCCGGGTATTAATAATAAATAGTTCTGATAATAAAAAAGCCGATGGATCTCATAAAGAGATCCATCGGCTTTTTTATTGCTTATACTTTCAAAAAAAACTGAGCAACAAACGCAGGAATTTTTGAAATTAAAACTTTGAGTTACATATGCAGTATGCAAAACAGACGCATCTGAATATGAACCTTTATGAAAAAAATAATTGTTATTGCATTATTGCTTTACATACAATTGCTTTCGTTTGGGCAAAATCAGGATATTAAAATAATGGTTGACAGTTTACAATATTTAAAAGCAGATACTTTGGATTGCTCAGCAGATTTGTACTGGAGAATTATTGCTAAAGGCGACAAAGCAATTCAATTTTTAATTGATAAACTTACCGATACAACAGTAACCAATGTTAAATTTCACTGTAAAAAAACAAGATTAAACGTTGGGGAAATAGCACAATTTGCTTTAACTGAAATTGCCAGCTTCCCCGCTTTTCTTGTTACAAAAATTCAGTTTGATTCAATTGTAATTGATGAAACCGGCAAAGACTGCTGGTCTTTTTATGACTTCTTATTTATCAATACCAATAAACCACGCTATGAAAAGAATTTAAAAGATTGGTACTTTAAGCAGAAAACAAAATACAAAGCAGAAAAAATTTCAAAAAGGAAACAAACCAACTGCCAAAAGTTATATGGCATTAACCAATACTACCGGTGGGTAGAATAGCCCGTTAAAACAAACCCTATATTGATATCTTAAATCAACACAATACTACCAGAAAACAATATACAATGCAGAAAGGATACCTGCTATTAAAACAGAACCAACAATAAATGAAGGAGAGCTGCGGAACAAAGATGTATCTACATCAATAATACGTTTTGCATTTTTTGTTTTAGGATCAACCAAACTTATTATTACCATTAACGCAATGAGTGTTACAAAAACAACCGACATGCTGTCGAGAAAAGGCATTTCGTATAAAATAGATCCGTCTGATTGCTTAACCGGGGAAGAAAAGCCGTAAGGCGCCAGGAATTGTAAATTCATAAACTTAGGCAGCACCTTTAGCACAATGGATAATGGAATGGTAAGCACTGCTGCCGTAAGTGCTGCCGCAGAACTGGTTCGTTTCCAAAAAATACCAAGCAGGAAAATAGCCAACACACCAGGAGATATAAACCCAACATATTCCTGTATAAACTGGTAAGCCTGATCCAGCGCACTAAGTGCGGGTGCAATGATTGCAGCTATCAGCATACTTATAATAACTGCCCATCTGCCAACACTGATTAATTTTTTTTCGCTTGCTTCTTTATTAAAATAAGGCTTATAAATATCCAGCGAAAAGATTGTTGAAATACTATTTGCTTTTCCTGCAAGTGAAGCAATAACTGCGGCTACCAATGCGGCAAAAGCAAGCCCTTTCATACCTTCTGGTAAAAGATTAAGCAATGTAGGATAAGCTTTATCTGGTTTTACAGCACCTGTTGCCGCATCAATTAAAGAAGATTTAAAAACACCCTGGTTATACAAAACATATGCGGCAATGCCGGGTATTACGGCTATAATGGGTATCATCAGTTTTAAAAAAGCCGCAAATAAAATTCCGCTGCGGGCTGTTTTTAAATCAGCACCCAATGCCCGTTGTATGATGTATTGATTGCAGCCCCAGTAATTAAGATTATTGATCCACATACCGCCAATAAGTACAGAAAGGCCTGGCAAATCTTTAAAATAAGGATTTGATTTATTAAAGACCATATGAAAATGCTCCGGTGCTTTATCCTTTAACAATAGCAACCCCTTAAATGCATCCCTTCCAAAACCAAAATGACCAGATACCAATGTTAATGCAAGATAAGTTGTGGTTAATCCGCCTAGTATAAGAACGAATACCTGCACTACATCGGTATAGCCAATTACTTTCATTCCACCCAGCGTTACAATTACAGCAAATAAAGCAAGACAGGAAACAGATACAGCAAAGGGAATAGTAGATACTGAAGAAATAGCAAGCGCACCGAGATAAATAATGGAAGTTAGGTTTACAAATACATACACCAGCAACCAGAAAATAGCCATTACTGTACTAACCGTACTATTATACCGCTCTTTCAGAAATTGCGGCATGGTATAAATCTTATTCTTAAGGTACACAGGAAGAAAAACTACGGCAACAATAACAAGTGTGGCGGCTGCCATCCATTCATATGTAGATATAGCAAGACCTAGTGCAAAACCAGAACCCGACATACCAATAAAATGTTCTGCTGAAATATTTGATGCAATCAGCGAAGCACCAATGGCCCACCATGTAAGTGAACCTTCTGCAAGAAAAAAATCTTTGGCGCCTTGTTGACTGGTTTTTTTCTTTTTGTATATATAATAACCATACAAAGAAATAAACACAAAGTATATAGCAAATATGGCGTAATCACCAGGCTTTAATTGGTTCATGCAGGCAAGATAGTTAGTTAGTTTTTACTCAGAATGAGTTCTATTGCAATTGTAGCAATATTATTCTTCTAAAACTAAAATAGATTTTACGCCCTTTCACAATTTTGATATATTTATTTGTGAAAACGTTTTCAGGTTATTTTTTCTGTACAAAAGGATTAGCAAATGGATAAAGTGAACATACAAAGACTTGCCGATGAACTGAACTTATCCATTGCTACAGTTTCCAGAGCTTTGCGGGATAGTTACCAGATAAGGCCCGAAACCCGAAAAAAAGTTTGGGATCTTGCAAGAAAACTTAATTATCAGCCTAATCCTTTTGCTTCAGGCCTCCGCGAACAAAAAAGCAAAAACATTGCAGTAATTTTTCCTGAACTGGCCAACAATTTTTTTTCTCAGGCTATTAATGGAATTGAAGAAATTGCCCGTCAGAAAGGCTACCAGGTACTTATTTACCTTACGCATGAAAATGCAGAAAACGAAGCAGGTTTTGTAAACAGTCTTGCTAATGGAAGGGCCGATGGTTTATTGATTTCTCTTTCCAGCCAAACTGGTAATTATGACCATATTGCTGAGCTTAATAAAAGGCTGCCTGTTATTTTGTTTGACAGGGTTTGCGAATCCGGCGATATGCTAAATGTAACGACGGATGATTATGAAAGCAGTTACAAAGCAACGATACATTTAATAAAACAGGGCTGTAAAAAAATAATGTACTTAATGGCTTTAAAAAACCTGATGGCAGGGAAGATGCGCCTGCAAGGCTATAAAGATGCACTTGCACATTCACAGTTACCCTTAAACGAAAAACTGATTATTGACTGCGACTTTGATGGAAAAGAAAATTACCAGGCTATTAAAAAAGCTGTTTCATCATTAAAGCCAAATGGCATATTGTCTTCTATTGAAAGCCTGGGCATTGTTTGTTACCATGTGGCTAAAGATTTACAACTATCTATACCAAAACAAATAAAGATTGTAAGCTTTTCTAACCTGGAGACTGCATCATTACTCAATCCTTCTTTAACAACCATTACCCAGCCTGCTTTTGATATGGGAAAAGAAGCAGCCAATATTTTATTTCAATTGCTCGATAAGAAAAAAACAAACCCGGTGAGTAAAATCATCAGTTCTTCGCTGATTGAAAGAGATTCAACCGCTATAAGCTAAATATTAAGAGTAATGTAAGAATTATGCAAGAAGTCTATCAATATTTTTGAACTCTGAATACTACATTTTAAAAAGTACTGCCATCCCTCACTTTTAGTTTTTTCTTGCCCGAATTTTTCTTTTCAAATTCAAGCACTTCTTTTGGTTTTGCTTTTACTGCTGCGCTGCTATCAGTACTGCTCTTTTTTGTGGTGCTTCCGCCCAGCGGGTTATTGCTATCCTGCAATTTGCCTAATACCCAAAATTCTGTTTTGGTAATAAACCCTGCAGAGGGATCATAATATTTCCAGGGGCCATTTTTTAAGGAAGAGCCTTCATTCTTTACAACAACTTTGGTATAATGATCGGGGTTGGTTACATCTTCCACATCAATAGTGTCGTACTGTTTATCGGGATTAAAAGCACGCCAGCTTTCTTCTTTTACCAAATCTCCATTAATGTTAAAATATTTGCTTTCGCCATCTTTAAATCCCCAATGGTAATTTTCTTCAGCAAAGCGATCTCCCATTAATGTAAACTTTCTCCATACACCTTCTTTACGGTCATTAATAAATACACCTTCTTCTTCATAACCGGGCTCCCCTCTCACCTCTTCATAACGGATAACCCATTTGCCCTGTTTTTTGCCATTCTTGTCAATTCCATTTAAAGTATCGCCTTTTACTCCAATGGTGTAATTTTTAAGCTGGGCCTGCGCCCCTATA
This sequence comes from Chitinophagaceae bacterium, assembly GCA_044227095.1. Classification (GTDB taxonomy): domain Bacteria; phylum Bacteroidota; class Bacteroidia; order Chitinophagales; family Chitinophagaceae; genus JACMLD01. Next base: position 3,147,055 of record JBGAFV010000001.1, on the reverse strand, counting down.
CAAAACAAACAGCACATAAATAAAAGCAAACGCATAAATGTAAAATTTTAACCTGCCTAGATATATCCCTAACTCGCTTAATAGAACGGCTTTTAGGGTCTTTTCATTGTTATAGCAATACCAAAGTTCGTTATTGAAAACCATCAAGTTGCACATTTTGAGGCTATTATTTCAACCAACTGCTTCAATTATCACATATCCTTAGGGCTTGCAGAAAAATAAAATCAGCAAAAAGATCCTAAATTGCCCTGAAGGGTTTTGAGATTCACCCCAAAAATTAAGGGTTCCGTCTATTTTAAGCAAAGCCTAATACGGTTAACCGCCCTTTAACCATACTTATGCAGAAATTGCACCAGACTTTCATTCCATGCTTATGACTTTAAAATGTTTATTGGTTAAAGACACGCCGGAAAGCAATAACCAGCTAAAAGGGTTTATTGAAAAAACCAGCAGCCTTACTTTAGAAGCTACTACATCTACCATAAAGGAAACGGTGCAATTGATTAATACGTCTACACCGGATATTATTTTCCTGAATTCAAAACAATATTCTCAGATTAAAAAGGATCTCACAGAAAAAGATAAGGCACCGGTTTTTATTTGCACAAATGAAGAAGAAGGCGCAAATGCGTCAACAAGCCTTACAGTAAATGGTGCACCTTTATCGTATCCTGTTTTTCTGGAAGCAGTAAACAGGGCACTCTTGGAAATACTTGGCAGCAGGTCTGAAAAAAGCCACAAGTATGAAAAGTATTTTTTTATTAAATCGGAATACAGGATTTTAAAAGTAAACTACGAGGATATTATTTTTTGCGAAGGCCTGAAAGATTATACACAGGTATACATCACCAAAAAAAGCAAACCGATTATCACCCTTCAAAATTTAAAAACATTTTCAGAAAGATTGCCTTCCAAAGATTTTGTACGCATTCACAGATCGTACATTGTTTCACTCAATCATATAGACAGCATTACTAAAAAAGAAGTGGAGATTGCAGATAAAATATTGCCTATTGGCAATAGCTACCGCAATAACCTGCTAGAAATTATAAGAGCGAATTCCTAGAGCAGATCGAAAAATTTCTGCAACCTAATATCGGCAAATGTATTAGTAAGTGATGTGCGCATCAGTAATATCCTGAACAGAAAGCGCCGGTTTTTTTCCTTCTTTAATTTTAGCAACAACTTTATTGCCAATTAAAAGTGCGTCGGCTTCAGATTTAAATCTTTTGTAAGTAGAAATAGCCGGAATGCAATCCTGGTGTATATACACTTTATTATCCACCAATACTTCATATCCCCAACCATCGCTTAGCTTGATGGCATGTAACTCAACAGGCAGCAAATCGCTTGCTGCCTGTTTTTGTTTATCTGAAGAAAGTATTAAATAAGTTCCTGCCGCCAGCATCAGGGCAGATAAAGCCCAGATGAATACGTTTTTCTTAGTCGTTAACATCATAAGTTGCCGTTGGAAGAAATTCCCTGAAATCATCAAAGCGGTAAGTGCTGTTTCTGCCGGTACCAAGAAAGCCCCTGCCTTTTACGCCAAAGCCTACTGCACCAGTTCTTTCAAGACCTTCCCAATCTGTTTTTTGAATCCATGTATCATCTGCAAAAGTATATTGCCAAACACTTTTCAGAATACTACCACTTTCTCCTGTAGCAATAAATGCATAATCGCCAACTACAAATGCAGCGGCATTACTTCTTACGATAGTTGTATAAGTATCATCATAAGTATCTGTGCTAACATTGGTAATAAACCTTTTTTCCGTCCATTTATCAGCAGCGGGATCGTAAGCCCAAAAATCATTTACAGTTTGTCCGTTATTAATACCGGTTACTACATAACCAACATTCTTATAAACAAATGCAACAGCACCAGAACGTTTAGAACCACCCAAGCTCACTTTCTGTGTCCAGCTATCGGCAGTAGGATCGTACATCCAGAAATCTTTCAAATCATTACCATCATTTCCGGTAGTAACATAACCTTTATCGCTGATGCCAAAACCAACTGCATCAATTCTTGCTGTACCACCAAAATCTGCTTTCTTAGTCCATACGTTTGTTACGGGGTTAAACTCGTAGGTATCTTTTAATTTGTTGATTCCGTTAAACCCTGTTGTAACATATCCCTTTGTAGAAGTGCTGAAACCTGTAGCAGAACTTCTTGCATCTCCAGGGAAAGAGGCTTTTTGAAGCCAATAATTGTTTACAACATCATATTTCCATGTGTCGGTCAATCGAACTGTTCCATCATAGCCTGTAGTAATATAAGCGGTATCTCCAATTACAAAAGAAACGGCCTCACTTCTTGCAACACCATCAAAATCTGAACGTTTTACCCAGTTACCGATAAGCGTTGAGGTTGTTGAGGTAGATTTAGTGCACGAATACAGAAAAAATAAAGAACTTCCAATAAGCAGAACATAAGAAAATACACGCTTCATAGATTGTTTTTTTGTTTGGCGGTAAAATATTTGGCGGTGAAACTACTTGATAAGGTATATCAGTAATCGTTAAAATGGAAATTTGATGCAAAATACCTGATGAAGGGCAATAATAAATATACGAACGTATTTTTCTCTCTAAAATGCCCCTTTAAAGCATAAAAAGGCCAAAATACGTTAGTCTATAAAAAAAGCCCATTTGGCGGTAAAAATACAATGATGGTACATACTAACAAAATCGTAACACGTAATTAGCGAACATTGCTCAAATTTTTTGTGCGATGCGGAATATCCCTGCTGTTTTCAAAATAATTCCTCTTACCATTTTTTCCTTTACCCTTTTGATTTTTTCCACTGGCTGTCAAAAAACTGCCATAGATTATGGCAAGCAATATATAGATAATGGTTTAACCAATATTATACTTGTTGACTCTATCAGCCCTACCGTTTCTACGGTATATAAAGATTCCGTGGCTACATCTCAAACCGGAAACGTTATTGTGGGCAGTTATACAGATCCTTATTTTGGAAAAACCACTTCCAATTCTTACCTGCAGCTAACCCCTCCAACACTTACAGATCTTTTAAACAACGCCCAATACGATTCTCTGGTGCTACTTACAAAATGTACCGGTGGATTTTATGGCGATACTACCCTGCCCATTACAATTGCAGTAAACCAGCTTGCAACAGAAATAAAATTTACTGAAAATCAAATTAACTTCTATAACATCAATAGCTGGCCTACAGCTACCACTCTGGGCACAAGAACACTTACGCTGCGACCATTGAATGGAGACAGCGCTAACATAAGACTGAGTGATGCCAAAGGCATTGAGTTGTATAATATGATTAAAACAAAAGATCCTATACTTAAAGACAATGTGCAGTTTACAAACTATTTTAAAGGGCTTCAGCTTACTGCTACCAGCAACAATAATATTTTCAATTTTAAGGATAGTGTAGTAATGAGGCTTTACTATCACCAGACAGATATTACAAGGGACGCTAAATATTTTGATTTTCCTTTTTTCAACAAACCACTTCAGTTTAACCAGATAACAGCAGACAGAAGCGGAACGCCGCTTGCAGCGTTGAATACAATAAACAATGAAATTATTTCTACCTCAACAGGAAACATTGGTTATATGCAATCCGCAACTGGCCTTTATCTTAAAGTCAGTTTCCCTACCATTCGCAAATTACTAGAACGTTCCGATTTCATTAAAATAATAAGGGCAGAACTGGTTGTAAAACCAATTGTAAACAGCTATAGCGGTTTTTATCCGCTGCCCCCTGTATTATATGGTGCGCAAACAGATGGTGCTAATGAACCCGGATTACCTATTACTACTGTAACCAATGGCTCCGCTTCTGTTGGAACAGGAAACCTGTTTATAGATGATGTGTATGGAGTAAACACAAATTATACATACGATGTAACCACTTACCTTCAGGGGCAAATTATAAATCCGGCAATTAATAAAGACGGCATATTGCTTATTCCGCCTGCAGACAAACGTTTTTCTGCTATGAACAGGTTAGTAATTGGTGATGCGCAAAATGCAAACAGTAAAATTAAGTTGAACGTTTATTACATTTCAGTGATTAAATAATGCTATTAATGAAATTCCGATACATATTCATATTATTATTGTCCCTGTACTGCAGCAGTCTTTATAGCCAGAATACAAATTCACCTTACTCTATATTAGGGATTGGTGATATTGAAACCAACTATTATAACCGTACTGCCGGTTTGGCCAATACTGGTCTTGCATATAGAAATGATAAGAGTACAATCAACAATAACCCTGCATCCTATTCTGCTTTGCAGCGCCAGTTTTTTAGTTTTGAACTTACAGGAAGGGCCCAATACGTAAATTATTCAGGCGATCCGCTTACCGGAACTTCGGCTAGCGGAAAGGACTTTGCTATCAAACGCCTAAGCGTTGCCACTAAAATCAATAAATGGTGGGGATCCAGCGCTGGTATTATGCCATACAGTACCGCCAATTATGAATTTAATTCTGTAAAAAATATACAAGGTACCAATGGCACTGTGCCTGTTAATTACGAAGGCAAAGGAGGTGTAAACCAGGTATATTGGGGCAACTCTGTACAACTATTTAAAAACTTTTCTGTAGGTGTACATGCTGCTTATCTTTTTGGTTCGCTTACGCAAACAGAAAAGCTGGTTACCGATGGTTTGGCTACTACGCTTACTACAACAAGGCAAATCTTTTTAAAGAATTTCAATGTTCTTTATGGCGCCCAATACTACGCACGTATTGGTAAAAGGTTCGACGTATGCCTGGGTGGCGTTTATCAACCTGCTCAAAGCCTTGCTTCAGATGCAAGTGTTGTAGTTACAGACAATGGGGTTCAAATCTCCAGCACAAGTGATGAATCTAAAAACGCTGATTTTAAATTACCAGAGTCTTACGGAGCTGGCTTTAGCATCACAAAAGATAAAAAATTTACTATTACAGCCGATTATAAATTTCAGGGATGGACTGCTACAAATTACTTCGGCAGCAATTATTATTTAAAAGATAGTCGCAGGGCCTCAATTGGTTTTGAAGTATCTAATAAAGTAAAAAACAACCCTGCTTTTGAAAAAAGTTTTTTACAGGCAGGTTTTTATTATGGCGATTCTTACCTGAGTGTAGGTGGCCAGCAAATAAAACAAATGGGCATTACTTTGGGCTGTGGCCTTTTCAGGGTAAAAGACAGGTTTGGACAAAGTACACTTGGTGTTAGCTTAGGTGTTGATGTTGGTCAGCGTGGTACAACAAATGCAGGTTTAATAAAAGAAAACTATGTAAACTTTACCATTGCTATTTCTTATCGTGATTTCTGGCGCACTAGAAATGTAAAATACTTCTAGCAATAATTTAAATAGCAGTTTGAGTTTACAGCAGCATATAAAGCTCCGGCAAACTTATAATTCAGAACGGGAATTGTAATCTTACTTTTCCCGTTTTTTATTGTTTGAACAGAGTGTACAGCATTCTGTTCAATGCCTTCTTCCCCCTATCTTTACAACTAACGTTTTACTTGAAATGAAGAAAATAATAACCCTCTTTTTTATTTTACTGGTTTTTCAACACGGCATTGCACAAAAATTAACTACTGCGCAGATTAAAACAAATATTGAGGCTGCACAAAACCCGGTTGCTTATGTGCGTGATGTACTAAAAAAACAATATAAAATTGATACCATCATTATTTTAAACGCAACACATTTTAGCAGCCTTGCAGACAGCCTCGCCTATGCAGGAAAAATCAGGAAGGTATACGGCCCTTACGATAAAAAATTTTTAGTGCAAATACTCGGCAAAGTGCCCAATACATTTAATCGCGTTAGCCAGGTATTTATAGATACAACTGTTTTTACGAGGCGAATTGCAGATTCTCTCGCTAATAGTATTATAGAACGTGTTAAAAACGGATCCGCAAGTTTTGAAGACATGGCACAAACCTATAGCATGGGTGGCGAAGGCGTAACCAAAGGAGATTTAGGATGGATTGCCCGCGGAGCTATTATACCAGAAATAGATAAGGAGCTTGCAAAAAGAAAAAAAGGAGATGTTTTTAAAGTGTGGACCAAAGCAGGTGTGCATGTTATAAAGAAAACAGCAGATTCTAAACAGGATACAGGCTTTGCGCTGATGATGAGAGTGATTTTATAATCGTGAATGAGAGAGTATTTACAAGATTTCTTTATTTCTATTATTTCAAAAACCATTCTACTGCCAGTTCATAACCTTTCATACCCAAACCAATAATGCTTCCAGCGGCTTTGGCAGATACATGAGATAGTTTACGAAAATCTTCACGTGCATGTACATTGGAGATATGTACTTCTATCAATGGCGCTTTAATAGCAGCTATAGCGTCGCCAATGGCTACTGAAGTATGTGTATAGCCACCAGGGTTCATGATTATACCATCTGCATCAAACCCCGCCCTTTGTATTTCATTAATTAATTCACCTTCTACATTGCTCTGGTAATAAGAGAATGTTATTTGCGGGTATTTGATTTTCAATTGCGCAAAAAAATCTTCAAACGATTGGTTGCCATAAATACCCGGCTCTCTTTTACCAAGCAGGTTAAGATTAGGACCGTTGATGATAGCGAGTTTCATATTCTAATTATATACAACGAATATACTTTAAATAAAAATGCCGCAGATTCGCAGATAAATCTGCGAATCTGCGGCTGAATATTCTGCAATTAATTTTTATGCTTTTTGATGAGATTTATAAAATCATCAAATAAATAACGCGAATCATGCGGGCCCGGTGTTGCTTCGGGGTGATATTGTACAGAAAATGCGGGTTTATCTTTCAGCCTTATTCCTTCAATAGATTGGTCATTAAGATTTACATGCGTTACTTCAACATTACTTGCTTTCTTTACCGCTTCCGGATCTATACCAAAACCGTGGTTTTGCGTAGTAATTTCGCTTTTACCGGTTACTAGGTTTTTTACGGGGTGATTAAGTCCGCGATGACCATGGTGCATTTTAAATGTAGGAATATCATTAGCTAAAGCCAGCAACTGGTGACCAAGGCAAATACCAAACAAGGGCTTTTTCTCTTTTAATATTTCTTTTACCGTAGTAATGGCATAATCCATAGGCGCAGGATCTCCCGGACCATTGGAAATAAAATAGCCATCAGGGTTAAACGCTTTTACTTCGGCCAGTGGCGTTTTAGCAGGAAACACTTTTACATAAGCACCCCGCTCTACCATACAGTTTACAATATTTTTTTTGATGCCGTAATCCATTATTGCAATACGCACATCGCTCTTTGCATCTCCGGCTTCATATGTTGTTGTAGTAGAAACATGACTGGCCAGTTCCAATCCATCCATTGAAGGCACTTTAGCCAGTTGCTTTTTTAATTCTTCTATGTCTGTAATCTCAGAAGATATAATGCAGTTCATGGCTCCCTGCTTGCGCACATGCTCTACAAGGGCACGTGTATCTACACCTTCAATACAAACAATATTCTGCTGCTTCAGGTATTCATCCATATTGCCATTTGCCATTTTGCGGCTGAATTGTTCTTCGAGGTTGCGGCTAATCAATCCCTTAATCTTTACACCGCCAGATTCCACATCACTCTCTTTAACGCCGTAATTACCCACGTGGGCATTATTCATTATTAATATCTGCCCGTAATAACTGGGGTCGGTAAAAACCTCCTGGTAGCCCGTCATGCCGGTATTAAAACAAATCTCACCCGTAGTAGTACCAATTGTTCCAAATGCTTTACCATAATGAACAGTGCCGTCTGCAAGTACGAGTACTGCGTTTTGTTGTTGTGGTGTTATCATGCGTAGTTTAAAAGTTTTGCAAAACTAAGAGAAGGAAAGAGAAAAAGAGAAAAAAACTACCCCCATGTTGAGATGTTTTATGTGAATGAGTGTTCGCACAGAAGCCACAGGCCTAGCAGAGCCTTTAATGTTTTCCTTTAAAATCACACTTTCAAAATTGTTTATCTTCTCTGTTTGCTTGGACAAATCTGTGCGACCAATTTCTCCTCTGTTTGCTTCATTAGCTCTGCGCGACAACTCTATTTCTCTCCTTAACCTCTTAGCAAAAAAAAAGCGGAACCAAAATAGTTCCGCTTGTATAAGATGTTAGTTTCAATTTATGCTTCTGTTTTATCTTCAGTTGCAGCATCAGCAGGTGCATCGGCCTTTTTCTTGCTTGCTCCGCGACGTGTTCTTTTAGCAGGTTCTGCTTTTGTTTCAACACTTTTACCATAAATGGTGTTGAAGTCAACCAACTCAATCATTGCTGTTTCTGCGTTGTCACCAACACGTTTGCCAAGCTTAATGATGCGGGTATAACCACCGGGGCGGCCAGCTACTTTTTCGCTGATGGTGCTGAACAATTCAGTAACCGCTTCTTTATCCTGCAGGTAGCTGAAGACAACACGGCGTTGGTGTGTAGTATTTTCTTTTGCTTTTGTAATAAGTGGCTCAACATAAGTTCTTAATGCTTTTGCTTTTGCCAGTGTAGTTACAATTTTCTTGTGCTGAATAAGTGCAGCTGCAAGATTGCTGAGCAGGGCTTTTCTATGAGAAGCCGTTCTGCTAAGGTTTTTAATTTTGTCTCCGTGACGCATGACGTTTAATTTTTAGTTCCTTCACACCGTGTCAGGAATTGTGAAGGCAATGTGATAAATGTGAGAATATGAAAATGTGGAAATGCGTTTGCGTGGCTAAGGTATTTTCACACTACCACATTAGCACATTTCCACATTGTGTATTTAAAGATCGTCTTTATCTAAACCAAGCTTGCTCAAATCCATTCCAAAATGCAAACCTCTTTCGCCCAGTACCTGCTCAATTTCAGCTAAAGATTTCTGACCAAAGTTTCTAAACTTCATCAGGTCTTCCTGCTCGTACTGTACCAGTTCGCTTAAAGAATTGATTTTTGCAGCTTTCAAGCAATTGAATGCACGTACAGAAAGATCAAGATCTTCCAATGGTGTTTTCAATACTTTACGAAGTTGTAATGTTTGCTCGTCTACCAGGTCTTCTTTCTTCTCTTCTTTGTTATCAAATGTGATGTTCTCATCAGTGATAATCATCAGGTGCTGAATAAGAATGCGTGAAGCCTGTTTAACAGCTTCTTCCGGATGAATGGTACCGTCTGTAGAAACTTCCATAATCAGTTTCTCGTAGTCAGTACGTTGTTCAACGCGGGTATTTTCAATTGTATATTTAACGTTCTTAATCGGCGTGTAAATAGAGTCAATAGCAATATAGCCCAATGGAGCTTCTTTTGCTTTATTGTCTTCTGCAGGCACATAACCACGGCCTTTGCCAATTGTCAGTTCAATATCAAGCTTAGCAGAAGAATCCATAGTACATATCAGCAACTCTGGGTTCATAATCTGGAAACTCTGTGTGTTTTCCTGGATCATTCCTGAAGTAAATTCAGTTCTGCCTTTAATATGCAGTGTTATTTTTTCATTAGACACATCATGGTCAACAGTTTTCTTAAAACGAACCTGCTTCAGATTAAGGATGATTTCTGTAACATCTTCTGTTACGCCCTTAATTGTTGCAAATTCATGTTCAACCCCTTCAATCCTGATACCCACAATCGCATAACCTTCCAGTGAGCTTAATAACACTCTGCGTAAAGCGTTACCAACAGTTACTGCGTAACCAGGCTCTAACGGACGGAACTCAAATTGAGCTTCAAAATCATTTGCTTTCTGCAGAACAATTTTGTCAGGTTTCTGAAAATTTAAAATTGCCATATTTGAAATTTCAAGTTTTTAATTTGTTTGCCAACAGTTGGGTTTCAATTGTACATTGTTGCGTCGCACTCTTGTACTATAACCCAGTTTTCAACTTTTGGTTGCGGTACAATCAGCAAGCCATATTCCAATCTTACTTAGAATATAACTCAACAATCAATTGCTCCTTTATGTTCTCAGGAACGCTTTCACGTTCAGGGTAAGCAATAAAAGTACCTTCCAGGTTTGTTTCATTCCAGTCTATCCAGTTAAACTTGGGGTTCTTTCCTTTTACCTGGCTGGTAACGCCTGTTAAACCTTGTGTTTTTTCTTTCAAACCAATTACATCACCAGCTTTCAATTGAAATGAAGGAGTATTTACAACAATTCCGTTTACAGTAATATGCTTGTGACTAACCAATTGTCTTGCTGCAGGACGAGAAGGTGCAATACCTAAACGGAATACAGTGTTATCCAAACGTGCTTCAAGTAATTTAATCAGGTTCTCACCAGTTACACCTTTGCGGCGAACGGCTTCTTCAAAAGTTTTGCGGAATTGTTTCTCCAAAACACCATAAGTGTATTTTGCTTTTTGCTTTTCACGCAGCTGCAGGGCGTATTCACCCATTGTTTTGCGCTTGCGCTTTTCACCATGTTGTCCGGGAGGATTGCTGTTTTTGTTCAGCCATTTACCATTGCCTAAGATAGGCTCTCCAAAAATGCGGGAAATCTTGGTCTTTGGACCAGTGTAACGTGCCATAATTGTTTGTTTGATTTTTTAATGACGGTACACAATCAGTAAAAATCTTAAAATGAATTGTGTACCCGGTTTATGAAATACAATTGCTGATTTGGAGATTTATAGATTTCGGAATTCAATAAATCCCAAAATACCGCAATCACAAAATCAGCAATCTTATGTTATACTCTTCTTTTCTTTGGCGGACGGCAACCATTGTGCGGCAAAGGCGTTACGTCTTTTATCTGCACAATTTCTATTCCTGATTGTGCCAATGCCCTTATTGCACCTTCACGACCAGAACCTGGTCCTTTTACATATACATCTACTCTTTTCAAACCTGCATCCATTGCAGTTTTAGCGGCATCAGAAGAAGCCATTTGGGCTGCATAAGGTGTGTTCTTTTTAGAACCCCTGAAACCCATTTTACCAGCAGAAGACCATGAAATAATCTGGCCCTGTTTGTTGGTTAAACTAACAATAAGATTGTTGAAACTTGCTGAAATGTGAGCGTCGCCATATGCATCAACTTTAACCACTCTTTTTTTGGTGGAAGCCTTTACTGCAGACGCCTGTTGTGTTGCTTTTGCCATTTTAAAAACTTAGGTAATCTGTTATTTAAATAATCCCAATTTTCATTCAGGACCCAAACCAATTCTCCTCCTGCACCAGGGTATCTGTAATTGATTTGGTAATTTATTGGTGCATATAAAACAGCTATTAGTTTTTAGCCATTAGCTATTAGTCTTTTGCGAGTCTATCGAACTAACAGCTAAAAGCTAGTACCTAACAGCTAATTATTTCTTCGCTACTTTCTTCTTACCTGCAACTGTCTTACGTTTTCCTTTACGTGTACGGCTGTTGGTACGTGTACGCTGTCCGCGAACTGGCAAACCTTTACGATGGCGCAAACCACGGTAGCAGGCAATATCCAAAAGGCGTTTAATGCTCATCTGAACTTCAGAACGCAACTGACCTTCTACTTTAAACTCATTGGTAATGATGTTACGGATAGCCGCAAGTTCATCATCATTCCACTGGTTTACTTTTTTGTTTACATCAATACCAGCTTTGCCTAAAATATATTTGGCAGTAGATAAACCAATTCCGTAGATATAGGTTAATCCTATTTCTCCCCTCTTGGTCTTTGGTAAGTCAACACCGGCAATACGAGCCATATTCTTTGTTTGATTTTTTAAATTACTTGATGAAAGCTTTGAGCGATGAGCTTCGAGCTTCGAGCACTTTGCTCACAGCTCACAGCTAATGGCTCATAGCTGTTTTATCCCTGTCTTTGTTTAAAACGAGGATTCTTTTTGTTGATAACATACAACTTGCCTTTTCTACGCACAATCTTGCAATCAACACTGCGCTTTTTAATGGATGCCCTTACTTTCATTTTTCTAGCTTTTAGCTGCCAGCTGTTAGCTGTTAGCGGTTTAACCTATGTTTATTTTCCTGTTTTACTAATAGCTAATAACTAATAGCCAACAGCTTCTTACTTGTACCTGAATATTATCCTTCCCCTGCTTAAATCATACGGACTCATCTCCACTCCAACTTTATCTCCGGGTAGAATGCGTATATAATTCATTCTCATCTTCCCTGAAATAGTAGCCAGAATTTCGTGGCCATTTTCCAGTTTCACCTTGAACATAGCATTGCTCAATGCTTCTATAATAACGCCATCCTGTTTAATGAGTGCCTGTTTTGCCATATTTTTTGGGTGTGCAAAGATAGGAGAAGCAGAGGGAATAAAGAAAAAAATGGGGAAATTTTCCACTTTTTTGTGGAAAACTGCCCCATTTTTCAATATCAAATGGATGAACAGGCCTTCTGAATGCCATTAACAGGCCTAATCTTCGTTCAATTCTACCTTAGTCATCTGGTAATAATGATTTTGCAACTCATGAACAGCAAGCGGCTGCTTTATATGTCTCCTGTCTTCGCGGTACCACATTTCAAAATCGGAAAACCCTTTATCTTTTGAAAGCAAAATGCGAAATGCATCTTTTTTATATTTAACAGTACCGTCAGATTCCTGTTTTTCAAAATGCAGCTTTTGAAGCTGTGAATCATCCAGCAGTACCGGGTATAACTGATCTGGGGTAAACCAAAACTGTTGCACATCCGTTTCTACACAAACTTCTTTATCCTCCCTGTTAAGATCTTTTACAATTCCTTCCCATTGTTTGCCTTCGTAGTCAGCTAAAACAATATCACCGGGTTTTAATTCAGAAAATTTTATCATATGGCTAAATTTTGTTTTATGGAATTTACGAAAAACCAATGGGAAAAACCAAAAAGCATTGAGTATTTAATAAGCAGATCACCACAAACCCATTTCACAATACTGAAAGGGAATTACTTTCGTGCCATATGATAAAAATGCAAACGGCCGGGCTGCTGGTTGTAAAAAACAAAAAATTGCTGCTGGCCTTCAGTAAAAACAAACAATGCTTTTATTTGCCCGGCGGAAAAATTGATGCTGGAGAAACAGCCGCAGAAGCGCTTTGCCGCGAAATAGCAGAAGAATTAAACGTACAGATCAGGCCTTCAGATCTTGAATATTATACCCATATTTCTGCTCCTGCTTACGGAGAAACAGCCGGAATAATAATGGAACAGGATTGCTTTTTAATAAACCATTCCATTTATCCGCAACCTGTAGCCGAAATTGGGGCGATTAAATATTTTTCGCTGCAGGAATATTTGCTTCAGCCCAACCAGGCACCCGGTGCAGTGATGATACTTGAGCAATTAACAGCAGCTAAATTAATAGACTGATAAACTAACTTCGATGATTTTAATGTTTACCATTTATAGCAGGGATTATAAAAATTATGACACGCATAGGCCTTATATCAGATACGCATGGTTACCTCGATGAAAATGTATTTACCCATTTTAAACAATGCAATGAAATATGGCATGCTGGCGATTTTGGCGATATTTCACTGGCAACAAAACTTGCTGAGCAAAGCGGACTTCCGTTAAAGGGCGTGTATGGAAACATTGATGGCAATGATATAAGAACTGTTTTTCCTGAACAATTGGTGTTTATGTGCGAAGATGTAAAAGTAATGATGCGCCATATTGGTGGCTCTCCGCCCAAATACAATCCCGAAACAAAAAAGCAGTTGCTGTTGCAGCAACCGCAATTATTCATTAGCGGGCATTCTCATATTCTTAAAATACAGTACGATGCTGCAATTAATTGCCTGCATATGAACCCCGGCGCTGCAGGAAAACATGGCTGGCATAAAGTACGCACCCTTATTCGCTTTACTATTGATGGAAAAAATATGAAAGATTGTGAAGTGGTTGAATTGGGGGGAAGAAGCTCTTAGCTGTTAGCTATTAGCTGCGAGCTTTGAGCGGATAGTCGTGAATCGTCAGACGTGAGTTGCTTGTCGCGAGCAACCTTCTATCCCAATAAAGATTTACAGTTGAAGTGTGCGACGCAACGATGCGAAATAGTATTACTAAAAGCTGACACCCAAAATTTATATGCTATCACAGGTGAGGCCACTGACCATTGGGTAGAAATTAACCGTTTACTAGCTCGCCGCTCGAAGCTAATAGCTAAAGGCTAATAGCTTTCCTAGCTCGTAACCTGCTTAATGCATTCCCGGAAAAATTGGCCTTCCTACAATTTCCCTAAATGGCCAGGGAACAGTAACTAATATTATCAGCAATGCAATAAGAAAATACCAAAATGCTTTTTTGAATTTGGTTTCATCGCTTACTGGTTTTTTAGACATACCATGAGCAAGTGTAATTAAAACAATGGCTATTATCATTCCGGTGGGATGCTCTACCCAAAAAAAGCGAAAGAATTTATTTTTCATAACACCTTCTGCAGGCGAATCTGTAACAAAAATGCCGTATCTGCCAAAAGCCCATTGGTAAAGGCCGATTAACAAAGTAATATGCGCAGAAATCATGGTAAACAACCATATCTTTTTATCGCCGGTTGTAAAAACTTTTTTTTGTTGCCAGCCGGTATAGCTTTTTACTATAGAAACAATAAGGAGAATTAATATAACCCATCTTAAAAAATTGTGCAGGTGTATCAGTCCGGTTTGCATAGTAAAATTTAGTGCAAAACTAAATGCGAGAAATGATAATTGAAAATTTCATTTGCGGCAAGGTGTAAGCTATAAAGTTTAAGGTACTTTGTTTTTACCTTACAGCTTAAACCTTACACCTTATATCTTTCTATTCCACCCAGTCTGCTATAAAAATATTTGTATCGTGTGTACCGCCATTATTCCGGTTGCTGCAGAAAATAATTTTTTTACCATCGGGGCTAAACATGGGAAAGGCATCAAAACCTTTGTCGCGACTAATTTTTTGCAAGTTGCCTCCATCTTCATTAATAGTATAAAGATTAAAAGGAAAGCCGCGTTTGTATTCCTGGTTAGATGCAAAAATAATACGTTTGCTATCGGGCATATAAGCAGGCGCCCAGTTGGCCTGTCCAAATGATGTAACCTGGTGTGCATTGCTGCCATCTGCATTGGCAGTCCATATTTCCATATGTGTTGGTGCTACCAGGTTTTCTGCTAACAGATCTTTATACTCTTTTATTTCTTCTGCTGTTGCAGGAGAAGATGCACGCCAGATCAGTTTTTTTCCATCAGGACTAAACCATGCGCCGCCATCGTAACCCAAATGATTGGTAATGCGTTTTACTTTAAGCGTTTTCAGATCCATAATATACAATTCTATATCGCCATCACGCACAGAAGTAAATACCATTTTATTTCCATCGGGTGAGATAGTGCCTTCTGCATCATAACCTGGCGTATCTGTAAGGCGTTTAACAATCTTACCATTTAAATCAGCCATAAAAATATCGAAGCTTGAAAATAACGGCCATATATATTTGTTCCCGTATTTTTTTCTATCGGGTACTGGCGGGCATTCATCTCCGCCTAAATGTGTAGACGCATAAATAACGTGTTTCCCATCTTTTGTAAAAAATCCACAGGTAGTGCGGCCCTTACCTGTGCTTATCATTTTATATTGAAACTTGCTGCCCTGCGCAGGCACACTTCCTATAAATTCCTGATCACACTGCAAGCCTTCCGCCGGATTGGTACGTTGAAAAATAATGTATTTGCTATCTGCACTGAAATATGCTTCGGCATTATCTCCGCCAAACGTAAGCTGCTGAATGTTTTTAAAATGATGCTCATCTGGATAAAGAATAGTGTCTGCTATTGCTTTCTGCTGCTGTTGCGTTTTTTTACCTGGCAAAGACATACTTGTGCAAACCGCAACCGATACTAATAAGAGGATGTAAAAGATATTTTTTTTCATTACAGTTACTATTGGCCGATAAAGATATTGGCAAAGGAATATATAACGGCAAAAATATTGTGATTAAACAAATTCTAAAATCGGTTAGATTTGTTTTATGAAGAGGTTCCTGATATATATATGTATGCCGCTTATCTTTTTTTGCAGTTGCGATAACGGCAAAGCCGTAAATGGGTTTGATGAAATTTTGCAGCAACTGCCGTATAAACCTGTGAGTGACAGCATTGAAAAAAATCCTGCGGATGCAGTATTATACCTTCACCGTGCAGAAATGCTAACACAGAACAACCAGCACGATGTGGCCTATTATGATTATAAAAAAAGCTGGGAACTCAGCCAATCGGAAAATACTGCCATGCTGTTTACATCTAACCTGTTTTTAACCGGTCGCAGTAAAGACGCAATAGAGCTATTGAAAAAATGTATGCAGTTGTACCCTGCAAATATCGAGTTCACACGCCGGCTTGGTGAAGCTTATGTACAATCTGGCAACCTGAAAGAAGCACTTGCACTGTATGATAATATGCTAAGCAAAGACAGCAGTAATTTTGATGCGTTATATGAGAAAGGAATGCTGTACACGCAAATGAAAGATACTGCACAGGCTATTGCTATTCTTGAGCAATCCTATAATCGCCATCCCGTATTGCAAAACGGCCTTGCTCTTGCCAACCTTTATGCAGAAACAAAAAACAGCAAAACAATTGCCCTTTGCGATGCGCTTCAGCAAAAAGATACCGCACATGATTTTGTGGATCCTGTATTTTTAAAAGGACTTTATTATTCTAACATAAAAGATTACCCGCAGGCAATAAAATTATTTGATGAAGCCATTATACGCGACTGGCATTTTGTAGAACCTTATATTGAAAAAGGAATAATTTTATTTGAGCAGAAAAATTATGATGAAGCATTAAAAACATTTCAATTTGCTACCAACATATCTTATACCAACGCAGATAATTACTATTGGATGGGGCGTTGCTATGAGGCTATTGGCAAAAGAACTGAAGCCATCGATTACTACTATAAGGCACTTACATTTGACAAAGATTTTAAAGAAGCAAGAGAAGCTATTGGGCGATTGAAGAAATAGGCGGTTGGTTAACCAGTTGAAAAGTTGCTCATTAGTTCATCATTTTAAATCTCACAATAGTATCTTAGCAAACCAATCAACCGATCATGGCCATTATAGCACCGTCTTTATTAGCAGCAGATTTTTTGAACCTTAGCAAGGAATGTACAATGCTGAACGAAAGTGAAGCAGACTGGTTTCACCTCGATGTAATGGATGGTGTTTTTGTTCCCAACATCAGTTATGGAATAGATATCATTAAACAAATAACCAGCACCACCAATAAGCCCTGCGATGTGCATTTAATGATTGTAGACCCTGGCAAATATGCAGAAGCTTTTAAAAATGCTGGTGCAGATATTCTAACCGTTCACATAGAAGCATGCCCTCATTTGCACAGGAACATACAACAAATAAAATCTTTGGGCATGCAAGCTGGTGTTGCCATCAACCCTCATACCCCGGTGGAAAGCCTTAAGGAAATTTTGCAGGATATAGACATGGTAAATATAATGAGTGTAAACCCCGGTTTTGGCGGCCAATCTTTTATTCCGCATACCATGCAAAAAATCCGAGACCTAAAAAAAATGATTACAGAAAGAGGACTGCATGTAAAGATTGAGGTTGATGGTGGCGTAACAGTTGAAAATGCACATGGCTTATTGCGTTCAGGTGCAGATGTATTGGTTGCGGGTAATACGGTTTTTAAATCTGCAGATCCTAAAGCAACTATAAAGCAACTAAAAGCAATGGTATAAAATCATAACAAAGAAAAAACCTGTTTTGCAAAGCATTATTGTTACTGCAAAACAGGTTTTTATTTTTAGCCTCATAAATTAACTATTCATTTAATCAACTGATTAAGGATTGTCTGCTGTTTTTTCCTGCGCCAGCACAGCATCATCTGGTGCTTTTTCCAAATCTCGGTCAAGATTATACAAAGCATCTCCACTTGCTTTTTCACCGCCGGCAATTTTAATTTTATCCAGCAGGCTCAGTGCAAGGCTTTCTTCTTCGCGTTGTTCCTTTACAAACCATTGCATAAAATTCCATGTGGCCCAATCCTCTTCGGTAAAACTCATTTTTACCAGTTTGTATATAGCATTGGTATTATCAATTTCATGTTCCAGCACTTTATTAAAACACTGTTGAATGTTAACAGGATTTGGCGGCGGCGCCGGAATGGCTTCTATTATTACATGGCCACCTCTTTCAAGTATGTATTCCAGAATTTTCATCATATGGTTTCGTTCTTCCTGGGCATGGCGAAAAAGGAAATTGGCTACGCCATCATACCCTTGTTCTGCTGCCCATGACGCATAGGAAAGATAAATTTGAGAAGCGTGAGCTTCTTTTGTGAGTTGAGCATTTAAACCTGCCTGTAGGTTATCCGATAAACGATTTGTGTTCATTGATTAAATAGTTTTATGTTGTAGGTATAACAAAAAGGCTGCCGGCCGATGCTGAAACCAGGCACAGATCGTCAAAATAATCAACCACACAATACTACTTAAAGCATTGCCAGCCAAAACAAAAGCGCTATTTTCTGTAATATTGCCTTTAGTATTTCGTTATAAAACCACAATGCCAAAAACCAGACTACTTTTACTTTTCTGCTTACTTGTTTCACCCTCTTTTTTATTTGCACAAAAGAAGTCGGCATCTGTATCTGGCAGGGTACTGGATGAGAACGAAAATCCCCTAAGTAGGGTAAATATTACCATACTCGGTCGCAATACTGGCATCTCTACAACAGATTCAGGCACCTTCACAATAAAAGTACCGGCAGAAAAAGCATTTGCTTTAGTCTTCTCTTATGCTGGTTACAAAACCGAGCAACGCAATTTTTTACTGAACCAGGATGAAGAAGAAAAAATTACGCTTCGCATGGAACCTGGCGCAAAAGAACTGAAAGAAGTAATAGTGACTGATCAGCGGCAGCGAAGAGAAGCCGGGCTTGTAACCATCAATCCAAAACAGGCTATTAATATTCCTTCTCCAAATGGCGGAATAGAAAGCCTGATTAAAGTTTTTGTTGGATCTAATAATGAACTTACATCCAACTATTCAGTTCGTGGTGGTAATTATGATGAGAACCTGATTTACGTAAACGATTTTGAAGTATTCCGCCCCTATCTTGTAAGAAGCGGTCAGCAGGAAGGGCTTAGTTTTATCAATCCTGAAATGACACGCAGCGTTAATTTTTACAATGGTGGATTTCCTGCAAAGTATGGAGACAAAATGAGCAGTGTGCTGGACATTCAATATAAAAAACCAAAACAGTTTGGTGGTTCTGCTTATATTAGTTTGTTAGAACAGGGCTTTCACCTTGAAGGTGTTGCCGCAAAAAATAGATTTACTTATCTCATCGGTGTTCGCAACAAAAGCAACCGAAACCTGCTGGCAAGCCAGGAAACAAAAGGCAATTATGTGCCATCATCATCAGACTTACAAGCATTGCTTACTTACCAGTTTAATAAAAAATGGAGTGCCGAACTGATGACCAATTTATCTCGCACAAAATTTACCCTTGTGCCAGAGTTCTCTCAGCAAACTGCTTCCGTATTTACGCCTTATTTTACTGCCAACCTGGGGCTTGATATCTTTTTTGAAGGAAAGGAAGAAGACAAGTATAAAACAAATATGGTGGGCCTTTCCATTAATCAGCAGGTAAGAAAAAATCTTAAGTTGAAATGGATGGCAAGTTTTTTCCAGGATAATGAGCAGGAATCGCTTGATATTACCGGAGCTTACCTATTTGGCGAACGTGACTTTGATAAAAGCAAACCAACTTTTGGTTTAATTGTAAATCCATTAGGGGCAGGTGTATTTCAAAACCATGCACGCAACAAACTCAATATTGATGTTTGGAATATTAGTCACAAAGGTTATTATGATAAAGGTCATCATGCCATACAATGGGGGCTTAGTGCAGACAGGCAAACCATCAATGATAACCTGAACGAATGGCAATACCAGGATTCTGCGGGTTATTCATTGCCTTATAACCCATCTCATCTTTCTTTATACAGCGTATTAAAATCATCAGCAGATCTTGTTATTAACCGTTTCAGTGGTTTTGTACAGGATAATATTGCGTTTCATGATTCTTCAGATTTTATTTTGCAAGTAGGTGCAAGATTTAATTATAACGATCTGAACAAAGAATTCCTCGTTTCTCCCCGTGCAGGTTTTTCATGGAAGCCATCTTCGTGGAAAAAAGATGTTGTTCTTCGTGCTGCCATAGGCATTTATGATCAACCTCCTTTTTACCGTGAGCTTCGTCGTTATGATGGCACAGTAAATACTCAATTAAAAGCACAGAAAAGCTGGCAGGTAAGCGGTGGTTTTGATTATAGTTTTCAGGGCCTCAATGGCAGGCCTATGCGGTTTACAACTGAAGCATACTACAAAGGCATGCACGATGTAGTGCCTTATGATATTGACAATGTGCGTCTGCGTTATTTTGGTGAAAACAGTGCTAAAGCATATGCCACCGGTATTGAAATGCGCTTGTTTGGAGAGTTGGTAAAAGATGCAGAAAGCTGGGTAAGTTTTGGGATAATGAGAACAAAAGAAAAAATTGCCGGTGCTACTTATTATGATTACAGACTTGATTCAATGAACCAGGTGGTAGACAGTTCGCTTGTACACCAGGGTTGGGTTAGGCGCCCTACAGACAGATTTATTACGTTTGGCATGTTCTTCCAGGATTATCTTTCTACCAATAAAAATTTTAAAGTTTACCTCAATACCATATACGGAAGCAATCTTCCTTATAATATACCCGGAAGTGTAAAGTACAGAAACGCATTAATAATAGAGCCTTATATAAGAGTAGATATTGGCTTCAGTGCTTTGCTTTTGGATAGTGATAAATCGAAACGAAGAAGCCATAGCCCCTTTAAGGGATTTGGAAATATATGGGCAACATTTGAAGTGTTTAATCTTATTGACAGGGCCAATACCATTTCTTATTTACTCATTAAAGATTTTTCCAACACTGTATATAGTATTCCCAATCGTCTTACTCCTAGACTTCTTAATGTAAAGCTTGTAGCAAGGTTCTGATATTAATTTTGGTTATCAAATTACCGTATTTTTACTGTCAAAAAAATAAAGTAAAAATACTTTCTGTTTTTAGTAAAAATACATACATTTACGCATCGCACATTACTACCCTTTTCTGCTTCGCAATATCCGTCTGACAAGCGTTGTATCCCCTTTAAATCTGTAAACGTACTGGTTGTTTGCGTAATATGAAACAACTGTGAAAACTGCTTTGCAATGAATGTAAAGGTTAATGTAGCCCCAAACCCATTTACCACGGAACTGATTATTAGTATTAGCTGCCTTTTTACAATGAATGCCGTAGTGCGTTTATTAAACAATGCAGGCAGTGTTATCCGTATTGCAGGATGTACACTTAATAAAGGCGATAACAGAGTAACAATAGAAAACCTGGGCAGATATGCAATAGGAGATTATCTGCTTGAAGTTAAATTACTGAATGGTGATTTGCTTGAATCTATCAGCCTCATAAAAAAATAACTTATTACTGTATTATAACCCGCAGACCGATTAATCCGAATACCCTTCGTTATATATGCACACTTAACCCAAGGGGCAGGCCAATAACCTGCCCCTTTGCAATAACTTGTTATTTTTGCAGTATGACAAAACTGAGCATTAACATTAATAAGTTTGCTACACTGAGAAACAGCCGTGGTGGCAATAATCCGGATGTAGTAAAAGCAGCAATAAACGCAGAATTATTTGGTGCCGATGGTGTAACAGTTCATCCCCGCCCAGATGAACGTCACATACGCTATGCAGATGTAAGGGCAATAAAAAAAATAATTACAACCGAGTTTAATATAGAAGGCAATTGCCGGGAACAGAAGTTTATCGATCTTGTACTTGAAGTAAAACCACACCAGGTAACATTGGTACCAGATGCCGGCGGCCAGTTAACTTCCGATCATGGTTGGGATACGATAACCCATAAAGACTACCTGAAGGAAATAATACAAACCTTTAAAAAAGCAGGTATACGCACTTCTATTTTTACAGATGCTGATGTTAAAATGGTTGAAGGTGCTGCCGCAACAGGTACCGACAGAATTGAATTATATACTGAAGGATATGCAAGGCAATTTGCAACTGGCAAACACGAGGAGGCAATTGCGCCGTATATAGCAGCAGCTAAAACTGCTGTAACGCTTGGTCTTGGCATTAATGCCGGTCACGATCTTGATTTAGAAAACTTAAAATATTTTGCACAACACATACCTTCACTTGCTGAAGTATCAATTGGACATGCTCTTGTTTGTGACGCATTGTACCTGGGTTATGAAAACGCAATCCAGATGTATAAAAGGCAGTTACAATAGCCAAATTTCATTGCGTACTTTTACTCGAATCTAATAAAAACAGCCTCTAAAGCTTAAAAAATAAAACGGCTGGTTATCAAATCACTATAACCTGATCGTTGTTATAAACCCGTAATTTCCGAATTTAGATGGGATAAAGCTTGCATCCGTAAAATTACCGTGCGATCTTTGTAAAAGGAATGACACAACCTTTTTATAACCTTTAAAATTCATTACCAGTTTGAAAAACATTTGATTGACTTTAAAATGTTTTTATGTTGACGCGTACCCTAATCCCCGCAATATTTCTATTTGCATCATTACTATGTCATGCTGCAGATGAAACACCCGCTTCAAAAGAAAAGAGCAATACGGCATCCACTGCCAAAGAAAAAGCCAATAAAAAGAAAGGCTCCAGTTATACATTTAATATAGACAATACCATTAATAAAAATACCATTGTAGATTCTGTATATATCGTACTCGACAAGTTTGATCGTTCAGGTGCAGGAATTGTAAAAAAAGTTTTTTATCCCGATATAAATAATCACATTGTTATTGAAGATCTTCCTCCCGGTAGATATTTTGCAGAAGTGTATGTACTTGGTCTTTACAAAAAACATTTTTCTTCAGTTATCAGGGCCGTTAAATCATCCAATAAAAACAAGGCAAAACTGAAACTTGATTATACCGATGTTTATGTAAAAGACAATGTTTACATACCAGAAGAAAACACCAAATTGTTTGCGTTCTATAAAAACTAAATGCTACCAGATACAGCCCCTACCCTTCCTAATTAGCCTCGTCTTTTCCTTACTGAACATCCAGGTATTTTATTTCTCCATTCTTTAGTAATTACAATCTCGTATTTTATAAGCTGTATTTTTGATGCAGGCTTTTATTTAATCAATTTCATGCAACTCCTATTACTAGATATTAATGAAACAATCCCTCATCAAATTAAAGGATTGTATGAACAAGCTTTTCCACTGTACGAAAGAAGGCCATGGAGTTACCAGCAAATGCTTGTAACAGCAAATAAACTTCAATTAAAGCAGGTAATACTGGAAAATATATTTGCAGGATTTATTTTTTACTGGAAATTGAGCAATTGCATTTTTATTGAGCATTTTGCTATTGATGCAGCATTAAGGGGCAAAGGAACTGGTGCTGCTGTAATGAAGCAAATGGCATTTAATTTTGTCAATATTGTACTGGAAACAGAACCAGCACAAAAAAGCGAAGAGGCAAGGCGCAGGATAACGTTCTATCAAAACCTGGGCTATAGAAAATTTGCATTCCCTTATCAGCAACCACCATATGCAAATGAATATCCGTGGCAGGAAATGGATCTGATGCATAATACCGGTGGAAGTTCAGAAGCAAATTTTAATACGCTAAAAAAAGAAATCTATAGCGTGGTCTATGACATTAATGAATAACAATCGCCACTATTTTCTCCGGCAAATAGCTGCCCGTTACCGCAAAGGCTGATTAACTTTATAACCGGGCATTAACTTTACAATTAATGAAAAACAAAACGGGTCTAATACTCTTGCATATTACTGGTTGCATTGCATTTCTATCTCTGCCGGTTTTGTTATCGCCAGATGTATCGCAGGATTTACAGTTTATAAAACTTCCACCTTTCCAGGAAGATTTTGCCACCTATACACTTTTACTTCTTTTCTTTTACCTTAATTACTTCTGGCTTGTTCCGCAACTTTATTTTAAAGAAAAATATGTTTATTACCTTTTCTGTGTTCTTGCATGTTATGCTTTTATAACTTTATTACCCGATTTGCTGGTACCCGGAAATCACATTAACCATGCACCTCCCCCACCCCCTCACAATGATGCAGGTTATGGAACAGATATGAGGCCAATGCCGCCACGCGGTTTTTTTAGTATGATGCCACGCTTTGAACACCTTTTCCAGTTTCTGATTGTACTTATACTATCAGCATTAATAAGAATAAACAATCGCCTAAAACAATCTGAAAAAGAAAAAATAAATGCGGAGCTTTCTTATTTAAAGGCACAGATAAACCCTCATTTCCTTTTTAACACACTCAATAGTATTTATTCATCGGCCATTGAAGAAAATGCAGACAACACAGCTTCTGCTGTTGTAAAACTTTCAGGTATGATGCGCTATGTAATTAGCGAAGTACATCATGATTATGTATCGCTTGAAAAAGAAATTAATTATATCAGCGATTATATTGATCTTCAAAAAATCCGCATGGGCGATACCGTATCGTTACAATACCAGGTAACAGGCGATGTAAATGGGAAAAGGATTGCACCACTGGTATTGATCTCATTTATTGAGAACGCTTTTAAACATGGCGTAAACCCTGAAGAAAAATCGGGCATTGTGGTTGATATAAAGATACAGGCAGATACACTTGATATGCTTGTAAACAATGCTAAAGTAAAAAATGTAAATGGCAATAGTACAACCACTAACATTGGCTTGGAAAATACAAAGAGTCGCCTGCAGCATCTTTACCCTTCAAAACATGAATTGGAAATAAAAGAAACACAAAAAGAATACACTGTGTTACTTAAAATGAACCTGCAATGATAAAAGCAATTGCTATAGATGATGAACCACCTGCACTTAAAGTGATAGAAAATTTTTGCGGAAAAACACAAACTATTCTGCTGGAAAAAACTTTTACCATGCCGGCAGAGGCATTAAAACACCTGCGCAAATTTCCTGTAGACCTTCTTTTTCTTGATATACAAATGCCCTCCATCAATGGAATTGATTTTTATAAATCTGTAAAGCAGGACACAATGGTAATTTTTACTACTGCTTATACAGAATATGCAGTAGAAGGCTTTAATGTAAGTGCTGTTGATTATTTACTGAAGCCTTTTACATTTACACGTTTTCAGCAGGCAATTGCAAAAGCAGAAGAATATTATAATTATAAAAAACAAGGCAGCAACCAAACGCCAAAGCATATTTTCATTAGGGCTGATTATAGTCTTCTGAAAATTGCACTTTCAGATATTGTTTATATAGAAGGATTGGATGATTACCTTAAAATACACCTCGTCAACAGCCATCCTGTTGTGGCTCGTTTAACCATGAAAGCCATTCTTGAAAAACTTCCTTCTAATGATTTTATACGCATTCACAGATCTTATATTATTCCCTTTAGCCGCATAGAAAGTTATCGCAATAAAATGATAACAATTGCCGGAACAGAACTTCCAACCGGCAGCAGTTATGAGGAAAATTTCATAAAGCATTTTAACAAATAGAAATCAATTCCGCAGCATTTCTATACTTCACCGCATTTGTAATATTTTGTTGTTGCTTTTTATAATTTTTGTATGGCAAAAACATACAAGCATTCATGAACATATTTCTACGCCGATTTTTCTTTCACTATTTCATCATCAAAAAAGCAAACACATGGAACACTCAAGAAAAAAATTTCTGAAAAATTTTCTTATCGGCGCCACTTCAGTTCCATTAATAATGGAAGCTTGTAAAAAAGAGACCGTTGCTGATACTACTACCACAACTACTACCACAACAACTGGAAGCAGTTCCGGAACTTGTACTGTAACTCCAACAGAAACAGCGGGGCCTTTCCCCACTATTACGCCATCCTCGCTTGTCCGATCAGATATAAGACTGGACAGGACAGGCGTAGGATTTACCATCAACATTACCATAAAAAATAAAAACAACAACTGCGCAGCACTCTCCGGCGCAATAGTAGACATATGGCATTGTGATAAAGACGGCTATTATTCTGAATATGGTGGAACAGGAATGCAATCTGCTGATTTTACTTCCGTACATTTTTTAAGAGGAAGGCAAACTACAGATGCTAATGGGCTTGTTTCTTTTACTTCAATTTTTCCTGGCTGGTACTCCGGACGTGCCACACATATACATGTGCATATTTACAACACAGCAGGCACATCATTGCTCATTACTCAAATTGCTTTTCCTGAAAGCAGCAACAGTGCTGTTGTAACAGTAAATGCAAGTACTGCCAATGGATACACAAAAGGTATGACAGGCTATACTTACAATGCTTCCGACAATGTTTTTTCTGATGACGCAACAGGTTCAGAAATTGGTACAGTTACAGGAAGTGTTGCAGCAGGTTATGTAATTGCGCACACTATTAATGTTGCAGCATAACTGCTGTTAAAATTCAATGTCCCTCATTATAAAGTAAAGGCTGTTGCTTAGAATATTCTTCAAAGAACCGGACTGAAGAAAACGAGGACTAAAATATTTTTTGCAACAGCTTTCATTTTAAAAAAAATGACAAAAAAAATTATCAGGCTTTGTTACAGAAAAATAATTGACGCTTCCTCTCAGCAGATATGGGATAAATATGTTTTTGAAAGCAGTTACTCAGAATTTTTAATGCAGGCACAATTTTATAACCAGGAGAAAAAATACAGCAGCTTTAGTGAAATATTATTGAACGATCCTAAAGCAGAAAAACTTCATTTTCTTGTCAGCTCAGCTATTTCGGGTTATATACAACAGCTCGGCAATAAAATTCCAGGGATTACCGATAACCTGGGCAAAAGTATACTGTCGTTTAAAAATTACCGGTTTGACATTATTAATTCAGACATAAAGAAAAAAGCAAACCACAGCATAGCCATAACCTTTTTTAGCGAGCCGCTTTTATGGCACGACACAGCAGGGAATTTACTACTTGTTTCTTCTGCCGGTTGTGAACCAGCTCCGGATGGTGCACTTACTCATCTTATACCATTACAGCCATTTTTAAGTATTTATTCATTTAAAGAAGAAGAGGTATGACACAAGAATTAAAAGCAAAAATTTTCCTGGCAGATCAACGTGGTATAAACGAAACAGATAAATTCAGGAGCAGGCCTACATTTAATTTTGGAAATTACTTTAATGAACATAAGCAGGCTTTTGAAAATATTTATGTGCTGAATGATGACACATTAGCGGGCGGCTGTAAATTAACAATGCTGGTAACAGAATATTCTTATGTTATACTTATACCTGTGGCCGGGGCCATTAACTGTAAGCACAATGAAGAAAACGAAAATCTTATTGTTGCGGGCCAGTCGTACATCATAAGAGCAGAAAAAGGAACAGTAATAGAAATTGGCAACCCGTTTAATGAGGAGCATGTTAACTTCCTGCAGATTTGGATTAGGTCAGGGAGAGAAGATGTTACTAGTTCAAAGTTGCACACTTATGAAGATGTTACTAAAAACGTCAACAACTTTGTACGTGCAACTGGCGTGAATGACAGTCAACACAAACTACCGTTTTCTATTTCTATTGGTAAATTTTCTGGAAGAGGGGAAACAGTTTACCTGCCACAAAATAAACGAGCTAATCTTTTAGTATTTGTAATTGAAGGCGCATTTGAAATTGAAGGACGTCTGCTTCATGCACGAGATACGCTTACACTATGGAATGCCGCACAGGCAGAAACAGAGGCATTAAGCAATGATGCGATTATGATGATAATTGAATTGTCAACCACTGGTTCCACTTTTTAGTTTTCTTCTTTCTCATAACTAAAATTATGCCCTTCCAGCAATGGATGATTTCCGGCAAGGCCTTTACCTGTTATTTGCAAACTGAATTCTTTAAAGAAAACTTCTGCCACCCAAGGCTCAAGTTTAAATTCAAAATAGTTATGGTTTTTGGTTACAGCAAATACAGATTCCCTGTCGGGACATAAGCGGAACAACAATGAAATTTCTATAGCATTCTTTTTTGGAAACTGCACTTCACCATGGCTATTTGTACTTTTTGTTAATACGGCAGCGGCTGTTTTAATAGTTACATCTGAATAAGATAAAATCATTGTGTTTTTATCTACCATCTTAATAATTGTAAAATCTCCCGGGACAACACTGCTTTTCACCAATGTATAATCTTTTGGAGGACGTTCCGCTGTACTGTTCAAAAAAAGTTTGCCATCTTTTATACCCCACTTACCTTTTCCGCCCCTGTCCAATGCACCCTGAGAAAAAAAGAATTCAAATGTAGAATCCGGCTTTAGTTCAAATACCGAAGCTGTTTCCATTACTCCCCTCATTGTATACACACCTGTAATATCCATTTTATTTTGTTGCGCTGTTAATGTATTTGCTGCAGTAAAAAAACAAACCACTTGTACTGATAATAAAAAGGCTCCTTTCATTTGATTGTTTATTGCTGAAGTTAAACATATTTCTTCTGTTGTTTTTGTTTCAGCATATAAAAAACCCGCTGAAATATTCAGCGGGCTAAAAATAAAATTATTTGTCTTACCATCTTCCTCTGCCATTACCACGATCATTGCGATCATTTCTATGATCATTATCACGGTCGTTATCACGTCTCATATCCTGCCTGCGATCATAATGATCGTTCCTGTTACCATATCCCCAGTCACGACCCCTGTTCCTGTTATCAAAACCAGGACGACGATTATCATAATAACCACCACGTCCGTAACCACCACGAAAATCTCTAATCACTACCTGGTCGTGCCTGAAACGGTAAGGCGCATACATAGCACGGTGTTCGTTAAAATGGCACCAGGGATCATGTCCATTCAAAACTACTTTATAGCCTGAATACAAATCATAGTTACCACATCTTCCGGGCAGTGAAGATGAATAAATCCAACGGCCCCGGTCGAAATAAACGAACTGACGACTAGGTACGTTATAGTATGCTTCTACATCTGGCAAATAATAATTCTCTGCATAATCGTAACCAGAAGGACCCCATTCTGGTTGTATGCCCAGGTTTATGCTTGCACTAAATTGTGCGCTTGCAGGTTTACCAATAAAAAGAACTGATGCTAAAATTGAGCTGAGTAAAAGTATCTTTTTCATAATTGTAATTTTACCAGTAGTATTTCAAATCAAGTACCATAAATGCCGGAAACTGTTATAAAAACGTAAATATAACCGCTGTAAAAAATTTGTGATAACGCTATTAAACCTCTACAGAAAAAACACTCTAAGCTCTTTTTTTCTTATTGCAATCAACAAAAATTATGAGCAGGCATTAACAAAAAAATCTTTCTTGTAAAGCAATATGATAGTTATAACCCTTTCTTCATTGCTGCGTCGGGCATCGCAAAAATTCCTTTCATCATGCTTTTATTGCTTTGGTAATATTGTTTTTATCGTGGTTGGTTTTATGTGCTAGCTTCATTATCCAATCAATTAACCAAAATTTGCTGTCATGAAAAAATCACTTCAATTATTAATTGCAGCTTTATTAGTATGCTGCACCTCCCAACAAATGCATGCCCAGCTTACTGTACTTGCCAGTGGCGGAAATAAAAAAGCTTCAGTGAGTGAAAGAATAGGACTTACTGATGTAACAGTTCAATACGACAGGCCAGGTGTAAAAGGAAGAGAAGGACAAATATGGGGAAAGCTAGTGCCAGTTGGTTATACAGACCAGGGATTTGGTTCTTCTAAAGCTGCACCATGGAGAGCTGGCGCTAATGAAAATACCACGATTGAATTTTCTACTGACGTAAAAATTGAAGGGCAACCGCTTGCTGCTGGTAAGTATGGTTTCTTTATTGCTTACGATCCTGCTGAATGCACTATTATCTTTTCAAAAAACAATTCATCGTGGGGAAGTTTCTATTATGATGACAAAGAAGATGTATTAAGAGTAAAAGTAAAACCTGTTGCTACAGACAAAAGTGTTGAATGGTTGAAATATGAGTTTATGAACCAGACAGAAAATACTGCTACCATAGCATTGCTGTGGGAAAAGCTAAGTATACCTTTTAAAGTAGAGGTTGATTATGTAAACGAGCAGCTTGCATCTTTCAGAAGGCAATTGCGCAACCGTACTGGTTTTAACTGGGAGCCGTGGGACCAGGCCGCACAATGGTGCCTGCAGAAAAACGTAAACCTTAATGAAGCATTGCTATGGAGCGATTCTGCTTCAGGTCCTCTTTTTGGTGGTTCCAATAGCTTTCAGGCTTTAAGTACAAAAGCACAAATATTAACAAAGCTAGACCGCGGTGCAGAAGCAGATGCAATTATGAAAAAAGCATTGCCGCTTGCAAGTGTGCAGGAAATGCATCAATACGGACGTTCACTGATTGCACAGAAAAAACCAAAAGAAGCTTTTGCAATTTTTAAAATGAATTACGATAAAAACCCTGGTGTATTTACTACCAATGTTGGCATGGTAAGGGCCTATTCTGCTATTGGTGATTATAAAAAAGCACTTGAACTTGCGCAAAAAGCGTTGCCACAATCTGATGCGGTAAACAAACCTAATCTTGAACGAATGATCAAACTGTTGCAGGAAGGTAAAGATGTGAATTAGGGTGTAGGGTGAAAGGTATAAGGTTTAAGGTTTGGAAGCTCATTCTTCTGAACTGAGATTGTAAGGATATAAAAAAATATAAAGCCGATGCTTCGTATAAATAACCCAGCGCTTAAGTGCTGGGTTATTTATTTAAAGATGTGTATATCATTTTCGTGTTGTTCCGAACAAAGTTCGGGAAGAACATAGTAGTACGAAGTCAGAGGCTTCGTACAGCATAAGCACCATACAACTTACACCCTACACCTCACACCTTATTTCTCATCTGCACTTGGGCCATACATTCCCGGTACAGGCACATCTAACAATCGAAGACAAACAGAAAGTTGTCCGCGATGATGAATAACATGGTTGAAGCCAAAATTGCGTATCAATACTTTTTTGGGCATTGCAAATACTACCTGTCCACCTCTTAATAAAGTGAATTTGCAGTTTAGTATTTCATCAGTTGCATTTTCCAATGCTGCAATAGCTTCTGCCTGTTTATCATCAAACACTTTTAACAATGCGGCTGTATTTTCATAAGTATTTCTTACTGCAGGCAATGTTGCAAAATCAAATTCATCCGCTGCTAAAGTGCGGTTAATCCAAACTGGTATTTCTGCTATATGCGATGCCAGCCTGCCAATGGTCATTGATTTTTCATGGGGTTTCCATGCATACTTATCCTGCGGAACCCTTTCAAGCATTTTTCGAGTATTGGCGCCTTCATTTTTTAATTCTGCTATGAGTGCATCTTTAAGTGACATAAGATAAATTTTAGTTTAAAAGAACATCGAAAATAAAAAAACTCCGGCAAACAGCCGGAGTAATAAATTACAATATTGTAAAGCTATAGCACTGCTACATCAAACTTCTTCTTTTACTGTTTTACCATATTCCTGTTGCAGCTTTTTTTGAATTTCGAAAGGTACAGGTGCATACTCATAAAATTGCATAGCAAATTTTGCACGTCCTTGTGTAAGTGATCTCAATGAAGAAGAATAATCGTGCATTTCTGCAAGCGGTGTTTTGGCAATAATGCGTGTAAACTGTCCGGCCCTGTCCATACCTTCTACAATGGCACGCCTGCCCTGCAAATCGCCCATTACACTACCGGTTAAATCATCAGGACAAAGTACCTCAAGCCTGTTAATAGGTTCCAGCAATTGTGGTGCAGCTTGCTGAAATGCCTGTCGGAAAGCCTGCAAGCCTGCTATCTTAAAAGAAATATCATTACTGTCTACAGGGTGCATTTTTCCATCGTATACACATACCCGCACATCTCGTACATACGATCCCGTTAGTGGCCCCTCATGCATTTTCTCCATTACACCTTTTAATATAGAGGGCAAAAATCTTGTATCGATAGCGCCGCCAACAATACAATTATAAAAAACAAGTTTACCTCCCCAATCAAGTGCATGTTCTTCTTTGCCACGTACAGTTAACCCACGTGGTTCAGGCATTCCTTCGTGCCAGGGTTCAATGCGCATAAACACTTCACCAAACTGGCCGCTGCCGCCACTTTGTTTTTTGTGCCGGTAACTTGACTCTGCCATGCTGCGAATCGTTTCCCGATACGGTATGCGTGGCTTGATAAACTGCACATCAAGATTATGAATATGTTCAATCTTCCATTTTATAACAGCAAGATGCAATTCCCCCTGGCAATGCAATAAAATTTGTTTTAACTCTGGTGAAACCTCTACCCTTATTGTAGCATCTTCTTCACGAAGCATATGCAATGCAGCAGATAATTTTTCTTCCTCCCCTTTCTTTGTGTTTTCAATAGCCACCGTCATATTATGAGCAGGAAAAACAATTGGCCTTAGTTCAATGTTTTTCCCTCTTTCGTGTAATGTATTGTTTACGTGTGTATTTTTTAGTTTGATGGTAGCGCCAATATCGCCTGCTACCAGTTCATTAATATTTGTTCTGCCATGGCCTTCTATAACAAACAACTGGTTTATCTTTTCTGACACACCTGTTGTTTCATTTACGAGCTCCATTCCGCTTTTAACAGTTCCGGAAAATACTTTAAACAAACTCATTTCGCCTACATGGCTTTCTGCAATTGTTTTAAAAACAAAAATGCATGCAGGACCTTTTGAATCGCAGGAAAGTGTTTCTCCTTTTTTTGTACGCTGCGCCGGCATTTCATTAGCTGCCGGGCAAACATTGTCAATAAAACCCATCAGCCTTCCGCTACCCATATTCCGCTCTGCAGACAAACAAAACAAAGGAAAAAGATCATGTTGAATCATTGCTTTTTTCATGCCTTCTTTCATTTCATCTTCATCAAGCTCGCCTTTATCAAAATATTTTTCCATCAGGCTTTCATCATTGCCCGCAATGGCTTCTACCAACTCTTTGTGCAATGCATCTGCTTTTTCTTTTTCATCTGCAGGTATTGGCAACTTTTCAGGTTTGCCGCCGTTGTCTTTAAATTTATACATAGTCATCCGCAGCACGTCAATAATTTCATGAAAGCCTGCGCCTGTTTGTCGGGGATATTGCACCACGGTTACTTTATTACCAAAATGATTTTTTATCTCACGCAATGTTTTATCATAATCGGCATTGTCATCATCAAGTTTATTTACACAAAAAATCATAGGTGTTTTAAAATTTTCTGTGTATTCCCATAGTATATCTGTACCAACTTCTACGCCGGTAACAGCATTCACCAGCATTATACCGGTGTCGGCTACACGTAAAGAAGAAATTACTTCTCCGGCAAAATCATCGTAACCGGGCGTATCAAGAATATTTATTTTATAGCCGCGCCATTTAGTATGCAGCAGCGTTGAAAAAAAAGAGTTGCCGCGTTCTTTTTCAAGGTTGTGATAGTCGCTTACGGTATTGCGTTCTGCAATAGAACCCTTGCGGGAAATAAGGCCTGCTTCAAATAGCATGCATTCCGCCAAACTGGTCTTACCAGAGCCGGAATGGCCCAGCAAGACAATATTTTTTACGTGTGAAGTATCAAAATCTGCCATGGCAAACAGTTTTAGAAGTGAATAAAAGAAATCGTTGCAAAGCAGGCAGGCGCCTGCAATATTCTCTATCAATAACCTAAATAAAAAGGAACTAACGTGTGAAGTATGAATCTCCGCCACGTTAATTCCTGCTATGGAATGTGGTAAGCTGTGACGGATTAATTTAATTTGCTGATGAACTGGTTGAACCGATCTTTAAGTTCATCCAGCAATGATTGTAAACGCTGGTATTCTACATAGAGATGGTTGTGTTCGGCCATCGTAGTATGATTAACCTGCCCGTTATCATTTACTTTAGCTAATGATGTTTTGTAATCGTGTACTTTAATGGAGTGCTTTAGATCGTGAATGTTGATGAGCTGGATATGAAACTGGTTTTCGTAATGCTCTACATCCTGTAACTGATCATGCCGGGTAACATTTAATGCAATCTTTCGTAACTGGTTTTTAAGGTTGGTGATTTCTTCGCGGTAATTGCGCATTTGTTGGCGCCAGGAGTTGCATTCTGCTGTAAGCTGTGAGATTTCTGTTGTAACCATCGGAGTAAATTTTTAGGTGAGAAAATAATATTACTACTTCGGTTTGGGAGGGCGGATCATTTGTTTTAAGGCTATTGTAATTTAACTTATTTATCTAAAAAAAATCAACTTGTGCAAAAATGTTTTACCGGCTTAACCATCAATTGACCAAATACTTCCTCGATAAAAAACTTTAGTACTAACAATGCATAAATTAATTGTAAAGCCACAAAACTCCATGTTTGTAAGTAATTTCCTGTATCACAATATTCAAACACGGCAACAAAACATTCATTTGCAATGTTTACAAAATTGATGCTTGTTATTGTAAACCTCTTGCTAATGCTTAAATTTGGTACATGCTTCGTTTTTTTGAAATTATTGTCAGCAGTTTTAAAATGGCACTCTCAGAGTTTCGCTCCAATAAACTGCGCACATTTCTTTCCTTATTTGGCATTACTGTAGGCATTTTCTGCATTATAGGTGTGCTGGCTACTGTAGACAGTTTAAAAAGCAATATCAAAAGATCTTTCTCAACCCTGGGAAACAATACCATCTATGTACAGAAACGGCCATGGGGAAGTGGCGGGCCAGATGACTGGTGGAAATACAATAACAGGCCAAGCCCCAAATACGAAGAATCTGTTTTATTACAAAAACGCCTGAGCTATGCAGAAGACATTGGCTATATAACGTTCGGCAGCAATAATGTAGAATTTGAAGATGAACAGTTAACCAATGTTACATGGTATGCAGTAAGCGAAGGGTATGCAAAAATACAACCGCTTGAAATTGAATTTGGCCGCTACATATCCGATGCAGAATTTCTTGCAGGATCAAACGCTATTATACTTGGATATACCAATGCAGAAAATCTTTTCGTTAATCCGCAGAACGCTGTAGGAAAAATTGTAGAAATAAACGGAAGAAAAATGACCATTGTTGGTGTGCCAAAGAAAAATGGAAGTAATAATATGGGTGGATGGGATTTTGACAATATTGTATTGATGCCTTACAAAACAGCAAGAAACCTTACCAATAAAAACCTGTCGGAAGGTTTTATTATGGTTAAAGGAAAAGAAGATGTGCCCGTTGACGAAGTAAAAATGGAACTGGATGGAGCCTATCGGTCCGTAAGAAAATTAAAACCAGTTCAGTTGGACAATTTTGCACTTAATGAAGTTTCTGCGGCCAATAGTTTTCTTGACACTGTATTTGGATCTATTAACCTGGGCGGTTGGTTTATTGCAGGATTATCTTTAATAGTAGGCATGTTTGGCGTAGCCAATATTATGTTTGTAACCGTGCGTGAACGTACCAGCCAGATTGGGTTAAAGAAAGCCATCGGCGCAAAGCGTTCCAGTATAATGACGGAGTTTCTTTTAGAATCAGCCTTTCTTTGTATAATTGGTGGCCTTATCGGTCTAATACTTGTTTATATACTTACATTCTTCATTTCTCCGGCCATTGGCTTTCCGGTTACCATTTCTATTAATATTTTCAGCATTGCCATTACAATCTGTATTGTAACAGGCGTACTTGCAGGCATTATACCCGCAGTTATTGCATCAAGAATGAACCCGGTAGTGGCTATCAGGAGCAAGTAAGCTGTTAGATTTTAGCTCCAAGTTATTAGCATCCAAGATTACACATCAGCCATCTTAAAATCAGACATCTTATTCCGTACTTCCTGCTCTTGACTATCGACTACAGACTCGCAAAGCGCCACTCACCCCTTTGGAAAACCTTTAAAAGAATTAGCGATCTAAAATCAACTCCATCCATTTATATTTGGGTATGCTTAAATACCTGGAAATAATATGGAACAGCTTTAAAATGGCTTTGCAGGAGTTCCGCTCCAATAAACTGCGTACATTTCTTTCCCTCTTCGGTATTACTGTTGGTATTTTTTGCATTATAGGTGTACTTGCTACTGTAGACAGCCTGCAGCGCAACGTACAAAACGATATTAAATCTCTTGGTACAAATACTATTTACATTGACAAATGGGATTACACCGGCCAGATACCCTGGTGGAAACTGATAAACCGTCCTGTACCAAAATATGAAGAAGCAAAAATGCTGAAACAACGCAGCGAACTCACCAAAAATGTTGCTTTCAATATAAGCTCTACATCAAAACTGGAATGGGAAGATGAAGCTGTAACAGGTGTAAATATTTATGGCATTACAGGTGATTTTTCAAACATTCAGAAGCTGGAAATAGAAAATGGCCGCTATCTTTTACAAAGTGATTTTGACAATGCATCCAATTCAATGGTAATTGGTTATAACATAGCCGAAAAACTTTTTACCAATCCTGAAAAGTCAGTAGGACAGGTAGTTAGTTTATACGGTCATAAAGCAGTAATTGCCGGTCTGCTAAAAAAACAAGGAAAAAGCATGATGGGTGGATGGGAGTACGATGAAAGTGTACTGCTTAGCTATGGTTTTATGAAAAGTCTTGTAAACGAAAAAACTTCGCAACCGGTAATCATGCTACAGGGCAAAGACAATGTGCCTATGAAATTGCTAAAGGATGATGTGCAGGGTGCCATGCGTTCTATAAGGAAAATAAAACCAGCACAGAATGATGACTTTAGCTTGAATGACATTGAATCATTCGGTGAGTTTATGGCTGGTATCTTTTCTGGCATTAATACAGGCGGATGGTTTATTGCCGGATTATCTTTAATTGTGGGCATGTTTGGTGTGGCTAATATTATGTTTGTAACCGTGCGTGAACGTACCAACCAGATTGGATTGAAGAAAGCTATTGGTGCAAAACGTTCCAGTATAATGACAGAATTTTTGCTGGAGTCTGCATTTTTATGCATACTTGGAGGGGCAATAGGGTTATTACTTGTATTCATCCTTACAAAAGTCATATCTCCCATGATTGGTTTCCCTGTAACCATTTCTTTCCAGATTTTTGCCACTGCAATTACTATTTGCATTATTACAGGCATACTCGCTGGAATTATTCCTGCATATATTGCCGCCAGGATGAACCCTGTTGTGGCTATAAGAAGCAAGTAATTGAATGCTGATTTCGGGATGTCTGATTTCTTGATTTCCTTAACTTCGCCGTTCGATCTCCATACCACTATTCTATATTTTTAGCTTTAGTGATGGGTTTTGAATTATAACACATCAGACACTATAAAATCAGCCATCAGCATTTGTCTACCACAATACTCGCTATAGAATCTTCTTGTGATGAAACCGCAGCAGCTGTTTGCAAAGACGGCCGCATTCTTTCAAACTTTATTGCCGGCCAGGCAGTGCACCAGCAATACGGAGGCGTAGTACCAGAGCTGGCAAGCCGTGCGCATATGCAAAACATAGTGCCCGTTGTTGATGCCGCATTAAAGCAAGCCAAAGTTTCAATGCAAGATATTTCTGCGGTAGCTTTTACCCAGGCGCCAGGCCTTATTGGTGCATTGCTGGTTGGTGCGCAGTTTGCAAAATCATTATCGCTTGCATTAAATAAACCTTTGATTGCAGTACACCATATGCAGGCACATGTACTGGCCAATCTTATACCAGACAATAAACCGTCTTTTCCCTTTTTATGTTTAACGGTGAGCGGCGGCCACACGCAAATTGTGTTGTGCAATTCACCGCTCGATTTAAAAATAATCGGACAAACAATTGATGATGCTGCAGGTGAGGCGTTTGATAAATCTGCAAAGTTGCTGGGATTGCCCTATCCCGGCGGACCATTGATTGATAAATACGCACAAACAGGCAATCCTAAAAAGTTTAAATTTGCCGAACCACAAATACCAGAACTTGATTTTAGCTTTAGCGGTGTAAAAACTTCTATCCTTTATTTTTTACAGGCCGAAACAAAAAAGAACCCACAGTTTATTGAAGAAAACCTTGCCGACCTTTGCGCATCAATACAGGAACGCATCATCAGCATATTAATTTCCAAACTTAAAAAAGCAGCGGCGCAAACAGGTATTAAAAACGTTTGCATAGCCGGCGGCGTATCTGCTAATAGCGGGCTGCGCAAAGCCATACACGAAACAGGATTGCAACAAGGCTGGCAGGTATTTATTCCAGCTTTTGAATATTGTACCGATAACGCCGCCATGATTGCAATTACAGGTTATTATAAATTACTGGCAAACCAGACTACAGAGTTATCTGCCGCAGCAAGTGCTAAATCTGACTGGTAAGCATAAAAACATTTTACATGGAAAATGATCCCGTTGTTATTGTACCCGTGTTGCGGATATTTGATATCAACAAAACAAAAGAGTTTTATGTTGACTGGCTGGGTTTTACCATTGACTGGGAACATCGGTTTGGCGAAAACTTTCCTTTGTATATGCAGGTTTCAAAAGGCAATATAAAATTGCATTTGTCTGAACACCACGGCGATTGTTGCCCCGGCGCTAAAGTAATGATACAAGTAAGCGGCGGCGTGGCAGACTACCAGGCATCCTTAGCCGCAAAAGACTACCGCTATTATAAACCAGGATTAGAAAAAAGACCCTGGGGTTCATTAGAGATGGGTGTTACAGATCCGTTTGGCAACAGGCTTATTTTCACTGAGGAAATAAAAAAATAATTGCCGGATGCCCAATAATTATTTCCAGTTTAAAGAATTTACCATTTACCAGGATAAGTGTGCATTAAAAGTAAGTACCGACAGTTGCGTGTTTGGCGCATGGGTGGCAAAAAAAGTTGCAGCGCTGGAACATCATCTTAATGCTTGCCTTGACATTGGAGCAGGAAGCGGTTTACTAATGCTTATGCTTGCACAAAAATTTCAGGGAACAATACATGGTGTAGAAATAGATGGGCCTTCTTGTGAACAGGCAACAGAAAATATTAAAACAACCAGGTGGTATAACCGTTTGCAACTTTTTAATACCGATGTAAAACTATTTGCAAGGCCACATCAATATGATCTTATCATTAGCAACCCACCTTTTTATGAGGGCGATTTAAAATCTGTAAACAACAGGTACAATTTTGCCAAACACGATGAAGGCCTTACGCTGCAGGATTTGCTTGAAGTAGCAGAAAGAAATCTATCTCCCAAAGGAATGTTTGCCGTATTGCTTCCTTACCACAGAACTGAATACTTTGAAAAATGCGCTGCAGGTTATGGACTCTATCCTTCAGAAAAATTATTGATAAGACAGAGTTTGCAACATCCGTATTTCCGCACTGCTTTTATTATGACAAGAAAACTGGTAACGGTAAAAAAAGAAGAACTGGTTATAAGACAGGCACCGGAAGTGTATTCACATCCTTTTGTTGCTTTGTTGAAGGATTATTATTTGCATTTATAGATCCAACACCTCACCCCCGTCCCATCTCCCGCTTCGCTGGAGATGGGTGCCTCTCGGTAAGAATCTTTATTAATAGCAGTCTGGGTTTGCCTAAAAATTTAACCCTTTAGCCGGAGATTAAATCTGCGGCGTTCTGCCTGGCATTTTTACAAATCATTCAATAAAGATTTGCTGTACAATTGTGCGACGCAACGATGATGCCCAAAGCGCTGCTGCTGATACAAAAAAATTAATTGATGTACAAAGAAACATTACACACCAATTGCATAATCTTTAAGATAATTAAACACCGGCGTTATATTTCCGTTTTGTAAGATAGTGGCCCTATCAATAATTGCTGAACTGCCTTTTAACAAATCTTCCAATACATATTTTATAAGCTGTTCTCCAAAGTAACGGCTGGCATCACGTGGCAACTCGTTGGGCAGGTTGCCTACGGCCATTACATCTATAGAACTATTGATGTACGGCGCAGTTTTATTGAATGAGTTTTTATCTACTCCGTATACCGGATCTTCTATAGACTGATCCCCAAGATTAATAGGCACGGAACCATTTACATCATCAGTAATGTCTGAAATGGTTTGAATAATAAAATCATTGGCAGCGATATGTTCTTTTTCAAAAAGGCGTGGATAAGTATTGTCCCAATATACACCGTTCATTAATATATCTGTTTGCGCCGCATACGGAAGAAACAAACATTGATAAGCTGCGGGGTTATTATGAAAATCTTCACGGTTGTACTTGCCCGTTAGTTTGCTGGCATATAAATCAGCGCCTTTCAGTTGCGTATACACCGGGTAAGAAAAACGGCGCTGCAAATATTCATCGGGCTCTACTTCATGTATGCCCATAAGGTTCATAATTTCCAATATGCCATGGGCCACACGGCCGGAGCCAGTAACAGCAATTTTTACATTTGGCAAACGCAAACCAAAATAGGTATGCATCAGTTCCCTGAAATTATTTTGTTTATACACCCTGTCCAGGTTATACAAACCTGTTCTGCGGCCATAAGCCATCATGCCATTGTGTGCACCAACAATACCGGCAAAAAAACCAAAGCCAATAATACGTTGGCCATCGTCGTGCTCGAGGCATTCATAATCAATAAGTGTTATTTTTTTATCCATCAATGCCTTAAACAAATGACGGTTATGCGGCTGCTTTTTCTTGGTATGCGAAAAGAACAAGTAGGTTTTGCCGGCGAGCAGCATTTCAACAGGCACTTCTTTAATACCGAAGAGAATATTGCAATCGCTCATGTCTTCCCTTACTTCTACGCCTGCTAATTGATATTCCCTATCAGTAAAGCAGCGGGTTGGACAGGATTGAAGAACGATTTTGATGTTTGTGGAATTTTTTTGAATCCATTTGCATTGCGATGGCGTAAGCGCAACCCTGTTATCT
Source organism: Chitinophagaceae bacterium (assembly GCA_044227095.1). GTDB lineage: Bacteria > Bacteroidota > Bacteroidia > Chitinophagales > Chitinophagaceae > JACMLD01. The sequence goes on along the minus strand of JBGAFV010000001.1, from coordinate 3,106,253 downwards.
GCCGGAATTTTTCCTTCTCGTATTAAACCAATCGTAAGCATGAATCGTTGTTATTTTGATGCGGCAATTTACATTTTACAATTTATATTGTACCGGCTACCTTTATCGCTGCATTATTGAGCAAAGCGTTTTATGAGCCTGTTAAACAAAATATTAAGCGTTTTAAGAAAAGTCTTTTTGCCCAAAAAGGATTGTTGCAGGTAAATAATTGTGTTTCAACAAAAATACTTCCCTTTCGTTTTGGACAAAATACCGGCAATGCGTAATATTGCAGCCCCAATAGTTCTTAGTTCAAAGTTTATAGTTCGCTAGTTCTTTTGCTGAGCAAAGGAACTGATGAACTGGGAACCAGGAACTATAAACTAAGAGAAGCCCATGTGGCGGAATTGGTAGACGCAGCAGACTCAAAATCTGCCATTCGCAAGGATGTGAAGGTTCGATTCCTTTCGTGGGCACGCAGTTAAAATGACAAGGCCTTGTAAGCAATTACAAGGCCTTGTCATTTTATGGGGTTGTCAAATCTCCTTTACAAATCTCTGAACATTAAAGCCCCTGAAATTTGAATGACGGCGTATTTACGAACTGCCCGGCTGCATTGCCTGAATACGTTTCGTTATTGGTAATATTTAATTTTTTAATCGGGGCCTTTTCAGAGAAATCTACCGTTTTAAAATCAACCCAAAAAACATTGGGCGTTAGTGCTGTTTCAAAATAATATTGCCTGTTTTTTATATCGGCCACTGATCTCCAGCGGGTAGAAGATATATTCGGTTCATTGGGCGTACTGATACCAAAGGGCACAGAACAATTGCGTATTACACTGAAAACACTTGCCACGGCTATCCGCGTATTATCTGTTTTAGGAATTGCCTCTACATAAAAAGAAGCTCTTACAAACCTGTCTGCGGCCCTGTTAGTACCTGGCAACATAGCAAGACCGCCTATATTCTTCCAGTATTCGTTTAAAGCAAGCTGTTGTTCAAATATGGGGGAATTGGTCATTACTGTGTAAGAAGGATCGTGATGGATCACCAGCTTACCTTTTATAAATTCAAACACTGCATTGTCTCCTGTACTGTCTGAAATTGCAAGGTGTAAAGACGCGTATAACTTTGTGCCGGGCAAATAATCTGAAACAATTTCAAATTCCTTTTTTTCAAATTGCGCTACGGCATCTTTTACGGTAGCAAAATTATCCAATACATATTGTGTCCATAAAGAAATTGCCACGCCGGGTTTCTTTTTATCCCACACCGGGTATTCAGATTCAGCCAGCCAATTAAGGTTCGCTACTAATCCTTTTTCATTCATGCCATCGCAGGTAGCAATATCAAAGGCTGAAGTAATTACACTCCCGTATTTTGAAGTCCATGAAAGCGAATTTGGATTGGTTTCGCCAGTGCGTTTGATGCCTCTTGGAAATATCCAGAGATTTGATTTTATATCGTCTTTCCAATCCATAGAGCGGCCGGTAATGATAAGGCCGTTTGTTCCCTTGTACATAAATCTTGTACATGCCACTGCTTCATAAACATTTGTCAGCAGCATCAATAGCATCAGGAAAGCAGCGGTTAGTTTCTTTGAAAGCTTTTTCATAAAATTTACTTTTTTATTAGAACTGTAATAATTTTTATTGTCGCAATTTTAATGTTTCATCCTGCAGCTTTTTACAGGCAAAGCATTTTGTAACGGCACATTTACAGTTTACAAGCAAGGCAAGCTTTTGTTTGAAAGGCGTTATACTACTTAAATTAGAACATAATTTTTAATTTAACCGGATTGGGGTAGTGTGTCAGTTTGAAATATTTATTTTTTCTTACGGTTTTCACGATCCGCCAAAAATATTATGTATGCAAACAAACATACAGCTAACACATTCAACCACCACGGGGAATTGCTATCCAATTTTAATAAAATCACAGTTCTAAATTATTGCTTTAATTTAATAAAAACACCGCTTATAATAGCAGAGTTTGATGAGGGCGAATTTGATGATGATGATGAATATGATTTTGACGAAGATGACGACGAATAGCATGCCTGCGATTAAATACCAATAAAAAAAGACCGCCTTTCGGCGGTCTTTGGTTTATCCGGGGTGATATATAACGGTGCCGGTCACGGCTCCTTCTCACAATAGCTGATCAGCGCAAATCCCTACCCGGTGTATTTAATAGACAGTACTTCGCTGCGCTGGCCTACCTCTGTGTTGGCCAGTGTGGGCATGATGTAGTATTCGCGAAACTCGGGCACGCTGGCATCTGCCAGTAGCCGCGTGTCTTCAAACGGGCTTTGCTTTGCATTGCCCAGCAGCTTCCACGCTGTTTCGCCATGCAGCCTTCCATATACGTTCATACCATCTGCACCACGCTTCTGAAAGCTGAGGTGTACATTGCCACCGGTGTTTTTGCCGGATAGCTTTGGCTGGTAATCGGTAAGGTCTGTAATGCTGGTGGTAGACACAATTTGCAATGTATGTTCATCTGCTTCCGTAAGCAGCGGGTTGGTTTTTAGCCGTGCTATATATTCACGGGTTTCTTTTCCCAGCTGCTTTGCAGTTTCATTTACAATAGCGCCAAGTCTTTGCACTTCTTTGCGGGCATTTTCCCAATTATCAATGTCGGCAACCAGCTTATCCATATTGGTTTCCACTTTTGCAATATCAGCGGCTGGTTCATTAATACGGATACCGATGGATCCAATTTGCGTTTTTAAATTTAAGGCCCATGGTCTTAACATGGTTTTTGAGCCCGGATAATAATACATAGTCTGTTTTATTTTTTATTATTAATTATTGTTCCCGGAGCAGCGCCACGTCTTCATTGCTGAAAACCGCACTGCCCGGCTTATGGTTTGTATGTTCTGTCCTTCAGGCCACGGCATCTGGTTTTACTATATCCATGCCTGCAGGTGGGTGTACTGCTTGTGCCGCCGTGCATTGCATACACGCTGTATGCAACCGCCAGGCTATTGCGCAAACCTTTGCATAGCTGCAGCATTATGGCGGCCGGCAATTGGTATACTGTGAGGTGTTATAGTTTGCCTGCAACTGGTATTGTACAAAGGAGTTGTTGATGACCAAGCGCCGTAACTGTGTGGTGCCGCCTTGTGGCTGCAATAATTGCCTGCACACAGCAATACATTGCCTGGCAGCTTCATTGTGTGCATCCAAACCTGATTTTTTATGTACTTCAATGAAAATTTGTAACAGATCTGGTGCCCTGTGGAGCTCCTTAATTGAATATATGGCCTCCTTAGGCTGGCAGATCTGCCCTGTGAGATACTTTAATAACAGTTTTGACTGCCATAACAGTTGTAATGGTTGCCTGAATTGATCTGTAGCCGGTTTATATAACAGTTTAGGCCGCCTGTACAGCTGTAATGACTGCCTGGGGAACCGATCTGCCTGCTTGTGGAGTGTATAAAACTGCCTTTTCTCCGCGCTTTTCGGGGAATTGGCGCTGTAAAATAATGTTGTAGTACCGGGTCTTATTTCTTTTACTGTTTTCAGGAGGGTAAGGTGTTACAGCAAAGGAACAAAGCATTTTTTTCGTGTGAAATAGAGTAAAAAGACTAAATATTATCACCCGTAAATGCGGTATTGACGTAGCAGCAAATACCTGTAAGTTCGTATAGAGCTGTGGTTGATGCCATGGTCTGTCAGCAAACAGTGGATCGGGACTGAGAATAATTTGCAGGATGCGGTAGTATCGGAACATTGCAGAAGTAAAGGGCCACTGTAAAAATTGGATTATTCAACATCAAATTCAATTACAGTAGTTATATCACAGATAGAAAAGTTCGAACTTCTGCTAATTCTGTGCACCAGTTAGAGCATTGTAAACATTGTTTGCAAGGCTTTTTTGTTTGGCGTGTGTCAAAAAGTGTCGCTTGTTTTAGCTTTTAACCACTTTTTTCAGACAATCATTCAATTGATACTCCCTCTCCCAACTCGCGAATGTATAAGACGCAAACAAAAAGAACCTGTCGTTATGCAACTGAATAACTTTGGTTTGTTAAATTAAAATTACCAACCAGACCGGGCAACCATTTACACATGAATTGCATTTAAATTAATACTATGCGGATGCAGAAAGGATACCTAATATTCACCATTAGCCTGTTAATAGCGGTAAATATTTCAGGACAGGATGCCCGGATGACCATAATAAAAGGAACACTGCTGAACGCAGCAAACGATGAACCCGTCAGCTACGCATCTGTCAGCGTTGCAAAAAACGGCATCCAGGCAATGAGCAATGAGCAGGGTAATTTTGTTATAAAAATTAACGGCATCACAGATCACGACAGCGTATACATATCCCATATAGGATTTATTCCTTTTTCATTGTTGCCGGTTCCGGGTGACACAGGTATTTTGATAATCCGGCTGAAAGCCCGGAATGCGAATCTTCCTGAAGTAGTAGTCAAACGCGTTGATCCGCTTGCCGTCATTAACAGTGCTATAGCTAAAATTCCCGAAAACTATGCTGCTGCACCCCACCAGCTCACCGGGTTCTACCGTCTTGACGGAAGAAAAGGAAAAGCGATTGTTGACCTGTCGGAAGCAGTCTTTAAAAATTACAACCCCTCATTCAATTCTAAAAACAAACAATTTTCGGTTATTAATGCAAGATTTGATCAGGACCAGTTGGCATTTGGAGGGGCCGAAATTAATATTGGCGCCAGTGCTTCGGGGTTGATGGAGGATGATGTGGTGAGCCAGGCAGGTGAATCCGGAATTTTAAGCAAAGAGGGAATCAGCGAGCATATATTCAGATACGAGGGAATTGTAGATTACGGCGGCCAGTCTGCTTATAAAATATTCTTCCGACAGAAAGAAGGCATCAAAAAATCATTAAACGATGGCTGGCTGTATATCAATACTGAAGACCTTGCATTTCTTCAGATAACCCAGTACAGAAACCAGCAGGGACTGCAATATTTTGAATTTGGGTTTAAACAACGCATCGGCCTGGCAATATCCAACATTCACATGGACCGGTTACAGGACAGTGGTTATACCACCTACCGTAAATATGGAGGCAAATACTATCCTGACCACATTTACGGTATTGCACGATGGCGGATTGTAGGGGGCCGCAGGCATTTTGAACTTAACCCGCTGGCTTTGCAATTCAATTGCCTGGTTACACAAATTGACACAGCAAATGTGCAACCGTTTTCAAGAGAAGAAATATCCCGTTCGGGCAAACTCTTTGAAATAAAAAGCCCCGACATAAATACGGATAGTACGGATGCCTTCTGGGGGATATACAACCTTATCCTGCCTATGTACAATGTAGACTCCGCTGCAAGAGTTATCCGTGCTCATAACGAAACCCTGAACTACAAGCAGGCTGCGCAACAGATGCTCAGCAACTGCAAAAAAGATAACTCCCTACGAATCGATTCTATACTTTCTTTCTATTACCGCAAAGGTCTATTCAACGGTACCGCACTGGTGAAGTACCGTGGACAGGTTATCTATGAAAAAGGGTTTGGACTCGCCAACATGGAAAAGAACCTCCCTAACAATGGTGAGACCCAATTCCTGATTGGTCCTACTTCCAAGCAGTTTACCACAATGCTTATCATGCAACTGGCGGCTGAAAACAAATTAAAAGTGACTGACACGGTTGGCAGATTTCTCCCCGGCTATGTTAATGGCCAGGTAACGATTGAACAATTGATGACGCACCAGTCAGGTATACCTGATTACCTGGGCATTGATAACTACGCAGCAAAAGTGGTTACGGACCGGTATACGCCGGGCGAACTGGTAGAAAAATTTTGCAGTGATTCGCTGGAATTTGAACCGGGCAGCAAAATGGTTTATTCCAATTCGGGATACGTGATTTTGGCAGCTATCCTGGAAAAAATTACCGGAAAATCTTATGGTGATTTATTGCAGGAAAGGATTTTCAGACCGCTGGGTATGACGCACAGTTATTTTGTAAATACAACTGATAGTGTGCACCTGGCGAAGGGTTACATGCTGGACGAAGCGGAAATTCGTTATCCCAAAGAAAATGAAATTGGTGCGGGCGGCATTACCTCTACTGCCGAAGACTTGCTGCTATGGCACAATGCACTTACTGCAAATACGATTCTATCCAAAGAGCAAACGGAGGAACTTTTCATTTCAAGAGTGAAATGGGATGAATGGGGAGCGGATTACGGTTATGGATGGATGATAGACAGGCTGCAGTTTAGATCATCTAAAAAACACAAAACCTTGTACCACCCGGGTACTGAATTGGGCTTTTACGATATGCTGGTCCGCCAGCCTGACAACGATATTTTTATTATACTGCTGAATAACCAGGGTGATTTTCCCCGCTTTGATATGATTGATTTGATTTTACAGGAACTCAATTGACCTAACAAGTTTGCCGGCTTAAAAATTAAACAAAGAATTACTCCATTGGTAAATGATTCTTGGAATGCCGCCAACAATGGGATCCGAGGATTTTCAGCATCTTGTTATCAATAATAAAACAAAAGTGTACGATTACTTATTAGTAGGCATTACCAGTATGGAAGATTTCGTCAATGCCAATAAAAAAGGCAACATGTTTCCTTACTATAACCACAATGGCAATTTTAAAGTTGACCTGTCTGCTATTCCTTATTATACCGGGTTTGGCACAGCAGCATTAATTGAAATGTTTCAGAAGTAGTTTTTTCTACCTCACAAACTTTTATTCGCAAATGGAGGTTGTGGTGCAGGATAAGAATATCTAAATTTTGAATGGTCATCTTGTTGTATAAAAAAGCATATAAGCCAAAAAACTGAGTTTAAAAGCTTATTACTTATTTAAGTCACATCCTAATCCAGTTGCTTTATTCCTTCAAGGAGTATGTCCGCTTCCGAACAAAATGTGTACGCTTACAGAACGAATGGCCCATAAATTATTTTATAAAAACAATGTGTTACAAGAGTTTGCATTGCTGGCATACCCCTTGTTACCGATAAAGCAACAACAACGCTTATGTTCAGCAATAATTTAAAGATCGCTTTACGGAATATGGCCCGTAATAAAACTTTTGCGGTTATCAATATCGCAGGCCTGGCCGTAGGCATTGCTGTTTTCATTTTAATTTTTGAGTTCATTGCCTTTGAATGGAATACCAATCGCTTTCATAAAAATTTTTCTTCTTTATACAGGATAGGTACAACCGATAAAATGGGAAACCATGACTTTTTTATCGCTCCCGGCTTTATGCCAATTATAAAGCAAAAAGTACCTGGTATATCTTCCATTGTAAGAGTAACGGAGAACCTTGGTGCAGGAGCCATCAGTATTACTGACGAAAAGACCGGAAAAATTCAGGCGGTACGTGAAGAAAATATTTGCTATGCAGACAGTAATTTTTTAACGGTATTTTCTTTTCCGCTGATAGCAGGAAGCCCCGCATTGCAGAGCCCTAATACACTTGCCCTGTCCGAATCCATGGCAAAAAAATTATTCGGACGCACAAATATTACCGGCAGAACAGTTACTATTAATAACCAGTTTGGCAACACAAACTATTCTGTAGTTGCGGTTTTTAAAGATGCCCCGGAAAACTCCGATATAAAACCGGGCATTTTGTTGTCCTTTTCCACTTTACAAAATCCGGCATCAAGAAATGGAAATGATTGGGCCGATCCTGCAACAGTTGATAATAATTTTATCAATTGTTATCTCGTAATTCCAAATGCTGATAATATAAAAACTATCAGCAGTAATATAACAGCGCAGGTACACGCTGCACAGCCACTTACCGCAGATTATACTATTATCCTGCAACCTTTCAGTGCCCTGCATTTGGCACCTGGTTTCAGTTACCCTTATAGAACATTTGGCAGTTTAGCATTGGTGAGTGTTTTATTTGCAGTGGCTGTATTAATATTAATGATTGCATGGGTCAACTATGTCAATCTTTCTACTGTACAAGCATTGAAACGTTCCCGCGAGACAGGCGTTAGAAAAGTTATTGGCGCCAGCAGAACGCAGCTGGCCATTCAATACCTTACGGAGACTTTTACAATAACTGCCTGTGCTGTTGCTTTTTCTTTTGTTCTTGTACAGTTGCTGCAGAACAGTTTTAATTCTTTTACTGAAAAAACATTGTCGCTGCAAATACTAAATCATGGTTGGTTTTGGGCTGCAACTGTTTTGTTTATTCTATTTGGTTCGTTGCTTTCTGGCGGCTATGTAGCGTTTGTACTAAGTTCATTTAATCCACTCATTGCAATACGCGGCGGGCAAAAAAATAAAAACAGCAATGTTTTTTTAAGGAAAGGTTTGGTTGTTTTTCAGTTCAGTATTTCTATTGCGTTTATTATATCCACCATGATTTTGTACCGGCAGTTGGGTTTTATGCAGCAGACAGACCTGGGCATTAATCTAAAGCAACTATTAGTGATTAAAGGGCCGGTAATTGCCGGCAATGACAGAACGCAGCAAAGTATTGCTTTTAAGAATGAACTTACAAAATTGTCTTTTGTAAAAAAAATCGCTGCTTCAAATGATGTTCCCGGTCGCGGATATAACTATTCTGCCAATGGTATAACGCGGGTTACTCCACAAAAAAATGATGAAAAGAAAAGTTACCAGATTTTTATTGCCGATAATAACTTTTTCGACGTATACGCAATAAAATTTGCATCCGGTGCTGCATTTTCAGCACTTGATGTAACACCTGGCGCAAGCAAACCCCGGAGAGTAATACTAAATGAAAAAGCTGCAGCACAACTTGGATTTGATAATAAAAGCGATTTAACAGGGCAGAAGATAAATTGGGCTGGTACAAAATACGAGATTGCAGGCATTGTAAAAGATTATCATCATCTCTCTCTCCAAACAGGAATTGAACCCACCATTTTCGTTCCTTCACCTTCTTCCTATTTTTATACAGTTCAAACCGACTTTTCAAATATGCCGGCGAAAATTGAAGCGGCCAGTAAATTATACCAGTTATATTTTCCCGGCAACCCGTTTGAGTATTTCTTTGCTGATGAAGCCTACAACCAGCAATATGCTTCTGAACAACGATTGGGCAAAGTATTTATATCAGCCGCTTTTATTGCTATTTTTATCGCCTGCCTTGGTCTTTTTGGGCTGGCATCTTTTACTGCGCAGCAAAGAACAAAAGAAATAGGTATTCGCAAAGTCCTTGGCGCAAGCGTTTCACTCATAACTGGTCTGCTGGTAATTGATTTTGTTAAGCTTGTTTTTCTGTCCATTTTAATTGCAACGCCTATAGCGTGGTGGGCGGCACATGAATGGTTGCAAAATTTTGCATACCGCACCAGTATTAGCTGGTGGATTTTTATTGCTGCCGGAATAACCGCTTCACTAATTGCCATTGCTACCATATCATTCCAGGCCATCAGAGCTGCCCATGCCAATCCGGTGAAGAGTTTGCGAAACGAGTAAAGTAATTATTAGTATACAGCATTAAATTACCTGCAGCACTAAAAACAATTCACTCCTTTTTTTCTACAGTTCACAACCATAATAAGCTTCGTCAGGTATTCCGGCAATCCAACTACCTGTATTTTTTGTCATAAAAAAAACATCTTTTATGACAAAGAAAAATACACCAACCATTGCACAGGCTGCATTACTGTTAGTAATGACAGTTGTTCTTTCTATTTCCTGTAAATACCTTCCTCCTGTTGAACCGCCTGCAAAAAACACTATTTTTCAAAAGCTTACTGATGACGGTCGCTTTCAATTTCTGTCGGTCGCCATTGCAAGGGCCGGACTATCGGGTACATTAAGTGATAAAAATGCAAGCCTCACCTTATTTGCGCCAACTGACGAAGCATTCAAAAATGCTGGTTTTGCCACCACTGAATCAGTAGCAAAAGCACCAATCGAAACTTTAAAAGCTATTTTGCTCTATCATGTTTTGCCCTCAGCGGTAACATCGTCTCAAATACCGCTGGCTTCAAACACACAGGTTAATACGGTAGCCAACCTCCCCGTATTTGTGACCCGGACCAGTGCGGGTAGTGTTTTTGTAAATGGTGTAAGTGTTATTCAGAAAGACTGGATGGCTAAAAATGGTGTAATACATGTTATCAATAAAGTTTTAATGCCACCTTCAGGCAATATCGTTCAAACAGCACAGGGCAATGCTAATCTTACTTACCTGGTTGCCGCAGTTTTGCGTGCAAGCCAGGGAAGCGTTAATGTAGCTGCTGTTTTAAGCGGAACAGGTCCCTTCACCGTATTTGCGCCAACAAATCAGGCATTCATTAATGCTGGTTTTACCACAATTGATGCTATTAACGCAGCAGATCCTGCAACACTCACTTCAATTCTTACTTACCACGCCATTGCAGCGAGGGTATTTTCGTCTGATCTTTCTGAAGGCCTTGAACCATCAACTGTAAATGGAGAGAAAGTAAAAATTACTTTAAGCGGCGGTCCAAAAGTAAAAGGCAAAAGCAACGCATCGGCATCCAATATCATAATAACAGATATTGTTACTACTAACGGTGTTGTGCATGTTATTGACCAGGTTTTATTACCCTGATTATGATTATTCCTCTGATACGAATATATACACCAAAAACAATCAACATGAAAAACAACTTCTTTTCAATTAAAAGTTTCTTTAGCATTGTAGTTTTATCAACAGCCTGTTTTTTTGCGTCGTGCAAAAAAGACGATGCCCCGCCAGCAACACCCAATACTGTTGTTAATGTAGCTACCACAAATGGTTTAACCACACTTGTAAGCGCCATTGGTACAGCAGGTTTAACAGCCACGTTAAATGGCACCGGGCCTTTTACTGTGTTTGCACCTACCAATGCTGCATTCAGTGCCATTACGGTACCATCAGATCCTGCGGTATTAGGTAATATTCTTAAATACCACGTAGTTAGCGGAAAGGTTTTATCTTCTGCTTTACCAACAACCTATGCCACAGGCGTTGTTACCTTAAGTGGTGATTCAGTATACGTAAAAAGATTTCCTTCCGGCAATGCATATGTGAATGGTGTGAAGGTACAAACAGCAAATGTTGATGCAAGTAACGGCGTGGCACATGTGATTGGAACAGTATTAATACCACCGGCTGCAACAGTTGTTGCAGTTGCACAATCAGACACAAGTTTTAAATTATTGGTACAGGCAGTTGTAAAATGCGGACTTGCCGGAGCATTATCGGCCCCGGGTTCTTTAACGGTATTTGCGCCAACCAATAACGCTTTCCGTGCCGTAGGTTTCGACAGCACAGCCATTGCCAACGCAAATGCAGGAACTGTAACAACATTAACCAATGTGCTGATGTACCATGTAGTTCCTGCAAGAGCATTTTCGGCAGATCTTGTGGAAGGATTAACAACAGCGCCAACTTTGCTATCCGGCAAATCGCTCACCTTCAGTGTTAGTGGCGGAGCAAAAGTTACAGGCAGCGGAAACGGAGGTGTGGCGTCAAATATTACCAAAGTGGATATAGTTGCAAAGAACGGTGTTGTGCATGTAATTGATAAAGTGTTATTACCATAAAATACGTTCTTGCATAAAACAGTTCCGGTTTATCCGGAACTGTTTCTTAATTTAGGATTATATGTTTAGCAGCAGATATCGATACCTGTGTATTTTATTGCTGGGAATGTACTCCTACCTTAATACCCTTTTTACGGAAGTAAAAACATATTACGGGTTTGCCATACCAGGATATATACTGATGTTGATAATGGTATTGATAGTGCTGGTTATTTGGGAAGGAAACAGGCTGCTATTGAAAGTTATAAAACACCGGCTGGAAAACTATGGACAAATAAAATTTCTTTTCATTTTCTTTATACTGGGCGTATTGCTTGCAGTTGTAAATACAATTGTTGTTTGTTTTTTTATTGGTAAATGGATGCGGTTACCTGAAGCGCAAACTATTATCGGATTAAAGCTTGCTTTTACTTTTGGAACACGCATCAACCTGTTCCTGCATATACTCAATGCCATTTTTGTGTACATCACAGAATACAAAAACAAACAACTGGAGGCGGAGGAATTGAAACGTATAAATGCACAGTCTCAATTGCAGGCTATAAAAAACCAGGTAAACCCACACTTCCTGTTTAATAACCTTAATGTACTCTCGGGCATGGTTGTAAAAGATAACCCGGATGCGAATAAATTTATTGAAGCATTTTCTAAGGTTTACCGGCACATTTTAAACAGCCAGGACAAAGAATTGGTAACAATTGAAAACGAACTTGAAGTTATTACCCCTTATATTTTTCTGCTGCAAAAACGCTTTCCCGAAAGTGTGCAGGTGGATATTGAAATCGACCCTATCTATTTCAATCACTTTATAGTTCCCGCCGCATTGCAGATGCTGATTGAAAACGCTATTAAACACAACGTTTTGTCGAGGGCTAATCCCTTAAAAATTTTAATTTCGATAAACAAAAATGGCGGGTTGTTTGTAAGAAATAACCTGCAGCCCAAACAGCAGTTGGAAACATCAACGCAAGTGGGACTAAGAAATATTGAGCAGCGGTATGGATTCATTATTGGCAAAAAGATTAATGTAATAAAAGACCCTGATAGTTTTACAGTTATATTACCCTTGATACAACAACCATTATGACCACCCTTATTGTTGAGGATGAAAAACTTGCTGCTGACAGGTTGCAATATTTATTGCAACAATGCGCCCCGCATGTCTCTGTACTGGCAGTAATAGATTCAGTGGAACTATGCAGCACATGGTTAACAAAAAACAGCATTCCTGATTTTATCCTGCTCGATATACAGCTGGCTGATGGATCGGCCTTTGAAATATTTCAGAAAGTAAAAATTGAAGTCCCGGTCATCTTTACTACAGCATATGATAATTATGCACTGGAAGCTTTTAAATTATTAAGCATTGATTACCTTTTAAAACCTGTTTCTGTTGAAGCGCTTTCATCAGCTATCCATAAATTATCTGCATTACGCTCACCTGCTTTGGAACAATCTTTTAATTACACACAACTGGCTAATGCATTGAAACACCAAATGCAGCCGGCTTATAAAACAAGGTTTGTGGGAAAGGTGGGACAAAAATTATTTTTTGTAGATACTGAACAGTCTTCCTATTTTATTGCCGATAATAAAATAGTGCATTTATATACACCAGACGGCAATCACTATATTATTGATTACACTTTGGAAGAACTGGATGGCCTGCTGGACCCACAACAATTTTTCCGTATCAATCGCAGCATAATCGTTAATGCCAAAGCAATCGATCAGGTAAAACCATACATCAACAGCAGGTTAAAAATTATATTTAAAACAGGTAATAAACAGGCAGAGGCTATTGTAAGCAGAGAAAGGGTAAATGACTTTAAAATCTGGGCAAACAATTAATCGCAAATATGAAAAACAAGTTTTTAACAGGCTTGCTGTTTACAGTTTTTTCTATGGCAGCCATTGCGCAGGAAAAAAAACAGGATGTTGTTTATCTAAGCAATGAATCCATCATACGGGGAAAAATCATTTTCAGGGATAGCATCCGTTTAAAAATACAAACTGCAGAGGGAAATACACTGGTATTTAATAATGCAGATATTATAAAGATCACCAGTGAACCGAAGTTTGGTACTTATCAAAATAACCGGGCTGGATTTGCGCACTATACTGAACTTGGCCCCCTGGTAGCAGGAAAAACAACCATAGAGGGTGTAACCACAGCGGCCTTTTCTTTTCAAACCGTGAATGGCTATCAATTCAACAGATATTTTTTTACCGGAGCAGGTGCAGGTGTTGATTTATACGCTACCCAAACAATTATTCCTTTGTTTTTAAGCATACGTGGAGATTGTTCAAATGGCGGCTCGCTTGTACCGTTCTATTTTGCTGATGGAGGTTACGGCATAAACATTACACAAAACTCAACCAACACCACCAACTTCAAAGGAGGCCTTTTGTATGCAGCAGGATTGGGTTTAAAAATTCCCTTCAATCAAAAAGCAGGTTTTTTAATAAGCTTTGGCTACCGCTTCCAGGCAAGTTCTTATACTGACAATAACATAAAAAAAGAAGTGGAATATAAAAGGCTGGCAATACGTGCAGGGTTCTTTTTTTAGTAGATAAAAAAGTTGTTATTCTGACTTTTTCCGTTGAAAATTAAATTATAATAACTGTCTCCTTAGTATAATATTTCGAACCCACGCTAGTTCCTGGTTCAGAATATAAAAAAGGTAATCTTTGTTAGATTACCTTTTTTATTTGCCGTATAATGATAAGAAACAGTTTTAAAGTTTGAAGCTACTAGTTCAATTTAAATTGCAGGGTCAGGTATAAATTACGTTTATCGGCAGGTATGATACCCGGCCCCGGATAACCATCTGCACGGCGTGTAAAATATTTTGTATCGAGGATATTATTGATACCGGTAAAAACGGTAAAGCTGCGCCAATTATAACTAAGGCTCAGATCCATAACACTAAAAGATGGAATAGCTCCGTCTACTGCTGTTGGTGTCGATTCTGCATTAGTAGCATCAGAATATTGTTTAGCCTGGTAAGAAAACTGGTAGGTACAATTAAACCGCGGATTGCCAAAGGAAACACCGGTTCTTATTAAAACCGGAGGCACGTTTTCTACTAGCTTATTTTCAACGGCTGTATTTTTTGAGTTAACATAACGTGCATCTATAAATGAAAAATTACCGTATAAAGCCAACCTGTATTTAGACATTCCTTTTGTAATTGCTTTTAAGATATCCCCTTCCAGCAATACTTCTAATCCAAGGTTGCGGCTGTCAGACACGTTGGTGCGCAAGCGGTAAGTCATAAAGCTGGTATCTTTTGTGAATATTGAACCGATACGATCATTGTATTTCAAATAGAAAACACTTACATCGGCATACAGCCAATTTTTAAATGTACCCCTGAAACCGAGATCTAAATTATACCCGGTTTCATCTTTAAGGTTTGGATCTACCTTAGCATTTGTATTTACTAACCGAAGGTCATTGAAGTTTATAGAACGATAATTCTGTGAAATATTTGCATAGAATTCTGTTCCATTACCCAGCTTCCAGGAACTACCAATACCTAATAAAACAAAAGAACGCGGATCTGCTGTTGATTCCATTATTTTATCATCTGCTACAAAAATGTTCTTTTTATAATAGTAACCATCTGTTTTTGTATTGATGTATTCGTAGCGTATGCCAGGTGTTATGCTCCAGTTTTTAGTTATCCTGAAAATATTTTCCGCAAATACAGCAAGGTTACTACCGGGGAAGCGGTAATCAGATTTATTGGGCTCTATACCTATATAATTAAAATCGGGTCCACTGCCGTCATTGCCATCCCCCTGTTGCCTTTTTGTAAGGCCTTTATATAAACGCATGCCCACTAAAAAAGTGCTGCGTTGTTCTTTTACTAAGCGGTATTGATGAATAAAACGAAGTTCTGACCCAAAGTTGCTGTACCTGTCGCCCATATAATCCCGATTGCCGCCAAAATCTGGCCGGTTAATGTATGTAAGTACGCCAATAGCCTGACGGCTACCCTGCAGTGTATAGTTTCTAAGGTTCAGCCTGGTGTGTTCGCCAAATGCATAATCAAAATTGAGGCTTATTAAATTCCAGTTTACTTTAAACCAGTTTCTTGCACGCACAGAAACTGATGGATCTTCGGCAAACTGTGCATCAGTAAGTCCGCCCGGCTGCTGCGCCAGGTATTTCATAAAAGTATATTCTGCTGTTACCTTAAATTTCTTTGTGAAATTATAAGCAAGATGGGTGTATGCATTTTGCTGATCGTAATGACTGTTTTCACGCCAATCGTCTCCCTTTTTATACTGGTAAAATGCATAATAATTTAGTTTGTTTTTTGCAACGGTTCCGCCTATGCTGTTAAACGAATTAAAAAAACCATAAGAGCCGATGGTTTGTCTTGTTGTAAATTCAAATGGTTTTCCCCGCGGACCATCTTTCATAACAAAATTGATAAGCCCTCCAAACTGTGGACCGTATTGAAGACTTGCAGCACCACGTATGATCTCAATTTTATCAAGTGCTTCTGCAGATGGTGTGTAATAACTCTCTGGATATCCCAATGCATCTGCGCTAATATCGTATCCATCCTGCCTGATATTAAAATTAGAAGAACGGTTGGGACTTAACCCCCTGCCGCCTATTCCTAATTGCAGCCCACCGCGATCGTATTCCCAAATATTTAATCCTGGAATGCGGGCATATATCTGACGTGTATTATTGGTTGCAAGGTTTGCATTGAGGTTCTTTACATTAATTACCTCTGTTTTCTTGCCGGCATAAATTGCTGTTCCGGAAACATCGTTAAGTTTACCTGAAACAGATTCACTTTTTAGATCGCTTACAATAACTTCATCAAGCACAAGCGTATCTTTTTGTGCAAGAACAACGTCAAGCACCAATGGTTTTGCAGTAAGCGTTATAGCTTGTTTGTATGTTTTATAACCTTTTAATGAAATAAAAATTTCATAATTCCCTGTATCAATTTTTGCAAAGCGAAAAAATCCGTTATCATTACATACCTGTAATTTTTCTACCGGCATAAGGGTAACTGTTGCTCCCGCAGCAGCTTCATTATTTTCGCCCCGCACGTTTCCACTTAAAGCAGTTTGCTTTTGCGCTGTTAGTAACTGTGCGGCAAAACAGTAAATCAAAACTATCAGTAATCTCTTCATCGTGCAATTTCTTTATTCTTTGTACGGAAGCACCCATTTATAATGCTTCCAGCTTAATGGCTCAACAGCCAAATTCACAGTTGAATCGATAAATAATGTTGAAGGCCGTCCATTCAATGTTACATATATTTCTGCGTACACAGCTGGTTGGTCAATTCCACGTTTTGCATATTCACCTGCCAGGTAATGTGCGTATTTTAAAATCATATCAGGTTGAGTGCTCATCATTTTTTCCTGTAGTGGCGTTAAAAAATCTTTATTATTTACTTCATAGGATACTTTGCCAGTTTTGTCTTTCACAGTAAAATAGGCAGTGCCGGCTTTTTCCATAAGCATTACCCGCCATGAAAAACGATAACCTTCTTCAGTCCAGAAAAGATGATCCGGATAAAAAAGAAACCTAACGGGAATGATTAGCTGCAAAAAAATGTAGATAACAATTGCTGTTTTTAAAATTTTATGGTACCTGAACGAATAAATAGCTTTTTCTGAACCAGTTTCCCCGTTTTTGTAAAATGGAAGATAACTTAGCAAGCGTTCGTGAAAACTACCAGGGAAAAAGACAGGTGTTACAACAATCATTACGTAAGGAAACATTCCGATACCGGGAAAAAAGATAGCAGTAGCAATATGAAAGACTACAACAAAAAAATAAGCTACCGGCCTGGTCTTTTTATACAGCAAGAAAAACACAATGAATAAATCATACACAGCTCCGAACCAGGAAAACGCATAAGCAACCCATTCTTTATACATTAAACTGCTAACCAATGGCAGGTGACTTTTAGCTGGCAACCAGGTGCGCATCGGTTCGGCATGAATAAGCCAATCTGTATTGAGTTTTGCCAGCCCGGCAAAAACATATACTATTCCAAGTTGAAAACGTAAAATTCCAATTGTCCAGGCAGGAACAAGCAAGCGAACTTTGCGTGGCCTCATCCAAACATCCAAAGCATAGTGACGGTTAGCCGGCAGCCATATCATAATAAAGGCCACCAGGCTAATAAAATAATAATGGTTAAGATAGGTTGTAACATCTATCAGTTCCATATAAGTAAAACCCAGAAAAAAAATAATTATGCCTATACGATAGAATAATCCCAATACAATCAATATGGTGCTGATTAAAACAATTGCCATTACAATATGCATTCCGGCACCATCTAATGGCTTTACCCACTCAAAACCCCAGTAAGTAAAATGAAAATGTGGTTGAATATATACTGTATCTACCCATCCACGCCACCAAAAACGCAGCAGGCTAAAAAACATCAACAGTCCAAATGCAATCCTGAATGTAATAAGCGGCGCAATGGAAACAGGCCTGTTAATATTAAAGATTTGATTCTTCCAATCTGTGATTTTGTTATTAATCGCCATCGTTGTCCATGTAATTAATCTGCACGCCTGTTGCGGAAGCAACATCTGTCTTTAGCATTGTTAACAACTTCTGCACCTGCTTGTACGCTTCTTCTACTACCGTAGCATTGCCGATAAAAGCGGCCGACATAGGATCGGGAATAGCTTTCAGTGCATTAATGGCCACATCAAATTGTGCAAGCACATCTTTATTCAACTGATCTTTCTTCAACAGCACCAGGTAATCATCTATACCATTGCCAGAACCACCAGTGTAATAATTTTTTAAGTTGGAAAGGTTTTCTACAGCCAAGGCTGCTGAAAAACCTGAATAATAACCTTCGCATTTATCCACAAATACGGTTCCGTTAGACTGTTTTCCAAAAGGCCATCCAATGCGTGGGCCTTTCATTGCATCCATTTCCATTGCAAACTGGTTTACCATTAAACCAATTGAACTTCCCACATCCGTTTTTAAAGATGAAATAAATACATTGCGGTAAGCGCCATTCCATTGAGTAATTACGCCCTGGGTTAATAATTTTATCCTTGCTATTACATCCTGCACATACTTTTTACGGTTGGCCGCATCTGATGCTGCAAACTTTGCAACTGCACCGGAGGAGAATAAAAGATAATCAAGCGTTGGTAACCCCTGAATGCTATCTGCAACCAGTGAAGTTGAAAAATCATATACACCACTCTGTATTCCTGCCTCTATTTTAGATGGCACTGCAGGAAAAGTATTGATATAACTATTAACTGAATTGGAACTTGCCGGCCCAAGGTAAGGCATAGAAATTTTTTCAAACGACAGGTATGCATCTTTAAACGCAGGCTTAACAGCATCCTGTGTAGTGGATGAAGGTGCACTAAGAAAACTATTTACCACAGTTTCCAGCGCAGCAATCTTTGACTGGAAATTTGTGTAAGCAGGTATAATCAGGTTATCAGCATAATTTGTAAGCATAGCGGTTTTAAAAGCATCGTTGCCTGTTGTGCCACCAGTTCCCGGATCGGTAGTTCCACCGCTGCTTTTGCTGCAAGCATATAAAACAACAGTTAGCGCAATTACCATTAATGCAATCCATTTATTTTTCATCATAAAACTATTAGTATCATTAAAAGCCAACAGCAGATCTCCTGTTTTCAGGAAATCTGCCGAAGGCATGTTATAATTATTATACTTTGCCTATTAATCCAGTTTTCCATAAGCAGCCACCAGCTTGGCCTGCGCATCTGTCACTTTAGTACTCAGCAAGCTCGCATCACTTAAGGTCCAGAAATCTACATTCAATAAATTCAGTAAATCAGTATGTGCTTGTGCTGAAAGTAAAGTTGTAGGCCTGTATTTCAGTGCTAACATAAAACCTGTTGCTTCAGAAAAATCGTGAAACCTGTCTGCATCAGTTGTTCTTGTTTTTGAAAGCGAGAGGTAAGCATATGCAGCAGCGGCAAGTGTTTTTTCAAGATATTCTTTAATGGTTTTGGCAGCAGCATCACGTACCGCATAATCTTTGGCAACAATAGCAGCACGTCCTTTGCGGAATGCTTCAAATACAGTTCCACCAGCTTTAATCGGTCTTGCCCTTTCATAAAAATAGCCGCCAATGCCCAGTGGCCTGTCTGGATTAGTATTGTAAGGTGCTACTGTATAATTGATAGCAGAATCGTAAGTTTTTGGTAAACCGATATAACCAAAAGCGAGGTCCCAATCGTGTTGCATAGCAGTACCAGAACCTGCAATTACAGTGTTGTTATCATCAGTAGCTGCTTTATTAAGGTATGTAACAACATTGTTGATGCTGAGTGCGCCAAAAAATCCTTTTACAACAAGCTGGTTAAATTCAAGACCTCTGTAATTTACCAACCGTGTGCCTACTTTGCCGGCTACGCCCTTAGAACCAGTATTATTTCTTTGACTGCTCATCACTACCATTGAATCTGCAAAAACTTTAAAGACAGCAGCATCAACTATTTTGCCTGATAGATTATATCCTGATGGATTCAAAACATCATAAGCATATGGAAGATTTACCACTATTTCTGATGTAAAGCTTGCATTTACATTATTCCATAAATTATTGATAGTATCCTGGCTTAACTGGCGGGTAGTTGCTTTACTTAAATAAGAACCAAAACCCAAAGACATACTCACTCTTGCAGCCGCTTCCTTGTATTCTACATTGGTAAAATTATAAGTGTCTGGTACAGTATATGGGGCTATTACAGGTGCATCATTTTTTTTGCAGGAAAACAAAGCCGAACTAAGCGCAATAATTCCTAATGCCGACGAAAGTCTTAATTTCATTTAGTAATAATTTAGAGGTCGCAAAAATACCTTCATGTGCCATAAAGCACCTTACGAAAAGCGGAACTGCACTTACGATAACAGAAAAAAAAACACGTGAAATGGTGAAATCTGCTGGTAAATTTCAATATCTCCGAAGATTTGATACAAGGTTGATTTGGAATGTTTAACAAGCAAATAAGGGTGAATACAACAAGGAAAGTAGTTCATTAAAACAGAAACGTTACTAAAGCACCTGCTTTGTAAATGAATACTATGAATGTCCATTTCTGACACTTATATGTCCTTTTTCAAGTTCTGGTATACACCAACTTTACAGCAAAACTTTTAACAATGGCAGAATTCATTTATGGCATTATTGCGGCATTGGTAATTATTGCAATTTCAAAGGCGCTTAAAAAATATTTTACAACCAGCCTCATGGCATCAACTATACTGATCGCCATTGCATTTATTTATGTAGGATTTTCTTTAAAAGACAATACAGTCTATACTATTGCACTTGAGTCATCTGTTGCATTGATTTTATATTTTGTTGCAATCATTGGTTATACAAAAAAACCAATACTTGCAGCCGCAGGTATTATTTTCCACGGAGTATGGGATATACTTCATCATAACAATTTGCTGGTAACTACAAATATGCCCGTATATTGGCCGTCGTTTTGTTTTATCATTGATATCATTGATGGTGTTTATTTTTGCGTGATAATTAAAAAAGAAAAGATCTTATAAAACAATAAACGTTATGCAAGCAGAAATACTGTTTATAAAAAACATGGTTTGCCATCGTTGTATACTCACCGTGGAGAATATTTTAAAAAATATCGGCATAGCTTATGAAAAAGTTATTATTGGAGAAATACACCTGCAAGAAAATATAACAACAAATAAAACAGATGAACTTCGTGAAGCACTTTCTAGAACCGGGCTGGAACTGATTGACAATAAAACAACCAGCATGATTGAAAAAATAAAACAACTGGTTATTAAAAAAGCAAGAAACGAAGCAAGTGAAAAAGACGCAGAATTAAAATTATCTGCTTACTTATCTAAACACCTCCACCACGAGTATACTTACCTCAGCAGCTTATTCTCCTCGGTAGAAGGAAGAACAATTGAAAATTATTTTATTGAACAACGTGTAGAAAAAGTAAAAGAGTTATTGGTGTACAATGAAATGACATTGTCTTCCATTGCATTTGATATGGCTTATAGCAGTGTGGCACATCTTTCCACCCAGTTTAAACAGGTAACGGGCCTTACACCTTCGCACTTCAAAAAAGTAGGTTCAGAAAAAAGAAACCTGATAGATAAGATCTAACCCAAAATTCTATAACACTAACCCAAAGTGTTGTAACAGCTGAGGGCATTACTGCAGCTACTTTTGTGTTGTCAATTTATTAAACAGCAAATAAAACAAAAGTTATGAAAGCAGTAGTATTTAATTGGACAGCCCTTGTTCCAAACGACATTAAAAAATGTGATAACCCAGCATGTACTTGTGAAGATTGCAACTGTGGCAACAACTGCAACTGTAAAGATTGCCGCAACTAACAAGCAAGAGCAGGCCGTACATAAGCTATGGACGGCCTGCTTATTTAAATCAACACTAACAAATTATTACTATGAAAAAATATTCCATTTCCTTATGTATGCTGATGCTATCGCTTGCTTCATTTGCACAATCAGATACATCCTCAATAGAACAATACTGCCAGGTTATTGCAACACCCGTATTGTTTAGCAACAGGGTAACCATTAGCATAGATTTTGGCGAACAAAAAAGTTATTTAAAGGATAACAGACTGAAAACCTACGATGGCAAGCTGGAAAAATTTAATTCAATTATAGATGCATTGAATTTTATGGGAAGAGAAGGCTGGATGTTTATTAACGCTTACCCTGTAAGAATGGCCAATACAGAGATTTATCATTTTGCATTTCGCAAACTTTTACCAAAAACACTTTTTCAATAATTGTCCGTTTCTGACATTTTACTGTCCTGTGCAGTGCTTTAACCTATAGTAGCTTTACAATCGTAAAACAAAACAAATTAATTATGAAAAATATCTTAATCATTTTAACCATCGCCTTGTTCTTATCGGCCAGGGCACAGGTAACAGTTGTTTCTATCAAAGCCAGTGGCTTAACCTGCAGCATGTGCAGTAATGCGATTAATAAATCATTGAAAACACTGGATTGCGTTGAAAGCCTGGAATCAGATATAAAAACGTATACGTTTATTATTTCTATTAAACCCAACAGCATCGTTGATTTTGAAAAAATAAAAAAGAAAGTAGAGGATGCAGGCTTTTCAGTATCGTCATTTACCGCCACTATACATTTTGATAATGTAGCCGTTCGCGAAAACGAGCCTGTTGTGATCGGCAATAATGCACTTGTGTTTGTTCATCAGCAAGACAGAACCCTTAATGGCCTTAAAGAAATAAAAATACTCGGTAAAGGTTTTGTTACCGCAAAAGAATATAAGAACGAAAACCTTCCTTTATTGCCAGCAGGCTTGTACCATGCTTCTATTTAAAACTTATAAAATCTATTGTTGTGAGAATAATAATTGCATTGGGTTTGTTATTTCTTTCTGCCACTGTACATGCACAGGAATTGTTTTCAATGACAGAACCCGCCAGTAACCGCCCGGCCCACAGCATTGGTGTAAGGATTGATAATACAATGATGGATGAGATTGGCACATCAAGAATAAATTATCACTTTATACCAGAAGTGATGATTGGTATCTCTCAAAAATGGATGATCAATGCGGTTGGCTTTTTTAGTAACAGGAGTGATGTATTTAAACCGGAAGGTGGCGGGCTATATACCAAATACAGGTTTTATAGCAATGATGCTATGCAAAAACATTTTCGCATGGCGCTATTTGGGCGCATCAGTTTTAACAACAGTGATATTCACCAGGAAGAGATTGAGATGTACGGACACAATACTGGTGTAGAATTGGGCATTGTTGCCACGCAACTTTTGCGCAAAGTTGCCATATCATCCGGACTTTCGTTCGTAAATGCTACAGACAATGGCAATAACAATAAATTTGTTTACGGCTCAGTAGCCAGAAAAGCTATCAATTACACATTGTCTGCCGGCAAGCTAATATTGCCAACACATTATAGCAATTACAAACAAACCAATATTAACCTTATGCTGGAAATCTTAAGCCAGGTAAATACCGGCACTGGCAAATATTATATAGATGCCGCACCTTCAGTCCAAATGATTTTGAATAGCCAGGCAAGAATTGATATTGGTTACCGGAAACAACTTACAGCTGACTTACTACGCACTGCCCCAAACGGTATTTTTATAAGAGTAGAATATAATTTCTTTAATGTATTTTAATGTATGAAAAAATTTGCGTTCATCATCCCGCCATTTGTTGAAATACTTGACCTCGCAGGACCGGTGCAAGTATTTACAGAAGCCAGATTTTACGGCTATGCGTGTTCATTGGAATATTATTCTTACAGTGATAAAATGGTAAGCACTTCTGGTCTTACGTTTGGACAGATTGCGCATTACACTGAAGCCGAATTAAGTGAAGGCGACTATGTGTTTATGCCTGGCATGGACAACAAGTATGTGAGCAGTGGAGCATTCAAAGGCGAAAAAGCATTTTTTAAATGGCTGAAAGAATGCGCAGATAAAAAAGTTTTTGTTTGTTCTATCTGCAATGGTGCATTTGCGCTTGGCCATGCGGGTTTGTTAAGAGACACAGAATGCACCACCCATTGGAGAAGGATTGAAGAGATGCAGGCAGAATTCCCTACTGCAAAAGTTATTTCAGATATACTGTTCAAAAAAAGTAATAATGTTTATACCAGTGCAGGCATTAGCGCCGGCATAGATTTATCACTTGCAATACTGGAAGAATTAAAAGGTGCGTTGTTTACCCATAAAGTTGCACGTGGGCTTGTGGTATATCACAGGAGAAGCCAGAACCACACACAGCAAAGTGTTTACCTGGATTATCGCAATCATATCAACCCCGCCATACACACTGTGCAGGATTACCTGATAGACAACCTTTCAAAAGACAATTCAATAGAAGATTTGGCTGACCTGGTTGCCATGAGCCCAAGAAATTTAAGCCGTGTGTTTAAGGAAAAGACCGGTACTACAATACTTGAATATTTAACACGCCTGCGGCTAGAGTTGGCAAAGACAATGTTGAATAACCCGGAATACACCATTGAATACATTGCTACCAAATGTGGTTATAAAACAGCAAGGCAATTACAAAGAATTTTAAAAGCAAATAAAAGTTTATGAACACCAAAAGAGCTATGTACTTACTTATACCAGTACTGGCAATTATCGTTTTCCTCAGCAATGCATGCAGTCCGCTAAAAGAATTTGGAAGAACCCCGGTATATACCGGCGATAATAGCATTGTTGGCATAACTCCAAAATTCGACAACAGTAAAAAAACAGTTGTAATCATCGCCAATAATGCAGGCACTGAACTGTTTGACATGATGGCGCCATTTTATCTTTTCAATACTACAGAAAAAGCCAACGTGTACATTGTGGCCAAAAGCAAAGAACCTATCGTCATAAAAAAAGGATTCTTTGTATTACCGCAATTCACTTTTTCAGAAATTGATTCATTGGGCATAAAACCGGATGCGATGGTTATTCCATTCTTATCTGTTGCAGATTCTATACACCAGGATCCTTTAATCATTGGCTGGATAAAAAATCATTATACTAGTCAAACAATGATACTATCGGTTTGTGATGGTGCAGCAACAGCAGCAGCCACTGGCATTTTTGATGGGAAACCTATGACTGCACATGCTTCCGATTTTGCCGGCATAAAAGCACAGTTTAGTAAACCACAGTGGGTTCAAAATATTTCGGTTGCCGGCGGTGATAATCTTTATAGTACAGCCGGTGTTTCTAATGCCGTGGAAGGTAGCCTGATGGTGATTAATAAAATGTGGGGTGAACCCACAATGCTTAATGTTGCAGCATCTATTGGTTATCAGCCAGTGTTAAAAACAGGTCATAAAAGCGAAGTGTTTCACTTTAGTGATAAATGTACGGTTGGAAAGAAAATCATTTTTAGCAAAAATAAAAGAATTGGCGTGCTGCTACAGCCTGGCATTGATGAATTTGAACTGGCAGCGGTAATGGATACCTATAACCGAACTTTTCCAAAATCACTTGAAAGCTTTTCAATAACCGATAGCCCTGTTATAACAAAGCACGGCCTTACGCTTATTCCTACAACAAATACAAACAACGCTCATTTGGACGAACTGCATGTGATTGCACCGTTTAACCAATCTTTACCACAAGAAAATTTTTTTACAACAGCCGCAATTATAAAACATGAACGTCCGCAAAATCAATACATCATTGATATTTGCCTGCAGGATATAAAACAGGCCTATGGTTCAAGCTTTGAACACATTGTAAAACTGATGCTGGATTATAATTAAACAAACACCTGTCCCTTCTAGCAGTTCATTTTTTCTGACAACATAAATACTCAATACAATTAAGGTGTGCACCAGAAATTCCCGTTGGGAAATAAATTTCGTGTAACACATTTCCCAAAATTCATTTTTACAGGCTAAAAAAATAATGGCAGTTGTTTTGTATTTGTGTTTAAAAAATAAATATTATGCAAACAACTAAAAAAACACCTAAAAAATCAGCCGAACCTGTAACAGATTCAAGGCTGACAGAATTTCTCCACGATGAGATAAAAGATATTTACTGGGCAGAGAAACACATTGCAGCCGCTTTGCCAAAAATGAAAAAAGCCGCTACCTCGCAGGAACTAAAAGATGCATTTGAAGAACACCTGTCAGTAACTAAAACGCATGTTGAACGACTGGAAAAAGTATTTGAACTGATGGGCGCAAAACCACAGGCAAAAAAATGTGATGCTATGGAAGGCATTCTTAAAGAGGGTACAAGTATTATTGAAGACACCGAAGAAGGTACCGCTACCCGTGATGTAGGATTAATACTCGCTGCACAAAAAGTGGAGCATTACGAAATCTCAACTTACGGTGGCCTGCGCCAGGTTGCTTCAACACTGGGCCTCGACGATGTAGCCGCATTACTGGAAGAAACACTTTCTGAAGAAAAAGAAGCAGATATAGCACTTACAGAAGTAGCAGAGCAGCATGTTAATTATGAAGCTGCAGACGAAAAAGAATAATGCTTTTTCTGTAAAAAATAAAAGCGGCGTAATGCCGCTTTTATTTTTGCTAGTTCTTCCTGCAAAATTTAATTCCCTACCACTTCCCCTTTCTCCCATAAAGTAATAACCTTTTAAAAGCGTAAATAGCAGGAAATTTTATAAATGCTGCTTCTATTCTTTTTTTGTATTCAGTAATAAATAGTTTTTGCTCGTTGCCATGCAATCTTTCCAAATAAGGAATTAAAGCAGAACCGGAAATAAAATCAAATAACTGTTGCGCATCATCAGCAATGATAGGATATACTTTTTGTATGACCTGTATATGCTGCAAGCCGCCATCAAACATTAATTGTGCGTATTCATCAATGCTTAACAGCGATGATTCTCTTTTCCATCCATTTAAAAAATCGCAAAATGGTTCTTCCTGCGCCAGTGTAATCAATAACTGGTTCAGTATATTCTCATGCTGCACGGGCATCTGAACAGCAAACTGCCCTTTATCATTCAGCAATGAAATAATTGCAGGAAATAATTGCTGATGATGCTCCGACCATTGCAATGCAGCATTGCTAAAAATTAAATCCCATTTTTGGTTTACAGCAATAAATTCCTCAACTGTTGAATTTTTAAATTGTACCCGTTCGTTGGCAAACGCAGAAGATCTAGAAAGCATCTCTGGTGATGGATCAATCCCTAAAAATGTGGCGCTTTCAAACTTTGCTGATAAAATGTTTGTTTGTTCACCGGTACCGCATCCAATATCAACACAATCCTTCAGGCCATTATCTGCAATAAGGTTCATCAGATCAAAAAAAGGCTGATAACGTATCTGCTTAAACTGGTTGTATATTTCAGGATTCCACGGCATAATTAAAACCAGGTTTGTTTAATTGGTCATCAATACGTGTTCTCTGTCTTATATGGTGGCGCATGTGCAGCTCTGCAAATCGGAACCATTCTTCAGCATTAAAGTAACCAAGGCCGGGATGTTTTGTTTTACCTGAGGTTGCAGTGTCTTGCAAAAGAACTGAAACGGCCTGCGCCATTTTTTTTAATTTTTCCAAACCTGTTTTAATCATTTCTATACTTTCCGGCTGTGGGGTAAAATTATTTGAATCAGGCCCGCTTAGTTCCATATCCGGAAGCTGGTTATTTTGAAATACCCTTCTGGCAGCATTTGATTGCGGCTCATCTGCATTTTTCGGATTGTTTATACAAGACACAACACTCTCCAGGAAAAATTCGGTGCTATCTATCAAATGAATAAATAGCTGGCCCATAGACCATTTATCTGGCTGGTATTTATAAGTTAGTTGGCCAAAAGAATAATTGTCCAAAGCAATTATCCAGTAATCAATGGTTGTATAAAAATCTGCCAGCTCCATACTTTACATTTTTCATTTGCAATAACCTTCGCTCTCTCAAAAATATACCAAAGTTTTATTGCTATAAAAATTTCGTTGCTACAATTTCCCTTGTACAGGAATATATCCATACATTTACAACAATCTTTCCATAGAGAAATTTACATCACTTATAGCAAAATCACCCATCATGAACCTTTTTCTAAAAGCATTACGCACTACATTTATTTGTTTGCTGGTTACAACAACTTTAACTGCACAAACAAAACCGGTTGCAAAAAAAACAGCTACTGCATCACCTTTAATTGACCGCGAAGTATTATTGGGCAATCCCGAAATAGCCGGCGGTCAGCTTAGTCCGGATGGAAAATACATTTCTTTTTTAAAACCATACAAGGGCGTACTGAATATTTATGTAAAGAAAACAGAAGAACCTTTTGAGAAAGCAAAACAGTTAACAGATAATGATCGTCCCGCAGGTGGCTATTTCTGGAGTACCGATGGCAAATACATTTTGTATGTAAAAGATAAGGGCGGCAATGAGAATTATAATATCTACGCTGTAAACCCGGCAGACGAAGCCAATGCTACTACCGGCGTTCCTCCATCACGCAATCTTACACCAAATGATAAAATAAGGGCACAGATTTTTGCTGTTAGCAAAAAAGATCCGGACGTAATGATGATTGGCATAAATGAACGTGATGCCAAATGGCACGATTTATATAAGCTGAACATCTCGTCGGGTAAACTTGAAAAACTGCGAGAGAATAAAGATCGCATCAGTGGCTGGGTATTCGATTGGAATGAAACACCAAGAATGGCAATACGCAACCCTGAAGATGGCAGTACCGAACTATTACGCATTGACGAAAAAGGGGAATTCAGGAAAGTGTACGATGTTGGCCCGCTTGAATCTGCAGGCCCGGTTGCTTTTTCTGCCGATAATAAAAAATTATACATCAGCAGCAACAAGGGAACCAATTTTATACAGTTGCTATTGATGGATCCGGAAACAGGCAATACAACCCTTGTTGAAACAGATCCGCTCAAACGTGTAGATCTTGAAGACGCAGCTTTTAGCGATGTTACACACCAGTTGCAACTTACCAGTTATTACGATGATAAACTGCGCAGGTATTTTAAGGATAAAAAAATGGAAGCCGATTATAATTACCTGCAACAAAAATTTCCCGGCAGGCAAATAGGATGGAGCGGCAGCACAAAGGATGAACAAAAAGTGCTTATCAATATTACCAGCGATACACATGTAGCAGAAGTTTATCTTTTTGACAGGCCTGCAAAAAAATTAGTGTACCAATATACACCACGTCCAAAACTAAAACAGTTTGAAGCTAACCTTAGCCCAATGCAATCTATCCGCTATAAAAGCAGCGATGGACTGGAGATACAGGCTTATGTTACTATACCCAAACAATCTACTGGTAAAATGTTACCGCTGCTGGTGTTTCCACATGGTGGTCCATGGGCAAGGGATTATTGGGGATTGAACGCATATGCACAGTTGATGGCTAACCGCGGTTTTGTTGTGTTAAACCCCAACTTTCGTGGAAGCACTGGTTTTGGCAAGAGCTATCTTGATGCAGGCAACCTTGAATGGGGAAAGCTGATGCAGGATGATATTACATGGGGTGTAAAATATTTGGTGGCAAAAGGTATGGTAGATCCAAAACGTGTAGCGATTATGGGTGGCAGTTATGGTGGTTATGCAACACTAGCCGGACTTACGTTTACACCAGACGTATATGCAGCCGGTGTTGATATAGTAGGACCAAGTAACCTGTTTACATTACTGGCCAGCATCCCTCCTTATTGGGAAGCAGGAAGAAAAGTATTTGCTTTGCGAATGGGCGATGAATCTACTGAAAGTGGAAAAAAAATATTGCACGATGCAAGCCCTTTGTTTAGTGTTGATAAAATAAAAGCACCATTGCTGATTGTACAGGGCGCCAACGACCCCAGGGTAAACAAAAGAGAAAGCGACCAGATAGTAATTGCATTAAGGGATAAAGGCGCAGCGGTTGATTATATTCTTGCTGATGATGAAGGACATGGTTTTGCAAAACCTGTAAACAACCTCGGCATGGTAGCGGCTTCAGAAAAATTTCTTGCCAAATATTGCGGTACACGTTACCAGGAAACAATGGGTGATGATGTAGCCAAGAGACTAAAAGAAAATACTGTTGACATTAGCAAAGTAACACTGGCTAAAAAAAGTACAGTGCCTTTATTACAGGCAATGCCTGCATTATCCGGAGATCTTACAGCAGGTGCTTATAAATATGCTGCGAGCCTTGAAGTACAGGGACAAAAAATTCCGCTAGCCATGACACGCAATGTTACATCTGGCGGTGGAAATTGGTTAATTGCAGACTCTGTAAGTGTAATGGGACAAAAAATAAATGTGCTTTCTTCTTTTAAACAAGGTAGCCTTGAAGGTGTGCAACAAGTAGCAGAACAGGCGCCGGCTAAATCAACCATTAATTATCAGCCGGGCAATGTAGCTGCAACGCTGGATGTAAATGGAAAAGTAACCAACAAAACCTTGAAGCCCGATGGGCTTTGCATAAATGATGGTGCTGGCTTAGACATGCTTATTGCAAGGTTTCCGCTTACACCGGATTATACTACTTCTTTTTATGTAGCCGACGGACAAACACAAACCCTGAAAAAAATGATACTGAAAGTAACCGGCACAGAAACAGTAAAATCTACTGCCACAACCGTAGTTAAAGTATGGAATGATGAAAACGAAAAAGAATCTGCTGTTTATTATATTGATATGACGAAAAAGATGGCTATTAAAACAGAACAAATCATTCCTTCTATGATGAATGCAAAACTTACGGTTGAGTTGCAATAAGTTCCCTGCATTAATTTTTATACAACATTAAAACAAGCCGCTCATTGAGTGGCTTGTTTGTTTTGAGAATCGCCTTTATTAATGTCACCCAAAATTCTCCCACCTTTTTCTCTACTTTCAGTATCCCTAACTCAACGCCTTTATGACCAAATATAAATCCCTGCACAATCTAAATCATCCATTTATAAAATTGCTGTGCTGGATATCAACTTTTCAAAATTAAAACAGTAAAAATTTTAATAGCATCAAGTGTTATTATTAAAAACTCATAAATGAAAAACATATAACAGTAACAAATATCTATTCTGTGGTCTTAATTGATTCAAAATAGTTGATAGCTTTAAATGATTAAAAAACTATTTAACCATTTAAACCTTTATTATGAGAAAGACAATGTTATTTATTTTTTCAATGTTATCTGTTTTATTTTTTACTGTAGGATGTAAAAAAGACACGACTCAACCTGAAAAAAGTATTGAAACTGTTTTGCGAGAAACAGGTGCAATGAAAATTGACAACTATGTACCTGCAAATGGAGAAAAAATATTCACCGTTCAGAGTGGCACAGATTTACAAAATCAATTTAGTCACGCATTGGTGTTCAAAAATCAAAATATTGATTTGCAGCCAATGCAAATGAAGAATGAAGATAATACTGTGCTACGTGGCGGCGGACCTGGTGATACCGAAACAGATCCCAGGAGATATAACAGAACCTTTACAGGCACATACAACAATATGAATGTATCATTGACAATCTATTATGACGCATACCCAGGAGGGGTAGGCGGTGTAAGCAACGTAAGTATTACGACAAGCATGATTGTTTCACCTGGTATAGGCTCATACACACAAAACGCTCAATATAGTGTTGCGATATCAAACAATGGAAATATTATTACATTTGAAGTAACAGGTAATTATATAGCAGGTATCAGTAGTTTTGGTGCTGTTATCGGCGCAACTTATTCGTATGATTTTACAGGATTTTTCGATACAAGTAGTGGTGGAAGAGGAAGTGTTGCAGTAAAGCAGATAGCAGTAATAACAGGAGCAAAAAGATAATATCTGAAGACAATTACAGAACAGGCCTTCTTTACAGAAGGTCTGTTCTATTTTTTGGAATAAGCATTCTAATTAATTACACGCCCGATTTGTTTGTAGCATATACCCGGAGAAATTGAGTTATTTGCAAAATAACAGTAATTATAAATGCACTAAAACATATTGCCGAAACAATATTTGCTACGGGTGGAGAAAAGTGTAAACTGGTTGCAAAACAAAATAGCAGAAAAAAAACTATGCCAGCTAGCCTTAGAATTCTAATTGAAAATTTCATATTAATAGGTTTATCTAGTTTATACTAAATTAAATAAAAAAACTATTCCGCAAAAATTAAAGTAAAATGCAAACTAATCGTATAATAACTTTTAGTATTATACGATCATGTATATCTTCTATTTTATTTATGTTATCGCAAGCATTTAAATTGATGATTTAAGAAGCTTATTTGCATTAATAATTCTCTCCACCTTTTTCTCTACCTTCAGTATCTACAAAATTCAATTTATGATACTCCATAAAACGCTATTTACTTTTTTTGCTGCCATCTTTTTCTTTTCATCTTTTTGCGCAGCACAAACACCTCTTTCATTAACACCTGCCATAGAAAGGCTGTTTAATAAAATTGAAAGCGATATACTTTTAAGCGCCAATGCAATGCCCGAGGATAAATATAATTTCTCGCCCGAAAACCTCAATATAAAAAACAGCGAGTTTAAAGGTGTACGCACATTTGCCGGGCAAATAATGCACCTTGCTACTGACAACATTCTTATATGGAGTGTCATTACAGGAGATTCTGTGCGTGCAGATATTGAAGATGTAAACGGGCCAAAAAACATCAAAACAAAAAAAGAAATTATAGACTACCTCAAACTTTCATTTGCTACAGGCCGTAAAGCCATTGCCAGCATTACAGATAAAAATGCAATGGACATGATACAGTTTCGCTGGCGCAAATTGCCAAGGCTTGACCTGGCATTTTATGCACTTACACATGCTAATGAACATTACGGACAAATGGCACTTTACTTAAGAATGTGCGGCGTTGTACCACCTCCTACTATAAATGAAAAATAAGAGCAATTTTTATAACTGAAAATTGTTTGTCTCACTTTTAATTTAATACTGTTTTAATTATAGTGTCTCAATTTTTTGTGGAGATGAGATTTAATTTCCACGCTAAAATTTTTGTGTAAGAATATTTCTACAAAAAAATTATCATTACCTCACACAAATGTTAATGTGCATATTTATTTATAATGATAACCACATAATAACATTAATCATTTACAATAAAAGGTAAAAACCACAAATCACTACGTTATAGTTTTTTAGCACCACTGATTAAGCAAATTGCAAAAAAATTATTTCATATTTCTCTCCTTAGACTGCTTTCATTTTTGTTAAACCTCATTTTTAAAAAAATTGAGGTTTAATAATTGATACCCCACCCCATAAGTTTAATTATATCTGTTTAATCACACCAAAAAAAAGAAAAGTATGAAAAATGTATTCAGATCTACGGTAGCTGCAGCAGCATTGGTATGTGCAGGCTTATTGGCAGCATGCCACAAAGATGATACACCAACACCGGTTACACCTCCATCTACCCCATTGCAATCTTATATTGCAGGCGATACTTCCCTGTCAATTTTTAATAGTGCAATAACCAAGGCAGGAGACAATTCGCTTTATGGAACAACTGATTCTGTAACAGTGCTTATACCTACCAACGATGCTTTCCGTGCAGCAGGCATTAGTGCCGCAAGTATTAGTAACATGTCTCAAACCGCAGTAGATTCATTGTTGAAATACCATTTGGTTAAAAACAAAGTAGTTCTTCAAAATGGTCAATACACTGCATTTAATACACAGCTTGGCAGTTCTGTGTATGGTTATGGAAGTTCCTCTGCAGATAGTATTTATTTTAATGGTACAAAAGCAAGTCTTACCCCGGTTAGTGGAAGCACAGCCACAGTGTACCGTCTTAATGCGCCACTTAGTGTACCTGCCGCATCAACCTCAGGTCTTATAGCTGCCGATACCAGTCTTACTTATTTTGCTGAAGCAGTAAAAAGATCCGGCGTTAACCTTAATACCAGCACCGGGCAGTATACAATACTTGCGCCTAACAATGCAGCATTTATTGCTGCTGGTTATCCTACACTTGCAAGTATTGATGCAGCAGACTCTGCACAACTGCGTGGTATTGTTAATTACCATATACTTCCCAACCAGTATTTCACTAACAACTTTACAACAGGAAGCCAGTTAATGACCAATGCAGAAGGGCATAATATAACAGTGGGTACCAGCAATGGCGTAGCTACATTTACAGGAACCTCAAATGCAGGCCCGGTATCTATAGGCACAAGTACCAACAGGCTTGCTGCTCCTAACACAGTTGTTCAAAATATTAATGGGGTACTTACTTACTAAAACGATAAAACAAATCAGCATAAGACAACGAAGCGGCCAGGTGGCTGCTTTGCTGTTTTACAGAGTGAATGAACCTTGCTTTTCTTGTTGAATAAAAACCTGGTCCCAATTGGCATCTCCGCATTATGTCGTACAAAATAAAGTACTGCCTTAAATAATTACTACAAACAGTCAGTGTCCTACATAGTTTTCCGCTGGTGGTATTTTGTAATTTTTATATTTAGTGTTGTTATAAAACAACCTTATGAAGCTGCAATTTGTCTGAATAAATACCATTCAACTCCTATTAAAGCAAAGTGCAATAGTCACACACCTGATCCAGAATCCTTACATTTTTACAAATCTTTAAACCGTCCCAATGAAAGCATCTAAAATTCTTATAGGATTTGGTAGATTAAGTGATACCGATCTTAAAGAAAAAGCCCTGGTTATTGCAAGCGCTATGGTTGAAAATACTCACTTCACCGATCCCACCCCTTCTATTGAAACCCTCAATACAGCCATCAAAAATTATACAGATGCGCTTTCTGAGTCGGCATCAAAAGAAAAGGAAAAAATTTCTAACAAAAACAATATGCGCAAACACCTTGAGGACATTCTTTCCAATCTTGCCGCTTATGTAAGTTTCATTGCGCATGGTGATACAAATATTCTTAGTAGTTCAGGATTTTCTCTTAGCATAACTGCCAATAAAATCCAACCTCTCGATGCGATTGAAAGTTTTTTGGTGCAGGTGGGCAAGAAAAGCGGTGAAGTAACCCTTACGCTGAAAAAAGTAAAGGGCGCAAAAAATTATCTTTACCTGTATGCCCCGGCCCCGGTTAAAAACAATTTATGGATGCATGCCACCAGCAGTTTTAATACCATAACACTAAAAGCCCTTATTCCGGGAACAGAATATTCTTTCCAGATTTGTGTAACAGGGCCGAGGAACCAGGTTGTTTATACCGATATTATTATCAAAGCAATACTTTAAAATAGTTGTTTGAAGGATGCGTAAAACATTAACCGGCTTTTGCCGGTTTTTGTTTTACAGGAATGGCTAATTCAACAAGTGCAGGTATACAACATAGCCATGCAGTATAAAAAAAATAGAAAGAGTTTCATCACGGTTTTGTTTTCTTCTATACATAAAACCCGAAAACCGTGCCAGCAGCATTTGGGGATTTTGGTCAACAAAATACAGTGGAGAACCAAAAAGTATTATTGTTTTACAGCTATGCCTGTTCCATAACCATTTCCTGCGTGAATAATTTTTCCGTTTTTCCAGTAATCGGCTGTATTAAAAGAAATGTATACAGTCGTATCAATGACAAGAATATTGTTTTTGTTGTTTGAAACATTCATATTGGTAGAAGGGTTATTCAGTAAAATCCGTTTCCCATTTTTCCAATACACTGCATAAACGTTGTTTATATAACCTGCTACATGTATGTCTGTACCAGCTATAGCAATATCTGTTGCGTCAGTGCGTGTAACGACAGGATCAACAGAACTGTCATCAAGATTTGTTCTTATACTATTTTTCCAGTAAGCTGCACCAGAAGCAGTAGCACCTGCTACATAAATATCTGTACCCGCAATAGCAATGGCGTTTCCTTCACCAGCTTCCAGAGAAACAAGTTTACCATTTTTCCAGTATACAGCTACAGTACCATTTTTGCCTGCGTTGCCTGCAATGTACACATCTGTTCCTGCAATGGTTATAGCATTGGCTAAAGAATAAGGCACTGCTCCCTCTAGTGTTTGTATAACGCCATTCTTCCAATACACTGCTACATATTCGTTGTTTACAGTGGCAACACCACAAACATATACATCGTTACCACTTACTGCAATGCTGTTTGCATAAGAAGGATCGTTTCCCAATCTAACCATCGTGCCATTTTCCCAATACACAGCAGCGTTGGCACCACCACCGGTGGGCAAAGCAAATCCAATATTGCCTGCTACATAAACATCATTAGCAGAAAGTGCAATACCCATTGTATTAAATGCGTTTCCAAGAATAACCTGGTTGCCATTTTTCCAGTAAGCAGCACTGGTAAGATTTGTATACCCGCTTACAAATATATCCGGGCCGGTTGCAGCAGGAGGAGAATCATTTCTTGTACAACCCATAGTTAATACCAGAACAATAACTGTAAGGATCAATAAAATATGTTTCATAGTAAGCGGTATAAAAGAACCACAAAATAATTATTTTTCTGAAAAAGAAAGACTATAAAGTTTGTTAGGCTTCATGTATGCGTAATCATTTTTAAAATCAAATATCATATTGAAGCGCTTTAATAAATCAGTACCTAAAAAATTTACAGCAAAGCCTGCGGGGTTTTTTCCCGGCAATACCAAGGCGGGAATTTTAGTAAAATTATACTGGTTGATTTGAAACGCCGGCGCTGATACAATCCTTGTTTCATACTTTACACCACGAGGATCATATAATGACTTTGAACTGATAAGCTCCAGCCCATCTGTAAAATTTTGTGCCTCCGCCCAGCCACTGTCTAGTATAAGCGATTGACCAAAACCGGTATCAAGCATAAAATAGCCAGGCAGCTTTGTATTGTTTTTTCCCAGTATTCCCTTTATGCAAATAAAGGAATGCATAAACAAAAGTTTTTCTTTACGATATCCTTTTAACTTTACCGGCCTTGCAGCATGTATCACTAAAATATTTTTCTCATAATCTATTTCAACAGATTTTCCCTCAAACAAATCCCAGCCAAAACGGCCATCCATATCACGTGCAGTTAAATTTGTTGATCCTATAGAAGGGTTACTCCAGGTAATTGTTCCCAATTTCAGTTTATGCGGTTTCCCTTTTGCTAAAAGTGCATCTTTGGTTATATGAAAACCTAAAGAGCCAAGATCGAAATGAAGGTTCAGTGTTGCGGTATCGTTCATTATTGCCTTTACATGAATAATATTGGAAGCTGTAAGCACAAAAGGAATTGTATCGTGCGTATCAACATTTTTATTTTTTTCTTCCGGGGGAATAGCACTGGCAATTTGAGTAAAGCAGGAATCTTTTCCATTTAGCAATATCACAAAATTGAACCTTGTCCCGGGTTTTACTTTTACCCGAATAGAATCTACATCGGTATAAAAAGTAACCCATTTTGTTTTTCGTGTTCTGTCGGCAGTATATATATCTGGCCGGGCTGCAGGCGAAAGAAACCAGGCGTTTTCATCAAGATACCCTCCGTCATTAATGGCAACTTTTTTAGAATTTGCTCTTATAACAGGTAAAGCCTGTTGTGCAAAAACCATTTGGCTAAATAACAATAAAGCGAAAAGGGAAAAAGGTTTCATGAATAGTTTATACAGCAATTAAAGCATGTTGCTAATGTAGGCTAAGATACACAAGCAATGAAATATCAGCTACAATCCACTGGGCATATAGTCACTCGTTAACATTAGGCCGCTATCCCTATAAAAATACAAACAGGCACTTGACTGTATCAATTAAAATTTCTATTTTACAAGGCTTGTATCTGCCACTATCCTAAATCAGCACAAAAATGCGCTACCTCAATCAGCAGTTATTCCATTTCCAGGAAAAATTGAAAGCCATTGATGCCATAGCATGGAAGGATATATTCAACCCAAAATCATCTTCGAACCAGGAAAAAACAATACCAGCAACTGCATCACAAAAATTAAATTTTTTCAAAAAACAATTATTCAGGTTCCATTATTCAATAAAGCTGATTGGCACATACCGGTCAATGGATGATTATGAAAAAAGAAAACTTGGCATTTTTAACCAGCTTAATTTTTTTCAGTTAATTACAGGCATACTTATACCCGTACTGGCACTTTTAAACAACAAACAGTTTCCTCCGCATGCATGGCAGGTTGCATGCCTTCCTGCATTGGTAAGCCTTGTGGTATTATGGCTGAATGCCCGTTCCAAATACGAACCGGCAATTATTTTTTACTTTATCTTCTACCCCGTTGTTACCAGTGTTGTGTATATGAGTGGTATTAATATGGGTGTTGAACTGTTTTTTATTCTGTATGGTATTCTCGCTGTTTTCTTTTTGCAGCAAATTAGCCACATGCTTTTTTCAATAAGCCTTAGCATGATAAGCTATTTTATGCTGGCTGTTGTATTAAAGAACCATCGTTTTCAATTGGAATCTTATAACCTTCTCCTTTATCTCTTTAACCAGTTTGCAGGCATTGTATTTATTTTCTTCGGCTTATTTCTTATTAAAAAAGAAAACAACAGTTACCAGCTTAATGTATTGCAGAAGAATAAAGAGATTGCTGAAAAAGCAAGCTTGCTGCAACGCCAAACAACAGAACTTACAGAATTGAATGCTGTAAAGAATAAACTTTTTTCTATTATTGCGCACGACCTTAAGCTACCCATGTATTCTCTCCGCAATCTTTTCAGGAATATTCAGC
Source organism: Chitinophagaceae bacterium (assembly GCA_044227095.1). Lineage (GTDB taxonomy): Bacteria > Bacteroidota > Bacteroidia > Chitinophagales > Chitinophagaceae > JACMLD01. The sequence goes on along the minus strand of JBGAFV010000001.1, from coordinate 3,067,543 downwards.
AACAAAACCTGCCTGCTAAAGAAATAAAAGCAATGCTGCCAGATGTAATCAACAACCTTAATTACACCAGCAGCCTTATGGAAAATTTATTACAATGGGCAAAATGCCAGATGCAGTCTGAAGGTGTAAAAAAACAATCTATAGATATTGTAAAACTGGCTGATGACGTAACCCTTTTATTACAATTGCCGGCTGAAGCCAAACAACTGGCTATTGAAATACATTGTAATCAACCAGTTTTTGTACAGGCAGATAAAGACATGATTGAACTTGTACTTCGCAACCTATTGTCTAATGCTATAAAATTTACAGCACCCGGCGGAAAAATAATACTTGGTATAAATAAATTAACCGAAGGCGCCGAAATATATGTGAAGGACAATGGCAGGGGCATGAATGAAGAAACAATACAAAAAATAAGTCAGAATGATTTTTTTAGTACCAATGGAACAAACCACGAACCCGGCACCGGGCTTGGCTTGATGTTGTGCAAAGAATTTATTCTAAAAAACGACAGCCGCTTATTTATAGAAAGTAAAGCCGGCGAAGGAAGCAAGTTTTCTTTTATATTACCGCATGCTCCTTAATTTGTTTACAATATTTACCTCTGTAAAAACAAACCCGGGCTAACTTATACAGTTGTCGGGCTGTTTTGTTTATTCAATATGCAAGAGTTAGTACGCTTATGAGAACTCAATTTTTATCTAACCTGTGCATCTGAATACTTTTATTTCCATTTGGAGAAATGTTATAATTGAAATTTCCGGTTGCAAAGCGGCTGTATTTTTCCTTATACTTATTGTACACATTATCGGGTTGTTTTTTATCATTTACAAACATACCGGCAGAAGACATTGAAACTGATACCAAACTTTTTTCGTTAGGCACAATGCCATCTTTAACAATATCAGCTATCATATTTTTTAACTGGCGTTCATCTTCTATTGCCTGTTCCTCATCAAGCTTGGCTTGTACCTGGTCTTTCTTTGCCTGTTCCATATCTTTCATAGCCTGCTCCTGGTCTAGTTTTGCTTGTTGCAAATCTTTGCTGGCCCTTTCCATATCAAGCTTTGCCGTTTCCTGGTCTTTCATTGCACGTTCATGATCTAGTTTTGCCTGTTGTTGATCTTTCATGGCTTTTTCCTGGCTAATTTTTACCTGCTGCTGATCTTTATTTGCTCTCTCCGCATCCAGCTTTGCCAGTTTTTGATCCCTCATTGCCTGCTCTTGATCCAGTTTTGATTGTTGTTGATCTTTTTTTGCCTGTTGCTGATCTTTCATTGCCTGCTCATGATCTTTTTCAGCCTGTATTTTATCAATCCTCATCTGTTCTTTTATTTTGGTTAATACAGTTTCATATTGTCCGTATTGATCTGGTGGCACCAGTTTTCCATCAACATATAAACTTATTACTTTCTCGTTTAGCATTTCAAGTTCATATGCAGTTCCATCAATTGTTATCCTTGCATTTTCTTTTGTTTTCCCTTTGGCATCTTTACTGGTTGAATAACCCTGGTAACTTTTCTTTTGTGTTGTTGTTTTTGCTTGTGCAGATGCAGTAGCAGTACAAGTAGCAAATAAGATAAGGTATGCTGCATGCTTGATACATTGTGTTTTCATTTTTTTTGATTTTTAATGATTAATGGCAATACAAGTCCATCCCGGCTTTGCAGGTTTTTAAAAAAAATATACTGTTAAATGAAATTGTTCGGCAAATTTTTACAGTGCGCCGCTGTAGTATTTGCTATAGCCTGGTAGAAACTGTTTTATTTTCTAAATAAGATTTTTCTGCTTCCTGTTTATCCCTTAGTGCTTTTTGCATTTGAATGTTAGCCTGCTCCAAATCAAGTTTTGCTTTAGATCGATCTGCCATTGCTTTTTTATAATCAATCTTAGCCTGCAGTTGATCTTTTCTTGAAAGCTCCTGATCAACCATTGCCTGCTTTTGATCACGTAAAGCCTGCTCCTGATCCAAATTTGCTTGTTGCTGGTCTTTTATTGCCCTTACCTCATTTTCTTTTGCCCTTTCCTCATCTATAAATGAAAGTTCTTTTTCACTAATCAGCTCTGGCTGTTCAGTTATTTTTTCTTTCGGACCAACATTATTTTCTATCACAATAACCTTTTCTGCTGATAGATTTTTTTTAGCCACAACCGTTTTATATGATTCAATTTTTGGTACTGAAGTTTTTTGTACTATTGAATTATCCGTGGCAATTTGCTGGTTAACTTTTTTTATTTCAACAGGATTGTTTACCGTTATTTTTTCATGCAGTAACAGTATTGTACAAAAACCGCCAATCAATACAATTGCAGCAATAGCAAAAGAAAATTTTTCTGTTACTGATGTTTTTATCCCTGGTTCGCCCAATATGCGCCTTACCCTGTTTAGCAACTGGTTCTTTTGCCCGGGAAAAGCTGTTACAAAAGCATTGACATTTAATTGAAACTGTTTGAAAGTAATTAAAGCTTCTGCAAGCCCGGTACGGTTTTGTGTTTGCGCAAGCGCCATATCATCGCAGCAATGCTCCCTTTCTTCATGTAAGAAAGACGACATCCACAACATTGCGGGGTTAAAGAAAAAAATTGTTTCTACTATACGCTGCAGAAAATTTATAAGATAATCGTTCCGGCGTATATGTGCCAGTTCATGCAATAAAATAGCTTCTGCCTGTTCCGGCGGCAACGACATAAGCAATCCCACAGGTAACAGTATCACCGGTTTTAAATGGCCAATCACCACCGGCATACTTATATAGCCCGATTCAAGCAACCGCACTGCTTTCTTTAGTTGCAATACTGAACTAAATTTTTCTATTGTATCATTCCAGTATTTGCCAGCATCGTATACCTGCTTTGTTTTTACACGTTGGTTGTATATAATTGCAGTAATAATTTTTGTGAGCCTGAAAGTAAATACCACAAACCAAACCAGCACAACCAATGGCGCATTTGCTGTAAAAAAATTAGCACAGGCATCCAGCAGCTGTTTCACCCATAAAAAATTACCGGTAAACAATGCCGAAACTTTTTTACTCAGCCCCATTGTAAATGTTGCTGAACTGCTTTCTGTAGTGTAAGCATTCCACCTTGCTATAAAAGTAAATATGCTGGTGAATAAGAATGCCGCAAATAATAAAAGCACCAGGTTATATCTTATAGCTGCTTTCTGTTTTTTTGTAACAATCATCAGTATATAAGCAGCCAGTGCAAAAATTGCCCCCTGCCATAACGAATGCAGCAACATTCCGCTGAATGCTGCAACAATCCTGTTTACAAAAAAAACGACAAAGCTGGTTTGCATAGATTTATTTCTTTTTATTGACAGACGAAAGCAGTTCTTTCATTTTTTCCAGTTCTGCATCTGAAGTCTTATCATTTTTCAGCAACGCCATCATGAGGCTGCTGGCAGAACCATTGTACATAGAATCTACAAAACGCTTCAGCATATTGCCTTTTACTTTTTCTTCTGCAATAGCAGCACTATACACATGCTTCATATTGCTTTCATCCCGCTCAAGCATGCCTTTTTCCTTCATCACCTGCATTAGTTTTAATGTAGACGTATATTGTACAATTTCTTTCTGTTCATTTAATTTATCGTGCACAAAACGAACAGTAGACGGGCCGTTTTGCCAGAGTACCTGCAATACATCAAGCTCTGTTTTTGTAGGCACCTGCAAACTGCTTTTACTTTCGCCTTTTGACTGTTTCATAGTTTAAAGGTATGCATTAAAAACGTACGTTTCAAAATTTTAGGTAAAAAATATTTTTCCATGACAAGTTTACGGACCTAAAACTGGCACCCTCAGCGCATTGCAGGGATTTCAAATCCAAATCATTCCTCTTTTTAATTATAAAAAAAAAGTGGACATAAATGCTAATGGTTTTCTATTACCACTAACGCTAATGCACAACGCAGAAATTGTTTTTTTCAAATATTTAAACAAAAAATTTTTTTTTATATCCACTGCATTAACTTAGTAAAAGGATAAGGTTTAATGGTTATTGGTAACTGATTAGTGCATCCCGCCACACGGCGGGATTTTTTTTGGCGCCACACTACAGCGCAAATGGCCAGCACTGCATTTACCCGATAAATGGTTAACTTCCGGTACAAAACCCGGCTACATGAGAAAACAATTCAGCCTTGCATTTTTCTGTTTAATTTTCTTTGCCGCAAAGGCTCAGCAGCTTTCAAAAGTGGAACAAAAAATTGCAGCCGGCATTGATGCAGGTATGCCTGCTACTATAGAACTCCTGAAAGCGTCTGTAAATATCAACAGCGGCACTTTTAATATAGAAGGTGTAAAGAAAACCGGTCAGTTGTATGCAAAAGAACTACAGGCACTTGGTTTTACGGTAACCTGGATTGCAATGCCCGATTCTTTAAAAAGAGCAGGCCATCTTGTTGCATATCGCAAAGGAAAAAAAGGGAAAAAGATCTTGCTTATCGGTCATCTTGATACTGTGTTTGAACCCTCAATGCCACCCAATCCTTTTACAATGCTAAATGATACAACGGCTACCGGGCAGGGCGTTAATGATATGAAAGGAGGTGATGTTATGATAATTGCTGCATTAAAATCGCTTCAGCAGCAAAAACTGCTGGACAATACAAGCATCACCGTATATTTTACAGGCGATGAAGAGAATGCAGGTGAGCCACGCGAAATTAGTAGAGGAGATTTTATTGAAAGGGCGAAGGAACATAATGTTGCATTGGCTTTTGAAGGCGCAACAGGCTTAAATATTGTTGCTACTGCCCGCCGTGGTGCAAGCGAATGGAAACTTGAAGTAGAAGCAAAGCAGGCACATTCATCTGGCATATTTGGCAAAGCGGGTTATGGAAGTGTTTATGAAGCAGCAAGAATTGTAAACACATTCCGCGAAAAGTTAAGCACACAACCATTTCTTACTTTTAATCCTGCATTGTTTATTGGCGGCTCCGATGTACAGTACGATGATGCTGCGCAAAAAGGATCTACGGTTTCAAAAACAAATATCATTTCGCCTAAAACAATTGTTATTGGCGACTTGCGGTTTCTATCAGAACAGCAAAAAGAAAAAGCAAGGGATACCATGCGCATGATAGTTGCAGAACACCTGCCGGGTACAAGTGCATCTATTAGTTTCAGGGATGGCATTCCATCTATGCCACCAACTCCCGGAAATGATTCCCTGGTAACAATTGTAAATGATATCAGCAATGCGCTTGGTTATGGTGCAGTAGCTGCCGGCGACCCAGGTGCAAGAGGCGCAGGTGATATTTCTTATATCGCCAGTTATCTTAATTGCCTCGATGGTTTAGGCGCATCGGGCAAGGGTGCTCATGCACCCGGAGAAATTATTAACCTTGCTGAATATCCAAAACTCATAAAAAGAACTGCACTGCTTATTTACAGGCTTACACGGTAACAATAGCTGCATCTTGTATTTTCTACAATGCATAATGTGCTCACGCAGGCATGTGACCCGTTTTTATTATTTTTAAGTTACCTTAAAATAACTGTCATGCTTCCTGCACTAAAAAAAAAATCAAAAGACACCATTGAAACATTATTAATAGTCTTGTGCTTTCTTGGCCTTTTGTATGCGTTGTTTGATGTGCTGAAAGCTTTCCTCGGCATTTTTACTTTTGCTTTAATTTTCTCTGTTTCTTTTGCAAACCTTTTTGAGAAACTGGTTAATTTATTAAAAGGCCGAAGAAAACTTGCTGCGGTTATTTATGCTTTTTTGTTGATTGCCATTATTGCACAGCCTTTTTTATACATGATATCATCGCTTAGTCACCACATAAAAGATATCAGTCATTTTATAAGTGATGTAAAACAAAATGGCTTGCCACCGCTAGCTCCTGAGGTAAGCAATATACCTGTAGTTGGAGAACCCATTGCCGATTTTTATAAACAGGTGCAGGAAGAACCAAAAGCAGCATTAGCCGTACATGAAGACAAGATAAAAGCAGTATTGCATGGCATACTTACCAAAGGCGCTGGCGTATTTGGTGCTGCGTCTGAAATTATACTGGGCATTATTGTATCTGCTTTCTTTTTGCATGGCGGCAGTAAAATGCTTACGCCGGTATCAAATGCTTTAAAACATATACTTGGCAAAGAAGATGCAGATGCTTTGTTAAGCACTTCCGCGATGGCTATTAAAGGTGTATCTGTAGGCATTATGGGCACTGCATTAATTGCAGCAGCATTTGCATGGACAGGGCTTTTAATAGCTGGCATTCCTTTTTCGCTGGGCATTGCCGCATTGGTTTTTTTCCTGGTAATTATACAAGTGGGGCCACTCCCTGTTTGGATACCACTGATTATCTGGCTATTTATCCAGGGGCACACAGGCTGGGCCATATTTATGATTATTTATGGCATTGCTTTATTGGTAGTAGATGCAGTAGTAAAACCATTGCTTATATCAAAAAGTGGTAAACTGCCTTTTCTTGTTTTGTTTCTTGGCGTTATCGGCGGCATGGTATCTTGGGGTTTTACCGGTATGTTTAAAGGTGCTATTATAGTAGCGGTATTCTATACCATATTCAACAACTGGCTGGAAAGAAAAGATGCAATTATTGTTGTCCCTGCGCAGGATAGCCTTCCTTCATAATATTCTGCTATTATCCAGTTTTACAACCAGACCTGATTGTTAGTATAGCTTGTATAAAAGCAAACAGCCGTTGTAATGTACAACGGCTGTTTGCAGAAATTTATTTACGCTAATCAAATACCCATTTGTTTAGAACAGGTATTTAACACCCAATTGAATACCCCATGTAGTTGTTGTAGAACTTACATTGATGTATGGTTGTCTTACGAGGTCGCCATTAAATGTTGCTAACTGGTAAGTAGGCGTTCCATTTGTAACTGAAACCAGCTTAAGCGGGTTGGTAACAATGGTTTGTTTCCTGATACCCCAATCGTGGTTAAGCAAATTGAGGAAGTTAACAACAGACATATTGAACTGAAGTGTATTCCTATTTTTGCCAATATTGGTAAACAGATCTTGTTGGAAGTTGAAATCCACACGGTGATAGAAAGGATACCTTGCGGCGTTTCTTTCTGAAGTTTGTCCCATATGGTTTGCCAGGTAATGATCTTTAGATATAAACTGGAAGAATGCATCTGATTGCTGCTGTGCAGTAAATGCAGGTGTTGTACCGCTTGCAGGCAGGTTTACAAATGTAATTTCTGATGCATTTTTAGGAATATACATCAAGTCTGCAGAGTTACCATCCTGGTTAATATCTCCGTTGTAGATATACGTGTAAGTTCCTTGTGAAGCACCTTCATAGAAGAATGTGAAGGTAGAAGCAAGGTGTTTGAAATATTCTACACGGTAAGAAAGTGTAGCAACAATACGGTGCGGAACAGCATATTGAGAATAAGAAAGTTGCTGATCATTCTGCGTACCCGAAGTAGCGTTTACACTCCATACAGAAGCTGCCTGGCTGCCGGGGTTAGCGGTAACCTCACTAGCATATGTATAGGTGTAACCCAATGAACCATACAATCCGTGAGAGAAGCTTTTTGTAAGCAATGCAGTTAATGCAATTGAACCACCTTTGCTGGTATTTTCAAGTACTACTGCATTTGCAATAGTTGGGTTAAGCCTGCGCAAATTGTTGCTTGAGCTGCTGAAGCGTCCGCGTGTATCGCCAGGACCAACATTTACAACTGTATCTGTTGCTTTCTGGTTTGCATTGCGGATAACAGCGTTGTTCAAATCTTTTGTATACAACAATTCAAGTGTTAAGCCCCATCCTTTGCCCAATTGTTTATCAATAGCAAAGTTTGTACGCCAAACCTGTGGAAATTTGAAATTAGGATCTATCAGCGCAAAGCCGCCGGTTGGTGCTACAGTACCCGCTTTTGTTGGGAACAATGTAGGATCCAAAGTTGTGTTGTAGAAAGGATTGTATGCATGTGGATCCGGGTTGAACAGGTAATTCTGCAGGTTGCTTGTTACCAGCGTACCGAATGTATACATACCGCTTGTGCTTGGCAGGTTGGTGAGGTATACAAAAGGAACACGTCCTGTAAACACACCAGTACCGCCACGTACAATCATTTTCTTATCGCCATCAACATCCCAACGGAAACCTACACGTGGAGACAACAACCATTTAGATTTTGGCCATGCCCCGCCATTGTAATGCGTAAGGCTACCGTCTTTAGCATAGAAAGACAATGCAGTAATTGCAGGATTTTCTAATGGTGCTTCAGGATAAATTGGTTTGTCTATACGCAAACCATAAGTAAGTTTAAAACGTGGGTTGATGTTTACTTCATCCTGTACATACAATCCAAGTTGAGCTACTTTCAGGTTTGCAGAAAAAACTGCATCCTGTCCTGGAACAAGTGAATATGTTTGTGAGAATAATTTTGGTGCACGGTTATTTATAAAATCATCCAGCGATCCAAATACATAATAACCTTGCGAACCTGGCATAAACATATTTCCTACTTTCTGGTATTCGTAATTTACACCAGCAGTTAAAGTATGCTTTCCAGCAAAATAGCTGAAGTTATCAGTAACAGTATAGACATCGTTTATAACCTGGTTATTGTTACCGTTAAAAGGCTCATTACCAAAACTCATGTAGTTGTTTTTGCTTCCTGCAGTTAAACCAATTATATCTGCAAAAGGAAACGTAGCTCCATCGTGATCTTTTATAGAGCTGATTTTAGTAAGTGTAGCCAGGAACTGGTTGGCAAATTTGCCATGGAAGTTACTGTTCAGTTCTATTGAACCTGATCTTACTTTATCTACTATTTTATAGTTCACATTATTAAAGGCCATTGAATTTGGACCGAACCTGCCGGGAGTTGGTGTATAGCTAATAATACCACTCTGTCCGCTGGCACCGTTGATACCACCACTGGCACTTGGCTGAGAATAACCTGTGTTTTTGAAATCGCTATACTTTATTGTAAGCTTATGCTGACTGCTGATGTTCCAGTCAAGCTTGCCCAATATTTTATAGTTTTCTGAAGTAAAGCCAGGGAAGTTATCATACACACCTGGATCGAATTTATACTTGCTGTTAAGATAAGTAGACAATGCCCTTAAAGAATCAATAGGCACGTTAGAAACTGTTCCGCTTCCAGATCCACCTTTTGGTGAATAAGTTACACCGGGTGCACTACCTTTTTCAATTTCGCCGCTAACAAAGAAGAACAATTTATTTTTAATGATTGGCCCACCAAGTGTGCCACCATAAATTTTATTATCAGTTGCAGCAGGTGCAGCAAGTTTTACGCCTGCTACGTTAGTACCATTGTAGCTCTGGTTGCGATAAGAATAATACGCACTTCCGTGAAATGTATTGGTACCACTTTTTGTAATTGCGCTTACTCCCGCTCCTGTAAAACCAGATTGTTTTACATCAAACGGAGAAATGTTTACGGAGATTTCTGAGAATGCATCCAGTGCAATGGGGTTGCCACCACCGGGTAACAAATCGCTTGAAAGGCCGAAGTTGTTATTAAGGTTAGCACCATCAACAGTTACGTTGTTCAACCTGTTATCCCTGCCGGCAAAACTGGTTCCATTTGCCTGTGGTGTAACACGGGTAAAGTCTGTAATACTTCTTGTAATAGTAGGCAAAGTACTCAGCATCCTCGGCGTAATATTTGTGCTGGCGCCGTTTTTGTCTGCAAGGGAACGTCTTCTCTGACCAGTAATAGTTACTGCAGTAAGATCTGTTGCGCTGGAAACCATTTCAGCATTAATGCTATAAGCATCACCCAAAGTAAGTGTTACATTTTCTGTAACCTGGGCTTTATAACCAACAAAATTGATGGTTACCGTGTAAGGGCCGCCAGCTCTTAAGCCCTGCAAATTAAACACACCGCCTTTTTTAGAAACAGTACTGTACTTTGTACCGGAAGGAAGGTGTTCGGCCACTACGGTTGCGCCTTGTAGTGTTTCGCCTTTAGTGTCAGTCACGGTTCCTGTAATGGCACTGGTAGTAACCTGTGCCTGCATGGTAGTAATAGAAAGTGCAAGCAAAACAGTTAAGAAGCCTGTAATTTTCTTAAGCATATAGTTTTGTTTTTGATCTTCTGCAAAGAAAAGAAATTTGATTGATTGTTAAAGCAAACATAATTGTTTCCCGACAATAGGCAATCGGCGGCCTTTGAAAGCTGCATAAGTTGTTTATAGATCACAATTAATTCATTTGGAGTTAAAATGGGAAATACCCAAACACCCTGTTTACAGCACGCAATAAGCATCAGCCCGGCAAAAAATTTTTTAAGACGCCCATTATTAATCTGATCTTAATCTGCTGATGTTCAGTTTTTAGGGTTTTTGAATTAGAAAGAAAGGCGGAAATGGGGTAGCCAAGCAATTATATTTAAACATAAAGCCTCTGGCAATCGTTATTTTTGCAGAAATTTTCATCATTATGCTGGATAGTATAGAAAGTGCCATTGAGGATATTAAACGTGGAAAACTTATTATAGTAGTAGACGACGAAGACCGCGAAAATGAAGGTGATTTTATTACTTCTGCAAGAAACGCCACTCCCGAAACCATAAATTTTATGAGCAAATATGGCCGTGGCCTTATTTGTGCACCACTTGTAGAAGAGCGTTGCGATGAATTACAGCTCGATCTGATGGTTAATAATAATACCGCACTTCACGAAACAGCTTTTACCGTATCAATTGATTTACTGGGACATGGATGCACAACCGGTATCTCTGCAAACGACAGGGCCAAGACCATTCAGGCATTGATCGATCCTGCAACACAGCCTTCAGACCTGGGCAGACCGGGACATATTTTTCCGCTAAGGGCAAAAAAAGGCGGTGTACTCCGCCGGGCAGGGCATACTGAAGCTACTATTGATCTATCCCGACTTGCCGGTTTTGAACCTGCAGGCGTACTTGTAGAAATTATGAATGAAGATGGCAGTATGGCAAGGCTTCCCGAGTTAAAAGAAATTGCCAGGAAATTCGATTTTAAGCTGGTTTCTATAAAAGACCTTATTGAATATCGCCTCAAAACAGATTCACTGATAGAAGAAATTGTAAGGGTGGATATGCCGACACAATATGGCCATTTTAAATTGATTGCTTTTAAAGAAAAAGGATCTACCAATGAACACCTTGCTCTAATTAAAGGTGAATGGAAAAAAGATGAACCAGTTTTAACCCGCGTTCACTCTTCCTGCTTTACCGGCGATATACTGGGTTCTATGCGCTGCGATTGTGGCGAACAATTGCACAAAGCAATGGAGATGGTAGAAAAAGAAGGCAAGGGCATTGTTTTATACATGAACCAGGAAGGGCGTGGCATTGGCCTTGTAAACAAGTTAAAGGCTTATAAATTACAGGAAGAAGGAATGGATACCGTAGAAGCCAATATACATCTTGGTTTTCCTATGGACAAAAGAGACTATGGCATTGGCGCACAAATTTTACGTTACCTCGGTGTAAATAAGTTGCGCCTCATGAGCAACAACCCCCGCAAAAGGGCCGGCTTGCTTGGTTATGGTATTGAGATTGTAGAAACCGTAGCCATTGAAGCTGTACCCAATCCGCACAACGAAAAATATTTACAGACCAAGAAAGACAAAATGGGGCATGATATATTGAAGTAGTCGGTACTAACCATATTTTTTTTAACCACTGAGACAGGGGGAACAGTAAGAAGCACTGGGAATATTTACATTAAAGCGAAGTGCACGGTCGGAGTGTTCTTCGAAACTAATAAGCTTGCAGCTAATAGCTAACAGCTTGCAGCTCTTCTTCACCACGGAGACACGGGAACACAGAGAAGCACAGGGGTTATTTATAAAGCAAAATGCAGGGTTTAATTGGACAAGCTTTCATGGCAATAACCATTAAGGCGATATAAACACAGAGAGTTTCTTCGAAACTAATAAGCTTGCAGCTAATAGCTAACAGCTTGTAGCTAATAACTTGCAGCTAACGGCTTGTAGCTCACAGCTAATAACTCGCAGCTAATTCTACTGGTTATTCCCCGCATCTGCAGCCTTCTTTACTTCTTTTGGTTTTTTTCTTTTAAACAAATCATCAATTGTTTCAAACTCTTTGCGGTAAGAGATGCTGGCGCCACTGCGGCTTTGCTTGGTAGAAACAGTGGTAATGTAATTCCGGTTTTCCTTGTAAAAGATATTGAACAGTATTTTACCGTCTGAAGTTAATTTCAATTGTGCTGTAACATCGGGCAAAAACTGGAAGTTGTTTTTTGTATTTGCACTACCTGCACTGTTTGATAACGCAAAGTCAATGGCACTACCAACAATAAAAGTAAGCCGTTCATTAAAATAACTTTTGTTTACAGAAAAATTGGTATTCATCCTGTCTGGTATATACTGTGTACTGGTAGTAGCATCTGTAATGGTAGAACCGTTGTAAAGAGATGCGTTGATGTTGATGTGAAAAGTGGGATCCTTAAAAGCATTTTGCAACAAACCACTAAACGTTTTACTAAGCTGATTTGAAAGTACCCCGGAAAGACTATTAAGAACAATACCCTGGAAGGCAGTAGCACCTGCATTAAATACATTGGTTGAAGTTGATAGCGGGCCAAAGCTGTTAAACACAATCAGCAATGAGCTTTGTTTGTTTCTTTCATTTTCATCACGCTGTACAAACTTCAATAGTTCAGCAGCATCGGGATTGGTAGCCAGAGAACTATTAGGCGGCAATTCAATATCAAACCTGAAATCCAGTTTTTTAAGTTTGCCTGTTATGGTTGTCTTCACCAGTACATCGCCTACATAATTTTTTACACTGGTATTGAAATAAGCCAATGTTGGGTTGTTGTTGGTACCTAAATCGCTAAAGCGAACATTAGGTGCTGTGTATTCTGCTACTACATTAATGTCTGCATCATAAGGATCGCCAGCCCATTGTATATAATTAGATTCCCCTTCCCTCAACTTAAATTTTCTTTTGATAGACTGAAACGAAAAAGTATAATCACCCTTATCAATATCAAGCCTTCCGCTTAAAGAAAGATCTTCGCTGGTACCAACACGCATATCCAATATACCATGGCCAACAGCGCTTATCATATCTCCTGCGGCCTCATCAAGAATTACATTCACCCTTGCCAGGTTATTGGCTGTCATTTTAAGTGTTACGGTAAGGTTGCTTTCAATTTTCTTTTGTTTTGTTTCCTGCATTTCTTTACCGTACACTTTCCATGTAAGAAAATCAGCCTCGCCATTTACACGGCTGGTGCTAATGGGCAGAAAAATATTGGTGCTATCTGTAGGTTCGCCCTGTATATCCATGTGCATGTCTTCCTGCGGGCCTTTAAAACTAAAAGTGGCTTTACCAATAGCACGGCCGTAAAATTGTTTGTTATCCACGTTTGTGGTGTTAATTAATAACAACCGGTTTGTTTTAACGCGGAAATCAAAAGCCATGTCTTTAAAATTATTATGGTAGAGTTTACCTACCTGTACATCGGCTGTATTGTTCAGTTCATCTTTTATCTGAAAGGTGCCGAAATCTATTCCGTCTTCCTGCATTTTTACATTTGCTTTTGCAATATGGTAAGTGCATTTTGTATAATCAACCGTTAATGAGGCATCCGTAAGCGCTAGATCTCCCAGGTATTTTAAATTGCTTCCTTTACCAACCACCCTTAAGTTGCCCACAGCAAAACCATTAAGGTGACTAAAAATACCAGCAACATATTTCTCAAGAAGATGAATGCTGGTTTTATCATTAAGCTTTGTAGTAAGATCTATACCGGTGCCTGTACTGTCTGCTGTATTAATAAAACCATTGAGATCGAAATTATAATTTTTGTTTTCTGATAAACCCGATACCACTACCCTGCCCGATGCTTTTGAATAAGCTGTTGTAAGCTGCAGTTTGCCAATAGAATCATCATCTAATCTGAACTGTTCTGCGGTAGCATTTACATCTACATTCATATTGCCAAAGGGATCGCTTACAACAACCGCACCGGTAAGCAAACCTTCCAACCGGTTGCTTTTTACAAAAAAGGGCGCAAAGTCGCCAATGTTTATTTTTTTTAAATCTACATTAAGATCTGTTCCCCTGCCTGTTTCAGAAAGATGAGAGGTGACCAGTACTTCCTGGTCACCGCTGTACACTTTTAATCCTTCTGTAGTAATAATGTCGCGGGTTAAAGTCAGTTCTCCATTTTTATCAATTGTCCATCTTTTACCATTAATATCAAAAGTAGAGGGATCAAAAATCACACTAAAGCCATTGCTTCTTGTTTGAAATGTACCAGAAATATCTGCAGCGTTAAGTGTTTGGCTGGCGCTGGTAGTAATATTGATTTTTGAAATATCGTTGGCAGACCGCACATTTATTTTAGTAGCCGGAAAATGCAGGCTGTCGTTTACAGATACATCGCCAACGGCAAGTGCTATGCCCAGCGAATCCAGGTTGCCCCTGCCCTGCAGGTTGGTATTGGAGAAAATAATGTTTTTATAACTGAACTGCGGCACATCTGCATCGAGGTTAAACAAATTTTCTTTACTGTTAATGCGGCCGCTGATATTGCTGAAATTAAAGCCTTTAAGGTTTTTATCAACAAAGTCAAGATAATCATCAATCTTTTTTGTGGTGATGACAAAACTAAAATTTTCGTTGGTAACTTTTCTGGTTGATGGTTTAATGTAACTGGGGTAATAGCGGTTTAAAAAAATCTGGAAGGCAGCAGGCAGCTCACGTATAGAATATTCTCCGGCAATAGCTGCATCAAACTCATTGCTTTCTACTACTATACTTTTGCTGGCACCGGTTCTTTTAGATTCTATACTTAATGAATCAAAAGAAATACGTCTGCCATTTTTAAAAATAGCAGCGTCGTAAATTTTTGCAGTGCCGAGGAAGTCATCAATATTATCTCCGGTAAAATCAAAACGAAGATTGCCGTTAAAATCAATATCGTCTTTATACAATTTCAGTCTCTTAAGATTTGCTTTGGCTACCGAGGCAAAGAAATTAAAGCGAGGTTCTTTTTGACTGAAATCTACCAATCCATTTAAAGCAAGACCAAGATTTTCATCATCTGCATGCAGTTCTCCATTAAACAAACGGCGTGAAAGTGTTCCGTTTACCTTAATATTTTTATAACTGTACTCATTAAAATCGAGATCTGTAATTGTACCATCAAGTTTAGCCTGAATATCTTTTACTGCAAAACTGCTTCCTTTAATACCTACATTAAAAGCAATATTGCCCAGTTTATCGTAATCTACAAAACTGCCCATCTTAAAACCAGCAGATGATATTTTACCTGTATAAGTTGGTTTATCATTTGCCGGAAACTTCATATTGATATCTGCCACTATGGTACCAAGACCAGTTTCTATACTGCCTGTTGTAACAAAGTCTTTAATAAAACCGGTAAAATTTCCACGGAAATGAATAAACTGCAGTTTATCGAACCGTGGTTCATCAATAGATTTTAGCTTAGGCGCCACCGTTACAACGTCTGCATAAGTAGTCCTGAAATCGTTCGATTTAAAATCGATGTATGTCTTGTCAATATCTGGCAGGCCCTTCATGGTAATATCACCATTAAGTGTAGTGCTGTTGCCCGCTTTAAGCAATATTCCTTTTCCGCGGAGGTTGCTTACGCTACCCTGCAATGCGCCGGTTATAGCAATTTCTTTTTTCCAGTTTTCAAGTGCTGGTGCAAAAAAAGCAATATCATCGCTGTGCACCACTGCATTTTTAAATGCGCCCTGCATGTGCACTTTTTCAATAAAGTCGCCCATATCGTCGAAATTATTGTAGCGCATTACAAAGTAATTGGTAAGCCTGCTTTTATTGGTATGTATATCCAGGCTGTTAAACTCCATGGCACGGGGCTGCCACTTCATGTTGGCTTTAAAATCTTTTACCTCAAAACCACTTCTTTCTTTTGCGGCAAAGGTAATGCCGGCACTAACGGTATCTTTTACAAACGTAAGGTTGCTGAACTTTGCATTAATGTTAGAGAACTGTATATGCTGGGCATCAAAATAATAATAGTCTTTGCGGTCTGATTTTTTTTCGTCTTTAAAAAACCCATTGCTGATGGTGACTGTGCTGGCCAGTATCTTCCACCCGCCGGGGTTCCAGAAAAGTGCGGTATCATTTGGATCCCTGTAAAAAGGCGGTGGTTTAATTTTTCGTTTCCCTTCGTAATTGCTGATAGAGAAAATAGGTTCTACAATAGAAACATCTTTTATATCGGCCAGTTTATTATTGAAATCGATAGTGCGGGCATCTATGCTAAGCGATGCCAGGAAAAGGCCCATATCCTCTCCCCTCCAGCCATCTCGCTTAAGCAGGTGAATATTTTTAAGCTCCAGCTTTTGCAATTGCAACTGGATGCTTTTTTTGGTTGAAGTATCGGCGGTCTTGTTTGGATTTCCGGAGAAATAGTCGGCAATAAACTGGTAGTTCCAGATTGTGTCTGTCCGTTCCAGGTAAATGGTGGCATCTTCCAGTCCGATATATTGGAGCACGGCAGTATCCCGCAGGAAAAACCAGTCGTTTATGTTCACCTTAAGTTTGCCGGCATATAATAATGTATCCTTGTTTTTATCTTCTACATAAACACCTTCCATCTGCATTTTGCTGAAAAAAGAAAAGTTGACATGTTTTACAGATACACGGGTGTTTAACCCTTTTGAAAGACGTGCCGAAGCCTGGCCGGCCAGCCAATTCTGAACAGGACTGGTTTGCACCAATAAGAAGCTGATAAGGAGCAGGCCCAATAATATAAGCAGGCTGCGGAAAAAATGTTTGGGAACTAACACAGCAATAAAGACCAGTGCGAAAACTATGGTAACCCACAAACGTGAGGTTGGAAAAACAGCGAGAGCTGCAATATATACCGCCAGTAGCGACGATACAGTATAGATCTTTATTTTCTGCGGTTTTTCCAGTGGGAGCCGGTGTTTAATAATTCAGTAAAAATAAGCTAATCACCGGCTTTGTGCAAATTCAGTACCAATGGATTACTTAGCATCATTTCTTAGGAAAAAAATAGCAAAAGAAAGAAGTTTTTAGTGCCTTTTAACTACCAGGGATGAAAAACTGAATCAACCAGCCCTTATTACCACTTCAATCCACCACGGAATTGCGCAAGATCAACAGCAGTACAATTTTTTTAGCATTGAGAAACCATTATTGTATAAACCAAAGCACCTATACAACTGGTGAAGGTCTGAACTTTTTTTACAGAATTTGATAATACCATTAGCCATAATACAAATACACATGTAGTAAAAAAATGGCAACTATCCGCAAATACGGAAGTCATTAAATATTAAAAAACCATTATATTACTAACGGGCATTGCTGCATAAAATAAATACCTGGCCTTTATAAAAATTTAAAGTTTTAGGATTATATTCAACAACCAATTTGCTTAGCCTGTGTAACTGAGGATAGCGAAGCTATGCTGACAAGAGAGTTGGGCAATTATTAAAAGTGAGCAGTGAATGTTTGCGGTAATCAAAAAAAATAAAAACAATATAATGAGCACAGGAATAGACATTCAATTTATAAGAGAAAATTATCAACGTAAAACAGACGCTGAACTTATACAAGCTGCAACAACGGACGCTGTTGGTTTGACGCCAGAAGCATTAGAAGTTGTGAAAGAAGAAATCATCAGACGCAAACTTGATACAAGTATTGTAAAAGGCCTGGAAGCACAAAATAAAACTTACTCAATTGAAGAAGTTGACAACTACTGTAACATCATTAGACAATTAGATTGCCCCACTTGTGGCACTTCTCATTTTCAATTAAATGCTACAATGGTAAGTGAGGTGATGAGTTTTATACTCTTTACTCAGTATAGCAAAAAATTAAAAGTTGGATGTCCACACTGTTTAGATAAAGCAAATGAAAGTGCTTTGACAAAAACTGCTTTGCTTGGCTGGTGGGGAATTCCATGGGGATTTATTAGGACAATCCAGGCAATTAGAAACAATGTTAAAAATAAAAAAACAAATCATAGCGATACAGCAAATGACTTTTTGAGAAGTTATACTTTATCTAAAATTGGGCAAATTGAAACATATAAAAACAACAAAGAAAAGTTGCAACAATTAATTTCAGGCAACTAAACTCCATTAACATTCAATTTTGCTGCAGGTTGGTTTGTTATTATAAATTTACAATCCGGCAGCAAGACGTAAACGTTGGTTGTCATTTTAGGTTTTCGTAGTAAAAACATTTTAAATTATTCATTGCTGTTTAATTAGTGCTGACGGTCACCAAGAATCCATAAAATACTTTTGCAATTGCTAGTTGTAGAAAAACTGGTTTTGACAAACCAAAGAAAAACGAACAGCTAACTAACGGTTTGCTGCCAGGCTGGCTCGACGTTGGAGCAATCAACAATAAATCTTTAATCAGCAGCGGCTATGTGGCGACCGTTTTAAAATTTAGATCAGTTAAAAACAAATTCGGCTTATTAATTTAGCGCAGTAGCCGGGCTCGACGTTATAAATCTCCAGCCCAGCAGCAAGCCGCCCACGTTATAGGCAACCACTTTGAGCTCCCTAATGAAAGTTTTAGCAGTACTTATATTTTTAGCCGCAACTTTGTTCACATATGGACAAACTAAAAACCCTTTTTCATCTCTTAAGTTTGACAAAGTAATAATGTACGACTTTCAAGAGTCTGGGGAAAAAGGAGATGCTATTGTGGACAATAACGGAAAGTTTCTTCAAACAATTTTTAAGCAAGTCCAACTCGACAAAGAGACAATTAAAAAAGTAAATGCACGACTTGGCGACAAAAAATCTTATGGCAACGGGACTGCGGCATGTTTTGACCCACATTGTGGCTTTGTATATTTTTTAAATAATAAAATTGTTGGACAAGTCACTATTTGCCTGAGTTGCAATAGACTTCATTCGACAATTGACATACCCGCACAAAAACAAGGTAAACAAGGAAAAGGAAAAGACGCATATTACATTTTAGATGGACTCAGTAAGCCATTCCGAAAATTCATAAATGGACTTTTAATAAAGAACAAGTTTTCCAATCAAATAAAACCTGGTTCTCACTTCGACGAATAGCGGCAGTCTATAACAAACGGTTTGCTACCTGGCTGGCTCAACGTTGAAGTAATTAGCAATTAATCTTTAATTAGGAGCGGCTATATTTAGACGGCTTTAAAACTTAGATCTGTTTAAAATAAATTCAGTTTATTAATTTAGTGCAATAACCGGGCTCGACGAATAAGCCCAACTTTAGTTCTTACTATTTAACTTTATCCAAAAGCCTGGCAGCAGTTCCGGGCGGACAAATATTAAATTCTCCACCAACAGTAATAACTGCCTGTTGTGTGCAATGCTATGATCCCTAAGACGCAGATAACTCTATTATTTATTCTTGCATTCTCAATTTTGCACGGACAATTAAAGACTAAAATGATGTTCTCGTATTCACAAGAGGTTTGTTCTAATACTTATATTTTTGACTCTGCAGGTAAATTTTACATTCAAGGCGGCTGTGAGGGAAAAGGTTTTATTTCTTTAGGCACATATCAATTAAAAAGCAACAAAATAATTTTAAATTTTCAAAAAATAGATACTACTATTCCTTTTCTTAATATCAAAGAAAATATAGCATCTACCGACTCGACTATAAAAATTTCGTTCAAGGATCGATTCAATGTTCCCTTTTCTGATAATTATTTGAAAATAGATGCAATTGAACGGTCAGACATTTTTTTTAAACCATTTAAGCTAAATGACAAAGGCCAACTTATCATTAGCACAAGTAAATATAAGTCGTTACGAATAGGTGCGGCTTATGCACTATATGGCAAATGGCTATACATTGATTTAAATACAAGCGATAAGGAGGTTGTAATAAATTTTCCAAAAGAATTTTTCTTCATTTCCAATCCAAAGATTGATAAAAGCAATAACTACATTCTTACTTTGAAAAAAGATGGGCTATATAATTCGACAGGAAAAGAAAAAATAGCATCTCGTTACAAATAAGCATTGCACACAAGATTCGGCTTGCTGCCAGGCTGGCTTGACGTTGTAACAATCAGCAATCAACCTTTTATAATAGCGGCTATGTGGCGACGGTTTTAAAACTTATATCTCTTTAAAATAGATTCAGTTTATTAAATTAGTGCAGTAGCCGGGCTCGACGAATAAAGCCCAACTTTAGTTCTTAATATTTAACTTTATCAAAAAGCCAGGCAGCGGTTCCGGGGGGACGGAATTCTATTTCCCCACCATCGGTAATACCTGCTTGTTGTAGGTTATTTTTTATGAGATTCCTGTTTTTCTTAATAGCAATATTGACACTTACTCGTATTTCAACTTTTGGACAAACCACAATTGAACGGAATTATGACGGAGGCTGGGCAAGTACATTTTGGAAGTTTGAGTTCTTAAAAGACGGGACATTTAAATGGGCTTCCAGAGGGCATTTCGGGTATAAAACCAAAGTTGGGACTTACCAAATATATAACGATACCCTCGAAATTAAAGATGGTTACCAAAACACTGCAGGGACTATAAACAAATATTACCTTATCGAAGGCGACTCATGCATTGTAGATATAAGATTAAGATACGCATACTGTGTCCTTGACCATACTCAACAATGGCAGTACGAAGATGAAAGGAAAAGAGAGATAAAGTACCCACAAAAGAAGACAAATAATCAGCAGCTCATTTTAGATCTTGACTCAGTGCTAAACTTATGTTTCAATTTGCCTGTTGTTATAAAGAATTGCAACTTTAACAAATATAAAAACCGACAGCCTGCTATTCTAGAGTATTACGAGCTAAATAAAAAATCATTGAGAGAATTTACAATCGATAATAGAAAACCAACCTTCATTAGTAAAGCAACAACACCAACAGGTTTCTATATTGAAATAAAAGACATTAATCAGGAAAAGGACGAGATTCAAATAGAATTTAAGATCCCCCAAAAACCAGTAACATTCATGTCAGGTTTTCACAAAGTGGCCGACAAGTGGACTCTTTGGTACATTAATGACTACAAACTTTAAAAACAACCTACAACATGCGGTTTGCTACCTGGCTGGCTCGACGTTGAAGCAATCAACACTTAACCTTTAATTAGTAGCGGCTATATGGCGATAGTTTCAAAACTTAAATCAGTTTAATTATAAATTCAGTTTACTAACTTAGTACAGTAGCCGGGCCCGACGTTATAAATCTACAGTCCGAAAGCAAGCTAATTCCAGACCTGCGCAAAGCTTCGACTCGTTGTGCTAAACTTGAAGACCTAAGACGTTATTTTTAAAATTTACTCATGAAGAATCTAATTTTTCTCTTTTCCATTTCTTTTTTATGTTTAAATGCTTCGGCCCAATTAAGCTATACTTTAACCTATAAAGACAGCACATCATCTGTATTAAAAGTTACTATTCAACTTTCATCTCCGCTAACGGCACCTGTAAGTTTTATAATACCCCGCTCAATTCCCGGCACTTATGGAGTTACTTTCTATGACCATTTCATAATGGACGTTTATGCAATTAATAATCTTGGCGAAAAGATTAACATGATTAAAAATGAAAATGATGCTCCACGCTGGCTTTACGCCGATTCCGGAAAGCAAATCACCCGGATTGAGTATGAAGTTAATCTTAACAAGATGGAAAGAAATTCTTCACCATCTGATGCCTCAATAATAAGATCGGGATTTATCGGCATACTTAACTATTCTGTTTTCGGCTGGCTTGAAGGAACAGAAAAACAAAGTGTTCAATGTACGATCAACACATTTGATAACTGGCCGATCTTTTCTACCAATCAACCCACCACGCACTTAGCAAAAGGAAGTTTTGAAATTAGAACTGATAGCTATAATATATTAGCCGATGGCCAGATTTTTATGGGCAATAATTTCAGAGTAAAAGAATTTAAAGGCGTCACCCCGTTATTTGTTGCTTCATATTGTCAAACTGGCAATGAATGGCTTGATGATTACGGCTTGCAAGAAACAATGAGCATGGAAATTTTGAAAGATTATTTTGGTGAACTCCCCTTTCAGCATTATTCTCTTATGCTAATCAAATCCCTGCCGCCTGAACCTGGCAATTATCCGCCATTTGGCATGGAGCATTTAAACAGTTCAACATTTTTTGGCGACACTACAGGTATAAGAAGAAGTGCAATGAGTATGGATGAAGTAAAAAGAAAAATGCCCACCTTTCTTCACCATATGGGGCATTCATTAATTCCGCTTCGGTGTTATGGCGATACGTACCGTCCCTATGTGCAGGAGATTCCACCAATCATAAACAATATCTGGTTCAATGAGGGCTTTATGTGGTTTCTGCCTTATGATGCTTTAAAACTTGCAGGTATGAAAACAAACTTTGATAATAGTGTGTATAATACTTCGCCTGAATTAAAAAAGCTTTCATTGCAGCAACTATCGCAAGCCGCATCAACGATGTATTCAGCTGATTTTAGGTTGGGTCGTGGCGTTTATTCACGGGGCGCATTAATGGCAATTGAAATGAATAATTACCTCAAAGAAAAAACAGGTGGTAAAAAATCAATGAAAGATGTTTTACATTATTTATATCAATGGTCAAAAAAGAACAATCGCCCATTTACAATGGAGGAATTTCCTTCCCTAATCAATAAAGCCTGCAATATTGATTTAAGTAAGATCTATAAAAAATGGGAGTTGCCAATTCAGTAGTTTTTTTAACCTCATCCAATAACTATGTTATAAAAGTATTTGCAAAATCAGGTCTGGATAATCAATAATTCCCTGCCTTCGCAAATACTCTAACATTGGCGTCAAGGCTATTGACGCTACTTACAAACAGACAAATTCAGGATAAAAGAATGAAAACAATTTTTATAATAATTGGACTGATAATATTAGCCATCGTACTGTTTGTTGTTTATAGACTTGTGACTGTTAAGCGGCAAAACAAGAAACTCAATGCAGAACGCTTTGACAGGGTTAAAGAACTCTACGTCAAACTTGAAAGCGGACAAGAACTGACGGAAAATGATATATTGCCATTTGCCAAAAACATATTGACAAGACAAACAGCATTTCAACTTTTAACCCATCACAACAAAGCAAATCTTTTTCCAAAAGAATACAATACTCTTATAAAAAGTGCAGAAAGCAATCTTGCAAATTGGTTGGAGTTCCCGACTGAACTTGATGCTTGTCCTGACGAAATTGAACATATTAAAAGAGTGACTTTAGACTTTGACGGACAGAATAACTTTGTACACTATGAAGTTTTTAAATACAGAGTAAACGAACCACACTGGGCAGCAAAAGACGGTTGGATTTTAGGTATTGTTGGACCATATTTTGACGACAGCAAACCCTATGACTTTCCACAAGCGACATTTAGCAGAGTAACTAGCACATTGGACAAAGTAACACCCGACGAAGAAGCTAAATGGGTGCATGAAAATATATCAATGAGACGCTAAACCACAAGCCCAGTCACCAACAAACGATTTGCTGCCAGACTGGCTCGACGTAGGAGCAATCAACAATTGACAATGCTAACGATGTATTACCAAACACAAGGCTGAAGTACAAACTTCAGCTTTTCGCTTTTAAAAAACTTGGTACATTAGCCGATTGATAGCAAATTTATCCCGTTTGTATTCCAGGCCAATGTAACGAATCAATATTGACACCACTAAGTAATGAATAATAACTATAAGAAATACGACTTGTTTGGAAAGACTTTACTAGAATTTATGGCCATTGAAGCTCCATTTAAGCATAAAATGCCAATAGCCGACAATGCCTGTTTTCATTATATGCTGCAAAGTGATTTGCAATATACCATTGATGAAAAAGTTACAACTATTGCCACTAATGAATCCATCTTACTCAATTGCCGGAACATTGGAAACACAATGATTAATATTGGCACAGGAAAAAGAAATGAAGTGGTGCTTATACATTTTCACCCTGATACCCTGAAGAAAATATATGACAGGGAAATGCCCGCTTTATTGCAAAACCCTAACAACATTATTACCAGGAAAACAAGCGAACACATAAGCAACGACTTTTTAATTAATAAATATATTGAAGGCCTTTTATTCTATTTTGAAAATCCTGCTTTGGTAAACGATGATATTTTAATTTTAAAATTAAAAGAAATCATTCTGTTGCTATCACAAACCCAAAATGCCGGAGCCATTCAATTAATATTATCGCAATTGTTTTCGCCAGCTGTTTATTCTTTTAAGCAAATTATTGAAGCCAATATTTTTTCGCCTGTTTCTGTTGAAACGCTTGCTGATTATTGCAATTTTAGTCTATCGTCATTTAAAAGAGAGTTTACAAAAATTTACAACGACAGTCCTGCCAATTACATAAAAAACAAAAGGCTTGAAAAAGCAGCCGGCCTGCTTTTAGTTTCGGATGAACGTATTTCTGATATTGCCTTTGATTGTGGATTTAATGACCTGGCAAATTTCACCAAAAGCTTTCATGATAAATATGAGGTTTCGCCAACCAATTATCGGTTGAACCAAAAAACCAAATAATTGGGCTAATCCACAAAATACATTTCTGTTTTGATTGCCAATTTTACATTGTCAATATCGACGAGCAATTTAAAACATCAAAAAAATGAAATGTACATTAAAAGCCCTTTGGGCAGGAAATTTAAAAGAAGGTAATGGTAACGCATCTGCACAAAGTGAAAATTTAAAGCCAACCAATTACAGTTTTAAAACCCGGTTTACAGGTTTAAACACCATAAAGAAAGTGGTATTAGTGATGGCAGTAACTGTATTCGGTTTTGCTGCCCAGGCCCAAAAAACAATCAGTAAGAAGTCTAAAACCATTGTGCTTGTTCACGGAGCATGGTCTGATTCATCTTCCTGGAATGCAGTAGTACCATTGTTAAAAGCCAACGGCGAAGAAGTTATCAATGTAAACCTTGCTGGCCACGGAAAAGATACCACTTCATTTGCAGGTATTACTTTTCAAACTTATGTTGACCAGGTAAAAGCGGCTATTGGTAAACGTAAAAATGTATTTTTAGTAGGTCATAGTTTTGCAGGAATGGTAATTAGCCAGGTGGCAGAAGAAGTTCCTGCACAGGTTAAAGAATTAATATTCCTTGCTGCGGCTTTACCGCATGATGGTGAAAGCCTTTTAGCACTGGCAAAACAAGACCCGGCATCTCACATTGGCAAATCACTTACTATTGATAAGGAGCATGGTGCAGCTATCATTTCAAAAGATGCCGTAGCAGACATTTTTGCCGCTGATGCACCGCAACAAGTTCAGGAATACATTGCAGCCAACATTAAACCCGAACCATTGGCACCTCTTGCTACGCCAGTTCATTTGACAGAAAAAAACTTCGGTAGCGTTAAAAAAGCCTACATCCATACGGTTAATGACAATGCTATTAGTTACCCGGCACAACAGTATATGGTAAAAGCAGGTAACGTTGCTATGGTATATACATTAGCAAGCAGCCATACCCCATTTATTTCTATGCCCGATAAGTTGGCTGAAATTATACTTACTGAAAGTAAATAACAATCAATAGACATCAAACAATCAATTCTTTTATATAAAAAAATAAGTAAAATGAAACGTACAGCAAAAGCACACTGGGCAGGAAGTTTAAAAGAAGGTAAAGGCAACTTAACTACACAAAGTGGAATTTTAAACCAAACCAATTACAGTTTTAAAACCCGTTTTACAGGAGAGGAAACAGGTACAAACCCGGAAGAATTGCTGGCAGCAGCACACGCAGGTTGTTTTACAATGGCAGTAAGTGCAATCCTTACAGAAAAAGGAATAAGCCCTGCAACATTGGATACCGAAGCCACTGTAACAATGGAAGGTCTGAGTATTACGGCAGTTCATCTTACTATTACAGGCTCTGTAAATGGCATTACCGCAGATGAATTTGAAGCCATAACCAAAGGTGCAGAGAAAAATTGTTTAATTTCTAAGGTGCTGAATATTCCAATAAGTTCAGAAGCACATTTTATCGCATAATTGTATTGATAATCTTTGCATCTGAAAAGCAGCGTTGGCTTTAATTGAAGAAGCCGAAAATGCTACAAAATAACATACTAAAAAAGTGAAGCCAGTTAAGTAATTGGCTTCATTTTTTTTTAAATAAGTAAATCTGCAAAGTAATACTATTCCGAAATAAGGTATGAACGACCTGACTCTACGAAAGATAGTAAGGATTAGTAAATTATTTTACTTTAATCACCACTTTACCTTTGGATCTTCCCGACTCCACATACGATAACGCTTCGTTAGTTTGTTCAAAAGAAAATACTTTATCAATTACAGGTTTAATAACGCCGTCTTCTATCAGTCTGGTTATTTCTCCTAATTGATTGCCATCTGCTCTCATAAAAAGAAATGAAAACTTTACTCCAAGTTGTTTAGCTTTTTTCTTTGCATTATAACTTACTAATTTCATAATTAATTTTAAATACCACGGTAATCCAAGTTCTGCTGCAAACTCAGGTGTGGGAGGGCCAACTAAAGTAATAAGACTACCACCTTTTTTAAGCACAGTTAATGCCTGTTCAAATACTTTCTTGTCACGATTACTATGTATTACCAGGTCGTAGTCTTTTAGTATGGTAACAAATTCTTGTGTTTTATAGTCAATCACCAAATCAGCACCTAAGCTTTTAACTAAATCAATATTTTTTGCGCTTGTAGTAGTGGCTACATAAGCACCTAAGTGTTTGGCTAATTGTATGGCAATTGTACCTACACCACCTGACCCAGCCTGAATAAAAACTTTTTGTCCCTTTTTAATTTTTGCTATTTCTACCAAAGCCTGCCATGCAGTTAAAGAAACTAAAGGGATTGAACCTGCTTCATCCATAGAAATATTTTTTGGTTTTAATGCCAAATCATTTTCCTGCACTGCAATTTGTTCTGCAAAAGTGCCTATTCTATAATCACCAACTCTTGAATACACTTCATCGGCTGCTTTGTATTTCGTAACCTTTGCACCAACTTTTGTAATGACACCAGCCATATCATGCCCATTTACAAATGGTTTTTTATATGGTAAAAAGAGTTTGAAATCTCCCCATTTCATTATGGAATCTAAAAGGTTTACACCTGCACTATGGATTTGTACCAGGACTTCGTTTTCTTTTATTGTTGGTACACTCACATCTGTTAAATGCAAAGTTTCTTTTTTGCCGTATTTTTTTACAACGAATGCTTTCATTTCCTTTGTTTTTATTTATTTAAAAAATCAATGGCTTGTGGTATAAACGCTGAATGAAATTGAAAAATACCACCATGACCAGAGTCAGGATAAATCTTTAACTGAGCATTCGGGAAACGCTTTGCCATGTCATTTGATAAAGGCGAAGGCACCATTCTATCGGCATCACCATTGGCAATAAATACAGGAAGTTTGAATACACTTAAATCCATAGGGTTTTCATTGCCCCATTTTTTAATTGCATTCAATTGTTTTTTCAATACATACAATTTTACTTTTTTATCACGATTTTCTTTTCTTTCTTTTAATCGTTTTAGAAAACTCCGGGCAGCATCTTTACCTGGTTTATTTTGTGTAAAAAATAAATAAAATTTGGCGTCTCTGAATGTGAGTAATGATTTGAAAATATCGCTGTA
Organism: Chitinophagaceae bacterium; assembly: GCA_044227095.1. Taxonomy (GTDB): domain Bacteria; phylum Bacteroidota; class Bacteroidia; order Chitinophagales; family Chitinophagaceae; genus JACMLD01. The sequence continues at coordinate 3,039,896 of JBGAFV010000001.1, read as the reverse complement.
AGTTGTGGCTACAACATCCGGTATGCCTGCACCGCCTCTTGGACCTGTGCCTGCAAGTATTGCCTTACGAACCAATTGCGGTTCTGCTAAAAGTATTTCTTGAGTAATAAATCCACCCATTGAGAATGCAAGAATATCTACCTGTTTGTAACCCAAAGCATGTATAAAAGCGATTCCATCTTTAGCCATATCAGCAATACTTTCTCCTTGCTCGCCTGTAGTAGCTCCAACCCCACGGTAATCAAAAGAAATAATTTGACGGTTTGCTGCAATGGCATCCATAATTCTTGGATCGCAATTATCAAGGTTTGCCGCTAAGTGATTGAAATAAATTACAGGTATATCACCTTCTTTGCCATAAGAGCGATAAGCGAATTTTATACCGTTAGCTTCTACAAACCTGGTGGGGGCTGTTGCGTAGCTGTAATTTGTATTTGTCATTTTGGTATCATTAATATTGTTAGAAGAAATATATTTTTAGTTTTTGTTTAATTGCTTAAGAACATTTTTTTCTAAAGTCCCAAAGGCAAAGTGCTGTAAATTAATTAACACAGAAGTGCCTTTACCAACGATATTTCTGAATTTGGGCTTATCAGTTTGCACTACTTCAAGTACCTTTTGTGCAACTATTATCGGGTCTTCGGCATTTTTCACTAAAGTATCAGTGGTAAACTTTTCAATTTTGCCTCTTAATGTATTGTAGTCTTTAATTTTATGGATAGGTGACGATGAATTATCCAAAATACTTGTTTTGAAAGCAGATGGCTCAATCATAGCTACGCTGATATTAAACTCATTCAATTCATAACGTAGTGTTTTAAAATAGCCTTCAAGTGCATGTTTAGATGCAGAATAATAAGACGCATTAGGGAATGCTACCAACCCTACAATTGAACCTACAGTTATTATTTTACCAAATTTTTGTTTTCTAAAATGCGGAAGAATAGCATTGGTAACCTTAATAGTTCCCCAAAAGTTGGTTTCAAATTGTTGCCTGCCTAATTCTATAGGAGTTTCTTCTGCAATACCTGATACTAAAAAGCCAGCATTATTAATCAAAATATCTAATTGAGAAATTTCTTTGAATAGCCTTTCTGAAAAGGTATTAATTGACTCCTCGGAATCCAGGTCGAGAGCAACCATTTTAAAGGGCAACTTTCCAACATACCGCTCAGGATTCCGGCTTGTGCCAATTACGTTGTAACCATTTTCGTGAAGCTTGTTTGCGATTAACAAACCAAAGCCTGATGATGCCCCTGTTACTAAAATATTTTTTTTCATTTTTACTGATTTTACTTTTATAATTTATAATTTTGCTTGCAAATTGCAAGTGCAAATATATAACATACTTGCAAAATGCAAGTAATTTTAAAAAATATTTTTAATTTTTTTTTATGTCGAAGAATAATAAGAGGTCGGATTGCCCTGTAAGTTGCTCCCTGGATGTATGGGGAGATAAGTGGTCGCTGTTGATTATAAGGGATTTAATGAATGCCAGGCAATGTACTTATGGCGACTTTTTAAAATCGCCGGAAGGTATTGCTACTAATATTTTAGCCTCCCGATTGTTGGCATTGGAAGAAAATGGAGTGATTGAAAAATTGAGTCACCCCGACAGCAAAGCAAAAGTTTTGTATAAACTCACACATAAAGGAATTGACTTGCTGCCCATAATGATTGAAATTGGGATATGGGCTGAAAAATATTACGATATTGACAAGGGCAAAAAAGCCGAAATCAAAGAAGTGAAGAAGAATAAGGAGGAATACATCAAAGCAAAAATCAAAGAATTAAAAAGCTGATGCAATTTATACCGGCTCTGCAGACAAAACCAATGACACCACCACTCTAACAAGTCAACGCTGCAAGGCAACCATCATTCGGTGCAACAGAGCCCGACAGTATAGATGACGAGGAGAAAGCGTATGTTTACAACAGAGGTTTGCCAAAATACGGGCGGACGAAAGCCGTGTTTCAATTTTTGTTTTTCAATTTAGCTTCATATTCAGCTTGACGATATTAATTTGGCTAGAATATGCCATCAACTTTTTATCTTTATCCAATAGCCCGCAGGGCCCTGTGAGCAATTATCGGCAAACGGAATACAATTCCCAAGCTGCATAAAGCCCTGCTCGTTGTACGTCACCATATAAACATTCTGATAACATTAATTGATGGCAAATGAGACAACTATTGTCAATTATATTAATCTTAGGTTTGTTATCATGTAACCGGCAGCAGAACAACAGTGTTTTGCAAAACCGCATTGATAGTTTGGAAAATAGACTTTCCAATACATATAAACCAGGATTTGGCGAATTTATGACCAACATTCAAGTACATCATTCCAAACTTTGGTTCGCCGGGCAAAACGAAAATTGGAAACTTGCAGACTTTGAAGTTCATGAGATCATGGAGACCGTTGAAGATATTCAGAAATTCCAAACAGAACGAAAAGAAAGCAAAATGATAGGAATGATCAGCCAGGCCTTAGACAGCATCAACAACGCTATCCAACAAAAAAATCCCACACTATTCAGAAATAGTTACACTTTGCTGACAAACACCTGTAATAATTGCCATCGTGCAGTCAATTTTGAATTTAATGTGGTAAAAATTCCAGATAGTCAACCCTTCAGTAATCAAGACTTCAAAGTAGCAAAATGATACTTAGTAAAACACTATAGAGAACATCCAAATAAATTCGTCCATGTTCAGCATTTTAAAATTTCTAAACGGCGAACACACAAGATGGGGTTTTGTGCAAGTGGGCTAAACAAAACGAACGTGAGAAAGGCAAAGTTCTCCGAATATCTCTACATCGAAACATTCTCAGACCAGCAACAACAAGAATATGTGGCTACTGTTTATGACAATGATGAACTTTGGCAAGACATAGATATTATTGACATTTTCAAAACATAATAAAGCAAAGCTACAGCCAACGTGCCGTTGACGTTGTTGCAATCAGCAATTAATCTTTAATCAGTTGTGGCCAGTTGACGACGGTTTTAAAACTTAGATCAGAATGAAACTTCTTCTCACTTCGGCTGGCATAAGCAATACAAGTATTCGCAAAGCATTGATTGATCTTTTGGGCAAACCAATTGAAGAGTCAAAAGCTCTTTTTATTCCTACAGCTATTTACGGAATTGTTAATGGCCCTGAAATAATAAGAAAGGTGATTTGCGGAACATTGGGAGATCCTTTCTGCGAACTCGGTTGGAAATCGCTGGGGTTGTTGGAGCTAACGGTATTGCCTAGTATAAAAAAAGAGCTTTGGGTTACTATGCTTCAAGAGACGGATGCTCTTTTAGTGGGAGGTGGCGATTGTCAATATCTGTGCTATTGGATGAAACAGTCAGGAGTATCAGAAATGTTACCATCACTCTTAAAAAAAATTGTGTACGTAGGTTTGAGTGCCGGCAGTATGATTATGACACGTTTTGGAACAACGTATGGAAATCATACGCTGCCGGCAGAAACTAATAAATCACTGGGTATTGTTGATTTTGCCCTACACCCTCATCTTAACTTTGAAGGATTTCCGGATAACTCTTTGGCAAATTTAAAAAAGCTGGCAAACACAATACCTGCACCTTCTTATTTGATTGATGATAACACAGCCATTAAAGTCATTGACAGCAATATAGAAGTCATTTCCGAGGGACAATGGAAATTGCTTATTCCTGGCAGAACAATGAACCGCTAAAAAAAGGTTTTCCTAAATGTCTGCGTATAGGAACACAATCACAAAGCAAATCAATATTTACTTTCAGTTTCCAACGCACAATATTCTGTTGGGCCATTGTTGTAACTTCAGCTAAAATCCGACCTTTTCAAAACACTTTACTAACTATAGCACTTTAATAATTGTCGCATTGCCCCCCTAAACCTGGCGTTTACGCACAGTATAAACTATAGCAATGCTTTTTATTTTTGCAATGTCAATAAAATTCAAAATACTTTAAACAAGATTTTATGAAAGAGGTGTTTAAAAAAATCAATGCTCGCAAAGTAATAATAATTGCTGCGCTTTTTTTTACAGCATTTCAATTACATGCACAGCAAATAAAACCTGCCAGTAGCGGCTACGCACCTGTTAATGGAATCAAAGTTTACTATGAAGTATATGGCGAAGGCAAACCTATTGTTTTACTGCATGGTGCTTTTTATACTATTGAGATGAACTGGGCAGACCTAATACCTGAATTATCAAAAACAAGAAAAGTAATTGCTATTGAAATGCAGGGGCATGGGCACTCACCATTTTCCGAGAGGAAATTAGACATTCTTACCCTGGCAAGTGATGTAGCAGGAGTAATGGATTACCTTAAAATAGATAGTGCTGATGTAGGCGGATATAGTATGGGCGGATCTGTGGCTTACCAGTTTGCAGTAAAATATCCTAAACGCTTAAGAAAATTAGTAATCATTTCTTCTACTTATAAATCTGGCGGCTGGTTGCCCGTAATAAACGGCGCTTTTAAAGATTTTAAACCTGAGCTTTTTGATAACACCCCACTAAAAACCGGATACGATGCAGTTGCACCAGATAAAACAAAATGGATAAAGTTCTTAAAACAAATGTTTGATTTTGCCAAAGTGCCATTTAACATTGGCGATGCCAACATTGCAAAGATTACTTCGCCTGTATTAATTATATCTGGCGACAACGATGGACTGGATAAAATTGAATTGGCAAAGACATATAAATTATTGGGAGGTAATATTGCTGCTGATTTGGGCGTAATGCCAAAATCGCAATTGGCTATTGTTCCATCACAAGGCCATGTAAGTTTAATGATGCAGACTAATATTATATCTGGTTATTTGAATGATTTTTTAAAGTAAAATTGTATTAAGCAATAACAGACCCGATATTATAAATTTCCTGTTTAGCAGCAAACCTAAACGTAGTGGTGCCGCAAAAAAATTACAAACCTGATGTATAATATTATAGACGGAAATTCACTTGCGTACAGTTTTGCGGATGCAAAAATTACGGGAGATTATTGTTGCTAGAGAAGAATTAGCTGAATTGAAAAACAAGGGGCCTAAGCATTGGATGGTGAAAATCTTTAAACTTTAACTACAGGCAAAATTGTAACAAAAGCGAACAGAAATTTTACAAAACCGGACAAGTTTAATAACGCCGAATTATTAGGCAATTGATTATCAACAAGCGGGAACAACGGCATTAAAATAGTAGCTACGCATCTTAAAAACACGTTTATAAATCATGCTTAAAAACTACTTCAGAACGGCGTTTAGAAATCTTGCTCGCAATAAGATTTATTCGTTCATCAACATTGCAGGTTTAAGCCTGGGCCTTGGCTGCGCCATGCTTATTATGCTGTATATAAAAGATGAAGTAAGTTTTGACCGGTTTCATAAAGATGCAAACAACATTTACCGTATTGTATCAAAACGAAAAGCAAATAAAATTCCTGCAACAGGTCTTTTACAAGGGCCAAGGTTTACACAAAATATTCCCGGTATCAAATCTTTTGTACGTGTAGACAACCGTTATAAAGACATAAAAACAGGAACGGTTATTCAATCGCAAAATTTGTTGTATGTCGATTCAAATTTCTTTTCTGTTTTTAATTTTCCTTTGTTAAGTGGGGATGCAAAAACCTGCCTGCAAGAGCCGCATTCTATTGTACTGAGTGAGGATGCAGCAAAAAAACAATTTGGCACCAACGATGCCACAGGCAAAATTGTAATGCTAAAGGAAGACAGCACATTTATTCCTTATAAAGTAACAGCTGTTGCAAAACGCTGCCCGCAAAATTCTTCCATTCAGTTTGATGTATTGTTACCTTTTACTGTATCTGATGCAGATACAAAAGACACGCATAACTGGTTCAACTCCTTTCTAAACACATTTGTAGTGCTGAATGATAAAGCAAACCGGCAAACAGTAGAAAACCAAATGCAAAGCTTTTACCTCGCAGATGCCACGCAAACTTTTCGTGAAATGCTGAAAATTGATGGTGTAGACCCAAATAATGTTTCTATGGGCACCTATTTTCTGCAACCCTATCTCGATATGCATTTAAGCGCTGATTTGCCGGCACAAAACGGCCTGAGCAATTCCAGCAACCCAATGTATTCATATATCCTCTCCGGCATTGCATTGTTTGTGTTATTGATTGCATGTATCAATTTTATAAACCTTACTATTGCACGTTCTGTAAGGAGGGCCAAAGAAGTTGGTATCCGTAAAGTAATTGGCGGCGGAAGAAAACAACTTATTATCCAGTTTCTCGGCGAATCATTTTTACTGTGCACTATTGCGTTTGCATTTGCAATTGTGCTAGCGCAGTTGCTATTGCCTTTGTTTAATGATCTTGCCAATAAAGCTTTATCGCTTTCTTATCTGCTGGATGCAAAATTGATTGCCGGCTATTTTAGCTTGTATATCATTACGGCATTGCTTGCCGGTTTTTATCCTGCATTGCTTTTATCGGGATATAATCCTGTGCAAACTTTATACGGCCGGTTTCAGATAGCAGGGAAAAATTACCTGCAAAAATCACTGGTGGTATTACAATTTACATTGGCATCATTTTTAATTATAGCCACATTTGTTATCTATTCACAGTTTAATTTTTTATCCAAAACTGATTTGGGATATGATGACAATAATCTTGTTGTTGTAAATAAAAACGACTTAACACATGCCGACGCTGCTGTTTTTAAAAATGAATTGCTCAAGAACCCAAATATTGCCGGTGTTAGTGTAAAGAATGCTGGCGAATGGGGCACTGGCACAAAAAATTCGGCTGGCTCTACCGTATACTTTACTAATGAAATTGTTGATGAAAATTATTTGCCTTTACTAAAAATTCCGTTGGTTGCAGGGCGATATTTTTCAACAACATATCCTGCGGATTTTACACAATCTGTTATTGTGAATGAAAGTTTTGTAAAAGCTGCACACTGGCAAAACCCGGTTGGTGAAACCATAAACATGTTGGGAAGCGGCAATGAAACCTACCATGTAATTGGTGTGGTAAAAGATTATCACTTTGCACCGTTAACAAAAAAAATAACAGCACAGTTATTTACCATGAATGGTTCGTATGGAACTTACTACATCAGGATAAAACCCAATTCGGCAACTGCAAGTTTACAATGGATACAAAAAACATTTCAGCAATTTTATCCAATGAGTTCATACACTTATGTTTTTAAAAATGATGAAAACAGGAAACAATATGCAGCTATTGAAAAATGGAAACAGATTATTTTATTCGGCGCATTATTAACCATCTTCATTTCCTGCATCGGTTTGTTTGGTTTATCTGTTTTAGCAGCAGAAAAAAGAACGAAAGAAATCGGCATACGCAAAGTGCTAGGCGCATCGGTACAACAGATTGTTACAACGCTTTCAACCGATTTTATTAAACTGGTTGTACTTGCATTGATAATTGCATCACCATTAGTATATATAGCTGCTAACAAATGGTTGCAAAATTTCCCTTACCGCATCCAGGTAAGCTGGTGGCTTTTTGCGTTAGCAAGCGTATTAGTAATGCTGATTGCATTGTTTACTATCAGCTTTCAATCCATTAAAGCAGCCATAGCAAATCCGGTGAAGTCGCTCAGAACTGAGTAATGGAATACCCGCATGGTTCGGGCTTCACTTTTTAAATTAAAAATATAAACAGCTTTGATTGAGTATTTATAAGCTGACGCGATATGGAAATTGAAAAAATATGCCAAACAAAATAAAATGGATTTTTAAAAACTTACGCCTTCTCATTTCTCTACTGATTGTTGTACCTACATCAATAATTTATGGATCATCATTACTTCTGTCAAACTATGTAGACATCCAAGCTAGTACAATTGATCTTTCCAATATGCTAAAAGCTGTTATGTGCCTTTACCTTGCAATTTCATTTGTTTGGGTTTTAGGGGTTTTAAAAACTGAGTATTGGAAAATTGCTACGCAACTGAATATTTTATTTATGTTATCGCTTGCAACAGGACGGGTCTTAAGCATGATAACAGATGGCTTACCAACCAGAAGCTATATTTTTGGGATAATTGCGGAATCTGCTATCGGCTTATTTTCAATTTACCAGCTTAAAAAATATGCCAGGGAGAAACAATAAACCCAATCCTGAAGTAAACAAGACATATATAATTGTTGTTTCCATGCTCACCTTCATTTTGCAGGTTCCGTCATGCTCTCCTCCCTCTCTTGTTCATTAATCTATTTGTAACAAAATCGGACACTGTTGTATCAAAATCGAACCCAATTTCAATTGATTAAATCATTTACTCAACTGGTTATCAGTAAGCAAAAGAAATGGTGCCTCATTTGATGCACTAAAAAATCTAAATAGCTTATGTATGTTCAAAAATTATTTCAAAACCGCATTAAGAAACCTGCGCAGAAGTAAAATTTATTCTTTCATCAATATTGCAGGCTTAAGTATAGGGCTCGCTTGTGCCATGCTTATTATATTGTATGTAAATGATGAAGTAAGTTATGACCGTTTTCATAACAATGTGGGCCAGATTTACCGAATAGACAAAGAGACAGCAAAAAGCAATGGCGGCCTTCATTACAACAGCTACACAGGATATTTTCCGGGCCCCCGTTTTGCTGCAAAAATTCCGGAGATAAAAAGTTTTGTGAGATTTCAGCCTGGTGCAACAGATATTAAAACCGGCAATACAGTTCAATCGCAGAATATAAATTATGCAGACGCCAATTTCTTTTCCGCATTTACTTTTCCATTAGTAAAAGGCAACGCAGCTACAGCCTTATCAGAACCAAATTCAATTGTTCTTACAGAAGATATGGCCAAAAAATATTTTGGCAATGCAGAGGCAATTGGACAAACCATGCTGTTGAAAAAAGCAGATAGGTTTGACCCATATATTGTAACCGCTATTGCAAAAAATTGCCCGCAAAATTCGTCTATAAAATTTAATGTATTGCTGCCAATGAAAGTATCGGCGGAAGATGAAAACAATAATGGCAACTGGTTTAATTCTTTCCTCAGCACGTTTGTTGTACTTGCACCAAACGCCAATATTAAATCCGTTCAGCATAAAATGGATAAAGTGTTTGAAGCTGATGCAAGTGAAACCATTGCTGAAATGAGAAGAAAATACGGCATCACCAATATTGGTATTTCTTATGTTCTTGAACCATTAGCACAAGTTCACCTGGGCAAAGAAGTAGAGGCACAGGATGAAGTACTTTCAGACAAAAGCAGCGCAACCTATTCTTACATTCTCTCTGGCATTGCACTTTTTATTTTGCTGATTGCCTGCATAAATTTTGTAAACCTTACAGTGGCTCGTTCTTTAAAACGGTCAAGAGAAATAGGCGTTCGCAAAGTAATTGGCGGCACACGCAAACAACTGATGATACAATTTCTTAGTGAATCGTTTATTCTGTGCTTTATAGCTTTTGTATTAGCAATTTTACTTGTAATAATGGTGCTGCCTTTATTCAATCAAATATCCAATAAGGTGCTTTTATTTTCTTACCTGTTTAGCGCCAAACTTATTATTGCTTATACAACAATTTTTGCAGTTACAGGTTTGCTGGCAGGCTTCTACCCTGCAGCGGTATTATCAAATTACAATCCTGTAAAAACTTTATACAACCGCATTAATGTGGCAGGTAAAAATTATTTGCAAAAGTCGCTGGTAATATTCCAGTTTACGCTGGCATCAATTTTAATTATCGGCACGCTAGCCATATTTTTGCAGTTCAATTATCTAACTACGCAAAGCCTGGGGTACGATGACAGCAATTTAATCACTGTTAGAAAATCTCAATTAACACGAAATGAAGCAGCTTTATTTAAGCAGGCTTTGATGGAAAATCCCAACATAGTTGATGTTGCTCCTAAAAGTGCAGGCGCTAACAACAACACCGCTCAAATTACTGGTGGTAAACAAATAAATATTGGTATAGAAACAATTGATGCTTCTTATTTACCATTATTGAAAGTTCCAATTGTGAGTGGCAGAAATTTTTCGTCCGACTTTCTATCAGATTCAACACAAACTGTTTTAGTAAACGAAGCTTTTGTACAGCAGGCAGGCTGGAAGGAAGCTATAAATCAACAACTAATTAGTTTTGAGAATAACAAAACCTACACTGTAGCGGGCGTTGTAAAAGATTATCATTACAAACCGTTAACCGAACAAATAACACCACAGCTATTTACCATGAACCCGCACAGCAATTATGGAATGCTGTATATAAAAATAAAGCCTGGCACAGAAACTGCAAGCCTGCAATACATAACAAAAACCTTCAAGAATTTATTTCCGCTAAACCCGTTTTCTTATAATTTTAAACAAGAGCAAAATGCGCAGAGCTATGCAGCAGAAGCAAAATGGAAACAAATTATTTTATTCAGCGCCATACTAACAATTTTTATATCGTGCATTGGGTTGTTTGGACTATCTGTTTTATCCGCAGAAAAAAGAATAAAAGAAATAGGTATTCGCAAAGTGCTGGGTGCATCTGTAAACAGCATTGTATCTATCCTTTCAGCAGATTTTTTAAAGTTGATTTTTATTTCCTTACTCATCTCCATACCGCTTGCATGGATGGCAACAGACAAGTGGCTGCAAAATTATCCATATCGCATTACGCTTAGCTGGTGGCTTTTTGCTTCAGCTGGTTTGCTGGTGGTACTGATTGCATTGTTTACCATAAGCTTTCAATCCATCAAAGCAGCATTGGCAAATCCGGTAAAGTCTCTCCGAACGGAGTAGCAAAATCCCGGTGTGGTTCTGGGCACAACGTTTAAGAACAGGATAATAAACCTTATCCGTTAAAGTTTTTAAGACGTATAGCGGTCTAAAATAAATTCAGTTTAGTAATTTAGTGCTGTGTGCCATAACAAATGCCATATAAAAATCTTAAGTATTATTTTCACTTTATTACTTGCTTCATGCGCCATTACAAAAAATGAAAAAAATAAAAATGGCGTTGAAAAAGCGATGAAGTATTATGATCACTTAATTCAGAACCTGGATGCAGATTCAATTTCACTTTTATATGCACCAGACGGGAAATTAGGTAATATAGCTGTTGGACGGGATTCAATTAGAAAGTTTTTATCGTCTTTTAAAAATGTAAAAGTGTTATCACAACTTTCAACAACTGAATCAATAGACTTAATGAAAGATACCGCAACCCAGAGAGGCATTTATCAGCAAACAGATGTTTTATATGGAAAAGACACGATAACTGTTAACGGAGAATACACTGCGAGGTGGGAATGGTATAAAAAACAAGGCTGGCTTATAAAACAAATGGAAACAAAACCAAAAAAATAAATTCAATTTGTAAGCAAAGTAACAGTTAACTACTTTTAAAAATGGGCAAAGAACAAACCAAAGATCTTTTAAAATTCCTTAAGCCTTTTAATGCTGAGGTTATTGATCTTGTGATGTGGCTCAGGGATTTTGCATGGGGTATATGTCCGAAAGCAAATGAATTAATTTACGACAACTATAATGCAGTTGCATTTGGCTGGAGCCCTACAGACAAAGTTGGACATACAATTTGCTCAATAGCCATTGGCAGAACGAGCAAGAACATTCACTTTGGGTTTTATTGGGGCAATGAAATTGCAGACCCGGATAAAATTCTTTTGGGCGAGGGCAATCAATACCGGTACATACTTGTAACAGACAAAAAGAAATTTCCCAAAGCATATATAAAGAAGCTTGTTAATGAAGCCTATGCAAATTCTCTCTCTAAGGTAAAAGATCAAAAACTGTTAATTAGCGGTCACACAATTGTAAAATCCATTTCAGCCAAAAAACGGGAAGCAGGTACAAAGAAAGCAACCAAGCCTAAAAAGAAATAAGGTTGCATATCTTCGAAAATGCTTTGAGGTCAGGATGCTTGTTGAGACCACTAACTGTTTACAAAAACCAAATAGACAGTTGAAAGGTTCATCTTTTAATTGCTTAAATGATAGTATGCTAACAATCAAAAAACATTTTTTTATACCAGCAATTGGCTTAATGCTATTGTTGGCAAGGTGCAGCCAACCAAGAGTAAACTTAAATGAAGAGAAAGATAAGATCACGTTTGCGTGGACAGATTGGTCAAAAAAAGCATTAAGCGGCAAACCTGATTCTCTTGCTTATGACTATGCTGACGATGCATTAATAATAGGCACTGATCCTGAACTAATAAAAGGAAAAGCAGAAGCGGTTAAAATTTATGCCAATGCCCCTTCAAATTTTGAATTGACTATTAAATGGGACGACGAAGCAAAGCCAAACATCATTCAGTTTTCCAATGATGGAAGTATGGCGTATTCGCTTGATGGCAACGCAATACCTATACCCGACCCTACAGGAAATATTCACATGAAACATAACAAAGTATTGCACCTTTGGAAAAAAGACAATAATGGAAATTGGAGAGTTTCTCTTCTGATGGTGTATCCTGAAAGATAAGTTGAGGATTATCTGTTTAACTGCTAATAAATAAATTACTATAAAATGTAAGCTCCGGCATACGAAATGCAGCTTCTGCCCTACATACAGTCGTGTTCAATAGCCAGCAGTTAAGCAAACCCAACTAGCAAAAAGATTATCTTTATCTGGCAATCAATTTTTTGAATTAAAAAAGAAAGGCATCATGAATAAACTAAAACTAATCTCCTTATGCTTCATTGTAATTGCATTGATAAGTTTCAAAACCGGTGTGGCACAACAATCATCAAAAATAGAAGTTGGGATGTTTAAAGTGTCCATACTTTACCCAAATGGGGACGATAAAACATTTGACATGGATTATTATGAAAAAAAACACATGCCAATGGTAGCCGGATTTATAGGCAAGAACTTAAAATTTTATGAAATTGATAAAGGCATAGCCGGAAGAGGGCCAAACGATAAAGCACCTTTTGCAGCGATAGGTTATTTTTACATTACTGATATTGCTGAATACAACAAAGCGATAATGCAAAACAGGGATGCAGTTATCAGCGACTTTAAAAATTATACCAACATTCAGCCAGTTGTACAAATAAGCGAAGTTAAATACCTTGTATATCCTGATAAGAAGTAAATTTTCTAAGTACTATACTTTAACGATCATTCTAAAAAACAATAAACAACAGACAACAAATAAATAAACCTGTATGAGAAAAGTAATTTCGTTTATGCACGTATCGCTTGATGGTTTTGTAGCAGGCCCAAACGGAGAAATGAATTGGATTAAAATGGACCAAGAACTTTTTGAATTTGTTGGTCACCGTATAAAGAAAGGCAACACCTCAATGTATGGGCGGGTAACCTATGAGATGATGGAAGGTTACTGGCCTGAAGCAGGAAAAAGCCCTAAAGCAACCAAACACGAAATAGAACATTCAAAGTGGTATGACAAAGTGCATAAAGTTGTTTTATCAAAAACATTGAATAACGCTGATCTAAATAACACAACAATTATCAGCGATAATCTTGTGGACAGCATTAACGATATAAAAAAATTGCCGAATAGCGGAGATGAAGACATATTGGTTTTTGGCAGCCCATCCGCAACGCATTCACTTATACAACAAAACTTAATTGATGGCTACTGGCTTTTTGTAAACCCCATTATTCTTGGACAAGGCATTCCACTATTTGAAAATATCAAAGACAAAATAAAATTAAAACTAGTAAGCAGTCATCAATTTACATCCGGGGTAGTGGAACTGAATTATACAGTGGAGAAATAATAAACCGAAAGGCTATTGCGAACAGGAATAGATAATTTCATATGAACGTAAAAGAGCAAATCAAAGAATATATTGCCAGTCAACCTGAGGCAAAACGAAACGATATGCAAGCGTTGCACCAGCACATCCTGCGAATATTTCCAAAAACCAAATTGTGGTCCCTTGATGGAAAAAATAATGAAAATAAAATTGTTTCAAATCCTAATATTGGATATGGATTGTACACTATAAAGTATGCTGATGGAGAAACCAGGGATTTTTACCAGGTTGGTTTAAGCGCCAACACTACAGGTATTTCCGTTTATATTATGGGTATTAAAGACAAAACATACTTAGCCCAAACCTTTGGAAAAAAAATAGGCAAAGCCAGTGTGAGCGGCTATTGCATTAAATTCAAAAGCCTGAAAGATATAAACCTTGATGTACTTGAATCGGCAATGCAATATGGAGTTGAGGCTTCACTTAAAGATTAGCATTATGGTCAACATTGCATTGGTAATATGGTGACAGCTTCAATTTTATCTGAATGAATAAAGAAATTCCACCGCTAGTAAAACTTGCAGGGGTTACAGCAGCAATTTTTTTACTGATAAGTTTATCAATGGACAATACTTCAGATTTGCATGTCCATGATACTTATATCATCATGGGATTTATGACCAAAATGATTGCATCCTTTATTTTCGCAGCTTTCGTTGCGAGTTTGTTTGTGTCTATATTAAGTAAATTCAAAAACAAATTATATCTCCGGGTTCTTGTATTTTCAACTTTCTTACTCATTTCTGCAAGTATTTATATTTTTTCATTTTTTTTCAAGCCCCATTAAAGCACTTCAGTAGAAAATGGTGCAAATATGTGCAGATGGAAATATAATTAAAAGTTTATTTTTAATTACTTAAAAGAGATAACCAGGAGAATACTAGTAAGGCAATTCTAAAAAACCTTTGAAGGTTGCAAATAAAATAAACCGATCAACAAAATTCTCCACAATGAATATAGAAATAGTAACCCAACCTCTTCAGTTAGATATTTATGGTTTTGGCGGTATTGCTGCAAATAAAGATTATACAGGAACCCTTTTTCAACTAAGCGGTAAAATGTGGCAAATTGTAAAAGCTGCCAACATAAAGAATAAAGGAAAAAACATTTGGGTGAATAACACTAACCACTATGTTTTTGCGGGTGTTGAACTTGAAAACCCAATTAACGAAAACAATAATCACGGCCTGGAAAAAATTACACTCAACATAGGGAAGTATGCGTACTTCAAACATATAGGGGCTTATTCGCTCATAAAACACTCAGGACAGCAAATGACAAGCGAACTGGAGAAAAAAGGATTTGAGACTACACTACCTTACATTGAAATATATGGACACTGGACAAATGATGAAACCAAATTAGAAACAGCATTAATAATGAGTTTGAAATAAAGCATAACCAATTTTTTAATACCAATATGAGATTATTCGTTTTACTTATTATTATTCATTGTGCCGCAATCTCCTACGGGCAACAGAATATTTCCAAACTCAGCAATAATACCGATACGGTTTCTTTTATTGTAAAATTTGACAAGAGAAATGCCACCAAGGACGGATATTATTTAGGAGGCTATGTAGTAAATATAGATTATAACAAGGCAAAAAAACTAAACGGAAAAACTATTAGAATAACCGGAAAAGTATCAATAGAAAAAAGTATAAGCTCAAAACAAAATGCAGACAGCTCCACAATTATACAGGGACGTTCAAAGGACATAAAGCACATAGAATCACCAATAATTGAAATTATACCATCTACTAAATAAAGATTTCAGCCTGTTTACGATTCTGTTTCACAATTTAGTTTTGTATAGGGGCTTTACGCCATAAATTACCAATAAAAAGAAGTCCGCAAACGTTACCTTTACATTTCGTATGATTATGCAATTACTTAAGATTAGCGACGAAATCTATATAATTCCAAACTTCTGGACAAAGGAAAGATGTAACAATTATATAGAACAAACTGAACAAAGGGGTTATAAAGACGCAACCATTGATTCTGGAATGGGTCAACGAGTCGTCAAATCCGTACGTAATAACAAAAGAGTTATGTACATCGATACAGATCTTGCTTCCGAGATTTGGTTAATCTTGTCTGAATTTGTTCCGCAAAAAATTGGTAATTCAACGGCTATTGGACTAAACGAAATGTTTAGGTTTTACCGATACAAACCCGGAGAAGAATTCAAAAGACATCGTGACCAAAGTTTTATCCGAGATAACAAAGAATCCAGCTACTATACGTTCATGATTTATTTAAATGACAACTTTGAAGGTGGTGAAACAACTTTTGCTGATAAAACTATAAAGCCTATTACTGGAATGGCCCTGATTTTTTTACATAGCTTAGAACATGCAGGAAGTCCAATAAAAAAAGGAACGAAATATGTATTGCGTACTGATATTATGTACCGTCTTGATTAATTTTTACCCGGCAGTAAGGAAAAAATTGACAAATTTAAGAGGACACTTGGAGCTAGTTATTCACCTTATTAGTTTCTTATGAAAATTCCGACTCTAATCTTTGCGGTATTATCAGCCCTTATCGTCAATTCTCAAGTTCAGGATACTACCTACTTAAAATTAATTGGGGATCAAATGAGAATCTTACAGCCAAATGGTATACTGTATTATTCTGACAAACTCCCACAAAAAAATGTCGAACGAATTTTAAAAGATGTCCCGCTTCAATTGAAAAAATTAAAGGACAAGGGAATTGTCTTGACTGATCCCGAAAGAAAATATATTATCTACAGTTTAAACAAAGCGCTAAAATCAATTCAAAAAGACAATCTGTTTCTTAAATCGAAAAGGTTATCAATTGACACGTTAGTACCTGTTGTTGAAAATATTAATCGCAGAGAAATTGACTCAATCAGACAAACAGCTGACTCGTTAATGATTTTCAAAAAGAATCTTTATTCCACCCGCTGGGCATTTAGCTTTAGCGAACCAATATATCTGAGACAAGCCACAATATTGATATATTACTTTATGTATTACCTTAATAGTGGAGGAGAAGAAGCAATTTGGGTTTGTAAAAAAGAAGAACAAACATGGAAAAAAATTACAGTTTTAGGTGGAGGTGCTTGGTAAGTAAAGAAAGATTGACTTAAATACAAACAACAATGAAAAAATTAATTGCCGCTATGAATATGACCCTTGACGGGGTTTGCGACCATACAGCAATGATTGCAGATGATGAAATACATGAACACTACAATGAGCTTTTACTTAGTGCAGACACCCTTATATACGGAAGAATAACTTACCAGTTGATGGAAAGTTACTGGCCGGACATTGTAAAAAATCCTACCGGAAATAAACCAACAGACGACTTTGCAGTGATTATGGATAACATCCAAAAAATTGTTTTCTCTCACACCCTGAAAAATACTGCATGGAAAACTGCAAGGCTGGCAACAAAGAGTATTGAAGAAGAAGTAGCAGAACTAAAACAATCCAACAAAGACAATGATAAAAACATTTTAGTTGGAAGTCCGGGTTTGATAGTTGCCCTACTGAACCTTAATTTGGTTGATGAATTTCAAATTACTGTGCAGCCAATTATAGAAGGCAAAGGTTTAGTTTTATTAAAAAACATACAAGAACGGATTAACCTTACACTTGTAAAAACAAAAACCTTTGCCGCAACCGGCTCCATAACGCTTTATTATGCACCACAAGAAAAATGACTGCTTACATGAAACAGCATATTGCACATATTTCACTGGTTGTAAAAGATTATGACGAAGCAATAAAATTTTACACCGAAAAACTACATTTTCAACTTCTTGAAGACACAAGGTTAAGTGATGACAAACGATGGGTCCTGATTGCGCCAACTGGTGCAAAAGAATGTTGTCTTTTACTTGCCAAAGCTGCTAACGAAAAACAAATGGCAAGTGTAGGAAATCAAACCGGCGGAAGGGTTTTTTTATTTTTGTATACCGATGATTTCTGGAGAGACTATAATAAAATGCTTGCCGACAATATCAATTTTGTAAGGCCGCCAACAGAAGAAGATTATGGTATAGTTGCAGTATTTGAAGATTTGTATGGAAACCTTTGGGATTTATTGCAACCGAATGATCGGAAAAAAGGATTGAAGTAATAAATTGTTTACAATGTTTTTTACCATTTCATTAATTACATGAATTATTCACTCCTGGTTAAAACAGCGTTGGTGATTTCTACAATATTAATTTCCCATATTACCAATGGGCAAATCAACCATCGACTTATAAAGAAAATAGATTCATTGCGCAATCTTGGTGCTGACACAATCATTTATTACCAACCTCCCTGGAGCCCTACAACTGAGGAAGCTAACGATACATGCATTATGCATCAAAGAGGTTACCTGCTATGGCGTCAGGGAAATGATATGACTATCTTAAAAGAATTCTACTCCATAAATATTAAGTCTAATAGCTCCTACCCTATAGTTTCTATTAACAAGCAGACAGACTCGTTAGGGATATTCGATTACTTAGCCTCCAATTTCAATTCTATAATACATGATAAAATGCTTAAAGCCTTATTGAGAAAAACTAAAAATGGAGAAATGCAAGTACAGGATTTTAATAAAATATCCGTTTCCGACGATGCCTATACAGGTATCTCAATAACTGTGGGCAACAAAACCTACGAAAATGGATACGCTGAAAATGATTTAAACGAGGGTATTGTACGCAATGTAGATGGATCAATACGTGAAGTTTGGGAAAGCTTACATTACAAAGCCAATACTGGCAAGAGTATTTATAAGATAATAACAAAGATAGAAACGCAAATTTTAGCTTTAGAAAGGCCTGGCGTATTTTAAAAAAAATTACGTGCAAGCATTATGCGTCAGTTTATGTCCCTTAAATTCCAATGCATCTCAGTTTATTAGCGGCAAAAAATTTATTATGTTGAATGAAGCAACTACACAAAAAAACTTTCACAAAACGTCTACCCAAGCCTGATTACCTCAATAACAATTAATTTTTTGTTGCTATCTTCAGCACCAGCAATCCAAAAAACAACCAAAATGACAATTTCAAAACCTGCAGCACTGCTAATCTTTATTGGCATTAATTTATTAGCTGCCACAAATGCAACCGCCCAGAATGTAAATGCTAAAAATTCTAAAAAGAAGCAAGTACAAGCAACAGCATCAGCTTACGAAAAATATATTGACGATAACAGTGAGGCGCATGTAAAAGAATTTATTGAACTCGTTTCTATTCCAAGCATATCTTCTATTCCGGCAAACAAACCAGAAGTTGAGAGAGCCGCTGCTTTTATAGTAAATAAACTGAAAGCTATTGGAATGACAACAGCACAAACTTTACCAACAGACGGAAACCCGGTAGTTTACGGAAGCTGGGACAAAGCACCGGGCAAGCCTACAGTTTTAATCTATGCGCATTACGATGTACAACCGGTAACAGAATCGGAATGGACAAACCCGCCATTTGCGCCAAAAATTATAGATGGAAAAATTTCGGGTCGCGGTGCAAGTGATGATAAAAGTGGCGTAATGATTCCTATCTGGGCAGTTGAAGCAATGATGAGCAAAGACGGAAAACTTCCGGTGAACGTAAAATTTTTATTTGAAGGCGAAGAAGAAATTGGCAGCCCCAATTTTAGAAAATTTCTTGAAAAGAATGCGGCACTGTTACGTACCGATTTTGCTGTTAGCGCCGATGATGCGCAATACAATGATAGCATTCCTGCAATTACATTAAGTTCACGTGGAGCGGCGCAATTGGAGTTTAGTGTAAAAACAGCCAATACAGATGCACATTCAGGTCAGTTTGGTGGCAAAACACCTAATGCAGTTGTGATAATGTCGCAAATCATTAGCTCATTGTACGATAAAGTGGGCAATGTAGTTGTAGAAGGATTTTATGATAAAGTTTTGCCTATTACTGCGCAGCAAAGAGAAGTAATTAAAAAAGTCCCTTATGATCCTGCAAACGATATGAAAGTATTGGGCACAACTGCAGAAGTTGGCGACCCTTCTTTTACTCCGCTTGAACGTGTTTGGTATCGCCCTACTCTCGAAATAATAGGTATGCAAGGTGGTTACACTGCACCGGAAGGGCATGCAAATATAATTCCCGGCATTGCCATGGCAAGAATTACATGCCGCCTGGTAAACAATCAAAATGGCAAAGAAATTATTGATCTTATTGTAAAGCACATCAACAAAAATTGTCCTACTGGTGCTACAGTTTCTTACAAATACAGACCGGGATATGCTAATGCAATGTCGTCGCCAACAGATACCAAAGCGTTTAGTTATGTAGCAGATGCACTGTTTAAAGTGTACAACAAACAACCTTTGCAATTGGGTACTGGTGGCACCGGTGGCGCTATGCTATCTTTTAAAGAGGTACTCGGTGTATATGCTTATTCCTTAGGTTTTTTACAGGCCGATGAAAAGTGGCATGCTTCCAATGAATATTTCAGGGTATCAAGCATCCGTAAGGGACAATTGGTGTATTGCTATTATCTGCAGCATTTGGGTGAAGAAGAAGGTAAGTTGAAAAAATAATTACCAGCAGAAGAAATTTTGATGTACTAAAGTATCAGATAGTCGTTTTTGTTTTCTTTTTTACTTTGTTGCCTCACTATTTTGTTGTAGAAATAATTGCTTAACAACTATAGGTCTAGTTAATATATTTGAAATGACATTACTTGTCACTTCCATTCCTGTGCCTCCAATATTATTATAGAAGCCAAGAACCCTTGGTGCCAAAACAGTTTTCGCATCATACATTTTTGACTTAATACTTCCTAAAGCAACAATAGAGTTTTGTATTGTAGTTTGATTTAATTCGCTTGGCATAGGCAACAAGGCTGAAATACCTTCGCCACTTACGCCGAGCGTTTGCACAACTAAAGTTCCAGATACTTTTCCTGAAGAAGCAGCTATACCAAGTCCAAATAAATCTAAATTTAACGTATCACTTTTCACAGTTACATCTGCGGTAATCCTCAAACCAACACCAACATATAGCGGCACAATACTTTGCCCAGCGTAGTAAATCAGTGAATCACTAGGGTTTTCATTTGGAAATTTCCAGGGATCTAATGTTGTCAAATATTTTACGTGAAGTTTTGAAGTATCTCTCCAAACATACACTGGAAATGGAACAGTAACATATTTTATATAATCCAACACAACAATATATCTCTGACCTTTAATGCCAATAACCGATTTTCCATACGAAATATTAGCAAGCCCATTTGAACTTCCTATGGCTAAACGCATTGTTTCATCAGTAAATAGATTTGCAATCGTAGAATTATTTTTCGATTTAGAAATTAAAGTATCCAAATCGGCTGGAATTGGGTCAAGAGGTGTATACCCAAAAGACGGAGAATTATAGGCATCTCCTTGAGATCCTTTAGACGCATCAGCAACTTGTTGTTTTATGCTAGCACAGCTTATAAGGAATAAAACTAACAAGGAATTTGTAACGATAATTTTAATAGTCATGGCTTTGTAAATTTTATGAGATGAAATTGAAATTCTTACTCAAGAAATCAAACAGTGTTTTTCCCGTATTTCTAAAGTTTTTTCACCGCCATAAAAAATAATGCAAAAGATTACCACATTAACATGCTTAAATAGAATAAATACTGGCCTTCTTTCGTTTACTTTGTGTTCTTCTCACAACGTTTAGGTCTATGTTGAAAATAAACCGTACATGAAAAAGCTTTTCGTCTTTGCATTTACACTTATTTTCTGCGTTTCGTTAACGAATGCACAGGATATACCTCCAGTTGTTGTTCCTGAATATGGAAAAGTAGAGGTTGCTGATCTTCAATTAAAAGACTGCAGCTTCTCTCCCGGCGCTCCTGCCCTTAACATCATTAAATACGGCAAAGTAGAATTGTCTGTTTTTCCCAATGGCAATACAGAAGTAATTACAATAACCAGGTGCAGAACAAAGATTTTTAACCGGCAGGGTTATAAATATGCCACTATAATTATTCCTGTATACAACGATAAAAGCGTAAAAATAAAAAGTATCCAGGCCGCTACATATAACCTTGCAGATAATGGACAGGTAGTAGTTACGCCCCTTAAAGAAGAAGATATATTTAAAGACACTGGCCCCAAAAAAAGCAGCAATAAATCTATAAAATTTACTTTGCCCGATGTTAAAGAAGGATCTGTAATTGAGTACCAGGTTATTCATCAATACAAAATGAGGTATGGTGTGCCTACTTGGTATTTGCAGGAAGATATTCCTACGTTGCTTGATGTGTATGAAATAATCCGTCCCACAAATGCGCAGATAAGCAAGAGAACAGTTGGCAAATGGCCTGTTGCAGAAAAACACGAAATTGATGCAACGCTGGGTGAAGATAAAAGGCGGGACAGGGATATATATGTTGCAAGAAATGTCCCGGCATTTAAACAGGAAATTTTTATGGCGGCACCACGTGACTATAAATACAAAGTTGATTTTCTAATGCGCCATATAGCTCCAGCTTTTTCAAACCTCTGGGGCCCGCTTAATTCCTGGTTATTATACTACTCTGGTTTTGGTGAAACATTTGAAGCTAAGATTCCCGGTACAAAATCTTTTATAGATTCCGTACAAAGATTGAAAAGCGATCCAGAAAAAATACGTGCTGTTTACCACTATGTAAAGCAAAAAGTAAAATGGATGCATATTTATGATACCTATCCTAATGAGCTTTCTTATGTTTGGAAAGAAGGACAAGGTACCAGCAGCGAAATAAACCTGAGCATTTTAAATTTACTTCGAAAGTGCAACGTCCGTTGTTTTCCCGTTTTATACAGTACCAGGTGGCATGGGCAGGTTGATTATGATTTTCCGGATCTTGATCAATTCAACACGGTAAACATTGCCGTAGTAAATGGCAAGAAGTTTAACCTGCTGGATGGCACTAACCCCTACCTCTCACACGAAACACCGCCTTTTAATGTTGTAAACCGCACCGGGCTGATTATAGACCCGGTTAATAATGTGCAATTAAATGTTGACTTTGACAGGAAACTAATATGGGATTCTATATTTGTTTCTGCCGCAATTACTCCAAATGGAATACTGAAAGGCAAAATAGAACGAAAATATTTTGATCTTGCCAAATCAATGAAATTGCAACAACAGCAGGAACATAATAAAGATAAAGCCGAAGACAATGATGATGATGACACAAATATACTTGGCACAAAATCCAGCTTAATAACAGATACTTCCTGGCAGGTGAATGCCGATAATGAACTTCTGCCACTGGTTGAACACAGTACATTTCATTATGAAATACCAGTAACCAACGACTTTCTTTTTCTTGATCCTTTTCTTTTCTCAAATCTTTCAAAAAACCCGTTTACAGATTCTACAAGGATAAGTGATATAGATTTTGGTGCAAGCTCGGCGTCTGTTGTGCAAATTAAAATTGCTTTGCCAAAAGAAATTAAAGCAGAAGAATTTCCTAAAAGCAAAGAAATTTATAACGAAGACAGCTCTGTTGTTTTTACTTACCGCAACGATATAAATAAGGATAGCATTATTATAACCAGTACTATAGACATTAAAAGGCCCATTTTTGAAAAACAGGAATACGCTTCTATAAAAAAGACTTTCGAAAATATTTATAGTCTCTTGAACAATCAAATTCTACTGAGAAGAAAAGAAGAGAAATAGATTTTCGCATCAACAAACAATTTAACCTTTACCAAACCTTATCTGGTCATCGTCAGCAAAAGATCGATAGTCTACTTTAGTTATTGACACCGTTTTAAAAATAAATTTATTTAAATTTAAAAAACAGATTTCTTAACTTAGTTAACAGTTGAGCGGATAAATCATGCAACCCTGTTCGATAATAATACATGATTATTCAAACTTTTAATTTCAATTCAATGATTTTACTTGACACCCCACCAACCAAATGGAGTTCCTTCATTGAAATAATAAAACTTATTGGCGGCCTTGCAGGGCTTGCAACTTTAATTTGGAAAATTATTGAAATAAGAGACCGCTACTTGGAATTAAAAGTTCAAGTCAGCAATAATGAAAAGGGGATTACAATTTTGACAGAAGTAAAAAATTCAAATTCAGCAATCAAGATGATTAATAATGCTCTTTTGATTGTGTCACCAGAGGAGGAAGATATTATAGAAGTTGGAAAAAAAATTTCCGAACAAATTGGTTCTAAAGAGAGTTTCACGATGGCAAATAATTTTTTTTCCCTAAATCCAGAGAAAGCAATTTATTTTGACAATAAATATTCAATCATACCTTTAAAATATTATTATAGTGGTGTTGAAAATATTCATATTGCTGATGAGACAATCACATATAGAACAACTTTAGATAAAACAAAATTTATAAAAGGGAACTATTCGGTTAGATTTTATATAAATGCAAATGGACGTTATCCAAGATCATCACAAGACTTGTTCATCGTAAATTAATTAATTGGGCAACATCTTTATAACCCAGATCAATTTGTTGCTAAAATAATTTATAAATTTAGTGGAAAGACTCCCCGTATTCTACGGTAACCATTTCTAACAATCCAACAATCTCCTCATGAGTATCATAATCACAATCCTTCTTGTATTTGTAGGCATTATTGCCCTGCTATTGATTATTGCGCTTTTTATGAAGAAGGACCACTATGTAAAGCGAGACATCATCATCAATGAGCCTGTGCAAAAAGTATTTAACTTTTTACGGCTGCTGGAGAACCAGGAGAAGTTTAACAAATGGGCAAAGACTGATCCCCGACAGGAAAAAAGAATTTAAAGGGACTGATGGCACCGTTGGTTTTATATATGCCTGGAGCGGAAACAAAGATGCCGGCCAGGGAGAAAAAGAAATACTCAATATTGTAGAAGGAAAAAGGATTGAAACAGAAATCCGTTTTGTAAAACCAATGGTAGCTACTGCACAGGTAACCATGGAAACAGAAGCACTATCAAATAATCAAACCAAAGTATCGCTCATTAATGCCGGCACATTGAAATACCCAATAAACATAATGATACCCATCTTAGAAAAAAACTTTCCGAAAGATGTGGATGCAAGTTTAGCTACGCTGAAACAGATCCTGGAAAAATAACTGGCTATATTTAATAACAACAAAGAAGATACAAACAATGAAATTAACAAACAACAAAATTCTTATTACTGGTGGCGCAACCGGTATTGGCTTAGGGCTTACCGAAAGATTTATAGCCGAAAATAACACAGTCATTATTTGCGGAAGACGCGAAGCTGCACTAAAAGAAGTTGCCAGCAGGTTTCCTGCAGTTATTACCAAAGTATGCGATTTGTCTGCAGAAGCAGATCGTATTGAACTATACAATTGGGTTGCGAAAAACCATAGCGATTTAAATGTATTAATAAACAACGCAGGCATACAAAACTGGATGGATATTACAGATGACAAGTTCTATAAAAAAAGCAGTGATGAAATTACAACCAATGTGCTGGCCCCGGTTCATTTGTGTGAGCTGTTCATCAATTTAAAATCATTAAACACCATTATAAATGTAACATCTGGTTTAGCATTTATTCCGCTTTCAAAAGTGGCAATCTATTCTGCTACGAAAGCTTTTATGCGTTCGTTTACACTTTCATTAAGACATATGCTGAAACCAAAAGGCATTGAAGTAATAGAAATGATCCCGCCTGCATTAAATACAGACCTTGGCGGAAAAGGCATACACGATGGCCACCCCGCTGTTAGCGATTTCGTGGAATCTGTGTTTAAACAAATGAAAGAAGGAAAAACAGAATTAACCTTTGGCACAAGTGAAGCAAGGGCAAACGCAAATAACGAAACTATAACTGACTATTTTAATAGAATGAACCCCTAAGCAAAATTCAACCTGTTTAATTATAAATTATTAACTTAGTCTGTAGCAGTTTCAGACATTATGTGCAAGTATATCACTTAAACTTAAAAGGCAAAACTTGGTACAATGAACAAGACATCCATACTGATTGCAGCACTTCTCGTTTCATTCTGTTTGGGTTTTTCTTTTAAAACAATAATTGTTAAACCAAATAATTCAACTACAACAAAAATGAAAAAAGTAACAGGCATTGGCGGCATCTTTTTTAAATGCAAAGACCCAAAGGCGGTTAATGAATGGTATAAAAAACACCTGGGGTTTGAGACAACTCCTTACGGAACAAGTTTTGAATGGCGGCTTGCGGATGACAGCTCCAAAAAAGGGCTTACGCAATGGAACCCTTTTTCAGAAACTACAAAATACTTTGAGCCTTCAACAAAAGAATTTATGATAAACTACAGGGTAGATAATTTAGAAGCCCTGGTAGATCAACTTAAAACTGAAGGCGTAACCATTGTAGATAAAATTGAGGATACTGACTATGGCAAATTTGTGCATATTGTAGATCTTGAAGGCAATAAGATTGAACTCTGGGAACCCAAAGATTGAGTTAATAAATGCCGGAATAAGTTTTTAAAAGTTGACGCTGTACCAATAAGCCTCAACTTTTTTAGTTTATTATTGTGAATCTTTCGACTCTATTACTTTACATAACAACCCGAATCAAAATGAATAGTAACACCAGAATATTTAAAATGGCATTTGCAAGTGTTTATCCGCTCTATATAAAAAAAGTTGAAAAGAAAGGAAGAACAAAAGAAGAAGTAGACACGGTGATTTGCTGGCTTACAGGATACAGCAAAAAAGAACTGCAACAGCAAATTGACAAAAAAAACGATTTCGAAACTTTTTTTGCAAAAGCACCGCAACTTAATCCTAACGCCCCAAAAATTACCGGTGTAATTTGTGGCTACCGAATAGAAGATATAGAAGATCCGCTGATGCAGAAAATCCGCTACATGGATAAACTGGTTGATGAGATAGCAAAAGGCAGAAAAATGGAAAAGATATTACGGAGTTAAAACAATTGGGCGTCTTTGTATCAAATGTATTGGGACACAAAAAATAATTTCAATCATTAGCCAACATGAGTAAAGAAAATATTCCATTCCCGGAAAGTATTAATACACTAACAGACGGTACTTACTACCACGGCACAAGAGCAAATCTTAAAGAAGGCGACCTCATTGAACCCGGCTTCAATTCAAACTATGGCAAAAGAAATAAAGCGAAATATATTTACCTGTCGGCCACATTAAATGCTGCTATTTGGGGTGCAGAGCTTGCGTGGGGCGAAGGACGCGAAAGAATTTATATTGTAGTACCAACAGGCCCTATTGAAGATGACCCTAATTTAACAGACAAAAAATTTCCTGGTAATCCAACAAAATCATATCGCTCTCTTCATCCTTTTAAAGTTATTGGTGAAGTTGCTGAGTGGGAAGGCCATTCACCAGAACAACTTAAAGCAATGAAAGATCACCTGGAAAAACTCAGGCAACAGGGAATTGAAGCGATTGAAGATTGAGTAAATAAAAACCTTAGCTGCTTTCAAACCCAAAACCAATGAATCGTTTTACCACAGCATTTTTAGTTGTCGTGCTAATGATTAGTTGCAACAATGAAAAACCAGTCAACATTGCTTCAACCAATACTACAGAACTGCTAACATTAGAACACAAATGGCTGGAAGCCGAATTTTCACTCGACACTGCTTACTTATCATCTATAATGGATTCAACTTTTTTTAGTATCTCCGAAGAAGGTGTTAAAAACAAAAATGAAGAACTTGTTTCCGTATACAACAACATCAGGCAACGCCAAATGGATTCTATATTCATTGATTCTTTCAGGCTTGATAGTCCGCTTGTAAATATTTATGACAATGCTGCTGTAGTAACTTTCATTGTACACTCATCAGGCAGGAACAAAACTGTAGCAAGAGAAAAGAGAACAAGGTTTTACGATGTTTGGATCAACCGCAATGGAAAATGGAAAGCTGTATCTTCCCAGGGAACACCGCTATAAGTAAACAACAGCAAAAGATCTATTACCTGTCATTATTACGGTTTTTATTAAGTTTAAGTTAGTCCGGCTAAGGAATTACCAACTTAAATTTTTAACTTCAGTTTGCTATTCCTAAACTACGCATATAGCTGAAAGTTACTGACAGCTTTAAAAACTACATCATGAGAATAACTTCAACAACAATTTTTCTTTGCCTGTTGCTGGTTGCAAACACAACAGTTATTTATGGACAATTAA
Source organism: Chitinophagaceae bacterium (assembly GCA_044227095.1). GTDB lineage: Bacteria > Bacteroidota > Bacteroidia > Chitinophagales > Chitinophagaceae > JACMLD01. The sequence continues at coordinate 3,011,943 of JBGAFV010000001.1, read as the reverse complement.
AATACCCCGTAACAAAACAAGTAGCGCAAACAGACGATTATTTTGGTACAAAAGTTAACGATCCATACCGTTGGCTGGAATATGATACCGCAGCAGATACAAAAGCATGGATACAAGTACAACATGATTTTACTGAAGCCTATCTTTCTAAAATTCCGTTTAGAAATACATTTGCAAAACAGGTAGAGAAAATTATGAATTACCCCAGGTATTATTCCAGTTTTAAAGCCGGTGAATATATTTTCTTTACCAAAAACGATGGGTTGCAAAATCAATCAGTTTATTATTACCAGAAAGGTTTAACCGGCGAGCCAAAAGTTTTTATCGACCCCAATAAACTTTCTGCTGATGGCAGCGTATCCATTGTTCTTGATGGGCCATCTAACAATAAAAAATACATGGCTTGCCACATTAACCGCAATGGCAGCGACTGGAGCACAAGTTATTTTGTAGATATAGCCAGCAACACAAAATTAAAAGATAGCATAAGCTGGATGAGGGGCGATGGCGTGGCATGGGCAAAAGATGGTTTTTATTATGTTCGCTATCCAATTCCGGAAAAAGGAAAAGAACTCACCGCAGTTGCGAAAAACCCTTCAGTATATTTCCATCTATTGGGCCAGCAACAAAAAGACGATAAATTTATTTATGCTGATACCGAAAATCCCAACCTGTTTTTAGGTGTGCAAACAACCGAAGATGAAAAATTTCTTTTCATTTATAGAATTCCCGGTGCAAATGGATATGAAATCATTGGTAAAAGAATTGGAGACAATACAAAAGATTTCATACAAATATTTAAGGGATTCGAATTTCAAAACGGTATTATTGGAAATAGTGGTGATACCCTTTTTGTAAAAACGAATAATGGCGCCGGTAATGCCAAAGTAATTAAAACATTGTTTGGCAAAACCGACAAAGAAAACTGGCAGGAAGTTATACCTGAAAAAAAACAAAAACTGGAATACACTTCTATGATTGGCAACAGGATTATTGCAGGCTACCTGGTAGATGCTACTTCTAAAATTTATCAATATAGTACTGTAGGAAAACTGGAGTTTGAACCTGCGCTGCCCGGTCTTGGAACCGCCGGAGGTTTTAATGGATTTAAAGATGAGCAATATGTTTTTTACGATTACTCATCTTACACATCTAACCCGTGTATTTATAAATATGATATTGCTACCGGGAAATCTGAAATATTTAAACAGGCAAAATTTTCACAGGATTTGAGCATGTATGAAACCGAGCAATATTTTTATACCAGCAAGGATGGAACAAAAGTTCCTATGTTTTTAACGCATAAAAAAGGAATAAAAAAAGACGGCGCCCATCCTACACTGTTATATGCTTATGGTGGTTTTGATATAAGTGAAACGCCGGGCTTCTGGTCGGCCATGTATGCATTACTGGAGAATGATGGCATTCTTGCTGTAGCCAATATAAGAGGTGGCGGTGAATATGGCGAAGAATGGCACAAAGCTGCTATACTCGATAAAAGACAAAATGCATTTGATGATTTTATGGCAGCAGCAGATTACCTGGTAACAGAAAAATATACCAGCAGAAACAGGCTTGCTATTATGGGCGGTTCCAATGGTGGTTTATTGATTGGCGCAGTTATGACGCAAAGGCCCGACATATGTAAAGTGGCACTTCCTGAAGTAGGTGTTATGGATATGCTCCGTTTTCAAAAATTTACCAGTGGCGTGTTTTGGGTGAGCGAATTTGGCAGCAGCGATAGTGCAAGCCAGTTTCCGGCATTGTACAAATACTCGCCCTTACACAATATAAAGAGCAATGTAAATTATCCTGCGACATTAGTTGTTACAGCAGATCATGATGACAGGGTTGTACCAATGCATTCTTTTAAATTTGCAGCAACCTTACAGGAAAAACAAACAGGCCCTAACCCGGTATTGATAAGAATTAGTGTAAACCAGGGGCACGGCGCTTCGGGCTCGTCATTAAAAAAGAATATTGAAACCTATACAGACATATTCTCTTTTATGTTTTACAATATGGGCATTACCCCGAAGGAATAAAATTTCTATGCTCCTATGTAGATGAAACATCTCCTGATACCATAGTAGCAATAATAAAACTCCTAACCACAGATACCTTACTATGACACCCAAAACATTGTTCAGTATAATCCTAAAAATATTTGGACTGCTATTTATAAAAGACATTTTTAGTATACTGGCACAAATACTTCCAACTACGTTTTATCTTATTAAACCAGAAATGGCAACAGGAGCAGTTGTAACTATTTTTGTTTATATTCTGTATTTAGCATTATATGCGTATACGGCCTACTATTTAATTGTGAAATCCGACCTGATAATAGAAAAGCTGAAACTTGATAACGGGTTTGACCAGGAGCCACTTCAATTTACTATGCACCGTTCTCATGTACTGGCCATTTCAATCATAGTAATTGGAGGTTTGTTAATTGTGGAAGGCGTTCCTGTATTCTTAGGACAATTAAGCTCTTATCTTGAAATAACAAAAGACCGGTTTAGAAGCGCAGACCCACCCATATCTTATATGATAATTTCGGGAGCTAAAATTGCACTGGGCTTTCTGCTCATAAAAGAAAAAAGATGGATTGTAAATTTTATAGAAAGCCAGAGAAAAGTATAACTTACTTATAAACTTTGGCATATTGATAGCCATTAAACACACATGAACGATTTAAAGAAAAGCGAAATCCCTTTTGAACGTGTATTATTCTTTAGCGATGCTATTGTGGCCATTGCTATTACATTATTGGCTTTAGATCTGAAACTGGAACTTCCAGAAGGTCATCACCTTACTTTTCATGATTTGCTTCTGCCTTGGAAAAACTATGTCGCGTTTTTACTTTCCTTCATCAACATTGCAAATTTTTGGAAAACACACCACAGGATGTATACCTATATACATAAGATGACTGAACGCACAATGAGTTATAACATTGGCTGGTTACTCTTTATTGTTGTACTGCCTTTTTCTACCAGCGTACTTAGCACTCATTTTGGCGATCCGGCATCCATTTTTTTATATAGCCTCAACATTTTTGCGTTATCGGTTTTTCAGAACTCTATTTGGGATAGTGCAGACATAAAAAATGATTTTATTGATGCAGAAAAAGTATCTGCTGAAGAGCGGCAGCGCTTTCGCATCATGTTCAACTTCGACATGATAAACGGATTGTTATGCATCGCCTTAAGTTTCTTTGTACCCAAAATTGCTTTCTTCCTGCTATTCTTTAAAATACCCGTTTTATTTTTTGCTGGTATCTATATTGCAAAACAAAGGCGAAAAGATGTTAAGGCCGAAAGAGAAAAGAAAAAATAATTATCAATTGCTACATCCAGCCATGAATGCTTTACGTAAAATAGGGCTTACAGTGTTTAATAAACCATTCACTATAAATGACAACAGAAACCATTACAATAGGCCGAAGGCTTGACGATAAAGGCATGCCAATTGAAGGAACTGGCGTTTTGTTAAACATACAATCGCTTACTGCAAAACTATTATTAGCCAAACAAACCATTATTCTTTCCAATCCTGTTACCGGAGAATATGGCGCACAAGTAGAAATTGCAAACGAAAAAAATGAACCTGTTGCAAAAGGGCTGGGCATAATCCCGCCCGGTAGTATTGGTCCGCCGGAACATATCCATCCTTCTTATGATGAAATCTTTACGGTAGTAGAAGGATCTTTTGAATTCCTGGTAAACAAAAAAATAAAAAGTATAACCGAAGGCGAAACCATTATTGTTCCCAAAGGCGTTGCGCATACATTTAAACCGGCAGATAAAACGAAGATCTGTTCTTTCCTCGTAGAAGCACAACCGAAAGGCAAGTTACAGGAAGTAATACGTACCATTTGGGGACTTGCCCACGATGGAAAAACCAACAGCAAAGGACAACCGAAAGAATTCTGGCAGGGCATTGCCATTGGATCTGAACTGCAAAACGATACACTCTTTGCTTCTCCCCCGCCCTCAGTTCAACATTTATTATTTAAACTGTTTGCAAAAACTGCATTTAAAAAAGGCTATAAGGGCATATACGAAAAGTATGAGCAGGATAGTTTTTGGACAACCAGGATTGAACAACTCAGGCAAAAAGGTCTATCAAATTAATATTTGATGATTGGAATAAATACAGCCAATCTCAACGAAGTAAGAATGTTTGAGACATTATCGCCACCATCTGTAGTTATAGGTTTTAACACAAGATCAAAATTTCCGCTCAACTCCAGCACAACAGGTTTTAAACGCAATTGGCCGCCGGTATTAAAATGAAAACCCCAAAGTGTGCGGTTTAATTTATCGTCAGGAATAGTGTAGCCGGGTAAACTATATTTATTTGTTGTTTTAACAAAAGAAACTGCAACGCCCCCACCTAAAAAACAATTCATCCTGCTATCCGTAAAATCGCCTGCAAGGCTTTGTTTAAAACCAAGCTGTATGTGCTTGATAGAATATTTCTTTGTTACATCAGCATCTCCAATGTATTGCCCCTGGTCGTCGTAAATACCACTAAGCCCGGTTTGCGCTTTATTGTAAAGTGATGCGTTAAGAAAACCCTGCTGCGTTTCTTTACCACCAGTATATGCAATGCATAAGCTTGGGCCATACCCCTTGAACTTCTCATCGGCTCCCGGCACATTAAACGTACCATAGGCTAGTCCGGCAGACAACTGGGCAAAGGAAATTGTTGTAATAAAAAGAGAAAGGGCTACAAAAATGTTTTTCTTCATACTATATTTTTCAACACCGCTAGAACGCAAAAAGATTACATCTCTTGTGTTTTTTTCACTAAATATTTTAAATACGCAAACACAGCGGTGTTTAAGTAATAATAAATTTATCTTTTACCGAAAATTCACTATTTTGGTTTGATTAAAATACCAATTAATAAATGGAACTAAATATATCGATCTTCGAATTGTCAAAACTAAAGAAGGTTTACTATCTCTTTCTTTTCTTAATCATCATGATTGGCGTGGCTGCTTTATTAATAGTTGGCATCTTCCCCAAATCGTATCTTACCATTCTTAATGGAAAGTCATATTCCTGGTTACTTCTTGCAATTATAGTGGGAATTACCTTTCAACTTTCGTCAATCACCAAAAAAAACTTAGCGGCGCTGAGAGAAAAGACAGGGTCGGAAGATCTTTTTGAAAAATACTCATCTTATTATAAGAAAAAATTGCTCTTGAATTGTATACCAGTTGCTTTAAGTGCATTCCTATTTATTACTTCCTATAAAAATTTTATTTTTATCTTCTCATTTCTCAAATCCTCGTATCCTTTGCATTTTTTCCAAGAAAAAAACAAATATTAACAGACCTACCCAACGAAAAAATAGACTTTGTCTGATTTTGAAAAACAATTAAAACTTATCCTGTTGGGTTACAAGTAGACTTACTAAACTTAGAATACAACAACAGTTTAAGAATGGAAGAATTTGATAGAATGTACTCATCTGATAAAACGGTTAGACTTACCAACAAGAGAATTATTGTTGATAATGGAGAACGGCAACAGGAAATACAATTGGAAGACTATACAGGCTATTCCATTAAAAAGCAAAATATAGGCAATTATGGAATACTTGTAAACTTATTTGGATTATTAATACTCTTATCATTCTTAGGCATAGTAAACGATAGTTTTCCTTCTTTCAAAGGAATAACCAGAATGTTTTCCAAAAATATCTTCCTGGCATCGTTTTATACAATACCTTTTCTTATTTGTATGGTTCTATTTTTAGTGTCGCTTTTTTACTACCTGCTAGGCAAAAGGCACTTTCTGGAAATAAAGGGCAAGTACAATTCTATTTCTATCCATTTAAAAAATACTAAAAGCAAATCTTTAAGAAAATTTTTATCATTACTTGACGAAGAACGCAATAAATTTAATGCTGATTTATAAGCTTACTCTACAGAATAGCATGAAACCAATAATAACAGTTCTATTTTCCTTTTTTTTATTAGCCAATACCTCCGGGCAAAAAGCAGATACCAATTTAAAAATCTCCCATTTAACCGGTGATTTTTATATTTACACCACCTACAATTTATACAAAGGCTCACGTATAGGCGCAAACGGAATGTACCTTGTAACCAGCAAAGGCGTGGTAATGTTTGACAGCCCTTGGGACAGCACACAATTTCAACCATTGCTAGACAGTATAAAATTAAAGCACAATAAAACTGTTGTGCTGTGCATTGCTACACATTTTCATGCAGACAGAACAGGAGGTCTTGAATATTACAGGCAAAAAGGCATCGCTACTTATACTACCATGCAGACTGATGCACTCAGCCAAAAAAACCAAATGAAAAGAGCTGAATTTTTAATTGCTAAAGACACTACTTTTTCCGTTGGACAATATTCTTTTCAAATTTATTATCCCGGCCCCGGACATGCGCCGGATAATATTATAGCATGGTTTGAAAAAGAAAAAGTTTTGTATGGCGGATGCCTTATAAAAAGTTGGGAAAACAAAGACCTTGGGTTTCTGGGCGATGCGAACACAAAAGAATATGCAAACACTATTAAAAAAGTGCAGCAAAAATGCAGGAACCCAAAATTCGTTATTCCGGGTCATGATGACTGGAATAAAATATCATCGCTGGAGCACACATTAGAAATGGCAGATGAACTTCGTAAAAAAAATTAAAGCTGATATTTTTGTTAATGCTTCTTAGCAGCTCATCAATTTTAATTAACCTTTCATCAATCAACGCAAACAAACCAATTATAGCTGCTGCCAAAATCATACATTTAGTAAGTAATTTTTTCTGATGACTGAATCCGGGGCAACAAATTGGACTAGAAGGGTTTTTCTGCAACAGGCAGGTTTGTCGGGCATTGCCCTTGTGATTGGTATCTGTAAACCTAAATTGTTTCAAGGAGCTGCAGCTTCAGCAGCAATTACTGCTGGTAATGAAGAAACAGAATTAATGTCCTGGATTTCGATTGACGATACAGGGCTGATTACCATTTTTAATCATCGTTCAGAAATGGGCCAAGGTACATGGCAGGCTATTCCGCAAATAATTGCAGAAGAATTGGAAGCAGACATGAACAACATTCATGTAAAATATGTAGCTGCCCATCCTTCAAAATATGGCCCACAACCAAGTGAAGGAAGTTTTTCTGTAAGAGGCTGGTGGAAGGAATTATTGCGTACCGGCGCCACTGCAAGGGTAATGCTTATTACTGCAGCGGCAAACCAATGGAAAGTTCCTATAGAAGAATGTTATGCAGAAAATGGCAAAGTATTCCATCGTAAAACAGGAAAGGTCTTACATTATGGTGCGTTGGTAAAAGATGCAGCCGCTTTGCAACCTCCGCAAAATGTTCCGCTGAAACAGAGAAAGGATTATAAAATTATCGGCAAGCCATTGCGCAGGCGGGATACGCCATTAAAGATAAATGGCAGCGCAATTTTTGGTATAGATAAAAAACTGCCGGGCATGCACTATGCAGAAGTAGAACGCAGCCCCCGCATAAGAGGAAAAGTAAAAAGTTTCGATGCCACGGCTTCTTTATCTGTGCCCGGCGTTACACATGTATTTAAAATAACCCGTGCTGTCTTTGGATTGTTACTGGAAGGTGTGGCAGTGGTTGGCAATACCCGTTGGGCGGCTATGCATGGGCGTAAGTTACTAAAAGTTATTTGGGACGATGACCATTTTGAACACCTTAGTACAGAACAGATAGAAACAAGAATGCGTGAAGGCGTTTTTAAGCCGCCACCCGCTAAAATTTTTGATGCTGCGCTGCAACAGGCTGCAAAAACAACAGAAGTTTTTTATGAAATGCCTTTTCAATCGCACAGTTGCATGGAGCCACTCAATTGTATTGCAGATGTAAAAGAAAACAGTATTGAGATATGGGGGCCTATCCAGGAAGCTGCATGGATACAGGCAGATCTTAGTGAACGCTTTGGAATGCCTGTAAAAAACGTAACCGTAAACATGACCTTTCTTGGCGGTGGCTTCGGCCGCAAAGCTTTTACAGATTATCCGCATGAAGCCGCTCTTATTTCAAAAGAGATAAAAGCACCGGTGCAGGTAATGTGGACAAGGGAAGACGATATGACGATGGGCCCTTTTCGTGCCGGTGCAGCCTACAGGTGCCGCGGAGGTATTGACGCACAAGGCAGAATTCATGCTTTTCAAATTGTCAGTGCTTCACAATTTGGCGCAGGCGAAACCACGGAGCAGGAACCCGGAGAACTACCTTCCAATGCTGGCAATATAGCTGGACTTGCGCAACCTTATTACCAATCTATACCGCATTATAGTTTTGGTGGCCTTACTATTAAATCGCCTATACCTACTATGTGGTGGCGTGCACCGGGTGCCAATGTTGATGGGTTTGCTTGTGAAAGTTTTATAGATGAACTTGCTCATCTTGCCGGTGCGGATCCTATAGCATTTAGAAGAGCACATATGAATAACCCACGTTACCAGGCGTTGGTAGATAAACTTGCAGAAGTAAGCCATTGGAAAAACCGAAAGAAAAATGATGGCTGGGGTATTGCAGTTACAGAAAGTTTTGGAAGCACTGTTGGCCAAATAGTAAAAGTATCGAGGCTGGCCGGAGGCAAAATAAAGATCAATAAAGTTTTTGCAGTTATGGATTGCGGCTGGTATGTGAACCCCGATATTATTCGTGCGCAGGTAGAAGGAAGTATTGTAATGGCACTTGGCGCAGCGGTATTTCATGCTACGCATTTTAAAGATGGAATGGCAGTAGAAAGAAATTTTTACAATTACCCAATGCCGCGGATAAATGATATTCCTGAAATTGAAGTGCATATAATGGAAAACAATGAACAACCCGGTGGTGTTGGCGAACCCGGCCTTCCTCCATTTGCTCCGGCACTTTGCAATGCCATATTTGATCTCACCGGCAAGCGCATAAGAAAATTACCTTTCAGTCTTAATGCAGTTTAAAAAAGCACTTTGGTTGGCAATTAAATTAAACTGCGGCTGAAGGAAAAGTTGTACTTTGTATTATACCGGTAGTAGTATTTTATGGCATCTTCGTTGTGTCACTCACTTGTACGGCAAATCTTCTGGCAGCAATGGTAAATAGTAGTGCAGCAAGTATATTTTAGTAAAGCCCAATAGCAGTACAACTGATGAACGAAATGCGACGCAACAATGCATAACCAAAGTTACTGCCGCTGGTACCAACTAAATTTTCTCTTTTAAACCCTTAACACTTAAACCAACACAATGAAACTACGTGTAACCGTATTGGGTGCCGGGTTCGGCGGCCTGGAATTAAGCACTCTATTATCAGAAGCACTTGGAGATAAACTTGATCTTACACTGATAGATCAGAACGACACATTTTATTTTGGCTTCTCCAAACTTGATGTAATGTTTGGCCACAAGCCAGCGGATGCTGTAAAAATTGCTTACAGCAATATTGCAAAGCCGGGCATAAAATTCAGAAAAGAAACCATTACGGCTATTGACCCCGCAACAAAAACAGTTACCACAGAAAAAGATATTTACCAATCTGATGTACTTGTTGTGGCACTGGGCGCCAATTACGACGTAAATGCTACGCCGGGCCTTGCGCAATGGGGTAATGAATATTATAGTTTTGCCGGAGCAGAAAAGCTGAGGGACATATTACCGGGATTTACTAAAGGCCATGCCGTTGTAGGCGTATGCAATGCACCGTTTAAATGTCCGCCTGCACCAAGCGAAGGCGCATTAATGTTACATGATTATCTCGTGGGCCGTGGCGTTCGTGATGCATGTACAATAAGTCTTGTTATACCTTTTGGATTGCCCATTCCCCCCTCACCAGATTCTTCAAAAGCACTGCTTAAAGCATTTGAAGAAAGAAACATAAAGTTTATACCCCAAAGAAAAGTTGCTGAAGTAAAACAGGATAAAAAAGTAATACTTGATGATGGCACTGAACTTCCCTGCGATTTATTTCTTGGCATACCAAAACATGTGGCACCGGATGTAGTATTGCAAAGTGGTCTTGCAGAAAACGGGTGGATACCTGTAGACAGAACAAACCTGCGTACAAAATTTCCCAACGTGTATGCCATTGGCGATGTAACAAGTGTAGGCACGCCAAAAGCGGGCGTATTTGCAGAAGGTGCCGCAAAAGTTGCAGCGCTATCTATTATAGCAGTGTACAATGGCAGCGAAAACCAAACATCATATACGGGTGCAGGTTCCTGTTATATTGAATTTGGGAAAGGCACAGTTGCCCGTGTAGACGTTGATTTCTTTTCGGGACCAAAACCTACTGGCAAACACCATGAAGCTTCTGAAGCATTAACTGCAGATAAAGACGACTTCGGTTCCAGCCGAAAGAAAAGATGGTTTGGTTTATAATTTCTTGCGAACATGAAATAAAACAGCTTGCAGCTTTTTAAAACACAGAGAAGCACGGGGCTATTTACATTATAATGAAGATGCAGTGTTTAATTGAACAGACTTTTATAGAAATAGCTATTGAGGCGATAACACAGGGTATTTCTTCGAAACGGCTATCAGCTTGTAGCTAATAGCTTGCAGCTTTTTAAAACACAGAGAAGCACGGGGCTATTTACATTATATGTGAAGATGCAGTGTTTAATTGAACAGACTTTTATAGCAATAGCTATTGAGGCGATAACACGGGGTGTTTCTTCGAAACGGCTATCAGCTTGTAGCTTGTAGCTTGTAGCTAATAGCTTGCAGCTTTTTAAAACACAGAGAAGCACGGGGCTATTTACATTATATGTGAAGATGCAGTATTTAATTGAACAAACTTTCATGGCAATAGCTATTGAGGCGATAACACAGGGTGTTTCTTCGAAACGGCTATCAGCTTGTAGCTTGTAGCTAATAGCTTGCAGCTTTCTTGCAGCTAACAGCTTGCAGCTTGCAGCTTTCTTTTATATTTACACTAAAAATGCTCACGCAGATAAACCCCAAATTGCCGATGCGGAATAAAGCTGCCACAAAAGCTTTTTATGTAAACCAGCTAGGTTTTAAAGAATTTGGAAAAACGGATTATGATGGCTACCTCATGGTAGAGAAAGACAATATACAAATTCATTTTTTTGAATTCAGCGATCTTAATCCAAAAGAAAATTACGGGCAGGTTTATATCCGCACAAATGATATTGATAGTCTCTACAAATCATTTTTAGATAAAAAAATAGCAATTCACCCGGCTGGACATTTAGAAATTAAACCATGGGGACAAAAAGAATTTGCATTGCTTGATCCTGATAACAATCTCCTGACTTTCGGACAAAGCATATAATTGATTTTAGTATGATTACAATAAAAAGAACCAATTCTGACAATACAGATTTTATTGAACTGGTGAAACAACTTGATAAATATCTTGCAGAACTTGATGGTGAAGAACATGCTTTTTATAATCAACTTAATAAGATTGATGCCATTGCCTGTGTAGTTGTTGCCTATAATGATAGTGAGCCAGTTGGCTGTGGAGCAATAAAACAATTTGATGAAACAGCAATGGAAGTAAAGCGAATGTATACATTGCCCAGTGCAAGAGGAAAAGGGTTTGCAACAAAAATTTTATCAGAGCTGGAAAAATGGGCAACAGAACTAAATTATAAAAAATGCATGCTGGAAACTGGTAAAAGACAACCAGACGCCATAGCATTGTATGAAAAGACTGGTTATACAATTATTCCCAACTACGGTAAGTATGCAGGTGTAGAAAATAGTGTTTGCTTTCAAAAAGATTTAACGCAAACGAAATAATTCATAATTCAGTTATGGCTGCAAGCACAAAAATTCATCGCACCCAATGGCGGCCCGTATTTTGCCTTTAACGGAAACACTGAATAAATGTTTAGCAACTTATAATATCGATCAACCAGTCAACTAATCGGCAGATCAACTAAATTAACCATTCAATGCAAACAATTATTTTGCCCACCGATATCACTGTCTTTTATATAACAGCAGTCTCATTTCCTCAAGGTATAGCAGCTGCACATGATGCATTGCATAAACTTATTCCGTTTACAACCCAAAGAAAATTCTTTGGTATTTCCCGACCGGAAAATGGTAAAATAGTTTACCGAGCTGCTACAGAAGAAATAGAAACTGGCGAAGCTGAGAGATTGCATTGCCCAACACTCGTCATTAAAAAAGGAAAATATCTTTGCTTAACAATAGAAGATTATACAATAGACATGCAAAGTATTGACAAGGCTTTTAAGGAAATTCTTAGTCAGCCCGGCCTTGACCCACAGGGTTATTGCGTGGAGTGGTACCTAACGCAGAAAAAAGTAAATTGTATGGTGAGGCTGGAACAATAATAAATAATTGCTGCGGACTGTCCAATTCCACAAAACCTGTTTGTTATTACTGTATAACAAACATTATTAACCGTTTCGCTATGCAGCGGAACATTAAAACTTAGAAAAATGGACGAATTTATTTTGATTTTCAGGCACCAGGATGGAATGAAAGTAGCCTCACCCGAACAAATACAGGTTTGGATGAAACAAACCATGGATTGGATTGGCGGCATAGCTGCGCAGAACAAATTTATTGGCGGCAATGGCCTGGTGTTCAACGATGCACGTGTGGTTGGTCACAACAATGTTGTTACCAATGGCCCTTTTGGAGATATAAAAGAAACCATTGGCGGTTATATTATGGTAAGGGCCGAATCGCCGGAAGAAGCAGTTGAATTTGCAAAAGGCTCTCCTGTTTTGCAGGGAGAAGGCAATACAGTAGAAGTAAGAAAGCTTGCCAAAAGAGACGGTGTTCATTAAAATATTTCTTGCCTTCCTGTTATATGCAGGAAGGCATTTTTATGTATGCAACAGCAGGAACTGATACCCCATTTATTCAGAATAGAATACAGGAAAATAATTGCTGTTCTCTGCAAGCAGTTTGGCCTGGAACAGATTGAAATTGCAGAAGATATTGCCAGTGATACATTTCTTACCGCTGCGCAACTATGGCCACTAAATGGTTTGCCAGAAAACCCGGTAGCATGGTTATACACTGTTGCAAAAAATAAAACAAAAAACCAACTGCAACGCGGTAACCTTTTCGAAAATAAAATTATACCTGAAATAAAAAAAAGCTCAGAAGAAAAATCAAACATTGAAATTGATCTGTCACTCCAAAACATAAATGATAGTCAGTTGCAGATGATGTTTGGCATTTGTCATCCCTCTATACCTGCAGAAGCACAAATTGGTTTAGCACTACGCATCCTTTGCGGTTTTGGCATTGAAGAAATAGCAGTTGCATTTCTTACAAACAAAGAAACAATTAATAAAAGATTATTCAGGGCAAAGGAAAAATTAAGAACTGAGAAAATACAGGTTGAGTTACCGGGTGAAAATGAAATTAATAAAAGATTAGAAACGGTACTCACCACTTTGTATTTATTATTTAACGAAGGTTATTATTCTGAAAGCAGTGATGCTGTATTGCGTGAAGATCTTTGTCTTGAAGCAATGCGGCTCACCTTCCTGCTTACTGAAAACGAAAAAACCAATCTTCCTTCTGTAAATGCGTTGCTTGCATTAATGTGTTTTCATGCTTCAAGATTTGAGGCAAGAAAAAACAGCAATGGAGAAATTGTTTTGTATGAAGACCAGGACGAAACATTGTGGAACAAAGAATTAATTGCAAAAGGTGCAACACTTCTTAAACTTGCATCAACAGGAGAAACCATTTCAAAATACCATATTGAAGCTTCCATTGCATACTGGCATACGCAAAAAACAGACACGCAAGAAAAATGGGAAAGCATTTTGCAACTCTATAACCGCCTGCTTCAATTGGAATACTCCCCCATTGCTGCACTTAACAGAACATATGCACTTGCAAAAGCCAACGGCAAACAAACTGCTATTGCTGAAGCAGAAAAATTGAAGTTGGAAAATAATTATCTCTATCATTCCCTACTGGGAGAACTGTATACAGGCATAAATAACAGCAAAGCCATTAAAAGCCTTCAAACAGCACTTTCATTAGCAAAAACTACAGCAGATAAAAATATTCTGGCAAAAAAAATATTACATTTAGAACACAATGCTGTCTAGTTAGCAAATATGTTTTATGTAACCAGCAGTAGCAACACAGATGGAGCATCGTTGCCACGCTCGGTTCAACAAACGTAATACACATGATCTTCCTGATTAAAGAGCATTACATTTAGAATAGTAAAAAACGATGCATGCCAGTTTTAAAAAAATCAGCAATAAAAAAACCAGCTAACAAAACAGCCGGGCCTTTCTCCGGTTTATCTGCTCCGGCACAACGTGCTCTCCAAAATAAAGGCATCAAAACATTAAAACAGTTATCCGCGTTAACTGAATCAAATATTTTGCAATTGCATGGCATGGGGAAAAGCAGTTTGCCCAAATTACAGGCAGCGCTTAAAACTGGCGGACTTTCATTTAGTAAAACTGGTGCAAAACAAACAAAAGCATCCGACACTGCTACAGTAAATGCCTATATGCAAAAACTAAAACATCCGCTTAAAGATGTTGCCGAAGCAATAAGACAAATCATTTTAAGTGCCGATAAAAAAGTTGGAGAAGAAATTGCATGGAACGCACCTTCCTTTTTTTATACCGGCGAAATGAAACCATTCAACCCCAAAGAATATAAAAGACTTATTGTGAATTTTAATTTTTTTAAACAAGACTGCCTGCGGCTAATTTTTTTAACCGGCGCCAAACTAAACGACAAATCAGGATTGCTTGCAGGTGATTATGCAGATGGGAGAAGACTTGCTTTGTTCTACAATATGGGCGATGTGAAGAAGAATGGAAAAACGCTGCAGCAACTGGTAAAGAAATGGCTAACATTGCTCGAAAAATAATTCTCTTTCAAAGCTATTATACAAACAACATGAATAAAATTCTTTTTTCAATTTCATTCTTTTTTCTTCTTAGTACAACAAATGCCCAGCAAAAGCCGGCAAGACTTGTTATACGTGGAGACGATATGGGTTATACCCATTCTGGCAATGAAGCGCTTATTAAATGCTATAAAGAAGGCATAGAAAAATCCATTGAAGTTATTGTGCCTTCACCATGGTTTCCGGAAGCAGTAATGTTATTACAGCAAAACCCTGGTGTGGATGTGGGCGTTCATTTGGCACTAACCAGTGAATGGGAAACAATAAAATGGC
Organism: Chitinophagaceae bacterium; assembly: GCA_044227095.1. Lineage (GTDB taxonomy): Bacteria > Bacteroidota > Bacteroidia > Chitinophagales > Chitinophagaceae > JACMLD01. The sequence goes on along the minus strand of JBGAFV010000001.1, from coordinate 2,996,752 downwards.
GCCCATTAACAGATTGTGCAAGTTTAAAAGATAGCAGCGGTTATTTTTTTCCAATGGTATTTGCCAATAAAAATTATCCTGGAAGATCAATTAAAGAAAATCAATGGAAGATTGCAGATGTAGAAAAAGAATTTAGGGCGCAAATTGAACTGGCGCTGAAAAAAATTCCACGCATCAGTCATTTATCTGCGCATATGGGTTGCACCAATTTGTCTGATGAAGTACGGGCCCTCACAAAAAAACTGGCTAAAGAATATAAAATTCCTGTAGAACCCGAAATGGATTATGCAAGCATGATTAGTTACGATGGCCCGCATAAAACGTCAGCAGAAAAAATACAATCTTTTATAGCAATGCTGAATAAACTAGAGCCGGGCAAAACTTATATTTTTCTTGATCACCCCGGTCTTAATAACGATGAACTAAAAGCAGTTTATCATATTGGCTATGAAAATGTAGCAGAAGACCGGCAGGGTGTAACTGATCTATTTACCAGCGAAAAAGTAAAGGAAGCCATCAAACAAAAAGGAATAGAACTGATTTCTTATAAAGACCTCGCCAAATAAACCGGCAAAGAAATGAGTAAGACAATCGCTTCAAATAAAACAAAAGAAACCGCCAGAGCAGTAGTTGGTGCTGATAGTAAAAAACTTACAGCAAAAATTTTTATTGAAAAACTGCAGGCAATAGCATCTACAAAGGAAGCAGAAAAAACAAAAACTTATTTTAAAACCGGCAAAGGTGAATACAGCGAAGGCGATGTTTTTATAGGGGTTCGTATGGGACAATTGTTTTCCATAGCAAAAGATTTTGGCGATATGCCCATACAAGAACTTGAAAAATTATTGGAAAGCCCCATTCACGAAGTAAGGGCAGGCGCCATCAGTATTATGGACAAGGCATCACGCAATAAAAAAACAACAGCAGAGCGAAGAAAAGAATTTTTCGATCTCTATATAAAACGTCATGACAGGGTAAATAACTGGGACCTTGTAGATCTTGGCTGTTTGCACATGACCGGTTGCTATCTTTTTGATAAGCCCAGGAAAATTTTATATAAACTCGCCCGCTCTAAAAATATGTGGGAAAGACGAACAGCAATAGTAAGCACCTGTTATTTTATACGCCAGGGAGAACTTGATGATACATTTGCAATAGCTGAATTGCTTTTAAAAGATAAAGAAGATCTTGTACATAAAGCAACTGGCTGGATGCTTCGCTTTGCAGGCGATAAAGATAAAAAAAGATTATTGCAATTGCTGGATAATTATGCAGCCACTATGCCAAGAACACTACTGCGTTACAGCATTGAAAAACTTGATAAGAAAAAGAAAGAATATTATATGGGGCTGAAGAAAAGCTCCTGAACTCAAACCCGGTTCGCAAACTACCCTCTTATTGTCGTAAAAGCACCTCAAAATATTTAATAGCTGCAATTATATTTGTTTCATAAAATAAACGTATGGTATGAGAGACAGGCCTGCAGGTAATTACAAAGGTGTTGATGATTATATTGCTTACCAGGATCCGGCGCTTCAGCCCATGCTAAAAAAAATTCGTTCTGTCATACAAGCTGCAGTACCCAATGCAGAGGAAGTAATCAGTTATATGATTCCCTGTTACAAACAACAGGGAATGCTGGTAGGTTTTGGTGCGCATAAAAATGGTTGCAGTTTCTATATTATGAACCCGAAAATGTTAGCAACAATTGCAAATGATCTTAAAGGATATAAATACACAGGTTCTACCATTCATTTTGATCATAAAAAAGCATTACCTGTAGCGCTGATAAAAAAATTAATCAGGATGCGTATTAAGGAGAATAAAGAAAGAGCAGATTTAAAAGCGATTAGTAAATCAAAAAAATAAACAATTAAAACTATAACGATGAGCAATTCAAAAATCACTCCGTTTCTGTGGTACAATAACAATGTAGAAGAAGCGATGAATTTATACAGCAGTGTTTTTAAAAACGTAAAATGCGAAATTCTTTCCCGCTGGGGAAAAAATGGGATGGGCCCCGAAGGTGCTGTAATGTCTGCCACTTTTGAACTGGAAGGCCAGAAGTTTATGGCATTGAACGGCGGGCCGATGTTTAAATTTACTGAAGCTTTTTCACTTTTTGTAAGTTGCGATACACAGGAAGAAGTAGACACATACTGGGAAAAATTATCTGCAGGGGGCGAAAAATCAAGATGCGGCTGGTTAAAAGATAAGTTTGGTTTATCGTGGCAAATCATACCTAAAACTTTAGGCGAATTATTGAACAGCAAAGACGCAGGAGTATCTAAAAGGGTAATGGAAGCAATGATGAAAATGGATAAAATTATTATTGCTGATTTGGAGAAAGCGGCGAAGAAGTAGTATCTATACAAGCCTATATGATATTATGCAGCCAATATTCATCGATAACTGCTACAAGGTTTTTCAAAAAATGAAATAGTGCAATCAATAAAAAGGCGGTTATATAATCATGTTTTTTTTAAAAAAATAACGGAAAAGCTAAAGATAGCTTATAATGAGTAGTTTACGAGGTGGGATGTCGTTGTCGGTAACGATTTAGTAATGGTGCTTATTGCATTCATTTTCTCTCAATTTCCTTGTAAATCAATAGCAAATATAAAAAATTTCACCTGACTTCGGTATATCTCATGGAATAAATTCATCGTTAAGGCTAACATTTGTATTTGGATAAATACAGCCTGATAAAACGAACGGAACTATGAGACATCCCTTACAAACCATCGTTGCCGAAATCCAAAAGCAGGAAAGAAAATTATCTGCCGAAGCATCCAGCTTTATTGATGAGGCATACAAAATGACAATCTATCTTCAGGAACTACTGCGTGCCGTAAAAGAAGATGTATTGAAAGAGGGCTTTGCCAGCAAAGCCGAAGAAATCCATTTTTTCAAATTGATTAAGCCGAACATTCTCGGAAAGCTGATTTACTATAACAAGGTTTATCGGATTGAAACGGCTTGCCCCGCAGATAATGGGAATTTGCACCAATGCTATTTTACTTTGCAGCTTCGGGAACTAAAACAGGAATATAAAGAGCATATCTGCAATTCGGATTTTTACAGGTATTATCGCTCCGGCAGGACTGACCGGGACGAAAACTATTATATGCTGGGAAACATCAATTACTATGATGGGTTAAACAGCTTTGTTTTTGAAATTGACCCGCAATTCTCGACCTACTTTGATTATAAAGTAGCAAAAATTTTAGCCAATGAACTCATTTATAATTACCTCACCACAAAACTAAGCCCGGAACAAAATCCCGATGAATTATTACAAAACAGTGATACCAAAGATATTTTTTGGACACAGACAAAGAATGCCCTAATTGAACTGATTTATGCGCTTCATGCCGCTGATGCTGTTTCACACGGTAAATTGGGCATTCGCAAAATCAGTATGGTGTTTCAAATCCTGTTTCGTATTTCGCTTAACGACATTCATAACAGCTTCCATCGTATGAAAACCCGTGCAGGTTCACGGACTTTATTTTTAGACCAACTGAAATACAATTTAGAGGAATACATGGACAAGGAAGATACAGCGTAATCTTCCTTTTTAGTTTAAGGAATAAAGGGCAGCATCACGGGTGCTGTCTTTTTTTTGCCCATCTGCCTATATGTGTGTATAGACAAATCTCCCCGTTGAAATACTCAACGCACATAGTAAAAAGCAAGAAACCGTTACACAGCAGCACTTTACAGCAAATACAAAAAAAATGAAAAAAGTGCTTTTTTGATAGACACGTATCGGAAGACAGCCCCAGCCAAACGCTCCAATTTTGTACAGTGAACATTAAGCAACTGTGCAATGAATATAATTACCATAGAAGAAGAAACGTGGAAGCAGCTTAACGAGCGCATCAAATCCATTAGCGAGTATATCCTGAAAATGGATAACACCAGCTACGATAGTCTTTGGCTCAATAACCACGAAGTCTGTCAATACCTCCACATCAGCGAAAAGACCCTTTGGCGTATGCGTACCAAAGGTGAAATAGCCTACTCCAAAATGTACGGGCAATACTACTATACCATAGGAGCCATAAAGGATATGCTCAATGCCCATGCTGTACAAACCAGTGAGAAATATATGCAGGAACTTATGGCAAAGGGCAAAAGCTACATCGAAAAAGGAAGAACGATAAAGTCGGGAAAATAATTAAAACGTACCAGTATGAACATAGACAGAATGGAATTTTTTGCGTGGATGGAGCGTATCATGGAACGTTTCGATGTTTTGAAACAACACATCATAGATATACAGAAGCAACGCAATACCATAGACGGCGAAGAACTTTTGGATAACCAAGACCTCTTGCAAATGCTGAAAATCAGCCACCGCTCCTTACAGCGTTACCGCTCATCCGGCAAGCTGCCATATTATACCATCAGCGGAAAATTGTACTACAAATTATCTGACGTGCACCAATTCATAAGGGATAGCGTGAATGCCCCCCTGCAACGCACAAAGGACAACGAGTGACAAACAGTGCCATACAAAGACAGGTACGGCGTAGCCGTACCCGCTTCAATTACTTTCGGACGGTAACATTTAAAATATCAATATTATGAGTGAGCAAATAACAGAACCAGCCGGGCAAGAGCCGCAGCAAAGCACACAAACCAATCCACAGCAGACCCCTGAACAGCTTTCGGATGTTTTGCTGGTGATGGACAAAGAAAAAAAGACCATCCAAGCGGTTACAGGTGTAGATGAAAACGGGGAATTGAAAACCGTTGATGCCAACAAGAAAAATCAAAACGCATTTATGCGGGTAGATAAGAGTGGCGATTTCTTTTCCAACTTCTTCTCCAACTTTTGGCGACAGCTCAAAGACCCTACCCGTTTTTCATTTTTCAAAGTTCCCGCACAGGATGCAGTTGAAACAGCACAGAAAATACAGCAACAGGTGAATGCCCCTACCAAAGAGGGTGAGGCAATCATGGCAAAGCACGACGTGAAAGAGCCAAAGGAACCACAGCAAGAAAACAAAAAAGATATGGAAACAACACAAGCACCACAGGCAAAGCCCGAAGCGACACAGGCAACGCCTCAAACAAACGACCATCGTTTTAAAGCAGATGATATTGATTGGAAAACATTGGCGCAAATCGGTATTACCAAAGAGCGTTTGGAAAAAGACAATACGCTGGAAATGCTGTTAAAGGGTTATAAGACCAATAAGGTATATCCTGTGAGCATCAATTTCGGTTCTGCCGTCATGCGTTCGGAAGCAAGGCTGGGACTTCAAAACGGAGAAAACGGGATGCCTGTATTTGTGATGTATGGTGTTCGCCACGAACCCAACCTGCAAACGCCTTTTTTCGGGCATGAATTTACCAAAGAGGATAAAGATAACCTGCTCAAAACCGGGAACATGGGACGTGTGGTGGAATTGACCTATCCCAAGACCGGAGAAAAAATACCCTCTATCATCAGCATTGATAAACTGACAAAGGAAGTAATCGCCTTGCGGCAGGATTGGATAAAAGTACCTGACGACATTGGAGGGGTAAAACTTAGTGCTGAACAAAAACAAACTTTATACGAGGGCAAATCCATTTACATAGAGGGCATGGTTTCGCAGAAAGGAAAAACGTTCAGCAGCGATATTCAATATAATGCCGACAAGCGTTTTCCTGAATACCTTTTTGAAAGAGGCGCAAATTATAAGCAATCCCAAAACCAGCAGCAGGCACAATCGCAGGACAATCCACGACTATACAGGGGCAAGGAATTTAACGATGAGCAGTACAAAAAGCTCACCGAGGGCAAGACGATTTATATTTCTGATTTCATTGATGGTAAAGGACAGCCTTACAAGGGCTACGTTACACTGAATGCCGAAACGGGCAAGTATGATTTCAATTTCAGAAACCCTGACAAACTAAAAGACAAGATTGTCCCCGCAGATACCCACAAAACGCAGGTAGCTGTTAATTCCGAGGGGAAAACCAACGAGGCTACCAAGAACATCAACGAGCCTTTAAAGTCCCAACAGAACGCTCCTATCAACAAACAGCAGCAGGAACAGCAGCAGCCACCGAAAGAAAATAAATCCAGAGGTGTAAGAAGGTAATCACTCAAAAGAAAAAGATATGAAAGCAATTATTGCAGAAAAACCAAGCGTAGCCCGTGAAATAGCCGCCTTGTTGGGAGCCACCGATAAAAAGGATGGCTACATAGCAGGTAACGGCTATCAGGTTACGTGGGCATTCGGGCATTTGGTCGGACTGGCAATGCCGGAAGATTATGGACTATCGGGCTTCCAAAGGGAAGCCCTGCCCATATTGCCCAATCCTTTTTTACTGACGGTACGGAAAGTAAGAAAGGAAAAGACATACGTTCCCGATAGCGGGGCGATAAAGCAGTTGAAAGTTATTGAACAGGTTATCGGTCGTTCGGATAGTATTATCGTTGCTACCGATGCCGGACGTGAGGGCGAACTCATCTTCAGGTACATTTATGAGTACCTGAAATGCAGCAAGCCCTTTCAACGTTTATGGATAAGTTCATTGACCGAAAAAGCCATTAAGCAGGGTTTCGATAACCTGAAATCCGGAAGCGATTTTGACGGGCTGTACCGTGCCGGACAAGGGCGAAGCCAAGCCGATTGGTTGGTGGGCATTAATGCTTCACAAGCATTGAGTATTGCCGGGCATGGTGTGTATTCGCTGGGGCGTGTGCAAACACCCACGCTTGCGCTTATCTGTAAACGTTATTTGGAAAACAAAAACTTTACTGTCAAAAAGTATTGGCAAATACAGTTAGAACACCGCAAAGAGTTTACAGACTTCAAGAGCCTTTCCAAAACCAAATGGGAAGATAAAAAGCTGGCAGATGATACGCTCAAATCCATAGAGCGTGCTGGAACTGCTACCGTTACCGCAGTAGAAACAAAAACCGTTACAGAGCAACCTCCGTTGCTTTTCGACTTAACGGGATTGCAAAAGGAAGCGAACAAAAGACTGTTCTTAACTGCCGAAGAAACGCTGAACATAGCCCAAAGCCTGTACGAAAAGAAATTGATTACCTACCCTCGTACCGGAAGCAAATACATACCCGAAGATATTTGGGCTGAAATCCCCGCTTTGGTAAGGTCATTGGAAGCAAGGGCATCCTGTAAAGAGGCGGTTGGTAAATTGAAATGGGGTCGTTTCAATAAACGTATCGTTAACGATGTAAAGGTAACAGACCATCACGGTCTGCTCATTACTGAAACAATCCCCTCAACATTGCCTTTGAATGAAGAAGCTATCTACGACATGATTGCACTGCGTTTGGTGGAAGCCTTATCGCAAGCCTGTACCAAAGAAATAACAGACGTTTCATTACAGGCGTTGCACTATGATTTTCTGGTGAAAGGCAGTAAAATCATTGAAGCAGGCTGGCGTGGTATCAAAAGAAACTTTAGTGATGAAGATAGCGAGCCAGTACAGGAGTTGCCGGAACTAAAAACAGGCGATGAACTGAAAATTAAAACTGCCGAAGTGTTGGAGAAAAAGACAAAATCGCCCGTACTCTATACGGAAGCGGATTTGTTGTCTGCAATGGAAAATGCAGGAAAGGAAATAGCGAACGAAGATGAGCGTAAAGCCCTGCAAGGTATCGGCATTGGTACACCAGCCACAAGAGCTGCCATTATAGAAACCCTTTTTAAAAGGGATTATATCAGGCGTGATAAAAAAACGCTCGTTCCCACAGAAAAGGGATTGCAGGTTTACGAAGCTGTAAAGGATAAAAGGATTGCCGATGTTGCTATGACTGCCGAATGGGAAATGACTTTACAAAAGATTGAGAATAACGAAGCCGATGCAATGGGCTTTCATCAATCAATGGAAGCCTATGCTTCATCCGTAACGCAGGAATTGTTGAGCATGAACATTGCAAGCCGCAATCACCCTGAACTGACCTGCCCCAAATGCAAAGCCCGTAAACTGCTCATCCGGGATAAGGTTGTCAAATGCCCCGATGAGGCTTGCAACTGGCTTCAATTCCGTAATGTGTGCGGTGTACAATTGAGCGTTGCCGAAATCGAAAACCTTGTGAACAAAGGAAAGACCAGCCTTATCAAAGGCATGAAAAGTAAGGCGGGTAAGAAATTCGATGCTTTTATCCTACTGAAAGATAACGGCGAAAGCTCTTTTGAATTTGATAATACCACAAGCAAAAAGAAATGAACAACGATATAATCATAAGCCAAAAGGATATAGAAAGCCTTATCTATGCGGTTCGGGGCAAACAGGTCATGTTTGACAAAGACCTGGCTCAATTGTATCAGGTAGAAACCAAAATACTGAACAAAGCCGTGAAAAGGAATATTGAGCGTTTTCCTGAAACATTCTGTTTTCAGTTGAGCGATGAGGAAAGCGAAACTTTGAGGTTCCAAATTGGAACCTCAAACTCCGGACGTGGCGGACGGCGTTATTTGCCCTACGTGTTTACCGAACAGGGTGTAGCCATGTTGTCGGCAGTGTTACGCAGCGATACAGCCGTAAAGGTGAGCATTGAGATAATGAATGCCTTTGTTGAAATGCGAAAACTATTACTGGATAATGCCGGGCTGTTTTCCCGCATGGATAAAATTGAACTGAAACAGGTTGAGGCAGACGGCAGGTTTGAGGAAATATTTAAAGCACTGGAAAGTGGGAAGCTACACAGCGAAAAAGGTGTTTTCTATGATGGGCAGATATTTGATGCCTATACCTTTGTTTCGGGCATTATCCGAAGCGCACAAAGGTCAATTATCCTTATTGACAATTATGTGGACGATACAGTACTTACGCTGCTGGGAAAGCGTGGGCAAACCGTATCTGCCACTATCTACACCAAAAGCATCAGTAGCCAACTACAACTCGATGTGCAACGATACAACAGTCAATACCCAGCTATATCCATTCATACATTTGCTCATGCTCACGACCGCTTTCTTATCATTGACAGTACAGAACTGTACCACATCGGGGCATCATTAAAAGATTTGGGTAAAAAATGGTTTGCCTTTTCCAAAATGAGCGCAGAAACAAGTAAAATGCTTAGTTTCCTGAACGCCATTTAAAACAGTTCCCACACTTATATAATTGACCGTCATCCGGTCAAGTCCTGCCACCCAAAGCCAACTACTACCGCTTTGGGTGTGGCAGTTTACTACCATAATACTTTAGCTACTCATGTAAAATTTTAAACAAAAATCAATATGAGTACACAGCAAAAAGACCTCTCTTACTTCACGTTAAGGTTACAGGAATTATTAAACACCAGCTTCCCCGAAAAAGCACACGACAAGAAATTTATCGAGCAACGCTCCAAGTGGGCAGCAAATGCTTACGAGGGTGCATTCCGTTCGGGCAACCCCATTGAGCAGTGCGACCATATCGCAGATTATATACTCTTTGAGGGGCTTCACTATTCCAAATTCGACACCGTTTTTCAAGTGGTGTGCAGTGAGTTTAACAGCATCATGCTGGACGAAGAACTGCGCCCGTTCGCATTAAAAATGCTGCCTGTCTGCGAACCCGTATTTGCAAAATATGTGCTGACGGATGAGTTCGCTTATACCACCGACCATGACCTGCTCTATACGGAAATCACGGGAACCATAGCAATTCATATCGAAGACTATGGCATTTAATCAACGTGAACACCTGAAGCAGAATATCGAGGCGTTACGGGTCATGTTCAGGTTAGAGAAAGAAAAACGCCAAGCTACCGAAGCCGAACGGCAGCAACTTTTACAGTACAGTGGTTTCGGAGGACTAAAATTCATTTTAAATCCCGCAGAGCATCCGACAGATATAAAGCAGTGGAAAGATTATGAGCGGACGTATTTTGAGGAAACGCAGGAACTACACAGGGTACTGAAAGAAAATGCCGCAGACGAAAGGCAGTATAAACACTTTGTGGACAGTATGCGCAGTTCGGTACTTACGGCGTTTTATACTCCGCCCGAAATCATCAATACATTATCCGATGTATTCAAAGAAAATGGCATAGCGATACAAAAATTTTTAGAGCCATCGGCAGGTGTCGGTGGTTTTATCCAGTCTTTTACAGATAAAAACGTGCCGCAGGTTACGGCTTATGAAAAAGACCTGCTAACGGGCAAAATCCTCAAACAGATTTACTCTGACAGAAATATCCGCATAAGCGGTTTTGAAGAAATACCCGAAAGGGAGCTGAACAGCTACGATGTAGTTGCCAGCAATATTCCATTTGGTACAAGTGCGGTATTTGACCTTTCGTATTCACGGGGCGATGACCCAGCAAGGGCGCAGGCAGCAAGGGGCATCCACAATTACTTTTTCCTAAAGGGAACGGACACGCTACGGGATGGCGGTGTTCTCGCTTTCATCACCTCGCAGGGTGTTTTGGATAGCCCAAGCAATAAGCCCATACGTGAGGCATTGATGGCAGCGCATAACCTTGTTTCGGTGGTACGGCTACCGAACAATCTTTTCATGGATTATGCCGGAACAGAAGTCGGCAGCGACCTTATCGTACTTCAAAAGAACATAGGTAAGCAAGGTTTTACGAAATTGGAAAAAGACTTTTGCGATACGCTGCTCACGAAGCACAACGACCACGTAAACGCTTTCGTTCATTATACCGCCCCCGTTGTATTTGATGAAATCATACAATCTACCGACCTCTACGGTAAACCTTATACCGTCTATACACATAGTGGCGGCGTAGCCGAAATTGCAAAGGAGGCAAAGAAAATATTGTCTTCGGATTTTAAAGACAATTTAAACCTGAACCTATACAAAGGGTTATCGCCCGATGAGCCTACGGTACAACCGGATATTACCCCGCCGCAAACACCGACACCCACGCAGCCGGCTACCGGCATAGAAAGGAGCCAAACACCACAGCCTACATTATTCAATTTTACCAATCTTGTGGCAGCAAAACCTGCTATGAGCCGTGCGCAGCAAAGCGTTACGGCTGTAGCCGATGCACCGCAAGTACGGGAAGAAGTGCAGCTAAGTTTGTTTGACCTCTTTAGCAGTGCGCCACAGGCTGCCGTTCTTGCTCCACCGAAAAGAGTTAGGAGAAGAACAACTGTTACCAAGAAAAAAGCGGGCAACCGTCCGCATCAGCCGGGGCTATTTGATTATATACCCCTGCGCCCGCCAAAAGAGGAAACGCAAAAGCCACCGACAACGCCACGAACAACCGGGCAATCAACTGGACAGGCTACCGGAATTGGCGATTTGTTTTCATCCATTGGTATCAACAGCCGTGGTGAAATAGAAAAAATATCCAAAGATAAACCTGCTGTTTCTGCCAATGACAAGGTACTTCCTGAACCTGCCCCGTACTCCGGTGAACTGCAATCATTCCACCGGGATGATTGCCTTGTGATGGATAATGGTTTTGTAGGGCATTTGAGGGAGGTGGATTTATCCAATGGTACGGCGGTCTTTCACCCGCTATCCTTGCCAGCCAATCAGAAAGCAAGAGCCGAAGCGTACATAGGGTTGCGGGATGTTTATCAGGAACTATACAATCAGGAAGCGCAGCACCATAGCGAATATAAACAGGAACGGGAAACGCTGAACCGCCTGTATGATGATTTTCTAAAGAAATACGGCAACCTGAACAGTGCCGACAATATCAAATTGATAAAGACCGACACCGCAGGAAAGGAAGTACCCTATTTGGAGCGTGTTGTGGGTGGTGTAGTGCATAAAGCTGATATATTCCACAAGCCTGTAAGTTTTTCAACGGCAACGCTTGCAACGGATAACCCGGACGAAGCGTTGGCGGCATCGCTCAACAAGTACGGCAGGGTTGACTTGGGCTATATGTCGGAGATTAGCGGGATGTCCGGCGAGGATTTAAAAGATGCGCTGCATGGCCGTATCTTTTACAATCCTGTACAAAAGGAATACGAGATTGCCGAAAAATGGGTTTCGGGCAACGTAGTTGAAAAAGCCGAAGATGTGCAGGCGTACCTTGCCGGGCACCCGGATGACAAGGAAGCTGCCGCAAGCCTTAAAGCCCTCGAAGAAGCAAAGCCCCGCAGGATTGAGTTTGAGGAACTCGATTTTAACCTCGGCGAACGCTGGATACCTACGGGTATCTACAACCGTTTCGCTTCACACCTGTTCGATACGGATATACGCATCAATTATTCTGAAAGTTCCGATGATTTTTCCATCCATTGCGACCGTAAGAATATCCATATTACCGAAAAGTACGCTATCAAGTCTGAAAGCCGGACGTTTGACGGCGTTACCCTGCTGAAACACGCCCTTGTCAACACTACGCCTGACATTACCAAAAAGGTAATCATAGATGACAGGGAAGTAAAGGTGCGGGACATGGAAGCCATACAAATGGCTAACAGCAAAATTGACGAGATACGCAGGGAGTTTTCGGACTGGCTCTTTGCGCAGAAGGATGAGTTTAAGCAAAGGTTAACCGACAAATACAACGATACCTTTAACTGTTTTGTACGCCCGCAGTATGACGGTAGCCATCAGGAGTTTCCGGGGCTTGACCGCAAGGCGTTAGGTATCGAAGACCTGTACCCCAGCCAAAAGGATGCCGTTTGGATGATTAAGATGAACGGCGGTGCTATCTGCGACCACGAAGTCGGTGCAGGTAAAACGCTCATCATGTGTACGGCAGCACAGGAAATGAAGCGTTTGGGGCTGGCACATAAACCGATTATTATCGGGTTAAAAGCCAATGTGCATGAGATAGCGGAAACCTACCGCAAAGCCTATCCCCACGCCAAAATATTATATCCCGGCAAGGAAGATTTTACCCCGCAGAAACGCCTGCGCATATTCGGGGATATTAAAAACAACGATTGGGATTGTATCATCTTAACGCACGACCAATTCGGGATGATACCGCAATCGCCCGAAATGCAAAAGCAGATTTTAGAAGCAGAACTGGAAAGCGTGGAAGATAATCTTGCCGCTTTGAAAGCGCAGGGAAAAGAGGTATCGAGGGGGATGCTCAAAGGGGTCATTATCCGTAAGGAAAATTTAGAGGTTAAATTAAAAACACTGGAGCATGACATCGAAAACCGTAAGGATGATGTTGTGGACTTTAAAATGATGGGCATTGACCACATTTTTGTGGACGAAAGCCACCGTTTTAAAAACCTCATGTTCAATACAAGGCATGAGCGTGTAGCGGGTTTGGGCAATATGGCTGGTAGCCAAAAGGCGTTAAACCTGCTGTTTGCCCTCCGCACCATTCAGGAGCGCACAGGCAAAGACCTGGGCGCAACGTTCCTTTCGGGTACGACTATCAGTAATTCGCTCACAGAACTGTATTTACTCTTTAAATACCTGCGCCCGCAAGCAATGGAAAAACAGGGCATCAACTGTTTTGATGCGTGGGCAGCCATATACGCACGTAAGACTACTGATTATGAATTTTCGGTAGCGAACAATATCGTATCAAAAGAGCGTTTCCGCTTCTTTATCAAAGTGCCGGAACTGGCGCAGTTCTATTCGGAAATTACGGACTACCGGACGGCAAAGGATATTGGTATAGACCGTCCCGAAAAAAACGAGATACTGTACCATATCCCACCCACGCCGGAGCAGGAGGTTTTCATTCAAAAGCTAATGGAGTTTGCCAAAACGGGCAATGCTGAACTTTTGGGCAGACCTCCGCTAAGTGAAAGCGAAGAAAAAGCGAAGATGCTGATTGCGACAGACTACGCCCGTAAGATGTCGCTGGATATGCGGATGATTAGCCGGGCTTATGAAGACCACCCGGACAATAAAGCCTCGCACTGTGCGGCTAATATTGCCCAATACTACAATAAATACAATGCGCAGAAAGGAACGCAGTTCGTTTTCTCCGACCTCGGTACTTACAAGCCGGGGGAATGGAATATATACTCGGAAATCAAGCGCAAGCTGGTGAAAGACCACGGCATCCCTGCGCACGAGATACGGTTTATTCAGGAGGCTAAGAATGAAAAGCAGCGCAAGGAACTTATCAGGGATGTTAACGAGGGAAAAATACGAGTGCTGTTCGGTTCTACCGAAATGCTCGGCACGGGCGTAAATGCACAAAAACGGGCGGTTGCCGTTCACCATTTGGATATACCGTGGCGACCGTCTGACCTTGCCCAACGGGACGGCAGGGCTATCCGCAAAGGCAATGAGATTGCCAAATTCTTTGCCGATAACAAAGTGGATATTTTCATCTACGCCGTAGAAAAATCGCTGGATAGCTACAAATTCAATACCCTGTACAATAAGCAGGTATTTATCGAACAATTAAAGAGCAACAGCCTTGGCAAACGTACCATTGATGAGGGTGGCATGGACGAAAAAACGGGCATGAACTTCTCGGAATATGTGGCGATACTATCAGGCAATACCGACCTTTTGGAAAAAGCGAAACTGGAAAAGCAGATTGCCGGGCTGGAAAGCGAACGGCAGGCCCACAACCGTTCCAAATCTACTTCCAAATACAAGCTGGAAGATACCATTGCCTCACTGGAAAGTACGCAGGCACGGTTTGACCGTATGAGCCTCGACTGGCAAAACCTGCAACAGCGCATACAGAAAAACAAAGACGGGGAAATACTCAACCCGGTGCAGCTTACAGGGCTGCCGCCCAATGCCGATGTAAAACAGATTGGGGCGAAACTCAACCAGCTTTCCGAAAAAGCCCGTACCGCAGGGCAGTATGAGGAAATCGGTACGCTGTACGGCTTTACGTTATTGGTCAAAACCGAACTTTCGGAAAAGGACAGCACTACGCTCGAAAGGGATAACCGTTTCTTTGTTCAGGGCGAGGGCAATATCAAATACACGTTCAATAACGGTAAGATGGCGACCGATGCAAAAACGGCATCGCTCAATTTTCTGAATGCGCTCCAAAAAATACCCGGCATCTTAGAGCAGGAACAAAAGAAACTTGACGGGCTGCAAAAAGACCTCCCTGTTCTTCAGGAGGTGGTAAACGGTACATGGAAGAAAGAGCAGGCTTTGAGCGACCTTAAAACGGAACTGGCGGCGGTTGAAAGGAAAATACAATTATCCATAAAGCCGGAAGCCGATACAGAAGCGGTACAGCCCGAAAAAGCCGAAAAACAAAGTCAGCATAATTCTGAAACAATTGTACGGGTTAAAGGTATTCATCTGCCAAGAGGGGTTTTATAATACGGATGGGATGGATAAAAAGCAAACGGGGATCTGCAAGTCCCCGTTTACTTTTTTATCTCTATTGGGTAATATTATTTCTCATCTTGTTCGTCCATCTTCTTTAAAAGTCCATCCCGTAATTCATCGAGAAATTTTGTACGGTTTATTTTTCGGGTTCTCAATTCCAAATAGGTTTGATAAAAATTACCTAACTCAACATCAAACGCACTTTCAAAATATTGGGCTATTATTCTTATATCGCTGTTCCCATTGTCAAAGACACCCTGATAATGCAGCGCATAGATTAGTTCAATCATTGCAACTTTACTACCTGTCCAATTCAATTTTTCTGTGGATGCCGAATTACTGTCTTGGGTTTTGCTGTACAGTTGACCTTCGATATAAACCTGTATCAAGTCGTTGGCAATTATCTTAGCAACCTTATAATCATGGGAAGTGGAAAAGGTTTGGTCTGATTGGAAGTAGTAGGTGTCCAGCCACAGTTTTATATCGTGCTTGCCACGTACAAAAAAATTTTCATCAAGAAAAGAATTATTGCTACGATAATACTTATAGAAATCAAGATTATTATCAAAGAACCTTTTGAGTTTTTTCAGTTCTTTGTTAAGGTATTTTCTTATCGGCTTTGCTCCGTAAGGTTTCCGTGCCTCAATTTTGTAGATAGCATTGTGGTAAATCAGCTTTGCTATAATGGCTGGTTTCTGATATTTGAAAAAGTGTATTTCTTCCTGCACATTTTTAAACCCCGTCTTCAATACATATTCTTTCAATTCAGAGGTCTTATGTAAAATAAGTTCAACTGCTTTTTCAGAGGAAGCTAAAACATTGCCTTGCTCGTATGTCAATTCTTTTATTTCTTCTTCTAACTCCTCCATGATTTTTGTATAAAATCCCGTCATTGACTTTCACTTTAGATATTAAGACTTAATTATTCTATATATGCGGTTCAAATTTTCAGTTATCCCATTGTACCTTTTTCACAGTTATTAGCTCCGGAAAGATTATTAGCTATCATTAAACATTTACACCAAACAGATGCCCCACCAATGCAGACAAGCCCATTGCAATTGTTCCCCAGATAGCAATTCTTACAATGGCTTTACCGATGCCCGCACCGCCTGTTTTTGCCGATACTATTCCCAACAAAATGAGAAAGACAAGCGTAAAACAGTAGAGCCAGTATTCCATCCCCACAATGGGAGCCAGCAGCGTTACTGCTAAAGGCAATATTCCGCCTGCCGTGAAAGATGCCCCTGAAGCCAGTGCCGCCTGCATGGGGTTTGCCTTGCTGATTTCGTTAATCCCCAACTCATCCCTAACATGGGCAGCCAAAGCATCTTTTTCCATCAGTTCCTTAGCTACCTGCATGGCGGTTTCTTTTTTCAGTCCACGCCTTTCATAGATTTCTGCCAATATGTTGCGTTCTGTTTCCGGCATATCACGGAGTTCTTTTGCTTCCCTTTCTATGTCTGCTTTTTCAATGTCAGTCTGTGAACTTACAGACACGTATTCGCCTGCCGCCATTGACAAGGCTCCGGCAACAAGCGAGGCAATAGTAGCCAGCAATACCGGTTCTCTTGTTGTGCTTGCTGCCGCTATTCCAATAGCCAGACTGGACACGGATATAATACCGTCATTGGCTCCCAGCACCGCGGCTCTAAGCCAGTTGCTACGATTGATGTAATGGTTGTTCCAATAGTTGTCAATCGTAATTTCATTTACCTCTTCCTTTTTGTTTTTCATCGCTTTTGAATTTTTGTCAATTACTATTTTCGTTTAAACAATTTATAAACCTCAAACCACAGAACGGAAACCGATGCAATAAGAGTAGCTATGCTCAATTCTTTTAGCCTCAAACCTGTAACCTTGAAGAAGTCGGACAACGGCGGGTAATACAGTATCGCTAAAAGAAGTACTAAGGTTGAGCCATTGATGACCACAAACAGGGCATTACGATTTTTGAAACTCTCAAACAGGCTGTAATAGAATGAACGGTTGGTCAAGCTCAACAGAATGTTTGCGAAAATCAACGTAGTAAAAACCATTGCCCTTGTCTGCTGCTCATCACCACCGGTCTGCACCGTATATCGGTACGTGAACAATATGCCTGCCGTTATTACCAGTCCCTGAACAATACTTATTCCAAGCTCTTTCCAGTTCAGGAATGTGTCAGTCATTTTTCTTGGTTTTTGCAACATTGCATTTTTTTCCATTGGCTCATTTTCATACACAATGGAACAGGTTGGTCCCATGACCAACTCTAAAAAGATAACGTGTACCGGCGTGAATATCTGTGGAAATGTCCAGCCCAAAAACAAGGGTAAAGACACTGTAAGGATAATGGGAATATGAATGGAAATGATGTACTGAACGGCTTTTTTGATATTAGTGTAAATTCTTCTTCCCGCCACTATTCCCGTAATCAGCTTGTCCAAATCATCGTTGATGATAACTAAAGAAGCAGCGGCTTTCGCAATCTCCGTTCCTTTGCTACCCATTGCCACACCAATATTTGCGGCTTTCAATGCCGGTGCATCGTTCACACCATCACCCACCATAGCTACAACTTCACCGTTTTGTTTTAAGGCATTTACCACAGTCAGTTTCACATCGGGGTACATTCTTGCAAAAAGCACTTTTTCCTCTACTGCTTCCAATAGTCGCTCCCCGGAATATGCCATAATTTCCGTTCCTTCCACGGCATTGTCGGCATTGACAATACCTGCCTGTACCGCAATACTTTTTGCAGTGTCGGCATTGTCGCCTGTAATTACCTTTACTTTAATCCCGGCATCGTATATATGCTGAAATACACAGCGAATGCCTTCTTTAGGTGGGTCATAAAATACTACCAAGCCCAAAAACTCAAACTGAAAATCCTGTTGTCTTTCAGGAAAGGTATTACCTTCAAAATGTGATTTTGCTACACCCAAAACACGAAATCCCTGTTCCCCAAACGCTGTTATCAACCCGCGAATTTTACTTTTTTCGTTTTCAGGAAGTGTGGACACCTGAAGAATGGCTTCCGGCGCACCTTTTGCCGCAACAATCCGGTGTTGCTTCGTATCTTGGAAAATATGCGTCATCATAGGCGGTTTGCCGTCCAAAGGATATTCGTGGAACAAGGTAAAGTAGCCTCTATGGTCGTCCTTTTGTGTCTGTCCATATATTTGGTGCAGGGTCTTCTCCATCGGGTCAAAGGGTACTGGCTCGCTGCTCCACATGGCATAGTTTATCAACTCCGAAAGTGAGGTATCGTTAAAGTCCTGCTCATCAAAAATTTTGTCCGAACGGTAATCATACAGATGTTTCAGGTGCATCGTGTTTTCTGTAATCGTCCCGGTTTTGTCGGTACAAATAACAGTCGTGCTACCGAGTGTTTCAACCACGCTGCTCCGTTTAACAATGATGCCCTCACGCATCAGCTTCCATGCGCCCAATGCCATAAATGTGGTAAACGCTACCGGGATTTCTTCAGGCAAGACAGACATTGCCAGAGTAAGCCCGTTAAGCAGACTTTCGAGCAGGTTTCGGGTATGGTAATAATTGACAACACAAACCAACAGGAAAATGACAATACCAATCACCGCCATTGTTTTGACAAACTTCCTGATTTGAAGCTGCAAAGGCGATGCAGCCTCTTTTATATCAGATAAAGACGTGCCTATTTTTCCAAGACGGGTTTCCCTGCCGATTTTTTCCACTTCAAAAACCGCCAGTCCCGACACTGCAACCGTTCCGCTGTACACTCTGTTATCATCGCTTTCGCCGCTTTTGAAAACCGACAGGCTTTCACCTGTCAGAGATGCCTCGTTCACCGAAAAATCATTGCTGTGGACTATCTTTCCGTCTGCATTAATCATTTTCCCTTCTTCCGTAATACACAGGTCGCCTACCGTAATTTCTTGGGTAGGGATTTGTACTACTTTGCCATTTCGGACAACAGTACTTAAAGGCTCGTTGAGCTTTTCCAACGCTTCCAATGCTTTTTTGCTCCGGTTGTCCTGATAGAATGAAACAGCCGAAACCGCAACGATGGCAACAAACATGAACAATGCCTCTCCATAATTGCCAATAATTAAGTAAATAACAGAAATGGCAAACAACAGGATAAGCATTGGTTCTTTCAGTATGTTCAAAAGCAGTTCCAGCCAATCGCTTTTGTGGGTGGTATCAATACGGTTGTAACCGTGCTTCTTTCTTGAAGCGGTAACTTCACTGTCGCTAAGACCTTTGAAATGGTAGGGAATATTATAGGACATAGTTAATTAAATATGGATTATAAATTATACTGATTATCTTCATTGCTATTGACGTAATCTTATCATTGAGCCTTTTGTCACATTCATCAATGTTATTTGAATTTTAAATTCAGTGAAATAATATTAGCGTTCATTTTTGTTGACCTGTAATAATGCCCGTAGCGCAGTTCAAGCGTGTTCAGTTGCTTGATACCAAATACGCCGCCCGGCGGTGTGAAATGAATACCTGCACCTATGAATTGACTGGTAAACTTTGACAGGTCATAATTGCTGGTATAATAGTCTTCGCCTGCCTGATGGGTTTGGTAGCCTGCAAAATATTTGGCGGCACTTTGTTGGTAATACCTGTAAAAAGGGCTTACGGAGAAGAAAGGCGATATTTTTACGGGGACTTCCAGTTCGGCGGTATGGGCATGGACACCCCAATTGTCCGTATAATAACGATAATAGCCACGCAGGATAAAACGGTCGCCTATAAAATAGCTTCCCCTAAAACCGATTGGCAGCTTAAACCTGTTACTTGGCAGTTGTTCCTGATGCACGCTGCCGTCCGTAAAATAGACCCGGTGGAAAGGCAGGCTCAAATAGCCGTGCTGCTGTACCACATCGGCAAGAAACATTACCTGCAACCGCTCATTGATAATCTGTGAATAGGAGAATGAACCAGCGAACGTGTTTCGTGATGTTGTCGGGTAATCGTCGTGTTCTCTGCCCGGCGATGCCCGTAGCTCTATGGGAGTTACCAAACTTACCTGGTCGAGATATACCTGCAACTTGGCGGTAAACTCGCCCATACGGTTTTTTGTTTTCTGTGCAAACAGAACATTGCCGCCAAGGGAAAGGTAGTCAAACTCTTTGGAGGCTGATACACCTGCTCCGATAGTTGAGCCTTTGGCTTCATTTTCCATTGTCCAGCTAAGCGAGGGGTAAATCCTTGTGTCGGCATGTGATGCGGAACTGTTGGCTTTCAGGTCAATCATATCCGATGATGCCGAGGTATAGTGGTCAATACCTACGTCCAGCAGGTAGCTGTGCTTGCGGTTTTTCCTGTCATGCCGGATGAGCTTCACGTCAATCGAGTTGGAAATGTCCGTCAGTTTCTCGGAGCCGATACCTCCTGTTACAGCGGCATTGTTCCCGTTTTGGTGGTAGTAGCTGGACACGAGGTTTACCTCCTCCACTTTTAGTTTACGGGCAGTGTAGCCAGTGTCGGGAAGACTGCTCTGTGCGTAGGAATGCAGCATTGCCATAAGTGCGGCTGCGGTGAGATATATTCTTTTCATTTTATTTCTTGTTTTGAATAATTAGTTACAGCCGCAGCCACCGCCGCTTTTTCCTGCATTTGCACCGGAAGCTCCTTCCCGGTAGGACTGGAAATTGAGTTCTGTTTTTTCGATTTTGCGGTTGCCCAACACCATTTCGGCATCGTTGAGCCTGTTTTTCTGGTATTCCTTTACCGTAGTGCAGGAAGAACACAGCGCAAGTGCCGACAGGCTTATGCCGCACAGGGACAGTTTGAGATTATGGAACTTTTTCATTTTAAATGTATGTTTTGGGATGAGTAAACTTTGTTGTTGTCGTCTATGATAATGCAGGCTAAGTTGTCTATCTGGTTGACCATATCCAGCCCAGCCCTGACACCCATAATCGTAACGGGAGTTGCCATTGCATCGGCTATTTCCGCATTGGGGCATATTATCGTTACGCTTTTGATACCTGTCACCGGAAGCCCGGTCTTGGGGTTGATGGTATGCGAATATTTTTTGTCCCCGATAATGACATATTTCTCGTAATTGCCTGATGTGGCAATGGCCATGTTACTGATGTTAAGGTAGGAAAATGGTCGCCCTGCGTGGTCGGGGTCGGCAATTCCAATCGTCCACGGTTTCCCGTCTGCCTGATTTCCCCAAGTGCTGATGTCACCGGAAGCGTTCACTACACCGTTTGCTACCCCTTGTTGCAGCAACAATCGTTTAGCCATTTCAGCGGCGTAGCCTTTGCCGATACCACCAAAGCCGATACGCATACCAACTTCCTTTAAAAACACGGTACATTCGTTGCCGTCCAGCAGCACGTTGCGGTAATTGATAAGCCGAACCATTTCTTTAGCTGTTTCTGCATCCGGCAGGCTGGTCATGTTCCGGTCAAAATTCCAGAGGCGTTTGTCCACCGAGCCGTAGGTAATATCAAAAGCACCGTCTGTAACGGCACTGATGCGCAGGCTACGCTCAATCAGCCCGAACGTTTCCCGGCTTACCTGTACAGGCTGTACACCCGCATTGGCATTGACACGGTTGGTTTCGCTGTCTTCACTGAAAGTTGTGAGCAGTTGTTCTATCCGTCTGATTTCGCCGATAGCAGCATCTATCCTTTCTTCTGCCCACAATTTATCTTCACCTACAACGGTAACTTCAAAAGCATTGCCCATCAGCTTTTCTCCTCTGCGAAATTCCTGTAATCTATTCATTCCGGTATTTTTTGTCGTAAACGGTAACGATTTCCTTTATCCAGTCCTCAACGGCTTCATCAGGCATACCGCTCCATATTTTGAGAGGCGTTCCGTTTTCATCCAGCAACAGGGTGTAAGGGAATGCCCCCTGCGGATTGTATTTGTCTGCCAGTGCCTCGTTTTGTTTTTTGATGTTGCCGTCCAATTGGTTTTTCCTGTTTCGGGGAAAATCGGCATTTACCAGTACCAATAGGCTGTCAGCGGTCTTTTTAAACTCCGGGTTTTCAAAAAAAGACTTGTGCATTCTAATACAGGGTACGCACCAGTCGGAACCCGAAAAGCTCAACAGGATGAGCTTGTGGGTTTGTTTCGCTTCGTTTTGCGCCTGCTGAAAAACGGTTTGCCCGTGTGCCATTGCCAGCGAAAAAAGCAGGACAGTGGAAAAAATTATCTTTTTCATTTTTTCTTGTTTAGTTAATTAATTTGTTACTGTGCTTTGGACAAGGCGGTAGCCCAGTCTATCAGTACCTTTTTGTTTTCTGTACTAAGGCGGGCATCGCCGTGGATTAAGGTATAGGAAGACAAAGGCATCTCGTCTTTTTCAACGGTCTTTGCTATCTCCTGTAATTTTTTGATTTTCTTTTCCGCAGGATAAGTGTCGAACTCGTCAAAATTCAAATGCCTTTTTCCATCATTGATGTGGCTGTTAAGCCAAAGAGCTACCGGCTGAATGTTATTGTACCACGGATATTTGGTATTATTGGAATGGCAGTCATAACAACTGGTTCTTAACAACGTACCAACATTCTGCGGTACGTTGTAATGGCGCTCAATTGCATTGGCTGACACTCCACCGGAAATGTTCTTTGCCGGGTGGTACAGTTGCATAAGCGCAAAAATGGCGACAAGCACAAACAGGACTTTCTTCATTGTTATTTTTTTTTGTTGTTTCATTGTTTAAAATGTTTTAATAATTGTTAGACCTATATTTTTTGACTGGTAAAAAGGAACTAAGGAAAATGCTCCTTTGTCTTTTTTTGAAGCAAACCATTTTGAGGTAACGGGAAACAGCCAGTAGGCGATTTCGGTGGACAGGATGCCTATTCCCGCTCCGGCAACTACGTCACCCACCCAATGCTTGTCGTTGAAAACCCTGTAAATGCCGGTCATTGCAGCAATGGGATAACCAGAAATGCTTAACCAGAAATTGCTGTCCTTGTACTCCCGGAACATAAACTGTGCGGACGAAAATGCCGTAGCCGTATGTCCTGACGGGAATGACAGGTTGTTAGAACCATCGGGACGTTCCTCGTGTACCAAATGCTTTGTCGGCAATACGATGGCTGCTAAAACTAATTGGGACGTGGCATATATAATGGTTCTGTCCTTAAAATTATGCTTTCCTTTTACTCCGGCAAGGTTAAGTCCATAGACCGCTATGGCTGGCACATACTGCATATAATTGTCAATTTTAGCTCCGGGCGTAATATGCTCGCTGCTTTCATAGCGGGTGGACTTGTTGAGCGATTTCAGACCGTCCACTGTCAAACTCAACACACCATAGGAAACCAGCACGGAGGGAACTATCAGCTTTTTTGCCGAAAATTTATACGCATTGTCATTAAGGTTCAACGTATCCATACTTTTGGTTTGGGCTTTTAAGCCCAACGAAAGCGTTAAGATTATAAATAGCAATACAGGTTTCATACTAATCATCTGCTGTATTTTTCAAAACCATTAAAAGATTATAAGCTCCTTTGGTAGCAAACATCTGTCCGGCGTGTTTTGCCCCGTCAATGATTTCCGTAAAACCGTTTTCGGAATTTCCAATTTGCACTTCGGTCATTTCAAACTGCCTGTTCCCTTTCTGCACGAAAGCATAGTTCTTGTTCTCAAAACGGACAATGGCATCATCGGGCAGTACAGCGGTATTAGCTCCCGAAATTTCCACGTCTGCGTTCATAAACATTCCGGGCAGCAAATTTTTGTCGTACTCCTCAAAATGACAATGGACTTGTGCGGCATTGTCGCCGGAAAGGTTCTTGCTGATTAAAATAACCTCGCAGGGGTATTTCTTTTCGGGATGCGTATTGGTATAAGCCAATAAATGCTGTCCTACTGCCAGCTTGTTCAGGTCTTTGTCAAAAACCGTTAATGCCAGATGAATGTCGTTCGGATTGACCAACTCAAACAGCACATCGCTCGGATTGACATATTTGCCGATGTTGACGTTTACCGCCGATACAAAACCGGAGATGGGAGAATAGATGTTGATACTTTTTGAAATATTGCCTGCGGTTACATTGGCAGGGTTCAAGCCTACCAGCCTTAGCTTCTGTTCCAGCGATTTTATCAGCACGTATTGGGTCTGGTAGGTTGCCTTTGCCTGTTCATATACTTTGTCGCTGGCGGCTTTACTTTCGTTCAGGTCTTTTTGCCTTTTGTATTCACTTTCGTTGAACGAAAGCTGCGCCTTTGCAGTAAGGTAGTCCTGCTGCAACTGTATATACTGCGGGTCTTCCATTATGGCCAGTACTTCGCCCTTGCTTACGTGTAAGCCGGGCAGTAATTTCGTGGACTTTAAATAGCCGCCCAAAGGAACGCTGACAGACACCATGTTTTGTGGCGGCACGTCTATCTTTCCGTTTAGTTTCAGTACCGATGAAATAGTTTTGTTTTCGATGTTGCCTGTTTCTATACCTGCGTTTTTATATTGGGCATCGGTAAGGGCAACTACATTTTCCACTTTGTTGACAGGCTGCTGCTCCTGCTGTTCATTGTTTTTCTTGCCGCCGCAAGAGGCAAGCAGCACCAATGCACTTATAAGGACAATTAATTTTTTCATTGATTTACTGTTATTATTTATTGAGATAAAAATTAAGTTCGGCAATAGCGCTGTTCCTGCTTTTTACCGCTTCTATGTAATCACTTTTGATGCTGACCGACTGACCTATAAGCAACGCCCATTCCAGATAATTGATGTCGCCGTTCAGAAACTGCTTGTTGGCGGTAGTGGTAATGGTTTCGGAATTTTTCAATGCGGTGTTCTCAAAATAAGCGACCGCTTCCTGATATTTCTGGTACTGCTTCAACGCCGAGGCAAAGGCGGCTTCAAAACTTTTCAGGTTGAGTTCGTAATCTTTTGCAGCTACTTCCTCGTTAATTTTTGCCGCATTGATTTTTGCTTTCTGACCACCCGTAAAAATCGGGATGCCCAAACCCACCTGCACCGCCTGAAAACGGGGTGTGCTGTTGTACACCTTATCGTCCGCACCCATTCCTTTCATCCCGGTAATATTGTAGCCCAAAGTCAGGTCAGGCGACAATTTGGAGCGTTCCATTTTTGTGGCAGCTTGCGCAATTTGCTGTTGCTGTTTCAAAAACTGCATAGCGGGATGTGCAGCCAGTGTCGCAGTATCTATACCTGCAATATTGTTTTCCAATATTGCATTTTCGGACGGGACAAAAACCGTTTCGGTATTCAACAGTAATTGGAACTGCAACTGCAAGATTTCTATATCTTTTTCCAATTGCGAAAGCTGCAACCTGATTTGTCCACGCTGGTTTTCGGCAGTGGTCTTTTCGAGTACGTTGCTCTCGCCCTTGTTGAAACGAAGTGTGGCTTTGTCGAGAAATTCTGCAAAAAGAGTATCGTTCTTTTGCAGCAACGCTTTTTTCTGTTGCAGGTACACGAGCGTGTAAAACACCTGTGCTACCTGCTTTTTAAGCTGCGCTTCCTGTACGCCCACGTTCAGCACGCTGCTTTTCCATTCCTCGTTCAGCAGTTCCTTTTGCCGTTTATAAACGGTCGGAAAATTGATGGTCTGCGAAATGCCCAGCCTTGTGTCTTTGTAAAAACTGTTGATTTGTCCATACTCACCGAAAACCTGCGTTGCCGGGATGCTTGTTCCCGACTGAATAAGTTTCTGACGGTATTCGGTTTTCAGCCTTTCGTTTTTTACAGAACGGTTATTCGTCAAAGCGGTGTCAATTGCCTGCTGTAATGTTATCGGGATTTGGGCATTTGCATTTGTTGCCATTAACAACAACAGAACGGAAACAACCCCTGTTGCTTTTTTAGAAATGGAAACACCTTTATTGAACATCATATACAAGATAGGCAGTACAAAAAGCGTCAGGAATGTGGCAATCAGTAAGCCTCCAATCACCACCGTTGCCAATGGTCTTTGCACTTCTGCACCTTCTCCGTGGCTTAGTGCCATCGGTAAAAATCCCAAAGAAGCCACAAAAGCCGTCATCAGCACAGGGCGCAAACGGGTTTTGGTTCCCATAATGACAATGCGTTTCAAATCGGTATACCCCTCTTTCTTCAGGCGGTTAAATTCGCCCAACAGTACGATGCCGTTCAGCACGGCTACACCGAACAGGGCGATAAAACCGATACCCGCACTCACGCTGAACGAAATACCTCTTATCGCCAAGGCAAAAATGCCACCAATGGCGGAAAGTGGTATGGAGGTGTAGATGAGCAAGCCTTGCTTAACAGAACGAAATGCAAAGAACAAGAGTAGGAAAATCAGTACCAGCGAAACCGGAACCGCCACATACAAACGCTGTTTGGCAGCTTCCAGATTTTCAAAAGCACCACCGTAAGTGATGTAATAACCCGGTGGCAGTTTTATCTGCTGCTGCACTTTCTGCTGCAATTCATGAACAGTGCTTTGGATGTCCCTGCCACGGACGTTGAAGCCCACAATAATCCGCCGTTGCGAATTTTCACGCTGTATCTGGTTCAACCCTTCTTCTATGTCCACGCTTGCCACGGTACTTAAAGGAATTTGCGTACCCTGCGGCGTTGCTACCAAAAGGTGCTGTACATCTTCCAGCTTCTTCCTTTTGTCTCCCGTAAGCCGCACCACGAGGTCAAACCGCTTTTCGCCCTCATACACCATACCGCTGCTTTCGCCCGCAAATGCGGCATTGACCACACGGTTGATGTCGCTGATGTTCATACCATATTGGGCAATGGCGGCGCGGTTGTATTTGACCACAATCTGTGGCATACCGGTTACAGCTTCCACATACAAGGCTTCGCTACCTTTTACCGTGTTACAGATTTTTCCCAACTTGTTGGCATAGCTTGCCAATGTATCTAAATTTTCACCGAAAATTTTACAAACAACATCCTGTCTTGCCCCCGAAATCAGTTCGTTGAAACGCATCGCCACAGGATATTGGAAGCCAAATGAAACACCCGGAACTGCTTCCAGTTCCTTTGAAATCTTTGCTTCCAGTTCGGGATAGGTTTGTGCGGAAGTCCATTCACTGCGAGGTTTCAGGATAATCATCATATCCGAGGCATCTACCGCCATCGGGTCAGTAGGTACTTCGCTGCTCCCGGTTTTACCTACTACTTTTTCCACTTCGGGAAATTTTTCGAGGATGATTTTGGAGGCTTTGGAAACTGCGTCAATGGACGTGTTCAGGTTGCTGCCCGGCAAAACTCTTGTATCTACCGCAAAATCGCCTTCGGGCAACGATGGGATAAACTCGCCGCCCAATGTAGTTAGCACAAAAGCTGCTGCCACAAACAAGCCCAACACGGTTGCAAGAACAGCTTTTTGATAACGCAAAAGTTTGGTCAGGTATTTTTGGAAAAAACGCTCCAAACGACCCATCATTCTGTCCGAAAACGTTTGTTTGTGCGTAATTTTCTTACTCAAAAACAAGGTACTCATCATCGGTATATAAGTGAGCGAAAGGATGAATGCACCGAGCAGGGCAAAGGCTACGGTCTGCGCCATTGGCTTGAACATTTTGCCCTCAATGCCCTCCAGCGTAAAAATGGGCAGGTAAACGATTAGAATAATGATTTGCCCGAAGACCGCACTGTTCATCATTCCCGAAGCGGAAGTTTGTACTTCCTTGTCCATTTCTGGCTGGGAAAGATTGTTTACATTCCTGAACCGCTTGCTGTGCGACAGTTTGTGCATGACCGCTTCCACGATAATTACCGCACCGTCCACAATCAAACCAAAGTCCAAAGCACCCAAACTCATCAGGTTGCCACTCACGCCAAAGGTGTTCATCAAGATAATGGCAAACAGCATAGACAGTGGGATAACCGAGGCTACGAGCAGTCCCGCACGGAGATTGCCGAGGAATAACACCAGTACAAAAATCACAATCAGCGCACCTTCCATCAGGTTTCTGGTAACGGTACTGATAGCATTGTTCACCATTTTGGTACGGTCAAGGAACGGGTCTATCGTAACTCCTTCGGGCAGCGTTTTTTCTATCTGCGCAATCCGCTGTTTGATGTTTTTAATGACTTCATTACTGTTTGCGCCTTTCAGCATCATCACTACCGCCCCCGAAACCTGCTGCTGACCGTTGTAGGTCATTGCTCCGTAGCGCGGTGCGTTCCCAAAGTGGACTTCCGCAATGTCACGGATTAAAAGCGGTGTGCCATCGGGCAGGTTTTTGACAACGATGTTCTGAATGTCATCCATATTGCCTACCAAACCCTCGCTGCGGATAAACAAAATGGTGGGGCCTTTTTCTATGTATGCACCACCTGTATTTTGGTTGTTCTTTTCGAGTGCGCTGAATACATCGCCAATGGTAATGTTGTAAGCCATCAGCTTTTCCGGCGTTACGGCAATCTCATATTGTTTGAGCAAGCCGCCAAAGCTGCTTACTTCGGCTACGCCTTTCACACCCAATAGTTGCCTGCGGACTATCCAGTCCTGAATGGTGCGCAGCTCCATAGCGTTGTATTTATTTTCATAGCCTTTTTTGGGACGGACAGAGTATTGGTAGATTTCGCCTAATCCTGTTGTAACAGGAGCAAGTACAGGTGTCCCAAATCCTTTCGGTATCTGTTCCTGCGCTTGTTGCAATCTTTCCGCAACCTGTTGCCTTGCCCAGTAAATATCAGTGTTGTCATCAAATACTATCGTAACCACCGATAGCCCGAAACGGGAAAAGCTGCGGAGTTCAAGCAGACCGGGGATATTATTGTTAACCTGTTCAATAGGGAACGTAATCAAACGTTCCACATCAGGGGCACCGAGTGCCGGAGCGGTGGTAATGACCTGCACCTGATTGTTGGTAATGTCAGGTACAGCATCAATGGGCAGACGTCGTACTTCATAAACGCCGTAACCGATAAGGGCAAGCATAAACAGCCCTATAATGAGTTTGTTCTTGATAGAGAACTCAATGATTTTATTCAGCATAATAATCTTTTACTTGTTAAATGGGAAAAAGGAAAGAGAATGCAATACCCTGCCGAATGCACGGGGCAGCCGCAACCACAACCACAATGGTCGAACATACGCCTGTCTTTATCGTTCGGGGCACTCCATTGTGATTGTCCATAAGAGGACATTTTTTGCAAACGGAGCAGCTCGGCAAACGGGAAAAACATTACGTTGGCGATACAGCAGTCATACAGCTATTGCACTATATCCCTTACCAGAAATATTGTCCAATAACATAACTGCCCGATGTACAGCATCGGGAATGGAAACGGAATTTCTCTTTCAGTGAAATTTTAACAAGCTCTGGGAGGCTGCCAGACAGAAGAATGGTAGTTGAAAGAATAACCTATGGTGTTGTAAATCAAGTGTTGCTTCTTTTCAACGTAAAAAACCTTTGGTACAGCTATGGAAATAGGTACAGGTGCTACATAACTGGCAATAGCGATTATTGGATGAGCACAGGTTTTAAAAGGTAACTGCATATCCCTGTCGTAATCGGCATCGTGGGGCGAACCGTGCATATAGTGCATATCCAGAAAAGCCAAAAAAGTCATATCCTTGTCCAACATCTTATGCTCATGGTAATGCTGAAAAACCACTGGCAATTTGAGCAATTCAACTGCCTCCGTTGTAGAGAACAGGTAAATTGTCAGGAAAAATATGGATATAAGATTTTTCACTTTACAAAAGTACAAAAAAAAGAAAAATGAACAATAAAATGCTGTAATTTAGATTGTTTCAAGATAGAAAGACCTGCCTTACTTTTCCTGTTGCACCAAATGCTGCAAATCCGGGTCGTTTTTGATACGTTCTATTTCGTTTTCAACAATGCTTACAACATCCAGCTTTATTTGTTTGTAGTTGCTATCAATTTCCTGCTTGATATTATCGGCTCCGGTTTCATCTGTAAACGATAGTATCTGCGGTATCTGTTTGTACGCTTCAGTTTCGGCGGCAACCTTTTCATTATCTACCACAATTTCGGCATGGAAAATTTTCTGCTCGATGCGCTCATCAAAGTTGTCCGATACCGCTCCTACAAACATCCCCTGTGTAAGCGTTGAGATTTTAGAGGCTGGTATCAGGCTATCCATTTGTGTAGATATGGACGTGGATTTATCATTACGGTTAATGGTCATGCTTTGGCGTTTCTGCAACACCTTACCGAAACGCTCCGAAAGGTTTTTGGAAGTTTCGCCAACCACTTGACCGGAGAAAATATTGCCCACTGTATTTTGGATTACCTTACTTTCTTTGTCGCCGTAATCTCTTGTCAATTGCGAATAATCCTGAAAGCCCAAACAGACTGCCACCTTATTACTACGTGCTGTTGCAATAAGATTGTCCAGTCCCCTGAAATAGATTGTCGGCAATTCATCTATGATAACGGAACTCTTTAATTGTCCCTTTTTATTGATGAGTTTTACAATGCGTGAATTGTATAAACCTAAAGCTGCGGAATAAATATTTTGTCGGTCGGGATTATTACCCACGCATAAAATCTTTGGCTCTTTTGGGTTATTAATATCGAGCGAAAAATCGTCCCCTGTCATCACCCAATACAATTGCGGGCTTATCATTCTTGACAAAGGAATTTTAGCGGATGCGATTTGTCCCTGTAATTGGTCTTGCGCCCCGCCTTGCCACGCATCCATGAACGGCGACAAATAATTTTCCAGTTCCGGGTATGAAGTCAATATGGTGAATACGTCTGCGTATTTTT
Source organism: Chitinophagaceae bacterium (assembly GCA_044227095.1). Lineage (GTDB taxonomy): Bacteria > Bacteroidota > Bacteroidia > Chitinophagales > Chitinophagaceae > JACMLD01. The sequence goes on along the minus strand of JBGAFV010000001.1, from coordinate 2,965,918 downwards.
TATTCAGCAGTTCTATCGCATGGGGGAATGTACAATATTTGCCATCTTGGTAAATTCTCAAATACCAAATGATGGCAGCTAATAAGATGATTGGGCTATCCACAAAGAAATCCCCTTGTTTCAAAATCCAGCTTTTGTTAAGGTTCAGCATGATGGTATAAGCCGCTTCGTAAGCATCGGATATGTCCGTCATGAAAGCAGGATTAAGCGGATTGCATCGGTGGCTCTTGCGTGGGTCGTCAAAGTTGATTACATAAAACTTAGGCTTTACCTTATATTTATCTGCGTGCTTTAGTAAATGGTTGTAGGCAATGGTAGAAAGGTCATCAAACTTGAAGTCGTAGATATACATGCTGAACCCTTTCTCGATATGCTGTTTAATGTAATTATTTACAATTGCATACGATTTTCCGCTGCCCGGAGTACCCAACACAATCGAGGCACGAAAAGGGTTAACTACGTTCACCCACCCGTCATTCCATTTTCCTTTATAGTAGAACTTGGTTGGCAGATTGACGGAGTATTCATTTTCCATCAACTTGGTTTCCTGCTGGAAACTTTCGTTTTCGTTATTAAATACATCGTCCATCAGGTTATTCCTCAATAACCTGCTCATCCATACACCTGCCATCATCAGGGCGATATAGCCTAAAGATGTAGTCAGGATGTACAGCGAAGTGGCAATACCTGTGGATAATTTTAAAAGCGGAGCGTTGAGGAAGAACAGGATAAAACCGATAACTAAAGCAGCATATATTTTGCCCCATGTTATCTTCTCATTCTTTACGCCCTTTGTTCCAAGACAGCTTAACGCCAACAGGACTAAAGCAAAAATTTTGGTGTACAGGGTGTTTGAAAACAGCCCGGCGGTGCGGTTGAAATTGATTAGTATTTTGGCTATAATTTCGAGTGTCCAGCCACGTTGGGCAAAGAACCCGAAGCAGAACCAATAGAAGTGTATCAACACCATGATGATGCTTACTGCCCTCATAAATGCCATTATTTTGGCAAGTCCTCTTAAATCGTCTTCTCCTTGCATAGTTCAAAAATTTGTTTTGATGCAAGTGTAGCCGCTATGGGGATGTGCTTATGGAAAGCGGTGTAAGATGGCTTTTAGTGGCACTATTTGGCATTAATTGTGAAACCCACAAAGACCAAGATGTTAATCCTGGTCTTTGTGGGTTAAGGGATATCTTATCGTTGTCTTCCCCGTCTTTTTTTCTTTTTCTTCATACGGTTGGCAAACGCCTGTTCCTCGTAATCCTCGCCCTGCGCTTCCGGCAGCAACCCGCCCAATCCGTCTATCAATCCAAAATCATCGGTAGGCTGCTCTTTATTCAGGAAGTCAAAAAGCCCGTGCGTTTCTTCTTTTTCATCAGCATTGTTTTTGCCTGCTGCTGGTAAATCGGTGGTGCTGTTTTGTTCTATAGTTTGGCGCCTGTCCACTGCTGCATCTTTCCACCAATCATTAAAGACATTCGCCGATAGGTTTTTATCCAAAGCTGAACCGTTCCAAACGGTGCGGCTTTCGTGGTCAACAAAAGTTATCCCGTAAATACGCCCCTCGTCATTGCGGCGTACTACGGTATTGATGCCCTGCTCAATCAGTTGCTTTTTAAAATCGGCTTCATTGGTGGCGGTGTGCATCGCTGCCTCAATGGTGTTTTTGAGGATAGCTCTTGCGGGCTCGGTCTTCATTTTTTTCTTGGCTTCTGCAAAGTGGTTTTGCAATTCCTCCAATCCTGCTTGTTTGCCGAATAGTGATGCCTTAAAAGGATTGCTGGCTTTTTCTCCCTGCTCATTCAGGGCAAAATATAACAGCCCGTTTTTGGGTTGCCCGTGCAGTTCGCCCTTTACTTCCTCTGCCGTAATATTGAACAGGGAAAGCAAGGCATTGTAAGCCCCGATGCTTTGATATTGGTAATACTTCGGCAGGTATCTTACCACCGATGCAATTTGGCTCTTAATGTCCCCGGCTCTGTAATCCAGCGGACGGAATGCCTGCTCGTTTCCGGTGCGCTGCTTTTCGGTGGCGGGTATCAAATTGTACTTCTGTTCCAAATCCCTGCAAATTGCCATTGATTGCGGGTGGTCGTAGCTGTCGCTTATCTTCTTACCGTCTATGCCTACACAAACCGTTACGATATGGATATGGGTACGGCTGGTATCGGTATGCTTATATACAATATAGGGCTGCTTGCCATATCCCATACGCTCCATATATTCCTGTGCCATTTCCATAAACTGCGCATCGCTCACCTTGTCCTTTGGGTCAGGGTTTAGTGATATATGCCGAACAGGTTTTTCTGTTCTGATATTGGCAGACAAATAAGGTTCAAAACACTGGTGCAGATAATTAGCTGAATAGGTATTATCCAGTGTTTCGGGTATCTTGTTCAATAACAAAACCTGTCCGTTTTCGCTGTCAATCTTTTTCTGATTATAGGAAATTGCGCCGTACAAATTCTCACCTTTACCAATTTTCGCTATCATGTTATCTGTCTTTTTGCAGGTGTTCCTTTTCAAACTCTGCGGTTAATTCAATCACTTTGCGACACAGGGCAGCCATTTCTGCGGTCTGTTTTTCCAACTTAAAGAGATAAGCCGATGCTTTTTTCTCCGAGAAATTGCGGTATAATATTTTCACGATTTGATTATAGTTCACGCCAACGGCTCTGAACTGGCTGTAAAAATTGGTAAGCCTTGTATGAAAATCCACAGCATCCATATCAATTTTTACGGTCTTTATAGTTTTCTGAAAGATACAGGCGGTAATAAAATGTGCCATTACTTTCATACCCGATTGCTCAAACAACGTCAGGAATTGCGCATTTTCCGTGTCGTTTAAGCTAATCGAATAGCGGTGTGTCGCCGGGTCATTTTTAGGCTTGCGACCCACCTTGCTTATTTGATTTCTTTTGCTGTCTTCCATATCTCAATCCATTATAATTATCATAAACCACGACTTCGGAGTGCGTTTTCCAGCCCCCTGCTAAGGGCAAGTTGTTTTTAGCTGCGGAAAGTATTTCGAGCAGCTAAAAACATAACTTGCTCCTTTCCGGTGAAAGGAAAATCCGCCCTGCGGGACGGATTAGATAAAGCAGAAAAAAACGGCTTGTAGCCGTTCCACCTGTTGCCTTTTATCTGAAATGATTTCTCCATTCACTCTTTGTATTGAAGCCGATACAAAATAAGCGCAGCTTTCCCGAAGCATTGCAGTATAGCACACTGCCAAACCCTGCCACAGAACGCCAATACAGGACAGGTTTACTAAAGCAGGTATGTCCCTGCATTTCTTTGTGTAGGCATTTGCGATTGCCTGTGTAAGTATGTAACAACGTAGCTGCGTAGCTACGCAAATACACAGGCAGGCAATCAGGTAAATAATGTTGTATGCAAGTGGGCAAGCGTGTATAAAATGCAATAAGCAATCATGCAGATACACAAGTAAAAAAGTGCAATTGCATTTATCGCAATACAGTTAAAAATATCCGCATACAACAACCTGTAAATAACAATGTGCGAATGTGCTTTTGCACCATTGCACATAAATGAATAAACAGCTATACAGGTATAGCGATGTATAAATAGATAAGTAGATAATTAAAAACAGTTATGCACATGGACACAAAGAAACAACCATTGTTTATCGCCTTTTCCTCTCAAAAAGGAGGTGTAGGAAAAAGCACTTTCACCACGCTGGTAGCAAGTCTTCTTCATTATCGGCTGGGCTATAATGTTGCCGTCTTCGACTGCGACTTTCCGCAACACAGCCTTATGCAGATGAGGGCAAGAGATATGAGCAGCATTATGGGTAATGAGGTGTACAAAAAACTGGCTCATAAGCAATTTACAAGTATCAACAAAAAAGCCTATCCCGTTATGCAGCATCGGGCAGACGGTGTACTGGATAAAGTAGAGCAATTCCTGCAATCGACTACCGTTGCTGTGGACGTGGTTTTCTTCGACCTGCCCGGTACGGTTAATTCCGCAGGGATATTGAAAACGCTGGCTGGGATGCACCACATCTTTACACCAATCATTGCCGACCGTGTAGTGATGGAAAGCACATTGATTTTTACACAAGTCCTCAACGATGTGGTAAGGAAGCAGGGCGCAACGGCTATTCAAAGCATTAACCTGTTTTGGAACCAAGTGGACGGCAGGGAGAAAACCGCATTGTACAGCGTTTATGAGGACTTAATCAACAGCTTAGGCATTCACCTTATGCGCACCCGTATCACGGATAGCAAGCGTTTTCGCAAAGAAGGCGAAGCCGATGCAAAAACGGTCTTCCGTTCCACCTTGCTTCCTGCCGATGAACGATTGATGAATGCCTGCCGACTGGACTTGTTTATGGATGAGTTTTTAAGAACCGTGAAACTGTAAGCCCTATGGAAAATAAAAAGAAAAACCAACCGGAGATAGACGAAGAATTTTTGATGAACATTATCGCCGATGGTGTAAAAAAAGACGGTTTGAATGTAACGCCTGAACCGCCCCAAAAACAGGAACCGGAGAAAGAGCCGGACAAGCCCGTGAGCAGAGAAAAGACCCGTTCTAAAAAAGCCAGCGAAGCAGATTATGAAAAGCTGTTTTTCAAAAGAGCGGAAACGAATGCCCGCTACGGGAAGTCGGTGTATATACGTTCCGATTTTCACGAAAAGCTGACCCGTATCGTGCAGGTCATCGGTGAGGATAAGATAACAATATACGCCTATCTCGACAACCTGCTGGAATACCATTTTCAGGAATTTGGCGAAGACATTACCAAGAGTTTTAATGAAAAGTATAAACCTATTTTATAGTCATGGAAATTATAATTGTTATCTGTTTGCTCATCGTTATTGTGCTGCTGGCAAAAGACAAAATCATCATTAAAAAAGTGGTGAAAAACAAACAACAGCAACCTGCTACCAATCGGGAGTTACCGGAAATCATGGGTAAGCCAAAGCCCATAGAACGACACAGCGTGCCAACTGCTGCCACTCAACGCCAAAAAGAAAAACAGGAAGATATACCTGATAATTTTGAAACAGAAACCCACGAAACAGGTTTTGCGAGGGAAATTCCGCCGGAGGAATTGGATGATGTTTTTGGGAGTGAGCCTGTTTCCGATTTTGAGAATGAGGACGAGGAATGGGAAGAACAGGGATTGCCGAACAGCGACAATGGGTTTGCCACAGGGGTTACCTACGAGGAACTGACAACCGTGGGGGCATTGCTTCAGCAGGATGTGCTGGAAGCTGCCTCTCAACAAAAAGCGGTGGATATAGTTCAGCGAATGCAGGGAACCGAATTGTTTAGTCTGCTCGAAAACTCCATAGCAGGGGCTTCACGAAAGATTGCGGAGTTGTTGGATAGAAGCCTCCCTGCCGGAGCGGATTTCAGTTCTTCCGATGAGCGGAAAAGTAGTGTAGAGGGTTTCGACATTGGGGAGTTTGTCTGATAGGACAGCTTCCCTTTGTTTTTTTTAAACATGGTAAGAGAAACATTCATTTTAAAATATCGCAGCTATGATTAAATCAAAGAATGACCTCGATTATACATTCGAGGAATACAGGGGATATACAATCGCCAGCCACAAAAACAACGTTGCTGAAAAGGATATAAACAATCTCATTATTGTTTACCGTTCAAACGAATTTCCTAACTATGGATATATCGTTGGTCTTGATGATAGCAAATTATCAGGAGGTAGAAAATCCTTTCCGCACAACATGGAAGATGCAAAGTCTTATATTGACTGGGTAGTTAAAGTGCGTGCGGAAAAGGCTGCAAATGTGAAGCCTGAAATACCTAAACCGCAACAACGAAAAGGGCGAAAAATGTAGTACGTCAATCAAATTTATGGAACGTCAAAATGATTTTGTTTTGGCTTTTTTTTATGCCCTGAAACGAGGTTATAACGCCACTCACTGCCAAGTAATTCCACTGAAAGACACATCGTTATTGCGCCTTGTTTTTCCTGACACTTTTGTCCCGAAAGCCCGCAAGTGGCGGGAAAGTGTAACAAAATAATTCATTCAAATTATGGAAAAACAAAGCAAAAAAGTATTGCTGACAGGCATTGCGCTGCTGTCGGCATTTGGTGTGTTTGCACAAGGGAACGGCTCGGCTGGTATTCAGGAAGCCACACAAATGGTAACGTCTTATTTCGACCCTGCAACCAAACTGATTTATGCGATTGGGGCGGTGGTTGGGCTTATCGGAGGTGTGAAAGTTTACAACAAATTCAGCAGTGGCGACCCTGACACCTCGAAGACGGCGGCAAGCTGGTTCGGTGCGTGCATCTTCTTGATTGTAGCTGCAACCATTCTTCGTTCATTCTTCCTGTAAACCGATGCCCTATGAGTAATTACAACATTAACAAAGGTATCGGCAGGACAGTTGAGTTCAAAGGTTTGAAAGCACAGTACCTGTTCATTTTCGCAGGCGGCTTGCTCGGTGTACTCATCCTCGTGATGATTATGTACATGGCAGGTGCAAACTCATACCTGTGCCTGTTCATCGGCGCAGGTGGTGCATCGCTCATTGTGTGGCAAACATTCGCATTAAACGGTAAGTACGGTGAACACGGATTGATGAAGCTGGGTGCAAAGAAAAGGCATCCGAAATATATCATCTGCCGCAAGTCTGTACACCGCTATGTAAAGTTCACCCGTAAATCCGATGCCCTATGAGAAACACCGCAAAAGCCACAACGTTGGAAAGCAAGTTTCCCTTATTGTCGGTGGAACAAAACTGCATCGTTAGCAAAGATGCGGACATTACCGCCTGCTTTCGGGTTCACTTGCCGGAACTGTTCACGGTAGCATCGCCGGAGTACGATGCTATCCATTCAGCATGGCACAAGGCGATTAAGACCTTGCCGGATTACTCCATTATCCACAAACAGGATTGGTTTATCAAAGAAAGTTACGCACCTGATATTGCACAGGACGGATTGAGTTTTTTGGCGAAATCCTACCAACAGCATTTCAACGAACGCCCTTTTCTTAATCATTACTGTTACCTGTTCCTTACCAAGACCACCAAAGACCGGATGCGTATGCAAAGCAACTTCTCATCGCTTTGCAAAGGGGTGCTTATCCCGAAAGAAATAAGGGACAAAGAAACTGTTCGCAGGTTCATGGAAGCGGTGGCGCAGTTTGAGCGTATTATGAACGATAGCGGGTTTGTGAAGCTGGAACGCCTTACAGAAGATGACATCATCGGTACGGACAACACGCAGGGTTTGTTAGAGCAATATTTTACCCTGTCAAGGGAAGCCGCAACGCCCATGCAGGACATCGCTTTGGGAAGTGAGGATGTACGCATTGGTAACAAAAGACTGTGCCTGCATACACTTTCAGATACAGATGATTTGCCCGGAACGGTATCGGCAAACACGAGGTATGAAAAATTATCTACTGATAGAAGCGATTGCCTTTTGTCCTTTGCTGCTCCGGTGGGTCTGCTGCTCTCTTGCAATCACATCTACAACCAGTATTTGTTTTTGGACAACAGCGATGAGAACCTGCGCAAGTTTGAAAAGTCTGCCCGTAATATGCACTCGCTGGCAAGATACAGCAGGGCTAACCAAATCAATAAAGAGTGGATTGAAAAGTACCTGAACGAAGCGCACAGCTTCGGGCTTTCTTCTATCCGTGCGCACTTCAATATTATGGCATGGTCGGACGAGCCGAACGAACTCAAACAGCTAAAGAACGATACAGGTAGCGCACTGGCTTTGATGGAATGCAAGCCACGCCACAACACGGTGGACGTTGCCACGCTGTATTGGGCAGCTATGCCGGGCAATGCGGGCGACTTCCCGAGCGAAGAAAGTTTTTATACGTTCATAGAACCTGCTTTGTGCTTCTTCACCGAAGAAACCAATTACCAAAGCTCGCCATCGCCCTTTGGTATCAAGATGGCAGACAGGCTTACGGGCAAACCTATCCATTTGGATATTTCCGATTTGCCTATGAAAAAAGGCATCATCACGAACCGCAACAAATTCATTTTGGGGCCATCAGGTTCGGGTAAGTCTTTTTTCACTAACCACATGGTACGTCAGTATTATGAACAGGGCGCACACGTACTGCTGGTAGATACAGGTAACTCGTATCAGGGATTGTGTGAACTGATTAAGGGCAAGACCAGAGGCGAAGACGGCGTTTACTTCACTTACACAGAGGACAACCCGATTGCGTTCAATCCCTTTTATACCGATGACGGCGTGTTTGATATTGAAAAAAGGGAAAGTATTAAAACGCTTATCCTCACGCTTTGGAAACGCGACGATGAGCCGCCCAAACGTTCTGAAGAAGTAGCGTTGTCCAATGCTGTTTCGGGTTACATCGAACACATCAAACAGGATGATGCTTATCCCTCGTTCAATGGTTTTTATGAGTATGTAAAAGGCGACTACCGCAAGGTTCTCGAAGAAAAACAGGTAAGGGAAAAAGACTTTGACCTCGCCAACTTCCTGAACGTGCTGGAACCTTATTACAAGGGCGGAGAATATGATTACTTGCTGAACTCCGACAAGCAATTAGACCTGCTTTCCAAACGCTTTATCGTGTTTGAAATTGATGCGATAAAAGACCACAAGATACTGTTTCCCATTGTCACCATCATTATCATGGAGGTTTTCATCAACAAGATGCGCAGGCTCAAAGGTGTGCGTAAGCTGATACTGATTGAGGAAGCGTGGAAGGCGATAGCGAAAGAAGGCATGGCGGAATACATCAAGTATTTGTTCAAAACTGTCCGCAAGTTTTTTGGTGAGGCGATAGTCGTAACGCAGGAAGTGGACGACATCATCCAGTCGCCCATTGTGAAAGAAAGTATCATCAATAACTCCGACTGCAAAATCCTGCTTGACCAGCGTAAGTACATGAACAAGTTTGATGACATCCAAGCGATGCTGGGGCTTACGGACAAAGAGAAAGGGCAGGTACTTTCTATCAACATGAACAATGACCCAAGCCGCCTTTACAAAGAGGTTTGGATTGGGTTGGGTGGTACGCACTCCGCCGTATATGCCACAGAGGTATCGCTCGAAGAATACCTCGCATACACCACCGAAGAAACCGAAAAACTGGAAGTGATGCAGCTCGCTCATGAGCTGGGCGGCAATGTGGAGCAAGCCATTAAGCGCATTGCACTTCAAAGGCGTGAAAAAGCAAACAATTTCTAATCATTTTAAAAGCAAGACAAGTGGAAAAGGAGAAAATCACACTGCCCATTGGCAACAGCAAGGCTTTAGTATTTGAAGCCGACCCTGCTAACAAAGAAGAACAGGATTTTGCAAAACTATGTAAGGAAGTATCTGCAACACAGCCTCAAAGTTTGCAGGATTTTTTTACACGGCTTAACGACCTGCAACAGAAAAGAACGCCTGAACCCATAAGGAAGATGGGGCGCAAAATGTAAGACAGCCCACCCAAACAGGGCAAAGCAAGCAATTATTAATTTTTAAAAATCAGAAACAATGAAAAAAGCAATGTTACTGGTGTGTACGGCATTTATGCTTGCCGCTGCACCATCCGCTAAAGCACAGTTTGTAGTAACTGACCCCGGAAACCTTATTTCCGGCATCCTCAACAGTGCAAACGAAATCATACAGACTTCTTCAACCGTATCGAATGTGGTTAAGAATTTCAATGAGGTGAAAAAAGTGTATGACCAAGGCAAAGAGTATTACGACAAACTGAAAGCCGTCAACAACCTGGTTAAAGATGCCCGCAAGGTACAGCAAACGGTTTTGCTGGTGGGCGATGTGTCCGAAATGTATGTGAAGAACTTCGGAAAGATGATGAACGACCCCAATTTCACCCCACAGGAATTGACGGCAATCGCCAACGGTTACTCCACGCTCCTGAACGAAAGCACCGAGTTACTGAAAGAGTTGAAACAGATTGTTACCAACACCGGGCTATCCTTAAATGATAAGGAACGTATGGACATCATAGACAAGGTGTACAAAGAGGTTAAGGACTACCACAGCCTTGTACGCTATTACACCAATAAAAATATTTCTGTAAGCATTTTGAGGGCGAAGAAACAGAACAACACCAAACGGGTGCTGGAACTGTACGGAACCGCAGAACAAAAATATTGGTAAGCTATGGAATGGAATAATCTTCACGAAATGCTGCGCAGCCTGTATGATGAAATGATGCCATTAACGGCGGACATGGCTGCGATAGCAAAAGGCATCGCCGGATTGGGCGCACTCTTTTATGTTGCCCTGAAAGTCTGGCAGGCATTGAGCCGTGCAGAACCGATAGACGTGTTCCCTTTGCTCCGTCCGTTCGCCATAGGGCTTTGCATTATGTTTTTCCCCACGATGGTTTTGGGGACTATCAATGCGGTCATGTCGCCCGTGGTGAAAGGCACGCACTCTATGCTCGAAGGTCAGGTGCTTGACCTGAACAAGCTGCAACAGCAGAAAGACCAGTTGGAAAGGGAGGCAATGCTCCGCAATCCCGAAACCGCTTACCTCGTAAGCGATGAGGAATTTGATAAGAAGCTGGATGAATTGGGTTGGTCGCCGTCTGATTTGGCAACCATGACGGGAATGTATCTCGACAGGCAAGCCTATAAAATGGAGAAAGCCATTAAGGAGTGGTTTCGTGACCTGCTGGAAATACTCTTTCAGGCGGCGGCACTGGTCATAGATACGATACGAACGTTCTTCCTCATCGTGCTGTCCATATTGGGGCCGATAGCCTTTGCGATAAGCGTGTGGGACGGTTTTCAGTCCACGCTTACGCAATGGCTGACCCGATATATCAGTGTGTACCTGTGGCTGCCCATATCCGATATGTTCAGTTCCATACTGGCAAAAATACAGTCGCTCATACTGGAACGGGATATAGAAATGCTGGCAGACCCCACTTATATCCCCGATACCTCCAATACCGTGTATATCATTTTCATGCTGATTGGCATAGTGGGCTATTTCACTATTCCAACGGTAGCGGGCTGGGTAATTCAGGCGGGTGGCGCAGGAAACTTCATGCGCAATGTAAACTCTACGGCTGCGAAAACAGGAAACCTTGCCGGAGCTGGAACAGGAGCCGCAGTAGGCAATATCGGCGGCAGGTTATTGAACAAATAATTAATCATCATAAAAATGGAATTTAAAACATTAAGAAACATCGAAAACAGTTTTAGACAGATAAGACTGTATGCTATTGTTTTTGCCATTCTCTGCATCAGCGTGGTAGGATATGCCGTTTGGCAGTCCTACCGCTTTGCGGAGTTACAGCGGCAAAAGATTTATGTACTGGATAACGGCAAATCGTTGATGCTCGCTTTATCACAGGATGCCAGCATCAACCGACCAGTAGAAGCCCGTGAACACGTAAGGCGTTTTCATGAATTATTCTTTACGCTCGCACCGGATAAGAATGCTATCGAAAGCAATATGAAACGGGCGTTCAACCTCGCCGACAAAAGTGCCTTTGATTATTACAAAGACCTTTCGGAAAAGGGTTACTTCAACCGTATCATTTCGGGCAACGTACAGCAACGCATCGAAGTGGATAGCGTGGTCTGCAACTTCAACAACTATCCTTATGCCGTGCGTACCTACGCCAAACAATTCATCATCCGTTCGAGCAATGTTACCAAACGCAGCCTTGTGACCTCTTGCTACCTCGTGAACTCCGTCCGTTCAGACAACAACCCGCAGGGCTTCAACATTGAAAAATTCGCCGTGCTGGAAAATAAAGACATGGAGGTCATCGAACGCTAAAATCAATTCTATGGAAGTATTATCAGATTTAAACACGTTTGCCAAAATCCTTACCGACAAAGGATATAACGGCTATTTCCATACGCAGGGTGCGTATCCCGGAAAGCTGAAAGACAGCATAGGCGAATACCTCGAAAACTGCCGTAATGGTACGGAGGGAACACCTAAGCCTGTACTGCTGGTTACGGGCTACCTGCAATGGGCTGGTGAAGACAAACCCCATGTAGAATGCAGTATGTGGGTGAAATACCTGAACGGAAAATTCTTCCTCAATAAAATGGAGGTTAAAAGAAAAGACCAGTACGGGCATTTATTAAAGCAATCGGAACTCACCAATTTATCTGTGGTCAATGCGCCCAAAATAAGGGAGGCAATTGCGTTGGTCAGTGATGCACCGCAACAAAAGGTTGTCCCAAAAGGCAGGGGTTTCAGGCACTAAAACGGAAAAAAGTTCAGGCATGAAAAAGTTAAGAACAAAAATCAGCAAGTGGTTTGACAGGCTCGATGACAAGTGGCGTGAGCTGCCAGTAAAAAAGCAGCATCGCTATACACTGTTCCTTTTTGCAGGCTATCTGTTATTGTCCGTTATCGTCATAGCGAAAGTGTGCTATGATGTTGGCGCAAGCGATAGCAAACTAAAAATAGAGCATATCGAAAACCCACTTATCAAACAAAAAAAGTCCCCGGTATCATCGCAGGACAGTATTTCAAAAATTCTAAAAAATCAGTTGTATGAAAGATAATGAAAACAAAAGGGTGAGTATTCTGGTCGAAGATGACGACCCGAATAACCAAAAGGAAACACCGAAAGACGGTGCGCAGAACAAAGCCGAAAAGCTAAAGAAGCCAATCATTTTTGTGCTTATGGCGGTGGTATTTCTCGGCTGCATGTATCTAATCTTCAAACCGTCTTCCGACAAGAAAAAAGTTCAGGATATAGGTTTGAATGATGCCGTACCGCAGGCTACGGATGCAGGTTTGCAAGCGGATAAGCAAAAAGCCTATGAGCAGGAGATGCTGGAACAGAAAGAGCAGGAAAAGCGCAATGCGCTTACCTCCCTGTCCGACTACTGGAACGCAGACAGTACCACCGACAAGAAAGCAGCCAGTCCGGATGAGGGTAACGAAGACGGATCTGCTTTCGGAGGTGGTACACAGCGGAATGGCAACCCGGCTTTAAACAGTTATCGAAATGCCCAAAGTACGTTAGGCTCATTTTACGACAATAACGATTATCAAACGCAGGAACTCCGCAGGCAGGTGGAAGATTTGAAAGAAAAGCTGGCGGCAAAAGACGTACCGCCCACTACCACCGTGCAAGACCAAATGGCTTTGATGGAGAAGTCTTATCAAATGGCGGCAAAATACCTGCCCGCTGGTACGGCTTCACAACCGGGTAAGGTTGATACGGCTGTTCCGGCAAAAGGTGCTGCGCAAAAAGAACATTTTGTAGCGTTCTCGCCAGCAAGAAAAAATGCCGTATCTGCTTTGTATCGTGAGCCAACCGACAGTGCATTTTTGGCAAGTTGGAACGAAACCCGCAACAGGGGTTTTTATACTGCCGGAACCAATGAGCAGATTGTACAGCCCAAAAACAGCATCAAAGCGGTAGTACAGGAAACACAGACCGTAACGGATGAAAGCGGTGTGCGCCTGCGTTTGATAGAAACCGCAAAAACACCCAGCCGTACTATCCCAGCCGGAACGGTGTTAACCGCAAACGCCAAGTTCGCTGGCGGGAGGTTGCAATTGAAAGTAACCTCTATCGAATACGAGGGCAATATTATCCCTGTGGAAATAACAGTGTACGATTTGGACGGACAACAAGGTTTGTATGTGCCTTATTCGCCTGAAGTAAATGCCTTAACGGAAATCGCTTCCAACATGAGCCAAACCTCCGGTACGTCTATTATGATGACCCGCTCCGCAGGACAGCAAGCGGCTGGCGACCTTTCCCGTGGTGTGGTGCAGGGTATATCGGGCTACTTCGCCAAAAAAGTAAGAACACCGAAAGTTACCGTTAAAGCCGGTCATCAGCTATTCCTCGTTTCCAAAAACTAATGTTCAACACAAAAAATCAGAAATAAAATGAAAGCAATATTTAAAAGCCTTTTGGCAATGGTTTGTTTGATAGCCTTTAATGCCACTACAAATGCACAGCAGGTTGCATCCAATACAAGCAAATTAAGCATGGGTAAGGTAGAACCTTACGAAATGCAGGTAACGTACAATAAAACCTCCCATCTGATATTTCCGGCGGCTATCCGGTACGTGGATTTGGGCAGTGAATACCTTATAGCAGGCAAGGCAGAAGATGCCGAAAACGTGCTGCGTATAAAAGCCACCGTTAAGGACTTTACGGAAGAAACCAATTTCTCGGTGATTACCGATGATGGGCGTTTCTACAACTTCAACGTCTATTACAGCCCATATCCTACAACGCTGAATTACGATTTACTGACCATGCAGAAAGCATCGGACAGGGAAAACGGAAACGATGTGTTGTTTGAGGAATTGGGGAGCAACTCGCCATCGCTGGCCGGGTTGCTTATGGAAACCATTTACAAAAAAGATAAAAGGATTGTAAAGCACATCGCTTCTAAAAGCTACGGTATTCAGTTCTTATTGAAAGGCATCTATGTCCATAACGGCAAATTCTATTTCCATACGGAACTGCGCAATTCAAGCAATGTGCCGTTTAACATTGATTTTGTGAGTTTCAAAGTCGTGGATAAGAAAGTGGCAAAGCGTACCGTAGTGCAGGAAAAGCCGATGACACCGTTGCGTATGTATAAGCCACTTACGGAAATTGCTGGCAATGCGACTGACCAAAACGTGTTCCTGCTCGACCAATTTACCATTACCGATGATAAAGTGCTGGTCATTGAAATTTTTGAAAAGAACGGTGGCAGGCAACAGACCTTACAGGTGGAAAATTCCGACCTCGTACACGCAAAATTGGTGAATGGCATTCACCTAAAGATTAATTAACCAAAACGTAAAAGAACAATGATAAAATACATTTTTGCCGTGATGCTTGCGGTGTTGAGCATTACAGCTACACAGGCACAAAGAATGACACCCGGACAAAATGGGCTGGAAGTAAACGCAGGATTATTGTCTAAAGAAGTAAAGGATAATTACTTTCTGAATTTGACCATGACCGTAAACAGCAGGGGCGGTAATTATTGGATATGGGGCGCAGAATATACCCACCAGTTCGCCGATTACAGGACTGTACAGATACCCCTCGAAACCTACACGGGTGAAATGGGTTTCGCTCTGCAGCTTTTAGGTGATGCGAGAAAGACAATAACGCTAAATGCAGGGCTTAGTGCCGTTGCCGGGTATGAAACCATTAACCGGAACGAAGCAACGCTGTACGATGGCTCTAAAATCCTCGACAAAGACCATTTTGTTTACGGAGCCGGAGGGCGTTTATCCTTTGAAACCTATTTGTCTGACAGGTTTGTGCTGCTCCTGCAAGGTCGTACCAAAGTTTTATGGGGTACGGATTTAAAACAGCTCCGTCCATCGGCAGGCGTTGGGCTAAGGTTTAACTTTTAAAAAGAACAACAATGAAACGATTTTTGAATAGAAACAATTTTTTGTGGCTGCTTCTCCTGGTCATTACCAGTTGCACCATATTATCATCCTGCAATAAGGATGAACTCGACATACAGCAGAACTATCCGTTTGAGGTAAAAGTAATGCCCGTTCCGGGAGATATATCGAACGGACAGACCGTTGAAATAAGGGTTACGATTGAACGGAGCGGTAGTTTCAACGATGCAAAATACTTTATCCGCTATTTTCAATATGACGGGCAAGGCACATTGAGGTATTATAACGAACCGCCGTATATGCCGAATGATTTGTACCAGTTACCCGTTACACAGTTCCGGCTGTACTACACTTCACAGTCTGCCGTATCGCAGTCGTTTGATATTTGGATAAGCGACAATTTCGGGAATGAAAAGAAAGTGAGTTTTCAGTTTAACAATAAAGATTAGGAAGCGATTGTAGCAATCGAAAAATAGAAGTCGTCCGACCCCAAAAGTCGGGCGACTTTTGTTTTAAAATATTTGTCAACCTGATAAGTGGTTAGAGATGGGAGTAGCGAGCCCGAGAAATGTTATCTTTACTAACTATATGTTTTGTTATGATTAAGTACCAAATTGAAAACGATTTAGGCGTTGATGAGTTTATACAAGTCCTGAGAAATTCTACTTTAGGAGAGAGACGACCTATCCAAGAAATTGACCGAATTGCAAAAATGCTCGAACACGGAAATTTGATAGTTACCGCAAGAGATAATGGAAAATTAGTTGGTGTTGCACGGTCATTAACTGATTTTATTTATTGCACCTATCTTTCTGATTTAGCAGTTGATGAGAAGTATCAAAAGCAGGGAATAGGAAAAGAACTTATACGGCAGACCAAGTTAGAAACGCCAAGAGCAAAATTGATTTTACTTGCTGCTCCAAAAGCCATAGAATACTATCCCAAAATTGGCATGAAGCAATCCGACCGATGTTTTATCCTTGAAGATGTAAATGAAATAAAATAAAAAAAGGTCAACGGTTTGTCCAATTTATTGCAAGCTACATATTGCTAAAATATTCTGTTGCTATTCGGCTAATCCCTACGCTGAAATATTTTCTGCTTTCGCTCAACGTTCTTATGGCAGTTACTATTTCGTCAGGGTCGGAATATTTTAGCACATAGCCCGATATGCCTGTTTTCAACATCTCTGTAACACTGTTCTCATCATCATCTGTACTTGAAATTATTATCTTCAAATCGGGGTGGTTTTCGAGCAGCAATTTAGCCGCCGCAAAATCTTCCTCTACGATACAGACATCGGGCAGCTCCCCATCTTCCTCTATTTTTTTAAGTGCATTCTGCACATTGCCCACCTGAAATTGCACAATATAGCCGGACTTCTCAAGTTGGTTTACGGAATTATACCGAAGCTGTGTATTGTCATCTATTACAGCTATTCGCATTATATTATCACTATTCATAATTACAACCTATTTTAGTTTTTTGAATAACCCTTTCCAACCATTGCTTGAATTAGTAACGGATGGAGTTTCTTTTTTAGTTTCCTTCTTATGTATATCTCTTATGTTATGGATAATAAGCCAATGATAAAACTCCCCCAAGTCATCGGGAGTAAAACTTATCACAGTACCATTTTTGAGGGAAATAATAAAGCAGTCAATCGTAACTGCAAAAGCCGACAATTCGGAAGCAGGAAATGCTAAGGCGGGATAAGTATTGCTTACAGTGTCCATAATATCCGTTTTAGTAATGGAGCCTGCAAATAAAAAGAGGCGCAGGCAGCCACACTCATCGACATTAAGGCACTGGTACGCCTCTCTCCGAATAAGCGAGCGCCCACGCCATAGCATGAGCGTTCTTACTTATTGCCTCGGAGATGTAAAAATTACCAGTTTCTAATGTCGAGACTTAAAGCAAAAACACTTTAAGATTTTTATATGTTACATAGCAAAGATAACAATGTTGCCTCTTTTACACAACCAATCATTTACCTTTCTACTTGCTTATGATTTGTTTATGTAATTACGTTCCAATATTTCTAATATATCAGACTGTCTAAAGATGATTTTGCCACCAATCTGCACGTAAGGCAGGATATTATCATCCCTGTACTGCTGTAAGGTGCGCTTGCTAATATGTAACAGTTTGCATAAATCTTCCCCCGACAAATAAATTTCCCCATTCATTACGGGGCGGTAGTTGTTCAGTATGAGTTCCATCCGGGTGCGGAGTTCCTCAAACTTGCTTTTATAGTAGGCTATTTCCTCTGCATCACTATCAAAAAGTTCCATACTCATTTTCTTGGGTTTGTGCATCGGGAGCAAGCAAACGCTGTACATCCGACAATTTGTAATAATTTTTGCGGTTCAATTTTGAAAAAGGCAAAAGCCCCTTGTCTTTGTATGATTGCAAGGTGCGTTTGGTAATGCCCAGCATGAGGCATACCTCCTGATTATCGAGCCACCTCTCTCCGTTAAAAATCCCTACATACGCTTTGCTTGCATCGGTAGTAAGCTGTAACAGTTCGTCCAGCTCTGTGGTCAGTTCTTTAAGAACAGACTTCGGTATTGCTATCACTTCCATAATCCTTTCCTCTCATTTTCACGTCAGAAATGGAAATTAGGAAAGGTTGTAAAGCGTATTCTAAATGCGGGTGTGTTTGGCTTTGAATGGTACGGTTTGGCGCAAAAGAAAACGGTACAAGCCTGTAAAGACTTGTACCGTTATAAGATTGTGGGGGTTATTTATCGGGGCTTTTGCACCTCTATATTTTGGGATGTCTTTTCTTTTTTCTCTCTTGAATATACCCATAACGATAACAGCCCGAAAATAATCAAAGCATACGCTATCCATTTGCCGACACGTTCGATAAACTTAATGGCAACCGATTTTTCATAGCTGGAAAACCCTTCCGCTCCGGTGGGGCTTCGCCTGTAAAACTTCCTGCGGTTAATCCAATAACGCAACGCCAAACCCGCTACTAAAAATATTATTCCTATAACTAATGATGATACCATAATTCTACTTTTTAATTTAACAAAACCTATCCAATCCGTTATAAACAAAAATACAAAATATAAACGTGGGGGATTGCAAGAAACTACCTAAGTATTATGGGTGTGTTTTGCTTTTAATTCCAACAATTTCTCGTGCATATCTGCCCAATATGCCTGTCGTTCTTTATCGCTTTCTGTTGGCGGGTCGTGCTGATATTCTTTATACCAGCCTGCTTGCTGAATGGCTTTTTTAAGGTCTGTAACTTCAATCCATTCTCCTTTTTTATCTCTTATTTTCATTGTCTTTGATTTTAAAAGGCAACCACTTTTGCAGACGGTCGCCTGTGGTTATCGCTAATCGTTTAATGTAATCTGTAATAATTTTTCACTTCCGAAAAGCAGGTGTATCGCCCGTTTTAAATCAGTGTTACACTCTTTGTTGTCTGCATACTCGATAAGGCAGTGTACAGCAAACAATGAATTGTGTCCGTCAAAAAAATGGTCAGCAAACCAGTTTGGGCGTTTCCATAATTGGCGGTCGTTTTTTCCGATTGTCTTGTGTGCATTCTCTACAAGCCTGTACCAAAATTCTGCGGTAAAAAATCCCTTTTGATACCAACCCTCACGAAAGGCGGTTTCATTTTGCAGAAAGTAGTCACATTGCTTTTCTATTGCGTTTTGAATGTCCTGTAATTCTTCGGGGAACAGTTTGCTAAGTAGTGTTCCTTTATCCAAATTGTCCATTTTATTTAATGCTTTCATCGTATTGATTTTTTTGATTTATTCGGTATGGTGGGGAGGTGCTGTTTCGTTTCTTTACCATTTCCAATGCTTTTAATTTTCATGTCTGACATTTTTTTTATTCGTCTAAGGAGCCGGAGTATGCTATGTTTCGTTTCACGAGCATAAAAGGTTAGTGTTTAGGCGACACAAGGTTTTGGGAAAAAATACTACCCAAAGGGTGGAGATTTTTTTTCAAACTTGCATGACCTTTTGTCGCCGTTAAGAACACGGTCATACCTTTGCTCTTGAAACGTAAACAATAAGCATACAGGCTTCTTGGATAAAAAAACATGGGTGGAAGCAATGAAAATTGCATTGGCAAATGGTTCTAAATGGGATAGAAATTTTACTTCTAACTCACTGAATTTCTAAAAATCGTTTTTGATGTGTGGCTACGAAAGCCACATAAAGGGTATTGAAAAATGATTGTAAAGGATGTGGGCGGGCATTTTTTAATAGTCTTTATCAGCAGAGCCCGACAAAGCTCTTTTAAGGGCAGGATGTGCGCAGAGGGCATTAAATGTGCTTTGGGGTTAAGTATGGACACAAAAAAAGCAGGATATAAATCCTGCTATTGGTTTAGTGATATAGAAATGTCATGTAGCATATTCAAACTCCTGCTCATCAACAATGATTTTGACATTGGTTACTGTTTCCTCCTGCGTAGCAGCCTCCACCTGCATGGCAACAAATGCGTTTTCCATAGCTGCAAATTTTGGAGAAACCAAATCCATATCCTTGCTGATTTTTTGGCTGGTGATTTTAGCGTAAATCTGCGTAGTGGTGATATGCTTGTGTCCCATCATTTTGCTAAGGCTTTCAAGAGGTACACCCTCGGTTAAAAACATCGTGGCGAAAGTATGGCGGGCTGTGTGGAACGATATTTTTTGTTCAGTAACAATACCTGCTTCCTCCGTAAGTTTTCTTACATGGACATTACAGGTTGAGTTGGATGGAACTGGAAATATAAAATCGTTGCGGGTAACACACCTGTATTTTTCAATGATGCGCTTAGGGATTTCCATAAGCCGGACATTGGAAGCAACGTCTGATTTTTTCCTGCGGCTAATAATCCATTGATGCCCGTCAAAAAAGGACTGAATATTGCTCCACTTCAGCTTTTTAATATCAATATAGGAAAGCCCTGTAAAGCAACTGAAAATAAAGAGGTCTTTTACGAGTTCATACCTGCGTTTGGATGGCTTTAAAAGCATCAGTTTTTCTACATCCTCTTTTAAGAGATAGCTACGGTCGGTTTCCTCCATGCCGATTTCGTAATCCTCAAAAGGATTATCCCGTATCAACTTGCATTTGACCGCCAGTTTTGCCAATGCAATAACTGGCATTGTATAAACCCAAACCGTATTATGGGTACATTCCTTGTCAATCCTCAAAAAGAAATCAAACTCACGTATAAAATCCGACTTCAATTCCCGGAAAGCCATATCCTCCCTATGGTAGCGCAGTTTGATGAACTCCGCAAGGTGTTCGTAAACTTTTTTGTACTTGGCGTAGGTGCTTGCTGACCTTTCGCCTTTTGCTACCATTTTTTCAAAATCCTTATTCTCTTGTTTGAAGACCTTTAGGATAGCATCGTCCATTACCCCGACACCAAGAAACGATAGCTTTACCTTATCTGCGGTGGCAAAGCCCTCGTCTTTCATCATATCATCGTAAATCTTATCAATACGTGTCCGTATTTTGTCCAGCTTACCGTTAAGGGTTACAGCCTGATTGCTCTTGCCTGAAACACGTCCATACTTTAAATCCCAATTGTCGGGGTGAATTTCCAGCTTGGTGCTGAACGATGCGGGGCTCCCATCAATGGTGATGCGCCCCATAATTGCAACTGCGCCGTTCTTTTTTGGTTCGTTTTTCTTTAGATAGAAAAGCAGCTTAAACGTTGACCTTTTCGCCTGTTCCATAACTCGATTGTTTAATGTTTAAAATTAAATTTCAATGAGTTACAAGGAAAGATGAAAAGGAATGCAAAAGACTGAAATATAATCAGTTGCGAAATGGTGATTAGATTGTAACCAGTAACGATTTAGTAACCTAACCCTGTCTTTTCAAGCCCAAAAACTAAAGTACAGTGACTTCCAATTTTAGACCCATGTGTCATAAACTACTGTGTTTGAGCGGACTTCGCCGTTTTGCCTATTTTTGCTTTTTGCAGTTATTTTTTATAAAAAAAATGAAAGAAATATGACATCAAAAATCCGGGGAAAATTGTAGCTGCTATATACATCCATGAGTAATAATGAGACAAACTAAACAACAGCGTTGCCAAAAAGACGTATGCAACTACAAAATATTTAGATTTATAAAGCCGCCTTATATGTAACAGCCCTTTATATGGCAAGTATTGACAAATATATGTTTCGAATAGAGGGGCGAAAATAAGTGCCGCAATGACAGTTTCAGTTAAACCATAGTTTTTACCCCGTTGAGGTGGATCAATACCAAAAGATTTGAAAATATGACCAAGGAGTATATCATGTACGCAGGAAACGATTAAAAGAGCAATTATTATTTTATAAGTTTTTATTTCTTTCATCAGCACCTTTCCATTTTTAAAGCTTGTACATAATACCTAAAGAATAAGAAAATCTTGCTGGCTCAATGATTATATCCCCTTGGATTTTATTACTGAATGTGTGATTATAAGACCCGCTAACAAACATACTTAGCTTATGATTTATCTCGAATACACTATTGAGGCCGATTGCCCAATTATGAAAAGTGTTTTTGATACTTTTTTTATCACTGGAAAATGCAATTTTATTATAGCCTGCAAAAATTGAAAGAAAAATATTTCGGGAATATTGTTTAATGGTAAAAGCATTTGAAAGATAATAACCTGTTTGCTTGTTTTCCACACCGCCAATACCAGCGTCAAGACAGCTATTTACTTGAAAAAGCAGGGTCTTGCTCAATTGAAGCTTCCCAATAATATCAAATGAAAACATTGAAATGCCAGAAATATTTTGCTGATTTGCCATTATATTTATAGGCAACCTCGTGAACCCTATCCCCATGCTATAGCGATCATGTATATATTGGGCTAATCCTTGAACTTTTCTCTTAAATGAAGAACCATGACCCGTTATTTGTATATTTAAAGTATCTCTATTGGCGATTACAACCTCATTAATCTCATTTTGCTTTTCTGCTTTTACAAACACACTGTCATACTTTATCCATTGAGTTGAGTCTGCAATTCTATTTACTTTTTGGGTTACGTCACCGTGCTGAATAGTTTCGTCGTAAGAAAACTTATGAACATTTACTGTATCGATTGAAGTAGTTACAAAATTTGTGGAAGTGTTTGCCAAAACTATATTGCCGGAATTACCCTCAGCTTTTGTTTGCACTTTCTTTAAGTTCCACTTATTCCCATTTTGCTCATAAAGAGTTGTTACAAAAAAATCAGTGATTGGGATAAAAAAAAGATGCTTTATATCATAATAATAAAAATCCCCTCTTACAAAAGCGTAATTTATGGTATCAATATAAAGTGTGCCATTCATTCTCTTATAATCAACGCCTCTTAAATTATCCCGGGAAAGCACATCAACCACATACACAGTATGGTCATCTATTAGTGTTTTGCCAGTAAGTTCATAAGCAAAATACTTCATAGACTTTATCTGCATAAACGCAGGTCTTCTGGAAACAAAATCAGAGCTTGATGCTGAAGAGTAAGCACCAATCCATCTGATTACATTAAGTGAATCAAATCCTTTTCCATTTTGAATATTCAACTTATTATTTACCAGTCTTACGTCTGCCGTGTTACCTTGTTTATAAGGTGGCGTGTACATGTCAATAAAGGCATCATTATTATAATTGTACCCATTACTTTGTCCAAAATGCAAACGCAGAATGCCAGATACTACAGAAGGTTTGTCGGGATAGTTAATGCCGATCCTAGCAATTGCTTTCTCTATAATTGTTTTTGCCTGGGCCGAAACTATCACTTCCTGCAAAACCTTTGCAGTATCTTCCATTTCTACAATAAAAGGATTTGTAATACCGCTTACTAAAAAAGTTTTATTACGAAAGCCAACGCAGCTTATAGTAATTGTAGCGTTTGCAGGAATTGCACTTGTAATAATTAAAGAAAACTTCCCGCCTTTGTTAGTGGCACAACCGAATTGACCAAATTGAGCAGAAGCTTTCTCAACTGGCAATTTTGTTTTCTTGCTAATAACCATTCCCTCAATTGTAGTGTATTGAGAATATATTCTTGTTATTGAAACACAAAAGAGGAGTATAAATATGAGAAGGCAACGATTCTTCAATGTTTCTTTGATTTTGCTATATAATTACACTGAAAGGGTGTTTAAAATTTTATGCTTTATAGAGTTGTAAAACTAAACACCGGATATAAAAGAACGTATTCAAACAACAGATATTTCTTTCTTTAATGCATGGTAAGATAAATAATACTGCGCAATTACTATCTTAACAAGATGACCACAATTTACTTGTAAGCATATTGTACTAATTGTTTGGTTACCAAATTCAAGGTTCGCAACCCCAATTGTCGTAACTTCAATGGCACTCTTATTCAACTAGCTGCCATGAAATATTCAATTGCCATTACTTTATTATTTTTTGCATTTGCCACAACTTCATCCGGCCAAACCAAAAGCAATACATTGCCTGATCGTCAATGGTGGAAAGAAGCCATTGTTTACCAGTTATACCCCCGCAGTTTTAAAGACAGCGATGGAGATGGCATTGGCGATCTAAAAGGCATTATTTCAAAACTGGATTATTTAAAAAGCCTGGGCATTGATGTGGTTTGGCTGAACCCAATTTATGAATCGCCTAATGATGATAATGGTTACGACATTAGCAATTACCGCGACATCATGAAAGACTTTGGAACAATGGCAGATTTTGATGCATTGTTAAAAGGGCTTCACGAAAGAAATATAAAACTGGTAATGGATCTTGTGGTTAATCATACCAGCGATGAACATGAGTGGTTTAAACAATCAAGAAGTTCACGCACCAGCCCTTACCGCAATTACTATCACTGGTGGAATGCAGAAAGAGGAAAACCAACTTATCGCTGGAGTTTTTTTGATGTGCAGCACGATGCATGGAAATACGATTCTCTTACCAATGCTTATTACCTGCATTATTTCAGTCGCAAACAACCAGATCTTAATTGGGAAAATCCACAGGTAAGAAAAGAAGTAAATGATATCATGAAGTTCTGGGTGGCAAAAGGCATTGATGGTTTTAGAATGGACGCCTTTCAATTTGTAGCAAAAGATACAACCTTCCCTCCTCTTCCGCCTGGTTATGAAAACAATATTGCAAAATATTATGGCATGGGCAAGGGCATTCATTCTTATATAAAAGAAATGAACAGCGAAGTTTTCAGTAAATACAAACTGATGACAGTTGCAGAAGGTGCAGGAAGCAGTTTTGAAGATGCACATAATCTTGTAGACCCCGAAAGGCATGAACTGAATATGGCCTATGCATTTGATGGAATTGATCTCCCTAACACTGATGGATACAATCTCTTAAAATTTAAACAGGTTTACAGCAAGTGGGACAGTGCATTTGCAAAAAAAGGCTGGTTGTCAATTTTTCTTGCTAACCACGATAATGCAAGAATGGTAAGCCGCTTTGGTAACGACAGTCCCGCATTTCGTGAACTGTCATCTAAAATGCTCAGCACTTTTATAATGACAATGCGGGGAACACCGTACTATTATTATGGTGATGAACTGGGTATGATAAACATTAAATTCAGCAGTGTTGCAGATTACCGCGACGTGCAAACCATTAATGGTTATACGGCTGTAAAAAATGCAGGGGGCGATACCATGCAATACCTGCAAAAACAAAAACTAGTTTCGCGGGATAATGGCCGCACGCCTTTTCAATGGAATGCCGATAATAACGCAGGCTTTACAAGCGGTACGCCCTGGATAAAAGTTAATCCGGATTATATAACAGTTAATAAAGCTGCACAAACAGCAGATCCAAATTCAGTATTAAATTATTTCAGGAAACTTACAAAGCTGCGCAAACAAAATTCTGTGCTTGTTTACGGCAGGTATACTTTGCTTGACAAAAACAACCCTTCCGTATATGCGTATATACGCGAAGACAACGGTAAAAAAATACTGGTATTATTAAACTTTACCGATAGCACCGCAATTGTAAACACAGGCATCAATACAAATAAGGCAACCATATTGCTCAGCAACTATCCTGCACCATCAAAAGACCATAAAATGAGGCCCTATGAGGCCATTATTTATAAGCTATAATAAAGTTTATAACAAAAATAGAACCGGCTGTTAATAACAGGCCAAACCCGCTTCCAATAACGCTTTTAAGTGTTTTCAACAAGTGGTGCATAAATCCTTCACACTAATTTAATATTGATTTGTAATGTTGCGTAGTGAATATGGTTGCTGCAGCAAGCGTCTTTTGCTGCAGAATTAAAAGGGAATCCGGCGAAAATCCGGAACTATCCCCGTAGCTGTAAATCCTTTGGTGCATTAGCCCCATAACCTTTCTGAAAATCCACGCCACTGTCCGGTAATATCGCGATGGGAAGGCTTCAGAAAGCAGGAAAGTCAGAATACCTGCCGTATCACAAATAATAGTTTTAATGCTTTCGGGTGAAAGGCAATGAACTGAGTACAAATCAGCAAATCCGCTTATTGTAATCAGCACCGCATCCCCCTCCCCGAATGTTTAAAAATCGTTTTAAAAAAGACAGCGTATGCAGCATGAGAATGAAGTTTTATTGAAAGAAAACAAAGACCGCTTTGTTATCCTTCCTATAAAATACCCCAGAATATGGGAGCAGTATAAAAAACATGAAGCCAGTTTCTGGACAGCAGAAGAAATTGATTTAAGCAATGATTTAAAAGACTGGGCATCGCTTAATGATGGTGAACGCCATTTCATATCTCATGTGCTTGCTTTTTTTGCGGCAAGCGATGGCATCGTAAATGAAAACCTTGCAGTGAATTTTATGAGCGAAGTGCAATTACCGGAAGCAAGGTGTTTCTATGGTTTCCAGATAATGATGGAAAACATACATTCAGAAACCTATGCTTTGCTTATTGACACTTATATAAAAGACCCGTCAGAAAAAAACAGGCTCTTTCATGCAATAGATACTGTGCCTGCTGTAAAGAAAAAAGCTGAATGGGCTTTGCGCTGGATAGACAATGGAACTTTTGCAGAGAGATTAGTTGCATTTGCAGCAGTAGAAGGTATTTTCTTTAGCGGAAGTTTTTGTTCAATTTTCTGGTTAAAGAAAAGAGGGTTAATGCCAGGTCTTACTTTTAGCAATGAATTGATTAGCCGCGATGAAGGCTTGCATTGCGAATTTGCCTGTCTTCTTTACAGCATGCTCAATGAAAAACTGCCCGAACAACAGGTAATTGATATTATTAAGGATGCAGTAGAAATAGAAAAAGAATTTATTACAGAAGCATTGCCCGTTGCACTTATTGGCATGAATGCAAAACTGATGCAGCAGTATATAGAATTTGTAGCAGACCGCTGGCTAAGCGAACTGGGTTGCAAAAAAGTATACAACGCTACCAATCCATTTGATTTTATGGAAATGATTTCGCTGGAAGGCAAAACCAATTTCTTTGAAAAAAGAGTTGGCGATTATCAGAAATCCGGCGTGCTGGCAGGAAAAGAAAATCAGGCATTTTCTGTGGATGAAGATTTCTGAGAAATTAAAAATTAATAATTAGCAATTAATAATTGAAAAAGCTATCAACCTAGCATGGATCAATAATTACTAATTTTTAATTACTAATTAACTAACCACCATCAACAATAACCACCACCATTAAATTCTAAGAAAACATGTTTGTACAAAAAAGAAACGGCAAACGCGAAAGCGTTAAGTTCGATAAGATTACTGCCCGCATAGAAAAACTATGCTATGGCCTTGAAAGACGTTTTGTAAACTCCATTGATGTAGCCAAAAAAGTAATTGAAGGCCTGTACGATGGTGTTACCACTACAGAACTGGATAACCTCGCTGCAGAAACAGCAGCATCATTAACAGTAAAGCACCCGGATTATGCTTTGCTTGCAAGTCGCATTGCGGTAAGCAACCTGCACAAAAACACTACCAAGAGCTTCTCGCATACAATGAAAATGTTGTACGAGTGCACCGATAGCAAAACCGGCAAATACCTTCCACTCATTGCAGATGATGTGTGGCAAATAATAAATGACAATGCTGAATTGCTTGATTCTACCATTATCTACGACCGTGATTATGGCTTTGATTATTTCGGTTTTAAAACACTGGAAAAATCTTACCTGCTGAAACTGGATGGTAAAGTGGTAGAACGTCCGCAGCACATGTACATGCGTGTGGCCATCGGCATTCACAAAGAAGATATTGAAAGCGCTATTAAGACCTATCATTTAATGAGCGAACGCTGGTTTACACATGCCACACCAACATTGTTTAATGCCGGTACGCCTAAGCCGCAAATGAGCAGTTGCTTCCTCCTTACTATGAAAGAAGACAGCATTGATGGCATCTACGATACATTAAAACAAACTGCAAAAATTTCTCAGAGTGCAGGCGGTATAGGTTTGGCTATTCACGGCATTCGTGGTACCGGTAGTTATATTGGCGGAACAAACGGAACCAGCAATGGCATCATTCCAATGCTGAAAGTATTTAACGATACTGCACGATATGTAGATCAGGGTGGTGGAAAGCGCAAAGGCGCATTCGCTGTTTATCTTGAACCCTGGCATGCAGATGTGTTTGAGTTTTTGGACTTGCGCAAAAATCATGGTAAAGAAGAAATGCGTGCAAGGGATCTGTTTTATGCATTGTGGATACCAGATCTGTTTATGAAACGTGTAGAAGCAAATGGTGAATGGAGCTTGTTCTGCCCTAATGAAGCGCCGGGCCTGCATGAATGCTGGGGTGCAGAGTTTGAAGCTTTATATGAAAAATATGAAGCAGCAGGTAAAGCAAGAAGAAAAATTAAGGCGCAGGATCTCTGGTTTGCTATTCTTGATGCGCAAATTGAAACAGGAACACCTTACCTGTTGTACAAAGATGCAGCCAATAGCAAAAGCAACCAGCAAAACCTGGGCACTATTAAAAGCAGCAATCTCTGTACAGAGATAATGGAATATACTTCTCCGGAAGAAATAGCTGTATGCAATCTTGCTTCGCTGGCATTGCCAAGATTTGTTATTGATCAGAAATTTGATCACAACAAACTGTACGAGGTTACTTACCAGTCTGCGCTCAATCTTAATAAAATCATCGACAATAATTATTACCCGGTTGAAGAAGCCCGTTACTCAAACATGAAACACCGTCCTATTGGGTTGGGTGTACAGGGATTAGCCGATGTATTTATATTATTGCGTTTGCCTTTTGAAAGCGACGAAGCAAAACAACTGAACAAGGAAATTTTTGAAACCATTTACTTTGCTGCAATGACTGCCAGCAAAGACCTGGCTAAGAAAGAAGGTGCTTATGATAGTTATGCAGGCTCGCCTGTATCAAAAGCCATCTTCCAGTTTGATATGTGGAATACAGAACCTACACTGCGCTGGGACTGGTATACTTTAAAAGCAGAGGTATTAAAATATGGCGTAAGAAATTCTTTGCTGTTAGCGCCAATGCCTACAGCTTCTACTTCGCAAATTCTTGGCAACAACGAATGCTTTGAACCATACACTTCTAATATCTATGTAAGGCGTGTATTAAGCGGTGAGTTTGTTGTAGTAAACAAACACCTGCTAAAAGATCTTGTTGAACTGAACCTTTGGAATGATGAAATGAAAAACAGGATTATACAGCACAATGGATCTGTTCAACAAATCGACAGCATTCCGTCTAACATTAAAGACATTTACAAAACTGTTTGGGAAATAAAACAAAGGGCAATAATAGATATGGCAGCAGATCGTGGTGCTTATATCTGCCAGAGCCAGTCGCTTAATTTGTTTATTGATTCTCCCAATCCGTCTAAACTTACTTCTATGCATTTTTACGCATGGAAGAAAGGATTAAAAACCGGCATGTATTACCTGCGTACAAAAGCAGCATCGCAGGCTGTACAGTTTACTGTAGAGAAACAAGGTGGCAAAGCAAAAGAGCCCCTGAATTCTGCAAGTGATGTACAAACAGAAACCATTGACGAAAGCCTTTTAACCGGCGGCAGTTGCAGCATGGAAGAAGGTTGTGTTACCTGCAGTGCGTAAGCAATCTAACTTTTGATATGTTACCCATAAAATCAGCAGCTTGGTCTGCTGATTTTTTTTGTGCCCGGCATTTGCGCTTTGGGCAGCATTCTTGCGTCGCACACTTGTACCCCATAACTTTATTGAACGCTTATTTATTTTAGCATTCATCTAAATCATTTTATTCAACCCCTTCAGGGTTGTTTATAACATTCGTTTTTCCCCGGGTTTCACCCGGGGTTATTATTAATGAAGCCTTTCAGGCTTTTAAAAACAATGAAGAACGCAGCAATGTGCATAACCCTAAAGCGATTGAATTAATCCGGGCAACAATGTAATATGCAATAGTGCCAGTGTAAGTATCCTGAAAGGATACAATAACAATAGCCACGGATAAAATCCGTGGCTATAACGCCACAATGAACGCAACCCTAAAGGGGTTGAATAAACCGCGATACAGAATACAACATGCTGCATTCGTTTTTTTAAAATAAACCTGTTATTTTAGATGTACACTATTGCTACTTAAACATCTTGCCATGACAAAAACCGACACCATAAAACAGTTTTTCCATTTGCTACAATGGTTTGTTACCACAGAAAATGATTACAAGGCAATATTGCATACGGGCATAGAACAAACAGAATACCCTAACCTTATGATTCCACACATGAGGAAAAGAACTTTCAAAAATTTAATTGAAGGTGCAGAAGCTGGAAAAAAGATGCTTGCCTATCAGCATTTTGAACCGGTTCATTTTTTGGAAGCAGGTGATATAGTAGTTGCAGAATACACATGGACAGGCGAACTGAAAACAAAAGTTGGCAAACTTCACAAAGGCCTTGTATTAAAAGCACATATCTGTACCATATTTGAATTTAAAGACAATAAAATATTCCGCCAGCGTAACTATGATTGTTATGAACCGCATTCATAAGCCTTAAGATGCCATTGGTACAGGTGATGAACGTATTGCGACGCAACAATGTTCTATCTGTGTTACCGCTGCTGGCAACGTAAGACTACAAGCCAGGAAAGCTACCTTGTACATTGGAAAGGATGCAATTGCTGAAATGAAATTTATGCTGCCTTCTTCAATTTTATGATGCCTGTGCCGTGCATCACTTTCATTAGCAGATAGGTGGGATCAAACTCAAACCATTTCTGTGCAAAGTTGGGGCTGTTTTTGTATTTGTGGTGATTGTTCTGAAACAGTTCGCCCATAAGAAATATTCCCCAGGGCTCGGTGTTCTTTGAATGATCTCCGTTGTTGTAGTTTGAATAACCGTATTTATGTCCGCACCAGTTTACAACAGCGCCTTGTATTGGCCCCATTAAATAATGAATGGGCAACAACAAATACCACCAGGCATTGGGCGCAAAATATACATAAAACGCAGTGTACGCCACACCAAAAGCAATACGTGTTATCATGCTATCGCCAAACTTATCCAACTTTGGCCATACAGGAAGATATTCTTGTGTAAACTGTGGCTCTGGTAATTCTTTACCGGTAAGAAAAGCCTGGTAAATCTCTTTGGTGTGAATCATCATATGCCATACGTCCTTGAAGAAATGTGGCGAATGTGGATCCTGTTCAGTATCGCTATACGTATGGTGCATGCGGTGAAGTATAGCATAGGCACGCGGGTTTAAAAAAGATGAACCCTGAAAAAACCAGGTAAGAAAGTAAAATAACTTTTCTCTTTTTTTACCCGTTGTGTACATCTGGTGAGATGCATACCGGTGAAGAAAAAAAGTATGAAAGAAGAGTGATAAAAACCAATGCGAAAAGAAAAATATTAAAATAGCGGCCATTAAATACCTGTTTTTCTAATGAGGGTGCAAAGGTAATACAACTGTGCTTATGAATATAAAATACTATACAGTTGTGAAGCGCTTCAGCCCTTAAAAGTGTCAAATATTTAACATTGCAGCCTTAAAAGCTTTCAAAAGCTGCACAACAAGGCGTAAACTAACATTCATTATTATAATTTTCGCCGGTTATATGCACATCTTGATTTAATTTAGGGCACCCCCTTATCCATCCCCTAAAACAAAAAATCATGAGCCAGCGCAACTTGTTATTATTATTATTGACAGTTTTCTCACTCCACTTATCTGCACAAAAAACAACCGCGAAAAAACCAATTGCAGTTATAGCCTATTATGCCGGGCGTACAACCATGATTGATAGTTTTGAAGTAGAAAAGCTAACCCATCTTATTTTTTGCTTTTGTCACCTTAAAGGTAATATGCTGTCTGTAGGCAATGCAAGGGACAGTGCTACGATACAAAGAATGGTAGCGCTGAAAAGCAGGAACCCGAACTTGAAAATTATTTTATCGCTGGGCGGATGGGGAGGTTGTGAAACCTGTTCACCCGTTTTTTTAACGAGTAAAGGAAGAAAAGAATTTGCTAAATCTGTACGAGACCTCAATAATTACTTTGGTACAGATGGCATTGATCTGGATTGGGAATATCCTGCTATTGAAGGTGTGCCCGGCCATCCTTATAGTCCGGACGATAAGCCTGCATTTACGCAATTGGTAACACAGCTGAGAAGAAAATTAGGAAAGCATAACGAAATTAGTTTTGCAGCAGGCGGTTTTACAAAATTTATAGACTCTTCTATAGAATGGAAAAAAGCAATGAAGAAAGTAGATCGTGTAAACCTCATGAGCTACGATCTTGTTTCTGGCTTTAGCACTGTTAGCGGTCATCATACACCGCTATACTCTACTTCCAAACAGAAAGAATCTACAGACAATGGTGTGCAGATGATGCTAAAAGCAGGTGTGCCTGCAGATAAGATTGTTATTGGCGGTGCTTTTTATGGAAGATTTTTTGAAGTAACAGACACCTTAAACAATGGCCTTTATTTGCCGGGGAAATATTCTCATGGTTTCTCTTTTAGCAGAATAAAAGACTCCTTAAGTGTAGCCAATGGTTTTATACAATATTGGGACAGTACCGCCAATGCACCTTACGCTTTTAATATACAGAGGAGATTGCTGGCTACTTATGATGACAGCCTTTCTATACAATTAAAAACAAAATATGCCATAAAGCACAATCTTAATGGCATTATGTTCTGGCAGCTTGCCGATGATAGTTTTACAGGTGGCTTACTGAATGCTATTGACAAAATTAAACAGCATGAGTAGACGAGAATGTGGTGAATGTGGAAATGAAGTACTTTTTAGTGAAACAATACCGGTTTCACTTTTTTTATTTTTAATTTAGCCCAATGCAACCCAACGCGGCATATAAAAAGCTTTTGCGCAGAATACGGATAACCATTGTTTTCTTTATGGTAGCGCTTGCGCTAAGCGGCATCACCGCATTTCCGCTGGAAACAGAATTACATTGGCTGCTGGGCTATAGCAATCATATGCCAGCTGGTCTTGCTGCTTTTATCAATCACGTATACGAAGCGCTGCACGAAACCAATTTGAAATACCCTATGCTGGCTTACGGATATGATTGGCTGGCGTTTGCGCATATTGTTATTGCATTGTTTTTCATTGGCCCGCTAAGGGATCCTGTAAAAAATATCTGGGTGATAGAATGGGGCATGATAGCCTGCATTGCTATTATTCCACTGGCATTTATAGCAGCACCTATAAGAAGCATACCTTTTTACTGGACATGCATTGATTGTTCTTTTGGTATTTTTGGAATAATACCTTTGTACTTTGTGAGAAAATGGATTAAACAGTTGGAGGGAATGTGATAAATGTGGAAATGTGGGAATATGCAAATGTGACCAATCTGCAAATGTGGTGAATGTGGAAATTCTTATAACCCAACATGCCCACAATTGCATAACGATCTCATACAAGAGATATCAGACATAAAAAATCAGACATCAGATATAAAATATGATAAGTTATAACCCAAAAGACTGGTTTGTTTTTCTTTTTAAACTGCACAAATCAGATACGCTCCGCAAATTGATGCCGTTGTTAATTGGCGTAGCAGTATATGCTTGTCTTGTAGCATTAGTTGAAACTGAATTTTTAAAAATCGGAAAGAACGATCATGTTAACAGCATTACTGTTATTCATGGTTTGCTGGGTTTTGTTATTTCAATGTTGCTTGTATTTAGGACCAATACCGCTTACGACAGGTGGTGGGAAGGAAGAAAATTATGGGGCGCACTGGTAAATAACAGTCGCAATCTTTCTATTAAGTTATCTGTAATGCTCCCTGCAGGGGATACAGTAAATAGAAATTTTTTCAGGAAAATAATTCCCGCTTTTGCCTATGCTTTGAAAAAACACCTTGGGCATGAAACTACTAGAATTTCATTGTTTGATAATGAACCTGAGCTGGAAAATAAAATCAACAAAGACAAACACGTTCCTAACCAGGTTACTGCATTGATGTTTGCCCATATTCAGCAATTGTACAAAGATGGAATTATTAATGGCGATCAGTTAATTGTTCTTAATGCTGAACTGATGTCTTTTATGGATATCTGCGGCGCCTGCGAACGCATCAAAAACACACCTATCCCCTACTCTTATAGTGCATTCATAAAAAAATTCATTTTCTTTTATGTAATGACTTTGCCCATTGGTTATGTTTTCACTCTCGGTTATTTAATTGTGCCTGTAGTTACGTTTGTTTTCTATGTATTGGCCAGTCTTGAAATAATAGCCGAAGAGATAGAAGATCCTTTCGGCGGCGATGAAAACGACCTTCCACTTGATAAAATAGCTGCTACCATTCATAAGAATGTAGACGAAATACTTCATTAAGCCTGTAAACCAACCTGCTAAAAGTTTGCCTGCTTATTATTTTTAATCATTTGATTAAATCTTTTGGTTAAATCAAATATTTGAATTTACCTTTGCCGCATGAAGGCAGTACAACCAAAAACGGCAAAAGCTAATAAACAGGCAGACAGCAGCACTGAGGATAAGATAAAAAATGCAGCAAGAACTGTTTTTCATAAAAAAGGGTATGCTGCTACACGCACAAGAGATATTGCAGAGGAAGCTGGCATCAACCTGGCTTTGTTAAATTATTATTTCCGCAGCAAAGAAAAATTGTTTGACCTTATAATGCTGGAAAGCATGCAAGGCTTCGCGGCTTCATTACTCATCATCTTCAACAATACTGAAACATCGCTGGAAAACAAAATTGAAACATTTGCTGAAAAGCATGTTGAGCTGCTTTTACAAAACCCCGACATACCACTTTTTATATTAAGTGAATTGAGAGAAAACCCGGATCTGTTGCTTTCTAAAATCGGGGGGGTTGATAAAATTCTTAAATCGAATTTTATACAACAGTTTCAGCAGGGAATAAAAGATGGAAAGATAACTGCAGTAAACCCGCTTCATTTCCTAATCAATATGCTGGCTATGACGGCATTTCCATTTGTAGCGAGCCCATTATTAAAAGGAATCGGCAAACTGTCTGAGAGAGAATTTGCCGCACTTATGGAAGAAAGAAAAAAACTCATTCCCAAATGGATAAAAGCAGCACTAAAAGCAAAATAGTAACAGGCAATAACATTTACAAAAAGATATACCATGCATAAAAAGAAACAAATAGTCCAATCAAAGAACCGGGCCTTAATTGCAGCCTGTTTCATGTTTCTTTGTTTACTTACTAAAGCGCAATCTCCGGCTACATTAACCATTGAACAATGTTATGAACTGGCAAAGAAAAATTATCCGCTGGCAAAACAGATGTCGCTTATAGAAAAAACAAAAGAATATACTATTGATAATATTTCCAAAGGATTTTTGCCACAAATCAGTATTAATGGACAGGCCACTTACCAGTCTGCAGTAACGCAGGTTCCTGTTTTTATACCAAATGTTGAAACGCTTAGTAAAGATCAATACAAGGCCTACGGAGAAATTTATCAGCCTTTAACAGACGGCTATACCATTCACCAGCAAAAAGAACTTGCAGCCGTCAATGCTGCTACGGAACAGCAAAAACTTGCTGTAGAATTATACAAACTGAAAGATCGCATCAACCAACTTTTCTTTGGGATACTGCTGATAGATGCACAAATACAACAAACGTTGCTGGTAAAAAAAGACATACAGTCTGGTATTGATAAAGCCAATGCTTCCATTGCAAATGGCGCTGCATTAAAAAGCAGTGCAGATGTATTAAAAGCTGAGTTGCTAAAAACGGATCAGCGCAACATAGAACTGAAATCAAATCGCAAAGGCCTTGCAGCAATGCTTTCTTTGTTTATTAATCAGCAGGTAACTGAAAATACACAATTACAGGATCCAGCAGTTGCTTTACTAACCAATACAATTAATCGACCGGAATTACAATTGTACGAAACGCAGAAAAAAAGTTTTGATGTACAGGATAAACTCATCAAAGCCAAAAATCTTCCCAGGCTGGGCATTTTCGGACAAGGTGGTTATGGCAGACCCGGCTTAAATATGCTAAGCAATGATTTTACCGGTTATTACATTGGCGGGCTGAAATTAAACTGGAATATTACCGGATCATACACTGCTAAAAAAGAAAAAGCAATACTCAAAATCAACCAAAGCAATATCGATCTGCAAAAGGAAACATTTCTGCTAAATACCAATATGTCACTAACGCAACAAAACAACGATGTTAGCAAGTATGCAGACCTGATTATTACCGACAAAGAAATTATTTCACTAAGGGAAAAAGTAAAACAGGTTGCTTCCAGCCAGTTTGCAAACGGCACTATTACCAGCATAGATTATCTCACCTATGTAAATGGAGAAGACCAGGCAAGGCAAAATATGGTTTTGCATGAAGTACAATTAAAGCTGGCACAATACAATTACCAAACAACATCAGGAAACTAACACATAAAATTTGCACAATGAAAATGTTTTTAAAATTGGCGCTTACTGTATTCACCATAGTTTTAATGGTTTCGTGCAAAAGCAATAAAGCCAACTTCGATGCATCGGGTTCTTTTGAAGCAGAAGAAACAATTATTTCTGCAGAAATGCCTGGCACCATTAAACAACTGGATATAGAAGAGGGAATGATATTGAAGGCTGGTCAGCAAGTTGGTTACATAGATACCATACAACTCTACCTCAGGAAAAAACAACTGGAAGCACAATTAAAAGCTACAGGAAAAAGGATACCCAATATTTCTGCACAAACTGGTTACTTTAACCAGCAGCAGGCTGTTACCCAAAGCAGGCTGGATAATCTCTTGCATGAACAAAAAAGAATTCAAAACCTTGTAAAGGCAGATGCCGCTACGCCAAAACAATTAGACGATATTAATGCACAGATTGATGAAACACGCAAACAACTGCTGGTAACGGGCAAACAAAAAGATGCGCAGGTTTCTGCATTGCAAACACAAACATCGTCTCTTAACGGAGATCTTCAACCCATTGCCGTACAGATTGAACAACTCAATGATCAGCTTTCAAAAAGCAATATCATTAACCCCATAAACGGCACTGTACTTATCAAATATGCAGAAGCAAATGAAATGACTGCACAGGGAAAACCATTGTATAAGATTGCTGATCTCAGTACAATAATTTTGCGTGCATACATTACCGGCAACCAGTTACCTACCGTAAAACTAAACCAGCAGGTAAAAGTAAATACCGATGATGGCAAAGGCGGTTATAAAGAAGGAACAGGAATTATAACATGGATTAGTGATAAGGCAGAGTTTACTCCAAAAACAATACAGACAAAAGATGAACGGGCCAATATGGTATATGCTGTAAAGATTAAAGTAAAGAATGATGGCAGCTATAAAATTGGCATGTACGGAGAAATAAAATTATAGCAATGAACGGCGTAGTTCTCAATAAAATAACAAAAACATACAACAAAGGACAGCTTGTTGCAGTAAACGACATTTCTTTTACTGTAAAAGAAGCAGAACTCTTTGGTTTGATTGGTGCCGATGGTGCTGGCAAAACAAGCATTTTCCGCATGCTTACTACGCTGCTGCTACCAGATGCAGGAAATGCCACTGTAGCCAACTATGATATCGTAAAAGACTATAAAAAAATCCGTAACGAAGTTGGTTATATGCCTGGTAAGTTTTCTTTGTACCAGGATTTAACAGTAGAAGAAAACCTCAACTTCTTTGCAACACTTTTCAATACAACTATTAAAGCCAATTATGATCTTATAAAAGACATCTATATACAGATAGAACCTTTTAAAACAAGAAGGGCTGGCAAACTTTCCGGCGGCATGAAACAAAAGCTTGCACTTTGCTGTGCACTTATACACCGGCCAAAAGTTTTGTTTTTAGATGAACCTACTACCGGGGTTGATACAGTATCAAGAAAAGAATTTTGGGATATGCTTAAACGTTTAAAACAGGAAGGCATTACCATAATGGTATCTACACCTTATATGGATGAAGCTACGTTGTGCGAACGCATTGCATTGATTCAAAACGGGAATATTCTTTCTGTTGATACACCTGGTGCTATTACGGCTGCTTATCCTGAAAAAATATATTCAGTTAAAGCAACGCACATGAGCAAACTGCTCCACAGTTTGCGTGAAAACCCAAACATCAGCAGTTGCTATGCATTTGGAGAACATCACCATATCACATTCAGGCACTCAAATGAAAACGCCGTAAATGAATTAATCACTTACCTGCAATTGAAACAACATAAAAATATAGAAGTGAAAGAAACAAAAGCTACTATAGAAGATTGTTTCATAAAACTAATGAACAATTAAGATGAAGGAAGCAGTTATCACTACAAATAAATTAACCAAACGCTTTGGCGATTTCATTGCCACCAATGAAATTACTTTTGATGTGCATGCTGGTGAAATTTTTGGTTTCCTGGGTGCAAACGGTGCGGGAAAAACAACCGCTATGAGAATGTTGTGCGGGTTATCTGTTCCTTCTTCCGGCGCTGCCACAATAGCCGGATTTGATGTTTACAAACAAACAGAGCAAATAAAAAAGAATATCGGTTACATGAGCCAAAAGTTTTCTTTGTATGAAGACCTTACCATACTGGAGAACATCCGTTTTTTTGGAGGCATCTATGGTTTACCCGTAAAATCAATAAAAGAAAAAAGCGATCTTCTAATAGAACAACTTGGTTTAAAGAATGAAGCCAACAAACTGGTGGGTTCTTTACCACCCGGCTGGAAACAAAAACTTGCTTTCTCTGTTGCCATTCTCCATGATCCATCTATTGTGTTTCTTGATGAACCTACTGGTGGCGTAGACCCCGTTACAAGAAGACAATTCTGGGATCTGATTTATGAAGCTTCAGCAAGAAACATTACCATTTTTGTAACCACGCATTATATGGACGAAGCAGAATACTGCAACCGCATTTCTATGATGGTAGATGGCGTAATAAAAGCATTGGATACGCCGGCAAATTTAAAAAAGCAGTTCAATGCAGGTTCTATGGATGAAGTTTTCTTTGAACTGGCAAGGGGCGCAAAAAGAAAAGCAGATTAGAAAAGCAAACAATCAAACAATGAAGCAGTTTATAACTTTTATAAGGAAAGAGTTTTACCACGTTTTTCGAGACAGGAAAACGCTATTACTCTTGTTTGGGCTGCCCATAGCACAAATCATCTTGTTTGGCTTTGCATTAACCAACGAAATAAAAAACTCAAAAATTGTTATCTGCGATTACGCAAAAGACAATGCTTCACAGCGCATCATAGAAAAAATTTCTGTTACTGAAAACTTTCAACTAGAGAAAGCACTTTTAAGTCACGAACAAATTGAAGCTGCATTTAAAAGCGGCAAGGTAAAACTAGCTGTTGTTTTCCCCCTTGGTTTTGAAAACGATTTATTGCATTTACATAAGGCCCGCATGCAAGTGATTGCAGATGCTTCAGACCCAAATACAGCAACTACACTCACCAATTATATTTCAGTAATAGCAATGGATTATCAGCGGGAGTTATCGCAACTCAATCCACTACCCTATCAAATTATTCCTGAAACAAGAATGCTGTACAATCCTGAATTAAAAGGCGCTACTAATTTTGTTCCGGGTGTTATGGCGCTGGTATTGCTGCTTGTTTGCGTATTAATGACATCAGCATCAATTGTTCGTGAAAAAGAAAAAGGCACAATGGAAATATTGCTGGTTTCGCCTTTCAATCCGCTTCTTGTTATTATTGCAAAAGCAGTTCCTTATTTTGTGCTTTCGCTTATTAATTTAACAGTTATACTTGTTTTAAGTGTCTTTCTGCTTGACATGCCATTTAATGGAAATATTTTTTTATTCTTTGCAGAAAGCAGTTTGTTTATAATAGCAGCACTTTCTCTTGGCTTGCTCATATCCAACAGTACAGATTCATTGCAAACCGCCATGCTTATTTCGTTATTGGGCATGCTTATTCCAACCATGTTGTTTACAGGCTTTTTGTTTCCAATAGAAAATATGCCAAAACCATTACAGGTTGTTTCAAACATTGTTCCATCAAGATGGTACTATATCATTGTAAAATCAATCATGATTAAAGGACTTGGCTTCTTTGCCATCTGGAAAGAAACACTAATCCTTTTTGGCATGACAGTTTTCTTATTACTCGTAAGCCTGAAAAAATTTAAAATACGCCTTCAATGAAAACATTAAGGTTTCTGCTGCAAAAAGAATTTAAACAAATATTCAGGAACAGGTCTTTGCTGCCGGTAATATTTGTTATGCCCGTTATCCAGCTGCTCATTATGCCACTAGCAGCTAATTACGAAGTTAAAAACATCAACATTTCAGTTGTTGATAATGATCACTCTGCTTATTCACGCAAACTGATTGAAACCATTACTTCATCCGGCTATTTTAAACTGGCTGGTTACAGCAATTCTTATAACCAGTCTTTTAAACAAATTGAAAGCGATAAAGCAGACTTGATTCTTGAAATTCCGCACAACTTTGAAAAAAATATTGTTCGCGAAAACAAGCAGCAGCTTTTTATTGCAGTAAATGCCATCAATGGCACCAAGGCCGGTTTGGGCGGCTCTTATCTGTCCAGCATTATCACTGCATTTAATAATGACATAAGATTGGGCTGGGTGCCGCAGCAACGTTTTAATCAATTGCCAATGATTGAAGTCACTTCATCAAATTGGTTCAATACATTTCTATATTATCCTTTCTTTATGGTGCCAGGCATACTTGTGGTGCTTGTTACTATGGTGTGCACATACATGTGCTCGCTCAATATTGTAAAAGAAAAAGAGATTGGTACAATAGAACAAATAAATGTAACGCCTATAAAAAAGCATCATTTTATTTTAGGCAAACTGATACCATTTTGGATAATTGGCGTATTTGTTTTTTCTGTTGGCTTGTTTGTAGTAGGAAGGTTAGTTTATGGCATTGTACCATTGGGAAGCATTGTAGTATTGTATACATTTCTCGGATTGTATCTTATTGCATTGCTTGGGCTTGGCCTTCTTATATCTACTTACTCAGAAACGCAGCAACAGGCAATGTCAATTGCTTTTTTCTTTATCATGATTTTTCTTTTAATGAGCGGCCTTTTCACGCCGGTTGATAGCATGCCTGACTGGGCAAGAGCGATTGCAAGATTCAACCCGGTTACTTATTTTATTGAAGTCATGCGCATGGTAGTATTAAAAGGAAGCGGCTTCAGCGATATAAAATATCATTTTCTCATTATTGCAGGCTTCGCTGTTTTCTTCAACGGTTGGGCAATATTGAATTACAGGAAAACGAGTTAGCATAAGACAAGAAACTTATTGTATATAATATTTCTTTGCAAGCATATAATATGCAGCGAACATGTGATGCTGGAATATATTAGTTGTTTCATTTGGGTACATCGCATAATAAGCCTCATCTGGTTGCAATACAATAGGTGTTCCTGTGCGTTGGTAATTGTTATCATGCACATAATCTGGTTCTTTCAGTTGAGGCAATGATTGTTTTACAAATTTGTATACAAGACCACCAAGCGTTTTTTCAAATCTTTCCTGGGCAGTACGCACACCATTTTTTAATTTATTATATTTGTGTTTTATATACATGCGCTTAAAAAACGACTGCTTTTTTATAACATCATCTACATTAGTAAATGGGTTGAGTGGGTTGAAATCTGTTAGTGTTTGAACAGAAAACAGGGTTTCAGGAACCCAATCTGCTGCATTTACAATCGTAAAGCCCCAGCCATTGCGGGTAATAAAATCAAAATCGTAAGCATAAAATAAGTTACCCACTTTTGGTGCAGCACTGCAATACGTCTTATAAACAATATCTTTAGGCAGCTCTCCTTTTTCTGTACTATAAAAAAGATAACTGCGGGTTAAAGTTGCTAATGCCCCACCCTGGCTATGACCGATAATAATAAATTCATGAATACCTTTCTGATAAGCCAGTTTAATTTGCTCGGTAATAGAGGGAGCAAGATGCGCCAGGCCAACTACCCATCCTGCATGTACATGTGCTTTGCTGTCTGCCGCCAATTGATAATTAAATATTGTGCTATCATTTATTTGCAATGAGCCTGTTGCCGGAATCATGGCGGCATAATAGTTTTCCATCCAGCTTGCCAGTTCATTAATTGTTCCTCTTAAACTTATTACTGCAACTTTATGATCGTTTCTATACCACATATTCCAGCGGTTTTTTAAACCAACTTCTTCAGAGCGGTATGCTATTGTATAAGTTGAGGAAACAGGAATTTTGGGATTAACAATTGCTGAATCAAACCGCTGAAAATTTATAGCCAGCATATCAGTGTATTCATTACCGTTAAAACCGGGTTTCAATTCCTGTGTGTAAGCACATGCAGACATCAATATAAAAGCAATGGAAAATGTATACTTCGTCATAAAAAAGTAATAAGCGTATTAATATGTAGGTATGAGGCAAGCAGTGTAAAGCAATC
The DNA here is from genome assembly GCA_044227095.1 of Chitinophagaceae bacterium. Lineage (GTDB taxonomy): Bacteria > Bacteroidota > Bacteroidia > Chitinophagales > Chitinophagaceae > JACMLD01. The sequence goes on along the minus strand of JBGAFV010000001.1, from coordinate 2,923,716 downwards.
TAATTATAAAAGACAATCTTTATCTTTTACTGCTGTGTTACAAAGTAAATATATAATGATGAAGTAGTGAAAAAGAATGAGCCCTGTAGAAACAGGGCTCGTAACCAAAACTAACTGCTTATGAGAAAAATTTTATAGTGAATTCGTTTGTTTAATTTGATAGTGTAAATTTCGGACGGTAAAACTAAAAATAGTGTTAAGATGTGTTAGTCCCTCGTTAACTTTTACCCTATAAAGCTACACCAATATGATAATCAAAAAAATACCACTTTATGGTAGTTTTAGAAATCATTGTATTTTAAGGTATTCTGTGTCATCTATCTTTACAGCTTCCACTTTTCCATCTTTATCCTGCAAGAATTGTACCCAGGGATTTCCAAACCACCAGCGGTTAACACTGGCCCTGAAAGTTTCATAATTCCAATGCTGAAGCCTGAACTGTATATTACCTGGCATATTTACCAGTAATACAGTGTCTTTTAATACTACTTCTATTGAAGCCAGTTTTTTATTGGAGAATTTGCCTGTATAAGAAGCTAATGGTAAAGATGTATGTGTGTTCAATACCCGCTTGGCAAGCTCTTCCTTATCGTGCTTTTTAGCAGTGTCTGCGGCTGTTTTATAAAGCGTATAAAGTTTGCTGCTCCAATCGTTGCTATCATCGCCAAAGGCCCATAAGTCAAAAGCCTTGTACATTAATGCGTGTCTTAGTTCAGCATGGTCAAGATTGCCGAAGACATATATACCTAAATGTTCTGAAGGAATAAGGCCTGCAATAGCGGTAAGGCCAGAAAGGCTTCCGGTATGAAACTGCACCATCTTTCCTTTATAATCGTGCTGAAACCAGCCGAGGCCATAAGTAAACCAGTTGGGTTTAATAATTTCCATGGTTGGATAAGTATCAAATGGCGCTATTACCTGTGGAGAAAACATTGCACCATATGTTTCCGGCTTCAATAAACGTTTGCCATTTATCTTGGTACTATCAAGCACACATTGTAGCCATTTGGCCATATCATCTGCACAGGACCATACGCCACCAGCAGGGCCAATATTATCTGTTGTGAGGTATGGAATTACTTTAATGGTGTCCTTGTCTTTGTAATGCGGTGCAGTTGTGTCTGCAACAGTGATAGCAGAATGATCAGCATAAGTATTGGTCATTCCCAATTCTTTAAATATCCGTTGGGTGATAAATTCATCCCAGGTTTTTCCGGTTATTTTATGAATTACTTCGCCTGCAACAATGTACATCAGGTTCTGGTAAATAAAAGAAGAACGCAAAGAGTAAGACGGTTCAAGCAATTGCATGCGTTGTATAATCTCTTCTCTTGAATAATTGGATACCCATAACAAATCTGCATTACCGAGGCCCGCATTGTGTGTAAAAAGATCCAGGATAGTTATTTCTGCACTGCTGGCAGGGTTTGCCAGTTTAAAAGTGGGCAACACATCCGATACTTTATCGGTCCATTTTACTTTGCCTTCATCTACCAGCATGCCCATGCAGGTGGCCGTCATGGCTTTTGTGGTAGAAGCGCAGGTAGAAAGTGTTGCAGTAGTATAAGGAAGCGATTTGCCCAGTTGGCGAATGCCATATCCTTTCTTAAAAATAATTTTACCATCTTTTACAACAGCAATTGAAATACCGGGTGTTTCCCATAATGGTAATACTTTTTGTACGTAAGCATCAAATACGTCAGCCGTTTTTGGAGTGCTGGTTTTTTTTTGTGCAATTGAAAGCGTAAAGCAACAGCATGTTGCTGCAAGAATAAAAATACAACGCATAAGCAGGGTTTGCTTAAAGATAAGGAAGATAGATAATGAGCAATAAAAAGAAGGCTGATTTTCTTTGGCTGATGTATAAATATAGTTGGTGTTACCTGCCTTTTAGGGCCTGGTATTTAACAATCATTAGCCAGGTAGCAATTACCAATGCGAGGATAAGAACAATAGCAGCGTATACCCATCTTTGCTGCAATAATTTTCTCTTTTGTTTTCTTTTTTGTTTTTGCTTTAGTTTTTTATGCAGTTCACGGTTTAGCTGGTCAACAAACAGGTTGATGTCTTTTTTGTCTTTTACTGTTTCAAGGCCTTCAAGTGCGTCTTTCATAAAATCATTATCAGCCAGCTGCATTTCTATTTCATGCTTTTCTTCGTCAGACAATTTGCCGGCAAGATAATCCATCAATTGCTGGTTATCGATGTCTTTACTGCTATTGGATAATATGTTCAGCAAATCTTTGTTCATTTCTGTTTTGTGAGGCGTTCTACTGCTATTTTTAAATTTCTTTTTCCATTCTGAATATAACTTTTCACCTGCATCATACTGTATCCTGTTGTACCCGCAATTTCTGTATATGATTTCTTTTGCAGGTAAAACAAAGTTACACATTGTTTCTGCTCTGCGTTTAATTCTTCCAACGCCTGGGTCATGGCATCCAGCATTCGGTCTTTATCGAGGTGCAATTGAACAGGTGTGGGCTCATCTTCCATCACAAAAGTTTGTTCGTTCAGCACTGCCGGTGTTTTACCCTGCCTTTCCCTTAGCTTCATAAGGCAATGGTTTTTGGCTACCATGTATACCCAGCTCTTAAAATATTCCACTTTGTATTTATGCAGTTCTGCAATGGCTTTCATAAATACCTGCTGAACGCTGTCTTTAGCATCGTCTTCATTTTTTAAATACTTCATGCACACACCCAGCAACAGCATGGTATAGCGTTGCAGTAAAATGCCCAGCCACTGGTTGTCTTTATCTGCATAAAACCTATCCAGCAGGGAAGCGTCTGATATATCTTTATAGCGATCTGAATTCAAACGTGTAAGTTTCTGTTGGTTAGATGCAATTAATCAAAAAATTCACAAAGAGAAAGATAGTTTATGAAAATAATTCCAGCAGAAGAATTTTGGAATTTCGAGATTGCGGGATTTGGTGATTTTGAGCTGTTGCTTAATATTAGTTAATCTGCACTTTTTAGCAATCAAGAAATCCCCAAATCTCAAAATCAGCAATTACTAAGCAATCTTTTTATCGAAAAAAAGCATTTTTACTGCTACCACTATTAATACAAACGCAAATATTTTTTTTATTATTTCCTGCGGGAGGGACAATGCCAGCTTGCTTCCCAGCCAACCGCCTAATATAAAAGTGAGGCCCATAATGCCAACTACTTTTACATCAATAAAACCCTGTTTGTAATAATTCATTACAGCAAGTATGCCTACAGGCAAAAGCAATAAGCCAAGCGATGTGCCCTGCGCCTGTTGTTGAGAAAAACCGAGTATAAAGACCAATGCCGGTACAACTATTATACCACCGCCAATACCTATCATTCCGCTTAAAATTCCTGCAGCCATGCCAATAATTGCCAGCAGCAGCATTGTTTGCATACTCATAAAAAAATATTAGCGGTTATACAATACAGGTTTATTTCCTGAAATTCTTTTTATAGAATGCCATTGCTTCTTCAATTACTTTCAACGCCTGGCTCTTGTCGCCAAACTCTTCTACAATTACAGTTTTGTTTTCAAGCTTTTTATATTCCTCAAAAAAATGACGAAGCTCATCAAAAAAATGCTTGGGCAATTCTTCAATGTTGTTATAATGATTTACGGTAGGATCATTAGCCGCCACAGCAATTATTTTATCATCAGCATCGCCGCCATCAATCATTTGCATAACGCCAACAACTTTTGCCTGCATCAAACAAAGTGCCTGTACAGGAAGTGATGTAAGTATTAAAATATCCAGCGGATCTTTGTCATCGCCATAAGTCTGCGGTATAAACCCATAGTTACACGGATAGTGAAACGAAGAATAAATGATTCGATCCAGCTTAAGCATGCCGCTGTCTTTGTCTATTTCATATTTACAACGAGAACCCTGCGGTATTTCTACTACTGCGTTTACAATGCGGGGGGCGTTTTCTCCGGCGCTGATGCCATGCCATGGGTGCGATACTATTTGCATATTTTTATTTATTAGCCATACAAACGTACAAATGAATTGCGGGAAATGGAATTGAATTTATTTTTTTTGTGGATCCGGCAGTGGCGCTTGTTTCTCGCAAAGAACGCAAAAAAAGCTACAAGCTGTTAGCTATTAGCTGCAAGCTTTGATTGTTTCTCCATGTTATCGCCCTAATAGCCATTGCCATGAAAGTTGTCCAATTAAACGCGGCATCTTCCATATAATGTAAATACACCTGTGCTGCCCTGTGTTATCTGCGCCTCCGTGGTTAAAATAGACTAAAACTCAGTATCAATTTTAAATCCAAAGAGTTCACCGTTTTTCCACCTGTTGTAATCCTTTTTATAGCTTTTTCGGTTTCTCTCTGTACGTGCCGGTTCATCAAGTGAATCAAGATTGGGGCTTCCGGCATTTACCCATGCAGTATACCACATATTGGCTGTTGATGCGGCGGCGGCCCTTAATTGCCTTTCTACCATTCCGTTTAATGCGGTGTGGTACGCTTTTGCGTATTCGTAGGTATGAACGGGATCATGATAACGGTTATACAAAATATTTCCATTGGCATCTTTCATAAAAATTTTGCTGGTGTCATAATTCGCCTTTAATTTTTTTTCAGTCAGCAATAATGTATCTGCAAGTTTATGGCTCTCCATAACAATACGCCATATTTCTGCGGGCACATCCTTTATATAAACAGCATCGCCTGTATAAAAATTATAGCTGCTGCCAAATTGCTCTGGTATTTGCGATTCAAAAAATGCATGAATTCCTTTTTGATCAGTAAGCTGCCCATTGTGGTTAAGAGAAGTATGCAAAGGCATATTGGCATCGCCCATATAATGACCGAGATCTGCAGCAAGAAAAAGTATTTCGGCTTTTCTCCTGTTGCTGAAAGCTTTTGTAAGTTTTTGCATTACTTCCATCATATACCAGGGAAGCATACCATTTTTGTCCAGGAATTTTGCATCATACTTTGTAAGAGCATCCGTCATGGTAAACGGCAAACTGTCTGTTGGCTTAACCTGGAAAGATTCTATATCAATATAATGTCTTGGAAATTCAGCCTTATCATTTATTGTATATTTTCTTACATCGGGTATTATTGATTCTTCTGTAATAAAATCTATATGATTATAAAAAAAATGGCGCATGCTTTCGGGCAAACCAAAAACGGCAGCATTATTAATGTGCTGGTGGCCCCAGGTACCCCAGGAGAGGAAAAAAACTGAACCTGACACAAGTCCTGCGATCAGCAAATAAGACAAAATTCTTTTTTTCATCAGTTACTTATTACTTGGTAATATATTAAAGTCGGTAGGAAATTCTTAATAGACGCTTTTAATAAATGTATCCTTCAAATCTACCAACCACTCTCCTTTTGTTTTAATAACCTTTATTGTGGTGGTATCTTTTTTATAAGAGTTGCGAAAAATATAATTGAGTGTAGAATCATTAACCTGTTGCGTTGTAATCACAATAATGTTTGCTTCCTTGTGTCCTACTTTATCTTCCTGCTTCCAGCCATTATAATCGTTTCTCCATTTATTTAAAAGCATTTCATTTACGCCGGCAGAATCTTTGTATAAATAAAAACTGGCTTTATCATAATTGCCATTAAGCGATGCCCTGATAAACTGTGTACCAGCATCCACTGCATCTACGCCTTTTTTATAACCCTCTTTATTGTTGCACGAAAGCATTACCATTATCACTATAAAAAACAATATTCCTTTTTTCATATTTTCTATTTCAGTGCAAAACTATTCAAAATAGGTATTGACAGTACAAACTATTTCTGTCAAATCTGCCAGCGGCGGCAATTTAATGCTATGTTAACGGCCTAAAAAAGGAAAGGCGCCATTACAGCGCCTTGTTTTTATAATTCCGGATTTATTTATTATTGGTTTCCCTCTTCTCTTAATTTTTCTTTATCGTATGCCCTGATGATGGCTTTTACCAGGCGGTGGCGCACAACATCTTCTTCATCAAGTTTTATATGAGAAATGCCATCTACGTTTTGCAGGATGCGTACAGCTTTTTCCAGGCCGCTACGCTGGTTGCGGGGCAAATCCACCTGTGTCATATCGCCGGTAATAATGGCTTTTGCATTAGAGCCTATGCGTGTTAAGAACATCTTCAATTGCAAATCCGTAGCATTCTGTGCTTCATCAAGAATAATAAAAGCATTATCCAAAGTACGGCCACGCATATACGCAAGTGGTGCTATCTCTATAGTACGTGTGCTCATATAATACCCAAGCTTATCTGCTGGTATCATATCATCCAGCGCATCATACAATGGACGCAGGTAAGGATCAATTTTTTCCTTTAAATCTCCTGGCAAAAAGCCGAGGCTTTCTCCTGCTTCTACCGCCGGACGGGTTAATATAATTTTCTTAACCAGTTTATTTTTTAATGCACGTACAGCAAGCGCTACAGCAGTATAGGTTTTACCAGTACCTGCAGGGCCAATTGCAAACATGATATCATTTTTATCGATGCCTGCAACCATATGCTTCTGGTTGGAAGTTCTTGCACGCACAGTTTTACCATGCGGACCAAAAACCAGTATATCATTGGGATTGCGATCTATAAAATGATCAACCGTTTCGGCATCGTCTCCACCAAGTATTTGCTCAAAATAATTTTCACTCATGTGCCCGTTCCTTTCCAGGTACTGTACAATGAGATCAATTTTTTCTTTGGCGTTTTCTACCTGCTCCGGAGAACCGCTCAATTTTACCTGTGTGCCGCGGCTTAAAACTTTTAAGAGGGGGAATTTCTTTTTCAGGATATCCAGTTTACCGTTGTTTACTCCAAAAAACTCTATCGGGTTAACTGATTCAAGGTTGATAATGGCTTCTGTCAATTCAATTTGGTTTTTAAAGTCAGGCCCCACATTTATTCAGGCTTTAACTTTTTTGTTAAGTAATGGTACAAATTAATTTAACCCATCCGTCTATTTCAAATATAATCCATCAAACTATATACTTCCTACAGTTAATTACTAACAGCGTGTGGATAATTGATAAACGGTTTATGCATTGCCTAAAGTATGCAACAGGGCATTAAATAAAAAACAACAACCGGCTTTAGCAAAAGTTCAATAAGCCTGTTTATTCTTTTTCCCTCTGACAGCAGTATTTTTTTATATCCTTTATGCCGCTGCATTTGTACCTTTGCAAACATTAAACACATAGTAAATGAGCAGTGCAATACAGGTAGCTACACTTATTAAAACAAACGACAAACAACTGCAGCAGATTGGAGAAAAAGTTTTAGCTGGCGAAAGAATAACAGCACCAGAAGGTGTGATGCTGTTTGAAAAAGGATCGCTTGCATATGTTGGCGCCCTTGCAAATTATGTGCGTGAAAAACTGCATGGCGATAAAACTTATTTCAATCGCAACTTTCATATAGAACCTACCAATGTTTGTGTATTCTCCTGTGCATTTTGTGCTTATTCAAAATTATATGCTCATCGCGAAGAAGGATGGGAACTGAGTACTGAGCAGATGATGCATATTGTAAAAGGCTACGACAATAAACCCATTACCGAAGTGCATATTGTTGGCGGCGTTCATCCAAAATTAAACCTTGGTTTTTTTATTGACTTGATGAAGCAGATTAAAACACACCGTCCTTCATTACACATAAAAGGATATACAGCCGTTGAACTGGATTACATGTTCCGCAAGGCAAAAGTATCTGCAGAAGAAGGATTGAAATTATTGCACGAGGCCGGACTGGATTCATTACCCGGTGGCGGTGCAGAAATTTTTCATCCCGATATACGTCAGCAGATATGCGCAGATAAAGTAGATGCAGACGGATGGCTTAATATTCACCGGACTGCACATAAAATGGGCATGCATAGCAACGCCACCATGCTATATGGCCATATAGAAAAATTTGAGCACCGCATTGATCATATGGAACGACTTAGACAATTGCAGGATGAGACAGGCGGCTTCAATACTTTCATTCCATTAAAATTCAGAAATAAGGATAATGACATGAGCCATGTTGCTGAAAGTTCTGTAATAGAAGACATGCGCCTCTATGCAATAGCAAGATTGTACATGGATAATTTTCCGCACCTGAAAGCATACTGGCCCATGCTGGGCAGGCAGAATGCACAGCTTACTTTGTCTTTTGGTGTAAACGATCTTGATGGCACTATTGATGATACCACGAAGATTTATTCAATGGCAGGAAGTGAAGAACAAACACCTTCTATGAGCACTGCACAACTGGTAACACTAATTAAGCAGGTAAAACGCCAGCCGGTAGAAAGAGATACATTGTACAATGAAATCCGCGATTTTAGCAATGTAGAAGTAAAAGATATTGCAGTTGATCCTTTGCTTAATTAATAAAAAGATCCTATCGCAGAATTTTGAAACCGAAAAAAGTTTGCAATGGCTCTTCCTGTGTTTCTACATTTGCTACTATAGCTTTTGCCGGTCCGCTGTGGCACCATGCAATGAGTTTATCCAATTGCGCTTTTGTACCAGAGGCTATAACCTTTACAGAACCATCCGCAAGGTTGTGCACTGTACCTGTAATGCCTAAGGAGACAGCCGTTTCTTTGGTAGATTGGCGGTAAAAAACACCTTGTACTTTTCCTGTAACAACAATAGAAATGGTTTGCTGCATAAGCGAAAGATATCAAATTATCGGCCATTAAAGCGCCTAACCGCCGCTCAACACCGCACACTTTCATTTGATTTTGAACTATAATTGCACAATATTGTTTTCACAATAGTGTTTTACTTGTATGAAAAAAGTTCTAACCTGCGCATTTTTATCGTTGTCCGCTTTTTTTGTTAGCGCACAGCAAAAACCAGCCGCCAATTGGTGGCGTGCCGAGTTGCATAGGGAAGACGGTCAGTCTATTGTTTTTAATTTTGAATGGGCCACAGAAAACAATAAACCGGTATGGTATATCCGCAATGCCAGCGAGCGGATGCGTGTAACAGATATACAGGTAAAAAAAGATTCTCTTATTATACAAATGCCTTTGTTTGAATCGCAGTTCAGAATAAAAAAAGATAAAAAAACCGGGAACCTTTCCGGCAAATGGATAAAAGGCGGCGCTGTTAAAACGCAGGTGTTAGCTTTTACTGCAACAAAAGGCGGACAGCGTTTCCCCGGCAGCAGCAGCGCATTATGGAATATTAATGGCCGGTGGTCTGCAACATTTATCAGCAAGAAATCAAACGATCCGGCTATTGCAGAACTTACACAACGTGGTAATTACCTTACCGGCACATTTCTTAATCCTACTGGTGATTACCGTTACCTTGAAGGGGTAGTAACCGATGATACTTTAAAACTTTCCTGCTTTGATGGCGGACATGCATTTTTATTTGTAGCAAGGGTCTATGATAAGACTTCTATCACCAACGGGTGGTTTTATTCTGGCGCAACATTTAAGCAGCAATGGAATGCAGAGAAAAATGATACTGCTACTTTACCAATAGATGATGTTGCCATGTACCTGCGTGCTGGCGAAGAAAAATTGCATTTTAAATTTAATGATCTTGAAGGCAAACCGGTATCAATTGATGATGACCGTTTTAAAAATAAAGTAGTGGTAGTGCAATTGATGGGAAGCTGGTGCCCCAACTGCATGGATGAAACAGCTTTTCTTAGTGAATACTATAACCGGAACAGGGAAAGAGGAATAGAAATTGTATCGCTGGCTTATGAGTACAGCACAGATCGCCAACGCTCTGTAAAAACGCTGAAGAAATTCCAGCAGCGTTTCAATGTTAAATATCCGATGCTGATTACAGACGTAGCAATAACAGATTCACTACGCACTGAAAAAACATTGCCCGAAGTAACGCCTATTAAATCCTTTCCTTCATCTATTGTATTGGATAAAAAGGGGCGTGTAAGAAAATTAGATACAGGTTTCAATGGCCCCGGAACCGGTGATCATTATATTGAATATAAAAAAGAGTTTGAAGAAACAATAAATCAATTACTGGCCGAAGAATCACTCAAATGATATAAGGTTTACCAATTCTTCAAGATACTGCTGGTCTGTTGTATCAAACTCATCATAGGCCGAACTATCAACATCCAGTACTCCTACTACTTCATTATTGCGGATAACAGGAATTACAATTTCTGATTTGGATAAACTGCTGCATGCAATATGCCCCGGAAATTTTTCTACATCGGGCACTATCAGCGTTTTTTGCTGTTGCCAGCTTGCACCGCAAACTCCACGCCCTTTGCGAATACGTGTACAAGCTACCGGCCCCTGGAACGGCCCTAACACCAGCTCATCTTTTTTTACAAGGTAAAATCCTACCCAAAACCATCCAAATTGTTCTTTAAGGGCAGCTACCATGTTGGCAAGGTTTGCTACAAGTTCCGGCTCGCCTTCAATCAATGCTTTTACCTGTGGTATCAGTGCCTTGTATTGTTCAGCTTTTGTTCCCTGTATAATGTGTAAATCTTCTGCCATTGCGCAAAGTTAGCTTTTTGCATGTAAGCAACAGCACTATGCACCATTTCTAAAAAGAGCAAGAATATCTTCTTCTATGCGTTTGGGGCGCATGGTTGCAGCATCCAGCAAACACCATGTAGTTATTGCTTTTGCCAGTTGCTTGCCATTAGATGCGTTGAATAAGCCTGTATGCCGTTCAGATTTTACACCTGCATTCTTACCTACCCATGTTTTTAATAGTATTTCATCGCCCTGCAAAGCAGGTTGCAGGTAATCAATTTCGTGACGCAAAACCACCCAAACATATTTTTTATTGATTTCGTCATTGCTAAGCATTGTCCAATGTGCACTGGCAATTTCCTGTACCCAGCGCAGGTAAACAATATTATTTACATGACCGAGTACGTCAATATCATTTGGCGAAACGAATATGCGGTGTTCAAAAATTCCGGAAGAACGTGTTTCCATTTTGCAATACTATAGCGGTGATGCCTACCTTATTAAAACTGAAGTGCCTTTAAGTGAAACTTTTTTGCCTGTATCCCGATTGATATAACTGAGTGTCCACACATAATTACCGGCAGACTGCGGATGGCCATTTATAGTGCCATCCCATTTTTTTGTCCAATCGTTTGTATGAAAAACCAACTGACCAAGCCTGTTGTACACATTAAACACAAGGTTATCTGCTTTAAAAGCATTTAAGGGATAGAGATAGTCATTTTTGTCATCATTATTTGGCGTAAAAGCATTGGGCACAGCTATATAACAACTGCGCAATACTTTTATTTTTGCAGTTGCTGTATCAAAACAGTTTGCGCTGTTTTGGGCAATAAGACGGACAGTATATATTATCTCTGCACCAGTTACAGGATATTTTTGTGGATCAGGTGTTGTCTGTGTACTAAAGTTAGTATTACCAAATATCCAGTTATAACCAACAATATTATTTCCTGTGCTGTTATTTTTAAATACTGCAGCGTCTTCGGGGCATAATAAACCATTGGTTTCAAATGCGGCTTTCAATTCATTGGATAATACAACAGTTTGAGAAATACTATCACTGCAAAAGCCATTGGATACTTGTAGCATGATTTGTTTTTTCCCAAAATATTTAAACACAACTGAATTATTTTGTTGATCGCTGGCCCCTACTGCATCAAAAATCCAATGCCATTGATTTACACCGTGTGCACCATCATGAGAAAACAGCACAGTGTCTGCTTTGCAACCAAACAAAATATCGGCATTAAACGCAGCAGATACAGTGTCTTTTATTGTAAAGCTGGTACTGGAACTTACAGGTGTTTCCTGTCCACATTCGTCAATAATTGTATTCAGGTCCGAACCTTGTTTAACCGAAACCTGGTAAGTTCCCCCTTTTACAATGGGCGATGAAAGTTTTAGTGTAATGGTGTTGCCGCTTCCTACTTCAACACAGCTTCCGGAAGCATTGATGACGGTAACAGGTGAAGGACCGGTAATAACAAAATCGCTGCCATCAGGCGCTATTGAACTACAGCGAATATTTTTGGCAAACACAAGTTCTACCTGCGTTGGTGCGCAATGCAAAGGGTTTATACTGTCAAGCGGTGTGGGCTGAACAGGCAATATTTCGAAAGGTAGTTTATTGCCTACGGGTATATCGCGATTGCAATCATCCAATAAAGTGTTAGCGTCTTTACCGGTTTTAATTACAAGATTGTAAGAACCTGGTGGCAAAGGATTGCTTAAAAAAAGTGTTACAGAATCCATATCAAAACTGCTATTGCAACCAGATCCTGCAGCAGTAACAATTGTAGCGGCAGCGGGGGAAATTGTAAAATCACTTCCATCTGTTGCCAGGGAATTACATTTCATTTTTTGATTCAGCTTCAGCTTCAGGATAGTTCCATCACATGGCGAAGTAACCTTTTGCAAGGCCGGCAATGTTGGGTTGCTAATTACTGCTGTACCGCCATTAAACGACAACTGGTATCCACTTTGATTATCGCTATAATGGCTAATTAATAACAGGTATGTATGACCGATTTTTAATGACGGCATTTTACTGAATGTATTTACATTTGCTGCCGGGTCGGATCCACATTCAATTATATTTGTGCCCCTTACACCAGCACCTGTAAGACCATAACTTCCAGACCAGTTGGCTATCACATACAGCAACCTGTTGGTATATACTTCATTCAGATCTGTTACGCCGGTGATATCAAATATCTGCCAGTCGTAATCGTCGCCAAGATCATTTGGTGTTATTAAAAAACCAAGTGTACCTGATTGGTAACAGGTGAAGCGGTACCAGAAGGGATTTTTATCTTCATAAACACTGCCGCTTGCTTCGCACCCGGGCGTTATTACAGTATTGTTTGTACAAATAGGCACTGTAGTTTGTATAAATGTTTCCTTTGTACAAACAGGAAAAGCAGTTTGAGGCGTTTGCCCCAGCGTGCTGCAAGCCCCCTGCTGTGCATGCATTGCAAAGCCAACCAGTAAGTAAAAAAAGAGAGCAGTAATTTTTCTCAAAAACATATTTTATTGACCCGCAAAAATATCGCATCGCTGCAAGCAGGCCTTTTTATTATTCCGGATCGCTAAGATTTAACAAATAAGGCATTATTCGCACAAACTCAACTGTTCTGTACCCCGACTTGCCATCTGAAGAAAAATTACTTTTCCAGCTTTATTAAAATGAAGCACAAGCGTACCATAAGACATTTCATACGCATCCCAGCTATCGTCTTTTATTTTGGGGTTGCCCAATATTTTAAATAAACTGTTGCGGGCCGCACCCATTATTGGCGTTGTAAACTTCCCCTGGAATTTGTCTTTGATCTCAATATAATCACGATCTGTATAAAAATACAAATCCCTGTCTTTATAAAAAACACCGGCACCACATTTGGCAGTACCACCTTCTGCATCTTCAGAGGTAAAACAAGGGAATTTTTCTTTTATTTCTGTAAACCTGGCATTTGGTTTTAACCCGTTCACTTTACCATCAATAATGTCTACCACAAAAGCATCGCATTTGGTTTTGGCAACTAATTGAGCCTTAGTGCCCATTGTAATCGTTGTTAAAAGCAAAATGAAAATTAGAGGCTTCATAGCTATTTTGTTTTAGAAAGTTATAGATTTTATACCTAAGCAAAATCCCTGCTAAAAACATAATGACGCCCCTAAAAGGTTTTTTTTCTTCATTTTTTTTATGAAACAGGATATGTATGGTATGGAAAAGCATAATAACGACGTGGTATGGCCGTTATAAAAAGAAAAAATACCCGCAACCGGCAGTTCTTTTACGCAATTAAAACTTATGATTATTTTCTGACCCGATTTTAGTAAATTCATATAACTACTGATAAAAACTATACCGCATGAAAGCATTATCGGAAACATGGTTTGCAGATGGCTATATTGATTTTGAACTGAAAAAATATACCCTGCTGGCTTATTTGCAGGAAGTGAATAAGTACTTTAATGAAAACAAATTATACCCGCAGCTTTCTGATTTAATTTTTCACTACAATAACCTTGTCGCTTTTCGGGAGAATAAAAAATTTTTGCAGGAACATTTTCCAAAAAGACTTAACGGCATTCAACTGGAAAAACTTCAACTGTTATACCAGCAGATAGTGGAAGACGATGAAATGATGAAAGAACTGGAAACAATTATCAATTTCTCTACTGCCAAAATGAAAACAGCTATTTCTAATGGCGCAGAATTATATGAATTTATTGAAGACAAACTAACCATTTTTCCTATAGGAATTATTCCACTTGAAATTAATGAAGGTTATTTCTTCCTGAATGAAGGCAGTGCCCGCAGTACAAAAGTTTACCAGTACCGCTTAAGTATTTTCGAAAAGCACGATGAAAAGTACCGTTCTATCCGCACAGAATTTATTGCAGACTGGGAGAGAAATATGGTAAACACCTACGAGAATATTAAAAGCGAACTGATACGCGGCAAAAAAGATTTGCCCAATCCTGCAGTTTATTCAATAGAAACAACACTCAGTTACCCCGTAGAAGAAACACTTTTACCAATCGCAAAAAGAAGCCTTGTAAGGTATATTTCGGGTAATGCGGCTTAGATTTAGTCAGTAGTAGGGAGTCAGTAGTCTATAGTCTTTAATTCAAGTTCATGGTTCTATAGTTCGCTGTTGCTTTATTGTAAAAGGCTGATAGCATAAACACATGCAATTCGCATAAAAAACTATGAACTCCCGAACTAAGAACCTTCAACGATCTGATTTAACAAAACTATCGACTCAGACTAAAGGCTCACTTAATCCCCCAATCAATTCCCTTCATTATTGCAGGAACACCTTCACTCATCCATTTTGGTTCCGGGGCACCTTTTAAATAGTGATCAAAAAATTGCCCCATGCGTATTGACCAGTCTTTGCGGTTTCTTCTTTCCTGTAATCCATGATCTTCACCATTGTATTGCATCATCCAGGTTTTTTTGCCAAGCCTGCGCAATGCCGAAAACAATTCTATGCCCTGGTACCAGGGAACTGCACCATCTGCATCGTTGTGCATAATAAGCAATGGCGTTGTTATTTTATCTGCACGAAATAAAGGAGAGTTTTTAAAATACAGTTCCGGCTTTTGCCATAATGAGGCCCCCAGCCTCGATTGCGTATGTTCGTACTGAAACTGCCTGCTCAGGCCTGTGCCCCAGCGAATGCCGCTGTATGCACTTGTCATGTTAGCAACCGGCGCACCCGCTTCCGCAGCTGCGAATATATTTGTGCGGGTAACAAGATAAGCAACCTGGTATCCGCCCCAGCTATGTCCTTCCAGCGCAAGTTTGGTAGTATCAACCCATTTAAACCTGCTCAGGTATTTTGCTGCAGATACAACTGAATTATAAGCATCTTCGCCAGGCTGACCGGTTTTATAATAAATATTCGGATCAAAAACAATATACCCATTGCTTACAAAATAAGGAATGTTGATGATTGAAGCTGCCGGCTGCGGCGCCTTGTAATTATAACGTGTATCGGTATTTCTTTCGTAGAAATAAAAAATAACGGGATACTTTTTTGTGCTGTCAAAGTTTGCTGGTTTGTAGATAAGCCCTTCGCTCATTTTACCATCAAACATTTTCCATCTCAGCAAATCAACAGTTAGCCAGTTGTATTGTTTTTGTTGTGGGTTGATGGCCGACAATTGCAATGCAGCCAATGAATCTTTTAATATTGTACCGGCATAAATATCCGGCGATGCGTCAAAAGATTCTTTTGTATAAATAAGTGTGCTGCTGTTTTTTGCTTTTATAAATGATCTGTAAACAGCAGGAGACAAAACATTATGAGAAGGATCGCCGCTTGCTGAAACCATTTTGCTTGCAGGCGCACTCTTTTTCGTTACTTCATCAAACACATCGAAAAAAACTGTTTCTGTATCCTTTATATAGCGACTGTCTTTATCTGCCAGAATATACCGGTAAACATATTTATGTTTTCGCCCGTAACCATTGGTAAAATTAACCGGAAGTTCTTTACCTGTTGGATCACATTTCCATACATCATACCTGTCGTAGATATACACATATTTATCATTTTCCTGCCAGCACATAAAACCATGCGGTGGTGGATCGTCAGGATGATCATCTTCTTCATCAAACAAAGGATATTTAATACCCTTAGTAATATTAACAACTACACCTGTTGCAGTTTCAGCAGTAAACCAATTTCTTTGCTTCCAATCGTACCAAAGCAAAAATTTGCTTTGCGGCGATATTGTATCGAGTGCGGTAACTTTTTCTTGAATCAATTTTCTTGAACCATCATTTGTGTTTACCGCATATAAATTTTCTTTTCCTCCCCTATCCCACTGCAGTTCTACGCGGTAACCTTTTGTGCTACTACCCAAAGCATACAGTCCATTACCTTCGTCGGAAAGTGTAACCTTTTCGCAGTTATCATCTGCCAGTGCAATAATTTTTCCATCAGTATCATTAATAACAGCCAGGTAACTTCTTTTCAATTCATTATTTAGCTTTACCAATTGCTCCGGCTGTATATAATCATCTTTATAATTCCATACATCTAGGCCTGCTGTTTCAAAATAAGGTAGTGTAGTATCTTTTGGCTGACGAACAGTTGCAAGCCCGAAGTACAATTTTTTTCCATTTTTACTGAAGTTATTCCTGTAGTCTCCGCTAATGCAAAGCCCATTTGCTACGCCAGCGCTATTGTGATCTGCTTTTAACACTGCACTATCCATGCCTGGCTTATACCACCAGAGTTTATAAAATTTCTGAAGCGCTTTAGCTACGCTGTCACGTTCTGCTACAAATGCAAGCTGTGTACCTTCTTCATCTATTGCATAATTTTTTGCATCATTAAATTTCTGCATCACCGTTTCCTGTTTACCGGTAGTTGTGTTTAACCAAACAATAGCCGCAGCAACAGTAGAATCGTTACTCTTTTTTGTAGACTCTATAATTAAAGCATTGCCCTTTTTACTGAAATAGTATTCGCTTACCAGTTTGTATTTTTTTTCTTCGCCACTCAAAAGATTTCTTAGTACCAGTTCTGTGCCTTCTTCTATAGACACATCTGTATTCTTGGCAGGCTTTGCTTCTTTGCTATGTGTTTGCAATGTAGCAAGGCCATTTGCTTTTGCTTCATTTGCTTTTTTGCGCAAACTGTCTGCAACAACAATAAGACTATCTGCAGTATGCAACAGGTTATTTAATGTTGTTAGCGAATCTGGTTTATTACCAGGTTTTGCAGTTTCCGATGAAGCTTTTTCCAGATGGTAAGCCAGCCAGCCGCTTCCTTTTTCTGGCACCTTAAATGATTTTACCCGTGCAATTTTCAGCACACTATCTTTTCCAAATTCAATAATGCCAAGACTGTCTTTTGGCATTTGTTCCGGTGTTTTTTTATTGATCCTTGCCTCGCGGGTATCTTTAAAAAATGGTTTAATGCGAAAGACAATATACCTGCTATCTTCTGTAATAGCAGCATTGTAACCACGCGGTATTTCCTTTTTGTATGATTTATCGCTTGCCTGGATAACCAAAGTGCCATCTCCCTCCTGCGGGACAATAGTGTACACTACAATTTTTCCATTATTGCTAATAGCACGTTCACTAATACTTTGCCAGCCATCGTACACAGAATGATCAAGTGGTTTATTTTGCGCAAATGCCAAAAAGGAAATAGAGACGCATTGCACAAGGAGAATAAGTTTTCTCATTACAGGTTTGGTTTGTGCTAAAGATAATTTATAAAATGCAGAATTGAAGGTAAGGGTTGTAAACTATCAGGATGCTTTCTTCCTGTATACTCTTATTGTTTGCAATACCACGGCTGCAATTATAAACAACAGCCCCGTATAAAATGATGTATCCAGTTGCTGGTTTTCGTGGTAAATAATAAAGGCAAGTATAATTCCATAAACCGGTTCCAGGTTGTAGGTAAGATTTACAGTGAAAGCTGATATTTTTTTAAGTGCATTTGCAGAAAGACGAAAAGCCCATACAGAACAAACCCACGATAAAAACAACAACCATAAAAAATCAGCAATACCAGGTATAATACTGGCAGAAGGAAACTGTTTCAAATAAAGAGGCAGGAACAAAGACAATGCAAGAAACCCTCCGCTGAGTTCAAATGTCATTAGCGTTTCTGCATTCATACGCTGCATTAACCGGCGGTTGCAAATAGGAAAAATTGCGCCCAGCATAGCAGAAATAATACCAATAATAATACCTGTTTTATAGCGGCTATCAAAATGAAAGATGATATAGATACCGGCAATTACAATCAACCCTAATAAAATTTCTATTGCACGGAATGGCGTTTTAAAAAGCAAAGGCTCGAATATGGCAGTAAAAAATCCTACTGACGAAAAACATACAAGTGCTACAGATACATTCGCATATTTAATAGCGCCATAAAAACTAACCCAATGCAATGCTGCAATACACCCAACCCCAGTTATTTTAATTGCCTCGTTAAGCGAAATCTTTTTTATATGCCCGGTAATTGAAAACAATACCCACATGGTAACAGAACTTATCAGCAGTCGCCACCAAACCAATAACCCTTCGTTTAATGAAATTAACCGGCCAAGTATACCAGTGAAACCAGCAAGAAAGACAGCTATGTGAAGTTGAATGAAAGCCTTTTTCATGATGTAGTATCCAGTATTTAGACATTAGTATTGAGACTTGAGATTTTCCCTTGTCTTAATACCAAATACTACTGCTTTGTTTTTGCAAAAATTTCGTTGCTTACAGGGGAATAGTTAGTGGCTTCAGTTTTTTTTACCCGGTTGCGGTAATCTTTAAACCAGCTTTGCCAGCGAAGGTACAATACACCTGCTATGCCTTCTTTTACAATGCCTTTGTTCATTTTAGAAGTTCCGTAAGTACGATCCCTAAAAATGATAGGCACTTCTTTAATTGTAAAACCAAGTTTCCAGGCCGCAAATTTCATTTCTATCTGGAAAGCATAACCGACAAATTTTATTTCGTTAAGGTTAATGGTTTCCAATACGCGGCTTTTGTAGCATACAAAACCGGCAGTAGGATCTTTTACCGGTAAACGTGTAATAAGGTTTGTATAAAATGATGCGCCTTTTGAAAGTATAATGCGGTTACGCGGCCAGTTTACATTACCACCGCCTTTTACATATCTTGAACCAACGGCCACGTCTGCACCGTTCAGGCATGCTTCATATAAAGCATCAAGATCTTTTGGATTGTGAGAGAAATCTGCATCCATTTCAAAGATATAAGCATAACCTCTTGCAAGTGCCCACCTGAAACCATAAATATAAGCTGTACCCAAACCCTGTTTTCCTTTTCGCTCTTCAAGAAAAAGCCAATCAGGATAAACAGTTTGCATCTCTTTTACAATCTGCGCTGTACCATCGGGAGAGTTATCATCTATTACAAGTACATGAAACTGCTGCTCCAATGCAAAGATGGCAGCTACGATATTAGAGATATTCTCTTTCTCGTTATACGTTGGTATAATAACAATCTTCTGCAAAGCTGATTTTAAGGTTATATTCTTTCGTGGTTATTTACGAAAATAACGTTTTTATTTATGTGGTGAACACACTAAATCTTAAGCAGTTAGGATTAGCCCTTTTTTAACAAGGCCCTGTTAAGTATTTCGGTAAGTTTTTGCTTGGTGTGAAGCGGAAAATCGCCCCTCATCATCCAATCATAATATTGTGGTTCTGCTTTTAAAACTTCTGTAACCGGGCGGCCTTTATGTTTTCCAAAATTAAAGACTTCCACACCTTTATCAAGGACGAACCGGCGTGCAAAATCGACTATTACATCTTCGCCGGTAAATTTTACAATGCTGTCTACTGTATTTCCCATCTGCGGGTAACGTTCTACCTGTGCTTCCAAAATTTCCATGGTTGCCATTGCGTCTACTTCTGCACTATGTGCACCTTCCAGGTTTTTCTGGCAATAAAATTTATATGCTGCAGAAAGAGTTCGTTGTTCCATCATGTGAAATACTTTCTGTACATCCACCAGTTTTCGTCCTTTCATATCAAATTCAACACCCGAACGCAAAAATTCTTCCATCAGCATAGGAATATCAAACCTGTTGCTGTTATAACCGCTCAAATCGCAATTGTCAAGGAATTGCTTTACATCATTTGCTGCCTGTTTAAATGTGGGTGCATCCTTTACCATTTCGTTGGTAATACCGTGTATATCAATACTGGCTTGCGGTATAGCCATTTCCGGGTTCAGCAGTTTTCTTTTAGTGGACTTGTTTCCGTCGGGCAATATTTTAATCATGCCTATTTCTATGATTCGATCTGAGCCAAGATTGACACCAGTTGTTTCCAGATCTATAAACGCCAGCGGACGGGTTAATTTCAACATTTTATTTTATTTAGAAACTGTTTTATTAATTAAACTTTCAGTTTGAAAAGCAGTAGACGCAAAGCCGGAAACTTTTCATGATAATTACCAGTATATTTTACCTTAAAGGCAGGCAATACACAGGCTCTTTTGCAAATGTAAAATATATCTTTGTCAACCTAATTAATTGAACCTAAAAGTATTTAACAGAATAAATCCACAAAAAATCCAATTTTGTTTAAGAGGGGGTTGCATAAGTAGATATTTTGTTGTTTCTTTGAATTCTTCTCCGCTATCCTCCCGAAAAAATTTAGCTCCGCATCCTTTTAGAAAAGGCCAATTCAGGCAGTATCCGCGTCTAACCGCACTGTTTGTATTGTTTAACTTTAAATACCACAAAAATGAAAGCTAAGTTACTGATCATCGTTTTGCTTATCGCTGCCGGCCTTACAATGACTTCTTGCACAAGTTCAAGAAGCGGATGCAAATCAACAGAAGGTTATGTTGGTTACGGTCACAGATAATTGAATTGTAAATGTCTTTTGCATTGTAGCAAAGACTTTATATAGAATTGAACCAAGGTTATCTTTAATTGTTTTAAGGATAACCTTTTTTATTTTTTATGGATTGGATATTACTGAACGCTGAAGAACAGTTACAACAAATTATAACACACTCAGCACAAAGGCCTCAATTAATTTTTAAGCATTCTACCCGTTGCTCCATTAGCAGCATGGCCAAAAACAGGCTGGAGAGGAATGAACCAGTTTCTTCAGTTGATTTTTATTTTCTTGATCTGATTGCCCACCGCAACCTTTCAAACAAAGTAGCCGATATATTTAATGTAGAGCACGAATCGCCCCAGGTATTGCTCATTAAAAACGGAAAATGTGTGTACGATGAAAGCCACTCGGGCATAAGCATGGACGAGATTGCTGCACAAAGCGAAAACGAAGGATTTTAATACAATCTTAATTCTTCTTATAAAAATACAGGGATTGAGTTGTGCCGTTTCCAATCTCACTCAGTGTATAAAAACCACTGTTATCAACTGCAAAACCTACGGCCTCTCCCTGCGGCTCTGTTATATAGCTTAAAACAGTAAACGTTTTTTGCAATGTTTGCGGAATGGTTTCACCCGCAGATCTTGAAAAATAATACAAAGAGGGATAAGTTTTAATAATAAGCCCCTTTCCATCATTGCCCAATGCTGCACTAACAACACCATTAAAAGGAAGTGTTTGTACAAATACAGCTGTATTGTTTGCTGTAGTGTTGTATGGGTATGCAAGTTTATACAACCGTGATTTTGCGTCGCGTTTGCTAATGATGTAAATATCTTTGTTATCATCTACCAAAAAAGCTTCTGCATCTCTTGGCCCGTCTTCATAAACAAAACGAATTACATCAAAAGATCGCACTGTATCTATGGTGCTAAATGGTTCCTCAAACCTGTAAATTGATGAACTGGCATGCACTGCATCATTATCGCCAATATCTGCTACGTACAAATAATTTTTTGAAGGGTCAGGACCGGAAGCCAATGCAATATCTTCCCAGTCTGTATTTACTGCACCTTTTATATACACTTTCTTCAGCAATGCACCGGAATGATTTAATAAATATAATTGAGGGGGATTACCGCTGTCTTCTTCCACCCATAAAAAACCCGGGTTGGCTTTACTGTCTGCAATGCCACTTGCTTCTTTTATAACATTAGCCATTGGATAAGCAACGGGAACTTTATTATAAGAAATGATAGCACTATCGCTGCCATTAAAACTGAGGTTCCTGTTGCAGCTTTGCGTGACAGGCAAGATTGCACAAAGAAAAATAAATGTTAGAAGCGCAAGTTGTTTCAAGAAGACGTTTTCACAAAGATAAATTGCAAATGCTGCCAGTTCAATTATTTTCTTTAAGCGGTTGCACATTTTCTTTGTTTGCCCTGTCAATTGAATCCTTTATTCTCTTCCTCTCTTTCTTCTTAAAATAACCGCGTAAAAGAAAACTGTGTTTGGCAGCTTCCATATTGTCTGTAACACTGGTAGCTGTTTTCTTAACTGTACCCACAGTTTCCCTTGCAGAACTTAAAGTCCCTTCCAGGTTTTTCACCAGTTTGTCATCATTAACCAGACGACCAAAAGAACCCTGCCCATTATTTATTTTAGTAACAACATCTGCAAGGCTTCCTGTAAGCGCTTCAGCGTTATCGGAAATTTTAGAGAGATTGTTTACAATTCTGTCTACATCTACAGGATTGGCCGATTTTATTTGCTGTCCGTTTTTTGCTAACGGTGCCGAATAACTGCCGGGAGAAATAACCACAAGCTTATCCCCCATTAATCCATCGCTTCCAATACTGGCCACGCCATCTTCCTTAATATAGGGCTTAATATCATTCTGCAATTGCAGTGTTACCATTACTGTAGTGTCGTTAACTATGCTGATGTTATCAACTGTACCAACATTAATGCCTGCATATCTAACATAATTCCCTTCTTTAAGACCGGAAATATTTTTAAACCCTGCATAAACAGAGAATGTACTGCTAAACATATTTTTTTGTTTACCGATTAAAAAAATAATAATCAGCAGTAAAATAATGCTTACCGCAACAAATGCTCCCGTTCTTATTTTTTGATTGACAGAAATATCCATAATAATTTATTTAAAAAATGATCGTACAAAGGGGTCTTCAGCATTCTGCAATTCATCGCAGGTGCCTTCTGCTATGTATTCTCCATTGCTCATAATTAATATTCTGTCTGCTGTAATTTTTGCGCAGGGAATATCATGTGTAATGATGACAGAAGAAGTCTCATATTTGCGCTGCATATCGAGTATAAGATTACTTATTTCTTTTGAAGTAATGGTATCAAGGCCTGTTGTAGGTTCATCATACAACATAATTTCCGGTTTTACTATTAATGTGCGTGCAAGCCCCATGCGTTTGCGCATTCCACCTGAAAGTTCAGAAGGCATTTTATCTATGGCATCTGTCAGCCCAACTGCTTCAAGTACTTCCATTGATAGTTTTTCAATTTCATTCTTATCTTTTATTCCGGAAACCCTTTTCAGTGGAAAAGCCAGGTTATCCCTCACCGTCATAGAATCATACAGTGCAGCATTCTGAAAAAGAAAACCAATGCGTTTCCTGAGTTCTTTCAGTTCCTGCCGATCCATCTCATTTACTTCATTACCAAAAACTTTCAGCGATCCTTCATCCTGCGTCATCAAACCGGTTATACATTTTATTGTTACCGATTTTCCTTCACCAGACTTGCCCAGTATTACTACATTCTCTCCCCTGTTAACAGTAAGGTTTATATTGGTTAACACCGGCGTGCCGTTAAAACTTTTTTTCAAACCTTTTATTTCAATAACCTGTTCCATAATTATTAAACATTAATCGCTAACTATAAACAAAAACACTTGTTATCTGTACAACTATAGCGTCTATAACAATTATCCATATTGAAGCTGTTACCACAGCAGAGTTGGCGGCAATGCCCACACTTTCAGTGCCCCTGTTGGAATGAAACCCTTTATAACATCCTACAAAACCTATTGCAAATCCAAACAACACCGTTTTAATAAGAGAAGGAATAAGATCGGAAAATTCAAGAATGGCTGTAGCCTTATAAAAATATAACCTCGCACTCATATCTCCATTTAAGTTGGATGCAGTAAAACCGCCAATCAATGCAATTACATCAGCAAAAATGGTAAGCAACGGAATCATTACAATACATGCAAGTATTCTTGTAACAACCAGGTATTGCATAGGGTTTGCACCAGATACTGTCATTGCATCTATCTGCTCTGTTACATTCATGCTGCCCAATTCTGCGCCAATACTGGACGATATTTTTCCTGCGCAAATGAGCCCAACAATTACCGGCCCTATTTCACGTATAACAGATATAGATACCATTCCCGGAATAAAACTTACAGCACCAAACTGTTTCATAGTTGGCTCCGACTGCAGTGTTAGCACAAAACCAAGTATATAACCGGTAAGCGCTATTATACCAACAGACTTATAGCCAATTATATAAGATTGCCTGGAGAACTCGTCCCATTCAAATCCTTTTTTTAAACTGTTCCTGAAGAATGATTTAAAAAAAATAGTTTGATCGGCAATATCAATCAGTATTGGGCTTAAGGCTCCTTTATTGATCATAACAAGGGTTAAAGTTTATCTTCTCTACCTTAACAATAACTAAATGCCTGCCACAATTAAAGAATTGGTTTGCCTGCATAGAATAACTAAGATGATGCATTACTTTTTAGCAATTGCCATGACGTTGTAGAAATTATTCCACAAAACTTAATTAAGCTTTTCCTGCAGTTGCAGTAGCAGGTTTCAATTTTTTCCTTGTCCGGCGCAGACTGGGCCACTGGCCTTTAGGACGAGAAGGAATTTCATCTCCCAGCAGTTTGCCCCAGGGTTTTAATTCATCAATCCTGTCGAAAATTATTTTAAGGATGCCTGCAAACGGTATACAAAGGAACATGCCGGCTACCCCCCATGCTGCATTACCCAGTAATACGAAAACAATAGATATAAGTGCATTTATTTTTACTTTGGAAGAAACGATATACGGAACCAGAAAATGGTTATCAATAAACTGGATGACCATATAACAAGCAATAATAAGCACCTGTGTATGAAATCCGTCTTTTGTTACTGTTGCAATTAATATTGGCAATGCCACTGAAATTATTCCGCCGATATAGGGAATGATATTTAAGATTGCCCCTATAATGCCAAGTAGTATCCAGTATTTAACGCCCAGTATAAGCAATGCAAGCGAATTGAGTATTGCTACTATAGATGTTTCTACAACAAGCCCAAACATATAATGCTGCACTGCACTTTTGGTTTGCTTAAGTACTGCACCTACGTCTTTAAAATTTTCTTCTGCAAATACTTCATAGAGAAAATTCAGTAGCAGGTTTTTATAATAAAGAAACAGGAAGGTATATACAGGAAGCAATACCAATGCAGCTAAAGAACTCATCAGCGCACCGGCTGTAGAACCAATAAGAGGTTTCATTTTTGCACCTGCTTCCTCAATTGCCTGTTGTTGTTTCTCAACATCAATACTAAACCTGCGGCTTACATCCTGCTGCAACTGGTCTGCCAACTCCAGCAGCTTTTTTTTCATAAGCGGAAACTGATCAGTAAACCCGGCAATTTGCGCAGAGAGAAAATACCCTACACCGGCTATAAAAAGAAAAGCAATAAACAGTGCAATGGAAATTGATAACACCCGTGGTATCTTCCATTGCTCAAATTTATTTGCAAGCGGGTTTAACAGTATAGCAATTAAAAGTGCAAAACACAAAGGCGCCAGTATCTCCCTGAGGTTTACGAGAACGTAAACAAATAATATTAGCCCCAGTAAAATAACCGTGCATTTTAAATAAAACGGGTATTGCTTTACCATACTACCTTAAATTATATTTTATTAGAGAAAATGACTGTGCAAGTAATTTTATAATACTACCTATTATTAATACTACCTTTTAAAGACAATAGTTATGCCCTGAATAAATGTGGTCAAATATTAACCCTGTGTCGATTATTTTCCCCAAAAAAAATCAGGTTTGTGTAAAACCTGATTTAATTATTAAGAATCTCTTATTAAGCACTGCGTATTACGCGAAGTAAAATTGCAATGATGGCAATTACAAGCAAGACATGAATAATACCACCAGAGTTATAACCAAAATAACCAATAGCCCATGCAATTATTAAAATAACGGCAATTAGGTACAATAGATTTCCCATAAAAATTATTTGTGTTGATTGAATGTAAACCTTACAGTAAACCCAGAAAGAAAATTGTGCCAGAAAATTTGTTTTAAGAACCGGGCTTATCCATTGTTTATTAACATGCAAAACAGTACATAAAAGCGACGCAAATCTGGCACACAATTCTATTAATAAGCAAATAGCCGGAATTTAATAAACCGGTATAAACATTTGTGAACATGAAAATTGCAACCAACAGAAAAAGCGTACTTATAATAGATGATGAAGAAGAACTGTGTATGCTGATGGAACTTGTACTGGAAAGGGAACATTTCCATGTAAAGAGTATTCACGGACTTGAAGATGCGCTTGAAACAATAAAAACATTAAAACCTGATTATATTTTTCTTGACAATCACCTGCCCGACGGAATGGGAATCGATTTTATTAAAAAGATGGTGGAAGTTTACCCGGCAGCAAAAATTGTAATGATGACGGCTTACAATGAAAAAAAACTGAATGAAAAAGCTATACAGCAAGGCGCTTCATACTTTTTGCACAAACCTTTTAACAGGAACAATATAGAAAACATCATTAATAGCCTTGAAGCCTAAGATTAATCCGCAGGCTTCGTATCGTTTTGTACTGGAACCTTTGACTCATCACTTATTGTTATATCTGGCATAAAAGCCATGACCAGCATAACTGCAGATGCAGCCACAAGAATATACAAGGCAGTTTCTTTTTGAGGACATTCTCCACTATAACAACGGCTAAGTATGATGTAATTACGGATAGCCCATGCTATATTAAATCCGCAGAAAAAAATATTAGTACGCTTTGCCCATATTTGCCTCAGCAGAAATAAAATAGATGCAATTACACAGCAAAAAATATTCATTAAGCCGGGCTTACCAAAATTATTTTTACCGGTAGAAGACATTCCACCAATTTCCAGCTTTACAGAATCAATATATACCCATGGCATATAACAAACAGCCACAACAATAATTGCTGCTGCCAAACCAATCCATGCTGAATATCTCATAGCGTCAATATTATTTTTACCGGTGCATGCCGGGCTGCAAAGATAACGCTGCTATTCTCTTTACAAAATATATGGCTTGTTTAAAAGTTCCATGTTGTTTGTATGTCAGTAGTATTCGGTTACCACAGAAAGTTATACAGTATACTATTTTACCTATTTTACCATCAATTATAATAAAACCCAAAAATATTGGTAATATTGGTTTAATGAAGGTTATTCAGTTTACCATACCTGTAACAGCGGGCAACTCTATTCATTTGCAGGAAGACAAGCTTCCGCATTTTTACGAGCATTTGCACAGGCACCATGAAACACAAGTAACGTGGATTTTAAAAGGTGAAGGAACATTAATAGCCGGAAATTACATGCAGCGATTTAGCGCCGGAGACATTTTTATTATTGGCGCCAATCAACCGCATCTTTTTAAAAGCGATGCAGCGTACTTTAAAGGACAAGCAAAAAAAACAATTCATTCGCTCAATATATTTTTTAATCCTTCAGGATTTATAGCACCCCTGCTTTCTCTTGCGGAAATGCGTTCAGTAAAAAAATTTATCGCAGCCTCATCTCACGGCATGCAGGTTCCGGAAAAAAACAAGGAAACGATAGCAGCTTTGCTTACAAAATTAAAATCTGTAAATGGTGCAACAAAATTGTCTGTGTTTATAGAATTACTTCAGCAACTGGCCAACATAAAAAAGTGGAAACATTTTTCAACAGAAACTTTTGAACAATCAATAACAGACAAAGAAGGCTTGCGCATTAATGATGTTTACCAATACAGCATGGCCCATTATACAGAAACCATTTCTATACAGGAAGTGGCGAAACTGGTTCATCTTACGCCGCAATCATTTTGTCGTTATTTTAAAAAACATACTTCAAAAACCTATATTCATTTCCTTAACGAAATACGTGTTAATGAAGCATGCAAAAAATTTATGGAAAATAATTTTGAAAATATTGCAGCCGTCGCTTACCAGTCTGGCTTTAATAATGTTGTAAATTTTAACCGGGTATTTAAAAGCATAACAAAACAATCTCCCGGCGATTTTATAAAACAATATCATCAACAAGCCAGGCCACAATAGAACCAAAAGTATTTATAACTTTTGATTAGACGCAGGTGTAAGAATGCGGCATCCAAAAACACGGCCCGCAGTTTTGTTTGCGTTTGCACTTATTTTTACAGTTACGTTTTTTTTGTCTTTAATCATTTCTGCAGGAATTGGATATTCTTTATCGTAAAACTTTCCGGTTTCACCGCCATTCCATTGTACAGTTACAAGTTTTACATCATCAATCAAAATATCAAATGTGCTGTTTTTGTCATCACCAAAATAAGTGCACAGCAATATATTGGGTACGCCGGGCTTTACATTAATATCAAACGAAAAAAAACCTCCTGCACGTGCTTCCCTGCCACTGCGGGTAAGTGCATTGCCAGGGTAAGAATTTATTGATGCTTTAAGGTTATGATCCCTTTCCGGTTGCATTTCTCCAAGACGCATTACATCTACTGTTCTTTCTTCAATAGCTTTTTGTTGTGCCTTTTCTTCTTTATAGGCTGCTTCTCTTGTTACCCATTCTTCATTGGTAAAGTAATCCCAGTACACACTATAATAATCTTTATGCATAGCATAAAAAGGCGACAACTCTGTATCGAAAGGTTTGCCAACACCCTCCATTTTAAAAGTAAGCGGTTTATTTGCAACAGGCTTTACCCATTCTGTAACATTATGGTTGCTGGTTAATAAAACAGGCGTACCATACACAGGGTCTGGCATTGACGCACCCAAATCTCCTGCAAGCAATACCGGGCCGTATAACAATGCAATCCTGTTTTTATTATCGGGCATGCTTTCAGCATACAGGTGCATATCAAAAGCTATCTCCACTTTATCATTATTCTTCCATGTTCTGTTGATTTCAAAATACCCGTTTGCTGATTTTTTTGTTTTTATAGGGTTTCCATTAATTGTAATACTAACATTGCTGCCCGCCCACCAGGGATTTCTTATATACAATGGAAATGATACTGGCTTTGCTGTGGTAATTACAAAAGAACTGTTGCTGCTTTCCGGGAATGATGTGCTTTGGGTAACGCTAATGTTCTTCTCTTTCCAGTTAAGCATGGAAGGAATAAAAAGATTGACAAACAAACCTCCATTGGCACTACGGTAATAAATAGCTTCTCCGTATTTAGAATGATTTTCTATTCCTGAACCAACGCAACACCAGAATGAATTGAACTTATCAGAATAATTTTTCTTTCCGCCCATTCTTAATGGTACAAAATAACACATCATACCACTGTCAGGCTCCTGGCTTGCAAGAATATGATTGTACAATGCACGTTCATAAAAATCTGCATACTCTAATTTTGGGTTAAATGCAAAAAGTTGGCGGGTTAGCTTCAGCATATTATAAGTGTTACAGGTTTCAGTGGTATTATCACTTAACCTGTCATTAAGTTTATCTTCTGTTCCGAGATATTCATAATTGCTATTACCCCCATTTACATAGGTATGATGGTTAACAATGGTATGCCAGAAATAGTCTGCTATTGTGCTATCTTTTACACTTCCTGTAAGCTGGTAGCGTCTTTCCGCACCAATAATTTTGGGAATGTTGGTATTAGAATGCCGGCCCTGCATCACATCTTTCTGGTTGGCAAGGGAATCGAGTACAACTTTGTGATGAAACTTATATGATAGCTGCAGGTAATTTTTATTGCCTGTAACCGCATACATATTTACAAGTGCTTCGTTCATTCCACCGTGTTCGCAATCCAGCATTTTTTGTAATTGTGCATCAGAGAGATCTTTCAGTTCAGTATCTATCCACCTGCAAATTTTATTCAGGATATCCATCGCCTGCATATTGTCGCAGTACAAATAACTGTCCATCAAACCAGCCATTACTTTGTGCATGGTATACCAGGGCACCCAGGCACCGTTCAAATCAAAACCTTTGGAACGTATATCCCCTCTTGCCACTTGTGCAAATACAGTATCTTCATTGGGAACGCCCCCTACATAGCCTGTTTTACGTGCTTGCTGGCAACGTGCAAGCTCTGCAATTATATAATCAGTTTTTTCTTTGAAGCGTTTGTCGTGTGTAGATGCATACATCATAGCACATGCAGAAAGATAATGTCCAAGCGTATGGCCCGATATGGTTTCTTCTTCCCAGCCACCATAAATTTCTCCTTTTACAGGCAAACCTGCATATTGATGAAAACGGTGCAATAACCGATTAGGATCTATTTCCAGCAAATACACAGCATCAAGATCCATTGCCTTTTTAAAAGGGCCACCGGTTATAGTAACATCACTTAAATTAAATGCATACGCTTTAACCGGAACTACAGGCTGCACTTTTATTTTGGAATTGTTCAGCTCTGCTACATAACTCTGGCAGAATAAAGTTGAACAGAAGAATGAAGTTAGAATGAAAAGCAAATAATATTTTCTCATACTCGTGTGGTCGTTTCAGGTATGAATATAAACAAAATTATTTGGTAGCCACAGAGACACGGATAACACAGAGAAACACAGGAATTAATAAAGACACTTATCGACATTCTTAGAAACCACCAAAGCTTGAAGCTAATAGCTTGTAGCTTTTCTTTTAACCACGGAGACAAGGATAACACAGAGAAACACGGGGATGTTTATCGACGATAACTATTGAGGCAATACACGGGTGTTTTTTCGAGACTGCTAGCTTGTAGCTAATAGCTAACAGCTTGTAGCTCTTCTTCACTTAAGGCGATACACGGGGTGTTTTTTCGAAACTACTAAGCTTGCCGCTTGTAGCTTACAACTTGTAGCTTTCTCCAATTACTTCTTCACTTGCAGCGAATAATTTTCTTTAACATCAAAAAAGATAGTGCCGGCACCAGTTTGCCCGTCTGCTGTTATGCCTTGTAAAACTGCTGCGAAATGCCCTGGCAAATCTGAAGTATAAAACTCAACCTGCTGCTGTCCATTATTGTTTGTATTTACAGAAGGAGACCAGTATAGCAATGTTCTGAAATCTGGAAGCCTTGCGGCAAACTGATCTTCTGTTTCATATACAGGAGAGAAAAATTCTCTTTGCATTTGCAGGGTTTCATAATCCATAACTGTTGTATGCGGGTCAAGTTCAAAACCGGTAAGATCTCCTTTATAGGTGATGAAATTAACAATGCCGCCAAAATACATTTTGCCATAGAAATACATCCGCGCCACTACTTCAAGCCTTTTTATTTTAAGCGGATCGTAAGCCATCAATTTATTATTATCGAACACAGGAACACCATCCAGCAAAACCAATGGATCAACAGTAAAAAATTCTTTTCGTACATTATCAAACACCGGAAAATAATATTTACCATCTTTTCTTCTAACATTTACATCCGGCACATACTCACGCAAAACTTCTTCAATGGTGGTAAACCGAACATAATCATCAAGTTTATAAGAAGCATCTGGTTTAATATAAAACGGAAAGGTATCAACTGTAGGAAGTGACTGCAGTTGCAATTTATCGCCCCGGTAATTATTTTGTACCTGCACAGCAACATTCTGACTGTATAATGTAGAAGGATTTCTTTCTGGCAACGCAAATGCCTGAAGTGGTGTACTTGAAAAATTGTCTGCGTACGGATTTAGTACTTCTATATGTTTTGAACTATCCAGTTGAGAAGGCTGAATAATAATTTCATTGTTGCCATAAAAATTGGCCATCTCAAATTTTACAAAACCGCTATCATCACTAAGGTCGCCCTTAAACTGTGTGCGTGTTCCCGCTACAGATAAAAAACATTCTGCATTTTTTTCAGGCTTGCCTGTTAAACTATTGGTTACTCTTCCCTGTATAATATGTGCTTTATATTCCGGAATAAATTTAAAAGCAGGTTGTTTGTTCTGAAGAATATCTTCCCAGCGAAAACGTCTCCATCCCTGGGTTAGCAAAAGATTATTTAAAGCTTCTGTGGTTTCAGAAGAAGGATTATTAAAATAATAACCCGGAGACTCAATATTACCTGCCAAATCTGAACTTAACCAGAGATAATTACTGATATCCATTTCATCTTGCAGTGTTAATGAATCTATGCGATAAACAGCCATTGACATATTTGCCGGAAGAGGCTTACCTGTTTTATCTGCGGTATTAATACTGATGTTTATTTTCTGCCTTAGATCATATTCAACTTTAGTTGTTGCGGCTGTTATTGTAAATTGATGCGAAGGTTGTTTAAAGAATAAACGTTCTGCTACCGGGCGGCGTGCTGCATCGAAAATGGTAAAATGAGTAATGCCATCACCAAGCTTTGCTGTATCCACCAAAAATTCTGTATAGCCATCGTGTAGCGTATAACTAAGCACAGCTTTTACAGACCCGCGTGTATGCGCAAAAAGAAAAACAGGATCTGTACTTTTATCATCTGCAGATTGTACAGATATTTTAACCTGCCTGTTTACAATATCATCAACGTGCATAACATAACCCTTGCCAAACGCAACCGGCAAATCCTGCAGTATATGAACACTGTCTGATATTATTGTGATGGCCTTATACGTTTTGCCTTCTGCAGGTTTAAACATAAAACTTCCCATGCCAAATTTCAGGGTCGTGTATTTTGCTACAGTATCTGCCTTATTATCTATAACAACACCTTTGCATGCTATGCCTTTGCCATTTTGATCGGTTACTTTAAATGCAATTTTGCTCTGCAAGCCATTAACAAGGTTACCACCTTCGGGAAAAAACTGAACATCATATCTGTTCTTTACCTGTACGTCTGTATTTGCGTATATTTTTCTTGCGTTGATAACAGTGATCTGTTTTTCAAAAAAATAAACCGCACTGAAATTTTTCATCCAGTTGGTGTATGCCCGCAGCTTGTACCTGCCTGAAGCAAGTGATATGGGAAATTGCAAAGAACCATTACCATCGCCAGTGTTCATACCCACTTTAGACTGTAAAACAGGTTTGTTATTTTTATCAAGCACTTCTACATATGCTACTTTGCTAAGGCCAAGCGGTTTATTAAAAAAAGCATCAGTATTATATATTTTAAACCAGCAAATTTCACCTGCCAGGTATGCATTTTTATCTGTGTGCACGTAGAGTTTTTCCTGCAGCACTTTCTGGTTATATGCATTAAACTGATCTTTTACCAATGTTTCCTGCGCAAACACACATGAACTTATAGAAATAAGTGCCGCTACGGCACAGCAGAAAAATTTTAAAAATTGTATTGTTAAATATCTTTTCATTATAAAATTATCATGGCATATACGATGGCTTCTTATTGGTACCCTTCAATGTACAATCCACACACTCGGGTGGTGCCGCATAAAAAGTAGCAATACTGCCAAACGGCGAAACTTTCCCTACTACCGTAGGATATAGGCTAAATGATTTTTTTTGAATGGAGTCCGATATATTTTCTACTTCAATTTCGTAGCAACCGGCATCGTAACCCCATGGCGAAACATCAGCAGGGTATATAAAAATTCTTTTTTCCTGTATAGGGCAAATATTAAAAAACCCTACCACTATTTCATTAGGATCTGAAACACTATGAAAATTTCCTTTAAGCTCCGATGGCTGTGCATCAAAAATAGAACCTGTAGACTCTGTGTTCTTTTTCATTTTTTCAAGAAATGCATAGCCTTCTTTTGTCCACGCATATTGTTTTACATTGATGCTGTACACCACGCTAATCTTAATAGAAGCACGGGGTATAAAAGCAATGGGCAGGTACACAACATCACTGGTTAACTTGACAGTAGAACCTAGCAACAATGATGTAGATGAATTAAACTGCCAGCAATTAATAATTGTAGGATCGTAAGAAAATGTGGTAGAATCCTTGTAAACAACAGAGTAATTGGTTGGTGGTACGAATTTATATTTTAACGTTGACGTATACATGGAACGAATCTGCCAGGTTTCATCGTACGCCCACTGGTAATACAATGTGTTGTTTTGAGGATCATGTGTATTGATGTACATCTGCACACCGTTATCGTTTTCCCTTTTCCAACTAATGCTGTCAATAGGGGGGTTATTTTTTACAGTTACATAATCCGATAAATATTGTTTGCCGCTGCTTACACGTATGCTTAAGCGGTATTTTGTATTGCTATTCAGGTTTATGTTGCCAATTGTATACTGCCCCTGTCCCTGATCTGAAAGCGTATACACACTATTGTCTTCCCCCTGCACCTGTACAATAGCACCTTTCTCATAAACAATTGCATTAGTATCCAATTTTGTTGTGCGGCTTAGCCTGATGTTTGTTGTACCGGGGCCGCTGTTTACAACGCCTTCTACTACCAGGTAACCTGTTTTAGGCGACTGTGCGGGTGAAGTATATTTCTCCTTGCAACCGGCTACCAGCAAAATCAATATACCATACAATAACTGCTTCATGTTGCTGAATTAAAATCTGATATTATAGTTTACATAAGGTATAGCACTTCCAAAAATTGACAACTTATATCCGTTAACAACACCATTTTCTGAAACATAATACACTGAATAAGGATTTTTTCTTCCTGTTATATTATATACGCCAACTGTCCACGAATTGTGTGTTCGCTGATGCACTTTATGATTGCCATCAATATTCATTGCAAAATCTGCACGGAAATAATCAGGGATACGATAAGCGTTTCTGTCTGCATATAAAGTACGTGCACTGCCTGCATAGTAAAACAATCCTATAGGAAGTGTAATCGGCCGCCCGGTACTGTATGTTGCATTGAGTGAAAAACTAACCCTGTGACTAACCCTGTAGTTGCCAATAACTGTAAAATCGTGCGGCTTATCATAATTGGCAGGATAATACATTCCATTGTTAATTTTTTCGCCTGCATTGGGATCATCCATTTTTAACAGCACCCTGGACCATGTATAACTAACCCATCCATTTAGTTTGCCAGTAAGTTTTTTTACAAGAAACTCCACACCATAAGCTTTTCCTTTTGTGCCAATTACATCTGTCTCTATATGATGGTTCATTACAAGGGATGCACCACTTTTATAATCGAGATAATTGTCCATTCGCTTATAATACACTTCAATAGATGTTTCAATGGTGTTTGATTTCAGGTTTTTGTAAACGCCCAATGAAAACTGGTCGCCCCATTGTGGTTTGATGTTGGGATCGCTAAGCTTCCATATATCTGTAGGCGCCATTGCCGTAGTGTTGGAAAGTGAATGGATGTATTGACGTTGTGAATTGTAACCCGCTTTTATTGAAAAGCTATCGGTAAATGAATATCGTAACGATACACGGTATTCAGGTCCGCCATATGTTTTTATAAAATCGCCTTTGCCATATGCTGTAGTTGAAAGCAGGTTGCCTTCCGTTTTTGGCAGGTTTTCCGGATAATTGTTTACGTTTTGCGGACCGAGGTAATTGTATAGTGAGTAACGAATACCGGCATCAAGAGACAATGAAGGACTGATGTTATAATGCTCGCTTAAATACAATGCGCTTTCCAATGCCTGTTCAGCTGCTATAGTATCTGGTTTTACCAACGATGATTTTCCCAAAGGCTGGTACATACCCGGGTGCAGCTTGTAATAGATTGAATTGAGACCGAAATCTAAAGTATGCTTGCTGCTGAGGTAATAATTAAAATGCAGCTTCATATAAAGCTGGTTAATATCAAAACTAAGTTTGTAAGCATTTAGCGGCAGTTTCTCACTGGAAATGCTGTAATCATAACGGTCATACCCAGTTGTAAGCTGACTGTTCAACTTATTGCTAAAAACATGTTTCCATTTCAGCGATATATTTTTATTGCCGTATTTATACGCCGTATCGCTATTTAAATTAAACCCATCCCTGCTAAGGTAACCAGTAAGAAACAACGTATTCTTTTTGTTGAACTCGTGGCTAACGTTAAGGTTTACATCATAAAAAGAAGCCTTGCTTTTTTTGTATTGATCGGGCAATGCGTTCAATAACCAGTTTGCATAAGTTGTACGGCCACCAAGAATAAATGAAGATTTGTCTTTAATAAGCGGACCTTCTACATCAAGCCGGCTGGTAAGCAAACCGATGCCTGCTGTACCAGTTAGATTTTTCTTGTTGCCTTCCCTGCTATTGATATTAAGTACAGAAGATAAACGTCCGCCATAACGGGCAGGGATACTGCTTTTATAAAGTTCTACATCTTTCACCACTTCCGGGTTAAACGCAGAGAACATTCCAAAGAAATGCGCTGGGTTATAAATGGTAGCATCATTAAACAAAATCAGGTTTTGATCTGCAGAACCTCCCCTTACATTTAACCCTGTACTTGCCTCCCCTACTGTTTTTACACCCGGCAATGTTGTTACTACCCTCAGCACATCGGCTTCACCAAAAACAACAGGCACTTGTTTAATGGTTTTGATGTCTATTTTTTGAAGGCCCATTTGCGTGCCTTTTACATTGCTCAGTTTTTGTGCAGAGATAATGACCCGCTTCAGCGTCATAACGGTGCCCTGCATGTCAATATTCATTTTGCCATCGCTGTACAAGATAACCTGGCGCCTTGTATCACGCATGCCAATGCTCTGTATGTTTACTATATGCCTTCCTTTTGGCAATGAAAGAGAATAATAACCATACTGATCAGTTGTTGTGCCAACCCGCGGATTATCTGTATAAATAGAAGCCCCAACAACAGGCTCACCTGTTTTTGCATCGCGTATATAACCCGCCATTGCAATAATATGCGGCGTGTTGGTTATTAGTTTATCACCTATTTCATACAACTTGTTTTCCAGCGTTGCTTTTACGGCAGGTTTCCGTTCATCAAATTCATCCAAATCAGTTGCGGCACCCGTTGCTGATTGTGCAAC
Organism: Chitinophagaceae bacterium; assembly: GCA_044227095.1. GTDB lineage: Bacteria > Bacteroidota > Bacteroidia > Chitinophagales > Chitinophagaceae > JACMLD01. The sequence goes on along the minus strand of JBGAFV010000001.1, from coordinate 2,886,748 downwards.
ATATTTATTTGCATCGGGCCTGCCCTGTTTAAAAAACCCATCGGGCAATGCCAGCTTTAAGGCGTATTCTTTTGTAACAAAAATATGATTGGCATTGTCTGCTGTATAAAAAGCCCCTGTATTGGCAAATGCCGTATCAAGCACATTTTTTAGAGACTGGTTATTAGCAGTTACGGTAATAAAGACACTATCGAGGCGTGCAGTATCAAAATAGAAACGCACTTTACATTGTTTCTCTATCTCTGCTGCAAATTTTTCTACAGATACCCCCTTTACAGAAATAGTAATTAATGCGGCGCTATCCTTTTGTGCAAAAGTACAATTGCAACAAAGCAATAAAATTAATATAGACAATACAATTGTTAGCCTTCGCTTCATTTACTCTTGTTTAGCTGGTCATAATAAGCAGTAGTTTTTGCAAGCATCTCATCCCGGTTGCGCCTGTAGCTGAGCTTATTTTTATTTATAAATTGACGGATATCACTTTTCCTATCGGCAAAAATGTCAAGTATGCTGTTTTTGTTTTTAACAGGATAATAAACACTGTCTTTCTTTATATAATAATACCGGTTTACATCAATAAAACGGAGTACTGCATCGCGGCTAACTTCTTCTCTTATTAACTTTTCTTCTTTCTTTAATAAACTAACATTGCCTTTATACAGTATTGCATAAAACCCGCTTCTCACCAACGGCTTAGTGGTGCTGTCTTTAATAATATGGATAAACTCGTTGCCAAACAATGTAAAACTGCTAATCCGTGGGTTAAGTAATTGTATACGCCTTGAGCTGTCCTGCATAATAACCACTTCCCTTATTTCGTCGTACTGCAACAATACTTTTTCAAAAAGTATATCATCATAAGTAACAGATCCTATGCCGGGCCTTTTATCCATAAAAAACTGGAACCCGCCTTCTTCAAAACGAAAAGGAAAATCCGCATACTGAACGCCGTTATAAAGACTTGCCTGGTCGCCAATTTCGCTATGGTATACACTTATGGCCTGGGAAATAGATTTTTTATACAACAGGCTATCATCGGCAGCTGATTGCGCCAATAGACGAGAAGAAAAAATAATTACGCAGGAAAAAAATAAACAACCCGCAGCTCCCACTTTCATAAGCAATGATTAACCAATTGGTGCAAAAGTTTTGCAATCAAATATAATCTTTACTGCCAATGGAAAAACACGTTGCTATTAATTTTTACAGCTTTTATATACCGGCAACTTGCAATATTTCTCTTTAAAGCAAAAGAATATCAGTTTACTCAAGATTTCATTACAGGCTTAATGAGATTTTAATATTGCAGTACAGCAATTGCGCAGTTTACTAAGGCAGCTTATAAAACCGCCAGTTGGTTTCATAATCTTCTTTCAATGACTGGTTGGTTAAAATATTGCGCAGCATTTCTATTGGCATGCTGTTCTCATGCATTACTGCATCGTGAAATTGCTTCACCGTCATTTTTTTGCTTCCGGTTAATTCATTGCGCAATGCCATTAGCTGCAAACCGCCAATCATATACCCCACCTGGTACAGCGGACTATAGCCGCCTGTAAACGAACGGCGCACTTCTCCTTCTGCATTTGCCTTTTCATGATTAACCCTTTCAATAAGAAAGTCTATACATTGCTGCGGACTCCATTTACCCATATGATAGTTGAGCGAAAAAATAATGCGTGCACAACGGTGCATGCGCCAGAACAACATGCCTATGCGGTCTTCGGGAGAAACTGAAAACCCTTCATTCCAGAGGGCAAACTCCCAGTAGAGAGACCAGCCTTCTGTCCAGAATGGTGTAGGATAATGACGGTAAGTGTACACATGTTCGTTCATAAACTGCTCAAGGTAATGCCCTGCAATTAATTCATGATGAACTGTAGCATGAGAAAAATGCGGGTTGTTGCCACGCATGCTCATCATGCGTGCATCAAAATCCATTGTATTGGTAGGATAAGAAACAATAAACTCCTCACCGCCGAGGAAAAAAGGTGAAACCAGTTGCTGCCTCGGGCTCATCATTGAAATGCGCCATGTTTCTTCTGCAAGTGGCGGTATGGTAATCAAATCTTTTTCTTTTAAAAAAGCAATTGCTTCATTGTACAGCTTTACCATTGCAGCAGGTTGTTCACCAGCGGGAACATAAGTCTGTTTAACTTTTTCTTCTGCTGCTTTCCAGTTGGTACCAAAACCCATTTCGGCACTTGCTTTAAGCATCTCTTTATCGCACCATGCAAATTCTTTATTGGCAATATCAATAAGTTCTTCCGGCGTGTACGGTATCATTTCATATTTCAGCTGGCGTATAATTTCTTCCCTGCCAATAGGAAAGCCAACAATACCGCTCGAATCTTTATTAGGTGCATTTTTATCAGCATTTGTTTTAAAAGTTTGCGCATATGCAGCAAGTGTACTGTCTAATTTTTTATATGTATCGGGTACCCACCAGGTAAAAAGCGGATCGTACTCGTTATAGAAAGTAAAAACACTTTTTGCTGCTGCCCTAAGCCCACGAATGGTAATATTTGCCCTGCGGCTGTTGGTTACCGTTATATTTTTTTCCTGCGCCAGTTTTGCCTGCAGTTGCGGTATCTGTTTTGAAATAGCAAAGAAATTGGCTGCAACATTTTTACTATCCATTGGGCCGCCGCGGCGCCTTATTTTTTCAAGTGCGTAAATGGTATCAGCAAAAGGGAACCATGATTGTACAGCCGCAAAATCTTTTGCCTCCACACCTGCCTGGTAAATGGATTCTTTTAAATCTCTTTTAAAGAGAATGAAATCGGCTTTGCATTCCTGCGGTAAAGAATTGAAATTGATTTTTTCAAGCCGATCCAGGTATTCAGCATTCATTTTTTTATACCGCTCTCTTACCTCCGGGGATCCTTCTGCAATGTATACACGATCCAATGCCTGCATATCTGCATAATAATTCTGAATGATATTGGGCATATCGTTACAAGGCACATAGTCTTTGTTGGTTTGTGCAGCTAAAGACAAAGAACAAAGAAGAATGATGATGGGTAAGATTGATTTATGCATAGTATTTAGAAAATTATGGCTGATGTATGATATATTGATGTCTGATTTCTTTATTCGCCAAATATTTATTAGAACAACATTCTTCTTCATTCTTCACATTTACCAGATTCCTCACACTTCCACATTAACCATATTTCCACATTTGTCACATTACCCTACATTACCTGGAAGCCAAAAGCATAAGGATCATCTTCCTCATCAATACTGATGGTATTGTAACCATAAATTCTTGCCCAGCCTTCTATGCCCGGCCTGATGGCAGTTTTACCTGTACCAAAAGCATTGGGTATCTCTTCTTCTATTGTGCCTGTAAAGGTTGAACCAATAATGCTTTCATGTATAAATTGATCGCCTTTTTTTAGTTTGCCTTTTGCATACCATTGCGCCATGCGTGCAGAAGTACCTGTGCCACACGGACTGCGATCAATAGCTTTATCACCATAAAACACCGCATTGCGGGCAGTAGATTTTTTATCCAGCACAGCACCCGTCCATAAAATATGAGAGCAGCCGTTGATGGTAGGATTTTCCGGATGCACAAAAGAATATTTTTCATTGATGCGTTTCCGCAATTCTCTTGCCCACGCAATTAGCTTATCTGCACTGTAATGTTCTATGCCTTTAAAATTTTTCTGTACATCTACAATTGCATAAAAATTACCACCGTAGGAAACATCTACTACCAGTTCGCCCAGTTCCGGACAATCAACTGTTAAACCTTCTGCTGCTAAAAAAGAAGCCACATTGGTTAGCTTAACACTTTTAACCTTTTTACCTTCCTGCTTATAGCTAATCAGTACAAGGCCTGCCGGAGCTTCCATGCGAATTACACCCGGCTGTTTTGGTGTAATCAACCCTTCTTCTATTGCAATGGTAATAGTGCCAATAGTACCATGACCACACATTGGTAGGCAGCCACTGGTTTCTATAAAAAGAACCGCAACATCATTGCCTGCATCATGCGGCGGATATAAAATACTTCCGCTCATCATATCATGACCGCGGGGTTCAAACATCAGGCCTTTGCGTATCCAATCGTATTCTTTTAAAAAATGCTGACGCTTTTCACTCATATCATTTCCCTCGAGAAAAGGGCCGCCACCTGCTACAAGTCTTACCGGGTTACCGCAGGTATGTGCATCAATACAAAAAAATTTCTTTGACATAGTTTTTATTTAAACCACAGCGGCACAAAGAACACAAAGAAGCACGGTTTTATGTGGCATCTCCGCGGTTGATAGCATCTCAAATGCTCTTTGCGTACCAACTCAAAAGCAATTAACAATAAAACATACTTAATAGCATTCCAGCATCTTTAACACTCATCAACAAAACCCCTGTGCTTCTCTGTATCACTGTGTCTACGTGGTTAAAAGAAAAGCTACAAGCTGTTAGCTATTAGCTACAAGCTAGCAGTTTCGAAGAAACCCTCCGTGTTATCGCCTTAATAGTTATTGTTGATAAATATCCCGTGCTTCTCTGTATCACTGTGTCTCCGTGGTTCAGCTATTAAGTGGTTAACTTATCAAGCATACTGCATCACATCAAGATGCAAATAATCTGGCAATACCGGCCTTGTGGCTATTGCTTTATTAATTGTAGCCAATACTTTTTTTCTTTCTTCGCCCTCAATGGTTAATCTTGGCGCCCTTACATATTCAGAACCCAGTCCGGTTTGTGCAGCAGCAAGTTTAATATATTGTACCAGCTTTGGATGAATATCAAGTTCCAGCACGGGCAGAAACCAGCGGTAAATTTGCAGTGCTTCTGCATATCTGCCGGCCTTCATCAACCGAAAAATGGCAACCGTTTCTGCAGGAAAAGCATCCACCAATCCACCTACCCAGCCATCTGCACCCAAAGCCAGTTCTTCCAATGCAAGTGTATCTACACCGCATAATATTTTATAGCGATTGCCAAATGCGTTTTTCAATCTTGTTACATTAGAAACGTCCCTGGTAGATTCTTTAATAGATTCTATGCTGCTGATTGAAGACAATTCAGCAAACATGTCAATCGTTACTTCAATCTTATAATCGTAAGGATTGTTATAAATCATTATTGGCAAACCAGTGTTGGCTGCAATGGTTTTAAAATACTGAACTGTTTCCCTGTCGTCTGCTTTATAGCGCATAGGCGGCAAAATCATTAAACCATCAGCACCGTTTTTTTCTGCACTGTTTGCTACGCCAATAGCTGCTTTTGTTGACTGCTCAGCAATGGTTACAATAGCAGGTACAGCCCGTTTCATTGTTTTTTTACAATGAACCAGTAAAGCTGTTTTTTCTTCATTCAGCAAGGTACTTGCTTCACCAAGCGAGCCACCCATTACAACACCATCAATGCCTGCATCAAGCTGTGCATTAAGGTTTATTGTAAACATATCAAAGTCTATTGTATCATCTGCTTTAAACGGTGTAAGCATTGCGGGGTAAACACCCTCCCATTTTGGATTTGCCATAAAAAATGTTTGATTGGTTACTGCAAATGTAAACCGGCCGCAGCAAAAAAGGCTAACCTAAAATAACCGGTTATATACCGATTTTGACATTACCAATTGATTGGCTAAACGATTTTAATGGTCTGAACTATAGCCGCGGATTAAAAGGCCTCCACATTGTATTGAAAAGATTTACACCTTTTGTATTGAGCCTGCGCCTGAAAACTTTATCACCGCAAGTAATGTAGAGTATATTAAAATCTGCACCACCAAAACAGCAATTAGAAACCTGGTTATTGGATGGCGGCACTGGCAATATAGCATTCACCCTGCCTAATTGATCAAGTATTTGCAAACCCAGTTTTGATGCAACAAATATTCTACCGGCAGTATCGCAACGCAAACCATCACTCCATGCATTCTCTTCCGTATCCCATACATGCAACCATCCATACTTTTGTTTATTGGCAAGTGTTCCATTGGGCTGTATGTTGTAAATCCATACCCAATGAGAAGCAGATTCTGTTACATACAATTGCTGTTGATCCGGAGAAAGTGTAAGGCCGTTAGCAAATTTCAATCCTTCATCTACCACAACTTTCTCGCCATTAGGCCTTACAAGATAAAGTTTGCTGGGGTTGCTTACACCATCGGGCGAAGTAATGTACATGTTGCCGTTTTTAGCAACAGTAATATCATTTCCACCAACGCTATCTGCTATAACCGTTTCTTTTTCGTTTGCATCATACGCCAATACCTGCTTGCTTCCTCCGGTTGTATAACGTTTACCATCAGGTCCAAATCCGGTACCACTTGCCCTTTTAGCATCAACAGGCAACTGCATTACCTTACCATCCAACCCTACCTTATAGGTTTTTGAATTGCGAACGTCCTGGAAAAACACTTCGCCCTTTGCATTTACTGCAGTGCCTTCAGTAAATGCATAGCCTTCGCCTACCAGTTCCCAACCTGCACCGGGTATTAAAAGATCATGCAGGAATTGATTCTTTGATGCACCTGCTGCAACTGGCTTTGGCCAGTCTTTCCATAGCCAGCGCATTGCATCAGGAAACAATGCCGTGCCCTGGTTGCCACTATGGCCTTCTTCGCCCCAAACATGTGTTACTTCATAACCTGCAAAAGTTAATGCACGTTCCATCATTTCATTTGCCTTGTACCAATCGCCACCATAAATATTTAAATCATTTGCACCATCCTGTAAGAAAACCCGAATAGGTTTAGGTTCATACTTCCTGATTAACGTTGGATAACGATCTGCACCACGCAAACCCACATAAGTTCCTATGGTACTGAAGACACGTGAAAACTGATCCGGGTATTCCCATGCTGCGGTAAATGCACATACTGCCCCGCTGCTGGAGCCACCAATAGCACGGTCGTTACCATTTTTAGAAAGATTGATAGCACGACCGTCGCTTGTCTTTTGTTTCTCTACTTCAGGCAGCAATTCGTTCAGTAAAAATTTTGCATAGGCATTGCCGAGGCCATCGTATTCAAAACTGCGGTTAAACCTATCCTGTGCAACGGCGTTATTTGTAGCAAGTACTTTGCCCGGTGTTACAAATACACCAATAATTATAGGCAATTCTTTATTGTAAATAAGGTTATCAAAAACAGTTGGTGCTTTCCATTGTATGCCATCCTGGTTTACATATACGCATGCAGGCTTATCGGGTTTATATTGTGCAGGCACATACACCCAGCAATCACGTGTGGTACCTGGAAATATTTTGCTTGAAGCAAATGTAAATTTTATCAATTCTCCTTTAGGAACGCCTGCATGTTCTACACTGGCAGAATCAACAGGATATTTTATAGCAGTGGGTTGTTGCGCAACAACAAGCAGTTGTAAAAGTAGCAGCGCAGGAAGAAATATGTTTTTCATACGCAAGTTTATTTGGCAAACATAAGCTGAAAAACAGGTTCAATTGAAAATGATTTATGGACCAGGCATTATATCATTGGGCTACAGGATGGGCGTCGCACACTTGTACAATAGAACATTTGGCAACGGCTTACTATCATCCGAACAAAGGATGGAACAACATAATAGTACAAGTCAGAAACTTCGTACAGCAACACGCTTTGCAAATTCATTATCCTGAAGGGATAAACTTATAATAGCCGCAGGTGAAACCTGTGGCTATCAGGATTGATATTATTTCAACCCTAAAGGGGTTGATTAACCATTTTGTATTCAATTCAACCCCTTCAGGGTTGAACGATTTGTTATCGCAGCACCCCGAGTTACACTTGGGGTTATTATTAATCAAGCCTTTCAGGCTTGGTTGATACAATTCGCATCGCTAATTTTTTAACCAAGCGCTTTAGCCAAATATAATTTCATATTCAAACAGAGCTCGATAAGAAAATAATAACACTAAGTCAGATACTTCGTATAGCATCGATAATCTTTTAACCCAGTGCTTTAGCGCTGGGACATATAACAACTCAAAATTGGCTTTAGCCAAATATAATTTTATATCGAACAGCGTTCGGGAAGAACATAATAGTACGAAGTCAGAGACTTAGTACAGCATTAAACTTTGCGCCTAATGCATGCATGTGTCAACTCATCCTCTCCGCATTAAAAACTATGAACTACTGAACTCCCGAACTTGCAGTTCCTGACTAAAGACTATGAAATAACAACTACAGGCTAAAAAAACTACTCCACTCCCCGAACCTGCATTTGCAAAGTATAAATTGATTCTGATGCGGTAATAAATAACGTCATCCGGTCTCTTCCGCCAAAACAAATATTACCCACCCAATTAGAAGGAACAGGAATGTTTTCAATTTGCACACCTGAAGAATTAAAAATGGTTACTCCTTTGCCGGTAAGATAAAAATTACCTTTCTCGTCTATTGTCATTCCATCTGAACCGAGCGGCGCAAACAACATACGGTTAGAAAGACTGCCGTCTTTATTAATATCATACCTGTACGTTTTATTGGCACGTATATCTGCAACGTAAAGGTATTTTCCGTCTGGCGTACCAACTATGCCATTGGGTTGTTGCAAAGTACTGTCAACTATTACGGCAGTTGTTTTTCCTTTTGCAAGAAAGTAAACAGATTGTTTATCAAGATCAGGTTTTTGTCTTGTCCAGTAATCCCGCTGATAATAAGGATCAGTAAAATAGAGTCCCCCACTTGTTCTTTCAATCCATACATCATTAGGGCCGTTTAGCACATGGCCGTTGTAATCATTTATAACCGGTGTTATTTTTTTATTAGCGTCAATAGAAACCAGTTGATTTTTTTCATCGGCACAGGCAATCAGCAAACCATCGCTGTTAAAATACATTCCGTTTGATCGGTTTGTTTTATCCATAAACAATGTCAGCTTTCCATCCACATCATACTCCCAAATTTTATCGTTGGGTTGATCAGTAAAAAAAATATTTCCGTTTTTATCAACTGCAGGCCCTTCGGTAAAAATAAACTGTTTGGAAACCTGTACTAACACAGCTCCCGGTTTTACAGGTTCTATTGGCGCAGCTGTCTGCCCGGTGCTATGCTTGCAAAAAATATTTGCGGTTAATAGCACACCAAGAAAAAATACAGTTCTTATTTTATTTGCCATTGTACAATTGTTTATAAAGCAGATTATTTACAAAGCTGATAGCTGGTATTTCTTACCCTTTTCGCTGTTAAATGTAATGGTATAACCGTGATCATCAGCAACAGATTTTGCAGCTATGCCATCAATCTTTACAGGAGCAGCAGTTCTTACAATACATGTACCGCCTGCATTGGAAATTATTTGTGCATGAAGAAGCGCATTGTTTTTCCAATCAATAGCTACTTCAAAATTTCCTCTTGCTTTCAATCCTTTTACATTGCCTTCTTTCCATGCAGCGGGCATAGATGGCAGCAATGCAATTTCTCCATTATGACTTTGCAATAACATTTCAGACATACCAGCTATACTACCAAAGTTGCCATCAATCTGAAATGGCGGATGCGCATCAAAAAGGTTTACATAAGAACCACCACCATTAGAATAATTGGTGCCAATTTGCCCGGTAAGGTGTAATAAAGTCCTTATCATAGTATAAGCATGATCTCCATCCAGCAATCTTGCCCAGAAATTTATCTTCCATGCAAGGCTCCATCCCGTACCTGCATCGCCACGCAACTCTAATGTCTTCTTTGCAGCAGCAGCAAATTCTGGTGTTGTTACAGGAGATATTTCTCTTCCGGGATATAAACCAAACAAATGTGATACATGACGGTGATGCGGATCCGGATCTTCCCAGTCTTTATACCATTCCTGCAAATTTCCTTTTTTGCCAATGTGCAATGGAAAAAGTTTATCTCTTTTTGCAGCAATCATATCCCGATAGCCAGCATCTTCACCCAATTCTTTTGAAGCTTCAATAATATTTGTAAAGAGATCCCAAATAATTTCCATATCCATTGTAGTAGCAATAGACACACTTCCTTTTTTTCCTTTGTCATCAAAGAAAACATTTTCTGGAGAAACGGATGGCGCAGTTACGAGGTAGCCATTATCATCCTGCACCAGCCAATCCAAACAAAATTCTGCAGCGCCTTTCATAAGCGGATAAGCAGTTTGGCGTAAAAAATCCTTGTCTTTTGTAAAAGCGTAGTGTGTCCACAAATGCTGAGATAGCCAGGGCGAGCCCATTGTCCAGTTGGCCCATGTAGGATCTCCTTTGCCCAAATCACCAACAGGGTTTGAAAGCGCCCATATATCACTGTTATGATGAACAGCCCAGCCATGTGCATGATAAAATTCACGGGCAGTAACAGCACCGGTAACCGCTGCGCCTTTTATAAATTCCATCATGGGCAAATGCATTTCAGAAAGGTTGACTACTTCTGCGGGCCAGTAATTCATTTGCACATTAATGTTAGTAGTATAGTTAGAACTCCATGGTGGCCGCATTTCTTTGTTCCAAATTCCCTGCAGGTTTGCAGGCGCACCACCCGGTCTTGAACTTGAGATAAGCAAATAGCGTCCGTACTGGAAATACATTGTTTCAAACGAAGGATCAATGGCACCTTCTGTATAATGCAACAACCTTTCATCTGTAGGAAGGCTTGCATTGCTATTGTCTGCAGGAGTAGCCAGCGAAAATGAAACCCTGTCAAAATATTTATGATAATCTGCAAGGTGATTGTTTAATAGCACGGGCCATTTTTTTGTAATGGCAGCAGCAAGGTTTTGCGTTGCTATTTTGTTTTCATCTTTTCCCTGGCTATCTGGACATTTATCAAAACCATTAAAACTTGTTGCAGCAGAAATAAACAATAAAACTTCTGTTGCATTCTTAATAGTAAGACCGCTGGTATCGGCAATTACCGTTCCGCCGGAATTTATTGCTTTTAACAACATTTGAAAACGCATGCCCCGGCAGCCTGCTGTATCGTCCTGTATGATTGGGTTATCGCTTCTTACATAACTCGGTTCTACATGAGAAGGAGCTTTGCCTTTTGCCACCAGCTCACTATTACCAATAACCGATTTTTTATACGCCAATAAACCGCTGATGCCGGTTGTAAAATTAAGCTGGCCGGGTTTGCTTGCCGTAAGCCGTACAATAATAACCTGGTCTGGTGCAGAGCTAAGTACCTGCCTTGTAAATTTCACTCCGCCAATTGTAAAACGTGTAGTGGCAATAGCATCATTAATATCCAAATCCCGGTAGTACTCTGTTACAGTAGTATCAGCAAACTGTTGCTTGATAAACAGATCCGCCATTGGTAAAAAGGATTCAGAATAATATCCCTGCATCTTTTTTGTGTACTCATATGCTTTTGCGTAGTCTTCTTCTTTCAATAATGCCTCACGTACAATCTGCAGGTTCTCGTATGCGCCAGGGTTTACATTGGTACGAACAGGGCCACCTGTCCATAAACTGCCTTCATTCAATTGCAGCAACTCGCCCTGTACGCCGCCAAAAACCATAGCGCCGAGACGCCCATTACCAACTGGCAATGCTTCTGTCCAAACCTTTGCCGGTTTCTTATACCAGAGCTTATTTGTTTGTTGCGCAGATGCAGTAGCAATCATTAAACAAAAGAAAATACCAGCTATACAATTTTTACTAACCATGTTTATGAATTATAAATTAATTTAAAAGTTGGACCTCCCCCCAAACACTCCAAAGGATGGGAGCTAATCCCCGCTATGATAAGAAGCCTCAAACAATTTGACAGTTTTTATCAAACCAATAATTATTTGATTCGCTATCATCGTGCCATACATCGCAAAATCACCAAATCCCAAAATCATAAATCACTACCCCTTCTTCAATATCGCCATTGCTTCATCGTCTTTATATTGGCTGATTAGATCTTCCAGTTGCCTCTTTAATCCTGCAATAATTTTATCATTGGTTTTTACCGGGTAAATATTTTTCATTTCATGCGGGTCTGCCTGCATATCGTACAACTCCCAATAATCTGCAGGACCATAAAAACGAATAAGCTTATACCGTTGTGTGCGTATACCAAAATGCGGCGCTACATGGTGTGGTTCCGGGTATTCGTAATAATGATAGTACACCGCTTTTCTCCAACCTGCATTATTTTTATTTTTTTGCAATAAAGGAAGAAAAGATTTTCCCTGCATATCTTCTGGAACATTTACACCTGCTGCCTGCAAAAGTGTTGGGGCAAAATCTATGTTTACAATAAAATCATTAATAACTGTACCGGGCTGCAGCTTGCCGGGATAGCGCATAACCATTGGCGTTCGTACAGATTCTTCGTACATAAATCTTTTATCAAACCATCCATGTTCGCCCATGTAAAATCCCTGATCAGACGCATAAATAACAATGGTATTATCAGACAAATGATGTTTGTCGAGGTAATTGAGCAATCTACCTATATTTCTGTCGAGTGATCTTGCAGTAGCAAGATAGTCTTTCATATAGCGCTGAAACTTCCATTTTACCAATGCGTCGCCGGTATAATGATGCGCATCAAAATCTTTACTCACTTTGTTTTCATAATAATTATAAAACTTTTCTTTTTGTTCTGGTGTAAAATCTCCGTAGGCGCCACTGCTGTAATCTGCATGTACTTTTAAATCTTCTTTCAACCGCATTGTTTTATCAACTGTCATGTCCTGGTTTTGCGCAGCCAGCCTGTTTTCATATTTATCGTAAAAATTTACAGGCATAGGAAATGTTTTATCATCAAATGCACCAAGGTCCTGAATATCGGGTAGCCATTCCCGGTGGGTAGCTTTTTCTCCTACCACGAGGCAAAATGGTTTGCTGGTATCGCGGTTGGTAAGCCAATCTTCAGCAAAACCTGAAATAACATCTGTAACATAACCCTGCGCTGCAGTTGTATCGTTGTTCATGCCAATAAACTGCGGATTGTAATAACGGCCCTGGCCAGGTAACACTTTCCAGAAATCAAATCCATCTGGCAGCGTTTGCAAATGCCATTTACCAATCCATGCGGTTTGATAATTATGTTGCTGCAATATGCGTGTGAACAATTGTTGCTTTACATTAAACGGGTTGGAGATATTATTAATCATCAGTCCGTTTATATGGCTGTATTTACCAGTAAGCAAAGTGGCACGGCAAGGGGCACACAATGAGTTAGTAACAAACACATTTTTAAACACTGCGCCTTCTTTTGCAATGCGGTCTATATTGGGCGTGGGCATTAACTTGCTGCCATATGCCCCTATGGTTTGATAAGCATGATCATCAGAAAAGATAAAAAGTATATTGGGCGATTTTTTATGCTGTTGTGCAAAGGCAGCTAAAACAGGCATTGCTAAAAGAAATAAACAAAGGAATTTTTTTATGGTTTGCATGGCAACCGCCGACAATGACTTCATGTGTGTATGTATTCGTTATAACTATAATCATACAATTTAAACATGGCTGGTTAATTTACAATCATTTTACATCAAAATAGTATTACTTAATTGCATCAACTTTGATGTATCAATTTTTATAACGCAATACTATAACATAGCGTAGAGTTAATTTTGTAACTTTTCCTAAAATACTTGTGCTATATGAACAAACGCAATATTATTTGCCTGTTTACGCTATTGGTAGTTGCGGTTATATTGTTTTCTTTTCGTAAAACCAGTGCTGTAACAGATGAACATCCTACACTTGCTATAGGATCTGCTGCACCCGATTTTATACTGCCAGGTGTAGATGGCAAAAACTACAGCCTTGCCAATTTTAAATCTTCGCGGATACTGGTAATCATTTTCACCTGCAATCATTGTCCTACTGCACAGGCATATGAAGATCGCATCATCAAACTCACCAGTGATTATAAAGACAAAGGCGTTTCCGTAATAGCCATTATGCCAAACGATCCTACTTCTATTACATTGAGTGAACTGGATTATACAGATATGGGCGATACATTTGACGAAATGAAACTAAGGGCAACAAGAAAAAAATTCAATTTTCCTTATCTCTATGATGGTACAACAGAAGAAACATCACGCAAGTATGGGCCCGTAGCAACACCACATGTTTTTATTTTTGATAAAGAACGCAAGCTGCGTTACAGTGGCCGTATAGATGATGTTGAGAAACCATCCAAAACACCAAACACAAATGATACACGCAATGCAATTGATGCATTGCTAAACAATAAGGATGTTCCTGTAGCTACAACAAAAGTTTTTGGATGCTCTATTAAATGGGCAGAGAAAAGCGATTGGATTACAAAAGCAAAAATTGCATGGGCAAAAGAACCTGTAACAATTGACACCATTACTGCAGAAGGCATCAGCAATCTTATAAAGAATAATTCTGGCAAACTAAGGCTGATTAATGTATGGGCTACCTGGTGCGGGCCATGTGTAACTGAGTTTCCTGAATTTATCACCATCAATAGAATGTATCGCCACCGCGATTTTGAATTCATCAGCATCAGTGCAGATGATCCTGCAAAAAAAGATAAAGCACTTCAGTTTTTGCAACAGCAACAAGCTTCAGCTACCAACTATATTTTTAATGTTGATGATAAATACAAACTGATTGAAGCAGTAGATCCCAAGTGGCAGGGGGCTTTACCTTATACTTTGTTGGTAGAGCCGGGAGGAAAAATTGTTTTTAGCAAGCAGGGGGCTATTGAACCCGATTTACTAAAGACAATGATTGTAGACAACCCATTGATTGGAAGGTATTACAGGTGATTTAAAATACCACAACTTTTTAAACACTTTTTAAACGAGCACAAAAATGAAGTAATTGAATTACCCCTATATTCGCTAAAACTTGTACGATATTACCATATTTTAATCAGATTTTTATGAAACCGGTGCTTCGCCAAATCATTTCTACCCCCCAACATTCCTTCCTTATAAGAAAAGATACAGGTGAAAACCTGGTAAACATCTGGCATTACCACCCGGAGATTGAACTGCTGCTAATGAAAAGAAGTTCCGGCACCTGGCTCATTGGCGATCATGTTGGCCATTTCCAGGCAGGCGATGTAGTGCTGCTTGGCGCAAACCTTCCGCATTGTTTCAGGCACGAGTATAACTATACCATGAAGCGTTCTTCAACTGCAGGCGAGTCTATCTGCATAAAATTTTTACCCGACATATTTGGCAACCAGTTGCTAAACCTGCCAGAGTCGCTGGCAATTAAAAAGCTTTTACTGAAATGTAATAACGGGCTTAAGCTTACCGGTAAAACAAAAGTTAGTGTGGCAGAGCTTATACAAAATATGCTAACTGCAACCCCCGGAAAAAAATTAATCTACCTTCTTTTAATACTGGAAGAAATTGCAGACAGTAAAGATTACACAGCGCTTTCTTCTAATGGATTTACCAAATCTCCTGCGGATACAGACAAAGACCGCATAAAAACAATATTTGAATACACATTCCTTCACTTCAATGAAAAAATAACCATCGATAAAGTTGCTGGCATGCTTAATATGACACGCCAGTCGTTTTGCAGGTATTTTAAAAGCAAAACAAAAAAGACTTACATAGAATTCCTGATGGAAGTAAGGATTGGCCATGCCTGCCGCCTGCTGGTAGAAGACGAAAAAAATGTAGCAGAGATAAGTTACAATTGCGGCTACAACAATATTTCTCATTTCAATCACCAGTTCAAAATTATAACTGGCAAAAGGCCGCTTCAATACAAGTTTGAATACATAGAAAACAACCAGGCCGGACTAACAATTCTGAACGACTATTATTACAATATAGAACAGGAATCTGCCAGCTAAAAAGGATAATAAATTACTCTACATCCCCCCAATTTTAATGATTAAACATTAAGAAGCGTTAAAAGGCAATTTCACCTCCGAAATTTTAAAATGGATCCAAAAGATGTTACCGATTGCAAAAAAAATATCATTATAGGATCGAATAATGTTAATATCGCACAATCTAAAGGTCTACATTTAGTTCTTATAACTTTAATAGCAATTGCTTATGTCAAACAGAACTAAACTACTACCCAAGGGTAGCCCTTTTCCTTTTTATTTTCTCCAACATTTCTCCGGGCATTTTCAAAAAACAAAAACATTAATTACCAGCATTGCTTTAATGCTTTGTGCACAGCTTGCTTTTGCCCAGGCAACAACGGCTGTACATGGAAGAATAACATCAGGCGATACTGCTTTGCAAAATGTAACCGTGGCAGTAAAGGGTACGAAGACGGCAACCCAAACCGATCTAAACGGAAACTTTACTATCCAGGCAACACCCAATGCCACGCTGGTTATTACTGCCATTGGCTATACCAGCCAGGAAGTAAAAGTAAATAACCGGACAAACCTCAGCATTTTGCTGGAGAGTTCTGCCAAACAACTCGACCAGGTTGTGGTAGTGGGTTATGGTACGCAGAAGAAAAAAGATCTGACAGGTGCTGTAAGCAGTATTAATGCTGAAACAATCGCTAAAGTTCCGATTACTTCAGCAGAACAGGCGCTACAGGGTCGTGCAGCCGGTGTTCAGATCATTAATAATGATGCAGCACCCGGAAGTAATATTTCAGTATTGATAAGAGGAGTAGGAAGCCTTGCCAGCGGGGGAAATAACCCGCTATATGTTGTGGACGGTTACCCTACAACCGGTGGCATTAATAACATTAACCCGAATGATATTGCCAGCATTGACGTATTAAAAGACGCATCGGCATCTGCTATTTATGGTATTCGTGCGGCTAATGGAGTGGTAATTATCACTACGAAAAAAGGCACAAAGAATAAAATGCAGGTTTCTGTAGATGCGTTCCTTGCTTCGCAATCGCAACCAAAAAAATATGATCTCTTAAATGCACAGGAGTTTGCCAAGCTCTCCAATGAGGTAGAAGCTGCTGATCCAACAAATACTTACATTGGATTACCTATCTGGCATACACCCGATCAACTTCATACTGTAAACTGGCAGGATGCCGTATACAGAGCTGGCTTAACACAAAATTATTCAGTTGGAATTCGTGGAGGAAGTGATAAAATTCAGGCTGCATTGTCGTTGGGCTACTATGATCAAAAAGGAATTGTAATAGGTTCCTTTTTCAAAAGGTATAGCCTTAACCTTAACCTCGATTACCAGGCTACAAAATGGCTTAAATCATCCACCAGTGTGAAATATTCTTACCAGGATGCAAACAATCCGCTGGGTACAGGTAATCTTTTAAATATAGCCACTAACCCGCCTACTATGGACGACGGTAGCAAACTTACTTACCAAATAAAAGATGCAAACGGAAACTATGGCTTTTACAATCCGTTAAAAAATGTAGTGAGCGGTTTTGGTAACCAGGTTTATTCAGTTGAAACTAACCAGTATCAAAATACAACAAATTACATCTTAGCCAGTTCTTCCCTTGAAGCAACGATTTATCCTGGTCTTAGAATTAAATCTAACATTGGAACTAATGTGAGCAACTATGCAGGTTTTTATCTTCAACCAGAAGACAACAGGGCTAGCCTGCAGTATCCCGGAACAATTGTATCACCGGCAAATTATCACCAGAGCATGAACAAAACGTTCGAATGGTTGTGGGAGAACACTATCGCTTACGATAAAACTTTTGGACAGCATACTATTAACTTTGTGGGTGGCATTTCTGCACAAAAAAATACATGGACAGGCATGGGCGGAGGAGGTATTCCCCCAAACAGTGTTACAAGAGATTTGTCACTGGTTTCAAACCTTACACTTGATCAGAATACCCCCGGCACCAATACCGGAAATGGCCAAAACATTTATTCCCTGGCTTCAACATTTGCGAGGTTAACCTACCAATTTGCCGACAGATATATGCTGACAGCTACCGTAAGAAGAGATGGATCTTCCAAGTTTGCTGAAGGTCATAAGTACGGCACATTCCCTTCTTTTGCAGTTGGATGGAGAATTAAAAACGAGTCATTTTTAAGAACTGCAACCTGGCTGCATGACCTGAAGCTGAGAGGTAGTTACGGTGAGGTAGGAAATGAAGCACCAATAGGATTATTTCAATATCAACCAATATATGCAGGAAATTATCCGTCGAATATAAATGGCGGCGGACTTGATAACCTGGGTTATCCATTTAATAAAATATATCAGAACGGTATTGCACAAATACAGCCTGCTAATCCTTCGCTGAAATGGGAAACCGATAAACAAACTGATATTGGTATTGATGCTGCTTTTTTGCAGGGTGCTTTAACTTTTACTGCCGATTGGTTTAACCGCGATTCAAAAGACTTTTTGCTGAGGCTTGCATCACCTGCACAAACTGGCTATAATTTCATTACCCGCAATGTTGGTAGTATGAACAACAAAGGGTTTGAGCTTGCATTAAATTACAATGGAAAAGGAAACAGGGACTTTCATTATAGTGTCGGAGTAACCTTTACCACCATTCAAAATAAACTTACCAGTATTACCTCAGGAACAGACTTCGTTACCAATTTTGGCGGTCTGGGTTTAAATGGTTTCCAGGACTGGGGCGATTTTACCCGTTCTTATGTGGGTAGGCCGGTAGGTGAGTTTTTCGGTTTAAAATCACTCGGTATCTATCAAACCAAGCAACAAATAGATGCGTTAAATGCAAAAGCCCCGGGTGGAATATATCGCCCTGGCACTGTAGCGCTTCCGGGTGATCGTTATTTTGCTGATATCACTGGAGATGGTCTGGTTAATGCAGATGACAGAACACATCTTGGAAGTCCACAACCCAAATTCTTCGGCGGACTTAACCTCGATGCCACTTATAAAGCGTGGGATATCAATTTATATTTTTATGGTAGCTATGGCAATAAAATATTGAACTATGTTGAAAGCAACCTGGAAAGCCTTGCACGCCGCGGTGGGGTTGGATCTGAGAATGTGAGCAAGGAATATTATCTGAACCATTGGACACCAACCAATGCATCAAACAGGTTTGCTAGGGCGGTAGGTACTGGTGGCGATAACAGTTCGCTGAACAATGTTCCCTCCGATGTATGGATTGAAAATGGAAGTTTTCTTAAGCTGAAAAATGTTTCCATTGGTTATACCTTGCCCACCAGTCTCCTGAACAAGTATGGTATTACTAAAACAAGGTTTTATGTTTCTTCTCAAAACCTCTTCACTATCACCAAATACAAAGGACTTGATCCTGAAATAGGAATACAGGGTGGAAACGCAACCCAGAACGGGGTTGACAACGGAACTTATCCATCATCCAGGTATTTTACTTTTGGATTAAACGTAACATTTTAATTAAAGCGCAAATTCAGCAATATGAAAAAAATCAAATTACTAATCATAATCTGCGCAACCTCTGTTTGTGCTTTTATTCCGTTGGCGTGTAAAAAAAGTTTTCTTGAACAGACCAATACTTTCGGAATTTCACCTGAGGCTGCCGCCAGTAAACCGCAACAGGTAATCTCACTGGTAAATGCCATCTACGATACGTATCAGAATAGCGACCTGCTAAAAAAATGTATCTGGTACAGGGCTAATTTTGGAACGCACGACTTCTTTAACTGGGGTGCCGATGTATTCTGGAATAACTACCAGCTTCCGGCAACTTTTGGCGGGCTTATTACTTTTTGGAACCAGTCATATATTGGTATAGCAAGGGCAAATTCTGTTTTTAAAATTATTACTGAGGCAGAAGCCGGCGGGGTTATCGATCAGGCTCTGGCAAAACGGTTGAGAGGTGAAGCTTTTTTCCTCAGAGGCATGACCTATTATTACCTCGCTGCATCTTTTGGCGGTGTTCCATTGGAAATAGATACCACAGGTGCATTAAATCTTGGATTGAGACCCAGAGATTCACGTGATTCTGTTTTCATGCAGGTGGCTTCAGATATGGTTCAGGCAGAAAGTTTATTATTATCAAAAACACAACTGGCAGGCGCTGATTTAGGCAGGGCCACCAAAGGTGCTGCCTATGCTTACGAAGGTGCTGCAAGAATGTGGCTGAAAGATTATACAGGTGCTTTAGCAGCTTTCAATAGCCCTGAGTTTAGCAACTATCATCTGTTGACAAATTTTGCAGACGTAAACGAATATAGCAAGCAGAACAATGATGAATCTATTTTTGAAGTGCAGTTTTACTTAAAACCAGGCGACCCACAGGATTGGGGCGGCAGCTGGCAGCCACCAGGTGCCGAACTTGGCTGGATAGACAGCTTTAGCTGGCCAAATGAAATAACACAACAAGGTTATGATTATGGCAACCCTGCACTATGGAACTCTTTTCAATCAGGCGACAAGCGTAAGTTGCTTACAATTGTTGGTCCTGGTGACGCATTGCAAAGTCCCGGAATTATTGCAAAATGGGGCGGTATAAAAGGATATCCCCCTGTAGTAGCAGGGTTCGCTGCAAACAATGCAACTTATAAAGCAGATGATGGAACAATTTTAAATACCGTTGGAACGCTTACCCGGCCATGGTATGGAGACGACAATCAACGCACAGGTTATGTGTGTGCAAAAAAATGGAGAGACCCAAATCTTACTGGTAATTACAGTGGCCCCGACGGTGCTTCGCATATTTTTGGAGACCAAAACCAAATATTGATGCGTTATGCCGAAGTTTTACTGAGCAGGGCCGAATGTAAAATACGCAAAGGCGATATTGCTGGCGGTATGGCAGATCTTAAATTAGTAAGAGACAGGGCATGGGGCGGATCTGCACCTGCTGTGATGGCTGACAGTGCAAACTATAATGGTACACCAGGTGTGGCAATTACTGATCCTTTACAAATGGTATTGAGTGAATACAGACATGAACTTTCCGGCGAGTATTCTACTTTCTTTGATTTGTGCAGGGCTGGTACAGATGTGGCCGTTGAATTTATCAATAGGGTAAATGGAACAGTAGCCAACAGTTTAAACCCTGTTCCAAATCCAGCTCCCGGTCCAACACACGACGGAAAACAACACGGTTTATATAATACTTCCATCAAACCGGAGTGGACGCTTTTACCAATACCCCAGGGTGCCAGGTCGCTTAATCCAAACTTAACCCAAAACACCGGGTACTAGATTTATATAAGATACTTTTAAAAAAGGCTTTCTGAAAATGAAAGCCTTTTTTTCGCCTTCTATCCTTTAGTATATTTATAAGAATTTGTTACCGCACAGATACGATATGAAACTGTTTCCATTCCTGCTTATTTGTACAGTCGTTTTGTTCTCCTGCCATAAGCCCCGGACTTTATTTGAAAAAATTTCTTCTTCGCACTCGGGCATACGTTTTATCAATTCCATTAAGGAGAGTGATACCATCAACCCCATGAACGTAGTAAACATTTACAATGGAGGCGGCGTTGGCGTTGGCGATTTTAATAATGATGGATTACCCGATTTGTATTTTACCGGCAACATGGTGGCGTCCAAACTATACCTCAACAAAGGCAATTTTACATTTGATGACATTACCGCTAAAGCAGGTGTTGAAGGAATGGGCAGATGGGCACGTGGCGTTTCTATTGTTGATATAAACAACGATGGCCTGATGGACATCTACATCTGCAATACCATTTACAAAGATTCACTACAGCGGAGAAATATTTTATACCTCAACCAGGGCAACGATAAAGAAGGTATCCCCCATTTTAAGGATATGGCCGCAGCATATGGATTGGATATTAATGTACAATCTACCATGGCAAGTTTTTTTGATTATGATAACGATGGCGATCTGGACATGTACCTCACCGTTAATGAAGCGAGCAACGGCGCAAATGCTTCTGTGTTCCGTTTACGCAACAGCAATACAGTGCCGAGTGTAGGCAGGCTGTATAGAAATGACATGGACAGCAGTACACACCACCCCGTATTTCATAATGTATCTGCACAGGCAGGAATGACGCTGGCAGGTTTTGGGCATGCTGCTACCATCTGCGATATTAATAACGACGGATGGAAAGACATTTATGTGTCTGATGATTTTATCTCCAGCAATATTCTCTATATCAATAATCACAACGGCACGTTTACAGATCGTTCAAGAGAATATTTTAAACACACTTCTTTTAATGCGATGGGGCAGGATGTGGTAGACATTAACAACGATGGCATGGCCGATGTAGTGGAGCTTGATATGAACCCCAATGACAACTTGCGCAAAAAAATGATGCTGAGTTCAAACAACTATAATGTTATCCAGAACTTTTTGCAATTCAATTACCAGTTTCAGTATGTACGCAATACATTTCAATTGAACCAGGGCCCCCGTTTACTGGAGAATGATTCTTCAGGCGCACCGGTTTTTAGTGAAATTGCTTTTATGAGCGGCGTAGCACAAACAGACTGGAGCTGGACGCCGGTAATAACAGATTTTGACAATGATGGCTTTCGCGATATGATCATTACCAACGGCTTTCCAAAAGATGTATCTGATCACGATTTTATTGCGTACCGCAGCAAAGCCCAAAACTTGCAGGCACCGCTCAGCATGATTAATAAAATACCCGTTATTAAACTTGCCAACTTCGCTTTTAAAAATAAAGACGGCATCAACTTTACAGATGCCAGTGCAGACTGGGGGCTTTCTACACCTTCGTTTTCTAACGGCGCCGTATACGCGGACTTAGATAACGATGGCGATATGGACATGGTAATTAACAATATAAACGACGAACCTTTTGTTTATAAAAATACATTGCGCACACAAGGCAGCACAGATACGAGCCATCATTTTTTACAAGTAGCATTTAAGGGCGATAAACTAAATATAAACGGACTGGGTGCTTTCGCAACTATTTATTATAACGGTAACCAACAACAGGTGTACGAGCACAATCCATACCGTGGCTATCTTTCCAGCAACCAGGCTATTGCACACTTTGGGCTTGGTAAAACAACAGTTATAGATTCACTTGTTATTAACTGGCAGGGAGGAAAAAAACAAACGCTTACGGGTATAAAAACAGATCAATTACTTACCGTTAGCATTGCCGATGCAAAAGAAAGTTTTTCCGGAAACAGACCATCAAACCCTTCGTCATCATTGTTTAAAGAAACAACAACTGCATCGGGCATAACTTACGATCACAAAGATTTTGATTTTATAGACTTCAACATACAAACAATACTACCGCATAAATTTTCCGAATACTGTCCTGCACTGGCAACAGCAGATGCAGATGGCAATGGCCTGGATGATATTATTATCGGTGGAAATAATCTGCATACTGCACAAGTTTTTTTACAACAACCCAACGGAAAGTTTGTGCAGAAAGAAATGCTTAAGCCTGGTGAAATAGGAAATGCAGAATTTAAAGACGAAGGCATATTATTGTTTGATGCAAATGGAGATGGAAAAACCGATGCATACATTGCAAGTGGCGGTTACAAATTTTCAGACACCAGTGAAAGCTACCAGGACAGGCTTTATTTAAACGATGGTAAAGGAAATTTTGCATTGGCAAAAGATGCTCTGCCAATTAATCACACAAGCAAATTATGTGTACGGGCCATGGATTTTAATAACGATGGCAAGCTCGATCTTTTTGTATCGGGCCGTGTAGATCCTGCCAAATATCCAAAACCGGTAAGCAGTTTTATTTTCAGGAACGATACAGAAAATGGCCAGGTAAAGTTTACAGATGTTACTGCGCAAGTAGCTCCGGATTTATTAAACATAGGAATGGTATGCGATGCATTGTTTTCTGACTTTGATAACGACAACCAAACAGATCTCATCCTTGCGGGAGAATGGATGCCTGTTACATTTCTGAAAAATACGGGTGGCAAATTTAAAAATGTAACGGCTGCATCTGGCATAGAAGGTAAAGCCGGTTGGTGGAATTCTATTACTGCAGGCGATTTCAGGCATACAGGTAAAACAGATTATATTATTGGCAACGTTGGATTAAATACACTTTACCAAGCAAGTGAAACTTACCCAGTATATATGACTGCAAAAGATTTTGATCACAATGGCAGTTATATACCTGTTGCATCTTTGTTTTTGCCTGCTACAGATGGAAAACTAAAAGAGTTTCCTGCTTTTGGCAGGGATGATATTGCTGAAAGAATGCCAACATTAAAAAAACGTTTCGACAATTACAACAAGTTTGCAAATGCTACCATGCAAGAAATTTTTACGCCGGAGATGATGAAAGATGCTCAACGTTTAAAAGCCACCATGCTTCAATCTTGTTACCTGCGCAATGAAGGCAATGGAAAATTTACCATAATACCACTTCCGCAACTGGCCCAGGTATCTGCTATTAATGGTATGGTTACAGATGATTTTGATGGCGATGGAAACCTTGATGTATTAATAAACGGAAATGATTTTGGAACCGAAGTTTCTATTGGAAGACTTGATGCCATGAATGGCTTGTTGCTGAAAGGTGATGGCAAAGGAAATTTTAGCCCGCAATCAATTGGGCAAAGCGGTATATACATTCCGGGTGATGGAAAAGCATTGATAAAACTGGCAGGCAGTAATGGCAATTATCTGGTTGCTGCAAGTCAGAATAGAGGACCGCTAAAATTATTTATGCTCAATAACAAAAAGCAATTTGTAAAAATAAATGCTGATGATGTATCGGCTATCATTCATTATAAAAATGGCGGCACACAAAAAGAAGAATTTTATTATGGCTCCGGGTTTCTTTCACAATCGGCACGTAACATTTGTATAGATGCAACAATCAGCAGTGTAGAAATTACAAACAGCAAGGGTATTAAACGAGTGGTTGAAACAAATAAATAAGTTGAAATATTATATTAATTTCCTGAAGCCGCTTTTTTAAAGGCGGCTTTTTTATGACTGGTCATTTGTATCACTGTTCATTACCGTACTTCAGGTTGTATCAATACCGGACAATTGATAAAACTCAAATGCAGTCAAAGAATTGATTTACAACAAATACAAACAGGGGTATTATTTTTGAAATCTCAACAGTCATAAAACGCTGACGTACATGTTTAAAAATTATTTTCGTGTTGCTTACCGCAATCTTTGGAAAGACAAAGGCTTTTCTGCTATCAATATTGCTGGTCTTGCAGTTGGGCTTGCCATCTGCCTGCTCATTACATTATTTGTAACCGATGAATTGAGTTACGATAAATACAATGAAAAAGCCGACAGGATTTATCGGATAAATGCAGATCTGAAATTAAATGGAACAGGTTTTAACGACGTTACTGCCCCTGCCCCTATGGGACCAGTATTACTAAAAGAATATCCGCAGATAGAAAATTATGTTCGCATTGTTGATACACATGACATGCTGGTAAAAAAAGGTGATGAAACAATTATGGAGCACCATTCCGTACTTGCGGATTCCAGTTTGTTTGATGTGTTCAGTTTGAAAATGCTGGCAGGCGATCCTAAAACTGCACTCACCCAGCCCAACAGCATGGTAATCTCTGAAAGCATGGCGAAGAAATATTTTGGAGATGCAAATCCTATTGGCAAAACCCTGCTAACCTCTAATACAACAAATTATAAGATTACCGGAGTTATAAAAGACATGCCAGAGCAATCGCACATGCACTTAAATTTTATTAAGGCTATGGCAGAAGCAAGTGAAAGCCGCAATACAGAATGGTTATCTAATAATTTCATTACTTATCTATTGGTAAAACCAGGCACTACGCAGGCTTATATTGATAATGCCATCAATCAAACCTTAAAAAAATACATGGAACCGCAATTGGTATCTATGGTGCACAACAGTATTGAGGAGCTAAATAAAGCTGGCAATTTTTTCAGGTACCCTGTAATGCCGCTTACAAAAATCCATTTGCATTCAAACCTTAATGGAGAAATGGAAGCAAATGGCAATATGCAGTATGTGTATATATTCATTGTAGTAGCTGCATTTATATTGCTCATTGCCTGTGTAAATTTTATGAACCTTTCTACTGCCCGTTCTGCAGGACGCTCAAAGGAAGTAGGCGTAAGAAAAGTATTGGGTTCGCAAAGAAGCGGATTGATAGCACAGTTTCTTGCAGAATCCATGCTTACTACATTAATAGCACTGTTGGTTGCAGTAATAATTGCAGCATTGCTGCTGCCGCTATTCAACCAGTTTGCAGACAAACATATAACGTTGGGATTATTATCAAAACCCTGGCTTCTTCCAACGCTGCTTGTTACGGGCCTTATAGTTGGTTTGTTAGCGGGCAGCTATCCTGCTTTTTATCTTTCTGCATTTCAACCAATACATGTGCTTAAAGGAAAATTGTCTGCCGGTTTTAGAAGCAGTTGGTTAAGAAACAGCCTGGTTGTTTTTCAATTTGCTATTGCTATTGTTTTAATAGTGAGTACGCTTATCATCCATAACCAGCTAAATTATATTCGCAATACCAATCTGGGTTATAACCGAGACCATGTATTAACACTGCAAAACACCTATTCACTTTGGAACCATGCAAAAACATTCAGGGACGAATCTTTAAAAATACCCGGTATTGTACAGGCAACCATGACAAGAGATTTACCCAATTCCAGCAGCGGGCATAGCACCAATGGCGTTTTTAAAGATGCTGCATTAAATGCGTCCAGTAGTGTAATTATGGAAACATGGTGGGTAGATGCTGATTTTGTGCCAACGCTGGGAATAGAAATGGCTAAAGGAAGAAATTTTTCTCCGCAAATGCCTACGGATTCTTCTGCTGTATTAATAAATGAAACTGGTGCAAAAATGCTTGGCTTTGCCGATCCGATGAATCAACTGGTGTACCGTCCTAATGGAGACAGCAACAAAGTAATGGCTTACCATATTATTGGTATAGTAAAAGATTTTCACAGTGGCTCTATGCACCAGAAGATAGGGCCAACCCTTTACCATCTTGGAGAAGAAAGAGGCGCCATTTCTTTTCGCATCAGTTCAAAAAATATTCCTGCTGTTATTTCTCAACTGGAACAGAAATATCATGCAGTAGAAAAAATGGCTGGACAACCTTTCCTGTATTCTTTTATGGATGATGATTTCAACCGTTTGTATAAAGCAGATCAGCGTACAGGAAATTTGTTTATTTCATTTGCAGCCCTTGCAATTTTTATTGCATGCCTCGGTTTGTTTGGCCTTGTTACTTATGCTGCTGAACAACGCATAAAAGAAATTGGTGTACGCAAAGTGTTGGGCGCAACGGTAACCAATATTGTACAGCTCCTATCCAAAGATTTTTTAAAGCTGGTAGCTGTTGCTACAATTATAGCCGTTCCCTTTGCATGGTGGATAATGAATATCTGGCTGCGTGATTTTGCTTACCGCACCACTATTTCTTGGATGGATTTTGTTATAGCTGCAGTGCTTGCTGCTGTTATTACTATTGCCACAGTATGCATCAGGGCTATTAGTGCTGCAAGGGCAAACCCTGTAAAAAGCTTAAGAACTGAATAAGAAAAAATTATTTTCAGTTGCATATCAACCTAAAAAGGTTTCAATAAATAATATTGAAACCTTTTTATTTTACCAGCAAAGATCATCTTGTTACACCAGCTAAAGAGTGTCCCGCAAAAGCGGGATAGGCGCTGCACCGATGCTCCATCTGTATTACTGCAGCTGGCTACCCAAAATATATTGCCAATCATCTAACTGTTGTAAATTATTATACAATACAAAAACATTAAACTGTTCTTAAAATTCTTTTTTGCCGCCGTAAAACGCCGTACAGGCATATTTCAACCCTTAGCAAAAGCCTCAATTGCATATATTTGCAAAATGCCCGACGGACGGGCATGCACTTATATTTAAGACTATGTACGATATCTGCGGGGTTGGCCACATTACCTTAGATAAAATAATAACGCCTTCGTCGGAAAAATATATGCCGGGAGGCACTTCTTATTATTTTTCTAATGCTATCCGCAATATGCACCTCAATTATTTGCTGGTTACTTCTTTGGGCGAAGGTGAAATGCATACCGTAAATGATTTGCGCAAACTGGGCATTGAAATCAATGCATATAAAAGTGCTTACTCTGTTTACTTCGAAAATATTTATTCAGAAAATGTAGATCACCGCACGCAAAGAGTTTTGCGTAAAGCCGATCCGTTTACTGCAGATCAGTTAAAAGATATCAGCGCTAAGATATTTCACCTTGGCCCTCTTTTAGCCGATGATATGTCTGTTGAATTTATAAAAGATCTTTCATCAAGAGGACGTGTTTCGCTGGATGTGCAAGGTTTTTTAAGAACAGTAAAACATTTGAACGTGGTATTGACAGACTGGCCGCAAAAAATGGAGACGCTTCAATACATAGATATCCTGAAAGCCAATGACCAGGAGATGGAAGTTATTACGGGTGTAACAAATGTAAGAGAAGGCGCAAAACTTTTAGCCGATTGGGGCATTAAAGAAGTGATTATTACATTGGGAAGTAAAGGATCTGTTATCTATACTAACGGTGAGTTTTTTGATATCCCTGTTTTTACACCGAACAACATTACCGATACTACCGGTTGCGGCGATACTTATATGGCTGGTTATTTATCTCAATGCATTCTTGGAAAAGGCCCGCAAGAAGCGGGAGAATTTGCCTCTGCTATGGCAGCGCTTAAGATTGAAACATACGGACCGTTTACCGGAACACCAGATGATGTTTTCAATTTTATGAAAAGACAACCGAAAAAAAATCTTGCAGTGGAGATTTGAGATTAATAAATTTTACCAGCGTAAAGGGCTTCACCCTTTTCTTGTTATACATCGCCCTTGCAGGGCTATAACAACGAGTCCTGAAAGAACAGTGTACATATAGCGATGGATGCAGCCCATCGCAACGTAATAAAATCATTTGATTATTTATTATAGCAAAGGGCTATGCCCTATGCTGGATATACATCGACCTTGCAGGGCTTTGTCCTTCTAGTCCTGAAAGGACGGTGTACAATAGCGATGGGTGCAGCACATCGCAACGTAATAAAATCATTTAATTAATTATCATAGCATAAGGCTATGCCCTATGCTGGATATACATCGCCCTTGCAGGGCTTTGTCCTTCTAGTCCTGAAAGGACGGTGTACAATAGCGATGGGTGCAGCCCATCGCAACGTAATAAAATCATTTGATTATTAGCAAAGGGCTATGCCCTGTGTTTGACATACATCGGCCTTGCAGGGCTAAAACAACGAGTCCTGAAAGGACGGTGTACATATAGCGATGGGTGCAGCCCATCGCCCCACAATGAATGCTCGTACCAATAAACATTGTCGTATATTTCCATAAATAAGATTTTAGAAATTTACACAATGAAAAGAATCTTTTCTCCACTACTTGCTATAACAATCGCTGCAGTATTGCTTTCTTCGTTTACAATCCGTAATAATAGCACAACGCAAAATGTAAATGAAAATCCCCACCCGAGAATTGTAAACATTGTAAACTTTATACGTTTGCTGGAGCCAAGAGATGCTGCCATTACGCAGGATGTATTGTTTCAAACAGTTGTGCAACAGGTAAAAATGATGCGCCAATATAAACTGGGCGGAACATTTTTGCTGCAATATGATGCGCTTATAGATAGCCGTTACCAGCAATTGCTAAAAGGTCTTTCCCGCGATAGTTTTGAAATTGGCGCATGGTGGGAACTTCCCCAACCTTTAATAGAAAAAGCTGGAATGAAATGGCGGGGCCGCTATCCGTGGGACTGGCATGCAGATGTTGGTTTCTCTACCGGCTATACGCCAGAAGAACGTGAGAAACTTGTAGATGTATACATGGCAGACTTTAAAAAAATATTTGGCTATTATCCTAAGTCTGTTGCTTCATGGTTTATAGATGCACATACACTTAACTATATGTGGCAGAAATATAAAATTGTGGCTTCTGCCAATTGTAAAGACCAATTGGGTACAGACGGATATACTTTATGGGGAGGTTACTGGAACCAGGCCTACTACCCCAGCAAAATAAATTCTTACATGCCTGCACAGCATGAAAACAACCAGACGCCTGTTCCGGTTTTCAGGATGCTAGGAAGTGATCCAGTACGCCAATACGATGACTTTGGAAATGGCAGTAACGGCCAGGGCGTTGTTACGCTGGAGCCGGTATATAAATTTGGCGGTGGCGATTCCACATGGGTAAACTGGTTTTTTAAAGAATTTGTTGACGGCGAACCAATAGAATTTGCCTACACACAAGCTGGACAGGAAAACTCTTTTACGTGGGATGCTATGGCAAAAGGCTTTTCATTGCAACTACCTTTAATTGCAAGGCTAAGAAACGAACATAAAATAAAAGTGGAAACACTCGCAGCTTCTGGTAAATGGTTTAAAGAACATTATAAAACTACACCTGCTACTTCCGTTACAATAAACAACGATATTAATGGCAGCAACAAAAAAACAGTATGGTTCAACAGCAGGTTTTATCGGCTAAATCTTTTGTGGGAAGATGGAACATTACGCTTCCGCGATATTCATTTGTTTAATGAAAACTTTCCTTCGGTTTATACCAATAATAAAGTTGAAACCAATGAATGCACTTTCTTTACGCTTCCATTTGTAGATGGATACAGGTGGAGCAGCAAAGAAAAACTTTCTGCGTTGCGTTTTAAAACAATAATGGATGGTAAAGAAATATTATTGCAGGGAGGTATACCTCTTATAAAAAGCAATACTCCAGGCAAACTAAATATTGCATGGCCATTAACTTCGTTTAAAGGAACATTGATAATGAATATTGATGAAAAGCAAATTACTATAAAAATAACTGGTGCTGCGTCCGCCAACTGGTTTCTTGATCTTTCTGCGGATGCAAAAGCAGTATTGCCATTTAAAAACATTCAGCCAAAAAATGTTAGTTGCAATTTTGAAGGAATGAATTATACAGTAACGGCAACTACGGGTTCTTTTTCGGAACCCGGTAATGATCAAACACTAAGGATTACGCCATCGGCAAATACAATTGCACTGGATTTATCCGGCACAAAAGTTCCGTAATAAAATGTCAGAGCGTAACTAATATTTTTTGTTTTCGTATCCATGCAAATACCACAGTGTAACCAACAACTTTTCATATCATGGCTAAGAAAACAATTGTGTTTATACATGGTTTATGGATGCACCGCAGTTCGTGGCAATTGTGGATGGATTTTTTTAACCAGCACGGTTATCAAACTATAAACCCACCGTGGCCGGGAGATAGTGCAACAGTTGCTGAAAGCCGCGCCAATCCTGCACCTATTGCTAACCGTGGTGTTACTGAAATTGCAGATAGTTATGCATCAGTAATTGCAACACTCAATGAACCGCCTATTCTTATAGGCCATTCGTTTGGCGGGTTGCTTACGCAGGTAATCCTTGGCCGTGGTATTGCCGCTGCGGGCATTGCCATAGATCCTGCACCCATGAAAGGCGTATGGCAATTGCCTTTCTCTGCATTAAAAGCATCGTTGCCTGTATTGAGCAATCCTTTCAACCTTAAGAAAGCAGTATCACTTACGTTTAACCAGTTCCGTTTTGGTTTTGCCAATGCTATACCAGAAGCAGAAGCCAAAGAATTGTATGATAAATGGACTATCCCCGCTCCTGCCCGTCCGCTCTTCCAGGCGGCAACAGCAAGTTTTGCAGGTGTGGAAACAAAAGTTAATACAGGCAATACAACACGCGGGCCGCTACTTATTACCGGTGGCGAAAAAGACAATATTGCCCCTCCTGTTATGGGAAAAGCTTCGGCAAAAAAATACAATGCTTCTGTGGTAACTGATTTTAAATTGTTTGAAGGGCGTGGACATTCATTAATTATAGATCATGGCTGGAAGGAAATAGCAGAATATTCACTCGCATGGCTGAATAACCATGGACTTTAATAAATACAAGTTGAGCCGTATTCTCAATCGTGCTGAAATGTCTGGCTTCTTTCTTTGCCCATTATTGCCTTCTTTAATGAGCTAAGCAACGCTATGCCCGCTGTTGGATTGGCTTCATCAATATCAAACCAATTACCGGCAACTGTTTTATATAACTTGTAATTTTCGCCTGTGCTGCTGGTAAGCTGATATTCCTGCAGAACTGTTCTTACAAAACCAAGCGCATTGGTAATGGCCACAGGCTTTATGGTGTAAAAAAATTGGGTTCCAGAGATAATCACCAGGGTGGTAGTTTCGGTTTGCATACGCAAGGTTTTAATTGATTAGGTTAAAACGGTGGGTACGGGCTACTATAACGCTACCAGCCTGGTAATTATTATCCGCTTGTTTTTAATGTGCAATCATTAGCTTATTTATTTGCTTGCTACCGTTTGCCCCAATCACCTTCAATATATATATGCCACGCGGAATTTGCTTTACATCCAGTGTGGTTTTGCCCGAAGATTTGCGCTCCAGCAATACCTGGCCTGCCTGGTTTAACAATTGAACAGTAGATTCTTCTGCAACAGAAACATTTATTACATCTACTGCAGGGTTTGGATAAAACTTAACGCCTTTTACAACACCTGCATTAAACAGTTTAACATCAGAAAAGGTTTTTGCTCCGTTTTTATCTACTATCATAATACGGTAATACCCATTTTCACTCACAGCATAAGTATAATGAGAACTGGTGTTCTTTGCTGCTACAGTTCCTATCTTTTCAAAACCAGTACCAGTGATACTGTATTCTACAGAAAAATAATCAGCATTAACTTCTTCTGCTGTTGTCCATGATAGGCCAGTATTGGTAATTGAAAAGGCAGCTAATATTACCGGCAAGGTAGAAGAAGTAATATGAACACCGTTAGAAGTAAAAGCTGAAGGGCCATACACAGTTGGCTCGCTCCACATGCCACAGGGATTTTGTCCTGCACCGTCGCAGTTTATTAAGCTCGGAGGGTTTGGATACACGGTTTCAAAAGTCTGGCTATTGCTTATTGAGTTGTAACTATCCCAATTGAAATAATAATTGTTGTTGTTTCCCAAATTTATAGAAGAAGCCGCATCGTAAATATTTAGTTTGGGGCCATTTATTTTCACATACGCATGGCTGTTAATAGCGCCATTACCTGCAAATATTTTAGTTCCGCTTTTTAAATTAACCGGGCCATCATTGGCTATAAAATAAGCATCCTCAAAAAAATTAAGTGTGCTGTTTGTAATATCCAGTTGACCGCCGCGGTTATCGAAAAACGAATTACTGCTGAATGTAAAATTAGAATTTGTAATGCTGAGTGGTGTGTTGGCAACAAGTGAACTTGTACTATTGGCTGTTAAAACAACCCCGTTAAAAGATGACACACCCGTATAAGGGGGTATATCTGTACTCAGTTCAATACCATAACCGCTATTCAAAGCAATATTATTGTTATTGAATGAACATGGCTGGCAAACAAGATTACTGTTTACGGCCAGTTTGCCTCCATTGAATGTGCAGGCATTACATACACCTTCTTCAGTAATAGTAAGTGTAACCCCAGGGGAAATATTAAAAGTACAGGAATTACAATTTGCAGAATAGTCACTGTTGCTGTTTACAGTGTAGATGGTTTGAGCAAAAGAGTTGCTCACCATAATAAGTAGCAATACGGGCAAGAGTATAGTTGTTTTTTTCATAATAATGAGAGCGAACCCATCATCATGCCAAAAAACCTTTGTTTGACTACCAATATATTAGAAACAACCAACTTGCATTCTTATTCCATAGGTGGGATTTTTTTTACTAATTATGGAATAAAATAACGTTTATGTACAACCGAATATTTTAAAAATTAATTACATATGTTTATTCTTTCTATAACGCCAATATACAACCGTATTTTTATATAAAGAGTTTTAAGTACAAAAAAATAAAAAAACAATCAGGCTTAATAAATGCAATCATTTACTAGCTTCTTCGCTTAATGTGCAATCATCATTTTACCTGTTTGTTCATTACCGTTTGCGTCAACTACTTTTAAAATATACATACCATGCGCAAACTGTTTTACGTCCAGGGTTATCTTACCTGATGATTTTCTTTCCAGCAATACCTGGCCAGATTGGCTCAACAACTGAACTGTAGATTGTCCGGCTACAGAAACATTTACCATATCAACAACCGGGTTAGGATAAAAGCTAACGCCTTTTACTGTTGCAGTATTCAGCATTTTAATAGCAGAATAAGCTTTTGTACCGTCTTTATCTACCATTGCAAGGCGGTAATAACCTGCTTCAGTTACATTATAAGTATAGTGAGACATGCTTCCTTTTGCTGCAACAATTCCTGCTTTTTCAAAACCAACACCTGTAGCGCTATATTCTACTATAAAATAATCAGCATTAATTTCTTCTGCTGTTGTCCATGAAAGACCAGTAGTGGTAACAGAAAAATCAGTTAACACAATTGGTAATGCAGAACTAATTGCAGCAACCCCTGTTGAGTTAAATACTGAAGGACCATAAACAGTTGGCGCACTCCACATACCACAAGCGTTTTGTCCTGCACCACCACAGTTAAGCGTACTTGCAGTACTTGGATAAGTAGTAGTAAATGATTGGTTGTTGCTTATCGAATTATAGCCGCCCCAGTTAAAATAAAAATTGTTATTGTTACCAAGCACTATTTTAGATGCAGCATCATAAATATTAAGTGCAGGACCATTTATTTTTATATAAGCTTTGCTGGCTATTGCGCCATTACCTGCTACCAGCTTGCTGGCACTTTTTAAATTTACCGGGCCTGCATTTGCAATAAAATAACTGTCACCAAAAAAGTTAAGTGTGCTGGCTGTAATATCAAGCTGGCCACCATTGTTATTAAAGTAGGATGTACCGTTAAAAGTAAAAACTGAATTAGAAATGGCAACCGGTGTATTGGCAGTTATTGAACTTGCACCGTTTGCAGTTAACACCACATTATTGAAACTTGTAGTTTTAGAATTAGGGTTGATAGACTGGCCCGTCATTGTAATATTATTACCACTAAAAGTACAGGGCTGACAGGTAATGTTATTGTTTACCTGTATGTTTCCGCCATTAAATGTACAATTGTTGCAAGTACCTGCCTGGTTAATGGTAAGTGTAACACCAGCAGATATATTAAACGTACAATTATTACAGCTTGCAGAATAGTTAGCGTTGCTGTTTACCGTATAAACAGTTTGGGCAAAACCGTTGCTTATAAATGCTACCGTAAATACTATTAAAATGGCTGTCTTTTTCATAATGCTGGATTTTACTCCAGCATCGTGCCAGCCGAACAAGGGTTATTAATCAACCCTTTACAATAATGTATAATTTATTTTATTCCTATAATGGGAGAAATATACAATTTCGGGAGGAAAAGTATTGCTGTTTGCGATCAAGTCAAAAGCCGGAAGTCAGATATACAATATCCAACTTCCGGCTTCAACTATTGGCTTTCGCAATTTCTATTATCTATTTACCGCTAACCTACTGGTTCACTTTAATACTCTTTTGTGTTTCCTGTTGGTTTACATTTCTTATTACTACTTCTACCCTTCTGTTACATTGTCTTCCTTCAGCAGTTTTATTGTCGCATATAGGATTATCTTTTCCAAAACCACGTACAATAATTCTTGATTTATCAATACCATTTTTTACCAGTGCATCTGCTACAGCCTGCGCCCTTGCTTTAGACAATCTTTTATTAAAGGCTGCATTACCCACGTTATCGGTATAACCATCAATGTATAGATTTGAATTTGGTATCTGCTCCTGCATTGTTTTTGCAGAGTTAACAAGTATGTCTGCAGATTCAGGTCGAATAGTCGCTTTATTATTATCGAACAAAATATTTTTAAAGTCTGCTGTTATTTTTACTGCTACATCTTCTACCGGGCAACCTTTAGATGATGCAGGACCAGGTTTATTAGGACAAAGATCCATTTCATCATTTACACCGTCACCATCACTGTCTGGTACAGGACATCCATTGTATTTTGCAGTACCTGCCTGGTTAGGGCATTTGTCCATTTCATCGTTTATACCATCGCCATCACTATCAGGTACAGGACATCCATTATATTTGGCAGTACCTGGCTGCTCGGGACATTTATCAACTTCATCATTTATACCATCGCCATCTTTATCCGGTATTGGGCAGCCATCATATCTTGGCAAACCTGCAACTGTAGGACATTTATCTACTTCATCATTTATACCATCACCATCTTTATCGGGTATGGGGCAACCGCGATAACGTACATAACCAGCAACTGAAGGACAACTGTCTGTTTTATCTGTAACGCCATCGCCATCAGTATCTGCATCAACATGATGGCCGAATAATTTTATTTTAAGACCTGCTTGTATATTACTGTTGTGGTACTTAACTGTAGTATTTGGATTGTTTGTAGCATCCATATTGGTGAGGCCGTAAATATATCTTCCAAAAAAAGTAATCCGTGCGTGGGGAATAATTTCTATACCTCCGCTTAGAGAAGTGCTTGTACTTGTAAAATTTGATTTTTGAAAATTGGAATTGTTATCTCTTAACTGCATTAAAAAATCAAACTGTGGCCCCAGTGTAAAAGCCAAAGCAGGGCCTGCATGAAGTTTAAGTAAAACCGGCACAGAAATGTAATCAATCTTTCCAAAGTATTGTGTACCGTTAGTTATGTTTGATTTATAATTGTATTCCGAATACATTGCTTGTGGTTCAAGCGATACTACATTTCCCAGTGGAAAAT
The DNA here is from genome assembly GCA_044227095.1 of Chitinophagaceae bacterium. Lineage (GTDB taxonomy): Bacteria > Bacteroidota > Bacteroidia > Chitinophagales > Chitinophagaceae > JACMLD01. The sequence goes on along the minus strand of JBGAFV010000001.1, from coordinate 2,850,242 downwards.
TAAGCCATACGCCGCCGCTCCACCCGGTTTGATAACTGTATTTTATATTACCAGGATTATTTCCCGAAAGCATAAACGAACTGAAGTTAACCGCACCCAGCAATCCGCCAGAAACAGTATAATGATCTTTTACTACGTTATTCATAATAGTATCCTGCGCAAATATTTTCAGAGAAAGAAAGAGGCATGCAATAATGGTTATTCTTTTCATGGCGGTATAATTTTATCTTACTACCATTAAATTTCATGCCATCAAAATTTAAACACAACATTATTGAACAATGCCTGAATATGGGGATCAAAATCTACATAAAAAATTAAACTGTCTAAGCTTAGTTTCGTTTTCGAGAGAATTTAATTTCGACTGGAGTTGTTGCACCTTTTCGAAATTGAAGAAATTATTTCAGATAGATGGCATGTAGCCGCAACAGAAGAATTTTATTTCTTTTCATTCAAAGGATATTACTGCTGCAGCAATTACCAAAATAAAAAAGCCAAAGTTTAGTATAATTGCTATTACTTTAAAATATTTCAGTTTCTCCTTTTTTACTAGGCTTATAATACTGAATACAAGTCCCAATACCATGCTTAAAAATATAATCCAACTAAATATTTTTAGGAAAGTTATACTTCCCCCATATGAAGATGCTGTTAAAGCTGCAACTACTACCATTACTGTAAAAAGTACAATTGTAGCAATTGAAAAAACAAATGCTAATTTGGAGAAGGTTGCTTTGCCAGTTGGTTTGCTATACTCACTTTGTATTAAAATGTCTTCCATTGGTTTCTTTGTAATTGTGTTTATTCTTTTTTAAATACAGAAAGGAAATACAACTTTTTTCCCTGCGTTTCAAAAGATTCCGGATAAGCATCACCAGCAAGGTTATAACAGATAGTTAGCTGGTCATTTTCAAATTTGTAAATAGCTTTGAAATGTTTACCGGTATTTACGCCTTCTTTACCTATGATGTCCATTTTATTACCTGCAACCTGTATAATTCCTTTATCAACGCTTTCAGCTATAACGGTATAATTGCTGTCGGCTATAATAAGTTTTTGTTTCTCGTAAAAAGTCTGAGGCAAGGCTTTGCCCCCCATTTCCTGTTTTAAAGCAATCCATGTTCCATTTAAACGATTGGTTTGTGCTAATGCAGTTTTTGAAACAATACATCCGCACAAAACAAGGATAAGTGCATAAGATAAAAACGTACGCATGTTTTAGTATTTTGTTTTTCTAAATATACCTGTTACACTTCTACATTTCTGCCAAGTGTTTTAAACCGATCCCCATTTTTTTGTACAACAGTAATGGTAATGTGGCCGGTTTTACTGGTTTTGATATCTGTAACAGTACCGGATTTGCCAGCATGTGTTCCAGCAATCACTTTACATTGATCGCCATCTTTAAGTTTTACAGCTTTTTTATCTTTCGTATTCATAATTGAAGGATTATATTATGGTGTAGAATTGCCGCAAACATTGGCATTGTGCAATCTGAAGTTAAGAATAATCCTTTTTTATTTCATACCACAACTCTACCATTCCGTTTTTGTAAGCAGTTACATCTTTTAAGTGCACTGCTTGCTCCAGGCCGATATGATCGAAAAAAGGAAGCCCATCCCCCAAAATAATTGGCAGAACAGACAACCTTATTTCATCGGCCAATTTTAAGCGAATAAACTCTTTCACCAGCATTGCACCACCTACTACCCAAACATTTTTATACTTTAGCTTAAGTTGATCATTTACCAGCTTATCCAAATCGCCTTTATATATTTTAACGCTGGATCTTTCTATTGGCAGGTTTCTATTGGTTAATACAATTGTAGGCGTGTCTCCATAAGCCCATCCGTAAGATTTTGAAAGCGCCAATGCAAGTTCGTATGTACGTGCACCCATTAGATAGCAATCAATTGTTTTAAGAAATGCTTCTGTATCTACACCTGTTACGCCTTTCTCATAATTGTCAGAAGTTTCAAACCATGAAATGCTATTGTCTTTTTTGGCAATCATACCATCAAGACTGGAAACCATGTGTATTGTTATTGTAAAAGGTTGTGCTGACATTTAAATAATGTTTGTGCATCAGCAATTTACTTTATCTCAAATGAATTATTAAACTTAACTGCTCCGGTATTATTTTCTTTGCCCGGCAATGAGATAGTTTGAATCGCAAAAAGCCTTGTTTTGGCAAGAAAAATATTCATCGTAATTATTGCCGTTCCATTTTGAAAATCAATTTTAATCTCTTTACCAGGATAACCATTTTTAGAAATATCTTTTTGTGATATTAACCGGCCAGCAACGTTACTTACAGCACCATTAACCGCACCTTCAAAAAATCCTTTCATAAAGCTTTTATTGCCTGTAGTGTCAAAGAATTGTGCCGGATACTGCGTTTCTATTAATCCATAAAGAAGGCAGCTATCTTTTGAATTTTCCGGAACTTCAAATAAATGTGTATAAAGCGTAAGCTTTCCAACCTTTGTGTCTGTTAAGGTTGAGTCATTCGCTGGTGTGCCGGGAAATAAAATTTTACAATTATTATTTTCAAATTTTATCCATTCGTTCAATGGTTTTAAGAAACTACAAAAAAGTAAAAGAGCAAGACTGCTTATTAATAATCTTAGTTTATTCATAATGAGGGTTTATTGAATTTTGTAAACTGTTACTTTTAAATACCGGTATTATTTGATCGATATCACACCATTGGTTATTGTAAAACTCCAAAGTTTTGATGTGTCTACTTTGTCTCCATTTAATTTTCCTGCCGTCCATTTTCCTAATGAATTAAAGACTGCTACTATTTGCCCATCAAGTTCACTGTGCCTTGTTTTATTATCAATTTTGCATTGTACAATTTCACCCTTACAATTGATTATTATATTTACCATTCCTTTGTCATTGTAAGATGCACTGTCTTTAAGAAATGTTACTTCGGTATTCAGTCTTTGTGCAATTTCTTTGCTCGATACAGGGCATTTAGCTTCTTCTTGTCCTTTAAACCCTGGAAAAATAGCATACACATTTTTTTCATCGCAAACACCTTTAATTGGCTCCTTCACTTCCATTCTTGCAACAAATTGGGCCGAGCTTGTGAGATAGGTTGCTGAAAGCAGCAGCAATATAATTATCCTTTTCATAATAGTGGTTTTAGGGTTACTCGTCTGTTTATGTTGCCTAATATACAAACCACCCCCTATGTCTCAAAACTTCAGGCACAAAAAAATAACTCTGCCCTGTTTTAAACAGGGCAACATTTAAATTGAAGCAACCAATAAATTATTTGCTGATCTTTTCTATTGTAATAGCATCGCCGGCCAATGTTCCGGAAATGGTTACTTTATCGCCGATAAACTTAGCTACCTTTTTAGGATTGCTGATGGTGTACACTTTGTCGCCAACAACAAATACAGGTGCAGCGCCATTTTTTACGCATTTTTTTGCGCATTCAGCATGTTCGGCATTATTGCCTTTTGTGCCGCAGTCGGCATCACTTATAAAGCCAGTCCATGTTTCTTTGGATGCGGCATATACAAACAGCGTACAAAAAACAACCAGTGTTAAAAGAATCTTTTTCATGATGAGCAAGTTTACAGGTGGGAAAATGTAGTACACTAAATATACGATTAATTCATGTGCAGTGGATCTTACCTGCAAATTTGCGTTTGTTAACGACCTGGTTCTTTACCTAAATAAAAAGACCACCCGTTTTTAGCGGGCAGTCTGTGTGTCCTAGTTTTCAACCTATAAATCCTAGTTTTAAAGAATAAAATAACCTTTATCAGACGATTGTTTTGGGTAAGCTAGTACTCCATCATCAGGCAATATGCTTTCAAAATTTTTAAACAATCCCTTCCGCACAATTTTTTTATTCTGATGGTTTGATTCGTATTGCTGCAATGTTTTCATTCCATACAAATCGAGCAGGTTTTTTTCTACCCCTTCGGCTATTGTCGTCATTGGTGTATCTGTTGGTTTATTTTCAAACGGATCCTGTAAATGAATAGCCATTTTTTCTATCAACAGAAAGCAGGCAGAAAAAGCTACGACCAAAGGAATTTCTATAAACCCAAAATATTCAATAACAGCAAAAGGCAATAATCCTATAAACAACATCAATGATAAATGGATATACAAACTATAAGTACTTGGGAAAACAGTATTTTTAATTCGTTCACATTTTCCCATCGATTCACATAACCTTGAAAGCGTTCTGTCAATCTCAACTTGCTGAAAACTGTTTATCCATCCTTTTTCAAGTGCTAAACGTAAATCCGCACCCATCTGGTCAGACAATGCAGAAGGAACGTGTTCAAAGTTTTTAATTTTTTCCAATTCTTCAGGGCTAAGATATTTCTCTAAAGATTTTCGTGCATCTTCTTTACGTAAGTGATTGCCCAAACTAAAATTCCAGGCTATTTGCCTGCGTATCATATTTTCCCTGAACGCTTGTACTTCTTCGCTATGATAATTATTGTAAGTAAACGACATGATTTGCCTGGCCAATGTTCTTGAATCGTTTACTATAGCTCCCCAAATATGCCTTGCTTCCCACCAGCGATCATAAGCCTGGTTGCTGCGAAAGCCCAGCAATAGAGAAATTACTGTACCTAATACCGCAGGAATAGCAAGCGGAATGGAAATTCTTACTGCGTGATAGTTGCTGTACGCAAATGCTATAAGTATAGTGTATAGCGTAATTACCAGTATCTCGTATTTTATTTTTCCGAACACATACTTAAATGGGATATTCTTTTTTAGCAACATGAATTTTGTTTTAAAGGATAATTGATTTTATTAAGAAGCTGCAACAACATCATAAGCTACTTTTGCTGTTCGTTTTTCATATACATTCCACTCACGCAAACTAAACTCCTGCAGCAATGCAATGCGGCTCTTCCTGAACAAAGGAACAGGATTAACGCTGCGCGGATGAATTTTTTGATACTGATAACCGGCAGGACAGGCGATAATATGAATATCATTTGCTTCTGCAAGATTTCTAAACAGAACATTTGTATTACCAATCATGTAAAGCGGTTTAATTTTTCCAATAAGATTTGGATACATTTCTTTCATCTGCTTGCATCCTTGCCTGAACCTGTCATTCATTAATTCCTGCCAGGGTTGCTGATCCGGGCGAATCATATCCTGGAAAAAAAATGGCATGTCGAAGGCATGAAAAAGAAAAACATTTACAGGCCTGTTCAATACATTAATTGCCTGTGCAGCTAACTTTAAAGAACCGGGTGTAAAATCTGTGGGGACTAATAGATTTGTCATACTGATTGTTTTTAGTAATACAAAACTGCCCACAAAACATTAGAAAGGCCTAAGAACGAAATGAGAATGCAATTAGAATGTTATTAGAAAAGTATTAGAAAGGTTTGGGGAAAGACTGAATAAAGTTTGTGCTTTGGTATCCTTAACAAACAGGCAGGCTAATTATAACTGTTGTTCCTTTGTTTTCAACAGATTCAACCACAATGTTTCCTTTGTGCATCCGTATAATATTAAATGAAAGCGGCATTCCAATTCCATAACCTTCAACACCACGTACATTAGATGCCCTGAAGAATGGTTCGTAAATATGTTTAAGGTCATCCAAAGGAATACCAATACCCTGATCTTTTATAGTAATGCGCACCATCATTACATCAATGGCAAGTTGCACAGTTACTGGTTGCGTACCAGAATACTTGCAGGCATTAAGCATAATATTGCCAATGGCAATCTTCAGCAAATCATAATTACCGAGGATAGTTATGTCCTCCGCATTATCAGGCAAATTCTGCATTTCAATAATAATCCTGTTATTAAAAACTGCATTGGTATGTGCTTTTGCTTCAATAAGCAATTCGTCAATGCGAAGCTTTTCCCAACGTTGCTTTTTTCCATCAAACGTAGTTTGTGCTAAAGAAAGCAATCCGCCCGTAAGCTGCTGCAGCTTCTCTGCCTGCTTTACAATACTAGCAAGACTTTGCCGGTAATCGTCTGCATTTCTTTCACGTGAAAGTGCATAATCAGCTTCGGCTACAATAGATGTTAACGGTGTACGCAGTTCGTGCGAGGCATTGCTTACAAAATTATTTTGTGTTTCAAATGCAGTCTCTAATCTGTCGAACATATTGTTGAAGGTGCGTATAAGCTCAGCTATTTCATCGCTGCCTTTCTGTTCTTTTAAACGAAGGTGAAGATTGGTTTCACTTATGGTTACCACTTTATTGGTGATATAACGGAATGGTTGAAAAGTTTTTCTTGAGAAATAAAGCCCAACTGAATAAATAACAAGAACTGAAGCAACCAGTGTAATGATAAGAATGTTTTTTAACCGTTTTATAATTTCATAGCCATAAGTATTCTGCGCAGATTCAACAACTAAAAAATCGCCGGATTTGTCTTTGTATAGCAACCCTGCAAAATGCAAAAATCCTTTCTGGTGATAAACAGTTTCGCCTTCAGCCTTAATAATATTTTTTAAATAATAAACAGGCGTTCCTGAAGGAACAGGCGGCAATGGCTCTCCGCTACTGTCCACTTTTATAATAAAAGATTCTTCTGCAGGAAGTTTTTCCAGGTATTGTTTCTGCAAGTCTTTAAAAGATTGGGTTGAGATATGTCCCTGCTCAAAATGAAGCTTTGCAGAAATGATAGCCCTTAGCTCTAATCGTTTGTAGAAATCGTTATGCGCAAACTCGTTTGAAAAATAGTAAACCGTACCTGCTAGTATAATAAAAACAGCAGCAGTAAGTGTAGTAAATAAGAGTGTTGTCTTTGTTTGAATTTTCATAGCACCTGCATCATGTTTTCATCATATAGCCCATTCCAACAACAGTTTGTATCAATTTTTGATCCTGGGCCCCGGCTATTTTCTTGCGCAAGTAATTTACATATACATCAACTACATTGGTACCCATATTAAAATCAATACCCCAAACATGTCCAAGTATATCAATTCGCGAAAGCACCCTGTTCTTATTGCGTACAAAATATTCCAGTAGCCTAAACTCAGTTGGTGTAAGCATTACCTGCTGTCCGTTATTATAAACAAGCTTTGCATTAAAATCTATACTGAAATTACCTATATACTGTACATCATTGTCTGCAATAGCCAGTTGTTTTCGGCGGCCTAATGATCGTATCCTGGCTTCCAGTTCTGCAAATTTAAATGGCTTTACAAGGTAATCATCAGCACCTTCATTTAAACCAGCAACAATGTTTTCCGTTGTGCCAAGTGCTGTTAAGAAAAGAATAGGTGTAAATATTTTTTCCTGCCGAATTTTTTTACAAAGCTGTATGCCATTAATGCCCGGAAGCATAATATCAAAAATGAAAATATCGAACGAGTTATTCAATGCCAGATCCAGGCCAGTGTTCCCATCAGCCGCTATGGTAATTGAATATCCCTTTTCAGTAAGCCCTTTATTAATGATTTCAGCAACAGCAGGTTCATCTTCAACAAGTAAAATTTTCATAACGCTTTTTTCAAAAAGCCTAAAATTAACAGATTGAATGTGATCAATAACTTAAAAAATTTCTGCGCAATAAAAATAAATTGATGAAGTATAACGTACTTGCTGATTACTAAACCAGTTTTTATTCAATATTATTACAATTAAAATCTTTTTCAAAGATTTTAATGCAGTTTAAAAAATTCTTAAACCCATCCATGCTTTATTGCTTTACCAATAAGCTCCACTGTAGACAAACGTATCTCATCTAAGAAAGTATTCACTTACCATATTTGTATATCGTTGGCCAGGTTTTCAGTACGCAAAACCGGCGTTTGTTTACCCGCGGTTAGAAAAGATACCCTCTGCTGCACATATTGTTGCAATTCAGAAAGCATAATTTTTCCATCATGATTCAAGTCAGCTTTGCTTTCTTTCAATCCGGATAAAAGACTGTATGTAAAAACCCCGTTCTTCCAACTGTCTCCTTCGAGTGCATATTCATTTGCCCCTGCTGATGAAATAACAGTTGCACCACTTGCACGCCGAAGGTCTACAAACAATTGCTTCATTAACTCTGCAGATTGCATAGCAGCCTGATCTTTTGCTGCTACATTATTTCCGCCTGCAGACCTGAAACTTACTACCCCCTGTTCGATACTGGCAGACGTTATTTTTTTTGCATCTTCTTTATCAACTTCACCAGAGTGACAGGCATCCAGCAACAATATTTTATTTCTTGCGGGAATACCATCCAGCAAACTTTCCAGGTCATTGTACAGAAGACCTTTTTTCGCAGGGTACGAAAAATCCATATCATACGTAGACAGATAATAATCCAGGCTATCATCCAATATTCCATGACCCGCATAAAATAGCACTACATAATCATCTTCATGTGTATTGATGAGGCTGGCTTTTATTTGCATGATTGCGCTACGGGTTGCTTTCTCATTGGTTAGTTGAAGTGGAATAATTTTACTAAAACCATTTATCTTCTCATTGAATGCTGTGGAAAAATCGATAGCATCTTTAGCTGCATAGGTGAGGTTCATTTTTGGATTGACATAATTGCTCACACCGATTGTAACCAGGTAAAGTGCTGGCTTTTGCGAACTGGATACATACTCCGTAATAATTTGCTGCTTTATGCTTTCAACGCCTTTTTCATTTAATACAGACACTTCTATACGATTTTTACCGGTAGATAATCGCAGACTAATCTCCTTTTGCAAATGCCGCGTATTATTTTGCTTAAGCGATAAACCCGTTGAACCATATACAGGCACCCCATTTACATAAAGGTTCAGGCGATCCAGCCGGTATTGCTCATCATTGGCATTGATTGAAAACTTTAGCAAGGGAACATTGACCACCGGCGAAATAGCCGACCGATCCGCTATTTGTAAATCGGGTACGTTGAAGCTCCTGTCTTTTTCAAAAGTAAACGGATCAAATCCCATTCTTTTCAATCGCTTGTCATAGCTATGCCGGTACATAGCCAGCAGATCAGGAGATGCCAATCCGATTTTTTTTAATACTTCATCGGGCCGGTTAAATTGCAAATCAAACTGGTCGAACGAAAAAGTTTGATCTGCCACTTTAAAATGTAATTTTTTGGCAGCACCGGTAGTGGCCATATAATAACCATCGGGTTCTCCTATCATAAAATCAGCAGAATCGATTGCATAGAGTTTTGCCAATTCGCCGCCAGCTTTAATATCCCATAGCCTAACAGTATAATCATCACTTGCAGAAAGCATGTATTTTGTATTGGCGGAAAAATGAAGAGAACTTATCCGCTGGGTATGCCCATTTAAACCCAATAATTCCTTACCAGTAGCAACGTCCCATAATTTTATTGCTCCTGCAAGGTCACCGGTCGCCAGCCACTTTTCATCACGCGACAAACAAAGTTTGCTTACCGTACTGTTGTGCCCCCTGAAAGTTGTAATTACTGCCGCCCTTTCAATAAGCCACAAACGTGCTGTATTATCCGCACTGCCACTTATTAACTGGCGCCCATTTGCGATGAAATTATAATCCCACACCCGTTCTGTATGTCGCAACGAAGCCATCAGCCGTAAATCAGTAGTTCTCCAGATGTTAAGCGATGTATTATCCGGGTTCACAACGGCTGCCACCAGTCCGTCATCGGCTGAAAAATTTATACCGGAAACCTGTGTAAGCGTACCAGATATCTTTCCGGTTTTTATATTGTAAAACCGCCACGTTATATTGTTAGCAACTTTTATTTGCTCTGCAATGTAATTACCTGCTGGCGAAATTTGTACTGAACCTTCAAGCGGTATAGTCCTGATGGAAGTTGCTGCATTCAAATCAAATACACTGTATTCAGGGCTTTTGTTTTGCAGGGATCCGGTTGCAACAGTGAGCAAAAAAACACCATTGGCAGAAAACATCAATGGTTTATTACCGGTAAGTGCAAAAGATTTGTGCGTGGCAGTTTGCTCAACCATCCATTCATTGTCTTGCTGCCAAAGAGTAAACTGACCGTTGGGTGAAACCATTTCCTCACCCATTCTACCCTGTTTGCTAATCTTGCCTTTTTTTAAATCCCAGAATAGCGAACTACTTCCGGTATTGTAACCCGCTACAACCGACTCGCCGTTATCACAAAAAAAAGCCGTTTGCGGCATTTTTGCGTGCCCGATAAAAACCAGTTGTGGCAAAGAAGATTTCAGGGAATACTGAACAATCTCATGCCGTCCAAATGGCATATTCCCATAAGCAATGGAGATTGTTGTTTCATCAGAACCAAAACAAATCGCTGTTGCATACATACTATCATTATCTGTATATCTGTTTGAATAGCGCTGCACCTGGCGACCGGTTTCGCTTTCGCGTACAACCACCGCATTTCCTTCGGCAACTGCCAAGTAGCGGCCACTACCTGAAATAGTGTACTGGTTACCGGTAGTAAGCAACGTACCGTTTTGTGTAAAGGCTTCCTGCTGGCCACGCAATTCAATGCTTTTAAAAACACTTTTTACTTCCCCATTTAAACTCACATTTGTTCCAAGACAAGCCAGTTTCCCATCACTTGTAAATACCAAACGACGGCATGACCCGGTAAAAGCTTCAATTTTTTTTTGAAAAACACCTGCACGATAGATACTGATGTCGCGACGTGTTTCAGCGATGGCCAGTAAATTGCCTGTGCCGTCAAAAGCAAGATCATTGAAGTTGTTATTTTCCAGGCCTGTTGTTTGAATCTGTTTCCCTGAACTGATATCCCATATGGTTATCTTATCAGTAACCACCGTGATAGATGCGTCATCGCCAGTAAATGAAAGTGACTTAACGTGGTTACCACATTCCAGCCGTTGAAATTCGGCTTCTCCGTTAAGCTCCCATATAATGACCTGGCCGCTTTCGGTGGCGCCGGCAAGGTATTGTCCATTGTGTGAAAAACATAGTGTAGTAACCGGCTGCAAAAAACCATTAAGGGTAAACAATTCATTTGCATTGTAGGCATCCCAAACTTTCACCAAGTTACCTGTAACCGTTTTATCTGCTGTTAGTTCTCCGGCTGCAGTGGCCATTAGCTTGTGATCGGGGGAATAACAAATATTATTTATCCGTGCGTTGTGGCCCACCGGCACTATTACCTCTGCAACCTGTGCATCAACTTTCATGTTGCTCAGCAGTAGCAACAACATAAATAATATTTCATTCTTTTTTTTCAACCTGTTTATTTTATTTTTTTGGGCGCCTCAAAATGTACGGTTGCGGCTGGTGAGCAAAGACTGTTTTCCCTATTATACGCCAGCACCACAATATCATTTTGCTGTCCCCATTTTATCAGTTTGCTGGTAGCCAGGGGAACGGATATACGTAATACAGATCCGGCAAGCTCATTTTTGTCTTTCAACAATACGCGAATATCCGGATAAGCTATTTCGCCATTAATTTGCAACAGCACTTTGCCAATACCTCCGCCCAGATCATTTACCTGTACAGATAAAACAGGATTGCGTGCATTAACGGCGTTATTGATACTCACCTGCGGATAAAACATCGATACTGAAAATGGCTGAATATTATTCAAGTCTCCCTTTGTATAACCCAACAATACAGGCAATAATCCCTTTTTATAATATTTTGGTTTAAGTTGCTCCAACGCAAATACATTGTCGTTGTAAGAATAATAAATAGTTTTAAGTGCCTTTTCAGATCCGTCAAAATACCCTGAGGGTGTTATAACAAACCACTGATCCCTGTCCACCGATACAAGGCGGGCCAGTTCCTGCCCGGTTGAAGCATTCCATAAACGGGTACTGTTGTCCCAGCTTACTGTAACAATATATTTACCATCAGGTGAAAACCGGGCTGCGTATAGTTCTGCCTCATGCCCCTTTAGCGTTTGCAATGTTTTTTCTGCAGCAATATCCATTAGTTTGGAAGTTTTATCATAACTGGCGGTAAGCAGGTATTTTCCATCCGCAGAAAAATTAACTGTGCTCACTGCTTTTGTATGAATATTATATCCTCCTGTTTGCTTTCCCATAGCACGGTTCCAGAAGTAAATACTGCTTTCATTGTTACCAGTCACCAGCAGCTTACCGTCAGCAGAAATATCCATGCATGTTATGATTGGATTGTGCTGGTCGGGCATCGCTTTAAGATATTTACCTGTCACTGCATTCCACATTTGTATTTCACCAAAAGACTCATATTTATCGCGATTGTTTTTTAGCGGAAATTCTTCTGAACCGGCTACATATACTATTTTGCCATCGGGAGAAAACACCGCACAGGTATTTACGCGGTTACGTCCCAAGCTCAGCAAATCTTTTTTATGAAAATCCTGTTGTAATTTCCCATCTTCAGCATTATAGAGCAGCACTTTACTTTCTTTCACGGCATTCAACAATCCCCAATATTTATCAGCCTTTTTATCTACAGTAAGTAATTTGGTGCCATCAGCCGAAAACAGTACAGAGCCTGAACCACCATTGAACCCGTACACTATATTTTCTGAGTTAATATCATATACATTACCTGTATTGGCCATTGATGCAGCAGCAATTTTTTTGTTATCGGGCGAAAACGCCAGGCTGCTGATTGGTTGCGTTTGTCCGCCAAGCACTTTCACCATGCTGCCTGCTTCCATATCCCAGATTTTAATACTGGCATCTGTTCCACCGGTAGCCAGGTATTTTCCAAAAGGCGAAAACCCTACACATAATACGCCACTGCTTTTTCCTTCCAGGCGGCTAATGGCTTCTCCGCTTACTGCATCCAGTACAAATGCACGGTTACCGGCACCGCAAGCGATCTTGCTTCCATCTGGCGAAAATGCCACCGATGAAACACTGTCTACAGGTAGCTTAGTATAAGTCAATAATTTTTTGCCGGTGGCAAAGTCAAACAATTCAAGTACGCCATACCCGGCACCGCTTAGGATCATTTTTCTGTCTTGTGAAATACAACCAAATTTTACAGCCGCCGCAACTTTTGTTTTGACTTTTGCATTTGCGGAGATGTCGAATAACCTGCTAGCAAGCGGGTATCCTGCAAATGCAAGCTGGCCGTCGGCAGAAAAACCAACCAGGTTTACATCGTCATTCTCACTCAGCCATCCCCCACGGAAAGTTTTTACCTGGTTGCCCTGCAGGTCCCACATTTTTACGGAGGGATCTTCTGAACCAGTCTGTTGACCAGGCGGACAATCTCCGCCTCCTGTCATAAAAAAACCACCATCCGGAAAATAAGCTACTGAGTGAATGGTGTATTTATGTTCACGTACTGATGTAATTGTTTTACCTGCCTGTAAATCGTACAGCAGTGCGGAACGATCCATGCTGCCCGACAAAAACTTTGTATTGGAAAAAAAGTCAATAGCGGTCACTGCTGCGGAATGGAGTGATAACCTGGAGACCAGCAAACCAGATTCGTAGTTCCACACCAATACCTGACCGTTTTCGCAACCTCCTAAGACAATTTTACCATCCGGAGAAACTTTCACGACGCTTACAGCCGCTATCGCTCCCGACAACATCCTCACTTCTTTTCCACTGGCAGACTCCCAAACACGTATGCTGAGATCACTGCTGCCCGTCAATACATATTTTCCGTCAACGGAGAACGCAACAGCATTTACCGGAGCCAGGTGACCGGATGGGAATACAAGCCTTGGTCCATTTATTTGTGCAGTACCAGTAAAAATGTTATGGCACAATAGTAAAAAAAGTATATGCTTTATTAAAATCCTTAGATGCACCATGAATGTCTTTATTTAATTTGTTTAGGCGTGTCAATACGAATTGAAACAGGTGGTGTGCTCAGCGAATTTTCTGCATTATAAGCCACTACCTCTATTGTATTTGAAGACCCCCATTTCATTAATTTACTTGCAGCAAGTGGCACTGCTATACGAACATTGCCGCCGGTTAATTCTTTTTTGTCTTTCACCAGTGTGCGAATATCTTCATATGCTTCGGTACCATTTATTTTTACATGCACAGCTCCAATGCCGCCACCAAGATCTTTTAGTTGTACCGTTACTACCGGATTTCGGGGGTTAACGGTGTTATTAATAATTACCTCCGGATAACATGAGCTTGCCAGGAAAGGACCAGTTCCGCGCAATTCACCTTGTTCATAACCCAATAAAATGGGCACCAACTTTTTCCTGTAATACTTGGGTTTTAATTGTTCCAGCGGAAAAACATGTTCTTTATACGTGTAATATAAAGTGTGCAATGCTTTTTCAGAGCCGTCAAAATATCCGTCAGGCGTAACTGCGAGCCATTGATCAGTATCCACCGGTGTAAGCCTTGCTAATTCAACCCCAGAAGCTGCATTCCATAGACGGGTGGTATTGTCCCAGCTTACTGTTACTACATATTTTCCATCAGGCGAAAACCTGGCGCCCCATAAAGCTGCGGTGTGTCCTCTTAATACAATTATTGTGGAAGCAGATTTACTATCTATTATTTTCGCGGTACCGTCCAGGCTTGATGTAAGCACCGTTTTATTATCGGGCGAAAAGTTTACTGACATCACAACATCTTTGTGTATTTCATAGCCGGAGGTTTTAACACCTAATACGCGGTTCCAGAAACATATTGTGTTGCCACTGCTGCCAGTTACCAGCGTCTGGCCATCAGAGGATATGTCCATACACGTTATAATTGGGTTCTGGCGATCTGCTAGTTGTTTAACAAATTTTCCTGATGGTACATCATACACTTGTATCTCGCCGTAGGAAGCCCAGTGCCCATCTTGTCCTTCAACCGGGTGATCTTCTGTGCCGCCTATGTAAATTGTTTTGCCATCAGGCGAAAACACTCCGCAAATATTTACACGGCTTTTGGCAATTTTTATTCCCGGCCGGCTAAATTCTTTTTCAAGTTTGCCGGTTTCTGTTTCATACATGTAAAATTTATTTTCGATTGTTCGGTCCAGCGCCAGCAAATGTTTTCCGTCGGGTGAAAAAATGACGCTGCCGGATCCTCCTTTAAAACTATACAATGCTTTACCAGTAGCGATATCATACAACGTGCCCGTATTTTCGAGGCAGCCAGCAACAATCTTTTTATTGTCTGGTGAAAAAGCCAGGCACCGCACCGGGTATTTTTGGTCCTTCAGCACATCTACCAGAACACCTGTTTCTATGTCCCAGATTTTGACAGTTGCATCTATTCCGCCCGTTGCCAGGAATTTGCCGTAAGGTGAGAAAACAACACTTAACACGCCACCGCTTCTGGCGATAAGACGTGTTTTAATTTCACCGCTGAGGACATCCATAACAACGGCCGTTTTGCTAACTGTACTGTATACAATTGAGTTGCCATCCGGAGAAAAACAAACTGAAGTAATATCTTTTGGCAAACGCTCATAGCTGCGGATTTTTTTACCAGAAGGGAATTCAAACAAATCTATATCTTTCTGATTGGCGACGAGTACAGTTTTGGCGCCAGGGCCCATGCAACCAAATTTTATGTATCCTTTTACTTTATCGGTTGGCTTGCTTTCTTTAGACACATCAAATACCCGTCCGCCAAACAAATAACCGGCAAATACAAATTGACCATCGGGAGAAAAACCTGCAATATTCGCATCCTCTGCTATATCAAGCCAGCCTGCTTTAAACATTTTTGCCTGAGTACCATTTACGTTCCACAACTTCACAGGAAAGTCTGTTTGTTCTGTTGTTCCCTTAGTCTCAGGATGATCACCGCCGCCGGTCAAAAAGAAGTTGCCACCCGGATACCATGCCACTGAATGTATAGTGTATTGTTTTTCATATACAGTGGTAGTGGCGCGGTTTTCACTAATATCCCAAACCCGCGCAGCTTTGTCCATACCACCTGACAGGAATTGCGTATTAGAAAAAAAATCAATACACAATACCGCTGCCGTATGTACATTCATTACATTGAGCAAAGTACCGGAAACAAGATCCCAACGCAATATTTTACCGTCCTCACAGCCGGCAACAAAACTGGTACCATCGGGAGAAAATTTAACTACCCTAATACGTGAAGCAGCGCCACGATATGTGCGTATTTCACGGCCGGTAGCGGCTTCCCAACTATGAATGGTGAGATCGCTGCTGCCAGTAATAATAAATTTACCATCCGGCGACCATGCGGTGCAATTAATTTCTTCCAGATGCCCGGAGGGCAATACAAGTTCGGGTGCATCGGACTGAGCAGAGGCAAACAATGCAAAACTATTGACGATTACCATCAACCATTTTCTCATATTTAGATAAGGTTATAAGTCAAGCAAATTTTTAATTTCTTTTATCAGCACCAGCTGCCATCAGTACATCACGCATGGTAGCGGGGTCGCAATAGCCATAGTTATTTACTATTTCCCGACTTGTTTCTGCGGCGGCTGTCACTGCATCATTTTGGTAAAACCGGAGCAGGTTTTCATATAGTACTTTCGTTTCCTGCAGCAGTTTTTTGCCCGATGTACTATTCAACATAAAGATGCCTACCGGTTCTGAAGTCTTTTGAGATGCATCATAATAAAATAGCCGCATCGTGCCTGTTGATTTTGGATCGATTTTTTTATTATCTACCACCTGTACGGACCGGTCTATCAATATCATTAATGAATCCGCCGCTGTGGAAGGCTCATGATATGCCAAGCGCTTATTAATAATTTCATTGTTTAGTGTGTAGCGTACAAAAAAGAATTTATTCTGACGATCAGAAAACTTGTTTTTGTCTATGGTAAAGCGCAACGTATCTACAAGCAGCAGCGGGGCAACAGTATCATTTTTTTGCGCTGCCAAACTGGTAAAAAAAAGTTTTAAATCATACAAATTAGAGATTACTCCACGGCCTGCCAGGGTGTGGCTGGTGTTAGCTGGTACTAAATTTTCATTAATCGCCAGGATAATGCCCGGCAGCCTGCCAGGAGGCAATTGCTTTATTTTTTGTACAACAAACCGTCCTTTTACCGGGTTAATAACGGCAACGCGGTCACCGGCAGAACTAAAAACCAGGGAATCTTTTAACGACATCTTATCGCCGATTTCCACTTGCTTTCCGCTGGTATAATTGCATACACTGCCAGCAACGTGAGACACGTAATAAATATCTCCGCCACTTTGAAAAAAACTACAAATCCACAATAACCAATTCATTTTTTATTTTTTCTTTTTACTTTTTTTTTATTTTTTATTCTTTCACGTACAAAGTGAAAACCAGTCATATACAGCGCCACCAATACTACGTCAATATGCTTGTGAAAAATGAGGTAAGAAAAAAATGAAGCCACAAAAACCAATAATGCACAAAACAACAGGTCTGGCAACAGGTTGCCCAGTATTGTTTTTTTCAAACATGCTTCTACTTTTTCAAAACGTTCTGGCGGATAAAGCAACAAGTAAGATAATAACCAACAAACCACAAGTAAGTACAGCAACCACCAGCCGGATATCTTATTATCTTCCTGTTGCAGCCCCAGAAACAAATTTGAAATAATAAGCGGACCGGCCATTTTCCCGGCATATGTTTCGTGCACATCGTTTTCAAAATCTCCAATCAGGATTGTTTTATTCTTAAAAAGTGTTTTCAGAAGTTCGGGGTGATGGGTGAGCAGGTTAATAATATCGCCAAGTGGCATTAGCTTGCTGTTCCCTGCAGTATCAACCAGGTTTTCATTACTGATACGGGGATCAAAGATGGTATTGTTAAACCATGCCTGGCTTCCAAACCAGAGTAAGCCAGCATTTACTACTGCGGCTCGGTTGCGGCTGTTTTCATAAAGTACCAGCGGTATAGTGCGTAATCCTGGTTCAGGTAGGTACTGATATTTTACAATATCCGGTGTTGATTGCAAACCTGAGGATATTTTATAACCTGCATAGGCCGTCTGTGCGTTTTTTGTAACCGGGAAAGAAATGCCCGCGGTTTCTCTGGAATATGGAAAAACTACACGTGGTGTTGCATCAATTTGCTGGGACAATATGGAGTCATTGTCAGAAGGCAAATCAAATAGCAGATCGCAGACTATATAATTGTAATCAGTCGGCTGTTTGTTAAGAAGCGTGAAGAAAGTTGCCAGTTGCATGCGGTCTGTAATTACATAATTACCAGCTTCATCCTGGCGTGGTACCAGTGCCTTGCTGCCGCTTACATCAATAAATACGAATTGGCCGGTGTAATCTTTTTTTGTGTGAAAGATAGCGTTCAGGTTGGATAATAGTTTTACCTGTTCTTCTTCAGCAGCAAAATTATAATCAAGATTAAGCGCAATCACTGCCAGCAAAACAAGCACCAGACTGTGCAGTAATGATCGGAGTATTTTCGATTGGAGTAACTTATTAAAATTGTTCCTGTTAAAAATTCTGAAATGCATCCGTATGAGTTAGAGGGTTAAGGTTTTAAAAGGATGCCGAATAACTAAAAATATAAAAGAAAAATTAACCTTCAAAAAAAAACCGGGAACACTGATTAAAGATTTATTGCTGATTATTCCAACAACGGCCAGCTTTGCAGCAAACCGAATATTATATGCTGTGCTTATTGAGCTTTTACCTTTGCTCCGCCCCTCATTAGGGGAAACATATGAGTCGTTTCATGTTCTTTCGGTTTTCGAAATCTTTTAAAGTCTGAGTATTTTATGGTCTAGCTATTAATAACCAAAACTTGAGTTTTATCTAACAGTTCAAAAATATACTCTCTTTTTCAGTCACTGGTAAACCCACCAGGTCAATTGCAGCAATAGGTGTATTACCTGCAAACTAATACGGTATTAACGCGGTATACTTCTTCGTCAAGGGATCCAAACTCAAAAACTTACCTATTTGCGGATTATAATTCTAAATCCATAATAAATGTTTCCATCGCCATGAACTTCATCTGATTCCTCTTTACCATTAAGCTCATAACCATAACTACTGTTACTTTGCGTAAACTTTATTCCGGCATTTGCATACAAAAGCATAATAATCATTGACAGTTATAATTTCTGCTTTGTAACCTTTAATTGAAGTGGCATTAGAAGATTGGGGCTAAAAATTAAAGACCTGCAAATGAATCATTTGCAGGTCTTTGCGCAATTTTGCATTCTATACTGGAGGTCCCTAGCGGATTCGAACCGCTGTAGAAGCTTTTGCAGAGCTTTGCCTAGCCACTCGGCCAAAGGACCATTTTTTAACCCGGCAAAAATAGAAGTTTTTGGCGAAGAATCTTCAAAAAAACTGGAACTTCGTTCGCCAAAACACAAATTATCCATGCAAAGAATTGCTGAATCTGAACTTATTATCAGCCAAAGGGGCGCCGTTTACCATTTAGATACCCGCCCCGAAGAACTTGCTACTACTATTATAACGGTAGGCGATCCCGACAGGGTATCTGCAGTCAGTAAATTTTTCGATAAAATTGAATTCAAAAACCAGCACCGCGAGTTTGTAACCCATACCGGCTATTCCGGCAATAAACGCATATCCGTTGTCTCAACAGGCATCGGTACAGATAATATAGATATCGTACTTAATGAACTGGACGCACTTGTAAATATTGATTTCAATACAAGAACGATCAAACCACAATTAACATCGCTCAATATTATAAGGGTAGGCACTTCCGGTTCTTTGCAAAAAGATATACCGGTAGACAGTTGTGTGGCTTCCACCCATGGACTTGGCATCGACAACCTGCTTAATTTTTACCGGTTAGAACATAACGATGAAGACAAGCAATTGCTTTCTTCTTTTATTACACAAACACAATTCAACGATAATTTTGCAAGGCCCTATATAACCGGCGCAGGCAGTAGCCTGCTAAAACATTTTGTAGATGGCTTTCATCATGGTATAACGGTTACCTGCCCGGGCTTTTATGGTCCGCAAGGAAGAGTATTGCGACTAGGCCTAAGCAATCCCGCCCTCGTAGACAGTTTAACCAGTTTTAATTTTGGTCAGCACCGCATTAGCAATTTTGAAATGGAAACCGCCGGCATTTACGGTTTGGGCAAACTGTTAGGCCATCAATGCCTAAGCCTCAGCGCCATTGTTGCCAACCGCATTGAAAAACAGTTTTCAAACGACGCAGCTTCTGTAATGGAAACGCTTATTAAAACAACATTGGAGAGAATAGGTAAGTTGTAAAGCAGGAAGTGGTGAGTAGAAAGCAGAAAATAAAATATTTTATGTAGCCGGCAGTAGTAACAAAGATTAAGCATCCTTGCGTCGCACACTTCATATGAAGTAACATTGGTGATCTTGAATATTGTGTTATGCGTACTCCTTGTACTATGCCATGGTACGTGTCCCCACGCACCATTTCTTAATTAAATCCTATTTCATGAAGACACGCACCGGTGCAAATGAATAACACAATAATCAAACAAAAGGCTGCTATTTGTAGTAATATTGCAAAGCAAAAAGGACTTGGCTAACAGCTAACAGCTAACAGCTAACAGCTAACAGCTAACAGCTAACAGCTAACAGCTAACAGCTAACAGCTAACAGCTAACCAATCAAAAACAATGAAAATACACTTCCATAAATACCAGGGCACAGGAAATGATTTTGTAATACTCGACAATCGCGATGGAAAATACAATGCCATTAGCAATGAACAGGTAAAACATATCTGCGACAGGCGTTTCGGCATTGGTGCAGATGGTCTCATGATGCTGAACACAAAAACCGGTTACGATTTTGAAATGAAATATTATAATGCCGATGGCGCAGAAGGCAGCATGTGCGGTAATGGAGGACGTTGCCTTGTAAAATTTGCGCATAATAATGGTATTAACAAAAGCGTCTATCACTTCATTGCATCAGACGGCCCGCATGAAGCAGAAATTGATCCAGACGGAACAGTTAGTCTCAAAATGAAAGACGTAAAAAAAATAGCAGAATATGGCCCAGATTTTTTACTCGATACCGGTTCGCCGCATTATGTAAAAATGATCAACGATGTAATGAACTATGATGTGTATAAAAAAGGCCGCGACATACGCTATAGCGATGAGTTTGCAGAAAAAGGCATCAATGTAAATTTTGTAGAACAGAAAAACGGCCATGAAATTATTGTACGCACGTACGAACGTGGTGTAGAAGACGAAACCTATAGTTGCGGAACAGGCGTTACCGCTTCTGCATTGGTATGCTACCACAACGAGAATGGATACAATGATGTTGTTGTAACAACAAAAGGCGGCAAACTTACCGTTGAATTCGATCGACTGGGGGATGACAATTACGCAAATATTTTCTTGTGCGGCCCTGCTGAGAAAGTGTACGAAGGTGATATAGTAGTTTAAACAGTTCGAAAGTTCGCAGTTCGTTAGTTTTATGCTGAAACCAGCATTGAAAAGATTTGGTCTATTTTCATGAACTTAAAATAAAACAACTGTGAACTTCCTAACTATGAACTCCGAACTATTGAACTAAGAACGACCAGGAAACCTAAACAATGTAAACTGTGATCCAGTACTTTAAAAATATAGACTACAAAACCGTTTCTATAGACAGGGCCGATGTTGGTGCATGGGTAAATATATTGCCACCACTGAAACAGGAAGAATTTTCTGCTTTGTCGGAAGAACTGGATATTCCGCGAGACTTTCTTTCAGACTCACTCGATATAGACGAACGCAGCCGTTTTGAAGAAGATGATAATGTAAAACTCATCGTAATTAAAACGCCTACAGAAAACAATTCTTTTAATGAGAGTGATGCCTATTACATCACCATTCCTATTTGTATAATTCTTACCCACAACCAAATTGTAACAGTAAACTCTTTTGAAAACGGCGCCATTAAAAAATTCCTCAACACTTTTCAAAACCGCCACCCCGATAACCGGAAGATGATGGTGCTTAAAATATTTGAAAAGATTACTCAAACCTATATGGAATCGCTGAAGGAAATTAACCAGCGGCGAAACCTGATGGAACAAAAACTGTACGATAGCAACCGCAACGAAGAATTGCTTGAGCTAATGAAAATACAGAAAAGCCTGGTGTATTTTGTAACGGCTTTGCGCAGTAATGAAATACTATTAATGAAAATTGCCCGCACCAATTTTCTTGGCCTTAATGAAGAAGAAAAAGAATTCCTGGAAGATTTGGTAGTAGATATTTCGCAAGGCCTGGAAATGGCAAACATCTATACCAATATATTAAGCAGTACGCTGGATGCATTTGCCAGCATCATCAATAACAATATGAACAATGTATTGAAGCGGCTTACTTCCATTACCATCATTCTTTCATTGCCTGCATTGGTAACAGGTATTTATGGTATGAATGTACCTATACCCTATGCAGATAAACCACATGCTTTTTACGTTCCACTTATATTGTCTATTGGCATATCCATTGTCATCAGTTGGTATTTCATGAAGAAAAAATGGTTTTAAAAACTTTCTATGTTTACAATAAGGGTTTACGGAATATTAATTAATGAAAAGAAACAAGTGCTGGTAAGCGATGAGCATATCCGCGGTAATTATTATACAAAATTTCCGGGCGGCGGACTGGAATTGGGCGAAGGCACCCGCGATTGCCTTGCCCGTGAGTTTATGGAAGAAATGAATTTAAAAGTAGAAGTAGGCCATCATATTTACACTACCGATTTTTACCAGATGAGCGCCTTTAAACCAGAAGATCAGATCATCGCCATTTACTATTTTGCCCGTGCACTGGAACCCATTACAGCGCCATTGCGCACCAAACCATTTGATTTTGACGAACGGGAGAAAAAAATTTATGAAGAAAAAAAAGAAACAGAAACCTTCCGTTTTATAAACTGGGATAATTTTTCTGCTGAAGCTGTTACCCTGCCAATAGATAAAATAGTGGCAGACATGGTAAAAGAACTCCTCTAAAACAAACACGTTTACATAACCCTCTCATGGTAAATGGGTAAGTTGCAAACCTGTATTTCCCTATTTATTTTTACAGCTTGCCGCATTAACCTTTTAGCTAAAAATACAACCGCCCAAAATTTATTGAAACACTGTTCGGGTTTAATAAATAACTTGGGGCCGACTAACATTTTCTTCTGACAATTGGTAAATTCGTTTACCTTACCAGTTACTAAAACTAAAACAAGCTCATGAAAAAAAGACTCCTGTTTTTTGTATTGTGTGTAGCCTTAACCGGCAAAATGGATGCCCAGGTAAACTGGCCATCAAATATTCATTTTTCAAAATTGCCAAACGGCCTGCAAGTATTGGTACTTGAAGACAATTCAGTTCCACTTGTAACTGTAGAAATTGCCGTTAGGAACGGTTCTTTCACAGAATCGCCGGAATACAATGGCCTGTCTCACCTGTATGAACACATGTTTTTTAAAGCCAACAAAGACATCCCTTCGCAAGAGAAATATTTAGACCGCATACACGAACTGGGCATCCAGTTTAACGGAACTACCAATACAGAAAGGGTAAATTATTTTTTTACACTTGGCAGTAAAGAAGTTACTGAAGGATTACAATTCCTCAACAGCGCCATTCGCTATCCGTTATTTTTAAAAGAAGAAATGAAAAAAGAAAACCCGGTGGTTGACGGCGAATTTCAAAGGGCAGAAAGCAGTCCTTACTTTGCGCTGTTCAATAAATTCAATCACAAAATGTGGGGTGATCTTTTTTCAAGAAAAAATGTAATTGGAGATCATGATGTAATTCTCAATTGCACTACTGAAAAAATGAACGTTATTAAAGACAAATATTATTACCCTAATAATTCTATCCTGGTAGTAGCAGGCAATGTTAAAAACGATGAGATAGTAAAAAAAGTAGCCGATATTTTTGGCGATTGGAAACCATGTGACTTTGATCCATTTCAAAAATGGCCTATACCTGAATTTAAGCCATTAAACCCAACCGATTCTTTAAGTTTTGTAGTTATCAGCCCCAATGCACAGGTACCAGTTTTACAAATTGGCTGGCACGGTCCAGATACACGCAATGATGTAAAGAGCACTGTAATTGCAGATGTGTTTTCATACATTCTTACTCAGAAAAATTCTAAATTTCAGAAAAACCTTGTAGATAGCGGTTATGCGCTGCAGGCAGGTATAAACTATGCAACACAGCAGCATGTTGGGCCTATTACTTTACTAATGGTCCCTAATCCTGGTAAATTTAAAAATTCATTTAAAGTATTGCAGGAACAGCTAAACCAGTTTGATGCGCCTGATTATTATACAGACGAGCAACTGGCAACAGCAAAAATAAAATTGGCCAACCAGGAAAAATATGGCAGTGAAGTAACATCTGATTATGCGCATACACTTACACAATGGTGGAGCATTGCATCGCTTGATTATTACTTTAGTTACATTGATGAAATCAATAAAATAACAAGAGAAGATATTAATAACTATATAAGAAAATACATTAAAGGCAAAACATGCGTAAAGGGCCTGGCATTAAATCCGGGTCAGCAAAAAAACTGGAATGTAACAGATGTTGACGCACTCTTTAATTAATATTTCATAAAACAATTCATCATGAAACGTATTCACCATATAGCTTCACTTATTGTATTAACTTTTGTAACCGTTGCTGGTTTTGCGCAAAGCAATACCAAAGAAATAAATTACGAAGGCCTTAAAATCATTTACAAAAAAACGCCTAAACAAGTGGTTACTGCCAGCCTGTTTATTAAAGGTGGCACTGCCAACGTTAAAGAATCGCAGCAAGGTATTGAAGCACTTGCACTCAGTCTTGCTATGAACGGCGGCACAAAATCAATGGACAAAGACGCTTTTGCGGCAGCAGCAGATAAACTGGGAACATCATTTAATTCTTCTTCTTCCAAAGATTACAGCAGGCTAACCATGACATGCCTCAAAGAAAATTTTGATAAAAGCTGGGCAATGTTTACAGATGCTATCCTGAACCCGGCAATGGACGAAAATGAATTTGGTGTACTAAAAAACCAGATGGTTGCCACTGCCAAACAAACTGAATCAAATCCTGATTCTTACCTGCGTAAGCTTGCTACAGATCAGTTGTTTGGTGGATCTGATTATGCAAAATCTCCCAATGGCATCCCTTCTACTTTAGATAGTTTAACACTGGCTGATACAAAAAAATATTACGCATCACTGTTAGGCAAGAAAAAATGCTACCTCGTAGTAGTAGGCAATGTAGATGAAACCAATTTACTTGCCAGCATTAAAAACACCATTGCTAAATTGCCAGTTGGCACTGAAGCAAAAAAGCCAACATATAAAAGCGTAACCGAACCTGGTTCTAATATTAAAGACCGCACTATTGCTACCAACTATATACTCGGTACATTAAATGCACCAAAATATTTTACTACTGACGGACCTTTGTTTGAATTTGCCATGAGCATTTTATATGATCGGTATTTTGTGGAATTGCGCACAAAACGCAGCCTTTCTTATGCGCCGGCAGCATTTTATAACAAGAATACCATTCAGCAACCAACAGCAAACTTGTATATCTCTACAATAGATCCAAAACAATCGCTGCAGGTAATGACTGATATTATTAACGATATTAAAAAGAACGGTTTTACTGAAAAAGAAGTAACAGATAAAAAGAAAGAATACCTCACAGATTATTATATGACCAATGAAGCCAGTGCTTCACAAGCAGGGCAGCTTGGTTTCTGCGAAGCATCGGGCAACTGGCGCATGTTTGATGAAATAAACAACAAAATAGATTTCGTAAAAACTGCTGATCTTAATACCACCTTTAACAAGTATATGAAAACAATCAGCTGGACTTATCTTGGCAAAGAAGATAAAGTAGCTAAGGAAGATTTTAAACAACTGGCTCCGGTAGAAGAAAAGATCCCTGATTCAAAACTTAACAAAACAAAGAAACAATAACTGAGCTAATAAGAACCATGCATAACACCCCAAAAAAAAGAGCCGCTGAAAAGCGGCTTTTTTATTTATCGCAATCAAGAAGGAAGTTAAATTTCAAACCCCAAAGTCTTAAAACCTTAGTATGCAAACCTGACTTCCTTCGCTGCTGATTTCTTCCTCATTTCCACATTGGTACATTTCCATATTTTCACATTCATCATTCATTTACATTCTCAAAAAAACCTTGCTTCCTTTTCTATCTTCCTGTATGGCTGAGCAAAGAAATCACCAACGGTTTTATTAAAAGCATCTTTATAAACAATAGGTGTGCTATGACCAGAGTTGGGCAATATCCACAAATAAGCGTTGGGTATATTTTGAAAAATAAGTAAAGTGTGTGCAGGCTTTAGTATATCATGGTCGCCGCCTATAACCAGGGAGGGGCAATGGATTTTATTTAAATCGGTTAAAGGTATGTGCGGCTCGTCCGCTAACAAACGCATCAATTTCCATTGTGCTTTTTCTTCTTCCGTTTTTACAGTTTTATTTTTTAATGCGGTGTAAGCAGGCATTACCAAATCCATTACATCCTCATTCACTGCAGAAGGATCGGGTGTAAGATTGGCGCCGGTTACTGCTAGTTTTTTTACTTTTTCCGGGTGGCGGATAGCAAGCAGCAAACCTTCGATGCCACCATCGCTCCAGCCAATAACATAGGCGGAGTCAACTTTTAAAGCCGTTAACAATGCAGCATAATCATCCGCCATCATTTCGTACGAGAGCGAATCTGCGGCGTCTTTTGATTTGCCCTGCGCCCTGCTGTCTGCTATTATAACTTTATACTTTTTTGAAAAATAGGGAATCTGGTAGATAAAATTGTTGATAGAGCCGCCATTGCCATGAATAATTAAAAGCGGTTGTCCCTGACCGTAAATCTCGCAATACATTTTAAAGCCGCGTATTGAATAATACTTGCCCTTTGTCGAATCATGGCCATAGGGCAGTTTTGAATTTTTTACCTGGGCATCAAAATCTTTTTGAATTTGTTGAAGGTCCTGCGCACCTGCAGCAAAGAATGCTGACTGAATAAAAAGAAACAAGAAAATTTTTCTCATGTTTGTTATGGGGTTAAGGGTGAAAAATAAAAGCTGGAACGTGACTTGCGGCACGTTCGCGATAAATGAATTCCTCAAAAAAAATAGCATTCCTGCATTTCAGAACACGCCGCAACGCATGTTCCTCTAAACTTCAATGTCTTTCTTTCAACTTCTTTATTAACGCATCACTCACTGCATCTGCGCCAGCGCCATAGCTATTTACCAGTATACCTTTTAGTTTGTGTTTGCTTTCGATTGCATATACCACAGCTTCATCTGCAGGGTCAGTATCGCCTTCAAACCGATAGACTTCTGTTATTTCAAACTCTTCAGGCGCAAGCGACGCAGGTGTGTGGTTACAAACCAGCCTGTCTGCTACAATATTGAAATCTATATTATAGCCACGTTGCTTAAGTCCGTTTACTGCTTCTGATAAAGTATCGTAGGTATGCATAACTAAACCGTTTTATTTTGAGATTTCTTCTATTACTTTAATTCAACCCCTTCAGGGTTGAGATACCTTCTTATTTATTCCCCGAATTTTATTCGGGGCTATTGCTATTAAACCCTTTCAGGGTTTGCTCTAATATAACATACTTTGCATCGCCAAAAATTACAACGAACCAACGAACCAACGAACCAACGAACCAACGAACCAACGAACCAACGAACCAACGAACCAACGAACCAACGAACCAACGAACCAACGACTCAACGACTCAAACTACCAAATGCGTTTGTTTTACCACCCCCATTACAAAGGTACTTTGCATATGGCCAATATTTTCCAGTTGCCCGAGTTTATTAACATGAAAATCATAATAAGCATCCATACTTTCTGTTACAACTTTCAGCATAAAATCAAACTCACCGGATATATTGTAACATTCAATTACCTCGCTCAGTTCATTAATTGTTTTTATAAATTTTGCACCGGATCTTTTGTTGTGCTCTTTCAGCGAGATGTAACATATCACCATTAATCCTTTGCGCACTTTTGCATGATTAACAAGTGTTGCGTATTGCAAAATCACGCCATCATCTTCCATGCGTTTAATACGGTCGTGAACAGGCGTGGTGCTAAGGTGTATTTTAGCAGCAATTTCACGCACAGTTATTTTTGCATTTTCCTGAAGCAATTTAAGGATAAGCCTGTCTTTCTCATCCAGTTGTACCAACGCATTAGTTGATTTTTCTTTTTCGGGTGCTTTTTCCATACAAATCAGTTCATTTGTTCTGTTTAATACTGTAAATCTACATTTTTGTTCTAAACTTATCAACAAACACGCATATTTTGTTCTTCCATTCTACCTTTGTAATCCATCGTTCATTCATCACTTCTTATCTAAAAAATAAAAACATGTCAACAAAATTGCAGTCTGTCGATTTAAAACTTCCTTACAAAGTAAAGGATATGAGCCTTGCCGCATGGGGCCGCAAAGAAATCCGTCTTGCTGAAGCAGAAATGCCGGGCCTTATGTCGTTAAGAGAAGAATATGGTGCTAAGCAACCATTAAAAGGTGCCCGCATTGCCGGTTGCCTTCACATGACTATTCAAACTGCTGTATTAATTGAAACGCTTGTAGCCCTTGGCGCTGAAGTTCGCTGGAGCTCTTGCAATATATTTTCTACACAAGATCAGGCTGCTGCTGCTATAGCCGCTGCTGGTATTGGCGTATTTGCATGGAAAGGACAAACACAGGAAGAAGCTGATTGGTGCATTGAACAAACATTGTTCTTTGGTGGTACTGATCGTCCTTTAAATATGATCCTTGATGATGGTGGTGATTTAACCAACATGGTGTTTGATAAATATCCTGAGTTTATTCAGCATATTAAAGGATTGAGCGAAGAAACAACAACAGGTGTACACCGTTTATACGAAAGAATGGAAAAAGGCACTTTGCCAATTCCTGCTATCAACGTAAACGATTCTGTTACCAAATCTAAATTTGATAACAAATATGGTTGTAAAGAATCTTTGGTAGATGCTATCCGTCGTGCTACAGATGTTATGATGGCTGGTAAAGTAGCAGTAGTAGGAAGTTATGGTGATGTGGGTAAAGGTTCTGCTGCTTCATTAAAAGGCGCTGGTGCACGTGTTATTGTTACTGAAATTGATCCTATATGTGCATTACAGGCTGCTATGGATGGCTTTGAAGTAAAGAAAATGATTGATGCTGTAAAAGAAGCAGACATTATTGTTACAGCAAGTGGTTGCCGCGATTTGATTACAGAAAAACATTTTCGTGTAATGAAAGACAAAGCTATTGTTTGTAACATTGGTCACTTTGATATTGAAATTGATATGGCTTGGTTGAATAAAAACTATGGCCATACAAAAGACACTATTAAACCACAAGTAGATGTTTATACAATTGATGGCAAAGAAGTAATTATTCTTGCTGAAGGCCGTTTGGTAAACCTTGGTTGCGCTACTGGTCACCCAAGTTTTGTAATGAGCAACTCATTTACTAACCAAACATTGGCTCAACTTGAATTGTGGACAAACTCTAAAGCATACGAAAACAAAGTGTATGTTTTGCCTAAACACCTCGATGAAAAAGTTGCACGTTTGCACCTTGCTAAAATTGGTGTTGTACTGGATGAGCTAACAACAGAACAGTCTGAATACCTCGGTATTCCTAAAGCCGGTCCGTTTAAACCAGAACATTATAGGTATTAAACCCCCGCCCCTAAAGGGAATAAATATAAAAACCCGTGCTGCAATTTGTAGCACGGGTTTTCTTTTGGTTGATAGTATCATTGCGAATCGAACGTCATTATGAATCGCACTTACAAAACGCATCACACAAAAATAAATAACGTAAATTGACAGTAGATAAGCGTTAAAAACCAACTATATGCTAAAAAATTATTTTAAGATTGCCTGGAGAAATCTTTTAAAAAATAAACTATACTCATTTATAAACATTGTTGGTTTAGCAATAGGGATGGCTGCTTGTTTTTTTATTTTTCAATATGTTTATTTTGAAAAAAGTTATGATAAGTTCAATAAAAATATTTCGGATCTATATAGGGTAACCATTTCATATTCCGGCAGTTTTTCCAATCTTCCAACAATGGCCACCAATCATCCTGCTGTTGGGCCCGCAATGCAGGCAGATTTCCCGGAAGTGCGTGATTTTGCAAGGCTTGTTTCACCCTCATTGTTTGTAAGCGCTACTACGGTCTCGTATACAAACAAATCCCTTGTTACAACAACTTTTAATGAACCAAAAATGTACCTGGCCGATGGTAATTTTTTAAAATTATTTTCTTACCCTTTCATAAAAGGAAACGCAGCTACCGCATTAAACGCACCTAATACCATCGCCTTATCGGCATCAACAGCCAAAAAATATTTTGGCAACGAAGATCCAATGGGCAAGACACTTCACCTCAATCAAAAAATACCTGTAACTGTAAATGGCGTTTTTGCAGACGTTCCAGAAAATTCGCACCTCAAGTTTGATATTCTTATTGCCTTAGGCGGGTTAGACAACAATGGCTCGTTGAGCAGTAACTGGACCTGGCCTGAGTTTTATAATTATGTGTTACTGGCACCCGGCACTGATCCTCAAAAAATTGAAAAAAAATTTCCTGCATTTATTGAAAAGCACCTGGGTTCCGTTATGAAGGAATTTAGTTTTGGGTGTGCATTTCATTTGCAGCCTGTAAGAGATATACACCTGAAATCTGCCTATGTTAAAGAAGCAGAAGTGAACGGAAGTGAAAGCCAGGTAGGATTTCTTTCAATCATCGGTTTAATCATCCTAACGATTGCGTGGATAAACTATGTGAACCTTTCTACCGCAAAATCACTGGAGCGGGCAAAAGAAATAGGAATACGCAAAGTAGCAGGCGGTACAAAACGACAATTGATTTGGCAATTTATGATTGAATCGGCTGTTATTAATTTACTTTCCTTACTGGTTGCGTTCATTATTGTTCTTTGCTGCTTCCCTTTTTTCAGTGCATTTGCGGGTAAAAATATGTTTACTGGAACTGCTCTTGCAGCAATTTGGCGTAATGCATGGTTTTGGCCTGTGCTGGCAGTCATTTTTACATCGGGTGTATTTTTAGTGGGTGTTTACCCCGCATTTGTTTTGTCTGCATTTAAACCGGTGCTGGTATTGAAAGGATCATTCAACCGCTCAGACAGGGGAATTGCACTGCGTAAGTTTTTAGTGTCGTTGCAATTTATTTTATCGATACTGTTGATTGGTGGCGCTATCACTGTGGCCGCACAACTGTCTTTTATGCGCAATCAATCGCTTGGATATAACAAAGATCAGGTGGTCATTGTAAAAGCGCCTGCATTTTTGGATTCAAGCTATTACAACAAAATTGCATTATTTGAAACCAGCCTAACAAAGAACCCGGCTGTACAGCATGTAACTGCATCGTCAGATATTCCGGGTGGTACACTCATTGCCAAAAACAGTATCCGTAAACTCGGCGATGATCCATCCAGGAATTTTATTACTTACCTGATGGAAATAGATGATCATTTTGCACAAACTTATGGTATTACGATGGCTGCAGGGAGATCATTTCGCATCAGCGATACAATAGGAATGCATATGACCAAAGATGAATTTGCAAATGTTATCATCAATGAATCACTTGCACGCGGACTCGGATTTAAAACCAATGAAGCTGCATTGAACCAAAAACTGGACTTTGGAATGAAGTGCGAAGTGATTGGTGTAATGAAAGATTATCACCAGCGTTCTTTAAAAGAAGCATACGATCCAATTATTTACTATTTTGCTTCCAGGAGCCGGGATTATAGTTACTTCTCTATTAATATAACGACTAAAAACTTCCGTCACGACTTTTCTTCGGTAGAAAAATTATACAAAGAAATCTTTCCGGCTCACCCGTTTGAATATTTTTTTCTGAATGATTATTTTGAGCAGCAATACAATGCTGATGAGCAATTCGGAAAAGTGTTCACTGCATTTACCATTCTCGCCATATTTGTAGCTTGCCTTGGGCTTGTTGGTTTATCAAGTTTTGCAATCAGTTTGCGGACAAAAGAAATTGGTATCAGGAAAGTACTAGGCGCTTCCGTTACATCTATTATCTTTTTATTCTCAAAAAATTTTGTACAACTGGTTGTATTAGCTACTGTTATTGCTGTCCCTTTGATTTATTTTCTGGCAGACCGGTGGCTTATGAATTATGCTTTTCATACGCAGCTTAACTTATTCATTTTTTTATTGCCACCTTTTTTATTGCTTGTGCTGACTTTACTTATCGTAACACTGCAAGGAATGGGAACCGCAACAACAAACCCGGTAAAAAGCCTGCGAAACGAGTAAATGAAATGTCATCTTCTTTACATTCGGAAATTAGTTCTTGCATTTTATGATGCAATTCGCAATCACATGTTTGTCAGTAGAATTACCAGGCAATTATTTGTAACTCACTGCTAGTTTAACCGCATTGAAAACATTTACAATGCCGCCGCTCTTGCACAATTCTTTCATGGTTACCTTATCTGTTGTACCCGGTTTTATGGTTTTGTCTGAAGGCATTACAACACTTTGCTCAATAATTTGCTTTACTTGTATTGCTGTAAGTTTTGGGAAATAACTGCGCAGTACAGCTGCAATGCCACTCACTACAGGCGTTGCCATACTCGTTCCATCAAGCGACATATACCTGCTGCCGGGGAAAGTAGAATAAATAGCAACACCGGGTGCAAACACATCTACAGCCTTTACGCCGTAATTGCTAAAGTCTGCCGCCATACCATAAGCATCACTTGCGCCAGTTGTAATCCAATTGGGTGCAATGGAGTCGCTTAAAAAATATTTTGGATTAGGGAAGTTATCATAAGCGTCGATACTTCTTTTGCTATTGCCTGCACCCTGTACAAGCAATACATCTTTGCTGGCAGCATACCTTACCGCCTCATCAATAAATTTTTTATCGGGACTTAAACTTTTGCCAAAACTCATGCTGATAATTTTTGCGCCATTGTCAACCGCGTATCTTATACCCATAGCAATGTCTTTATCATACTCATCTCCTTCTGGTACTGTACGCACCATCATAATCCTTACATTATCTGCAATGCCATCCATCCCTAAATTATTGTTGCGCTGCGCTGCAATAATACCAGATACATGTGTGCCATGATCTGGTTTTGCTGCCTGTATATCTGTGTTGCCATAAAAAGAAATGCGTTCTACTTTTTCATCATCGCCGGTAATGTTCAAATGAAAATCTTCCGGCGGTACTTTATCTGCATTTGCTTTCTTTTCTTCTCCTGACAAATATTCTTTTACATCGCTTATTAAAGAAGTATTGTTCATAGAAGGAGAAGTAGCTTCCTTAAATATTTCAGTGAGGTAGGTTTTTACTTTCTTATCAATATCATTTTTAGGATTAAATGAAGCAATGTCTGCTTTTGAATATTCATTCTTGCCAAGATTCTTTTGCATAACACTATCGCAGAAAATAATATTTTCTAAAAACTGACGAAGGTTATTCAATTGTTCTTCTTTCATACCCTGACCAACTACCCCGCTTCGTGCTTTTTGCCACAGCGTATATTCGTAAAGTTGCTCAGGCGTCATACTATCTGTGCTTATTGCCTTTCCCTCATATTTTTCCTTATATCTCCAATATACCCTAATCCATTCACTGCTGCCATCCAGTACATTTCTGCCATCGGCATTGCCTAAAAAATTCCAGCCATGCACATCATCAGCATAACCATTGCCGTCATCATCCTTATGGTTTCCGGGAATTTCTTTTGGGTTAATCCATAATACGTTCTTAAGATCTTCATGGGTTGTGTCTATTCCGCTATCGAGTACGGCAACTATTACGGGAGTGCTTTTTATTTTGTTAGTCACCAAAAAATGATAGGCATCGTCTAAACTAATACCATAAAAACCGTCTGTAGCTTTATCTTTCAGGTGCCAGCCGCGTAAGGTAATATCTTGCGCACCGGCATTTAGTAAAAAAAAGATACCAAAAAGTGAAAGTATTATTTTTCTCATACACATGCAGGTTTAAAGATCTGGATAAATTGAAGTAGCACTCAACAATATTTTACTGCAGTATTTAAATAACTGTTTTACAAAACTGTTTTCGCTTCTTTTATAACGCAGGAAATGGTATTCTGCAACAATACCTGCTGGTCTGGCACAAGGCTAATAATAAAGGGCTTTGGATTATTGCCCGTAAACTGTATTGAGATAATTTTTTTCGCTGCCAGCCTTTGCAATTGCGAATTGGTATATGCCGAGTTTTTAAAAATAACATGAAATATTCCTTCGCAATTCATGGAACCATAATTTTTAAATTCCTGTTTTAGCTTGCCGCCTTCATAAACAAAAGTAATTTCTGTTGCTTCATCAAGGCATTTAACAGTTGTACCGCTAAGCACAAAAAAGAAATCTATCTCTTTACTATTTATATCAATAGACAATGTATTTCCCTGCAAGTCTATAAACCCTGTAGATAAAGTTGGCTTACTGGTTATATCATCCTGGCCTTTTTTTAGGTTACAATCCTGGGCCATTGTTGCAAAAGGAAGAAAACAAATACAAATCAAAATGTGTTTCATAAAATATATTATCTCTAAAAATAACAACTGCAAACGGTGTAACCAATAACTGCTTGTTAAAATAGTTTAGTTTTACCAAACTATGGCCGCTAAAAATAATACTACTTACAATATTTTTGTTCTTGGCCTGCTTTCCGCTATCGGCCCTTTTTCAATTGATATGTACCTTCCCGGTTTTCCGGCAATTGCAAAAGACCTACACACAACAGTAGATCATGTATCGCTTTCATTATCCAGTTTTTTTATTGGTATTTCTGCCGGCCAGTTTTTATACGGCCCGCTGCTGGACCGCTTTGGCAGAAAACGCCCTTTATACATTGGACTTGTAGTTTACATACTCGCTTCTGCCGGGTGTGCTTTAAGCGCTTCAGCTGATGCATTGATAGCATTACGATTTTTGCAAGCACTGGGAAGCTGTGCAGGCATGGTAACATCCCGTGCTATGGTAAGGGATCTTTTTGCAGTAAAAGACAATGCAAAAGTATTTTCATTGCTTATGCTGGTGGTAGGCGTTTCTCCTGTTATTGCACCTACACTTGGTGGCTATGTAACTGCAACATTTGGATGGAAGTACATTTTTATTATTCTTTCGTTTATGGTTGCTGCTATTCTTGCAGCTGTATATTTTACTTTGCCCGAAACCCGACCGCCGGATACTAGCCTTTCACTAAAGCCTTTGCCTATTGTAAAAAATTTTCTTGCTGTATTTAAAGAGCCGCAATTCTATACTTATGCATTTACCGGTGCTGTAGCTTCTGCGGGTTTGTATGCATACATTTCTGGTTCGCCATATGTTTTTATGGAATTGTTCAGGGTAACCGAAAAACAATATGGATGGATATTTGCGCTGGTTGCAATGGGTTTAATTGGATCCAGCCAGTTAAACAGCGTATTGCTTAAAAATTATGAAAGCCGGCAAATTATTAAAATAGCATTGCTATGCCAGGCTATTACAGGTGCGCTGTTATTTGTTGGCACATTAACCAATACCGTGGAACTGTTCAGTACAATCTTTCTTATTTTTATTTTTTTATGCTGCCAGGGTTTTATTTTTCCTAATTCATCGGCGTTATCCCTGGCGCCCTTCAGTAAAAATGCAGGCAGCGCTTCTGCACTGCTTGGCGGCATACAAATGAGCATAGGCGCATTTGCCTCTGCGCTTGTAAGTTTTCTTCATAACCATACGGCATTACCCATGACAGGCGTTATGGCATGTTGTGCCATACTTGCATTTACAATTGTAATAATTGGCAACCGCATTATCCGCTATCGTGCAAGCATGCTTGAAGTAGAAGAACAATCTACAGAAATGCTAAGTAGTTCCTGAAAATATTTTTTGTTTGCCTTAATCCGCTTTTAAAAGATTAAAAGTTGATCAATGTGTACAACTTTAACAACATTCATTATCGCACAAAAACTTTTAGCATAAAATTTGTTATTTGGATAACCTGGTTGTTTAACTTTTAATTTACCTCTCCATGCACATTCAATTCAAGAAAAATATACAGTTTACAAAATTAATAAAGGCTGAAGGCCATCTCCGCGAGTTTAATTTCAGAAAATTGACAGGTTTCCAGGACGAATTATTTACTGTTGATGTGAGCGATGACCGCGGCAACCGCATTATGTTTCGCATGAAAAAAGATGACGGACAGTGGAAAATAATTCCCCAGCCCATGCCTGAATGGGTTGTAAAAAATGAATCGATGTTTAATGATGCAATTGAAGAAGAATTAAACACCAATTCACACTAATAACAATAATCGTTAATTTTTAGTGTACCGCTGATTGATCTACTGGCCAGCTATCGGTACGAAATGGCACTACAGGTAATCCTTCTGCAGAAAATACATTACCCGTTTCTGTATTGCTGAAGCCATAGCGTATATAAACCGGCTGTTTTAATTCTTTATTCCAGATTACCAGCTTGCCTTTGTCTAGTTTGCCTTCTGTAGGCAACCACTTTTCATTGGCACCGGAAATATAAAAACCGGTTACCTGTTTGCCCTTAACCTGTATGCCATTGGGTGCATTGTCAAAACTTAATTGAAAGCTCCCGTTTTTAAGCAATTCAGCATTTTTAAATTCCGGGCTTTTATAGTTAATGCCTGTGCGATGATAAGTTTCTGCTAGTGCCCAGCCTGCCAGCCTGTTGCCCACTTCCATTTTATGCGATGGATGAATATTGGTTACAGAATCAATTAAGTCTGTTACTACCACCATACCTGTGTTGGGATAAGCCATTGCTTTTGTTTGTGCTTCCTGCAATAGGGCGCAAACATTGTTATTGCCATATTTATAAGGTGCAATCTGTACGTAATAAAAAGGAAAATTCTTTTTCCATGCATCACGCCAGGATTTTATCATGGTTGTAAGCAATTTGGTATAGGTATCATTTGTCCCGGAATTCGATTCTCCCTGGTACCATATAGCACCTGCAACATTAAAAGATATCAACGGTGCAATCATTGCATTGTAGGTTTTCCCCGGCGCATTGGGCCACCATTGTGCAGGTTTTATTTTATCAGCAGCTGTTTTTAAAACTGCATCGCTCGTTACAATTTCTTCCGGCGTCCATACTTCTGCAGGCGTACCACCCCAACTTGTATTAATAAGGCCTATAGGTACGTTTAACTGCTGCTGCAATTTTTTTCCGAAGAAATAACCTACTGCACTAAAACCTTTAATGGTATTTGAATCGCAGGCCACCCACTCTCCTCTTGCATCGTCCTGCGGCGCATCTGCTGTTGTTTTAGGAATGTGAAAGAAATGAATATTATTGGTGGCACAAGTTGCCAGTTCTGTACGTGTATCTTTTTCTCCATTGTAATAACTCCATTCCATATTAGACTGACCAGAACAAACCCATACTTCTCCAATCATTACGTTCTGCAACACAATTGTTTTGCCCGAAGCAGTAATGTTAATAGTAAAGGGTCCGCCAGCCGCAGGCGTTTTCACTTTTATTTTCCATTTTGCACCATTGGTTGCAGTAACAGAATCTTTCCGGTTGTCCCACCCCGTTGTTATAAATACTTTATCGGCAGGGTTCGACCAGCCAAACAACGCCACCGAATCGTTCTGCTGCAATACCATATTAGATGCTATAAGAGAAGGCAATCGAAGTTGTGCATGCAATGCTGTCTGCACAAAAAACAAACACATAAAAAGAGTAGAAAATAAAGAGCGTTTCATTACTATGGTTTTGTTTGTAAAGTAGATGTTGGCTATAAACTTAAGCAATAATAAATACAATTGCCGCAACTTATATGAATCTTTTATGCAAAATAGATTGTATTCTCTCTTTGGAACCAGCGAAATAATTACTATTAAACATTCTTGCGTCGCACTCTTGTACGGCAAATCAAAATTGGGCTTTATTGCAAACCTGTTGATTAGATGTTGAAAGCAGGTTGCAGCAACTGCTTTTTATTTAGTAATTTTAGCGCAACCTAAATGTGATTTAGAGCCACAAACCAATTGCATGATCCCGGACATAAAACAGGATGCCCTTTTTGAACATTACAGCAGCATCCAGCATTTTTATGATGAATTACTAGATATTGATGGCAATCCCCGCCCCAACTGGAAAACTTTTTTTCAATCTTTCAGCAAAATTGGCAACGATGAAATTATGAGCCGCAACCAGGATATGTTGCGTTTACTGAAAGAGAATGGCGTTACTTACAATATTTACGACGATCCCGCAGGGCTTAACCGCCCCTGGAAACTGGATTTGATACCTTTTCTTATTAATAAAGAAGAATGGCAAAAAATTGAATCGGGTTTAATACAACGTGCAAACCTGCTCGATCTTATTCTGAAAGATATTTATGGCAACCAGGAATTAATTAAACTTGGCCTGCTTCCTATGGAACTGGTATACAACCACGCAGGTTTTTTACGCCAGTGCCATGGCATCCGCCAACCCGGCAAACACAATCTTATTTTCTATGCAGCAGATATTGCCCGCAGCAGCGATGGAAGAATATGGATTGTAAACGATCGTACACAAGCACCTTCAGGCTCAGGCTATGCATTAGAAAACAGGATGGCAATGGCACGTGTGCTGCCCGAACTTTTTAATGGATTAAAAGTACGCAGGCTCTCAACTTATTTCAATGCATTAAGAAGTGCATTAACTGAAATTGCGCCGGGCAAAAATCCTAATCCACGCATTGTAATACTTACGCCCGGACCAAGCAATGAAACTTATTTTGAACATTCTTACCTGGCATCTTTTCTGGGCTATACACTTGTGCAGGGAAACGACCTGATGGTAAAAGATAATTTTGTGTGGCTGAAAACTTTGAGCGGACTTGAAAAAGTAGATGTTATCTTAAGAAGGGTTGATGATGTGTATTGCGATCCATTAGAACTAAGAGAAGATTCTCAGCTTGGCGTGCCCGGCTTATTGCATGTACTACGCAATGGCAATGTTAGCATTGCCAATCCTATGGGAAGCAGTGTGCTGGAAAACCCGGGGCTAATGCCTTTCTTAAATAATATTTCAAAACATTTGCTGGGCAAAGAACTGATTATACCAACCATCGCTTCGTGGTGGTGCGGACAACCCGATGAAATGGCATATGTGTTTGACAATATTAAAACCCTGGTGATCAAAAAAATTCATAAAGACAGCACACGCAGCACTTCTGTTGACGGTGTTTCGCTTAGTGCCAAACAAATTGCAGAACTAAAAGAACAGATAAAAGCACACCCGGGCATTTACGTAGGTCAGGAAAAAATTAATTTCTCATCTACCCCTTCATTAATCAATGGAAAAATAGAACCACGCAATGCATTGTTCAGAAGCTTTCTTGTTAGCAATAACGACGGCTATATTGCTATGACCGGCGGATTAACACGCACAACCGCCAATCTCGGCAACTTTATGATCTCAAATCAACAGGGAGGTATCAGCAAAGACACCTGGATAATTTCTCCTGAACCCGGCCGCATATTAAACGTTCGCAAAGAACTTGAAAGAAGTTATATGGCTTCGCACAGTGGTTCTCTGCCAAGCCATACTGCCGAAAATCTTTTTTGGGTTGGGCGCTACACAGAACGTGTATTGGGCAATGCCCGCTTTTTGCGAACAGTAATGCAGTTTATTGCAGAGGGAAATAATCTCCTTATCGATAATGATACACAGTCGGAGCAAAACCTGTTAATGTCGCTTACACATTTCACTACAACCTACCCAGGTTTTACCGATGATGATGATGAAAAATTTGAAAACCCGTGGAAGGAATTGCGTGATATTTTATTTAATGAAACAAGAATTGGCAGCCTTAGCTTCAACTTATCATTGTTTAAAAGAGCTGTATATGCAGTAAGGGATCACTGGTCTACAGATACATGGCGTGTATTAAGAAGTATAGAAGAAGAATGGACAGATGTAGATGCTGTAGCCATTACCGGTCATCACCGCATGCTTAGTGCATTAGACAAACTTATTACTGCAATGGTGGCATTTATCGGGCTAAACCGCGAAAGCATATCACGTGAGCAGGGATGGGTAATGCTTGATACAGGCCGTAAAATAGAACAAAGCCTTTTGCTTATTACCATGTTGCTGTCAACACTTGTAAAAAAGCACGATGATCAAACTGAATACGATTTGCAGGAATCAATTCTTGTAAGCAATGAAAGCCTGGTAAATTATCGGTACAAATACAGGGCACACATACAATTGCCGCTGGTGCTTGATTTAATGTTACTTGATCCAAATAACCCCCGTTCACTCGTATACCAGTTAGACAGGCTGAAAGCTTATCTCTCACAACTTCCTAAAACGCAAATGGGCCATACGCTTGCAGAACATGAACGATTGATACTGGAAGCTTATACCCTGCTAAAACTGGCCGATAAAGATGAACTGGCAAAAGCAGATAATGAAACTACCAGGTACGAAAACCTGCACAACTTCTTATCTTCTATGAATACACTTTTGCTTTCTATTCCCGGTGCTATTTCAAAAACATATTTTAAACATGCAGAACCGCAAAAACAATTGTTTTCTGCAGGCATTATTATCTGATAAACTTTTCCATTGCTGTACAAAATTATTCATACTACCAATTATACTTATAGCGAACCTGTTAGTATCTGTCATAATATAGGAAGGCTGGTTCCGCGTTCTTTTGAAAAACAGCAATGCAAAAAATCGATTGTTAGCATTAGTCCGCATCCGGATGTAATAAATGAGTATGAAGATTTCTTTGGAAACAAAGTAATGTATTTCGCTATTCAGCAAGAGCATAAAAAACTTACTGTTACCGTATCTTCCGAAGTTGAAAAACTGGCAAAGGATAATCCTGAAATGAATTTATATGCAGCTGTTCCGTGGCAGGAAGTAAAAGAACTGGCGAGGCAATCCAATACGGCATGGCTCGACATACATCAGTACATTCCTGAAACAGTTTTTACTTCTTTTAACCCGGAGATTACAGATTATGCGCTTCAATCTTTTACTCCAGGCAGGCCAATGTATGATGCTTCTTACGATTTGATGGAACGCATATACCGGGATTTTGAATTCAGGCCCGGCTTTACCACAATCTCAACTCCACTTTCAGAATTGATGAAAAGTCGCAAAGGCGTGTGCCAGGACTTTGCGCACCTTGCCATTGCATGTGTAAGATCCATGGGTTTGCCAGCAAGGTATATCAGCGGTTATCTTGAAACCATTCCTCCGCCAGGCAAAGAAAAACTTACTGGCGCCGATGCATCTCATGCATGGTTTTCTGTGTACATACCTTATATGGGTTGGGTTGATTTTGATCCCACAAACAATCAAATACCTGCTTCTCAGTATATTACGGCTTGCTGGGGAAGAGATTACACAGATATTGCTCCTTTAAAAGGCGTTATCATTAATAGTGGCCCTCACCAGCTTTCCGTTTCTGTAGATGTAAAAAGAATGGGATAAGCTATTGCAAGTCAATAATTATTTCTCTACTTTTGTCTTCCTCCCAAAAAGTACTTATCCTACTAAAAGCTGTTACCCTCTTGCAAAAGGGTTCAATCCATTTCCTGTTTTAATCTTTACCCTTCACCTAAATACAGCCTACCATGAAGTATTCTCCATTGAACCTGAAACTGACAATTATCTGTCTGCTTTTTCTGAATATTTGTTTTGTAAACGCCCAAACCCAGCAGGTAAAATTAAAATACAACAACTCTTCTATTTACGCAGGTATTGAAGTGGGTTCAAAAGGCGTTAAGCTGAGTGTAATAGAAGTTGGTAAAGATGCCAAAACAACTGGCGCTTTTGCTATTTTAAAAGACACGTCTATTAATACAGATTTCATTTCTTTTCTCAACCCAAATTTCCAGGCTACGCTTAATGGTTTGTATGGATTGTACAACCTTGCTGTAAAAGAATACAGGATTTCGCCTAAAAGAGTTTATACAGTTGTAAGCAGCGGCGTAAAATTGCAGGCCGAAAAAGAAAACAAAAAAGAATGGGTAACCAATCTTGTTGATTCTTTTAAGTTAAGATTAAAAGATCCAAAACGCCAGGTAGAAGTTGTAGATGTAGTTGATGAAGCCCGTCTTTCTCATTTGGGCATTGTACCAGATAATGAGCGTTACAATACCTTTCTTATTGATATTGGTAGCGGCAATACAAAAGGTGGTTATTTCCCAAATGGTAATACAAAAGATTTTAAACTTTTTCAGTTAAACTGGGGAACAAAAAGCACTGCAAATTCTACTGATAAAAAATGTGGAGACGATAAAAGTCTTGTTACTTTCTATAAGCAACTTGCCAAAACAGCTACTGAAGCAGAAAACACAGGAATTATTTATGCAGTAAATGAAAGTGGTGCATATCCCAAAAGCGACAACATTGCTTTTAGCGGTGGTATTGCATGGTCTGTTGCAACATTGCTTCACCCGGAAATGAATGAACGTACAACCGTACCCGTTACTTATGATGAAGTTGCTGCTTTCTGCGAAAAAATATATACCGATTACAGTTCTTTCTCTGATTTTTACCTCGTAAAAAATATTAAGAACAGGAACATGGATCTTGTTGCTGCGTCTAATGAAATAAAAAGAGTGCACCAGGTATTTGATCAGCGTTCGCTAATGGCGGGTAGCAGGTTATTGCTTAAAATCATGCGACAGTTTGAATCTGTAAATGAAAAGAAAGAATTTTTCCTGGTTAAGAACGGACAAGTTGGCTGGGTGTCTGCTTATGTAGACCAGGAAGTGAATGATAACTCAAACTAAGATCTTTTACCGCAGATTTTTAACCACGGTGACACAAAGATTTCACAGAGAAGATTAATCAGTTTATAGTTTACCACATAGCATCATAGAAACATAGTTTTCACATAGGGCCTATTGTGTTTCTATTGCTCCTATTGTGTCTATGTGGTGAAAAAAAAATTACGCTTTTCGTCTGCTAGCTCTGCGAGAGAGTTTCAACCACGGAGAACACAAAGATTATATTCTTGGCCTTTTCCTTTCCTAAAAATCTCATGCATCCAAATAATCCCAGTTCAGACAACGAGGCAATACACAGTAGTTTCTTCGAAACTAAAAGTTTGTAGCTAATAGCTAACAGCTTGTAACTTTCCTTTGCGGTTTATTTTTTTGGTTTTAAAGCATCAGTATCTTCATGCTTCAAATAAATCTTTAGCTTATCATTTATATAATTAAGCATGTCTTCGCTGCTGGCATTTCTGCAGAATGTATAAGATGGCCTGTAACGCAGCATAAACTGAAGTAAGGAATCGCCTTTAAGGCCTGTCATTGTTGCTACATATCGCCGGCTGAAAGTATAATCTACAAAATCCTGTTCTTCCTGGTACTCCAGGTTTTTCTTCATTTTTTTGTCTTTAGCCCTGTTTGAAAAAAAGCCTATAGGACTAAAAGCAATGCCTACACCATTTTGCGGTCCCGATTTTGACACCAGTTCCTTTTTCGATTTATTATAAAAAGCACCATAGCCTTCTCTCCTGCTTAATGAATCTGCAATATAATTCGGGCCTCTTATTGTAACTGCTTTAAGGTAATCATTACGCAAAGTCATGGTTACATCATATCCTGCATCAATCATAAAATTGAGCACTTTGATGGTATCCGGCAAATAACCAACTGAAGTAAAAATAACTTTATCGCCTTCAGTAGCTTCAATTGCATAACCACCGTCTTTGTTTGATACAACATATGCTTTTTTGGTGAGGTTGTAGATAGTAGTAGATGCCAAAACAGAATCTGTTTGCATATCATATATCTTTCCCTTCATCATCTGCTGTGCATCTGCCGATGAAAAAATGAAAAGCACTAAAAAGAAAGTAGTAATAATAAAGCGCATAGCGTACCCAAATTAAACATCTGAACGACTGCTTATTGTTATGGCAGTAAAAGATTTTGTTAAAAAGGGCAATCTAAATGTAATTTTCTAAAAACCATTTCCCGAAGCGAGATAATAAGCAGGAAGTGGAAAAATAGTTGATTAAATAAACGGTTAGCGCATAAAATATTCCTGGCCGCCAGCTTTTTTTACAACACCATTGAAAACTTTTTGCGAATACATTTTCTTTGCCACTTCATCTTCTTTCTTAACATTCACTGAAATGGTAGTGCCTTCATCTGCCTGCGCAAGATTAGGAAAACCTTCAAGCGGCTTACTTGATTTTAAAGCTACTTTTACTTGTATATAACCCGGTCTTAGCGGATGTTTATTCACTTCAATAATTGTTCCCTCAATTGCTGCATAATTTTCAATAATGGATACCATAATTCTCATTTTGCGGTTCCGTAACAGAGCCAGTTTACAATGGCACCGGAAATATTCTGGCCGGTATTGCTTTGAAAATAGCTGTAACCCGGAGAAGGATTAACTTCAAAACAATAATACTCACCTTTGCCGGTAAGAAAAAGATCTATTCCGCATAAAGTTAAACCCAATTTTTTGGACAGTGCAAAACAATATTGCGCTATTTTTTTGGGTAGCTCAAAAGCTTCCGGTGTAGCGGTTTTATTTTCCCGCTGCGCATAGCGGTAATCGGTTACTTCTGTTTCAATTTTTGTAGCAAAAAGCACATCTCCTACAACATGTACCCTTATGTTTACCCCTTCCAGCTTTTGCTGGAATTGT
This sequence comes from Chitinophagaceae bacterium, assembly GCA_044227095.1. Lineage (GTDB taxonomy): Bacteria > Bacteroidota > Bacteroidia > Chitinophagales > Chitinophagaceae > JACMLD01. The sequence continues at coordinate 2,805,688 of JBGAFV010000001.1, read as the reverse complement.
GTTGGCAACCACTTTATTTTGTTAATCATTTTTTCGTTTGTTGCCTTAAGTTCATGAACAATTGATCTTATCCCGCTGATTGATTTAAATATTACAAGCTTATGCGTTTGACGAAATTGCTGCAAGAATTGTTCATCGTTTGTAATGCATGTTGGCGGAATTTTTAATCCTGTTTCTTTAATCAATTGCGCCTGGCCAGGCTTACTCATATTACTGCCCATTGTCCACGGCGGGTTCAACACTTTCACTTTGGTTATATCCATCCAGTAAAGCAATTGCTGGTGCAATAAGCCAGATTTTCTTGCATTGTCTTCTCCTATATAATGAAGAGATTGTGTATTCACTTGTGGCAACGATGCATAATCCATCATTCTATAATAAACTCCGGAAAATTTTTCAAGCTGATAATCTTTATGGCCCACCTGCAAAACAGCAGATAGCTTATTTTTAATAAATCCATTTGCAAGATTATAAAAATGCATGCTGCGCTGATCCAGCAAGAGATACGGAATACCCGCATGTTCTGCAGAACTAATGGCCATAGCAAGTGGTGGCTCTGAAGGAATACCGATAAACAACAGCATTGATTTCAATTTTTATTTTTTATTAGAAAAGATGAATATGCATCAATAGCATCGGTGCTTAATACAGCTGGAGTGATGTTGCACGAAACCAATTTGTATTTTCCTTTAATTAATGTTAGTGTAAGCGTATAAACAGATTTTTGGCACAGCAGCGAAAATTTTTTTATTTTCTTTTGAAACACTTCAGAAAATTTTGGCATTGCAGAACCTGTTTTGCAAAAGACCTTACCTGCAATTACCTCTGCATGTAAAAGAGAAGTGAATTTTTCGTTGTATAACACTGGTTTATTTTCCCAAACGAGATGAGGCGATTTTCTATGCCATAAAGCTGTTTGCTTTTTTAGGGTAGTCAAAGCTGTAAGACCTTTTGGTTGCAGCCACTTGGGAGCAGAACTGAATTGATTATCCAGCACGTCAATACCAGCTTTAATTGCCAGGCTATAATAATACATGCTATTGTCATTATTAGATATGATATTCCTTACCTGCATTCCATCAATTACTTTTTCTTTAACAGCAAAAAGGAAACTGGTATACAAAGCAAACATTTCCATTTCAGCGTATTGCCTGTTAGTTGCTTTAATAAAATGTGGCATTGGAAAATAATTGATGCGGTTAACCACTTTGCTTATGATGGAGCCTTCAATAATGAACCCATCACGCAAACGAATATGCGTAGAAAAATTACCGTCACTTGCGGCCTGGTGCAGCCATGAAGCCATGGCCAGTTCCGTTTCGGTAACCAGCTTTACATTGCTTTGGTTTTTTTCAAGAAGATTATCGTATAACAAACGAGCTACTATATCACCCGTTTGGCAAAAGATAAAAATATACATACGCAAATCTTTATTAGATGCAGCTAATGCAGACGCTGCTTATAATGGTAAGAGAAGGAAAATCAGCCGTCATTTTTACTGCAAACAGCTAAGTGCCGGGCTGATTTATTTCAAAAAATAACATTGGTTATTGCCTTGAATTCCATTTATTCATCGCTATCCTCTTCACCCTGCAGTGCCCCATGCGATAAATCTGGTCGTATAGATTCATCAATAAATGGTTGCACAAACCCAAGCATTGATTCAAGTTGTGCAAGTCTTTGTTCTACAGTTAATCCACCTGCAATACCTGGCCTTCCAAAACCACCACCGCCATCTGCCAGCTTACCATCTGCCAGTTTATCGGCAAGCTTATCATTATTTTTTTCAACGAGTTGTTTATCGTGTACTACACCTTTATCTGCAATAATATTTTTTTCTATTTCCTTGTGCTCAATCTTTTCATTCTTTATATCCTTGCTTATTTCCTTTTCTTTAATGATATCCTTTGCTATTTCTTTCTTTGGTTTTACAATTGTACATTTAACGGTAAGGTCTGCATGCATAACAGCCGCCGATGCGCTTATATTATTTACACCTACGCAAGTATTGGAACCTGCGTAAGATTTGGAATTTGGAGCACTGCTGTTATTAAAATTTGTATTGCCTGAAGAACCGGGATATGTATCTCCTGCATCTCCGCGATTGTGGTTTAACTCCAAATCTTTTTTATTATCAGCCTGCATCAATGCAACTTTATAATGCGCTTCATTGGTATTGTCTGCCACGGCATCGTCTATATGCCATATAAGCAAACCACTGTTGGGAATGTATTTGTCGAACATTATTTTTTGCCTGTTTTCAACCAGGAAATATTCGTTTGCCGGAGTACCATTTTTAAACATCTTCAATACTTTATAACCCTGTTTTACATCTTCAATAGCAACGTTATTCTGGTTTACTGTTTGGTTTACTGTTGTAACCCAACCCTGCTGGCATTTGCACCATGCACTTGGATGAGCAGGTGTATTGCCACCATTGTTCCAGCTTCCGCCAGCCATCAAACACCAGTTGCCAATTCCTTCACTGGAATAATCGGTATCGTACAAATCGGGGAACCCAAATAATAAATGTCCCAGTTCATGCGCACAAACACCAAGTTTGCAATCTTCAGGAACCGTTAAGTAGCCATATATTTTTGTTGTACCATCGGCAGTATACGCACCACCAGCAAGCGTCCATTTATGAGACCATATATCGTTGGCACTACCGGTTACTTCTGCGCCAACGCCTGCATGCACAACTACATAAGCATCTACAAAACCATCGCCATCATTATCATACAAAGCATAGTTTACAGCAGGGTTGGAAGCAACAGCGGCATCATAAGCCATAGTTCTTGCGTTCGGCGCAACACCTCCGGTACCTGATGCGCCATGTGCATATTGCGCAAGGGTTTTTGGCATCCGGTATGTACCTACAACCTGTCCTTGTATATCTACCAGGCCATGCGTTACTTCACGGTAATACTCACGTACGCTACCGGTAGATAATGAACCAAGTGAAAAAAATAATTCTTCAAAATGCGCTTTGGTTTGTGTCATTACTTTATCAGAAAAATCTACAAGCACTACAATTACACGCACAGTACCACGCAAAGGCGCCCTGTTTGCCCCCGCAGATTTTGCAACTGCAGCTGTAGTTCCCACGGGAAACATAGTACCTGGATAAATAAGCCCATCATTAAAACCAACTGGTTGTGTAGCACGTATGCCTATGCGGCCAGATAAAAGCCCTTTTGCAGAAGCAGATTTTATCTTCTTCAATTCATCATCCATTTTTTTCTTTAATTCTGGCGCTGGTGCTATCATACAACGTTCGCCATCGTCTGTTTTTGCTGCTTCCCTATAGATAGTTGTCATTTCATCTAAAAAAGCTGAGATCCTTTTCTTGTTCATAGCTGAGAGGTTTTAAAATTTTAATAATGAAAAATATGGTTACCCCAATTCAAATTGCTTTGAATTACCGTTATTAAACCAATACCGGAAAGTTGCCACCGAAGGCTTAATAAAAAATACAATTTGCTACCGCTAAGGCTGTAAGGGATAAATTATGCTGGCTAAGTGAAGAGTTGAAGGGATGGTAAGGATTAATAGTATTAAATACAAAATCAAAAGTAGAATTTTCTACAGCAGTAGCCTATACCATTTTAGTAGTACTTACATTGAACTAAAGGTTACATAAAAAAAAGTTCCGGCTTTTAATGCCGGAACAAAAACTATTGTTTTGAAGCTAATAGCCCTATTTCTTTCTAGCTGTTTTTTTTGCCGCAGCTTTCTTAACAGGCACTTTTGCACCAGCCTTACGTGCTTCTGATAAACCAATGGCAATGGCCTGTTTGCGGCTGGTAACTTTCTTTCCGCTGCGACCACTTCTTAGCTTACCGCTTTCCATTTCTTTCATTACCTTCTCAACCTTCTCCCCTGCTTTCTTTGAATACTTTGCCATAATGTATTTTTTTCACTTGCTTATAATTCTTATAATTATTTCATGCCTTTTTTAATGTCCTTAATGCGCATAAGATGGTGTTCAATTACAGGTATAGTATTATCAATAAATGCTTTTACAGCACCATCTGTTACAGAAGCGGATGCTTTTTTAAACATAGACAAAGTTTCTTCGTGGCCTTTAATCATTGTGCTTACATATTCTTTATTAAAATCTTTCCCTGTTTTCTTGCTTAATTCATCCGCTTTCTTTTGTTCATCTTCACCAGGAACTGAAGGTAAGCTTACATTTCTTTCTGCAGCAAAAGCTTTTACTTTTTCATTCGCTGCACTATGGTCTGCAATCATCATGTCGGCAAAATGCTGAATAGCTGTATCTGTAGCTTTATCTTTTGCAATTTGCGCCAGCTTAACTTCAGCCATTCCTCCGTTAGCTGCTTTAACGAGGAAATCTGTAGTGTTCTGATCGGTAGTAATTGTTTGCGCTGCTGTTGCAGGAGAATCAATTTTTTGTTTATTGGCAGAATCTGCTTTTTCTACACTGTCTTTGGTTGATGCATTATTGCCGCATGCAGAAAATAAAATAATTGCGGTCATAACTGGAACGATGGTGTATTTCATAATGTTTATTTTTTTTGAAAAAAAGAAATATTCATGCCAGCAACAGTTCTGAAAAAAATTGGGTTAACGGGGATTCAATTCCACACCCAAATCATTTTACTTTTTTAAAAGAAAAAACACCTTTTATCTTGTTATTCAGGTATGTTCCTTTTGATTTTGCTGCCAGCAGTTCAGTATAAACAGAAGAAGGCACATTTTTATAGTCATATACAGCTCCTGATTTAAATATAATGCGCAATATTTCATTTGCAGCATTGTATATTATATGTGCAATAACAGATGATGGCATAACAATATCTTACACTGCACTTGTTGTACCAGCAAATTTTGTTAATCAAAAAAACATTGGGGCAATAACTCCCAACACATAAGTTTCCATCATGGCTATTTTTTTAACCAACTTCATTAACAAGTGTGTAATAGTTTGCACAATCAATTTAATAAACAACCTTAAGCTTGCCTTTTAGTAGCATAATTTTGCGTAAGGCATGCATAGATAACCAATGGCATAAAATTTATCCTTCTTAAAACATGTCACTTTCCGTTTATAAAAAGAAGCGTTCCTTCTCGCAAACACCCGAACCAGCCGGGGGCAAAGCCAGTAACCATCAATTGCATTTTGTTATTCAGAAACATGATGCATCTCATTTGCACTACGATTTTCGTTTGCAGATGGAAGGCGTTTTAAAAAGCTGGGCAGTCCCTAAAGGGCCATCTACAGATCCTTCAGTAAAAAGGCTGGCCATGATGGTTGAAGATCACCCTTACGATTATAAAAATTTTGAAGGCATTATCCCTAAAGGACAATATGGCGGCGGAACTGTTATTGTGTGGGATGAAGGTTACTATACAACAGCAAAAGGCGATTATAAGGATTCAAAGGCAATGGAAAAAGACTTGCTGAAACAATTACACGAGGGAAAACTCCACTTCACCCTTCATGGAAAAAAATTAAAAGGAGAATATGCACTGGTGAAATCTTCTTACCAGGGAGAAAACTCCTGGTTGCTAATGAAAGTAAAAGACAAATACGCAACTGAAAGTGATGTTACCAAAAAAGAGAAATCGGTAATCTCCCGCAAAACAATTCAGCAGATGGAAAAAAAGCCCGATAAAATTTATGGGCGAAGTATTATTAAAAAAGGAACGACAAAAAAAGATACAAAATCATCAAAAAAGAAAGTTGAGACAACTGGTATTGGCGTAAAAGCAAAATTCCCTGTAACAATTTCTCCAATGCTGGCAACGCTTACCGACAAACCGTTTGATGCAGAAGACTGGCAATATGAAGTAAAATGGGACGGTTACAGGGCAATATCACTTCTACATAAAAACAAGGTTGAAATAAAATCGAGAAACAATAAATCATTTAATAGCAAATTTTACCCGGTATATGATGCACTAAAGAAAATGAAACTGGATGCTGTATTGGATGGAGAGATCATTGTATCATCGGAAGAAGGCGTTGCAGATTTTGGGAAATTGCAAAACTGGAGAAGCGATGCAGACGGGCAATTGCAATATTATGTATTTGATTTGTTATGGCTGAATGGCTATTCGCTAATGGATTTGCCTTTGCATGAACGCAGAAAAAAACTAGAAGAAATAATTCCAGAAAACGAGATTGTACATATAAGCCAATCCTTCGCCGCAAATGGAAATGATTTTTATAAAGCTGCGCATGATATGAAGCTGGAAGGTATCATGGCAAAAAAAACAGACAGCACTTATCAACCCGGTATAAGAACAAAAGACTGGTTAAAAATTAAAATTGGAAAAAGGCATGAAGTAGTGATTGGGGGTTTTACACAAAACGAAGGCAGCTCAAAAAAATTCAGTTCATTGCTGGTCGGTGTTTTTAAAAATAAGAAATTGCATTACACAGGAAAAATAGGCACAGGATTTACCGACGACTTACAACTATCGTTAATAAAAAAATTTAAACCCCTTACCCGAAAAACCACACCTTTTGATGACGAACCCGATGTAAACAAACCTTCCCGGTTTAGGCCAAACCCTCCAAAAGCACATGTAACATGGCTTAAACCTAAAATGGTTTGTGAAGTTTCTTATACCGAAGTAACAAGTGATGGTGTTATGCGCCATCCCTCTTTTGAAGGCATGCGTGAAGATAAAAAAGCAACAGAAGTAAAACCGGAAGAAACAGTTCAATCAAAAAAAATAATTAAAAAGAACATTTTGCAGAAAAAGAAAATCATTACAAAACAAACAAATCCTGACCGCAAGACTTTACTTAATCCAACAGAAGAAACGCAGGTAAAAAAAATAAACGGGCACGATTTAAAATTTACTAACCTCAGTAAAATTTACTGGCCCAAAGAAAAAATTACAAAGCGGGATATGCTCAACTATTACTACCAGGTTGCGCCATATATACTGCCGTATCTTAAAAACAGGCCACAATCAATGAACCGCCACCCGGATGGTATTAATGGTGAAAGTTTTTATTTTAAAGATGTTACAGGAAAAGCGCCTGAGTGGGTTGAAACATTTTTATACCATAGCAACGCAGATAACCGGGATAGAAAATACCTTGTTGCAAAAGATGAAGCAAGTCTTTTATACATGGCATCGCTTGGTTGCATTGAAATGAACCCCTGGCACAGCCGTGTACAAAAAGAAGACTATCCAGATTGGTGCATTATAGATCTTGATCCTGCAAAAAATACTTTTAACCAGGTAATAGAGGCAGCAAATATTACCAAACAAGTGTTGGAAAGCATGGATGTTGTTTCTTATGCTAAAACAAGCGGATCTACCGGCATTCATATTTATATTCCACTAGGCGCTAAATACACTTATGATCAATCAAAAGAATTTGCACGGTCAATTGCAGGATTGGTGCACGATGAAATACCTGCTTATACAAGTATTGAACGAACAGTAAAAGATCGTAAAGGGAAAATGTACATCGATTTTTTACAAAACAGGCCCCAGGCAACGGTTTCAGCTCCTTATTCATTAAGGCCAAAACCTGGCGCAACAGTATCTATGCCACTGCATTGGGAAGAAGTTAAAAAAGGGCTTAAGATGACCGACTTTACCATTTACAATGCAATAGAAAGAATAAAAAGCGAAGGTGATATTTTTAAACCAGTATTGGGCAAGGGTATAAACATGAAAAAAGCAATTGAAAAAGCAGCAGCATTTCAGCATTAATTAATTCAATCTATAAAATATGAAAAAGCAAGATGGCCTAAAAAAACTGAGCTTATCAGAAAAGTTTGCGAATAGGGTAACTAAACTCACTGGCAGCACTGCAGCTTTTGTAATTGCGTTTGCACTCGTAATTATATGGGGGGCTACCGGGCCTGTTTTTCATTATTCAGAAACATGGCAACTGGTTATTAATACCGGAACAACCATCATAACTTTTCTAATGGTATTTCTTATACAGAAATCTCAAAACAAAGATTCACTCGCCATTCAATTAAAACTGAATGAGCTGATAGCAGCACATGAATTTGCCAGCAACCGGTTAGTTGATGTTGAAAACATTCCCGAAGCAGAATTAAAAATCATTCAGAAATATTATACACGCCTCAGTTTGCTTACTAAGAATGAAGAAAGCCTGCAGCAATCACATTCTATTGATGAAGCCAAACAAATGACGGAACGCAAAAAAGGAACAGAGAAGCACATTACCGCTACTATTCAAAAGAAAAAGAATTAACTACTATCAACTTTTTTTCCAGAATTGGCGCATATCTAACGTATAGGGGTAAGCTGCGTTTATCTCTGCAAGTGGTACATCAGAAAGATAAGGCAGCCTGTTTTGCTCAATATAATGCTCTGTCATACTTTTCAATTGCCTGCGGTACTGCAATACTTCCTGTGTATGAGATGTTATACCAAAACGGTTAAAGCGCCTCGATTCTGCTTCGTAACTATTAATAGGAAATGTATCATAGCTCCTTCCGCCCGGGTGTGCTACATAATAAGTGCAGCCGCCAATAGAACGGCCATTCCAGGTATCTACAATATCAAACGTAAGCGGTGTATCTACGCCAATAGTAGGATGCAATGCAGAAGGCGGTTGCCATGCACGGTAACGCACACCACAAACAAATACCTCTTTGGTATCGGTTTCTCTTAAAGGAACCCTTACGCCATTGCACAGCAATACATATCTTGCTCCATTAAAACCTGATACTTTTACCTGTACTCTTTCTAAAGATGAATCAACAAAACGGGCAGTGCCTGTGCTTGACATTTCTTCTCCCAACACATGCCAGGGTTCAATGCCCATTCGCAGCTCCATTTCTATGCCCTGCAATTTTACAGTGCCGTAATGCGGAAAGCGGAATTCAAAAAATGGTTCAAACCAGCTCATGCTAAAAGGATAGCCTGCATCATTCAAATCGCTAACAACATCCATTAAATCCTGCCGCACATAATGAGGCAACATAAATTTATCGTGCAGTTCAGTTCCCCATCTCACCAGTTTATGTTTATAAGGCTTCTTCCAGAATTTTGCAATCAGTGCACGAATAAGCAACATCTGCACAAGGCTCATTTGTTTATGTGGCGGCATATCAAATGCACGAAACTCAAGAATGCCTAGCCTTCCCGAAGATGAATCAGGAGAATACATTTTATCAATACAAAATTCTGATCTGTGAGTATTGCCAGTTATATCTGTAAGCAGGTGCCTGAAAATTCTATCCACTATCCAGAAAGGCGTAAAACCTTTATCCGGAACCTGGTCAAACGCTATTTCCATTTCATACAATTTCTCATCACGTCCTTCATCTATACGCGGCGCCTGGCTTGTAGGACCAATAAACGCACTTGAAAATAAATAAGAAAGTCCGGGATGATGTTGCCAGTAAGCAATTAAGCTTCTTAAGAGATCGGGCCTTCTCAACAAAGGACTGTCTGATGGTGTACTACCGCCTATGGTAATATGATTTCCGCCGCCAGTTCCTGTATGCCTTCCATCCAGCATAAATTTTTCTGTAGCCAGTCTCGATAAAAAAGCCTGATCGTACAAAGTATCAATATTGTAAACAAGTTCTTTCCATGTCTCAGAAGGATGAATATTTACTTCTATCACACCCGGATCTGGCGACACTACCAATCTTTCCATTCTATAATCACGTGGCGGCTCATATCCTTCTATACGAACAGGAATATTTAATTTTTCTGCAGTTGCTTCAATGGATGCAATCATATCGAGGTAATGCTCCAAATAATCCATTGGTGGAAGAAAAATATAAATAATACCGTTTCTTGCTTCTATACACAAAGCAGTTTTAATAACGGGTATATGGTATAAAGGCTTGTGTTCTTTTTCTTCATCAGCAACAGGTTTCTTTTTCTCCGGCTTTTTATTTTTATCTGCAGTAGCAATTTCTTCCTGGTAAATAATTTTTTGTTGCGGTTCAGGATGCTGCGTTACCAACCCATACCGACTGGCAATGGTCTCGTGATAATGTTCCAGCTCCGGCAACTCATCAAACAAACTGCGTTCAATTTTTTGCGGTTCATCAGATTTGGCAACAGCGGCAAGTGAATCCAGCGGTAACCTTAATCCAATAGGCGAATTGCCCGGAATAAGAAACAAGTGTGCTTTGTTCAACACCCATTTATTGCTTTGCCATTTGTTGTTGTTGTAATTCCATTTGAGAGGCAATACATAACCAGCAGGTTGTTCAATTCCTTTTTCTAGCAGTGCGGCAATAGTTCGCCGTTCTATAGGATCTTTTAAATTGGCCTGAAGCGGATCTATGTTTGCCGGCAGCTTGCCCTCGCTCCATAAAAAATAAAAAACATCTTCGTACGCCGTACTTATGTTATCGGTGCTTACAGCAAGATATTTTGCCAGCTCTTCCGCAAATGCCTTCGCGTGTTCTGCAGTATATTTCTTTTCAATCTTCTCGTGTGCTACCAGGTTAATGTTTTTCCAAACCGGGTAATTGTCTTTTCTCCAGAACAATCCATATTGCCAGCGTGGCAAAGGTTCACCGGGGTACCATTTGCCTTGCCCGTAATGTATCATGCCAGCAGGGCCAAATTTTTCACGCAGGCGGAATATTAGATCATGCGATAATTCACGTTTAAGTTTTCCATCCGCAGTGGTGTTCCATTCTGCGCCTTCCATATCATCTATAGAAACAAAAGTTGGTTCTCCGCCCATTGTCATGCGCACATCACCTTTTAATAAATCTTCATCAACTTTAAAACCTGTTGCGTTAATAGCAGCCCATTGTTCCGGCGAATAAGGTTTTGTTACACGCGGATCTTCATGTATGCGTGTAACAGTATTGCTGAATGTAAACTCAGAATCAGCCTCATCCCTGGCACCTACAACGGGTGCCGCACTTGCGTAATCGGGTGTGCATGCCAGTGGTATATGCCCTTCGCTGGCAAACAGGCCCGATGTAGGATCTAGGCCAATCCATCCTGCTCCGGGAATGTACACTTCTGTCCACGCATGCAAATCTGTAAAATCATTTTCAGGGCCGGAAGGGCCATCCAGTGATTTTACATCTGCGGTTAACTGTACCAGGTAGCCAGAAACAAAACGAGCAGCCAGGCCAAGGTGACGAAAGATTTGCACTAACAACCAGGCAGAATCGCGGCACGAACCCAATGCTTTACCAAGTGTTTCTTCGCAGGTTTGCACACCTGCTTCCATACGAATGGAATAATTAATGTCCTTGTTTAATTTGCGGTTAATATCAACAAGAAAATCATTAATGCTCTTTTTTGATTTGTCTACACCCTCTAACCATTTTATAAGCAATGGGCCGCTTTCTTTTATTTCAAGATAAGGAACCAGTTCTTTAGACAATTCTCCGCGATATTTAAACGGATAATTTTCTGCATAATCTTCTACAAAAAAATCAAAAGGATTAATCACCACCATATTTGCAATTACTTCCACTTCTATACTTAACTCAGTTGTTTTTTCAGGAAAAACAACCCTTGCCTGGTAATTGCCAAACGGATCCTGCTGCCAGTTTATAAAATGATTTTTTGGCGTTACTTTAAAAGAATACGCTTCTACATTGGTGCGTGAATGCGGGGCGGGCCGCAAACGAAAAATATGTGGCGAAAGATTGATGGCCTTCTCGTAAGTATAACTGGTCTTGTGATTGATTGCAACACGTATTGCCATAGTATGAAATAAATGATTTGCAGGGATGGGGAATAAGAAGGCAATCGCTGGAGATAAATATAGGTCTTTTTGCTTTATTATTTTTTAATGATTGGGTTACCGGCATAGGTTCTTTGAGCAGCATCGTTGCCACGCTCGGTTCACCGGTATATCATTGTGAATCGTAACGATGGGCTGCACCCATCGCTGTTCATACACCGTCCCTTCAGGACTTTATTGTTGCTAGCCCTTAAAGGGCGATGTATTACTAGCATAGGGCTATGCCCTATGCGACTGATCAATTTATTCTATTATCAATAACCAATGGGCTGCACCCATCGCTGTTCATACACTGTCCAATCAGAATTTTATTGTTGCTAGCCCTGAAAGGGCGATGTATTACAAGCATAGGGCATAGCCCTATGCGGCTGATCAATTTATTCTATTATCAATAACAAATGGACTGCACCCATCGCTGTTCATACACCGTCCAATCAGAATTTTATTGTTGCTAGCCCTGAAAGGGCGATGTATTACAAGCATAGGGCATAGCCCTATGCGACTGATCAATTTATTCTATTATCAAATAACCAATGGGCTGCACCCATCGCTGTTCATACACCGTCCCTTCAGGACTTTATTGTTGCTAGCCCTGAAAGGGCGATGTATTACAAGCATAGGGCATAGCCCTATGCTTGCGACTACTGCGCTTTCTCTTGCAACTATATTCAATCAAAATCTTTATCTTACCATTTCAATAAACTGCCAAACCGTGAATATAAAGTTGCGCCTGATAGTGCTTAATTTTTTAGAGTTTTTTGTATGGGGTGCATGGTTGATTTCGCTTGGTGGCTATCTTTTTTCCCTGGGCTTTTCTGGCATCCAGATAGGAAGTATTTACGGCACTATGGGTATTGCATCTTTATTCGCTCCTGCATTAATGGGCATCATAGCCGATAAATGGCTGAATGCAGAAAGGGTTTTGGGAATCTGCCATATTATTGGCGCCCTTTTGCTTCTTTGGGCATCTACAGTTACAGATTATAAACTGCTTTGGTTAATCATGCTGCTCAATTGTTGCATGTATATGCCTACGATTGCTTTAAACAACACTGTATCTTATATAGGACTTGAAAAAAGCGGGATGAATATTGTAAAAGTATTTCCGCCCATACGTGTATGGGGCACCGTAGGGTTTATATGTGCAATGTGGACAGTAGATTTATGTGGCTGGACAAAAAGTCCTTTCCAGTTTTATGTAAGTGCGGCAGCCGGCATTGTAATGGGCCTGTATTCATTTACTGTTACCAAATGCCCGCCTGCAAGAACAAATCAAAAGAAAGATCTTGTTTCTGCATTAGGGCTGGATGCTTTTGTATTATTTAAGCAAAAGAAAATGCTTATCTTTTTCTTGTTTGCCATGTTCCTCGGTGCGGCATTACAAATCACCAATACTTTTGGCCTTCCTTTCCTGGATGATTTTACAAAGACTTATCCGGATTCATTTGCGGTTAAACATCCAAACTTATTATCGTCAGTAGCGCAGGTATCTGAAACACTGTTCATTCTTACCATTCCTTTTTTCTTACAGCGTTTTGGTATTAAACGGGTAATGATCATGAGCATATTTGCCTGGGTATTTCGCTTTGGATTGTTTGGTGTAGGCAATCCGGGTACGGGTTTGCCATTGCTAATATTATCTATGATAGTATACGGAATGGCATTTGATTTCTTCAATATCTCCGGTTCTTTATTTGTAGAAAGAGAAGCTGATATAAAAATACGGGCAAGTGCACAAGGGTTATTTATGCTGATGACAAATGGCCTCGGTGCTTTTTTTGGTGGGCTGCTTAGCGGTTGGGTTGTAGATCACTTCACCTATAATGGTATACGTGACTGGCAAAGCATATGGTTCACATTTGCTGCCTATGCCTTAGTGCTTGGCATTGCATTTCCATTAGTCTTCAGGTATAAACACGACCCAACAAAAATTGGAACTGTTGCGCATTAAAGATTTTTTTTGCTGAATATTGATTTGCTGTAAAAGTGTGCGACGCAAGAAAAGCTTAATAGCAATGCAAATGCTGGCTTCATAATATTACTGTGACTGCTATTTTTTCTTTTTTACTTTTAGCGCAGCTTTTTCTTTGTTCTGCAGCAACCTGAATTTTACTATTTGTGTAATCAACTTTACAGGCAATGGTTTATCCAGCGGAAATTGAACAGAGCCTTTTGCATTCTTATATGCTGCTATTTCTTTTTTAAATGCTTCTATACCGCCGGCACCCGGGTAGAAGCCAATATGATTTTTATATCCTGCAAAAAACACCAGCATACCCTGGTATTTATAAGCAGGCATCTGGTAGCTGATTACTTCTTCTGCTTCTGGTGCAGCTTTTTTTATGGCTGCCCTAATTTCATCCAACAGGTATTGTGTTTCTTCCGGAAAACCAGCAATGTATTTATCAATATCATTTACTTTTTGTGTGGAAGCTTTCATTATAGTTTATTTATTATTTACAGCTGCTGTCTTTTAATAAACACCCATTGCAAGTTGCTATCCTGAAGTTCGCTTTTTTAAATTACTTGTTTATATTTTCTGCTAAAACAAAACCCCTCCGGTTATATCGGGAGGGGTTGAATATTTTGTTTACCGGCAACAATTAAATATGCTGCTCTATTTTCTTTACAAAATTTGCTTTTGGTTGTGCACCTACCAATTTATCTACCACAGTACCATTTTTCATAAAAAGAATGGCAGGTATAGAAGTAATGCCGTAGTTGGTGCTAAGTTGTGGGTTATGATCCACGTTTACTTTACCTACGTTTATTTTGCCTGAATATTCTTTGCTCAGTTCTTCAATAACGGGACCTATTGCACGACAAGGGCCACACCATTCTGCCCAAAAATCTATTACTGTAAGTTTGGAAGAATCAAGTACTTCCGTTTTAAAATTTGAATCGGTGAATTCTGCTGCCATAATATTTGATTTATAGTTTGTTTTTTAATTGTTTGCGTGTACAAGAACTGCAAAATTAACTCCAACCCCTATAACATGCTTTGCTGGCATAAAGTTGTGCATAAGTTGTCATTTTTTTCAGACTGGCCAATCTCCGCATGCTAAAAAGTCCTTCAACCGTTAAAGAAACCTAAATGAGCCGATAGTCAATAGCCTGTAGTCAATAGCCATCCTATGTAAGAGTGATTCGAGAAATAAAAAAAGTCACTTGGCATAAAAGGACTATCGACTAATGGCTCCCGACTATAGACTAAACCGTAACCACATGTACATCAAACTCAGGGTTCTCTGCCAGGAAACCAGCCATATCATCGTTCATTTCAAAACCGCCTTCCATCATATACATGCCTATTTTCAGTCTTTGCTTAGGCTCTGTAATGCTAAACTTCAGTCCTGCCCTGCCGGGAAATGATTTAATGTTCTTTTCAAAAAAATGAACCATTTTATCGTTCAAATGCCTTGCTTCAAGGTCTATTACAATTTGCTTGGTCAATTGTTGTTTGATGCTTTCCAGCAGCATTATCTTTTCAATCCTGAACTCGAACTCGGCTTTATTATACCGTTGTTTAAAACTACCAGTTACAAACAGGTTGGTACCTTTTTCCATGTAATTGCGAAAACGGTTATAGTCTTCGCTCCACAACATAAATTCAGTTTTGCCGCTATAATCTTCCAAAATTACAGAGCCAAAATTTTTGCCCTGACGGCTAACACGGTGTTGCGCATCAATAACCAAACCAGCCAATCGCAAAGATTTGCCGGGATTGCTTTGCGCAGTCATGTTCTGTTTTATTTCATTAAAGTCTGCAAGATTGGTAATGCCGTAATGGTTCATTTCAAACTTGAAATTATCCAGCGGGTGGCCGCTCATAAACATGCCCGTTACTTCTTTTTCATGGTCTAGTAATTCAGTAAGCGACCATGGTTCGCAATTGGGAATTTTTGGAATGGGCACATCCATTACTGCCGGAAGATCTCCAAATAACGTATTTGCGCTGCCCATTGATTGTGCGTGAAATACGTTTCCGTAACGAATAATTTTTTCAAGCCCTGTTGATACATCTCCCTGCGGCATATAAAAATATTGAGCCCTGTGCAGCTCTGTAAAACAATCAAAAGCACCGGCATAGGCAAGGCTTTCCATCGTTTTCTTGTTTACACTGCGTTGTGTAACCCGTTTAATAAACTCAAAAATATTAGATGAAGGTCCTTTTTTATTACGCTCCTCAATAATTGCTTCTACTGCCGCATCGCCTACGCCTTTAAGTCCGCCCAATCCAAAACGTATTTCGCCTTTGCTATTTACTGCAAAACCTTTTAGTGATTCATTAATATCCGGGCCAAGCACTTTCAATCCCATACGCTTGCATTCTTCCATAAAGAATGTAGTCTTCTCAATGCTGCCGGCGTTGTTTAATACCGCAGCCATATACTCTGAGGGGTAATGCGCTTTTAAATATGCTGTCTGGTAAGCTACATAAGCATAACATGTAGAATGTGATTTATTAAATGCGTATTGCGCAAACGCCTCCCAGTCTGTCCAAATTTTTTCAAGTTTATCTGCAGGATGCCCTTTTGCAGTAGCGCCTTCAACAAACTGTTTCTTCATTTTATCCAGTACGCTCTTTTGCTTTTTACCCATTGCCTTACGCAATACGTCTGCATCGCCTTTACTAAAACCGGCAATTTTCTGCGATAAAAGCATTACCTGTTCCTGGTACACAGTAATACCGTAGGTATCTTTCAAATCATCTTCCATTACTTCCAGGTCGTAGGCAATTTGTTCCCTGCCGTGTTTCCTGTCAATAAAGTTTGGTATATAAGCAATCGGCCCGGGCCTGTACAATGCATTCATTGCAATCAGGTCGTTAAATTTATCCGGTTTCAGATCACGCAGGTATTTTTGCATACCTGCACTTTCAAACTGAAACGTAGCATTGGTTTCTCCACGCTGGTACAGTTCAAAAGTTTTTTGATCATCCAGAGGTATTGCATCGATGTCTATGTCTATTCCATGATTTAGTTTTATCAGCGCAAGTGCATTTTTAAGAATAGTGAGTGTTTTCAATCCTAAAAAGTCCATCTTAATAACACCTGCTTCTTCAATAATGCTTCCTTCAATCTGTGTTAACCACAGATCAGATTCCTTAGATGTGGCAACGGGAATAAGATCGGTTAAATCTGTTGGCGCAATAATAATACCCGCCGCATGAATGCCAGTACTGCGAACAGATCCTTCTAATACTTCCGCCTCATGTAAAATACTGCTCAGCATATCCTTTCCTGCATATACTTCACGCAGGCGTTTTACATTTTCCCAGTCATCACCCTGCAATTGTTCTTTTTCCTCCAGCGACTTTGCGCCGTTTTTTGCATCCTTAATAGTCATTGGCGCAGTAAGCAAACGCTTTAAAGACACACCAGGCCTTTCCGGCACCAGTTTAGAAAGTGCCCTGCTTTCGGGCAAAGGCAAATCCATTACCCTTGCCACATCGGCAATACTGCTTTTAGCAGCCATAGTACCATAGGTAATAATTTGCGCTACCTGGTTTTTGCCGTATTTATCTACCACATAATTGATTACTTTCTGCCTGCCTTCATCATCAAAATCTGTATCAATATCCGGCATAGATTTACGATCCGGGTTCAAAAATCTCTCAAACAGCAAATTGTATTTGATAGGATCTATATTGGTAATGCCGATGCAATAAGCCACTACACTTCCGGCAGCAGAGCCCCTGCCCGGCCCGATGAATACGCCCATATCGCGGCCAGCTTTTATAAAATCGCTTACAATAAGAAAATAGCCCGCAAAGCCCATTGTCTTTACTGTAAACAGTTCAAACCTGATGCGTTCTTCAATCTCCGCTGTCATTTCTGTATACCTCGCCTTTGCGCCTTCCCAGGTAATGTGTTCCAGGTAATCATCCTGTGTTGCAAAGTTTGAAGGCACAACAAAATTGGGCAAAAGAATATCCCGCTTCAAATCAAGCAAATCAATCTTGCCAACAATTTCGTTGGTATTATCAATAGCCTCTGGCAAATCATCAAACACTTTTTTCATTTCATCAGTCTTTTTAAAATAAAACTGATCATTGGGAAATGCAAAGCGTTTGTTTTTTGTCATTACATCATCATCACTAAATTCCCTTAATGCAGGTGTTGCTTGTTTTTCTCCTGTATTGATGCAAAGCAAAATATCATGCGCATTAAAGTCTGACTGGTCTACATAATGCGAATCGTTAGACGCAATAACTTTTACATTGTATTTTTTTGCAAACTTCAGCAATACCTTATTTACTTTTTCCTGTTCGGGTATGCCATGCCTTTGCAGCTCTACGTAATAATCTTCCTGGAAAATATTAAGCCACCATTTAAATTCATTCTCGCCTTCTTCTTCTCCTTTCTTTAAAATCATTTGCGGCACTAATGCACCCAGGCAGCATGTGGTTGCAATCAATCCTTCATGATGGCGATGGATCAACTCCTTATCTATTCGCGGATATTTAGAATACATGCCTTCTATATAACCCAGCGATGTAAGTTTTACGAGATTGCGGTAACCAATATCATTTTTTGCCAATAATACCTGGTGGTGACGGGGATCCTTATCATCTTTTGCAAACTGTTTGCGGTGACGGTTCTCCGTTATATAAAACTCGCAGCCAACAACCGGTTTTATTTTTGGTTTTCCGTCGGCTCCTTTATGGTTATATGCTTCCTTGACAAATTCAAACACGCCAAACATATTTCCATGATCGGTTATAGCCAATGCAGGCATATTATCGTCAATGGCTTTTTTATAAAGATTTTGTATAGAAGCAGCCCCATCTAAAAGGGAAAACTGTGTATGAACATGTAAATGAGAAAACTGGGACATGGTTATGATCCTGAAATTTTAAAACGCTAAAAAAAATAATGGTATAAGGTGTGGGGTTTAAGGTATAAAATTAAAATTTGGCTCTATACAGTATGCATTCTGCAATGCTGAAGTAACTTTAGTCAACAAGCCTTAATGCCCTAAACCTTAAACCTTTTACCTTTGCTTCACCCCGCAATTAACAAACAAACTTTTAGTGCAATTTTGAAGAATTGGCACAATATTTCCACACTGCCTGCGTATCATTGATATCTTTAACAACTTTTAGCAACTGCTGAAACAAATATTTGCCTAATGCGTTGGATTTCAATAATTATTTTGCTACTCTCAGTTTGCTCCTGCAAATCGCTGAAGCCTGTTATTGCAAATAAAACTGAAACCAGCAGCACCCAGCCAAAAAAAGAACCAACATTTATAGAAAACATCAGCACCAATCCTTTTGACTCAAGTACTGCATCTTCGTCTTCTTTTGTTAACAATAATGTTTCTAATACGTTCAGTCCCGACAACAATTCTTCACTTGATTATTCTGCCATCCAGTTTAAATATGCCATATTGATGGACATACCGGTTGAATCTTTAAACAACATGAAATTGTTTTCGTTTATAGATGATTGGTACGGCACACCCTATCGTTTTGGCGGTAGCACAAAAAACGGTATAGATTGCTCTGCATTTTCATGCAGTCTTATGACCGCCGTTTTTGGCATCGGTCTTCCGCGGATGGCAAAGGATCAATACAATGTTTGCGAACGTATAAAAAGAGATGAACTGGAAGAAGGCGATCTTGTATTTTTTCATACTACTCGCAAAGGCATTTCTCATGTAGGCGTATACCTTGGCAATAATAAATTTGTACATGCTTCGCTGAACTATGGCGTTACCATCAGCGATTTAAACGATCCTTACTATTCACGCACATTCAGGGGCGGTGGAAGAACAAAACAGGTTAATACAACTGCATCTGGCAATTAAAATCTTTCAAAATTTTTTTTGGAACAAGCGGTAGTAATATTATTGAACATCGTTGTGTCACTCACTTCAGCGGCAAATCATTTTTTATCGTGCATAAATTAATTCAATTCTTACTTGCAAAAGGCTTTGCCCTTCGCTAATATACATCGCCCCCTCAGGGCTTTGTTTATCTCATACATCGCATCACCCGGATTTCATCCGGTATTATGGTTATAATCACATTCAGGAATTAATGCATCATTTCGTTATTCATCAGATTATTTAACCCAGCTCTGAAAGAGCGTTGTATACAAGCATCGGGTATAGCCCAATGCGCAAAAAGCAGCTATGGACAGATGTGTTAAGCAGTGTCTTTCGTTTGCTCTTCATGGTAATCTTCTTCTGTATTTATTTCCCAGATATTGCTTTTATCTTTTCTGCCGTTAATAATATTTTCAACAGCCGTCATAGCAGTAAGCATGCTGTGGTCGCTATTGTTGTAGCGGTGCATACCATTTCTTCCAATCAAAAAAAGATTATCGATAGTATCTGCAAACTGCTGCACTTTACCAAAGGTTGCATAACTACCATAATAAGACGGGTAAGCTTTTTTTACTCGTGCAATCATACTGTCTTTAACCTTTGCAGGATCTAAAATGCCAATGGCCTGCATTTCTTTAATGGCTGTTGCAGCTATTATTGCATCATCCTGTTGCCAGAAAGCATCTTTCTCATTGCAAAAATATTCTACGCCAAGCCATACTTTTCCGGGGTCTTTAACCATAAAAGGGCTCCAGTTATTAAAGATTTGTATACGTCCTGCTCTTACTTTGTTATCCTGTATGTAAATCCAGTTGTCTTTTACCAGGCCGTTATTGTTTTTTTCTTTTACGGCAAGTTCATCTACTAATAAACCTGCTATTAAAAAATCACGGTATTCAAGTTTTGTTGCAATATCAATAACATCTTCTGGTATGTTTATTCCTTGTAAATTATCAAACAGTTCTTTAACAGGCATGGTAGAAAAAAAATAATCAGCTTCTATTGCAGTATCTGTTTCAGCAAGTTTATTATGTAATGTTGCTTTTGTAATGTTGTTTGTTTCATTACCATGCAATGCAGTAACTTTTGTATTCAATAAAATTTTACCTCCCAAACGTTCTACTTCTGTGGCAACTGTTTCCCACATTTGCCCCGGCCCGTATTTAGGATAGAGAAACTGTTCTATTAAACTTGTGCTGGTGCCTTTTTGCTGCAAGCTTTTATTAGAAGAGAAAAAAGAAGTTACAGCATGCCATAATACTTTGGAGATGTTTAAATCTTTTACCCGCTGTTGCCCCCAGGTAGATGGAATTTCTTCACAAGGAACACCCCATACTTTTTCCGTATAGTCTTTAAAGAAAGTTTCATACAATTCTTTACCAAAACGGTTCCTGTAAAATTGTGCAAGGTTTTCTTCGGGTTTTACAGGTGATACTTTTGCAGCAATATAAGACATACCAATGCGTATCATTTTTGCAAATCCAAGATTAGCAATTGTTTTACCATTAAGCTGTAAAGGATAATCAAAAAATTTACGCTGGTAATAAATCCGCGATTTGCGTGGCCGCACCATCATTATTTTTTCGCCATCGCCCACCAGTTCATCTTTAATATCAAATGCTGCACTGTTGTGCTGATACTGAATATTGATATGATGATCTTTTGCAGCAGCATCCAACGGAAGAAAGCGCAACCACCAGTTAATTACTCGTTCTGATTTTGAAAAAAACCGATGGCCGCCAATATCAATTTTATTGCCTTTGTAATTGATGGTTTTAGAAATACCACCAACCTGTTTGTCATCTTCTATAACAACAGGTATAATATCTGTTTTTGTAAGCAACTCATAAGCCGCTGTAAGGCCGGCGGGCCCTGCACCTATTATAACAGCTGTTTTCTTCATTAAGTGGTTACTGTTTCGCGCCGCAATGATAAAACAATAAAAGTTACCAGCATAATATACTCGCCAATGGTATGCTCCAGCGGTATAATAGGAATATTAAGAATATTTAGCACCAATCCTGCAGCCAAAAAACAATACAGCTTTAATTGTACAGGCCTATATAAGCTTGCAGCTAAAAGCAAAGGGAATAGCCACTGAACAGTATAATACTGGTGCCGGTATACCGGAGAAAAAAGATCTGAAATCATAAACATAGCAAACCCGGCAAAGGCAACAGCAGGTAATGTAAAACCTTTTACATAGTGCCTGTAATAAAAAACAGCAAGCAAAAGAAAAATGCTGCAGGCAGAAAGAATAAATAGCGATGTTTTATCTACTTGCTTATGAAAAACTAACCTTGCCATTACAAACACATTTCCGTTCTCGGAATAAATTTTTTGTGGGTGTAAAATGCTGTCTCTTTTTCTAGTGTCTAAATCAATCCCTTCCCAAACTGTATATGCCGGATCGGGCCTGGGTTTGTATTTTGCAGGAGATTCGTCCTGGTGAAGTTTTATTTGCTGGTTTACGCTTGCCCTATACTGTTTCCATATAAACCTTTCATTACTGTCTGTCACAAACCATATAGCTGCTATAAAAAAAGGTATTACAAAAACAAGCATGTAATTGCGACCGTATTTTTTTATCAGCAATAAAAATGGCACAAAAAAAACTACTGCATTGGGCCTTATTAATATAAGCACAATAGCTATCATACCTGCAATAAAAGCCCACATCAACGTTTTCCTATTACGCACAATGTAATAGAAGATCATTGCAAGAAATGGAATAAAAAGATAGTTCTGTCCATTGGCAATATGTTGTCTCCATGCTTCAGTAAATAAAAATGCAAAGCCTGTTATTATAACCAGCCATCGCTGAAGTTTTGTTGCAGATAACAAAACGCCACACAGCATCATTATTGCAAGCATGCAATACTCTATAATCAACCATACATCGGCAAAACTGCTTTGCGGCAGTTCTGCAATCGGGTAAAGCAA
This sequence comes from Chitinophagaceae bacterium, assembly GCA_044227095.1. GTDB lineage: Bacteria > Bacteroidota > Bacteroidia > Chitinophagales > Chitinophagaceae > JACMLD01. The sequence continues at coordinate 2,783,199 of JBGAFV010000001.1, read as the reverse complement.
ATGATGAAAAAAAGGAGAAGCGGTTACATTAGATACAAGCAGCGTATCAAAATTTCGAGGATCGTAATAACGAAGGCCATCTCCATCTTTCCATTTATAGAAATAAGGTGAAAGCCCGTCTTTTTCCATTCTTGCACCAACAACACGGTTGCGTAAATCTTCTGAACCTCTTTTTTCCAATTGCACATCCCTGTACACCGACCACGGCAAAACCGCAATGCATAACAGCGCAATAACTATCCAGGCAGATTTAGTTGACAAATTGATTAAACGTTAAAATAAAAATAGCGATATAATAAATACCAGCTTTTCAAAAAGGGTTTGAATTTCTATACTACATTTTCTTTTTTTTCAGCCGATTGCAGCAATCCCCAAAAAACCAAATAAAGCAATGCGCCAAACATGATGTACTCTCCAATAGCATATTGTATCTTATTGATTTTAAAATAAAATATATTCAGTATAAAACCGAAAAGAAACAACAAATAAGAATATTTGAGCGCAGGTTTATAAACAGATGCCAGCAACAGCATAGGAAAGAGCCACACAACAGCACCGTATTCTCCCCTGTCAATTGGCGACAAAATATCTGAAATAAAATACAAACAAAAACCGGCAAGCGCATCTCTTACTATATCTGGTTGCAACTGCTGCTGTTGCCGTATAGAATATACTATGATAACCAGAATACAAAAACATACAGCAATAATATTAAGCCATACAAGTGGTATGGTTTTATGAAAAATTTGCGACACAAGTTTATATATACTTGCAGACTGAAACTGAAGAAATATTCCCCGCTCTTTCATTACATTCCTAAATTCTTCGCTTTTCTTTATACTTACGCCTTCAACTTCTGTATACTTTGGTTGCTCTATTTCGGCTGGAATCATGCTTACATCCTGGTGGTATTTTATTTGCTCCGAAATTGAATCTTTATAGTCAATCCAGTACAGTTGCTCTTTTTTATCTGCCGCAAACCATACAAGCAGTATAAATAAAGGAATTGCAGCACCTGTTATAAAACGCTTGTTAATTGCAATAAAATAAAACAGGAAAGGAATAAAAAACAACACTAGTGTTGGCCTTATTAAAACAGCAACAATAGCAATTGTGCCGCAACAAAAACCTTCCACAAAATTTTTTTGCTGCCGCTGAAAAACAAGAAAAAACACAATTAACAGCAAAGGAATAAAGATATAGTTCTGCCCCACACAAACATGGGCCAGCCATGGTACTGCCAGCGGAAAGAACAATGCTGGTATCAGTAATAAAAACCGCTGTTCAGTTTTTATACCGGGCAACATAGTTGCTGCAAAAATAATCAGCAGGTAAACAAGGTATTCTATTATCAGCCAGTCATGCGATAATTGTTTTTGATCTGTATCTGCAATTGGTGCCAGCAGGTGATGAAAAAAAGGTGTTGCAGTAATATTTGAGACTTTATATGGAGAAATATTCCACCGGTCGTAATACCTGGTACTGTCTTTGCTTTGCCACTTGTACCAGTAAGGAGATTTGCCGTCTTTAATCAACCTTGCACCTACTACGCGGTTTCTTAAATCGCCAAAACCATCCTGGTTTATCATTATTGTATCGCGGTAAAAAGAACCTGCAAGAACAATAGCCCAAAGCAAAAGAATAAATATCCAGGTTAGTTTGGTTTGCATTATAGTTTCTTAATGTTATAAGCTATGGAGTATTCTTTGCAGCAATATAAAAATTCCTATCAATTGCAAAGTCTTTCACAGAAAAATCAGCAGGGAGTTTTTCAGTTTGCCATTTTGTAGTTGGCTTTAACCAAATTGCTTTTCCCGCAAAAACTTTTACAGGCAAGTTAAACCCTTCAATACAATTAATCCACCTGAAAGAAACTGAATGTTCACCGAATGTATATTCAAGCTCCGGAATTTGTGTTGTACGCAAATACTGATCAAATACTTTGGAAAAATTAAAACCCGCATGTTTACTGATATATTCTTCTACCTGTTTTGAAGTAACCGTTTGGTGATAAAAATCTTTATTCAATCCACGCAGTATATTTCTGAACGTTGAATCATTGTTGATCACCTGCCGTATTGTATGCAGCATGTTACCGCTTTTGCTATACATATCACCGCTACCTTCCCGGTTTACGCCATACGGCCCTATAATAGGAATATCATTTTTAATCCCTTTCCTTGTTCCTATTACATAATCACTGCCCGCTTCATTACCATACTGGCAATCTGTAAACAATGTTTCAGAATAATTGGTAAAGCCTTCATGCACCCACATATCTGCCAAGTCTTTACTGGTAATGCTATTGGCAAACCACTCATGCCCGCTTTCGTGAACAATAATAAAATCCCATTTCAGTCCCCATCCTGTTGCAGATAAATCCCGGCCCAGATAACCATTCTGAAATTTATTGCCATAAGCAACAGCACTCTGGTGTTCCATACCAAGATGCGGAGATTCAACCAATTTATAACTGTCTTCATAAAAAGGATAAGGGCCAAACCAGAATTCAAAACATTTCAGCATTAGCGGAACCTGCTTAAATTGCTCCATTGCTTTTTCTTTATTGTAATCAAGCACCCAATAACTGCAATCCAGTTTTCCTTTTTCGCCTTCAAATGTTTCTGTAAAATTTACATACTTGCCTATATAAGGAATGATATTGTAATTGTTGATTGGGTTTACTACCTGCCATGTATAAGTGCTTGTGCCGTCATTATTTTTTTTCATTTCCTTTAAACGGCCATTGCCTATTGCAACAAGTGTATCGGGAACAGTCATGGTAAGAGAAGCACCATTATCCGGCTCGTCGCTTTGTATATCTTTACAGGGATACCAAACACTTGCACCTAAACCCTGGCATGCAACGCTCATCCACGGATTGCCATTGTTATCTTTCTTCCAAATCCATCCCCCATCCCAAGGTGGACGGATTGCTTCTTTTGGTTTGCCTAAAAACGAAATCGCTATTTGTTTCGCCGCTTTATCTTTAATGATTGCAGGATAACTTACATGATAAACATTTCCCTCTCTGCGGTATTTTAATTCCTTCGATTGAAATACTATCTTTTTTATTTCCATTGGTTCCTGCAGATCAATTTGCATTGTCTTCCCGGGCTTAGCGGCTTTAAAACTAATAACAACTGTGCCCTCAATTGTCTTGTTAATATAATCAGGTTTAACGGTTATGTCGTATCGCAATACATCCCACCATATCCTTTCTGCATTTAAGGTTCCACGCAGCGTATCCTGGTGGGTAAATGCTTCCTGCTTGTGCAATACCTGCGCTATGGTTTGTTTTAATAAAAATGAACTTATCAATATCAATACAAAAACCTTTCCTTGTATATTCACAGCGTTGTAATTTTAGATTGCTAAATTTAGTTGTAGTTATTGAAATATGCAGTTAAAAAAATATTTTCAATGGATAGGCTTGTTTTGCAGCACCCTGCTGCTGGCAAGCTGCAACCATAACAATGATAACAATAAAAAAATATTTCATTACAATGAAGTAACGGGTATTGCCAGTCTTGATCCTGCATTTGCTAAAAACCAGTCTGTAATGTGGGCCGTGCATCAATTGTACAATACACTGGTAGAAACAGACGACAACCTGAACATGGTGCCATCGCTTGCCAAGAGCTGGGATGTTTCTGCAGACAGGAAACAATACACATTTCACCTGCGTACCGATGTTTTCTTTCACGATAACGACGCTTTCCCAAATGGTAAAGGCCGCAAACTGAATGCGTACGATGTATTATACAGCTTTAAAAGAATTATTGATAAAAACACCGCCAGCAGCGGCGCATGGATTTTTAATAACCGTGTAGACAGTGCAAATGGTTTTACGGTAATTAATGATTCTACTTTTCAATTGTTGCTTGCACGTCCTTTTAACCCCGTACTTGGTTTGCTTAGCATGCAATACTGTTCTGTTGTACCAAAAGAGGTGGTAGAAAAATACGGAAAAGATTTTCGCAATCACCCATGCGGCACAGGCCCTTTTAAAATGATTGCTTGGGAAGAAGGACAGGCAATGGTGATGGTAAAAAATGATCGCTATTTTGAAAAAGACAGCAGCGGAAAACAACTGCCTTATATAGAGGGAATAAAAATTTCTTTTTACGATAGCAGGGCTACTGAGTTCCTGTTGTTTCAACAGGGCCAGGTAGATTTTATTAATGATATAGATCCTTCTTTTAAGGACGAAGTAATTACCAAAAAAGGTGAATTAAAACCAGCATGGAAAGATAAAATTGTACTTGCCAAACATCCTTATCTTAATACAGAATACCTGGGCATAGTGGTAGACACAACCAATCCGCTGGTAAAAAATTCTCCGCTGAGGTTAAAAAAAATAAGGCAGGCAATCAATTATGGTTTTGATAGAAAGAAGATGATGCTTTACCTGCGTAACTCTATAGGTATTCCTGCAGAAAGTGGTTTTATCCCCGCAGGCTTTCCATGTTTTGATTCAACCTTAGTAAAAGGCTACACTTATAATCCTGCAAAAGCAAGGCAATTGGTAAAGGAAGCAGGCTTTGATTTCAATAACTTTCCAACTATTAAATTACTTACTATTCCTATCTATGCAGACTTTGCAAGTTTTATTGCAAAAGAACTGGAAGAGGCCGGGATCAAAATACAAGTAGAAGTAGTACAAAAAAGTTTATTACTGGAACAAACCGCAAAGTCGCAGGCTTTGTTTTTTAGGGGAAGCTGGATTGCAGATTACCCCGATGCGGAAAATTATCTTGGTGTTTTTTATAGTAAAAATCCTGCACCACCTAATTATACCCGGTACAACAATTCTGCTTTCGATCTACTGTATGAAAAAGCATTAATAGAAACCAATGATACGGTAAAGCAAAACCTTTACAGGCAAATGGATCAGTTGGTAATTGATGATGCGCCTGTTGTACCATTGTGGTACGACGAGGTTTTCAGGCTTGTTAACCCACGCATCACGGGTTTCCGTGCAAATGGTATAAATCTCCTGGAATTGCGAAAATTGCAAATAAAAGATTGAAATTTTTTAAAAAAAATCAGTTCTACAACCTCCTGATTTTTACAGGTTAACCCTTAGGGTCTCGTAAATTTACGTTGACAAAACTCATTCTGGGCTTGCATTAGTTAACTATGCATTATACTTTTACATAGTTGATTTACTATACATGCTTCAGAAAACCGCAGTTTTAATTTCAGCTGAAGTTTGGGGAATAATATCAACAAATAACCGAAAACCGAACCCTTTGAACCGACCCTTTATGAAAAAAAACTCTACCCTTATTCTTTTAAGAAAGATTGTTTTTCTTTTAATGTCGCTTTCAATCTTTCAAACCGCATTTAGTCAACCCGACTATGATTTCAGAAACCCTTCTCTTATTTCTGGTACAGACAGGCAATTAAACGCAGTCTATTTATTCCAGAATGTAAAGCCAGGTGTTGACGCAACAGTTACCATTAAAGATATTACCGGTGGAATAATCCTCAATGATATTGACGGGCCTTCTGGTTATGCAGAAGCGCTGCAACCAATATTGCAGGTGCCTGCAGGTGCATCAGGTTATATTGAGTTTGAAATTAACTTTCTTGTTGGCGGTACAAGCACGCCAATGATACAAACAGAAATACCATGCACACCAATTGATATAGACGGACAAACATACAGCGACGGTAAAGTAAAAGAATTTGACGTTTTACAACTTACCAATGGTTATGTGGATTATGACATGCTGGGTGGAGAACTGAATATGACTATAAGCGGTTCCTGGGCTACCGGCAAAAACGTACTTGGTGTAGATTACCCAGGTGTTGATACTGCTCCAAGACAGGTAATGTTTACTACTGTAAACGCAGCGCTTAGCAAGTTTACATTCAGAACAGGTGCTACAAGCTGGGCTACTGGTTCTCACCAGCGTTTAAGAAGTCTTTATTTTAAAAAATTCTTTTACCCTAATTCTTTTCTTCCATTACCATCACTTTCATCTTTCACAGGTAATGCAAAAGATGATAAAGTTGTTTTAACATGGAATATGCTTTCTTCAAATACAATAAAAGAAGCTGTTGTAGAAAGAGCAGATAATGCAGGACAGTTCAGTACTATTGCAACAGTACAGATGGCTACTGGTCTGGCATCGGTAACAACTTATGGTTTTACAGATAACAATCAATCTGCAGCTACAGTGTATTATCGACTTAAACTTACAGATCTTAACGGTAAAACAGAATACAGTAACGTATTGTTGTTCCGTACAAACAATACTACTCAAACGCAATCGCTTAAAATATATCCAAGCGTTATTGATAACAATGCTACTGTTAATTTTCTTGCAGCAAAAAATGAAGCAACCGTTTTAAGATTGTTTGATATAAACGGACGCACTGTATACCAGAAAAAAATAAACCTGTCTGCCGGAAGTAATGCCATCACAATAAATGATCTTGGCTCTTTGCAGCAGGGTTCGTACATCGCTGCTTTGCAAGCCGGCAATACAATGCATAGCCAGAAAATAATTATTAAATAAAATAAAGGTTGTAAGCAGTTTAAATAAAAATAAAGCTGCTTACAATTTTTTACATCATTTCAATACAGTTTACTACTTCTTTTACCATTTGCTCATTAATGTCAAGGTGTGTAACCATTCTTACTTGTGTGGGCGAAATAGCAATGCATTTAATCTCGTATTCGTTAAATTTTTCTGCCAGTGATTTTGCAGTATAAGGAGCTGCCGTTTCAAAAATGATAATATTGGTTTCTACAGGCATTATATTGCCAACAAAAGATTTTTGCTTAAGCGCCATTGCAATTTGCCTTGCATGAATATGATCAAGCTCAAGCCTTTTTACATTGTGCTGCAAAGCATATAAACCAGAAGCCGCCATAAAGCCTGCCTGGCGCATACCACCGCCAAAAACTTTTCTTATACGCCTTGCATGACGGATAAATTTTTTATTGCCAATTAAAATACTTCCAATTGGGCAACCCAAACCTTTATTAAGACAAATAGAAATGGTATCAAACAACTGCCCGTATTGCTCAGGCGTTTCACCATTTGCTATCATAGCATTAAACAATCTTGCACCATCAAGGTGCAATGCAAGTCCTGCTTCTGCACAAACAGATTTTATCTTAAGTATATCAGCTACTTTATAGCAGCTGCCACCGCCGCGGTTAGCTGTATTCTCAAGACATACCAATGAAGTTCTTGGCTTATGTACATCATCCGGATTAATAGCAGCCAATACCTGTTCTGCTTTTATACGGCCTCTGTCGCCATCAATTAATCTTACCTGTGCAGCTGCATTAAAAGCAATGCCACCGCCTTCATACAAATAAACATGGCTGCTTTTTTCGCAAACCACTTCATCGCCGGGTTGTGTATGTGCCTTAATGGCAATCTGGTTGCTCATTGTTCCTGTGGGGCAATAAATAGCTGCTTCCCGTCCAAACATTTCTGCTGCAAACACTTCAAGCCGGTTTACAGTAGGGTCTTCTTCAAAAACATCATCGCCCACTTTTGCATGCATCATTGCATCCAGCATAGCTGCACCCGGACGAGTAACGGTATCTGATCGTAAATCAACCGGCATTGTAAAAAGTTTAGTTGCCAAAATTAATCATTGCTAAAGAAAATATAATGCCCTTTTTATGAACCAGGCTTTTGTAATGCTATTAAACAGTCTTGCGTCGCACACTTGTACTGCATAGCATTGAGCAACTTACTTAACCGTAACAATTATTTTTCACGCAGCAATCGAAGAGAAGCAGCGGCACGGCGTAATTTAGTAATGCCTCCACCATTTTCCTTTAGCTGATAATATCCTATCAATCCTTTAAATCCTCTTAAATCCTGGTTCAGACAATCTTCATTTCCCCTTATCCATATTCCTCTTTATCCATTCCACAGCTTTCTTTACATAATACTCATCATCCTTTTCAAGTTTTTTCATCAATTTATTAATCTTCGGGTGCATGGTTTTATCTCTTGTATACCATTCTACCAATACAAGCGATAATCTTCGCTGCCAAAAATTAGGAGAACTGTTTAGCTCAGCAGCTAGCGCAAAAATTTCTGTTGCATGCGTTTTAACCAAAGGCTTTAAACTTTGCATGCCCAGTGCATCGCATACAGCCCAGTCTGCAATATTGCCAGAAAAATCTTTTACTAACTGTAAAGAAAGCAATGGATCCTGTTTTGCTATTTTGCCAAGTATTTTTGCTGCAAGTGTTTTTTCTTCAAGACTGCCTGCATTCCATAAAGCTTTTATCAGTTCAAAACCACCGTGCTTAAATTGTGCAGCAATAAGGTTAAGCACAGGCATCCGTACACCATATACTTTTTCTGCACCAGGAACAAATTTCTGGTGAGCTGCAAGTGCTTCTGCATTAGCATTTGCCTTTAGTATTTTTTGTATTTCGTTTAATTGTTTCACGCTTGCTCAATAATAGAAGTGCGGATAGCATGTTTTCTGCAAACAGCATCCGTTTTTACTTTTAGTTGTTGTTGATATGAACGCTGCGTATAAAAATTACTGTTGTATAATTTATCGTATTCAGCAATAAGTGTTGGATTAAATTTTTGAAGAAACCGGTAATACAAAGTTTTACTATCAGCCTGTGCCGAGCCAAACAATGTTAACCCGCCAGCCAGTATATAATCTGCATTGTGCATTTTTGCCAATGAAATTATTTTTTCCAGCTCTTCGTCTGTATCGGAAATGAAAGGTAATAAAGGGATAGCATTAACTCCTGCAAGAAAACCCTCTGCTTTTAGTCTTTGTATTAGCCTCAATCGATCTATAGGAGCAATGGCACCCGGCTCAAGCATTGCAGCAATTTTTTCATTCATGGTAGAAAGAGAAACCGATAAGACAACGCCACGCTTTAATGTATGTGCAAGATCATCGGGCAATATGGCAGCTTTATCAATTTCTTTAAGCAATTCAATATCACGTTCTATTAAACTGCATTTTGTACTAATAAAAACAGGAAACCTGTACTTTAATAACAATTGCAGCATGCCTTCTGTTATTCTCCATTCTTTCTCATGATGTATGTAAGCATCGGTAGCAGACCCTACCACTACTATTCCATATTGTTTTCTTTTTGCCCGTGATTGCAATTGTTTTTCCAATACCTGCAGCGCATTTTCTTTTACAACCAATCCTTCATCCATATTTTCTCCATACCTGCTGCCTCGTACATAACAATACAAACAATTACAACTGCAACCTTCATAGGGGTTTACAGAATAATCATCAAGAAACCATGTGTCTCTTTTCTTGTGTTTATTTAAAACGGATGTAACTGTTTTCTTTTGTAGCAAAATGCTTTTATTATCAATTATTAAAAGTTCGAAACAGTTCGGAGTTCGGGAGTTCGAAAGTCCTCTATGCAAAAAAACTTTTGTAAATACTATCACTCTTTTAGAATAGAAGAACTATGAACCGGCTTGTCAAAATAATAAACAACAGCACCAACAACCAAAATGCCAATACCAATAAGACTTTCTCTTGGCCTATCTGCAATTGTAAAAATTAATACCCATGCATTAAACAACAGAAAGATAATTTGCAGCACAGGTTTAAACGGACTTTTAAATGAACCCGGTTTTTTATCTTTTATAAACAGGCTGGTTGCAACAGTTAATGAAGCCATTAATTGCAGAACAAAACCTGCGTACAATAATATTCGTTCAAACGAACCAGTTAGTGCAAGCAGTATGCTTATACCAACATGCGCCCATATAGCAGCTACCGGTATACCATGTGCATTTGTTTTTGCAAGTGGTTTCCACAATGTATATTCTGCTGCCATGGCACGGGTTACTCTGGGCCCAACCCATAAATAAGAACTAATGGTAGCAACAAGTTGCACCGCAATAAAAACACTCACCCATTTTCCGCCGGTACTGCCCAGCAAATTATCAAATGCAATAAAAGTAACTTCTTCTTTGCCTGTCATAGCCGCTGCTGATGCATGTTTCAGCAAAACAAACTGGAACAGGATATAAGTTGCTGCTACAAATACTGCGCTTCCAATAAGTGCTTTCGGCAAATTTTTTGCCGGGTTATCAATCTCGTCTACAACATAAGCAGCGGCGTTCCAACCCGTGTACGCAAAGCCCACATAAATCATAGACACTGCAAAGCCGGGTGTCATCATTTCATGTTTCCAACTGCTGCTGTAATTAAAAGCATTACCCGTTCCTCCTTGCATAAAGAGCCCGATAGCTATCAGTACAACTATAAAAAGCACTTTAACCAATGTAGAAATATTTTGTAAGCGACTGCTATGTTTAATTGTAAAACTGTGCATAAGGCCAATTAGAATAATAACTGCAATAGCCAGCCATGCATTATTCTGCAAACCAAAAGGCGCCAGGTATTTGGTAAATGCCATTGCTGCAAGCGCTACAGGCGCAGAAAAACCAACAGTTAAACCAGCCCATGCAGATAGATAACCCAGCAATGAATGAAATATCCGTGAGAGATAAATATAATCGCCGCCAGATTCTTTAAAATGCGTTCCCAACTCTGCATAAGCAAATGCTCCAAATAAAGCAAGTATGCCGCCAGACAACCATAATACAAAAATGGTAATGCTATTCTGAACAGATGATAACTGGAAACCGAGGCTGGTAAAAACACCGGTGCCAATCATGTTGGCTACAACAATAGCCGAAGCAGTATAAACAGTTATTTTCTTTTTCAAATAATTAATCAGTTATGCTGACGTGCATTAAAAATAAGCGTATGTTTTTAATTAATTACAGAAAAATTAGTTTGATGCGCTTACCGTGACGAACCAGTAACTTGCGAATAAAAAATGGCTGCAAAAGTATTTGGCAGAAAACCTTCCGGAGAAAGATTGCAAAGAATTCAGCAGTCGCCAAATTATAAGAACGGATCATTTCAAAATATTAGTCCTACGCCTGTAATGGCCGAAGACAGTTCTTTCTGGCAAACGTTAAAGTCTTATATCAATAAACCAAAAGATACAAAGCCGCCGGTTCCTTTACCATTTATAAAAACAGATTTAAACAACCTGGAAAATGATGCGCCGGTAATTGTATGGTTTGGCCATTCGTCTTATCTTCTTCGTATAAACGGGCTTAATATACTTGTAGATCCTGTTTTCAGCAATCATGCAGCGCCATTTTCATTTATGGTAAAAGCTTATCAGGGTGCAGATACATACTCGGTAGAAGACATGCCTGCAATTGATTTACTTGTTCAAACACATGATCATTACGACCACCTCGATTATATTTCTATCAGTGCCTTGCAACCTAAAATAAAAAAAGTGGTTACCGGCCTTGGTACAGGTTCACATTTTGAATACTGGGGCTTTGATACATCTATTATCACTGAACTCGACTGGTGGCAAACAACAAGTGTCTATGATATGGAACTAACCGCAGCGCCTGGCCGGCATTTTTCCGGCAGGGGTATTACTCGCGGAAAAACATTATGGGCAGGGTTTGTATTAAAAGCCGCAGGTTATACGCTTTATCTCGGTGGCGATTCTGGTTACGACAAACATTTTAAAGAGATAGGAAATAAATTCGGCCCTTTTGATCTTGCTATACTGGAATGTGGCCAATACAATGGCCATTGGCCACATATACATATGATGCCTGAAGAAACAGCCCAGGCCGCTGTTGATCTTAATGCAAAAAGATTGCTGCCGGTACACTGGGCCAAGTTTACACTTTCTCTTCATTCGTGGGATGAACCTATAAAACGTGTGGTAAAAAAAGCGGCTGAATTAGATCTTGCTATTACTACACCAAAAATTGGTGAGCCGGTTGTATTGGGAAAATCTTATCCGAATGCGCATTGGTGGGAACTATGATTAAATACTAACCACCGAGTCACCGGGAACACAAAGAAACACTGAGTTGCCCTGTGTTACTTTGTGATCTTTGTGCCACCGTGGCTATTAAATTACCCAGCATATTCCGGTAATTCTGTTAACTCTTTTATATCTATACCATCGCGGTGATAACCATAGCAATAGTGTCCATTTGTAATAATAAGATAAGGAACGGGCACTGCTATATTGTAATTGAGCAACTGATTTAATACTTTTTTATTTATCTGAACGTCTCTTGCTTTGCATTCTACCATTAACCACGGTTTAGCAGCACCGTCGTAGACAAGTATGTCAAAACGTTTTTTTACATCTCCCAGTTGTATCTTTCTTTCTAATGCAATGTAAGAAGCGGGATATTTGCAGAGCTGAACCATGTATTGTACAAAATTTTGTCTTACCCATTCTTCGGGGGTAAGGCTTACCCACTGGCGCCTGGTATCATCCCATATCTCCTCTTTCTTTTTTTGCAGCTCACGTATTTTATACTGGTGCGGCGGATAATTAATGAATATCATATGCTTAAGCTTTCTGCAATAGCAATTTAGTATCTTAGCTCATTACAAAGTACAAAGTCAAATCTATAATATGAAATCAAAAGAAGAAATTGTACAAAATTGGTTGCCACGTTATACAGGCCAAAAACTGGAACAGTTTGGAGAATACATACTGCTTACCAATTTCAGTAATTATGTTACGTTGTTTGCAGAATGGCATAGCGTTGAAGTTGTTGGCAAGGACAAACCTATGCAATGCGCTACGGCCGGAGATATTACCATTGTAAATTTTGGAATGGGCAGTCCCACAGCTGCAACAGTTATGGATCTGCTTACTGCTATTAGCCCTAAAGCTGTATTGTTTCTTGGTAAATGCGGTGGTTTAAAAAAACGCAATAAGATAGGCGATCTTATTTTACCAATAGCAGCTATACGCGGAGAAGGTACATCTAACGATTATTTTCCGCCCGAAGTTCCCGCCCTTCCCGCATTTGCGCTGCAAAAAGCTATTTCTACTACCATTCGGGATTACCAGGTAGATTACTGGACAGGCACAGTTTACACTACCAACCGCCGTGTATGGGAGCATGATGAAGTATTTAAAGAATACCTCCAAAAAATCAGGGCTTATGCAATTGATATGGAAACAGCTACAATTTTCTCTGTAGGTTTTTTTAATAAGATACCTACAGGCGCATTATTGCTGGTAAGCGATTCGCCCATGGTGCCAGAAGGCGTAAAAACAGAAGAAAGCGATAAAAAAGTAACCGGCAATTTTGTAGAAAACCATATAAAAATTGGTATCGATTCGTTAAAGCAACTGATTAATGGTGGATTAACGGTGAGGCACTTGCGATTCTAGCACAGTTCTTAGTTCAGAGTTCGAAGTTCCTTAATTGCAGTTTTATTGATTTTTATAAAAGCAACATCTAGTGCAAGAATTTCGCATAAAAAACTATGAACTATAAACTATGAACTATAAATTGTTTTCATGCTGCACATAAACAATTTAAACATACAATTTGAAACAGAACAGGGCATAAACACTGCCCTTTATAATGTTTCGCTTAGTGTAAACCGCGGAGAAATTGTAGCTATTGCAGGTGAATCTGGTTCTGGCAAATCTGTTACTGCCCTTTCTATTTTACAATTGCTTCCTGCCAAAACAGTACGCTACACAAATGGCAATATTTTTTTCAGTGAAAGTGATGAGCAACAACCAACAGATCTATTGCAATTGAACGACCGAGAACTAAGAAAAATACGCGGCAATAAAATTGCAATGATTTTTCAGGAGCCAATGACATCGCTCAATCCTGTTTTTACCTGCGGCCACCAGGTAGCAGAAGCTATTCAGCAGCATACAAAAATTTCGAAAGCTGAAGCCAAAAAGCAAGCCATTGCATTATTTGAAAAAGTACAACTCCCAAATCCTTCAGCAACATTTGAACGTTACCCGCACCAATTAAGCGGAGGGCAAAAACAGAGGGTGATGATTGCAATGGCAATAAGCAGCAATCCATCATTATTAATATGTGATGAACCCACTACCGCACTTGATGTAACTGTACAAAAAACAATCCTGCGCTTAATTAAAAACCTCCAGCAGTCAACACAAATGGGCGTTATTTTTATTACGCATGATTTAGGTGTGGTAGCAGAAATTGCAGATAAGGTAGTAGTAATGTACAAGGGAAATATTGTGGAAGCAGGACCAGTGCAAGAGGTAATGCAAAATCCGCAGCACCCTTATACAAAAGGATTACTTGCCTGCAGGCCTGTATTGCATGCAAAAGGCGAAAGGCTTCCGGTAGTGAGTGATTTTTTAAACGGCGAAAGAGATAGTCGGGAGTTTATAATTGGGAGTCGGGAGTCAGTCGCTACAAATAATAGTAAGCTTATTACAAACGACCAGCATGAAAAATTGATTGAAGTAAAAAATCTTAAGGTTTGGTATCCGGGCAAAAGAAATTTTCTGGGTAAAATTTTCGATTATACAAAAGCGGTAGACGATGTAAGCTTTGATGTTTTTACTGGCGAAACACTTGGCCTGGTAGGAGAATCTGGTTGCGGCAAAACAACATTGGGAAGAACTTTGCTCCGTCTTATAGAACCAACGGATGGCGAAATATTATTTAACGGCAGTAATTTGCTTAACTACTCAGCCACAGATCTTCAGAAACTAAGAAAAGACATACAGATTATTTTTCAAGATCCTTACTCTGCCCTTAATCCTTCTATTACCGTTGGCAATGCCATAGAAGAAGTATTGCAGGTTCACAAAATATTACCATCATCTCATCAAAGAAAAGAAAAAGTGATGGAGTTGCTGGATAAGGTAAGCCTGCAACCCGAACATTTTTACCGATACCCGCATGAATTCAGTGGTGGCCAGCGCCAGCGCATTGTTATTGCAAGGGCTTTGGCATTAAACCCATCATTTGTTGTGTGCGATGAGAGTGTAAGTGCATTGGATGTAAGTGTACAGGCACAGGTACTAAACCTGCTGAACGATCTTAAAAAAGAATTCAGGTTTACCATTATTTTCATATCGCATGATCTTTCAGTTGTACATTATATCAGCGACCGCATAATGGTAATGCAAAAAGGAAAAATTGTTGAAACCGGAACCGCAGAGCAAATCTATCACCACCCAAAAGAAAACTATACACAGGGATTGATTGCTGCTATACCAAAAACCCAAAGAGATGTCTGATGTTATGATGTCTGATAGCGGATGTCTTTTATACAGTCATGTTCTGTAAAATTTATTATAATGGTGCGGCTAAAGCAAATCAGACATCAAAAAATCATGCATCAGCCATAAATCAGATATCAGACTTAAAATCAACCATCCTACATCAGACACCAGCCATTCACATATAGATATAAAATCTCCTTCAACTCCTTTTCTCTTTGTTCTCTTTGTTCCCATTTTCCCCTATTTTTGCCCACAATATAATTTACTCAGCATGGCAGTTTTAGTTAACAAGAGCTCTAAAATCATCGTTCAGGGTTTTACTGGTACAGAAGGTAGTTTTCACGCTACACAAATGATAGAATATGGTACAAATGTGGTTGGTGGTGTTACGCCAGGCAAAGGCGCCAGCATGCACCTCGATAAACCTGTTTTTAACACTGTAGCAGATGCAGTAAAAACAACAGGTGCCAATGTAAGTATCATCTTTGTTCCACCTGCTTTTGCTACAGATGCTATTATGGAAGCAGCAGAAGCTGGCATAGGCCTTATTGTTTGTATTACAGAAGGTATTCCTGTGCAGGATATGGTTAAGGCAAAAAACTATTTGCTGGGTAAACCTGTAAGATTAATTGGTCCTAACTGTCCGGGCGTTATTACTGCCGGCGAATGCAAAGTAGGCATTATGCCGGGTTTTGTTTTTAAACAAGGTCGTATAGGCGTTGTTTCTAAAAGCGGTACGCTTACTTATGAAGCAGCAGACCAGGTTGCTAAAGCCGGGCTGGGTATATCAACTGCTATTGGTATTGGCGGAGACCCAATCATTGGTACACCAACCAAAGAAGCAGTTGAGTTATTAATGAATGATCCTGAAACAGACGGCATCATTATGATTGGTGAAATTGGTGGCAGCATGGAAGCAGACGCTGCTTATTGGGTAAAAGCTAATGGCAAAAAACCCGTTGTAGGTTTTATTGCCGGGCAAACCGCTCCTCCAGGAAGAAGAATGGGGCATGCAGGCGCTATCATTGGTGGTGCAGATGATACGGCAGCTGCTAAAATGAAGATCATGACAGAATGCGGCATACATGTAGTGCAAAGCCCTGCAGACATTGGCAAAAAAATGGCCGAGGTATTAGGTAAAAAATAAGAGCTCATACAAAATATGCAAGCCCCAATTTATTTGGGGCTTTTTTTATGTAGAAAACAGTTGTGCTACTATTAAACATTCTTGCGTCGCACACTTGTACAATATATCATTGCGCAGCATTTTTATAATCACAGGGCAAAGAATAGAACGCAGGTTGTTATGATTTTTATAATGAGATAAACGCGAAAATGTGGTAAATGTGAGAACGATAAGTTGCAAACTTATAAAACAATCGAAGCAAAAGATTCGTAACTCGCGGCTATCAGTTCGCAGCTTTTTCCTAACAATCCTTTTAATCTTACAAATCGTGGTTCAGACAAAAATAAGCCCCTCAAAGAATTGAGGGGCTTCCATGTTTATCCTATATCAAACCTTATCTGCAACTTTTAATAAAATTCATTACCTGATCCCTGCCATAGCTGGAAGAAAAAGCATTGCACACTACACTGAAGTTCCCTTTATCTTTTGTATTGCTATAAGCATACTTCACAAAATCAAGCCTGTTGTTATCAAAAGAAAAGAAACGGGCCAGTTCTTTTACTTGTTCTGCACAAAGCATGTTCTGATCTACCAGGCGTTTAGCGTATAACAAACGGGCATCATCAAAATTTTCACGTTCCAGTACACGTTGTGCAGCAAAGAAATCTTCGTTGCTTATTGTTCGGCCATAACTATTATTGTAACCATTATCCCTTTTATAATCATAACCATCATTGCGGTTGTCTCTATAACCACGATCATCCCAATCTCTTTTATCGTATCCACCACGCAAAGGCTGTTCGTTTATCCTTGCATTACCAAATCGGTTCAATTCAATAGTAGTAGAAAATAATGGTTTAATATTTATAGAAGCTGTATATACAAGACGGTAATCATCTCCGCGCCTGCGACCAAAAAAACCAAAACGCTTATCATTCAACTGGTACACTTTTACAGCGTGAAAACCAGGTTGCAGGTTTTCAAAGATTACATTATTGTCAAAAGATTGCTGATCAAAACGGCTGCCATCTACCGTTACTTTTATTACAGCATTACCTTCAGCAGAAACGGTTAAGCGGTTGGGGGCAAAATTGGCAAATGAAGCGGCTGAAATTAAAATACCAAAAGCAAGAGTAGAAATCTTTTTCATAATTGTACATTTTAAATTGTGCTGTATATTTTTTGTTGCCGGCATTAACCGGTTTGTATAATAGAAGCACATACAATTAATAAGTAAAAGCACAGATTTATAAAACTATGTTAATGCAAATAACTGAAAATCAACTCCGCAAATAAACGCATGTAAAGCCCTATGTTTGCGTTTTTCTGCACATTCATGAAATATTATTCTATCTTGTTAAACACTTTAACAAGAAACAACAGATCCCGTTTGTGCAATGTCCAATACTACGGCATCCCATAGCCAACTTTATTACCTTTATTAAAAACTTGATGAACATGTTAGTCGCAAGAAAAAAAGTTTACCTCCTTACTATTATTATCTTATCACTGTGTACCCATTATTTATCAGCACAAAAAATGACAAACTATAATGCCCTCTGGAAAAAAGTTGATTCGCTCGTCACAAAAAAAGGCCTTACACAATCGGCCTTGCAGGAAGTAAATAAAATTTATACGGTTGCAAAAAAAGAAAAACAGGACGCACAGTTTATAAAAGCTTTTATCTATAAAATGAGCCTGGAAGAAATAAAAGAAGAAAATGCAGATATAAAAAGCATTGTTACACTAGAAGAAGAAATAAAAACAATTAATGAGCCGTCCAAATCTATTCTTCAATCTATACTCGCAGAAAAATACCGTACCTATAAACAAAACAATTCCTTTCAATTACGTGACCGATCAAAAACCGTCAACTTTAAAAAAGAAGACATTGCAACATGGGGTATAGACGACTTAAATAAAAAGATTTCAGATCTTTTCCTGGCATCGCTTAAAGACGAAAAATTATTGCAGGAAACTAAGCTGGACGGTTTCGATCCTATTATTATAAAAGGCAATGCCCGTAACCTTCGTCCAACTTTGTACGATCTTCTTGCCAACCGTGCTCTTGATTATTTTAAAAGTGGTGAAAGGTATTTAACACAACCAGCTTATGTTTTTGAAATAAAAGATGGCAATTATTTTTCACCGGCTAGCGATTTTATTAAACACAGCATTACAAGCAAAGATTCTGCATCACTATACTTAAAAGCGCTGCATATATACCAAAAGTTGTTGGCCTTTCACCTAAAAGATGAAAAGCCCGATGCGTTAATTGATGCAGACATAGATCGGTTACAATTTGTACAACAAAATGGTGTAATGGAGGATAAAGACTTGTTGTATGAAAAAGCACTTGTCAATATCACCACTAAATATCCGAATCGTCCTGCTGTTGCGCAGGCATATTACCTGGTAGCACAACTTCATGCTAATAAAGCATCTAATTACGAACCTTTAAAATACAGCGATAAAGATCCATTTAGTCCAAAAGGAGAATACATTATTGCAGCAAATATTTGCAAACAGGTAATAACTCAAAAAGAAGAATCTGAGGGAAAGACAAATTGCATCAACCTTCTTCAGCAAATAGAAAGAAAGGAGCTAAACCTTACTACTGAAAAAGTAAATCTTCCGCAACAGGCTTTCAGAACATTGGTTAGCTATAGAAATTTCTCCAAACTATACTTCAGGCTGGCTTTACTTTCCGATGAACTAAAAGCCAAATTTGCCAACCGGTACGATGACAAATACTGGAATGATCTTGTAGCATTGCGCCCATTAAAATCCTGGGATCAAACTTTACCCGAAACAAACGACTACCAGAAACATAGTACAGAAATAAAAGTAGATGCGTTACCCGTTGGTCAATACATCTTACTGGCCAGTACCAATGCTGATTTTTCTTTTGATAAAAACCCACTTGCTGTTCAATACTTTTATGTTTCTGGCATCAGCTATATAAATAACGAGAATGAATATTTTGTACTGAACCGTGAAACAGGGAAACCTTTAAGCGGCGCAACTGTACAAACATGGTGGATTGCATATGATTACAACTCTCGCACCAATAAAAAAGTTAAAGGGGAAAAGCAAACAGTTGATAAAAATGGCTATCTGCGTTTAACAAAAAACATTCCCAACAAACAGGGAAGTTTGCAATTGGAAATAACCAATGAAAATGACAAGCTCTTCATGGATGATCAGCAATACGTCTATTACCGCGAGCAAAACGAAGATAAAGAACCCACGAATGCGATGGACTATGAAAAAAATAAGGCCCTCATTTACATATTCACAGATAGAAGTATTTACCGGCCAGGACAAATTGTTTATTTTAAGGGAATTGCGATTACCAAAGACTTTACAACGAAAAAGGTTAAAGTCATAGCTGGCAAGAAATCGAAAATTTTTCTTCGCAATGCAAATGGCGAAGAACTGGATTCATTGGAATTAAAAACAAATGAATATGGTTCTTATTCCGGAAAATTTGTTTTGCCACAAGGCATTTTGAATGGCCTATTCAGCTTGATGGATGAGGATATAACTTTAGAAGGCAATAATTCATTTTCTGTAGAAGAATATAAACGTCCCAAATTTTCTGTAGAATATGAAAGCGTTAAAGGCAGTTATAAAGTAAATGATAGCATAAGTATTACCGGTTTTGCAAAAGCATATGCGGGTAATAATATTGATGGCGCCAGTGTGAAATATCGTGTTCAGCGTGTAGCAAGGTTTATTTATCCCTGGCTATATTGGAAATGGGGTTATCCGCAGGCGAGCAATATGGAAATTAGTAACGGCGTAGTTACAACAGATGCTGAAGGCAAATTTAAAATTACCTTTAAAGCCATACCAGATGTAACCATAAACAAAGAACTTGAGCCAATATTTGATTATACAGTAACTGCAGATGTAACAGATATAAATGGTGAAACAAGAAGCGGCGAAACAACAGTGCCAGTTGGCTACAAAGCATTACAGGTAAACATCAGCCTTGCAGATGGCGAAACAATTGCCACAGATAGCCTGAAAAATATATCTATCAGCACAAAAAATATTGCAGGTACACCCGAACCGGCATTGGTTATCATCAGCATCAGCAAACTAATTGCACCTGACAGGTTAATACGCAAGCGCTATTGGCAACAACCAGATCAATTTGTAATGAGTAAAGAAGAATTCATCAAAAATTTTCCAAACGATGAATACACAAACGAAAGTGATTACCATAGCTGGGAAAAAGAAAAAGCTGCTTTCACAAAAACAGATAGCAGCAACAGCAAATTCCAAATTACTAATCTTAAACTTACAGAAGGGTGGTATGCTATAGAAGCTGTTACAAAAGATAAGTATGGGTCTGAAGTAAAGGATATAAAATATGTTCAGTTGTTCAATGAAAAAAGTAACGCACTTCCCTCAACTAGCTACACATGGTCATCGCAAAAAAATAATACTGTAGAACCGGGCGGCTTTTCTACTATAACAATTGGTTCTTCTGTCAATGACGTATTCCTCATCCAGGCTATTGAAAAAGAAAAAGGATATTCTTCTACACCAAAATCTGTTGACAAACCTTTAACCCAATACAGTTTTATTAACTTAAACGGTAAGCAAAGCTTTAGTTTCCCAATAACAGAAGCAGACCGCGGCGGATTTGGCGTGTATCATTTTTTTGTAAAGAACAATCGGTTTTATAGCATGAGTAACGAGGTGAACGTACCATGGACAAACAAAGAACTGCAAATATCTTACGAAACATTCCGTGATAAAACATTGCCTGGCAGCCAGGAAAAATGGAAATTAAAAATAAGTGGTTATAAAGGAGAGAAACTTGCTGCTGAAATGCTGGCAAGCATGTACGATGCATCACTAGATCAATTTAAACGGCATAGCTGGAATACGCCAAATATTTTTGATAGCTATAATAAAATCAACAATTGGAAGGATAACAATTGCTTTAACCAAATACAATCGCAGGAAAAATATTGGAATGAAGATTCAAAATCATTTGATAAAAGTTATGACGAATTAATTAATGAAAATATCAACCACTTATATTATGATAAAAGATCAAAAGTTTATTATAATATGGCTGTTGTAAATAAGGACGGGACCAAAGATGAAGGCATAGTAGCACCGCCAATAAGAGCTATGGCTAAAGGTGATCCTTTGATTAAGCAGGTTCCAGATTGGGCAAAAGACCCTACAGGTGCAACTTTAAAAGACATTACTATATCTGAAAATTCTATTCAAACTGAAATGTTTGTTCATGCAGAGAAAATGAAAAAAAATATATCTAGTGATATTCCTGTTCAAATCCGCAAGAATTTTTCTGAAACCGCTTTCTTTTTTCCTGATCTAAAAACTGATACAGCAGGTAATATAGAATTTGGTTTTACCATTCCTGAAGCATTGACCAAATGGAAGTTCCAGGCATTGGCGCATACGAAAGATCTTGCGTTTGGTTATTCATCAAACAGTGTAGTTACCCAAAAGCCATTGATGGTTCAGCCCAATACGCCAAGATTTTTAAGAGAAGGCGATAAAATGGAACTGAGTGCTAAAATTGTAAACCTCACAGATAAAGAACTTACAGGTACAGTGCAGCTGGATTTAAGCAATACAGCTACTAACGTGGCAGTTGATGGCTGGTTCCGCAATATGTATCCCACACAATATTTTACAGCGGCCGCAGGACAAAGCACCGTAGTAAAGTTCACCATTGATGTACCATACCAATACAATAGCGCAGTTAGCTATCGCTTTGTTGCAAAAGCGGGAGACAATTCTGATGGAGAAGAAGCATCTTTACCTGTTCTTACTAATAGCATGCTGGTTACAGAAAGCATGCCTTTGCCAATGCGTGGAAATACTGCCAAAAATTTCAAGTTTGAAAAATTATTACAAAGCGGCAACAGCGAAACATTACAACAGCATGCACTTACTGTTGAGTTTACAACCAATCCTTCATGGTATGCAGTACAGGCCCTGCCCTATCTTATGGAATACCCATATGAATGTGCAGAGCAAACTTTTAACCGCTACTACGCTAATGCAGTTGCCACAAAAATTGCAAACGCAACGCCTCGTTTAAAAGAAATATTTGAACGCTGGGCGTCTCCCCTCTACGCTTCAGGGAGAGGGGCCGGAGGTGAGGCAGATACTGCTGCGCTTCTTTCCAACCTGCAAAAGAATCCTGAACTAAAAGCAGTATTGCTGGAAGAAACGCCATGGGTAATGGAAGCTAAGAATGAAGCACAGCAAAAGAAAAACATTGCTTTACTGTTTGATATGATGAAGATGAGTGCAGCATTGTCTTCTTCATTTGAAAAATTAAAACAGTTGCAGAGTGAAAACGGCGGCTTTGTTTGGTTTAAAGGAGGCCCAGATGACAGGTATATGACGCAATATATTATAACTGGCCTTGGTCATTTGGCAAAATTGGGAGCATTAAATGCTGAACAACAAAAAAGTTGGTCAACCATCAGCACTAATGCCATTAAATATCTTGATCAGCGCATTAAGGAAGATTATGATTACCTGGTAAAACACAAAGCAGATCTTACCAAAAATAATCTTAGTTATATTCAGATACAGTATTTATACATGCGCAGTTTCTTTAGCTATATTATTCCAGGTGCGTCAGCTTTTACTGCTATCAATTATTACAGGAAACAAAGTCAGCAATTCTGGTTGCAACAAAATAGATATATGCAAGGCATGATTGCTTTATCACTTTTCCGCAGTGGCGATATAAAAACAGCAGGCGATATTTTAAAATCGCTTAAACAAAACGCAATTGTAAATGAAGAAACAGGTATGTACTGGAAAGAAAACACTGGTGGTTATTACTGGCACCAGGCACCTGTAGAAACGCAAAGTTTATTAATTGAAGCTTTTAGTGAAATCAGCAAAGACACAAAAAAAGTTGATGACCTAAAAACATGGTTGCTAAAACAAAAACAAACTCAAAGCTGGAAAACTACCAAAGCCACCGCAGATGCATGCTATGCATTACTAATACAGGGTAGCGACTGGTTAAACAGTACACCAACTGTAGAAATAAAATTGGGCGATAAAACTATCTCCTCCCCTGTTGGGGGAGGCCGGAAGGGGGCAGAAACAGGTACGGGCTATTTTAAACAAACTATTGCTGGCCCCTTTGTAAAACCTGCCATGGGAGAAATATCAGTAAAAATTGCAAATGCTGCAGACAAAACAAATAGTCAACCAGCATGGGGTGCTGTTTACTGGCAATATTTTGAACACCTTGATAAAATAACTCCTGCTTCTACTCCATTAAAACTCAATAAGCAATTGTTTGTTGAGAAGAATACAGACAAAGGCCCGGTGCTTGAGCCTATTCTTGAAAATGCTTATTTAAAAGTGGGTGATAAAATTAAAGTAAGAATTGAGTTGCGTGTAGATCGAGATATGGAATACGTACACATTAAAGACATGCGTGCAAGTTGTATGGAGCCGGTAAATGTATTAAGCGGTTATAAATGGCAGGACGGACTTGGTTATTACGAAAGTACAAAAGACGCCAGCACCAATTTCTTTTTTGGCTGGTTGCCAAAAGGCACTTACGTTTTTGAGTACCCGCTTTTTGTAACGCATGCAGGAAATTTTAGCAATGGTGTTACCAGTATACAATGCATGTATGCGCCGGAGTTTAGCAGTCATAGTGAGGGGGTGAGAGTGAATGTAGAACAGTAGTGTGGTGAATAATTTGGAAATGTGAAAGTTTGAGAAATGTGGAAATGCTTTTGAGACGATAATAGAATGCGGATTGTCATGATTTTTATGATTAAAAGGGTTTATTAAAAAAAAGAAAGAGCATAATCATTGATTTTACAATAGGTGCCGCGGTTTAAGCCGTGGCACTTATTTTTGCGGTATGCAAGTAGAATATATAGTCGTGGGACAAGGCATTTGTGGAACTTTCTTGAGCTGGGAATTACAAAAAACTAACAAATCTTTTGTCGTTATAGACGAAAGCAAACCATTTACTGCTTCTAAAGCAGCGTCTGGCATTATTAATCCTGTTACTGGCAGAAGAATTGTAAAAACATGGATGATTGATGAATTGATGCCCTTTGCATGGAATGCTTATACTTCTCTTGGAAATGAACTTGGCATTAACTGTATCAGCGAAAAACCAGTTATAGATTTTTTTCCAACTCCGCAAATGCGCCATGCTTTTATTGAGCGATATGAAAAAGACAAAGCCTTTCTTTCTTTACCAACGGATGAAAACAACTGGCTGGATTACCTGCAATATGATTTTGGCTATGGAATTATACAACCAGCTTACTTAATAAATATACAACTACTCCTTGCTGCGCAAAGGAAAGAGCTAATTGATAAAAATCAATTGCTGGAAGAACACTTTGATGAAAGCCAGTTAATCCTTAAAAACAATGTTGTAGAATACAAAGGTATTACTGCAAACAAAATATTTTTTTGCGATGGTGTTGCAGGTTTCAACAATTCTTTCTTTCCCAATCTTCCATATGGATTAAACAAAGGCGAGGTTATATTGGTAGAAATTCCCGGATTTCCTGCTACTAATATTATTAAGAAAGGATACAGCCTTGTGCCCTGGGACAAAAATATTTTTTGGCTTGGCTCAACTTATTTATGGGAGTTTGAAGATGATAAGCCAACAAAAGGCTTTTACCAGTTTGCAGAAAACTGGTTAAAACAAACGGTTAAAATGCCTTTTACTATTCTTGATCATTGGGCTTCTGTAAGACCAGCTACATTGGAACGTAAACCCTTTGTTGGTCTTCATCCTAATAATAGCAATATTGGCATTTTAAATGGAATGGGAACAAAAGGTTGTTCGCTTGCACCATTTTTTGCACAACAACTGGTTAACCATTTGTTGCATAATGAACCAATAATGGCGGATGCTAATGTGCAAAGGTTTAAAAGATTACTGAACAGATTTTAATTTTAACCACAGAGACATGGTGACACAAAGAAGCACAGAGGTAGTTTTATGATCAACTACAGAGGTGCTGAAGTCTTAGTCAATGCGTTTTATGATGGATCTCTTTTGAGGCAATACACGGAGAGTTTCTTCGAAACTGTTAAGCTTGAAGCTTGAAGCTTGAAGCTTTTCTTTACCACGGAGGCACGGGGAACCCAGAGAAGCACGGGGATATTTTCATTATACTGAAAATGCAGGGTTTATTTTACAAACTTTTATTCAAACAACCTTTAAGGCGATAACACGGGGTGTTTCTTCGAAACTGTTAAGCTTGTAGCTAATAGCTAACGGCTTGTAGCTTTTTCTTTGCGCTGCTTCTTTGCGCTCCTTGCGTGAACCTTTTTAAAAAATGCTGCGCATGATATACCGTACAAGTGTGCGACGCAACGATGTTCAATCTTTATTCAAATGCTGGTACTAAAAAATTGTTTTTATTAATCACCTATTTTTGTTCAGCCAAAAAACAACAATAAAATATTTAAACCTATTATGAACAATAAAGTTTATTCTATACCAGCCAATTTTAGAAGAACAGAAAACATGCATATTCTTTTGTGGTTGCTGAAAGATATTTGCTGGGCCACCAATTTGCGCATACCGGGTTTAATAATGATTGTGCCTACGCTAACTGTTGCGCTTGTTATTACATGGCAAACACGCCATATGAAGAGTGAATTGTTTCACAACCTTGCAGTAGATTTTTGGATTACTGCCAACTGCACATGGATGATTGGAGAATTCTTTAAACTTGATGAAGACATATGGCATGGCTATGGACTTCGCCAGGCGGCTATTATACCTTTTGCACTCGGGCTTGGTGTACTCGCTTATTATTACCTGGTATTGTATAAAAAGCACCAGAATGAAAATGACACAACCGAAGAAAATGCTAAAGAAATAACCAGATAAAATTTATTGGAAACAATTATGCAGTGCGTGATATTTTTCCATTGATAATTAATTCATACGGATCTTGCTTTAAAAGCACTGTCATTGCAGTATATAAATCCGGAAGTTCATACTTAAAGCGGAAAGGGTTTTCAAAAAACATTTCTACGCTTACTGCCCAAAACTCGTGGTAATTGGTTGATGCATAATCTCCCAAAAAATTTTTCTTTCCACGTTGCATTTCCTGGAAAATGGGCCTTGCTACTTTCGAGAAATTTTTAAACTCGTTTTTAAAGTGTTTGTCTTCTTCAGATTTTACAACAAAGTTTACGTAAGCCAGCGCATGCGCCATTTCGTGCAAACCAACATTGCTGTTTTCATCTGCACGGTGTATGCCTTTTAAAAAATTATCCCAGCTTAAATAAATACCGGTGCTATCTACATGGCCCATAAAAGGGAGCGAATAATAACCATAATGATAGTCATGCTGAAGTACAAAAATATCTCGAAAATAGTTCAATGAAAATTTATCGAGGCCAAGTGTAAGCTGTGCAGAAACGGCGCTGATAAGCACAGGCATTTCTTCTTTCTTCTCAATGCCTACGTAATGAAATTTTTTAGCCCGGTGAATTAAAAAAGTGCGGAATAACAAACGGTGTTGTTCTTTATCTGAGAGGCGGCGAAAATAAGCGAGATGTGCCGATACGATATTGCGGTAATAATCTTCTGCAGCAAGAAATTTTTTATAATGCAGCCTTTGCATAAATACTGCAACTGGCTCCTGGAAAATACTATAGAGACCAACGATTAAAAATACCGTTACACAAATAAACACGACTTCCATGGGTTTCAATTTTGCGGTTACGAAACAAGCATGAGGCGGTTAAACACGGTATGGATGCGTAATTGGTACGGTTTTCCAGTGTTGGAACTAAGTGTTAAAAAGGGGAGTTGTTATCCAGAGGAGAATGGAAAAGTGATGTATAAGCAACAAAATATAACCTTTTTTTGAAAAGTAAAAGCTAATTAGCACGGTTTTTTTTAAAGGACTTTATGCTGGCTCAATTATGCTGAACGCCTTAAGTTGAAAGCCTGTTAACAATATCCTCCCATTTCAAAATAACCGATTATAAAACAATAAGTTGTTGCACTGGCGATTTACGGCTTTACTAAGGCAGTGTTTTAACTGTAACAGGAACAAAATTATTTTTAAACCGTAAAAGTACGTTGCCACAGAGATATAAAACTTTACCAGCTATATTAGATTCCTTTCCATTCTTCAAGAATTGATAGCGGGTGTAAGGTGTACACTTATATCTTTACACTGTCAAATTTTAACTGACTACCGAATGTAACCTACTTACCACACTTTTTATGCCGCTCCGGCAATTGAACTTTTCAACAATCTAAATAAGAGTATTTAAGAACATCATTATAACTGCATACTCCTATTACACAAAGGTATTTGCGAAGCGTACTGAAATTTGTAAGATAACCGCTACATTCACATTTAAAACCTAAAAACCTTTTTATGAACCTCGTTAGTTTTTTAACCGCCAACTGGTGGTGGCTTTTATTGATTCTTTTATTTCTTGTGATGTATAAATTTATACTCCGTGTATTTTTTGGTATGGTGATAGTTCCTGAAAACAGGATTGGCCTTGTTACAAAAAAATTCGTATTGGTGGGCTCCAACCGAGAGTTACCAGACGGACGCATTATTGCTACA
The DNA here is from genome assembly GCA_044227095.1 of Chitinophagaceae bacterium. Lineage (GTDB taxonomy): Bacteria > Bacteroidota > Bacteroidia > Chitinophagales > Chitinophagaceae > JACMLD01. The sequence continues at coordinate 2,755,376 of JBGAFV010000001.1, read as the reverse complement.
AAAGGCGAGGCTGGTTTCCAGGCAAAAACACTGGCCCCGGGCCTATATTGGAGTATGTGGCCATGGCAATATGGCGTAGACATGGTTGCTTTCACTGTTATTCCTGAAGGTAAAATTGGATTGCTACTGAGCAAAGACGGTGCAGAAATACCAACCGGCCGTATACTCGCACGCAAAGTTGACAGTGATAATTTTCAGGACGCACAAAAGTTTCTTGACAATGGAGGCCAACGCGGACGACAGACCGCTTTTGTAACTGCAGGTTCTTACCGCATCAATACTTTTTTGTTTGAAGTAAGTATAGTAGACCAACTTGTAATTCATGAAAACATGGTTGGCGTAGTTACAACAATGGACGGCGATCCGATTGTACAAGGACAAATTGCTGGTAAACATATTGAGGGACATAATAATTTCCAGGATATTGACACCTTTATGAAAAACGGTGGTAACCGTGGCTTGCAACCGCAGGTAGTATTGGCTGGCTCTTATTATATCAATCCGTGGGCAGTGCAAATAGAAGAAATACCAATGTCTGATGTGCCTATTGGCCATGTAGGTGTTGTAATATCTTATATTGGTGAAGACGGTAAAGATGTAACCGGCGATTCTTTTAAACACGGTAACATTGTTGAAAAAGGATATCGTGGTGTATGGATGGAGCCGCTGGGTCCGGGTAAATATCCTGTTAACCGTTATACGATGAAGATGGAATTGGTACCCACTACCAATCTTGTATTAAACTGGGCAAATGCCAGAAGTGAATCACATAACCTGGATAAAAATCTTTCTACTATTACTGTGCGTTCAAAAGATGGTTTCCCTTTTAATCTTGACGTTGCACAGATCATTCACATACCTGCCAATGAAGCGCCAAAAGTAATTGCCCGTTTCGGAAGCATGAACAATCTTGTTAGCCAGGTATTGGAACCTACTATTGGCAACTATTTCCGAAACTCTGCGCAGGACAGCGATGTAATCAGTTTCTTAAGCACACGTAAAGAAAGGCAGATGGCTGCAAAGGAACACATTAAAGCAGTGCTGGATGATTACAACGTAAATGCGGTGGATACTTTAATTGGTGATATCGTTCCGCCTGAAGCGTTAATGAAAACACTGACAGACCGTAAGATTGCACAAGAAGAAGAAAAAACATACGAAACACAAAGAATGGCGCAGGAGAAAAGACAGGGTGTAGAAAAAGAAACTGCCATTGCTGATATGCAGAAAGAAATTGTAAAAGCACAGCAAAGTGTAGAAATTGCACAACGCACTGCCGATGCTACAGTAAAGAAAAGTGAAGGTGATGCAAAGAGTATCATTCTGCAGGTAGAAGCTGAAGCAACTGCTACACGCACAAGGGCCGACGCAGAAGCTGCTGCAACAAAAGCACGTGCAGGTGCACAGGCAGAATCTACCAAACTGAACGCTTCTGCTGATGCAGAAAAAATAAGTAAAACAGGTTTGGCCGAAGCAGAAAAAATTATGGCTATTGGTAAATCTACTGCCGAAGCGTATGAACTGCAGGTAAAAGCAATGGGTGGAGATAATTTTACCCGCTATAAAGTAACCGAAGAAATTGGCAAGAGCCATATAAAAGTAATACCCGATGTTTTAATTAGTGGCGGCGGTAATGGTACAGAAGGCGGGATTAGTGGGTTACTTGGATTAAAACTAATGGATATGATAAATGAAAAGAAAGACGTAAAGAAACCAGAGTAATCTTTTAACAACGTTATTCATAATGCCACAGATTAAAGCTGTGGCATTATATTTTATCCAAGTAAACACATTGCACACAAAGTTTCACAGGTTTATTCAACTGAAAGCAGTTTGCCCGGTAATAACGGATCCTGGTTTAGTAAACTACAAAGCGCCGTATACAAATCTGGCATCTCTGTTTTCATTTGCTGCGCTTTTTCAAAAAATGTTTCTACAGACACCGCCCAAAACTCGTTGTAATTGCTGGAAGCATAATCGCCCAGCATAGTTGTTTTGCCATTTTGCATATCATTAAAAATGGGGCGGCCTACTGTAGAGAAATTATAAAACCTTTGTATAAACGCTTCGTCTTTTCCTTCATTGGCATCGGCCATAAAATTTACATACGCCAGCGCATGTGCCATTTCGTGTATGCCAACATTATCTCCATCACTATAATTTTCATAGCCTCTCAAAAAATTATCCCACGATAAATAAATGCCATTGCTGCTTACATGCCCTTCAAACGGTTTTTCGAAAATACCGTAATGATAATCGTGCTGCATTACATAAATCGTGTCAAAAAAATCGAGCAGGTATTTATCAAGCCCGAAAGTGATTTGAACTGATGCTGCCGCAATGAGCAAAGACATTCTATCGTCTTGTGGAAAATTTACGCAGGTAATTGTTTTTGTAGCAGCAAAGGTTGCTACTCTTTCAAGAAAACGGGCTTTCATTGCTACTGGCAGGCTTTTGTAATAACCATTATGTTCAATCAGTAAATCATCGTACTGTTTATAATTAACCCGCAGCGATGCCTCCGCTATTTCATACGCTTCTTTTTGAATGAATTTTTCGCGAAACCAATTAATGATAAAGGGAATGGCTATAATCAAACAAAAAACAGCTATTACTATAAAAAAAGTAGGCCCGTCAATCCCGGTTGCGTCAGTTTGCACCTTAGCAACTTGTACATGAACTGTTGAATCCGACACCAATATAGTGTCTCCCATACTGGTAACAATCAGTGTATCTCCGGGCATTCGGTCTGTGGTTTGTGAGATAACGAAAATATGGATTCCTTATTGGTTTCTGTTACCTTTGCGCCTCAGAAAAAGGTTAATCAGTTTATTGATTGATCGGTTGATTGGTCTGTTAGCGGACGAATCAACGAATCAATTAATCAACTAATGACCCGATCAACTAATCAACTAATCAACAAACATGTACAGATCGCATACCTGCGGGGAATTAAGAATTGCAGACGTAAACAAAGAAGTAACCCTATCTGGTTGGGTACAAACCGTTCGTAAATTAAGCGGCGCCCTCAGTTTTGTTGACCTGCGTGACCGCTACGGCATTACCCAGTTAAATTTTGGGGCCGACCTTAGCAAACAACTGGATGAAAATCCGCTTGGCCGCGAATTTGTTTTGCAGGCCAAAGGAAAAGTGAATGAACGCACCAATAAAAATGCAAACATTCCTACAGGAGACATTGAAATACTGGTAACTGAATTTACTGTGCTTAACAAATCTGTTACTCCGCCATTTACTATACAAGATGAAACAGATGGTGGCGATGATCTACGCATGAAATACCGCTATCTCGATCTTAGAAGAAACGCGGTAAAAAAGAACCTGGAACTGCGTTATGCAGTAAACCGTTCGGCAAGAAATTATTTGCACGAGAATAAGTTCATGGATATTGAAACACCCTTCCTTATTAAATCTACGCCGGAAGGTGCAAGGGATTTTGTGGTACCAAGCCGCATGAACCCCGGACAATTTTATGCATTGCCGCAAAGCCCGCAAACATTTAAACAATTGCTAATGGTAAGTGGCTACGATCGTTATTACCAGATTGTAAAATGTTTTAGAGATGAAGATTTGCGTGCAGATCGTCAGCCAGAGTTTACACAGATTGACTGTGAAATGAGTTTTGTAGAGCAGGAAGATATACTGAACATGTTTGAAGGATTGGTAAGGCGCATATTTAAAGATGTAAAAAATATAGATTATACTGAGAAGATAGAACGCATGACATGGGAAGATGCGATGTGGCAATATGGAAACGATAAGCCAGACATTCGCTTTGGCATGCAGCTCTGCAATATTAAAAAACCAGCTTCTGTATTTACAGATAAAGCTGCACAAGAAACACTAGTAAACGGTGTTGACTTTAAAGTGTTTGATGAAGCAGAAACAGTTATTGCGATAGCAGTATCCGGTTGCAGCGAATATACCCGCAAACAAACCGATGAACTTACTGAATGGGTAAAACGTCCGCAGATAGGAATGAAAGGACTTGTATTTATTAAATGCAATGCCGATGGAACCTATAAAAGCAGTGTAGATAAATTTTACAGCGAAGAAAAATTAAAAGCGATTGCCAATGCAGCCAATGCAAAAGCCGGCGACTTGGTTTTGATACTTGCCGGTGCAGAAGAAAGAACACGCAAAGCTGTAAGTGAATTGCGACTTGAAATGGGCAAACGTCTTGGGTTGCGCAAAGACAATGAATTTAAATTATTGTGGGTGCTGGATTTTCCTTTGTTTGAATATGCAGAAGAAGATAACAGATGGGTAGCAAGGCACCATCCTTTTACATCTCCCAAACCCGATCATATAAAAATAATGATTGGCAATAACCCTGCTATTGAAAATGCAGCAGATTATCTTAACCACCCGTATGCAAATATTAAAGCGAATGCATACGATATGGTATTGAATGGCAACGAAATTGGTGGCGGCTCCATTCGTATTTTTCAACGTGAGTTGCAGGAAAAAATGTTTGCTGCATTAGGCATGACGGATGAAGAAGCATTGCATAAATTTGGTTTCTTACTCGGCGCATTTGAATATGGCGCACCACCGCACGGCGGCATTGCATTTGGTTTCGACAGGCTTTGTTCTATTCTTGGTGGCAGTGAGTCTATCCGCGATTTTATTGCTTTTCCCAAAAACAACAGCGGCCGCGATGTGATGCTGGATGCACCAAGTTCTATTGATGACAAACAGTTTACAGAACTGCAGATAAAGCTGGATTTGAAATAACCTCACCCAATTATCCCTGCCAGTTCCAAACTTTTCTTTTTCAATTTTCTTATTTCCACATCTTCAATAATTGGCTCAGGAGAAAGAATAAGCGAAGTGTTATTTTCTTTCCACCATGTATTGTTTTTTAATTCGGTAAATGGCAATACGCCAACAAGGTATTTGCGATCCTTATCTGCATGCCATTCTTCAATCCACTCAAACCTTTCTTTGGGTACATATTTTAAGTCGTCAAAACTTACATACGCTTTAATATAGAAGTCGGTTGTAAGTTCATTGGCTTTGTGGTGGTACAATTTCTTGTATTCATACTTATATTGATAACGCAATGCAGACAAATCACTCAATACTGCCGATGCTGTAGGAAAACTCCCTGCGCCTTTACCATAGAAAAACTGTTTATCGGCAAAAGAACTTTCTATCACCACACCGTTGTATTCATTTTTTACAAACGCAAGCGGATCATCATGTTTTACAAATTGCGGCAATACAAAACCGGCTACTTTTCCATTCTGCAATTTTTTTGCCTGTGCTACCAGTTTTATATCAAGTTTTTTTTCAGTTGCTACTGCAGCATCACTCAGTTGTATATTTTGAATGCCATTAAAAACAATGTTAGCAGGATTTTCTACAATACCATAAGCATGTGCCAGCAATAATGTCCATTTGTTTACAGCATCGTAACCTTCTACGTCCAGTACCGGATCGCTTTCAGCAAAACCCAATTGCTGTGCAAGCAACAAAGCTTTCTGAAAATCCAATTTATCTTCAAACATTTTAGTGAGAATAAAATTGGTAGAGCCATTTACAATTCCTTTTAGAGAATGCAACAGGTCGTTATCATAATATTCTTCCAGATTGCGTATTACCGGTATAGAAGCACATGCTGCAGCTTCATACAAAACAGAAAGGCCTGTTTTGGTTTGCAGCCCCAGCAATTCTGGCAAATGTTCCGCAAGCATTTTTTTACTTGCGCTAACTACTTCTTTTCCATTTTTTAGGGCAGTAGAAACAATTTCATAAGCCGGGCCGCTTTCATTAATCACTTCAACAATTACATTTATTTCAGGATCGTTTAGCAAAACATCCTTGTCTGTTGTAAACAATTCCTCCGGGGCTTCTCTTTTTTTACCGGGGTTTTTAATACATACTTTTTTTATTGTTGCTTTCAGCGATGGTGTTTGATGCAATACTTTATACAAACCTTCGCCCACTACGCCAAATCCAAACAAACCAATTGTTAACTGCTTATGTGTTTCCATAATAACCTTAAATTTCTGTTGTTGCCAGTTTTAAAAAGCCGGCCCTGTTATTGATTAAAAATGTTTTTATAGCATTGTCTATTTGCTCAAATTCCAGTAAAAAACCATCGTGACCATAACCGGAACGAATAGTTATATATTCTGCTCCTTGAATATTTTTTGCAAGAAACTGTTGTTCTTTCAGCGGAAAAAGAATATCAGACTCGATGCCAACCACCAATGTTTTTGCTTTTATTTGTTGCAATGCATTTGCAATGCTTCCCCTTCCCCTGCCAATATTATGTGCATCCATTGCTTTGCTTAAAAAATAATAGCTGAAAGCATTAAAACGTTTTGCAAGTTTTTCTCCCTGGTAGCGTTGGTAGGATTCGCTTTTAAATTCGTCAATCTTTTCATTACCGGGTTCTGCCTGGCCAAGTTCATATGTATCATAATTGCGGTAAGAAATCAATGCAATGCTGCGTGCCGCTTTCATACCTTCAATACCAGCGTTTTCATTTTTTTCTTTCCATGTACTATCTGTTTCAATAGCCAATCTTTGAGAAGCATTAAACGCAATACCCCAGGCAGAATGTTTTGCATTTGTAGCTATCGGAAAAATAAAATCGAAAAGCAATGGTTCTTCAATTGCCCATTCCAGCAATTGCTGTCCACCCATTGAACCACCAATACCAATAAAAATTTTTTCAATACCTAAAAATTCTTTTAATGCCTGGTAAGCATGCACCATATCTCTTGTACTGAAAAAAGGAAAATCGTGATAGTAAGGCGCTTCTGTTGCTGCATTAATAGCCAAAGGGCCAATACTGCCATAACAACTGCCGGGCATGTTTACACAAACAATAAAATATACAGCGGGATCAAATAATTTGCCTTCACCCACTAAACCACTCCACCATTCTGCAGGATCGCTATTAGCAGTAAGTGCATGAAAAATCCAAACTACATTATCTTTTGCTGCATTCAACGCACCATGGGTTGTGTATGCAAGATGATAACCAGGTAATACAATACCTGATTCGAGTTTAAACGGTTTGTTGTGTGCAAATATCTTGTACGACAATGGCTAGTTATTATTTTATATTTACTGAAAGCTAATAGTCTAACCATTAGCTTTCAGTAAATGAGTTAAAAAACTTTTGCATAGCTAGTAGCTAAATACTAATAGCCAGCAGCTTTTTTATCCTACCAATTCTTTTGCAAACACTTTTTCAAATGCCTGCTCAAAATCAGCTTTAATATCTTCTATGTGTTCAATACCAACACTAATGCGTACCTGGTTAGGTTCTACACCGGAAGCTTTCTGTTCTGCCTCGCTCAATTGTTCGTGCGTAGTTGATGCAGGGTGAATAGCAAGTGTTTTTGCGTCTCCCACGTTAGCAAGGTGACTTACCAGTTTCAGCGAATCAATAAACTTGCTGGCGTTTTCTTTTCCACCTTTTACTCCAAAATTTAAAATACCACCAAAACCATTTTTAAGATATTTCTTTGCCAGTTCGTTATAAGGGCTGCTCTTTAAACCCGGATAAACTACAAAGTCTACCTGCGGATGTTTTTCAAGCCATTGCGCTAATGCCAGTGCGTTTTGCACATGTCTTTCTACACGCAGGCTAAGCGTTTCGAGGCCCTGCAATAATAAAAATGAATTGAAAGGGCTGAGCGAAGCACCAAAATCACGCAGACCTTCTACTCTTGCACGTATGGCAAAAGCAATGTTTGGTAAACCTAATGGATTGCCTTCTCCGAATATATCCCAGAACTTCAACCCGTGATAACCTTCACTAGGCTCAGTAAATTGAGGAAATTTACCGTTGCCCCAATTGTAATTACCAGCGTCTACAATAACACCGCCGATAGAAGTGCCATGACCGCCAATCCATTTTGTAGCAGACTCAACTACTATGTTTGCGCCATGTTCTATAGGGCGGAATAAATAACCGCCGGTGCCAAATGTGTTATCAACTATCAATGGCAAATCATATTCTTTTGCGAGGTCTGCAAATTTCTTAAAATCAGGAATATTTAAACGTGGGTTGCCAATAGTCTCAAGATAAATGGCTTTCGTGTTTTTATCAATGTGCTTTACAAAACTTTCAGCATCATCACCATCAGCAAAACGTGCTTCTATACCCAATCTTTTAAAAGCAACTTTAAACTGGTTATAAGTTCCACCGTAGAGATAGGTAGTAGTAACAAAATTATCTCCAGCCTGCATAATATTATTCAGCGCTAAAAACTGTGCTGCTTGTCCGCTACCAGTTGCCAATGCAGCAACACCACCTTCCAGTGCGGCAATCCGCTGTTCAAAAACATCGGTGGTAGGGTTCATAATACGTGTATAGATGTTTCCAAAAGCCTTTAATCCAAAAAGATTAGCGGCGTGTTCAGAATTATCAAACGCATAAGAAGTAGTTTGGTAAAGTGGAACAGCTCTTGATTTGGTGGTGGGGTCAACCTGTTGTCCTGCATGTAATTGCAGGGTCTCAAAATGATGGCTCATAAAATGAAATTTAATTTTTTAAAAAACAATTAAAAAAAATACCGGAAAAGTAAAGGGATATTATGCTACTAATGCAGTTATAAAATGCAACAACAACAGCGGGTGCAGAAGAAAAATGTATTTGTTGTTATTTGCATTAAAAGGAAATATTCAGTTGTATCCTACAAATTTAATAGGCTTTTTCTTCAATCTCCAAATTTCCTCCTGTCAATTTTACAAACAGCGCAATTACCCAATCCGGAAGCTTATCAAAAAAAGAAGACAGAACAGGCGATTGAATACAGCGTTTATAGCTGCAAACAAAAAGCCCACCTGTAAATCAGATGGGCTTTTATTATTACAAAGTAATTTTACGAAGCTGTTATCTGACTTATCTTCCCCCGCAATAACGGGGCTGGAATTAGCACCTTCCCAATTTACATTGTTGGTTGCCAAGGCTTCATCGGGCCATATCCCTCTGCCTTTCTTGATAAGTAATTGTAAAGAACTGGCGCAAAGGTAAATTGCTGCAACTGAATCTGCCAAAATTTTTAAAAAAAATTTCTGCGGAAGTTTTCTATTGATCTTCTATTAGCATTAGCGTACTGATTACTAGCAAATTAATTATGAGTATGCAGGATCAATCAAAGAAATTTAAGGCAGCAAATAAAAAAAGACTTTAAGTGCCTGATGTAAAAAATGATAAACGCCCAAACGCCTTAACAAAAGTTAAGGGCAGGTTACTGTAAAAAAATGCCCAACCCTTTTTTATTGAAAGCGTATCTATGTTTAATAAAGCAATCATTTTTGTTTTTATTATGAACATTAACACAGGCTGGAATAATTATTGTTTTTAAATGGCAATACTTCTACTTAACCTTTTTACTGTAATGGGATGAACGCAGATGCTGCGCAGTTGATCATGCGTATTGCTACTGCAAACATTCCATGCACCAACAAACTACAAAAAACACAAGTATGAAAACAAACATCAAGTGGCTGCATGCAGCTGCAGGCATTGCTATGGCCAGTTTTATTATGGTGGCTTGTAACAAAGAAAACTCCGGAAACACAGGATATGTTCCGCAGGGACAATCCCAGTTATCAGTTTATATGATGGACGATCCTGTTGCATTTACCAGTGTACTAATCGACATAAAACAAATAGCAGTTAAAATTGACACGGCGGCAAAACACAGTGATGCCGATGATAGTTTGCACCAATGGAGAGACGATTACCGTGGTTGCCGCAATGGCAATTCTGCTATATGGGATACGCTTTCTATAACACCAGGTGTGTATGACTTGCTTAAATTAAGAAACGGAACTGATACACTTTTATCTAATGGTTTTGTTGCCAACGGAAAAATTTTACAGGTAAGAATTACGCTGGGCACAAACAATACCGTTTATACAGATAGTGTTACCAATTACCCGCTTAATCTTATCGGTTCATCCAATTCGTTTACGTTTAATGTGCGCCGCGAAGATGTGTCTGTTATTACCAACAACCAGTTTAAAATGTGGTTTGATTTCAATCTTTCCAGGTCTATATTTTACATTAATGGAAAATATTGGTTGAAGCCGTTCATTAGTATTTTTAACGACATGGACAAACCAAAACTTGAAGGAAGGGTATTGCCAGAAGGCGCATCAGGTTTTGTATCAATCTACAATGCAAGCGATACGCTGTATGCTTTACCATGGATTGGCGGATATTACAAAGTTCGTGGCATTACCGCCGGCACTTACTCAATTTATTTTAAAGGATGGCGTGGCTATAAAGACACTACCATTACCAATATAACCGTAGCTGGCACTGGCACCACAAAAGCACCAACAGTTACCTTGCATAAGTAAAGCAGGAAAACCAGGGCATACAATGTAAAGAGACCGGCTATTGGCCGGTTTCTTTATTTTTTACGGAGATATTTTCAAACCAAACTGCTTTGCTTTTGTTCTTATCTTAGCTAATATTTATAGCAAAATCATCCCATTTTTTATACAGTATGGCAAGTAAGAAGCAGCCTGCAGAAGAAACAGCAGCAGAAAAGCAGGATTATATAGAAGTATTTGGCGCAAAGGAGCACAATCTTAAGAATATAGACATCAGTATTCCAAAAAATAAGCTGGTAGTATTTACCGGCGTAAGCGGAAGCGGCAAATCTTCCCTTGCGTTTGATACCATATACAATGAAGGGCAACGCCGTTATATGGAAAGCTTCAGCGCATATGCCCGCCAATTTATTGGAGATATGGAAAGGCCTGATGTAGATAAAATAACCGGCCTCTCTCCTGTTATTTCAATAGAACAAAAAACCACCAATAAAAATCCGCGTTCAACAGTTGGTACCATTACAGAAATTTATGACTTTATGCGTCTACTTTATGCAAGGGCATCGGAGGCGTATAGTTATAATACAGGAAAGAAAATGGTAAAGTTTAGTGAGGAAGAAATTGTAGAGAATATTTTTTCAAAATTCAAAGGCAAAAAAATTACGCTGCTGGCACCACTGGTTCGTGGACGTAAAGGGCATTACCGCGAACTTTTTGAAGACATCCGCAAAAAAGGATTTTTAAAAGCAAGGATTGATGGCGAAATAAAAGATCTTGTGCCTAAGATGCAAGTGGATCGTTATAAGATTCACGATATAGAGGTAGTGGTAGACAGGATGCCTGCTACTGCAGATATGAAAGTGCGTGTAAGCCAGAGTGTGCAAAAAACATTACAACTCGGTAAAGACCTTATGTTTTTGCTGATAAATGACGACAATAAAGTTATTCAGTACAGCAAGCAATTAATGTGTGAAGATACAGGCCTTAGTTATGAAGAGCCTTCGCCCAATGCATTTTCATTCAACTCCCCTTATGGCGCTTGCCCGGTTTGTAAAGGGCTGGGTACTATTTACCAGGTAGACACAAATGCAGTGTTGCCAGATCTTTCAAAAAGTATTAATGAAGGCGGCATTGCACCATTGGGTGAAGAAAGGGAAGCGCATGTTTTTAAACAGGTACAGCAAATTGCACGCAAACATAAAATCAGTCTTGATAAGCCATTAAAAGATCTATCGCAAAAAGCGATGAATGTTTTATTGTATGGTGATGAAGAGGCTACAAAAAAAGATGCAGCTTTTGATTTTGATACGACAGACGGCAATATATACAGTACAGAATTTGAAGGTATAGTAACCATGCTACGCCGCTGGTTTGCTGCCAACAACAGTGAGGCTTTGCGTGATTGGGTAGAAAAATTTATGGAGCTGAAAAAATGTGATGAATGTGGTGGCACAAGATTAAAAAAAGAAAGCCTCTGGTTTAAAGTTGATGAAAAAAATATTGCACAGCTTAGCGATATGAACCTTGATAAGCTAATGATTTGGTTTAGCGGCATAGAAAAAAGAATCAGCAATAAACAAAACGCCATTGCCAAAGATGTTTTAAAAGAAATACGTGAGCGGTTGCAGTTTCTGCTGGATGTAGGATTGACTTATCTCACTATTGGCCGTCCTTCTAAAACCCTTAGTGGTGGCGAGTCTCAGCGCATCAGGCTGGCAACGCAAATTGGTTCACAGCTGCAGGGCATTACTTATATACTTGATGAACCTTCTATTGGTTTGCACCAACGCGATAACCACCGTTTAATTACTGCGCTAAAAAACCTGCGTGATATTGGCAACAGCGTACTTGTGGTAGAACACGATAAAGATATTATGCTTGCATCTGATCATCTTATTGATATTGGCCCCGGTGCTGGCAAACATGGCGGCCGCATAGTTATACAGGGAGAACCACACCATGTAGTAAACCAACAATCAGAAACTGCAAAGTTTTTAACCGGGGAAAAATCTATTGAAGTACCTGAAAAAAGAAGACAAGGCAATGGCAAATTTATTGAACTGAAAGGCGTTACCGGCAACAACTTGCATAAAGTAAATGTAAAGATCCCATTAGGTAAGTTAGTACTGGTAACTGGTGTAAGCGGAAGCGGCAAATCAACATTAATCAATGAAACCCTTTATCCTATTCTTTCAAAGTATTGCTATGATTCTAAAACAGCGCCAATGGAATATTCGTCCATTAAAGGCCTGGAGAATATAGATAAGGTAATAGAAATTGATCAGTCGCCAATTGGCAGAACACCACGGAGCAACCCTGCTACTTATTGCGGCTTCTTTACAGATATAAGAACCTTGTTTGCTTCTGTACCAGAGGCAAAAATACGCGGCTACACTGCAGGGCGTTTTTCCTTCAATGTAAAAAATGGACGTTGCGATGTGTGTGAAGGTGGCGGTATGCGTGTAATTGAAATGAATTTTCTACCCGATGTTTATGTGCATTGTGAGAAATGCAATGGTAAAAGGTACAATCGCGAAACACTTGAAATAAGGTACAAAGGAAAATCAATAAGCGATGTATTGGATATGACAGTTGATGAAGCAGTTGAATTTTTTAATAACGTTCCGTACATCTATAGAAAAATAAAAGTGCTGCAGGAAGTAGGACTTGGTTATATAACACTAGGCCAGTCTGCGGTAACATTAAGCGGTGGAGAAGCACAACGTGTAAAGCTTTCTACCGAACTTGGGAAAAAAGACACCGGCAAAACTTTTTATATTCTTGATGAACCAACAACAGGATTACATTTCCAGGATGTACAGCATTTACTTGATGTATTGAATAAACTGGTAGACAGGGGCAATTCTGTTTTGGTAATAGAACACAATCTTGATGTAATAAAAATGGCGGATCATATTATTGATCTTGGACCGGAAGGTGGCGATGGCGGCGGTAAAATTCTTTTTGAAGGAACACCGGAAGAACTGGTAAAAAATAAAGAAAGCCATACTGCCAGGTTTTTGAAAGAAGAATTGAAATAGTGGGGAAATGGCTGATTGCTGATGTGATGATGTCTGATTTAATTTTGTTGGCAATTCATTCTATATCGCTCACATCTTTTGTCTTAAGCTCTCGTCTAAATATTGTATACTAAATACTATATACCAAAAACAAACCTTGCTTATGAAATTAGATGACCTGCATGATTTACCCGAATGGGATGATGCCCAATTTAACCGTGTTGATGAAGGCGATGAATGGAAACAAAATGCTAAAACAGAAAGGGCTAAAGCATTGTACAACCAATGGCGGCAGGTGTATACGCTTGTAGATGGGCTGCTAAGCATACTTGAACCCGATGATGAAACACCGGAAGATTACCTGGAACATATGAAGCAGATGATTTGTGGCGATGCCATGCTGGTATGTGCAAAAATCCAGGGGGCAGAAGCAGGTGATATGTATGTGCTGCGCATGGAAAATGCAAGTTTCATAAGATCAGCAGCCAATAGCATTTATATCTCCATGTCGTCATTTAGAATGATGGGCATTGCGGATGACTCACACCTTGATGCGGTAAGGCATGAGATAGATTTGTTCAGGGAGTTATTTAAAATATGGGTAAGCGGATTTGAAAAAGATGAATTTGAGGATGAATGGGGATTATTTAAACAATAAAGAATCAAAATAAAAATATGCAAAGAGTATTAGTAGATATGGATGAAGTAATAGCAGATGTAACAATGTTTATGACGGAGTGGTACAAGAAAAAATATGGCGGCGATATTGATTATGCAAAAATGCTGGAAGGCCAATCACTCGTAAAAGGTTTTCCAGAAATACACCAGGCAGATGTTAGGCAGCAATTGTTTGAAAAAGGTTTTTTCCGTCACTTGCCGGTAATGGAAAACAGCATTGAAGTACTAAAGGAGATGAATAAAAAATATGAGGTATACATTGTTTCTGCTGCAACAGAATTTCCCAATTCACTAACCGATAAATATTTCTGGCTGGAAGATCACTTTCCGTTTTTTAGCTGGAAGCAAATGGTTTTTTGTGGCGATAAAAGCATGATACAGGCCGATTTTATGATTGACGATCATGCAAAACACCTGCAGCATTTTAAAGGAAAGCCATTGATGTTTACTGCGCCACACAATTTAAATGAACATCGCTTTGAAAGGCTAAATAACTGGAAAGAGGTGGGTGATAAATTTTTGTAACAATTAAAAATCTGGGCAATAGTTGATCCTATTAATCCATTAAATCCCTTAAATTCTGGTTCAGACAATCATGGTTAAAAACAAACGGCCCGCAATTACTCATCGCGGGCCGTTAAGGATACTGGATTGAAGACAGTATTTTTTTTCTTTCCAATAAGCAGTGGCGGGAATTGATTGATAAAATCTTTTTGTTTTGTAAGGGTACTAAGAACGATAGGGAACGGATCAGGTCTTTTAAACCGGATATTAGATTTTACAAATGTTCCCGCCGCTTATTGGCCATCTGCTATCAGAAAAAGAACTATAATTATTTTATGGTCAGTGTTCCATTTTCTATGTGTTCGTCATCGCTAAACACTTCAAATGTGTAACACCCCTTGCTGAAATTTCCAATCATGGTTGTTTGCTTATTGCGAATCTGCGTTTGCTTAACCATGTTTCCATCCAAATCAAATATATAAAACTGGTACACTTTACCTTCATCGCCGGTTACGTTAAAGAAGAGTACTTCATGGGTGGCACCGGGATAAATTTTAATTTTATATTTTTTGCTGGTAAGCAGTTTGTTTACAACAATACTGTCTTTATATAAAGCTGTAGGCTTTGTATTTGCTTTAGCCGCTGCCTGCGCCATTGTCATAAAAAGAAAAATAGCAAAGGAAGTATAAACTACCGGCCGGGTAAAATGCCGGGCATGTACTATTGTTTTCATAACTGCATACGTTTACAGATTTAAAAAAAGGGTACGGATTTAAACTAAACAACCAACTGCGAATAATAGGTTATGTATTTAAATCAGAAACGGATAACAGGACAACGTGTTGAGTTATTGAAACTGTTACTGCTTCCAAGGCGTATGCCTAGTTTTAAACCAAACGTGTAATAAGCATCTTTCTGTTTGGGATCACCGCGTTTTTGACCAGCATCTCCGTAATCTGGAGCGCCACCTGCGCCGTTATTACTTTTATCGTACATAATTTTGGCAAGGGCCAGTTCCTGAGAAGAAGAATAAAGATTAGCATTGGCATCAAAAGCTGCTTTGCCAATATAAGATGTGCTTACACCATCTATATAATCAGTAAATGTTTTGCGGTAAATAACTTCCAGTCCAAGACTTAAATTATCGCTCAACCAGTATTTTACACCCACACCAAGTGGAATGTTTGGCTGCCACAAAGAAAACTGTTTGCGATCAGGATATTCTGCAAATCCCTGACCTTCCAGGCGCAAAGGCCTTAATTCAACTTGTTCGCCGGTATTTGGATTTGTTCCTGTTGGATTAAAATGAAATACGCCAACACCTGCTATACCATAAGGACGTAATTTATGATAAACGTCAGAAGGATCGTCTTCAAGAAATACTGTTGGATAAAATTCACCTACAACAATGGCTTCAAAAAATTTTGATTGAAAATCAAGTCCCCTGTTGTAACGTGCTTCTTCGTAACCACCTTTACCTTTAATAATTTTATCATCACCTTCAAACTTTCCAATATTTACAGCTACCCTAATACCAAAATAATCTTTTGGATAGTAACTGAAATGTGCACCAAAAGAAAGTTTGGTGAGATTAAAGTTGTTGTCTTTTAAAAAGGTTTGGCCTTTACCTAAATGGCCTCCAAGATCTCCCAGGAAGTTTGATGGTCCTACTGTAATACCAACTTCGCTGAATGGTCCGCCATCATTGTACTGGGCTTTTGCCAGAGACGGGAATGAAATGGAGAGAAGCATAATTGCACACGTTCCCCATAGAAAGTGTAAAAACTTTTTCATGAATACCAGATTTTAGTTTTCGAATGGTTATTTGGATTCGGGTCTAAAATAAAAAATCCCCTTACAAACTATAAACGACGAAACTAAAATTGTGGTGTGCACGCATCAAAAAAAATAATTAAATAAAGTACTTATCCGTAAGTTTACGATCGTATTTTCTACGCAAGTACCATCTGAATGTGATCTATTCCATCTTCAGGATAAATTCCACCAGTGGGAACAAAGCCCAATGAAGCATAAAAGGCCTTTAAATAGAGTTGCGCTCCTATTCTTATTGTAGTATTGCCAAAGAGTTTCCCGCATTCAATAATAGATTGTTCCATAAGCATACGGCCAATACCACTGCCTCTTGCCTTAGTAGAAGTTACAACCCTGCCAATGCTTGGTTCCTCGTATGCCAGACCTGGAGGAAGTAATCTTGTATATGCTTGAAGTGTGTCATTATTATATCCCATCAGATGAAACGACTTTTGATCTTTACCATCCATATCAAGGAATACACAATTTTGTTCTACCACAAATACTTCACTGCGCAAACGCAGCACCGCATACAATTCATCGGTTGAAAGTTCATTAAACGGTTTACATACCCAGTTGATCATTATAATTATATTATTCCAGTTATTGTTTATTACTCCCTATAATAAGGTATTACAAGTTTAGTTGGATAATCTACTGCCCTGTTGTGTATTACCGCAGGAGACCATGCAGGCATCTTTGCAAAGATCTGTATAATATGCCTGCTTAAATCAGGATCATCAGATCTTACTACAGCAAGGTTTTCTACTGTACCATTTTTTGTAACTGTAAAACTTACTAAGGCTTCCCCTTCATCCCGTATGTCTTTGTTTTTGTCTTTGTGCAATTCGTATTCTATATAATCCAGTGCAGTAAACATTGGGTGGATGAGAACCGGTAATTTTAATATGCTGCATGTTACACCAGTATACTTTCCATCTTCATCATAACATTCCAGGTCTGTAATTTTTCCTTTTGTATATGTTTCTTTAGAACTGGGTTTTCCATTTTCTCTATACCATGTGCATACACCAGACAATGTATCGTTGTGATAAGTAACATCGGATTCTTTATTACCGTTTTCATACCATGTAGCAGTTGGGCCTTCTAATACCCCGTCTGCTTCAACTTGTACCAATAGTTTCTGAACACGTTTTGCAGGCGAATTTTCATGAAAAGGCTGGCCTGTATTTACCGGCTGATTATATACGTACGACTGTTCACTTTTCGCCTGGCCATTTTCATACCATTCTTTCAGTATCCCTGTAAAATGATTATTGATAAGCGTTCCTTCAGTTTTTAATTTCCCATTAGTATACCAGGTTTGCCACAGACCATCCGCAACATTGTTTTTAAAACTTCCTTTTTGTGCTAATCTTCTTTTGGGATAATACAATATGTAAGGTCCATCTTTTACAGATAGAGCAGCATCTGCAAAATAGATTTGCAACACAGGCGTAGTATCATTGTATACTGCATGCAAAACCCAATGGTCGCCTTGCCTTATTGCCATAGCAGGATAAGTAAAATCTTTTTTAGACGAGAGCTGAAACTCGGCATCAAGATATAAACGTACAGTGTCTTTTTGTGAATGGCCCTGTAGAACAGAAAAAAATAAAACGAGGTATAAAGTAAAACGCAGCATCATTAAAAATACTTAATTACAGCATACTCTTTTTCAACAAGTATATCAACCGTATTAAAAATAAAAAAGCACCCCATGTTATTGGGATGCCTTTAAAAAATATTAAGATTGGCTTACTTAGCCAGTGTGTTTACTTTTTTAGTGAGCTTTCTTTTAAGGTTAGCTGCTTTGTTTTTATGAATGATTCCTTTTTTTGCAAGTTTATCAATCATAGAAGCTACTTTAGGCAAAGCATCACCAGCTTCTTTACCTGCTTTTATGTCTTTAAGGTCGCGGATAGCATTGCGGGTAGTTTTACCATAATACTTATTTCTTTCGCGGCGCTTGCTTGCCTGGCGCACATCTTTCTGGGTAGCTTTGTGATTAGCCATTTGTACTAAAAATTTTGGACGGCAAAGGTAGGGGAATAGAACGAAAAACAGAACATCAGCATTGTAATTTTTAAAAAAACGCCTTTAAACGCCCAATATTCTGCTCAAAATACAGTTAGTGTGCCGATATTAAACCACCTAGCTGTTTTGAAACAGGCTGACCAGATGCAAAAAATAACCCTTAGCTGGCTGCCAGATCAATTAAGGTTCAATATTTTACCCGATATTTGTAACCCACAAAAATGTTATCCCCTGATGAAGGACTTTTCTTACATAACAAGTGCCCATCCGCAATTTATTGAGGGTTTATACCAGGATTATTCAAAAGATCCAAACAGCGTAGACCCGGAATTAAAAAAATTTTTTGAAGGTTTTGATTTTGCTATCGGCAGCACCAAAAGTGTAGCAAATGGTACCAATGGAACTACAGCAGCTACTGCGCCTTCAGCCAATGGAACAGGATCTGCAGACTGGATGTATGAAATCAGGGCATATAGAATGATTCTTGGTTACAGGAACAAAGGGCACCTTCTTGCCAAAACCAACCCAATACGCACACGTAAAGACAGGGGCGCCAATATAGAACTTGGGTTCTATGGTTTTTCTGAAGCCGATTTTGATAAAGTATTTCATGCCGGCAACCTTATTGGCATTGGCACCACTACCCTGCGCAACATTTATAATCACCTGGAAAAATGTTATGCCTCACATGTGGGCATAGAATTTAAATACATCAGCGATCAGAAAAAAGTAGACTGGCTTACCAACGAAATAGAAAAGAAGTTTCTTGATCCTATGCCCCTGGAAAAGAAAAAAAGAATACTTGAAAAACTGAACCAGGGTGTAATGTTTGAAAAATTCCTGCACACAAAATATGTTGGACAGAAAAGATTTTCTCTTGAAGGCGGTGAAACAACAATAGCCGGACTGGATGCAATTATAAACACGGCAGCAGATAATGATGTGCAGGAAGTAGTAATTGGCATGGCACACCGCGGCAGGTTGAATATTCTTGCCAACATAATGGGCAAAACCTACGAACAGATTTTCAGCGAATTTGAAGGCACTGCAAAAATGGATCAAACCATGGGCAGTGGCGATGTAAAATACCATATGGGTTATGGTAGTGAACTTACCACGCCCAATGGCAAAACCATTCACCTTAAGTTAATGCCCAATCCTTCTCACCTGGAAGCAGTAGACCCGGTAGTGGTAGGCTTTGCAAGAGCTAAAGCCGACGTATTGTATAAAAGTGATTACGATAAAATTTTACCAATACTTATTCATGGCGATGCATCTGTTGCAGGACAGGGCATTGTGTACGAAGTGTTGCAGATGTGCAACCTTGACGGTTATCTTACCGGCGGCACCATTCACTTTGTAATAAATAACCAAATTGGTTTTACTACAGATTTTGATGATGCACGTAGTTCCGATTACTGCACTTCGCTTGCATCTGCTTTACATGCACCTGTTTTGCACGTAAACGGAGACGATGCAGAAGCTGTGGTTAAATGCGTAGAAATTGCCACCCGCTATCGCCAGGAATTTAATGCAGATGTTTTTATTGATATGGTTTGCTACCGCAGGCATGGGCATAACGAGGGAGATGATCCCAAGTTTACCCAGCCACATATGTATGCGCTGATAGAAAAACACCCTAACCCTAGAGAAGTATATACCAATTATTTGCTGGAGAATGGCGAAACAGATGCCAAAGACCTTGCAAAAGAAATGGAGAAAAAATTCTGGGGTGATTTACAGGAACGCCTTGACGAAATAAAACAAAACCCGCTTCCATACAAATACCAACAGCCGGAACTTGTTTGGAAAAGCATGCGCCGTGCTACGGTAGAAGATTTTGATCAATCGCCGGTTACTGCTATCAGTGAGCCCGATTTCAAAAAAATATTTGATGCGCTGATGAGCTGGCCAGAAGATTTTAAACCACTCAAAAAAGTAGAAAAAATAATTCAGGATAAAATAAAACTGTTTAACGACGAGGGCAAGGTTGATTGGGCTACTGGTGAACTAATGGCTTATGCAAGTTTGCTTATTGAAGGCCATGATGTAAGAATGAGTGGACAGGATGTTCGTCGTGGTACTTTCTCTCACCGCCACGCCGTATTGCGTGATGAAGTAACAGATAAAAGTTACAATCGCCTTAGCAGATTAGAAGGTGCAAGCGGGCAGTTCAGGATATACAATTCTTTATTAAGCGAATACGGTGTGCTTGGTTTTGAATATGGTTATGCCATGGCAAATCCTAATGCACTTGTTTTATGGGAAGCACAGTTTGGAGATTTCAGCAACGGTGCACAAACAATGATTGATCAGTTTATTGCAGCCGGTGAACAAAAATGGAACAGGATGAATGGCGTAACCCTGCTCCTTCCCCACGGATATGAAGGACAAGGACCAGAACACAGCAGTGCAAGGCTTGAACGCTTCTTACAAATGTGTGCAGAGTTAAATATGGTAGTAACCAATATAACCACTGCTTCCAATTTCTTCCACTTATTACGCAGGCAATTAAAATGGTCTTTCCGTAAACCATTAATTAATTTTTCGCCAAAAGCAAACCTGCGTCATCCGGGTAGTTATTCATTAAAGAGCGAATTTATTTTCCGTCGCTTCCAGGAAACAATGGACGATCCATTTATTTCCGATCCGGCACAAGTGAAAAAGGTTTTATTCTGTAGTGGTAAAATATATTTTGATTTGGCAGAACGCCAGCAAAAAGAAAACAGGAAAGACACCGCCATAGTGCGTGTAGAACAATTATATCCTTTGCCAATTAAGCAATTGGAAGCTTTGTATGCAAAATACAACAGGGCAACCTGGTTTTGGGTACAGGAAGAGCCATTAAACATGGGTGCAGCTTCTTACCTGCAAATGAACCTGAAGAGCATTAACTATGGCGTTATCAGCAGACAACCGAGTGCCTCTACTGCTACAGGTTATAATAAGGTGCACAAGCAGGAACAGGAAGAGATTATTGACACAGCTTTTTCGATATAAAATATTGTTCGGCAGATGCGCAGATTAGGTTGAAATAAAAGAACCATCTAATTTACGGCTCCGAAACAATCAAAATATAGAAATATAAAAACGCAATTTTCAGTGATTTAAAATAAAAACATCTGCGAATCTGCGGCCATTAAAAAATAAAAGAATTTTATGATCGATATAAAAGTTCCAACGGTTGGCGAATCAATCAGTGAAGTAACATTATTGAAATGGACCAAGAAAGATGGAGATTATGTAGAACGGGATGAAGTAATTGCAGAGCTTGAAAGTGAAAAAGCTACGTTTGAAGTAAATGCAGAAAAAGCAGGTACACTGAAAACAAGTGCTAAAGAAGGCGATACGCTGAAAATTGGAGACACACTTGCATCTATTGATGAAACGGCTGCTAAACCAGAAGGCAGCTCTAAGCCAGAAGTTAAAACACAGGAAGCAGCAAAATCAGTTGAAAACAATCAACCAAAAGCTGAAGAAAAGAAAAGCGAACCAGTAGCAGCAGAAGCAGGTGTTAAAGCTACACCAGTTGCTTCAGCTATTATTGCAGATAAAAAAGTTAATCCATCTACTATAACCGCTTCAGGTGCTAATGGTAAAATTCTTAAGGACGATGTGCTTGCTGCATTAAACAATCCTGGTCGCATGCCGGGCGCCGTGGCTTTTACACGAGATGAGAAGCCAGAAAAAATGAGCAACCTGCGCAAAACCATTAGCAGGAGATTAGTAGAAGCAAAGAATACAACCGCAATGCTTACCACTTTTAATGAAGTGGACATGAAGCCCATCATGGATTTGCGAACAAAATACAAAGAGGTTTTTAACAAGAAACATGGTGTTAACCTTGGCTTTATGAGCTTCTTTACCAAAGCAGCCTGTTATGCATTACAGGAATGGCCTTCAGTAAACGCTTATATTGATGGCGATTCTATTATCTATCACAACTACTGCGATATTTCTATAGCTGTTTCTGCACCACGCGGACTTGTAGTACCGGTTATACGCAATGCAGAAAGTTTAAGCATGGCAGATATTGAAAAGAAAGTAGTAGAGCTGGCCACAAAAGCCAAAGAAAGCAAACTTACTATTGAAGAAATGACGGGCGGAACTTTTACCATTACAAATGGCGGCGTGTTTGGCTCATTAATGAGTACGCCTATTATTAATATTCCCCAAAGCGCTATACTGGGCATGCATAAAATACAGGAAAGGCCAATGGCAATAAATGGCCAGGTGGTTATAAAACCTATGATGTATGTTGCACTTAGTTATGATCACCGTATAATAGACGGACGTGAATCTGTAAGCTTCCTCGTAAGAGTTAAAGAGCTGCTGGAAAATCCGGAACTTTTATTATTCGGCAAAGATCCCGTTAAAACCCTGCTGGAACTATAACCCGTTTACCAGCGGATAAACATCTTTATTACTAACTTCCTGCTTAAATATTCAGTGTTGACAACAACACAACGGGTATGTACAAACAAATCATAAAAATATTTGACTACCCGTTATTTAAAAGCTGGAAGCTTTTGCATGCACTGTACATCATAATGGTAGTTGTTGCCAGCCTTCAGCAAATATTCGGCTCTCACAATTATTACGACATCTTCCGCTATTCTTATATTCACCTTACACATAACGTACCGCTTTATGGTTTGCATCCTGAAGAGTATGGTGATTTGTTTTTGTACGGTCCGCTGTTTGCGCTTTTGTTTGCGCCATTCAGTTTTGTTCCATTCTGGCTGGGTTGGTTTTTATGGATTGCTTTTAATTCATGGATACTTTATTACGCCATCAGGAAAATAAATATCAGCAGGGAAAAACAACTGATCATTCTTTTTTTAATAGGGCATGAATTACTCACCACCATTCAGCGTGGCACGGTTAATCCATTTATTACAGCATGCATCATCCTTCCGTTTGTATTTGTAGAAAGAAAAAAAGAAGCATGGGCTACATTTTTTATCGCTATGGGCATGCTTATGAAAATATATCCCATAGTTGCGCTTGCATGTTTTCCCTTTTCAACCCAAAAAATAAAATTTATTGCAAGCTTTTTGGTATGGACAACTGTACTTTTTTTTCTACCATTGATAGCAACAGACTACAATTTTCTCATGCTTACTTATCATCAATGGATTGAACAATTGGTGGCAAAGAATGATTTAAATGTGCAGGTTTCATCATTACAGGATATTTCCATTTTTGGTTTGATAAGAAGAGGGCTTGGATGGGAAACTATGCCAACACTGCCATTACTGGCTTTTGGGGCTGCAGCCATGGGCTCGGTTTATATTTATTTTAAACGATACAGCCAGCAGTATTTTCAATTAATGATACTTGCGGCCGTCCTTATCTTCTGCACTATTTTTAGCACCGGTTCAGAATCGTCTACGTATATTATTGCCATGACGGGCGTTGCCATATGGTATATATTACAACCAAGACCGGTAAGCCAATGGCACCTCTTTCTCATAATTTTTGCTTTTTTACTTATTAGTATGTCGCCTTCCGATTTAGTACCTTCGGTGGCCAAGAAATTTATTGTAAGCAAATCGCTTAAAGCACTTCCGGCGGTTGTTATTTGGTTCTACCTGCTTTTTCAACTTCATAAATCTTCTCTTAAAAGCCATCCTGACACTGGCCAAATACAGGCTTCCTGACAATTTCCTTTAGGCGGCGTGTTTAGACGCCTTTTTTTTTGAAATCGGATTAAAATTTCATTAAATCAATCTTAATTCTCCCTACCTTTGGGCTGCTAATTTATAAAACACCCCCTAAAGATGGACCAATTGAGAACTGAAAGGCTCAATCTTAGTATTGTGTTGCCTTGCTACAATCCAAAGTCAGATTGGCATTTATCAATAGCATCTCACTATCAGCAGATTAAGAATATTCTTCCTGCCGATACTCAAATTGAGATGATTGTTGTTAATGATGGCTCTCCAATTCCCCCAACTGCGGCGTCTAAAAGGTTTTTAAACAGGCGCATACCCAATTTCAGGTACATAAGCTATAATACCAACATGGGCAAAGGTTATGCAGTAAGAAGAGGTGTTGAAGCAGCACAAGCCCCGCATATTATTTATACAGATATTGACTTTCCTTACACTGCTTCAGATTTGTGCGAAGTGTACAATACGCTTGTTTCAAATAAAGCAGAATTGGTAATGGGTGTAAGAGAAGCTGAATACAGTGAAAAACTTTCATGGTTGCGCAGGGCCGCTTCTAATGGCTGTAATTATCTTAATAAAACCTTACTCAACCTTCCTTATAAAGATATACAGTCTGGTATGAAAGGACTGAGTTTAATTGGCAGGGAGCTAATGCTGAAAACTACCATCAACCGCTTTTTGTTTGACACTGAATTTATATGGCTTGCCAGCTCTTACAGCAATATCCGCATAAAAGCTTTGCCGGTAAGACTGAGAGAAGGCGTTTCATTTACCAGCATGTCTTCTGCTACTTACATGAAAGAAGCCGGAAACTTTTGCCGTATTTTGCTAAAAGATAAATTATTATTGTTAAGACGTTTTGATGCAGAGTTCAAAACAGCCATACCACGTACTGCTTAGCTTCGACCTTGAGGAGTTTGACATACCCAATGAGTACGGCGCACAATTACCAGAACGGGAACAGCTAGACATTACAAGAAAGGGCATGGATGTTCTTGTTCCTCTTCTTACCCAGTTACAAATACCCGTTACTTTTTTTACTACTGCCAATTACGCTTTGCATAATAAACCAGAAGTAAAGTCTTTGGCCGCTTCGCACGAAATTGCATCTCATACTTTTTATCACAGCAGATTTACAGAAGATCATATATTGTCTTCCAGGGAAGTACTATCGGCAATATCGGGCCAGGAGGTTACTGGTTTCAGAATGCCGAGGCTAGCACCAGTAAGTAAAAAATTAATTAAAGAAGCTGGTTATTTATATGATGCATCACTAAACCCTACATGGTTACCTGGCAGGTATAATTATTTCAATCAGCCAAGAACATTATTCCGCAAAGAAGATTTATGGATAATGCCGTCTTCTGTAACCCCGCATTTGCGTATTCCGTTATTCTGGCTTGCCTTTAAAAATCTTCCACTATCTATTATTAAACAATACAGCAGGCAGGTATTGAAAAAAGATAATTACATCAGTCTTTACTTTCATCCCTGGGAGTACGCAGATTTATCCGCTTATAAAACAATGCCGGCTTATACAAGAAGATCTTCAGGAAAAGCTTTGCTTGATAAACTGGCTGAATATCTTAACTGGCTAAAAACAATGGGCAATTTTTCTACGATGCATAATTTCATTCAGCAAAGAAAGGATTGATAGCTTTTGCTACCTTGCATACAATGAAGCATTTTTCTCACCTGAATTCGGCTGTGGAGATTATTACTAAATATAAAGGCGAGGGCCCTTTTCATTTGTACATTAAAGAATTTTTCAGGCAAAATAAAAAATACGGTTCTAAAGACAGGAAGCAAATCACCCAACTTTGCTATTCTTATTTTAGAACAGGTAGAATTTTCAAAAATAAATCTTTGGCTGATGCTATTACAGCAGCAGCGTTTTTATGTGCCGATAAACCGAATGAATTTCTTGCTGCTTTTAACCCTGTGTTTAATGATAAAACTTCAGATAATATTGAAGTCAAATGTGCATTGCTGAATATACATGTTGATTCGCTTGCAATCTTTCCTTTTACTGATGAATTGAGCAATGGAATAGATGCATACAATTTTAATCTTTCGCACCTTGTACAACCAAATCTTTTCCTGCGTATAAGACCTGGCTATGAACAAACAGTTATTGATAAACTAAAAAAGGCCGGCATTGATTTTTCATTAATCAATAAAAACTGTATCAGTTTTGTACCTGCAATAAAGATTGATGAAGTACTTGAAATAAATAAAGAAGTTGTTGTGCAGGATTATAGTTCGCAACAAACTGCAGCATTAATGCAAACGGCTACAGGCATAAACACCGAAAGCAAAATCTGGGATTGTTGCGCAGCGAGTGGTGGAAAATCAATTCTTGCTAAAGATACGCTTGGAGATATTGATTTAACAGTTTCTGATGTAAGGCCTGCTATTCTCAGCAATCTTAAAAAAAGGTTTGCAGCAGCAGGAATTAAAAAATACAACCTGCAAACTGCAGATCTAACAAAGCCACAAAAAAATATAACTGGTAGTTTTCAAATGATAATTGCAGATGCGCCGTGCACAGGTTCCGGAACATGGGGAAGGACACCAGAGCAATTGTCTTTCTTTAATAAAGCTGAAATAGACAGTTACAGCAATCTTCAAAAGAAAATTGTTTCAGCAGTAACCCCTTCTCTCCAAAATGGCGGCTACCTGCTGTATATTACCTGTTCCGTATTTAAAAAAGAAAATGAAGATATCGTGAAATTTATAGAAACCAATTTATCCCTAAGCTTAATAAAAGAAGAAGTATTAAAAGGCTATTCAATAAAAGCAGACAGCATGTTTGCAGCTTTGTTCAGGAAGAATAATTAGTATTAAAAGATCGGTTGTTCTAATAAATCTTTTTAATCTAATTAATCATTCCAAATCCTCGTCATTGCTTTATCACCCTCAATGAAGTTTTGTTCTTTCCATCGCTGTATTGCACTGTATAAACACCTTTGCTGATGTATTTTGTTTTGGTGAAAACGATGGTGTAAATATTTCCCTGCTGTATAGGAGTGTTTTGTATTTCAATTGTTTTTCCGTTCATATCAATTAACCGGAGACTGCTGTTGCCGCTTGTTGGTGCATTTAGTAAAACGCTTAAATTATCAGTATTGGTAAAAGGAACAGGAAAAGCTTTAATCCATTTATCGCCCAAAATCTGCTGATAGTTTCTTTGCGCTCTTTGCTTCATCAAATCAAGATAGGCAAGGCGCATATTGGGTATACCATAACCAAACTGGTTATCCGGATTTAAATATTTACTGGCACTTCTTTGCAACGCTCCTATAATTTCCATATTTGTAAACTCAGGAAATGCCTGCCATAAACAAGCTGTTAATCCGCACATATTAGGGTTAGAGAAAGAAGTACCACTCAGGTTGCCCGGATCTCCGGTATTATAATTGGCCACTACAGTATTCCATCCAACTGATACAACATTCGGTTTTAATTTTCCAGCACCGTTAGGTCCCCAACTACTGAATGCACCAATTGTTCCGTTTACATCTGTTGCACCAACCGTTAATATACTATCAGCATCGGCCGGACAAATGACATACTTCGCATCAGTTGTACTTCCTCCTGAGTTTCCAGCACTGTTTGTAACAAGTATTCCTTTTCTTACAGCCATTGTAGCCCCAATACTAACCATCGCTGTTTTACCATCGCGTTGCGCATAACTGTGGTCAAAAGAATGATCATCAAAATCACTATACCCAAGTGATGAAGTAATCATATCTACGCCAACACTGTCTGCAAATTCTGCTGCAGTAACCCAATTTGCTTCTTCTACCGGGTATTCTGATGCAACATCTTCTGTTCTTAGTAACCAGAATTTTGCTTTGGGTGCAGTGCCTACTATTTTACCTGGCTTATTTGCAGCTATAACAGATAAGCACCAAAATCCGTGTGCATTGTCTTCGTTTACACTTGCTTCATTGGCTACATAATCCCATGTGCCCAATATTTGGTTATTGGTGCGCATGCTGTCTAATGCAGAATTAAAAAGATAATTATAAAATCCGCCATCAAGCATTGCTATTGTCATGCCCTCACCATGAAAACCAAGATTGTGCAGGTATTCACCTTCATGAATATGCACCTGGCCGGCATTGCCGCCATAATTATAAAAATCCTGAATGCCTGCTATACCGAAAGGCGATTGCACATCGCTTATACGCAAAGGCGTAGTTTGCTGGTTAAACTCATCTGCTTTAGCTGATGATGTTTGCACGGGCTGAACCATCCTTACAGCAATGGGGCTGGAACTTTTTACAAAAGGAAATGAATTGATTTTTGCGAGTGCATTTGTTGGGTCTGTTGTTTTAATACAAACATGATTGAGCCATTTGGATGTATTCAATACAACAACATTGGGCACAGCTTTTATACTATCTATATAAGCTTTAATAACCGGTAAATCTGTAGAATCTATAGCAATCTTATACTTTGTTCGTCTGGTAATTGCTTTAGATGATAAATAAGCGGAAGGGTTTGTGAGGCTGAATTTACTTCCGTTTTTATCTTTTAATTTAATGATATAACGGGTATACTGTGCTTTTACAGAAGATGAAAAAAGCATCCCGCACAAAATAACCAGGAAGTAATATTTTTTCATTCAGCTTTTATTGAAGAACTAGTTATGACTTAAAATGGAAAGTTTTACGCCATAACCGTTGTAATAATAATTTCCGGGAACGGTATCGCATACAATTCTTACACCAGCATCAAGCTGTGCTCTTGCTATAGAATCGCAATTTTTATTATTCACATCTGTTGTACCATCGCTATCGCACTTAATCTTTGTGGTATCGCATTTATTGTTAAGGCATTTAATCATTAAACAATTGCGGGTAACAAAACTTGTCTGGTACTCCCATGAAAATAAATCCTGAAATACTTTTCCAACACCTTTTGCATACACTTCATAAGATCTGCTGTAGCTGCTTAGGCTGTTAACGTAAAAAGGTTTATTGTTTAATGAATCGTATTGTACCACAGTAATGGTTGTATCAAAATTCTGGTTGCCGACTCTAAAAGGCATACCAACATTGCTGTAAGAAAAAACCCAATCGAGGTAATTAGCGTCTGATGATGAAAACTGAAATGGTGAAACGCTGATGGCAGAATTACCCTTCCATGTTAAATTATCAACAATAGGACTTACCAGTCTTACCTGGCGCATATTGTTTTCTGTGTACTCATATTTAGTATCAGTTTGTACCGCCATAAAAGTGTTGCTGTTGTTCCATGTATTGGAAGAAGGATCAAGCACATATCTTACTATACGATATCCCGGACGATTAAGATTATCTGTAATCATCGCTTCAATGCTATCCTTTACAGTGTATGAGTTTACAGTAAACCCTGTACCAAATGGAAGTGTAACCGTAGAATCGAGTTTATAAATAACATACTTACCAACGCCAAGGTTTGTATAATCGCTAATCTTGGCACTAACAATATCATTTTTACTGTTGCAGCGGATAAGCAGTATACTACTCAAAACAATAATTACAAAAGCAGATAATTTATTTTTCATAAAAACCAGCCAGTTTTAAAAGGCAGCACCATAAACAGACAATGAGAAAAAGCCCTACGATGCTTTTAAAAAAAACCGGGAAGCATTACTTTCCCGGTTTGCAAACGTGTAAAAAAGAAGATTATTGCACTTTAAGTGCTTATTTCTGAACATTTAATGTGAATAATGTAGTGAATTTCAAGACTGTGTGTTGCGCATAATTATGCCTCCTCCAATTACATCATTGTCTTCATAGAATACAGCACTTTGGCCCGGGGCTACGCCTTTGGCGTTTTCAAAAAATTTTACCTGTACGCCTTGCGGACTGTTGTACAGGTTAGAAAGTGTGCCTTTGTCTTTATAACGAATTTTGGTTGTGGCTTCCATACCGTCTGTTATGCCTTCGTATTTACCCCAGTTAATTTTTGTAACTATCATTTCCGGCCGGTTAAGGTCTTCCTCTTCACCTAAAACAACAGTGTTATTTTCCGGGTTTATGCCGGTAACATATACCGGATGACCGAAAGCTATTTCAAGCCCCTTGCGCTGGCCAATGGTATAGAAAGGATATCCTTTGTGCTTGCCCAAAATTTTTCCTGTCTTATCAATAAAATTGCCGCCTGCTACCCTTTCCTCCAAACCGCTTACTTTCTTTTTTAAAAACCCACGGTAATCATTATCTGGCACAAAGCAAATTTCGTAGCTCTCGCTTTTTTTGGCCAGTTCCGGGTACCCATAATCCAAAGCCATTTGCCTGATTTCAGACTTATGATAAGGCGCCAGCGGCAACAATGTACGGCTTAGCAAATCCTGCTGCAATCCCCATAGAACATAGCTCTGATCTTTTGTATCATCAATTGCTTTGCTTACAAAATATCTTCCGTTGGTATGTTGCTGAATTTTTGCATAATGACCGGTTGCTATAAAATCGCAACCAAGCGCATCGGCACGTTTTAGCAAAGCCCTCCATTTGATGTGCGTATTGCACATAACGCAGGGGTTAGGCGTTCGGCCTGCTATGTATTCGTCAACAAAATTTTCGATTACAAAATCACCAAACTCCTCACGTATATCCAATATAAAGTGCGGAAAACCATGCTGCACGGCAGCCATTCGGGCATCGTTAAAACTATCCAGGTTGCAGCAGCCTGTTTCTTTTTTGCTGCTGCCGCTGCTGGCATAATCCCATGTTTTCATGGTAATGCCCACTACTTCATATCCTTCATCATTAAGCATCAGGGCAGTAATGGTACTATCTATACCACCACTCATTGCCACCAATACTTTTCCTTTACGGCTCATTCTAAAAAATTTTACAGAACAGCAAATATACAAATAACCACGGAGACACGGAGATCACCGGGATACACGGAGATATCATAACGCATATACGGTTATATTGTTGACTTTTCTTTTTTGGAAACCAGCATTGAAGTATTACTGAACATTGTTGCGTCGCACTCTTGTACAGCAAATCTATAATGAGCTATGGTCTTATTTTTCAGCTCCCTGCGTGTCTTCGTATTATCCGTGCGGTCGTGGTTCAAGTGACCACATATTGCGGGTAAGATAAAAAACAATTACGCCCAGTAAGGTAAGCCCCAGGCCAAGCAACGCAAATATTCCGGTTGAGTAAAATACAAAAAGCCAAATCCAGATAGAAAGTATAACAGGCAAAGGATACAACCACATTTTGAAATAAGAATTGCTAACCGGTGGTTTTTTACGGAGCAATACAACGCCAACCGCCTGTCCAATAAATTGAACAATAATGCGCATGGCAAGTATAGCGCTAATCACTTCGCCGAGCTTAAACAACAAACTGAATATAAAACCTATGCCGCCTAAAAACAGCAGCGATACGTAAGGGAAATTTTTGGTGGGGTGCAATTTAGCAAACACAGGAAAAAAATGTCCATCCGCAGCAGCTGCGTAAGGCACTCTGCTATAACCAAGCACCACTGCAAACAACGACGCAAATGCTATCCACAATACAAGTACTGTAGCTAAGTTTGCCACTTTTGTACCGTATAGTTTTTCCATAAAAGTGCTTACAATGAATTTGCTTTTCATTGCTTCCTGCCAGGGAATAACACTAACAATGCTTATGTTCATGAACAGGTAAAGCACGCCAATGCAAAAAATAGAAATAAATATGCTGCGCGGAATATTGCTATCAGGGTTTTTTATTTCTCCGCCCAAATGGCAAACATTGTAATAACCAAGATAGCTGTAAATTGTTTTTACAGATGCCTGGCCAAGCAGCAATGCAAAAGACATGCTGAACATAGATTGTGTATTACCGGAAGGAAGGCATGAATAATTAACTTGCTTGTGAGAAAAACCGCTAATGATTATCCATAAAATGGTAATGATAACACCAACCCATAAAAAAACAGCCATTTTACCCACTGTTTTAATATTGCGGTAAAGTAAAAAAGTAATGAGCACCACCACTGTGCCAGATACAATTTTACTTTCTATATCCGTTAACGGAAGGAGGTAGCTGAAATATTGTGCAAAACCTATTGCCCCCGAAGCCACTACCAGCGGGGCTTGCAGGCAGGTTTGCCACACAAAAAGAAAAGACATCAGCCTACCCCATTTTGGCCCGTAAGCTTCTTTTAAAAAATTATAACTGCCACCTGCAAGTGGAAATTTTGTACCCAGTTCGCTCCAAATCATTCCATCTGTAAAAGCTATAACAGCACCAAATACCCAGGCCCATAAAAATAAATGGCTCCCCATCATGCTTATTACAAGCGGCATTACCACAAATGGGCCAATGCCTACCATATCAATCATGTTGATACTGGTAGCCTGCAATAAACTTATTTCTCTCTTAAGTACCGGGGATGATGAAGACATGAGCTGTTATTAATAACACAATCGCAAAATAAACAATGTAAAAGCAAATGTGTTTACTAATTTCAGCGCAATTATAAAATTGCTATCCCAAGTATTATAAACTTAGAATTTCAAGGGCCCCATACTTTGCTTTATCACCATATTTGGCAATAGCCTGTTTGGGATCGAGGGAAAAAATATTTAGTTTCTTTTTGTGCAATACAAAAGATTTAAGATCCTGCACTTCTTTGCCATTATAAAATACAATGGGTTGCATTTCTGCCTCTTTTGGAAAACTTAAGTCACCATCCAGGTAGGCAACATTACCTTCAGCTCTGTAGCTGCCGTTTACAGATATTTGTCCATGCACTTTTACAGTTATTGTATCCGCTTTTATAACCGGACTTAGTTTCAGGTTTGCTGGTTTCGATTTTATAAGTAACACACCATTCTTAGCCTTCTCGCCATAAACTGCTACAGCGGTTTTATCTTTTATCACATTAATACTGGCTATATTCTCTGGCTTTATACAATCTTCTAATTTTACTCCAACTGGCATTTCTTTGCCATCAACAATTATCAACACATCTTTGAAAACATTAGGCTTAGACAGCGAAGCAATACTATCGTCATAAACTGGCGACAGCCCAACAGCATGCATTTCATCAACTCGTTCTACAACCTGACTATTGGCATCTGTTACACCCACCTGTATACCGGTAATAATTTCTATTGCACCATTTTTTGCTTTGTTGCCATATTTATCAGTAGCCCTTTTATCTTTCAGCACATTAATACTTCTGATAGTTTGCGGATCTATCGCTTTTACTTCTGCGAGATTAGTTTTTTCAATACCATTCACCACATATAATGGTTGTTGGCCATTACTCAATCCTCTTAGTACAACTCCGGGTGGATCGGGCATTGTTATTGTCGCTCCGCCTGGTACAGGTGGCGGTGGAGGTGGAGGTGGAATTTCGCCATATTTGCGCTCATTTTCATTTTTATTATTATTCCACTCTGTAAGCGTAATAGCTTTTACAATTTTCTGTTCTTTTGATTTTACAATTACCACGCATTCTCCATTGTTGTCTGCTATAGTTACTACATATCCTTTTTTGTTTAAAGGAGGTGCAGTTGTATCTTTTTGAAAAATAATGCCAGCCGGGACTGGAGCCGACGGTGGAGGCGGCGGTGGCAATACAATACTGGGCAATTCTCCATATTTCTTTATATAAGCGTCTTTTTCTTTTGGATCATATAAATTATATGTTTCCTTACCCCCGTTTTTTAAGGTAACAACAGCAGTATATGTATGTATGCCTTTCTTTTTATCGGTAGTATTGTTGGTACTGATGTTTGCTACATTATCCGGAAGAGACTGGGGCGGCACTGCTGACAAAACATCAACAGAACTAGCAGGCGGCTGTGGTAAAGGCGTTGTATCATTAAGCAATGCATCCGCACTAATAATATTTACCGGGTTATTTTTATTATTTTCCTTTTTTCTGAATGCAAGAAACAATACAGCCATCAGTGGCAGTACAAATAAAAATTTTGTAAGATGCAGTTTAGATGTTTTTATTTTATTCATCATAATAATTCTTTTTTTTAGGTTTGAAAAATTAAAATTATTGGCAATGCTGTACTGTGGTACGCCAACTACTTTTAGCAGCAGGTATTGGTATTCTTTTTTATCCAGACCGTTTGATACAACTTTATTATCTGCAATAAACTCCAAGTTTTGTCTTATGCTATAGCGGATAAGCCAGGCAAATGGATTGAACCAGTTAACTATACAAAGCAACTCGCCAATAAGTAAATCAACTGTATGCCTTTGTTTTACATGTACAAATTCGTGCTGTATGATGCGTTGCAATTCTTCTTCCGTATGCAACTGGCGATTAAAATAAATGGCATTGCCAAATGAAAACGGGCTAACCATTGCATCTGTCTCAAACAGTTTTACACCAGCATCAGCATCCAGCAATACAGATTTTTTTCTGACGCTTAGCAATGATATATATTGCCGCAGCAATTTTATCAGCATAAATAAAGTGCCAGCACTAAATAATAGCAGCAACCAGTCTGAAATGGTTAACTGCTGAAAAAAAGAAGCTGTGCCATTTTGAACAACCGTAAAATTATAATTGCCAATAACCGGAATCATATTTACCAATTGCGGCTCATTGCTATGAGGAAACAGGAAAGAAACATCTATAAAAGGAATAGCAAACGACAGCAATGAATAACACAACAAGTAAAACCTGTTGCATTGGTAAAAAGTAAGTGGCCGCAATACCGCCCTGTAGAAAATATACAATACCGCCAGGCTGATGGAAAATTTCAGTAAGTATAATAGCATAAATAAAAAATTAGAAATTAATACAAAGCCGCAATCAACTATCGACTACAAACTATTGACTCTTCTTCTTTCCTTCTATCAAATCAATAATCTCTTTTAATTCTTTTGGACTGATCTTCTTCTGCTCAGCAAAAAATGCAACCAGGTCTTTATAAGAGTTATCAAAATGATTTTTTACCATATTGGTTACCGATTGTTTTTTGTACTCTTCTTCGTTCACCAGCGGTTTATACAAATACATGTTGCCATAAAGCTTTCCGCTGAGGTATCCTTTTTTCTCCAGGTTTTTAATAGTAGAAGCAAGCGTAGTATAAGGTGGCGCCGGACTTTCTATATTTTCTAAAAACGATTTTACATTGGCTTCACCGCATTTCCATACGGCCCGCATTGCCTGCTCTTCCTGCTGGGTTAATTTTTCAAGCATTGTTACGAAGTTTTCGTAAATCTACGGACTTTTCGTAATACTCCAAAATTTATTTGTTAAAAAAATCAATAAAACTGTAACCTTCGGCGTTTGAAAACTATTTTTGTTTGCTCAGAACCACAAATTCAAACTTACAATGCGCATATTTACTTTTATCCTGGCATGTTTGGTTTCTTCTGCTGTAGTTGCACAGAAAGACAGTATTGATATTTATGCTCCTTATTGGAAAAACCCTTCCATCCCGGCTTTTGATTTGTTGAAAACAGATAGTGTTACGCATTTAACGCTAGCCGATATAAAACCAAAACACAAAACCATTATTATGTTTTTCAGTCCTGAGTGCACACATTGCCAGCACCAGACAGAAGATATAATTGCAGCAATTGATTCACTAAAAGATATACAGATTGTTATGGCTACTTACCAGCCTTTTGAGCAAATGGTAGACTTTAATAAGAAATATGAAATTGAAAAGTACACCAACATTAAGCTTGGCCGCGACACTAAATACTTTTTTCCTCCTTTTTATAAAATGAGAAGCCTTCCTCACCTTGCACTGTACAATGAAAAGGATATGTATGTAGCAGGTTTTGAAGGCAATCAAAAAATCTCAACACTGCTTGCTGCTTTCAATCTGCCTCCGGTAAAAAAATAATTACGTTCAACTGTAATATTTTACAACGGCACACTACTAACTTGTATAACCAGTTTTTCCACTGGGCATACAATTATGAAAAGCTATTCACGCCGTTCATTTCTGCAAAATATGGGAATTGGTTTAAGCACTGCAGCTATTGCTAAACCATTGTCATTTTCGCCTTTAGAAAATGCTATTACCAACAATTATAAAGGCAAAAAATTAAACATTGCGCTTTGCGGTCTTGGAAGATATGCAGGTATTCTTGCTGATGGTTTTCCCTTTTCACAATATTGCAAACTGGCAGGTATTGTTACTGGTACGCCGGCAAAAGCAGCAGCATGGAAGAAGCAGCATAATATTCCCGATAAAAATATTTACGATTACCAGCATTTTGATGAAATAGCCAACAATAAAGATATTGACCTTGTATATGTAGTGCTGCCCAATGCCATGCATAAAGAATATGTTATCCGTGCAGCAAAAGCAGACAAACATGTTATATCTGAAAAACCACTTGCCACTTCAGTAAAAGATGCAGAAGAAATGATAAAAGCCTGTAAAGATGCAAATGTGCAATTGGCAGTTGGTTATCGTCTGCATTACGAACCATTTAATATGGAACTAAAAAGACTTGGCCAGGAAAAAGTATTCGGCCCTGTTCGTTTAATAGAATCATCGTTGGGTTATAAAGTAGACAGCAACAAAGAATGGCGGTTGCACAAAGCAATGTCTGGCGGTGGCCCTTTAATGAACCTCGGTGTTTATTGCATACAGGTAAGCAGGTATATTTTAGGAGAAGAACCTGTTTCTGTAACGGCTCAATTTAATCCTATAATCAACAAAGAAATTTTTAATGAAGTAGAAGCCTCTATAACATGGCAATTGAATTTTCCATCCGGCGCTGTTTGCAATTCTACCAGTTCATATACCAGCAATATAGATCGTGTATACGCAGCGGCCGATAATGGTTTTTTTGAATTAAGTCCGGCTATTAGTTACGGGCCCTTCAAAGGAAGATCAACAAATGGAGAATTTAAATTTGATACTACCATTAACCAGCAGGCAACGCAAATGGACGCTATTGCAAAATTAATTTTAGAAAATAAGCCGTTGCCATCACATATCAGCGGAGAAGAAGGATTAAAAGACAACCGCATTATCGCTGCTATTTACCAATCTGCAGAAACAGGCAGAAAAATTTCGCTGGTTTAATTGATGCGCTTCCATGTTTAACCTAAAAATTTATACCCACATATACAACTTCAAGTATCTTTTTTCCTTTCTCAATTCTTCCTAGGCTAAAAATTTCAAGCCCAAAAAAAAGCACAACACTCAATGTTGCCTGAAAATGCTAAAAAATGTATGATTAGCTGCAGATGAAATTAACAAAAGAAATTTCTCTTAGAAAAAATGATTGATGCACTTACCTTATTTATTTAGAAAATTGCACACATTTACACAATAACAATTTACACATGCAGCACTAAGAGATTTATTCATTGTTATTTGAAGAAAAAATGGTCGATTACAAAGACGGTTTAATTATATACGCAAATTATAATATTTATTTAAAATAACATTTATGCATTTGCGCATATATTACAAAATATAAATTTTGTTTTATTGTTATTGCAAGCGCTAAATGTTCATAGCAAATGAATAAATTAGCTGTCTGCTTCCTCAATAAAAAACGATTGTTTTATGAGCCCAAAAAAAATATTCATTTTGTCGGCTGTTCTTGCAGTCATTATTATTGCTGTATGGACTATCTTCTGGCCTTATGCAGCTTTTCTTTTTTTATTAATTGGGCCTTTAATCTATATGGGTGTTTCGGACATACGCCAGAAAAAACAATCTATAAAAAGAAATTTTCCATTGATAGGAAGATTGAGATATGTTTTTGAACAGATAAGGCCGGAGATTCAACAATACTTTATTGAATCAGATACAGATGGCACACCCATTAACAGAAACGACCGTGCTGTTGTATACCAACGTGCCAAACAACAGATAGACAGTACACCCTTTGGCACCCAGCTAAACGTTTATGCAGAAGGATATGAATGGATGGCGCATTCTCTTACCCCGCTGGATTCTCATGCAATGAACCATAATCCCCGAATAAGATTTGGTGCAGGCCGTTGCAAACAACCATACGATATGAGTGTACTGAATGTTAGTGCCATGAGTTTTGGTTCGCTTAGCCAGAATGCTATTGAGGCCCTTAACGGCGGCGCAAAGATTGGCGGATTTGCGCACAACACTGGTGAAGGAGGGTTAAGCCCGTATCACCTGAAACATGGAGGTGATCTTATCTGGCAGATTGGCACTGGTTATTTTGGTGCAAGAACTAAAGATGGAAAATTTAGCGACGAAGCATTTCAAAAAAATGCAACGCTGCCAAATGTAAAAATGATTGAGATAAAATTATCGCAGGGTGCTAAGCCTGGTCATGGTGGCATTTTACCTGCCGTAAAAAATACACCGGAAATTGCAGCTATCCGTTTGGTTACACCCGGCATTACAGTTTTTTCTCCGCCTTCTCACAGTGCTTTCTCTACACCAGAAGAGCTTATTCATTTTGTAGAACGCTTAAGAACTTTATCGGGCAGCAAACCAATAGGTTTTAAATTATGTGTTGGTATCAAATCAGAATTTCTTGCGCTTTGCAAAGCCATGAAAGAATTGGACAGTTATCCAGACTTTATAACTATTGATGGCAGTGAAGGCGGAACTGGTGCTGCACCTCCTGAGTTTTCTAATTTTGTAGGCATGCCGCTTCTTGATGCATTGGCTTTTGCAGATGATGCACTTACTGGTTATGGCATAAGGAACCAGTTAAAGATTATTGCATCTGGAAAAATTTTTACAGGCTTTCATATGGTTAGGGCAATGGCGTTGGGTGCAGACACCTGCAATAGTGCAAGGGCTATGATGATGGCATTGGGTTGCATACAGGCACTTAGGTGCAATAAAAACAATTGCCCAACAGGCGTTGCTACACAAGACCCTGAATTAATGAAAGGCCTCGTAGTAGAAGATAAAAAGAAACGTGTTGCCAATTTTCATAAAAACACAGTTGAAAGTTTTGTAGAGCTTATAAGCGCAGCAGGCGTTGATGATCCTGAAAAAATAAACAGATCGCATATATACAGGCGTACATCGGCCAACATTGTAAAAACCTTTGCAGAAATATTTCCGGAAGTAACGGTAAATAGTTATGTACAGGACCAGCCAACAGAACAACAGTTGTATGTACATGCTTAAGAGCGCAGATAGCAGTACCCAATAATGGATATACATGTAATAAAGCGCAATAGAAATACCAATGCTGAACTGAGCGTAGCAACAATGCTGCTCAAAGCAATTTTGCCGGTAACTAAAAAATATTTTTTCCCGTCTCTAATATTGATAACAGCCTCCTACCTTTGCCCCTCAATTATTTTTTACTTCTAAAATCTTTTACATGAAAGTGACTGTTGTAGGTGCTGGTGCCGTAGGTGCTACCTGTGCCGATAATATTGCCCGTAAAGAACTGGCTACAGAGTTGGTTTTGTTAGACATTAAAGAAGGCATTGCTGAAGGCAAGGCACAGGATATGATGCAAACTGCAGCACTTCTTGGTTTTGACACCCGCATTACCGGCAGCACTAACGATTATAGCAAAACCGCAGGAAGCGATGTAGTGGTAATAACATCTGGTTTGCCACGCAAACCCGGTATGACACGTGAAGAACTGATTGGCACAAATGCCGGCATTGTAAAAAGTGTAACAGAAAACATTCTTAAATACTCGCCAAATACAATCATAATTGTTATTAGCAATCCGATGGATACGATGACATACCTCACACTCACTACTTCGGGTATGGCTAAAAACAAAATTATTGGCATGGGCGGCACACTTGACAGTGCCCGTTTTAAATACCAGCTTAGCCAGCATCTTGGCTGCAGTCCTGCAGATTTAAATGCAGTGGTAGTGGGTGGACATGGAGATACAACAATGATTCCGCTTATTCGCCTGGCTACATGGAATAGTGTGCCTGTTACCAAATTTTTAAGTGCAGAACAGCAAAAACAGATTGTTGCCGATACAATGGTAGGCGGTGCTACACTTACCAAACTAATTGGAACTTCTGCATGGTATGCTCCTGGTGCAGCTGGCGCTGCGCTGGTAGAAAGCATTGTGCGTGATGAGAAAAAATTATTTACCTGCTGCGTATCGCTTGATGGCGAATATGGCCAGAAAGATATTTGCCTTGGTGTACCTGTTACCATTGGAAAAAATGGCTGGGAAAAAATTCTTGACTTTGGTTTAAATGAAGCAGAGCAGGCAGAATTTAATAAAAGCGCTGCAGCAGTAAGAAGTATGAATGACGTTTTAAAGACTTTGTAATTAAAGAGTTTGTAGAAGTCCTTCTGTTCAGGATAAGAATATTCCTTATAAAATCATACAAGCCCTGGCCATTGCGCCGGGGTTTTTTATTAAATGCCCTCATGGCCCATTTGTTAATGCCAATTTCAACGTGTTTATACACAACGATCTATCCATTTTTATAAAATAAGATAACTACAAGCATTCTTCGGAAGCATTATTATCATCTTGATCAAAGCAATAATCCTAAAATAAAAACTGATTTATACTTCCTAATCTAAGATTCAATTTCTATTTTTGCCGGTAGCAGAATCTAATTGCAAGATTTCCACAGTATTCCATGAAAATCTTTCCAGCCTGTTGACAAGCCCCTCAAAGCTTTTTCTTACAATTAAACCACTTTATGGGAAAGATTTTTACAATCGTAGTATTTTTTTTATTGGGCTTCCTCAATTCAAATGCACAGTTTTTTGATGAGAAACACAATCCGGGACTTGATATGAATTTAAACCCGTTGCAAAACAGTGTTATCCATCCGGAACATAATAGCAGCATCAACCCCAAATTAAACTGGAATATTAACCCGTATAAAAACGGCCTTATCAACCCCGATAAGATTTCAACAATAAATCCAAAAACCAATTCGGGCCTTAACCCACTTGAAAACCAGGAAATGAACCCTATGTTTTCAATTTATATGTCGCCAAAATTTGAGCACTGGCATGGGTTATATCTTTTTGATACCAACAATGCTTTGATTGGATACGTTTCCAAATACAGCCAGGATATTATGATTCAATTTGACAAAGAATCTAACTGGACATGTTTTTATGTAAGAACAGCCAAGGGCACTTACAACCAATTTAATCTTTCTGCAGAATGGACCGGCAATTTCCTTTGCTTTGATTCTATGACAGGATTTAACTTGTTTGACAAACAATGCACCTGGACAGGATTGCATATAAAATAAAGTATTCTATACCACATATACAGACAACCCGCAGTAATTGCGGGTTTCTTTTTGTGCAATCAACGGCCTAACCTTGCCGTTGTTTTTTGAAGCACATCATCTGTGCTAATCATCTCCATGCATTTAAAATGGCCTTTGGGACATTTATTATAACCAATTTTGCTGCAGGGGCGGCAACTAAGATTTTTAATTTCCAATACATCGTAAGGAAGTTCTCTTTTATGCAACAAAAAATTATCGCCATAATATGGATACATGCCAAACTCCGGCACAGTATTGCCCCATATAGTAACAAGTGGTTTTTTAAAAGCAGCAGCAATATGCATTAACCCAGTATCGTTGGTAATAACAAGTTTTGCCCTTCTTACCAGGTCTGCAGATTCATTTAAATTAAACTTACCACAGGCATTGTAAATTTTAAACGGATCAATAGCAGAAAGTAACTTTCCCGTTTCTGCATCTTCTTTTCCACCTAAAATAATAACCGGATGATCTATTGTTTTGCAAAACGTTTCCAGTTTATGCAACGGGTATTTTTTTGTGTTATGCGCTGCACCAATTACCAACCCAACGTAACCCGCCAGGTGAGAAGTAGGAATATCTGATTCTTTAACCACATCTTCTTTAGGCACAAAATAATCAAGCCCTGCGCCGTCATTCTTTACGCCAAAGTGTTCTACTGTTTGCATATACCTGTCTACAATATGCACGTCGGGCAGCCTGTTAATTTTTAGTGCAGTTAACAACCACTTTTGAATATTGAGTTTATTAAACGAAAACGATTTTTTCTGTAAAGCTTTTTTTACTTTTTGTGTGCGCAGGTTATTATGCAAATCAATTACATAATCAAAATCTTCTTGTTGCAGGTTGGCAATTACAGTATCAAGATCATTGTCCAGGTAATGTACTTTATCTATATAGTGATTGGCTTCAAAGATTTTTGCAAAAGATTTTTTAGTAAGGTAATGAACTTCCGCTGTGGCTACCTGCTTTTTAAGACAGCGTACTACAGGTGTGGTAAGCACAATATCACCAATAGAAGAAAAGCGGATGATGAGAAATTTCATTACACGAATTAACGTGAATAAAACGAATTACAACCAATAAAAGTAAACCGGGATCAATAGCTATTTTTTTAAGCCGGCAGCAGTACAGCACTGGGCTTCGGTGGCGTCGCACACTTGTACATTTCATCTCTGCGCAGCAAATTCTATACATTGATGAGCAGGCTTCTGTAATTAAGCAGGCAATTTATTCTTCTATGTAATTGAGATCCTTGTGGTAAGTTTCCTCAGTAAAATAATACGCAATTAAAGTAATGGTCATTACAATTATTCCGGTTACAATGCCGCTTTTAACAATCTGCCATCCCCAGCTTTTCTGAAACAAATCCAGGAAAACCATATTCATTAATGGCAATGCGCCCCGCACCATGTTTGGAATAGTGGTTGCGGCCGTAGCACGCAGGTTGGTTCCAAACTGTTCTGCACCCATTGTCACAAATATGGCCCAAAAACCACTGCCAAACCCCATCAAAGTACAATACAGGTACATGCTGTTATTTGTATTATTATAGCTGCTAAAAAACAATAGCATAGCTGCAATACAAACAACATAACAAATTAACAAGCCTTTCTTCCTGCTTTTAAAATACTGGCAAACAAAACCAACTGCAATATCACCAATAGCTATCGCGGCATAAGTAAACATGATAGAGCGTCCGGAATCAAGGGTAAGACTACCATACATAGCTTTGGCAAAACGATCACTCTGATTAACCAATATGCCAACCACATACCAGGTAGGCAGCCCTATAAGTACTGCCAGTACATATTTTTTGAACCTGTATGCATTTGTAAAAAACATCAGAAAATTTCCTTTTACAACATTCTTTTGTTCTTTTACTTGTGCGAACATTCCTGATTCGGCAACTTTAACCCGTAAAAAAAGCAAAAGTATTCCAAGTGCTCCACCGATTTTATAACAAAGCCGCCAATCTCCATCCGTTAACCGGAATGTAAAATATGCTGCTACCGCACCAAATATTCCGATACCAGCCACATACGATGTACCAATGCCTCTTTTCTTTTGCGGCAATAGTTCACTTACTAATGTAATGCCGGCACCCAGCTCACCTGCCAGCCCCAAACCCGTTACAAACCTGCAAAGCGCATACTGATCAACGGTATGAATAAATCCGGTAGCAAAATTGGAAACAGAATATAAAATAATAGACCCAAACAGTACTGACAATCTCCCTTTTTTATCGCCCAATATTCCCCAGATAACGCCCCCAAGCAACAGTCCGGACATTTGCCAGTTGATTACTTTTGTGCTATCTGCAAGCATCGTCGCGTCAGTGGCGCCTACTCCCAGCATGCTTGTTTTCTTAACAATAGTGAACAGCAGCAAATCGTATATATCTACAAAATAACCCAGTGCAGCTACGATAACAGCAAGACCAAAAACTGATTGTTGTTTGTTTTCCATGCAAGCTTAAATGTTTTCTGAAGGAGGTGTTTCATCACTATCAGAACGTTTCCCGAAAAATAATTTATAAATAACAGGCAGTGTTGTTATAAGGATGATGCCAATAACAATTACTTCAAGGTGTTTTTTAAGATCGAAATTAAATTTCTGAATAAACAATTTATCAAGATAATGGCCTGCCAATAACATACTTGCCACCCATGCCACACAGCCAACTATATTATAGTACATAAATTTTTTGCGATCCATTTGTACCACGCCCGCCACTATTGGCGCAAACGTTCTTATAATAGGAAGGAACCTTGCAAATACGATGGCCTGGCCGCCATGCTTGTCGTAAAAATCTTTTGCTCTTAACAGATGTTTCCTCTTAAAGAAAAAAGTATCTTTTCTTGTATATAAAAAAGGACCGCTTTTTTTGCCAAACCAATAACCGGCCATATTGCCAATAATACCACAGGCAGATACAAGTAAGATCAATATTAGCAGATCAATAAAATCGCTACCGGTGCCCCCGGGTATAAAACTGCTGATTAGCATTTTGCTGTAAATACCAGCTACAAATAACAAACTATCTCCGGGTAAAAAGAAACCAAGCATTAAGCCCGTTTCTGCAAATACAATAAAC
Source organism: Chitinophagaceae bacterium (assembly GCA_044227095.1). Lineage (GTDB taxonomy): Bacteria > Bacteroidota > Bacteroidia > Chitinophagales > Chitinophagaceae > JACMLD01. Next base: position 2,711,043 of record JBGAFV010000001.1, on the reverse strand, counting down.
AGCATCAGCCAAAGACCTCCATTGTTTATATAAAACTCAGGGTTCAGCAAATCTTTTAAAGTAATGTTCAATAATTCAATCATAATATCTCTTTAAGCTTATAGCGATTAGCCGTTAGCTGTTAGTAATTTTTTTAAAAATTGTATCGTATTATCTCATTTGCCATATCTGCCACATTTATCGCATTAATTACATTCTCTCCTCTCCCAATTCTCCTTCCCATTTGCTTACCACACTTGTGGCAAGTGCATTGCCCAAAACATTTGTGCCTGTACGGAACATGTCGCAAAAGTGATCGATTGGCAATATCAATGCAATACCTTCCGGTGGTATTTTAAACATGGCACATGTAGCAGTTACCACTACAAGCGATGCACGTGGTACACCAGCAATGCCTTTGCTGGTAAGCATCAATACCAACAACATGGTTAGCTGCGTACCAAGATCCATATGTATACCATAAGCTTGCGCAATGGCAAGACTGGCAAACGTCATATACATCATGCTGCCATCCAGGTTAAACGAATAACCGAGCGGCAATATAAACGATACTATCTTATCCTTACAACCAAAGCGTTCCAGTTCTTCTGTTAATTTTGGAAATACCGCTTCGCTGCTCGTAGTACTAAATGCTACGAGTAAAGGCTGAGAAATGCGCTTAAGCAGAGCCGGTATACGATTGCCGAGTATTAACCACCCCACAGATAACAACAAAATCCACAAACAGGCAATACCCAGTATAAACCATCCAAGGTAAAGTCCGTAAAACTTAAATACTTCAAGCCCTTTGGTAGCAATAACTGCGGCTATGGCGCCAAATACACCAAGCGGTGCAAAGCCCATCACATAACCTACCATTTTAAGAATGATGTGTGCACCGGCGTCCAGTGCCTTTACAATGGGTTTGCCATAATCGCCAACAGCAGTAGTGGCTACACCAAAGAAAATACTAAAGACAACAATCTGCAGTATTTCATTCTTGGCCATTGCCTCAAAAATACTTTTTGGGAAAACATGCTCCACAAAAGTAGCCAGCGAAAATTCTTGTGTTTTACCAATCAAATCCTGTGCACCGGCTTTATCAGCATTGCTTAAATCAATAGCAGTACCGGGGTGCGATAAGTTGACAATCAGCATACCTAATAATAAGCTTGCCAGCGATGCAGATACAAACCATAGTAATGCTTTACCACCTACCCTTCCTACTGCTTTTAAATCGCCCAGCTTAGCTATACCTACCACAAGGGTGCAAAACACCAGCGGCGCTATAATCATCTGAACAAGGAAAAGAAATATCTTAGTGAGCAGGCGTATGTTGTCGGAAAATTTTTTGATGGTTTCCGGCGAAGATTGTTTATGCACTATATAACCGGTAATAATACCCAGCCCCATCGCTATAAGTATATATAAAGTGAGTTTACTCTGGCTCTTGCCTGGTTTTGACGATGTTGCAGAAAGTTCCATGACCGAAAATTCAAAAAAAAACTGATACCACAAAACTTAAATCTGCAAATCGGTCATTAGCCCACAAAGAAAGATTTGGGGTATTAAATAATTGTTTATTTTACAACCTGAGAAACTTCTAACTGAAAACCAACACCAAACTATCATGAGTTTATTCAGAAAAAAATCATTGTCGGGCTTGCTTGCCCAGGCTGCTGACTCGGAAAAAGGATTAAAGAAAACCCTTGGCGCAGGCGCACTTGTAGCCCTCGGTATAGGCGCCATTATAGGCGCAGGCTTATTTGTAAGAACGGCTGCCGCTGCGGGAGGACATGCAGGTTCTGCGGTAACCATATCTTTTATTGTTGCGGCTATTGGTTGTGCTTTTGCAGGCTTATGCTATGCAGAGTTTGCTTCTATGATTCCAATTGCAGGAAGCGCCTACACCTATGCTTATACTACCATGGGCGAGATTGTTGCCTGGATTATTGGTTGGGCACTTATTCTTGAATATGCACTTGGCGCCGCTACTGTTTCTATTGCCTGGAGCGAATTTTTAAATAAACTATTGGGCGGGTCTATCCCGTACGAATGGACGCATTCGCCGTTTCAGAAAGCACTTGATGCCAGCGGCGTAATGCATCATGGCATTTTAAATGCCCCTGCTTTAATTATTTTATTACTCTTATCTCTGCTACTTATAAAAGGTACACAGGAATCTGCTTTTGTAAACGCTATCATTGTAATAATAAAAGTGGCTATTGTACTTGCATTTATAGCCATTGGTTGGGGCTTTATCAATCCTGCCAATCACACACCTTATATGATTCCGGCAGATGCACCAGCAGCGCTACAGCCTGATGGAAGCATGTATTCGTATGCACCATGGACCAATCATGGATGGGGTGGTATTTTACGGGGAGCTGCTATCGTATTTTTTGCATTTATTGGTTTTGACGCAGTTTCTACAGCAGCACAGGAAGCAAAAAATCCTAAAAGAGATATGCCTATTGGTATTCTTGGTTCCCTTGTTGTTTGTACAATTCTTTACATCCTGTTTTCGTGGGTATTAACAGGTGTAGCACCTTACCAGGACTTTGTAAAATCTGGCAAAGAAGCTTCTGTTGCTTATGCTATTGATACTTATATGCATGGTTACGGATGGCTTTCAAAATTGATTACAGTTGGTATCCTGGCTGGTTTTTCTTCTGTAATCTTAGTAATGTTGATGGGCCAGAGCCGTGTATTTTATTCTATGGCCAACGATGGATTATTGCCTAAGATATTTTCTGATTTACACCCCAGGTTCAGGACGCCTTATAAATCAAACGTATTGTTGTTCTTCTTTGTAGGCACTTTTGCAACGCTCATTCCCGGAGATATCACTGGCGATTTAACCAGTATCGGTACATTGCTGGCTTTTGTACTGGTTTGTATAGGTATTATTATCATGCGCAAATCGGATCCAGATACACCACGTCCTTTTAAAACCCCATTGGTGCCACTTGTGCCCATCCTTGGTGTATTGGTTTGCTCCGCCATGATTTTTTCACTTGATAAAGTGACTTTATTAAGTGCATTTGCATGGATGGTGCTGGGGCTGATTATTTATTTCTCTTACGGAAAAATGAATAGCAAGCTAAAGAGTTAATCCGGTAAAATAATTTCAATAAAATAAGAGAACCGCTCAAAAGGCGGTTTTCTTTTTATAGGCAGATACCTTAAATTTGCAGCCCTGATAAGGGCATTTTATTCCCGGCAATTTGCGCCGCTAAAAACCGGGCACTATTTATTAATTGAACTATTTTATGGGAAGGATTTTTGAAGTTCGTAAAGCCACCATGTTTGCCCGCTGGGACAGGATGGCCAAACAATTTACCCGAATAGGTAAAGAAATTATTATTGCAGTTAAAGCCGGTGGGCCAGACCCTGGCACTAACCCTGCATTGCGTCGTTGCTTTCAGAATGCCCGCAGTGTAGGCATGCCTAAAGACCGTGTAGAAGCAGCTATAAAAAGAGCACAGGGCAAGGAAATGACTAATTATGACGAGATCCTGTACGAAGGTTATGGCGGTCACGGCGTTGCTATTTTGGTAGAAACAGCCACAGATAACCATGTGCGTACTGTGGCCAATATAAAATCCATTTTCAATAAAGGCGGCGGCACACTGGGCAATAGCGGCAGTGTAAGTTTTCAGTTTAAAAAAATGGGTGTTTTTAAATTAAAGACAGAAGGAATCAATGCAGATGATCTTGAATTGGAATTGATTGATGCCGGACTTGAAGAAATGGGCGAAGGAACAGGTGAAAATGGAGAAACTGTGCTGGTACTACGGTGTGCTTTTACAGATTTTGGTAGCCTTCAAAAAGCGCTGGAAGAAAGAAGCATCACTCCTATTAGCGCAGAACTGGAATGGATACCTGCCACAACTGTTGAACTAAATGAAGCAGCAGCAGAAGAAGTATTGAAACTGGTAGACAAAATTGAACAGGATGATGATGTGCAAAAAGTATTTCATAACCTGAAGTAAACTGAAGCGTAAACCAATTGTTATAAAACCAGCTGTATAAAAGCTGGTTTTATTTTTAGTGATGATAAAAGATGCAAATAAAAAAATTGTATTATTTGATGGTGTTTGCAATCTCTGCAGCAGTAGTGTTCAATTCATTCTAAAAAGAGATACAAAAAATCAATTTCTTTTCGGATCACTGCAAGGAGAAACCGGCCAGGCATATCTTAAAAAATTCAACCTGCCTGCAGATGCATTCAATTCTTTTATGCTGGTAGAAGATGATGCACTTTATACAAGATCTACCGCAGCATTGCGAATGGTAAAACATTTAGGCGGAACCTGGTCTTTATTATATGCATTCATTATCGTTCCAAAATTCATCCGCGATGGAGTGTACAATTTTATTGCAAAAAACCGCTACAAATGGTTTGGAAAAAAAGAAGCATGCTGGGTACCAACGCCAGATCTTAATGCAAAGTTTTTGGATTGAAGGCCCCTAAATCCCTCAACGGGAGGACTTTTTGGCAAATCCCAAATCAAGTGTAAGAAACTTATTTCTTAAAATTTTCTGCAGACAAGTTTTTAGCAATCAATAGAACATTACTGATCATCGTTGTGTCACTCACTTGTACGCTAGATTTCTATTGAACTTTAGGTTGTGGAAACCTTAGTCTTTAAAAAGTTGACAACAGCATTATGCACATTATGCAAAAGAACATTGAATGCGCAAATGAGCAATTTTCTTTTTAAAAAGGATTGAACTTAAAAAAAATATTCGTGGTTTACCCAAGTCTCCTATTGGGGGTTTCGGGGGCCGTTATTCCTTCATCATCTCCATAATCACATCCACAATTTCTTCTGCATTGGGTTTGCTAAAATAATCGCCATCACTTGCATAAGCCGGCCGGTGATCTTTTGCTGCAATTGTTCTTGGTGCAGTATCAAGCCAGCGATAGCCATTTTGTTCTTCCATCACTTTATTAAACATGTAAGCTGTACCGCCACCGGGAACATCTTCATCAATAAATACAATGCGGCTTGTTTTCTTTAGCGATTCAATAATGGTATGGTTTACATCAAAAGGCAATAAGGTCTGTACATCTATTATTTCACAATCAATACCCTGTGCTTCCAGCGTTTGTACGGCATCATTAATAATGCGAAGTATAGAACCGTACGATACAATAGTAATATCATTGCCCTGCCGTAATATTTCCGGAACCCCCAGCGGAACCCGGAATTCATTAAGGTTAGCAGGTAATTTCTCTTTGAGCCTGTAACCATTCAGGCTTTCTATAACCAAACCCGGATCGTTGCCTTGCAACAATGTATTGTACATGCCTGCAGCCTGCACCATATTGCGTGGCACACACACATGCATCCCTCTTAGTGAATTAATAATCATTCCCATAGGTGAACCACTATGCCATATACCTTCTAGCCTATGTCCGCGGGTGCGTACAATCAATGGCGCAATTTGCCTGCCGCCTGTTCTGTAATGCATTGTTGCTACATCATCTGTTAATGGCTGCAAACCATACACCAGGTAATCCAGGTATTGAATTTCTGCAATAGGCCTTAATCCACGTAGTGCAAGGCCAATCCCCCTTCCCATAATGCTCAGCTCACGTATACCGGCGTCGGATATGCGCTGTTCGCCATGTTTGGCCTGCAAACCGGCAAACCCCTGGTTAACGTCGCCAATCAACCCAAGATCTTCACCAAATGCAAGCACTTTTGGGTTAGCAGAAAATAACTGATCAAAATATTTATTTAGTATTTCGTACCCGTTTATCATTGGCGCATCAGCATCATACATAGGCTTTATTTCCTTTACCTTAAGAGTGCTTTTTTCTCCTTCGGTATATAGATGAGTGTTGTATAATCCTTTGTTTTCTTTTTTTAGATCATTATAATAATCTTTCAGCCAGAATGCTGCTTCATCATTACCGGCCAAAATAATGCTTTGGTGAAGCGCTTTCATAACATCACGCCGGTTAGGCTCGCGGTTACCAAGTAATTCTTTTACCGTTTTCTTTAGTACCTCTGCCTTTTGAGGTATTGCATTAATAAGATTATTGATTAAGTCTGAAGCATGCATTACCTGTTTGCGAATAGGCGCCTGGTATTCTTCCCATGCTGTATTCCTGGCATTACGTACAGATTCTCTTACACTAGTTTCTATTTCATCCAGTTCTTCTTCAGAAGCCAGCTCATTTTCAATAACCCATTCACGCATTTTTTTAATAGCATCCCATTCACGTTCCCACTCCAGCCGTTCAGGAGATTTATAACGTTCATGGCTACCCGAAGTTGAATGTCCCTGTGGTTGTGTTACTTCGTCTACATGAAAAAGTGCCGGTGTATGCGTTTCCCGTATTTTTTTTATACCTGCTTCAAACACCTCGCACATTCCTGCATAATCCCATGCTTTTACACGGTAAATATCTATTCCATTGGTACCTTCTTTTTTCTGAAAGCCTTTAAGCGCTTCGGAAATTGATCCTTTGGTAGTCTGCAATTTTTTAGGAACTGAAATGCCATATCCATCATCCCATACAAAAATGGCAAGCGGCACTTGCAATACACCAACAGCATTAATCACTTCAAGAAAATGTCCTTCACTGGTAGAAGCATCGCCAATTGTGCAAAAACAAACTTCATTACCGTTTCTTGAAAGTTGTGTAAACTGTTTTAATTCCAGAATATTTCTGAAAGCTTTGGATGCATATGCCAATCCAAGCGCTTTGGGCATTTGTGCAGCAGTAGGCGCCATGCCGGCAGCCAGGTTTTTACGGTTGACCAGGTCTGTAAATTCACCGTCTTTATTCACAATTTCTGTAGCAAAATGAGAGTTCATTTGCCGCCCGGCACTGTGTGGATCGTGACTGGTATCCGGATCTGCATACAATTGAGCAAAAAATTCCTGTAATGTTGCTGCGCCGGTAGCAAATGCAAAAGTCTGGTCGCGGTAATACCCACTGTAAAAATCTCCCGGCTTAAAAAACTTTGCCATAGCAACCTGCGGTACTTCTTTACCGTCTCCAAATATGCCAAACTTAGCTTTGCCAGTAAGCACTTCTTTGCGGCCCATCAGGCTTGCTTCGCGGCTCTCGGAGGCCTGGCGAAAATCTTTCAATACTTCTTCACGAAAGTGGTCGAAAGAAAGTTCTTCGCCAGTTGAAATTTCGTTAGTAGTGTTGTATTCCATGTAACAAACCTACGGGTTTTTTAATAGTGAAAAGCCACAATAAATTAACAAAATCCGTTTGTCTTTCATGCGTTCGTGAGATTAAAAAAACAATTTGAGGCTTTGGATTTAGCAGTATCAGCTTACAGTCAAGTAATAGTTTTTTGTAGCTGATTTTTTTGGTGAGGAATAGTAATATTTGCCCGGTTGTTAATAAAAGCTGAAGGCTGAAAATATACTATGAGGGATAGAACACAATATGTAAATTTGGTAACCGTTTTATTATCCTTAAAAATTGAATTTTAATCATGAAAACATTATTTACCCTTTTTGCAACTGCTATTATGGTAAACCTGGCCATAGCGCAAGGCACCCAGGCAGTGGCTAAAACAGGCCCGGAACTGCTCGTTTTAAAAGAAACTTCATTCGATTTTAGTAAAATACAACAAGGGCGTCCTGTAACCCACGAGTTCATTGTATCTAATCCTGCTACAACCGATACATTAAAAATTGAAGATGTTCGTGCAAGTTGTGGTTGTACAACTCCCGTTTGGAAAAGAGAGCCCGTTGCACCCAACAGCAGCACAAAAATTACCGTAGGATATAATGCATACAATGAAGGGCCATTTGAAAAAACAGTGACAATTACTTACAACGGCGGACAAACCAAAGTTCTTACCATAAAAGGAACGGTGTATAAAGCACCAGCCACAGCAGCCCCGGAAAACCAGGGTGTAGATCTATTAAAAAAATCAAACCAATAACAATGAAAAGATTATTTCTATCTCTTGCCGTTGCAATTATAGCAACTACTAGTTTTGCACAGACAGCAGCATCTACAGCGCCAGCCACTCCTGTTGTTAAAGGAGAAGACCTTATTAAGTTTACAGAAGTTGTACACGACTTTGGTAAAATCAAACAAGGTGTACCTGTTACTTATGATTTTGTTTTTAAGAATATCAGCAAGCAAACAGTTGTAATAGAATCTGCAACTGCCAGCTGTGGTTGTACAACACCCGTTAAGCCAGAACAGCCAATTGCAAAAGGTAAGTCTGATAAAATTAAAGCTGGCTTTAATGCAGCATCACCAAGCCCTTTTGATAAAACAATTTATGTAAAAGTTGCTGGTGCGGCTCAGCCAATGGAAATCAAAATTAAAGGTGAAGTATTGAGTGCTGATGCATATGCAAAATATGAAGCTGAAAAAGGCAAAAAAGCAGGAAAATAAATTTGACTCGCTTTTTATAAATAATTACCGTCTCAATTCAATTTGAGGCGGTTTTTTATTGGAAGAAAGCTGCTGGCTTCTAACCCTTTACCTAAAGTTGCATTTTAATCGCCTACTCATATTATTTTGGGCAAGCTTGCAGTTAATAGTTATTAGTCTGCAGCTAATAAAAAAGCTGCTCATTTCTGAACAGCTTATCTAATATAAAAATGTAAATAATTTAAACTTTGAAGTGAGCAAACGCTTTGTTAGCTTCTGCCATACGATGGGTATCTTCTTTCTTTTTGAAAGCACCACCTTCACCTTTTGCTGCTGCAACAATTTCATTAGCCAGTTTATCAGCCATGCTGCGGCCATTTCTTTCGCGGCTAAAACGGATTAACCATTTCATGCTTAAAGAAATCTTCCTGTCGGCACGTACCTCAGAAGGAATTTGGAAAGTTGCACCACCAATTCTACGGCTGCGAACTTCTACAGAAGGGGTAACATTTGACAAAGCCCTTTTCCATATTTCATAACCTTCTTCATTGGTTTGTTTGGCTACTTTATCAAGAGCATTATAGAAAATAGTAAAGGCATCACTTTTTTTACCCTGCCACATAATGTTGTTTACAAAACGGGTTACGTTTTTGTCATTATACTTAGCATCTGGTGCCAGTGGTAATTTTTTGGCTTGTGCTTTCCTCATTGTATCTGAAATTTATTATGCCACGTAATATCTTACGTGAAAAAAAAATTGGTGATTAATTATTTTTTACCGCCCTTGTCTTTTTTAGTACCATATTTAGAACGGCTCTTCTTACGATCTTTAACACCAGCTGTATCCAGGCTGCCGCGAACAATATGATAACGTACACCTGGCAAATCTTTTACCCTTCCACCACGTATCAAAACGATAGAGTGTTCCTGCAGGTTATGACCTTCACCCGGAATATAGGCAATGACCTCTACTTTGTTTGTCAACCTTACTTTGGCAACTTTACGCAGCGCAGAGTTTGGTTTTTTAGGCGTTGTAGTATATACACGTGTACATACTCCACGGCGTTGAGGGCATGCATCCAATGCACGTGACTTGCTCTTAGCCCTGATGATTTGTCTTCCTTTACGTACTAACTGTTGAATTGTAGGCATTCGTACCTTTTTTATTTGGGACGGCAAAGGTAAGGCTTGTGAACTAATAATGAAAAAAACGAAGGTTTTTTTTTATACAGTTTTAAAGAAAAAGCCGTTTCGGGTATACCCGAAACGGCAATATTGTATTTTAAAGCGAGGAAAATCGTATTTATACAACTTTATACAACCATCCGTACTTATCTGCCTCTCTTCCTTCTTTAATTGCTGTCATTCTGCGCTTTATTTCGGGGCTTACTTTCCAACTGGCCACATCAAATTCCATTACAAAGTCTTTATAACGAAGCTCTTTTATTAAAGAAACGGTAGCCGCAGTACCTGTTCCAAATACTTCGTGCAGCAAACCTGCTTTATAAGCCTCGGTAATTTCATTAATATCAAGTTTACGTTCTTCAACCTGGTAACCCATCTCTTTTAATAATACAATAGTACTGCTCCGGGTTACACCATCCAGTATCGTTCCCTGGTCAATATTAGGCGTAATCGCTTTATTACCAATTATAAAAAATACGTTCATGGTACCAATTTCCTGAACATATTTATGCTCTGCGGCATCAGTCCATAAAACCTGGTCGTACCCTTTCTTTTTTGCTTCGGCAGTAGGTAACATTACAGCGCCATAGTTACCAGCATTTTTTGCAAAGCCCACTCCCCCTTCAACTGCTCTTACATATTTTTCTTCAACGTATATTCTCATAGGAGTAGCATAATACGGCCCTGTAGGGCTAAGCAAAATAATAAACTTGTATGTTTCTGAAGGCTTTACACCAATTACTTCATCAGAAGCAAACATAAACGGCCTTATATACAAGGCGTGATCTTCTTTTGCCGGAATCCAGTTTTTGTCCAGCTCAATCAGCTTGCATAAACCATCAATAAAAATTTCACGAGGAACAGCGGGCATCTGCATACGGTCTGCAGAAAGATTAAATCTCCTGAAATTATCCAGGGGACGGAAAATATTCACATTCCCTTTATCATCTTTATAAGCTTTAATACCTTCAAAAATTGCCTGCCCGTAATGCAAAGCTGCGCATGAAGGGCTGATAAGCAATGGTTGGTAAGGTTTTATTTCAATGTTTTTCCACTCGCCGTTTTCATAATCGGCCTCCAGCATGTGATCTGTAAAATATTTTCCAAAGGGGATATTCTCAAAAGGAATATCGTTAAGTTTACTCCTTTCTGCCTTTGTAATTTGAATTTCCATGGTGCCAGTCATATTACCTTAGATTTGCTACAAAGAAACAAAGATTTCTGCGCCACACAAAAAAAACTAACATCTGTTCGGTCGGTTTAACAAATTACTTTTAAGATATTGGTTTGGGAAAGCAGCGGTGCACAAGCATTCTAAATTTAACTTTTATGGATTTAAACCACATAAATCTTCCGTCTTCCTTAATGGCAGATTTTTACAAAACGAGTTTATTTGAAAAAATGATAACGGCACCTCTTGCAAAAAAAACTGAGGTAACAGCAGAAAATAAAAAGAGAATACAGTTTTTGGGGAAAAATCAAAAAGGCATTTGCGTACTTGTAAATTATCCAAAGGATGTTTATTTACCAGACGAACAGTTAAACTTTCTTACTGCCATATTACAAGCATGTAAACTTAATATGGGCGATGTGGCTATTGTAAATTATGCACGTGAAAATATTTCATTTACAGAATTGAAAACTCAGATTACGTGCAATTACCTATTGATATTTGGTGTAAAGGCGGCTGATTTGGGAATTGATGAAATGACCCTGTTTTCAAGCCAAAATATAAGTGATTGCTGTGTCGTTTATTCTTCAGCCGCAGAAGACCTAAACAACAATAACACAGAAGGTAAAATATTAAAAAGTAAATTATGGAATTGTTTGAAGCAAATATTCAATGTTTAATTAGATCTTGCAAAACCATAATAAAAAAATCCGACAACTATTACACGGAATGAAACTAATTTTTGCTACCAATAACAGGCATAAAGTACAAGAAATGCAAGCTGCAATAGGTAGTGCGTTTGAGTTAATGAGTTTAGAAGACGCAGGTATTACAATAGATATTCCTGAACCACACGAAACAATTGAAGAAAACGCATCAGAAAAATCAAGCACTGTTTTCAACCTATACAAATGCAATTGTTTTGGTGAGGATACCGGACTTGAGGTTGATGTGTTAAATGGAGAACCAGGTGTAAAAAGCGCCAGGTATGCCGGAGAGGGAAAATCTTCCCATGATAATATTGATAAATTATTGTCGAAATTAAAAAACGAAGAAAAACGACAGGCCCAGTTTAAAACAGTAATATCACTTATTATAGAAGGCAAAGAATACTTGTTTGAAGGAATCTGTAAAGGTACTATAGTAAAATCACCATCAGGAAATGAAGGATTTGGCTATGATCCAATCTTTATACCTGATGGTGCAGTAAAAACATTTGCAGAAATGCCATTGAAAGAAAAGGAGTTATACAGTCATCGTAAAAAAGCAGCAGACAAACTGGTAATGTTTTTGCAGCAACAGGCATTGCAACTGCAAAAGTAATTATACTACATATAAAATATTGAAAAATTGACAGAACTAAGCAACCATAACCTCACGGAGAGCGACTTAATAAAAGGATGCCTTGCCGGTAACAGGCGGATACAGGAATTATTGTATCAACGATTCGCCCCAAAGATGTATGCCGTTTGTTTGCGTTATGCTAACAATACTGATGACGCACAGGATTTATTACAAGAAGGCTTTATTAAAGTTTATAGAAACTTAGAAAAATTCAGAGGTGAGGGTTCTTTTGAAGGATGGGTGAGAAGGGTTTTTGTAAATACTGCTATTGAGCATTACCGGAGAAAAATTAACCTGAATACGATTAGTGAGAAGGAAGAACGAACTATAGTAGATAGTGCGTGGAATGTACTTGACCATTTGGCTGAAAGAGATATTATTCATTTGGTACAAGAATTATCACCTGGATATCGTTCAGTATTTAACATGTATGTGATTGAAGGTTATTCGCACAAAGAAATAGGTGAGTTGTTAGATATAAGTGAAGGAACAAGTAAATCACAATTAGCGAGAGCTAAAGCTATTTTGCAAAAAAGGGTCCAGGAATTCCTGGACAGTAAACATAAATCCATAACCCGTCCGTAATGTCCGAAAAGCTAAAACATAAAATATTCAATTTTGAAGTAACCCCTCCAGGTGATGCCTGGAATGCGATCTCTGAAAGAATTGATGATGACACTAAATATTCTGTTGTTACCAACAGGCTAAACAATTTTGAAGAAGTGCCACCGCAAATTTTATGGGATAAGATAGCTGTAAGACTTGATGATGATAATAATTATGCTTCCTTTTCTGACAGGATGAATAATTTTGAAGCCACTCCCCCGTCACATTCATGGCAAAATATAATTACAAGACTGGATGATGATAAACAATATGATGCCGTAGCAACCAGGCTTTCTAATTTCGATACAACCCCTCCGCCTTTTATATGGAACAACATTGCGGAAAACTTGCACGAATCAAAAGAAGAGAAGACTGAAGAAAATGTTATTACTATCAGAATTCGTAAAAACATTTACAGGCTTGCTGCTGCTGCAATTATGTCTGGTCTCTTCATCGGTGCATGGATTCTAATAAATAAAAATGTTGCAAAAAATGACGTTGTAAAAACAAAGAACATTTTAAAACCTGTTTCGCCTGTAATACAGAAAAAAGATAAACCTGAACAGGAAAAAGATACTAACAGTAGTAATGATGATGTTGCAGTAAATAACCAACATTTATCGGATCAATCTTTATCACTACATGACAGGCAACATACAAATACCAAAAATACTAGTGATGCTTCCGCTAGCAGTAATAGTAGCGAACCTGTTTTAAAACACGCAATAGTAAATGATTTACTTGCTTACCAGGAAAAGCCAATTGTCATTTCGTCTGCTCCCATTCTTGATAATTACGGAAATGTTATCCGCGATATGGATGTACTTACCACCAGTAACTATATAATGGTTACAGGACCCAATGGCCAGGCTACAAGAATGTCTTCAAAATTTGCAAATGTTGTACGCTATCTTAATGGCAGCAGTGACCAACCTGAAGAATATATAGACAGGGTAATAAAAGAAAGCAATACCTGGAAAAAACGTTTTCAGGAATGGCGTGATAAGATTAGCAAATCAAGCTATATACCTTCTTCTGCAAATTTTCTCGATATCATCGAGTTTAAAGACCTGATACAGGATAATCAATAACCTCATTCATCATTTTCCGAATTAAACTATCTTTATCCTTATTATGTCAAGGATAAAAATAGACCTGCCCGCTTCATTTCAATTTACTACTCATATCTCAATACGTATTACAGACCTTAATTATGGTGGCCATGTAGGAAATGACACTGTATTGTCTATTATCCACGAAGCAAGGATTCAATTTTTACAGCAGTATGGTTTTTCTGAAATGAATTTTGGTGGGGTTGGAATGATTATGAGTGACGTTGGTATTGAATTTAAAAATGAATTATTCTACGGCGATAAAGTAAAAATATCTGTTGCTATTGCAGAAATTTCAAAAGTTTCTTTTGCATTGTATTACAAGCTTGAAAAGGAAATGGAAGATAAATTAATACTCGCCGCTGTTTCAAGAACAGGAATGGTATGTTATAATTACACTACAAAGAAAATTGCAGCTTTCCCGGAAGAAGTAAAAAACAAAATGAGCCTTTAAGTTTTATTCCAGATTTTCCAGCTTTCTTCAGCCTGGATAACAAGCATGTCTTCCCCATTTTTAATTGCTGCTCCACGCTCTTCTCCTTTTTGTAAAAAAACTGTTTTGGCTGGATTATATACCAGGTCAAACAAGTAATGGTTTGCAGTTAATGAATGATAAGGAATGGGTGGCATCTCCTGTATGTTTGGATACATGCCAAGCGGAGTTGTATTTATTATAAGAGTGTATTCAGCAATTATATCTTCAGTTAAATCAGTATAAGATAGATTCCCTGCTACAGGGCTCCTGGATACATATTTGTGACCAATGTTCAATTTTTGCAGAACATATTCCACCGCTTTAGCAGCCCCTCCGGTTCCTAATATCAAACCTTTTTTGTGCGAACTTTTTAATTTTTCTTTTAAGGAAAGTTCAAAGCCTGTTACATCTGTATTATAACCCTTTAAACTGCCATTTTTTATGCTTACACAGTTGCACGCACCTATTTGTTTTACAACATCAGACTTTTCAGATAAATATGCAATTACCTGTTCTTTGTAAGGTATCGTAATATTAAACCCTTCAAGCAAAGGATTTTTACTTAACACATTTTCTAACTCATTAATTGAGGGGATTGAATAATTTTCATACACACAGTCAACCAATCCTTCCGCTGCAAATTTTTCAGTAAAATATTTTTTAGAGAATGAGTGCGATAATGGATATCCTATCAAACCAAACTGTCTCATTTTGTAATGGCTTTATCCAAGAAAAGATCGAAAGTGTCTCCCCTAAGCCCGAGTCGCATTGTTTCAAGTGGTATTACTTCTGTAGGAGCAATATTGCCAAGATTTACGTTAGCACCAATCAGTTCAATAAAATACAATTGCTGACCTTTTTGAGGCGCTTCCCATAGTATCTTTTCTGCTGGTATTTGCGTGAGGATTTCTTGTACAAGTCCTTCTCTTACCTCTCCGCTTCCCCTGTAAATACCTACATTGCCTGCTTCTCTTGCTTCTGCTATTACATATGAAGCGCCTGCCTCAAGTTCTGCCCGCATTAATTCAATCCATTTGTAAGGTGGTATAATATGCTCTGCATCTTTACTTCCTACTTCGCTTAAAACTGTACCGTGTTTTGTAAGTTTTTCTATATAACCACATTTTTCTGCGTGAGGAATAGTAACAGATCCGTCACTTACTTCCATATACTGGATATCAAATTCTTTACAAACATTTATATAATCATCAAACTGGTTGCGTATTAAAAAAGCTTCGAAAAGTGTTCCGCCAAAATAAACAGGTAAATTGTAAGATTTATATACTGCCAGTTTTTCTTTTAAATTGGGTGTAACGAAGGAAGTACCAAACCCCAGCTTTATAATATCAACATGCGGATGGGAAACACTCAAAAAATTTTTTGCTTCTTCAATGCTTAACCCCTTATCCATTACCATTGTAAGTCCGTTTATACGGGGTTTAAGTGTTCTTTCAGGAATCTGCGAAAGATTAAAATTCATTTTTAAATAATTAACATTGAAAATAGCGTATACCTGCAGTAATGCCGCGCAAAAATAAGAAAGTAAGGGAAACTTAAAACCCTTAAACAAAGTTAAATGGCCGCGAAATTAATTATTCTTATTGCGCCTGAACCTGGCAAGCAAATCTACTACCTGCTGATTCTGGAGAATGGAAGGGTTGAGTTCTACAAACTTCTTAACCAATTTAGGCGATTTGCTTAAGGCATTTTCAAGTTGCAATAAACCTTCTTTTGATTTGCCTGAAGCAAAACAAATAGCGCTGTAATAATAAAGAAATAATGGTTTATTTTCTGTATGCTTCAAAGCAGCTTGTACCTGCTCTGCAGCTTCTTCATAAAATTCTCCTATATACAAACAACAAATTAAAGCTTCCCAGCCAGCAAGGTTTTTTGGACGTGCCCTCACCACAAGTGAAAAACATTGAATTGCTTCTTTTATTTCTCCAAGATTCATTTTACACTCGCCCATTGCAAGATTATAATCAGGATAATTGCGATTAATCTGCATAGCCAAATCAAGTTGTTTAACCGCTTGTGCCCATTGCTGTTCATTTATATAAGTGCGGGCCATTTTAAAATACAACTTGCTGTTCGATTGATTTAAGTGGCTTGCCTTTCTGTAATAAAATCTTGCTTGTGCAAAGTTTTTTATCTTATCATAACAATATCCAATTGCTTCATAGATTACTTCTTCAGGCCTAGAAAGTTCAAGAACTTTCTCAAGTACTTCAATTGCATCTTTATATTTTCTAAGCCGGATATAAGCATCGCCCATATTCCTGTAGGCGTAATCAAATTTTTCGTCAATTACCAATGCGTATTTATATGCATCAATGGCTTTCTCATACAATTTAATTCCCTGGTAAGCTGCAGCCAGGTTAAACCAGGCTAATTCACAATAAGGATATTCATCTATTATTTCTTTATGCAGCTTGATGCTTTCTTCATTTCGGCCGGTGAAGTCTGTCCAGAAACAAATTTTATACAATGCTTCTTCATTAACAGGTTCCTGTTCAAGTATTAGTTTCAGGCAATCAAAAATTTTATCAAACTCTTCGTAATCATCGTAAACATCGGCCAGTTCAAAAAGTAAATCAATCCGCTCTTCCCCTTCAAACTGGTGAAGGGCATTTTCAAGAATAATTACTGCTTTTTCCTGTTGATCCAAAGCCAGGTAAGCATCGGTTTTCAATATATACAAATTAATATCGTTGCTATCTAAAATTGCAGCTTTATCTAAGACTTCCAGCGCATCGGTATAACGTCTCGAAGCAATAAGCAAGTCGGCCTTTTTCAACAATAATGCTGCTGAATAGGGATATTGACCTGTTGCCAGCTCAACAGCTTCCAGGGCCATAGGAACATCCTCGGCTTCGTCATAATAGTCGATAATTTTTTCGAAAGAATCTTCGTCAAGAAAGGTATGAGTTCTGCCAGATTTGAGGTTCTGATACTGGCGCAACAACTCCCTTAATTCTTCTTTGTCCTGGCGGGATGAATTTTCACTCATGTATTACGGGTTATTGAAAGTTAAGCCTTTATACCAGAATTACCAATTTTTTTAATAAATTTTTAATCAGGTTAAGAGATTTGTAAAATAAATGATGTGCGGTTAGTTATTTAGCAAAGTTTTTTATTACTTTTGCTATAATGTTTAAAAGAGAGAAAATATTGTCTGCTGTTAAAAAAACCGTTACCAGTTTTGTATTGATTGGTATTGGTTGTTTAGCACTCGCAAGTATGGGTGGTGGTGGAAATAAAAAAGATAAAACTGTTAAACCAGAATTCACTCCAATCAGAACAACAAACGGTTTTACGCTTAAAGCTGGTCCTGCATATCATGGTAGTATGATATTTGGACAAGAAAAAACCAAGAGCCTGGTGGCATACAATTCAATAGTTACTTATCAAAGGGGGAATACGACGTATATACTTCCTGTTAAATACAAATTGCAAACTTCTTCCGCTTCACAATCTGGCTCTAGCCTGCAAATGTTTAACCTAAGAATTAAGATTCATAAGTAACTTAATTCAATCAATTTTCTACTTGATTTTTGAAAAAATTAGCAACGGATTAATTTGCTATGCCCAATTTTCTGCTTTCATCGTATGAAAGTTCACGATAACCGCTTTTGGGGATATCAAATTTTGAAGCGGGAACAGGGTTCATGTTAATTTTTGAAACAGTATACTTAATTTTCAAATTTCCCTGAGTAAATTCATATTCTAACGGTAATCCATCAAGGTTTTTAAATTGAGCATTGTATTCGGGGTTTTCCGGAATAATATCACTTGTATAATATACTGTAAAGGTAGCCCCATCTTTCATTGTCGCAACTGCCTTTATGCACTTGTAACCTGCTATTGTTTTTGTTTCATTGGTGTTTTTGAAAGTTATGCCATCGTATCTTTTGTTTTTATCCTGCCAGTTCTCTGCAGTCATATGTATAAGCAATTTATTGCCGCTTATCTCCTGTAATAAAACGGCAGTACCAGTTTTAGCATCGTGTATAGATGTAAGTGATGCCAGCGCACTCGTCATCTCAGAACGGCTCATACTACCTTTTATATAAACTGTAGTAGTAGCGCCATCAAAAGCATCTGCAAGTTTTGGTTGATTATCTCCGGTTGTTATTATTGCATCATACACCAATGTAAGTTCACTCACTTTTTTTTGGGCATTTGCAGTAAAGCAAAATAAAAGGAAAAGAGCAAGTGGCCAGGGGTTATATTTATTCATGTTCAACATCAGGGTATATATTTAAAAGACGTGCCAATTTATGCATCAGTTGTCTAAAAATAAGAAAGACCCGCCACATTTAAGCATTGCTGGCGGGTCTTCTTACTAACGTCTTTATAAAGATTTTCTTGTGCTATTTATTTGCCTTTAGGCTTTGTTTTAACATCCTGCATTCTTTTTTGTGTCTCCTGCATTTGCTCTAACCTCTCCTGCCATTTCGATTTTGTTTTGGGCTTTTTCTTGTTTTCTTCAAGCTTCAGTAATATTTTTTTGTGATCTATAATATAATTCTGAATAACCCATTGCAGAATAAGTGTAATAAGGTTTGAAACAGTATAGTACCAGGTGAGTGCCGCAGGTAAGCTATTAAATATGAAAAGCAATATAAAGGGGAAAATATATGGCATATACTTTAACGCCGGATTACTTTGATCTGGCGTCATATTCATATTGTATAAAGAAATAAGAAAGCTGGTAGCTACCGCAGTTATTGTAAATAAGCTGATATGATTTCCAAATGCCGGGATGTTAAAAGGCAATTTCGCAATTACGTCAAAAGTTGATAAATCATTTGCCCAAAGAAAGTTCTCGCCCCTTAAAGCAATACTTGAATTAAACAGGCTGTATAATGCAAAGAATATCGGAATTTGCAATAATGCAGGGATACATCCGCCAAGGGGGTTTACGCCAACTTCCCGGAATAATTTCATTTGTTCCATTCCAAAAGCTTGCTGATCCGGAAATTTTTTCTTTAAAACGTCAAGCTCGGGCCTCAGTGCTTTCATCTTGGCCCCACTCAGGTAACTGGTGTACACAAGAGGTGAAGTAACAAGTCTTATAAAAATGGTGAGCAACATAATTACAAGTCCATAACTGCCTATAAAACTTTTGAAAAAGTTAAACACAGGCATGATGATGAACTGATTAATAGGCCTTACAAAAGCATACATACCCTGGCCAAGATTAATGATCTTATCCATATCTGCAACGCCCGAGTTCCTTAAGATTTTATAATCGTTAGGACCATAATACACCTGTAATGGAACTGTAGGATTATTGCCTGAAAGTTTGGTACTAAAGTTGGCGCTGGCTTCTGTAATTAAATTAGAGCTGTCTTCTGTAACGTGTGTCCACTGTATCTGGCCACCTTCAAATTTATTTTTTGCAATTAGTGTTGTATTGAAAAACTGTTGCTTTATACTAACCCATTGCACAGGTTTCTCAAATTTCTTTTCTGTTTTATTCAACAGTGTGTTATAATCATACCCGCCATCTTCCAAATAAATCACCTGCGATTGCTGACGTTCATATTTCGCATATTTTTCGTGTTGTACTGCTTTTAATTTCCATTGCAGGTTAAATGCATTTTGCGTAAGCAATTTATCGGCACCTGTTAACTGCACATTGAAATCGACCAAATAACTATTTGGTTTGATAATATACTCGTGAATAATCGTTTCTCCCGGAGCAATAGATGACTGGAAACTTATCACCTGCGTTCCATCGGCTTTTTTGTCAATTTTACCTTCTCCAAAATAAATATCCGAAGTAGCCGCAGAGGGTTTTTCTGCAATTGCCGTATTTATGTTGTAAAACAGCCCATCTGTACTATTATTTTCCAATTCTACAAGGCTGCTGTCAACAGATTTATAATTTTTGAGACGTACCGATTTGGGCCCACCTCCTTTATTCGTAAATACAATTTTCAGCACTTCATTTTCAACCACCAGTGTTTTTTCTTCTGCACTAAATAACTTCCCTGAAGCAGTGGTATCAACCACTTTATTTATAATAGCACTGTCTTTTTTTGCTGCAATGATTTGTTTTTGCGTAGTAACCATTGCCACTGAATCATCATATTTTTTCTTACGGATTTCCAGTTCCCTGCTGTTTTTTGTAGAGATAAACATATAAGCGAATAATAAAATCGCCAGGAGCACAAAACCGATCACGGTATTTCTATCCATGCTTTGCATGAGTAATTATTTTTTTAAGGCTGCAAAGATAAGAGGTTTACAGGAGTAACTACAGGTTGAATATAAAGGAAGGGATAGATGGCCAAACCTGAAGTTGCCAGTTGAACGAGAATGCCTTTGCAATTGAGCAAAGGCATTCTAAAACAATAAAAGACAAATGAATAACAGCCAGTTCCGGCCCTTAATAATTATGTGTTAAATCATCTCTTTTTGCAATAAAGGCGTTTTAACCGATTCTTTTTTTTCGGCAAATTCTTTAGCTGCTTTAATAAAATGAACAAATACAGGATGAGGGTTTTCAACTGTACTTTTTAGTTCCGGGTGGTATTGCACACCTATAAAAAAAGGATGATTGGTTAATTCTACAATTTCTACAAGGTTACTTTCAGGGTTCTTTCCACTGGCAACCATGCCTTCTGCATTGAATTGTTCCAGGTAGGCATTATTAAACTCCCAACGATGACGGTGGCGTTCGTTAATAGCCGTGGTGCCATAAATAGTGTTTGCCAATGAACCTTCTTTAATACTACAAGGGTATGCACCAAGGCGCATTGTACCGCCTTTTGCAGTAATCATTTTCTGTGCTTCCATCAGGTCAATTACCGGATTTGATGTATCGGGATTCATTTCTGTGGAATGGGCATCTTTTATACCAAGCACATTTCTTGCAAATTCTATTACTGCCATTTGCATGCCCAGGCAAATACCAAAAAATGGCAAACCCCTTTCCCGGGCATATTTTACTGCAACAATTTTTCCTTCTATTCCGCGCAGACCAAAACCGGGTGCAACAAGTAAGCCATCAAGGTTTCCCAGTTTTTCTGCTACATTTTCATCGGTAATAAATTCACTGTGCACGTTTACTACCTGTACTTTGCATTCATTTATAGCACCTGCATGTACAAATGCTTCCAGGATAGATTTATAAGCGTCCTGCAATTCAATATATTTACCAATCAACCCTATTGTAACTTTACTCTTTGGGTATTTCAGTTTATCAAGAAACTCTTTCCATTTGCTTAGCTCCGGTTCATTATAACCAGATATATTCATTTTGCGCAAACAAATAAGATCTAGTTTTTCCCTCATCATTGCAAGAGGCACTTCATAGATAGTTGATGCATCAGCAGCTTCAATAACAGCCTCGGGTTTTACATTACAAAACAAGGCAATTTTCCTGCGTATTTCCGGAGAAAGTGCTTCTTCGGTTCTGCAAACAATAATATCCGGATGAACGCCTTCCTGGCTAAGCATTCTTACGCTATGCTGTGTTGGCTTTGTTTTTAATTCCTTTGCTGCCTTTAGATATGGTATTAGTGTAAGGTGGATAACAACTGTATCTTCTTCCGGTAATTCCCATTGCAATTGCCGAACTGCTTCTACAAATGGAAGGCTTTCAATATCACCAACTGTTCCCCCTATTTCAGTAATTACAACATCAAAATTTCCCTTCTGCCCCAATAGCAACATCCTTCTTTTTATTTCATCTGTAATGTGCGGAACTACCTGTACGGTACGGCCAAGGTATGCGCCTTCTCTTTCTTTATTGATTACAGTCTGATAAATTTTTCCTGTAGTTACATTATTTGCCTGCGATGTAGGGATATTCAAAAACCGTTCGTAGTGCCCAAGATCCAGATCTGTTTCGGCGCCATCGTCTGTTACATAACATTCGCCATGCTCATATGGGTTTAATGTACCTGGATCTACATTAATATAAGGGTCAAATTTCTGAATAGTAACACGTAGGCCTCTTGCCTGTAAAAGTTTTGCAAGCGAAGCAGCTATAATACCCTTACCCAATGAAGATGTTACACCACCTGTAACAAAAATAAATTTGGCCATAAAATGGTTAGTTATATTTCAATAAATTAATTGCTATGCCTGTAAAGGACAATGTTTTCAGCTAATAACGCCAGTATCAATACAGCTATCTGTTTCGTTTCAATGATGACTATAAGTGCACAATCTGAAAAACATGGACCGGTTTGACCTTAGGAGAACTTTGTGAAAAAAGCGCTGTGAGGTCATGCAAAGATACAACGATTAATGAATCATAATTAATCATGTATAAGCTGTGGAAAACTAAAGGTGGGGGCGTATTGGGAAGGCCTAAAAAACAACATGCACCAGATAAATCTGAATGCCTATTGCTTCTTTTAGTGTGTGTAATTTATTTTATGCTCAATAATGGATAGTGTTTACTAACCACCGGAGTTGAAATTTTTGATTTTGTTACAGTATTATTTGTATTTAAATCATGCCCCTGGGATCCTGACTGGTTCATTTTAACTGCATGTAACACTATAATCGCTGCAATTTCAAACGTAAGTACAACCAAACTAATATTTCTATTCTTCTTCATTTAGATAATAGGTTTTTTCGGTTTTTTAAGGCTCGGATTGGGAATAAAAACGCAAAATAAAGGTTTTTATTTGAGAGCCTAAAAAATGTTTATAAAGGATTAGTGTTAATACTATAATTTGTACTCTTATTTATACTCATTTGGTTTAACTACATACCTATGCTATTCAGCACGTTATACTTCCTTTACCTCTTATGATACGAGATATTTTTTTAAGGCGTTGGGTTTTTAAATCAAAGTGGTTTGGCGGGTTAATCTTTGGCAATTTTTGAATAGCTGGTCATAATACCCTTAATAAGTGAAGAACTAAATCCCTGGTGCTCCATTTCATTAAGGCCCGCTATAGTACATCCTTTGGGCGTAGTTACTTTATCAATTTCCTGTTCGGGGTGAGACCCTTTAAGAAGTAGTAAATCCGCTGCTCCTTTGACGGTTTGGGCCGCAATAAGGTTGGCAGTTGCTGCATCAAATCCTATTTCAATTCCACCTTGTATATTCGCCCTTATATAACGCATTGCATATGCTGTTCCGCAAGCACCTAGAACGGTAGCAGCATCCATCAATTTTTCTTCTATTACAGCCACCTTGCCTAATTGGGTAAATAATTCCATTATATATTCAAGGTCGTCGTTTTGCACATCGCGATAACTTATACATGTCATACTTTGCTGTATGGCAATAGCTGTATTTGGCATTGCACGTACAACTGGTATTTTCTTATTCGCAATTTTTAAAATATCATCTATACTAACACCTGTTATTACTGAAACAATAACATGCTTCCTGAGATTAATTTTTTCTTTAAGTTTTGTGAGTATATCACTTACCTGGAAAGGTTTTACTGCAAGTATGATTAAATCTGCAAAGCGCAATGCTTCATCGTTATCATCGCTTACCAGAACTCCTTTTTTTTCTAAATGATGAAGACTGGCAATATTTCTTTTTGTTATAATGATATGCTTTGGCAATATAAAACCGCTCTGAATTAGACCCTCAGCTATTGCTGTTCCTAAATTACCACCGCCAATTATGCCAATTTTCTTATTCATACTGTTTTGTTTGAAAGCTTACAAATACGTTGCTTTAATAGTAGTTTTTCTGTGCAAGATAGTTTCTTACATAATCATTCACACCATCTTCAAGAGAATAAAAAGGGCTATTGTAACCGGCTTTAATTAATTTACCCATATCAGCTTCTGTAAAATACTGGTATTTATCGCGGATATCTTCCGGCATATCTATAAACTGAATATTTGTTGTTTTGTTGAGACCTGCAAAAGTTGATTTTACCAAATCTTCAAACGCTCTTGCTTTTCCTGTGCCAAGGTTATACAAACCAGGTGCGGGTGTATTTTCCATTAACCAGTAACAAACATTCAACACATCTTTTACATACACGAAATCACGCAATTGCTGGCCGTCTTTAAAATCTGGCCTGTGAGATTTAAATAATTTTACAAACCCGTCTTTTTTTATTTGATTGAACGAATGCCAGATAACACTTGCCATGCGGCCTTTATGATATTCATTAGGGCCATATACGTTGAAAAATTTCAAACCAGCCCAAAAGGGAGGAGAATCATTCTGCTGCAATGCCCATTTATCAAACTCATTTTTAGAAACACCATAAGGATTGAGTGGTTGCAATTTAAAAGGCAGTTCATGGTTATCAGAATAACCTAAATCTCCACTACCATAAGTTGCTGCAGATGATGCATACACCAATGGAACATTATTAGCCGAACAATATTGCCATATTTTCTGAGAATACTCAACGTTCAGGTGCTGGTGAATACTATAGTCAAATTCTGTTGTATCGGTTCTTGCACCAATATGAAATACAAAACTGATAGCAGGTTTATTTTCTGTAAGCCAGCTAAAAAAAGATTCTCTTTCAACTTTTACGCTAAACTTTTTACCATCTAGATTTGGTTCTTTATCAGTTCTTGAAAAATCATCAACCAGGATTAGATTATCAAATCCCTTTGCATTTAAAAAACCGGTAAGGCAGCTACCAATAAAACCGGCTGCACCTGTAACTACTATAGCATCACTTTTCTGCATAATTTTTTCAGATAATTGTCATAGGCACTTTGCAAAAGAAAATTGCAGTACAGTTAATATTAAAGTGCTGCCATTGCATCATCTGCTTTAGCAACAGACAATATTTTACCAATAGCATTGTCATATGTATCCTTCCAGGTTTCAATATTGCCCCAATTCATTCCATCTACTTCAACAGATCCCCCTGTTACAAAGCCAAGTTCTTCATACTTATGGCCGCCTAATATTTTTTTGAAAGCGGGAACATCATTTTCACTCACAGTTACTACTACCCTGCTTTGGCTTTCACCAAACCAGTAAGCATCTTTGCGAATATTAAAATCTGCAGCCACTACATCCATACCTAAATCGCGGTTAAAACAAGATTCAATTAATGAAATAAACAAACCGCCTTCACTAACATCGTGCGCCGATTTTACAATTTTACTTTTTATAAGTTCCGCAACTTTTTGTTGCAGCAAAAACTCCTTATCCAAATCAAATTCCGGAGCGGGACTATACTCTACACCATGAATTTTATGCAGGTATTCAGAAGAGTTTAAATCATTGCTACCAGCGCCAATTAAAAATATGATATCGCCTTCTTCTTTAAAATCAAGCGTCATCTTTTCATTTACACTATCAAGTAAACCAACCATACCAATAGTAGGTGTTGGATAAACAGCACCATCAGGGCCCTGGTTGTAAAAACTTACATTACCACCTGTAACAGGCGTATCAAATTTTATACAAGCTTCGCCCATTCCTTTAAGTGCATGTACAAATTGGTAATACACTTCCGGATCATACGGATTTCCAAAATTTAAACAATTGGTGATGCCCAATGGCTGCCCGCCACTGCATACTATATTTCTTGCAGCTTCTGCTACTGCAATCATACCACCTTTATAAGGATCTGCAAATACATACCTGCTGTTGCAATCTGTAGTTAATGCAAGGCCTTTATTTGTTGGTTTGGCAACAACTACAGCAGCGTCGCTTGGTGCATTGGTAGATGCATTACCAGCGCCAACCATGCTATCATACTGTACATATACATATCGCTTGGAAGCGATATTGGGAATAGCCACCAATTGCTCTGCTACACTTTTTAAATCATCTGGCACCTCAATACCCTCAGGGTTAAACGCTTTTATTTTTTGAAAGTATGCAGGTTCTTTTGTTTCACGGCTGTACTGGGGTGCGCCGCCGCCAAGCACCAGTTCATGTGCCGGAAGCGATGCTTCATGTGTTCCATGCATATAGAAATTCAAAATTCCATCGCCTGTTACTTCGCCAATTTCCGAACATGGCAGATCCCATTTTTCAAAAACAGCAAGCACGGCAGCTTCTTTACCTTTTTCTACTACCATCAGCATTCTTTCCTGGCTTTCACTCAATAACAGTTCCCATGCTTTCATATTTTTCTGACGGGCAGGAACTTTATCCAAATCTATGCGCATACCAGATTCTCCCTTTGCACTCATTTCTGAAGTAGAGCAAATAATACCTGCCGCACCCATATCCTGCATTCCTACAACTGCACCTGTTTTTATTACTTCAAGACAAGCTTCCAGCAATTTTTTTTCCTGGAATGGATCACCTACCTGCACTGCTGGTAACTCTTCGGCGCTTTCAGCTGTAATATCTGCTGATGCGAATGAAGCTCCACCTATTCCATCTTTACCTGTAGCACTACCAACAAAAAAAACAGGATTTCCTATACCCTTAGCAATAGCCGAAATGGTTTCGCCATTTTTCAATATGCCGGCACTCATTGCATTTACCAGCGGATTGGTATGATAACAAGGTTCAAAATAAATTTCGCCACCAACGGTAGGCACACCAAAACAATTGCCATAATGGCCAATGCCATGCACAATCCCTTTTAATAAATGCTGTGTTTTAGCTTCTTTAATATCGCCAAAGCGAAGTGAGTTTAATGCTGCAACCGGTCTTGCACCCATTGTAAAAATATCCCTGTGTATTCCACCTACGCCTGTAGCTGCGCCCTGAAAAGGTTCAATTGCAGAAGGATGGTTATGCGATTCTATTTTAAATACTACACCATAACCGTCGCCAATATCCATTAAACCTGCGTTCTCTTCTCCTGCTTTTACAAGCATTTTTTTGCCTTCCCGTGGTAATGTTTTGAGGTATTTAATAGAGTTCTTATAACTGCAATGCTCACTCCACATAGCAGAAAAACAACATAATTCAGTAAAATTGGGTGTTCTTCCCAGTTTCTGCTTAATAAGTTCAAACTCTTCGGCTGTAAGACGTAATTGTGCGGCTGTTGTGGCTGTTATTTCCATGATTTGTATTAAAAACGCAAAAGTACAAACACCACGCTAATCTGGTGCATTATATTTATCACCGTTATATACACTTATCCTCTGCCTTGCAGCATAATTTGTGTAGGTTTGCAGCTTTTATATCAATTTGCCGGAACCATATCATGCCTCAAAAACAGCGTATCGCTTTTGTTGCTAATACCAGCTGGAGTATTTACAAATTCAGGTTGCAGCTCTTGCATACACTTATAGAAAAGGGGTTTGATGTTTACATATTGGCGCCACGAGACAAATACAGCTCGTTTTTTGAACATATTAATGGCATCTCTTTTATTGAGTTAAAAAAGCTGAACAGCAAAAGTATTTCTGTTATTGATGACACTCGTTTGTACTTTGAACTGCTGCATCACTACAAAAACATACAGCCGCAACTGGTTTTTCATTATACCATCAAACCCAATATTTATGGTTCGCTTGCTGCTGCCCGTGCAAACTGTACGGCCATAAGTGTTATCACGGGTCTTGGATATATATTTACGGGACAAAACATTTTTACATTTGCCGCATCAAAACTTTACAGCTTTGCACTAAAGAAAACCAGCGAAGTATGGTTTCTTAATCCTGATGATCGAAAGGCTTTTATTGATGGCAAACTTATACCTGCTGAAAAAACATTTTTATTGCCGGGCGAAGGTGTTGATACAGATATGTTTCACCCTGCGCCATATACAACCAAAAATGAACCTGTTTCTTTCTTATTGATTGGCCGTATTATAGGACATAAAGGAATTAATGAATACGCCACAGCTGCAAGTAAACTGCTTTCGAAAAAAATAAACGCAAAGTTTTTTTTACTGGGTTTTTTTGATGATAAAAGTGCGGTTGCCATTTCAAAAGAAAAATTACAGCAATGGCAGCAACTGGGAATGATTAATTACCTGGGAGAAACTGATAATGTCATTCCGTTTATAGAAAAAGCAGATTGTATTGTATTGCCTTCTTACCGCGAAGGAATGCCACTTAGTCTGTTAGAAAGTGCAAGTATGTGTAAGGCACTTATTGCAAGTGATGTTGCCGGTTGCAGGGAAATTGTAAAAGATGGTATTAATGGTTTTCTTTGCCAGCCACAAAATGCTGTAAGCCTTGCAGAAAAAATGGAACAATACTATCATCTTTCTGCCCAGGAGAAAAACAACATGGGGATGGCTGGACGTGAACTGGTAATGAAATATTTTACCAAAGAAATTGTTACAGAAATTTACCTGTCGAAACTGAATAGCCTAATAAAATAGATTCCAGCAAACTACAATTCTGTTTTAGCATAATGATGCATGCAACCTTTTTCATATTATATTTCTTAGCCTTTTGCTTCGCAATTACCCGAATGCATTTTTTTAAAACCGGTATAAAACCCGCATGGGTAATTATACTATTTGGAATGCATGTTGCTGCCGGCTGTATTCATAACTGGATTGCATATAAATTCTATCCAAACCATGGCGATATTTGGTATTATTTTGAAGAAAGCATTGCACTTAAAGCAGAATTACTGAACCATCCAATGCAATTTCTTTCCGGCATATTTTCGCTGGGCTGGAATAATATTACAGATACCAGCAAACCTATTCTTGACATTCAATACCAGGCACTACAACGGGTAAATGCTGCGCTAAATATATTCTCGTTCAACAATTTTTACATTAATACATTACTCTTTTCATTTCCTGTTTTTGCAGGGATGATAGCATTGTTTAAAACATTTAAACATGTTTTTAATAATCGCCTGGTTTCATTTACAACTTTAGTATTGCCATCGGTGCTTTTCTGGACGGCTGTAATCCATAAAGACAGTATTTTTTATATGGCAATTGGATTCTTTTTTTATTACCTGGTTAAGCCTTCAAACAACAAATGGCTACAGCTTTTATTACTCACTTTTTTTACAGGGCTAATGTTTTTATCCAGAACAAATGCTTTAATAACATTACTACCGGCAGTATTTTTTTTCCTGCTCACAGAAAAATTTACATTCCATAAAAAAACATCTCTTATTGTAACTTTTTTGGCAATTATCACTACCATAATTATTTTCAACTCTTTTGTAAAAGGCGGAATTTTACATGGTATTAGTGAAAGACAAAAAGATTTTCAATCTATGGCAGGCGGATCACGAATGTACCTGCCCGTTATAGAACCATCTGCAGGAAGTTTTGTCCATGTATTTCCGTTTGCAGTTTTTAATGGCTTTTTTCAGCCTTTACCTGGCACAGGAGGGAAATTAATTTATACGCTATTTTCAATTGAACTGATGGCCATTTGGATTCTTGTAATCACCTGCATTGTAATATGGATACGCAAAAAAATAAACCTGTTCAATAATTTTGGAATAACCTGTCTTCTATTTGCAATTCCTGGACTCATCATTATTGGGTATATGATTCCTTTTGCGGGGGCAATCATCAGGTACCGCAGTATTTATTTGCCATTTATTCTTGCACCTTTTTTAAATGCATTGAGCAATTATCCTGCAAGTGCTTTCAAAAAAATTGATGAATGGATTTGCAGGAACATTATGATTGCAGAAGCAAAAGCTGAGCCGGCTTAATAAAAATTTTCTACAACAGCACTATTGCAGATATAAGTAGGCACAATACCAGTAGAGCGTATGCGTATTTCTGCATCATCTGGCAGCGTATTTCCGGTAAGCACAAGCACTGTGTCCAGTCCAAATTTATTGGCGCCAATAATATCCGTATGCAGCGTATCACCCACCATAAGGATATCTTTCTTGGTTATATCCATTCTGCCACGAATGAGATCATACGCAAACATAAAAAGCTGTGAATCTGGTTTGCCAAAACGTATAAAACGTTTGCCAACTATAGTCTCAATCATAGAGGCAATTCCGCCAATGGCGATTGCTACTTCATTGTTTCCTGAAAGCGGGTAAGTATTATCTGTATTTGCTACAATTGCAGGAATGGTGCGTTTGCGAAGTATATTAATAGACTTGTTCAAATCATCAAACCAGTTAAAGCCTTCATCATCCAGCAGCACAAGTGCATTTACCTGGTCAATATTTGTATAATTAATTGCGCTTACCGGCAAGGTGTGCAAGCCCGAGCTATCAATATAATGTGCAGAATTGTTGGTGCCCAAATATGCTACTATGCCGTTGCTAACTTTAAGATCAAGATATTCTTTTGCCAGCATTCCAGATGAAACAATCCTGTCTGGTGTAATGGCATGAAGGCCCAGCTTATGATAAGATTCTGCAAGTTGCTGTGGACTGCGGGAAGCATCATTAGTTACAATATAATATTCTTTGTTTTGTTGTTCTATATAAGCAAAAGTTTTTTCTATGCCGGGTACAAGGCCATGATAACTTTTGAGTACTCCAAATGCATCAAAAAAAACAATTTTGTACTGGTCCAGAATGTCTTTAAAATCAGATACCCCAATCATTTGTTTGTTAGTTTGGTTAGCTATGCTTCTTTTATTTTTAGCGCCTGTATCAGTTTTTCAGCATCAAAATCTTTGTCTACAGATGGCAGGTAAATATCAAATGCCTCTGCCACCAGTTTGCTGGAATATTGTTCACTAAAAAAATAACTGCCGTTTTTAACCACGTAATTTAAAATAAAAAACCGGTAAGCTTCTTTTAAAAACCGCAGTTCGTTTGCAGTAAGCGGATTTACTTTATGATACTCCTGCAAAAACATGATAAAGCGATCTTCCATCATTGTGTTGATAAGATAGCTAAACGCTGTTTTATCGCCCACATCAGAAACTACGCGGCTAAAAAAATAAAAATCAAGCATACGGTAACTCATGCGAAACCAGTCGTAATCCCAGCGGGAATACAGCTCCAGCTTATTTGTCACAGAAAAATTTCCAATATTCCAATCTATAAAAACAGGTATAATTTCAAAAGAACTAACGTTGCACTTTAAACGATTTTTAAGAAATAACTCGCAATGGTGCCTGAGGTAATTTGCCTGTTCGGTGGTAAACTTTTTTTTATCTTTTTCAAGCATTTCAAGCAATGCATTAATATCTGTGCGTAGTGTTTTTATTGACTTTGGCAACACATTT
Organism: Chitinophagaceae bacterium; assembly: GCA_044227095.1. Classification (GTDB taxonomy): domain Bacteria; phylum Bacteroidota; class Bacteroidia; order Chitinophagales; family Chitinophagaceae; genus JACMLD01. Next base: position 2,679,784 of record JBGAFV010000001.1, on the reverse strand, counting down.
CTTAACCGAGCACAGGCTTTGTGAAACTTACCGGTTTGCTGCCCAAATTTTTTAATATGGTTATCGTCCAGCCGGCGTGGCATACGCTTAATTACCCTTACGGGGTTATAAAAAACAACCCATATATCTGTTTTACCACTTTTATAGCGGTAGGTATAAACGCGGTTATTGCGCAATAAAGATTTTGCCAGGAAGTTTTCGTAAGGATATAAAAGATTGTTGGAAAGGGTGTGAATTATGCGATGGTCTTCTTTAAAATATTCGTATTTACCAAAATAAGAAAGCTTTGCTATTATAATGTCTTCGTCTTCAAACGTAACACGAAAAACATAATTGGTAGAAACCATCGGGCTCAGATCTTCAATCTTCTGTATAATCTTTGTAGCATCGTATTCTTCCCACGCCTTTCTTATAATATTTGAATAATCCATATAAAAAATTAAGTTGTAATTACAAGCCAGCAAAAGTAATACAGCAATGTAATGTTTATAAACCAACTTCTGTAAGTTGACAATTCAATCAAATTTGTGGTTTGCAAACCACCGATAACAGATCAAATGGTCAAAGGCTGATTAGAAAATCTTTAAACTGAATTGTTAATGAAAAATGTTATCCCCACATAAAAATAAATGAAGAGGATTCCTGATTTATTTATATTAATTATATTACAATGAGTTACGAGCGAGGTTTGTAATAAATTATAATTATTTTTAATATGTAGAATTTATATTAAACATTAATAAATTTTCATTTTTTTATTCATCAGTATAAATTTTTGGAGAAATTTTACGAGAATATTGAATTGATTGGTACATTCGTGGCAAATAATCCAATCTTTTAGAGCAAAACCATTACATTACCAATTTTTTTAATATTTCAAACCTGCAAAAATTATGGCTGCATCTAAACTTGAGTACATCTGGCTCGATGGTTACAAACCAACCCAAAGCTTACGTAGCAAAACAAAAATTGAAAAAGATTTCGGTGGAAAACTTGCTGATTGCCCCATGTGGAGTTTTGATGGCTCTTCTACAGAACAGGCCCCAGGTGGTTCTTCTGACTGCCTTTTAAAGCCTGTTTATATTGTAAAAGATCCTCAGCGCAAAGATGCATACCTGGTTATGTGCGAAGTATTAAACGCAGATGGTTCGGCCCACGTTTCTAATGGCAGGGCTACCATTGCTGATGATGATAACGATTTCTGGTTTGGTTTTGAGCAGGAATATTTCCTGTGGGATACTAAAACCAACAAGCCACTTGGCTTTCCTGCAGGTGGTTACCCAGGCCCTCAGGGACCTTACTATTGTTCTGTTGGCGCACAAAATGCATTTGGCAGAAACATAATTGAAGAACATCTTGATGCTTGCCTGGAAGCAGGCCTTAATGTTGAAGGTATTAATGCAGAAGTTGCTGCCGGCCAGTGGGAATTCCAGATTTTCTCAAAAGGCGCTAAAGAAGCCGGAGACCAAATTTGGATTGCCCGTTATATGCTGGAAAGAATAGGTGAGAAACATGGTGTTTCTATCAACTGGCATTGCAAACCACTTGGTGCATTAGACTGGAACGGTTCTGGCATGCATGCTAACTTCTCAAACTCTACTTTAAGAAATGCTGGCAGCAAAGCCATCTTTGATGCAGTTTGCGAAGCATTCCGCCCAGTAATTAAAGAGCATATTGAAGTTTATGGTGCAGATAATGATCAGCGCCTTACTGGTAAACATGAAACTGCAAGCATTCATGATTTTAGCTATGGCGTTTCTGACCGTGGCGCTTCTATCCGTATTCCTGTTGTTGTACCGGCTAAAGGATGGAAAGGTTACCTGGAAGATCGTCGCCCTAATTCCGCTGCAGATCCTTACAAAGTTGCTGCACGTATTATCAAAACAGTTAAGTCTGCCAAAGTATAATACACCAACTTTTATTCAAATAATATTGCGCACAAAATCCTCCGGAAAACGGAGGATTTTTTTTCTTTATTAAAAGTTAGTAACCCACCAAAGCAGAATAACAGCATATTTTATTTTGTATAAAAAAATAAGAACATATTCTCTTCAAATATTCTTATTTTGAACAACTTATTTATTCTAAAAGATTTATCATGTCATTAAGATTCAAAGCACTCAACAACATTACTTACAATAATCAAAAACAAAATGTTGAGGCTTCTGCCAAAGTAACTGCCATTTTTAATCAAAACGTTTTTACACTTAAAACAGCCCGTGAGTATTTAAGCGATGAAGCATATAAAAGTCTTGCCGCTTCTATTAAGGGTGGCAAAAAAATAGATCGGGCTGTTGCTAACCAGATTGCATCGGGTATAAGACAATGGGCCGAAACCCGTGGTGTAACACATTTTACGCACTGGTTCCAACCTTTAACAGGTGCTACAGCAGAAAAACATGATTCCTTTTTTACGATTAAATCCGATGGCACCCCTATTGAAGAATTTGACAGCGCCGCATTAATTCAGCAGGAACCAGATGCATCTTCATTTCCCAGTGGTGGTATAAGGGCAACCTTTGAAGCCCGTGGCTATACAGCATGGGATCCTTCTTCTCCAGCATTTATTGTTGAAATTGGAAATGGCAAAACTTTATGCATTCCCACCATTTTTGTTTCCTATACAGGTGAAAGTTTGGATAATAAAGCACCGTTGCTTAAATCGCTTGAAGCTTTAAACAAATCAGCAGTTGAAGTAGCTAATCTTTTTGATAAAAATGTTACCAAAGTAAGTGCAACACTTGGATGGGAACAGGAATATTTTGTAATTGATGAATCGTTTGTCAACGCTCGTCCAGACCTGGTTGTAAGTGGCAGAACAGTTTTTGGTCATGCTTCTGCAAAAGGTCAGCAACTTGAAGATCATTATTTCGGTTCTATACCAGAACGTGTATATGCTTTTATGCGTGATTTTGAAGAAGAATCTTACAAATTGGGTATCCCGCTTAGAACTCGTCATAACGAGGTAGCACCAGCACAGTTTGAATGTGCGCCTATTTTTGAAGAAGTAAGCGTTGCAGTAGATCATAACATTTTGTTGATGGATATTATGGATCGTGTTGCCCGCCGCCATAAACTGCGTGTGTTATTTCATGAAAAACCTTTTGCCGGTATTAATGGAAGTGGAAAGCACAACAACTGGAGCATGGCAACAGATACTGGTGTAAACCTTCTCGCCCCCGGTAAAACGCCAAAGACAAATTTCATGTTCCTTACTTTTTTTGTGAATACAATTAAAGCAGTACATGATTATGCAGATGTGCTGCGAGCATCTATTGCCTCTGCAGGCAACGATCATCGCCTTGGCGCAAATGAAGCACCTCCTGCAATTATTTCTGTATTCATCGGGCAATACCTCAGCAAAGTATTACAAGACGTAAAAGAAAGAGTTAGTGATAAATTTGATGAACAGGATGAAGCCATTCTTAAACTTGATTTGCACAGGAGTATTCCTGAACTATTGCTTGATAATACCGACCGCAACCGCACTTCTCCCTTTGCTTTTACAGGCAATAAATTTGAGTTCAGGGCAGTAGGTTCCTCTGCAAACTGCGCTACTTCTATGACAGTGCTTAACACTATAATGGCAGAAACACTCAAAAATTTTAAAGAAGAAGTAGATGCATTGATAGATAAAGGAGAGAAAAAAGAAATTGCCATCATGCACACTATACGTGAGTATATTGTAAGCAGTGAAAAAATATTGTTTGAAGGTGATGGCTATAGCGAAGAATGGGAAAAGGAAGCACATAAACGTGGATTACCAAATGTAAAAACTACACCGCTCGCATTGGATGCACTTGTTTCAGAAAAGGCTATACAACTTTTTGAAAGCAATGATGTATTAAGCCAGGTAGAAGTAGAAGCAAGGCATGAAATTGAACTGGAAAGCTATATTAAAAAAGTGCAGATAGAGGCACGTATTATGGGTGAGCTTTGCACCAGCCATGTATTACCCGCTGCTATTAAATACCAGAACATACTCATAGAAAATATTAAAGGCTTAAAAGATGTGGGCATGGAAGAAAGCAGTTATGCTAACCAGAAACAAATACTCGCAAAAATTGGCGAACAGATTAATAAGATAAGCGGCCTTGTAGAAAAAATGATAGAAACCCGCAAAGTGGTAAATGCAATTGATAGCACACGCACAAAAGCTATTGCCTACGAAAGCCAGATTAAAGCGCCTTTTTTTGATGCTATCCGTTACCAGGTAGATAAACTGGAAATATTGGTAGATGATGAAATCTGGTTATTACCTAAATACAGGGAAATGCTTTTCCTTAGATAATTATATTAACTAGTAAATTAAAAATGGCTGCTTCTATAAGCAGCCATTTTGCTATGCACATGTATATTTTAATCCAGTTTTTCTTTTACCCATTTCTTTACCAGTTCTAATTGCTCACGTATGCCAATATTTGAATTGTCAAGTTCAATAGCATCTTCGGCTTTACGCAGTGGGCTTACTTCGCGGTGAGAATCTATATAATCCCGCATTTCAAGATTAGCTTTTACTTCTTCTATTGTAACATTGGGATTCTTTTCATACAATTCTTTAAACCTGCGTTCAACTCGTATTGCATTATCTGCAGTCATGAAAATTTTCAGTTCTGCGTCAGGAAAAACAACGGTTCCTATATCCCTTCCATCCATTACAATAGCTTTTTCTTTGCCCATGCGTTGTTGTTGGGCTACAGCAAATTCCCTTACTTCTTTTATAGCTGCCACATCGCTTACTTTTTCTGCCACTACCAAATCGCGGATTACATATTCTACGTTTTCTCCATTCAGGTACATTTCTGTTTGCCCGTTTTTATGATTGCCGCGAAATTCAAGTTCAATATCTTCCAGCGCTTTTACCACTTGGTGGTGTTTGGTCCAGTCTATATGGTTACGCAGAAAATATAAAGTAATGGCTCTATACATGGCGCCGCTGTCAATATAAGTATAGCCAAGTTCTTTTGATAATTGTTTTGCAAGCGTACTCTTGCCGCAGGAAGACCAACCATCTATTGTAATAATAATTTTTTTGTGCGATGACATGCAGAAGGAAATGTTTCAGCAAAAATGCGTTTTGTTAGTGAGAACTCCAACAATTGTCACAGATTCGCAAATTTAACCGAAGTATAATTGCATGCCTTAAATTTTTGAATCAGGGAAGTTTAAATACAACACTATCTTTATATTGCTGAAGCCGTGATTCATATGCATTCAATTCAGTTGCAGAAAATTCTTTTTTACTTTTTAATATTTCAATAGCCATTTCCTGGGCTTCCCTTGCTTTTGCAGGCTCGTTTGCAAGCCAATACCAATCGGCCATTTTGTTGTAGAGCTTATATGTATTGGCAATTTCAGGATAAGCAGTTTGATCAATTTCTAACTGGCAGGCTTGCGCCCCCAAATGATAAATTTCTTGTGAATAATGCAAACTGTCCGCATTGTTATCGATTCGTTGAACAATGAAAAAGGAGGGTTTGTAACGATAGTCTGTTTCCAACAACCCTTGTTGGCCATATTCATAGGCTTTGTGCATATCTATTTTAAGTAAAGCAAAAAAAGTGAGAGAAGTAATATTCGGAGCGTATTTCAATTTTGGTTCTTTTCTAAGAATATCAGCAATTGCCATGAGCAGCGAATCCGGCTTGTCGCTGGAACCTGCCCAATTAGGACTTTTTGTATAATTTATTAAATCATAATAAACATCATTGTCAATTGCCGTTAAGCGCTTTGTCTCATTACGATTTGCCAATGCGGTTTTTATATCCCACTTATTATTAACTATTTCGGGAAGCACTGCTGCTAAATCTGCCGGATGTCCAATCCAGGCCAATTTCCCTTCTCTGTTTACCACAAAAGTTTGTGGAATACCATTTACCTGTTCTCCTGTAGCATTAAGCCAGTCAGTTGCCATAAAATTGCTGTCTTCTTTTGCTACTTTATAATCCATTTTTTGACCCATGCTATCTACAAAACCTTTTATTTTCTGCAGGGATGTAGTTTTCTGTTCGTATATATCAATACCCAAAAAAATAACTTTGTCTTTGTAAGTACGGGCCAGGTCAGAAAGATGAGGCATTGCCGCTTTGCAAGGAATACACCAGCTAGCCCAGAATTCAACTACATATAACTTGCCTTTTTCAAATTGAAGAACAGGTTCACCTTTTAACCAATGCACCCGCAGCGGCGGAGCAGGATCGCCAATGTTTATTAACCCTGCTGTATCACTTTGTGCATACACACTGGCGGATGTTATACACAACAGCAACAATAACCGGATATTCCATGGCATAATCATATAAATGGTTATGGATGCGTTATTCAATTTTCTTTCCATTTAAATTTTGGAAACGACACTTCTTTCGCTACTCTAATATAAATATTCTATTGAACACTCCCCTGACAAATTGCAAACACGGAATATGCTATACGTTCGGGATATTGACGTAGTGAAATTACAAAGAAATGCCCCGTTATAAAAACGGGGCATTCAATAATTATAATCTTGCTTTATTAAGCTTCTGATTTTTCTATTTCTTTTTGCTTAAGTGTGAACTTGATTTTTGCATTTTCTTTGTCGAGATCTGCTATAAGCACATCACCATTCTTAATGTTCAGGTTCAGTATTTCCTCTGCTAAAGGATCTTCCAGGTATTTCTGAATAGCCCTGTGCAAAGGTCTTGCACCAAATTGAACATCATAACCTTTATCTGCTATAAAAGTTTTCGCTTCTTCTGTAAGTTCAAGACTGAAACCAAGAATTGCCAAACGTTTCAACACACCCTTCATCAGGATATCTATAATCTGGAAGATGTGAGATTTTTCCAAAGAATTAAACACTACCACATCGTCTATCCTGTTTAAGAACTCCGGAGAGAAAGTGCGTTTCAACGCTTTTTCAATTACAGCCTTATTGTTTTCTTCTGCATTTTGTATACGTGAAGCAGTAGCAAAACCAACGCCTTCTCCAAAATCTTTCAACTGGCGTACACCAATGTTAGAAGTCATGATGATAAGCGTATTCTTGAAATCAATTTTTCTGCCTAAACCATCTGTCAACTGTCCATCATCCAATACCTGCAATAAAATATTGTAAATATCAGGATGCGCTTTTTCAATTTCATCCAGCAAAATAACGCTGTAAGGTTTGCGACGTACTTTTTCTGTAAGCTGCCCGCCTTCTTCATAACCCACATAGCCGGGAGGTGCACCAATTAAACGGCTTACAGTAAATTTCTCCATATACTCGCTCATGTCTATGCGAATGAGAGAATCTTCACTGTCGAACATATATCTTGATAATGCCCTTGCCAACTCTGTTTTACCAACACCAGTAGGGCCTAAGAATATAAATGTGCCGATTGGCTTTTTAGGATCTTTCAACCCTACCCTGTTACGCTGAATGGCTTTTACCACTTTCAGAATAGCTTCATCCTGGCCAATTACCATGCCCTTCATATCTTCATTCATCTTCTTCAGCTTATCCGTTTCAGCCTGCACCATACGTTTAACAGGTATGCCTGTCATCATGCTCACTACTTCTGCAATGGCATCTTCGTCTATAGGATAACGTTTGTGTTTGCTTTCTTCTTCCCACTGGTTCTTGGCTTTTTCCAATTCTTCTGCAAGACGTTTTTCTGTATCACGCAGTGAAGCCGCTTCTTCAAACTTCTGGCTCTTAACTACTTTATTTTTTTCGTTTTTAACGTCTTCTATTTTCTTTTCAAGATCTACCACATCCTGCGGCACATTGATGTTTTTTAAATGCACCCTTGCACCTACTTCATCCAGTACATCAATCGCTTTATCGGGCAAAAGACGATCAGTCATATAACGATCGCTAAGCTTAACACAAGCTTCTATAGCATCTGGAGAATAAGTAACGTTGTGAAAATCTTCATACTTGCTCTGGATGTTGGTAAGAATCTGGATGGTTTCATCTACACTTGGCGGATCTACCATTACTTTTTGAAAACGCCTGTCTAATGCACCATCTTTCTCAATGTACATTCTATATTCATCCAAAGTAGATGCGCCGATGCACTGCAGTTCTCCGCGGGCCAGTGCTGGTTTAAATATATTGCTGGCGTCCAGCGAGCCGCTGGCACCACCTGCACCAACTATGGTGTGTATTTCATCGATGAATAAAATCACATCACGGTTTTTTTCCAATTCGTTCATGATGGCTTTCATTCTTTCTTCAAACTGGCCACGGTATTTTGTACCGGCAACCAGCGCTGCAAGGTCAAGGCTTACTACTCTTTTATCAAACAATACCCTTGACACTTTGCGCTGAACAATGCGCAAAGCCAATCCTTCTACAATTGCTGTTTTACCAACACCGGGTTCACCAATTAATATAGGATTGTTCTTTTTTCTTCTTGATAAAATTTGCGATACACGTTCTATTTCTTCTTCCCTACCAACAATTGGATCAAGCGATCCATTTTCTGCAAGGCGGGTTATATCACGTCCAAAATTATCAAGTACTGGTGTTTTGCTTTTTGCGGCGCCTGCGGCTTTTGATTTTTGCTGTGCATATTTCTTTTCTTCATCAAACTCATCATCACCTTCTTCTGAATATTCACTGCGTGTTTCGCTGCCTTTAGATACGCCGAGTTCATTCCTGAATAAATCGTAATCCACGTCAAACTGATTTAAAATTTGTGTAGCAATGTTTTCCTTGTTCTTAAGAATAGAAAGCATAAGATGCTCTGTTTCTACAGTAGTGCTCTTAAGCGCTTTTGCTTCCAGTACGGTAACACGTATTACTTTCTCTGCCTGTTTGGTTAATGGCAGGCTGTTGATATTAGCAATGTTTTTACCCGTTTTGTCTTTTACTGCAAGTTCAATTTCCTTTCTTAACTCATACAAATCCACGTTGAAGCTTTTGAGGATGCGGATAGCCGTGTTATCCCCTTCACGGATTAACCCCAGCAACAGATGTTCTGTGCCTATGAAGTCATTGCCAAGACGTAATGCTTCTTCCCTGCTGTACGAGATAATTTCCTTTACTTGTGCTGAAAAATTATTGTCCATGTTCTCGAGGATTTATGGGTGATACAATAATAACGAATATTTTTGATTCCTGTTGCCGCTTGCTAGTTGCGTTACCCCTTATTCACAAGTACGTTTTATTTGTGTAAAAGTTTCCGGGGATGTAACGTTTTTAACAAGTTTAAAATTGTAAGAACTATTTTGTGAACAATATGAATGTCAAAACAGATACCAAAGAAAAATTCCATGTCATTACCATCGGAGAACCTGCAATAGCTGCTAATATGACAGCAGAATTGGAGCAAACGTTAATTCAATACCTTAAAAACAATGTCAAAAATGTAATCTTGAATTGTAAAGACATCCAAACCATGGATGATGCTGCTGCTGAAACTATTGTAAAGATACAGCAACAGTTTTACGAACAAAATGCCTCATTCGTTGTTTGCGGTGTTCAACCCCAGGTGGAAGAAACCTTAGACAAAACCGGTCTTCTTGAGTTGATGAATATAGTACCCACCGAAAGCGAAGCGTGGGATATGATACAAATGGAAGAAATTGAGCGGGAACTGATGGACAACGATAATCCCCAATTCAATCTGGAATAAGTTGGTCAATAGAAATGCCGCTATCGCATCTGACAGCCGGAAGCTGTATTTCAAAAACATCCTATTCACTAAAAATATCAGTTTACATATGCCGTTATTTAAACTGCTTTGTTAGTTTTGTTGCTGTACAACACTTTACACCTTACTATGCTCGCTGTAACCATCCTTGGAAATAACTCTGCTTTACCGGCTTTTGACCGTCACCCTACTGCACAAGTAGTAACGCTTGATGATCATTTGTTTCTTGTAGACTGCGGGGAAGGCACACAAATGCAAATGGCCAAATACCGCATTCGCCGCAGCCGTATCAACCATATTTTTATTTCTCACCTTCATGGCGACCATTATTTTGGCCTCATCGGCCTTATAACAAGCATGGGCTTACTTGGCCGCGAGCACGACATGCACCTTCATGCACCTGCACAATTGAAGGAGCTGATTGATATGCAGTTAAAAGTTGCAGATACCACTTTGCCTTTCAAACTTCACTTTCATCCGTTGCACGAAGGATTGATTGCAGACGAAGAAAAATTCAGGGTGTATTGTTTTAAAGTGAGCCACCGCATACCCTGCTGGGGTTTTAGGTTTGAGCAGGTAAGGGCACCACGCCGCATTTTACCTGAGAAAGCAATTGAAATGGGTGTGCCTGCATCTTTTTTTGATCGTTTAAAGTGGGGAGAAGATTACACAACCAAAGCAGGTGTGCTAATAGAAAACGATGCTGTTACCATTGCAGCCCCTGCCCCTCTTAGTTATGCTTACAGTGCAGATACTATGTATGATGAAAGCATTATTGAAAAAGTAAAAGGTGCAAACCTGCTTTACCACGAAACAACTTACTTAAAAGATTTGGCAGACCGTGCTATAAAACGTTTTCATTGTACAACGGAACAAGCAGCAACCATTGCATTAAAAGCTGGTGTTGGAAGATTAATCATTGGCCACTTCAGCAGTAAATATGAAGCGCTGAATGAATTTGAAACTCAGGCCAAAGAAATTTTTATTAATACCGATTTGGCGTTGGAGGGTGTTACTTATAGAGTTGTTAGTTCTTAGTTCGGAGTTATAGTCTTATTTGCAGTTTGAAGTTCTTTAAAAGAAATATGATACCAGCATTTCTTTTTTATAGCATCATCCTTGCGTCGCAGTCCTTTCAATTCTATATCAATGTTGATCTGCGGGCATTGGTTCAAACAGCTTAATTAATCATAGCATCACGTTCACCTATCACCGCGATGGGTTACAAACGAGATAAGAGTTATAAATTTACTTCACGGCTTAGCAAACGGACTATGAACTTTCAAACTTTGACTAACTAATTTGCATACACAGCGATTATGATGAAACAATCCAATTAAAAAATTCAGGAAACACTTCACCCCATGTAGCTTCATTGTGTTTTCCAGCTGGTTTTACTACAACCAGCATTGAAGGATCTGCAGCTTTTTTTAATTCATTTACTACCTTCTTCATATTTTTTTCAACTCCCGGGTTTTCTGCGCCGCCTACATAGAAAAAATATTTTTGTCTACTATTATTTTTTTTGTTTGCAAGCTCTTTAACCTGTTTTGTTATTTGTGGTGCAATCCAGAAAGAAGGAGATAAAATACCCAACACACCAAATATTTGCGGGTAATACAATCCTGCATAAAAAGAAATTAATCCGCCCATAGAACTGCCGGCCATGTATGTGTACTTACTACCTTTTATTGTTTTGTATTTTTTATCGATAAAAGGTTTAAGCTCTTTTACAATAAAAGACAAATACGCTTTGCCTTCTGCTTTTCCAAATTGCCTTGTATTATTTGGATTGTATTCTTTCATTCGCTGCACGCCGCCATTATCAATTCCTACAACAATACAGGTTTCTTTTATTGTATTAAGGGTTTTATCTAATCCCCATTCGCCCGCAAATGCTGTAGCGTTGTCAAATAAATTTTGTCCATCGTGCATATAGAGTACTGGATATTTTTTGCCCGATGTGTTATATTCTTTTGGCAGGTAAACCCATATGCGTCTTGTTCGCCCAAGACTTTTAATTGGAAAAGTTTCATCCATTATACTAACCTGCACAGAAGCTGTAGAAAGTCTTGGCTTTTGTACCAACTCATCTTTCCATCCTTCAATTGAAAAATCACAAGAAGTATCAGATTGAATATCCATTACACGGTTAGGCACATCACTGCCGTTGTTGTTTGCTTCGGCATTATTCCAACCGCCCCTGGTAAATTTAAATTCACAATTGCCTGCACTCATTTTGTTCAGCTCTATAAAAAAAGATCCGGATTTATCTTTTGTCAATTTGAATTTATCGTCTCCGGGGTTCCATCCATTAAAGTTACCTGCGAGATAAATATTTTCACAAACAGGCTCTAAGGGCAGTGCTGTTACTTTTAACTTTATACTGAATTGCGTATTTGATGTTGTTAAACTCATAATTGCTGCTATATACTTCTTTTGCACTCAATGCAGTAACGCTTGGTTTACATGATTAGTGCTTTAATCATTCAATAAAAAAAATATGCCTGCTTACAAAGCAAGGCATATCTCTATATAAAAAAACAATAAAATTACCGGGCCAGGTATTCTTTTACTTTTTTGTGTAGCGAACTGCTTAATGGAGTTACAGGTAAGCGGAAATAATTACCAATTAAGCCCATTTCGGCCATAAAAGCTTTAACGCCTGCCGGGTTGTTTTCGGCAAACATAATTTCATATGCTTCTATCAGTTTATCGTTTAATGCTTTTGCATTTTTAAAATCAGACTTCAAAGAAAGACGTACCATCTCAGAAAACGTTTTTGGAAAACTATTAGCTGCTACGCTGATAACGCCTTCCATACCGCAGGCAATCTGCGGCAATGCCAGTGCATCATCTCCACTTACAACAAAAAAATCCTGTGGTTTATCGCGAAGCACTTTCATGCATTGCGCCATATCGCCACCAGCTTCTTTAAGACCAGCAATATTATCTATTTCATTTGCCAGGCGAAGAATGGTATCTGCATCAATATTACGGCCAGTTCTACCTGGAACATTGTACAACAGTATTGGCTTTACAGTTGCTGCAGCAATAGCTTTATAATGTTGGTACAATCCTTCCTGGGAAGGCTTGTTGTAATAAGGGCTTGCGCTTAATACAGCAATAGCCTTATCAAGAGGAATGCTTTGCAAATCTTCTATCACCTCCTGTGTATTATTGCCACCAATACCTACAATCACCGGTACACGACTGTCAACTTTATGATACGTAAATTCAACAATAGCCTTCTTCTCATCCTTTCGCAGTGTTGGGGTTTCGCCTGTTGTACCAAGCGTAACTACATACTCTACGCCATCCTTTATCACAAAATCGATGACTTTGCCGAGGGCATCATAATCAATTTCTGATTTGGCGGTGAAAGGGGTAACCAGTGCAACACCGGTACCACGAAGACGATTACTGAGTGACATTAAATAAGGATTGTTTAGTTTTTAATGATGATTATAATTTGTTGAAAGAAGTTTCCGGGTTATTTAATTTAAACACTAAGACAAGTATTAAAAGAGGACTTTATAATTGTTGCGGGAAATAAACATGCTTATTCATCCCAAAAACCCATTTTCCCAAACTTCTTTATGCGGTTGTCTATTCTTTCCTGCGGATCTTGTTGCTTTAGTTCCGCAATGGCGTTAATTAAAACGCTTTTCAGGTTTTGAGCTGCTTCATTATAATCCCAATGTGCACCACCCAAAGGCTCTGGTACCACACCATCTACAAGCCCAAATTTGTACATATGGTCTGATGTTAACCTAAGTTCTTCTGCTGCTTTTTCTTTCATTTCCCAACTGCGCCACAATATAGAGCTGCAGTTTTCCGGAGAAATAACGGTGTACCAGGCATTCTCCATCATAAATACTTTGTCGCCTACGCCAATACCCAAAGCGCCGCCCGATGCACCTTCTCCTATTATTGTACATATAACCGGAACCTTCAAACGCATCATCTCATAAATATTTCTTGCAATGGCCTCACCTTGTCCGCGTTCTTCTGCTTCCATACCAGGATAAGCACCTGGAGTATCTATTAATGTGATTACAGGTTTATTAAATTTTTCTGCAAGCCGCATTAAACGCAAAGCCTTACGGTATCCTTCGGGATTTGCCATACCAAAATTACGCAATTGACGCATTTTGGTATTAATGCCTTTTTGCTGACCAATTATCATTACTGTTTCATCTCCCAATTGTGCAAAGCCACCTACCATTGCTTTGTCATCCTTTACATTTCTGTCTCCATGTAACTCCACAAAGTTATTGGCCATTTTTTGAATATACTTTAAGGTATATGGCCTGTCTGGGTGACGGCTTAACTGAACCCTTTGCCAGCTATTGAGGTGCTGTGTTATTTCTCTTCTTTTTTCAATTACCTGGTCTTTGTATTTCTTAATTAACTCAGTAGAGTCAATCTTTGTTTTTTCAGCCGACTGCTGCAATTTTTCAATCTCATCAAAAAGATCTTTGATGGGCTTCTCAAAATCCAGGAACTGTCTGTTTTTATCTTCAGGCATTTTTTATTTGATTGGGCCGGTAAAATTAAGGGAAAATGACTATTGGAAATACTTTTATAAACAGACTCATTTGAGGCACTGGTTTATAATGAAATAAGAACATAAAACGCATGTTTTCAATTAAATATTAAACTGCCAATTGCCCAAACTTTAAAGCTAAGATGCAATATGCTTATGAAAAAAATGCTAGCCTAAACCTTGTAAACGGTGGCATGAGTTTATACCCGGGATTTGAGGATAGCGGTTAAACTCAACCGAAGAAAGCATTTACGTTCCTTCATAAAAATCACCCTGCTGCGATAGTGCTTCGCGGTATTTATTGAATACTTTTGTTTTGGAAATAAAACCCATAAACCTGTTGTCTTTATCCAGTACTGGCAGGTACCAGCTATGTGTTATATCAAATTGTTCCATTACTGAATGCATATCCTGGTCTTCTCTTAAAACGGCACCGGGCTTCTTCATAATAGACCTTATAGAAACATATTTAAACAACCCTGGCTGAAATAATTTCTGTTTTACGTCATTCAGTTCAATAATGCCTGCGAAACGATTCCGGCCATCATGCACAGCAAAAATATTTTTTTCGCTGCGCTTAATTACTTCAATAAGATCTGTCAGTTTCTTATCCATGCTGATGCTTTCATAGCTGTTTTCAAGCATTTCATTCAAGCTGATGCTGGTTAATATATTTTTCTCTTTCTGGTGTGTGAAAATATGACCGAGTGATGCAAGTTTTTTTGTTTCCATTGAAAACGGCTCGCTGGTCTTCACTATAAAAAAAGAAATGGAAGAAACAATCATTAGCGGGATAAATAGTTCGTACCCGTTTGTAATCTCTGCAATTAAAAATATAGCAGTAAGCGGGCAATACATTACACCGCTGAGAACACCGGCCATTCCTACTAAACTGAAATTACCTTCCGGAATTTTTATCCAGGGCGTACTGTTCAACAACCGGGAAAAACAAAAACCCAGATACGCCCCTGTAAACAATGAAGGCGCAAAATTTCCGCCATTGCCGCCAGCACCAATAGTAATAGCAGCAGCAACAGGCTTTACCAACACAATCAACGCAGTAAAAGTAATAAGTCCCCAATTTTCTCCAAGCCGCGAAAACAATGTTGTATTGTCAGTAATATCTCCCGGCGTAGCATTGGCAACAAGTTTTATACTGTTATATCCTTCGCCAAATAAAGGAGGAAAAATAAAACAGATGAGCATTAATAGCAAACCACCAGTGATTGCTTTGCCGTAAGCATTCATTTTATTGTTGTGCAACCGGCCTTCAATATTTTTAAACGACTTGGCATAATACAGCGATACAAATCCTGTAAGCACACCTAATAAAATATAAAAAGGAACATTGTTGTAATTAAAATTCTGCTTTAACACAAAATTGAATAGTGATTCTTCTTTTAAAATAATTTTAGAACACAAGGCTCCCATTACGGAAGAAATCATAAGTGGTATAAAATAACTTACTACCGTTTCGGTAAGCAATACTTCAATAGCGAAAATAACACCTGCTATTGGCGCATTAAATACAGCTGAGATACCTGCTGCAGCACCACATGCAACCAGTAAAGTACGTTCGCGGTAATTAAGATCAGTTATACGTGCAAGATTAGAACCAACAGCAGAGCCTGTAGCCACAATCGGTGCTTCCAATCCCGCAGATCCGCCAAGCCCTACAGTTACAGAACTGGTAATAACATGCATGTAAACATGTTTCAGCGGAATAAAAGAAGATCTTCTTGCAATGGCTTTAAGCACCATTGCAATACCTTTTTCAATCTCTTTACCAAAAAAGTGGCGGATAATAAAAACTGTAATCAATAAACCAACACAAGGAAACAACAGATAGGCAAACCTTGATACCGGGATTTCTTTTACCCAATGCTGCACATAATGCACCAGTGTTTTAAGCAATACTGCCACCAGTCCAGATACAAAACCAGTAAGCGTTGCAATTATCATTATAAACTGTACCCGCGTTACCCTGATACGGAGTTGATTGATAAGAAGCTGATACAATGATTTTAGTGAAGCCAAGTAAAACCGGTTTGGTGATCAAATTGTCAAAGCTGCAAATATACGGCGTGCTGGCAAACAGCCAGACAAATAACAAAACGCCAGTTATCCTCAAGCTATATTCATTCCGTGAAAATCTGCCCATTTTTTTATCAGTAAATTGATAAATCTTTTGAGATAGATCTCGTTTAAGAAATTGTTGGACCAATTATCGTAACGACTGCATTGTATACCCAGGTAAAAAAAGTAAAGACTTAAAGCAGCAGCAGGTATAAGATTTTTTTCTTTTAAAGGAATTGGCATTATAGATTCGTATCCTTGTAAAAAACTTTCTTTTTTCAGGTTGTATTCCTTTTCATCTTTCTCAGTGCTAAACACCTGCAGTATATAATATGCAATGTCCAGTAAAAGCCAACCGTTTCCACAAAAATCAAAATCAAAAATTGTTACTTCATTCTTATCAATACTTATATTATCGAACCAGATATCAAGATGAACAACTCCTTTTCGGAGATCGTTCATTTGCTCAACAGTTAAGGTTTTATATAAAAATTTTTGCAGCGAATGCATATAGATCATCTCGTCTGTGCTATCATCTAGAAATTCTTTTAGTTTTTCGAAAGAGTTAATTAGCAAGACTTCCGGTGTATAGGTTACTCTTTGCAAAGAAAGGTTCTGTGTTTTACTGTGTATGCCTGCCATTATTTGTCCAAGGTTATAATGCAGTTCCACGGGCATGTTTAGCATTTTTATTCCTTTTGCAAAAGAAAATAGCACGGCATATCGCAAACCCTCCGGCGCATTTAATTGCTGAATGTAGCTGCCATTAACATCTGCAATTGCATAAGAAACAGGCAAACCGTTTTCTTTAAGCAGGTTCAGCAATCGTATCTCTTCTGCAATTTCGTTTTGGGTTCTCCAGTTAAGGCTATAAATCCTGAAAATATATTTATCCGTGCCAGTATTAATTAAATAAGTGTGACTTATCCCTGTTTTTAAAATGCGGGCAGTAACATTATCCTTAAAACAAAATGCATCTTTTACAAAAGCAGCAACGTGAACCGGCGAAAGTGTAGAATCCGAAACAGGAAAAACATCCATTACAATATGTTTATAAAACGAGAATGATATACTATGGGTTTATTTCTTTTTGCCTCGTGGCACAACTGCTAGCGCATCTTTTACCTCTGCATCAATCTTCCTCAGTTTTACTTCGCAAATCTCAATAAGCGCATTTGCCTGCTTTACTTTTTCAGCAAGTTCTTCCAGTTGAATGTCGCCGTCTTCCAATTGTCCAACCAATTCTTCCAGCTTTGCATAAGCTTGCTTATAACTTAGTTCCTTTTTCATTTTTCTCTTTTTTTGTAACTG
Organism: Chitinophagaceae bacterium; assembly: GCA_044227095.1. Classification (GTDB taxonomy): domain Bacteria; phylum Bacteroidota; class Bacteroidia; order Chitinophagales; family Chitinophagaceae; genus JACMLD01. The sequence goes on along the minus strand of JBGAFV010000001.1, from coordinate 2,662,225 downwards.
TGCTGAAGATAATTTGATCTCTTAACATCGTTTGCATTTCTGCATGTTCATCAATATTGTTTGGATCTGTAATTATTTTATTGTTGATGGTTACAATAGCAAAACCCCTGTTAAGTATTGCCTGCGGACTAGCCAGTTTTACAATTCGTTTTGCATGATCAAGCCCTTCCTTTGTATTTTTCATTTTCTCCTTAATGAGATCAAAAATATTTGTTTTAAGTTCAATCAGTTTATTTTCAAATTCAAAATTGTGTTCAACAAAAAGCGAAGCAACTTTAGTAGGTGTTTTTTGTTCTCTTGCCATTAAGTCTGCAATGCTCTGGTTCCTGTCGTGACCAATACCAGTAAAAACCGGAACCGGAAAACCAGCAATGTATTTTGCCAGTTCATAATCATCAAATGGTTTAAAATCTGTTTGTGAGCCCCCGCCGCGAACAATAGCCACTGCATCAAAGCTTATTGAACTTTTTTCTACCAGTTTTAATTGTTCAAGAATTAACTGATGCGCAGTTTCGCCTTGTATAGTAGTAAGAAATTCTGTTACAATAAAAGTATAGTTGTGCCGGTTCTTAATAATCTCCTGTTTAAAATCTCTTTGTCCATCGGAGTTAGGTGCTGTTATTAAAGCAATGTGTTCAATTACAGGCGGCAGATCAAGCCTATTGTTATATGTTCTGTAAACACCATCAAAAAGCTGAATAGTAGCAGGGTTTTCTTTTAGCAACTTGTCTAAGGTTCGCTGCCTTTCAAGTTCAAGTGTACCCAAAGTATGTGCAGCATCTATCTCTATAACATCAAGGCTAAGGCCATACACTTTGTGAAACCTTACTTTAACCCTGCAAATAATTTCTATACCATCTTTAAAAACCTGTCCTGTATTTCTTTCAAATTTTTCAATCTCGCTGTAAGTATTTGCCCAGAACACACTTTTTATTTCAGCCGTCTTAATTCCACTTTCATACTCTTCAAGCGTAAGATAACAACGCCTGTTTGATACGTATTTCTTTACATTCATTATCCTGGCAGAAATCCAAAAAGTTTCTCCTTCAAAACTTACCTGTATAGCTTCTTCTATTTGTTCAACAAGCGCTGAAAGTTTTATGGTATTTATCATGCACGTCAAAAGTAAAAAAAATTAGTTTGCCATTTCTTTCTGAAGGTAAGCTACCAGCTTTTCAACATTTTGTTTCATGCCTTCATCGGCCTTAAATGTTTTTACCACTTGCACAAACTGCTCTGCTGTTTCAAAAAGCATATGCCATAAAAGAAGTGTTTTGTCTCCCTGTTTCGTAAAAGTTATTGTTGCCTGGAATTTTGGGGCCGACTGATGCACATAAACAATCTTTTCAAACTTTACAATTTCTGTAAACATGCTTTTGTTCTTATAATCTGTACCATCGGGGCCATGCATCACTAATTCCCAAACACCACCTGGTTTTACTTCCATGGTGCTGATGGTATTGGTGAAACCATCAGGCCCCCACCAGTTTTTTATGTGATTGGGATTTGTCCATACTTCCCATACAAGTTCTACAGGTGCATTTAATACCCTTGATATTATCAGCTCCCGATCGGCAGTTGCGCTTTTATTTTCGTTTTTGTTTTGCATTTTTTTTATTTTTTGATTGTAATTTATTGAGGTAGGATTCCAATGAATCAAGCTTGCTTTCGTAATACTTTTTGTATTGCTCAATCCAAACTGATACTTCATTAAGCTTATCCAACTTTGCCTCGCAATACCTTTCTCTTCCTTTTTGTTTAATAACAACAAGGCCGCATTCTGTAAGAATTTTTATATGCTTCGAAACTGCCTGCCGGCTAATATCAAAAGTTCCTGCAATACTATTCAGGGCAAGTGTGTTGCCTGCAATTACATTTATAATATCTCTGCGTGTAGGATCTGCTATAGCCTGAAAAACATCTCTTCTCATAATTAATTGTTTGCTATTAGGCAACCGTTTGGTTGCAAATATATGCAATCATTCGGTTGCGCAAAATTTATTTTTCGGGGTGCAAAAGGAGTAAGCTGGCATCTAATTTTTGATAGTCTTGCCATTAAGCCTTATCTTAAGAAGGAATTATCCCTAATTACTGTCAAACTAACCAGTTGATGGAGTCACAAAATATTCAGCAAGTTTTTTTTCAGCAACTGAAAGCAAAATTACCGCCGCATATATCCCTTGTTGATGAAATAGCAGAGTTCCTGGAGATTAGCAATGACAGCGCTTACCGCCGCATCAGAGGAGAAAAATTTATGAGCTTTGATGAGCTGCAAAAAATATGCAGGCAGTATAAAGTTTCCCTCGATTCGTTTCTTCACCTGCAAAGCGACTCGTTCATATTTACCAGCAAACTAAAAACCGATTCAGAAAGCAGTTTTGATGAATGGATGGCAGATGTACTTTTTCAATTACAATTTTTTAATGCAGCAAAGGACAAACATGTTTATTACCTGCTTAAAGACATTCCGCCTTATGTACATTTTCTCATCCCAGAACTGGTACGGTTTAAAATTTTTTTCTGGATGAAATCCATTCTCGGATATAAAAGCCTTAAAGGTGTGAAGTTTGATTTGCAGGATCCCCGTTATGACAAGTTTGATACTATTGCCAAAAAGATGGCAGACATGTACACCGAAATTCCTATGACTGAAATATGGAACCCGGAAAGTATTGATAGTACACTGAGGCAAATCAATTTTTATAAAGAAGCAGGCTCCTTTAAAAATGCTGCAGACATTAAATTGCTGTACACAAAGGTTGAAGAATTGATTAACCACTTGGAAAAACAGGCGGAGCTTGGCTTAAAATTTCATATTGGCAAAGAACCCGGACCATCATCTGGAGAATACAAAATGTATGTAAATGAACTTGTACTTGGCGATAATACAATTTTCGCAACACTCAATGGTTCAAGAATTACTTTTTTAAATTATGGCGTTTTATATGTTGCGTACACAATGGATGAACGCTTTAATAATGCCATGAGCGAAAACCTTGATAACCTTATAAAAAAATCAGTAATGATAAGCCAGAGTGGCGAAAAAGAAAGGGTTCGCTTTTTTAACAAGCTCCGCGAAAAAATTTACGAGTACAAAGACTTCAACTAATATTGCTGAAGCTATATGCAACAGCATAACAATTATATAACAGCGCAGTTAACAACCTTAAAAATTGAATGCTAATTGCAGGAAAATTGAAAAAAAACACACTGAAAAAGAAATAAGTTATATCTTCAGTCAGCATTACTTCTGAGACAATCCGTTTGCTTCTTACCCTTACCAACAACTTTTAAATATGGAAAAGCAACCGTCTCAATTAAACAAAGTCCTGCTTGCGGTTATTGCAGTTGCCGGCTGGTTTGCGTTGATTACCCAATTTTATCTGAACATTACATTAAGAGCTGATTCAGTTTTTGAAGTAGTTACAAGATTCTTTAGTTATTTTACTATTCTTAGCAATTGTATAGTTACAATAGCCTGCACAGTATTGTTATTTAAACCCGGCTCAAATTTGGGCAGGTTTATTTCAAAGCAACAAACGCTCACTGCTATACTCGTTTACATTTTAATAGTGGGGCTTATTTACAATACTATCTTAAGATATACCTGGGATCCACAGGGTTTGCAAAAAATAGTTGATGAACTTTTGCATTCAGTCATTCCTGTTTTATACCTGGTTTACTGGCTATTCTTTGTTTCTAAAAACCAGTTGCAATGGAAGAATATTTTACCGTGGTTAATCTTTCCGTTTGCCTATATTATTCTTGTCCTTATACGTGGATCCATTTCAGGATTTTATCCCTATCCTTTCATTAATGCTTATAGCCTTGGCATAAATAAAGTGGTAGCAAATTCGGTTGGCATTTCATTGCTTTTTATTATTGTGGCTTTATTCTTCGTTGGCGTTGGAAAGTTCCTGAACAAAAAAATATGAAGTGCTTTGTATTCATCTAGCTAATATTTCTTCTTCTGCCCCATAATGGGCAGGTATTTCTACAAATAACAGTCAAACTTCGCTTGGATTTACCTTCATAAATGATGGCATCATTTTATTATTACAAGGTTATTATTACATAATACCTAAAATAAAATGTATGACAATGATTAATAAAAAGAGAAGCTTATTTGGTGGTTTTATAGGACTTGCAACGTTTGTTATTATTGCATCCTGTGCAAATGACACCGGTTCAACAAATGGAGATAAAGCTGCCGTGTCACCTACAGATTCTGCTGCTACAGTGGCAACAGATACATCTACTGCATCAAAAGTGGTGGCTAAGAAAAAGACAGGTAAAGCCTCAGGTATGATTAGTATAGATAAGAGCCTGAAAGTTGCTAAAGATAAAGAAGGTGTTTATTACAGGGCAGATCAAATGCCCGAATACCCTGGCGGAGATGCTGCACTTTCCAGTTTTGTAGAAAAGAATATTAATTATCCGCAGGATGCTATTGATCAAAATACAGAAGGGACAGTAAATGTTTCGTTTGTTGTAGATGAAAAAGGAAAAGTAATCAATCCTGTAGCAACGGGTAAAATGGCCGGGCACGGGTTGGATGAAGAAGCCATAAAAGTTATTAAGCAAATGCCCGATTGGAAACCAGGCATGGTAAAAGGAAAACCAGTAAAAACACGTTTAATGTTGCCAGTTACATTTAAACTAGCTGATGCTTAATAAGCATCACATAAAAAAAGAAGCTTCTTAATTGAAGCTTCTTTTTTTTATTTTTTACTTTTTTATTTTACCACATCTTCTATTACATGCCCAATACAGCCATTGGGCATTTGTATATGCAGTAATGCAGCTACTGTTGCAGCTATATCAGTCATGTGAGTTTCATGGTTTGTTTTGCCGGGTTTAATATTCCATCCATAAAACAGCAATGGTATATGTGTGTCGTAAGGGTTCCAGGTTCCATGTGTAGTTCCTGTTTTGCTATACCCTTCAAACCAGCCTGCAGTAAGAATTATCTGCACCCCGCCACTCCGTTTAAAGTTATAGCCATTAGCAATCATGGTTTTTATTAGCTCGGGTACAGGAGAATTGCCCAGTTGGGCTACATCTACAGCATAGTTTACACCGGGCTGTTGTTGTAAAAAATCAACTGTTGCTTTTTTAATAGCTGTATAATCAAGGTGCTCGCTATTAATTTTTGAAAGATTAAAATTTACCTGGTAATTCATAATAGAACGTACCAGGCCTTGCGTATTAAATTTATTGGAAAGTATTTTATTTAAACTGTCTGCAAGTGGTTTTGCGTACCAAAAATCAGCAGGTAGTTGGTGTTCCTGCATAAAACCAATGGCATGGGCAGCACCATGATCTGCAGATAGAAAAACCAGGTATTGTCCTTTTCCAATTTTGTTATCAAGCATTTCAAAAAAAGACGCCAGTTCCTGGTCGAGCCGCAGGTAAGTATCTTCTACTTCAATTGAATTGGGGCCAAACATATGTCCAACATAATCTGTAGATGCACAGTTAATGGTTAAAAAGTCTGTTGCTTCTCCCCTGCCCAATTGATACGCTTCCAGGGCTGCTTTTGCAAAGTCTAATGTAAGCGTATTGCCAAACGGTGTTGCCCGAAAGAACCCTTTGCTTTGTTTGTATACTTCATTGATGGCATGCGGAAAAGTGGAAGTGGTTTCCCCCCTGTACTTTCCTTCATAAGATTTATTATCATTATCGCTGTTAATGTAAGTATTAATAGGGTAAAGTGTGTTCCATCCCTTTTCTATAAGCTGCGCTACTTTATTGCTTTTATTATAAGCGTTTACCCAATCCGGTAATTTCTCCATATAATAACTGCTGGTAATAAAATTAGCGCTTGCATCATCAAACCAAAAAGCTGCATTACCCAAATGACCAGCAGGTAAAATTGAAGCCCTGTCTTTTAATGATACGCCAACTACTTTAGAGCGAAAATTCGTGGCAAGTCTTAATTCATCGGTAACTGTAGACACTAAAAGATTTCTTGGAGACATTTGGCCGTCTTCAGATTCATTGCCTACACTTTGCACCGTACTATCTTCTGTACAATAAACTGTTTTTCCTGTAAGTTGGTCAGTCCAGTCGTTGCCCGCAATACCATGCAGTGCAGGAACAGAGCCAGTAAATATGGTTGAATGACCAACTGCAGTATAAGATGGCAGGTGAGAGATAAAAGTATTTTCGCAGGAAAAACCCTGGTTAAGCAGCCTTTTAAAACCATCATTACCATAACGGTTGTAATACCTGTACAGATAATCCCAGCGCATCTGATCTACTACAATGCCTACAACCAATTTAGGACGTTGCAATGTGGTTGCTTCATTTACTGAAGACGAATGGGTTTCATGTGGTTTAGCAGGTTGCGCAGTAACGGATACACTTACTATAACAAGAACAATAAGCTGGAACAAAAATTTCTGCATCACTCTAAAAATTATTTTCACAAATGTATAATAATGAAAGGTATGGCAAAGATTAAAACAATTTCATCTCATTGTTAAAGCTATATTCTTATTGATGCTGATTATGTTTTGTCTCAACCTGTAAACATCAGTACTGGCTTGGCTTTTTAGCCGAATACTTTATCTTTGCGCATCCAAAAAAATTAATACCAAACACGCAGCTATGGCAGATGTTTTTGAAAAATTGGTTAAAGATGGCGGCCCTATTGGCCAGCATATGAAAAGGGCGCATGGTTATTTTACTTTTCCCAAACTGGAAGGAGAACTTGGCAGCCGCATGATGTTCAGGGGAAAAGAAAGAATTGTATGGAGCCTTAATAATTACCTCGGGCTTGTTAATCATCCTGAAATAAGAAAAGTAGATACCGAAGCTGCTGCCCGTTGGGGGATGGGTAATCCTATGGGTGCAAGGATGATGAGTGGCAATACCACTTACCACGAAGAGTTGGAGAAAGTTGTTGCAGAATTTGTACACCGCGAAGATGCAATGTTGCTCAATTTTGGATACCAGGGTATTATGAGTTGTATAGATGCGCTGGTAAACCGCAGGGATGTAATTGTATATGATGCCGAAGCACATGCATGTATTGTAGATGGTGTACGCCTGCACATGGGCTATAGCTATAAATACAAACACAACGACATTGCTGATTTTGAAAAACAAATGGAACGTGCCACCCGCATGATAGAAAAAACCGGTGGGGGCATATTGGTTATAACAGAGGGCGTGTTTGGAATGAGTGGTAACCAGGGAAAGCTGAAAGAAATAGTAGCGCTTAAATCAAAATATGAGTTTAGGTTGTTGATAGACGATGCGCATGGTTTTGGAGTGATGGGCCCAACTGGCGCAGGTGCGGATGAAGGACAGGGTTGCCAGGATGGTGTGGATTTGTATTTCTCAACTTTTGTAAAATCTATGGGAAGCATCGGCGCTTTTATTGCAGGACGTAAAGATGTTTTGGCTTATTTGCGTTACAATACCCGTTCACAGATTTTTGCCAAAAGTCTTCCTTTAATTATTGTAGAAGGCATGTTGAAGAGAATGGAAATGTTAAAATCTATGCCTGAGTTAAGAAATAAGTTATGGTATAATGCCAATAAACTGCAAAAGGGGCTGAAGGAAAATGGTTTTGATATTGGCTCTACCAATACTATGGTAACGCCGGTTTATATGAAGGGCGATATTCCGGAAGCCACAGCCATGGTGCTTGACCTGCGGGAGAATTATGGCATTTTTTGTTCTATAGTGGTTTATCCTGTTATACCAAGAGGACAAATTATTTATCGCCTGATTCCTACAGCAGCGCATACTGATGCTGATATAGAAGACACACTAAAAGCATTTACTGAAACAAAGAAAAAGCTTGATGAGGGAAGTTACAGGGCTGCCGAAATTCCTGATATGGCTGAAGTATAAAAAGTGAGAAGTATAATTTTTATAACATCTTATTAATAATTTGCTTTAAAAACCCTTCTTTCCGAAGGGTTTTTCTATTATACAATAGAAGAAATCATTTGCAGCACATAATTGCAAAAAAAATCCCGCCTTACGGCGGGATGCACTAATCAAATACCATTAACCATTAAACCTTATCCTATGAAAATTCAAATATAGGGTGTTGAGACAATAAAACTAGTTGCATAAGCAAATATTTTTTTACCCAATCGCCTTAATTTGATCCACATCAATTAAATGGAAAAATATGTTTAAACAAATGTCTTCTGCGGAGATAGAAATAACTGATTAATTAATAGGATACCCCTATAAAAAAAAGAGGGCCAGGATAGAAATCCAGCCCATTTTAATCCAATATCCTATGAAAAACCTACTTATCAGACAGTAGATAAAGATTTATCGTTGCATTATATGTAAAAAAAATAAAGCCCCGATAGAAATCAGGGCCGTTTCAATCCAATATTCTATGAAAATCAGTTAAGCATGTTTCAAATTCTCTGCCAAAGCCTACCATTCACTTTTAAATGCTTTCTGGTATTCTGCAAATGGCTGTTTTCCGTATTTACCATCGCCAAAATAACGTACTATCAGTTCCAGTTCTTTGGGCTCAAGATAGCCCGGAACTGGCTGTGGGCCACTGTTATCAGTAGGTATAATAACCGTTGTTGGGTACGACAATTGACCATACGTTAAAAAAACTGCAAAATCATTAGTACGGTTAGCGCTGTTGAAATTATAAGTCTTTTCATTCCACTTAATTGCTTCCCTGGACTCTGCATTTAGCTTTACGGGGTAAAAATTTTGCTGCAGATAGGCAATCACCTTTGCATTGGTATAGGTTTTTTTGTCCATTACCTTGCACCAGCCGCACCAGTCTGTATAAAGGTCTATAAGGATTGGTTTTTTCTCTTTCAGCATAGCTTCCTGTGCTTCTTTGAGGGTCATCCACTTTAATTTTTCTGCCACTGGCGCAGGCTTGTGCGCAGAAGAAAAAATAAGTGCAAATGCCGAAATAAGAACAACCATAAACTTCTGCATAGTATTTTTGTTTAAGTACAAATTTAAACGAACCAGCTTGAACAAAATTGTTATAGCCATTACCGGTGCCAGCGGATCTGTATATGCCAAACTGGTATTAGATAAACTATCGGCCTTAAAAGATCAGTGGACAGAATTAGCGGTAATAATGACAACCAACGCTAAAGAAGTTTGGAAAACAGAGCTAGGCAATGAAGATTATGGAAAATACCCTTTCAGGTTTTATGAACAGCAAGATTTTACAGCTCCGTTTGCTTCGGGATCTGGTCAATACAATACCATGATTATTATTCCCTGTTCTATGGGCACACTTGGCCGGGTTGCTGCCGGTATTTCAAACGACCTGATTACAAGAAGTGCTGATGTTATACTGAAAGAAAGAAGGAAATTGATTTGTGTTGTTAGGGAAACACCTTACAGCCTTATTCATATTCGCAATATGGAAACGGTTACACTGGCCGGAGGAATTATCTGCCCCGCTGCACCTTCTTTTTATAGCCAACCCAAAACAATTGAAGCGGCAGCAGCTACAGTTGCAGACCGTGTGCTGGATCTTGCCGGCTTTGATATTAATACATTTCGTTGGGGGAAAATCTAGTCGGGGGGTCGTTAGTCATTAGTCTATAACCAATCATCTACAGTTCGGGATTTGTAATAGTCATTACTCAGATCTATATTATTCCTGACTATCGACTAATGACTAACGACTCAAGGCTATCGACTACTACCTGAGATCAACTTCTTCTACTCCGGGATATTTGCTTTTATCAAAAACAAAAAGCTGATCGTTTACAGTTGCACTGCCGTTAAGTGAGTTTACAGTGTAAGTATATTTATTGCCGTTTTTGTCTAGCACCTTTGTGCTATAGATAGCCTGCTTTGCTTTATCTACATAGACATATACTTTATGAAAAGCTTTGCCTTTATCTGTAGGGGTCATTTCAATTTCCTGCAACACACGAGTACCATCTTTCTGTTCGCCATTTAATTTATAGAGAAAGTCTTTATCATAAAAATTGGTCATTAAATTTTGTGGTGTAATGGTTTTTGCACTTGGATCCATTTTAGTAATGGTTACCTCATTAGAAGCTTTATCATATGTCCAGGTACTTGCGCCGTCAGAAAAAATTTCTTTATTCTCCTTGCCAGCAAGCGATACCCTGTATTTATTTCCTTTCATATACACTGTACCTTTCTGGTTGCCCTGCAATTTTCCTTTGCCATCTTCTACCTTTAATGTAAAAGCTGCCTGTACAGCTTTATAAGTTTTAAATTTAGAGCTTACTCCATCAAGTATTTTTTTTGCTGCGGGATCATTGGCAACTCCTGCCTGTGCTATTCCGGTTTTCACAAATCCTGCTAACAAGACAATCATTAAAAAATATTTCATCATAAAGTATTTATAGTAATTAAAAGTTCCCATTAAAAAACTTGTGGTATTAGTGTGTAACCAAAGCTTATTAAGTGGCGGGCAAAGATAGGGGGTTTCATAGCATTGTTTTGGGACGGTACAGGTAAAAAACAGTTTAAACAAAGAGTTGTTAAATATATCAGCCTAAAGCATTTAATTGCTGTTGCAGATCTGCCTCTGTCTTTATCAATACATCCCTTACTTTGCTTCCCTGGTTAGGCCCAACAATGCCCGCAGCTTCTAATTGATCCATTAAACGGCCTGCACGGTTATAGCCCAGTTTCATGCGGCGCTGCAACAAAGAAGTAGAACCGCTCTGGCTTTGCACTATTAATCTTGCGGCATCGTCAAACAAAGAATCGCGGTCGCTCAAATCAAAATCTTTGCCTTCCATTTCTTTTTCATCTACATACTCCGGCAATAAAAATGCCTGGGTATAACCACGCTGGTCGCCAATAAAATTGGTAATTTCTTCTACTTCAGGTGTGTCTACAAATGCACACTGCAAACGGGTAAGTTCCCCATTGTAAGAAATAAGCATGTCGCCTTTACCAATTAATTGTTCTGCACCACCAGTATCAAGAATTGTTCTTGAGTCAATTTTAGAAGAAACTTTAAAAGCAATACGTGCAGGGAAGTTTGCTTTAATGGTACCTGTAATAATATTTACTGAAGGACGCTGTGTTGCAATAATAAGATGTATGCCTATAGCACGTGCCAACTGTGCAAGGCGGGCAATGGGCATTTCTACTTCCTTGCCTGCAGTCATAATTAAATCTGCAAACTCATCAATTACTAAAACAATGAAAGGAAGATATTGATGGCCTTTTTCCGGATTAAGGCGCCTGCGCACAAATTTGTCGTTATACTCTTTAATATTTCTTGCGCCTGCTTCTTTCAACAAATCGTACCGGTTATCCATTTCTATACACAATGCATTCAAAGTATGGATTACCTTTTTTGTATCTGTAATAATAGCATCTTCTTCGCCTGGAAGCTTTGCGAGGAAATGTTTTTCTATAGTACGATAAATGCTTAGCTCTACTTTTTTAGGATCGATAAGTACCAGCTTAAGGTGCGAAGGATGTTTCTTATATAGCAGGGAAACGAGAATAGCATTTAATCCTACAGATTTACCCTGACCAGTAGCACCTGCCATTAAAAGGTGCGGCATGGTAGTAAGATCTACAATGAAATTTTCATTGTCAATTTTTTTACCAATAGCAATAGGAAGACTGTATGCGCTGTTCTGAAATTTATCTGCATTCAACAATGTCTTCATGCTTACCACTGTCTTTTTTACATTGGGTACTTCTATACCAATGGTACCTTTTCCGGGTATAGGAGCTATGATACGGATACCTAATGCTGCAAGGCTAAGTGCAATATCGTCTTCAAGATTTTTAATGCGTGATATACGAACACCCGCTGCTGGTACAATTTCATACAATGTTACTGTAGGACCAACAGTTGCAGATATTTTCTGTATGGCAATATCATAATTCTTCAGTGTATCAATAATCCTGTTCTTATTGGTTTCCAGTTCGGCGGGGTCCTGAATAATTTTTTCACTACCATGCGTTTCCAATAAATCCAGCGAAGGATATTTATAATCACGCAGGTCTAAAGTAGGTTCATATAAATCCGTTTCGCTAATGGCTTTCTTTTCGCTTTCAATTTCAAGCGTAGTGTCGTTTGGAGATTCATTTATTTCAAAAGAAACTTCCGGCACCTGTTGTCTTTTTTCTTTTTTCACTGGTTTTACCGGGGGAATTAAAACTGTTTCATCTGCTTCAACTTCTGCAGGATTATTAAACTCATTCTCTGCAGAAAAATCCATATCGTCTTTTTCTGTAAGTTTTAATTCTAATACTGGTTCATTAGTTTCCTTTGGAGGAATTACAAGTGTAGAACCTTTCTTTAATGAATTGCCTTTTGTTACTGGTGGTGTTTCTATAAACAACATGGCTTCATTGTCATCTGCATCTTCATCAGCCTCTACTGTTTCTTTTACTGGCTGAGTTTTACGTTCTGGTAATTTTGGTACTTTAAACACGGGGTTAAAACGCCAGATGATATAAGCAAGGCCTATAACAGAAAGCAAGGCTGCTGTACCGAGTGTGCCAATAGCCTGTTTAAGAAATTTGCTGATGTTATCTCCAAAGCCGCCGCCCCATGGAAAACCATTGCCACTCATAATGAATGAAAACGTTACGCTAAAGAAAACAAGACCGGCAACAACATATTTGGTATTGCGCCACAGCGAAAAATATTTTTTACTAAACAGAAGATTTACTCCAGATACAAAGAAAAAAGTACAGAGCAGGAATGAGGCTATGCCAAAACCATAATAGAAAAAGAAATGTGCAGTAACAGCGCCAAGATTGCCCAGCAGGTTAGCTGTTTTAACTGTGCCCGAAGAAAATAAAGGTGATAACCCCTGGTTGAGAACACTTGCCTGGTCTGTCTTCCAGGTAAACAAGTAAGATGCAAAGGCAACAAAAAGAAAGAACGATAGTAAAATAAGAACGGCACCTGTAATCTTATGGGTACGCTCGTCTTTTACAAGGTTCTTAATAGGTAATGGCGGGTCTTTTTCTGTCTTTAACTTACCCGCATCAGCTACCTTTCCTTTCCTGGGTTTTGCCTTTTCTGCCATGGCGGCAAAGATAAGCATATAACCAAATCATCCGCTTACAATACGCTGCGGCTTAACTAAAAAGAAAGTTGTAATTTTCTTTTTTAATCGCAATCCCTGCCAACAGACAAAACACCTGCACAAATGAAGTTTTTTCCACCGCCTTTGAAAAAAAAGAACTTTTTTCTATTTATGCTTATTGCCATGGGCGGTGCCGGGCACATTGCAGCACAGCAAAATACACCGGTAGTTGATGTAGCAAAAATTATACTTTCAGACACCATAGATTATCGCAGCGTTTGTATAGAAGACAGCCTGCATAAAATAAAACCTGCAGATTTACCATCTCTTCAATTTGGCCACGCACCAAAAAACGCCCTCAGGCATCTTACAGTATCGCAAACCGAAGCAGACTGGTGGATTTCTATGCGGCTGAAAAATTCTGCAGACAGCCTGGTTACTGTTTATTTTTTTCCGGGTGTTTTTGCCAGCACTATTGATGTTTATGAGTATGATGACTCATTAAAAACATTAAGCGTTGTACCAACCGTTATGCCCGCATTTGCAGATTCTGCAGGATACAGGGGCTTACGGTTAAACCCTGGCAAAGAAGTTCATTATTATGTTCACCTCAAATTTGTGCACACTATTGTAAACGCTATGAATTTGCGCATCATCAGGGATTATTACCTGCCCGCATTTTCAAGAACATTAAAAATACCTGCCAATAATGGAAACATGTATACCTACATCATTACAGGTATATTGCTAATGATGATTTTTTACTCAATGGCTGTTTTTATTCTTAATGGCAGCATTGAGTTTATGTATTATGCCTGCTTTGCTTTTTTTACTGCACTTCTGTTCTTTTTAAAATCGTTTTATACAAAAAGCACTTTACCGTTTAATTATTTTTTTGAAAGCTATCTCGATTTTGTAATACAAAGCCTTGGCATATTTTTCTATTTTATTTTTCTGAGAAAATTTCTTGATACCAAAAAAGCGTTTCCTTTTTTACATAAACTGTTTATTGCCGGCCAGGCAATTATTATACTAAGCCTTTTGCTTTTTTCTTATTACTATTATTTTCCTACCAGTTATAAAACGGAAGCTTCTATAGAAAACATTACTAAAATAATATGGATTGCTACCACTGTAGTGTTCATTGTATATGCTTTCATCAGGAAAAACAGGATGCTCAATTTTCTTGCGGCAGGGCATTTCTTTTTACTGGCACTTTCGGCCGTTTCAATGATATTGATTATTAACCCGGCGCTGCTAAAAATACCTTCGCCTTCAATATGGAGAGATGCCATTTTTTATTATGAATTGGGCATGACCATAGAGCTGATTTTTTTCCTGATGGCACTTGCGTTTAAAAATCGAAATGATATTATTGAAAGAACAAGAGAAAGGGAACGTTTGTTACTTGACAATGAAAGAAAAGAATTTGAAAAACAACTGGCTATTGTTGAAGCCAAACAGGAAGAACGCAACCGTATTTCTACAGACATGCACGATGAACTGGGGTCTGGTGTAACCGCCATACGTTTGATGAGTGAAATTGTGAAAACAAAAATGAAGGACAATACACTTCCTGAAATTGATAAAATATCCAGCAATGCTAATGACCTGCTCAGCAAAATGAATACGATTATCTGGACCATGAGCAGCAGCAACGACCGCCTGGATAATATGATTGCCTATACCCGCTCTTATGCACTGGAATATTTTGAAAGCACAAATATCAATTGCCATTTTAAGAGTACTGAAAATATACCTTCTGTTGAGATGAGTGGTGAGAAAAGAAGAAACGTTTTTCTCTGCGTAAAAGAATCGCTAAACAATATTGTAAAACACGCAAAGGCAACAGATGTATGGATAAATGTAACCGTATTACCTGGTACACTGGAAATACAAATACACGATAATGGCGTTGGAATTAATTTTCAGAAACTGCGTGAGTTTGGCAATGGCCTTAATAACATGAAGAAAAGAATTGAAAGTATTGACGGCAGCTTTTCTATAGTAAACAAAGAAGGAACCACTACTACGTTTACTGTACCGTTGTAAATGGTTGAAGATAGAAGGTAGAAGGTTTAAGGTGTTTAAATGCCAAATGAAGTTTCTTTTTTAACCTCGTGCCTTTATGCCTGGGAAACAAAACCCCGGCCTAAAGGCGCGGGGTCAATTATTTTTGAACTGAAATTATTTTGCAACAGTAATCTCAATATTCAATACTTCTCATTCACTAAAGCCTTACTACTTATACCTTACACTCCTCACCTTATACCTTCTTCCTCCACAGGCCCCTTCTTAATAAATGCAATAACCATTAATATCCATCCTGCAATAAAAAACAATCCGCCAAATGGTGTTATAATGCCAATTTTTGAAGTTCCAACTGCATCGGCAGCTTTTATGGCTGTAAGTATATATAATGAACCTGAAAATAAAATTATTCCCAATTGAAAACAATTGCCCGCCCATTGCAATAGTGCGCCTGGATATTTTTCATAGATTATAGCTACTGCCAGTAACGCAAATGCATGATAAAACTGGTACCGAACGCCTGTTTCAAATATGGCAACAGTATCTGCAGTAAGCATATTTTTAAGTGTATGTGCTGCAAATGCACCAAGTGCTACGGATAATGCTCCTATTAATGAAGCCGTAATTAAAAACCATCTATGCATCCTTTATTGATTTTAGTAGTGAGTCTGCTGTAATTGATTCTTCATGCAGCATTACATGTGCCTGCTCGTAATACATTTTTCTGTCCTGCAATTTTTTTATGATAAATGCTTTGAGTTCACTGTCTGAAATATTTTTTATCAGTGGCCTTGTTTGTTTTTGCCTCAGTAATCTTTGAAGCAATGTATCCACAGCAGTGTTCAACCATATTACTTTACCCTGTTGGCGCATAAAATCTATATTATTAAAAAAACACGGTGTGCCACCACCAGTAGAGATAATAACATCGTCGTGATCTTCTGCCAGCGCTTCCAGCACTTCCTGTTCTTTCAAACGAAAATATTCTTCGCCCTTATCATGAAAAATTTGCTGCACACTCATTTTTTCTGAAGTAACAATTACTTCGTCCAAATCAAAATAAGGCAGATTTAACTGCCGGGATAATATTTTGCCCCAGTGTGTTTTACCCGAACCCATAAAGCCTATCAGGAAAATTTTCATAACCCCTACCCCTAAAAGGGAATTTAAAATTTGTTATACAATTTCTTTCAACTTCATATTCCTGAAACAAAATTGTTATTATTAACCATCGTCCCACTGAGATCACCCCTTCACGGGGATATGGGGTATCTACTTAAACGCATTAAACCCGGTTACGTCCATGCCTGTTATTAGTAAGTGAATATCATGTGTACCTTCGTAAGTTGTTACGCTTTCAATATTCATCATGTGGCGCATAATGCTGTATTCTCCGGTAATGCCCATACCACCCAGCATTTGCCTTGCATTGCGACAAATGTTCTGCGCAATTTCGCAGCCATTGCGTTTGGCCATGCTCACCTGTGCAGGTGTTACTTTACTTTCATTCATTAATACGCCCAAACGCCAGTTCAATAATTGTGCTTTGGTTATTTCAGTAATCATTTCTGCAAGTTTTCTTTGCTGCAACTGAAATGCACCAATCGGTTTATCAAACTGTATTCTTTCTTTTGAATACCTCAATGCAGTATCATAACAATCCATTGCAGCACCTACAACGCCCCATGCTATTCCATACCGGGCTTTGGTTAAGCAACTCAGCGGTCCCTTCAATCCCTGTACATTTGGTAATATATTTTCTTTGGGAATTTTTACATTGTCAAACACCAGTTCACCTGTTGCACTTGCACGCAAACTCCATTTGCCATGCGTAGTTGGCGTAGAAAAACCTTCCATGCCACGTTCTGCAATAACACCCCGAACAATTCCCTGCTCATCTTTTGCCCATACAACAGCCACCTGCGCAAATGGTGCGTTGCTAATCCACATTTTTGCACCATTTAAAATAACATGGCTTCCTGCATCTTTAATTGTGGTAAGCATTCCGCCAGGATCGCTACCATGATTGGGTTCTGTTAATCCAAAACAGCCCAACCATTCACCACTGGCAAGTTTGGGCAAATATTTTTTACGTTGCTCTTCGCTGCCAAACGCATAAATAGGAAACATTACCAGCGAGCCTTGTACAGATGCAGTTGAGCGTACACCGCTATCGCCGCGTTCCAGTTCCTGCATCATTAAACCATAGCTGATATAATCAAGGCCGCCGCCGCCATATTCCACAGGTACAGTAGGACCAAAGCAACCCAATTCTCCCAACTGTTTTACAATCTGCTGCGGAAATTCTGCCCGTTGCGCATAATCTTCTATGATAGGAGAAATTTCTTTTTTTACGTAAGAACGAACACTTTCGCGGACCAGTTTTTGTTCTTCGGTCAGCAATTCATCTACCTGAAAATAATCCGGGCTTTGAAACAAATCTTTAGACATGACAAGACAGTTTTAGATAGCGCAAACGAAAGTATGAAAAGTTTTTTTGGCGGTAGAATAAGGCCGCAGATTATGGCTGATGTCTGATGTATAGAAGTCTGATTTCTTCTGCAGCCTGGTGCGTGTCTCCACGCACAGGAATATTACAAATGCTGAAGAGTGCGACGTCCGCCCGGCTGCCATTCGGACGGGCAAGAATGCCTCATCTGTGTTACTTCGGCTGGCCTCAATAGAATTGATCAAAGTCTCAATACCCTGTACTAAATGCTGAATACTGCCCCCTGCCAGATATTTTTTCTTTTTCCGTGCAACATGTGAACTAATATCACGACCTTATACCGAACACCAATAATTATAGCTTTTGGAATTGACTGCTACGATAGCAAGGGATGAGCTGGTTGAACGCTGCAAACAGGGCGATAGCCTGGGTTACAGCGAGTTGTATAACAAATATGCCAAAGCCATGTTTAACACAAGCCTCCGCATTGTAAACAATGTTGGCGATGCGGAAGATGTGCTGCAGGATGCTTTTGTGGATGCTTTTAAACACCTGAAAGATTTTAGGTACAACAGCACATTTGGCGCCTGGTTAAAACGGATTGTCATAAATAAATCCATAAGCCTGCTTCGCAAAAAGAAACTGCAGCTGGTAGATATAGAATCTACACAAGTGGCAGATACAAGTGAATATGAAAGCGTAGACGAAGTGGCTTTTCAATATAAAGTGAATGAAGTAAGGAACGCAATTCAAAAATTGCCGGATGGATACAGGGCTGTTGTGAGTTTATACCTGCTTGAAGAAATACCGCAGGAAGAAATTGGTAAGATGCTTGGTATATCTCACAACACTGTAAGAACACAATACCACCGGGCCAAACAAAAATTAATGAGCATCCTAAAAGAAGGAGGATTATCATGAGCAATTTAGAAGATTTTGTAAAAAACAACCGGGAAGAGTTTGACAAGTATGAACCCGGACCTGTTGTATGGCATAACGTTCAGCAGCAATTGAAAAAACCTGCTGAAGAAAAAGGTATAGTCATTAGCATGAAAGTACTCCGTTGGAGTGCGGCAGCAGCTATCATTGTTTTATTGGGTGCAGGAAGCTGGTTTTTTATGACCAAAAAAACACCAGACAATAACATTGCAAAAGTAAAAGAACAACCCGCTGCAAGTAATAACCTGCCAGAAGTTGCAAAAGACGATACAAAGAAAAATGAAACAGTTACTGTACCTGAAAATAAAGATGCAGTAAAAGAAGAAGTGAAAGAAAACAACGCCCAATTGGCAAGCAATGATGATGCTGAAGGCAATGAAGAGCTAATGCACTATGCACGCCTGATTGAAATAAAACAAAACCAGATTAAGAAAATTAAAAATGATGAACCGCTGCTGTATAGCAAATTTGCCGGCGATTTTAACAAGCTGGACAGCACTTTTCACACATTGAAGAAACAGCTTCCTGTAAATCCTAACCGTGAACAGATCCTGGAAGCTATGATTCAAAACCTGCAGTACCAGGAAGCGTTACTAAATCAGCAATTAAACATTATCAAAAAAATCAACAACACAAAAAAAGAAGCATATGAAAAAGCATACAGAAGTGCGTAAATATATACTAAGCACTGCACTTTTACTGGTTACTTCTGCCTGGCTTTTTGCAGCAGACGGCCCCGATACCGAGAAGAAAAAAACGTATTCAAAATCTTATAGCATTGGCGCAAACGATAAAGTAAGCATCAATAACCAGTTTGGTACAGTAAGAATAAATACATGGACCAAGAGCGAAGTAAAAGTAGATGTTACAATAACTGTTTCCAGCTCATCTGATGAAAGGGCGCAGGAAATTATAGATAACATTTCTATTGATGACAGCAAAGGCAGCGACGGGGTTTCGTTTAAGACAAGTATCGGTAAAAACGGCAACGGAAAGAAGAACAATAACGGCAATCAAAAAATGGAGATAGATTATGAAGTAAACATGCCTGCCAGTAATCCTTTAGATTTAGAGAACCAGTTTGGTAAAACTTTTGTACCAGACATGAGTGGCCCCTCTGAAATAACACAAAAATTTGGAGACCTTGTTGCAGGTAATTTATCAAACGTAAAAGAACTGCATGTTGAGTTTGGCAGCGTGGTAGCAGAAAGTATAAACAATTGCAGGGTGATAATAAAATTCAGCAAGGCTGAAATTAAAAAACTGAATGGCGCCATTAAAGCAACTTTTGAATACTGCGACAAAGTAAAACTGGCTTTAAACAACAGTGTTTCCGAATTTAGTGTAAACAACCAATTCTCTACAATAGAAGTGGCAGTGCCAGATGGCTTCAACGCAGAGTTTGATATTCATACCAATTTTGGAGAATTTAAAAATGGTACGTCTATCGCAATTAAAGAAGATAAAGAAGATGATGATGAGCACGGGCCAAAGTTTGATAAAGACTATTCTGGCAAAAGTGGAAACGGAGCCTGCAAAGTAAAAATCAAATCCAGTTTCGGAAAAGTAAAATTTATCTAAGAGAAGAAAAAGAGGGAAAGAGCTTATACTACAAAGGCATAGCAAGTTAATCTTGTTATGCCTTTTTTTATTTCGTTTAATTTGTTGGTGTGCAAAGAATCCACTTCCATTAACAGACACTTTATCTCTTTCTTGTTCAATAATTCTTTACAACCGTTATTGAGCCTTTTCTCTTTTATACTCTTAGATATTGTTTCATCTCAAACTGATACTGCTGCGCAATAGCCCTGGCTTCTGCAGCAAAATCTTCTTTTTCTGAAGCATAAATTATAGCACGGCTTACATTTACCAATAGGCCAATATCTTTATTCATTGCTTTTTCAGAAATTTCCTGCAGGCTGCCGCCTTGTGCGCCAACACCCGGTACAAGAAAAAAATGATCCGGCAACAACTTGCGGATATTAATAAACTCATCGGCCTGTGTTGCGCCTATTACAAACATCAGGTTATTTGCACTGCCCCAACCTGCTACTGTGCGCAATACCCTTTCATATAGTTTTTCAGTACCCTGGTTTGTGTTTTGATGAACCATTGTCTGCAGTTCAAAATCTTTTGCTCCCTTATTAGAAGTTAAGCCCAGCACAATTGCCCATTTGCCGTCGTATTCCAAAAAAGGTTTTACACTGTCTTCGCCCATATACGGCGCCACGGTAATGGAATCAAAATGCAGTGCTTCAAAAAACGCTTTCGCATACTGGCTGCTGGTATTGCCAATATCGCCGCGTTTTGCATCTGCTATGGTAAAAATATTTTTGGGAATATAATTAAGCGTTTTCTCCATGGATTGCCACCCTTTCAATCCCTGCGCTTCATAAAACGCAGTGTTTATTTTATAGCTCACACAAAAATCCTGAGTGGCATCAATAATAGCTTTATTAAAAGTAAAAACAGGATCGGGTTCTTTTAAAAGATGAACTGGTATTTTGGTAATATCTGTATCCAGGCCAACACAGAGGTAAGATTGTTTGCGGCGTATTTCTTCAACCAGTTGCTTTCTAGTCATGCCGCAAATGTAATTTTTTATCCGTGAGCAGCAATAAGACAATAATTGATGGCTTTTATTAAGCCCTGTTGTACATTTATACTCCCGACAAATTTAAACTTCATCATAATGGCAAAAAAAATTGTAGAGAACAGCATTACTATTAATGCTCCAATAGACAGGGTATGGGACACTCTTACCAAACCTGAAGAAACAAAAAAATACATGTTTGGCTGTGAAACTGTTTCTGACTGGAAACCTGGCAGCCCTTTGTTATGGAGAGCAAATTACCAGGGCCAGGAAATGGTTTTTGTAAAAGGGAATATTATTGCTATTGAGCCGCCAACATTACTTACTTATACTGTAATCGATCCTAATGCAGACATGCCCGATATACCGGATAACTACCTGAACGTTTACTACACATTGTCGTACCTGGACGGCGTTACCACTTTAACGGTAAGCCAGGATGGATTTGAAAAAGCAGCAGATGGAGAAAAAAGGTACAATGATGTTTATAATGATGGAAAAGGTTGGGATCCAATTTTGGTTGAAATAAAAAAAGTAGCTGAAGCGGGATAATGCCTTATGCCTGATTTATTTTATTGCATCATTCTTGTAATTATGGATGATAAAGAAATTAAACGCGGCAAACAATTTTTAAATAATCTTGTTAACCTCTTTCACCTAAACAAAACATTTTATTATGGAGCAACTAGAGTTAGCGGTTAAATTAATTATTGCTGAATGGCAGAAACAAAATAGCAGGCTTGATAAACTGCTTGAAACACTTTCTGACGAACAGCTTGCAAAAAATACAGCGCCTGGCAGAAACAGCGGTATATATCTTGTTGGGCACCTTGCAGCAGTAAACGATGCAATGCTTCCACTATTGGGTTTTGGTGAAAAACTTCATCCTGAACTTGAAGCAATTTTTCTTACCAATCCCGATACAGCAGGCCTGGAAAAACCTTCACTTGAAAAACTAAAATTGTACTGGAAAGAAATTAACGCAAAACTTACTGCACACATCAATACAATGAAAACTGCAGACTGGTTTACCCGCCACACTGCAGTATCAGAAGAAGATTTTGCAAAAGAACCACACCGCAATAAACTGAATATTCTTATTAACAGGAGCAATCACCAAAGTTATCATCTTGGTCAATTGGCATACCTGAAATAAAAAATTAAACCCCCTGTTGCTATAGAAATACAACAGGGGGGTTAAAATAAGTTTGTATCGTTTTAAAATTCAAAACTCAGGTTCGATTCCGGGTTATTAACCCTGGAACTTTTTTTGTTGCTTCCTTCCTGCACATGTACAATGCTTATCTGCGATTCATACATTTCGTACAACAAATTATTGGTCACATCTATTTTATGTACACTGCTGATATTTGGCACCTGGTAATAACTCCACAATGAAGCCCCTTCAATTTCAAAACCAATAAACTCTAGTGTAACAGGTTTACCGTCTACTTTTATTTGCAGGTGTTTTTTTACATAATCGCTTACCATTTGCTGTGCCTTTTTGGGATCTTTTGGATTGGTAAGTTCTACAGGCACACCCAATTGTTTCTGTAATGCTTTTTCGGTATCCTCAAGAAAGAGTTTACACGATATTTCCAGTGTTTTATCTTTTGCGTTGTGGTTAATTTCTATAACACTTACATAAAAAGGGTGAAAAAGCCCAAGAACGCCAACCATCAGCCACTTATAAAGAGATGCCGCCATTGCTAAATAAAATTTGTCTGCCACAAATCTCTTGATTATTTTCCATCTTTCGCAAGCATTATCGTTAAAAGCTTGCGCTACCAAAACGGTCAAGGTACTGCATGAACGAATTCAAGTTTTATTTTACACTGGGCACGGAGCACATCCTTACCTGGGAAGCAATGGATCATATACTTTTTGTAACGGCCCTTTGCCTCAGGTATGGGTGGAAGGACTGGAAAAAAGTAGCTGTGCTTGTTACTGCCTTTACTATAGGCCATTCCATTACGCTTGCCCTTAGTGCATTAAACTATATAAGCGTACCCACTAAATGGATTGAGTTTTTAATACCCATTACCATAGCAGTTACGGCAATTAATAACATTTTAATGCGGCCAGCGGATCAGCAAAAAAAACTTCCTGTAATTTATTTCTTTGCGCTTTTCTTTGGATGTATACATGGCCTCGCCTATGCAAGCGCATTCCTTGATTTAGAAGGAAAAGAAGGATTAATTCCGCATCTATTTGCTTTTAATCTTGGTATTGAGGTGGCCCAATTAATAGTAGTAGCGGCAATTTTATTATTGTCATTTGTGATAGTTGACTTGTTAAAAATTTCAAGATTAGGATGGATTCGGGTAGTTTCGCTGCTTATCCTTGCTGCTTCACTTTACATGGCTTTTGACAGATTTCCCAATAAAAAAACAAAAAATGAGAAAACAGCTATTACTTCTTTTGACAATCGTTTGCTGCTGTAGCATACTCACAGCGCAAAACATTCAGAACAATCCGGGCTCAAACCACGGCAATAAGTTTGAGCAACTCGGTTCCATATTGCCAACGCCGAATGAATATCGTACTGCAAGTGGTGCACCCGGTCCTAAATACTGGCAGCAACGTTGCGATTATGATATTAAAGCAGAACTGGACGAGCCCAATTACAAATTGAATGGCAGCGAAACAGTTACTTATTTCAACAACTCCCCCAACGAGCTTACTTACCTATGGTTGCAGCTTGATGAAAATGAACACAGCAAAAAAGACAATGCCAATTACCAGGATCAAAGCACCATGCCAAAGCAGATGACTGATAATTCATTGAGAAGAATGGAAAACGAAGTGAATGGTGATGGCGGTGGAGTAACCCTTATTAAAGTTACAGATGCAACTGGCAAACCACTGAGGTATACGGTTAATAAAACCATGATGCGCCTTGAACTGCCTGTAGTATTAAAACCCGGCCAGCAGTTTGTATTTAAAATAGACTGGAATTATAAAATAACAGACCGCATGACATATGGCGGACGTGGTGGCTACGAGCATTTTGCAGAAGATGGCAATGATCTTTTTACTATTACCCAATGGTATCCCCGCCTTTGCGTATACAGCGATTTCCAGGGATGGCAAAACCACCAGTTTACCGGACGTGGTGAGTTTGCGCTTACATTCGGCAACTTTAAAGTTCAGATGACAGTACCTGCAGACCATGTGATTGGTGCTACAGGCGAATGCCAGAACTACCAGCAGGTATTATCTCCTGCCCAGTATGGCCGCTGGCAAAAAGCCCAAACCACAAAAGAGCCAATTGAAATTGTAACCATTGATGAAGCAAAAGCGGCTGAAAAACAAAAAAGCAAAGCAAAAAAAACATGGATTTTTAAGGCAGATAATGTGCGTGACTTTGCATGGGGTTCTTCACGCAAATTTGTTATGGATGCAATGCCCGCATATGTAGAAGGAAAGAAAGTAATGTGCATGAGCTATTATGGCAAAGAAGCTTATAACCTGTACCGCAAGTATTCTACAAAAGCAGTTGCACATACTATTAAAAGCTACTCCAAATTTACCATACCATTCCCCTACCCAGTTGCACAAAGTGTAGAAGCTGCTAACGGTATGGAATACCCGATGATTTGCTTTAACTATGGCCGTACAGAAAAAGATGGTTCTTACAGTGAAGCTACAAAATACGGAATGCTGGGTGTGGTTATTCATGAAGTAGGCCACAACTTCTTTCCTATGATCATTAACAGCGATGAAAGACAATGGAGCTGGATGGATGAAGGATTAAACTCTTTTGTAGAATATCTTACAGAAGAATTATTCGACAATAAATTTCCTTCACGCAAAGGCGCAGCTTATACTATTACAGATTATATGAAGTTGCCAAAAGATCAGCTGGAGCCAATTATGTCAAACAGCGAAAACATTATTGGCTTTGGTCCTAATGCGTATACAAAACCTGCAACAGGTTTAAATATTTTGAGAGAGACCATTATGGGCCGTGATTTGTTTGATTATGCATTTAAAGAATATGCACGCCGCTGGGCATTTAAACATCCCGAACCTGCAGATCTTTTCCGTACAATGGAAGATGCAAGTGGTGAAGACCTTGATTGGTTCTGGAGAGGATGGTTTTATGGTACAGATGCATGCGATATCTCGCTGGATACTGTAAAATACTTTAAAGCCGATATGAGTTTTGTGCCTACACAAAACACAACAGACACTGTTGTTAGCCGTAAAGTGGCAAAACCAGGAGGCAGTACTTATGATGATATTTCAAAAGTGAGAAACCGCGAAGACAAAAACATAAAGTTTGAAACTGATGCGGATACAACTTTACGTGATTTTTACTGGAGATATAACCGCGGACTTGAGCCTTATGACTCAACATCTTTCAGTGTTCCTATTGCAGCAAGTGCAGAAACTATGGACGATGCAATGAAACAAAAGCTTTCCGGAAAAAATTTCTATGAACTTACATTCAGCAACAAAGGCGGTTTAATTATGCCTGTAATCCTGGAATGGACTTATGCCGACGGAACTACAGAAATTGAAAGAATACCTGCACAAGTATGGAGAAAAAATGAAGGTAAAATTGTAAAAACTTTTATGAAAGACAAGGTGGTTACAAAAGTGCAACTTGACCCGCAAAGAGAAACAGCAGACATAAATACATCTAATAATAGCTGGCCAAAAGTACCGGACGAACCTACTAAGTTCCAGGCATTTAAAGCCAAACAAAATGCTTTGCGTGCTACCAATAACACAAATAACCCAATGCAAAAAGCCGCAGAGAAAAAAGACGGCAAAAAAGCATTTTAATTCAATAATACGGAAACGTTTTGCTGAGAATCAAAAAAGCCGCACTTTTAAAGTGCGGCTTTTCTTTTGGGGATGCTCAGGCACAGGTTCTTAAAAAAGTATTAAAAAAAATTGCTTTAGAAAAAACTACTTACTACTTTTACCGGCGGACTTATATTCTCCTCAGAAACCGCCTCATTTTCTTCCCTTTACTATTAAAAAACACTCTCTTCGCAAGAAGGCACTTACAGATTTTGTCTGTCTGGTACCTTATTGATTAACCCCCTTTTTAATGTATAACCAATCGATGCCCCTTTTTAATTTAAACCAAACAGGTTTTAATTATCAATTTTTTAATACCCACCGTAATGAAGCTGATAAACCCATTAGTAATTATCCTGGTCCTTATGACAGGATGTAATACACATGCAACTGCCCAATCTCTTTCAGGTTCACTTCCTGTTGTATTGGTTGATTTTAATGCGAGTCTTACTGCAGATAATAAAGTATCCATTTCGTGGACAACACAACAAGAAATAAACATCGGATCTTTTACAATAGAAAAAAGCAATGATGGCGTTGACTGGAGCGCTATATCATCAGTAAAATCAAGTGGTAATACATCACTTCCTGTTACTTATAATCAACTTGATGCATTCCCTTTAAAAGGACCAAATTATTACAGGCTTTGCATAAGAAACATGAACGGCTTATCTGGCTTTACCATCACAAAATATGTAAAGGTAATTCTAGGCCGCAGTATTGTTATCTATCCCAATCCTTCTGCAGATATAGTAAATATTTCCTTATCAGAAATTCCGCAGGAAGACTGGAATGTTTCACTCATTGATAATTCGGGGAAGCTAATTTTTCAAAAGAAGTTCAATAGAAAAATAACTACAGCGAGCATGGGGGTTGGCCAGCACCCAAGCGGAAGTTACATACTGAAAATAAATTACGACGGAATGAATGAGAACAAGCGACTAGTGATTAATCATCATTAAGATTGCAGCATGCTAATGAAAGCATTTATTTCCTTAATTACATCCCAGTATCTCACACAATTTCTCTCTTAATGCAGGCCCGCGCAGGTTTTTAGCAACTATTTTTCCGTTAGGATCAATCAGAAAATTTTGCGGAATAGATTGAATGCGATATTTCACTGCTACTTCGTTGCTCCAGAATTTAAGATCGCTAACATGTGTCCATGGAAGGTTGTCGTCTTTTATAGCCTTTAACCAGGGATCTTTTGCTTTATCAAGCGAAACGCCAAGAACAGTAAAATTCTTTTCTTTAAATAAGTTGTAGGTGTTTACAACGTTGGGGTTTTCCATTCTGCATGGGCCACACCAACTGGCCCAAAAATCTACAAGCACATATTTTCCTTTGAAAGAAGAAAGAGAAACTGGTTTGCCATTAACATCTGCCTGTGTAAATTCTATTGCATCAGACCCTATTGAACCTACTTTAGTATCATCAATCATTTGGCGGAGGTACTTGCCATAATAATTGGTTTGTGCAGTGGCATCAAGTGTGTTAAATCTTTTCTCCAGTATGTTTATATCATCTGAAAGCTGGGCAGTTACTAGCAATATAAAAGGGCTTACTGGTGAACTTGTGTGGTGCTGAAGATAAATTTCAATTTGTTCTTGTATAGCGGTATAAGTTTTTGCGGCACGCACCCGCAATGTATCCATATTGCCGCCGGCTTTCATTTGCTGTGTAATTTTTGTATACTCATCAAATAAAGGGTTAAATGCGACCTGGAATGCCTGAAAATCAACCTGCGATGGAGAGCCGGTAACGGATAACTTCTGTAATTCATTTACATCCCCGCTGATTGAGATTTTACTATTATCCAGAAACAAAATAGTGCGTTTTTGTACAGCTGTAAAAAAAAGGCTGAGCAGCATAGGCTCCCGTAAGCTTCCTTTCAGTTCAAAAGTGCCTTTTTTTACAAAAGCCCTGCCAATGGTATCTTTTGGATCGTTGGCATCTGTAAGGTATACCAGCGACTCTTCCTTTAAACCATTTACTTTTCCATTGATAAGCAATTGTTTCTGGGCAGATAACACTACGGGAAAACAGCAAAGAATAAATAAAACGATTTTCATGCTTCAGCAATTTCTATTTCGAATGTCTTTTCACTAAAACGTCAATAACGTCCTGCAAATTATGTCCTTTGGCGTTAAGCAAAAGCAAATAATGAAACATCAAATCGGCAGATTCTTCAAGAAATAACGCATCATTATTGTCCTTTGCTTCTATAACCATTTCCACAGCCTCCTCTCCAACTTTCTGTGCAATTTTATTAATTCCCTTTTTAAATAATTTTCTTACATAAGACGTATCGTCATTACTTGCTTTACGCAGTTTGATGATATCTTCCAGGTAAAACAAAAAATTGTCGCTATGGTTGCGTTCACTCCAACAGGTATCGGCACCAGTATGGCAAGTTGGGCCCAATGGCTGGGCTTTAATTAACAAGGTATCATCATCGCA
This sequence comes from Chitinophagaceae bacterium, assembly GCA_044227095.1. GTDB lineage: Bacteria > Bacteroidota > Bacteroidia > Chitinophagales > Chitinophagaceae > JACMLD01. The sequence continues at coordinate 2,633,925 of JBGAFV010000001.1, read as the reverse complement.
ATCACTTAATACCTGTTTTACCAGTAAAAAATGACCGCTTTCTTCTCCTTTTGTCCAAAGCCGTTTTTTACTACGGCTGAAGAAAGTAACTTTTCCTTCTGCCATTGTTTTCTGCAACGCTTCTTCGTTCATAAAACCAAGCATTAAAACCTTGCCTGTTTTATAATCCTGTATTATGGCAGGTGCAAGACCATCACTGTATTTTTTAAAATCTATTTTCATAAGACAATTAACGCTTATTGTTACTAATGTATGTCAGTGTTTTTGTCAACACCCCCATTTGCATCGTCTTCAAACTTCTTTTTTTTCGACTCCAAAAACTGTTGCATTTGTTCTTCACGTCTTTCATTCATAATGTCCCGCCGGTTCGCCCGCCTGTTTTCAACACGCCGGTTTATATAAATAAACAGGAGCAACGCTATGACAGCAGCTATAGCAACCATATCAAGGAATTATATTCTTACAGTAATATTTTGCTGTTGCAAATATCCTTTTAATTCCGGAATGCTGATTTCTTTAAAATGAAAAATGCTTGCTGCCAATGCTGCATCTGCTTTTCCATCTTCAAAAACAGTTTTAAAATGAGGCATTGTACCTCCACCGCCGCTTGCAATAACCGGTACAGGTAAGCATTCAGACAATTTGCGGGTTATGTCAATGGCAAATCCCTGTTTTGTTCCATCATGGTTCATAGAAGTAAGCAATATTTCACCGGCACCTGAATCAACAGCTTGTTTGGCCCAATTGAAACATTTTGCTTCTGTTTTTACCCTTCCGCCATTGAGGTATACATACCATTCCCCATCTGCTTCCTGTTTTGTATCAATAGCAAGAACAACACATTGGCTTCCGAATTCTTTTGCCAGTTCATTAATCAATTGCGGCCGTTTAAATGCAGAAGTGTTTACCGAAATTTTATCTGCACCATTTTGTAGCAATACACTTACATCATCTGCGCTGCTAATACCGCCACCTATAGTAAATGGTATGTTGATGTGATGTGCAATGCGGTTTACAAGTTCACTCAGTGTTTTCCTTTTTTCCACAGTGGCAGTTATATCGAGAAAAACAAGTTCATCTGCACCTTGCTTTGCATATAGTGCACCCAGTTCAACAGGATCTCCAGCGTCCCGTATGTTTTCAAAATTGATGCCTTTTACAGTGCGACCGTCTTTTATATCGAGGCATGGTATGATTCTTTTTGTAAGCATTGAATAGTATTTAGTATTCAGTATAGAGTATATAGAATTCGTTGCGAGTATTATTTCATATCTGCATGTCTTAATACTAAATACCCAATACTAAAATTTTATTAGTTCATTAATATTAATCCTTCCCTCATAAATGGCTTTGCCCACTATAGCGCCACTGCACCCGATAGCCTGCAATTCTTCCAAATCTTTCATTGAAGCAACGCCCCCGCTTGCTATAAAATGCAATGCAGGAAATTCGGCAATAATGTTTTTATATAAAGTTGTTGAAGGGCCTTCTAATTTTCCATCTTTGCTCACATCAGTACAAAAAATTTGCTGTACGCCGTAATCAACATACTTTCTTATAAAATCGTACACCCAAATGCCGGTTGTTTCTAACCAACCACTCACAGCAATTTTTTCATCCTTTACATCTGCGCCTAACAAAAATTTATCGGCCCCAAAAATTTCAAACCAGCTTACAAATGTTTTTTCATCTTTTACAGCAAGACTGCCAATAGTAGCAAAAGCACTTCCGCTGCTAAAAACAATTTTTACATCTTCCTCTTTTTTTATACCACCACCAAAATCTATTACCAGCGATGTTTTGCCAGCGATTGATTCCAGCACTTTCCAGTTTTTTACTGTGCCGGCTTTGGCACCATCAAGATCAACCAAATGCAAACGTTTTAATCCTGCGCCTTCAAATTCTTTTGCTACCTCCAGCGGATTTTCGTTATAAATCTTTTTTTGTTCGTAATCTCCCTGCGTTAGCCTAACACATTTTCCGTCGATAATATCTATTGCAGGAATAATTTGCATAGCCCGTGTGGCGGGAGAAGCATTATTCCTTTTATTACTCGTGTATTCAGGCATACTTCCGCTATTCATAATTTTACTTTCTCCTATTTAATATTCAGTATAAAATTTTTGAGGATCTGTTCACCCGCCGCCGCACTTTTCTCCGGATGAAATTGAACACCGTAAAAATTATTTTTATGAAGTGCGGCGCTATACGGCAATGTATAATTTGCCGTGGCAATAGTATGCTGACCCAATGCAGCATAATAACCATGCACAAAATAACAGTAGCTGTCTTGCGGCAATCCTGTAAAAAGCCCGGACTTTAGATTATAAATATTGTTCCAACCTATTTGCGGCACTTTGCTATTATCACCTGCAGGCGGAGCAAAATGTTTTACATCTTCATCAAATATACCGAGGCACTGCGTATCATTTTCTTCAGAATACCTGCACATTAATTGCATGCCAAGACAAATGCCCAGCACGGGTTGCTCCAGGTTTTTTATAACAGCATCAAGCTTGCGCTCCTTAAGATAATTCATAGCAGTGCTGGCTTCGCCTACGCCCGGAAAAATTACTTTATCCGCTTTTTGAATCAGCTCCACATCATCCGTTACTGTGGCTTCCATACCAATTCTTTCAAGCGCATACAGCACCGATTGAATATTGCCTGCGTTGTATTTTATAATTGTAAGATTCACTATCCTGTAAGGTTAAAAAAATTCTCAGGAAATAACTCCCTTTATAAATGTTTTCGTTGCCCCGGCAATATCAATTGCATTTTCCAGTTCTTTTATAAATGCAGTGCCAATGATTGCCCCGTTTGCATGTTTGCACGCCGCTTCAAATGTTGGTTTGTCTTTAATGCCAAAACCTACCAGCACCGGATTTTTTAAATGATAACTTTTCAAACGTTCCAAATAAGCGTTTACATCTGTCATATTTTTATCGCTACCCGTTGTAGAAGAAGAAGATACAGCGTATAAAAAGCCTGTGCTTAACTGATCAAGCTTTTTTATTCTTTCTTCTGATGTTTCGGGTGTAACCAAAAAAATAAAATCAAGTCCGTACCGCTGCATAATGGGACCGTATTCGGTTTCAAATTCATGCTCGGGCAAATCGGGCAATATCAGACCATCTATTGGTAATGCAGCTGCATGCTGACAAAATTTTTCAAATCCATATTGAAGCACCGGGTTCATATAGCCCATGAGTATCACGGGAACGTATACCTGCTTTCTAAAATCGTGGAGTTGTGCGAACAGTTTTTCAATCGTCATTCCGTTGGCCAGTGCAATACTGCTGCTATGCTGTATTACCGGCCCATCTGCAAGCGGATCGCTATAAGGCATACCCAATTCAATAATATCTGCACCGCTATCCTGTAGGGCTTTCATAACCTCAACTGTTGAATTAAGCTGTGGATAACCCGCAGTGCAGTATACATTCAATACCTTTTGCTGCTTTCGCTGAAACAATTCTGCAATCCTGTTCATTTTTATTGTATTTCCGCTTCCATTTTAATATTGCTTCTCTTGTATTCCGAACTGCCAAGCGGCACTTCTTTAAAACCAAACTTCCTGTACAGGTGAATTGCATTTTCCAGTTTGGTGTTAGAATACAGGAATATTTTTTTCATACCAAGCTCCTTTGCTTTTTCAAAACAAAAAGTCAGCATCTGGTTCCCAATTTTTTTACCTCTTTGATTTTCTGCTACAGCCATCTTACCGAGTTCAAACACATCGCCGTCTTTTACAAAAGCAAAAGTGCCCACAACCTTATTACCCAATTTCGCAAAGAAAATATAACCACCCTTATCTAAAATATATGTCTGCGGATCGGAAAGCATTATTTCATCTATTGGTTCCACCACAAAAAACTGTTTTAGCCAGCTCACATTTAGTGCTTTAAAATGGCCTGCCAACGATGCGTCATAATTTATAAACTCTACCTGATCCAACTGTAATAAATTTTATTAAACTTAAGGCCTTAATCAAACATCAGCAGACATTGCCTTCATATAAGTGCCCATGTCTTTATCTCCTCTTCCGCTTAAACAAATTACCAACGTATCCGATGATTTAAACTTTAATTGATTTAATGCAGACAATGCATGCGCAGATTCAAGCGCAGGTATAATGCCTTCTGTTTTTGCCAAATGAAATGCGGCTTTTAATGCTTCATCATCTGTTGCACTTAAAAAAACACCCCGGCCTGTTTCAAACAGATGCGCATGCAATGGTCCTATACCGGGATAATCAAGACCAGCGGAAATACTATGCGGCTCTATAACCTGTCCGTCTGCAGTTTGCATTACCAAACTCTTGCTTCCATGCAAAATACCCGGTTTACCTAATTGCGTAGTAGCAGCACTCATGCCACTGTTTACGCCATGACCAGCAGCTTCAACAGCTATTAACTGCACAGCAGGCTCTTCTAAAAAATGATAAAACATTCCAGCCGCGTTGCTGCCACCGCCTACACATGCAATTACATGCGTTGGCAGTTCACTTCCTGTAGTTTCTTTTAGCTGTTTGCGTGTTTCTTCGCTGATTATACTTTGAAACCGTGCCACCATATCAGGATAAGGATGCGGCCCCACTACACTGCCAATAATATAATGTGTATCGTTGGGATTATTTATCCAGTCGCGGATGGCTTCATTAGTCGCATCTTTTAAAGTTTTGCTACCGCTTAATGCAGGAACAACTTTTGCACCAAGCATTTTCATTCTTGCCACATTGGGCGCCTGCCGCTCTATATCTTTTTCACCCATGTACACAATACACTCAATTCCTTTTAGTGCGCAAACAGTTGCCGTAGCCACCCCATGTTGTCCCGCACCTGTTTCAGCAATAATTCTTTTTTTACCAAGACGCAGGGCAAGTAAAATTTGCCCGATGGTATTGTTAATCTTATGAGCACCTGTATGGCATAAGTCTTCCCGCTTTAAATAAATTTTTGTATTAAATTCCTTACTTAATCTTTCTGCCAGGTATAACGGTGTAGGGCGACCGACATAGTCCTTCAATAAAGCCTGAAACTCTTTCTGAAATTCCGGATCATACATAATCTGCAGGTAGCGGCCCTTCAGCTCTTCTACGTTCCTGTGCAGCATTTCAGGTATATAAGCGCCGCCAAAATTTCCATAATAGCCAAAAATATCAGGTTGCTGATAAGTACCTTTATATTTTCCCAATGGTATTGTCCTGTTAATCATTTCATTTTTGTTTTTATGAACCCGGCAGAAGAACACTATTCAGCATCCTATTTCTTTTAAACAATCAACTGTAAAAATTTTAAGTCTAGCCACTTGTTAAACTTCCATCCTACTTCTTTAAAAAGCGCCACTTCTTCAAAACCAAAATAACGGTGAAGCTTTATGCTTGCCTCATTAGTGGCATCTATACCTGCAACGATTGTATGCATGCCCAATTGCTTTGCAGATTCTATTAATGGCGGCATCAGCTTTTTTCCAATTCCTTTTCCTCTTGCTGCATCAGCAACGTATATTGAGTTTTCTACTGAATATTTGTATGCAGCCCAAGCCCTGAATGGCCCTATAGAACTAAGTCCCAAAATTTTTCCATCCTCTTCAGCCACAAATACCGGAAAGCCCTGCTCCTTTTTTGTATTAAACCATGCCGTGCGCATTTCCAATGTATGCGGTTCATAATCGTACACAGCACTGGTATTTACAATTACATCGTTATAAATAGTCAATATTTCCGGCAAATCCTGCTCTGCCGCATAACGAACATGCACCATAGTTTGCTTTCTTTACTATTAAATCCTCAACTTAAAAAACATATTGTCTACCTGCATTATCGGAAAAGCAGGTGGTAACATTTGTTTTTCTACTTCAATAAACCTGTTCTTCAAATAAAACCGCTGCGCTGCTTTTAGTTTATCAAAAGTGCCGAGGTATATTTCATCAATGCCTTTTTGTTTGCACCAGTTAATTACATAATCAAGCAATTGTTGTCCAGCTCCTGTTTCCTTTCCACGATAATCTTTGTGCACAAACATTTTTCTTAGCGCAGACTGCCTGTTGCCAATATCAATAAGTGCAATAGTTCCTATCAGCTTTCCGTTTTCTGTTGCTATCCAGAAATTTCCATTATCCCTGCAATAAAAATTTTCTACGTTTAATAAATCAGGTTGATCTGCAAGTGTAACCGGTACACCAAATTCATTCTGCTGAATGTTTAAAATAAGATCGATTACTTCTGCACTATATTCTTTTTTATACACTTCTATAACCATGCTGTTATTTTTTCAGCGCAAGCTTAAACTGCAATATGCTGGCCATATCTTTTATACCTGGTTCTTTTTCAAACAAACTGTTGATGTCTATTCCAAATAAATCAGGATGTTTTATAGTTTTTATTTTTTCTGCATCTTCTGGCCCAATTCCCCCGCTGAGGAAAAAAGGTTTTTCAATTTTGCTTTTGTTTAATTTTTTCCAGTCAAATTTTTTACCGGTGCCGCCCTTAGCGCCTTTTACAGCAGTGTCAAACAAATAATAGTCGCATACATCATCATAGTCTGCTACTATTTCATCAATTTCTTTTTTGTCATCGCCAATGGCAAATGCTTTTACTACTTCAATCTCTTCAGACAATTCTTCGCACAATTCCGGCGTTTCATTACCATGCAACTGCACAATATCCAACCCATACTCCTCAACTACTTTCATTATCTCATCAAAATCTGCGTTCACAAACACGCCAACTTTTCTGATGTCGAAATCTAAATCTTTTACCTGGTCACCAGAAAGAGTTTTACCAGCATATCTTGGTGAGTCTTTATAAAAAATCAATCCTGCAAAATCTATATCCATTCCGTCTAGTTGCTGTAATTGTTTTAACTGCGTAATGCCGCACACTTTAATATTCATACAGGGGTCTTTAAAATTTATTTGTGTTATTAATAAGTATCTCGTCCTTTACTTCTAATCGTTTAAATTATCAGCAAATATTTTTACTTTGTCCATTTCTTTTATACCCGGTGCCACTTCAAACCTGCTGTTGATATCAACCGCAAAAAGTGCTTTTGCTACCGGCTCTTGTGTAAACGTTTTTAATCTTTCCCCATCACCGGGTTCAATTCCGCCACTTAAAAAAAAGGGTTTACCAATGGTTTGTCCCTTAAGTATATCCCAGTCAAACTTCTTACCGGTTCCGCCATAACCAACACCCATTGTATCAAACATAAACATATCGCACACATCCATAAAAGGTCGTATCATCCATTGCACACTATCGTTCTCGCTCAACCGAAAAGCTTTTACAACCGATACATAATCTGCAATCTTCTCGCAATACTTTGGACTTTCATCTCCGTGCAATTGTACCATGTGTAACCTGCACTCGTCTACCATGTGCAGTACTTCTTCTACCGGTGCATTTACGAATACACCTACTTTATTTATGTTGTTCTCTTTCCTAATCTGGCTTGTGGTCATGTGTTTAAAAACATACCGCGGACTTTTAGGATAAAATATAAAACCCGCAAACGTAACACCTAAATCGGCAAGCTTGTCTACCTGCTCAACTTGCGTCATGCCGCATACTTTTATTCTCATGCAAAAACAAGATTTTAAGGTTAAGTAGCTGCAATCGTTGTATCAATGGACAAGCGGTCAGGCCAGCCCATTGATTTATTTTAGTTCCTGCACAAATTTCGCGAAAGCTTTACCAGGATCCGCTTCTTTCATAAAATTTTCTCCCATTAAAAACCCTCTAAAACCATTTTGCCTGAACAATCGAACCGTATCCGCCGATCCTATCCCGCTTTCTGCAATTTTAACCTTATTAGCCGGTATTTTTTCCGCCATTCTTAAGCTCCGATCTATATCTACTTCAAACGTTTTCAGGTTGCGGTTGTTAATTCCCACCAGTTCAGTATCATCGCAAATATGTTCAAGCTCTTCTTCTGCATGCAGCTCAAGCAATACACTCAATCCAAGATTTTTGGCAGCACCAGCTAAAGTTTTTACCTCTTTCACAGTCAGGCAAGCAGCAATCAGCAATATAACATCGGCACCCATTGCTTTAGCTTCCAGCAACTGATATTCATCAATCATAAAATCTTTACGCAAAACCGGAATAGCATTTACTCTTGCTTTTATTAGATCTGCAGTAGTTCCGCCAAAAAAAGTTTCATCGGTCAAAACCGATAAACACGAAGCGCCATTATTAGTATACGCCTTTGTAACTTCTAGCACATCAACATCAGCATTTATCACACCCTTAGACGGCGATTTGCGTTTAAACTCTGTAATGATGCCAGTCTTGCTATCATCCAATAAAAATTGTTTTAGCGATAACGTTTGCCTCAAAAAGAATTCCTGCTTCTCAAGCATCGCCACCGGCACAGCCAACTTTCGTTCTTCTACTTCTATTTTTTTGTGTGCTATAATTTTATCAAGAATATTCATTGTTGCTTTTGTGTCAGTCATTATATTAATGGTCAGGTGTTCTTTCTTTTTCCAGCATTAGTTTTCATAGGATCATTGTTGTGTCACTCACTTCATCGGCAAATCATTTATTGAACACATTTGCTTCGATTAGCAACAAGCGTCCTGATCGGGACGGAACGCAAATTCTTTTTTAATTTAATTCTACTCCGTCAAATTTTCCTACAGAACATAAACACACGCCTCACAAATTTTATATTCGTCTACATTAAAAGAACTATAAAACTCTCGAACAATGAACTGGCATCAACTTCAAACTAATGCTCCTTATTGCAATGCAATTAATTTCTTCAACACATTATTAGCCTTTCCTCTTTCCAAACTTTCTACCGCTGCTGCATATGCATCATCATAATTCTTATAATTGCCCGTACATTGAAGCGCCATAGCAGCATTAGCCAATACAACAGCATTTTGTGCCCAGCTCCCTTCTCCTTTCAAAATTTTTGCAAACAGTTTTGCTGATTCTTCTACAGTTTGTCCACCATAAATATCTGCCTGCTGAACAGATCGTTTACCCAATTGCTGTGGCGTCATTATCTGTTCGCCTTTATTGGTAATTACTTTGGTATCATTTGTCAGCGATATTTCATCATATCCGTCTAAACTATGAATAATGGTAAACGCTTTACCCGCCTGTTGCAAAAGATAATTATAAATGCGTGCCATTTCAAGATTATAAACACCCACCAGTTGAAAAGTTGGAGAAGCAGGATTTACCATTGGTCCAAGCATATTGAAAAACGTACGAATGCCCAGGTTTTTTCTGATAGGGCCAACGGCTTTCAATGCAGGATGAAATAATGGTGCATGCAGGAAACAGATACTTGCTTCTTCTACTTCTTTCTTTAACTGCACCGGATCATTTTTAAACTTATAACCGAGTTGCTCCATTACATTGCTTGCACCGCTTACAGAAGTAGCACCGTAGTTGCCATGCTTGGTTACTTTTTGTCCTGTACCGGCTACAATAAAACATGCAAGCGTAGAAATATTAAAAGTGTTTTTACCATCGCCGCCTGTACCTACTATGTCTATTGTACTGTATCCATTCATATTTACAGGAACGCACAACTCAAGCAATGCATCCCTGAAACCCTGCAACTCTGCTATGGTAATGCTGCGCATAAGGAACACTGTCATAAAAGCGGTTACTTCATGTTCATTGTAAACAGACTTGCTAATGTTCAGCAACACTTCCTTCGCTCCTTCGCGGCTTAGTGTTTTGTGTTCGAATAAAAATTGTAGAATCTTCTTCATTGTCTGAACTGGGATTTATGGGATTAGTGAGATTTATTAGATTGAATAGGATGATGAATCATACCAGGCTTATACTTTTTATTAGTAAACCTGTGAAACTCCAACCTTTTACTTCCAAAATTGATTAGCAAACCTATTTCAAGATTATATGCCTCAAGGTAATTGATAGCTTGAGCAAGATTTGTATCATCCATTTTTGTTACTGCTTTTAATTCTACACTAATTTTATTTTCAACAAAAAAATCGACTCTTCTTGTACCTATTTGTTCATCTAAATAAAAGATAGGCATTTCAAATTCCCTTGCATAAATCAATGGCATTACTCTAAGCTCTATTTCCAATGCACGTTGATAAATCACTTCCTGGAACCCACAACCAAGCGTATTGTGCACACGAAATGCAGCACCAATTATCTTTTCTGTTATATCGCCGTATTTAAAATCAGCCATAAGGAATTCATTTTATCAATTATCCCATCCCATTATTCTCATATATCCAATCTATCCCAGTTCAGACAACCAATTCCTCATTATCTTCTCACCCAGCGGCGTAAGCACACTTTCCGGGTGAAACTGCACACCTTGTACATCGTATTTCTTATGCTGAAGTGCCATAATAAAATTGTTTTCGTCACGGGCGGTGATTTCCAGATCTACAGGAAAATTTTTCTCATCTACCACCCATGAATGATAACGACCAACATCAAACTTATCAGGCAATCCGTTAAACAGCGGACTTTTAGTTTGTGGTTTATCATTATCAATTATTACCGGCATTGCCACACCATGATATACTGTGCTTAGGTTAGTAAGATTGCCGCCAAATGCCTGTCCTATAGCCTGGTGGCCAAGACAAACACCCAATATTGATTTTGTAGCTGCATACTCTTTTATTAAAGGCAATAGCAATCCTGCTTCTTCGGGAATACCAGGACCTGGCGACAAAATAATTTTATCGTATTCCTTTACTTTTTCCAGCGGAAGTTTATCATTGCGGTGCACTTCTACTTTCTGGTGTAATATTTTTTCTACAAGGTGCACGAGGTTATAAGTAAACGAATCGTAATTATCAAATACTAAAATCTTCATTGTTCTAAATTATTTTTTGTCCAACTTTCTCTCTTTGGTTTTGGCCACCGACTATAGACTCTTGACTAAAGGCTGGCTCAAATACTCTCTGCAAACTCAATTGCTTTCTTTAATGCGCCAAGCTTATTGTTTACTTCCTGCAATTCATTTTCAGGTTTACTGGCTGCTACAACACCGGCGCCAGCCTGGTACAATAATGTATTTTGTTTGCTCAAAAATGTACGGATCATTATAGCATGATTGCAACTGCCATCAAAACCCATAAAACCAATGCCACCGCCGTAGTTGCTGCGTGCTGTTGGTTCAAAATCATCAATCAACTGCATGGCTTTTATTTTTGGTGCACCGCTTAATGTACCTGCAGGAAATGTTTTTGCCATTAATTCAAAAGGATTAGTATCCTGGCGCACTTTACCCGTTACTTCACTTACAAGATGTATTACATGACTGAAATACTGCACTTCACGATAATGTTCCACTTTTACATCATCACACAAACGGCTAAGATCATTTCTTGCAAGGTCTACCAGCATTACATGCTCAGCATTTTCTTTAGCATCTGTTAGCAAACGGGCGGCCTCCTGTTTATCTGTTTCATCATCGCCTGTTCTCTTAAATGTACCTGCAATAGGATGAACAATAGCTTTTCCATTTTTAATAATAATCTGTGCTTCAGGAGAAGAGCCCATTAATTTGTAATCACCATAATCAAAGAAAAAAAGATAGGGCGAAGGGTTAATACTACGCAAAGCCCGATACACATTTAATTCATCACCCGTAAAAGGTTGTTCAAAGCGGCGGCTTACTACAATCTGGAACACATCCCCACGAAAGCAACTGGCAATTCCTTTCTTCACCATTTCAATGTAAGCTTCATTGGTCATATTACTGGTTTCGGCACCAGCGGTTTTGAAAGGATAAACAGGAACATCTTTACTTTTAATAAGGCTTTCTACAACCGCAAGTTCACTTTCAATACCTTGTATAATATTTTCACAAATAAACAATTCATCTTTATGGTGATTAATGGCGATAACATACTGGTATAAACGATAACGCATCAACGGTATCTGGCTAACCTGTTTGCCATTGCTTCTGTCGCGAAAATTAACCGTGTCAAAAAACTGCACTGCATCAAAACAAGTATAACCATACAGTCCTTGCGCACAAGCAGTATCTTTAGTTGGATTAACCACTTCAAACCGTTTCATAAAATCCCACAGCAGCCCGGGCACTTCATTGGTATTTGAAATTGCTTTTCTTTCCGGCTCCATACCCGGCAGTTTAAATTCTATACTGCTAGTGGAAGTAATTTCTATACCGGCAATAGCATTAATGCCTATAAATGAAAAGCTATTATCTGCTGCATGGTTATCCGTGCTTTCAAGCAATACTGTATCGCGGAAACGATCACGCAGGCGCAGGTAAATGCCTACCGGTGTAAATACATCGGCAAGCATTTTTTTGCAAGTTGTTTCTAATCTGATTTTTTTCATTTGTATCACTAAATAATTACAACAATTTTATTTTACTTATTCACCTACAAAAGCTGGCCCGGTGTGTTAGCAAGCCTTCCCTATCGGGGAAGGTTTGGATGGGGGCATAAATAAAAAAGCCCCGAATATATCGGGGCGTTAATATAGTATGATGCTCAATGGATATAGCACTACCAGCCCCTGTTGAGGTTAGTATGCCACCACCACTGAATATTTTGAATGTTTTTTGTCATTGCAGTGCAAATATGGGTGAGAAAGTTTAATTGTGCAAATATTTTTTACTGCTTCTATTCATACCTTTTTTTTGCCGGATGCGCTTTCCTAATATCCAAAACCTGATTATTCGTTGTTGTAAATGTAAAGCACGTTGGCTATACTTGCTCCGTAGGAGCAACAGATGGGTAGAAATAGAATTGTAGGGATTATTCGTTCCATCGGAACGATTGTTGCTTTTGCTTTGCCATTAGCATCAAGCGTACCTACGGCACGCAATCTGCTTCTTGATTGTTTCTACCCACCAAATGTTCCTACGGAACATGCCTCAAACACTTGTAAGTGATTGCCTCTTATCTAACTATTTGACAAGCCACCCCTTCGACATTTTCATACCCTCATCATGTGAAACAGTATTTCCATTGTTCGCCTGTTCAAGCGATTTTTCTAATCGCTTCAATTTCTGACGGGTTACATCAAGAATATCACCGGCTTTACCATACTCTGCAGCAGCCTCATGCAACATCTGCAACGACAACTCATCATCCATGGCATCTATCTGTTCATGCAATTTCTTTTTCAGGGAATCTTTGTCCATCTGCACTTATTTTACTTAAAATTACGAATTTTAGTCCATGAGTTCAATCCGCTGCTTTATCCTTCCGGGACTTAACAATTCAGGTCCAGAACACTGGCAAACACATTGGGAAAATGATTATGGCTTTACACGCATTCAGCAATCAGATTGGGATAACCCTGTTGCTGAAACATGGATAAAAACCATTGAAGAAGAAATTATACAATATCCACTGCATGAAGTAGTACTGATTGCACATAGCCTTGCATGCAGTACTGTTGTAAGATGGGCGCAACGTTACAATCATGTTATTAAAGCAGCTTTGCTTGTTGGACCAAGTGATACAGAAGCACCTTCTTATCCGCCGGGCACAACAGGTTTTAAACCGATGCCCTTATTTAAACTTCCATTTCGTTCTGTTGTTATTGCAAGTACAGATGATTTTTATGTGAGCAAGGAACGTGCACGGTTTTTCGCTGAACAATGGGGAAGCAAGCTAATAGATGTTGGTCCTTTAGGCCATATCAATTCCCTATCTAATATTGGTAAATGGCCGCAAGGCTATGCAATTTTACAAGAACTCATTAACAGTTAACTTATGCTTATTCAACACAAACTGGTTGGCAAAAAAGGAATGTTTTATGTAGGGCAAGATGGCGCTATACTGGCAGAACTGGTATACTCAATGCCCACCGAAAACAAAATGATTATAGAACATACAGAAGTGGATGATTCGCTTGGCGGCAAAGGCGTAGGCCTGCAACTGGTGCGTACAGCTGTTGAGTATGCACGAACACATCAATTGAAAGTTATTCCGCTTTGCCCTTTTGCAAAAGCTTTATTTGATAAGAAAGAAGAGTTTAGGGATGTGCTTGCGTGAGAAGGTGTAAGGTTAAAGGCCTAAGGTATAAGGCGTTCAACTTTTCATCGATCTTAAAAAAAATCTAACAGGCTTTCAACATTAACGTTAAGCTACTGGATTTCGATCGATATGATTAAATAAAAGATTCTTAAACCATACACTCTTTCACTTACAATACACCCTTCGTACTCGGCAGATAATTACTCAGCGGATCTCTTTTTACAGCCATTCTAATCGCTTTCGCAAATGCTTTGAAGATGGCTTCTATTTTATGATGTTCATTATCTCCGTGACATTCTACATTAAGATTGCACTTTGCAGCGTCTGAAAATGATTTGAAGAAATGATAAAACATTTCTGTTGGCATTTCACCTATTCTTTCTCTTTTAAATGACGCATTCCATACCAGCCAATTGCGGCCACCAAAATCTATTAGCACTTTAGCATCTGCTTCATCCATTGGCAATGCAAAACCATAACGCTCCATACCTCGTTTATCTGCCAGTGCTTTTGCAAAAGCCTCACCAAGCGCAATGCCGGTATCTTCTATGGTATGGTGCTCATCAATATGCAAATCTCCATTAGCCCTTACTGTTAGATCCATTTTTCCGTGACGGGCAATCTGATCCAGCATATGATCAAAAAATCCAAGTCCGGTAATTATTTGTGCCTTTCCGCTACCGTCTATGTTCAGTTCAATTTTTATTTGCGTTTCATTGGTATTTCTTTCGTGCACTACCTGGCGCAAACCCATTTTGAGGTAAGCATATATTTCACTCCAGTTAATGGTTTGCAATGCAATGGTTCCGTCTTTTTGCAATGAAGCAACTTTGTCTGCAATCTCTCCTGCACCTAAAGACGGATCATTATTTAGCCAGATGCCGCGACAACCCAGGTTTTTAGCCAGTTGTATATCTGTTATACGATCGCCAATAACATAAGAATTCTTAATATCGTAGTTCTCATTATTAAGATAACCCGTAAGCATGCCAATACCCGGCTTGCGGGTTGGCGCATTGTCTTTAGGATAAGTTCTATCTATATGCACTGCACTAAAGTGGATGCCTTCACCTTCAAGGCTTTTCATAACAAGGTTGTGCAACGGCCAAAAAGTATCTTCAGGAAAAGATGCTGTGCCTAATCCATCCTGGTTGGTTACCATTACCAGTTCATAATCCAGTTCACGGGCTATGCGGCCCATGTATTCAAACATGTTTGGGTAAAAAGTCAGTTTATCAAATGAATCTAACTGGTAAGTTGGTGGTGCTTCATCAATCAGCGTACCATCGCGGTCTATAAATAATACTCTTTTCATTTAGTGTTTTGCGGGGGCTTTTTTAGTTGGCGTTGCAGTAGCAGCAGTTGTACCTCTTGCAGCTTTTACATCTGTTACAGTAACGGCACTGGCTTTGTTGCCAAAACTATTTCTTACATAGGTTAATGCATCTGCTATTTGCTGATCGGTTAATTGATCTTTTAACGGCGGCATCGGATTATGAAAATCATCTCCATCAATTTCTATTTCTCCACCTTTTAAACCATTCAATACAATTTTTGCCAATGCTTTTTTATCGCCCAGCACCCATTTTGTTTTTACCAGCGGAGGGTTCATGCGTTGTACGCCAAGCCCGTCTGACTGGTGACAAGCCCCACAAGTAGCAGCATAAACTTTCTTTCCTCTTTCTATTGAAGCTTTTGTGCCTGTTGCAGGTGGTTTTGTTTGAAAAGAACTAAAAACAATAATAAAAACTATACAAAACGTGATGATGCATTTCATAATAATCCATTCAATTTTGTAGAAGTGGTCCTTTGTTTGAATTTTTTCATTGAACAAGCTATGTACTACTATCAGCATCGTTGCGTCGCACACTTGTACATTTAATTGCTTTGCAACCTATCTATATTTCTCGCAGCGTTCGTGGCGGAGCAGCAATGCACATCAATAAATATTTTCTTAATCTCTTTGCGTACGCTGCGTACAACTTTTTATTTACCGTATGCTATTTTCCATACTGTTCCGTTGTTATCATCGCTTACATACAAATTGCCTTCTTTATCCTGCGCCAAACCACATGGCCTGTATGTAGCCCTGTTAATATTTGCACCTGCAAAACCATCTGCAAACACTTCCCATTTACCAGAAGGCATGCCATCTTTAAATGGAACAAACACTACAAAATAACCAGCTTGTGGCTCGGGATTGCGGTTCCATGAACCATGAAACGCAACGAACGCACCATTTTTATATTTAGCAGGAAATTTTGAACCTGTATAAAACAACAAACCATTTGGTGCCAGGTGACCGGGAAACTGTACAATAGATTTTGTTTTCATTTCGCAACGGCCCACTTTGTTTCTATCGCCGCCAAATTCTGGGTTAAGCAGTTTTGCATTTTTTCCATTATCAAAATAGCAATAAGGCCATCCGCAATCTGATCCTTTTTTTATGCGGAACATTTCTTCTGCAGGGCTTTCTGCACCTTCTTTCTGGCTAAACATTTCCGGGTAAAACTGAAACAGCATATCGCGGCCATGCTGCATTACATACAAATCGTTTACTTCATTGTTCCAGTCGAGGCCAACCACATTGCGCAAACCTGTTGCATAACGAACGCCGTCTGCATAAGACTGGTTCAATTTATCTGCCTTAAACTGCCATATACCACCGGCTGAATCCAGTATAGGACAAGGATCCTGACCAGGAGAACCTTTTACCCTGTCTTCTACCTGGCAGCAATTGGAAGGCGCACCAATGTTTACATAAATATTTCCGTCGTTATCAAGCGCAATAGATTTGCTTTCGTGCTGGTGATGATCCCACAAACCGGTTACAATTTTTTGTTGAGAAGCTTCATTTACCTTTCCTGTTTTTTCGTCTATGGCATACCGGTATACTTCTGTATTGGAAGAAGCATAGAGATAACCATTTTTTATAGCGATGCCTGTGCCGGTAAAATTTCCAAAACCAGTTATATCATCTGCAGTACCATCGCCATTATTGTCGTGCAAACGGTAAATACCTTTGCCATCTTTTAATTTATCCAGCTTTACAAAAATATCTCCGCTGGCAGCCACAACAATATGCCTTGCACGGCCAAGACCTGTAGTAACTTTTATTGAACTGAAACCAGAAGGCAGTGTAATACCACCATCTGCAGCTGTAGTATTGTTTTTAATTTTTGAAGTATCTCCTCCGCCTGCACATGCAGCAAGGCTTAATAGAAACACGGCATTAAAAAGAAGAACAAAACATTTTAGACGGCGCATATGATATAGTTTGGCCTCCCCCAACCCCTCCAATAGAGGGCAGCAAAAACTCGTACGGGGAAGAAGTTTTAAAAATTAAAAGACTTTTATTTAAAGAACAATGGTTTAAAATTACCTGTTTCCGGGGAAGCTTTGCAGGTTTTTAATTAAATCTTCATTTTCTTTTTCTGTTCCTATGGTTATTCGCAGGCAGCCTTCACACAGTTCTACCCTGCTCCTGTCTCGCACAACAATTCCTTTACCTAACAAATACTGGTAAATGGGCACAGCTTCAGTAACTTTTACCAGTAAAAAATTAGCGTCGCTTGCGTATACATGTTTTACTACCGGCAAATTTGTTAGGGCAGCCGCCACAACATCCCGCTGCTGCACAAGTATCTTAATCATATCATTTACCTGCCCTACTTCGTCCAATGCTTTCAATACCAAATCTTGTGTGGCCTGGCTAATATTATACGGTGGCTTAACACGGTTGTACACTTCTATAATAGCTTCACTGGCAAAAGCCATACCCAATCTTAAACCCGCCAATCCCCACGCTTTGCTTAGCGTTTGCATTACTACCAGGTTAGGATACTCCTGCAATTGGGGAATAAATGAACGGTAACGGGAAAAATTAATATACGCTTCATCAATTACAACAAGGCCATTAAAGTTGTTCAGCACAGTTTCAATGTCTTCCCTGTTTAAAGCATTGCCGGTAGGATTATTGGGCGAACACAGCCAGATGATTTTTGTATTGGCATCAACCAGGGTTTCCATGTGAATCAAATCAAGCTGAAAATTATCCAGCAACTTTGCCCTGCGGATTTCTACATCATTAATGTTTGCGCTTACTTCATACATACCATAAGTAGGCGGACAAATAATGATATTGTCTTTACCGGGATTGCAAAAAGCCCTGTATAAAATATCAATGCATTCATCGCTGCCATTGCCCAGGAAAATATGCTGCGGTGCAATTCCTTTTATTGCCGATAACTTTTCTTTTATCTTCCATTGCAGCGGATCCGGGTAGCGGTTATACCACTTCGTTAGCGGAGAGCCGAGGCTGTTTTCATTAGCATCAAGAAAAATATTTGCCTCGCCTTTAAACTCATCCCGTGCGGAAGAATAGGGCACAAGCTTCCTGATATTTTCCTTTAATAAATCCTGTACCTGGAACATAATAAATAGTATTGTTATTGATCCTCACCCCTACCCTCTCCAAAGAAGAGGGAGACATAGTGATTACTTTCTTTCTTTTAAAACAAAATCGATACACATAACAGCAGCAAGAATTAATGGACGAAGCGGATGGTTCTCTGCTACCGATGGTTCAATAGTGAGCATATAATTATCTGCAGTAGTAAACATTTCTTTACCCAGGCCCGCCCATTTTTTATTAACGGCGGCATACTCACGGTTTTCATCTGCAAATTTAAAATCCCATCCATGCCATTTGCCTTTTAATGTGCAAAGCATATTTCCATTCTGATCATACACATCAAACTTACCACCAATAGTAAGCAGTCTTTGCCTGAATAATCCAATAGGCATATTGTTATCATCCAGTACTTCTACTTTAGATCTAAACCACGATACACCTCTTTTTACCCGCACTACCTGCCCGCCATTCATATCTTTTATCACTAAATCAAAAGGCGTTAATGTTTTATAACCTGTAAACCGAAACATTTTTGTGAAGAAGCCAAGGTTTTCTTCCCTGCAAGTCATTATCATTTCCTGTGTATCCGGGCGATAAATATCAAAATTGTTAGCCGCTTTAAAAATGCCTACATGTTCTTTTACGAAAAAAAGGTTTTGCTTTAATACCGGGTTCATTTTATTTGGGTTTTATTGGTTTGAGGTTTTCTTTTTGTTTGTGGGCTTTGGCAATTCTATTCAACATCGTTGTGTCACTCACTTGTACTTTATATCTCTATGCAACTTAATCTCTGTGCAAACTGCGAGGAGCTACGCCCCACGCTTGTATACATCGCCCTTTCAGGGCTTTCAAAATAGCTATATCAATGCCAGTCTCCTTTTCTTTGCTAACGCTGTGCGATCATTATTTCTCTTTTTCTCTTATAGCTCTGCGCGACTATTTTTTTCGCACAGAGACAACAGAGAAAAGGAGTTTTTTTGCAGCACACAGCTAATGGCTAAAAGCTAACATCTAACAGCTTTACTCCCTTAGCCTTATACTAACAGCGTTCTTATGTGCATCCAATCCTTCTGCTGCCGCCATTACTTCTACCGTCTTTCCAATATTCTTTAATCCCTGTTCTGTTAACTTCTGGTAAGTAATCTTTTTTACAAAACTATCAAGGCTTACACCACTATATGCTTTTGAATAACCATTAGTAGGCAATGTATGATTGGTACCGCTGGCATAATCACCCGCACTTTCGGGAGAATAATTACCAATAAAAACAGAACCTGCATTAATGATTTTTTCTGCCACCGCATCTGCATTTGCGCAGCTCAGTATTAAATGCTCGGCCGCATATTCATTCAATAAATCAATTGCCCCGGTTTCATTTTCTGCAATAATAATTTTACTGTTAACGAGAGCCTTTATAGCAATATCTTTTCTTGGTAGTTGCTCCAGCTGTTTTTCAATTTCACTTTTAACTGCGGCAACCAAAGATTCATTGCTTACTACCAATAAAACCTGGCTGTCTGCACCATGCTCTGCCTGAGATAATAAATCTGCTGCAACAAATGCCGGGTTAGCTGTTTCATCAGCATATACTGCTACTTCACTTGGGCCAGCAGGCATATCTATAGCAATACCATCTTTTTGTACCAATTGCTTGGCACAGGTTACATACTGATTACCGGGGCCAAAAATTTTATATACCTGCGGAACAGTTTGTGTACCGTATGCCATTGAAGCAATGGCCTGCACACCACCAATTTTAAAAATACTGGTTACACCTACAGTCTTTGCAGCGAATAATATAGCAGAATTTATATTTCCCAATTTATCTGGCGGTGTACATAATACAATTTCTTTGCAGCCAGCAATCTTTGCAGGAATAGCCAGCATCAGCAATGTAGAAAACAGTGGCGCCGATCCCCCGGGAATGTACAATCCTACTTTCTCTATGCCTATACTTTTGCGCCAGCATTGTACACCAGGCATGGTTTCTATTATATCAACAGCACTTTTTTGCTTTTCATGAAATAAAGTAATGTTTGCCGCTGCCTGCTCTATAGCCTGCTTTAATTCTGCTGAAACTTCTTTTTCTGCAGCACTAATTTCTGCATCACTTGCTAATAAGTTATCAATACTTATCCCATCAAATTGTTTGGTAAAAAATTTTACAGCTGCATCACCGTTAGTCTTTACTTCATCCAATATTGTTTTTACTTTTTGTTCAAGCGCAGCAGCATCAAACACCGGCCGGGCCAGTATTTTTTTCCATTCGTCTCGTTGTGGCAGCTTGTATGTTTGCATAATTTTTATTTCTGATTTTGTGATGTAGAGATTTGGTGATTTGTTTAGTTGTTACACCAAAACAAATTTCAAAATCCCGCAATCAGCAATTTCTTTCATTTTTACATTCATCACATTTCCACATTTATCACATTCTTAGATAATCATTTTCTCAATTGGTATTACCAATATACCCTGCGCACCGGCGGCTTTCAGTTGCTCAATCTTATCCCAAAATTCATCTTCATTCAATACGCTGTGTACACTGCTCCAGCCGCTTTCTGCCAATGGCAATACGGTAGGACTTTTCATTCCTGGCAGCAATGCGATTATGTCTTTTACTTTTTCGTTGGGTGCATTCAGCAAAATATATTTATTACGCTTTGCTTTTTTTACAGCTCTTATTCGAAACAATAATTTATCCAGTAAATCCAACTGCGTTTGTGCAAGCTGGTTGTTTTTTATAAGAACGGCCTGGCTTTGCAATATGGTTTCTACTTCTTTTAATCCATTCATGAAAAGAGTAGAACCGCTGCTTACCAAATCTGCCACTACATCTGCCAATCCTATACCCGGCGCTATTTCTACAGAACCGCTGATTTCATGAATATCGGCTACAACATTGTGTTGTTTTAAATAGCTATTCACCAAAAATGGATAGCTGGTAGCAATGCGTTTCCCTTTTAAAGTAGCAACGCCATCGTATTGCTGGCTACGCGGAACGGCAATAGAAAGCCTGCATTTGCCAAAACCAAGTTCTTCTACAACGGAAGTTTTTTTGTTTTTTTCTAACAGTACATTCTCGCCTACTATACCAATGTCTGCAACGCCATCTTCCACGTATTGAGGTATATCATCATCGCGAAGAAAAAATACTTCCATCGGAAAATTATCGCTTTCCGTTTTTAGGCGGTCTTTTACATTGCGTAAATCAATACCGCATTCTTTCAGCAGTTTTGTAGAGTCTTCATACAACCTGCCGGACTTTTGAATTGCTATGCGGATTTTTGTCTGAACCATGATTTTTATGATTTTAAGGATTAGCAGGAAATAAAGGCGCTTTATATTTTTGATTTCCGAGTCTTTTAAACTGAAGACTGACTGAACCAAAATTTAATAGTAATCCAACTTCAATATTATATGCTTCTAAATAATTTTTTGCTTGGGCCAGGTGAACATTCTCAAGATTGATGAGTGCCTTTAATTCAACCATAATTACATTTTCAACAAAAAAATCAACCCTTCTTTCGCCTACTTCTTCATTTCTGTAATAAATCTTCATGTTAAACTCTCTTTCAAATTTCAACCCTGCATAAGCAAATTCAATCTCCAAAGCCCTCTGGTAAATTACTTCCTGGAAACCATTGCCAAGTGCTGCATGAACTTTCATTGCTGCACCAATTATCTTTTCGGTTATCTCTTTATACTTTAATTCTGACATTAAACTATTTTCTTTTTAATCGTATTAATCCTCTAAATCGTGGTTCAGACAACAAAAAGGGCCTACTTGCGTAAGCCCTTCAATGTTTTATAATTGTACACAAACACCTTTGGCTTACCCGTTGGGTAAGTTTGCATGATGATGTGTATGTGTGAACTGTTTCATAATGATGGCGCAAAAATAGTATTTAGTGGCTTACCACAAAAAATATTTTGCAGGATACTAACTGCTGTAAGCTTTTTACGTTGCCAGTTCTTTAACAAACCTGCTTTTTAATTATTACTAACTTAGGTTTGCTAAAGAGATAAATGCATGAAAAAGAAAATATTGACTTCTATTCTTTCTATAGTATTGATTGCAACCGGTTTTTGCATCATGGCATTTAAAACGCATTCTCATAAAGAAATGAAACTCGTATGGGCAGATGAATTTAATTACACTGGTTTGCCCGATAGCAGCAAATGGAACTACGATATTGGCGGCGATGGCTGGGGCAATCATGAACTGGAATTTTACACCGGCAAACGCCTGGAAAATGCAAGAGTAGAAAACGGTGTTCTAGTTATTGAAGCAAGAAAAGAAAAATGGCAAAACAACGATTACACTTCAGCAAGGCTGGTAACTAAAGGAAAAGTTGATTGGCAATATGGAAAGATTGAAGTGCGGGCACGCCTGCCAAAAGGTATTGGCACATGGCCTGCTATATGGACACTTGCTTCAAAAGATTCTATGAACTGGCCAGATGATGGCGAAATTGATATTATGGAACATGTGGGCTTTCACCAGGGATATATTCATGGGTCAATTCATTGCAAAAAGTATAACCATGTTATTCATACCCAAAAAACAGATACAACTGTTGTAAAAGACTGTTCAGAAAAATTTCATGTATATGGTTTGGAATGGACTGCCGACAGTATAAAAATATCTGTTGATGGTAATGTATATTTCAGCTTTGCAAATAATCATAGTGGTTATGATGCATGGCCTTTTAACAATAAAATGCATTTGCTGCTAAACCTTGCTGTGGGTGGAGACTGGGGCGGCGCTAAAGGAATTGCACAGGATATATGGCCGCAAAGAATGGAAGTAGATTACGTGAGGGTATATCAGTGAGTAAGTCTGTAGTCGTTGGTCTTTAGTCAAAGAAGAACAAATTAATATTGAAAATAAATTGGTATGAGCAAAGTAACCGAACCGGAAATTCATTTGATTGGCATTAAGCTGAAAACAAAAACATACAATGCAAACGGGCAGGCGGGAATAGATTGCACAAACGTGTGGAGAGAATTTACAGCAGGCAACTATGCGGCCACCATACCCAATAAATTAAGTGAAGAAATATTTGCTGTTTATTATGCGTATGAAGGCGATCATACCAAACCCTATTCCTATTTTCTTGGTTGCAAAGTAAAACCGGGCACGGTTATTCCGCAGGGTTTGGATGGCTTAACCATTCCTGCAGGCAGTTACGAAAAAATATCATCTGCCGGAAAAATGCCGGACTGCATTGTTCAAACATGGAAAAACATCTGGGCATCGGGTATGGCAAGGGCTTACAAATTTGATTTTGAATTGTATGATGAAAGAAGCAAGGACTGGAACAATGCGGAAGTAGATGTTTATCTATCCCTATAAAATTGTTGTAGCACAACAAGCTGCAGTTTTGTCTTGTTATTTATACATACACTATATGAAAACGTTACTGATTTTCTTTTTTTTGCTGGCAGGCGCTCTTATAGTAAGAGCACAAAAAATAGACAGCATTTGTTTTCACCTTTATACAGACAGTCTTAAAAAAGGAACTTACAATTATATTAATGTTGATGGAAAACTTAGCAATAATAAATGGCTTCCTTTAACCGCAAAAGAAATTGTATTTACTGCAACTGGAGGAACATTTAATGGCAACAGCCTTTTTATTGAAAATAATTTTGCAGAAGAAAAAGTAACAGTGAAAGCTGTACTTAAAAGCAATCCCGCTTTGGTTAAAGAGACTACTATCTATATAAAAAAAGTAAATGAGAATTAGGGTGCTTCTATTTAGCATTCTTTAAATATTCATTATTGTTTATTCTCAGTATCCACGGGATGCCTGCAGCATGACAGTAAAGACGTAAGCAAACACAATTTCCCTGAATTTAGCAGGTACAATAAAAGAAAATGCGCCTTTAAAAAAAGGCGCATTATATATAAGATCAAACTGTAAAAATGAGACTACATTTTCTTGGCGTCTTCCAAAAATTTTGCAAGGCCAATGTCTGTTAACGGATGTTTCAACAAACCGAGGATTGGTTCCAACGGACAAGTACAAACATCTGCACCTGCTTCGGCACATTTTACAATATGCAAAGCACTACGGATAGAAGCAGCAAGAATTTCTGTTTCAAAACCCTGTACAGAATAAATGTGTGCAATCTGCGCTATCAATTCTACACCATCCCAACTGCTATCATCTATACGGCCAATAAAAGGAGATACATATGTAGCGCCAGCTTTTGCAGCAAGAATAGCCTGACCTGCGGAAAATACCAATGTGCAATTGGTTTTAATGCCATTGTCTGTAAACCACTTCAGCGCTTTTACGCCGTCTTTAATCATTGGCACTTTCACTATAATGTTTGGATGAATAGCAGCCAGTGTTTTGCCTTCTTCTACAATGCTTTTAAAATCGGTAGACAATACTTCAGCACTAATATCGCCATCTACCATTTCGCAAATGGTTTTGTAATGTGCATGGATTGCTTCAACTCCCTTAATACCTTCTTTAGCCATTAATGAAGGGTTGGTAGTTACACCATCAAGTATGCCCAGTTCATTTGCTTCTTTAATTTGTGCAAGATTTGCTGTGTCTATAAAGAATTTCATGATTAACTATTTTGAGCCCCTTTAGGGGATGGGGGTGAAAAATAAAAAAAGGCAGGCTAATTACATCGCACCGCTACAACCGCCTACTCTTGCTGCGTTCCCGCCCTGGGAGGGTTCAGCAGGAGCTGGTCGTGTAAGACCTGCCGGGCGCAAATATAGGAAGTTTACAGGAATATTAAACTCAGAAATTGAACAAACTTAAACTATGAATTAACAGAGAAGATGTATTAGAAACATGCTCCGCAGGAACATTTGGTGGGTTGAAAATAATTAAGGTGTCCGTTGCGTGCCGTAGGTACGCTTGGTGCTAATGGCTTCTCTAAAGCAATCCAGCAACATGCGGGATTCCGATGGAACGATAATCTCTTCCATTAAAATCGCTACCCATCAATTGCTCCTACGGAACAATCCCCTAAGCTTGCTAACAATTACATCAAATGAATGATTAAGTTTTGAACTCTTAATTGTTATAAACTTTGCATTCAAAACCTTACACCTTAAACCCTTCAACTTACACCTTTCCTAATATCCCCCGGTATAAGAATTAGCATGTGCAATGCCAATCAGTTCATCTGCCCTGCCGTTTATTCCACGGAAATAAACAAGCACGGTGTATGTATTTTCAGTATCCCACAAATTTCCTTCGGTAAATTCAAAACTGGCAGGACCGCCCTGTTTGTCTACTGTTATATAATCGTAGTTATAGTATCCATTTTTTAACAGCAAAGTGGTTTCGTACACGCCTTTCTCTTCATTAAAAACCATTTTAGATTTTTCATCCATGCCGTAATTGGTAAGCTCACCAAAAAGATAAACATCTTTATCAGTAAAAGGCTGGTTGTTTATTGGTACGAAAGTAAAGTGTGTATCAGCAAAATCTGTTTGCCATAATGGGTTTACGCTTTCGGTAGTTTCATTGTAAAACATGCCATTGTAATCCCTGTAATAAATTAATCGTTGAGGTGCCCTGGTTAAATCGGGCTTTACAAAAATATCGGTGGAATGCTCATTAATTTTTGCAGTAGCTACGCGGTCGCTTAGCAACCTGAAGCTGCGCAAATCAAGCCAGCGCCATTCCCTGCCACCGGGGAAAATAATACTTTCAGAATTGTATTCAAGCTGGGTGGTTCGTATAAAATTTGGTTTCAGTGTAGTAAGCGCATTGTCCCACCGGTTGTTTTGCAAAACCGCAACTCTTACTTGCGTTAAAGGGTTCACTAAGTTCAAGCTGCCAAGGTTTACAGTAAAAATAATTTTCTGACTGGTTTTAAAATATTGTCCATCAAAAGGCTGTTGTATTTGCATGCCTACTGTTGATCTTTCTTCAACCACAAGTACACGTCGTGTAAAAATCACTTTAGCAGTATCGCCATCAGAAAAAACTTTTAATAAATAATTGCCAGAGCGGGAAGGTGTACTATTTCTTTCCGGAAGAGATACCATATAATGTGTATACTTCACCAGCGCAATAGAAGAATTGCGGTAATTGGTAATGCGGTTTTGTGTAAAGCCTTTTATATAATCAAACTCTGTAAGAATGGTTTTTGTCCAGTCTGCATTACACAGTTGCCAGGTATAAGAATAATTGCGAACACCCGCATTTATGTCATCAAAATTAAGTTCAAGCTGGTCTGCGCCATTTAGTTTAATGATAGGATAGCCCAACTGGTTGCCGGCAATATTTAATTTTACATTGCGGATATTGGTGGCATAAATTCTGTCGGGCTCTTGTGCAACAAGGGTTGCACACAACAACATGAGCACAATAAAAGAACAAGAAATTTTTTGCATGGATGATTGATGAAATTGAGTACAATAAAGTTGTACAAATTTGTACTAAAAAAACCACAAAAAGATAAAGTGTTGCCTACACAACCTATTTTTGACTGACTAAACCGCAATTTTTTGAATATAGCAGGTTTTATTGCCAGGCGCATTGCCTTTACAAAAGAAAAATCATTCAGCCGGTTTATAATACGGCTGGCTGCCGCCGCTACCGTATTAAGTGTTACGGTAATGATTGCTGCACTGGCCATCACCAACGGATTTCAATACACCATTAGCCAAAAGATATTTAGTTTTTGGGGACATATACGTGTGCAGCATTACCAGGCCGGAAGAATTTCTAATGCAGAAGAAACGGCTATTCAAAAAAACGATACGGTAGCAAATATTATCAGCAGTCACCCAGCCGTGCAATCTGTAAGCAGCTTTGCCACTAAAAACGCAATTCTTAAAACCAACGAAACCATAGAAGGCGTTTTGTTTAAAGGAGTAGAAAAAAATTACCGCTTTAACCAGCTACAGCAGTTTCTTAAAGAAGGCCGCTGGATAAAATTTACAGACAGCAATTATAGCAACGAAATTGTATTATCTGCCTATACCGCTGCACAACTGAAACTGAAAATAAACGACCCTGTTCTTATTTATTTTATACAAAGTGATGGCTCTGCGCCAAGGGCAAGAAAACTAACGCTAACGGGTATATACAAAACAGGTATTGAAGAATACGACAAATTTATAGCCCTTGGCGATATAAGGCTTATACAACGCCTCAACAACTGGAAGCCTGACCAGATTGGCGGTTATGAAATCTTCCTGAAAGATTACCGGCAAATGGACAAGGTAAATGAAGAGTTGTTTAATGCATTGCCGGTTTTATGGACCAGCAAAAGCATAAAAGAAATAAACCCCAACATATTTGATTGGCTTAACCTGCAGGACACAACTATTGTACTGGTGCTGGTTATAATGACCATTGTTGCTGTACTAAACCTTATTACCTGCCTCATTATTCTTGTGCTGGAAAGAACAAGAATGATTGGCATATTAAAAGCATTGGGCACACCAAATTCCTCTATACAACAGGTGTTTTTATACCAGGGCGCCATGATAACCGTTGCCGGAATTATTATTGGCAACCTGCTGGCCGTTGCGCTGTCTTGGTTACAACAACATTATGGCCTTATTCACCTGCAGGAAGAAATGTATTACATATCGAAAGTAGAAATGCGCCAGGAGTGGTGGCATTTTGCATTGGTAGATGCAGGCACTTTTATTGTTTGTTTTCTTATACTTATTATTCCAACACTTATTATTAGGCGCATACAGCCGGTTAAGGCGATACAGTTTAGGTGACCTCATCCCCGGCCCTTCTCCATCTGCGATGGCGAGGGGTGCCTCTCTGTAAAATACTTTTCTATTAGAACCAGCTTGTAATGCAACCGGCGTGTTTTTGATACAAGCATTAGTTCTTTGAGCACCATCGTTGCGTCGCAATCCTTTCATCTTTCGTACAAAAATGATCTTAGTTTTTTTGCCATGGTGTTGTGTCTCACGTACCATTAGATAAATAGTGATTTACAGTTGAAATGTGCGACGCAAGGATGCTGCTATGAAAAACAAAGGCTGGTATCCTAATTTATTTCCCTAAAAAATTCACCTATAAATTGTTTTGAAGATTATTCTTTTTTGTCCCCCAGGCTGCTATCAATAAATACTTTTACCGAGAGGCACCCCTCGCTAACGAAGTTGGAGAGGGGCTTTGGGTGAGGTGCGACAAAATTATCCCCGCCGCTACAGCTGCATTTAAAGATTCTGCATGGCCAATGCGGGGTATGGTAATGCGATGTTTGCAATGTGCAAGCAATGCCTCGTGTATGCCTTTAGATTCGTTGCCAATAACAATAACACCGCGTTGCAATGGCTGCATAGTATTTAGGTTTTCTCCATTTAAAGTAGCAGCGTATAATAGCAGATCTTTTGTTTTTTGTACAAATGCCAGAAGGTCTGTATACATCAATTGCACACGTACAATACTGCCCATAGTGCTTTGTACTACTTTGGGCGCAAAAGCATCGGCACAATCCATGCTGCAGATAATGTTGCTGATACCAAACCAATCGGCAATACGTATAATGGTGCCCATATTTCCAGGATCCTGTATACCATCCAGCATTAAAGAAACAGTATTGGAAATATCTGCCGGTAACACAGCTGGCTTTTTAAAAATACCCAGTACTTCGTGCGGCGTTTGTAAAAAAGAAATGCGCTCTAGTTCGTGATCCTTGATTTCAGTTATCTTGTTGCTGGCAATATTTTTTAAAAGCAAGTCATTTTTATCTATCCATTCTTTGGTAGCAAACAATGCGTCCGGAACAGCAGGTACCTGGCCCAACAATTCGTTAATTATTTTAGGGCCTTCTGCAACAAAAACCCCTTCCTGATCTCTGAATTTTTTTTGGCCCAGACTTTGGATATATTTGACCTGCAATTTTGTGATCATCTTTTTGCTCGTTTTTTCTGATTATGCATTCATTGTATAAGCCCGTTTACCTTTATCTTTTTATTTTAATTACCGGCTTAGCGGCTGCAATCTCCGGATGTGTTGTTCTTCCTTATAAATATAGTAGAGACAAACCCTTTGTAGCTTCAACAAATATAAACATACAGGGCAATTTGCCGCCTTCTCAAAAAGCAGATTTAAAGCTGAAGCTTGGAAACCAGTTGGATGACAGCATGAAGACCTTACTAAAAACTGTCTATCCGGGAAGGACCCAAATTATAAACCCATCCATTTTTGATACCGCCGCGGCAAACCGGTCAATCATTTTTATGGATAACCTGATGCATGCCCAGGGTTATTATACATCTGTTATTAGCTGGGATAGTTCTATGACTATAAATCACCGCAACTGGTGGGTGGGCAATATATTTCGTGGTAAATCCAAAGACCGGCGTAAAACAACTGAGCAAAGAGTTTCAGTTGAATTTACCGTAATTCCCGGCAAGAGTTATAAGTTTGATTCAATTGCATACCGGTTACAGGATTCTGCATTACAGCAGCTTGCTTATTCGCGACGGGCCAATTCGTTATTAAAAAAAGGAGACCCGTATTCTGTAGATGTTATTGCTGCAGAGATGGACAGGCTGGTAGAATTGTTTCGCAACAATGGCTATTATAAATTTTCCCGCGATGATTTAAATGCTGAAAGGGATACTATTTTCTCTGCGTTAATCAACCCCTCATTGGATCCGTTTGAACAACTTCGCTTATTGCAGAAAGCAAGAGAACGCCAGCAAAACCCACAAATGAACGTGGTAATACAACTGCGCAACCCAAATGCAGTGAGCCATTTTCGTAAATACAGCATCCGCAATGTAAATATCTACCCGGATCTTAGTTTGCTGGAAGATTCTGCAAGTACTTATTATGATTCTGTAACCATAAGCGGTGTACATATTTTTAACAGTCACAATAAATTTAAACCAGCATTCATCGCTTCCAAAAATGCATTGCTGCCTGGTGAAATTTTCAGGCTGCGGAACTATGCACGTACCTATACAAATTACACCCAGCTTAATACATTTATACAGGTAAGCATAGTTATGGTAGAAGCGCAGGATTCTTCTCCTACTATTGATGTGCTTATAAAAATGTACCCTTCAGTAAAACAGGATGTAAGCGTAACTGCAGATGCCAGCTATAATACGGGCGATGTAATTGCAACGGGTGATCTTTTTGGTGTGGGCTTAAACTTTGGTCTTAATAACCGCAATGTTGCCAAACAGGCAATACAATCCAGCACCAACCTGCGTACAGGTGTAGAAGTAAATTTGGGAAGCAGTTTTATACAAACAATTCAAACCAGTCTTTCTCACACCTATTCATTTCCAAGATTGGTTGTACCAAAATTTTTGGTGGGTAAAGTAAAAACAGATTCACTGCGCATACAACGCAGTCTTCTAAATCTTAATGGGGCTTATACAGACAGGAAAGATTTTTATTCATTAAAGTCGCTTAACGTTTCCTGGGGTTATCAATGGTCCAGAAGCCGCCGGCAGAGAAAAAGCCATACATGGTATTTTAGTCCGTTTAACGTAGAATATGTTTTGTTAGGTCCGAGACCGCAATTGGATTCGTTGTTAAAATATAATCCCAACCTTAAATATTCATTCAACACAGGCATGGTAATAAGCATGATTGGCGGTTATAATTATATTCAGAATGGAAGTGACGGCGCTAAGAAAAATGATTTAAGGATTGGTATAGAAGAAAGCGGTGGCCTTACAGGAATGTTTAATACACTTGATCGTGATGCCAATCTTTACCGTTTTATAAAAATAGATGCCGATTACAAACATTATATCAACTATAAAAAATCTGCACTTGTTTTCAGGATGTACGCTGGCGTAGGCATCCCATATGGAAAAGACAAAGATGGCAACAGGGAAAGACAACTTCCATTTTTTAAATCGTTTTATGCAGGGGGCCCTTACAGTATGAGGGCGTGGCAGGTGAGACAATTGGGCATTGGCTCTTCTCCTTATTATGAAACCAACGATACTGCAAAAGGAATTGACAGGTTTGGCGATATACAACTGGAAGGCAATATTGAATATCGTTTTAACCTGGGTACTTTATTTAACACGATAAAACTTAAAAGTGCATTATTTACAGATATTGGCAATATCTGGTACCGCACTACCTATGGAGAGCCCAATAATATTGGTGCAGACTTCAACATTAACCGATTGTATACTGATATAGCTGTAGGCGCAGGTACCAGTCTGCGTGCAGACTTTGATTATTTTCTTATTCGTTTCGACTGGTCTTATAAATTAAAGAACCCGGCTTATTCAAATATTAATTACGGTTGGTTTTATGATATACAATTACTGAAGGGACAGTTTCAATTGGGCATTAACTATCCTTTCTAGCACTGTGCAGCTCTATCTTTACCTGTTCTTCCAATTGTGCAACGGTAAGCGCATTTTCTAATCTCAAATTGCCTATTGCTGTTCTGCATAATTTGCTAAGGTATCCGCCGCAACCTAATGTTGCACCAAGATCATTTGCTAAACTGCGTATATAGGTGCCCGTTGAACAAACAATCCTGAAATATACAACCGGCATTTCTACGGCAGTTATTTCATATTCTTTAATAAAAAGTTTGCGTGGTTCAAGTTCAATGGTTTCTCCTTTTCTTGCCAGTTCGTAAATGCGCTTCCCATCTTTTTTTATTGCAGAATGCATTGGCGGTACCTGCAAAATTTCTCCTGTAAATGATTTCACTACTTCTTTAATTTGCGCTTCTGTTATAGCAGACACATCTTTTATGTTTTCAGGCTGGCTTTCAAGATCAAAAGTAGGTGTGGTGGCGCCCAATGTTATAGACCCGGTGTATTCTTTTTCCTGCGCCATGTATTCATTAATACGCTTGGTAAATTTTCCTGTACAAACAATGAGTAAGCCTGTCGCCAGTGGATCTAATGTGCCTGCATGACCTACTTTTTTTATTTTGATAAGGCTGCGCACTTTCCTTATTACATCAAAAGATGTCCATTCATATGGTTTGTCAATGAGTAAGACCTGGCCTTCTTCGTATTTGTTCATCAATATGTTCAAAAGAAAATTTTTGCCGAAGATAAAGGAAAGGCTGGTAGTAAACCCCTTCAGGGTTTTCATTAATTGGTCTTTTCAGCCACGGGTTGCACCCGTGGCTATTTATATTGCGCCCTTGCAGGGCTTTGTAAAATGCACCAAAAATCGGGTTAGTTATTATGCAATCATTTGCGGAGAAGGACTATGAACTAATGACTATCGACTCACGACTCACAACTAAATCGCCTGTCTCGCTTTCAACTCCAAATATTTGTTTAGTGTATTAACCGTCACTTTTTGCGGAGGAGTAAGAATAGATAGTATACCGTTTTTTTGCAGCTCTTTAATGATGATCTTTTTCTCGTAGATAAATTTTTCCGCAACGGTGTGCATATAAACAGCTTCAATATCTGAAGCATGTGCTGAAGTTATTTTTTCAAACTCTGTATTTTCAAAAAATACAATTACCAGCAAGTGGTATTTTGCAATTTGTTTTAGATAAGGCAATTGTCGCTGTAAGCCGCTTAACGATTCAAAATTTGTAAATAATAAGAGCAGGCTGCGCTGTTTAATAAGGCGTCTTACATTGCTATACAGCATTTCAAAATCGCTTTCCATAAAAGCGGTTTGCTGATTGTACAATGCTTTCAAAACATTTTCAAGCTGGCCGCGGTTTCTGTCTGCTGGTAAAAAAGTACCAGGCTTGTTAGAAAATGTCATCAACCCAAACCTGTCTTGCCGGAACAAACTAACATTGCACAGCATTAATGTGGCGTTGATGGCGTAATCAAGTAAGGAAAGATCCTCAAAAGGCATTTTCATAAGACGACCTTTGTCTACAATACAAAACACCTGCTGAGAACGCTGCTCTGTGTAATTGTTTACCATCATGCCGCCTTTTCGTGCAGTAGCTTTCCAGTTTATATTTCTTATATCATCGCCAATAATGTATTCTTTAATTTGCTCAAATTCCATGCTATGCCCAATTTTGCGCATTCGCTTGGAGCCTGTTTCATGCGTTTGTGCAAACTGTGCTGCCAGTTCGTATTTGCGCATATGTATGTAGGAAGGATAAACCGGAACGATGGTTTCTGCCTGGCAGGTAAAACCTCTTTGTATAAGACCCAGTAATGAAGACGCATAGGCAAGAATATTTCCAAAATTATATTCCCCTCTTTCTACCGGCCGCAATTCATAAGAAAAACCTACTTCTTCTCCTGCTGCGAACTTTCTTTTATAATAATGTTTACGCTCCTGTAGTTGAAAAGGCAGTTCCTCAATAATTTCCATTGCAACAGAAAAGGGATAATTGTTTTTTACTGTTATGGATACAGGGTTTATATCTCCATTGCTTAATCTTTCGGATATGTATCTTTTTGCGGATGGTTCTTTTCCCACTAAAAAAATAAAAACAATATCTGCAGCAATAAGTGCGGCAAACAATCCCGCAAGCACATAACTAATCATTAGCACCACAGCATTAAAATAGCCTGCTAAAAAAAAGAAAGTAACAACTGCACCCATCAGGTAAAACCGCCTTGTAAAAAAAAGCGTTTTTAGCAGCAGGTGAGAAAGCAGCCACAATAAAGTACCAGCTAATAAAATTGTTAGTAGAAACATTGGCGTTTACCTGGGTATTTCAACCGTTTTTATAATTTTTTGTATCAGGTCATCCGGTGTCATTCCTTCCATTTCTTTTTCTGGTGTAAGAATGATGCGATGCCGCAATACATGCGGAACAACTTCAATAATGTCTTCGGGTGTAACAAAATCACGTCCGCGTATAGCCGCAAATGCTTTTGCAGCCCTTACAATAGACAATGATGCACGTGGTGAAGCACCGAGGTACAGTGATGGATTATTGCGGGTTTCGTTTACAATTTTAGCAATAAATTCAAGCAGGCGCTGCTCTACCACAAGCTGCAAAACTGTTTCCCTGTATTGCGCTATCTGCTGTGTGCTCATTATTTTGGGAATGTCTTCAAGAATGAGGCGCTGCGACTTATTGTGCTGTTCTGCAAGAATGCTTACTTCGTCATCAACCGTTGGATAACCAACTTCAATTTTAAAAATAAACCTGTCGAGCTGTGCCTCGGGCAGGCGGTAAGTTCCTTCCTGGTCAATCGGGTTTTGTGTAGCCAATACCATAAACGGCGGTTCCATTGGGTAAGTAATGCCATCAACAGTAACCTGCCGTTCTTCCATCACCTCAAATAATGCCGCCTGCGTTTTAGCTGGTGAACGGTTGATTTCGTCAATTAAAATAATATTGCTGAAAAT
Source organism: Chitinophagaceae bacterium (assembly GCA_044227095.1). Classification (GTDB taxonomy): domain Bacteria; phylum Bacteroidota; class Bacteroidia; order Chitinophagales; family Chitinophagaceae; genus JACMLD01. The sequence goes on along the minus strand of JBGAFV010000001.1, from coordinate 2,599,287 downwards.
GGGGCCTTTCTTAAAATCAAACTTAATATCTTTTGGATTAAACACTGAAGTTCCCAATACATCAGATGGCATTAAGTCTGGCGTAAATTGCAATCTTGAAAAATGTGCATCAATAATTTTAGCAATCAATTTTGCAGTAAGTGTTTTGGCAACACCCGGTACGCCTTCAATTAAAATATGTCCATCAGACAACAATCCGGCAATAATAAGATCAACCATCTGGTGCTGGCCTTTTATTACTTTTCCAACGGTTTGGCGTATATCATTTACTGCCTGGTTTAATGCAGACAGATCTGTACGTTGTTCAAATGTTATTTCATCCATAATATAGATTTATCTTTTATAAAATTCGTAAATAAGGTTATTGAGTTCAAAAAGTTCGTGATCAGAAATGGATTCAACTTCATTAATATAAGCAACTTTCTCAAAAAGCTCCTGTACCCTTGTTTCTTCTACTCCACTCTTTCTTGAAAGCGATTGTATAAATTCTGTATTGATGGTATTGGTATGCAAATAATAACTGCTTCGGATATGCTCCAGGAAATACGTTATCATCTTAAGCGCAATATTGCGGTTGTCCTTTTTTTGCAGGTAGAGATTGCTAATGGTGTGCACAAAGGAAATGCTATCGTTATTATTGGGCACTGCCGGCGGCACCAGCCTTCTTTTTCTTTTGCTTTCAAACGCTATATAGAACAGCATCAGTGCGCAGGCCAGCAACAAAGCGTATTTAAGCGGTGGGTTCTTCCAGAAAATTGACAAAGCAGAAAACTCGTCAGATTTTTTTCCAAACCTGTACACGTCTGCCCAATAGACAGCAGTAGCATTTTTGTTTAAATAAGAAAACACCTGGCTGTAATAATTTGTATTGTTGCCGGTAAGCAAAAAATAATTCGAAAATGCATCAGGCTCCGAATGAAAATAAAACTTACCCTTACCGTATTTTACTACAAGATAATTTGCTTTTCCATGTTCATTAACACCCAACACTTTTGTTGTGGCAGTATCATAACCGCTATAAATACTGCGAAAAGGATAATAGAAAAATCCGTATTCATTTTTTCCAAACCGTTCAGTATCTGCAATGCGTACAGAAGTATTGCGCATGCTTGCGGTATCATACGCATCCCTCATTTCTTCATTATGCTTCACTCCTAATGTATCAAGCAGGGTGTGCTCAATATAACCTGCAGAAATAAAAAATTCATTTCCCCTTTCTACATAATTCAGCAATTGTTCCAGCTCCTCACTTTCTAAAACCATCCTGTTGCCGATGCATATATATGCACTGCCTTTTACGTAGGCAAACTCGTTTACAATGCCCTTCATTTTTTTTGAAGCCAGCGAAATATCTGCATTGAACTGTCCTGGCAGCAAACGATAAGCAATATTGCCCCCAATAGGATTTTTATCGCGGTAAGCATAGGTGGGGTTCATTGGCGGCAGCTCACGTTTATCCTTACTGCATGTAGCAAAAATTGAGACTACTGCAAGTAGCAAAAGGTATGCATGATATGTTCTTATCAATTTCAATTTGCTTCTATTTCTTTATTAAACGTTGTAAACTGTTTACGCAAAGACTGGTACATTGTTGGCGCAAGCGGGTATTCTCCATACCATATATACTCATACTTATAAGTAAGGTCTGAAAAATCTTTTACTATGGTTGCCGGGGCAGATCTCAATTCGTTGAGGTATTGATAATTTGTTTTCTCTGTAGCCACTTTCACTAATCCTTTTTCTGATAAATTATACAATGCCTGCAAATGAAGATAACGAACCGCAAGCCTATAGTTATTTTCCGATTCCGCTTTTGCTATTAATGCGTCGTAACGTGTTTCTATAGGCGCTTTATCTACATCTATAACCGCATCAATATTTTTTGAGTTTTTAATGAACAAACCACTTTTGCTGATAAAAAGTTTATACAGCACAAACAACAAAATTGCACCTGCAAATACCCATAGTATTACCTGGAAAACATTTAAAACACCAGAGAAGTCGGGAAGTTTGGGTGGAGGTTTTTCTTCCTTGTGTAAATTGGCTTCCCTTACCCGCAGAAGACTATCGAGCCATTGCTGGTAATAAAACCCTTTGTCTTTTTTTATTAATGCCAGCGAGTCTGCATTTATATTTCTTATGTTACTTGTTATAAGTGTATCAACAGGAATTGACGCTTCGTCATCTGCAGTCTCATCGGCGCTTTCAGTAGCTGCTGAATCTACTACTGCTGCAACAGAATCGTATGAAACCTGCGGGGGAGGCTCATTAAGAGAATCCAAAAACTTTTTTGTATCCTCATCCTGCGCTTTAGCAATAAAGCCTGAAAAAATGCAGTAGATAACCAATAAACATTTATATAATAAACCTGGCTTCACGCAAGAGGGATAAATAGTTTGTTTTTTTCTGAACCTGTTATTTTATATTTTTTTTCGAGCCTTATTGGATAGATGACAAAATACCACACAATAAATGTTAACGATGATGCCAGTATGCAAACACTTGCCCATGCCGGCAAACCAAAATTGCCCGATTCTTTATCATAACTCTGCGACATAAGATGCGTAATAAAACTTTCAAGAAAAGCAGCAACCAGTGTAATTGGAACAAGGCATATAATTATTTTAACCGCATCTTTTGCAGCTTTTGTAAACGAATCGAAACGTTTTAAAGAACCGGGTAAAAGTATTCCTCTTGCAAGTATAAAACCTGCTGTACTGGAAATGATCATAGCCGATATCTCCAGTGTGCCATGAATCCATATTACCAGTACAGATTGAATGCCCAATCCTTTTGCAAAAAACATATACTGAAAACAGCCAAGCATTATACTGTTTTGAAACAGCAGCCACAATGTGCCGATGCCGAAAAAAATTCCAAAAATAAACATGAGAAAATCAACACGAATATTGTTAAAGGCAATCATTATAAACATGTTGAAGGGGCTGGTATCTTTATACACGCCAAACGGATCTCCATTGGCAATATTTTCTTCGGTCATATCTACATAACTATCTCCCAGCACACCACGTATAAAGCCGCTGTCTTTTGACGCCGAAAAAACTGCGATAATGCAGAAAACAGCAAAGAAAATAAAAGTGAACAATAAAACGCGGTGATATTTGCGAAATAGTAGAGGAAGTTCTGTTTTCCAGAAATCAAAAATACGGGCAAGGCTTTGCTTCCTGTTTTGATAAATGGACTGGTAAGTGCTTACTGCCAGGCTGTTTATCCAGCCCGTTACTTTTCCGTGCGGGTAAAAGGTTTTGGCATAAGAAAGATCATCAACAAGTGTAATAAAGCGGTTTGCTTTTTCATCAGGATCATCGGTTTCAAAATGCTGGTATTCCTGCCATTTTTTTGCATTCCGTTTTATAAAAAGGGCCTCCCGCATGGTAGATTTCAGAATTATGGTTCAATATAGTACTAATTCGCAAACTGCTATACTATAATTAAAATATATCATTAATATTGTGCAAAATCACTTTTATTTTATCTGCTGAATTAAAAAAGTAATTTCATACAATAAAATAAATTGCTGCAGCCGTTAAATAGAAAATATTCTACATATGCCCTCTGTCCAGATAGCCACACCCTTTAACCTCAGCCTCGATTTTAAGGTAGCCGAATTGCACAAACGCATTCTGGCTTATCTTATCGATCTGTTTATAATGGTGGCCTATGCGTGGATTGTAGGCAACTTTATTAACGGCAATAATGTTTCAGGATTTGATAGCGAGGGGCGGTTTGGTGCAGGATGGAGTATTATCATCATTTCACTTCCGCTTTTATTTTATTCATTGATATGCGAGCTGGCAATGCACGGGCAAACTGTTGGTAAAAAAGTGCTGGACATAAGAGTGATGAACCTTTATGGCGGCGAGCCCACTTTAAGCCAGTATATAATCCGGTGGATTTTCAGGTTTTTTGAATGGCCACTGGTTTTTGGTGTAGTATTTCCGGGGTTTTTAGTATTGTTCCAGATTTTTTCCATGATACTCCCGGGCATTACCGTAATAATTATTATTGCTGTTACACAAAGACATCAGCGCCTTGGCGATCTTGCAGCCAATACAGTTCTTGTAAATACGCGGATTAATACATCTATTAACGATACTGTATTCCAGGAAGTAGATTACAACAATTATGAACTATTGTTTCCGCAGGTAATGCAATTGAGCGACAGGGATATTAATACCATTAAATCTGTTACTACCAGCAAGTACAATAAACACACACAGGATTTGGCCAGAAGAACGGCCGACAGGGTAAAAAGCGCATTAAAGATAGAATCTGATACAGACCCTTTTATTTTTCTTGATAAACTATTGCAAGACTATAATTACCTGGCCACAAAGGAATAATTCTACAACTTAAAATTTGCTGTTTTATTTACCGCCATGCCCCTGATCCAACCGTAATAGCCATAATAATCAAAACTGCATAAACTAATATTAATAGTCCGCTTAAAATAGCACCAATAATGCCACAGGTTTTTCCTGCTTTAAGGTTGTTATAAGAACCAATTGTATAAATATCCGGGCTTGCATTATACATTCTCAAATCTTTATTGGCAAGTACAATGGCAATAATACCCAGTATAAGCCCCACACCGCAAATAACAATTGATAAAATGCCCAGCACCAATACAGCAGTTGCGTTTTGTAATGGCTGCTGCATATTAAAGGGTTGATTGGGCCGATCAAAAATGCTTCTTTCTTCCATATTGTTTTCTAAAGATTGAGAGGTAATAGAAATTTAAATGCTGTACAAAATAATTAAAATAATTGCGCTTTCAAAAAATAGGAAATGATTTTGTTATTGTTTCCTGTACATGAAAAAGGAAGTGCAATTGCACTTCCTTTAATCTTTTTATATTTTCTGCTTATCTCATATTTTGAAGAAAATGTGTCGGATCGCTTAAAGCAGCTACGCCAAAAGCTACAATCATGAATATTATCGCACAAATATAAAGAATACAAATAGAAAGGCCGATGATTGCGCAAACCCTACCCGCTTTTAAATTACTGAAAGAACCCGGGGTATAAGAAGAGGGGCTTGCGTTGTATAATGTCATATCTTTTTTCGCAAGTACAAGCGCAATAATAGAACAGATTAAACCAACGATTCCATAACAAAAGCATCCTACAATACCAATGATGCCCAATACTAAAACTGCAGTAGCATTAGGTAACGCAACCTGCGGGTTAGAAGAAAATTGCTGCTGGGGGTTGATTTGATTTTCCATCAGGAAATAATTTTATGGTTAACAATTTTATAAATATAGAACACCAAAACCACAACTGATGTGGCAACGTATAAATATTTTATTGTAACGGCGCCATTTACGAAATTATACTTAAGATGAAAAAGTGTATACAAAAGAAGTAAACAAAGCGGAATAGTTGCAGGATATAGTTGCAGGCTTTTAGCTACTTCACCATTCAGCAAAGCAATACAACTCCGTTGTAATCCGCAACCAGGGCATTCTATATGCAGGTATTTTTTTGACGGACAACTGAGCATGTTAGCTTGCAGCCATTGTATAAAACCAGCATAACTTACCAGGGAGAAAATCATTTTTAGAAAAATGTATGACTAAATATAAGCAATATTCTCTCCTGGCAAATGCTCGTTGTTTTTCTCAATACGCCCTTGCAAACAGCACTCTTTCTTTACTTGGCTTTCCGGTTAAAATGCATTTGCCATCTTCCTGCGGATTATTTAAAGGAATGCAACGAATAGTGGCTTTTGTTTTTTGTTTGATGGCTTCTTCTGTTTCCGCTGTTCCGTCCCAATGTGCAGCTATAAACCCACCTTCGCCATCAAGTGTTTTTTCAAAATCATCCCAGTTGTCAACTTTTGTAATATGTGCATCGCGGTAAGCTTTTGCCTTATTAAACATTGCTGTCTGAATTTCTTCCAGCAATGCAATAATGCTATCGCCTAATCCGTCCAGCGAAATGCTTTTCTTTTCTTTGGTATCCCGCCTGGCAACTTCTGCTACATTGTTTTCAAGATCACGTGCACCAAAAGCAATGCGTACAGGTACGCCTTTCATTTCGTATTCTGCAAATTTCCAGCCCGGGCGGTTGTTATCATTATCATCATACTTAACCCTAATACCTGCTTTTTTTAATTGAGCAACCAGTTCGGTAACTTTTGCATCAATCTGTGCTTTTTGCTCTTCGCCTTTATATATTGGTACAATTACAACCTGTAATGGTGCAATTTTAGGCGGCAATACCAGGCCGTCGTCATCGCTGTGCGCCATAACCAATGCACCAACAAGGCGAGTGCTTACGCCCCAGCTTGTAGCCCACACATAATCCAGCTTGTTTTCTTTATCAGAAAATTTTACATCAAATGCTTTGGCAAAATTCTGTCCCAGGAAATGAGATGTACCTGCCTGTAATGCTTTACCATCCTGCATCAGCGCTTCAATGCAATAGGTATCTTCTGCGCCTGCAAAACGTTCGCTGGCAGTTTTCACTCCTTTAATTACCGGTAATGCCATCCATTCTTCTGCAAACTCTGCATATACATCCAGCATCTGTTTTGTTTCTGCAATGGCTTCCTGTGCAGTGGCGTGTGCAGTATGGCCTTCCTGCCATAAGAATTCTGCGGTACGCAAAAACAAACGGGTGCGCATTTCCCAGCGTACCACATTTGCCCATTGGTTAATGAGCAGTGGCAAATCGCGGTAAGATTGTATCCAGTCTTTATAAGAATTCCAGATAATGGTTTCTGATGTAGGACGAACGATCAGTTCCTCTTCCAGTTTTGCTTCCGGGTCTACTACTACGCCATGCCCGTTGGGGTCATTCTTCAACCTGTAGTGGGTTACCACGGCACACTCTTTTGCAAAGCCTTCTACATGCGCCGCTTCTTTGCTTAAAAAACTTTTGGGTATAAAAAGGGGAAAATAAGCGTTGACATGACCGGTAGCCTTAAACATTTTATCGAGCTGGTCACGCATGTTTTCCCACAGGGCAAAACCATGTGGTTTTATAACCATGCAGCCTCTTACAGCTGTATAATCTGCCAATCCGCCTTTCAGCACAAGGTCGTTATACCATTGCGAATAATCTTTTTCCCTGCTTGTAATTTCTTTGCCCATATTTCTTGTTTAATCAATTTAGCATCAGTAACCCAGGTCTTTTTTAATGCCCGCTTAACCTGGACTAACACTTGTTATCATTTTAACATAGTTCTTGCAACATTTACCCAGGATTTATTGCCTTATGCCTGTTATTTGTTGTAATTTTAACTACAGTTCGCAAAAGTAATTTTAAAACATCAAACACTTTATATGAATACCAGATTTTTACTGCTCGCCTTAAGTGTTGCTGCTTTTAGCAGTTGTTCTTCAGTATACAAGAGTGGCCAAACACCGGATGATGTGTATTATTCTCCTGCGAAACAAATGGCCCCTGCCGGAAACAATGATGATGAATATGTGAATGTGAGACAGCAAAAGCCCGGCACCAATTACCAAACTTACGAACAGTACCAGGATAGCTATCGCGATGATCGTTTCCTGAGAATGAGTGTTGGCAATCCTTATTACATGAACTATTATAATGGCTATGGCGGTTTCGACTGGCGTTATAACAGTTACTACAATGGTTTTAATTATGGCTTTACCAGTCCATGGAATAATTATTTTGCATGGAACAGTTTTTATAACCCATACAGCATAGGTTTTGGAAGTTATTATGGAGGCGGATATGGATATTCTGGCGGATATTATGCAGGTGGATATGGTGGTAGCGGTACAAAGTATACAAACTATGTAACACCCATAAGCAGGCCAAGGGTGTTTAATGTAAATAGCTATACTACAAACAAAAGTGCAAGAAGCTATACTCCTGTAAACGGTAGTTATTATAATAATAGCAACGGCAACAACAATCGTTATAATAATAGCAATAACAACAGCTATTATAACAACAGCAACAACAATAATAATCGCAGTACTTATACGCCTTCTAACAATAATAATAACAGTTACACCCCAACACGCAGCTATACGCCATCTTCAGGTGGCGGTGGTAGTTCTTCATCCGGTGGGGGTGGCGGAGGCAGCGTAAGCAGGCCTACACGCGGAAACTAATTAAAGAACAAAAAAGTATATTATTCAGATAATAACTTATAAAGAAAGAGGAGCTTTTTTTGAGTTGCAAACTTAAAGGTTCCTCTTTTTTATTGCCCTGATCCATGTAAATATTACTACAGTATGAAAAAAATTGTTTGTGCTGCCTTCGTTCTATCATTCACACTTGCTGGTTATTCGCAAGTGCCCGAAGATGTTTTAAAATTCAGCTGGCTTGCGCCGAATGGTACAGCCCGTACACAAGCCATTGGTGGAGCTATTGGTGCTTTGGGTGGAGATGTGTCGTCTAATTTTGTAAACCCTGCCGGTCTTGGATTTTATAAAACAAGCGACTTTGTAATTACGCCTGGTTTTTCTTTTATCAACAACAACAGCAATTTCAGGGGTACTTCTAAAACGGACAATAAAAGTTTTTTTAATCTTGGTACAAGTGGCGTTGTATTTGGATCAGGAAATAACAACAGCCGTTGGAATGCAGGTGCTTTTAGTATTGGTGTTTCTACCATTGCCAATTTTAATAACAGGATAAGTTATAGCGGTCTTAATGATTTCAGTTCTTATGGCGAACAGTTTGCGTCGGAAGCGGCCGCAAGTGGAATTGACATAAATGATATTGCCGGCAGCGATAATGTTTCTATAGGCACACGCCTTGCCGCATACACTTACCTCATTGATACATTAACTTATGGCAGCCATACTAACCCGGATGTAGTAAGCATGGCAAAATGGAAAAGTTTGAAAAATGGCGCCCCTTTTCTTGTAAAGCAGGATAATACCATTGTTACGTCAGGGGGTGTTACAGAAATTGCTATTGGTTTTGGCGCTGCACACATGGATAAACTCTATTTGGGGGGAAGCCTTGGCATTCCTATTGTGAGCTATGAAAAAAATGTTGTGTTTACTGAAACCGATGCTACCGGCGATAAAGACAACAATTTTGAGCATTCAACCTTAACTGAGAAATATACAAGCAAGGGCGTTGGCCTTAACCTGAAACTGGGTGCTATTTACAGGTTTACAGATCAATTGCGGGGTGGCCTTGCCATACATACCCCCACTATTTATGGTTTAAAAGACACTTATTACGGTAGCATGACAACCAACACAGAAAACTATGTTCATACAAACAATAGTACCATTACTGCTACTTCCGATAATACACTTATGCTGAACCCTGAGTACAAATACAATTTAACCAGCCCATGGCGCATAATACTAAGCGGTGCTTATATTATTAATGCTGTGGAAGATGTAAAACAGCAAAAAGGATTTATTACTGCAGATGTTGAGTATGTAACATACAAGAGCAACCGTTACAAATCTAATGACGGCTACAATAGCGATAATACTTATTACAATGGCGTAAATCAAGGCATTAAGAGCTATTATAAAAATGCTTTTAACTTCAGGGTTGGTGGTGAGATGAAGTTTAATACAATAATGGCAAGACTTGGTTTCTCTTACTATACTGACCCATACCACGAAGCTGAACTAAAAGGCAACAAAATGTATATAAGCGGAGGTATTGGCTATCGCAATAAAGGTATGTTTATCGATATTTCTTATGTGCACAATATAACCAACGATGTAAATTTCCCTTATCGCCTTTCTGATGCAAATAATACTTTTGCTATGGTTAAAAGCACGGCAGGTAATATTGCTGCAACAATTGGTCTTAAGTTCTAAGATAAGTCGCACAGAGCCATAAAGAGGTGGGAAGGAAAAAGGAGCACAGAGTTAAGTTAAAAAATCCCTGAACCAATAACCGGATTGTTTTACTGTGCGCAGTTGCGTTTTAAAATCTACATGCACAAGTCCAAACCTTGCATTGTAGCCTTCGCTCCATTCAAAGTTATCTGTGAGCGTCCACGCCATATAGCCTTTTATTTTTACGCCATCCTTTTTTGCCTGTAATAATGCCTGCAGGTATTGCTGATGATAATGTATGCGGTCATCATCATACACTTGTCCGTTTACAAGCTTATCTGTAAATGCTGCACCACTTTCGGTAACAATAATTTCCTTAACAGCGCCATACTTCCATATTTTTTTAAGCACATTGTAAAATCCATCCGGGCTTATCTCCCACCCCATAGCTGTATGCGGAACCTTTCTTGTTTTTGGTTTTACCTCAGTAGCATTCACATAAGGTATAAATGGACTGTGCTTTATTACCAGCGGAAAATAATTTTGTACACCAATAAAATCCATATCAAACCTTAATCGATCTGTAAACTTCCATGCTTTATTTACCAGTTCCAGTTTTTCTATCAGTTTAAAATTTTCATTAGGATAACCCTTGCCCAACAACGGTTCAATAAAAAGACGGTTCAATAAAATATCCATCTTGCGGGCAGCTTCCACATCTTCCGCTTTTTTGCTGTATGGCCGCACTTCAGAACATGAGAAGCTGGTGCCGATATAAGCATTTTTAATTTCACTGCGCAAAACCCGGCCTCCATCTGCCTGCGCTAATGCGGCGTGGTGCACAGCCTTTAAAAAATTATCGAGTCCTGTTTTGCCGGGTGCATGCCTGCCCAGCATATAACCCAAAGATGTAAAACCCATCGGTTCGTTTAACACAATCCAGTTTTTTGCTTTATCGCCAAATGCTTCAGCGCAAACAGAAACGTATTTAATAAACCATTTGTTTACGAGATGACTTGTCCAGCCGCCTTTCTGTTCAAGCGCCTGCGGCAAATCCCAATGGTACAATGTTATGTATGGTGTAATATCCTGTTTAAGGCATTCATCAATCAACTGATGATAGAAAGAAAGTCCGGCCTGGTTTATTTTTCCCGAACCATCAGGTATAATGCGTGACCATGAAAGTGAAAACCGAAATGTATTAAAGCCAAGTGCTTTTACAAGTAATAAATCATCTTTAAAACGGTGATAAAAATCTGTAGCCACATATGGTTTTGCACCGCCTTTTATTTTTCCCTGGCGCCGCGCAAATACATCCCATATGGAAGGGCCTCTTTCGTCTTCGTTCCATGCACCTTCATTCTGGGCAGCTGCCATAGCAACACCCCATAAAAAATGGTTGCCAAAATCTTTTGCTGATAAATTATGAGAGCGGTTCATGCAGGTGATGCAAATCTCTGTTATTTTAAAACTGGGCGTGTTAACGCACTATTAAGTTTAGAAGAGTATTCACTATATAGTATTTAGATCCGCAGCTTAAAAAATTGCAACTTGAAAACAAGTCTCTATCTATATACTGAATAAAAAATAATACCCTCTTTAAATAAGAATGCCCCATCATTAATGAAAGGGCATTCTTATTTTTTTAGATCAGCGCCTAAACCTGTTTTTAATTGGCTTTCTAAAAGATAGTTGGATGGGTTGGTTGCAGGTCTTTCACAGATTTATAATAGCGAAATGCGTTTATCGTGTATTGATGACTGTAATCTGATAAATGATTAATAATCATAGCAATTCTTACACCAAATTATTAAAATAAGCAATTAGTTGACCGTAATCAACTGGTGAAAACCATTGTATAGCTTCATCTTTATTAAACCATGTAAGCTGCCGTTTTGCATAATGCCGGGTATTTTTTTTAAGGTTTTCAATTGCCTGGTTAAGCGTTATTGCTCCATCGAGGTATTCAAAAATTTCTTTGTAACCCACTGTTTGCAGGGCATTCAGCTTACGGTATTGTACCAACGAACGCACTTCTTCCACCAACCCATCTTTAATCATTTCATCTACCCTGGTATTAATATTCCTGTACAATTCTTCGCGTGGAAGTGTAAGCCCAACTTTAATAATCCTGAAATTTCTTTCTGCTTTTACAGGTTGATGAAAAGATAAAATAGACCGGCCCGTATGCATTACCACTTCCAATGCCCGCATTATGCGTTGCGGATTTTGTATTTCACCCGATGCATACCATGCAGGATCTCTTTGTTTAATTTCCTGCTGAAGCCATGCTATTCCTTCTTCAGCATACTTTTTATTTATACGCTCCCGCAAATTTGCATCAGCCGCTGGAATTTCATCCATGCCTTCGCAAAACGCCTTGATGTATAAACCAGTGCCGCCAACCATTATAGCAACATTGTGCTCAAGAAAAATTTCATTAACAGCTTTCAGTGCATACTGCTCAAAACTTCCGGCATTTACATCGTCTGCAATGCTATGAGAATTGATAAAGTAATGCTTTACTTTATTTAATTGTTCTGCTGTTGGTTTTGCAACGCCTATATTAAGTTCTTTAAAACACTGACGTGAATCTGCAGAGATAATGCTTGTTTTAAAATGAAGTGCAAGATTAACAGCCACATTTGTTTTGCCAACTGCGGTTGGGCCTGCTATTACAATGCATGTTTTTGTGGGGGTTGATGCCGTCAATTTAAATAGTATTCATTGGAGAGTATTCAGTATACAGTATTTAATATGCAGACTTTGAAATGATATTTGTATATAGAAAGCTCGTGTTGTAAGATGTAGTTTACCTGCTGCAGATCTGAATACTAAATACTGTATACTATACTGATTACGCTATATTTCTTCAGCGCTTTCTTCGCTCGTTTCTTCTCCTGTTTCTTCACTTGCATCGTCACCATCATCACCTTCTGTTCCAAAACCTTCTGCTCCGGTAACCAGGTCGTACTTTTCTTCCATTTCTGCAAGCTTATCGCTTACCAAACCCTTGGTACCATATTGAGACGGTGGTATGCCTTCAGACCTTACCATAGCCGGATATTCTAGTCGTGGGTTCTCTTCTTTTGAAACATTAATGAGTTCCAGCCAGAAAATCCAGTTCTTGGCAAAATCATATTCGTAAACAAATTTCTGGTTGGGATCTATAATTTCTGAACCAACAGTAGTAGCATCCATCAGCAAAGGTTCTACCTTATACTTTTTATCGTATTTAGCAAGTGTAATTTCTTTACCACGCTGCCAATGATCATTGCTCCTGTAAAAAGTAGCCTGGTGTTTATTATCAAATTCATACGCCTTTAGTATGGCATGGTGCAGTTGCAAAAAATTTTGCGTATGCCTTATCGCCACATCGCGGTAAATACTGTCATCCTGCTCAAAATATACCCTGAACTTTAAAATAGCCATTGTCGTATTTTCAATTAAAGGTTTTAATACATCTCGACGGGTTTTGCTATCCGTCTAACTAAACTTCAAATTTACCTTTTTCAAAAGTAACACAATTATCCAATTTCTGCGTCCCTAGCCACAGAGTCGCAGGAAAGTTCGGAGTCGATAGTCTATAGGCTCATAGTCCTTTTGCCAATCATCAAAATAAATGCAATAGCATTCTTTATCCTATAATCCAAATAATCCTCCCAAATCCTGATTGTGTTTATTTTACCGGCTGCAGGTTTAGCTCACCAGCTTTTTTTAACATCAATTCATAAGCCGCTTCGTAATTGTTTTGTATTTCGCCGTCCAGTATTGCATCTTTTATAGCATTTTTAATGTCGCCCACGGCACGGCAGGGCGTAAGGTTAAATATCTCCATAATCATTTCCCCGGTGATAGGCGGCTGCCATGTGCGGATGCGATCTTTTTCTTCTACTTCATTCATTCGCTGGCGAACCAGTTCAAAGTTTTCGAGGTAGCGTTTTACCTTAACCTTGTTTTTAGAAGTAATATCAGCTTCGCATAAAATCATCAGTGCATCTATATCTTCACCGGCATCAAACAATAACCTGCGTATTGCAGAATCTGTAATGTTTTCTTTTGTTAAGCTGATGGGCCGCAAATGCAGTTCTACCAGTTTGCGCACAAAACGCATCTTATTGTTTTGCGGTAGCTTTAGCTTTGTAAATATTTTGGGCACCATTCTTCCTCCCACTACTTCATGTCCATGAAAAGTCCAGCCATGGCCCTCTTCAAATTTTTTGGTAGCAGGCTTGCCAATATCGTGCAGCAATGCAGCCCAGCGCAACCACAGGTCATCAGTTTTTTTGCAGATATTATCTATTACCTGTAAGGTGTGATAAAAATTATCTTTGTGCCCTTTGCCATCAATATACTCGGCGCCTTCCAGATCAACCATTGGCGGAAAAATAATATGCAGCAGACCGCTTTTATATAACAGATCAAACCCAACAGATGGCTTTGTGCTCATCAATATTTTATTGAGCTCATCTGTTATACGTTCCTGTGTAATAATTTTTATGCGCTGTATGTTTCGCTTTATCCCTTCCCATGTTTCTTCTTTAATTGTAAACTGCAGTTGTGATGCAAAGCGGATGGCACGCAGCATGCGCAGCGGATCGTCGCTAAAAGTCTGGTCTGCATCAAGCGGTATTTGAATAATTTTTGCATCCAGGTCTTTTAACCCATTAAAAGGATCTACCAGTTTGCCATAATCATTTTTATTAAGGCTGATGGCAAGTGCATTAATGGTAAAGTCTCTCCTGTTCTGATCATCTTCCAAAGTTCCGGGCATTACTTCCGGGTTGCGACTATGGTATTTATAACTTTCTTTTCTTGCCCCAACAAATTCTATTTCAAAATCAGCAAGCTTTATTTGCGCAGTGCCAAATGTTTTAAAAAAAGCTACAGGCGGAACAGGATTAAACAGTGATGCCACTTTATGGGCAAGATCAATACCATTGCCTATGCAAACAATATCTGCATCTTTTGTTTTGCGGCCTATTAGTTTGTCACGCACAAAACCACCAATAATATAGCAGGGCATTTGCAATTCTTCCGCAGCATGCGCAATTTTATTAAAAACAAATAACTCCTGCTCCGTGCAGTTTATCTCCATGCTGCAAAAGTAAGGAATAGAAAATGTGGAAATGTGGCAAATGTGGTAATGTGAGAAATGCTTTAATTGTAAATTGAAGCCATTGCACAATTATCCTGTTTGGCCAAAAGAATTTTCAGATTCATCACATTTTCACATTTGTCACACTATTCAAGGTTCTCAACAATTGGTCATCTGTAATGGTATAAGCGCATTTAAAATGTTTTAGCGGACAGGCTTTTCGTCCGTGTAAACCGCAGGGGCGGCATACCAATGCTTCTTCAGTTTCTATAATAAAACTTTTATCACTTACAGGGCCAAACCCAAATGAAGGCAGTGTAGAACAATAAACAGCAGTTACCGGTGCATTTACAGAAGATGCAAAATGCATAGGCGCAGAATCGTTTACATAATTCATTTGCGCATGGTGCATTAATGCTGCCGACTGAAGGAAATTTAGCTTGCCGCATAAATTAATCACTTTACTGCCGCTGCATTCTTTAATAATACCATCGCACAAACCTTTGTCTGATGGCGCACCCAAAAGATAAATAGTAATTGCAGCAGGTAATTTTTGTATAAAACTGATCCATTTATCGGCAGGATATTGTTTAGTAAACCATACTGATGAAGGTGCAATGCAGATATAGGCCGTTTGTTTGTATATATCAACTGCATTATAATCTTCAGTTGAAGGATACAATCGCGGTTTAAAAACTTTTTCATCAGTAAAATGAGCAATCAGTTCGTTATTGCGTTCTATTTCGTGTTTGGGTTGCTTACTGGTACTGATAACATGTTTAATGCGTGTAGTAAACAAATTGCTCAGCGGGTTTTTATCGAACCCAATTTTTTCTTTTGCCTGGGAGAAAGCAGTTAGTATGCCGGTGGCGGCAAAGCGCTGTACGTTTATTACTTTATCATATTGCTTTTTCCTGATTACGCCCAACAGTCTCCGCAGATCTTTTATTTTTCCGTCTTTTTTGTCCCATATCAATACTTCGTGCAGGTAAGGATGGTTGGCCAATAGTGCTTCATTGCCCTTTCTCAATAAAAAATCTATTTCTGCATCTGGAAAAAATGCATGCAGCTTTTCAATGATGCCTGTTGCAAGCACCACATCACCAATAAAAGCTGTTTGTATAACAAGGAATTTTTGCAGGCAACAAAGATAAGACAGCCAATAAGAAAATGTGGTAAATATGGTAAATGTGAAAATTCCTTGAATCGTGATCCCGACATTTTTTACCACAGAGTCCCGGGAGTTTTTCACAGAGGAACAGGAGAGTCCATGATTTTTCTTTCATTTCCACATTCATGCTTTGTCCAATCATACCTACGCATAAAAATCTGCTCAATCAGCTTTCTTTTATCTATTCAAAAGCATTATTCCTCCATTTCCACATTTCCCACATTAACCCATTCCCACATTAATCACGGTCTTATCACTTCAACCTCTCCCCCATTCCATCTTACAACAGAAGAAGGAACAGCAGCAGTATTATCCTGCTGGCGGTATTCAACAATATAATCAACAGCCGATTTTATTTTATCGCTTATTGCTGCAAAGTTTGCTGCAGTGGGCTCTCCGCTTATATTGGCCGAAGTAGATACAATAGGTTTACGAAAACGTTTCAGCAGGTGTTTACAAAAAGGCTCTTTTACAATACGTATGCCTGCGCTTCCATCTGCTGCCAGCATATTTTCTGCTAAACCAATAATGCCATCGTAAATTACTGTAGTAGGTTTTGTTGTTGTTTCCAGGTAATCGAACACACTTAAATCGGGTGCAGCTACATATTGCAGCACATCTCTTTCATCTGCAAGTAATGCAATCAGGCTTTTTGCTTCTGATCTTTGTTTTACAGCAAATATTTTCTCTATTGCTGCTGCGTTGGTAGCATCGCAACCAAGCCCCCACACGGTATCGGTTGGGTACAATATAATTCCTCCAGATTTTAACACCTCCAGGCATTTGTCTATATCTGCTAAAAAATCCATTATTATTACAGTCTTTTATACGACTGCAAAATTACGGTTTAAACTACCATTAAAAATTATGGCAACATAAAGAAGAAAGAGCAGCAGAGATGTATTGAGTTGATGCAGCCATCAAAATTTATAACTCAGTCCAAAATAGCAATAAAAGCTATTGCTGATTACTTCAGCTGAAGATCTTGTAATGGTATTACCACCGTTAACCGGTTTCAGTTCTACCTTTACAATGGAAGGATTTACTGGTATTGCATAAAAAGGAACTATGCTGAAGGTGATTTTTTTCTTTACCGTATATCTTATTGGCAGGCTGAATTCATAATTCAACATTTTATATTTAGAAGCGTCTTCTACACCTGCAGTTACTTCATACGTAACATCAGTTTTCTTTTTTGTTTTCATCTTTCGTTTATCGTAATAAGCCCCATAATAATTTTGTGTGCTGCCATATGCACTAAAAGTGGGGGTTATGCGCAATTTGTCTTTCAATTGGTAAAAAGTATGCTCAAGTCCAAAATTGAACACATAATCGGGATTGGTGCCAAATATAACACCCGCTTCAAACGTGGGTTTTATATAAACTAAGTCGTAAGCCCCGTTAAAATAAACACTACCTGTTATTGATGCCTGTACATTGGTACTTGCACTATTATAAAAAGATTTGCTGGCAGATACTTCACCATCAAAATCGCCAATATAAAAATCATATCCTGCTTCTATGTTAAACAGGTCTACCCTTCCGCTGCCTGCCCTGGCTAAATAAGATAAAGCTGCATTAATGTAAAAGCCAGATTTGTTGTAATACCCAATCATTGGTGTTATATAAGGTGTGGCAACAGAATCTTTTCTTCCATTATATACAGAATTGGTAAGGTAACTGAGCGAACCTAAAAAATAAGATTTTGATTTTGAAACCGCTTTTTTTACCGCAGTATCGCTTGCAGGCGTATTAAGCTTTGTAACTGCGCTATCAATCTTTTTTGCGATTGTATCCTGCTGGGCAAAACCACAGAAAGCCAGTGTAAGCATCAAAATACTAAGGAGTGTTTTTTTCATGTTAGTTTCCCGGTTTAGCAGGGCTGGTTATTGACTGTACGCCAGTTGAATAGTTTAAACGGTCATAACCTGTTTTAGATAAAAGGATGCCTTTCCCGGATAAACATCTTTCCCTTATCTTCGTCACTAAATTTTTACTGTATGAATCTTCACGAATACCAGGCCAAGGAATTATTGAAAAAATACAATGTGCCCGTGCAGGAAGGCATTCCTGTAGACAATGCAGGTGCGGCAGAGGAGGCTTATAAACAATTGAAAGTTACTTACGGAAATAGCTTTGCAGTAGTAAAAGCGCAGATACATGCCGGTGGACGCGGTAAAGGAAAGATTGTGGGAACTGAACAGCGGGGTGTAGCCGTTGGAAAAAATGCAGAAGACGTAAAACAAATTGCAAGCCGCATATTGGGCGGTACACTGGTTACTATACAAACAGGTGAAGCTGGCAAAGTAGTTAATAAAGTATTGATTGCGCAGGATGTTTATTATCCAGGTGCTAACCCTGTAAAAGAATTTTATTTGTCTGTATTGCTTGACAGGGCCAAAGGACAAAACGTAATTATGTACAGCACCGAAGGTGGTATGAACATTGAAGACGTGGCGCACGATACACCAGAAAAAATATTTAAAGAATGGGTTCATCCCGGCGGAACGTTACAACCCTTCCAGGCAAGAAAGATTGCTTTTAATTTAGGGTTAAGTGGTGAAGCATTAAAGAACTGCGTAAAATTTGTAACCAATTTATACAATGCTTATGTTGGTTTGGATTGCTCTATGCTGGAAATAAATCCATTGTTTAAAACAAGCGACGAAAAAATCATTGCTGTTGATTGCAAAATGAACCTTGATGATAACGCTATGATGCGCCATCCAGAACTGGAAGCATTGCGTGATATTAGTGAAGAAGATCCTACAGAAGTAGAAGCTGGCAAATACAACCTGAACTTTGTAAAGCTTGATGGCAATGTGGGTTGTATGGTAAATGGCGCTGGACTTGCAATGGCTACTATGGACATGATTAAACTTAGCGGTGGCGAACCTGCTAACTTTCTTGATGTAGGTGGTACCGCAAATGCGCAAACGGTGGAAGCTGGCTTCCGCATTATCCTGAAAGATCCAAAAGTGAAAGCTATTCTTATTAATATTTTTGGCGGTATTGTTCGTTGCGACCGTGTTGCACAAGGTGTAATTGATGCTTACAAAAGCATGGGCAATATAACTGTGCCAATCATAGTACGCTTGCAGGGAACCAACGCAGTAGAAGCAAAAAAATTGATTGACGAAAGCGGATTGAAAGTAAAATCTGCAATTGTACTCAGCGAAGCGGCAGATTTGGTAAACAAAGCCGTAGCATAATAATTAATCGTTCAAATAATTTAATCCTGTCTTTTATAAGGCAGGATTTTTTTTGTCTGAACCAGGATTTATAAGATTAAAGGATTGGTAGGACAATAATCTTCTCTGTGCTCCTTGTGTATTCGTAATAAATATCCCTACTGGCAAAATTATACTAATCTGCTTTTGCAATACCGACGAAGGAGGGATCTCAGCAACTTACATAAAATTACCATTGCGCAAAACGCTAGCGGCTTATAAATATATATTTTTAAGTATAGATAAATTTTTATAAAATTTCACGCAAATGGGGTGGCGGATTATTGCATAAAAAGAAAAGTACTGTATCTTTCCTACTTAAACTTTATAAGTTTTCTCTATGAGAAAAAGAATCCTCTTCATACTGTTTACCTTTTCAACAATAGCTTCCCTGTCTCAAAACGACACGACAAAAATTTATAACAGTTCACAATTAAAAAAAGGCTTTTATAAAACTTACGAAGAATATCTAAACAATGCCCCATCATTAAATCCAGACGTCACTATTACTTATTTTACAAGAAATAAAAATGATTCTAATATCATATCAGCCAATTACAAACTAACTGACCCTCATGCAAAAATGCCTGAAATATGGGGATTTTGCGATGGAAAAGATGTCTTTATTCAACATCAAATAACAATGGTAAAAACGCGTTACCCCAAAGCAGAGTACATAGGAAAGTATCCTTTTTTTATTTTTTGGCAAAAACAAATATATGCAATAGGGCCTCCATTACTAGCTTTAGCAACTGCTGCTGGCACTGCATCAATGAAAGCTTCATTAGATTTAATGTTTGTTGATCAACAAGGGAAAATTAAAGAAGCTTCTTATCGCAACCTTAAAAAGTTCTTTACTTCAGATCCTGAATTATTAAAAAGATTTAAGGAAGACAATTATATTTCCAATAAGATTATAGCAAAATACCTGATTGAGTTCAATGAAAAATACATTACAGGAGATTAGCAAATTTTTACCTGTACTAACTATTAAAACAATTCTTCTATCTTACCCTTTACCACATAGAATCATAGGTGCATAGTTTCACATAGACCTTCTATGTGTGCCTATTGTTTCTATGTGGCTATGTGGTAAATATTATCATTAAATTACTTCACACAGCTCACTAAGGAATATGATGATGCAATACAGATAATTTAAAACCGGTGCTGCCCGTTCCCGTTAGAAGCCCGGAAAAAATTATGCTATAGGTATTTTGTAGAACAAACGGATATTGATTAATAGAAGCATACACCGTTTCCGTACCGCTTTTTTTTACTTTTATTGTATAGCTGCTGGCATAATATGGCTGCGCACTAAAACCCTGCACAACATCTGCAGTTGCATTTTTTCCAATAAAAGTAGCAGAAGAGTCAAGCCTTGCACTGTCTGCAGTACCATTAACCAGCCATGTATCAACTTTAATTGTAGTATCTGGCACGAGGTTAATGATTCTATATTTTATGCGGCCAGTATCCGGTTTCGTTAAATCATCTGTAAGTTGAAGAATACGTACCGGGGCAGTAACAGTAGCACTGGTATCAAAAAAAATAAAACTGCTGCCAGTAGCTGCTGCTGTATAAATATTTTTATCGAGCAGGGTTGTGCTGCCAGATTTTAGTGTAACAAGATTAGTACCAGCCTGCACCTGTATATAAGCAGAATCGGGTGTTACAGAACTCTGGCCTTGCGCAATAGGTGTTGCAATAATATCAGTACCGTTCCATGCTGCAGAAATAGCAGATAAAGACCAGGTACCATTGTAAAACAGAACGCTGGTAGTAGTGTTGTTGGTTTTTCTGCAAGCACAAAAAACACATGCGCCAATAAAAACAATCCATGCAAAATACTTCATAAAGGGTACTGCTTATTTGTCGTAATTCATTTTAAAGGAGGATAAATCTGGTGTAACTGCACGTGGCCTCTTTAATTCATAATCATAAAATAGTTGTCCAAGTTGTTTCATAAACGGAAACCCAACTGTTTCATAATCGTACTTGTCATCATTTAAAACACCATCAGCATTACAATATATTCTTGCACTCAGCATAAACTCAATCTTTTTATCAAAGTCAACTATGTAGGCAACATCAGTTAAGAAACCATAAGCATCACCTACTTTATTAAATATACGTACGTTTGGCGGCAATGATCCTTTCTGCGAACCATACAATAAAAATTTGCAATAAGCCGGCCAGTAATTGGCGGTGTCTGCACTGTATGGAGGATATATACTTTCTGTTGGCAATTGAGACAAATACTGTTTTACAAACTTATAATCATCATCGGTAAAATTAAAGCGTTGCTTTGGCAATACAGATTGCGGAAATAAAACACTTCGCAAAATATCCGTTAAATCCTGTAACGCAATACGGTTTTTGGTAGAGAAATCCATTGCGTGATGAATTAAGTTGCCGCCACTATAATAAGCATTACCTGCAGAATCATGTCGTAGGCTATATTGGGTTTGATTATACAGCATGGGTTGTTTATACAATACTTTTCCTGAAGCGTCATAAAAACTTACAGGATTGGTATGCCTGTTTTCATCGGGGCTCATGCTTATTTGCAGCCGGTGCAATATTTCTGCATCAGCATAACCCATTTTATGCAATTTGTAATTGATGTACTCCTGCCCCATAAATTCATACAAACGGTTAAACGCATCGTTATCGCTCACCATAAAAATCTTTTTTACGTATTGCGAAACAACAGGCCTTCCATCAATTGCAGAGGGATCATTATAAACTGGGGTTTGTTTGTTGTACGCTGCTTCATTAATAAGCGTACTGTTTTTATCGAGCCCCGGCAGGCTAAGTTCATGCAAAGCCTGCAATGCAAGTAACGCAATCGGCAGTTTAACAGTAGAGGCAGGATAAAAATATTCTGAAGAATCTATATTAAAATAGTAAGGTGTAAACACAGGTTCATTATTTGCCTTACGATTAATCTGCGTATAAATAACCTGCACTTTCATTGCTTTTCGCTCTTTAAGTATTTGCGAAAAATACTCGGGCTTCGATTGCAGCAACTCTTCCATGAAAGTGTCGGTCTTTGCCAGGTTTGGTTGAATAACTGCAACTGGCGGTGCTGGTGTAACAATTGCAGGCGGATCTGTTTGTTGCTGTGCCGGCTCAGCCAATTTTTTACTTGTGCTACAGGCGGCTAATACTACAAACGCAAAAGCAATAACCAGTAAATTATACCTTGTATTGTTCATTTACCAAAAATAAGAAGAAATATGAGGGCAGATATACAGGCCAGGCCCTTGTTATGCACCATTATTCTCCGATACATTACCCGGTTTCATCTATATTTTTTTTGTGCCGATGTCCCTCATAATATTTTTATTAAACCAACACGATTATGTGGCATAAAAATAATTTTCTGCACACTGTCTTTTTATTGACGTTCCTATTCTTATTTTTAATTATCCCTTGGAACTCCATGTTGCTTTGTACTTTGTAAACGATGATTTACGAAGCGCAACTACCCCTTAACACACTTGTTAAAAAAGCAGCAGTAAATTCGCGGATAGCCATTGGTATAATTGAGAGGAATGAATATGGAAGGGATGAACGATAATGGTATGCTTCCGCCCCCAGATCTTGGCGGCCCAGGTGGAGATGGAATGATGCCACCGCCCGGCCTTCCGCCCGGAGGAGAAGATAGAATCCGTATATTTGAAGACAATATCATCAGGTATAAATTTTTATTGAAACAGGCTTCGTCCTTTTAATAAATAACAAAAATGAATGGCAAGGTGTATTGCAAATAAAGTGTTAATGAATGGCAGTTGTATTTAAAAGAAATAACGGTATACTAACCCAACATACCAATAACCTTCAACGTATTTATTGTTGCGTGCCTGTTTCAACAATTGTAAAAAGTATTAACCCGGCTATTATTATTAACAGGCAAAACCACCCACCAACAACTAAGTTTATTATGTTTAAGTGATTCCGGCACTTATCTTTTATTAATTATTATCATTGTGCAAACAATTAGGACTGTTTACTAATAAGGAGACTATGAAATTTATTAAACCTGCTTGTTTTTTTGTACTGTACATTGCTTGTGCTGTAATGCTGCATGGCCAAAAAAATAGCAGGACAATACCGGAACGGTGCGGCACCATGCAAAACCTGGAAATCAAATTTCAGACAAACCCGCAATTGAAAAAACAATTTGAAGCAGAAAAAGCAAGGTTTAATAATATAGTAAGGTCGGGCAATTACAGGTTGTCAGATGTTCAAAACCAGCAAAACGGAAACAGAACGGCGCTGGTAGTTCCGGTTGTTTTTCATATTGTGCTTACCAATCCTTCGCTTGTTACAGATGCGCAAATACAGGCACAGCTAGATACATTGAATAAAGATTATGCAGGCCTTAACGGCGATTCAGTAAATATCCCTTCTTATTTTAAATCTCTGTTTGGCAAATCTGCCATACAATTTTGTCTTGCACAACAAACCCCCAATGGCGAACCTACCAATGGCATTCACAGGGTTACAACAACAAAAACATCATTCTCTAATACTGATGATGGTGTAAAACATACTTCAACAGGCGGTACAGATATATGGGACCCTAACAGTTATTACAATGTATGGATCTGCCAGCTCTCCAATGGCATACTTGGTTATGGTACATTTCCAGGCACTGGCAACCCTAATGAACAAGGTGTGGTTATTGATTACGAATCATTACCCGGCGGATCTATACCACAATACAGCGGTGGTAAAACGCTTACACATGAAACAGGCCACTATTTCAACCTTATTCATATTTGGGGAGATGATGGGGGCACATGTACGGGTACAGACGAAGTAGACGATACACCTAACCAGGGCAACTCCAGTACCGTTTGTGTTACTGGTATAAAAACAGATAATTGTACGCCAACAGGCAATGGCATTATGTACCAGAATTACATGGACTATACTTACGACAATTGTCTTGTAATGTTTACACCACTGCAGGTAGTGCGCATGGAAAATGCATTTCTTGTATACAGATCTTCGTTACTAAATTCCATTGCATGCCAGCCACCGGTCACTTATAACCTCGACGCACAGTTGAAATCTGTGAACCAACCATCAACACGTATCTGCAACAATTCTCTTACGCCTGCTATTACCATAAGAAACAGGGGTTCTCAAACACTCACTTCTGTTAGCATTACAACTGTAATTGACAATACTGTTATAGCAACAACTCCGTGGACAGGTTCGCTGGCAACATTAGCTTCGCAGGATGTTACATTGAATGCTACAACTATTACAGCCGGCGAGCATGTGCTTAAAATATATTTATCCAAACCCAACAATGGTGTTGATCAGAATTTGCTGAATGATACACTTACCATGAACTTTCATTACTATGACCCATTAAATGCATTCCAGGAAAGTTTTGAAGGCACTGAATTTCCTCCTGCAAACGGTTGGGATATTGTAAACAACGATGGCGGCATTACCTGGCAAAAAGTTACTGGCGTAGCCAAGACAGGCAATAGCAGTGTAATGATCAATAACTTTAATTATACAGCTATTGGGCAGCAGGATTATTTGCGCATGCCTGATGTAATATTACCAGCCGGTAACGACTCTGCTTTTCTTTCTTTCCAGGTAGCTGCAGCTGTTTATACCGATGTAACTACAAACAGCAATAACTGGGATACGCTTGAAGTACTTGTTAGCAAAGATTGCGGCAACACCTATACCAGTCTTTATAAAAAATGGGGAAGTACGCTCATTACACATACTGGCGCACTTACAACATCTTTTGTACCCACAGCTTCAGAATGGAGAAAAGACTCTGTTAACCTTAGCA
This sequence comes from Chitinophagaceae bacterium, assembly GCA_044227095.1. Taxonomy (GTDB): domain Bacteria; phylum Bacteroidota; class Bacteroidia; order Chitinophagales; family Chitinophagaceae; genus JACMLD01. Next base: position 2,574,192 of record JBGAFV010000001.1, on the reverse strand, counting down.
GTTATATTGGCGCAGGAAAAATATTGCTGGCATTTAGAAATACAACAGGCCAGGAAAACAATATTTATATTGATGATGTAAACCTGCATACTGTTACAATAAATCCCAATTTAAAAAGCAGGGGCTTCCTTGTTACGCCAAGTCCTACCAGTGGATTGGTTACTGTACAATTTTACCCGCAACCAACTAATCTTAAAGGCATTGCTATATTTAATACAAGCGGACAAAAGGTTGCTGAGATTATTGCAAACGGCCAATCCAATTATTATACGCTTGATATTAGCCGTTACTCGGCAGGCGCATATATTGTAAGGGCTGTTATGGGCAATGATGTTATTGTGAAGAAGATTCTTAAGTTCTAAGAGTAAGATTGCTGATTTTGGAATTGTTGGATCTTGTGATTTCTTATTGTCTTAGCCGCAGATGCGCAGATTAATTTATGCAATTGTTACAGCAGCTAAACCTCTAACTCTACCATAGATAATGCCATATTGCCAATCCAGACTTTTATGTTTCGTAGGAACGTTTGTTGCTTTTGATATTGCCGCAGATACGCAGATTAGTTTATGCAATTGTTAACAGCAGCTAAACCTCTAACTCTACCATAGATAATGCCATATTGCCAATCCAGACTTTTATGTTTCGTAGGAACGTTTGTTGCTTTTGATATTGCCGCAGATACGCAGATTAATTTATGCAATTGTTACAGCAGTTAAACTTCTAACTCTACCATAAGTAATGCCATATTGCCAATCCAGACTTTTATGTTTCGTAGGAACGTTTGTTGCTTTTGATATTGCCGCAGATACGCAGATTAGTTTATGCAATTGTTAACACCAGTTAAATCTCTAGCTCTACCATAAGTAATGCAATATTGCCAATTCAGACTTTTATGTTCCGTAGGAACATTTGATGGGTAGAACCAATTTTTAATAATTAGTATCGTTCCGTAGGAACGTTTGTTGCTTTTGATATTGCCGCAGATGCGCAGATTAGTTTATGCAATTGTTGCAACAATCATTAAAAAAACAAATTGGGGTAATCGCTAATTATTCCATCTACACCTAATTTTTTAAGTGCCTCAATTTCTTCTTTGCTGTTTACTGTCCAGGCAATCAATCTTATATTTTTTTGATGACAGGCCTGCAGCAGGCTTGCATTAACCAGTTTATATGCCGGGCTATAAATAGTTGGTGTAAACCCAAGCTGGTTTAATTGTTCTTCTAAAGATCTTTTATCATAATCTTCAATCAGCAAAGCTGTTTTTATACCAGGATATTTTGCATGTACAATTTGCAAAGTGCGAAAATCGAATGATTGTATAATAACCCGCTCACTTATATGCTTATCCAAAATTACTTTCATCAGCGTATTAACGAATGTTTCCGGCGCCGGATGAAAAACATTATCAGTAAACGGCTGTGTTTTTGTTTCAATATTATAAAAAGGCGGTTGTATGTGTTTTGCCACTGCAAATGCTTCAGCGCTGTCAATTACATCGCTTAATAATGGTTTGTGCACTTTTAGTTTTTGCTGCTGCGGGAAACGCGGATGAGGTTTCATGCCCACATCAAATTGTTGCGTTTCTGCATAGGTCATGGTATATACATTATACTTTCTTTCATCCTTTTCATCTATAAAACCACCATCGGGCTTTGTAGTTATTTCATGATTAAAAAAAGGTTCATGAGAAAGAATTACCTGTTCGTCTTTTGTAATCACTGCATCCATTTCTAATGTAGTTACACCAAGCGAAAGGCCATTAAGCATAGCGGGAATTGTATTCTCTGGCATAAGGCCACGGCCACCACGATGCGCTTCGGTATCAAATGCGGGCAGGTTCATTTTTACCAGTTTTGCGGTATGACAACCGGCTACTGCAAGAATAACCAGCAACAGTTCTAAAAAATCTTTTTTTAAATACATGTAATTTCTATTGAACACACAATTCTTTCCGGCACGGTTTGTAACCGGTGAGGAGACCAACCATTGGGAAAAAGCAAAGATCTACACAGAATTATAATCTAATCATTAAATAATTGTGATCTGCGCTTGTCCATTTCATTACCAACTTCAGCTGCCTGGCCGCCTTGCGCTTTTAGTTCTTCTGTTATTTTATGATAACTTTCTTTATCGCGGTTCTGGCTTAATTTAAAAACATTGTCTATTGCAGTTACTTCCATTTCAAAAGCAACAATAGCTTTCATGTTTTTGCTAACATACTCTTCGGTCATTTTTTCTACCAATGAAGGCGAGTGCGGATTGTTTTCAAAAAAAGACGTTGTACGTTTTAATATATCTAAAAGACCAGCATCATCAAGAAATTTTACCTGTCCGCGTGCATGTACAGACATGTAATTCCATGTAGAAGCCTGTTGCTGATTGGTATACCAGCTTGCGCTAACATAAGTATGCGGACCAGTAAACACAGCCAATGCATTGGGGTTTTGTTCAAATGCAAGATGGTGATCTGTTTTGCGCTGTACATGGCCCAGCAAAAAAAGTTTATCGCCACGCTCTTCTATCAACAAAGGTATTTGTGAAGCAACGGGTTGCAAGTTTGTATTGCAACCAATAATAAACGCAAAAGCATTGTCCTGCATAAACTGCTTTATAACGGAAAAGTCTTTTTCTTTAAAATGCTGAAAGTTGTACATAGATGAAAGATGACCTCACCCCCGTCCCCTCTCCTGCTTCGCTGGAGAGGGGTGCCTCTCCGCAAAATGGTTTATGAATTGCCGACAGCGGGTTTTGATGAAAAATATTTTTATTAATTAAACACAGATTTTTATGATTAAGATGATTATTATGAAAATATTATTACAATAAAAATCATTGCTTATCATTACAATCTTCATCATCTGCGTTCATCAACAATATTGTTGCCCAATGTTATAAAAAGTTGAACCGAGCGTGGCAACAATGCTTAATAGCGTTCCAATTGTTGACTCCAAAAAAAACAACAATTCTTAATTACTAATTAAACAACAACTTCAGCCACTCTTGCTGTTTCAATCTGTGCATTTAGCATAGAAATACTCCTTACCGTTTGCGCAGCAAAAGAGACAAATGCATCTTTGGTAATTTCATCGTTGCTCATCATAATGGGCACGCCTGTATCTCCGCCTTCGCGAATGCTTTGCACCAATGGTATTTGTCCCAGCAATGGTATGTCAAATTCTTCTGCTAGTTTCTTTCCGCCATTTTTTCCAAAAATGTAATATTTATTATTGGGCAATTCTGCTGGCGTGAAATAACTCATGTTTTCTATAAGGCCTATGATGGGCACTTTCAGTTGCGCTTGTCCAAACATAGCAATACCTTTTTTTGCATCTGCAAGTGCTACATCCTGCGGTGTAGTAACAATAACTGCACCTGTAACCGGAATAGTTTGCAAAACTGTAAGGTGAATATCGCCTGTGCCCGGCGGCATATCTATAACAAGGTAATCCAGTTCTCCCCAGTACACATCTGTTACAAACTGGCGTATGGCACTGCTGGCCATAGGGCCACGCCATACAACAGCGCTTTTATCGTCTACCAGCAAACCAATACTCATTAATTTGATGCCATATTTTTCTATAGGAACAATCTTGGCTTTTTCATTTTCGCCCATGTCCATCATCATAGGCCTTTCGCCCCTAACACCAAACATAATGGGTACGCTTGGGCCATAAATATCTGCATCCATTAAACCCACTTTTGCATTGCCTTGTGCAAGTGCCAGTGCAAGGTTTGCGGCAGTAGTACTTTTACCAACGCCGCCTTTTCCGCTCATTACCGCAATTACATTTTTTACTTTGGGCAATACCTGTCCGCCATCTTTTCTATTGGTAGACGTATTTGAAGTAAAATTTACTTTTACAATAGCTTCTTTGTTAACCAGTAGTTTAATAGCATTCTCACAGGCATTGCGCATCATATCTTTCATGGGGCATGCGGGTGTGGTAAGCACAACGGTAAAAGAAACCATGTTGCCTTCTATTACAATATCTTTTACCATATTAAGGGTAACGAGATCTTTGCCTAAATCGGGTTCCTGCACATTACTTAAAGCACTTAAAATTTGCTGCTGCGTCATTATCGCTAAAAAGGTTATGTTAAAAAAACAATTTTGCTGCAAAATTAACCATTAGCGGGGGCAATTTGTTGCATTTCTGAAAAATGAAGTAATTATCTTTGAAGCCTTCACATCAGCTTAAACAAGTAGAGTGTGAATGTATGCAGGTAATTAAAAATAAATTAATTACGAAGGGCGGCGGGGACAATAAACAGGGCTGTAGATTAAATAACCGACCTTTACAAAACAAATTGTACGGATGAAAAGATTGCTACTTTTTACATTCTTCGTGGTTGCAATGGTGTGTAAATCACAGGCGCAGTTTGCTCAGTTAAAAGATTCCGTAGTGCAGCTATACGGTATAGTTATGACGGCCGATAGTTTAAAAGGCATTCCTTCCGTAAGCGTTATAGTAAAAGGGCAAAACCGCGGTACCATGAGCAACGAACAGGGCGTTTTCTCCATCGTTGTTTTAAAGGGCGACAAAGTAGAATTTACCAGTATTGGCTATAAACCGAAGCTTGTAGAAATATCCAAAAATTTAGAAGGCAGCCAGCAAAGCATTATTCAGCTAATGGTAACAGATACTGTTTACCTGCCCGCTACAATTATTAAACCCAGGCCTACCAGAGAGCAGTTTGAACGTGATTTTGTAAACACCGATATACCAGACGATGACCTGGAAATACTCCGTAAAAATAATGATGCCGCCACCCGGCGTGCGTTAATGAAGGGTCTTCCCAGGGATGGGCGAGAGTCTGCCAACTATGCCCTTGCACAAGGCGCAAAAAAATATTATTACCAGGGCCAAACCCCTCCTATTGGCCTGCTTAATCCATTGGCCTGGGCCGATTTTATTTCTGCATGGAAAAGAGGTGATTTTAAAAACAAATAAAATCAATGTGGAAGTGTGATGAATGTGGGTAATGTGAAAATTTCTGATTGTGGGATGTAGGGGTTTTGAGATTTATTTTGGCCGCAGATAAGAGCAAATCACAAAATCTCGAAATTTGAAAATCAGCAATTATAATAAATCCTTCATTTCCCAGATACCAGCTTTTGTTTTTCATAGCAACATCGTTGCCCGCCCGGATGAATAAACTAAAATTTATTTTCACCCTTTCGGACGGGCGTCGCAATCACTTCATCAGTATATCTTTGGGCAGCAAAAAATGTGGAAATGTGATGAACGTGGCAAATGTGGAAATGAATACGTGAGGCGTGAGGCGATAAACGTGAGGCTAAGGAAATCAGACATCATCACATCAGCCATCAGACATTAAAAAATACATAGACCATGTTTAGTAATGTTTCAGTTATCGGTGCCGGTACTATGGGAAACGGCATAGCCCACGTATTTGCGCAGAATGGTTTTAAGGTGAAGCTTATAGATGTAGCACAGTCGCAGTTAGACAAAGCTGTTGTTACCATTACAAAAAATCTCGACAGGCAGGTTAGCAAAGAAACAATTACAACCACAGTAAAAGAAGCAGCGCTAAAAAATCTGCAAACCGTTACCAATATTGCAGAAGGTGTAAAAGATGCACAATTGGTTATTGAAGCCGCAACAGAAAATACTGCTATTAAATTGGATATATTTAAACAGGTTGATGCTGCTGCGCCTGCCGGTGCAATACTTGCCAGCAATACATCTTCTATTTCCATTTCTAAAATTGCTGCAGTTACCAAAAGACCAGAAGCTGTAATAGGCATGCATTTTATGAACCCCGTGCCTTTAATGAAGTTAGTGGAGATCATCAACGGCTATGCAACCAGTAAAGCTGTTACAGATGCAATTGTTGCGCTTACGCTTCAATTGGGAAAAACGCCGTGCGTGGTAAATGATTATCCGGGTTTTATTGCCAACCGCATATTAATGCCAATGATTAATGAAGCCATTTACAGTTTGTATGAAGGCGTGGCTGGCGTAAATGAAATTGATACCGTAATGAAGCTGGGCATGGCGCATCCTATGGGGCCATTGCAGCTTGCAGATTTTATTGGACTTGATGTTTGTCTTTCTATATTAAAAGTTTTGCAGGATGGTTTTGGCAATCCCAAATATGCACCTTGTCCTTTATTGGTAAATATGGTCACCGCAGGAAAACTGGGTGTAAAAAGCGGAGAAGGTTTTTATACGTATACTGCAGGCAGCAAAGAATTAGTAGTGAGCGAGCGGTTTAGGAAATGATTATTATAGGTGAATTTACAGTATGCTTCGCCGACTTGCAGAATTTCATTTTTTTTGTAACTTCATAATATTAAATGTGATAAATATGCCATCGCCTGTTGCAAATAATTCAAATCTTACAGAACTTCAATTAGAGTTTCTGAAAAGTTTAAAATATGTGGCAACTGAAAAACAAATAGCTGATATAAAATCACTTTTACGTCACTATTTCGCCAGACAACTGGATGTTGCAATTGAAAAAACTGAAAACGAAAAAAATTATACAGCTGATCTATACGAAAGCTGGTTAAAAAGCAAAGAAACGGGTTCCAAATTTAAAGGGGCCTGATGAAGATAGTAATAGATACCAATTGCCTTATTAGCTGCATTGGCAAAAAATCTGCTTACAGAAATGTATTTGACGCCTTTCTCGACAACAAGTTTACAATTTGTGTAAACGCTGAAATCATTCTTGAATACGAAGAAATTTTTAGCCGCTTCTGGGGGCCAGATGTTACCAATAATATCATGAGCCTATTTGAAGTAAGCGATAATTTCATGCATATTGTTGTTCATTATAACTGGCAACTAGCAAAAAAAGATGCTGATGATAATAAGTTTATTGATACTTACATAGCTGCAGAAGCCACTATACTCGTTTCAAATGATTCTGCTATTACTGATTTAAAAAATAATTCTTTCCCTTTATTAAATATTATGACCCTTAAGGAATTTAGCAATATGCTTAATCCTCAATAAAAGATCAACTTCATATTTTATAAATCAGTAGATGACCTACTGCACCAAAATCTTTTGCGTTAATTGTTTTCCATTTCCAACCAGTCTAACTAAATATTGACCTGCTTTTGCAAACGAAAGTTGTACTGTAATTTTTCCTGTGCGGCCGGTAATGGATTCATTATAAATTGTTTTTCCTTCCATACTAATAACCTGCAGATTGCTATAAGTTTCACTAAGTGCAACGGTTATTTGCCCGTTAGATACAATTGAAGGCGTTACAAAGTTTTTGTTGCTTGCACTTAAAGGAGCAATGATAATAACTTTTGAATACTCAAATTTGCCATCTATGTCAACCATCTTTAAACGGTAATACAATTTCTTATCTGAAGCGATAGAATGTTTGTAATTATAATTGCCGCTATTTGCAGCTGCAACTATACCAGCTTGCATATAATGAAGTCCATCATCGCTGTATTCAACTTCAAACTGTTTAAAATGCAGCTCATTATTTGCCTGCCAGTTTAGTTCATTGTAACCTGCTTTAGCAGTTCCGGAAAAACCAGTAAGTGTTACAGGCAATGCTGAACTTCCGCTGGCTGTTACGCTAAACACTTGTCCGTCCAAAGTTGTAACAAAAAGTTCCGCATTTTCTCCTTCACCAAAAGCACTGATGTTTGCAAGTGCATTCCTGAATTCAATTGTATCTGCTGCTGCACCACCAGGCGGCAATAGCCACACATTGTCAGAAATATTATCAGCAAAAATATAATGGCCGGCCATTACAGGATATAATGAACCACGATATACATACCCACCTATAACTGCAAAACCACCCTGTGAATTGTTATGCGGATAATCAAGAACAGGTGGTGCATACACACCCGGAACAGTACAAACAATAGAAGGGTTAGGATTTACATGCGTTCCTTCCATACAATGCCATCCATAATTAATACCGCCTGTGCTTCCATTTGCCCTGAAATTAATTTCTTCCCATGCACCTTGTCCAACATCGCCAATCCACATATCATGCGTTTGCCTGTCAAAACTCCAGCGAAAAGGGTTTCTTAATCCCAAAGCCCATATCTCATCATTTATTCCATCGCCGGGAACAAGAAACGGATTATCGGCAGGAATAGAATAGGATGCCGGTTCAATTACGCCAACGTTTATACGCAGCATCTTGCCCAGCAAAGAAGTACCTGTTTGCGCATTATTTGGAAGATCATCTCCGCCGCCACCATCGCCTGTTGCAAAGTACAGGTAGCCATCAGCACCAAAATTTAATTTACCTCCGTTATGATTGTTTTGCCCGGGATGAGGAATAGTTAGCAATACTTGTTTGGATGCAGGGTCTGCAGTATTGGGTGTACCCGAAGGCGTATGATATCTTGCCAGTTCTATATCCCCACTTGTGTTTGTATAATACACAAAAAAATAGCCGTTGTTTTTATAATCAGGATGAAACGCCATACTTAATAACCCCCGCTCGCCACCAGAACTAATACCGGTTACCGTTAAAAAATTGCCGATATAACTCATAGGGCTTTGGTTAAACACTTTTATAATGCCACCCTGCTGTACAACAAATAAACGGTTAGTACCATCTCCGGCATTTACAATGTCAATAGGACTGCTTAGTGCACCTCCTGCCGGCACAGTACTGTTTATAACTGAAGTAAAACCAATAACGGGCTGAGCGAATGATGGTAGGAAAAATAAAACAGTGAGTACTGCTAGTAAAAAGTTTTGGCAAAAGCATTTAGCACACGTGTAGATTTGAATCATACGTTTGATTTTTTAAGAGGGTAAAAAAAAGAGAGGTATAGGAGAAATACTATGGGGTAGTAATACAACTGCATCAATAATTATGCCGCTGCATTTTTCAAAAAATTAAACCGCATTGAAGCAACGAAAAAAGATTTTGTATCCTTTGGCGGGAATTATTTTGCTCAATCAATAAATAAAATGAATTGCCCCTAAATCCGGGCCGTTTACCAGGAGCAGCTTAATTTAATTTTGCGAGTTCTACATTTCTTATATCATTTAGCCTGTTTAATACGGCATCTGTACGGTTGATGGGAATGCCAATATGCATGTTGCAAAACAATTGCATTTCCTGGCTAAGTACAGTGCAATTATATTGTTTTACAATCATCATAATCTCGTTCATCATAGTATAATCAAATTGGAGGCTATAATTTATTTCTACCTGTTTCTGTATTACAGGCGTTACCTGCAATACAAGTGATGCAGCAGTTTTATAAGCATTAATTAAACCAGGAACACCAAGCAGGCTTCCACCAAAATAACGTACTACAATAATCAATGTGTTCGTCAGTTCTTTGCTGTCTATCTGTCCTAATATAGGTTTGCCTGCAGAGCCTGAAGGTTCGCCATCATCACCAGATCTAAAATTATTACCGTCTAGTCCTATACGGTATGCAAAACAAAAATGCGATGCTTTGGGATGTTCTGCTTTTACCGATGCAATAATTGTTTTAAATTCTTCTTTTGCTGCTATTGGAAAAGCAATTGCAATAAACCTGCTGCCCCTGTCTTTAAATTCTGCAGTATTGGTTTTATCTATCGTATAAAAAAACTCTTTTTCAATCATTGTATTTCTATTCTTTGCTTAACCAAATGCTATCAGCGCAATAGCGCAAACTGCTAAAATAATTCCCGCCCAGTTAACCGCCGATAATTTTTCTTTAAACAATACCCATGCTGCCAACGCACTAAACAAAACAATGCCCATGTTATTAACCGGTATAATTGCTGAACTGTTACCTGCATATTGTTTTAATACCTTCATCAGGCACCATATAGAAAAATAGTTTGGAAAACCAATAGCAGCTCCGGCAAGTACGGCTTTGTATTCAAATTTTTGCTTGCCGGTTATTACAAGTATAAAAAGAGCAAGCAACCCTATGGTAGCAGCACTGGCAAAAGCGGTAATTAAAAAATCGTTGTTGTTGCTGCCATTTAAAAAACGTTGTTCAGTATATTTTATCATTGTATCTAATAATCCACTGCCCGCAAAAAGCAATACCGGCAATATAAATAACCAGTTGTTTACTTTCTTGTTCTCTTCATAATTGTCTCGCTTTACTGTAAGATAAACTGCTATCAGCGCAACCACTATACCTGCTATTTTAAAACCTGTAACTTTTTCGTTGTACAAAAAAATAGAAAAGATAAAAGGGATAATGAGTGATAATTTATTAGCAACAGACGCTACTGATACACCCATCTTCTGCGTGGTAAAACCAACAATATTAAACGTGGCAATAAAAACACAACCCATCATTGCTGCCCATACAAACCAGGGTTGTTGCATAGCTGTTTGCGTAATAGGAAAATATCCATTGAACAACGAACCCGTAATAACACACGTAAGGTAATTAAACACAATGGCCTGGAAAGTATTAATGTGCAAACGCCCTGTTACTTTAAAACAAAGTGTGAGGTAAGAAGTAAGAATAATACTGCCTATTAAAAACAACATAGGGCTTATTTAATTGCAGGTTTATAAAAATGAATGATATCTGATTGCAACTGCTGCATGTTTATCAACTCTAAATTACCTGCAACTGGCGCAGAAATACCTGTTGCAGCTTGCATCGTTGTATTGGTAATCACCCTTGCTTCATCAAACATATTGTTATCAATAAAAGTTTGCAGCAGTTGTGCACCACCTTCTACCAAAACAGACTGAATATTCAACTGGTAAAGCGCATTGCATATTTGATCTGCCAAACTAACATCTTCAGTTACCTGGTAATACAAAAGGTTATTTCGCTCTTCGTGTTTGCGACTGTTAAAAACAATCGTCCTGGCTTCACCATTAAACAATTGCAGGGAAGATGGCAAACGCAAATCCATGTCTACCACCAATCTTACAGGATTATTGCCTTTCCATAAACGTGTGGTAAGAGCAGGATCATCAAACAAAGCAGTGTTGGTACCAACAAGTATGGCAGCTTCTTCGCTTCGCCATTTGTGTACTAACTGATTGGTAAATTCATTGCTTATCAAAAGCCGCGAATGATCTTCATTGCCAATAATGCCATTGACAGTTTGTGCCCATTTTAAAATTATATAAGGCCTGTGCCGGGTATGAAAAGTAAAAAAGCGTTTGTTTACATCATTGCATTCACTCTCAAGAACAGGATATTCCACTTTTATACCAGCAGCCAGCAATTTTTCTATTCCCTTTCCATCTACTTCTTTAAATGGATCGCGGCTTCCAATTACAACTGCCGGTATTTTTTTTGCGATGATTAAATCTGCGCAGGGCGGCGTTTTTCCATAATGTGCGCAGGGTTCAAGAGAAACGTATATTGTTGAGTGCGGTAGCAATGACTTTTCCTCTTCTTTAACCGAATTGATACAATTCACTTCTGCATGCGGTTGCCCGTACTGCATATGATAACCCTCGCCTATCACACGGTTTTCATGTACCAGTACGGCACCCACCATTGGGTTTGGCGCCACAGCACCAGCCCCTAGCCTGGCCAGCTCTATACACCGGTGCATATATGTTTCGTGAATTTGCAAGGCAGCAAAAATAAGCTATTAGGGGAGAAAGTGGCGAGCTGTTAGCTGTTAGCTGTTAGCTGTTAGCTGTTAGCTGTTAGCTGTTAGCTGTTAGCAAAAGACAGTTTGAAACTGATTAAGTTGTACACCAATGCCAGTTTTTATACTCTTATCGCTGCGACTGAGAATTTCTGCAAAGTTATAAAACTGATCTACTCAGCTTCTTTTGGAATGGATCTGCTAGCAGCTAATGGCTAATAGCTAAAAGCTTCTTAAGTTTGCCGTATGACCATCCAGGAAGCAGCCCTGCAATTGCGTTTACAGCTTTTGCGTATTTACGAAAAAAAAGAAGCGGTTAATATTACCGACATGGTTATAGAAAATGTAACCGGCTGGCAAAAGATCGATCGCATCGTTAATAAAAACAATACGCTAAATACTGCGCAGGAAGAATTGCTCGAAAAATATTCAGACGCATTAGTCAATCACGAACCCGTACAATATGTATTGCACGAAACATGGTTTGGCGGAATGAAATTATATACCGATGAAAATGTTTTGATTCCAAGACCGGAAACAGAAGAACTGGTTGATTGGGTAATAAAAGATCTTACCAATAATAAGAGTACTGTAAAAATAATAGACATTGGTACGGGTAGCGGCTGCATTCCACTAACCATAAAAAAATATTTACCGCCTGCCGAAGTTCATGCATGTGATGTTAGCAACGGTGCCCTTGCTGTTGCTAAAAAAAATGCGACTGATCAAAATCTTGCTATCAATTTTCATTTGCTCGATATTTTAAATGATGCAGATCGCAACCAGTTGCCGGTATTTGATATTATCATTAGCAACCCACCCTATATTCCGCAGAAAGATAAACTTGATATGGCTGTTAATGTTCTTGCATACGAACCGCAGCTTGCCTTGTTTGTACCCAACGAAGACCCATTATTATTTTACAGCAATATTGCCAATTTTGCGGCTACACATCTTAGTGAGCATGGTTGTATTTACCTGGAAATACATGAAGCCATGGGCAAAGCTGTAATTGATCTCTACAAACAAAAAGGGTTTAAAAAAATTGACCTTAGAAAAGATCTGCAGGGAAAAGATAGAATGATTAGGGTTCAGTTGTGATTATAGTCGATAGTCATTGGTCTGTAGTCAATAGTTTGATAGTTCGCAGTTCATAGTTCTTCCATTCAAACTAATCATACAATAAGACGAGGTGTAATCTTGCTAATCCTTTAATCTTCAAAATCCTGGTTCAGACAATTTTCACAATCCTGGTTCAGACAATTACTGCTTCTTATTATCTACCAGCAATGTAGTGCGGGCGCCCATATCCCTAGCAATGCGCATAATGGCTACAACATCTTCCAGCGGAACGGTTTTGTCTGCATTAATAGCAATAGTAGCTTGTGTAGAATCTTTGGCAATATAGGGCTGTACAAAAGCTTGTATATCGGTTAGTGACAGTGTTTTGCCGTTTATAATGTATTGACCGTTGGGTTTAATGTTTACAATAACCGTTTGCTTTGCTTTTGTATCACTTTTTGCTTTTGGTGTAGCAAGTTTTACAACATTGGGATTGGCCAGCGTAGATACAATAAGAAAGAAGAACAGCAATATAAACAGGATATCGTTCAGCGCTCCTGCATGCAGTTCCGGGTGAGATTTTAAACGCCTGTTAAGATTCATGAGACAAAATTCTAAAGTTCAAATACTAAATGATAAGTTCCAAATACCAGAAAGATCATTTTTTGTTGCCGTACAAGTGAGTGACACAACGATGCTTAATAGTTATTCAACTGCCCGCCTCCAAACAATTATTGACCTCACCCCCGGCCCCTCTCCAACTTCGTTTGAGAGGAGTGCCTCTCTGCACGATACTTTACTTTTACAAAACCCGCCGCTGCAATTATTAATTACTAATTAATAATTATCGTGTCGGTTCCTGCAAAATATCTATAAACTCTGCACTTGCCGCTTCCATGCGGTTGATGGTTTTATTAATCTGTGTGTTCAGAAAATTATACCCAACATAAGCCAGCAGACCAATAATTAAACCAGATGCAGAAGTAATTATTTTTGTATAGATACCTCCGGCAATTGAAGCAGGTGTAAAATCTCCGGTGTGATTAATCTCGAAAAACAATTGCAACATTCCAAACAAAGTTCCTAAGAAACCAAACATTGGAGCTATACCATACACCAGCGTTAAAACTGAAAGATTACGTTCCATCTTATATATCTCCAGCTTGCCAACACTTTCCATACTTTTTTCTATGTAGTCTATGGGCTTGCCTACACGTTGAAGCCCTTTGTCAATCATACGTGCAACCGGGCTATTGGTATTTTTTGCAAGGGCCCTTGCCGCGGTAATATTTCCGCTGAGAATATTATCGCGGATCATGTTCATAAAATTAGCGTCAATCTTGCTGGCCCTGTTTATGGCAATAAGACGTTCAAAGAAAAAGAAGATGGCCAGCGCAAGTAACAATGCCAGTGGAATCATTATAATACCACCTTTAACCAGCATGTCAAACAAATTCATTTTTGCATCTGCTGCTGCATTTACTGCACCTGCCTGGGCAGCCAGTACGGAGTCAGTAATATGTCTTGCCAATGCTGTATCTCTTGTAATCTGGAGAAAAAATAAATGCATGTGGGGTTTATGTTTTACTTACAAATGTAGCGTGTATTACAATTCATGTGCCGCGCCACTGGTGAACGGTGAAAATAGTGTGATTATTTCTTTAAACGCTGCTTTGGATAAATAGCTTAACATTTTGTATAGAAATTCCGCTATGCGGAAGTATGGAACGCTGATTTTTATGATAGTGATGATTAAAAGATGAATAGTGGAAATACTTTTCAATATCTCTCATAACCCATCGTAAAAATCATAAAAATCTGCGTTTGTCTTAAAAACTACGTTCCGCTTTGCTTCACCATCATAGCCTGTATCTGCTTCATGGTTTTTTCCATTCCTTCAGAGCTGCCGTCTAAGAATATAACATTGCCTTTTCCTACTTCTGCAAAGTTCTTAATGGCTTCTGTCCACATGCTAAAGAGAATAACATTGGTATCAAGATTAGCCTGTTTCATTTGTTCGGCAGCCTGGCTCATACCTTTTGCTACTTCTTCGCGGAAGAGTGCTACACCCTGGCCACGCAATTGCGCTGCCTGTCTTTCTGCTTCGGCAGAAATTTTAATAGCATTACCTTCTGCTTCTGCTGCTTTTGTTTTTGTAATCAGCAATGCCTGTCCTTCATTTTCAGCAGCTGCTTTAAGGTTATTGCTGGCCACTACTTTGCTCATACTGTCTATAATGGCCTGGTCGAAAGTAATATCGTTAATCTGCAAATCAAGCAGGTGATAACCCCATTCTTCCAGCGAATGATCTATCTGGTCTTTTACAAACTCTACAATTTCTTTGCGCAAGCCAAGTATTTCTGCCTGTCTTTTTGTAGCTACAAAAGAACGAATGCTACCTTCAATAGTACGGGTCAGGGCCTGCATCAAATCACGGTCGCTAATAAATTTAAATGCTACTTTTTTTATAGTTTCTTCATCTGCATTTTGTACGGCATACAGTAGCATGCTTTTGAAATATACATTGGCCTGGTCTGCGGTTACGGCCTGGAACTCCATTTCTACCGAACGGTTTTGAATACTGATTCTTTTTGCCACAACTTCCAGCAATGGTATTTTAAAACTTAAACCTGGTCGCAAAATGCGCCGGTATTTGCCAAACATGGTAATTACATTAATAAAACCCTGGTTTACGGTAACCAATCCACTGAAAAAAATAATTACAAGTAATATCAGCCACCAGAAGTTGGAAACTAAACTAAGCATAGCAATAAATTTTGTGCGCTGAAGTTAGGTGATTTTATGATACCGGCATTTGTTGGCATGGCAACATCGTTGCGTCGCACAATTCAGCATTTATATAAACATCGGCATCAAATACAACACGGGTTTTGATGATTGAAGTCTTATTAAATAATAGAACGCAGATTTTGATGATTGTTATGATGAAGTATGATTGAATTAAACAAAAACATCCATCCAACGCCCCGGTGTATGCCCCCACGCACCGGAATTGTACTTTTACAAATACCGTCGTTATTATAGCAACAAGCGTACCTACGGCACGCAACTCTCTCAATTTTTAATCTACCCATCAATTGCTCCTATGGAGCAAACAAACTCCTTGAGTGAATTGTATTTTTATATTTGCTCCAGAAGCATGTTCCGTAGGAACATTTTATGGGAAGAAACAATATTAATTAGGTTATGCGTGCCGTAGGTACGCTTGGTGCTGAACAAAGCAATTGATTAAATTTAAAAAAAGATTGAATCTAGCTTTTAGTGAACACCCGTCCAGGCAATCAATCTCTCCATCTCTCCAACAAAGTTGGAGAGGGGCCGGGGTGAGGTTCGCTTACATATTTTTATTACCTTTTCTAAAATATACTTCTATGTCAAAATCAAAAAAGCTTTTGCTGGGTGTATTGTCTTTTCTTCCTGCGGTGCTCACCTTTACTTATGTTGTTTTTTTCTTTAGCATATTTATAAATGTTATGCGCACCCACCATCATGATCCTGAAACGGTGCAGGAATTAATGTTTCAAAATTTTGCCTGGATTATGGCACTTGCTTTATTAATGGGCGCCTGCTCCCTGGCATTGAAGATCTATTTTATAGTTCATGCTATAAACAACACATTTATTGATGGCAGCGAGAGAATTGTATGGATACTTGTTTTTGTATTTGCCGGACTGATTGGTTATCCCGTATACTGGTATATGCGCATATGGAAAGAGCAAGCGCCTTTACAAAATAACTATCGATAAGCCTTAAACATGTGTTCATTTATAAAGCACCTTGTTATATAATTTTATATACCTTCATCTACCTCATAAACAAGTGTATTAAAACTATAAAAATGAAAAAAATAATTCTGGCCGTTGCATGTATCACTGTTATGCAAATTTCTTTTGCGCAAAAAGCAGTCTCTATTTTTAATGGCAAAGATCTTACCGGCTGGACAGTTAACGGTACCGAACTATGGTATGTAGACAGCAGCAAGCAACTGGTTTGCGAAAGCGGCCCGGATAAACAATATGGTTATCTCTCTACCAAAAAGAAGTATAAAAATTTTATACTCACACTTGAGTTTAAACAGGAAGCCAATGGCAATAGCGGTGTTTTTTTTCGCTCTTCTATTGAAGGTGTAAAAATCAGCGGCTGGCAGGTAGAAGTAGCGCCGCTTAATTCACATACAGGTGGCATTTATGAATCTTATGGCCGTGGTTGGCTAAAACAACCCGCACCTGAAGACGAAAAAATTTTGAAACAAGGAGAATGGAACACCATGAAAATAAAAGTAGTGGGTGATAAAGTTACTACCTGGCTAAACGGCCACGTTATGGTAGATCTGCAAGATGAAACAATTGGCAAAGGCGTTGGCTTTATTGCGTTGCAGATACACGATGGCGGCGGCATTAAAGTAAGATGGAAGAATTTAAAAATACAGGAACTTCCATAGATTGTTTAACCGAGTTAATAGGAATTGAATAGACTACCAGAAATCTATTTCACAGAGATCTAAAATTAAGATTGTATGCACAAGTCTTGCCTTATTTGTTTTGTTTGCTTTTTGTTTGTGGTTGCCTGCAACAATACTACCGAAAACAAAACTGCAGAAGTAGCTACCAAAAACGATACTGCACAAACAGCTGTCGCTGTTACAATGCCAGACTGGGCACTGCAATCAAACATATATGAAGTAAATGTTCGCCAGTATACAAAAGAAGGAACATTTAATGCTTTTGCGGCTGCGTTGCCAAGATTGAAAGAAATGGGCGTGCAGATACTTTGGTTTATGCCCATCACTCCTATTAGTGTTATAGACAGAAAAGGTAAACTGGGCAGTTATTATGCTGTGCAGGATTACAAGGCCATTAACCCGGAATTTGGCACTATGCAGGATTGGAAAAATCTTGTGGCAAAGGCCCATGGGTTAGGATTTAAAGTAATTACCGATTGGGTTCCTAACCATACCGGTGCAGACAATGGCTGGCTTACACGTCACCCCGATTTTTTTACCAAAGATAGTACCGGAAAACCCATTCCTGCATTTGACTGGACCGATACCCGTGACCTTAATTATAACAACAAAGAAATGCGTGATAGCATGATTGCTGCCATGAAATTTTGGATAACTGAATCAGACATTGATGGTTTCCGTTGTGATGTTGCAGGAGAAGTACCTGATGATTTCTGGAAAGACTGCATTGCCGAACTAAAGAAAATGAAAAATGTTTTTATGCTGGCAGAAGGAGATAAAGGCAGCCTTCACCGCGATGGGTTTAATGTTAGCTACCCATGGGATATGTTTTCAACATTAAAAAAAATCGCCGCAGGCAAAACCAATGCATTGGCTATTGATACCGTTTTAAAAAGACAAGACAGCACATTTCCTGCAGGTGCTATCCGTATGTATTTTACCAGCAATCATGATGAAAACAGTTGGAACAAAGCAGACTATGGCACTATGCCAGGCGCAGAACATGCACCCTTTGCCGTATTTACGCAAACCATGCGCAACAGCATACCACTTATATACAGCGGGCAGGAAGAACCAGTAATGGATAGCATCAGCTTCTTTTATAAAAATCCTATACGGTTTGGCAAATACGGAAGGGCAAAATTTTATAAGACATTGCTAACGCTGAGGGCCAACAATCCTGCACTTGCAGCAGATGCATCTTTTAAAAAAGTAAGCGTTGGCGATGATAAAGCGTTGTATGCGTACGTGCGTCAAAAATATAGAAACAAAGTAGTTGTAATTTTAAATCTCACACCAAAAGAACAAACCATAAAGATAAATGAAAATTTGCTTTATGGCAATCCGCTAAATGTTTTTATGGGAACAAAAGAAAAACTGAGTAAAGATCTTTCTTTTAATATAGAACCCTGGGGCTATATTGTTTACGTGTACGATCCTCCATTGTAGCATTGAATTTTCAACTCACGATTGACGACTATCGTCCAAACGAATAAGCATATTCAATATTTGCTACCATTTGTTTTTGTTTGCTATAGCAAAGATCTTTTTCTTTTAATCCCTGTGCATTGTAAACATATTTCCATGTCTGGTAGTCTGCGCTACCTTCTGGCACCACAACCATTTGGGTAACCTGGGAGCTTTCATTGTATTCAAACATATAGTCTGGCAAAATGCGGTTAGCTCGTTTGTTAAACCTGGCCACATCGGTAAGGCGGTGTTGTGCATCGTAATAATAATAAGTTATGCCCAGGCTACCCTTATTACGCACTACATTTTCTTCTGCGGCATTGCCCTGCTCGTCTGCCGTGTAGGTAACAAATGTGGTATCTGTACCGTTTTTAATTTTATACATTTTTGCCGGCTGGCCGTTAGTGTTATACATCCAATTGTGAACTTCTGTTTCAGCCGGATCATTTACCGGTACAGAATTGCTGCTAATGGTAATAATGCGGTTTGCATCATCATACGCATACAAAGCTGTAGTAACCACATCAGCAGAACTATCTGTTGTTTTTATGAGCTGATCGTGTTCATTATAATAAGATTTCAGCCAGGTTTCAGGTGCATCCGGAACCTTAGTATATGTAACCACCAGCTTTTGCGAAGGATAAACAGTTTGTTGAAGTGTTACATTATTCTGAGAAGGATCCATTGAAGACGGGCTAAGGGTTACTTTGCTTACCTTATTATTTTTAAGGGCCTTGTAAGTGGCATTAATCTGACCGGTAACTACAATATCTTTATAATAATACTGTGCATTTGCGGTAAAGACAAAGCTGCATACAGCAGGTAAAATTGTAAAAAGTCTTAACAGTTGGGTAATCCGCATTGTATTCATGGTTTTATAACGCAATTGGGTGCTGATTAATGTTTTTAGGCCAATAAAAAATTCATAATTATTTTTAAGCAAATTTACTGCCGTGTCTTGTTTAAAAGAAGAGAAGACAAAATTTGTTTAACCCTGGTGCGGCTTTATTCCTGAATTTACTGTTTTTGTCAGCAACGCTAAATCATATTTATGCAAATACCTGTTCAAGAGTTTTCCCGTTTGGTAAATATTATGGATGATCTTCGGGAAAAATGCCCGTGGGACAGAAAGCAAACCATCCACACCCTGCGCCAGCTAAGCATTGAAGAGTTGTATGAACTGGCCGATGCCATAACCGATGAAGACTGGAAAGGGATAAAAGAGGAACTTGGAGATCTAATGCTGCACATTCTTTTCTATGCCAAAATAGGCACCGAACAAAACAAGTTTACACTAAAAGATGTGCTGGATGGCGTTGCCGAAAAATTAATTGCAAGGCACCCGCATATTTATGGCAATACAACCGGCAATACAGACATTGTTGCGGTTAATAATGAAGAAGATGTTAAAAGAAATTGGGAAAAATTAAAATTGAAAGAAAACGGAAAAAAATCTGTGCTAAGTGGTGTACCCAAAGCGTTGCCTGCAACTGTAAAAGCTATGCGCCTGCAGGAAAAAGCAAAACAGATTGGTTTTGAGTGGGACAACAGGGAACAGGTGTGGGATAAGGTAGAAGAAGAAATTGCCGAATTAAAAGAAGCCATAGCATTAAAGGATGCCACTAAAACCGAAGAAGAATTTGGCGACCTTGCTTTTTCATTGGTTAACTATGCACGGTTTTTGCAACTGGATGCAGAAAACGCACTGGAAAAAACCAATAAAAAGTTTATCCGTCGTTTTACGCTTATGGAAGAAGCTGCAGCTGCACAAAACCGCTCGCTTACAGATATGAGCCTTACTGAAATGGATGCTATCTGGAACAGCATCAAAAAGCAAAACCCGGAATCTTGAAAAATTTTTATCAGCAGGTAGTTAAAAAAAATGTCTTCTTTTTCCTGGGAGCTGCATGGCTTTTTACCATTGCTTTTATTATAGACAATTACTGGTATTCATCTTCCTCTGCAAAGTACTTGCGCAAAAATATTGAAAGCGATATACAGCAGCAGGAAAAAGATTTTGATGAATTGCTGAAAGATACGGCCCTGCTTAGTCGGATGGCAGACCAACGTTATACAGAAACTGAACTGAACAATCTTACAGATAAAAAAACTTATTTCATCTTCCTGTATAATATAACTGATACTGCCAATAAAGATTTAAGGTTCTGGAATACACAACTCATTCTGCCAAACACCAGCCTCATACATGGAACCGAAATAAATGAATTGGTGAAACTGGCAAATGGCCAGTATGAATGCGTAAGGAGGCAGGTAACAATTGAAGCAGACAGAAAACTGGTGGCAATTGCATTAATACCTGTACGCCGGGAATATTATTTAGGCTTTGCCAATCTTAAGAAGGAATTCGTTAATTACCCGCAGGGCGAAAAAAGTGTAAGTATTAGTGCGGCGCAAACAGATTATCCTGTAAAAAGCATAACGGGTAAAACACTTTTCTTTTTGCAGGCAAAATTTATTTCGGAAAAGGACAATACCAACTGGCTTACCATTACCCTAAATATAATAGCCATTTTATTACTGCTGATTATTGTACACAATGCAGCACATTACTTTTCTATTGCTTATGGCTACCTGGTGGGTATCTTTTTTCTTATAGGGATTGTATTATTGCTACGCGGCCTTACCTATTTCTTTCCATCGGTGCTTAACCTACGCCAGTACGATCTTTTTGATCCTGTCATATACAGCTCAAGTCTTGTATTAAGTTCATTGGGAGATTTGTTGATTAATGCATTTCTTTTTTGCTGGATTGTTTTATTTATCCGCCGGGAAGTGGGTGAAAAACGTTTTAGTCTCAGCAAGAAAAAAAGCTGGTACTGGGTGGCGCTTATTTTACCGGTAATATTACTGGTAGTAACCACTTTTGTATTTGCAAGCATCATTAAAAGTCTTATTGCAGATGCCCGCATATCTTTTAATGTAATTAATTTTTTTAGCCTTGTAAACATAAACAGCCTTGGCGGTTTTATTGTGCTGGCTACATTATCGCTAAGCTTTTTCTTTTTATCGCAGGTAATACTACAGCTCATTTCGCCGCTGCTAAAAAAATCGAAGTACATACTTTTTATTCTCATTTCCATTATAGGCCTTATACTGCTCACATTTGTACGCAGCTATTCTTTTGTTCAGCTTAATATTTATGTGTTGCTATGGCTGCTTGCCTATGTATGGTTTATGCAGCAGCATATTATTGCAGCAAATGGTTTCAGGATTTCTATTTCGGAAGTAGTAATCTGGTTGTTTATTTTTTCGTTTTCAATATCTGCAATCATTGTTATAGAAAACCAGCGTATAGAATTACAGCAACGCATGATAACTGCAGAAAGGCTTTCTAACCAGGCAGACCCTTCTGGCGAAAGATTGCTTAGCATTGCACTTACTTATTTTGATAACGATTTTCTGTACGATAGTTTCGATCGCTTCCGTGTTGAGAGTTCTAACCACCAACTGAAAGACAGTCTAATCAACAAAAATTTCACTGCTTACCTCGATAAATACGATACCTGGATTTACACCTTTGATTCGTCTGAAAACCACAAACCATTGTTTAATGACGATCAGCCGGTCTCTTACGATTCACTGGATATTATTTTCAGGGTAGAAGGCCGTGCAACTTCAGTTCGTGATCTTCGTTATTTTTCAAAATCGTTCGATAAATTTTCTTATCTCTTTAAGAAAGCTGTAAAAGATTCAAGCGATCATATTGTAGGATATTTCTTTGTATTGTCTAAACCCAAAAGATATAAGAGCGATGCGCTGATACCGGAACTGTTAAAGCCACAATCGGAATACCTTCCGGAATACTCACCCAACTCTGCATTTGCGGTATACAGGGGTGGCAGGTTGATTGATTATCATAACGAAGGACAATTTCCTACAATACTTTCACCAGAGCAGGTACCTAAGATTGAGTATGAGCAACGAAAGCAAAACGGAAACGATGAACTTTGGTATAAGAACGGAGACAAAGTAGTTGTAATTGCCAGGAAAGACAATTACCTCATAGAAGGCATGACGCTTATTGCCTACCTGTTTACCACCTTTCTTATATTGCTTTTTGTGTTCCGCATTTTTTCTGTACTTATTATTACAAGGCTTCGCTGGCATCTTGTAAAACAGTTTTTCCAGGTAAACCTTAAATCGCAAATACACAGCACATTTATTTTTATCACCCTTATTTCGTTTTTTGTTATAGGTATTGCCACCATTGTTTTCTTTATAAACCGATATAAAAGAAACAATATTGAAAGGCTTACCAAGGCCATTCAGATTATGAATAACCAGGTGCAGACGGAAATTAAAAGAGGAGAAGTGTTTGACGACATGGTAAAATTTTATGAAGCCCATACCAACGAAGATTTGGCAAATATGGTGAGGCAGGTAGCAGAGATACACGGCACAGATATCAATTTTTATGATCTGCGTGGCAACCTGGTAGTTTCTTCAAACCTGATTGTTTATAACAAGGGGATACTTAGCGAAAAGATGAACCCGCAGGCTTATTATAAACTGCATGATATGAACCTCATTCAGTACATAAGCGAAGAACAAATGGGCAAGGTTAGCTATCAAAGTATTTACAGCCCGGTGCGTGATGATGATGGGAACGCCTATGCATACCTCAATATTCCTTCTTTTGATTCTCAACAGGAGCTAAAACGTGAAATCTCTAACTTCTTTGTTACTATCATTAACCTTATTGCTTTTATATTTTTAATTGCCGGTGCTATTGCATTGTTTATTACCAACCGCATCACTTCTTCATTTACACTTATCAGTAATAAAATGAGGGCCATTAATCTTGGAAGGACCAATGAAGAAATACCCTGGCACCGAGATGATGAAATAGGCGGACTAGTAACAGAATACAATAAAATGGTAAGTAAGCTTGGAGAGAGTGCTGCACAATTGGCAAAAAGCGAACGTGAAGGCGCATGGAGAGAAATGGCAAGACAGGTAGCCCATGAAATTAAAAACCCACTTACGCCAATGAAGCTAAGCATACAGTACCTGCAAAAATCTATCGACAATAATTCTCCCAACATAAAAGAAATGACATCGGGTGTTGCAAAAACCCTGGTAGAACAAATTGATCACCTTTCTAAGATAGCTGCAGATTTTTCACAGTTTGCTAATATTGGCAATCCTAAAAGCGAAGTATTTGATATGCACGAAATGCTGCATTCACTTGCTTCGTTGTATATGGCTATAGAAAACCTGGAGTTTGAATGGCATCCTGTACCGCAGCGTATTATTTTGTTTGCCGATAAAACACAGTTAAACCGTTTGTTTACCAATCTTCTTCAAAATGCGGTAGAAGCATGCGATAATAAAGAACATAAAAAGATTATTGTGTCTGAAGAGCTTGAAGGCGGAAACATCATTGTAAAAATATCTGATAACGGCGATGGTATACCATTGCAAGTACAAGAAAAAATATGGACGCCCAACTTCACTACTAAAACATCGGGCACTGGTCTTGGCCTTGCCATGAGCCGTAATATTGTAGAGCAGGCCAAAGGAGAATTGTGGTTCGAAACAAAAGAAAAAGAAGGATCAGTATTTTTTGTAAAACTGCCTTTGTTTAGAGTGTCGCCAGTAGCGAATAGTGAATCGTAAGTGGTGAGTGGGAAGAAGGAGATGGAACGCAGATGACTAAGATTATTAAGATCAACTATGATTGGTTCATCATTTAATCCTACTGATGAAAGGATTGCGACGCAACGATGGTGCACAAAGAACAAATGCTTGTACCAAAAGTAAACTGATTAACTAGCATGCTTCGTATAATAAAAATGTATTGTGCGGAGAGGCACCCCTCTCCCGCTTTGCTGGAGAGGGGCCGGGGGTGAGGTTACTTTTTTCTTTTAGCAAGAAATGCTTCAAACTCTTTTAATGAAAAACTGCTGAGGTTTTTATCTTTTGTAAGGCCACCTTTTTGTGCAGCAAGTACACCATAGCGGCAATCATCAAATCCTTCTGTACTATGCGCATCAGGATCTATTGACAATAAAACGCCTTTTTCTACAGCTTCATTAATCCAATACCAATCTATATCAAGCCGGCGCGGGTGAGCATTTAATTCTATTACAACATTGTGCCGGGCACAGGCTTCAATAATTTTTTTGTGATCAACAGGATAGCCTTTGCGGCTAAGCAACAAGCGGCCTGTCATATGGCCCAGTATAGTGGTGAAAGGATTTTTTATAGCATTTAACAGGCGCATCATTGCTTTTTCTTCCGTCATTTTTAAATTAGCGTGTACAGAAGTTATTACAAGATCAAAAGAAGCAAGCACATCATCTGCATAGTCAAGTGCGCCATCATTCAATATATCACACTCAATGCTTTTAAAAATTTTAAACGGTGCCAGTTTTTTATTCAGTTCATCAACATGTTTATGCTGTTCTATTATCCTGTCTTCTTTAAGCCCGTTTGCATAAAAAGCACTTTTACTGTGATCGCTGATGACAAGGTATTCAAACCCTTTTGCAATACAGGCCCTCGCCATTTCTTCAATTGTATGAATGCCATCGCTCCAGTTGCTATGGGTATGAATTATGCCTTTTATATCATTCTCTGTAATAACATCTGGCAAATTTTTCTTGCCGGTTTTTTCAAGTATGTTAGTTGCTTCTCTTAAGTAAGGAGGAATATAGGTAATACCAGCTGCAGTAAATACAGCATCATCATTGTTGCCTTTAGCGTTTTTAAAACCTGCTTTTGGAAATTGCTTTGTAAACGTTTCAGTAAATGCTGCTGGACCTGTTGTATAAAAAAGTTTTTCCTGCAGGTTAGTTTCACCTGTATGCAAGTGAAGTTTAAGTCCGTTTTTTAATTTATAGATAAGTGTTTTATCATCTTCAAGAAGCAGCTCCGGTGGTTGGGCAGTTTGAAATGCAGGTTTTATTGCTGCATTGCTTTTTGCAACTACAAATTCAAGTTCATCAATGGTAAGATCCTGCCGCCGGTATGCACCGGTAACTGCAACTGCATCCGGTGTAAAACATTTTTCAAGATATCCTTTTACTGCAGGAAACATAGCAGCCACTTCTGCATACAAAAAGCTGCCCTGGTTCTGCATATAATATTCAATTGCTTCCTGTATGCTCTTCTGTGTTTTTTCTCCAAAGCCTTTATACAACAACAAACGGTTTTCATTGCATGCGTACAACAATTCACCGAGGCTTTCAATTTCCATTTCTTTCCATACTGTAGTAATTTTTTTGGGGCCAAGGCCTTTAATGTTAAGCATCTCCAGCACACCGGGTGGTGTAGCTGAAATTAGTTCTTCCAGCACCTGCAATTTGCCGGTTTGCAATAT
Organism: Chitinophagaceae bacterium; assembly: GCA_044227095.1. Lineage (GTDB taxonomy): Bacteria > Bacteroidota > Bacteroidia > Chitinophagales > Chitinophagaceae > JACMLD01. Next base: position 2,548,283 of record JBGAFV010000001.1, on the reverse strand, counting down.
TTCAGTAATTTTTTTGGCAGCAGAATCGCCAATGCCTTTTATTGAAGAAAGCTCAGCAGGATCGGTTTCAGAAAGTTGTTCCGGCAATTTTTCTATGTGAAAAGCAACAATAGCATATGACTTTGCTTTAAAAGAATTTGCACCATGTATGTCCATTAGTTTAGAAAGAAGAGAAAACTGGTCTGCTATATAACTATTGTCTTTCATTGTGGAAGCATTGAAAAGTGATACACAAAAATAAAGGATGCGCTGTTTGTACTGTTTATTAATTTAAGCTGTTTTCAGAGGGAAAAGGTGCTAAAAAATGTTTGCGCAAAAAAAAAGTCCCGGCAATTTGCCAGGACTTAAGGTATTTAAGAAACCAAGAGAATTATTTCTTCTTAGCTGCTTTTTTTACTACTCTTTTTGCAATCGCTTTTTTAGCTGCTTTTTTTACTGCTTTCTTAGCTACTTTTTTTACGACTGCTTTCTTAACTGCTTTTTTTACTGCTTTTTTAGCAGCTTTTTTAGCTGTTGCCATGTTTTTTTGAATTTAAATGGTTAGTAAAAGAATTTAACGAATCTAAAAGTATAAACTTCTTTTAGAATACGCAAATTTTTTTGCGATTTGTTAATTTTTTACTAAGCAACAGCCTCAGCAGCATTAACAGAAACTAATGTTTTGTTGCCGCGGCTTTTTTTAAATTCAACCAAACCATCTGCTAAAGCAAATAATGTAAAGTCTTTTCCAACACCAACATTTTTACCAGGATGATAAACTGTACCGCGTTGACGAACGATAATGTTTCCATTGATAGCGGGTTGTCCGCCATAAATTTTTACACCAAGTCTTTTACTCTGCGAGTCACGACCATTCTTTACACTGCCTTCGCCTTTTTTATGTGCCATGAGAAGAAATTTTAAAACGATTAATGATTACGGGTTGCTTTTAATTAATTACAGTATGTAACAACTGCATTTAATTATGCAATGCTTTCAATTTTAATTTTTGTGTACTGTGTACGATGACCGGTTTTTTTGCGGAAACCTTTTCTTCTTTTCATTTTAAAAGCAATTACTTTATCGCCTTTAACCTGGTCAAGTATTTCTGCTTTTACAATTGCTTTCAATGCAGCACCTGCATTTACTTTGCCATCGTTGTCTGTCATCAACACATCTGAAAACTCTACTTTATCACCATTGGTGCCATCAACACGTGGTACAAACAATGTTTGACCGTTTTCTACTTTAAACTGCTGACCGGCTATTTTAACAACTGCGAACATAATATTCCGATTTAAGGAGTGCAAAAGTAAGGCTATTTTCAATACTGGCAAACAGAAAATTCATTTATTTCAGCCAGATTTAACGCCGCTAACCGGGGTATCGGTATATCTTTGCCAACCAATAACGTAAGAACTATGAAAGTCAAGTCTTTTCTTGCCAAGCCTTTTGCTTCATATGTGCTGAGACAGGTTAAAAAAGAAATGGCAAATGCGGTTGAGGATCAACAGAAAATCTTCCAGGATTTGCTTAAAACAGGCTCCAAAACCATATTTGGGGCAGATCACAAACTGAGTGAGGTAAAAACTTACGATGAGTTTAAACAGGCCGTTCCCATCAGGGATTATGAGCAATTTAAGCCCTATATAGAGCAGATAAAAGAAGGCAAACATAATGTGCTATGGAAAGGCCAGCCCATTTACCTGGCCAAAACTTCCGGCACCACCAGTGGTATTAAATATATACCTATCACCAACGCTTCTATTCCCAACCATATCAATACGGCCCGCAATGCCCTGCTTTGTTATATGGCAGAAAGCGGCAACAACAAATTTGCCGATGGCAAAATGATTTTTCTATCCGGTTCTCCGGAACTGGAACGGGTAGCAGGCATACCAACGGGCAGGCTTAGTGGAATTGTTAATCACCATATTCCAAAATACCTGCGCACAAACCAATTGCCAAGTTATGAAACCAATTGTATTGAAGAATGGGAAACCAAGCTGGATAAAATTGTTGAAGAGACCATTAAACAGGATATGACGCTAATCAGTGGCATTCCGCCATGGATGCAAATGTATTTTGACAGGCTGATACAGGTAAGCAATAAACCCATTAGCGAACTCTTTCCTAACCTTACCGTACTTGTGCATGGTGGCGTAAATTTTGAACCATACAAAGCAAAGCTTTTTGGAAGCATCGGTAAAAAAATAGACAGCATAGAAACCTTTCCTGCATCTGAAGGTTTTTTTGCTTTCCAGGATTCTCAGGAAAAAGAAGGCCTTCTATTAAATGCCAACAGCGGCATATTCTTTGAATTTGTACCTGCCACAGAAATTTTAAAAGAAAACCCAACAAGAATAAGTTTAAAGGATGTGAAGGTGGGAGAAAATTATGCCATGCTCATTAATAACAATGCAGGCTTATGGGGATATAACCTTGGCGATACCGTAAAATTTGTTTCTGTAGATCCTTACCGCATTGTTGTAACAGGCCGCATAAAACATTTTATCTCTGCATTTGGAGAACATGTAATTGGCGAAGAAGTAGAACACAGTTTAATGAAAGCAGCAGCAGAAGAAAATGTACGCATTACTGAATTTACAGTGGCGCCTATGATACAGCAGGGCAACGGAAAAAGTTTTCACGAATGGTTTGTTGAGTTTGAAAATCCTCCTAAAAGCATTCATGAATTTGCAGAAAAGGTTGACAATAACCTCCGCAAAAAAAATATTTATTACGATGACCTTATTTCCGGCAACATTCTTACACAACTCCGGATAAAACAAGTGCAGAAAAACGGTTTTATAGAATACATGAAAAGCATTGGTAAACTTGGCGGACAAAACAAAGTTCCGAGGCTTAGCAATGATCGCAAAGTTGCAGACCAACTGGAAAAATGGATAAGTCATTAAAAAATAAAAGGGATGCCGTAAAAGCATCCCTTAATTATTAGTTGATGTAATCTCTTTATTGCAACACTATTTTCTCCATATAATTTTTATTGGTTGAGGAACTGATGCCCAGGAAATACTGACCAGAACCCATAGCTGCAGTTCTGTTTATAGTAATTGTTTGCTGGCCTGCCTGCACATTCATTTTAGTGGTGTAAACAGGTGCCCCGCCAATATTATACAGCGTAATGGTAATGCTTTCGCCTGTAGTTCCTTTGTAGTTGATAAGAAGACGATCTTTTACCGGAACCGGATAAGTACTAACTATACTGTTAGTGGCAAGGTTCATAATAATAACAGGAGAATATCCTGTTTTACCATCCTGCCAGATTTGTTTCAGCCTGTAATAATTTTTTCCGGCAGCAGGTTGCCTGTCTGTAAAAGAATAACGTGTAGCAACAGTGCCGGCATTAACAGCTTTTACCCAGCCGATGGAATTAAAGTTAATTGCGTCACTGCTACGTTCAATTGAAAAACCTGCATTGGTATATTCAGTAATCACTACCCAATCCAGCATATTTGTGTTTGAATTATCAACCGGGGCGACAGCAAAATTGGTTAAGGAAACAGGTGTTAATGCGCCGAGCGATGTTGCACCCATTACCTGCATTTCCCAAATAGAGTAGCCGTTTGGTGTAGCTCTTTTTATACCCTGCATCTTAACATAACGGGCAATCGTATTCTTTTTAAGTATTAATGAATCAATACCTGCAATTGAATTAAAAGTCAATACATGGTTTCTTACCTGTATGCTGTCTTCATATAAATCTGTAAAGCTGCCGTTGTTGGAAAAGAGTATATTAAAATCACTTGCGTATGCTTCCTCCCATGTAATGATAACCTTATCCAGCAGGTAGGGCTTGCCTAAATCTATACTCAGCCATTGGTTGTCATCATGACTGCTGGAATACCTGGTGCTCATGTTGCCATCAAACGCATTGACAGGATCATATGGCGCTACTTCTACTGAAGAAGCCATAGCTGTTTTACCAACAGCAACATTTGCATAAACGGTTTGTGAATTTGGGTCGCCGCTTTGTGTACCACCGCTTGTGGTTTGCGCTATAGCAACCGGTCCAGCAAAAAAATGCAATAGTAAAATTGCGAGAAACGGTTTCAGGTAATTGAATTTTGTTTTCATAGTATGGATTAGTCTTCTGTTTTATAATCAATTGCAATGCCAGAATACAGCAAATTGTTCTTCAATAACTTTCAACCATGCATACATGTTTTTATTCCCTTAGCCGGAAAATTATTCCGGAAATTATACTGGTTTGTCTTTAGTAAAACGCTTATAATAGAAAAACCACTGCGCTTTTTTAGTGTAATTACCTTGTTGTTTTTACGATATCAGCTCACCAATAAAAAGCTATTCGTGGTATTTGCGCTATAACTTAAAACAAAGATCCCCGGGTGCATTACCTGGGGATCTTTTGATAAACCTCTTTATTTTATTTTTTGATTTCTCTTGTATACTGCAGCATCCACTCGTACATGTTTTTACCATCGCACTCTTTTGTAGCCGGATTGGTAGCTTTTGTCCATGCATCATGTCCGCCTGTAGGCCAAATGGTTTTTTTGGCAAGTATTGCAGGGTTGAATGAATTTACATTATCAATATTAAGAACAGTAGTGTTATAACCAACTGTGCCATCATCCTGGTTATGAAAACCCCAAACCGGAAGGTTTGCTTTTGCTATATTGCCCAATTGATCTTTTGATGGCCATGAGGCACCGCAAATAGGAACTAATGCAGCTATACGTGATGCATAAGCAATGCCATAATCCCAAGCATTGCCACCTCCCATGCTAAGACCAGAAACATAAATTCTTGATTCATCTACGCGGTAATGTGATACTGCATAATCAATCATTGCATTTACATCAGCTGGCTGCGGCCATTCTTTAAACTGCGGGTTGATAACAATGAAAGAAAAATTTGCACCGTTTACAGTAAAATTCGGCGGAAATGTTTTCTGGTTTAATAATTTAGGAACTGCATTTACCAGTAAACGTGATAAATCTGTAGTGCCGTTACCTACTTCGCCTACACCATGCAGGAAAATAAGCAAAGGATATTTTTTTGTTGTAGAATCGTAACGTGCAGGAAGTGCTTTATAAAAACCACCAATCTTAGAAGTTACATTAGCTGTTACTGCAGATTGTATAGCTGGTGCAGTTTCTATTTTTGCATTTGCAATATCTGCTGCTGATATGCTGTCTTTTACAGCCAGTTCTGCTGCTGAAAGGCCTTTATCTTTTTGACAGCTAACAAAGAATAAGGCTGAGGTGCATAGCAATAGAGTGAACCTAATAATAGTATTAGTTTTCATTGGTTATGGATTTTTGTTAAAACGATTTACAGAGCGTATTATTTTCTATAACCGTGCCATATGTTAATGAATAGTGCTTTTACAAATAGGTTTACGTGCTTTTCCCTTGTTTAAAGACGTTTAAAACCTATAAAATAAAATATCGGGCATCCATTTTCAAACACTGTACCAAAACGGGAAGAATTTTATTATAGAAAAGTTAATAGGGGCATTGACTTGCATCAACACAGCGAAGCATTTGCAATAGTGAAAAATGAATTTGTGATTAGTTATGAAGCAGGTTCTTCGTTTACATCTGGTTTTATTTTTACCAGTACTTTGTCTATACGCTGGGCATCCATATCTATAATTTCAAAATCAAATATGCGCCACGTAAGTTTTTCTCCTGTATGCGGAATGTGTTCCAGTTCGTGCAATATAAAACCAGCAAGCGTATCAAAATCGTGTTCGCCTTCATTCATCCATTCTGTCTTTTCAAACTTAGTAAGAAAATCATAAAAAGGTATCTGGCCATCTACAAGGTAAGAGCCATCATCACGTTTTGTTACTTCGTAATCTGGCATATTGGGTTCGGGTATATCGCCCACAATTGCTTCAAGAATATCATTTAATGTAATAAGGCCTAGCATGCTTCCATATTCATCTACCACGAAACAGCAATGTGCACGCAGTTCTTTAAATTTTTCAAGCACCTGGTAAGCAGTATTGTTTTCCGGAACAAACAAAGCCGGTTTCATAATGTCTTTAAACGGTGTATCATCACTTGTTACATACAAGTCTTTAATAGACACAATGCCTTTAATATTGTCTATATCACCATCGCATATTGGATAAACTGAGTGGGGTTCTTTATCAATCTTATCACGAATGGCATCTTCATTATCATTCAGTTCAAACCATGTAATATCACTCCGGTGCGTCATGAGTGAAGTAATGTTGCGATCACCCAAATGAAAAACACGTTCAATAATTTCCTGTTCGGCTTCATCAATAGTACCTTGTTCCGTTCCTTCACTAATGATGGCTTTTATTTCATCTTCTGTTACAGATTCATCTTTGGTGCCTTTCAGATTAAAAAGCTTGAAAAATATACTGCTTGTTTTATTCAGTATCCAAACAATAGGGTGAGTAAGGGTTGCAAAAAATATCATCGGTCTTGCTACTATCCTGGCAATACGTTCTGCTTTTTGCAAACCAAGCCTTTTTGGAATCAGTTCACCAAAAATGATAGAAAGGAAGGTTACAATAATTACAATGATTGTAGTAGAAATAGTACCGGCATATGGTTTTAAAATTTCTACTTTCTCTACTATTGGTTTCAGGTAAACACCAAAGCGTTCGCCGGAGTAAACACCCGTTAATATGGCAATGAGTGTTATTCCTATTTGTGCAGCTGATAAAAACAGGTCGGGGTTATTGGCAAGATCCAATGCTACTTTTGCATGTACATCGCCTTTTGAAGCAAGGTTTTCCAGCCTTGATTTTCTTGCCGATACCAGCGCTATCTCAGACATAACAAATAAACCATTCAAAAAAATAAGGGCAAGAAGTATAAATACATCTATCATCAGGCGCTTTTATTTTGTAAACTAACTAATCCTCCGTAATTATTGAAAATTATAGCAAATATATAACCTAGCCCGCAACCAAGCAGTCCGCCGCTTACCACATCAAACGGGTAATGCACCCCAACATATACCTGTGCAAAACAAATAATTGCAGCCCAGGCAAAAAATAACAAAACCCACTTAGAAGTATATGCTTTAAGGGTAGTTACAAAAAACATAGCCATACCAAAATGGTTGGTTGCATGAGAAGATGTAAAACTTGAGCTTTGGGGCCGGTAATTAACCAATACCCTGATGTACGCTGCTAAATCCGGGTTGTTGCATGGCCTTAGCCGGAAAATATGATCCTTTATAAGCCGGCTGCTTACCAGGTCGCAGGCAGCAGCAGTGCAGGCAGCAAAAAGAATCCATAACCATGCCCGGTTGCCAAAATTAACCAGCATAAAAACCAGCATGAAGAGGTATAATGGCATCCATAAACCAGATTCACGCAGCAAAGGCATCAGGCCATCAAAAAAATCATTGGCCATGCGGTTGTTAACAAGAAAGAACAACTTCCTGTCTATCGGTTCTATGCCAGAAAACCACGAAGCGGTTGTTTGTAAAAAAAACATAGCGCAAAAGTAATCAGTAAAGTTGAGTGTTGATTTTAAAGTATTTTGCAGCAGATTTATTCATTATGCAAAGCATTCCCCGCCTCATTCGCTGGATAGCAGCAACAGCGCTTTTCTTTTTTATCTTAATGACGGTACTAAGAATAGTGGCGTGGATTTATTTTACCCCGGGCGGATTGCATGCAGAAGATTTAGCAAAATCATTCTGGCTGGGCTTTCGTTTTGATGCACGTGAAGTAGGCATCGTTTGTCTTTTGCAGTTGATTTTTGGCTCTATACCTGCACTAAACCCTTTCAGCAGTAAAACTGGTAAAACAATTTCATTATCGGTTGTTGTTATCTTTTTGCTATTGCTAATTATACTTTATGTTTTTGATTTTTTGCATTTCCGCTATTTATTGCAACGGCTTAATGCAAGTGCGTTAAGTTTTTTGGCCGATGCAAAAATTTCAGGCACCATGGTTTGGCAAACTTACCCGGTAATAAGAATTTTATTGGGCATGCTGATAGCGTTCATCATTTTATATTGGCTATTGCGCAGAATGTATACAAAAGTTGCAAAGACAGTGTACACCGGCAGCAAGCAAAAACAAATTGTATTAGGCGTAACTATTTTTCTTTTGTGTGCACTCGGTATTTTTGGAAGAGTAGGACAATACCCGCTTCGCTGGAGCGATGCATTTGATTTGGGAAGCGATTTCCAGGCCAATCTTGCACTCAATCCCTTTCAATCTTTTTTAAGCTCATTAAGTTTTCGCTCTTCTACTTTTGATCTTGCTAAAGTAAAAAAAGATTATCCGCTTATTGCAAATTATCTCGGCGTTTCTAAACCAGATTCTGCAACCCTTAGCTACGATAGAATTGTAACAGCCAGCAACAATGATTCTGTTTTTAAGCAACCGAATATTGTAATGGTTATTTGCGAATCATTCAGTGCATATAAAAGTTCCATGTGGGGCAATCCGCTTAATACAACGCCTTACTTTAATGAACTCTGCAAACAGGGTTTGTTTTTTGATAATTGCTTCACGCCTTCTTTTGGTACTGCACGTGGCGTATGGGCAAGCATTACCGGTGTGCAGGATGTAGAACTTACAAAAACCGCCAGCCGCAATCCATCAATGGTAGATCAACATACTATCATCAATGATTTTAATGGCTATGAAAAATTTTACTTCCTGGGCGGAAGCACCAGTTGGGCAAACATCAGGGGATTGCTGACCAACAACATTAAAAACCTGCACATTTACGAAGACAAAGACTATAAAGCATCAACAGTAGATGTATGGGGTATTAGCGACAGAAATTTATTTAAAGAATCTAACAATGTTTTAAAGCAACAAACAAAACCATTTTTTGCTGTTATACAAACGGCAGATAACCACCGGCCATATACCATACCCGAAGAAGATTTGAAAGAATTTAAAAAAGTAAACCTGCCTGCCGACAGTTTAAAAAAATACGGGTTTGATAATAACGAAGAATTAAATGCATTTCGGTTTACAGATTTCTGCTACCAGAGTTTTATAGAAGCTGCTAAAAAAGAAAAATATTTTGATAATACCATTTTTATGTTTGTGGGAGACCATGGCATTAATGGCAATGCTGGTAAAATGTTTCCGCCGGCATGGAGCGATGATGGCATTACAAGAAACCATGTACCATTATTATTTTATGCGCCTAAGCTTTTAACACCACAACGGTTGCATTGTGTAGCATCCCAGGTAGATGTATTGCCAACATTAGCAGGCTTAGCCAATATAAGTTATACCAATACAAGTTTTGGACGTGATCTTGTAAAACAATTTGCTGCAGATAGCGGTAAAAGCAATCTTGCATTTATTTACGATGCCAATAATAAAGACATTGGTGTTATTAATGGTCAATGGTATTTTACCCGAAACCCACAAGGCAACCAGGAAAAAATGCTTTGGGCCGATTTTAATGCTGCGCCAAATACACTAAATAAAGATTCTCTTACAATAGTTAACCGAAAATATACAGAAGCATTGTTTGAAACGGCGAGGTATATGTTGCTGCATAATAAGAAGTCGTTAGTCGGGAGTCGTTAGTTCGTAGTTCGGGAGTTCATAGTTATTTATTCTAAGTTCAGGCTATTTATGAAAAAGGGTTTCTATGTGAACCTATGTTTCTATGATATTATGTGGTGAAAAAATTACCTTCAAACCTTTAGTCCTATTAATCCCATAAATCGTGGTTCAGACAATATTTTCATCCAACCTTCTTCGCTACCAAAATCATTCTTGGAGATTTTTTTATATCGTATTTACCGAGGGAATAATCGCCAAATACATCCTGTATTTGTAAATGATGAAAGGCGAACATTCCATTAAAATCATCAATAGAAAATTTGGCAACTTTTTCTGTAAACTCAAGCGGGGCCTTTTGTGCAGGATCTTCAATCAGTATTTTTTTATAAAAATCATTTTCATTGTGCCACTTGGTAATTTTATACGCTACACCATTAATTTCTTTTTCTGCTTGGTTAATAAAATGTTCTTCGGCATACTGCACATTAAGATAATCCAGCACCAGTGTGCCGCCTTTTTTTAAAGAATTTGAAATGGTGCGAACAGCGTTGTAATGCTCTCGCTGCGTTCTGAAATAACCAAAGCTGGTAAAAAAATTAAAAGCGTAATCAAAGTAATTAATCCAAAAGGGAAGCCGCATATCGTGCTGATAGAAATGCAGGTTTTCAGATTCAAATTGTTTGGCAACAGCTATATTTTGCGGTGAAAGATCAATACCAGTAACATCAAAACCTTTTTCAGCCAGAATTTTTGAGTAGCGTCCCCTTCCGCAGGCAATATCAACCATCAACGCCCCGTCTGGCGGTTTCAATAAAGTTATAAGGCTATCAATAAAGCTATTTGCTTCAGCATCATTCCTGTTCAGGTACAATTCATGATAATAATCGGTGTTAAACCATTCTTTAAACCACTCGGGTGATAGGGGCATACCTGAAATTTCATCAAATGTAAAGGGGAAAAATAATATACAACAGATTCCCACACTGCAAATGTGAATAATTTGAGGATGAACTACCGGTTTGTAGTATATAAACAGGCAATTATTGCGTTATCTTTATCTGAATAACTTTCTTCCAAATCTTTGATTAGCCAACCTGCCCATTCTATTTAAACCCTTATTTTCGCATCAAAGTAAACCTTATTAAACGGTGGCATTAATCAAGAGCATATCAGGCATTCGTGGAACGATCGGCGGTTACAGCAATGAAAATTTAACACCCCCAGATGTCGTAAAATTTGCTGCAGCATACGGCACATGGCTTTCAAAACAACACAATGGTAAAAAGGTTGTTATCGGTCGCGATGGACGTATTAGCGGCGATATGGTAAGCAGCCTTGTCATTAATACATTACTTGCACTTGGTATAAACGTTGTTGATCTTGGTCTTTCTACAACCCCTACTGTTGAACTTGCAGTTGGTTGGGAAAATGCAGATGGTGGCATCATTATCACCGCCAGCCATAATCCTAAAGAATGGAATGCATTAAAACTCCTCAATAAAAATGGTGAATTTATAAGCGCAGAAGATGGCGCTGCTATTTTACAAATCGCTTCTAAAGCTGATTTTATTTTTGCAACGGTTGATAAAATGGGCCAGTGTTTAAAAAACACGCACACCATGCAGAAACATATTGATGCTGTTGTAAATTATCCGCTGGTTGATGTTGATCTGATTAAATTAAAAAATTACAAGGTAGTGGTTGATGTTATCAATTCTACCGGCGCACTTTTCTTGCCACCATTGTTAAAAGCACTGGGGGTAGAAGATGTAATTGTTTTAAACGCAGAGATAAACGGAAAGTTTGCACACAACCCCGAGCCACTGCCCGAAAATCTTTCTGCATTAAGTTCCGAAGTAAAAAAACAAAATGCTTCTTTTGGTATTGCCACAGACCCTGATGTAGACAGGTTGTGTTTTGTTTGCGAAGACGGCAGCATGTTTGGCGAAGAGTATACACTAGTAGCTGTTGCCGATTATGTGCTTAGCAAAAGAAAAGGCAATTCAGTTTCTAACATGTCTTCTACCAAAGCCTTAAAAGATATAACAGTAAAACACGGTGGCGAATACTACCCTTCTGCTGTAGGCGAAGTAAACGTGGTGAAGAAAATGAAAGAAGTAAATGCTGTGATAGGCGGAGAAGGCAACGGCGGTATTATTGTTCCTGATTTACATTACGGCCGCGATGCACTCATTGGCATTGGCTTGTTCTTAAGTGCATTGGCACAACATAAAAATGGCATCAAATCTTTCAGGGCACGTTACCCTGATTATTTTATTTCAAAAAATAAAATAGAACTGGAAAAAGGCATAAACGTATCCGCCATCTTCGATAAAATTCAGAGCAAATACAAAAAGCAGCCGGTTAATACAGAAGACGGTTTAAAAATTGAATTTGACAACGATTGGGTTCACCTGCGCACTTCTAACACAGAACCCATTATACGCATCTACGCAGAAAGTAATTTTGAAACTACTGCCAATAACATTGCGCTAAGGCTAATGCAGGATATTAAGGAGTTTATGTAGGAAGCGAAACGCCAGCCCTGAGCAAAGAAAGCTACGTGCTGCGAGCAAAGAAGGCTAATAGTTGCTAGCTGTTAGCTATTAGTGCTTAACCTTTTATTTCCCATTATTTCCTTTATCTCCCTTTTTAATTGAGTTTGCATTTATGCTGCGACTAATTTCCGCCGCCAATAACTAACAGCTAATCGCTTGTCTTTCGCAGCTAGCGGCTTTCTTCCTATCTTTGCCAACTTAATTAAAATTGTGGCTTTGGCTGTTTTCTAACTGCTAATGGCCAACAGCTAATAGCTTTTTGCAATGAACAGAATTTATCTTGATAACGCCGCTACAACAGCTTTAGACCCCGCTGTTTTAGAAGCCATGATGCCTTACCTCACCGAGAAATTTGGTAATCCATCTTCTATTTATTCTTACGGAAGAGAATGCCGCCTTGCTATAGAAACAGCACGTAAAAGCGTTGCAAGAACATTAAAAGCACATCCTGCAGAAATATTTTTTACATCCGGTGGCACAGAAAGCAGCAATACTGCTATTAATGCTGCTGTTCATAACCTTAGTTGCAAGCATATCATTACTTCGCCCATAGAGCACCATGCTACATTGCATACAGTAGAAAACCTGCACCACAATGGTGAAGCTGCTTTAAGTTTTGTAAAGGTGTTGCCCAATGGCCATATTGATATGGAAGACCTTGAAAAGTTACTGGCAGAAAGTAAAGAAAAATGCCTGGTTACATTAATGCATGCCAATAATGAAATTGGCAACCTGCTGGATATACAGGCAGTTGGCAATCTCTGCAAAAAATACAATGCTGTTTTTCATTCAGACACTGTACAAACAGTTGGCCACTACCCTTTCGATTTAAGAAACACACCCGTACATTTTATTACCGGTGCTGCGCATAAATTCAACGGGCCAAAAGGCGTAGGCATATTGTATATTAATGAAAATGTAAGCATCAAACCATACATACATGGTGGCAGCCAGGAACGCAATATGCGTGCAGGCACAGAAAATTTGTATGGCATTGTTGGTTTTGCAAAAGCACTTGAACTGGCAACCGCACAGTACGAAGAACACAGTGCAGCCATATTAGCCATTAAACTTTATATGGCAGAGCAATTGCAAAAAAATATAAAAGGCATTTCATTTAACGGAGACACATTTGGCAAGAGCCTGTATACCGTATTAAACGTATCATTTCCAAAAACAGAAAAATCAGAAATGATTTTGTTTAACCTCGACATCAATAATATCTGCGCATCTGGTGGAAGTGCATGCACGAGTGGGGCAGACCAGGGCTCACATGTTATACGTGCAATCAACAACAATCCCAATAAAATTGCTGTTCGTTTTTCATTTGCCAAACACAATACAAAAGAAGAAATTGATATTGTGGTGGAGAAATTGAAAGAGTTGATTTAAGAAAGTTCATAGTTCGGAAGTTCGCAGTTCTTTATGCAAAGATGCATTTGTTGGTATTGGCAACCTTTTATCGAGTGAGAACTATGAACTATCGAACTAACTAACGACTTCGAACTAAAGACTAAGATCTCTCCCAAACCTGCACCAAATGCACCAGCGTTTGCATGCTCTTCTGCATATCCTGCACACTTACATATTCATGCTTACCATGCAGTGCCATTTCACCTGTAAAAATATTAGGGCAGGGCAATCCCATAAAGGATAATCGGGAGCCGTCTGTACCACCACGAATTCCGGCAGTTACTGGTTTTACACCAGCAAGCTCCATTGCTTCTCTTGCAAATGCTACAACCTGCGGGTGTTTATCAAGCACCTCTTTCATGTTTCTGTATTGTTCCTTTACTGTAAATTCTGCCCTTGCACCAGGAAATTTTTCTAATGCTATCTCCACTTTATCACGCAAAAAATTTTCATAGGCCTCAAGTTTAGCTGTAACAAAATCACGAATAATAAACTGCACACTTACTTTTTCTGCAATGCCTTCTATATGCAGCGGATGTACAAAACCATAACGGTCTTCTGTTGTTTCTGGCGATAACTCATCTCTTGGAAGTAATTCAAGAAAATAGGCAGCTACTTTTAAAGCATTTACCAGTTTATCTTTTGCAGCACCGGGATGTGCGCTAATACCATAGAATGTAACCGTAACACCATCGGCAGAAAAATTTTCATCTTCAATGCTTCCCCGTTCGCCACCATCAAGTGTATAGGCAAAATCAGCACCCAGTTTTTTTATATCAAGATTATCAACACCACGCCCAACTTCTTCATCTGGTGTAAATAATATTTTTATTGTACCATGTTTTACTTCGGGGTGCAACTGTAAATAATTTACAAAATCCATTATCACTGCAACACCAGCTTTATCATCTGCGCCCAGTAAAGTTGTACCAGACGCTGTAATTATATCTTCTCCAATTTTTTCTTTGAGGTAAGGATGCTCTTTCGTTGAAATGATCTGTGTGGTATCATCGGGCAATACAATATCAGCTCCGTTATAATTTTTATGCAGCAACGGTTTTACATTGGCACCGCTGCAATCTGGCGCAGTATCTACATGAGAGCAAAAGCAAATAACCGGAACAGTTTTATCTGTATTGGAAGGAATGCTTGCATACACATAACCGAACCCATCTATATGCGCATCTGTAATGCCCAGTTCCTGCAATTCTTTTACAAGCATGTTGCTTAAATCTTTTTGCTTTTCTGTAGAAGGAAATGTTGTTGCCTTAGGATCACTTTGCGTATCTACCTGTACATACCTCATCAATCTTTCGGCCGCTGTGTATGAATATTTATCAAACATAATTTTGCTTTTATTTTTAGTCTTGTGTTATTTTTACTGTACTGAAAAACTTATATAAGCCTGCATCAAATTTTTTAAAAAGCAAATTAACAGAAATGAAACCAGAACTCAATAATAAACCGCTCGTTCCCTATGGCTGGTTAAGGGCTGTTATTTTTATTGTTTTATATTTTGCTGTTGTACTTTCTGTCGGGCTGATATTTGTATTGCTGCAGAAAAAAACAGCTACAGCGGATAATAAAGAAGCTGGTTTAGCTGGCATGTTTTATGGAATGGTAATTATTAATGCTGTTATTTCTATAGCAATGGTTTGGCTGTTTAGAAAAATAGCAGACCGCCGTTCTTTTGAAAGCCTGGGTTTTGGCATTGAAAAAAATGGCGCACATGCAGCTGCAGGTTTTTTCCTGGGCATCTTTTTAATGTGTGCAGGAAGTTGTATTCTTTATTTTGCCAATAGCCTGCAATGGACAGACATTAACTTTAATGGAAGCGATTTATTTATTGGCTTTGGACTGATGGCCATTGTTGCCTTTTATGAAGAACTTATTTTCAGGGGTTATGTGCTTAGCAACCTGCTTGATTCGCTTAATAAATGGAAGGCACTTATTGTTTCTGCGTTGTTGTTTGCAATAGCCCATGTTACCAATCCCGATTTCACAATTATTGGCGCCATAAATATTTTACTGGCTGGCATACTGCTGGGCATTAATTATATCTATACCAAAAATCTTTGGTTTGCTATAATGCTGCATTTTAGCTGGAATTTCTTGCAGGGGCCAATACTTGGTTATGATGTAAGTGGCACCCCCCTTAAAAGCCTTTTACAACACGAAATACACGGCAATGAATCACTAACTGGCGGAAAATTTGGTTTTGAAGGATCATTAATAGCAACTGCACTATTATTGCTTGCTATTGTTGCATTTATTTATGTTTATGAAAAAAAGTTTTTGCCTGCTGTTGTACCACAACCTGCGTAATATGAAAGAGCCTGAAGTTTAAAGTAAACTTCAGGCTCTTGTATAAAATTAGCTGTTACCGTTACGGCATTATAATCATAGACTTTGCAGCAACTATTTCCACCAGCTCAAGATCAAAAATCAAATCTTCACCTGCAAGCGGGTGATTGGCATCAAGAGATATTATATCATCTTTTACATCTGTAATCACCACAGGTATTACTTGTCCATCGGCACTGGTCATGTTTAATTGCATACCTACTTCAGGCACCATTTCCGGAGGAAAATTTGAACGTGGAAATTCAACAATCATTCCTTCATTTACCGGGCCGTAAGCATCATCAACAGGTATATTGATTGTTTTCTTTTCGCCTACTGTCATGCCGGTAACGCCATCATCAAATCCTTTAATCACCATACCGCTTCCTACTTCAAATTCCAAAGGATCACGTCCAGCACTGCTGTCAAACGTTGTTCCATCTGTAAGACGACCATGATAATGTACTTTAACTGTATCGCCGCTTTTCACTGATTGCATAAACTAAAATTTAAAAGATAATAATTGTATTCGGTCATCTCTTTTCCGATCAATATCGTGCAGAAAACTTCAGATGTTGAAGCAAGGTGGACGAAGGGGATAAAATAAAGATGATTTTACTGCCCGAAAATAAGGCAATGTTCCTCATTTATGATAAAAAACTTATAAAGGTTTTGCAAAATAATCAGTTCGTTTATATGCACCGTTGTTTGTTTTTGCAGCATCCCTCAATGGCTTATTTTTACAAAATGAATGATTCTCAAATTGGCAGTTCTACAGGCAAAAAAGGGAAAATAGTTTTTTTAGGCACCCCGGAATTTGCTGTAGCCTCGCTGGATGCATTGGTAAAAGCCGACTTTAATATTGTCGCTGTAATAACAGCCCCCGATAAACCCGCAGGACGTGGCATGAAGCTTACAGAAAGTGCCGTAAAAAAATATGCAGTTGAAAATGGTTTGCGTATACTTCAGCCTGAAAAACTAAAAAGCCCTTTATTTATTGATGAGCTGAAGGCTTTACATGCAGATATACAGGTGGTAGTTGCATTTCGTATGCTGCCAGAAATGGTTTGGAACATGCCGCCTATGGGTACCATCAACCTGCATGGTTCATTATTGCCACAGTATCGCGGTGCAGCGCCAATTAACTGGGCAGTTATTAATGGCGAAAAACAAACCGGCGTTACTACTTTTAAATTGCAACATGCTGTAGATACAGGCGATATTTTATTACAGGAAAGTTTTGCTATAGGCGAAAACGAAACCGCTGGCGAAGTACATGATAGAATGAAAGAAATTGGTGCTGCTTTACTGGTTAAAACGATACAGGGATTGTTTGATGGCTCATTAAAAGAAGTTCCCCAGTCTGTTCTTAATAACAACGACGTACCATTAAAACATGCACCTAAGATTTTTACAGAAACCTGTAAAATAAACTGGCACAACACAACTGCCGATATTCACAACCTGGTGCGTGGCTTATCTCCTTTTCCAGCAGCCTTTACTTTTTTAAAAGATAAAACGTTTAAAATTTACAGCAGTAAAAAAGAAATTTCAAAACCATCAGTATCACCCGGAGAATTTATTACAGACAATAAAACTTACTTAAAGTTTGCCACTGCAGATGGCTATTTGCATGCACTTGAAATTCAGCTTGAAGGAAAAAAGAAAATGATGATTGATGAATTTCTGCGTGGTTTCAGGTTTTAATAACCGCACTGAAATAATAAAGTGAAGTTAACTTACCACATAAGGTTGTATAACTTCACTTAAACGATTGTTACTTTAGTTTGCTAGCTGGACATTCTTCGTTTCAAATCAAAATCTTCCTGTAGCTCCAGCCAGAACCTTAACGTGGTACCAAAATACCTCGCAAGTTTTAGGGCAGTTTCACCCGATATCCGCTTTCGGCGTTTGATTATTTCAACTATGGTTGTTAGCCTGATACCTGTTTCTTTAGACAGCTTGTAACGGCTAATACCCAATGGCTGCAAAAATTCTTTACTAAGAATTTCACCTGGGTGAATGTTCCTGATTTTTTTCATGGTATGGAATTATGTGTTTGTTAACCTGCAATTGTAACCGCTTTTATAAAGCTTGCGCAATTATATGAAACCGGTTCAGAACTATAATCGCACTAGTATTTCAATTGTTGTGAGTAGAAATACGTAATTTTTCAAAGCCTGATTACACGCTTTTCATACAAGCATTTATATGTATCATTAAATAAAATATACTAGAAAATTTTGCTGGCAATAACACGTTCGGAAACAATACTTGTTTGAATGAAAAAAAATATTAGCTGTATTATTTTATTATAGCGGTCTGCAAAAGAGAACAAAAAAGCCATGCATTACGCATAGCTTTTAAAAAAAACTATAGCTTTTGTTTTGCTAAGAAAAGAATTTTAATAACGAAGTTCTATACTGAATTTTGAGCCTGTTGCATTTAATTCTGCAGCTGCAGCATCGCTTATTCTTGCTATAAGGCCAAGGCTTTCTTTCATATCTGGAAGATTGCCGAGCACTTTTGCAAAAATTGCTTTGCCAGAAACCGGGTTGTTAATGCGTACAATAGTTCCAACAGCAACATTATTTACCAGCGCATAAAACTTAGCATCGTTCCAACCACTAGTGCTTTTAAAAATACCCGCATTACCGCTTACAGATTTACCCGTCTCTTCATACTGTGTTTTAAAATAACTTCCTCTTGTTGATTCTTTTGAAGAACTACTTGCTAAAACCGGATTGTTTGTATTTGGTGTTGTGTTTGTTACTACAGGGTTTGTAACAATAGGTTTAGTTTCAGTTTTTGTAGTACTGTTTTTTGCAAGATTAGGATCAACTTCATCTGTTACAGCAGTTGGTTTTTTCTGTTCTTTAACTTCAGGCTTTTTTGTTTCAGTTTGGTTTACAGCAACTGCATTGGTATGGGCAATATTATTTGTGCCACGTGAAGCGAGTGATGACTGCCCGGTCTTCACCTTCAGGTAACCGATTATTATTTTCAAACCCGCCTTTGCCTGATCTTTATTTATGCTGTTCCATTTTTCAAGATTTTCAATAGGCACTTTGTTATAATTAACACTCACCCTGTATAGCCATTCTTTTTCTTGCATGGTATGATGTACCGGAACAAAAACTTCATCGGCATTTTTGGTTCCATCTTGCGTAAAATTTTCTGCTATAAGCGGAACTTTAAGTATTTGCCCAACAGCAAGTGGTTTATCAAGACTTAAAGAATTAAAAGGAGCGAGTTCTTTGGGGCTGATATTGTATATGCGGCCTACACTATACCAGTTTTCTTTTGGTTGCACAGCATGCGTCAGGTATATATTGGGCGAAATGCCCTGCACCTGCAAATCGTTACTTTGTGCAAAGCCCATTTCTGCCGAAATAACAAATAAACAAACAAGTACCCATTTATTTTTCATACTGTGGTTTCTGTTTTAGCATAGCAAATATGAAAATTTTTTATCCAAAATTGGTAAAATTAAAGCCAAAAAACAGCAAAATGTTATTCAGAAATGTTACTAAACAAGAGAGGTTCAACTCTTGGTTTCAACTTGTTTCATTATCCGCCATTCTTTTGGATAATAATTATTGATGCGGTTAGGCAATATTTTTATCCAGCCAAGATTTTGTCCTTCATAGTTCACCAATGCCCATCCACGCTGGCTTGTTTCAATTTTTAGTTCTTCTTTCCTTAAATATTGTATGGCTTCATCTTTATTTAACACTATTGACGCAATATTTTTACTGCTGATACCGCTTAATGACAGTTGATGATCGGGTATAAAACCCTTGCCCGCAATTTTACCAACCGTTATACCCGCCTTTTTAATGTATAGTGCCGATTTAAGCAGTGTGAGATCATTTTGCAATGCTGATGGCAGTGCAATAACCTCATCACTTTGTTTAAACAATACAAAGCCCTCTCCCTCCTGCTGCAACCACGGCTTTACAATGCTTTCTTCAGCTTTGCTTAATTTTTCAATACTGTTTTTGCCTGGTTTTATTCCTGCTAATGCTTCACCATCTTTCTTGCGAACAACAGCTATAAAAAAACCTTCTCCTTTTACTTTATCAGGATAAAAACGATAACCATACATTGTATGTTTGGCTGAAACTGTTTCAACAATTTTCCATTCATCATCCACTTTCAATTGTACAGTTTCTACATCAAATCCTTCCTGTAGCCAATCGAGAATATTTTCGTCTTCTTCCTTAGAATATGAACAGGTAGAATAAATCATTATGCCGTCTTGCTTTAATGCACTCCATACATCTGCAATAATACGTTGCTGTCGCTGGCTGCAAAGCTGTACATTGTTTTCGCTCCATTCATTTATTGCTTCAGGATCTCGCCGGAACAAACCACTACCGCTGCATGGCGCATCTATAACAAGTACATCAAAATAGTTTTTTAACCGGGCAAAATGTACAGGATCATTATTGGTAACAATTGTATTTGCAGCACCCCATTTAATTATATTTTCTTCAAGAATTGCGGCACGGGATTTTATAACATCATTACTAACTAACAAACTTTCTTTGCTAATGAGTGATTGCAATAAGGTTGATTTGCCACCCGGCGCTGCACAGAGATCCAATACACGCAATGATTGTGAAAGATCTGCACTTTGTTTTAATGCCTGTTCTACAAACATACTGCTAGCTTCCTGCACATAATAAACACCCGCATGAAAAAACGGATCGAATGTAAATGAAGGGCGACTGGCGAGATAGTAGCCATTAGAACACCAGGGAACTGGGGTCGATAGCCGGGAGTCATTAGTCTGGAGCGAAGATTTTTTTGCAGGATTGATACGTATTGATGTAACCTGCTCACCACTTTCATGAATAGCAGTAAATGCTTGTTCATTAAAACCGGGAATGTTTTGTAATGATTGTAATAATGCTGATGGTAAACCTGCCAAATCTGTATTTTGATAGACAAAGATATATCAGCAATACTAAAATTAAATCGATTATAAATCGCCGAGTATATCGTTAGAATCAGTTTGTACTGTAATAGATGACGGAGCTGCCTTAGCCGTTTTCATAATTATACCCAAGAAAACAAGACCGCCAATAAAGCAAACCCAGAAAATGTATAGATTGACAGCATTTAGGAATTCCACTGTATTTATTGAGCTGCCACTATTAAACTTATCCAAATTAAAAGAAATAATAGTACTAATAAGTGGGATTAAAATAAACCCCATAAGATATAAGGTTATATGCAGCCAGGCATACTTTCTTGGATATACCTTAAATCTGTACAGCCAATAAACAATTATTTGGCCAATCACTATTAATATTATTATCCACGGAACAACAAAAGAAGGTTTAAGAAAAATAGAAGTGTTTTTACTACGAGGAAAATACCTATTATACTGCACAAGAGTAAAAATTAAAAAAAATATTCTAACAAACACTATAATGCTCAAAATCCACACCGGTGCTATAAAACGTTTTGCTTGCATATTAAGCAACTAAATGTTTTTTATCTCCGAAATCAAATCCTGCAATACTTTTTTGGCATCGCCAAACAGCATAGAAGTTTTTGGGCGAAAGAAGAGATCGTTTTCTATACCAGCATAACCAGGTTTCATACTGCGTTTGTTTACTATGCAGTTTTTAGCAAGTTCAACATCCAGTATAGGCATGCCATATATAGGCGATGAAGGATCTGTTTTAGCGGCGGGGTTTACCACGTCATTGGCGCCCAATACCAACACAATATCTGTAGTAGAAAATTCTTCATTGGCTTGTTCCATTTCCAGCAGTTTATCATAACTCACATCTGCTTCTGCCAGCAATACATTCATGTGCCCGGGCATACGGCCCGCCACCGGGTGAATAGCATATTTTACTTCTACTCCTTTTTCTTCCAGGATTTTTTCCAGTTCATGACAAACATGCTGCGCCTGTGCTACCGCCAATCCATAACCGGGAACAATCATTACTTTCTTAGCATAACTCATCAGCATAGCTGTATCGCTTAAACTGATTTCTTTATAACTACCCTGCTCTTTTGAACCAGCAGGACCGCCATTAGCCTTAGCACCAAACGAACCAATCAGTACATTAGTAAGTGAGCGGTTCATTGCCTTGCACATTAATATGGTGAGCAGTGTACCTGCTGCACCCACCAATATACCACCGGTAAGCATTGCTTTGTTATTATACAGAAATCCCCCACAAGCAGCAGCAACACCCGTAAAAGAATTGAGTAAAGAAATCACAACCGGCATATCTGCACCGCCAATAGGAAGAACGAAGAATACACCATATAATAACGATAAAGCTAAAATTGAAAAAAAGATCGTCACCATGTTCAACGGAAACCATCCAATTAGGTAAGCAGCTAATCCTACTATTATTAACAGCAATACAATATTAAAAACATGCTGCCCCTTAAAACTCATGTCTTTCACTTTGCCATTCAATTTTCCCCATGCAATCATACTACCGGCAAATGAAACCGAACCAATAATTAATCCAATTAAAATAATAAGAAGAAACCCTTTTAAAGCAGATGGGTCAGATACTTTTATAGTTGATGAAATAAATTCACCGCCTTCAAATGAGCTAAATATTTTTGCAACATGCCTGAACTCTATTATTGAAATCAATGCAGCACAAGCGCCGCCCATTCCATTGAATAAGCTTACCATCTCCGGCATGGCTGTCATCTTTACCTTCTTTGCAGCCAGTGTACCAACAATACCACCAATTACCAATGCGGCAAATATCCATCCGTAGTTATGCAGCGCTTTGCCTTCATCATCTTTATATAAAAAAATGGTTCCGAAAATGGCAATCGTCATGCCACCTGCTGCTATTAGGTTTCCCCTTCTTGCAGTAGCAGGGTTAGAAAGCATTTTCAATCCCAATATAAAAGTGATTGAAGCAACGAGATAACAAACGGTAAGGATATTTAATTCCATATTATTTCAACTAAAAATTTCACACAAAGACGGCAAGTAGGCAAAGTGACAAAAGCATTATCCTACAATCCTTAAATCCTATAAATCCTGGTTCAGACTTTTTTCTTTTTAAACATTTCCAGCATTCTGTCTGTTACAACAAACCCACCAACCACATTTAATGTTCCCAATATTACTGCGAGAAAGCCCAATATTAAAGCCACGTAATTATCAGCTTCGGCTTTGCCCATTACTATTATAGCGCCTATTATTACCACACCATGAATAGCATTGGCGCCACTCATTAGTGGTGTATGCAACACACTGGGCACACGACCTATTACTTCTATTCCCAAAAAAATCATCAGCACAACAATGTAAATCATTTGTTCATGTGCGTATATCCAGTCAAGCATATTGAATATTTTTATAGTTGTAATTCATTTCAATATTTAATATCGCAATTAATACACTTTGGATTCTTTTGCCCGGCATTAGCACCAAGCGTACCTACGGCACGCAATGCAATACTATTTTATTTTCTACCCACCAAATGTCCCTACGGAACATAAATGCTTTAATAATTCAACAATGCTGAATTATTAATTCTTAATTACTAATTAATTTCTGAACCCGCTCATTCACCACCTCTCCCCCATGTGTTATGCAACTTCCTTTCACTAAATCATCTTCCCAATTAAGGTTTAGCTTAGCTTCTTTATCGATGATCAGCTGAAGAAAGTTCAATACATTCTTTCCGTATAATTTACTTGCGTCGGAAGGCATGGTAGAAGACAGTGCCGAATTACCCACTATTGTTACACCTTTATAATTGATTGTTTCATTATTTTTTGTTTGCTCTGTATTTCCACCCGTAGCGGCTGCAATATCAATTATAACAGAACCTTTTTTCATGGCTTCAATCATACCAGAAGTCACCAATATGGGTGCCGCTTTTCCGGGAATTTGCGCCGTAGTTATAACAATGTCTGCTTTAGCAATACTCTCTGCTATTTTAGCTTTTTGCTTTTGTATAAATTCTGCTGTTTGTTCCACTGCATATCCGCCTGCTTTGCTTGCATCTGCGGCGCCTTCTACTTCAACAAATTTTGCGCCCAGGCTCATTACTTCTTCTTTTACTGCAGGACGGGTATCAAAAACTTCTACTACTGCACCAAGTCGTTTTGCTGTTGCAATTGCCTGCAAACCGGCAACACCTGCACCCAATATCAATACTTTAGCAGGAGGAATACTTCCTGCTGCCGTCATAAACATGGGAAAATATTTGGGATAAAGATTAGCGGCTTGCAATACCGCTTTATAACCAGCAATATTGGCCTGGCTGCTCAATACATCCATGCTTTGTGCACGTGTTGTTCTTGGCAGCATATCCAGGCTAAAACTTGTAATGCCTGCTTTTGCCCAATCTTGCATTAACTGAAAATTATAGAGCGGTTGATAAACGCCAATACAAATTTTTGAAGCGGCAATTTGTACACTTGGAGGATGAATACTGCAAATAATTTCTGCACTGTTTATTATTTCTTCTGCTGCTTTAAGCTGTGCGCCAGCTTTGCTGTAATCTTCGTCTGTAGATGATGCTTTAGTGCCGGCACCTCTTTCAACAAAAACAGTAACACCTTTTTTTACAAGTGCTGCTACTGTTTCGGGTAACATAGATACGCGGGTTTCAAATGCTGGTTCCTGCAAAACTCCAATTATCATAGTCTATTGTTCTTCCGGTAAGATAATAAGTTTTTGCTATGATACCTACGATGCAAACGGATTAGTATAAAATAATGCGGAACTAAAACACATTTATACTTACATAAAGCACAACCACTGCGCACATTAAAATCTGATTACAAAATGCTGCTTCACTTTAAAACCGGGGTTAAAAAAAACAACCCCGATAAAGAAAAGATCGATGGTTAGCATAACCGCCGGGTGGCTTTTAATTTCTTCCCAGGCTTCTTCCATTTCTTTGCTCCAATGTATGTCATCAAAAATAAGGATACCAGTATTGCTTATTTTGGGAAGCAATTGCTCAAAATATTGCAATGTGGGAACACGGCGATGGTTACCGTCTATAAAAACAAGATCCACAGCTTCTGTGTTTTTTAAAACAGCAGCAAGTGTTTTATCAAAATTTCCATTTACAATTTCAATATTGGGTATACCCAGCCAGTTAAAATTTTCCCTTGCTACAGCAGCAATAGCCGGGGCGCCTTCGCAGGTAATAACTTTTGCAGACAGGTTTCCTAAACCCAGATAAGCAGTAGACAAACCTAATGATGTTCCTAATTCTACAACAAGATTTGGTTTGTAATAACCGGCAATCCTGAACAATAGTTGTCCCAATTTTTTTGACTTGGCTGCAGTTTTTGCTATAGATGAAACACTTCTTTTTTTTCTATTGCCAGAAACAGATCCTGCGCCGTAATCTTCCACTTCCAGTATACGTTCATCCTTTAACAGGCTGCTGCGAACATATTCTACCGTAGTGTATGCATAAAAATCTCTTTTGTCGTTCAGCACATTTTCTATAAAATCAAAAACAAAAGGCGAATGAATTCCATGCCCTTTTCCGTTGGAAGAAGTTATATAATAACGGATAAATTTTGCAGCGAGTTTGGGTGCTGAGTACAAGTTGTAATTAGTAATTAAGAATTAGTAATTAAGAATTCATAGAGTGTGAAAGTGTGGGAATTGCCTGAACCATGATTTGCAAGATTTATAGGATTAACATGATTAAACTTTTACCATACTTTTTAACCACAGCGTCTACTGAGTTTCAAACAGAGTAAAAAGAGTTTTTTATACTAAAACATAACTAATCTGCTCAATCATAAAAATCTGCGTTCCATCATTATCACATTTCCACATTTATCACATTCCCCCCATTCATCTCCTCTCCCATACCTGGAAGCTGTATGCATACTGGTGTTTTTCATCTGCAGGAAAATCTATGTTTGAAAAAAGCTTCCATTCTTTTTCGCTGAAGGCAGGAAAAAAAGCATCGCCTTCCACTTTAGTATGTACACGTGTTAAAACAATTTTATTGGCTATAGGTAAAGACTCTGCATAAACTTTTCCTCCGCCTACAATAAAAGATTCTTTTGCGTCCGTTGTACCGGCAATTGCTATAGCTTCCTGTAAACTACCTGCAGTTTTTATAGGGCCCAATGGTTTTAATGTTTCGGGATGATTGGTAATAACAACATTAAATCTTCCGCTGAGAGGTTTATTCTCCAGCGATTCAAATGTTTTTCTGCCCATAATAACCGGCATTCCCCAGGTGGTATTTTTAAAAAACCGTGTATCGTTAGGAAGGTTCCATACAAGCTTGTTCTGCAATCCTATCACATTATTTTCAGATGCTGCCGCTACTAGTGTCAATATCATATTTCAGGAATGAGCAATTACTAAATTATTAATTAGTAATTATTAATTAATAATTACACAGCCACTGGAGCTTTTATTGCAGGGTGATGTTGATAATTTTCCAGCGTAAAATCTTCATACTTAAAATCAAAAATATCTTTTACTGCGGGGTTCAACTTCATTACCGGCAAAGGAAAAGGTGTGCGACTTAACTGCAAATGCACCTGCTCTAAGTGATTATTATAAATGTGCACGTCTCCAAAACTGTGTACAAAATCACCAGGCTCAAGATCACAAACCTGTGCCAGCATCATTGTAAGCAATGCATAAGAAGCAATATTAAATGGAACACCAAGAAATACATCTGCACTGCGTTGATATAACTGGCAAGATAGTTTTCCATTTGCCACATAAAATTGAAACATATTGTGACAAGGCATTAGCGCCATCTGAGACAATTCGCCAACATTCCATGCGCTAACAATCATGCGGCGGCTATCGGGATTATTTTTTATTTGTTTAACAACGTCTGCAATCTGGTCATAGGTTTTACCGTCAGCACCTTCCCAACTACGCCATTGTTTGCCATAAACAGGACCGAGATCGCCATTTTCATCGGCCCATTCATCCCATATTTTTACAGCATGCTCTTTCAGGTAAGCAATATTTGTTTCCCCTTTTAAAAACCAAAGCAGTTCGTGAACAATACTTTTAAGGTGCAGTTTCTTTGTGGTAACTAAAGGAAACCCTTTACTTAAATCAAAACGCATCTGGTAACCGAAACAACTAAGGGTTCCGGTACCGGTCCTGTCGGTTTTAGAAACACCGGTATCAAGAATATGCTGAAGTAACTGCTGGTATTGCTCCATAGCTGCAAGATACCATGGAATTTGCAATTTGCCGGTTAGCGATTACCACTTGTGGGGAAACTGTGGATTGAAATAAAAACACTTTTTGTAGCGGAATTTCTACAGGCTAATTGTCAGTGTTTTTGTCTGGTTTAAATTTAATGCCGCATCCTTCTATGCACATGGGGTTTAACGGGCTAAGGATGAGGGACGGCTCAGTTTTATTAATGGAATACTGAAAAAGCAGGAAGCCATCAGGTTTTGAGGGAATGATAAACTTTATTTTGTTAGAATCGGGCAGCTCATAGCGGGTGGCTTCATCAAAAGGAGAAAGGTTGCTGCTAATCACTCCATTTGCTTTTAATTCTACCCATTGATTTACCGGGCTTACTGCATACCAGCTTCCGGGCCCGCCTATGCTCATGTAATAATTAGTGTACCACCACTTGCCTGGCAAGCTGTCTGCATGGGGCGCATAATTAGTATCAACAGAAGATTTGCTGCACGACACAAGTATAAAAAGCAACAAAATAAAAATCAACATTGCCCGCATACCATTATTTTTTGCATTGACACTGATAAAAATACCAGCGTTGCACCTTGTTAAAATTTTTTCAGGATAATATTAAAAGTGTGAATTTCCCTTCAGCTAAATATACGGCATTGCTTTTGCGAATGCAATTAGCATTACCAACTTAAAGGCTGGTATTGTTAAACAATCATAGCCTTATTTTAACCACTTAAAATTTATTTTATGAGAAGGGGTATTTTATTTGTTCTGTTATTAATTAGTACAGCCACATTTGCGCAGCATTTTGAACTGGGTGCAAAAGCCGGTGTAAACATCAGCAATTTTTATGGCGCAAGCAATGAAGCAGATTTAAAAGCAAATACGTTAATAGGTTTTCATGGCGGCGCATTTGTAAGTTTATTTGTAGGAAACAATTTTGCTATTCAGCCGGAAGTATTAATATCTACACAGGGCGCCAAGTTAGAACAAACAGGTGCTAAAACTGATTACAAACTTACGTACATCAACATCCCGGTTATGGCAAAATACAGGTTTAACGGAGGTTTCTATCTTGAAGCAGGTCCGCAAATTGGTTTTAAAATAAATGAAAAGGTTGATGGCACAAGTGAAGATTTTGCAAAGAGTACAGATCTTTCTATAGCAGGCGGATTAGGCTACCATAGTTCTATCGGCCTGGGTATTGGTGCAAGATATACTGCCGGTCTTTCAAAGCTTGGCGACTTTGACTCACAAACTACAAAACCGGATTGGAAAAATGGCGTAGCGCAAATCAGCATTTTCTATACAATCTTCAACAATCATAGAAAATAACCAGGCTATAATAACTCAGCATATACCTAATAGAGAAAGGGTTTGTAATTTAGACAAACCCTTTCTCTATTTTATTAAACATTATAACAGTGCATTTATAATTTTCTACGTTTCATTTCTTTTTTTATCAGGCCAAGTTCTCTGCCAGTTTGCCCGCTTACAGAACTGTTTTCCTGCGCCCTGCGCATAAGATAAGGTATCACATCTTTAATGGGGCCAAATGGAAGATACTTACTCACTTTACAACCTGCTCCTGCAAGATTAAAACTAATATTATCGCTCATGCCATACAACTGGCTGAAATGTACATGCGGATGATTAAGCGGCAAATTCTTTTGCTGAAGCAATTGCGTAGTATAAAGATTGCTGTTCTCATTGTGAGATGCAACAATAAATGCAATGCGGTCTATATGCTGCACACAAAAAGCAAGCGCAGTATTATAATCATTGTCAGTAGCATCTTTGCTCTCCTGTATTGGCGATGCGTAATTCATCTCTGCTGCTCTTCTTCGTTCCTTTTCCATATAAGCCCCACGAACAAGTTTTGCACCCAATATAAAGTTCTTTGTCTCCGCAGCTTCCAATGAATCTTTTAAAAAGCGCAGCCTGTCGTGCCGGTACAACTGAATGGTATTATAAACAACAGCAACATCAGTATTAAACTGTACCATCATTAAAACAGTGAGTACATCAACAGGATCCTGTATCCAGCTTTCTTCTGCGTCAACCAATACACCAATCTTTTTTTCTGCCGCTGCTTTACAAATGCGTTTCATTCTTTCGTGTACACGCTGCCATTCTTTTTCTTCGTCTGCAGAAAGTGTCTCCAGTGCTTTTACATAACGCTTCATCAGGCTGCCTGCATTTTCTTCAACACTTTTATCAAGCTTCTCCAGCAAGCCAAAACGTGCAATGCCGGTAACCTTAATACTCATAAATGGAATATTGGGTTGCGTAGCTGCATATTCTATTACTCGTATAAATTCATCGCAGGCATGATCAAGGCCTTCTTCGCCATAATCGCCGCCTTCTACACCATAATCTAAAATTACGTCTACACCGTATTTGCCCAGTTGTTTTGCCACAACGCTTGTTTCCTGCAAAGACTCACCACCAACAAACTGTTTAAAAATAGTATTGCGGATGAGGCCTTTTATAGGCAAGCCTGTTTTAATTAACCAGGGCGTAACCCTTGTACCTATCTTCACAAGGCTTTCATAACCCATACTTGAAAAAAGAAAATGTGCTTTTTTTAAATCCTTATCGCTTTTATAAGCGAATGCCTTCTGTGTATCATCAAAAGAAATTGACGGATCGGTATGCATAAAACCCAACAATGTTGAGCGCCAAAATTAAAGTAAAGCAATCAAATACCATCCGGATTTTGCGGCAGGGCTACTGTTTCGTTTAGTTTTTAATAATGACCCCGGCAGCAGTAATACTATTGTGCTTTAGTTGCGTCGCACTCTTGTACAGAATATCCTTACGCAAATACTATAACCACCGAGACACAGAGGGGCATAGAGGCCATTTTTGTAAGGATATACGACAGCGTCTAATTAATCAATCTGTTGCAAACAACGACGACAGGAGCAAAGCTCTCACGCAGGGGCACGGAGACAATCCGCATATAAATCTTATCTTCAGGCTAATCAGCTGCAATTTTAATTTTTCTTCATGACCATCACACAAACAGAGATTTACAAGTTTAGCATTCCGATGCACCCGTTTACCATTGCAACGGGCACCATGCATTTTGCGCAAAACATTTTTATACGTGTACACACAGATGCTGGCATGTATGGCGTGGGCGAATGTTCTGCTTTTCCTATGATTGTTGGCGAAACCCAGGCTACCTGCTTTGAAATGGCAAAAGATTTTGCTGCCATATGGAAAGGAAAAAATGCTGCACAAATTGAAGAACGAATGAATGAACTGCACGCAGCAACAGCTAATAACAGCACCATTAAAAGTGCGTTTGACATGGCTTTGTACGATTTGGCTGCAAAAGCAATCAATCAGCCTTTGTATAAATTTTTGGGCGGCAGCAAAACAAAGAAATTAGAAACAGATATTACTGTTGGCATAGACACGCCAACAGCAATGGCAAAGCAGGCGCTTGAATTTAAACAACAGGGTTTCCGCATTATTAAAGTAAAACTGGGCAAAGACCCTGTTGAAGATGTAAAGCGCATTAAAGAAATACGTGCTGCCGTTGGTTCAGCACTATTGTTGCGCACCGATGCCAACCAGGGATGGGATTATGACGGCGCCGTATATGCGCTTGAAAACCTGGATCAATACAATATAGAGTTTTGCGAACAACCCATGCGCCGCTGGAACGATCATAAATTACCAGCACTTAGAAAATTATCTCCAGTGAAAATTATGGCCGATGAAAGCGTATTTGATCACCACGATGCTGAAAGGCTAATAGAAGCAGGTGCCTGTGATTTTGTAAACATTAAATTTTCAAAAAGCGGCGGTATACTAGAAGCAATAAAGATTAATGCCGTGTGCGAACGAAACAGAATTGCCTGTATGATGGGCGGCATGCTGGAAAGTAGAATTGCTTTATCTGCATTTGCGCATTTTGCAATGGCGCACAACAATGTTGTTTTTAATGATATGGATACCTGCATGCTTGGTCACAAAATAGATCCGGTAACTGGCGGCGTAACTTATAACGGCTATTATGTAGAATTGCCTGATGCGCCTGGCATTGGTGCCGATGCACAGGAAGATTTTTTGAAAGGGTTGGAAAAGGTAGAGATCTAAAAAATTACCTTATCGCAAAAATTGTACAGGGCTACACCCTGTACTAACTTACATCATCCTTTCAGGACCAAATAAGCAAAGCCCTGTAAGGACGTTGTACTAACAGCGATGGGTGTTAGCCCATCGTAACTGTATGCAATGATTACCTTATCACAAAAATTGTACAGGGCTACACCCTGTACTAGCATACATCGTCCTTTCAGGACTAAATAAGCAAAGCCCTGTAAAGGCGTTGTACTAACAGCGATGGTTGTTAGCCCATCGCAACTGTATGCAATGATTACCTTATCACAAAAATTGTACAGGGCTACACCCTGTACTAGCATACATCGTCCTTTCAGGACTAAATAAGCAAAGCCCTGTAAGGGCGTTGTACTAGTAGCGATGGGTGTTAGCCCATCGCAACTGTATGCAATAGTTATACGGTACAAGTGTGCGACGCAAGAATGCTTAATAGCATTACTAATGTCTGTCTCAAAACATTCCTGTTATGCCCTCTAGCAACTATCTTTGCGCAAACATAAATTGCTCATGACAATTATCAAATCTCCAAAAGATTCTCGTGTAATTATGACCGAACTGGTATTGCCCAATGATACCAATACTTTTGGTAACCTGATGGGTGGCCGGTTAATGTACTGGATGGATATTGCTTCTGCACTGGCAGCTATGAAACATTGTGGTGTACCGGTTGTTACAGCATCTGTAGACAATATTTCTTTTGAAAACCCAATTAAACTCGGCAATGTTGTACATATAGAAGCTATGGTTACCCGTGCATTCAATACATCTATGGAAGTGCATATGAAAGTTTGGGGCGAAGATCTGATAGCGCAAAATAAATACAAAAGCAATGAGGCATATTATACATTTGTAGCGCTTGATGCTAACCGTAAGCCTATGTCTATTCCGCAACTGGAACCTGGTACCGAAGATGAAAAAAAATTGTTTGATGGGGCTTTAAGAAGAAGGCAATTGCGTTTGATACTCGGTGGAAAAATGAAACCAGATGATGCGGTGGAGTTGAAAGCGCTGTTTTCTTAAATTCAGAAAGTTCGGGAGTTGGTGGTTCATAGTTCGGTATGCAAAATACTTACATCAAATGTAAACTTGCATACAAATAAGAATACAAAACAGAGGAACTAACTATGAACTATCGAACTACGAACTATGAACTATGAACTGTTTCCTTCGGCCAGTGGTGTGCACCCTTCATCATATACTCCTTGCTTTGTTCAATAGCATCCATCAGTTGCGCTAGTATTACATCAGTTGATGCTTCATAATCTATTACAAGCGGTTCTTTAAATGTAACAGACAACAAAGTTCCGGTCTTTTTAAGGCGGAGGCCTTTTTTATCGAAAGCCCGCCAGAAGCCATTAATAACAACAGGTATTACTACAGGCTTTGTTTGTTTAATGATTAATGCAGTTCCTTTTCGTCCGGGTGCAAAAGGTTTTGTAGTTCCCTGCGGAAAAGTAATTACCCAGTTGTTTTCAAGTGCACGTGCAATCTGCCTTGTATCGCCGGGGTTTAAACCTTTTTGTTTTTGTGAAGCATCTTTTGCCAGCCATTGTCTTTTTACAGTTAATGCACCTGCCATTGCAAAAAGTTTGGTAAGCATACTTTTTTTCATGGTTTCTTCTGCAGAAACAAAGTAAACCCTGGAAAAAGGATTGAGTAAATAATAAGGAATGCCGAGTTTATTTTTTTTGCCCCATTTTACTGCGCAGAAAATATGCAGAAAGGTTATTACGTCTGCAAAATAGGTCTGGTGATTGCTTACAAACAAAACATTTTTGAGGGGAAGGTTGCTGAAATTTTCTGTGCCCCTTATTTTAAGACGGTTAATAATTGCCAGTGCAGGGTAAGAAAAGGAGCCTACCAGTACATAAACCAGTTTACGGACAATCTTAATATTTTTTAACCTGTCGACGAATGAAGACATAATTGAAGTTTGGACTAAACAACCAATACGAATGTAAAACATTTGAAGCAGAGTTATTAAAAATGTGTAGCCAAAGCAGGTTTATTATTTCCCGGTTACGGTTTTTAAACTGGCAAATCTTTACTGGCGGTTTTTATGAAATAATAAATATTTTTGAACGCTTTCAACAAGCGTTCAAAAACCCCAACCCATGCTTAATACTGTAATTTTTGATATGGATGGCCTGCTGATTGATTCTGAACACCTATGGGAAGAAGCAGGTAAGGAAACATTGCGCAGGTTTAATATAACGCTCACACCACAGCAATACCATAGCAGCACTGGTTTGCGCAGCAGTGAGTGGATTGAACATTGGTTCGGCCATTTTAACATAAGTATGGAACATGCACTAGATGCAGAGCAAACTATTGTAAAGACTGCTATTGAAAAAATTATTGTAAAAGCTGAGCCAATGCCTGGCGTAAACTATATTTTTAATTTTTTCAAACAAAGAAATTTTAAAATTGGCGTTGCTTCATCATCGCCACTTGAGCTAATAAACCTGGTTACACAAAAGCTGGGCGTAGACAGCATGGTTACTGCCAAATCTTCTGCAGAAAACCTTTCTAACGGTAAACCACACCCGCAGGTATTTTTAAATTGTGCAGAGCTGTTGCGCTCCAATCCATCCCAATGCATTTGTTTTGAAGATTCTTTTAATGGTATGATTGCTGCCAAAGCTGCCCGAATGAAATGCGTTGTAGTGCCTGCCCGCAATTACCAGCAGGAAGCAAAATGGGCTGCGGCAGATTTAAAACTATCATCGCTCCAAAACTTTAATGATTTGCTGATGGCGGCGTTGTAAGACCTCATCCGCTCATCCCCTCACCCCCGGCCCCTCACCCGCTTCGCTGGCGAGGGGTGCCTCTCGGTAAGGTTCAATACATAGCACTGTCTTCGCTTATTACAACATTTAATTTTTTAAATAATTATTCAAGAAATATTGCCAGTGCAAAATAAAAAAGCTTGCGTAACCAATTTATTGGAGACGGGTTGCCTGCCCATTTTTTATCCGGGAAGTTGAGATTTCATAAGGTTTAAAACCATTTGCCTGATAGTGGTACTCAATCAGTCTTTGATCTTTTTTGAAGATGATTTTTCATGAGCCAACAGTTCGCATATAATAGGCAACGTGCGGAGAGGCACCCCTCGCCACACGGTCACAACAAACAATAAGGAACAAGAGCCTTGAAAAGTAAAAAGTTCGGTATTTACTATTTACCTTAATAAGGCCGGTTAACAAGCCCTTTGTTAAGTTTGGGGTAATTGGGTTGGAAAAGCAATTAAATCAATGTATAAGTGAATTTCTTATTTCTGTAGGCTTCACAAAAGATAGTGAAGCCTTGTTTAGCTTCTCCAACAATGGATGGGATAATTATACACTTATAGTAGACGATAATTGCATATGTACACTTACTTCCACTAATAATTTAGGGAGAATTAGGGATATTTTTTTGGCATACAAGGTGCTATCTATTAACGAATTATCTTACCTTTTGTCCGGCAGTGTTTATACTAAGCATTTTCTTCAAAAGATAAATGAGCAATTGCTTGAAGCAAGTCTTCCTGTATGTATTTCATAATTTGTTCGTGTTCTTTTTCATCAACCTTATCAATATTGGCTTTATTGTATTTCTCACACCTTTGTGTCAATTCATATATAATTCTTAGTGATGTAGCGCAATCCATTTTGGGATGTTCAGTATGATATTCTTGTATTTTTTCAAAAATAAGCTCTAATGCTTGAGGGATGGCCTTCCTTATTAATCCGTAATCATTTTTATTCATTAAGTTTAAAATCGTAGCCCCAAACATGATGCTTTGGTATGGGGAATTTTCTGGGTTATTAGATTCTAAGTCAATTATTTTTTTGACAATAAAACTATTAGGGTATATTTTAAAAGATTCAAAGTAATCGAAATCTAGATGAGGGTGAAAATCACCATATTCAATATCTCCACCAGATACTAATTTAATGCCGTTTACGAAGCCGGTATATGATTTCCCATCCACTTCAATAGTGTGAACAATAAAGGGTATGTTTTCATGACAATCATATAAATGCCCTATATCATTAATTCCTGAAAACATATATTTACTCATACAGATAAAGCTACAAAGTAATATCAAAGCAACCGATAGTACTTTATACCTTAAGTACAAGAGCTTTACATATATAAAGGGGATGGTCCAATCTTATGTACCAGCGTTTTATCCAATCATTATTCCTATCTTTATAGTTCAGATAACATTTTTAGTAAAAAACGTAGAATTACTCGGCATTTTAGGTGTTTTCTGTGATTTTGTTAATAATATCTTTAGTAACCAAAAATCTGTGTAACAGAAAATGGTTATATTTGGTAATTAATTAAAATAGTTCTTTTATATGGGTATATAAAACTGAAAACCCGGCAGGTCGAATTGCCGGGCATCAGAATTATTTAAATAATTAGGAGTAAGTGCTGGTACAAATATAAACAATCTCCTCTTATTATAGGCAATTCTGCCTTCAGTTTTATCAACATTTTAATAGCTAAAAACACAAAAAGCCGCCTTTAAAAAAGCGACTTTCAATGTAATAGCCCCTGTAGTTCAACGGATAGAACGCGTCCCTACTAAGTTCGAGATTCAGGTCCGATTCCTGACGGGGGTATTTTATTTCAAATTATTGGCTGGCCGGGTAACCGAGTGGTTAGGTAACTTCTTTGCACGGAGGGTAACGTGGGTTCGAATCCCACCCCGGCCTCCAATTTTTTAAAAGATCTTCCAATAAAATAAGCTGAAAATTTTCTCTGTATTGTTGTTGGTCATAAGCTATTTGCCCTTTAAAACGGCTTATTGTGGGGTAAGCGCTAATAGCTTTAATTAGGAAAATTGGACAACAAATATACGCAGCATTAACGCGTAAAACACAAATATATGTTGAATCTACCAAAAAAAATCAAAAATCTGGCCAAAAAAATGGTTAATAGCTATAGTAATTAAAATTAGGTAGTTATATAGCTAATGTCAGCTTTTTGATTTTTTTTTAGGTTTATTTGGAGTAGTTATAGCCAGTTTAAATAGTTCATCAGCCGTTAGGGTGGTTTTAACGGTTATATCGTGTTTGTCCTTTGGTTTGACAGCTTTTTTGGATGCTTTGGCCATGCAGCAATTTACAAATATTTCCACTCATAACCGTGGCTGGTCTTTCTCTCGCCTTTTAGGACTCTCCAAATCATATTCCTGCCTATCCCTGTCAGTTTGGAGGCTTCGCGGATGCTCGTAAACTGGCATATTATCTCACCGTCCTTCATTTGCACTAATGCGCGTGTTTCATAAGGCTGCATAGCTTGGCTTGGTTTGGTGGCTTTAGGCTTGTAAACTGGCTGTGGTAATGCCACAAGCTGTTTATATGTTAGCCTGCCTTCCACGTTACGTAACGAAATTGTAAAGCGTTCAGCGTCCTTTATTTTACGGCTATTGTATCTATAGGTAAATTCATCACAATAGCGGGAAAGGTGTTTAGGTGTGATTTGGTGATAGATGCCAATAACGCCACGTTTAAGCAATGAAAACGCCCCTTCAATGGTATTGGTATGAAATACTTTTTCCCGAACATATTCATCCTCACTATGGTTTACTGTCTCATGGGCTGTAAAGGTATTGGCAAGCCCTGTATAGCTTGAATGGCTGTCAGTAATCAATACTGCATCCTTATCTACATTATTCTTTACAACGGTTTGCATACTGATTATATCAGTGTTTTGGTTGATTTGCACCAGCCGTAATTCCCCACCTCTTTCCACTAATCCCATTACGCCAGTTTTAATAGTGCCAATCATTTCGTTTTCCCGCAAGTATTTACGTTTTGATTTGCTCATATTGCCTATTTTACCACCAATGTATGTTTCATCCACTTCCACAATATTATCCAGCTTAACAGGCTGTTTAACTCTCATTAGTTCCCTAATCCTGTGCAGTACAAACCATGCTGATTTTTGACTGATCCCAATATCCTTACCTAATTGATAAGATGAAATGCCTTTCTTATGTGCTGTTATTAAATAGATAGCTGTAAACCATTTCACCAAAGGGATATTAGAAGCCTCAAATATTGTTCCTACGGTGCAGCTATACTTTTTATAGCACTCTTTATTTGCGCACTTAAGTTTCTTACCGTTCTCAATTACATAAGATCTATCACAGCCACAATGAGGGCAAACAGGCTTACCATTCCAACGCTGTTCTATCAGGTATTTGCGGCATGTAGATTCATCTGGCAGGCTTAATATCAACTCTCTAAGATTTGCGAACATAATTGTATATTTAGTATATTCAAAACAACTTATATGAAATCAGATTATTTTCAACTCTTTTTTTATTGGCTCCCTTATTTTCTTATATTAATCGTAACGATTTATTATATCCGAAAATCTCCAATTGAGGCAGTTATAAAGGGAGGTAGTTTAACCAATGAGCAAGAAAAGGACAGGGCTAAACGTAATCTTTTCCTGTTACTATTCTCATTAAGAGGCTCTCCTCTTCACTATGATTTTGTAGGAGGCTTAAACAAGATTGATGTTGTATTTCAGGATACAACAAAAGTTCTTTTGGCATGGCGTACGCTTTATGATTCTTATGGTAATAAGACGCAGGCGAATGCTGAAAAGAATTGGGAATTGCTTCGCGTTGAGTTATTATCTGAGATGGCTCTGCATCTTGGTTATGGAGATTTGAAGCAGGTAAATATCCAGCGGTTTTATTATCCTGAGGGGCATGAAAATCAATATCAGTCTGATTCTGAGTATCGGAAATTAAAGATAAATCTTTATCAAAGCGGGATTGAAGTAAACAGACTTTTAACGGTTCAGTTAAAGAGTAATTTAGGTTTGCTTGGTGACGATTCAGAAGATAAGCCCCAATAGTAGCTGAGAACATAATCTTTGGTCTAAATACACTTTAAATTCATGGGGATTAATCACAATCAGCTAATTAGGCAACAAGTATTCTCAACGCAACCCCTTGTCCCTTATTAGTTGTTATGGCCCGCCACACCGTGGAGAGGGGCCGGGGGTGAGGTAGTGGCAAAAAAAAACGCCCCGTTTGCACGGAGCGCTTTTTCTTTTATTTCGAAAAAACTTATTTAGTTTCTTCTGCTGCTGCATCGCTGCTATCGCCACCTTCCATTTTCTTCTTCAGCTCCGCAAGTACACCCAAATCGCCCAAAGTAGTTTTTTCTACTTTACTCTGAATGTTCTTCACAGCCTTCTTGGTTTGATCTGCTTCTACCCTTGCTTCTTTTCTTACCGCTTCTTTCTCTTCAGCTTTTACCTGTTCCCAGATACGTGTGTGAGATAAAACGATTCTCTTTTCGTTGCGATCAAATTCAATTACTACAAACTGTGCAGTTTCATCGGCCTGTACTTGTTTGCCATCTTCCTTGTTCAGGTGACGGTTAGGAACAAAACCTTCAAGACCATAAGGCAACTGAACCAATGCACCTTTATCATCTTTGCGTGTAACCAGTCCTTCATGAACAGTTCCAACAGCAAATGTATCCTGCAATGCATTCCAGGGATCTTCTTCCAGTTGTTTGTGGCCCAACTGCAGTTTGCGGTTTTCTTTATCTATTCCAAGAATTTTTACGTCAATACGCTCACCAACTTTAGTGTATTCACTTGGGTGGTTAAAGCGTTTCAGCCAGCTTAGGTCGCTGATGTGGATCATGCCACCAATGCCAGTTGCCAGTTCAACAAACACACCGTAAGGTGTAATGTTTTTTACCAGGCCGCTGTGACGGCTTCCTTCCGGGAACGTTGTTTCAATAGTGCTCCATGGATCTTCGCTCAGTTGTTTGATAGAAAGACTCATTTTACGTGCGTCTTTATCAAGCGTTACCACTTTTGCTTTATGAACATCGCCCAGTTTAAAGAATTCTTTTGCATTTACCGGCGTGTTGGCCCATGTAATTTCACTTACGTGAACAAGTCCTTCAACACCTGGCTGTATTTCCAAAAATGCACCGTAATCTTCAATGTTCACCACTTTACCTTCTACTACTTCACCTTCTTTTACATTCTCAGGAAGAATATCCCAAGGATGCGGGGTCAGTTGTTTCAAGCCAAGGCTGATGCGTTTTTTCTCATCATCAAAATCAAGTACCACCACTTTCAGTTTCTGATCAAGTTTCAGTACTTCAGTTGGGTGAGAAATACGTCCCCATGAAATATCGGTGATGTATAACAAACCGTCTAAGCCACCAAGATCCATAAACGCACCAAAGTCGGTGATGTTTTTAATGGTTCCTTCCAATACCTGGCCTTTTTCAAGTTTGCTCATTATCTCTGCACGTTGTGCTTCAATATCGCTTTCAATAAGTGCTTTGTGAGATACAACAGCGTTCTTAATTGTCTCGTTAACCTTAACAACCTTAAACTCCATTGTTTTACCAACAAACTGATCATAGTCAGTTACAGGTTTCACGTCTATCTGAGAACCTGGCAAGAATGTTTCCATACCAAATACGTCTACAATCAAACCACCTTTGGTTTTGCTTGTAACAGTACCTGTAATAACCTCGCCAGTTTTGTGAACTTCCACAATTCTTTCCCATGCACGTGTAGTGCGGGCCTGTTTGCGGCTAAGGTTAAGGTTACCTTCGCGGTCTTCTTTTTCTACTACCATTACTTCCACTTCATCACCTATTTTCAGGTTCTGCAAATCGCGGAATTCATTCAGAGAAATCAAACCGTCACTTTTAAAACCGATGTTTAAAACAACATCTGTTTTAGTTAATCCTACAACAGCACCTTTAATTAAAGTGCCATCAGTAATTTGTACAAAAGTGTTATCATACACTTTGTTGTACTTTTCATTTTCCTCTTTGCTGTAAGAAGAAACATTGCGTTTGTCAATGCTCCAGTCAAAATCATCATGTGCCGTTTGAGGTGCTGGCACAAATGCAGGTGCTTTTGTTGTCGCTGTAACTTCTGCAGTAGTTTCTGCAGCCGGTCCCTGTGCATCAGCGTTTAGTTGTTTAACAATAAAATTTTGAAACATGATATATTCCCGATGGTTTTATTTCGGGGCAGCAAAGATACAGTAAAACGAGGGTTTTATAGCCTTTTTTGAGGAGGTTTTTTGGCTACCAACGGCAGGAACTTTGGGCATCATCCTTGCGTCGCAATCCATTCACCGGCAACACTTTGGGCGACGGTCCTATACGCTATTACTAATTGATTTTGCAGCCACCCATCCACTTGTCCATGCATGTTGAAAATTAAAGCCGCCGGTAACGCCATCTACATCAAGAATTTCTCCGGCAAAAAACAGGTTGGGAACCAGTTTGCTCATCATTGTATTGGCATCAACTTCATTTAATTTTATGCCACCTGCTGTTACAAATTCTTCTTTAAAAGTTGTTTTGCCTTTCACTGCATATTCACAGACACATAAAATTTTTATCAGTTTATTCTGCAATGCTGCAGATAAATCAGCCCAACGCATTTCTTCTTTTACTCCGGCTTGTTTTAAAAAAAATTCCCACAAACGTGATGGCAAACCGAAAGGGTTTCTATTGATCATCTTTTGCGCTGCTATTTCAAAACGCAATTGTTCAAACTGTGTTCGCAATGTTTGTTCGTTATAAGCCGGCAACCAGTTTACAATAGCAGTTAATTCATATTTACCTGCTGCAAATTCCCTTGCTCCCCATGCGCTTAACTTTAAAATAGCGGGACCGCTCAATCCCCAATGTGTAATTAGTAATGGGCCGTTGCTTTCAAGTTTCGACCCTGCAATTTTTACTTTTACATTTTCTACGCTAATACCCATCAATGTTGTTATTTCATTGCCTGGCATGTTAAACGTAAACAAGGATGGAACAGGTTCTTCAATGCTATGACCTGTTGTTTTCACCCATTCAAACATTGATGATTTTGGATAACCACCGCTTGCAATACAGAGGTAGTCTGAAGTTTGATGTCGGATGTCGGATGTCGGATTTGCTGTAGATGCAATCTCTAAAATAAATTTTTCTTCTCTCCTGCCCGTCGCCTCTCGCCTCACGTCCTTTACTTCAGTATTCTTCATTATAACAATTCCAAACTTGTTTGCTTCCTGCATCAGGCAATCAATAATAGTTTGTGATGAATTGCTAACCGGAAACATTCGTCCATCTGCTTCTGTTTTCAACTTCACACCTCTTTCTTCAAACCATTTAATCGTATCTGTTGTAAAAAAATGATGGAAAGATTTTTTTACAAAATTGGCGCCGCGTGGATATTTCTTAATCATTTCGGCTATTTCAAAACAGGCATGCGTAACGTTGCAACGTCCTCCACCGCTAATGCTAACCTTGCTTAATAACTTATTGCTTTTTTCAAGTATAATAACTTCAAGAGAAGGATTTAATCTTGCAGCATTAACAGCACAAAAAAAACCGGCAGCGCCACCACCGATCACCACTAAACGTTTTTTTGAAACAGGCAAAGTATTATGAATTAAAACCGGTAAGATAAAAAAAGAAAATGCGCCAGCGTCCATAGCTGCGTGAGAAATAAAATTTAAACGGCCCTTCTACAAATTTCTTTTCGCCGTTTTCAAGCACCGCGGTATACTTCACCATTCCTTCTGCAAAACCCATTCCTTCGTCTCCTTCCATAGCATTAGTTTTTAAATCAAAATGCACGTCATCCATTGTATAACCGCAATCTTCAAAAGCAATATAGGCCGCAAATACTTTTTTAAAAGAAGAAATCATTTCATCTTTTGTAAAAGTTTGTCCATCGGGTTGTATAAACTTATCGTCTAAATACCATTTTGCTGCATCGGTTTTACGCACAAACCAATCTGCTAAAAATTTAATGGCGTATTCTTTTATCTCTGCCTCATGGTCTGGGTGAAATTCCTCGTAATTAAAATATTTGGTCATGCCCGGCACTTCCATATCGTCTGTTTCATGCTCAAACAATTCTTCAGTTATAAAGCGATATTTAAAACGATCATCACGTGGTTTAGTAAATTCAACCACAATATTTTTTTGCGCAAGCAGTTCTTCAAGCACTTCATACGCAGAAGCGATAGCCGCATCATCAAGTTTTGCTGCTTTTATTACAGTAGGATTGCCCAGTAAATCCGCAATCTTTACCATTTTTATTTTTGAGTAGCGGTGCTCAAAAGCAAGTATATTTTTCAGGAATTCATTTTCCAGTTCGGGCGGCAGGTTTTCATCGCTTTCATATTCGCCCCCTAATTCTGTTTTTATTCTAATGCGCAGGATCTCGTTTTCTATCCGCAGGTTTTCCTTTGGATCATTACTGAACTTTTCCGGATTATTTGAAGGGTGTTGCTCATTGTCCATAATCATCAGAAATTACAAGTACAATTTAAAAAATAAAACCCTCTTGCGGAGGGTTTTTATTAAATTATTGCAACGCCGGTTCCGTATCGGCAACATAGAGATTAGGATTTGCTCTTTCCGCTTTTTCTATTATGCTATAATCCGATAATATGTCTGCTTTATTTTTACGCACACAAACATCATGTTCAAAATGAACAGAAGGTTTGCCATCAGTTGTGCGTACAGTCCAGCCATCATCTTCTGTATACACATCTCTTTTACCTATGTTAATCATAGGTTCTATAGCAAGCACTAAACCTTCTTTCATTTTTGCGCCACTTCCGCGTTTTCCATAATTAGGTACTTGAGGATCTTCGTGCAAACTTTTACCAAGGCCATGACCAACCAATTCTCTCACCACACCATAGCCATGTTTTTTCTCCGTGTGTTCTTGTATTGCATAAGAGATATCACCTACCCTATTTCCTTCTATTGCTTTTTCTATGCCTTTGTAAAGTGATTCTTTGGTTATCTTAATCAGCTTCATTACATCCTCTCCAGGAAAGCCAATGGCAAATGTGTATGCATGATCTCCATGATAACCATTTTTTATTACCCCGGTATCTATAGAAACAATATCACCTTCTTTCAATTCAGTTTCATTTGGAAAACCATGCACCACAACATCGTTTACAGAAATACAGGAATTAAAAGGGTAACCGTGGTAATTAAGAAAATTAGGAATGGCATTATTGCTACGTATGATTTCGCCAATCATCTTATCTATAGACAATGTAGTAATACCCGGTTTTAATACCGATGCCACCTGCGCAAGCGTATTGCTTACCAGCAATGCACTTTGACGCATCAGTTCAATTTCTGGTTCTGTTTTGTAATAAATCATAACAGCTTTTCAATATAAAAATAAAACCTGGCAATATAATAACTGCCAGGTTTCAAATATGTTTACACAATGATTAAATAGTTGTGGTTGACTGCAGGTTTTGCCTTCCCTGTATTCTTCCGCTTTTCATCAATCCATCGTATTGCCTCATCAGCAATTGTGTTTCTATCTGCTGTAAAGTATCAAGAATTACACCTACCATAATCAGCAATGAAGTACCGCCGAAGAAAGATGCAAAGCCTTGTGTTACTCCAAACATTTGAGCAAATCCTGGTAATATACCTACTACCGCAAGCAAAATAGCACCTGGCAATGTAATACGGTCCATTACAGAACCTATATAATCTGCAGTTGGCTGACCTGGCTTAACACCCGGAATAAAACCATTGTTGCGTTTTAAATCGTCTGCTATTTGTTTTGGATTGAAGATAAGCGCTGTGTACAAGAATGTAAATCCAATAACTATTACAGCATAGATAATCATATGCCATGGATCTTTTGGATCTGCAAATATTCTTGCGATACCTGCTTTATTCTCAAAATTGGTATAAGAAATAAGTGTAGGCAGAAACATGATTGCCTGTGCAAAGATGATTGGCATTACACCGGCGCCGTTTACTTTTAAAGGTAGAAACTGGCGTGCGCCACCAAACTGCCTGTTGCCAACAATTTGTTTTGCATAGTTCACAGGTATTTTCCTTACGCCCTGAACCAGAACAATAAGCCCCATGATGATGGCAATGAGTATGGCAATCTCAATAATATAAATCAATAAACCACCGCCACCGCGATTGCTTTTTGCAGCCCACTCCTGAATAAGGTTTTGAGGCAGCCTGGCAAGGATACCAATCATAATGATGATAGAAGTGCCATTGCCCAACCCTTTATCGGTAATTTTTTCTCCCAACCACATTACAAACAAAGTACCTGCGGTTAAAAGAATTGTTGTGGTAATTGCAAAGTAACCTGTAAAACCAGTGAGCAATGCTTCTGCATTTACTGTTTTCACATAAGTAACGTAAGCGCTAGCCTGTACAATGGTTACAAGTACTGTGAGGTAACGTGTCCATTGATTAATTTTCTTACGGCCGCTATCTCCTTCTTTCTGTATTTTCTGCATTTGAGGAACCAGTATGGTCATCAATTGCATAAAGATTGAAGCAGAGATATAAGGCATAATACCCAATGCAAAAATGGATGCCTGGGAGAAAGCACCTCCTGCAAAAGCATCAATTAAACCCAGCGCACCAGATTTAGCGCTTTTGAGGTTGATTTTATTGGGATCGAGACCTGGCAAAACAATGTGTGAGCCAAAACGGTAAATTAAAAGCAGCGATAACGTTACT
The DNA here is from genome assembly GCA_044227095.1 of Chitinophagaceae bacterium. GTDB lineage: Bacteria > Bacteroidota > Bacteroidia > Chitinophagales > Chitinophagaceae > JACMLD01. Next base: position 2,503,625 of record JBGAFV010000001.1, on the reverse strand, counting down.
AAAATCTTACTCTTCAGCTCTGCTATGCTCCAGATATTTTTGAGTGTATCTAATAGTTTCTTCACAGATGGCTAGATTTAAAAAATGAGCCTTGACAAAAAAGACGCATTTAATGCGTCGCACAAGTTACATAAATTACTTTACAATCTCCAGTGTAGAACCAGAAGCTTCAAGCGCCGCTTTTGCTTTTGCGCTGATAGCATTTACTTTAAAGGTCAACTTGCTTTTCAGCTCGCCATTACCCAGTATTTTAACGCTATCTGTCTGATTGATAAGGTTATTAATGTAAAGGGTTTCTAATGAAAATTCTTTAATGCTATATTTTTCTACAAGCTGATCAATCTGTCCAAGATTAAACACTTTATATTCTATGCGATCATTGTTTTTAAATCCGCGTTTAGGTATACGGCGTTGAATTGGCATCTGTCCACCTTCGTGAGCAAATTTGCTGGAGTAACCTGCACGGCTCTGTCCACCTTTGTTACCTTTTGTAGCTGTACCACCTTTACCAGATGCTTCACCACGTCCTAATCTTTTCTTTTTGTGCGTTGCGCCTTTTGCAGGTCTTAATTCGTGTAGTTTCATTTTTGATAATTTTTACTTAACGGGGTTATTTCCCCTCGCGTTATTGAATAAATGTGAGAAACGTGCTAATGTGACGAATGTGAAAATACAGGGATCCTGAATTTTCACATTTCCACACTTTCACATTGAATAATTTATTTAGCGTCTTCTACAGTTACCAGGTGGTTTACAGTACGAACCATACCAAGTATCTGCGCACTGGCTTCTACTTCTTTTACAGAATTAAGTTTGCCAAGACCCAATGCTTTAAGCGTTTTTTTCTGACGCTCAGGCCTGTCTATCGGACTTTTTACCAGTGTTATTTTAATCTTTTTCATCTTTATTAAAGGTTAGAGGCATAAGGCATAGGGTATAAGGTTTTTGACCTTAAACGTTGAACCTTAAACCTTAGATTATCCATTAAAAACTTTCTTTAAAGAAAGGTTTCTTGTTCTTGAAATACTGATTGGCTCACGCAACATAGCAAGTGCTTTAAAAGTAGCTTTTACCACGTTGTGCGGGTTTGCAGAACCCAATGATTTTGCCAATACGTCTGTAACACCTGCAGCTTCCAGCACAGCACGCATAGAACCTCCGGCAATTACACCAGTACCATGAGCAGCTGGTCTTATCAAAACTTTAGCCGCACCTTCTTTAGCAAGCTGATCATGAGGGATAGTTCCTTTCATAACCGGCACTTTAATAAGGTTTTTCTTTGCGTCTTCAATACCTTTTGTAATAGCTTCCTGTACTTCTTTTGCTTTTCCCAGGCCATGACCAACCACACCAGCACCGTTACCAACAATTACCAGGGCAGAAAAACTAAAAGCACGTCCGCCTTTTGTAGTTTTCACTACACGGTTAATGGCAACTACTTTCTCTTTCAGTTCCAGGTCACCGGCTTTAACTTTGTTTAAAATTACGTCTGACATTATTTCAAGTTAAAATTTGAATTAGAATTTAAGTCCTGCTTCTCTTGCACCATCAGCTACTGCTTTTACACGGCCATGGTATAAATTACCACCACGGTCAAACACAACTTCGCTCAAACCAAGGTCTTTTGCTTTTCTTGCAATGGCAGCGCCAACAAGTTTGCTTTTTTCAGACTTTGCAACTTTTTGTGCAGCTATGTCTTTATCTCTTGAAGAAGCAGCGGCAACAGTTGTTCCATTTGCGTCATCAATCAGCTGAACATAAATTTCTGCATTGCTTCTGAAAACAGCCAGTCGTGGCCTTTGCGCAGAACCAACAACTTTTTTGCGTACGGCAAACCTGATTTTTTGCCTTCTTAAAACTTTTGTTACCATGATTTTCTATTTACCCCTACCCCTAGAGGGGAATAAGGTCCTTTAAAATAAAATGTATTCAGCCATCCCATTTCCCCTTTAGGGGCTAGGGGTTTATTTACCTGCTGCCTTACCAGCTTTGCGACGTAAAACTTCGCCAGCAAATTTAACACCCTTTCCTTTGTACGGCTCTGGTTTGCGAAGGCTGCGGATTTTAGCTGCTACTGCACCCAGTAATTGCTTGTCGGCACCTTCCAGTGTAATGGTAGGGTTCTGACCTTTTTCCTGTGCAGTTGCCACTTTCAATTCTTTAGGTACTTCAAAAACGATATTGTGAGAATAACCCAAAGCAAGATCCAATGTGTTACCCTGGTTAGCGGCTTTATAACCAACACCTACCAGTTCAAGATTTTTCTTGTACCCTTCAGTAACACCTTTCACCATATTATTGATCAAAGAACGGTATAAACCATGCAATGCTTTATGACGGATTTGATCTGTAGGGCGGCCAAACTCTACCTCAGTACCTTTTACTTCAACCTTAATATCACGATCTACAGCTTGTTTCAATTCGCCTTTTGGTCCTTTTACGGTAACCGTGTTATCCGAACCAACTGTTACAGTAACACCGCCCGGAACAACAACTGGTTTTTTTCCTATACGACTCATAATAATACTATTTTGAGAAATGAATTAATATATGCTGTTGCAGTGTTCAGCCCTGTATAGTGAGAGCTTAATTATCACACAACACGTGTATTGTTTATTAATAAATATGGCACAGCACCTCGCCACCCACATTTTGTAATTTTGCTTCTTTGTCTGTCATAACACCTTTAGATGTAGACAGGATAGCTACGCCCAAACCGTTTTTTACTCTTTTAAAGTCTGCTGGTTTAGAGTACGTACGCAAACCCGGACGGCTGATTCTTTCCAGTGTTTTAATAGCTGGCTCTTTAGTTGTGGGATCGTACTTCAACGCAATCTTTATCACGCCCTGTTTATTATCGTCTTCAAACTTGTACTTAAGGATATAACCTTTTTCATACAAGATTTCTGTTAAGCGCTTTTTCAAATTAGACGCAGGAATTTCCACTATACGGTGATTAGCCATTTGTGCATTCCGTATTCTTGTCAAAAAATCTGCAATAGGATCAGTTACCATTGTTTATCTGAAATTGATGTTTAATAAAATTTGTTACAATGCGATATCCTTCTGTTTTAGTACTGAATACTCAATACTAGTAACAGACTACCAGCTTGCTTTTCTCACGCCTGGTATCTTACCGTTCAGCGCCATATCCCTAAAAGACACACGGCTTAGGCCGAAGTAACGGATATAACCCCTAGGACGACCAGTGAGCTGGCAGCGGTTTTTTAAACGAACAGGCGAAGCGTTTTTTGGTAAAGCATCAAGTGCTTTATAATCACCTGCTGCTTTCAGTGCTGCTCTTTTTTCAGCATACTGTGCTACCAGTGCTTCTCTTTTTTTCTGCCTGGCTGTTACTGATGTTTTTGCCATTATAGAGTATTTAGTATTTTAATTTTAGCCTTGTTTAGATACTGTATACTTAATACCAGTACCTGTTCTTTTTTAATTATTCAACGTCTTTCTTTGCATTCTTAAATGGCATGCCCATTTCTTTCAGCAATTCATACGCTTCTTCGTTTGTACCAGCAGATGTTACAAAAGTGATATCCATACCGGTAATCTTGTTCACTTTATCAATATCTATTTCCGGGAAGATAATCTGCTCTGTAATACCTAATGTATAGTTACCACGTCCGTCGAAAGATTTTTCGTTTACACCTTTAAAGTCACGTACACGTGGCAATGCTGTAGAAATAAACCTGTCGAGAAATTCAAACATTTTTTCACCACGCAAAGTCACCCTTGCGCCAATAGGCATGTTCTTACGCAACTTAAAGTTTGAAATATCTTTCTTACTCATAGTAGCTATTGCTTTCTGGCCGGTAATCTGTGTCATTTCATCCAGTGCGATATCAATCAGCTTCTTGTCATTTACAGCGCCGTTAACACCACGGTTGATGCATATTTTTTCCAGCTTTGGAACTTCCATTACGCTTTTGTAACTGAAACGTTTCTGCAAAGCGGGTACAACTTCTTTTTTGTACTTGTCTGCCAGGCGTGGAGTGTATTTTGTTGTGCTCATTTTATTTAGCTTTTAGCTATTAGCTGTTAGCCGATAGCCAGTTAAACTTTTATTTTATCGTCCTGCTAATAGCTAACAGCTAATAGCTCACGGCTTTCTTTTTACTTTATAACTTCTCCTGATTTCTTAGAAATACGAACCAGTTTACCGGTTTCCCTGCTGCGTTTTACTTTAGTAGCAACGCCTTTCTTAGCATCCCACAACATAACATTGCTGATATGTATTTTGGCTTCTTTCTTCACAATGCCACCTTTGGTATTCTGTGCAGAAGGTTTTGTATGCTTGGTGATGATGTTGGCACCTTCTACCAGCAATTTTCCTTCTTCAGGATATAATTCCAGCACTTTGCGGGGTTTTGTTACGTCTTTATCATCTCCGGTAATGATTACTACCGAATCCCCTTTCTTAATGCTGAATTTTGCTTTAAATCTGTTACTCATTTTATTTAGCTTTTAGCTATCAGCTTTTAGCCGTTAGCCGATTAACTTTTATTGTATTTGCCCGCTAGTAGCTAATAGCTAATAGCTTGTGGCTGCTTATAATACTTCTGGCGCCAATGAAATAATCTTCATGTAACCTTTATCACGCAGTTCCCTTGCTACTGGTCCAAAAATACGTGTGCCGCGTGGCTCATCTGCAGGGTTCAGCAACACAACAGCATTGTCATCAAAGCGGATATAAGATCCGTCTTTGCGACGTAATTTCTTTTTTGTACGAACGATAACGGCTTTGGTAACGGTACCTTTTTTAATACCGCCTGCAGGCAACGCATCCTTTACAGTTACTACAATTTTATCGCCAATGCCGGCATAGTCCTGTCCGCTGTTGCCAAGAACGCGGATACATAGTACTTCTTTAGCACCACTGTTATCAGCCACGTTCAATCTGCTTTCCTGCTGAATCATTTTATTTAGCTTTTAGCTTTTGGCTGTTAGCTGTTAGCCAGCTTACAACAAAAGAATTATCTGATTATTTTAAAAACTAACCGTTGCCAAAACTTGTAGCTAACGGCTAATAGCTTATTTCACTTTCTCTACCACCTCTACCAGTCTCCAGCGTTTTGTTTTGCTGAGCGGACGGGTCTCCATGATCTTTACAGTATCACCAATACTGCACTCATTTTTTTCATCGTGCGCATGAAATTTGGTAGTCTTTTTAACGAACTTACCATAGATAGGGTGCTTTACTTTTCTTTCAACCGCAACAGTAACTGTTTTAGTCATTTTGTTGCTGGTTACAACACCTATTCTTGTTTTGCGCAAATTTCTTTCTTCCATAATAATCCCTGGTTATATAGTTATTAGAAACCGAGTTGTTTTTTCTTTAATGCAGTTTGCAAACGTGCAATGTCCTTTCTCAGGTCACGTATACTCATCGGGTTCTCCAGTGGAGAGATGGTATGAGCAAACTCAAGTTTTTTTAAACGCAGCTGATCTTCTTTAATGCGGGCGGTTATTTCGCCTTCATTAAGGCCAGTTATACTTTTTACAAAATCAATTCTCTTTGACATATTTTCTGTTTTGAAACACTAATTAACGCTAATGTTTACTAATTAAAACGATGGTCTTATTATGCTTCAACATCCCTGCGTGTAACAAACCTTGTTTTAATTGGCAGTTTTTGTGCAGCAAGCAACATAGCTTCTTTTGCAGTTGCTACCGGTACACCATCTGCTTCAAATAATATACGGCCTGGTTTTACTACAGCAGCCCATCCTTCCGGATTACCTTTACCTTTACCCATACGTACTTCGGCAGGTTTTGCAGTAATAGGCTTGTCAGGAAAAATTCTAATCCAAACACTTCCTTCACGTTTCATTGCACGGGTCATAGACTGACGGGCAGCTTCAATCTGGCGCTCTGTCATATGCACTGTTTCCAATGCTTTAAGGCCAAACGATCCAAATGCCAGAGTTGTTCCTCTCTTTGCATTTCCTTTAACCGGCATCTTTTGCGACTTCCTGTGCTTTGTTCTTTTCGGTTGTAACATTTTAAAAGCTTTTAGCTAGTGAGTATGAGCTGTTAACTCTAACCCTGATTTTTATTGCTTAATCTTTTCTGTTCTAATTAATTCCTTCTTCCACCACCACTTGGTCCACCTGGTCTTCCACCACCACCTGGCCTTCTATCTCCACCACCTCTTCTGTCATCCCTTCTATCAGGACGATCATCTCTTCTGTCTGGTCTCCTGTCTCCACCCTGTCCGCCTGGTCCGTCGTTTTTACCACCACTTACGAAGTTGGGGTTCAAATCACGTTTGGTTAAGATTTCACCTTTACAAATCCATACTTTAATACCAATCTTACCATACACAGTAAGCGCATATACGTTAGCGTAATCTATGTCCATACGCAATGTATGTAATGGTGTACGGCCTTGTTTGATTTCTTCTGAACGTGCAATTTCAGCACCACCCAAACGGCCACTCGCTTTTACTTTAATACCTTCTGCACCCATGCGCAATGCAGAAGCGATAGCCATTTTTATAGCTCTTTTAAAGTTGATACGGTTTTCAATCTGTTTTGCAATGGTATCAGCTACAATCATTGCATCCAGTTCCGGACGGCGTATTTCAAGAATGTTGATCTGCACATCATCTTTACCTGTCAGTTTTTTCAACTCCTCTTTAATACGATCTACTTCACCACCGCCTTTACCGATAATGATACCGGGTTTAGAAGTATGAATAGTAATGATAAGCTTACCCAGTGTACGCTCAATAACAATTTTGGAGATGCCTCCTTTATTGATACGTGCTGTCAGGTAAGTACGGATTTTCGTGTCCTCTATCAGCCTGGAAGAAAAGTCTTTTCTGTTTGCGTACCAGTTGCTTTCCCATCCGCGGATGATGCCTAACCTGTTACCGACTGGATTTGTTTTTTGACCCATATCCGTTTTATTAGTTGATTAGTTATTTTGTTTTTGTTTCTGCAGTTGCTTTAGTATCTACTATCACTGTTACATGGTTGCTGCGTTTGCGAACACGGTAACCACGGCCCTGTGGTGCGGGGCGCATACGTTTCAATGTTCTTGCACCATCAACAAAGATGGTTTTTACAACTAAACCAGCTTCATCACCATTTTCATTTTTCTGCTTCCAGTTACTGATGGCAGACAAAACGAGTTTGCGCAAAGGCGTAGATGAGTGTTGCGGATGAAATTCAAGAAAAGCAATTGCTTTCTCTACACCCAGGCCGCGAATCTCATCGGCCAGCAAACGCATTTTGCGTGGCGATGTGGGATAATTTCTAAGTTTTGCTACAGCTTCCATTTTATATAGTCTTTAGTCCTTAGTCTTTAGTCTTTAGCCTGATGTTAGTCTTTTACTACCGACTAACGACTACCGACTCCCGACTAAGCAATTATGCGATTTTTTTACTTGAGTGTCCTTTAAAATTGCGGGTTGGTGCAAACTCACCCAGCTTATGGCCTACCATAAATTCTGTTACATACACAGGGATAAACTTGTTGCCATTATGAACAGCAAGTGTGTGCCCCACAAAATCCGGCGTAATAGTAGAACGGCGGCTCCATGTTTTAATAACACCTTTCTTGCTTTTGCCTTCATTTACTGCCAACACCTTTTTTTCAAGATGTTCTGCTACGTAAGGACCTTTTTTTACTGAACGACCCATTTTATTAATTTGAAAATTTGAAAATGTGGAAGTGTGAAAATTCCACGTTCAAAATTTATTTATTCTGTCGCAAATATGGATTTCATTTTCACATCTCCACATTTGTACATTTACACTTTACTTAGAGATTTTCTTACCGTCTTTTCTCTGGATAATCAGCTTATCACTGCCTTTTCCTTTAGTACGGGTTTTCAAACCTCTTGAGTACTGACCGTTCCTGCTGCGAGGCTGGCCACCTGAAGCTTTACCTTCACCACCACCCATTGGGTGATCTACAGGGTTCATTGCTACACCACGGTTTCTTGGTTTAATACCTCTCCACCTGTTGCGACCAGCTTTACCCATGCTCTGAAGGCTATGGTCGCTATTGCTAACCACACCTACTGTTGCATAACAGTTAATCAATACTTTTCTCAGCTCACCACTTGGCATTTTTAAAACACCATACTTTTCTTCCTTGTTGCTAAGCTGTGCAGACGAACCGGCACTTCTTGCTATTTTACCACCCTGGGTTGGTTGCATTTCTATATTGTGCACCATTGTACCCAAAGGCATGTTCTTTAATTGCAAAGCATTTCCTATTTCAGGTGCAACATTGTCTCCGCTTATAACGGTGCTGCCTACCTGTAAACCTTGTGGCGCAAGAATGTAACGCTTTTCACCATCTTTATAAATCAGCAACGCAATAAATGCTGTGCGGTAAGGATCGTACTGAATGCTGTCAACAGTTGCAGGTATATTCTTCTTATCTCTTTTAAAATCGATGATACGGTACATTTTTTTGTGACCGCCACCGATATAACGCATCGCTCTTCTACCCTGTACGTTTCTGCCGGCAGTTGATTTTACTTTTTCCAACAGGCTCTTTTCAGGAGTGTCGGAAGTAATCTCAGCATAAGCATTTCCAATTCTCCAGCGGGTGCCGGCTGTCATTGGTTTGTATTTCTTCAGTGCCATTTTTTATTTTTTTATTTGCGGAATTTTCAGCTCCGTGGCTATAGTTATTTACTTGTTTTATACTGCTGCGTACAGATCAATTGTTTCACCTTCTGATACTGTTACAAGCGCTTTTTTGTAAGCTGGCTTCTGGCCTTTTACGTAACCAGCTTTTGTAAACCTGGTTTTGCTTTTGCCTGGTATAACTGCAGTGTTTACATCAACTACTGTTACTCCGTAAAAACCTTCAACGGCTTTCTTAATTTCCAGCTTGTTGGCCCTTCTGTTTACTTTAAAAGCATAGCGGTGCAGTTTTTCCTGCTGTGCATTTGCTTTCTCGGTTAAAATGGGCTTTATTAAAACTTCAGAGAGTCTCATCTCTTTTAAATTTAGTTCTGTTATTAAATTATGCTACGGCTTCTACTGCTTCTTCTGAAAAAACTTTCGCTGCGTTTTCTGTCAACACAAGCACTTGTGCATTTACAATATCGTAAGTGTTGATGTCGGATAATAAACTTCCGCCAACAGAAATAATATTGCGAAGGCTCAGGTAAACGTTATCGTTAAATTCAGGAGAAACAAACAAAGTTTTTTTGCCATCAAGTTTCAACGCTTTCAGAATTTCGGCAAATTGTTTTGTGCTGGGTTTGTCAATTGATACTTCTTCCAACACAATGATTGCATTTTCTTTTGCTTTGTGAGATAAAGCAGAAATTTTTGCAAGATCTTTTACTTTACGGTTCAGTTTAAAATCCCAGCTGTGTGGTTTAGGCCCGAATATAGTACCGCCACCTTTATACAATGGGTTACGCAGGTTACCCTTACGTGCACCACCAGTACCTTTTTGTTTGTGCAGTTTTTTAGAAGACCCTTTTACTTCCATACGGGTCTTTACTTTGTGTGTACCCTGGCGTTGTGCAGCCAGGTACTGTTTTACTGCCAGGTAAATAACATGATTGTTTGGTTCTGTACCAAAGATCTCTTCCGGCAGTTCTACTGAACGGCCTGTTTTTTTACCTTTTATATCTAATACATCTACTTGCATCGTAATTCAATTAAAGTGTTGTTATTACTTCTTACTTTGTTATATAAACAATAGAACCAATGTGGCCCGGAACTGATCCGCTGATAAGGATGTAATTTTTTTCAGCAAATATTTTCATCACTTTCAGTCCTTTCATTTTAACCCTGTCTGTACCCATGCGGCCTGCCATACGCATACCTTTCATTACACGGGCAGCATCAGATGAGTTACCAAGAGAACCTGGAGCACGTTGACGGTCGTGCTGGCCGTGCGATTGCTCGCCCACACCATGGAAACCGTGGCGTTTAACAACACCCTGAAAACCTTTTCCTTTTGTAGTACCTACAACGCTTACTTTTTCACCTTCAGTGAAAACTTCAACGGTGATGGTTTCACCTACATTTTTTTCTATTGAATAATCGCGGAATTCGCGGGTAACTTTTTTGGCTGGAGTATTTGCCTTAGCGAAGTGATTTTTTTCGGCTGCTGTTGTGTGCTTGTCTTTCTTATCGCCGAATCCTACCTGGATGGCATTGTAACCATCGGTTTCTTTTGTTTTAACCTGAGTTACTACATTGGGGCCTGCTTCAATAATTGTGCAAGCGGTTTGCTTGCCATCGGGACCGAAGACGCTTGTCATCCCAATTTTCTTTCCAATAATACCAATCATCTTTATACAGTTTGCGCCGTATGGTTCAAGAGACAATCCGATGATGGTACAAAGACCCATTGGACTTCAATCCCCGTTTACCTACCGACCTTTTCCTTTTTCAGGAAGTACCGGCAGTAAACAAACCCTGAACGGCTTGTTTATATGTGTCCCGACAATTAGTGCCGGGAAATTAAATAATCAGAGCTCTTTTTTGAATATCCGCCTAAACGAAATATCATTGAGAGATGATGAAAATATTTGTAAGAACTAATTTATTTTTTACCCTACCCCTAAAGGGGAATTTTACACCTCCCTTAAGAGGCTGGGTGGCTATTACGCTTTAATCTCAACCTCAACACCAGAAGGCAAATCCAATTTGCTCAGTGCATCTACAGTTCTTGAACTGGAAGTGTAGATATCCAGCAAACGCTTGTGTGTGCTTAACTGGAACTGCTCACGAGCTTTCTTGTTTACGTGTGGCGAGCGCAGAACAGTAAAAATTTTCTTGTGCGTAGGTAAAGGAATAGGACCTGTAACTACAGCACCTGTGCTGCGTACGGTTTTTACGATCTTCTCAGCAGATTTATCTACCAGGTTGTGATCGTAAGACTGTAATTTTATTCTGATTCGTTGAGACATGAGTAAAACCCAGTTTTTAATTGGGGATGCAAAGGTAACGGTATGTAAGTAACGGGCAAAGAATTTTTTGTCTTTTTTTGAAGTTTCAGACAACTTTTTTGAACCAGGCTGCAGGTTTTCAATGAAACCTTTGCAGTGTAACACCCAGAAAGCTTTCTGGTTAAAGTTGGAATTGTATTGATCTGCTACCCTTACAGCATTCTGCTTTTGCCCGATTTTATGTTTCTAACCCCTTTATAACCAATCCATACAACCACTATTAAAAGTATTGTGGCTATAATAACCGGCACTACAAAACTTAAAATAGAGGCGCTAACGGCAACAGCATTTTCTCCGCTGGCTACTAGCGGGTTGCCTGTGCCCAATGTGGCTTTGGTAGAGAATAATCTCAGCAAACCTGTACCCACATGAATGGTTCCGGCAGTTGCCCCCCCGGCAATTAAAGCGGCTACCCATCTCAGTAAGGGCTCGCTTTGTCCGGCAGGCAAAATAGCAAAAGCCAGCAAAGTGCCTGCCAGCACTGCAAGCGGTGCGGCAATAGCATCAAGTATATTATCTAAAAAAGGAAAATAATAAGCGCCTATTTCTATAACTGCAGCTGTGGCAAAACAAATAATAGCAGGCATACTGCCCAACCATTGCATATCTGCAGAAAAAGTAAACCAGTGGTTATAAGCCACCACCGAAGCTACCAGCATTGGTATAAAAATGCGAAAACCACAGCAGGCACTAAGGGCGATGCCCATAGCAATAGCAGAAATAATATGGTAATCGAATGACATTTTGGTTGTGCCGGTTAATTGGTGCTTATTACAGCTTTTGGGCTGATTCTTCTACTAAGTTATTTCTTTTTTAATTTAATTATTAAAGTTGCAAAGCCAGCTTTGTTGGCCTGCTCTACTCTAATATGGTGTTTCCCCGCCAGTGCCACCGACAGTTCGTGGTGCGGCGACTCATCATAAATATGTTCTATTGGCTTCCATTCATCCAGAACCAATTGCCCGTCAATATATATGCGCACAACATCTTCCCAACTGGCACCGATTATATAGTTGCCGGGTGGTAAACCAGTATCTGCTTCTGCCACAGTTAAAAACTGTTCATACTTTTCTTCTTTACCTGCACCACTCCACCAGGCATAATGCAAATCATTTGTTTGATCTGAAAAAACCGGCGACAGTTTTGTTAACTCGCTAATAAATGAAGGATTTTGTATTGGGTTTTGCAAACTATCAAAGGCATAGCTCTTTACTTTCCAATCTGCCTGTAATAAATTATTCCTGTAACTGAACCTGTATTTTTTTCCTTTGGCAATTCTTTCGCCAAAAGCCGTTGTTATATCTTCTTTGCCTGTATATTCCAGTTCAATAAAAATATCCTCGCCTTTTTCTTTTGTTTTGATGGCAGTGATAGCACTTGCAGATTGTGATATAATTTTTACACCACGCTGTTCAATCAATTTACAATTGCCTTTTGGACCAACGATCTCAAAGCGCATAGTATCTGATGCAGAAACAGGATTGGTATTCCATAGCAATGGATATTTAAAATCATAAGGCCCCCATTCCGTCATGCGGATTTGGCGACGACCGTGTAAAGAATCAATCGTTTGATGATCTCCATGAATCTTAAGCCCATCAAATCGAACACTGAAGGTATCTGTCTTTTGAACCTGATTTTCATAAATAGCAACGTTGCTGTCAGAAAAAAAAATCAAATCTTTAACAGTACTATCTGTTTTTAGAATTAGTGCATTTTGAGTAGTATCGTTTTTTATTAAAGCGATATTTGTTGTGCGCACAAAATCAAAAGCAGTTTTATTCCCAAACAATGTATTGTGAGCTATAATATAGTTTTTACTTCTTGTGTCTCTTTTGTTCGCATATCCCCAATCAGCAGGTTGCGATGAGCGAGCCCATAGTTTAATTACGCTATTACAATTTTTAAAAGAATTGTACCTAATCTTATTTTCCTGGCCATGTTCTATTGCAATGCCTGTATTACACTTTTCAATCTTGTTATTATCAATTAAGGTTTCATAACTATAACCACCCCATATACCATTATCACACTCAACAATTGCATTCTCAAAAATTTTATTCCGGCTAAAAGTTACTTCGATACCATTTGTTGGTGCATATGAAAAGTTATTGTTTAAAATCAGGTTATCATTACAACCGCCTTCTCCATTATCCATCGTCGTTTGTCCGGCCCATAAAAAAAACCCATCTCCGGAATGCGTAGCAGAATTAAATGCGTAAACATTTTTATTGCATTGTTCAAAAACTAAAATAGCCGCTGCATCCTGACCACGATTGTAAACGCCTTCGCTATGTCCACGCACGTTGAAATTAAGGCTGTTGTACATAACGGTATCAACACTGCTCCGGTACATACCAATACCAATGCCAGAATTGAATGAAAAATTATTGTTGTAAATTATCCCGCTATCACATTGCATTAGCATTAATGCGCATTGGCCGCCGGTAACTATATTATCATGAACAACGGCCTTATTGCATCCGCGTAAATACATGGCCGCACCATACCGCAGCCATTCATCTTTTTCATTGTGGTGATAACTCATCCAATCGCTTAAATCTTCTTTTTGCTGTGTACTGTACAAATGCTGCCGGTAATTATAACTGAAATTGCAATTTTCTATAGTAAGGCCTTGTACATTCTTTGCCATTAAAGCAATCTTATACCCTTTTGCAATAAGGTTTTTTATAGTGATGTTTTTACCTGCTTTAATATTTATAGCGGTACCAAAAAACTGATCGGGCATTGCCTTCTTCACATTGCCATCCATAACAGCACCGCCGAAATCAACTACTATATTGCTTCCTTCTATTTCAATAACAGAATTAAATAATTCTGTTTCGTTATTAATTTTGTAAATGGCGGGTTTAATTTTTACAGAAGAAGTAATTTTTATGCCTGGCCTTAAAGCTATGGTTTGAGCATTCATTGTTAATGCACAGCAGCAAATAAGAAAAAATAAAGCTTTCTTCATATCGTAAACATTGATAGCAAAACAACAGCTAAAAAATTATTTTACAAAAAGCTTGTTCTTTATCATGCTATTGTTAAAATACTGCATTACTGCTTTTAGGTGTTGTTCCATTGCTACAGCATGCTGATTGGGCACGTTACCATTTTGTAATAAATTTTTACTAAGCGCTGTATCTTGCCTAAAGTTGTACAGGTAAGCTGGTTGTTCAGTCCTTTCATTATACCCAAACAAATAATTTGAATCGATGGCCTGATACAAATCATTAAAATGATTGATGGCAATTGCTGGTGAAAGCGTATCAAAAACAGATTTGCCAAAAGACATAAATGATTGGTTATAATGCAGCAGATCTAAAATAGAGGGTATGATATCCAGTTGCTGAACCGTTTTATTTATTACACGGTGATTCTTTTCTCCCGGCAAATAAAAAAAGATCGGTATCATAAATGTTTTATACAAATCTGCTTTATCCTGCACATCCCAATATATATTATGATCTGCAGAAAAAACAAAAAGGGTGTTATTATACCAGGTTTCATTTTTAACAACATCAAAAAACAATCGTAAAGAATAATCAAGATAGCTCATGCTGTTCTGCTCGGCAATTTGCCCATTTATAGTAAACTGATTTTTTAAGCTATCGGGTATTTTATAAGGAAAATGTGTTGAGATATTAAATATAGTGCTAAAAAAAGGTGTTTTCTTTTTTACTATTGTTCTTGCTGCGTAAGGCAAAAAATAATGATCATAAATTCCCCAGTTTCCATCAAAGTGTTTATCGTTACCATAATCCTGTATCGAGTAATAATTATCAATACCCAACATTTTAGAAAACCTGGCAAAACCAAAATGATCATATCCTGCTCCCATAAAAAAACTAGTGTTGTATCCTTCTTCTTTTAAGATGCTTCCTATTCCTCTTATATTATTGCTGCTGTATGCTGAATAATAATAAGGCTCGTCAAAAAAAGGTGGAATACTACCCAGTATTGCTACTAATCCTTTGTTTGATTCAAGTCCGTTTGTATATCCATTGTTACACACAATACTTTCTGCCATTATAGAATCAAGAAATGGTGTTTTTGCGCGAAGGCGGCTATTCGTATCTATATATTCTTTGGCGAAACTCTCCATAACAAAAACCACTACATTCATTTTATTAAATGGTTGTTGAGAATGGAATTGCTGCTTTGCTGTAAACAAAGTATCCAATTGAGAAGGGCTGAAATAGTTTTTCTCTTTTAACTGGGTTTGGTGTTTAAATACCGAATACAAAACAGTAAAGGTTGAATTGGATGCCAACGGCAGATCATTTGCGGGCAAATACAATAGCGGAGAGGATGGTATAAGCGGACGTTCTGCAAGCCCTCTTGCCAGCAAACCAAGCGGTACTAAAAAACATAATGCTATAAAAACATCAGCAAGTAATTTATTCCGCTTAGCTAACGCTTCATTTTTTAAAATGCGGTTAAAAAACCAGGCTGCAACAACACACAATACAATAAATAATAAAAACAACCACCACCATGCTTTCCAGAAAGAACCTATAGCCGGCAATGAACCAGTAATAACAGCAAAAAGATCTACTGTACTTCTGCGAAAAGTAAATTTATAATAGGCAAGATCGATAACATTAATTGCAAAAAAGGGAAGGTTTATAATAAGCAGCAGAAATATGCTTACAGTCTTTCTATAGTTAGCTGGAAGCATATCGCTAAATAAGAAATAGTAAACAAAAAATATAAAGTTAGAATAAAAAATTGCGCCGATGTCTAGCCTTACACCCCAATAAAAAGAAGTAATGAATTCTGCAAAAGCCATATTTGTTTTACTGAAATACAACAGGTAAAAAAATACCCGCAGCAAAGTATATAGCAGTACCAAAAAGCTAAAAATGAAAAATGCTTTTTTAAATTTTTGCATATTGTTGTGCGGGTTTCATTCTCAGAAAATGTTTCTCCAGTAAATGATAACTTAAAAAACTACACAAACAAGTTATTAAAAAAGCTACAAGAGCAAGCAACAGGGTTTTATCTTTTTCGTTTGCGTTAAATAAATGCTGCTTGCCGATAATGATATAAACAGGCAAATGAAAAACATATATACCATAAGAATATTTTCCGGCCGTTCTCATTATCCTGCTCGAAAAAAAACGCTTGCAGAAATTTGAATCGGAAGAAAGCGTAAAAGCAATAAGGGCAAACCAGAAAATAACGTTTATTGTATAGCCATACTTGCTTACAACATCAACACCAAAATGCCAGGGAATTTTTGCAGCAGTCATTATTAATAAAACAATGCAGGGCATTAGAAAAACAATAAGGGCGAAAATCTTTTTATAGCGGAGTAAGGTATCTGTTGTAAAAGCCATGTACAATATTGCACCCGCACAAAATGCATCTATCCTGCTAGGCAGCATTACATGCCGGTAAGCAAGTTGCAAAGGCAAGAAGAAATGGGCATATATCCTAAACAGGATTCCCAGCAATGCTATTGTTATAACTGTAATTACAAACAGTTTCTTATTATGGTAAAGAAAATAAACAACAAATGGCCAGAACAGGTAAAACTGCATTTCGCAAGCAAGCGACCAGAAATGAATTAATGTAATATTCAACGGCCAGCCATGTACAGCATCGCTTATATTTTCAGTAAACGTCCAGTAATATACTTGTTGTTGTAAAAGCGTTCTGAAAGAAGCAGAAACAAAGGAAGGCATCAGTAGCGGAATAAGAACAAAAAAGATTAGCAAAACTGCAAAACACAATGGCACTACCCGTAATATCCTGTTTATATAAAATGTTCTGAAATAGTTTTTAGCCTCTAATGATTCAACCAATTTTCCTGTGATTAAGAACCCGGATAAAACAAAAAACAAATCAACACTTGAAAATGTAAATGGTAAAAAATCAAAAAAATGATAGCAGCACAATAATAATACGGCCAACCCCCTGAAACCATCAAGTGTTTTAATTTTATTGCGCAGCAGGTTATTGGCGGGCTGATCCATTGAGGTATATCCTAATACTAAAATTGAATACTTTTAAAGATAACTGTTACCCGGCAATCAGCATGCAACGCTGCACGTAAAAAATATGTTGTTGCTATTTTAAAATCCTTTTTTAGCTTGTGTTGTATTGCTGGCTTTTGGTCCGGGCGGGCAATATTGTTTAAGATAATTGGTAAACATAGTTGCCATATGCAAAGCAGTTCCTTCACCTTCAGAAATACTATGTGTTCTGTTTGGATAAGACATTAGTTGAAACTGCTTATTGTATTTCACCAGTTCATTAATCAACATTTCGGCATTTGAGTAATGTACGTTATCGTCTCCGGTGCCATGTATGTACAATAAATTTCCCTGTAAATTTTTAGCATAGGTAATAGGCGAGCCTTTTACAAAATCATCCCGGTTTTCCTGTGGCAGACCCATATATCTTTCCTGGTAAATATTATCGTAAGTAAGCTGGTTGCCAACAGCAGCTACAGCAATACCTGTTTTATAAATCTGCGGATATTGAAACATTAAATTTAAAGTAGCAGATCCACCACCACTCCATCCCCAAACGCCAACGCGACTGCTGTCTATAAAAGGCCATTTCAATATTTCTTTGGCAGCATTTGCCTGGTCGCTGATGTTTAGCAAACCAATTTTACGGTATACAGATTTGCGCCATTGTCTCCCTTTAGGCACTGGCGTTCCACGATTGTCTATAGAAATATAGAAATACCCGTCTTTTGCCATATCGCCTTTGTACATGCGGTTGTTAGCAATACCATACTGATCTTTTACATTTTGCCCCCACGGCTCTGTGTATACATAAAACACCACCGGGTATTTTTTTGTTGAATCAAAATTGAGCGGCTTCTTCATCCATGCATCCATCTCAATACCTTCTTCGGTTTTTATTTTAAAGAACGATACATTAGGTGCAGCTTTATCTGCTTTTGCAATAGCATCGTTCACTTTGTTTTCTCCATTAATCCCTTTATGGCCTGCCAGCGTTATCAGTTCCGAAGTGCGTGGCGTGTAGTAATTTGTAAAATCATGAAATGCATATTTTGCATCGGGAGAAATTTTATAATCGTGTGTACCTTGCTGGTTAATTGGAGAAAGCAATTCTGCTTTCGTTTTTCCATCTAGTTTTGTTCGGTATAAATATTTTTGGGTTGCGTTTTCAGGAGAAGCCATAAAGTAAACAAAGCCGCCTTTTTCATCTAGTCTAACTATGTCCATCACATCATAATTGCCTGTGGTAATCAACGTTTCTTTTTTGCCATCCCTGCTTATGCGGTATAAATGCCTCCATCCATCTTTTTCGCTTGCCCATAAAAAATCTTTGCCTGCATTTAACCAGTCCCATCCACCCATTATATAATCCTGATCCCATAAAGGCAATATATCTATCCATGCAGAATCTGTTTCAGTATAAATTGTTGCAGAAGCACCGGATGCAATATTGCAAAGCATCAGTTTGCTTTCATTTTGTTTGCGGTTGAGGTGTTGTATTATAAGATCAGTGCTATTGACGGCCCACTCCATTCTTGGTACATAAGTCTGCAATACAGGATCTGTTGGTATATCCATCCATTTTGTTTGGACAGTGCTTATATCTACAACACCAATTTTATAAGGTGATGGGGCCTCGCCAGCTACAGGATATTCTACCGGTATTACCCGCGGATAAATTGAATCTGTAGTATTCAGCATTTCATAATCTTTGGTATTTTTTGCATCAATCTGCCAGTAAGCAATGTGTTTGCTATCCGGGCTCCAGCGAAAACCATCTCTGCAAAAAAATTCTTCTTCATAGGCCCAGTCAAACGTTCCGTTTATAAGTTGCCGCGTACCATCAGCAGTTAATTGTTTAATTACCCCCGTAGTTAAATCTTCAGTATATAAATTATAGTTGCTTACATAAGCCACTTTAGATCCATCGGGAGAAAATTTTGCAAACATTAGTGAAGAAGCCGGCAGAGATTTACCCAATTGCACCAGGCTGCCATTACTTGTATTGTATAACCAGTAATCTCCGCGTGTATCAAGTCGCCATACTTTTTTTGTATTGGTATAAATAAGAACTTTTTGTTCATCATCTGAAAAAATAAAATTTCTTATAGCAATGCTTTTAGGTTGCCCCGATATTTTTAATTGTTCTTTTGATATAGCAACCACTTTGCTGTTTTGCGGAAGGTTATATTTTACAATGTCACCGTCTTCTGCTTTGTAATAACTGCTACCATCTTTTGCCCATTTAATTTGTTGTGCAAAGGAATTTACAGTAGAGAAAAAACATACAATACCTGCAAAGAAGACAAAAAAATATTTACGCATACACAAAATTTAGGGCTGTAAAATAAATGATTTTATAATTGAACCGGTTAATGTTTATTTAAAAGCTACCCCAAAATAAAAAAGCCCCGCTGGTTAAAGCGGGGCCTGTAATTATTAAAGCACATTGAATTATGCGTTTACTTTTCCTTTTACTTTAGCTATTACTTCTTCTGCAATGCCATTTGGCGCAGGTGAGTAATGAGAAAACTCCATGGTAGAAGATGCACGGCCAGATGACATAGAACGCAGTTGGGTTACATAACCAAACATTTCGCTCAATGGCACTTTGGCTTTAATTACCTGTGCATTGTTGCGGCTGTCCATACCTTCAAGCATACCACGACGACGGTTCAAGTCGCCTGTTACATCACCCATGTATTGATCCGGAGTAACCACTTCTACTTTCATGATTGGCTCAAGCAATACAGGTTTTGCTTTTCTTGCTGCTTCACGGAAACCTGCTTTTGCACACAATTCAAAACTCATAGAGTCAGAGTCAACCTGGTGGAAGCTACCATCAAACACACGTACTTTCATATTGTCAACAGGATAGTTGGCCAGTACACCTGTAGTCATTGCCTGCTCAAATCCTTTCTGAATTGCAGGAACAAACTCACGTGGAATAGAACCACCAAAGATGTCGTTTATAAACTGGTAATGTTTGCCAGGGTTTTCTGCCAGCCATTCTTTATCTGCAGGACCAAATTCAAATACAATGTCTGCGAATTTACCACGGCCACCGGTTTGTTTCTTCAATGTTTCCCTGTGCTCTATAGTAGCATGGAATGCTTCTTTATAAGCAACCTGCGGCGCACCCTGGTTTACTTCTACTTTAAACTCACGGCGCATACGGTCTACAATAATTTCCAGGTGAAGCTCTCCCATACCACGCAAAATGGTTTGGCCAGTTTCTTCATCGGTATTTACACGAAGTGTAGGATCTTCTTCAACCAGTTTTGCAATGGCCATACCCATTTTGTCTACGTCTGCCTGCGCTTTTGGCTCAACAGCAATAGCAATTACCGGCTCTGGTATAAACATGTTTTCCAAAGCAATTGGATGGTCTTCATCACAAAGTGTATCACCGGTTTTAATTTCTTTAAAACCTACTGCTGCGCCAATATCTCCTGCTTCAATAAAATCAATCGGGTTTTGCTTGTTAGCAAACATTTTCATGATACGGCTGATACGTTCTTTCTTACCACTTCTCACATTCAATACATAAGAACCTGCATCAAGGTGACCAGAATAGCAGCGGAAGAATGCAAGACGGCCCACAAATGGGTCTGTCATGATTTTGAAAGCCAATGCAGAAAACGGAGCTTTTGGATCGGCTTTACGCACTTCCTGTTCTCCTGAATCTGGATTTGTACCCACTGTATCAGGAATATCAATTGGAGAAGGCAGGTAACGGCAAACGGCATCAAGTGCTGTTTGTACACCTTTATTTTTAAATGAAGAACCGCACATCATAGGCACAATGCTAAGATCTACCGTTGCTTTACGGATAGCTTCATGCATTTCGTCTTCTGTGATGCTGTTAGGATCATCAAAGAATTTCTCCATCAGTTTATCATCATATTCTGCTACGGCTTCTACCAGTTGAGCCCTCCATTCTTCAGCTTCTTCTTTCATATCTGCAGGAACTTCAATCTCGTCAAAAGTCATTCCTTCAGTTTCCATGTGCCAGATAATGCCTTTCATTTTAATCAAATCCACCACACCTTTAAAATCATCTTCTGCACCAATAGGCAACTGTAAAGGCACTGCTTTAGAACCCAGCATTTCTTTTACCTGCTTAACCACCATTAAAAAATCTGCACCTGCACGGTCCATTTTATTTACGAAACCGATACGTGGTACACCATAGCGGTTGGCCTGGCGCCATACAGTTTCAGACTGGGGCTCTACGCCGTCCACAGCAGAGAACAAAGCAATCAAACCATCCAGTACACGCATAGAACGTTCCACCTCTACGGTAAAATCCACGTGCCCGGGAGTATCAATAATATTGAAAGAATATTTTTTTGTATCTGCAGTTTCTTTTCCTTTATTGGTAGGAAAGTTCCACTGGCAGCTTACTGCAGCAGAAGTAATGGTGATACCACGTTCTTTTTCCTGCTCCATCCAGTCTGTGGTTGCAGCACCATCGTGCACCTCACCTATACGGTGAATCATACCTGTATAACGGAGGATACGCTCCGTAGTAGTTGTTTTACCGGCATCAATGTGAGCCGCAATACCAAAGTTTCTTTGAAATTTTAAGTCTGCCATTATTGTAAATTAAAACGTTTAAATGTTGTGTAAACCTCAGTTTTAAAGCCCTTTTTAAAACAGGGCTGCATTTGGGGCGCAAAGGTAACCATTTCACCTGAATAAAAAAGAGTCTTTAAAAAATGGGGAAACCGGGGATAAAACCATCATTTCTGAAAACTGTACATACATCAAGTATGATTTTATACCAGCAAGTACGGTAAGTTGTATGTTGTTTATCATATTCCATATCAACAATAGCAGGTTAGTAAAGTAATTATCAAATTTTTTATTAAATACCTTCTCAAAATTTGGTGGTATTTAAAAAGCTTTACTAAATTTAGAATCTCATTGTCTAACCAAAAATTCAAAATCAATATGGCCAGCAAGAAAAAAGCTAAAAAGCCTGCCCCAAAAAAGAAAGCAGCGCCAAAAAAAGTAGCTAAAAAGGCTAAAAAGAAAGCGGCTCCAAAGAAAAAGGCAGCAAAAAAGAAAGCGGCTCCAAAAAAGAAGGCAGCCCCTAAGAAAAAAGCTGCGCCTAAAAAGAAATCAGCACCAAAGAAAAAAGCGGCCCCTAAAAAGAAAGCTGCGCCTAAGAAAGCGGCCCCTAAAAAAGCAGCTCCCAAAAAAGCAGCACCTGTAAAAAAAGCACCTAAGAAAAAAGTGGCGCCCAAGAAAAAAACAGTTGCTCCACCTCCGCCACCACCGGCACCTGTTGCGCCAGCACCAGAACCAGTAGTTGAAATGCCAATGGAGGAACCAACTGCTACTGATACTAACGAAAGCACTACTCACGGATCTGAAGCTTAAAATATTACGTGTCTATATTTTTATAGCCATCCCTGCCAAAGGGATGGCTTTTTTAATGCCCGTCAATATACTTTTCTTTAAAAAAAACAAACACACCTGTTTGCATACATTTAAGAATGCTTACCACATTATTCCATAGTGCTTATTTTTGCTGAATGTTACCTATTAGCCAACGTGGCCAGCAAATGCCGGCATCACCCATACGCAAACTTGTTCCTTTTGCAGAAGCTGCTAAAAAAAAGGGCATCACAGTATTTCATTTAAATATTGGTCAGCCGGATATTGTTACGCCCCCGCAAGCATTGGATGCTGTGCGCCATTCAGATTTTAAAGTACTCGAGTACAGTCATAGCGCCGGCAATGAGAGTTATCGTAAAAAACTTACAGCGTATTATAAACGCGTTGGTATTGATGTAACCCATAACCAGATTCTTATTACAACCGGTGGCAGCGAAGCCATACTTTTTGGTATGATGGCATGTATGGATGCAGGCGATGAAGTAATTATTCCCGAACCATTTTATGCAAATTACAATGGCTTTGCAGTAGAAGCTGGTGTAACGGTTGTTCCTATTACTTCTTCTATTGAAACCGGGTTTGCATTGCCGCCCATTTCAGATTTTGAAAAGGCAATCACGCCAAAAACAAAAGCTATTATTATCTGCAATCCTAATAACCCAACGGGTTATTTATATAGTGCAGAAGAAATGGAAACCCTAAAACAGGTAGTGCTGAAACATAATTTATATCTTTTTGCAGACGAAGCTTACCGTGAATTTTGCTACAGCGGAACACATACCAGTGCCATGCATTTAAAAGGTATTGATGATAATGTTGTGCTGATGGACACTATCAGTAAAAGATACAGTGCCTGCGGGGGACGCATTGGCGCTTTTGTTACTAAAAACCAGGCCCTGCTTGATGCAACAATGAAATTTGCACAAGCACGCCTCAGCCCGCCATCTTTTGCGCAAATACTGGGCGAAGCGGCAATTAATCTTCCTGCCAATTATTTTGATACCACTAAAGCAGAATATAAAAAGAGAAGAGATATTTTGGTGAAAAGGCTGAATGCCATGCCTGGTGTATTTTGCCCAAACCCCGGCGGTGCATTCTATGCTATTGCCAGGTTGCCAATTGATGACGCTGATAAATTCTGTCAATGGTTGTTGGAATCTTTTTCCTATAATAACAAAACAGTGATGCTTGCACCTGCTACCGGTTTTTACAGTACACCGGGCCTGGGCAAAGATGAAGTAAGATTGGCTTATGTATTAAATACAGATGCCATTAACGAGGCAATGGATTGTTTGGAAAAAGCGTTAGAGAGTTATCCCGGTAAAAAAGCCTGATTCTTTTTGAAAGTAAAGTAAAGATTGCATCTATGAAACTAATGCTATTGTTGATACTGGTAAGTGCTTCTTTTACTGCATACACACAAAACTATACAACCCTTACAGATGATAGTAAAGCAGATGCGCTGCTAGAAAAAATTCGCTTAAACCAGGCTACCGAAGAGGATAAGAACGAATTGAAAGCAATTGCGGTTTCCATACAAAACAAAGGACAGGATCCTGCAGAAAATCAAAAACAATACAAAAAATCAATCGCCAATATTGACAGGGCAATTGCTTTGTTTTCTGCAATAGGCGATACCTTAAGCGTAGCCAATAACAAAAAATTTAAAGGCTTTCTCCTGGGAAGAAATGGAAAAATGGCTGAATCGAAGCAGGAAACAGAAACTGCTATTGCATTATACCAGTTAAAAAATATGAATGCAGAAGTTGCCGTTTGCCAGTTTGATTTGGCCAGGCTTTTTGAATTTGAAAACAAACCAGACTCTGCCATTTACTACGCTATTCTTTCTAATAAATTTTGGAAACTGAAAGGAATTGATTTGCGTGTACTGATAATAAATAATATGCTGGTAAGCCTTTTGCTTAAAGACAATGATGCCGAAAAAGCAAAAGCAATACAGCAAGAGTCTGTAATACTTGTATCGAAACCACAAATGCAGTGGCAGGCTGTGCTGGATTTTTACTTTACTTCTATGTTATTGTTCAAAACAATAAACGATTCTGCAGCTGCAGATGATTACAGGTTGTTGTACAATAATAAAATTGAAGTATTAAGAAGGGAAGGTATAATTGCAAAATCTTATTACGAAAACAACAGGTAATATAATACCGCAGCAAATGCAAACATTATGGATGAAACTATACTGGAAGGCAAAATAAGTTTTGTACACCACGACAAACATTATGTTACCATAGAATATACCCGAAACAATAAAAAGAAATCGGTTAATGGCAAGGTGGATGAAGCCAGGCAAAACAAACTGATAGAACAAAAGCTAATAAAAAAAATACATAAATTTCACGAGGGCGATGAAGTCTTTTTTAAACTTGAACGTTCAGCCCGGGGCGATAAAATGGTAGCAGAGGAAATCCGTTATCGTTTCAATAATGTTTTGGGAAACCTGGTTAACCGTGCACGTACCAACAACCAGTTTACGGGTTACCTTAAATATGCAGATGACAAATACTTTGTAAAAGAAACCGGCAGTTATCAATTCTTTCCGCTTAATTTATCTCCCTGGGAACTGCCACCCGATACAAGCAAATTGAATGAGCCTGTTTTATTTCAACTACACAATCTTGAAAGGCCGGAAAAATTAAGTGCAACACTTTTTTATCACAGGTATATTCCTGAATTTATAAAAGCACAAAAATACTTCAACAACAAAACTGTTGTTAATGCTATCGTTTATAAAATTACACCCCATGGCATTTACGTTAATCTTATAGGAGATAAAATACGGGCAAAGCTTCCGGCAGCAAAAGAAGTAACCAGTTCTCTAAAAGAAGGTGTAGAATTAAAAACAATGATTACCTACTTAAGCGATACAAAAATTGTGATTTCGCTTGTATAATTTTTTAAGGCGTCTCTTTTACTACTGCCGCTGTTACCAATAATTGTCCCAAATGGCGCATGGTATGCTCCGCGGCATGTACCATTAACCCAAACACAGTACTGGGTATTTGCGCCCTTCCTACTCCCCTGCTGTGGTACAATGTGTGTTCTGGGGTATTCTTTATTCTATCCAAAGAAAAATTTACGGCCTGGTTAAAGTGGCTTATTAAAATACCTGTAGTAAGGTTTTGCCTTGGTTGCCCTTCTTCCGAAAGTGCCTGGAGTTGCTCGGATGTAAGCATCTTATCTTCTGCATAAGTAAATAATCTGTCAAGAACTCCTTTCATATGTTGCAAATGAAAACCAACCGAAGCCATTCCTGCCGATCTCTTCCACAACAATGGATCGGGAAAATCTTTCATTATTATAGTAACTTCTTCTAGTGCCTGTAGTAAAGCATGTGCTACCGGCTGCAATGCTGGTAAGATACCTGGCAGTGGTCCACGCAACCATACTTCTGGCTTTTTTACTTCTGTCATACTAAAGTTTTTAAGCAATGCTAAAGGATAAAGATTATCATAATTGTCTTTTATTAATCAGATAACTGATTAATACGATATTCCGGAACGATAAATATTTTTAAATGATAATACAAATGTATTAAGCAAACAACCTCTAAAAGATACAACTTTAAATAAGTGTAAAACCGGCAACAACCGAAGAATTTCTGTACATTAGTAAGTGTAAAGCCTGAATAATAACTTAATAGAGGAAATGCAGTACTAATGCCTTAAAGGCTGGACAAGTTTGCGAATACATATCTTATTAAAGGAATCAATCCTGTAAACTGGTTAATGAGTAAGCTTACATTACAAGTTACAAGTGATATACAACGCTTAAGAGATTGCGGGTTTATGAGGGTTTATTCACAATTGTGCAACCTTGGCGCTGTAAAATTTGAACTTAATCTCAAAAAACTTGGAAAATAAGTTCCCAGATTAACAATGATCAACAAAATATAAATTGTTTTTATATGTCGGAATATTAATCAATAGGAATCCTATACATTTGTTACGATCTATTACTTATTAATTGATTTTAATTAAACATTTTATATAGAAATGCTGATTGTATCGTTAGAAAGATATCACAACCTTATCTGTACATGAACTACAATTGTAAATTTGCAAAATCCAATATGTTCAAAATTGAAAGAGGTGGATATAGGCCTTCCAATACAATAACTGCCCTGCAATGGGGCTCAGTTGAGTTAAAACAAATATATTTTCGCCCAGGCTTAATTTATTGCAGCACCCTATTGACAGCATTTATATTTATTTCAGGAAACATCAACTTTTGCGTATGGTTATAATTTTAAATAACCAGGAAAATTTATGAGAATTTATATAGCCGATGACCACACTATTGTAAGACGTGGCCTGAAACAAATTTTGCAAGACGAATATCCATCTGCCTATATTGAAGAAGGCTCAGATGCTGAAATTCTTATAAAGAAAATTATTAAAGAAGAATGGGATCTTATCATTACTGATATTTCTATGCCCGGCAGATCTGGTATGGAAGCCCTTCAGCAAATAAAAGCAGAATTTCCTAAATTACCTGTATTGGTATTAAGCGGTCACACCGAAGAGCAATATGCAATGAGGGCATTAAAGGCTGGTGCATCCGGATATCTTAACAAAGACACCCCGCCCGAAGAACTGTTGCTGGCCGTTCGCCGTATTCTGCAAGGGAAAAAATACATTACTCCTAATATAGCCGATCAACTAATAGCCGACCTGGATAAAGACAGTGCCAAACAACCACACGAGTTGTTGTCTGACAGAGAATTTGAAGTGTTTAAATTAATTGCTTCCGGCAAGTCTGTATCGGATATTGCCACACAAATGCTGTTAAGTGTAACAACAGTAAGTACCTACAGGGCCAGGATACTTACAAAAATGAATTTAAAAACCAACGCCGATCTTACAATCTACGCATTAGAAAACAAGCTGCTTTCCAACTGAACAGCTTACAATGTGCTTAGGTTTACCAGTACTATTTCTAATAATAATAGATAAGTAACAACACTTTTTCCTACCTGCACTTCTCCTGACTTTATTTGATTTTGCTTCTATTTACCGCTTCAAACTATATCCGCAGCTCGCACAAAGCACAATAAGTAGTACAACTACTACAGGAAACAAGAATATACTACTACCTGCCATACCCATTTACACGTATACATTTGTTTAAACATCGCTCTTTACATATTGTATAATAAAAGTTACCGGCTAATACGATAACAACCCACATCGCTACAGTTTTATTTAGATTTTTTTTGAATATTGTAGTAACTGTACTACGTAATATCCTTATGTAATAGTACCCCATATATGAACGTAGTACTATTTTTTTTACATGTTATGAATTGTTATTTCGTGTTATCAAATTAATAGATACATAAAGAGAATAAATACACAGACACTAAATATTTTTCTGAACAACACTATAAAATTTAAACTACCTATTCCCTAATAATTTAAATCTAATGTTTATGAACAAAATTCGTGTACTAATTGCAGATGACTCAAAGTTAAACAGAGACACATGGGCTTACATGCTCAATCTTGATTCTCGTTTTATGGTTGTAGCAGAATGCGGAGACGCAGACAAAGCCGTAGAATTAACATCAGACAAACGCCCGGATGTTGTTTTAATGGACATTAATACCCCGGTATTTGCAGGTCTTGAAGCAACACAAAAAATCAGGAAACAACAACCGGGTTCGCAGGTGATAAGCGTTTCATCCTACTCGCAGCCGCTGTATGTAAAAAAGATGTTGCAAATGGGTGCTAAGGGTTATGTTACTAAAAATTCTTCAAGAGAAGAAATGCTTCACGCTATAATGGAAGTAAGCCAGGGCAATAAATACATCTGCACAGAAATTAAAGATATTATTTCCGACCAGACACTTGGTGAAGAAACAATGTCTCAACCAGATGTAAATGCAATTACCAACCGCGAACTTGAAATTATCAACCTGCTTAAAGAAGGTTCTTCTTCAAGAGAAATTGCAGCAAAGCTTTTTATTTCTTTACGTACTGTAGAAGTTCATCGTCATAATATCCTGAAAAAATTGAAACTTAAAAACACAGCATCGCTTATCAATTTCATTAATTCATCTGCAGTGTTTTTGTAGTACCTGTATACTTATAGAGTATCCTATTTATCCAATAGAATGAAAGATCAAATAATATTTTTCTCGTAAGCCTATCATATATCCAATATACAAAATGAAATTACCATTAGGCCTAACAATATCTGTGAAAAACCACCCGTTGAATCCAAATATCCCCAATCCTTGTAAAAGCTAACGATGGCTGTTTACTGAAACCTTTTTAGCACGAAAGAACCGGCAAATGCCGGTTCTTTTATTTTATACCATCGCCCTGTTCTTATAACGTGTAAAAAAAGCAACAACTGCTCACCATGCGTTATTTCTCCCGTACAAATGTTGCTGGCATGATTTTTTAAATACCCTTTGAAAAAAAACAATGAAAAAAATACATTTTGTTCCCGCACTTATTATTTGTACAATATTGGCCAATAGTTGCAGCAACAATGCCGGAACTCCAACAAACTCAGACAGTGCATCTGTAAGAACAGACAGTATCGTAGTAGTCCCTGCCAATAACAGCAGTGCTACAAATCCTTCATTAGCCGACACAGCTTTTGCAAAAAAAGATACTTTGAAAGACACATCTAAAAGGGGGCATTAAACCGGGTATTGAAATAAGTTTTATGTTGCTGAAAATAGATATCGCCAATTAAAAAGGCATTAACTCCGCTATGCGCATACCCTTTCTAACTATCAATTAAAGACGCATACACATTTAAACCGTATTATTGCTGCGCTAAAAAACCCACAAACATGCCAGTAATAATGTATTGCAAACGGATAGTCTTACTCTTGATCATTTTTCTTTCAGGATATTTTTCATTTGCACAAACACGCCAGGTAGTTTTATTTAACGATAACTGGAAATTTTTTAAAGGAGATGCTGCTAAAGCTGAAAACATTTTATTTGATGATAAGACATGGCGCCAGGTAAACCTTCCGCACGACTGGAGCATTGAAGGACCGTTTGATGAACAATGGGCAAGTGCTACTGCATACCTTCCCGGAGGTATTGGATGGTACCGTAAAAATTTCTCAGTTCCTGCAAACATGCTATCGAAAAACGTTTACATCTATTTTGATGGTGTTTATAAAAACAGCGAGGTGTGGATTAACGGCCATTACCTCGGCAAACGCCCAAATGGTTTTATCCCTTTTCAATATGAGCTTACAAAATTTTTAAATAAAACAGGTATAAATACAATTGCTGTAAAAGCAGATCATACAGAATTTGCAGATTCAAGATGGTATACAGGTTCTGGCATTTACAGGAATGTTTACCTTATTGCAACCAATCCTATCAGCATAAATTTATGGGGTGTAAATTTTTCTACGCCTGAAATTACTAAAGAAAAAGCGTTCGCAAATATTGCAGTATCACTAACAAACCATTCAGCAACCAATGCAGATGTACTTGTAAAATGTGGTCTTTTTAATAAAGCAGGTATACAGGTTGCTAAAGCAGAACAATCTATAAAAACAACTGCGGGTAAAAGTTTTAGTGTAAACATCAAATTACAAGTAACCAATCCTGCACTATGGTCTTTAAAAAATCCCGAATTGTATACACTTAAAACAGATCTGTTTGCAGCAGGAAAAAAACTGGATGATGATCTACAACAGGTTGGCATAAGAAAAATAAAATTTGATGCAGACAAAGGTTTTTTTCTTAACGATGAAAACATAAAAATAAAAGGTGTTTGTGTACATGATGATGCAGGCGCTTTGGGTGTAGCATTACCACAAGAAGTTTGGGAAAGGCGATTGCGCATTTTAAAAGAAGCAGGCTGCAATTCACTGCGCATGAGCCACAACCCGCATGCTGATTATTTGTACAACTTATGCGACAGCATGGGTTTGCTTGTTATGGACGAAGCATTTGACGAATGGGAAACCGGAAAAAACAAATGGATAAAAGGATGGAATGTTGGAAAACCAGGTAATGATGGTTACCATGAATACTTTAAAGAATGGGCCGACCGTGATGTAAAAGATATGGTGCTGAGAAATTTTAATCATCCTTCCATTATTATGTGGAGCATTGGCAATGAAATTGATTATCCCAACGATCCTTATACGCATGAGGTGTTAAACACCGGAAATAATCCGCAGATATATGGTAAAGGATTTTTGCCAGATCATCCGGCTGCAAGCCGCATGGGAGAAATAGCCAGGCAGCTTGCGCAGGTAGTAAAAGAAAATGATACAACACGCCCTGTTACAGCAGCACTTGCAGGCGTTGTTATGTCAAACGAAACTATATTTCCTGATGTATTGGATATTGTAGGTTATAATTACCAGGAATTCCGTTATCCCGATGATCATAAAAAATATCCTGCAAGAATTATTTATGGTAGTGAAAATGGTATGGGATTAAATGCATGGACACCAGTAGAAGAAAACGAATACATATCTGCACAATACCTCTGGACAGGAATTGATTACCTCGGAGAAGCACGTCAGTGGCCTTCAAGAAGTTCTGAAGCGGGTTTAATAGATATGGCTGGTTTTAAAAAACCAGAATTCTATTTCAGAAAAAGTTTGTGGACCGATGAACCTATGATTTACATTGGCACTGCTGCAATATCCAAACAAGGCAATACAAGAAGAGGTGGTAGAAATGCAGCTCCGCTCTGGAATTACAATAGCAATGACAGTGTAAAAATCAATTGCTTTACCAATTGCGATGAAGCCGAATTGTTTTTGAACGGGCAATCGCTTGGTAAAAAAATTTTGAAAGATTCAAAAGAAAAAATTTTGTCGTGGCTTACAATTTATCAACCTGGAGAATTATTGGTGAAAGGTTATAAAAACGGAAATGAAGTAACACACTATACGTTAAAAACTGCAGATGAAGCATACGCCATAAAAGCAGTAACAGACAGAAAAGTTTTTTCAAAAAATAAAAAAAGCTTAGCCCATATAGAAATAAATGTGGTTGATAAAAACGGCAACCTTGTTTACAATGCAGACAATGAAATAACTGTTTCAATAGAAGGCCCTGCTATCTTACTTGGGCTTGAGAGCGGCAGCTCTACCAGCCATGAAGATTACAAAGCAAACAAACACAAAGTGCTACATGGAAAACTGCTGGCTTATATTCAATCAACACAAAAACCCGGATTGGTAACTATAAAAATAACTGCACAAGGTTTAAAAGAGCAAACACTAGCAATTAGAAATTAACTTACCAATCAAAACAAAAATCATTCTTGATTGTAACCGATTTACTCCGGAGGTCTTTTACAACTTTTTTCTGCGACTTAAAATATAACAACGTGTTGTCCGTCTACCTTGTTATAACAATATTGTTATAGACTTAAAAAAAGTAGAAGATGGACTACAATCAGTCTTATGCCGCAAAAGGCGCAACACACGGAGGCAGGCAACGGCACCTGTTTTACCGTTCTCTGCAAAGAGCCGCTGTAAATGTGTACAAAACAGCAAACAGTTTTGAAATGCTGCTATTTGCTCCGGGCCGAATCAAAGAACATTTTAAATTGGATGTACGTGGAAACGAGTTAACCGTTTCTTATACTCCACCTGAAGGTTTTGCACGCCCAGATTGGATATTACGAGAATATAGCCGCGGCGGGTTTGCAAGATCATTTACACTCGACGAAAGTGTAGATACTGCAAAGATTAGCGCAAAGTATGTGGATGGTGTTTTACAAGTGAGCATGCCGATTATTGAAGGAAAAGAAACTGTAAAACAGGAAATTGTGATTAGCTAATTAAGCATGGATCATCATTACCAATTATTAATTAGTGTACATTAATTAATAATTGGTAATTTTTATGTCGCAAATAAAATGTATCGCAGCATATGGCACGTGGAAATAACAATAGTAATGGCCAGCAAAAAATAGAACCGAAGAAAGCAAAAATTAATAAAGAAAACCTACGTGAAGCGCTGGTCCTTTTCTCTTACCTGAAACCACACAAATCAAAATTTATCCTTAGCCTGGTCTTTATTGCATTATCTGCATTTACTACCAGCTTGTTTCCTTTATTTCTTGGTAAGATGATTGACGCTGCTTCTCCCGGCGCATCAAGTCAATTGATTGGTAACGGAGGATCAAATCCATTTAGCGGATTTAACGTTAAAAGTATTCATTGGAGTTTGAATACAACTTTACTATTAATCTTTCTGCAACTCACCATACAAACCATCTTTTCGTATATGCGGGTATACCTGCTAACTGAGGTAGGCGAAAAATCATTGGCAGACATGCGCAAAGACGTGTACAGCAAATTGCTGAGCATGCCCATGTCTTTCTTTTCAGAAAAAAGAGTGGGCGAATTAAGCAACCGCATTTCTTCGGATCTTTCGCAAATACAGGATGCTATTTCATTTACACTGGCAGAATTCCTTAGAGGAATATTTACTTTAATTATAGGATTGATTTTCATTTTTCTTATTAGCCCCAAACTGGCGCTGGTAATGCTTTCCGTAGTACCGGTAGTAGCAATACTGGCTGTTATATTTGGCAAAAGCATACGTAAAAGATCACGCAAGGCACAGGATCAGCTTGCTGAAAGCGGCACCATTGTTCAGGAAACCTTCCACGGCATTACCGTAGTAAAAGCATTTACATCCGAGTTTTATGAAATAGGTCGTTATGTAAAAAGTGTATATGCAGTTGTAGACACCGCCATCAGCAATGCCCGTTACCGTGGTGCTTTTGTATCGTTTATGATATTTAGTGTATTTGGTGCTATTGCATTTGTAATATGGTATGGCGCAGGTTTAATACAATCCGGTCAACTTAGTGTAGGCCTGCTCGTTATGTTTGTAGTCTTCTCGGGTTTTGTAGGGGGAACTTTTGCCGGTTTTGCAGATATGTTCAGCCAATTGCAAAAAACATTAGGCGCCACACAAAGCATTCGTGAGATATTACGCGGAGAAGGCGAACCAATAAGTGCAGGACAAACAATTGCAGAACCTGCATATATGCTGCACGGCAATGTTAGCTTCGATAATGTTTCCTTCAGTTACCCTGGAAGAAAAGAAATTCCAGTGCTAAAAAAACTTTCGCTTGAAGCCAGCAATGGACAACAGATTGCTATAGTAGGACCAAGCGGTGCAGGCAAAACTACCATTGCATCAATGCTGCTTCATTTTTATACCCCAGATTCAGGAACTGTTTTGTTTGATGAAAGACCAGCCAACAGCTTTCCGCTTACGCAATTGCGCATGCAAATGGCGCTAGTACCACAAGATGTTATTTTATTTGGTGGAAGCATCCGCGAGAATATTGCTTATGGAAAACCAGGCGCTTCTGAAGAAGAAATTATAGAAGCAGCAAAAAAAGCAAATGCACATGAGTTTATCAGTCGTTTTCCTGAACAATACAATACCATTGTGGGCGAACGTGGCATTAAACTGAGTGGCGGGCAAAGACAGAGAGTTGCTATTGCACGAGCTATTCTTAAAGATCCTGCAATTTTGATATTGGATGAAGCTACATCTTCTTTAGATAGCGAAAGCGAGCAACTGGTACAGGAAGCATTGGAAAACCTGATGAAAGGACGTACTTCATTTGTAATCGCACATCGTCTTTCTACTATACGCAATGCAGATAAAATTATAGTAATTGACAGGGGTACGGTTATTGAATCCGGCACACACAACCAGCTTATCAATCAAAATGGGTTGTACAAAAAACTGAATGAAATGCAGTTCGACTTTGGCGCCATTACACAATCGCCAACAAAAGAATTGGAATAACTCCTGCATTTAATCAATACAATTATTTCGAAAGAACAATCCGTATACTTTCATTTATTTGATTTGAACTGATTTGTAAAACGTATACGCCGTTTGCAAAATCTGCAGGCAAAGCCCAGCTTATTTGCGTAAGCCCTTTTTCTGCATTAATAACTTTCTGCATCATTGTTTTACCAGAAACATTCATCAACCTTATGTTAAGGATATCTGCATTATAAAGAGTTGCTTCCAATTTTATATTATTGCTGTATACAGGATTGCCCAACAAGCGTATGTTATTAGTGCCAGCATTAACATCTCGCAATATTACTACGTTACTGTAAGACATACTGCCTGCTAAATTTGTAGTAGCAATACGGTAATACAAAATATTTCCTCCAATGGTATCTTTATACTGATAGTTATTATCGCCTGCTAAACAAGGCATTTTCCCGATACTTGTAAAATGTAAGCCGTCTGTACTTCTTTCCACGCTAAAAACGCTACTTGCCTCACCTCCTGTTACAGACCATTGCAAAGTTGAAATATTATTATAACGATTACCAGTAAACGAAAGTAACCGTACTGGCAAAGCTACTGCCGCTATACCCATCTTCAATCCATTACCAAAACTGCTTACCCATATTTCATCAGGTTTAAAGGGATTAAAGAAAACCCTTTCTGGCTGACGGAATGGATATGCATCTACTAATGTCCAGGTTGGTGTTGCAGCATCCATATCATTACTTATCCAAAGTCCCTGTGTTTCTGTGGTAAGATAAGCCTGCTTATTGATTGATGGGTTGAATGTAATGGACGTAACCCTGTCGAATTGTGTACCGGTGAGCTTTGTCCAGTTAGCACCGCGATTTGTTGTTTTGTATAAGCCGCCTTTTCCGTTTGGCGCCCCACCCCATCCGCTAAATACCGCAACGTACCAGGTATTTTGTGCAGCGTCTGAAGGATCAATAACAATATCCTTTGTCCAGTATTGCATACCTGCGTCAGAAACATCGGTCCATAAATTGGTAGCGGGATTGTACAAAAACACACCCGAACTTGCAGTAAATGCACTACTGGTTCTTCTGCCAGAAAAAGTACAAACCATTTTTCCATCGTTCAAAACCGCAATAGATGCGGGATGACCTTCAGTACGCGGCGGATTGGCAAGCTTTGTCCAGGTGGAAGCGGCCAGGTTGTTGAGATCATTTGTCATCCATATACCACCAGTGCCGCCTGAATGATCTATAACGCTGGCGTACATACGATTTGCATTATTGGGATCTGTAGCTACCCAGAATACCGGATGCCCAAACTGGTGCAGCAATTGCCAGGCAGCACCATTATTGGTTGAATAAATAATTTTTCCTTCTGCGTCTGTTGGATCCAGGAAATCATCCTTAAGGCGGGTACTCTGGTACATATCGTGCACATCAGAAGTAGCAGCAAACATAGTTGTACCAGTAGCCTGTTTTGCAATGCGGTACATGCTATTGGCTGTATGGCCGGTGTAATCAAAACCCCATGTTACACCCGCATCTTTACTTCTGATGCCTTTAATATCTGAGTAGCAAGAAAATATATTATTTGCATCACTCCAGTACAATTGCCATGAAGTAGTGTTTTCTAATCCTATACTATGGTAATATTGTTTTGTAGGCGTTGCCGATCCTGCCGCATGCTCATCTAAAGTATTTACATAAGCCTGCTCCCAATTTACACCACCATCACTGGTTTTGTGTACAAATCCAAAATCGCCAAACAACACTTTATTAGCATTATTTGGTGCTACTGAAATGCCAAAACAAGATTCTCCATAACCCCAACCACGATCTCCACCCTGCCCCGACCAGCCAGTTCTGATGTTTTGATTATTCGGTGTAATAAAAACTTTTGTCCAGCTGGCACCGGCATCACTTGTTTTTATAACACTGTTACCACCGGTAGTATTATCATTGCCACCAAGGTAAACGGTGTTGATATCATTGTGTGCCATACCAACATACATCATAAAATCATTGCCTGTATTAATACCATTAAGCTTGGATACCCAAATATTTGTGCCCGCATCTAATGAGTACACACCCTTATAAAAAGGTGACCTGGTACCATCATCATTAACAATATAATATTCCCAGGGATAAATGCCGTTGTATATTTCTGCCGTATTTGCTGTAATACAAAAAAACCTTGTTATACCACCCGCTTTTGCTCCGGCAAATGAGAATATTGCCTGGTCTGCCGGCATGCCGCTTGTAGCCAGTTTGGAAAATGACGTACCCCCGTTGGATGAATACAGGATGCCTTCATTGGTACCGATATAAATATTATTTCCATCAAAGAAAACACCACCCATTGTAATTCCTGCGCCTGCGTTGGTTGCCGCCCAGGCCAACGAAAAATGATCTCCATAATCATTAGAAATATACAAACTACCATAGTAGTTCATTATTAACCTTCCCGGGTTTGCGTAGTCTGCTTTTAATGCATATACTGTCTCTGTATTGTCCGGATTGCCGGGTAGCGGCGTCCAGGTATTGCCGCCGTCTGTGGTACGTACACCATAGTTAATATTACCATCGTTGGCAATACAATAAGCATTGTTGCTGTTGTTTGTAAATTCGTAGGTTGATACATTGCCCGTTTGCAATTTTGTAAAAGACACTTGTGTATAAGAAGCGCCAAAATCTGTGCTGTGAAAGATTTGGCTCATATCGCAACTCACATAAAACTCATTATCGTTTGCGGGATTGATGGTAGGAAAAAACAAAGCGCCACCGCCACCAACGCCACGTGCCTGCCAGGTGGTTGGTTGTGCGTTAATAACAACAACATGTAATGAAAGGATAATAATGAATGCAGTACAAAGGAGGTAAAGCTTTTTCATAATCGAGGATTCAGTTAGTAATTGTATAACCAAAACCTTTAACAAAAACATTGCCACCTCAAATTTTATGTGGATAAACTTTGCAATATTTATAAATCATATTTATAATCAACAGAACATAATGCAAAATCAAAATTATCTAAATGCAAAATCGTCTGGTATAGCCAGACGATAAGATTAAATCACCTAATTGCAAATGTGTGATAAGGTTAATGGTTTTAATTTATAAGGCAATTCTGCGTTGCAGCATCATCTTTTTATTGCGCTGAATATTCCATACATCTGCTGCACTAATTACTTTATTATGTGTGCGATTAACAACAAGATTGATTACTTCTCCCGCTTCTTTTACCAAATTGGTATTTATGATGAGCGTTTTCATGACTAACTTTTTATAGTTAAATAATATTTTACAAAGCGAACCTGCGTTGAACCCTTACTCTTTTCTGTCTTTGAATATTCCAAACATCAGCAGCGCTAATGATTTTACTGCGTGTATGATTAAATACTGCTGTTACTGTGTCGCTTACTTCTTTTACAAGTTTGGTATTGATAATTTGTGTTTTCATAACAATAAGTTTTTAATATTTTTTGTTGATTTTTTTTTTAGAAAATAAACCTTCTCTGTACCCTGTTTCTTTTTTGGCGCTGAATATTCCAAACATCAGCAACAACTATTTTTTTATTGAAAGGCATTTGCACATCCATTGCAAGGGTTTCATTTACTGTTGTTGTAAGGTTTACTAATTGTTCGTGGCTGATATTATTGAATAAGCCGTTGATTTGAGTTTTCATGATAAATCTTTTTATATTTTAAAAATTGAAGTTTGGGTCTTTGTACTTTTTGCTCTTTGTTACATTGACAACTCAAAGATAGGACTAAAAACAGTACTATGCAAAACAAAGTACTTATTTTTTTAAGGTTCTAAATTCTGTCAGCTACCAATTATTGATGAAAATTCAGTCTGGTGGCTAGTTTCAGGTAATTTAGTGAGCTAAACCTTGCCCAAATTTTTTTGGTGGGTGGGGTTTAAAAGTGATGAGCGGCCGCTTTTAGGGCTGAAAAAGGCGAATAACTACCTTTATTGCCCACAAGACCAGCCTGGATGGATATAATTAAAGAATATAGAAGCTTTATTAACAGTTATTACCTGGGCGAAGGCCTGCGCATTACTACCGGTGCGGTATTGCCTGCAGTTATTCTTAATTATTTTGGCTGGCTTTCAGTTGGTATACTCGTATCGCTTGGTGCAGTGTGCGTTAGCGCAGCAGATAGCCCCGGCCCTATACATCACCGGCGCAATGGAATGGAAGTTTGCATAGCGGTAATTTTTGTTGCAAGTCTTATTACTGGTTATACAGAAGCCCACCCTATTGCATTGGGCATATGGGTAGCCATTGCCTGTTTTGTGTTTTCTATAATTGCTGTATATGGAAGCCGCGTTACATCTATCGGTACTGCCGGCCTGCTGGTAATGGTGCTAAGCACAAACAAACCTGGTTATGGTTGGGGCATTTTATTGAACGCACTATATGTATCGGCAGGTGGACTTTGGTATATGATCTTAAGCCTGGTACTTTATCATGTACGGCCTTATAAATTAATACAGCAGGCATTGGGCGATTGCATTATGTCTACAGCAGATTACCTGCGTACTCGTTCCAGCTTTTATGATGTTAATACTGATTATGACGCGGTATACAGGCAGTTAATGGAAGAACAGGTACAAGTTCAGCAAAAACAAGATCTGTTGCGTGAACTTTTATATAAAAGCAGGACAATAGTAAAAGACTCTACAGTTACCAGTCGTACGCTAATGATGCTTTTTATAGACACAGTTGACTTGTTTGAAAAAGCAACCACCTCTTTTTATCCCTATGAAAACCTGCACCATTTTTTTGATGGTACAGATATTTTGCAACATTTTAAAGAATGTGTAAATGCAATAGCAGATGCACTTGATGAAATTGGCATTGCCGCAAAAAGCGGCAAAGTATCTGCGCCGCCAGATGAACTGCATGAAAAGCTGCTAAACCTGCAACAATATTTTACTGAATTCAGGAATACACATCTTAATGCAGAAAACCTTGAAGCTATTATTACCCTTCGCAAAATTCTGCAAGCAATAGAAGATATGGTGGTGAGAATTGACGCCTTGCACAACGGAACAAAATACGATAAGAAAAGAGCAAAAAATTTTACACCATCTGGCGACCACGACAAATTTGTAACCCATACAGAAATAAACTGGAAAGTACTCCGCGATAACCTTTCTGTAAAATCTGATATCTTCCGGCACGCATTGCGTGTAAGCATTGCTGCTACAACTGGCTATATTCTTTCGTTGTTTTTTACGCTGGGCCACAGCTACTGGATATTGCTTACAATTATAGTAATATTGAAGCCCGCCTATAGCATCACTAAAAAAAGAAATTACCAACGTGTATTGGGCACTGTTGCCGGCGCATTTACCGGTATTGTTATTCTCTATTTTGTAAAAGGCGATCGGGCATTATTTTTTATAATGCTGGTATTAATGATCGGTACCTATAGTTTTATACGCACCAATTATTTGCTGGCAGTTATTTGCATGACGCCTTATATTTTGCTGTTGTTTCACCTGCTTAACAATGGACAGTTTAAAACAATCATTACAGATCGCATTATAGATACGGTTATAGGATCTGCAATTGCTTTTGCAGCAAATTTTCTTTTATTGCCTGCATGGGAGCATGAGCAAATAAAAAAATACCAGGCCGCTGCCATTGCAGCCAGTCTTAATTATTACAAGAATGTTTCAAAAACATTTACGGGTGAAAGTATTACCGATACACAATACAGGTTAAGCCGCAAAGAAGCATTTGTAACACTGGCCAATTTATCAGATGCATTTTCACGTTTATTGTCTGAACCAAAACACAAGCAAAAAGATCCGCGACAGGTACACCAGTTTGTTGTGCTAACACATACACTTACTTCGCATATTGCTACATTGGCCCATTTCAGCAAAACGCTTGCGGCAAAATATGCGTCGCAAGATTTTGCCCCTATTATTGCAGAAACCACCAATAACCTGGCAGCTGCAGAGCAATTGACAGAAGATAACAACGCCAGTCCTGCTGCATTAGCCAACAATAACAATCAGCCTTTTATTCTTAGCACACATGTAAAGGAACTGGTGGCCAAAAGAAATGCTGAACTAGAACAGGGCATCAGTCTTACAGATACCCGGCTTCGTTTAAGCGAACTAAAACCCATTGTAGA
Organism: Chitinophagaceae bacterium; assembly: GCA_044227095.1. Lineage (GTDB taxonomy): Bacteria > Bacteroidota > Bacteroidia > Chitinophagales > Chitinophagaceae > JACMLD01. Next base: position 2,463,346 of record JBGAFV010000001.1, on the reverse strand, counting down.
CCAGTTTCAGTTTATAGCCAGTATTGCTGCAGATTTGCGAAAAGCTGCGGAAGGGAAGACGGTGTAGTTGATTGGGAATTAGAAATTAGTAATTAATAATAGCCGCAGATTCGCAGATTATCGCGTAAAAAAGGCTGTCAAACTATGCTTTAGCATGCGTGTACAGTTAAACAAATTGTTATTGCCGTTCCGGTAAAGATTAGCACAGAGTGGCAGCATTTCGTTACAAATCCCAAAGAGATTTTACAAACAATTAGTGGTAATTTCAAATTGTAATTAAACTGTTGTAAAGACAAACACTCTTGTCCAATTCATATTCCTGGGAACATAATAATCTGCGAATCTGCGGCTATTCTTTTATCTCCGCTGAAGAAGAATAAAATTACTCTACAAACCGGTTAATAATTTGAATAAAACTTGTTTTTGAAACCTCCGGGAACGTTTGCGTTTAAACCGTATTGAAAAAGAGAAATTAATCTTATTTTAATAGTCCGATGGAGTAATTTTATCGCACACAAAAAATTTTTTGTAGCCAACAAACTGCAATTCTTCTTTTTCAAATTAATAAACAAAAACGATTCAACATGCCACAATCCAGACGCAATTTTATAAAACAGGCCGCAATGGGCTCAGCCGGATTTTACCTTGGTGCACCAGCGGTTTTTGGTGCAAAAAGCTATAACAGAATTATTGGTGCTAATGATCGTGTACGTGTAGGCGTTGTAGGTTTTTCAGACAGGCACAAAGGCAGCCATATACCAAGTTTTATGAACCACTATAAAGAACTGAATTTTGATGTGGTGGCTGTATCTGATATCTGGAAACTAAGACGTGAAGAAGGCGCTGCTGTATGGAAAGAAAAAATGGGGCATGATGTTACTGCCTGCCGCAATAACGAAGAACTATACGATAAGAAACTGGCCGATGCAGTATTCATTAGCACTGCAGATTTTCAGCATGCACAACATTGCATACAGGCTGTAAAAGCTGGTTGCGATGCTTATGTAGAAAAACCATTTGCAGAAACAATGGAAGATAACCGTGCTGCATTGAAAGCTGTTAAAGAATCAAACAAAATTGTACAGATAGGCTCTCAGCGCAGAAGCGGCGCCAACTACCATGCAGCTAATGATTTTATACGCTCCGGAAAATTTGGCGATATAAAAATGGTAGAACTTACCTGGAATGTAAACCAACCAGGCCGCTGGCGCAGGGTTGCATTGCTTGATAAACTAAAAGAAGAAGATACAGACTGGAAACGTTTTATTCTTAACCGCCCTTACGAAAAATTTGATCCACGCATTTATCTTGAATATCGTTTGTTCTGGCCGTACTCTTCCGGTTTACCCGGTCAGTGGATGAGCCACCAGATAGACACTGTGCATTGGTTTAGTGGTTTGCCACACCCACGCAGCGTTGTTGCCAACGGCGGTATTTATATGTGGAAAGACGGAAGAAGAAACTGGGATACCATTACTGCAGTAATGGATTATGGTCCGTTAAACGATCTTTCCTCTGGCTTCCAGGTTACATTTGGTTCACGCATGGACAATGGCGATGAAAACCCTGCAGAGATCTATTACTCTAACGGTGGCGAACTTAATCTCATTACCAATAAAGTTTCTCCAAAAGGCGGACTTACAGCAAGAATGGCCGGTGCAATGAACATGAAAGAAAACCTATTGCCAGAAACTAGTCTTGCCAATACAGAAACTGTAGTAGCATCTGCCAATACAGGCGGAGACACACTAACGAGCAACCATGTACGCAATTGGATGGAATGTGTACGCAGCCGCAAACAACCTAATGCACCGGTAGAAGCTGGTTACAGCCATTCTATTGCAAACATTATGACAACAGCTGCAGCACATACCGGCTATCGCTCTACGTTTGATGAAGCTACACAGGAAGTAATGGTGGGCGGAAAGGTGTTTAAATATTAAGAAGCTTTGAGCGTTTAGCTACGAGCTATTAGCTGTTAGCTATTAGTTTTGGGTCGAACATTATTACCACTATTTAACATCGTTGCGTCGCACACTTGTACTGTATATCTTTTTTAGGCGACAAAAAATATAAATCATTCTGCTTCGGGAATACACTAGCAATGTATTCCCGAAATTTTAAAAATTGTTTACACACATGAAAGTCCTTAGATCTTCTTTGTTACTGGCCATTGCATCACTTGGTTTTTCTTCATTAACTGCACAACAGCAAATGGTAAAACTTGTAAAAGAAAAAGACAATAACCGCATTAATGTGCTTATTGGCAATAAACCATTCACCAGTTTCTTTTATCCCGATACATTGGAAAAACCAGTGCTCTATCCTATTTATGCTGCAAATGGAACTGTTGTAACAAGAGGCTATCCATTAAATCCGCAACCCGGAGATCCTACAGATCATCCGCACCATATTGGTACCTGGTTAAATTTTGAAAATGTAAACGGACTCGATTTCTGGAACAACTCTTTTGCTATACCCGCAGAGAAAAAGAAAAATTATGGCTGGATAAAAACAAACCAGGATGTAAAAACAAAAGACGGTACCAAAGGCTTATTAACCTATCGTGCTAACTGGACCAATCAGCAAAACGAAACACTACTGGAAGAAACTACCACATTTGAATTTAGCGGAACTGGCCCGCTACGCATAATCGATCGCATCACAACTTTAAAAGCAGCAGCAGAACAAGTTGTATTTAATGATGCCAAAGATGGTTTTCTAGGTTTACGGCTTGCGCATGCTTTGGAAATGCCAACAATGGAAGACAAAAAATTTACTGATGATAAAGGGATAGTAACTGTTGTAAAAGCAAGCAAAGACAGTATTGCCAATGGCAACTACATTACCAGCGAAGGAAAAATGGGCGATGCTGCATGGAGTACACGAGGCAGGTGGTGCAAAGTGTATGGCAAAATGGGAAAAGATTCTGTTAGTGTTGTAATTATTGATCATCCTAAGAATCCTAATTATCCTACATTCTGGCATGCACGTGGCTATGGTTTATTTGCAGCTAATCCATTGGGAGAAAAAATATTTACCAATGGCAAATCAACTAAAAACCTGCAATTGAAAAAAGGTGAGTCAGTTACTTTTCGTTACAGGATAGTTGTAGAAAACGGCGATAAAACAATCAGCAACAGGGAAACAGATATACTGGCGGATCAGTTTGGGAAGTGAGTTGGGGGCTGTGAGATGTAAGCTGCAAGTTGGAAGCTGCAAGCTACAAGCCGTAAGTTGCAAGCTGTAAGCTGCAAGCCGTTAGCTTCAAGTCTCTGAAATGGAACGCTGATTTTTATGATTATGAAGATTAGAATGATTTTAATTATTGAAACATTTACATAGCCCTGTAAGGGCGTTGTACTCTTAGCGATGGGTAATGCCCATCGTTTCTCAAAAGTACAAGTGTGCGACGCCCGTCCGAACGGATGAAAAATAAATTTTTGTTTGTTCATCCGGGCGGGCAATAAAAGCCCATCGTGGTTCAAATGCCGGTAACAAAAATTACTACGCACAAAAAACTCCACAAATTTTACTGGCATTGTATTTTCAACAGTTTCTGCAAAATGAGAATATGGATGCTGTTGCCCCTTCGCTAAAGCACAAAGATTTTTTGAAAGTTGATAAGGACTATGAAGAAGCTGCCGTTGCTGCCAACCTGTTGTACGTAAAAGACAGCGAGCCTGGAATTAGCAGGATAAAAAAGGGCAAAGGCTTTGCGTATTACATGGCTTCTAAACCTGTAAAAACAAAAAAAGAAATTGAACGCATACATAAACTGGTAATACCACCCGCCTGGGTAAATGTATGGATATGCCCTGTTGACAATGGCCATATTCAGGCAACAGGACTCGACTTGCGAAAAAGAAAACAATACCGCTATCACGAACTCTGGAACAAACTGAGAAATGAAACAAAATTTCATCGCCTCTATGAGTTTGGCAAACAGTTGCCGCAGCTTCGCTTAAAATTAGAAAATGATTTGGCTGTAAAAGAACTTACCCGCGAAAAAGTATTGGCCACCGTAATTAGCTTAATGGAAAGAACCTATATACGCATTGGCAGCAATGAATATGAAAAAGCAAACGGTTCTTATGGGTTAACAACGCTTAAAGACAAACACGTGGCCATTACAGGGGATAAAATGATTTTTACTTTTAAAGGAAAAAAAGGAATTGAACATAATATCTCGCTAAAAAATAAAAGACTGGCGAAAATGGTAAAGCAGTGCCGCGATATACCGGGCAAGGAATTGTTTCAGTATTACGATGCAGACGGCACCCGCAAATCAATTGATTCAGGGATGGTAAACCAGTATATACACGATGCGGCAGGTAGTGATTACAGCGCAAAAGATTTTAGAACTTGGGCAGGCTCCGTTCATGCCTTGCAGGCTTTTCGTTCTTTGGGCGAAGCAGTAAATGCAACAGAAAACAAGAAAAACATTGTTGCGGCGCTTGATGAGGTAAGCAAAAAACTGGGCAATACCCGCACGGTTTGCAAAAAATATTACGTTCACCCGGCACTGTTACAATTGTATGAACAGAATAATTTAACCGCTTACATGAAAGAACTGGACAATATTGAAAAACCGGATAATAAGGCAGGTTTTACCCAGGAAGAGCGGGTGCTGATGAAAATTTTAAAGCAATTCATTTAAAGCCATTATTTCTTTCTATATTTCCCGCATTATAGTTGACAATTAAGCCGTTACACCGCAAATATGGACTGGCTTTTGTATTGCTATAGTATCTTTACATTTATATTCAGAAGCTAATCAATTTATGTCGTCTACTAAGCCTGTTAACACTGCACCGCGATCTTTGCTGAGGCGGCTGGGCAGGCTTCTGCTTACCATTTTACTTATCCTCTTTATTTTACTTGCGCTAATAATAGTATTGGTACAAACGCCTTATGTACAAAACCTGGCCCGCAAAAAAGCGCAAACTTATCTTTCTGATAAGCTGAAAACAAAAGTTGTTATAGGCAAACTCTATATTGGCTTTCCACAAACGGCAGAACTTGGCAATATTTATATTGAAGACTTAGAAAAAGATACGTTGCTTTCGGGAAACAAGCTGAAAGTAAATATGAACATGTGGAAATTGCTCCACAGTGAAATTGCCGTTAATAGCATTGAACTGGAAGGCATAACAGCAAAAATAAAAAGGCAACTGCCCGATACAACTTTCAATTTTCAATTTATTGCCGACGCATTTGCTTCAAAAGACACAACGGCTGTAAAAAACACAGATACCAGCACTTTAAAAATATCGCTCAATAAATTATTACTGAACAACGTAAGGTTGGTATACAATGATGTGGTAACCGGCAACGATATGGAAGTATGGATAACCCACAGCAATACTACCATTGATAAGCTGGACCTGAACAAAATGATGTATAGCATCCCCGAGATTGAAATGAGTGGCGTAAGGGCACGCATTTACCAAAACAAAGCATTGCAAACACCAGAAGAAAATACGGAAGCCATAAAAAAAATTGGGCAGCCAAATCCTTTGCAGTTAGCACTTAAAAAAATAAACCTAACAGATATATCGCTTGATTATCGCAATACGGTTTCTGCTTTGTACAGTAATATACAGTTAGGAGCGTTTAAAGGAGATGTGCGCACATTTGATTTAGAAAAACAATTGATTGAACTGAATGAAATTCAGCTAAACAAAACAACAGCATCTGTAAGAATTGGTAAAAAAGAAACAGCAACTGTGCTAACCAGTAAAGCTGGGCCCGTTATTGATTCTGCCAATGCTGGTTGGCGCCTGATGGTAACCAACACCTCTTTTACTGATAACAATATTAAGTTTGATGATGACAGCAAGCCCCGGCAAAAAAGCGGGATGGACTTTGCGCACATCAATGCTACTAAACTGAATATAGCCGTAAAAGATCTGCAATACGGCAAAGACTCTATTTCCGGAAAAGTTACAAAAGGCAGCCTGCAGGAACAAAGCGGTTTTGTGCTAACTAATTTCAGTACAAATTTTTTATACGCCAATAACAAGGCTTATGTAAAAGATTTAAGTATTCAAACGCCGGGCAGTTCTATTCAGAAATCAATTGTAATTGATTATCCTTCTATTGAAGCTGTACAGAAAGACCCATCAAAAATGAAGATTGATGTTGATTTGCAGAACAGCCGGATACTTACAAAAGACATACTAACCTTTGCACCGTTTCTTGCAAAACAACCTGCATTAAAAAATCCGAATGCTGTTTATTTTATAAACACACGCATGAAGGGAACACTTGCAAATCTTACTATAGCCAACTTACAATTCAGCGGTTTTCAAAATACAAAGCTGGATCTATCTGGAACAATTAAAAACGCAACCGACCCTAAAAAGTTTTATGCAGACCTGGCCATTAAAAACATCAGCAGTACAAAAAAAGATATACTCGCTATTATACCTCCAAAAACACTTCCAGACAATATAAACCTGCCAGACAAATTTAGCATAGCAGGAAAGTTTAAAGGTGGCATGAATGCAATTGCTACAGATTTACATTTAACTTCTTCTCTTGGCGATGCTACTGTAAAAGGAACAGCATCAAAATTTACAGACAAAAGAAATGTTTTGTATGATCTTGCCATATCAACAAATAAATTAAACCTGGGTGTATTGCTGAAAGATACTTCCAAGACTTTCGGTGTAATTACAGCAAACCTTTCAGCAAAAGGAAAAGGGTACGATCCCAAATATGCAAATGCAAGGCTACATGGCATTGTACATTCCGCTGAATTAAAACAATACAATTACCAGCATTTTACAATAGACGGAACAATTGCCAACCAGCAATTAAAAGCGGTTGCAGCTATACGTGACCCCAATGTTTCTCTCTCGCTTGATGCTGCTGGCAATTTTGTAACTGAATATCCTTCTCTCACACTAACCATGCAGGTAGACACACTCAGGACTTTGCCGCTACACCTTACAACAGATACACTTTTTTACAAGGGAAATATTACTGCCAACTTTCCGGTTACTAACCCCGACAGCTTAAAAGGCGATCTGCTGGTTACAAAATCTGTTTTGATTAATAACCAGAAACGTATTCCAATGGATACGATTGAGCTTGCCGCAGGCCAAAAAGATAGCGGCCAGTTTGTACACCTCAGAAGCGATATAGCTATGCTGCAGTTAAGTGGAAAGTACAAACTAACGCAGATGGGCAGTGTTTTTAAACAGGCAATGGAACCTTATTTTTCAAGAGTGCCGGATAGCAGTCTTGTAAAAACAGATCCGTATGATTTTACATTGAATGCTACTGTTACCAATAAGCCATTGTTAAAAGCATTTGTACCGCAACTTGATAGTATGAAAGACATTACCCTGCAAAGTCACTTTAGCAATACAGATGGCTGGCAGGCAAAAGCAGATGCGCCGCTTATTATAAACGGTACCAATAAAATCAATAACCTGCAGTTTAATGCTGTTGCACGTAATAATAAATTACTTGTAAATGCGGACGTGGCGCATATTCAAAGTGGAAGCAGCTTAAATATTTATTCAACCAGCGTTAATGCCAGCATCGCCAATAATAAAATTGATTTTACACTTTTAAATAAAGACAAAGCAGGTAAAAACAAATACCGGTTGCCAGGTCTTCTGCAACAACCTTCAAAAGGTGAATATGAATTTTCTATTAAGCCCGACAGTCTTATGCTGAACTACGACGCATGGACGATCAATAAAGCCAATAAAATTATTTATGATGGCAATGGCATAAACATTCGCCAGTTTGAACTGGGCAAAGGCAATCAGTTACTAACCCTCAACAGTGCCACACCTGCGCCTGATGCACCTGTAGCTGTAAATTTTAAAGACTTCAGGCTTTCCACTATAACTGCGTTTATAAAACCAGATTCTTTATTTGCTGATGGCGTTATAAATGGAAAAGCTGAACTGGAAAACCTAATGAAGCAACCTTCGTTTACAAGCGATCTTACCGTTAGCAATTTTTCTATGAGTAAAGATACGCTTGGGGATTTGCGCCTGCAGGTAAACAATACAGTTGCCAATACCTTTGCTGCAGATGTTCAGCTAACCGGCCGTGGCAATGATGTTCAGTTAAAAGGCAATTATTTTATTAAGCCAGACAATCAAAGCTCCTTTGATCTTATGGCAGACATAAGGAAACTAAACTTACATAGCATAGAAGGCGCAAGCAACCAGGCTATTCGTGATGCAACAGGAGATGTAAATGGTAAGATAACCGTTACAGGAAGTCTTGACAAACCGCAGGTAAATGGCGATCTTAATTTTAATAAAACACGTTTTAACCTGGGCATGCTTAACAGTTACTTCAGCATAGACCAGGAAAAAGTAACTGTAACACCCGAAGGCGTGCACTTTGATACATTTACCATTATCGATTCTTCAGGCAATAAAGCAGTGCTGGATGGAATGGCTTATACTTCCGATTTTCAGCATTATAAATTTGACCTCACTGCAAAGGCAAATGATTTTCATGCATTGAACACTACAAAAAAGAACAATAAAATTTATTATGGGCAATTGTATTTTACCACCAATCTTTCTATAAAAGGTACAGAAGCACAACCAGTAGTGGATGGCAGTCTTACCATTAATGATAAAACAAAACTCACCGTTGTTTTGCCACAAGCTGAACCTGGCATAGAAGAAAGAGAAGGCATAGTAAAATTTGTAAATGAAAATGCACCGCCAACAGATTTTGTACTTACCACACCTTACGACTCACTTAATGAAGCAATAGCAAAAGGGTTTGATGTATCTGTAAATATTGAAGTAAAAAAAGAAGCCGAGCTAAGCCTGGTAATTGATGAGGGCAATGGCGATTTGCTAAACGTAAAAGGCGAAGCGTTGCTGAATGCAGGAATTGATCCCAGTGGTAAAATAACATTAACTGGTTCTTACGAACTGGAAAGCGGTTCTTATGATCTTTCATTCAATGTGCTGAAAAGAAAATTTGATATACAAAAAGGCAGTAAAATAATTTGGAAAGGAGAACCAACAGAAGCAGAAGTAGATATTACAGCCGTGTACATTGCCAATACTGCACCGCTGGATCTTGTAAAAGATCAGCTTGAGGGTTCCGTTGCAAGTATACGCAATACTTATCTCCAAAAACTACCTTTTGAAGTGGATTTGAAAATGAAAGGTGAATTGCTGAAGCCAGACATCAGCTTTGATATTGTATTGCCAGACAATAAAAATTATACCGTATCAAAAAATATTATTGAACTGGTAAATGAAAAACTAACCGAACTCCGTAAAGAACCATCTGAACTTAACAAACAGGTATTTGCACTTTTATTGCTCACCAGGTTTGTAACAGAAAATCCTTTTCAGAGCAGCGGAGCAAGTATGACGCCCGAATCATTTGCCCGTGCAAGCGTAAGCAAAATCTTAACCGAACAGCTTAACCAGCTTGCTACTTCTCTTGTAAGAGGTGTTGATATCAACTTTGATGTTATTTCAACCGATGAAGATTATACTACCGGCCAACGCATCAGTAAAACAGATTTAAATGTGGATTTTTCAAAACGTCTGCTAAATGATCGGTTAACCGTAACTGTTGGCAGCAATTTTGAACTGGAGGGTGCACAGAACTCAGGCCAGCAGGTTGCTAACATTGCGGGCAATGTTTCAATTGATTACCAGTTAAGCAAAGATGGACGATACATGATACGCGGTTACAGGAAAAACGATTATGTAGGAATTGTTGAAGGATATGTAATTGAAACCGGCGTAGGTTTTATTATGACTATAGACTATAACCGTTTCCGCGAAATATTTCAGAGTGCAAAAAAGAAAGAACGATTAAGAGCTGAAAGAAAAGCAAAACAGGAAGAAAGAGAAAAACAAAAAGCGGCAAACAAAACCGGCAGCGATGAGTAAAAGACTATTATTATTTTATTCCTTATTAATTGCAGTTGCATGTTCATGCAGCAATACAAAGTATTTGCCTGCCGGCGAAGTTTTATATACTGGTGCAAAAGTAAAACTGCATACAACAGGTCCAATTGATAAGAAACAGAAAAAACTTAACGACGAACTTGAAGATCTTACAAGGCCGAGGCCAAATAAAAGCATACTGGGATTAAGATTCAAATTGTGGGTTTATAATATTGCCGGTCATCCTAAAAAAGAAAATTCATTAATGGGCAAGTTAAAATATAAAATTGGCGAGCCTCCCGTATTGCTAAGCAATGTAAATCTTGATTACGATAGCAAACTCCTTGCAAACAACCTCCAGAACCAGGGTTTTTTACAGGCACAGGTAACAGCTGATACAGTTGTAAAAAACAAAAGGGCCACAGTTGTTTATACAACAGAAGCAGGAAACCAGTACACAATAAAAAACGTTGCTTTTGAAAATGACAGCAGCTTATTATCAAAAACAATTGCAGAATCTGCACCTTCATCTTTTCTTAAACCGGGCAAACCTTATAACCTGAATGTTATAAAAGCAGAACGTGACCGCATTGACGGGTACTTGAAAGAGAAAGGCTTTTTTTATTTTAACCCGGATTTTCTTTACGCTGCTGCCGATACAAATATTGGCAATCACCAGGTAAATTTAAAAGTAAACACGAAACCAATTATTCCACCACAATCTAAAAATGTATATGTCATTAACGATATTTTCATTTTTTCAAACTATCGCTTAAACTCAGCTGCAACGGATACGGTAAAAAAAGCAGCAGTTCCCTATAAAGGTTACCAGATAATTGATAAAAGAAATTTGTATAAGCCACAAATGTTTGACAGGATGATGTTGTTTAAACCCGGCGACACATACAAACGATCAAACCACAACCTTACATTAAACAGGTTAATTACACTTGGGCTTTTCAAATTTGTAAAAAACAGGTTTGAGATAGCGCCGCAGCAGGACACACCAAAATTAAATACCTATTATTACCTCACGCCCTTGCCAAAAAAATCTCTGCGGCTTGAATTAAACGGAAGTACAAAATCAAATAACTTAACAGGTTCGCAAATAAGTGTAAACTGGAGAAACAGGAATACGTTCAGAGGTGGTGAATTATTAAGCATCACTGCACTTGGCGGTTTTGAAATACAATACAGCGGCCAGTATAAAGGATATAATACTTATCGTGCTGGCCTGGAAGCAAGCCTTATGGTACCAAGATTTATTATTCCGTTTTTTAATTTTAATACCAAAGGTGGTTTTGTACCAAAAACAAATTTTTTACTGGGGTACGATCTTTTAAACAAACAATATCTCTATACACTAAATTCCTTTAGGGCTGCATATGGTTATGGCTGGAAGGAAAACGTACAGAAAGAACACCAGCTTAACCCTATTAGCATTACCTATGTACAACCTGTAAACGTAACAGATGTTTACAAAGCCGCAATTGATACAAATCCCACACTGCAAAAAGCAATAGACAAACAATTTATTCTTGGCTCTACCTATAGTTATACTTATAACCCGCTTACAGGGTATGGCCCGCAAACTGGTTTATATTTTAACGGCAATATTGATGTATCAGGAAATATTGCAGGTTTAATATCAGGGGCAGATGTTAAAAACGGAAAAGAGGTAACTATATTAAACGCTGCATTCTCGCAATACCTAAAAGGGGATATTGATGTACGCTATTACATAAAAGCAGGGAAAAATAGTTTATGGGCAAACAGGGCAATTGTGGGTGTGGGATATCCGTATGGCAATTCTCATTCACTACCTTTTATCAAACAATTTTTTATTGGGGGCAATAACAGTATCCGTGCTTTCAGAAGCCGCTCACTTGGACCGGGTACATACCAGGGCACCACAGATACCATTACCAATTATTATGTTGATCAATCGGGTGATATAAAACTTGAATTAAACACAGAATACAGAATGAAACTGGTTGGCCCTGTAAATGGTGCTGTGTTTGTAGACGCGGGAAATATATGGCTGTTTAATAAAGACACTTTGAAACCAGGTGGAGAATTTACCAATCAATTTATAAAACAGCTGGCTGTTGGCGCAGGAGTTGGTTTGCGTGTAGATATTACTTTTCTTGTACTAAGGCTCGATGCTGCATTTCCGTTGAGAAAACCTTATTTACCAGACGGCCAGCGCTGGGTAATAGACCAGATAGATTTTGGAAGCAGTACATGGCGGCAAAAAAACCTCATTTTTAATATAGCAATTGGTTATCCATTCTAAACTATTACATCTGGTGTTTGTGAACTAAAATTACATGCCCGCAGATTGTTTTACACCTGTAAACAAAGACTTCCACATAAGATTAAAAAAAGAAAAGTTGGCATTGTGCTCGTAATGTACATCAGCTATGCGAACAGGCTTTTTTCCTTGAGGATTTGCATTCTTTACAAGTATATTGGCCACAAGACTTGCCAGCTTTTTCTTTTCAAGTTTATTATCTGCGCTGTCTTTTTTAAGCAGGCTCAGTTTAAGATCATCATACAGCAATAATACTTTTCCATCGCTTCCCTTACTATACCCGGTAAAATTAAAATTCAGTTTATTTACATTTCCTTTTTCAATTTTTGCAAGGCCCATAGGTTCAATTAGTACATTTAGTTTGTTTGCTTCAAACGCATTCATAGTACCACTGAACAAAAATTTTCCGTTGGGATTTCCTAGTATCATGGTAAGCTGTACGTGTGCAGGCGCCATATCCAGAAAGCGGGCATTGAAATTCAATACACAGTTATTATCTACTTTTATTTTTTGCGGATCATTAGTTATGTTAGAAATAACAGCATTGGCATGAGTAAACTGAACTTTGCCACTATAATCTGATTTTGGATTTTTTTCTTTGTATTCAATATAAGCGTCTTTTACAATTACCTTACGTATATTTTCAGTAAAAGGCACTTTCATTAGCAACTGGTGTGGAAACTGTCCTTCCCTGTTTCTAGTGTCACGTGGATAAGAACGATCACGAAAAATTTTAAAACTCCCCTCGCCTATTACCAGGCTGTCTGCATCAATTTCCGGCGATAATAATCGGCTAAGGTCAATTTTTTTTAAAGAAATATTTTTAAGACTGATATTAAACCGGTCTGTCTGGAGTTTTGAAAATGCAGCAAATTTTTCTTCGCTCAGCTGTGGCTCTATCTGCAAAGATTTAATGCTAAACAGTCCTTCATCTTTATTAAACTCAAAATTTTCAAACTTATAAAAATAAGTGCTGGGTTTGTTTTTAATAACTGCACTGGTTCCGCTTATTTGGATATGTTTTGAAAATAAAAACCGTGAACTATCATTGTTGTGAAGGCTATCAATAAGCACATCCTGCAAATGAACAGAAAGATCAGATGCTTCTATAGTTGTTTTATCATTAAGTATATTTACAAACGCAAGCGATACATGCGTTACTTCAATTGAATCTGCCTGTATCTCTTTTAGATCTCCCAGCAGTTGCTGGTACATTTCCTGTTTATCTGTTGCGTTGGCCGTATCTGTATGCGCTTTAGCATAATAGAAAACAACTTCCGCATTCTTAATTTCCAGTTTTCTTCCACTTATTTTTTTATTCAGCAATGCTTCAGGTGTTTTTACACCAGCTATTTTTAATTCGGGCACCAGCAGCGAAAGCAACATTGGTGGATTTGTTTTACCATAGACCATCTGCCTGTATTTAGCAGTATCTGGCACTATCTTCAAATTGGTTACATACAAATAGCCCCCTGCTTCATCCAAATTCATTTTATCATAATGAATAGTATACAAGCCGTTTGTTTTTTCGTATACAGCATTCTTTACCTTCCCTTTTATAAAATTGTACTTGTACATATTCCATACAAGTATTGCTGCTGCAATAAGAGTAAGAATTATTACAATTATGATGATAAGAGTTTTGCGTGGAGAATTGCTGGTTTTAGATAATGCCATTGCTGATTTTTAAAAATTCATTTGGTGCCCAGTTATCCAGGAACTAATAATACTAACGATCTTCTTCTTTTTCCTTTTTATCTGCTGTAGTAGATTTTATTTTTCCTTTGTGGACAGGTTCTCCGGCAGAAGCAGGCGGAAATGCACCATGAGGCTGACCGGGATTTTTTTCATTATATCCATTTTTTGTTTTTGCATCATGTGGCATTTCGGGTTCTTTCTTTTTCATATTTGCGTTTAGTATAAGGTTAATAAAAGCATGCCAAAGGAAAACACACAAACAATCAAAATGAAAAGATTGAGCAGATATGGTTTATACCATGCAGTGTAGAAAATTGAGGAAATAATTCCACGGGTTTTAAGTAGATCGGCAAAACCTAAACATAAATATACTACCAGCAGACATGCAATACAACTTCAAAAATTAGCATAGTATTGGGGTTATTAGGGTCATGAATAAAAACTGGCTTGTCTTTATTTTCAGCAGCTTTCCTTTTTATCTCTTTGCCCAAAATCCTGCAGGAATGATTAATCCATCTAAACCTCATGTAACAGATACAACTGGACAAAAAGATATAATTGGCGTACTAAAAAATTTTACACATATCCAGTTTAAAAAACCACCAAAAGTTAATGGCCGCAAAGTTTATTATTCCTTATTGCCAATAGGAACAACTGTACCGGGTGGAGGAAGAGCTTTAGTAACTACTACGCAAGCTGGTTTCTATCTTGGGGATCGTAAGGCAACTTATTTATCAAGCATTACATTTTCTCCAAGTACAAATTTTAAAGGTGCATTTAATTTTCCTTTTCATTCAAATATATGGTCGCCGGGCAATAAATGGAATTTCCAGGGAGATATGCGTTATTCCTATTTTCCTCAAAACACATGGGGCCTTGGTGGCAAGCAGGATGAAAATGATAAGCTGCTTATTTACTATTCTTACGTAAGGTTTTATTTCAGTGCACTAAAAAAAATAAAGCCGTACATTTTTGCAGGTATTGGTTATAATCTCGATTATCATATTTCTATTCACAGTGATAACGACACACTCGATCTCCAAAAATTTACAGGCTATACATATGGTACCGCTAATAATTCCAATTCATTTTCTTCTGGCATTGCGTTTAATTTCTTGTACGATGCAAGGGTAAACTCTATCAACCCATTGCCTGGTTTTTATTACAACATCATTTACCGGGTAAATCCAAAATTTATGGGCAGTGATGATTGGTGGCATTCTCTCTATGTAGATGTGCGCAAATACATTTCATTTAGCAAGAAAGAACAAAACGTATTGGCTATCTGGACCTATTTATGGACTACTTTAGGCAGTCCATCACCCTATCTTGATTTACCAGCAACGGGATGGGACCCCAATCAACGTTCTGGCCGTGGATTTTATAACCGCAGGTATGCGGGAAAATCACTTTACTATTTGGAAACAGAATACAGGCGTCAGCTTACAGCTAATGGCCTTTTTGGTTTTGTTGTATTTGCTAATCTTAATACTGTAACGGAGCAGAATGAACGAAAATTTGCTTATCTCCATCCCGCGGCCGGCGCAGGCCTGCGTATAAAGTTTAATAAAAACTCCGGTACAAACATTGGTATTGATTATGGTTTTAGCAAAGGCTATCGTGC
Organism: Chitinophagaceae bacterium; assembly: GCA_044227095.1. Lineage (GTDB taxonomy): Bacteria > Bacteroidota > Bacteroidia > Chitinophagales > Chitinophagaceae > JACMLD01. Next base: position 2,447,808 of record JBGAFV010000001.1, on the reverse strand, counting down.
ATTGTATATAAGTTTGGGTGAAGCGTTCTAACAAAATTTTGCTTTAATCACCTGCAAAATAAAGAACACGCCTTGCGGCGTGTTCCTGTAAAAAATTACTGCACATTGCCACCCATACTATGCTCTAATGCAATGCGGGCAGAAAGATAATCATATACTGCTTCCAGGTAATTAGATTGCGCCGTTGTTAATGCCAGTTCTGCATCGGTAAGTTCCAGCCGCGATGCAACTCCTTTTGCGTAACGGTACTGCGTAATGTCGTAACTAAGGAGCGCTGTCTCTTTTACATTGGCACTGGTTTTTATCCTGGCAGCTGTTTCATTTACATCTGCAACAGCCTGTTTAATTTCTGCCTTCAATTCTTCATAGGCATTCTTAACCCGCACAACGGATTGATCTTTTTCAATCCTGGCCTGTTTTACCCTGGCCTTATTGCTGTACCCGTTAAAAACAGGCACTGTTACCTGCGCACCTATAAAAGGTGTGGAAGGATAGTATGCATTGAAATAATTGAACTGGCTGGTTTGCGTTTGCAACAGGTATTGTGCATTTAATGATACTACTGGTTTCATACCTGCTGCAGCAACTTTAATTTGTTGTTCTGCAATTTGCTGTTCCATATCCAGTGCTTTTAAATCGGCCCGGTGTTCTTTCGCCTCATTGTATATTTCATCTTCAGCCAACAACAGGCTATTGGCAGGTAATTGCAATGAATCACTCAACTCTACTTCCTGTAAAGAATCTATACCTATCAGTGTTTTCAGTTGTTGCTTACCTACTTCAATGGCATAAGTAAGTTTTAGTAAACCGGGTTCAAGATTTTTTACAGATGTATACGCCCTCAGTGTATCTACACGCAAAGCCCTGCCTTGTGCAAGCAATGATTTTGCATCTTTCAATGCTTTTTCATTTCGTGCAAGGCTTTCATTTTGCAGTTTAATACGCTCATGCAAAACCAACACCTGTATATAGGTTTGCTTTACAAGAGCAATGATATCAGTTTGTTTATTGGTTGTTTGCAACCTGTTTTTTCTTTCCTGCAATTTTGCCTGTTCTATTGCCGGCTGCGTACCCGCATTGTAAACCGGTTGCGTTACAAATAAAGTAGCAGCTACCTGGTCTTTGCCACCAAATCTTCCGTAAGGAATTTTATCATTGGTACCTGTGTTGCTGCCAAAACCAAAAAATGCGGGTGATTGAAAATAATGTGCCACCTGCCCGCTAAATCCAACAACAGGTTTTTGCTGGGCTTTGGCTATTATTACCTGTTGCTGCGATCTGTCAACATCCATTGAAGTAACTTTAAGATCCCTGTTATTGGCAACAGATAAAGTTATTGCTTCCTGTAAAGACAATTGGCGGGTTTGTGCCGATGCGATATAGGAAAACAAACAGATAAGCGCAAATACCGTGAAGGTGTATATATATGCTTGTTTATGTGTCATAAAAAATAATTCAAAAAAAGTTTTTAATAATTTTTCAGTTTTGCCTGCCTCAATGCTTTGAAAAGTACCGGGCAAACTTGCATCATTACACAGCAACAGATTCCGGCTGCAGCGTATTGACGTTTATTTTACTTTCCGCTTTAACCCTATAAGGGCGTGAGAAATAGGAATACACGGCAGGTATTACATACAATGTAAGAATGCCTGCAAACAGTAACCCTCCAACTACCACAATACCCAATGAAGTTCTGCTGCCCGATGAAGTACCCAATGATAAAGCAATTGGCAGTGTACCAAAGATCATGGCCAGTGTAGTCATTAATATGGGGCGAAACCTGGAGATGGCAGCAGCCAGTACCGCTTCACGTACACTCATTCCTTCTGCTTTGCGCTGGTTTGCAAATTCAACAATCAGGATACCGTTCTTTGTTATCAAACCAATCAGCATAATAATACCTATCTCACTGAATATATTTATTGATTGATGGGTGATCCATAAACTCAGCAATGCACCGGTAACCGCCATTGGCACAGTTAACAGGATGATAAATGGATCTATAAGGCTTTCAAATTGTGCTGCCAATACAAGGTAGATAAGCAGTATTGCAAAAATGAAAGCGAATATTAAGCTGGAACTGCTTTCAGCAAAATCGCGACTTTGTCCTGCCAGTGCTGTTCTGAATCCTTTTGGTAAAACCTTAGCTGTTATTCCATCCATTTCCTTGATGGCTTCTCCAAGGCTAACACCAGCTGCAGGTGTTGCAGAAATAGTAGCGCTGTAAGACTGATTGTAACGGTACAATGCTGGCGGACTTACACTTTCTTTCATATTCACCAGGTTGTCCAATGAAACCATTTCACCGCTGGAAGATTTTAAAAATAAAGAACGCAAATCAGCTGGTGCGGAGCGTTCCTGCCTGTCTAATTGTCCAATTACTTCATACTGACGATCGTTGTGAATAAAATACCCATACCTTCTACCGCTGAGGGCTAGTTGTAAAGTACGTCCAATCTCCTGTGTACTGATGCCTGTTTGCGCAGCACGTTGCCTGTCGATGGTAATACCAATCTCGGGACGGTTTACTTTAAAATCAGGATTTTGAAACGTGAGCTTCTTGCTTTGGTACACAGCACCCATCAGTTTGGGCATTACATCTACCAGGCTTTGCAAATCCGGCGCCTGTATTACATACTCCAATGGCTGATCACTGGAGAAACCACCGATGGTTGGAATTTGTATTGGTATACAAATAACATTTCTGAATTTTTGCGCAGCTGCAACAAGCTTTTGGTAAACCTGTGCTTGTGTTAAACCACTCTTCCTGTCTTTGGGATCATTAAGAAATATCCACTGAAAGCCACCATTTACCGGTTGTACCAAAGTACCAATGGAAGCCGCAACACCCGCATAAGTTCTGTTGTTATTGAGATCCGGAATAGAGTCAGAAACATAATTGCTAATCTCCTTCATTGTTTCTTCCATACTTTCATAAGAAGTTCCTTCCGGAGCAATTACTGCCAGTCCTACCATTGACCTGTCTTCCAGCGGTGCCAGTTCTGATGGCAACTTTGGAAGCAGTAAATAAGCAATGCCAAATGACAAAAGCAACAAGGCAAAACCTAACCACCTGAATTTAAAAAATGCACGCAAAGTTTTTTCATACCCATTGTTGAGGGCAATAAACCAGGGTTCTGTTTTTTTATACAACCAGTTGTGTGAAGAACCAGCTTTCAGCAGGTAAGCACTCATCATGGGTGATAAGGTTAATGCCACAAATGCAGATATCAGTACAGAACCGGATACTACTACGGCAAACTCCCTGAATAATTTTCCGGTAATGCCACCGAGAAATAAAATGGGAAGAAAAACTGCAGCAAGTGTTACGGTAGTAGAGATAACGGCAAAATAAATTTCTCCTGAGCCTTTGCGTGCTGCTTCCAGCGGCGTCATGCCCTGTTCAATTTTGCTGTAAATATTTTCCAGCACCACAATGGCATCGTCTACCACAAGGCCAATGGCCAATACCAAACCAAGCAGTGTTAATACGTTGATGGAAAAATTGCCGATATACATAATGAAGAAAGCAGAAACAATGGAAACCGGTATGGCTACCAATGGTATGATGGTGCTTCGCCAATCTCGCAGAAATACAAAGATGATAATTGCTACCAGGCCAAATGCAAGTACCAAAGTCTCTCCCACTTCAGACAATGAATTACGAACGGGCACTGTAAAATCTTTTCCCAGCGAAATGATATAATCTTTGGGTGCTGTTTTTACGATATCATCGAAACGCTTTCTGAATTCATCTACGATGGCCAGTGAGTTAGCGCCGCGTTGTGGCTGCACACCTGTACCTACACCATACCTTGCAGTATTGCCTTCGCTTACAATCATTGCTGTTCTTTCATTTTGCGAAGACATGATAGCGGTACCAATGTCTTTAAACCGGACAATAGCCCCACCCTGCTCACGCAAAATCATGTTGTTAAAATCATCCTCAGTTACCAATCTTCCCTGTGTGCGCAAAGTCACTTCCGTATTTTGGCCTTCAATACGGCCGCTGGGCAAGTCAACATTTTCTTTTTGCAAGGCAGCCTGAACATCGGAGGGTGTAAGCTGGTAAGATGCCAGTTTTACGGGGTCCATCCTCAACCGCATAGATCTTTTCCTGCCTGCATAAGAATCAACCAAACGTACACCGGGTATAGATTGCAACCGTTCTTTGATATTGATGTTTACAAAATCGGTTACGTCTTCCAGACTTTTTGTATCGCTTTGCACGGTTAAGAATACGAGAAAATCCGGTGGCCCTGATTTCTCAACAATAGTGGGCTCAATATCTGCAGGCAATTGCTGACGCGATTTTGAAACTTTATCACGTACATCATTAGCCGCAGCTTCAAGATCTGCATTGAGATTAAACTCAACAGTTATGATACTTACCTGTTCACGTGATTGCGACGACATAGCCCGGATGCCATTGGCTTCGGCCACGGCTTCTTCCAGCGGCTTGGTTACCTGTGAAGCAATAATATCTGCGCTGGCTCCGGGATATACGGTTGTAATGGTAACAATAGGTGAATCTGTTACCGGGTATTCTCTTGTTCCTAAAAATGTATAGCCAACGATGCCAAACAGCACCAGCAGTACAGACATAACACCTGCCAGTACCGGACGGGATATACTTACTTGTGATATAGCACTCATTTTTTTGTGATTTGTTGATTAGTTGATCTGTTGACTGGTTGATTAGTAACTAATATTTTTTTACTAATCATCTATCGTGCAGATTTTAATTTGATACCAAATGATCCTATTTTTTTAAAAGTTGAACGGAGCGTCGCAAGAAAAGCCGCCACCGGATCCAATGTCCGTTTCCAAAAAAAATATCCGGCATTATTAATTCACGATTGACGCCTCACGGCTCATGAACTTATTTAACAGTTACAAACTGTACCGCGGCACCGGGCATCAGCCTTAAAAGATTACTGGTAACAACAGTGTCGCCATTGTTTAAACCGTGCAGCACTTCTACAGTGTATGCACCACGCTGGCCTATTTCTACCGGTGATAGCTGAACGATATTATTTTTTACTGTGTAAACACTATAGCCCTGCGATGAAGGTATCAGCGCCTGCGAAGAAACCATCAAAGCGTTTGCAGATGAGTGAAGGGCAAGGTGCAAACGGGCACTCTGACCGGGAAGCAAAACCCTGCCGGGATTTGCGCTTACAGCCCTTACCAGCAGCGTTCTTGTATTTTGATCAAGCCTGGATTCTCTTGCAATTACTTTTGCCGTGTATTGTTTTGTGTCTGATGCTACGGTAAATTTTTGTTCGCTACCAGAATTTATAACCTGTGCGTATTTCTCCGGTACCTGAAAATCGAGCTTTACAATACTGTTGTCTTCTATATTGGTAAGGATAGTATTAACAGAAACAACAGCACCGGGATAAACATGTACAATGCCTGCCTGGCCGCTAAAAGGCGCTTTGATACGTGTCTTGCCAATGGTAACCTGCAGTTCGGCCACTTGCGCCTGCAATACTTTAAGATTGGTGAAAGCCTGGTCGTAATCCTGTTGCACCACTGCTTCGTGTGCAATTAAATCACGTAAACGTTCTTCATTTAAGGAAGCCAGTTTTTCCTGCTGACGGAGTTTTTCAAGTTGCGCCAGTAAATCTGCATTGTCAAGTTCAAAAAGCAATTGACCTTTCTGTACAAAAGATCCTTCTTTTACATTTACACGAACAATTTTACGTGTAAGCTCACTCACAATATCTACCTGCTGGTTTGCAGCCAGCGAGCCTGTAATTTCAAGTTCTTCTTTTAAAGAGGCCGGTTTAATAACAGTGCCGTCTACCGGTGTTGCTTGTGGAGCAGCGGCTGCGGCAATGGGTGACTTGTCTTTTTCTTTCTCTTTAGCGCTGGCATAACAGCCGGAGATAAGAACAATAAGTGATAAATAAAGCGCTGTAACCAGTAAATGCCTGGAAACGGGTTGGGTTTTGGTTGATTTTTGTGTTGCCATAATAATTGTTATTAGATTTATTCAAATAATTCGATAAATAAGTGCGAACTTCGGGGGACGGAAACGAAAAAGAAAACAAAAGTATTGATATATTTAAATATTTCAATAAATAATTGAAAAAAAATATTTACAGCTTTAATGTTTCCAGGAACCCGATATATTCATCCATCAATTTATTGTTGAGATAATAGCGCACATTACGTCCTTCTTTATCGGATGTTACAAGTTCACTTTCTATCAGTAATTTAAGATGGTGTGCTATAGATGGCTGGGCAAGATTGATGGTATTATTCAGATCAACACAATAGAGACAAGATTTGCTCTTCTTAATTTCTTTCAGAATCGTTAGCCGGTTGGGGTCGGCCAGCGCTTTAGAAATCTTCTCTGCTTTTTTTGCGTCCATAAAAAATAATTACAGCACAAATGTATAATGTATTTATTGAAGTTTTTCAATAAATCAGGAACGTTAACAATTTTTATTGTTTTTGTGATCCGGGTCAAGGTTCTGTTTTTAACCCAACACTAAGGCAGCTGCTACTTTTGATAAACCCGCACATAATCTACTTCAAACCTTTTTGGGAATTTTGTATTGGAAGGATCACCACCATTTTGTCCGCCAATAGCAAGGTTAAGCAGCATATAATGTGGTTGTTTAAACGGATTTATTGCTGTGCCATCTTTATTCTCCAGTTTGTTTAATTCAACACTGTTCATCAGTTGTTCATCTACATACAGCGAGATTGAATTTTCATCCCAATCCATTCTCCATATATGAAACTGAGAAGCCCATGCTTCACCACCTAATGAATCTGCAGCTTTTGTTTTACTAAACCATTCTGCTTTATAAGCAACCGAAGTACCACATGCAATATTGGCCAGTAACTTATTGTTGTAATACTCCATAATATCTATTTCTCCATTGGAAGGCCATTCTCCTTTAACACCCAATGTCCACCATGCTGGCCACATGCCCGGGCTTATATCAATACGGCCACGCATTATAAAACGCCCATACTGCCAGCTTGCTTTTCTTCTTGTATTGATGCTGGAAGAAGTATAATGAATACTGTCCCTGTTTTTGCGCCAGTCGTTGCTGCCTTTTATATAACCAGGGTTGGGCTTTGCTTCCCTCCTGGCTTCAATAATTAAAAACCCGTCTTTACAAAATGCATTTTCTTTTTGATACCATTGATGCTCACTGTTTCGTACAAAACCATTTTCAAATTGCCATACAGATGTATCTGGGGCGCCATTGCGATTAAACTCATCGGCCCAAACCAGTTGATACCCGTCTGTAAGTGCTTTATTGTTACTTGCATCAGTATCCTTTTTTGTTTTTTGTGCAATGGAATTATTGCTTGCCAGCAACTGTGCCAGCATCAGTGTTGCAAAAACTATTGTGGTTATTTTCATACGCATCAGCAATGGTGCTGTTATTTTACTTAATTTTAAAACAGAGAATTTATAACTGCCGTATGACTAAAATTATACAATCTGTTCTGATTCCTGCGCTTTTAAGTTTAATTATTGGTACTACCGCTTTTGCACAAAAACAGCCGCCGGTATCTATTATTTTCGATACAGACATGGGGCCCGATTATGACGACGTTGGCGCTATTGCACTTCTGCATGCAATGGCCGATAGTGGCGAATGCACCATACTTGCTACCATTGCCAGCAACCAGTATAAAAATGTTGCTCCTGTATTAAATGTACTGAATACCTATTTCAAACGACCCAACATACCCATAGGCGTGCCGCATGGAAATGCTGTAAGTATTGCTTCTTTTCAAAAGTGGGATTCATTGCTGATAGCCGATTACCCGCATACCATAAAAAGCAACGAGGAGGCGCAAGATGCGGTTACACTATACCGTAAGTTATTGGCTGCTGCGCCTGATAAAAGTGTAACTATTGTAACCGTTGGCTTTTTAACCAATATTGCCAATTTGCTGAAATCCGGTGCTGATCAATATTCTCCTAAAAACGGAAAGGCACTTGTAAAACAAAAAGTAAAAATGCTGGTAAGCATGGCAGGAAGGTTTGATGTGGAGATGGGAGCCTTCAGGGAGTTTAATGTGATGAAAGATTCTGCAGCCTCTGTTTATGCTTTTAATAACTGGCCTTCACCCATCATTTTCAGTGGGTTTGAAATTGGTGCAAGATTATTCACAGGCTTGCCCATTGTGAACAATACAGCTATTCAGCATTCACCCGTAAAAGATGTTTTTGCACGCAGTATACCGATGGATAAGAACGATAAAAACGGGCGCATGAGTTGGGATGAAACAGCAGTGCTGGTAGCCGTAAGAGGTTATGAAAAATATTTTGGTGTGCTTAAAGGAAAAATTATTTGCAATGAAGATGGAAGCAATGGCTGGGACCCAAATGGCAACCGCGATTATTACCTGGTAAAAAAATTGCCACAGGCCGATTTGGAAAAAATATTAAACGACCTGATTATGCACCAGCCGCAACCATAGTTATTTGCTGCTCATCATCATTTCCATCAATCTTTTATCACGGTTATAAATATCATTGCGCAGGTTTAGCTGGCCGCTACGGTCTACCCACGCCGTTAGATAAGTAATAAAAACAGGGATCTCTTTACTAAGTGTTACATACTTTTCTTTATTGGCGTTCATTGCCGCGGTAATTTTATTATCGTCCCATGCTGCATCATTACGCAATAAATAAGTTGCCATTTTCTTCGGCTCGGCAAGTCTTATACAACCGTGACTGAAATCCCTCCTGCTTTCGCCAAATAAAGATTTGGAAGGCGTATCGTGAAAATAAATACTATAGCTATTGGGGAATAAAAATTTCACTTTACCCAATGAATTCCACGGACCTGGAACCTGGCGTACACCATCGCTTGTTCTTTCCATATGGTGCTGCGCTAAATAATTTTTATTGCGTTGCATACCTGGCAGCACTTCATGCTTATAAATACTTGCAGGTACATTCCAGTACGGGCTAAATACAACATACTTCAGTTTGCCTGAAAAAATAGTTGTTTTGCTTGCTGCTTTTCCTACCACTACATTCATATCCCACAAAGAAGAATCGCCATTAAAAGCATGTAGCCTGAATTCTGGAATATTTACAGCAAAATATTCTCCGCTTACTGCCATTGGCAACCACCTGCTTCTTTCCATGTTTACCAGTATCTTTTCAATTTTATCTTGCAAAGGGGCATTCAAATCTTTAATCATTGATTGACCAATAATACCGTCTTCGGTAAGCCCATACCGGTGCTGGAAATTTTTTACTGCGCCTTCTAGAGCGGAATCAAATACAACAGTAGAATCTGCAATTGTTAAATCGCCTGTAAGGCTAAGCTTTGCTTTTACTTTCTTAATAACAATTGAAGAATCATTAAGCCTGTAAGATTTTTTATCTGCCTTAATCTGCTCCCAGTTAGCTGTGTTTTCTATTTCTCGGTATTTCTTAAGGTAAGATTTTAAAAGGCCATACTGGCGATAGATTGGTTCACGTGAATGATTAAAAGCGTCTGAAGTTTTTAATAACGAATCCAGCAATTGCGCATAAGCGATCTTTTTTCTTGGCAAATACCATCCAATTTTATCGGTAGCACTATTATCAAGTCCTTTCCAAACCTTGTTTGCAAAATAAAAATACAGACCGGATAACAATACTTCAGTTTCTATTTCCTGTTTTTTTTCTGTAGCATCTGTGCTTGCCATAAGACTATCCAGTTCTTGCAAATAAGGCACTTTGGCATCAACGCCTTCTGCAGAAAAATTACTAAGGCGTGAATAAAAATTTCCTGCCTGTTCAATCATGCCATTATTATCATACCACGCAAATGAATAGCTGCGTTTGCTGTAAAAAGATGAAACATCGTTTTTATAAGAACTGAGCAAAGGATATTTTGAAAAGAAATCTTTTATTTCAAGGCTGTCAAACTTTAATACAGCCTGGTCGCTAAATTGACCATGCATTGCTTCAGCCATTTCTTCAGCTTCTTTATGTGGCGCAACTGTATCTTTTGCTGCCGATTTATTATCGGGTGATGGAGGATTTTTACATTCAGCAAGAAATGACAATAAGAAAAACAATACAGCTAACCTGTATGTGAATGCGGTTATCAATCTATTATTACTGATCATTGTTTTACGGTATTTATGCAGGATTTATTATTGCAAATTAACAACAAAAGAATAACCGGCAGAAAATCCCGAAAAGTCTTTATTGATAGAATATGATTTTAGCTGTAGCAGGTTTCCGTAGCGCCTTAGCTGAAGGTAATGAAATAAGGGCTTATAGGAAAGTGCAAGGTCTGCAGGCATATTTGCTTTTACAGACAATGGCTGGTGGAGGCCGCCACCGCCACCAATAACAAAAAAGTTTTTGCCCCCGTAACTGAAGTGTTCAAATGCATGCGCATGGCCGGTTATAAACAACACACATTTTTTTGAAGCAAGAAACTGCGGAAGAAATTGCTGCCTTAGCCTTTCTGAAGGCTTTACCATATTGCTATTGGTAAAAATAGGATGATGTGAAGAAACAATAATCGCTTTAATTGCATTGTTTTTATCTAATAAATCAATTGCTTTGCTGTACCACTGTTGCTCAATATCTATTTCTTTTGAAGACAGTTTTTTAAAGTTTGAATTCAATAATACAACCGCAATTGAATCAACAACCTGGAGGTAACCTGTACGTTTGTGTTCGGGAAATCGTTTATCAAAATTATTTTCACCTCTTTTATTCCTTAACATTACATCATGATTGCCGAGGATGCCATAAGTCTTAATATTTTTTTTTGCTGCACTATCGAGAAACCTGTCCGTATTGCCCCATTTCTTTCTGCTGTAACCAAGTGAAACTATATCACCAAGCATAAAAAGTGCAGCAGGCTTATCATTCAGTATTGAAGAATAAATCATTGCTGTAGCCCGTGCATTTTGTGTTGGCTTAAGATAAATTTCCTCAATGCCAAGCGGCTCTTGCGTGTCACTAACAAAATCGAGCAATGGAACAGAAAGAGAATCGGGCGGAACCAGCTGTGCGTTGCTATTAAATACAAACGCACAAGCACAAACAAACAGCAATGTATGTTTCAGGTAATTTATTTTACCACTCAAGAAATTTCCAGGCCAGTAATACCTGTGCGGAGATTCCATAATCTTTTGTTTGCGAGGCGCCTGTCCATTTAAGTTCGGCACCCACACCCAGCTTTGGTGTAATAGGGTGTACATAATTTACAGAAACATTTGTGCCGAGACTGAAAGTACTTGATTTTACGCTGCCATTATAATTTAGATCGGTAGTAAGCAGGTAATAACCAATGCCTGCAAAAACATTCACCCGTTTTGTAATGGCCATAGACCATACAAGCAATATGGGTACACCGGTAAGATTTACTTTTCCTGATGTATTGCCTTCTTTTACAGTGTAGGTATAAAAATTTGTATAGCCAGATTCAATTCCAACACGTAATCTATGATCCGGATGCCACATAATCCTGAAAGTACTGGTTGGGCGTGACCGTGTAACTGAAGTATTATTGGCTATGCCCGGTGCGCCAATTGATCCAATATAATTAAACCAGCCACCGCCGCCATATAGGATAAACGCATATTTTCCTTTCTGCTGCACATTTACTTCCAGTGAATCTTTTGCTTTAGCAATATCCTGTGCAAATAATTCCCCGTTAAATAATAACGCGGAAAAAAATACAGCTATTACAAGTTTATTAATGTTGCACATAATAATTATAAGCTACGGCTGATGGGTAATTGGAAAGGATGCCATCAAAATGGCCATCGCGTAAAAATTGTTGCATATAATCCGGCACATCCAGCGTCCATACAAAAGCAAGTTTACCCGCTGCATGTACTTTTGCCACTGATTCGTTTTGTGTTCCCAGTGTAAACCTCGGCGCCCATACTTCTGCATTTGTTTTGTCTACGTCTTCCAGGCTCAGCTCGCACAAATTTGGTGCAGCTGCAAAATCCGGCAATTTCAAAAAGTTGTTCATTGTTTCTTCTGTAGGCAATCCAATTACAATTTTGAGTGTTCTTCCCGCTGCTGCGGCTTTCAGCAGGTATTCTTTCTGAATATTGCGAACAATCTGCAAATCACCATTGTATTTTGTATCGAGCCATACAAATTGCAAACCTGTTTGGTATACAACTGCGTCTAATGCTTGACGTAAGGTGGGTATTTTTTCTCCGTGGATTAAACGTACAAAAGTAGAAAGTTGATCAAAAGAGTAATTTTCTATCGGCCCTATCAACCCGCTTTTTTGTGTTTCGCGAAGGTTTAGTCCTGGATCATGATACAAAATAGGTACACCATCACTGGTTAACCTTACATCTATTTCAACACCTGTAGATCCAAACTCAGGTGTCATCCTTATCATTTCTACAGAATTCTCAGAAACAGGCAATAAGTCGGAAGTCCTTCCGCCAGAACGGTGTGCCAATACCTGGAAAGGTGTTTTGTTGTACAATTTTCTTCCGTAAGTAAAAACGATAGGGATTACAGGTGCGTCCTGCCCGTTGCCATAAACACCGCTGATGATAATTGATCCCGTTGTTATATTTCCGTTGGAAACAATAAGATCTGCGCCCTGTGCTGCTTTTATAGTAAGCCTTACAATACCAGTTTCCACACCGGTCATTTTACGCCAGTAACCATTCAGCAATATATCTCCACCACTTTTCTTTCCTTCGCAAATAAGATAAGCAATGTCTTTTCCGCAGAAAAAGGAAAGATGAAAAACAGTATCCGTTCCCGTTATAACATAGCTCCATTTAACAGCAACAGAATCGCCAAAATTGTCTTTGCCAGATGTAAGTCCGTACACACCTTCCATTGCTGTTCTCGACTGTGGCGAAAGCAAAAGCCTGGCAGCAGCAGTAAATGCATCCCAATTATTATAATCGGGCACAGGTGCTTTATAATCCTTTTTACAGGAAAAAAACAACAACAGCGGTATAAGTATAATTAATAATGATCTCATAAAATAAATCCTACACTTATCTGCGGATAGAAAATTTTTCGGTTTACGCGATAAAACAAAAGCCATGTTTGCCAGTAGAAATAATTATTGATACCGGAAAACGCCAGCGTTAAATGATGATTGTGGTAAAACGGTTGCTCTATAGCAATTGTAAATGTTTCTCCATTATAAAATGCGGCGCCAGATGATAACTTTTCGTTTCCGCTATATGCAACATAGTGCATGTTTACAGACAATTGTGCCCTTGCGGTAATTAACAAATTGCCTTTAGTTCTGTAACCAATTGAAGCGTGGGGATAAGTAAGCCAGCCTGATCCTGAGTTATTAAAACCTTCAAGTTTTAAAAAGCCAAACCAATAGCCTACCTCTCCACCTGCAGAAAAGAAAAACCTGTTGGAAAAAGGCCTTACATAATCAACACCCGCTATAAACTGGTTCTGCAAAATCTGTGCGTTTATTCGGCCTGTAGCAATAAAATTGTTGTTTATCCGGCGCAATACACGAAAGTCAATAGAAGGTGCACGTACCCTAACAGCTTCAGTTATGTCTTCAGGAGTTGTAAGCATGGTAATGCCAAGGGAGCTTCTCCATTTTTCCTTGTACATGGGATAAGGAAAAATTATAGCTGCATGTTTTGCGTTGGGCAATGTGTCTTGCGCAACTGCAGTTGAACAAAAACTGCTCAATATTAAAAAGGTTAATACAGCTATTACTGTCAGCTTGCGCAGCATACTTTATGCGGTTAGTCCTGGTTAAAAATTTTGCTCAATAAAAAAGTGTGAATATATCAATTTTATCGCGATAAAAAACAAGACAACTTGTTCTACATGCAATAAACACTGCAATTTAGAAAAAAAGAAACCCATAGCGCAAATGCTAAAGGTCTTTTTACTACTTGCTAAGAGTAAGTTCTAAAGATTAATTTTAAGTCCGGCTTCCAGGCTAAGAAAGTTTTGATAAGTTTTTATAGGTGTGTTTTTATTAATTGAACTTAATGCCATGCGCAGATTTGGCCTTATGCCTATTGAAATTTTTCTACTGAGCATATACTCTGTTCCAAAACCGATAGAACCATCAACATACGCTGTTTTTAATCCGCTGATAGAAGCCGTTTCTTTAGGATTACCTGGCGATGCATTATTAAAGCTGGTGAATGATTTGCCGCTGGTTAAAAAATTTACAGAGAAGCCAACAGCAGGTTTAAACAAAAACTTTCCTTTTTGCATAACGTAGTTTAATGATAATGGTATGCCTATATAAGAAAGTGTTGAGCTAGATCCCGCTACCTGTATGCTATCGCCCACTGCAGGGTTAGTACCAGTTTTTGGATCTATGTATGAGTAACCCGATGAACAATTGAATTCATACCGTGTGCGGCCAAAATTATCTGGCCTTGCATAAATTATTTTGGGCAAAATATTTGTTGTGGCCGATGTATACACAATACCCGACTGCAGAATAAAACTTCTTGAAAAGTTGTAATTAACAAGAATACCTGCACTAAAAGAACCACCCTGCTTCTCGTCTCTTTCTGCTGTTTTTTTATTGCGGCCCGGGCCAGCCAGCACTTCATCATTTTCTAAACGGGTAAAACTATGGTTGATGGAAGCAAAAGGCATTATTGAAAAAGAAGGTTTGAAAGCAGGTTTATTTTTGGGGAATGTATTCTGCAATAATTGGTTTTGTTGTATTGCATTTAAGAAACTGCTGCTTTCTATAGTTGTAACCGATGCTGGCGTTTCATAAGCAGGAGCACCTGGCAGTAATGCTAATGAATACAAATATGGTGCAAGCGGTGTTACCGTCCGTTGAACTGGCTTATCAGTTTTAGCAATGTTATTTTTTTCTTCAGCATTGCTATTGGCATTATCTTCCTCTACAATTAAATCATTGTACACCTTATCTGTTAAACCATTTTTTGTTTTGCTTTTAGATGAAGCTGCTGCAAGTAAAACTGCATTGCCTGTTTTTATTTTTTGTTGATTGCCGGCATTCTTATTATTAACGATAGTATTTGTTTGTATTTTAACTGAAGCAGCATTTGTTTTTATATTGCTGGCCGAAGTTTCGCCAGGCAAATTTTGAGTAGAAGTTGTATTAGCTTCAGCTGCTTCTTTATTTTTTGCGCCGGCATTGTTTGTGGCTTCTGCAGATTTGCTGTCCGCTTCTCTAGTTGCTGGCCCGGTTTTTAAGGCGTTACTATTTTTTACAACGGCTGTTTTTTCTTCTCCACTATTTTTTGCAGTAGCGTTAGCAGCAGTATCTATGTTATTTTCCAATTGAGCAGGCGATGTCTTTTCAGCTATCTTTTTATTTTGTTGCGATGGTTTTACAATAAAGAGTGTATAAGCAATTCCTGAAAAAGCAAATAGCAGCAGTATAAGGGCAACTCTTTTCAGCCTGAAATATTTTTGGCGAAAATGCAATGCCTGTTTTTTATCCAGGTCATTGTTTACAGCATCCCATACTCCCGGTGGCGCAGCTTCAAGATGCCCATCAAGCGCATCTTTAAACAGTTTATCAATTTCGTGTAGATTTTTTTTCATGAATAAAGTTTTTTCAGATTTTCCATTTTCTCTTCCTTAAGGATCCTATCCTTCAGCCATCGCCTTGCATCGTGCAGGTTAGATTTAGAAGTGCCTTCAGAAATATCCAGCATCACTGCAATTTCTTTATGTTGGTAACCTTCAAAAACATACAGGTTAAATATCATTCTGTATGCAGGGGGTAATTCCTGTACTAGGTTTAAAAGTTCTTTTGCGCTAAGGTTGGCAACAATTTCTTCCTCATTGGCGCCGGGCTCATTTTCTGTAAGCTCAAGCGATACAACAGCATGTAGTGAGGAACGTTTGCGATACCGTTGCAGGGCGGTATTTACCATTATTTTTCTTACCCATCCTTCAAAAGATCCTTCATCGCGGTATTGGTGCAGCGAAGAGAACACCTTAATAAAACCTTCCTGTAATATTTCTTCTGCTTCATGTGCAGACCGGCTAAAGCGCAGGCAGACACCATACATCTTATCTGCCAGGGCATGATAAAGCGCATTCTGGGAAGAACGGTTTCCCTTCAAACAATCAGCAATTGTTTTACTAAAAATAACAGATGGTTTTGTTAACAGCATCAGATGCCCATCCACTTTGCATGGTTGGGTAAATGCAGAAAAAAATAAAAAAACCTTTTTTTAGCCATAACCCAACTTTCAATCCTGGTACCGCATCTGGCCCTAGGTAGAGCAAAAGCAAATGTAACACAGCAATTATGAAAAAGGGGATGCTTCCTTTATATACGCTGCTCATTTTGGTGTGGTTGGCATGCCTCCAGGCAGATACCAACCTTTCCTTTTACGGGCTAAGTCTTTCTAATTCAGTTGCAAACGATATGAGACATGAAGCCCCTTGTTACATTAAAGGCGGTAACACAATACTGGTAATGCCTCCTGCTTTTTCAAAAATTAACGGGTATGCCGAAAACGATAGCAAACAAAATGAGGCATTGGCGGCAACCCACAGCAATATACGTCGTACTATTACTGGTATGCGGCAAACCAATAGCATCAATACAATTGTTTGCATAAACTGGTAATTAACCTGCTTTCCCCGGCGAAAGCAGTGCAAAAAGTTCATTTAGGGTGGTTTTTTATTAGCGAAGCTCCGGGGTTTTTACTCAGGAGCATTTTTTAAAACTACCGTCGGTTTATACATTCTTTATAATGAAACAAACTGAAAGGCATGATTAATTCCTCTTCTTACCGCACTTTCTACATAAAAACAATAACCAGTTATGCAGAAACAGATAAACCTGTAAGCAAAACAAATTACCGTAAAGTAATAACGCTTATTGCAAAAAACAACCTGCTGTTGTATATGCTGCATGTTTGCACATGGGCAGGCCTTTACGTTTTACCTTTTGCATTGTTCTCTGCCTGTAATGCAACTACTCTTGTTGATTTTTTTAAACCCGCTAACCCGGCTTATTTTCTTTCTTATAGTTTGCTAATCATATTTTCTTATCTAAATTATTACTGGCTGCTTCCCGTACTTTTTAAGCCTGGTAAAAAGATCAATTATTTTCTGCTTGTTATAACTTTTATTGCAGCAATTATTGCCTGCCAGTTTTTGGCAAGCATTGCGTTTTCACCAGTACAAAGTGTTTTTGCAGGATTAAATTACACCTCTGCTCTTTTAATGGTTAGTGTATTTGCAACAGTTTATATGCAGCAGGAAAAAAATAACGAAAATGCTATAGCCGAAGTAGCCAAAATAAAACTGTCTCAGTTGAATAGCCAGGTAAATGCTCATTTTCTTTTTAACTCACTCAACTGGATTTATATGCTGGCTATTACTGAATCTAAACAAACTCCCAGTTCTATTATTCAGTTATCAGGAATGATGAGGCATATACTGCATGCCCCCGATGCTGATTATATTGATTTGAAAAAAGAACTTGCTTACATCAATGATTATATATTGCTGCAGAAAGGCCGGCTGGGCGATACGGTTTCAATAAATTATTCTTTGCCTGCCTACAAAGAGAAAGGCAAAATTGCCCCGCTCCTGCTAATGTCTTTTATAGAAAATGCATTTAAACACGGCGTAAATCCTAACGAAGATTCTGTTATCAATATAGACATAAGCATTACAGGAAATAAAATTTGTGCGCAGGTTCTTAATAATAAGGTTTCTTCTTTTGAAAAAGCACCAGGTAGCGGTACCGGAATTAAAAATGCACAGGAGCGGTTAAACATGCTGTACCCTTCTATGCACCAATTGGAAATACTGGAAGACAATAAAATTTATTCTGTAAAACTTTCAATGAATATACAATGATAAAAGCCATTGCATTAGACGATGAACCACCTGCGCTTGAAATTATAAAAAAGTTTTGCGAACAGACAGGTTATATTGATTTGCTGAAAACTTTTACAAAATCCGACGAAGCATTGCGGTACACCAATAACTATCCTGTTGATTTGGTTTTTCTTGATATAAACATGCCATCTGTTTCAGGGTTAAAGTTCAGGGAAATGCTTCACCCCGATGTGATGATTATTTTTGCTACAGCGCATGCAAAACATGCAATAGAAGGGTTTAACCTTAATGCGCTGGATTATCTTTTAAAGCCATTTAGTTTCGAAAGATTTTTGCAGGCAGCAGAAAAAGCAAAAGCCAACTATAAGTTTCTTCATCAGAATGCAATGCGCAGGCCGGAAAATATTTCGCTTAGGGTTGATTACTCGCTGATGAAAGTAGCGCTTTCAAAAATTATTTATATTGAAGGGATGGATGATTATATCCGTATTTACATGAACGACCAAAAACCTGTTATTACAAGAATGACAATGAAAGCGCTTGAAGAAAAATTACCCAAAAATGAATTTGCACGTGTACACAGATCTTACATTGTACCTGTAAACAAAATAAATTTTGTAAGGAACAAAGTTGTGCATATTGACAAATATGAAATACCTGTAGGCATTTGCTACGAAAAGAATTTTTACAATGCACTTAATAACCCTGGAGACTCACTTTCTGCCTGAGGTTTACTAACGCGGAAAATTTAAAGGAATATTAAAATACTTTATCGCTTTGCGTGAATAATCAAGCAACCCTTCATCTTTTAATTCAGTCAAGAGTGTTGTTACTGTTTGCCGGCTGCTGCCAATAAGCCTCGATATTTCTTCCTGTGTAAGATAATTTGGAATAACCAGGTCTTTTTGAAGAAAAGGCTTATCACCCTGCGTTTTGTATAAAAGATCCTGCATAAAAATAATCAAGCGGGATTTTGTATCGTTCTGAATAATATTGATAAGACGGTTTTCAAATTTTCTTAACCGCCAGCCTACAAGTTTTGTATACTTTAATGATAAAGCAGGATTTTTTTTCAGCAGTTCCACAAATTTTTCTGTTGTAAAAGAACACAAGCTGATATCAGATTTTATAGCTTGTGCAAACTCACCGCCAAGGCTTTGCCTTTCAAGAATAAACTGACCAAAAAAATCACCGGGCTGTAAAATATCTTTTGTAATAACATTGCCTGAATCATCTATTTTACCAAGTAGTATAAAGCCTTTCTTAATAAAATAAATGATGTTGTGGTTAAACGCTTCAAAATAAACATAATCACCTTTCTTTACTTCTTTAAAATTGTCTGCTACGTCTAATTCTTTATATTCTTCATCAGACAGCTCAGACCATAAGCTGCATTTTCTGAGTAATATCGACTGATCGTTTTCGCCCATTTTAGTAAATTAATATTTAGAGTATAAAGATAAAACTGTTGCTTCACTTTATTGGTTAACCATTTTCGCAAAACCGCTAAAATGATGAAATAAAAAAGGCTGTTGAACTTTCAACAGCCTTAAAACAAAATTTTTAATAGTTTAGTTTGCTTCTGTGTATTTTTTAAAATTGTCGAGGATAGCCTGCCATCCGCCTTTTTGCATTTCTATGGGATTTACATCTTCTGCATCAAAACTTTCCACTACTTCTGTAGTATTTCCTTTAGCAGTAAAATTAATTTTTACTTTTCTTCCGTCGCCAAGTGTGTATTCCATATACTCATTATCCTTTACAACATCATAAACGCCGCCAAAATCAAATCCAAAACTTCCATCTTTTGCTTCCATCCTGGTACTAAATTTACCGCCTGTTTTCAAATCATTTTCTGCGTGTGGTACGTGCCAGTCGTCAGAAGCAGCACACCATTTTTTAATGTGCTCTGGTTTTGACCAATATTCCCAAACTTTTGGTACAGGTGCGTTAACAGTAGCATTAACTGTTATTACTGTTCTTTCTTTCGCTTCCATTTACTGAAATTTTTATGGTTATCACATATCGTTTTACACCACAAACTTCCTGAATTTTTTAAAATAAATAAAGTGCAATTACGACTTATCTGCGGGTGAATTGCGACAATTTTTGTACCTGCAATCATAAACGCAACGTTTCAGTTACAATCGTTGTCAAAACCGAAAATACGTTGCTATGCGTTATATATTTTCAGCCATATTGTGCTTTATTATTTTTTCAATCTCCTGTAAAAAAACAAATACAACGGCTTCAATTGCAGATGGAACTTATACAGGAACATTTCAAAGATTAACTTCAACAGGCGGACAGATATCAAATGTAACCATTACATTTTCTGCCAATAACTGGACAGGACAAAGTGAATTTGCCAAATACCCTGCGCTATGCAAAGGCTCTTACACAACAGACAGCAATGGCAATATAACATTTGAAAACAGTTGCCCATGGACAGCAGAATTTGACTGGACACTAATTTTATCCCGCGACTATAAAATAAAGGTTGAAAGAAATACTATTGAAATAAGAAGAGATTATAATAACGCAGGTAGCGATATTTATAAACTTACTAAGCAATAAAGTTTTTAGAAATGATGTACTAATCCAATAGAAAGTGCGCCGTCTGAATAAACAGGCATTACTACAGTACTTACTTCTTTGTCTTTAAATAATTTTTTCTTGATGACTGGATAAATCCAGTACGCCAGTCTTGTAGACATTATTCCTATACCAGCACCAGCCACTACATCGCTAAGCCAGTGTTTGTTGTTATACATTCTAAGGAACCCTGTGCCTGCAGCCATTGCATAACCGGCAACACCATACCAGGGCGATACATCTTTATATTCTTGCCGCATAAATTCTGCAGAAGCAAATGCGCAAGCTGTGTGCCCAGATGGGAAAGAAAGTGCATTGCTCTCATCGGGCCTGTTTTCTCCTGCGTATTTTTTTACCGGAAACACAATGGCAGATTGTATCATCTGGGACATTGCGTAGAGAATTGTTCTGTCGCGGAAATTATTTTTACCTTTTATACCAACTGCATTTAAAGCATACACTGCCACACCAGGAGCGTAGAGCAGGTAATTATCAATATGCATTGGCTCTTTATTGGTTCTTTCTGTATACACTTCTTCTTTTACTTTTTGGTTGATTGTCTTCAACCCATCGTACTTTAATGAAGTAATACCATACACCAGCATGGTAGCCGGAACAATAAATTGCTTATACGGAAAAACCCTTTTTTGCGGGGGCGTATTCCAATTTATAACAGGTACACTAGTGTCTGCAAAACTTTTTGTGGTAGACAGCGTATCTGTATATTGGGCAAATGCAGGCCTTGTACCTATTATTATAAGGCAGGCAAAACAAATAGAAGTCGTTTTTTTCATCAAGCCGCTACAAGTTGAAATTATAATGAGGAAATACCGGGTGCAAACTGTTTTTTTACGCAAAAATTGTCCTGTAAAATAGCATTAACTTTCCTTTAAGACAACTTGAAATTTCTCAGCCTTCCTGCCTCTTTAACCTAATCAAAATCAATATAATTTCCTGCCTGCGGGTCTTTGAACTAGCTTTTAATAGCGGATTTGTCTTTTGTATCTCTGGCAAAGAGATTAACAGGAATTTTTAAAAATGGTTCGGTAATATATTTTTTGGCTGAAGCCTTGCAGATCAGTCATCTGTAATTTCAGTATGGTTTGCCGGCTATAATCCCCATCACCCTTTCTTTATAAACAAGGCCAATGGGCAACATTGCTTTGCCCATATCTACAGAATTGCCAGAAACAGATTTTATGTGGCCAAGGGCTACAATATATGATTTGTGTACACGCACAAACCGGGTGGAGGGCAATATGTTTTCCATCTCCATCATGGTTTGGTGTGTAATAATAACATGCTCTTTTGTATGGATTTTAATATAATCCTTCATTGCTTCTATGTAGATAATGTCTGAAAAATTAATCCTGAAAAACTTACTATCAGACTTAATAAAAATATGTTCGTGGTTAAATGATGGTGTTTTATTGCCCGGCGCCTGGAAAATTTTTCCATCCATTATTTTATCTATTGTTTTAGAAAACCTTTCAAAAGAAACTGGCTTTAGCAAATAATCAATTACGTTGAACTCATAACTTTCCAGCGCATATTCAGGATATGCAGTTGTAAAAACTACCAGTGGCGGATTTACAAGTGATCGCAAAAAACTAATACCTGTCATACCGGGCAGTTGTATATCAAGGAAGATGAGATCAATCTCTTCCCTGTCAAGCGCTTCTTTTGCCTCCTGTGCATTGCGATAGGTGCCAACTAGTACAAACCTGTCTGTACATTTTTGCAAATGGCTTTTAATAACATCCTGCGCCAGTCTTTCATCTTCTATAATGATACATCTTATCAAGCAAACCAGTTATTATAATGAGTGAAACGGTAAATGTATTGTTATTCAAAATTACATCAAGGGTATGATTGTCTGGATAAAGCCGCTGCAATCTTTCCTGTGCATTTTTAAGTCTCGACTTACTTTCTTTTCGCTCGCCTTTTTCAGTTTGTATTATATCCAGTGCATAAGCTTCTGGATATAACAGTTCCAAAACGCTTTTACTGTTTTCGAGGCTTTTGCCGCGTATCCTTTTTGCCTGTGCTTCCAGTTCAAGGCTTGTGTTATTAATTACGTTAAGTGCTACCTGGCCTTCGCTAATTTTCAGCGTTATGTAAATAAACGGTTTTGCAAAAGAAGTATCAATGGCATGTTTAAACCCGTTTTCAATAAAAGAAATAAAAAGAAAAGGCTCTATCATTACTCCTTCTGTATTTCCTTCTACCGTAAACTGTATATCGGCATCGTACCTTATTCTTTCTATCTCTATATAATTTCTTATAAACGCTATTTCTTTCTCTATCGGAATTTTTTCTTCATTGCACTCATACATCAGAAAACGCATAATGTCTGATAAGCGAACAACTACTTCTGGTGTTTTTTCGGGGCTATTAAGGCTAAGCGAATAAATACTGTTTAGTGTATTGAAAAGAAAATGTGGGTTTAACTGTGTGCGCAAATACCTGATCTTGTAACACATATTCTCTTTCTGAAGCGATGTAATAGCATCTTCCTCATGCAGGTTTTTTCTGAAATAAGCAATGGCAACCGCCAGGCAGGTATTGATAATTATCCAGGCGGTTTCTCGGGCAATATTAATGTTTGCGTGGGTAAAATAATGAGTCCATGGCTCACTGTCAAATACAAGCGCTATTTTGTACAAAAGAAATGTAAGCGCATATACAAGCAGTAAAAATGCAACCGAAAGCAATCCAAAAAGCTGATATTTTTTTGTAAACAAAAAACGCGGCACTATCAGCCTTGCGTATAAAATATACAGGGGTGCCAGAAGAAAGCTTACAGTTAATACCAGCAACCAGGCGGCTTTATAATGTGGAAAAGTGCCAATACAATTTAATACCGGGCTTATCAGAACAAACAAAACCCAGCAAACTATTTCGGCTGTAAAAGTTCCTTTTACAATCCTGTCGTTATCAAATTCCATCTGGCAGATAATTTAGCAAGGTGAAACAATGTATGGTTTTTTTACGGCAGCTTCATTACCGTTTAACATACTATAAAGATAAACCGTGCAATAAAGACAGGGAATTATTTTCGACAAACTTGATACTGGTGTCGATGTAATTGAAATCCGGTTTAAGTAATTAATGCCTGTTAAAAGAAACTATACACTATCGCTATAAGGAGACCCATTAAAATGCAACCAAGAGCAAGCATAAAAAACAACAGTGTAGTCTTGTAATACTTTTCCGAGTTATCAACCGGATAATTCATACTAAGCATACGGTATAAAACAAGAGAAAGAAAAGTAATTGAACTGACAAGGCTTATTATAGAAACTGCATCCCTTAAATTATCAAGCTGTAATTTCTTTGGCGCCCATTTAATAGCAAAGTCTAGCAAAAAGCCCAGCAAGATGCCAGTTGCCGTAACCATAGGCTGGCGGTAATATTGTATTTTGTCCTGCATGTTATAACAATAATGGATTATTGAAAGAAAACAACTTCTCCGTTTTTAAGATTGTAACCTGCTGCTACAATTTTCAACTCGCCTTTATCAATCATTTCTTTAAGCAACGGGCTTTTTTTCTTTATCTCTTCAGCTACATTTTTTGCATTGGCAATAGCAACCTGTGTTATATAATCTTCGTTGTTGTAAGTTTTATCGCCATTATAATTGGCAGATTGTGCAATAGCAGGTTTTATTTTCACCAGTAGTTGAGAAATATTGCCAAGCTTTACATCTTTTATAGCAGACTTTACAGCGCCGCAGAATTTATGTCCCATTACTACAATTAGTTTTGAGCCAGACACTTTACAACCATACTCAAGACTACCCAGAATATCTGGGTTTATTACATTGCCTGCCACCCTGCAAACAAACAGATCACCAATTGCACAATCAAACAGATCTTCTACGGGAACGCGGCTATCCATACAAGATAAAATAACAGCCATTGGATATTGCCCCTGCCGAGCATCTCTTACTAAAGATGAGTGATCCCTCACGGTAAGATCACTATCAAGAAAACGCCTGTTACCATCTTGCAAGCGTTGCATTACCATATCGGGTGTAAGTGCTTTTTGTTCTTCAGCAGTTAAAATTTTATTCCGAACAGTGATGGCTTTTACTACAGAATCTTTTTTAACTGCTTGTTCTGTATTTTGCTGATTATTATTTTGATTTTTGCATGATGCAAAAGCAATAGCTGCCAAAGCAGCAAGAAGGGTTAAAAATGTGTACTTCATAATTAAAGGTTTGGCTGACAACAGTATTTTAAAATGCCGCATTCAAATCTAGCCAAAAGTTCCAAACAAATTATTTTGGGGATGCTGCCAGGTAAAGATTGCTGGCAAATTTCTTCCAACTTGCCTTGTAATTGCAAATAATTGCCAATAGTTTTCTTTTGCAGTAACTTTAAAAAGATTGCCGCCCCAAACGGGCCAATAAACCAGTTTTTATGAATGCAGTCCCTTTTGAAACCATTTATGCAGAAGTAATAAGAAAACTGCATAGCCTGGATGAAAACCTTACCTACCATTGCGAAGCGCATACATTGGATGTATTAACTGCCTGTGAAGAAATTGCCACCAGGGAAGGACTAACAGACAAACACAGCCTTTTTCTTCTTAAAACCGCAGCTATGTACCACGATGCGGGTTTTCTTGAGGCATATTCCAAACATGAAGATTATAGCTGCCACATATTCTTGCAGGATGCTGATACATTTGGTTTCAGCGAAAAAGATAAATCAATAATTACAGGGCTTATTGATGCAACACGTCTTCCTCAAAAACCAGCCAACTTGCTCCAAAAAATTATATGTGATGCCGACCTGGACTATCTTGGCAGAAATGATTTTCCTGAAATAAGTGATGCGCTAAGAAAAGAATTTCTTCACTACAAAGTTGTGGCAACCAACGAAGACTGGTATGCTTTACAATTACACTTTCTCAACAACCATCGCTATTTTACAAAATCTTCTGTTGAACTGAGAGAACCAGTTAAGCAAAAAAACATACAGGCTTTATTGAAATAGTTTGATTGTAAATTATACATTGGATATACCTTCTTAAAAATGGCAATCATTTTATTGAGGTTTTGTGGCTGTAGCATTAACCAGGATTAGAGTAACACTTTTGTTATATACCGTTTTTATCATTTTTTGAATTTAAATGCAAGAAGCCAAAAGGTTTGTTTAGCAAGTCCGTCTACTGGATTAGAACCATCATTATACGAAAGTCCAATGGAAAATTTATTATCCTGGGTAGGATATACATTAACTTCCGCTTTAAACATTGGGGTATACGAATTGGCGCTCTCAATGTTTTTTAAAATACTAACCCTTGCTTCATACCGTACAATTAACTCAACGCCTTTAGTCCACCTGTTTTTATCCAGCAGGGTATGATTATCATCGTAAGTTTTTTTCTTTAGGAGTAAATTGCCACCTACACCAAAATAACCTCTAAAATCGTATCCTTTGTCGTCATTCAGTTTGGCTTGAAATGCATTTTGATATTCGATCCCTGCTTGTGGCAGAAAATAATAAGCAAATAAACTGTTTGCTTGAGCATAACCGCCAAATTTTACACAATTTTGTTTTTTAGAAAAGAAATGCCAATAAGACGTATATAGAACAGAGTGGGAACTATCGTAAAAGTTGTGCAGGTACTCTATTGTATTTGCACCAAATATAGCAGTTGATGTTTCAATATTTGTATAAAATACCTGGTTTGATGAAATACCAAGCTTATAGTTATTTTGCTCTTTATCAATTTGATTGTTTCTATTATAAACAAAAAAACCGCTAAATGAATTTTTAAATATTTTTTTGTTCTTAGACTCCTTACTTGAGCTGCCAAATTCATAACCTAGCCCTGCATTAATTGCAAAATAATTATCCTTCCCTTTCGGGAATGTAAAAGATGCATTTGCAGCCTTATCATCGTCTTTTGTTTCTGTTTCAAAAGCTTTTCTAACTTTTAAATTCTTCCAAAAAACAGATTGCCCAAATCCAATTTGACAAAAGGTTATAAAAAAAGCCCCAGTGAACATTATCTTTCTCATAAGGATCAAATTTTAGATTTTACCAATTTTGTACAATCGCCAACTGTTACACAGTCATTTGTTTCGTCATCACTTACACTTGCAGTTGGCTTGTATTCCTTAACCAAAGCATTAAGTCGCATCTGAAGAAGTGTATACTCATCATCGCCGAACAATAAATTGATGCCGAGCTTAATATTATCTTTTAAATCTTCTGGTTTAGTGGAAAAATCTCCGGCAATTTGAAGTATAATTCTTTTTGTTCGTATTTCTGGCGGATCTGCTTTGTCATCAAAACTTGTATTAGCAAGCAGGAAATGCGACAGTGCAAGTCCGTTTATTTTTAAACTGGGGTCTTTTGATTCCAGCTTCTTAAGTTTAGCATGAACTTTTTTAAAATCGGCTGGCTTAATTAATATTTTCTTTTTCATTGTAGCGTTATTTTTAGTGAATGCAAAATAAGATTATAGCAATTGTTTTGCGTGGGTGTTCTAACGGTATTTATGGAGGTGTTTTACGGGTGTGTAAGAAACATTAAATTAAAAAGAAAACAGATCACCTGCTTTTAAACAGCATAGGTGCATCTGGTAATTCTGCCAGGTCCAGTTCCAGTTGAGTAGAACCTGAATCGGTTTCTGCGCCTACAGTAAATGCTCCCCATGCTACCAATTCAAGTGTAGCAATACCATCTATTACATAAATTTTTGGATTGGGATTTAGAAAACTTGGATGCAAATGAAATACTACAAAATTGCGCAAAGGCATTGACGGGTTTGTTGATATTACCTTTAGCACAACTTTAAACAACTCATTATTACCTGGCATTGGGGTTGCTGTTGCGGAAAGCCTGCGATCATTTCTTTCCGGCTCACCTTTCCATTTTCCCTTTTGCGGGTCATCTGCATAACTAATATAAGACTCAATATTTTTTTCCGGAGAAAAGCTTCTCCCTATCATCTCTTTCTGCGCATCATTAAGCATCTTACTTTCCAACTGCGGAGCAACAGGAGGCACAGTACTGTTGGCAGCATTTGTGGCTTCATTTACAATATTCTTTGCTGCATCTGCTTCTGCTTTAAATTTTGCGGTAAACAATTGTAAAAAACTAAACTCGCTTAAAAATGGCAACGAGTAAAACACAATCAGTAAAATAATGCCAAGAAAAATTAGATCATAACCCTTTTGCAATACTGTATCTTTTTGTGGAGCATTAACTGATTGACCAGCAGGCGAAGCTTTTGTAGATACATTTTCTGTAGTGGAGGTCTGTTTGTATTTATCAGTAGAATCTGTTTTAATTATTTTAGAACTGAAAGTAGAGTCGTAACTAATACCAGGTTTACTGTTATATTCAGAAGAAGAATTTTGAAGCACTAATTTCAACCCTGCTCCTATAATAATAAGACAGGTAAATGTAATAAGAAACTTCAGGAGGTCGGC
Source organism: Chitinophagaceae bacterium (assembly GCA_044227095.1). Classification (GTDB taxonomy): domain Bacteria; phylum Bacteroidota; class Bacteroidia; order Chitinophagales; family Chitinophagaceae; genus JACMLD01. The sequence goes on along the minus strand of JBGAFV010000001.1, from coordinate 2,419,975 downwards.
AAAGAGAGGTGAATGTTTCACAATATAAGGTTTAAGTTAAGAGGGCGGGATAAAGCAGCAGTTATCAAGGGAGGATAATAATGAAGTAATTAAAGTTATTGAAAATAAAATAGATGTTGTTCAGGTGAAATCACCCTTTTTCATATTCCAAAAAACAATGCGTAAACACGGACGAGTTATATGTAAGGGTTTATATTTACCTCTTTGGAGAATAATAGCAATAGGAAAATATGATCAACCCATCATTAAAATATGGTGGGTGTTATTCATCAGTTTCGTTGATAGAAAAAGTTCTTCAGACGAGTTGGTTAGGATAGCGATCATAGCAAAAGTTTCGCTGGTTAGGGTCTTAGTGAAAAGAATATCAGTGTTAAGAAGGATATCAGCAGTCTGGTGAAAGATGATGATACTGCTGGTGAAGTGAAGGGTGAATAAACCAATCCAAGGTTCAGGGCCGGTTAAAGCGTATGCTGAAACGTTGGAAGGTCTAAGCCTTAGTTTTTTCGTAGGTCGTACCAGTGACGTGCTATACCAAAAATGTACTGGAATTCTTCATCTGAAATCCTGTAACCATTGGTAACACCTACATGGTCTGGGTTGCTTGAAGAAATGGTGAAATTCCGGGCGTACTTTTCGTGTACTTCTGGAAACTTATCCTTCAACCAAGGAAGAAATAAATCTAAATCATGTGCTTGATTCATGTGTGTCGATTTTAGTTAAGAAAAATCTTAAATTCTGTTTTCCCGATTAAAGCCGGTTATGGTAATATCTTTTACTTTCTTTTGAACAAGGTCAACTATACTATTATAATAGGTATCATTTGGGGTAAAGACCGTACAGATGAAACTTGGGATGTTTACATCCACTTCCTTAAATTCCAAACGCCAACCATCGTTTCCAATCTTATCAATTATTGGTTCAAGAAGTACATCATTGAACTGTTTGTAATAATCAGTCATAAGTTCAGAAAAATGCGGGTTGAATGTTGCCCCTTTGCCGCTTAGATTTGGGGTTAACATTTCGTTAGGGTCAAAGTCTTTGTAGACTTTTATCTTAGTGTAGTCTGTTTCTATCATTATACCAAATTTACCGATTCTGGCAGGTAAAGTCTGAAGCCAATTATCAACAAGCGGTGGATTACACAACATCAATACAAGGTTAAATTCGCTACAAATTCGCTACAAAAAAAGAAACCCGCTACCAGAGCGGGTTCTATTGTGTACTATGTCGGGAAGACAGGATTCGAACCTGCGACCCCCTGGTCCCAAACCAGGTGCGCTACCGGCCTGCGCTACTTCCCGAACAATATTTTATTCTATCCAAAGCCACTTCTCAAACTATTATATTATCCGCCGGAAAATGGATAACGTTTTTAATTCTGCGGCAAATATAAGCAGAATTTTGCGGTGAGGGAGGGATTCGAACCCTCGGTACAGAGTTACCCGTACGGCAGTTTAGCAAACTACTGATTTCAGCCACTCATCCACCTCACCAATATTATTAAATAAGAGCTTTTATTATTACTGCAACATTCTCTCTCCCCGGTTGATAAACAACCCGCAACTCATTGTTTGCGGGCGGCAAAAATAGCAATTAACCGTTCAACTCCAAAAAGAAATCCCGGCTTTTACCGGGATTCTTTTATAATTATTTTATTAAAGCTGATTTCTCTTGGGTTTACATAGCAGCCAACTGTACTTTCTGCTGTAATTCCATTACGTTTTCGCGGAAAACATTATCAGTATCCATCAAATCTTTTACGGTCTGGCAAGAATGTATAACCGTAGTGTGGTCCCTTCCTCCAAAATGTTCGCCAATTGTTTTAAGAGAATTCTTTGTAAATGCTTTAGCGAGGTACATAGTAATCTGGCGTGCCTGTACAATTTCTCTTTTTCTTGTTTTTTGAAGAAGTTTGTCGTAGGGTACATCAAAATAATCACATACCATTTTCTGGATAGTGTCTATTGTAATTTCTTTGGATGATGTTTTTACAAAATTTCTAAGCACTTTCTTGGCCAAATCAAGGTCTATTTCCCTTCTGTTTAGCGAAGATTGTGCCAGAAGGGATATTAATGCACCTTCCAGCTCACGCACATTGCTGTTTATATTATAAGCCAGGTATTTAACTACTTCACGAGGCATATCGAGGCCGTCGTTTTTCATTTTGCGTTCAAGAATTTCAATTCTTGTTTCATAATCTGGTACCTGAAGGTCTGCACTGAGGCCCCAGCGAAAACGGCTGAGCAAACGCTCTTGTACGCCGTCAAGGTCTTTGGGTGGTTTGTCTGATGTTAATACCAGTTGCTTACCACTTTGGTGCAGGTGATTGAAGATGGCAAAAAATGCATCCTGTGATCTTTCTGCACGGTTAAAGAACTGCACATCATCAATAATCAATACATCTATCAACTGATAAAAATGTATAAAATCATTTACAGCATTATTACGGCTGTGGTCTATAAACTGGTTAATGAATTTTTCTGAGCTTACATATAATACTACCTTATTATTATGCAGGCGTTTTACTTCGTTGCCAATTGCTTGTGCTAGGTGTGTTTTACCAAGGCCTACACCACCATAAATAACCAGTGGGTTAAAAGAATTGGCGCCTGGTTTTTCGGCAACTGTTTTACCTGCGCGGCGTGCCACACGGTTGCTGTCGCCTTCTACAAATGCATCAAAAGTATATGATCCGTTTAACTGCGGATCAATCTGCATTTTTTTAAGGCCCGGTATTACAAACGGGTTCTTAACAGGTGTATTTATGATTAAAGGAAAATCCATTTCGTTTGAAAAACTTTTATAACCCTGCGCAGGTACATCCATAGTTAGCGGCTTGTTGTTGTGGTTGCCACTGTCTACCATTATGCGATATTCCAACCGGGCATCTTTACCCATTACCCTGCGCAAAGTCTTTGCCAATAAATTTACATAATGCTCTTCAAGGTACTCATAAAAGAACTGACTGGGTACTTGTATGGTTAAAACGTTTTCTTTTAGTTCTACGGGTTTAATAGGCTGAAACCATGTATTGAAATGCTGCCACTCAACGATATCTTTTATTATTTCAAGACAACTACTCCAGGCTTTATCGAAAGTTTTGGTCATTATTGGGATAGCAATTTATAACGGGTTATTATTATTATTTGTCAGTACATTTTTCATAGGATCGTCAGACCTGGACAACTGGTTTAAAAAGTAACGCAGGGGAACGAATATCAAAACTTTTTGTTGAATAAAAAATTTTTTATTCACATGTTTTTTTACCTGTAAGAATAAAAAAAAATTAGCCCATTATTTATTCTACAAAGCAAAATAATATCAGCCTTAAACCTTTTTGTTTGTATGCCCTGTAACCCTTTACAGGCATATATTTTGTTCTGTGTAAGCCCTTTTTATTTTTATACTTTTCCTGTCAATTCAACAGCAACATCATCAAAAAAATATTCCGTTGTTTATAAAAAATAAATTTGCCGCAATATTCTTTTTTGTGAATAAAATTTCCTATTCAAATTTGTTGTATTACAGTATAAGAATGTGGTAAGCAAAACAGATAATGCCGCAGCAGCTTTTATGTATATTCTTATGTTACCCGTTGCTTCTGAAGATACTAATTATTTACTACCAACTTATACAAACCTTCCGGAAATATTTTCATAAAAAATTTTCCCTTTTTAATAAATCTTTTACAGCGCATTCATGCAATGCGGTACTTTTGCAACATTGTTTTCCGGTAAACTACCAGACACATTATGCAACAACACATTACCTGCAAATTGCTGCCATCAGAAGCAGCCGATGCCCAGTTTATTACACAATATATTGCCCGCACTGCCGGTGTAAAAGAAACAAGCATTACAGGATATCATATCACCAAAAAATCAATTGATGCAAGGGGCAAGCAGGTATGGATAAACCTTAGCGTTACCGCTTTTATTAATGAACCTTTTATTGCAAACAATTTTGTACCCGTTGTTTTTAAAGATGTATCTAAAGCAAATAGAAAAGTTATTATTATCGGCGCAGGCCCCTGCGGCATGTTTGCTGCACTACAATTAATAGAACTGGGTATACAGCCTATAATACTGGAAAGGGGAAAAAATGTAAGAGACAGAAGAAGGGATCTTGCATCACTAAATAAAGAAGGTATTATTAACCCCGAAAGCAATTATTGTTTTGGAGAAGGCGGTGCCGGTACTTACAGCGATGGCAAATTATATACGCGTAGCCATAAAAGAGGAGATATAAACCGCATCTTGCAATTGCTCTTCCAGTTTGGTGCGCCGGAAAATATTTTATACGAAGCACATCCGCATATTGGCACCAATAAATTGCCGCAAATTATTACGGCTATGCGACAACAGATAACGGATTGCGGAGGCAGGTTCCTTTTTGAAAAAAAAGTTGTTGATCTAATAATTAACGATGGTATTATTAAAAGTGTTGCAACAGCAGATGGCAACGTATTTGAAGCCGATGCTGTAATACTGGCAACCGGCCACTCTGCACGTGATATTTTTGAACTGCTGGCTGCTAAAAAAATCCTTATTGAAGCAAAACCTTTTGCACTGGGCGTAAGAATAGAACATCCCCAATCGCTTATAGATAGTATACAATATCACTGCAGTAACCGCGGAGAATTTTTACCACCAGCATCCTATGGCCTGGTACAGCAGGTAGAAGGGCGTGGTGTGTTTTCTTTTTGCATGTGCCCTGGTGGTATAATTGCACCCGCTTCTACCAATGCAAACGAACTGGTGGTAAATGGATGGAGCCCTTCTAAAAGAAATAACCCTTTTGCCAATTCTGGTATGGTAACTGAGATAAATGAAAAAGATGCTATTGATTATATAAACAAACATTCAGCAGGTATAAAAAAGAAACTTGCGGCATCGCCTGCATTGGTTACCATGCATTTTCAACAATTGGTAGAGCAGCAAGCGTATAAAGCAGGTGGCGGAAAATTTGTTGCACCCGCACAACGTATGGGCGATTTTGTAAAAGGAATTACTTCTTCGTCATTGCCAGCTTCTTCTTATTTACCGGGCACTTCACCCGTTAATTTAAAAGAAGTATTGCCGGGCTTTGTTGCTAAAAGCCTTCAGGAAGGCTTTAAAGCATTTGGTAAAAAAATGCGTGGCTATCTTACCAATGATGCTATTGTTGTGGCAACAGAATCACGCACTTCGTCTCCGGTAAGAATTCCACGCAACGCTGAATCTTTACAACATCCCCAAATAAAAAATTTCTATCCGGCTGGCGAAGGTGCAGGTTACGCAGGTGGCATTGTAAGCGCTGCAATGGATGGGGAGAGGGTTGCGTTAGCTATAGCACCTGCTTTAAATTTTTAGTACAAGCAAGTTATAGCTACAAGCCACAAGCTTCAAGCTGCCTATAACTTGTAGCTTGTAACTCACAGCTTGTGGCCTCAGCTTACAGCTTATTCACAAATGAAGCCCTAATTATTGCTTTTCGGGGTTTTTGTCTTACATTTGCACACTTTAAAATCATGCCGTAACATGATATAAAACCTGTTTCAAAAGCAGGTTTCCGGTAAATTACCTTGTTTGATAAATTTACAGGGTTCTGATTTGTATCATGCGGCGCTATATTAAACCCGTTTGATACATGAAACTTTCACAGTTCCGATTTGATCTTCCCCTAAATCTTATTGCACAAAATCCTGCCAAAAGACGAGAAGACAGCCGCCTTATGGTTGTACACCGTCACACCGGTTTAATGGAAAACAAACATTTCCATGATATACAGGAATACTTTAACGATAAGGATGTTTTTGTGGTGAACAACACAAAAGTTTTTCCTGCTCGCATGTATGGCCGTAAAGAAAAAACAGGTGCTAAAATTGAAGTGTTCCTGTTGCGTGAACTTAACAAACCAAACCGCCTTTGGGATGTAATTGTAGACCCGGCCCGTAAAATACGTGTTGGCAATAAATTATATTTTGGCGAAACCGATGAACTGGTAGCAGAAGTAATAGACAATACCACCAGCCGCGGACGTACAATCCGTTTTTTATGGGATGGTACAGATGAAGAATTTCGCCAGATGCTGGAATTTTTAGGCGAAACACCATTGCCAAAATACATCAAACGCAAACCAGACGAAGAAGATAAAGAACGTTTCCAAACTGTATATGCAAAACACGAAGGTGCAGTAGCAGCTCCAACTGCCGGTTTGCATTTCAGTAAAGAACTAATCAAACGCCTTGAAATAAAAGGTATCCGCTTTGCAGAAGTAACATTGCATACAGGACTTGGCACTTTCCGTCCTATAGAGGTAGAAGATCTCAGTAAACATAAAATGGATGCTGAATATTATCGCATAGAAGAAGTGGCCTGCAATATTGTAAACAAAGCAAAAAAAGAAGGTCACCGCATTTGCTCTATTGGTACAACTACCATGCGTGCAATGGAAAGTTCTTTTACTGCAGAAAAATTATTGAAGCCATCAGAAGGCTGGACCAACCACTTCATACACCCGCCGTATGAATTCAATATTGCAGATGCACTGGTTACCAATTTTCATTTGCCTAAAACAAGCTTGCTGATTATGACCTGTGCTTTTGCTGGTTATGATCTTGCAATGGAAGCTTACAAAAAAGCCATTAAAGATAAATACCGCTTTTTTAGCTATGGCGATGCCATGATTGTTATCTAAGACATTTATTATAATTATAAAAAAGTCCTGTTTTGCAGCAATGCACGGCAGGATTTTTTTTATGAGCCAGGCAATAGAATTACAATTAAGCTTTTCTTGCGTCGCACACTTTTACATTTAATTTTTTACTGATCACTTCAACCTAATAATTCAACCCTTTTAGGGTTGTGTGTTTGTGTTACATATAACCATGGGTTGTACCCATGGTTATTATCATTAAGGCCCTTCAGGCCTGTTTAAAAATAAATTACTCGTCTAACTTCTTCGGCCGCATAACATCTTCTTACGTCGTCGTTTGACGGAAACTTAAGCATGCATGCACTTTCTGATTCTTACCCGATCAGTTTAAAATAACTACTTCCATTTTTTGTACACAACCTTAAACCTTATACCTTAGGCCTTCAAGCTTTTCAAGAATGAAAAATATTTTAGTTTTAGTATTACTCTTAGCATCAGTTTCAATGACAAAATCTATTGCGCAGCAAATTATTCCCTTGTATAAAAAAGTTCCCGATTCCAAACCAATTCCTGCCAGTCGCGAAAAATCTGAAATGGGTAAAGACGGCATTTTGCGTGTTAGTAAAGTATCCAACCCAACATTGCTTGCATTTTTTCCACCCAAAGAAAAAGCAAATGGCACAGCAGTTATTATTTGCCCCGGTGGTGGTTATGGTATACTTGCTTATTCTCACGAGGGAACTGATGTTGCACAAGTACTAAACGAATGGGGTGTTACTGCATTTGTATTAAAATATCGTTTACCCGATGATAGCATAATGATGAATAAAGAAATTGGCCCTTTGCAGGATGCGCAACGTGCTATACAAATAGTAAGAATGGATGCAAAAAAATGGGGGCTCGATAAAAATAAAATCGGCATAATGGGTTTTTCTGCAGGGGGACATCTTGCGTCTACAGCAGGTACACATTTTAACCATCCTGTTATTGATAATAAAAAGAAAGTAAGCCTTCGCCCAGATTTTATGGTATTGCTCTATCCGGTTATCAGCTTTACAGATAGCCTTGCACATATAGGCTCAAGAACAAATCTTATTGGTAAAAACCCTTCGCAGGAAAAAATAAATTATTACTCAAATGAAATGCAGGTAACAAAAGAAACACCACCTGCATTTTTAGTGCATGCAAAAGATGATGGCGCTGTAAAAGTGCAAAACAGTATTTCGTTTTATGATGCTTTGCAAAAAAATGGCGTGCAGGCAGAAATACATTTGTTTGAAAAGGGAGGCCATGGTTTTGGCATGAACAATAAAACAACTTCCGATAAATGGATGGATTGGCTAAAAACCTGGATGGAAAAAAATGGATTGGCTAAATGAGTGCCAAACCACGGAGACACAAAGAACACTGACATGCACCGGGCAATTTAAAATCTCCATATAACCTCACTTGGCCGTGGCTCATGCCCCCACTTAGCCATGGTTCGTGTCCTCACGAACTACTATTATTTGAAAGCCTCTCGTTGTATCCCTCTGCCCACCGTGCCGCTGTGGTTATGTCTGCATACCAAGCAGCCACTATCAGCGTTATATACAAAATCCAATACATGAAAATACACATTGCCATCCTACTGGCAGGGGTCATTTTCTCATCCTGCAGCAGTACAAACCTCGTTTACATTAGCGTGCAGGAACCTGCACCTGTATCTGTTCCGCAAGACATAAAGAGAATTGCGGTTATCAACCGCAGTGAAGTATCCAAAAAAAATAAAGTTTTTGATGCCATTGATAAAGTGGTAACGCTTGAAGGGCCGGGCCTGGATGCCGCAGGCGCAGAAGCAAGCATTACAGGCTTAACAGACGAGCTATGGAAAAACAACCGCTTTACAGATATTCAATCTCTTAAAAATTCAGTACCCAACAACGCAGCACCGGGCTTTTTTCCAGCACCGTTATCGTGGGCCGAAATAGAAAAAATTTGTGCGGAAAACAATGCAGACGCTGTTTTTGCACTTGAATTTTTTGATACCGATACCAAAATAAATTATGCGGCAATCCCCACTTCGCTAAAAACGCCGGTAGGCAATGTGCCAGTAATAGAACAACAGGCCAATATGCAAACTATGGTAAAAACTGGTTGGCGTATTTATGACCCACGCGGACGAAATATTCTGGATGAATATTCCTGCGGCAAATCGCTTAATTATTCTGCTACTGGTATTAACCCTGTAGCGGCTGCCGGGGGGCTAATCAATAGAAAAGAAGCAGTAAAAGAAGCAGGCAACCAGAACGGTCATATATATGCGCAGCGATTAATTCCTTACTGGATTAGGGTTTACCGCGATTACTATATAAAAGGCACAGACAATTTTTCTACTGGTACAAGAATGGCACGTACCGGCAACTGGAAAGGCGCTGAAGAAATGTGGCTGAAGGAAACAAATAATACAAATCCAAAAATTGCAGGAAGAGCTTGTTACAATATGGCCATTATAAATGAAATAAACGGAGACCTTGATAAAGCTATTGGCTGGGCACAAAAATCTTATGAGAATTACAACAACCGTCTTGCACTTACTTATGTGAACATACTAAAAAACAGAAAGGTTAATGATAATGTTCTAAAAGATCAGCAACAACAACCGTAACCATAACCACGGAGACGCGGAGAACACAGAGGTACACAGATCTATATTAATCCTACAATTATTAAGCGCAATAAAAAAGCCCTCGCTATGAGGGCTTTTTACTATAATTATCTCAATTATTATTAATCCAGTCCAAACAATCCTTTGTTCAACACCTGAAGAGTTTGTGTTTTATAAGAAGCAGGTATTAATATAGAAACATTGTGAGGGCTACCACCATAACTAACCATGCGTACAGGTATTGGCTGCAACGCATCAAACAACCTTGCAAGCAGGTTTTGCGTTGTTGCCAGTTCATTACCTACAATAGAAACAATACTCTGGTCGTGATCTATTTCCGTGGTTCCAAATGGTTCTAGTTCTTTAAGAATTTCTTTTAAATGCAACGTACTGTCTATAGTTAATGATACTGCTACTTCAGAAGTAGTAATCATGTCAATAGGCGTTCTGTATTTTTCAAACACTTCAAAAATCTTTCTTAAGAAACCATAGGCCAATAGCATACGGCTGCTTTTTATTTTAATAGCAATAATACCATCTTTTGCCGCAATAGCTTTTACCCCGTTACCACCAGCAAGTTGTGTAATTAATGTTCCTTTTGCTTCAGGCTGCATGGTGTTCAGCAGCTTTACAGGAATTTTATATTGCTGTGCCGGCCATATAGAAGCAGGGTGTAAAATTTTTGCACCGAAATATGCAAGCTCTGCCGCTTCATCAAAACTTAACTGCTCAATGGCTTTTGTTTGTTTTACCACACGTGGATCGTTGTTATGCATGCCGTCAATATCCGTCCATATTTCACAAACACTTGCATTAATAGCAGCAGCAATCAATGAAGCACTGTAATCACTTCCGCCACGTTTAAGGTTATCTACTTCGCCACGTGCATTGCGGCTGATATAACCTTGTGTGATAAATAATTTTTTTGCCTCGTGCTCTTTTAAAATTTGAGCAAGCTTTACTTTTATACTGCCTATCTGTGGTTCATCATAACTGTCGATAGTCATAAAATCAAGCGCTGGCAATAAGTGATGTTCAATACCCTTTTCTTCGAGGTATACACAAAAAAGTTTGGTGCTCAGTAATTCTCCCTGAGCAAGTATATCTTTATTCAACGCTTCGTTGAAAGAAATCTTCAGTATAATATTTAAGAATTCAAAATGCTCTGCTATAATGGCTTTGGCTTTTTGCTGTGCTGCAGGTGTTTTTACCAGTTCGCTAATGAACTGCTGGTAATGTTCTTCCAGTTTATCTATCTGCTGCTTGGCAGATTCCTTCTCACCTTTGCTTAAACTTTCACCAATAGCAACAAGGGCATTGGTAGTGCCGCTTAATGCACTTAATACCACAATAGTTGGCTCATCATCTTTAGTAACCAGTTGCGCCACCTGGTGCATACGTTCAGGCTTACCTACAGAGGTACCGCCAAATTTCATAATTTTCATTGTTCCCCCCCGATTCTTGTATTTAAACAAGAAGTTTAGTTAAAAAATATTTTGGGCAGCGAAGATAGTTCTTTCGTTAGTTTATTGATTGATTAGTTGATTGGCTTTTTTGGCTGGAAACTGCTAAAATTTTGATTTTGGAGGACTTGCATAAGACCTCTGCCGCCACATGATAAAAAGATGAAGTGCTTGCGACGCCCGTCCGTACGGAAACATCCGGGCGGGCAACGATGCCGCTATGAAACTATACTGTTGGTATTAGAACAATGATTTATAAACAGCTTGCCGGGCAGACATTGTTGAATTGAAATATAAATGAGCTACCAGATTGATTTGAACACTGAATTAAACAACTATGAACTACTGAACTATGAACTAGAATCTTTTAATCAAAAGAAACACTAAACTTCTCTCCCAACTCTTTCAGGTTTTCTACTACAGCATGCAATAAAGGAATACCATTTTGCAAACGTTCTGCTTGTGCTTGCCGTTCGGGATCTCCGGGTATCAATACTTTTTGATCCTCATTTACCGGTGTTGCAGATCTAAAACGCTGTATCCATTGATCCATGTGCATTTTAAAATCATCTGCAGCACGAAAAGCATCTATACGCATTGCACCAAAGAAATGACCAATTCCTTTGCCGGGTTGATTTGCCGGCATGGGCACATAAGCAGGAAATGGCGGAACCCACGGACCATAATTTGCCCCGCTTAATACTGCAGAAAAAATATCTACTACTGCGCCAAGTGCATACCCTTTATGACTTCCATGATCCCTGTCTCCACCCAATGGCAATAATGCACCACCACCTTTTAGTTCGTGCGGATTGGTAGATGCATTGCCATCTTTATCCTGTATCCACCCTGTAGGTGCATGCAAACTTTTTCTTTGTAAAATTTCTAGCTTACCATTGGCAGCAGTTGTTGTAGCAAGGTCTGCAACAAATGCAGGTTCTTTACCCGCAGGCACGGCTACACAAATTGGGTTAGTACCCAGCATTCGTTCTTTTGAAAACGTTGGAGACACCAGGGCACTTGCGTTGGTCATAGCAATACCAATCATATCGTGCTGCAAAGCCATCATAGCATGATAACCCGCAATGCCAAAATGGTTTGAATTACTAACGCTTACCCAACCAGTACCTACTTGTTTTGCTTTATCTATAGCCACCTGCATAGCATATGGTGCTACAACAAGGCCAAGCCCGCTGTCGCCATCAACAACTGCAGTAGAAGGCGTTTCATGAATGATTTTAATGGAAGGGTTTGCATTCACTCGTTTTGCTTCCCACAGTCGCACATAACCGCTGAGACGGGCTACACCGTGAGAGTCTATGCCACGCAGATCTGCTGCTAATAATGCACGGGCTGCAATTTCAGCATCACTATTATTGCATCCAATCTTTTTAAAAATATTTTCTGTAAACACCAGCAATTGCCGGTAAGGAAAATTTTGTTCGGGCATTGGCAAAGAAACGATAATTATTCAGTTCTTGAAGTTCTTAGTTCGCAGTTCGTTAGTTGTTTTATTTTAAAGTACTGCATTTAAGCTTGCATGCATTATATCGTGGATTAAGCATAGTATAACTATGAACAACCGAACTATCGAACTTTCTTTTAAACTAATTCACTAGGCAGCATATCAAACTCTTTTTTAAATGCCATGCTAAAGTTGCTGAGATTGGCATACCCAACGCTTAACCCAACTGTTTTTACAGAATACTGATGACTAAGCAACATTGCTTTTGCTTTTTTCATGCGGTATTGCTGGTAATACTGGTAAATGGGTTTACCATATACATCTTTAAAAAGCTTTTTGAGTTTACTGCTGCTCATAGATGCAGATCTTGCCAGTTCTTCAATAGAAGGAAAGGGAATTGAAAAATCATTTGTAACTGTTTTTTCAATTTTTCTAATCTGCGTTATATCCTCATTAGAAGCTTTTATCTTATACTTTAACTGGTTTCGTTTTTCATAGAGTGAAATAAAAAACCGTTCTACCATATGCATAATGCGGTTGTGGATCATGGTTACATGCGCAGGATGATCGGAATTCATTTGCTGTATATCATCCATTGCCTGGCGGTAATCTGCATCAAGTTGCTCCATGTCCAGCGCAGTTGTTTTTAAAGCGAGATAATGTTGAAGAATTGCTTCATAGGAATCCATTTTAAGGTATTTTGCCATCCATTCCCGGTCAAACTCTACCATAATACAATTTACCTGTGTACCTTTTTGAATAATGTAGCCCAAATCGAAAAGGCTGCACATAAGATACACACTGGCCTTGGTTTCCATGTCATCACTACGGTATTCGTCTCCAATTTTTGTAATGTACCTTTTAGAAATCTGGATATTTTCAAAACGCAACGTATAAAATTCTTCTTCTGAACTTGGCCGTTCAAAATTGAAATCAGCATTAAATGTATAATTCATTTCCATTGCAAGTAGGCCATTAGGCAATGTTTCTACCTGTATATAACCGGTGGCGAGAGACTCTGGCATATCAATTCTGCCATTGACAACCGGAACATTAACGGCTTTAGCAAACTCTTCTATGTATTGGTAAAAACTTACTGCATTACTTGTATAACTAAACAAAGCGGGTTAATTTTATAGGTTAAAGCTAATGGGGTTTTTGATTAACAACTTTCATATTTTCTGCGTCCCAGTAAATAATTTTTTTCTGAAAATAGCTATCGTTACTGGCAAGACAAGGCGCAGCCGCCCGGAAGGCAGTTACCGGTCCTTCAATAACAGCGTTTCCACCTCTTATGCCTTCAAAAAAATTTATAAAATGATCAACATGCTCACTATAGCCTTCTGGCTTTTTAAATTTAATAGGAGCTTTAGCTGGTGCCTGTTTATCTGCAGCACTCCATTTTTGATCGTATTGTTTTTTTAATTCTTCCTGCATGGCCTGGGGATAAGTTGTAAGTGCATCCCATCCGCCTATGCCAGGTGCTTTAGGCATGATGCTGTGCGTGATGCTTATGCCATCGCCTGTTTTTTCCAGTATACCTTCACTGCCAATAAATTTTACTGAGCTTCCACCACCGGTGCCACTAATAAAATTTACCCGCAGCATTACCTGGAAAGCAGGGTGCTCAGGAGTTTCCGGATAATCCATAATAGATGTGGTTATATCCGGCACGTCGCGGCCATCTTTCCAATAGGCTAACTGACCAGCAGAGTAAATAGAAGAAGGCCCTTTTGAACCGGTAACATAATGAATACCGGTAAGCAGGTGCACAAATAAATCGCCCGGCATACCGGTACCAAAATCTTTATAATTGCGCCACCAGAAAAATTTCTTTTCATCGTATGGCTGTTTAGTAGTGCCGGCAATATAACGGTCCCAGTCAACCGTTTTTGGCGATGCGTCTGTTGGAAGCGTATATTCCCAGGCGCCTAGAGCACTTTGTCTGTCGTAAGTGGCTTCTATACAATTTAGTTTACCTATTTCACCGGCTTTGTACAATTCTTTTGCTTTCAGGTAATCTATTCCGCTAATGCCCTGGCTACCTACCTGCATTATCTTTTTCGTTTGCTGCTGTGCATTAATCACATCAAGCCCTTCACTTATTTTGTGCACCATTGGTTTTTCGCAATACACGTGCTTGCCTTTGTTCATAGCATCTATGCTTATGCGTGCATGCCAGTTATCGCTGGTAGCCACAATAACTGCATCTACATCCTTTCGTTCCAGTATTTCCCTGTAATCACGTGTTGTAAAAAGATCTTTGCCGTACAGTTCTTTCATCCTTTCCAGCCTGCCCGTATATAAATCGCAGGCGGCTGCTATTTCTATACCGGGTATTTTTAAAGCGGTTTCAATATCATTAAACCCCATTATACCGCAGCCAATAACGGCAACCCTTATTTTATCGTTAGCAGAAACAGGTTTGCTGTATTGCAAAATGCGTTCTTCCATTTTTTCGGCAGCTGCAATTTTGTGGAACCCGCCGGCCCCCAGCAAAAGCGTTGTACTGCCCAGTTGCTGCAAGAATTTTCTGCGTGAAGAAGCGTTCTTTTCCATTGAATAAATCGATATAAGACTTGGTTAACAGGTCGCTAAATTTAATGTATTAATTGATACTAATACCTGCTTCAAGCCTTTTCATTAAAAAACCCCTGCAGAAGCAAGGGTTTTCCAGGTATTTAACTGAAATGTTTTTAGAATGGTAAATCGTCTACGGGTTCAGAAATTTCATTTCTTGACGGTGCGTTGCTGTTTACTGAAGCACTTGAAGAACCACTATAGCTTCCTTGCGAAGGCGATGAATTGTCGCCACGGTTGCCCAACAACTGAACAGTAGATACACGCAATGTTAATGATGCTGCGGTGGTACCATCATTTTTGGGATAAGTTCTTACTTCGGGCTGGCCTTCTGCATAAACCTGTGTGCCTTTGCGCAAATAAGGTGCAATAGCAGTTTTGTCTGTCCAGTAAGCACATTCTACCCAAATTGTTTTTTCTTTCTGGTTGCCTTGTGCATCGCGAAATTTCTCTGTGTGCGCCACATTAAAATTGATTACGCTTTTACCATTTACTGTGTTGGTAACGCAATCTTTACCAAGGTTGCCGATAACTTGTAACTTAATCATACTTTCTAAATTTAGCTGCGTACTTAAAATTGTTTGAACGGGCAATTTACTAGTTCCTCAATTCATTCCAATAATCATTTTATAGCCAATAATATTTTGTGGATTAGTTGTTACCAACATTGGGATTAGCGCAATATTTGCTGCGATACTTACCTATATTTTATCATGTACAGAACAATTCCTTTATTGTATTTCCGTTATTTTTGTTTGAACCACGGAGACAGGAAGGGCACAGCATCTTTTTTGTTTATGCGGCGGTCTGGTTGTCATTGCAGATTATACATTCATTAAGATTTAAAATTTTTCCATAAATCCTGAATGTATCATTAGCACTGTGGTATAAAATTTTAAACAGAATATGTCAATACCGAAAGGGAAATTAATAGCTATTGGTGGAGCAGAAGATAAAGGAACCGATCTCGAAACCGGAGATATTTACCGCAACAACCTCAACTTTTTTGAACTGGGCATCCTGCGCCGCATTATGCAGGAAGCCGGCGGGCCCGCTGCCCGCATAGAAGTTATTACCACGGCATCTACCATACCACAGGAAGTAGCCAACAATTATTTAAATGCATTCGGAAAAATTGGTTGCACCAATATTGGTGTGCTTAATATCCGCAACCGCGAAGATGCTTTGAAAGCAGAATTTGCAGACCGCATTTCAAAATGCGAATGTGTAATGTTCAGTGGTGGAAACCAGATGCGTCTCAGCGCTATTTTTGGCGGTACAAAATTTTTAAAGATCCTACACAACAGGTACATGAACGAAAACTTCATTATTGCAGGCACAAGCGCCGGTGCCATGGCCATGAGCAATACCATGATTTATGAAGGCAATGCTACACGTGCCCACCTTAAAGGCGAAGTAAAAATAACTACAGGCCTTAGTTTTATTGATACCGTTATTATAGACAGTCATTTTGAAAAACGCGGACGTTTTGGGCGTTTATCCCAGGCCGTTGCCAGCAATCCCTCTGCTATTGGTATTGGCCTGGGAGAAGATACCGGCATGCTGGTAACAGAAGGCAATAAAATGGAAGCCATTGGCAGCGGGTTAGTTATTATTATTGACGGGCATGATATCCGTCACTCAAACATTGCAGATATTCCCGAAGGCAATCCCATCAGCGTAGAAAATCTTATTGTACATTTTTGCGAAAAAGGAAACGGCTATATGATTAACGAACGCAAATTTCTTATGGAAACCCGTGAGGGATCGGTGATTAAGAAACAGGTGGATGTGGAGTGAGTTGTTGGCCCTTTAAGTTGAAGAAAGTTCGGAGTTCGGTTGTTCATAGTTCTTCTATACTAGATCCCAACTAGCTTATAAGTTCAAAAAAGTTCGAAGCTCGGCAGTTCATGATGATTCTACACTAGATTCATAATATAATGCAGGCAAGCCAAAACCAAGCGCTTCAAAATAATTATCGAACTGCGAACTATGAACTTGAAACGAACTAAGAACTTGGTATTACGCTTGTGCTGTAGGTCCTCCAAAATTGAGCGGAAATTCCATCGCTTCCTGGTCTTTAATTTTACCATGTGCTTCTTCAAAACGCTGAATATTATCATCCAATGCTTTTAAAAAACGTTTGGCATGCTGCGGAGTAAGTATAATGCGGCTTTTTACTTTGCTTTTAGGTGTACCCGGCATTACGTTTACAAAGTCTACAATAAACTCTGCGTGAGAATGTGTAATAATAACCAGGTTAGAATACGTGCCTTCTGATACCTCTTCGGATATCTCTATATTGAGTTGCTGATTGTTTGGTTGTTGATCTGCCATTGTAATTGTTATTTGTACGAAGATAAATGAATAGGAAATACAGTTCGCAGTTGATTAATTCGAAATCCTCCAACGATCAAATGCATAATAAAATAACGCCTGTTTGCTTTATCACAGCAATCGTGCATAAAACAACTACGAACTATCAAATTTAAGAACTGTCTAAACTATTTTTCCCTCACTTTAAACTTCTGTCCCCTAAAATTGCTTTTTCCGAGATAAATGACGAGTGAAGCAATCATTCTTATAATTTCCTCTATCACTTTTTCAAGTTCTTCAAATTTAGAGGGAGAGATATACTTTCTATCAAGAGCCCTGTAAAGCTGAGATTTTACTTCAAGAACAGAACCATTTGCAATAGTTAGAAAATTAATAAACTCATTGTTTCCTTGCCTGCCAAAACCTTCTGCAACATTATCCATTACAGAACCAGAAGAACCATTGATTTGATCTTTTAATTTATAATCCCTGCAAAACTTTTCTTTCTCTATTAATTCAAAAATTTCTTGGCAAAGTATTCTTGCTTTTTGCCAAACTCTTAAATCTTCGAAATTATTAATAGTTGCCATGTAATTTTATTTTATAGAATATGTAAATACTATGAATTATTGACCCAAACTTTTTGGAATTTATATTTAGTAAGTGCTTTGCATAAAGCACTATGAACAACCGAACTCCGAACTTTCTTCAACTTAAAGAGCTATAAACTATCGATGAATTTCCCTGATAAACTCTCACTTTTCCGCATGAAGCAACCATGAACAACCGAACTACGAACTCCTAACCTTACAGACTCCCTCCTAATCAAAGAATTCCATCCTCAGCGAAACTAAAAAAGCCCTCATTACTTACAATAATGTGGTCCAGCACTTTGATGTCGAAAAACCTGGCGGCATGTTTTATTTTCTGCGTCAATTCTTCATCGGCGCGGCTGGGGCGCAGACTTCCCGATGGATGATTGTGGCAAAGCACAATGCTTACGGCTTCTTCCTGCAGGGCTTTTTTTAAGATGATGCGGGGATCGGCAACGGTACCTGTAATTCCGCCTTTGCTTATAATTTCAAAATGATTTATCCTGTTGGCCTGGTTTAGAAAAATAACAGCAAACACTTCATGCTGGTAATCGCCAAGCATGGTTTGCAGGTAGCTGGCCATATCGCCGGTGGAGGTAATCCGGGGTTTTTCCAGGAAAGCGGCAGCCTGCCGGCGGCGGCCAAGTTCCAATGCTGCGGCAATGGTGATGGCTTTGGCTTCACCGATTCCCTTAATGGCCATAAAATCTTTAATGGAAAGCCGGCCGAGTTCATTAAGGTTGTTTTTGCCCAGTTGTAGTATTTCCTTAGCAAGGTCTACGGCGGTTTTTTGACGGCTGCCGTTATTAATTAAAATGGCCAGCAGCTCTGAATCGCTGAGAACCATAGGGCTTTTACGTAGTAGCTTTTCACGGGGCCTGTCATCTTCGGCCCAATCTTTAATTGAGTACTTATGCGCTTGCATATGGAAAGGTTTATTTATAATTTTAGAACAGCTATTTTAACCAATAGCACAATAGGCAAGGCCAAAAGCCGTTTGACTATTTTCCAATACCCAATACCTTTTGAAAACTAAAAATCCGATTTTATGAAACGCACTTCTACGTTTAACAACCTTGGTGGGTTGCAATCTATTTTCTTCTGTGTTGGCATTTACACCGTTTCTCTTTTCTTTTCAATTTTTATCTGCTCTGCTGTTTTCTATGCTTTTAACCCAAAAAAGGGAAATGCTAGCCAGAATATTAGCCAGGCAAATACTGCAACAGAAAAAACAATGTTTGCTTCTGTAGGAAAATAAGCAACAGGTTTGTATGCTTTATGCTGGTGGGTATGCTTTAAGAGAGTATAGCAAATTAAGGACTTAAAACCCTTTTACAGATTTTTATTTCTCTCCCGAAAGTTTATCTTCGCCGCACCAAAGCACCTTGTATGCATAGTTCGGTAAAGATATTTTCCGGTACCGGATCACAGTATCTGGCAGAAAAGATAGCCCAGCAATATGGAACCCCGTTAGGTAAGTGCATTACCCAAAAATTCAGCGACGGCGAGTTTCAGCCGGTTTTCCAGGAAAGTATACGCGGAGACATGGTTTTCCTGGTACAAAGCACTTTTTCACCCACAGATAATATTCTTGAACTTTTGCTGATGATTGATGCAGTACGCCGGGCATCAGCTTATAAGGTAGTAGCCGTTATCCCCTACTACGGTTATGCCCGTCAGGACAGGAAAGACAAACCCCGTGTAGCCATCGGTTCTAAGCTGATTGCCAACATGATAGTAGCAGCAGGAGCAGATAGAGTGATTACTATGGACCTGCACGCACCACAAATTCAGGGCTATTTTGATATACCTGTAGACCACCTGGATAGCTCCGCAATTTTTATCCCTTACATAGAGAATTTAAAGCTTGAAAACCTTACCTTTGCCGCCCCCGATGTGGGAAGCGCCAACAGGATACGTGAGATTGCAAGTTATTTCAACGCAGAAATGGTGATTTGTGACAAGCACAGAAAAAGGGCAAATGAAATAGCCAGCATGGTGGTAATTGGCGAAGTAGAAGGAAAAGATGTAGTGCTGATTGATGATATATGCGATACCGGGGGTACTCTTGCAAAAGCTGCAGGCCTGCTGAAAGAAAAAGGCGCAAGAAGTGTAAGGGCATTATGCACACACCCGGTACTTAGCGGTAATGCATATGCGAATATTGAAAATAGTGTGCTGGAAGAATTGGTAGTGTGCGATACCATTCCGCTAAAACAACAGACTGCCAAAATAAAAGTATTAAGCGTAGCCCAGTTGTTTGCAGTAGCTATCCGCAATGCATACGAAAACAAGAGCATTACCAGTTTATTTATCCACTCACAAATGCGGGATAAATAACTTAAATAAAATAACAGCGTTATAGCTGCAGAACAAGTAAACAAAAACCCAAAATAAAAATGAAATCAGTTACAATCGAAGGACAACTGAGGACCGAAACTGGGAAGAAAGCCACCCAGCAACTTCGCTCTCAGGACATGGTGCCCGGTGTAATTTATGGCGGCAAAGAGGAAGTAAGTTTCTACGCTCCTGCTCCTGCTTTTAAATCACTCGTGTACACAGGTGCATTTCAGCTTGCAGAAGTAAAAGTAGGCGGCAAATCTTACAAAACCATTCTTAAAGATTTACAGTTCGACAAAGTAAATGATGCTTTGATACACGTGGATCTTATGGAGCTTGTAGACGACAAAGCAGCAATTGCTACTATTCCTTTAAAATTTACAGGTACTTCAAAAGGTGTTAAAGACGGCGGTAAACTTATAGTGAAAATGAAATCATTAAAAGTAAAAACATTGCCAAAATACCTTAAAGAAAACATTGAGGTTGATTTAACCAATCTTGAACTGAACGGCAACATAAGGGTAGAAGATGTGAAAGTAGATAATTACGAAATCCTGAACTCTCCCCGTATTCCTTTAGCATCTGTGGTATTAACCCGTCAGTTGAAACAGGAAGAAGCTGCTGCTCCAGGTGCTGCTGCGCCTGCCGCTGCTGCAAAAGCTGCTCCCGCTGCCGCTGCAAAAGCCGCTGCTCCAGCAAAAGGAAAATAAAGCATTTCAGTAAACATAATTTCAGAAGTCTTGCCCCCTGTGGCAGGACTTTTTTTATTTTCGCAACCATGAATAAATACCTCCTGGTAGGATTAGGTAATATTGGTAGTGAGTATGCACATACAAGACATAATATTGGCTTTGATGTATTGGATGCTTTTGCAAAAAAACATGCAATATCTTTTCACACAGACCGTTTGGCAGATGTTGCAGAATGCAGGCTAAAAGGTAAAACGATTACATGCATTAAGCCTTCTACATATATGAACCTTAGCGGTAAAGCAGTAAAATATTGGAGAGATAAAGAGAAGATTGAAAATAGTAATATACTGGTAATACTGGATGAAGTAGCGCTGCCGCTGGATAAACTGCGGTTAAGGATATCGGGAAGCAGTGGCGGGCACAATGGATTAAAAAGTATTGAAGGCAGCCTGCTTACAGATCAATATCCGCGTCTACGTTTTGGGGTGGGCAATAATTATCCTAAAGGCATGCAGGTAGAATATGTTTTGGGAAAATGGAATGCCGAAGACACGCTACTGGTTCAAAAAAAAATAATGGTCTGCACAGAATTGATTGAAACTTTTATTTTACAAGGTATAGAGGCGGCCATGAACCAGTTCAACAAATTATCTATTACTTTATGAATTATTCATTTGAATCGTTATTTTCGCAGAAGCACTGATTTATAGCAGCTTGATTTTTGATATTCAATATACCTTGTAAAGCCGTTACCTAACTTGATTGTTTAAACAACCAAATCCTTTTATTGAATATGAAAATATTCTGTGTAGGCCGTAACTATGTTGCTCATGCCCAGGAATTGGGAAATGAAGTTCCTGATGAGCCCGTCATCTTTATGAAGCCTAAAAGCGCATTGCTACAGGCACATACTCCATTTTATTATCCTGAATTCACCAATGAACTCCATTACGAGTGTGAACTTGTATTACGCATTTCAAAAAATGGCAAATACATACAGGATCGCTTTGCCAGTAAATATTATGATGCTGTTACCGCCGGTATAGATTTCACTGCAAGAGATATACAGAATGAACTAAAGAAAAAAGGCCTGCCCTGGGAAAAAGCCAAGAGCTGGGACAATTCTGCTGTTATTGGCAAATGGATTCCTTTTACAGAAATAAAAAACAAAAAGGACATCAACTTTGGTTTGTACAAAAACAAAGAGATGGTACAGCAAAGCAACTCAAATCTTATGATTAATAATTTTGACAAGATTGTTGCTTATATCTCCAACTACTTTTCTGTAAACATTGGCGATCTTGTTTTTACCGGTACACCCGCAGGTGTTGGCGAATGTGTTGTGGGCGATGAACTGGAAGGGTTTATTGGAGAAGAAAACCTGTTTACTGTAGAAATTAAATAATAATTGTTCAGATAAATAGTTAGAAGCCGTCTCGTTGAGATGGCTTTTTTTATGTTCTATCCTCCGGGCTTTACCCGGAGTTTATATACACCGTCCTTTCAGGACTACAACCAAGCCCTGTAAGGGTGATGTCTATAAGCGAAGAGTATTAGCTCTTCGCAATTAGCCGCTAACATCCGTTTTACTATTTTTGCAACCAATGCAAGCCATAGATACTAATATATTACTTAAAGCTTACCGTCTTATGTGCATGGCCAAAACAATGGCCGAAACTTACGAAGCAAACCGATCTGTTTGCAAATATGTACACTCTACATCAAGAGGGCATGAGGCCGTTCAGCTTGCGCTGGCCTTTCAATTGTTGCCCACAGATTATGTAAGCCCCTATTACCGCGATGAAAGCATGTTACTGGGTATGGGTTACGAACCATATGATCTGATGTTGCAACTGCTTGCAAAGAAAGACGATCCTTTTAGTGGCGGAAGATCTTATTACAGCCATCCTAATAATAACAATCCGCACAAACCCCAAATGATACACCAAAGCAGTGCAACAGGCATGCAGGCCATACCTTCTACCGGTGTGGCACAGGGGCTAAAGTATTTGCAAAGCATTCAATCAACCTTATTAAAAAAAGGAGTTAATGACGAAATGCCTATAGCAGTTTGTTCGCTGGGCGATGCAAGTGTAACAGAAGGAGAAGTTAGTGAAGCATTACAGTTTGCCGTTTTAAAAAGGCTGCCGGTTATTTACCTGGTGCAGGATAACAACTGGGGCATTAGTGCTACGGCAGAAGAAACAAGGGCTATGGATGCTTTTGATTATGCAGCTGGCTTTGCTGGTTTAAAGCGTATGCGCATCAACGGTACTGATTTTGAAGAAAGCTATACACAATTACAAGAAGTAATTAATGATACACGTAAGCATAGTCAGCCCTGGCTTGTACAAGCCAATGTTTGTTTGCTGGGGCATCATACCAGTGGGGTAAGAAAAGAATTTTACCGTACAGAAGAAAACCTGCGCCTGCATGCAGCAGAAGATCCGGGACCAAAATTAAAAAATCGTTTACACAATACCGGTATAAGTGAAGAGAGCCTTTCACAAATAAAAAATGAAGTAGCAGAAAAAGTGGCGGCAGATTTTGCAAGAGCTTGCAATGCTGCAGAACCAGATCCTTCTTCGGTACAAGATTTTGTTTTTGCAGCAACACCTGTTACAGAAGAAAAAGGGACAAGAAACCCTGGCGGTGAACCGATAATGATGGTAGATGCAGCACTGTTTGCTATAAAGGAAATAATGGAAACGCATCCTGAAGCATTGCTTTACGGGCAAGATGCAGGAAGAAGACTTGGCGGTGTTTTTAGAGAAACAGCAACACTTGCAGAACGTTTTGGAGATCACCGTGTTTTTAATACTGCTATACAGGAAGCATACATTATAGGTTCTACCGTAGGTATGTGTGCTACGGGAGCAAAACCAATAGTAGAAGTGCAGTTTGCAGATTATATCTATCCTGCGTTTAATCAGCTGGTAACCGAAATGGCAAAATCGTATTACCTCAGCAACGGAAAATTTTCTGTTCAAACCATTATAAGAGTGCCTGTAGGCGCATATGGCGGTGGTGGCCCCTACCATAGCGGTTGTGTAGAAACTACACTCCTCTCAATAAAAGGAATAAAGATTGTTTATCCATCTAATGCTGCAGATATGAAAGGTTTAATGAAAGCAGCATTTTACGATCCCAATCCTGTGGTAATGCTGGAGCATAAAGGTTTGTATTGGGGAAAAGTGCCTGGTACTAATGAAGCAAAAACACCTGAACCTTCCAGCGATTATATTGTACCGTTAGGAAAAGCAAGAATAGTTACTGAAGCAGATGTCACAAAAACAAACAATGGAGAAACCTGTTGCATTATTACATATGGAATGGGTGTCTATTGGGCAAAGGCTGCTGAAAAACATTTTCCAGGTTATATAACAATTGTAGATCTGCGCACTTTATTTCCGCTTGATGAAGAACTGGTTTTTGAAACAGTACGAATACATGGAAAATGCCTTGTGTTAACGGAGGAACAACAAAATAATTCGTTTGCAGAAGCATTGGCCGGAAGAATTTCCAGCAATTGTTTTCGGTTTTTAGACCAAGCCGTTGAAGTACTTGGTGCGTTAAATAATCCTGCTGTTCCGCTTAATGTATTACTCGAAAAAACCATGTTACCCAATGCCGATAAAGTAATCATGATACTTAATAAACTGCTTTCGGCTTAAATCAGCAAACATTTTATAAAGGTTTATTACAAAGGCCTTTATAAACCTGCCGTTCACAATAAGATTTTATACGTTCGTCAATCTCCTGTAACATTTTTCGCATTATTTGTGTCTTTGGATCAGTACAAAGAGACAACAACTTTTAATTAATCTAGTTGTTCGCGTTCAACAGGTAATTAACCCGCATATGTAGATTTATGTTTTTACTGCGGCGTTAATATATCAATTTAACTGCGAATCAATTCGTAGAACAGATTGCTATGAAAAATAAAATGCTTAAGAGGTCGCATTTGTCTGAAAAAACTTGCCGGGAGATTATACAACTTTTCTCAGACGATTTAACTGCAACACAGATTGCAGGCATTACTAATGTAAGCCGAGTTACCATTAACAATTACCTGAAACTGATCCGCAACCATATAGCAAGACATTGTGAAGAGCAAAGCCAGCGTTTTGGTAATAAAGTAAACAACAATCAATCCGGCACTTTGCATACAGTAAAAGATCATTTGGAAGAAAACACCAACATGTGTTATGGTTTTTATACTGTTAATGACAATGTATTTACGGATGAACTGGTAGCCGTAAGTAAACCCACAATAAGAGAATTTCAGCAGGCCAGTTGGACACACCGGCAGGGAAATACACAACTGGAAGATTTAGGCAGGTATAATGCAATTGCAGATTTTGATGAATGGCGTTTGTACAGAATGGATTCCGGAACAATTAATGGAAAAAATTTCCAGGATGACATTAGTATTTTCTGGGGAAGTACACGAAGCCGTTTGCTAAAATTCAGGGGAATGAATAAGAATACACTTTACCTGCATGTTAAAGAATCAGAATTCAGGTACAATTACCGTGAAGACGACATTAATAAAATATTACTGAACATTATTTATAAATACCCATTGCACCTTAGTAAAAATTATGGATAAGGGCAATTAGGTTATCAACTCTTTTATCCCGGATTTTCACTATGCGCTGCCGGCCGGGCTAATGTTATTCTAGGCAGTGATGTAAGTTTTCTCATGTTATACGCGGGTGGTTTCTACTACCCGCTCTTTTTTTGGGGTAAGGCGAATTATTTTCGACCACGGAGACAGATAAAACCTATAACTACAGAGAAGCACGGGAAACTTTTATTGACGATAACTTTTGAAGCGATAACACGGAGTGTTTCTTCGAAACAGCTAAGCTTGAAGCTAGGCAGCTTGTAACTTTTCTCTTCTAGAAACTTATTTACCACATAGAATCACAGAAACATAGGTTCACATATAAAAACTCCGTGCTTCTTTGTGCTTTTCTACCTCCATGGTTATGAAACTAGCAAAAGGGCTCTTACTGCTGTATTAGACCTTCGTCAATAAATTACTGATCTATAGAAAATACCGGATCAAGTATCAAAAACTTTTTTACATTCGGGCTCCTATTCCGGAATAAACATTCTTAACCCCAAAACCATTAATATTAAAAGAAGATGAAAAGAATTGTCATTTGCCTGTTTGCACTCGCTTTTTTTTCGGCGTGCAATGAGCCTCAGAAAAAGGAAGAAAAAACAGAAACAACTAAAGCCGCACCCAATATTATTCTCATCGTTGCAGATGATTTAGGCTATAGCGATATCGGGCCTTTTGGTAGTGAAATAAATACGCCGGTGCTGAACCAGTTTGCCAAAGAGAGCATGCTATTTTCAAACTTTCATGTATTGCCAACCTGCTCGCCAACACGTTCTGTATTGCTCACAGGAAGTGATAACCATGTTGCCGGATTGGGCGTAATGAGCGAAGTAAGATATCCTGCGCTGGCAGGTCTTCCCGGTTATCTTGGTCATATAACAGACCAGGTGGCAACCATTCCTGAAGTACTAAAACCAAATGGGTACCATACCTACATGGCAGGTAAATGGCACCTGGGAGATGAAGATGGTCAAACACCAGCAGACAGAGGTTTTGAAGAATCATTTGCATTGTTGCAGGGTGGAGGAAGCCATTATGCTGATCAAAAGCCTTTGTCACCGCCACAGGTAATGGATTACAGGGTAAATGGAAAAAAGCTAACAACACTTCCTGCTGATTTCTATTCAACGAGAAATTACACCGATACACTGATACATTATATAGACAAAAACAAAGCAGACAAAAAGCCTTTCTTTATGTTTGCTGCTTACACTGCGCCACATGATCCGCTGCAGGCACCAAAAGAATACATAGACAAGTACAAAGGAAAATTTGATATGGGATGGGATTCGCTGCGCAGCATGCGCCTCAGCAATCTGCAAAAAATTGGCATTTTACCCAGCGGTAAAATAGATTTTGCACCAAGCGGTATTCCTAAATGGTCATCGCTGAACGCACATGAAAAAGCAGAGCTTGCAAAAGATATGGAAGTGTATGCAGCTATGGTAGACTACCTCGACATGAGCATTGGCCGCTTAATAGATTACCTGAAAAAAGAAGGATTGTATGATAACACCATGATACTTTTTATGTCTGACAATGGTGCAAACGGCGTTAATGCCCACACGTACCCGGGCAATGCAGATGGTAAATATTTGGGTGCATTTAATAACTCACTCGAAAACCGCGGTTTGCCAAATTCATTTGTAGAAATGGGCGCAGGCTGGGCACAGGCTTCTTCTTCACCTTTCAGGTTGTTTAAAAGTTTTACTTCTGAAGGTGGTATCAAAGCTCCTTTAATGATAAAAATGCCGGCAGATACAAAAAACCAGGGGCAATGGAACAAAAACTACCTGCATGTTTCTGATATTATGCCAACCGTTTTGGAACTGGCAGGCGCTACCTATCCCAAAGAAGCCAATGGCAAAGCATTGAGACAACCCATCGGAAAATCACTGGTGCCTGTGCTGAAAGGAGAAAAAGCTTCTGTACATGCCGATGAAGGTATGGGTTGGGAATTGTTTGAACGCAAAGGCTATGTAAAAGGCGATTGGAAAATTCTGCGTCTCGCAAAACCATTTGGTTCGGGCGACTGGCAGCTATTTAACACAGCCACAGACCCTGGTGAAGCACATGATTTGTCAAAGCAAATGCCCGCTAAAAGAGATTCTTTGATCAATGATTATATGAAGTATGCAAAAGACAATGATGTTTTTGATCACAAAGGACATTTTGATTCGCTGCTGCTGAAAAGTCTTGGCGGACAAGCTAATGAAGATTAATTAAGATTCATCATATTGAAAAAGCCCTGTTCACTTTTACAGACAAAGTGAACAGGGCTTTTATAATAAGTGTAATTATTCGCAATTTCCTATAACCCGATGGCTATAGAACACCTTGGTTAAACCCATCGCTCATTCACAACCAATTGATATTAAAAGAAAAAGGACTGCTTTTTTGGAGCAGCCCTATCAAAATTTGGAACTAAGTCCCATGTGTAGCGAGGATGGGAATTGAACCCATCACCTCAGGGTTATGAATCCTGCG
Source organism: Chitinophagaceae bacterium (assembly GCA_044227095.1). Classification (GTDB taxonomy): domain Bacteria; phylum Bacteroidota; class Bacteroidia; order Chitinophagales; family Chitinophagaceae; genus JACMLD01. The sequence goes on along the minus strand of JBGAFV010000001.1, from coordinate 2,392,123 downwards.
CTCTAACCAACTGAGCTACCTCGCCCTGTTTTGAGGCCGGGCCTCAAACGGGGTGCAAAAATATAGAAACGCCGGCAAAATCTGAAATGAAAAAACAGCTATAATTAAGCCTCATACTTTACTTTTCGGCTTTTGATTTGTATAAATTTAAAATAAGGCCCCATCCCTGGTCCATGCTTTCGATTGCTTTGCCTGCACCTTTCAACATTTTTTCAAGTCCCCGGTGTTCAAAAACAATTTCAGTTTTGTTTTCATCCACAGCAATAAAACGCACATCAACTTCAGTAATCAAATTGGGGTTACAACTAAAATCACCATCAACCTGCCATATTAAAACCAATTGATCGGAGGGCTTCCATACATCCACATAACCAATAACAACTTCAGCACCGTCCTCATGTTTAGAATACCAGCGGCCGCCTTTGTATGGTTCAACTACAATAGAAACCATAGGTGTTTTGCCTATATGATGTGTTGCAGGCCACCAATTGTTCATGTGTTCAGTAAATACTTTAAAAGCAATATCCTGTGGCGCATTCACCAGTAATTGTTTGGAAATAGTATGCATGGCTTATTTTTTTTGTTGTTTGGCTGCTTCTTTTTCTGCTGCCTGTTTAAAAGCTTCAAGTGCCCTGTTCCAGAATTTATCGAGGTAAGCATGAACAGTAGTAATGCCTTCATTACGGATACAGCAAATACTTTGTGTTCCTTTTTTATTCATGGTAATCAACTTTGCCGCACGTAATACTTTTAAATGTTGAGACACCGCCGGGCGGCTTACACTCATGCCCTTTGCAATTTCTGCAACAGCCAGCGGCCCCTTTCCCAATTTTTCAAAAATAGATCTGCGTGTTGCATCGCCCAATGCATCCAGTGCTTTTGCTGCCTGCGCCATAATATATGTTTTATTTAAGGTAAGTTTATACTTACGTAAGTGTAAACTTACTATAAAATAAATACACTGAAAATAATTTTTACCTCAATTTGCATTTTTGCAGTTTGTAGAAATAGCTCTACGCTTGTTCTTGCACAATAGGCTTACTTTCCATTCCGAACTACCTTAACAAAATACTTTTATAAAACACAATACTATGTTTAAGAAATGGTGGATACTATTGTTGCAGGGTGTACTGCTGTTTATAGCAGGTCTTTACATACTGGAAAACCCAGAAGAAGTTTTAGCGGGCACTTCATTACTGCTGGGTTGTATGGTGCTTATTGCTGGTCTTGCGGGCCTGGCGGGTTGGTTGCTTGAGCCCAATAGCCGCGATAATTTTTCTTTAATATGGAGTTTATGCTCGGCCCTTATTGGATTTGCCATGTTCTTAAACCTGCTTACAGCGATGAAAATAGTTAGCATCATTTACGGGCTATGGGTTTTACTTACAGGTATTCATATACTTGGTTTCGGCTGGCGTGTAAAGAAAGATGTAGTATTGGGCTGGTTGCTGGTAGTGGCTGGGGTTCTCTCTGCTATTTTTGGATTGATGATGATATTAAACATGGGTACTGCCGCTATAGGCGTAGCAACCATCTTCGGCATACAGGTAATTGCCTGGGGCATATGCTTTATCCTATTTGCTTTTATAAAAGAGGTTATCACCAACAGGATAAAGTCTAAACTAAATTCATTCTTAAAAAAGGGTTAGTAAAGCTGTGAACTTAATAGTTTCAAAGAAACACTCCGTGTTATGGCCGCAATAGTGGTTCAGACAATTAAACCAGCCCCGGTATATCTACCATTTCATTTACATCGTCTGTATAATTAACCTTATCTACCTTAAAACCAAAAAGGTTATAAAAATCATTTCTATAGCCTTCAAGATCTGCAATTGAAGGCATGTTCTCCGTAGTGGCTTCCGTCCATAATGCAGCTACTTTTGCCTGCACATCATCACGCAGTTCCCAATCGTCAATTCTTATTCTACCTATATCATCTACAGGCGTGGTTGCGTTAGTATACAATCTTTCTTTAAACAAACGCTGCATTTGTTCAATGCAACCTTCATGTATGCCTTCCTGCTTCATTATTTTATAAAGCAGTGAAATGTATAAGGGTATAACAGGAATTGCAGAACTGGCCTGTGTTACCAGTGCTTTGTTTACAGACACGTATGCTTTTCCGTTTACCGGTACAAGAGAATTTGTAATTGCAGAAGCAGTTGCTTCAAGGTTATCTTTTGCACGGCCAATGGTTCCTTTGCGGTAAACTGCTTCTGTAACTGCGGGGCCAATGTATGAATACGCCACTGTAATAGCGCCGTTGGCCAGTAAATTTTCTTTATTCAATGTATCCATCCACATTGCCCAGTCTTCACCGCCCATAACCGCCACCGTATTTGCGATATCCTCTTCATTGGCAGGCTCAATAGATACTTCAGAAACTTTGCCGGTATGAAAATCAACAGTTTTATTTTTAAAACTTGCACCAATTGGCTTTAAAACAGATCTGTGTGTAATACCTGTAACCGGATTTGTTCTTACTGGCGAAGCAAGGCTGTATATGATAAGATCTACCTGGCCCAGATCTTTTTTAATCAAATCAATTGTTTGTTGTTTTATTTCGTTTGAAAAAGCATCGCCGTTAATGCTTTTTGCATACAAGCCTGCTTCATGGGCATTCTTATCAAAAGCAGCAGTATTGTACCAACCCGGAGAAGCAGTCTTTCCTTCAGCAGGCGGCTTTTCAAAAAAAACACCAATGGTGCCAGCACCAGATCCAAAAGCTGCAGTTATTCTTGATGCAAGGCCAAAACCTGTAGATGCACCAATTACCAAAACATTTTTTGGTCCTTCAATATGTCCTTTCGATTGTATGTACGCTATTTGATTAAGTACATTCTGTTCGCATCCTTTTGGGTGGGCAGTTAAGCAAATAAATCCCCTCATTCTGGGTTCGATAAGCATATTTCTTGTTCTTTGTTCTTAAAAATGGTTGTTATAGTTATAAATAAAGGATGAAGGTAAAAGAAAGTTACCGGAAAAATGGTTACCCGGGCATATTTACAACTATAAAGATCAACCGAAAAATGAAAAGCCATAATATTATTTATGCAAGCCAGATAATACTATTTTTGTTGTTAGGGCTTATGTATAGAATTTTCAAATGATTGCCGTTGAAAAACTCAAAACCTTCTTCTATCCGGACAGTTCATGTAACAAGATATGTTACGCCATTGCGTGAAGGTGGCTCCCTGCCTGCTATTGCTGAAGCAGATGATAATTTTTTGTACGTTATAAAGTTTCGTGGTGCGGGACAAGCGCCTAAATCGCTGATTGCAGAATTGATTGGCGGAGAAATAGCACGTGCCCTCGGAATGAAAGTGCCTGAAATTGTTTTTGCAGAACTTGATAATGCATTTGGACGTACAGAACCCGATGAAGAAATTCAGGATCTGTTAAAGAACAGTGCCGGTCTTAATATAGGATTGCATTATTTATCGGGCTCTATTACATTCGATCCTACAGTAAGTGCGATTGATCCCTTGCTTGCATCGCAGGTAGTTTGGCTCGATTGCCTTATTACTAATGTAGACCGCACTTACCGCAATACCAATATGCTTTTATGGCATAAAGAATTATGGCTAATCGATCACGGCGCATCTTTGTATTTTCACCATTCATGGCAAAACTGGGAGGAGCATGCATTAAAGCCTTTTACACACGTTAAGGATCATGTGCTTTTGCCACGTGCAGCAGAACTTGCTGGTGTTGATGCAAAGTTCAGATCTATACTAACAACAGAACGTATCCGTTCTATTGTTTCACTTGTGCCCGATGAATGGTTGCTGGTGGATGCGCCATTTACATCTGTTGCAGATCATCGAGAAGCCTATATTCGTTTTTTATCATTGCGCATTGCCAATTCGGCCATTTTTCTAAAAGAAGCACAGCATGCAAGAGAAGTACTTATTTGAATATGCCGTTCTTCGGATTGTTCCAAAAGTGGAGCGGGAAGAATTCCTCAATGTGGGCGTAGTACTCTATTGCCCTAAACAAAAATTTTTGCAGGTTGCATTTCACCTCGATGGTGAAAGAATAAAAGCTTTTGCATGCGAACTGGACATTCCTGAAATTGGCCAATACCTGCAGGCTTTTGAAAAAATTTGCGCAGGCGCCAAAGACAGTGGCCCAATTGGAAAATTACCCGTTGCAGAACGTTTTCGCTGGTTAACTGCTACACGCAGCACTGTAGTGCAAACTTCTAAAACACATACGGGGCTTTGCGATAGTGCCAAAGAAACACTGGATAAATTGTATACTCAACTTGTTTTGTAAATAAAAAAGGGCTTTGTCTTGTTCAGCAAAGCCCTGTATATGTCTAAAGGCACGAATTCTATATTTACCTGAGCAAAACTTTCATAGACGCTTCATATTCTGTACTGTCCCGAACCTGCATTACGTAAACGCCCGGGGTAATATGCTTGTTGATGGTAAAAGAAAGATTGTATACATCATTGGCATGTTGTTCGGCCTTCCAAACTTCTTTTCCCGCAAGATCCACCATGCGTACTACTATTGTGCCGCTTACTTTATCCTGGAACGATGTGGTAAACCAATTGTCGATTGGATTGGGTATAATTTTTACTCTTACCCCGTTTACCACCTGCGAATCTTTGAGTAACAAAACAGAAGAATATTTAAATGTCCCCGTTTTCTCAACTATTTTCAAACGATAGTAATAAAATGATTGCTGCAGGTTATGATCGTAAAAAGGATAATCGTGTGGTGTAGATACGTTTAATGCTGTAACCGTACCTATATTGCCAAAGCTTATCCCGTCTTCCGAACGTTGTACCTGGTAATAATCAATATTTAGTTCTTTATCTGCCGTCCATTTTAACGATACTTCTGCATTCTTCCAGTTACCTGTAAACGCAGTTACGTTTACGGGCAAAGCTGCCTGGCTAAAAATTGGCAATGAAGTAAAAGCCGAATTAATAAATACTGATTGCAGATCTGCATCAGACAACTGGAACCAATCTCTTAGCACAGTTGCATACACCTGCCTGAAATCAAACTGCATTGGAATCTGATCGTTTACACTTGCATTGGCAGGCAATACCGGGCTGGTTCCTGTTAATGCATTATTAACTTTTGCGCCAAAGAAAAACATTGGTATAGAAGTACCGTGATCGGTACCAATACTATCATTTGATTTTATACGCCTGCCAAATTCTGTAAAGGTCATACCCGTTACTTTATCCTGCAAACCCTGCTGCATTAAATCATTCTGAAAAACACCAATGGCTTTTGAAAGCAATGCAAGTGCATTTGCATGTGTGCCTATTGTATGATCTGTTGCATCTGTCTGGTTGGTGTGCGTATCAAAACTATTAGGGTGGTTTACAATATAGATGGGTGTCTTTAATCCACCGCTGATAAGTTTGGCAACAATTTTTAATTGCTGCGCCAGTGAATTGTTAGAAGGATAATCACTTCCGTTATTGTAATTTTTTCCTTTTGTATTTGCAGCAGTTATAACACCGGAGTATTTATCTGTCTGGTATTGCAACTGCCTTATAAAAGTAAGCTCGTTATTAAAAGGCGTATCGGGTAAAACCGGTGGCGTTCCGCTTACAAAATTATAAAAGTTGCTTACGCTGGTAAGCGTAAATGCGGCATTGGTTTCCCCGGTTTGCATTATTGGCGAGGCCTGCGTTCCTATTTGTACAGCCAGCGGATCGGTGCTTGGCAACACATCCGGATAATCCGGGTACTGTTCATCAATAGTACGGCCCAGCCAGCCGGTTGAAAGAAACTCTGTTGATCTTGCACCAGTCAGCCAAATATCTGTAGCCCTGAAATGAGAGAAACTTGGATTAGCATAACTCACCCCTTGCACAATATTCATCATTCCCGAGTTGTACAAAGATTGCATTTCCGTCATAGAAGGGTGAAGACCTGTAGCTGTACTTTTATTAAGTGCCAGCACCCTGGCCTGCGGAATAAGAATATTAGAACGTGCAGCAGTTAGCTCTGCATATCTATCAAGTGAAATAACTGTATTCAATCCATCATTTCCACCGCTTAGTTGTATTAACACCAATACCCTTCCGTTAATTAGCGATTGTTGTCCTACCAGGTGAAGCAGCGGGCTTTGCGTCATAGCTTCAACCGGAAAACCTTTTATTAAAAATGGCAGCGATAATACCGGCGCTGTCTTTAAAAAATTTCTGCGTTTCATTTGGGATGCTTTTAGTTGCTGAAAAATTAATACAGGTAGTATTCAGCCATTGCTACAATTGGCCGCATCAGCTGGTCCAGGATGTTTTTTACTTCTGTGTAATACATAGCCGGATTAGCGAGGTACCTGTTCCATTCGTTAGACCAATAGGCGTTGGATTCATTTGGCGGAACAAGAAAAGCTTTCATACTGGCTTTTTGTTCTGCTGTTAAATCATCTACCGGCAACAGGTATTGTATAAAATTTCTTACCACAGCATCCGGATCGCCGGCATCAGCAAATAGTTTATTAAAAGCAACTGAATCAATAACAATATTTACGCCACTAACTTTTACTCCTGCATTTGAAAATGCTTTCAGGTTAGTAGCTTTTGTTTGTATACTGGAAGAAGACATCCAGAGTTCATAAAAACTCGGTGCTTCATAATAAGCAGTCCAACCTGCTACATTTGGCGGATCACCAATTGCCTGGCCTTCAAGCCTGGCTTTATCATAAATATTTTTCCAGTGCAGGTATTGTACATCTACAGGAGAAGGTGCAAGTGCAACATTAAATTCCCGGATCATTGATACGTATAGATCAACCGGGCTTTTAATAATAGAACCATAGTTAAGCGGATCAAAAAAATGTTCGCTCTTAAACAATGCTTTTAAAACAGTGGGTATATCGTAGTTGCTGCTCCTGAAAATATTGGCGAGCGGTGTAATTACATTTGCTTCAACATCAGGGGTTATATTGTAATAAACAAACCAGGTATACAAACGGCGTACAATAAATTTTGCGCATTCATTTGTTTGCAGGATGATGTCTATCAAAAGATCAACCTCGCCCGCACCGTTTGCAGCGGGGGCTGCATCAATTTTTTTACTGCCATAAAAAGCAGAAAACTGTTTTACATTAACATCATGCCTTGATGCTGTATAGGTGCTTGAATAAGTTCCGTCTACAGTGCTTTGCGCAACTGTCCAGCCGGTTAATGCACGTGCCGCAGCTTTTACATCATCTTCAGTATAATGAGAATCGGGGCCTTTGCCTACGGTAAACAATTCCTGCAATTCCCTTCCATAGTTTTCATTTGGTGCAGACTTTGTACTTGTATAACCACTAAGGAAATACAACATGTGCGGATCTATGGTTACCCTTTTCAACAAATCGCGGAAATTGGTAAGCCCGTATGTGCGCAATAATTTATAATGCTGATAAATTGCTTTTGGCCTGTTGTTATTGCCATTGTCTGTTCCAAAATGATTAGACCAGAACAGCGTCATTTTCTCAAGTATATGGGTATTCTGATTTATCAGCAATCCCATCCACCAGGGTTTAAAAGAATTGGTAAGCCTGTTGTTGTTGAGTGTGTTCCTGGTGTTGCTATCTGTTGGGTCAGGAAGATTTGCATCAATCCAAGAACTACCAAATGCAACACCGCCAGTATCTGTACCGGTTGTGTATACATTAACAGGAGATGTTGTTGGTTGCACAGGATTGTCAATGAGAAAATCAACTGCTGCACTTAACGTCATCCCCTTAATCTTATCTACATCTTTTTTTGCAGCGCCAAACATTAGACGGCGCAAAAGATGGATCATTTCTTTTTCTGTCCACGTTCCTGCATATGGTGCGATACCGGATTGTACGCCATCTGTTTTTAATGGATTAAATTGAATTTCGGGATTATTATAATTTTCTTCTGCGGTTTGGGAGATTGCAACTTCATGCTGGGGTTTACTGACAGTGCTTGTGAGGCGGCGCAAAAACTGTCGCCGTTGCATTGTATTTCCCATAAAATCGTTTTTAGATATTCTAATTTAGAGATTAAAAACAGATTAAAGATTAATTGAATGTTATTGTGGATAAAAAAAATGCGTATAAAAATTTAGTAGAATTACGATCAGCATCAAACAACCGAACTTATTAATTAATCATCTACTCATAATTATGAAATAGCTTGGCAGATAATTTGACAGTGATAAATTATAAGCCAAAGCAAGATTGGCAATTCTTTCACATCTGTATTACAGTTAGTTGCGTTAAAACTAAAACCATTGCACATGCGTATTATAGCTGCATTTTTTGCTTTATTGATTTTATCAGCATCATGCAAAAAAGCAACAGACACCAGCAATACCAGCACCTCGTTAACCATGCTGGATGTGAGTTATGGTTCAGATCCAAAACAAAAAATGGATGTCTATCTTCCGGCTGGCCGCAACAGCGACACCACAAAAGTTTTGGTACTCATTCATGGTGGCGGATGGAATGAAGGTGATAAAGCAGATTTTACGAGTTACGTTTCGGGACTGCAAACGCTCTTACCAGGCTACGCAATTATTAATTTTAATTACAGGCTTGCTGCAAATGGAGCTAATCTTTTTCCAACACAAGAGAATGATGTAAAAGCAGCTGCAGAATTTTTGTACAGTAAAAGAAATGAATACCATATTTCTGATAAATGGGCATTGCTTGGTGCAAGTGCAGGCGGCCACCTTGCATTGTTGCAAGCTTATAAATACAGCAGTCCTGTAAAACCCAAAGCAGTAATATCTTTTTTTGGCCCTACAGAATTGGTAAGTTTATACAATTCCAATCCGCTTGTTGCTGTATTAATGCTGAATGTAACAGGCGCAATACCCACCACAAATGCCGCCATTTACCAGCAATCAAGTCCATATAATTTTATAACAGCACAATCTCCACCAACTTTATTGCTGCATGGAGGAGCAGATCCTCTAGTACCGCCTTCTCAATCTACTATAGTAAAGGATAAACTGCAGTCTTTGGGTGTCATCAATCAATTTGTATATTACCCTAATGACGGGCATGGATGGGATGGACCAGACTTGCTGGATTCTTTTGCAAAAATTGCTGCGTTCTTACAGGCAAATGTTAAATAGTATTCAGGATTTAGTATAGGGTATTTAGACTTGGCCGGAGTCTTCGCACTAAGAATACCTAGCATAGTATTATCCTGGCCGAGACTCTAAATACTGTAGACAATATTCTTTATACTTCGCTGGCCGAGTATCTGAATACTAAATACTCCATACCACACTTTCCACGAACACTAAGCCTCTTTTTTTGTTACTTTGATTTATGATTCCCCCTTTAGCAGAACGCCTGCGTCCAACAAAACTTGATGATCTTGCCGGGCAGCAACATTTAACCGGTAAAGGCAGTGTATTAAGAACTGCTATAGAAAACGGCAAGCTTCCTTCTATGATTTTATGGGGGCCTCCGGGAGTGGGCAAAACTACTATTGCTAATATTATTGCACATACTTTAAATGCGCCGTTCTTTACATTAAGTGCCATTAGCAGCGGTGTAAAAGAAGTAAGAGAAGTAATAGAAACAGCAAAAACAAAACAGGATTGCATTCTTTTTATAGATGAGATCCATCGCTTCAACAAAGGCCAGCAGGATGCTTTGCTTGGTGCAGTTGAAAAAGGCATTATTACTTTAATTGGTGCCACTACAGAAAACCCTTCTTTTGAAGTAAACTCGGCATTGCTAAGCCGTTGCCAGGTATATATTTTAAAACCGCTGGATGAAAAGCAACTGGTAGCACTTCTTCAACATGCTTTACAAGCTGACGTTGAACTAAGCAAAAAAAATATTACACTAAAAGAAACTGAGGCGGTGATTAATATTTCCGGCGGTGATGCCCGCAAACTGCTTAACCTGCTGGAACTGGTAACAGATTCATTGGGCAATAACGCTGTTATTACAGACGACATTGTAATGGATATTGCACAAAAACGCATTGCATTGTATGATAAAATAGGCGAGCAACATTATGATATCATTTCAGCATTTATAAAATCTGTAAGAGGTAGTGATCCTAATGCAGCAGTATACTGGCTTGCAAGGATGATTGAAGGCGGTGAAGATGTAAAATTTATTGCCCGCCGTATGGTTATACTTGCCAGCGAGGATATTGGCAATGCCAATCCAACTGCACTGGTAATGGCCAATGCAACTTTTGAAGCAGTTAATAAAATTGGTTACCCGGAATCGCAAATTATTTTATCGCAGTGCGCTACTTATCTTGCTTCTTCACCAAAAAGCAATGCTGCAGTAGAAGCAATTGGTGCTGCTTTGGCTGCTGTAAAACAACATGGAGATTTACCTGTACCACTACATATACGCAACGCCCCTACCCGTCTTATGAAAAACCTGGATTATGGCAAGGGCTACCAATATTCTCACAGCTATGAAAATAATTTTTCTGAACAGGAATACTTGCCAGAAAAAATAAGCGGATCAGTTTTTTATAACCCCGGGCAGAATGCAAGAGAAGAGGAACTTAGAAAATTTTTGCGCCAGCGCTGGAAAAAGAAATACGGGTATTAGGAACGTGAAGGGTGTAAGGTTATAGGTATAAGAGAATGGACATTTTGATTTTTTTCAACACATAGTATCATAGAAACATAGTTTGCACATTAGGTTCTCTCTATTGTGTTCCTTTTATACCTATTGTGCCTATGTGGTAAATTTCTCAGCTGGTAGATATTCTAAAATTTAATTCCAGGGCTTTGATAATACTAAAAAGCATTCCTTTAATTTTAGTTACCAAATCATATGCACATGAGAAAATTCAGCGTTAGCATTGTTTTACTTTTTTGTATTTCCACTCTATTTTCCCAAACCATTATTCAAAAAGATCCTGCTATTGAAAAAATGGTGAAAGAAGTTTCTGCAGATTCATTGCAATCCTATATAAAATCACTTGTAGCATTTGGCACACGCAGCACGTTAAGTATACAAACAGATCCTAAAAAAGGAATTGGCGCTGCAAGGTTATGGGTGCTTAGCAAGTTTAATGAATTTGCTAAACAATCGGGCGGCCGTTTAACCGCTATTGTAGATACAACAACATTACCTGCAGATGGCAAACGCGTAGATGCGCCATTGGTATTGGGCAATACTGTAGCTACATTAAAAGGAACAGATCCAAACGATAACCGTATTTTTTTAATTAGCGGACATATGGATAGCCGACGTAGTAATGTAATGGACAGAACAGGTGATGCACCCGGCGCTAATGATGATGGCAGCGGAACTGCAGCAGTTATAGAATGTGCACGTGTAATGAGTAAATATTCTTTTCCAGCAACTATCATTTTTATTGCTGTTAGCGGAGAAGAGCAAGGTTTGCTGGGCGCAAATCTTATAGCAAGCAAAATGAAAAAAGACAACCTCAACCTTGAGGCTGTGCTCAACAATGATATTATGGGCAGCAACAACAGCAGCGAAACAAATATTATTGACAACACCCGCATACGTGTATTCAGCGAGGGCTTGCCTGCATATGAATTAACAGATAAAAATGCTGCCAACATACGCCAGCTTGGATTAGAGAATGATGGAAAAGCCAGGCAACTTGCCCGTTATGTAAAAGAAACCGGTGAACGTTACATTGATAATTTAGAAGTGGTAATGGTTTACAGGAACGATCGTTTTCTGCGTGGCGGAGATCATACCCCATATGTACTAAATGGTTTTACCGCTGTGCGCATTACAGAAATGAATGAGAACTATAATCACCAGCACCAAGATATTCGCAAAGAAAACGGTGTACAATATGGCGATCTTGCAGAGTTTATGGATTTTGAATACCTGCGCAAAAACACTGCACTTAACCTTTGCAACCTTGCCAATCTTGCAAAATCCCCGTCAATGCCGCAGAATGTAACTGTAGATGTAAAGAAGCTGGACAATTTTACTTTTCTTTCCTGGGCAAATCCAAAAAGCGGAAAGCCAAAAGGGTTTTATGTGCTAATGCGTGAAACCACCAGCGCAGTATGGCAAAAGAAAATCTTTACTAAGGAAACAAGTATTACTCTGCCTTACTCAAAAGACAATTATTTTTTTGCCGTGCAATCAGTAAGCGAAGACGGCAATGAAAGTTTGGCTGTGGTACCGGTAGTGGGTAAATAAACAAATGTCATTGTAGATGATCAAATAATCATTTGCACCAAAAAAAGTTAAATTTGTAAAAAACGGTACAATGGCAGCTACGTTATTAGATGTTGAGTTAAGTGAATATTGGGTAAAACTTACTCCTGAACAAAAAGCTTCTCTTTTAGATTTTATAAAGTCATTTCTACAATCATCTCAAAAAACTGATGTACATCAATACAACCAGGAATTAGCTGAAGCTGAAGCTGAATACAAATCTGGCAATTATATTTCTTCCGAAGAAATGCTGCAACTCATTAAAAAATGGTAAGAAATACATATGAAGTTGTATGGACAAAACGATCTCAATTACATATGAAATCTTTGTATGACTATATCAGCAAAGACTCTCCTCAAAATGCACTAAAAATATTAGAGGAAATTATTGCAGCAGTTAATAAGGCGAATTCTAATCCTGAAATTTACAACCCAGACAAATACAAAATCAATAACGATAACTCTTATCGGGCACTTGAAATCCATCATTACAGAATTGCCTATCGCTACGACAACAATGTTATTCGTGTTTTACGTGTCAGACATACATCAATGGAACCAAAAGAATATTAAGTTGGCTTCTCTTCAAACGCTATTGACAATGCAATAATTATTTCCAAAGACTAATGTGTTGTGGCGATAAAGCAATAAAGCAACCTTCTCATTATGGAAGACTCTATTGCTTCATCGCTGTAATTCCAACATGTACAAACCCCTGTTGCAATTAGCAATAACGATCAATAATTGCAAACGGTTAAACACACGTTAACAGCTACGTTTTATTATAACATCTCGCTGTAGAGCAGTAATATCACTATACTTTTTGTTTTTGTTAAGAACTGAATGTTAAACCAATACCCATTTAGCAGTCATATTCCTACACTTAAAAATGATTTTATGAAAAAGTATGTTTTACCTTTTGCAATTATCATAGCAATGTTTTCATTGGTATCCTGCGCACCCACATATGTAGTGCACGAGCGGCCAAGAGAAGTAGTTTATGTAAGGCCTGCTCCTCCAAGCCGCGAGCATATATGGATTAGCGGAGATTGGGTTTGGACAAACGGCCATTATGTTTGGCACGAAGGCCGTTGGGAAAGACCACACAATGGTGCTCGTTGGACAGATGGCTACTGGAAAGAAACACGTGGCGGTTCAAAATGGGTACCTGGCCATTGGCAACATTATTAATATAAAATAAAAAGCGGATCATTTGATGAATGATCCGCTTTTTATTGATTAGCAAGATTTGTTAAAGCTATTCGCTTTTATTTACATTCTGCGCATCTCTTATATTTTTTTGCACAGTGATAGCACCAAACAAACCAAGCAAAAATGCAAAAGCGTAAAAGCCTTTTTCACTCGGCAATAATGTAGCGTTCCATAAACCTACAACAAGCAATACTATCGATAGGATTGTGGCAAACCAGCAAATTGCATAGTAAAGATCTGTAACTGATAAACCTTCAATTTTATCTCGTACACTTTTTTGCAGTGATACCACAGCAAATAAACCAAACATCAATACTGTAAAATAATATCCCTTTTCATTTAATGCCATATCTGCTCTCCATAACCCGATAATAAAACCAATAGCGCCAACAGCCAATGCAATCCATGATGCTGCAACAAAGGCAGCGGAAGGTTTCTGATTCATACTTTTATTTTTTGTTTTTAAAATAGCAAATTGCCTGAAGCAGCGGTAGCTGTTAAAAACTACCGCCAGCATCAATGCATATCATTTATACTTAAGGAAAATACCCGTGTCGAAAGGTGTCCACCAGCAGGCTTTTTGGCCACAGCTTTTTAGTGCATTATTTGCCCATGTATTACAGGTGTGAAACATGCTGTAACTTCCTTTTGCTTCATAAAAGGCATCAGCATTACCATAGTTGGCATTGGTAACAATTCTCATTACATGGCCTTCAGCATCTTTTTGAAAACTATCATTGATATACGCTATCAACTTTGCATATTCAGCATTACTGATCATTATTTTTTTGCAAGACTCATTTTCTTTTAAGTCGCCATAAAATGTAGCATGGATAGCCGTTGTACTTAATGCAAATGCAGCCTTAAATGCAACGCTGAATTTAAGATCAGACCAGGTAGGTGTTTGCAGATAAAATCCTTTATCGCCCCAACCCATCGCCAGCCATTTTATTGAAGCTGTATCCTGTAAATGTGTGTTGGCAAACTTTACTTCTTTGCTCCAGTCGAGCTGATCATTTTGTATAGGCACTACAATATCTGTATGCACACCATTTGTCTTTATATAAACAGCCATGTCTTCAGGCTGTCCGGTCTCTTTATCAACTGTCAGTCGCGATAAAACATAAGCGCACCCAAGATATAGCAACACGAATGCTATAAAGCCAATCACAAACCGAAAGATATATCTCAATAACTTTTTCAAAATAGAAGGTTTAGGGTTTAGTTACATTATTGTGAGAATATAGTAATCTGCATTAAAACAAATCCGCATTGCTTCGTAGTTATAAAGTCGCTACACATGCCTAATCTTCATTAGCGGCTCGCAATAACGTCACTTAATTATTTTATTGCACTACTTTAATTGTTCCTGCGCCATTATAAGAATGATATTCTCCATTGTACATCGCATCTGCGCTGGCCGGCCCCATCTTATATACACCCGGACTAACTGCACGAACTGCATAATAGTACAATTGCCTGCTGCTGTATAAATTTACAAACAGGTTGATGCGATCGTCACGTACATCAAGGTATGTTGCGTTGCTGGCATCTTTTATCCATTCCATGCCCGGTAATTCCTTTGTACGCGGGTTTTCAATTTCAAAACCTGCAGGCAATAAATCTGTAAGCACAATATTTTCTACTGAGCCAGTATAAGATTTTTCAAGACTAAGCTGTACCACAACCAAATCATTTTGCTTAAATGTGTTACCACTAATTGGCCGTCCATAACGATCAAAAAATCTTCTCCTCACTTTTATATAATTATCCTCTTCTTTGTATGCACCGCTTGCGCTGATGCCTTCACTCTGCCACCAGTAATACAGGTTACCATTTCCTTTAGTAGTTATATCAATATTATAACCGCCAAGCTGTTTAGAAGTAAACTGCAAACTCGTTGGATTATCAAGCGAACCAACAACTTTTCCATTAGATGAAATAGTAGCCGTTACATTTGATTTATTAGCTGTTCTTGCCAGCTTGCCCATAGCAAGGAAACCAAACGCACTTTCCTGTGTGCTGTACCATGTTCTTTGCTTCAATTTTTCCACTACATGATTTGACATTACAGGTATTTGCGCATTGGTTGGGTCAACATCAATCAATACATTCAATGCAATAGACTCGTCGCGGATATCGCTATAAAAACTTCCGCCGGTTTGTGCTACTGAAACTTCGCCCGTAAAAGATGTTGGCAGCATTTCCTTAAACCTTGCTTTATCGCCAGCAACTGCATAGGCCGCAGATAACAAATAGCGGCTATCCAACGCAAGTAAAGCAGGATTGGCTTTATAATAATTCATTGCGCTGATGTTTGGCTTGCCTGCAACAGCCAGTACATATAAACTATACGCTACTTCTTTTGGTGCTATTTTCTTTTGCTCCTTCTGATTGTAATAATAAAGAATGGTTTCCCTGTTGCGCAATTTGGAATTTAAAAAGTTGAGCAGGGTTTGCAGCAATCCATTGTCTACATCATAACCTGCTTTTTGTGCTTCAATTAAAAAATGTGCTGCATACACAGATGCCCACCAATGCTCTGTTCCTTCTCCATCCCATAATGTAATACCGCCATTGTACAATTGCCTCAGCTTTATTTTACGTATAGCTTCCTGTATATTAAAGTTTGCAGAAGATTTGCTTCCTTTACCAGTGTTAAACAAATCGGCTAAATCTCCGTAATACAATTGCGGAAATGCTGCAGATACTGTTTGCTCGGTACAACCATAAGGATACTCAACCAGGTAAGCAAACTGGTCTGCCAAACGCAATGCTGGGGAACGGCTTACTACCAATTTATAATCGCCACTGCCCGGTATAAAATCACTAAGGCCGATGGTTATTTTCTGAGAAGAATTGCCGGCGATACTTCCGCTGCCTGTTACTTTCTGTAATGTAGAAGGCGGACGAACAGTAATATCTGTTTCATCTATAAACTTCTCTCCCATCCCTTTTACTTCCACTTTTATTTTTCCGGTGCTAATAGCTGGTGATGCAATGATTTTAAAAATAGCAGGTGCTTCACTGTTAGCTTTCAACTCAACAGATTGCTGCAATGGCCCTGCTGCCTGTAATGGTGCAGTTACACTAAGTGTTGCGTCTGCAGTGGTAGCTTTACTTGTTGTATTGGTAATAGTAACCGGAACAGTAACTGTATCGCCCGGACTTAAAAATCTTGGTAATGCTGTGCTTAATACAATCGGATCGGCCACTTTCATGTTAGATTCGCTGCTGCCAAAACTTTCGTTTTTATACGCAACTGCCATCAGTCTTATTTCTCCACTAAACTGCGGGATATCAAATTCAAAATCTGCGTTGCCACTACCATTTGTTTTTGCAATACCGCTCCAATAGCTTACAATTTTTATACGCTTGTTGGGCATTGGGTTGCTGCGTTTATTTGATTCAAGATCGCCATCACCACCAGTACTGCTTAATCTTGCCCTTATTTCAGGAAACAACAATGGATACATATCATAGCCTGTTACATCAAGCGATCGCTTGCCATAGAAATACCCGTAAGGATTGGGCGTTTCAAAATTGCTCACTTGCAATACGCCATTATCTACAGCAGCCAGTGTTACATTAGTACCCGGCTCTGCTTTTACAGTTACTTTCTGATGTGTACGTGAACGTACTGCTGCAGACGCTTCAATCTTTACATCCATTTTACGGCTTTTTTCTTCTACCATTATATTCCTGTAACCATGCGCTACTATTAGTGGAATATCGCTTACATCATGTGGTTTTATTAATGTAGCGGTTATATATACGTTCGGCAAATGATCAGTCGTGAGTTTCAAGTCAAGCGATGCCTGCCTGCCATCTACATTTACGTACTGGTAAGAAACTACTTTATCAGTTTCCATTGTTACCAGCATTTTTCCACTAAAAGGTGTTTTAAATAAAACTTTTGCAGTTTCACCGGCATTGTAAGCATTCCTGTCTACATCAATATCAATATTGCCTTCGGTGCTTACTTCAAAAGAACTGTTGTCATCGTTGCCCCATCCACCATAGCTGTAGAAATCTTTTGTTACATAACTGTTTGCACCGGGTATAGACACACGCAATTCATAATTACCTGGTGTGCGGGGTGTAAATGCAAAACTTGCATTCTCTCCGGAAACTGTAATGTTATTACTTGCTACAATCTTATCTTCTTTCTGAGATTCATAGCGGAAGTATTCGCCATTCTTTGTAAGCACTGTTCTATATTCATGTTTTATCACCTCAACCTTTGCCTGCGTTGTTGTAACCTGTTCACTTTTATTAATAGCTATTAAAGGAAATTTGATTGCCTGGTTTAGCGGATAATACCACCAGCCATCTTCGCCAATACCAAAAAATACCTGTTGCGTATAAATATCTGCAGACGTGCTTCTGCTAACCGGTCTTCCTGTTTCATCAAATACTGTTGTATAAAAACTTGCCTGCAGCAAACCAACATTTTTGTATTCTGCTTTGGCAGTAAAAGTTTCATTCGCATTACCGCTTTCATCTGTTTTGCCTTCCTTTACAGCTTTGTCAAATGCAATACCCGGGTTAGCAATTGTAAAATTGTAGTGTGTATATTTTTTGGGGTTGAAAGAATTTTGCTTTACCTGTATCTCACACTCATAATTTCTGTTGGCAGCAGGCGGACCAAAAAAGTTAACAGCATTGATGCTTAGTTTGGTTGATTCACCAGTGCTTAGGCTTTCTTTATCCAGCTTCGCAGTTACTTTAATGCGATCTGGCACAAACTCTTCTACCATAAAATTCTGGCTGCCCAGCAATACATCGTTACCATTATATACTTCAAGCGAATAACTTCCTGTAATAGCAGATGCTGCTATATCTACATTTCCTTCCAGCGACCCCTGTTCATTTAAATTTTTACGGAATGTTTTTAATTCCTTGCCATTAGGCAATAAGAATTTCAATTTAACCGGAAGTTCGCCGGGAGATTTCCATAACCTGTCTCGTATTACAACAGAGAAATTTATTTTTTCACCGGGGCGATAAATATCACGTTCTGCATAAATAAATGCATCAAGCCCTGTTGAATTGATATGCTTGCCGCCTGTTTCAAAACGACTCATGTTTACTTTTGTGCTATTAAATGGCAGGTAGCTAAAATCATTTTCTGTTTTAGCAATAATCATAGCCGGCCTGAAACCTGCAAATTCCTTTTTGGCATAATTTATTTCTGCAACGCCATCAGCATTAGAAACTGCTGTTCCTAATAATTGATTATTGCCGCCATAAGCCAGTACGTTTACACCATTTACGGGCATGGCGGTTTTAAGCGAATTAACAAACACAAAAATTTTGTCTGTGCCTTCTTTTGCAATCAAACCAAAATCTGACAATGAAATAAACCGGCTGTCGCTTACCCAATAATCTTCTGTTGACTTTATTTTGATGTGATAAATGCCTTTAAAATCGGGCAGCTTGTCTTCTATATTAAAATTGAACAAACGTGCAGATCCGCTCTTAGGCAAAGTCTTTGTATCAATTTCTTTTTCATAAATCACATCGCCCACTACTGCATCACTTTCATCTTCGCCATCGTAATAATCTCTTTCGTTGTTATTTTCTTTGGGATAGTAACCACGTTGTGCAGCAAGCAGGTTGTTCTCATAAATTTTTGAAATGATAACTTTTACTTTTGTTACGCTTACCAGTTTTACTTCAATATTTTTATTACCCTGTCCGGCAAGATATACTGCCTGCCTGTTTACAAAACTTACAGCAGGCTCCATTTTACCAAAAGCAAAATTGTTTTTGTATTCATCTTTTAATACGCCGCCAATTTTTCCGCGTATGCCTTTGGTTAGCGTAAGCTCGTAACTTTTTGATGCATCAAAACCTTCGCTGCTAATAATAAAGCCATCATCAGAAGGTTCAACAGTAAACTTAACCGCTGGTTCAAATTTTATAAAGGAGGCAAGGTTTTCTGAAGACACCTGTTGACTTGTTCTTATGGTAATGGTTCCGGTTGTTCCGTCGTGTTCGGAATTAACATCGTTGACAGTAAGATTAAATGGCGAAGGAATCAGCGCTTTTATTTCTGATTTCTCTTTTGTGGCATTGGTTCCCCCTTGTGGTATCAAACCTTTATCGAGACTAACTTTTACTTCGTAATCCCTGTCTTCTGTTGGCAAACCTGTAAGGCGAAGCGAAATCTTATTATCATCTGATACCGTTTGCAAAGTATAATTTGCAGTCTTTCCATCAACAGTAACGGCCAATTTATCTTTTAACGTGCCTGGGTTTACAGGGTAATTGAAATAAAGATCAACTTCCGGAACAGCCACCTTACTGTTTTCATCCTGCAATACCCAGGTAGTGTTGGTATTTTCAAGTTTAAGATCGGGTGTACTAAAGACAAGGTTATCGCCTTTCTCAACCTTTCCAAATTTTGAATAGCGCAACAATTCGCTGCCAAGTTTTGCTTTGTATGTTGTGGCAGCAGTCAATGGCCTTGCGGGAGAAAAAACGAGTTCGTCCCCATGCTCCCAGCGGAAGCGGCCGGGAATCTTTGGTTCAAAAGAAATATACTCAGTAGAATCCCACCGGTTAAGGAGTGAGTCATTCACAAGCGGTTTATTAAACCGGAACACAAGGTTTCCGAGCTGGGGAACTTCATCTTTTGCATTGGTATAATCTAGAGCAACGGCCTGGCGGTTACAGCCATACAAAAAAATAATCCCGATGATTACCGGAATTACAAAAAGTTTTGCGATACGCATATAGAGGTTTGGTTAAGGTGTTTTTAAAAACCAGTGTTAAAATACTAAAATGATTGTAAAAAACAGGCTTGATTAATTTTATTTAAAAAAGAATGCCTGAAATTTAGAGGGGAACACTTATGGAGGATGCCCTTGCGGTGCCATGGTAATAATAATTACAAAGGAAAGGTATAGAGCAAGCGGCTTTCTTTACAAATTTGATGCGATAAGGATTTGTTAATTGATACATTTGCGCAGAACATGCGGTTTAATTCAGCTTATATAAAAAGGTTTTTTAGAAAAATAATCATTGGTGTTGCGGCATTGATTGTTCTTTTTTTTCTTCTCAACTTTATTTTTCCTGTTCCTACTAAGATTGAATACTCCACAATTGTTACAGATAATAAAGGTGAAGTAATACATGCTTTTCTTACAAAAGATCAGCAATGGCGAATGAAAACAGAGTTGAATGAAATTTCTCCTTTGCTTAGGAAAACAATTATTGAAAAGGAAGATAAATATTTTTATTACCATCCCGGCATTAACCTGTTTGCCATTACAAGGGCTTTTACTAAAAATATATTCCGGCTAAAACGAACATCCGGCGCATCAACCATAACCATGCAGGTGGCAAGAGCGCTGGAACCAAAAAGAAGGACCTACTTTAATAAACTTATAGAAATGTTCCGTGCATTGCAACTGGAACTACAATACAGCAAAGACGAAATACTGCAACTCTATCTTAATCTTGTACCATACGGTGGCAATATAGAAGGTGTAAAATCTGCTTCTATTCTTTATTTTAAAAAGAACCCGGATCATTTATCGCTGGCAGAAATTACTGCTTTAAGTATAATACCCAACAGGCCATCTTCTTTAGTAATTGGGCGCAATAACGATCTTATTGTAAAAGAAAGAAACCTTTGGCTGCAAAAATTTGCAAGGGACAAAGTATTTACACAAAAAGAAATAAAAGATGCGCTTGACGAACCTTTGACCGCCATACGCGGCACAGTTCCGGAATACATTCCACACCTTTCTTATAAATTAAAGATGCGGGAAGGCCCGATTATAAAGACTTATATTGACATGAACACGCAGGACAAGGTGGAGAAACTTGTGGCCGATTATTCAAGAACAATAACGTTGAAAAATATTCGCAATGCTGCGGTGATTGTCATCAACAATCAAACCCATAATGTAATTGCTTATACGGGTTCTGCAAATTTTAAAGACACAATAGATGCGGGCCAGGTAAATGGTGCAGCAGCTATTCGTCAACCAGGTAGTACTTTAAAACCACTTTTGTATGGCCTCTGTATTGACGAAGGTTTGCTTACACCAAAAACAATTATCTCCGATGTAGCGGTTAACTACCAGGGCTATGCGCCAGAAAACTATGATAAGAAATTCAATGGTTATGTAAGCATGGAATATGCATTGGAGCATTCGCTTAATATTCCTGCGGTAAAAAGTTTACGGGTATTAGGTAAAGATAAACTGGTACAAAAATTAGTAGCCTGCAATTTTGAACAGGTAAGAAGAGATCAGCAAAAGCTTGGACTCTCATTAATACTTGGTGGGTGCGGCGCAACGCTGGAAGAACTAACGGGCTTGTACAGTGCTTTTGCCAATGAAGGTGTTTATGTGCAGCCTTCTTATTGCCAGGCTGATACCTTACATAAAAAAGTAAAAGTATTAACAATTGCTGCAAACTTTATGATCAATGAAACATTGTCAAAAGTAAACCGGCCCGATTTTCCAATTAGCTGGGGCAGTACCGAACACATGCCCAAGATTGCATGGAAAACAGGTACATCTTACGGAAGAAGAGATGCATGGAGCATTGGCTATAATAAACATTATACAATAGGCATATGGACAGGTAATTTTTCTGCACAGGGCATACCGGAACTGAGCGGCGCCAATATTGCTACGCCACTGCTCTTCAAAATCTTTAATACTATTGATTATGATAGCGACCAGGATTGGTACACTCAACCTAAAGATTGCGATATAAGACAGGTTTGCTCTGAAACTGGTTTGCCACCAAACGATTATTGTACAAATATTGTTACAGATTATTTTATTCCCTTGATCTCGTCTGCAAAAAAATGCGACAATATGCAAGAGATAATGGTAAATGCAGACGAAACAATTTCTTATTGTCAGAGTTGTGTGCCTGCTACCGGCTATAAAAAGAAACTGTATAAAATGATTGCACCTGAAATGCAGGCCTGGATGCAGGATAACAAAGTGGTGTATGCGCATATACCGCCACACAATTCCGCTTGCGAAAAAATATTTAAAGAAGGTGCACCACAAATAACTTCTCCATCAAATGGAACGGAGTACCTCATTAGCAAAAAACATCCTGAACCTTTGCAGCTGGTTTGCCGTGCTGCTGCAGATGCCAATATGTTGTATTGGTATATCAACAATAAGTTTTACAAATCATGCGCTATCGGGCAAAAACAATTTTTTGTGCCAGATGAAGGCCCTGTAAAAATTTCATGCACAGATGATAAAGGAAGAAACAGGGATGTATGGATTACGGTGAAGTATGTTAATCTATGACGAGGATTTGGGTGGATTTAAGGGATTAAAAGGATAGTCTTCAGGCAAGAAGCAGGTCATTATTTTGCGCCTTACTTTATTGTGTAACAATATCAACTGCCTTTGTGATCCATTCCCTTTTTGTCATCCATTCGCTTTTTTGTCATCCCGACGAAGGAGGGATATGAGAAGCTGCCAAAAATGCCAAGCGAATTCTAATCAGACTAATGCTTTTTCTTCACCACAAAAGCTTCTTCATGCATAACATTTGAATAGCCTGGTATATCAACTGAATCAAGGTTGTCTTACATTTTTCTTATTTTCACTAAAACTTCCATTTCATGAAAACTGTTTTATATTTTACCGGCGCATGCCTGCTGTTTTGTTTGGCAGCATGTAATTCTAATGAGCCCACATCAAATGCAGGCAAAAGCAATGAAAGTGCATCGGTAATCAACGCCGACTCTCTGGCAAAAAAGATTGCTTTTCTTTCTACTGATTCTTTCCAGGGCAGAAGGCCTTTTACATTGGGCGAAACACGTACGGTAGAATATATTCAATCGCAGTTTAAATCGCTTGGGTTAGAACCCGGCAATGGCAATAGCTATGTGCAGGATGTGCCCATGGTAGAAATAAAACCTGCCACTCCGCCTGTTTTAAAAATTAAAACAGCTAAAGGAGAGCTTGCATTTCAGAACATGACTGATTATGTTATCTGGACCAAGCAAACAGATACGCCTGTAGTAATAAATAATACCGAAGTTGTATTTGCAGGCTTTGGCGTGGTAGCCCCCGAAAACAACTGGAACGATTATGCCGGCCTTGACGTAAAAGGAAAAATTGTTCTGGTAATGGTGAACGATCCGGGTTTTACAGTGGGCGACACCAGTTTGTTTAAAGGAAAAGAAATGACTTACTATGGCCGCTGGACATATAAGTTTGAAGAAGCGGCACGCCAGGGCGCAAAGGGATGTTTGATAATTCACAATACAGCCGCAGCTTCTTATCCATTTAATGTGGTACAAAATTCTAATGGCGGAACAAAATTGCACCTGGATACAAGAAAAAGTACAGCTTATAATTGCCCGCTAATGGGTTGGGTAAGTGCAGATGCCGCAAAGAAAATATTGGAAGCTTCGGGAAAAGATACTTCTTTGTATACAAAAGCTAACCAACGCGGTTTTAAACCTGAGACGCTGGGTGTACAATTATCTGCAAGCATTAAAGTAAATGCAGTGTTCAATACTTCTCACAATGTGATTGCAAAAATAACAGGCACTAAATATCCGGATGAATATATTATCTATACTGCTCATTGGGATCATTTAGGTATTGGCAAGCCGGATGAAAAAGGCGATTCTATTTACAATGGTGCATTGGATAATGCCAGCGGCGTAATTTCAATTATTGAAATTGCAAAAGCCTTTCAATCGCTAAAAGAAAAACCCGAAAGAACAATCGTGTTCTTATCGGTTACTGCAGAAGAGCAAGGCTTGCTGGGTTCAGAATATTATGGAAAGAACCCGGTGTATCCATTGGCCAAAACTGTTGCTAATATCAATATTGATGGCGTTAATATTATTGGCAAAACAAAAGACCTGGGCATTAGCGGTGGAAAAGGGCAGTCTGAACTGGAAGACATGCTGGAAGCCGAATTGAAAAAGCAAGGTCGCTATATTGCACCAGAGCTGCATCCGGAAGCAGGCCATTATTTTCGTTCAGACCATTTCAATTTTGCAAAAGTGGGTGTTCCCTCCATTACCATTAGCGCCGGTTTAGACCATGCAGAAAAAGGCAAAGAGTATGGCAAGCAACGTGAAGAAGAATACACTGAAAAATATTATCATCGCCCCGCAGATGAATACAACGCAAATACCTGGAACCTCACCGGTGCAGTAGAAGATTTGCAATTACTATTTGGGCTGGGAAAAGAATTGGCATACAGCCATGATTGGCCGAAATGGCACAATGGAAGCGAGTTTAAGGCAATAAGGGAGAAATAGACGACATTATTTCTCGCAAAGGGCGCAAAGGAAAATTTCGTCATGGTTCGTGTCCCACGAAGCATGACGAAACAAACTATCATTATAAGAGGATTAATATAATACAATAAAAACATACACCTAGGAATTGACGCATATATATTTATTTCCATATCTCAACTTCGGAAAAAATAAAAATACAATTTAGACTTACCGTATTTCGTTATCTTTCGGACACATAATTAAAACCACAAAAAATCTAACCGATTTCCCTTATGAAATTGTTTTATTGCTTACTACTTATTGGTTATTGCAAAAATTCATTCTGTCAAACAGATACCACATTTATATTTGTTGCCAAAGACGGTCATCAAACTACCAAAGACAGTGCTTATAACTGTGTAAAAATGTACCGCCTTAATAATGCCTGGCATGGAAAAGATTTTTATATGAAAACAGGCGT
The DNA here is from genome assembly GCA_044227095.1 of Chitinophagaceae bacterium. Taxonomy (GTDB): domain Bacteria; phylum Bacteroidota; class Bacteroidia; order Chitinophagales; family Chitinophagaceae; genus JACMLD01. The sequence goes on along the minus strand of JBGAFV010000001.1, from coordinate 2,367,052 downwards.
GCTGAAATCGGAAGGCGATTATGCAGATAACTCTATAAAAACGCCTGTTGGGAGTTTTAATAATTATTCCGAGGACGGTAAATTGCTTATTGTTGCATCATACACCGATGGCAAACCTGATGAAGCAACTTATTACTATAAAAGTGGAAAGAAAAAATCCTGGGCCAGTTTCAATGAAAAGCAGGAAGTAAAAGATCAGAAGGGTTGGGACGAAAGTGGCGCGGAAATCAAAAATTATATTGTAATGAAGCCCGCCCGCTTTAAGGGCGGGTCTGAAGGCTGGCAAAAATATTTAAGTAAAAAACTTAACCGAACTGTTATTGACGATCCTAATGTACCAGCCGGCGAAGTTCGGGTATTGCTTAGTTTTAAAGTAAGCGAAGAAGGCGTTATTAGCAATGTAAAAGTTGTTTCGTCTACACCCAGGTGCAGGCAATGTGAAACAGAAGCCATGCAGGTATTGATTGGCAGCCCCGATTGGGAACCTGCAATACAACAAAATGTTCCCATACCTTATTTTATAATGCAACCCATCACGTTTCTGATCCCGGAAGATAAAAAGAAGAAGCCCTGATTTCGATAATTAAATCGACGACCCTAATCTAAAAAAATTCCCTTCATTATGCGCAGGATTTTATTTTTTGCTATTACTATTATTTTCATGCTACCGCTGAAAATTTATTCACAAAACTTAATGCATGCATTTGGCACCAACATATCTGTTCTGAATGGTAAAACAGGAGGTGGCACATTAACAATGGCACAAACCAACCTGTCTTATTTTCCGCGTTACAATTTTGTAGAAAATGAAAATTCTTCTATTAGTGTTGGTCTGCCATTGGGTATTGGTGTTGGTATAATGTCTAATACCTATGGCAATGATGCAGGTATTGCTTTTGCCTATGACTTACCTGTGGTACTCGATTATAATATTGGCTGCAAAAGCACCATTGATAATGAAAATAATTTCGGCGGATATTTTGGGCTTGGTTTCGGGTATTATAAAGTGAATATATCACATAGCTCATATTCCGATTTTAATGGTGCCAGTTATGGTCCGATAGCCAGGGCAGGCGTTCGTTTTAGTTCATCAAATGAAAATTGGTACGGGCATGGTATCACCGTAGGGCTATTTTATAAAAAAGGATTGGAAAAAGATAAGTTTACAACAATTGGCTTCAATGTTTTATTAGACTGGTAATGCAAAAAAGAGAGCTAATGGAATGAGAAATAGAAATTAGTTAAGAAAATCAAAAGCCGCTCAACAAATATTGAGCGGCTTTTAATTGTATGAAACAGTCATTTACATCTTAGACACAGACCCACTTCCATGAACGGAAGTAGATATTTTTGGTTCTCCCCTATAATGCACATCTCCGCTGCCGGAAATTTCTACGTCAAGAGATTCGCTGGCAAAAACTTCATTATCGCCACTACCATGTATAGAAGTTTTTACATTTTCTGCTTTAAGGTTAGCAGCTTTTAAATCGCCGCTTCCATTTGTTTTGCAAGTGAGGCTTTTTGTTTCGCCCGCTAATGTAATATTTCCGCTACCATGTGTTTCGGTTGTTATATCAGGGCAATCCAGTTCAAGGTTTATATCGCCACTGCCTGAAACGCCAATAGATATTTTATTAGGATCTGAAATTTTTCCCTGGCTGTTAATATCACCACTTCCATGTGTTTCAAAAGCATTTAACTGCGGAGCAGATACGTAAGCTTTTGCACCACGGAAATTAGACAATGATATTCCTTGTTTAAACCGCACAATCAACCTTCCGTTTTCTACATAGGTTTCTATATACTGCAACAGGTTTTGATCGGTTTCTATTTTTACATTAAAATTTCCCTGCGATGCTATAATATCTATTGAGCCATGTGTTTCAACTCCGGTAAAACTTGTTACACTACGTTGCTCAGTAGTAATATTTCCATTACCCGAAATATGCCTTCCATTTACATAATGGCAGGAAGAAACTGTTATAACCAATGCTGTCAGGAAAAGGAGTTTGTTCATACTATATTTTTTATTGCTGATGTTTGATTTGGTGATTTCTGATTTCGTAGATCGATTACTCTTATTTATCTGCTGATGCCTTACTATATAAGTTGAAGTGTGCGACGCAACGATGACCAATCCGTGTTACTATCGCTGGTCACAAAAAATATTTTATTCTCTATCACACATCTAAATCAGCGATGAACAAACCATACACCCACCATGCTTAATCTACTTTCTTTACACTGCCTGCGCCGCTTACCTGTTGCGTTACATTTGTTGTACCGCCTTTATAGGTTACATTTCCTGCACCGCTAACATCAGCATCCAGTTTTACACTTGCAAATACATCTGCTTCGCCTGCCCCAGAAATATCTACTTTTGTATTTTCTGACATCAATTCATAACAATGTGCTTTTGCAGCGCCGGTAAGCGAAAGTTCAAAAGTTTTTGTCTGGCCTTTTAGATTTACTGAACCTGCACCCGAAACTTCTGCTTTTACTTCAGGCGCATCCAAATCCATATTAATATCGCCGGCACCACTTACATCAAGCGACATTCTTTCTTTGTTTACAATTTTTGTTTGCCCGGTAATATTGCTTGCGCCGGAAACATCAATATCATTATACACCGGCGAAGTAACATAAACCCTAATCTTGTTGGTGGGCCTTAGGTTATAGCCTTCCTTGCTTTTTACTTTTATCAAATCGCCTTCCTGTACTACTTCAATGTACTGCAACAGGTTTTCGTCGGTTTCAATCTTAACAGGTTTTGTTTCGCCCTGTGCTACAAATAAATCAATAGCACCGGATACTTCTACATTTTTGAATGCACTTACAGTATGCTCTGTGCTTTTAACATTACCATTGCCATGCACTTTTTTGCCCATCATATATCCGCACGAAGAGGTGGTAACTGCTACTATTGCCAGAAGAAAAAATAAATTTCTCATGTTGTTGATTTTATTTTGGAAAGTAAAGCTGCTGATTTTTAAGTGACCTCGTAAAATACCTTCCCGTTTGTAAGACTACAAGACATTACAACAGGTTACAGGAAGAAGTTGGAAAATAACCAGTTTTGAATACAGGCACTTTGATTCGTAATTGTGAAGATACTATTTTGAATGGTTTTCTTATTATTTCATTTACAGGCTGTAAAGTTTTGGTGTATAATGAACACTTAACCCTTCCTTTCAAAACCCGCCCGTTTTCTTACCTTCGCGGCATCATGACGGAAAAAATACTGATTCTAGACTTTGGCAGCCAGTATACCCAGCTTATTGCCCGCGCCGTTCGTGAGGCCAATGTATACTGCGAAATTATTCCTTATCACAAACCTGTTCAGTTCGATCCCAGTTTAAAAGGCATCATTTTATCGGGTTCGCCCTTTAGTGTAAACGATGAAAATGCCCCTGAAGTAGATATTCACGCACTGAATGAAAAGCTTCCCGTACTTGGTGTTTGTTATGGCGCCCAATTAACCGCCAAACAATATGGCGGGGAAGTAGCAAAAAGCAACAAACGTGAGTATGGCAGGGCAACCATGAAGGTTACTGCAACTGATGATGTATTATTGAATGAAGTAAGCAAAACATCGCAGGTATGGATGAGCCATGCAGATTCGGTGCTGGGCCTTCCCAAAGGTTTTGATGTACTGGCAACTACAGAAAGCATTCCTTATGCTGCATTTAAGAAAAACGGTGCATCATTGGCGTTATACTGCGTGCAGTTTCACCCGGAAGTATATCACTCAACAGAAGGTAAAAAAATACTAAAAAACTTTTTGGTAAATGTTTGTGGCTGCAAGCAAGACTGGACGGCCGCACATTTTATTACAGATACAGTTGAAGCCTTAAAAAAACAAATTGGCAACAGGAAAGTGGTTATGGCATTAAGCGGTGGTGTTGATTCTACTGTGGCTGCTACATTAATACACAAAGCTATTGGAGACAGGCTATTTGGTATCTTTGTAGACAATGGCGTATTGCGCAAAAATGAGTTTGAAAGTGTTTTAAAAACTTATGCGCAAATAGGTCTAAATGTAAAAGGAATCGATGCAAAACAACGTTTTTATGATGGCCTTGCCGGCAAAACAGATCCAGAAGCAAAACGCAAAGTTATCGGCAGCCTGTTTATAGACATCTTCCAGGAAGAGGCAAAAAAAATTGAAGGCGTTGGATTATTAGGGCAGGGCACTATTTATCCTGATGTAATTGAAAGCGTTTCTGTACATGGCCCTTCTGTTACCATTAAATCTCACCACAATGTTGGCGGCTTGCCGGAACACCTCCATTTAGAACTGGTAGAACCGCTCCGTTCATTATTTAAAGATGAAGTAAGAAGAGTTGGCAGGGAATTAGCAATACCTCCGGATATGATAGATCGTCATCCTTTCCCCGGCCCGGGCCTTGCTATCAGGATTCTTGGAGAAATTACAGCAGAAAAAGTAGCATTGCTGCAGGAAGCCGATCATCGTTATATACAGGGTTTAAAAGATAACAACCTATATGCAACTGTTTGGCAAGCTGGCGCTATCTTACTACCTGTAAAAAGTGTGGGTGTAATGGGCGATGAAAGAACGTATGAATTTACAGTGGCATTAAGAGCTGTAACTTCAGTAGATGGGATGACGGCGGACTGGGCACATCTTCCATACGATTTCCTGGCATTCGTTTCTAATGATATCATTAACAATGTAAAGGGAATCAACAGGGTTGTGTACGATATCAGCAGCAAACCGCCTGCAACCATAGAGTGGGAATAAGCCTGCAGTTTGCGCATTAAAGCATTAAAGATTTCAAGGATGAAAAAAACGTTGTTGCCGCTGTTTATTTTTTTGCTTGCCCTGTGTTGCAAAAACAATTCGTTGTATAGTCAAACAGACAGTACACATAAACACTATTCCGTTGCTGTTTTTTCCCCGCTTTATTTAGATTCTGCTTTTGACGCAACTGGTGAGTACAGGTACAAACAAAACTTTCCCAGGTTTATAAGTCCGGGCCTTGAGTTTTATGAAGGTGTACAAATTGCTGCCGATTCATTAAAGAATGAAAAAGTTGAACTGGACATACATGTGTTTGATACAAGATCTGCCACGCAATCTTTGCAACAGCAAATCAATTCAGCCGGAATGGAAAATGCCGGTCTTATTATTGGCCATGTAACACCGGCGGAAGCAAAAGTACTGGCAGAGGCTGCGCTTAAGAAAAACATTCCTTTTATTAATGCCAATCTCCCTAATGATGCAGGCATCAGTAATAACCCTTCACTGGTTATATTGAATACAACGCTGCAAACACATTGCGATGTTATTTATCGTTTTCTGCAGCGCAATTATGGTACATCGCCTGTTATCATCTTTCGTAAAAAAGGCACAATGGAAGATCGCCTGCAAACTTATTTTTCTGAAGCAGAAAAAAATACGGCTGGTGTAAAACTGAAAGTGAAATATGTAATGCTGGATGATACCAAACCGTTTTCCATCAAACAATACCTCGACAGTACAAAACTTATTGTAAGCATAGTTGGCAGCCTCGATGAAACTTTTGGGAAAACAATTGCACAACAACTTGCGGAAAACATTGAAACCTATCCCGGTTTACTAATCGGTATGCCAACATGGGATGCTATAACAGACTTTACCAAATCTGAATACAAAGGCCTTACCATTATTTATACAACACCATTTTATAATCCCAAAACAGATAAAACAAGTCTCTTCATTACCAACTATTTCAAAACTGCACTCTATGCCCGCCCCAGCGATATGGTGTTCCGCGGCTACGAGTGCATGTACCGTTTCGGTAAACTTTTAGTTGACAAAGGTGCTAACCTCAACAGCAGTATCGGTGAAAAAAAATACAAAGTATTTACCGACTGGGATATTCAGCCTGTGCTGGATAAACAAACACTTGCACTCGATCACTTCGAAAACAAAAAGCTCTATTTTGTAAAAAAGACAGACGGTATTATCAAGCAGGTCAATTAGGGGTATGTAGTATTGAGTATATAGTATTTGGAAAGAATTATTCGCTAGAATTGTTCAGATAGAGAGGTATTTGCTCCGTAGGGGCAACATGTGGGTAGCGATTAAAATTGTAAAGACATTCGTTCCATCGGAACGATTTGTGCTTTAATTTACAATTAGCAACAAGCGTACCTACAGCACGCAACAGACATCTTGATTGTTTTCTACCCATGAAATGTTCCTACGGAATATGTTTAAAATACTTCTGGTTATTCACGCTAAAAAAAAATTGGTGGAAACGACAACAGAACAAATCTCTTGTCTAAATATTAAATACCACATACTTCCTCTGGCACGATTCTTTTATACGAACTTTACTGTTTCAGCACTTTATCTAAGCCTAAATAATTTATGCTTATTGAATTTACCGACAAAGGCCTTTACTGCCCGCAGGGAGATTTTTATATTGATCCCTGGAAACCTGTAGACAAAGCTGTTATTACACACGCACACAGCGACCATGCAAGATGGGGTTCAAAATATTATCTCTGTCATCACCATACAAAACCAATCCTGCAATTAAGACTGGGCAATAACAATTACCAAAGTGTAGAATGGAATGAGGCGGTTTATATGAATGGTGTAAAGATTACACTACACCCGGCGGGTCATATTATTGGCTCTTCGCAAATACGTGTAGAATACAACGGCGAAGTATGGGTAGTAAGCGGAGATTACAAAAGAGAAAACGATGGTATTAGCGGTGAGTTTGAACCTGTGCCTTGCAATGTTTTTATCACCGAATCCACATTTGGTTTGCCTATTTATCATTGGCAACCACAGGAAATACAGTTTGAGGCCATGCGCCAATGGATAGAACAAAACAAAAAAGAAAAAAGAACAAGCCTGTTGCTGGCCTATAGTCTTGGAAAAGCACAACGGGTAATAAAAAATCTTGCAGGTACAGTTGACCATGTTTTTGTACACGGTGCGGTATACAATACACAACAGGTTTTAAAAAATGCTGGTTGGAATTTTCCTGAAGTAGAAAAAGTGACAGCAGAAATTCCAAAAGAATTGTTTCACCAAAATTTAGTTGTAGCGCCTGGTAGTGCAGCAGATAGTCCGTGGATAAAAAAGATGCAGCCAGTTTCTGTTGGCGTTTGCAGCGGGTGGATGCAGGTAAGGGGCAATGTAAGAAGAAGAAACATTGATGCTGGTTTTGCATTAAGTGATCATGCAGACTGGAATGGCTTGCTTGACACGATAAAAGAAACCGGCGCTTCTAAAGTGTATGTTACGCATGGTTTTCAATCGGCTTTTAGCCGCATCTTAAATGAAAAAGGAATTGAAGCAGAAGAAATAAAAACTGCATTTGGAAACGAAGAGGAAGAAGAATTGCCGGCAGAACAAACAACAACTACCGAAATTAAACCAGCAGACTAAGCATTGAAAGAACCGGTTATTATACACGATGCAAATTCAGGACAGCCTTTCGCTAAAAAAAGTGAAGGCATGCGGTTATTTACAACACTTGTAAATGTATTGGGCACCTCCACCAAAACCAATGACAAACTTCATGCATTGTCTCATTATTTTTCGCTTGCAGATGATAAAGATAAAGTTTGGGTGATTGCTATATTCAGCGGAAGAAGACCGAAACGGACAGTTAATTCAACTTTACTTTCTCAATGGTGTATAGAAATCACAAATCTTCCTGCATGGCTGTTTGAAGAAAGTTATCATACCGTTGGAGATCTTGCAGAAACAATTGCGCTTTTACTGCCAGAAGGAAATATTGAACAGGAGCCGCAAACACTTTCATGGTATATAGAAAAATTTATTGCGCTGCAGAAGGAAGATGAACCTGTACGCAAACAGTTTATTATTGACAGCTGGATGCAAATGGACAAAGAAGAAAGATTTGTTTTTAATAAACTTATCACCGGAGGGTTCCGCATTGGCGTATCTCAAAAAACAATGGTCAATGCATTGTCTAAAACAGTAAAACTAGATGCAAGTGTTATAGCGCACCGCATCAGTGGCAACTGGGATCCTGCAAATACTACATTTAGTCAATTGCTTAGTGAAGAATCCGTTTCACTGGACTTTTCCAAACCTTATCCTTTTTACCTGGCCTATGCATTGGAAGAAAATCCGGAAGATTTAGGCAATCCGCAGGAGTGGCAGGCAGAATGGAAATGGGATGGCATTCGCGGACAAATGATTAAACGCAACAACGAATTATTTGTATGGAGCCGTGGAGAAGAACTGATGACAGATAAATTTCCGGAATACCACGCTTTAAAAGATGTATTGCCAGAGGGTATTGTGCTCGACGGTGAAATTATTCCCAGCATAGAAAAAAAGCCTTTGCCTTTTGCGTTGCTGCAAACAAGAATCGGTAGAAAAAATGTAACCAAAAAACAATTGCAGGAAACGCCTATAACTTTCTTTGCGTACGATTTACTTGAACATGAAGGGACCGACTATCGAGACATACCATTGCAGCAAAGGCGTGAAATACTTGAAAAAATAGTTGAGCAAACAAATTATCCGGGCTTGATCATTTCTCCCGTTATTTCATTTACAGACTGGCAGCAGCTAGCCGGTATTCGTTCAGCTTCAAGAGAAATGGGTGCTGAAGGTTTAATGCTGAAAAGAAAAAATTCAACCTACCTCGCAGGAAGAAAACGTGGCGACTGGTGGAAATGGAAAATAGATCCATTGGTAATTGATTGTGTTATGATCTACGCACAAAAAGGACATGGCAGGCGAAGCAATCTTTATACTGATTATACTTTTGCAGTTAAAGATGGCGATAAGCTGGTAAGTTTTACAAAAGCATATTCAGGATTAACCGATAAAGAATTTGCTGAAGTTGATAATTTTGTAAAGAGAAATTCTATAGAAAAGTTTGGCCCGGTGCGTACTGTAAAACCCGAACTTGTTTTTGAAATCGCCTTTGAGGGTATTGCTGCATCTGCCCGTCATAAGTCTGGCGTTGCCCTGCGTTTCCCCCGCATTAGCCGTTGGCGGAAAGATAAAAAGCCCGATGAAATTAATACGCTGGAAGATCTCAAAAAAATGCTGGAATTATATGGCAAATAGCTAGGTTTACAGCGGAAACTGAATTGCTTTCCCTCTAAACATTCACTTATGTTGTATGGATTTCTTCGCTTCGGCATGGTGCCGATTGCCTGTATTGGCTGGATATTCTATCAGCTTCTTAAAAAAAAGAAAACTTTCGCCGAATTACAACCAGATATCATGACGATTGTTATTTTAGTGACAGTCTGGGGATTTATTTATTATCAGTTCATGAATTAAGATGTATTTAGTATTCAGTATAAAAAAAGAACTGTACTGAAGTTGTAACGAAAAAAGGAAATTAGTCTAAATACCAGGTGCTAAAAACTACATACTTTTCTACCCATGAAGAAAATACAAGTGCTAATAACCATACTCATCCTTTGTTCTGCATTTGCAGGTATAAATGAATGGCATGCAGATTTGCCCGATAAGCCGGTATACATTCCTGAAAGTGTGCAACGCACCGGCGATGCCGCAGCCGGTTATACTTATTTAACTACTGGTGATTATGTAAAAGGCGGACTTCCCTACGATTATTTTTTACTGGCACTTGGTAAAAGCAGGACCAATTACCTTAACCGCGATGGGTTGAATGCTTCACTCACGCATGAATATACTACTGTAAAAGCAGCCAATGGAGAAATACTTGTTGCACCCAATTGTATGCAATGCCATGCACAGGTATTTGAAGGAAAATTGGTAATGGGCATGGGCAATACATTTGCCGACTTTACAATGGGTCAAAAATTAAATCCGCAGGCTTATACCATGCTGGAAAATTTTTTAAAAAAAGGATCTCCCAAAAAATATGAAGCCAGTAAATCTTTTATACAGGTTGCAAAAGCTATTGGCCCTTACTTAACTACAGAAGTAAGAGGTGTTAATGCTGCGGATAGATTGGCCGGTGTATTGGCTGCACATCGTGATCCTGTAACTTTTAAATGGAATGATACAGCACTGATAAATATCCCGCAACAGGTTATACCGAGCGATGTGCCGGCATGGTGGCTATTAAAAAAGAAACACGCCATGTTTTATAATGGTTTTGGTCGTGGAGATTTTGGAAAATTTTTAATGGCATCTAACTTACTAACGGTTAACGACACTGCAGAATCTAGAGAAGTGGATACACATTTTGATGATGTATTGTCTTACATCTATAGCCTGCAACCACCAAAATATCCCAAAGCAATTGATAAAGCATTGGCTAAACAGGGGGAGATTATTTATATCAGCAATTGTTCAAAATGCCACGGCAAATACGGCAGCAATGCTTCTTATCCAAATTTATTGATACCAGAATCTGTAGTACAAACAGACTCTATGTTGTTTAAAAGCAATTACCAAAACCCGCAATTTATCAATTGGTTTAACAGCAGTTGGTTTGCACAAAGTGATCATCCTGCAAGGCTTGAACCTTTCAATGGTTATATTGCCCCGCCGCTTGATGGTATTTGGTGTACTGCGCCATATTTGCACAATGGATCTGTTCCAACCCTTGAAGCTGTGCTAAACAGTAAAAACCGTCCTGCATACTGGCAAAGAAATTTTGATGACCCAACTTATGATATTGATAAAATGGGTTGGCATTATACCAAAGAAGATGCACCCAATGGCACAGTTGTTTACAATACAAATTTGCCCGGCTATGGAAATTATGGACATACTTTTGGCGATAAACTAAGTGATAAAGAAAGAAAAGCAGTTCTTGAATATTTGAAGACATTATAGACATAATGGTACTGAATGCAGTATAAGAAAAGCAATCAAACAAAATTATTTGACAAATCTCCGCACTACACCCGGCTATATAATTATCAGCGAGTGGCTTTCTGCTGAAGGCCGGGTTCCGTTTGCATTCCAGGAAGAAGCATGGCAGTATATTATTAATGGCAAAAGCGGTTTGGTAAACGCACCAACAGGCTGCGGCAAAACATTTTCTGTTTTTCTTGGATCGATTATTCAATTCATTAACCAGTATCCGGCAAACTATCAAACAAAAAATAAAAATGGTTTGCAATTGCTTTGGATAACACCCTTGCGTGCACTTGCAAAAGATATTGGCCGTGCAATGGAAGAAGTAATTACCGGGCTAAACATGCAATGGAAAGTTGGCATTCGCAATGGCGATACAGAAACATCAGAACGTGAAAAACAAAAACGGCAAATGCCCGAAGTGCTCATCATTACTCCAGAGAGCCTGCATTTGTTACTGGCACAAAAAGGTTATCCAAATATTTTTTCGTCGTTGAAAATGATTGCAGTAGACGAATGGCACGAACTTCTTGGCAGTAAAAGAGGTGTGCAGGTGGAGTTGGCAGTATCCAGGATAGTCCATAGTCGTGAGTCAATAGTCGATAGTCATGAGGAAGAATCTAATGACTCAAAACTACCGACTACCGACTATCGCCTCTCCCTCTGGGGCATCTCTGCTACCATCGGCAATCTTGAGCAGGCAAAAGAAGTATTGCTTTCTTCGCTCTCCCGGTCAGGCAATACAGGAGGTATCATTGTAAAAGCAGCCATCAAAAAAAATATAGAGGTTGAATCTATCATACCGCATGAAATGGAAAAATATCCATGGGCCGGTCACTTAGGTATAAAACTGGCCGATAGGGTAATTGATGTTATTAATAAAAGCCGCACCACACTCATCTTTATTAATACAAGGGGAATGAGTGAAACATGGTACCAGACTTTATTAAATGTTGAACCAGATCTTGCTGGCGCTATTGCATTGCACCACGGAAGCATAGAACGAGAGTTGCGCACATGGGTAGAAGAAGCATTGCATGCAGGAACTTTAAAAGCAGTTGTTTGTACAGCAAGCCTTGATTTGGGCGTTGATTTTCGGCCAGTGGAGACCGTTATACAAGTAGGTTCCCCAAAAGGTGTTGCAAGGTTTTTGCAAAGGGCAGGAAGAAGCGGCCACCAGCCAGATGCAGTAAGTAAAATATATTTTCTTCCCACACATTCGCTGGAACTGGTAGAAGCAGCAGCATTAAAAGAAGGCATCAAAGAAAATCTTATTGAAAGCCGAGAGCCTATGATGCTCTGCTTTGATGTATTAATTCAATACCTCTGCACACTTGCTGTTGGCGATGGCTTTATACCTTCTGTAATTTATAATGAAGTAAAAAAAACTTACTGCTATGCTGAAATGACGGAAAGCGAATGGAATGAAATTTTATATTTTATTACCGCAGGAGGAAATGCATTGCAGCAGTATGACGAGTTTAAAAAAATATCTGTTATTGATGGCATTTACCGCATTATTGGAAGGCGGATGGCTATGCGGCACAGGTTACATATTGGTACCATTGTAAGCGATGCTATGCTGAAAGTAAAATTTATGAGTGGCGGATATATTGGTGTAATTGAAGAATATTTTATTTCTAGGTTAGATCCGGGCACAGTATTTACATTGGCAGGCCGCAATCTTGAACTGGTAATGATAAAAGATATGACGGTTATTGTAAAAAAATCCAACGCCAGTAAATCTATTGTACCCAGTTGGAATGGCGGCCGCATGCCACTAAGCGCCAACCTGGGAAGAAAATTGCGTGAAAAATTAAATGAAGCGTTTGAGAACAAGGATGAAGTATTAAGTATTCAGTATAAAGACAGGGACAGGGAATTGAAATCATTGCAACCATTGTTTGATTTACAGGAAAGCCTGTCACATGTACCTCGTGCAAACGAATTGCTTATTGAACAGATAGAAACAAAAGATGGTTTCCACCTGTTTGTTTATCCGTTTGAAGGAAGGCTGGTGCACGAAGCAATGGCAGCTATTCTCGCCTATCGCATCAGCAAAATAACGCCCATTACTTTTTCATTTGCCATGAACGATTATGGCTTTGAATTATTGAGCGATCAGCCCATTCCGGTAGACGATAGCAATGTGTATGAATTATTCAGCCCGGAAAATTTATTAGCCGATATACAGCGAAGCGTAAATGCTACAGAGATGGCTAAACGAAAATTTCGTGATATAGCAGTTATCGGCGGATTAATTTTCCAGGGCATGCCAGGAGAACAAAAAAAAGCAAGGCATTTGCAATCATCTGCATCGCTTTTGTTCAATGTGTTTCTTGAATACGACCCCAATAATGTTTTGTTGCAACAGGCTTACCGCGAAGTAATGGATCAACAAATGGAAGAAGTACGCCTGCGTAATATGCTGGAGCGTATACAGCAATCAAAAATAGTTATCACTTTCCCCAATCAGTTAACACCTTTCTGCTTCCCTATTAAGGTAGATAGCATGCGTGAAAATTTATCTTCAGAAAAATTGGAAGACCGTGTAAAAAGAATGCAGAAACAACTGGAGAAATAAAAAAGCAGACCTGTTGATCTGCTTTTATTGATACATCCGTCGCATTAATCAATTTAAATGCTTGCGCTGCGCAGTATAAAGGATAATAAACAAAATTGGGAAAACCACGAAATACCCGATAATTGTTTTAAAAATTACCGGACCAATAAAAATAAATGACCCTACCCATGGCAGCAATTCTCCAATAAGCCAAAAAGTATAACCTTGTTTTTTGAGTTTGCGCATTTCAATTGCTCCGTAAACACATAAAGCCACAGCTATTAATCCAATAATAAGCATTGGTATTTTGTTTTCAACCCCTTTGCGTACCACTTCCAGCATATCGGGACCAGCCAATTTTTTTACAAATGCCGGAGCTGATTCTATTTTCCCTTGAGACTCTTCCAACTTTTGTATTGTTTCCTGGCCGCTAAAAAAGTTTTTAATTGTAGAATAGCATTCATATGCACACCATAATAAAGTTAAAATAGTAAGTACATTAATACCGCTGGGAAGTTTAGGTTTTTCGGCTGGCATTAAAATATCTGTGGGTTGGTTTTGGGCTGCCATAATAGTAGTTTTTTATTGAAGTTAATTATGTTTGACTAAACTTAATTTGATTTACATAAAATAACCCAACGCTTAAGGCGCTGGGTTATGAAAGTATTATCTGAATCGGACTGTAGTTCAATAATTCTATGCAATAGCAAAAGAAAATTGATATGCTAATTGACTAAATATTTTCTTTGAGCTGTGTATAATATAACAAACAACAGCGTAAAGCCAATCATAAGAAAACCATTGAAGCCAGTAAGCGATGCCATACCAATAAATATTCCGTAAGTAACAAGTGGTAAAATTTCGCCGATGAGGTAAACCATGTATCCCTGTTTTTTTAACTGTCGCATTTGCAATGCACCATAAAAACATAAACCAAGGCATACCAGCCCTATTATTGTCATCGGAACACGGTTCTCATACGTCTTGCGTGCTACTTCAAGCGCCTCTGGGTTCATAAATTTTTTTGCTAGTGCCGGCATGCTATCATAATTAGGACTATTGATGGCAGCTTCCATCTTATCCAAATTAGATTTTGCACTCGTAAAATTATATATGCTGCCAAAAAGGCCAAGAGCACATCCAATAAAAGTAAGAATGGTAAGAACGTTAATTCCGCTGGGAAGCTTAGGTTTCTCACTGGGCATTAAAATATCTGTTGGTTGGTTTAGATCTGCCATAATAGTAGTTTTTTATTGAAGTTAAGTTTATAAAGCTAAAATTAAACAAGCTTGTGGAATAAAAAAATAAGGTTACAACAATGCTTGCCATAGTTTTACACACTTTATTAGTCTATGGCCGCACCTTTTCATTACAAACTATTAGAAAATAATTTCTGGCTTTCGCCTGAACGCATGCTATTCTGGGAAGAACAGCAATTTCTTATTGTATCCGATCTTCATTTTGGTAAAACCGGCCATTTCAGGAAAGAAGGGATACCGGTGCCGCAATCTGTGTACAAAGAAGACTTGCAAAGACTGGTAAGCCAATTGCAATTCTTTCAGCCTAAACAATTAATTGTGGTGGGCGATATGTTTCACAGTGTTGCCAATAAAGAATTAGACTGGTTTAAGAAATGGAGAGAAGATTTTCCTTTACTGGAAATACAATTAATCATCGGCAATCACGATATTCTAAAACGCCAATGGTATGCAGAAACCGGCATCACCATTATTTACCAGCAATTATTATTGAACAGGTTTTCTTTTATGCACGATATTAATGCTGCATCTGATGAGCTAACCCCGCCTGCATATACATTTTCCGGACATATACACCCGGGCATAAGAATTAGTGGTGCAGGAAAACAAACCCTTCATTTTCCGTGTTTTTATTTTACCCCTTCTTTTTGTGTATTGCCTGCATTCAGCAGGTTTACAGGATTGGCCATGATAAAGCCCAAAGAGAAAGACAATGTTTTTGCGATAGTTAACCAGTCTGTTATTCCATTATAATGCTAAAGATTGCATACAATACAATCTATTCTCATCCTTTGCCTGAAGGCCATCGTTTTCCTATGCTTAAGTATGAATTGATTCCAGAACAACTTTTATACGAAGGCAGTATTACAAGCGACAATTTATTTTCTCCGGTGCCATGCAACGATGAAATTATACTGCTTACACACACTGCTGCTTATTTAAACAAATTAAAAACACAAACCTTATCGGATAAAGAACAACGGGCTATTGGTTTTACACAATCGCCTGAACTTACAATAAGAGAGCTTGTAATTACACAGGGCACTATTGACTGTTGCGGTTATGCATTGAAATATGGAGTGTCATTGAATGTTGCAGGTGGCACGCACCATGCGTTTGCAGACAGGGGCGAGGGCTTTTGTTTGTTGAATGATTTTGCTGTAGCTGCTAATTATTTATTGGATCAACAACTTGCCAGTAAAATTTTAATTATTGATCTTGATGTACACCAGGGAAATGGCACTGCAAAAATTTTTGAAAACGAACCACGGGTTTTTACATTCAGCATGCATGGCAGGCATAACTATCCTTTTCATAAAGAGAAATCGGATCTTGATGTTCCGCTGGAAGATGGTACAGGCGATGAACGCTATCTTCAACTTTTGCAAAAAAATCTTGCTAATATCATTGCTGCAGAACGACCAGTTTTTGCATTCTATTTATCGGGCACAGATATATTGGCAACAGATAAATTCGGAAAACTGAAAATAAGTTTAGATGGATGCAGGCAAAGAGATGAAATGGCATTTACCATGCTGCGAAAAAATAAAATACCATGCACAGTAGCAATGGGCGGCGGCTACTCTGCGGATGTAAAAATTATTGCGGAAGCACATTGTAATACATTCCGTGTTGCAAAAGCTATTTATGATTTATAAAGATTTCTTCACGGCACGGCGAAGATCCTGGTAATTGAGGAAATAAATAAAGCGAAGTGTTATTTCATTGCCATGAGGCGGAGTAAATAAGTTCCCTATGTTTTTTGCATAAGTTGTATGATCATTAAACGGCAATGCATTCAGGTAATCGTTGCCCAGCCAGTTTTTATAGCCAATAATAATTTTACTGCCGAGGCTGAAGTCCCAGGTATAAAAAACATCAAGATTAAAAACATTGTAATTGGCATTGTAATCTGATGGCTTAAGATCCATTCTTTCTGTCCAGTAGCCATCATCTTTTACATTATAAAGATTGGTGTTCTCCAGTTTGTTCCAATAATGCCTTGCCCTAAAAGTAAGGTTCATACGGGAAGTAAAATTATACGTGCCACTAAGAATGGATGTAACATCTGTAAACCTGCGACGTGCAAGAACGGGATCACCTGCATTATCAAAAATAAAATTCTTGCCATCATTTGCAAGCCCCCATTGACCATGGTCGTGCCTTCTGCGCACAGAAGCTTCAATTGTAAGCCTGTCGCTAAAGCGAAACCTTGTGCCAATAGTTACCTGGTTATATGGATCATCAGGCAAAGGCCCTTCTGCAAATCCAAGGTTCCAGTTTACAAAAAACTTTTTCCTGCTGTCTGAACTTCCGCTAACAAATGCTGAATAATAAGGCGATCGTTTCAGCATTTTTCCAGGTGTTTGTAATTCAAAATAATCGTTGTACCAAAAAGGCTGAATGGGTACGCTTATAGACAAATCCCAAAAATTATTAAACACCCAAAAAGCAGAAGGTTTAAATTCTGTAGCCTGGTAACCAAATGGTTTGTACAAATAAGATTGCTGTGCTGTAAACGCATAGCGCTGGTTTAATAATTTATCCGTTGCCTGAAAAATGTTATAACTTATTTCTCCAGTAGTATTTATTTGGTTAGCCACCTGCAGGTAACCAAGATCGTTAGGGTTATACCGATCTGATAAAATATTATTGTCTACAAACCATTGCCAGCGACCGCTTACTTTTCCAAAATGCGTCTGGTTGGCAAAACCATCATATCCATTCTTTCCAAATATTTTGCTATAACGTGGCTTTACACTTATACCATAATCGTTTTTACTATCGTACAATACTACATCAAGCGCAGTTACATTGGCATCATTTGCATTGCCATTCCTTAGCACGTTGGTATTTGTTAATGTAATAGAAGAACGGTTTTTCAATGCCTGGTCCAATACTATGATATTGTAATTGGCAAGTTCCTCAGTTGTAATTACAGAATCTTTACCGTTAGAAATATTGTGTATAGTGGCATGTACCGGCTCGGTAATAGAATTAAAAATACCAATGCCCAGGTTATGCTTGGTTCTGCCAGAAAATTTTATGGCATTATACAACCGTGTTACATCGGGGTTTTTTGTTACTGTGTAATTGGCATTATTATCTGTAAAATCTTTTACATCGTAATAGCCGGAAGGTGTTCTGCCAATACGCCGGCTGTAAAAAATTCCTGCTTTATTAAACAGCTCGGTGCCTTCTGTAAAAAACTGTCGGTTTTCTTTAAACAACAATTCAAACGGGCTGATATTGTTCACTACATTATCAGAAATTACCTGTCCAAAATCTGGTATAAGTGTAGCGTCTAGTGTAAAACTTTCATTGAGGCCGTATTTAACATCAAGCCCGCCGCTTTTTAAAAACTCATTGTTATACCCTGATTTTATCTGCGGATCGCTTCTATAGCCCCCACTTATATACGGTGATAAGCTTAAGCGCAAAGGCGGAGATAACTGTTGCAACCCTTTTAAATAACCAAACTGGTTTACAAAACCATTGTGATTGGGATTGACTTCATTCCAGAAAGATGCTTCGTTATTACGTTTGCTGAAACGTAAAAAATTTATTCCCCAGTCTTGTATATTTGTTTTGGCAAAACGCAGGGAGAAATAAGGAATTTTGATTTCTACGGTCCAGCCATCTTTTTGCATTTCTACTTTGCTATCCCATACGGCATCCCAGCTTAAATCTCCGTAAATACCCAAATCTGGTTTTATTGCAGAAGATAAACGTGCATCTGTTTGCACATTGCGGGCAGTAACAGAAAACTGGTAAGCGTTCTGGTGATCATTATAAGTGTCAAAAAAAACTGAAAAATAATCAACGTTTGCCCTGTCCTGGTTATCACGTGTGGTGAACTGTTTTCTAATCATGGCGGGGTCATCGTACAGATAAGCGCCTACATAAATAGCCGCATCATCATAAATAACCTTAACCGATGTTTTTACTTTTGAAGGTTTGCCGAAAACGGGTGAGTTAGTAATAAACCCAATGGCTTCCGGAACATTTTTCCAAACGCTATCAGTAAGCGATCCATCAATGCGTGGGGACAAAGAAGCTTTAACAGCCTGAATGCTTTTGTGCTGTGAAAACGCAATAAAACAGGTTCCGCAAATAAGCAGTACAACGCAGATAATTCTTCTCATGATGGTTGTATGTAAAAATAGTTGAAAAAAAGCAGTTGATTTTCAATTAATGCGTTTTACTCCCATCTTTAATGGTAAACCAGTATATAAACAAAAAACAGCCTGATAATCAGTCCTTTTAATTCAACACATCATTATTGAACAGGATATTAACTATAAATAGCATTGCTATAAATGACATAGTTATGCGCAAAAAAGATAGCTGGCGCAATTGCGCATAAAATTGTTAATAGAGAAAATGTGGGAATTTGTCCTGCTAAGTATTTGATGAGAAGCTAAAGTTATCAAGTAGGGTTTGTGCATATTAATAACACGTTAACAACTGTCGTCTTTAATTATGATGGGATTATTTTCAAACTGCCGTAAAAGAAAAACTTTATTGAAAGATGTAGTAAGAGAGTCTGGTTCTATTTGATTTTTTCCAAAGTGATCTGCTTCAAAAGATCCTTCGAAAATAACAAGCCAATGTTCGTCACAGTATTGATAGTCGGCTTTTGCTTTTTCTTTTTTGTCCAGAATGAATTGTAAACGATCATTGGTAAGCGGTTCTCCAACCGAACCAGCTGTCAAAACAAATTCTGTTTCTAAAAATTGGTTACTTACATACAATGAATAAGACTCTATCCATTTGGAAAAAGCTCCATTATTATAAATTACATGGTTGCCTTCACAACTAATTTTGTCTTTTCGAATTAGAATATCGTCAAAACAATATTGAGCAAGTTGCCTCGTATTTTCTTGACCAGTGAATAACCTGTCATTGAAATCTATATCCAACACGCATGTTGGATATTCTATTTCCTTCAGTTTTAAAACAATTCCTTTAAGAATTTGTGTTTTAAATTGCTGCTTCTTTCTAAGAAATGATCCATCAGTGTGATTCTGATCTTTAAATATTTGAGTTAGCTCAATTCCCACCCTAACATTCGAGTTAACTATAAAATCTGGTTTGTCAATATGAATTAGTTCCCCTACTGGGAAATCGTTGTAACGACTTTTAAATAAATTTATGAGCGATTGCTCTTGCTCGCGGTTCATAAAATATCAACTAGCGATTATTGTAAGTATTTACTATTTGCAAACTCTTTCACCACTACACAACCCCTTAATTCATCCTCTTCTTCAATGTAGTTACCTGGTCTTGCAGGTTGGTAACAAGGTTGGCCAATTGGTTTACATCCCACCTGTTTTGCTGACTGGCTTTTGTAATTACCATTTGCGCCTGCCATAGTTCAAGCACATCATCTGCTTCTACATGGTAAGGCTGATAAGAAGGATTATCGCTTACCAGTGTAAGCTTGCTTTTAGAGCGGCCACTTTTTACAATGCGTTTGTACACTATTCCTTCCTGGCGGGAAATAACAATATAAGTATTGCTGCTTTTTACATGATCAAGGTTTTCTACTTTTTCTCCCACTATAACAGAGCCACTAGGCGTTGGCAACATAGAATCTCCAATTATTTCAAAAGCACGGTAAGTGCCGGGTGCAAGCATGGGTAAGGTAAAAGTGTTCAACTCATCTACAAATTCCGGATCTGCATAACCAGCCAAATAACCCGCAGCTGCTTTAACAGGTACAAACTGTATATCTGCAGAACCAGATGCCAGTTTTGAAGCACGGCGTTTGGCAAGAAAATTATTTTTTGTATCGCCCAAATCTTTTAATAACAGTTCATCAAGCGATAACTTAAAGATGTTGCCAATATTTTCAAGCACTTCAATTCTTGGTTCTGCCCTTTCTTCTTCATAAGCACCAAGCAAGGAACGTTTAATTTTTAATTTACTGGCAAATTCTTCCTGTGTCCAGCCACGGAGGCGACGGAGATAGCGCAGGTTTTTTCCGGCAAATGTCATAACTAATTAATTTAGTGCTAAAATACTAATTTTTTTAACATGACAAAAAATATTGTAGCCACAGAGGAACGGATAACACAAAGAAGCACGGAATGCTTATCAACAACAACTGCTAAGCTTGCAGCTTATAGCTAATAGCTTGTAGCTTTTCTTAACCACGGAGGCGCAGGGAACACAGAGAAGCACGGGATATTTATCGACGATAACTTTTAAGGCAATAAATAGAGTGTTTCTTTGAAACGATCCAAGCTTGTAGCTAATAGCTAACAGCTTGCAGCTTTTCTTAACCACGGAGGCGCATAGAACAGAGAAGCACGGGATGCTTATCAACAACGACTGCTAAGCTTGCAGCTAATAGCTAACAGCTTGCAGCTTTTTCTTCATAGCTTTGGTGCATGGTAAAAGCAACCACTAAGAAAAAAAACCTTCCTACTATACTTATCACAAACGATGACGGGGTAACGGCACCCGGTATACGAAACCTTGCAGAAGCGGTAAAAGACCTCGGCAAAATTGTAGTGGTTGCGCCAGATAAGCCACAGAGCGGAATGGGACACGCCATTACTATTGGTGCGCCATTAAGATTGCACCCTGTACAATTTATGGATGGTGTAGAAGCGTATGGTTGCAGCGGCACACCAGTAGATTGCGTAAAGCTTGCTGTTGATAAAGTGCTGCACCGTAAACCCGATATTTGTTTAAGCGGCATTAACCATGGTGCCAATCATTCAATAAATGTTATTTACAGTGGCACCATGAGTGCTGCGGTAGAAGCAGCAATAGAAAGCATACCATCCATTGGTTTTTCTTTAATGGATTACAGCATAGAAGCGGATTTTACTGCCGCCCGCAATTGTGTGCGTTTGCTTACACAGCAAATGCTGGCAAAACCGCTTGACAAGCACACCATATTAAACGTAAACATTCCTTCTGTTGCGCAGGAACTGATAAAGGGCATTAAAATATGCCGGCAGGCATATGCCAAGTACGATGAAGATTTTATAGAGCGCAAAGACCCTACCAGCAAAAAATATTATTGGCTCACCGGCCAGTTTAAAAATATGGACAAAGGCCGAGATACAGACGTATGGGCTTTGGAAAATAATTATATAAGTGTTGTACCTGTACAATTTGATTTAACCAATTACGTTTTAAAGGCTAAATTGGAAAAAACGTGGAAGCTACACTAATGCTAAAAAGAGACAATATACAGTTCGGCCTTATTCTTGGCTTTCTTGGCCCCATACTGGGCATGTTTATCTATTATTTTGCGGCGTTCTATTCTCACCAGGTTAGCTTTAAAGAATTTCTTGGTTATATGCAGAAATACAAGAGCCTGCTTACTGCTGTTAGCAGCATTTCGCTGGTAGCAAACGCTGTGCTTTTTACATTTTATGTAAATGCCCGTAAAGACCAAACCATTAAAGGCATCTTCCTGGCTACAATAATATACGGTGTAGGTGTATTGCTAATTAAGCTGGTTGAGTAATATTTTTAGATACCAGCATTGGTTTTTCATAGCATCATCGTTGCGTCGCAAGCACTTCATCACCTGTACAAATGGCGGCTAAGGTTTACAAAGCATTTTCAAAAACTATATTCAACCAGGCGCTAAGTTTAGTTTCGCCTTTTATATGTTCCGTAGGAATATTTTACAGGTAGAAAATTAACCAGGATGTGTATTGCGTGCCGTAGGTACGCTTTGTGCTAATGCAGAATTTGATTTTCCCCCAATAGAAAACTATTGATATATTGCTGTATGATCATCCTGCAAACAGATCGTCTTTCAATAACAGAGCTCTCCATTGCAAACGCCCCCTTTATTTTTGAACTTACCAATACACCAGGCTGGCTTACATACATTGGCGACCGTGGAATAAAAAACATTACAAATGCAGAAAACTATATCATTAACGGGCCAATGGCCAGTTATACAAAAAACGGATATGGACTTTACCTCGTTTCCCTATTAGAAACTGCAACACCCATTGGCATCTGCGGCATTATAAAAAGAGATACGTTAGAATATGAAGACATCGGCTTTGCATTTCTGCCCAATTATAATGGAAAAGGGTATGCCTACGAAGCTGCATCCATAATTCTACAACACGCAAAAGAAAAACAAGGCATTAAGAAAATACTGGCCATAACGCTAGAAGCCAATCAAAAATCTATTAACCTGCTTACCAAACTGGGCTTTGTATTTCAAAAAATGATTCGTTTTGAAAATAGTAACGAAGATTTGATGTTGTTTCAAAACTCATAAATAACCACAAGGAACACAGATAAGAAAGGAATGCTTATCGCCACAACCAAAAGCTTGCAGCTAATAGGTAACAACTCGCAGCTTTTCTTAACCACGGAGACACGGAAAACACAGAGAAGCACGGGAATATTTATCGACGATAACCATTAAGGGCAATAACACAGAGTGTTTCTTCGAAACAACCAAAAGCCTGCAACCAATAGCTTGTAGCTTGCAGCTAATAGCTTGCAGCCTTTCTTTACCACGGAGACACGGAAAACACAGAGAAGCACGGGAATATTTATCGACGATAACCATTAAGGGCAATAACACAGAGTGTTTCTTCGAAACAACCAAAAGCCTGCAACCAATAGCTTGCAGCTTGTAGCTTTCTTTGCGTAACTTTAATGAATAACCACTCACAACCACTGCACATGAAAAATTGCTTCTTACTGGCAGCAGCACTTTTATTTTTTACAATAACATTTTCGCAAACTGGCAATATCACTTCTTACAAAAAAATGGAAGTAATGATTCCAATGCGGGATGGTATAAAACTCTTCACTACCATTTACACACCTGTGGGCGCCACTGCACCAGTACCTATACTCATACAACGCACACCTTACAGCGCTTCAAGAGATGATAACTTCAACGTAATGCGTGTAGCCTATATAGCCAATATGGCAAGGGAGGGTTATATTTTTGTACTGCAGGATGTACGTGGCAAATACAAAAGCGAAGGCAGCATGCAAATTCATCAGCCTTTAATACATGCCACACAAAAAACTGCGGTAGATGAAAGCACAGATACTTATGATGCTGTTGACTGGCTGGTAAAAAACATCCCTAACAACAATGGCAAGGCCGGCATTATGGGCATCTCCTACCCCGGCTGGCTGGCATTGGTTGGTGCGGTAGATCCTCATCCTGCTTTAAAAGCATCTTCGGAACAAGCTTGCATGGGCGATCTTTTTTTGGGCGATGATTTTCACCACAACGGCGCCTTTCGTCTTAGCTATGGTATGGAATATTCTTATGAACTGGAAAACGATCATACGACCGATAGCGATTTCCCTTTTCCGCAATTTGATTTGTTTGACTGGTACCTGCAACTGGGATCGCTTAAAAATGTAAACGAAAAATATTTCCACAACAAAATACCCACCTGGAACAATTTTGTAAAACATCCTAATTACGATGCGTTCTGGCAACAAAACTCTCCTTTAAACTATGTTTCTTATGCGCAAATACCGCAACTGCATGTTGGTGGTTATTACGACCAGGAAGATATTAACGGACCGCAACTGATGTATGCGCATATGGAAAAGAAAGATACTTTTAACCGTAACCATATTGTACTAGGTCCATGGAATCACGGTCAATGGAGCCGGGATAAAGCAGACAGTCTTGGTAAAATTGCTTTTGAAAGTAATACTGCTGCCTGGTTTACCAATTTGCAAAAGAAATGGTTCGATTATTACCTGAAAGGAGAAGGCGATGGCAAGTTTGAAGAAGCCTATAGCTTTCAAACCGGTACCAACCAATGGAAAACCTATAGTACCTGGCCGCCCAAAG
Organism: Chitinophagaceae bacterium; assembly: GCA_044227095.1. Taxonomy (GTDB): domain Bacteria; phylum Bacteroidota; class Bacteroidia; order Chitinophagales; family Chitinophagaceae; genus JACMLD01. The sequence continues at coordinate 2,342,594 of JBGAFV010000001.1, read as the reverse complement.
AAGCGGTAATAAAAAAATTGTATGCAGCCGCAGATAACAAGGCCAGTTTTAATGCGCCTGTTGCTGCAACTGGCAGCATTACATATACCAGTGATCCTGCAAAGCCTGTTCCTTACCGCATGCAACCTATAGAAGCTACTTATGGAAACGGCAGCCGCTGGAGGCCCTGGCAGGTAGAAGATCAGCGGTTTGTATACTCAAGGCCCGATGTGGTTAGCTTTAGGCTGGATTCACTAACAGAAAATTTTACTGTCACCGGCGATATTACAGCGCATCTTTTTGCCAGTACTACAGGCACAGATGCAGACTGGATAGTAAAACTTATTGATGAATACCCTGCTGTTGATGCAAAGAATTTTTTAATGAGCGGTTACCAGTTACCGGTAGCTATGGAAGTTTTCCGTGGCAGGTTTAGAAAAAGCTTTAGCCAGCCAGAACCGCTTACGCCCGGCAAACCAGAAGAATTTGTGATAGACCTGCATCAAATCAATCATACTTTTTTAAAAGGCCATAAAATAATGATACAGGTACAAAGCAGTTGGTTTCCGGTTATAGATCGCAACCCGCAAAAGTTTGTACCTAATATTTTTGAAGCATCAGCAACAGATTTTATAAAAGCAGACCAGACCATTTATTTTTCAGGCAAGTACCCCACTTATATTGCATTGCCGGTAATGCAATAAGTTTTCCCGCTTGCCAGATAAACAGTGGGGCTATTATCCGTATAGACCAATGATCAAAATTGATTATTACATGTCTTACAATTGATAGCTTATGTTAATCCCCGTCTTAAACCTTCTATTGCCCTTGTTTATTATCCTGGGCATGCTTTCCTTTTTGGCAAGCCTGGTGTATTATATTGTTTCCAAAAAAACCAATTCTGATGAGCACAGAAAACAGTCAAAAGCTTTTTTAATAATTGGCAGTTGCTTCACCATTATTGTTTTTATCAGCATAATAGTAGTGCGCAGTACACGCTATACAGCAAACACAGATAGCGAAAAAGAAAATATTTCCCTCACAAAAATCACCGAAGAAAGAAAGACCGGACTAACCAGCTATTACAAATCTTTACCACAATTGCCCCCATACGAAATAACACTTGTAAGTTTTTATATTTAATGGCGATTTAACCTCAATTCAAAACCATTAAAACTTGGTTCAGCAGCGTAGTTTGGCTAACTTAGCCGGAACCTGAAATCATTTTCCTCATTTATATACAATCGTTTCTCATGGGCATAATTAAAGAAAGGTTCAAAGCAAAAGCAGATGCATCCAATGCAGAAATAAAAGAGCTGCTGAAAGAAAATGGCAATAAAGTAATAGGTGAAGTAACCCTGGCACAGGTTTACCAGGGAATGCGTGGTATTACAGGATTGGTTTCTGAAACTTCATTACTCGATTCACAAGAAGGTATTCGCTTCAGGGGATATTCTATTCCGGAATTGCAGGAAAAACTGCCTAAAGCAAAAGATGGTACAGAACCACTTCCCGAAGGATTGTTTTACCTGATGCTGATTGGTGAACTTCCCAACGAAGAAGATGTAGCACATGTTACTTCCGTTTTACAACGCCGCAGCCATGTACCTAACCATGTATTTGCAACAATAGATTCTCTGCCATTAACCGCCCACCCAATGACCATGTTTACCGTGGGCATAATGGCGCTGCAAACAGAAAGCAATTTTGCAAAAGAATATGCAAAAGGGCTTAATAAAAAAGATTATTGGAGTGCCATATATGATGATTCTATGGACCTGATTGCAAGGTTGCCAAGAATTGCCGCATATATTTATCGCAGAAAGTACAGGTTTGGCCAGCACATTAATCCAAATGGATTGCTTGACTGGGCTGGCAATTTTGCACACATGCTGGGTTTTGAAGACGAGGCATTTAAGGAATTGATGCGTTTGTACATGACTATTCACGCAGACCACGAAGGTGGCAATGTATCTGCACATACTACGCATCTTGTGGGTTCTGCATTAAGTGATCCTTTCTTAAGTCTTGCAGCAGGTATGAACGGGCTTGCTGGGCCGCTTCACGGCCTCGCCAACCAGGAAGTTATAAAATGGATATTTGAACTGAGGGATAATTTAAAAACTGAATTGCCTTCTAAAGAACAAATTGCAGAATACGTAAAGAAAACTTTACAGGAAGGAAAAGTAGTACCGGGGTATGGCCATGCAGTATTGCGCAAAACAGATCCAAGGTTTACTGCGCAAATGGCTTTTGGTAAAAAACATATGCCCGACGATCCTTTAGTACAAACAGTATGGAATGTATACGAAACGGTTCCTCCTATTTTGCAATCGCTGGGAAAAATAAAGAACCCATGGCCAAATGTTGATGCACATAGCGGTGCATTGCTGGTTCATTACGGGCTGGTAGAATATGAATTCTATACTGTGCTCTTTGGCGTAAGCCGTGCTTTGGGTGTATTGGCCAGCCTTTGTTGGGACAGGGCGCTAAGCTTCCCGCTGGAAAGACCAAAATCTGTAACAACAGAACTCGTAAAAAAATGGATTAAAGGGGAAGACAATATTTGGGGAGACTAGCTTCTCTATTCTTTATAAATAATTGACCCTGACGATTTTCGTCGGGGTTTTATTTTTGATGAAATGGCTTTAACAAAAATTCTACAATTAAATTTTGCATATTAATGTTTAAACATTAATTTTACATCCTAAATTTACAACTATGGCAAAATGGACAATAGACGCCTTACATACAGAAGTAGGCTTTAAAGTAAAACACCTGGTTATTTCTACTGTATCAGGAAAATTTACATCGTTTGAAGGAACAGTAGAAGCTTCAAAAGAAGATTTTAGCGATGCTACAATTTCTTTTAGTGCAGACATTGCAAGCATACACACAGGACAGGAACAAAGGGATGCGCACCTGAAATCTGCTGATTTCTTTGATGCAGAAAAATATCCCAAACTAAGTTTTAAAGGTGCATTAACTCCTGCTGGTAGCGATTACAAATTGAAAGGTGATTTTACTTTGCATGGAGTAACCAAACCAATTGAATTGGATGTTGAGTTTGGTGGTGTACAAAAAGATTTATACGGACAAACAGCCGCAGGTTTTGAAATAAGCGGAAAAATTAAAAGATCAGATTTTGGTCTTAGCTGGAATGCAGTTACAGAAGCAGGTGGTGTTGTAGTAGGCGACGATATTAAACTGCTTATTCATACAGAAGTAATAAAAAAAGAATTAGCACAGGCAACAGCATAGTTGTAAGGTTAGAGGTTACAATAGCAAAGAAAATCCCCGGCAAGCAATTGTTGGGGATTTGTATTTATATCACTCGATAATTTGTAATTGGGAATATCTAAAAGGAAAAGTCTAAAACTGAACATCGAGTGTGCGGAACCGGACAATTAATACAATCAAAGAAATCGCAAGTGGTTAGTTATTAACGCATAAAAAAACAGGCACTTTTCTGGGTATGTTTTGTTTATTCAAAGACTAAGCCCATGTTCAAAAACTATCTTCTTCTCGCCATTCGTCAGCTGCGCAAGAATCGCGGCTACTCATTTATCAACATCTTCGGTCTCGCTACCGGCATGGCAATCGCATTAGTAATCGGCATATGGGCTGTCGATGAGATGTCCGTCGATAAGGGAATACCAAATGGAGAACGTGTTGTAGAAATAATGCAAAACCAATGGGCAAAAGGCCAAACCAGTGAGAAAACGCTGCCCAGGTATGTAGGCACAACAGTGTCTCCAGCTCTCAATCCCTGGTTGCAAAAAGGAAACTACCACGATGTGTTTGCCCAAACAGCAATGATCCTTTGGCCTGGCCAGCATTTGCTGGTAAACGGCGATAAAAGCATCGTCCACACCGGCACTTCGGCTGAATATACCTTTCCGCTTATGTTCGGTTTCCGTTTCCTGAGCGGTACCGTAGAATCTATGCGTGACCCAAACACCGCCCTTATTTCAAGATCGACGGCTATTGCGCTTTATGGAACTGAAAACGCAGTAGGTAAAACTTTTCAATACGAAAATCGCCGTCCGTTCACCGTTGGGGGCGTTTATGCCAATCAGCCTGCTAACAGCAGCTTACATGACTATGACTTTTTTATTTCGATGGCTAATGAGGAGACAAGCTGGCTAAAGAATATCAATAATTTTGAGGATCATGATTGCCGCATGTTTGCCCTTCTTGCTGCTAACGTTACTCCAGAACAGGCAACGGCCCGCATCAAAAATATCTGCAGCCCTTATGTAAATTTCGCGTACGAAAATTACAAGGTACTTCCGTTTCAAAGCCTATACCTGCATTACGATGACACCAATTCCATAGGGGAAGGACGTATCCTTTATGTAAGGATGCTCAGCATCATTGGCATCTTTATTCTTTTGCTTGCTTGTATTAATTTTATGAACCTGGCCACGGCCCGCAGCGAAAAACGTGCGAAGGAAGTGGGCATCCGCAAGACAGTCGGCTCACTCCGTGGCCATCTCATCGCCCAATTTCTTGGAGAGTCTGTCCTTCTGACGCTACTTTCTTTTGTTGTCGCAATTACCCTGGCGTCGCTAACCCTGCCTTGGTTCAACCAGTTGGCTGGTAAAAACATGACTTTCCCCTGGACGAACCCGGTTTTCTGGAGTATTTCATTGATATGTACACTGCTCACTGGCCTACTGGCCGGCAGCTACCCAGCCTTCTATCTTTCCGGCTTCCAACCAGTAAAAGTTTTGAAAGGAACATTTAAAGCGGGCAAAGGCGCCAGCAATCCTCGCAAGGTTCTTGTTGTTGCACAATTCTCTATCTCACTCGCCCTTGTCATCGGCACCATCGTTGTATTCCGCCAGATCCAGTTCGCCAAAAATCAACCAGTCGGATATGATCAGGCAGGGCTGATCAGCGTTCCTATTAATACGACTGAACTGGACACGCACTATGAAACTCTCCGCAAAGATTTACTCAACAGCGGTGTGGTTGTAAATATTGCAAACTCCTCCACGAACCTCAACGCGTTTAATCGTAATAATATGCTTGAGTGGGAAGGAATGAGTGCTGAAGCAAAAACTATATCATTCCGCGACCTTTTCGTGAACGCCGATTTTGGGCCTACTATTGGGTGGACTGTACTCAAGGGCCGTGATTTCTCACGGGAACGATTAACCGATAGTACTGCCGCCATCGTAAACGAAACAGGTGCCCAAGTCCTGGGATTTAAAGATCCTATTGGTAAAACCATCAAACATTGGGGGAAGTCCTATACTATTATAGGCGTAGCAAAGAACATGATTAACAATAATCCGTATTATCCAGTTCAACCTGCAATTTTTATGGGCAAAGGTGGCCATTCCGTATTTACTGTCCGTATCAAACCCGGCACACCTGTTCGCACCTCACTTGCCGCTATAGAACCTGTCTTCAAAAAATATAACCCAGCTAGTCCTTTTATTTATTCATTTGTAGACCAGGAGTTTCAAGCAAAGTTCAATACGGAATCACGCATTGGTAATCTATCTACGGTTTTTGCCAGCATGGCCATTCTTATCTCTTGCCTTGGACTTTTTGGTCTCGCTTCGTTTGTGGCTGAGCAACGTACCAAGGAAATTGGTGTGCGCAAAGTGCTGGGCGCCCGCGTTACAGGTATCTGGGCATTGTTATCTGTAGAATTCGTGAAACTGGTAATCCTTTCCTGCTTTATTGCTATGCCCCTTTCGTATTTGCTGATGAGCAAGTGGCTGCAAAACTATACGCTGCGCACCACTTTATCGATATGGATCTTTGTATGCGCCGGCGCAGGTATCTTATTGATCACTCTTGCCACCGTTAGCTATCAAGCAATTAAAGCAGCACTTATGAATCCAGTCAAAAGCCTTCGCACAGAATGATTTGACATTTAACTTGTAAAATTAACCCTTGCCTTTGTGTTCCTGACTGTTGCAAGGAAGATGACTATTATTAATTCGCAAGTATAGAAACCTCTTTACAAAACCTGGTTTTATTTTTTTGAACTATACCCAAGCTGGTATTGCAATGCTTCAATTGCATTTGCCAGGTAAACCAGTGGTGCATTCCAATTGATGGCAATTTCATTGGAAGCATATGAACAGTCTGTATCAGAATAGGTGGTTTCTGGTTCACTAAAATCATAACTGCAACGATCCTGCTTACCCGGGTTAGGCCCCCCTGCCAGCAGACCTGGCACAGGTTCTTCAATTCCGTCTGCTACAGAAGGCCGGTGGTGCGGGTGCATTGGGTATCGTTTACCTATCCCCGTTATAAAACAATAACCTGTAGCATTCCTTCCAAGAATATAATCAAGATTGGTTAAGGCGCCATCTATATACTTTTTATCTTTCGATATGAAGTAGGCGTTTACAAGTGCAATACCCTGGTTGGCGGCATTGGAATTACTGCCCCAGTTAAAATCCCACCTTGTTCTGCCCATTACTGTTTTAAAAGCATTTTGCTTTACCGGCGCAAGGTAGCCATCTGCAAACTGCAAAAGCCTTTCTTTACAATGCTGTATGCTTCCTGCAAGATCTGTATGTACAGATTCTGCATTGCGCAGCAAAGTATAGAATCCCAACATGCGCACATTACCCCACGACGGCAATTGCATTGTATCATTTATTTTTTCTGATACTATCGCTGCGTAAGGCTTTTCATTTGTTGTAACATACAATTCAGCCGCTGCCCAAAACCATTCGTCAGAAAATGATCGATCACCATAACCTCCTGTTGTAATCTTTGGCTCAAACAATTTATTAGTTGAATCCTGCCTATAAGCCAATGCAGGATTCTGTGTTGCCCATTGCCATGCTTTTTTTGCAGCAATCATACAGCTATCTGATAAGCCCGGTAATTGCTTTTTCATTTTTTTTACAATGCGGCTGCATTGTGCCATTACTGCAGCAAAGTCTAGTGTTGCTGCAGTTCCTTTTTGTACAACGTATCTTGGCAATTTTGTTACTCCCGGCATTACCATACCATCGAAAGCCGCATTGGTACATTTATTATAAACACCACCGTCGTTTGGATCCTGCATCGTCATCATCCAGCGCAGGTTGTATAACGCTTCATTTATTATATCAGGCAATAAATCTTTGCTTTCTGGTATATTGGTATTTAAGGTATCAAAGTATTGAGGAAAATCTTCGTAAGCAGACAACAGTGTGCCCATAGTAATTCCGGAATTAACAACATACTTATTGTAATCACCGGCATCGTACCAACCACCTGGTGTAGAAATGTGTGTGCCCGCTGGCCTTTTTTCTGTTGCAGCAGAAGGATGCACAAGTACAATATCATCCGGGTGACCAGCAGGCCTTGCCCATTTGCCAGCAAAAGCAGTTTCAAGCGGCATAGAAACACGCATATAATAATACCCTTTTAATGATGCTACTGCTGCTGTATGATTTACATTATTGTTTATAGCAAACGGATACGACGAGGGAATGCCCGGTACAATTAACCTGAACACTCCTTTTTTATTGAATGCTGTAAAATCTGCCGTCTTTGTTGTAAGCGATGAATTGGAGGATTTCATTACTTCACTTAAATGACTACGGTATACTGTATCATCACCTTTATCGTTAACAATGTAAAATTCATTGGCAAGCGGAGGCGTAACAACAATAGCAGTCTTTGGAGCAGCTACATAGTAACCTAATTGATTTATCCTGATTGCATTTTCTGAAACTTGTCCGATACAAAATACATTATTCAATAAGAAGCAGGCAAGTATAAAGATTTTGCTTTTCATTACAATTAATTTCGTGTGTACAATGCCGTTACTAAAATTTATTGCTAAAACTGTAGCGGAGATTAGAGCTATAAATTTAAGGCAGCTTCTCTATAACAGCTATTTTTTTCTATTGAAAAGGTACAACGGTTCATTGTTCATAGCAACAATAATAAAACTATCACCATTAGCTGCTTTTACCACCTTTATATCACGAGCTTCGCCTTTTACCAATAAACCGCTGCTACCGGGAGAGATGTAATTAAAATGACCGTGGCCGTCACCTAGTAAAGTGGTTCCATAGCTGGCATCGAACCTGCCTGTTTGTGGTTTAAGTCCGTAAAAATTTCCTGCAAGAAAAAGATCAGTTACTCCGTCTCCGTTAATGTCTGTTGCCAACACACCAAATACAGGCGCCAATTGTGCCATAACAGGCAATGGTTGCTTTGTAAAGTTGCCTTTACCATTATTGATAAAAATACAGGATTGAGCTTCATTAACGGTTAGCAGACTGGCATGCTGCAATTGATCCGCTGTAAAAATTTCGTCAATAGTTTTTCCGGCGTATTCATTAAAGTGCAAAAACTTTTTCTTCATTATTGGCAACTGGCTTTCCAATTCTCCCTTTAAAAACCACGGATAAATTTTGCCATCTGTCTTGTAATATGCGGGTATACATTCTGTTTGACCGTTTTTGTCAAAATCATCTACATATAATTTTGCGGGATGATCTTTATCTGCTTTTATGCGTGTATTTAACCCGGTGTTGCCTGCTATTAGATCCGGTAAACCATCTCCATTTAAATCAGCTATTGCAAGACAGTTCCACCAACCGGAAGAATCGAAAATTTCACCTGTTTTCTGCAGTTTGCCATTTGCAAATTTTAAAATAGTGAGCGGCATCCAATCTCCTGCTACCAGCAACTCATTTTTTCCATCGCCATCTATATCGGTCCATTGTGCAGCAGTTACCATTCCTAGTTTTAATAAATCCGGGGCAACAGATTGTGTTGCGTCCACAAAAATACCCTGCCCATAATTTAGTAATAAAACTGAAGCAGGGCTAATACCATAACTTCCTGGTATGTTCCTGGCACCTATAAAAATATCCGGTTTTCCATCACCGTTATAATCTCCAATATTTACACAAGATGCATTGATGTTTACAGAAGGCCACCCCTGTAATATTGGTGAAAAATTGCCCTTCCCATCATTTATATACAAACGTGCTGCCAGGTATGGCGCTCCTTGTCTTAATTGGTTGCCGCCAGAAGCCACCACCAAATCCTGATCACCATCGCCATCGGCATCAAAAAAAGCAGCTCCTGTATTTTCAAACTCACTGTCTTTTATAAATGCATTTTGCATTTGTTGTACAAAATGTCCATTAGCCTGTTGTATAAAAATCTTTGCTGTATCGCCGGTTGCGCTGCCCATGTAAAAGTCTTCAAGGCCATCATTATTAATATCTGCTACCGCAAGTTTCGGACCTTCTGTTGAAAGCATTTTGGGTATGAGCCTTTCTGCATCAAAATCTGAATATTCATTTTCTCTATGTGTTATACCCCCGCTGATAGCCGATGCAGTAACATTATTATACATAGGCTGTGTTACTACTACTTGTGGGTTGTATATTTCTGTTGCCTGTTCCTGGTAAACCTGTATTGTTGTATCCGCCTTAATATTTTTAATCACCTGCAATTTATCATCCGGCCATTTTATTTTCAAGCTATCAATAATTGCACTGCTACCAAGGCCAATGCTTAACAACTGGTCTACACTACTTTCAAATCCACGCACGGGCATTTGTTCAACTACTTGTTGCTGATCCTTTGTAAAAACAGTAAGCCTTGCACCATACCCAAAACTATTAGGCGTATTGCCATGAAGATTTACTTTAAGATAATGGTGCTTAAGTTTTTCTGATGCGTTGTTGCGGTATACAAAAGCTTCCTGGTTTACATTATTTACTATAAGATCTAAATCACCATCACCATCTAAATCTGCATAAGCGGCACCACTGCTAAAAGAAGGCGTGTTAAAACCCAAAGCCGTTGATTCATTTTTAAAAAAAAGATTATGCTGGTTTATAAAACCATAATTGATTTGCGGAACAGAAGGCATTTTCTTTAAAATATCAAGCGGATCTATTTTTCCCTGTTTTGCTTCTGCAATTAATTGTTTGCTTCCAAATTCAAGAAAGTCCTGGTCAGTAAGATCCCGGCTAAGGCCATTGCATACATAAATATCTTTCCAGCCATCATTATCAAAATCAAAACAGAGTGTGCCCCAACTCCAACTGGTAGCATCTAATCCGGATAGTTGCGCTATCTCGCTAAACGTGCCATTGCCGTTGTTTAATTGTAAACAATTGCCGGTAAACTGGTGGTGAAAATCGAGGCGGTTCTTTGCGTTTTGTACATCGTAGTCATCAAACTTAAGTGTTGTTTTAAGCCTATAATCAGTTTCTGGCAGCATTTCCGCCGTAAAAACATCCAGCCAGCCATCATTGTTTATATCTGCTATATCGCAACCCATAGAGCCATTGCTAATGTGTCCCATTGCGTCTGTAATTTCTTCCCTGAACGTACCATCGTGGTTATTGATGTATAAATAATCACGTTCAAAAAAATCGTTGCACACATACATATCGGGCCAGCCATCATTGTTTATATCACTAACGGCTACGCCCAGCCCAAATCCAATTTCACTTCCATAAATATTTGCCTGTTTGCTTACATCCGTAAACTTGCCCCCATCATTTCTATACAGCCGATCGCCGTTAACAGAATCGCGGATATACCTTTGTTTGCTATCGTACCCAAAACTTTCAATAGAGCGGTGACTATTGTTCAGTATAAAACAATCCAGATCACCATCCCTGTCATAATCAAAAAATACAGCCTGGGTCGATTCTCCTTTATCATCCAAACCATAAAGATGTGCTTCTTCTTTAAAGGTTCCGTCTTTCTGGTTGATGTATAATTCATTTGCACGGTTATCATTTGCAACGATACCGCTGTTGCATACATAAATATCCAGCCAGCCATCTCCATTTATATCTACCATTGTAACACCGGTGTGCCAGCTATGAGCACTGGTTAATCCTGCCTTTGCAGTTATATCTTCAAATTTAAAATTGCCTTTGTTTAGGTATAGCTTATTTTCAGTTTGATTAGCAGTAAAAAAAACATCCGGTTTTCCGTCGTTGTTTATATCGCCAATGGCCACGCCGCCACCATTATAAAAGTTGTGGTAGTTTAAAATATTCATTTGCCTGCTGTCTGTTACCCGGTTGTTAAAACTTATACCAGTTTCAGCAGAAGGCAAAAGGGTAAAAAGGCCATTGGTGCCTGAAGCAGCATCCTTGCCATTATTGCAGGCAAAAAAAACCGATAAACCGGCTACAAAAAGAATACTACAGGTAAAACGTTGAAACATATTCGAAGATAATTCCTGCCGCTATGGCGATTGTACAACTGCTATTGTCTGCTTTTACAAAAAATAAAAAGTTTGAATGACGCTCTTAAAAATAAGCATCTTCCACATTATATTGGTATTTTGCAAAGCTTCTAATAACAGTTGTATTTATGAAAAAATTGATCATAACATTGCTTGTACTAGTATTGCTCTTTTTATGCGCAAGCTGGTATTTTATTCCATCAACATTAATTGTTTCCTCTTCATCACAAATAGCCGGCAACGGACGTGCAGCCCTCAGAAAAGCTGTTGAGGATTCAGCATTCAGGCGCCAAATGGTAGAATCAGGCAGCAACGGTATCAATACCGCTGTTTCAAAATTCATGACACATGGTTTTGAAATTACCACACAATACAAGGACAAGTCTTATACCGGTCATTTACTGATTATCGCATTGGGCGTAGATTCAACATCTGTCTCTTGTGATCTTACAGTTAATACAGGCAATAATCCATTTCAAAAAATAGCTGGCTATCAAACAGCACTAGCGCTTAAAAAAGAAACAGACCGTATTGTGCACGGGCTTCAAAATAATTTCTCCGTGTTTGAAAACTTATACGGTTTTAAACTTGATGAAGCTTCCACTCCTGATAGTTTTTTTATTACTACAAAAACTGTATCGCCTGTTTATCCTTCTACAAACCTTGTGTATACGCAAATACACAAATTGGAAAATTTCTGCCAACAACAAGCCGCAAGTATAACGGGGTCGCCTATGCTAAATATTTCCAAACCAGACAGCACCGGGTATATTGTAAAAACAGCCTTACCGGTAAACAAACGATTGCCAGTAAACGGAGATATTACCCCGGGCAAAATGGTACCAGGCAGGTTTATTGTTACTGATGTTACGGGCGGGCCGCATTCAATTCAAAGAACAATGCAACAGGTACAAAATTATTTCCAGGATTACGGAAGAACATCTATGGCTATACCTTTTGAATACCTTATAACAAACCGCGAAAAAGAAACAGATACCAGCAAATGGGTTACACGTATTTATTCCCCGGTTTATTAAAAATTATTTTACAAACTGAATAACCATTGTACTATCGTTATTTCTTGCAAGTACAATAGCATCTTTATTACCCAGGCGCAGTTTGCCTGCATGCCTTACCTGTCCTTTTACCTGTACACCATTAAGTGGTAGTGCTTCCATATTGCCACCGCCATGGTTTAAAAGTATTGTGCCATAGTCTGCATCATAACGCCCCATTTCAATATTGTTTTCATAATAATTTCCTACCAGCAATATATCGGGTAAATTATCACCATTGGCATCGGTTACCAATGCATCCCTGTAAGGAGATAATTGTGCCTGCCAGGGTAATGCCTGTACAGTAAAATTATTTTTTCCATCATTCATCAGTATAGCATTAGAAAAATAATCTGCTTTCCATACAGTTGAACTGTTGAGCTTTTCCGAAGTAAAAAGCTCCTGTAAAGATGCTTTGGCAAAATTACTGGCATATAGAAACTTCTTTTTAAGCCCTGGCATTTGCTTTTGTATTTCTGCAATGTTGGCAAAAGGAAGTTCGCGGTCATTTATAAAATAAGTGAGCAACTGTTCTTTCTTTCCATTGTCGTCAAAATCGTTATAATACAACTTTACAGGATGTTCAACAGACGCCGTAAGCCTGCTGTTAAGACCGAGGTTGCCGCAAACAAAGTCTATATGCCCGTCAGCATTTAGATCAACTGGCAAAACAAAATTCCACCAACCGGATTTATCTGTTAATTTTTTTTGTTGAAAGCCGGACCCCGTATTCATAAATGCGGTTATGCCGCCCCACTCCAGCGAAAGTATAAGATCATTCTTTTTATCATTATCCAAATCGCACCAAACAGCATTCGTTACAAAACCAATATGTGCAAGCGGGGCAGCTAATTGTTCTGTTACGTTTGTAAAATGTCCACGCCCATCGTTCTTTAATAAATAAGATGTTGGTGTTTGGCCATACTCCCACGGCACTGCCCTTCCGCCAATAAATAAATCTATGTTACCATCGCCATCAAAATCACAAGGGACTACGCAGGAAGCAGTTAGGTACATGGTATCAAATGCATCTGGCTTCTTAGCAAAATTTCCCTTGCCATCATTTAGATAAGCATGTGGTGAATTGTGTTCATCCTGTCCATAAAACTCATTACCCGAACTTGCCAGTACCAAATCCGGATTACCATCGTGATTAATATCTGCAAAACATGCAGACACAGTTTCGTAATTGCTATCAAGATCAAGCGCAGGCTGGTTGCTCTTTAAAAACCGGCCATTGGTTTGCTGTAAAAAAACTGCAGGTTTACCATAACGTGAAGCGCCGATAAAAACATCATCTAATCCATCACGGTTTATATCTGCTATTGCCATGCCCGGCCCTTCTGTAGAAAGCATATGTGGTATCAATGGTTCACGGTCAAACTCATGAAAAAAGTTTTCATGGTGCATATATTCAAGGCCTGTTTGACGGGTTATATCACGAACTGGCGTTGTGGGGTTTTTCCGGAATTCAGTAATTAGCTTATAATTAAAAGAAGGTAATCCTTTTTTGTATGCAATTTCTGTAAGCGTATCGGCCAATGCAGTGATTTTTTCAAAACTATTATCGGGCCATACTACAAACATTGAATCAATTTTTGTTTTGTCTGTACCAATATGAACGGGTATTTCCATGCTGGATAAAAAACCTCTTACCGGACTTTTTTCATACACCCTTATTTCATTATTGGCAAACAGCAACAATTTTGCACCAATAGCATTGCTATTTTTTTCCGGGCCTTTCAGTTTCAGTTCAAAATAGGATTTGTCTTTTTTATCGTTGGAATGGTTTTCATACAGCATTACCGGATCATCAATATTATTTACCACAATATCAAGGTCTCCATCGTTGTCAAAATCCGCATATACTGCGCCGTTAGAATAAGTGGCTTTACTGTTTTTAATAAGGTCTGCACAATCTGCAAACTTTACATTGCCCGTATTCCTGTAAAACTTATTGGGTAATTTTATCTGCGGAAAATTTTCCTGCGCTGTTACCTGCTTCTCATCTACCTTATCTGCCTTTATCCTGGTTTGTATTTCTTCATTGGTGATGAAGTTTACATAATCAATATCATTAAGCCTTTTAGGAATACCGTTGGAAATAAAAAGATCTTTTACCCCATCGTTATCAAAATCCATCCAGAGTGGAGACCAGCTCCAGTCTGTAGCTGCTACACCAGCGTATAAACCAGCTTCAGAAAACTGGCCATTGCGCCTGTTAATTTGCAGGTTGTTGCGGGTATACTGGTAGTGGTAACCGTAACCAATCTTTTCATAAAACAAATCAAAGTTATCTTCACCCAGTGATCGTTTTAAAATATAAGGATCCTGGGGAAGCATATCCATAGAAATAATTTCGGGATAGCCATCATTATTAACATCAGATACATCAACGCCCATAGAAAACTGGCTGGTATGCATCATAGCATTTGCGCCCTCGTCTTTAAATGTTCCGTCTTTTTGGTTGATGTAGAGATAATCATTCTCGTGAAAATCATTGCCAATATAAATATCCGGCCATCCGTCTAGATTTATATCAGATACACAAACACCAAGCCCGTAGCTAATGGCAGAACTGTTAATGCCTGTAGCTTTGGTTACGTCTGTGAAGTGACCATTATCATTTCTATAAAACCTATCGCCGCTTAATTCATTGTAGGTTCCTAAAAAATTTTTACGAGGAGCAAAATTTCCGTTCTGGTGTACTGAATGATTTACAAGTAACAGATCGAGATCACCATCATTGTCATAATCAAAAAAAACAGTTTGTGTGCTGAAGCCGGAAAAATCAAGTCCGTATTGCTGGGCTTCATCTTCAAAAAAAGGAACGCCGTTTTTGTTGATGCCTTTGCAAACAAGCAGTTGATTTTTTCCGTGAAGGCTTTCAAAATTTCCTACCCGGCAAATGTATAGATCCAGCAAACCATCATTATTAATATCTATTACACTTACACCAGTGCTCCATCTTCCATCTTCGGGTATACCAGCTTCTTTTGTAACGTCTTTAAATTTTAAACCGCCCTGGTTAAGATAAATTTTATTGAGGCCCTGGTTGCTGGCAAAAAATAAATCTATTTTACCATCATTATTAAAATCTCCAGCACCAACACCAGCACCATTATAAAAATACATATACTGGAATATATTGAAACTGTCTGATGGCGATAGTTGGTTTGTAAAATCAAGGCCGGTTTGTTTGCTTTCCAGTAACTCAAACATAGGCGCAGCTGTAATGCTATCCTGGTTTTTATTATTGCAGGCAAATATTGCAAGCAATACAATCAATAAATATGCAGGCGAATATCTTTTTAAAAAACTCATTTACTCTTTTTACTCAGCCTGCTTGTACTAAAGCATGCTTCTGTTTGTTGAATCTTTATTTACTGTTTAACTTGTAACAGTATGGGTTTATCATCATTCTGCAATATCAATATACGTTTTCCTTTTTTAGTGCCTATCAGTTTCATATCACGTACTGCACCACGAATGGCCAATCCGCATTTGCGTTGATCCAAACATGTAAATACACCTTTGCCATTATTCTGCAGCACCTGTCCGTAATTTGCATCCAGGCAACCAAATTGCGGTTGAAAATCAAAATCATTGCCGCCAGTTAATAATACATTTTTCCCGTTCAGTTCAATTGGCAGTACACTGTTAAGCGAAGAGAGCTGCGTTTCCAGCGGAAGTTTTTCAATACTAAATTGCCCATTGCCCAAATTAATAGCAACAATGGAACTGCAAAAATTGAAAAGCTTCATATCCGCTTTGGCAATCAGTTCAGCACCAAAAAGCTGCTGAACCGTTTTGTTTGCATATTCTGCATGCTTAAGGTTCTGCTTTTTAAGAATAGGAAACTGATCTGTCATTTCACGTTTTAAGAAAACCGGTACGTCTTTTCCTTCATAAGTTCTTGTCAGTATTTTTTCGTTCTGATCATTGCCTTTATCAAAATCGGCAATGAATAATTTTACTGGATGCGCTGAATCCGGGCGGAGATAAAAATTCTCTCCAACATTTCCCATTACCAGATCTGTTTTTCCGTCTCCATTTACATCGGTTGCGGTTATGCAACGCCACCATCCAAAAAATTTATTAAGATTGGTTTTTATTTCTATAAAGCGATCTCCTTCAAAAGAAAAAATTCGAGGCGCCATCCACTGTCCTGCTACCACAAGTTGTTGCTTTCCATTTCCCATTACATCGGCCCAAACAGCTGCTTTTACCATGCCCATGTTTGCAATGTCTTTGTTTTTACCTGTACTTAAATTGGTAAAATGTCCATGACCATCGTTTAACAATATCATACTTGCGGGAGCAACACCATAATCGCGGGGCGTATTGCCGGCACCTGCAAACAAATCTGTAAAACCATCGTTGTTAAAATCACCTGCAACAAGTGTTGCTATATCCGCATCATTCATTGGAAATGCAGCAGCGTCTATTTCAAAATTTCCTTTCCCATCGTTCTTGTATAACCGCATTTGTATTTCCCTGCTATTGGGTGGTTGGTTATTTCCGCCAGGGCCAATAACAAGATCTAAATCACCATCTTTATCAGCGTCAAAAAATAATACAGCCACATCTTCAAAAGATGCAAACTCGTCAAATACTTTTTCTGTTTTTTTTGCAAATCCACCGTCTTTTGTTTGCAGGTATAATTGTCCTGCCTGTCCTGCAGCGCCACCTATATATACATCATCAAGCCCATCGCCATTAACATCACCCACTGCTGCATGTGGGCCTTCACGAGAAAGCAGTTCAGGAATATTTCTTTCGTAATAAAAATCTATATAGCCGTCTTCCTGGTGTTTCTCAAAATTATTGGGAAGCTCCTGCAAAACAGGTTGCATTGTTTCAGTTTCATTATATTTTACAACAGGAGATTCCAACTGTGAATATTTCAATACATGGTTAATTGCAGGGTTATGAAATACAGAATACGTACGATTTGGCCAGCGGATAACCATAGAATCTATGGTAGTAATTTTGCCTAAGCCTATCAGCAGTTTACTGTCCATGCAAGATTGAAACCCGCGGCTTGGAACAAGTTCGCGGCTTAATATTTGGTTACCGGCAAAAACTTTTACCTGCGTGCCTATAGCAAAAGTATTTTTGGCATCACCTTTAAGCTGAAGGGCGATATAATTATTCTGGTTTTGTTCTCTTGCCTGGTTTTTATACACAAACGCCTGCATGTTTTCATTGTTCACTACAAGGTCAAGATCGCCGTCATTATCAAGATCACCATATGCGGCGCCATTAGAGAATGAACCTGTATTAAAACCCCATGTTTTTGTAGCATCTGTAAACTGCAGGTTGCCCATATTCTTATACGCTTTATTGGGCACGGCATTTACAGGTATATGATCCAGCAACCTTTCAACACTATCCTTTTTGTGCTCCAATACCATTCTCTGCATTACTGTGTCTGCAAAAAAATCCATGAAGTCGAGATTGGTTACATCTTTGTTTACGCCATTGCATACATAGAGATCATTCAGTCCATCATTGTCTGCATCAAACATCAATGCGCCCCAGCTCCAGTCTGTAGCCTGTACGCCACTAAAATTGGCCACTTCCATAAATTGGCCATTACGGTTATTTATGTGAAGACAGTTTTGCATAAACTGCCGGTAAAAACCAGCTTTGAGTTTGCTGTTGTATAAATCAATATTATCAAATGCGCCTAGTGTTTTTAACCTGTAATCATCTCCCGGCAGCATGTCTGTAGAAAAAATATCCGGGTACCCATCGTTATTAATATCTGCAAGGTCTGTACCCATAGAAGAAAAGCTGGTATGGCCCATGCATTGCTCCAGTTCATCTTTAAATGTTCCATTTTTTTGATTGATGTACAAATAATCCCTTTCATAAGAATCATTGGATACATAGATATCCGGGTAGCCATCACCGTTAATATCTCCTACCGAAGCGCCTAATCCAAAACTTATCAGAGATCCATGTATGCCGATGCTTTGTGTAACTTCTGTAAAATGGCCATCTTCGTTACGGAACATATGGTCGCCTCCGCCTTTCAGGAATGGGCTTACGTTCCAGGCAGAATCTGGCAAATCTCTGCGGTTAGAATTTTTTAAAGTATTTACAGGGATGGGACTGTTGTTTATCATAAAACAATCCAAATCACCATCGTTATCATAATCAAAAAAAGATACCTGGGTGGTATATGCTGAAACATCAAGGCCGTATTGATGTGCAGCTTCGGTAAAGCTGAGGTTGTGATTGTTGATGTAAAGTTTATTGCGCCGGTTGCCATTGCTCATATGGCCGGAGTTGCAAACATAAATATCCAGCCAGCCATCGTTATTAATATCTACAAACATTACACCGGTACTCCACATAGAGTCCTGTCTTATTGATGCTGCAGTAGTAATGTCTTCAAACTTAAAATTGCCTTTATTGAGATAAAGTTTGTTCTGGCCCATGTTAGATGTCATGAATATATCCGCCAGTCCATCGTTATTAATATCTCCAATAGCTACGCCGCCGCCATTATAAAAATTGCGGAAAAGAAAACTGTTGTCTATTTGCTGATCTACTACTTTGTTATTGAAATCAATACCTGTACTGTCCATTAACTGAAACAGCACCGTTGGTGTTGATTCTTTTTCGTGACAGGAAAAAAGCAATAAAGTAAAAGCGAAAAAAAACAGTTGTACAGGCTTCACTATATTCATTAGGTCATCGTTGCACTTCAAAAATAACAAAAGGCCATGTTGAAATGGCCTTTTGTTTGTTTAGCAATTGCAAAATTTTATTCTTAGTATCCGGGATTCTGTTTAAGGTTTGGATTGCTGGCCAAAGCCGCTGTTGGAATCGGGAATACATTGTATTTAGCATTATCTGCGGGTTTATACTGCCATAATGTGTTAAACACACCAAAACGGAGTAAGTCTGTACGACGAACGCTTTCCCAGTAAAGTTCACGGCCACGTTCTGCTAAGAATGTATTTGGATCGTCTACATTAGCTGTATTAACAAGCGGTGGCAAAGTAGCATAAGTAGATGCGCCACGTGCAGTACGCAATCCATTTAACAACGCAAGTGCTCCGGCAGCATCTGTACCAGATCTCATTTTAGCTTCTGCAACCATCAATGCCACATCAGCATAACGGAAAATCTGTACATAGTTACCAGCAGGGCCACCCCAATAATCGCCAGAAGCAACATCAGGAACATATTTTATAACACGGATACCAGTTACTTCAAGGTTGGTACCAGTTTCAATCATTGTAGGTGCGATGGTTGGATCGAAAGCCAAAGGAGCACCTTTTCTGTCTTTTTGTGCTGTACCATCTGCATCGTATTGCTGTCCGATAAGGAAACCTGGTTTCATACCAATTACGTTAGTAAGACCAGTATAATACCTGCCACCAATACGTTTGTCTACTGCTGTATCTTTATAAAGACCAGATTTATCAGTACCAAAACCAGTTACACCTACCATTGGAGTTGATACACCAAAGCTGTTGTAAAAATCTCCAATTGTAGAGAAACCATTCCAACCAGCATTAGGTGCTTTAGATTTGTTAGAATTGTAGTGAGTAGTCATACACCAGCGGCCATTGATACCACTGTTGTTTGCACTTACACCAGAGGTGTTAGGATAAGCAAAAATTGACTCCGGTCCACCGTTGTTGCCAGCGATGAAGTTATTGAAGTATTCTGTTGCATAAGTATATTTACCGCTGCTGATAATCTGGTTGCCCAGTGTAACTACCTGCGCCATATCTGCTGCATCAAAAGTTGGAGCAGTACGGTTAGCAAACATTCCACGGTTAAGGTAAACTTTCATCATCAGTACTTTTGCCGCATCCTGTGTAGCAATGCTTGGGCCGCCAGTTGTTGGCAGGTTAGGCATTGCTGCTGTAAGTTCATCAAGAATAAACTTAGAAGCTTCTGCTCCAGTTTTAACAGCAGGAGCATTCAACAGGTTTTCACCTGGATTACGGAATGGGTACTGGTTATAAAGATCCAGCAAAAAATAAAGAGAAAGGGCACGGAGGAATTTAGCTTCTGCTGCCTGTCCTGCTGAAGGACTAAACGCCAATACGTTGGTAGCATCAAAGTTCAATTTGTTCAGGCCGTTGAACACGTTCAACACCTGGCCGTGATCTGCATTCCATGTATGGTTGTGAACTACTCTCCAAACACCGTTATCATCCCAGTCACCACCACGTGTAGGAACGAGAGATTCGTCAGTTGCATTCTCCTGTAGAGAGAATACAAGGTCTTGTGCGGTAAAAGGACCGCCAACATCTGCATAAGCAGCTTGTAGCAAGAGTGCCACACCTTGTGAACCAAGGGCATTGGCTGTCTGTGCGTTTGTAAGAGAACTATTGAGTGACTCGTTTAGCTTGGTACAACTACCTACTACAGTCGCGAGGCAAATCACTCCAATTATCAATTTATTCGGTTTCATTTGCAATCGATTTTTAATAATTAAAATAATGACAGGGTAACACCAAGAGTAATTACACGAGGAGTTGGGTAAGGTATATACTCAATAGATTTTGAGGGATACCCGCCATTTGACTTATCAATGTTTACTTCTGGATCAAATCCTGAGAATTTAGTTATAACAAACAGGTTGGTCCCAGTTAAATAAATGCTTGAGTTCTTAACAAATTTGCCAATGTTACCTGCGTTATAAGTAATGGTTGTATTGCGTAATTTAAAGTAATTGCCCTTTTCAAGGAAGCGCTGAGATGCAGCTACACCGCTTGAAGCTTTTTCAGGGGAATTAAATGCATTCTTGTCAATATTTCTACCCTGTAAAATACCTGCTATATTGGTTACGCTTGTAGCAGTATTGTTGTAAATCAAATAACCAGAAGCACCGCCACCATTCAATACAACATCAAATTTCTTGTAATGAACAGTTAAACCACCACCAAACATATTGTGTGGGTTAGGGTCGCCATAAAATGCAGGATTGTCGCCAATTTTCTGGTTGCCACTTTGGTCGTAACCAAGGAATGGTTTAAGATAATAAGCAAGCATTGGCTGGTTATTAGTAATGATTTCTGAGAACGAGCCACTCACACCCTGACCATTAATCTGACCGCTCAAGATACCAGCTTGTGTAAAGTTGGTAAGCTTATTACTGTTATGCGCCCAGTTAAGAGCCAAATCCAAGCTGAAATCTTTTTTCTGGATAAGTGTTGCACCTATAGCAATTTCATATCCTTTGTTGATTAAGTTGGCTGGAAGGTTTAACCAAACTGAAGTAGCAGGTGCTGGTTGAATTGCAAGACCTTGATAAAGCAGGTTAGTTGTGTTTTTGTTATACCAGTCAAATGAACCATATATACGTCCTTTCATTATACCGAAGTCTAAACCAATGTTAGTTGATTTAGTTTGCTCCCATTTCAAATCCGGGTTCAACACATTAACCTGTCCTGCTGTATTGTAAGAAGAGAAAGCAAATTGTTCCAATGAAGAACCTGCAGGGAATTCCTGGCTACCAGTAATACCCCATGATGCCCTTACAGCAAGGTTACTGAACAGGCGGTTATCCTTCATGAAGTTTTCGTTGTTTACACGCCATAAAGCTGCAAAAGAAGGGAATGTACCATACTTGTTGTTCGCACCAAATTTGCTGGAACCATCACGTCTTACTGTAGCTGTCAACAAATATTTTTCATCCCAGCTAAAAATTCCCCTTGCAAAGTAAGACTGAAGCTCAATTGTTGGGTCAACATAGCTCTGGTGCAGGTTTTGAATTTTTGCGTCCTGGAAAATAGATGTATACAGAATTGGTATGCGTGTAGTCTGTGTCAGGTTAGTATTGAAGGTGTTTGCAGATTGTGCATCAACACTGAAATCACTTTTCCAGTACTCATAACCTAACAAAGCAGTAAGGTGAAGTTTTTTAGTAAGGTCTACATTGTAGTTCAATGTATGCGTAAATGTCTGAGAGTTTAATTTTGCGTTTGCAATAGCAGCAAGGCCTTTACCTGCAATAGCATTGTTACCCTGTAACCAGCCTTCGTAATTTACTTTACGGCCACCTTCGCTATGGTTGATAGCGTATAGGAATTTGTATTCAAGGTTTGGTAAAATTTTGTAAGCTGCAGATATATTACCCAAAATAGTAGTAGTAACCGCTTTATCATGCACACCATCAATCAGCGCCATTGGGTTAGGTGTACCATTTGATGGAGAAATAAATAAACCGTTTGCATCTTTATAGTTCTGCGTTGGGTTCCACTGTAACGCTGCACTAATAAGGTTACCAGCAGAACCAGTTGTATTAAATACATAACCAAAATCGTGCGGTACGCTACCGGCAATCAGGTTAAAATCTAAAGTCAATTTTTTATCCAGCAATTTTTCTGTTCCGTTAAAAGAACCTATGTATTTCTCAAGGCCTGTACCTTTTACAAAACCCTGGGCATTGTTTGCAAAGAAAGAAGCACGGTATCTTCCGGTTTCATTACCGCCGCTAAGCGCCAGGTTATATCCAGAAGAAAGTTTATTACTGGTAATATCTTTCATAGCATCCACATTGCCACCGAGGTTAAGCGTTGAAGCAGCACCATATTTTGTAAGTGCAGTCAAAAAATCAGCACGTTTTAATACGTCAAAACGCTTCATGTAACCGGCAAATGCACTAACGCCAACATTAAGGTCTATTTTAGTTGGGCCAGATGATCCTTTTTTCAAAGTGATAGCTATTACACCATTAGCGCCACGGCTACCATAGATAGCAGCAGAAGACGCATCTTTCAATACGTCGATAGATGCGATATCATTGGGGTTAATGAACAATAATGGGTTAGAGTTTGGTGTAGCACCATCACCATTACCATTACCTGGCTCTGCATTTCTGCCATCCAAAGGCACACCATCTACCACATATAGCGGGCTACTGTTTGCTCTTAGTGAAGTTGTACCACGAATTTGTACTGTTGTAGCAGCACCGGGCTCACCGCTGTTTACTGTTACCAACACACCAGCTACCTTGCTTTGCAGCAACTGGTCAGGGCTAGAAATAACTCCCTTATTAAAGTTTTTAGCCTGAATGGATGAAACAGCACCAGTCAAATCTTTTTTGCGGGCTGTACCATAACCAATCACAACTACTTCATTAAGGTTAGCATTACTTGCTACCAGCACTGCGTTTGCTGTAGTGCCCGAAATGGAAATTTCCTGGCGGTCGAAACCAACAGAACTTACAACAAGTGTTGTAACAGTGTTAGCAACATTAATAGAAAAAGATCCGTCTGCGCCAGTAGACGTACCAGTTTTTGAACCTTTAGGTTGTACTGAAGCCCCTACGATGGGAGAACCATCTTTAGAATCAGTAACCTTTCCTGTAATTGTTTTTGTTTGAGAGAAACCCTGAAAGAACGAAAATAGCAGCAGAAAGCCTATTGGTAAGGCTTTCGTAATGAAGATTTTGGTATTCTTCATACGGCAATAGTTTTTAGTTAAGCAATAGTATATGTCTGGTGATCTATATATAAAGCAATTACCGTTAACACGGCAATCAAATTATAATATGGTTAAAAACAAAGAACAAAAAACAATTTCTCTTTACTGACATCCTTCTTTTCAATCCTTCGTGTAGTTTGTACACGTTTCACGATTCCACGAATTTCCTTGTTTATTTAAACATTAACAAAAAATTCTAAATAAAATATAGCAGTAAGAGAGAAAAAAACTGTGGTTTCCTAACACTTGACAACACTTCGTCCTAAGTTGATGCTTGATTATCAAAAAAAACATGAAAGTTCTCCTCCTTTCATACCAAGCCTTCAATTAAGGATGCGCAAATTTGGAGATTAAATACCATAAAAAAATCATCTGCATTAACCTGTTTTTAATCTATATTAATAGTTATTAGTTAGATTTGTACAGGTATTTATTAATGAAGCATTAAGTAAAAAACACTGTCAGACAGTACAGGACGGTTGTTTACTTAAAAAAAAGTAGCTGAATAATTAACCCTAATAGCCCCAAAAATGAAAATTGAATTTGAACTGATACAGGAGGATGAAGGTAGCTCTTTCAGGTTGCTGCATGAAAAAATACCCGCAGACGAATACTCCTGGCAATACCATTACCACCCTGAGTATGAACTGGTTTGCGTTCTGGCAGGAAATGGTACCCGGCAGGTTGGCAATCACGCCAGTAATTATGAAAACGGGGACCTGGTGCTAATGGGACCGGATCTTCCGCATTCGGGCTTTGGTTTAAACACCCGTGGCACTATTGAGCAGGTAGTTGTTCAGTTTAAAAAAGAAGTATTCAATACCTCTTTGCTTATGCGGCCAGAGATGAAGCATATTCATATCCTGCTCGAAAAATCGAGCTATGGAATCAGTTTTGGTGAAGCCACCAAAGAAAAGGTGATGAAAAAAATGGTGAAGCTGCTAAAAATGCCACCGTTTGAACGCTTCATAGAATTTACCGGCATTTTACAATTACTGGCCATTGCAGAAGATCATACATTGCTCAATTCGCAGGTTACATTGCCCAGCACCATTCGCAAAGTGCATGTAAGGTTGCAAAACATATTTAATTATGTAGAACAAAATTTCCAGGAAGAAATCAATATAAAAAAAGTTGCAGACATAGCCCATTTAACCGTTCCGGCTTTCTGCAATTATTTTAAAAAAATAATGAACATTACGTTTACTGATTTTATTAATCAGTATAGAATAGAACAGGCATGCATTATGCTGCAGCAGGACAAATCTATTGGCGAAGTTTGCTTTGCATGTGGTTTTAATAATGTTCCTTACTTTAATAAGGTGTTTAAAAACATTGTGAAAAAAACGCCTTCAGAATTTAAAAAAACTGCTAACAGTTACCAGCCAAGGGCAGCAGCTGTATAGTACTATAAAGAAGTTTGAATATTTTATGCTTGTAAGCGATATACCAGTTATTACAACACTGCCTGTAATGGAAAGTTTTTATACCATACAGGGCGAAGGTTATCACCAGGGTAA
This sequence comes from Chitinophagaceae bacterium, assembly GCA_044227095.1. GTDB lineage: Bacteria > Bacteroidota > Bacteroidia > Chitinophagales > Chitinophagaceae > JACMLD01. The sequence continues at coordinate 2,317,374 of JBGAFV010000001.1, read as the reverse complement.
AGCTGCATACTTTATCCGTCTGGGTGGTTGCGATGTAGGCTGTGTATGGTGCGATGTAAAAGATAGCTGGGATGCTGCTGCGCATCCGCAGTTAACAATAAACACAATTATTGATGCGGCAAAAAAATATCCGGGCAGGCTGGCAGTAATTACAGGCGGAGAACCTCTTTTGCATAATCTTGATGAGCTTACCCGTTTGCTGCATAAAGAAGGTTTTCAAACCAATATTGAAACATCTGGTTCTTCTCCATTAAGCGGAGAATGGGACTGGATTTGTCTTTCGCCCAAAAAATTTAAAGCCCCTTTGTCGGAACTTGTTCCAAAAGCAAACGAGTTAAAAGTTGTCGTCTTTAATACATCAGATTTTGCATGGGCAGAAAAATATGCAGCACAGGTTTCGCCAACATGTAAACTTTATCTGCAGCCAGAGTGGGATAAAGCTGCTGTGGTTACACCGCTAATTATCGAGTACATTAAGGATAACCCGCAATGGGAACTGAGCCTGCAGTTGCATAAATACATTAACGTTCCTTAAAAAAAGCCTTTCCTATCTTTGAATATCATTGCTGCAAAAGAATAAATAATGCAGCGCAGCGTTCTAAGAACTGCATGTATAAAAACAATAGATTGTTCACAGGCCAAAAGTCTACCCATTTGAAATTTGTTTGTACCATATTGTTAGCTACACTCTCTCTTTGCATTGCACAAGCGCAACCATATGATCCCGATAAAGTAAATCCAAAAGCAGCGGCAATGTACAGTCAGGCTTTACAAAAAGCTACAGACGGAGATTTGGAAGAAGGCATTAATCTCTTGCATCAGGCTGTAAAAATTGACAATCGTTTTGCAGATGCATACCTTTCTATTGCCGGAATGTATGGAGAATTAAAAAATTACGATAGTTCCATTATCAATTATGAGATAGCGCAGAGCATAGACAGTGTACATTTTATGGAATATAATCTCTCCTATTCCATTAACCTTGCTGGTAAAGGGCAATTTGAAAAAGCACTTGCTGCCGTTGAAAAATTTAAAACAATCAGTTATCTTAACGAAAGCAGTATTAAAGCAGCCGCCTATCGCACCCGTTGTTACCAGTTTGCAATTGACTTTAAAAAAAATAATCCTGATAGCGTTTATCATTTTTCACCACATAATCTTGGCGACAGTATTAACTCTGTCTACTCCGAATATTTTCCTTCATTAACTATCGACAGTAAAGAATTAATTTTTACAAGAAGGGTAAGAGGGGTAAACGAAGATTTTTTTGAAACACATAATAATGCGGGCACATGGTCTGATGCAAAAGCACTTGCAGGCAACATAAACACAAATTTTAATGAAGGTGCGCAATGTATTTCTCAGGATGGAAAATGGTTAATCTTTACTGGTTGCAATTTTCCTGAAGGATATGGAAGCTGCGATTTATATATTTCTTATTTAACGCCCGATGGATGGAGCGCCGCAGAAAATATGGGCAACCGCATCAACACAGATCAATGGGAAACTTCACCAAGTCTTTCTCCCGATAAAAGAGATTTATATTTCACCAGCAGGCGTTTTGGAGGTTATGGTGGCAGTGATATTTATGTAAGCCATCTTTTACCCGGGGGCCAATGGAGCGAACCTGAAAACCTTGGTCCCGAAATAAATACCATTGGCGATGAAAGCTGCCCTTTTATACATGCCGACAATCAGACACTATATTTTACAAGCAATGGATGGCAGGGTTATGGTGGCGGTGATATATTTGTAACACGCAAAGGCGCTAAAGGTCAATGGAGTACTCCAAAAAATCTTGGTTACCCAATAAATACAATAGAAGATGAAGGCAGCCTTGTAATAACAGCAGATGGTTCTACTGCTTATTATGCAAGCGACCGTGCCGACTCTAAAGGACAACTTGACCTATACACTTTTGAAATGCGAAACGATATTCGTCCCATTAGAACATTGTGGGTGAAAGGAAAAGTGTACGACAATAAAACCAGCAAAGGCCTTCCATCTGCAGTAGAACTTACAGATCTTAAAACAAAACAAATTATCAGCAAAGCCCAAACAGATGAAACCGGCAATTACCTAATTACATTGCCTGTTGGCAAAGACTACGCATTTAATGTAAACAGGAAGGGTTATTTATTTTTTTCCGAAAACTTTTCACTCAGCCAGAAACAACCAGATTCTACCTATAACATAGATATACCATTACAGCCACTTGAAGCCAATGCTGCTATTGTGTTAAAAAACATTTTCTTCGATGTAAACAAGTTTGAATTAAAACCAGAATCGCAGGTAGAATTGGATAATGTAGTAAAACTGATGAATGATAATCCTACATTAAAGATCCAGATAAATGGTCACACCGATAATGCAGGAAAATCCGCAGACAATATAACGCTCTCCAATAACCGTGCAAGAGCGGTGGTAATATACCTCACCTCAAAACTTATTGACATCAGGAGGCTTTCCTTCCAGGGATTAGGCGACAAAGTTCCTATTGCCGATAACAAAACAGAAGAAGGCCGTGCCAAAAACAGGCGCACTGAGTTGAAGGTTGTTAGTCAATAAACACACTTAGATTAATTTATAGCATCAGATTAGAATGTTGCAAAACAATCTGCGAATGTGTGGCCAATCTTTTTATAACTCACAATTCTCTAATATGTTTTAACTTCTCAGCAATCAAAAAAGTTCTTTACATTCATTCTTAAATAAACCTTTTCCCTAAGAAGAATGAATAAAGATCTTTTGCACCATATAGCCCTAACCCTTGTGCCGAATATTGGACCGGTTCAGGCTAAAATACTTGTCGATCATTTCAAAGATCCCTCCGCAATTTTTAAAGCAAAAAAATCTTCACTTGAATTACTGGAAGGAATTGGCGCAGTAAGGGCAGAAAGCATAAAATCTTTTGATGATTATAAAAGAGCAGAAGAAGAATTGCTTTTTATAGAAAAATATAAAATCAATCCTCTTTTTCTTACAGACAAAAATTATCCGCAACGATTATTAAACTGTTACGATCCGCCAACACTATTATATTACAGGGGCAACGCCAATCTCAATACCAGTAAAATTATTGCTGTAGTTGGCACAAGGAGCAAAACAGAATATGGCAAACAACTTACAGAAAGCTTAATTGAAGATCTGAAAGAACAACAGGTGCTTGTTATTAGCGGCCTTGCATTGGGTATAGATGCTATTGCTCATAAAGCTGCATTAAAAAATTCGCTTTCAACTATTGCAGTAGTAGCACATGGGCTCGATAAAATTTATCCGCAGGAACATACACTGCTGGCAAAAGATATGATAAAACATAACGGCGGGTTGCTAACAGAATTCAGAAGCAAAACAAAACCAGACAAACACAATTTTCCATCAAGAAACCGAATTGTTGCGGGAATGTCCGACGCTACAATTGTTATAGAAACTGATGTAAAAGGCGGAAGCATTATTACAGCAGACATTGCAAACAGCTATAACAGGGATGTATTTGCATTTCCGGGAAGGACTACAGACAACAAAAGTGCCGGCTGCAATTATCTTATTCAAAACAACAAAGCAATATTGCTTACTGGCGCAGCAGATATTATTAACCTGCTTGGCTGGTCAGAAAAAAAGAAACAACCAAAAAGAATTCAGCAGGAAATGTTTATACAACTTAGCAATGAAGAACAAATAATTGCAGGCCTGTTAAAAGAAAAAGAAACAGTTGCTATTGATGAACTTCGTTTTAAAAGCAACCTCAGCAGCAGTGCTGTAGCAGCGGCAATTTTAAACCTGGAACTGAAAAATATAATAGCATCACTACCGGGAAAACTGTACAAACTGGTATAAGCAAACAATTGATTGTTTTATCTGTTTAGATCCTCGTTAAAAATAATTTTCCCCTGAAACCCTTGACAGGTAACGGTTTTATGGAAAATGTAAAAATAATTTTGGAACGAATTTGCCTGCTGCGCTATCTTTGCACATGGCAACAATAAACAACCCCGCAAAGAAATCAGATCTCAGTAAAAAATTTTTTGGTGAAGGTTTAACTTTCGATGACGTTCTTCTTCTCCCCTCTTATTCCCAGGTTTTACCAAGAGAAGTAAGTATCAAAACAAAACTTACAAAAGAAATCTCGCTTAACATACCAATGTTGTCTTCTGCTATGGACACGGTAACAGAAGCAAATCTTGCTATTGCCCTTGCCCGCGAGGGCGGCATTGGCATCCTTCATAAAAACATGAGCATAGAACAACAGGCAGAACAGGTGCGTAAAGTAAAACGCAGTGAAAGTGCCATGATTATAGATCCAATTACGCTGCAGGTAGAAGCTACTATTGGTGATGCATTAAAGTTGATGAAAGAAAATAAGATTGGCGGAATTCCTATTGTTGATGGCGCACATAAACTGGTAGGCATTCTTACCAACAGGGATTTGCGTTTTGAAACGGATAAAAAACGCAAAGTGCAGGAAGTAATGACAAAAGATAATTTAATTGTTGCGCCTGAAGGAACAGATCTGAGAAAAGCAGAAAAAATTTTACGCTCCTACAAAATAGAGAAACTACCTGTAGTTAAAAAAGACAACACACTGGTAGGATTGATTACCTATAGAGACATGCTGCAGCTTAGCAGCTATCCCAATGCAGTAAAAGATGGCTTTGGCCGTTTGCTGGTTGGCGCAGCCCTTGGCATAACCGGCGATATGCTAAAACGTGCAGCTGCATTACAGCAGATTGGCGTTGATGTAGTTTGTCTTGACAGTGCACATGGCCATAGTAAAGGTGTTATTGACGCATTAAAAAACGTAAAAAAGAATTTCAAAAAATTGCAGGTAATTGCCGGCAATGTAGGCACTGCTGCAGGCGCAAAAGCTCTTGCAGATGCGGGGGCAGATGCTGTTAAAATAGGAATTGGGCCAGGTTCTATTTGCACCACACGTATAGTTGCTGGTGCAGGTGTTCCGCAGATTACAGCAATTATGGAAGCTTACTCAGCACTAAAGCAAAAAGGCGTTCCATTAATTGCGGATGGTGGTATACGTTATACAGGTGATATGGTAAAAGCACTTGCCGCCGGTGCAGACACAGTAATGATGGGAAGTGTTTTTGCGGGTGTAGAAGAAAGCCCCGGCGAAACCATTATTTACGAGGGACGAAAATTTAAAGAATACCGCGGTATGGGTTCTATTGGTGCTATGGCACAGGGCAGCAGCGACCGCTACTTCCAGGATGTTGAAGATGATATTAAAAAACTTGTACCCGAGGGCATTGAAGGACGTGTGGCGTATAAAGGCAATTTAAGCGAAGTAGTGCAGCAATACACAGGCGGCCTGCGTGCAGGTATGGGTTATTGCGGTGCAGGAAATCTTGCTACATTAAAAAGCGATGCACAATTTATTAAGATTACCAATGCAGGTATGAAAGAAAGCCATGCACACGATATAGAAATTACAAAAGAAGCGCCTAATTATACGAGGAAGTAGTTGTTGGTTGATTGGTTTATTAGTAATCAGTAAACAAATCGCCGCTATATACTCAATACTCAATACTGAATACTAAATACTAGCTTATCACTAGTGTGTCTCATGTTTTTTCACGAACTTGTCGCAAAATTTTACTGGTGAAAAAACTCCTGGCTTTATTCTTTATTTGCAGCATTTCATTTTCATCTTTTTCGCAAACAGATACCTGCCACCTGCGCATCAGTTTATTAACCTGCGGCCCCGGCCAGGATCTTTATTCTATATGGGGGCATACAGGTATAAGGTTTATTGATAGTGCCCAACAAGCCGATGTTGTTTTTAACTACGGCACTTTTGACGATAGCGACCCTTTGTTTTACATAAAGTTTACAAGAGGCATTATGATGTACTCTGTAACTCCATATGCCTACCAGGATTTTATGGAAGAGTACCAAATGGAACACCGCAGTGTTACAGAACAGGTGCTTGACCTTAGTTGCGAAGAAAAAATAAAACTGGTTAAAGCGCTTTGGAAAAATGCGGAAAAAGAAAACAGGTATTATCCCTATCATTTTTATGCTGATAACTGTACTACACGTGCAAGGGATATAATTTTAAACAATATAGATACTTCTATTCATTTTAAAGACATACGGCCTTCTCCCGGAACCAGCACTTACCGTCAGTTAATTCATAGTTATATGAAAAGCAATACGCAAGACTGGAACCGTTTTGCTATTGATGTATTGCTTGGCAATCATCTTGACGAAGTGATGAACAACAGGCAAACGATGTTTTTGCCCGATTACCTGATGTATGGTTTTGACAGCGCTTCTATACAGCATCACACATTGGTAAAAGAAAAAAATATTTTATTGGCCGATGGTCAACCCAAAACCACCGCTTTTTTTACACCAGTATTTTTATTTGCACTAGTATTGTTTTTAATGATTGTTTTGGCATTATCAAAAAATAAAATTGCTGTTAAAACACTTGCTGTTTTGGATAGTTTGTTCTTTTTATTTGTTGGTTTGCTGGGCTTACTAATGCTGGTTTTATGGATAATAAGAGTAGATAATGTTTGCAGAAATAATTTTAACCTGCTATGGGCATTACCTACACACACTGTTATTGCATTTGTAATTACCAGGCAAAAGCAATGGATAAAATATTACTGGTTGATAACAGCCATCATCAGCATATTATTATTGATAACATGGAAATGGCTGCCGCAGGAAATGAACAACAGTATTCTTCTTATTGTTGTCATTATTCTATTCAGGAGCATTGCACGGTATAGAAAAATTTCATTGCCATGAAACAGAAAATGATTAGCATAAACAACAGTGAAATTTATTACGCAGTAGAAGGCAAGGGCAAACCAGTTGTGTTGGTTCATGGTTTTGCAGAAAATAGCGATGTATGGAAATACCAGCTTAATGAATTGGCGAAGCATTACCAGTTGATTATTCCTGACCTGCCTGGAAGTGGCAATTCTGCACCTATAGAAGACATGAGTATTGAAGGATTGGCAGAAAGCGTAAAAAAAATTATTGATGCAGAAGCATTAAATGATGTTGTTATGATTGGGCATAGTATGGGTGGCTATATAACACTTGCTTTTGCAGAAAAATATCCGGGTTTACTAAAGGCATTTGGCCTTTTTCATTCCACCGCTTTTGCAGATACTGAAGAAAAAAAAGCAACCCGCAGGAAGGCAATTGCATTTATGCAAAGCCATGGTAGTTACGAATTTATAAATCAATCTACACCCAACCTTTTTACAGAAGCTTTCCGTATTAAAAACGAGTTAGTTTTAGAGGAAATGATAAACCGATACAGTAGCTTTGACCCTCTGGTATTGATTGCTTATTATGAAGCAATGATAAAGCGCCCCGATCGTACTGCTGTTTTACAGTCCTTTAATAAACCAATTCTATTACTGATTGGCAGGCAGGATAAAGCAATATTGTTTGAAGACATAATAAAACAAAGCCACCTGCCGGAAATAGTGTCTATTGAAATCCTTGAACATTCGGCCCATATGGGTATGTGGGAGGAAAAAGAAAAAAGTAACCAGGCACTGTTGTCTTTTTTAAAAATGTGCAACAGTTAACCCTGCACTTGAAAACGGAATGAAAAAATTACTGGCAGCAATTGTTACAATTTTATTTTTTATACCTGTATATGCAAGACATATACGCGGCGGAGAGATGTCGTATGCATATGTGGGGCCGGGCGTAGCACCAAATTCATCCACCTATACGTTAAGGCTTAAACTTTATATTGATTGCAATGCCAACGATCCCGGGCAAAATGAAACCTCCGTTCCTTTTACCATCTACCGCAGATCTGATAATGCAAGAATCGCCAACATTACTGTTAACATTACAGGGCAGCAGATTATTACGTATGATCCCAATTCAAACCCTTGCATTACCAATCCACCAACGGACATTTGCTATAAACTAAAATATTTTGAAACTACTGTTGAATTGCCAGATGATGCACAGGGTTACTCTATATCATATCAGCGTTGTTGCCGTATTGGCGGTATAGAAAATATTGCAGGAAGCAGTGATTCTTTTGGCGCTACATATACCTGCGATATTCCGGGCACCGGTGTTTTACCTTTGCCCGATCATAATTCCAGCCCGGTAATTTCTGGTAATGATGCTGTAGCAATTTGTGCAGGTTCTGGTTTCTCTTTCGATTTTTCTGCAACTGATCCCGATGGAGATTCATTAATTTATTCATTGTGCAACGCATATAACGGTGGCGGTCAGGGTAACCAAACCAATGGTTGTACCAATTGCCCCGCACCAAGTGCTGCTACCGCACCTCCATACAGTTCATTGCCGTATAGCGCTTCTTACAGTGGCTCTTCACCACTGGGTTTTAAAGCCAACATTGATCCGCATACTGGCATTATTTCCGGTATTGCACCTGATGTATCGGGGCAATATGTTGTTACAGGCTGTATTTATGAATACCGCAAAGGCGTTCTTATTAATGTACATAGAAAAGATATTCACCTTAAAATCTCTGATTGCAACCCGCTGAAAGCATTTTTAAAACCAGATTATGATTACTGCGATGACTTCCTGGTAACTTTTAAAAACGAACAATTTAATCCTGCTGGTACAGTGTATATCTGGAAATATGGAGATGGAACAAAAACCGATACTTCTCTTGATGCTGTTGGTACTGTTCAGCACAAATTTGCAGATACTGGAACATACGTTATAAACCTTAAAGTTATTTTGGCGGGGCAATGCCTCGACTCAACAACAACGCTTGCCAAAGTGTATCCAGGCTTTTACCCTGGTTTTGTTGTTAGTGGTTCTTGTTTGTATACACCCATTCAGTTTATTGATACTACAAAAACAAAATATGGTTCTGTAAGTGCGTGGAGTTGGAATTTTGGTGATGAGAGTACCACAACAGATACGTCTCATTTGCAAAATCCACAATGGAAGTTTGCTACTCTGGGCAATAAAACCGCACAGCTTATTGTACAAAGCAACAAAGGTTGTATAGATACTGTTTCTGTACCGTTTGAAGTAAAAGATAAGCCTTTAATCAGCCTGCCATTTAAAGACACTTTAATATGCAGCAACCTGCCTATACAGGATACACTCATGCTGCAGGCTAATGGCCTTGGTGTTTTTTCCTGGACCCCTTTAACAAGAATTATCAATGAAAATACCTCTACCCCATTGGTATTTCCAATCAATACAACTGTCTACCATGTACAGTTAAACGAAAATGGTTGTATAAATACAGATTCTGTAAGGGTAAGAGTTGTAGATCATGTTACCCTGGATGCTGGCCCAGATTCTACTATATGCCTTACCGATGCAATAACTATGCATCCATCAACAAATGCACTTGCTTATTCATGGTCGCCTACAGGTGTATTCAACAATCCGAGGTCAGCTAATCCTTCCGTCATACCAACCGGAACCACAACTTACCAGCTAACCGGAAGCATTGGCAAATGCAATGTTACAGACAATGTAACCATTCGTACTGTTCCTTATCCAAGTGCAAATGCAGGAGAAGATAAAATTGTATGCTACGGCGATACGGCGATATTGAACGCAAATATTGTGGGCTCAACATTTAACTGGTCTCCGGTTAATAGTTTAATCAATGCCAGCAGCCTTACCCCGCTTGCACATCCTATTTCAACAACTTCGTACATTCTTTCCGTTTACGATGTGCTTGGCTGCCCCAAGCCAAAGTTTGACACAGTTATTGTTATAGTACGCCCACCTGTTATTGCTTCTGCCGGAAACGATACTTCAGTAACTGTTAACCAGCCATTGAAATTAACGGCTACAGGAGCACAATACTTTTTATGGACACCCCCGGATTTTCTTGATAACAACCTAATTCAATCGCCCACTGCATTGTTTACAAACAGTGGCGTGTACAATTATGCTGTAAAAGTGTATACGAAAGAAAATTGTTTTTCTATTGATTCTATCCGCGTAAAAGTATTTAAAACAGCACCCGATATTTTTGTACCGAATGCGTTTACACCCGGTGGTACAACAAACACTTTATTCCGTCCTATTGCAGTAGGCATTTCAAGAATTGATTATTTCCGTATTTATGACCGGTGGGGATTAATGGTCTTCAGCAGCAGCGATGGCAGTGGATGGGACGGAAGATATGCAGGCAAAGCACAGGCATCGGGCACTTATGTTTGGGTAGTACAGGGCCATGATTATACAGGCAAAACCATCACTAAAAAAGGAACAATGGTTTTGATAAGATAGCTCTTACCATCACTGATTTTTATAAATCAACAATTCAACCGACTAACTAATTAATTAACCAACCAAATGAACAAGATTATTTTTATTACAGGCGCTACTTCCGGTTTTGGAAAAGCGGCAGCAGAAAAATTTGCAGCGGCCAAATTTGACCTGATCATTACCGGGAGAAGAGACTCTCTCTTACTTGAACTAAAAAAAGATCTTGAAAATAAATTTGGTGTAGAAGTGCTTGCCCTTGTTTTTGATGTAAGAAACAGGGAAGAAACAACAAGAATCATCAGTAATATTCCAGACCGCTGGAAACAGGTAGACATTTTGCTTAACAATGCTGGCCTGGCCCTTGGCAGGGATTATTTTGATGAAGGCAGCATTGATGATTGGGATACCATGATGGACACCAATGTAAAGGGCCTTCTGTATGTGAGCAAGGCTGTGCTTCCCTTTATGATTGCCCGCAACGGAGGCCATATCATCAACCTGGGTTCTATAGCGGCAAAAGATATTTATGAAAAAGGGAATGTCTATTGCGCTTCAAAAGCTGCTGTGGATGCTGTTAGCAAAGGCATGCGTGTAGATTTGCTCCGTCATCGCATAAAGGTAACGGCTATCCACCCCGGTGCTGCTGAAACAGAATTTTCGCTGGTAAGGTTTAAAGGAGATGCGGCGGCGGCCCAAAAAGTGTACGATGGCTATACCCCCCTCAGTGCCGAAGATGTGGCCAGTGTAATCTACTATTGCGCCACCCTTCCGGCCCATGTTTGCATAAACGACTTAGTATTAACGTGTACGGCACAAGCGGATGCATTTTATTTTTTTAAAAGTTAGTACTTAAACCGCATTTTATTGTTATTTATCGAAAATATTGGCATATGCATTGCATTAATGCATATGATTATTTACTTTAGATCTCAACCAATCCACCATCCTAAATCCCTTTTAATGAAAAACTTATTAACCAAGCTATGTTTCTTTTCAGCAATTATCCTCTGCTCATTATCATCAATGGCACAGGAAGAAGTTATTAAGCTGGAAGCCTGCATGAACGAATCTTACAAAACAGAAATAGACAGCCTCAAACAATTATTTGCCGCAAAAGGATATGAAATAGTACGCGAAGCTTCCGTTAAAATGGAAAGCGAGTACGAACTCCCAATTGTTCTCCCGCTTACACAAGGTGCATGGTATCAATTTATTTTTATTGGCGATCCAACTTCAAAACTATATGAAGTGCGCATGTACGACTGGAACGAAAAACAAGTTGTATACAAAAAGAATCAGTGGGGTGATGTTGATGGAAATGTAATCAGCTATCCATATGTTTCCCAGTTTACAGAATACCATCTTATAAAACCAGTACAGGTAAACAAACAAAAGAAGAAAGGCCTTTGTGGTTATGTAATGTTGCTGAAAAAAACCAAGTAGCAATAGTTGGGTGGTTGATTAGTTAAAGTTTTAATTGTTTCAATAATTCATTATCAATCTAATTTTAAGAATTCATTTAGCATACACTTAATTGAGTTGCCGTTATTAATTTTAAATTCACGCAATGATGTTTAAATTAATAACGGCATTTTTATTTTCATTCGCTTTTTTCGCTAATCCTCAAAAGGATGATACCAGCATACCCTGGTCTGCTGCACGCCGGTTAAACTGGAGCGATTTTAAAAAACAGCCCGATAATAATTCTTCCAACGCTGCACTTACCAGCTCCAAAATAACCTTTAGCTATAGCTATGATTCTGACAAAGGCTTTTCTTATAATATAGGCTGTGTATTTGAAAAAAACAGTTCCTGGGGAAGGGTAAAAACCGATTACATACTAGCACACGAACAAGGCCATTTTGACATTGCTGAGATCTTTACACGCAGATTGTACAAACAAATAAAAGCCTATAAGTTTAATAGTGCTACTGCACAAAAAGAAGTACCGGCTATATACCAGAAGATAATGAATGATTTGGCCGATATGCAAAACCAGTATGATAATGAAACAGATTACAGCCGCAATAAAGAACAACAAGCTGTATGGATAGAAAAAATAAATAAGGAACTATATAAGCTGAATGAGTTTGCAGTATATCATTCAAATTAATTGCAGCATTTATTTTGCAATGAACACCTTTGCTATATTTGAAGAAGTATAGCCCCCAATGCGATAACATAATTTCCCTTTTTCAGCATTCGAAAATTACCGCTTGACGTCCATAGGCTATTTGTGCAGAAGCGCAGATTGTCTTAATATTCCTAAATTAAAATTAGAGAGATAAAAAAAGCGGTTCCATAGAACCGCCAGAAATATAATGATACTTTTAATACACTTTTTAAAACAACCCATATAATTGCGCATCCACCTTACGAATGATTTCGCCCATGTGTTCTTCGTTTTCGCCAAATTTATTTTTATCAATATCAATTACCAGCAGCGGGCCTTCTTTGTAGCTTTCAATCCATTTGTTGTAAAAATCGTTGAGGCGCTTTAAATAATCGAGACGAATGTTTTCTTCGTACTCACGTCCGCGTTTTTGTATCTGGCCTACTAATGTAGGAACAGAGCCTTTCAAATAAATCAATAAATCGGGCGGCTGCACCATTGATTTAAGCGTTTGAAAGAATTTGAAATAGTTATCAAAATCACGTTTGCTCATCAGTCCCATTTCATGAAGATTGGGCGCAAATATGTTGGCGTCTTCAAAAATGGTACGGTCTTGTATAACTGTTTCAGTACCGCGATGTATATCCAGCAATTGTGTAAGACGGTTGTTGAGAAAATATACCTGCAGGTTAAAACTCCAGCGGGGCATGTCTTCATAAAAATCATTCAGGTAAGGGTTATGATCAACATCTTCAAACTGCGGAATCCATTTATAATGTTTGCTCAGCAATTCTGTGAGTGTAGTTTTTCCGGCACCGATATTTCCGGCAATCGCTATATGCTTGGGTTTCTTATTTTTTGCCATGGCCATTGATACAATTTGCAATTGATAGTGCCGCTAAAAATATACAATTCCCTTAACTGAACAACATTTAAAGAGGAAAATAATCAGTAATATTTTAGGCCCATGGCCTGCCTTACCAATTGTATAGTAGCAGCAGCGCTTTTTCTTGCTTTATCGGCCCCTTTTTCCATTACTTCGGTTAGGTATTTTTCATCCTGTTGTATGGCAGTTGCTTTTTCACGCATGGGAGATATAAATTTTACCATGTCTTCGCCAAGTTGCTTTTTCATATCGCCATAGCGAATATTGCAATTATCATAGTCTTTTTCAAACTTTGCCAAAACTTCTTCGCTGCTTACCAACCGCATTAGCTGAAAAACGTTTTCAATATAACCCGGTTTTACAGAATTTGGCTCTGTTGGGCCGCTATCGGTTTTGGCTTTCATTATTTTTTTCCGAATCAGGTCATCATCATCCGCCAAAAAAATTGTCGCATTCTGGTTTTCACTCTTGCTCATTTTACCTGTATCATCAAGGCTCATAATTTTTACCAAATCACTGTTATAATTAAATGCTTTGGGTAACGGAAATACTTCGCCATACCGGTGATTGAACCTTTCTGCAAAATTGCGGGCCATTTCAAGATGCTGTTCCTGGTCTTTGCCCACAGGAACATATATGGCACGGTGAATTAAAATATCCGCCGTTTGCAAAACCGGGTAAGTAAGCAGGCCGGCGTTTACATTATCCGGGCTCTGACGAACTTTATCTTTGAAGGTGGCTGTTTTTTCCAGTTCCCCTTTATAAGCCAGCATATTTAGGCACAGGTATAATTCGGCAATTTCAGGCACATCACTCTGTGCATGAAAAGTGCATTTATCCGGATCAAGCCCCGCAGCAATACATTCTGCAAAAACCCTTTTTACATTGGCTTTCAGTTCTTTTGTATCGGGATGCGTGGTAAGCGAATGCCAGTCTACTACAGAATAAAAACATTCAAATTCATCCTGCATACGCACCCAGTTGCGCATGGCGCCATAATAATTTCCCAGGTGCAAAAAGCCCGTTGGGCGTATGCCACTCATTACTCTTTCTTTCTTACTCATAAGTTGGCGAAGATAAGAAGAAAGTCGGGAGTCGATAGTCAGGAGTAGGGAGTGAAAACATAGTTCATAGTTCGGTATTTTATAGTTCCTTCCCCGTAAAAAACTGATGATATTGATACATGAATTTTTGCACAAAAGAACTATCGAACTCCCGAACTATGAACTGGCAGCTCCGACTAAAGACTCCCGACTACCGACTCTCGACTAATTTTCCCGCCTTTCATCATAAAACCCGGCTGCTTGCAGGCAATTCTTTATTTTTGTTGATATGGAAGTAACTACGCAATTGATTAACAACCTGGCAGAGCTGGCAAGGTTAAAATTTACTGATGAAGAGAAATCAGAGATTAAGGATGATTTGCAGCGTATGATTGCTTTTGTAGAAAAATTACAGGAAGTGGATACTACAGGCACAGAACCATTATTGCACATGACGGATGCACTGGATGCCTTTAGGGAAGATGAAATAAAAGGCTCTATGCAAAAAGCAACTGCACTTGCTAATGCACCCGATGCAAATAATGATTACTTTAAGGTTCCGAAAGTGATAAAAAAATAACATCAACAGCAGCAACCCTCATTATATGAACGGCATTATACAACTTGAGAACATACAGAAAGCTTACTTCATGGGCAAAGAACCCATACCGGTTTTAAAAGGCATTTCGCTTAGCATTCATAAAAATGAATACGTGGCACTTATGGGACCTTCCGGTTCTGGCAAAAGTACATTGATGAATATTCTGGGCTGCCTCGACTCTCCTACCGGTGGCAAGTATATTTTAAATGAGCAGGATGTAAGCAAAATGGCAGACGATGCGCTTGCCGATGTGCGCAATAAAGAAATTGGTTTCGTGTTTCAGCAGTTTAATCTATTGCCAAGATTAACCGCTGCAGAAAATGTGGCCCTGCCACTTGTGTACGCAGGCGTTGCAAAAAAACTAAGAACAGAAATGGCGATGGCTGTGCTTGAAAAAGTAAGCCTTACAGACAGAAGCCACCATAAACCCAATGAGCTAAGCGGTGGACAATGCCAGCGTGTGGCCATAGCAAGAGCACTGGTAAACAATCCTTCTATTATTCTTGCAGACGAACCTACTGGTAACCTTGATACAAAAACTTCTATTGAAATCATGGATATTTTTGGCGCTATACAGGCCGCCGGCAATACCGTGGTATTGGTTACGCACGAAGAAGATATTGCATTGCATGCCCATCGTGTAGTGCGCCTGAGAGATGGATTGATTGAAACAGACAGGATGAATGAAAAAGTTACTGCTTCGTTAGTTCATTAGAAAAAATTGAGGAAAATCCGGGGTTCGAAAGTTCACAGTTGTTTTATGCAGATTTCTTGCATTAAATGTTGCTTCTACTTTTTTGCATCTTCGAATAAACGAACTAAGAACTTTGAACTATCAACTTTGAATTTTTCAGAACTATGAACCATGAACTTTTAAAATCTTTTTAAAAATTGTCTTCAAAAATATATACCAAAACCGGCGATAAAGGCAACACTTCGCTTATAGGTGGTACAAAAGTTCCCAAGTCTCACCTGCGCATAGAAGCATATGGAACCGTTGATGAACTCAATTCATATATTGGCTTGTGCAGGGATCTTTTAAGTGATGACAAAAGCCGGAAAATTCTTTTAGAAATTCAGGACAGGTTATTTACCATTGGCTCTTCGCTTGCATGCGATCCGCAGAAAGAACCAAAAATGAAATTGCCCGATTTAAAAGATACAGATGTAACGCTGTTGGAAAATGAAATGGACCGCATGAATGAACTTGTGGCACCTATGAAATCTTTTATTCTACCGGGCGGACATCCAACATTATCGCACCTGCACATTGCCCGTTGTGTATGCCGCCGTGCAGAACGTTGCTGCGTACGTCTGCAAACAGAAGATGCTGAAGTAGCGCCAATTATTATTCAATACATAAACAGGCTAAGCGATTATTTATTTGTGCTTGGCCGTTATACTGGTCATTTGCTGAATATAGAAGAAATACCGTGGAGAGCGAGAATAGATTAATGATGAATTAAAATTTTAGAATTGCGAGATTTAGTGATTTTGAGATTTACTTACTCCAACAAAAACAGTAAATCAAAAAATCAGCAATTTCACCAAGAGTCTTATACAATGTCTCTTAAACTATCCTCCCATCTTTCATATGCAAATTACGGTCGCTCATTTGCGCCAGTTCTTCATTGTGGGTTACTATTAAGAAAGTCTGGTTGAATTTTTTGCGCAGATCAAAAAACAAATCATGCAATTCTCTGGCGTTGGCAGAATCCAGGTTGCCAGATGGTTCATCAGCAAAAATAATTTTTGGCTGGTTTATTAATGCCCTTGCTACGGCTACCCTTTGCTGCTCTCCTCCGGAAAGTTGCTGCGGTTTATTTTCTGCCCTGTCTGCCAGGCCCAGCAAATCCAGTAATTGCAATGCCCTGGTTTCTACTTCTTTTTTATCGTAGCCAGCAATCCATCCGGGAATGCAGGCATTTTCCAGTGCAGTAAATTCTGGCAGCAGGTGGTGAAACTGAAAAACAAACCCAATATTACGGTTACGGAAAGCCGCCATATTGCGTGCATTCATTTCGCCCAGGTTTTTACCATCAATATTTATAATACCGCTGTCTGCCTTATCCAGTGTGCCTAAAATGTGCAACAGCGTACTTTTGCCGCTTCCAGAAGGGCCAACAATGCTAACTATCTCGCCTTGCTTAATAGAAAGCCCAACTCCTCTTAGTACTTCCAATTGCCCATATGCCTTGTGTATACCTTCCGCTGTTAACATGTTATTATATCTTGTCCGGTTAAAATACGAACCTACAATTTTATTCGTTCTAACCGCAGCACGGCCGGATATTTTGCTTTTTTAAAATGGTGAAAACTACATTTGGTTGTTCGCTATTAACCATTACATTTGCCGAAAATTAAAGACATTAAACAATGTTCTGGACACTTGAACTAGCATCCTATTTAGAAGACGCCCCCTGGCCAGCTACTAAAGACGAGTTAATTGACTACGCCATACGGAGCGGAGCGCCAATAGAGGTAGTAGAAAATCTTCAGGAACTTGAAGATGAGGGAGAAATTTATGAAGGCATAGATGATATCTGGCCTGATTACCCATCCCAGGAAGATTTCTTTTTTAATGAAGATGAGTATTAAGCTATAATAACTTTCAAAGCAATTTTAAAAACCGCATACCCGTATGCGGTTTTTTATTTGTAAGATGATATTGAAAATTGAAGACTCATTAAACATATCATCAAATTTGAACAGAGTGGGTTATGCAAGGGTGGCTCCCCCTGTTGGAGGGAGGTAGCATGGGGGCTTTTACTCCACACCTAATTTCATCATTACTTCAGTGCTTACTCCTGTAGACGAATAGCCGCCATCGTGATATAAATTTTGCATGGTAACCATGCGTGTAAGATCAGAAAACAGGGTGATGCAATAATCTGCGCATGATGCTGCACTTGCATTTCCCAATGGGGAAATTGCATTGGCGTAATCAAAAAAATCTCCAAAACCTTTTACGCCACTACCTGCTGTAGTTTTTGTGGGCGATTGAGAAACAGTATTGATGCGTACTTTTTTCTCCAGCCCGTAATGGTAACCAAAACTGCGGGCTATAGATTCCAGCATGGCTTTTATATCTGCCATATCTGTATAGAAAGGATAGGTACGCTGTGCTGCTGCATAAGTAAGCGCAACTACACTGCCCCATTCATTAATAGCGTCCAGTTTTTTTGCAACAGCCAGCATCTTGTGCAAAGACATTGCCGATACATCAATCCCTTTCATGAAATAATCGTAATTAGATTCTGTATACGGAATGTTTTTACGGATATTAACGCTCATACCAATAGAATGCAGCACAAAATCAATCTTGCCACCCAATACTTCCTGCGATTTTGTAAAGAGCGTTGTGAGCTCTTCTACATTGGTAGCATCTGCAGGTATTATTTCAGATTTTGTTTTTTCTGCCAGCTTTTTTATTTCTCCCATACGCATGGCAATGGGGGCATTGGTTAAAGTAAAAGTTGCGCCTTCCTCATAAGCTTTCTCTGCTACTTTCCATGCAATAGAGTTTTCATCCAGCGCACCGGTAATGATGCCACGTTTTCCTTTTAAAAGATTATATGCCATAACTATACATTAATGTGTTAAGATTAAAGTTGCCAAAAATAAGCACTTATTTCAACGTGGCGGATACAACCACAAAATCAAACGAACGGCTACATATACTGCCATAAAAACAAATGCAAAACCGCTCAACAGGTATATTATCAGTCTGCCAAAAGAATCTCGTGGCCTAATTATTTTTTGAAAATAGCGGTTGGCCCACCATGCAAATACCATAAAAAAAAGTAAAATAAGAAATACCGGAAGCGGAATACTTTTCATTTAAAACCATTATTGGACAGTGAGCATTGAAAATTTTTTATTGAACATTCAGTATCATTCTCCAAAAGAATACTCTATACACAATGTTCAATATTCAAGGCTCGCATTTAAATCTTTGTAAGGTTCAAATATAGCGTAGAATCTAAAATTGAGTTTCTAATTCATCAGCATTTCCCTTGCATTTTCTAATGCTGCAGCTGTTGGCTTTTCTCCGCTTAGCATTCGTGCAATAGAAGTTATACGCTCATCCTGTGTAAGCAAACGGATATTTGTTTTAATGGCATCTCCTTTTATTTCCTTGTATACAAAGAAATGTGCGTCTGCCTTACCTGCAATCTGCGGCTGGTGCGTAATAGAAATCACCTGCCTTTGTTTGGCAAGTGTTTTCATAATTATACCAACCTGCTTGGCCGCTTCGCCCGAAATACCGGTATCTATTTCATCAAAAATTAAAGTAGGCAGATCAAGCCATTGTGCTACCAAAGATTTTATACAAAGCATCAGCCTGCTTAGTTCTCCACCGCTGGCCACTTTACGCACAGGTTCAAAGCGGTTGCTTTTATTGGCATCAAAAAGAAAATCAATTTTATCTGCACCATACTCATTTAGGGATAAAGCAGGTTGTACTTCTGCTTTCAATCTTGCATTTGGCATACCTACCTGGTGCAACAATGCATTTACTTTTTCTTCCAGCGGCTTACCCTGCTTCTTCCTGTTTTTTGAAAGTTGTGCCGCTTTATCCTGCGCATCTGCAAACAATGCCTGTGTTTCTTTTTCTTTTGTGCCGATAGCTTCATCAATGTTTAGCACTGCCTGCAACTTATCATTCAATTGCTGCTGCACTTCTAGCAAAGCTGCTGTGTCTTTTACATTGTGTTTCTTTAGCAGTTTATAACCTGTTGCTATGCGATCGCTGATTTGTTCAATCCGTTTTGGATCGTACTGCACATGATCATTGATATGTTCTATTTCTCCTGCTATATCTTCCAATTCTAATTGTGCAGATTGCAAACGCTGCAATAATTCCGGCAAAGCATTATGATAAGAAACATAAGGCTGCAACAAGTGCAATAAACGTTTTACCTGTTGCACCATTGGCTGCTCACCTTCATTCAGTTCATAACTTGTAGCAGACAATGCACCTTTAATTCCTTCGGCATTGCTCAGCAGTTTTAATTCTGCATCCAAATCTTCCAGTTCGTTTTCTTTAAAAGATGCTTCTTCCAGTTCATCATACAAAAATTTATTGTAATCGTATACTGCCGTAAACTGTGTTTTCTGTTCCTGCAAAAGAGCCAATGCTTTTCCTGCTTGTTGCCATTGCAGATAAACTTGCTGGTACTGCTGCAACAATGCTGTATTGGCAGCAAGTGCATCCAATACTTCACGCTGAAAATCTGCTTCGCCCAGAGAAAGCGTATCAAACTGCTGATGCAAGTCTACCAGCATACCGCTTAATTGCCGCAATTGTTCAAGGTTTACAGGCGTATCATTTACAAATGCCCTGGATTTTCCGTTTACGCCAATTTCCCTTCTTATTACCAGTTCATCTTCTGCATCCAAATCGTTTTCAATAAAAAACTGCTGAATATTTTTTTTGCCTGCTGTAGCAAAAAATCCTTCTATAATGCATTTCTTATCGCGGTTTTGCAAAGCAGTACTGTCGGCCCTATCACCAAGAATTAAAGATAATGCGCCCATCAAAATAGATTTGCCTGCACCTGTTTCTCCTGTAATGATATTAAGCTTATCAGAAAAATCAACCGTTATTTCATCTATGATAGCGTAATTCTGAATATGTAATTTTTGCAGCATGGCGCCTAAATTCTTTAGCAGCAAATTAAAGGAAATATTTTAAATTGTCTGAACCAGGATTTATAGGATTAAGGGGGAAAATAGGATAAAGGCATGTGTTTAAAGCAATACGTACAGACATCTTTTAATCCATCATGCAAACCCTGATTCTGACAGGAAGTTCGGCCAATAAAAAAGGAATGCATGTTCTGCATTCCTTTACAACTATTAAGTTTTGATATTATCAGTTTATGCCACGTTTCCAAAAAGCCGGGGCTGTGTATTAGCTCCCCTTCTCTTTTAGGAGAAGGCGGGGATGAGGTTTATTTCACTTCCACTGCATCAGCCAAATCATTGTCAACCAGGATGCGTCCGCAGTTTTCGCAAATGATGATTTTTTTGCGTTGTTTAATTTCGCTTTGTTTCTGCGGAGGAATTGCATTAAAGCAACCACCACAAGCATCACGTTCTACCGGCACTACAGCAAGGCCATTGCGGTAGTTTTTACGAATGCGATCATATGAATTCAATAAACGCTCATCTACTTTCTCTCTTGCCTCAGCGCTAAGTTTATTAAAATGTTTTTCTTCTTTTTCTGTAGTAGCTACAATTTTTTCCAGCTCTTCTTTTTTATTTTTCAATACACCTTCTTTTGTAGCAAGTGCTTTCTTAGCCCTGTCAAGCAATACAGCTTTATCGCCAATTTCTTCCTGTGCGTCTTTTATATGTTTTTCAGCCAGCTTCACTTCCAGTTGCTGCATTTCAATTTCTTTATTGATAGCTTCAAACTCACGGCTGTTTTTTACATTGGTAGTTTGTTTCTCGTATTTTTTAACCAGTCCTTCAGATTCTTTAATCAGTTCTTTTTTCTGGTTAATAAATTCGTTAATGCCGTTAATCTCTTCTTCTACGCGGGTTTGGCGAGAATGCAATCCTGTAATCTCATCTTCAAGGTCGCTTACTTCCATTGGTAATTCTCCTTTCAGAATCTGAATTTCATCCAGCTTGCTTTCAATTTTCTGAAGGGTAACCAGTGAGGTGAGTTTTTCTTCAACCGAAAAATCTTTTACTGTTGCCATATTGTAGTGTGTGTTTTTGAGTTTTTAGATACCAGCATTTGTTCTTCAGGCAGCATCGTTGTGTCACAGTCCGTTCATCTCTTTATCTTTTATCATCAATAGACATAAAATGCAGCCAGTTCTCCCACATTTCTCATCACAGAAAATAATGCACCGGGTTGGTTTTTACCTCTGTTTTGAGGGCAGCAAAGGTAGGGAATTTTTCCTGCAAAAAACCCGCTAAAAGCGCTATCGTAAACTGTTCGCTTTCGTAATGCCCTATATCTGCTATTACAAGCCTGTCATTAGCGTCAAAAAATTCATGATACTTTACGTCGGCGGTTATAAAAAAATCTGCCCCTGCTCCTATTGCGCTGGAAATGAGGAAACTACCTGCGCCACCACAAACTGCTACTTTCTTTACAGGCTTATTGGTTTTGGCGGTATGCCTCACCACCGGAACCATAAAAACTTTTTTAAGCTGCTGCAGAAAATCGTTCTCTTCCATTGATCCTACTAATTCACCAACAATTCCTGACCCTATTTGTTCAAAAGTATTGCCCAGTGGCAGCACATCATAAGCCACTTCTTCATATGGATGAACAGCTTTAACGGCGTTAATCAATTTTGCCTGCAACCATACCGGGAAAATAGTTTCAATTTTAATTTCATCCTCGTGCTGCTGTTTTCCAATCTCACCCACAAAAGGGTTTGTGCCATTCTCTGCTTTAAAAGTTCCTGTACCACTGGTATTAAAACTACACTCACTGTAATTGCCAATATGCCCCGCGCCTGCTTCAAACATAGCATTGCGTACTTGTTCAGCATGTGCCTGTGGCACAAAAACATGCAGCTTACTTAGCATTGCAGCTTTAGGTGCAAGTACCTTACAATTAATTAAACCCAGTTTTTCTGCAATCATACCGTTTACGCCTTGCTGCACATTGTCGAGGTTTGTATGTATGGCATAAATGGCAATATCATTTTTGATGGCCTTTATAACAGTTCGCTCTATATAATTCTTTCCGTTAATTTTTTTCAATCCGCGGAACACAATGGGGTGATGCGCAATTACCAGGTTACACTTTTTATCTATCGCTTCCTGCACCACGGCTTCTGTAGCATCGAGGCTGATGATAGCACCGCTACATGCCCAATTTTTATCGCCGGTAATAAGACCGGCATTGTCATAATCCTCCTGCAAAGAAGGGTGGGCAATGCTTTCCAGGTAAGAAATTATTTCAGCAATTTTCATGGCTTAAAGATACGGCGCTGCAATACCTCTGCATAAAAAGCAAAAAAGTTTTATTTAACAGCCAGGAATAAAATTTCTTAAATATCATTATCTTCTGCAAAAATCCTCTTCATGCTACCCCCCTCTTCCAAAAGAAATATTTACCGCATTATTCCTTTTGCCGTATTCTGGTTTTTTTTCAGCATAGTTTATTCATTGCTAGAAAGAGGTTTGCTCGGTCATCTTACAAAATACCCTTCTACCGGAAATCCATATAATTTTACTAAGACTGTTTTTACAACACCTATTATTGCTTTTATATTAGGATTGCTGCTGGGTTCCGCAGAAGTATTGTACCTCAATAAAATGTTCAGCCAAAAAAGCTTTATCAAAAAAATTGTTTTTAAAACAGTATTCTATCTTTCTGTAATCATTCTTTTTCTTTCCATCATTACCATTGTTTACAATGCAGTTGAAATTAAAAAAGGCATTTTTGATGAAACAGTATGGAATTATTTTAGTGCATTTTTCTTCAACTATGCCTTCTGGAGTGTGGTGCTTTACATTGCATCAATAATAGGCGTTTCCCTTTTTTATAATGAAGTAAGCGAACACCTGGGGCAGGGTGTTGTAAATAATTTTTTTACAGGCAAATACCATACGCCAAAAGCAGAAGAAAGAATTTTTATGTTTTTAGACATGAAAGGATCTACCACTATTGCAGAAAGCATGGGCCATGTTGCTTATTTTAAAATGCTGAAACAGTATTATGCTGATTTATCTTATCCCATCGTTAAATACGCAGGAGAAATTTATCAGTATGTGGGAGACGAAGTTGTGGTATCGTGGAAACTAAAAAATGGTTTGCATAACAACAACTGCATTAAATGTTTTTTAGCCATGAAAACTTCCATCAAAAGACAGGAGAAAAAATACAAAGAACAATTTGGCCTGCTTCCTGTATTCAAAGCAGGTTTTCATCTTGGCAATGTTACTACAGGCGAGATAGGCGTTATAAAAAAGGAAATTATTTTTACCGGAGATGTATTGAACACAACAGCAAGAATACAATCGCTTTGCAATGCTTATAATGTTGACATACTCTTATCTGGTCAGCTAATTGGGCAATTGCCCGCTAAACATAAATTTACGATTAAACCTTTGGGAGAAACAGAACTTCGTGGAAGAGAAGAAAAAATTGCTTTGTTTACAATTGAAGTTTCCTGAATTTATTTCTTTCTGCCAATACCAAATTGATCTCCGGCTTTTATTAATTTATTGCCAATAAAATCCAGCTCCAGCATTTTCTCACTGGCTGCGCTGTTATTAAATTCATCTTTTAGTGTAGTTAATATTTTGCGGGTCTTTACTTCTATTACTTCCCCACTGGAAGGATAAGCATACTTACCATCTATGGTAAAAGTTATCCAGCCCGGCATATCCTGCAATGGAATAGTGGTAAGTTGCTGATAAGGTGCAGTTGCATTAAATACATGAAGCCGCATATTATGTCCATCGCAAAGCCATATTTCTTTTTCATCTGGCGTAAGGCCAATACCATGACTTGGATTGCCATGTCTTCTTACCGGGCCTTTCTCCCAGCCTTCAACAACCACATGCGCCATTTTATTGCCTGTTTTTAAATCGCCAGTTTCAAAACCCAGCAAACTGTCTACAGTTACATACACCATTGTTTCCTTAGCATTAATGGTAAACGGCCTTATGTTATTTTCAAACGGGCCGATTCTTTTAACAATGGAATTAGTTTTAGTGTCTGCAACGGATAACCAGTTGCTGCCTATATCATCAAGGTAAACAAGATTGCCCGAAGGGCCGTACAATGTATTGTGCGATCTTTTAAAGCCATCAATCTTTGTTATTACATCACCGGTTTTACAATCAACCACATTCCAAATATCCTTTTCCAATGCAGGCAGGTACATAGTAAGGCCATCCGGAGAAATAGACATCCTGTCGCAGCCTTTATCAATTTGCTTTTCCCAAACAATTTTATCTGTAGCAAGATCTATACGCTGCAAAGATTCCAGTGTGCTTACATAAATACTATTGAGCGGTATGCTTACTGCAACACCTTTTACATTAGAAGGTTTTCCGTTTGGGTGAAGGCCTTTTACCTGGATGCGTTTTACAAACTTGTGCCCGTTATCAATATCAAAAACAAGAATGCCATGGCCGCCATAACCAAGATAATCCCGGATACCTGGCACAGCTACATAGAGATAACGTTTTGTATTTGTGAGAGGCTTTGTTGTTTGTGCGTAAAGGCCGGCACCTGTTATAAAGAAAAAAGCAGCAAAAAGAATTTTTACCCGGTATTTCATATGCAAAGACAAAAAGTAAACAAATAATTTCTATTGAAAGTTAATGAATATTTCAGTCTGCTATGCCACAACAAATCCGCATGAAACATTATCGTTTATATTAGCAGTAAAAACAGCATTATGTTTATTGTAAGGCATGCCAATAAAAGCGATTATGAAAAAATTTATGCACTTTATAAAAAGGTAGCAGAAGAACCCGTTGGCATAGCCCGGTCGCCTGAAGAAATAACAGGGGATTATATAAAAGACTTTATGCAGGAAGCAGCAGCCACAGGCCTTGAGTTTGTTATAGACGATCCTACAAACCCTTCTTCAGTTATTGCAGAAATTCACTGCAGTAAGATGGGCCCCAAAATATTCAGTCATGTGCTAAGCAATCTTACAATTGCTGTACATCCGGGTTTCCAGGGAAAAGGTTTGGGCAAATTGATTTTTACACATTTGCTTGAATTTATTAAAATCAATATGCCCGACATATTGCGTGTAGAATTGTTTACGCAGGAATCTAATGAAAGGGCAATTGCTTTTTATACCAAAATTGGTTTTGTACAGGAAGGAAAATTTCTGAAAAGGATACCTGGCAGAAATGGAGATCTGGAATCAGATATTCCTATGGCATGGTTTAACCCGGCATATAAGCCAGATTAATGCATTTTGCAAAAGCATAAACTGCTATTCAATTACCTTTTCTACCCTTACAAATTTGTCATTTGCATTAATGCCTTCTAATACCAACCGGAAGCGTTTGGTAATATCATTATTATAAAACTGAATTTTTGCCCGTTTCTTAGTTTTATCAAGAATGATGTATGGCGACCAGTATAATGTAGTGCGCAAATCGGGCAAATCATTTAATGCGGAAGCAGTTGCATAATCTGGAGAATAAAATTGCTTTGGCTGTGTATACCCAGCTATTTGCACGTAACTCAAACCCTTTGCTTTGTCATCGGTTGGTCTATCGCCACCTTTTTTTGTATAAATAGCAATAGCACCACCGCCAGAACTGGATATAATGCCTACCTGGCCGGGGCTGAACACTTTTACATAAGCAACATCATTCATGTTGAGGTTCTGTACCATGCTCACATCTGTCTGTACTTCATCAAGGTAAAAAACGGGGCTTCCACCACGCCATGTTAGTGAAGGCGTTCCGCCCGAAGTGTTTATTTGAAGACCGGCTACTTTGCCCTGCAGGTATTGAAATATAGTCTGGCTGCCAACGGCAAATGGATCATTCATTACATCAAAATTATGTGAGTCTCCACCGCTGAACATGCCGCTGGCATATTTTTCATCAAGCTTTTGTTCATTGCTTTTTACCTTGCCTTTCACTATTACTTCCTGCAATACCTGCTCCTTTTCTTTTTTGGCCCGCATAAGCGCCACTTTGGTTTCTTCAGAAGCATTCTTTATGTTTTTGGCAATAAGATTGGTGTCAATTTCCATTCCTGTCTTCCGGCTTTCTTCATTCAACACCAATTGATCCGGACTTTTATACAAACCGTTACTCACCTGCAATAAAGATTTATCAAAAACCAGTTTCTTATCATTAAACTGAAAGTAAAGTTTTGCATAATCATAAAAAACAAAGCCTTCTTCAAGCACTTCGCCTTTGCGACTTACGGGAAGCGCAATAAAATTTTTTACTGAATCCTTTGTTTGTAATATTCCTGTAAGTTTTGTATCGGGCGAAAAACCTGTCTGCATACCAATCAGTTTGCCATCAATACTCAGGTAATCCCTTTCTCTTATTTTAGCAACAGGAGGTTTCCCTGCAAATACACTATCCCATTTATAACGGCGCCAGCCGTTGGTAAGCATAACTAAATCCAGGTAAATAGAAGCGCTGTCTGATGTGCTGAAAAAATAATAATAAGGATTGGCAATTTTTCCACGCAAATCTCCTGTTAGCAAGAGATGTGAAACAATATTATCTTCATTAGGAGTAGTTACATTTAAATCTGCATCTGTTACAGATAAAGAAAGGTTTGAACGAACTGTATCGGAAATTTGCACTTCAAGTGTATTTAGTCCGCGTTTGTTTTTGTTCAATACAGGTATCCAGGCATCTGCATCAAACTCATAATCGTGATTGTTTACAAACGTAACCCGTTCTGCCAATGGCTTAAAATTTTTATCAAAAACAGTTACAGTTAAAATGCCGGTTGGCAATTGCTTAACCGGTATTGCACCAGAAGTAGCCGTACTGGCATTGAGGTTTACTTTTGCATAATATACCAATTGCTGGTTCATGTACGCAATAATGCGTAAAGCCTTTTCATCTTCAGTTGCACTTTCTGAACGCTGCAAAAGAAATTTTTTACTTTCTGTCCCCTCAGTTATTTGCAGTGTAATACCTTTTGGTTTAACTGCTGGCAATGGCGTATTGTATTCTTTACCTGCTGCATCTTTCCAAACTGCAGTATATGATTGACCTTGTTTAGGTTCTATTTTAAACCACCCCATACCATTGTGTACTGTTGCAAAATCACCAATTTTAGTTCCATCTGCAGATTTTATATAGCCTTTGCCATTAACCGGTAAACCGTTTGCATCTGTAACCTTAAATGCAAGTACAGATGGAATGTCTGCCACCATATCTCCACCTTCTGGCAGAAAACTTATGCTAACTGCAGGAGGCGCTATAAGTTTTTTTGACTTAGTAGTGATAAGAACGCGGATGGGCTTTACAAAAAGAAAAGCAGTATCGCTATTTAACATAGCGGTGGTGTATGCCCGAAAATAAATAAGGCTTCTTGAAAAATTGGGTGCAAGCGTAAAACTGCCGGCAGCGCTGGATTCGGCTACAGGACCGGTAAACCTGCTTAACACACTTCCTGTCTCATCAATTAACTCCGCATAAAAATTTTTTGTATTCTCTGCATGCTCCAGTCCATCGAAAATATAAGCCTTAAACCAGATTGTTTCCCCGGGGTTGTAATAATTTTTATCAAAATGAACATATACTTTTTGCTGTGGATCGGCCTGTTTAAAAACGCTCAGTAAAGAATCAATATTCTGCGCATGAAGATTGGTAAACCCACTTAAAAGAAGTGCACAAAAAATAAAGTAAGTGTACATTTGTTTCTGCATGGCAAAAATTAATTTCAGTTTTACTAATTTATAGCAATAAAGGCTTTTGATTTGGCCTGCATGCAAGATTAACAATTTATTGAACGCAATATAAAACATGGACATTAAAAAACTTTACCAGGATTATACGCAGCACATGCAAAAAATTGCTGACGTAAGATACGCTATAGCAGTGTTGCAATGGGATCAGGAAACTTATATGCCCGAAAAAGGCGCCGGCTTCAGGGCGCAGCAGATTGCTACTTTAAGTGAAATCAGCCATGATTTGTTCACAAAAGAATCGTTCAAAAATCTTTTGCAGGATTTAATGAATAGTTCAGGATTGGATGAAGCACAGCAAAAAAATGTCTCGCTTAGCTGGTACGATTATTCTCAACAACAAAAATTATCTGGTGATTTTGTAAGGCAGCTTAGCGAAGCTACATCAAAGAGCTTCCAGGCATGGGTAAGCGCAAAAAAGAATGCCAGCTTTGCATTGTTTGAAAAAGATCTTGCCGGATTAATAGAACTTAAAAAGCAGGAAGCCGATCTGCTGGGATATGAAAATCACCCCTATAACGCCTTGCTTAACCAATATGAACGCGGCTGCACAGTTACTATGCTTGATAAGATATTCAGCAATCTTCAACAACCCTTAAAAACGTTGCTTAACAAAATAACAGCCTGCAAACAGGTTGATGATAATTTTTTATCGGCACATTATCCCAAAGACAAACAATGGCAGTTTGGAATGGAATTGATGAAACAATTGGGTTTTGATTTCACATCCGGAAGGCAGGATATTGCCGAACATCCTTTTACTACCAATTTCAGCAGCCAGGACGTAAGGCTAACAACACGCATTGATGAAAATGATTTCAGCAATATGACCTGGAGCTGCATTCACGAATGTGGCCACGGGCTTTACGAACAAGGTCTTCCGGCATCTTCTTACGGGCTTCCGTTGGGAGAATTTACCTCTTTAAGTATTCATGAATCACAATCGCGTTTGTGGGAAAACAATGTGGGGAGAAGTGAAGACTGCTGGCAATTTTTTTATCCTAAAGCACAGCAATATTTTCCTGAAGCATTAAAAGGGATTTCCTTGCAACAATTTTACCATGGCATAAATAAAGTACAGCCCTCATTTATAAGAACTGAAGCAGATGAACTTACTTATCATTTTCATGTGCTGATAAGATATGAGCTTGAAAAAAAACTGATGGGTGGCACCCTGAAAACTATAGAAATACCTGCTTACTGGAATGAACAATATTACAATTTACTGGGTGTAAAAGTGCCGGATGACAAACAGGGTTGTTTGCAGGATGTGCATTGGAGCCATGGCAGTTTTGGATATTTTCCTACTTACAGCCTTGGCAGCTTTTATGCAGCTCAATTTTTTGCCGCCGCACAAAAAAACATCCCCAATTTGTCTTCTTCTATAACAAATGCACAATACAAACCGTTATTAGACTGGCTGCGTATATCTGTGCACCAGCACGGAAGAAGGTATACAAGCGAAGAATTGTGCGAAAGGATTACGGGGGAGCCATTAAACATTGACCATTTTATACGTTATGCAACAAGTAAGTACAAAGAGATTTATGGTTTTGGGGCTGATTAAAAACAGTCGTTTAACTGCACTGCTTGCAGGCATAATGCTCATTTCTTTTTCTTGCAAAAAAGCAATAGAACAGCAACAGAAAAATATTATTATTGATGCTATGACCAATGGCCGGTGGTATGTAGAACAGTATAAGGATAACGGCACAGATGTAACCGGCGATTTTTTTGGTTATGAATTTCAGTTTTATGAAAATGGAAATGTAGATGGAATTAAAAACAGTGTTTCGCAATCGGGCACATGGAATGCAGATGTAACCAATTATACAATTACGGCTGCCTTTCCTGCAATAGCCAGCGACACATTAAAGCGCCTTAACTACACCTGGAAAATAACAGACAGCTATCTTAATTACGTTGAAGCTAAAACGACTACTGCTATTGGCGACAACATTCTCCATCTAAGAAAAAAATAGCTTTACTCATTTTTTTATTCCAATGTCATTGAAAAAAAATGACAGCTACTGTATTGCATAATTCACTTGCAACCAAATACAGCAACTCCTCATCTATGCTATACTTTTCCGTATCAAAATTTCTAACCCCTTTGAAGATAAATTAAATGCAGTTCGCAATGCATTCAACCAGCAAATTGTATTCATCCCCTGGAAACACATACCCTGGATCCGTAGCTATAGAAGATTTCCGCCCCGAATGCAAACCGTGGGGCGGTTTTTTTGTGCAAAAAGCTACAGGCTTTCATTCACTTCACTTTTTGATAAAGCGGATTTTATAAGAACCGATTTTACCCATTATATGCTTTCCACTTTCTTCAGTGAGTCTTCTACTTGGTGCGTCCTTAGTTTATCTTTTTACAATCTGGCAACAAAGGCTGTTTAATTTGAACTACTCTTTTATTTCTGAAATACAGCTACATATAAACCATTACAAACTAAAAAATTATTTCTTCCACATACCTTAAACAGCAGCCAGCCGTTTAATCAAGCATATATCCTTTGATAACGCCCTGAATCCATTACTTATGAAATCTTACCGGTACTTGTTGGTTTGTACCACATGGATGTTTTTTTTATTGTTCACCGGCCTGCAAAAAACGATGGGGCAGTTGCATACAAATTTTTCTGCAACACCCGCCTCAGGTTGTGCCCCGGTATTTGTAAGCTTTAAAGATTTAAGCACCGGCAATGCAGATAGCTGGAAGTGGGACCTTGGTAACGGAACCATATCTTTTCTGCAAAATCCTTCCACTACTTATTTTACTCCCGGCAAATACACTATTAAACTGGTAATAAAGAAAGGCGCACTGGCAGATTCGCTGGTGAAAACCAATTTTATCATAATAAATGCTTTACCCAAACCACTTTTCCTGGCATCAGACACTACAGGCTGTTATCCTTTAAAAGTAAATTTTACAGACCAGAGCAATGCGCAGGAAGGCAGTATTGTAAAATGGGAGTGGGACCTTGGCGATGGCACAATATCAAACCTTCAAAATCCTACACATATTTATACTGGCCCGGGCAATTACAATGTAATCTTGCGGGTAACCAACACAGCGGGTTGTGTAAGTACAATTTCAAAAGCACAGTACATAAAAATAAAAGACGGTGTTAAAGCCGACTATTCATTTACCGGCAGCAGCCAATGCACGCCTCCGGCAATAATTCATTTCACTAACAAAAGTTCAGGAACAGGTACTTTATCTTATAACTGGAATTTTGGAGATGGAAATACATCAATCTTACAAGACCCGGCAAATAGTTATAATAATGCCGGCCTGTACACCATACAACTAATTGTAAAAAACAATGTGGGTTGTATTGATACGCTTACAAAAAAAGATTCCATAGCTGTTGGTATTGCACGTGTAAGCTTTACTGCACCAGATAGTGTTTGCCAGAATATGGATTTTCAACTTTTCAATACATCACAACCTGTTACAGGTAAATTGTTTTGGGATTTTGGCGACAGCAGCACCTCTGTTAATATTAACCCTTTCACAAAATATAAAAAAGCAGGTGTTTATAATATTAAGCTGATTGCAGACTTTGGAAGCTGTAAAGACTCTACTTCAAAATCAATAAAAGTATTAACCAACGCAGTTGCAGCTTTTTCTGCCAATAAAACAGCCTCGTGCAGTGCACCGTTTACTGTTCAGTTCAAAAATCTTAGTAGTGGTGCTACAAGCTATAAATGGATTTTTGGAGACAGCACTAATATATCAACTCTTTCTGACCCTTCGCATACATATCAGAAGGAAGGCATTTACGATGTAACATTGATAACTACCAATGAAAACGGATGTACCGATACGCTTACACAAAAAGAATTTATAAACATTACACCACCTGAAGTAAAAATACAAGACCTTCCGCTTAAAGGTTGTGCACCGCTTACTTTTACGCCTGTTTATTCAATAAAATCAACAGTACCGGTTACAGGTTATTTATGGAAATTTGGAGATGGTGCTACTTCAACTTCTGCTAATCCATCTCATACCTATACAATAGCCGGAAATTATACTGTGTCGCTAACGTATACCACATCTGACGGATGTTCAGGAACAATCGTTTTTACTGATGCAGTAAAAGCAGGTCAAAAACCAGTTGCTGCGTTTTCTGCCAATCCCAGAAATGCATGCGCATCTACGCCTATTACTTTTAGCGATAACTCAACCGGTAATGTTACAGACTGGCTGTGGGACTTTGGTGATGGAATAACCGACACCGTCCGCAACCCTATTCATTTTTATAATGATACCGGCTACTTCAATATAAGGCTTATTATAAGCAATAATGGCTGTACAGATACTTTAATAAAGCAAAATTATGTTTACATAAAGCCGCCTGTTGCAAAATACAGTGTATATGTACAATGTAATGATCCGTTTTATTATAGCTTTACCAACCTGTCTGTTGCTGCAAATACTTTGAGTTGGGATTTTGGTGATGGCACTACTTCATCGGTTCTTAATCCTGTGCACACTTACAGTAGCACAGGCACGTACACCGTAAAACTTACTGTTACCAATGGTGTTTGTTCAAATACCGCAGCTTATAGTGCAAGGGTTGTGTATGAGAAACCCGATTTTGCTGCCAAAGACACTGCAGTTTGTAAAGGCGATACCGTTTTCCTGAAACCTTTTAACTATAATCCTTCTAATATTGTTTCTTACGAGTGGTTATCAGCTTATGGAACAGATACTGCAAGAAATTCGAAAGTAGTTTTTAAAAAAAGCGGCCAGTATTCTATCAGCCTTATTACTACAAATATTTTCGGCTGCAGGGATACTGTAACCAAAATAAATTATATAAACGTATTTGGCCCTACAGCCAATTTTGACGGGGTAATAAATTATGCATGTTTGAAGAAAGGAGGTGCAATACAATTTGCTGATTCTAGCTTTACAGATGGTTTGCATACTATAAAAAAATGGGATTGGAATTTTGGCGATGGCACTGCGGATAGTTATACCAGTGGCCCATTTGCGCATACTTATACAGCTGCAGGTGCTTAT
The DNA here is from genome assembly GCA_044227095.1 of Chitinophagaceae bacterium. Classification (GTDB taxonomy): domain Bacteria; phylum Bacteroidota; class Bacteroidia; order Chitinophagales; family Chitinophagaceae; genus JACMLD01. The sequence continues at coordinate 2,284,066 of JBGAFV010000001.1, read as the reverse complement.
ACAGTAACGCTTAAAGCAACAGATGCTGAAGGATGTACAGATAGCATAAGCAGGTTAAACCAGATATATATTGCAGACCCAAAAGCAGCTTTTACCAGCAATGATACATTAAGCTGTCTCAACAAACCGGTGTCATTTTCAAACCAATCGCAGGGGCGGCTATTGCAATATGTATGGAATTTTGGTGATGCTACTACAGCTTCGGACCAGGAACCGATTCACAATTTCATGAACATTGGCGTATACAGCGTAAAACTAAACGTTACAGATGAATATGGTTGTAAGGATTCACTCTTCAAACCATTATACATCCGCATAGATGAGCCAAAAGCAATTTTTAAAATGAGCGACTCTGTAAGTACATGTCCTCCGCTGGTGGTTACATTTACCAATCAATCTAAATACTACAAAGAACTAAGCTGGGATTTTGGTGATGGAACAGCAGCGCTTGTTGACAATCCTGTTCACTATTATAACTATCCCGGTGTTTATTATGCAAGACTGGTGGTTATAAGTCCCGGTGGATGTACAGATACCATTTATAAAAAGATTGATATTAAAGGGCCAACCGGAACATTTACTTATGATAAAACCGCCAGTTGTGCGCCAGGTATAATTTCATTTGCTGCACAGACACAAAACACAAAATCGTTTATATGGGATTTTAATGACGGTAACACCAATGCTACGCCTGATTCTATGGTAAGCCACACTTTTAAAGATTTGGGTATTTACGTTCCTAAAATGATATTGGAAGATGCGCTTGGATGTAAAGTGCCAGTTGCCGGGAAAGATACTATACGCATTTACGGTGTAAAATCTTTTTTCAGCAGCGATAAAAATCTTTTGTGCGATAATGGCCCTGTTAACTTTAAAGATTCTTCTTTATCAAACGATCTCATTACAGGTTACGCATGGAGCTTGGGAGATGGAACATTATCTGCTGATCAAAATCCTGCACATATATATACCATTTCAGGAATTTATGATGTTAAGCTAAAAGTTACTACGCTAAACGGTTGTACAGATTCTTTAGCCATAACTGCTGCCATTAAAGTAGTTACTAGTCCGAAAGTTTCATTCCGTGGAGATACATCGGCATGTGTACCCGTAAAACTTGTATTTTTTGGAGATATTAATGTGCCAGACACTTCTGCACTGGTATGGAAATGGAATTTCAGCAATAACAATACGGTATCATCATTACAAAATCCTTTACCGGTAGCTTTTAATGTAGATGGTAATTTTACTGCAACAATGTCTGCTACCAACTCTTCTGGTTGTGTAACCTCTATTGTAAAACCTGTTATTATTCACCCTCTTCCGGTAGTAGATGCGGGCAAAAACGCAGCTATATGTGAAAAAAAGACTGCAACCCTTGAGGCGACAGGTGCTGTCAAATACAATTGGGGGCCTTCTACTGCATTGTCATGTACCAATTGCCCATCGCCCATAGCTTCACCAGACTCTACAATACTTTACAGGGTAAGCGGCGAAAGTATTTTTGGGTGTGTGGGCACTGATTCTGTAATAATTACTATAAAACATCCGTTTAAAATGCAGGTTGCTTCAGGGGATACTTTATGCATGGGTGAATCATTCCACTTACAGGCAAAAAATGCCGAATTGTATGAATGGACGCCATCTGCTGGTTTAGATAACAATCATGGTAATGCACCTTTAGCCCGTCCGCAGCAAACAACTGACTACCAGGTTATTGGCAAGGACAGCATAGGGTGTTTTTATGATACAGGCTATGTAAAAATGATTGTTTATCCATACCCAACAGTAGATGCAGGACAGGATAAAACCATTAATGTGGGGTCATCAACAGAGCTAAATGCAAAAGTTAGCAGTGATGTTACCAACATAAAATGGCAGCCATCTGCTGGCCTTAGCTGTATTAGTTGTGCCAACCCTGTTGCCAACCCGAAACAAACCACTGTTTATTCAGTAATGGCGATAAATGATGGTGGGTGCATACAGAAGGATGAAGTATCTGTATTTGTGGTTTGTAATAATGGGAACATCTTTTTGCCAAATACATTTTCACCAAATGGAAATGGCACGAATGATGTGTTTTATCCGAGAGGAACTGGTGTGTACAATATACGGAGTATGCGCATTTTCAACCGTTGGGGAGAAACTGTTTTTGAAAGTACCAACTTTAAAGCAAACGATGTTTCGAGGGGTTGGAATGGTACATTTAAGGGCAAGCCGGCACCCAACGATGTATATGTATACATCGTAGAGGTAATATGTGAGAATAATGCGGTATTAATGTACTCCGGCAACATTGCTCTAATACGTTAATTATTAAAATGTAACGTCTATCTTTGAGCGGTTTCCATTTGAATTTAAACTTGTATAATCAATCTGGTAACCTGTAAAACACGGCTAATTGAGATTAACTTTATCCTTGCTTCTATATGTGTTTGTTCCATTTGTAATGATGGGGCAATCGCCTGTTGCCAATTTTGGGGTATCTGTGTTTTCAGGATGCGCACCACTTATTGTAACATTCACTGATCAATCAACGGGTTCACCTACATCATGGAACTGGGATTTTGGCCCTATGGGTTTACGAACTGGGCCAGGTCCACAAGTTGTAGGATATGGAACCCCCGGCACCTATTCAGTTACGCTTACGGTAAGAAATGCCAATGGCATTAACTCCATTACCAAAACTGATATTATTGTAGTTAATCCTTCGCCTTCACCAAATTTTACTGCCGATAAAACATTATCATGCCTTCCGGCAAGTACACAATTTACAGACTTGTCTGTTGCAAATGCAGGAACTATTACACAATGGTATTGGGATTTTGGCGATGGCACGCCTCCTTCAACCGCTCAAAATCCAAAACATACTTATACCGATATTGGTTACTACAGTGTGTACTTATCTGTAACAAGTAGCACTGGATGTAAAGGCGCTACATCTGCAAGCAGGTATATTAGAATGGTAAATGGTGTAAAAGCAGATTTTAATGCTGTAGGCCCTAGTACTTGTCAACCACCTTTTACTGTAGATTACCCAAACCTTACCAGCGGACCGGGTAACTTAACATATAACTGGAACCTGGGAAATGCAACAACATCAACACAAATATCTCCTACAGGCACATATGCTACACCCGGCACTTATAATGTAAAACTTGTTGCACAAAGCGACTTTGGCTGTAGTGACTCTATTACAAAACCAATTCCAATTACTGGTATTACTACATCATTTCAAAGTTCAGCAGTTAAAGACAGTTCTTGTATTGGCATACCTATAACTTTTCAAAATACATCTTCAGTTACACCAATATCAGTTACATGGGACTTCGGAGACGGAACAACTTTTGATGGCCTTGTACCGCCTGCAAAAACTTATGCAGCACCAGGCAATTATACAGTTACTATGAATGCGAGTTATGGAAACTGTTCAGATATAGCAACCAAAACAATTGTAGTTTCGGGCAATCCTACTGCTTCATTCTTTTCTTCAGATAATAATAGCAATTGTAAAACTCCTGCCACGGTTAATTTTCAAAACTTATCAGGAAGTATTGCAAGTGCCCTTTGGGATTTTGGTGATGGACAAACACTCAATTCAGCCAACCCTAGTGTATCTCATGTTTATAATACACTGGGAAATTTTGCAGTTACACTTACAGTAAAAAATAGTGAAGGTTGCTCTAATACACTAAAGCAAACAAACTATGTAAACATATTAACCCCTGTTGTAAATATTATAGCGGCTTCAGGAGTTTGTGAAGGCCAGGGCTATAATCCTTCGCCTGATGTTGCCTCTGTAGATGGGGCTCTTTCTTATGCATGGGATTTTGGTGATGCAAGCCCTATTAATAATGCTCCCCTGCCAGTACATATTTATCCTACTGCTGGAGTTTATACCGTAAAGCTTACTGTTACCACTAATGGTGGTTGTATAGTTTCCACTACAAAAACTGTAACTGTTGGTAAAAAACCAGTAATAGATTTTGTGGCAGATAAAACCGGGCCTTGTGCTTCAGACTCCGTTAAGTTCACCAACCTTTCAACTCCAGCTGGATATAACGGAGTAGTATGGGATTTTGGCGATGGAACAACACTTGCATCTCCATCAAACCCTGTATCGCACAAATTTGTAGATACCGGTTATCTTAATATAAAACTAAAACTAACCAGTAACGGATGTACTGATTCTCTTATAAAACCTAATTATGTTTTTTCAAAACCACCTGTAGCAAATTTTGGTTATAGAATAGACAATTGCATAAATTATTCAACTGTTACGTTCTTAGATTCATCTAAAACAAGTGCAACATTAATTCCTCCTCCTGCTTATTTATGGAAATTTGGCGTGGGAGGAAATACATCTACTGTAATTCCCCCAGCTCCCGTTGTATTTACCTATCCAACTGGAAGCAATGCATACAATGCCACACTAATTGTAAGTAACGGTGGTTGTACAGATTCAATCGTCAAAAAAATTCAGATAGTAAACGAAACTGCAAAGTTTACAATAAACAAATCAGGCTTCTGCCGAAACGAACAAGTTGTTTCAACATCAGGTAATACTGCTGCGCTTATAAAAAAATATGAATGGATTATTGATGGCGCTTCACCAGTTACAGGTACCAGTGTTTATACCACATCTTTTACCGATACAGGAAAACACACTATAATGCTTACAACAACGGATGTTAACAACTGTGTTAGCTCAAGCATTTTACAAACTGTTGCTGTAACAGGGCCAACTGCGCTGTTTAGTGTAACAAATAATGGTGGTTGCAAAAACAATGCGATTACCTTTAATGATCTATCGAAAGGCGCTGTTAATAAATGGATTTTTGATTTTGGCGATGGCAAAACTCAAACCTTTACCGCACCGCCATTTACGCATGTATATGCAGATACAGGAAGCTATTCCGTTAAGCTTACTGTTTTTGATATTGGATGCCAGGATACTTTCCGTCTTCCTACCAAAGTTGTTATTACAAAACCAGTACCCGCTTTTAAAGCACTTCAGGCAAACTATTGTCCGGGTATACCTATCCAGTTTACAGATTCTTCTAAAGGCAAAAATCTTGTATATGCATGGAGCTTTGGCGATGGTGGCACAGCTGCAATAAAGAACCCGGTACATACTTATAATGGCGTTGACAGCTCGTATACAGTTAAACTTGTTGTAACAGATTCTATTGGTTGCGCAGATTCAATTACTAAGGCTAATTATGTTACTATCAAATTACCAAAAGCATCGTTTACTGTAAAAGACACTGCTACACTTTGTCCACCGCTGGAATCTAAGTTCACTTTTACTGGTAAAGATTATGCTTCATTCATTTGGGATTTTGGTGATGGCTCTCCTACTTCTACCAAGCCGGTTACAAGCCATTTTTATAACTCTTATGGAATTTATACTGCAAAAGTATATGCGTTCGGAAATGGAGGATGTGTAGATTCTGCCAGTCAAACCATTAATGTTACTAATCCTTATTACCCAAATACACAGGTAACATTTAGCCCAAATACAGCTTGCAATGAGCTTACATCTAACTTCAATGTAATTCCTCCATTTGGTGCAACATTCCTGTTTTATTTTGGCGACGGTGCTTCTGATTCAGGACATCTTGCATTTTCTCATTTCTATAATTTACCAAATGCGTACAGTCCGTATTTGGTTTTAAAAGACAGTGTTGGTTGCCAGGTTACTGTTGGCGGTCTTGGCGTTGTTGATGTGAAAGGAGCTATACCCATTTTTGGAAAAGATAAAAAAGCATTCTGCGATAGCGGTACTGTTTATTTCACTGATTACTCCCAGGGTGGCGCTGATCCGATAGTTAAAAGGACATGGGATTTTGGTGATGGCTCACCTGCCGGAACTTCATCAGGTGATACTATTCATACTTATAAAACTGCCGGTTTCTATACACCAACATTAACGGTAACGTCTACTGCCGGTTGCGATAAAACATTTACAGATACCGTCCGTGTATTGGCCACGCCAACACCGATTATAACAAGCCAGGATGCTATCTGTACCAATTTAATTGTTGATTTTGCCGGAAGCCTTGCTGTTCCGCCAGATACGGCTATTACATGGAAATGGGATTTAAGTGGCGGACTTACATCAAATAAACAAAACGTATCTGTTAATTATCCCGACACTGGTATTCATCATATAAAACTGGAAGCGATAAATAGTCTTGGCTGCAAGGGCGATACTACCAAAGACATTATTATCTATCCATTACCTGTTATTAGTGTAACGGGAGATACAGTATTGATTGCAGGGGGTACTGGCCAGGTAGTGCCTTTATCTTACAGCGCAAATGCTACAACTTTTAACTGGACGCCAGACAAAACCTTAAGCTGTATTGATTGCCCGAATCCATTTGCTACACCTAAGTTTACTACAACTTATAAAGTACAGGTAACGGATGCAAACGGATGTATTTCCAGCAGGACCCTTACGTTAATTGTATTGTGCAACGATAAAAACTTCTTTATACCAAATACCTTCTCACCTAACAATGATGGTGCTAACGACAGATTCTATCCAAGGGGCCGCGGACTTGAACGCATACAGGCTTTGCGCATTTTTAACCGTTGGGGCGAACTGGTATTTGAAAAGAGAAATTTCCCTGCAAACGATCCGGCATCTGGATGGGATGGCACCTACAAAGGCAAGTCCGCTTCATCAGACACCTATGTTTATATGATTGATATAATTTGTGAAAACGCCAATATAATTACTTATAAAGGCAATATCACTTTAATCCGGTAACGAACATGATTGTTTATTTGTGTACGATAAAAAATCCTTTGGCATGAAAACCTTTAACCGCCGGCAAAAAATCTTATTGCAGATATTATTATTTATAATATCTGGCTGCAGTGAGGTGCTGGCACAGGATATTCATTTTTCACAATTTTTTGAAGCCCCGCTTTTGCGTAACCCATCGCTGGCAGGAATCTTCACCGGTGATGTAAGAGTACAAATGGTATACAGAGACCAATGGAATAGTTTTACAAATGCCTACAAAAGCGGTTCTTTAAATGCGGAATATAAAATGCCTGTAGGCAAAGGCGATGATTTTCTTACAACAGGTGTACAAATTTTGTACGACAAGGCGGGAACGGCAGGCTTAACCACAACGAGTTTTTTACCAGCACTTAATTATCACAAATCTTTAAGCAGCAACAAAACCACATATATTTCTGTTGGCTTTATGGGCGGCCTTGTAGAAAAAAATATTGATCGTTCCAAAATAACAACCAATTCGCAATATGATGGTGCTGCATACAATCCATCACTTGCAGATGGTGAAACTTTTACTACTAACAAATACGATTATTTTGATGGTTCAGTAGGTGCAAGTTTCAATTCTTCATTCGGGCCAGAATATGCCAATACCTATTTTATTGGTGTGGCCTACCATCATTTCAACAGGCCGCAAAATTCTTTTTACCGCAATGCAACATCTGCCTTAAATCCAAAAATTGTTGTATCTGGTGGCATGAAATTTAATATTGACGAAAACACTTATTTTACACTACAGGCCGATTATTCTAACCAGGGTTCTTTTAATGAAATTATAGGCGGCGCTTTATATTCTTACAAAGTAGGCGAAGCAGAAAATCCGCAGTATGTTATTCATGGGGGTGCCTTTCTACGCTGGAAAGATGCTTTTGTACCTGTAATTAAAATTGACTACAATCCTTTTTCTGTTGCGTTGAGTTACGACGTAAATGTATCGCAACTTAAAACCGTAAGCCAGGGAAGAGGTGGTATAGAGCTTAGCATTTCTTACATAGGATTTATTGACCGCGACAAATCTTCAAAATACAAAACGCTTTGTCCACGTTTTTAACTAAAAACAATTTGGTAATAGTTAATTATACAAACCTGGTTTTTTAATCGCCAACTTGTAATTGATTAACAAGGTTCTTCATTTTCATATTTTCACATTTCCACATCATTCTTATTTACACATTGTATTACATTTGTGTTTCATAATTTTTATCTATGAGCATTACTGTCGGTCAGTTAGCGCCTGCATTTACATTGCACGATACAGAAAAAGCAGAAGTTTCATTACAAGATCTGCGAGGCAAAAATGTATTATTACTTTTTTTTCCGCTGGCATTTACTAGTGTTTGTACACAAGAATTGTGTAGCATAAGAGACAATATTACCATGTACAATAATGCCGATGCAACCGTATTTGGCATCTCTGTAGATTCACCACAAACCCTCAAAAAATTTAAGGAAGATCAAGGCCTCAATTTTACGCTGTTAAGCGACTTTAATAAGGAAGCATCTACTTCTTACGACACTATATATAGCAATTTTGCAGTATGGATGAAAGGGGTCTCCAAAAGATCCGCTTTTATAATTGATAAACAAGGCGTTATACAATATGCAGAAGTGCTTGAAAATGCAGGCGGCTTACCCAATTTTGAGGCCATCCAAAGCATACTTAAAAGCCTTAAATAACGTTAAGAGATAGTAAAAATAGACGGCTGGCTTAAAATCCTCCAGCCGGGCTAATTATTTGTGCAAAAACCTTTGTAGTTTTGTTAAAACTGAGGTATCTTATGCACAAATTCAATGTGATATTTCGCCTATGAAGATTTTCTACATACTATCTTTTATTCTTTTGACCGCATTTCAATCGAACAGCCAATTGAACAGGCCTACGCCCCAGGACGTACCTGTGAAAGTGACCAAGTTCTACCCTAACCCGGCCGTATCACAAATCACATTCGACTTCGACCAAAATTTCAATAACACTTACTCTTTCCAGATTTATAATTTTGTAGGAAAAAAAGTAGTTGACCTTCCTGCTGTAACCCAAAAAACAGTAGTAAACGTTTCAGATTTTTACCGCGGTGTTTATATTTTCCAACTAAGAGATAAAAGTGGCAGGGTTATAGACTCTGGCAAATTCCAGGTTTCACATTAATGCATTTCGCTTATTATCGCATTTCGTGTCGCAATGGATTACCATTGTTAAGCATGCGTCGCCTTTGCAGCGCTGGCTTATTTTAAATGTTGCTTTTCATTTTCACACTCCTACATTCACCACATTTACTCAAAGAACCTGTACAATCAAGAACTTCAGGTAGTGAGTATTTTCCATTCCCCATATAATAGGATGATCTGCCGATTGTGGCTGATACGCAACCTGTCTTAATTTTCTTCTGGCATCTTTTGCAGCCATATTTATAATCTCTAAAAACAAATCTGGTTGTACAAGATTGGTGCATGAAGATGTAACCAAAAAACCACCAGGCTTAATCAGTTTCATTCCACGCAGGTTTATTTCTTTATATCCTGTTATAGCTTTTTGTATATTTTCCCTGCTCTTGGCAAATGCAGGCGGGTCAAGCATTACAACGTCCCATTGGCGGCCTTCTTTGCCCCATGCCTTTAATACATCAAAAGCATTCAAAGCTTCAAAGCGAACAATATCCTGCAAACCATTTAAAGCGGCATTTCGGTTTGCCTGCTCTACTGCATTTGCAGAAATATCTATACCGTATACCGACTTTGCGCCGTAATGGCCGGCATGTATTTCAAATGTACCGGTATAAGTAAACGCCCCTAATACATCTGCTCCTTTTACAACTCTTTCAATAGCCCTCCTGTTATCTTGCTGGTCTAAAAAATAACCCGTCTTCTGTCCATTCTCTATATCAACAATAAACTTTAAACCGTTTTCATTAATGGTAATTGAAGTATCAAATGGTGCGGAAAGAAACCCTTTTTGCTGCGGCAATCCTTCCAATTCACGTACAGGCACATCATTTCTTTCATAAATACCTTTAGGTTTAAATATCTTTTCAAGCGCTTTTACAATAGCAGGCTTCCATACATCTATACCCAATGCCAGCGTTTGTAAAACAAAGTAATCATTGAACTTATCAATAATAAGCGCAGGTAAAAAATCAGCTTCACCAAATATTAAACGGCAATTTTCTTTATATCCAATTTTGCTTTTGTACTGCCATGCTTTCAACAACCTGTTGTAGAAAAACGCTTCATCTACAAGTTCATTTTTATCCCTTGTAAGTATGCGTGCAATAATTTGTGATTTTGGGTTGATATACGCCCGGCCCACAAATTTTTTGTCGTGGGTAAACACATCGGCAATATCCCCACCATTTACTTCGCCTTCAACCATATTCACTTCATTGGCAAAAACCCATGGATGACCATCTTCTATACGCCTGCTTATTTTCTTTTTGAGTATTACTTTAGCCATCAGTTAAAATGCTATTAAGGGCTGCAAGTTAACAGTATTTATATTGGCGTTGGCGTTTACACAGCGCTTATAGTGCCTTATTCATATAACCCTGAATTATTTAAAGATTGACGCCAAAACCAACTTCTGAATACTTCATACTAAATACTGAATACTACGGCTTTATAACATGCGACAATTTGTCTTTTTAAAACCACTTGGCAACATTCTTGACTACCTTACCTTCGCTGACAATTTGTAAGATTATGCAAGAAAAAGATGTAAAAAATACAGGAAACGGACAGGATGCTGTCAATAGTAATGAAGAACTGCTGGATATGAACGCCGATTCGGAAGTAGCTGGCAGCAACCACCTAAGCAATCCGGCTGATGACATAAGCGAAATAGAAAGATTGCAGGATGAAGCTGCTGAATGGAAAGACAAATACATGCGGCTGGTGGCAGAGTTCGACAATTTCAGGAAACGCAATGCCCGTGAAAAAACTGAACTTATCCAAACAGCAGGTAAAGATGTAATTACCTCTTTGCTTGATGTTTTAGACGATTCTGAACGTGCACAAAAACAGGTAGAAAATAGTAATGACGCTGCAGCTATAAAAGAAGGCGTTTTGCTGGTTTTTAATAAACTGCGCAGTACACTTCAATCGAAAGGGTTAAAACCAATGACAAGTATAGGCCAGGAGTTTAATCCAGATTTGCATGAAGCCATTACTGAAATACCCTCCCCTTCGCCAGCAGCAGTAGGTAAAGTGCTTGATGAAGTACAAAAAGGATATTACCTCAACGATAAGATTATCCGTTTTGCAAAAGTAGTAGTAGGAAAATAACTGTTTAATATACCTGCTGTATGATTAGTGCAGCAGGTTAATTTTTTATACGCAAGAAAGCCCAGGCTATTTATTTTATGTCAAAGAGAGATTATTACGAAGTACTTGGTGTTAGTAAAACTGCATCTGCAGATGAAATTAAGAAGGCATACCGTAAAGTAGCCATGCAGTACCATCCGGACCGCAACCCCGGTGATAAGCCTGCTGAAGAAAAATTTAAAGAAGCTGCTGAAGCATATGAAGTGTTAAGCGATGCAGATAAAAAAGCACAGTACGATAGGTTCGGCCATGCAGGCATGGGCAATAACGGACGTGGTGGTTTTGGTGGCGGCATGAACACAGAAGATATCTTCAGCCAGTTTGGAGATATTTTTGGTGAAGATCTTTTTGGAAGTTTTTTTGGTGGTGGTGGAAGAAGCCGCGGCGGTGGTGGCGGAAGGCCACGCGGCATACGTGGCAGCAATTTGCGCATTAAATTAAAACTGAACTACGAAGAAATTGCCAACGGCGTTACCAAAAGTGTAAAAGTAAAAAAGCATGTTGTTTGTACCACTTGTTCCGGTAGCGGTGCTAAAGATAAAAACAGTGTGCAAACCTGCGGAACCTGCGGCGGCAACGGGCAGGTAAAGCGTGTTACCAATACTTTTCTTGGGCAAATGCAAACAGTAACTACCTGCCCTACTTGTAACGGTGAGGGAACAACGATAACTGCAAAATGTGGCAATTGTAAGGGAGAAGGAAGGGTATTTGGTGAAGAAACAGTTACGCTTGATATACCAGGTGGCGTACAGGAAGGCATGCAACTGAGCGTTGGCGGCAAGGGCAATGCAGGCGAACGCGGAGGAATGGCCGGCGATCTGATTGTTTTAATTGAAGAGGAAGCACACAAAGATTTGCACCGCGATGGATTGAATGTAGCATACGATCTGCACATCTCTATACCAGATGCTATATTTGGAACCCAGCTTGAAGTGCCTACTATAGATGGCAAGGCAAAAATTAAAATACCTGCCGGAACGCAAAGTGGTAAAATCTTCCGTTTAAAAGGCAAAGGCTTCCCTGAGGTAAATGGTTATGCAAAAGGAGATCAGCTGATACATGTAAATGTATGGACGCCGCAAAATGTAAGCAGTGAAGAAAAAAACATGCTCGAAAAGATGAGTAATTCTCAAAATTTTCAACCACGGCCAGATAAAAACGATAAAAGTTTTTTTGACAAGATGCGGGAGATGTTTACTTAAGAGAACAAAGAGAAAATAAGTTTAAAGGAGGAGGCATTACAGGCCTTCTTTTTTTTGACATGACCTCCAGGCTATGTTTTCTTAATCCATTTTCCGCCTTTTCCCTTTCATCTCTTAACCTATTGTATTACCTTGGCAAAAATTATTTAAACCTTACTACATGCTATCGGGTAAAAAAGAACTACTAGGCGGATGGGGCAATTACCCGGTGAGTGAATCATACACTATATTGCCGCGTAACCAGGAAGATTGCATCAAAGCAATGAAAGACGAAAGGCTGATTGCGCGAGGCCTTGGCAGAAGTTATGGCGACCAGGCCATTAACGACAGCAAATATGTAGCTGTTTGTACAAAACTCAATTATTTTATTTCGTTTGATGAAAAAGAAGGCATACTTGAATGTCAGTCGGGTGCAAGTTTAGAAGAAATTATAACCACATTTGGTCCCAAAGGCTGGCTGCCCATGATATGCCCGGGAACAAAATTTGTAACCATTGGTGGGGCAATAGCCAACGATATACATGGTAAGGCACACCACATTGATGGTTCATTTGTAAACTGCGTTATCTCTTTTACCATACTCCTTGCAGATGGTACTGTGCTTACAGCCTCACGCACAGAAAATGAAGATTTGTTCTGGGCAAATTTTGGCGGACTGGGTTTGCTTGGCGTAATACTAACAGCTACCATCAGACTAAGAAAAATTGAAACAACTTATTTTAAACAAAAATCTGTTGTTATAAAAGACCTGGATCATATGCTTGAAGCACTTGACAAGTATGATCATGAATACAATTATTCTGTAGCATGGATAGATGCGCTGGCAAAGGGAAAAAAACTGGGCAGTGGTGTGTTAACGCTGGGCAATGCAGCTAAACTTTCAGAATTACCAGAGAAAGTAAAGGCAAATCCGCTTAAACTGCATGCTACAGGTAAACTAGCCGTTCCTTTTTTTCTGCCTTCTTTTGTATTGAACGGGTTAACTGTAAGAATACTAAACAGGGTTATTGCTTTTGTACAAAACTCACCAAAGGAATTTGTACATTATGAAAAATTTTTCTTTCCGCTGGATGCTATTAATAACTGGAACAAAGGTTATGGCAAACGTGGCTTTATACAATACCAGTTTGTTATACCCGAGGAAAATGGCAAACAAAATCTGAAAGAAATTCTTGAAATGATTGCAGCAAGCGGCTGCACGCCGTTTTTAAATGTGTTTAAAAGAATGGGCGATGGACAGGGTATTCTTTCTTTTCCTTTTAAAGGCTATACACTTGCTATAGATTTTCCTGTAACAAAAAAATTATTGGAGTTTACACCAAAGCTGGATGCAAAAGTATTGGCAGCAGGCGGCAGGTTGTATCTTGGTAAAGATGCATTGTTGAATGAAACCATGTTTAAAGAAATGTATCCTGAATACAAGCAATGGCTTTCGATTAAGAAGAAATACGATCCTTCGGGGGAATTTAGTTCTAATATTTCAAGAAGACTTGGATTGGGCTAATGTGGAAAATGTGAAAATGTGGTAGATGTGGAAATGGGTTACATGTACAAGTGTGCGACGCAACGATGATTCCATGAAAAACAAATGCCGGCTACATAATTTTAAAACAATCCAGGAGATGTTTCCTTTGTGAGTATGACAAAAAGAACGGCAACAGGCTAAGAACTACTCTTCTTCTTCCTGCTCTTTCCATAAATCTTTCTTGCTTTTTCTACCAGCGTAATAAATTCTTTTTGCACTGCATCATCGTGGTTATAAGATTCATTTGCGAGGATGATGGAATCGTTCCAGGATATTGATTTAGCATAAGGAGAATTTTTTAGCAACAATGCAAATTCTACTACCGATGCTGCAAAGCGATGACATGCCGGCATATCATTAAACTCTGTAAATGTAAATGGCGCATTAAAAGAAGAAATCTTTTTGGTAGAATCTTTAGGGCAACGATAATTAACGATGGCTTTTGCCAATGGCTCTTTACCGGGATTATCTGCAGAAGACACATTAGCGTATGTAGGCGTTATTTCAAATACTGCCATTAAAGTATGACCAGAACCAACTTCACCACCTTCCAGTTCGCTTAAAGAATCTGCAACGGCTCTTAGTTTATTATCAAACCCAATAAGCCGGTAATCTTTTACCAGTTTCTGATTGAATTTTATACTCAGGTATGCATCATCTGCAACAGTATACAATGTTTGCGTAAGCTCTTTTACAAGAATTTTTTCGGCTTCTTTTTCATTATCGAGATAAGCAAAATTGCCATTGCCTTTTTTTGCAAGTATCTCAAGTTTTGAATCTTTATAATTACCCATACCTACGCCAAGACAAGTAAGATAAATACCAGACTGCCGGTGCAATGTTATCATATTTTCAAGTTCATCATCATTTGCCTGTCCTACATTAAAGTCGCCATCTGTTGCAAGTATTACACGATTGTTTCCTCCTTTTATAAACTGGCTTTTTGCTAATGCATATGCAGCTTGTATACCAGACGCACCGGGGGTAGAACCACCGGGATACAAATCTTCAACCGCCTTTGTAATTTTTTCTTTTTCTGTACCACAAGTAGGTTGCAACCATACACCTACTGCGCCTCCATACACAACAATTGAAACCGTATCTTTTTGCCTGAGGTTATTAATCATTAGCTTAAAAGCAGATTTTAATAAAGGCAACCGATTGGGCATATCCATTGATCCGGAAATATCTATGAGGAAAACAAGATTGCTTGCAGGCACATTATCAAGATCTACTTTTTTTGCGCAAACTTTCAGGTAGAACAATTCATTTTCGGCATTCCATGGACAACTGGTGAGATAAGAATCAAAATTAAAAACACTGTCTTTGGGTGGTTCTTTATAACCAAAGTTGAAATAATTGAGCATTTCTTCTATACGCACTGCATCTGGCGGCACAGTACTGCCCATGTTTATAAACCTGCGCATATTGCTGTAAGCCGCTTTATCTGTATTAATGGCAAACCCGGTTTCAGGATATTTTTTTGCGGGAATAAATTCATTTTCCAGCAGGTTGCTATAGGTTTCGCCGCCAACGGACCAGTTGCGTTTTTCATCCCAATGCATGTCTTTTGTAACAGACACAAGTTTGTTTTTGTGCATATTGCCTGTAGCACGTTGCAGCTTGAGGGTAATATTTGTATAGTTAACCGCGGAAAGTTTTAGCCGCAATTCCTGGTAGCCTTCGTATGAAACAGTTACAGAATCGTCTTTTTGAGTAGACAGGATGCCAAAACCACCTGAACTGCCGGCGTAATAAACATAACCTGTAGAGTGGAGCAATATTTTTGTGTTGGGCAGGGGCGTACTTGTTTCATCCCTTACTTCGCCCCGTAAATAGTACTGTGCAGACAATGAAAGGGTAACCAGCAGACTTAGCAATATGGTGATTACTTTTTTCAACCGGATATTTGATGCGATACAACAGGTAGCAATTGATAATCAACCAATAAACGATTAATCGCATCTTGTTACCCGCCGCAGTGTTTTGTACTTAATAAAAACGCTTTTATCCTACCAATTGGTATATTTCTTTGATATTTCTGCCCAAGCCATCATAATCCAGTCCATAACCAAGTACAAATTTGTTGGGTATGGAGAATCCAAGATAATCTATTTTGATAGGATACACAGTTGCGTCGGGCTTGTGCAACAAGGTAGCTATAGAAAGGGATGCGGGTTGCTGGTGTTGCAATTGAGGCAGGAATTCGCTTAAGGTTTTACCAGTGTCAACAATATCTTCAACAATAATAACGTGCCGGTTAAAAATATCCATATCCAGCCCTATGGCGGTAATTACCTGCCCGCTGGATTTTGTTCCTTTATATGAAGCCAGTTTAATAAAACAAATCTCTGCTTCAATTGAAATATTCTTAAAAAGATCTGATGCAAAAATAAATGAACCGTTTAAAATAGCAATAAACAAAGGCTTTTTGCCCGCATACTCTTTGTTAATGGCACTGGCCATAATATTTACTTTTTCTCCAATTGCAGCAGCAGAGAGGTAGGGTTCAAATTCTTTATCGTGTACACGTATTTTTTGTGCCAAAGGAAAATATTTTAAAGGGATGATTTTTTATTAAGGTACGTCTTATTCTAATTGCTATGAATCAGCAATTGCTGGCCTATTTTAACATCTGTAGTATCCAGTTTATTCCATGCTTTCAATTGCTCCAGGCTAACACCATATTTTTTTGAAATACTGTATAATGTTTCTTTGGTTTGTACAACATGCATTGTAGAATCTGCAGTCTTTGCTGCCATTGGCGCAATAACAGTTGTCTCTCTAATAATTGTCTTTTTTTCTGCAGCCAGCAAAGGGCGGGCAGGTGCTGCATCCTGCAAGTATAATTTTTCGCCGGTTGCAGGTTGCATTTTTTCTATAAGCATATTGTTAGAAAGTAAACTTTCCAAACGAATACCTTCTGCCTGGGCTATATAATATAAAGTTTCGCCACGCTGTACAACATGAAATGGTGTTGCGCCTGTTTTGCGTTTGCGCTGAAGAAAAATAAGCTGATTTGTTTTTACTACATCGCCATCATTTAAATCATTAAAGTCAAGCAGGCGGGCAAAAGAAATATGATGATCTTCTGCAACAGACAATAATGATGTGCCTTGTTTTACAAAAACACATTTTGCACTGTTAATACTGAATTCTCCTGCGGGATAATCAACAACTGGCGGCGCAACAATATTTTCTTCTGAATCAACATCCCCAAAAGTTGGGTTTACCACCTGTATTACTACAGACGATGTATTGCCGGTTGTTGTACTGTTTTGTGCAATAGCATCGCTAACCGGGGGAAGTTTGCCCATTGCAATTAATGTATACTGCTCAAGATTGTAATCTTCAATGAGTTTAATTAATATTTGCGCATACCTGTAATTGGTAGCATAACCAGCTTTTCTTAAACCGCTTGCCCATGCTTTATAATCTGTGGGATCAAGATCGAAAAGAAAAGCATAACGTGGACTGCCTTTTAAAAAATCTGAATGATCCCTGTAAGATTGTTCTGGTTGTGTGTAACTGCGAAAGCATTCTCCACGGGCATCATCATCATGATATACTTTATCGCCTGTCCAGGTATTCTTGCATTTAATACCAAAATGGTTGTTTGATTTTCTTACAAGATCACTTGTACCAGCCTGGGTTTCATGTATACCCTGTGCAAGTTTAATTGCAGCAGGCACACCTGTACGTTGCATTTCTGCAATAGCAATATCGCGGTAAGAATTTATATAGGTAAGAATATCTTCCGGCCGCTGCGCTTTTACAACAACCGAAACAAACAATAAAAACAAAAGAAACCTTGCGTACATAATTACTTTTTAAAAATCAGCATCAACCCATCTCTTACAGTTAGTAAAACCTGTTCTACCCTGTCATCTTGCTGAACATATTCATTAAATGCCTGTATGGCTTTGGCATTTTTTCCTTTTACTTCTGGTTGCAATACTTCGCCATGAAAAAAAACATTGTCTGCCAGTATAATCCCCCCTTTCCTTATTTGCGGCAATACCAGTTTGTAATAATCAATGTAACCCACCTTATCTGCATCTATAAAAACCAGGTCCCATTCTTCCTGCAATACGGGTATTATTTCTAACGCATTACCGGTGTGCAAAATTATTTTATCCTTTGCAACCGACAAGTTAAAATTTTGACGGGCTGCAGCCGCATCTTCTTCTCTTAACTCAATGGTATGCAACTGTCCATCTGCTGGTAAACCTTTGGCAAGGCACAATGCGCTATAGCCTGTAAAAGTTCCTATTTCCAATATGCGGCGGGGTTTTATAATAAGGCTCAGCAATTCCAGCAATTTACCCTGTATATGACCGCTGAGCATATGCGCATGCGGGTGAGATTGCGTTTGCAGGTTTACGTTCTGTAAAAGATCTTCTTCCGGAGAAGTATATTTCTCTGCATAAGCCTGCACAAGCGGAAGAATAAGATCCATTGTAAAAATTTCCGCAAAGATAAGAAAGGTTGAGGGTTGAAGGTTTAGGGCTTAAAGTCTTTTATGCGAAGTGAATTATAAATTGAAGCCGCCTTTCACCTTACGCCCTATACCCTACTTCTTCTCTAGAAATTCGGTTGCAAAGCATGTTTTGTATAGAACTGCAATACTTCATCCACTACTTCTTCTGCTGTATCTACCATTTTCAGCAATTCCAGGTCGGAGGCATTGATGTTTTTTTCTTTCATCATCACCATTTCCATCCAGCTCATTAAACCTCCCCAATAACTTTTGCCTACAAGTATTAATGGCACCTGCATCATTTTGCCGGTTTGTATAAGTGTAGCCACTTCAAAAAATTCATCCATCGTACCAAAGCCGCCGGGCATCATTATAAAGCCCTGAGAATATTTTGTAAACAGGGTTTTGCGCACAAAGAAATTATCGAAATTAAGATTGGCATCCCTGTCAATAAAATGATTTGACTCCTGTTCAAACGGAAGTTCTATATTAAGGCCAACTGATTTGCCACCGCCTAATTGCGCACCTTTATTGGCAGCTTCCATTATGCCGGGGCCACCGCCCGAAATAATTCCAAATCCTTCTTCAGATAAACGCTTGCCTATTTCTACAGCAAGTTCATAATAAGGGTTTTCTTCTTTTGTTCTGGCACTTCCAAATATTGAAATACATGGGCCCAGTTTTGCCAACGCTTCAAAGCCGTCTACAAATTCTGCCATTATTTTAAAGATCTGCCAGCTACTTTGTGCTTTAGATTCGCTCCACCTGCGTTGCTTGTTCATCTTAATCGTATCGTGCATACTTCAACCGTTTAGGGGTTTATAGAATTTTATATAAACCAATTACTTAAATACGGTGTTTGCTTGTTAGTATTTTAATCAAACAAAACCGTTCATACAGACAATAAATGCCATCGTTTTCGTTTGCTGCGAAATGCGATGGCACTCGTTTATAAAACGATAAAAAAAAGCTTTTAGTTTATGATTGCGGCGCTTTTTTTGAGATAATTAACAGGCCAAGAAACGTAAGCAACCCATTAATGATTAAAAGCTCAAGCCCTATTTTAAAGTCGCCAAAAAGGCTCTCCTGGAACATGTTCAGCAAATAACAAATGATTGGCGCAATTACACATACCAAAGGCACTAATTTATCTTGTACTGTCCTTTTAGTAAGAATGCCGAATGAAAACAATCCCAGCAATGGTCCATATGTATAAGCAGCTACAATAAGAATAACACCAATCATACTTGGATTATTAATCCATTTGTATAGCAATACAAACACAAGAAAGATTGCTGCTACAGTTAAATGCACTCTTTGTCTTGTTTTCTTTTTTGCATCATCATGCATTTCTTTATTGCGCTGTATGCCGAGTATATCAATACAAAAAGAAGAAGTAATGGCCGTAATGGCGCCGTCTGCACTGGGGAACAAAGCAGAAATAAGTGCTATAATAAAAATAACAGAAACAAGCGGCGGCATATGGTTCAATGCAATAAAAGGAAATAGCTTATCGCCTATTGCATTCTTATCGCCAATCATAAAAGATTTTGCAGCCCCGGTTGTTTGTACAAAATGTCCTCCTATAGATTCGCCGTACAAATACAGTAAACCACCAAGAAACAGGAATAAAACAATTACCAGCAAAAGAATAATGCCGAGTGTAACCACATTTTTTTGAGAGTCTACTAATCTTTTAACAGAGATATTTTTTTGCATCATCTCCTGGTCCATGCCCGTCATGGTAATAGTAATAAATGCACCGGCCAGAACCTGTTTCAGAAAAAATAGTTTGCTGTTGGGATCTGTAAAAAATATTTTTGAATATCCCCTCTCATTCATTGCTGTAAGACTTTCTCCAATACCGATATGAAGATGGCTAAGAATATAAACCACACAAATGATTAGCCCCGCCAGCATACAGCTTGTTTGCAAAGTATCTGTGTATACAATTGTTTTTACGCCGCCTTCATAAGTGTAAAACAAAATCATAACCAGTATGACAAGCGTTGTTACCCAAAATGGTACACCAAAACTTTTTAGTATAGCTTCCTGCAAAATATTTACCACCAGGTATAACCTTGCAGTAGCACCTAATGTGCGGGATAGTATAAAAAAAGATGCGCCGGTTTTATACGAAGTAAAGCCAAGCCTTGTACCAAGGTAATTGTAAATGGAAGTAAGGTTCATGCGATAATACAATGGCAATAGCACAAAAGCAATAATCAGGTAACCTATTAGGTAACCAACTGTAATCTGAAAATAGGCGAATGATTCATTGGCAACTGCACCCGGCACACTTACAAAAGTTACACCGCTAAGCGATGTGCCTATCATACCAAATGCCACCAGCATCCAGTTAGAATTCTTATTGCCAATAAAAAATGAATCGTTATTAGAATTACGGGAAGTGTACCACGCAACTACCAGCAGAATAACAAAATAAACAATAATAAATGAAAACAATAAAACTGGAGACATAGGCTAATTAAAGTAATAATTCAAAAATCGTGAGTCTTCAATCGTAAGCAAAAAAGGGGTTTTTCATTTACACATTTGTCACACTTTCACATTTGCCACATTTAATCACATTTCCACATTCGTTAAAATATCTTTGAAGGTATAAAACTCTTCGTTAAGTTGCGTTCTGGTTTTAAACCACCGTTATTCCAAATAAATTATTATTATGACTATTGAATCTGTTGCTGTGTTTTGCGGTTCAAAAAACGGAAACAACCCCTTGTACCTGGAACATGCTTCAGAACTTGGAAAATACCTAGCCATGCTGAACTTAAAACTTGTATATGGCGGAGGCAAAAAAGGTTTGATGGGTGCTGTAGCAGATGCTGTGCTTGCACATGGTGGTACTGTAATGGGCGTAATACCAAAAGTATTAACTGAATGGGAACATCAGCACCTTGGCCTAACAGAACTTGCAATTGTGCCAGATATGCATAGCCGGAAAAAAATGATGTATGATATGAGTGATGCCGCAGTTATTTTACCAGGAGGATTTGGCACACTGGATGAATTGTTTGAAATGGTTACCTGGAACCAGCTAAAGATTCACGACAAAAAAATTTATATTCTTAACTCTGCAGGATTTTATAGTCATCTTATTAATCACCTCAGGCATCTTGAAAAAGAAAACTTCCTGTACGAACCAGTTGAAGAAAGAATTATACTCTGCAACAGCCCACAGGAAGTTTTTAATAAAATAGGCTGATTACACGCAGCCGCTACCACTAATGTTTTTTGGGATGAAAATAAATATCAAAACCAGCTTTTAAAACTGGTATAATAGTGCCGTAAAAATCGCGGTAGGGCGACTGGTTGCCATTAAGCAAGTCTATCATAAGCGTAAGATTCATTTTGCTTTTGCCTACAATACGCTGACCATAACCAATACCTACCAGCAGGCTGGGTGCTTTAGTTGTAAAAGAACTGGATGTGGTAGGAGTATTATTATAATATGTTTGCGTATACTGTATCCAGTTATATTCTGGCCGCACCTGTAAAAAAAGAAAAGGCAAAGGATAAACGCTAACAAAGGCGCCGGCACCATAATTAAAACTGCGCTGGCGGGTATTATCGTTGTAATATGGATCTGCCCTCACAGAGGCGTAATTTAAATTTACCAATACACCTACATCAAGCCAGGACCTAAGAGAATATCCCAATTCGGGCGAAATACCTGCATTAAATGAATAACTACTATACCCGAGGCCAAGGTCTCCCCCAATAAACATATGCTCTCTTTTAAAACCATCCCCATAGGTTTCTTCCTGTTGCTCTTGTTGCTGGCTGCTTCTTTCACCTTCGCGGTAATAATGCTGTGCGGATGCATTAAAGCAGGCAGCAACCATTAAGCCTGCTGCCAATATTTTCTTTATCATACTTAATAAATTTTATGCTACTGAAACTGCTTTCAAAATGCACTTGTTGTACCATTTGCCTGTAACAATACCAATACTAATTTTCGTCAAAAAAACGCAATTGTTTGCAACAGATGTATTAATGCCTTGTTAAGGAAATATTTTACCGGCATTTAGGATATTGTTCGGGTCGAAAACTTTTTTAACCTGGCGCATCAAATCAAGTTGTTTCTCTTCAAAAACAATATCCATATAACTTTTTTGAATCAACCCTATTCCATGTTCACCACTTATTGTACCACCCAATTCTTTTACCAGTACAAATAATGCTCGCAGGCTTTTCATCATTTCAGGATCATCCTGGCTATTAATAGTTCCATTCTTTTTTATGCGGATGTGCAGGTTGCCATCTCCGGCATGGCCATAGCAAACTGCATGAAAACCGTATTGATTGCCCAATGCTTTTACACCTCTTATTAATGCAGGCAGTTCTGCACGGGGTACTACAGTATCTTCTTCAATAGTATACCCAACCAGTTTTACTGCTTCGGCAACACGGCGCCGGAGTTTCCATAGTTCTGCTTTTTGCTGTGCATCATCTGCAAAAAA
The DNA here is from genome assembly GCA_044227095.1 of Chitinophagaceae bacterium. Taxonomy (GTDB): domain Bacteria; phylum Bacteroidota; class Bacteroidia; order Chitinophagales; family Chitinophagaceae; genus JACMLD01. The sequence continues at coordinate 2,261,247 of JBGAFV010000001.1, read as the reverse complement.
CAATTCGCCGGCTTCATACTCCATCAGCAAATTGCCAATGGCTTCCATATCGCTCATTAGCACATCCATATTATTTCCGTCCACTTCAATAATTAGTTGCGCTTCTGTATCTTCTGTAAGCGGCACAGCAGTGCTGCCTATCATTTTACTTACAATTTGCAATGCGTCAATCTCTACCAGTTCCAGTGCACTCGGCGTAAAACCTGCCCTGAAAATAGCACTTACAGCTTCGCCTGCTTTTTCTAACGATTTAAATGGCGCCAGCATCAGCAGATCATATTTGGGCAAGGGGATTAGTTTCAATACAATTTTTGTAACAACAGCCAATGTTCCTTCACTGCCCACTATCAGTTGTGTAAGATTATAACCGGTAGAATTTTTTAAAACATTTGCACCAGTCCACATTATTTCACCGGTGGGCAATACAACTTCAAGGTTCAATACATAATCTCTAACTACACCATATTTTACAGCTTTAGGGCCGCCGCTATTTTCTGCAATATTGCCGCCAATGAAACAAGAACCGCGGCTGCTGGGGTCGGGCGGATAAAACAATCCTTTTTCTTTTACCGCATCCATCAATACTTCTGTAATAACACCGGGTTCTGTTGTTACCTGCAGATTGCGTTCGTCAATCTTCACAATACTATTCATCCTGTCTGTACTTAATAATACACCACCAAGATGTGGCAATGCACCACCGCTTAAACCAGTACCTGCACCACGAGGTGTTACCGGAATTTTATGCTGATTGCAGATTTTCATGATGGCGCTTACTTCTTCGGTTGTGCGTGGCCGTATTACCACATCAGGAAGAAAGAGCAGGTTTTCCGTTTCATCATGCCCATAATTCTTTAATGATTCTTCATCAACCAGTACATACTGTTCGCCGGAAATCTTTTTAAATTGATCCAGAAAATTCAACACATTGCTTTTTTGTAATTCCGCTGTTGGCATGCCGCTGTATTTTTTGGCAAAATTCGGGAATAATTGTGAGGAAACCATCGAAGGTGGAAGGTGCAGGGCATAAGGTGTACGGAAGAAAGTTCAAATATAAATACCCTAAACCTTACACCTTAAACCCTTTATTCCATGATTGGTGTCCCCACCAACCATACAGCCTGAAAAAAGATTTGCAGCACAAGTGAGTGACACAACGATGCTGAATAAACAACAAATGCTGATACAATAATTCTTATACCCTACTCTCCACCTTAAACCTTAATACTGGTGAAAAGCCTGAGATACAAATTCAAGTACTGTTGGCAAAGAAGCCCTCCAGTAAGTCCAGTTATGTGCGCCGTCACGAATTCTAAACTCGTGCGGAATTTCTTTTTTGCGCATGGCAATGTGTACAAGCGAGTTGCCCTCATACAAAAAATCGTCATCGCCAATATCAATATACCAGCGTACAGCTTTCTTTAAAGAATCGGGCATATTGTTTACCATAGCTACTACGCTTTGTCGGTTGTAGAAGGCCGTTATATCCTGTTCTGAAATGCCTGGTGTTTCTTTTGTTAGCCGTGTTTTAGCATCTTCCAGTGTAAGCGGCCCAGTGCCAGCGCTTAGCGGACAAGCAGAAGAAAACAATTCAGGATGATGGAGTGCATAGGTAAAACTTCCGTCCCCTCCCATAGACAAACCAGAAATGGCACGGTAATGTTTATCGGCTTTTATCCTGTAAGTCTTTTCAATAAAAGGTAAAAATTCCTGGAAGAAAAAATCTTCATAGCGCCATGTACCTGTTGCATTGTTTGAGTAACCACGCCTGCCGGTATTGGCATCTGGCATTACAATTATCATAGGTGTAGCATTGACGGCATTGATAGCTTTATCAGCAATATTTTGTACTTCTCCAAATTGTACCCAACCTGTTTGATCGTCTCCACCACCATGCAATAAATACAATACCGGGTAATTTCTTTGTGATGTTTCATAACCGGGCGGCAGATAGATAGCATACTTTCTATCCATGCCAAGTATTTTACTTTTTAATGAAAGATCATCATATACTTTGCTGTTTTGTGCCAGCAATGTAAAATGGCATGTTAGTATAATAATTAGAAGAAGTAAATTTTTCATACTGCAAGTTTTATCAAATATACAGCCTTGTGAAATTGAAATTTATTTTACCGTAACCATTCCCGAAAATTTTATACCCTATTTATATTCTTTTCTTTTGCTTCGACAAAAAAGAAACAAAAAGGCGACAGGAAAACGATAACAGCAAATCAAAAGATCAATTACAATCTATATAGTGCAATAAAATCCACTCTTAGCAGTCATGGAAAACATTATCTTCATACGGCTATTTTGTTTTCATTAAGAACAGATTAAAACGATAAGAATGAAAAAGCTTGTATTGCTGTTTGGCATCATTATGCTGGTTTCTTCTTTTGCTCCCAAACCTCCGTTAACCTGGGTTGCTATTGGAGATTCTATTACTTATTTAAATGACCATCAAAATGAAACAGGCAACCGCGTTACCAAAGGTTATATGACGATGGTTAGCGAAAAACTTCCTTCGATAAAATACATTAACCAGGGTCACAATGGCTGGACATCTGGCGGCATTGCTAAAGAAATTGAAACGCTAGGCATTGTAAAAGCAGATGTGTATTCCGTTTTTCTTGGTACAAACGATTGGTGGCAGGGAAGGCCTGTTGGCACAATTGCAGATTATAAAGACAATACAGGCAATAATACTGTGTTTGGTTCATTCCGTATTATCATTAATAAACTGCGCAATCTTAATAGCGATGCAAAAATTATATTGATAACACCCATGCAAAGAGTAGATTTTGTATACATCAACAATTCTAAAAACAACGCATGGGGTTCTTACAAAGAAAAAAACGGGCAAAAGTTAGAGCAATTTGCAAACGCTGTAAAAGACATTGCTGCTTATGAACATTTTGCTTTGGTTGATCTCTACAATAATAAAGAAATGGGTTTAAAACAACTTGTAAAATTCAAGCACCTTAAAGTACCGGAAAAAACAGGCGCCTACAGAAACTATGCTTATCCTGATTTTATTGATATTCCTTTTAACCCTGAAACAGATGAATATCCATATCCGCCAGAAGCAAGCGATATAACTTTTGATGGACTGCATCCATCCGATAAAGGTTATACTATCATAGCAAATATGCTGGTGAAGATTATGAAAAAATATTAAAGTTGAACTATTCCTGCAATCTCAATTTCAGGCTTATTAATACATTGCACATGAAAAAACATCTCAGCATATTAACTGTCATTCTTTGTATAGCATCGATGTTTTCGCAAGCACAGGGCAATCAAAAAAACAAAGCAGTTGCTAATCAACCCAACATTGTAATTATTTTTTGTGACGATCTTGGTTATGGCGATGTTGGCAAATATGGCGCTACTTTATACAACACCCCCAATATAGACAAGCTTGCAAATGAAGGCATGATGTTTACCCAGTTTTATGCAGCAGAAGCTGTGTGCTCTGCATCACGTGCCGCTTTGATGACTGGCTGTTATTCCAATCGCATAAATGTTCTTAATGCACTTAACCCGTGGGCCAAAAATGGCATTAGCAAAGAAGAAAAAACCATTGCAGAAATACTGAAAGAGAAAAACTATGCAACAGCTGCAATTGGCAAATGGCATCTTGGTTATCAGCAACAATTTCTTCCTTTGCAACACGGTTTTGATGAATACCTCGGCTTGCCTTATAGCAACGACATGTGGCCTGTTGATTATGACGGCAATCCCATTACAGATACTTCCAACTGGAAAAGCAGGTATCCTCCACTGCCATTGATACAGGGCAATGAAAAAATTAAAACGATTGCTAACCTGGAAGATCAGTCTACACTTACAACGCTATATACAGAAAAAGCAGTTGATTTTATTGCACGCAATAAAACAAAACCTTTCTTTTTATACCTCGCACATTCTATGCCGCATGTACCCCTTGCAGTATCTTCAAAATTTAAAGGCAAAAGCAAACAAGGATTATACGGAGATGTAATTGAAGAAATAGACTGGAGTGTTGGTGAAGTTATGAAAGCACTTAACCAATATCATTTGCAAAACAATACGCTGGTTATTTTTACCAGCGACAATGGCCCCTGGTTAAATTTTGGAAATCATGCAGGTAGTACCGGCGGCTTGCGCGAAGGAAAAGGAACCAGCTGGGAAGGCGGCCAAAAAGAGCCTTGCGTTATGCGCTGGCCCGGTGTTATACCTGCGGGAATTATTTGCAATAAACTTTCGTCAACTATAGATCTGCTTCCTACCATTGCAGCTATTACCGGGGGCAAATTGCCCGAACATAAAATTGATGGTGTAAATATTATTTCTTTACTAAAGAACGATCCATCTGCAGAACCAAGAAAAGAATTCTTGTATTATTATGGCAATAATCAATTAGAAGCTGTTAGAAGAGGGCAATGGAAACTTGTATTGCCGCATACCGGAAGAACGTATGAAGGATTTGCGCCCGGCAAAGATGGCCATGCGGGAAGTGTAAATGAAAAGCATCAATACGAACTTGCCTTGTATGATCTTCGTAGAGACCCAGGTGAGCGATATGATGTAAAAGAAAGTTACCCTGAAGTTGTTGCCGACTTGCAAAAACTTGCAGAAGAAGCAAGAGAAGATCTGGGCGATGCTGTTACCAATAGAAAAGGAAAAAATGTAAGAGATTGCGGCTGGGTGAAGTAGGTTGAGATACTACTAATTAAGCCGCTATCGTATTTTCGATTTAAACACCCATCTGCACCTCATAACCCGCTCTCAAAGTATTTACCATAGATCTTGGCGTAAGCACCATTAATTTACCCGTTAAAGGCATCGCTATTTTCTTTTCATACCCAAAAGGGGTCCACAAAAGAAGATTAGGCCTAGCAACCAAATAAGCATTGTCGTTTAATAAAACAAAACTACCATCGGGAATTGCCGCGATATTTTCATTGAACGTAATTTTTGTCTTGCCTGCGTTGATGCGTTCTTTGTGGATTATCTCATCAATATCTTTTATGGGTGTTTTTATATTAAACCCATATTCGGGGTTTCCTTTTAGCCAGCATGATTTGAACCTGTTAAAATCATTACGCCGGCATTCGGCACATGGACGGTGACCTGCAGCAAAAGCTGTTGCTTCATCAAAAAAGAAAAGCTCCGTCCACCTGTCTGGCATCATAATTTTTCTTTTTCTTTCTTTAAACGATAACAGGCAGGTTATCCATGCTTTAGTTTTATATGGCCGCACAATCTCCTGTTGATGATTATGTATTACACCACGGTTGCCAAGCCAGCTTCCACGAGCAGGCGTTCTTATAAGATTACCAATTGGATCAACCCTGTTTTGAAGCATACTATTTCATTTTTTCTATAAAAGCCCTTACAAGTTATGAAGCAAAACCAGCACAATCACTTTCTTTTAACATTTATCACCGGTTGCCTTATTCTTCTTCAGTTTTTCTACAGATTTCTACGGTATTTTTGCCTTGCATAATTATGAAAATTCTTGTTATAGAAGACGAGCAGGCGCTTTCAGACAGCATCTGCACCTACCTTGATTCTGAAAGTTTCATCTGCGAAACAGCATATGATTTTCATACTGCTATAGAAAAAATTTCTCTCTACGATTATACCTGTATCATTCTTGACATTACATTGCCCGGGGGTAACGGCCTTGATATTTTACGTGAGCTTAAGGCCAATAATAAAACAGACGGTGTGCTAATTATTTCTGCACGCAATGCTGTAGACGATAAAGTAGCCGGGTTAAAAACAGGTGCCGATGATTATCTTGCCAAGCCATTTCATTTGTCAGAACTTGGCGCAAGAGTAGATGCCATCATCCGCAGGAAAACTTTTGGCGGCAGCAACAATATTGTGATAGGCGAAATTTCTATTAATCTCTCGCATAAAACAGTTTTAGTAAATAGCAAAACAATCGATCTTACAAGAATGGAATACGATCTGTTGTTGTATTTTACAGGGAATAAAAATAAAGTAATCAGCAAAAGTGCAATGGCAGAACATCTTTGGGGAGATGATATGGATCTGGCAGGCAATTATGATTTTTTGTATACCCATATTAAAAACCTGCGCAAAAAATTATTACAAGCCGGCTCTCCTGATTATATAAAATCAGTTTATGGTTTAGGATACAAATTCTCTGTATAGTATGAAATTATTTACGAAATACAGTCGCATAAACCTTTTTGCCACGGTAATAGTGTTCCTTTTATCCGGCATTGCATTTTATTTTCTGTTGCGCTATGTGCTCGTAAACCAGGTTGATGAAGATTTGAAAATTGAGCAACATGAAATTCAGAATTACACTGCTTCACACCAGCATCTGCCAGAAATTGTAAACGTAAACGATCAGCATATAACTTATACAGCCGCTTTTGTTAGTGGCAAACAAGAATTTAAGACTTTACATATTGCCGACGGAAATGAAAAAGAAATTTTTCGCCAGCTGGTATTTTATATTGAAAGCAGCAACCAATGGTACAAGGTAACGGTAAGCAAATCGCTTGAAGGAACAGACGATATGCTGCAATCAATTGTTACCATTACACTAATCACTATTCTTCTTATTCTTATTGTTACACTTCTTATTAACCGGGTTGTACTAAAAAAATTGTGGCAACCGTTTTATGATTCACTTGCAGCAATGCGCCAGTTTGAACTGAGTAAAAACAAACCACCAGTATTTCAATCAGCAACCATTGATGAATTTGCTTTAATGAACGACACGCTGAAGCAGGTAACTACTAAAGCACACGAGGATTACCAGCACCTGAAAGAATTTACTGAGAATGCATCACACGAATTGCAAACGCCACTCGCTATTATACAATCCAAACTGGATGTATTGATACAGGACGAACAACTTTCTGAACAGCAAAGCAAAGCGGTACAATCAGCTTATGAAGCAATACAACGTTTGTCTCGTTTAAACCAGGGTTTATTATTACTTACAAAAATTGAAAACGGCCAGTTTGCAGAAACCAGTCAAATAAATATCGCTCAAAAAATAAACGAGAAGCTTCATCAGTTTGAAGAAATGATCGCTTCAAAAAACATAGAGGTAAGCACTTCATTAGACGAGTCTGTTGCTATAAAAATAAACCCTGCACTTGCTGATATTATGCTCAACAATCTTTTCAGTAATGCTATTAAATACAACCTGCCCGGTGGAAAGATTGACATTATTGCAGACGAAGGCGTTATTGAAATCAGCAACACGGGCGATATAACTGCACTAGATGGCAAGCGTTTGTTTAAACGGTTTTCAAAACCAGGAATGGTAAACGAAGGTGTTGGACTGGGGCTGGCAATTGTACAACATGCTGCAGAAGTATCAGGCCTGGAAGCAGAATATTTGTTTGAAGATAACCAGCATCATTTTTTATTGGTTCAAAAACATTATTAAGTTTTTTATACCCTGTTAATGAAAAAAATAGTTTTTTCAATATCAATATTGTTAAACACGGTGACACCGTTTTTAAGTCATGCCCAATATACCGATACAAGCAAACTTGTTAATTCAAATACAGATAGTTTGCCCAAACCAAATGCACAATGGAAAGAGCTTAACAGCAAACGGGCATTTACGTACAAATCATTCATTGTACCATCAGCATTTATTTTCTACGGCTTGCTTTCTTTACATACAGATGCTTTCCAGGATGTAAATGAAACCGTAAAAGAAAAAATATACATAGAGCGCCAGCCTAACCAAGTTCACATTGACAATTATCTTCAATGGGTGCCTGCTGTAGCTGTTTATGGATTAAACGCCGCAGGTATTCATGGAAAAAATAATTTCCGGGATCGTACTATAATTTATGGCATCTCTACATTAATTATGAGCACAACTGTTCATTCAGCTAAAAAAATTACGGGGGAAACAAGACCAGATGGATCTGATAATTTATCATTTCCATCAGGCCATACAGCTACAGCTTTTGCAGCCGCAGAATTTTTACACCAGGAGTATAAAGATGTTTCGCCCTGGTATGGTATAGCTGGCTATGCAGTGGCAGCCACTACCGGGTATTTACGAATTTCTAACAACAAACATTGGTTTGGCGATGTTGTAGCCGGCGCCGGTGTTGGCATTATTTCAACCAAACTCGCTTATTGCATATATCCCTCAATAAAAAAGCACCTGTTTAAAGACAAAGAGGTGCATACCATTGTGCTTCCCACCTATCAAAATGGGGCGTTTGGGCTAGGTCTTGTACATCATTTCTAAATTACGGCCCCGCTACAGAATATACACAGAATCAGGTTTTAAGTTGCATTAATAATTTTAAGGTAACCAGCAGTTGAATTACTATCGCCATTGTTGTGTCACTCACTTCAACAGCAAATCATTAATCAGCGCCGTCTGGGTACTAAAAAACAATATTATCGTAACCTAAAAAGCACATGATATGAAAAGCAAATTCCTTTTATTCGCAGTTACACTTATGTTAACAGCAGCAGTGTATGGGCAGCAATCAAAAACACCTCCTGCAGCTGTTGCGGCATTTGAAAAAGCATTTCCCGGTGCATCTAAAGTAAAATGGGAAAAAGAAAAAGAAGACTTTGAAGTAAATTTTGTTTTCAACGCTAAAGAAATGTCTGCCGTGTATAACAAAACCGGTGTATTGCAGGAAACAGAAGAAACCATTGCCGTAAGCGCATTGCCTGCCCCGGTTACAGCTTATGTTAATCAGCATTACAAAAATGCAAGTATTAAAGAAGCTGCAAAAATTACAAAAGCAAATGGAGAAGTAACTTATGAAGCAGAAGTAAACAAGACTGATTTAATTTTTAATACAACCGGAAAATTTATCAAATCAGAAAAGGATTAAGAAGTTAAACAGGATGAAATTAATTTTTATAACGCTTTTTTCTATCAATATTTTTTCTGCTGTTGCAAATGCGCAGCAGAAAAATATTGATTATTTTATTCAGCAGGCATTAAGCAATAGTCCGCTTTTAAAAGACTACAAAAACCAGGTACTCATAAACCAGGCCGATAGCCAGCGCATACGTGCTGTTTATAAACCACAGGTTACAGGAACCAGCGTTAATTCTTATGCACCAGTTATAAAAGGTTATGGATATGATGGCGCTATTACAAATGGTGGTCAATTAAGCGCTATAGTTGGCGTAAACCAGGCATTGGTGAGCAAAAAATATCTTACTGCACAATTTGAAACGCTTGGCCTTCAAAACCAGGGTATAGAAAATACAGCAAAACTTTCTGAGCAGGATCTTACAAGAACTGTTATTGCACAATACATTACTACTTATGGCGACATGCAGCAACTGCATTTTGCAAGAGAAGTAAACGAATTGCTGAAAAAAGAAGAAAAATTACTGAAGGCGTTAACAGAAAGCAATGTTTACCGGCAAACAGATTATCTAACATTCCTGGTTACACGCCAGCAGCAGGAACTTTCTGCAAGGCAATTGAGTATACAATTACAGAATGATTATGCCACATTGAATTATCTAAGCGGCATTGTAGATACTGCAGAAGCAATGCTTGCAGACCCTTCACTAACACTTCACCAGTTGCCGGAAATCAGCCAATCTGTTTTCTTTAAGAAGTTTATGATTGATAGTCTTCAGTTGGGCAATAGCAGATCGCTTATAGATTTTAATTACAAGCCCAAAGTAAATCTGTATGCAGATGCAGGTTATAATTCCAGCTTAGCTTACCAGGCTTATAAAAATTTCGGTACCAGCTTCGGCGTAAATGTCACCGTTCCTATTTACGATGGAAAGCAAAAGAAAATACAGTATAGCAAAATTGCTATTGCCGAAAAGACTAGAACTAATTATAAAAACTTTTACACAGCGCAGTATAGCCAGCAAATAGCCCAACTGTTACAACAGTTAAAAAGCACAGGAGATTTGATTGAAGACATCAATCACCAGGTTAAGTATGCAGACGGGCTTATTAATGTAAATATGAAATTGCTGGAAACCGGCGATGCAAAAATTGCAGACCTTGTTATTGCCATCAACAATTATATGACTGCAAAAAACCTGCTTACACAAAACAATACAAACCGTTTGCAGATCATCAACCAAATTAATTACTGGAACAGATAAAATACATACCGATGCGATACTATTGGCAAATGGTTATTCTTCTTTACTCCTGCGTTTTCTTTTCCTGCAAACAGGAAGAGAAAAAAACCGATGAAGCTGTACCGGAAGTTATAGAAACGCCTGTAACAGTTACCAACGTAAGTACTGAACCGCTTGCCGAATTCATTGAACTGAACGCCACCTCCACCTTTCTTCTCAAAAATTATATAAAAGCCAACGCCAACGGTTACCTGCAATCAAACTTCACGCATCCGGGCCAATATGTAAACCGTGGCCAGGTGCTCTTTACTATAAAAACAAAAGAAGCACAAAGTATTGGCAATGCAGTAAATCAACTGGATTCCAGTTTTAAGTTTTCTGGTACCAATGCTATTAAAGCAGGTGAAAAAGGTTTTATCACCCAGCTAAATCACCAGGCAGGTGATTATGTACAGGATGGAGAACAACTTGCGGTGGTAAGTGATATGAATAGCTTTGTATTTCTGCTCGACCTGCCGTATGAGCTAAAGCCATACCTGCAAAACAAAAAGACTGCTGAACTTATTTTACCCGATGGTGAAAAATTAAACGGTACAATTGCCGGCGCCTTGCCAAGTGTAGATCCTGCATCGCAAACACAAAGCATTTTTATAAAAGTAAATGCGGCACACTCTATTCCGGAAAATCTTATAGCTAAAGTGCGGATACAAAAAACAATTAAAAACAATACTGCCTCACTGCCAAAAGCATCAGTACTTTCCAATGAAACACAAAGCGAATTCTGGATTATGAAAATGACGGATAGTAGTACTGCAGTAAAAGTGCTGGTACAAAAAGGAATTGAAACCAGTGATAGAATTGAAATTGTTTCTCCATCTCTATCGCCTTCAGATAAAATATTGCTTACAGGAAATTTTGGCCTTGCCGATACTGCTAAAGTGAAAATTGTTTCGCAAACCAACAACCAGTAAACGTGAAAAACTTTTTCGTTTTATATAAAAATCCGCTTACTGTTATACTGGCATTAGTTATTGCCGGTGGCATTTTTGCCTATAGCAATATGCAGACTTCACTCTTCCCGGAGATCACTTTTCCCAAAATAAAAATTATTGCCGATGCAGGTTTGCAACCGGTCAATAAAATGATGGTTACAGTTACCAAACCTTTGGAAAATGCAGTTAAACAAATACCGGATCTGCACATGATACGCAGTACCACCAGTCGTGGTAGTTGCGAGATATCTGCATACATTAACTGGAATGCAAACATTGATCTTAGTCAGCAGCGCATTGAATCAAAGATTAGCCAGGTTAGGAACCAGTTGCCGCCCGATGTGCAGATAACTGTTGAGAAAATGAACCCGTCTATTCTGCCAGTTATGGGTTATACACTGGAGAGCCATAGCAAATCTCCTATTGAATTGAAAATGCTGGCCAACTATACTATTAAACCTTTTTTATCGCAGGTAAATGGTGTTTCTGAAGTAAGAATTATTGGCGGCAAAACAAAAGAATACTGGCTAGAACCTGATATAAGAAAAATGAGTTCGCTTGGGTTAACGCCTGATTCTTTAAATAGCGCTATTGCACAAACGAATTTTATAAAATCGAACGGCTATCTTTCAGACTATAAATTTTTATACCTCTCTGTTACAGATGCCACGGTTCATTCTATAGCAGACCTGGAAAATATTGTTATCAGGAATGATGGCCGAAGGATAATCCGCCTTGGTGAAATAGCGTCTGTAAAAATAAGTGAGGCTATTGAGTACACTAAAATAAATGCCAATGGAAAAGATGGTATACTGGTAGCAGTCATTAAGCAGCCCAATGCCAACCTTGTTGATTTATCTGCTACCATGGAGAATAAAGTAACCGAGCTACAAAAAATTCTTCCGGCCGATGTTACTATAAGGCCATACTATATACAGGCAGACTTTGTAAATACTTCCGTTAAAAGTGTAACCGATAGTTTATGGACAGGGTTAGCCCTCGCTATTATCGTTGCAATATTGTTTTTAAGATCGCTAAAAGCAAGCGCCACCATTCTCGTTACAATTCCTGTTACGCTTTGTCTTACACTTATTGTATTGTACGCTGTAGGTTATACATTTAATATAATGACGCTTGGCGCAATAGCGGCTGCTATTGGCTTAATTATAGATGATGCCATTGTTGTAGTAGAGCAGATACACCGTACACATGAAGAACATCCGGGCGAACCTGTTACAGTGCTGCTACAAAAAGCTATCAGTTATTTATTACCAGCTATGGTTGGTTCATCCATTAGTACGATTGTTATTTTTCTTCCCTTTCTGCTAATGAGTGGCGTGGCAGGTGCCTATTTTAAAGTGCTTACCAACACTATGATGATAACACTAGTTTGTTCCTTTTTTGTAACATGGATTGGGCTGCCGGTTATTTACCTGTTATTATCAAAACGAAAAACAAATACTGCTAAAAAAATTAATTCAGGGCATTCTGTAAAAACACAGCGTTGGGTATCTTTTTTTATCAGGCGCCCTATTATAGCAATATTAATAATAGCCTCCTGTATTTTCTTAATAGTATTTATCGTTCCAAAATTACAAACCGGTTTTCTTCCAGATATGGATGAAGGAAGTATTGTGCTTGATTATGCTTCACCGCCAGGCACATCGCTGGAAGAAACAGACCGCATCCTCCGTGAAGTTGAAAAAATTGTAGTAAGTACACCTGAAGTAGCCGCTTATTCAAGAAGAACAGGAACACAGATGGGTTTCTTTATTACAGAGCCAAATACAGGCGATTATCTTATTCAGCTAAAATCAAAGCGGCAACGGACAACCGAAGAAGTAATTTCCGATATACGCAAGCGTGTAGAAAGCACACAGCCTGCATTGCGTATAGATTTTGGACAGGTTATTGGTGATATGCTTGGGGACCTGATGACTTCTGTACAGCCTGTAGAAATAAAAATATTTGGAGATAACCAGGAGCAGTTGCAGGCATTATCAAAACAGGTAGCAGAAATTGTATCTGGTGTAGAAGGCGCTGCCGATGTATTTAATGGTATTGTAATTGCAGGTCCTTCTGTAAGCGTAGAGCCAGACTACAGCAAGCTTGCTCAATTTGGCATTACACCAGTTAATCTCCAATACCAGTTGCAAACATCCCTTGAAGGAAATATAGCAGGAAACATTCTTGAGAAAGAACAACTTTCAGCGGTACGCATTGTTTACCCTGAAGGGCGCAAAGCAGGTATAACAGGTATTAACAACCTGCAGGTATTTCTGCCAAATGGAAAACTAAACCCTATTACTTCACTCGCCACTATAAAAATAAACAGCGGTGATGCAGAAATACAAAGGGAAGATCTCCAATCAATGGGGGTTGTAACAGCAAGGCTTGAAAATAATGATCTCGGAACTGTTGTTGCCCAGATACAAAAAGAAATCAGCACTAAAATAAATTTTCCCAAGGGCTATCATATTGAATATGGTGGCGCTTATGCGGAGCAACAGCAATCGTTTAAAGAATTGCTAATGATATTAATTACCGCAAGCATGTTGGTATTTGGTGTTATTCTTTTTTTATTCCGGGAATTTAAAGCAGCATTAGTTATACTGCTTGTATCTGTTTTGGGAATAGCTGGAAGTTATCTCGCACTTTACCTTACTGGCACACCGTTAAATGTAGGCAGCTATACTGGTATTATTATGATTGTGGGCATTATTGGAGAGAACTCAATTTTTACATTTTTACAATTTAAAGAATCTTTAAAAGAAAACTCAGCGGATGAATCAATCATTTATTCAATCTCTACCCGTTTACGCCCAAAACTCATGACAGCACTTGGTGCTATCATTGCACTATTACCCCTGGCGCTTGGCATTGGCGCAGGCGCACAACTGCATCAACCGCTGGCCATTGCTGTTATAGGCGGATTTCTTATGGCCTTGCCTCTATTACTTGTTGCATTACCTTCTTTATTAAGAATCCTGTATAAGAACACCCCTTCTGCTACTAACAACAACATTTCTTCACTTCCAGGTTAAACAAAAAAAATTATTATGAAAAATCTTCTGGCATTTTCACTTGCAATGGTTGTGGCATTGTTTTCAATACATGCAAATGCACAAACCAGTGCTTATCACGTTTCAACAACATTTCATATTGGTGGTACAGGCGGTTGGGATTATATAGCCGTTGGCCCCGGCAATAACAGGTTATACGTCTCGCATGCCACGCAGGTAAATATAATTGACGAAACTACCGGTGATTCAACAGGTGTTATCCTTAATACAACTGGTGTACACGGTATTGCTTTTGTAACAGCGCTGAACAAAGGTTATACCAGTAACGGGAGATTGAACAACATTACAGTATTTGATTTAAAAACAAACCAGGTACTTGGTCAAATTGCAGCAGGTCAAAACCCCGATGCAATTATGTATGAGCCTTATTCAAAAACAATTATTACCTGCAATGGCCGCAGCAATGATCTTACTATTATTGATCCTGTTTCAGAAAAAACAATTGCTACCATTGCCGTTGGCGGAAAACCAGAAACCGCTGTAAGCGATGGAGCTGGAAAAATTTTTGTAAACATTGAAGACAAAAATGAAATTGTAGTGGTGGACATGAAAAATAAAAGTGTAGAAAACCATTGGTCAATTGCTCCGGCAGAAGGGCCAACAGGTCTTGCTATTGATCTTGCAACAAAAAAATTATTTGCCGGCTGCGATAAGCTATTGGTTGTTGTAGATATGAACAGCGGAAAAATAGTTGATAAACTTCCTATTGGTGATGGTTGTGATGGTGTAGGATTTGACAGCGGTGTAAAAAATATTTTTGCATCCTGCGGAGAAGGAAAGCTTACTATTATTCATGAAAACAAAGACGGCAAATTTTCAGTATTAGCAAACCTTGCTACTAAGAAAAGCGCAAGAACTATTGCTGTTAATGAACAATTGCATACTGTTTATCTGCCAGCAGCTGAAATGGGTACACCTGCACCCGGTGAACGCAGGGCACCTGCAGTACCAGGTACTTTTGGGGTGCTGGTTGTGAAGCAGCAATAAGATATATTTATGCATTCAATTCATTTTTAAATTCTTTTTTATGTGGTGGATATATGCATTACTCTCTGCTTTATTTGCATCCCTTACTGCAATTTTTGCTAAGAAAGGCGTAACCGGTGTAAATGCAGATCTTGCTACAGCCATAAGAACAGTTATTATTCTTGTAATGGCATGGGGCATTGTACTTGCAAGAGGTGAACAAAAAGGATTGCCTGCTCTGTCGAAGCAAAATATTTTCTTCCTGGTTATTTCTGGTATAGCTACAGGGCTATCGTGGATATTTTATTTTAAAGCCTTGCAGGCAGGAAATGTTTCGCAGGTGGCGCCGGTAGATAAGCTGAGTGTTGCACTTACCATTGTGCTATCTGTAATATTTCTGCACGAAACGTTAACAGTTAAGACCGCTATTGGTGCACTATGTATCATTGCAGGAACAATAATTATGATTGTATAAGAGTATTGGGCTAAAGCCCATAGAAGAAGATAGGTGCTAGTCCTGAAGGCTGGGGTTAATTAAAGCCTCTACACTCTTTGTGTGTAATGCCAAAGTTATTCGAAAAAAAAAGATCATCGTGTTGTATTAGCTGAAGTGTGCGACGCCGGCCACGCCATTCGGACGGGCAACGATGATCAATTTGTGTTTCTTCTGCTGATAACAAAAAAATATTTTTCTTACAATCTATACTACAAATGATAAAGCCACCCCCAAAAGGATGGCTTTATTGCATTTATTGTTCGTTTATATTAATAAGGTAAAATAACTGTTACTGTTTTTCCACCGATGCCTGTCCAGGTGGCTTTAAAATAATAAGAACCAGTACCAGGGCAAGAAGTTGCGTTACCAGCTGAGTTAAGACCAAAAACAACTGTTGTAGTAGCCAATGGTGAAACATGTTTGAAAGTACCGCTAACAATACGGAAGCTGCAATCCTGGCGAATTACAATTGGTTCTTTGATGCTGTTTGTAAATGCACCACCAAAACGTGTAGTACCCCATTCTTCAATTCCTGTTTCAGCACCTTCTGTATGAGTACCAGTTGTTGTGATTACAATACCATTGTTGTAAGTGAACACACGTTGTCTTGCAACACTCCATGTACGCTGAGAACCATCATCAAAAGTGATAGACATATTGCTGCTGGTAATAGTGTGTGTAATTGAAGGAAGGTTAGCAAGATTGTACAATAAGCCACCGCTTACGTTGGTAATGGTATGTGTTCCATTAATTGTAATGCTCTTGTTGTCGAGAAGACGTGTAATTTTCAGGTTGTTGTATTTTACTGTAATAACGGCGCCTGCATTTTTCCAGCGAATATCGCCTGCAATTGTAACGGTTACACTACCTGTACGGGTACGTGTACCTGCGCAATTGTTACCATTATAGGTAATTGTAATTACTTTAGGATTAGCTACAGTGTCAAGCGTTATAGTAGCATCGCAGATTAAACCCTGAAGGTCTTCTACCCTGCCACCACTAATTGATACTGAAGAATTTTCGATAGATGCGTTTACATCATTAGAAACTGCGTCTGTTTCTTCAGAAACACGTGACTGGTCATCTGACTGAGTAGTAACCTGTGCTGTGTTGTCTGCTCCTGATTGTGAGCTGTTGTCTTTTTTACAAGAAGTAAAAAGAACCGCTACAGATAAAGTAACAATTGATAAATAGGAAATAACTTTTTTCATATTGTGCTGGTTTGTTTAAGTAAGGTCATAGACGGGTTTGGATTCTCAAGGTTTAAAAGTTGTCTTAATTTTATTTTAATCCCGTTTACAACCACATCATAAAACGAAAAGCCTAAACCCTTATTGCGGAGGAGGATTTGGTAAACTACGTTCCAGGCATGTGTTATTTACGATAGACGCCTGATTCTAAACGGGAAAGATCAAAAATGGTTGTTTGTTAATTTGCTGTTAGCATACTGTCAGATAAATACATACATTCGTTATCATCATAAAATACTGGCTAATGAATCGCTTGTCAATCAGGATAATAGTCGCCATACTTTCAATCATTTCATTGCAAAACACCAATGCACAGCCTGTAGAAAAAGTCTACACCAATCCCCTGCCTGTAAAACTGGGCGATCCATATGTGCTGTATACAAATGGCACCTATTATATTTATGGAACTGGCAGCAGCACCGGTTTTCCGGCTTATAAATCAACCGATTTGGTGCATTGGCAATCTCTAGGGCAAGTATATACGAGAGATTCTCTTAAATCTTTTGGCATTGGTTCATTCTGGGCGCCGGAAGTGTATAAGGTAAAAGATAAGTTTTACATGTTCTTTAGTGCGCAGTGGAGAAACAATCCAACAAATGAGCTGGAGAATTTTAAGATAGGTGTTGCCGTAGCAGATAAACCAGAAGGCCCTTTTGTTGATTATTCTGATAAACCTGTTTTTGATCCTGGCTATCCTATTATTGATGCCAATGTTTTTTTTGATAAAGACGGACGCTGTTATCTCTATTATTCAAGATGTTGTTATAAGCATGCAGTAGAAAGTGAACTGGCAACAATGGCAAAAAATAAAGGATGGTTTAATGAAATTGAAGAGAGCTGGGTATATGGTGTTGAATTAAAACTAGATTTTACTGGTGTTATAGGTGAGCCTGTACTTTTATTAAAACCACCGGTAAGCCTGGCAGACAAACAGGCAGAATGGGAAAGCCGTTCTGTTACTTCACGTGAAGTAAACAGGCGTTGGACAGAAGGCTCTACTACTTTCAGAAAAGGCGATACTTATTATATAATGTATTCGGCCAATAATTTTGCCGGGCAGAATTACGCTGTTGGTTATGGCACTTCTACATCTCCATTAGGCCCCTTTACAAAAGCCTCTAACAACCCAATACTTGAAAAAAATGTTGCTAAAGGTGGCAATGTAACCGGTACTGGTCATAACTCTGTTACATGGTCTCCGGATGGAAAAGAAATGTTTTGCGTTTACCATGCAAGAACAACTGCTACTGGTAATGATCGTGTAGTTTTTATTGATCGTATGACTGTAAATGATGGAAAAATAACGGTGAGTGGACCTACTACAACACTACAGGTTTTACCGTCTGGTACAACTGGCGTGAAATAATTCTTTTTTAACCACGGTGACTCAAAAGATCAGGAGTTGCACAGAGGTTTCTATCTCAGTGAAGTTCAGATAGCCCCTGTGACCCTCTGCGTGCAATGTGCCTCAGTGGTTAAAAAACTACGCTCTTTTTGCATTTTGCAGGTGAAAAGCAATCTTGCTGTGCAGATCTTCGGGCCTGAAAGGTTTCGGAATAAAATCTACAAAACCTTTTTGCAGCAAATCTGCCAGCATATTGTCGTACGCAGATGCAGTAAATGCAAGTATAGGAATTTCAGGATTTAATTTCTTGATCTCTCTTAGTGCAGTTACACCATCCATTTCGGGCATCTCAAGATCCAGCAATATCAAATCAAATGAATTTACTTTAAATTCTTCTACAGCAAGTTTTCCGTTTACAGCTTCAGTAAGTTCTATTCCCCATTTCTTTAAAAATCTTTTTGCAATGGCCATGTTTACAGGATTATCTTCTGCAAGCAAAATTTTTGTACCATCCAACTGGCGCAGATCTTTTCCTTTTTCTTCATTGATGTACATTTTACGCTGCGTGTTTATATTCCACTCAACTGTAAACTGAAATACACTTCCTTTTCCTGCGGAGCTCTCAAGTTGCAGCTCACTGTTAAACATGCTAACCAGTTCTCTGCTAATAGAAAGTCCGAGGCCGGTGCCACCGTATTTGCGTGTTGTATCTACATCTGCCTGGGTAAAGCTGGCAAAAATTTCATTCTGTTTTTCTTTTGGTATACCAATGCCAGTATCTACCACCATAAACTGTATGGTAGCTTTTGTACTTGAAGCAAACAATCTTTTTACAATCAAACACACACTGCCTTCCCTGGTAAATTTCATAGCGTTTGACAACAGGTTAGACAATACCTGGTTGAGCCTGGTTGGGTCTGTTATTACTTCCATATCCAGCGTCTCATCAATTTCAGAATAAAAAAACAGGCCTTTGGCTGAGATTTGCGGCGAAAACTGTGCAGCAATTTTTGAAACCAGTTCTTTAATATTTACGGGTGCTTTTTCAAGCTCCAGTTTACCTGCTTCTATTTTATTATAATCAAGGATATCATTTATCAGCATCATCATATGTTCCGATGAATACTTTAAAATATCCAGTTGTGGTTTTTGTCCTTCTAAATAATTATCGTACAAAAGCAAATTAGAAGCACCAATAATTCCGTTAAGCGGTGTTCTTAATTCGTGGCTCATATTTGAAAGAAACCGCGATTTTATTTTGGAAGCTTCTTCTGCTTTTTGTTTTGCCTTCATTAACTCAAACTCGGTCATCTTTACATCTGTAATATCAAGTATACTAACCTTAATATATCTTACACCCTTATAGGTAAATGGCACCACGCTTACATAGCCATAAAACTTTTTATTATTTTTTGTATTGAATGCAAGTTCTCCCTGCCAGTTTTTTGAATTTTCAGAAACTGATTTTTCTACAGATTTAAAATGTTGAATATGCTCTTCGCTAAACCAGTTTGACACAGGTGTGCCGCCTATTTCACCCAAATGATCTGCTTCAAATAATTCCAAAGCACGGCGGTTGCAGTTTGCTATGGTATCAGATTCATTGAAAATAATAAACACACCATCGAGTGACGTATTAAATATAGTATCACCAAATTTTTTCTCCTGGAGTATGGCCACTTCATTGTCTTTATTAAGGCGCAAAATGGCATAAGAAAAAGAGATGGTAGCAACAAGAGAAACAAAAAGGTTGCTATTATATAATGTGCCGTACATCGACTCTTTAATAATCTGTATATCATTAACCTGCGGATTACCAAGAATACAGATCAATAAAGACACCAGCGTAATGCCGCACACAAGCAAAAGCTCTTTTAAATTTCTGCGGATACTAACAACAGACGTAAGCGCAATAAAATAAGGAAAATATAAAAGATAGCCGCCGGCCCGCAAACCTTCTACATGGCTTATAATAATTAAATAGAGATTTATATTAATAATAGAGAGTATGCGGCCTACTTCAAGCTGTCTCCTATAATTAAAGTAATAAGCAAGCAGGAACAGGTAAGCAGAGGTAACGTTGATGAGTCCGCTAATATAAAGCTTGTGATATATATATATACCTACTGAAAAACAGTTGACCAGGAGAGCCAGTATAATAAACTGGTTGAACCGGATAATTTTCTTTTCTTTATCCCTTGAAACGCCGTCATTAACACCGGTATAGATAATATCCTGATAAATTGACCAGGAAATATGTAATAATTTTTGCTTCATAGAGTTATTAGATAGGTGTTTTCTTTTTTTCGGTGAAAATACCGCAGCTAGATAACGAAAAACCTAGATATCTATTTTCCTATGGGAAATGAAACTTTACCTAAACAGTTCATTTTTAATGAAAAAATGGACAAAGAAGCCCTGTATAGCCTCTATACAGACGATTTTGGCTATATAGAAGAAATTTTCGCCACAACCCTCAATCATTTCGACGGGGACTTCAGCAATGCCCAACTGGCGTTTGAATCTGGAAACCTTGAAGATCTCAGAAAGGCTATTCATAAAATAAAACCAACTTTCGGTTACACCGGGCTGTTGGAAGTACAATCCGCTTGCAAAGATTTTGAAGATAAATGTGCAGCGGCTACTTCAATAGCAGATGTAACAAGTGATTATACCCATATTAAAAACGTTTTGCTTGAAGCAAAGGATATCATCGAAAACGATTATACCCGGCTTAAAGCTTTTAATGCTAACCCACTATGAACCTTAACTGTATTATTGTAGAAGACCTGCAGGTTGCTGCCGACTACCTGAACCGCTGCTGCGAAAAAAGCGGCCAGCTTTCTGTTAAAGGACATTTTACAGGCGTAGCGGAAGCATTGGAATTTCTTAACAACAATGTTGTTGATCTTATTTTTCTTGATGTTGAAATGCCAGGTGCAACTGGTTTTGATTTGCTTGACCAGATTGCTTATTCGCCAAAAGTTATTCTCACCACATCTAAGCCAGAATATGCGTTTGACGCATTTGAGTACAACGTTACTGATTTCTTAAAAAAACCTTTTACTTACCAGCGCTTTCTTGATGCACTTAAAAAAATACCACCTGCAGCACCAGAAGTAGCAGAAAACACTATTACAGAAACAGGCATTGATCATATTTTTATTAAGTCTGATGGCAAACTGATACGCCTCAACAACCAGGACATTCTTTATATAGAAAGCATGGGCGATTATGTAAAATTTGTTACCGGCGAAAAAAAATACATCACTCATAACACTATAAAAAACCTGGAAGAAAAAGTAAGCAAGCAGAGTTTTATGAAAGTGCACCGCTCTTACATCATCAACATTGATAAAATAAGCAACATTAGAGAGAATGGTTTATTTATTAGCGGTAAAGAAATTCCTATTAGCAAAGCACATAAACAGGAAGTGCTAAAGAGACTTAATATTATTTAATAGCTTCTCGCAAAGAAAAGCTACAAGCTGTTAGCTATTAGCTGCAAGTTATCAGTTTCGAAGAAACTCCCTGTGTTATCGCCTCAAAAATGATCTGTCATTAAACGAACTAATCCAATTTCAGCAACTTCGTAATTAATACCTAAAGTCCCGCTGTGCTACTTTGTGTTATCTGTGGCGCTGTGGTAAGAAAAGCTGCAAGCTGTTAGCTATTAGCTGCAAGCTATCAGTTTCGAAGAAACTCCCTGTGTTATCGCCTCAAAAGTGATCTATCATTAAACGAACTAATCCAATTTCAGCAACTTTGTAATTAGTACCTAAAGTCCCTCTGTGCTTCTCTGTGTTATCCGTGTCTCTGTGGTTATTTACGTAAGTCCAATTTCATAATGCTGTTCGGGTATTTCAATATCTGTAAACCCTTTTTTAAGGAGACGATCCCTGAACGGAACCTGCACATCATATTCTCCATGCACAAGAAATAATTTTTTTACAGCTTTTGGATCCTGGCAGGCAAGAAACTGGCTGAGATCTTCATAATCTCCATGTGCACTCATGCTTCGGATAGCACCAATCTCTGCATTTACTTCGTGCTTAACACCATAAATGCTTACTTCTTTTGCGCCTGCAATCAATCTTCCGCCTAAAGAATGGGGTTCACAATAACCCGTCATTAAAATAGTATTGCGGCTGTTTTCTATACTATTGCTGATATGGTGTTTTACACGGCCCGCATCTGCCATACCACTTGCAGAAATAATTACGCAAGGATCTGTAAAGTAGTTTAGTGATTTTGATTCATCAACTGTTTTAATATAACGCAATCCTGCAAAACCAAAAGGATCATTATCCGTTTCCATTATTTTCTGAATGGTTTTATTAAAATACTTTGGATAATTTTTCATTACCTGTGTGGCTTCTACACTTAGCGGACTGTCTACAAAATAAGAAACAGGTGGAAGCCTTTTTTGCAATTCAAGTTCGTTCAGCGAAAAAAGCAATTCCTGTGTACGGCCTACGCTAAATGCGGGCATAATCAGCTTTCCTTTTTTTTGCAAACAGGCTTTTATTATCCATTGCAGCAATTGTTCAGGCGTAGTTGATACATCATCGTGCAAACTATTTCCATAAGTAGATTCTATCAAAATATAATCTGCCTGCGAAAAAACTTCAGGAGAGCGAAGAATTACATCGCGGTACCTGCCCACATCTCCGCTAAAAGTGAGCCTGCTTGTTTTACCATTTTCTGTAACCTTTAAATGCACGGCCGCACTGCCTATAATATGCCCTGCATCTGTATACTGTACAGAAACACTTTCGTCAATTGCAAACCAATCGCCGTATTCAACAGTTTTAAATTGATCAAAACATTTTTTTGCATCTTCAATGGTATACAAAGGGCCAACATAAGGAAGATTATCTGCCGCTCTCCTTTTGTTTGAAAATTTTGCATCATCTTCCTGTATCTCTGCAGAATCCAGCAAAAGTATTTGCGTAAGTTCTTTGGTGGCAGGCGTACAAAATATTTTGCCCCTGAAACCATCTTTAACCAGTTTTGGTATAAGACCACTATGATCTATATGTGCATGAGATAAAATAAGGAAATTAACTTCTTTAGGATCAAATCCCCAGTTCCTGTTCAGCGGATCTGTATCGGCGCCCATTCCCTGGAACATACCGCAATCGAGCAGGTACTTTTTTCCGTTAGTTAATGTAAGCAAATGTTTAGAACCTGTAACTGTGCGTGCAGCACCGTGGAAAGCAATCTTCATATAATTTACCCAATGGGTTTTATTGTATAATAAAATGAAATTACAAACGCAATTGTTCAGAAAGGTAGTTACTATTACGCAACAAATAATTCATTAACCAATATTTAAGACGCTGATGATTTTACTTTGAATGACCATGTGATAAAAAAATCAGCAATCTTTTCTCCTTTCTCATTTACGCCACTTGATGTAGCAGTAAAAGATTGTCCTTCACCTGTTGCTATTGCTTTTTCAATAGTAGCTTTTATTAAATCTCCGTCTGAACAGGTAAATATTGTAAGGCCTGTTGCTTTTTTAAAATATGCCGCTTCCAGTTTTACCACCAGCATAGAAATTGCTGGCGTTCTTTTATAAATGTGCATAAGGCCAAGCGAGCCTGTTGTCATCTCTGCTGCCATAGCAAGGCATGCAAAGTAGGTAGAACGAAAAGGGTTTTGCGAAAACCATTTGTAAGGAACACTAACTGCACACTTGCCTTCATCAATATCTCTTAACCTCACACCACTAAAAAAAGCAGAAGGAAGTTTTGAAAAAAGAAACATCCTGAATTTAACAGGATGCTTCATGGTTTTAATAAATTCACTGGTTGCAGTATTCATTCAATACAATTGATTAGTTGTAAAATCAATTTAGTTCTTATCAATTTCTACAATGCATGCTACCACGTCGTTTTCTGTACCGGTTGTGCTAAAAGCCATATTGCCTTTACCACTATTCTGGTAACGTACGCCTTTAATCAACTGGCTACCCAATGCTGTATTAAGTCTTGCTGCATAATCTTGCGATGGGCTTTGGCTAATCTGCTGGTTAAGCCTGTACCAATCCAAAGGTTTTTTGCTTACTACTACTGCCATCATGTCTCTTGTACCTATGCTGTCTGGTGTAAGGCTTTTATCTTTTGGAAATAGGCGATAACCTGCAATACCGCAGAACGGTGCATATTTTGTTTTTGTAGGATCATCTGCACGCGGATAAGGAAATAAAGTATAGCTGGTGCCGTCCGTTTCTTTTCCAAAAACATATACATAACATTCTGTACTGTTCTTTACTTCCATTTTAAACCTGCTTCCTTTTCGTACAGGCGTTACTGTTATAAATTTATTATCACCATTTGTACGTAACGGAATATATCCCCTGGCAATTGTTTTTTTCTGAGATGCATCATACTCTACCTGTACCAGTCCTACTTCGCATTCAAAAGGTTGATTGGCTGCAGCCCCTACTCTTTGCATAGGTTCCAGTCCATAAGCTTCGCGTACAAAATATTTAAACACGGGGTATTGCACCCATGCAAATCCATTGTTGCCCCATTCTGGTCCCCAACTGTTCATTATTAAAAATGATCCGCCATATTTTTTATCGTCATAACCAACAACACACATGGCATGGCCACCAAACCCCTGCATGCTTTGATCTCCGGGTTGGGGTTGCCATACGTCTTTGCCCATCATATTCTGCATAAAACTTGGGCCTACCATCATACCAATGGCAACGGGTGCACCTTGCGATAAATTTTGTTTGATGGCATTAAGATCAAGTACATCATTTCTGTCTCCTGCAGAAAGCCTGTTAAAGCCACGCATTTTATATTGAGAAGCTTCCT
The DNA here is from genome assembly GCA_044227095.1 of Chitinophagaceae bacterium. GTDB lineage: Bacteria > Bacteroidota > Bacteroidia > Chitinophagales > Chitinophagaceae > JACMLD01. Next base: position 2,236,196 of record JBGAFV010000001.1, on the reverse strand, counting down.
GTACCAACTGTTGGTTAGGCTGATTGGTGCAATTGCGATCATCGTAAGGAAAGGCATTGTAAGGAACAGATCCTTGTTTGGTCATAAATTCCATGGCCCGCTCTATATAAGAACCCTGGCAACCATCAAGACCAATCTGGTTATATAAAAATGAAGGGCTGAACTTTACGCTTTCGCCTGGCTGCCCTGTACGTGCAGACTCTAATATAGATCTTGCGGCATAAGCACTGCTCCATGCAACGCAACTTCCCTGCTGGCCCTGGTTGCCAACAGCAGGTGCAAATTTTTGAAGGTTTGCACTTTCTGGCAAAGGATTTTTTGAAGCATCGTCAGAAAGTGGTTCGTAGATACTTGCTTTTTCAAACTGTTTAGGATCTAAAAATCCGCCTGTTGCAAGCTTGCTAATATTATCTAAAGCACCACCGCCGCTGCCCATATTGCAACCACCCCTTCCCAAAGCGAAATAGGCAATAGCGCCAATAATCAAAACACCAATACCGAGTTTGCTGCGGAACAATCCAAACAAAAGTGGTAGCAAACTAAATAATCCTCCGCCACCACCGCCGCCGGGAAAACCACCACCGCCCCCTCCACCATTGTCATTGTTATCATACTGCGGTTGTTCTTCCGGCTGATCGTCCGTCATTCGTATAGGCATAAAGAAAGATTTAACGGTTAAAAAATTCAGTACAAGTTAAGCTTTTAGCTGCAAGCTGTGAGCTATAAACTACAAGTTTATATCAGTGTATTATTGTCAACCGTACATTTTGGGATATTGGGATTTTGTGATTTAATGTCACCCATTTTGAAACAATCAAAAATGGAAAAATTCCGAAATCTCAAAATCAGCAATAGCAGTTTTAGCTTTTTAGTTCTACAATGTTCCGCATTAAATCATCCAGTTCATCTCTTCTGCGGATGAGGTGTGCTTTACCATCTTTTACAAATACTTCTGCTGGTTTAAACCTGCTGTTATAGTTAGAAGCCATTTCAAAACCGTATGCGCCTGCATTTTTAAAAACAAGATAATCACCTTCACGTACTTCGTTTAGCAAACGATCTTCTGCAAATGTATCTGTCTCGCAAATATTGCCTACTACATTATAAGTATGTTGTGCTGCACCTGCGTTTGAAATATTATCTATTACATGATAAGCGCCATAAAACATTGGCCGTATAAAATGATTGAGCCCTGTATCAACACCTGCAAATGTTGCTGCAGGCGATTCTTTAATCACATTCACTTTTGTAATTAAGTAACCCGCTTCGCTCACCAAAAATTTTCCTGGCTCAAACCATACCTGCATATGCCTGTTGTATTTTTCTTCAAACCATTCCATTTCTTCTGCTACTTTTTTACCAAGCTTTACTATATCTGTTCCTTCTTCACCTGGTTTGTACGGCACTTTAAAACCACCGCCAAAATCAAACACCTGCAATTCAGGAAATTTTTCTGCAATACCAAACAACACTTCAATTCCTTTAGCAAATACTTCTACATCTTTTATTTCGCTACCGGTATGTATGTGCAGGGCATGTATATGCAGGCTGGTTTTTTTAACTATTGCCAGCACTTTATCAATTTGTTCTAATGGTATCCCAAATTTGCTTTTTTCATGGCCGGTAGAAATTTTGAGGTTGCCGCCAGCCATAATATTGGGCCTTAAACGAATACCTACCGGGTAGCTATGACCGAATTTTTTACCGAATTTTTCAAGATTAGACAGGCTGTCAATATTAATATTAACGCCAAGCTTCTGCGCTGTTTCAATTTCGGAAAAAGCAATATTATTTGAAGTGTATAATATTTTCTTTGGTTCAAAACCAGCTTTTACTGCCAGTAAAACTTCGTTAACAGAACTGCAGTCTATATTACAGCCAATGCTTTTAATATACTTCAGTACATTAATATTGGTAAGTGCTTTACAGGCATAAAAGAATTTTGTGTCTGATGTTTTAAAGGCAGCCTGCAATTGTACAAACTGTTCCTTAATTCTTTCTGCATGATATACATACACAGGAGTTCCAAACTCATTGCCGATTGCCGTTAATGTAGCTGCTGATAATTGCTCTGCCATAGTTTGCGAATATACAAATTGGGCAGGAGTTACAAACTGCAAGTTAATAGCACCATGCTATTAGCCTTTTGTTGTTAGTGAAGGAAATAGTTTACAATTTTACTTGTTAGAACCGTGAGAAGGAACAGAAAAACCGGGTTTAAAAATTAAGCACTAATGGCTAGTAGCTTGCAGCTAGCCCCTTATTATTATTATTTGTCTTCTTCTTCGTTATTATGGTTGCTTTCTTCATCGTTGCTTTCTTCATCATTTTCTTCCTCTTCTGCTGCTTCGGGCAAGTTTTCTTCACTTTCTTCTTCAACTTCATCCGTTGCTTCTTCTGTTTCTGCAAGCATTTCTGGTTCTTCTTCAATAGCACCGGCAATCAATTCTCCATTGGGAGCAACTGCAAGAAATGCTGCGCCATCTTCTTCCTCTTCTGTAACTATTTCTATGCTGGTTGTTTCAATTTCTTCTTCCTGTGCATTTGCGTTGTTAAGGTAGGTAGGTTCTACTGCCTGCTCTGCCAGTACTTCTTTTATTTTTGGCAATTCATCTGCAGAATTAATTCCAAAATAATCCATGAAAGATTTTGAAGTAGCATAAATCAACGGTTTGCCGGGCATGCTTTCATTACGACCGGTAATAATTACCAGTTCTTTTTCCAGCAAACGTTGTACGGCATAATCGCAGTTTACACCACGAATCGCTTCTATCTCACTTTTGGTAATTGGTTGCTTGTATGCAATAATAGCCAGTGTTTCCAATGCAGCAGCAGACAATCTTTTTAGGAACTTATCGCCATTTAACTGTGCAATGGTTTTGTGGTAATCCTTTTTTGTAAGAAACTGCCAGCCGCCGCCACTTTGCCTTATTTCAAAAGGATAAAACTCGCTGTTGTATTTTTCTATGATGCCTTCAATGGCAGATTCTACCTGGTCTAGCAGAATTTTGTCTTCCATAAAGCCAAAGGCATTATTAATAAGCTCAGTAATTTCGAGAGAAGTAAGCGCCTTATCACTGGCAAAAATCACCGCTTCAATATGAGGTATAATATTTCCTATTTCCATGCGCTAAAAAAAGTTATTTGTGAGGCAACAAATCTAGCTTAAAGCATGGTGTGGGTGAATGGTTATGGGTGGTAATTATCCACAACTTACACTACATTTTTTTAAACCACGGTGACACGGGGACACACAGAAGCACAGGCGATTTTTTGTTGAACATTGGAGATGATGCGGTTTTATTAAAAGCGCTTATTGGGGATTGCTTTTAAGGCGATACACGGCATCTTCGATGTTGGAGTCCAGTTAACAAGTTCTGATTTTATAGCACATTGCCCTGCGTCTTTGTGTATCCATTTTTAAAAAAAACACCAACAAAAAACCCTTCCGTAGAAGGGCTTTATAATTAATTCAATTTGTTTTCGTCTATTTTCACATTCACCACATTTCCACATTACTTCTATCCTTGCAATGCTGCGGCACCACTTACAATTTCTGTAAGCTCTGTGGTAATAGCTGCCTGGCGGGCACGGTTGTAAGAAATTTTCAGGCTCTTTAATAATTCATTGGCGTTTTCGCTGGCTTTATCCATAGCCGTCATACGTGCACCATGCTCAGAAGCATTGGCATCAAGTACTGCTTTAAACAATTGCGTGTTCAGGATTTTAGGCATCAGTTCAGTAATAATTTCTTCTTTGGAAGGTTCAAAAATGAAATCATTCTTTTTCTTATCACCAGCAGCTGCAGGTGCTTTGGGTATTGGCAGAAAACGCTCTACCGCAAAACGCTGGGTAGCTGCATTTTTAAATTCGCTGTAAACAAGTTCTACTACATCAAATTCTTTATTTTCAAATGCCTTTACTGCTGCTTGTGCACAAGCCTGTACGCCTTCAAAACTCAGGTTTATAAAAATGTCTTTATAAGTAGCATCTGCGTGGTAATTGCCTTTCAAAAAGAATTCGTATCCTTTTTTGCCAATGTTCCATATATGCACATTGCCTTTTGCAAATTGTGCAGCATATTTATCGGCAATAGTCTGGCGGGTGAGTTTTATTACGTTGGAGTTATAGGCGCCGGCAAGACCACGGTCGCTGGTAATAACAATAAAAAGTACTTTCTCAACTGTTCTTTCTGCGGATAAAGAACCGCCTGCTGCACTGTCAGAGTCGCTTACAATATTGCTCAGCATTTCCTGCAGTTTTCTTGCGTAAGGGCGCATCTGGGTGATGGCATCCTGTGCACGACGCAATTTTGCTGCGCTTACCATCTTCATGGCCTTAGTAATCTGCTGGGTACTTTGTACCGATTTAATTCTATTGCGGACCTCTTTTAATGCACCACTCATGGGTTGATTAGTTGATCAGTTATTAGTTGAAATCCCGCCCGGATGATCATCCGTTCGGATGGGGTTGATTAGCAAATCTGTTGCACCAACCTCTTTTCAGGCCGCAAAGGTATAGGAATGAAGGTAAAAATCAAGCAGAATTTTCCCAACTATATGTACAGGATGAAACAGCGGGAAAGGGTAAAACATAAACGGGTGTTAGCTTATTAAAATGTGGTAACCTCCTTAAGAGTATAATCTCCTGCAAACCACAAAAGACCGGCTTTTTACTAATGCCCGATTGCTTACCTTTGCTGCCCCCGATAAAAACGGGCAAACTCTGTCAATTTGGCTACAGAAAGTATTCTGCACCATATTTGACAAAGAAAAAGTCCAGTTATCTACATAACCTTTTTAACCAGTGATTTATGATGGGTTTTATTTCAAAACTTTTTGGAGGCAACAAATCGGAGAAAGACGTAAAATTAATTGAACCGGTAGTTGTTAAGATAAATGAATTTTATGCTTCTTATCAGTCGCTTACCAACGATCAGCTCCGTGCAAAAACGGCAGAATTTAAAGAGCGTATAAAAAATCATTTAACAGAAATTGATGCAGAAATAGCTAAGCTGAAAAAAGAAGCAGAAGAAATGCCGGTGGCCGAAATGCAAAACCGCGATGCTGCTTACCAGCAAATAGACAAACTAATAAAAGAAAGAGATAAAAAAATTGAAGAGATTTTAAAAGAGATCCTTCCCGAAGCTTTTGCTGTTGTAAAAGAAACTGCCCATCGTTTTAAAGACAATACAGAAATTGTTTCTACTGCAACCGAGCTTGATAAAAACCTGAGCGTTAAAAAAGATTATGTACGCATTGAAGGTGATAAATCAATTTTTAAAAATAGCTGGACAGCAGCCGGTGGAACCGTTACCTGGAACATGCTGCATTATAATGTGCAGCTGATTGGTGGTACGGTTTTGCATTCTGGTAAAATTGCCGAAATGGCTACCGGTGAGGGTAAAACGCTTGTTTCTACTTTGCCCGCTTATTTAAATGCATTGGCAGGAGAAGGTGTGCATATAGTTACTGTGAACGATTACCTTGCTCGCCGCGATAGTGAATGGAACGGAACTATTTTTGAATGGCTTGGACTTACTGTTGATTGTATTGACAAACACCAGCCCAATAGCGAAGAACGCCGCAAAGCTTATCAGGCAGATATAACTTATGGCACCAACAACGAATTTGGTTTTGATTACCTCCGCGATAATATGGTGCACACGCCAGATGAAATGGTGCAACGCAAACATCATTTTGCAATGGTAGATGAGGTGGATAGTGTATTGATTGATGATGCAAGAACACCATTGATTATTTCCGGGCCAGTGCCAAGAGGAGACGATCAGCAATACCATGTACTTAAACCCCGCGTTGCTCAATTGTTTGAAGCACAAAGACAGGTTACCAATAAATTTTTAATTGAAGCAAAAAAGAAATTCGCCGAAGGCAATGATGACCCTAAAGATGGCGGACTTGCGCTGATGCGTGCATGGCGTGGCTTACCAAAAAGCAGTGCATTAATTAAGTTTACCAGCGAACCGGGTATTAAAGTAAAACTTCAAAAAACAGAAAACTACTACCTGGCAGATCAACAAAAAGAAATGCCTAAAGTAGATGAGGAACTGTATTTTAATATTGATGAAAAAAACAACCAGGTAGATCTTACTGACAAAGGCCTGGCAATGATTACTAAGAGTGGAGAAGATCCCGAATTTTTTATACTGCCCGATATATCATCCAAACTTGCTGCGTTAGATAAAGAAGTATTAATGGATGCAGATGAAAAACTCCATAAGAAAGAAGCTATTCTTAATGAATATGCAATAAAAGCAGACCGCATACACACTGTACAACAATTATTAAAGGCCTATACGCTATTTGATAAAGATGTGGAGTATGTAGTAATAGATGGCCAGGTAAAAATTGTTGATGAACAAACTGGTCGTATAATGGACGGTCGCCGTTATAGCGATGGCTTGCACCAGGCTATAGAAGCAAAAGAAAATGTAAAGATTGAAGCGGCTACACAAACTTATGCTACCATCACCCTGCAAAATTATTTCCGTATGTACCACAAGCTTGCGGGTATGACGGGTACTGCAGAAACGGAAGCAGCAGAGTTGTGGGATATTTATAAACTTGATGTTGTTACAATCCCTACCAATGTTACAGCAGTGCGTATAGACAATCAGGATTTGGTGTATAAAACCAAACGTGAAAAATATGGCGCTGTTATAGATGAAATTGAAAGGTTGCGCAATGCTGGCCGTCCTGTACTTGTAGGTACAACATCAGTAGAGGTGAGCGAATTGTTGAGCAAAATGCTGAACGGAAAAAAGATTCCGCACAATGTATTGAACGCAAAACAACATGCCCGTGAAGCACAGGTAGTAGCAGAAGCTGGTTTGGCAGGTGCTATTACCATTGCTACAAACATGGCCGGTCGTGGTACGGATATTAAACTCGGGCCCGGTGTAAAAGAAGCTGGCGGACTTGCCATTGTTGGTACAGAACGCCATGAAAGCCGTCGTGTAGACAGGCAGTTGCGCGGACGTTCGGGAAGACAGGGCGACCCTGGTACCACACAGTTTTATGTTTCTCTTGAAGATGAACTCATGCGCTTGTTTGGTAGTGAACGTATAGCAGGTTTAATGGACAGGTTTGGTTATAAAGAAGGTGAAGTGATACAGCACAGCATGATTACCAAATCTATTGAACGTGCACAAAAGAAAGTAGAAGAAAACAATTTTGGTATACGCAAACGCCTGCTGGAGTATGATGATGTAATGAACAAACAACGCAAGGTTGTTTACGAAAAACGCAACCACGCATTGTTTGGAGAAAGACTTGCGCTTGATCTTGATAATGCTTTCTATACAGTAGCAGAAGGCCTGGTAAATTCTTTCCGCGAGCAGGAAGATTTTGAAGGCTTTAAACTGGCTGTTATTGTAAACTTTGGTATGGATACTTCTATTACAAAAGAAGAATTGGAGAAAGGAAATGCCAATGATATTTCTGAAAAATTATACCAGGAAGCTATTAAGAACTACGAAGTAAAAATGGCGGAACTGGCGAAACATGCTGTTCCGGTATTTAAGAATATTAAAACCACGCAGGGTAACCATATAGAAAATGTTGTAGTGCCGTTTAGCGATGGCCGTAAAGGCATACAGGTGCTTGCAAACATGCAAAAAACACTGGGCAGCGAAGGAAAAGAACTGGTAACTGCACTGGAAAAAACAATTACACTTGTTATTATTGATGATGCATGGAAAGAACACCTGCGCAGAATGGACGATCTGAAACAAAGTGTACAAACCGCTTACCTTGAACAGAAAGATCCGCTTGTAATTTATAAGGTGGAAGCGTTTGATGTATTCCGACAGATGGATAGTGAAGTAAACAAAGACATTGTTAGCTTCCTTTCTCATTGCGCTATTCCTAATGAAAACAACAATGCTTCAATAAAAGAAGGACGTGAACAGAAGACCGATATGAGCCGTCTTTCTGCCAACAAGGAAGCAATAGATGCAGCGGGCGAAGATTATGGTGCAAACGAAAAAGATTATTACGATCCTTCTGGAGCAGGCGTAAAACAGGAGCCCGTAAAAGTTGGGCCTAAGGTTGGACGAAATGATCCTTGTCCTTGCGGAAGCGGTAAGAAGTATAAGAACTGTCATGGTAAAGACGCTTAGGTTAGTCGGGAGTCTTTAGTCTGTAGTCGATAGTCAGGGCAGGAATAAATAAATTCAAAGCATTCACCAAAGTGAGTGCTTTTTTTATTTACAGCTATTACATTAATTGAGTGTGTCACAAAAACCCAGCACTCGCTGTATATCTTCTAATTTCTGAAAGTCTGCAGGATGTGTATCTAAATACCTTTTTATAAGCGGTGCTTGTTTTTCTAAATACGCAAGCAGGTTTTTCTTTGTTGCGCTTATAAAATTACCATAGCTATCACCAAAAAAATAGAAGCTTCTTGAGTAGACAATGAATTTTGCCTTGTCTTCAACAGATACCCTTTCTGCGTTCTGATTATAACTACCAACATAAGGATCAGTAATTTTCAAATCTACAAGCACACTTGTCCAGTAACCAAGCATTATACCACCCCTGGTTTCAATTTTCTGTACCCATTTTTCCTTGCTATAAAAAAAATCTTTTTCGTTAATGGTTACTTTGGTAACAGCAAGTGGCTCTGCCAACTTAAGCGTATCGCCATGTTCGTTAATAAATTGCATTTCGTTCCTGATAACATTATAATTAAGGTTTGCAGGAACAGTGTCCTTATTGCCCAGAAAAACCAAACCAATAGAAAAGTCAGGAAACCGGTAGGGAGCAATTTCACCATGTTTTAGTTTTGTAGAACTATTGCCGGAGCCTTGTGCAAATAAAGAACCATTAAAGATTAAAACAAGAATAATAGCGGATAAGGGCAAGCGCATACAAAGAAATTTTTATTTTAAACCCCTGCAAAACTGCATCAGTTTTTCCAGGTCTTTCAATACATTAAAGTTGATGTGATTGGTTTTAATAAATTCTTTGAGTTCTGGATGGTTATTTGGAAAATGTACAAGTATATACTCCTTACTGGCTTTTTCAAAATGACCGAACTTATCGCCAAAAAAATAAAACTCTCTTGAGGTAACCATAATTTTATCATCGCTTCCAAGATTATATTTTTGTCCATTCCCTGTAAAGAAACTGTAATTTCTAATCCCTTCATGTGGCGTTGCCATATCATAGGCCCCTACCTTTCTTTGCTGTTGCGCCACAAGTATTTGTTTAAATGCAAGCCGAATGCCATTAACATCAGCGGTATCAATAGTTTGCAGGTAGCCCTTGTCGTAGTAAAACCGGCTTCCATCAAGATTTATAAAACTAACTGATGTTGGTTCTGCTATAGAAAGTGTATCTCCACGATCGGTAATAAAATGCATTTCATCAAGTGAAACATTATAATTGAGTTTGGCTGAAGTAATAATACCATTTCGGAAAATGACTGAGCCTTCTGTAAAAGAAGAAAACCGGTAAATACCTTTCTCTGGTAAAATCATTCTTACTTCGGGAGGTGTTACCTGTGCATGTGCAATGCAGGCGGATGACAAAAAGATGCACATGACAAACATGAATCGAAGTTGCATAGAGGGTTGATGTTTTTTACAATCGCTTTTAATACTAACCACTATTAAGGTACTACAATTTCCTTATTGAGGTTGCTTTCGCAGAGGGCTATATTTAGGGTAAGCATTAATAAATTGACTACATTTAGTAACCCATCCATTTCCAATCTATTTTGTATGAGCAATAGCAGGCGACACTTTATCAAAACCACCGGCATTAGCACACTTGGTATCGGCTTATTACCCGCATTAAGCCCTGTAAACAATTTATTTGTCAATACCGGTTATATACCGCCGTTACCACGTTTAAGTCCTGAATCGCAGGGCGTTTCTTCAAAACAAATTCGCCAGTTTATTGCTGCTGCCAACGCATCGGGTATTGGCTGGCACAGCTTTATGCTGCTTAGGCATGGAAATGTAATTGCAGAAGGCTGGTGGAAACCATTTGCGCCTGAATTCAAACATACTTTGTATTCTTTATCAAAAAGTTTTACCAGCACTGCTATTGGTTTGCTGGTTAAAGACGGAAAGCTTAGCATAGAAGATAAAGTAATTGCTTTTTTTCCTGATGATCTCCCCGACACAATGGATGAACACCTGCAGCAAATGAAAGTAAAGCACCTGCTTACTATGAACACAGGACATGGGGAAGACACCATGCCTAAGCTGAGGGCATCAACCAATGCTTGGACAAAAACTTTTTTAGCCCAACCTGTACAATTTGAGCCAGGGTCACATTTCCTTTACAATACCGGTGCTACTTATATGCTTGGCGCCATTGTATATAAAATAACCGGGCAAACACTTGAAGCGTTTTTAACACCGCGTTTGTTTGAGCAGCTTGATATTAAAGGCTATGATTGGGAATTATCTCCGCAGGGATTGAATACTGCTGGTTATGGCTTACGTGTAAAAACGGAAGACATTGCAAAGTTTGGGCAGCTTTACCTCCAAAAAGGAAAATGGAAAGGCAAAGAAATTTTGTCTGAACAATGGGTAAATGATGCTACGAGTTACCAAACAAAATCGCAGGAAGGAACTGGCGATTGGGCCCAGGGCTATGGATACCAGTTCTGGCGTTGCAAACCTGGTTTTTACAGGGGCGATGGAGCGTTTGGACAATTTTGTATGGTGATGCCGCAGCATGATGCAGTACTGGCAATAACCAGTGAAAGCTGGAATATGCAACAATCTATGACAACTGTATGGGACAACCTTTTACCTGCTTTCAACGCAAATCCGCTGCCGGAAGATAAAATTGAATCTGCTGCACTGAAGAACGACCTAAAAGGCCTGACACTACCTGTTCCAAAAGGCAAACTTATTGGCGATTTCTCTCTGGCTAACACATCAAAATTTAAATTTGATGCAAATGATTTTGGGTTAATTGAAACAAGTTTTACCTACTCAAAAGATGCATGCCACTGGTCTATAACTACCGACAAAGGCACAAACGTTATTTCTTTTGGCTGGGAAAACTGGCTGGTAAACAAAGAAACCATTTTTTATCCATTTGCAGTTCCGGGACGTTTGCATTTGCCTTCTAAAATTGCCGGCACAGCAACATGGATTTTACCGCAGACCGGTTACACCACGCTGCAATTAACTGCTCGTTTTGTAGAAGCAATGCATGGCGATACCATTACCTGTTCTTTTACAGACAGGCTAACCCTCTCTTTTATGAACAGCGTATCAGAAAATTCTAAAACAGATACAGAGAAAAGAGTAAAACTAACAGGAACGCTGGTGCGTAAATAATCAATCTTTATTTCACACCTTTATCAGGATTCCAGGAGCCTTGTAATTTTCTTACAAAAATAATCTGTCCTGTATGATAAGCATTATGTGTACTGATGTTTGCGATGTCTTCGTAAAAAGTTTTCAACTTTTCATCACTTGATTCGCTAATCAGCTTTTCCATTTGTGTTAGCACATCGTTCAGTTTCTTCACTAATGCCGGCCAGCTTTCTTTATCAAGTTTATTGGCAAAAGTTTCTTCGTTGTTTCCGCTGAATTCACCGGGTTTTTCTCCTTTAAATTTTGCCAGTTCACGTGCATTCCAAAAATATAAGTGGTTTACCAATTGCCCCACAGAATGGTTGCCGCTGCTGTCTTTCCACATAGCCTGTTCTGCTGTAAGGCCTTCTACTGCAATATTTACAGGAACAAACCATTCCTTTTTATCGTGAGTTGTTTTTAATTGTTCAAGTAAAACAGATTTTACGGAAGCCGCGGGTTTTGTTTGTGCGAAAGAAAATGCAGGAATAGACAGCAATAAAGCAATTAGCAAATTTTTCATACGCTGATTTTTCTGTAAGATAAAAAATCCTTTCCACTAGCTCTTGCAAAAAATAAGGGAAACTCAATTTGTTTTACCTATGGTGTATAATGATGAGAAATGGCAGTTAATGCGAGTAATGCAATCTATTCAGGCTCTTTAAAAAGGTATTGTTCTTCATATTCAATTTCAAATGCTGTCAGAAAGCGACGATACTCATCTAAAAATGTTTGTTTTTTATGATGGGCTTCCTGGTTCTGAATATACCTTATAACTTCTGGCACCTGACTTTGCGAATAAGAAAATGCTCCGTAACCTTCCTGCCAGGCAAAAGATGAAGCGAAAAATTTTCTATTGTTTATCCATTTTGTACTTTCTGTTTTAATATGCTTTACAAGCGAAGAAATTGATTGTGCCGGTCGTAGGCCAATCAATATATGAATATGATCTGGCATGCTGTTTATTTGCAGCATCTTATGTTCGTCTGACTGAATTATACTGGTAATGTATTTATGCAGTTCACCACTCCATTCTTTCTTGATTAACGCCGCACGGTATTTTACTGCAAATACAAATTGTACATGAATCTGACTAAATGTGTTTGGCATATTTATTAGGATAAGATAATAAATATAGGGTCGATATTTTCCCTGGCAAAACATCTCCCTAAACTGTTTCTAGGGAGCAAGATGAATATTACCTATTTCGATTAATTGAGCACATACCATCATTTGCTTTCATTCGTCTTGCACAAAACGTTCCTACGGAACGTTGAAAATTATTTGTATAATTTCTACCCAAAAAATGCTCCTACGGAGCAAAATCCAGAGCCAGGTAATTCCATTAATTAAATAATTGATAATGGTTAATTAGTAACCTTCGACTTTATCGTTAAAAAACCTACGTCCAAAATAATATTCTCGTAGATATATTCCGGAGGAACATTTTATGGGTAGAACGCATTTAGAATTAGGACTGTGTTCCATAGGAACGCTTTATGCTAAAGTAATACAATAGAATTTGTCAAAAGAACAGAAGAATTTAACCATTATAATATGCAATCTGATCTTTTTCAACGTCTATGTTCCGGAGGAACATTTTATGGGTAGAATGCATTTAGAATATGAATTGTGTTCCATAGGAACGCTTTGTGCTAAAGTAATAGAAGAGAATTTGTCAAACCACAGAAGAATTTAACCATTACAATCTGCAATCTGATTTTTGTCAACGTCTGTGTTCCGTAGGAACATTTTATAGGGAGAACGCATTTAGAATTTGCATTGCGTTCCATAAGAACGATTTGTGTTAAAGGCAATAGAAAAGAATTTGTCAAAACCATAGAAGAATTTAAACATTACAATATGCAATCTGATTTTTTTCAACGTCTGTGTTCCGTAAGAACATTTTTATGGGTAGAACGCATTTATAATTTGCATTGCGTTCCATAGGAACGCTTTGTGCTAAAGTAATACAAGAGAATTCATCAAAACCACAGAAGAATTTAACCATTACAATCTGCAATCTGATTTTTGTCAACGTCTGTGTTCCGTAGGAACATTTTATGGGTAGAATGCATTTAGAATTTGCATTGCGTTCCATAGGAACGCTTTGTGATAGCAAATAGAAATTTCTGTTGCCAAAAATAATAAAGCCTGGGATTAACCCAGGCTTTGCGTAAAAAGAATTCAATAATTTATTTCAACCCATATTTGTATTTATATCTTTCGTACAACTGATGTTGTTTGTTATCCAGCGATACAAGGCGGCCCTGGATAAAAGCATGTGTAATGATACTGCTTTTCATGTCCAGCAAATCGCCTTCACTTACAATAATATTAGCGTCTTTGCCCACTTCAATTGATCCAGTTTTATCTGCAACGCCCAAAATAGTAGCAGCATTTAAAGTAATAGCCTGCAATGCCTGTTCTTTTGTAAGGCCATAAGCAGCGGCTGTACCCGCATTAAAAGCAAGATTGCGATAACGGCTTTCCTCATGATCATCATTCAACGCAAACAAAACGCCTGCTTTCTGCAATGCTGCAGGTGTCTTATAAGGCTGATCAACATCATCATCTTCAGTAGCAGGCAATGCATGCTCCTGGTTAAGGATTACAGCAATGTTATTTTGCTTCAGCAGATCTGCTATCTGGAAACTTTCGCTTGCACCAACCAATACCACATCAAAACCAAACTCCTTAACAAAATCAATAGCAACAAGCATTTGCTTTACCTGGTCTGCATGAATAAAAAGTTTTTGTTTTTTATCAAACAAACCTTTTACGGCTTCATACTTAAGATTGGTTTCTTTATGTGTAGACTCCTGCAAGTAAGCTTTAGCCTGGTTAAAAAAATCTTTGATGTCGGCAATTTTATCAAGCGCTTCTTTTGTAGGATCTGTTTGTGGCTGTGCACCTGCTCCGGGAAAACCACCACGTCTTCCAAAACGAACAATAAAGCTTGGCATGTTCAGGTGAATGCCATTCTCCATTTTATAAGCAGCATCTTCCCAGTTCCATGCATCTAACTGCACAACCGTAGATGAACCGCTTATAACACCACCTTGCGGTACAATATTAGCAAGCAGAATACCATTTGCTTTCAGAGTGTTTATAATTTTAGAATCCGTATTGTACGCAACAATAGAACGCACACTTGGATTGTACTCTCCTATCTCAGAAAAATCGTTTGAACCACGTACGCCGCTGCCAATTTCTTTAAGGCCTAAATCTGTGTTTGGCAAAATCATACCCGGATATACCTGTTTGCCTTTTACATCAAACACTTTTACATTGTCTGCAGGTATGGGCAGATTTGTACCAACCTGCTCAATCTTTCCATTGTTTATTTTAATTGTGCCGTTATTAATTACTTGTCCATTGCCCACATGTATAGTGGCATTGGTTATAAACGTTAGTCCGGTAGCAGCAGCTACAGGATAAACATCTTCCTGCGCAGAAACATGTAACGCAAGAAAAAAGCTTAGTACAATAATTATATTTTTCATCTTTTATACTCTTTTATAAATACGCAATAAAGAATTTTAAACCTCAAAATTTTTATTTGTTAGAACTCGTTTCATCATCACTGCTAATGTCTACTGTTATCAGCCCATCATGATGTTCATGGTCTCCACAGCTTAAGATATACTGGTAACTGGGAACTGCCCTTCCTCTTGGCGATCCTGAACCACCACCTTCAGTTTTTGCTTCTGCCAAAATTTTTTGTACAAGACGGTTGCGTTCTGCAGTAATCTGTTTGCGCAATTGCATGTCACGGTCCAGGTCAAAATAAACAGTACCGTCTACAATTGTTTTTTCAGGTTTTGCGTAAATGCTCAGGGGGTTATCGCTCCATACTACTATATCTGCGTCTTTACCCACTTTAATACTTCCTACCCTATCCTGTACATGCAGCATTGTGGCAGGGTTAATGGTAACCATTCTCCATGCGTCATCTTCACTCATGCCACCATACTTTACACTTTTGGCTGCTTCCTGGTTAAGGCGGCGGGCCATTTCAGCATCATCAGAATTAATGGCTACGTTTAAACCTACACGTTGCATAATAGTTGCATTTTGCGGAATAGCATCAGTTACTTCCATTTTATATGCCCACCAGTCGCTAAAGGTAGATGCATTAGCACCATGCGCTTTCATTTTATCAGCTACTTTATAGCCTTCCAGTATATGCGTAAATGTGTTGAAGCGGAAGCCGAATTTATCGGCCACCCGCATTGCTGCTGTTATCTCGCTTTGCACATAAGAGTGACAGGTAATAAATCTTTTCCTGTTCATTATTTCTACCAATGCATCCAACTCAAGATCCCTGCGTACAACCATTGGCGTTGCGCCTTTCTTTTTGTTGTTTTCTTCTGCCACTTTCATTTCCTTCTGGTAATCGCTGGCCCGTTGAAATGCATCTGTCAATACTTCTTCTACACCCATACGTGTATCGGGAAAGCGGTTATTGCCCTGCGTAGCTGTTGTGCGTTTTACGTTCTCGCCCAATGCAAATTTTATAAATGGATCCCAGTTTTGAAACTTAAGGCCATTATCATCTACACCCCAGCGCAATTTTATTAATTGCGTTTGGCCGCCAATGGTATTTGCAGAACCGTGCAATATGTGGGAAGATGTAACACCGCCACTCAACTGACGATAGATATTGATATCATCCGGATTAAGATTGTCTGCTATCCTTACTTCAGATGTTACAGACTGACCACCTTCATTGATAGAAGCTGCAGCTATGTGTGAGTGTTCATCAATAATACCCGCGGTAACATATTTACCGGTTCCATCAATTACTTTTGCACCTGCTTCAGGAAGACCTTTTCCAATTTGCGCAATCTTTCCGCCTTTTATCAATACATCTGTTCCTTCAAGCCTGCCTTCTTTTTCGCCTGTCCAAACAGTAGCATTTTTTATAAGCAACACTTCCTGCTTCGGTAATTCTTCCCAACCATAACCATCAAAAGGATAAGTTACTTTACCAAGACGTAAAGGCATTTTTCTGCGTGTACTATCTGCTTTATCCACCGTTTCTTTTACAAAAGTTGCTGTCCACAAAACTTTATTGCCGGCAGAATCTTCGCCATTGCCCTGCCATACTCCACCGTTAGCAACACCACTTAAGCGAACAGTACCACCGTTTCTTCCGCCACCAAAACCACCGGGCCTGCCACCCATACTACGGGCTGAATCTCCGGGAGAAGGCATTCTTCTTGCAGGCGAATTTGAGAAGCTTAGTTTTACCAGTTTTCCATCAAAATTAAATTTGCCTGTTAAAGTATCTTTTGCAATAACACTTGCCGATGTTTTATTTTTTACATCAAGTGTATAGTTGCTTACATTTCCTGCTGCATTGGTAATAGCAAGATTATATGTTCCTGCAATATTGTTCCAGCTTCCTTCATTTACATTATATTTTTCACCCTGCACCCAATTTTCGTAAATGATTGTCTTTTCATTAAAAACAGGGCCAGAAGTAATTAAAAAATTAGCCAGCTTCCCTGCATCAAGACTTCCCACTTTATCATACACACCCAATAATGTAGCAGGTGTTTTTGTAAGTGCTTCAAAAGCTTTTATTTCAGTAAGGCCGTATTCAATGGCTTTGCGCAGGTTGGTAAGAAATTGTTTTGTATCCCGCAAATCCGCTGTAGTTAAACAGAAAGGAATGTTTGCTTTTTCAAAAGCTGCTGCATTGCCCGGGGCAAGCTCCCAATTTTTCATATCGGCCAGCGATACAAACCTTGCATCATTAGGATCTTCTACTTCCGGCGCCTGCGGAAAACTAAGCGGCAGTATATAACTTGCTTTGGTAGCAGCTATTTCATTAATGCGCTGGTATTCGTTTCCGCCACCTTTAATAATGTACTGCACACCAAACTCATCGCCTATCCTGTCTGCACGTATATCTGTCCATTTGTCTCCGCCATCAAAAATTTGCGGAAGGTTCTGTTCTTCATTAAATGATTTCAAAGAAAGGTTCACTCCTTCTGCAGATGGATTGCTTTTATACCATTGTGCATCCAGATAAGTTTGCCGCAACAATGCAATGGAACCCATAATAGAACCTGGATATGATTGTGTAGAACTTCCTTTGCTTAAAGAATAATGTGCCGATGCTTTTTCTTTTACAATAACAAGGTTTTCTTTTTGATTGGCCAGTGTTACCAATGCACCTGTTCCGCGAACGATACCATCTTTCTGGTGAGTAAGCACTGTGCCAAAACCGGCATCTCGTAATGGGGATGCTTTTGCATCATCAGCTGCAAAAAGTTTTGCTCCATCTATATCACTATGTATTGCCTGGTTCCAGCCAAAAGCACCTTTCTGATTTGATGTAAGTTGTGCAGGCCCTCCAAAATTAAACCCGCTACGTTGCGCAGCTGGCGCAGTAATTCCATAATCACTATAAATATCAATAAAAGAAGGATAAATGTATTTGCCTTTACAGTCTGTTACCACTGCATCTTTAGGCACGGTAATATTATTTCCTATAGCAATAATTTTTCCATCCTTTATTACCAGTGTGGCATTGGTAAGGGTAGCTTGTCCGTCTTTTACAATTGTAGCATTAATAAATGCATAGCTGTTAGATTTAGGATCTGCAACACCATTTACAGGAAATGTAGGTTGTGCAGCCATCTGCATAAAAATAAGCAGCCCAGGCAGAAGCAACCGCAAATGCTTCCTCCCATAGGAAAAACGTTTTCTCATGTTGTTTTGATTTTATTAGAAAAGGAGCTAAAGCAATGAAATTACTGAAATGAGGTAACTTCGGCGCAATAAATTGATCAGCGGCTAAAAAAATTATACCCTGGCCGTTCCATACAGGTTGATTAAAAGAGAATTAAAAACTTTTTTGTTAATGAACATTGCTTCTTATATAGATCACACCGTACTAAAACCCACCACTACTATTGAAGATGTAGAAAAGCTTTGCAGGGAAGCTGTTGAATATGGCTTTGCGGCAGTTTGTATTCCACCACCTTTTGTAAAACGGGTAAAAACCATTTTAGATCCTACTGAAATAAAAGTGGCTACAGTAATTGGGTTTCCGTTCGGCTATGCTGCTACTGAAGCAAAAGTGGCAGAAACAGTGCTTGCCATTGTAGATGGCGCAGATGAATTGGATATGGTTATTAACCTGGTGGCATTGCGCATGAAAGACTGGTCTTTCCTCAGCAAAGAAGTAGCTATGGCCACACAGGTGGTTCATAATAAAGGCAAAATCATAAAACTGATTATAGAAAGCGGCATTCTCAGCAACGAAGAAATCATACAATGCTGTAACCTCTTCGGGCCGCTCGGCATAGATTTTATGAAAACCTCTACCGGCTATGCAGAAAAAGGTGCTACACTGGAAGCGGTGCAACTCATGCGTACACATCTTCCGTCTACTGTAAAAATCAAAGCTTCCGGCGGTATAAAAAGCTATGCCTTTGCCAGCCAGTTGGTGGCTGCGGGGGCAAACAGGCTTGGTTGCAGTGCCAGCGTACAAATTGTTAAAGAAGCGGCAGAATAAGTTTATTTTCGCCACCCTGTTCCGGGATTTAAGGCTTTGGCAACGATTTTGTTTTAATGAGCTTTACAAAGTTTTTTTATGAAAAAAATCTTCACCGCAATACTGGTTTGCTGGTTCGTTTTACCTGCGTTTGCACAAACAGATTCTACTTCTTCTATTGTAATACATAAAGATCCGCGGGTTGATTTGCTGGTGAAAAAACAGGCACAGATAAATGAAATAACTACCCGCGACGCACGCCGCAATGTAGCTGGTTACCGCTTGCAGGTGATTAATACAAGCGATCGCAACGCAGCCATTTCTGCCAAAACAAAAATTTACCAGTTATACCCCGAATTAAAAGCTTACCTCCTTTACCAGGCGCCTTACTTCCGGCTTCGGGTAGGCAATTTTGTAGATAAGAATGATGCGGAAGATTATCGCAAATCATTGTCCCGAGAATTCCCCAATAGTGTATTTCTTGTCCGCGATACTGTAGAAGTAAAACTCTCTGAAATTAGTCAATAAGAAATTTGGGAACCAGCAGTTGTATTGCTATGTAACATCGTTGCGTCGCACACTTGTACATTGTCATGCTATTAGCATCCGTGAAGATTGAGCCTCAAGAATTCTTAGCAATAGCATCATCCATTTTACCACATAGGCACAGTAGAAACAATAGAAACACAATAGTTAAACTTCGCCCCGGTTCGTGTCCTCACAAATCGGAATGTGTAATAAAGTGGTAAGTGGAGACACGCACTACGGCTATAATTACTTAATCTATGTGAACCTATGCCTCTATGATTCTATGTGGTAAAAAACCACCCGCAATTAACTATTTTTGCGCATGCTCAAAGATCAAATCAAAGACCTCGCAAAAAAATACGCACCGGAAACAATCGCTATCCGTCATCATATACATGCTAACCCAGAGCTTAGTTACCAGGAATTTAAAACTTCTGCATTTATACAGGAGAAACTAACAGAATTGGGTATACCATTTCATATAATGGCTACAACAGGTGTTGTTGGATTAATAAAAGGAAAGAACCCCGGCAAAAGAATTATTGCATTGCGTGCAGATATGGATGCACTACCTATCCTGGAAGAAAATAAAGTTGATTATGTTTCGCTAAACAAAGGTGTAATGCATGCATGCGGACACGATGTGCATACAAGCATATTATTAGGCGCAGCAAAAATTTTAAACGAATTAAAAGATAATTGGGAAGGTACCATCAAATTAATTTTTCAACCAGGAGAAGAACGCAATCCCGGTGGCGCCAGTTTACTAATAAAAGAAGGCGTGTTAGAAAACCCTGCGCCGCAAGCAATTTTTGGCTTGCATGTTCACCCCGGCCTGCCCATTGGCAAATTGAGTTTTAAAGAAGGCAAAGTAATGGCCAGCGCCGATGAACTGTACTTTACCATAAAAGGAAAAGGCGGTCATGCTGCTTCCCCGCATGCAGCACCCGACATCATATTAATTGCATCACAACTTATAGTAGCGTTGCAACAGGTTATCAGCCGCAACCGCAACCCGTTTGATCCTTCTGTTTTATCCATTACATCTTTCCAGGGCGGACATACTACCAATGTTATACCCAGCGAAGTAAAATTAATGGGCACATTTCGTGCAATGGATGAAACATGGCGGTTTAAAGCGCATGACATTATCCGCAAATTGTCTACAGAACTGGTGCACAGCATGGGCGCAGAATTAGATCTGCACATAGATGTTGGCTATCCTTCAGTTTATAATAATGAAGCACTTCATGTATTATCAAAAGATCTTGCCAAACAATTTATGGGCAGTGAACATGTAGAAGAAACTGAATTGCGCATGGGCGCAGAAGATTTTGGTTATTATACGCAGATTATTCCAGGTTGTTTTTTCCGGCTGGGTGTTATGAATGAAGCAATGGGCATTACTTCCGGCGTACATACACCTACTTTTAATATAGATGAAAATGCTATTGAAACGGGCATGGGCATGATGGCTTGGCTTGGCGCAAGGGCGCAGGTTTAATGTGTAACAAAAAAGCCTGTTCGTACAGGCTCGTTTGTTTTTCATCTCCGTAAGGTTAATGATTCTATATTTTCAGGGCTGTTTTACAACATTTACTTTTTGCAGGTTATCCCCCTTCAAAAAAACACTTGACTTTTTATCTGCCTCAATCGTTAATTTATCAATAGATGCGCCATTGTCTGCAAATGGAGACTCAATCATTGTAAGCTGCAAATCATTTATACGGGTAGCTGCTGTAAGTTCTATACCAGCTGCATGAGATGCATGGATAGTAAGTCCTTTAAAATAAACATGTGTGGTGTCATCGCCATCCTGATCAACTTTTACTGTGGCATTATTTACAACAGAAAAATAATAAGAAGCCGCTTTTACACTATCCTTAGTTCCTTTTACTGTAATACCTGAGTTGTCTGCAAGAATAGTAGCGGGTGCTATAGGCAAATAAAGATTTACATCCTGGTAACTGCGTTCTACATCAGTTGTGCCATTATATCTTGTTATCACAGAATCTCCATGAATAATGAGTGAATCTCCTTTTATAGCATAATGAAGATGTCCACGACTATCTTTTTCAATCTCCAGTTTTAAACTGTCAGAAGACACTATCCTTACATTTTCCAATCCGTAAACAGCAATATGGCTAATGTTTGGCAATGACATTCTTATAAACCTGTCTTCCTGTACACTTTTAAAAGATACATAATTGCCAGCTTTATATTTTGCATACAAAGCCAAATTCAGCAATGTAAGAATAAGCAGTGGCCCTATTAAAATGCCCAGAATTAATTTGTTACTTGTTCTCATAATAATTAAATATATCAGTTAGAGAAATGCTGTTTTTTATATTTGTCAAAACGTGGTTTCAGTTCATCCAGTTCCATGCCCAGCAAATACATGTTGCGGAAAATGCTGGGAAGATCTTTTTCGCTGAAAGCTTCTTTACGGTATTGCAGCGCATTTTTGTAGGCAGTGTTTCCAACAAAATATCCAATGCCACGCTGGTTGTAAATAATTTCCTGTTGCTGTAAAAAATCAAATGTGCGCATTACGGTATTGGGGTTTACTTCCAGTTGCACGGCCAGTTCACGCACAGATGGTATACGTTCATCCTGCTTCCATTCTTTCAGCAATATCTTCTCGCATATATAATCAGCAATCTGCAGGTATATAGCTTGTGATTCTTTGAATTGCATAGTAAAAAGTTTAAACGCCTTAAATTTCTTTTTCCTTCAGTCTGTAATAAGTTGCCAGCCAAAACAACGGCGCCAATGCGTATTTCAGCAAAAACAATAATACAGTATTAATCCATTCTGGTAATGATACAACTTTGTCGGTGTTAGAATCACCGTATATCATTAAGCCTTCTCCTGATGGATTACTTTTAACTGTGTAAAAACGATAGCTGTTGATGCCATGATAAAAATCGCCAGGTGGCAGTATACCTGCAATTACTTTTGCTGCAACAAAAACCATTACCAATCCTATTATCAACGATACTATAACTGTTTTTATAAAACTGAACCTGGCAAAATAAACTGAGCCAAGTATAAACAACGACTGTATTACAAAATAGGTAATCAGCAAGTAGTATGAAAAACCCGGTTCAGCGTTATGCCAGTTTGAAAATCTAAATACATTCAATATTCTTTGTGGTTCAAAAGTTTCCCCGGGTAAATGATGTTTCATCCAGTAACTATAGGCAATAGCATTGCTAACTTTTACCGCCAGCATATCAACGATATAAAATATGCCAGTGTAACAAACAAAAAAAACTATCACCCCATAAAACAAAGCACAAAGAAGTTTTTCAAGATGCGATGCAGGAACAACGAGATAATTAAGCCCCTTGGTTTTTGAACCAAGATCTGCAAACAAAATACTTCCATATAAACATCCGCCCAGGAAAAGCCCGAAATAATAAGTTGTTAACTGCATTGAAGCATTAATACCACGATGACCATCGCTTATAAGTATTACAACAAACCACAGTAATAAAAGCCCGGCAATAGCAAAGAGGGAGAGTGTATATTTTCTTTTGTTTTCAGACCAGTGCTTACCAACCAATAACCACCAGCGTTTTGCGTCAAATGATTGTATCATAATGTTAGTTTAATCTTTAAAAACAGATGTTATGGCTGCACCATTTAAAACGATAGCCTTGTAAAGCAGTTCAAGATCAAGTTTGCTTTCTTCCCCTTCAATATTGCGGGTAATGATGGCAGAACCACGCAAAGAAGATTCGCCATACAACGCCTGCTTTATTTCATCACTGTCAAATGAAACCTGGAATGAAAGTTTCCGGCTGATGTTATCTACTGTTTGATCAAACAATATTTTGCCTTCATCAATAATGGTGATGCGGTCTATCAGGTTTTCCAAATCTTTTACCTGGTGTGTACTGATAACAATGCATTTGTTTTCATCCAGTGCACCTGCCATTACTTTTCTAAATTGGCTCTTGCTCATAATATCAAGCCCATTGGTAGGTTCATCCATCAGTAACATAGAAGCGTTACTTGCAAGCCCAAAACTTATCAGCACTTTTTTCTTCTGGCCATAACTCATGTTTTGCAATGTGCTGTCCGAAGGAATTTCAAACTCAGTAATGTATTTTTCAAACTGCGCCTGGTTAAACTTTGGGTAAAATGGTGCATGATATTGAACCAGGTGGTTTAGCGGAACATCGGGCAGATAAAATTCTTCTGGCACCATAAACACCTGTTGCAAAAAAGCAGGCTGCCGTTTACCAGGTGTAAAGCCAAGCACTTGAATTTTTCCTTTATTAGGGAATAATAGGCCGGCAATATTTCTTAGCAGTGTTGATTTACCCGTGCCGTTCTTGCCAAGCAAACCGTAAATATGCCCGGGCTGCAACTGCATGCTAAGGCCTGTAAACACCGGTTTTTTCCGGTAAGCAAAATGCAGGTCTTGAATATCTATCATATTTAATGATTTAGTGTACTATTAAACTAGTACACTGTAAAAATAAGAAAGGATTTCGAATTGCAAAATTTATTTTTAAAATTTCTGCATTGTTTTATTAAGCCGTCTTTATTACCGTAACAACAATAGGTCCATACGATCTATTTGTTTTCAGCTTTTATTTAGCTGCAGCTACAATATTTTTGTCAGCACGGTATAAGAACTTTTTTGATAACCATTTGCGAACTGGTTCGTCATAAAGTTTCAGGCAGGCATAAGCGATGGCAATGCTGCTTACAAAAAGCAATAGCCCAACGGGAAGACCTTTTTCTAAAGATATTTTGTTGTTCATTGCCCAGGCAACGTAAGTATAAATAAGTGGGTAATGGGTTATATAAATGGGATAAGAAATAGCACCAAGAAACTTGCATGCTTTTAAAGAATGCTTACCGGTTATGTTTCCGCCTGCGCCTATGGCAACTATCAGCGGAAAAAGTACAATAATGCAGAACGCTTCGTACAAACCATTCATCCATACATGCTCTGCACCGCCAAATCTTGGCAAAGAAAGAATAAGAATAATTAAAAGGCTGCAAATCCAGAATGCACCCTTTACATGAATTAATTTTCCCAAACGCATCACCAATACACCTGCAAAAAAAGGATAGAGCAATCTTGTAAAGCCTATATTAAGTTGTATGTTATCTATAGCCCAGCCGCCAATTACATCTCCCTGTGTGCCCCTCAATAAATAGTTAATCAGCAAACATGCCGCAAGAAAAACGAATACAGATAACATCAGCCTGGAGAATTTGCGTACAACTGTTGCGTAAAGAATGTTAGCGATGTATTCAAAAAAAAGCGACCACGCCGGCCCATTTAGCGGATGCATTTCCTGCCAGCCGCGAATGTCCATTGAGGGCAAGATGGGAACAAGTGTACAACCAACAATCATTACAATCAACAATTTCAATACCGGGGTTCCATTAATTAACGGGAACATTTCACAACCCTGAAAATAAAAAAGTGCGGCGCCTATTAATGATCCCATTATTACCATTGGTTGTAAACGAATGAGCCGGCGTTTATAAAAATCCCACGCTGTCATTTTATTCCAGCGGTCATCGTATGAATAAGCAATTACAAAACCAGATAAAAGGAAAAAGAAATCTACTGCCAGGTAACCATGATTAATGATTTGATTAAACCTGCTACCACCATTGAATGTTTCAAGCGTATGAAAGGCTACTACCATTAATGCTGCTACGCCACGCAGTCCATCCAGTATTTCATAATGCTTTTTTGAATCGGCATAAGCAATTGTTTCCTTCATGCAGCAATGGTTGTTTTAAATAAAATGATGTTACAAGATATGATACAGCAACAATTGATAATTTTATTTTTCAGTTTATTTTCCTTTGGGAAATTTATCGGCAATAAGATTCAGTTTAATATTGTGTTCTAGCCAGGCTTTCATACCATCTAATACGGTGGTAAAACCGCCAGTATTGTTTTTAATGGTTTCCAGTAAAGCATCTCCAGTTTCATTAAATCCATAATTCCGAATGACAACATAAGTGCTTGTTTCAGACAATGCCGAAAAGTTAAATTCGATTATGGTAGCAGGATCATTCCATTCAACCACTATCATTTTATTTTCCAGTATTTCTTTTACCAGCACTTTTGTTGAAAATGCATACATCTCCCATTCCCAAATAATGGTTTTACCTGTTTCCAGCTTGCCGCTTGATTTTGTAAACCAGAAATTGGTTGTTTCCGCAGGATCAACAATTGCATTGAAAACTGTGTTTGCAGGTTTCCTTATCATCATCTGCGCTTCTACAATAGGAAAATTGTTCATGGCATTTATTATAATTAGTAGCCAGCCTAAGATAGTGAAACCTACACAATAAAAGTATAAGGCTTACTTTTGTAATGCTTTAAATTTTAAAAGCAATAATAAGAAAATGAAAACAGCAGTATTAAATACAAGGCGTTATCTAGTTGCATTGATTGCAATAATAATTTGTGGATTTATATTTTCTCCGCTTGCCAAAGCACAGGATAAAAACCAGGTAGTACGCCTGGCAAGACTTGAAATAGATGCTGCGCAACTGGAAAACTACAAGGCCATGCTAAAAGAAGAAATTGAAGCTGCGATACAAAAAGAGCCAGGTGTGCTTACCTTATACGCCGTGTACGACAAAAACAAACCAACACAGGTTACAGTTTTTGAAATATACGCCAATGCAGAAGCGTTTGCGGCTCACCTGGAAACGCCGCATTTTAAAAAATATAAAACCGGCACAAAAGAAATGGTCAAATCGCTGGAATTATCTGATGTTACACCAATTGTACTGGGCAAGAAGGGAAATAAAAATTGATGCCGTTAGCTCATTGCTTAAGTTTACAATACCCTCAAACTTATTTATGGAACCTGCCAATGAAGAATCAATACTGGGAGATGATTTAATTACTGTTAAGAGAAAACTGTTTTCAAAACTTTCCCTCTTTTTTGGCTGCTTTACTATTTTTCTTTTTTGTTTGTTGATATATGTGATATCAAATCCTTTAAACAGGACAAAAAGTGGTATGCAAGCATCCAGGTGGTTTGCCTACGGCATATATGCCAGTTGCCTTGCGGGTACAATTTGCGCAATTA
The DNA here is from genome assembly GCA_044227095.1 of Chitinophagaceae bacterium. Lineage (GTDB taxonomy): Bacteria > Bacteroidota > Bacteroidia > Chitinophagales > Chitinophagaceae > JACMLD01. The sequence goes on along the minus strand of JBGAFV010000001.1, from coordinate 2,209,723 downwards.
TCAGCATGACGCAAAGAGAGAAAAACAGTTTTAAAAAAATTGCCGGAATTATTTTAAACTTCCTGTCTTTCTTATTAATTGCGGGTAGCATTTGTTTTGCACTATACTTGCGTATGAAAAACGCTGGTAAAATATAATTCTATTGCCTTTACGGTGCAACAGATACGCAACGAGTGAAATCAATTACGTGAAATAGCACAAAGTGTACCTACGGCACACAATTCACTCAATTATTATTTTTCTACCCATAAAATGTTCCTACGAAACATAAAGCGATTGAATGAGTGGTTGCAATATTCATCGTTACAACTAATATATGTCCCATCGGGACATTTTATGGGTAGAGGGAATTTCAATTATAGGTTTCGTTCCGTAGATACGATTTGTGCTTATTATTTGCATCCGCACCTACCGCCGTGGTGCGTGTCTTCACGCACCACAATTTCCTTTGTTTGTCAGTTGTGATTCTATTTATCATTCCTGTGAAATCAATTACGTGGAATAGTTCAAAGTGTACCTACGGCACACAATTCACTCAATTATTATTTTTCTAGCCCATAAAATGTACCTACGGAACATAAAGCGATTGAATGAGTGGTTGCAATATTCATCGTTACAATGAATACATGTCCCATCGGGACATTTTGTGGGTAGAAGCCATTTCAATTATAGTTTTCGTTCCGTAGGAACGATTTGTGCTTATTATTTGCATGCGCATTGGCGTGTCTTCACGCACCACCGTAAAGGGATGCTTACAGCATGACAGTGCGGAGTGGTTTACCCATGTACAAGTGTGCGACGCAAGTAAAGTCTCATAGTATTCCTGATGCTGGCCTCCAAATAATACCTTAAAAAAATCGACTTATCTATATTTTCGTACTTTGCACGCCATAGTTTGATAGCCTATGCAAAAGAAATTAAGAAAGGAACAGGCACTGGAATATCATTCCAAGGGAAGACCCGGAAAGATAGAAGTGGTGCCCACTAAGGAAGCCAAAACACAAAGGGATCTCAGTCTTGCTTATAGCCCCGGCGTTGCCGAGCCCTGTAAAGAGATAGCTGCACTCTCAGAAAACATTTATAAATACACCGCCAAAGGAAACCTTGTAGGCGTTATCAGCAATGGTACTGCGGTATTGGGCCTTGGTGATATTGGCCCCGAAGCCAGCAAACCTGTAATGGAAGGCAAAGGTGTATTGTTTAAAATCTTTGCAGACATAGACGTGTTTGATATTGAGATCAATGAAAAAGATCCGGAAAAGTTTGTACAGATTGTAAAAAGCCTTGAGCCTACATTTGGCGGCATTAACCTTGAAGATATTAAAGCGCCGGAATGCTTTTATATAGAACAGCAATTGCGCAGTCAGTTAAAAATTCCGGTAATGCACGATGACCAGCATGGTACCGCCATTATTAGCAGCGCTGCTTTACTAAATGCACTGGAACTGCAAAAGAAAAAAATTGATAAGGTAAAATTTGTAGTAAATGGCGCAGGTGCTGCAGCTATGGCCTGTGTAAAATTATACCTGGCACTTGGGGCCAAACACGAAAATTTTACGTTGTTTGATGTGGCTGGTGTTATACACGATCAGCGGCAGGACCTTGGCGAAGATCGCAAAATGCTTGCTGTAAAACGTGCAGACATTACACTTACATCTGCCATGAAGGATGCAGATGTTTTTCTTGGCCTTAGTGTAGGAAATGTAGTTACGCCAGAGATGATAAAAAGCATGGCTAAGCGTCCTATTGTTTTTGCTATGGCCAACCCGGACCCAGAAATTGCCTACGAAGCGGCTATAGCTACCCGTGAGGATCTTATTATGGCAACGGGCCGCAGCGATTATCCCAACCAGGTAAATAATGTGCTTGGCTTTCCGTATATATTTCGTGGTGCGCTTGATGTGCGTGCCACACAAATAAATGAAGCCATGAAGCTGGCAGCCGTTCATGCGCTTGCAGAACTGGCAAAATCTCCTGTGCCGGATATTGTAAACATGGCTTACAATGAAAAAACAATTTCTTTCGGGCCGCTGTATATTATTCCCAAACCACTTGACCCGCGTTTACTGAGTACAATAGCGCCGGCTGTTGCAAAAGCAGCAATAGAAAGTGGCGTAGCGCAATCCACCATCAGCAATTGGGAAAATTATAGCATTGGACTTAATAAAAGACTTGGACTTGATAACCAGTTGATGCGCATTATTGGCAACAAAGCCCGTAGAGATCCAAAACGAATTGTATTTGCAGAAGCAGATAATGTAAAGATTTTAAAAACTGCACAAATTTGTTTTGATGAGGGTGTTGCTTATCCTATACTACTGGGCAATGAAAAAAAGATACGTGATATAGCCGAAGCCAACAGTATAGAGCTGGAAGATATACCCATTATAGATCCCCAACAGGATGAGTACGATGAGAAACGAAAAGAATACGGCGAATTGTTTTTTCATAAACGGCAACGCAAAGGCCTTAACCTTTATGAAGGCACCAAAATGATGCGCAACCGTAGTTATTTTGGTTGTATGATGGTAGAAACTGGTGAAGCAGACGGAATGATAAGCGGCCTTACAAAAAATTATGCTGATACCATTCGCCCCGCATTGCAGGTAATTGGCACAGAAGATGGCGTACGGAAAATTGCGGGCATGTATTTGCTGCTCACCAAACGTGGCCCTTTGTTTATGGCCGATACTACTGTAAACTTCAATCCTACAGCAGAAGAGCTGGCAGATATAACACTAATGGTGGCAAAGGAAGTGCGCAACTTTAACCTTACGCCACGTGTGGCTATGCTTAGTTATAGCAACTTTGGCAGCAGTAATAGCCCGGAAGCAAAACTGGTGGCCGAAGCGAGAAAGATTGTAAAACAAAGAAATCCCTCATTGCTTGTGGATGGAGAAATGCAGGCCAGCGTAGCTTTTAATAAAGAAATTCTAAGAGATAATTATCCTTTTAGCGAACTGGTAGACCAGGATGTAAACACACTTATCTTTCCTAACCTTGCAGCAGGAAACGTGGCCTATAACTTGTTGAAAGAAGTTGGCGGCGCAGATGCTATTGGCCCTATATTATTGGGTTTAAAAAAGCCAGTGCATGTATTGCAATTGGGAAGCTCTGTACGGTCAATATACAATATGGCGCTGGTAGCAGTTATAGATGCACAGATAAAATCTAAAATACCACACGGCGATGCACATGAGTTTTCTCCAAAAGAAAAAACTACCTGGTGGAAAGGCTTTAGTAAAGTGAGTAAAGACATGTAAATTTGAGACGTGGGTCGCCAGTCGTGAAACGTGAGTTGTGAGTCGATAATTAATTCGACGTAACAGTCTTAATACTAAATACCAAGTCCAATAGCGCTAACGGCTAAACGCTAAGAGCCACAGCCAACAAAATTATTTATGAGCATTTTTACAGATCTGGGCCGATATCTCTTAATGTTGAAAGGCATGTTTTCTAAACCGGAGAACATGCGGGTGTACTGGAAAGAATTTATGCATCAATGTTCCGAAATAGGCATTGGCTCCCTCTTTATTGTAATCATCATTTCATTTTTTATGGGTGCTGTGTCTGCAGTGCAAACTGCTTACCAGCTTGTAAGCCCTATCATACCCAAAGCAAGTATTGCACAAATTGTAAGAGATACAGTTATACTTGAGTTTGCGCCTACCCTTGTTTGTATTGTACTGGCAGGCGTTGTAGGCAGTAAAATTGCAAGCGAACTTGGCAATATGCGTGTAAGTGAACAAATTGATGCGCTTGAAATAATGGGCATCAATACAAAATCTTATCTCATTGCACCAAGGATAGTTGCTGCGCTTATAGTAATACCCATGCTGGTTGTTTTATCTGCAGGACTTGGTATCTGGGGAGGACGCATTGCAGGTCTCGGCTCCGGCATTTTATCTCCTTTTGATTTTGAAAAGGGGTTGAAGCAAAATTTTGTTCCTTTTAATGTTTGGTTTGCGCTGATAAAAGCATACACATTTGCGTTCATTATTTCCAGCATACCAGCCTATTTTGGCTATAATGTAAAAGGTGGTGCGCTGGAAATTGGCCGTGCAAGTACAAGGGCTGTTGTAATTAGCTGTATAATGATCCTTTTTGCAGATTATATACTTGCACAGTTGTTACTTAATGCACCAACAGGATAATAATTATGATTGAATTTAAAAACATAAGAAAAACTTTTGGCGACAAAGTAGTACTGAATGATGTAAGCGCAGTATTGCAGGAAGGCAAATGCAATCTTATTATCGGTACAAGTGGTAGCGGCAAAACCGTTTTAATGAAATGCCTGGTTGGTTTGTTTGAACCCGACCACGGAGACATTATATACGATGGTGTTAACTTTTCTGAAATGAACGAAGAGCAGCGCAAATTGCTGCGCCAGCAAATTGGCATGCTGTTTCAGGGTTCTGCATTGTTTGATAGCCTTACTGTTGAGAAAAACATCATGTTTCCGCTGAACATGTTTACCACATGGAGCTATGCAGAAAAAAAGAAAAGGGTAAACGAAGTATTGGAAAGAGTGAACCTTAAAGACTCTAACAAAAAATACCCCGCAGAAATAAGTGGTGGCATGAAAAAACGTGTAGGCATTGCCCGTGCCATTGTGCTTAATCCAAAATATTTGTTTTGCGACGAACCCAATTCCGGCCTGGACCCCCAAACCTCTATGGTAATTGATAAACTGATCCAGGAAATAACCGTTGAATACAATATTACCACTGTGGTTAACACACACGACATGAACAGTGTAATGGAAACCGGCGACCATATTATTTACATGTACCAGGGCCTTAAAGAATGGGAAGGCAGCAACCAGGATATAATCTTCAGTAAAAATGAAAAATTAAACAAATTCATTTTTGCTTCTAACTTTTTGCAGGATGCAAAAGATATGCGCATGCTTGAAGCAAAAGGAAAGATTGATAACAACAGGAATATGGATGATTTGCTGAAGTAGCGCCTCACCCCCGGCCCCTCTCCTGCTACGCCGGAGAGGGGTGCCTCTCCGCACGAAGCCTTATTAATGACAGACAATGGGTTCTTGAAAGTGCGTTATTCCAAAAAATGTCAACTATCATAAATACCGACCTTCACCCAAAATGTTTTTAAATAGTAAAAAGGCAAAAATTGCAATTGCTAACGAAACTTACCCGGGGGTAACCCTCGCCACAAAATGTAGAGGGGCCGGGGGTGAGGTTCTCATGAAAAAAGCCCTACTGCTTATTATCATCTCCTTATTTGTAGTTCCCATGCTTGCGCATGAATTCTGGCTGCAGCCGGAAAAATTTATTTACCAACCGGGCGAGAACATTAATGTTCGTTTTTGGGTTGGCGAAGACTTTAATGGTGAAAACTGGAGTGGCAACCGCGATAAAGTAAATACTTTACAGATATACCTCGATGATATGACGGATGATATTGCTGACCAGGTAAATGATGAAAAGGGGGATTCACTACAATTAAACCTGATGGATGAAGGCACTGCAATCATTGCTTTTAATTCAAACAACTCATTTATACAACTTGATTCTGCAAAGTTCAACGATTATTTAAAAGAAGATGGTTTGCAATCTGCCATTGATTATCGTACGGCACACAATGAAACTGATAGTATGGGCCGCGAGTTTTACCAGCGCAGTGTAAAAACTTTAATACAGGTAGGCGATAAGAAAAGCAATATCAGTCATGCTACCAATCTTCCGCTGGATATTATTCCTTCTGCAAACCCTTACGGATTAAAAGACAACGATAGCCTTTCCGCAAAAATATTGTTTAAGAAACAGCCGCTTGCAAACCAGTTGGTAAACGTATGGCATCGCCTAAATGGCAAAACCACACATCAGCAATACCAAACCAACAATAAGGGCATCATTACATTTGCTGTTGCCACCACCGGCAAATGGATGATAAGCACAGTAAAAATGCTACATCTTGATGATGACCCAAAGGCCAACTGGCAAAGCTTTTGGGGCAGTTGTACATGGGGGTATGAATAATCACCTCACCCCCGGCCCCTCTCCACCTTCGGTATAGAGGGGTGCCTCTCGGTATTTGTGTTTATTAATAGCAGTCTGCGGGTTTAAAAAACAACTTTCATAAAAGTTTATAAGCGCTGTTTAATCTGATTCAAAAGTTCTGTATTAAAGTCTTTAGTTGCTCTTTGCTATGCCGACGAAGTGCTTGCGACGCAACGATGATTCCCAAAGATCCAATGCTGGTATAGAAAAAATAAAATGAACGCAGATTATAATTTATGCAGCATCTTGCGGAGAGGCACCCCTCGCCACAAAATGGATAGGGGACGGGGGTGAGGTGCACAATAAAAAATTAATCGCCTCAATTGTAATAATCTCCAACAATATTCGTCTTATCAATGGCTGGGCTATATTATTTCAGTCACAGTGCCAGAACCTGAGTCACTTTTTCAAAATTTACCTGCATGCCACTGCTGGAAGTTAAGCACCTCAAAAAATATTACGCTACTCAAAAAGCCGTAGACGATATCAGCTTTTCAATAGAGCCGGGAACAATATTTGGTTTGCTGGGGCCTAATGGCGCTGGCAAAACAACATTGCTGCGCATGGTTACTGGTATTTTTTTCCCAGATGAAGGAGAAATAATGTTTGATGGAAAAAAATTTCAACCCGAAGGCGATGCAGTAAAAATTGGCTACATGCCCGAAGAACGGGGCCTTTACAAAAAAATGAAGATTGGAGAACAGGCCATGTACCTGTCACAATTAAAAGGACTTACAAGAAGAGATGCCTACAAAAAGATAAAGACCTGGTTCAACAAGTTTGAAATGCAAACCTGGTGGAACAAAAAGATAGAAGACCTGAGCAAGGGCATGAGCCAGAAATTACAATTTGTAATTACTGTATTGCACGAACCCAAACTGATAATTCTTGACGAACCCTTTAGCGGCCTGGATCCTGTAAACAGTAACCTCATCAAAGAAGAAATATACAAGCTGAAAGAAAGCGGTTGCAGCATCATCTTTAGCACTCACCGTATGGAACAGGCAGAAGAAATGTGCGACCATATTATGCTTGTAAACAAAGGCCGAAAAATTTTGGACGGAACAGTAAACGAAGTAAAACAAAAATTTAAAGAAAACCTTTTTCATATTGGGCTTGATGGCATACCAGCATTAACCACCAGCGATGCATTTGATATTACTGCCCGTGAAAACAACCACGGACTTGTTGTTAAAATAAAAGAAGGTTACAACACCAACGATGTGTTGCAACATTTTATTAAGCAACAGGCTGCAGTTAAAGAATTTCATGAGATACTGCCTTCGCTCAACGATATTTTTATAAAACTGGTAGAAGGTACTTCTGTAACAAGACAGTTTCAAACCGTAACCGTATAACTTATCCAAAACCTATCCTGCAATGAACAAGATTTGGCTCATCATAAAAAGAGAATATCTCACCAGGGTAAAAAACAGAACATTTATACTCTCTACATTTTTAACGCCATTGTTTTTTGCAGGGTTAATAGGTATTATTGTTTTTATCACCATTAGAAATACAGATAAAGAAAGGGTTGCTATTATTGACAACTCAGGTGTTTTCAAAAAAAATATTGATAGTGTTAAGTCAATTAAAATGATACTTAACCCTACTGTAGATACTTCCAGTTATGAAAGAAATGGTTATACGGCTATTCTGTTTGCTCCGCACATGGGTATAAACCAAACAGGCATTTGGGTTTTATATTCAAGAAAAAGTTTAGCTATAGCCGCAGTAAACGATATACAAGAAAAAGTCAGGAAGGAAATGGAAAATGAAATGCTAATGAAAGGCTACGGCATAAATTCCATCAATATAGATTCTATAAGAAAAGTATCCGCCAAAATAAATATTCAGGAAAAAAGAATTGACGATGGTTCTAATTCGCAAAATGGAAATTCGAAGGTTGCATATATAGTTGGTTATGGTGCAGGGTTCCTCATTTACATAACCCTGTTTATTTACGGCGCTATGGTTATGCGTGGCGTTATGGAAGAAAAAACAAACCGCATTGCAGAGGTAATTGTTTCTTCTGTAAAACCTTTTGAACTGATGATGGGAAAGATTATTGGCATTGGCGCAGTGGGTCTTACACAATTTTTAATGTGGATTATCTTAATCACGGCTTTCTCCAGTATCATTGGTGCGCTTATACCACGTGATGTTTTGATGCATGTAAACGAGGTAAACAAAAATGTGCCTGGCATGCAAATGAATATGCAGGGCAATGAATTTGCGATGGCATATACAAAACTTTCTGGGCAATTAACCGCCGTAAACTGGTGGTTGGTAACAGGCTGCTTCCTGTTTTATTTTTTATTCGGCTACTTGTTTTATGCAGCATTGTTTGCAGCAGTAGGCAGTTCTGTAAACGAAGACCCACAAGATGCGCAAAGTCTTATGTTCCCCATCACCATGCCTATAATACTTGCTATAGTAATAATGATAAATGCTATAACGCACCCGGATAGTGCGTTGGCTACATGGAGCAGCATCATACCATTTTTCTCTCCCATAGTAATGATGGCAAGAATACCTTTTGGCGTACCCGGCACAGTACCTTACTGGCAACTGGGTTTAAGTATGGTATTATTAATTGCCGGCTTTTTAATCACCACATGGATAAGCGCAAAAATTTATCGCACAGGTATTTTATTGTACGGTAAAAAAGCTACCTGGAAAGAAATGTGGAAATGGGCTTTTAGAAATAGCTAAAATTTTTTGTACCAGCAGTTGTAATGTTGTTGGGCATTGTTGCGTCGCACACTTGTGCGGTATAACTCTATTCATTATTGCGCAAAGGGCTTCGCCCTTCGCTAATATACACCGCCCTTTCAGGGCTTTTTATAATTTTCCATTTTGTTCCAGGAGATTTTATCCGGGGCTTATTGTTAGTTTATGCCTCCGGAATAATTTTTCATGCTAATTATTGCCACATATTTTCAGAAGCCTGAAAGGCTTCATTAATAAATAACCCCGGATGCAATCCGGGGTATAACGAATACTACATACAACCCTGAAGGGGTTGAAAAGCATCACTCATAATTAAGGCATCATGCTAATTACAATTCTTGCTGTTCAATCTCTACGGAATACTTATGGCATGACAGTGTAAGTGCTCTGCACATCTGCGGCCCTACTCTTTTTCTTATCATGATCACCCGTTGCTGTTAAAATATATAAAAGCAAAACAGCCATGCAACATTTTACGAAATTTATCGTATTTTTATACGAACAAGTTCGTAACAAAATCAATTTACCTGAAAATTAATCTTATGCTACACATCCGCAAACCTTACACCGCTATGGCCATCACCTTGTTTTCTGTTATTGCCGCTTCTGGCCTTGCCTTCAAAAACAGGCCGGTTAATATACTCCGCCACGGCTATGAGGATACCACGCCAAAAAAAGAAAAAATAAAACAAGAGAAAACTGTTATTGAAGGCGATATAGATAATGCACTCGAACAAGTAGAAAAAGCGCAAAAAAATATTGAGCAAAAACTTGAGAACAGAGATTGGGAACAAATACAACGCAACCTCGGGCAAACGCTTGAAAAATTAAATTCTCAAAAAATACAGGAACAGGTGCAAAGGGCAATGAAACAAATAGACAAGCAGCAAATTGAACTAAAAGCACAACAGGCTTTACGCAATATAGACTGGGAGAAAATGGAACAGCAAATGGAAAAAGCACAGGAGTCATTACAAAAAGAATTTAACGAAGGCAAAATGCAGGAGCAAATGCAAATGGCAATGCAGGAATCGGCCAAAGCCCTCCGTCAAATGAAAAACATTGATATGGAGAAAATGCATTTAAACCTGGAGAAAGTCCATAAAAATCTTGAACTAAATCAGGATAGGATTGCAGAAGAAATAGAAATGGCTAAGAAAAGCATCAATAAAAACTTCAGCAAAGATTTTAAAAAAGAATTTGAAAAAGCACATGAAGGCATTAATCGTGCTAAAGAAGAATTGCAGAATTATAAAAACATGCTTATTGAAATGGACAAAGATGGTTTGCTAAAAGCAGACGGCCCGTATGATGTTCATTATAAAAATGGCGAACTGATGATTGATGGTAAAACACAGCCTTCAAACATTACTGATAAATACAAACATTATTTCAAAAAGGGAGATGTAAGAATAAGAAAAGGCAAAGATGGTGATGATGACAAGACGATCGATTTGTAAAAAATAGCCGCAAAAAAACTTGCATTGCCGCAGATTCGCAGATTTAATCTGTGTATTTGCGGCAAATTAATTATAACCAGGAGGAAAGTGTTTTTATTCAACCTCCCATTCCCCTACAACCCTTAATAAAATTTATTACAAGTACTGCACTCAATCTGAGAATCTGCGGCTAAAAATCAATGATTGCCTCAATCTTATTGTACTCTTTCAACTAAAATAAAAAGCCGCAGTTACAGCAATCAATCTGCTTACCTGCGGCTTAAAATCTTTTTATCAACGGCTAATCAATCTCCACCATTATTAAAGCGGAGCGGAGAAGGCATCAGGTCAAAAATATTTTCTTCTTCAAACATCTGTACCATTAGCTGGTAACCTTCATTTACTTTAAGTACCATTTTATCACGCACTACTTTTTCAAAACCATTCTTTTCAAAAACAAATTTGTAAACGCCAGGTTTTAAATCTACCAAAGAAAAAGTACCATTTGCACTGCTTATTACTGTCTTTTCTTTTTTTGAATTGTTGTACGCTGTTATATTAACGTCTTTCATCGGCCTGCCGGTTTCGGCTTCTACTACAAGTCCGCTCATATCAGGATCTTCTTTTTTTTCTTTTCCGCCTGTATTGGCGTAGGAGAAGATGCTGGTTAACATCATCAGTAAAATGATGGGGAGAGATTTATTTTTCATAAACGCAGTTTGATAAGATGATATGGTATAAACAGTCAGACTCTACCAATTATAAAGTTATGCTTTTCTAAACGGATTACGAAGAGCTTCTTCAAATTCCTGCCAGGTATCTTTTACTATTTCTGCGGCGGGTTTTATACTTCGTACAATAGCACATACCTGCCCTATTTCAAGTTCGCCTTCTGCCAGGTCTCCTTCAAACATCCCTTTTTTAGCCCTGCCCTTTCCCAACATTTGCTGCAATTCTTCTTTTGCTGCGCCGCTTTGTTCCGCCGTTGTTACTGTGGTAAAAAAATTATTGCGCATCAGCCTTACCGGCGTTAATTTTTTAAGGCTCAGCATAGTATCGCCTTCGCTACTTGTTATAAGCATATTTTTAAACGCATCATGAGAAGAAGCTTCTTCGCTAGCAACAAAACGTGTCCCCATCTGTACAGCTTCGGCACCCATAACCATTGCCGCCATCATTTGCCGACCGGTAGCAATGCCGCCGGCGGCAATAACCGGAATTTTTACTGCAACACATACTGAAGGTATCAATACCATACTGGTAGTTTCTTCTCTTCCATTATGTCCGCCCGCTTCAAAGCCTTCTGCAACTACAGCATCGCAACCAGCGGCTTCTGACTTTATAGCAAACTTGCTGCTGCTTACTACATGCACTACAACAATGCCTTCCTTTTTTAAAATGCTTGTCCAGGTACCAGGGTTGCCTGCCGAAGTAAAAACAATCGGCACTTTTTCTTCAATAACAATTTTAATATGCTTTTCTATATCCGGATAAAGCAAGGGAATGTTTACTGCAAATGGTTTACGGGTTGCTGCTTTGCATTTCTGAATATGCATCTTCAATACATCTGGGTACATACTTCCGCTACCAATAATGCCCAGGCCGCCTGCATTGCTAACTGCAGCAGCCAGTTTCCAGCCACTTGCCCAAATCATACCCGCCTGCACAATAGGGTAATCAATACCGAAGAGTTTAGTAACGCGGTTTGAAAAACTTTGCATTGAATAAGAATTGATGACCAATAAAGGTAAGATCATTCCGTCTTTACTTACAGAACGAAACATTACATTGTACCTGCAAAAAACAAAACCACCGGCGTTATTGCCGGTGGTGCGCTAATAAATAAAAACGGATTTATGTTGAGGAAGAATTGCTGCTTATTCAAAAAGCTGTTGCTCATCCCTGTCTTCTACTTTTATCTTTCTTATAAAATCATCATAGCCATCGTCTCCATGATTGCTGTATACACCGTATGCATCTATGCTGTATCCAATTAAACCATCGCTTGCTTCTATTACATAAAGGATAGAAGTATCTGAAGGATCTGAATCTCCTTCAAAGCGATACGTTTTAATTATAGTAAGATCTTCCGGCTGATAAAACTTACCATTGCCTGTAGTAAAACCCTCAGGTGCAATTGTAAATTCGTTATCCTGTCTTTTTAAACGCAATTTCTCAATCACATAACTTAAGGTTGTCATTATTCCTGGTGAAGTTGTCATAAAATATGTTTTTAAGGTTAATTGTTTTAATGCATAACAGGTGATTGTAAGGCAAAGGCCATACCTCTTCTTTTTTCATCATTAAAACAACAAAACCCCTGAAATACAGGGGTTTTTTAAAGACATAATTTATTTTGTGTGGAGCCTATTCCTCATTTTGATGGTGAGACTCGTACACACGCAATTTATTGTAAAGAGTTTTCCTGTCTATTTTTAAAATATCTGCTGCTTTAGATTTATTAAAGTTAACCTGCTTCAGCACATTCATGATTGTTTCATATTCTGCCTGTGAAGCTGCATTCTTTAAATCGAATGGTTGCTGACGTGGAGCAGTAGCCGCAATTGGTGTTGCAGTTGTAATATGTGCTACGCCATCTGCAGCAAAACTTTCATCTTTCAATGGATTGTGCTGTGTCATTTCCCAAGGTAATACCTTACTGCTGATCTTTAAGCCCGAATTTGTAAGCAAAGCCGCCCTGCGTATAACATTTCTAAATTCACGCAGGTTACCCGGCCAGGAATAATGCGTAAACATATGCAACACTTCATCATCAAAACCAGGAATATCTTTATCATCAAGTTCTGCGCAGGATTGTTTTAAAAAGAAATCTGCAAAAAGAAGTATGTCTTCCCTGCGTTCACGCAAAGGCGGTATGTTGATTGAAAATTCATTAAAGCGATGGTAAAGATCTTCCCTGAATTTTCCTTTGCGGTAAGCATCCTGCAAATTTTCGTTTGAAGCAACAAGTATCCGCACATCAGCACTTATTTCTTTATTACCACCTACTCTTTTAAATTTTCTTTCCTGTATCACCCTTAATAATGATGCCTGTATATCAAGCGAGAGATTAGCAACTTCATCAAGAAATAAAGTACCACCATTAGCAACTTCAAAAAGGCCTTCTTTATCATTCAGTGCTCCGGTAAAAGAACCTTTCATATGCCCGAACAATTCGCTACCTACTAATTCTTTTGATAAAGTACCACAATCCAGCGCAACAAACGGTTTATCTTTTCTTGCACTTGCTAGGTGAATGGTCTTGGCCATTACTTCTTTACCGGTTCCACTTTCTCCATAAAGTATAATGCTGTAATTGGTAGGTGCCACCAATTCTACCTGTTTGTACAGTTCATTTGTAGCACCGGCTTTTCCTCGCAGGAATTCACTATCAGACGCTGCACTGGCGTTCTTTTTTGTACCCGCTTTACCTATGCCTGGCGATACAGGTTCTTGCAATGATTTATTAATTACATTCAATACCTCTTCGGGTATAAGCGGTTTTGTTATATAATCAAAAGCGCCGTGTTTAATAACGTCTACGGCTATTTTAATATCCGAATAGCCTGTTATAATAATTACAACTGTATGGGGATTTATTTCTTTAATTTCTTTCAGCACTTCCCTGCCCTCTTTATCGCCCAGCCTGAAATCGCAAAGCACTACATCAAAATGCTGATCTTTAAATTTTGCAATGCCTTTGTTGCCACTATAAGCCGCTTCAGTTTCAAATCCATTTCTTTGTAAAAACCTGCCCAGTAGTGTGCACATATCCATGTCGTCATCAATAAGAAGAATGCGCTTCATAAGTGGTTTGTTTTAAGTTTGTTTTGAATTTATTTAACCGGGGTTTAATTTGTAGGGTTAGAGGGCAACTCAATTTCTTTTGTCTTAATCCACACAGCATAATCGTTAGGTAAAATTTCGCCGCCGTATTTTTTTGCGTACACTTTGGTAAACTCTGCTCCAAAATATAAAATAACCGCACTGTAATACACCCAAAGCATTACTATTATAATTGAACCTGCTGTTCCGTAAACACTTCCAAGATTGCTATGGCCAAGGTAAAAGCCAATAAAAAATTTTCCAATCATAAACAGGACCGTTGTTGTAACTGCGCCAACCATTACATTCCGCCATTTAATCTTCGCATCTGGTAAAACTTTAAAAATGATGCCAAAAAGAAGCGAAAGCACGATAAACATCAGACAATTGTTAAGAATATCTACAACATACACCCCATTATCGGGGAGTATTTTTAACAATTGCCTGCTCAATGCATCTACAACTGTGTTCAGCAACAAAGAAACCATCAACAAAAATCCCAGGCTGATAATCAGCGAAAAGGAAATCAGCCGGTTCAACAGCATTTTAAGCAAACCGCGTTTGGGCTTGCTTTTTAATCCCCAGATATGATTTATGGAATCCTGTATTTCGCTGAATATTCCTGTTGCGCCTATCAGTAACACAATAAAGCTTACAACAGTTGCAAACGTGCTGTTTTTAGATAAATGAATATTGGTAATCATTTGCTGTATCTGCAATGCTGCCTCATTACCTACCAGGTCGTTTATCTGCGGGTACAGTTCACCCTGAATGGCTTCTTTTCCAAAAAAGAAACCGGCAAAAGCAATAATTATTGCAAGAAAAGGGGCAATGGAAAAAATGGTGTAATAAGAAAGTGAAGCACTGAATTTCAAAGCCTTGTCTTCCAAAAAATCTTCAATAACCTGCTTTAAAAATGAAAAAGCCTGTTTTATTCTAGAAAGCATAACAAATGTCCTTTTATCTTTTAGTCGCCTGGTTTATAAATTCCGAGTAGGCACTTAAATGTATCATTTTTTTGATAATCCCCTACCGGTTACATTGTGTTTGAAGAAATGCTATTAAAAATAACCTGCCAGTTTTTTCTATAACCAAACAAAAAAAATAAATACACGCAGATGAAATACGAGTGTTTCTTCCAGCAATTTAAATGGCAGATTAATTGCTGCTTAAACATCAAAATAATAGTATTAAAATCCGGGAACCAGTGGAGACGGTAAACTACATAATCAATAATACTTTGAAAGCGCTTATAGTTGATGACGAAGTTGACATTTGTTACCTGCTAAGCGGCATATTAAGACAAAAGCATTTAAAACCCTCTTTTGTTAATAATATTGCCAGCGCAAAAGAGGCGTTAAAGAATGATATTCCTTCTATAATTTTTCTTGACAATCACCTTCCCGACGGCTTAGGCCTCGATTTTATTGGCTACATAAAATCCAATTATCCGAATGTAAAAATTGTAATGATTACTGCACATGACGGATTGATTGAAAGAAAAAAAGCACAGTCAGAAGGTGCGGATTTATTTATAAGTAAACCTTTTACCAGGGAAATAATAGAAGGCGCTATTAAGAACCTTTTGTAACTACAAACATGTCCGTCATTTTCTACATTTTGTAGAAAAAAATCCACAATTTTTTTAGTTCGCCGGTCTTAGAATCAACCTACAACAGTTTACCAGATTAAAAAATCTCCCAACAATTCTGGCAGGCATTTTAGGTATTAACAGGTATACTACATTATTTATTTCATCATCACTAAAACCTTTAAAAATGGGCAACCTCTTATACGTTATCGCAGTAATTCTTGTAATTATTTGGGCTATTGGCTTTCTTGGCTTTCACACCGGTGGCATCATACATATTTTACTTGTGATAGCAATTATATCTTTATTACTTCGGGTAATACGCGGGGCTAATTGACACAATACTTATTTAGCATTTCGGCTTTAATACAGTAGCCTATATCTTATTAAACTTCTAACGTGAGTACTTGAAGTAGTACAGCTGCCTGTATACTAAATACGATGTACTAATATTTCTTTATTAATTCTTAAAACAAACATTATGGAAAGCTGGAAATTAAAAATGAACGGAACATGGAATGACATAAAAGGCAAAGCAAAAAAACAATATGCTGCCCTTACAGACGACGATCTTTTATACGAAGAAGGAAAAGACGATGAATTGGTAGGCCGTATTCAAAAGAAGATAGGCAAAACAAAAGATGATGTAATTAAATGGATTGAAGGTCTCTGATAAACCGGTTCATACTAAAAATAATAAAGCCTTTCATTTTTTTTGAAAGGCTTTATTATTAAAGTCACTATAAAAGTTATTCAACAAAATCTAGTGTTATGATAAAAGTTGTGCCTTTTCCTTTTTCACTTTCTGCCTGTATCGTGCCCTTATGGTTTAGTATAATATTTTGGGTGTTGGTAAGGCCAAGTCCATTGCCTTTGGGCTTGCTTGTAAAATAGGGTTCAAACAAACGGCCCATCGATTCTTTATCCATGCCAGACCCATTATCCCCTATTTCTACCACGCATTTGTTGTTTTCTCCTTTTGTGGTTATTGTAAGAACACCTTTACCTGGTTCCATAGCTTCAATGGCATTTACAATAACATTTAAAAAGGCAATTTTCAATTTTTCTTTGTCAACTGCCACATCACATATATCGCTGCTAAAGTGTTTTACTACTGTAATATTATAAAGTGCAATCCTGTCTTTTGCCAGTTCAAGAGATTCATCTAGCAAAGTATTGATGGAAGTTTTTCCATAAGTCAATTCTGCAAATTTAGTAGAGTTGAGCAGGTCTGTTATAAGCTGGTTGATGCGATTGCTGTTCCGGCTTATCATTTCAAACAAAATTCCATTATCACTGGTATCAGTAATTTCATTTTTCAATTGCTCCATTGCAAGATTAATATTGGTAAGCGGGTTTCTTACCTCATGTGCTATTGTACGTGCAATGCGGCCGGTAGAAGCAAATTTTTCTATACTTCGCATCTGCAGCAGTTCTTTATTAACGCCCCTCAATTCCATAATGCGCATCCTTAGTTGATCCTGGTATTGCTCCACTTTTTCATCTGCTTCGCGCCTGGCTTTGTTTTCACGCAGATAGGTAGCAAAACCAAAAACAAGAAGAAGAAATGCTATAATAAGCGAAACTATAATTATCACCCTTAGCTTGGCAGATATTGTTTGCAGGCGTTCCCGCTTTTGTTTTAATTCTGCTTCTTCTCTTATTTGCATGCGTGTTTTAAGCGATCTAATCTGATCCATTAAATCTTTACCCTGAAAAGTATTCTGGCGCATTGTATCTGTAAGCAAAAAATTATTTTGCTTCAGGTCATTTATGCCGTCTTGTATAACGGCAAATTTTTGGTTGATAAGATTATTTAGTGTATCCAGCCTTTGTTGCTGCAGCGGGTTTTCTGCAGTTTCTGTTTTTAGGAGGTTAAAAGTAGAATCTACCCTTGCTTTGCTGGTATAGTAAGGCTCCAGGAAACGGGAATCTTTCATTACTGCAAAACCACGTGCACCCGTCTCTCCATCTTTTATGTCAGACAATATACGCTCCAGGTGTATAATTGTATTGCTGGTATGGTCTACCCATTCTGATTGTTTTACCAACTGGTTGTTGCTATACAATGTAATTAAATAGCAAATTAATAAAAGAAAAAAAGCTGTTCCATATCCAACTCTTATGCGGTTGTGAATTTTCAACTTGTCTATAATTCTTTTCATTGATTTTTTTTTACCCTTATTGGGGAAAGATTTCCCATAATTACAATTAAAATTCTACAATCAGCTTTAAAAAAACTGTTCTTTACTCACATAAAGACTGGTATACTAATTGAGATTTGTACAATGACCGAATGTTGCTATTCTTTATCACTTGTATACTATAAAAAGCTTGCCATGATATTTTCAACTGTTAACCGAATTCCGGCTTTTGTGCTGGAAAAGCTCGACACTCTTTTTAAATTGTTGAAAGAGAGAAAAAGCGAGTATGAGGCTTTTGCCGGTAAGGTAAATGATAAAGCCTTAAAAAGAACTGTTTTAACCCTGGCGCAGGAAACAAATCAGTATGCAATTGAGCTGTCGAGCCAGATACAGACAATGGGTGGGAAAATAATATCTGCCGGTGAAATAGAAAGAAGGCCCGACACCACACTTGTTATGGCCGAAGAAGATGACATTCTAAAATCCTGCGAAGTAAGCGAAAGAAAAATGATTACCGCATACAGGTTGGTTTTGAATGAGCCTTTTCTGCACGATAATTTAAGAAAACTGATAAGATGCCAATTGAACGGGCTTACATATGCCTTTATGCAATTGAAACTTTTAAATACATCATTTCATAGGTAGAGGGTTTTGGTTTTAGGGTTAAGAGAGGATACATAAAGTATCCTCTTTTTTTGCTTTAGTTTTTACCACCGGCCCTGGAAATAATAAAAATTATAAGCCCTATAATACCAACCACAATTAAAACACCTACCCATACACCAGCTTTAAAAATACCTGCTATTGCCTCGCAACTGGTTAGCGTTGCGGCCAGCGCTATAACCAATAAGAAACGTGATAAAAGTTTATTGTTGTTCATTTGTATTGATTTAATTGCCCTAAGGGCAGTTATAAAATTTGCACTAATTAACATCTGCCATACCTTCAAAAATGCTGATTATAACCTGCACCAGGTTGGCATATTGGTATTCTGTCATTACACGAAGTGAATTGTAAACATCCCATTGCCCCGTTTCATTTTTTTCGAGGTTGCATAAAAACTTATGGTTATCGCCATACACTTCAAAAATTGTATGACCATTATTTTTCCTGTTAATGCAAAACCCAAAATTGATAACCATATTTGCAATAGATGCCCTGCACCAGGATAATGCTTTGCATGGCACATATACATCATCTCCCAGGAAAGCAATCCGCTCACCAAAATGACGAGCCAGTTCAGTTTCACCAAGATCTTCTTCTATCCAGTTGCCTGTTTCGGCATCGGTAAAAAAAATATTCTCGTAACCATTTTGAAATAACACATGATATTGCAGGTGATGATCATTTGGAATTGAGGTTACTGTTGCAGAATAAATATCATTTTCTAATTTTAGATAGAGTATGTGTTGCATAAAAGAGGTTAAAAAAGTAATTGGCAAAAAAATTATCGTTCTAATTATTTTTCAATCCACACAGATACTGAGCCGGGCATACAATGAAATTCTCCAAAACCTTCTTCATCAATTTTAACTTCGCCGGTAAACTTGCCAAGCATATCTATAAATACTTTCCCTTTGTGCACAAGGCCCATTTCCATTTTCTTGTAACCTTCATCTCCGTTTGATAATAAAACAGCACAGCCAGATTTTGATATTTCAGCTACGCCTTCTCTTGTCCAGCCAATACAATTACCGTGATCAAAATAATCCCGTTGTATACCGTAAGCATAGCATTTGCGTGCTTTTAAAAGCTTATCTATGTTTTCGCAACCGGGCAAATAAATTTCATAGTCATTGCCATCACTTCCTTTGTCAGTATAAGTAGCGCCAAAAATATCAGGATAGAATACGCATGGATATCCTTTTTCCCTTAACAATATGAGCGCATATGCTATCGGTTTAAACCAGGGTTCTACCGGTGCTTCCAATGCCTGCAATGGTTGTGTATCGTGGTTATCTACTACTGTAACTGCCAATTCTGGTTTTGCAGCAACCAAAGTGTTATCAAATATTTTGGTGAGATCATAATCTTTTCCATTTCTGGATGCATCATGCAGGTTGTGATGAAGTGAAGCATCAAACAAAGACATCTTTCCTTCGGTAGCATCAATATATCTTAGCAGCAATGGAAGATTGCCTGGTGCCCAATATTCACCAACAGCAAATATTTCCCTGTTTGTGCTGCTGCGTATATAATCCAGCCAGTCTTTATAAAAATCCGGAGAAATGTGTTTAACAGCATCAAGCCTTACCCCATCAAACTTTATTTCGTTATAGTACCAGTCTGCCCATCGTTTTAATTCATCTCGTACAGCAGGGTTTCTAAATTCAATATCTGTATACATTAAATAATCATAATTGCCTTTTTCATCTGTAACTACATCTTCCCATCCATCTCCATATTCATTCTGTATGCTGTAGATGCCAGATTCTTTTCTTATGTTGTCGTAATCAACTCCTGTAAAACAATTATGATCCCATACAAAAGAAGAATATTTTCCTTTTCTGCCGGGATGTGTAAATTTTGTAAACGCTTCTATTTCGTATGGATCAGAAATAAATTCGTTCCTGTTTTCAGGATCAACTTTACGTGCTGTAATTTTTTCTGCTTCGTCTGCACCTGCAAGGTGATTAACCACTATATCTGCGTACACCTGCAAACCTGCATTGTGTGCTGCTTTAACTGCATCCCTGTATTCCTGCCTTGTACCATATTTTGTCCTTACTGAATTTTTTTGATCAAATTCTCCAATATCATACAAGTCGTATACATCATAGCCTACACTCATACCGCCTGCATTGGCTTTAAAAGCAGGGGGTAACCATACTGCAGTAATACCCATTTCGGCCAGGGAAGCAGCTTCATTTTTAAGTTTGTTCCATAAACTTCCATCCTCCGGATAATACCAGTGAAAAAATTGTAACAAAGTTCCGTTCTGCATAATTTTTATGATTGTTGTTAGTAGGACTTATAGCAATCTGTGATAGCAATGAGGCAATGCTCTTTAACATTAATATAATTATGCCATATCTAATACGCCAGAAAATATCAACTAATAAGAAGCTTTAAGTAGTGATTATAATTTTATTGTAGAAAATAGTACCCAGTGAAGATGAATCTTGTGCAATAAAGATTACACTATTTATTTTTTTAGACGGCGCTTTTAAATGCTACTGTTATAAATGATTTTACAATAGTTGGCAATATTTTGGGGAGAGTAATTCAGGTTATAAATTTTAAATCTTTAAAATCTACAATTATGGCTAACACAAAAGTATTACTTGGGTTTCTTGCAGGCGCTGCAACAGGTGCACTTGCAGGTATTTTACTTGCACCAGACAAAGGTTCAGAAACAAGAAAAAAGATAAGCAAGAAAACAGCAGATTTGGGTGATTCGCTGAAAGGATCTTTTAATGATTTTATAGATGGTGTAAAAGAATCTTATGCAAATGTAAAATCTGAAGCTGAAGATGTAGAAGAGAGAGGCCGTTTAAAAGTTAATTCCCTGAAACAGGAAACAAGAAACGCTCTATCATAATTTTTTACCGGCAATACCACAATTTATATAATCATGGAAGCGCATCCTAATCATTTAGAATCATTGATCTCGCAGGCAGGTGAATATGCAGAAACAAAAGCAGCGTTATTTAAAATGAAAATTGCAGATAAAACATCTGATACTGTTTCAGATGCAGCGTCATCGCTGGTGTTGCTTTTGTTTGCCTGCAGTATCATTCTTTGCATTAGCATTGGGCTTGCCTTGCTTATTGGCGAATGGCTTGGGAAAAACTATTATGGTTTTTTTATAATTGCAGGGCTATATGGTATTGCCGGTATTATTTTTTATTACAACCGCAACAATCTTGTAAAAACGCCAGTAAGCAATTTTATTATTACTAAAATTTTAAAATCACCCTAATGAAGAATAGAGTATACACCTCAGCCAATTTACAACTGCGCATTGCCGAACTGGAAGCGTTATCTGTTCAGCAGGAACAGGCAATGAAAGAAACATCAAGAATAATCCTTAATGATCTTAAACCTGTAAACCTGGTAAAAAATGCCTTTACCAGCACCGTTAAAACGCCGGGCCTCGGAAAAAATTTATTAAAAGGCGCTTTGGGTTTAGCCGCAGGGTTCCTCTCTAAGAAAATTTTTGTGATGGGTTCTTCCAATATTGTAAAAAAAGCATTGGGCACTGTTGTAGAACTTGGGGTAGCAAAAGTAGTTGCCAATAATGCTGATAGAATTACTTCTACCGGTATAAAAATGTTAGGCAAAACGTCTCACTCTTTAGCTAAATGATGACTATAAATTAATAATCAATTTTATTCTTCTTGCCTGGCAAAAATGGCAGAACGTGCAACTAAAATTCCTTTATAATCAATTGATATACATAATGTACTAATAATAAAGTAAGTAAATTGCCAAAGTGCAAATTTTCTCACATCTATCCATTAAAATAACACCTATAAGTAAGCTTATAGGACCTGCCTTTACTTTAAAAATATCTTTAATGTAGGTTGTTTTAAAAAAATTAATGGTTTACATTTGTCAGGCCTAACGCACTACATATATAAACTTTGCGTTTTCCTTTATCCATATAACCTGCAATTGTGTTTTTATCGACGAAAAACATCTTCTAACTTTTTTCAGCCATATATCCGTACGCATACAATCTATTGATAATTAGATATTTACATATAGCTATGAATTGTGCCCTGGTTTCAAAAAATAAACAGCTGCTTTTGTGTCTGCTGATACCATCCATGTTTTGTTTCCTGGCCGCATCTTGCGTAGATACTAAGAAAACAACCTATTTTAATGATGTACAAAATGGCGTTTATAAAACGATGTATGAAGCGGCGCCACCTGTTATTCATAAAAACGATTTATTAAGCATTTATGTAACCAGTTTAAATACTGATGCAACATTAATTTTTAATGCTCCCAGTATTCCTACAACAGCAACGTCAACTGCAAAAGGTACCACTACACAAAATATTGGCTACCTCGTTAATGAAGAAGGCGATATAAAGTTTCCGGTGCTGGGTAACATAAAAGCTGAAGGCCTTACAGTAAAAGAGTTAACAGATAACCTTACCGATAGCCTGGTTTTAAAAAAGTTATTGATTGATCCGTTAATAACAATCAGGTTTTTAAATTTCAGGGTTACTGTTTTAGGTGAAGTAGGAAACCCAACGGTAATAACGGTTCCTAATGAAAAGATCAGCATTTTAGAAGCTATAGGACTTGCAGGAGATTTAACCATTTATGGTAAAAGAGAAAACGTTTTGCTGATAAGAGAAGAAGAAGGAAAAAAAATAATTAAGAGAATTGATTTGAATTCTCCCGCTACACTCACATCTGCGTTTTATTATTTAAAATCCAACGATGTAGTGTATGTGGAACCCAACAAAAATAAAGTAGCAAGCGTAAGTAATTTCAGGCAGTTGCTGCCGGCTTATATAGCTACATTAACCTTATTAGTGGTTGTAGCAGACAGGTATATAAAATAACAATGCAGGGACTATGAAAAAAATGCAGGTTTCCGCAAATACAGGAATTGAAACAACGGAGAATAATTTGCTTCAGCAATTATTTTTCCGCTACTGGCCTTATTGGCCGGTGTTTGTTGCATTGATTGTATTTAGCCTTGGCGCGGCTTACTTCTATCTCCGCACTGCTACGCCAATGTATGAATCCAGCGCCACTATTCTTATTAAAGATGAAAAGAAAGGTACAGATGATTCCAAGTTTGTTGAGTCATTAAATCCACTCAATTCTAAAAAAATTGTAGAAAACGAAACGGAAATAATGCGTTCAAGGGCCGTTTTGGGTGAAGTGGTAAAAGAATTATTCCTCTACGCACCTGTTAGCGAACAGGATGGTTTTGTAACCAAATCTGCATACACAAGCAGCCCTATTATAGTTGAATTAAAAAATCCAGATTCGCTAATAGAAACAAAGCAGGTACCGTTTACCTGGTCTGCCGAAACCAAAATGGTGACCATTAATAACAACGCTTACCCAATTGCTACATGGATTACTACCCCCTGGGGCATATGCAGGTTTAGTCAAAACCCAAATTATCAGGCAACCGATAAACATGGAAACTTTTATTTTTCGCTGGTAAGCGTAAAAGCATCTGCCAAATATTATTCACAAGCAGTTGAGGTTACGCCAATCAGCAAATTATCTACCGTTATTTCATTAAAGATTAAAGACTCAAGCCCGGAAAGAGGTGAAGCCATTTTAAATACGCTGATGTTTGTTTACAATAAAGTCTCAATAACAGACAAAACACAGCTTGCTGCCAATACACTTGCCTTTGTAGAAAAAAGATTGAAGTTTATTGAACCACAACTTGATTCTGCAGAAAGGGGCATACAAAAATTCCGTACAGAAAAAGGTGCTGTAAACCTGGATCAGCAGGGCGAACTTTATCTTAAAAGCGCCGGGGAAAGCAACCAGAAAGCAAGCCAGTTAAATGTGCAGCTTGCCGCTTTAAATGAAGTAGAAAAGTATGTAATGCAGAAAGATAACCAGCCGGGTGTGGTGCCTGCATCTTTTGGTATTAATGATCCGCTTCTTTTGCAACTAGTTACTAAATTATACGATAGCGAAATAGAATACGAAAAGCTGAAACAAAATACACCGGAGAACCATCCTATAATGGTGTCTTTGCGCAATGAAATTGAAAAAATAAAACCGAATATACTTGAGCTGGTAAAAAATCAGCGCAAAAGCCTTGAAGCCGGCCGCGACAACCTTAATGGCACAATTGATTACTATACCAATTTATTAAAGCAAGTTCCGAAACAACAACGTGAGCTTGCAGAAATGAACCGTCCGCTTGGAATAAAAAACAATATTTATACATTTCTTCTGCAAAAAAGAGAAGAAGCTGCGCTTTCTTTTAATGCTACAGTAGCAGACAGCAGGCTGGTAGACAAAGCAGAATCTTCTACTACACCAGTTAGTCCAAAGAAAAAAGTTATACTGCTGGCTTCTATGCTAGGGGCAATTGTGCTGGGTGTTGTCCTCGTCCTTATTAAAGAAGTATTTAACAGCAAAATTCTTTTCAGAAGCGATATAGAATCTTACAGCACTTTACCTGTGTTTGGCGAAATCGTGCATGATACTTCAAACAAGCCTTTATTGATTACTCCTACAGGAAGAAGTTTTGCAGAAGAACAATTCAGGCAAATTCGCACAGCAATTAACTACACAGCCAATCCTTCAGCCATAAAAAAAATAATGGTTACTTCTTCTATTTCGGGAGAAGGCAAAAGTTTTGTTGCTGCCAACCTTGCATTAAGCATTGCCATGACGGGGCAAAAAGTTGTTCTTGTTGATATGGATTTGTACATGCCGCAAATCAACAGCATTTTTGATGTTTCAAATGATATTGGCATTAGTGATTACCTAACAGGAAAAAAGAATATTGATCACATCATCAAAAAAACCAGGGCCAGCGAAAATCTTTTTGTTGTTCCTGCAGGAAACAATACAAATGGCAACCTGTCTGAACTAATACTGAACAAGAAAGCTAAAGAACTACCAGATTACCTGGCAACAATTTTTGATGTTGTAATTATAGATACCACGCCAGTGCTTGCTATAACAGATGCTTATACCATTTCATCCTGGTGCGATGCAACCTTGTATGTAATACGCCATGCATTTACACCTAAGATACATGTACAGCGACTGGATGATAATGCAACATTACATCACTTAAAAAATACCGGAATAATATTTAACGGAGTTAAGAAAAGAGGATTGGGCAAATATGGATACGGTTATGGATACGGTTATGATTACGATTACGGATACAGGTACAGGCATGCTAAAACAGCCGGTAAACTGAAAGTAACCGTATAATAAATAATTAATAAAACCGATTGAGTTTTACATTGATCGGTACTCTCGTGCGAACCTTTGCTAACCGCGTATGTAACCGGATTGGCGAAGCCATACATATAAATGAAATAAAAATGCGTGAGCGCCTATGCATAGCTTAACAAAAAAATGGTATGTTGTTTATACCCGCCCAAGGTGGGAGAAAAAGGTTACGGCCCTGCTTAAGCGCAAGGAGATTGAACACTATTGCCCTTTAAATAAAATAACAAGGCAATGGAGCGATCGCAAAAAAATGATTTCTGTACCACTTTTTACAGGTTATGTTTTTGTATGTATAGATGAAACTGAAAAATTACCAGTTCGCATTACTGACGGAGTAATTAACTTTGTGTACTGGCTTGGAAAACCTGCTGTTATCCGCAATGAAGAAATAGATGCAATAAAGAATTTTCTTAACGATTACAAGGATGTGCAGCTTGAAAAAACCAATGTTAACCCTAACGATACTGTAAGGATCATTAGTGGCCCGCTCATAACACAGGTAGGCCAGGTTGTTTCAGTAAAAAATAAAACTGTAAAAGTTATCCTGCCCTCACTTGGTTATATGATGCAGGCAGAAATAGAAACATACAAACTGCAGATTATAAATGATGAACCGGCTGCATCAATGTTTGCAAAACAAGACCGCCAATATTCATTCAGGTAAGTAGCCCTGGCGAGTGTATTTCAATTATAAAATTATTGCCGTACAATTAATTTTTACATTAAACCTAACATGGAAAAAAATCAGAAAATTTATATCGCCGGTCATGGCGGTATGGTGGGTTCAGCTATCAGGCGTAACCTGGAAAGCAAAGGTTACAACAACCTTTTATTGCGTACTTCAAAAGAACTGGATCTACGTAGCCAGGCAGCAGTAGCAAAATTTTTTGAAGAAGAACGGCCCGACTATGTTTTTCTTGCTGCAGCAAAAGTTGGTGGCATAATGGCCAACAACACTTTCAGGGCAGAATTTTTATACGATAATCTTCTTATTGAAAGCAATATCATTCACGAAGCATGGAAAAACAAAACAAAAAAATTGCTTTTCCTCGGCAGTTCGTGCATATACCCCAAACTTGCACCCCAGCCGCTTAAAGAAGAATATCTTCTTACCGGTTTGCTGGAAGCTACAAACGAGCCATATGCCATTGCAAAAATTGCAGGCATAAAATTATGCGAGGCCTATCGTGACCAGTATGGCGCAAATTTTATTAGCGTAATGCCTACAAATCTTTATGGTAAAGGCGATAACTACCATCCTTCTAATTCACACGTATTGCCTGGTCTTATCCGCAGGTTTCATGATGCTGTTGAAAACAATGCTTCCGAAGTAGTAGTATGGGGAACCGGAACGCCTAAACGCGAATTTCTTTATGCAGATGATCTTGCAGAAGCCTGCTTTTTTTTAATGCAGGAATACAATGAAAAGGGATTGATCAATATCGGTACCGGACAAGACCTTAGTATTGCCGAACTTGCTGAAACTATAAAAAAGACTACTGGTTTTAAAGGCAAAATTTCATTTGATACTACAAAACCAGATGGTACTCCACGTAAACTAATGGATGTATCAAAACTACATTCACTGGGATGGCGCCACAAAATCTCCCTTTCAGAGGGAATTGCGTTAGCCTACCAGGATTTTCTGAAATCGCATATGCCCCAAAAAGAAAAGGCTGCATAATTTCCCGGTTTCAAATAAAACAACCACTTATACGTTTTTCTTCTTAGGTAAGAAATACTATAAATACTGTTTCGACAGATTTTTAAAGATTCTACAAACAAAAAGATTTTTTACATGAAAACAGCTTTGATTACAGGTATTACAGGACAAGATGGTGCTTACCTTGCCGAATTGTTATTGGAAAAAGGGTACATGGTGCATGGTATAAAAAGAAGAAGTTCTCTTTTTAATACCGACAGGGTAGATCATCTTTACCAGGACCCGCATGAAAAAAATCTGCGTTTTACATTGCATTACGGAGATCTTACAGATTCTACAAACCTCATCAGGATTATTCAACAAACAAAACCAGACGAAATATATAACCTTGGTGCAATGAGCCATGTAAAAGTGAGCTTTGATACACCGGAATATACAGCCAATGCAGATGGTATTGGTACGCTTCGCCTGCTTGAAGCCATCCGTATACTTGGTCTTGAAAAAAAGACAAAAATATACCAGGCATCAACATCAGAATTATATGGTTTGGTACAGGAAGTACCACAAAAAGAAACAACCCCGTTTTACCCAAGAAGCCCATACGCTGTAGCAAAAATGTATGCTTACTGGATTACAGTAAACTATCGCGAAGCATACAGCATGTTTGCATGTAACGGCATATTGTTTAACCACGAGAGCCCTTTGCGTGGTGAAACTTTTGTAACACGCAAAATTACCCGTGCAGTTTCTAAAATTGCACTTGGCCTGCAGGATAAACTTTTTCTTGGCAACCTTGATGCGCAACGCGACTGGGGCCACGCAAAAGATTATGTAGAAGCTATGTGGTTGATCCTGCAACAGGAAAAGCCAGAAGATTTTGTAATTGCAACAGGTGTAACTACAAGGGTACGTGAGTTTGTAAGAATGTCATTTGCAGAACTGGGCATTACCGTCGTTTTCCAGGGCGAAGGTGT
The DNA here is from genome assembly GCA_044227095.1 of Chitinophagaceae bacterium. Classification (GTDB taxonomy): domain Bacteria; phylum Bacteroidota; class Bacteroidia; order Chitinophagales; family Chitinophagaceae; genus JACMLD01. The sequence continues at coordinate 2,181,414 of JBGAFV010000001.1, read as the reverse complement.
AAAAGAAAAAGGTTACGTACAAAAATGTACAGACCCTCAATATCAACTGGAAGAAGGGAAAGAAGTTGTGGCAGTTGACCCGCAGTATTTCCGTCCTACTGAAGTAGAATTGCTGATAGGCGACCCTACAAAAGCAAATACTGTACTGGGATGGAAGCCTAAATATGATTTGGCAATGCTGGTAAAAGAAATGGTTGCTGCTGATACAGATCATTTCCTTAAAGAAAAATTATTGAAAGAAAACGGTTACCTCATTAAAAACCAGTTTGAATAAAATATTTCTTATCACTAATCAGGCGAATAATCAATGCTGAATTGTATTATTCGCCTGATTAATTTTTTAGCTGTTCCGTAGAACCAATTATCCTGTAAAAAGCGAACACACTCAAATGAGCGATAGTAAGAACGTCCATAGCAGAAAAAAAACCACCTTATGGAATTTCTTATTTCTGAATATAGGATTTGTCATTTCTATTGTAAATGGCATATTAATCATTCCGCTGTATCTCCATTACATAGACAGTTCGTTATATGGCGCATGGCTGGCCACAGGTAATATCTTAACATGGATTACTGTTGTAGACCCTGGCGTTGGCGATGTGTTGTTGCAAAAAGTTGCTTTTGCAATAGGAAAAAACGATAAAAAAGAAATTGGTGTTGCTATTGCATCGGGCGTGCTTATTTCTCTTGGATTATTTATTGTGTCTGTAACAGTGGGCTATGTGTTTTCACTGTTTATAGGAGACCTTGCAAAAATAAATGAAGCCTACAGGGCAGATATCATTAGCGCTTTCAGGATAGCATTGTGGGGCACAGCATTTGGCCTTCTTGCAGATACTTTCAGAAATATTGTATTAGCGTATCAGAAAACAAAAATCAATGGCTTCTTTCTGTATTCGGTTATTGTTATTGCCATTATACTGAACATAGTATTGTTGATGCTTCACTTTGGTGTTTTTGCACTTGCATATGCAGCTTTATTCAGAGGGGCTGCTACTTTCTTATATTCATTAGTACTAACTATACTGCTACTCAGAAAAAATAATGTAGCCTTGAAATTTCAACCAGCTTATTTTAAATCCTTTTCAAAAATTTTTGCTTTTACATTTTCCAGCAGGTTGTTTGAAACCATTGCTTCAAATATAGACTTGGTGCTTGTTTCAAGGTACCTGGGCACACAGGCAGTAACAGTTCTTGATCTATCACGCAGGCCGTTAAAACTGGCAACCGGTCTTGCTAATAATGTAACAATTTCTATGCTGCCCTCACTGCCGCATTTATTTGGCTCGGGCCAAACAGAAAAAATAAAAAGCACGGTAATTCGTGTATGGACAACTGTTATCTGGTCATCAGGTTTTTTAATTGGGGGTTTCCTGCTTTTTAATGCTAACCTCACTACAAACTGGGTAGGTAAACAATTCTGGATTGGCAATAGCAATAACATCATTATGTGCCTTTCGTTTTTCTTATTGTCAATAGGCTACAATCTTTCTAACGTTACATATTCAATGGGCGATATAAGAAACAATAGTATTATTAATGTTGTAAAAAGCATTATCTACCTCGTTTCGCTTTTTATATTAGCCAAAACACTGGCCATGCCTGGTGTGCTGATTGCATTCTTGCTACCAGTATTTGTTATGCTTTTCTACTACCCAAAAAAGGTGATTACAGAAACACAATTATTAGCAGAAGAAAGAAAAGAAATTTTAAAAGAAACGTTTCTTGTAACAATGCTGCTAATCATTGCCGGCATCATTGCTACTTTCTCAAATTTTGAATTATCATGGGTGTCATTAATACTTGCATGTGCATTATATAGTATAGCATTTATAGCAGCGCTTTTTTCTTTTAGCAGCTTGTTCAGGCAGGAAGCTGGCAAATTAATTGCAATGGCGCAATCTAAATTTATCAAAGAAAAAGCGAACCAGGCATAAAAGTATGGCGTCTAAAAAAATTACATACCAGAAGCTCAGTATAAAAGCAAATACGCTTTTTCTTAATGCTATTCAGAATACCGCATTTCAGTTTATTGTTTATAAATCATACTGGCATTATAAATTCGGCAACCTATTAAAAAAAACACAAGCACTTTCTGTACATAAAAATTTTATAGCGCAAAAACCAAACTACAGCGCTGGTATAGGCCACCAGCTCTCGAACTGGAATGCTGGATTTTATTTTGCAAAATATTTTAACCTTCAATTCGCACATTTCCCTTTTTCAAATAACAAATGGGAACACCTGCTTGGCTTTGGCGAAAATGAAATTGCGGCTTCTACATTACTCAAAGAAGGAAAATATAAAAAAATAAAGCTCCCGCGTTTTGATAGCGAGAAGGATAAGGATGTTCAATTGACTGGCAACATAATTCAATCTTATCAAAACAGAAAAGTACTCTTCATCCTTGCGCAAGACCAGGGTTATGTAGAGCAATGCGGCACGTTTACTGATTTGTCTGCCAAATTTTTTAACGCTTCTGCTAGAAAAGATCAGGCGTTATTTTATGATCCTTTATGCTTTAACATAGCAATACATATACGCCGTGGAGATGTTGCCGCAATGAAACAAAGCGGCGATACCAATTGGGAAGAACGATGGCTCAATAACGATTATTACGAAAGTGTTTTAAAAAAAGTGTTGTCTGCTATACCAACTGGAAAAAAAATAAATATCTATCTTTTCTCGCAGGGGAATAAAGAAGACTTTCCTGAATTTGATCAATTTGAAAATATACATTACTGCCTTGACGTAAACGCATACGATTCGTTTTTACATATGGCTTATGCAGACATATTAATCAGCAGTAAAAGTTCTTTTTCGTACAAGCCTGCATTAATATCGAAAGAAATAAAAATATGCCCTGGAAATTTTTGGCATAAATACCCATCCGCTACAAATTTTATATTGGCCGATAACAATGGCGTTTTCGATATAGATAAACTAAAAAACAGGCTGGAAGAATCGCATTACAAATTAAAACAAGCATAAGTTTCTATAAGCATGAGTGTTTTCGCAAAATATCAAAAGTTGATTGGTGCAGATAAAAACTTTGCCGTATCAAATGTAAACGTACAGGTTACGGGACAAGCGGCTTCCGAACTTATTCTGCAAAGATTGTCTGACGATAAACCTGCTATGATTGGAAGGTTTGGTTCAAATGAGCTCAGCATTATTTTAAACTATTGTTTCACCAGGGGTAATGCCCTTAACAATACGGCTAATCTTCTAAAAGGAGTTCCTTATTTCTTCAATTATAAAAAAGGGCTTGTACAAGAATTTAATTTAGTTGCAGGCTTTTTTCCTGTAACACCGCAAATGATGGATCGGTTTAGTGAAATGTACCTGAAGGATGCGCCGGAAATTGATATACTTGGAAGCTGGCTGAGTTATGAAAAATACATTTTCAAGTACATGAATAAAGATTGTATCCGTATTCAACTTGAAGATTTATCTCCTTTTAACCACGCAAATCCATGGAGCAAAGCACTTGAAGGAAAAAAAGTGCTAGTGATACATCCTTTTGAAGAAAGCATTAGAAGTCAGTATGGCAAGAGAGAATTATTGTTCAATAATAAAAATGTGCTGCCCGCTTTCGAACTTAAAACATTAAAAGCGGTGCAGTCTTATGCAAATTCAAAAACACAATACAAAGATTGGTTTGAAGCACTTGATGATATGACAACGCAAGTGTACAAAACAGATTTTGATATAGCCATTCTTGGTTGTGGTGCTTACGGAATGCCACTTGCTGCACGCATAAAAAGAATGGGTAAAAAAGCAATTCATATTGGAGGTGCTGTACAGTGCATGTTTGGTATAAAAGGAAAAAGATGGGAAATACCCTTTTACAATTACCAGGAAAAATTTTATAACGAGCATTGGGCAAGACCAATGGAAAGCGAAAAACCAAAAGACGCCGTAAAAGTAGAAGGGGCAACTTATTGGTAGCTTACAATTACAACTGTGCAGCTTAATAAAGTATAATGAAAACGTTTATTAAAATATTGTTTTCTTTTTTCTCTAAAGTAAAATCTCACCTGCTGTTTATGGCAGGTGGAAAAAGCGGGAGCAAAGTTTCTTTTCCTGTTATGTTTTACAATTCATCTTTTTCTGTAAAAGGCACAAACAATAGTTTACTTGCTACAGGCGATACAATGAAATCTGATTTCTTCATTACTGGCACAGGCAACACAGCAAAATTTACTAATACACATATTTCAGATTCTATTATAACCATCACCGGAAACAATAATAATATTTATTGTGAAGAAGGAGTTCTTCTAAGGAAAGCTGTTATTACCATTCGCGGCAACGGCTGTACAATAAAAATAGGCAAAGGAACATCATTTGGAAGTGTAAGAATTATTGCAGCAGGAGAAACTAACGAAATAGCTATAGGTGCTGGTTGTCTTTTTGCTGATTTCATAGAAATATGGGGCAGCGATACGCATCCTATTTATAACGCTCAAAACGAAATAATCAATAAAGAAAAACCGGTACGCATTGGCGATAAAGTATGGGTGGGTGCAAGGGCTATAATACTTAAAGGCGTTACAATAGAATCTGGAAGCGTTGTAGGAATGGGAAGCCTTGTTATTAATGATGTACCCGAATCATCTATTACTGTTGGAAGCCCTAACAGGATTATTAAAAGTGATGTGCACTGGTCGTTACATTATTGATAGATAATACCGCTACCGCAAAAGAGAACATCCTATGAATGTGCTACATATTTTTAATGAAATAAATTTTTCCGGCGCTGAAATTATGTATGCCGATGCAGCAGCACTTTTCAGGCAAAAAGGGATAAGAATGATAGCGATTGCCACCGGCACTAAGCCCGGCAATTTTGTTTCCAGGTTTGAGCAGGAAGGCATAACTACACTTCACCTTCCGTTTCCTAAAGGTTTTAAAAGCCCTTTGTTTGTAAGCCGGTACATGCGCAATATTTATTCGCTTATAAAAAAAGAAAACATAAGTGTTGTACATGTACACCGCTCGGATATCTTTTTTTATTTTTCGGTAAGTGCGGCCCTTGCAGGAAGAAAAACTATTATGACACCACATAATGTTTTTAAAAATCGCTCTTTCACATGGCCAAAAGCATGGCTTGAAAGATTTAGCGCAAGGGTTTTCTTTAAAACTACCTTTCAAACAATCGGCGAAAGTGTTTATAACAATGAGCTTAATTACTATAAAAATCCATCGGTAAGAATAAACAACTGGTATAATGCAAACCGCTTTTTTCCACCGGCACTGCATGAAAAAGAAGCGGCAAGAACTGAGCTTGGAATTAACAGCAATGATTTTGTAATAATCTCTACAGGTAGTTGCAGCCCGGTTAAAAATCATTCAGACATAATAAAAGCAATGGCTGCAGTAGTGAAAGAATTTCCCTGCACTTACCTGCATTTGGGAAGCGGGCATTTGCAACAGGAAGAAGAAAAGAAAACTGCTGAACTTAATCTTACAGGCAATGTCCGTTTTCTAGGCAATAAAGAAAATGTAAGAAAATATCTTATTGCGGCAGATGTGTTTGTTATGCCATCAAAATTTGAAGGTCTTAGCATAGCTGCTATAGAAGCAATGGCATGCAAGCTGCCTTCTATCTTGTATAATTCACCTGGCCTTATTGATCTTATTGTAAACGACAATAACGGTTTTTTAATAGAACATGATACAGCTCAAATAGCTGCTAAAATTATTTATTTAAAAAATAATCCGTCGGTTGCTTCAGAAAAAGGAAACAACGCGTATGAATTTGTTTCTGCAAATTTTAACATGGAAAAAAGTGTAAACGAAATTATAGCGCTGTACAACCGCAGTTAAAGTCATGTCATCAAGAACGCTTATTATACTTACGTTTATTTGCATCATGCTTTCAGATACCGTAGCATACCTGTCGGTATCTATGGCATTAAGTATAGATGGTACATATATAACTGCTACACTTAAAATAATTTCGTTTGCATTATTGCTGATGCTTTCTTCCCGAATTAACTGGAATGCGCATATGCCGCCATGGGTTTATATCTTTTTTAAAGCCATGATTGCATGGAACATTATTACCATTGTAAGAGGGCTGCTTTCCGCAGAGGATTATTTTGAATGGAAGTACCTGATACTGGATACTTCATTCTCCCTTTTAATACCATTCTCTGTTGTGTCTGCATTAATGTATGAAGACGCCCGGTATTTATTTAAGCTGGTGGTTACCAAAATATTTCTGTGGGGCTTTCTTACAATACCACTTACACTTAGCATAGACCAGGACAGGGAATTGTTTGCACGTGGCATTGTTATGTCTGTAAGTTTATTTATCCTCATGAGCCCCTATTTCGCATTCAAATGGCGTGTGCTTACATTTATTGTGGCTGCAACATCAATCTACCTTGCATTTGATTTCAGGACAAATATTATGCGCATTGTGGTTGCTACTGCTATCATATCACTTTATTATATCAAAAATTATCTACCTAAACCATTTTTTAAAACAGTCGTTGTTATTGGCTTTGCCGTTCCGATTACATTTCTTGTATTGGGTATTACAGATCAGTACAACATTTTTCAGCCAGTAAAAGATATTGACCGGTACGAATACGCTTATGAGAATGGTGCAGAAAAGAACATTGCAGTAGATACAAGAACTTTTTTGTACCAGGAAGTTTTTTCATCTATGCAAATAGACAATGCCTTTTTATGTGGTGAAGGCGGAACGGGCACATACCGTACTGAATTCTTTGAAGAATCTGTAAGTACAGGAAAGGGAAGACCTGGCGCAGAAGTTGGCTTTTTAAATATCCTGCTGTATTCCGGAGTTATCGGTGTTGTTCTGTATGCGCTGATGCTTTTTTCTGCAGTTTATTATGGCATCAATTACTCAAACAATTTTCTGTGTAAAATGATTGCTTTATTTCTATTATTCAGGTGGACAACATTTTTTATTGAAGACTTTACCGGCTACGACATCAATTATTACTCTATCTGGCTGTCTATGGGTTTATGCTATTCAAAGAAGTTCAGGATGCTTACAGACGCAGATCTGCTGCAGTATTTCAACTTTAAAATACCTGTTTGGCAACCACAAGTAAATGCTTAAAAAAATTGACAGATTTTCTTAAAATAAACGCATGGTTTTTATAATTATTCCTGTTTTTAACCGTTTGGAAATGACCCTGCAGTGTATGGAGGCCATTCAACAGCAAACCTACACTGATTACAGGGTAATTGTTATTGACGATGGCTCAACAGATGGAACAGCAGAAACGGTAAAGAAAAAGTATCCGGGCACAGAAGTGCTGCACGGCAACGGGCATTTCTACTGGACCAAGTGTGTAAATACTGCCTTGCAGTACTTACAACCAATCATGAAAGAAACTGATTTTGTGCTTCATATTAATAACGATACCACCTTTGATAAAACCTATATCCAAAATCTTGTCAATTTTCATGACAAGCATCCCAATTCTATACTTGGTTCCCTCTCCTACGATCCAGATAGTAAAATGGTAAGTCACCTGGGTATTTATCATAGTCCGTGGACACCTTTCATGAAACAAAATTATCGCGAAGAAGAAATTGATTTATCACGCCTGGAAGGCATCGAATATCTTGAAACAATAAATATTTCTGCAAGGGGCATGCTGTTGCCTGCCTATGTTATTAATAAAGTAGGATTGCTCGACGAACAAAATTTTCCTCAATATCGTTCAGACGAAGATTATGGAATACGCTGCAAAAAAGCAGGGTTTAATATCTACATACCTACAAATGCAATTGTATACAACAGCCGGTTAAATACAGGATGGGATCATACAATTCATAAAGTAACGTTTAAGCAATTTTACAAATCACTTTTTCTCTTAACCTCCACCAATAACCTGGCAATAAGATGGAAATGGTCTAAAAAAAATACAGCTATACCACCGGTTTATTATGCATTAGATGTTGCTAAACTGGTTGGCGGCTTTTTTAAAAGCATGATTGTAAGAAGAGTATTGGGGAAAAAACTTAATTAATTTATTCAGTTCTAAAAATATTATGAAAACAGCAACCATTGTTTTATTTACGTATAAGAGAATTGACAGCCTCAAAAAATGCATTGCTTCTTTGGCTGCATGCGAACTGTCGGCCGAATCTGATCTCATCGTTTTTTCCGATGCGCCTAAAAGTAATATTGATGCTGATAAAGTAGCTGTAGTAAGAAATTACCTGCATACCATTAACCAGTTTAGAAGTACAAAGATCGTTGAAAGAGAAACAAACATGGGTGTGGATTATAACATCATCAATGGAATTAAAGAAATCGAAAACACCTGCAGCAGGTTTATTATACTGGAAGACGATGTGGTTTTTTCTAAAAATTTTCTGCTGTTTATGAACCAATCATTGGAGAAATATGAAACCAATCCGGAAGTACTAAGCGTAAGCGGGTTTGCCTTTGTAAATAATATTGATGCTAACTATTCTTACGATGCATATTTTACCAACCGATCATGGAGTTGGGGATGGGGAAGTTGGGGAGAAAAAATTAAACAGGTAGACTGGGATGTAAAAGACTTCAATGATTTTATTGCAGATAAAAAAATGCAATCATCATTTAATAAAACAGGCGGAAGCGATCTTACAAGAATGCTGCTGCATACCATGGAAGGCAAAATACGTGCATGGGATATAAGGTTGTTTTATTACCAGTTTAAACACAAACTGGTAACGCTTTACCCGGTTACGAGCAAAACCATCAATATTGGTTTTACAAAAGAAGGCTCAAATACGTTTGGCTATAACAGGTATAAGCCAATACTTGATGAAAGCAACAAACAAAAATTTGCATTGCCTGCTACAACAGCTATCAACAAAAAAATTGATGCGGAGTTTCTTAAAAAGAACAACGTAACAAGCAGGATAAAAACACGGATATATTCTATGATTGGTATTAAATAAAGCCGGTAAAAATAATTTATGATTCAGTGGATTAAAAAGCTGAGAGACATCTACCTGGTAAAAGTAAAATGGCGCAAGTACAGCATTGGCAAAGGTTTTCATGCTGGTGCAAGAGTATACCTGTGGGCTAAAAGCAAATTAGTAATCGGAAAAAATTTTTACATAGGCAAAGACTCCGCCATTGAAACAGATTGTGTAATTGGAGACTATGTAATAATGGGCAATAAAGTTGGCATAGTAGGCAGATACGATCATCATTACCAGCAAGCAGGTATGCCTATAAGACTTGCGTCGCGTATAATGGATGATGACTATAACTGGAAAGGATTGGGCATACTTACAGTAATTGAAGATGATGTATGGGTAGGGTATGGCTCTACTATTTTATGCGGAGTAAAAATAGGACGTGGAAGCATTATTGCTGCAGGCTCATTGGTAACAAAAGATGTAGAACCTTATTCAATATATGGTGGTACGCCTGCAAAAAAAATTAAAGATCGTTTTGATAGTGCTGAACAACTTTCTGAACATCTTATTAAATACGAAGAATTTTTAAAGAAAAAACGATAATAAAACCGTTTACAATTAGTAAACCATCATTAAAATGTTATCCAGAAAAAATAAGCTTTGGCCTGCAAATGTTTTTACAGGAACAGGTGTTTATCTGCTGCTTGCGCTTGCAGGCCTTAGCTTTTGTTTTTTTATTGGATTTCCGTTTGAAAACCATAACGAATCTTTTTTGTGGGAAATAACTTTCAAAAAAGTAAGTTTATGGGATACGCTTACACGGCAGGTAATAGGCATAGAAACTTTCAGGCCCCTGGGCATGGCCAGTGCATGGATTGGCTATCACCTTTCAGGTAATATTTACCTTCAGCAAATTATAAACTGGCTCTTTGCTACAATGTCTTTTGCACTCCTGTTCTTTACAACAAGAAACAGGATATTATTCTCTGTGCTTTCTTTTATCATTTGCACGGCTTTCTTTTCAGGATATATTTACCTGTTTCACCTGCATGGTGTTTTTTATGGTCCATTTCAATTGTATGTTGCCTTTCTTACTTCTATTGCTTACCGCCAGCGTTACTTATCCAACAGAATGATGGCATTATTGGCAGTGATAACATTAATAGCAGCATTGTACCACACATTTGCACTGCTTGTTTTTAGCGGTTTTATTTTGGGCTATATGTTACAGTTAGGTAAACAAGAGCAAAAAAAAGATTACAGTATTCTTTTTATTCTCCTTGTATGTACATTGGTTTTTGCTGGTATTATTATGCGGGGAAAGGAATTTAAAAGCATACAGACCCTATCAAACGGTTTTCTTACTTCATATTACCTTGTAGAATTAAATAAATCACTTTCGCTGGTTGCAGCGCTTATGGCAGTCATTGCAGCATCTGCATCGGTAAAAACCTTACCCAATAAGCTTTTCAGCGGAGGTGTTGCACTGGGTTTATCGTTCATATGTATATGGTGTCATATACCTGTATTGGTTTTATGGATTGGCATTTGCATTCTTAATACAATCATTACTAAAAACTGGCCACTTGCAGCACTAATTGCTTCTACGGCTATATTACCACTGGGAAGCGGAAGCGGATCACCCACCTATGTGGTTTTCGCAATTATGATTTGCACTTTCATAACTACCTCTTTTGGTTTGCGTGATATACCAAATCTTGTTTCTGGAAGAATAATTGCATTTGCAGGTGTTTTCTTTTTTCTTATTTGCCTGGTAGCATTGAAAAATGGTTCGAAAGTTCCATTGTATTCTCTGGCTTTACCAATACTTGCAGAACAAGAAAAAACACAACAGTTCAAAAAAATACTTGCATGGAAGACTGAACAAAAACTGTATGCTTCATCAAGGCTTATGTCCTACGATGCATGGAATTTACCAGTCAATTCTTCAAACTCAATTGCAAGAAAAAACAGGCCCGTTACACAACAGGTTAATATAGACGAATACCTTGATTTTCTTTCTAAGGATTCTTTAGGAATAAAAACGAATCCGCCGTTGTATTTAACGTTTGGAGATAGAATAATACCGGGCAAACAACTTATTTATACTGTAACTGGCAAATGGAACGGCAATGCCTGTGTTTACAAATAGCCTTAAAACAAAAAATATTAAAAACTGAACATAATATGATAGCTGCTAAGTACAAGACTACGCGGGTGTTGGGATACGAGGTATTTGCATCTTCTTTAAATGAAGTGCCGGAGAATGTAAATAAAATTTTGCTGAATACTTTTAGCCCAAATACATATGGCCTTGCAAAAAAAGACAGCAAGCTAGAAACCGCATTAAAGAATACAGACTTACTGGTATTGGATGGAATGGGTGTTGCTATTGGCTCTTTACTCATTAATGGTAAGAACATAAAAAAGATCGCTGGTCAGGATTGCTTTGACTATTTCATGGATCTCTCAAATAAAAATCACTGGAAAGTTTTTTTTATGGGCTCATCTCCAGCTACCCTGGAAAAAATAAGCAACCGTGTAAAAAAAGAATTTCCGAATATAAAAACTGGCACATATTCTCCGCCATTTAAACCAGAATTTACAGAAGAAGATAACCAGCAAATTATTCAACACATTAATGATTTTGCTCCCGATGTTTTGTTTGTTGGATTGACTGCACCAAAACAGGAGAAATGGGCATACTACAATAAAGATCGTGTAAATGCAAGGATAATAAGTACGATAGGAAATGTTTTCGATTGGTACGCCGGCAATAGTTCAAGGCCAGCAAAAATTTGGATTAAACTAAGACTTGAATGGTTTGTACGCATATTTCATCGCCCGGAAATTTTCAGGCGTAATACAAAAAATCAGCTTGCATTTCTAAAAGATGTTTTTCTGCATATTTTATTCATTAAACGCATTAAATAACAAAAATGACAAAAGTTGCTTTAATCGGTGCCGGCAAAATGGGTATCTCCCATTTATCTATTTTAGGCGCACACCCTGATGTAGAAGTAGTAGGCGTAAGTGATACATCAAAAATGGTGTTGGATGTTTTTAAGAAGTATACCATTTTCCCTTGTTTTACTGATTATGAAGAAATGCTTGATAAAGCTAATCCCGATGCAGTAGTTGTAGCCGTACCAACAAAATTTCACGCATCAATGGTGAAAAAAATTCTTGAAAAAGGTAAACACGTTTTTGCAGAAAAACCTTTGTGCATGACTGTTGAAGAAGGAAGGACACTTGTTACTATAGCAAATGAAAAAAAACTGGTTAACCAGGTAGGTTATCACAATAAGTTTCTCGGTACTTTTCGCGAAGTAAAAAAGTTAATTGATAATGGTTCGCTTGGCACATTGCTTCATTTTGAAGGAGAAGCATACGGTCCCGTTGTAGTAAGATCTAACCAGGGCAACTGGCGTGCAGATCCTAAAGAAGGTGGCGGATGTTTGATGGATTATGCTTCTCATGTTATTGATTTAATCAATTATTTATTTGGGCCGGTAACAAAAGTGAGGGGAAGCATGCTGAAATCATTCTATTCAAAAAATGTAGAAGATGCAGTTTTCTCATTGCTGGAAGTAAATCCTTCTTTATCTGGAACACTTTCTGTAAACTGGAGCGATGAAACCTATCGCAAAATGTCAACCTCTGTTACTATTCATGGAACCAAGGGAAAAATAATTTGCGATGCAAATGAATTAAAAGCCTTTTACAAAAGCAATGAGTGCCCGGCTGGTTATGAAAAAGGCTGGAATATAAAATATCTGACAGAATTTACTGAACCTGTTGATTTCTATTTGCGTGGTGAAGAATACTCTTCTCAAATGGATTATTTTATAAAAGCAGTTGATGGCAAAGTAGCTAACTCAGTTAACACATTTCAATCTGCCTGGGATACTGATAAAGTAATTTCTTTAATCAGGGAAAGTGCAGCAAACTAAAATTAATTAATCATTCAACTCAGGTTTATGGAAAGGATATTATTCGGAGACAATCAGTTTTTTGCAGTTAATCATATTTCAGATGAAAAATCCCGTGCACAATCAATACAGTTTAAAGACGATAGTGCCATTATCAAAACGCTCGATATAGCAATGGGTGCTGGTGTAAACACTTTCATGTGCACAACACACGACCGTATTGCAAACATTTGCGACATTATGAGGGATAATGCAGAAAAATATAAAAACTTCAGCATTTACCCATGTATGCCATATGCACATAAGTATGCCAATGCGGTAACAGAACTTGGCATTACAGGTACATTAAAACAATACGTACCGGGCAATTTTTTTGGATCACTTTTTAAAGGAGGCGTTGCTTACTTGTCAAAAGATTATCTGTCAATCATGGAACTACTGATTGATGCAGAAATGAAAATGTTTAAAGGATTAAATACGCCGGTAATTTTCCTGCAAAATGTAATAACCGACCTTTTGCTTGGTTTGGGCATGATTGACATTTTAAAAGGCTTTCACAGCTATGTAGAAAAAAAATACAACGCTGAAGCAGGTTTTATTACAATGAATATGCCCTTGCTCTTGCAAAGGTTGGAAACTGCCGGAATTGAAAACCCAATTATTTGTTCTTCTATTAACGTTGCAGGTTTCCGCATGTCTGGAGGCAAAGAGTTATACGAATCGGTTTTAAAAACAAAAAAGGTACGTGCTATTGCCATGCAGGTATTGGCAGGCGGTGCTATCAACTCAAGAGATGCGATAGAATATGTGTGCAAGTTGCCAAATATTGAGTCGATACTTTTTGGTGCTTCTTCAAAAGCAAATATTACACAAACCACAAACTTTATCCGTGAGTTTGATGAAAAATATAAAAACAAAAATATTTCTGTAAATGCATAAAGCATTTATCAGTTTACATAAAACCCAATACAAGAAAAAAATCATTACCTGCAATTCGAAAAAAACGGCTGTTTGCTTTTATTAAAGATGTTCTCAAAAATTTCAAAAAACCGTTTTGATAAATATTGACTGACGTTTTAAATACTATTATATGAACCGCCGCTTCATGAGATTTTTACAGTCGTCTATAGCAGGTCTCGACTTGCTGACGCTGAATGTTGCCGTATCACTTACGCTGGTGTTTTCTGCGAATATACCTGCCGATTTTGTGAATGCATATTTCAGGTTCTGGCTTTTCCTCAACACATCGTGGTTGGTGCTTTGCTGGATGACTGCCATATACAATGAATACCACATCATTTCTTTTGAAATATTTGTAAAGAAAACGATGCGGGTATATATACTGTGGCTGGCTGTTATTATGATGTACCTTTTCTTTTTCAGGCAAACAGATTTATCCCGGATATTTATTATTTCTGTTCTTGTATTAAGCGGTGTATTGTTAGTTGTAAACAGGTTTATCTATTTGCTGTTGCGTCATTATTTCCGCCATGGAGAACATCTTTCCAAAAAAGTAATTATCCTGGGCTATAATGATATGGCAAAGAAACTCGCTTCTTATTTGGAAGAAGAAAGCCTTAACACGCAAATAATGGGCTTTTGCGAAGAAGAAAGTAAAGTGCATGAACTGTCTACTTACCCTATTCTCAGCAATATTAGCAATGCCATGCAGGTCTCAAAAAAAATGGACATCAATGAAATTTATTCAACTATAGCTCCGGAGCAGGAAAAAGTGATTTATGATTTAATTAAGCAGGCCGACCAGGAATGTATCCGCTTCCGCATTATACCAGACCTTAGTGTTGTGGTAAACCAGCCGGTGTATATCAATTACCTGAGAGATATGCCGGTATTGTCTATGCGCAGCGAACCGCTTGATGATGTAAGCAGTCGTGGCCGTAAAAGATTTTTTGATATTGTAGTTAGTTTCCTTGTCATCGTATTTATTCTATCCTGGTTAATACCTGTTCTTGGACTTATCATCTGGCTGGAATCTAAAGGGCCGATATTTTTTGCGCAACAAAGAAGTGGACGTGATAACAAAACATTCAACTGTCTTAAGTTCAGGAGCATGAAGGTGAATAAAGAAGCCAATACAAAACAGGCCCAGCGCAATGATGATCGCCTGACACGTATCGGTAAATTTATGCGCCGTACCAGCCTCGATGAATTTCCACAGTTTATTAATGTATTTAAAGGCGAAATGAGTATTGTAGGGCCAAGGCCACATATGCTGAGGCACACAGAAGATTATTCAAAAATAATGAAGCAATATATGGTGCGCCAGTTTTTAAAACCTGGTGTTACCGGCTGGGCACAGGTGCATGGCTACCGGGGAGAAATAACCAATGATGACCAACTTAAAAAACGCATTGAACACGACATCTGGTATATGGAACACTGGAGCCTCTGGCTGGATTTGCGCATCATTTTCTTAACGGTGTACAATACTATTAAAGGGGATAAAAATGCATTCTAAACTTCATTGAATGCAAGAAGAAAAATATTTATTATTGCTTCAAAAGATTCAGGCATTTTACTAAACTGCTTTCCCACCCTGGCGGTTCAATATTATAAACCGACTTTATTTTTTCTTTACTCATTACTGAATAAGATGGCCTTTTTGCAGGCGTTGGGTAAGAACTTGTAGGTATTGGATTAACTGCACAATTGCTTTCTGTAAGCCTTTTAATAGTCGCTGCAAAATCATACCAGCTTATTACGCCTGCATTGCTGTAGTGATATATTCCGGCCTTCCATTTACCACTTTCTGCATTTTCTGCAATAATGGTTAGAATTGCTTTAGCAAGATCAGCTGCATAAGTTGGCGAACCAACCTGATCGCTTACTACATTAAGGCTCTCTCTCTCCTTCATCAACCGCATCATTGTCTTCACAAAATTATTTCCGTAAACAGAATACACCCATGAAGTGCGGATGATAATACTTTCACTATCATTTTTTAAACACAAAACCTCTCCTTCTCTTTTACTCGCTCCATAATAATTAACCGGTTTTGTTGCATCATCTTCTTTATAGGGAACAGAGGCTGTTCCATCAAACACATAATCTGTGGAGATATGAATAAGCCTTGTTTTGTATGCTTTGCAAACAGCAGCCAGTGTACCCACTGCTGTTCCATTAATAAGCATTGCCATTTCTTTATCTGTTTCCGCTTTATCTACTGCAGTATAGGCAGCGCAATTAATACAAAATGCAGGTAAAACATTTTTGAAATATGCCTGAACCTGTTCAGTATTATCAATAGACAACAGTTCTCTTCCGGGAAATACAAATTCAAATTGTGGAAAGAAAACAGACAAAGCCTGAATTTCTCTACCCAACTGGCCATTTGCCCCGGTAACAAGAATAACTGGTTTTGCCATAAAATTTATTAATGCTTAAAAACAAAATTGTGCCTGCAATCTGCAAATGCAGGATGAACCAAGTCTTTTGCAGAAAGAAGCATTTTGTCTGCAGGTATTTTCCAGTCTATATTTAAGGAAGGATCATTATAAGCAACACCGCCTTCTGCATCTTTGTTATAAAAATTATCGCACTTATAAAACACTTCTGCAGTTTCGCTTAATACAGAGTAGCCATGTGCAAAACCCTGCGGTACCAGTAATTGCTTTTTATTTTCTTCTGTAAGCTCAATAGAAAAAACTTTTCCGTAGGCAGGAGAACCAATGCGCAAATCCACCACTACATCCAATATACTTCCACGCAGTGCACGTACCAGTTTGGTTTGTGAGTATGGATTGGTTTGATAATGAAGTCCTCTTACTACGCCATATACAGAACGTGCCTGGTTGTCTTGTATAAATTGTATACCTATATCACCTTCTTTTAAAAAAGTGTTTTGGTTATACGATTCAAAGAAATATCCCCTGTCGTCACCAAAAATCTTGGGTTCAAACACAAGCAAATCGGGTATATCAGTTTTTACAAATGGCATGTATTGTATTGATAAATTTCAGCTGAAATTATATTTCCTTTTCTAATCAGCAGTAATGCTATTGACGCTTTGCATACTGCTCATCATAATAATGCTGGTAATTGCCGGAAGTAACGTGGTTAATCCAATCCTGGTTATTAAGATACCAGTCTACAGTCTTTTCAAGCCCTTCTTCAAACTGGAGCGATGGCGACCAACCGAGTTCTTTATTCAGTTTAGTGGCATCAATAGCGTATCTTAAATCATGTCCCGGTCTGTCTTTCACATAAGTTATCAGCTTTGCACTTGTACCTGCTGGCCGAGATAATTTTTTATCCATAATGCCGCACAGCAAATGAACGATATCTATATTCTTCCACTCATTAAAGCCGCCGATATTGTAACTCTCCCCAACTTTTCCTTTGTGAAAAATTGTATCAATTGCCCTTGCATGATCTTCAACGTATAACCAGTCACGCACATTCTCGCCTTTACCATAAACAGGTAACGGCTTATCATTTTTTATATTGTTGATCATTAACGGTATAAGCTTTTCAGGAAAATGGTGAGAACCATAATTGTTTGAACAATTGCTTAAAATTACCGGCAAGCCATAAGTATCGTGGTATGCCATTACAAAATGATCTGAAGCCGCCTTAGATGCAGAATAGGGTGAGTGCGGATCATAAGGTGTTTCTTCTGTAAAAAAACCTTCGTCTCCAAGCGAGCCATACACTTCGTCTGTAGATACATGATAGAACAACTTGCCTGCATAATTATCTTTCCAGTGTTTCCTGCAAGTGTTTAGTAGCACAACTGTACCCAATACATTTGTTTTTACAAAAGCCAACGGGTCCATAATGCTTCTGTCTACATGGCTTTCTGCTGCAAGATGTACTACAGCATCAAAATGATATTTATTAAACAATGCTTCCAAACCTTTCTCGTCGGTAATGTCGCCTCTCTCGAAAATATAATTGGGCTTAGATTCTGTGTCTTTCAGGTTTTCCAGGTTGCCCGCATAGGTAAGGGCATCCATGTTTACAATACGGTAAGAGGGATATTTATTTACAAAAAGGCGCACTACATGAGAGCCAATAAATCCTGCGCCACCAGTAATTAATATTGTTTTCTGAAATTCGGGCATAATCGTTTTATTTTCCAACTATTAAAAACTACATAATACTTTTAAATTCTTTGGGCTGTTTAACCAGCTCTTCTTTTGGTAAAGACCTGAAGTAATCATACGTTATTTTCAATCCTTCTGCACGGTTTACTTTTGGTTCCCAGCCCAGTACTTCTTTTGCTCTTGTTATGTCTGGTTTGCGTTGTTTGGGATCATCAGTAGGCAACGGCTTGTAAACAATTTTTTGTTTTGTGCCGGTTAGCTTTATAATTTCTTCTGCAAAATCTTTCAGCGATATTTCATTTGGATTGCCAACGTTTACCGGCAAATGATAATCGCTCATTAGTAACCGGTAGATGCCTTCTACCAAATCATCTACATAGCAAAAACTTCTTGTTTGGGATCCATCACCAAATACGGTTAGGTCTTCGCCTCTTAATGCCTGCCCGATAAAAGCTGGCAATGCACGTCCGTCGTTTAACCGCATTCTCGGTCCATACGTATTGAAGATGCGTACGATTCTTGTTTCTACTCCATGAAAATTATGATATGCCATGGTGATAGCTTCCTGGAAACGTTTTGCTTCATCATATACACCACGCGGACCAACAGGATTTACATTGCCCCAATATTCTTCATTCTGCGGATGCACCAATGGATCTCCATAAATTTCTGAAGTAGATGCTACAAGTATTCTTGCTTTTTTTGCCTTTGCAAGACCAAGGCAATTGTGGGTACCAAGAGAACCTACTTTTAATGTTTGAATAGGAATTTTAAGATAGTCTATAGGACTTGCCGGAGAAGCAAAGTTGAGAATATAATCAAGCGGCCCGGGCACATGTATAAACTTGGAAACATCGTGGTGATAAAATTCAAACTGCTCCAGTTTAAAAAGGTGTTCTATATTTCTTAGATCGCCGGTTACAAGATTGTCCATGCCAATTACATGTAAGCCTTCTTTTATAAAACGATCGCAGAGATGCGAGCCGAGAAAACCTGCGGCGCCTGTTACCAAAACCCTTTTCTTAGTCATAGAAATTATTTATTGTGATTGCCATTAGCCGGTATGGCAGTTGCCCTTCCTACACTTTCATAATAGAAACCAAGTTCTTTGATGGCACTGGTATCAAAAAGATTTCTTCCGTCAAAAATTACTTTATTCTTTAGCGATGTAACAATTTTCAGGAAGTTGGGAGTACGGAACTCATTCCATTCTGTTGCAATAATCAATGCATCTGCATCTGCCAAACAATCGTATTGATTTTCGGCGTATGAAATTTTATCGCCCAGCAATTGTTTTACATTGGCCATCGCTTCAGGATCAAAAGCACTAACTGTTGCGCCTGCTGCAAGCAAAGCATCAATCATATATAAAGCGGGTGCTTCACGTATATCGTCTGTATTGGGTTTAAAGGCAAGACCCCACAATGCAAATTTTTTGCCTTTAAGTTTGTTGTTAAAATATTTTTCAATTTTGGGCATTAAGTGAAGCTTCTGCTTTTCATTAACATCCATTACAGCATTCAATATTTTAAAATCGTACTTGGCATCGTTAGAAGATTTCACCAATGCCTGTACGTCCTTAGGGAAACAGCTTCCGCCGTATCCTATTCCGGGAAAGAGAAATCGTTTTCCAATTCTTTCATCGCTTCCTACTCCCCTGCGTACCATGTCTACATCTGCGCCAAGTTTTTCGCAAAGCAATGCAATCTCATTCATGAAAGTGATCTTGGTAGCAAGAAATGAATTGGCTGCATATTTTGTAAGTTCTGCGGAACGTTCATCCATAAAAATAATTGGGTTGCCCTGTCTTACAAACGGACCGTATAAATCGCCTACTACTTTTCTTGCTTTTTCTGAAGAAGTACCCACTACTACCCTGTCTGGTTTCATAAAGTCTTCTACTGCCACGCCTTCACGCAAAAACTCCGGGTTTGATACTACATCAAATTCTCCTTTGTAATTAGCCGCAATAGCAGCATGTACTTTTTCTGCTGTACCAACAGGCACAGTGCTTTTATCAATAATTACTTTATAGTCTGTAAGAATTTTACCGAGATGCTCAGATACACCAAGTATATATTTTAAATCTGCAGAGCCATCTTCGCCGGGTGGCGTTGGCAATGCTAAGAAAATAATGGTTGCATCTTTAATACCTTCTTCAAGTGAAGTAGTAAAACGTAAACGTTCTTCTTTTAGATTTCTCAAAAATAATTTTTCAAGACCGGGCTCATAAATAGTGATTTGCCCATTGGAAAGTTTTTCAACTTTATTCTTGTCAATATCTACGCAGGTTACATCGTTACCGGTGTCTGCAAAACAAGTTCCGGTTACCAAGCCTACGTATCCTGTTCCTACTACTGCTATTTTCATCAGGAATGCGGGGGTTTAATGTTTATAATGGTGATTATTTTAAATACTCCAAAACTTTGGCAGCAACCAGGTTTAGCTGTTCGTTATCCATTTCTGTATGCATTGGCAAAGAAATAACACGTTCAGTTAACCAGTCTGTAACAGGCAATTGATAAGAACTACCACCAAATGCTGCAAACATTTGCTGACGATGGGCAGGCACCGGGTAATAAATCATAGAAGGGATATTGTTGGAGGCAAGAAATTGATGCAATCCATCCCTGACGCCGCCCTCTACCAGTAATGTATACTGGTGAAAAACATGTTTGCTGTACGAGGCCCTTGCAGGAATGCTTAATTTAGGATGATTGCTAAAAGAACTGTCGTAAAAGTAAGCAACATTTCTTCTTGCGTCAATATATTCATCTAATTTTTTCAATTTTACATTGAGTACTGCTGCCTGTATTGTATCCAAACGGCTATTGCAACCAACCATATCGTGGTAATAGCGCTTGCTCTGGCCATGATTGGCTATCATTTTTAATTTATTGGCCAACGCATCATCATCTGTAAAAATTGCACCCCCATCACCATAACAACCAAGATTTTTAGAAGGAAAAAATGAAGTGGTGCCAATAGTGCCGATTGTTCCGGTTTTTTTCTTTGTTCCATCAGAAAAAGTAAAATCGCTGCCTATAGCCTGTGCATTATCTTCTATAACAAAAAGATTATGCGCTTTGGCTATTTGCATAATGGCCTCCATATTAGCTGCCTGGCCATACAGGTGCACAGGAACAATTGCTTTTGTTTTTGGTGTAATGGCTTTACGAACAGCTTCTGGGTCTATGCAAAAAGTTTGTTTGTCTACTTCCACAAACACAGGCTTTAAACGCAGCAGCGCTATCACTTCTGTAGTGGCCACATAGGTAAATGAAGGTGTAATTACTTCATCACCGGGTTGTAAGTCAAGGGCCATCATGGCTATTTGCAAAGCATCTGTACCGTTGGCACAGGTAATAACATGTTTTGCACCCAGGTAAGCAGCAAGACTATCTGCAAATTGCTGTACCTGCTTGCCATTAATATAAGCTGAACTGTCTAATACTTCATGGATTCCCTTGTCTATCTCTTCCTTAATATGCTGGTACTGCTTTTTAAGGTCAACCATTTGTATGGGTAGCATAAGTATTTTTTAGTTGCCGCAAAATTAATAAAATATAGGTAGGGTGAAAGTTTGATTTTAGATTTGTGGCTACATAACTGTTTTAAACATTGGCTATCTTATTATACAGGCTGTTTTTATGGCTTTACAAATGTGGGGCTATCGTTTTATCTCCTTTTAATGAAAAGGCAAAACGCTGGCTATCAGGCCGTAAAAATGTTTTTGACAAACTGGCCGCTTTTACTGCTGTCAATCAAAAAAAAATAATCTGGTTTCATTGCGCTTCTTTGGGCGAGTTTGAACAGGCAAGGCCGTTGATAGAAAATATTCGTGCTCAATACCCCGGTTATAGCATCCTGC
This sequence comes from Chitinophagaceae bacterium, assembly GCA_044227095.1. Lineage (GTDB taxonomy): Bacteria > Bacteroidota > Bacteroidia > Chitinophagales > Chitinophagaceae > JACMLD01. The sequence goes on along the minus strand of JBGAFV010000001.1, from coordinate 2,159,632 downwards.
TTTCCTTCTTTTCACCTTCGGGATATGAAATAAGAAAAGATTATAAAGGCGCTGATTATGTTACCTACCTGCCAATGGATAGTGCGGGCAATGCAAAAAAGTTTTTATCGCTTGTAAAACCCGTGCTGGTTATTTGGGTAAAGTATGAATACTGGCATTTTTACCTGCAGCAAATAAAACAACAAAATATTTCACTGCTGCTTGTATCGGGCATTTTCAGGGAAAGCCAGCCATTTTTTAAAAGTTGGGGAAGTTTTCACAAGAATATGCTAAGCTGCTTTACCAGCATGTTTGTGCAAAACCAGGATTCAAAAAAATTGCTGGGCAGCATTGGCTTTTCAGACAATGTAGTGGTTAGTGGAGATACCAGGTTTGACCGTGTTATAGAAATTGCCAGCCAGTTTGAAAACATTCCTTCAATAGAAGCTTTTATTGCCAGCAGCCCGGTTATTGTTGCAGGCAGCACCTGGGAAGAAGATGAAGAAGAACTTGATCATTTTGCCAATACCCATCCCGAAATAAAATTTATCATCGCACCACATGAAATTGATGAAGAGCATTTAAAAGAAATTGAAAAATTATTTCATAACAGTGTACGCTACTCGCAGTTTATTAAAAACGATAAAACACCTGCAGATCAGAATAAAAAAATCAATACACTGGTAATAGACAATATTGGGCTGCTGGCAAGATTATACAAATACGCTACTATTGCTTATATAGGTGGTGGTTTTGGAGACGATGGCGTTCATAATGTGCTTGAAGCAGCGGTGTACAGCAAGCCAATTATTTTCGGCCCGGTATATGAAAAGTTTGCAGAAGCAGTTGGATTGATAGAAGTTGAAGGTGCTTTTGATATTGAGAATGCGCTGGAGCTGGAAGAGAAATTATTGTTTCTATTAAAAGATGAAAACGCTTATAAAGCGGCATGCCAAGCATCAGGCAATTTTGTATATGCCAACAAAGGGGCAACAGAAAAAATCATGAATTATATTCAGGAGAAGCGCCTCTTAACCAACTGATAGAAATGTTGTGTGGTTGCTTTTCCATCATCCCAGCCGAGTTTTACTTTTAACTCTCTTTCTATCCAGTATTCTGCTTCAGCTAAAATGCGGAAGGCATTAATTGTTTTGATGCTTCTTTCATACATGGCGTCATCGCCACGGAAAAGTTCACTTAGAAAAACAAAGCGATCATTAATACCAATTCCTTTTTTCAAATCTTTTATAGGCGCTTCGTTTAATATTTCTGCAAGTTCTGTTTTCTCTGTTTTTAATTTATCGTTGAGCGATGCGCCGGAATGACCGATAATATCATTAAGTTCTTTAGAATTTAACTGGTGAGATAGCGTTGGTATTTCTCTTAATGGATCAAAAGTCCAGCCTGTATCTTTTTTAACTGCTGTTGCTGCATGTTCATATTCAACCTTTGCTTCTGTTACTACTGCTTCAGCTTCCTGTGGTATTTTTTGAGTGGTATCTTCTTTTACAAAATCTGCAGTTTCCTGAACAGGGGGCATAAACCTGCTGTGATTATTGGGCATTACAACGGCCACTTTTGCTGTACCGAGTTGTCTTCCGGCAGAAGCAACGCCGCCAGTAAGTTCAAGTTGTATTTGTTGCAACGTAGCCAGTAAAACAGCCGGGCCTGCATTTTGCTGTGCCTGCTGTTGGAGTGTATTAATAAGTACCTTAACTCTTTCCATGGGTTGTGTTACATTTGACGTTATAATCTCTATGCTAAAGTTAATGAGTATTTTTAAGCAAATAATGTTAAAGCATGTTTATTGAACCCAGTCTTTCCGGAGAGCGACGCGGCTGGATAGAAGTAATCTGTGGTTCCATGTTCAGTGGTAAAACAGAAGAACTAATACGCCGTTTAAAAAGGGTGCGCATCGCCAACCAGAAAGTAGAAATATTTAAACCCGGTATTGATATCCGTTACGATATCAAGAATATTGTTTCGCACGATGATAATGCTATCCCTTCTACGCCTGTTGACAACTCTCAAACCATCCTTTTAATGGCAAGCGATGTTGATGTTGTGGGTATTGATGAAGCCCAGTTCTTCGACGACCAACTGCCGGATGTATGTGATCAACTTGCTCTTCGCGGCATACGTGTAATTATAGCCGGCCTCGATATGGATTATACCGGCAAGCCCTTTGGTCAAATGCCGTTCCTCCTTGCCAAGGCAGATTATATAACCAAGTTGCATGCCATATGCGTGAAATGTGGAAATATAGCCAACTACTCCTATCGTAAATCTTCGCAAACCGGACAGGTATTATTGGGAGAAAAAGATATGTACGAACCAAGGTGCAGGCATTGCTATCATAACGTAAATTAGATTTTAGTACTCAGTATTTAGTATTCACAATTCCGGCAAAAAGGTTCCGGAGATTTACAGAGAGAAAGCGTTAGATTATCTCTATACTTATACTCAATACTAAAACTTGTACACCAGCCCGGTAGAATAATTGTAATAAAACTTAAAAATCGGTACTACAGGTTCTGCATCAAACAAACCATTATACTGTATTGCAAGAGAAAAATGTTTTGATATATCTGTAGTAAAATTTATTACACCTGATACCCGCGGTTTAAAAAAATCTTTAAACGCGGCCTGGTAAAAAACAATTACTGAAAGTTTGCTCACAGCAGAAACATTGCCTTCCAGTTTTATATAGTTGTTTGATTTAAGTTCGCGGCTATGCTGGTTTACAGGGTTGGCAGGAATTTTTACAGAATCTACAGCAGTATAATTCCATAATTCTGCTTCGTACATAATGCCGGTTGCTACGGTTAACTCCCACAACTGGCGGTGCCAGAAATTATACCTCAGGTTTTCTCCTGCTACAAAGCGGTGTATCATGCCCAATGCGTCATCCCACTGGTACTGTACAAAACTTTCGGGGTGCAATTGTTCTTTATAATTGTGCCGCCACCTCAAATGCACATATCCTTTATTTAAAAAACTATTGTCGCCATTATAGGTAAAGCGTTCGCTGGCAGATGTTATAAAAAGTTCTTTATTTTTTTGAAGGGATGCATTCGCAAAATTGCTGGCATCAAACAAAGTTGTTTTTTGTTTATCTACTTCCAGCGCCAGCGAAATATTACCATTCCATACAGCTTTCTTAACGTAATCCGAAGTGTCTGTTTTATCTATATTAATGATTTGTGCATTTGCTGAAAAGCAGGCTGATAGCAATATCAGTAATAAAAGGATTGTTGAACAGTTCTTTTTCATGAAGGAGGTAGTAATAAAATTATCCGTAATTAAAGACAAGCTATTTATTTTTGTTGCAAATAACTTGTTATTAAGCCAACCAATCATATAGTTGCCCTCTTTAAAAAAGACCTGCTGCTGGAAATAAGACAGCAATACAGTTTTTATGGCGTACTACTTTATGTAGCCGCTACTATTTTTGTTTTGTACCTGGCTATGGGCCAACCGGAAATAAATGTATGGAACGGATTGTTCTGGATGATACAGCTTTTTGTTTGCGTAAATGCTGTGGCAAAAAGCTTTTTGGCAGAAAGCCGCGGACGCATGCTATACTTTTATTCAATTGCGGGTGGAAAGCACTTTATTGTTGCAAAACTGCTGTTTAATGTTTTGCTGATGATGATTATGACGCTTATCAGTTGGTTATTGTTTGCTGTTTTTCTTGGCAATCCTGTTATACGCGGTCTTCAATTTTTAGGCATTACATTGCTCGGCGGAACCAGCCTTAGCCTGGTATTTACTTTTTTATCTGCTATAGCAGCACGTGCACAGCAAAATGCAGCATTAATGGCCATAATGGGTTTCCCGCTTATTATTCCGCAGCTAATGTTGCTAATGAAAATATCCAACATTGTCTTTTCAGATGTTTTACAGGGTGGCCTGCTTCAAATGGTTTTATTACTTGCAGGATTAGATGTGCTGGTGGTAGCCCTGGCTATTATCCTTTTTCCATTTCTCTGGAAGGACTAATATTATTTCACGCAAAGAGCGCAAAGAAGAAGCGAACGCAAAGAAGCTTGCTACAATAATATCTTTATTTCGATGCGATCGTTGCCTCGCTGTGTACGCTGCGTGAAACCCCTTCTTTGCCTCTTTATATAACAAAAATCTTTGCTTCTTTGCGTGAAACAAACACTACATTTGCAACGCCTAAACGCAAATTGATATGCGCAAGTCATGGTGGAAAATTGTTTGTGTTCTTCTGCTTCTTTATACGGTTGCCGGTGGTTTGTTACTCCCCATGCCCGCCCGCGAAATACTGCACGAAAGCATCCGCAATATGTTTTTCCACGTGTGCATGTGGTTTGCCATGATGGTATTGTTTACCACTTCCGTTATTTATTCCATTAAATACCTGCGTACGCAAAACCTGCAGCATGATATTTACGCCGTTAACTTTGCCAAAGTAGGCCTCCTGTTTGGCGTATTAGGTTATGCCACCGGTGCTGTATGGGCCACCTATACATGGACTGAATTTGCAGACTCCACCCAAATTTTTACTGAACCCAAACTTACCGGCGCAGCCATAGCATTGCTTATCTATTTTGCTTACCTGGTATTGCGGGGCTCTCTTAATGATATTGACAAGAGGGCAAGGATAAGCGCAGTATATGCCATCTTTGCTTATGCTATGCTCTTTCCTTCTATCTGGATTTTGCCACGCCTGCTGGAAAGCCTTCACCCTGGTAAAGGTGGCAACCCGGCCCTTAATTTTAAAGATTCTGATAACAGGATAAAAGCCGTTTTTTACCCCGCTATAATTGGTTGGACCCTTTTGGGCGTATGGCTTACTTCCCTAAAAATCAGGGTTGATTTAATAAAAGAGAAAAGTTTATTGAATGGCTAAGAAAATAATTTCATTGCTACTGTGTTTATATATAGCCCTGCCCGCTACCTTGCTTGCGCAGGCAACCGATGCTGAGAAACAATACACCGCTTTTGACATGCGGCACAATGGCAAGATTTACGTGGTGGTTACCGTGTTGCTCATTATACTCATCGGACTTATTTTATACCTTGTGCGCCTGGACAGGAAGATTACAAAACTGGAAAAGGAAAGCAAATAAATCAACCTGCAGTTAACAATAAGTTGATGGCATGAAGTGAACAGGAAACGTGTTTTAGCTGTACTATGTAACCGGAAAAAACATCCATTTAGCAGGTTGCTGCAAATTTTCAGCACCGCATTAACTAACAAACGATTGTACTATATAAACTTAAAACAAATCTTATGGCAGGACAACATGAATACAGCTTTTTCGGAGCCGTAGAAAAAAGTTTCGATAAGGCTGCAAAGTTTACCAGCATAGACCCGGGTTTGCTGGAACAAATCAAGCAATGCAATTCAGTATACAGGATGCATTTCCCGGTAAAAATTGGCGACAAAATAGAAGTAATTAAGGCTTATCGTGTACAGCATTCACACCACAAAACCCCCTGCAAAGGCGGTATCCGTTTTTCTACAGCTGTTAACCTAGATGAGGTGATGGCGCTTGCTGCACTAATGACTTACAAATGCGCTATTGTAAACGTTCCGTTTGGTGGCGCAAAAGGCGGCATCAGCATCGACCCCAAAAAATATACTCCATACGAACTGGAAAAAATTACCCGCCGTTATACGCATGAGTTAATAAAGAAAAATTTTATTGGACCGGGTACAGATGTTCCTGCACCTGATTATGGTACTGGCGAACGTGAAATGGCCTGGATACTGGATACCTATACCAGCATGCGCCCCGGCGAAATTGATGCACTGGGTTGTGTAACCGGCAAACCTGTAACACAAGGTGGCGTTCGTGGCCGCAGGGAAGCTACCGGACTGGGAGTTTTTTATGGACTGCGTGAAGTTTGCAGCATGCCAGATGTAATGAAGAAACTTGGCCTTACAGTTGGCGTAGAAGGAAAAACCGTGGTTGTACAGGGCCTTGGCAATGTGGGTTATCATGCCGCCAAATTCTTCCGTCAGGGTGGCGCTAAAGTAATTGCACTTGCAGAATATGAAGGCGCTATTATGAATGCTAACGGCCTTAATGAAGAAGAAGTTTTTCAGCACAGAAAAAAAACAGGTTCTATTTTAAATTTTCCCGGGGCAACCAACCTGGCAAAATCCGGAGATGCCCTTGAACTGGATTGCGATATACTTATACCAGCCGCACTGGAGAATGTAATTGATGGCAAGAATGCACCAAATGTAAAAGCAAAAATTATTGGCGAAGCTGCAAACGGCCCACTTACACCAGAAGCAGACGAGATATTTATTAAGAAAGGCGTATTAGTAGTGCCAGATATGTATTTAAATGCAGGCGGCGTAACCGTTAGTTATTTTGAATGGCTAAAAAACCTTAGCCATGTACGTTATGGCCGTATGGAAAAGCGTTTTACAGAAAATATGAATAGCCATATCTTAGGACAGATAGAAGAACTGACCAGTAAAAAAGTAAGTCCTAAAGAAAGAGATTTTATTATGCACGGCGCAGATGAAGCAGATTTGGTATACAGCGGACTTGAAGAAACCATGATTACCGCCACACGTGAAATTATGGATGCATGGAAAGCAAACCCTGCAGTGCCCGATATGCGTACAGCAGCATATGTAGTGGCCATTAATAAAGTAGGCACCAGTTATGCTGAGCTGGGTATTTTTCCATAACAATAATTATGGAACAAGCAGCAGTGTGCTTATCAACTTCTCTTGCGTCGCACACTTGTACAGTATAACTATATTCAACATAAGCAAAGCTTTAAGCTTTGCAGAAAAGTAATAAAGCCCGGTTAATATCGGGCTTTATTATTGCTATGCATATATTATCTATCATCGTTAGAAAAATGACAACTGGTGAACATTGAACTTTGTAACTTTAATCAGTACTTTAAAAAAATAAGAACCTAAATAAAATCAATATGTCAAAAAATAGCGTTTCATTGCACAGGGTGCTTAAAGCAAGCCCGGAAAAAGTGTATCGTGCATTTACAGAAGCCAATGCCATATGTTCCTGGTTGCCACCTTATGGTTTTTTATGTACAGTCCATCAGTTTGATGTGCGTGTTGGTGGCAGCTTTAGAATGTCTTTTACAAATTTCTCTACTGGCCATAGTCATTCTTTTGGTGGTGAATATTTAGAAGTAGCGCCAAATAGTTTTTTAAAATATACAGACAAGTTTGATGATCCTAATTTGCCCGGAGAAATGATTACTTCTGTTTGGCTTAAAAAAGTTATTTGCGGAACAGAACTTAAAGTTGTGCAGGAAAATATTCCCGCGGTTATACCTGCAGAAATGTGCTATTTAGGCTGGCAGGAATCTTTAGATAAATTGATGAAACTGGTTGAGCCAGAAATTCCTGATGCCTGAAAATTGAGTTTTCATTAAATTTAATTACGCAAATACCCTTTTCCTGTTTTGCAGGTATTTTTCATGTATAATAGTAGCCATAGGCTTCTGGTAAACTTTTCCTTCAAGCCATGAAATTATATCCAGGTAGGCAAACGCCCTTGTTTCAAAACGGTTCTTCTCAAACTTTTTTACTTTCTGCAAAAAAGTTTCAAGCTCGGCCCTAAGGCGTTGTCTTGGCAACTGAAACGATGTACGAAGAAACTTAAACATCTCTTCTTCCAGTACAGTAATGTTTTGCTTCTTTGCCATAAAGCGGTAAACAGATTTTGTAAGGTATTCCATCAGTTCATAATTACCCATTTCAAAATGGGCCAGCAGGTGCAATAGCCTTGCATAAGATTGCAAATCGTCCCTCATGTCTACCTGTTCGTTTATAATTTTCTGCAGGTAGTCTATACAAGTGCTGTAATCTTCGCTGCCAAAATAAAGACTGGCTATTTTATAGTTTAGCACCATTATGCGGTGGTTGTCTATAAACAAATCGTACTCACTTAATTTTTCTTCAATAGCAGGTACAAGCAGCAAGCCTTCTTTAAACGTGCCCAGCATAGTGTGCTGATTAATTTTTGCACTGGTAATATAAATAAACGCCTGTATACGGAAGTTGTCGTGGTCTTTTACCCTTTCAGTATCTGCAAATGTTTCAAACTGGCGGAGGACTATTTCAAATTTGTCGTAATTGCGTAAATCAAAATGTGCATTTAATAAAGTGTGCAATCCTTTAATATAGTGGCCTGTTTCTACCCGCTGCATAAGCGGTTGCGCAGTAAAAAGATCTACCCATTTTTGTGAATACCGGTAGTACATCAAAAAATCCAGCCGTATAAAAGCATACCACGAATAGCTCTGGAAGAGATAAAGTTTTTCATAAAACCCATCCTGCTCCTGTGCATTGGGCGGAAGATTGGTTTTAAAAAATTCCTTTACCGCAGTTTCATCTTTTGCATTGCGGGCGTGGCCATTTTTAATAAACCAACTGTATAGTTGCAATGCCAGGTTAGAAAGTTTTGCCACCATATCTATCCTGCCGGTTACTTCAACTGTTTCAATAGAAAGTTGTTCGGCGCGGCTTTGCATACTGCGTGTTATATGCAGCATCTCTATGCGTTTTTCCAGGGCAAGTACCAGTGTGAGGAAATTAAACTTCTGGTTGGCTTTGGCAGTTTCTTTTGCCTTGTCCAGTATTTTCAGGCTTTGTGCAAAAAGTCCTTTTTTATACAGAATATGGGCATAATCGAACTGTTCATTTAACTGGAGATCTATACTATCTGCACTTTTAAGCAGGCGCAGGCTTGCCAGCAATTGTTTATAGAGGTGAACCTTTATGTTAGACAGCTGGGGTTTTTTAATAGAAGGCAGTTTTTTTAGCAGAACAGCTTCATCGTATTCTTTCAGCTTATCCAGTGCATCGAAAAGCTCAATTATTTTAAGGTCTTCGTTGCCCGAACTTCGCTTGATATATAGCTTAAAATTCCTTTTTTCCGACTTTTCCAGCGACTGGACTAGTTGAAATAAACTATCTGAAAAACGGTTGGACATAATAAATTAATTTTCATAGAACCCACGAGGGTCAAGGTTTTGCGTCTTCCGGGCACCGTTTAAGCGTAATAAAAACACTTATAACTTGATTAAAATAACATCCCAACACACCCTATCTTTACTGTGTCGAAAGAAAAAGGAGTGTTGGAGATGTTGATTGGCAAAGCAAATGGATAATCGTTAAAGGTCGTTAAAAGCAAAAGAAAGCTGTTCAAGCAGCTCAACATATTTCGAAGAATTTCATATGGCAAGCAATCGTTAGAGGTCAGTCCGTTTCTACGGAAGGACCCTTTTTTTTTGTAGAAGGCGTGAAATTATATAGAAAACCGAAATTTCAAAATTTTTTTTTCAAATCCCTCCTGCTTTTTCTTATTAACTCCTCAGTAAAATTTATTTTTTTCCAAAAATAATTTGATTAACAGCAGCTTATAACGGGTGTGCTATTTAAAAAAACTTTTTAAACGAAACCGTATTTTTACGATTCGAACCACTGAACCACGGAGACACTAAGGACACAGAAATTTTTTATTATTGCACACACGAGTCTTTATACTAGATACTGCATACTAAATACCCTCTAATCATCTTAGCAAAAGTGTTACTCCCTTCTCCGTAAATACATTTCCGTTATAGTCAATAGCCTTCAAAACCCAAACATAGGCATCTGCTACCTGGTCTTTGCCTGCAAGGCGCCCATCCCAGCCCGGAGACTCCGAGTCTGTATTACTAAATACCAATTGCCCCCAGCGATTGTACACGTTAAAATATTCCAGGTGCTGAATACCTGCTGTTATAGGTTTTAAATAATCATTTTTACCATCGTGGTTTGGTGTAAAAGCATTGGGCACAAAAACGGTTGGCGGGGTGCTGTATACTTTTACCCTTATATAGGCAGAATCAACACAATTGGCCTCATTATACACCAGCACTTTGTATTGAAAGTTATTAGCAGGATCCTTAAACATGGCCACCGGATTAGCAATGTCTATTGCCGTTAAATTAGCAGTTGGTGCCCACAAATATTTAATACCACCTGAAGCATTTAATTGAAGGGGTTGCTTGGTTACAATAGTGGTATCGTGCCCTGCATAAGCATTTATTGGTGGAAGCATTTTTACCAATACAGTATCAAGACCGGGTTTGGGGCAGCCTTTACTATCGTAAGCAAATAATATATAGGCAGTGGTGCCAACAGGGTTTGCAACAGGGTTAAGACTGGTTGCATTAGTAAGCAAACTCGCAGGTGTCCATACAAATGAATTGCCGTTTGCAGCACCATGTAATTGTGCAGTAGTGCCATAACATATTAATGTATCGGCACCAGCATTGGCAATAGGATATGGAACAGTGGTAACCAGCACCTGATCTTTTGCAGTACAACTGCCTATAGATGCTGTTACTTCATACAAGGTTGTGTTGTTGGTAATGGCTGTAGCATTAGCAACATTTGCATTTACAAATTGCGCAGCAGGCTGCCAGGAATACTTCAACCCGTCTGATACAATATGCAGTTGAATATTGTCTGTACTACAAATAACGGTATCGGCCATAGCCAGTAAATTAACATGATCTACTACCCTTATTTTTACTGAGTCGCGGTTTTTGCATCCATTATCGTCAAGATCTGCATAATAGGTTGTTGTTACTGCAGGAGAAACTATTGGCGAAGCTGTTCCCTCACCAGTAATATTTACCACCGGAGACCATGTAAACACACCACTTCCATTTGCCTGTAACTGTACTTTATCGGTAACGCAAATAAGGCTATCGCGAAAAGCCATTTGTACAGGCGGTTTCTCAACAATATCAAGTTCTTTGGTTACGCTATCTATACAACCTTTGCTATCGGTTACTATTAAACGTATATTTTTCGGCCCTGCATCGGGATAAGTAAAAGAAGGATTGGCAATAGAAGACACATCAAAATAATCATACTGCTGGCCAAAATCCCAGCTCCATTCAGAAACAACACCGTACCTGCTGGTAGAAGCATCTTTAAACAAAGTTGGTTTATTTACGCAAATGCCAGAGCTGGTAAAATTTGGTTTAAAGCCCGGATATACTTTTACAGGTGCGCTGCTGGAGTCTGAACAGAGATCATTTTTATTAATAAATAGCCTTATCCTGTAAAGCCCTGTATCTGTAAATGTATATGATGGTGTTGGTGCAGCAGAAGTGAGAACAACATTACCTGCACTGTTTACCAGTGTCCACTCGTAAGATTTTATAAGCGGACTGGTAGAAAGATTGGTAAGATTAATTTCGGGCACATCCTTGCATATGGTGTATTGCGGTTCCAGCGTAGCAGAAGCAATGGTACAGGAAGCGATGTTTATCTGCAGGTCTTTTCGCTGTGTGGCAATAACAACCCCATTGCGTAATTCTGAAACACAAACAGTAACTACATATTTTCCTTCTGCAGGTGCAATTCCTGTAATCAACCCGGTTAAAGGATCAATTTTTACCCGGTTGCCCAATGGCGAAGAAGGTGAAAAAGTTGGAAACCCATAAGGCACCGACGCATAAGGGGGAGATGAAGCAGGCTGGCTATTGCCCGGGGTTCCGGCATTTCCCCCTGCATAGGCATTGCAGAATGTGTACCTTAAGTCATCTCCATCTGCATCTTCGGCAGCAAAACTATAAGAGAAAGAATTGTTTTCGCAAATCACTACAAGATCGTCTCCGGTGAAATGTGCACCGTTATTTGCCGGTGCTTCGGTTACACCAGGTTTGTTTCCGGGAATTTCTGCTGTATACGTGGCGCCAACCTGTACGTAAGTGCCGAAATTATTAATATTTGCCACACGGTAATTTACCTGGCTTGCAATTAAATAACCATTTTGTGATGGTGGCAATGATACCCTGAAATAAAAATAACCAACCACATAACATACAGTTGGCGGATCTGTAATACAGGGGTTAGTACTTGAAATGCTCAGGTTTTCCTGGTTGCCAAGCGGTACGCTAATGTCTTTTATATGAGCACCAGTAACACGATCGAAAACCGACATAACAGTAGGATCGCTAAAAAACCTTCCGCTATTGCAACGCATAAAAAGCTTTAGCACCACATTGTACTGGTATTCATCGTTAGCAATGCCAGCATAGGTATAATACATTTCTCCGCCGGTAATATGGTCTGCTCTTGCAGCAAACATGCAGCAAACACAAAAAAAGAAAGTGGTGATTTTCTTCATTAGCCCGGTTACTCTGAATAAATATTAAAACGGCGGTGCAGTGTTACGATTCAGCAGAAATTTTATAGTAAAAGGTTGATGAATATACGATTTTTTAGCAGACATAGTTGCTTCTGAACCAGTAGTAAATTTCGAGATTTAGGGATTTTGAGAGGTATGCTTCAGGTATGCTCAATTGCCTGAATCAAAAAAAAATCCCTAAATCAAGAAATCAGAAATTATTTCACAATAAAACTATTTGCATTCCATTATCAATTTGCAGCTTAATTTTAGCTTTCAAAACAGGTTTTAATGAGCAAATGGCTTTTGATTTTTAGTCTTCCCCTTGTGCTGCTATCATGCGTTTCTTCCAAAAAAACTTACAACACTATACCAGTGGTAAATGTGCTGCCGCCTTTACCAGAATCAAACATCAACATACCGGTAAAAGTAGCTATGGCGCCTTTTCTTGAAAAAGCAGCTGTGCTTGTACCTAAAGAAGTAACCAGCGATGGATGGCCACAATACCTGCAAACCGCCTGCGACTTTCATTACAAATACCGCTTTGTGCCCGGTGGTTTTACTTTTAATTGCGTAAACAACCAGGTAATGGTAAAACTGAGCGGCAGCTACCAGGTTGCCGGTGAAAAATGTGTTTGTGCATTTGGCAAACAAACATCGCCATGGATAGGCGGCAGTTGCGGTTTTGGCAAAGAGCCCATGCGCAAAACAGATATTTACATCAACTCTGTTTTACAGCTTCAGCCAAACTATACCGTGCATACAAGAACAATAGCGCAAAAAGCAACTGCGTATGAAAAATGCACTGTTTCCATGTTTAACCTGGACATCACCCAACAGGTAATGGATAGCATAAAATCTTCTACCAATGCTTTTTGTTATTCTATGGACAGTGTTGTAAACGGCCTCGATTTTACCAGCACTACCAAAACGCTTGCAGAAAGAATCAACAAAAAAATACCGCTTGATAAATACGGCTACATAAAAATAAATCCGTCTGCAGTAAAAATGGGAAAGATGAACAGCGTTAAAGATACATTGCAGGCAACACTGGGCATTTATTGTTTTCCGGAACTGCATAGCGATAGCACTAATAACTATACAGCTTCTTTTTTACCGCCATTGCAAAGTGCAGATGTCACGCCAGGCATAACCATTTATACCAATGCAAAGTATGATTATCCATTTATCAACAGCATCATTAATCAACTGGTAAAAGACACTTCATTTCTAATAGAAGGGCGCCAGGTGATAATTAAGAACGTACAATTAAATGGTGCAGAAGATGGCAAGGTAGAAATACTAGTAGATTTTGATGGTGATAAGAAAGGATCGCTTTTCTTAACGGGTACACCGCAACTGGATACAAGCAGCCAGGTTATTATCATTCCAGATTTGGACTATTCTTTAAAAAGCAAAGATTTTATATTAAATGTTGGCAAAACTTTTTTTAGCAACAAGATTTTGCATGCATTAAGAGAAAAAGCAACCATCAGCATTGCCGACCTTGTTCAGCAAAACAAAAAAAGCATAGATGCACAGCTTAATAAAAAAATAATGGATGGTGTATTTTCTACCGGCAGCCTTACAGATATAAGAGTGCTTAGCCTAATTGCGGGCAAAGATGTATTACAAGCGCAAACCTGTACACGTGCTAATGCGTCTATTGTAATTACGAGTTTGTAGAAAGGCAGTATTCAGTATAAAGACTTTGCCGAGCATCTAAATACTATATACTCAATACTAAAATTTATATCCCCAGCTTACACCTGCAAAAGGAAGAAAACTTCCACCATGGTCAAACTGAAGTATTGGTGTAAATGCAACACGAAATACAAAACCTTTTTTTCCAACAGGTTGTTTCCTGAAACCAAAAGTCATGGTTCCGTAAGTGTCGCCATCGTTGTCAAATAATTCAAGGCCAGGGGCATGCGTTACCCCTGCACCAAATTCAAAATATTTTCCTCTGGATCCCGCCAGGTAATTAAGCTGAACAGGTATTGCATAATAACCACTCCCGTTTACAGAAGCCCCACCAAAACCTACCCTGAAACCGAGTCCGTTTTCATATTTGCCAAAGCGGCCATCGTAGTTAAATGAATAGATAATGCCCGGCCCGCCAAGCTCAAAATAAATCTGCGAAGCATTGCTGGTGGTTTCCATGGGCCGTTCGTATGAAGACTGTGCATGTACAGACTGTGAACAGCCAAGGCATAAAAACAGAAAACCGAAAATAGAGGTAAGAAAAGATTTCATAACAGGGGGTTTTTGACCACAGACCATCGTCAATTTAACGATGCTGCAATTAAAATGTTAAAAGCTAGTCTTTTAGGGTTTTTACGATTTGCGTAATTTTGTAGACCAAACCTTGCATACTACTTAGAATTAAAATATTTTTACAGGCAACCAGCTAAGTTCTGCTTTCGTATTGAAAGCAACAATAAATTAATAACCATACCTTCTTACACCAGCTATATTTTGGGCGATGAAGCTGTTAATATATTGACGCTCGTTGACGGATGTTGCAAAAACGACCGCAACAGCCAGGGGGAAGTATACCGTTGGCTGTACGGCTATGCAATGAAAATCTGCTATCGCTATACCAATCACCAGCCCGAAGCAGAGGAGCTTACCAATGAATCTTTTGTAAAGCTGTTTAAAAACATGCACATGTTTGATGCAGGAAGGCAATTAAACACGGAAGCATTGTTTAAAGCATGGTTTAAGCGCATCATTATTAATACCTGTATTGATTATTTGCGCAAATCCCATTCTTTGGTAAACGGACATGCTTACACCGCAGATGCTGAAGCTATACCCGACACACAGGAAACAGCTATCGACAGGCTATCATACGAAGAAATAATTGAAGCCATAAAGCAATTAACGCCGGTATACAGAACAGTATTCAACCTGTTTGCTATAGAAGGAATGACACATGAAGAAATAGCCACCCAACTTCAGATTAGTGTGGGTGCATCCAAATCCAACCTGTCAAAAGCCAGGCATAACCTGCGGAAAATCATTTCGCAACAAACCCAGTACAACACGTATGTACAAACCAGATGACAAAGATATTGATCGTTTAAGCAGGGATGCTGCTGAGCACTACCATGCGCCGGGTACACCGTCGTGGGATGCGCTTCAGCAAGTCCTTGATAAAGAATTGCCACAGGAAAAAGAAAAAAAGCGCCGGGGCTTTTTCTTTTTCTTCCTGTTGCTGCTTGGCTTATCGCTGGCCGGCAGTGCAATTTGGTATGGTGGCAAGATCAATAGCAAACCGTCAACAACAATAGCAGGCGATAAAAATATTGAAAGCAAACCGGCAAATAATAAAACAACAACTATACCTGGCGCAAACGCCTCCGGCAATGCAGCTACAGTTGAAAGCAATGCAGAAAAAAAGAATTTACCTGCATCAACAACAGCAAATGCAGAAACCAGTAATGTTGTATCTGCACCTGAAGCAAACAATAATAAAGCAACCGCCAAAGCAAATTCAACTGTTGATAAAAAAATTCAGCAACAGGCTATTACATTAGCTAATAATCCCAATACTATTTATAAGGCTGTCCCCAATAAAAAATACGCCAATATTGCTGGTGCAGGAGTTATCATACCAAATAAAAATCAAAGAAAACCCGGCAATAAAAATGGGTTGAATAAAAATACCATTGCTGCCCGGGAAAATAACACTAACGATAATGACCAGACTGGCATAATTGCAGACAACAGCAATACGTCTGAAATAAAAAACAACAACACTGTTATCCATAACCCAGATGCAGTTGTGCCTACAGGCACATCAGATACGTTAGCTAATACAAAACCTGCTGCTAAACCTGTTGCGGTAACTGATCCTGAAACAAAGGCAACCACAAAAGATTCTGCAGATACTGCCAGAAAAAAAACGAAAGCTAAACACGACAGGGCAATTAATATAGGACTTACTGCTGGTCTTGATTTAAGCACTGTTAAGTTTACGCATAGCGATAACGTTGGTTACAATTTTGGCTTGATGGGTGGTTATCAGTTCAGCAAACACTGGTCCGTATATACCGGTCTTATATACACGAAGAAGAATTATACACTCAATGGCAGCGATTATCATCCGCCTAAACATTACTGGACACAGTATGTGGACCTGAGGCTGGTTGAAGGCTATTGCCGCATGTGGGAAGTGCCATTACTGGCGAGGTATACATTTAACCCATCATCCAAAATACGATTCTTTGCAAGCACAGGCCTGTCTTCTTATTTCATGAAAGAACAGTATTACGATTATTCGTATAAAAATATGCAGGGTATGCCTGCTTCGGCACAGTGGACAAACGACAGTACATTCAACCATGTTTTTTCCATACTTCATCTATCTGGCGGGTTTGAAAAAAATATCGGCAAACACATGAATTTGCAGGTTGAGCCCTATGCTAAAATACCATTAAGTGGTGTTGGATTCGGAGATATCAGGCTTAGCAGTTTTGGTATAAATTTTTCTGTACAATACAGGCATCCGTTAAAACGTTAATTGCGTACTACCGGTATACCTGTTTAGTTATGAAAAAACATACATTCTTTTATTGCAGCCTTTTATTGATATTTTTTTCAGCAGTAGTTTTTAACGCCTGCAGCAAAAGCAGCAGCGGTGGTACAACCCCACCACCTACAGATCCGTGTACGGGCGTAACAATAGTTGCTGCCGGTAATGCTACACCAACAGACGCTAGTGCTTCTACCGGAAGTATAACGGCTACGGGTAGCGGCGCCACAGGTGCTTTTACATTTAGTATTAATGATGGAACTTTCCAGGCATCAGGCACATTCAATAATCTTGCTGCCGGCAAGTATAAGATCACTGCAAAAAGTGTAAATGGTTGTACAGGCAGTGTTAGCGTTACTGTTGTTGCAAAAGCTACAGGTTGCACAGGAACGCCAGGTACATTATTTACAGCTGTAAAAGCTATTCTAGCTACTAATTGCGCAGTTACTGGCTGTCATAATGGAACACAATCGCCCAATTATACTATTGATTGCAATATTGTTGATTATTCAACACTTATTAAGACAAGGGCCGTAGACCAGGCTGGTACTGCAGACCAAATGCCACAACCACCAAGGGCCGCTTTATCACAAGGAGACAAGGATAAGATAACTGCATGGGTTGCAGCTGGCGGACGCCTTACTGATTAATGCGCTTTGCGGCGTTAATGGAACGCAGATTTTGATGATTCTTATGATGGATTATGAAGTTTACAACATTCATTTAATTCCAATAGACCCCTCTTTTACATAAACTTCCGGAAAATTTTGTATTTTAGATATGCACAGGAATATTCAATTTCTGTAGGCAATTCTAAATGAAAAAACTAGTTCGTCATACAAGTTTTGAAGCCTTAAAATCGGCAACTCCATCTGCAAAACCAACTCAAAATGCAGATACAAGAATCATGTCTGATTTTGAAAATTTTCTCATTCAATTACATTCAAAATTTTCATCCAAAAAAAGGGGTGGAAAGTATGTATGGAAAAAAATCTAACAGATAGCATTCTTAATGTTTGTAAAATTTTAGGGGACGCCGCTCAGTAAATCATTATTGCAAACTATTTTATGAGATCTCGCTTATTGATCATTTTTTTATCAGCAATATTTCCTTTTATGGGGCATGGACAATTACCAAAAAATGAATCTGGAAAAACCATACTTGTAGTACAGGACGTAATGCAAGAGGAAATTATTGAACCACCGCCTCCAGGTTTAATTTCAAAATTTAAAACAATGCAAGACTGGCTAGTCAATATTTGTGACCATGACAAACCTAAAAAATCAATTGCACAATACAAGGTTGGGCTTTTTGAATCATCAAATGAAAACACACTTGTACTGGTAGGAGTAAATATATATGACAATGGCAAAAACGGATCAGAAACACGGATAGAATTTGAACCAAAAAATATGTATTTCAATCTTCCAAAAAGAGATTACGAAAACTTAACCAGGGATCAACTATTGACAAAATTGAGCGGTCAATTAAAAGATTTTTCAAAAACAATGAAATTTAAGACTTCGTTCTTTACAAAAGCGGATAGTTTTATTTTTGATCCAATCGGACTAACAATTTGGGCGAAGTAATAATGGGAGCGTATGTATAACAAAGAAAATTGCAACTAAGCCGTTTCAAACCACACAGGTTTTGTATCGTTATACTCACCATTGTAATTGATAAACAATTCTTCCCCGGCTTCAATGTTGCGCATTGTTACTATTGTAATAGTTTGCCCATCAAAATCCATTTCATAGTCGCAGTTTGAATTGTAGGAATGATTGTACACAGGAATATAACCCAGTGCCATGCAACATTCATTATCGCCCCATTCAAAAATATAATCGTGCAGGAGCGTTTCATCCAGTTTCTTTCTATCCTCTGCAGTCATTACAATAACAGGTGCTATTTCAATCACCATTCCTTTTTCTATTGGTTCATTCGTAAATACACCGCGGCCCATAGAAACTGTAGGCGCTATAAAAAGATAAGGCTGCATCATTTTCGCTAAAAAATTTTCTGTTATCAAATCGTCTTCCAAATTAAAACAGTTTTAATTTTCCCGGAAGCTGAAATTAGTTCATCAGTTTACAATTAACAATTGGCCTTTTAAATATAAGAAAAGGTAAATTTGAAGCATGAGCTTAGAGTTAGAAGAACCTACCATGCAGGAGCAATTTCTTGAAATAGTGCAGAGCGATGATGTGCTGCGCATTAAAGAATGGCTAAACCACCAGAACATCAGCGATGTAGCAGAACTTATTAATGAATATCCCGATTATGAAAGCCGTATACTGGCCAATATGAGTGTGCACCGGGCTGCCAAAGTGTTTAAAATACTGGACCTGGCTACGCAAAAAAATATTATTCACGACCTACCACCGCTAAAAACTGCAGAATTACTAAATGAACTTCCTCCGGATGACCGAACCGCTTTCCTGGAAGAATTGCCCGGCGAAGTAGTAAAAGAATTGATTAAGACACTTGATCCCGAAGAAAGAAAAGTAACGCTTGCGCTGCTGGGCTATCCCGAAAGCAGTGTAGGCAGGCTGATGACACCCGATTATATTGCCGTACCGCTTGAATGGACAGTGCAGGATGTATTACAGCAAATCCGTAACGTTGGTAAAGACAGCGAAACCATTGACGTTATCTATGTGGTAGATGATAAAGGAGTTTTTATTGATGATGTGCGCATCCGCGAAATTATTCTTGCCAGCCCTGATAAAAAAGTAAGCGAAATTATAGACAACCGCTACATAACGCTTAATGTAAACGACGACCAGGAAATTGCCAGCCAGACTTTTAAAATGAATAATCGTGTAGCCCTGCCCGTGGTAGACAATAACAATTTGCTACTGGGTATTGTAACGATTGATGACATACTTTGGGTAGCCAGCGAAGAGTTTAGTGAAGACATGCAAAAAATGGGTGGTACCGAAGCATTGGAAGAACCTTACCTGGAAATATCGCTTTACAGCTTGTTTAAAAAAAGAATTGTATGGCTGGTGGTTTTATTTCTTGGAGAAATGCTTACCGCTACCGCTATGAAATATTTTGAAGGCGAAATTGCAAAAGCTGTAGTGCTTGTATTGTTTGTACCATTAATTATTTCAAGCGGGGGCAATAGCGGGTCGCAGGCATCAACACTTATTATACAGGCAATGGCCGTTGGAGAAATAACAGTAAAAGACTGGTGGCGTGTAATGAGAAGAGAAATTATTTCTGGTCTTTTGCTGGGTAGTGTATTGGGATTGATAGGTTTTACAAGAATAATAGTTTGGTCCCAGATATTTCCTTCTGTATACGGGCCACATTATTTGCCCATTGCTTATGCAGTAGGCGTCTCGCTTGTGGGTGTTGTATTGTGGGGAACGCTAAGCGGTTCTATGTTGCCGCTTGTATTAAAAAGACTGGGTGCAGACCCTGCAGTTTCTTCTGCACCCTTTGTGGCAACACTTGTAGATGTAACGGGATTGATCATTTATTTTTCAGTAGCATTTGCTATTTTAAGCGGAATTATATTATAACCAATTACCAAAACACAGTATGAGAAAAATCAGCTTTATTGTTTTACTGTTTACTACAGTAACAACGCTTGCACAAAACCAGCTTGCGCCATTAACGGTTGAAAAAATAATGCGTGACCCAAAATGGATTGGAACATCTCCAACCGGTATAAGCTGGAGCCGCGATAGTAAATACATTTATTTTAACTGGAACCCGGAAAAAGCCATTACAGATTCGCTTTACTATGTGAGCCGAGATAATATGGTGCCGCAAAAAACAACGTATGCGCAAAGGCAATCTATTTTGCGGGAGAGGGATGTAAACTATAATAGCAACAGGAGCAGTTATGTTTACGACAAAGACGGCGATATTTTTATGGGCGATGTAAAAACGGGTAAAGAACGCCGTATTACACAAACAGCCGATGTTGAAAGTGATCCTTATTTTTCTTTTAATGATTCCAGGATTGTTTATACGCTTAATCAAAACCTGTACGCATGGGATATTACTACAGGATTAATAATACAGTTGAGCAATTTTCAACGCGGCAATGCCTCACCAAAAGATCTGAAAAAAGACAACCTTAATACTCAGGAAAAATGGTTGAAAGAAGATCAGCTAAGAAATTTTGATGTATTGCGCAGCCGCAAACATAAAAGGGATCTCACAGATTCTATGGCAAACGCTATTGCAAAAAAGAAAACACTAAAGACAATTTATATTGAAGACAAAAGTCTTTACAGAACCACAATAAGCCCCGACGGAAAATTTATTACTTATATTCTATACAAAGCAGAACGTGGCAAATCTACTATTGTGCCTAATTATGTTACTGAAAGCGGGTTTACAGAAGATATACCCGGTCGCACCAAAGTAGGCGCCACACAAGGCACACAGGAGCTATTTATATTCGATATAGAAAAAGATACGGTGTTACAGGTAAAGCCAGCAGATATAGACGGTATAAAAGATATTCCTGCTTATTTTAAAGATTACCCTGAAGTATATAAAAAGAAATTGAAAGATTCTGCAAACAGGGTTGTGAGTTTTACAAATCCTGTTTGGTCTGATAAAGGTACACACGTTGTAATAGCTGCTTATGCTGCAGATAATAAAGACAGGTGGTTATATCTTTTAGATCCTGTAACTGGTAAAATAAAATTGTTAGACAGGCAGCATGACGATGCATGGGTAAGCGGTCCGGGTATTGGCGGAGATTTTGGCGGATCCAATACAGGATGGATAGACGAAAATACTTTCTGGTACCAGTCTGAAGCAACGGGCTATTCTCACCTTTATACTGTTAATGTAAACACCGGCGAAAAGAAAGCACTTACCAGCGGAAAATATGAAGTACAGGAAGCTGATTTGTCTATCGACAAAAAATATTTCTATATTACAACCAATGAAGTACATCCTGGCGAAAAACAATTTTATCGCTTACCGGTAACTGGTGGTAAAGCAGAAAGAATTACTACGCTTACCGGCGCTAACCAGGTAACCATTTCGCCAGACGAAAAACAAATTGCTTTTTTATATTCTTATAGCAATAAGCCGTGGGAACTATATGTTCAAGATAATAAGCAAGGTTCTAAATATATACAGGTAACCAATAAAGCAACCACCGAAGAATTTAATTCTTACAAATGGAAAGATCCGCAGGTAATAACCATTACGGCAAGAGATGGCGCACAGGTATATGCACGTGTATATAAACCTGCCAACGCAGCACCTTCTAAACCCGGAGTAATATTTGTACATGGCGCAGGGTATTTACAAAACGCACACAAATGGTGGAGCAGCTACTTCAGGGAGTACATGTTTAACAATATGCTTGCAGACAAGGGTTATACTGTGCTTGATATAGATTACCGCGCAAGTGCCGGCTATGGCCGAGACTGGCGTACGGGCATTTACCGTTTTATGGGCGGTAAAGATTTAACCGACCAGGTGGATGCTGCCAAATACATGGTAGATTCACTCGGGGTTGATGCAAAACATATAGGATTGTATGGCGGATCTTACGGAGGTTTTATTACGCTGATGGCATTGTTTACAACGCCTGATGTATTTGCTGCCGGTGCTGCGCTTCGTCCTGTTACAGACTGGGCACAATACAATCATGGTTATACTTCTAATATTTTGAATGAGCCATTCACAGACAGCATTGCTTATCACAGAAGTTCTCCTTATTACTGGGCTAATGGTTTAAAGGGGCACTTGCTTATTTGCCATGGCATTGTAGATACCAATGTAAATTTCCAGGATGCAATAAAACTGTCTCAGCGACTGATAGAACTTGGAAAAGACAATTGGGAAATTATTGGTTACCCAATGGAAGATCATGGATTTGTAGAGCCCAGCAGTTGGACAGATGAATACAAACGCATCTTCAAATTATTTGAAACCAATCTTAAGTAATTGCACATTTATTAAAGCAATAAAAAATGGCTGTCGTTATAACTGACAGCCATTTTTATTATCACTCATTTATTTTTTCTTTGGCGGCGCTTTCATATCGCCCATCATTTTTTCCATCATCTTACTTACTTCGCCCATTTCCATATAGCCCCAATGCTCTACTGCTTTTCCGTCTTTAAACTTTACTACTTCAACAGAATGCATATCGTAAGGGCCTTTAGGCATCATTACACCATCGCCAGTTCCTGATACATGCGTCTGTGAAAAAACATAGTCATCATCGGCCACCTCTTTTAGCGTTTCCATTTTCATTGTCTTATCAGCATCATGCCACATTTTAATCATTGCTTTTAATGTGTCCCTGTTTTTATCTCCCTTATCTGTATGATCTACAAAATTTGGAGCAATAACACTATCTAGACCGCTTGCATCACCCGTTTCAAAAGCTTTGTCAACAGCATGCATAGCGTCAAGATTTTTTTGGGCCATAGAGCTTGTTGTTTTTTCTGCAGGCGCTGCTTCAGTTGTTGCCGGTTTACTAGCGTCGCCTCCGCAGGAAACCAGGAATAAAGCAAAACATCCGCAAATGAATTGAATCTTTTTCATGAACAATAATTTTAGGTGATAAAATAAATAGAGGTTCAAAGGGAGGAATTACGATGAAGGTATCCTAAGCTACGATTATTTTGTGAAAGCATTTCAAATTCGCATTTGAAGATTTGACAACGTTAATGCTCGAACATGTACGATGCGTTTGGCTAAAACCAATTATGAGCTACTTAGGTAACCCAGCGCTTAACCACTGTGTTTAGAAAGCCCATTTGAACTGAGCTTTAGCCCAAAATTCTATGCAATTGTTATCTTACGTGCATTATAGTTTGATACCTGGTATTAATACAATTTAGTACAGTCAAGAAAAGATCAATTGTGTTGCTATTGCTGAAGTGTGCGACGCCCGTCCGAACGGATAAAAAATGTTTGTTCATCCGGGCGGGCAAGAATGCCACCATGAAAAACAAATGTTTGTCTATAAAAATAAATAAGCTATGCTGCCAGAATTATTGAAAACATTTTTAGTGAGGGACTTGAACAAACTAAAAACAGAAATAAGCCTGTACAAAAATGAAGATGCCATTTGGCTTACCAGTAAAGCTATTGTCAATTCTGCAGGCAATTTGTGTTTGCACCTTGTAGGCAATCTCAATACTTATATTGGCGCAGTGTATGGCAATACGGGTTATATAAGAAACCGCGAACTGGAGTTCTCGTTAAAAAACATTAGCAGGAATGAGTTGCTGAAAAAAATTGATGATACTATTGTTGTTCTTGAAAAAGCATTACCGCTTGTTAAAGAAGAACAACTTGCAACAGAATACCCGCTTTTGGTATGGGAAGAAAAAACCAGCACTGCGTATTTGCTTGTTCATCTTGCAACGCATCTTGGTTATCATCTCGGGCAGGTTAATTATCACAGACGGTTGCTGGATAACTAAATAACCTCGTGCCTTAGGACGGGGTTAGTGAGAGCGGTGCTTATACAAGAAAATATCTTACTTCATGTGTTTGTAGCTAACAATACCAACTGTATTGGGTTTATCTTTTTCCGGAGATGAGATAGAACCCACCCATTCTCCTTTTTTATTTTTCTCCATTTTTACAGTACGCCAGCTGTACGATCCTTTTTCATAATCAAAAGTTTCGCCATCATCATCGTACAAATTGTACAAACCATTTTTTTCTCCGTAATGCCTGAATTCAATATTTGTCTTCTCTCCTTTCTTTGCTGCATGCAGCAAAGCAGTTTGAAATGGAATGATTGCGCCATCTTTTACAAAAACAGGAATTTTATCAATGCCTGCTGTAACCGTAATTACTTGTCCATTACCTGCAAATGCACCTGTATAGAAATCGTACCAATTGCCTTTGGGTAAAACAACTTTACGTGTTTTATTTCCTGCAAACAATGGTGCTACCAGTAAATATTCACCAGCCATATACTGATCTTTAATTTCTTTATTGGTTGCCAGTAAATACGGGTTCTCTTCAAGGTTGGTGTTTACAGCTTCTTTTGTTGCATCTTGTTTAAATCCTTCTTCAAGGTTCATTGCCCTAAATGGCGGTGTTCCTTCAAAATGATATTTGGCAAAAGCAGTATACCAATATGGTATCATTTGCATGCGCAACAAAGACAGTTGTTTTACTTCTTCCGCAACTTCAGTATAAGACCAGGGCTTAGTACCGCTAGACCATGCATTGATCATTGCCATTGGTGAAAATATAACTGTTTGCATCCTTCTTACCCATTCTTCAGCATTGTTAGATGCCCTTACTTCAGGTGTCCATAACACTCCTGCATAACCGCTGTTTACCAGTGCGGTTATAAAATCTTCGTGCTTGTAATAATCATTGTAAATAACATAAGAGTAAGAAACCGCACCTGCATTGGAAGCCCTTACCAAGCCATAGGTTCTTTTATTTTGCTGATGAAAAACTTCTGTGCTGTAACGCTGCAGTAATACACCATACGTTTGCCGCATTTGTTCTGCAGAAAGGCCGCCCGGAAATGTTGCCACGTCGGGCCAAACCCAGCTATCAAAACCATCTACTTCATCAATCTTGTAACCGCTTACACCGGGCTTAATCTGATCATTCTGCAATTGTTCAAAAAAATATTTCCGTGCCTGTTCCATTGTAAAATCCGGAACTATGCCATTCCAAACTGTATGAGAACCTGTGTAAGGCAATATATTTTTATAAATGGGCGAGTATTTAGAAACATATGGATTGATCCATAAATTAAGGCGAATGTTTTTCTGCAGCATTTTAGTAATAAAGCCTGTAGGATCAGGATATCTCGTCTTATCCCATTCAAAACTACCAGGGTAAGATTTACTTTGCCACCCAGGCTCAAGCCCTATAAAATCTAATGGATAACCTTTGGCTGCAAATTCATCCGCTTCTTTTTCTACTTCATCCGAAGTGTACAAAGATTTAACCCTTTGTGTAAAACCCAGTCCCCAGCGTGGTGGTAAACATCCGCCGCCATTATATAAATTAAATCTTCTTACCGCATCTAAAGTAGTTGGGCCGGCAAATACATAAACTTCTACTCCTGCAGCAGGTACTAAAATTTCTACGCCATCAGAATAAGGTTGGGCAGTCCAATTAGTATCTGTGTTCCTGTCTTGTTCATGTGCAGGTGTTTTACTGTCTTTTCTTAAAGCAGTACCCGCATATACATTTAAATATCTTGCCGAATTAATAAACACACCATAACCTCTTGAGGAAACATAAAAAGGTGTTGGCGAATGCGTGCGTCCGTTATCCCTTCCGCCATAATGGTCAACATGCAATTGCATAATTCTTCCACGCTGATGAACTGTTTGAAAATTTAATCCAAACCCAAATAGTTGTTCTTCTTTCTCCAAAGGAAAACGCAAATACGTTTTATTATCTGTAGTGGTTGCTAATAGATCAGCTTTATCAAAAGGAAAAGATCCTGATGCAAGCTTTGCAATGGCAGCTGAATTGGGTGCAACCGCTGCTGCTTTTAAAAAATCGTACGCTTCAGGTGTACCAACAACGCCTTTCCATACGCCCGGTGCTACTTCCGTCCATGATAATTGCTGCGCTAAACATTTTGCTGAAAAATTTACAAGAAAAATGGCGATGGTTATCGTTAGTATTCTTTTCATTTATTATTTACTTTTTGTTCTTAGTAACATGAAGGGCTACAAACCGTAAAATCTACTGTTGTGCCAACAGTTTTTATTCAGATAGTAGTCATTCTAGCTGAACCAAATCATTAAAATGATGTATTACAGGCTAAAGACAGTATTTTTAAATTTCAGAAGAAATAAATGTACCTACAATTATGGAAATAGGTGTATACACTTTTGCAGATATAACCGCAGACCCGGTAACCGGAAAAAAAATTAGTGCCCGCGAACGTGTAAGCAACCTGCTTGAAGAAGTAAAACTTGCAGAACAAGCAGGCCTTGATGTTTTTGCTATAGGCGAACACCATCGCCCTGACTATATTGCTTCTTCTCCTGCTGTTATACTTGGTGCTGCTGCTGCAATAACAGAAAAGATAAAACTCTCCAGTGCAGTTACGGTATTAAGCTCTGATGATCCTGTGCGTGTGTTCCAGGATTTTGCTACCATTGATCTTTTATCCGGTGGACGTGCAGAAATAATGGCTGGCCGTGGATCTTTTATAGAATCGTTTCCATTGTTTGGCTACGATTTAAAAGACTATGATGAATTGTTTTCTGAAAAACTCGATCTGCTGGTAAAGCTGAATGAAAGCGAAAAAATAAGCTGGAAAGGAAAACACCGACCTTCTATTAATAACCTCGGCGTTTATCCGAGACCATTTAATGATAAATTACCCATCTGGATTGCTGTTGGCGGTACACCCGAATCTGCAGTACGTGCAGCTTCACTTCATTTGCCAATGGCGCTTGCTATAATTGGCGGTATGCCCGATCAGTTTGTGCCATTGATTAATTTATACAGAAACTCATCAGAAAAAGCTGGTCACAAAAAACCATTGGTGGGAATTAATTCACACACATTTGTTGCAGACACATCACAACAGGCTTCTGATGAATTTTATCCTTCGTATGCCGATGTGATGACCAGGATTGGAAGAGAACGTGGCTGGTCTGGTATAACACGTGAACAGTTTGAGTACATGCGTTCGCCAAAGGGATCTTTACTTGTAGGAAGCCCTCAACAGGTAATTGATAAAATTTTATACGAACACGAATTGTTTAAACACGACCGCTTTCTTGCGCAAATGAGCATGGGTGCAATGCCGCATACATCTATTATGCGTTCAATAGAATTGCTGGGAACAAAGGTGGCACCTGAGGTGAGGAAGGCGATACAGTCGTAAGTCAATAATCGATAGTCTATAGTCAAGAAATAAGAATAAACTCTGTACTAATGACTATTAGACTATAAACCGACTCTTAAAAAATTTCGGTAATTACCAGCTCTTCCTTATTAAAAACAAAACCATCTCCTTTCTTTTTATTTTGAAGTGTTGCAACCAATGGTGCATTGGGAGAAAGAAAAAATATTTGCTCGTCATCAACTACCTGTTTACCCAAGCCTGCTGCTATAAAAAAAGACAACTGATTAGTTTGAATAAATGCACCTGCAGCAACACGATCGTATAATACTCCCGCATTCACTTCCAGCAACCTGCTTAGCTCTTTTATATATTCCGATAATTGTCTTGCATGCATCTCTTTTTGCAAATGGCCCATGGCACGGCCAGTTTCATATTTATCGCCGGCAGAACTTTTCTCTTCATTATTGGCTGCTTCCTGTGCATTGGTGATAGCCTCTTTTGCAGCAACAATCCTTTTCTCAATATGCTGCTGGCAAAATTCTTTTAACTTAACCTTGAATTGTATTTTCTCCGCATTGGTAAGCATGAAGATTCTTAAGCCGTTTATTTGGCTGAAGATATTGATTTAACCGGGTTTTCTTTAGAAGGAAATATTTTTGCTGCAGATTCACAGATTTAACCCGGTAAAAAAATTACCGCTGACTGATTTTATTTTTCATTATAAAACTGTAATGAACTATCGTTTATTTTGAAAGCATTTTTCTTTAGCAACTGTATCATTTCACCACCGGCTAAAAGCACCGGCCCATAACCGTGAGCAGCAAATACATTTACAGGACGGTAATAATAAAATGCAGGGTCGAAGCCCATACCTGTGCCTACACAAACGCCTTCTACCTGGCCCATAGCATTTACCTTAGTAGAAACACCGGCCCAACCCAATGCAGCAACAGGAGCATAAGCAACACCATCAATCCAGCCTTTATTAATAGCATGTGCAATGCAATAGGTATAAATAGCAGTTGCCGAAGTTTCGAGATAAGAATCATTCCTGTCAAGCAACTGGTGCCACAAACCTTTATCAGACTGATAGGAAGCAATGCCTTTAATATGTGCCCTTAACTGTGCAAGTATATTGTTTCTTTCAGGATGATTTTCCGGCAATACATCCAGCAGTTCTACCATTGCTAAAATAGCCCATCCATTTGCCCTTGCCCAATGGTATTGCGGATGTTCCTGCATGCCTTGTACCCAGCCATGCATATAAACGCCTTTTTCTTTATTAAACATTCGGGCAGTAAACTGTTGTATTTGCTTTACCGCATCATCGTAATATTTTCCATCGCCGGTTAGCTTGCCCATTTGCGCCAATGCGGGAACAGCCATGTACAAATCATCAAGCCATAAACTGTTTTGCTGTGGCCTGTTGCGGGCAAGTGTTCCATCTGCAAGCCTGAATTCTTTTGTGCTGATGTACTGCAGAAAATTTTCTATCAATGGCATCAGTGCAGATTGCTGCGGGTTACTGCGCTGACTTTTAATCATGGCTGCACTAAGGGCACCGCCATCATCCAGTGCATGCGGGTTAAGAAAACCACGGATAGGGTTAGGCGCAGCAGGGTTCTTTGCATACAAATTTTTTAATGATGGCGCAATTGATGCTATAAACTGCAAACGTTTATTTGTATAATCAGCATACTTCTTGTCGCCAGTAGCTTCTGCAACCAGCAACATACCACTGTAGGTAACGCCCCATTCATAACTCATCAGCCTAAAATCTCCGGGCTTAAAAATAGTATTGCTATCTGCTTTTGAATAATCAGTTATTACTTCATTGGTTTTTTTATTTACCAGCTGCGCAGGTGTAACCGCATCAAGGTAATTGTAAATGCGATCGAGTACTTTTTTTATACTGTCTTTTACAGGCACACCATATGGCACCGTATAATCTGGCTGCAACAAGTGCAAAGGTGTATTTACATCATTTCCTTTGGGCGTTGTTTGCGCAAACGTGCTAAAAGGAATCGCCATAAGTAACAGGCAGAATGTTTTAAACAGTATTGATTGTTTCATTGCTAAAAAATTTTCGATACAAAATAATAACAGTACCATTTTATAAAAACAAAAGGACGGTACAATATAAATTGACCGCCCTTTTTATTTCTGCTGTTATGAGAAATTAATTAATACCCGGGATTTTGCATGGCTTGTTTTTGAGTTGGTGTCAGGTTTACCCCGTTAGCCTGAACGCCATCAAGAAAATTTTGTGGTATTGGGCGCAAAGTGTGGGTAGCTTTTATATTCGGCGCACCTTCCGGATTAAAAACCTGTACCCTCTTCACTAAGGTTAAAGTTCTTGACAAATCTTCCCAACGTTTATATTCACCCATCAACTCGCGGGAACGCTCATTAAGAACAAAAGCCAACATCCTGTCGTAATCACTGGTTAAACCTAATTTGCCGATGATGTATTCGTCCTGGGCAGGTAAGGGATTAATGCCAGCAACAGCGAGGTTTGCAGAAGCTGCAGTGGTTACAGGGATATTATTTGATTCATAGTATGAATTGCCCGCATAAAATGAATTAATTAGAGGTGATTGAAGACCAGCCGTCAATGTATTACCCCCATCATTGTATGCAGACCGGTTTTCTCCACTTGCATATTGTGCTCTTGTTCTTACGGCATTAATATAGGGCAATGCATCTGTATAACTACCTGAACCAGCCTGCGCCAACCTGATTTTTGCTTCTGCCGCTATTAAATAAGTTTCAGCACTTCTTGCTAAAATAAAATCTCTATGGCCAACAACATCATTTAATGAGTTTCTGGAACCATCCAGGTATTTATTCAAAGAAGGAAACGCCTGGTATACTGTAGTTAAATCTGTATTCAGTGCGCCGTCGGCAGTTGCGCCATTAGGATAAGCAACATACGTAGTAGGTATGGCCCTTCCGGTACCATTCACATCATTAACCAGATTGACACCAGAAGTGGTTTTGCATATTTTTGACAGCGGGAACCGTGTATCACCTGGCTGATTGATTACAAACATAATCCCCAGATCTCCTGATTTATTTGGAGCTACCGGTGCAGCACCATTGATAGCACTTTTGGTCCTGAATGATTTCCAGAACCTTGAATCATTCACCATATCATACACACGATAATCGTAATAAGTAGTTGCCAACCTGCTAAAAGGCCTGTCGCCTGTTAAATCACGTTGCATCTGATCTTGTATATCATATCTTGAAACAAAATACAAATGCTGTGTATTGCCATTCTGAAGGTTGGTATTTAAGTCATTGGTAAATTGAGCAGACAGAATAACTTCCGGTAATGATTCATTGGCGGAATTTATTCCTGTAAAATTAAATATGCTTGAAAAATTTGCAGCCAGGGGATGACGTGCTATTACTGCATCGCAAAGCGGTCCGATAGCTGCTAAATCAGCAGCTTTGGTATCAGTGTTCCATGAACTATTTATTTCACTTGCCCTGAATAAATAAGCTTTTGCCAGATAGTGTGAGGCAGCATCCTGGGTAATATGCGAAGGGCCTCCGCTTATTGGTAACAATGGTATGGCCGCCTTCAAATCAGCAATTATTTGTGCATATACATCTTTTGGGGCTGCTCTTGTAAATTCCGATACCACTGAATTAATTGGAGAAAGCTGCAGGGGAACGGCTCCATATTGGCTTACTAATCTTAAGTAATTATAAGCACGCATAAAATACCCTTCGCCCAAAGATGTGCTTTTAACTGCAGGGCTGGCAGAAGTGCTTTTAGTACAATTATCAATCAATAAATTAGCATCTCCAATTCCAATGTACAATGCGTCCCATTGAAAATTAGCCAGTGCTATATTGGTATTACTACCCTGGTTAACAGAATTGAAAGTGGCGTCATAATTATTCCATGGTGCATTTGAAGGGTCGCCACCAACATGAAACTCATCGGTGCCATAGTTGGTTGCTGAATAATACCATTCTCCATTTGGCGGAACAGCGAAAACCTGGTAATAAGCACCCGCTGCTAATTGCTGTATGCCGGCATCAGTTTTATAAAAATCACTGTTTCTGGCTGTTGTCAATGTTTCCTTTAAAAAGTCTTTTTTGCAGGACGAAATAATAAATACCGTCGCAAAAATCACTAGTATAATTAAAAATTTATTCTTTTTCATATCAATCAAATTTGTTTTATTAAAACGACGCATTAATACCAAATGTAACGCCCCTATTCCAGGTTGGAGACTCAGTGTCCATGTCAAGGTATTTAATCTTAGAGAATAACTGTCCCGGATTGCTTACTTGCACATAGATCCTTAAACTGGAGAGTCCCGCTTTTTTAATATATCCGTTATTGGTATTATAAGCCAAAGAGATATTTCTTACTTTAATAAAAGAAGCTGGCAAGTATCCTAATGCAGCATAATAGGGATCCAATGAAGCATTACCCGCATTATACACTGGTTTCTGATAATAGGCATTTTTATTATTCTCGTTGTAATAATCAATCTGCCTGGTAACACCACGTCCTGCTTGTCCTTCACCTCCCGTGTTATATGTGTAGTTTAAGCGGCCATATATAAAGATAGAAAGCTCAAAATTCTTATAGCTGACAGTGTTTGTCATACCAACTATCCAACGTGGCCTTGTAAATCCTACAATCTGGCGGTCATTATTGGGGTCAATTTTATTATCTCCGTTTAAGTCTGCAACTCTTGTAAAACCTGGCGAGAAATTATTGCCGTTTGCATTAAAGGCTCTGTATGATGTAGTATCTTTTGTCTGCCATAAGCCTACCGCTTTATACCCATAAATCACACCCTGGGGCTGGCCGATAAATAAGTTGTTGTTGATATCATTTTGATCACCATTAGCTGTAGAAACAATATGATCTTTTTGCCATGACGCATTTATGGTAGTAGTCCACATTAAATCTTTTTGCTTAATATTTACTGTTGTTAAACTAATATCATAACCATGATTGGCTGTTTGCGCAATATTAAAAAAGGTTGAACTATAGCCGGTCACACTTAACAGGCTTCTATTCTGTAACAAATCTGAGGTTTTCGATGTGTACGCATCTATACTACCCATGATTCTCCTGTTAAATAAAGAGAAATCTATCCCAATATTATACTGCTTTGTTTTTTCCCATTTAAGCGCCTGGTTTGCAAATAATGAATTAGGTGTAGAACCTGCAATATTGGTAGACGAGTAAGGGTAAAAAAGTGAAATAATCGCTCCCTGAGTTGAATAAGGTTGTACGGCGGAATTTCCTGTAATACCTACTCCCGCCCTCAATTTCAAATCATTTACCCACTCAACATGACTCATAAAACTCTCCCTGTTGATACGCCATGCAAGCGCTATACTCGGAAAATTATCGTATTTGTGGCCTTCTGCAAATACAGATGAACCATCCCGGCGGATTGACGCTGTTAGCAGGTATTTATCTTTATAACCATAATTAACCCTGGCCATATAGGATAGTAATTGTTGCTGGGATAAATTGGAACTGGTGGTTAAAGAGCCTGTTACCGTTCCACTTGTTAAAGCATTCCATTTTGCAGAAGCTAAAGGAATACCTACACCATTAATGGTGCTGCTATCTGCGGTTACTGCAGTCTGGCTTTGTAATAAAGTGATACCAAAACTATGGTCACCAATAGTTTTGTCGTAATACAACAAATTATCCAACGTGTAGGAAACAGCCTTACCTTTTAAAAGAGAGGCGATGCTGTTAGCAGGGTTATCGGTACCTGATCCATTTGCTACCGATTTAGAATCTATATAAACCCCATCCGTATAACTTGAAATATCTGGTCCAAAATTCAAACGGTACCTTAATCCCTTTAATGGCCGGAATATTTCCCCCAAATCTATTTGAGTAAACAAACTACCGAATGCCCTGATTGTAGTTCTTTGGTCTATATTATTATTCCATTCACCCACTACGTTTTTCCAGGAGTTGTCACCGCCAGGAAAAATAATTCTGTTTCCTGCAGAATCATACGGTACCGCATAAGGAAATAAAGACCTTGCAGATTCATATAAACCGCCAGCAGGTGTTCCTACAGTTCCTACATTTCTTGTAGACTGACCGTATTGCTGATTGGAGTAAGAAATGTTCATGCTGCTTCCAAAAGAAAGCCATTTTGTAGCTTGTATATCTATATTTGTTTTGGCCGTATATCTTTTAAAAGACTGGCCCATGATGGTTCCTGTATTATTTAAATAACCAAAAGATCCGTATGCTTTTATTTTATCTGTGCCACCGCTTACACTCAGCAAATTATCAGACGTTACAGATTGTTGTTTTACCATTCCTCTCCAATCAGTAGTAGGCACTGCTACTCCATTCCATGTGCCACCAGCCCAGCCTTTCATTAAATTAGCAAAGGCAGAAGGATCGCCGGTTGCATTAAAAAAAGTTCTGTCAGTAGCAATCGTTGGTTGGTCACCCCTGGGATTAGTGCTGATACCTGTTGTTTGGTTTAAACCAGCGTAATAATAAGCCCATCTGCGGAAAGTAATATAATCGCCTGCGCTGAACATTTTTTCACTATCCTGCAGGTTGTCTAATTTAACCGAGCTGTTAAGATTGAGGGTTACTTTGCCCCTTTTACCTTGCTTGGTGGTAACAATTATTACACCATTTGCACCGCGGCTACCATAAATAGCCGTTGCAGAAGCATCTTTCAGCACATCAATTGTTTCAATATCCTGGGGATTAAAAGCATCTATTCCACCGCTAACCAATGGTATCCCATCTACCACAAATAAAGGTGAGTTTGAAGCAAGGAGAGAACGAACCCCCCTGATGTTAATATTACCAATTGTACCCGGGCGTTCATTGCTGGAAATATCAACACCCGCAACTTTTCCCTGCATCGCCTCTACTGCATTGGCCACCGGGCGTGATTTAATGTCTGCCTGATTGATACCGGCAACAGCGCCTGTTACATCTTTTCTTTTAACAGTGTTATAGCCTACCACCACTACATCTTCAAGCGCCTTGTTGTCCTGCACCATTTTAACGGTGAGGTTGGTATTTCCTTTAAGGCTCATCTCCTGCTGGGCATGCCCAACGTAGGAAAAGACCAGCGTTTCATTACCCGTTTCTACCAATATGGAAAAAGAACCATTTTCGTCTGTAAGTACAGCTTTTTTTGAACTGCCTTTAACGCTTACAGTTACACCAGCAAGGCCTTTGCCATTTTCGTCCAACACCTTTCCGGTTACAGTAACCGGCGGAACGTTTGGCAGCTTTTCGGCATTTGCGAAGTCGGCTGAAATTGTTTTTTTAGAAATGCCTGCAATAGCATTGTCGTGTTGTGCCTGCAGGAAATAGAACGGAGAGAGCAATAAAAGGATCGAGAAAACCCTTTTGACGGTAATCGTCTTTCTTTTCATATAGCAGTTGTTTATTTGGCTTTAAAAAATGCTGTGCAAAGAATAATTCTAAATACAGCACTCTACAAAAATAAACCGGCTGTAAAATTAAAACAGAATATCTACGCAATCGATTGCGTAAACCTGGAGGAGGAAAACAGAATGGCTCAAAACGGTGACCATATACCGGCAAAAACTAAAACCCCGTCGCAATTTTAGGGTAGCAAAGGCCTGCGTAAATTCAATTTCTCCCTAAGAAACACTTTTAACTCCGTATAACCTACGGTGAGGAATTGCGGCAAAGTAAAATACTGGTATTTGCGCATGGATAAATAACCAATAAGCACACCAGTAATAAGCGGGAAGAAGGTAGCAAGCGCTACGCCGCTAATATTTCCAAACAACCAGATGCCTGCTATGTCTGTAACAATATTTACCAC
Organism: Chitinophagaceae bacterium; assembly: GCA_044227095.1. Classification (GTDB taxonomy): domain Bacteria; phylum Bacteroidota; class Bacteroidia; order Chitinophagales; family Chitinophagaceae; genus JACMLD01. The sequence goes on along the minus strand of JBGAFV010000001.1, from coordinate 2,124,318 downwards.
CAGCATTATGGTTATTTTAATGAAGTTGATGTTGGGTTTGTGAATAACATCCAGCCCCAGCGCAAGAAACCTGTCTGTAGGAAACAACAATGCAAATGTCATAAACATTCGAAGCACATTGCCCACTTCTGTTCCTACGTATTTTTTTCCGCCGAGAATGAATACCGCAATGTCTGCAAAAAATACAGTGCCTATGCAAACTGGTATAAGCGCAAACGTAAGCATGCCTGCATATTTCTTCATGGTATACACCACTTCATTTTTCAAGCCGCGGTTATACGCAGCAGACATGGTTGGCATTGCAGTAGCAATAAAACTTCTTAAAGGAATTTCTATTACTTCCAATAATTTCAACCCTATATTGTATTTGGCTACTGCTTCTGTACCAAGCATGCTGGTAATGATAAATATATCTGAAACACGCAGCAGCGATGAACTGATATAACCCAGCACACTGTATTTACCAAAATCATATAACTCGCGAAAACATTTTGTTGTGCGGCTTTTCCATGCCCAGAAATGTGTCCATCCTTTTGACAGAACAAATATGCTGGTAATTAATAACGATAACAGGTTTGAGTAAACAAGTGTGCCAAGCGTTAACTTGTTCATGAAAATAAGCACCACTACAAAAATTAATAAGGAACCCTGGTTTACCAGGCGCATGTACAACAACCTGTCGAACCTAGCTTCTGCCTGCAACACACAATTTGCAATAAACATGGGCAGGGAAAAAAGATAACTTACGCCAAACCATTTAAGAAAAAATGCAAGCCCATCTATTTTTACAATTTTCAACAACAATAATGCAGGTACATTCAATACCAGTAATCCAAATGTAATGGCGCTGGCAAGTACCCATGCAGAGCCAATTACTTCTGCGGATCTTTCTTTACTTGCACCCGAATAAAATTTTACAACTGCTACAGATAAAAATCCTGTACGCAACATTTCTACCAAAGCAAATATGGTTTGAAAAAATACCCAATTGCCCATTTCAGATTTATCGGGCAAACAACGGTAAAGTACAGCCATTAAAACAATGGCAAGACCCGACATAATTACATTACCCGCAAGGGAAAAAAAATGCTTGTTATTTAACTTTGCAAAAATTGAACGTAAAGCCATATAATTATTAATGCCTGCAAAATGCAGTAGCGCATTTTTAAAAAACCGAAAACATTTTATGTAAAGCGAACTAATCGGTTAAATTCTTCAGGAATGATATTGTTGATAATGAAAAACTTAGTGGTCTTTTTATAAAATAAAGGAGGCAGCAAAAAACTTTAACCGATAATGCGGCAATAATACAAATTTGACCCCATATTTTATAGTAATTGCAGCAAAAGATATGTAGCCTTTAAATAAACAGGCCAATTGAAGAAAATTTACTGCGGGGCGTATAGTTTTTTGTAAAGCAGCTTCGAATTTTATGCATTTGACGGAATGAAGAACACCGTCATGGTTTTAGGGCCATGCGCACCCAGCACAAGCGATTGCTCTATATCTGCTGTTTTAGAAGGACCGGCAATAAACACAGCATAATCATATTGTGCGGCCGCAATTTTCTCGTACGCTTCATGCATGTTGTGTACAATTTCGTTTTCATTCAGTACCACAACAAGGTGCTGACAAATAAACGGCAGCACACGTGTTTTAACAGCATCTCCGCTTACCCATATGGCCGAGTTTTCTGCAACGCCAAAATTTCCTTTTATAATCGCCACTTCAACATCTTCAAGAAAATGCGGATCTTCATCATTGTTTATTGCTTCAATACCATCAAGCTTAGCTATGGTGGTAATGTATTTATCGCCTTCTGTATAATTTGTCTTTACATAATCTGCTACCTGTTGCAAATTTTCAGCCTTTAGCAAAACACCGCCGATACTTTCCAGTACAGTTTTAAATTTTTCCTGCGGATTATCAAACCGTATTGCAGCAATATTTTCTAAAGAAGGTAATTCCTCCAATGCTGGTTGATTTTTTTTTACTGCTGATAATATTTTTTCGCGGCTATTCAATATTTTTTTGTTTCGCCCCGTCAGGGCTGCACGTTAAAATTTCATTTTATACCCCGGGTTTCACCCGGGGCTATAGTAATTACGCCCTTTCAGGGCTTGCTTAAATTATAGCATACCTTGCATTGCCAAGAATCACTCACGATTCACGATTCACGATTCACGATTCACGATTCACGATTCACGATTCACGATTCACGATTCACGATTCACGATTCACGATTCACGATTCACGATTCACGGCTTCCTATTCTTCTTATACCATTCTCCAAACGATTCTTTAGGTGGCGCCGGCATTTCTCTTTGTTTGTACCAGGCGTTAAGTTTATTGTTTACCAGCCACGGCATGTGTTTAATAACCCATCTGCCCATTTTTCCTGCGCTGCGGTATAATGATGGTGCAGATAATGTTGCAGCCATCGCCTTCATGGCTACAGTTTTTGTTTTGGGTGAATAACCTTGCTGCGTAATTACCTGTCGCCATTTATACAACTGTGTATGAATATCAATTTTTACAGGACAAACATTGCTGCACGACCCGCATAACGTTGATGCAAAAGGCAAATCTGCATTTGCTTTCATATCAAGATTGGGTGCAAGAATAGCACCTATTGGCCCCGCAACAGCAGTGTGGTAACTATGGCCGCCGCTTCTCCTGTATACAGGACACGTGTTCATGCATGCACCACAGCGTATACATTTTAGCGAATTGCGAAAATCTTCCCTACCCAATTGTGTACTTCGTTCATTATCTACAAGAACAATATGCAACTCCTGCCCAGGCTGGGGTTTTACAAAATGACTGGAATATGTTGTAACAGGTTGCCCCGTTGCACTTCTTGCCAATAATCTCAAAAAAACACCAAGGTGATTGCGTTGTGGTATCAGTTTTTCAATGCCCATACATGCTATATGCACATCTGCAAGGTGTGCCCCCATATCGGCATTGCCTTCATTGGTACACACTACAAATTCACCGGTTTCTGCAATGGCAAAGTTTACACCTGTGATAGCTATTTTCCGTGTAAGAAATTTTTCACGCAAATGTATTCTTGCTGCATTGGTTAAAAATTGCGGGTCTGCATTGCCTGCCGGCGTTCCTAAATGTTCATGAAAAAGATCGCCTATTTCTTCTTTCTTTTTATGAATGCATGGCAATACAATATGACTTGGTGCTTCATTTGCCAATTGCACAATGCGTTCGCCCAAATCTGTGTCTATTACTTCAATGCCATTTGCTGCAAGGTATTCGTTGAGGTGACATTCTTCTGTGAGCATCGATTTGCTCTTTACAATTTGTGCAACCTTATGTTTTTGCAGAATGCTGTGCACAATGGCATTGTGTTCTTTTCCATCTGCCGCCCAATGAACAGTAATACCATTTTTCTGCGCATTCTCTTCAAACATTTTTAAATATGCTTCCAGGTTGGATAGCGTATTCAGTTTAATGCGACTGGCTGTTTCACGCAGTTGCTCCCATTCTGGTAATGTCCATGCAGCTTTATCTCTTTTCTGGCGCACCCACCACAATGTTTCATCGTGCCAGTTCACCCTTGCTTCATCAGTATTGAACTGGTCTGATAATTCGGCGTGTGTATGGGTTGTTTCGTTCATTTTTATTTTTATCCCCCGGATTTCATCCGGGGTTATTGTTAGTAAAGCCTTTCAGGATTTGTATAATCGCCACGGGATTTGCCCATCGCTATACATACAACTCCCCTATATTAATTACGCCCTTCTGGGCTGGTTATTCAACAAATAATGCAACTTGCGATTCTGATATTGCTAACGAACTAACGAACTCGACTACTGATTAGCAATCAATATCTCCGCAATATGTATCACTTTCACAGGTTTATTTTGTCTTCTTAAAATCCCTTCAATATGCATCAGGCAGCTCATGTCTGCACCGGTTATATATTCTGCATGGTGTTGCAAATGATCGGCAACACGATCTTTTCCCATTTTTACAGATACAGCTTCTTCTGCCACGCAAAATGTTCCGCCAAAACCACAGCATTCATCATTACGATCCAGGTTGATCAATTCAATCCCTTTTACCATTTTTAATAGCTGCAATGGTTTTGAAAAAGGTTCGGCCACCAGTTCTGTCATTTGAGATAAATGCAAACCTCGCTGTCCATGACAACTCTGGTGCATGCCCACTTTGTGCGGAAAGCTGGCATTGATTTCCTTCACCTTTAATATATCCGTAAGAAATTCTATTAGCTCATATGTTTTACCACGAATGCTCTTTGCTGTAGCTTCGTTCTTATCATCGTGCAAATGATCTTTTATATGCAATGCGCAACTACCGGAAGGGCAAACAATATAATCGTATGCGCTAAAATTTTTTACAAACAATTGGTTACACGATTGCGACAAATGTTCATACCCGGAATTGGCCATTGGCTGGCCGCAGCAAGTTTGGTTTGCGGGATAAATTACATTACACCCATACTTCTCTAATAACTGTAAAGAGGCAATAGCTACCTGCGGGTAAAATTGGTCAACGTAACAAGGTATAAATAATCCAACGGTCATATTTCAATAGCCTCAATATCGGCATATAATTTTAAATCAATTAAGCCGGAAGGAAAATTATTTTTATTCCAATAAGGATGAACAGCCAACGCAGCACCAATGGCAGATGCCTGCGCAACAGATGCAGCATACACTTCTACCTGCGGAAATGAAGCAGCAAGCAGGTTCATATAAACAGTGTTCTTACCAAATCCGCCATCAACAAAAATTTTTTTCACTGCGCAGTCTTTAAGTACAAGACTGGTGGATGATTTTTGCAATACCATAATGTCAAGTATCAACTGGTGATATGCTTCACTGTAAGATGCAAACACAGACAAGTTGCGTTTTGCAAATACAGATTCCTGCATCATTGTCTTCGCAGGTTCATTGTTATCTCCTGCGGTTGCTGTTTGCTGCTTATGAACAATAGCCGGATCAAATGCAATGCTTTTATAATTATCTTCCCTGGTATTAAAATGTGTGGCAAGTCTTTTTACCTGTTGTTCGTGTTCATAACCAGCAAACAGACGAGATGCTTTTATAGGTTTACCGCGGTATTCCATATAACAAAGGCAATCCTGTGCAAGTTCATCAGCGGTTAACCTTGTTTGGTTAAACGGATTTAGACTAATACACCAGGTACCTGTAGAAATTAAAACGAATGGTTCTTTATAACCGGAGAGATAAGGGATTAAAGCAGCAGAACTATCGTGTAGTCCTGCGCCGCACAACAGCGGTTTATCGTTCCAGTTAGTATTAATCAATTGATCAGAAGGAAAAATCGGTGCCAGCTTATCATAAATACCTTCCATCTGCAACCACTCGTGGTAACGATTTGCTGTAAAATCCCACATGGCTGTATGGCAACCAATACTTGTAATGTCTGAACAAAATCTGTTGGTAATAAGGTAACTCATGTATTGCGGCAAATGCAAAGAGTGTTTTATCTTCTTATACAATTCAGGCTTTAGTTCTTTCAGGTAATACAATTGTAAACCAGAATTAAGATTGCCCAATACCGGCGAAGCCGTGTGCATAGAAAATTCTTTTTGGCCTCCGTATTTTGTATAAAATTTTTCTTTAAGTGCTTCAGGAAATGGTTTAAGATAATTGTATAGTGGCGCTACCGGGTTTCCTTCCGCATCTACATGCACAAAACTGGCGCCATATGTAGAAAAGTTGATGGCTTTGATAGAATACTTTTTTTCATCAACCAGTGTATTGATAGATTGCTTAACCCATTGTGTAAGTGCTGGCAAATTTTCACAGGCATCGCCATCTTCATCTGTTGTTTCTTCAAACTGCATAGATTTCTCCAACAGAATAGCATACTGTTCATCAAACACAAACAGTTTTTTATTGGTTTTGCCTATGTCGAAGATGGCTATGGCCGGTGTTTTTTTCATTCTTTACATCTTCTTTAAATGCATTGGAGTTGGAAATTGGAAACTTGGAATTAGGGTTGTATGATAAATGACTGATAAAATATGAGCTGGCACTATCCAGGGAAGCCTAATTGCTAATTATTAATTCCTAATTACTAATTCCTCTATAATCCCGTCGCCACCGTCTTCTCTCCTCTTTCCTTAATCAAATGCTGCCTTACTTTCTGCTGACGGAACAATTGAACTGGTTGCAATGCAGCGCCAGCACGCAAACGTGCTTCTGCTACAAGCGGACGAACATCTGTGCGGTATGCCTGTTGCAAAATTTCCTGTGCCTGTGTTACATCGTTTGCATCTTGTGCAGCAGCTAAAGCTTTTTTATCTACCAGTAATGCCTGTGCGTAAGCAATTTTTATTGCTTCTACAGATTGTAGTAAATCTTCCAGCGGATCTTTTACGTTGTGCGATGCATCAATCATCCAGCCTAAATCATTAGCGTGTTTCATACCACGTGCATCCATTCCTTCTACCAGTTCATTAAAAATTAAAAACAACTGGTATGGATTAATGCTGCCAACAGTAAGATCATCATCACCATATTTACTATCGTTAAAATGAAAGCCACCAAGTTTACCTTCATTTAAAACAAGCGCTACTATCTGTTCTATATTGGCATTGGGCAAATGGTGGCCGAGATCTACAAGTGTATATGCTTTTGGCCCCAGCTTGGTTGCATATAACAATGATTGTCCCCAATCGCCAACCGTCATAGAATAAAAATTAGGTTCAAACGCTTTGTATTCAACAAACATTTTCCAATCTGCAGGCAATGCTGCGTAAATCACTTTCAATCCTTCCAGTGTACGCTCAAATGCTTTTCTAAAATTTAACTGACCTGGGAAAGAAGAACCATCGCTTAACCAAACAGTAAGCGAGTTTGATCCTAATGCAACGCCATGTTTAATCACTTCAATATTATGATCAATTGCCTGCTGCCTTACTTTTTTATCTGTATGCTGCAGCGAACCAAATTTATAACTATGCTCCTGCCCTTTTTGATCCTGGAAAGTATTAGAGTTCATGGCATCAAAACGCAAACCATGTTGTGCGGTTAATGTTTTTATTGCCTGTACGTTTTCAGGAATATCCCAGGGAATATGTAATGAAATTGCGCCGCTGGATTTATTCAATGCATGCAGTAACCCAATGTCTTCAATCTTCTCTTCAATATTACCAGGCTCACCACCGCCGGAAAATCTTCCAAACCTTGTGCCACCTGTTCCTAATGCCCAACTTGGAATGGCTATTTGAAAGTCTGTAAGTTTTTGTAAAACATCGTTGATGTTGGCAACACCCGCTGCGGTAAAATCAAATTTTCGTTTGTGTTCTGCAAGCAGGCTATTGTTATGTTCTTCTATTTTATATTTTTCAATCTGCATGATCAATCGTTTTATGGTAGATAAAAAACTTCTTTTAAAGGTACACTAACCGGAGAATTGTCGGGATTGCTTTCCATAATATCGCCCATGTATTGCCACCAGCGCTGCATTACCGCTTTCGATGGTAAATCATCCAGCGCTTTTGGATCAACTGCTTTTAAAACACCAAACAGGCTATTGGTAGTTTCATCTAAAAAAATAGAATACTCGCTAATACCCGCTGCTTTTAATAATGATTTTAATTCGGGCCATAGTTCATCGTGCCGTTTTTTATATTCGGCGTCGTATCCTTTAAACAATTGCATTTTGAAAGCTATTCTAAACATGAGAAGTCCTGGCTTTTAGCTGCTAGCTACTAGCCAGCAATAATTTTAAATTTGGTTTTGTTTGTACAAATTTTATTAGCCGCACATTTGTATTGCATTCAACATCGTTGCGTCGCACACTTGTACTGTAAATCTTTATTCGGCATCCCCGGGCTATGCCCATGGCTATTTATATTACCCCCTTTCTGGGCTAAGAAATACAATTTATGTTTTTTAGCGATAGCCGGTGAGGACACCGACTACGGCGGCGGAACTTGTTGCTTGCAACTTGTAGCTTTCTTGCTCATAGCTCAACGTTAATAACTCGCAGCTTCTTACTTGCAGCTTGCAGCTAAAAACTAACAGCTTTCTTACCTCACAAACGCCATTGCCACCCCACCATCTACATTCAATACATTACCTGTAGATTTACTTAATAAACCGCCTACAAATGCAAAACATGCATTGGCAATATCAACCGGCAAAATAATTTCATTTAATAATGTACGCTTTGCATAATATGCAGGCAACTCTTCTACTTTAACTCCATAAGCTTTCGCCCTTCCTTCTGCCCATGCACCAGCCCATATTTTACTGTCAGAAATAACAGCATCCGGATTAACCGTATTCACACGAATTTTATCTTTTCCCAGTTCAGCAGCATTCAGCCTGCTTAAATGTATTTGCGCAGCTTTTGCAGATCCATATCCTGCATTGTTAGGCCCAGATACCAATGCATTCTTACTTACAATGTTTAGTATATCGCCGCCAATATCCTGCTTACGCATTACTTCAACAGCGCCTTGCGTAATAAAGAATTGTCCTTTTACCAATACATCGTATAAAATGTCCCAATCCTTTTCTGTATGTTCTTCTATTGGTTTAGAAATGGAAAGGCCAGCACAATTCACTACAATATCTACTCCACCAAAAGCAAGTGCAGCTTCGCTATATGCTTTATCTATATCATCTTTCTTTGTTACATCCAGCACCACATCTGTAAACACATCTTTACCATATTGTTTCTGAAAACTTTCTCTTGCAGCTGACAAACGTTCTGCATCATTATCATTCACTACAATGCATGCACCTTCGTCTGCAAATTTTTGTGCTATCGCTTTACCAATACCACCTGCACTGCCAGTAACCAATGCAATACGTCCGGTTAGGGCTTTTGGTTTTGGCATACGCTGCAATTTTGCTTCTTCCAGCAACCAGTATTCAATGTTAAAAGCCTCCTGACGAGGTAATGATGTATATTCTGAAATTGCTTCCGCACCTTTCATTACATTAATAGCGTTAATGTAAAACTCCGCTGCTACCCTTGCTGTCTGTTTGTCTTTTGCAAAAGTAAACATGCCTACGCCGGGATAAAGTATTACCACCGGGTTTGCATCACGCATAGCAGGGCTGTTTGGATGTTTGCAGGTGTTGTAGTAATCTGCATACATTTTACGGTAAGCCTCAAACGCTGGAGCAAGTTTTTCTTTAATGGCTTTTGTATTGCTTAGATCATCGCCGGCTTTAAGTTCAAGTACCAGCGGGCTAATTTTTGTACGCAGAAAATGATCCGGACAGCTTGTACCCAAAGGAGCAAGTCTTCCCAAATCTTTTGAGTTGATAAATTCCAACACACGGTCATCATCTGTAAAATGTCCAATCATGCCCCTAATCCCTGAAGGGGAACCCAAATCTGCACTGCTGCAAAAGCCACGCAATACCGGCGCCAATGCGGCAGCCTGCCTCAATCGTTCTTCTTTTGGTAATGATTGCAATTGTTGTCCGCCAAACACCGGCCCTTTCTTACCATAATTATCCTGCAGGTATTCTGCACAACGTTCTATTACTTCAAGTGTATTGATATAACTTTCATAAGCTGTATCGCCCCAGGTAAACAAACCATGGGAACCCAGCATTATACCACGTATACCCGGGTTTTCATCCAAACATTTTTTCAATTTCAATCCCAAATCAAAACCAGGCTTTTGCCATTCTACCCAACCAATGGTGCCGTTAAACAATTCCTGCGTAATTTTTTTTCCGTCTTTGGCTGCTGCAATGGCAATAGCAGCATCTGGATGCAGGTGATCTATATGTTTAAACGGAAGAAATCCGTGCAATGCCGTATCTATAGAAGGTGCCTTAGAAGCAAGATCATAAATGCAATGATTAAACAGTTCTACCATTTCATCTTCATAAGCCAGTCCGCGATAAATATTTTTCAGGCTGAGCAAACGATCCATATACAAGGCAGCCAATCCGCTTTTTTTCAATGTTCCTATATCTCCGCCAGAACCCTTCACCCACATTACTTCTGTTTCTACACCTGTTAAGGGATTTTTTGCAATGGCTTTGCAAGATGTATTGCCGCCACCGTAATTGGTTAAGCGCAAATCTGCACCAAGCAAATTAGAGCGATAGATCAACAGGCCAACTTCATCTCCTGCAAGCTCCGCTGCTTTTTTTTCATCCCACAAATAGCTTACATGCTTAAACTCTTTTGTACTAACTGACATGGTTATGTCTTTTTCTGGTTATCAAATATTTTATAAAAAGCTGCTAACTACAAGATTTTAGCTACAAGCCAGCTCCGTCATATCTATTTTACATGCTAAAAAATAACTTTTGTTAAATAAAGCAATCACTCGCTAGTTCACTTACCCTTCATTATCCGTGCAATGAGTTTCCATAACCTACTACCAGTACTGAAATAATAATAGTTATTATGCCCAGTGCAATCATTCTTGTTGTTTTTTCATTTACGCCTTTCCATTCTTTTAAAACAATGCCCCACATATTGGCGGTAAGAATGATAAACGCCATATGCAGTATCCACGAACTTGCGCCGTTGCCCAGTTTACTTTCGCCCATGCCATAAAAAAAGAATTGCAAAAACCATGTAATACCGGCAAGCGCAGCAAAAATATAATTGGATACAAGCGGCGTTTTAGAATTGGTATAATCCCCAAAAGTTTTATTGCGTGCATTTAACATCATGCACCATATAAAATTGGTGGTTAACCCTCCCCATAATACAACCACATAGGTAACATTGTTCTGAAATAAAAATTCTCCCTGTCCGGGGTGGGCATTCTTCCATAACATGTTGGCAGTTTCTGCCATTGGCTTCCCGGCTTCCAATCCAAAATTGAAACATGCGCTTAACACGCCAGATATGATTGACACAAGAAGGCCGAGGCCAAATTTGTATTCTGTAGCAACTTTAACGCCATGCGGATCTGTGGCAACAGTAGCAGAAAGTTGTTTCTCTTTCATAGTGCCTGCTTTTCCGCAAAAAATAATTCCAACAACGCACAATGCAAGGCCAAATAAAACGGTTAGTCCCCATGTAGAACCGGTAAGCATGCTAAATGTATCCTTACCATCCTTTGGAAACATATCGTAATAAATGGAAGGGATAAGTGCACCGAAAACCATACATAAACCCAATATAATACTGCTGCCCAGCGAAACGCCAAGATAACGTACGCCAAGTCCGTAAGTTAATCCGCCAATGCCCCATAAAAGGCCGAAGAAAAATGCAAGGCCGATGGCACCGCTGCTGGTTTGCTTTATTATATCTGCAAAACCTGGTATAGTAAGCCATGCTGCCAGTGGTGGAACAATTAACCAAGAAAAAAGGCCACCTACTATCCAGTAACTTTCCCAGGCCCAACCTTTTACTTTCTTATAAGGAATATAAAAACTTCCGGAGGCAAAACCGCCAATAAAGTGAAAAATGACACCCAGTATAACACCCATGTTTTGTAATTTTCTATATGGCTTGCAAAAATAACGGGTAAATGTAGCAGATAGCACCATTCTATCTATCATGTACCATCATGTTTTTTTGAAATTATTTTGCCGTAATTTTTACTACGGTTTTATAACAGACGTCCTTTGCTCTTTTGGGAACGATTGCGTAAAAAAACGAGGCCGCATGCCATAAATAAAACCTTGTATCGTACCCTTGCGTTGAAAACTTTATAGATTGCAGTGCAAATGAAAAAAGATTCCATATTTCATCACCTGTTTATTGATTATTATTCTGCCACTCCAAAATACCTGCAGCTGGCAAATTCTATTGTAAAAGCCATTGCAGAAGGCAGGTTGCAGAAAGATGAGATTCTTCCTTCTATTAATGAACTGAGTTTTGAATTTGAAATCTCACGGGATACGGCAGAAAAAGGTTACAAACACCTTAAGAAGATTGGCGTTTTGGGTTCTGTGCCCGGCAAAGGTTATTTTGTGAAGACCACCGAACTTAACCAGCAACTGAAAATTTTTCTTCTCTTCAATAAATTAAGTCCGCACAAAAAAATTATTTACGATGCTTTTGTATCAGCATTGGGCGATACGGCTTCTATAGACTTTTATATCTACAACAATGATTTTGCCCTGTTTAAAAAATTGCTAACAAACAGAAGAGATGATTACACGCATTATGTTATCATCCCTCATTTTATGGATGGTGGCGAAAATGCGTACGAGATCATCAATACAATACCCAAAGAAAAATTAATACTGCTGGATCTGTTGTTGCCCGGTATAGCCGGCGAGTACAGTGCAGTGTATGAAAACTTTGAAAAAGATATTTATGAAGCACTGGAGCAAGCGCTGGAGCATTTAAGCAAATACAATACACTTAAAATTATTTTTCCCGAATACACTTATCATCCGCAGGAAATACTAAAAGGTTTTTACAGGTTTTGCCAGCAATATGCATTTAATAGTAAAATAGTGCATGATATAGCGTCTGAACCTATAAAAGAAGGCGAGGCCTATATTAACCTTATGGAAAACGATTTGGTTATACTGATTGAAAAAATACTCGCCACAAAAATGAAAGTGGGCAAACACGTAGGCGTTATATCGTACAATGAAACGCCCATGAAAAAAATTATTCTCAACGGCATTACTACTATATCTACAGATTTTCAAATGATGGGCGAAAAAGCTGCGCAGCTTGTGCTGGAAAATTCAAAAGAACATATTGCCATACCTTTTCATCTTACACTCAGAACATCTTTGTAATCGTCTGAACCACGATTTTGAAGGATTATAAAAATTAATAGGAATAGTTTTTTACAAGCATTGGTTCTTTGTGCAACATCGTTGTGTCACTCACTTGTACAGCATATCTATGTTGAAAAAACGCTCTGCTTTCTCTGTTTTCTCTGTGCGATAAAAATTTAACCACTGCTTTTGCAAGTCGTTCAGATCTCTCCTGCGTCGGGCGAAAAAATCTCTTTTTCTCTTTTTACCGCTTAGCCAAAAAATCTTCCCTATGCGGACTAAACACATCTACCAGCATACCGGGTTCTACACAAGTAATGCCATGCACCAAACCGGGCAATACATAATATCCGTCGCCCGCATGCAGGCGTTGTGTAATATTATCAATCGTCATATCAAAAACACCGCTTTCTATATAGGTAACCTGGCTATGCGGGTGATGGTGCATTGCGCCTACTGCACCTTTTTCAAATTTTATTTTTAGCATCATTACTTTATCATCGTATCCAAACAACTGTCTTTGTGTTCCGTTTTTCATGTCTTCCCACGGTAGTTCTTTATTCAATTGAAATGAAGGCGTATGCATAATTTTTTATTGAAGAAAATATATTTAAAGATTGGTGCGGCCAAAGATAAACCAATAAACTGTGCTGAAAATATACAGTGTTATTGGCAACCGAATGTTTTATGATTATAAATTCTTGTTCTTTTACCGATTCAATCTGCCGTTTACCGGTAAAATGCATATAACGGACTTAAAGCTTTTGCTCCGCAAACTGTAAATTAAATACCTTAGCCAGCAATAATTTCATATACACATTTTCAACTTCAATAGTTTTATACAATGCAGGAACAGGATAATATTGCCTTAAAGGTAGATTCGCTTAATGTTTACTACGGAAATTTCCAGGCGGTAAACAATGTTTCTTTTGAAGTAAGGCCCGGAGAAATTTTTGGTTTGCTCGGCCCAAATGGCGCTGGCAAAACAAGTACATTAAGTTCGGTAGAAGGTTTATTGCATTATCACTCGGGCACAATCACCGTTGCCGGTTATAATGCAAAAGAAAATCCGCTGCATGCCCGTGCCAATCTTGGTGTACAATTACAAGCCACCAATTTTCAACCAGAGCTAACTGTATCAGAAATTTTGCAATTGTATGCAGGCATTCACGGAGTGCCGCTTACAAAAGAAAAACTGGCTACCATATTAGCGGATATAAAACTGGATGATGCTGCAAAAAAAAGATTTGGTCAGCTATCTGGCGGACAGCAACAACGTGTTTCTCTTGTTATTGCCACTATACATAATCCACCGCTTGTCTTGCTCGATGAGCCCACAACAGGTTTAGATCCACAATCACGCCGCCAGTTATGGGTAAGAATGGAAAGTATGCGGGATAACAATCACGCTATACTCCTCACCACACATTCAATGGAAGAAGCAGAAGCGGTTTGCGATCGCATTGCCATTATTGATCACGGAAGAATAATTGCTACTGATACTCCGCAAGTACTTGTAGACAAACATAAAAACGATCCGGAAGTCATCAATGCTTCCCGCAAAGGAAAAATAACACTTGAAGATGTATTCATCGGACTCACAGGCAGCACCGTTCGTTCATAATCAAATCAACACAACAACTAAAAGATGCTAACTACAAACATACCATCCAATAAAACTGTTTTAACTTCTTTGCTCCGTGCAGATTTTACAACGCAGTGGCGTAACCGAAAATCTGTTATGCTTATTCTGTTAATTCCTGTAGTTATTGTTTTAGCGTGGAAAGGCATTAAATTGGGTGGCCCTTTTATATTGGCAAATGGTATAACTATTGGTCTTAATGCCATAGGGTTGATGGGTTATTCAAACGCTATTGCCCGCGACCGCGATAGGGGTATCTTTCAACGCCTTCGCGTAGCCCCTCTTACTGCGTGGCCTATTATGGCCAGCAGGCTCCTCATACAACTCGCCATGATCTTAATTGTTACGCTTGGCGTTTTTATCACCGGTCATTATGGCGATGGCATTACGCTTAGCCCTGCAGGTTATGCAGTTGGTTTTGTAATGGCATTTGTTGGTGGAGCAGTATACCTAGGCCTGGGACAAGCAATAGTTGGTTTTATAAAAAACGCAGAAACAGTAAATGCCGTAACACGCCTTGTGTATTTCCTCTTTATTATGGTGGGCATGTTTGCAAGTTTGGGTGCAATGGGCCCTGCTGTAAAAGAAGCAGCTAAATGGTCTCCATACGGAACTGTTGAAACCATACTTGCCGCTGGTATGAAACCAGCATTATGGAACCAGGAAAATACTATGGCATTGCTTGTTACCATTGCTTATGCTGTTGTTTTTTCTATACTGGGCATTAAGTGGTTTAAGTGGAGTTCTAAATAATTTAAGAGGCAGTATAAATGCTGCATCTTTGTTCTTTCAAACCATGAGGCAAAGAATACAAAACCTGTTAAAGCTTGTTCCGCTGGAAATACTGGTTACAGCAATTGCCTTCCTGCTGTCGTTATTTACTTTTTCATTTATTGCACATGAAGCTGTGTCTGAAAAAGAAGATGCCTTTGACAACAATGTTATTCACTTCTTTGCTGCGCATTCATCTCCGTCTTTTATTAAAGCGATGGAATGGATCACTTTTTTGGGTTCAAGCACTTTTTTATTGCCGGCTTATGTAGTGTTAATCATTGTGCTTATCCGTAAAAAAAATTACGCTTATGCTATCGACACTGCAATTATTGCAATAAGCAGTACAGCCATGATGTTTGCTATTAAACAATTCTTTCACAGGCAACGTCCGGAGCTGCCTGTCATCAAAGGTGTTTCAGGTTATAGTTTTCCCAGCGGCCACTCACTCTCTTCTTTTATTTTCTGTGCTATACTTATTTATTTTGTACACAATAACATACTTCCTACAGCAAGAAAAAAACTGGTTATCTTTTTCCTGGTTTTATGCCCGCTTATTATTGGCCTTAGCCGTGTGGCATTAAATGTACATTATGCTACAGATGTTATTGGCGGATTTTGTTTTGCGGCTATGTGGGTAATACTCGCTTTTATGATATTGAAGAAAATACGAAAGAAAATTTCTTACGACAATACAGCACCGCTTTCCTGAAAAATTTTATTGTTATTGCTAAACAGTTAACATTTTGATCATTTTATGCAAACAATAAAAGCAAAATTTATTTTTTTTAATCGTAATTAATTCAACAGACTGCTGCATTTGTAGCCGGCAGCATACTTTTTTTAATTTTTTTTGTGTTTAACATACACTTATTATTTCATTTGGGCGTCATTCAAAAAAAATGTTAAAACCCTTTACTGTAAAGGGTTTCATTGCATAGTCCACCGTTTTAGCATGGTAAAAAAGGCCTTTATTTGATTTGCGGGCTGCAATACGCCGTTGTATGTTTGCGTTAGAAATGAAAACAAACACACCAGCTCTGGTGTAAGAAATTAAAAGAGCCGTTGCCCCATTCTTCCTTTTGCTTGTTCATATACTCTACACGATTTACTAGCCTGCATACGATTTACACTGCCTGGGAAAATATTTTTTATCTAAACTTTTTATTTATAACAACTAAAATTATTAATCACTTTAAATCTACAATTATGAAAAATGTAATGAAAAACTACAAAGTACTCGCAATCGCTTTATTTGCAGCTTTAACGCTTGCTTCTACAAGCAATGTAATGGCTACTGAAGATGTAAAAGTAAAATCTGGTATTGATTTGAAATTCATAGGCAACCTGGAAAACCAGCCTGTATTTCAACTTAACGTAAACAACGTTGAAGAAGATGAATACTCAGTTATCTTCCGTGATGAGCAGAACAATGTATTGTACAGCGGTAAATTGAAAGGCGCTAACATTACTAAGAACTTTCAGCTTAGCAACGAAGATTCAGTTGAAGGCGTAATGAGTGTTGAAGTAAAATCAAGAAAAACAAATAAAACTGAAGTGTACAAAATAAACAGGACACGCAGCTTTACAGACGAAATAGTAGTAAACAAATTATAATCGTACTACCAGTTTAAACTATAAGTCATTCTTAAGTAATTTTTGATGAAAAGATAAAGACGCCATAATTGGGCGTCTTTGTTTTTATAGACCAGCTATATAGTGTAAAGAGTGGTTTTAACAATAAATCCTGCGTAAGGCAGGATTTATTTGTATCAGTAACATATAATTTTTAACTCAGTTTCCATTTACCCCTGATGTTTGCTTTTACCAGTTGGTTTGCTTCCGGGCTATTGGTAAATTGTTCTTTTATCGGATCCCAATCCAATGGCTTTCTTAACCAGTAACCAATATTTGTTAAGCAGCAAAGGCTACTTGTGCGATGACCAGTTTCTGCATCGCATATCGGTTGCTTACCGGTTTTTATACAATCAAGCCAATCTGTATAATGATCAGGGCTATTGTACAAACGTATTTCATTTGGTTGAATGGTTGCCGTAGCAATATTTGCAGGATCGCTATCCAGGTAATCCCTGCTTATGTCAATCTTTCCTTTTTCTCCAATAAACCTAACACCGTAATTGCGACCAAAATCTACATGCTTTACAGGTATACCATTTGCATAAATTAATGTAAGGCCTTTAAGAGCATTCCCTTCTGGTGGAATAATTTTTACAGGCCCGGTATTATCCATGCCTAATCCCCATTGTGCAATATCAAACATATGCGCACCCCAATCGCTAACCATACCACCACCATATTCTTTATACAAACGCCAGTTAGGGAAAATATCTTTTTCTACGGGCGGAGAGAGTTCTGCATTAAATGCATGGAAAGGAGCTGGCCCAACCCAGTTTTCCCAATCGAGATTAGCAGGTTTTGTTTCTTCACCAAGATTACAAGGTATTGCCGGATCCCCTACACATACCAGTACTTCTTTTATTTTACCAATATAACCGTTACGCACAAGCTCACATGCCTGCCTGAAATTTTTCCATGAGCGTTGCATGCTGCCTGTCTGAAAAACTTTTTTATTTTTCTTCATGGCATTTACCATCGCTCTTCCTTCTTCAATAGAATGCGCCATTGGTTTCTCACAATACACATGCTTGCCCGCATTGGCAGACATTACTGTATGCACTGCGTGCCAATGATCCGGTGTAGCAATTACCACGGCATCTATATCCTTCCGGTGTAATAATTCCTGGAAATCTGCATAAGCTTTAAACCCTTTGTATGAAACTGCCCCTGTTGCAGCTGCATACAATTTTTCTGCATTTGCCTGGAACAATGCAAGTTTCTGGCTGTCTACATCGGCACCTGCTATTACCTGTGCTTTATCAGCAAATGATTTAAGAAGGCCGCGGCCCTGTTTACCTGTTCCAATAAAACCAAGGTTTATTTTATCGCTCGGCGCAAGATATCCTTTGCCACCCAAAACAAAACGTGGTACAATAGTAAATGCGAGAGTAGCCTTAGCCGCATCTGTTATAAATTTTCTACGGTTATTTTTCATTTGCAAACAATTTTTATCCTTACAAATTATGCTATTTTGGAAAAACAGAAAATCTTTCCTTTTAATTTAATTCAGATTTTATAAAACAATGTCATTGGGTTAACGATTTTATGTTCCATATGAACATTCACACAAAATACTCCTACGGGGTATGGCCCCTTAATTGAACAACATTATTTTCATAAATACAGCCTCTGCTCAAACCCATATAAAAGGATTGCCGGAAGCAATATGCTGTACTTTTATTCCTTCAAGTTTTGGCTGAAGCCATTCCTGTAACCATTGCAATCCACTTTCTTCACTAACACTGTGCCCAAGTACAATCAGCGAAGTTTTCTCACCCATAAGTTGTGTATCACGAATATATTCTGCGGTCTCCCATTCGTGCAATTCGCCCACTACCAGCACATCGGGTTTTTCTTTTTCTACTACTGAAATATGTCTTTGTCCGCCGCTGGCGCCGGGCAATAAAGCTATGCGCTGGCATTGCTGGCTAAGATTACCAATAACCCGCACATGATTTATGCCCAATTTCTTTTTTAAGTGTGCTGCCAAATCTGCCAATGAAATTTGCGGTATGTTAAGAACAGGGCTTCCTTGTTTGTAATAAGACAACCAGCCTGCATCTTTTGCTACTCCATAAGAAACGCTATCTGGCACAAATGAATGCAGGTAATCGTGACAACGCCACACTGCAATTTTATTCTTCTCCAGCAATTCCATTTTTTGTTTTACAATGTGATTGGGAGAAACCCATGCAGTATCATCTGTATGATTATAAAAAGTTGGCTCGTGTGCAATAATAAAATTTGCGCCAGCTTTTATTGCCTGGTGAATGATATCAACCGTAGCAAACATAGTGGTAACAATACCCGTTACAACCATATCTTTATTACCGCTCTTTAATGTATCTACCGTTTTTTCAAATGGCGCACCCGGAATATCTTTTAAAATGATATTCATAATATCTCCCACCGTATAAGTTTTCTTTACAGAGAAAAAATCAGCTGCATTGGTTTTTCCTGTACTTAATACAAATGCTGATGCTACCGATGCTTTTAAAACATTGCTGATAAATTTTCTCCGGTGCTGCAATTGCTGATAGGTATCTGTAGAAGGGAAGATTAGTTTCATACTTTAGTATTTCAACTAAAGATAATTAATTGTGGAAAAATCAATACAAGCAAAGCACAAATCGTTCCTATGTAACGAAATTTTCTTTTTGAATTTGCTTCTACCCATATAATACTTCTATGGAGTATGGCAGCATGTTATTTGATAAACATAAAAAAGGATCTTGTTGTTAAGATTGGATGGGAATCAGCATTACTTCCGTTTATTTTTGTTTTGCGTTTGCCTTGCGTAAAAACTCTTTTACAGCTTCGGGATATATTGCCACGCGGTGAGATCTTACCAGGTCTGCAGTAGATTTGGAAGCATCTTCAAACTGAAGAAAAATAGCTTTAGAAGGCAATGCCGGCATGTGGCAATCAACACAGTTATCGCTTAATACAATTCCCGCAGTTGGTTTTACTGTGCAGACTGTTTTACTAACATCGTTATGACAAGTGATACACCGTTGAGAAAATACCGCTACCTGGTTAGATTGATTACCATGCACACTATGGCAGGAAGAACAGGTCATCTGGCTGTTTTTAAAACATTTGCTCGATGTAAGCAAACCATACTGGTTGCCATGCACATCAAGCTTTGCTACACTGTCTGTATTGTATTTGGGCAATGAAAAATCTTCCAGTTTATCTCCGGCTTTAAAAGTAAAAGTAGGTTGTACAGCAGTGCGTATACCAGAATGACAAAGTGCACATCGATCCAAATTCAATTGCCGCGTTAAACTTTTTTCGTGTAAAATTTCTTTGCCTTCTTTTTCCTGCGGATGCGCCAGGTGAAAAGCCACATGGTTTGCAGAAGGTCCGTGACAGCGTTCGCAATTAACACCATAAACAATCGAATTCCTGTCTATATAATTTATATTATTACCAGCATCTTCATAAGATGCCATAGATCCGTGGCATTCTAAACAACGTGCAGGAATAATCCTGCTGAAACGCGGCATACCCGGAGGATAACCCGGGCTATTGCACCATGTTTTATCGGGCACATAATAAGATACAGGCAATTGATACAAAAGATTTTCTTTCCAGTATAAATAGGTCTGTCCTTTTTTACCGGAACCAATTACAATATCCATGGACTCACCATGAGAAGCTGCGCCGTTTATATATAAGGTTTGAAAAAAACCGCTGTCTTTTTTCTCAAGCCTTATTTCCATAAACTGGTTGTAAGTAAAATGATTTTTTCCTTTTTCAAAGCTGCCTTTTATAAATTCTTCTGCAGCGGGCCGCGAAGTAAGATAATGCGCAGTGCCTATAAAACTATCATAAACTGCTTTATGACATTTAATGCAGGCTGCAGTGCCAGCATATAAACTATCAGTATAATTGTTTGAATCAGATCTTGTATTTGCTTTACCAAAACCGGAGCAAAGCATTACGCCTGCATACACCAGCAAGAGCAGCAGTACAGTAACGGCATGTTGTTTTTTTATGAAGCGCAGCATCACATACATCTGTTACTTCAAATTTATGAAGCAATACATTTACAAGGTGCGGGAAAAAATAATAAACGGATTATATTAACAAATGGATTTAATTTTCTTTTAGCAGCAGCAACCAGCCTTTGCTTTTTTCAACAGTTATCATGTCATTCTTTAAAAAAGTTTGCTGTGGCTGAAAGCCTTCAATAGCAGGAGCTGTGATAACAGTTTTGTTTTCATCCAAACCTAAAGCTTTCCAGTCAATTTGCAGCTTAACCTGCGTTGTATTATCGGCCCAGCTTGCAATTGATACCAATGCCATGCCTTTCTTTTTATACACTGTTGCCAGCACTTTATCATTATCGGTTTTTACCGGGCAATGACTGCTCCAGTAACCAATCATTTCTGTTTGCTGCATACCCAGTTCTTTCCATACGTTCCATAGGGGACGAGGGTTGCTTTTATCGCTCCAGCCGAGGCGGCTTGTCATACCATAGACCATACCACGCCATTGGTTGCCATCGTCCTGCAACATTTCGCCCATCAATCCAAAAGGTATACCGCTTACTTCTGTTAAAAAGAAACCGGGATCATTTTTTTCATAATCAAAATATTCTCCAAACCATAAACGGTTGAGATATGGAAAATGCTCCATGTACAAAATAGCGCTGTTGTTAAAGCCATCGCTTTTATTATACTGATTGGCAGAATGCAAATCAATAATACCGGGGTGATTGTTTTGCGTTAGCACACGTTTAATGCGTTTCATGGTAATGCGATCAAAAGCTACGTCATCAAGATAAATACCATCAATGCCTACATTTTTTGTAAGCCAGTTCATGCCTTCTACATAATAATTGTGCCAGCGGTTCATACCACTGTTAATAATTGCAGCGTCTTTTATTTCCGGCACAAACCATGCAGCAATGTAATCATACCCTAAATGTTCCTGCAGCCAACTAAAGCCACCACCTTTGCCCGGTGAGTACACTTCGTGCCCCAGGCTTCTTAATGCAGGTGTTTCATAAGCATGGTCCGACAATTCACGTACTGTATTATAAATTTTTACTTTAAGGCCAAGCTTATGTGCAGCATCTATATAATCTTTCATTTTCTTCCATTCAATAAAAGGATAGTTTATCCATGGATTAATAGGTGTAGCATGATGAATGTTTACAACCGTTGCACCCGTTGCTTTTATTGAATCGAGATTATTGTACCGATGATAAAAACGGTTGTTCCACTGAAAATCTGTATTTAATGTGTGAAATGGCGTTATGAGGAGCGTAAAGTTATAATACAGCGATTCTCCTTTTTTTATAAACCGCTTACCGGAATAGTTATTGGCAAGTATTGATGAACCTTTTAATGAAACTGAAATACCACCTTTGCCATCATTTCCCCAGGAAGAAGGCAACAGCAAAGGCTTCTGCAAATAAAAGTTTGTGTTAAGCGGACGGGTATATTTTTCATCACGCAATGAATATTGAAGACCTGCATTAACAGCGCCTATCCATGCGCCATCCTGGTTTTTATTGGCTACATCCCATTTCCATCCAACACTATCAGGACGCAATCCGCCTTTTTGCCCCAGGCCCATTAAATAAGTTGCTGTTTCTTTTTTAAAGGGAAGGTGCATGGTTATCTCTTTCATATCAGCATCATTCAATGCCGTTACTTTTACTGTATAAGAAATAAAACCATCAAACTCAAGTGAGGCATTTACTGCAACTTCCAGTGTATCATTTGTATTAACCGCACTCCATTGCACTGTGCCCGGTTCTTTTTTTGTAAAAACCAAACCACTATTCTTAAACTTCATGTCTTTACCATCTGCAGCTCTTGTAAAATGAAAATGCACGGGTTCAGTAAAAAGATTATTAGGCTGAGGGGAAACAGCAGTCATTTCTTCTGTAAAGAATGTTTGTATTTGTTTTGGGAAACCATCGTTATTAATATCCACCCTTCTGCCTAGTAAATTCACAGCATTACCATCTACCTGCAAAGCTGTATAAGGTGCAATCACATCGTTCTGCTGGGCAAGATCAGAATTAAGCCATGCAAGCCTTGTCATCTTTTGCGGCTCGTTTACACCATTATCAACAGCAGTTTTATTGCTAACAGAAATGTATATCTCAACACTTTTTTCTTTAACACCTTCTGCTTTTATAGTAGCTGTACAAAAGTAGAAACCCGGGTTTGTTTGCTCCGGTATCTTTATTGTACACCACAAAGGCTGCACATTGCCTGCAGCAATATCTATTTTGTTTTTTACCGGCATGTTATTATAACCTGTACCACCTGTATTAATGCAAGAAACCTCTGCAGCAATAGAACTATTGTATGGCGTTACAAAATTTGAAAATGACACCTGCACATCCTTAATATCTTTTAATGCATACACACCTAACTGAAAAGAAAAGTTTTCGCCCCTTGCAACAGTATCCAGACTTTTAAAAGAAGTTGTCTGTGCTTTTGTTATCCATCGCTGTGGCAAATCTGTTTTCATTTTTATTGGATGCATGCGATCTTCCGGAAAAACAACAAACGCATCAGCCGCATATTTTTTCTTTATAGCTTCTGTTTCTTTTACAGTAGCAATTACTTCCATTGGATAAAAACTATTGAAGCCATCAACAGATTGTATCTCCGTACAAAAAGTATTGGGTTTGGCTGTTGCCGGAATGGTTTGCAACCACGCAGCGTTTGCAATGCTATCGGGTTTTAAATACACGCCTTTGGGATAATTGCTCCGGCCTTCATTCCTATAAGGCATATAATACACATAGTATTTGCCGGCGCCTGAAACAGGTTCAAACCAAACCTCTCCTTTCTCACGGTTTATGCTGCCAGCTTTTACATTATTAATAAGCTTGCCGGTTTTTGCATCCTGCACAATTATCTTTTTTGTTTCAGGATGGTAATCCCATCTCCTCCATTCTATATTTACAAATGCCCATTTGCCTGTGCCTTTATAATTTACCACGGCACGGTGGTTACCGAGTGAATCTGCATTCCAACTATTATTAGCAACAGTATATTTTACCTGCTGGCCAAAAGCAATATTCGCAAGCATTATAAAAGCAATTATTAAAAACGTGTTGGTTGTTTTACTAATCATAACTGTAATTTAATTATAAAACCATCATCTTGCAGATTGCGGTTGCTAAAGCATGCATGAAAAAGAAAGTAGAAAAGAAAATGTGGAGACGATTGTTACCGTAAAAAAGAAATCCCGCAGTCTGACCTTGCGGGATTCCTAGTTGTTGCTCATCCTGTTTGTTATTAAAATCCGTTCTGCTATCATCCAGGTTTTCAACTGCGCACCTGTCTCTCAGGCAGGTATTCAAATATAATTATGTATCGCTATTTGCCGCATACGCAAACGTTTGCGCTATTTTTAACGGGTTTTTACTTTCTTTACTAAAAACCTGCCACAGGCTTATTTTCAAAATCGTAATTTTAATCTGTAATTAATTATTCAATAACAGTACAGTGTCTGTAACAACCATAAAAGAAATTGCCCGGCGCCTGAATATTTCTGTATCTACAGTATCCAGGGCTTTGCACAATCATGAAAGCATTGGTTTGCGCACTAAAACACGGGTGCAGGCCCTCGCTACAGAACTTAATTACGAACCCAACCAGCGGGCTATCTTTTTTCAGCAGAAAAAAACATTTACCATTGGCGTTATCCTGCCAGAACTTTCTGAAGCTTTTTTTGCATCGGCCATCAGTGGTATAGAAGATACTGCCAATAGCAATAAATACATTGTGCTGATGGGGCAAAGCCACGACGATGAAGAAAGAGAAAAGCGAATTGTAACTACCATGAAAGATCACCAGGTAGATGGATTGATTGTTTCGCTTGCAAAGAATACACAAAACTACGATCACTTTAAAACCCTGGCCAAATACAATATACCCGTTGTTTTTTTTGACAGGATTCCAGACATTGAAAACATTCATTACGTAGCATGCAATATGCAATCTGGTACTGTACAGCTCGTGGGTTTTTTATTGAAAAAAAAATACCGTGCCATTGGCATGATAAACGGCCCGGAAAAATTACTGGCCAGCAGGCAAAGAAAGCAGGGTTATATAGAAGCCATTACCAACAACCGCCTCAAATTTGATCCCTCATTAATTGTAAATTCCGATTTATCGCAAAAGGGAACTTATGCTGCAATGGAACAGTTGCTTGCTGCTAAAAGAAAGCCCGATGCTATTGTAACTTTCAACGATTATGTGATGCTGGATGCTGTGCAATATGCAAAAAAGAAAAAACTGAAGATAAACAAAGACATCCGCTTTGTGAGTTATGCAAATCTTCCTTTTAGTACGCATACCGCATTTCCGCCAATGGCATCGCTGGAACAATATCCTTACCAGCAGGGACAAAAAGCTACTGATGTGTTATTACAGTTACTAAACAAAAACGAAGAAGAACGTTTAACAATGCCATTTGCACAAATTAATGTTGAACCTACGCTGATTGTTAACAGCAAATCATAAAAACAGTTTTTGTATATTTTTGCTTTTCAATTTTTATTTTATCCTTTTATTATAACGAATGAAATACTGTTTTGCATTATTGCTGTTTGCCTGTTTGTTTGTTACATGCTCTTCGCCTGTTTATAAAAATCCGCACATTGTTATTAAAACGATAGCCGGAGATATTGAAATTGAATTGTACCCGGATCAGGCACCGCTTACTGTAAAAGCATTTTTATCGTATGTAGATGCTGGTTATTACAAGAATGGAAATTTTTATCGTGTGCTTGCCGACGATAA
Source organism: Chitinophagaceae bacterium (assembly GCA_044227095.1). Taxonomy (GTDB): domain Bacteria; phylum Bacteroidota; class Bacteroidia; order Chitinophagales; family Chitinophagaceae; genus JACMLD01. The sequence continues at coordinate 2,098,792 of JBGAFV010000001.1, read as the reverse complement.
TCAAATAATGAATGCGTTTAAGGCAAATCTCATACAGGGCGGCATTTGGAAAACAGATTACAAAAGGGCAACTTCATTACCTGGCATTCCGCATGAAGGCACAAACAAAACGCATATCCTGCATAAAGATGGCGTGTTTTCATTGTCAAGAATGGAACCGGGTACTGCTACAACAGAATTTTTTATTTGTATCGGCGATCAGCCGGGTTTTGATTATGGTGGCGATAACAATCCTGACGGTGAAGGTTATGCGGCTTTTGGAAAAGTTGTAAAAGGAATGTCTGTTGTAAACAAAATTCATAGCTACAATTATCATTTTGAAGCTTTTGATCCGCCTGTGCCGATTATAAATATTGTGCGCCTCTAATAACCACGGAGACATTGGGTACACGGAAGTTTCCACGGATTTTTTGTTTCCAGCATTTGAACATTACTCAACATTCTTGCGTCGCACACTTCTGCAGCAAATCATACATCAACGCACTGTCATGCTGTAAGCATCCCGTGGACTTTAAATAAGAAGAACTGTTAGCAATAAATCTATGTGACCCTATGTTTCTATGATATTATGTGTTGAAGAATCAATTTACCACATAGGAACAATAGGCACATAGAAACACAATAGACAAACCCTATGTACTCCTATCTTTCTATGATACTATGTGGTGAAGAAGTGAAAAACATTTTACCACATAGGAACAATAGGCACAATAGAAACACAATAGACAAACCCTATGTACTCCTATCTTTCTATGATACTATGTGGTGAAGAAGTGAAAAAACATTTTACCTCATAGGAACAATAGAAACACAATAGACAAACCTGTGCCGCTCTGTGTTTCCCTTGTCTCTGTGGTTACACAAGCTACAATCTTCGAAACCGCATCACTTCTCCCCCGCCTTTCTTCATTTGTATTTTTATATTGTCTTTATTTGTAACCGTTCTTATTTCTTTTACAAGGTTATTAGGATGAATATTTGCATCTGCAGCATCAGTATAAATAGTTGCTTCGTATTTTCCCTCTGGTAAAAAATTAAACTTAATATCCAGTTCTCTTTCTTCATGGTTATTAATGCTGCCAACAAACCAGTCTGTATTCTTACGGCGTGCAATGGTTATGTAGCCATCAGGTTCTGCATTTAAAACTTTTGTTTCATCCCATACCGTTGGCACTTGCGTTAAAAAATCAAATCCCGGCTGTCCTTCGTATGCTTCAGGATAATCGCATACCATACCGAGATAACTTTCCAGCACTACATACATACCCAGCATATGGCAACGTGTACCTTTAGACAACGGCCTTGTGTACTGCACTACAAACAAAGAATCCGGCACCGCCCTAAAACCACCAAGATGAAAATCAGTTGCGCCTGCCAGCATGCGGGTAAAAGGAAAATTAATGTCGTGATCAACATTCATGCGTGTTCCCCATTTATTGCATTCGCAGTTTAATGTTCCTTCGCGGGTAAACTCGTTGGGATAGGTTCTGTTAAGCCCCGTTGGTTTATATGCCCCGTGAAACTGCACATGAAGGTGATGCGCTGCCGCTTTTTCCAGCATTTCTGTTTGCATGTTTACCATTAGCTGATCATCCCTGTCCATAAAATCTATCATCATACCGCTCAATCCCCATTTTTCAAATTGCGCAAATGCGCTATCAAGCTTAGGATACAATGCAGCCCAATGCACCCACACCCTTACATTAACGCCAACAGATTTTGCGTAGTCGCACACTTCTTTCATATCAAGCCCCGGTACAGCTTTTGTAGGATCTGCATGCGGCCCGGGCTGAAACCCTGCGCCATCATTTACATACCATTCATGCAAACCATATTCAACTACAGAATGATACTCAATTTTATTCCTGGCGCAGAAGTCGATATAATATTTATCGGTAACAAAATTATTGCCCGGTGCATTAATAGTATCAGGCACTACATTGCCATTCCACCACGGAAAAGTTGTTTTACCGGGTTTTATCCACGATACATCTTTTATTTTACAAGGTTCATTTAAACTGGTAATGATGTTTGATTCTATTAATGTTCCTATGCGATCACTAATAAGCATTACCCGCCAGGGACTATGGTGAGGAAGCGTTGCTTTTACTTTTATATTCGTTTGCCCCGGAAGCGGAGATAACACGCCCCTTAACCTTCCGTTGCTTCTTGTAAGGTACATGCCTGCGTAATCAAGCAAAGCTGCTTCTGTAATGCCCATATATACTTTGCCCGGAAACTCAAACAATGCAGGCATATCCATCAACGTATCTTCTTTTATACTTTGTATTGGCGCTGTGGTATATTCATTCTCGTGAGAGCTTGTATAATTGGGCAACAATAAAACTTTTGCTAACGGGTTGCCGCTTAGTGCAAATTCTGTATGCTCATCAGTAAGGGAATATGATACCCATTTATTCTGCAAAGGAATTTCATACCTAAAGGCAACACCATCATTAAATACACGCACTGCAATGTTTATACGCCTGAACGGCGATGCTTTTTCTTCTAAAGGAATTATTGCCTCACGGTAATGATCGTTTACAGATCTTGTTTTGCCAACAACCAATTCGTAATGTTCTTCCTTGTCGGCTATTATTGTTTTACCAACGGCAAGATTGTTTTTAAAATCTCCGCCATCAAGAAATGATAAACTCAGTGCAGATTTTTCTATTAATATCTTCCCTTTATAATACACATTGTATTGCGCTGATTTATTTACAAGGCTAAACGCAAAAACAATAGTGCCATCCGGAGAACTGACCTTTATATTTTTTTGAGCAGAAGCAGGTATAGAAAAAAAAGCAGGTACTGCGCAGAGAAGCACAAATAAAAATTTCATACAGCAACAATTATAATTTTACAACAGCGTGGTTACAATTTAAAAAATATTTTCTTCTTGTACAGAAAATAACAAAGTAACCACTCAAGTGCAAAAACGCATAGCGACCCTATAATATAAGCTGGCATTTCCGGAGTATTAAACCATGCAAGCACCCCGTTTGATATGCTTCTTATATAGCCGGTAAACCAGCGGTCGCCAACAATTTCAAAGAAGATATAAATGAAAATGGAGTTCATACCAACAATAGTAAAAAATAACAAATGCCTGCGATGATCTTTTACATCAATCCACCAGTAGCTTGCTGCTAAAAAACACAGGCACCAGCCCAATGATGCAATTGTAAAAGAACTTGTTGCTATTTTTTTAATGATAGGTGTTATGTGCAGCCAGTCTAAACCAAAGCCTAACACAAAACAAATTACTGCCCATAATAAAAGTGTTGGTATTTTCTTTTTATCAGACATTAATAATTTGCCTGCAAGTGCGCCTGCAATGGTATGCACTGCAGTAGGTATGCAATTAATGGCTACCCATCCGCCTTTGTTTATTTTGTTCATCAATAACAAATCAACATAATTGCCAAAGTTGTGCTGATCTGTAAACGGCTGATCAAAACCAGGTACATGGGTGAAGCGGTATAAGATTTCTGTAAACAATAACAACGCTATACAAACTGCAATCTGTGCCATATTGCTCCACCTGAAAATTAAAAACGCTAGCATGGTGGTAAACGATAATTGCGTAAGCACATCCCACAATTCAAAAGACAATCCTTTAGGACGAACAGCATAATCTAATACTCCCCAGAAAAACAACCAACCGCAACGTTTAGCAATTTTTATAAATGACTGGTTCCAGCTCATGCCGCTTTTCCATTGTTTATTGAGTGAATAAGCCATGGCAGTGCCGGCCATAAACATAAAAGAAGGTTGTATCAAATCCCAAAAATGCAATCCATTCCATGGATGATGTGTAAACTGTTTAATAAAAGAATGAAACGCTGTGCCTTCAGTATTATCAAACAAATACCCATAAAGGCCGGTTGATTCCATTGTTAGCAATACCATAATAAAACCACGGAGAAAATCGAGTGATAACAATCGGTTAGAAGGCGTAAGGCTGGCAGCGGGTTGAGACATTTGTAATTAGCAATTAGTAATTAAGAATAAATAACTCTTCGGTTCTTAGTTGTTTTAAAATTACGGTGTTTGCTGATAAAAATTGCAATGAGCTATACTCATTGCTCACATACATCGCTCCTGCGGAGCTAGCATGATAGCCCTGAAAGGGCAACGTATAAGCAGCGATGGGTGGAAGCCCATCGTCACGCCATTGCAAAATCTTGTACGCATTTTAATCTGCAACCTTTTGGCTGATAAAAATTGCAATGAGCTACACTCATTGCTCATATACATCGCTCCAGCGGAGCTAGCAGATGCTATTGCTGAAAGGGCAACGTATAATCAGCGATGGGTGAAGCCCATCGCCACGCCATTGCAAAATCTTGTACGCATTTTAATCTGCAACCTTTTGGCTGATAAAAATTGCAATGAGCTATACTCATTGCTCACATACATCGCTCCTGCGGAGCTAGCATGATAGCCCTGAAAGGGCAACGTATAATCAGCGATGGGTGAAGCCCATCGCCACGCCATTGCAAAATCTTGTACGCATTTTAATCTGCAACCCGATGCTCAATATTGATATACCGATGAACGGATTGCGACGCAAGAATGACGCTATGAAATCCCAATGCCGGTATCTACATCAATGCTACCGTTCTTCGCCACTCAATTAACTGTAAAAACATAATCACCCGAACCAATTTCTACCACTGCATAATTCTTTTCAAACCTTACTACGTCTACCGGTTTACCATTTTCAGTAACTGTGCTATTTTGTTTTGCCGGAATATACACAACAGCATTTGTATTTGCCGGAATGCTTACCTGCAGGTTAAATTTATCGCCGTCTTTTTTCCAGTTGCTTTTAATTGCACCCATTACAGACTGATAACTTCCTTTTGCCCAGGTAATACCACCCGCAGGTTGTGGCTTAATAATTATTTTTTTGAATCCCGGCGCTGCAGCATTAATGCCCAGCAATGATCTATAAAACCATTCATCTATAGATCCAAACATGGGGTGATTAGCAGAATATACAGTGCCCGGCTCATGCCATGCTTCCCATAAAGTTGTGGCGCCTTTGTTCAGCATATTTATCCAGCCTGGATAATCTTTTTGCTGTGCAATGCGACATGCTTCCTCGTTCATATCATTTTCACGCAGTACATCAAACAAAAATTTGGTAGAAAAAATCCCCGTTGATACATGCCAGTTATGCCGCTCAAACTCCTGCAGCAATGCTTTCATGCTATTGTCTTTTTCAGGAGTTAGTCCATACCACAATGCAAACAGTTGTGCACTTTCTGTTCCATTATCAAAACGACCGGTACCAGGCACCAAAAATTTTGCGGCTATCGATCCTTTTATATTTTTCGCAAGCTTTGCATACTTAACAGAATCTTCCATTTTTCCAAGTATACCTGCAAACTCTGCAGCCATTACTGCATGATGATAATAAAATGCAGTAGCACTTAATGCTTCCGGTTTGGGATCTAAAGCTTCATGATCGCTTATATCCCAATAGAAAAAATTATCCTTTGCTTTTGATTGAAGAAATGCAATTTGTTTTTTTATGCCTTCGTAATTGTTTTCAATGATACGTTTGTCGGCATACATATCATACAATAACTTTTGTACGTAAGGAAAAGCAAGTTCCCATCCTAGCGGACCAGATTCACCACCATACCCCCTGTCTGCAATACCGGTATAAGGGGCTATCTCTGTAATGCCGCCATCTGCTTGTTGCTCATTTGCATAATCTTTTACTGTTTTGCTATAGAAATTGGCCATGTTATAATTGTACATATAAGCATTGGCCGTAACTGCAATGTCTGCGCCATAACCCATTTTTTCCCTGCCGGGGCAATCAGATTGTACACTAAAAACATTGCTTAAAAAAGTCCATTGAATAACTTCGTGTAGTTTATTAAAATTTTCATCTGAACAGGCAAATGATCCATTCTGCAAGAAGTCTGTATTCATTCGTAATCCTTCAATATCATTTACTGTTGGTGTTCCGGGCCAACCGCTAATCTCTACATAACGGAAACCATGAAACGTAAAACGCGGGTGCCATTCTTCTATTCCCACTCCTTTTAAAGTATACCGATCTTCCTGCCATAAAGATTCCGGTGCACCGGGCGGTGATTTTATTCCGCCTTTTTTTATTTGCGTGGCAGAAGTAGTCATGGTATTTAAAGAACCGTCTGCAAGTAATTCTTCGCCGTATCGTAGAACAACTGTTGTTCCTGCTTTGCCTTTTACTTTAATGTTTGCAACGCCAGCAAAATTTTGGCCCATGTCTGCAATGAAAACACCGGGCTTATAATTTATAATTTTAACTGGTTTAACAACTTTTGTAACCTTTATCGGGGGCTGCATTTGTGCTGTAAGTAATCCATCAGGACCAGGAACTACTATTGCATTTTGCCATAAGCTTTTGTCTTGAACAAAACTATACAAGTTCTTTTGTTCCAGTGTTGCATCGTAATGCTCACCTATGTACACGTTGTTTTGCGTTATAGGCCCCGGGGCGGTTTGCCACGATTCATCTGTTGCAACTAACTCTTCTGTGCCATCAGTATAACGTATATGCAGCTCTGCTTTTACACAAGGCCTTCCGGTTTGCTGGTAATCCCGCAAATCCCATCTTCCAAAAAATTTAAAAGGCAATGGGTTCCACCAACCGCTGCCCAGCATTATTACAGCAGTATTATCATTTTTTTCCAGCAGTGCAGTTACATCATGCACCACATACATTACCTGCTTTCGATAAGTGGTAAAACCCGGGTCAAGTACGTTATTGCTTATCTTTTTTTCATTGAGGTAAGCTTCATAATAACCAACGCCGCTAATGTATAATCTTGCAGAAGCTATCTTTTTATTTAGTGTGAATGATTTACGAAGCAAAGGCATCCTGTCGGGCTTATAATAGTCTTCATCATGTTCCGGGTTTTTGCTGCCGTCATTTATCCATTTGGCTTTCCAGTCAGAAGAAGAAAGCATGGCTGTTTCAAACCAGCTAACAGTGCTCCATTCTGATGCTACACCCTGCTGATTGTATATTCTTACCCGCCATAAATATTTGCTGAAAGATTGCAATTGTTTGCCGGCATATTCTATTTGAAGATTTTGAGATGAATTTATTTTGCCCGAAGTCCAAAACTTACCAACTCCTTTAATCATGTCTTCCATCTTATCGCTCACTATTATTTCATAAGCAGATTGAAACTGGTTTCTTTCAGTGCTTGTAAAATTCCAGCTCAGGCGTGGAGATTTTGTGTCTATACCGAGTGGATTTTCTATGTATTCGCAGGTGAGAGCTGCGGGTTGGAGTGGAGATGCGGCGTGCAACTGAACAGATAATAAGATGGTAAACAGCAAGCAAATGGATCTCATAAATATTTATTTTATGCTTAAGGGGCAATACTGTTCTTAAACAATTCATGCAGTTTTTGCTGCAATAATTTTTTATCGGGCAATTGGGTTTTGTATTCTGCTATCATAGTTGGCGATAGGCTACGGCTTAAAGCATACTCTACTACTTCGCTGTCTTTGTCCTTGCATAACAATACGCCAATACTTGGATTTTCATTTTGTTTTCTTACATCTCTGTCTAATGCTTCTAAATAAAAATTTATTTTTCCAAGGTGTTCAGGTTCAAACTTTTCTTTTTTTAGTTCGAAGGCAACAAGACATTGCAAACTGCGGTGAAAAAACAACAAGTCTATATAAAAATCCCTATTGCCAACCTGCATTTTATATTCCTCGCCAATAAAAATAAAATCTCTGCCAAGCTCCAGTATAAATTGCTTCATCTGTCTTATAAAACCTTTCTGCAAATCATCTTCGCTATGCTGTTCAGGTAGGTTTAAAAATTCAAATACATAGCTGTCTTTAAAATTATTGAAGATGTTTGGATGCAACTCTTTCAGCACTGGTGACAATTGCTTATTGCCCATCATAACACGTTCGAAAAGCGCTGATGATATTTGACGATCGAGCTCCCTCGAGCTATAATTTTCCTTTACGCTTAGCTTGATGTAAAACTCCATCTCTTCACTACTTCTGCATCTTGAAAAAATAGTTCTATGATGACTCCAACTTAATTTGACCAGTATCGTTTGTCTAATATTTGTTTGTGTCCACGCTGTAGACACAAATTTTTCATCTTTATGTAATTGTGCCCCCGCTGCGGACACAATTGCAATATATTGATTATCAATTTCCTGAATTTCTGTCATCGCTGTTAACATAAATACAGCTGAAGCATAAGTTTCATAAAACTGCTTCATCCTGTAAAGCCCCCTGCGATTAAATCCTTTTAACTCAGGGTTATTTGCCTGAATGAATTCAGCAAGTTCATCTACTGTTTTATCACCCCATTTTGCTGCATTTATCTTTTTGCTGATATATGCGCCTACATTCCAATACAGGTTGATTAGTTCAACATTAACCGCTTTAATAGCATTAAACCTGGCTTCCTGGATAAGCTTTACTATATCTTCAAATTGTTTTTCTATCATAGTTTAAGCATGATAGAAAAACAAAAGCGCAAGTTGCAAGCAGACAAAATTCAATTGGCTAATCGGCTTTAACTATTTCCCCGGCATATACTCAAAGCTATAATCACCGGATCCTACTTCCAGTACTACATTATTATTATCCTGCTTTGCGTTCTTAAATGCAGAACCAATAGCAATACCACTTTCAGTTACTTTATCTGTTTGCGCATTGGGTAATGTAATAGTTGCTGTTGTATTGGCTGGTATTTTTACTTTGATGATCAGCTTGCCATTGTTCATTTCCCAACCGGAAGCAATTTGTCCGTAACTACTTTCAAAACTCGATTTTGCATAAGTAAGTTTGCTATCGGGATGCGGTTGAATAAGAATGTGCTTGTAACCTGCGTCGCCAATTTCTATACCTGCTACCATACGGTACATCCAATCGCCAATAGCACCATATGCATAATGGTTGAAAGAATTCATACCAACATCTTCAAATGTACTGTCGGTTTTTTGTCCATCCCACCTTTCCCAGATTGTTGTTGCACCCATTTTTACAGGATATAACCATGATGGATAAGTTTGTTGTAACAACAGATCGTATGCAACATCTGTACGTCCGTTAGAAGACAATACATGACAGAGATATGGCGTTCCCAAAAATCCTGTAGACAAATGATTGCCCCTGCTCTTTATATCATCTACAAGATATCCTGTTGCCTTGGGACGAAGTGCTTCAGGCAATAAACCAAAATTGAGGGCCAATACATAACTGGTTTGAGATTCTGAAGCAATGCGTCCTTCTGCGGTAACATAATTCCTGTTAAACGCTTCTTTTATTTTATTGTATACAGTGTTATATGTTTGCGCATCATCTGCTTTACCAAGCGCTTCAGCAGCTTGCGCTAATAAATGCGCAGAATATGCATAAAACATTGTAGCAATCATATCCGGGCTTGTATAACCATCGTTTTCTGTTTGCGCCATTGATTTATAAAATAACCAGTCGCCAAAAACACTTCCCCCTTTCCACAGATAACTGTCACCAGCGGTTTTGCGTATATATTCAACATAAGCCTTCATAGAAGGATACTGTGTTTCAAGAATTCTTTTATCACCAAACACACGGTACATGGTCCAGGGAGCAATAGTAGATACATCGCCCCAACCGGCAGAAGTGCTTTTATTTCTTAACACATCGGGTATTACAAAAGGAACTTTACCATCTGGGTCCTGGTCTGCAGCAATATCTTTCAACCATTTTGTAAAGAAAGGCGCTACATCCATATTGAAAGCAGCAGTACGGCAAAATGCCTGTGCATCGCCTGTCCATCCCAATCTTTCATCGCGTTGCGGACAATCAGTAGGCACATCTACAAAATTTCCTTTTTGGCCCCATTGAATATTATGCTGCAATTGATTGATTAAAGCATTAGAGCATTCAAATGTTCCGGTTGGCTTCATATCAGAATGCACAACTACGCCGGTGATATTTTCAGGTTTTAATTCTCCCGGAAAGCCATCAACAGCTATATACCTGAAACCAAAAAAACTAAACCGTGGTTCATAAGTTTCTTCTTCACCGCCCTTTAATGTATAGGCTGCTGTTGCTGTGGCGGCACGCAGGTTGTCGGTATAAAAATCACCAAATTTATCCAGCACTTCTGCATGGCGGATTGTTACAGTATTGCCTGCTGCCCCTTTAACTTTAAGCTTTACCCATCCAACCATGTTTTGGCCAAAATCTGCTACCAGTAAGCCTTTTGGCGTTTTAAAAATTCTTAGTGGTTTCAGTTCCTGTATTCTTTTTACGGGTACAGTTTGTACAGCAATTAAATTGTCTTTTGAAACATCTGCTACATTTACTGCTTTCCATTTGCTGTCGTCAAAGCCCTGCCTGTCCCATCCTTTCATTTCTTTGCGTGCATCATAACTTTCACCAACATAAATACCATCTTTTGTAACTGGTCCATCCTGCGATCCTTTCCAGCTATTGTCGGTTATAATGGTTTGCTCACTACCATCAGTAAACGTAATTTGCAACTGGCAGAGCAATGCAAGTTTTTTCCCCCACAAAGCCCAGTTGTTATCCCAGGCAAGTGCACTGCGGTACCACCCGTCTGCAAGCATTGCACCCATACTGTTTGCACCCTGTTGTAATAATGCTGTTACATCAAATACCTGGTATTGAAGCCTTTTATGGTACGATGTCCAGCCCGGTGTAAATATTTCATCGCCTGCTTTTTTTCCATTCAGGTGCAATTCATAAAAACCATGACTGGTAACATACACTCTTGCAGAAGCTACTTTCTTTGTAAGTGAAAAATCCTTACGCACCAACAAACCGGGCATTAATTTATCTTCTGACTGTACTGGCTCTATCCATTGTGCTTTCCAGTCTTGCGGTTGCAATAAACCCATTTCAAAATAGGCAGGTGTACTCCAGGCAGATTCGTTTTTGTCTGCATCCCAAACTTTTACCTGCCAGTAATAACGTTTGCCAGATTGCAAAGCACTGCCTGCATACGTTTGCAATACAGATTCACCACTGTTTACTTTTCCACTCTGCCATGCACTATTCTTAAAATTTTTGTCTGCTGATACACGAATGCTGTAAGCTGTTTGCATAATATTTTTTCCGGGCCCACCAAGCTTCCAGCTAAACCTTGGCGTAACATCCATACCCATTGGATTTATTTTATGCTCGCAAGAAAGATCAGAGACCAGTAATTTTTGTGAGAAACCTGCATGTGATAACAATAGCAGTAATGCAATTTTCAGAAATTTCATAATGGCAGTTTAATTTTAAATAAGTCAGGCTTTGGCAAACCTGTTTACGTTTACTCTGTAATTCGGCAATATATTGCTTTTAAAATCACATCCATCCTGTTGTATACTGGTTAGCAAACAAAATTTTGCTTTGCAATATTATTTGCCTGGCAAAGCAAATGCTACGTAACTGTCCCCTGATTTTGATTTCATTTTTCCACCACCGCAGGCAATAACAATGTATTGTTTTCCATTCAGCTCGTATACTGACGGTGTAGCATAACCGGGAGCTGGCAAATCTGTTTCCCACAATAAATTGCCATTGGCTTTATTGTATGCCCTGAACTTTCCGTCTTTTGAGGCAGCAATAAATAACAAACCGCCAGCAGTTACTACAGAAGCACCATAATTTTCTGCACCTGTAGGCGTTTTGCTTCCCAGGGAAAATTCAGGATCATTACCAAAAACTTTTTTCCAAATATACTCGCCTGTATTAAGATCCACTGCATTCAAAGTTCCCCATGGTGGTGCAATGGCGGGATACCCTTCTTTGCTTAAAAATTTATTATAGCCGGTTATAGTATACGGAACTGTAAAAGGTGCATCGTTTTTTTGTTTATTGCTATCAACATACATTTTTGCCTTTTCATTATTATCAAGCACAAAAGAAGCAATAGCTTTTCTTTCTGTTGCACCCAATTGTACAAATGCCGGCATCATTCTTCTTCCAGACTGAAGCAATGTATCAAAAGCAGCGCCGGTATATTTTTTATTTATGCTGATAAGCGATGGATAATTACCAGATCCTTTTCTCTCTGGCCCGTGGCAGGTCATGCAATTAGCCTGGTACAAACGCTGGCCAGCCTGCAAGTATGTTTCATTGGTGGCTGCTTTATTGCTAACAGGTATTGCCTGTATTACCCATGCCATTTCATTGGCATTGATGTATAAAATATTTGTTTGCGGATCAAATGTAGGCCCGCCCCATTCTGCACCACCATCCAATCCAGGAAATACCACTGTTCCCTGTATTGAGATAGGCGCAAACATATTGTCTGTTCTGTAAGAGGCAAGCCGTTTCTTCACCTCCTGGAAAGATGAATCCGGCAACAAAGGATTAATATCTTTTTCTGTAAAAGATTGCCGCATAAATGGTGCAGGCTTTACAGGAAATGGTTGTGTGGGCGATAATATTTCTCCTGCCAAATCTGTATTGACAGGCACTTGCCTTTCTTCTACCCCAAATACAGGTTTACCCGTTTCTCTTTCTAAAACAAAAATGAAACCCGATTTTGTTGTAACCGCAATCGCATCAATTTTCTTTCCATCTTTATTAAGTGATACCAATGCAGGCGGAGAAGGAATATCCCTGTCCCAAATATCATGATGCACACTTTGAAAATGCCAGATGCGTTTGCCCGTTGCAGCATCCAGTGCAAGAATGCAATTGCCATATAAATTGTTGCCAATTCTTTTGCCACCAAAAAAATCATAAGAAGCAGAACCTGTACATGCAAATACAATTCCGCGTTTTTTATCGAGGCTAAAGCCATTCCATGCATTGGCACCGCCAACGTATTTATAAGCATTGGTATCAACCCAACTATCATAACCATATTCCCCGGGCTGCGGTATGGTATGAAAAATCCATTGACGCTTCCCTGTGCGTGTATCGTATGCACGTATATGACCCGGTGCTGCGTGCTGCCCTTCATCTACTCTTGTGCCAATAATAAGCAGGTTATTAAAAATAATTGGCGGTGTTGTAGACGTAACAAATAAATCTTTTACATCCCTGTCAAGATCATTATGCAGATCAATTTTGCCGCTGTTACCAAATTCTTTTACCAGTTTACCTGTAGTTGCATTAACACAATATAAATCCGACCCTGCAGTGTAAAATATTCTTTTATCTGCAGCACCATCGCTCCAGTACGTAACACCCCTGGAGTTGTTCATATTAAAAAACGATTTTTTATTTGCAGGCAATGAATCAAATGGATTGAACTGCCATTTGTCCTTCCCTGTAGCTGCATCAGCAGCAAACAATTTTAGTCTGGGTGATACTCCATACATTATTCCATCCACAATAATTAGGTTGCATTGTATTTGCGAATGATTGGCAGTGTCTGCATCGCCAGTATGATACTCCCAGGCAACCTGTAATTGTTTTACATTGCTTGTATCTACCTGCGTTAACGAAGAGTAATGAATATTTTCATTAGAGCCTTTGTATTGCGGCCAGGAAGTATATTCTTTTTCCTGTTGCTGGCAACTGGTAAATGCTGCAATAACCAGCAATGCAAAAACAACCGGCATGGCTGCAATCCTGTTCAATTTCATGTTAGAACAACGTTAGTGTTTATAATAATAATTTTGTTGGAGACACCTTAAACCTTACATCTTCAATCTTTCACTTCTCTCCCTATTTCTTCAGCTTACCCACTTCTTTATTATACAATTTCACAGTTTCAATTACATCGGGCACACTATGATACCAATTTGATTCGTGCTCTATTGAAAACATTCCTGAAAAATTCTGGCGTTTTAATTCAGCAAATATTGGAGCAAACTTAATAACCCCTTTGCCTACAACTGTATCCGCTGCACGTGGATTGTCAAACTCTTTTATGTCTTTGAGGTGTACGCCATAAATATGCCCTTCCAATTTTTTTAAACATTCAACAACATCCAGGCCATTGCGTGCCCAGTGGCCTACATCTGCGCATGAACCAAGGTTTGGATGGCCTTTCATTGCCGCCAGCACAGAATCCGGACTTTGATAAGCATTTGGTTTTGGATGATCATGTATGGCCACCTTAATAGCAAAAGCACCGGCAAGACTGTCTACATAATCCCAGAGATTTTTTTTTGGTTCGGCAGTGATATAACTCAAATTAAATTCTTTAGCCAGTTTAAATGCAGCAAGCCAGTCTTCTTTTGTACCTGGCGAAATAACACCCATTGCTACCATTTTTATTTTGTGCGATGCAAGCAATGCTTTCAGCTTATCTTTTCCTACCTGTGTCATATTAATGCCAAAAGCATCTTTAGATTCTTTATCGAGTTGCTGGCCCCAGAATGCTTCAATATATTTTACACCGCAACTGTCTGCTTTATCCAATGCTTCGGTAATGGTAAACATTCGGAAAGTCCATAGCTGTATGCCTATCTTCCAGTCGCTAATACCTTTTTTTGTTCCTGTTGCTCTTATTGTTTTATCATTGTTTATCCACGCAATGCATGTAAACACAAGTACAATCATTGCTGCAATACCAAACAATTGTTTTTTCATGAAAAAGAAATTTTATAAAGATTGATTAAGAAGGCTAAATATGGTATAGGGTTGATGGTGTAAGGTTTAATGTAGTTACACTATTCGTATTTCAAAGGAGAGGATAAAGATTTAATAAATTAAGAACATTACACTTGTGGCAATTATTAATTCCTAATTTTTAATTACGAATTACTCCTCACTTTTCATTTACCATTATTCCATCTACTGCTTTATCAGAATACACAATTACATCCTGTGCTTTTATTTCAAAACTTGCTGATGGGTTATTGATTTTTAATTTTACGGTATGATGTCCTTTCGGCAAACCATATTGCCAGCAAAGTTCAGACCTGCGGGTAGTATAGCTTGCAGGCAATTCTACCGGCACCGCAGGTTTATCATCTACATACAGCGATGCATGAAAAACAAAATCTGTATTACTGCCCCATTTGGCAGATTCACCCTTCAGTACAAAGCCTGTTCCATCAAAATCAAAACTCAGTTCATCTTTTGCAGCAGACCATTTTGCAGGTATCTTTAATACAGGATACAAACCTGTAAAACTTTTTTCAAACTTAACCGCTTTAGGTTGCTGATAAACGATAGTTATTTTATCTCCGTTTATTTTACCGGCATTAGCTTCAATGTTTTTCAATGCATGCTTCATGCTTATTTCATACACTTTGTTTAAAGACATGGTAGTGTATTTGAAATCTATATCTTCTGCTTCTTTTAAACTCATTTTCCAGTAAGCCGGAATTTTGTCATAACCAATCATTGCTCCTAATATTCCGCCTGCAGTAGAAGGGTTACAGTCTGCATCCTGTCCGCAACGTGTGCTTATCTCCAGCGTTTTTGTAAAATTGCCATTGCCATACAGCAAACCAATTACTACATATGCTGCATTTACTTTTGCGTCAATATTAAACGGATGAAAAACACCTTCCGGGCAACCAATATCATTAGCCCATTTTTTTTGCACTTCTAGCCAGGTTTGTTTCCAGTCTGTTGGATATTTTTTTTGCCAGCCAATTACATCATTAATGCATTGATAAAATTCGCTTTGTGCCGGTACTGTTTTTAGTGCTTCAGCAACAATATATTTAATGTCTGATGAAGTAAATGCCAACGCATACATGGCGCCCACATACACGCCGCCATACCAGCCGTCGCCATAGTTCATGATGTGACCAATTTTATCGCCAATAGCAGATGATGTATTGGGCATTCCCGGGCTCATTAGTCCTGCAAAGTCTGCCTCAATCTGGTAATCTATACAATCTGCATGCGGGTTGTTCATCCAATAACCGCTGGCCGGTGCTTTTATTCCATTTAAAATATTATAGCGCCCTGCCTGGTTGGCGTGCCAAAGCATATAGCCTGCGTTGGCAAATGCGTTAGCAAATGAATCTACCGGTGCCGCCAAACCGTATTTTTCCAGTACGTCTACAAAAGTTAGATCCATGTACAGATCATCATACAAACCAGGATTGTTAAGCATGGTATTTTTCAAATAGCCGTCATACCATTTTAACGGCTGGTAATCTCCAATAAATGTTCCCTGGAAACCAAATTCATAGGGACCGCCAAATGTAACACCAATGGTTTGCCCGGCCCAGCCGCCTTTGATTTTATCTTTCAATGCATCTTTGGTAATGGTAATGGTTTGTTGCGCATGCATTGTGTATATGCATATGATTGTTGCAAAAACCGCTGCTATATTTTTATTCCTTTGTTTCATATAAATGTATTCGCGAAAAATTATCCAATCCCCGGATTTCATCCGGGGCTATTATTAGTTAATCCTTTCAGGATTGGTTGCCAATGCAAAATTCAATCAATCTTTCAACCTTCATAATAAACCAACTTCTACTTACTCAACAATCTCCGCATAAAACAACTATGAGCTCCGAACTATAAACTATAAACCAAAGACTAAGAACTACCAACTCTAATTAACCTCTAATGCATCCTTATTACCAAGCTTTGGAAAATACCCATGCGGTTCACTCTGGTACCAGAAAACAGTAGACGCTATATCATCCTGTAAGGGAAGATACCTTCCACCGCTATGCCAGCCCAAAGCCTGTATGGTAACTTTCAGGTTTTTCTCAAACCGTATAGGATCAGTTATATGCCACCGGTATAAACCAAACCGTTGCGCAATTCCGTAATGACCATCTCCTTTTATTACCTGGTGCAATCCTGTATATGGTGTACAAAATTCTGTATAATTGGTTTCTTCAACACCGGCACTGTTCTTTTTGTGTGTATCAAAATCATAAGAACCGCAGAAATAATCTTCTGTACCAGTTCCACAAATAGTTGGATACTCTGTGTCGCCATCCATAAAAAATTTTATTTCACCTTCGCCCCACCAGCCATTGTTGTGTACGCCCCAAGCAAGGTAGGTGCCAACGTATTGGCCTTTGCCCTTTATACTATCTACCAAAGTATAATCAGTTTTAAATGGCAATGGGTTTACCCTGCGAAACTGTGCATGAAAATACCCTGCATCGTTAGCAACTTCTGTTAAAACATAATCAACCTGGTAATACAAAACCATGTCTTTCTCATCAATATTCTCCATTGTTATTTTACATTTTTTGCGGAAAGGCATAGGCCAGTAGCAATTAAATGCACTTCCTGGGTTTACACAAACTGCCAATGATTGCAATGGCGAATACTGTCCCCAACCCATTCCAAAAAAATCGCCAACGGGCACTTCTACCGAAGGCGTTGTTTCATCATCCCAATAAAAACGGACGATAGAATAACGCCAGTTACCAGTTGGTGTCATCCATATATGTTGTACAGATCCGGGCCCTTCTATTTCCGCAATCGTAAATGTTGTTTTTGATTTTATCACTACGCTCGGACTAACTTTCCAACCGCGGCCTAAATCACGTGAGGCACTGGAACCGGTACCCGTTGTTGCCATACCGCCTTTTCCTTTTTCGCCATTAAAATTTTCCGGGCTAATAGAACGTGTTTTTGCATCAGAAAGGCGAAAGATATTGCCCATGTTGTTGTCTATCCCATTGTGTTTTTGCTGTGCTGTTGCGGCGCAGCAAATCATCAAACAAAAAAATAAAGCGGCAGTTAGTTTTTTCATGTGTAGCGTTTTTATTTTTATATGAGCACTTGTTCTTTGGTCATCATCGTTGTGTCACTCACTTGTACAACATAACATGTAGCATCATTTCTTTCACCATAGGCACATTAGGTACAGTAGAAGCACATAGATAGCGCTATGAGAAACTACATTTTCTATGATACTATGTGGTAAATATTTTTATACTCAAATGCTGTTGCACATTTTCTTTGAAAATATTTATTCTAGCTGTATTTTCTATTTCAATCTTATTGCATGAATTATAAAACGAACATGCGCCGGGTGCACAAATAAATGTAATAGCAGGTTGTAAAATATTCACTGGCATGTTTAGTTTGTATGGGAGTTTCGCAATCGTAAAAGGAAAGGTCTGCTAATATACGTACTCCGGTTTATTTTACCTTGCCGAAACACATGCTTTTTGTCATCCAGAAGAAGAAGGGATCCGAGTGAGTTGCTCAATAATGATTCCTGAAGACATGAAACATGGCGTTAGAATTATTTTGTCGCACAGAGTTAGCAAAGCTAACAGAGCATTTTTTGTCATCCCGACGCTTTTGTCATTCCAACGAAGAAGGGATCTGAGCGGGTTGCTCAATAATGATTCGGGAAGACACGCATCATGGCAAATGATAGATTAAGAAACTATTTCTTTTTCAGTTTAACCCTGTCCACTACAAGCTCACCAACTTTTTTGCCGAGTGCACTTCCGTTTTCTATGGCTTCGCGGAAATGAATGCCGCCGTACAACCTGCTTATGGCCGCTTCACTAGCTGCGTTATAAAACGATTTATAAGAACGGCTTTCAACGCCGTAAGGTTTCTCGCTGTTATCTGTATAGGCAAAATTATCGCCGTACAAACTGGTAAGCACAACCGCAGAAGCCATAGAAATAACACTATGCCCGCTTGGGTATTCAGGAAAAGGCGGGGTTTGCAAAATGGCTTCCCAAAGCGGATCTATAAATTGCTGAATAGCGGTTACCGGCCTTATATAATTGGTTTGGTACTTTACATGCCAGCACGCAATAAAAGCATCAAACAATGCAACAGAAACCATACTACTTGTAGCCAGTGACGGAACAAGTGCCTGTTTTGTTTTGGCAGTGGCAATATCTGCAATACCCATCCAATGCCCGCCAGGCGATACTTTTTTTATGCTGTACATTAAATGACCAACAGTTCTTGTAGCAAAAGGATTGCAATCCCAAAAGTTGGCTGCCCAGTTTTGATCTTTGGTAATCTTTTTCTTCGCCTCATACACTTCTTTATATTCTGCAATAAATTTTTCTGATTTAAATGCAGCAGGCAATGGCGTAGCAATTTCGTCGGGCTTTGTTAGAACCATTGGCCTTATCTGGTTCCAGTATGGTTCTACCGCTTCCATATAATCCGGCGCTGTTTGTTGCCAGGTGCCGGGATCTTTAGAAGGTGTAAACCTTGGCAAAGTGCGTGTATGTATATAATTATCTTCTTTGGCCCATGCCAATACGCCTGCAGCCATTTGTTCTCCAAAAGCTACAGACCTATCATATACTTCTTTGGGTACAGCCCTTTTTTTAAACTGCGTTTGTAAAGCGTCCCAGTATTGCTGAAATATTTCTTTTGAAAAAACAAATGCATAACTGGTTTTGTAAAATGCAGCAGTACCGGCTGTTTGCCAATCGTACTTAAGTGACGGATCGGGCAAAGGCAATTTTTTTAAGCCATTTAGCTGACCGGCATAACTAACATAATTACTGTCTGCAAAACGTGCGGCTTCATAAAAAGCAATCGTAGTGTAAGCATAATCGCGGCTGGCTACCAGCGGAGAAGTAATATCATGTATCAACACTTCTGTAAGTGCCTGGAAACACTGGTCTACTACCCGTGCATTTTTTTGCTGTGCAGTTGCAGTATTTATTGCAAGAACAAAAATTAAAATCTTAATTAACCTTAAAAATTTGAAGCTTGTCATTATTATTTCCCACTATTATAAAATTATCAATAGCAACCAGTTTGCGTACATCTTTGTTTGCATGAAAGCCTGTGTTTGTAGTTGCAGTAAAACCGCCTTCCTTTTTTTGCAGCATTAAAAGCCCTTTACCAGCATCATATCTTCCGGATTGGGCCCTTACTGCAAAATTGTTACCCGCCAGCAACAAATCTTTTATACCATCATGATTATAATCTGCAATGACAACATCACGCACAGGAAATGCCTGTGCTTCATTTGAAAAAGGCATAAACTGAAAATTACCTTTGTTATTAATAAAAACACCGCTCCTGAATTCTTCCGCTTCCAGGTGAAGTGCTTTTTTTAATTGCTCTTCGGAAAAAATATCTTTTATAGTAGCATCTGCATAAGCTTTGTAAGTGGGGAATTTCACTTTAATAGATGGTGTTTGATCTATCAGTTCATCTCTTGTTGGCATTGGGTAACTTTTGCCTTGTATATAATAACTGATGATAGCATCCATTGAACCATTGTTGTCAATATCTGCAGCATCTATGCTTACTGGCTGATCAACTGTTGCTTTCATCTGGCTATTGAGACCATGATTACCGGCAACTATATCCAAATCGCCATCATTGTTTATGTCTTCTACTTTTACGCAATTCCACCAGCCGGAAGAATGCGGAATTGTTTTTACACCGGCAGCAGTAAAATAAGGTGCTTTTGCTTGTCCGTAAACAATTGTTACAGGCATAAACTCTCCGGCAAGTATAAGATCTTTTACGCCGTCTTTATTAATGTCTGCCACGGCTACAGTGCTTATCATGCCGATGTTTTTTAGAACATCGGGTGTTACATCTTTAAATACGCCGTTATTGTTTTCAAACAAATAACTGGTAGGGGCCATGGGGTACATACCTGTTGTAACCTGGCTTGCCCTGAAAATGTCAAGATCGCCATCGCCATCCATATCAAACGCTACAACTGCACCGCCAGAAAAAACTGTTGGTGGCAATATGCCTGGTTTATAGCTAAATACTCCGTTGCCATCATTCCAGTAAATATGATCTTCAAAGTTGCTTTCATTGCCGCCGCTCATTACATAAAGATCAGGATCGCCATCTTTATCAAAATCTGCAAACAATGCTTCTGTTTGTTCAAAATTTTTATGCTCTTCAAAAATGGGGGCATTTCTTTTTACAAACTGGCCATTGCCAATGTTTATAAAAATGCCGCCGTTGCCAGCACCTTTAGCACTGCCTGCAAAGAAATCAATCTTACCATCTTTATTTACATCTGCAGCTGCCAGTGCAGGACCGTTTTTAGAAAACTGGTGTGGCAACAAGGGCTCTCTTTTAAAGTCATTGTATTCATCTTCTATGTGTGTAAACACTGGTTTCTCACCGGTAGTTTCTGTAAACATTGGCAGGCTTGCTATTGCTGGTTGAATACCTGCAACAGCATTCTTCTGATCTATCACTATCGTTTTATTGACTTCCTGGTTTGTGAGGATTTGTGTTTTTCCATTTTGCCATATTACCTGTACAGTAACAGCATTGCGTTTGCCAAGACCATATAAAAGACAGGGTTCTACCGAAGATTGAAAGCCATGTGTAAGTTCCAGTTCCTGCAATTGTTTAAAACCATCTGCTGCAGAAACAATTACTTTTGCGCCAATACCAAAGCTATTTTCGCCTTCGCCCTTCAACCTGATCTTTAAATAATTGTTTTTTAAATCTTCTGCATGGTTTTGCCAGATGAAAGCAGGTTTGTTGGTATTGTTTACTATTAAATCAAGATCGCCATCATTATCAAGATCCGCATAGGCGGCACCGTGAGAAAGCGAAGCTATGTCCATTCCCCATTGTTTGCTTACGTTTTCAAAACCCAGGTTGCCTGTATTATGAAACAAATAATTTTTTACGTCTGATGAGGGCATTTGTTTTACCAGTCCGTACAAATCCATTTCTCTTCCTTCTGCCCTTGCTTTTTTCATTTCATCGGGCAAAATGTATTTGAGATAATCAAGATTGGTATAATCACGCATGTAGCCATTAGTAATAAAGAGATCCTGCCATCCATCAAGATCATAATCGCCAAACAAAGCAGACCAGCTCCAGTCTGTATTGGAAACACCAGCCAGTTGCGCCATTTCACTGTATTCAACCTTATCACCATTTTTTACGGCCACGTGCAGCATATTGCGCATATACTGATAGTAATAACCATTCCTTAGCAACATCTGGAAATAATCATATCCATCCGGGCCTTTTAATAATTTCTGACGGTGATTATCATCGGGCAGCATATCCAGCGTTATTAAATCGGTCATTGCATCATTGTTGATGTCCCCCGCATCGCAACCCATAGAAAATTTGGAAGTATGATCCATATATGCAGGCAAGTCTTGCACAAAAGTGCCATCATGCTGATTGATGTACAGGTAATCATCTTCATCATAGTCGTTGGATACATACAAATCGGGCCAGCCATCGCGGTTAAAATCTGCTACAGACACGCCAAGTCCAAAACAGATTGGGTTACCAATAATACCTGCATCTGCAGATACATCAGTAAAATGTCCTTTATCGTTCCTGAATAATTTATCGCCAGCCAGTGAGTCTCTTGATGATTTCATCCAGGCTACATCAAAATTGCGGTAGCGTTTGGTAGAATGATTAAGTACAAACAAATCGAGGTCGCCATCATTATCGTAATCAAAAAATACAGCCTGTGTAGAATGTGCTTTATCGTCTACGCCATACTGGGCACCCATTTCTTTAAAAGTTCCATCCTTCTGGTTAATATATAAAAGATTGCGCCTTTCTGCTTCTTCGCCATTGCCCGAGCGACAGATGTAGACATCAAGCCAGCCATCCGCATTTACATCGGCCATGGTAACACCGGTTTTCCATCCGCTGGCTTTTATTTTTGTTTTACTGGTTACATCTTCAAAACTTAAATGGCCTTTATTAAAATATACTTTGGGCTGATCTATATTGGCGGTAAAAACAATATCGGGCAGGCCATCATTATTCAAATCACCAACAGCCACACCACCACCATTATAAAAATATTCGTACTGAAGAACGTTTTGTGTAGGTGATTCGGAAATATTGTTTTGAAATTTAATACCCGTTTGCTGTGCAGGCAAAAGTGTAAACAACGGTTGACCAGCAGCAGTTGAACCAATAAAAAGCAGCAGCGCAAATAATACTCTCATACACAAACTTGCATTAAAAAAGGGAAGATAAAATTAATTTATCTTCCCTCTCATTAATAAAATTAAATGTTATTATTTATCCCACCACATGCGGGTAGTAAATAAGTCTGCACCCTGTCTTGAAACAGCAGCAGAATAGTTAGTACCATTCAAGCCCTGTTCATTAGTTGGGTAAATAAGACGGCGCATAATAGTACCGCCTGTAGCATTACCGGGATAATTTGTTGGTGTTAACACCGGCAAACCAGTTCTGCGGTAATTTGCCCATCCTTCAAAACCGTTTAATGTAGATGCATTTAAAATAAACATCTCGGTATGAATTTGGGTCAGCTTATCAGTAAGCGTTGTTGCAGGATACATATTTGCAGCCTGGTAAGCAGCAACTGCTCCAGAAAGATTAGGAGCACCCACATTAACAGCCAACTGTGTAATAGCAGCAGCCTGACCAGCAGCATATTCAGTAGCAGCAACACCTGTATACCATCCTCTTTCAATTGCTTCTGCTTTCATAAATTCTACTTCTGCATAAGGCAATAGAATATAAGGATCTTTAGAATTGTAAATAATTGGGTTTGGTCTTGAATAATTATCCGGACCACTTTCACCAGTAAGGGCTGTAAGTGTCCCTGCATCCAAACCACTTGGTAAACCTTTTTGGTTTGCAGCAGTGGCATCGCCAGTTTTAAGAATAGCAATGGTAGAGATACGTGGGTCTGTACGGGCTTTCATCATATCTATTAAAGTCTTAGACCACTGTATGCTTCCTTTAGATACTTCATTTCTGTGACCAGCACCATCTGCTTCACCCAGGTTATAAGAGTTCGAATTAATAGAAGGTGTACCACCATCATTTGCATATTTAATGGCAAATGTTTCTGCATTGCTTGTCATTACACCACCATCAAGTGCTTTCTTTGCCCACGATTGTGCACTTGCTGCATCAACTTTTTGCATACGCATTGCCAAACGCAACATAAGTGAATTGGCAAAATGTTTCCATTTGGTAACATCTCCACCATATACAAAATCTGCTGCACCTGGTGTAGTTGCAGAAGCATTTAATGCAGCTCCTGCTTCGCTCAACTCTTTCAGCATGTCTGCATAAATATCCTTTTGTGCATCATATTTAGGAGAAAAGTTGGTAGCAAGATATCCTTGTCCTGCTTCAGAATAAGGCACATCGCCATACAAGTCAGTAATCAAACTCATTTGCAGTACTTTCTCAATACGAGCTATAGACAAGATATTTATGTTTTTAGGATCCACTTTTGCCTGGCTAATCAAATCCACCAATCCTTTTATAGAGCTGGGGAATTGCGTAACAAAATAAGCCTCGCTCAAGTCTGCCTGGTACAAATATTTATCGCCTGCATAAAAAGTTGAAAGCGATGAAAACATTTGCGTTGTTGGAAGTGCATAGATAAGATTAGCCCTCCAGGTAGCATAACCGGGGTCGCCTGCAGAACCACCAATATACAATTGGGTTTGAGACAGCAAATAGTTCAGCGGAACTGACGATGGACTGTTGGGATCTGTATTGATTTTGTCAAAATCTTTTGTACAAGACATCAATGCAGAAGCCGTGATTAATATTATAGCTATTTTACGAATCATAATTTTTCTTTTTACAAGTGGGAAATTGAACAATTAGAATTTCAGATTAAGGTTAACACCGATTGTTCTTGTAAGTGGCAAACCTGCAAACTCCTGGCCCTGGGCTGCTCCACTGCTATAAGAAGACTCTGGATCAATTATCGGAGTATATTTCAGAATTGTCCATAAGTTTCTTCCAACAAGAGAAATGGTTGCAGCTTTAAACGGCGTTTTACCAAATACTCTTGCAGGAACATTATAATCAATAATAAGCTGGCGCAGTTTTACAAAGTCTGAACTATAAATAAACGGTTCAGCAAAATTGTACATATTGGTATAGTAAGTCTGCGCAGCAACTACTACTGTATTAGGTGCACCGCTTTCTGTAACACCTTGTCCTATTACACCAGTTTCCCTGCCTGGTAATGTAGCTTTAGACAAACCATAACGCATAGCCAATGCATTGGTACCAGAGTAAATTGAACCACCAAATTTAGCATCCACCAAAAAGCTAAGGCTAAACTGTTTGTAGTGGAATGTATTTGTAAGGCCCATTGTCCATGGCGCAATACCTGTTCCAAAAGATTTTAAACCTTCTGTAAGCGGTAAACCCTGTGCATTAAATACAACCTGTCCGGTTTTTGCATCTCTTTTAAATCCATTGCCCAATATCTGCGCAAATGGTTTGTTTACCACCTGGTAAATAGCGCTTACACGTGGACGTGGTTCTTCAACAAACAATTTATCCAAAGACTGATAAATCTGAACTACGTTATTTTTGTTATAACCCATGTTGAATGATGGTTCCCAGGTAAAGTCTTTACCGTTAATCACTTTATAGCTCAACATTAATTCAACGCCTTTATTGGTAACCTTTCCAACATTGAATAAAGCTGAAGTATAACCCGATGCAGGAGTAATAGACGCTCCAACAATGTCATTTGTTGTTACACGATTGTAAACAGCAAAGTCAATTGCCATTCTGTTATTAAACAACCTGGCATCTAAACCAGCCTCTGAACTTGTAACTAACACCGGCTGAAGATTAGCATTAGGCACCTGGCTCTGACCAATTTGTGCCAAAGGCGCACCTTGTGTAGCACCATTTAAAGAGTATGTTAGCAACAATGAGTAAGGCGATACTGAACCTTCACCACCTGTTTGCGCCCATGAACCTCTTAATTTCAGGTAATTAACAAACGAAGGCATTTTAGTCATATCAGATATAATAGCACCTAACCCTACAGAAGGATAAAGTATAGAGTTTTTACCTGCTGCAAGCGTAGAAAACCAGTCGTTACGTGCTGTTGCATTCAAAAAGAGAATGTTCTTGTAAGAAAGGTCAGCAGAACCGTAAACTGAATTTATTCTTTTCTCCAGGTAACGGTAGTTAGGATTTCTGTTAGCAGTGCTGATATTAGAAATGTCATAGAAGAATGGGATGTTAAATGGTCCACCGCCATATCCTTCATTTATCTGAACCTGCTTCATTCTATTACCACCAGCTATTGCACTTAAAGTAAAGCTGTTGCTTAATTTTTTGTCAACACCCAGCAACAATTCAAGATTGGTTTCCCTGAAATCTACCAAGCCAGTATTATAACCACCACCTACCTGGTAACCAGTACCGGTTGGCGTAATATCAGTTGCACGACGATTGAATTTATCAAAGCCTGCACGGCCTTTTATAAACAACCAGTCTGTGATATTAAACTTTGGTTCAACAACACCAATGAAACGATCTTTTGTGTCTGACTGCTGGTAATCCTCAGTAGCAAAATAGGGATTCTGTACATACTGGTTATTAGACCAAACTTTTTCAGAACCATCTGCATTGTATTTTGCATTCTTCATGGTTTCTACACTAAGAGAAGTGGGCATAGTCCACAATGTATAGTTAGCACTTCCCGGAGAATCAGATACTCTTGGTCTGTGTTTATTTTTCTCACGTATGTATTTACCATTTACAAGCATAGAAAAACGCTTGCTAAGGTTTGCGTTAATATTAATAGCAACGTTATCCCTTTGCAGCGTATTCAATGGAACGATGCCTTTGCTGTTAAGGTCGCTCATAGAAAAGCGGTAAGCAATTTTATCTCCACCACCGCTAATTGCAAACGTATTGGTAAAGGTGTTTCCTGTTTTATAAAATTTAGAGAAGTTATCGGTAACAGCAGAGTAAGGTCTTGTTACACCGTCATACTGTATTACAGGAGAACCATCCAGTTTAGCACCCCAGCTATTGGTTTGGTTTAAGTTAGGATCTGCACTTATTGGTTTAATACCAACGAGGCCGGTTCCTTTATCGCCAGTACCATATTCATACTGGTAATCTTTTATTTTTTTATTGAGGAGGCTTTCAACAACAAAATTGCTTCCTACTTCAATTACAGGAGCTTTGCCAGATTTGCTACCACCTTTTGTGGTTACAAGTATGGCACCAAAAGAAGCACGTGAACCATACAAAGCCGCAGCAGTACCACCTTTCAGTACGCTTACACTTTCAATTTCATCGGGGTTAAGGCTGGAAATACCATCGCCACCATCAGAACCGCCCCACTCACCTACTGAGCCCTGGTTAGCGTTATTAAATGGAATACCATCTACTACAATAAGCGGAGAACCACCATCACCATTGATAGTAGCAGAGCCTCTTAAAGAAATACGGGTAGAACCACCGGGACCAGTTGCAGTACTGGTAATATTTAAGCCTGCTACTTTACCAACCAATGAGTTGGCAATGTTTACAGAACGGGCTTGTGTAAGTTCCTCGCCCTTTACTTCAGAAACAGCATAACCCAGTTTCTTTTTTTCTTTACGGATACCAAGAGCGGTAACTACCACTTCATTTAAATCTTTGCCAGCGCTTACCAGCGAAACATTTAAAGTAGATCCGTCAACAATATAATCTTTGGAAAGATAACCAACATAACTAACGGTAATGGCTGCACCTTTTTTGGCGCTGATAGTAAATTCTCCGTTGTCGTTGGTAACAGTGGCTTTTTTAGTAGCCTTTACAAGTACAGTAGCTCCTGCAATGCCAGCACCTTTTTCATCTGTAACCCGCCCACTGACATTTACGTCCTGGGCAAAAGAGAAGGTTGAAATAAGTACAGCTAACAGACAGGCAAACAAAAGTTTGTTTCTCATAAGCAGCATTAGTTTTTAAACGTTCAAAAATTGAGTTTTGTTAAGCAAATAAAAGTAAAGCATTTTTTAACATTAGAATGGTGATATTTTAACTGATCATTGCAATGTTTTAACCGTTAAAGACATTTCTAAAAACGTACTCAAAACATTTTTTCCTTTACCGAATGGGGTAATACTTTTTAAACCAGTATTGAATGAAGCACTTTTCGAAGTGATAAAGTTTGTCTTCCGTGGTTACTATTTTAACCGCTATAGTGTGTATGTATTCCTCTATAGAGGCACAAGACCATAAAAAACCAACGCATGCTGCATGTATAAAAAAATATCAGCTAATGTTTGTAGAATAATTTCTTGCCGGGGAATGCAGGCATTTGCGCTTATTATCAAGCAAATGCTAAACTAATGAATAACAATACAGATTTTAATGGGCGCCGGCTTTTTGTAACCGCAGTGTGCAATTTGCCAGCGAACGTAAAACATGATAAGTTCCTTTCCAGATATTTCCTTTGGTGCCGTTTTTTTGATCGGGTTCTTTGTCAAGACCGCCAGAATACCAGTCGCCATGTTCATGATCTACCAGGTATGCCTGTACGTAATTCCAGAGCATGGTAAACTTTTTAAAGTACTGCATTTTATCGTCTGGAAAGTAGTCGGCCATCATCAATAAAGAGTTTAAACCCTCGGCTTGTGCCCACCAGTTTTTTGAATCTTTAATAATGGTTATGCCTTTATCGCCCTTAAAATAATAACCTTCATCGTAAAAACCGCCAACTTTATCATCCCAACCGTTTTGCAATGCATGATCCACCATTCGCTTTGCTACCGTCATCGTTTCTTTATTGTCTTTAATGCCCAGTACATGCGATGCTTCCAGCATCAGGTAGGCAGTTTCTACATCGTGCCCAAACGAAACATGATCCAAGCCACTGTGTTTCATAATTTCATCACGCCCTGCATCAGCATAAGATACCGGCGTCCAATCGGGTTGAAAAAAAAGTACCAGGTTACCTCTTTTTGTGGTAATAACATCTCTTATCAGCAGCAACATTTCTTTTAAGCGTTCTTTCAGTAGCGGATCGGGCCATACTTCATAAAGCTCCGTAAACGCTTCCAGCAAATGAATAGAACTGTTTTGATCTTTATACCCGGTTTCAGCTGTTGATGAAACAGCAGATGTACGTTTTACCGGCGTTCCATCCATCTGCATATGCTGGAAATAACCTTTGTACACAGGGTCGTGACTGTGTTTTTCTAACCAGTAAAAAGCCTTTTTGGCAAGGTTTAATGCGCCGGTATCTTTAGAACAACGGTAATAAGCAGCCAGTCCATATATTCCAAACGCATTGCCATATGCCATCTTATCGCCCATATTTGTTGGCAATACTTTTCCATCACGGGTCATTAATGTATAAAAGCCACCATTCTTCTTATCCCAAAAAACATCTCGTAAAAAATGAAACCCCTGCGCTGCACTTTTTTTATACCAGGCATTTTGCGGGTACAATTCTGCCGCACGTGCGTTAGACCATATATGCCTTGCCTGCGTAACAATCATTTTATCCTGGTTTGCTCCCTGCTTAAAATCGTATGTAAATGTGCTGAGAAAACCACCGTACACACTGTCAACCGCTTGGGGGTACCAGGCATTCAGCAATTCTGCTTCCATAGAATGCTTCATTTCTGCAGCAATACGTTTCCTTTCATTATCCTGCAAGGGAAAAAGAACAAACCCGTTAGTAATGGCTAACAAAAAAATTATTACGGCAGCTTTCATTATAAACAATTTTTTAATTGTAAGTTGATGTCATCAAAAAGTATTGAAACAAAAAAGCATCTCTTCTTTTATTTGGTACGTATCTTGTCTTGAATGATGTACATGACAAAATATTATTCTGTTTTTCTTTTACTCCAGCTGTTTTTTTACAACGCCTTGGCACAGGAAATAAA
The DNA here is from genome assembly GCA_044227095.1 of Chitinophagaceae bacterium. Classification (GTDB taxonomy): domain Bacteria; phylum Bacteroidota; class Bacteroidia; order Chitinophagales; family Chitinophagaceae; genus JACMLD01. Next base: position 2,069,306 of record JBGAFV010000001.1, on the reverse strand, counting down.
AAAGCCTGTTAAATGTAAAGATTTTGTTTTTGAAGAAGTGAAACTGCGTAAAGATTTACTGTACAAAACAAACCTGCCGGTGGGCGTCAAACAAAAATATTATTCTTTTGATTTTTACGAAGCCGCAAAAGACAGCAGCGCTTATCGCCCGCTTATCATTTGGCTGCATGGTGGCGGTTTCAAATTTGGAAAGAAAACATCTGGCGGCTTACCCATTTGGGGAAAATCTTTTGCACAACGTGGCTATGTTTGTGCATCTATTAATTACAGGCTTAGTAAAAAACACCCGCTTAAAAATTTTACTGATTTGGTTGCAGCATGCGCTGATGCAGTTGCTGATGCTAATGATGCCATTCAGTATTTCAAATTGCATTATAAAGAATACAGGATAGATACCAGTAAAATAATTCTTGGCGGCAATTCGGCAGGTGGCATGATTGCATTACAGGCCATATACAGTAGTTCAGCAGAAATGTCTGCACTTGCACACAATGGTGATTCAACAAATACCGTATCCAAAATGCATAACCCCCGGCAAATTGTTGCTGTAATTAATTACTGGGGCGCATTGTTTAACCTAAACTGGCTTAACAATGCCAACATACCTATAGTAAGTGTTCATGGAAAAAAAGACAGGGTTGTACCGGCAGATAATAATAAAACCGGCATGTATGGAAGCATTGCCATTCATCGTGCTGCAGATTCTTTGCAAATTCCCAATGCAATAAAAGTATACGACAATTACGCTCACGAACTGCAAAGACACTTCAATCCACTTTTTGCAGGCAGCAGCGCTAAAAAAAGATGGCGTGAGGCTGGCCAGTTTACCGCCGATTTTTTATACACGCAATTGTTCAGCACAAAATAATATGCACAATTGATAAAATAATACCGGCACTATTGCTAGTGAGCCGGCGGTTAACCTTTCTGTCAATTGCAAACAAACTTTTAATTTCTTTGCGCAAACTATTTATATAAAGTTGATTATTTTTAAGATCCTTTATTGTATGTAATTACTGGCTGTCTGTTATTGCCTTATCTTCTCTATCGCATTTTCGGGTAACCTACTTTAGTTTATTAACGATTTTTAAATACACGCATATGAAAAATAACCGCAGGGATTTTATTAAGAAAAGCGCTGCACTGGCATCTGCTGTAACTGCAGGTAGTATTGGTACAGCTTTGGCTTCTGTTCCCAACATCAATACAAAAGGATCTACAAAGGAAAGTGTATACACCAATGTAAAAGATGCGGGTATGGTTATGAGCGAAGCTTATTTTTCTGGTATGGATGAACGCCGCATTGCATTTATGAAACAGTTAAATGTTTTTGGCGCTGTTGGTGGCATCAATCCAAAACTTAGTGGTATAACTGATGCAGAAGCATGGCACCCCAAAGCACTTTCTGCAAATAAAGATGCATGGCAGCAGGCTGGCCTTAACCTTAATGTTATTGAAGGCCCTCCATCGCTTGGTACCAAAACAAAACTGGGGCTTGCAGGAAGGGATGAAGAGATTGCCAACTTTATAACGTTTATGAAGAACCTAAAAATTCATGGCGGCATTGATGTAATCTGTTACAACTGGATGCCGGTGGTGAGCTGGTACCGTACGCAAATGGATAAACCCGGCCGCGGTGGTGCATTAGTTACTGCATTTGACTATGAAGATGTAAAAAAATTACCTGTTACAGAATATGGTGTTGTATCTAAAGAAGCACTCTGGAAAAACCTGGAATATTTTTTGAAAGCCGTTGTGCCCGAAGCAGAAAAAATAGGCGTAAAACTGGCTATGCACCCCGATGATCCGCAGGTAGACAGCATTAAAGGCATTTCACGCATTATGACAAGCGTTGAAAATTTTAACCGCATGCTTAATATTGTAAAAAGTCCAAGCAATGGCATTACCATGTGCCAGGGCAATTTTTCTTTAATGGGCGCAGATATACCAACCATTGTAAGAGATTTTGGCAAACGCGGCCATATACATTTTGTACATTTCAGGAATGTGCGTGACCTGAGCGGTAAAGTGCCAAGTATAAAATTTGAAGAAACATTTCACGATGAAGGACAAATAGATATGTACGCCGCTATGAAAGCTTATTACGATATTGGTTTTAAAGGCGCAATCAGGCCAGACCATGTACCAACAATGGCGGGTGACAGTAATGAACATCCTGGTTATAGCAATATCGGTTCTTTGTATGCATTTGGTTATATGCGTGGATTAATGCAGGCCATTAGCAACGAAAAACGCGGATAAGATTTTGTTACGGAGACACACTGTTGGTAATAGAACGCAGATTGAGCTGATTAAGCGGATAATTATGATTGCAGTTATCAGCATACAAATCATGATTATCATAAAAACCATAATAACCAGCGTTCTATTTGTTACCCAAGCGCAATGCTCTTAATACAATAATAGAACACAGATTGAGCGGATTAAGCAGATAAAAATGATTTTTGTGCGTTAAATAAAAATCATCATGCCCATCATAAAAATCATGACAATCAGCGTTCCATTTGTTGCGCAAGCGCAATGCTCTTAATACAATAATAGAACACAGATTGAGCGGATTAAACAGATAAAAATGATTTTTGTGCCATCATAAAAATCATGACAATCAGCGTTCCATTTCTTAGAAGCGAAGCGTTACCTCGCGTTTCATTTCTTACAATTATAAAATCTTGCTATATTCATTTATAAAATCATTCTACTTGCCATGCTAAAAAAATCATTCACCCTCATTGCATTGCTGGCTGCTACTATATACATCAATGCACAATCTATTGGCGCATCGCCAGAATATGTAAAAGCCCTCACTTCCAAATGGACGGGAGAACGTTTTCCTGATGGCCGCCCTAAAGTTCCGGATATTATTCTTGAACATTTGCAGGACGCCACACTTGAACAGATATGGGGCTTTCTTGGCAATAAAGGTTTTCGTAACCAGGTAGAAAAAGATTGGATCATTCTTAAACCCGGCGAAACAATGGTAGGTCGTGTGGTAACTGCACAGTTTATGCCGTCAAGACCAGATCTAGATACATTGGTAAGAGCTACAGGTAAAGCAGAAGGCCGCTCTCAAAAAGGGGGCATCAACATATGGCCAATTGATATTTTAACCAAGGGTGATATTTATGTAGCAGATGGCTTTGGTAAAGTAAAAGATGGTACGTTGATCGGCTCAAGCCTTGGCAATGCCATCTATGGCAAAACCGGCAAAGGTGTTATATTTTATGGTTCTGTACGTGATATGCAGGAACTGAAAGACACCAAAGGTTTTAATGCCTGGGTGAAAGGCCACGATCCTTCTTACATAAAAGACATGACACCTACTTCTATTAATGCGCCAATACGCATTGGACAGGTTACTGTATTTCCGGGTGATATTGTTTTTGCAAACGAATATGGTGTAGTTTTTATTCCTGCTTACCTGGCAGAAGAACTGGTAAAAAATTCTGAACTGGTTGGCCTGCGTGATGAGTTTGAAAGATATATGCTGCAACTGGGCAAATACCCTTCAGGCCAGGTGCATGGTGACTGGAACGATACAATAAAAAATGAATACAGGGCATGGATAGCCAAGTATCCTAAAAAACTGGCCGTATCGCCAAAAGAAATTGAAGATTACCTCAACAAGGAAGGACATTGAGTAATTAGTAATTAATAATTATTAATTAAAAATACAGCATAATGAAATTTTACGGCTTACTGCTAATAATAATTATCCCGCTTTTTTGTATATCTAACGTACATGCACAAACCATTTCAAAAGAGGAAATGCTTTTTCTTACTTCTGAATGGAAAGGCGAAAGATTTGCAGATGGCCGCCCTAAAGTACCGGATGATTTACTGGAAAGAGCAAAATACATTAACATAGATGATGCATGGACGGTATTAAAGAATGAAGGATATCTTAACCAGTTTGAAGGCAACTGGAAAACAGTTAATAACGATCCTGTAATTGGTCGTGCAGTAACGGCAATGTTTATGCCCAGCCGGCCCGATGTAGAAAAAAATATTAAGGCCCGTGGTATATCTCGTGACAGCAGAAAAGGCAATACAAACTCCTGGCCAATAGAAACACTGGTTAAAGGCGATGTTTATGTTGCTGATGGATTTGGAAAAATTGGTGGCGGCACGCTTATGGGTTCAACACTGGCTACTTCTATCTTTAGCAAATCTGGCAACGGTGTTATATTTAATGGCGCTTCTAGAGATTTGGGGGAAATACAGGAGATAAAAGGTTTCAACGCTTTTGTGCGTGACTTTCATCCATCTTTCCTGGAAGAAATGGTATTGATGGGCTTGAATACGCCAATACGCATTGGTAATGTAATGGTGCTTCCCGGAGACTTAGTACTGGGTGTGCGTGAAGGTGTATTGTTTATTCCTGCACATATGGCCGAGCAGGTTGTAAGCACTGCAGAATTTGTAATACGCAAAGACAAGTTTGGTTTTGAAATGGTAAAGTCTGCAAAATATTCTACCGGGCAAATAGACAGCCAGTGGACAGACGAAATCAAAACTGAATTTTTAAAATGGCTTGGCAATCATCCGGAACTTGGAAAAATGACAAGGCCAGAGCTTGATAAAATGATGAGCAAGAGAACGTGGTAATGATAAAAGTGGAAATGTGGAAATAAAGGAACTTGTTGAAACGTAAAACAAATTATTTCAATCTAACTAAAAACCGATGGCAGAAACGATTGCCCGTCAGCGCTGGTACCGTTTAATTCCTATTGCTTTTATTACTTATAGTCTTGCCTATTTAGACCGTGCCAATTTTGGTTTTGCTGCAGCCGGGGGAATGGCAAAAGATTTAAGCATTACGCCAGCGATTTCTTCACTTCTTGGCTCATTATTTTTTTTAGGTTATTTCTTTTTTCAAATACCCGGTGCATTATACGCTGCAAATAAAAGCGCAAAAAAACTAATCTTCTGGTCTTTAATATTATGGGGTGGCCTTGCAATGGCAACGGGTATGATCAGCAATATCAGCCTGCTTATTGTTATCCGTTTTATGCTGGGTGTTGTAGAAAGCGCAGTAATGCCGGCTATGCTTATTTTCTTAAGCCGGTGGTTTACAAAATCAGAACGCTCACGTGCCAATACATTTCTAATATTGGGCAATCCTGCTACATTATTGTGGATGTCTATTTTATCAGGCTATCTAATAAAATCTGTGGGCTGGCGATGGATGTTTATTTATGAAGGCCTGCCTGCTATTATATGGGCTTTCTTCTGGTGGAGACTGGTTGAAGACACACCAAAAAATGCTGAGTGGCTTACAAGCAATGAGAAAGAACAGCTTGAAGAAGCATTGCATAAAGAACAACAAGCAATAAAGCCTGTAAAAAATTATGCGGAAGCATTTAAATCTAAAACTGTTATCCTCCTTTGCCTGCAATATGCATTATGGAGTATTGGCGTATACGGTTTTGTAATTTGGCTGCCTTCTATTATTAATGCAGCGCCGGGTGCAAACATTGTAAAGACAGGTTGGCTATCATCTGTACCATTTATTCTTGCTATTGTGGGTATGATAAGTGCTTCATATTTTTCTGATAAAACACTTAACAGGAAAAAATTTATCTGGCCTTTTCTATTGATTGGCGCTGTTGCGTTTTACAGTTCGTACCTCGTTGGCACCAGCAATTTCTGGCTTTCGTTTTTCTTATTGATTATTGCCGGAGGCGCCATGTATGCACCTTACGGACCGTTCTTTGCAGTGATTACAGAAATATTACCAAAGAATGTTTCTGCCGGCGCTATTGCACTCATCAATAGTTTTGGTGCATTAGGATCCTTTGCAGGCTCTTACCTTGTTGGTTATTTAAATGGAACTACCGGCAGCTTTGGTGCTTCTTATATTTTTATGGCAGGTTCACTTTTTCTATCGGCTATTATTACAATTTTTGCTTTGCAGAAACCATCAGAAAAACAGGAGGAGATTCAACAACATTATCAACCAGTCTCACGTTAACGCAAAACCTGTTTTCAATAAAACTTTTATTTCGCAATTATTTATTTACTGTAAATGCTGTAGTTCCGCTGCCCGCTAATCCGTCTGCAGTTAAGCCTTGCACCACAACCATAAAATTCCCTTTGAGATCTGAAGTATAAAAAGACAGTTGCTGTTTACCATCTTTAATGGTTTTAACCGATGGTGACCAATACAACAGGTTTCTTAAATCGGGTATACGGCTTTCCTTTGCTGTACTGTTTTCATAAACGGGTGAATAGAATTCTCTCTGGCGTTGCAAGCCATCGTATTCTACCACAACAGCATTGGGATCTAGTTCAAATCCGGCCAAATCGCCATTGTATGTTTTATAGCTTATAATACCATCGCATACAAGCGGCCCTAAAAAATGTCTGTGCAGGGCTACATCAATCCTTTTTATTTTTAAGGGATCAAATGCAATTATCTTATCAACGTTGCTCACCGGCACGCCATCAATTAAAACAAGTGGTGCTTGTTCAAAAAGCGATTTATATATAGCATTCACCACCCTTAACTGGTAACCATCTGTTTGTTTTCTTACCCTAACATCAATAACATATTCTTTCATCACTTCTTCCATGGTAATAAACCTTGTATAATCATCCAGGTAATAACGCTTTTCCGTTTTTCCATAAAACACATTTGTATCTGCAACAATTGGGTCTGCAAAAGCCATTTTCTTTTTCTCAATAACGTATGCATTATCTGCCTGTGCATTTATACTGCGGCTCAATAACTGGTCTTTCCATTTATCTTTTAACGCAAACTGCGGAAAAACAGCAGATGAAAATTTTTCAGAAAAAGGATTGCCAATAGAGATTTTTACTGCACTATCTGCTGCATTCACTGTTTCCAGAATAATTTCATTGTTGCTGTAAAAATTATTTACATTATAGCGAATGCCGCCATCCGTTTTGCTTAATGCACTGCGCAATTCAAAATTATCTCCGGGTACACTTAATGTAGTAAGCACATTTGCTTTAGGAAGCCTCGATCTTTTATCCGTCAATACACCGCTTATTACCGGTCCTTCGTTTTCAGTTACAAATTCAAATGAGGGCAATTTTCCGGCAAGCACATCTTCCCATTTAAAGCGACGCCATCCCTGCGTAAGCAAAAGGTTATTAAGTGCTGTTGTAGCAGTAACGCTGCTGTCTGTAAAATAATAACCGGGCGATTCTATTTTACCCGCCAGTTCAGATTGCAAAAGCAACCATGCCTGTATGTTTTCGTAATCCTTAGTCTGCAATGAATCCGTCATAAAAACTGCCACAGACATATCAGCAGCAACGGGTGCGCCCATTTTATCTGAAGCCATCAATGCAAGATCAATTTTATCCCTGTTGTTATATGCAGCCTGCTGTGTTTTTGGAACAATAACCAGTTTATTAGCCGGTCTTTTAAAATATAATCTTTCGCAAACAGGTTGCCGGATTGCATTAAAAACAGTTAAGTGAGATATGCCATCGCCCAGCTTGCTTTTATTTACTTTAAATACTGCCTTGCCATTGCTCGTTTGTGCCATTAGCACTTCTTTTACAAGATGACGACTATGTACAAAAAGATAAACAGGTAAATTATTAAACGCACTGCTTGCGTTTACATTTATCGTTAGTGTTCCTTCGGCATCACCTGCAAGGCTCATTACATAACCATTGTCGTAAACCTGTGGCAGTTCTTTTACAATGGTGGTATCATTTATTTTAACTACAGCCCGGTAAATACTATTCGCCGCAGGCAGAAGTGAAAAATTTCCCATGCCAAATTGCAATGTCTCTGCACGGGCTACAGTATCCTTACCATTGATAATTGCAGCTTTTGCTTTTACGCCATTGCCATATTGATCGGTAACTTTAAAAGCCACTACCGATTCAATATTATTCACCAGGTTTCCGCCTTCAGGAAAAAGATCAACATGGTATTCTTTAGAAGGTGCTGCAGTTTTTTGCTGCGCCGATTTAAGTGTATTAATGATGGTAAGGTCCTGTTCAAAATAAAAATCCGCACTAAAGTTTTTCATGCGGCTGGTGTATGAACGCAATTTATAGTTACCAGAAGCAATAGAAGAAGGTATGATAAGCGACCCATTGCCTGCCCCTTCTTCCAAAGAAATTTTGGCCTGCATTACTGCTTTCTGCTCATCGCTTATAACTTCAACATATGCTACCTTGCTAATGCCTGATGGTTTATTAAAAGATTCATCAACGCAATAAAGTTTAAACCAAATGATCTCACCAGAGAGGTAAAAAGATTTATCTGTGTGTACAAAAATTTTTTCCTGCAAAGACTGAACCTGGTATTGATTAAATCTCTCTCTCAATGCATCCGCTTCATTAGTTTGCGCCATAGCAGCAATGCACGCAAGCAAAGCGTTGGTAAAAAAGAAAATTGCTTTCATCATATGCCTGTTCATGTCGGTCATTTTATTTTATATCGTTCTTTACCAGAATGAAGGTTTAGTTGTTGTTCCTCCGCTAAGCCTGCAATCGAGGCATTCTTTTTTTGCCACATTGAGTGAGCCTCCTGAAAAATACCAGGGTATGTATGTTGGATCCGGATAACTCCAAATTGAAAAATCAATAGGATTTGTTGGCGTACTTCTTATCACGCAGTTGTAACCACCAGGCGGCGGCACCCAGTCTATTACATCTGCTTTGCTAATAAAAATCCTTTTTTCTTCCATTGTACCGGCGCTTACAAAACCTACTACTGGTTCTATGCTGTTGCTAAGCGAATGAATATTTCCTTCCAACTGCGATGGCTGCAAATCAAACAATGTTCCCAATTGTTCTGAATTTTTTTGAATAATTTGCCAGTACCCATAGCATTGTTGCGTTAATGCAAATTGCTTTACATTAATGCTTAGCCGGTATGCAATAATTGAATCATTCTGTGGAATGGTTAGCAGTTTTGCCAAACTAATTACATCCTGGCTTAGTGCCGCAGATGTACCCAACAATACTCTTGTTGAGTTGATGGTGTTATAACATATATGTATCAGGTTATTAAAATCACGTACATAAATTGTATTGCCAGAAAGCCCCCAGGGGGTTTCCAATTGAGATTGGTATTCAAATGTTAGTACATACTGCCAGCGATAATAGCGGGTATTGTTTGATGGATCATGTGTATTTGCATAAACATGCACCCCTATTGTATCCTGTACCCATGAAACACTATCAATTGGCGGAGTAACCCTGGTTGTAACCAAATCAGAAGCATACTTTTTGTTACTGGAAGTTGTGATTAATAACCTGTATTGGGTATTGTTATTCAGGAAGAGCGGACTGCTTGCATAAGTTCCTGCAGTGCCTTGTTCTGAAAGATGATACATTGATCCGGCAGCATCCTGTATTGTAACCTGTGCGCCACTCTCAGGAATACTAACAACAGTATCCGTTAAATTTTTTGTACGAGATAAAAGAATTGTAGTTACACCACCAGGGCTGGTATTAATAATACCATCAACAACAAGATAATTATCTGATTTTACAAGTGCATCGGGCAAATAAGGCTTCCTGCATGTTACTGTTATAGCAAACAGCAACAACACAATCATCAAACTATATTTATACCTAAGCTTAAACATTATTGTTGTTCACTTATTAATATGGTTTTTGCAATCATGTTTTATTCTTCTTTACCAAAATGAGGGTTTTGCAGTAACGCCACCACTTAATGTACAATCCACACATTCAGCTTTTGCCATTTTTAAAGGCCCTCCCATTACATAATACCAGGGCACATAACTTTTATCCGGATAATCAACCAATAAAACATTACTGGGGTTTGGCGGATAGTCTATTACCTGGCAATTATAATTTCCGTTAAAATTTCCCCAGCCCTGCAAATCTGTATTGTTTATAAAAATTCTTTTTTCTTCAGCTGTTGATACGCTTACAAAACCAACTACAGGTTCGTTACTATTTTTTAGCGAGTGGATATTGCCTTCCAGTTGCGATGGTTGCAAATCAAACAATGTACCCAGCTGTTCCGAATTCTTTTTAATAATCTGCCAATAAAAATAAGCTTCGGGTGCCATTGCAAATTGCTTTACTAAAAAGCTGGAACGGTATGTAAGTGTAGAATCGCCTTGTAAAAATGTTGCCAGCAGTCCATCACTTATTACATCCTGCGCAAGTGCAGCCGTGTTGCCAAGCAAAATATTTTTTGAAGACGTGGTAGTATAACAAATATGCACTTGTTGTTGAGCCGTTCTTACATATACCACACCGTTATTTATGCCCCATGGTGATTCAACCTGAGAATGATATTCCCAGGTTTGTACAAATTGCCACCTGTAATACCTGGTGTTATTGGCAGGGTCGTGCGTGTTTACATAAAGATTTACACCCTTGGTATCCTGCCTCCATACTACACTGTCAATAGCCGGTGTTGTTTTTGCAGCAACAAGATCCGATTGATATTGATTATTTGCTGACGTGCTGATAACAATTTTATATTTATCGTTTTTGTTCAAGTTTAATGCATTGCTTATATATTCTCCATTATTGCCTGTTTCCTGCAATGCATAAGTTGCACCGGCAGAACTTTGTATTGATACTGCGGCACCATGTTCCGGAATATTTACCACTGTATCTGTAAGGCTTTTTGTGCGTGACAATAAAATGGAAGTTATTCCCCCCGGGGAAACATTAATAATTCCATCTACCACCAGGTAACTATCAGCTTTTGTTATTACCACAGGATCATACGGTTTTTTGCAAGCCATAAATGATAGCAACAATACTATAGCAACAATATATTTTCTTTCAAACTTGCTCATATCTTCCCTTCTAAAATTTAATGTTGTATGTAACAAAAGGTATTGCTGTTCCAAAAATGGACAACTGGTAGCCATTTATTTTTCCGTTCTCCTGTACAAAGTATACTGAATAGGCGTTTTCTCTTGCAGTAACATTGTATATGCCAAAAGACCATGAATTGTGAAACCGTTGTTTTACTTTATGGTTGCCATCAATATTTACTGAAAAATCTGTGCGGAAATAATCTGGTACACGGTATTGGTTACGATCTGAATAAAGCAGTGAATTTGCCCCACCCAATGAGAATACGCCAATAGGCAATGTAATAGGTCTGCCGGTACTATACACCACGTTCATAGAAATGCTGTACCGGTGAGAGATGCGGTAATTGCCTATGAAATTAACGTTGTGTGGCTTGTCAAAACTTGCAGGATAATATTCTCCCCTGTTAATGGTTTGTCCGGCAATCGGATCGTCCTGCTGTAAAAATGTTCTTGAAAAAGAATAACTCAACCAGCCATTTATTTTACCGCTGTTTTTCTTAATTAAGAATTCAACGCCGTATGCTTTTCCTCTTGTGCTGATAACATCTGTTTCAATATGTTCGTTTATTAACAGTTTGGCGCCACTTTTATAATCAAGAAAATTTTTGGTTCGCTTATAGTATACTTCAACCGATGTTTCTATGGTATTGTTTTTAAAATTTTTATACAATCCAAGAGATATCTGTTGTCCCTGTTGTGGCTTTATATGCTGGTCGCTAAGTTTCCAAATATCTGTAGGAGAAACATTAACTGTGTTTGATAATGAATGTATGTATTGTTGCAACGTGTTATAGCTAAGCTTGATTGAAGTGCTATCGTTAAAAGCATAACGGAATGCCACACGTATTTCCGGCGCCTGGTAGGTTTTAATAATTTTTCCTGAACTATAACTGGTGGTGCTTACAATGGTAGAAGTATCTCTCGGTAATCCTTCAGCGTAATTATTTACATCGTGCGGGCCCAGATAATTAAACATGGCATAGCGCAACCCGGCATTAACTGAAAATTTTGGGGTGATGGCAAACTGATCGCCAAAGTATATTGCACTTTCCAATGCCTGTTCAGGTTGAAGCACAGTGGGTTTTACCAGCGATTGCGGATCTGCCGGTGTAAACGAACCCGGGTGCAGCTTGTAATAAATAGTATTAAAACCATAACTTATGGTATGCCTGTAATTGGGGGTGTAGGTAAAATCTGCTCTGAAGTAATCCTGGTTAATATCAAAGCCCAGCTTAAAAGCATTCACTTTATTTTCTGAACTGTTGATATTATAATCGTAATGATCAATACCTGCTGTAAAAACCACTGAAGATCTGTTGCTGAAATTATGTTTCCACTTCAGGTTAAGGTTTTTGTTGCCGTATTTGTAAGTAGTATCATTGTTCAGGTTAAACTTATCGTTGCTGATGTACCCTGTAAGATAAAGTGTATTCTTTTCGTTTATGTAATGGCTGATGCGCATATTGGCATCATTAAAATTCGCCCTGCTGTTTTTATATGCATCAGAAGGAACAGTATTCAACAACCAGTTAGAATAAGTGGTACGCACACCAACAATAATGGAAGTTTTATCCTTAATTAATGGCCCCTGCAAAGTAAATTTACCGGTAAGCGGCCCTATACCTGCAGCACCCGTCCATTGTTTTTTATTTCCATCCTGTAAAGAAACATCAAGTACAGAAGAAAGCCTTCCGCCATACTTTTCGGGTATAGCGCTTTTGTACAACTCTATTCCTTTTACCACATCAGGATTAAAAGCAGAGAAGAAACCAAACAAATGACTAGGATTGTAAATGGTAGCATCATTAAAGAGGATAAGATTTTGATCTGTAGATCCTCCCCTTACATTATATCCATTACTCGCTTCGCCTGTAGAAGTAACACCCGGGAGTGCCAATACCACCTTCAATATATCTGCTTCACCAAAAACAACAGGCACCTGTTTAATGAGTTTTATATTGAGTTTGCTTACGCCCATTTGCAGGCTTCTTGTGTTGGATCTTTTTTCTGCAGAAACAACAACCGTTTTAAGCGTACCAATATATTCCTGCAATTCTATATCAAGCTTTCCATCTGCATTTATTAAAACCTGTCGCTTTGCATCTTTCATACCCACACTGCTTACTGTAAGTGTATGCCGGCCTTTTGTAAGCGAAAGCGAATAATAACCAAACTGATCTGTATTAACGCCAATAGCTGGCGTATCGAGGTAAACTGACGCACCAACTATTCCTTCTCCGGTTTTAATATCTCTTATGTAGCCTGCAAGTGTAGAAGTAGGTTTATTGTCTTTACCGCTTTTTGTACCTATTACAAACAACTTGTTTTCTGTAGCTGCTTTTAATTTTTCTTTTGGCATTTCATCTTGCACAGGCACTGTTTTTTCTTCTGTTATAACGGCATCTTTTTTATAACTGAAAAATCCACTGGGCAATGCAGTACTGATGGCAATCTTTTTTGTTATAAAAACCCGGTTGCCATCAATAGCATAATGAAACAATGTTTTTTGAAAAATGATATCAAGTAATTCTGAAAGCGGGCTGCGGTTTGCTGTTACACTAACACTAAGGCTGTCTGTTTCTGCAGGATCGTAATAAAAATGGTATGGAGAAGAAGCTTCTACCTTTTGCACAAACTGTGTAAACGAAACACCGTCAAACGTTGCAGTAATGCGTGTAGTATCCTGGCCATGGGCCATTAAAAAAGAAAATGAAAATAGGAGGTACACAGATAATTTAAGGCAGCAGCAGCGCATTTCAGTTTTTTAATTGAGAATAATATTCCGCTACAAGTTTCATAGAAGCCCCGCGGTTATCGTTATTAATTTTAATTTTATTTTCCTTCATGTATTTTTTAATCTCTTCCTTTTTATCGGCCATGAGTGCAAGAAAATCTTTTTTATCATCTGCCTTGTAAAAAGTATTGTTCATTAAAACAAAGTAATTGTTGTAATCCAGGTATCTTATTACATTTTCTGTGCTGTTGTTTGGAGCTGATTGTTTGGCTACTTTCTGGTATCGTGCAAACACGGTCAGTTTACCATCGTATAATTTTTCGTAAAAACCAGTAGTAATAAAAGACGGCAGTAAAGAATCGGAAGTAATGCGTACAAAAAGATGTTGCGCAATGTAAAAATAGTTTAGTTTTTCTGGTACCAGTTTCAATATATTATCATGCTGATAATTATTGATGATGACATTATCCGTTACCAAATCATAGCTTAGTGGAATATTTTCATATAAACTGCCATCGTAAAACAATGATCCAACCAGCATGCTGTCCGATTCAAAAAAAGGCGTTCCCTTTACACCATGCCCGGGACGAAAATATTCGGAACCATTATAAATATGAAGGTTCTCCTTTACTTGATTTTTATACCCGTTTATGATATTGCTTACAGACAGTGCATAAAAAGCTGAATCAGTTAAGGGTTGCTGTGCGCCTGCCTCAATAAAAAAAAGGGATAAAAGCAAAAAAATGTAGGTGCATTTCATATATGGCCGGGCTATTATTAATGCCGTTGAAGACTATCGTTAATACAGTAAAACTTTAGCGCTTAATACTAAAATATAAATTAAGATACAGGATTAATCCTTCAAAAAATGAAATAAGACTGCAATTAAATAATATTTTAAGACCCCTGAGGCGGCCATATTGCTGCATCGGTAGCTAATGGTAAACAATGACATTTTAGTAAATCTGGCAAACCATTCACTTTTATATTTTTATATATTATGCCGTCTTGATAGTAATTTATTTAAACAAAACCTGTGAGACGTTTTCTACCCAGATCTCCGCGGTTTGGTTCATGATAACATTAATTAGTCAAATGCTATTGCCATTGAAAAGCAAAATAGGTAGTAGTTCCATTGCCCGTATTTTCCAGCGCATGCGGCACGCCGGTTGGAAGAAATACTACGTCGCCAACAGTGGCAGCATAGTGCTTGTCTCCAATTTGCATAGATATATTGCCGGCCCTTACCAAAATTATTTCTTCCGATTTGTGTGTATGGGGCAAATGGCTAACTGCCCCTTTTTGGAGTGTAGTAGCGTGCATATCAAATTTTTCAAACAACGCAGTAGCATGATTAAAAAAGCTGCGCCTTTCTCCACGATCAGTTTTCTCAACCTTTGGTTCATCCCAGTTCATTAAAATAGAACCGCCTTCTTTTTTTCCTCTCTCTGTATCTACCGGGTTATGTGTTGTGTATTTTACAATGTAATAATCAACTTTTGTTTTTCCTGCATTTACTGCGCCGTGTTCATCTCCCGGAAAAGAATACGCAATTCCGCCGGATGTTAGCAGTTTTGTTTTTCCTGCAATGGTTACTTTTAATAATCCGCTTTTTACTATAATCAGTTCTTCCTGGTTGGCGTGTGTATGCGGTGGATGGGCAGCTTTACCAGGAGCAAGTGTTGTAAGGTGTACTTCTATATTGGCAAGTACACTGGTGCTTCCATCCATTACCTGTACACGGGTGCGACTTGAATCTTTTATAACAGGAAGTTTGGCAAGATTGTATACACGTGCAGGCAATGTGTCTTGCGATAAAGCCCCAAAAGCAATCGTAGTTTGAAGCAGGAGTATTAGTATGGCTTTCATGTAATAAATATAGAGAACAATGTGGTAATGTGGTAATATGAAAATGTGCAAATCAGGGATAGGCAAAACATCAGGCTTTAACTTAAGCGAGTGTTTTTTCATTTCTCACATTTTCACACTTCCACATTTCTCTAGCCATTCTCTTCCGTACCTTTGCCGCCATGAAAATTTTGATGGTATGCCTGGGAAATATTTGCAGAAGCCCATTGGCAGAAGGGATATTAAAAGATAAACTTAAAAAGGCCAGGCTCGATTGGTTTGTAGATAGTGCTGGTACAAATGGTTTTCATATTGGAGAAGCACCGCACCGCCTGTCGCAAAAAGTGGCATTGCAACACGGAATTGATATTAGCCGGCAACGTGCAAGACAGTTTACAGTGAAGGACTTTAATGAGTTTGACATTATATACGCAATGGCGGAAGAAGTGATTGACGAGATGAAATGGATTGCCAAGAACCAATACAATTCCGGCAAAGTTGAATTGCTGATGAATGAATTGTATCCTGGCAAAAACAAAGATGTACCAGATCCGTGGTATGGGCCAGAACCAGGCTACCATGAAGTATATGATATGATTGACGCTGCCTGCAATAAAATAATAGAAAAGGCGCTAACTGAAAAATAAACGAACGAACAATTAACACGCATTGTAGAAATGGCAAAAGTAAATGCTTCTTTACCGCAGGGAACAAGGGATTTTGGACCGGAAACCGTTCGAAAACGCAACTATATTTTCAATACAATAAAATCTGTTTTTGAATTATACGGTTTTCAGCCATTGGAAACCCCAGCCATGGAAAACATGGAAACACTGATGGGCAAATACGGAGAAGAAGGCGATAAACTAATTTTTAAAATCCTCAACAACGGGTTAAACGATCCCAAAAATATTGATAAGGCAAAAACTGCTTTTAGCAATGTACTCACCGGAAAAAACGATAAAGATTTAACGGAACGTGCATTGCGTTACGATCTTACTATTCCTTTTGCGAGGTATGTAGCCATGAATTATGGTCAACTAACCATGCCGTTTAAACGCTATCAACTGCAACCGGTATGGCGTGCAGACAGGCCACAAAAAGGCCGCTACCGCGAGTTTTACCAGTGTGATGCAGACGTGGTAGGCAGTACTTCTTTAATTAACGAAGTAGAACTGGCTATTATCTATGCTTCCGCTTTTCAAAAATTGGGGATTGATGTTGAAATAAAAATCAACAGCCGTAAAATTCTTGCCGCCTTAGCAGAAGCCTGCGACGGATTGGATCAACTTACAAACATTACTATTGCCATTGACAAACTTGATAAAATAGGAATAGAAAAGGTAAAAGAAGAATTGCTGACCAGAGGATTATTGGCAAACCAAATCAGCATTATTGAAAAATACCTTGCCATAAACGGAAGCAATGAAGAAAAGCTAGCGCAAATAAAAAATCTGGTGGGCGAAACTGAATCTGGCAAAAAAGGAATTGAAGAAATTGAATTTCTTATTAACTATCCAGCACTTAAATCCTATGCTTCACATCTTGCAATAGACTTTACACTTGCCCGTGGACTTAATTATTACACCGGAATTATTTTTGAAGTAAAAGCCAACAATGTGCAAATGGGTTCTATTGGCGGCGGCGGAAGATATGATGATCTTACCGGCACATTTGGTGTACCCGGCATACCTGGCGTGGGCATTTCGTTTGGTGTTGACAGGATTTATGATGTGATGGAAGAATTGAAACTTTTTCCTGCTGCAGTGCAATCTGGCACAAGGGTATTGTTTTTTAATCTTGGCGATGCTGAAAGTAAAAATGCTTTTGTGCTAATGCAAGCACTGCGTTCAAATAATATTGCCTGCGAAATTTATCCCGAAGCTGCAAAAATGGATAAGCAGTTTAAATATGCTGAGAAGAAAAACATTCTTTATGCTGTTATTATTGGCACCAAAGAACTGGCAGAAACAAGCTGTTCTATTAAAAATCTGCAAACAGGCACCCAGCAAAGCATAGCCCAATCGGAGTTATTGAATTACAAATTTTAAGAATAAAGCTTTAATAATTAAATGTTTAGTCATTAACAACCGGCCTGAAAAATAATCCCTCCAAAGCTTTCTTTAATGAGTTTTTAATCTATATCTTTAATTTATCTAACCCCCTAAGCAAAAATCATTTAAGCCAGTATCCGCTGTTTCGCTAATCTAAACACCTGGATGCTATTTACTGTAAAGCCATATACCTTTAATACAGGTATACCTGCAAAATTATTGCTGCGGGTATGCATTTTGGCTATTATTCTCTTTACAAATATCTCATCTCTATTTTCACAGGAAAGAATTTTGCATGGCAGTGTAAGCAACCAATTTACACAAGAAAAAATTCCTTTTGCAAGTGTCGTTTGGAAAACATCCGGCAAGGGAACGCTAACGGATAGCCTTGGCAATTTTATTATCGCCTATAACAATACAAAGAAAGACACATTGCTAATCACTTATGTTGGTTATAAAAACCTTTATGTGCCTTTTCATCCTGGTGTTGCAAAAGAAGTAGCACCGCTCAATCTTTTATTAATACAGGGAAAGGAAGCAGACAGCGTAATTGTTTCGCACACATACAACAAAGGTTTGCTCTGGTGGAAGCGTATTGTAAAAAACAAACCCACCAACAATCCGTACAAATTTGATTCTTACAGTTATGAATTGTACAACAAACTTGAGTTTGATATAAACAATATCAGTCGCGATGGATTTAACCAGTACAAGTTGCTGCGCCCTTTTGGTTTTATTCTTGATAACATCGATAGTGTTTCAGAAACACGTCCGTTTCTTCCTGTATTTATTTCAGAGTCCTTATCAGATTTTTATTACACTTCCAGTCCTTACCGTGCAAAGGAAAATATTAAAGCCGTGCAAACAACGGGCATGAAAAATGAAACGGTGCTACAGTTTGTTGGCGGCCTTAGCCAGCGCATCAACTCTTACGAAAACTTTATGATGCTGTTTGGAAAAGAATTTGTGAGCCCATTAAGCAACCAGGGAAGCAATTATTACAATTACCGTGGAGCAGATACACAATACATTTCCGGAGAAAGATATTTCCATCTTTTCTTTTATCCAAAACGCGAAGGAGAAAATACTTTTTATGGCGATTGCTGGGTGCACAATAAATCCTGGGCGGTAAAAAAAATAAACCTTACCATTTCTCTTACAGCCAATATTAATTATGTAAACAAGCTTAGCATTGTGCAGGAATTTGCGCAGCAAAACGATAGTACCTGGATTTTTCTTAAAGACAAATTCGTGGCAGACATGTCTCCCATGAAAAAAAATAAGCTGTCTGTTATTGCCCGCAAAACAAGCATATATAATAATGTGCAGCTAAACCAGGCTTCTATTGCAAAAGCGCTGGAAAATAATAAAGTAAAAGAAGAAGTAAATATTAACGACAGTGCGAGATTGCGTGGCGCTTCATACTGGCAGCAAAACAGGCCTGAGCCTTTAAGTGCCAATGAACAGAAAGTATATAAGATGATTGACACACTAACCACTATTCCTTTATTTAAAAAATACACCAACACACTCAGCTTTATTGTAGACGGAAGAAAAAAACTTGGCCTTATTGAAATTGGCCCCTGGTATAAATGGATGAGCCGTAACCAGCTGGAACAAGTGCGTTTGCGCTTTGACGTTGGTACAACAGAAAAATTTAGTAAGTTATTGTACCTGCACGGCTATCTTGCCTATGGATTTGGAGATAAAGCATGGAAAGGCAAAGCAGAATTTAAATACAAATTCCCCGGTAAAAAAGGTTACTCAATTGCCGCTTCATATACAGAAGACTTAGACAACGGAAGGGCAAAATACAATGATGAAGAAATTACCACAGACAATATGTTTAGTCAGCTTATACGCCGGCCAAACATAAGGCAGAAGTTTATGCTGGTAAATGAAATTAAATTCAGCGCTACCAAAGAATGGCCAAATGCATTTTCTGTTCAGCCTTTTGTGATGCGTACCAGTTATGAAACTTATGCGCCGCTTCCGCATAAAGATTCTCTTTTCTTATCGGGCAAAGATGTTACTTCAGGAGAAATTGGGATGAAGCTTCGTTATGCACCTGGAGAAAAAAAGATAGCAACTTACCGCAAGGATTATAAATTCAATGGCAGCAACCCGGTTTTTGAATTTCGTTATTCAAGAGGCATAGAAGGGCTAATGGGTGGACAATACAACTATGATAAAATACACGGAATGATTTCTCAAAAATTCCGTCTGCATGGTTGGGGTAAAATAAAATACCAGGCTTATGCAGGAAAAATTTTCAGCAATGGCCTGCCTTTTATGTTACTTGAACTACACCCCGGCAACGAAGTCTATTATTACAGTAAAGATGGTTTTAACCTGATGAACCGTTTTGAATTTTACAGCGATGAGTATGCTGGTTTTAATATAGAACATGATTTTGAAAAGAAGCTCATCAACCTGTTGCCATTTATGCGCAAAACAAATATGCGCCAGTTCTGGAATGTAAAAGCTGTATGGGGAGATTTAACAAAAGAGAACAGAAGGCTAAACCGTATTGAATTTGGTAGCTACCGCCTGCGTACACTAAAGGGCCATCCCTATGTTGAACTGGGCACAGGTATAGATAATATCTTCAAAGTCTTTAGGGTTGATTTGGTATGGCGCTTTGCACCTGAACTTATAATACCTGCACCAAATAATTCTTCAGCCACATTTGGTATTTTCGGCAGTTTTCATTTTCAGTTATAAACAAGTGCTTCAAAAGGCCTGTTTGTTTTCCTGGTGTGATACTGCAATAACACCTGAACTTGTTGTCTTATTCTCAATTTTTCTTCTTCTGCTGCATCAGAAACTTCGTTTAATGATGCTGTTTCTTTTGTGCCATCCAACACATAGCCACTTGCTTCTACATGCACACCGGTAATTTTTTTTGCATCATCTCTTTTAAATACACAGATTCCATTAAAACTAACCACATTAAACGTATCACCCTTAACTCTTTCAAGTGTTGAGAGTCCCACAGCAGAACTCATGGTAAATACATTGTTTTCCCAGGCTACAACAGCTTCTTCAATAACACTTCCTGAAGGAAATTTGTATTTGCCCACTATTTCTTTATACGTTGTATCCTGTGCATTTGCTGCAATAGCAATTACCAAAACAATAAAAGAGAAAATCAATTTCATAATTGAAGTTTTCCGAAAATTACCGTAAAGACTGCAAAAGAGAAAATAAGATTTGTAATTGTCCATTTAAAACACAATCATTAGCCGCTGATGCGCAAATTAAAGTTTGTGCATTGGGCAATAAATTAATTGATTTACTAATATGCGAATCTGCGGCCCTTTAAGATTTTATTGCTAAAAAACCTGTTTGAAGTGGTGTTCCATATGTGCTACATAATCGCAGATTATCCATTCAAGTGTTTTTATTTCTTTATTATCATACTGCGGGTTCACTGGAATGCGCAATGTATCTGATGGAATATTATCTACTATAAAAATAATTTGCTGGTTCAGCAGGCACCACAAGTTTAAAAGATGTTCAAGCGGCAGGTTAATATAATCGTTTACAATTACAAGATTGTTCTGATTATATGCTTGAATAATGTATGGTGGTGGCGAAAATTGTATATCCGTAAACCGCTTCAGGTTATTAATAGCAGAGTCTATTAAATGGCCAAGTATTTCCTGCCTGCACCATTTATCCGGCGCTGATTTTTTTAATAATTCTTCTTTTGTTAGCTGTCTATACTTTTCCGGTATGGTTTCAATAAAAGAAGCCAGTTGCTTCATTGCTAATTTTGTATCTGGCTCAACTGTAAGAAATCCTGCATCCTGCCACATAAAATATTGTTTGTTTAGCGATGAGTATTCAGTATTTAGACTTGGAATTTATGTTTCTTCGCCGCAAACTTTACATACTGAATACTAAATACTCTATACTTGATTTTCATAAACCACAGCGGCCCCTTGCCCAACACCAACGCACATGGTGGCCAATCCATATTTTGCTTTTCTTCTTTTCATTTCGTGCAGTAATGTTGTTGATATGCGAACACCGCTGCAGCCCAATGGATGGCCAATAGCAATTGAACCGCCGTTTACATTTACTTTAGATGGATCAAGTCCCAAATCATTAATGCAGGCAATAGACTGAGAAGCAAACGCCTCATTCAATTCTATTAAATCTAAATCTGCCGCGTTAATTCCTGCACGTTGTAATGCTTTTTTTGTTGCCGGCACAGGGCCAATGCCCATTATAGAAGGATCAACGCCAGCAATTGCCATTGATACAATTTTAGCCATCGGTTGCAAACTGTATTTTTTTACAGCTTCTTCAGATGCCAGTAAAACTGCAGCAGCACCATCATTAATGCCGCTTGCATTACCTGCTGTTACTGTTCCGTCTTTATCAAAAGCAGGTTTCAGCGCCGCCAGCTTTTCCATAGATGTTTTGCGGGGATGTTCATCCGTATCAAAAAAAATCTTCTCATCCTTACCACCAAAAATTTCTATACCAGCTATTTCTGCAGCCCAAAGTTTTTTTTCAAGCGCAGCAAAATATTTTTCCTGGCTTGCAAGGGCAAATGCATCCTGGGCTTTGCGATCAATCTTCCATTGCTTTGCTACATTCTCTGCAGTTTCGCCCATACTGTATGGATGATGCATTGCTGCCAGTTTCTTATTGGTAAAGCGCCATCCAATAGTAGTATCGAACATTTCTGTACTGCGGCTCCAGCCACCTCCCTGTTTTGCAATTACAAAAGGCGCCCTTGTCATGCTTTCTACTCCTGCTGCCATATACAATTCACCTTCATTGCACATAATGGCACGTGCAGCATCCATTATAGCCTGCAATCCGCTTGCACATAAACGGTTTACGGTATTGCCTGCCACAGTTACCGGCAGTCCTGCCAGCAAAGCCGCCATGCGTGCCACATCACGGTTATCTTCACCCGCCTGGTTGGCATCTCCGGCTATAACATCTTCTATTGCATTTACGTCTACACCGCTATTGCGAAGTAACAATGCCTTTAGTACATGCGCCAGCAAATCATCTGGCCGTATGCTGCTTAACGAACCGCCATATTTTCCTATTGGTGTTCTTACTGCGTCTATTATATAAGCTGTTTTCATTTACCAGGCTTTTGAATAACTATTAAACATTGTTGTGTCACTCACTTGTACTGCAAATCTTTATTCATCTCTTCATTGCAATTTACAAACCGTTCTTTTAATCATGTTTCTTTTATTACCATAAACATTTATTCAACTCCTTCAGAGTTGATGGTGAACCACAATTTACCGGTGGTTGCGCCACCGGCTATTTATATTAAAGCCCGCCGGGCTTAATGCCTGGTTAAGATGATCATTAGTAATACAATTGTTGAAGTGTGCGACGCAAGAATGCTCCATCTGTGTTACTATTGCCGGCTCCATAAAACAAACTGTGAACTAATCAACCTTTCAACTAATCAACTATCCAAGCCACAAATATAGCCTCAATTAAGCCCTGCAACGTATCTTTGCCGCATGTCAGAAACAGCAAAGAAGAACATAAGGCACCTGGGGCTGAGTGAGCTGGAACAATATTTTGAAACCCTGGGCGAAAAAAAATTCAGGGCTAAGCAAGTATACGAATGGCTTTGGCTAAAACAGGCACATAGCTTTGAAGCCATGACCAACCTGAGCAAAGAACTGAGGCTTAAGCTAAACGAGCATTTTATACTACCTGCACTGCAAACTGATGCTACACAATATTCTGAAGACGGTACCATTAAAAGCCGTTTCAAAACTATTGACGGACATTTGGTAGAAGGCGTTTTAATACCTACTGATGATCGCAAAACAGCTTGCGTATCCAGCCAGATTGGTTGTTCGCTGAGTTGCAAATTTTGCGCAACCGGTTATATGCAACGTAAACGCAACCTTAACTATGATGAGATATACGATGAAGTGGTACTGATAAACCAGCAATGCGAAAAAGCTTACCAAAAGAAATTAAGCAATATAGTTTTTATGGGCATGGGCGAACCATTGCTCAATTATAGAAATGTATTAAAAGCTATTGAAAGAATTACATCGACTGACGGACTTGGTATGAGCCCACGCCGCATTACAGTTTCAACAGCAGGTGTTGCAAAAATGATTAAGCAATTGGGCGATGATAAAGTAAAATTTAAACTGGCTTTGTCATTGCATGCAGCTAATGATACAAAGCGCCACCAGATTATGCCTGTAAATGATACAAACGATATTAAATCATTAATAGAAGCGCTGAATTATTTTTATAAACAAACCGGCAACGAAATCACTTTTGAATACATTCTCTTCAAAGATTTTAACGATACAATAAAAGATGCAGATGAACTGGTAAAAATTTATCGACAAGTACCTGCAGATCTTGTAAACATTATTGAGTACAATCCTATTGATATGGCGGTTTACAGGAAGCCCGAACCTGAAGTAGTTGAAAAATTTATGAACCACCTCGCAAAAAACCGTGTAAACGCAAGATTAAGGGTAAGCCGCGGAAAAGATATTGATGCCGCTTGTGGACAGTTAGCGAACAAGAACTAGTATCTATTGCTGATTTCCAATTTGGTGATTTCTGATTTGCTTAAAATCATAATTTCTTTTTTCTGCTAGCTGCTCGTGCAAAGAATTGATAAACCGCACAACCTACTCAACTGATCAACATATCGACTAAGTCTCTACTCAACTCACCGATAATCCTTTCCATTTGCCATTGGATTAAAAGAACCAGCTGATTTTAAACTTCCAGAGTCCCACCTCGTCTATCTACCTGTACTAAAATTTACAAAAATGAAAAGAACAATAGTAAGCTTTGCGGTAATGTTTATGGCTGTAATGGCTGTAAATGCGCAACAGCCAGAAAATGCTATGAAACATGAACGTCATCAACACTTCAAACATCATGATGGCGACAGGTTAGCGAAAAAGTTAAATTTCTCTGATGCACAAAAGCAGCAATTAAAAACAATCAATAGTGATTATAAAAACAAAATGGCTGATCTTAAAAAGCATGATGAGATTACAGTAAAAGAATACAAATCCCGCATGGTTGCATTACACAAGGAGCACAGAGATCAAGTTCAGGCATTGCTTACACCAGCGCAAAAAGATCAGCTTTCAAAAATGAAAGAGAAAAGAATGGAAATGGCAAAAGTTAATGCCAATGCCCGTGCAGAAAAAATGAAAATTAAACTTGGCCTTAGTGATGCTCAAGCAAGTCAATTAAAAGAGGCTCGCACAAATACAACGGCAAAAATAAAATCCATACGCTCAGATAATTCATTAACACAGGATCAAAAACATGAGCAAATTAAAAGCCTGGTTATGCAGCAAAAGGATCAGTTAAAAACAATTTTAACGCCAGAGCAAATGGACCAATTACAACAAATGCACTCACAACGGCACAGAAAGGATTTTTCAAAATAATTACCCTGTAACCATAAATAAGGGCCTCGCAAAAGCTTCAGAATCACTGAAGCAAAAGCGGGGCTCTTTTTGTATCTTTGCGGCTCACCATTACTGTTGTAAAACAGCAAATTTTATACAATGAGCAAAAATCAGCAATTCCAAAAGTTTATTACTTATAAAAGTAATGCCGCTAAAAAAGAAGGATTTAAACAGGAAAAAAGAACCGCTAAAAAAGAGAGGGCCGCAGCCATAGAAAAACGTTTTGAAGAAAAGCGTTTTAAAAAACAAGCCGAAGCCGATAAGGCCCCATCAACCGCAAATCAAAAAGCCGCAACGGGGAAAAAAATGCCTTTCAATAAAGATTTGAAAGGAGCAACTAGCGACAGTAATCCTGAAAAAATAGTAAAACCAATAAGTTCCGGGACAAAGACTGACCTGATGCCTTTAAACAAATATGTTGCGCATAGTGGTATTTGTTCAAGAAGGGATGCAGCAGATTTAATACGCAAAGGTGAGATAAAAGTAAACGACCAGGTTATTACAGAACCGGGTACCAAAGTTTCATCAAAAGATATCATTACTATAAAAGGCAAAAAAATTACGCCTTCAAAAAACCTTGTTTATATTCTTTTAAACAAACCGAAAGATTATATTACTACTTTGGATGATCCCGAAGGAAGAAAAACAGTGCTCGATTTAATTAAACGTGCAACAAATGAAAGGGTATATCCTGTTGGCAGGCTGGATAGAAACACTTCCGGCGTTTTACTTATTACCAACGATGGCGATTTGGCGCAAACACTTTCTCATCCCAAAAACCTGATAAAAAAAATCTACGAAGTGCGTTTGGACAGGCCACTTACCAAAGCAGATTTTGAAAAAATACAAACAGGTTTTGATCTTGAAGATGGTTTCATAATGCCCGATGCACTTGGCTATACAGATCCAAAAGATAAAACCATTATTGGCATAGAGATACACAGTGGACGTAACCGTATTGTGCGCCGCATGTTTGAATTTTTGGGCTATGATGTGCGCAACCTGGATCGTGTTACTTATGCCGGCCTTACAAAGAAGAATGTACAAAGAGGGCAATGGCGTTTGCTTACAGAAAAGGAAGTGCGTATACTAAAGCATTTTAATCCGCAAACAAAAAAAGACAAGGTAAAAAAATCAACCGCACAAACAAATAATAAAACCGCAAAGAAATAAAGTATGGAGCAGGGCGAAGAACAAAAAAGCACAGAGCGGAATGTTTTCAAAGGCTTAGGCAGCATTACCATTTTTGAAAACGATGATTATATTGTATTGAATAAATCTTCGGGCATGTTATCCATTCCCGACAGAACACAATCTGAACCTTCTCTTAAAGATTACCTAATTGAAAAATACGGTAGCATATTTACAGTGCATCGTTTAGATAAGGATACAAGCGGCGTAATTGTTTTTGCAAAAAATGAAGATGTTCATAAATATTTATCACAGCAGTTTGAAGAAAGAAGCACCAAAAAAATTTACAACGGTCTTGTAATTGGCAAACCTATGGATGCCAGTGGTACAATTGATGAACCTATTGCCGAACATTATTCAAAAAACGGAACAATGGCGATTAATGCGCTGGGAAAGCCATCTGTAACTGTTTATGAAGTGGCGGAACAATTTAAATCTTTCAGTTGGATGCAGTTCCAGATTCTTACCGGGCGTACACACCAGATACGTGTGCATATGAAACATCTTGGACATCCTATTGTGTGCGATGCATTGTATGGCGATGCGAAGCCTGTTTTACTTTCGTCGTTTAAGAAAAAATTTAACCTTGCAAAATCAGCAGAAGAAGAAAGGCCAATATTAAACAGGCTGGCATTGCATGCAGCACAATTAAGTTTTACAGACCTGCATAAAAACACACAAACATTTGAAGCACCTTTACCAAAAGATCTTAGAGCTTTGTTGCAACAACTAAGAAAGTGGAATGCGTATAAATAGTGAGAATTTATTTCATTTTCATTTGTGCAAAATAAGGATGGTCAGGATTTACTACTAGCTCCTGCCGCAAAGGATGTATAAGAACGTCCATGTCTTCTAAAGGAATAGCACCTAGTAAAGGTTCAGAATCGCCCGGCAATACCATGGCACTGCATGAACTTCTCCTGTTCTTAAACCTTATTTCTACTGGAGCCACTACATCACACTCCACAATATGGCCATTTGCCAATTGAGCTTTTCGTTTCTCAACAACAGGGAGTTGCAATTGTTCCTGTATATTTTCATTGATTGCCAACGTATAGAACCCGGTATTAACAAGTGCTTTGATCCTAATGCCTGTGCTAATGGCCCTGGTATTAAACTGAACACATATTTCTGCTTCCTATTCATTAATTTGTACATATAAATTATCCAGTCATGAGAAAAGTGCAATTCTTTTTTACACTATTATTTATTTCTTCATTTGCATTTTCGCAAACAGATAAAGTGGATATGCAGATGATGCAGAAAATAAAAGCTGAAGAAAAAGATCATTCACAAATCAGCGCAATTGCGCATAATCTTACAGATGTTTGTGGTCCCCGCCTTACCAATTCGCCCGGCTATAAAAAAGCTATCAACTGGGTTAGCAAAACATTTAAAGAATGGGGATTGCAAAATGCGGGACCAGAAGCATGGGGAGAATTTGGTCGTGGATGGAGTACAGAGCGTAGTTATGTAGCCGTTAATCAGCCCTATTATCAGCCGATTAGTGCTTATCCAAAAGCATGGACAAAAAGTACTGATAAACCTGTAACAGCTTCTTTACTAATGGTAGATAATATAGACTCTGTTACTATTGCCAACCTCGGTGATGCTGTAAAGGGAAAAATTATTATTCGAAAACCAATGCTTACCGCCATCAGAAATCCATTTGAGCCTACTGCTTACCGTTATGCAGATTCTGAATTGAATAAACTGCCAGATTCTGATATGATGACAAGATATGAAGTTGATGAAGCTTCTTCTTCTGTAAAAAAAGATTACTACAATAAACTTTACCTTGAATCAAAAGGTGCTTTGGGGTTAATAACAACAAGCAACAGCAGCAGGGATGGAACTATTTTTTCATCCGGTGGACCAGCTTATGTAAAAAAATATACGCCTACACTTCCTGAACTGGCTATTGGCAAAGAAGATTATTTAAAGCTATCGCGATTGCTGGAAGACAAGATTGATGTTAAACTTGAAATGGATGTACAGAATACATTTTATGATGATGACTTAACAGGTTATAATGTAGTTGGTGAAATACCGGGAACAGATCCAATATTAAAAAACCAGGTAGTATTAATTGGCGGACATATAGATTCATGGCATCCTGCCACCGGCGCTACAGATAATGCCGCAGGTTGCGCAGTAATGATGGAAGTAATTCGTTTACTAAAAACCATGGGCATTCAGCCAAGAAGAACAATACGCATTGCACTATGGGGTGGAGAAGAACAAGGCCCTTATGGTTCTTTTGGCTATGTAAAAAAACATTATGGCGATCCAATGGATATGAAATTGAAACCGGAACAAAAAAATATATCAGCGTATTACAATCTTGACAATGGCTCGGGAAAAATTCGTGGCATTTATTTGCAGAACAACGAGAATGTGCGGAATATTTTTAAAGCATGGCTAGAACCATTTGCAGATATGGGTGCAACAGGCATTACTTCCAGCAATACAGGATCTACAGATCATATTTCTTTTGATGCTGTGGGCATACCTGGCTTCCAGTTTATACAAGACCCGCTTGAGTATGAAACACGTACCCACCATAGCAATATGGATACCTACGACCATTTATTTATAGATGACATGAAGCAGGCCGCTGTTATTGTAGCAGCGTTTGTATATAATACAGCCATGCGCAATGAATTGCTGCCACGCAAACCTTTGCCAAAACCAGGACGATATATTTATGATGCAGATTTTCCGTGGTAGCTTATAACCACGGAGACACAGTGATACAAAGAAGCACGAACCCGCTAAGCTTGCAGCTAGTAGCTTTTCTTTACCACGGAGACACAGGTGACACATAGGAGCACAGAAATCAAGATAGGCATGTATCGACGATAACTCCTGAGGCAATACACGGAGTGTTTCTTCGAAACAATTAAAGCTTGCAGCTAATAGCTAACAGCTTGTAGCTTTTCTTTACCACGGAGACACAATGACACAAAGAAACACAGTTTTTTTACGATTAAATTAGGTTACGGATTTTGTAATAAAAGCGTTTATCGGCGAATTGCTTTTGAGGCGATACACGGGGTTGTTTTCGAAACAATAAGAGCTTGTAGCTAACAGCTAATAGCTTTTAGCTGTTATTCATTCTTATACACAACGCCCTCTTTCATTACAAATTTTATACGGCCCATTGCCTGGATGTCTGCTATAGGATCTCCATCAACCGCAACAATATCTGCAATCTTTCCTTTTTCAATAGACCCAAGACGATCCATTACGCCCAGTAAATCTGCAGCATGTATAGTAGCACAACGAATAGTTTCCAGGGCAGGCATTCCGCCTTCAACCATATACTGAAACTCTATGTAATTTTTTCCGTGCTTGTACACGCCGGCATCTGTACCAAATGCAATTTTCACACCCGCTTTGTATGCTTTGGTAAATGTGGCTTGTATTTTAGGCCCAACAGCAAGGGCTTTTGGCGTTACTATTTCTGAATAATAATTGGGAATCTTTGCTGAGTCTGCTGTAGATTTTCCGGCAATAATAGTAGGCACATACCATGTTCCATATTTCTTAAACAACTCTATTGCTTCATCGTCCATAAATGTGCCATGCTCAATTGAAGAAACGCCACCACGAATAGCCCTTTTCATTCCTTCTGCACCATGCGCATGCGCTGCTACTTTAAAACCATAATCTTTTGCCGTTTCTACTATAGCCCTTACTTCTTCCTCGGTAAACTGCGCACCAGATGCATCCTTAGCCTGGCTCAGCACGCCGCCTGTTGCTGTAATTTTAATAAGATCAGCCCCATCTTTATAGCGTTGTCTTACTGCTTTTCTTGCTTCATCAGGGCCATTAACTACACCTTCATATGGTCCGGGATCTCCCATTAAATCTTTCCTGTAACCATTTGTAGGATCTCCATGACCGCCGGTAGTGGCAATAATTTTACCGGCAGAAAAAATGCGTGGGCCAATAACTGTTCCTTTGTTGATGGCATTGCGTAAAGAAATATTTACACCAGTTCCGCCCAAATCCCTCACCGTTGTAAAACCGGCCATTAAAGTAACATAGGCATATTTTGTAGATTCAAAAGCTATATCGGGGGGATTCATTGTAAAACGATCCGCCGTGCCTGATTTTTTTGTTTCAGATTCTATGTGCACGTGCATATCCATCAGCCCGGGCATAACGGTTTTATTTTTCAGATCAATAACTTTATCGTTTGCTTCGGCTTTTACAAAACCTTCTTTTACATCAGTAATTTTATTGCCTTCGGCGATGATGCTGTAATTGCTTAACACTTTGCTGTTAATAACATCAATTAATTTGCCACAGTAAATAATTGTTTTTTGTGCATTGCCCAGCGAAGCTGAAAGCAGAAGGATTGCTGTTATTAATTTTCTCATGTGCAGTTGTTTCATGAAAATTAAGCAATCGTAACTGTATAACAAAAACAAAAGGGCCACCGGGCCCTTCTGTATATAACCATATTTACAAACTATTATTAGTCTACATTTGGTTGTGGTGTGTAGCGCAGATAAGGTTTTACTACTTTAACACCTTTTGGAAATTTCTTAATTGCATCTTCTGTTGTTATAGCAGGAACAACAATTACATCTTCACCGGCATTCCAGTTTGCTGGTGTAGCAACACTGTAATTGGCAGTTAGTTGTAAAGAATCAACCACTCTTAATACTTCATGAAAATTTCTTCCGGTAGAAGCAGGGTAAGTAATGGACAGTTTTAATTTTTTATCGGGCCCTATTACAAACAGTGAACGTACTGTTGCAGTTAAAGATGCATTGGGGTGAATCATATCATACAGCTCTGCTACTTTTCTGTCTTCATCTGCTATGATTGGAAAATCAACATTACAGTTTTGTGTTTCGTTAATGTCTTTTATCCAACCCAAATGTTTATCAAGGGGGTCAACACTTACAGCAATTGCTTTTACATTGCGCTTTCTAAATTCTTCCTGCAATAATGCTGTTCTGCCCAGTTCTGTTGTACATACTGGTGTGTAATCTGCGGGGTGAGAAAATAATATGCCCCAGCCATCACCAAGGTATTCGTAAAAATCAATATCGCCGGCACTTGTTTTGGCCTGGAAATTTGGAACGGTGTCTCCTAATCTTAAGCTCATATTTAAATTTTTAAAGTGGAAAAATTGGGATGACAAATATATTTATTCCCTACCAATTTTATAGACTATTTTTTTAATTTGCCGGTAGCTTTTGTTAAAAAAGCTTTTCCGAAGCGGTTTTTTACATCGTCAATGGCCTTATAAAGGCTTGCTTTCTTGCCGGTATCGCTAAAGAGGTTGGTTTGAACGGCTTCATTGGTTAGCTCATTTAATCTAACGCCCAGCAATCTTACCGGCTGGCCCTTTCTGTAAAGCTTGTGAAACAAGTCTTTAGCTACAGGTACCAGCTCATCGTCATAAAAAGTATAGGGAATAGCCACCTGGCGGCTGGTAGTTTCAAAGTCGGGGTATCTTATTTTAACAGCAATACAGCCTGCCATTTTATTATCCTGGCGCAGTTCAAAAGCAATCTTTTCTGTCATGCGAACCAGTTCATTTAATAGAAAATTAACGTCGGTTTTATTTTCTTCAAAGGTATTTTCGGTTGAAACTGATTTAGCTTCATGGTATTCGTGCACAATGCCATCGTGCCTGCCATTGGCTTTATTCCAGAGTTCAATACCGTAATTGCCCACATAGCGTTGCAGCATTTCAACCTTTGCTTCGCGAAGTTCTTTAATGGTTTCAATACCTACCTGTAGCAATGAACGGAATGTTTGTGCACCCACTCCCGGAATTTTGCTTACTTTAAGCGGATCCAGGAAATCAGTTTCTTTACCATGTGGCACCCACAAAAACCCATTGGGCTTTGCTTCATCAGTAGCCATTTTGGCAATCATTTTATTAGAAGCTAGTCCAAAAGAAATGGGCAGTTGTGTGGCAGTGATAATTTTTTCACGCAATTGTTTTGTCCACTCAAAAGCATTAAAATACTTGTCCATACCCGTTAGATCAAGATAAAACTCATCAATGGATGCTTTCTCAAACAATGGTGCTTCTGCTGCAATAATTTCCGTAACCCAGCGGCTAAAGCGGCTATATTCGGACCTTGTACCGCCCACCACAGTTGCATGCGGGCAAAGTCGCATTGCTGTGCTCATTGGCATAGCAGAATGAATACCGTATTTTCTTGCTTCGTAATTACAAGCGGCCACTACACCCCTTCCGCTATGACCGCCTACCATTACCGGTTTGCCTTTAAGCGATGGATTGTTCAATGTTTCTACACTCACAAAAAATGAGTCAAGATCAAAATGCGCTATGGTACGTAGGGCAGACATGAGGGATAAAGTTACGGAGAAGAAAGCTGCGAGCTTTGAGCTATTAGCTGTGAGCTATTAGCCTTTGGCTATTAGCTTTTAGTTTTTAGGGATGATTTAAAAACAGTGTAATCTTAGCATTGAAACATACTAACGGCTAATAGCTAACAGCTTACAACTCCCTACTTGCCACTTGCAGCTAAAAGCTCCTACCTATACACATCCAACAACCCATCTGGCAATACCACATGCACTTGTTTTTTCTTTTTGTCAATTTTCTCAAGTGTGTCTTCATGCAATGGTATCAGTGCTTCTTTACCGTCTAAATCTATGCGTGCAAGCATTTGGTGTGGTTGTTCAATAATTTCAAGAATAGCACCACGGTCTGTGCCTTCATCTATAAGGTGATAGCCAAGCAATGATATGATGGAAGACTTGGAAGAATATTTTTCAAAGTCTTCTTCTGTTAGCCATACTTCTTTCTGGCGTAGCTTACCCGCTGTTTCTTTTGTATCTACACCTTCAAGCTTCAGGTATATTTCTTCTTCACTTTTAATTTTTGCTGATTGAATAAAATATGGCAGCATCTCGCCTTTTACAACTTCTACAAAAAGTGCTTCCAATCCTTTAAGCGATGTTTTTTTACCGAGGTGATGGAGCAAGATAAGTTCTCCTTTTATACCAAAGCTGGCTACTATTTTTCCGATGCTGTTGTAGTTCATACCCCTTACCCCTAAAGGGGAATTTTAAGTTTTATAAATGATGACTTGGAGGCAAAGATAATCCTACTCCGTAAGATGATATTTTAAAGCAGCTTTTGTTTTGAAAATGAATTTTTAATTATTAGAGGCTGCCTATATAGCGTTTTGAGGATTTAAATTGAGCCTAAAGATCCTATTTGTACAAAAGATGAAGTGCTTGCGACGCAACGATGATGCCATGAAAACCAATGCTGGTATCTAAAAACAAAAACATGATCCCGAAACAAATTATTTCCGGCAAATCATTAACCTCCCTTTAGGGGTTGGGGTTAAAAAAATATCCCGATAGTTTCCTACCGGGATATAAACTCGTATTATTTGGTAACGATGGTAATCTTATTGAGCACCGCCTTCTGCCGGCTTCCTTTCAGAAGGGCGACGATTGCCTCCACCTTGCGGCCTTCTGCCACCACGTGGATTAGCACGACGGTTTTCTTCCTGGCGTTTCAGAATCTGTGCTTCATGTTCTTTGTGCCATACTTCAAACTTTGTCATTGCTGTTACATCATCAAACAAACCAAGACCAACACCACGCAATAAGTGTTTCAGGTACAATACGCCTTTAAAAGAAAGGATGCGGCGTACAGTATCTGTAGGTTGTGCACCTTTGTGCAACCAATCTAAAGCACGTTGACGATCTAGCTGAATGGTGGATGGAACGGTTAATGGATTGTACGTACCAATTTTGGAGATGAATTTACCATCTCTTGGGGCGCGGGCGTCTGCCACTACTATAAAGTAGAATGGCCTTTTTTTAGACCCGTGGCGCTGGAGTCTCATTTTTACTGGCATTTTAAATAGACATTTAAATGCGTTAAGAAATAGGGTTATTGTCTCATTGCTTATAAAAGCAGGATTGCAAAATTAGCTATCCTGCTTTATTTTCCAAATATAATAATTGATTGAATAACTATTACACTTTGTTTATATCATTTAAATAATTTTTTACAAATCTGCCTGTTTATTAAAAAACTATTAAGTTACCGCCTGCCAAAGCCGGGCATCTTGCCCCCCATAGGCATTTTGTTCATCATTTTCATCATCTGTTTCATCTGGTCGAACTGTTTCATAAAGGCGTTTACTTCATCCATCCCTTTCCCACTTCCTTTGGCGATGCGTTTGCGGCGGTCCTGGCTAATGATATCGGGGTTTGCCCTTTCATACGGCGTCATTGAGTTAATCATGGCTTCTATGCCTTTAAAAGAATCGTCGCTAATGTCTACATCCTTTATGGCTTTGCCTACACCTGGTATCATGCCCATAAGGTCTTTAAGGTTACCCATCTTTTTTATCTGTGCCAGTTGTTGTTTGAAGTCTTCAAAATCAAACTGGTTCTTCCTTATTTTCTTCTCCAGCTTACGGGCTTCTGCTTCGTCATATTGTTCCTGGGCTTTTTCTACCAGTGAAGTGATATCCCCCATTCCGAGGATACGTTGTGCCATACGTTCCGGGTAAAAGACATCAAGCGTTTCCATCTTCTCACCACTGCTAACAAATTTTATTGGCTTGTTAACCGTGTATTTAATGGATAAAGCCGCTCCACCCCTTGTATCGCCATCGAGCTTGGTTAATACTACGCCACTAAAATCGAGCCGTTCATTAAACGCTTTAGCAGTGTTTACAGCGTCCTGGCCGGTCATAGAATCAACTACAAAAAGAATTTCATTTGGGTTGACAGCGGCCTTTACAGCGGCCACTTCCTGCATCATTGCCTCATCTATTGCCAAACGGCCGGCAGTATCTATTATGAGCACATTTTTATTTTTGCTGCGGGCTTCTTTTACTGCATTCTGCGCAATGGATACTGCATCTTTGTTATCAGGCTCACTATGTACGTCTACACCAATCTGTTCGCCTAAAACCTTTAATTGTTCAATGGCCGCAGGACGATAGATATCCGCTGCCACCAGCATTGGCGACAATCCCTTTTTTGTTTTAAGATAATTGGCCAGCTTTCCGCTAAAAGTGGTTTTACCAGACCCCTGCAGCCCTGCAATTAAAATAACAGCGGGGTTTCCTTTGGCGTTAAACTCGCTTTCTGTTCCACCCATAAGTTCAGCCAGTTCGTCCTTTACAATTTTGGTCATTAACTGGCCCGGGCTAATGGCATTGATTACTTTTTCGCCAACGGCTTTGTCCTTTATTTTATCAGTAAATTCTTTAGCTATTTTAAAGTTTACATCCGCATCTATTAGTGCACGACGAATTTCTTTTACTGTAGCAGCAATATTGAGTTCAGTAATCCTGGCTTCACCTTTCAGCGATTTAAACGCGGACTCCAGCTTATCACTTAAAGATTCAAACATAAAAGCATTGTTTTCTTTGCATAAAAATAAAAGGTGAATGTTTGAATAACATTCACCTTAAAAAGAGTTGCAAATATATTGAATAGTCGGGAGTCTTTAGTCGATAGTCATTAGTCTTCTTTTTGTATTGACTACCCGACTCCTGACTTACTACTATAGACTAAACTATAGTCCCAAATAACTGCGTAAAATTCTGCTGCGGTTAGTTGTTTTTAATTTGGTAATTGCTTTGTCTTTAATTTGTCTTACCCTTTCACGTGTAAGGCTAAAATGGTCGCCAATATCTTCCAGGCTCATTGGATGGTCTATACCTATTCCAAAGAAATAACAAATAACTTCTTTCTGCCTTTCTGTAAGTGCTTTTAAAGAGCGTTCAATTTCCAGCTTCAGCGATTCATCGTGCTCAATATTTTTTTCTGTAGGCGTAGCATTGGGATTTGCCATTAAATCTATCAAAGTGCCGTCTTCTCCTTCAGACAATGGGGTATCCATACTTACGTGGCGGGCGTTAATGCTAAGTGTAGAGGTTACTTCATCAATATCAAGTTTTAAAAGTTCTGCAATTTCATCTGCTGATGGCTCTCTTTCAAATTCCTGTTCAAGCTGAGAAAAGGCTTTTTGAACACGGTTGGTTAAACCTACTTTATTCAGCGGAAGCCGCACAATACGGGCCTGTTCTGCCAGTGATTGTAAAATGCTCTGGCGAATCCACCAAACTGCATAGGAAATAAATTTGAAACCTCTTGTTTCATCAAAACGCTGTGCGGCTTTTATAAGCCCGAGGTTGCCTTCATTAATTAAATCTGGAAGTGAGAGGCCCTGGTTCTGGTATTGTTTGGCAACGGAAACAACAAAACGCAGATTGGCTTTTGTAAGCCTGTCTAAAGCTCGCTGATCTCCCTGTTTAATCAAACCTGCAAGCTTTACTTCTTCTTCCGGACTGATAAGCTCTACTTTACCAATTTCCTGCAGGTATTTCTCAAGGCTTTGAGACTCCCTGTTGGTAATAGACTTGGTAATTTTTAGTTGGCGCATACTCATAGGTGGACTCGATTTTAGATGAATTTGAAAGGAAGGGTTGTTCCAATCTTTAATTAAACGTTAATAAGTTGATTTTCTTATTTTATCGGCATCTAAATGATCAGAAAAACTTTATTGTGCTAATTAAGGGAAATTTTCAGCTTTATTATCCCCGTTTTGTTCATAAATACTTGTTTTTCAGTAGCCATAAGGAAGCTGGTTGGCGGCACAACATTAAAATCTGAATAAAAAAAAGAAAACTAAAATTTTGCTGCGTTCAATTATTTTCTATTATTGCATCATTGGAAATTTAGACCAATGATTGCGAAATGAGTAAAAAACAGTTATTTACGTTGGAGTACCCCGTTAGATGTTCACCGTCAATTCTATATGAATTTTTAAGCACGCCGGCTGGTCTACAGGAATGGTTTGCAGACAAAGTAGATGAGCGAGACAATATATTCAGCTTTTCATGGAATGGTGCAGTTGAAAAAGCAGAAATACTGGAAGGCGAAGAAGAAAAGTTTGTAAAATTTCATTGGATTTCTTCTCCTAAAGAAGAATATTTTGAATTCAGAATTGAAAAATCTGAAGTTACCAATCAAACCATATTGGTGATAAATGATTTTGCAGAAAAGAAAGAAATAAGGGACCAAAGCCAGCTGTGGGATTACCAGGTAAAGGATTTGTTTCACCGTATTGGTAATTAGTATTTAGTATTCAGTACAGAGTATATAGACTTCGCAGCAAACTGCATTTTATATTATCACGTCTGTATACTAAAATCTAAATACTATTATCTGCTTTTAACTCCCTTAGATTACTCTCCTATAATTTTCATTAGGTGCTGAAAAGTTTCCATTAGTTTTTGTTCGGCAGTATCCCAATTTTTAAAAGAAATTTTATTGCTGATTTTTAAAAAAGAAGACTGCTTCATTTCTTCCGCATAAGCATTACTGTTATTGCCAATTGTAAAATAATTTTTACTGCTAAGATTAAAACTGAATTCGTTTCCGCTTAGCGAAAAATAAAAACCATTTAATTTATTTTCTGCAATTGCTTTTTCAATTTTTAAACGGTACTGTTCTAAAAATATTCCTTTAAGATGAAGGGTGATGCTGAAGTAATTTCCCCACCAGAAAAAGCAACGTACAGCCAGTACGTTTTCTTTTGAAAAAAATCTAGGGTAATCCAGCACCACATACGGCAATGCTTCATATTGCTCTCCTTTAGAAATTTTTGGTGGCAATTGCAGCACTTCCTGTGGCAATATATTTGATTGTTGCAGGTATAATTGCATTTGCGTAGAAAGGCCACCAAACAAATGGTACACTTTTTCAATTATGCGGTGCTTTGTTAAAATCCATTCGCTGTTTAGCACCAGTTGCATTTCATCTGCTGAAAGCTGTATTTTTGGAGTATCCATATTTTATAACACAAATTACAATCGAATTACACAAACCTGCCGGCATTAATAACATGCTTTTGAAAAGAAATTCAAAATAATCGAATAAGCAGTTAGTGTAAATATTTCGTGTTCTGAAGTTCGTGTAATTTGTATAATTAGTGTAATTAGTGATTAAGAAATTAGACCGCCTTATACTTAAAGCATTTGTAGGGCCTTTTATTGCCACTTTCTTTATAACACTCTTTGTACTGGTATTGCAGTTCTTCTGGCTGTATATAGATGATATTGTTGGTAAAGGACTTGATTTTTTTACCATTGCCAGGTTAATGTCGTATGTAACCGCTTCCGTTGTTCCGCTTGCTTTGCCACTGGCCGTTTTGCTTTCATCTATTATGACGTTTGGAAACCTTGGAGAAACATTTGAACTGGTTGCTATCAAATCAGCCGGCATTCCTCTACTTCGTTTTATGCGTCCTTTACTGGTAACAAGTTTATTTATTTGCGGCATTGCTTTTCTTTTCAATAATTATATAATACCCCGCGCCACATTAAAATTAAATACACTTAAGTACGATATTATTGTTACCAAGCCTGCACTTGATATAAAAGAAGGCGTTTTTTATGATAAGATAGACGGCTTTATAATTAAGATTGGTAAAAAAGAAAAAAATGGAACCATACGCAATGTTGTTGTTTATCAAAAAAATTACAACCTGCAGGATGATATAATAGTAGCAGACAGCGGATTGATGAAAATTTCTGACGACAGGCGTTTTCTTGAATTTTATCTTAACAGCGGCTGGCGTTATACCGAAGAAGGACAGAGAATAACAACAGATACCAAGTTTACCCGAATGGGTTTTAAAGCATACAAAAAACTTTTTGATCTCAGTTCTTTCACCTTGCAAAAAACAGCAGACACTGTTTTTAAAGACAACTGGCGTATGCTTAGTGTAAGACAACTTGATAAAGCCATTGACTCTCTTGAAAGAGATAAAAAGGGTATTTATAAAACGGTTGGTGTAGAAGCGGCCCTTTATATGACCTATGCAAAATACCTTGATAGTAACTGGAATGTTTCTCCCGCTTCTTCAAATGCACATATCACTAAGTTCAGCCAGATTGTACCAGACAGTGTTGTTAAATCTACCGTATTAGATGCAGCTATGGGGCATGTTAATTCAGTAAAGTCGGTGCTGGAGAGACAGTCTGCAGAATACCTTGTTAAAAAAACCAATCTCCGGTTGCACCTGATTGAGTGGCATAGAAAATTCAGTCTTTCATTTGCCTGCCTCGTTTTATTTCTAATTGGCGCACCACTTGGTTCTATTATCAGGAAAGGCGGTATCGGAACACCATTAATTTTTGCGGTTGCTTTCTTCGTTGTGTTTTTCCTGCTTAACAATTATGGTGAAAAATTTGTAAAGCAAGATGTAATCAATCCGTGGGTAGGTATGTGGCTTGCAACATTTATACTTTTACCGATTGGCTTTTTTCTTGTTTTTAAAGCCATGCGGGATTCGCAGCTTTTCAACCAGGAATTTTATTATCGCTTCTTCCGCCGTGCACGTTCTTTTGTTAAGAGAGAAAAAACGGCAAAGAATCAACCGGGCATTATGTAACTTTAATTAAAACAGTTTTCAATTATGAAAAAAATAAACCGGCGCAATTTTATTGCAAGTTCTGCTAAAACAGGCATTGTACTTGGCGCTGCAAGCCTGGTATCAGATCGTTTAATGGCTGCTGTTACACCTTCCTTTGCGCCATTTACATCTTTCGATCAAACACCGCTTGCATTTGCATACAATGCACTTGAACCGGTAATTGATGCCACGACTATGGAAATTCATTACACAAAACACGCAGCAACTTATGCCAAGAATGTAAAAGAAGCTGCACAGGCAGAAAGCGTAGATACTTCAAAACCTATTGAAGATGTTTTGTCTAAAGTGTCTAAATATTCTGCAAAGATGCGCAACAATGCCGGTGGTCATTACAACCACGAACTGTTCTGGAAAACTTTTAAACCAGCTGGCGAAGGCAAACCCTCAGGAAAACTGCTGGCAGCTATAGAAAAAGATTTCAATTCTTTTGATGCATTTAAAACACAGTTTAGCGATGCCGGCAAAAACAGGTTTGGTAGCGGCTGGGCATGGCTGGTAGTTGGTGCAGGCGGTAAATTAATAACTGGTTCTACACCCAACCAGGATAATCCTTTAATGGACATATCAGATCTTAAAGGCACGCCATTGCTTGGGCTTGATGTTTGGGAACATGCTTACTACCTGCACTATCAAAACAAAAGAGCAGATTATATAGAAAAATGGTGGAACGTTGTGAACTGGGATTTTGTGCAGAAACGCTTTGAAAGCATGTAATCTCCGCAGACTATTTATTAGCCGCAGGTTCGCAGATTAAATCATTCTGCTAATCTGCGGCTATTTTTTGTAATTGCCATTTTTGCCATCATCTACAACTATTGCTATCCGATGATAATCTGCAAACCTGCGGCTACATACTTTTATTTGTTGTTTAATCTGCCATTCTGCCGCTAAAGTTTACATTTGCGCTAAACTGCATTATATGAAAACAGTTACCCACTGGAAATCGGGCTTTTCTTTTGACAGCCAATTTAAAAACAATACAATTGCTCTTGATGATGTGTCTGCTTCGGGCAAAGACGATAGCGGTTTTAGTCCGAAGGCTTTATTATTATCGGGCCTTGCAGGATGTACAGGAATTGATATTGTTTCAATACTCGATAAAATGAAAGCGCCGTATAAAAGCATCCGTATAGAAGCTGAAGCAGAACAAACTGATGAACATCCACGGGTTTTTAAAGAAATCAACATTACCTATTTTGTAAAAATAACTGCTGACTATGAAGACAAAGTAAAACGTGCAGTAGATCTTTCACTTGAAAAATATTGTGGAGTAGCGGCCATGCTGCGCAAACATTGTGCTATAATAGCGAAAGTAATTATTGAATAAGCAAAATTTACACAGCGTTTTG
Organism: Chitinophagaceae bacterium; assembly: GCA_044227095.1. Classification (GTDB taxonomy): domain Bacteria; phylum Bacteroidota; class Bacteroidia; order Chitinophagales; family Chitinophagaceae; genus JACMLD01. Next base: position 2,028,364 of record JBGAFV010000001.1, on the reverse strand, counting down.
ACCAAAGAAAAACAAAACTTCCGGGTACAACAGTTTATAGTAGCTATTGCAATAATATTGTTTATTATAAAAGTTATTGCCTGGTATATTACCAAATCCGTTGCCATCCTTACTGATGCGCTGGAAAGCACTGTGAATGTAGTTGCAGGCTTTATTGGTTTGTATAGTTTGCATGTTGCAGCAAAGCCAAAAGATGAAGATCACCCTTATGGCCACGGCAAAGCAGAATTTGTATCTGCAGCAGTAGAAGGCACATTAATATTTCTTGCGGGTTTAATTATTATCTACACTTCTGCAGAGAACCTCATCCACCCAAAAAAACTGGATAAACTTGATTATGGTATTATACTGGTAGCTATTACCGGCGCCATAAATTTTGTTGTAGGCTATTTGGCAATTAAGCAAGGCAAAAAAAATAATTCACTTGCACTACGAGCCAGTGGCAAACATTTGCAGACTGATACATGGTCTACCATTGGTATTATCATTGGATTGGTACTAATAAAAATCACCGGCTTTGTATGGCTTGATAGTGTGGTAGCTTTCATTTTTGCTTTTATCATTTTATACACGGGCTATAAAATTATACGGAGTTCACTGGCTGGCATTATGGATGAAATAGATGAGGACCTACTATCAAGATTGATTGTACTTCTAAACAATAACCGCCACACCAACTGGATAGATCTGCACAACCTTCGTGTAATAAAATATGGCGACCAGCTTCATATCGATTGTCATATGACAGTGCCGTGGTACCTTAATGTTCACCAGGCGCATATAGAAATAGACGCACTCACCAACCTTATAAAAAAAGAATTTGGCGACGCTATTGAATTCTTTGTACATACAGATGGCTGCCTTGATTTTTCTTGCCACATCTGCGATAAAGAAGATTGTTACGTAAGAAAACATGCTTTTGAAAAAAAGATAGATTGGACACTGAAAAATATTATCTCCAATAAAAAACACGGTTCCGAAAGCTAAATACTTCAATTACTGTTTACTGTGCATCCTGCATTAGTCCCGCTATTCTGTATTATATTCTGATTTTTCAGATAAAAAAGAATTAAATTCAATAATTTAGTAAATTAGCAGAATTAAATTCTTAGCCATGAATTACTCACTAGACGAAACCGATCTTACTATACTTGCTTCATTACAACCGGATGCCCGTTTACAAAACACAGAGCTTGCCAGGAAAGTAGGCATGGCGCCTTCTGCAGTGCTTGAAAGAGTAAAAAAGCTTGAGCAAAAAGGCATCATTAAATCCTATTCAACAAGGATTGATCCTGCAGCGCTTAATTTAAAATTGCTGGCTTTTATTTTTATAAAGAGTAACAACCGTCCGGGCGATAATACTGTTGCCAAACAAATTTCAAAAATTCCGGAGGTGCTGGAAGTGCACCATATTGCCGGTGAAGATTGCTTTCTTGTAAAAGTGCGTACGCAAGATGCACAATCGCTTTTACAACTTATGCGCAACCAGTTTGGCAAAATACCCAATATCACTTCTACCAAAACCACCATTGTACTTGATACATCCAAAGAAGACAACTATTTACCTTTTCCAAAATCATAAACCATGACAACACTTACCTATGTTCAAAAAAAACCGGCTCAGTCTATGGTGATTGCAGCCTTTGCTGCTTTATACATTATCTGGGGCTCTACTTATCTTGCTATTTTAATTGCTATAAAAAGTATACCACCGTTTTTAATGGCAGGTGGCCGTTTTATTACTGCAGGCCTTATTCTCTATACATGGTGCAGGTTGCAGGGAGAAGCCACACCCGATGTAAAATCTGTAGGCAATATTTCAATAAGCGGAATACTATTATTGTTTATAGGCAACTGCAGTTTGGTTTGGGTTGAACAATATTTACCAACCGGTTTTGCAGCCATTGTTATTGCTACAGTTCCTTTATGGTTTGTAATACTGGATAAACGCCAATGGAAATTTCATTTTGCCAACAAACAAATAATTGTGGGCCTGCTTATAGGCTTTGCAGGAATTCTCTCTTTGTTTGCAGGCAAAAGCAGCATTGATTTCAGTGGCAATAAAATGCAACTGATCAGTTTTTTTGTACTGGTTATTGGTAGCATTAGCTGGGCAACGGGGTCATTGTATGCAAAGTATAAAAAATCAAACGGCTCTAATGGAATGAAAGCAGCCATACAAATGATGGTAGCAGGTATTGCTTCACTTATTGTTGCATTGTTTAACGGCGAGCTACAACATTTTGCATGGAGCAATGTATCTGCACAGGCAATAATGGCGGTTGTTTATCTTATTACTTTTGGATCGCTGATTGGCTATATGTCTTTTGTATGGTTAATGAGTGTAAGACCTCCTTCTCTTGTTGGCACATATGCATATGTAAATCCTGTAGTAGCTGTTTTTCTTGGCTGGCTTATTGCAAATGAACAGATAACATGGCACCAGGTAATTGCGTTGTTGATTATACTTACCGGAGTTATCATTGTAAATTTTTCAAAAGAAAAGTTTCAGCCAAAATAATCAGGAGAAGCTACGAGCTGTTAGCTACAAGCTGTTAGCTGCAAGCTTAGCGGTTTCATGCTTCTTGCGTCTGTGTGTCTACGTGGTAAAGAAAAGCTACAAGCTGTTAGCTACAAGCTGTTAGCTGCAAGCTTAGCGGTTTCATGCTTCTTGCGTCTGTGTGTCTACGTGGTAAAGAAAAGCTACAAGCTGTTAGCTATTAGCTGCAAGCTTTAATTGTTTCGAAGAAACACTCCGTGTATTGCCTCAGGAGTTATCGTCCATACATGCCTATCTTGATTTCTGTGCTTCTATGTGTCACTGTGTCTCCGTGGTAAAGAAAAGCTACAAGCTGTTAGCTATTAGCTGCAAGCTTAGTGGTTTAAAATACTACAACCACTCTATGTTTTTAAAACCTGCTATATTCGCTAAATAAATTAAAAAAACAGCCTGTTATGCAAGCGTGGAAAGATTACCAGACAGCCAATAAAGATCGTTTTTTAGAAGAACTGTTAGAACTGTTGCGCATACCCAGCATTAGTGCAAGAAGCGAGCATAAAGCAGACATGGTGAAATGTGCAGAAGCCATGAAGCTTCGTTTGCTGGAAGCTGGTGCAGATAAAGCAGAAATTTATACTACTGAAGGTTACCCTGTTGTATACGGAGAGAAGTTTATTGATGCTTCCAAACCAACTGTATTGGTATACGGCCATTATGATGTACAACCTGCAGACCCGCTGGAACTTTGGCACAGCGGACCTTTTGAGCCAGTAATTAAAGACGGAAAAATTTTTGCACGTGGTTCAGCCGATGACAAAGGACAGGTATATATGCACGTAAAGGCGCTGGAGACGATGATAAAAACAAACTCACTAACTACCAATGTAAAGTTTTGTATTGAAGGTGAAGAAGAAGTTGGTTCTCCTAATCTTGCAAAGTTTGTAAAAACACACAAAGATTTATTGAAGGCCGATGTTATACTCATAAGCGATACAGCAATGATTAGTCTTGATACACCTTCTATTGATATTGGCGTACGCGGCTTAAGTTATATAGAAGTAGAAGTAACCGGGCCTAACAGGGATCTGCACAGTGGTGTGTATGGCGGCGCTGTTGCCAATCCTATTACTATACTTGCAAAAATGATTGCTTCATGCCACGATCAAAACAATCATATTACCATACCTGGTTTTTATGATGATGTGATTGTTGCTACTGCCGAAGAAAGAAAATTAATGGCAGCTGCCCCGTACAATGAAAAAGAATTCAGTGCCGATTTGGGTGTAAAAGAATTATGGGGAGAAAAAGGATATACAACCAATGAAAGAACCGGCATACGCCCAACACTTGAACTTAATGGCATATGGGGCGGCTATACAGGCGAAGGCGCTAAAACAGTATTGCCATCAAAAGCCTTTGCAAAAATTTCTGCAAGGCTTGTACCTAACCAATCAGCAGAAAAGATTACAGAAAAGTTATTGAAATACTTTACCAGCATTGCACCCGCTGGCGTAACTGTAAAAGCAACTGAGCATCATGGTGGCGAACCTTATATGACGCCAATAGACTCCAAAGCATATAAAGCTGCTGCTACAGCCATCAACACAACTTTTGGAAAAGATCCAATACCTGTGCGTGGTGGCGGAAGCATTCCTATATGTTCTTTATTTGAAAAGGAACTGGGTGTAAAAATTGTATTCATGGGTTTTGGATTGGATAGCGACAACCTGCATAGCCCTAATGAAAAATTTGATATCGCTAATTTTTACAAAGGCATAGAAACCATTCCCTACTTTCATAAGTTTTTTGCAGAGATGAAGGCGTGAAGCGACAAAAGTTTATAAATCATAGTGCAAGTATGTTATAATAAAAATCTCAACCAATGGTGGAGATTTTTTAAATTTGATTCTATGGCATTTTTTCCGTTTACTAAAACACTGTTCTGGGATGTCAATATCCACGAAATGGATCTTTCCGCTCATAAAAACTTTGTCATAGAAAGAGTCTTGGTAAGAGGTGGAATGAATGATGTACGAAGTTTAATGAGCCTCTATACCAACGAAGAAATTATTACCGCTATAAAAAAAAGCAGGGGCCTTGATAAAATAACACATAATTTTTGCGCTAACTATTTCAATATACCGAAAACTGCCATGCATGCTCCATCTCAATACTATTGATGACAATACATTTCAGTTATTAAAAATGTTGTGCAGTAAAAATTACCTGTCAAATTTTGCCCTGGCAGGTGGAACGTCACTCGCCTTACAAATAGGCCACAGAAAAAGCATTGATATTGACATGTTTGCCCACCAGGAAGTTAGTATGCAGGAGATTAGTCTTTTCCTGGAAAATGATTTCACAGATATAATTATAAGAAGAACAACACCCGTTTTTATTTTTTGCGCCATCAATAAGATTAAAAGTGATTTCGTTAAGCATTCCAATAACACTTTAATAAAACCCTGCTTTACAGAAGAAGGCGTTAGAATGTTTTCTATAGAAGACATTGCTGCAATGAAATTAAATGCCATATGCGGCCGCGGATCCAAAAAAGATTTTTATGATCTTTATTCATTGCTTCATATATTCTCACTGAATGACATGTTGAATTATTATGACCAAAAATTCAAATCAGACAATTCTTATATGGCATTAAGAAGTCTACAGTATTTTGAAGATGCCGATGCTGATAATGAACCGGATTTGGTACAAACATTTCCACCCTGGAATGAAATAAAAAAATTCCTCGTGAAAACAGTTAATGGTTTTAAAATCTAATTCATTATGTCCGAAAAAGAAAAACTTCGTCTCGATAAATATCTCTGGGCTATCCGTCTTTTTAAAACACGCAGCCAGGCCGCAGATGCGTGTGATAAAGGCAAAGTAAAAATGAACGGTGATAATAGTAAAGCCGCAAAGACTGTAAACATTGGTGATGAATACGAAGTAAAAACAGAAGCAAGAAAATGGCGCATTAAAGTAACAGGTCTTTTAGAAAAACGGGTTCAATATTCAGAAGCAATAAAATTTTATACAGACATTACGCCACCTGAAGAACTTGAACGCATGCAATTTCAAACCTCAAGTTTTAATACTGGTAAAAGGCAAAGCAAGATTGGAAGACCTACAAAAAAAGAACGCCGCGATTTGGATGACTTTGTAAATGAGTAAAACTATTATTCTACTTTTTCACCACATAGTATCATAGAAAAAATAGAACCACTTAGAATAACCTCTATGCAATTTCTATTGCCGAACAATGTTGTACAATACAAGTGAGTGACACCCGTCCGAACGGAATTCATCCGGGCGGGCAACAATGCTTAATAGTATTCTTATTGCTGGTTCCTAAAAATAAATTACAATTTTACCATTCTGCTCTCATGCAAAATAAGATTAAGTTTGCTGCATGAAGATTGATATTATATCTGTAGTGCCGGAGCTTTTGGATAGCCCGTTGCAGCATAGTATTATGAAACGTGCACAGGCTAAGGGTTTGCTGGAAGTAAAAGTGCATCATCTGCGCCAATGGGCAGTTAATGAATATGGCCAGGTTGATGATTACCAATATGGCGGCGGCGCAGGTATGGTAATGATGCCAGAGCCTTTAGCTAATGCTATTGATTCTTTATCGAAAGAAAATGCCTACGATGAAATTATTTACATGACGCCTGATGGCGATACTTTTAATCAGCAAACTGCTAATCAGCTTTCATTAAAAAATAATTTACTCATTATTTGCGGTCATTACAAAGGCATTGACGAACGCATACGGCAACAGTACATTACCAAAGAAATTTCTGTAGGCGATTATGTACTTAGTGGTGGCGAACTTGCTGCGGCAATTGTTACAGATGCTATTGGCAGGCTTTTACCTGGTGTACTGAATGATGAAACTTCTGCATTGTTTGATTCTTTCCAGGATAATTTATTGGCCCCCCCAGTGTATACAAGGCCGGCAGATTTTCGTGGCGCAAAAGTGCCCGACATATTGCTAAGCGGCGATCCCAAAAAAATTGAAGAATGGCGTTACGAACAATCATTGCAAAGAACAAAAGACAGAAGGCCGGATTTGCTGAATGATTAACTGTGAACCCCGCATTTGATCTAACTTATTTTTTACCCAATCACCTTTGTATTTTTTGCCTTTTATCATAAGCCACTACCGGCGAAAGAATCCTATTGATTTTTTCCCTTGTGCCTGCTCGTTTTTAATTAATTTGCCGCCCATCAACCAAAAACTGCTGTTCCCGCCTTACAGAACTTCAACGTATGCAATTCAACAAGTCCGTATTTTACATACCATTGCTTTTCTTTTTTTACTTGTTGCATGCGCAGGAAAAACCTGTTATTAATTACCAGGAACAATTTCAGCTTCACATTAACAGATCATCAATTCCTATTAAAATAGATGGCAATCTTGATGAAGCTGTGTGGCAAACCGCAGAAAAAACTTCACCATTCTGGAGAAAGTTTCCCAGCGATCATGTACTTCCCAAAAAACAAACAGAAGTAAGCGTTGCTTATGACGACCAGTTTGTATACTTTGCTTTTACTGCTTATGATGAAGGCAAACGTGTGGTGCAAAGTTTAAAACGAGATGGCGGTCATGATCTTAATGATGCTGTAGGAATTATTCTTGATCCTATTAACCAGAAAACAAACGGTTTCTTTTTTGTAGTAAACCCTTACAACGCACAAACCGAAGATCAGTTAAATGGAGGCTCAGCAGATCTTACACTTAGTTGGGATAATAAATGGTATTCGGCCACCAGGCGATATGCAGATCGCTGGACCGCAGAAATTGCTATTCCTTTTAAAACATTGCGCTATTCTGTTGATCGTATTGTGTGGGGCATAAATTTTTTACGATCGGATCTTAGCAACAATGAATATTCTACGTGGACAGAGATGCCATTGAATTTTAGATCTTTTGATTTGGGTTATACCGGCTCTCTTATTTGGGACCATACACCGCCTGCTGCAAAAGGGAACATTGCTTTTATACCTTACGTTACTGCAGAAACCAGCAGCAATAAGGAAGATAGCATACCTGCAAAAGCTAGCGCCAATGCGGGTTTTGATGCAAAAGTAGCATTGTCATCTTCTTTAAATCTTGATCTTACTGTTAATCCCGATTTCTCCCAGGTAGAAGTAGACAGACAGGTTACCAATCTTACCCGTTATAGTATTTTCTTTCCTGAACGCAGAACATTTTTTCTTGAAAATGCAGATCTGTTTGCAGATTTTGGAATAGATCCTATTCGTCCGTTTTATAGCCGAAGAATTGGGTTAGATAATTCTGCCAACCGCATTCCTATTCTATTTGGCGCCCGGCTAAGCGGCAACCTATCCAAGCGTACACGTATTGGCGTTATGAACATGCAGACAGCACGAAAAGATGATTTTGCTGCACAAAATTATTCGGCAGTTAGTATTAGTCAAAGTGTACTTAAACGTTCAATTGTACGTGGGTATTTTTTGAACCAGCAAGGGTTCTTAACTAACGCAGAGAAAACACAGGATCCACTAAAACAATACGGTCGCAATGCAGGTGCCGAGTTTAATTACAGCAATCTTAATGGAACCTGGAGCGGTTGGGGGGCTTATCATCATTCATTTAAACCCAACATAACAACAGACAACAAGTATATTAATATTGGTGGAGAATATTCCAGCCGTGCATTTAAGCTTTTAGTAAACGGTGCACAGGTTGGCACCAACTATTATACAGACATGGGTTTTATTGAACGCATCTTAAATTACGATGCCGCAAGAGATACCAGCATACGTGTTGGTTTTAAAAATCTTTATACAGCCGCTACCTATCGCATATTACCGCAACATAGTTTTATTACCAGGCATGAAATTGAATACACTAATTCCTATACACTTAACCCCGATAATTCTTTTAATGAACTCACCCATGAGTTTCTCTATAATGGCACTTTAAAAAATACAGCCAACATCTCGGCAGGTTTTAACATAACTAATGTTCAATTGTTATTTCCTATTTCGTTTACAGGTGGTAAACCATTGCCTGCTGCAAGGTATAATTATGCAGATTTTTCTTTGTTCTACAGTTCCGATATAAGAAAGATGTTTACTTATACAATTGGCGGTGGTGCGGGAGGATTTTATAATGGAACTTATCGTCAATTAACTGCTACACTTACACTGCGCAATCAACCGCATCTTAATATTACTGTGCAGGGACAATACAATAAATTAAGTTTTCCCGATGATTATGGAAATGCAGAACTGTTTCTTATTGCGCCAAGGGTAGAATTAAACTTCTCAACCAATTTATTCTGGACAACATTTGTACAATACAATACACAGGCAAACAACTTCAACATCAATAGCCGCTTGCAATGGAGATATAAACCAATGAGCGATATGTTCCTTGTGTATACAGACAATTATTTCGCTGCCCCATTTTTCTCAAACAAAAACAGGGCAATTGTTTTTAAAATGAATTACTGGCTCAACTTGTAATTAGCACATGCTAGTAAGGGAGAAAAAGTTGCAACAGAAAATAGTAAACCAGTATAAGCGCCAGGTTGAAAACGATGGTCTTTTTCATATGCAGGATTTTATTTAATGCCTCATGTATTGCATTTGCCGTGCCAAATCGTTTTTTTCCATATAGGAGAAATACCCTCTTTGCCTGAAAAAAGTACAAGTAAAAAACTTCAATAAAAGAATATCAGCGTATTATAAAACAAGGGATAATTGTTTGTTCTTTTTTTTATTTAGCCGGCAGTAGTTCTTTGTTCAGCTTTGGTTGTGTCACTCACTTGTACTGCGGTAATTTATTGATCGACGCCTTGGCCGCTATCCTCACCAACCATTTCAGGATCTAATTCAACCCCTTCAGGGTTGATTGCTTTATTGGCAGTGTACCACGTGTGATAACCCGTGGTTATAGTAATTAAGGCCCTTCAGGCCTTGGCGAACTTTGGCTTGGCCTTATTATTGGCCGAACCAAGTTCGGTAAGAACAATGCTGTACGAAGTCTCTAACTTCGTACAGCATCAGCCTATATCATTATTAATCTGTGCATCTGCGGCCATTCTTTTTTAATTACAAGCTTCAATGCAATCAGTATCCCGAAGGGATAGCCATGGGTGAAACCCGTGGCTATGTAATCTGTATAATCGCAACCCTAATCAGGTTGATAATTTAATTTGTTGTTTAATTCAACCCTTTCAGGGTTGATTGGTTTGTTATTTCAGCAATCCGTGGTTATTACTATTGAAGCCTTTCGGGCTTGGTTGAAAACAAATCCACTTTGCATTAATAACCCAGCGCTTTAGCGTTGGGTTAAGAAAATTATCTCTAATCCCGGGCCTTAGCCAAATAATTCTATTATAATTTATCCGAATAAAATTTGATAAGAACATAACTATACGAAGTCGGAGACTGCGTACAGCCTCGGTTTATACGAACAAAGTTCGGTAAGAACACAATAGTACAAATTCAGGTACGACAAGTATTTGAAACATGTTCCGTAGGAACATCTGATGGGTAGAAAACAATCAAGATCTCAGTTGCGTGCCGTAGGTACGCCTGTTGCTAATAGTATTCAAAAGCTGTTGCTCCTACGCAGCAAGTACCATTTAATTCGCTTTACATTAATATCAACGAATAATTAAGTTTTGAACAGCGGTCATGCTTCATGTAAAATAAAAAAAGGCGATCAAATGATCGCCTCATGAATAAAATTATAATTAAGAAAAAAAACTATAAAAGCTACCCACCAATCTGCTGATGCTTTTCTTCGCCTTCGTCTTTTGCTTTTCTTTCCAGTTCTGCCAATCCTTTTTTACCGTAAGCCAGCCTTGTTATCGTCATAAACAATACAGGCACCATAAAAATAGCAAGCAGTGTAGCAGCAATCATACCACCTAATACTGTCCAGCCAATAGTAGAACGTGCAACAGCACCTGCACCTTCTGCAAAGGCCAGCGGAAGTACGCCGAGAATAAACGCAAGAGAAGTCATAACGATAGGGCGTAACCGCAAATCAACAGCTTCAAGTGTAGCCTGCAGCAAAGGCATGCCCCTGTCTACCCTTTCTTTTGCAAATTCCACAATAAGAATAGCGTTTTTGGCAGCAAGGCCAATAAGTGTAATCAAACCAATCTGGGCATACACACTATTGGTAAGACGTGGTATAAGTGTGAGTGTTAGTATGGCGCCAAATGCACCCAATGGCACAGCAAGTAATACAGAAAATGGTACTGACCAGCTTTCATACAGTGCGGCAAGAAATAGAAATACAAATACAATAGACAATGAAAATATTACTATAGTGCTGCTGCCAGAATTAATTTCTTCGCGGCTAAGACCGGAGAACTCATAACCATAACCGGCAGGCAATACTTTTGCCGCGGTTTCACGCAATGCTTCAATGGCCTGCCCACTACTGTATCCCGGGCCGGGGTTACCATTTATTTCTGCTGAACGGAAAAGATTGTAATGAGATACCAACGGCGCACTTTCTGTTACTTTATAATTTACCACTGCACTTAATGGCAATAAAGTACCAGCCTGGTTGCGCACATAATATTGGTTAAGATTGTCAATACCTGTTCTAAATGCAGTATCGGCCTGGGCTACCACACGAAAATTTCTTCCGTATAATGTAAAGTCATTTATATAGCGGCTGCCCAAAAATGTTTGAATGGTGTTATAAACATCTGAAATAGACACACCAAGTTTTTTACATTTTTCCCTGTCTACATCAACCTGGTAACCGGGAGTACGTGCAGTAAAAAAAGAAAACGCACGGCTTATCTCTGGCCTTTTATTAGCCTCAGCTACAAAAGTGTTTACTACTCTTTCAAATTGTTTTATATCATCTGTACTTTCTTTTTGCTCCAGCTCAAAAGTCCAGCCACCTGTTTGTCCAAGACCAGGAATTGCCGGTGGAGAAATAACAAGAATGTTTGCGCCTTTAATTGTTGCAAATTTTTTCTGCAGCGTAGCAATCAGGCTGCTTAATTGAAGTTCTTTATCCTTACGTTTATCCCACGGTTGCAATTGAGAGAAAACTGTACCGCTGTTTGATTTTGATGCAAAGCTTACCACATTCAATCCGCCCAAACCTGCGTAGTGTGCAATGCCTGGTGTTTGTTTTAGTATGCTCATTACGCTATCAAGCACTTCAAGGCTTCGTGTAGTAGAAGAAGCTTCAGGCAATTCGTAAGTAACATACAAACGGCCTTCATCTTCTGTTGGTATAAAACCTGTTGGCTTGGTTTTAAAGAGTAAACCCGTACCAATAAAAATACAAATTAGCACTATGATAGCATATGGCGCTCCCTTAATAACACCTTTTACGCCGGAGTTATATCTTTCTGTTGTTCTTCTAAACCAGTTATTAAACCGGTAAAAGAATGCATTCAATCCCCTCGATTCTTTTGTTAAGTGCATCGGCTTTAAAAGCAAAGAACACAAAGCTGGTGTTAATGATAATGCTACAAAAGCTGATATCAATACAGAAATTGCAATGGTAATAGCAAACTGCTGGTACAATCTTCCTACAATACCTGGAATAAATGCAACAGGTACAAATACCGCAGCCAATATTAATGCAATGGCTACCACGGGGCCTGATATATCTTTCATGGCTTTGGCAGTAGCTTCTTTTGCAGAAATATTTTCTGTGTCAATATAATGTTGCACCGCTTCCACCACCACAATGGCATCATCAACCACTATACCAATAGCCAATACAAAACCAAACATGGTAAGGGTATTAATGGTAAAGCCAAGCGGTATAAATAATGCAAATGTTCCAATAATAGAAACGGGAATAGCCAATACAGGAATTAATGTTGCACGCCAGCTTTGCAAGAATAGAAACACCACTATTGTAACAAGGCCAAGCGCTTCAAGCAAAGTAATCAACACTTCATGTATAGATACTTCTACCACAGATACACTCTCAAAAGGGACCACATAATCAATATCAGCAGGAAAAGATTTTTTCAGGTTGTCCATTGTTTTATAAACACCCTTTGCTACATCAAGCGCATTGCTGCCCGGCGCCTGGTAAACCAACAGGTAAGAGGCTCTTTTTCCATCTACAAAAGAGTTACTGGCATAACTAAATTTGCCAAGTTCTGCACGTGCCACATCTTTCAGGTATACAATAGAACCATCTTGCGGCCTTGTGCGTACAATAATCTGGTTAAACTGTTGTACAGTATTCAATCGGCTGTTTGTAAATACAGTGTATTCAAACGCCTGCGCCTTTGGTTGTGGAGATGCGCCAACAGAACCAGCAGCAATCTGCAGGTTTTGTTCTGTTAATGCAGCAACAATATCATTCGGTGTAAGCCCCAACTGCGCCATTTTATCGGGCTGCAACCATACACGCATACTAAAATCATCTGCCCTTGTAAAAATATCGCCCACACCGGGTACACGCAGCAAAGCGTCTTTTACAAATATGTTGGTATAGTTATCAGTAAATGTTACGCTATGCGTGCCGTTTGGTGAGAGCATAGCCACCAGCATTAAGATGCTGGGATTACGTTTACGTGTTGTAAGGCCAAGTCTTTTTACATCATCGGGCAATTGTGGTGTGGCAATCCCTACGCGGTTTTGAATATCAAGTGCAGCAATATCCGGGTTAGTGCCTACTGTTAAGTTTACATTGATGGTAGTTCTTCCATCGCTTGTACTATTGCTTTGAAGATAAGCCATACCAGGCGTACCATTTACCTGTGTTTCTACAGGCGTGGTTACGGTTTGCTCCACTGTTTGTGCATCGGCGCCGGTAAAGCTTCCTGTGATCTGAACAATTGGCGGAGTAATATCGGGGTATTGGCTAACAGGAAGATTTAATATTGCCAGCACACCCAATAATACTATTACAACAGAAATTACAATAGCGGTTACTGGTCTGCGTATAAAAGTATCTGCAATCATCTGTTTATTTGGTTACAATGTTTGATAATATCCGGTCTGTATATCGCTCTCTAGCTTTCACCTTATACCCTGTTTAAAAAATTAAATCATACAACAGATAAACCGGTTAACCTTCTTATTCTATTTTTTTACTGAAGTATCTTTTGTTGCAGCGGCATTAGCTGCTTTAATGGCTGTGCTGTCTATACCTGGTTTCACTACGGCGCCATCACGCAATTTCTGTACACCTTCAATTACAATTTGCTGGTTTTCTTCAAGCCCGCTTCTTACCATAATCTTATCATTAATTACCTGGCCGGTTTGTATTTTTTTCTGTGCAACTTTGTTGCTATCGCCAACAACATAAACAAAATATTCGCCCATTTGCTCTACCACTGCTTTAGCAGGGATTAAAAGCGTTTGACTGTTACCGTTATTTTTGATGCGTACGTTCAGGCTCATCCCCGCTTTCAGGAATTTATCTTTATTAGGGAAAACCAGCCTGGTTTTTATTGTACCCGTTTGCGGGTCAACGGCACGGTCTATTAAACTGATATGGCCGAAATAAGGATACAACGATTGATCGGGCAGTTCAAGCGAAAAAGTAGAATCTGCTGTTGCAGAAGTTTTCTGCTGCAGCATAAGAAACCGTGCTATTTCTTTTTGGTCAACTGCTACATCAACAGCAATAGGGTTATCTGAAGAAACAGTATTTAAAATAGTTTGTCCCGGAGATACAGGCGACCCCATCTTTACCTGCGAAATACCAATGGTGCCATCGAAAGGTGCTGTAATAATTGAATAACGCAAATTGGTTTGAACACTAGCTACGTTTGCGTTAGCTGCTTCAAGTTGCATTTTTGAGGCCTGCAAATCTGATTGCGCATGCTCTGCTATTTGTCGTGCAATCGCATCTTTTTTTAGCAATTCTGCATAACGATCTGCGTCCTGCTGTGCTTTGCCAAGATTTGCTTTGGCCACATTTACATTGGCAACTGCCTGGTTGTAATTAGCCTGGTATTGCTGTTGATCTATAGAATATAATTTCTGACCTTTTTTTACAAACTGGCCATCCTTAAAAAAGATGCCTGTTATATAACCAGTTAATTGCGGCCTTAGCTGCACTTCATTTAAAGCAATTACTGTGGCTGGATACTTGTCGTAGTAAACTGCGTTTCCTTTTTTTACTGAATAGACAACAACAGGTACTGCCGGTGGCGGCCCTTTGGGTGCTTCTGTTTTATTAGAAGCGCCGCAGGAATATAATAAAGCAAGGCCTGCGCATATTACAGGCAATCCGGCAAAATTCAGTTTCATATATAACATTGATTTTGGCATAATTGATAATTAGTATTGAATAGTACCCAATTGTTTCTGAACATCGAGTTTACTGCTAAGCACCTGGTACAATGCATTGCTATAGTTTACCTGTGCTGTTTGCAAATCACTTTCAGCAAAAATTACATCCAGGTAAGTTTTTACACCTTGCCTGTATTGCAGATCTATTGTATTGTAAACTTCCGTAGCTATAATAAGGTTATCCTTAAGGGTATTATAATTTACATAAGAACTTTTGTAAGCAGTTAGTGCTTGTGTATACGCTGCGCTGATATTGTTTTTGAGCGATATTATATCATAGTCTACCCTTTTTACCTGCAGTGTTGCCTGTCTTATCTGCTGCATTCTTTTACCACCCTGGAAAATTGGAAATGCCAGGGATATACCTGCAAATGAATTGGGAAAGTTATTGCCGTATAATTTACCAAAGTTATCGTTGAGGTAATTGGCATTATAAGTTCCAAAAGCGCTTACAGTTGGCAGGTAGCCCCATTTATAATAAGTGAGGTTGCTGTTTTGCAAACGTTTTTGTGTTTGCAGCAATTGATATTCTATACGGTTGTCGTAAATAACGCCAGCGCTTGTATCTACAAATGCATCATGTTCTAGTTGAGCACTATCGTAAATTAAGTGTAGCGGTTTATCAGCCGGATATCCCATCTGGTTTCTAAGGTTGGCGTAACGTGCAGTAAGATTTTCTTCGTCCTGGCGTTTTAGCGCTTTTGCATTGTTAAGTGCAATGGTAGCCCTTTTATAATCTATTTTGTCTACAATGCCACCTGTATACTGGTCGTAAGCATTTTTAAAACTTTTATCAAGTCTCAGCAGTGTCTCATTATCCAATGCAATCTGCTGCTGTGTAAGCAATACAGCATAAAATGCCTTACTAACATTTACGGCAATATCAATTTTATTGCTAACAGTTACTTGTTTGGCCTGTTTCCTTACATCATCTGCAGAACGGCTGGCCAATAACACATCCCGGTTAAAGATTGCCTGTGTTGCAGCAAACTGTCCAAGAGAAGTGTTTCTTACCCCAAGCTGAACGGGGTTACCGCCTATAATTGTTGTTTGCAATTGGAAATTATGCTGAAGGCTATAATTAAAATTCAGTTGCGGATACCAGTCAGCAAGTTTTATCCTAATCTGCTTTTCTGTAATCTCTTCATCTATTAAGGATTGTTGAATCAATGGCTGGTTCTTTAAAGCATACTGCACACAATTTTGCAACGATGCCACTTGCAAGAGAGAATCGCTGGTTTGTGAGTAAGAACGGGATAAACAAACAATTAAAAAAAACAAGCTCAGGTATTGTTTCATAATTATAATAAAAGCTATGAGTAAAAACAGGAAGCTTTTCTATTTATAGAAAAACTTTGGCAAGCACCAACACGGAGATTTTTAAACGAAGGGCAAAGCTATGGATAGCAAAACAAAAAATCAAACGATTGTTTAATTTTTTTGGGCTTAATGAGAATTTAATGAGCAACCGGCTTTTTTATAAGGTCATCAAACATTTCAACAAACTGCCTGTATGATGTGTATTTTACTGGTCATTATTTTTTCTGTACCCACAGGTATTCAGCAAAACCTAAAAGATCCCAGAAAACATTTCCCTGCACATAACCATGTTTAATAAGCGAGATTGTAGCTCTTAATGGAAGCGAAACAATATAGAACCAGTTTCGTCTTGTACCACTCTTAATAACCTTGCAATTATTAGCTTCAAATATGTCTTTAAGCTCAGGTACCGAATATACACGAACATGCGTGGTATCATCTTTAAAATTAAGTGTGCCCCGCATAGAAGGAAGGCTAAGGCTTTTTTGTCCTGGATATTCAATATAAAAGTAGCCCCCTGGTTTCAATTTTTGCAACAAGCCGGGCAACACCTTATCTCCATTGTGTAAATGTTCTATTACATGAGCCATCCAGATTCCATCAAAATTCTCGTTAGGTATAGACGAATAGTTAAGCGCTGTCAAATCAAGTTCATAAAAATCTTTCATTACACGAAAATCATCTTCACTGTTATTATAGGTCTTATCTAAATCAACTCCATAATATTCGCAATTGGGAAAAAGAGCTGTAATACGCGACGCAGAATGATTACCTGCGCCCACATCAAGCAATTTGAAAGGTTTATTAGCAAAAGATTTTTGCATAAACCTAAACTTAAAATTGACAATCTTTTTGAAATAAGAAATAATGCCCATAGTGCAGCAAAGAAAAAGAAAACGGGATAATTATTCATTATCCCGTTCAAAAACTTTTTATGACTATAAAACGATCAATTCTTTAGTGCACTTAGTTGTTTTACTGCGCCTTCGCAAAGACCTTTTTTATAAATTCTTATTTCATCTATTACCCCGTTCCACCAGTACGGGTACTCGGTACTTTCTGCCCTGCCTATAAACAGGTCTGAAGAATTGGGTGTAAATACTGCATTTCCTGCAATTGTATTTCTCAAAACACCATCAATATAGAAACGCGACTCCTGTCCATCAAATGTCATCACAAGGGTCATCCATATGTTCGTATGGATAAACCTGGTTAAATCATAGGCGCTTGCTGTTGAACCATAATCACCATAAAATCCTCGTGCAGTTTCTTTTGTTGTGTCAACTGTTGCATAACAATCGCTTGATACATCAGAAACCCTGAGTGAATACACACCCTGATTTTGATCTTTGGTTCCTTTCTGGAAGATTTGATTTCCATGGCAAGTGCCGCCGTAAAATCCGTTCATCTTAACAACAGCCATCAAAGTAACAGCCCCGGCAGGGTTAAGGCTGGCACTGTTATGAACCTGCATAAAATTGCTGGTTCCATTAAAAAGATACGCATTATTAGCTCTTCCAAACCGGTCTGCTGTTTTTACAGCGCCACTGTTCAAAATAATATTATTGTTGTTACCACTACTGTCATTAAGATTACCACCATTGAAATTATAATAAGCAACAAGGCCGTCCATCAAATCATAACAGGAGCAGGTGCTGCTGTCTACAATCCTTACTGTATCCTTAACCCTAATGGTGTCCTTTATATACAAGGTGTCTGTAATTATTTCTTTCTGACATGAACTAATATTTACCTGAAAAGAAAACAAAACAATAAACAAAGTGAGAATTCCAGCAACAGATTTTAGTGCTTTCATAAACGAGGTTTAAAATAAATAGGGGTTTGTTTTAAAAAGTAATAGTAAAGAACGTAAGAATATGGGAAAATAATATAGGTTTTGGCATATTTACATAATTTTAATCTCCTGTTTTGCTGACACAAAATTAAATTAGTGATTTACATCAATATTTTTAAGTCAGTTTTACCCCATTGCCTGAGCGTTCCTCTAAAAATTAGCAGTACTGCTACCTCTTTAGTAAAATTGTTTGGCTATAATTTTATCCATTTTTTTTTTGCGTAAATGGGTAAAGGAACTTGTTTATCAGTCCATTCACCGCCCCATTTGTATATTTACTGCAATTTGAAATAGTATTATATGCCAGCCATAACCGCACATGTAGCAGACATTTTTAACCGGCGCATTTACCCTGCCACCATTTTCTTTGAAAATGGAAAAATTACCAGCACAACAGCATTACCAGCAGGAAGCAAAGCACCCGACCACTTCATTTTACCTGGCTTTACAGATGCTCATGTGCATATTGAAAGCTCGATGCTGGTACCTGCAGAATTTGCCAAACTTGCTGTAGTGCATGGCACGGTTTCTACCATTAGCGATCCGCATGAAATAGCCAACGTATGTGGCCTGTCTGGCGTAGAATTTATGATTGAAAACGGCAACACCGTACCGTTTAAATTTAATTTTGGTGCTCCAAGTTGTGTTCCCGCCACCATTTTTGAGACTGCTGGTGCTGCTATAAATGCAAATGATATTGAACAACTATTGCAACGCAACGATATCCGCTATCTTACTGAAATGATGAACTTCCCCGGTGTTTTGAACAGCGATCCGGAAGTAATGAAAAAAATTGCTATTGCCCACCGGTTGAATAAACCAGTTGACGGTCATGCACCAGGGCTGCGCGGCAAACAGGCAAAACAATATATTGATGCAGGCATTAGTACAGATCACGAATGCTTTACTGCTGAAGAAGCGCTTGATAAGCTGCAATACGGCATGAAGATCCTGATACGGGAAGGAAGCGCCGCCAAAAATTTTGAAGCATTGATTGATTTATTGCGCACATACCCGGACATGATAATGTTTTGCAGCGATGATAAGCATCCGGATAGCCTTGTTGCAGGGCACATTAATCAACTTTGCGCCCGTGCTGTTGCAAAAGGAATAGATGTGTTTAATGTATTGCAGGCAGCCTGTGTAAATCCTGTATTGCATTATAAAACAGGGGTTGGCCTTTTGCGCACAGGTGATGCAGCAGATTTTATTGTGGTAAAAGACTTGCAAAATTTTGAAATGCTTGAAACTTATATCAATGGGCATTTGGTGGCCCAAAACGGAGAATCATTAATTGTTACAAAGCCAGGCAATGCAAAGACTTTTATTAATAATTTTAATTGTCAGCCAAAAACACCACAGGATTTTTCAATATCTTATAATAACGAAAAAACTGTTGTTGGCATAGAAGCGCTTGACGGGCAACTCATCACCAATAAAATTGAATTCTCCCCTTTTGTTGCTAATGGAAACATAATTAGCAATCCGGAAAATGATATTCTTAAAATAGCTGTTGTAAACCGTTATAACAATGCGCCAGTGGCAAAAGCATTTATTAAAAATATTGGGTTAAAGCATGGTGCCATAGCTTCTTCGGTTGCGCATGACAGCCATAATATAGTTGCGGTAGGTGCAGATGATGAAAGTATTTGTAAAGCTGTAAACCTTATTATAGAAAAACAAGGCGGTGTAAGCTGTGTAAGCAATGATGCGGAAATGGTACTGGCACTGCCGGTAGCCGGTTTAATGAGCGGCGAAAACGGATACGATGTAGCCAATGCCTATACCGCTATTGACGAAATGGCAAAAAACCTGGGCAGCCCATTATCGGCGCCTTTTATGACGCTTTCGTTTATGGCGTTGCTTGTAATACCACACGTAAAATTGAGTGATAAAGGTTTGTTTGATGGGGATAGTTTTAAATACCTCACCCCCATCCCCTCTCCGCCTTCGGCATAGAGGGGTGCCCCTCGGTAAGAATGTTTGCTAATTGCAGTCTTTGGGGTTTATAAAATCATCAGCTTTTTATAAATACAATCGTTCTGAAAAGGGTCAATAGCGTTATGTTGTACAAGAGTGCGACGCAAGACTGTTGGCCAAAGAACCAATGCCTGTATCATAAAAATCACAACTAAAATTAAATGCGGTCTGTAAGAGAAAAGCCTCTTGCGGAGAGGCATCCCTCTCCGGCGTAGCGGGAGAGGGACCGAGGGTGAGGTAAGGTAAATATTTCGCCGCCATTTTGCCCTGCTTTACCGTCTTTTAAAGCAAACAGGCCTTAATGCAATAGTTTTAAAAGAAGTATGCGCCTATTTTTGACCTATAAATAAGCAGAATCATGGATACTCAAAATCAGGACCCCAACTTTAACAGGCCACACAGAGACGGACGTGTGTACGGCGGCCTTTTCTTACTTGCCTTAGGTGCTATTTTCTTTTTAAAACAAGCAGATTTTCCCTTTTTTCCCGGATGGCTTTTTTCATGGCCAATGATATTAATTGCCGTTGGTGTGTTTACCGGGCTTAGAAATAATTTCAAGGGGGCAGGCTGGCTTATACCTATAGTTATTGGTTTTATTTTTCTTTTTGACAGAATGGATTTCGGTTTCAGCCTGCACAGGTTTATTGTTCCGGCAGTACTTATTTGTGTTGGACTTTCATTAATCCTTCGCCCAAAACATACCGGGCACGATAACTGGGGACGCAAATACAGGAGAAACCGCGATTATCCGCAACAGGATTATACCAGCAATACAGGTTTTACAAATACACAGCAAACCGGTACAAATACAAGTACCCCTCCACAAGGTTTTTATAAAAGCGATTATACCAATAGTGGAGAAGATTTTGTTGACATTACTGCTGTTCTTAGCAATTCGCAAAGAATTGTAGTGTCTAAAAATTTTAAAGGAGGAGATGTTACCTGTTTTATGGGCGGCGCCGAAATAAATCTTACACAGGCAGATATTACTGGTGCTGTAGTGATGGATATTACTGCAATAATGGGTGGTGTAAAATTAATTGTGCCTCCAAACTGGGAAGTAAAATCTGAAATAAGCACCATAATGGGGGGGGTAGAAGATAAAAGACAAGTGGCTGGTAAGATAATAGACTTTAATAAAGTACTGGTGCTAAAAGGAACTGCTTTTATGGGCGGAATAGAATTGAGAAGTTTTTAAGCCGGCAACTGTTGTCTGATAGTTCGCTACCCTGTAAAACAATACCCAACCCGTCCCACCAACATTCAACTTCAACCAAAATTTATTGTATGAACTGGTACCTCACTAAAATTGTTTATCAGATCATTTGCGGAGAAGGCAACCATACACCCCAGTTTGATGAACAACTTCGTTTAATTTCTGCAGCTGATGAACAGGAGGCTTTTCAAAAAGCGCAACGCATAGGGCTAACCGACGAGGAAAGCTTTTTTAATCAAAAGCAACACCTGGTAAAGTGGAAGTTTATAGATGTATGCGAACTGTATAAACTAAGCGAACTCATAGATGGCGCAGAAATTTATAGCCGTATACAGGAAGCCGATGACGCCGGCAGGTTTATAAACATGGTGCGCAGTAAAGCCGATTATATTGTGGGCGATAATGTATTGCGTTCATTACAATTAATCTAAACAAAAAGCCTTGGCTGCTATACCGTTTTCTCAAAAAAGATTTTTATTCGTTTTCATTGCCTGGTGGCTTATCTGGACAGCCATGCAGACATGGATACTGTATGGGCTGGGTTTTTCATTACAGCTAAGCATTACAGATAGCACCATTTCTAATTTCCTGCTTGCAGGCGCATGCGTTATCACCAGCAATAATCTTAAGTATTATTTACCCAGGCAACAACGCTTTGGTTATCTTCTTATAATGTGTGTATTAACTGCAGGTGCCTGGTTGCTTGTCATTAAATATGTGCTGCCATTTGTTATAACAGATAATGAAAACGGTTACGAGCAGTTCCTCATAAAATCTTTATCGGTGCGTTTTGGCGTAGCATTTCTTGTTATTGGTTGCATGTCTATGATAAGTGTGTTATGGCATGGGTTTGAAGATCAGAAATCAAGTGCCCTAAGAAAAACAGAAGCAGAGCAACTTACAAAAGATGCGGAATTATTTAAGCTGCGCCAGCAATTGCAACCGCATTTTTTATTCAATAGCCTTAATTCTATTAATGCATTAATTGGTACAAGGCCGCAGGAGGCAAGAACCATGGTGCAACAGTTGTCTGACTTTCTGCGCGGCACACTTAAAAGAGAAGAACAGCAATGGATATTAGTAGAAGAAGAATTGGAATACCTGCGCCTTTATCTCGATATTGAAAAAGTGCGTTTCGGCAATCGCTTGTCTACTGTTTTTGAAACCGCAACAGATTCCATTAAAATGAAAATACCAGCAATGCTATTACAGCCGTTGGTAGAAAACGCTATTAAATTTGGATTGTACGATACAACAGGTGAAACAGTTATTCGCATAACAACCATTGTTGATAATGGCATACTGGTGGTAACCGTGCAAAACCCTTTTGATGAAGAAACGGCGCAACCACGCCAGGGCACAGGCTTTGGATTGCATTCTATACAACGCAGGTTGTATCTTTTATTTGCACGTAAAGATTTGCTGAGCACAAGTTCAGCCAATCATATATTTACAACAACCGTTAAAATTCCACAACCTGCACACAATATAAGTTCAGGCAACAATAAAATATAACTGAGAAAAAATTGATTAAACAACTGTCATGAAAAAAGTTATTATTATAGACGATGAGCCGCTGGCAAGAAGTATAGTAGCAGAATATTTACAGACTTACCCTCAGTTGCAACTGGTACAGGAATGCAACGATGGTTTTGAAGGAATAAAAGCTATTATGCAGCACCAGCCAGATCTTATTTTCCTCGATATACAAATGCCAAAAATTACCGGCTTTGAAATGCTGGAACTGGTAGAGCAACCACCCGCAGTTATTTTTACCACCGCCTTTGATGAATATGCCATTAAAGCATTTGAAACACACGCAGTGGATTATTTACTAAAGCCATTTAGCAAAGAAAGATTTGATAAAGCTGTACAAAAATGGCTTGAACAAAAAGCTGTTGCTGCTGCTCCTGCTACGCATACTACACCTGCTGCTACAGAATCATTGTTAGAAGCAGCATCGCTAACACCCGGGCAAAATCAACGCATTGTTGTAAAAAACGGTGCTAAGATTAAAATCATTCCCGTGCATGAAGTGTTATACCTGGAAGCAGCAGACGATTATGTAAAAATTCATACCACAGACGGGTATTACCTTAAAAATAAAACAATGACGCATTTTGAAAAGGCGCTGGATGCGCAGCAGTTCGCCCGTTGCCATCGTTCATACATGGTAAACGTGCAGCACATTGCCCGCATAGATCCTTATGAAAAAGATGGTCATATTGCTATTCTTAAATCAGGCGCCAGGGTACCTGTAAGTAAAACAGGTTATGTAAAATTGAGACAGGTGTTGGGGTTGTAAGCTTTATTTATCTAAACGTTTTCTTATTGATGCCATGTTCCGCTTAAAGTTATAAACCCCGGTTATTACAATAGCCGACGGAAGCTCTTTATACAAAACATAATTCTTGCTATTGAAAATAAAATAACGGATCTGTTTTGATTTGAGGAAATAGCGGTGAACAATTTTACCAGCAGCAATATCTTTCAGCTTACGTTCAAAAGTATTAATGAATTTTTCCGCCACTAAAAATCCGAATTCTTTAAAAATGTAATCAACTGTATCATTTAACTGACGTCTCGAAACCGCAGTAAACTTCACTTCTCTAATTACTAAAGCCATATCTTCTTTTAAT
This sequence comes from Chitinophagaceae bacterium, assembly GCA_044227095.1. GTDB lineage: Bacteria > Bacteroidota > Bacteroidia > Chitinophagales > Chitinophagaceae > JACMLD01. Next base: position 2,004,569 of record JBGAFV010000001.1, on the reverse strand, counting down.
AGCAGTAAATACTTTTGAGGCGGGGTTCAATTTACCTTTTTTTGATTCCTTAATTGATTCCAAAAGCTGCATGTATTGTTCAAAATTCAGTTTGAATTTTTTGGGCATTTCTTTCCTGTCCTTCAGGTATTCAAAATACATACCCAGTTCTTTGGCAGCAAGCCGGGTATCGGCAATTGAAAGCTTGTCAACATTCTCCTTTAACTGCTCTTTTATTTCTTTAATGGACATCTTAAAGTATTGTTTATCAAATTTAATGAATTGTTTATTAAGGTAAAACACCCTCAATATTATAGGCTGGGAGAAATCCCTAGTAAATCTACGATATTCATTTTTTTTGTCATCTATTTATCAACACTCAAGCTGCTTCATACGCTTGCATTTGCCTATTGGTTATATTTGATAAAGTGCGTCTTATCCAAATAAAGAAACAGTGCATAAGGTGATTATCAACAGCAAATCAAAACTACTTGACTTAGGAAAAAACCACACCCCGGATCTTTCCAATGTGGTGGTAAAAGATCTGCGTGAGTATGGCGTAGAACAAGCCGGTACTTATAAAGGTGGCGTAGAAGCTTACAAAGGCATGCTCAATAAAATCCGCAGCGGTTCTATTCTTACCGAGCAGGATTCTATGCGGCTGGTTGCCAAAACAGAAGAAACAAAAAACAGGATTCAAAAACAGATAGATTCCCTGCTGGAAAAATATTATGAGCTGAAAAGCCGTGCAGATGAAATTCATAACAGCCGCGATATTACTAAAGGACTTGTTCCTATAAAGCAAACAGAAATAAACCTGCTAAAAAACCAGGTTGATGAAATTGAAAATACCCGTGCAGCTGTGCACAACAATAAGTACAACACATTTAGCTGGGGTACCTATTTTTTTCTTTTCTTTTTGTTGCTGGCTTTGTCTTTTTATCTCCTGTATTTCTACATGAGCGTGGCAGACTTTGCATTGAATGGTGTAGATCCAATGTCGCTTTTCCAGGAAGGAAGATTAAACATACAACTGTTGCCTAATCTTAGGCGGTTGATATATTTAATCATTAATTATCCGCCGTTAATTGTTTTTCCTACCATATTTTTTGCATTGGGCACAGCTATTCATTTGTTTTCTGAGAAAGGGGCACGTTTTAAAAAAATTGTTATCGGTTTGCTGGTGCTTGTCTTTGTAGGAGATTTGCTGCTTGCCTTCCAGGTACATGAAGGCGTAAATGAAATTCTGATAAAAGCCAACCGCGAAGAATTTAAATCGCTTGTTGTACCAGTTTATGCAGATAGCCGCTTTTACCTTGTTTTGTTTCTTGGTTTTGGTGTATTTGCTATCTGGAGTGCTGTTTATTATTTATTGCAGATGGAATGGCGCAAACGCAATGTTATTAAGCTTCGCTACCAGCGCATTACCCGTTTGCAGGATGAAATTCTTGCACTGGAAGAAAAACGCATGCTGCACGAAACTGAAATCAATCATATTGCCAAGCGCATAGAAAATCTTAGCAAAGAAAAAGACAGGATGGTGCTTCCGGTAGATACGATTGAGAAAAACATCAATTACTTTCGCGACGGATGGAATGGTTACCTCTCTACTTTATATGGCAGGGAAAAAGGCGAAGAGCAGATAAAGATCATCAATGAAGCTTCAGAAACCTATGTGCGTGAGCTGAAAGAATTTCAGGAATCATACTTTAAATAATTATACATGCGGCGCTACGGGTTGCTGTTACTGGCAGGTTTATTTTTTTTACAGGGTTGCAATGAATTTCAACAGGCAGTAAAAGACGCCAAAAAAGAAATTCCACCGCCGCCTAAAGACAATTATATTATCCTTCTTGATTTAAGCGATCGTATTCTTTACAATAACCAGCAGCAGGTTCCAAAGGATATTGCCGTTATCAATTCTATTTATGGCGTTTTTAAATCTAAAATGGATGCAAAAGATCCTACGCATTTATATTATTCCCTGCACGACAAACTAAAAGTGTTGATAGCGCCGCAGAAAACAACGCCAAAAAGTTTATATGATATGATTGGCAGCCTGCGTATAGATTTATCTGCCGAACAACCAGATAAAAAATCTGCAGTAATAAATGAAACTGAAAAAACTTTCAATAATGTATTGCCAGAAATTTACAGGCAGGCAGTAATTGGCAATAACAGTACTGCTTATTCTGGTGCCGATATCTGGAAATATTTTAACGAAGACCTTAGTGATGATTTGGAAAAAGACGGACAAAACACTTTGTTCATTATTACCGATGGATACATGGATCTCGAAAAAACAGAAGAACGCCCGGCACAGAACAACCGTTATGCATCTTGCTCGCAAATTATAAACCTGCTAAAAAAATATCCAGACTGGGAAACAAAATTTAACGAAGGCGATTACGGTATGCTGTCCGTTGCAAAAAAATTTCCTAACCTAAAAGTTGTTTTATTACAGGTAAACCCAAAAGAAGAATGGAACGGAGAATACAGCCTGCTCACTAAAATATGGGGCAAATGGTTTACAGAAATGGGCATTACCAATTACAGGTTTATAAAAGATGATAATGTAAACGAGGTAAAGGAATCCATGGAAAAATTTATGGACGTTAAAGTAGCTGCAAAAATAACTGTTGGCCCGTGGACGAAAATTACTACTGTAGACAGCAGCCTGATGATTGTACCGCAAACAGAAAAAGAAAAAATTACAGTTACTAAACCACTTGTTGTTACAGACAGCAACATTATGGTTACTAAAAAAAATTCTGCGGCAACTACAACAATGCCGCACAAAATTTCAACAGAAGAAGGCGCACCGGATGAGTCTGACGCAAGCATTCTTACTGGTAAAAAAAAAGATAATAGCGCAGTAAAGAAAACAACAACAACAAAAGACGATTCAGATATTTTAAAAGACGGTACGCCAGCCAATGGTTTTAATACTGGCATTAAAAAGGAATCGAAAAAAGAACCTTTAACAGTATCAGGCAAACACAAACGCTGACTGCAAATCATCCTCTGAATAAGCCACACACATTATTTTTAACTGAGCAGTTTTCAGCATGAAAAAAATTATTGGCATTTTTCTTATCGGTTTACTTTTTACCACTACAGTCCGTGCGCAAGACTACAGAAGAATAAACAATGCACTCCGTTATATAAAACTTGGCAACACATTACGTGAAGCGCAGCAATACGATTTAAGTGAAAAGTATTTGCGCCAGGGTTTACAAATCATTACCGAACAGGGAGACAAATACTGGGAAGCCGCTACTTATGAAAACCTTGGCCTTTTATACAAAGACCAGGACAAACCGGAAGATGCCGCCCGTTATTTTAATAAAGCACTTGCTTTATACAGGCAGCTTAAAATGTCTTTAAGCGAAAAAGCGCTTGAACAAATGCTTACCGGCGCAGAAGGCAAAGAGCAATCTTATGCAGGTATAGAAATTGGCGCAAAAGGAGTTAAGCTAAGCATACTGAGCATACAACTAAACAGCAATGGCGAAGTAGAATACATTTTAAAATCTGATTCATCTGTCAACCCAGAACCAGCTGCGCTAACACCACAATCGCAACAAGAAACTGCGGATGCGCTTAGAAAATTTATTGAGATTGCAAAAACACGTTACGGCATTCCTGGTGAAAAGATTTATACGGTTATCAGCAGTGGATTAAAGACAGAGCTGGATAAGAAAAACAAAGCTGCAGATTTTATTAAAGCAATTACGCCGGTAAATGCACCCGCAGATTTTTCTATTAAATCAGTTACTTCTGCTGAAGAAGCAGAGCTTGCTGTGCTGGGCACGGTACCACCCAAACGCAGGTACAGCACCAGTCTTATAGATGTGGGAAGCAATAAAACCAATGGTGGTTATTTTATGGACGCATCGCAATCTTTTGATGCAGTATTTTTTCCGGTAGGCACCAAAAGTTTTGTGAGCATGATAAAAAATAAAAAGCCATTTAATATAAGAGAGTTTGAATTGTATGCAGAAGCTCTATGGAAAGACAGCCTATCTCAAATTGTGCGTGATGAGCTTGGCAGAAGGGCTGGTTTAAAAAACAGGAGTGCTACTTATCTTGGTGGCGGTATTGTGTGGTGCATTGCCACTTATTTATTTCCTGAAAAAGTAGATGATAACTATGTAGAACTAACGCCAGAGAGCATACGCCGCTTCAGGGGTTTGCTTTCTTCTAACTACACAAAAGCTATTCAACCCGATTTATCAAATATTACCAACGAGGCGCTAATGATGGATGCAAGAAAAACCATCAGTCGTGCACAAAACACTTACGACCAGGAATCACTCATTGCCGGTGCAATATGGATTGATGGCTTGATGAAAGAATTGAACACCACGCAACCGGTTAAGCGTTTTTACTTCTCCAAATATGCATACGTTGGCTGGATATCTGGTTATATTTCAAGAGCAGTTGCAGAAGATTATAAGAGAAAGAGTGAACAGTGACGAGGATTTGGGAGGATTGGCGGGATTAGGGGATTGATTGCTTCACCATTTCCAGGTGTCATCAAATTTAAAAGATAACTGACTCTTAAATTGAACCCAATCTTTCTCATTTGATATTTCCAACACAAAATAGAATTTTTTGGGGGATTGATGCTCATTGACATATTCCACTTTATACACGGTCTGGTTGTACTTACCTGCCATTGGCGGCGAGATCAGAAATGGCTTGCGCTCAATATTTGTTATATTTTTAAGTGGTATCCCCTTGGCTGCAAACCAGCCTGAAATGTACAAATACTCATCATCAAAGTTTACAATCCTGAAATAAATGACACTGTAAAGCAGCAGTATACTAATCATCATAAGCACTATAGCAAAAGGCCATCCTTCGGTTTTTTTATTGATTAAATCTATCCCAAGACCGATTAGCATAATAGAACCGAACACTGTAAAAATATACCTCGAATAATATCTGTACGTTGATGTCAGCTTTCTTCCCATACATCATTTTAGATAATGAACGTTTATAGCGTAGGAATAGTATAGTTGACAACTCACCCTGTTTATTATAAAGTATTTATCCTGCATAAACATACTTACTCAAAAAATCATTCCTGAATTTTCCTTTGGGATCATATTCTTTCAGCATCTTTTGAAATGCAGGCAGCTTTTCATACAAAGAAGCCAGGTGCGAAGCGGACATCGTAAACAATTTTCCCCAATGTGGTTTGGCATTAAAAGCAGCCAGTTCTTTTTCTATAAACGGCAGCAATCTTTTAACAGCAGGCCAATCTTGCTTCCATGTAAAATGAATGGCAACAGATGGTTGTTTATAGCAGGGGCTCATCCAGAAATTATCTGCATCTATTGTTCGTATTTCGGAAATAAATAAATGCGGGCCGATTTGTTTTCCCATTTTCGCAATTGCCTGTATAGCTTCTACTGCGTGTTGCCGCGGTACAAAATATTCTGATTGCAATTCTACGCCGCTGCTGGGTGTAAAACCCATTTTAAAATGCGGCAGTCTTTCATACCAGTTGCCGGGTACACCCATTTGTTCAGTACAATTCTCTGCAGAAATATCTGCTATGGGATGCAGGTTTTTTGTAGCTGCTTTTGCATCAAAAAATCCCGCCGTAAAATCTATTTGTTTGCCTTCGGTTATTTTACTTTTTATCCAAACTTCATTAATCTTATCCGTCTGCCAGTCTGTAAAAAAACTTACACTATAGCCAGCACCTGCTATATCATCAAAATAATCTTTCAGTTGCGTCATTGGTAATTGTTCAAAAACATCCTGCCGCATTTTAAATGCTGGTTGAAGATCAAGTGTCAGTTTTGTAATAACACCAAAACCACCCAGGCCAACCACAGCTGCATTAAATTTCTCGCCATCTTTATCGCGGTGAAGGGTTATTGTTTCTCCACTGGCAGTTATAAATTCTATTGCTGCAACTGCTGTTGACAGGTTTCCATTTTTTACTCCTGAACCATGCGTAGCAGTTGTGCAGGCACCTGCAACAGAAATATGCGGTAATGAAGCAAGGTTGTGCAATGCAAAACCTTTGCTATCGATATAAGGACATAACTGTCCATAATTAATGCCTGCTTCAATAGTTACCTGTTTTGTTACAGCATCAAGGTTAACTACTTTATTCATTTGTTTCAGCGAAATAAAATTGTCTTTACTGTCTGTAATACTGTTAAAGCAATGGCGTGTGCCTAGCACTTTTACCTTGTCATACTTTTTTACCAGATCATTTACCTGCTGCATGGTTTCGGGTGTATACAACCTGTCTGTACTGTATTCTAAATTGCCGGCCCAGTTTTTTAATTTTTCACCGGGTAGCAAATTTTTAAAAGAAGAAACTAATGGAGCTGCCATAAGTGCCGAAGATAATTTGATAAAGGTTCGTTTTTTCATACACTTGCAGATTTATTATTTAATAACCACAGAGACACGGAGAAAACAAAGAAGTACGAAACCGCTAAGCTTGCAGCTAATAGCTAACAGCTTGTAGCTTTCCTTGCAGCTTTTCTTTATCAACCCCAGTTCAAACAATTATTATTTAAATTTACCAGTAAAACCTTCAATAGCATGAAAACAATTTCAACATTACTTATATCAGTTTTGTTTACAGTTCCGCTTCATATATTTTGCCAGGTTGTTGAAACACCCGCTCAAAAAATAAAAAGACTGGAAGAAACAGAAAGGACACTGGTTATAAATGGTGAAACAGAAAAACTCTTCAAGCTATGGACTGATGATTATGTAGTAAATAATCCCGGTAATGTAGTAATGACGGCAACGCAAATAAAAAACTCTATCAGAGGTGGCGGTATGCGCAGTGTTTCTTATACAAAGAACATTGAAAAAATTACGTTTGTAAAAGATATTGCTATTGTGATGGGATCTGAAATTGTAGAGCCAAAAGATAAACAAGATAATGGAGGGAAAAATACTATTCGGCGCTATACCAATATCTGGATTAAAAGCGATACAACATGGCAACTAGCAGCAAGGCAAGCTTCTAACATACCATAGTTGCTAGTTCGGGGTTCTTTAGTTCTCAATTCTTTAATGCAAAATGCTTTGTGTTTTTCAGCTTACTTTTCCCGATACTATGAACTAATGAACTGATCAACCAATCAACTACGCTTCACCGCCCAACCACAATGCACCGTTGATTGAATTTCTTGCTGCGCCGGTTACGGAAGAAAGTACATTGTATTCTTCGCGCCAGCGCAATACACCTATCAGCGCCATTACCAGTGCTTCTTTGTAGTTTACCAGTTGCTTATCTGGCACAACAAGTTTTACGCCTGATTCTTTTAATGCTTCGCTTATGCGTTCAATCATAAATGTATTAAACGCACCTCCGCCAGTAGCCAGCATTTGTGAGCCATTTGCTGACTCAGTTATTATTGACTGTACTGCGTTTTTTAATTGTATAGCGATGTGTTCAACATAAGTTCTTAAAGCATCTTGTACCGGTAATTTATATTCCTGCACCATCGGAAATATTGTTGCTGTTCCAAAATCATTGGCAAGTGATTTCGGGAAAGGCTGTTTATAATAATCAAGGGCATTCAGTTTATTTAGCAATGGCTCGTGCAGTTTTCCGGTAGCTGCAATCTTTCCGCCATCATCATACGCTTTTCCTGTTTGTTCAACCAGCAGGTTTAGCACACGGTTGGCCGGGCACACATCAAAAGCAATGTATTTATCAGGTTTATTAAAAGAAAGATTAGCAATCCCCCCCAGGTTCAGGAACATATCATAATCGTACAGCAATAATTTTTCACCAATAGGTACTATTGGTGCACCTTGCCCGCCAAAAGCAATATCCATAGCACGTAAATCGCTAACTACCGGAAGGCCTGTTGCGGCGGCTATAGCTGCACCGTCACCCAGTTGTGCAGTCATTTTTTGTGCGGGCACATGAAAAGTAGTGTGGCCGTGAGAGGCTACCAGGTGCACATTGTGGTGCAAATTATAATCATCAATAAATTTATTAACAGCCTCCCCGGTATAAGCGCCATAGGCAGTATGCAGTAATTGATAATCTGCTGCCGGTAAATTTACAGCGTTGCCAAGCCTTTCCATCCACACAGCATTATAGGGCACACATTCAGCATGCAAAATTTCATAAGTCCATTTTCCGGCAGTTTCATGCAAATGAACATATGCAATATCCAGTCCGTCGAGAGAGCTTCCACTCATTAAGCCAATTACCTTATATACCATGTTGATATTTGATTTTTGATTTCCGGTTGCAGCAATTAGATTTGCCTAAGCAAATTACGGATTACAAAGTTCAGGTTGTATAGTTATGATAAGATAATATACGGCGTTGAAGAAGTAACATCGCACAAATGTATTATCGCCTGTATTTAAAAATTGTATTTTTAAAACTAAACTGCATATCATGGTTGTAAATCTGAGCCAACATTATTCTTTGTTAAGCGATTGGGTAGGAGAATTAAGAAACACCGAAGTGCAGGACGATCGCATGCGTTTCCGCCGCAACCTGGAGCGGATTGGCGAAGTGGCAGCCCTTGAAATTAGCAGGGAACTTGACTTTATTGAAAAAGACATTCAAACGCCATTGGGCATTTCACCCTGTAAAGTTTTAAAGGAACAACCTGTTCTTGCTACTATTCTGCGTGCAGGCCTTCCCCTCCATAATGGACTTTTAAATTATTTTGATAAAGCAGATAATGCCTTTATATCAGCCTATCGCAAGCACAATAAAGACGGCAGTTTTGAAATAAGCCTCGATTATGTTTCCTGTCCTGAACTGGAAAACAGGGTAGTAATTGTTTCTGATCCCATGCTGGCAACGGGTTCATCGCTGGTTAAAACAATTCAATTTTTGAGAGAAGAAGGACATCCTTCCAAAATACATGTGGTATGTGCTATTGCCTGTACCGTAGGCATAGAATATGTACTGCGCAGCGAACCCAATTGCAAAATCTGGTGCGGGGCTATAGATGATGAACTTACAGCTAAAGGCTACATTGTTCCAGGCCTGGGCGATGCTGGTGACCTTGCGTTTGGCACCAAAGTGCAAATGTAAAAGCCCTGCATGAGTTACATTTAATATTCACCTATATAAACGCTGCGTTTGCCTAAATAAACCTTAAGCAGCTATTCTTTTACTTTGTAACTCTTATAAATGTTTGTATTTTGTCCAGACATTAAAACTGACATGAAGAGAATAGTACTGTTTCTAAGCCTTTGGCTCCTTATGAAGATGCAAATTTTTGCGCAGGATCCGCATTTCTCTCAATTCTTCTCTTCTCCACTTACATTAAACCCAGCTCTTACAGGAAAATTTGATGGCGTTTTCAGGGCTGCTGGCAATTACCGGGACCAATGGCCGGCAATCAGCAAAGCATTTATAACATCTACCCTTTCTCTTGATGCACCAATTCTTACCAACCGCATCAACCCAAATGATATTTGGGGTGTTGGGTTGATGGCAATGACAGACAGAACCGCCAATGGTATTTTGAACAGCAATTATATTTCTCTTTCTACATCATATCATAAAGGATTGGATGAAGACGGTTACCACCAGCTTGGACTTGGGTTCCAAGGCACTTATGCTTCTAAAAGACTGGACGGTACGCAATTGAATTTTGAAAAGGAACTGGCACTGGACGGTACCTGGACATTGCCCAGCGGAGAAACCATAGACGGCCAGAATGTAAACATCAATTACTTTGATTTTAATGCAGGCTTTCTTTACAATGGAACTACAGACGGAAGAAATAATTTTTACCTCGGCGCTTCCATGTACCATATTAACAGGCCAAGAGAACAGTTTGTAGCATCCCAGGGATATTACACACTCAATCCCAGGTTAACCATACACAGCGGTGGTTATTTTAAAGTTGGCGAAACCACTACCCTGCACCTTACGGCTTTATACAGTCAGCAGGCCGGCGCACACGAAACAGTATTGGGCGGCGCAGTTGCCTTCAACCTTAATAACGACGAGACAGAAAATCCTACTAACTTTTATGCAGGCAGCTGGCTCCGTTTTAATGATGCCATTATTCCTTATATGGGTCTTGAGTGGGGAGATTTCAGGTTGGGCATGACTTACGACGTTAATTACTCCAGCCTTAAAGTAGGTTCGCAAAGCCGCGGTGGTATAGAAGTATCACTCATCTACATTAAAAAGCCACCTTCCGGCAGAAAAGGAATTCCTTGTCCTAAGTTTTAGAGCTGCAAGAAAAGCTACAAGCTGTTAGCTATTAGCTGCAAGCTTTGTTGTTTCGGAGAAATACTCTGTGCAAAGAAAAGCTACAAGCTGTTAGTCATTAGCTGCAAGCTTTGTGGTTTCGAAGAAACACTCTGTGTTATCGCCTTAATAGTTTTTGCCATGAAAGTTTGCCAGATAAATCCTACTTCTTTGCTAGTAGAGTAAAAACTTGTGCTTCTTTGTGCTATCCGTGCCTCCGTGGTTATTGTTTCATAAACTCCTTCTCGCTTTTTGCAATTGCAATTGTAGCAACACCATTGCCAATAATATTTGTAATGGCCCGGGCTTCGCTCATAAATTTATCAACACCTAATAGAAAAGCCAATCCTTCTACCGGTATTTTATGAATAGCAGTAAGTGTAGATGCCAGTACAATAAACCCGCTGCCAGTAACACCAGCTGCACCTTTTGATGTTAGCATCAGTATGCCTATAATGCTTATAATTTCCTCCCACGACAAATGCACATCATACAACTGTGCTAAAAAAATTACCGCCATAGAAAGATAAATGGATGTACCGTCGAGATTAAACGAATAACCTGCAGGTATTACCAATCCTACCACAGATTTGCTGCAACCCATTTTTTGAAGCTTATCCATAATAGAAGGCAGTGCAGCTTCTGATGATGAAGTACCCAGTACAATCAGCAATTCTTCTTTTATGTATTGTAAAAACTTCCAGATGCTTTCTTTATAATACCGCATAACTGCACCCAGTATTACAAAAATAAAAATGGCCATTGTAGTATATACCGTAAGCATCAATTTAGCCAGAGGTACAAGTGTGTGCAATCCAAACTTTCCAACAGTAAACGCCATACCGCCAAACGCACCAATTGGCGCCAGGTACATTACATACTTCAGTCCTGTAAAAACAATCTTGGAAATAAAAGAAAGCGCTTCAACAATTTGTTGCCTGCCCTTATAAAAACTAAGTGCAATGCCAACTATTATTGCTATTATTAAAACCTGCAAAGTAAAATTAGAAGATAAAAAAACTTTCCAGTCAATTCCCTTACTGGCGTTGGATGTATATTTTGAAGCATCCTGTATTGACAAACCTGTTTTATTAATTTTTCCAGGCTGAATAATATTTGCCACCACTATTCCAATGATTAATGCAATGGTGGTAATGACTTCAAAATAAACAAGTGCTTTAATGCCTATCCGTCCTGCTTTTTTTAAACTGCCCATGCCGCTAATGCCCAGCACAATGGTGAGAAAAATAATAGGGCCGATAAATAATTTAATCAAATCAATAAAACGCTTGCCCAGCACTTCCATTTTTACACCAGTTGCAGGATAATAGTTGCCCAGCAATATGCCGGCAATAAGCGCAATCAATACCCAAAAGGTAAGGTTGGTAACAACAGATTGTACAAATGTTTTTTTCTTGACTTTGCCTGGCTGGTACAATGTTTCAGGATTTTAATGATTTCTTTCCGCTAACATATGGATTGTCTTTTATATAAAACCTATATGGCAGCAAAGCATCTTCTGCTGCATAATCAACCCCAATTCTTACAGAAACGCCAATTTGCGAAGGTTTTATTTTATATCCGTCTTCTGCTATATAAATTTCTTTTTGAAGCAAAGACAAACTTGTATGGCTAACCGAAATACCAAGTGCTTTTGAAACATTACCAGGCCCACGGCCAACAGTGTAGTCTTGTTTTTCTTTTTTCATCCGCTGCAGCATAATGTCTATGCCTTTTACTGGTTCTATACCGCGTATAAGAATAGCATGCGGTGTATCTACTTTATTGGTTACTACATTAAACAAATGATGAATGCCATAACAGAGATATACATAGGCAATACCGCCGTCAGCGTACATAGTTTCTGTTCTTTGCGTGCGGCGGCCACCATATGCATGCGATGCTTTATCAACAACACCATTGTATGCTTCCGTTTCTACAATGCGGCCCGATGTAAATAGCCCATCAAATTCTGTAACCAGCAATTTACCCAGCAACTCTTTTGCAATAGTTACAACATTGGTACGGCTGTAAAATGAAGCGGGCAGTTTTTTCATAATAAAAATATCCTCATCTGCCCTCAAAGTAATACATTTATAGCTCAATAATCCAGCTCCTTTGCTAAAAGAAATTGTAATTGCCATACAATCCTATTTTAAAGCGCACCAGTTCATCAGCAAGCATCGCCTGTGGAAATGGATCATCATTCCCGGTATTGTTTACATGCTGCTGTTTTGCATAAGCATGTATTTCTTTGGTAAAAGTGCCAGTAATGTAATAGAATACCTCGGCAGCATTACAGGTTTAAGCAACTGGGCACACAGAATGCAGAGTAGTTTGCTTGGCTTTTTCTTTACGCTTACAGGAATTATGATTTGGCTTTTGCTAATGCTGTTTTATTTTTCACTTTATAAATACATCTGGTTGATTATTGGTTCGCCGGTATTTGCGTATTTGAGCGAAAAAACAGAAGCATTGATGGAAGGAACTGAGTATCCATTCAGCTGGCCGCAGCTATTGAAAGATATGTTGCGTGGTATTAAACTGGCAATGCGCAATGCGTTGTGGCAAACCGTATACGCTATTTCTATTCTTATACTTTCATTTGTACCTGTTGTTGGTTTGGTAACGCCGGTTATTTCTATGCTGGTAGAATGTTATTACTATGGTTTCTCTATGCTTGATTACAGTTGCGAGCGGCATAAATTATCTCCGGCACAAAGCGTTACATTCATCAGCAACCGCAAAGGCCTTGCTATTGGCAACGGAATTGTTTTTTACCTCATGCATTTAATACCTGTTATCGGTTGGATTTTTGCACCTGCATACGCTGTTATTGCAGCTACCATTAGTTTGTATTACCAGGAGAAGGAAGTTTAGGAGTTGTTAGCTATTAGCTGCAAGCTACAAGTTGAAACAGATAAGTTTTTATTTTTTATACTAGCATTTCATTAGACAATAATTTTATTGGCCATCATTAAGCAAAGATGAATCATTCTTGCGATGCTCCGTTCAACAGTTAGTTCATTATTGAGCGCCTTTAACGAAGCAAATACACACAAATTTTTCCTTGCTCGCAGCTCATGGCTCACAGCTAAAAGCTAACAGCTAATAACTTGTAGCTTGCAGCTAACAACTCGCCGCTTCCTATCTTTGCACCTAAACGCTAACAAATGGCCAGTGCAGCATTAGGAAAAGTATACCTCATTCCAACTTTTATAAACGAAGAAAATTTACAAACATTACCGCCTTATATAACCGATGCTGTAAAAGAATGCAATTGTTTTTTTGTAGAAAATGAACGCAGTGCCCGCAGGTACCTGAAACAATTGTGGAAGGAAATGATTATTGATAATTACGAATGGCATGCTATACATAAGGCCGAAGAAGAAGTAAAAGATGCATTCCGGAAGGCTTTGCAGCGGGGCATGACTATCGGTATCATTAGCGAAGCGGGTTGTCCGGGTGTTGCAGATCCAGGACAAGTATTGGTTGAAGCGGCGCATGCAATGGGTGCATTGGTAAAACCATTTACCGGGCCAAGCTCTATTTTACTGGCATTAATGGCAAGTGGCATGAATGGTCAGTCATTTCAGTTTGTTGGTTATTTGCCAATAGATAATGCAGAACGCATTAAAGCACTAAAGGAGCTTGAAAACGAATCTGCAAAAAAGAAATGCACGCAAATTTTTATTGAAACGCCTTATCGCAATAACCAGCTTACAGAAAGCATCTGCAAAACATTAAAGCCATCTACCCTTTTATGCATTGCCGCAGATATAACCGGCAGCAATGAATACATCAAAACAAGATCTATTGATGGCTGGAAAAACAAATTGCCGGACATTCATAAACGTCCGGCAATCTTCTTATTGTATGCAGGTTAGCCTGCCTATTTTATAAAATCTTTTACCGGCTGACCGCTTTCATCTTTAACAGACATTACACTGTCTACAATATACTTGCTCATGCCACGCCATGGCAAAGAACCGAGGTATTCTTTATAATGCAGTTCCAGTGTAGCGCCACTGTGCGACATTAATATTTTAGCAACGTTTTCATCAGTTACCGAAAATTCAAATTCGTTGGATTGTATACTTCCCGGCACCTGAGATTTATATCCTGTTTGTATAATTCTTCCTTCGTAAGTTTTAAATATATAGCCTTTGTTTACAAAAAAGTTTAGCTGCCCCGCTTTTGACCCGCGGCCAAAAACAAAAAAGAAACGCATGCCTATAAATACGAGTAAGCCAACAATAAGCAGCGTTACAAAAATCTTCAGGAATTTTTTCATTATGCTTTTTTTAGAATGATTGATAAGCTGGTTGCAAAGTTGCACCATCTTAAATTACAAACCATATTTATCAATTAAATAAATAAGCGCCGTCATGTTAATAGCACCAAATTCCAGTTCACGTTTATTTACATTTTCAAACACATCATTGCGTGCATGGTGCAAATCAAAGTAGCGGCTGTTATCGGGAAACAATCCGCCTACAGGTGTTTTTAATTCCTGGTGCAAAGGGCCAATATCTGAACCGCCCCCACCCATGGTAAACTGGTACACACCATAAGGAATAAACAAAGGCAACCATGTTTTAAGTTTTGCCAGTTGCTCTGCTGATACAGAAAAACCCATGCCCCTTGGCGTAAAACCACCGGCATCACTTTCGTAAGCAAACAAATGATTTTCTCCGCTGCTCTTTGCCAGTGCTGCATATGCTTCGCCGCCATGACCGCCATTTTCTTCATCGGCAAACAAAACAATTCTTATTGTATGTTTAGGTTTGTAACCCAATACTTTTAATGCACGCAATACTTCAATTGAATGCACACATCCGGCACCATCATCCTGTGCGCCTTCTGCAGAGTCCCAGCTATCCAGGTGGCCACCAATTGTAATTACATCTTTAGGAGATTCTGTACCTGTTATTTCTCCAATTACATTATGGCCAATGGTATCTGGCAATAAACGTGCATTGGAATGATAATAAAGTTCTACGCTTTTTCCGTCTTTTAAAATACCAGCCAGTTTATCAGCATCACGCAAACCCATAGCCGCACAGGGAATTTTAGCGTAGTTAGAATCGTATTGCGTCATACCTGTATGCGGGTTGTTATCTGTAGAACCCGACATAGATCTTATAACCACCGCTATCGCTCCATATTTTGCTGCTCGGCTTGGGCCCGAACGGCGGTAAACACCTGCATCGCCATAAGCATAAAAAGCCTGCAATAATTTTTCATTGAAAGGATAATTAAAGAAAACAATCTTGCCTTTTACATTGTCTTTTTGTTTTTCCAAATCAGCAAAATTATTACAGTAAACAACAGCTGCTTTTACGCCATTTTTGCCTGTACCCATAGAATTGCCCAGCGCAAGTACATCAAGTGTTTCTTTTTTTATTTTGCCTGATGCGTCTTTATAAATATACCATGCTTCATCTTTGCCTCCTCTTACCCAATGCGGCACTTTGCACTCCTGCAACCATACTTTGTCTGCGCCAGCTTCTTTGAGGGTATTAACGCCCCATTGTTCTGCTTTAAATTTTTGCGGACTGCCAGACAAACGACCACCTACAGTTTTACATAACACCTTCAGGTTATCGTAAATTTTTCCGCTAACTAAAATCTCGTCAGAAATTTTAGAAATAAAAAGAGAATCTTCTGATTGTGCATTTACAAGGCCGCAAAGGATGAAAAACAAACAAAAAGCAATTAATTTCCTCATGTTATGAAATTTTGCTAAAGATAAGGTAAACAATCGTGCGGTATTGTGGTTAATGCAGCAGGTACAATGTAAAATGGAACATAGACTGTTATGTTTACAGGAACATTATTATCAAGCATATTAACCATAAAAAACTGCGTTCCAATGAAAACATCATTTACCTTCGAAAACATTTTCAGTAAAATAATCTTATTATAATGCGTATAGGAATTGTTTGCTACCCAACTTTTGGCGGTAGTGGTGTGCTGGCTACAGAATTGGGTAAAGCACTGGCCGATAAGAACCACCAGGTGCATTTTATTACATACCAGCAACCAGTCAGGCTGAGCGAATTCAACGCTAATATTTTTTATCACGAAGTGAGGGTACCCACCTATCCGTTGTTTGATTACCCGCCTTATGAAACAGCACTTGCCAGTACAATGGTTGATGTTATTGCTAACAACAACCTTGATCTTCTGCATGTGCATTATGCTATACCGCATGCATCGGCTGCTTATATGGCCAAGCAGATTTTATTAAAGCAAGGGAAAAAAATTCCGGTGATAACTACATTGCACGGAACAGATATTACCCTTGTAGGTAAAGACAAAACCTATGCACCAGTGGTTACGTTTTCTATAAATGAAAGTGATGCCATTACAGCAGTATCTCAAAACCTGCGTGATGAAACTTACAGTTCATTTAAAATAGAAAAGGAAATAGAGGTCATTCACAATTTTGTAGATGTACACCGGTTTAATAAAAAACCTATTGATGCATTCCGCCAGGTAATAGCACCTGCGGGCGAAAGAATCATACTGCATGCATCCAATTTCAGGAAAATAAAACGTGTAAAGGATGTAGTAAAAATATTTGCAAAAATAAATGCGGAAATACCCAGTAAGCTATTGTTTGTTGGAGATGGACCAGACAGGCCAATGGCTGAAAGCCTTTGCCGCGATTTGGGTGTATTTGGCGATATAAGGTTTGTAGGCAAACAGGAACAAATGGAAGAAATATTAGCCGTTGGAGATTTGTTCTTACTACCTTCTGAATATGAAAGTTTTGGTTTGGCTGCGCTTGAAGCAATGGCTGCGGGCGTTCCTGTTGTAAGCTCCAACGCCGGCGGCTTACCGGAAATTAATGTTAATGGTGTTACCGGTTATTTAAGTGATGTAGGCAATGTAGATGAAATGGCGCAACACGCTATGGAAATTTTAAAAAATGATGAAACACTAAAAAAATTTAAAAAGCAGGCGGGTAAACATGCAGCTACGTTTGATATTCACAACATCATACCCAAATATGAATTGTTGTACAACAGGTTTTGCAAATGCATTTAGAGTAGCTGTTAGCTTTTAGCCATTAGCTATTAGTTTAAAAAGCCACGATGATTATTTAGATCATCGTGGCTTTTTATTTATTTACAAGTTGAAGCAAAGAATGTTTTTCACAACCAGGTACTAATAGCTTGCAGCTAATAGCTCGCAGCTTACCTCAACCATTTTTCAGGATCAAAATTTTTATTGGCATCATTAGAGATTCCTAATTCCAGTTCACCAATATTATCATCTTTTTCTGCCACTTTACCAATTACCTGTCCTGTTCTTATCTGTTGACCTTTTGTAACACTTACAGAGGAAAGATTACTATAGGTTGAAAAGTATTTACCATGTCTTACAATTACAGCCTGCACATCGCCGATATAAGTAATTAAAGCCACTTCGCCGTCGAATATAACTTTTACAGATTTTCCTGCTTCGGTCTCAAAGGTTAAAAAATTATTTACAATTGTCAATTTTGTGCCTGGTACAGTAGATGGTCCCCAATGCATAGATATTCTTCCAGATTCTATTGGCCAGGGCAACTTCCCTTTGTTGATTGCAAAATTATCTGATAACTTTTTTGTTTCGGGATCATCATCAAGTTTATGAAATTCAGGAGCAGCTTTGGCTACTTTTTCAGGAGCAACTGTTGTTGTATTTGGCGTTGTTGTTTTGTTAGCCGATGTATTTGCTGTATTATTTCTCGCTGCTATTTCTGCATTCTTTTTTGCTTCGGCTTTCGCAGCAGCAATAGCCCTGTTAATAGCGGCAGTAATAGCAGATGCCAGTTTCGCATCCTGCCTTTTCTTATCAGTAAACTCTTTATTTAATTCTTTCTCTCTTGTCTTGAGTTTGCTTACCACTTCATCTTTTTCTCTTTTTTCATCTTCTAATTTTTCTTTGGCTTTATCTTCTTCTTTTAATACAAGGCTTTTTTGTGCACGGCTTTGGTTAAGCGCTACAATTTTTGTTTGTATCTGATCTTGTGTGCGTACAATATTATTGGCTTGCTCTTCGCGGTAAGCACGGTAAGATTTTAAATAAGCAACTCTTTTAAGTGCATCATTAAAACTACCTGCAGAAAATATAAAATTCAGAAAATCGTAATTGCTCCTGTTCTTATAAGAATACACAACACTTTTGCTGTACTGCTCTTTTAATGTATCCAGTTCTTTTTTAAGTTTTGTAATATCACGCCATCCCTGGTTAATATTGCCTTCAATCAGTTCCATCTGCTGATTAATAACGTTTATTTCTTTTTGTCTTAACTGCAATTTGTGCTGTACTGCATTTAACTGTGCAAGCGATGCTTTTTTGTTGCGCTTGGTTTCATCCAGTGAACGTTTTACATCATCAATTTCTTTCTGAATAGCCGCACGTTCTTTTTCCAGCTCCGCTTTACCGGGTTGCTGACAAAAAACCGAAAGGCTTGAAATTAATAAAAGCACAGAAAGGCAAATCTTATGCATACTCGGCTTATTGGGTTAAAAATTAAAGAAAGGCAAAAAGATACAACGATTGCTTCAAAAATATAGTATACAACGCTTACTGCCTTTTAAAATTTTTAGGTATAGTAAAAGGATAGCTTAATGTTTCGTTAAAGCCATACTGTTTAAAATCCATATCAATATCAAGCTTGCTTTTTTCTGATACTGATACACGGCGCTCTGTTGAAAATTTTACACCATTACTACTTTCATAGCCGGTATAAGTTAAATCGGCTGTGCGGTTGCGCAGTGGATCTGCATCATCCAGTTTGCTATGCTGTAGCAGGTAATCGCCATTGGTTATAGATAACAGGTGCTTAAACAATGGGCCTACATTCATAAGCGTAATGGACTGGTCGTTCTTTTTATAAGAAACAACATTACTATCTAAATAAACAGGATTACCTAATAAAAGATCCTGTAAGGTTTTAAAATCGAAAGGAAGACTGGTAAGTTCCTGCAGGTAATTTACAGAACGCAACTGCACAATCTTATCTTTTTTATTAAGCACAACTACACTATCAGGCGTTATTAGCACACGCAATGCTTCATAGCTAAATATGGTTGCATTTACAGAAATCCATATAATACTGTCTTTCTGCATTCTTATAAAAACAGTAAGTTCTGGTTGCTCACCTTCTTTATCGTGATAGTTTACTTTTACCTTGGCAGAAAAAGTTTTAAAATTTTCAATACGGTTGCTGTTAAGCTTATTCAGCAAATCGTGTATCACTGCTATAGAGTCTGCATGTGCATTGTCTACAATTATCATCTGCGTAGTATCTGTTTTTGTTTTAGTAATGGCAGTCTGCACTTTCCTGGCAGATTTACAACCAACAACCAATACTACAAGCAGCAACACAATAATCCGGGTAAGATTTTTCATTTTTATTTTATTTACCTGTATGCCCAAAACCTCCTGCATTACGAACAGTTTCATTTAATACTTCTGCAATTTCCCATCCAATCTGTTCTACCTTTCCAATCACCATTTGTGCAATACGGTCGCCAGGTTGTACAGTATGCGCAACAGTTGAAAGGTTAACAAGAATAATTTTTATTTCGCCCCTGTAATCTGAATCTATTGTGCCTGGAGAGTTAAGGCATGTTAATCCATGCTTTACTGCCAGTCCGCTGCGTGGCCTTACCTGGGCTTCATATCCTTCAGGTAGTTCAATAAACAGGCCAGTAGGTATTAAACTGCGTTCAAGCGATTGTAAAGTTATTGGCGATTCTATATGGGCCATTAAATCCATTCCTGCAGAACCACTGGTAGCATATGCAGGTAAAGGATTGTTTGATTTGTTGATGATCTTAACCTTTATTGTTGACATGGGTGCAAAAGTAGGGAAAAGCTGGTAGCTGTTAACCGTTAGCTGGTAGCTATTAGCCATTAGCTGCAAGCTATTAGCTACAAGCAAAAACCTTGGCCTGATTTATATCAAATAACGTAGTCCTAATTATATAGTAGAGACACTGAAATTAAGCCCTAAACTTGCAGCTTGCAGCTAATGGCTAATAGCTAAAGACTTTTCTTCAATAATACATTTGCATACGCTACCAATCCTTCTTCTCTTCCGGCAAAACCCATTTTCTCTGTAGTAGTGGCTTTAACAGATACATCTTCTTCTGTTATGTGCAGAATAGCAGCAATACTGCTTCTCATAGCAGGGGAATATTTTTTTATTTTAGGTTCCTCGAGGCAAACACTGCTATCAACATTTACTACTGCATATCCTTTGCCGCTTATTAATTCAAAACATTTCTGTAAAAGAATTTTGCTGTCTATGTTTTTATATGAAGCATCTGTATTAGGAAAATGCATTCCTATATCGCCCAATGCCAATGCACCAAGCAATGCATCGCAAATTGCATGCAGCAACACATCGGCATCGCTGTGGCCAACTGCACCTTTATGATGAGGGATTTTAACACCGCCAATCCATAAATCGCGGCCTTCTGCCAGTTGATGAAAATCTATACCAAAGCCTATTCTATAAGACATAGAAAAATAATTTTTGATTACCGGAATGCGTGATTGTAAATGTAAGAAGAGGGTAGCAAAACGCTACTGAAATCTCAAAACAAAAAAGCGTCCCAATAGGAACGCTTTCAAAAAATATAAATTGACAATTAATTTATTTGCTGTTGCTGCCGTTGGTATCATTGTCCAAATCAAATATAAGGCTGAAACGCAATGTACTTGATAATGGGTTCTGATTAATTCCGCTACCAGAAGGAATGATATAAGATACATTCAAGCCAAAAACATTGTATTTAAGACCTGCACCTAATGTAAAATATTTGCGGTTGCCTTTGTATTTGTTCTCATAAAAATAACCACCACGCAATGAGAACTGATCCATATAAGTATACTCCATACCACCAGACACCTGGAACTCCTGCATCAGTTCAGAAAAACCTCCGGGAGGACTGAATGATTTAAACCAGCCACTAATTGAACTTGTTTTTCTGTAATCAGCTTGTGCTGCAGAGTCTGTGGGATAATCGCCTGTATAAACAGGTGGTGTTGGAACCAGTAATTTATTAACATCAAGCGCAAGTGTTATTTTATTGCTCTCATCAAACACCCATGTATGCGATGCGCCAAGGCCCATATTAGCTGGAATAAAATCTTTCTGGTTAGCATCATTCGTATAACCAATTTTTGTTCCGAGGTTGCTTAAAGAAACACCGAAGTTCCAGCCTTCGCCAGCTGCATTAAGGCCATGATAGTATAAAGAAAGATCTGCGGCTACCGCATTACCTGCTTTATAAGTAGTACCAGAATTGCTGGCAGCACCAGAAGCCAGGTTTGAGTGTATATAACGAAGCGCTACACCCAGGCCCAGTTTATCAGAAAGCTTACGGGTATAACCAGCATCAAAACTGTATTCTCTTGGCCTGAACTGCCCTAAATCCTGACCAGCGTTGTCTGTAAATTGAATATTACCAAGACTGAAATAGCGCATAGACGCAGTAAGCGCAGAGTTTTCATCAAGTTTATAATAACCTGTAAGTGTAGCCAGGTACACATCATTCAATTGTAATTTTCTTAACCAGGGGGTGTATGTTAAACCAATACCGCCTTTACTTTCATTAAAAGAAGTTTTGGCAAGGTTCCAGAAGGCTGAATTCACATCTGGTGAAGTAGCAACCCCAGTTTCGCCCATACCGCCGCCACGGGCATCGGGAGAAATTCTTAAGAAAGGAACCGCAGTAGTTACAACATTAATTTTATCAGCAGAAGAATTCTGTGCCTTTAATGCAGTGGAACCGGAAACAAGTAAAATTGACGCAATTAGTTTAAAGGTCTTATTGCTTTTCATCTATGTTAAGTTTACGTACAATTTTCTTCTATAGCGTAGATTTTATGTTTTTATTTAAGCGGCGAAAATACAGTTTTTAAAGAGTTTTTCAGAACAATACCAGTTTTCCGGCCTTTAAAGCGGTTCCGGCACCATCGCCAGAACGTACCTCCATTTGGTAAATATATACCCCCGGTATCAACATAACGCCGTTCTCACCCCTGGCATCCCAATTAATGTCACTTGAACGGTTTCCGGTGACGTTTATTGTCTCATTCAGGGTTTTAACCAGTTTACCAAACAGTGTATATATTTTAATACTTATATCCAATCTTGTATTTGGTTTATTATGGTCAAACCGAAAATTGGTATAAGTTGAAAAAGGGTTTGGATAATTTATTACGTTATAAATATTTAGCATCGTTTTCATTACCCGGAAAACGATGGTTACTTCGTTGCTGTTGTTGGCCACATCCCAGGCTTTTATAACCATTGTATGGCTGCCTTCTTCCAATTCCGGCAATTGAAACTTTACGGTTCCATTCTGGTAGCTGTCAAGGTCTCCTTCAAAAAAACTGTTCAGCACATAGGTGTTGCTAGCTTTTCCATCAATAATAGCCGTTAAATCGTGCCCAATGCCCGTGCCTGCAATATTGATGCCTGAAGAATCGCTGAGCTGTAATAACAACAGTGGTGCCGGATTTACAACATTGCCATTTAAAAACGTTTCATCGTTCAGATAAGCTTTGATTACCGGACCTTTGGTATCGCTGCTTATGCCTTTGGATCCTCCTACCAAAAAGCCGTTAAAATTTCCGTTACCATCTTCCCTGCCATTGTCTGTATAGTAGCTGATTCTTCCATTACCCAATTGGTAATTAATATCTTGCGGAACAATAAAACTGAAGTTGAATTTTCCATTCACCACTTTTACTTTGCCTTTAAACAACTGGCTGTTTTGTACCTGGAAACTTTGCTGATAACTATCTGCATCATTACCTTTTGTAGTTAGTGATTGAGCTTTATCGAATACGGTTGTATAAACGGTTCCATTAAAACTCGTCAGTATATTGCCCTGTGCATCGCCCACACTGCCGGCAACGGTATATTTTTGAAGTGCTTTTAAAGTATCCGGTGTTGCAGACAAGGCATTTCCATTTATTGAGTCTGTGTTTACACGATATTTTGGATAAGCCAATGTAAGGGCAGGATCACCCAGCAAAGTAAATTTTCTGTTGTTTACAATGTCTGATTGTGTTTGATACGTAAAGTTTTTTGCCTGTTTTACAGCTTCGCCGAGGCTGGCATAAGTTCCATTGGTTTTTACCTGCAATGCGGCTTGCAAATAGTTGCGGTTCATAATACGGTTGCTAAACGCAAATACTGCCCTTGTGGTAGTCATTAAAGCAATGGCACCTGTTTTTTCGCGCAGCAAAATGTTTTCTCCCAGAGATGTTATGGATGGGTTATCATAAGGCGCAAAGTCGCAGGTAGCAGTAATAAATAAAGGAAGCCTGTATGTATTGGTCCATGTATCTACAATTGGTTTTTCAAGTATCACTTCTTCTGCCAGTCTTGTTGAACTACCATGACCGTTGTAATTCCATATAAGTGTTCCGTTTTCAATCTTTTTGTTGATAGCATCATTTACTTCGGGGTAACGGCTGCCTGCAGGTGTGCTGGCTTGCGTATAGGCATCGAGGTAAATTTTATTTTGTGTGAATAATGGATTAGTAGCGGCGGCTGTTGCAGTAATTGCTTCTGCATCATTAAGGTGAAGGTTAAGATCCTGATCGTCTGCAATAAAAGTTTGTTCATTACGCCAGGCACCCAAACTTTTTGGGTCTGAATAATTAACAAGTTTATCCGCATATGCATCGGCCTGCGCAGATGTTTGTGCAGGAATGCGGCCAATGCCTATATCGAGTAAATTGGTTACAGATGATGAGTTGATATCTTCATTATCATCAAGAAACCCAAAAAAATCATCGGAGGTATAGGTAGCCAGCGGATCAAGAGAAACATTGCTTTCGTAAGCAGGAACAAAATTGCTGTTGTTCTTTACCCGGTTTTTATAATCGTAAGATGCATCGCCCAGCAGCAACAGGTATTTAGGCCTTTGCGTGGTATCTGCACCAGCTTTATCGTAGTACATTTTTACAAAATCGCGGATAGCAGTGGGGCCTGCAATACCCGAAGAAAACTCATTGTATACCTGATCTGTTGTTGCAATAACTGTCTTTACATTATCTTTTTGCTGGTGAAAGCTGGCAATTCTTTGCGCCTGTTGTTGCAAGGCAGGGTGAGTTACAATTATAAGATCTGTCTGCTGGCTGTTATGCAGGTTTTGGTTGTCAATTTTTCCTATTGCTACAGGCAAAAGAAAATTATTTGAAAAGGCAATGTACTCATGCAGGGTTGAAGCATTATTGGTAAACGAAAGATCATTACCGTTTGCAGTAGTGTTCATTTTTATAGGTTCGTAAATATTGCTTACATCCCATACCTGCGCTGTGGCAGCGTTTTGAATGGTAAACGCCGCAACAGCGCCAGCACTAACGCTCTTCCAGTCGCGGAAAGGCAATTGCTCATTACTGGTAATCACGAGATTTCTTCTGCAAAAAATTTCAAACCAGTTTAACCAGCCCTGTGCACTTGAGCTGCCTGTAAAATTATAAGTAAGTGAAAGGCTTGCAGCCGGAGTAAAACTTGCAGTGGATTGATCGCTTTTTGCAAAAAGGTCCAGGTTAGTGTTACCAACTGCGGCAATATCCTGTTGTAAAACAGTTTGCCCGTTTATAGTTGTTGTAAAGCGGCTATTTCCATTTACAGATCGGGCCACACATGCAGATACCAGTGTTGCAGGCTGGGCTGTATTAATGTTTGAAAACGGAATTGGAAAAGTATAGCTGGTTGTACCTGCAGATGAAGACATTTCTTCGCCGTACCAATCTTTACCACTTGCCAGCAGGTTTATGGTATCCAGTTCATGAAAATATCTTTCAGAAAAAGAGTTTACGCTTATTGTAGGTGCAGTTACAGCAGGCTGGCTTTGTATTTTTTTTCCAGCGCCGCTTATATTTATATAATAACAGGACACATCTCCGTATAGGTTTTTATTGTGCTTAAATTGCTGGTTTATAGAATCTTTAAGCCAAACATTAGGGCCTGTAGCATAAAAGAGAAAATAATCGGCACCATTAAAAATACCATCCCCACCATCCTGCACCTGTATTGCATTTTCAATAAGATCATCATTCTTAAACCCATTACAGGCTTCGGGCAGCATGGCTCCCCCATTTCCAAAAAGCCTAATAGAGGTTGAAGAGAGATTGCTGGTATTGATGCCCAGTTTATTTAAAAAGGCAACATCAACCTTATAAATACCGGTTTCCTTTACACTTATTTTAAACCAGTTGCCTGTTGCAAGCACTGAAGCATTGGTATAGCTGCGCTGGGCTTGCGCAAGAAGTGAGAGTAAAAACAATAAACCTATAAAAAAACCCTTTCGCATACCAGTTAGCTTTTCAGGAACATGAACGCAATTTTAATGGCAAGTATTATTCCAATAATTAATAATTATCTGATAATCAGAAGAGAGAAGCCATTAATTTGATCAAATGGAGTAAATGGAATCAAACTATGGCTTAGGTTTTGTAATAAATGGCAGGGGCAACATTTAAATAGAAACCTGCGTAATAGTATTTAGTGAACAGAGGCAGGCTTCAATAAAATTTCGAATAAACACTATCGTTTTTAACGTAATTATACGAGCCCTGAAACGTAAAGCTGCCTATATTCGCAGTTGAATACCAAAAGCTTTATATCTAAATACAATATAAACTTCAACATCCCGTTATTTCATTCTAAAACCGGCTTCAAAATGGCTATTAAAATGAACTGGAAGACTTTATTGATTATCCTATGCTGCGCTGCAAGCGTGGCTTCCTGCAAAAGCAAGAACAACAAAGGAGGCAAATCCGATGTAACTGGCTGGAACTACAATGATAAAAACATGGGTGGTTTCCAGATATCAAAGGAAAAGGAAGAAAAAACCGGCCCCGGCCTTGTTTTTGTTCAGGGCGGTACCTTTACCCAAGGTGCTACCCAGGAAGATGTAATGGGCGACTGGAATAATATTCCCCGCCGTATTACAGTAAACTCGTTCTATATAGATAGAACTGAAGTTGCAAACGTTCACTACCGTGAATACCTGTATTGGATTAATACAGTATTTGATGGCGATGAATATAAAGCAGTACGCGAAGCTGTTTTGCCAGACACACTTGTTTGGAGAAGCGAGCTTGCTTACAACGAACCGCTGGTAGAGTACTACCTGCGTCATCCATCTTATAATTATTATCCTGTAGTAGGTGTAACCTGGAAACAAGCCAATGATTTCTGCGCATGGAGAACAGACCGTGTAAATGAAGGCGAATTGGTAAAGAGAGGTTACATCAATAAAAATTCTTTAAAGAATTTATCAGGCCTTGGCCAGGAAAACTTTGATACCAAAGCATATTTGCTGGGTGAGTATCAGCCAACTCCCGGACAAGCTGCAAAATCTAAAAAGAACCCTCTAAAAAATCCTAACGGTACACCACGTACCAATGTAACTTTTGAAGATGGTATCCTTTTACCAGGCTACCGTTTACCAACAGAAGCAGAGTGGGAATATGCCGCTTTAGGTTTAGTAAATCAAAACCCAATGCCATCTAAAAAAGAAGGCAAAAGAGGCGAAGAGTTACTTGCAAACAAACAAGTTTACTCATGGAGCCAAAACGTAAATGGCCTTCGTGATACACGCCGTGGAAGCTGGCAGGGTACTTTCCTTGCTAACTTTAAAAGAGGTGCTGGTGATAACATGGGTGTTGCAGGTGGTTTAAATGACCGTGCTGTTTACACTGCCCCTGTACAATCTTTCTATCCAAATGGTTTCGGATTATATAACATGAGCGGTAATGTGAACGAATGGACTGCCGATGTTTATCGTCCTTTATCTGGTGTTGATAACGATGACGTAGCTTCTTACCGCGGTAATAAATACGAAACAGTTGATATGACTACCGGCAAAGCCGAAAGAGACAGCCTCGGTCACATCAAAAATCGTTATATCACAGACCAGGAAAGCAAGAACCGCCGTAACTATCAGAAAGGTGATGTTATCAACTATCTTGATGGTGACTCACTGGTTATGGGTGTATCTTACGGTTACGGACTTACTACTTTAATAAGCGATAAATCTCGTGTTATTAAAGGTGGTAGCTGGAACGACCGTGCATACTGGCTTAGCCCCGGCACACGCCGTTTCTTAGAGCAGGATCAATCATCCAGCACAGTTGGTTTCCGTTGCGCAATGGACCGTGTTGGTAGCCCGGAAGGTAATGGCCATGGTACTGGTATTAACTACAAAGAACGCAGGCAGAATAGCCGTAAAAAATAGTACACGAATTATACTAATTAAAACGAATAAAAAACCGCTCCATTAAAGGGGCGGTTTTTCTTTTACTATACAAAACAATTGCGTAGAGTATTAGCATTATTCGTGTTTATAGCGTTTATCATTGACGTACATTAGCGCTTAAAATATTAGTGTGCAATGACCATTGAACAGCTATACCAGGTTTATCTGCAATATCCCTCCGTAGTAACAGATACAAGAAAAATAAAACAGGGCGATATCTTCTTTGCTTTGAAAGGCCCCAGCTTTAATGGAAATACTTTTGCATTAAAAGCCATTGAAGCAGGCGCCGCACATGCGATTGTTGATGAAGCTGAATTTGCAACCAATGAAAAAATCATATTAGTAGATGAGGCATTGACAACTCTGCAACTTCTTGCCAAACACCACAGGCAACAGTTCAACATTCCGTTTATTGCTATTACCGGCAGCAACGGAAAAACAACTACAAAAGAACTTGTTCATGCAGTTTTATCTGCCGGCTATAAAACATATACAACAGATGGCAATCTCAATAACCATATTGGTGTGCCGCTTACTATTCTTAAAATAAAAAAGGATGCTGCCATTGCGGTAATAGAAATGGGCGCCAATCACCAAAAAGAAATTGCAGGTTATTGCGAATACACAATGCCCACACACGGCATTATCACCAATGCAGGCAAAGCACATCTTGAGGGTTTTGGCGGAGAAGAAGGTGTAAAAAAAGGAAAGGGGGAATTATATGATTACCTGCGTGCCCATAACGGAACTGCTTTTGTAATGCATGATTATGATTACCTGCAGAAGATGAGTGCAGGAATACAATCTCTTTTTACTTATGGAACAAGTAACGCAACTGTTACCGGCAAGGCTATAAAAAGCGAACCGTTTTTAGATGTACAATTTACAAATGGCATCAATGAAACAATTCATACGCAACTGGTAGGTGAGTACAATCTGCCTAATATATTATGTGCAGCTGCAACAGGTGTTTATTTTAAAATTCCGGGCGATAAAATTAAAAAAGCAATTGAGGCATATGCACCATCTAACAGCCGCTCTCAATTAATAAAAAAAGACAGCAACACGATCATTCTTGATGCTTACAATGCCAACCCCAGCAGCATGAAAGCAGCAATAGAAAATTTTGCAAAACTGCCTGGTACAAACAAAGTATTAATGCTTGGTGGCATGGCAGAATTAGGCGCAGAAAGCTTAGATGAACATGCAGCTCTTGTATCTCTTATTGATAAACACCAATGGAAAAATGTTGTGCTTGCAGGCGGCGATTTTTTAAAAATAAAACATCCTTACATAAGTTTTGAGAATGCAGCGCAGGCAAAACAATGGTTTCAGCAGCAACAATTCAGCAACACTGCTATTCTTATAAAAGGCAGTCGCAGCATGCAAATGGAAAAAGTATTAGAGCCATAAAACATTCATTGTTCTTCAACCAGTAGTTTTTTATTTAAGTACCTTTGCAGCTCAATCAGCATCATGGCAGAAAAAGAAAAAAAGCCTGGTTATTTGCTATCTATATTAACCAATAAATGTCCGCGTTGCAGGGAAGGTTTTCTTTATAAAGAAAAAAGTTCTTACAAACTGGGATCTATTGTTAAGATGCACGACAGGTGCCCGGTTTGCAGCCAGGTTACAGAAATTGAAGTTGGCTTTTATTATGGTACCGGCTATGTTAGCTATGCACTAACTGTTGGCATTTGCGTGGCATCTTGTATTGCATGGTGGCTGATAATTGGTTTTTCTTTTGAAGACAACCGCTTTGTTGCATGGATTATTTGTAACGCAATTATGCTGATTGTACTGCAACCCCCGCTCATGCGGCTTTCAAGAACTTTATGGCTTTCGTGGTTTGTAAAATATGATCCCAACTGGAAAAAAAACAAACCCGATGATCACCTCGACAGAATTGTACCCGAACAAATGGGCAACTGGTAGCTAAAAGGTAAAAAGAGAAAAAGAGTTAAACCGGCTCCCTTCTCTTTTGCCTCCTTTTCTCCTTTATCCTCTTAGCTTAATCAAGTTTCATTCGTGTACTTATTGCAATCCTGTTCCATGCATTGATAGTTACAATAGCCATAATAATTTGTGCGAGGCTGGTTTCAGAAAATAAAGTAGCAGCTTTATTATAAGCTTCCACAGAATTGTTATCTTTTATTAACGTTATTTCTTCGGTAAGCGCAAGAATAGCCCTCTCCTCTTCTGTATATAATTCTGTTTCTCTCCATGCATTAAGCAGGTAAATGCGTTGCTCTGTTTCTCCATTTTTTCTTGCATCTCGTGTGTGCATATTAATACAATACGCACAACCGTTTATTTGCGATGCACGGATTTTTATCAGTTCCATTTGTGTTTTTGTAAGCGCTGAACTGCTTACATATTTTGAAAGTGTAAGCATTGCCTTGTATGCTTCCGGTTGTACAACCGCCATGTTTAATCTTGTGCTCATTGTTGTTATTATTTAATGAAACACAAAGCTCGGCAGTAGCTTGCTTAAAAAAGTTAAGCCAGTTTAAGAAATGCCGCTATTGCGTATTTTTTATTATGAAACCGGCAACAGGAATACTATTAAGCACCTTTGCGTCGCACACTTGTACAGCAAATCCTCTGTCAGTACAACTTTATGTCATCTCATTCAACCCCTTCAGGGTTGGTTGCTTTATTGGTTATTTGTTACGTATAGAAAGTCTTTATTGTTTCTTTTTTCTTAACTCGCTCAGATATTGAGGTGTGAGGCCAAGATAAGACGCCAGCATGTACTGCGGTACCCTTTGTACAAACCCTGGAAATAAAGAATTGAAATTTCTGTACATGTCTTCCTTAGAAAGATTGTAGATATATTTTATTCTCCATTGCACGGCACCATAAGAAACTTCAAGTACATTCCGGAAATAGCGTTCCAGTTGTGGCAATTTCTTGTACAATTCTTCCTGCAAAGATTTGTCAAACGAAATAACAGTAGCGTTCTCAACAGCCTGAATATAAAACTGAGAAGGTGTTGCCCTGTAAAAACTTGAGTAATCAGTAAGCCACCAGTTTTCTATTGCAAACTGCGTTGTTTGTTCCGCACCTTTCTCATCTACAAAAAACAAACGAAGGCAACCTTTCTCTACAAAATAATTCGATTTACACACCTGCCCTTCTTTAAGCAACAATTCCTTTTTCTTAACAACCATTCGCTTCATATACGCATGCAAAACAGCTATTTCTTCCTCTGTAAGGCCAACAAATTTTTTTATATGCGCTTCAATACCTGTATACATGATTTATATATGGCTAAGCTTATTTTTTAATAGTTCCTACAAGAATAAAACCACAAGGCTGCATGCCTGCTTTAATCAAAGTTGCTTTTGATGCGTGATTATTTATATTACATCTTGCAGCAGGCACTCTTGCCATTCTGTATGCTTCTCTTTTTAACTCCTGTGTAATAAATGATGCAAAGCCTCTTCGCCTGAAATTCTCTTTCACTTCGTAATACATGTCTATAAACGGAAGATTGTAATTCCATACAAAACCGCCTGTAGCCACTACTTCGCCACCCAGTTCCAATACGTAGCCATCATCTTCACCCGTATTGTCTTTATGTATTTGTTTTCTAAAAATTAACCCCGGTATTGCAAAATCAGTTGTGTACTGATCTTTAAAAAGAATGGCCTCAGCATTTACGTTCTTGCAATATTCATACAACATAGAAGTAAGAAATGCATCATTGCTCTGGCTTTCTACAAAACCAACTTTTGCTATTTCATAAAATTGCGGGAATATAATATTTGACAGCTTTCTGTATTCCGGTAACAAATAATATTCAAAAATGGTATCCCTGTCTTCCCGTTTGTCTTTTCCCCAAACAGATCCGTAACCTATAGCATTGCCATCTATTTCAAAAAGCCAAACATCGGCCCAGCCATGCCTGTGGCATTTATCATAAATAAACTGGAAATTATTTTCCTGTAAAAACAATGCCCGTAGCGGTGCAATTGCTTCCAGGTTTGTGTGGGTTACAATGATCTCCATTGTTCAAAGTTAAATACATAAGTTATTATGCTTTAAAAGAAACTGTTGCTTAACTGGTTTTGTATAGGCCATTAAACAATAATTATCCAATAAGATTGAATGAATCCCGAGTGGTTGCATTCAAAAAAAAACCGCCGCAGCTAGAGCTATGGCGGTTAATAAATAGTATTAGTCTTTTATTTCTTTTTCAGCAATTTCAAAATTACTTCCTGGTTCTTTAAAATCTTATCCAGTGTTTTTTGATTGGATAGTATAGTTTTCTGGTTGCCCATAATTGCTTTCTGGTTAGAAATAATTGTTACCTGGTTAGCTTTTAAAGCTTTCTGATTATCAACTATGGTTTTCTGATTGGTTTTAATGGCACCCTGGTTGCCAAGTATAGCACCCTGGTTGGTTTTAATGGCACCCTGATTTTTTAGAATAGTACCCTGGTTATCTTTTATAAGTTTTTGATTGTTCTTGATGGCATCCTGGTTAGCCTTAATTGTACCTTGGTTATCTTTAATTGTTTCCTGGTTGCTTATAACAACTTCGCCGTTTTGAATGTCTGCCATTTTTGTAAGATTTAATTGTTGGGGAATTGATTTTATTTGGGAATATTAAAGTTAAACAAATAAAAAACATCTCTGCAAATACACTGTTAATTTTAAAACCACTTGCACTGTTAGTGCGTTTTTACAGATGTAGGATCTGGTATACTGCTTGAAGAAATAGGGGCTGGTTTAATTGTTTCGGGTACAAAGTCGCGGTCTATTAACTCACTCATGGGTATGTGCTTTGTAAGAAGTCCCATTTTAAGGCCCTGGTTTTGTATCTGCTGCAGATCCATATCTGTAGGGGTTAGCTGCAAATAACTTACACGTTTAGGGTCGGCTGTTAGTACATAATTCAGCACTTTTTCATTCTGCCGATAATATGGTGCTGCTAATTTTGCTGCTTCTGCACGGTGTGTTTCCGCCCATGCGCCAGATTGTGCAATGCCACGTACCAGGTCTTTAACTATATCGGGGTTTTCTTTTATTAAATCTTCGTGCACCACCAATGCACATGAAATAAAGTTTGGCCATACATCCCTTGCATAATAAAGTATTCTGCCAACACCATCCAGTTCCGCCTTTGCGCAAAATGGCTCGCCTACAAAATACCCTTCAATAGCACCCGATGCCAGCGAAGTAGGCATATCTGCGGGTGGCAATACAACAAAATTAATGTCATCCGGCTTCATACCGTAATCTTCCATTAGCTTATGAATAACAAAGTTCTGGTTGCTGTATAAACTGGGTATGGCTACTTTTTTTCCTTTTAAATCTGTAAGGCTTCTTATTTTTCCATTCTTTGCAACAACAATTTCAGAACCATCGCGGTGGCCAAGATAACAGATCTTAACCGGCACACCTTGCTCACGCAATTTCATTGCAAGTGGTACTATCATAAAAGTAGCCTGCACCTGTTTTGCTTCCAGTGCACTGATTACCGTTGGAAAATCTGTAAATACCCTTGAATTGAAATTGGTATTGGTTTGTGTTGTTTTTGACGCAAAATCTGTAACCGGGCAGGTAAGGTGACAAGTAACGGGCAAATACCCAACAGTAAGCGAACGTGTTGCAAGTTTATTTACACCTTCGTGTATTACATCCCTTGCGGTTATTGAACCATTACTATTCCATGGGCGATAGCGAAGCAACCCTAATACTGTAAGGGTAATAACAACGCCAAGGATAAGTTTTGTAAAAGTAAGTTTCATAACTGAACCTCAAATTTAGCGAATTCGTTTTGGTTAATATGGGTTCAATAAAGATATAGGGTTGAAGTGTGCGACGCAACAGTGATCAATCTGTGTTACTGGCGCCAGGACCAGAAAAGTATTTAATAGTTAGACAGGGGGAAGAAAAGTATGCTACCTCATCGGGGTGTTTTTTGGGTAAAAGTAGATTAAATAAGAAATTTCGTTCCGTATGAACTACTGTGCTTTTATCACGCATGAGCACAAAGCGTTCCTATGGAACGCAACTCATACTATGCATATTCTCTACCCGTAAAATGTTCCTACGGAACATGCGTTCTTGATTAAATGATATTCACTACAGATTATGAAGTATGAACTAAAGACTATCAACTACAAACCAAGTTCGTGCAAAATTACTTTCATGGCATCTACAGCAGCAGCATTTGTAAGTTCTCTTGGCTTGGGCGCATCAATATAAAGCTCTTTGCAAATACTGGCCGGGCGGCTGGATAATACCAGAACCCTATCTGCCAGTTGAACCGCTTCTTCAATATCGTGTGTTACAAATACCACTGTGCGGGGACGTTGTTCAAGCAGTCTTATTAACTCTTTGCGCATGCGCAACCTCGTTTGATAATCCAGTGCAGAGAATGGTTCATCCATTAATAGTATATCAGACTCACCTGCAAGTACACGGGCAAGTTCTACACGCTGGCGCATGCCGCCAGATAACTGATGCGGATAATGATTTTCAAAACCCTGCAGGTGTATCAGTTCAATCAGTTCACGCAGTTCTTTATTTTGCTGGGCTGTGTCTGTTACATTGCGCAACCCTATCATAATATTTTCTGAAACAGTAAGCCAGGGAAAAAGGCCATCTTGTTGATAAACGGTCCGGATTATGCCTGTACGCTGAATAGAACCTTCTAACGGTTCTATATAACCGGATAATAAATTGAGAATAGTTGTTTTGCCACAGCCTGAAGGGCCCACCAATACCACCACCTCGCCCTGGTTAACTACCAGGTCCATATCTTTTAAAACAGCTACGGGGCCGTAGCTGTGAGATACTTTTTGCAGTACCAGTCTGCTGTGAGCATTTTTATCTCTCATATCCCCAGCGTACATTAGGTAGTTTACTTAATTGTGTTAAAAGCCTGTCGATGCCCATGCCCAGCAATCCTATAACTATCATGTAACAAACAGCAGAATCTAGCCGCAAGCCATTGCGTGCTTCCCAGATGCCATAACCCAATCCATCCTGGCAACCTACCATCTCTGCTGCAACAATTACCACCCATGCAATGCCATAACTAACACGCAAAGCCGTAATTAATTGCGGCAGTACTGCAGGAAAGGTAACCCTGGTGAGCAATTCAATCTCTTTATAATGATAATCTTTAGCAACACGGAAATAGATACTTGGTATTGTAGCAACAGCAGACATGGTTGCTAACACAAGCGGAAAAAAAACTGCCATAAATATTAAGAAGATAGCAGGCTTATCTCCAATATGAAACCAGAGAATGGCAAATGGAATCCATGCCAATGGTGAAAGAAAACGGAAAAAATTAAGCATTGGTAAAAAAGCCTTTCTTGCATACAGGTGCTGGCCAAGCCACAAACCAAGCGGAATACCCAGTGATGCAGAAAACACAAAACCAACAGCCACTCGCCAGAGAGAAGCAATAACGTCGTTGAGTAGCCGCCCTGCTTTCAATTCTTCTACAAATGCTTTTGCCACTGCAACCGGCGATGGCATAGCGTATGAAGGGAATAAATTTGTATAGGAAACAATAAACCACAACAGCAGTACCCCAACAAGTACAACAACAGGTAAGGAATAGCTTTTTATGCCATTATCTTTTTCTGAAGCAATTGTTTTTATTGGGTTTTTATTTTTGAGCATTACCAGTTAGCAACTTTGTTACGGTTTGAAAATAGGAAGAATATTGCAAACCATAAAAACTATAGCTACTGCGCTGTAATGCAATAACAGGTATAGCGAACACAGTTAAATAACTTACCTGTTTTGGAGTATGTATAAGAATACCTTTACTTTTTTTCAATGGCATCTTTATACAAAAGCCTGCCGTTTTCATCAATAATCTGCACCAGCATGGAATTATGTGTAAGAGAGAAAACCATAAACCCATTTATTGAAAGTGCATACTTCCCAATTTCGGGATATTTAATAACCGGCGTTGTTTCTGAACCGGCGCCTGTAACAAAATAATGCGTATTGCCTTCGGGTTTTATATACTGCAGGTTATGCTCATGCCCGCAGATATAAGCATCTACTTTATACTTATCAAAAATTGGTTTAAACTTATTGTTCATTTCATAAGTATCAGGCGATTTAATTCTTTTACCTCCTGTGTACAATGGATGATGACCCGCAACTATTCTCCACTTAATATTTGGATCTGGATCTGCCAGTACGCCTTCCAGCCATTTGCGCTGAGCAGCGGTATCTTGCTTAATAATACTCTCTTTGTGATCGTCGCTGGTATAATACTGGCTAATGAAAGGCGATGTATCCAGGCAAACCAATAACAGGACAGCGGGGCCATTATCCTCATTAATCACTATTTTTTTTGAATAGTATGCAGCAGGCATATGCCAGCGGCGGCTGATTTTAGAATAATCAATCTCTGCTTGTATATTTCCTTTGTAATCATGATTGCCCAATACAACATACCAGTCTGTTTGCAATGAATGGGCAGTGTACATGTTTTCATAAGATGCAATCCATGCATAGTCTTGTGTGCTGGCAACACCACTCGGATAAAAATTATCGCCGGTAGCAATTATAAATGAAGCTTCAATTTGTTTAGCAGTAATACCCATTTGCTGTGCTACTTCTTTCTGCTGGTATTCTCCATTACGGCCCCAATCGCCCATTGCAATAAAATTCAGGGCTTTGGCTGGTACAACAATTGCCCTGGCTTTATCATTGTTCTTTTGCTCTGCTGTTGTTTTTTTTTGGGCAAAGACCGTCACAACAAAATATAAGCTTGCTATTGTAAGAGAAATATTTTTCAGCATACGATGTATTTTAAGTGGCGAAATTAACTACGTGCTTACCAGCAAATATTATCTTATTGTTATGAAAAGCGCAACGAGTTAACCCTGATTTAATATTCTGCTTATGATAGCTTTACACAAGGTTTGTTTTTTTGCAAAACCAATAACATGAAACCGTTTTGTCTTACCACCCTGTGTGTTGTATTCTTGCTGCACGTACAAGCGCAACAACAAAAAGACCCGCCCAATATTTTTATCATTACTATAGATGGGTTTCGCTGGCAGGAAATATTTAACGGTGGAGATCCGGCACTGATGAACAACACAGCATTTGTAAAAGATACTGCTCTATTAAATGAATTGTATGGAGGATCTGGAATTGAAGATCGTCGCAAAAACCTGCTTCCTTTTTTCTGGAACACAATAGCCCGCAAAGGCCAGCTCTATGGCAACCGCAATTACAATAACAAAGCTGATGTAAAAAATTTTTATAAAATTTCTTATGCAGGTTATAATGAAATTTTTACCGGTTATGCAGATCCCCGTTTAGTACCCAACACGCCGAGAAACAATGACAACATCAACCTTCCTGCCTATTTAAACCAGGTTGATTCTTATAAAGGCAAATGCGTAGCTTTTAGCTCCTGGAATATTTTTCCTTTTATACTAAATGAAACTAAAAACAATTTACCTGTAAACAGTGGTTACGAAAGTGCAGACACTACTGACGATGTAACAACAACAATAGATAAAGTACAAGACAGTGTAAACACAAAAGAACATTGCAGATACGATCTGCTTACTTTTTTACTGGCAAAACAATACATTAAACAACAACATCCCAAATGCGTTGTGCTGGGTTTTGGGGAAACAGATGAATTTGCGCATAGCGGGCAATATGACGCTTACCTGCAAAAAGCAAATGATATAGACAGGATGATTGCAGAATTATGGTACAATGTACAAACCGACCCATTTTATAAAGACAATACCACTTTTATTATTACAACTGATCATGGCAGGGGAAAGAAAAATAAAACATGGACAGGTCATCATACATTTATTAAAGGCTCCGGCGAAATATGGCTCGCTATGCTTGGCCGCGGCATAGAAGAAAAAGGAGAATTGAAAACAGAAGGACAAATTTACCAGAACCAGATTGCGCAAACTATTGCCCAGTTGCTTGGCCAGGAATTTATTTCTAACCACAACACAGGTAAACCAATTGATCTTTCGTCTTACAGTCAAAAAAATAAAACCACAGCCTTCTCAAAATCAATCTCAGGAAAATAATTTTCTTCTCCCGGTTAAAATTCCATCCGACGGAAGATTATTCTTACAGCAGGTTGAATAGCACTTGATATAAGGATGAAGTAAGTATTGTTGATTTGTTGCCTGCTTATTAAGCGTCAAACTTTAGTGAACCGCAATTAATTATTAAAATGCTGGTTACCCTTTCCATTGTACTGATAGCAGCCAATGTCTGTTCCGGGTTTTGTATATTCTGTTACCCCATAGACAGCATTTTGGGGGATAGGAACATACTTAACAGTAAGACCTGGTGTTGCATTGATTTTGCTGGCTTCCACATCATCAATATTAATTGGCAGAAAGTTAGAATTTGCTGCGCCAATACATGGGGAGCCTGCCTGCAATGTAAACCTGTATGTTCCTATAGTGCAAATATCACGAAGCTGCACACCACCAGGCACTGGTAATGGATAACCAGTAAACAGCGGGTTAATTTTTTGAACCGCACCAGAAGCATTTGCATCATATGCTGCATTGTAAGGAAGATAGCTGTACCCTGCAGGCAGGTAAGTAAATGGATTGGGTATATCTGTTGCTACTGGTTTCGTAACTGCCTGCGTATTTCCGTTAGGAAAAATTTGTTTGGCTGTTACAAGAGAATCGGCCCAATAAAAATTA
Source organism: Chitinophagaceae bacterium (assembly GCA_044227095.1). Lineage (GTDB taxonomy): Bacteria > Bacteroidota > Bacteroidia > Chitinophagales > Chitinophagaceae > JACMLD01. The sequence continues at coordinate 1,966,366 of JBGAFV010000001.1, read as the reverse complement.
TACCCATAGTTGTTCTTGTATAAAGAAGCCGTATCTGCAACTACACTATTATTAATACGCAAACCAAATTTGCAATTCACTACAAGGTTATTAAACGCCATGCCCCTTGAACCTTCCTCAAAATTCATACATCCACCGCGGCCGGTTTTTAATTGACGAAAACCGCAATTAATAACTGTGTTATTAAATATGCGTATGTTGGTTTGCAATTTTGTATTTACACCTTTATTGGATGCTTTTAATGCATTGGTAGCGCAGCCAATAAAAAAGTTATAGGCCATATCCCCTACTCCACCATTCTTTACATTTAGTACATCACCACCGGCTGATCCGCATTTTTCAAATGTAGAACGAAGGATAGCAAACTTACCTGTGCCTACACGTATAGCATCATCAACCGTTCCATATATCCACGAGTCTTCAAAAATAAAAGAACCATTTGCGTTTTGAAAATACACAGCATAGGTTGGATCAGTTGCTGTTAAGCCAAGCAAACTTCCTAAAGCAGTACCAGTTGTACCACCACAAAATTCAAGGCGTGTCCATTTTAAAGAAAGTAATGAACAACTTGTATCTGCCAATATCCCTTTCCATTTGCCAGCATAAGCCGGATCTGTGGCGGGGTTTTGTCCGGGTGCATCTTGCTTCACAACATTCTGCGGCCCAATTTTTATTGGGCTTGATGAAGAACCCAGGCTTAAAAGAACACCACGTACAACAATAGCTATATTGCCGGTTATGTTTATGGTTACACCAGGTTGTATAGTCAATGTATCTCCTTTATTGATAGTAACATCGCCGCAAGTTCCGTCTATAGTATAAGTTTTGCCTGTAATCATTGTTCCTTTTATACTACCGCACAATGGAGATGCATCGCTAACTGGTGCAGACACATTTACCACTGCTTTGGAAATATCATATTTTTCTTCGGCCAATTTTTTACAACCAGGCAATATTGCTGGTATTGAAATTGAAGCGAGTATAAATTTTGTAATCCTGTTCATATAAATGCTTTTAGCTTGTTGGTATTAGAGTTTAAACCTGAAACCTGCGAGAAATGAAATTTTATAAATATCCTTTTGAACGAGTATTTTACTTTCACTCTCCTGCTCTGGCGGCCTGTTTGTTGGTGGTACAATAGACAATGGTTGCAAGATGTCTACCTTTCTGGGTGTATTGGTTAGGTTGTTTATTTTTGCATAAAAAGAAAAACCTTTTACTATTCGTTGTTCAAGAGAGAAATCAAGTTGTGTAAATGCACGTTGCCAGTAATCAAGTCCGTAGTACAATGATACCTGCGAAATTCTCTTACCTGTATACACAAATGCCACTTGTACATCAAGTCCTAATTTTGGATTTTTATACAGCAATGAAAGGTTACCGATATGATCTGCCTGACCTTGTAATGGCCTTGTTTCTGTTACAGCATTCGCCGCACCGCGTATATACTTTGCCGAGGTGATCTGCGATTTTGTATAAGTATAGTTGGCAGATACACCAAACTTGCCAAAATATTTTGTTACCACTGCCTCAAAACCATAGTTCGTAGCATCGCCACTATGTGTAGAATCAGAAAAATTTAAAGGCTGAAATATTTCACCGCCTGTTGTACCAGAGGTTGTTATTCCATATTCTATCGGGTTCTTTATGCGTTTATAAAAAGCACCGAGCAAAATTTGGTCTGCGCCATTGGGAAACAACTCATACCGCAAATCGAAATTATCTGCACGTGAATGTTTAACGTATGGGTTACCACCTTCGTTATAATATTCCCCCGGTATAACTGTAGGAACAATATCTCCAAAACCAGGTCTGCTGATTGCTTTGTAATAAGACAAGCGCAGGTTCTGTTTTTTGTCAATAGCATATTTAAAGTGAAGGCTTGGCAACAGGTCTGTATAATAAATGGTGCCTAATTTCTTATCCAATGATGGAGGTAGTTCGGTTTCATATTTTTGGTGCGTATACTCTACTCTCAAACCACCCAATACCTGTAATTTTTTTGTAAGCATAAATTTTGCCTGTACATAGCCAGCAGTAATATTTTCTGTAACGGTGTAAGTATTAGCAGTGTTTGTAAAAGAAGGATTTACTTTATCGCCCCCGTTAAATGTCCATTGGGCATCATAAATATTGGTGTACATCTGCGGCTGGCCATTGTTCACAACCGGGCGAAAAACATACTCATCAAAAAAATTATCACGTTTTTTATTTCTTACCAATCCGCCAAATGTAAAATCAACAGGAGTATTAAAAACTTTCTCTACTAAATCAATATTTAAATAACCAGCAAGGTCGCGGTCTTTATTATGCAGCCATTGCCTGCTCATGTTTTTTAAATTGCCAGGATACCCAGTGTTTGCTTGTGTAACAGAATTGGTAATATCATATTCTGCCCAGTCTGGTGCAGCATTTTTAGCCATAGAATAAACAGCAGACCAATCAAGTTTAAATGCAGAACTAAGGCGATGTTCTCCATGCAATGTAGAGTTGTAAATACTTTGCTTTATCCAACGGCTGCGATTTAAAATATCAAATGTTCCTACGTTTGCAGAAGCAGAGCTGTCTACAGTATAGCGGCTCTGGTATTCATCCTGGTGTACGTAAAGATTATATAATGATATTTTATTCCTATCGCTAATTACATAATCAAACTTGTTGTTTATACCAATCCGTTTGTTTTGGGTTGAATACTGCCTGAAAAGAAAATCGCCAAACTGTGGAATATTATTAGGCAATGGTTGGGCGTTGGCTTTAAAGAAATCTGAATTGGAACCCCTGTAAATATTTTGATAGCTTGCTGCCAGCACTACACCGAGTTTTTTATTTAAAAAACGATTGCCCCATGTTACACCAAGCGTAGAATTGATGGGAGAAGATTTTTTAGCAAAATCAAGATTTGCTTTTGAAAATTCTGATGGGCTTACAAAATAATTTGCACCATGTATTTCGCCTGGTGATTTGGTGCTTATAACCGAATGATTAAACGTTGAAAACGACCGATCTGAAAAAAGTGTATTATAACCACCTGCTACATTTATCTGCAGCATGGCTTTATCAGGCGCATTCTTCATTACCAGGTTCATGGTTCCGCCAATAGCGTCGCCTTCCATAGAAGGTGTAAGCGTTTTATACACTTCTAACCTTTCCAGCAGATCAGAAGGAAAAATATCCATTGGTACGTAACGGTATTTATCATCCGGACTTGGTATTTTAATACCATTAACCAGTGTACTGTTATACCGTTGATCCATTCCGCGAATAATGGCATAACGTCCTTCGCCACTGCTGCTGCGTTCAATTGTAATGCCGCTCATGCGTTGTAGTGCATTAGCAACGGTTACATCGGGCAATAGCTGAATCGTTTTTGCAGATAAAATATTCTGAATAATGTCGGAATTTTTTTCCATTCTTCGTACACCCTTATCGGTTTCTCCATTTGCACGTCCTGTAACTGAAACTCCAGACAATTCTTTGCTTTCTACTTCCAGCAAAAAATTTATTTCCTGCACTGCATTTCCATCTGTCACCGTTATCTTTTGATCTTTTAATTTTTCATACCCCACCATTTTTACATGCAGCTCATATGTGCCTGCTGGAATATTCTTAAAAACAAAGCTTCCATCGAGATTTACAACGGTTTTATATTTTGTATCCTCAAGTGAAACAGTAGCACCTGCAAGTGGTTCCGCTGTTTTTGCATCGGTCACTTTACCTTTTATACCACCCGCAAATGAATACAATGAAAGAAAAGAAAAGAGAAGAATAAAAAGCGGTTTGGTTACAATCCTGAAATTCATTGCAGTTATTTTGCGCAAAAATAATTGTGCGCAGCACCCGCAAGTTGTTCATCAGATAACATAACTACAGCTTAATACTTCCGTAATAATTTGGTAATACCGCGGTAACCATTAGATAACAATTGAGAAATGGCTTTACAAAAAGCCCTTGAATTAAAAATGCCCTGGTAGAAACCGGGGCACTACTGCTAAGAAAAATCTAACCCTTTTTGATTCTATTGCTTTCAAACTAATGCTCCACCAAAGTAACAAACTCATGTTAGCGCAATATTGCCACATGTTTATGCTAACGTTATCAAAAAAACTTGTGTTGCTAAAAAGTAACCCCGGATGTTTTAAAAGCCATTCTGCAAGTAATAAACCTTTGGATAACATATTATCATTCCCGCATTTATTTACGGAATCTTTATACAATGCAGCAATGAATGTACTAGTGACTTCGCCTCGTATAACCGTTTTTTGCAGGCTGCATTTTTCTTGCATTAACACGTATGCGCCTTTGCAAATCGTTGTAAGAACGGGTTAGCTCCGGAATGCGTTCCATTGTTTTGAGGTAATTGTCCAATAATTGTTGGAGGGCTTCGAGGTCTGCTTTTAACTGCAAAGCCTTTTCATCTGCCTGTTCTACCGCTGATATTTTATTAATAAGCGCCTGGCACTGTTCTACAAATTTTTTATGCGCTGCGGGGCTGATAAATGACACAATAATTATTTATTAATTAGAAAGTAGCTTTTTCAAAAAAAAGAAAAACGCTGCGTATATAATATAAACACTGTGTTATTTTTTGATTATCATTTTAGCGTTGCAATAGAATTTCGGATAGAAATTATTGTACAAGCTGTAGTTTAAGAAAAAGAAAGCAAGGCATAATTTCTTTTGAACATTATTCTTCACGAACTGTTTTCATTGTTCGCAGTCCGGGAAATTCTTTGTTCCACTCTCTTGTAATAGGTTTGGTGGTAGGTGTTATAAAAATTTCAAGTATTAAAGACACAATGGCTTCTTTTACATGGCCGCCGTGTACTGTAAAATCTGAAGCTCCTAATGTAATATGCGGGTGAACAATTGGTTTGTTTTCAAAGTAGCCAATATTGCCCTGTAATGAAAGCACCTCCATTGAGCCTTCAAATTTTTTGTACTTGTACGCTTTGGCATTAATATCATAATACGCTACTTCTGCATCCTGTACAGCGCCAATGCCAGAAATACTTGCACCAGGCAGTTTTTCTTTTTCCATAAAAGCGTTAAGACTGGCAATAAGCGGCTGGCCACGCTTCAATACCAGCAGGTAACCATTGCCATCTTTGCGGTAATCAAGATCTGCGGCGGTAACAGTTGTTGTTTGCGCTTTTGCAATACAAGAAATGAAAAGCATTACAACGAGTGAAGTTATTTTCATGATTACCTGTTTAATATGATTTCAGTATTATGATTTCAGTTTTTTAATTTCAATCTTATCACTATTGAATTTTGCGGTTTCTTCTTCTTTGCTTTTTACATACAATGGAGAAGAAGAATTATAAGGAACCCTTGCACTTGGTACCAGTTTCATAGCAGGTTTAAGATGTGCATCCTGGTCATCGAAAAAGATATGCGCCTTAAAAGCATGCAATATTTTGTCTTTAGAAATTCCCCCAAGAAAAAAGGCTTCATCTACATACACATCCCATTCACGCATGGTGTTTATCACCCGCATATGAGAAGGGCTGTTTCTTGCAGTTACTATTGCAATGCGCAATGGCGATAGCTCAACACCGGTTTGCATTTTCTTTTGAATAGCAGAAAGCATTTTCAGCAATTTTGCATGCGGCCCTTCTGCCATTGCTTTGTGCTGGTTTGCTTTTTCATTAGCATGAAAAGCTTCTATTCCCTGCGATTTGTAAATCAGTTCAGACTCATCAGAAAACAAAACAGCATCTGCATCAAAAGCAATTCGTACAGTGGATGTTTCAGCTTCAAAACCAACAGGTGGATCATATATAAGCGCTGCAGAAGTAACACCAGAATCAATTACTTTCTGCACTTCATTTTCTTCCATAGATAAAAACAGGTCCACATCAAACGCTTCCATGTATTGGTACAAAGACTCTCCGCCCGTAAAAGCAGAACGTGTTATATCTAATCCATAATGCTGAATAGAATTTAGTACACGTACGCCTGTTTCCGGGCTATTCTTAGACATTACAATTACCTCTACCAATCTTTCGTTGGATAGTGAGTTTAAATTCAGTAATGCTTTTACTACATGAAAACCCGTGCCCGGCTTCAGCAATACATGTTCTCTTTCTTTTTGCAGCTTACGGTATTCTACAACACCCTGGCTCATAAATAAACTGTTCTCTTCTTCAAGATCAAACAAAGCCCTTGAAGAAATTCCTATTACCAATGTTTCGCTGAGTGACAGGGGCATATTTCCTTTTTATAATTAGTATTTATTCACTTGCAACAAAGGTAAGGTAGCCCAACTATTTTTCAACGTTGTTTGTATTGCAGCAGTGTGCATGAGGCTGCTACTACTGCTGGTTGTATCACAGGCCTGTAACATATTGTACAAGTATTAAAATATCAGCTGTATACCATACACTAATGCCAGCACAGAATTCACTAAAATACTCAAGGCAAATACGGGTAAAAGCCAGCGCATTGGCGCCTGCGCAAATGCCACACTATTTGCCATAAATGCAAAGAAAATACCCACACAGTAAAGGAGTACAGATGCACCTGCCAGTGTAAGCGCCGTAAGCATAATTGCTGCCACTGTAACCTGTATAAATATACCAGTAGCTGCTATGCCAAAGCGGTTAAATTCCCATTCAGGCTCTTTTTCTTTTATCCATGTTTTAATATTGCTGACGAGATGTTTACGGTGTGGATGGTAACCTTTATTGCCCAATAATTCTTTTGCCTGTACAGTTATTTCTTTCATAATTTATCTCTTTTAGACTACAAAACTACTTGCCTTACTGGTGCTGCTTTATGAGCTATGTCATACTACAAAAACAAGTGTTTTATTTATCTTTTTTTATAGAAACAAATTTCCACTGCTGTATTTATTATACCTAAACAGCAAACCAATTGTTTCAACTTACAGGCAGATCCTTTTTGGCACTTTGTAATTCATTTAATTTATGCTGGAACAATAAACTAATTTTACTGGCTTTGCTTTTGGCATTGTTTGCAACAATGCCTTCAAAGAGTGCATCCAGTGTTTCGTGAAATAGCTTTACCCACCTGGCAAAATGTTCTGCTTTTACTGGCAATGTTATATGCTTAGAGAAAGGATTGCCACGATAACCGGATTTTCCAAATAAAACTGTATTCCAGAAATCATACATTAGTTCCAGGTGAGGCCCCCAGTCTTTAATTTTCTCATGAAAAACCGGCCCAAGTAATTCATCTTTTTTTACACGACTATAAAACGCATCAACCAATCGTTTTATATCATCTTTCGTTTGAATATCATTCATTGGTTGTAACATATTGAAGGTTCTACTTTATCAAAATTTAATGAGGTACATTTTAAAATCGGTTATAGGATGCAGGGAGTGTACCGCATCTTTTTCAAACTGTATACTATCCCCCTGCTTTAATGTATATGCTTTGCCATTAAGTTTTACCAGCACTTCACCTTCGGTAATAATAGCCATTGCATGACTAGCCGATGTATGTGGTTGTATCTGAAAATCTTTTGAAACAGCCATTATAATGGCTCGCTGGTTGTCATTCTTATATACAATGCTGTTTTGGATTTTGCCTTCAGTAAATACCAGGTCATTTGCAGTATGGTGCATGATAATTTGTTTTGCACAAAGCTACCGTGCACTATTGCTGCAGAATATGATATACGTCATAGAGAATTACTGCCAGTGCAGGAGTAAGGCTGGGCATAACGGTATAGCAAATAAAAGAAGTTGTAAATAGTGTTGTACCAGGTGAGTGCTCTATTGATTTTTTTTATGCGTGTTGCAAACAATGCTTCCCCGGCTGGTTGTAATCATCCCTTTGTCTTCTATTGATTTCATAATACGGATAACAGTTTCAACACGCAGGCCGGTCATGTCTGCCAGTTGTTGTTTGGTTATATCAAGTGTTTTATTAGCTAAATCCTTTTGCGCCATCAGGTAATGAATAAGTGTTAACAGGCGATGCTCCCCTTCTTGGTTGGCTACTTCATCCAGCATCATAGCTTTAAACAATAAACGGTTGCCCAACATTTTTGTAATGGCAAAATGAAAATCATAATTATCTCTCATTAACGCAAGAAACTGTTCTTTTGCCACCACATATACTGCACAATCTGTATGCGCATATGCAGCAGCGGGGTATGGTTTATCACAAATTAAAGGTGGTACACCAAAACTATCGCCTTGTTTATATACACCCTGTATAAACTCTTTGCCTTCATCATTTCGGTTTGCAATCTTTACCTCACCATTTTGTATTTCATAAAAGAAGCGGGCTGCAGCGCCTTCATTAAAAATAAGTTCGCCTTTGGTATAATATTTTATTTTTAAAGAATCGCTTGTGAGAGATTGTATTGACATTCGTAATTTTTAAGCTAAAAATACTAATCCTGGTTATTAATCATTCCTTTTAATTGCTGGGTCATTGCTAAGATCTTCCTTCAGCAATATTAAAATAACCGTGGCATTATTATTTCAATGCCACAATTTTAACTGAACTGAATAAAACGCTGCCATGCTTTACAAAAAACCCAGCGTTGCTTCCTTTCTTTAGGTACAGCCTGTTGTCTATACAACGTTTGCCATCAATGCATACATCAATTATATCGCCCTTTACTATTACCTGCACTTTTATTTTTTTGTTTAACCCTTCTACTGCAGTTATATGTGTGTCTGCAAGGCCCACCATACGATCTTGTGGCAAGAAACTTAGTTTGTACGATGAACCACCATTTTTATCAGACCGCAGGTAAACGCCAAACGCAGCCGTTGCTGTAGTTTGTTCTGCATCAAAACTAATCATATAGTCGCCGGGCAGGTTTTCAAAAAAGAAAGCATCAAGCCCGTTTGCTGCATTAATTGTACGGCTGTTTACCGATGCAATTGTTGCACCTGCAGATGGCATTGCTTCAGATGGAAAAAAAGTATTCAGGGTTCCATCAGTTTCCTGGCCCAATTCACGAATAACAATATTGCCACCAAATATTTCATGTCCATTGTCTTCATTATTTTTTTTATTAGGAACCCAACCTGCAAGTATGCGGCGTCCATTGGTAAATGCTGCAGTCTTTGCTACGTTCACCCAATCTTCATTCAATGCCTGGTAACGCGGAGATTCCCAGGGGCCATATGGTTTTTTTGATTTAAGATAAAACGTATTGCCGCCCTGTCCGTAAATAAGATAGTACCAACCCTTCCATTGAAAATAATCCGGACATTCGGGCACATCACTTTCACCATAAATTACAGGCTCCAGCACCGTCCATGTTTTGAGATCTGTTGATGTAAGATGTACCAATGCGCCATTGTCGCCCGTTGGCGATTCTTCTTTAGCAGAAGACACAAACAAATGAAATACGCCTTTATCGTCTGTACTTACTTTTGGATCCCGAAAATTTCTTTTATTGTAACCAGGCGCAGCAGTATAAAAGGGATTAGGTTTTTGTTTATTAAAATGAATTCCATCATCGCTTATAGCATAACTTAATTGTTCATTTACTTTTCCATCACTATCTATTAACCTTGTTGCGTAAAAAGCGTAAAATTTATTTTTGAAATAAACAACCGACCCTGTGCAAATTGATTTCTCCCATGCCTCATCTATACCCAACACTACCGGGTAATGCTTCCAGGTTTTTAAATCTGTTGAAGTACTTAATGCCCACTGATGTCCGCCAAGACCGCCCAGTGCAGAGTGATGGCCAGAGTCGAGCAGCCAGTATAAGTAATAAGTATTGTTGTGATAAAAAGGAATACAATCGCCAACAAATAAATTACCTGCTGGTTTAAAATATTGAATATTTCCGGTAGGCTGAACAGTGGGATCATAACTTACACCCAACTGTGCTTTTGTTACAAAGCCCAGCGTTGTTACGAGGAGAACTGTCATTGCAGCTTTTCTTGTCATTACTTCTATGTTTTGTGTAAATAATGTAGTGCTTCTGTATATCTTTTATGGCTTCAATCAAAGATAAGCCAGCGCAATGGTTTTCATAACTTGTTCAATTTTGCGGCAGCAGGAAAATTGACAGTCTTTCTATTTAAATGTTTTGCTTAGATTTATAAACTAAACCTTTAACCATGAATGAGCCCTGGCTAATTTTCATAAACCTCATTGTATCTGCCATTGTATCTGGCGTTGTAGCGCTTTTCTTCTACAAGCGCAATAAAGAAACCGACCAGGATTTTGAATACAGAAAACATATCATCGAAAAAAGAAAACCTGTATACGACTTAGTGGAAGAAATAATTTCCGGGTTTACCATAAGCAGGCCTATTCATTTTGATAGCGATGAAAAAAGACCTGCAGAAGTACTTATTGTTCCCGGTTTTATATTTGATGGTACCGTGGAGGAAATAGAAGATTTTAACGACAAAGTGCTTGCCGTTCTGAATAAGGGTTTCTGGATTAGTGATGAGCTCTACAAAGAACTCTCCACTGCCAATGAGTATATAGTAAAAACATTGAACGACTTAAATTTTACAAAATCTGATTTTGATGTTTGCCGGGCTGTTCCTTACGAAGGTTTTTTTAAGGCAATTGGAAAAAAAATAGCAGATATATACTTCTATGATATCTGTAACCTGAACGATATAGAAATTTTTAAGAAGAAGAAATTATATACTGATTAGGACGAGCCAATACAGAATTAATCTTTCGGTTCGCTGTTTGCACGAATATGCAGATCCTGTTGCGGAAATGGTATGCTGATAGATTCATTTCTAAAAGCAGCATCAATTTTTTCAATGAGATCACTTTTAACTTTTGAAGAAAGGTTGATATGCTTTGGCCAAAATGATACTTCTACCTGGAAAGCACTTTCTCCAATATCCTTTACATACACTTCAGATGAAGGACTATGCATAATACGATTGTCTGCAGCAAGAATTTTTGTAATGATGTTTTTTACTTTTTCCAAATCGGTTCCAAATGCAATGGAAAAAATAAAACTATTTTTTTTGAGGTTGTGCCCCATCGTCCAGTTTACCATATGCTGGTTAAGCAATTCTCCATTAGGAATAATAATGCATGAGCCATCAGAACTGGCAATAATACTGCTCCTGAAACCAATTGATTTCATAATACCGGGCTTTCCGTTAACTTCTATCAGGTCACCAACATTCACCGGTCTTTCAAATGAAAGAATAAGTCCGCTAACAAGATTGCTTATCAAACCTTGCAAGCCTAACCCTATACCAACACTTAAAGCACCTAATATAATGGTTATCTTATTTAATGAAATTCCGGCTGCAGCAAATGCAAAGAAAAGGCCAAGGCTTATAACGGCTATGCGTACAAGCAATATATAACTGCCCAGTTTAAATTTCTTTTTATCACTTTCGGTATAACCGGCGCCTACTGGTTCGGAAGCAAAGAAAGAAACAAGCTTAGATAAAAACACAGCGCAAATAAGAATGAAGATAAATATCAGCATACCCATTATGGAAAACGAATAGTCACCAACAACACGCCGTTGTGTTATCATGGTAAGAAAGGAATCGTTTAATTTTTTAAGCGCATAAAAATTTTTGCCTACCAAAAAGAACCAGCCAAATACAAGCACTACATAAAAAACCGGGTGTATTTCTTTACCAACGCGGTTAAAATTTAAAAAGAACAATCGCCTGCTGGGTTGTTTGTAAACGCTTGACGCTAACACCAATCCGTTGTTTACAATCCTTACAACCCACAAAAAAGTAATGGCTATTACCACCCCGGAGAAACCGCTAATAAAAAATGTTTTAGAAAGATTGAACCTGCCAAAAAGGTTTAGTAAGAATGAAATAACCTGGCACGCAAACATAAAACGTATAAACCAAACGATACTTTTTTCCTTTAAGTCGCTGCGGTGATTGTTTGAAAGGACAAACGCTGCATATGCAATACCTGTAGCAGAAAGTAAAAGATTAAACATTCTTTCTGTTCGGGACGTTTGCAGGATCATATTATCTACGCCAGCCAGGATAAAAAAACAAACAATGATAATCCAGAATTTCATCCAATAAGCTGTAACATATTTATGAAACATACAAAGCAGGCAAATGGCGCAAACAAGCCAAATAAAAAAGTAGAATATAAACGGTGGGTTTGGAAAAACAAACTGAAAAATGCTTAGCGAAAAAAGTATTGCTGACAAAATTGGATAGCGAACCACCAACTGCTCAGAAAAATCTTCAGACAAATTATTTTCCTGTCGCAATTGTTTTTTTAATGAATGAAGAAACAAAAAAGATGCGCCAATAGTTATCAATAAAACAATCAGCAGCCAGCCGTTTTCTTGGAGGTAATATTGCATTGTTAGTCTTTCTTTTGCAAAAGAAAGGCTAACAATTTCTGCAAACGGTCTTGCAAATACTGGCTTCTCCCACAGGTATGGAAATTCTTTATCAACGTTATTATCTGCAAGCAAGTTGCTGTATATATCAATATCTTCTCTTAAAGATTTAAGTTCGTACACTGTAAGATCTACCTGCACCTGCAATGCTTCCACGTTTGCAATAGCCTTGTTGAGAATTGCATTTGCAGGGGTAATCTCTTTTATAATTACAAAAAGTCTTTTTAAATAATTACTGTTTTTTATAGAATCATTGGGCAGGCTGTAGGCCAGTGTATCTGCCATCAATAAATCTGTTTTCACCCTGAAATCGATAAGAAAGTTTGCGTAATTGTCGAGCGATGTTTTTTGACGCTCCAATCTTTCTGACAATTCCCTCAGTATATCAGACGATACAGCAACGTTGCGTTGCGTTTGTGTAGTGCCTTTATTTACAAATATGCCATCCTTTACAATTTCAATTGCTTGTTTTGTAAGTTTTAGTTGCCTGGCTACACTTGCAGTATCTGCGCCTGATTTTAAAAATGATTTTATTTGCTGATTAAGCTGCCTGGCATTTTCCAGCACCTGTCGCTGCTGTATCAAAATTTTACCCTGGTTGTAAACTTCAATACTATTTTTTTGTGCGGGGCTTTGTTCTTTCTGTGTGTTATTAATAATAGAATCGGCCTTGTTTTTCTCATTACTGTTTTGAGCAGAAAGCGAAAAGCAAACGAAGAATGATAGTAGTATTAGCAGGTATTTCATTACATAATAAAAATAGCTAATTTTTTAGCTTGATGGGATAACTAAAAGTGAATGGAGACTTTTGGGCGATTGGGCTGAAAGAACTATAAAGTATGTTTCAATTTAAAATCAACAATTCAATATACGTTTTACTCTTCCCGGACTTTATTTCTTTTTCCCTCATTAATGCTGATGATCTGGAATCAACTTTTTAAAAATATGCTAATCGCCATTGCCTTTTAGAGGCGGCGTAATAATTATGTTCAAGACCTGTTCCATAGGAACATTTTGTGGATAGAAAACAATCAAGATGTCGGATTGCGTGCCGTAGGTACGCCTTGTACTAATAAAGATGCAAAAACACAAATCGTTCCGATGGAACGACCTGAAGGATAATAAAACGAATTTCTTGCAGAGAGGAAGGGATTCGAACCCTCGATACGGTTTCCCGTATACACACTTTCCAGGCGTGCTCCTTCAACCACTCGGACACCTCTCTGTATATTTCTTTCAGCTTCCCACTAATTTGTCGGGCGGATGCATCCCTTATATTTTGGGGCAGCAAAAATACATTCTCTGCCTTTAGTATCCGAATATTTCTATGCCTAATATTAAATCCACAAAATGCTTATCTTCAAACCACTGCTTGCTTCAATACCAACTATTATTCCTCGTCCTTCATTACCAACCTTAAAGCACTATAACATGAGTTTAAAAAGAAGAGATTTTCTACGTTTTTCCGCAGGTAGCAGCATGTTTTTTGGCATGTCTTCCTTTACAGGTATTAAACGCAACAACCCTTTAAGCAACCTGCAATCTATGGTTGATGACGTTGTTCCTATAACCGCAGCAGAAAGGCTAACACGTATTGAAAAAGCCAAAAAGCTGATGGCTGAAAATAAAATTGAAGCCATTATACTTGATTCTGGCACTTCCCTTAAATATTTTACCGGCATCTCCTGGTGGCCCAGCGAAAGAACAATGGTGGCCATTATTCCTGCAAAAGGAGATGTTACTTATATAAGCCCCGCGTTTGAAGCCGATCGTCTTCGCCAGTTAATTACCATAGGTAAAGATGTACAAACATGGGAAGAACATGAAAGTCCTTATAAACAAACAATAAGTGCATTAAAGGGACTTGGTATTACAGGTGGCAATGTAGGAGTAGAAGAGCGTCTTCGCTTTTTTATATACGATGGTCTAAGAAAAGAAGCACCACAACTCAATTTTATAAGTGCAGACCCGGTAACTATTCCCTGCAGATTAATAAAATCTGCAACTGAAATTGCATTGATGCAAAAAGCAACAGACATTACCATTGCAGCTTACAAAGTAGGCATTAGCAGTTTGAGAGAAGGCATGAGCCCTGCTGATTTTGAGGCCATCACTGCCGAGGCTACCAGTAAGCTGGGGGGCGCCGGAAGTATTGGCGTTAACTTCGGAAAGGCTTCTGCTTACCCGCATGGAAGCATCGAACCCCAAAAATTGAAAAAAGGCGATATGGTTTTAATGGATGGTGGTTGCCAGGTACAGGGCTATTCTTCAGATATTAGTCGCACTGTTGTTTTTGGCGCTCCTCCTACAAAACGCCAGTTAGATGTATGGACCGTTCAAAGAAATTCGCAGGCGGCTGGTTTTGCTGCTGCAAAATTGGGAGACCCATGTGAAAATGTAGACATTGCCGCACGTAAAGTGTTAACTGATGCTGGTTTTGGACCGGGTTATAAAGTACCGGGATGTCCGCACCGCACTGGTCATGGTATAGGAATGGATGGGCACGAATGGGGAAACATGGTCTTAGGCAACAAACTTCCCTTACAAGTGGGCATGTGCTTTAGCGTAGAACCAACCATTGCTATTTACGGAGAGTTTGGTACAAGAATAGAAGACTGTGCATATATGACACCGGCAGGTCCTAAATGGTTTTCTGTACCTAGTCTGGCTATTGATAAACCTATTGCTTAGCAGTATACAGTATGTAATATTGAGTATATAGACGTGAAGGCCGCAGATTCGCAGATTAATTTTTCAATCTCTGAATTTGCGGCTTTCGTTTTAACTACAGACTATCGACTATTTGAACGTTATCGCGAAGTCTGAATACTAAATACTTTATACTTTAAAAAGCTTCTTCGCATTAGCAGTTGTAATCTCCGCTACTTCCTGTACACTCATTTTTTTAACGTCTGCAATTTTTTCAACTACATGTTCGAGATAAGCTGGTTCATTTCTTTTTCCACGAAAAGGCACAGGAGTTAAATAAGGTGCGTCTGTTTCCAGTATAATATAATCCAGTGGCAACTTCTCTATTACTGCGGCTAGCCCCGAATTTTTGTACGTAACTACGCCGCCAATGCCAAGATAAAAGCCAAGTGCAGTAATCTGGCTGGCTTCTTCAAAACTTCCCCCAAAACAATGAAAAACACCGGTGAGTTCCGGCGAGCGCATTTCTTTTATTACGTTAATACACTCTTGTGTAGATTGCCGGGAATGAATAACCACGGGCACTTTATATTGCTTTGCCCATGCTACTTGTTTTTTAAAAGCATCGTATTGTTGTTCGGTATACGTTTTATCCCAATAAAAATCCAGGCCTGTTTCGCCAATAGCTGCAAACCTCCTCTTAGCCAGCCATTCTTCTGCAATTTGCAATTCGTCTTTATAATTTTCTTTTACAGAACAGGGGTGTAGCCCCATCATGGCAAAACACTTTTTGGGGTAATCTATTTCCATCTGCAACATTTGTTTAATAACAGTACTGTCTATTGCAGGAAGATAAAACCGCTCAACACCAGCCGCCATTGCCCTTTGCATCATTGCATTGCGGTCTCTGTCAAAATCATCACTGTATAAATGGCAATGAGTATCTGTAAGCATTGAATTTAAAATTAAAATTACTAACGGTTATGTACACAACATTTTATAAAAAGACTTCAACACATCGCATCCATGTTTACATTTGTTGTTGCATACGTAATGCCGCTTATTAGTAAAACAACCATCAAAATATAACTTTATTTACATATCGCAGGTTCGTAAAGTTACCAATACCATTTATTTTAAGTGATGTAAAATGAAAAAGCGACGGCTGGTGCAATACTGCTGTAATTAAAATTATGATTGTGGCTTTCCCTGTAAAAAGCAATCGTTTTTTAACAAAGAAGAACAACTTTTAAGTGGAGAATGGATGAACGGACCTGGTTTGCCACATCGGTTTGGAGAATAAAAAACCTGCCCTCAGGAAATAGTTTGTATTGATAAAATAAAATTATACCTTTAAATCAGTTTTCATAGGGTACGGATTAAAAACGGGCCAGGGTTTCTACCCCGGCCCAAACTTTTTTTAAGCACTGCATTTCTTTAAAACCCCCATCTGTACAGGCTTTCAATCGAATTTGCAAAACCAGTTATTGATTTAATTTTTCAAAAACAAACCCTCTTTCAGTAAAGTAAGTAAGTGTTTCACTTAGGGCAAACTTCATTCTTTCTATCGCTTTTTCACTATCGTGAAATACTATAATCGACCCATTACCAGCAGATCGTTTTACATTTCTCCAGCATTTTTGTGGAGTAATATCAATATCAAAATCGGCACTTAGTACAGACCACATTACAATGGTTAAACCAAATTTTTCTTTAGCCTGCCTGGCCTGGAAACTTGTTATACGGCCATAAGGTGGTCGAAATAAACTACTATCTATATACTTTGAAGCCTCAACAATGTTTTCAAAATAGGTTTCGTCATTTGTTTTCCAGCCATTAAGATGATTGTAGGTATGATTTCCTGTAGCATGGCCTTCTGATATTATTCTTGAATAAATCTGCGGATAGGCAGCCACGTTTTTTCCGATGCAAAAAAAAGTGGCTTTTGCGTTGTACTTTTTTAGCTCATCCAGTACAAAAGGAGTAGCTACGGGATGCGGGCCATCGTCAAAACTGAGGTAAATTTTTTTTGAAGACCCCGGCATGCTCCACAGGTAACCGGGATACAACCATTTTTTAATCCACCAGGGCGTTTTTACCAGGTAAAACATGTGCTGATTAGTATGTGGTAATATGAATTACTTTTCCGCCTGCCTTAAAAAGCCTTCCATTCTTTTTTACAAACTCTTCCTGCGAGGTTTCGTCTATCAAAAATTGGTCGAGGTAATTGCGAACTTTTACATTTGTTACTGCCGGTTCTGTCCCAAACACAATAGCTTCTTCAATATAACCTGCCATTAGCGACTGTACTTTTCCATAAAAGAAATTATTACTGATGAAAATATCAGTACCTATTATTTTGTCGCCGCTTATACAAACTACACCT
Source organism: Chitinophagaceae bacterium (assembly GCA_044227095.1). Taxonomy (GTDB): domain Bacteria; phylum Bacteroidota; class Bacteroidia; order Chitinophagales; family Chitinophagaceae; genus JACMLD01. The sequence continues at coordinate 1,949,012 of JBGAFV010000001.1, read as the reverse complement.
ACAATATTGCTATCGGGTTGCCGCCTGAACCATGGTTCAAAAAATTGCCAGTATTCATTCTGCTTTGCTGTAAACACTTTATCTTTTTCACGGGCCAGGTAGGACATGGTTTTATTTTTCACCTTATCCCTTTCCAGTTGCGTATTTATTTCTTTCCAAATCAACACCTGGTTTTTGCTTTCATCAAGGGTTTTTCGCAAATGCGCATTAGCCATTTTTTTGTACACAAATTTTTTATCTTTTTCGCTCCACCTGTCTTCTTCCACGCACATTACAGGCAGGTCTATACGCCCTGATTTGGCCATAACAATTGTATCTTTTGATACCATCCTGTCCTGGCGGCCACCTTCCAGCACTTCGCCCGATGATACAAATACATTTTTATCTGAGTTATTATACAAAGAGAGCCAGTGTACATTTTCTACTGCGGCAGTACCTCTTTCCTGTACAGTAATCAGGCCCTGCTGCATGGCATCGGCAAAAGAAATTGTATTCTTTACGAGCGGAGAAGCATTGGCGGCATTGCCTTTATACCTTATTGGTATAACACGGAGGTTTTTAAAAGTAACAGCACTGTCGTAATCAACAAAGAGGTGCTCGTAAGTAAGCTGGGCAAAAGCATGGTTTGCCAGGAACAGAATAAATATGGAGCACCATTTTTGCATTTTGCTATTAACGATGAAGTTAACAAAATCGTGCAGGCAGCAATATGGTAGGTTGTTAATTTATTTTACGTTTTAACCACAGAGACACGGGGAACACATAGAAGCACTGGGCTTTTACATTATAGTGAAGATGCAGCGTTTAATTGGACAAACCTTCATGGCAATAGCCATTAAGGCAATAACACGGAGGGTTTCTTCGAAACAACCAAAGCTTGTAGCTAACAACTAGCAGCTTGCAGCTTTTTATAACCACAGAGACACGGGGAACACATAGAAGCACTGGATTTTACATTATTGCGAAGACGTAGCGTTTAATTGGACAAACCTTCATGGCAATAGCCATTAAGGCAATAACACGGAGGGTTTCTTCGAAACAATTAAGGCTAACGGCTTTTCTTTGCGCTGCTCCTTTACGTTCTTAGTGGTTAGTAGCCAACAACCTTCCTTGCGCTGCTCCTTTGCGTTCTTTGCGTGAAACTCTCTAAGCTTGCAGCTAACAACTAGCAGCTTGTAGCTTTCCTTAACAGCTTGCAGCTTTCCTTCAACCGCCTATATACGCACATTTCCTTAAAAAAACACACATAATAATAAAAAAGGCCCTGTTCATTGTGGTTAACCCAAAAAGTATATTTTTGCAGCCGTAACTAAACTTTACTAAAATGTCAGACATCGCAACAAGAGTTAAGAAAATCATTGTTGACAAACTGGGTGTAGAAGAAGCAGAAGTTACCAACGAGGCTTCTTTCACCAACGACCTGGGTGCCGATTCACTGGACACCGTTGAACTGATTATGGAATTCGAAAAGGAATTCAATATTTCTATTCCGGATGAGCAGGCCGAAACGATTACTACTGTTGGACAGGCTGTTGCTTACCTGGAAGAACACGCCAAGTAAGACTTTTTCCGACTTGTATAGGACCTAATGAACGAATGATCCGCCTTTCCGGCATCGCAAGCAGGAAGGCGGATTTATCACTTAATTAATCCCGCAACACGTCATTATGGAGTTAAAACGGGTAGTTGTAACTGGTATAGGTGCCATAACACCATTGGGAAATAATACCAATGATTATTGGGATGCTCTTATCAACGGTGTTTCAGGCGCAGATTTCATTACACTTTTTGATGCTTCCAAGTTTAAAACCCGCTTTGCATGCGAGGTAAAAAATTTTGATCCTGTTCAGTTTATGGACAGGAAAGAGGCACGCAAAATTGACCGTTTTACACAATTTGCACTGGCAGCAAGTGATGAGGCCATGAAAGATGCTGGTCTTAACAAAGACAATATTAACCCAGACAGAATGGGTGTTGTTTTTGGTAGCGGCATTGGTGGCATTATTACATTCCAGACGGAAGTAGCAGAATTTGCCCGTGGCGATGGCACTCCCCGTTTCAATCCTTTCTTCATACCAAAAATGATTCTGGATATTGCCGCAGGGCAAATCTCCATGCGTCATAATCTGCGTGGGCCAAATTTTGCCGTTGTAAGCGCATGCGCCACAAGCACCAATGCTATTATTGAAGCATTTAACCTGTTGCGCCTGGGCAAAGCCGATGCAATTTTATCTGGCGGCAGCGAGGCAGTTATTATAGAAGCGGGTGTTGGTGGTTTTAATGCCATGAAGGCCATGAGCGAAAGGAACGATGATCCCAAAACTGCCAGCCGTCCATACGATAAAGACCGTGATGGTTTTGTAATGGGTGAAGCAGCAGGCATACTGGTAATGGAAACGCTTGACAGTGCTTTGGCAAGAGGCGCAAAAATTTATTGCGAAATTGCTGGCGGCGGTGCTACTGCAGATGCCCATCATATTACTGCTCCTCATCCGGAAGGATTAGGCGCAAGAAATGTAATGCTGGCTGCACTGGAAGATGCAGGTATGAAACCCGAAGACATTGATTACATTAATACGCATGGTACATCTACCCCTTTGGGAGATGGGGCCGAAGCAAAAGCCATTACCCATGTTTTTGGAGAGCATGCTTACAAAATGAACATCAGCTCTACCAAATCTATGACTGGTCATTGCCTGGGAGCGGCTGGTGTAATTGAAGCTATTGCCTGTATTAAAAGTACCGTGCATGATATGGTTCCCCCTACAATAAACCATTTTACAGACGACCCCTCTCTTGACCCACAACTGAATTTCACTTTTAACAAGGCACAAAAACGTACTGTAAGAGCTGCGCTTAGCAATACATTTGGCTTTGGCGGGCACAATGCTGCCGTAATTGTGAAGAAGTACCAATAAACCCGCAACCCAACAGACTTTTTATTAACCCCTCTTCGTTATAAAAGCAGCAGCTTTATTAAAGCAACAGTCTCTTTATCTTATTAAAAATTGTAGCTTGCAACTTGTGGCATTTTTAGACAGATTTCTTCCGGGCAATGAAAAAGCGCCTTCATTTAAAAAACAACTGCGCAATGTACTTGGCTTTACACCAAGTAATACCTCCCTTTACAAAGCTGCACTCACCCATCGCTCTGTAAAAGAAATGGCCGATGAAAACAATGAAAGACTGGAATATCTTGGTGATGCTATCTTAAGTGGAATTGTTGCCGATTTTCTTTTTAAAAAATACCCCTACAAAGAAGAAGGCTTTTTAACCGAGATGCGCAGCAAGATGGTAAACCGTGCCACATTAAATGAGATTGCCGTAAAAATGGGGCTCAAAAAAATTACCACCTTTAACAAGTTTGATAACTCTCTTCGCGTTAGCCAGATTTTTGGCAATACACTTGAAGCTGTAGTAGGCGCAGTTTATCTCGATAAAGGTTTTAATAAAACCAAGTTATGGGTGATGGAACGCATTGTTCTTCCTCACCTGTTTATGGAAGATTTGGAAAATCTCGAAATCAACCATAAGAATAAATTATATGGCTGGGCAAATAAAAACGGTAAAAACCTCGAGTTTGAAACTATGGACGAAAGGGTTGAAGGTGGCCGCCGCCTGTTTACCATTGGCGCTGTAGTTGATGGTGCTTTAATAGCAGAGGGTAAAGCCTACAATAAAAAAGATGCCAGCCAGATTGCAGCACAGATTGCAGTAGAGAAATTGGGATTGATAGAGAAAGAAGCTTGAAACAATTTTGTGATTGCTGATTTTGGAATTGGGTGATTTGTAAGTTTTTTACATTAAAAGAAATTTCTAAAACACTAAATACCGAAATCAAAAATCAGCCTTTCTCCATACAAAGCTCTACCAGTACTCCATTTGTTTCTTTGGGATGTAAAAAGCAAATCAGTTTATTGTCTGCACCCTCTTTGGGCGTTTCATTTAAAAGAACAAAACCTTCCTTTTTAAGCCTTTCCATTTCTGTGTGAATATTGGCTACTTCAAAAGCAATATGATGAAGGCCTTCTCCTTTTTTGTCAATGTATTTTGCAATTACACCATCTTCGGTTGTGCTTGCCAGCAATTCAATTTTTGTATCGCCCTGTTTAAAGAAAGCAGTGTTTACAGCTTCGCTTGTTACTGTTTCTGTTTTATAACAAGTGGCATTCAATAATTTTTCAAACAAAGGAACAGATACGCTTAAGTCTTTTACTGCTATGCCAATATGCTCTACTCTATTCATAGTATTTATATTGAGTATTAGGGTTTTGCAATACTATATCAACCATTAATTCGCTCATTTAAGTTATAAAAATAGAACCAATTAGGGTAAATTTGTGTTTACTAAATAAAGGTTTTTTTATGCTCAGCCTGCCGGTTTATATGGATAACAATGCTACTACTGCCTGCGATCCGCGGGTGGTAGAAGTTATGCTTCCATATTTTACACGGCATTACGGCAATGCAGCCAGTCGCAATCATTCTTTTGGGTGGGTAGCAAAAGAAGCAGTAGAATATGCAAGGGAACAGGTAGCAGCTTTAATTAATGCAGAGCCGCAGGAAATAGTTTTTACCAGCGGTGCCACAGAAGCAGATAATCTTGCAATAAAAGGTGTGTTTGAAATGTACAGCGGCAAAGGCAACCACATTATTACTGTTAACACAGAACATAAAGCCGTACTGGATACCTGCAAACATCTTGAAAAGAAAGGTGCAGAGATTACTTATCTTGATGTACAACCAGACGGAAGAATTGATACAGCAACACTGGAAGCAGCTATAAAACCTGCTACCATTCTTATTGCTGTTATGTATGCCAATAATGAAACGGGTGTTATTCAGCCTGTAAAAGAAATAAGCGCCATTGCAAGAAAGCATAACGTAATTTTTTTTAGCGATGCAGTACAGGCCGCTGGTAAAATACCTGTAGATGTAAATAAAGATGGTATTGATGTAATGGCATTAAGTGCACACAAGATGTATGGGCCAAAAGGTGTTGGTGCATTGTATGTACGCCGCAAAAATCCCCGCGTTAAACTAAAAGCACAAATGGATGGCGGCGGCCACGAAAGAGGCATACGCAGCGGAACATTAAATGTACCCGCTATTGCCGGTTTTGGTAAAGCAGCTGAACTGGCAAAAAATGAAATGGCAAATGATGCAAAACGTTTGTGCCTTTTAAGAGACAAACTGGAACAGGCTTTTTTAAAACTGGATGAAGTGCGTATAAACGGAAGCCGCCAGCATCGTTTGCCGCATGTAACCAACCTTTCTTTTAAATTTACAGAAAGCGAAGGGTTGATGATGGGCCTTAGCAAAAATATTGCGCTTAGTTCCGGAAGTGCATGTACATCTGCAACAATGGAACCATCACACGTGTTAAAAGCAATGGGTTTAAGCGATGAAATGGCATTTGCCGCATTGCGTTTTGCAGCTGGTCGTTTTACAACAGAAGAAGAAATTGATTTTGTGATTAAAGAAGTTTCCGAAGCGGTGGTAGCAAAAAGAAAGGTATTGAGCATGTAGTACTCAGATGAATACCACTTGCACTATATCGGACCCGTCTTAATTCTAATACTGAATACTAAATACTATATTATGATTTACATCAGCGATAAAGCAAAAGATAGGATACATCACCTTATGGCAGAAGATTCAAAGTTTGATAAGGATTATTTTCTGAGGGTATCTGTAGTAGGGGGTGGTTGTTCCGGCCTTAGTTATAAAATGGATTTTGACAACGTTACCAAACCATCCGACCAGGTTTTTGAAGACAACGGTATAAAAGTGGTAACTGATCTTAAAAGCTTTCTATACCTAGTTAATACAACGCTTGAATTTTCAGACGGGCTTAATGGCAAAGGGTTTTACTTTAACAACCCCAATGCAAGCCGCAGTTGTGCCTGCGGAGAGAGTTTTGCTGTTTAACGCTAATTCTCACGAATTACACTAATTAGTACAAATGGTTTTGATAAATAAAAAAGGCTTCCAGCAAACCTGGAAGCCTTTTTTATTTACTATGATTTATCAAATTAGCAGCCATTCGGGTAATTCGTGCTCTTGTGGTATGCCCTAAAAAGCTAATCCCGCCTGTTGGCGGGATTATGCATTCGCAGTTGGTATTGGTTATTTCATTAGGCCTTAACCATAATATAGTAAGACAGGTTTAATTTTCGAGGCACGAATGTAAAAGGAAAAGGCAATACTGAAAAACTTTTTTAATATTCTTTTAATGTGACATGAAGAAGATCTGATTTGCTGCATGAAAACATAAAAAAATATAAAAAAAAATTCAGCCTTTCATTTTCCATGCATCGGTTTATTGCTTTCTATTTTATTGCTGTATGCTGGTTTTCAAATTATTAAAACCATTTTGCTTAGCTGTAATCAGTAAAAAAATATTTCTTAAAAAAAATCCATCTCCCAAATAATTATCTTTGGCGCCATGTCAAAAAAAATAAGAGTAAGGTTTGCGCCCAGTCCTACAGGAGGGCTGCACCTTGGCGGGGTTAGGACCGTTTTATACAATTATCTGTTTGCCCGTAAGCATGGCGGCGATTTTGTTTTAAGGATAGAAGATACCGATCAAACCCGTTTTGTTGCCGGCGCTGAGCAGTATATACTGGATTGTCTTGAATGGTGCGGACTGGTGCCGGATGAAAGTCCTGTGCATGGCGGGGCGTATGGGCCTTACCGTCAGAGCGAGCGTAAAAAGAACTACAAACAATATGCTGAACAACTTGTAAAAGACGGGCATGCCTATTATGCTTTTGATACGCCGGAAGAGCTGAATGAAAAGCGTACGGCTGTTGCCAATTTTCAATACAATCACGCTACCAGGGCAGGCCTCAAAAACTCATTAACGCTTCCTGCTGCAGAAGTAGAAAAATTGCTGGCAGCAAACACGCCGCATGTCATCCGCATAAAAATGCCCGACAATGAAGATGTAAGGTTTACGGATATGATCCGTGGCGAAGTAGTTTTCAATTCATCGCAGTCGGATGACAAAGTATTATTGAAAGCCGATGAAATGCCAACCTATCATCTTGCCGTGGTAGTAGATGATTACCTCATGCAGATAACTCATGCCTTCAGGGGCGAAGAATGGTTGCCCAGTGCACCTGTGCATGTATTGCTATGGAAATATTTATTTGGACTTGAAAACATGCCGCAATGGGCACATCTTCCATTAATCTTAAAACCCGATGGCAATGGAAAACTTAGCAAACGCGATGGCGATAGATTAGGATTTCCTGTTTTTGCAATGAATTGGACCGATCCAAAAACCAATGAACTTACAAAAGGCTTTCGTGAACTTGGTTTTTTACCGGAAGCATTTACCAATATGCTGGCAATGCTTGGCTGGAACGATGGTACAGAACAGGAAATATTTTCTTTACATGAACTGGTAGAAAAATTTTCTATGGACCGTGTGCACAAAGCAGGCGCAAAGTTTGACTATGAAAAAGCAAAATGGTACAACCACGAATGGATAAAGGGTTATAAGGTGGAAGGTTTAAGGTTTAAGGTAAAAGATGTACTGGAAGCAAATGGTTTGGTTATAACAAACGATGCTTATCTAGATAAAGTAATTGCGTTGGTAAAAGATCGCTGTACATTTTTAAATGATTTTCCTCAACAAGCTTCATTCTTTTTTAATGCTCCCAAACAGCTTGATGTAGATGCCGTAAAACCAAAATGGAACGAACAGAAAAAATTATTCTTTGCAGAAACCGTACGCCAGTTTGAGTTAATGCAACAATGGGATGCAGCCGATCTTGAAAAAGAATTTAAAGAAATAGCCGCTGCCAATTCCATTAAACCAGGCGATGTGCTAATGCCATTGCGTGTTATGCTGGTAGGCGGAAAATTTGGCCCTGCTGCTTTTGATATAGCAGCTGTTATTGGTAAACATGAAACCATACAAAGAATAAAAACTGCAGTAGCTCTTTTTGGATAAATCGTTCTTAATTAAAACTTTTAATGCCCCATAGGGGCATTTTGTAGGTAGAATTAAATGTAAATAGAAAGTTTCGTTCCGTAGGAACGATTTGTGCTGCGCAAAGCATCAATCATTCACAAGTAAAATTATTGTTCTGGCAAGGCATACCATCTACGGTAAAGCTTCTTAAAAACAGTTTCAATCAATACCAGTAAAAGAACAAATCCAATTACTTCAGCTAAGAAATAATGCAGGTTTTCATTTTCAAATTTTTTAAAACTGTATTGTTCTCTTATCCTTTCTGTATACCTGAGTATACTATAATACATTGCTGTTACAATTAATGGTACAAATACGGTAAAAAAAACAGTAAGGTTTAAACCGATTCCACTAGCCGCCATTCTCTTTTTATTATAAAATACAGAGATAGCAAATACAAGAAAGACAAAATATAAAACAACACAACAAACAAATGGAAGTATATCTCCTGACTGTACAAATACCAGCACCAGTGACGTAAGAATTAATAACACAATACATGTAAGTATCGACAGGAAAAAAGTCTTTACTGTACTACGCCTGAATATAAAAACCAGCAGGCTTAATACAAGCGTTATATAATAGAATACCCTGGCACAAATTTGAAGCGTACTTTCATTCCAACGAAACTTACGTTTCATTATATTTCCAACGCTTTCATTAACTGAATATAAACCGTACTTGCTGCTCATCCGCTGTCGGTAACCTTCACGCCGTTCTGCATAGTAAACAATAAATAGCGGGGCATACTTTCTTAATGTTGCTTCCAGTTCCTTGTTTAGTTGGGCTTTATCCGGAAAAGTACCCGCTTTTAAAAATTTATTGTAAATAGCTGCAGAACTCAGAATTTTATTTCTTACAGCGTAATTGGCATAGTAAGAATTCACAAAATTATAGTCAGGGCAATCATACACTACCAGCATAGAGTCGTTAAGCAATTTGCTGCTATCGGCCGATTCTTTCTTAAATTCAAAATCTGCTTTATCGATTTCATGAAAATTGTTTGTGCTGGCGGTTGCAACAACCACATCGCCTTCTGCATCATCATACTCTTCCACTTCTACTTTTTGATAAGAACTTTCTTTTTTATTCTTCATCAAAAAAGTATCTGTATCCCATCTATGCGGTATAGAATCATAGTTCAGCCGGCAAATATCAATATTCATTTTATTAATATCCTGCACAAGTTCTGCGCTGCTATAAGTGTTATTGGCCCTTATAGATTCTACAACTGATGGAATAAAAGCAACAGCCACCATTGTTCCAATACTCAAACTATATAATAAAAAAGTTTTTACATTATCGCCTTTGGAAACAACACCAAAACGCTTAAAAACATTAAACCGCAAAAGGTAAATGAGCCATATTATAAAACCAATTCCTGAAAGCATTGCTACAAAAAAACTCCAGCTAAAAACGTTTGAATTTTGGCGGGGATCATTTGGTATTAAAAAACATATTGCCGTTAATGCAAAAGCAAACAGTAGTCCATAATAAAAAACGAGGTGTGTTCTTGCAGACCATGTATCGGGCTTATTCAGCAAAAGATACCTGTCGAGTTTATTTAGAAAGCCTGGAACTAAGAGGCGTTTATTTTTCATATATATTGTAACAGGTTTAAAAAAGGCGCTTTGTAGAATAAGTAATGTCCCTGAAATAAGTAATGTTTATTTGGTTCTGAATAAGCTTACCGATTATTTGCTGTACAGATTGGTGCGATGAGATAATGGTATAAAATCCACCATTGTATCGTATTTCTATTTCAGGATCGTTTAATATTTCTGTAATTGATTCGCGACTATTAGTAGTTTCAAGCTCCAGTGCAAAGCTTACTTCCTGTTGTAGCTTTTCATCGGCTTTAAAAATACATTCGCCTTGTTTTATAAAAATAACTTTACCTGCTACTTTCTCTACTTCGTGCAACTGTTGAGAACTGAGTATAACACCCATTGGGTGATAAGCTGATTGCGAAATAAATTTTAAATCTGCAAGTATGGTTTGCTGCGCATTTATATCAAGGTTGGCAAGTGGCTCATCCAGTATTAGCAAACGTGGTTGCTGCAATAGAACCCTTGCAATTTCAAAACGTGTTCTGTAACCACTGCTTATCTGGCCCCAGGTAAGATGTGCATAATCAGAAAGATTTAGCCGCTCCAGCATAAAGTTTACTATCAATTCATTTCTATTTCCTGTTATGCCTGCTATTGAAGCGGAAAAATGAAGATTGTCTTTTAATAACCCGTACCATTTTGGAATGCGCTGCGGTATAAAAACAACATGGTTTTTTATACTGTAATAATCCGGACGATTGAGAAGTTTATAATCAATATTACCGCTGTCGATAGCTAATTGTCCGGAAAGGCACCTTAGCAAAGTAGTTTTTCCATTTCCGTTCTCACCTACTATACCCAGTATATCACCGGTGTTTAATTGCAGGTTAACTGGCTTTAAACTGAAAGTACTCTTAGAATATTTTTTGCTGATATTGGCAGCATCAATGAGTGAATAATTTTGGCTTGCTGTATTTTTTCCGGATTCCTGTAACCTGGCAAGGAGATTTTGGCCGCTTTCCAAAAACGTTTCAGGCACTTGCTTGTCACTTCCTTCATTTTGATGCCGCCTGTACGTTTTGCTCCAAACTATAGAATCGTACATCAGCTTTTCATCCCCCGTATCCATACTAAAATCCAGCATTCTTCTTACTGCCAGGGAATAATCATGATGAGCAAGGTAAGACGCAATTTCACTTGTTGCATTGTTTTGCATAAGTCTGGTTTAGAGGTATCCATAAAGATTATATATTTTTTTTACAGTTGGAATAGTCTGTAATAAATTATGACCGGTTTGCTGAAAGATTGTTTTATTGTGCCTCAAAAACACTTATTTATGAAAGCGTTTGTAACTTCCATAAAAAGTAAAATGTATGAAGCCATCTTACAGGCTGATATTTTTTCTGGCTTTGATTAAACTGGCACTCCCTTTCCTTTTACAGAGTTCGGCTTACGAACCTCACCGCGATGAATTTTTATACCTGGCAGAAGGCCAGCACATGGCATGGGGATATATGGAAGTACCGCCATTGCTTTCCGTATTTGCGTGGTTGGTAAATATATGTGGCGGCGGTATGTTCTGGATAAAATTCTGGCCATCGCTGTTTGGTGCACTTACATTTTTAATAGTGGCAAAAACCATTCTTTCTTTGGGTGGAAAATGGTTTGCCATTGTATTGGGTTTTCTTCCTTTTATCACCGGTTCTTACCTGCGTGTACATTTTTTGTTTCAGCCCAATTTCCTGGAAATATTTTTCTGGACAGTAATAGCATGGAGCATAATTTCATTTGTTCAAACACAACAAAATAAATGGCTGTATGTTTTTGGTGTAAGTGTTGGCCTCGGTATGCTAAGTAAATACTCTGTTGCCTTTTTTGTGTTAAGTATTTTATTAGGCGTGCTATTAACCGCTCAGCGAAAAATATTTGTGAACAAACATTTTTGGATTGGTGCGCTGCTTGCATTTATAATTTTTCTGCCCAATCTTCTCTGGCAATACAATCATCATTTTCCTGTAGTGTACCACATGAAGGAATTGCAGGAAACGCAGTTACAGTATGTGAGCCCAATGAGTTTTATAATTGATCAATTGCTAATGAACCTGCCTGCATTATTTATATGGATGGCTGGTTTATACTTTACCGGTTTTAGCGGCAAAACAAATCAATACCGGTTTATTGCATTGGCTTATGTATTTGTAATTGTATTGTTGTTGCTTGGTCATGGAAAAAATTATTACGCACTGGGTGTATATCCTATACTTTGCGCCTTTGGTGCATATCATATAGAGCAATCAACCATTACCCGCTTTAAATTTTGGCGATATGCCGTTGTAGTGTTTGCAGTAGCATTGGGTTATTTATTTGTACCCATAGCATTGCCAATATATGAACCTGCAAAACTTGTAGCATTTTATAAGAAAAAACGTACAGAAAGAACGGGTGCATTAAAATGGGAAGATCAAAAAAACCATCCCCTGCCACAAGATTTTGCTGATATGCTTGCATGGGAAGAAATGGCAAAGAAAATGGCAGTTGCTTACAATACACTAGACAGTAACGAAAAAAAGACCGCCATTTTATTTTGCGACAATTACGGCCAAGCCGGTGCAGTAAATTATTACGGAAGAAAATATAATTTACCACAGGCATATAGCGATAATGCCAGTTTTTTATACTGGATGCCGGAGAAATATGATTTTGATAACCTGGTGTTATTAACAGACGATGAAAATGAAATGCAACATCCTTTTATAAAAAATTTTAAATCTGCCACTTTATCTGATAGCATTACTTCTGCATATGCAAGAGAAAAAGGAGATCTTATTATTGTACTAAAAGGCCCGGACAGTACTTTTAAAAAATTTTTTATTGAAAAACTTGAAAAGAAAAAAAAGAAGACAACAGGCATTAAATATTGAGTATATAGTATTTAGTATCCAGATACGCGGCAAGAGAAGTATAGACTATAAAGTATTTGGATATAAACGCCGCAGTCTACATACTATATACTAAATACTATGTACTGAGCCCAATTACCTAATTTTGATTGTATGAACGATAATAAGCCTGCTATAAAAGAGAGACCTGTAAGGGTATTGGTTGCCAAAGTTGGGTTAGATGGCCACGACCGTGGCGCTAAAGTAATTGCTGCTGCGCTACGCGATGCAGGCATGGAAGTAATTTATACAGGTTTGCGCCAAACACCTGAAATGGTAGTGAACGCAGCTTTACAGGAAGATGCAGATGCAATTGGCATCAGCATTTTGAGTGGTGCACACAATACTGTGTTTCCTAAAATTATACAACTGATGAAAGAAAAAGGAATGGATGATGTATTGCTGACCGGTGGCGGAATAATACCTGAAGACGACATGAAACAACTGAATGCTATAGGCGTTGGTAAATTATTTGCACCCGGCACACCTACAAGCGATATAGCAACCTATATACGTGATTGGGTAAGACAGCATAGAAAATTTTAACCCTCATCTTTTTGCATAAACCCTGAAAGATTAAAAACCGCCCGTTTACATAATGAGGCGGTTTTTAAATGCAATTACTCAATCAATTTTATTTTGGTTTTATAACATTCCCTGCTTTAATACTTTTCCCCGAAGTTATTTTTGCTGTAGCAGCTTTGCCGCCATCGCCAAATTCGCCGGTTATTTTTAAAGCGCCAACAGGTTTTAGCTGGCTGCCAAGTGAGAGGCCGGTATCAGGATCTTTTAACTCCTCGCCCTTTTCATAAATAGTAAACTCCATTCCTTCTTTTACACCACTTGCCGAACCTGGCTTTACAATAACAGTACCATCTCCATTTACTTTTAGAACCGAACCCTGCCACATTATTTTTGAAGAAGCAGTTTTAATAAGATCAACACAGTTTACTACGGCTTTGCGCACAGCGCTATCCATTAAAGAATTGTCAGCAACTGCACCTGTCCCACCAATGCCCATTACCGTTACCCCGCTCGATTTTGATTCTGCTGTGCCTGATGCCGTTTCTGCCATTATAATCTCCCCGGTAGAAGCATCAATAATACGCAGATCAAGCGCTACCCTTGCCGTATTCTTTGAATTGTTTTTTGAAAAAATACCTCTTGCACTGTGATTATCGTTCTGCAATTTATTTCCCCATTCTGTAATGCTGCCTGTTATCAGCAATTGTACACCCAGCAACTGGTTCAGTTTGGCTGCAGATTCTTTAGTAGTAGCGCCGCTTGCTCCCAGTTCCTGCTCTTTAAATACAGCGTCTAACTGTTGCCTTTCAATTAGTATAAATGCATTGCTTTTTACCAACTCTGTTCCCAGCATTGTAATAAGTGTGCTGCTGTAATTAGAAGTGGTTGTAGTTCTTTGCGAAGATCCTCTTGTACTTACTGCTGCAGTTTTTGTCTGTCCTTCGGTACCATCAACAAAGTTTACAATGGCTAGCCTTTTTTTAAGGATAAGGTTTTCCTGTGCCGCAATAGTAAGAGAAAATGCAAAAAAAGAAATAATGAGTGTAGTTATGTTGGTTATCTTTTTCATACAGAAGTTATATAGAAGGTGATTGAAAAAATTAGAAATTAAAACAGATGCCTATTCTTGCAAATGATATGTCATAACCTAACTCTGCAAATGCACCAAAATTTTTCGCAAAATTGTATTTGGCACCAACAAAAGCACCAATAGTTGGATAAACCTTGTCAGCTGTATAAGAATAGTATTTATCTGAGTATTTATAAATTCTTGCACCAACAGTAACACCAGCATAAGGATCAAACTTATTGTTCTTATCTGCTAGAAGTGTGAGATGATAAGTTCCCCGCAACCCGATAAAATAATTGTTCCATGTTGCTTTGGTGCCGTTTGAATAACTGTAATGCGCAGTTTTTATAGCAGCTATTACCCCAATGCCAATAGTGCCAGGACCAACTTCTTCAAAGAAGCCCTGGTCGTAAGTAAGTGCAAAAGCAGGAAGTCCGCTATAGCCAGAAGTATAATCGTATGCAATTCCAAACCCGGCAGAGAGACCTATGCTTTTAGATCCTTTTACAAATGGTGCTTCATTTGTTTTTGACTGAGAGAAAGCCGGTAGCATCAACAATTGAAAAATGCAAATGAATGCTGCAACATGCATTGCTTTGGGTTTACAAAAATTACTTCGCATAAAATAAGATTGAATGGTTAAAAAATAATGCCGGGGTATTGTCATTCAAACTTACCAACCTGTGCAACAGCCGGCAAGCATGGTTTATTTTCTGCTGGCATTCATTTATTATTCGTTCACTTTAGGCAGAGAACCGATTAGGGCGGGTTTATTATTTGCAGAAGGCTGTCTATTTTTTGCAAGTAGCTGTTATTTATTGACCGGGAATTTTTAAATTACAGTTGCGCAACCGGCATTACTACTTTAACCCTTAGCTCATGAAAAGCAACTGCTTCATTATATTCTTTTCATTGATTTTTTTACAAGCTAATAGCCAGGATGCCGCTTACCCCGATTCGCTGCTTAAAGTTCTAAAGCAAAGCACAAAAGAAGATTCTAACCGCATTACCAATACGCTTAACCTTTCTTATGCCATGGTGTATGAAAAACCAGATACCTCCATGAAACTGGCCGATGAAGCATTGGAGATGGCAAAAAGAATACAATGGCAAAAAGGAATTGCGCTTTCATTGCGTGAGAAAGGGCTTGTGTATTATTTTCAGTCTGACCTTTTAAATGCAATGGATTATTCTCAACAGTCATTAAAAGAAGGTGTGCCGCTTAAGAATAAACTCTTTGACGCAAGTGTGTATAATAATATTGCCAACATTTATGCAGATATGGGCCAGCGAGAAAAAGCAATGGATTACTATAAAAAGCTGCTCGCCACATCGCAGGAAATGAAGCATACTACTTATGAAATGAATGCATGGATAAATATTGGCGGTATTTACCTGGAGAATGCCAACTACCCTGAAGCACTGAAAAATTTACAAAAAGGACTTGCCATTGCACAAAGCCTTCAGAATACAAATATCGCTTCGCTTGTGTATAATGACATCGGTTCTGTATATAAAAAAACAGGAGATACAGAAAAAGCGATGGAAGAATACCGCATGTCTATGCAACTGGCAAAAGAAAATAATAATAAAAGCGCTACAGCTTCAGCCATGAACAATATGGCCCAACTATACATACTGGCCGGCAAATACGATTCAGCTAATTTTTATGCATCGCAATCACTTAAATATTCTATTGAGATTGGTTCACTTCAATCTCAAAATGAAGCACACGAAGTACTAAGCACTGTTTATGAAAAACAAAATAAGTTTCAACCTGCATTAAATGAATACAAACAATTTATTGCAGCACGGGATAGCCTGTTAAACAACGAAAAGAAACAGGAGATTACCCGTAAGGAAATGAAGTTTGAAGCTGAAAAAAAAGAAGCCGTATTAAATGCCGAACATACTGCAGAAATAAAACAACAGAAAACGGTAAGAAACGCTACTATAGCCGGCGCATTGATTTTACTATGCGGCGCTATCTTCTCTTTTGTATTTTATAAAAGAAAAAGAGACGCAGTTGCAAAACAGGAGCAGGCGGAATTAAAAGCTGAGATTGGCGATATAGAAATGAAGGCGTTACGTGCACAAATGAACCCGCATTTTATTTTCAATTCCTTAAACTCTATTAGTGATTACATTGCAAAGAACAATACAAAACTGGCGGATGAATATCTCTCAAAGTTTGCCAAACTAATGCGCCTTATACTTGAAAACTCAGAAAAAAAAGAAGTGCTACTTGCCGAAGATTTAAAAGCGCTTGAGCTTTATATGCAACTGGAAAGCCTGCGTATGAACAATAAGTTTACCTATGAAATAAAAGTAGACGATGCCATTGATAAAGAAAATACAATTGTTCCGCCACTTATACTGCAACCCTTTGTAGAAAATAGCATCTGGCATGGTATTGCACAAAAACAAGGACAAGGAAAAATAATTGTACAAATAAAAAAAGAAGGCAGCATGATTAACTGCAGTGTAGAGGATGATGGCATTGGCAGAAAAGAAGCTGCACTTAATGCAAGTGCAAGTGGAAACAAAAAATCGCTTGGTATGAAAATTACCAGGGAAAGAATTGATTTGCTGAACAAAACAAAAAATAGCGAAGCAGCTGTACAACTTTCCGATTTGCAACAGGGAACAAAAGTAGAAGTTATGCTTCCTTTGCAATTAAGTTTTTAGATTTACAATATGATAAGAGCATTGATAATTGATGATGAACAGCATTGTATTGACAGGCTAAGCGGATTGCTGGCAGAACACCTGCCAAACGCTATTCACCTGATGGATAGCTTTACAACTGCCGAAGAAGGATTATCTGCAATAAACAAATATAAGCCCGACCTGGTTTTTATGGATGTGCAATTGAATGGCACTACCGGTTTTGAGCTCCTGAAACAACTGGGCAATGTAAAATTTGAAATCATCTTTACTACTGCTTATGAAAAGTATGCGGTTCAGGCTTTTAAATTCAGTGCATTAGATTATCTTTTAAAACCCATAGATGCAGATGATTTGAAACAGGCAGTTACGCGGTTGATAGAAAAAAATCCTACAATAGAAACAACGCAAAAACTGGAAACACTGTTGGGCAATTTTTATGGAGCAGGGAAAAGAATTTGTGTGCCGGTTGTAAATGGTTTGGTAGTTTTAAAGGTAGATGATATTGTTCGCTGCGAGTCTGACATAAATTACACCACCATTTTTATGAAAGACAAACAAAAGCTTACCGTAGCAAAAATTTTAAAAGACTTTGAAGAAATGCTTAGTGAATATAACTTTTTCAGGATTCACAACTCCCATCTCATTAACCTGGCGTATATAAAAAGTTACAACAAAGGAAAGGGGGGATTTGTTACTATGATGGATGGATCTGACATTGAAGTATCTACACGCAGAAGGGATGATTTTTTGAAAAAATTATCAGCTATTTAAATTCATTTTAAACTATACATTATGTACACAGCGATAACCACGTTGTTAGAAAATAACATTTACATCATCACCATCAACAGACCCGATAAATTAAACGCACTCAACAAAACAGTGATTGCAGAACTAGGTGAAGTAATTGAAGAAGTTTATACCAACAAAGAAATTAAAAGTGCAGTTATAACCGGCAGCGGTGCAAAAGCATTTGTTGCGGGTGCAGACATTAGCGAGTTTACCGCATTGGATGGCAATGCAGGAAAGGCACTTGCGCAAAAAGGACAGGATCTTGTTTTCAGTAAAATTGAAAACAGCCCCAAGCCAATTGTTGCAGCAGTAAACGGTTTTGCATTAGGCGGCGGTTGCGAACTTGCAATGGCCTGTCATTTCAGGTTGTGCAGCGATAATGCAAAATTTGGTCAGCCCGAAGTTAACCTCGGTCTTATACCAGGCTATGGCGGCACACAACGCTTAACACAATTGATTGGAAAAGGAAAAGCAATGGAGCTGATGATGACTGGCAATATGATTGACGCTACAGAAGCAAAACAACTTGGTCTTGTAAATTATGTAACAACAGCAGAGGAACTGCTTGATAAAACAAAAGCAATCCTGCAAGTGATTAATACAAAAGCGCCAATTGCTATTAAACATGTTATTGCCCTTACCAATATTGCGGCTTATGGCAACGGCAATGGCTTACAAAAAGAAGTACAGGCTTTTGGTGAATTGTTTGATACCGAAGATGCAAAAGAAGGCGCCGCTGCATTTTTAGAAAAGAGAAAAGCAAATTTTAAAGGGGAATAGAAATTTATTGATTGATTTTGGGATTTATCGATTTCGGGATTTTAAAAATCTCAAAATCAGCAAATCAGCAATGGTTCAGACAACCGCATCATTAATCCTCTCCAACGGGTTCATAATATACGTCACAAGAGAATTGTCTTTCATTAGTTCTACTACCCTGAAGCCGCGATACGCCGTTCCCCAACTACCGCCAAAATGCGCATCAAAAATAAAAGGAATGTTGTTTTTTGTTTTGATGCCTTCTTCGTCGTGATCATGGCCGTTAAAAACCGCTTTTACATTTTTGTATTTTGCCAGTACATCAAACAACTCAGGACAATCTACAGCATTAGCAGTTTGTTTGCCGGGATTGATGTGCAGAAAGATAAAGACGTGATCCTGGTGTTTGTGTTCTTCCAATTTGCTTTCAATCCATTTTACATCGGGACAGAGGTAGGTTCCTTTTTCATCTGATGTAGTGCCTATTAAAAAAGAATTTTTCTTTATGCTGAAATCATGGTTAACGGGCATGTTCCAGATAGTTTTCCATTCATCTGCTGTTACATGATCATGATTGCCCTGGCTAACATAGTAAGGCGTTTGTAGTTTATCCAATGCAGCTTTTGCAGCAGGGTACAATGTTTTATCGTTGTGAACAATATCACCATTCACCATACAAAAAGCAAAAGGGTTTGCGGCATGTTCTTCATTAACACGGTTTACCATTGTTTCAAAATACTTTTCGTATTCAGTTTTAGGTTCGCCATAATGCCCGTCTGAAGCCACAGCAAACCGCAATTTTATTTTGCGCTTGCGCCATTGGTATGAATCGGTTTCGCTGGCCTGTATAATTTTTCCATTGGCCAGTAATATAATTACCGGTGTTGTGTATTTTATAAAGTCGCGTCTGTTCATAATTCTTGTAGTTATTGTATAGGAAAGATTCAAATAAATTTCTGATGGCTGATGTGAAAATGTCTGATATCTTCTATTATAACAACTTTTAAAAAAAAATCAGATTGCTTTTTCGATATAAAATTGAAATTTAGAAATCAGCCATCAGCCATAATAACATCAGACATCCCTAATTCTACTCGTACCCGTTTTTAAAAATAATAGTTTGCCCTTTCTTCAAATGTACGCTAACAATGTTTTGGTCGCTGTTATGTATTTGTTGCCTGTCAAAATCTCTTACAAACCATGTTTTAAAAGGAAGTTTTAGTTTTAATTCACCACCTTGTTCTGCAGTAACAATTACCTGATCAATAACAGCATTTTCTTTTTTTGCTGATACAAGAAATGCGCCTTCAGTTCTTAAATTTTTGAAACCAACATTTTTCCATGAAGAAGGAACCGCCGGAAATATTTCAATGTACCCATTGTAAGATTGAATCAGCATTTCATGTACACCTTGTGCAAATGCAAAATTACCTTCTAATGTAAATGGCCTGTAAGTAAAAGATGAATATTGCCCACCTTTCTGATCGCCATTCAAATGAAAACTATTGGAAGAACAAAAGTTAGATGAAAAAATCTTCAGCATCTTTTCTGCGTTGTCTGCTTCTTTTGCTCTTGCATAAATACAAGCCGCCCAGGTAAAAGAATAACCACACCAGTTGCGTGTACCCATTGTCTCTAGCCAGCGGAGCGATTTATTAATCAATTGTTTTTGATCTGCTTCATCAGGACTTAACAAACCTAATGGATAGATAGCCATCAAATGCGCATGATGACGATGAGATTCATCAAGGTTTTGACCGGGTGCAATAGTGAGACCAGTTTCGTTAGCATCAAATTTCAACCTGTCACTTTCTGTATTAAATTTAATTACCCCTTTTTTTGGATCATTCACCGACCAAAAATTGGCCACAGCGCTTTTAAGCAAAGCAAGATCGTAATTAGTGTACGACTTAAACCATGCATTAATAGAGTTATCATGGTATTCCGGGCTTGAACTCAATAGCGTATTTCCTATGCTACCTTCTTTGTTTACCCCAATAATAAATTTAGTTACATCAAGAATATAAGGCAACGCTTTCTCTTTCAAAAACTTTTCATCCATACTATATTTCCACTGCCAGTAAAAGTGTTGTGCTAACCATGCGGACGTTGTTGGGCTTAGCGAATACTGCACCCATCCGCCCATCTCTTTACCAGAAATTGTAGTAACGCCTGGTACATTCAATCCATCAACTCCAAAAAATTGTTTTGTCCATTTTTTATTTACGTCTTTAATTTTCCAAAGCCAGTTGGTATAAGATGCAGTAAGATCAAGATGATTGCCGGTATAACCAGGCCAATAACTTAATTGTGTATTTAGATCATGATGATAATCTCCTTTCCACGGCGGCAGGTTTCCATTGTCTGCTGTCCATATTGCCTGCAAAGAAATAGGCGGCGTATTGCTGCGTGCAACACAACCAAACTTATACATTTCCAAATAATATTGTTTCTCCAGTTGTGCATCTGGTAATGAAACTGAAGATCTGTTCCAGTAATCCTGCCACCATGCAATGTGCAATGCCCAACCGGTTGGTTCTTTAGCTGCTGTATTTAGTTCGGGCAATACGGCAGGCTTATTAACAGAAATTGTCCACTGCCCTATTATATGATTAGTAGAAAATTTTTTCCATTGCACCAGCACTTCATAATAATTTCCATTCCACGTAGGCTGATGGTAACGTATAGCAGTAGCCGTTTTTGTAACTGTTCCTTTTTTATAACCAAGTCTTTCTAACCCCTGCCCTTCTACGCTATTGCCTGTGCCGCCAGCTTTGCTGCTATTGTATGCAGGAACCATTAATTGTGGAATGATGCTGGCATCGGGCAGGTTTTCAAAACCAAAATATCCTGCTTGTTTTGATGCATGTACATAATTAAAAAAGGAAACTCCATTTTTAAATTTGATGGTGCTTAATCCTATGGCTATATCCAGTTCGTTAGAAATTATTTTTCCAAAAGAAGAGCAATCAAATTCCAATGCAGCTCCAGGTATTTTTGTTGGCGCAGGATATTTTTCATAAGGTTCATCCCCCATTCTTTGTACTGAATCGTACTGGTTCAGTTTTACTTTATCTATTATCCAGCTAAATTTCAACTTGTCAATACCAGGCATTGGGCGTTCGTCCCACAGATCAACCCTGTCAAGCGATAACCTTATATTGTTATCTTTTTTCCAGATAAGTACACCCATCCATCCATTACCCAGCGGAATGCCTTCATCCCATCGCGTAGCCAATGAATCAAATACAAGATTATGTTCAGGTTTAGGTTGAGCTATTGCAACTCCACTAAAAAAAATACAACAACAAAAAAAATATTTTATCATTTTGCTTCTGGTTGTTTTGGAGGTTTTACCAAACTGGTGTCAGATTCAAACAACGGAACAATATAGCCACCCGTATCAATATGTACTTTTGGAAAATATTTTTTTATGCTGATGAGTTCGCTTCCTTTCACTGCTGATTTGTATACATAAACAGATTGCAATGCTTTTAAATCTTTTAGTGAAGTTAGTCCTGTAGCTGTAATTTTTGTTCCTACTAAATTTAATGATTGCAATTGTGCAAGCGCCGAAAGATTTGCAAGGCCCTTATCTGTAATGGCCGTACTATCAAGTTGCAGTTTTGTAAGATTGCTGCATTGCGCCAACACATTTGTTGATGCATCAGTAATTTTTGTATCGCCAAGCTTTAGCCACACCAATTGTTTTTTTATTGGTAGCAACAATTGCACATCTTTATCTGAAGCAGCAGAAAAAGAAACAAAACTTACAGAGAGATAATTGCTGTTTATTGCAACAGGCACTACTACAACACCAAGGTCTTTCAATTTTTTAATAGCAGCATCGTCTGCTTTTTCAACTGCTTGCGCCGGAACATCGGATACTTCCTTTTTCTCTATAACTGCATTTTGAAAAGATGCCAGTATTGGTTTTATTTTTTCTGTTTGTTCAATCTCCTTTGTTTTTTTGGTAAAGGAAGCGCCGCTTGCTATCCACCAGTGCAACAATGCAATTTCCTTTTCTGTTAACTGTGGTTTTTCTTTAGGCGGCATATGATGTTCATCTGCTTTTTCCAGCAAAATTCTTTTTATCATTTCGCTTTCATCGGCTTTGCCTGGTTCAAGAACAATTCCATCTTTCCCGCCTTTCAATAGCAAATCTGTTTGATCCATTCTCAACTTTCCCTTTTGTTTATTAGGGCCATGACAACTATAACATTTATTATGCAACAAAGGCTGAACAAGATCTGTATAAGCAACCGCCTCCTGCACATTAGGTATTGGTTTTCTTACAGCAACAGTATCGGCAGTAATGCTTTCAAAAGCACCAGTAAGGTAATCGCTACCATGCGTAAGGGATCCACCCAAATGACCAGTAACCGTAATTAAAAAAATAAGCAACATAGGCAACACCCATTTATACCTGCTAATGGGTTTAAACCTGTACATAAAATAATAAATAACAGAAACTGCGGCAACACTTATACCCAGCCATTGGTGTTTGTCAACAAGATCTCCATCATAATCGCCGCTATTGGAAAGTATATAACCACTAATGCAAGATGCAATAGCACTAAGCATTCCCAATAATAAAGTAATGCTGATGGCATGCTCCAGGTGAACATATTTTTCACGAGCAGAAACCAACTGAAAAAAACAAGCGAGCAGCAATATACCGATGGGAAGATGTACAAGAACAGGATGTAAGTGACCGATGAATTGAGACATAAGAAAATCTGTGAGCTGTTAGCCATTAGCTGTTAGCAAAAAACTTGCTGCCAGCATTGCGGCACAACTGTATGTTTTATTTACAAAAGAAAATATTTATAACTCGCAATCTCTATAATTACATCAACTTCCCCTACAGATTACTAACAGCTAATGGCTAACAGCTTGTAACTTGTAACTTCTTTGCTTTAACGATCTATCTTAAGCATACCTTTCCCTCAGCAACTTCATCATATGCACATTAATAGCCCACTGATCTGCTAATGGTTGCCGTGTGTAAGGCAACGTTGGCATATAATCCGGCGGGCCGAACTCAGTTAGTATTGTCATTCGTTCGCCGTTCTTTTTCTTTCTTTCAATTACTTTATCCCACCAGGCAAAATGTTGTTTTACTGCTGTTTCCCATTCGGGTGCACGTGGATCATTTACCTGCGGTCCCTCGGGGTGGCCAATGCGTGCGTGAATATGTTCTACTCTTTGCAATACAAGATCAAGCGTTTCTTTTTGATCCTGCAATAATGTTTCATGCACATTGCACCAGTGCGATACATCAAACGTAAGTTTCAGTTCTGGTATTTTCTCCACAAAGCCACGGCAGATATGTGCAGCAAACATCATTCTTGAACGGTGCGTTTCATGACAGATTCTAATACCTGTTTGTTTGGCCAGCGTCGTTGTGTGATCTATAAAAAGTTTGTTCTGATCGTAAGTAAAATAATCACGGCCCGAATGACAGTTAATATACAAAGGCCGCTGCACAGTATTGTTTGCCGCAGCATCAATCATTTTTTTAAACGCATCCAGGTGTTCTGCAGCATTACTTTGAGATCCGCCGCAGAGAAAACCTACATCCAATTGGTGTTTTTTTAATGCTGCAAACAAATTATCCTGATCTTTTTTATTGAGCGGCCACCACATCTCTATCCCATCATACCCTTCTTTTTTTGCTTTTGCACAAAACTCATCAACAGTACCCGCAAAACCCCAGTTGGTGCCCAGCACTTTTAATTCATAACCTGCATTTGTTTTAAAAGCAGGTTTATGTTTTGCTGCAATACTGTCTAAAGATGATAATAACATGGCCGTACCGGCAGTACCTGTTAGTCCTAAAAATTTTCTACGGTTGATTGGCATGGTTGGTTTTTATTTCAACACCTAATTTATACTTCAGGAAGATCACGATATAATTCATTTACGAATGTCTTCTGGCCTTCTCTAAAAATATTTGTACAATTAAAATTAATCAGTATCCCCTTGGGTTTATTCATCAATTTCATGTATGTCAATACCTGGGCATGATGAACTGGTAAAACCGCATCAATCGATTTTAATTCAACCAAAATGCAATCTTCAATAAGAACATCCAATCTCAATTCAGCTTCTAACTCCAGGCCTTTGTATGCCACAGGTAACCAAAGTTGCGTCTTAAATTCTATTGAATTTAAAGCAAGTTCTCGTATGAAACATTTTTCATAAACACTTTCCAGTAAGCCCGGACCTAAATGTTTATGTACTTCAATTGCACAACCTATTATTTGATAGGATAGATCGTCCAGATATCGTTGTGTTACCATTGCCGGATAAGGGTTTTGTGGTTTCAAGGTCTATTTTCACCACATAGAATCATTAGAAACATAGATTCACATAGACCTTAACTATTGTGTCCCTTATGATCCTATTGTATCTATCTGGTACATTTTTTTCAACACATAGAATCATTAGAAACATAGATTCACATAGTGCTTAACTATTGTGTACCTTATGATTCCTATTGTGCCTATGTGGTAAAGAACTAAGCAATTATATCATTAATCACATTACCTGCAACATCAGTCAGTCTGAATGGCCTGCCCTGGTACTGGTAAGTAAATTTCTCATGATCAAAACCCAATTGATTAAGAATGGTGGCCTGTATATCAAACGGCGTTGTTTTACCGCTTACAGCACCATAACCAATTTCATCTGTTTCGCCATAAGTATATCCTTTTTTTATTCCGCCCCCAGCCATCCACATAGTAAAAGCTTCCGTGTGATGATCCCTTCCTTTAAACGGCATCTTCTTTCCGCCGCGGTTTTCCTGCATTGGCGTTCTGCCAAATTCTCCACCCCAAACCACAAGTGTATCTTCCAACATACCCCTTTGTTTTAAATCCAGTAGCAATGCTGTCATTGCTTTATCAACCTGGCGGCATTTATTTATTAAACCAATATCAACTGCATCACCGGCGCCTGTTCCATGGCTATCCCATCCCCAATCGAACAACTGTACAAATCGAACGCCTTTTTCTACAAGTTTACGAGCCAGTAAAATATTATTCGCAAAGCTGCCGCTGCCTGGTTTTGTGCCATACATATCATGTATATATTGCGGCTCATCATTAATATTCATTACTTCCGGAACAGAGATCTGCATTTTATACGCCATCTCATATTGCGCAATGCGTGATAAAATTTCAGGGTCTTTATAATCTTCGTATTGCTGCTGATTTACTTCATTAATAGCATCAATAGATGCTTTTCTTAAATCCCGATCCATTCCGTTTGGATCATTTATAAACAATACCGGGTCGCCTTCGCTTCTGCATTGTACGCCCTGGTAAACACTTGGCAAAAAACCGCTGCCCCAAACACTTTTTCCTGCATCAGGATTTTTTCCGCCGGAAGTAAGTACTACATAACCTGGCAGGTTTTGATTTTCTGTTCCCAATCCATAAGTAACCCAACTGCCCATGCTTGGCCTGCCCAAACGTGGCGTACCAGTATGCATCAGCAATTGCGCAGGCGCATGGTTAAACTGATCTGTTGTAACTGCTTTTAATAAAGTAATTTCATCGGCAACGGAACAAAGGTGCGGAAGGTTATCACTTATCCATAAACCACTTTCGCCACGTTGTTTAAAATTTGCCTGCGGACCAAGCATCTTGGGCACACCGCGTATAAATGCAAAACGTTTTCCTTCAAGCAAAGACTGCGGACAGTCCTGCCCGTCGAGTTTCATTAAATCCGGCTTGTAATCAAACAACTCCAATTGAGAAGGTGCACCGGCCATGTGCAAATAGATAACAGATTTTGCCCTTCCCGGAAACATTGGTGTTTTTGGCAACAAAGGGTGCGCTGCATCAAACACAACAGCATTCTCCGATCCGCTTCTGTTGCCACAACCAAGCAAAGCCCCCATTGCCAACGCACCAAGCCCCATTGCACTTTCCTTTAAAAAATGACGGCGTGTATGCAACTGCAGGTAAGCGTTAGATGCTTCTTTCAGTAACCGTTGATTATTTAATTCTTTCTGCGTCATAATATATTTTATTTAACCACGGAGGCACTAAAAACACAGAGGTACACTGAGAATATCACTGTGTTTCTTTGTGTTCCGCGTGTCACCGTGGTTCTAACTCAATTCTTCGTTATCACTTCATCTAAATTCAATACTGTATTAATAACCACCACCATTGCTGCAGTTGCTGCAGTGTTACCATCGTTTATATAACTGCCAGCCATTTCGCAGGCGTTTTCTTTATTGTTATTGAATTTGTTCAATGCTTCGCTATATAACCTTGTTAGTGTAGCAAGTGCCGGTGCTTCTATTGAATGGCCGGTTGCCCTTTCATACACTACAGTAATTTGTTGCTGCTGATTTTTAGGGAATAGCTCTTCCAACTTTAATGCAAACTTTCTGGCCATATCAAGCGTAGCTTCATCATTAAGACCAGTTAATGCCTGCAAAGGTGTATTTGTACGTATGCGCCTTGCCGTACAAACTTCTCTGGCCACACCGTCAAACGTCATCATAGCAGGATAAGGAGCTGTTCGTTTCCAGTATGTGTACACTGCACGGCGGTATTTATTTTCGCCCTTGCTCAACTCCCATTTAAGTCCATCATAGGGAGAACGCCATATACCATCGGGTTGGTAAGGCATTACACTTGGGCCATACATTTTATCGCTCATTAAACCCGTAACGCTTAAAGCCTGGTCACGCAACTGCTCTGCAGACAAACGCACCCGCGGCCCTCTTGCATAATATTTATTGGCCTGGTCTTTATCCAAATCATCTTTTGAAACTTTAGAATCCTGCTGGTAGGTGGCAGACATTACTATCTCTTTCAATAATTTTTTTACGTCCCAGTTATAGGCATACATAAATTTATAAGAAAGATAATCCAACAGCTCTTTGTGCGTAGGCGGAATGCCCTGCGTACCCAAATCTTCCAGCGTTTCTACAAGTCCTGTTCCAAACAATTGCTCCCACATGCGGTTTACCATTGTTCTTGCTGTAAGCGGATTTTGCTTACTGGTTAGCCACATGGCAAGTCCCATCCTGTTTTTAGGTGCATTGGCGGGCATTGGGTTTAGCGCATGTGGCACACCGGGAGTTACCACATCTCCTTTTACCAGCCAGTTGCCCCTTTCAAATACATGAGATATGCGTTGCATGCCATCCGGGTTTTCAATCATAATAGGCGTTACTGTTGTTTGCATGCTTATCAGTCCAAAGTATCTTTTCTTATTCTCTTCATAACCGGGTTGTTTTGCCCCTGGAAATGGATCGCCAAAATAAAACCAGTCGAACATAGCGGCATTGTCTTCCGGCCTCTTTACATTGTTATTGGTTAGTGTAAGATAAAAATCATGCACGCCTGCTATTGCTATTGCAGGAACAGCAGTTATCTCCCAGCCTTTTGTAACTTTTAAAGGAACAGATGCAATTACCGGCCCGTCTGGTTTATCTGCATGTATCTGAAAAATACCGCCCGGAACATACGCTTCATATCGGAAAATAAGTTCTGTTTTGCTGTTAAGATTTGTATGCGGCATGCGCACCATTCCTTTATTGCGCAAAGCCACCCATTTGGTATCATTCAGATCGCCATTTACAAACTCATCGCAATACAAAGAATTAATAGCAGGCTGCCATGTTTTTATAAATTGGTTGATTTCTTTTGTTTGTTCCGGGTTTGCGTTTTTACTCAACCACTCGTTCAATTTATTACTTTCTTCCCTGGCGGAATCTGAAAAACTGCGCAGCACAGGATAATCTGCATAAGTATCTTCATCTCTTGTATTGTTAAAGAAAGCCATGAACTTATAATACTCATCATGTGTAAACGGATCGTAAGGATGACTATGGCATTGCACACAAGCAAAGGTAGTTCCCATTAAAGCTTCCCAGGTTGTGTTCACACGGTCAAGCACAGCCGAAGTTCTGAATTCTTCGTTGTCTGTTCCGCCTTCATCATTGGTCATGGTATTACGGTGAAAAGCAGTAGCAATCAATTGCGCATCGGTAGGATTTGGAAGTAAATCTCCTGCAATCTGTTCAGTTAAAAACTGATCATAAGGTTTGTTATCATTAAAAGCTTTTATTAGCCAGTCGCGGTAACGCCATATAGTACGGGCATCATCTCGTTCATAACCTTTTGTATCTGCATAGCGGGCAAGATCCATCCACATAGCAGCCCATCGCTCTCCGTAATGTGGTGAAGCAAGCAGGCTGTCAACAACATTTTCATAGGCTTTATCCGACTTATCTGCAAAAAATTGTTGTGCAAGTTTACCTGGCGCAGGCATGCCGGTTATATCAAGGCTAACCCTTCTTAGCAATGTTGCCTTATCTGCTTCCTGCGCATGTATAAGTTTTTTCTCCTGGAGCTTTTGCAAAATAAAGTGATCGATATCGTTCCTTGCCCAATCGTCTTTTGCAGAACCAAAAAAGCCAAACAATTTTGATGCTACAGGAACATTAACAGATTGCACCGGAATATATGCCCAGTGGTTGCCCCATTGCGCTCCCTGCTTTACCCATTTTCTTAAAATATCAATTTCATTTGCAGTAAGCGGTTCGTGCTTGTACGGCATTCTTTCTTCGGGATCTTTTAATGTAAGCCGGCGTATCATTTCGCTGTGCTCAGGATCTCCGGGTATAATGGCAGGCTTGCCCGATTCTGTATTGGCCAATGCTTCTGATCTAAAAAGCAAACTAAACCCAGCTTTGCGGCGTACACCACCGTGACAAGTAATGCAGTTTTTGTTGAAGATGGGTTTTACCTGTGTGTTATAATCAATTGTCTGGCTGCGGGTAGTATAGATGAGGATGCCAATGCCAGCTGCCAACGTGGCTATTATCAGCAATGATTTTGTTTGAAAAATACGTTTCATGCAGCATGCAATTGAATGGTTTTAAAGTTACGTGTTTCAGTGCATTTATGGAACGCAGATTTTTATGATTTGAGAATTATATTTTGATGCTTACTTCACCACAAACCATACATAACTTTCTGCGGGAATGCTGATGCTAACCTTTGCATTAAAATCTCTGTCTAAATTATAAACTGTTGCTTTACCATTTAATATTACAGTTGCCTGTTTGCTAAGACCCGTATAATATAATGGAAGATCAATTGTACGTGTAATGGTTTGCTTCAACGGGTTAAACAACATTACCAATGCTTTATTAGCAAGCGCCGGGTTTACATGCATCCATCCGTCCCAATCGCGGCCATCTGCTCGCCGCAAATGAATAAGATCTGAATTAAGAATATCAAAATACTTTTTATACCAGTTTATGACTTCACTTACTGTTTGCTTTGTTGCATCTGTATCATACAATCGCGGACCACGGTAACAGGCTTGCACACCCGCTCCATAATACTGCATCATTAGTTGTTTGTAATCTGCAAGGTGTTCATTCAATGGTTCCAGCACAGCACTAGCATCTCCACCCTGGTATTTTGTAAGCGGAACAAAACCCCAGCTCATTGATCCCGTTTTTTCCCAAAGGCCATCAAAAATATTCTGGCGGTTTAAAATTTTTTGCTGCTCCCTTGATAAAGAAAAATTTACTTCGCGGTAGCCCAATCCAGTTTTATTGGTGCCATCTAAAAAATACCAATCAGGTGCATTTACATAAATACCATTTTCATTGCACCAATGGTATAAACTCTTCTGCAATTCCATTTGTCGCCACTGGCTATCGTCTAATCCTTTATGACCGGGATGTGTTGTGGAAGCGCAAACATCTCCTGGATAAGGGCCATCATTTTCAAAAATGTTGAAACCAGTTTTACTTATAAAATATTTAATCTTCTCTAAATAAGCGAGGCCCCATTTGCTACCATAGCAAGGGGCATTACCAAAAAATGCACCGCCTGGTTTACCTGTTGCAGGATCTATTACATCATCTTCATCGCTTATTCTCCTGGAGCTGAACAAAGAATAACTGCCTATCAAAATATTTTTGCCATGCGCATAATCGGCTAATGCTTTCCATTTCTTTATATTGATTGCACTGGTATCTTCCATATTGCAATGACTACCAAAACTTAAAATCAATGCTTCATAACCGGTAGCTGTGCATTGATTTACTGCATTTATAACTTCATCATCATTTTTACTAACCAGGTGCATGAAGATGGGGTTTTCATTTGTCCAGGGCGCAACAACCTGGTACATTCTTCTTATAGCAAGCCCTCTTCTTTCCCTGTCATAACCATCCATTAATAATTCATGCGTACGCACGGAATTAAATGTTTCGCCGGGTTGCAATTCTATGCCCGGTGCTTTATCAGGATATACTTCCAGCAAACAAGGTGTTTGATAATAATAATTTACCTGAGATGTATAACTGCTGTCTGCTTTCCAATGCGTGGTTTGATCGCTGATGTCGTAACGCATGGCATTGTTGAATGCATAATTGGTTTCTACATAAATGCCGTGCTGTTTTTTCATTTGCTCCGGGGTTCCTACAACAGCGCTTTCTTCTTCTGTAAAAGCAAGAATTTCGTTTACTACACGATTTAGTTTATGCGGCTGTTCTCCTTTGTTTATAATAGACAAAGATTTTACAATAAGCGGTATGCCATCGTACAATTCATAATTTATGGTTACCTGCAAGCCGCTTAATTGTGGCAATGAAGAAGTGTAAATAAAACCAAGCGTTACTCCTTGCGCAGGTATTGATTTGTGAAAATTTTTTGATGATGGCTTCCAGTTTAATTTTGGCTGAATTTTGCCAACAGCATAATTCGTACAATGAAAATCATTGCTGTTATCTTTAAACGCATCTACCCACTCTGGCAGCAGGTAGGCATTTTCAGTTTGACCATACAATCCGCCAACATTATAATCTTTGCCGTCTATTGTAATTCTTGCTTCTGGTTTTACAGCACGCAGCAGTTGCTGCCCGTTGCTCATGTTTTTGTAATCAATGCAGGCTACATTGGGCATCATCCTAAAAACTCTTTTTATTAGCCCGTTGTACAATACAATATCCTTACCGTTCGCATACTTGTAAATTGCTGCCTTTTCTTTTTCAGGTATAACCAGCCAATCGTTTACTGCTTTATTTTCTTTTGCTGCTGTATATAGCGGTATTACAGGCAACTCATTATCCTGCGCAATAGCGGTTAGCATTGTTCCGGTACACAATAAAATGGCAATGATTTTTTTCATAAACTTATTATATAGCACCAGCGTACCTACGGCACGCAATTCACATTCAAATTATTTTTCTACCCATCAAATGTTCCTACGGAACATAAAAACCGCAATTCAATAATGCTTCGTTAGCTGAAGTGTGCGACGCAACGATGATTTATCTGTGTTAATTCTGCTGGTTACAAAACATAGTACTGAGTATATAGTATTCAGATACAAGGCATGGATAAATTATTTTCTGGCGTCAGAGTCTTACTACTACATACTCAATACTAAATACTATTTTGAATGAAACAATATGGCCGGTGCCAACACACTTTTAGTTCCGCCTTCTGGTTGCATCAAAACTTCAAGACTGTTTTCTCCCGTACCATTATAATACTGCACTGTAATTTTATGATAGCCTTTTTTCAAAATTGCTTTACCGCTTTTGCCCCTGTTGCCGTGGTCGCCATCATTGTCTACCACTTCTATGTCATCAATAAATAATTTGCTGCCGTCATCAGAATTGGTGAAGAAAGTATAGAAGCCATCCTTGCCAATTTTAATATAGCCATCAAACAGCAATGCAAAGTTTTCTCTTCTTTGCTGTAAAGAATTTGTGATAACATTTGTAACACCTTCTTTTGCTGCCGTTGTATTTTTTATTGATTGAAGTGTTGCATTACCTGCGGGTTCATAATATTTATACAAAAGACCAGGCTGAAGGTTAGCGGGCGAAGATGCTTTCAGCCACTCGTATTTAATAACTTTTTCCGATGCTGTGCTGCTTGGCAATGATCCTGCAAGAAATGCTTTTGCATTAACAACACTTGTCTGGCTTATGGTAAATGGTTTTGTATACAAATCAGATTGCAGCGTTGGCTCAGATCCATCTGTTGTATACCGTATGGTTTCTACACCCGGTACAGCTAGCGTAACAACTGGTTGCAATACGTTTTTGTAATCAACTTTTATTAGCGGTTTTTTTTCAAACATGCCGTAGTTATTAATTTTTACAGCATAAGCGTAAGGTGCTTTTATTTTGTTGGGATCGTATGCGGGCAAATTAATTACAACATTTTCTCCTTCCTGCTTCCAGCTAACATTTTCTTTGGTTGATAAAAAGCTGATGGCTGTACCTGACGGAAGCGTAACAGATTTTAATACCAGCTTATTATTTTCTGGATACTTTGGAAAAATGGCATAGAGCGAATTGCTTGTTGGGTTATAGGTATAAAAAATTTCTTTTACTGCATAACCAGGATCTGGATCAACAGTTAGTTTTAATAACAAATCGCCACTGCCCGTTTTTGGTTTAAAGCCTTTCATTCCGTCGCTCCATTGAGAAGGTGTTTTCCATCTTATTGTATTGTAGATTGCCTCGTTGTTTATTTTCATCCAGTCGCCAATTTGCAATAAACGTTCCTGCATTATTGGTGGAATTTTTCCATGTTCATCCGGGCCAATGTCCAATAAAAAATTTCCGCCGCTGCTTACTTTATCAATTAACTGCAATACCAGCGATTGCGCAGAATTATAATCCCATGCATCTTCTTCGCGGTTATAGCCATAACTAAAACCCATGCCGCGGCTTTCTTCCCAGTAATGATCTTCAAAATCAAGATCTGGCTGATACTCCGGCGTATAAATTCCTGCATGATTAAAACGCAAACCAGAACCCCAGCGATCGTTCACCACAATCCTGTCTTTTACCGGGCTCTCATTGTATAGCCATGTTAAAAACTCCTGGCTCTTCCATGTTTCTGCAGGCGCATCCCAATCGCCATCCGTCCAAAACACATCGGGCTGATAAGTATTGATCAGCTCTTTCATTTGCGGCCATGTATGTTCTGTTACAAATTTATTTCTATCAGAAAGCCACAATGGATTATACCATTCGTACAAAGAATAATACATGCCTGCATGCACAGATGTTTTTCTTACAGCAGCAAACAAATCTTTTATGAGATCTCTTTTAGGACCAACAGCAACTGCATTCCATGGAAAGCCCCAGTCGCGGTCGGCTTCTTTGCTGGGCCATAGTGTAAAACCATCGTGGTGTTTAGAGGTAAGCACAATATATTTTGCGCCAGATTGTTCAAACACTTTTGCCCATTCATCCGGGTTAAACAATTCTGCTTTAAACTGGTCAGCAAGCTGATAATAAGTAAGGTTACCAAATTTATTTTTATGATAGGCATTTGCTGCAGAGTCGTTACTCTTTAATGCATGTTGGTACCATTCTGCGTATTGTCCTTTTTTACTGAAACCCGGAACTGAATACACACCCCAGTGAATAAAAATGCCAAACTTTACATCTTTAAACCATTGCGGTGTTGGCCTTGCATCAAGCGATGCCCAGTTGGGTTGATAGGGTTGCGCAGCGAGGCAAAAAATGAGCAGGCAAAATGCATTCGTTAGTAATAGTTTTCTCATACAGGTTATTTCATTTAAAGTTAAGCGCTATATTTCTTACCGGTTACTAAAATACACTTTATACGCTCTTAAACCTTTATCAATTTAAATATAGCGCAAACGTTTGCGGACATAAACGTATAGATGAAAGCAATAAATACTGCTTCCGCGGCAATCTGTTCTTTTATTACCTTTACCGCCCTGTTTAATGCAGATGTTCTGCTAAAATTTAAAAAAGCATATGGAATACAGAATTGAAAAAGATACCATGGGCGAAGTGAAAGTGCCTGTGGATGCAATGTATGGTGCACAAACGCAGCGCAGTATTGACAATTTTAAGATTGCGCAGGATATTAATAAAATGCCCAAAGAGATTATTAAAGCGTTTGCTTACCTCAAAAAAGCAGCAGCGCTTACCAATCTTGAAGCGGGTGTACTGCCAAAAGAAAAAAGCGATCTTATTGGTAAAGCCTGCGATGAAATACTGGAAGGAAAACTGGATGCCTGGTTTCCATTGGTAGTTTGGCAAACCGGCAGCGGCACACAAAGCAATATGAATGTGAATGAAGTGGTTGCTTACCGCGGCCATGTAATAAATGGTGGCCAGCTTTCTGATAAAGAAAAATTTCTTCATCCAAATGATGACGTAAATAAATCGCAATCCAGCAACGATACTTTTCCTACGGCGATGCATATTGCGGCTTATAAAATACTGGTAGATGTAACCATACCTGGTATTGAAAAACTGCGTGATACCCTTGCTGCCAAAAGCGCTGAGTTTATGAAAGTGGTAAAGATTGGGCGCACCCACTTTATGGATGCAACGCCATTAACCGTTGGACAGGAATTTAGCGGTTATGTATCACAGTTAAACCACGGATTGAAAGCTATTAAAAATACATTAGCTCATTTAAGTGAGCTGGCGCTTGGCGGCACCGCTGTAGGAACTGGTATAAATACACCGGAAAATTATTCTGTAAACGTAGCAAAGCACATAGCCAAATTAACCGGCCTTCCTTTTATTACTGCAGAAAACAAATTTGAAGCACTTGCTGCGCATGATGCCATAGTAGAAGCACATGGTGCATTAAAAACTGTTGCGGTTAGTTTAATGAAGATTGCAAATGATGTACGCATGTTGTCATCTGGTCCCCGCAGTGGTATAGGAGAATTGTTTATACCAGATAATGAACCCGGTTCTTCTATTATGCCGGGTAAAGTAAATCCTACCCAGTGTGAAGCACTTACTATGATTGCAGCACAGGTAATGGGCAATGATGTAGCCATTGGTATTGGTGGTGCAAATGGCCATTTTGAACTGAATGTTTTTAAACCTGTAATGATCTATAACTTCCTGCACAGCGCAAGATTGATTGGCGATGGTTGTGTAAGCTTTAACGATAAATGTGCTGTTGGCCTGGCACCTATTGAGGCAAATATTAAAAAACATGTCGACAATTCGCTGATGCTGGTTACGTCGCTCAATACCAAAATTGGTTATTATAAAGCTGCAGAGATTGCGCAAAAAGCACATAAAGAAGGTACTACTTTAAAAGAGATGGCAGTAAAACTTGGTTATGTAACACCGGAAGAATTTGACGCATGGGTAGATCCGGCTAAGATGGTGGGGGAAATTTAGAGAAAGGCTGCAAGCTGTTAGCTACAAGCTGCAAGTTATTAGCTGTTAGTTGCAAGCTGCTAGCTACAAGCTGTTAGCTTTAGTCGTTTCGGAGAAACGCTCTGTGTTATCGCCTTAAAAGTTATCGTCGATAAACGCCTTTATTAATCCCCGTGCTTCTCCGTGCTACCGTGTCTCTGTGGTAAAGAAAAGTTGCAAGCTATTAGCTGTTAGTTGCAAGCTGTTAGCTATTAGCTACAAGCTTTAGCCGTTTCGGAGAAACGCTCTGTGTATCGCCTTAAAAATTATTGCCATAAAAGTTTATCAAATAAAATCCATTGTCTTTAATATAATGAAAATAACCCTGTGCTTCTCTGTGTTACTGTGTCTCTGTGGTAAAGAAAAGTTGCGGGCATTTCATTTATAAAAAAATTCCGCTGGTTGGTTGCCAGCGGAATTTTTATTTTATCAATACTAAGCTTGTTATTGCTTTTGCAATTTAATTGACTGATTAATATTATTACCTGCTACTTTAAGGTGATAGATACCTGCTGGTAAACTTGCAAGATTAATATTAAATGTGTTTTTACCTTTGGTTAAGATAACAGGGTGTTGCAATACTGTTTTACCAGACATATCTGTTACCTGCCAGTTAGCCTGTTCTGAAACTATTGCATTAATATCTACAGTTACATTATTAACAACAGGGTTAGGTCGAACACTAATGAGTGTGTTTCCGCTGCCTGTATATAATGTTACCACCTGCGAGTAACCGAACTTGTCATCCTTGTCTATCATTTTTAAACGATAGTAAACAACGCCTGAAGATAATTTGCTGATGCTGCTGTCTGCAAATGCATATTGCTGGGCACCGTTTGTATTGTTTGCTGCTACAGTACCAATTGCGTTAAAGTCGCGGCTGTTTAAGCTTCTTTCAACAGTAAATGCTTTTGTATCTTTTTCATCTTCAGTTATCCATTTCAGCCTGGCAATATCATTGTTTACATTTCCTGTAAATGAAACCAGGTTAAGAGAAAGTGTTGCCAGCGTATTTGCAAAATAGAATGAAGAAAAAGAACTGATGCTTGCCTGTACTACATAACCAGAACCAAATGCCGCCTGGTTTGTGGTAACAATATTTGTAGCAATAATGCCCATTTTGTTAGAACATGCGTCGGTATTTTTCCATATGCCTAAATT
Organism: Chitinophagaceae bacterium; assembly: GCA_044227095.1. GTDB lineage: Bacteria > Bacteroidota > Bacteroidia > Chitinophagales > Chitinophagaceae > JACMLD01. The sequence continues at coordinate 1,912,342 of JBGAFV010000001.1, read as the reverse complement.
GGTAATTGCAGCTACACCACTTGGCTGGCTTAAAGAGTTATTGGCAGTTTTTAAAGCGTTAAACTCTGCAGAGGTTAAATACAAGCGTACACTTACATTAGTAGAAGGTTGCGTTTGCGGTGTTATGGTAACGTTCCTGTCGAGATAAAGTGTATGACTTGTTTTTGTTTCCCTTACTGTACCTGTACGTGTGTATAAAGAAGTGGTAACAGTACCAAGGTTATTTCCATTAGCATTTATTTCTGCTATTATATTTCCGCTGGTATCTGTAATAGGCACCCACAGATTGTTATTGCTACTTGCAGAATTGATTGTAACTGTATTTGCATTTTCGCAAACATTTGGTATACCGCTGGCAATAGATACTGCCGGAGAAATTGTACTTGTACCACCAGATGAATTATACCCAAGAAAAGTATATTTCTGAAGACAGCCTGCGCATGCAACAATCATTGGGTTGTTGGCACTTGGTCCTGATGTTGCTGCAGATTTGTCCATAATAACATAAATATCTTTACCGCCAGGGCCAAATGCTATATCGCGGTACCGGTTATCACTGTCAAAATAGGTAACTGTATCCTGTCCGGCGCTGGGCACAATGCTTGTTCCCGTTGGGTCAAGTTTTGTTCGTATTAACCTTCCCCACTTTAAACCAGACATGATTAATGAATTTTTCCAACCGGGAATTGTGCTGTAGTTATATAATCCCAAACCAGACCATCCTTCAGATGGCCACGTACCATTACCAGGCTGGGTTGTCCATATATTACTAATGGTTGCTTTCGGTTGCGCATAGCCGCAGAAAATAGGGTCTTGATAACTTGCACCAATAGTTGCAGCATTTGCTGTTTCGCTTACTATAACAGGCACAGCTGAGGTAGGATAAGCCCCGGCGCTTGAACCATTATAATTGGCATCAGCCGCAAAACCAATCACAAGCGGGTGGCCATAATTTTTTGCTCTCTGTATAATATTTACCTCATCATCACTGTAAGGCCCATGCGAAGATCCGTATAAAATATCTCTTACACTATCATATGCAAAGCCCTGGTTGTTACGAATACCAATTGCCCATACAGCGCTTTGTTTTGCAGGCACGGTTGTATTATAAGGGTTGTCGTTAGGAATCCAGGCATCAAGCCCTGCATCTCCATCAGACTCAAGATTAAACCTTAATATTTTGCCTTCATAAATACTGCTGTTTTGTGCATTGTTTGGACGGTTCTGATTTCCAAACTGGCCGGCTCCCATATCGCCTGCTGCGTAAAAAAGATAATTAACACCATTTACTGGTGCAATAATCATACGCTGCGAATTATGATCGCTACTGCCGGGCAATGTATCGCATATTGATACAGGGTTTTGCAACCTGCCATTAGCCGGGTTATAAGTAAATCTTGCAATACGGTTTTGATAAAACACACCTGCACTTCCACCAGCAGTACTCAAATAACTTCTTATATAAGATATGTATACATACTTTTTAGGAGTAGAAACATTCATAAAGTCTGGATGAATTGCCAAACCAGCTAAACCCCCTTGCGGATTAGAAGGAGAAAAAACAAACTGAAGGTTGAAAACCGAGTCACTCGCTGGTGTTGTACCCAACCAGGTGCTCTTTAAGCTAATGTCAAGAATTTTTTTCTTCGTATTTGCAGGACCGTTAGGTCCCATTTTATAAACAGCATATCCTTTAGATTCTGTAATCCATAAAGAATCATCCGGGCCATAGGTCACTTCCCAGGGGTCATTTAAATTATTACTTGTACTGAGATCTGTTTTTAGAAATACTTCATTCATTCTGCCGCCAACTATTTGGGCAAATGAATGAGCAGAGATGGCAAAAAGAAAGAGGCCAAAGAGGGTAAAAAACTTCTTCATGTAATATTGGGTTTGATATTGGATAGCATCTTAAACGCAAAACCAAGAGAAAACGTATAAAAAAATAATAAATATTACTTAGATACGATATACTAATTTATGCTTAGTCAACGTTTTAAGATTCGTCTAACTAGTAATCCATCCGTCGCACAAATAAGTAATTTGAGCGAATAGCGATAAGTAGAGCTAGTATTGTAGAAGAGGTTGAATTACTTTTAGACTGTAAACTTTAAGTACTAATATCTATTGTAAACCGGGAAGTTGCAGGGAGTTATTTAAAGAACTACCTATTACGCACAAGTGCTTTCTCCAATTTCCAAGACAAGATCAGTATCTATGAAATCAGTTTTACTTATTGCAATGCGTTGCAGTTTATTTTTGTTGTTTGTTCTTCTTGTGGGGAAACAATCTTATGGGCAGAGTGATGCGTGCGGTGCTCCAACACCCATTACCTCAGGCACAACCTGCACCCCATTAACCGGACAAACAGTTGTTGGTTCAACTTACACAACAAATACAACGCTATCCTGCGGCACTCCTAAATACGATGTTTGGTATACTTTTACTGCTACATCAGCTAACCCTACTATTACACTTTCAAACGTTGGTGCCAATTTTGTATCCCCACTTATACAGGTTATCAATAATACGTGCGCCACAGGCGGTACAACTTATGGTTGTGGTGCTTCTCCTTTAAATGTTACAGGTTTAACTATTGGTACTGTCTATAAGGTGCGTGTATTTTCTACAACCGGTGCTGCAGCCCCTGCTACACTGGGAAATTTTGATATTTGCATACAAGACCCTACACCTCCAGCAAATGACCTCTGCGCAAACGCAATAAATCTTACATCAGGAATAACTTGTACAAACATAGGTGGTACAATTGTAAATGCAACGTATACATCTGGGCCTACAACCTGCGGCGGTACTCCTGCATATGATGTGTGGTATACATTTACAGCTCAATCAACAAGTCCAACAATAGCAATCAGTAGTCCTGGTGCTAACTTTAATACCCCAAGAGTACAGGTGTTTTCAGGCACTTGCGGAGGATTAACAAGTGTTGGCTGTGCGGCTGGAAGCTATAATCCAACAACACTAACGGTTGGCACAGTTTATTATATTCGTGTTTATTCGGTTACTGGTCCTGTACCAGCCACACTTGGCACTTTTAATATTTGTATTACCGATCCGGCACCGCCAGCAAATGATGCATGTAGTGGTGCTGTCAATTTAAACTCGAATGCATCTTGTTCTAATACTGGTGGTACACTTTTATATTCAACATCTAGTGCTACTGCAGCGTCTTGCGGCACCGCTTCTTCAGGCGATGTATGGTATAAGTATACGGCAACAACAGCTTATCCAACTATAACATTAGATTATAGCGCAGGTGGTGCTTCAAGTTTTAAAGCCGCTTCCCCGGTTATGGAAATCTATTCAGGAACCTGTGCCGGTCTAACTTCAATAGGCTGTATTAAAGGAAGCCCTGCGCTTGGTAGCGTTGTATACAGTCCGGCTTTAACAGTTGGCCAAACTTATTATATTAGAATCTACACCAATACAAATACCGGCGCCTATATTGGTTCCGGCAACTGGAGTTTTAATATATGTATTACAAATCCATCTGCATCATCACCAACTTTAGATTACGGTAAAGGCTATGTGAATATAACAAAAGGTGCAAGCGGCGGAACAATTGAACCTGGTGACGTACTTGAGATAAGAGCAACGTTTGTAGTAAAAGCAAATACTGCTTATGGTGTTACGTTTACAGATGTCATACCAGCCAATACAACTTATATGCCAGGCACTTTGCGCATTCTTACCAACGAGGGAAAAATATACCAGCAATTTACGGATGGTGTAGATACCGACCCGGCATCCATTACGGGCAGCAATGTATTGATTAATATTGGCAGCGGTGCCACCGCTGCACTTGGTGGCGCGGTAAGAAATACAAACAGGCCTACCAATTTTGGATCTACCTGTATATTAGTTGCCTCCTACCGGGTAACAGTAAACGCAGTTTCTATTGGTACAGTTATCGGTTTGGGTGGTGGAAACATTGCATATAAAAATCAACCGGCAAGTGGCACTAATACCATCACATTTCCGGCGTACAATGCAGTTGTTTATACCAACTATGGTATTTGCGCAAATACTATTGGTTCCAATGGAGTTCTTTCAGAATTTGGCGGAACTTTTGGCTCAGGCAATAAAAAAGACCGTGGCTCTTCCAGTAAAGTACCAACAAACTATACTTATGTACAGTTTTCTAATGGTAACCCTGGCGACTATTATTATGGAGTATCAAATAACTCCAGCTCTGGTGGCGTAAATTATTCGTTTAATCCTTCCGATCCGGTTGCAATAAGACACGTTTTTAATAAATGGGATATTATTGGCGACCATACAGGTGCTGCAAGTCCAACAGCAGGAAACGCAGCAGCTGATACAACTGGTGGTAAAACCGGTGGATATATGGTAGTTATAAATGCCGCTTACCGGCCTGATACTGCCTTCCTGGATACCGTGAAAAATCTTTGCCCTAATACCTACTATGAATATTCCGCCTGGTTCCGCAATATGTGCAAGGATTGTGGCGCAGATTCCAATGGCGTAAGCCCTGCCGCAGCAGGTTATATTCTAACAGGCCCCGGAGATTCCAGCGGTGTACACGCCAACCTTACATTTAATATCAATGGAAAAGATTATTATTCCAGTGGTGATATTTTATATAACGGACAATGGATCAAAAAAGGGTTTACTTACCTCACTGGTCCTGCAGAAACGCAAATGATAATTAATATCAGGAATAATGCGCCGGGTGGTGGTGGTAACGACTGGGCGATGGATGATATAGGTGTTGCTACCTGTACGCCAAACCTTAACCTCAACCCTTCAACACCGCTAATCACTTTGTGCTATGGTAATGCTGCCACACTAGCTGGTATTGTACAAAGCTATTTTAATAACTATACAGAATACCTCTGGGAAAAAAGTACGAATAACGGTGTTAGCTATACGCCAACAGGCTTTAGCGGTTCGGGAACACCTGTTTTTAACGGAACTGATTATACATACAATGCGGCCGGGCCGTCTTTTATAGGCGATTCTACTACACACAAAAACATCTATCGTTTACGTGTGGCGAGCACCGCTACTAATCTTAATGATCCTAACTGTTCTTTTGCAACAACAACAACAGTACAGGTAATGGTAAACAATTGTATGTGGGTATTAAAAGCAGACCTTATCAGCTTTACAGGAAACCTGCAAAACAATAATACTGCTTCTGTACAGTGGTCTATGGTAAATGAAGTTGGAAGAGAAAGCTATGATGTAGAAAAAAGCACCGATGGTATTCATTGGACAACTATTGGTTCAGTAAAAGCAAATACACAAGGCGGCAGCAATAGCTATAGCCTTAACGATCCAACTGCAGTTAGTGGTGCTGCTTATTACCGCATCAAAATAAATGATGAGGCGCAGTTTAAACTCAGCAAAACAATTTTATTGAGTTCTGGCAAATTAGATTTCACAGTAAAAGATCTTGTAAATCCTTTTGTATCTAATATTTCCTTCAGCGTAATTGTACCTGCAGACGGCGGCAACCTGCACGCAACCATTCTTGATATGTATGGAAGGGCAGTAAAAACATATACTCAGCCATCATCAAAAGGTATAATTGCAATGAAACTCCAGGATATTAGTTACCTAAGCAACGGCACCTATTTCCTTAAAGTAGAATGGCAAAACCAGAGCATCACCAAAAAGATTCTTAAATCAAATTAAAAGTAGAAAGAGGGTAATTACATACTTACAGATAGAAAAAGTACTAAAAACTACTTACAGGCGTTTATAGTAATGAATTTAGATTGATTACGTGCGATGCTGATTTTTTGAGCAGCATATTAATCTTACATACTGCAGTTAAAAAACCTTATAGCTGCAGTATGCAAAATTCATTCTATGAAAAAGCGTTTAATCCTTACTATATGTAAGTTGTACGGCTTTGCATTGCTGTTTCTATTATTAAACATGCACCAGGCTGCAGCACAAGCTTCAGCAAAAATAAAATTCAGCAATAGCTATGTAAACATTACCAGGAATACTACCGGCGGCACTGTTGTACCCGGCGATATCCTCGAAATACGCACTACGCTTTATATAAACGGAACCTACAACACTACCGGCATGATTTATTATCTGCGGTATGTAGACAACCTCCCTACCAATACAGCTATTACAGGCGCCAGTACACTTAATCTCATAACAAACGAAGGGCTCATTCTAAAAAATTATACGCAAATGCCAGATGCAGATGCAGGCACTTATCTTGCTACACCCCCTGCCGGCGAATACCAGGTAAAAATAAACATGGGTGGTGCCCCTTTTGGTGCACCGGCTACAGCACCTGCTAACAATACAGCTACTGATATAACCGGCGCAAGCGATTTGAGGGGCAATGTAAACAAACCCAAATTTGGTGGTGGCACACTTATTTCAACAGCTTTCCAGGTGCAGGTAACAGGTGCTATTGGAGATACTATTACATTAGGAAGTGGCCAGATTTTATTTAAAAAGACAAACCTTGCCGGCGCTCCTGATACTTCAATCAATACAATACCCTATAAAATTCTCATCAGCGCAAATGAAAGTCTCTGCGCAAATACGGTAGGTGCAAATTTTGCTGACGAGTTTGGAGGAACTTTTGGCAATGGCAATACATTAAACAGGCCTTTGGCGCCAAGTTTTCTTATACCAGGCTACACCTATATACCCAATGTATCATTATACCCTAGCGTGAGTGTAAACGATGGCTATTATGCAGTAGTAAACAACTCAAGCCCCAAATCTGCAACTAATATAAATTCTAGACGTCAGCCGAGTTGTAATGTACCTGCAGGCCCCATTCCTGCGGCAGATTCCTGCAATGGAAGAATGTTTGGCGGCTTCTGGTTTATCAGTGGCGACCATACAGGTACTACAAATGCACTGGGCAACCCGCCACCAGGCCCGGGCGTTAATGGCGGTTATATGCTGGAAGTAAATGCAGACATCGCAACTACGGAAGCGTACAGACAAAATATTTCTGGCCTTTGCCCTGATACTTATTATGAGTTCTCTGCCTGGGTAAAAAACATTTGCCCGCTTTGCGGTCTCGATTCATCGGGCAGCCAAACGTATAAGCCAGGTGTATTGCCAAATCTTACTTTTGTAATTGATAATATTGACAGGTATTCTTCAGGAGAAATTGACACACTTGGATGGCTTAAAAGAGGTTTTCTTTTTAAAACAAATCCCGGGCAAACTTCTATAACCATTTCTATACGTGATAATGCCCCGGGTGGTGGTGGTAACGATTGGGTGCTTGACGATATTACACTTGCTACCTGTAGTCCTAATCTTGTTATGATGCCTTCGCCAACAAACAATGTTTGTTATGGCAACCAGGTTGATATCTATTGCGACGTGACAAGCTATTTTCCTAACTATAATTATTGGGAATATGAAAAAAGTGCAGATGGCGGTACTACGTGGACCAGTACAGGTGTAAGCGGAATAGGAAGCCCCACACTGGTTGCAGGTCAATACCAATACACAGCCACCTATCCTTCGTTTTTAGGAGATAGCAGTGTACACAATAATATTTACAGGGTAAGAATTGCATCGTCTGCTGCAAACCTTGCCGATCCTAATTGTTCTTTTCTTGCAACTACTACCATTGTAATTATGGTACACAATTGCAGTTGGGTATTAAAAACAGATGTAACTGCTATATCCGGGCAAATAAAGAACAACTTTGCTACGGTTAACTGGACAGTTGCAGATGAAGAAAATGGCGTACAATACATTGTAGAGAAAAGCACAGATAAGATTAATTACAAATCCATCGCTACCATAAATGCCCAGGGCAAAACATTGGCAGATTATGTGTACAACGATCCGGAAATATTAAATGCCCCTGCGTATTACCGCATTAAAATGTTAAGTACAGATAAAAATAAATTAACCAAATCTATATTATTAACCCCATCAGATCTTGCTTTTGGCATAAAAGGAATTATAAACCCGTTTATCAATTCTTTAAATTTTGATGTTATAGCACCGGCAGATGGCACTGCGCACATTATGCTTATTGACAACTTCGGGAAACTGGTTTACTCGCAGGATCAAAAAGTAAACAAAGGAATTAATCCCGCCAGGATATACAATACAAGTATCATCAGCAGCGGTGTGTATACATTGCGTGTAATGTTTAACAATGAAATCATAAACAAACGTGTTGTTAAAGCACAACAATAAAACAAATTGATTTTTTACTGCTGAATACAATTGTCTTAAGCAAAATCAGCCTAAATTAATTCTATACATAATATTTTTCTCCGTTCAGGGGTGCAACATTTAATTTATTTTCTGATTACCAACGATGTGTAAAAACAGAAAATACTGCCCGAAACCACATAATCACGTAGTAGTAGTACGATTGTAACTAAGTACTGATTTGCCTACATTTGGCTGAAGTGAAGATCAGGTAGCCGTGACCTGAAATTAGAAATCAGTATCTATGAAACTACCTCTACCCAATGTACTATTGTACAGGCTGTTTGTTGTTTCTATTATTATATTAAGCGTTGCTGCTCCGGCAAAAGCGCAAACTGTAGACTACGGCAAAAGCTATATTAACCTCACCAAAGGAACCACGGGCGGCACAATGGAACCCGGGGATATTCTTCAGATTAAAGCCACTTTTGTTGTAAAATCCGGAACACTGGATAGCTGTGCTTTTTTTGATAACATTCCGGCTGGCACTTCATACATAGCAGGCAGTCTTGCTGTTGTAACCAACGAAGGAAAAATATACAAATCATTTACAGATGCTGCGGGCGATGATTGCGGATGGATTGCAGGCTCTGCCATTACTATTAACCTTGGTTTTAACCCAAGTGCAGGCAAACAGGCAACTCCTTTTCGCAGGGGGCAAATAAAAAATTCAGACAAACCTTCATTCTTTGGAAGTACCTGTATTATGGTAGCTTCTTATAAAATTCAGGTTACTGCTGCACTGGGCAGCCAGATAAATATTGGCGGAGGAAGTGTAACTTATAAAAATGGAGCAGCCGCTGTAACAACAAATACTTTTCCTGCAGATAAGGTGGCTATTTTTACCAACTATGGTTTATGTTCTAATTCCGTTGGCGCAAATGCGCTGGGTACTGAATTTAATGGAACCTTCGGTTCGGGCAAATTAAAAAACCGCGGCACTTCTGCAAATGTACCTCCCAGTTATACTTATGCAAACTTTGGTGCCAACAGCCCTAACGACTATTACTATGGCATTTCAAATAATACAAGTACGGCCGGGGCAGGGTATAGTACTTCAAATACATGGCCAAAACCAGATCCTTCGGCTACCTCTCACCGTGTGTTTGGTTTATGGGATATTATTGGCGACCATACTGGTGCTGTTAGCCCTATATTAGGTAATCCCGCTGCAGACACAGTAAATAATAACAATGCCGGTTACATGCTTGTAATTAACGCCAGTTACCGGATAGACTCTGCTTTCAATCAAACCATAACAGGCCTTTGTCCTAATACTTATTACGAGTTCTCACTTTGGATAAGAAATATATGTTCTAAATGTGGTTGCGATTCTAATGGCAAAGGCGCTACTGGCGGCGCAGGTTATATTGCTACAGCGTTGGGCGATTCATCGGGTGTAAAACCAAATCTAACACTCGCTATAAATGGTATTGACTATTATACTACTGGTGATGTGGCATACAATGGGCAATGGATTAAAAAAGGTTTTACGTATTTAACCGGCCCGTTGCAAACATCTCTTACTGCTATGGTAAGAAACAATGCACCCGGTGGTGGTGGTAACGACTGGGCAATTGACGATATAACACTTGCAACCTGTACACCAAATCTTAATCTTAATCCTTCGCCCAATATAACGGTATGCGCAGGCAACCAGGTAGACATCTATACCAATATCAGTTGTTATTTTTCTAACTACACATACTGGCAATATGAGAAGAGTACAGACAATGGTGTAACCTGGACAAGCACCGGTATATCTGGCACCGGTACGCCAACACTGGTGGCAGGCCAATGGCAATACACAGCCACCTACCCTTCTTTTCTTGCTGGTGTAGCCATGAACAATACCATGTTTCGTATTAAAGTAGCATCTACACCACTTAATCTAAATGATGCAGGCTGTTCATTTACTGCCAATACAACCATTACAGTACTTACAACTACCTGTGCATTTTTACCAGCGCCACAATTGGTTTCCATAAAAGGAAAAGAAGTAAATTCTTTTGCAAACCTTAACTGGATAACAAGCAATGAAACCGATGGACTTTATTTTGAAATTGAAAAAAGTACAGACGCAACAAGCTTCCAGAAAATAGCAAGCGTAAATGCGAATAATACAGGCGCAGACCAACAGGCTTATTCATTTACAGACAATGAAGCGTTAACCACAAACATAACTTATTACCGTATTAAACTGGTAAACAGCAACGGCTTTACGTACAGCCAGGTTGTTCCCATATACATGGGCAATATTAGTTTTGAAATAAAATCGCTTGCAAATCCTTTTGACAGTTATATTTCATTTGAAGCAATTTCGCCGCAAGATGCAGATGCAAGCATTTTATTGTTTGATGGATTTGGAAGAATGATAAAACAACAAAAGCAATCTTTTTATAAAGGTTCAAACAAAATAATATTAACAGACCTCGGCACATTGAGTACCGGAACTTATTTCCTGCGCATACAGGTAAACAACCAGGTTATCAATAAACGGGTTATTAAAATAAAACATTAAGCTTGCTTACTCTCATGTCAATGGTAAAGACCATGAGTTGTTGATTAGTACCCGTAATTTGTTAAGTAATCAATAGCTGTTGTATCAGCTTCGCAGTTGGCTTCAGCTTTAATGATATATTTTTCAAGCTTACGTTGTACAGACCCCGCTTCTTCAGGCGGGGTTTATTGTTTTAAAGATGATGTAGTTTTCAATCAACACTTTCACTCAAAAAAAATCCCCTGCGTAAAAACAGGGGAGATTTAATTAGTATTTTAAAAAAGGTGCTTTTAAAAAACTTTATACCTGGTCAGGTTCCATACATCATCAGGTGTGGTAAATGTTGGGTCAGTATAATAATCAAGAAATCTTATAGCGCCAATATTAAGCGCATACCAATATTCTGTCGTCTCCCTCGGAGTTGTTACTCCAGCTATTGTTTCAGAAGTCAGGGTTTTTACCTTAATAACATTGGTATAAGATGTTCCTCCTACTGTTACACTTGCCCCCACTTCGGTTATTGTACTTTTAAAATTAAAAACTACCGGAATGGTGTTGGTTCCAGAAGTAACAGAACCTGTTACGGCATCAGAAAAAGTTGAACCAGCAGCTAAATTATCTACCAGGAATCTAAATTCATATGCGGGCACTTGAATTTTAGTTATAACACCGTTTGTTGTATCTGAAATTGATGTAGCAGCCACATACTGATAATATGTATTGCCAGATTTTCTATTATATACACTGTCTTTACCGTAAGTAGGGCCATAGTCGTTTGTCTGTAACACATAAACATTGCCAAGCAAGGTTGTTGTACCACCCGGATTAAATGTATAAGCTGTATCACCAGCAGACCCATTCTGATATAAGTAAGTCCAGTTAGAATTTTTTGTCAATGGAAAATAATCTCCCGTTACCGGCTTGGTAAAATCAACCTGTGTTTTTGTACAACCGCCTTTTGTAATTGTAATTATTCCCGTTACAGAATCAGTTCCACATTTTGCTACCCATGGGTAACTACCAACGGGCAATTTATAATGAAGGCTTCCTGCAGGATCGCAGGTTGTAGGTTCTGTTGAAGTGAATGTGGTGATTTGCCCGCTTTTACCATTTACAACTACAGTAATTGGGGTTGTGCTTGTACCGCCACCGCAACCAGCTTTGCTCCATATTACTACATTACCGCTATCTGCAGATGCCGGTGGTGTAACAACAGAAGATTTAAACGATGCGGCAAACTTACCATCCACTACATTTTTTGGTGTTGTACCGGCAAGCACCTTTCCATTAAAAGTTCCTGTTACGCCTGTTGTATCAATTTTTGTAAGGTAAATGGTAAAAGAATCTGTAGCTGTCTGGTCTGTGGCATATATAGGGGTGCCATTTTTTGAATAAACAAGAGCACTGTAAGGCACTTTATAAGCACCTACTTTAAGATCCTGGCCATAGATCTGCAATACAAGCTGAGAAGTACCGTCGTCTGAATGTCCGTTTATGGTTAACACCTTAAGTGTGCTGAATGTATCAATAGCAGCTGTATCTATCGGGCCTTTAAACTGAACACCTCCTTCTTTAAACTCCCATTGAGTTGTGCTGGTACCGCCGGTTGGCTTTTCTACACTATACTCCTTCTGACAGGAAAAAACAGCAACACTAATAGAAAAAAGGACTAATAAACGCTTTAAATGCTTCATTGTTATTTGTTTATCATTTAAGGTAAGGTTCTGCAAAGAATACATTGGAGGGAGGGATCAACCGGGTTAAAGCCCTTGTGGTTTTTATACGAAGCAACCGTAAGAAAGGTTGGCAAATTATTGAATTGAAATTACAATTGTTTTACAAGATCTGAACATTATCATTAACAGGTGTATTGGTTTCAATAGCAGCGTTTTGATTATCGTCTTCTTTTTTAAAAAAACGCTTCTGAAAAACCAGGATGGCAATTACACCAGTAGATATGGAAGCATCAGCAACATTAAAAACCGGGCTGAAAAAAGTAAACCGCTCGCCTCCCATAAATGGCACCCAGGAAGGAATGAGTCTATCTTTTATTATGGGGAAATACAACATGTCTACCACCTTGCCATGAAGAAAGCCAGCATAACCTTTTGGTGGAAACAGGCTGGCTACATGATAGCGGGTGCTTTCATCAAAAATAATTCCGTAAAACATACTGTCTATAAGGTTGCCGAGTGCCCCGGCAAAAATTAATGCAGCACAGATTATAAAACCGCGGTGGTATTTTTTTTGAATAAAACTGCGCAAAATAAAAACGCCGCCAATTACTGCAATCAGCCTGAAGAGTGTAAGGGCCATCTTGCCCCAGCTTCCGCCAATTTCCCAACCCCAGGCCATACCGGAATTTTCTACAAAATAAATCTGGAACCAGCTTCCGCCTAAGGGCCTCAGCCCCCTGTCATAAGGGGTAAGCATTGCGTGATATTGATCCCAATCGTCGCTAAGGGGCATATGCATTTTAACCCAGAACTTGATCATTTGATCTATGATAAGAATAAGCAGAATCAGCAATACTATATTTCTTCCCTTCACCGGTAATTTTTTTAAGTGGCAAATATAATGGTTTCGCAGGCAGCGTAAAGTTTGCAGCGGGTAACTGCCTGTTAAATTTGCTGCGGCATTTTTACTGTTAGCCTGCGGCTCATTTTCCGGTTTACAAAACCACCCAGCATACGCAACAATGGCACTTCCACCAATTTGTAAAAAAGCCATCCTAATGCTATAACAATTGCCATTGTTATAATAATGAGTATATCATCATGAATGTATTTATTAATGTGCCATGCACGAAACCGAAGATAAAGCGACCGAAGAAAAAAAGTATGGGTTAAATAAATGGAATAAGATGCATTGCCTATTGTTATCCAAAATACATGAATATTTACCGGCCCGGCTTTTTCTTTCATAACCAATCCGCCAACTAATAATGCCGCTGGTAAACCCCACACTAAAGCCCTGGGCAGCGATAAAGTACCATTTAATACAAACCATGCCTCGCTGATATTTCCAAAACCAGTAAATATTGATGCCAGTAAGCATCCTATACCGGTAATGAAAATAATATTTGCCATGTTTTTGCTGATAAAGAAACCGGATAAAAAAATTATTCCGATTATTACCCCTAACAAAAACTCCAGCACAATTCCATTACCTAAGAAATTTAAATACACATTTTGATAGCCCGTTAAAAAATCAAGAGCAATAAAAAATAAAAAAAACATAGCTGTTACCAGCAAATATTTTTTATTTGTAACCGCTATTGCTATTGAAATAATTACATAGAAAATAAGTTCGAAAGAGAGGGTCCATCCCTGGAATATTATTGGCGCTATAAATGAGGTTTTGTCTGCCGGAAAAGGAATAAATAAAATTGTTTTAAGAATTGAATACGGGCTATGGAGGCGGTTAGTCTTCAAATAATCCAGCACCACAATTATAAATGAACACAACCAGTACAACGGCACCACACGCACTATCCTTCTTATAAAAAAATAAAATCCTTCTTTTTCTTTTGCATAAACAGAAGAAATAACAGTGATGATAAAACCGCTGATGACAAAAAATATATCTACACCAACGGCGCCAAAATTTTCCAGGTAAAAAAAATGCTTCTGAAAAGAATTGATCCAGCTTCCATCTAAAACATGGCAATACACTACCAGCATAACAGCAACAGCCCGCAGCAGTTGAATAGTATTTATCCTGCCATTAGTATTGCTCATAACTAAACATATAGCACCGTTAAATGCAAAAGCCGTTGCTTATACTTTAATGTAATTTTTATACTCGCCAAAACGGTAACCTGTTAAATCTTCTATTACATGGCTGATGCGGTGTTTTAATTTCATGTTCTTAAAATTCTTTTGGGTAGTATCGAAATTAAATTCCCAGTCTACCTGTTTTACCCTTTCCTGCATTACAGCGGGGTGAGTTCCTTTAAAAAGATCAAGCCTGTCTATGTTACGGTAATAATCAAATTCTTTTTCTTCATCTTCTGCAGTTGGCTTAAATGCGGGATCGTGTATGGAATGAAACACAAGGCCTTTTTTGTGAGAAACCTTTGGCGGCTTTACCCAGCCATAATGATAAATATGCGCATCAATTTCTTTAACCTTTAGCTTGGTATGATCTTTAAAACGAAATCCCTGTGCATCTTTCCACGAGATAATGTTTTTATTATTGCGGATAATGCGGATCTCTTTGCGGTACCATCTTCTTCCTGTACCAATGTATTCATACTTGCCGTAAAAATGAATCCATTTAAACAATAGCCCGTCTACTTTTTTCTCTGAAAGATATTTTTCCATTGCGGTGCGGATAGCGGGGTAATCTTTCTCGTGAAGGCATTCATCGCCTTGCAAATAAAAAGCCCAATCTGTATCTGGTGATATTGCAGCAAATGCTTTATTGGTTTCCTCTGCCAGTACAGAACCGCCTGTCCTCAGGTTATCATCCCATATAGTATCAATAATTTTTATTTTGGCCGAAGGAATATTTGCAATCATATCTCTTGTTCCATCATCAGAATTACCAACGGCAATAATATATTCATCCACTACCGGCAGTATAGATAATATTGATTCCCTTACCGGGTACTGATACTTTATCGCATTTCTTATAAAACTAAAACCGGTTACTTTCATGGCTCAAAAGTAAAATAATTACTGTTGCAGTTTGTCATCTAACAAATACAATAGTATATAATGGAAGTGGCAAAATCATTCTTCAAAATAAACCCTTTTTACCCTTTGCGAAATACCCGTCATAATTTCATAGGGAATGGTTTGCGCCCATTTTGCTACTTGTTGCACAGATAACTCAGGGCCAAAAACAATTACTTCATCTCCTTGCTGCACCAGCCCGGCATTGGTTATATCAAGCATGGTCATATCCATAGATATTATTCCAATAACAGGTACCAGTTTTCCATTCACCAGCATTTTCCCTTTTCCATTACTCAATCTTCTTGGGTAACCGTCAGCGTATCCTAAACGCACCGTTGCAATAATGGTATCATCATCTGCAACTCCTTTCCTTCCATAACCTATGGTCTCTCCTTTCTTCAAATGTTTTACTTGTGCAATCGTTGTTTTCAGCCTTGACACCTCTTTTAAATCCAGCTTATGTGTATTTGCGCTGTCAATACCGTATAGGCCGATGCCAAGACGAACCATATCCAGTTGCAATTGCGGGTAACGCACAATAGCAGCGGTATTAGCGATGTGTTGTATAAAAGGATAGGTAATGTGTTGCTTCAAAATACTTACAGCGCTAAAATATTTTTCTGCCTGCTGCAATGTAAAATCTTCGCTTGCCGGATCTTCACTTGCTGCAAGATGTGTAAATACAGATTGAACTTTACAGGAACTGGCTGCAAGTTTTTCTGCCAGCAGTTGTATATCATCAGTATTAAAGCCAAGCCTGTTCATACCCGTTTCCAGTTCTATATGCACAGGATATTGCTGCAAACCTTCTCGTTGCAGATATGTATCAAATGCTTCCAGTAATTCAAAAGACCAGATATCTGGTTCAAGATTAAATTGTATAAGCGCATCAAATGAGTTATCCTCCGGGTTCATTACCATTATTGGCAGGCTAATACCGCCTTTGCGCAATTCTATCCCCTCGTCTGCATACGCTACGGCCAGGTAATCTGCTTTATGAAACTGTAAAAGGTTGGCTACTTCATAACTCCCGCTTCCGTAAGAAAATGCTTTAACCATTGCCATTATTTTGGTTGATGGTTTAAGCACCTGCTGGTATTGCTGCAAATTGTGCAGCACCGCATTAAGGTTAATTTCCAGCAGGGTTTGATGAATCTTCTGCTCCAGCAAAGGAAGCAACTGTTCAAACTCAAAAATGCGGGCGCCTTTCAGCAATATAGTTTCGCTCTGAAATTTGAGCAGGTAAAAATCTTTTCGGAAAGCATCAATGCCAGTGTATATGTTTACTTCCAGCCCTGCTATTGCTTCAAAAATATTTTTGTTCTTTACCAGTTGCGGACCAATGCCGATAAACCGGTTTATCTTTTTTTCTTTTAAAGCAGCTGCAACAGACTGGTACAATTCTTTTTCGCTTTTGCCGCTTTCGGGTATATCAGAAAGAATAATTGTCTTGCGTGCATGCTGCTGCTGTCTTGCCAAAAAATCAAGCGCTATTTTTAATGAACTAAGATCTGCTGAATAACTATCATTAATTACAGAACAATTATTAATTCCCTTTTTTAGTTCCAGCCGCATGGCCACAGGCGCCAGCTGTTGTATATGTTCTTGTATAAAACGAATATCTATACCCAGGTGCAACATTGTACAATAGCAGGTAATAGCATTCTCTAAAGAAGCATCATCTGTAAAAGGAATTTTAAAAGAGAGCTCATTGTCTTTATAAGAAGCGGTTATATAGGTATGTGTATCATCTTTTATTAAAGAAGAGATGCGAAGTGTTGCATCTGTTTTGGTGCTCCAGGTAAAGAGGTTAAGTTTATCGTTAGGGTGATTGCGCAGTTGCTGCACAAGATTTGCAACGCCTTCATTTATTTCCGGATAATCACTGCAATAGATAAGCGTTTGCACGTGTTTAAACAATTGCAGTTTTTCTTTTACCTTTTGCTTTGTATTTAAAAAACCTTCGCTATGCGCTTCACCTATATTGGTAAAAATACCAATAGTAGGCTGAATAATTTTTTCAAGCCTGTCCATTTCTCCGCTTTGCGAAATACCAGCTTCAAACAACGCTAGATTGTACTGATCGTTCATTTGCCATACACTCAGCGGCACACCTATTTGCGAATTGTAACTTTTTGGGCTGCGCACAATAGCATATTTTGCATGCAGCAATTCATTCAGCCATTCTTTTACTATTGTTTTGCCATTGCTGCCGGTAATACCAATAACAGGATAATTAAATTGTTTGCGATGATGTGCAGCCAATGCCTGCAATGCAAGCAAAACATCTTTTACTATAATAATATTGGCATCTGGCAAACTGATGCCTGTTTCTTCAGATACAATAAAATTTTTTACGCCTTTATCATATACTTCCTGCAAAAAAGAATGGCCATTGCGGCGTGGGCCTTTCAATGCAAAAAAAAGTGAAGTTGCGGGAAACAACAGCTTGCGGCTATCAAGCAATAAATGTTCAATGGTTGCCGGCAAACCCTGCTGCAACCATTTTCCTTTTACAATAGTTTGTATTTGTTCTATGTTGTACACAAAAAAATTAATAGTAAGGTCTTAATATTTTTTATTCACCCTCATTTTTTTCTGACACCTGTACCGAATAAAGAATAGCACCGGCAAGGCAAACCACAATTACAATTAAAGAAATATAAACGGGTATATGAATATCTATATAAGGAATTTCTGCCAGCATTTTAAGGCCAATAAAAATAAGCACAATGGCAATGCCCTGTTGCAGGTGACTGAATTTATCTACCGCACCTTTCAATAAAAAGAAAAGAGAACGCAAACCCAGCACTGCAAATATATTGGAAGTGTACACCACCAGCCGGTTTTGCGAAATAGCAAATACTGCGGGGATAGAATCAAGCGCAAACAACACATCTATGGTTGCCAGCATAACAATAACAATAAAAATTTTGGTGTAAAACCTTTTGCCATTTTTTATAATAGTGAGGTGCACGCCGTTTTCTTCGTTGGTAATAGGAAAAAATCTTTTCAGGAATTTATACACGCCGTTTTTTTCGAGATCAATTTCTTCATCTTTTTTGGCGGCAAACATTTTAATACCTGTAAACACCAGAATTCCTCCAAAAATATACAGTATCCACCGGAAACGCTCTACCAGTTCTATTCCTACCGTAATAAAAAGTACACGCAGCAATATTGCCATTAAAATACCAATGAGCAATACACGTGCGTAATGCGTTTCTTTAACACCAAAAAAAGTAAAAATGAGAATGAAAACAAAAATATTATCAATACTCAGGCTCCATTCCATGAGGTAAGCGCTAAGATATTCTACAGCTACCGTATGCCCATTTTCCAGCAGTAGAAAAACACCAAAACCAAGTGCAAGAGAAACCCAGAAAATAGTTTGAATAAGGGCTTTTTTTGTAGAAACAACAGCAGATTTTTTGCTGAGCAGGCCCAAATCAAAAATCAATGCCAGTACTAATGCAATGCCAAATACCAGATACGTTACTTGCTCTCTGTCCATTTTCTTAGTTCTTAGTTCAAAGTTCGATAATTCGCTTACTCCGCTTTCAGAAGTTCCGTGTTCAATAGTTGTTAAGACTTTGTTCTAACCTAAAACATTTTTTCTACTACCAAATGTATGCCTTATTTATAATGATGCATTTTCGAAATAAAGAAACAATAAACCGGGGAGTATAGAACTATGAACTGTATTTTCTTTTGCGTATAAACTGGTAAACAGCGCCGAATAAAATAACCAGCAACAGCGGAACAATGATATTGATGAGTTGCCATTTTGTTTTATCTGTTTCCAGCTTTTTCTTATCCAGTAAACGGAGTGTGAGATCTTTGCTGCGTGTTTCCAATATGCCGGAGTTGTCTACAAGGTATTCAACGCAGTTCATAATAAATTCGCTGTTGGCGTATTTATATTTGGTATAAGGGTTCATGCCCATTTGCAATGGCCCTTCATTTTTTGTAACCGCGTTTAGTGCAATATCACCATCTGCAATTACAATCATTTTATTGTCTGCAGCACATTGCGCAGCAAACTGGCTGCCTGCACTGGCGAGTGAATCACGCATAGCCGTGCTCACCCTGTTATTATAGAGTGAATGAAATTTTCCTTCAAGCAAAACTGCTACAGGCACATTCTTCTGGTTAAAACCTGCAATGTTTGCCTGCGTGGCCAGCTCTGTAAAACTAACTTTGGCCGGTGTGCTTAATATTTTTGTAGCGTCTGATGTAGCCAGCAAAATTGTTTTTTTAATGCCTTCTGCTTTTACTGTGTCAATAGAATTGGGGAATTGAGACACCACATAGTCCAGGTTCTTTGCAATAGGATGATTATTATAATTGGCCAGCAGCGGAAAATAATTAAAAGGTAAAACTTTTATCTGCGGCTTTCCTCCTTGTGTACCAATTACAGAAGGATATCCATCGCAGTTTACATCTTCCAGCAAATCAAGATTGATGCGTACGCCATACTTAAAGAACTGATCATCGAGGTTAAGCCCTCGATCAAAAGCAATAAAATCATTTTGAGAACGCTCCAGGCTATCCATCTCTGCATAGAGGTAATCCACCATCCACAACAATTTACCGCCGTGCATTACATACTGGTCAAGTTTTAATTTTTGTTCGTCTGTAAATTTCTGTGTTGGCTTGGTAATTACCATAGCACTAAAGAGCGATGGAATAACAGGAAAGCTATCAATATTAAAAATGCGAAAAGCGTAATTGCGCTTAAGGTTGTTGCCAATAAGATCATACACATTGTAAGAAAGTGGCTCACCATTGCCGGTAAGATAGCCAATGAGCGGCACCGTGTCTTTTGTAATCTTATTAATTGCGTTGGCAAATTTGTATTCAAGCGTTGCTTCTACACGGTTAATGGAGCTTTCATCCAGTTCAGAATTTTGTCCGGCCAATAAATCAACTGCCATTACCCTGTCTTTGTATGCAATCAACGCACCTGGCACTACTTGTCTTTGTTCTGAACCTTCTCCCTCTTTTACCTGTGCATCTATTGTGTATGGCTTTATACCCAGCGTGGCTATGGAATCAAGAAATTTTGATTTTGCAGAATCGCTCATGCCGGTTCCGGGTTTTTCAAAAACATATTTGATTTTGCTTTTGCCAATCTCTTTAAACTCTTCTAATAATTCTGTGGTGCTGTTTTTTAATTTTTTAAAATCTTTGGGCAGATCTCCGTCGAGGAAAACAGTGATGTTTACCTGGCCATCAATACCCTTAATCATTTTTTTTGTGGGATTTGAAAGTGTAAACCTTTTTTCTTCTGTAAGATCGGCCCTTACATTAAAGAATGATGCAGCAAAATTGACCATCACCAGCAATGCAAGCAAAACTATCCACCAGTATTTTGTAGCCAGCAATTTTTTCATTCAGGGCCTGCGTTTAATAAGGTTGCGTTGCGTAAACAACAAAAAGAAAGCAATTACACTGATAAAATACACTATATCGCGACTGTCTATTACACCACGGCTAATGCTGCGGTAATGAAAATCGATACCCAGCATTTCTAAATAATAACCTGCGCCGGAAGCCAGTGCGGCAATACGGCTAATGGCATTAAAACCTGTATACAAGATAAAACAGGCAAAAGCGCTTACTATAAAAGCAACCACAGCGTTGTTTGTTAAACTGCTACAACAAATGCCAATGGCAGTAAAAGCAGCGGCTAAAAAAAACAACCCGGTATAAGAACCAATAATTCCACCCACATCTATACCGGTGTCTCCTGCACTTAATGACTGCATGGTATAGGCATATAAAAATGTGGGCAATATGGTTAGTATAATAATCAGCAGGCAGCCCAGGTATTTGCCGCCTACAATTTGCGGATAGGCAAGCGGTTTAGTTTGCAGGATTTCGTAAGTACCGCCTTTAAATTCATCAGAAAATGTGCGCATGGTTATAGCTGGTACAAGAAAAGTAAAAATCCATGGGGCAAGTTCAAAAAACCTGTCAAGGGTAGCATAACCAAAATCCAGCATATTGCTATCTGGAAAGACAAAAAGGAACAGGCCATTAAGCAGCAGGAACACTGCCAGGGCTATAATACCCGTAAGACTGCTAAAAAATTGCCGGAATTCTTTCTTACAAACAGACCACATGCTTCAAAAATAATGTATTCAACGCAAATAGCTGATTTGCATTGTGTGTGAACGTGAGTCGTGAGACCTCAGTCGGGAGTCAAGAGCCCGTAGTCGATAGTTAAAGCAAATGCCGCAAGATTGACGACTGACGTCTCACGCCTCACGACTCTCGACTACTGACTACAGACTGATTTTCTTGTTATTCCTGCTCCACTTGTCATTGCTAATTAGTAAATTGGGGTTCAATCCAACATTTTAAGCACTAACTGCATGGCATTAAAGATTATAGACCACGGCTCAAAAGAATACCAGCAAATGGTTCAAATGCGTATGGACATTCTGCGCAAACCACTAGGCCTTACTTTTACTGCCGATGAATTGGAAAAAGAAAAAGATGAAGTGCTGATTGGCGCTTTTGAAGATGAACGCATCCTCGGTTGCTGCATGCTTATAAAGCAACCGGATAATACAGTAAGGTTAAGGCAAATGGCCGTAATGAACAATGTACAGGGTAAAGGTATAGGCCGTGCCTTAATGAATTTTGCAGAAAACCTCGCCCGTGATATGGGTTATAAAAAGCTGCTTATGCATGCCCGCAAAACCGCTTCCGGCTTTTACGAAAAACAAGGTTACCATATAGCCGGAGAAGAATTTATGGAAGTAACCATTCCGCATTATATAATGGAGAAAGACCTTTAAAGATAGTTTAAGGTGTTAGGTCTAAAGTTTAAGGTTAGCTGTATTGTTAGAACAGGACTGATACAATACTTTGTCTTTCATTTTCACATTTATCATATTTTTTAGCGCCAGCGTTGGTTCTTTGGGCAGCATCGTTGTGTCACTCACTTGTGCTACAAATCATTTCTCATCTTATGTACCTTCTTCCTCTTCCCTTACACCTTAAGCCCCACACCTTCTTTTTCAACAACGCCCTTATGCATACGCTGTAAGAATGCAAGCATTGCTTCCATACTTTTAATATCGTTTACTACCAGCATAAACAATTTTCCTACCTGTTTTAGCTTTGCCTTATTGGTGTGTTTCTGTAAAAAGTCGAGTGTGTTTTTAAAGATGTCAGATTCAAAATATGGAGAGTCTGGCCGGTTAATAAAATAGCAGCGCAGTGTTTCGTCTTTAAGGCTCATCTTCTCAAAACCCAGCTCCACAGCCAGTTTGCGGCAACGTACAGTTATAAATAAATCTTCTACCTGTTCTGGTATAGGGCCAAACCTGTCAATCATTTCTTTATGAAAATCCTGCAGATCTTCTTCTGTATCGCAATTATCAAGACGTGTATATAACGATAATCTTTCGGTGATGCTTTCTACATAACTATCCGGTATCAATATTTCCAAATCGGTATCAATAGTACAGTCTTGTACAAAGTCTTCCTGCTTTTGTATTTCTTCTTTAAACACTTCACGGAAAGAAGTTCGTTTCAGTTCACGTATCGCTTCATCCAAAATTTTCTGGTACATTTCAAAACCAATCTCTGCCATAAACCCACTTTGTTCTCCACCAAGCATATTGCCTGCACCACGTATATCAAGGTCACGCATAGCTATCTGGAAGCCACTGCCCAGTTCACTATGTTGTTCTAAAGTTTGCAAACGCTTTCTTGAGTCTGAAGGTAAAGTGCTTACCGGCGGTGCTAATAAATAGCAGAATGCTTTTTTATTGCTGCGCCCTACCCTGCCACGCAACTGGTGTAAATCGCTTAAACCAAATTGGTGAGCATTATTAATAATGATGGTGTTTACATTAGGAATGTCCACCCCGCTTTCTACTATGTTTGTACAAATCAGTACATCGTATTTCTGATCAATAAAATCGAGAATGCGTTCTTCCAGTTCATGGCCTTCTAACTGTCCGTGCGCAAAACCGATGCTTAAATCCGGGCAAAGGCCCTGTATAAGTCCCGCCATCTCTGCCAGGCCATGCACGCGGTTATGAATAAAGAAAACCTGTCCGCCCCTTTCTGTTTCGTAATAAATAGCATCACGGATAAAATCTTCATTAAACACCTGCACTTCTGTTTGTATCGGCTGGCGGTTGGGCGGCGGTGTATTTATGATGCTGAGATCCCTTGCGCCCATTAAACTAAACTGAAGTGTTCTTGGTATAGGCGTTGCCGTTAGTGTAAGGCAATCTACATTGGTGCGCAGTGTTTTTATTTTTTCTTTTGCTGCTACGCCAAACTTCTGTTCTTCGTCTATTACCATTAGCCCCAGGTCTTTAAACTTTACTTCTTTACCAAGCAGTGCATGTGTACCGATAATAATATCAATCTTTCCTTCTTCCAGTTTTTTAAGTGTATCTTTTTTTTCTTTAGAAGATTTAAATCGGTTGATATAATCTACAGTAACCGGAAAATCTTTTAAGCGTTCACTAAAAGTTTTATAATGCTGAAAAGCAAGAATGGTGGTAGGCACCAATACAACAGCCTGCTTGCCATCGCAACAAGTTTTAAATGCTGCACGAACAGCTATTTCTGTTTTTCCAAAACCTACATCGCCGCATACAAGCCTGTCCATTGGCGATGGCGATTCCATATCTCGTTTTACATCAATAGATGCTTTGCTCTGGTCTGGTGTGTCTTCATAAATAAAAGAAGCTTCCAGTTCCGTTTGCATATAGTTATCTGGCAGGTGCGCAAAGCCGTGTTGCGCTTTTCGCTGTGCATATAATTTTATAAGATCGAATGCAATCTCTTTAACCTTTGTCTTGGTTTTTTCTTTCAGCTTGTTCCATACATCGCTGCCCAATTTGTTTACACGGGGTATAGCGCCTTCTTTACCGGTAAATTTGGCTATTTTATGCAGCGAGTTAATATTAACGTATAAAATATCACTGTCTTTATAAATAATTCTTACAGCTTCCTGCAGTTTTCCGTTGGCTTCTATTTTTTGCAAACCACTGTATACGCCCACACCATGATCTATATGCGTTACATAATCTCCGGGTTGCAACTCACGCAATGTTCTTAGTGTAAGCGCTTTGTTTTTATTGTATGCTTGTTTAACACGGTATTTATGGTAACGCTGAAAAATCTGGTGATCGGTATAACAAACAACTTTCAGATCATCATCAATAAAACCCTGGTGAATAGAAACAGGAACTGGTATTACTTGTATTTCAGCTTTTAAATCCGTAAAAATGGTGTGAAGCCTTTCTAGCTGTTTAGGATTTTCTGCAAAAAGGTATATATCATATTTTTTGGCTTCCCTGCTTTTTAAATCTTTTATCAGCAAATCAAACTGCCGGTTAAACGCAGGTTGTTCTTTGGTATGAAATTCCACTTCGTGCAAGGTGGTCAATGATGGCTGATGCCCAAATTCTATACGGTGCCGTAAATTGATTTGTTCTTCCAATACAGTTGCCTGTATAAAATCTTCTTCTGCAATAGTTTTCTTCTCCAGCTTATCATCATCTCCGTTGTTTATCTTTTTAGCTACAGGTGCAATATCTTTTTGCAGGTCTATAAAAAGATGCAGGTCTTCTTCTTCCTGTAATAATCGTTCTTTAATAACATCCCAATCCTGCAACCATATAGCAGTATTCTCCGGCAAAAATTCCAGCAGTGAAACTTTATCGCCTTCTTCAAACTGTGTTTCTACATTGGGTATAATGGTTACCTGCAAAAGTTTTCTTTCGCTAAGCTGGGTTTCCGGATCAAAAATGCGGATAGAATCTACATCGTTGCCAAACAATTCAACCCTGTATGGCTTTTCATTGCCAAATGAATAAATATCTAGTATGCCTCCGCGTATGGCAAATTGCCCGGGCTCGTATACAAAATCGGTTTTGGTGAAACCATAATTATCAAACTGCAATAACAGCTTGTTTATGTCAAGTATATCGCCATTCTTTATGCGGACAATATTTTCTGAAAGCGTTTTAGGCAATACTACTTTTTCAAACAAGGCTTCCGGGTAAGTAACAATAATTTTTTTATTGCCGCCGCCGCTCAATTTTGTTAATGCTTCTGTACGAAGCATTACATGAGATGAATTGAGCAGCTTGTAATTCTTTTTATTTTTAAAAGATGATGGAAAGTAAAAAAGATCAAGCGCATTGGTAAGGCTTTCCAGTGTATTGTGAAAGTATGCTGCTTCTTCGGCATCATTCAATACAATAAGATGGTTTATTTGTGCGCAGGAAGGATGCTGAAAAATGGCGGTAACTACAAATTGCGATGCACTGCCATAAAGGTTTTTAAGATAGAGTTGCTGGGGTTTGGACATGGTTATCCTGTCCGCTATAGAAAAAACGCGGGGGTCTTTACCAAACGCTTCGAGCAACACATCCAGGTTCATGAAGGCTGCAAATATACTATATGTAATGCACAACCGGAATGGGTAAATGAATAACCGCAGCGGTGAAAAAATTAACTATTTGTTTATAAATAAAAAAAACACCTACATTAGCGTACGATTGCCTGCCTGTATTGACAAAAGCTCTGGAGAAATCCGGGGCTTTATTTTTTAAACACTAATTAAGACGAATAAAAAGCTGCAGATTCGCAAATTATTTTACAACAGTGAAGTAGGAAGTTTAATAAAGACGTTTGTTGACGATGACTGTTAAGCTTGCAGCTAATAGCTAATAGCTAATAGCTAACAGCTTGTAGCTTTTCTTAACCACGGAGACACGAAGAACACAGAGAAGCACAGGGATTATTTACATTGTAGCGAGACGTAAGTCCTAATTGGACAAACTTTCATAGTAACAACTATTGAGGCAATACACAGGGTGTTTCTTCGAAACGGCTAAAGCTTGCAGCTAGTAGCTAACAGCTTGCAGCTTTTCTTTGCCACGGAGTGTTTCTTTGAAACTGTTAAGCTATCAGCTAATAGCTTGTAACTAACAGCTAACAACTTGCAGCTTTTCTCAGTTATTTTTAAACGGAACTACCATTTCAAAAGAAGGAATGGTTACTTCAAAAATCTTTTTGGTGTTGAGGTTTTCCATCTGGTAAGTGCCAATCATTCTACCCATTTCTGTACGCAGGTTGCAACCGCTTACATACTGGTATTTTTCGCCGGGGTTAAGTTTTGGCTGTACACCCACAACACCTTCTCCATCTACTTCACGGTTTTGGCCGTTACTGTCAAAAATCTGCCAGTGGCGGCGGTGAAGTTTTACCGGAAAATTGTTTTTATTTTCTATAGATATGCGGTACGCAAACATAAACTCAGACTGCAGTGGGTTAGAGTAGTCTGGTTGGTAGAAAGTTTCTACACTAATCTCTATGCCTTCGGATACTTTTGAGACCATCGAAAATTGTTTGCTGTGGAAAGATACAAAAAAACCTGCGGAGCGGCTAACTTTTGTTGGAGCGGCTGATAAAAATGCCGGTGACTACGCTTATATTTGGCCGGATTATTTTAGCCCCGGATATTTCAACTTGCCATACGAATTTTATTTGTTTTCCGTTTTGTTCATCCATTAAATTACAGGATGAACGCTTATGATTTATCCCGGCAAAGCCACCAAACAGATCGACCACTAAAACTAAAATAAGTATACATGAAAATTGCAGTAGCAAACGGAGATGGTATCGGCCCGGAAATTATGGCCGCAGTTTTAAAAATTTTTTCTGCCGCTAATGTTCCGCTTGAGTATGAGTTTGTAGATATGGGCAAATGGGTTTTCGATAAAGGTTTCTCAAATGGTATGACACCGGAAGCACAGCATTCAATAGAATCGCTGGGATTGCTTTTTAAGGGACCTATGGAAACACCCAAAGGCAAAGGCGTAAAAAGCATTAATGTTACTGCAAGAAAAACATGGAACACTTACGCCAACAAAAGAGTTTTTCAAACCCTGCATGGTGTAGATACTGTTTTTAGTAAAGCAGGTATACCAATTGATATAACTATTGTACGTGAAAATATTGAAGATACTTACGGTGGTATTGAACACATGCTTACACACGATGTGGCTCTTAGCCGCAGGTTTATTACCCGCCCAGGTAGTATGCAGGTAATCCGTTATGCTTTTGAATTGGCAAAACAAAAAAAAGCAAGGCGTATCAGTTGCGGGCACAAGGCCAATATTATGAAGATTACAGACGGCCTTTTTCTTGAATGCTTTTATGAAGTAGCAAAAGAATATCCTGAGCTAAAAGCAGATGATATTATTGTTGATGACCTATGCATGAAACTGGTAACAAGACCAGATACTTTTGATATAGTTGTACTTACCAACCTGCAGGGAGATATTGTTTCAGATTTGTGTGCAGGCCTTGTAGGCGGGTTAGGATTTGCGCCTTCCGCAAACGTAGGCGATCACATTTCTATTTTTGAAGCCGTACATGGTACAGCACCGGATATTGCAGGTAAAAACATTGCTAACCCCACAGCATTGTTATTAAGCGGTATTTCTATGCTAATGCATGTTGGACTTACAGAAAATGCAGGCAATATTGAAAATGCTTTGTTGTATACATTAGAAAGTGGCGTGCATACAGGAGACTTTGGCGATAAATCGATAAAACCTGTGAACACTACAGAATTTGCAGATGCAGTTATCAGCAACCTTGGTAAAAAACCTGCCAGCAATGCAAAACCGGTGTTACCCAATATGCCAGGAACACCTACTCCTTATAAGCTTGCACAAAATGCAATGATGTTTAGCAATGATGATGGCAATGAAGACAGCATTGTAGGTGTAGATATGTTTATCGATAGTCACGAGCAACCGCAGGCTATTGCTACCAAGTGCCAGCGCCATGCGGGTGTTAAATTTAAACTGGTAAACATCAGCAACCGTGGTACCCAGGTATGGCCTACCGGTTCTGTATACACGAACCTGGTAAACGTATACAACGTTCGTTTTGAATCTTTAGACGGAGAACCACTTACACAACAGGATATACTTGGTTTGTACATAAGCCTTAGCGGTAATTTTAAAATTGCTTCTTCAGAAATATTAAATAAATGGGGCGATAAAAAATCTTACAGCGTGGCTGCGGGACAATAAGATAGCTTTTAGCTGTTAGCATTTAGCTACTAGCCTTTATTAAAACAAATTGACGGCTTGTAGCTAAAGGCTAAATTCTCTTTTTCCCTGTTTGCTCTGTGCGATAATTATTTTAATTGTTTTTATGCCGATCAAAACACACAAATACAGCAATAAGGACATAACCATTATCTGGAAGCCGGATGTATGCATTCACTCTAAAATATGCTGGCATGGTTTGAGAGATGTGTTTGACCCTGCCAGAAGGCCGTGGATAATGCCCGATGCAGCAGCTACAGCCACCATCATAGCACAGATTGATAAATGCCCCAGCGGTGCTTTAAGCTATATAAAAAACGCTGTAGAACAAACACCTGAAGAATTACCTGCTATACCTGCTGCAAATATTATTGAATGCTTACCCAATGGTCCTTTACTTGTAAAAGGAGAAATTGTAGTAAAAAAATCTGATGGTACCGAAGAAACAAAAACTGGTACAGTTGCCTTATGCAGGTGTGGCGGATCAAACAATAAACCTTATTGCGATGGCACGCACCGTACAAATAATTTTATTGGATAAGAACCGAATAAAGCATTTTACAAATTCCGTTGCGTGAGACATGCACCGGGCGGAGCTTAGGGCAAAAAAGAAACAAAGCGATTATTCATCAAAAGGACATCATCAATAAAAAAATCAGCAACCAGCCATTTCTTCTATGTTTCTGTCTCTACCATAAAAAACATATAAATAATACCAATTAAAAACAGAATGCCCAAACAAGTATAATGCAGTGTTAAGAACCGTTTTTCCTTTTCTTCCTGTTCTTTCATTCTTGCCCTGCCATACAATACAAATGTAATGGCTGCTGCAACCACGCATATAATGGAAAGCGCTGCAAGAATTTTTACAAACAAGTTTATATTTTTTTAGACTGTGTATAATCGTTTTTAAGCAGCCATTGCAAAACTTTATCGCGGTGATCTCCCTGCACAATAATTTCACCATCTTTTACTGCACCGCCGCTACCGCAATAATTTTTCAAGTGCTTTCCAAGTGCTTCCAGATCTTCTTCTTTTCCTATAAAGCCTGTAATAAGTGTAACGGCCTTGCCTGCACGGTGCTTTGTATCTAACCTTATGCGCAGTTTCTGTTGTTTTGGAGAAAGTGTTTGGGCAGCTTCGTTATTATGTTCTTCAAAAGAAAAATCAGGATTTGTGCTAAATACAAAGCCACGTGCGTCTGGTTTATTTTTTTTCGACATAAAAAGCGATTTCTGATTTTGAGATTTTCTTTAGTGCAGAATAATTTATTGAAAAATCAGGATCAAAATTACAGTTAAAAAATTTTAGTGCCGTTAAGTTGGGAGCGCAAATCACAAAATCTCAAAATCAGCAATTTTAAAATTATTCTATCACTGCTTTCAAACTTAAGTCCAGGCTTTTTGCCTGGTGAATAAGCGCACCTGCGCTTATATAATCAACACCTGTTGCTGCATAGGCTTGCAGGTTATCAAGATTAATGCCGCCACTGGCTTCTGTTTCAAATCTTCCATTAATAAGTTTTATTGCTTCAGCAACCTGCTCCGGTGTATAATTGTCAAGCATTATGCGATCTATTTTACCAACAGCCAGCACTTTTTTTACATCATCAATATTTCTTGTTTCTACTTCAATTTTTAAACCTGGTTTTACTGTTTGTACATACTGGTATGCACGTTCTATAGCTTGTTGCAAGCCCCCGCAATAATCAATATGGTTATCTTTCAGCATAATCATATCATACAATCCCATGCGGTGGTTTACGCCACCGCCTATGCGTACTGCTTCTTTTTCCAGCAACCGAAAGTTTGGGGTTGTTTTTCTTGTGTCTAGTATTTTAGTTTTATAACCTTTTAGTTTTTCTGTGTATTGATGGGTAAGTGTGGCAATACCACTCATACGTTGCATGCAATTCAATACCAGTCTTTCGCATTGCAAGATGGTATGAACATAAGTTTCGGCTTCAAATGCGGTTTCGCCAAACTTCATTAGATCACCATCTTTTTTAAATGCAATAAATTTTACAGCAGGGGCTGCGTATTTAAATATCTTTTCTGCTATCGCCATACCAGCAAGTATACCATCCTGTTTAATTTTTAAAACAGCTTTTCCTTTTGCACCTGCGGGTATGCAGCTAAGAGTAGAATGATCGCCACTGCCAACATCTTCTTTAAATGCTGCTTCAATTAATACAGCTAATTGCTCATCAAAAGTGTTCATCAAACAAAGATATTGAGTACTCAGTATACAGTATTTAGTATTTAGAACTGTACTAAAAGGAAGGATTCCATATGGCTAACACCCTATCTGAATAATAATACTTAATACTATATACTACTGTTCAGGGACACAAAAAAGGCTTGCAACAGAATTACAAGCCTTAGGTCTTTCAGGGCTAAATATTATTATTCAACTGTTTGAAAAGCTATTTCCTGCAACACCTGCCTGCTATCTTTCTGCTTCATAAACAGTTTGGTGCGGTAATCACCATTTTTTGTTTTTAAAGTACCAATGCAATATTTCGATCCGTTGTTTTCGCCTTTATACTTAATCTCAAAACTGCGAACGTTGTTGTAACTAAAAAAATCCCTGATTATCATTTCTGCCTGGGCACGACTATAATTATCGCTTTTATCAGGAAGGGTAATGTCTACACGGATGTCGAAGTATCTCGATAATTGGGTGGCGTTTCCTGTCTTTAAAGCGCCTACTATGTCTTCAATTTCCATTCCGGTTCCGGCAGAAGCGGGAGGTTTGAACGAAGTGAGGAGAAAAGTGAATGACAGCAATACAAGCCACAGGTAGTTTTTCATAAATCTTAACTTTAGTTTTTCATATCTCGGGAGTATTTCAACAGGGCTGGATTGCGAGACAAACAATAGCACTAAAAATATGCCAACTTACATTATGTGTAGAAAAAACGCTTATTCCCCTTGATTTTAATAGGCAAAGCCCTCATTCCGTTGAAAATCTGTAGTTTTAAGGCATGGAAAAGAAAAAAATTATATTGGTTATTATGGATGGATGGGGCCTCGGAAAAAAGAAATCAGCCGATGCAATTCAAAACGCAAATGTTCCTTTTGTTAGCAGTTTATATAAAAAATATCCTAACACAACCCTTGTTACCTGCGGCGAAGCAGTGGGCCTGCCCGATGGCCAAATGGGCAACAGCGAGGTTGGTCACCTTAACCTCGGCGCTGGCCGTATTGTTTACCAGGAACTGCAGCGGATTAATGTTGCCATTCGCGACGGATCTTTCGCCAAAAATGATGTGCTGCTGCAAAGCATTCGCCTTGCAAAAACATCTGGTAAGCCTTTGCATTTATTAGGATTGGTAAGCGATGGCGGTGTTCATTCGCACATCAAACATTTAATGGCTTTGGTTGATGTATGTAAAGCCCAGGGCTTAACCAATGTGTTTATTCATGCTTTTACAGATGGAAGAGATACAGATCCTAAAAGCGGACTTGGTTTTATAACCGAACTCCAAAATCATTTAAAAAATTCTGTAGGAAAAATT
The DNA here is from genome assembly GCA_044227095.1 of Chitinophagaceae bacterium. Lineage (GTDB taxonomy): Bacteria > Bacteroidota > Bacteroidia > Chitinophagales > Chitinophagaceae > JACMLD01. Next base: position 1,880,314 of record JBGAFV010000001.1, on the reverse strand, counting down.
GCTACTGTCAGCGGTCGTTACTACGCTATGGACCGCGATAAACGCTGGGAACGTGTACACCTTGCATATGATGCAATAGTAAATGGAAACGGAGAAAAATCTAAAGACGCTGTTGAAGCAGTTAAACAAGCGTACCAGAATAATATTACTGATGAGTTTATTAAACCAACTGTTGTTACCAATGCAGATAATACACCTGTTGCTACAATTAAAGATGGTGATGTAGCCATATGTTTCAACTTCCGTACAGACCGCTGCCGTGAAATAACTGAAGTGCTTACCCAGCAAGACTTTCCGGACAATGGCATGCACAAACTCAACCTCGATTATACTACTATGACGCAGTATGATCACTCTTTTAAAAATGTGCATGTAGTATTTGAGAACGACGATCTTAAAAATACACTCGGCGATATTGTTGCGCAAAATGGTTTGCAACAGATACGCATTGCCGAAACAGAGAAGTACCCGCACGTTACTTTCTTTTTCAGCGGTGGCCGCGAAAAACCGTTTGAAGGCGAGAAAAGGATTATGGCCCCTTCTCCAAAAGTTGCCACTTATGATCTTAAGCCAGAAATGAGTGCCAATGAACTGACGACTTCCATTATTCCGGAAATAGAAAGCAAAGTGCCTTCTTTTATATGCCTTAACTACGCAAATACGGATATGGTTGGTCATACCGGTGTGTTTAGCGCAGTAGTAAAAGCCGCCGAAACTGTAGATGCCTGTGTAGAAAAAGTAGTAACCGCTGCATTAAACAATGGCTATACTGTTTTTCTTACCGCAGACCATGGCAATGCTGATTACATGATAAACGATGATGGTTCACCCAATACAGCACATTCACTAAACCTGGTACCATTTTTTATTATTGACAAAGAATGGAAAGGATCCATCAGGCCTGGTAAACTGGGTGATTTGGCACCAACTATATTAACCATGATGCAGCTGCCGGTGCCAAAAGAAATGACAGGCGATATTCTGATTGAACACTAAAGCCAATACAACAATATGCCGCTGGCAAAACAGGTTTACCCAACTAAACACAGTATGAAAAATATGGTGTTTAGATTTTAAACCAACTCAATAACTAATTAAAGAAATGGTAAAGAAAATATTTATTGCCTTGCTGATAGCTCTTGTTATCATCCAGTTTTTTCATCCAAAAAAGAATGAAACCGTTGTTGTACCTGCCAATTCAATTGCAGCTGTTTACCCGGTGCCGGCAGACGTAAAAAAGATATTGGCAGTAAGCTGCAATGATTGTCATTCAGGTAATACCATTTATCCATGGTATTCAAAAATACAACCGGTAGACTGGTGGATGGATAATCATGTTAAGGAAGGAAAAAGGGAATTGAATTTTGACGAATTTGCCACTTTCAGCCTGCGCCGGCAATACAAAAAAATGGAAGAAATTATTAAACAGATAAAGGAAGATGAAATGCCGCTGAACAGTTATACCTGGATACATAAAGATGCTATTCTTTCTCCGGATCAAAAACAACTGATCATTAGCTGGGCAGAAGGCATTCGTACATCAATGGAACAGAAATATCCTTTAGACAGCCTGGTAAAAAAGAAACAATAGCGCATAAAAAAACAGGAACCGTGTATATGCGATGCTTTAAAATTATCGTGTTTGTCTGCACCAGGCACATCCTAAAAGTGGTTTAATCATAAGCAATAAAAACAATTTTTGCTTTTTTTAAAAGCACTAATCCTTGATTTTTGAACAAAAAAAATCATTTTTATTAACGAATTTTCCACTGTTCTATTAATTTTTAAATATTTTCTAAGATAGTTGTTGAAAAGGTATTTTTTTTGAAATCTGCTATTAGTTTATTTAAAATCCCAAGCAGCAACCCGTATTAAAAATTGTCTTAAATTACGGGTTACCAAACGTCCACAATGACAGAGGAATCCATTTTAAAAGGTTGTTTACGAAATGATGCTGCATCGCAGAAAGAATTGTACAACAGGTACAGTCCTAAAATGCTTGCAGTTTGTTACAGGTTTGCGCATAACAGGGAAGATGCAGAGGATATGTTGCAGGAAGGTTTTATAAAAGTATTTTCACAAATACACACTTTCCGTAACCAGGGTGCATTTGAAGGATGGATAAGAAGAATCATTGTTCATACCTGCATCAATAACCTGAAGAAGAATAAGAAGTTTAATGAAAGCGTAGACATCATTCACGCAACAACTATGCAGATTAGAGAAGAAAGTGTGCCGTCTATTGTACAGGCAAAACAGGTTGTAGAATGTATACGCATATTGCCAATTGGTTACAGAACTGTTTTAAACCTTTACGCAATAGAGGGATATTCTCACAGGGAAATAGGTACAATGCTTGATATTGAGGAAAGCACCAGCAGGTCGCAATATACTCGTGCAAAGCAAATGCTGGAAGACATTCTTGTGAAGAAGAAAATATTACAACAGCCAACTAAGAAGATGAATGTTTTTTCATCTTTTGGAGGATAAAAAGCTTAGAGAGAATTTTTACTGTTATACTTATAAAGAACCAAACTAACTATCCGTACATAAAATACCCTTGCTTACATGGACCGGAATTTTTACGATAATGATTTTGAAGAGTTTCTAAAACAGAAATCGGATCAATACAAAATGTATCCATCTGACCGGGTTTGGAACAATATTTACAGTTCTTTACACGGCAGAAAAAAATGGTGGGCATTGGGTTTTACATTATTCTTTATTGGAGCTGGTTTAATAGTAGGCAAAGAAGTTTTGGTAACGGATTACAATAAAGTAGCAAAGGGCCTCAACCAAAATACAGAAACACTTATTGCTTCTAATACAGAAAAAAATACGGCATCGTCTGTAAAGCCTCATACTTCAGGTCTTCAATCAAATATGCTGAATAAAAGCAGCAATAATTTACAAAATACCCAGGCAAGCACTACCAATAGCGTTACTAAGCAAATAGCAGGATTTCCTCAGGAAAATGGTTCAATTAACCAAGCTGAACCCATTACCGGAGTTGAAACAATTACTGTTATAGAAAATAACCTGTTGCCTTCAGTTCCGTCTTTGCATAAAAAACAGCTTTCTTTTTCTATACCGCAAAAAAAGCTTGAATTAAATGAAGCGCTTGCTAATAAAAACAAAAAAGTTACCGAAGCAACCGCACCTGTAAACCAGGTAGAAAATGCCGCAGCTTTGCGTGAACCAGTTAAAGCGTCAAGATGGGCCATGCAATATTATGCAAGCCCTACTGTTAGCTATAGAAGATTGTCAAGCGTTAGCCAGGATGGCTTGAATAATGTGCCTGTTGCCAATGGACTTGCAGATAACGTTAACCGCTATGTAAACCACAAACCCGCACCCGGTTTTGAAATAGGTACTAACCTGCAATACAAACTTTCTAACAGCCTTACCATATTTGCCGGGGCACAATTGAATTATTCAAGGTATTATATTGATGCGTTTAAGTATAGCAAAGAAAAAGCTTCAATTGCTTTAACTGCATCTCACGATACTTTATCCGGTTATACCAATATCAGGAACTTCTCTGGTTATGAACCTGAGGAGTTGCAAAACAAATACCTGCAATTATCTATTCCTGTAGGCATAGAAATAAAACTGCTGGGCCAAAAGAAACTGCAGTTTAGTGTTGCTGGTGGTTTTCAGCCTACTTTCCTGATTAGCAGTACCAGTTATCTTATTTCTTCTGATTATAAAAATTATATTCAAAGCCCGGATCTTGCCCGTGGATTTAATGTACATACCAATTTTGAAGCATTTATCTCCTACAAAACAGGTAGTATAAAATGGCAGATAGGCCCGCAATTCCGTTCACAGCTTCTATCAAGCTATAGCAACCAATACCGTGTACGTGAATACCTCACTGAGTATGGTATTAAGTTTGGCGTAACAAAATCATTTTAATAATCGCTACAATTAATTGCAAGCCCCGCATAAACGGGGTTTTTTATTTATTGTATTTTTATGTCATGAAATATACTTTGTTTGTGATCCTTGCAGGTTTACTAATTGCGTCCTGCAACAATAACACTCCAAAAACTATCGCCGTAGAAAAAAGCAATGCTAAAGATAGTTCTGCCTCCCAGGGCGATTTTTTTCCGGTGTCAGATTATATAGGGGGGCAATTAAAAATGATTGATTCTTTTAAACTTCCAATAAGTACAACTGTTATAATTAACAAGGATACGGCATTGTATGCTGCAACCAAGGAAGAACTGGTGGCCATGGCAAAAAAATTTCAGGAGCCCGATATAACTACTGCAGCACTTAAATCGCAATATAAAGAGACAAGCATAGCAGATCAAAGTGTACCTTCCGTTATGTTAATCTATACAACAAGTGATACAACTTTAACCGTGCAAAAAATAATTGTTTACCTTAAACCAGATCCCGTAAAAAGCGATAAGGTAACAAGTATTTATATTGAAAAGAGTTTTACCACCAATGATACTCTCTTTAATCAAAAACTATATTGGAAAACTGATAAAAATCTGCAAGTTGTTACTGAGAAAAAAATTGGCAGTAAATCACTGCCAGTTGAACAGAGAAAGATAACATGGGATTTGTAAAGATTTATGCTTGCAACAGTTATTGTCAAAATAGCTAACAATTAAAGAGCAGCTATTACAATTATATATTCATTTCATGACGTCGCAGGAGTTTCAGCAGATTGCACATACCATTCCGGTAAACCCGGGTATTTATAAATACTTCAATAAAAACAAAGAACTTATCTATGTAGGTAAGGCAAAAAGTCTGCGCAAAAGAGTAAGCTCTTATTTTAGTAAAACCTTTACCAGTTTTAAAACGCATGAACTTGTAAAGCACATCAACCACATTGAATTTACTATTGTAGATTCTGAACAGGATGCCCTTTTTCTTGAGAACTCACTGATAAAAGAATTTCAGCCAAAGTATAATATTGATCTTAAAGACGATAAAAGTTTCCCTTATATCGTAATTAAAAAAGAACCTTTTCCCAGGGTATTTCTTACACGTAAAAGAATAAACGATGGTTCAGAATATCTCGGCCCGTTTACTTCTGTTGGCAAAGTGCGTGAGCTACTTAATTTTATAAGGCAAAATATACAACTGCGTACATGCAAACTAAACCTCACTGATCAAAATATAAAAAACAAAAAATTTAAAGTTTGCCTCGAATACCATCTCGGCAATTGTAAAGGGCCATGCGAAGGTTTACAAACTGCTGATGATTACCAGGAAGGGCTCGTTCGTTTAAGAGGTTTATTGAAAGGAAACCTTGGCCCTGTTATCCATCATTATAAAAATGAAATGACTGGTTTTGCAGAACAGATGCAGTTTGAAAAAGCAGAAGTGATCAGAAAAAAACTTGAGCATGTAGAAACCTATCAATCTAAATCTGTAATTGTAAGCCGCCATCTGGGGAATGTTGATGTTTTTTCAATTTTAAAAGAAGGAGATATTGCTTTTGTTAATTACCTGGTAGTACAGAACGGTACTATTGTGCAAACACATACTACGCAATTGCAAACACACCTTGATGAAGATGATGCAGAAGTTCTATCATTTGCCATTGCGCAATTGCGCCAGACTTTTAACAGTCAGTCGGCTGAAGTTATTGTGCCAATGGAAATTGATTATCCTGAACCTGGTATTGTAATTACCATTCCAAAAGGAGGCGAGAAAAAGAAACTGCTTGAATTATCAGCTAAAAACGTTGATTATTTTAAAGAAGAGATAAAGAAGAAGAAAACACTCCAGTTAGAAGGGAAATCAGACATGGATCGTAAAAAAGTGCTTTATAATCTTCAGGAGGATTTGCAATTAGCAGATTTACCTGTTCATATTGAATGTTTCGATAACTCAAATTTCCAGGGCAGTTATCCTGTTTCTGCTATAGTTTGTTTTAAAGATGGTGTGCCTAGCAAGAAAGATTATCGTCATTTTAATGTAAAAACAGTAGAGGGTATTAATGACTTTGCCACAATGAAAGAAGTTGTTTACAGACGGTATAAGCGGTTAAAAGAAGAAGAACTGCCATTTCCGCAACTTGTAATTATTGATGGAGGAAAAGGACAGTTAAGCGCTGCTGTTGAAAGTATTAATGATCTTGACCTAAACGGGAAAATGACTTTGGTAGGCCTTGCAAAAAATGAAGAAGAAATATTTTTCCAGGGTGATAAACAATCTGTGAAGCTGCCATACAACAGTGATAGCCTTAAGCTGATAAGAAGCATCCGTGATGAAGTCCACCGCTTTGGCATTATATTTCACAGGAGCAAGCGCAGCAAAGGAACATTTAAAAACGAGCTTGAAGGCATTAAAGGAATAGGAAAAGCAACAGCAGATTTGCTTTTAAAAGAATTTAAATCAGTAAAACGAATAAAGGAAGCCGGAAAAGATGCAGTTGCAAAAATTGCCGGACCCTCAAAAGCGGTTATAATCAGTAATTATTTTACTGAAAAAGAAAAGGGGCCAGGATAAAAATCCAGCCCCGTTTTTAAAATCCAATATCCTATGAAAAACCGTAGTAAAAGTAGCAAACATATTTCACAATCCAATACCACCTTAGGGGTATTTTTTACTACTGTAAGGAATAATAAAGAGTGTTATAAACAATAAAAAAGCATCGTAAAAATACGATGCTTTAATTATAAGAATTTATACTTTCTTAGTAAGACCAAAGGTCTTGTTCGTAATTAAATATTTTCTCTTTAATGTTATCGCCTTCAAGCAAACGCAAAATTGGATCTTTTACATAACCTTCAATGAACAAATCATTGGGGTTTTCTACAGTAGATTTAATTATGCGGCTTGCAAACATGCGGCTTTCAAACATTTCTTCCCAGCTTAAACGTGCACCATAGTTTTTGCCATTATAAGCTTCGAACTTAGCAAGCATTGGGCGTAAGTCTGGATAGTAAACCCAAAATAAAGGAGTTACATTTCTGAAAGAACCATCTGAATTTTTTACCGTTTTTACAGGAGCGATACCTAAAATACGGGTATGTAAACGAGATGACTCTTTATCAAAAATAACATCTTCTTTAACCCAATATCTTTCTATATCATCTGGATTAAATGCATCTGATATAATTGAATCCTTTGTTATACCTTTTGAAAGATCTGGATCTTTCGCTAAATCGGGAACCTGAATAGTATGTGGTTTACCAATAAGCTGTTCAGTTATATCTTTTAAAGTAACAGGCGTTGTAAACCTATCATCAATTGAACTAAAGGCTGTTACCTCGCCGCTTTTAATAGCGTTTAAAAGTATAATAACGAAACGTTGGTTACCATTATCACCGTCTGCTTTGTATACAAAAGGCAGGTTCATTTTTTCATGAACGTCAATCTCTCTCCACAATCTTTGGCGATAAACCGCATCATCTTCACGAATGTGTTCATAAGGAAGAGGCGATCTTTCTTTTACCAGGTTACGTTCAACTGCATCGTCATTACGTAAACTTTTACGAATGGTACCCAAATCAAGCTCTGGATCTGGCAATGGCGCAGGCTTTACAGTATCTTTTGCAAGCGTGGCAACCGAATTATCCATTGTCTTGGTTGTGTTGGTTTTTTTCTTTGCCGTTGTCCTTTTTTTAGAACTACGTTTTGTTTGTGCTTCAGCAGCAGTACCAGCAACACTTACCAGTATTAAAGTGAGAAGACACAATTTGATGATTCGGTTTTTCATTGCTCCAGAATTTATTACTAGAAAAATTATTTAAGATTAAAAAAGATACCAGGCAATTCACGAATGGTTCCATCCGGTCCTTTTACACGTATTTTATCAAAAAATACCTGAGAGCCGGGTTGAGCTTGTTTAATAAGACTTTTAGCAGCTTCGCCCCATACTGCGCCATCGTTAGGTACTTCTCTATAGATACCAACGTTAGCAGCTACAGTATATCCAATTACCTGGAACGGTGCGTCAAAATCAGATTCTAATTTAGCTCTCAAACCACCCTGGGCTTTAAAAGTATTTATAGGTACAGTACCACCTTTGCTTTCTCCAACAAATGCATTTGGATCCGGCAAGCGTTTAACACGCATTTCAAATGGAGTTGTACGACCGTTAACCGTTACATTAATTTTTGCCAAACCAGGAGTAGTTGGCTTTGCTATAAACCTACCGTTTCCAGCAGAATTGATAGCTCCATTTGTAATAGCTACCTGCATTCTTTCAAGTCCGGCAGAACCTGCAGAGATAGTCATTGGGTTATCAACACCTATATACAATACGTTCATTTTTTCAAGGAAAACTGAAGAACCAGAAGGTGTACCAACTGTATATTTAACAGTTTTTGTAACAGAAGCTGGTGTACCATCAGGTTTAATAAAGTCAATCTTTACATCAACTGTATGGTCTCCTGCGCCGCTGGCAGTTGTTTTAAAATCAGCTGTACCATCTGCAGTAAGCGTTTGCAACTGGCCGCCAACATAAATTTTAGGTTTAGCAGCAGTGCTAAAAGCACCTACACCGGCAGTTATTTCAATTTCATCGCCTGGCATAGCATAAGTACGGCTAGCCTGAGCAATTGCCTGAAACTGGTCAAATACCAATTTAACCTTTCCAACCTGTGAATGGATATAATCAACCATTTGTGATTCAGAATTCTTTACATCATTCTGAAATTTACTAAGGATGGTTAAAGAAGCAATAGTGGGCGTCATGTGAAAATAACTGAACGTCCAGTCTTTTGCAGAATCGCTTGTTCTTTCTGCATGTGCTTTAGAAGGTACTGTTAAATCAAGCGGAAGTGTTTTTGTAAATTCTGCACGTTTTGCAGCAATATCTTTTGATAATACCGGATTGTCTTTAAACTCATCAGGGTTTAATATTGCAAGCATATTCTTTTTGTACTCTGCAAGTTTATTGTACATGTTCTTACCCTCACCTTTTTCAGCAAATAGGCGGGTAGCAGCATCTAAATCATCTTCTTTAAATTCTTCTGCGCCTTTATCATCCTTTCGTAAGCCAGATTCTTGTTTTAATTGTTGCTTCATGCTAGAAATATAGGTATCCATTTCAGAAGACAGCTTTTTTACCTGCTGTGCTTTAGGTTCCCATATTTCAGCTTTTGCTTTTGTATTTGGATCTTTTACTTCGTCAGCAAAAGCGCCATATATAACGTCATTCTTTGTTTTGAGTGATTCGTTAGAAGTTACTATACTCTTATCTACGGTCTTGAAGGCTTCCAATACTTCATTTGATACGTTTAGTGCCAGCAATGCTGTAAGCACCAAATACATCATATTGATCATCTTCTGCCGGGGCTCTTTTGGTAAAGACATGGGTGAGTGAATTAAATTTAATTAAATCAGGTTTTTCATTAAGTTTTTAAGGGGTAGCGGATATTGATTCAAACAAATTAGTTGTTCTTTTCTCTATCCTGTTTAATTACTGTTTACCCTGCATGGCACTTAACATATTACCATATACCTGGTTCAGACTGCTTAGGTTTTTAGCCAATACACCAATCTGTTCCTGTGTTTTCTTAGCATCTGCAACACTACCCTGCATTGCCTGTGAAGCTGTTGCCAGGTTGCTATAGAAATTATTCATAGCTTTTAAATGGTTGTTGGTATCCTGCAACTCCAGTTCATAAATAGTATTTAATGAACCAAGGTTTTTAGTTAATACCTGCACCTGGCCATGAAACTGCTTGGTAGATTCTGAGGCATCATTGAATGACTGCATAGTTGCAGCAGACTTTGTGTATGCATCTTTCATCAAACCAAGAGCACCAGCGGCTTCTTTTGTTTTAGCAGTATAATCATTAGTAGCAGTAACTACTTCAGAAACATCTTTTATCTGATTAACTGAGGTACCAAATTTCTGGAAACCTTCACTTAATTTTTTCAGATTAGCAGGGGTAATATCTGCTTCGTTCATCATTTTATTCATTGCATCAAGAGCAGGTGTACCATTAGAATTGCTCATTTTAGGAAGCGCTTCTGCAAGTGCAGCCATCTCCTGTCCCGGAGGCGGTAAAAATGCATATATTAAGAATATAGCGGCTTCTGTTAAAAGACCGATTGTCAGCATCTGGTTAGCAAACGTAAGGTGAAGGATTTTTGCCCATGCACCAAAGATTACTACTGCAGCGCCTACGCATACAAATACGTTTACTAATTTGTCTGTTGATTTGCTTACTCCGGACATAGTTTTCTTTTTTTTAGAGTTTTTTAAACGGGTTTTAGAGAAAAGAATATAATGTTGATTTTTTTAAATCAATTAAAAAACGGAATTGTCAGTAAAAAATTTTGTTTCAACCTTGTTAAAAATATCGTGTTACCTTTTACCCTGAGATGATGGTAAGTCAATCACAGTACGGAACCCGATATAAGATTTGGCAGTATCCTGATACTCGTATGCACGTGTACCAGTTTGAAGGAAATAGCCTACATCTTTCCAGCTTCCACCACGGATTACTTTTCTTTTCATACGCGGAGGATCAGAATCCTTAGCGTTGTAACGAATATCCGGGTTCATATCATGCTGGAAATTATAGCCGCCTTCATAATAAAGAGAAGAAGTCCATTCTGATACGTTACCTGCCATGCAATACAGGCCAAAATCATTAGGCCAGTAACCATCGGCACGTACAGTATAGAAACCACCATCTTCGGGATAGTTACCACGACCTGGTTTAAAGTTAGCCAGCAAACAACCTTTCTTATTTCTCAGGTAATAGTTACCCCAAGGGAACATAGATTGTGAACGGCCACCACGTGCAGCATATTCCCACTCAGCTTCAGTCGGTAAACGGAAATCAGATTCTTGTGATCTTTTCTTTGATTCAAGAAATGAATTCAGGTAATGAGTTCTCCACTCACAGAAAGCTGTTGCCTGTACCCAGTTTACACCTACAACAGGGTAGTTACCGGTAGCAGGGTGAGAGTAATATCTTTTTGTCATTGGCTCGTTATAAGAATAAGAGAAGTCCCTTATCCAAACCAATGTATCAGGATAGATGCGAATATCTTTTTTAGACATGAAAGCAGAACGTGGTTTACCTGCATTTTCTCTGCGTGCGGCTTCTTTTGTATCAAACACTTCAGAATGATACATCAGCTTGCTGGCATCAATTTCTTTTTTGCCAAAAATGCGGTTTTCAGGTGAAACGATCAGTTGATCAATTTTTTCTGTAGTTGCTTTATCGCCCCATTTAATAGTAGAAGCTTTTTTCCAATCAACAGCGTCAACACCATCTACACTTTTTACATAACCCATCATTTTGGCTGCTGTAGAATCACGCACCCAATTGGTAAACTGACGGTACTCGTTGTTGGTAATTTCTGTAGCATCCATCCAGAAGCCATTGATAGAAACTTGTTTGTTTCTTGCAGTGTATGCAAAATTCACGTCCTCATCGCTGGGACCCATGTGAAAAGTGCCTGGTGGAATATATACCATGCCGGGAGGTTTTGGCATCTGGTATTTGTTACTCGGAGCTACTCCATGTAGTTGGCCGTCAATAGGCAACCCCTTGGATTTTCCGGACTTGCCGCAGCTGGCTAACAAAATTGTAGCTGCTGCTAAAAGCATGGACAGGTTTTTCATTTTCATAATATTAAAGGGTAATCGGCAAATATAATGTTTCGTGAACATTCGCTACAATTTTAAAAAATTTTTCTTAATTATCAAATCGTAAAAGCCCCGTAGGTATTAAAACGACGATTGTTATTGATTTATTGTACAAATAAATAACTTCATTTTTAATTTTATAAACTATTGCTTGTCAAACTGTTGAATAAACGAGGGTAGGCTGGTTATAGGGGGCTTGCAAACGTTGTTTTCACACAGGTAAATAAGAACCGGATGTAAAAAACCCTTACCTTTTAATAACGGGAAATTTTCATTGGGGACAGGAGAAGTCTGTAAAATGCTAAAGGGGATAAAAATATGCAAAATATCAAAAAGTATTTCGTTAAATTTTTCCCCGGTTATTACTATTTCATTAACACCTTTTGTTAACCATAATAACTGAGACGCCCAAATGCCAAAAGAGGTTGGGTATCGGGTTATTAAACCCTCTATTGTCCCAATCATTTGTTCACACTTTAATTTCCATTCACTATTATCGAATACGTGCGATAAATAAAGCAGGTTGCCGGCCATAACTGAATTTCCCGAGGGAATAGCACTATCGTATATTTCTTTCTTTCGCAAAATAATATCCGACTGGTTTTTAGCTGTAAAAAAGAAAAAAGGCGAATCCGAATCTGCAAATTCATTTAATACATGGTCTGTTATTTCACTTGCCTTAATCAAATAATCAGAATTTCCGGTAATCTCCTGAATCGAAATAAGGGCCTGTATAAAAAATGCGTAATCGTCTAAAAAAGCATTGAACCGGGCTACCCCATTTTTATAGGTATGATAAAATACAGCTTTAGTACCAGTTGAATACCCCTTAAGCATGAAATGCATATTCTCTATTGCAAGTCTTCGGTATCTTTCATTGCCAGTTGCTGCATATGCTTTGCTGCATGCAGTATTCATAAGCGCATTCCAGCCAAGCAGTATTTTATCATCTAATAATGGCGCTATCCTTTTATTACGTTGTATAAGAAGTTTTTTTCTGCAATTTTCTAAAAGCTGATATAAAGCTTCTTCATCGTACCCATTATTTTTTGAAAAAGCATCCAGTGCTACGGTTACGTGTAATATATTATTACCTTCCCAATTGCCTTTGGCTGTAACATTATAATAATTACAAAATAAATCTGCGTCATTGCCTAATGTTTCCTCTATTTCTGCTTTGCTCCAAACATAAAATTTACCTTCTTCTCCTTCGCTATCTGCATCAAGAGCAGAATAAAACCCGCCTTCAGAAGACATCATTTCTCTTTCAATGAAAGTCATTGTCTGGCTTATGGCCTCCTCATACCTTTTGTAATGAGTAATACGGTAAGCTTCGCTAAGTGTAATTATCAACAACGCGTTATCATACAGCATTTTTTCAAAATGAGGTACCAGCCATTCATTATCCGTAGAATACCTTGCAAAGCCGCCGCCTATCTGGTCGTATATTCCTCCGTACAACATTTTATCAAGGCTAAGACAAGCATGTTGTAATGCTTCTTCATTTTTAAAAACCTGGTAATACCTCAGCAGGTATTGTATAGAAAATGTTTGAGGAAATTTTGGGGGCCTGCCAAAGCCGCCTTCTTTTTTATCTGCACCCTTCATGAGGTTTTCAAATACCAATTGTGCATTTTCGTTTGTAAAAACTTCTTTTTCTTTATTATAAGGATCACCGAATGTATTTGCGTTTAGTAAATGTGTTGTAAGGCCTTCTGCCTGTGCTTCAACTTCGTTCTTGCGTTCTGCAAAAGCATTTGCAACACCCAATAATACATCCGTCCACGAAGCCCTGTTATATGCCTTTTTAGGTGGGAAATAAGTGCCGCCATAAAACGGTTTTGCCGATGGTGTTAAAAAGACGTTTAATGGCCACCCCCCGCTTCCGGTCATTACCTGCACAGCATCCATATAAATATGATCGAGATCTGGACGCTCTTCTCTATCAATTTTTATATTAATGAAATGCTGGTTCATTAAAGCTGCTACATCCTTGTCTTCAAAACTTTCTTTTTCCATTACGTGGCACCAATGACAAGCAGAATAGCCGATGCTGATAAGTATAGGTTTATTTTCTGTTTTGGCTTTTTGAAGTGCTTCTTCACCCCACGGAAACCAATCTACCGGGTTATGTGCATGCTGCAACAAATAAGGACTTGTTTCATTTATCAGCCTGTTGGTATGCACCATAACAAATAGGAGTATTTTTTTAAGAACAGATGCAAAAACAATGCAGATAATATATGCACGTAAATGTTTCTGTTTTAGAACAGAAATGAAAGTGGAACGGAGTTACAAATGAACGTTGTTTTAAGCCTGGTTCAATCCGGCCAAATATTTATCCAGCGCAGCAACCATAGAAGGGGCCTGGGGCAATGGCGCTTTAATATCCAATAATAAACCTGCTTCTTCTACAGCACGGGAGGTATTACTGCCAAATGCCCCGATTTTTGTGCCATTCTGCTTAAATCGTGGGCAGTTATCAAAAAGACTTCTTACGCCACTTGGTGTAAAAAAACAAATCACATCAAATTCCTGGTGGCCTAGTACTTCTTTTACGTCTGCACTGATGGTGCGGTACATATAAGGAGTGGCATACTCGCAATTGTGTTGTTTCAACCAGCCAACAATTTCATTGTCTTGCTGGTTTTCTGACACAGGGTAGAGAAACTTCTCGTTTTCTTTGTGTTTATTAATTACATCAAACATGCTTTTGTTGGTACCATCTGCACCATAAAAAACCTTGCGTTTGCGGTATAAAATAAATTTCTGAAGATAAAGTGCTACGGCTTCAGTTATACAGAAGTATTTGGTATCCTGAGAGATATTTACTTTCATTTCTTCGCAGGTGCGAAAAAAATGATCGATAGCATTGCGGCTGGTAAAAATTACTGCCGAGAAATTAGCAATATCAATCTTCTGCTTACGGAATTCTTTTGGTGGGATGCCCTCCAGCCGAATAAACGGATGAAAAGACAATTCGATACTGTATTTTTTTGCCAGTTCGTAATACGGAGACTTGTCCGTTTCCGGTTTGGGCTGGGTAATCAGGACTTTCTTAACTTTTTTGGCAGCTGCTGCTGCGTTTCTTTCACCGTTCTTTACCATTTCTTACTGGATATGGTTTCGCAATTTAGATGTACACCTTTAAAAAAATACCCTAATAACACTTAGAAAAAACGCAATAAAACTTTATAAATCAGCAAAAGTGGTATTATCTCGAAGGCGCAAAGGTACATAAAAAAATGAAACTGACTAACTTTAACTTCACGTCTTACCGGGGCAAAAGATACAATATAGCGGTATGCAAAAAAGCCTCCTACCATTATAAAAGAAAGGGTTAGCAGCATTTCTGACCATGAAGCAAGTGAAAATGTCATTATTATAAGCAAAGGCAGCAGGAAAATTGCCAGCAGCTTATTAACCAGGAAAACAATAAATATATATGTATCGGCTGCATCCCGCATATTAAAAATCCAGCCGGTGAACTTTAATATCATAAACTTAACCAGGTATACCAGGGCCACTGCAAGTACACAATACAACAAAAGCAACCAAAACCCCGTACCAGGAGATGTTTGGTAATGCTGCAAAAGAAAAAAGATGTACAGGCCCCCCACAATTACAAAGAAAATATTTAGGAAAAGTGATGGCAATGGCGTTTGCAGCAATTGCTCACGAATTTGTTTTTGCCGTAATGTTCCCCTAAATACTAATCCAAGTAAATTGCTTACATACTTGTTGAATAGCAATTTAATAAGGGCAAAAAATAACAGCAATCCCGTTAAAATATAAAACAGTGCTTCTTTACCAGTACTATGCCTTTCGTCTGCTGCCGGGTTATCTACTGTACCAAAAAAATTATAATAAGGGTTAAGCTGTAAAATTTCCCTGTAAGAAAAGTGTTTTCTTTCTGTTTTAAAAGGCAGATTGATTTTAATGGCCAGCATTGTATCTGGCAAAGGCACTATTGATTGTGTTCCTGGCAAACTTGTTATATGAGCGGAATCGTTTTTTACGGCAACCGGTTTAGTTTTTTTTGCTGTATCTGCCACTGTTTGTTTTACAACAGAAGTGTCTGTGGCGGGATTTTGTGCCGACAGATTATTGAGAGACAATAAAAAAACAAACAAAAATGTATACTTCACAAAAACAGGTTACAATGCAAAAATACTACAGCATAAGCAAGAGAACATAGCGTTTGCTATTTTTTATTAGCATAAAAAGAGTCAAAAATAATTTACATAGCCAATATGAATTTTCGACTGGCGCAAATCAAAACTTACATCGTTCCTTTTACCATTTGCATAAGAAATATTAAATATGCCTGCCTTGGTTTCAAACGCCATACCAAGCCCAAGCCCCAGAAAAGTATTGCTTACGTTTACATCTACACTTTTATTTCGAGCCCATCCTCCATCCGCAAAAACAAAGAAATAAGAGTTTAGGCCTACAAGGTACCGGTATTCAGCAGTTGTAACAGCATACTGGGATGCAAAGATGCTTTCTTCATCAAAGCCACGCATTAGTTTATATCCGCCAATCTGGAAAAGCTCATTACGATAAATGCTGGGGCTTTGCAGCCAACCACCACTGAAAGCTGTTTTTACGGTTGATTGACGCCCAATAGCAAAATATTTTGCAATGGCTGTTTTTATAGTAAATTGGTAGCTTTTAAGTTTTACAGTATCGTATAAAGAAGCATAATTAAAATCCGGGTCACTCATTTTTACAATAACATTGTTCTTCTTTATGTTTCTTGTACCAGCGCTGGCTACTATTTGAAAATCGTAACCACGCCGCGGATTAAGACGGTAATTGGTTTTACTAATGCTATAATCCACACCCAAATTAATTGTGCTTACATCAATTGCATTGGGCAGTTTTTTTGTAGCCCTTATTGCGGCGGTATCTACATTTAAAAGATTGGTACCTAAAACCTGTATAAAAACCTTGCCTGTATGGGTAGCAGATACTGAATATTGCACACCTGCTAAAAAATTCAGGTTGAGGTAGGAAGAATCTCTCTTGTATAAATTGAAAGAGGTGCTTATTCCAAAAGGCGATCCAAACAAATAAGGCTGCTGATAAAGAAGGTTTAGTTTAGGCGATTTTTGTTGAAGTTGTTGCCAATCCAGGCCAATTGTTTCTCCGTTGCCCAAGGCATTTTTCAGGTTGATGGTGGCTTCGCCGGTAAAAAGCAGTTTGGTCCGCACCTGGTCGTAACCGTTAGTAACTTCATTTGCAGGAAGAAAACCAACAAGTACATTTATCTGGCTGCTTTTTTTAGGAAGCAGGTAAAGGTTAAGAATAGATCCTGTACCCAGCATCGTCATATCCCACGGCTGCTTTTGTTCTACATAAGGAAGTTCCAGCAAGCGTTTGTTGATGTTTTGCATCTTGCTTTTCTGGTAATAGCTGCCTTCCATTATATCAAGATAGCGCTGCAGAAAAATGTTATTAATCTTTGCATCACCAAATATTCTCAGGCTGTCTATTTTATACTGTGGCCCTTTATCTACTTTTAGTTTAGCTGTAATTTGTTCATTTTCGAAATGAATACTGTCCAGCTGAACTTTAGCAAAAG
Source organism: Chitinophagaceae bacterium (assembly GCA_044227095.1). Taxonomy (GTDB): domain Bacteria; phylum Bacteroidota; class Bacteroidia; order Chitinophagales; family Chitinophagaceae; genus JACMLD01. The sequence goes on along the minus strand of JBGAFV010000001.1, from coordinate 1,863,137 downwards.
GATAGCCGTTTTCTTCGTAATAAGCCAGCAGGTTTTCTTTTAACTGGTTAATGCGGTTAAGATCCAGCGGCTTGTTCAATATATTTTTTTCGTTCCAGCCAGCCTGCTCCAGCTCACGTTTATTTATTGAACTTGTGTTGATAAAGCCCACCTTATAGGTTTCGCCCAAAAATAATTTTATAGCAGCAGAAGTAGAATCAAATGCAAGACTGTCTGCTGAAGCAGTAGAATAGCCTTTGGTTTGCAGATAGGGAATCAATTCATTTACGTATTGCATGCACAGCAACTTGTTGCCAAAATCCTGTTGCAGGCCCAGTGTTTTAATAAAGGCGGTGTCTTTGTCAACAGGTAAAATCTTTAGCTGGTACTGGGCAGATGACGCAGAAACAATTGCCAGCATCAATGCAACAAGTAACCATTTTGCCAGCCTGTATCCGCTTACCTTTGACATGTAGATTTATTACGCTGTAATTTTCAGAAAAATTTTATATGGCAGGCATTTATATTCATATTCCGTATTGCAGAAAAGCCTGCCATTACTGCAATTTTCATTTTTCGGTTTCGCACAAAACTAAGAACGATTTTATTGCCGCTTTATTGAAAGAAGTAAACCTTCAAAAAAATTATCTGCAGCAAGAGCAAATTTCAACAATTTACCTTGGCGGCGGCACACCTTCTTTGCTTGATGAAAACGATTTGCATCAAATTTTTACAACACTCAATAGCGCATTTAGCATTTTACCCGAAGCGGAAATTACACTGGAAGCCAACCCGGATGATATTACCGAAGCAAAATTACTCTCGTGGAAAAAAAATGGCATCAATCGGCTAAGTATAGGTATACAATCTTTTTTTGAAAAAGACCTTTTATGGATGAACCGGGCACACAACGCCAGCCAGGCCATCGAATGTATAAACCTGGCAAATAAAGCAGGGTTTAATAATTTTTCTATCGATCTTATTTATGGCACACCCGGGCTTACAGATGAAAAATGGAAACAAAATGTTGAAACTGCCCTGCAATACAATATTCCGCATCTCTCCTGCTATGCATTAACTGTAGAACCGGGCACGGCCCTGCAAAAAATGATTGGCCTGCATAAAAAAGAAGATATTGATACAGAGAAACAAGCCCGCCATTTTTTATTATTGATGGATTGGTTGCAGCAAGCCGGCTATGAACATTATGAGATCTCTAATTTTGCCAAACCCGGTTACAGAAGCAGGCACAATTCATCATACTGGGGCGGAGAAAAATACCTTGGCCTTGGTCCATCGGCCCATTCTTTTAACGGGCAAAGCCGCCAATGGAATATTGCAAACAACGCTCTCTATATTCAATCGCTTGTGCAAGGCAAATTGCCTTTTGAAATTGAACAACTAACGCACACGCAACACCTGAACGAATACATCATGACTTCCTTGCGAACACAAGACGGCCTTGATTTGATGCATATAGAAAAACAGTTTGGAGCTGTTGTGCGGGAACAATTACTGAAGAACAGTCAGAAATTTATTTCGGGTGAAAAACTTAAGCTCAATAATTATTTGCTACGTTTAACAAGAGAAGGAAAACTTTTTGCAGATGGCATTGCCGCAGATTTATTTTTTACCGAGAAGAAGTAAAATGATTAGTAGAAATTAAATCAAACTTTCTTCAATAATTTTAAACCCTGCTTTTGGTGCCAGCCCATCCCACAAAATTTTATAAATAGTATCTGCTATTGGCATTTCTGCTTTTACTTTTTTATTGAGGGTATTTATACATTTGCTGGCATTGTATCCTTCTGCAACCATATTCATTTCAAGCAAAGCAGTTTTAACAGAATAGCCTTTGCCTATCATATTACCGAATGTACGGTTGCGGCTATATAATGAATAGCAGGTTACCAATAAATCTCCCAGGTAAACCGATGCAGCATAATTGGCTGTTTTTTTATGCAGCAACGCATCGTGTTCATGCACACCCACTTCAATATTTCTAATGCCCGATTTTCTTAAAAACCCTGCCATTTCATCTGCACAATTGGCAATTAAAACACTAAGAAAATTATCGCCGTATTCAAGCCCATGTGCAATACCTGCACCAAGTGCATAAATATTTTTTAGTATTGCTGCATACTGCACGCCATACACATCGTGGTTAACAACAGTATTTAAATACACTGTTTTAAAACAGCCGGCCAGTAAAGGCAATTTGTGTTCATCAGTTCCTGAAAAAGTAAGATAGGATAGTTTTTCTGCGGCTACTTCTTCTGCATGACAAGGTCCCATTACCGTAAAATAATCCTGCAAAGGAAGATTGAAATATTGTTTCAGGTAGTCATTCAATAATAAGTTCTCTTCTGGTAAAATACCTTTTACTGCAGAAATAATTTTTTTATCGTGAAATGTATTTGAAGGTAAGTCGCTGCATGCACTTGTTACATAGGCAGATGGCATTGCAAAAACGATACACTCGCTTTCTGCAATAATTGTTTCAATATTTGTATCAATTTTAAGCAGGCTGGTATCAAAATAAACAGAGCTCAGGTAATTTGGATTGTGGTGCCTTTCTTGTATATGCTTCATTACCTGGTTGCTTCTTACCCACCAATTAACAGGGAGCTTATTATCCGTAAGAATTTTTACGAGTGCTGTTGCCCAACTACCGCCGCCTATTACACCAAAACGAAACATAAAAACAATTTTGAGATTGTGCGATTTTAAATCATCATAAAATTAAAGACAAATGCCGCAGATTCACAGATTAATTAATCTGCAAATCTGCGGCATCTACACCTGTTTTTATTTCTTGGTCTCAAAAAGCTTGTCCTTATCAACCACATTTACCACACTTCCATCTTTTAATATTTTGCTAACGGTTCCATAAGGACCGGTTATTACCATATCGCCTTCTTTTAAACCACTAGTTATTTCAATGTTGTTAATGTCTTGTATATCTGTTTTAACCACTACTTTTTTTACTTTTTTATCAGGTTGCAAAACAAATACTATCTCATCCAAATCTGTTGTTCCGCTTTTCTGATCGGGATTAGCATTTGGATCAGCAGGCGCATTGCCATTATTGTTTGCATTTGCGTCTTTGTTTGCAGCAACCTTATCTGTTCCTTTTTCTCTTGTAGTAACTGAGTTAATGGGCACAGACCATCTGTCTTCATGACGCTTGGTTTGTATGTCTGCACTGGCACTCATACCCGGACGGAAAGGAAAACTTTTTGGTTTTGCCGGATCAAGCAGGTCTTTATAAGAATCGGGCAAAATACGGATGCGTACTTCGTAATTGGTAACATCTGTACTTGTAGTTGCAAGAGATTGTGTAGCGGCTCCTTTATTACTACTGGCAATTTGCGTTACAATTCCTTTAAACTTTCTTTTGTTGTAAGCATCTACTTCAATTACTGCAGAATCTCCAAGATGTACTTTAGGAATATCATTTTCGCCAACATCAACTCTAATTTCAATTTTGCTCATATCTGCCACACGCATCATTTCTGTACCTACATTAAAGCTGTTACCTGCTACACGTTCGCCTTTTTTAACACTCAGCAAAGAAATAACACCGCTCATTGGCGCTGTAATAATTGTTCTGCCCAAATCTTTATTTGCTTTTGTAAGGTTTGCCTGGGCGTTAATTACACCTGCTTTTCCACCACGTATTCCCTGCACAGCAGCGTTGTAATTTGCTTTTGTAGTGAGGTAAGAACTTTCGGCTGTTTCAAATTCTGCTTTTGAAATTACTTTTTCTGCAGCCAGTTGTTTTTGCCTGTTGTATGTTTTCTCAGCAAGGTCCATAGATGCTTTCAATGCATCCAGTTGGGCAGTACTGTTAGATACAGCTGCTTCCTGCTGGTTTACGCCGGCCGCAGCCTGGTCACGTTGTGTTGCATAAATATCAGCATAGATTCTTGCCAGCACCTGTCCTTTTTTTACACTATCGCCTTCTATTACATTTAGCTCTGTTATTTCTCCAGAGATATCCGGGCTTACTTTTACTTCAATTTCGGGGTACACTTTACCACTGGCAGTAACTGTTTCAATAATAGTACGTTTCTGTACTTTTTCAGCAGTAACTTTTATGCCTTCGTCTTTACCAAAGGCACCGCTTTTTTGTGCTACTACCAATAAGATAAGCAGCAAAGCAACGCTTACCAATATCCAGATTAATTTCTTACTCATTTCAAAAAAAGTTTCGGTTGTGTTTGTATGGTGGTATTTACTATTGCAATTTTATTCCCTGGCCTTTATAAAACTCCAGCACTTTCATTTTAAAAACATAATCATAATGAGATGTTACCAAATCAAGCTTTGCTTTTGTAGCATTCGTTTGGGCAGTTATTAATTCAAAAGTGCCTAATAAACCAAGATTATATCTTTTGTTTGCAAAATCATACGCCTTTTCGGTAGCCACAACAGTAGACTGATTGGCATTGTATTTTTGCAAGGCAGCAATTGCGCTGTTATATGCCTGGTAAATGTTTTGCTTCAGGGTTTGATCTATTGCTTCACGGGTTACCCTTGCATTTTGCAGGAATAGTTTTGATTTCTGGTAATTGACATTTGCCTGGCCTCCGTTAAAAATAGGTACGTTGAGCTGTACGCCGAAATTCTGTCCAAAATTATTGCTTAACTGAGAGCCATAACCAGTCCATACCGAGCCAAAAGATCTGCTGCCTTGTGTAATTTTTACATTGGGACTTACTACCGGGTAAAAAGCACTTCCCGGACCTACAGCTACTGGTCCGCCTGGATCTACCTGTGAGTAACCTAAATATTCTACGCCTTTAATTTCTTTAAGTGAATTTGAAAAGTTAGTACCTAATCCCAGAAATGCAGAAAGGGTTGGATACATTAATGCCCTGGCTGCCTTTACAGATGCTTCCAGTGATTTAATTTTAAGATCATTCGATTTTTGAGCAGGTTGAAACTTCAATGCGGTATTAAAAACAAAATCTGGTTGCAATTCAGCAATAGGATCTACGGGAATTATATCTACGGGTGGAGCATCCAGTTCAAAAGGGGCAGCAGCATCAAGGTAAAGCTGGGCTTTTAAACTCAACAGGCTTTGCTCTGCATTTGCCTTAGCGGTAATAAGGTTTGAACTATCTGTGGCCAGTTGTGCTTCCAGTTGTACAGCATTAAGTTCTGGCAGCGACCCCGCTTCTACTCTTTTGCGTGTATCCAGCAACTGGCTTTGGGTTTGCGAAAGTTGGTTTTGGGCAACATTTATTTGCTCACGTGCCAGCAATGCCTGCAAATAACCAGTGGCAACATTCAAAGCCAAATCGTTTCTTGCTTTTTCAATATCCATCCTCGATGCATCAGCACCATAACGGGCCGCAATAATATTGTTTTTAATATTGTTCCAGTTAAAGATGGTTACGCTCGTTTGGAAACTATATTGCTGAGAAAGAAATTGGGTAGTGGTAAACTGGTTGGTAGAAGGGTCGATAGATCGGCCAAAACGCAGGCCCAGTCCCGTATTTGCATTTGCAATTGGATATTGAGAAAGCCTGCTTTGCCTTAAAGTTAATGAATCGATACTCGCCTGAACTGTTGCCTGCTTTACAGTAACATTATGCTCCCAGGCATATTCAACCGATCTTTTAAGATCCCATTTGTCCTGTGCAAGAACTGGTAATACTGAAAAAAAGATGAGTATAGTACAGAGCGTCCATGTAAGTTTCATGCAGTAAAATTAAACAGTGGTTAAGGTTAGCCGTTTCTTTTTTGATAAACGGTTTAATTAGTGCCTCAGGCAGTAAAAGTAAGGTATTCGGCGATTGTCTGAACCAGGATTTATCGGATTTTTAGGTTGCTTGTAAATATAATTTTCCGGTTTTTGTGTTCAATATTGCAAAGAAACTCTGCGCATTTTCCTGTCCTCCGTGCCTCCGTAATTATTCTCTACATCCTTAAATTCTTAGTTTAATTTACTTTTTCAAACGCCTGTTCAATATCCGCTATAAGGTAATCCGGTTCCTCCAGCCCAAAATAAAACCGTATCATTTTGTGTTCGCGGTTGTTTTTATCAAATTGATGTGGAAACAGTGAGGCACATTTAGGAAGTGCCAGGCTTTCATGACCGCCCCAACTAACAGCCATCAGCATATGACGAAGTGATTCGCAAAACCTTACAATCTCTTCCATTTTTTCGGCCTTTACAACAATCGTCACCAATCCGCAGGCGCCTTTCATTTGCTGTTTTGCCAGTTGATATTGCGGGAAAGCCGGATCGAAAGGAAAAATAACCTCTTCTACTTTTGGGTGCTGTTGCAGATATACTAACAGTTTGCCGGTTGTAACAGTAATGCGGTCTAACCTTGCGGGAAGGGTGCGCAGGCCCCTAATCATTAACCAGGCATTGAAGGGCGTAGTGCCAATACCCATGTTAAGATATTCGCTGTCAAAAATTTTTTTCATCATTGCTTTTGTGCCGGAGAGAACGCCACCTACAGTATCGCTATGCCCGTTAATGTATTTGGTAGCGGTTTGCATGGCAATATCAATACCCAATGCAATTGGTTGCTGAAAAATAGGCGTGCAATAACTGTTATCTATTATAGTAGTAATGTTTTTTGCTTTTGCCAGTTTGGCCACTGCTTTCAGATCCTGCAGTTCGTAAGTAAGGCTATTGGGCGACTCTAAATAAATAACTGCTGTATTGGATTGAATAGCACGTTCAAAATTTTCAATCTTTGTTCCGTCTATATAAGTTGTAGTTATTCCAAACCGCGGTAAAATATTATCAAACATTTTCCATGCCCATGTATAGGGTTTATTTACCGACACAATATGATCGCCGCTTTTTACATTGGCAAAAACTGCGGCAAAGATGGCAGATGCACCACTGTTAAAAACCAGCGCATCTTCTGCTTCATCCAATGCAGCCAGTTTTTTGCGCAATATATCTATGGTTGGGTTAAGGCCACGGCTGTACAGGTAGCCGCTCATTTCATCTTCAAAAGCAAGGCGCAGGTCTTCAACCTTTTTAAAAGCGAAGTTGCTGGTTTGTATGATGGGCGGCGAAACTGCATTAAAATACAACTCCCTGTCTTCACCCAGTTCATTTAAAATATAAGAGATGTCCATTACTTATGCTTTCGGTTTTTTAATGGCATTTACAATAAAATACAACGCTATAAAACTGGCAAGTACGCCAAGTCCTTTCAATGCTGCGTTATGGTTGTTTTCATAATCCACAGCAATGCTGGTAGCCACAAATATATAAGCCAATATAAAAATTACCGGAAGCAGCGGGTACAGCTTCATTGTATAAATTCCCGTGCCATCCAGGTGTTTTGTTTTTTTACGAAGTATAAAAATGGTGGCTGCCGATAACACCATGCCAAAACAATCTAAAAAAATGGTGAAGCTTAGAATTTTATCAAACTCCTTTTCCCAAAAAACAATTAGTACGCACATAGCTGCAAACACACTCAGCGAAACCCCAAGCACATCTGTTTTACCATTGCGGCGCATAAAGATTGGCGGCAAAATTTTGTCTTCGCTCATGGCGTACATCACTCTTGGATTGCTCATCAGCAACACGTTTACATAGGCCAATACACTTAAAAAAAGACAGACTGATAAAATTCTTCCCGCATTTACGCCAAATATTTTTGACGCCATAATATCTGCGACGTTCGTTGTTTCCGGCTGATGAAGTGTATTAAAACCTATCACTTTTATATAAGCATAGTTAATGGTAAGGTAGAGAAGGATGATAATAAAAATGCCAAAGAAAATACCGCGGGGAATATTTTTGGCAGGTTTGTCTACTTCTGCGCCAAAGTTGATGGTTTGCTGATAACCGCCGTAGGTAAAGCTTACAGCCACCAGGCCTATGCCGAATGCAGTAATGTATTGTTTTAATGTAGCGGACGCTGTAGCAACAACCTGCTGCTCATCGCTGCTTACCGAAAAAAATACCGGTGTTATCAATAAGAGGATTAAAACAATTTTAATAATAGTTAGTACGTTTTGTGTTCTCGCACTCATTTTTAATCCCAATAAGTTTACCCCATAGAAAATAACAATTGCAGAAATGGCAATAACAATCTGTATAGTTTGAACATAACTGGCGTTGGCAGCAATTTTAATCCATGCTGCATCTTTTGATAAAGGAATAAATATGCCGGTAATATATTCGCCCCCAACCAGGGCCACAGCAGCCAATGAAGCAGCATTTGATACCAGTATTATACAATTAATACCAAAAGCAACTGAAGGATGATAAGCATAGGAAAACACTTTGTAGTAACCGCCAATAACCGGCAAACGGCTGCCTATCTCTGCATAGGTGAGTGCACCACAATAAGCCACCAGCCCACCAGCCAGCCACGCAGCAAAAAAAACGAAAGAAGAGGGAACAGCTTTGGCTACATTCAGCGGTGCACGAAATATACCCATTCCTATTACAAGACTTACAACAATCATTGTAAAATCGAACAGTGTTAGCCTGGCAGTTTTACTCATCCAATGAAGATAATGAATATTAAATATTAGGATTTACATTTGCAGTGCCAAAAAACTCATTTATATCCCATGCAAACCAAAATTTTCTGTTTTCTCATTTTTATTCTTACAGCTGTTGCAGTAAAAGCACAAGACCAAACCGCAACAGATTCTTCCCGCACTTTAGAGAATGTTACCGTAAAAGCATTTGAACAAAATAAACAACTAAAAGAAGTTTCTGCTGCCATTAATGTTATCAATAAACAACAGTTGGATAGATACAGCAATGTTTCACTTGTTCCTGCTGTAAACAGTACTGCAGGTGTAAGAATGGAAGAACGCTCCCCCGGCAGTTACCGGCTTAATGTAAGGGGCAGCACATTGCGGTCGCCCTTTGGCGTTAGAAACGTAAAAATTTACTGGAACGATATTCCGTTTACAGACCCGGGTGGCAATACCTATCTTAACCAGTTAAGTTTTTCAAACATCCAATCTATAGAAATTATTAAAGGGCCTGCCAGCAGTTTGTATGGCGCAGGAACCGGTGGTGCAATTCTTTTGCAAAGTCAGCCTGCGCAATTTCAACCGGGAATTATTGCCGGTTATACAGGAGGAAGTTATAATACCCATTCCTTCAACGTACAGCTTAATGCCGGAACTGATGAGCGCAGAAATAGCTTTACTTTTTCTCACCAGCTGAGCGATGGCTATCGTTATCATACCAATATGCGCAGGGACATTGCTACATGGGAAACAGCTGTTAAAGTAAGCGACAAGCAACAGCTTAGCGCCAATTTTCTATACGGCGATTTATATTATCAAACGCCTGGCGCACTTACGTTGAAAGAATATACAGCTAATCCAAGGGCTTATCGTCCTGCTGCTGCCGGATTACCTGATGCCGAAACGGCACAAGCTGCCATCTATCAAAAAATGATGCTGGCAGGCATTACAAATCATTACCACTTCAATAGCGCCATACAAAATACTACTACGGTTTATGGATCGTTTGTACAATTTACAAATCCAACTTTTCGTACGTACGAGAAAAGAAGTGAACCACATTTTGGCGGAAGAACAGTTTTTACTTTTGAACACCAGGCTGGCAAAGCAAGTTTTCAATGGGTAGGAGGTGCAGAAGCACAGCGTGGTTTTTTTAATACAAAAGATTTCAGGAACAATGCAGGCAAGCCAGATACATTGCAAACAGATGACGATATCAACAGTTGGATTTACGCAGTATTTGTACAAGGTACCGTAAAACTGCCCGGCAACTGGAACATTACAGCTGGTGCAAGCTTTAATAAGTTTCATGTGAGTGATCAGCGTTTGTCTGACCCATCACTTCCTCTACAAGAAAAAACATACAGCAATGAGCTGGCGCCACGTTTGGCTATTTCTAAAAAAATAACCGCTAATGCCTGGGTGTACGGAAGTATTTCAAAAGGCTTCTCCCCTCCTGCTATTGCAGAAGTGTTGCCACCAAGCCGCACCATTAATACAACATTGAATGCTGAAAAAGGAATGAACTATGAAATTGGCATTAAAAGCAATTGGTTGAACAACCGTTTATATTTTGAAGTGAATGCTTTTTATTTCAGGTTAAGCGATGCCATTGTACAAAGACAGGAACTGAGTGCTGCTAATTATTATGTAAATGCAGGCAATACAAAACAAAAAGGTTTGGAATCACAATTATCTTATCAATTGCTGGGTTACAACAACCATGTATTTCGCCAGGCAAAAATTTGGATAGCCCATACTTGGAATGATTTTCAGTATGATAATTTTAAACAGGGAGCGATAGATTATTCTGGCAAACAGATGCCAAGCGTTGCAAAGAATACAGTTGCCGCAGGATTAGACGTTGCATTCAAAGCAGGCTTCTATGCAAATGTTACTTATTATTACAGCGACCCTATTCCGATGAATGATGCCAATACAGACTATGCTACTTCTTATAATTTATTAGGTGCAAGAATTGGTTACAAAAAGACTTTCCCGACTGTTACTATAAATATCTTTGCAGGAGCAGACAATCTTTTTGATGTAACCTATAGCCTTGGTAATGACATTAACGCCGCAGGGGGCCGTTATTACAATGCTGCCGCAGGAAAAAATTATTATGCCGGCTTTTCTTTTCAATGGAATAAAAAATAATTCCGCGTTGTTTTCTTAATGGATACTACTAAAAATAAAATCTGTCCGAGTTGTCATTCTGTATTTGAATGCAAAGCAAATGATATTACCAATTGCCAGTGCTATGCCATAAAACTTAATGATACAGAGCGGAATTTTCTTGCAAAAAATTTTGCTGGTTGCCTTTGTGCCAATTGTCTAAGCGCTATAACCACACAGGCACTAAGGACAGGGGGAAGCACTGAGAGTATCTAAACATTTTTTTTCAACGCAACTTTGTATTCAAAGTGTCTCAGTTGTTTAATCGATAAAAATTCCGTGCATCTTTGTGTTCCCTGCGCCTCCGTGGTTACCTTTGCGGCATGGATTTTAATTACAGCGAGCTACTTACAGTTACTTTTACGCTATTCGCCATTATAGACATTATTGGTTCTATTCCTATTCTTATTACGCTTAAAGAAAAAATGGGCGGCATCAATGCGGTAAAAGCCACATTGATTTCGGGTGCACTAATGATCCTTTTTCTTTTTATAGGCGAGAACTTTTTAAACATACTTGGACTTGATAAAAAATCTTTTGCCGTTGGCGGTTCAATCGTAATTTTTATTCTTGGGCTTGAAATGGTATTGGGCATAGAATTTTTTAAGAGTGATAAGAATGCCAAATCAAGTGTAGCTGTGCCCATTGCATTTCCTATTATTGCAGGTTCGGGAACACTTACTACAATCATGTCTTTAAAAGCCAATTACCACGACAGAAGTATTTTAATAGCCATACTTATTAACCTTGTTGTTGTATTCGTTGTTTTAAAATCGCTCTCTTTCCTGGAGCGGTTACTCGGCCCTGCAGGTTTGATTGCCATCAGAAAATTTTTTGGCGTAATATTGCTGGCTATTGCAGTAAAGATATTTGCCAGCAACGCACCGGGATTAATTAAATAATGTGAAAATGCATTACCCGGTTAGTTCTATAATTTATGAACGGATTTTAATTAAAATTTGATAAGGAATTCATTTACACACTTCCACATTATCACATTTCCACATTAAATTCTCTGGTCTCGTAGTACAATGGATAGTATAAGGGTCTCCGAAGCCCTGGATTCAGGTTCGATTCCTGACGAGACCACTTCCCTTAAGAATTAAAACGATTTAAAAGTATCAATTTTAGCTGTAATACACATCCGGTATGGGTTTCAGCAGATTTCTAGATAATCGATTCCCTACAATTCCCCTTAATTGTTTTGCACTTTGTTTTGCACTTTTTCAGAAAATCGGTAATTTTACTGTATGGCCCTTCCAACCATATCAGTGGTGCACAATTATAGAAATAAGTCCAACAAAAAAGGCTTCTACCCTATACACTTACGTATAACCATAGAAAGAATTTCCAGGTATTTCGAGATAAAGGTGCCGATGAAAGTAACTGAAAAAGAATGGAATGGCACGGATAGTCATTGGGTTCGGAATACTCACAAATTCGCATTTGAAATCAATAACAAAATCATAGAAAAAAAGAATATCGTTCACGACTTGGTGAAGCGCAGTTTTAACTACAATAAAAACTTGGACTTTGAAACCATATTGCAGCATCTGAAAAGAAAGGGAGATAACAATTCCTTCTTTGACTTCATGCAAAATTATATTGATAACCCGCCGGAAAAACTTGAACTAAACACGTTAAAGAAATACAAAACGACGCTTAAACATTTAAAAGAGTTCAAAACTCAATTGTTCTTTTCTGACATTGATACCCTATTAATTTCTGATTTCTTTAAATTTCTCCATGTTAAAAAAGAGATAGCAGGTGGGGCATGCAAGAAATACATGGATTCATTTAAAAAAGTAATAAAACAGGCTAGAAAAGAAAATTACGTTGATCCAGCTCAAATGGAATTTTTATTTGATGACATTAAAATAAAAGTGCCAAAACCAAAACGTACTTTCCTGGAACCCAAAGAAATTATTGCACTTAAAAATTTAAAATTCTCAAAAGAGAAACAATACCTTGAACGCGACAGAGATCTTTTCCTTTTTCAAATTTATACAGGATACTATTATAAAGATCTTTTCATTTTTACCAAAGACCAATTGCTAGATGATGAGGAGCATGGTTATATAATTACAGGTGCACGGGATAAGAATGGAAATGAAACCATAATTCCGTTGTTTAAGTTCCCGCATGCTGGCTATATTCTCAAAAAATACAGGTCGCCTGAGAAAGATAATAATGTATTTAATTCTATGTACTTTATAGAAGAACAGGTCTACAATAGGCATTTGAAAGATTTAGCAGCTTTAGCAGGTATTAATAAAAACATGTCCAATAAAACAGGAAGACATACTAATGCTCAATTGTGGATACGGTATGGTGCGGAAGGTGCTATACTGTCTAAAATGTTGGGACATACTAAAGAGGCTACAACAAAAAATTATTATAACATCAACATCCCTGAAATTGTGGAGGGAACAAAACGTGCAGATTTCAAACGGCTGGGAATATAAATTGCAGGTATTTGATAAAAATGATTTGTAGATTATTTAGATGAAGGTAATATCCTATCATATCATATCATACTATTACCTAAGTCGTGCCGCCAAAACCGATAAATTCGATAAAATAACAATAGTCTTAAATCTACCTGTAATTTTTCCCCTCTGGCCACAAGTGTGATCTATAACAATAATATTTGTACACTTGGTTTTTAGATTCGATTTTAAAACATCAACAACAAAATTAAAGCCAATTTATCTTTACTAGAGTCGCAAAAAAAAATAAATAACTAATATCGAATTAAATACAGGTCACTTTATACTTTATAAACCTTGCAAATCAACCAGGCACGAGTTTGTTGCCATGTGTTTGTAAGTCACCGCTTATATCACTTATTTGATGTTAGGATCTATAAAATACCGATTTACTTCTCCAGCCGGCACATAAATTTTTCGTTTCTTTTTTATGGTTTTGATTTTATTACCCTGCACCAGCTTATCAAACTTCGTTCGCCCAATCTTGACAGCCGCCATGAACTCCTTAGCCGTAATATGGTTTACGATTACCCCGCCAGGTCCTTTTTGTCTCAAGTCATTGACAATCGATATTAATTCCTGCTGGGCGCTTTTAAACATCACCCATTCATCTTTTGGAATGGTTATAAAAGTCATTGCTTCACTGTTCATATGTCTCAATATTATTTACAGAAATTCTTATTTTAATAGATAAACAAGACTACCCAGGAACGGATTGTAAGATGGTGTAAACTTAATATACCCCCCCTCTTTTAACTCCCGCATACATTTATAATAGGTACCGATTCCTGCTATTTTGGCTTTCTTCATTAAATCTTTGCTAAACACGGATACAGGCATCGCACATTGCTGTTGTTGATATGAATAAAGAATGGCCATGAATAAACTAATATGGGTTGGGCCGATGCGCGGATCGTCCCTTGCCATATCCATAAAATCATATAATGCCATTGATAAATCCATCAGCTATTTTATTTTCTGTTTCCTGGGTTGTTTCTGTACGGGTTTTTCGTTCGTTTGCTTTTGAGCCGCTTTTACCCTTTGCTCATGTGCTTGTGTTGGAGTTGGGGTTTGAGTTTTTTTTTGTGCAACTCGTTCTTTTAAATCAGCGGCCAACTCCTTACCAATAAAGTTTTTTTCGACTAGTGTTTCTGTTGGTATGCGTTGTTTATTCAAGTCATAAACATTCAGAGATCCAAGCGTAACGGCAGGTGATATAAAAAGTTTTTCTTCTTTTCCATTTCCATCTACAAAGGTGACCTTCTGAAGATTTCCCCGGTTCAACGACTCTATCAGTGATTTTTTATATTGTTCTGTAGCCAACTCTTTGATTGGATATTTAGACAATACGTTCTGCAATTCAAAACCGTAATTAGAGGTGTATTGCTTCATTTCGTAATTACCGTTGTCTAATTTATTTTTAAAATTTAGCTTAATCCAGGCCTGATATTCTTGCCCTTCATTGCTAACAAGATCTTTATATACAGGCCGACCGGCTAATAAATTATACCCTTCCTTTAATGTGTACTTGTTGTCATGTTTCTGTTTGGCTTCAGTACCTTCCTCAACTGCCCCTGCTTTTCTCGTTAGGTAAAAGGTTTGCTTTACAGCATCTGCCTGGTTTTGTGTCTGCACTACAAGATCAAATTTGTTTAGAAAATAATAGTCTGAAGTAGCCGACTTCTTAAGATGAAGCGTAGCCTCCACCTTGTCTGCATCATATTCCTTTTTGAAATTGTGTTGAATTACTGCAACACCTTGTTCCATTTGCGCTTTTAATTCAGGGGTAAACGCTTCCGCAAACCCAGTTCTCTTTAATTGGCCTTCATTGAAGTCCATTGCTTTCTCATCCATAAAAATTTTTTTTATTATTAGGAAATTAATTTTCAACAAGCCTTGCTTTAAGAATAGACCGGTGACTAACCCGTAGTGTCAACGCACGACCGCCATTTTTTTCTTTCATTTGTATAATGAATTCCTGGTTTGCAGGAATAGTAAAAGGATTAAAACCGTAAATCAAGTCATGTCCTTCGTTGCCATTTACAACGAAACAGGGTTCACTATAAACTAGTTCAACTTTGTTTTCTTGCACGGCCGTTCGTTTGGAATGTTTTCTGTCCCTCACGAAAAAATGAACATAGTCCGGTGTGTAATTAATTAAAGAAGTATTGTTAAGTTTCAACTTGAACCACATTGTGCTATCAGACAAATAAATTCCTTTCAAAACCAATCTCATTTTTTGTTCTTTTACGTTTTTGTGTAAAAAGGATTGCTGAGATTGAACCTGTGTACTGAGTTGATCTAATTTTGCATCATTTATTGACCCATTAGACAATAAGGCGTTAACTGTATCTCTGGTAAAAGCAAAGTTTAAAGGTGATGGCTCTGCGGCGTAAGTAACAAGAAAAGAATAGAAGTTTCCATCTGCGGTTATTACCGAAAGATTGGTACTGGCAAAACCTTGTTGCGCCGCTTTCAATTGGAGGATATTTTCTACGGATTTTGCTTTTTGAACGAGAATACCTGAACTCCCCCTATCAACACTCTTAATAGCATAAGGAAAAATAATATTGCTGGTTTTGTTAACGCCCACAGCTATTTTATATGAATCAATTGTTTTGGCCTGCATTGTTACCAAATCTTGTTGGGCACTTGCTCTTTTTTGAAATAATAAGCATAACACAATTAATACTATACTTACACTTGACTTTTTCATACATCTTAAAATTTAGTTTTCGGATAGTTTAGTTATTGTCTTTTAGATTTTCGTCTTTTAATAATAGCCTGTAACCTGCTTTTACCCTCACCTTTACCTGTTTAACTTTCTTTCCAATTAATGATTTTGCTGCTTGTATACCGGCGCTTGCTGCCTGAGCACCAACTGAAGGGTCAAGGCTTGCCAACCCAATGCCTTGTATAGCCTGCTCTGTAGATTGTTTAGCAACATCCCTGCTAATAGCACCTGGCACATAAATCCCATTTAATCCGTCCATATCATACACCGATAATGAAACCGGCAGAATGTTGTCTTCATATTTGATTGTCTTGATGTTTACGGTAAGGCGTTCACCTTCTAATGTCGCAATACCGTAGATGAATTCATTTTTTGAAATAAGCATTCCATTTACGTATACATCATTTACTAGTTGGAGCTTAACTGTTGAACCAGTCACAAGCGTTTGCGTTTCCGGGATGATGGCTCCAACGGCAGTTCCTTCGTCTTTTAAATCTGTAGTCTTATTATCAATCGAATAGAAAGAATTTTGTAACAAGGGAAGTTCCTTGGCTGTGTCCCCATACCGTTCCTGCAATAAAGAAATCGGTATATCATTTTTATTTATTTTAACAGTGTAAACCTGATTCTTGTGTGATTCGGACTGTTGCTTTAGTTTATTTGTCACCCGATCAGGATGCTGAATGTCAAGTATTTTTTCCAGCATCCCATTTATTTGTTGCATTTCAGGATCGCCGCTATTGCCCGTGCCCTGAACGTTTTGCATAAGACTTTGCAGGTTATTTAAATCATTCGGATTTGTTTCTGTCTGCGACCGCCGAACGTTATCCTCGATCGTGTCCCCTTGCTTTAACGCAGGCGCATCCTTCGTTTTTCTTAATTCTTGATTTAACTGATTAAGCTTACGATAAACTTTTTCTTCATTTGGATCTGTATAGGATTGCATACCTGATGGATACGGATCATAAAATGCTGTTGTATTCTTTCTGTGATATTCTGCAGTATCTAAAGAAAAATGATCGGCTTGTTTAACTAGTGGAAGTGAATAATTAGGGTCATTTCGTTGGAGCGTTTTATATTTAACGGAATCTTTATCGGCCTCTTCATAGAATTTTAATTTATTCCAACTGCTATCCTTTGAAGGCATGGCCCCCGGAAGATTGCTGTTAAATCCTTCCTTCATAATATTTTGACCTTGAACGTTAACAGGGCCAATTAACCCAATTGACCAAAGCAAAAAAGTAATAAACGGAAAGATTAAGACTGGCAACACAACAAAAAACTTTTGTTGCTGCTGACGTTTGGCCGATAACATAGAATTTGTTTGCATAATTATTTTGAATTTGATTGTTGTAGGAATATTTGCTCGGTATAAGCCACACTATCCATTAATCCCGGTCTGGCCTTGCAAATGCTATCGAATTTAAGTTTGCCTTCAACAGTTGTTTGCAAACTGTCCATAGCCTTTTTAAATCTTTGGATATTTTTATATTGTTTGTTTGTGAGTATTGCCAACGGATAAAAAGAATTTGCGGTATCTGTTGTGATTACGTACCCAGGCACGGTTATTTTTTGTATAACCACTTTTGCGGTGTTATTCTTAAAACCACCAAGAATTAATAGAACACTGCTACCGCCAAAGAAAATGCAGAATATCGCCAGCCCTATCAATATCGATATCCGACTTTTATTAGCAGTTTTACCATTTAAATAGTCTGCCCACTTGTGCTGCTCTTTGTCGAACTTTTTGCCAGCCCCACGTATCGCAAACGATACTTGCGAGGGATTTTGGAGTTGTCCTTTAAAAAGATTTTTCATAAAAATGATTTTACACGTTTGTTTCTTAACGGGCTATTGTTTTCAAATCTCTATTTTCAATTGTATTCCACTTTTCAATCAAAAATCCATGTGAATTATTATCACTTCTGCTCACGTTTCTTAAATACCCTTCCGTGATTAAGTTCCTGAAGACAATACTCGTTGCCCTTATTATTTGTTGGGTGGCATAGCAACGGAAATAGTATGGATTGTTATTAATGTTGACACCAACGCTGTCTATTGAAATTGTTTGACTGATGTTACCGGCTATGACATTAGAATAGTACCCATTCTCTTTCAGATTCTCATATTGTTGCTTTGCGCTGCCATCTGCCAGGTACAAAGCTTTTGTAATATTGCTTTGTATTACTTTTTCATCAGGATCCAGCGTAAAAAAATAATGATGAAACATGGCAACGTGATCTTTAGCCTCTACAGGTATATTATCTTTTCTTTCGGCAGCCATTGCTTCCAATGCTTTGCCACTTGCCAAAACATATACCTTGGATTGAGTGATGGCCGCTAGCTGATAACTTTTATACAGCACGAAACCACATAGCAATAAACAACCGCAAATAATGATTACAGTGAACATGCGCACGTATCTAAATGCAGTATCAATATTTTTCATTTTTGTAAACATGGTTAGCTACTTTTATCGTTCCCTGATAATTTGTCTTTAATGTAATTACTGGCATTACCAAACGACCTTCCCGCGCTAGAGGCAATGCTTGAACCACTTTCTCCTTCTTTATAGCCTGCTATAATATTACCAGGTGAATTACCAAGATTTTCAGCACCATGACCAATTCTGTCTACACCAGATGATGCTCCTGCCATTCCGCCAGCGTATGCGCCACCTGCTGCGCTTATTGCCATCCCTGATGCCTTGCTGGTAAGCGCATCACCACCACCTACCCACATTATGTGGTTTGCAATAGAAGGAACAGTGAAGTAGCCAATAATTCCAATTATCATAAAAATTAAATACCCCATATCTGTCCGGCTGAAGAACGTGTCGCCCGTTTGGCCAATTTGTGACAGATCTAACTTTAGCATGTTCTCTTGTATCTTGCCTATTACCGCCCCGAATATATTGGCGACCGGTAGCCACAAAAACACATTAATATACCTGGCAAGCCAGTGCCGCAGTGTTTGATGGAAACCATCAAAGACACTTAATCCAAAGGCTAGCGGACCCAGGATAGCGAGTATGATTAAATTAAAAGTTCGAATGGTATTGATACAGAGCGATGCAGCCGCAAAGAGAACTTGCAAAACTTCGCTCATCCATTCTTTTATAGAATTTCGAAAATTGTAGGAGGCTTTAGCCATTGCAAACTTGATATCATTTCCAATTCCCGCCAACATACCCTCATCATCCGGACCATCGCCCGGATGAGTATATTTATACCATTTGTCACGGTCGCCATTGCCTGTTTCTCCGATGTACATTTTATATACATCTGTTTGCTTAATTGCATTCTCCTTTTCTTTAAGCAGGGCAGCGATGGCAGCGTCAGTATTTGTGACCATCGCAGCCGTTCCACTCACGGTTGGTTTCATTACCCCGTTTATTAGTCCAATAACTGAAGGAAATATTATTATAGCAAAACCGATAACAAAGGGTCTAAAAAGTGGATAGAAGTCTATCGGCTCTGCATGTAAAAGATGCCGCCACACTCTTGCAGCGATATACCACATGGCTGCAAAACCGGCAATTCCGCGGCCAACTCCGATAAGCTGGCTGCACATCGGTATCATTTCTTCGTAAAGTTGATCTAATACCCCCTGTAGACTTTTAATATCCCCGGCAAGACCTCCACTCTGAGCCCATGTCCATACCGGGGATATCAGCACAACACTAAGAATAATTGTTGCTCTCAAATATTTTGTCATATTCTCGATTATATAAGTTCACACATTCATCTGCACTAACTCTCTCTTAACTTATTCAACCAAGAATTACTTCAAGGGAAAATATTTCTTTACGCTTTTCACTTCGTTTGTTTCCTTTGAGCGTTGTAAAGAAAGCACCGAATTACTATTATTAAACGAACGAAGAAAACTTAGCTTATCCTGCATATCAGCATAGATTTTGTCAATAGCCGCTATTCGCTCATCATCACTCATCCGGAGTTTGCTGCTCGTAATGACCGTAATCAAGTCATCCAAATTTTTCACTGAAAGATTAAAAAGATTGCCGTACACGTTACCCATGTAATCTATCTCCGCAGGATTAAAGGAGCCCAGTTGTTTGAAGCGATTGTATGCCGACTTATATTCTTTTACAATCACCATTTGGTAGTTAATGATATCTGCCACTCTTTTATAATTCTTCACAGCGGGATTTACTTCTAGTAAACCATCAAGAAATAGTTTGTGCAATTCAAAATTGCCTTTTGAAATATTTTTAATAGTATTGTATCCGCCAAACAAAATCTCATAGCCAGTTTTCAAATCACTTAATATTTGCTTGAACTGCGCCAGCTTCTCAATGTCCAAAGCAAGCTCTGCCAGTTCATCGGCCTGGGCATTCGCCTTTAAAGACAAGCACATTCCGACAACACAAATCGAACACACCAATAATATTCTCCTCATACGATCCTTTTTTCAATTACCGTCACTGTTAATGTATATTGCCATGCAATCCGTTTAGTATTTTGACATCTAATTGCTCCTTCTTTCGCTGCTGACATAAAACTTTAAAATCACTTTGAAAGCTATCAGCAAACATATACCGCTCACGCATGTCTTCATAAATCAAATCAATTTGTTTGATTCGTTCATCGTCTGACATCTCAACTTTGCCTGAAGTGGTAATTGTGCTTAATTGATTTGTAAGATTATTAGATCCATCAGTCAGCTTTTCAAACACGTTTGTTAAATAAGATATATCTCCGGCATTTAGTGATGTGTTTTCGATGGCGTATTTCTTAGTTCGTTCACTTATTTGAGCTATTTTATTATTGAAAGAAATTATATCTGCAACCTTTTTGTAATTCTTCACTTTGGGGTTAATATTTTGCAAGGACGCAAAGAAGTCTTTATCCAGGCTAAAGTGCCCGTCCTTTGAATCTCCTATAGCGGTTAAACCCGTTTTTGCAATAGCGTACCCTTTTTGCAAGTAGCCGATATAAACTTGCAGCATTGCTATTTGCTGTACCAGGTATTTCTTTTGCGTCGACTTCTGGTTAAACCATTCAGCAAAGGTTTGTGCCTGGGTTAATAGGCTGATTCCAATAAAGACAAAAAACAACAAACACTTTTTCATTTTCACTACTTTATTGAATCCCATCATTGACTATTGCAAACCATACAGCGCTTTTACATTTTTTATCTCCTGCCCGTCTTTTGCCCGCTGTAAACTCAATTTGACATTTTGAGTGTTGAATTCTCGAAGATCATTCAACGTTTCATCAATATGAGCTGATACACCGTTAATAATTTCCAAGCGCTTCCCATCAGTCATTTCAGTAGATGCGGCATTGATTACCAAAAATAGTTGATCCATGTTCTTCAGGCTCTCCTCTACAATACCTGTATAAACTTTTAGCATGTAGTTAATTTCTTCCGGTGTAAAATGAGAATCTTGTTTGAAAAGATTGAATGCTTTTTTATATTCCTCAACCAGTTGTACCTGTTTCTGCATAATCTCTTTAACCTTAGTATAACCACTAATGGCCTCTTTTACTTTATGCAATTCGTCAAAATACTGCGCGTATTGCTCTTTATGTTTGCTCACCCAGTCAGTTATTTGATCAAGCTGAAGTTTGCTCATTGTATTTTCGATTGCCTTTTGGGCATTCTGTAGCGCAATCGTTTTGTTTTGCAACCGTTGCACTTGCAAATCCAGCGCTTTAATTACTTTTTTAATTGCCGCTTTTACTACAACCCAAATTACAGCATGACTTTTTTGGGTTGGCGCTATGGAAAGCCCAAGGCTCAACATTATAACAATTACTATCTTTTTCATACCCGTTCAATTGTTTATGTAGCTTTAATTCACTTTTCTATACTCGCTTCCTCCCGTACTGAGTAAATTCTTTCGGGGGGAAAAAGAAAATGTTTTTCCCTGATTTTGCTCTTTTAGCTGTAGCGTTTCCCTAATAAAAATTGCCGTCATTTTATGGATATCGGTTTTTGGGGACAACAGCTTACCATCAATTGACTGTCGGTAAGAAGTGCTACGCACGATTGAATAGCTGCCACTTGCGTAATCCAATATGCTGATCGACAGCGTATCCATTCCCTTTGTGAACTCATCATTAATCTCCTTTGTATAAACACCTGGGATGAAGCCGCGAACATCATCCACTTCAGAAGAGTTGCATGCCAGCAATACTATGCACAGAGTAAGCAGTAATAAGAAATGCTTTTTCATGATTTATGTTTTTTATATTAATAAGTGCATCAGGTTTTGTGCCGACCGTTATTTTCCACCTTTTCAATTATGCACAATTGTGCATGAAATGTTCTGCTATTTCTTTAGGTCCTTTACCAAAGCTGTAATCCCATTTTCCATGCTGCCATACTTTTTAGCATACTCTAACACCTTAATCCTTTCTTTACCTTCCGTGGTATATGCGTAATATTCTTCAGGACACAATTCGTTCTTATAAACCTTTGAAATCTGCCCACCTAAGTCTATAAATATTTCCCTGTTATCTTTATTTACCGACAATAGAATTGTTTTTGCTTTATCAGACATTCCGAGAACATCCTGCAGCCGATCAAACTTGTTCATGAACTTGCGCATATCCATGAGGATCTTAATATCAGCGTTGTTTATAATTGCGTCTTTAATGATCGGAGAACTAACAAGGTCATCCAATTCCTGAGTGATGACGATAGGTATTCCATTAAACTTGCGAATTGTTTTAAAGGCATATTTTAAAAACTCGGCCATTCCTGATTTAGCTATTGCTTTCCAGGCTTCGTCAATAGTGAGTACTTTTCTTTTTCCTTGCAATTTTCTCATTTTGGAAATAAACAACTCCATAATTATGAGCGTAACCACGGGAAACAGAATAGCATGGTCTTTAATGTTATCTAATTCGAAAACAATAAAAGGCTGATTAAGCAAGTCAAGGTTTTCACTTGCATTCAACAAATAATCAAACTCACCCTCTTTGTAATACGGGCGCAGTACATACAAAAAATTGTCAATGTCGAAGTCTTTGTCTTTTACTTTATGCGATTTCAGTATGCTTACATATTGTGATTCCAGGTATTCATAAAAAGTATTGAAACAAGGGAAGACGCTTGGCGTAGCTTCGAGGTAATCATAATAGCCGGACAAGGCGTTTGACAGCGCCACATACTCGCTTCTGTTAAAACTTTCATTATCTTGTTTCCACAATGAAACAAGCAAGGCTTTTAAACTTTCTTTTTTCTCAGTATCAAGCACTTCCCCATCAGCCAAATAAAATGGGTTGAATTTAATTGGATTCGTTTCTTCATAAGTGAAATAAAAACCGCCAACCAATTGACATAGCCCTTTATAGCTTCCTCCAATGTCCACAGTTACACAATGTGCCCCCTGAGCGTATAAAGAACTTAGAATATGGTTGACGGTCATACTTTTCCCGCCGCCAGAAGTGCCACACACCAATGTACCCATGTTGGATGTGATGCCTTGTGCACGGGGCGCATCAAATAAGTCAACATACACTGGCCTGCCAGATAATCTATCGCAAAAGCGAATTCCCTTATCACGAGCCGCACTACCGTAATTTGTTTCAAGTGTAAGAAAACAACATGCTTGTTCTGCAAACGTATCAAACGTGTCGTTAATAGGAAAGTCAGCACCATTGCCTGGAATGCCAGCCCAGAATATTTGTGCGGCGCCTGCTGTTTCTTGCTTAGCGGCAGCATTCAGCTGCGCAAGCGCTGATGTAACCAAGTTCTTTATATCTTTCAATTCTTCTCTGCTTTCTGCCCATGCCAGAATATTGAAATGCGCTTTTACCGGCAATCTTGACTGGCTTATGCATTCATTCAAAAAATCATTTACTGCATCCCTCGCTATAGCATTTTCCCTACTGTATGTAGAAAGTGATTGCAGCCGCAATCTTTTGCTTTCAAATTTTTTAAGTGTGGCCTGTGTATCGCCAATAATGATGTACTGGTTATATATGTGATTGCATGGCAAAAGCAACCCAAGTGTCGAGGTAAAGCCAATTGGAAACTTTGTTTTATCTGTACTATACTTATCGTAATTGATTCTTGAACCGCATAATGCTGGCAGGTTTTCTGTATCAGCAAGCGTGTACAGCTGGCAAAATTTATTTCCAACTTTTAAATCATCTTTTAACTGCATGTCATTTACCATTAGGCTATGTTCCTCCTGTGATAACGTACAATATTTTTCAATTAAACCAACTTTGTAGCTATGACTCGACAAAGATTCACCTCTCAACCTTTCTAATTTAATTTGGCAATCGGCAAGTATTCTTTTGAATTGTCCCGCTATGTCTTCAAATTCCTGCAATGCCAAAAGGCTAATTGTTTGTTCCGGCACTATTGCAGGACGGAGCAAACTTGAAAATATAGAACTGGAATATTTTCTGCCAACTGGTGTTTTAATGAGCATTATATAACAATCATGCTGGAGAAAAGGCCGCCCGTCAAAATAGTTATCACTGCAATTACTAAGAAAACTGTTTGCTTCTTTATTATTTGTTCCAGCATATTCTGAATGAATGTACCAGTCCTGCTTATGGAAGACACTATCTTTTGGTAAAACTTTAATTGCTTTTAGTAAACCCTGGTGCAAAGCCTCGTAATCATCATCCGACTGCGTGAATATTTCAGGAAGCGTTGCTTTATATACAATAGTTATGTCGCCTTGCTTTGAAAGAATACAATCGTGCTCAACATCCATAATTGGTGATATTTGGTTCATCCACTTTTCCATTAATTCTTTTTTATAAATTGCTTTCTTGAATTACTCTTAATCACCTTCGGCACCGAGCGTTTAGCGGCCTTTTTCATCATTCCATACTGACCGTACTTATTGCTAAGTTTGTAAACCCAGGAAAATAGACATCCGCCACAAACCAGTATCACAAGAAGGCAGACATATGTATTCGTTCCACAGATATAAAGAATGGCAAACAATATGAGTAGTACCAAGAGCCCACCACCCAAATACCATATGTACTGCGCCTTCAAACCTTTAAATTCAATTGATTTATTTATTCCTTTGTTGATTTGATAGATGCTATTGCTCATTAACTTTTATTTTAAGTATAGTTTTGAGAATGTCATTAGCTTAAAGGTTCCAGCAACTTACTGGCATGCTCCATGACTTACGCCAGCAAAATTTGGCGCACCATTTCCCAACCAAATATTCGGTGCTTCGGAATCTCCAGCCATCTTCATGTCTTCCAACATTTGATAAAAGCGCTGGCCGGTACTAATCACATCATAGGTGTTACCACTATAATAATTTTTCGGCAATTGCAACGGATCATTACCACGCACACTGTTAAAGACGGCGAGATCGTAATCCAAACAATCAAATAGCGTAATACTATAGGGCTGTTGAATGCTGGAAAGAAATTTCATTTTGTCAAGTGCTACCTGAAATCCTTCGGGGCTAACTGCCATTGTTATTGAGGCGTCATATTTATGATTCGCATTATCCACGATTTTCGCCGGAACGAATGCATCTCCATGAATTACGGCCTGCATTGCATCCTGGGCAGTGAAGCCTATGTATTGCGTCACCGATTCCGAGCCGTTGGTTTTGGTCAATTTCAGGAAGCAATGCCCAGTAGCCCCATTATACAAGTTGAGACTTACAGAGGGGTCGTCATCTACAGGCATATCGGCACAGATAGTAATGGAACAATTAGCACCTTCGTCAGGAATATTTGTAAAGCATTTTAGCCAGCTGTTCAAATCAATACCAGGTTTAAGTGGACTACTTTCTATGTTCGCATAAAAATCTGCGTGCGGATCAGAGCCATTATTCCCATTAGAGTTTCCTGTTGAAGAACCACTACTACTACCGCCGCCATTATAGCTACTGGTGCTGCTGTAAAGCGTGCCACCAGGATACTGCGTTGCCCCTTTGCCACCCTCAAACATTCCTTGTAAAGCGAGGTAGGTATCATAGGTAAAACCGCTGTTGGAATTCGGCCTGCCATATACAATGACTTCTGGTAACTGATCATATGGAACTGCAAAGCTTTCTTCTTTGGCTGACGCACTAATGTGCCAGTCTGTTACATAGCCATTTTTTATATCTGAAATAAAATATTCTTTTCTATCCAGGGACCAGAGTTCTATTGTGCCTATGAGCTGGTGTTGTTCATTAAACTTTGGATGCAGCCTGACAAATTTACCCTTGACTGAAGTTCCAAGTGTGTCGGTCTGCAGCAATACGAACTCACTCTCACCTGGTTTGTTCTTTAAAGCAATACGCGCATACCAATGTGGCTTGTCCTTGCTTATATGCCATTGTTCAAAATCAATAGATTCATACTCCGAAGTAGTAAGAGCGGTTTTCAAAAAATGGGATATGGTATCAATGTAAGGCGAGTGAACAGGTAAATGGATAATTGGCGGAAACGAAGATTCAATTTTCTGTTTATTACAACTGGTAATAATCGCGAAAGAGAATATCAAGAATGCCAGTGTATGATTTACTTTTTTCATGAATGTTTTTTTAATTTATTTAAAATGATTTCCTTTTTTCCAATAATTTCTCAGGTAATAAGAAGTTTGTGTTTGGGCAAAACATCGCCCTTACGCCGAAGGCGCTTTTCAAAAATTCTTAATAAAAATTTGGAAACACGTCCAAATGGCGGCTAGAGAATCTATAGGCCGAAAAATGATTTAAGAACGGTTGCCACAATTACAAGAAATACACAACTCCCAAACCATGCAGCAGCTACCGACCCTGTATCAGGTTGTCCATTGCTCCATTTTTGGTATACACGTACTGCCCCAATAAGTCCGAGAATGGCACCCACGGCATACATCAGGTTAACACCTACATCAAAATAAGATCGAACTTTTGTATTGGCTTCATTAATTCCAGCTACACCATCTTGTGCTTTAACGATGGAATTCATTAAGACTAAAATGGATGAGATTACTAAAGCCTTTGTTTTTTTGTTGAGAAATCTTTCAGTCACAAGTTTCGAACTACACATTTTCTCTTTGTTTTATAGTTATGAATAAATTTTCTTTTATTTAAGCCCTGTTGCTGCCTGCCCTGCAGATTATCAAAACACAGGGCAGGCTAGTTGACAGGTTCAGATGTTCCCACTACAATTCTTCTTACTTTGTTTTATCTTATACATCTCATATTGTAGTGTCGCATCTTATTATTTCCATAAAGAGATCAATTCATCCTCACTCAATCGAAGTCCGCAAATAGTATCGGTTTCCGCGGCGATTAAATTCGCAAGTCCAGTTTGAAAATGACTACCTTTTAATGTTTGATATTTGTTAATCAGTTTCTCAACTGAGTTTAACATTTCATTCTTTTCTTCTTTTTGGACAGCTAACTGTTGCAATAAGGCCTTAAGCTCATAAACGAATTCATGAACAGTGGAGGTAAGATTATTCTTGTTTGATTCGGTTGTTGAAACAGGTTCATTCTTGCCAAACAATGAACGTTCTTTTACTAGAGGAGCTGGATTGATCTTTTTTTTGCCAAAGCCTGCCTGCAATATTTCTTTACGATAGAATTTAAGACAAACTGTTACATAGTACAGTAGCAAAGCAGCAAAGGAAAAAAGTATATATTGGGTCCAAGAGATTAGATGATGCATAGTCTGTTTATTTCCTTCGTTAAATAATTACTATGCAAATATGCACCCTGCTGAAAACGATAATTCACAGTTTTTCACAGCTGTGAAATTTATTTTTTAAAATGCTTGTTCATCGTCACGATCCATTCTCTGAATAAGATTTTGTCGAAGAGAATCTATGAAGGCAGTCCGATTTTTCTTTCTTAATCTAATTTCTTCAAAGACTTTATAGATGTTCCCGATTTTTACGTTAAACATGCCACAGAAGTAAGCCGAAATTGTTTTTATGTCGGCTTGGGTATTATTAAAAATGCCGCTTGCATACAAAGCATATAATAATTCGGCAAGTGCCACTTTTGAATCACTCCAGGATAAGACTGGTTTAACATCTGTTACTTCCCTGGAGGCTTGAAGTTCAATTGCAGATAATTCTTCGTTTAAATAATCACTGAGCAATTGATTCGCCAGAATTTTAGCTACCTGGTAATCGTAAATAGTGGAGAAATTTGGATCCGCATCTATGTAAAGGAATTGAACGCTGCCTCCATGAGTCGGGTTCTTATGCCGAAGAAAATATTGTTCATCCATAAAAGTGTCGGCACTTCTGTAATAATGGTAGAAGGCTGTGTGGCTTTCAAAAAACAACCGTAGTTTGTAGAATTCCTTTGATAAATATTCTGATTGATCTATTTTGCTTCCCGTTGGCCGGTTCAATTCAATGTTATAAACTTTTAAATAAAAAAGCAAATAGCTGTGAAACTTTGGCTTAACCGTCTTAAAAAAATCAATCTCATCATTGCTTGTTTTAAAGTCTTGTGAAAGTATTATCTGCCTTAGTTTCTGTATAAAAGTTTTGCAGCATTCAATACTCCGCTTAGCACCATTAACTTTATTCGCTTCCCCGCTCCAGATGCTGTTAATCTGTGCCATCATTTCATCATAGAGCTCCTCCCAAAAGGGTTCACTGGTAATTTTGCAGCTGGTTCCATCCCAAAATGATTTTGTTTCAGATTGAAAAAAATATTGTCAAGATAAAATTACATGGAAAGATTCCCGGCAGAATTATCAAAAAATAAGAAATTGTATTTGATAGATTGATGCAGGGAGAATTGTGGGTAGTATAATAATTGCGTAAGAGACAAAACATTACCAGGGTAAAAATGGTAGCAAAGGCCGTTAAGAGATCGCTCTTTCTTTTTTGAACAAAAGGAAGTCGGCAAGTAATAAAACGCCGAGTAATAAATTCAGCAGGCTGCGGTTAAGCCATACTAAATCCGATTTATGCAGGATATAAAGAAGGATGGAAAACATTGCAAGGAGAATATTTGTTTCCATTGTAAGCGTGACCCAAAAACTGCGTCCAGACTTTATGATTTTAAAAATTCTCAGCACTAGTACAACAATCCCCACAATGAGCATTGTGTATTGCGTAATGATATACATTACAGAAACGGAAAAAAAATCTCCTAAGCCATTTGATGCGGGGTAAAACAACATAAAATTTAATGCCACCCAGCAAACAATGATGATGGTTGGAACTAAGAAACGATTTGATGTTGAATTAATTCTTCTCATTGTGAATCCAGCGTTGCGGCATTGTCATTAATGAATTCATACCAGGCTTTGCGATCCGCCTCTTTTAATTCGTAATATCTTCTAGAAGCTGGATCAAAGAAAAACCCACCATATGAGCTTATTATAAGTTTCCTGGTTTCTTTGGCTGGCGTTTCAAAACTTGCTACAAATAAGCCCATCCATAAACTTGTTTTTTCTTTAGGCCAAATAGCGGATGTTATTAAAAACCTATTCATCGCAGAATCGTCCAGCCTAACACTTTTAAAAAATGTTAAGCTGTCGACCGGATATCTAAATCCTGCTTTGTTATGAATATTGTACAACTTCCAGTTTGATGTTGCCTTCCAATCTATTTCCTGGCCATAGCAAAGGATAGGAAGCGCTAATACAAGGACTAATAATAAGCGGAATATTTTTTTCATTATATAATTCTTAATTACAAACTCCTACATTTTGATGCGTTCCTGTTAACGTTGTCCTAGTCATGTTGGAAGGAAGCGCCATTGTTCTTATATCTTCTCCGAGATCTCCCGGATTTACACCTCCGCCATTTAACCAACTTCCAGAAGTTCTTGGCAAATTTACACCTGCAGTGGCCAAAGCATTTAATGCAAATGTTGTGCAATTATTTGAGTTTAAATCATATGTTAATCCAGATTCTGTCCATAAATTAATGTAATTGACTACTTGAAAAAATTGACTGTTATCCATAGTTATCGTTACACTAATATCATAATCATGACTGCCATCATTATTGATTTGACCTTTACTCTGTGGAGATAACGGTGTTACTCCGTTTGCTGGATAGAACCCAACATTTCGTACAGTTGAACCCAAGGAATTTGTTTGATTTAAAATTAAAAATGTATGACCTACGGACACGGGATTGTTGTCAGCAGATGAACCACTTCCAGAAAAGCCCCATGTTTCTCTTGAGCCTGGTTGTGGTTGCTCTACACAAAGCGTTACTGTGTATGAATTACTAGATCCGGCTGTATTGGTAAAGCACTTAGTATAATCAATAATATTGTAAACCGGCTTATCACCGTTGAACAAAGAGAAAGTATTAGTTGACGACGCACCACCTGATGATCCTCCACCACCAACAGAGCTATAATCAGGTCCTGTTGCACTATGATCGAAGGCAGAATTGTTGACGTCTTCAATAAAATAACTTTGACAACCTAAATTTTGTGACCAGTACCATCCGTGGTCTGGATCGCTGGGAGAATAATTGTAACCGGACGATGAGTAACAGGTTGTAACAATGGTCATTTCTGTAGTGCCCATGTTCGATGTCCTTGCCTCAGCTGCGACTGGTCCATTATATTTTTCTATCTTTCCGTTAGCCTCATATTTGAATCTTTTTAGAAATATATTGTCCCAAGTTTCAACATTTATTATGCCTGTAAAAGCTTGCCCTTTTGAATTTACAAAATTGCTATCAGGCAAAAAGGTTAGTTTTTCCGCGTGAAACACACCATCTTTGTCTCTATAAATTAAGAGCTGATTTATGTCATTGGACGAGTAATTTTTTTTACCAGAAAAGCTATTAGTTAATAAGTAAGGTGTCCCATACTTAATGGGAACTAATACAGCGGCCCCTGTGGAGATCGAGGTTACAGTTGCATTATCCCACAAAGCTGTTTTCGTGCGCCATTTACCGGGGTCGTCATTCTTA
This sequence comes from Chitinophagaceae bacterium, assembly GCA_044227095.1. Classification (GTDB taxonomy): domain Bacteria; phylum Bacteroidota; class Bacteroidia; order Chitinophagales; family Chitinophagaceae; genus JACMLD01. The sequence goes on along the minus strand of JBGAFV010000001.1, from coordinate 1,832,435 downwards.
TTGACTGGAGAATCTTCTACACTTGTTGTTGACCGCGGGAGAATTTCATTTTCAAAAAAGGATCTGCTGGAATCAATGAGTCTATTTCCACTTACTGAACCCACAAGGGCATTTTTTTTACAGCTGGGAATTAGAATAATAAGTACCAATGTGCTAACTAGAAACAACGACCTCTTCATAAAAGCTAATTTTGGAGTTAACTAATAAGTGTCGTTCTACTGTTTCGGGAAGGGGCGCACAGCTTAGTTCCGTAATTGCGTACTCAATATTAAATTGAATCAAATCCAATTAAATTATCAAATGATAATAAATTATGCCCTTTTTTTTGCTATATTATTTTTGATTCGGCTCAAAGTAACCTCTGTAATGTCCAAGTAAGAAGCAATGTATTTAGCGGGTACGCGCAAAATAATTTCTGGGCGGTTGGCAAGTAGCCAAAGATATCTTTCTTCTGCAGTTTGGTTTCTAATGGAGTATAACTGCTTAGCCCAAAGCGTCAGATATTTGATGGTAATGACCCTACCTATATAGTTAAATTCCAGAAACTTTTTGTAGATGTATTCCAGTTCGTCAAAATCGATGTAAAGCATTTCTGTGTCTTCCAAAGCTTGGATGGATTCGTAGCTTTCCTTTTGTTCATAAAAGCTTTCGATAGATACGATAAAGTCTCCGTCAGTCATAAACCACGCTGACACTTCTGTATTTCCTTTTACATAATAGGCCCTCATCAGGCCTTTTTGGATAAAGCACAAACTATGACTGACTTTTCCGGCTTTTAAGAGGAATTCCTTTTTGTAAACGGTTTTGGCTTTGACCACCCGAAGCAGGTGGTCTCGCAATTCTTGTGAGACAGGATAAATTGAATTTACTAGGGTCATTAGCTCTTCCATAACTTGTCGGATTTCATATTTCGATTAGTTTGTATTTAATTGTTACAATTGATATACCAGTATTTGAATTTGATTTCCGACGATATTTAGTTAGTAAAACAAGCATTTTGCATCACAAAAGACTAAAATAGGTGTAAACACTTAATGCATTCTATCAAAGTATTGCTAGAGTTACCTGAAGTATAAAACTTAGAACTGTAGGTTCAGGCATATCACTGCAATTCGGATATGAACAATTCAAAAGACTTCATAGCGTGATAAAGGCGCTAATCGGTTCCTTCTATGAAAATTACCTCATTTTTTAGGCAAGTTGCATGGCACAAGCCGACTTTTCACTACAGAATTTCCTCGTGCTAGTCTCTAATAGCCTTGATTTATAGTTAATTAAGTTATATTTGAGAAAATTGAGTCTCATGAACCAATATGAACAATTACTCAAATATGTACTTGAAAATGGGGCAGAAAAGAAAGACCGAACAGGGGTAGGTACACTAAGTGTTTTTGGCTGTCAGATGCGGTTCAATTTAGCAGAAGGATTTCCATTAATTACAACCAAAAAGCTTCATTTCAAATCAATAGTTTATGAACTGTTATGGTTTTTAAGAGGTGATACCAACATAAAATACTTAAAGGAAAATGGGGTATCGATTTGGGATGAGTGGGCAGATAAAGAAGGCGAACTTGGCCCCGTTTACGGCTACCAGTGGCGGAGCTGGAAAAATTATGAAGGTGGTGTAATAGATCAAATTTCGGAAGCGATAGCAACACTTAAAAAAAACCCCGATTCTAGACGAATAATTGTAAACGCTTGGAATGTTGCTGAAATTAACAAGATGGCCTTACCTGCTTGTCACTTAATGTTTCAATTCTATGTGGTAAATAACAAGCTGTCCTGTATGATGTATCAACGGAGCTGTGATATGTTTTTAGGCGTACCATTCAATATCGCCTCTTATGCTTTGTTAACACATTTAATTGCACAGGTTTGTAATTTTGAAGTTGGTGATTTTGTTCATGTACTAGCAGATACGCATATTTATCTAAATCACATCGAGCAAGTCAAACTTCAACTACAAAGAGAGCCACTCCCATATCCAACATTAAGAATTAATCCTGAAATAAAATCAATTTTTGATTTCAATTTTAAAGACATTTTACTTGACAATTATAACCCTCATCCTGGAATTAAAGCACCTGTTGCTGTCTGATAAATAACCCAGCCCGTATGATCAATTTTGATTCACTTGTTGAAGGTTTTATTATAAATTATAAAAAAAACAAAAAACCTATTTCGGTAAGTTTCAGGGAAATGATCCCGCAGTTGAATAGTAATGACAGAGCAACTCATTTGATTCATTCATATCCAGCAAAACTTTTGCCACACATACCTCATCTATTTATTAATAATAGTATTTTGTCGGCACAAAAAGACAAAGTTCTTGATTCGTTTTGCGGCTCTGGTACTGTTTTATTGGAAAGTTTGTTAGCAGGCAGGGCGCCCGTTGGAGCTGATTCCAATCCTTTGGCAAGATTAATTTCGAGAACAAAGGTAAGGTTATATGATACCAAAGTTTTAAAGGACTACAATGACATGCTATTTGCGCAAATTGATTGCAGAAAAAAAGGTTCCCAACCCAATGTCGTTAATATAGATTATTGGTTCTTACCTCGAATTAAGAGGCATTTAGGAAGTATTCTTTATAACATTGAAAATATTGATGATTCTGACTACAGAGATTTTTTCCATGTCTGTTTTTCTAATTTAATTAAGAAAGTAAGCTTAGCGGATCCAAGGGTTTCTGTACCCGTAAAATTAAATCCCAAAAGATATCCATATCGCCATCAACTAAGAAATGAATCAAAAGTCTTATTACATGGGCTTGAAACAATGAATATAAAAAATAGATTTAATGAAATTGTTTTGCAGAATATAAAAAGATTTGAAAAACTAAATTTAGACGTAAAAAAGGCAATAAGTGTTAGCCTAATTTCAAATGATGCGAGAGCCTTATTAACTCCTACAGGCAGGAAATTAAATGCAGAGTCGGTCCAATTATTTATTTCATCACCTCCATATGCTGGCGCACAAAAATACATAAGATCCAGCAGTCTAAATCTTGGGTGGCTTGGCTTCACTCAAGAAGAATCGTCCCTTAGAGATCTCGAATTAGGGTCGATCGGGAGGGAAAATTATTATAAAATTGACTATAATGAATTGAAAAAGACAAATATCAAGAATGCAGACAATTTATTGAGAAAAATCCATAAAGAATATCCTCAAAGAGCACATATCTCAGCCAACTATTTGATAGAGATGGCTGATTCATTGAAAGAAGCTGCCAGGGTATTGAAAAAAGGTGGGTATTTAATACTTGTAATTGGAAACAATCAAGTTTGTGGATATGAGTTCAATACCCAAGAGTATTTATGTACTATAGTAGAATCTTTAGGATTGGAAGTTGTTTTCAAATTAATAGATGATATTAAGTCATATGGCCTTATGACAAAAAGAAATAAGACTGCTAGCATTATCACACGCGAGTGGATTCTGGGATTTAAAAAGAAATAAATGAAAAAAAGCATCTATAGCGCTTTGCCATTGAAAGAAAAACTGATAGGTAAGATCATGATTTACTATCAAACTATATGGGCTGAAAAAAGGTTTACAGCTACTAATCATAAGTTATGGCTTAGCAATTTTAAAGAGGATGAAAAAATAAATTCTCTTTACTTGCTTTCTAAATTTATGTTTTTTGGGAGCGACGAAATTAGAGAATTATTAATTTCAATATACCGTGATAAATTCAAATATAGAGTTACTGAAAAGTTCCGCCTAAGCAACAGCGATACAACAGACCTCTCATTAATTAATGCACATTTTCAAAATGAGTTAGATAATACACGTTTTGTTAGCGTAGGAACTGCGTCTGAAAGCGGCGGTCATATTTTAATGATTTTTCGTCAGGTTAATAAGTTATTTACGAGGCACATGAAATCAAGCTCTGAGTTAATCACAGCAGGCGCTTTATCTGAGCCTTCAGTCAAACATTATATATTTATTGATGACTTTTGTGGAAGCGGTGAAACCGCCGTTGGATGTAAAGCTCTCATTGACGAATTAAAAAGATTGAATTCATCAATAAAGGTTTCTTATTACGTGTTATTTGCGACATCTGAAGGGTTTGAAAATGTCAGAAAATATTCTCCTTTTGATGAATCCGAGTCATCATTTATTTTGGATAACACCTTTAAGTGCTTTAATGACAAATCTAGGTATTTTGAAGAATCGTATCCAGAAATTGACAAAGCCAAGGCCAAAAAGTTTAGTTCCGACTACGGGCTTCCATTGGTAATCGATACTCCTGTAGAAGGTCATCCGCTTGGTTTTAATGATGGCCAACTACTTATATCGTTTGCACATAATACTCCTGACAATACATTGCCAATAATATGGGGTGAGAAAAGTTGGAAACCAATTTTTGTTAGATATATTAAACTCAAGTAAATAATGAACGGCTTTACTGAAGTAAATAACCCTTTTAACATAACAAAAGCTACAGACTTCACTAATCAACAAATTGCAGATTATTGGGTAGATTTTCATACAGGTAATGGAGAAGACTTAGTTTACTATTTGAGCCCTTCTGATTTAACTCCTAAATATGTTATAGGAGGGAAAGGTTGTGGCAAAACTCATCTTCTGAGATATTACTCATTCCCTCTGCAAACTTTAAGGTATGAAAACGACCTCAAAAAAGTAATTGAAATTGACAATTATGCTGGGTTAAATATTGAGCTTGGTGCTATGAACTCTGCAAGAATGTATGGCTGCGGGATTGAAGAAGATCAGTGGGATACCATTTTTGGGTATTATTTGGAGTTGTTCGTTGGATACAATCTGATTGACACAATTATTCTTTTATTTAAAGGGATAGCAATTTCCAAAGAAAGGGAGGAAGACTTTGTTCGCAAATTGAAAGAAACAATATGTTTCAATCAAGATGCTAGTTTTGACAACACGCTTTCGGCTTTTAAAAATTATATCAATGATTTAAAAAAGCATGTGGATTATCACATTAATAATGCAGCACTAAAAAGAAGTATAAATTACGATGATTTACAAATTAAGCTATCTCCTGGAGATGTCTTTTTCAAAATTCCGGCTCTTGTTACAAATGTAATAAATGAGCTCCAAAAATTTAGGTTCATTTTCATTTTAGATGAATTGGAAAAACTCAGGGAATATCAAAAAATCTATATCAACACCTTAGTATGGGATAAAAGAATTCCTTCCACCTTTTGGATTGGCGCGAGAACTTATGGATTTACAACGAGGAAAACCAAAACAGGTGAGGTTTTAAGACCAGGATCAGAAATGCAAATAATACAGCTCGATGAATTAATGCGCGAAGACGAAGAAAAATACAAGGAATTTGCAATTACCTTATGTGCCAAGAGACTAACAGACTTAATATCGATCGCGATTGAGCGGCCGATAAATGAAATTCGAAAAGGAATCGATTCATATTTTGAACCATTCAAAGAAGAAATATTTTTCGAAAAAATTCTGAAAAGAACAGAGCTGCCCCATCAGAAAAAATTTAAAAACAAACTTAAAGAAGGCATACTCAAAAAGAGCATATTGAATTTGGACTTAGATGAAATACAATCTCTGTTCGACAAAGAAATTAGGAGTACTAATATCTTGTTTGAAAAATATAGAATATTTCATTTCTATAAAGAATGGTCAAGGACGAAGGACGGAAAAGCAATTGTTAACTCGCTAGACCACGAAAACAAGGCTTATCTAACTAATTCGGCGAAGTCAGCTCTTACCAACTATGAAGAAAAATTTAAACTTGATTTTTTAGCGCAACTTATTTTCGAAAATAATTTAAAACTATATCCTTACACTGGATTAGCTAGTTTTATAAAAATATCTGCTGGCAATCCAAGAGCGTTTTTGGTTATTTTAAAAGAAATATTTGAAAGGTCGAAACTAAGTCATGAAAACCCTTTTGATAAGGCAATGGCAATTACAATCAAAACTCAATCACTAGGTATTTATCAAGCTTCGAAATGGTTTTATGAAGACACCGAAGCTTACGGCGAGGATGGAAAAATGTTATATAAGTGCATAAATAATCTTGCTGAATTGCTTCAAGGAGTAAGATATTCTGATAAGCCTACTGAAACATCTCCCTCCTCATTTAGCTTCAAACCAGAAAAAGTAAGTGAAATTGCTGATAAATTTATTTCTCTAGCAATTACTCATAGGATCTTGATAGATGTAGGAGGCCGCAGTGATAAAAATTCCGACAGAATTGAAAAGGCGTATCAATTGAACAGGATGTTAGCGCCGTATTTTAATTTACCAATAAGCAGAAGGGGGATTGTCCCATTGAATGAATCTTTTATTGAGTCTATATTTAACCCAACTAGGCATTTGGAATTTCAAAGCAATTACAATGAATTTATTTCCAAGATGAATGCTCCATTCGGAATCCAACCCCAAACCGAAATATTTTAGAAATGGACTATACAATTTTCTACAAAACTGTAATTGCTGACGCATCTGACTGGATTGCGCTTCCAGAATACGACCTGTATATATCTTCGTATGACTGCTCGGAACGTGTAAGTCATAATTTTAATAACATAAAAGCAAAAAATAAACATTGGTTTGTTACTCCTCATCACAAAACTGAAAATAATTTGCCAAAAGGCGGAACTGCATTTTCTTATAACCTATTTAACGAAGATGATTTTATTCTGGAATATTTTAACAACAATCCAATAGATATTAATGATTCGGTCTGCATCGACATTACCGGCTTTATTAGGCCTTTTATTATTTTCTTATTTAGATATTTGCAATCGATCGGTGTAAAAACAGTTGATTGTATCTATGCTGAACCATTGCAATATCTGAGATCCGAAGAAACTGAGTTTTCTGGTTTTGTCGATATAGTTAAAACAGTTCCGGGATGTGCTGCGACAGATTTACTCCCAAGTAGTGATTCTGACGTTCTCATTTTAGCGGTAGGGTATGATGAAAAACTTATCTCCGCTGTTGCAGATAATAAAAAACATTGTAATCTGAAATACAAGATATTTGGCTTCCCATCTTTACAGCCTGACATGTATCAAGAAAGCGTTTTACAAGTACATAATGCACGAGAGTCATTAGGAACGGACTCGTTAACACTATTTTCTCCTGCATTTGATCCTTTTGTTACAGCTCAAATATTAAAAGATACCATTGATAATTATTTATCAAAACAAAAGGCGAATTTTTACTTGAGCCCCTTGTCAACAAAACCGCAGGTTTTGGGTTTTATCTTATATTACCTATACGAAGGCATAAATCTACCGGTAAATATTATCTTTCCTTATAGCAATCATTATTCAATAAATACTTGTAAGGGGGTTAAAAAAACCTGGAAGTATACAGTGGAACTACCCTAACCAAATTAGCTTGAATGCGATTACATTTAGTTACCAAATGAGTAATTGAGCAATTTTGAATATAACTTGAATGAGCTGAATTTGGGAGAATTATTGAAATTGGACTAAAGGAAATTTAATTGAATATTTTATTTATATCCCAACTAATTAACATTTTAAGAAACTTTTTTAGTTTATGCGACCATTTATTTTAGCATTGTAGAGTATCGATTGATTTCTTTGTCAATCCTTTTGCTGGCAAACCCGCGCATATTACCTCCTCACGCCCCGATAAAGTCAGAGGAGTTGAGTATTATTTATAACTTCTTTAATAAATGTTTTTTTGCGTCACGCAACTCCGCTCATTTCTTCCTTCATTCAACTTCATTACACCCGTTCGCCCAAACCGCGTGCTGCAAGACCGCGCTACAATACTCACTGGGTTCCATTTCGCTTCACTCCGTCATACATTCACGCAGTAGCGTTCATTGGACTTATTGCGGATGCAGACCGGCATGTATTAGCAATCTTAAAAAAAAATGTAGGAGCTAACACATGCCGGACAGCATCCTTATATATTTTTTATTATTTGGTGATTGTTATGTGTTAACGGCATCGAAGATATTGTCCTACGCCGAACCTACGAAAGTCTGCGCCTCCGCTAAAGTTACGGCTTGCCCTCCGGGTTTTATATAAAAAATCTCCATCCAGGGTATTTTTTCTTTGGCCAGCAAATCATCAATTATTCTTTTGTTGTATTCCAATCGGCTTCATACCGGATAGTATTTTTTATACAAAAACTTTCTCCGGTCTCTGTAGGCCAATATGTATTGCTATCCAAAAAGAAAGAACGCGGCTACAGCTGCAATTTCTAACAATAAAAATTTGGACATGCAACATTCACAATTATCACGTCTTATGCGCCTATCATGGGAAATCCAAAGACGCAGAAAAACAAACCGCTCTAAATCTCTATTTGCTGCCTGGGCAATCTTCTTAAATGAAGATATAACAGTGTACCACCTGGTACAAAAGCACAGCCACGAGAACACCCGCACAAAACCCCAGACCTCACACCTCACTTTATTCAATTATTAATCATTTAAAAATTACAATCATGGAAATGTTTACAGGTCGTGTAACCGCTAATGCAAAAGTGAACACGTTAAAAGATGAAAGGCAGGTAGTAAATTTTTCAGTTGCTATCACTAATTATTACAAGCCAAAAAATGAAGAAGGCAAACAGGTAGTAACATTTGTCAATTGCTCTTACTGGATCAGTACAAAAATAGCTGAACGTTTAGCCAAAGGAGCAGTAGTAGAAATCGCAGGCCGTTTGTTTACCACCGTATACATGAGCGGCAGCGACGCTAAGGCATCTTTAAACTGTCATGTAAGCAATATTAAAGTTCACTATTCCCCCAAGAAAGAAAGCACTGAGCCTGCTCAGGCAGCTACAAACACAAGCGACGATTTACCATTTTAAAACCGAACTCCTTAACCGCTCCGGGAGCATAAACAAAGGAGCGGTTTTCATATGCAATATTTCAGCAACTGCAAAACCATAGAGGAAGTAAAAGCGCATTATAAGCAATTAGCTAAGCAAAATCATCCTGATTTGGGTGGTAATACGGCCACCATGCAGGCCATCAATAGAGAATATACTTATGCCTGTGCAAGGCTGGCAAATGGTGCAGGACTTTCAGACGAGCAGGCGGATAATGAAATTAAACTTTCTGAACTATACCGGGAAGCAATAGAGAAAATAATATACCTGCCAGGGATTATTATAGAACTAGTTGGCCATTGGATTTGGGTAACCGGCAATACAAAGCCAGTTAAAGCCAATTTAAAAGAGGCTCAATTCTTTTTTGCCCCAAAAAAATGTGCATGGTATTTCCGGGCCGACCAGTACAAAACCAGAGGCGGAAAAAAATCACTCGATGAAATCCGTCAAAAGTATGGTAGCGAAAACATCAATTCAAAATTCAATAGTAAAATTTTAACCAAATAAATTTTAATGCGGGCGCAGCGCCGCACCACAAGGGCTGCACTTTTATTATGAAAAAACTTAATCGTCAAGCAACAAACATATTTTACCGTTTACTTACAAAACTGGGAAAGCAACAGCATGTAAAATTGGAATCAACCGGCTTTATGCCGTTGGATATGGAAATGCTGCAAGAAAACATCCTGACCTCATGGGGTGTAGCAGCATCTTATAGTCTCTGCCACTCCTATCTTTTAAACGGAGATGTAATGCGTGATCCCGAAATGGTATTTATAGTTATTGACAACAGGAAAAGTGAAAAAGATTTTGACGAGCTTGCAATATATCCCCAGATGTTTCAGCAGGACAACTTAGGTATTTATGAAGAAAGCATAACTATCGATAACGGGCAGATAAAATCTTTTATAAAAACATGGCAGCATGGGCACTGCAATTTTGCAAATATTTGGCTTAAAAACATAAAGGAACAAGGTTTTCTTAAATGAGCGTATAGACTTATTGTAAGGACGGTGGCAAAAAAGCTGCCGTCCTGCCTTGTTGAAAGAAACAGAGCAGGACGGCAGCTTGCTAATTTTTTGACTAAAAAAAACGTTATTTCGCAACTGATGTTAAAGCGATAGCTTCCGCTGAAAATATTAAAATCTTTCCTTTGGAATTTTTGCCAATTGCAATCTTGTAATTTTCATTCAGAGGACATATTGAAAAATCAACTCCACCATTTGCCACTGTATATTTACCAGTGGTGTAATTACAATAAACAGTTACCACAAACTTTTCTCCAGTGTCTATTTTAGTGAAATAACAATTTATGGCAATGATTCTTTTTGACCAAGTTTTAAAGTCCAGCTTCGCTTCAAATATGCCTACTGGTATCTTTGTTTCGTCATAAGAATATAAACAAGGAGAATATCCTTTCTTTATGATAACTCTAAACGAGTGTACATTCCTTTCCATAAACAATATTATTTTGGTTGAAAAGAATTTAGTTTCTCATACAGATTCGTTAATCCCGATTTCTCCAAAACGTCACTTGAAATATTACTAAGCTCCAATAAAGATTCTTTGCTGACCACACTTAAAAAACCCGCCTGACCATCGTCTTTTACAATCAATCCTGATTCGATAACTTTTGCCAATAGGAGCGCATTTCTTCTCGGTACACTTAATGTAATTTTTACTGAATCATTCATTCCCGGAGAAGTTAACAACGTCTCGTACACAACCGCAACATCTTTTGCTGATAACATACACTCAGTTTTTATTTTCTTTAAAATATTATTACGCTGTAAAATTATTATTTGGCAAGTCATTATCCTGATTTGACCCATACCAAAAATTGAAGGGGTCATTTTTATTTTTAATTACGTGATTAATTTCGTTACCGACAATTTTAATTTGTGAATTTGAAAAAGTGAATGTTATGACAATTGAACAAGCAAAAGAAATGGATATGGTTGACTACCTATCTGCATTAGGACATGAGCCTTCTAAAATATCAGGCAAAAGTTACTGGTATCTATCCCCACTGCACGAAGAGAAAACTCCTTCATTTAAAGTAAACCGGCATTTGAACAGGTGGTATGATTTTGCGGAAGGAAAGGGTGGTAACCTGGTAGATTTTGGCGTGCAGTTGTTTAATGTTTCCGTTGTTGATTTCTTAAAGAAATTGCAAGTAGCAGGTGTTTCTATCGTCCATCACCCAAACAATGCGGCGAAACAAAATTTGGAAAGCCGGGATAATAGCCAAATTAAAATCCTATCCGTTCAGGATATCAATGCATATCCATTGTTGAGGTACTTGCAGTCAAGGAGAATCAGCAATGACATAGCACAAAAATACCTGAAGGAAGTCCACTATCAAATTGGTGATAAAACTTATTATGCACTTGGATTTAGAAATGATGGCGGAGGATATGAATTACGCAACGAACACTTCAAAGGAAGTAGCTCACCAAAAGACGTTACGTTGATTGATAATGGCACAAATAATCTGGCCGTGTTTGAAGGTTTTTTCAATTTCCTTTCTTATCAAAATATGTGTCAAAAACAACAAGAGCCATTACGGAATTTTCTTATCCTGAACTCCACTTCTTTTTTTGAAAAAAGCCTGCCAATAATGCAGGAGCATAAGCAAGTTCACTTGTACCTGGACAATGATAAAACAGGCAACAAATGCATATTGCATGCGCTGGCTTTAAACCCCGATAAATTTAAAGATGAACGCAAGCTGTATCAGAAATACAACGACCTGAATGATTGGCTGATTAACATTGGTAAATCGCAAAAACAACAATGTAAACCCAGGCTTTGATTTTTATTTCCGCAGCATACAAATGGTTTTTAGCCGTTGGTTATTAAATATTATAAGCTGCTGATTTCCATTAATGATAGAAAAATGATTTTTTTACCCCAATAGGGTGGGACTGAAGTTGAGGCAGCCTGCTTTACAGCTACCTGTAAAATGTCCCGTTGTACCACAACGGCAATTTTACCGCCCTTCCTCCAAAGTCGGGGGCGGTTAATTCAAGGATGTTTGAAAAGTTAATTTAATAACGTGCATAAAGAATAGTGTGATGAGTGCAGAAAAAAGCAACCGCGATAAATACCTAAAGGTTAGGCTGACCAGCAATGAACTTAAAAGCCTTCAAAATAAAGCTTCAAATTCAAGTAGTAAAAAGCTAAGCGAATATGTCCGGAAAATGATCGCAGGAAAGCCAATAGAAATCCATCATCGTAACGAATCTCTGGATGACTTTATGACAGAAATGATAGCGCTTAGAACAGAGTTAAATGCTATTGGAAATAACTACAACCAGGTGGTAAAAAGACTGCACACTTTGCAGCATTTGGAGGAGATTAAAACCTGGCTTTTATTGAATGAATCTACCAAACAAATACTGATCAATAAAATCACTGAAATCAAATTGAAAATTAATCAAATCAATGACAAATGGTTGCAGTAATAAAGTCTACAAACAGCATTAAAAATGCACTTCATTACAATGAAAATAAATTGAAGAATGAAGTGGCAAAATTGATCCATTCCAGGGGCTTCGCAAAGGATACTGAACAGCTTGGCTTTATTGATAAAATCCGGACGTTGGAAAAGCTTACTTCACTCAACGAAAGAACAAAATTAAATGCTATTCATATCTCCCTGAATTTTGATATTTCTGAAAAAATACCAGTTGAAAAGCTTCAGCAAATTGCTGATACGTACATGGACAGGATTGGTTTTGCCAACCAGCCTTATCTCGTCTATGCGCACCATGATGCCGGACATCCGCATATCCATATTGTTACTACTAATATACAGCGAGATGGCGCCAGAATTAAAATGCAGAACATTGGACGCAACCAGTCTGAAAAGGCCCGTAAGGAAATTGAGAAAGAATTTAAACTAGTTCAAGCACAAAGCCATCAAGTAAGTCAGGCTTATACACTCAAACCGGTTAATATTCAAAAAGTGCAATATGGTAAGTCTGATACACGACGGGCAATCACCAATGTGTTGGATGCTATTTTGCCGCAATATAAATATGCATCCCTGCCTGAATTAAATGCTGTCTTACGGCAATTTAATGTAACTGCAGACAGGGGTAAAGAAGGTTCACGGACTTATAACAACAATGGTTTGCTATACCGTATTTTAACGGACAAGGGAGAGCCTATTGGTATACCCATAAAAGCAAGTGCTATTTACAACAAACCCACGCTTAAATTTCTCAATGAACGATTCATTCAAAATGAACCTGACAAGCAGAAACACAAACTTCGCGTCAGGAATACCATTGACCTTTCATTACTCAGGAATCCAAAGCAAAGCCTTGACCAATTAATCCAATCAATCCGGCAAGAAGGTATTCAGGTTGTGCTACGGCAAAATCAGCAGGGTATAATCTATGGTCTCACTTATATTGACCATCAGACTAAATGTGTTTTCAATGGCAGCGATTTAGGCAAGCAATACAGCGCCAATCAAATACAAGAAAGATGCGGCCAAAAACAAACTCTTCCATCTACACCTTCGCTCAAACCAGCGCCATGTTTAAACCAATCTACTTCGCAAAGAGAACAGGAGAAAACTATTTCTTCTAATAATGTCATTGCGAAGATTGTGGAAAAGCTGGTTCAGGACGAACCAGAAGAAGCCCTGTCAAGTGAACTTAGAGAAAAACAACGGCGGAGGAAAAGAAAAAAACTTCATCACTAAAATAAAAGAAGGTTATATGGCTATCAATACAGGCGAAAACGAACAGGGGTTAAAGAAAATAATCGACATGACCCGGCTAATTAGTATTATGATATTATTGATTCACTGTTACTATAACTGTTACGCCGCATTTGCACAATGGAAACTAACGAGTAATTTATCTGATCATCTACTAAAAAACATAAGTCAGACAGGATTATTGAACAGTTTCATGAAATCAAAATTAATTGCGCTAGGATTTCTGTTATTATCAATTCTTGGTGTTAAAGGAAAGAAAAGCGAGAAACTCAATTACAGGACAGCATTTGCTTATTTGTTTTCAGGCCTGTTGTTATATCTCATAAGCGGCATTATTTTGTTGATCCAAAATGCAGACGTTGCAATTGTCGCAATTTTCTACATGGCAATTACAGGCATAGGTTTTATGCTTGTAGTAACAGGCGGCGGTTTACTTACCCGAATCATAAAAAATAAATTGAAGCCGGATATTTTCAATAAGACCAATGAGACCTTTCCGCAGGAAGAAAAATTGTTGGCCAATGAGTATTCTATAAACTTGCCTGCCAGTTATAACCTGAAAGGTAAAATGAGGAACAGCTGGATCAATTTTATTAATCCAATGAGAGGACTTTTGGTTATTGGGTCGCCGGGTTCAGGAAAAAGTTATTTTGTTGTGGAGCATGTAATTAAACAGCATATTGAAAAAGGGTTTTCAATGTTCATTTACGATTACAAGTATGATGACCTTACGCGGCTGGCTTATAACCAGTATTTAAAGCATCGAAATAAGTATAAAAAGCCTCCACTTTTTTTTACAATTAATATAGATGACCCATCACATGGACACCGCTGCAATCCTATTGATCCAGCAGGAATGCTTGATATTACCGACGCGGTGGAAGCTGCAAGAGTAATCTTGCTGGGACTAAATCGTTCCTGGCTTAAAAAACAAGGCGAATTCTTTGTGGAATCGCCCATCAATTTCCTAACTGCGTTAATATGGTTTTTGAGAAAATATGAAGACGGAGCATATTGCACCTTACCACACGTAATTGAACTAATGCAGGTAAAAATGGATGACTTATTTACAATACTCAGGACAGAGCCTGAAATTGATGCTTACATAAATCCGTTTATCAGCGCATTTATTACTAATTCAATGGAGCAGTTGGAGGGGCAATTGGATGCGGCGAAAATTAGTGTGGCCCGGCTTTCATCCCCTTCACTATATTATACTTTGTCCGGCAATGACTTTACGCTTGACATCAATAACCCGGAAGCACCAAAAATAGTTTGCCTGGCAAACAATCCGCAAAAGCAAGAGGTTTACGGCCCTGTTTTGTCGCTCTATATTACACGTATGACCAAAATAATAAACCGCAAAAATCAGCTTAAATCAAGCCTGGTGATAGATGAGTTTACGACTTTAACTTTTCTGGGATTTGATACATTAATTGCAACCGGCAGAAGTAATAAAATTGCTACCACTTTGGCTATTCAGGATGCCAGTCAGTTAAAACTGAACTATGGCAAAGAACTGGCCGACGTAATAGTTAATATCTGTGGGAACGTTATTGTGGGTCAAGTGGGTGGCGAGATGGCCAAACAAATTTCTGAAAGACTTGGTAAAACGCTGCAGGATCGGGAAAGCATATCAATAAATAGTAATGACGCCTCTATATCGCGTTCAAAACAGCTTGAAATTGCTGTTCCAGTCAGTACAATTTCCAGCCTCTCCGCCGGGGAATTCGTAGGCATGGTAGCTGACAATCCCGAACAGCTAATTGAGCTAAAAACTTTTCATTCAACAATTATTAATGACCATGCCTTTTTGAAAGATCAAAAGGAAAATCAATTGCCTTTGCCTTTAATACGCAATGTCGATAAGAAGGAAATAAATGTTGTATACGAAATTATAAAGCAGGATGTAAAGGATATCGTAAATGAGGTGATGAACATGATATTAAATGATGAAACAAAACAGCATCTGCATGTACGCAAAAACTAACCCTTGACCTGTTAAAAAAGTTTAAACATTTAGGGCAAAAAAATACAGGTTGAGTGCTTTACTTAACCTGTATTTCTGAAATCTTCTTGTTCCTCCTGCTCACTCCCTTTTTACATAGCTGAACAGAATAGGAAATAAAACCAATCCTCAATTGTCTTTGGATGTTTCATAATTCACTTTTTAAGAGTTAATAATGTAATTGCCAAATGGTGTTTCAATTTCTTGAACTAAGATATTTTGAATGCAGAAAAACATTCTTATCATTTGATAATTTCTTGGGAATAATTAATCTGTATAACTCGACACAAAAAACCTAATAAAATCAATGATTATTGTTCGGAAAGACAGTATGCTTCATTTCGAAAAATCTAACAATATACCAGGTTGCTATAGCTGCGACAATATGTTTCAATGAATGACCGCTAATAAAATGAGTGGCGGCATAAATATTCTTATCGAACGTTTCAAGTAGCTTCGCAATTATATACCAACCCATTACCCATCCTAACATTGGCAAAGCTTTATTATTTGTTGGATTTCTAAATAATAAAAAAATTAGCGGAATTAGCAGCATTGGAAAATATTGAATGAAGGCATAAAATCGCAAATCACCCGCTCCTTGCAATTCTGTATAATGCCAGTACAGCACGCTGCCCATACCAAGTAAAAGCAATGGAACCAATAACATTTTACCCGCTTTAATGTCTATCCAAGATGTTATAACTGAAGAAACAAAAGCCATAAAGACCAATGTCATGGGAAGACGATCGTAGACGAGCGAATTATTATCCGGCGCATAATGATAGAAAGTCGAGCCAAGTGCAGTAAGTAAAATGCCAATAAATAATACCACATACATTCTATTGATGCTTGGCGGAGCCTGAGAAAATCTTAATTTTTGAAAGCCATTCAGTCCTACAAATAGAAAAGGCAAATTACTTATTACGTTGAAAAAGTTTGGAATATTAAACAGTTTCCTGTGATCAGCGAAGTTGTGATACGCTGTATCCTGTGAAACGGGTTTAACGATAATAATTAAAATAATAAATGACATCACTGTCAGTAATATCAAAATTGTTATTTTATCTTTTTTCCTCATGCTTAATAGTGGTTAAGGAAAGGTATCGGTAATCAAACAATACTTTATTATCTTTTGATAACTTTTGTTAAATAAATGTGCAGACGGATCTTATCTCAAAAGATCCAGAAATTGTCCGAACGCAATTCATTTGGATGTGAAATTTAGAAATGTTGCAAAAGGAGAAGTAATTCAAAATTAAGCCGGAGGTATTTACTTTTTAGTGCAATACTTATTAAACCCTGCACTACCAGGTATCATTTATACTACCAGTATCATAATAGCTACGATTGACTCTATCACGAAGTGTTTCATCAACCTTACTTGCCTGATAGCGGGACATATCTGGGCTTATTTCATTCTGTAATTTTAACCGTTGACCTTTGGCGTAGTACCAGAGCATTTTACCAGCGGGAACCAGTATTGAAAATCGTTTTGCCCGGTCAAGGAAATAGATGAAGCATTCTGATTCAATTTTCTCCCACCATATAAATTTTGAATAATCTTCACTTATTCTTTGCCAATATTCCAGTAGTAATTGTTCATCAAGTGTCTTATAGTATGCTTTTAAGAAAATATCGACACAATGATTGAATGCGTAATCACGTTCAAGAACTATTTTTTTACATCCGTTTTTCCACGTTGGTCCACATGAATATTCAAGAAATGTTTCCCCATCTACCCAGGCCAAATTATTCGCATTACAGTTTAAGTTGTTACGGTCCTTGAAAATGACGTGGTTTCTCCGCGCTGGATTTGGAACAAAATGTCTGGCAATTAATTTCGCTAATCCAAAATAATATTTCCGACCATTTTTTTGAATTTTGAGAATTCTCGCCTTTTTCCCTTTTGGATTTACCGCTAGTCTCTTAGATCCTTTATAAACAAGTCCATCCGATGTAATGAAATAGCCGCTGAGATCGTAATCATGAAGTTCACAAATCTTAACGTTATTTAATGGGGGACGCAATTGCCACCAGGGTAATTTCGTTGGTTTTTTTTCAATCCTGTGTTTTTCTTTGACAACATGTACTTTAAAAGATTTCTTCCTTTTGTCACCCATAGTCCAAAAAAGATAATCCCTACCACTTACCCATGCAATGTTCTCAACAACACAGTTCCTATTATTTTTGTCTTTAAAAATAAAAAACTTGTAATTGTTGGGATTGGGAATATAAGTTAGAGCAAGTAATTTGGCTATAGAATATTCCTTGCCATTGATATTGACTTTAAAGCTTTTTTTATAAAATGCCTTTTTTATTCTAAGCCCGTTAACAATCACTGCTTCGGGAGAAATTAAATATCCACTCAAATTCGCAAGAGGTCTGAATTTGGAAATGTCTATTGGCGGTAAAAGTGGTTTTGCACTTCTCAACTTTTTAAGTGGCTGATAATTCAATTTTTTAGTTCTGTTAAAAAAGCCCCAGGTTGATACATCTACCCACAACAAATTATTTTTAGTGCAATTGTGATTATTGCCATCTTTGAAAATTACTCGTGAATAATTATTGGGATTATCAACAAACGCCCCTGCTACTAGTTTTGCAAACCCAAACGTGTACATCCGCTTATTTTCGCGTATAATGATTTGTGCAGCTTTCCCTTTTTTACACGATACCGCTTTAGACAACTCATCTTTAAAGACGCGGCCATCTTCAGTAAAAGTATACCTCGGAAATCCTGGCACCGCTGCTGTAGTTGTCTTCAGTTGTGTATCGCTCATCATAGTTTGAGAAGGACAGGGCATCGAATATTTGTCCGTCCGAACCTTTAAACAACCAACACACTAGAAAAGGCTACAGTAAGCAAAAGATTTTTTATCCACGATGTGGCTTCATTTCATAAAGCAAAGAGCTAAAAGTAAGTGTGGCAACACAGGTTGCTACCCCCCCCCATTTCCTAGCTGGCCGCTAAACAACGCGAAAGTTAATTGTGTAAAAAATATAAAATGATAAAGCCAATATTGCCTTTAAGTTTTGACAATGCCCGATACTGAAGAGTTTTAACTGTACTTATCGATATACCCAATATATTTGCGACATCCTTAACTTTTAACCCCTCGAAGTAAATCATTTTCAGAATTTTTTGGGTTTGCGGCGATAACTTTTCTATTGAGGTAGTTAATTCCCTAAAGACTTCAGCCTGCACCAGGCTTTCAAATATGTATTGTTCTGCACCGATGGCTACTCTTGACAATTCTTGTTTAGCTTTGATCTCTCTACAGTTCTTTTTCGCCCAATTGATGGCGTTATTTTTAACAATCGTATATAAATAGGATTTCAGAGAGCTCAAATTTGAAAATTGAACTCGTTTTTGCCAAATCTTAACAAATGATTCTTGCGCTATATCTTCAGCCACCATTTGATTATTAGTAATTTTTAAGGCAAAAAAACACAAAGACGGATAGAGCTCTTTAAATGCAAAAGAAAAGTTTTTTGCAAGGCCATTTCTAAAGCCTCTCATCAGCTGAAACTCGTTCATATGACTGCTTTTACCTACAAACTATCACAAATTAATGAATTTAAATGAAGGAAATGCGCGTTGAAATTTGGATATCGATATAGTAAATCTTAGCAGTATTGAACCTGTTAGTGAATACAGATATCGGGTTTTTATATGCATCTATTTGCTTTTCTAATACATTATCAATCCCTTATAAATGAACATTTTTGCAACAATAGTTCTATTTTCGGCTGTTTTTTTCTTAAAAAATACGATTCTAGTTCTTACTTTTGCGACGATGAAGATTTTCGCTTTAATAATGGCTATTGTGGTAATTACCTTAAGCTGCACTCCCTGTATGGATGGCGCTTTTGCCATGAGCAATGCTAAAGCGGCGATCGGTAAATCAACATCCAACGAACAATCCGATCATAAAGACGGCGATACTTGTTCGCCATTTTGCAGTTGCAATTGCTGTACTGGTCTTGCCTCCCTTTTATCTCCCGTTAAACTGACTCCCATCATTCGTGCGGAATCTAAACAATATGCTTCTTTTCTTCCTTCCGCTGTAATTGAAATTTCTTTGCCTGTTTGGCAACCTCCTCAGTTATCGTAAGACTTCATTTTCCTTTTAATGCATACCTGAATGTTCTGTTCAGGTAATGAACTATTTATTTACTGTTCAAATGTTTTCTTTTGAATAAAAAAAAGAAGAAATCCAAGCAGCCATTGGTTGTAAGGGTTTTAAAAACAATTGCTATTATACTAGCGTGTTCCATTCTTGTATGGGCTATGATTGAGCGAACAGTGCATTATTTCCAGTACCATTTTCAAAACAGATAATTAAATATGCTCAATAAGATTATTCATTTTAGTATAAAGAACAAACTGATTATCGCCGTATTCACGCTTGGTCTGGTGATTTGGGGGGTGTGGAGCGCAAATAAATTACCCATTGACGCAGTACCCGATATCACCAATAACCAAGTTCAGATTATTACTATTACGCCTACACTTGCTTCTCAGGAAGTAGAACAATTTGTAACCTACCCGATTGAACAAAGCATTGCCAACATTCCTGATATACAGGAAATGAGGTCTATTTCGCGCTTTGGATTATCAAATGTTACAGTCGTGTTTCATGACGATGTCAATATTTATTTTGCCCGGCAGCTTATCAGTGAAAAGTTAAAAGAAGCCGAACAAAAGATGCCCAAAGGCAGCGGAACGCCTGAACTGGCTCCGGTAAGTACCGGGCTTGGCGAAGTATACCAATATGTAATACATCCGAAAAAAGGTTTTGAAAATAAATACAGCGCCATGGATTTACGCACAATGCAAGACTGGATTGTTGCCCGGCAACTGTATGGGACACCTGGTATTGCTGACGTAAGCAGTTTTGGCGGTATGTTAAAGCAATATGAAGTCGCCGTTAATCCTACGAGGCTGAAGGCAATGAATGTAAGTATATCAGAAATATTTACTGCATTGGAGAAAAATAATCAAAACACTGGTGGCGCCTACATCGACAAAAAGCCCAATGCTTATTTTATTCGTGGTATAGGTCTGATTAACTCTCTTGATGAAATCAGTGCTATTTCTATTAGAAGTAGTTCGAATGGAATTCCCATTCTGATAAGAGACGTGGCAGAAGTAAAATTTGGCAATGCAGTCCGTTATGGCGCACTTACCTACAACGGTGAAAAAGAAGTGGTAGGCGGAATTGTAATGATGCTCAAAGGCGCCAATAGTGCTGCAGTAGTACGACGAGTCAAAGATAAAATGGAAACCATCAAAAAGTCATTGCCTGCTGACGTTGAAATAGAAGCATTCATTGACAGAACAGGGCTCGTTAAAAGAGCCATTGGCACCGTTGAAAGTAATCTGATGGAAGGAGCGTTGATTGTCATCTTTGTATTGATTGTATTCCTGGGAAATTTTCGTGCCGGACTTATAGTTGCCTCAGCCATACCACTCTCTTTATTGTTTGCACTTGGCCTGATGAATTTATTTGGTGTAAGTGCAAATCTGATGAGTTTAGGAGCGATAGATTTTGGACTTATAGTAGATGGCGCCGTTATTATTGTTGAGGCTACCCTTCACCTAATTGCGACCAAGAAATATACGGATAAATTAACCCAGCCACAAATGGATAATGCGGTGGAGGAAAGTGCTGCAAAAATGATGAGCTCAGCTGCATTTGGTCAAATAATTATTCTTATAGTTTACCTGCCAATCCTTACCCTTGAAGGAATAGAAGGAAAGATGTTCAGCCCGATGGCCAAGACCGTTGCTTTTGCAATTTTGGGCGCTCTTCTACTATCACTCACTTATATACCTATGATGAGTGCCGTATTTCTTTCAAAACAAGCCCTTCATAAAAGGAACTTAGCAGACAAAATGATGGATCTTTTTCAGCGTGGCTATGATCCGCTAATAAAAGGTGCCATCAGATTCCGGTATGCTGTAGTTGGAGTAGCTGTGTTATTGCTGGTCTTTACAGGATTTATTTTTTCACGCATGGGAGGAGAATTTATCCCACAACTTGAAGAAGGGGATTATGCATTTGAATTTAAAATGCCACAGGGAACATCTTTATCGCAAAGTGTAGAAACCGTTATGCAGGCTTCAAGAATTATTAAACAGTTTCCAGAGGTAAAAGCCGTGGTGGGAAAAACAGGAACAGGGGAAATTCCTTCAGACCCCATGCCGCCGGAAGCAACAGATATTATAATCGTTTTGAAAGACAAAAAGGATTGGACGACAACAAAAGATTACAAAAAACTGGCTGAAATGATGGCCGACAAATTATCCATTTTGCCGGGCGTATTTGTAGAAAGCAGCCAGCCTATCCAGATGCGTTTCAATGAACTTATGACGGGTGTTAAACAGGATGTAGCCGTAAAGATTTTCGGGGAGAATATTGACACACTGGCAAACCTTGCAGAACGTGTTGCAAAAGTAGTGCGGCAAACCGATGGCGCTGGTGTTCCACAAATTGAAAGAACCACAGGGTTACCACAGATTACCATAAAATATGATCGGGCTAAACTTTCTAACTACAATTTAAATGTTGAAGATGTAAACCGGACCGTTAGTGCAGCCTTCGCCGGTGAAACAGCTGGTGTAGTGTATGAAAACGAACGCAAATTTGATTTAGTCGTAAGGCTCGATAGTGCGAGCAGAAGTTCTATTGACGATGTAAGTAATTTATTTATTTCAACAGCAACCGGCCTGCAGATTCCGTTAACCCAGGTAGCCTCAGTTAGTTTTAAAGATGGCCCTGCGCAAATCACCAGAGAAGGCGGCAAACGTCGTATAGTTATCGGATTTAACATTGAAGGAAAGGACGTGCAAACAGTTGTTAATGATTTACAACTAAAACTTGATAATGCAAATCTTTTGCCGCAAGGGTATTATTACACCTATGGAGGAACTTTTGAAAATTTACAGAAAGCTTCCAGACGGTTGACAATTGTAGTGCCGCTGGCGCTGCTGCTAATATTCTTTATGTTGTATTTCACCTTCAGCGCGATTAAGGATGCTGCACTTATTTTTACTGCTATCCCGATGAGCGCCATTGGCGGCGTGTTTGCTTTGTTGATACGTGGCATGCCTTTCAGTATTTCAGCTGGCGTTGGTTTTATTGCTTTGTTTGGAGTAGCCGTATTGAATGGGATTGTGCTGGTTAGTACATTCAATGACTTGAAAAAAGACGGCATCACAGATGTTATCAGGCGCGTGATGGAAGGTACGCGGATAAGACTGCGTCCGGTGCTTATGACGGCGACTGTTGCAGCTTTAGGATTTCTGCCGATGGCTTTTTCGACCGGTGCGGGAGGAGAAGTGCAAAAGCCGCTTGCCACGGTTGTTATCGGCGGATTAATAACTGCAACCTTCTTGACACTGGTAGTTGTTCCATGTCTTTATATCATTTTCTCTGGCCAGAAAAACATATCACGCCATTCCCCAAAAATAGCCGTTGCAGTTATTTTAATACTTATTACCAGTTACAATTCATTTGGACAAGCAAAGCCAGCTGGCATAAATATTTCTTTTAATGATCTTTATGACCGTGCACTGCAAACAAATCTCCAACTGAAAGCTGCTGACCTGCAGATACAAAGAAGTAGAGCATTGAGTCAAACAGGATTCACTATCCCCAATACGGGCCTATTTGCTGAGAATGAAGATCTAAATCAAAATGACAACAAGGGTATATTGAAAATCGGCCTTTCACAAACACTGGATTGGCCAGGTCTCTATAAAGCGAGAAGAACCTTATATACGCAGCAATTGAAAACAGTCGAAATTTCGAAGCGCATCAAGGCGGTTGAAATTAAACGGGATTTACAATCTTCCTACTATTCACTGTGGTATTATCAGAGTAAACAGCAGTTATGGTTGAAACTGGACAGTATTTATGCTTCACTGGCAAGCGCGGCTAAACTGCGGGTAAGAACCGGTGAAAGCGCGGGACTAGATAGCATTGCAGCACAGGCAAAAGCGAGAGAAACCCATATACAATTGCGCCTGTTATATAAAGATATTGAAGCTGAACAGGAATTGATAAAAAAGAATACCAATACCGATACTCTGTACCTCGCAGATAGTAGTAGTCTTAAAAAAATAGATCCGCTACTAATTGATTCCGGATCCATTACCCACCCACTCCTGCAATTGCAACAACAAAATGTTACGGTCGCCGGTGCAGAACTGAATGTAAGCCGTCAAACCCGCAAACCGAATTTTGAGGGACGCTTTTTTTCACAACGACTGTACGCCACCACTCCTTATTATTCGGGGTTCTCAGTTACTATGGGAATTCCAATTTTTGGCCGCAAGACATACCGTAATACCATGATTGCTGGCGGCATTGAACGGCAATACCAGCAGTCCATTCTTCAGTACCAAACGCAGGCTGTAAATATTGACTATAAAGGCGCCTACCTGCAAATGCAAAAGAATGCAGAGCTGCTCAATTATTATGAGTCGTCAGGCCTTGCTGAAGCCAATGCGATTATTAAAGCATCCAACCTTTCCTACCGGGGTGGTGAAATAAGTTTTGCCGAATTATCTCAGTACCTGGCGCAGGCAATCGACATTCAAAAAAATTACCTTGATGTGCTGAATCAATATAACCAGGCAGTCATTCAATTAAACTATTATTCAAACAGGTAAAACCTCCATCAAAGAAAAATGAAAAAGTTAAGCATAATATTTTTTGCTACCACATTGTTGACTTCCTGCGGTAATAATAAATCATCAGGTAAAGAAGCTGTCTCAAATAGTGATTCTACTGCAACAGCGCAGAAGGTGAATGGTGATGAGGAAAATCCAATTGTAGAAGTCAGTGCGGGACAGATAAAAGCAGTCGGCATCGAGATCGATACATTACAGATGAAAGAACTTACCGCAACGGTGAAAGTTAATGGTATGCTTACAGTACCAAATCAGAACAAAGCACTCGTTAGCTCTGTAACCACTGGCATTATTAAAACATTGCTGGTACAGCCCGGCAATTCCGTCCGCAAAGGTCAGTTGATCGCGACCATCATTAACCCGGATGTTGCACAGTTGCAACAACAGTTGCAGGTTGTTAATGCGCAACTTTCACTTGCAGAAATTGAACAAGCCAGGCAAAAAGAATTGGTGCAGGGTGACGCTGCACCATTGAAAAGTTTGCAACGTGCTAATACGGAACTGGCGACACTAAACGCGACAAAAAATTCCCTGCAACAACAATTGCGTACTATGGGGATCGCTGCGGCATCAGTGAACAACGGTGAAATCAATACTACAATCCGCATATTGGCACCCATCAGTGGCACCATCAGCCAGGTCCCCGCTCAAATTGGATCTACCGTTGATGCTACATCACCCATTGCAAATATTATCAACAACGACCTGATACACCTTGACATTTTCGTCTACGAAAAAGATTTGCCTAAAATCAAACAGAAGCAAACCATTCATTTTGTGCTCACCAATTTGCCTGGTAAAGAATATGACGCAGAAATTTATTCTATCGGTGCTGCGTTTGCCGCAGATACAAAAACTGTCCCTGTACATGCAGTGGTAAAGGGGAATAAAACTGGATTGATCGATGGAATGAATGTTACAGCTATTATCAGTACCGGAAAATCAAAAGTAGCGGCCGTTCCAACTGATGCAATTGTTACCAATGCCGGACAGGATTTTGTATTTGTTCGAACAAGTAAAATTCCTGCAGGCGAAAAAGAACATGCCGCTGGTGCTGCTAACAAATCGAAAGACAGCACTTATTATTTTGAAAGAACTGCAGTGGCAAAAGGATCGACTGATATAGGTTTTACTGAAATAATCCCACTAAAACCTTTACCGAAAGACACCAGGATAGTGAGCAAGGGCGCCTTCTTCGTGTTAGCAAAAATGATCAATAAGGGCGAAGAAGAATAGATATTATAATAACAACAGACGGAAAATTTATATTCAATATTGAAAATCAACGATGGCCTGCATGGCTTTTTGAACAAGGGGTAGTTTTTCTTTTGGATCAATTAATGGGATTAGAACATTTTAATGTTTACCCGTTTGCAAAAGATAAAAAGTAAACGCTGTTGGATAACAATGGCGTTGCTTACCCTTTTTTTGTTCACGCATTGCGGTGACATAATAAAGCTTTAAATAATTCAGGCAAGTTGATGTTCAATTCAAATAAATAAGAAAGATAATGGATGTAAATACTGAACTCGTTATTGTTGCAAAGGTACTGCTCTCGCTTTTTCTCGGTGCGTTTATAGGATATGACCGCGAACGGCATGGAATGGATGCAGGTATACGAACTTATGCGGCCGTCTGTATCGGTGCAGCCCTATTTACAGCTATTGCTGCCCATCTTATGAATGATGTGTCGGCAGCTTCCAGGGTGATAGCCAATATCATTACCGGAGTAGGGTTCCTGGGAGCTGGTATTATATATAGGAATAATGACGCTGGAACATCGCACGGCCTTACGACTGCTGCAACAGTATGGTGTACGGCGGCTGTGGGTGTTGCAGTGGGGTTAAATATGTTTATCATAGCTATAACAGGCTCGGCAGCGCTCTATTTTTTATTGTCACTGCATCATCAGCTTTGGTACGTAAAATGGAAGCAGGCGAGTATCAAAAAACACCATAAAGAAAAAGATAGTGAATAAACATTTTACAAACCAAGTTCGTAACAGCTAACTTTAAAAATATCATTATGTCTGATTTGTTTCAAAAAATACTACTGTTTTCACTCATACCGGTTTTCACCATGATTGCAGGTGGTATTGTGGCAATTTATAAAAAGCCAAATGGAAATTTGCGCAGTTTGATATTGCATTTTGCCGCAGGAGTTGTTTTTTCGGTGGTTGCGGTGGAGCTTTTGCCAGACATTGTTAAGCAGCATAAGCCTTTGCAGGTTATCATTGGGTTCACGCTTGGCCTTATTACCATGCTTATGATAAGGGCGTATTCGAAGAATGCTGAAACGCCAACCAAAGATGATATCCGGAAAAGCCTGCTTCCTATGAGCCTGCTTGCGGGCATAGGGGTAGATATTTTTATCGATGGTTTATTGCTTGGTATCGGTTTTTCAGCAGGCAGTAAAGAAGGTATGCTGCTTGCAATTGCGCTGTCTGTTGAATTATTATCACTGGGCATGGCCACTGCCACCGCACTCGGAGACAACAACCTTAGCAAACAAAAATCGCTCGGCATTATTATAACCCTGTCAATTATTTTCTTTGCAAGCGCTGTGCTGGGAGCGACGCTATTGCATAATTTATCTGACAGCGCCATGGAAATTGTTTTATCATTCGGCTTATCTGCGCTGCTGTTTTTAGTTACTGAAGAATTATTAACCGAAGCGCATGAAGAGAAAGAAACGATATGGCATACTTCCGCTTTTTTTCTTGGCTTCCTGATATTTCTCGTACTGGGTATGGTGGTATAACAATAGTCAATATTCAATCATTAAATAAATTATCGATCATGGACGGAATAAAATTACAAACCTGGCGTAAAAACTTTGAAGCAGCAGTTAAAGAGCTGACAACTGAATTCGATGCATTTTTTGTCAGCAAGAAACCCGAAGCGTTTTATGAACTCAAAGTCGACGAAGAAAGTCAGAATTTGTCTTTGGAAATAAAATATCACGACGAATTGCCAAAAGAAATAGAAAAGCGCATGCTTGAAATATTGTATAAAACCCAACCAGAAGACTCCATCTGATGTTTTTTTTCACTTTTAAATTTAAATCAAATGGAACACGAACAAAGCAATCACCACCATTCAGGTCACCCGCATGGCAAACTCATTCAGCTGCTGCTCGAATGTGCGACAGCTTGCGAAAATTGTGCATCCTCTTGCCTTGACGAAAAGGATGTCACACCGATGGCGCATTGTATTGAGATCGATCGCGATTCCGCAGAACTATGCTACACTGCAGCAAAACTGCTAACACGTGACAGCGAGTTCGCACATGAACTCCTTGCGGTATGCGAAAAAGCTTGCCGTCATTGTGCAGAAGAGTGCAGCAAGCATGATCACGACCATTGTAAAAAATGTGCGGAAAAATGTACTCAATGTGCTGATGCCTGCCATGAGCATCATGGTAAAATTCAATTGAAGTAGTGTAAAAAAGCATACTCATTGGTATTGATGAGTATGCTTTTACAACCAAGAAAAAATGAAAAGATTATATTACCTGTTGGTGGGATTATTGTCATTATGTATTGGCACAAACATGTATGCGTTTTATCACCACAATTTCTTCTGGTCGCCCATTGCACTATATATCAACGTTTGCACCACAGCTGTGGCAGTAGTATATCTTGTTATGGTACTGGTAAGAAAAAAACAGTTAAAAAAGAAACTCCATGACCAGTATCAAAAATTCTTCGGGAAAAATTAAAAAGTTTCTAAAAACACTAGGACCCGGGTTAATTACTGGGGCTAGTGACGACGACCCCTCGGGCATCGCTACGTATTCTCAGGCAGGTGCAAAATTTGGTTTAACGACTTTATGGACTGCCCTGATAACGTTTCCATTAATGGCTGCCGTACAGGAAATGTGTGCAAGGATAGGGTTGGTTACCTCTGTTGGTTTGACAACGACGCTGAAAAGTCATTATTCTAAAGGACTGCTGTATGTTATGATGATCTTTAGTGTACCTGCCATTATACTGAATATTGGGGCTGATGTAGCTGGCATGGGCGCTGTAGCTAATTTAATGCTCCCGTCTGTATCTCCATTGATTTTTAGTACTGTATTCACGTTGCTGCTTATTATTCTCATTGTTTACTTACCCTATTATAAAATAGTGGCTATTCTAAAATATTTATGCTTGTCGCTATTCCTGTATATCGCTGTTCCGTTTTTCACCCATCCAAATTGGGGTCAGGTGCTTCGTCACACATTCATACCGCATATCAGTTTTGACAAAGATTTTATCGAAATACTCGTTGCCATTTTAGGAACTACTATTTCTCCATATTTATTTTTTTGGCAGGTTACCATGGAAGCGGAAGATGTAAAAGCATCCCGTCAGTTAATTATTGCCCGAAGGAAGATTGTTACTACTACTGAAGAAAAATATATTTCAAAAGTAAGGGAATTGAATTTTATTCAATTATTGATAAAAAAAATGCAGCTGGATGTAAACATTGGTATGTTGCTTTCAAATATGGTGATGTTCTTTATACTCCTGGCAACCGGCACTGCATTATATGGCAACGGCGGGACCCAAATCGATACTGTAGAACAAGCCGCAAAGGCATTAGAACCAGTTGCCGGAAAAGCGTCGTATCTGATATTTACAATTGGTGTTATTGGAACCGGTTTTTTAGCTATCCCGGTCTTAACAGGCTCCTTGTCGTATATCGTTTCAGAAACATTTGGCTGGTCAGGAAATCTGGATAAAAAATTCCGGCATGCGAAGCTATTTTACGTTGTTGTTATCGTTGCAATGATACTTGGGCTGGTTATAAATTATCTGGGCTTTAGTCCAATTAAAGCGCTGCTTTATACTGCTATTCTATACGGTTTAACATCACCTATATTAATTGCTATTGTCCTGCACATTGCAAACAATAAAAAGATTATGAAGGAGCATACAAACAGTAGGCTGTCTAATATTTTAGGAGTATTAACGCTCGTGGTAATGACAGCAGCGGCAGTCGCATTAATATATTTCCAATTGAACTGATTTTTTAATAACAAATAAAAATAACAATTATGGGATTTGATCAGTATCATGAACCGCCACAAGAATTGAAACCAGCAACCCGGACTTTTGCCCGGATGATAACTTCTTTATGCGAAGAAGCCGAAGCGATTGGTTGGTATGAACAACGTATTGCAGTAGAAAAGGACAAGGAAGCAAAAGCAATTATGCAGGACGCCCAGCAAGAAGAGTTTAAGCATTTTGGAATGGACTTGGAATTTTTACTACGAAAAAAGCCCGAATGGCGCACAATATTAAAAGCAGTGCTTTTTACCAAAGGCGATATTGTGAAATTAGCAAAAAAAGGTGAGGAAAAAATTGAGTAAAGTTCCATTATTTTTAACAAAATATAAATCTGCTTTTATGTATTTTTATCCAAACAAAAGCTATGAAAATAAAACTCAACAGAACCTATTGCTGGAAATGTGTGGTGATGCTTGCTTCATTAATGGGAATGGTGCAAGTTTTCATGGCATAGGAACAATCAAACTACATTTAACTTTTGCATAAGCTGCGGATATTTTTCCGTGGCTTTTTTATTTATTAATTAATACGGCAAATACATTGTACAGTATTATCACAGGAACCGTATTGGTTGCACTTATTCATGCACTCATCCCCAATCACTGGTTACCATTGGTAGCCATTGCAAAATCAGAGAAATGGGACAGGTATGAATTAATGATTGTGTCAACCATCACAGCTTCAGCGCATGTGTTAGGTACGGCTATTCTTGGCGTTGTACTTGGATTGGTAGGCACAAAACTAGCCCATGAGTATGAAGGGTCTGTACACGTCATTGCGCCGTTACTTTTAATAGTATTTGGCTTGATATACTGTACACTTAATCAGCCCAATCACTATCATTCGGTAAATAAAGATGTCCATGCTTATAAAAAATCAAAAACAAGATGGATATTGATTTTCGCAGCGATGATGTTTCTTTCACCTTGTCTGGAAGTTGAAAGTCTATTCCTGGCAGCGGGCGCTTATGGATGGGATAATCTTTTGCTGTTACTACTAATATACGCGCTGATAAGTATTACGGGTATTGTCAGCCTCGTGATGCTGGGTCTTAAAGGGTCGCAGCTGATAAATTCGACGTGGATGGAGCACAATGAAAAACGAATAACAGGAATCGTGCTAATAATGGTAGGAATTGTAACGTTCTTTTTGCATTAACAATAACGGCTGGCTGATTATGAAATGTGTACCAACTATTATGATTCTGTTTTTTAAACTGATAGTCGTCAGTGCTGTCGCTCAAACCGAAAGAGTAAAGGCAGTCTATTTGAACAGCAGGGACTATGACAACAACGTTGCATTATTTGATAACAAGTGCAAGGCAGGTATGCCGAAAATTAAACTCAATGATTTCTTTGCCCGATCCTATATAACCATAAAACTGAATGGAGGGAAAGCGAAAATAAAAAAACGAGAACTTTTTGGCTATATAAATTGCAAGAATATGGTTTTCAGTTTTAAAGGAAAAAAAGAGTTGTTGTTACTGAATGAAGGAGACTCAATTCTTGTTTACAAGCATATAATTACAAAATCGTCTGTAGGAAGAACCAATGCCACTAATTATTATTTTAGCCAGGGATTGCATTCTGTGCCAGAGTTATTGACGATCGGGAATATAAAAAATCGGTTTCGGGAAAATACTTCCTTTTGTAATAGTATTGACACAAACTTTAAATACAATACTGATTTGGCGGAGTTTGCTGATTATAAAAGAAAATTCAGAATAAATATTTTACTAAACCAAACCGTTGACTAATAGGGCAATGCGGATATTGTACTAATGTGACGGTACTGTATTTTTTAAACGCAAAAAATAGAATTATGGAAAATAAAAACAAACAACCTGATGTTGTTAAGGATCCTAACAACCGTGATATTGACGGTCAGGATAGTAAGACTAAAGTAGTACACATACATAATGATGAAAAACATGACCATAAAAAAGACGATCATGACCACGACGAGCATGATGACGATGATGATGATCACGATCATGGGGGCGATGGTGCGGAAGAATCTGTCTGGAAATCCCACTGGCCTCTATTGTCATCCCTGGTGATTTTATTGATAATGCTGGTCCTGGAATTCGGCTTTAAGTTTAAGCCCGTCTTTCCCATTGATTTAGTCATTTATGCTGCCGCGTATCTACTGGCGGGGTATAACGTTTTGATGCTCGCTTACCGCAAAGCAAAGCGGTTTGATTTCTTCAATGAATTTTTTTTAATGAGTGTTGCCACCATTGGCGCATTCAGCATCGGCTCTTACAGCGAAGGTGTGGCGGTAATGGTTTTTTATTCCATTGGAGAATGGTTCCAGGATGCAGCCGTTAACCGGGCGAAAAGAAGTATTAAGGCATTGCTGGATATCCGGCCAGACGAAGTAACAGTGTTAAGAAATGGAGAAACCCAGGTAATTCATCCAAATGAAATCCAGGTGGATGAAATTATACAGATCAAAGCCGGAGAAAAGGTAGCCCTGGATGGTGAGTTAAATTCTGATAATGCAACATTTAATACCGCGGCACTCACCGGAGAGAGCAAACCCGATACCAAGCGCAAAGGTGAACAGGTGCTGGCAGGAATGATTAATCTGGATAAAGTCTCCGAGGTAAAAGTAAAATCTTTATTCAAGGACAGTAAGCTGAGTAAGATCTTGGAAATGGTACAGGATGCAACAGCAAGAAAATCCCAAACGCAGTTATTTATCAGCCGGTTTGCTAAAATTTATACACCAATTGTGTTCGCGCTGGCAGTTGCGGTTTGCTTTGTACCTTATTTTTTTGTCAGCAACTATTCATTCCATGAGTGGTTTTACCGCTCACTCGTTTTTTTGGTCATCAGTTGTCCCTGTGCGTTAGTTGTATCTATTCCTCTTGGCTATTTTGGTGGTATTGGGCTTGCATCCCGGAACGGTATTCTTTTTAAAGGTTCTAACTTCCTCGATGTTATTACAAAAGTCAATGTAATAGTGATGGATAAAACAGGAACATTGACCAAAGGTGTTTTTAATGTGCAGGATGTGGTCGCAACAAATATTGATAAGGCAGAGTTGATCAAAGTTGCGGCGGCAATAGAAAGCAATTCTACCCATCCTGTTGCAAAAGCCATCGTTACGCACGCAGGAGATGATGCAAAGGCATTAAAGGCTGAGAATGTGGAGGAAGTATCAGGGCACGGTTTGAAGGGCACGGTGAATGGGCAAAATGTGCTGGCAGGTAACACGAAGTTATTAAAGAAGGAAAATATTGAGTACCCTGCAGAAATCGACAAACTTGTCGATACCATTGTAGCGATAGCCATCGATGGCAAATACGAAGGATATATAACCATCGCTGATGAAGTTAAAGAAGATGCCAAACAAGCAATTGAAGAAATGCATAAGTTAAACATACAAACGGTGATGTTGTCTGGCGACAAACAAAGTGTTGTTTCTGAAGTTGCCAAACTCCTTGGTTTGGATAATGCTTTTGGTGACTTGTTGCCAGAGGGAAAAGTTGAGAAAGTTGAAGGGCTGAAAAAAGAGGGCAAGCACATTGCATTTGTTGGAGACGGCGTGAACGACGCTCCGGTAGTTGCACTTGCTGACGCAGGCATTGCAATGGGGGGGCTTGGAAGTGACGCTACGATTGAAACAGCTGATATCGTTATTCAAAATGATCAGCCTTCTAAAATTGTTTCGGCTATTAAGATTGGTAAAATCACCAGAAGGGTTGTTTGGCAAAATATTACTCTCGCTATGGTTATTAAGGTAATTGTCCTGGTGCTTGGTGCAGGTGGTGTTGCAACCCTTTGGGAAGCGGTCATAGCGGATGTAGGAGTAGCATTGCTTGCAATACTAAATGCAGTCAGAATCCAAAGAATTAAATTATAAAATAATTTCGCGGGTAAAATACCAATGATTGCAACTATATGGCAACATGGAAAAAATGATAATACTCTTTTTATGCATTCATGGGTTTTAATTATAATGACCATTTTTTCTTGTCTTAGTTTATTTGGTCAAAGGCCTGATTCATTATCTAGTAAACTGGATAGCCTCAAAAGACAAACAGACACAGGTCAGCAAAAAAATCTGATCGAACCTGAGTTTTATAACGAAAAAACGAAAATTACGCCGCGCGTATTTGGCATTCTATTACTGGATGATTTTAAACAACAAGCATTATCACCTTTCAAGCCTACAAAAAAAACATTGATTCGTGATGGAATTATTCTTGGCGCAACAGTAGGCATTTCTTTTTTAGATAAACCAATACAGCAATGGGCCGTAAAGTTCCGTAGTAGTAATCCCTGGTCAGCCAGACCGAGTAAAACTTTGAGTGATATTGGCGGTGCTTTTGAAATTGTGCCATTGGCAGTTATAGCAACAACTGGTTTTGTATTTAAAAATGAGAAGTTAAGAACTACCACAGCCCTCGCCATTCAATCTTATGTTACCTCAACAGTATGGTCGGCCATGTTTAAGCAACTTTTTGGACGCAGCAGACCAGACAGCTACAATCCTATTTCTGGTTTGAATGATTCCAGGTTTCATGGGCCTTTTTTTAAATCTCCAACCCATGAAAGCAACTCATTCCCGTCCGGACATGCTACAGTTGCTTTCGCGGCTGCAACTGTTTACGCAAAAGAATACAAGGATATTCCTGGTGTACCCATCATTTCTTATGGCATTGCAACGGCTGTTACTCTTAGCCGGATAACACAGAACCGCCATTGGGCAACGGACTTGATTGCAGGGGGACTGTTAGGTTTTGCATGCGGAACGCAGGTAGTAAATAATTATCACAGGTATGCTAGATTAAAGCGACAAGGAGGATTTTCAAAACCGAATTCTAAAGGTCAGCTTAATTTTAAAATTGAATATTCTCCATTTGGCGTTCTGCAGCCAGGTTTCATTTATACGTTTAGAAATTAAGGGGAGAGCGTAACTCCCCGACAGACTATATGAATATTTGTAAATTTGTCCTGTAACAAAAGCTGCAAGTTAATAGTAAAGTAATATTTTGTTGTCTGTTAAAGCAATTCTTGAACAACTCGATAGCTTCAACAACTCTATTCTAATTTATTTCAAACTCAATATTGTAGGGCAAAACTGGTTTAATAACAATTAAAAACACTATCTTAATTTATAAAAATCCTCTTACTCCTAAAAAAGACTATAAGCAATTAAAAACGCAGTTTTGCAGATTGTTTGTCACATTTGTTGTAATAAGTTGATTTTCATAATCAACATTATTCCTGACGAGACCACAACGTATCTGCTAACTCGGGGGAATTTTCATACGACTACTGTTTACGGTTCTACGGCAATATGGCCCACTTCATTAACCCTTGCTTTCAAGCCTGCATGGTTAATTACCTCAACTGCTTTTTGATTGAAGCCTGCATCATTTAGTTCGTTAAGCATTTTACTGGCTAATATCCCCAGATCTTGTGGTTGTATTGAAGGATCAACAATTCCATAATAACCTTCCTCATCTCTTGGACAGATCTTATACTTCATTCTTTGTGCATCATGAAAAGTATAGAAAGCATTCATAAAGGCTGTGTCTTTTCTTATAAGACTTATGTATTTAACCAGTTCAGCTTTCTGCGTATCATCATCATGCAGGCCATACCATGTAACAATGCCAAAGGGACAAATGCAATCAATGCTAAAAGCAAACTCTTTATTCACTAACTGGTTGTCAATTTTTTTATAAATATTATAATAACATTCAGTTGATGCTGCCCAATCACCTCCAAATAAAACAATGCCGCCTTCATTGGTGTTTTCGGCAAACCATTTTAATGCATCTTTCTGAAAATTATTATCAAAATAATAAAGAACATTAAAGCAACGGATCACATCTTTTGGAGTTATATCTATCTGGCCGATTCCACCTTTAATAAATGAAAGATTATCGGTCTCATAATTTTTGATCGGATTTTTTTCTAATCTCGGAAATCCTTCGCCATTTAAGTGATCTGATAATTCGTGGAATAAATTTTCAAAATGCTTTTTCGTGGCGCTTGCATTACTTAATAATTTATTCCAGTTTTCAACGGAAGGCATTGCCGGTTGAAAATATACAGTTGTCTTGTTTTCATCAAGCGTGGCATAATTTCCTTCGGCATCATAAATAAGATAAGCTGGCAAGGAAGGATCTGCTCCTGTTATTTTCCAATCACTCAAATAATTTGAGGTTTCGATAGTAGTAAATGGTGGAAACCCACAACCAATATCCAGCATAGATTTTCCTTTGGAACTGATCCAGGAATTCTTTTTAATATACTGATCAATTACTGCATGTCGCCCTTGCACAGTAATTGGAGGCACCCTACCTTCCCACGCACCGGGCAGTATGCGGGCAAGCAGCGTCCCCAATACTTCTGCATGCTGGAGAGACAAATCTTTCGCCGGCATTCCATTACGACTGGCAAGGGTAAACATTCTTTGGACAAAAGCAAAAACATCGGGCCTGGCAATTGGTAATTGCTGAAGTTTCTCCTGGAATTGCGTTGATAATTCTCCATGGAAGAACCTGTCATTAAGATCCTTTACAAATTCATTTGTATTCATTTGTTGACACTGTTAAATGTTATTAGTGATGCTTTGAGATAGCGATTATTTTTTTTCTACCCTTTTTTTAATTCTTCTCTTATTGTCTTTGCTGCCATAAAAAAGCAAATTGCGCCGAGGATATTTGCAATGAAAGTAGTACTTAATGCCCAACGGAGGGATTCAGCACCCATTGATGGTTTCAAATAATCGCTTACCATTCCTGTAAAGAGAGGCCCGCAGCCGAGGCCAATAATATTGAGCACAAAAAATAAAATGGCTGAAGCCATAGCTCTCATTCTTAATCCTACAAGACCATGAGTAAGTGCAATACATGGAGCTAAATAAAATGATACTAAAAAAGCAGGAATGCTAATGAGTATAAGGACCACTTTAGTATTTGCTGCAAATAAAATAATTGACGAAAAAGGCATTGCAAGAAGAAGTGATACTGCCGGTAACCAGAGATACCAGCGTTTGTCTTTCTTTCCCATTTTATCGGCGAGGTAGCCACCCAGAAAATATCCCAGTCCGCTACCAATTCCAATACTAAAAGAAAGCCAATATCCAATCTCATTGCTTTTCATACCATGTAACCTTGCTAAAAATGAAGGCAGCCATGATGATTTAGCATAACCAACGTATGCAGCCATGCCAGTGCCTAATGCCAGGTACCGGAAAGATCTGCTCCGCCAAAGAGATACCATCACTTCCTTTACTGGAATACTTTCACTTGCATCAGTCTTATTTTCAGAAAGCCCACGTACAGGTTCTTTTACGGTGAGATAAAAAATTGAAGCAAAAACAATTCCCGGAATACCAACCACAAGAAATGCAGAACGCCAGCCAAAGTACTGATCGATCCATCCGCCAAGAAGAAATCCAACTAAAATACCAATTGATATTCCTGTAGAATAAATAGCCATGGCAGTGGCTCTTCTTTGAGGAGGATAAAGATCTGAAATAATAGAATGAGCAGGCGGGCTTCCTCCTGCTTCGCCAATACCAACACCTATGCGGGCAAGTAATAACTGCATAAAATTCTGTGCCCGACCAGAGAGTGCAGTCATGCCGCTCCATATAATTAACGAAATGGTGATAATTTTTTTTCTGTTTCTCTTATCCGCTAACCGGGCAATTGGAATTCCGAATGAAACATAAAAAAGAGCGAAGGTGAATCCAGACATTAGACCAAGCTGTGTATCTGAAAGGTGCAGATCTTTTTTAATAGACTCCTGAAGAATGACGAGTATCTGCCTGTCGATAAAGTTGAACACGTAAACAACGGTAAGCATAAAAAGTATATAATTAATATACTTCTTGCTGAAAGGAGAAGCACGATTCTTCTGTTCAACTATATCCGGTTGCGTTGGTGGTTGGGGGCTCATGCGTATGATTTTACTGGTAAATTGCGTTGGTTGATAAGTTTTCGGTTTGGCTGGCGCCGATAAAAGAGATCAATAAGCACGGAAAAAAAGCCTCTTCTTAAAATGGAATTTCTGGTTCATTTTAAAACAGTTGTAAGAAGACCTTATAGGATTTTAAAACCTATAAGGTCTTTTACTTTTTTTATTTCGAACTCAGATCTGTACGCAATAACAATAATTCACTCCACACATCGTCTACGTATTGACGGGCAATATCCATGTAATCTTCAAATGAATTAGCGCCATTAACTCCTTCGTAAGTTGACCGGAATGGTTTGCGAAAACCAGGTGCTTTTTCTTTCAAACCTTGTTTATATCTGGTAACTATTGCATATTGTCCATGACCGGAAGAGTTTGACTGGTAGACTGCAATGGTTGATCCTTCTGCTACCCAGGCCTTCTTTAGATCCTTTATCATGCCTGCTATTTTATTGCCCCAGCCTATTTTGGGAAACACGTGAGTAATGGCTATTTTATCTGAATAATCACCTATGGCCACCGTGCTCAATGAATCGATGTAAACAGAATAGCCGGCCGATTGCCTGTCGGTTAAATAAATGGCTACGCTTTTATTCCAGTCATTGTTATGTTCCGTTCCCAGGTTTCCTCTTGTATCAAGTGCTTCCCAACTGGATGGGCCCTCGGTAATATGATAACCACCATAATCAGGACCGGATTGTATTTCGTACACCCGCCATTTTGTATCTCCTGTATGATATTTCTGCGCATGAGCGGCTAACGCCTTCTCAAACTCAAGTACTTTATCCACTTTGGGAAAAACACGCTGCGTGGTAATTACGTTCTTGGTCTGGCTAACGCCGATAAAAGGGATCAATAAGCAAAAAAGAAAAAATCCCTTCATCTTAAGGTGAAATTTCTGGTTCATTTTAAAACAGTTTATTTTTTAAAAAAATTGATTTGGTGCGGGTACTGTAGTATAAATAAAGGTCTGTTGGCTCTTCGCTTTCTATAAAGACATTTTCACCTTCTTGCCTTAGATATTCATCAATCAGCAGGACAAATTGTGCAGCAACAGGATTTATTCGCCATTTTTATAAAAAGGCAAATAGATAGGTTGTTTTGCTTGTATAGAGAAAAAGAAATGGGTTTATATTTATAGAAGCATGTGCCGCCACCATTTATTGATCAAACTGCTGCTAACCATTTTAATGATTTGGTTGGTTCGGTGCGTATCGGCACAGCCTAAGTATGAGTGGTTAACCACTTCCAATGGTTTATCGCAAGGCTACATTTATGATATGCTCCAGGATAAAGATGGCTTTATGTGGTTTTCTACAAAGGCTGGCCTTAACCGTTATGATGGCTACAGCTTTAAAGTATTTACACACGATGCTTATAACCCAAATTCTATAAGCAGCAATGCCATCAACAAACTTTTTGAAGACAGTAAAGGGCGGCTGTGGATAGGCACCGGCGATAACGGTATAAATGTGTATGATAAAACAACAGGCATTTTTCGCCACATTGCTAATGACCCCGGCAATGCAAATAGTCTTTCGGGAAACAGAATTAGCAGTAACATTATTGAGTTGACCGATGGACGTTTTTTAGTGTATGCATCACAAAAAAGTTTTAATCTTATTAGCCTGCCAGAAAATTATTTTCAAACAAATGCTCAGCCGTCTATTGTTCACATACCCGCACCCTTTGCAGAAAATTACCTGACTTTATGTAAAGATGCAAAAGGACGGGTATGGATGACGAACATGGGAAAACTATACCGGTTTATACCCGAAACCCCGGCTTTTGAATGGCGCAAAGACAATTTTAGTTTTGATGACTACTATGTTACAAATACAGACGGAAGTATCTGGACCAATGGAGACAAATTCAACTTACTCGAGTTAAACGACACTTGTGCCTGGTACCCGCTTTTTACAAAATCTGTAACCAATGGACAGGGATCATTTTTTTGCAGAGATGAAGAAAAAAATAAAATATGGATAGGCATGTTGAATATAAATCAACTGCTTGTGTTTGATACAAAAAAATGGAAGAAAGGAAGTCCGATTGATCCGGATGCAAGCTTAGTGTTTAAAGATACTGCAGTGAACCCGACGAAAATGCTTAAAGACAAAGCCGGTAATTTATGGATGGGCACAAGCGGTTATGGGATCCGGAAATATACATTTGAATCGGAAAAATTTAAACACCTGGCAAAGGGCCAGAGCGTAAGAAAAATTCAGGGATATAATCAAAATGAAATTTTTCTTACGGGTTGGGGGTTCACCAAAAGAATAACAAGCAATGGCGAATTGCTTCCTTATATACCCGATCGCTTAAAATATGTTATTCATGATTTTCTTATTTCTAAGAGCGGCGATTTTTGGGTATTAAACAGGGAGGTGACGGCTGCCGGTTCTTTTATAGTCTCTGCTATTGA
Source organism: Chitinophagaceae bacterium (assembly GCA_044227095.1). Lineage (GTDB taxonomy): Bacteria > Bacteroidota > Bacteroidia > Chitinophagales > Chitinophagaceae > JACMLD01. The sequence continues at coordinate 1,792,717 of JBGAFV010000001.1, read as the reverse complement.
ACGATACAATCCTGCATCCGGGGCAAGAAAAACATTGCCGGTATCTTTAAAAATAGATTACGGCACCCTGGAACCCATCATGGAAGACAAAAGCGGTAATATTTGGGTTTGTGGCGTAGATGGGCAGGTGATAATGATAAACCCTTCTACAAATTCCATACATAATTTCAATATCAATACGGATGACTCCCACCCCATGCTGCCCAATGCTGTTATTTCTTCTATTTACCAGGATGGAAAAGGAATTTTTTGGATAGGCGCAGAAGATGGCTTTGTTAAATTGCAATACGATTATACAAGTGAAGTGCAACCAAAGTTAACGTGGTACAGAAGTAATAGTACAGATAAAAATTCTCTCAACTTTAATCATGTTTCCTGTTTTTTAGACGATCCGGCTGATGACAATCTTCTTTGGATAAGCACTAAAGGAGGTGGATTAAATTTATTAGAAAAAACAACCGGTAAGTTTACCCATATTACTACTCAGGATGGTCTTTGCAACAATGTGGTGTATGGTATACTTGCAGACGAAAGCGGCAATATCTGGGGCAGCACTAATAATGGAATTTTTTGTTTGTTGAATAAACGAAAAGATGAACATGGCAGTTGGTTGTTTCGTCATTTTACCAAAGCCTCCGGTTTGCAGGATGATGAATTTAACACAGGCGCTTATGCAAAACTGCCCACTGGAGATTTGGCTTTTGGTGGTGTAAACGGACTAAGTGTGTTTAACCCGGTAACAGTTTTGCAAAGTGAGTTCACACCCAATGTTTTTATTACAAATATTTTGGTAGGCAATGAGCCGGTTTTACCCAATGATAAATCTGGCGTGCTGAAACAAGCTATTGAGCATTCGCCTTCTATTACATTAGACCATTCGCAGGATATTTTGACGCTTGAGTTTTCTTCGCTTGATTTTACGGCACCCAATCAAAATAAATATCGTTATCAATTGGTGGGTATTGATAAAAACTGGGTGGAGAGTGGTACAAGACGCACCGCTACTTATTTACATTTGCCCCCGGGTAGTTATACATTTAAAGTGCAGGGCAGCGATAGCCAGGGTGTATGGAGCAGTAAAATAGCAGAATTAAAAATTATAGTAACCCCTCCGTGGTGGCGCACCTGGTGGGCTTACGTTGCTTATCTGCTTGCCGGCATTTTAATCATAAGGGCGTACTTCAGGTTTTCTATTAACAGGGCAAAATTAAAATCACAACTCAGGTTTGAACAAAACGAAGCAAAGAGGGCCAAAGAACTGGATACATTAAAAACACAACTCTATACAAACATCACGCATGAATTTCGTACACCGCTTACTGTTATACTGGGTATGGCGCAACAAATAGCCAATAAACCCGACGAACATTTACAAAGCGGTACGCAAATGATCATCCGTAATGGCGAAAGCTTATTGAAACTTGTCAATGAAATGCTTGATCTTTCAAAACTGGAAAGCGGAAAGATGTTGCTGCAGTTGGTGCAGGGTGATGTAATCAATTTCCTAAGATATATCGTTGAGTCCTTTCATTCTTTAGCGGAAAGCCAGCAAAAACAATTGCATTTTCTTTCTGAAATAGATTCGCTGAACATTGCCTATGATCCTGAAAAAATGAGACAGATCGTTGGCAACTTACTTTCCAATGCGCTTAAGTTTACACCTGAAAAAGGAAATATATACATCTCAGTGAATGAAAGCATGACTGATGCAGAAGGTCAATCATTGCTTATCATCAAAGTAAAAGATACAGGCATTGGTATTCCGGAAGACCAGATGCCATATATTTTTGATCGCTTCCATCAATCAGACAATAGCCATACACGAAAAACAGAAGGAACAGGTATTGGTTTAGCATTAACCAAAGAGCTGGTGAAATTAATGGAAGGAGAAATAACTGTAAAAAGCCCGCCAACAGGTGCGAATAAAGGAAGTGAGTTTACGGTAGCGTTGCCATTTAAAAAAGTAGCAATAATTGAAACCGGAATTATTCATCCTGATCCGGTCACTGAGCGATTGAAATTAATTCCATCGCAAATAGCAAACAGTATAAAGGAAACTAAAAGCGAACCTATAGAAGAAATTGCCGGAAATGAAAAGCCGTTGATCTTGTTGGTGGAAGATAACGCTGATGTAGTTGCCTATACTGCATCCTGTCTTCCTGATTATCGCCTTGCTGTTGGTAAAGATGGCGCGGAGGGCCTGGAAATTGCTACTGATATAATACCGGATCTCATTATTACAGATGTAATGATGCCTGTAATGGATGGTTTTGAGCTATGCCAAAAATTACGAAAAGATGAACGTACCAGTCATATTCCCATCATTATGCTTACTGCCAAAGCAGATATGGCAAGTAAAATGGAAGGATTAGAAAGGGGCGCTGATGTATATCTGCACAAACCATTTAACAGGGAAGAATTATTGATACGTATAAAGAAACTGCTGGAATTAAGAACCACACTACAGCAACATTATCTCAAACAGGCAGGGTTAACAGATAAGACCGTTTCCGTACCGGCACCTGCCGATAATAAAACAGAAGATGCATTTGTAAAGAAAGTAAGAGAAATGATAGAAGCACATTTATCAGATTTTGATTTCAGTGTTGAGCAATTGTGCAGGTTTGTATTCATGAGCCATTCACAATTGCATCGCAAATTAGATGCATTAACGGGATGCAGTCCAAATAAATTCATTCGCATTATCCGTCTAAACAAAGCCAAAGAGTTGCTGAAAGATCCGGGTAATAGTATTGCAGGTATTGCGCTGGACTGCGGCTATAATGATCCCGCTTATTTTTCCCGTGTCTTTAAACAGGAGAATAATGTAACGCCACAGGAATGGAGAATAAATTCTAAAGCTGTCAACTGATACCAATGCGCTCATTTGCAGGAGCAACCGGGTACAATCAGCAGCATATCACCTTTAACGTGCCACCAAACGAATTACGCGGGATGCATGGGCAACGATGCACAATGGCGGGCAACACTGGCTTCAAAAAAATCACTGCAATACTTCCTTCAAAAACATGAGCGTATGCTGCCATGCTCTTTTTGCCATCACTTCATTATAATCCGCAGATTTTGGATCTGTAAACGTATGCTTGCTGTAAGCATAAGTAATAACCTGCCAGTCTGCTTTTCCTTCATTCATTTCTTTAACAAGGTTTGCCATTACAGCCGGCGTTACGCCATTATCTTCTGCCGGGTTTTCAATTAAAATTTTCGTTGATAGTGTGCCGTTAGTCCTTGTACTGTCTTTTGCCAATCCACCATGAATAGATATCACGCCTTTTACAGGAAAATTAGCACGGGCAGTTTCCAATGCACCTGTGCCGCCAAAACAATAACCAATAACTGCAATTTTATTTACATCTGCTCCGGCTTTCTTTAATTCTGCCAGGGCAAGATCAATTCTTTTTTGATAAGCAGCATAATCTTTACGGTAAGCACCAGCGGCTTTTCCGGCTGATGCATTATCTGCCGGTATATTCCCCTCACCATAAATATCTGCCACAAAAGCTATATAGCCTTGTTTCTCCAATGCCCTCGCAGCTTCTTTCGCTTCTTCATCAATACCTTTCCATGCAGGCAATATTAAAACGCCCGGCAATTTTTTTCCCGCATTAGATGTTACCAATCCATTCAGTTTTTGTGCGCCATCGCTATAACTTACCGGGTTAAGGTTTTGTGCATTGGCCATCAAGCAAACAAAGGCTGCGCTTAGTAATAACAATATTTTGTTCATGGTATATTATATAAGTTAATGAAAGAATGATTTGTCTTTATAAAGGTACTTCTGTAATAAATAGCAGCGGTATGTTAATGCCGAAATTTCGGGGTGCAAAAAAAATTTTAAAAAATAAATTTGCGTAAGTAAATCCTTACATATATATTTGTGTAAGTAAACGCTTACATATTATGCCAACACAAACCAGGCGAGATGTTTTTCAGGCCATTGCAGACCCTACAAGAAGGGAAATTATCCAGCTGATAGCAGCACAATCACTCAATCTTAATGCAATAGCAGAGAAGTTTGACGTGAGCCGGCCTGCTATTTCGCAGCACATTAAAATACTTACCGAGTGTGGCCTCATCATTATAAAAAAACAGGGCCGCGAAAGATATTGTGAAGCCAGCCTGCAACCGCTTAACCAAGTGGCCACATGGGCAGAAAAATACAGGCAAATGTGGGAAGATAAATTTGATGTCCTTGATGAACTGCTCATAAAAATGCAGGCCAAAGAAAAAAAGAAATCACGCAAAAAATAAATGATTATTCAAATCATATTTATCACTCAATAAAAACTAAATAGTATGACAACAACAAAAAACGTTACCAGCATTAAAGCAGAACCTGGCAAACAGGAAATATTTATAACACGTGAGTTTGATGCACCTCGCGAACTTGTGTTCAAAGCATTTACAGATGCTAAATTGGTAGCACAATGGCTTGGTCCGCGCAACCTTGCTATGAAAATAGAAAAGTTTGAACCAAAAACGGGGGGGTCTTACCGCTATATCCATTCTATGGGCGATATGGAATTTGGCTTTCATGGCGTAATACACGAAGTAACATATCCTGAAAGAATTATACAGACTTTTGAATTTGAAGGCCTGCCCGAGAAAGGACATGTAACACTTGAAACTGCAAGGTTTGAAGAATTGCCTGGCGGAAGAACAAGGTTTACAAATCAATCCGTTTTTCAATCCGTAGCAGACCGCGATGGTATGATGCAATCTGGCATGGAACGTGGTGTTAATGATTCTTATGAACGCCTGGATGAGTTAATTGAAAAAGGCATGGTTAAATAGTTGGTAGTATTGCCGTAGTGCCTAGCCAACGTTGGCAATGTTATTAAGCATTCTTGCCCGTCTGAATGACTTAGCCGGGCGGACGTTGCACTCTTGTACTGCTAATCATTACTCAGCAATAGTGCAGCATATTTTATAATAAACCATTTGTAAAAGGGCCGGCTTTCAAAAGCACGGCCCTTTTTATTAATAGACTTTCTATCTTACTGTCACTGAAAAAAAAGAAATAACTTGTATAACTCAACTGTTTTACTCATCTGCTAATATTGCCCGTTATGAAATTCAGGCACCTCAATCCCATACTTTATTCTGACAATGTTGTAAAAAGTATTGACTACTACAAAAACGTTCTTGGCTTTGAAGGCAATTGGAACTGGGGCACACCGCCAACGTTTGGCGGTGTTAGCAAAGATGGGGTAGAGATTTTCTTTTGTGAAAAAGGGCAAGGCAACCCTGGCACATGGCTTTCAATTTTTGTTGATGATGTTGATGCTTATTATGAAAAAATAAAAGCAGCAGGTGCCCGCATTCTAAATGCACCGGAAAATTATGAATGGGGCATGCGAGAAATGCTTGTAGAAGATTTGGATGGCCATAAAATAAGATTTAGTTGCAGCGTACATATTTCAGATTGTATACAGGAAGCAATACTTCCCCCTACTATAAAAATTATTAAAAGGCCGCCTACAGCAAAAGAACATCTTGCACTTATAACAGCTGTTGGGTGGTCATCTTCTGTAAATGAAAATCAAGAAGCAATGATTTTATCCGCTCCTGTATTTTCTGTAGTAGCAGAAGATACTGCAAGCGGAGAAATAATCGGTTGTGCATTACTGCTAGGCGATAAAGCAAGCTTCTATTATGTAAAAGACGTAATGGTGAAACCATCCTTTCAGCACAAACGTGTGGGCACAGCAATGATGGAAGAAATAACCAACTGGCTAGATGCTAATGGCGTAACTGATGCATTGGTGGGTTTATATACCGGCGACAGCCTGCGTTCTTTTTATGAGAAGTTTGGTTTTAAACCTGCATTTGGTATGACCAGAAGGATCCTAAAATCGAATTAAAAATTGCATGGTCATTCGGGGGCTTTTAAATTTACCCAATTATAAAAAGCTATATTTGGCCAAACCTAATTCATTTCACCGGCAAGCATTAAGCAGGTTAGCTAACTAATGAAAATTTCAAAACTTTTTAAAGACTTTACAGATAGCGAAAAAGCCAGTGGCTTTGTTTTAATTGGCTGTACTATTATCTCTTTAATAATAGCTAATAGTGCTTTTGGTGAAACCTATGTTCATTTCTTTCATAAAAGTCTTGATCTTTCTTTTGCAGGTATTGATTTAAACTACAGTAATGAAGAGTGGATTAACGATGGCTTAATGGCTATTTTCTTTTTACTGGTAGGACTTGAAATAGAAAGAGAGTTATATGCAGGAGAATTATCCAGTTTTAAAAACGCAATACTGCCTGTTCTTGCTGCTATTGGTGGCATGCTTGTTCCTGCTTTAATCCATTTTGTGTTTAACAATGGTACACCAACCCAATCGGGTTTTGGAATACCAATGGCAACAGATATTGCTTTTGCACTGGGCATATTATCACTTGCAGGGAAAAAAGTTCCGGTAGCATTGAAAATATTTTTAACTGCACTTGCTATTATAGACGATCTGGGTGCTATAACTGTTATCGCTCTTTTTTATACAAAAGGATTTGCGCTTTATTATTTTTCTGCAGCAATTATTATTTTTATTTTGTTATTTATTGCCGGAAAGAAAAAAATATACTTTTTGCCTTTGTATTTAGCAGGTGGCACTATAATGTGGTACTGTATGCTTAAATCTGGCGTACATGCTACCATCGCCGGTGTATTACTTGCCTTTGCCATACCATTTGAAAAAAAAGAAGACGGTGGGCTTTCTTACAGGTTTCAACATTTTTTACATAAGCCTGTTGCCTTTACCATTCTGCCCATATTTGCTATTGCCAATACAGCAATTATTTTTCCTGCAGATATTGCAGGCAATCTTTCCAGCAACAATTCATTAGGTATTATACTTGGACTGGTTTTAGGAAAGCTGGGTGGCATATTTATTTTTTCATGGGCTGCTATTAAATTAAAGATAGCCCGCCTCGCTACGGAATTGAATTATGTTCATTTGCTGGGTGCATCACTATTGGGTGGCATCGGTTTTACCATGAGCATTTTTATTACCAACCTTGCATTCAATGATGGCAATGTTATCACCGCTTCAAAAATGAGCATTCTTGTTGCATCTGTTATAGCGGCATTTTTAGGCGTGATTACTTTATTGCTTAATAAACCTGCGGATGATGCTAATCTTTCAAACTAATGTTTTTTTCCTGGAGAGACTGGTTACGCATAATGCCAAGCTCAACAACACCTTTCCATTTTAAATTCTGAAAAGCCTGCATTAAATCTGCCATGTCGTTAATATTGCTTTTATCTATTGCAATGATTACATCACCTTTTTGCAATCCATTTTTGTAGGCAATTGTTCCCACAGGAACAGTAAGCAGTAATACTCCTTTTTCACTGGACAAACCCGCGGCAGATCTTTCACCTAGCGTTTCTATGTTCTTACATTTTGCGCCCAGCCATTCAGTTATTGTTTGCTTCCCTTTGCTATTGTCTGTTATTAATGGCTGAACGAGAGGATGTGCAGCCAGTTTCCGCAATGCAGGCAATGATACACCAGTATTCATATCAAAATTGCGAAAGCCAATTGATATAGCAGCTGATCCCTTTTTAACTGTATAATTTCCTTTAGCATCGTTTACAAATAAAGCATCACCACTCTTGCTATGTGTATCACCACCATAATTGCGGGCAGCTATTAAACCTTTTTCTGAAAGAAAGAAGTTGGAATCTATCTGCTTACCCCAATTGTCCATTAAAATAGGTGCATAAGGCAGTGTAAGAATATTGTGTACAAACACATCCCCACTATTCTTTAGCCAAACATGCGGATGAAAACTATTGTTGATGATAATATTGTTGTATACTGTTCTATTATATCCTTCCCGCAATTTAAGACCACCGCTGAGACAAATATTATTATAAATACGATAGTTGCTGCTGCCGTCATCTAAATCTATATCCCAACCATGGCTGCATTGAAATTTATTATTGCGTATGATATTGGGGTCAACTATGTCCAATAAAAATAAACCAGGCCTGGCAGCTACAATACTATCAATTATATTTCTCTCCGGCCTCCAAAACCTGTCTCTCCCCCAGGAATTAAATGCACCATGATCACCTGTTTCCAAAACAGTATTAAATACCTCATTGTACTCAATGATATTGCCGCCCCAGCAACCATCGCCAATATTGATGCCAGCCCTGGGTGTATGGTAAATGCTATTATGGCTAACCGTTATGTGTGCAGCCATTTCTATTTGCACACCGGCAGATTGTTTTTCTACATCGCCTGTATGATGAATTAAATTGCCTGTTGCAATACAATATTGCGGATAATCATTACCAATAGCACCAGGCGTATAATCCATTTTATCCCAGCTTACAAATGCATCGTAAGAAAAAGATGGTGAACGAACAGCAGCAGGATTACCTACAAACAAGATAGCACTTCCACCAACCTGGTAAATATGATTGTCTTGAATTGTATCGTATTTATTATAATTGCTTAGAAAAATAGCATTGCCACCAATCTCTGAAAAACTGCATTGCCTGATACTGCAAGACGCTGTGTATTCCATTAAAACAGCGCCGCTACGATAAATTGTCCAATCACTACGCAGCAACGGCTCTCGTGTAAGCATAAACGTTCTGGCTGTTTGCTGAAAATTGATTTTTTGTATGCAAACGTTTTCAACAGGTTTTTCTTTTTCGCCCTTTATTACCAGCAATGTTGAAAGATGAGAAAACGAGATAGCAGCTTTATTTAAGTCTATGCCTTTGGGCGGATATAAATAAATCTTTTTTGAAGTTGCATCATAAAACCATTCACCCGGAGCATCAAGTTCTTCAAAAACATTTTCTACAAAACGGTATTGCACATGCATAGGTGAAGGACGATTGTTTTGCCATCCGCCTTCCATTACCAAATGTCCGAAACTGTCTTTGCCCGTAATTCTATAATGAAGACCACCCCATTCTCCTTTATGCAATGCATGTATATATGCACCTGCGGCATGTTGCCAATGGCTTACTCTTTCGTCACTTATAGCATCAGCTGCTGTGCCATGAAAAACACGTGCTGCGCTATCATAATTGGGATACCTTGCCATAGCCATTACGCTACCGTTTATAAACAACCGATCGGGTGGCTGGTCAAAGTTTGCTTCAGCGGTATAAATACCATTTTTATAAGGGGCCCATTGAAAATGAATAGGTTTTGCACCACTTACAATAACCTTTTCGTTTTTATATGCAGTAATAACCAGGGAACTGTTTTGATAATGATTTGCGTCTATTACAAGTGCACTATCCAAATAATAAACTCCACCATGTATTTGGATGTAAATTTTTTTGCCGGTTTGTACAGCAGCCTCATGTAAAGCTACCTGTATAGTTTTAAATGGTTGCTTAAAACTGCCTTTGCCAGCATCATTGCCAGATGGAGAAACAAATAATGTGGTTTGTGCTTGTGCGGAAAAAACAACAGTAAAAAACAGTACTATTATTAATAAACTCCTGCTCATTCAGATTCATTTAGCGGTTAATCGTGTCTCTCTCCTTTTTTTACGCCAAATACATGCAATACCTGCGGAAACAATGCATCCATAGTTTCATTAACCCCTTTTACAGAGCCGGGCAATGTAATAACCAGGCTGTTTTTAATAAACCCGGCCACTCCTCTCGAAAGCATTGCAAATGGCATTCGCTGTTGTCCGTATTGGCGTGCTGTTTCCATAATGCCAGGAATTTCTTTATCGAGCAAAGGTGCAATGGCATCAGGCGTTATATCTCGTGGGGAAACACCAGTGCCACCGGTGAAAAGAATAAGATCAATTTCATCATTGCTTAAAGCAGTTACCTTGTCTTTTATCAATACAGCATCATCTGCAATAACATCGTATACAGTTGTTTCCAATCCGTATGCTTTTAATTTTTGAATGATGGCTTTACCTGCTGTATCTGTTTTTTCTCCTTTTGCAACCGTATCTGAGCAAACAATAACTGCACATTTTAAAGACGAAGGCAATTTCTTAACGTCGGATTTCCCACCTTCTTTGTTAACCAATTTAATAGTACTGATTTCAATTTCTTTGTCAATAGGCTTCAACATATCATATATGGTTAACGCAACAACAGAAGCACCGTGCATGGCTTCTACTTCAACACCAGTTTTATAAATGGTGTGCACTTCTACGCTGATGATAATATTTAACCCCTCTATTGAATAAGTTATAGCAGTGTATTCTATTGGCAAAGGATGACAATCGGGGATTACATCACTTGTTTTTTTAACAGCAAGCAAACCTGCAGCACGTGAAAATTCAAACACATCTCCTTTAGGCACTTTCTTATGCTGAACAGCCGCTATGGTTTCTGCAGAAGAACATTTTACAATAGCTGTTGCAATAGCTTTTCTTAGCGTATTGTTTTTATGTGTGATGTTCACCATTGGTTTAGCGGTTTATTTTCCATTGATGTGTTTCATCTTCCAGTATTTCTTTTCCCCAAACAGGAAGTTCTGCTTTTAACCGCTCCACTGTTTCCTCACAGGCATCAATAGCTGCTTTGCGGTGTGGTGAAGAAGTAAAAACAAACAAGCAGATTTCCCCCACAGCTATTTTACCCAAACTATGATACACATGCATGCAGGTGAGTTTGTATTTTTCAAAGACAGCTTCACGGATTTCATGCATTTTTTCATTTGCCATTTCTTTGTAGGCGGTGTATTCAATTGCAGCAACTTTTTTTCCATCAAGTACATCTTCCCTTACCTGGCCTAAAAAAATACTATGGCCGCCAATAGCAGTTTTTGTATTGTGCTTGGCTATGCTTTCTCCTATAAAAGAAGCCGCTATTGGTCCGTTGACAAATATATTTTTCAGGGGATTCATTACTTATCCGGTTTTTCTGACTGCAACATGTCTTCCTTTTTCCATTGCAATATACCACCTGCAAGACTAAATACTTTTTTACTGTTTCCAAATTTAGCAGTTAATATTTCCGCAGCTTTCAAGCTTCTTATACCAGATTGGCAAAATACAACAATCGTATCTAAAGCTGTATCCGGAAAATTACTTTCAATATTCCCCAATGGGATATGAATATGCTCAAACTCATTTACTAATGGCAGCTCGCCATGTTCCCGCACATCTGCAATTAAAATTTTGGATTTCTTTCTTAACTCATTAAAATCTTCAGCATCGATTTCATTTGAAGCATGCTTAACCCCGCATAACCAATCATAATCAGTTTGCGCAAACGTTTCCGCATTTTTGGGAATTAAATTTTTTGTTTCCTTTTGCGAAGATATTTCTACTTCCAGTGTTTCATAATTAAGCGCATTAATAGTAAACATTCTATTGATTAATGGCTTTCCTATTCCTGTTATCAGTTTAATTGTTTCATTAGCCTGCATTACCCCAATAAGCCCCGGCAATACACCAAGTACACCAGCTTCTTCGCAATTTGCTATTGTGCCTGCAGCGGGAGGATGTGGAAACAAATCCCTGTAATTAACCGGTTCATGATTATTCTTATCGCAATTGAAAACAGCAACCTGGCCTTCAAACTTAGAAACGGCGCCATATACCAAAGGCTTGTTTAACAATACACAGGCATCATTAATCATGTAACGCGATGAAAAATTATCTGTTCCATCAATTACAATATCATACCCCGAAAGTATGCCCAATGCATTGGCGGCAGTTAGCTTTTCGTTTATTGCAGTAATGGTTATACCGGGATTGAGCAAACGCAATTTTTTTGCTGCTGTTTCGGTTTTTAACCGGCCAATATCATCAGTTGTGTACAAAACCTGCCGGTGAAGATTGCTTAATGTAACAGTATCATCATCAACAATACCAATATGACCAACTCCGGCCGCTGCAAGGTATTGCAATACAGCACAACCCAATCCGCCTGCACCAATCATCAACACTTTAGCCTGCAATAATTTTTGCTGGCCAGCTTCGCCAATTTCTTTCAAACTTAATTGGCGACTGTATCTTTCATATAATTCGTTGCTGCTACTCATTGTTTATCCGCCAGAAAATGGCGGAAGCAAAGCCACATTGCTTGTTGCGCTGATTAATGTATTCTCTCTCACAATTTTTTTATCAACTGCTATAACATATTTTATGTTTGCCATAGCAGGATATAATTTGTTAACTGCAACAGCAAGTGCGTTTGTATCGCTTACATTTTCTATAGCAATTGTATTGCTTCCGCTAACCTCTGCCAACTGTCCGAACAATATAATTTTTAACTCCTTCATTTAATTAACCCTCTCTACAATCACTTTTGTAAGACTTTTTAAAAACCTGCGCCCTGTTGCCTTATCTGCTGTTGATAAAATAGCAATTCGATCTTCACCATCTTTTGACATTTTTCCGTCTGCTTCTGTTATAATAATTACATGATTGCCCACTTCTGTATTGTACAATTCATTCCAGGAAAACACTACTTTATAATTGTCTGCAGCCATGCAGGTAATATAATATTCGCTCAGCAGCTTAGGAGAGCTGGCATCAATCACAGCTTTGTCAATAATATCTTTTAGCAAAATACCTTTTATGTTTTTGATGGAACGCTTCTTTTGCATAAGGTGATTGTAAATAACGATACTGTCTGTTGCGGTTGTTTTATATTGAGATGCCTGATCCAGTGTAAACACGATGTTGTTTTTTACTTTGCCTTCAATAACAAATTTATCCGTAGGTGGTATATTTTCCTGTGCCTGAACCATAACAGTAACCAGCAACAATAACAACAATAGCCTGCTTAATTTCTTATGCATGTGTATAGAGTAGTTTAAAGGCAGCGAGTGTTAATACAAGCGCCAATATGTTTTTTAAAATAGTCTGCTTAAATTTTAATGAGCCGAACCATGCGCCGCAAATACCTGCTACAAAAGCAATGCCCACATATGCGTACATGTCTGTACTAAAATGTATTCCTTTTGTAAGTTGCCCAAATAAGCCCGATAATGAATTTACAAAAATGAATGCAGCGCTTATAGCGGCTGTTTGTTTTTGATCTGTCCACTTTAACAGCAACAACACCGGCGATAAAATAATTCCGCCGCCGATTCCAATCAACCCCGATAAAAAACCTATTACGCCACCAATAAGTATTGATAAGGGAATGTTTGATTGTTTTATTTCTTCTACTTTAATATTGGGAAAGAAAAAAAACCTCATAATAGGAATAATCAATAACAGCCCCAATACTTTTTTATAAATTGAACCATCGATGGTAATTAATCCGCCCAGGAAAGCCATTGGCACCGATGCAAGCGCAAGCGGTAAAAATATTTTCCATTTAAAATGTCCACCGCGGTAAAATTGAATAAATGAAACAGCCGACACAAAAAGGTTTAACAGCAATGCTGTTGGTTTCATTACTGCCGGTGCAAAATTAAATATCGCCATAAGCGCAAGGTAACCGCTGGCACCACCGTGTCCAACGGAAGCATATAAAAATGCAATTACAAATAATAGCCCGTAAAAAAGGTAAATATTCTCCAGCATGATTGTTTAAAAAGGAATTAAATGAATTTCGGCAATTTCCCCTTCATTACAAATTGTTGTTTCCTCTTCTATTTTTATTAAACAGTTGGCCGTTGCAAAAGAACTCATCCTGTAAGATTCCTGCGCATCAAGTGGTGTTGCTGTTTTACCATCGTACCATCCTTTTAAAAAATGAGTAAGGCCAGCAGGTTTTTTAAAACTTGTTGCCAATGGCAAATACAATGTTGTTAGCGGGGCCTGCAAAGCATCCATTACATACTCATAAAAACAGGTAAGAACTGATGATGGATTACCAGGCAAACCAAATACCAGCTTGTTATCTTTTCTGCCCAAATACAAAGGTTTGCCAGGCCGTTGCTTTATCTTATGAAATAATTGCGTTACGCCGCAAGCTGTTGCTGCCTGTACCACAAAATCATAATCTCCTACACTTACGCCGCCGGTTAGTAAAACAAGTTCGCTGTTAAGCAATGCTTCTTTTAATACTTGTATTGATTCTTCCAAATCATCGCCTGCATGGTATATTTTTATATCTGCAAACTGTAATTGTTTTAAAACTGTTTTTAACGCCACTGAATTGGATTCATATACTTCGCCAAACGCTAAAGCAATACCAGGCTGCTGCAATTCATTTCCTGTAACAATAATACTTACCGAAGGTTTTGCAAATACATTTACATGTGTAATGCCCATGCCTGCTAAAAAACCAAGTGCTCCTGGTGTTAGCAAACTATTTTTTGCAAGTGCCAACTCACCTGATTTAATAGCAGAACCTTTTGCTCTTGTACTATTTCCTGCTTCAAAATTTTCTTCGTTTATAATTAATCCGCCATTTACTATAGTTGTTTTCTCCTGCATCATTACCGTATCTGCACCGGTAGGCAATGGCGCACCCGTAAAAATGCGTACAGCTTCACCGGGTTTAATAAACAATGCTGATTTTGCCCCTGCCTGCATTTCTCCGCTAAGCGTTAATTTCTTTTTCAATTGCCAATCTTCATAAGCAAAAGCATAACCATCCATAGAAGATTGTACAAACGCCGGCACATCAATGCTGCTAAACACATCTTCTGCAAGCCGCATCTGCAATGCATCCTGTAATGCCAACCTTACCGGCGATAGTACAAGTATATTTTCTGCAATAATTTTTTTTGCTTCTGCTACTGTTATCATGGTATGCTATCCACCAATAGTTATCATTGGCCTGTTATGAATATTTGCTGCTTCAATGGTTTGCAATGCTGTAGTAAACTGTCCACCCAATTCTTTTTCTTTTGATTTAATGTTTGCAATAATAAGCGGCAATACATCAGCACCGTTTCTTAATGCTGTAAGCAAATCTGTTTCACTATCAGAAAAAAGACAGTTTTTTAATTTTCCATCTGCAGTTAGGCGCATACGGTTGCAGGTACCGCAAAATGGTTCCGTCATTGTACTAATAACAGCAAACGTACCCTTGTGACCGGTTACAGAAAAAACTTTTGCAGTATCATTAGGCTTTCCTTCAACCGGCATAAATAAATATCGATTGCCTACAACTTCCATTATTTCATGAAATGAAAACACTTTGTTGCTGGTCCAGCGGTTACCTGTAAAAGGCATAAACTCTATAAAGCGGATATGTACGGGTATATCTTTTGTCCATTCTACAAAATCGCAAATTTCATCATCATTCAATCCTTTCATTACAACCATATTCACTTTTACATGCAGGCCCATTTGCAACATCAGATCAATATTATCTTTTACCTGGGTAAAAATATTGCGCCGGGTAATTAATGTGAATTTATCATCCTGCAAAGTATCAAGGCTGATATTTATAGAACGAATACCTGCATTTTCAATCAGGGCTGCAAATTCATGCAATCTTGCGCCATTGGTAGTAAGTGTAAGTTCAACAGGTAATTTTGATAAGGCCAGTATAATTTCTGCAGCATCTTTTCTTACAAGTGGTTCACCACCGGTTAACCTGATTTTCTTTACACCTTCTTTTACAAAAATCGTTGCCAGTTTTTCTATTTCATCAGGGCGCATCAAGCCTGATGCCGGTGTAAAATCATAATCTTCTTCGGGCATACAATAAAAACAACGGAGGTTGCAATTGTCTGTTAAAGAAATCCGCAGGTAATCGTGTACACGGTTATATGAATCAACAATCATTCTTCCTGTTTAAGTTTTATTTGCAACGCTTTATAATCTGCTTCGGTATCAATATCAATTGCGGCTTGCGGAAAAGGCACTGTAACAAGTTTTTCTTTTTGCTGAGCAATTATTTTTTTTGCACCAGAATCGCCCTTCAGCTCCAAAAGTGCAGAAAACATTGATGCATCAAAAACTGCCGGTATTCCTATTGTACCTGCATATTCGCTTGCCACAATTGAACAACCTGTTTGTTGCTGTAAAGTTATCAGTTTATTAAGTAAGTCAGTTGTAATAAAAGGTTGGTCGCACACCATAAAAAGAATTTGCTGCGGAACAGGTGTTTGTGTAAGCAAATGGTTTAGGCCGGCACGAATAGAAGACGCAATGCCTTCCTGCCATTGATTGTTTACAATAACTTCAGGCTTTTTGTTATCAGCAGGAATATTGATTGCCGGTGCGTTGGCACCCAATACAACTAAAACCCCCTGCGCCTCTGAAGACAATGCTATATCTATTGAATGCTGTAAAAAAGTTTGCTGCTTATACAAAAGCAATTGCTTAGCACTACCCAGCCGGGATGAAGCACCTGCTGCCAGTATAACGATATTGCATTGATTGTTCAACTGAAATTTATTTATCCGATAAATTCATCTGCTGAATAGCAAGTGCAGATCTTTTATGAATGGGCTGTGTATATTCTTTAAGCGAAACAGCTTTGGTGCCTGCAAAAACAGATTGTATTTCGCTAAGGATTGACAATGCTATTTCTTCTGCAGTTTCTGCACCAATATCCAAACCAACGGGGCTGTATATTTTTTCAATTTGAGCCGGAGAAAGTTGTACACCTTCATCATTTAATTCAGCAAGCATTCTTTCCAATTTTTTCCTGGGGCCCAGCATGCCTGTATAGGAAACGCTTTTATTAGAAAGCGCCAACAACATTGCTTTGTCGTAATTATAATTATGCGTCATTAAAATGATAGCAGTCCTTTCATCAATGGTTACCTGCTCTATTACTTCTTCCGGTTTGGAGAGCAATACACTGCAACTTGCAGGAAATCTTTCTTTTTTTGCATAAGCAGGCCGTCCATCAATAATAGTAATCTTCCAGCCAAGTATTTCAGCCATAGTTACCAGGGGCAATACATCATTGCCAGCGCCTATAATTACAAGTGAAATAACAGGCGGTATAAATTCTGTAAAAGCTGTGAACTGAAATTTATCAGTAACATAATTATGAAAAGAAGATTGCTTTTGGTGTAGCGCTTCTGTTGCCGCTGTTGTTAAAACATCTTTTATATGTGGTGTATCGCCGGTTATTATTCCTTCATTATCCAATAGTAAACAAGTGCCTGGTTGGGGATTTTTTTTATCTGAAAGAACAAACAATGTAACTAAGGCAGCATTTCCTTTTTTTGTTGCCGCAATTTTTAAAAGTTCAATGGGATTGTTTTTTTTAGCTGCATCAACAGGTTCTATCAATACCTGTATAATGCCATTACAACCGAGGCCTAAACCAATTACAGCATCATCTTCATCACTTGTGTCGTAAGTTACCAGCATAGATTGCTGCTGCATAATTACCAATAATGCTTTACGCAATGCATCACCTTCAAGACAACCGCCGCTAATGGCACCTGTAAGCATCCCTTCTTCGGTTATTAGCATACGTGCACCAGGCCTTCTGTAAGACGATCCTTCTACATGCACTACTGTTGCCAGCGCTGTACGCTTTCCCTCTTTTACAGCTTCATTGTAAG
Organism: Chitinophagaceae bacterium; assembly: GCA_044227095.1. GTDB lineage: Bacteria > Bacteroidota > Bacteroidia > Chitinophagales > Chitinophagaceae > JACMLD01. Next base: position 1,775,303 of record JBGAFV010000001.1, on the reverse strand, counting down.
ATTGAATAATGTCCGCAATTTCTTTCATCACAATTTTATTTTGCAGGCAGGTATGCACCTTTGTCTATCCATGCTTTAAAATGCTGTGCAAATTCTTCATGGCTTAAGGGAGGCAATGTTCTTCCATCACCCGGATCCCATCCACCCAATACCAATTTATCGTTGGTTACATGGTCAATCAACTGTGCCATGCTTTTATTACCATTGCGTTTAGGATCTTTTAGTTGTGCCGCAAGCTCTCTTGGCGTTCTTCCTTCAAAAACCATTTTCATATTGGCAGGTGGCAAATGCCAGTTAGGGTTACCAGGCGGCATATGTATGCCCACACTGTTTTGTGGCTGATGACAGTTAGCACATTTTAGTGCGTAAACACCTTTACCATCCAATCCTCGTTTTACGCCCTGCGTATGCAAATGACTATCATCTCCCTGCAATGGTACATCTCCTTTAGGATGGCAATTCATACAACGTGGGCTCATCAACACTTTATACGCAGCAAGAAACGCTTTTACAGAACCAGCACTATCTTTTACTGGTGGAAGAAAATCAACCGTGTTTGTTTCATTTAAAGGCAAAGAAGAGCTATTAAAATGATAGGATACTGCAAAAGAAGAAAAAGCTACAAAAGCTATCACAGCACAAATAACAAGGTATGGTTTGTTTATTCTTTTCATTGTTAAGCTTTCAGGTTGATTGATCCAAAAGGAAGTTTTCTGATGCGTTTGCCGGTAGCAGCAAAGATTGCATTGGCTATTGCAGGTGCTGTTGGCGGAACACAGGGCTCGCCCGCACCTCCCATTGCATCTGTGCTGGGTACAATGTATACGTCAACAGCCGGCGCTTCATGCATGCGTGCAATTTTATAATCGTGAAAATTGCTTTGCTGTATTTTACCATCTTCAATAGTAATCTCTCCATACATTGCCATAGTAACACCAAAAATAATTCCGCTTTCCATTTGTGCTTTTACACCGTCGGGGTTTACCGCAAGTCCGCAATCAATAGCACAAACTACTTTATGCACTTTAACATGCCCCATTTCATTGATGGAAACTTCCGCAACCTGTGCTACAAAAGTTTTAAAAGATTCATGAACAGCCACACCATGAAAATGTCCTTTAGGCAATGGCTTGCCCCAACCAGCTTTTTCAGCCACCAGGTTTAATGCACGCAAATGCCTTTTGTGATCTTTCAATAAATTTCTTCTGTATTCAACAGGGTCTTTATGCGCCTGTGTTGCCAAATCGTCTATAATCGTTTCCATTACAAAACCGGTATGCGTGTGGCCAACAGATCTGTACCATAAAACCGGCACTGGCACCCTGGGATTGTGTGCACCAATATAAACATCTGGTACGCTTGACATATAGGGTGAATCATTCACTCCTTCTACTGATGCATCATCAATAGGTGCTTTAGAATCAAAAGGTGTTCCTGCGGTGAGCGACTGTCCAACAATAGTTTGTTTCCATGCTATTGGATAGCCTTCTGCATTTACGCCAATCCGCATGCGATGAAGAAATGAAGGTCGGTAATACATGCCACGCATATCATCCTCTCTTGTCCAAACCATTTTTATAAACTTGCCACTTGCTTTTGCTATTTCTACAGCTTCAGAAACAAAATCAGATGTGGGTGTAGCACGTCTTCCAAAACCACCGCCGAGATAAGGCGTTATAATACTCACCTGCTCTGGTTTAAAACCAAGTATTCTTGCAGCAGCCCCCTGGTCAATGCCGGGCATTTGCGTACCTGTCCATATTTCACATTTATCAGCACTGATTTTTACAGTGCAATTAATCGGTTCCATAGCTGCGTGCGCCAGGTATGGCAATGTATATTCTGCTTCAATAATTTTTGAAGCCTTACCAAAAGCATTGTCTACATTTCCTTTTTCAAGGGCGGGCAAACCTTTATCGTCTGCCAGTTTTTTATAGTCGGCCAGTTGGGCTGCGCTGCTCATAGAAACATTGGGGCCATTGTCCCACTCTACTTTCAGTACATCCCTTCCTTTTTTTGCGGCCCAGAAATGATCTGCTATAACTGCCACACCTGTTGGTATTTGCACTACATCACGTACACCTGCAACCGCTTTTGTGGCAGAAGCATCAAAAGAAATCACTTTGCCCCCTATTACCGGTGCATGCATTACTACAGCTGTAAGCAATCCGGGAAAATGTACATCCATTCCGTATTTGGCGGTACCATTTACTTTATCTGGCGCATCAAGCCTTTTTATGCCTTTGCCAATGTATTTCCACTGTTCCGGCTTTCTTAATTCTACTTTTGCAGGTGCAGGCAATGCTGCGGCTGCAGTTGCCAGTTCTCCATAACTTATTTTTTGGTTGCCATAGATAACCATTCCATTTTCTGTACGGCAATCCTCTGGTTTTACACCTAATTTTTGTGCGGCTGCCTGTATTAGCAATACCCTTGCTGTTGCGCCTGCCTGGCGGTAACGATCAAATTCTGACCAGGTAGAACTTGAACCACCTGTAATCTGCAAACCATAAGCAGTATGCACATAAGATTTACCTGCAGGGCTATGTTCTATACTTATGTTTCGCCAATCTGCATCCAGTTCTTCTGCAATGAGCATGCTTAATGTAGTCCATACACCCTGTCCCATTTCTACGTGAGACAAGGTTATGTTGATGCTATCGTCTACACCTACACGCAAAAAAGCATTGGGAGAAAAATACAAAGCAGGTGCTGCAGCATTCATTTTAGCAAGCCGCTTTGCGCTTGCGGGAAGCATAAAGGAAATAACAAGTCCGCTACCCAATGCAGCGCCGGATTTTAAAAACTGGCGGCGATCAACCTGTGTTGCTTCACTCATTTTATACCTCCTTCTTTTTGAAGTTTTGCAGCAAGATGTATGGCTTTGCGTATTCTCGGATAGGTTCCGCAACGGCAAATATTACCACTCATTGCATCATCAATATCATTATCAGTTGGGTTAGGATTTTCGCGGAGCAATACTGCGGCAGCCATTAATTGCCCGCTCTGGCAATAACCACATTGCGGCACGTCTTCTTCCAGCCAGGCACGTTGTAAAGCATGGTTAGAGTCTGCAGACAAACCTTCTATGGTTGTTATTTTCTGACCTGCGGCCCTTGATACAAGTGTCACACAAGATCTTACCGCTTCTCCATTAAGATGCACCGTACATGCACCGCATTGTGCCATACCGCAACCAAATTTTGTTCCGGTAAGGCCAATTACATCACGTATAACCCAAAGCAACGGCATATCCGGCGGCACATCGGCCTCATACTCTTTATTGTTGATGATAAACTTTGCCATAATTGTATTTTTTAGAAGGAAAAACTGAAAGAAAGGGCAATAAAAAAACGCAACAGAAAGTTACGTTTTTTAAACGAGATAATTCTTTTAGGCAAGGCAAAATTAATTCTATTGAACATTGTTGCGTCGCACACTTGTGCTGTAAATCTTTCTTCAACCTTTTTTTAGCCACGGAGACACTGGGATCACAGTGAAACACAGAGGGGCTTAATGATTAACTACGAAGATGCTGAGATTGTATAAATGTATTTAATGATTGAACTCATTAGAGGCGATACACAGAGGGCATCTTTGATGCCGCAAGTTGCTAAGAATGAGAACAAAAAACATAAACTATGTCTGCCCGGTGCAGCTTTGTGTCCTCCCTGCCTCCGTCTCATATTTATACTGTAACTCTTTTTCAACTTTTTTTAACCAAGATTTTAACCACGGAGACACTGGGATCACAGTGAAACACAGAGGGGCTTAATGATTAACTACGAAGATGCTGAGATTATATAAATGTGTTTAATGATTGAACTCATTAGAGGCGATACACAGAGGGCATCTTTGATGCCGCAAGTTGCCTTAAATGTTTTTTCAATTACATAAGGGCTGCTACGAACTATATCTCCTCCGTGTAACTTAGTGTTCGCCCTGGCTCCGTGGTTAGTTACTCAAACTTTTTAAACACCGAGCTAGCCACGTGGCCGCCAAAACCAAATGTATTGTTCAATACACAATTAACCGGTTGCCTGATAGATTTGCCGATAATAATATTTAAACCAGCAGGCACTTTATCATCCAGGACTTGCGTATTTATAGTAGCGGGGATAATGCCATCTTTTATAGCCATTACACTGATAATACTTTCTATAGCGCCAGCTGCACCCAGCAAATGCCCCGTCATAGATTTTGTGGCACTAATAGCCACATTCTTATTGCCAAAAGCCCTTTTAATTCCGTTCAGCTCACTTATATCTCCCAACGGCGTTGAAGTAGCATGTACATTAACGTAATCAACTTTTTCGGCGTTCAATCCAGCATCAGTAAGCGCTTTGGTAATACCGAGATAAGCACCCAATCCATCTGGTGGTGTTCCGGTTAAATGGTATGCATCACCTGCCATTCCACCTCCGGCCATTTCCGCATAAATTTTAGCACCTCTTTTTTTGGCATGTTCATATTCTTCCAGTATCAATGCGCCAGCACCTTCGCCCATTACAAAACCATCGCGGTCTTTATCAAAAGGTTTTGATGCACTTGCATAATTATCATTGTTCTTTGATAATGCCTGGGCAGAATTAAATCCGCCAACCGAAGAAGGTGTAATAGCAGCTTCTGAACCACCTGCTACCATAATAGTAGCTTTACCCAAACGAATGGTATCAAATGCATTAATGATAGCAGTATTGGAAGAAGCACACGCAGATACTGTGCAATAATTAGGGCCGTATAATTTATTACGGATAGATACAACACCGGCTGCTATGTCTACAATCATTTTGGGTATGAAGTAAGGATTAAATCGTGGTGTACCATCGCCGGTATGAAACTCACGCAACTGTTCTTCAAAAGTACCGATGCCGCCATTGCCAGATGCCCATATAACACCTATATTATAACGTTCTTCTTCGGACATTGCAGCGAAATCAAGTCCTGCATCTTTTATAGCTTCATCAGTTGCAGCAATGGCATACTGTGTAAACAGATCGTATTTCTTAACTTCTTTTTTATCAATATAAACTTCGGGATCGAAGCCACGCACTTCACAGGCAAAATGTGTTTTAAACTTGCTGCTGTCAAATTTTGTAATTGGCCCCGCACCACTTTTTCCTTCTACTATATTTTTCCAGAATTCGCTTACCGTATTGCCCAAAGGCGTTAGGGCACCAAGCCCTGTTATAACTACTCTTTTCATATTGTTTGCTCTTCCGTTACTATCGTTTATACTTAATTGTACAAATTTTGAGGCTGCAAGTTATGGAATGGCGGGTATATATTGTTCAATTACCTGCTTCTCAGGCAATTTGCACGCAGTTAAACAACAAATTACTTTGCCAGATTGTTTGCTCAAACATTTCCGGAAGCTGGTATTTATTTGCAAGAGGTTATTTTGTTACAATAAACTTTGTAACCTGTTCCCTGTTTCCACCAGCTAGCATATGGCAATAATAAATGCCGGCGGCCAATTTTGAAGAGACAGGAACACTTAGCAGGTTATCTCCTTTATTAAAGAATTTGTTATCTGCTACATTTATTACCAACTGTCCCATGCCGTCGAATATTTTTACAGAAACAGTTTGCGCCTGTACCAAATGAAGTTTAATGGTAAGTTTTTCTGTAACAGGGTTTGGGTACAATGCAAATGAGAAACTGGTAGCGGGGTTATTACGAATTGTATCCGGATTAAGCGCAGTAACAATTAGTGGCGCCAGAATAATAACCGGTGAGCCCGTTAATGCTATGTTTTGTGATGATATTCTGCTTGAATCATTGGTTTGAAAAAAATCCCACCCCGCCTTATAAACCTGTGGCGGCACATTGGTAGCCGCCGGAAAAGAATAAGTGGCACTGGCTGTTTCGCTGTTATCTGTAGAAGTAGCAGCCCATAAAACATACCGGTAATCATCAACCGCATTTTTAAAAGCACCTCCTCTTACACCGGCAGGCAATGCCATTAAAGCGGTTTTTGCCGCATCTGCTTTATACCCGCTTAATAAATCGGAAAATGTTTTATAGGCTACAGCCACAGAATTATATTGCTGGTTATAAGGCGCAATGCCTTCAAGCGGCTGGTAAAGCCCTACAACCTGGAAAGGATCTGTTGCTGAAGGGATATCTGTATTATCTCCTATAGAAAAAATATAAAACTGGCGTATATCGTTTAACTGCGCAGTGGTAATTGCTTTCATAATATAATTGCGCTGTACTTCATCTCCGCCAATTAATCCGCCTATAGATTTTCTTGAAATATTATTCTCTGTATTGATAAAAACTTTTTTGGGATAAGTAACGCCGTTATATCCTCTTGAAGTAAGCACATTGTTCAATAGATTTTTTCTCACTATGTAAGCATCCAATGCTGCATCTGAATGGCGATTAGAAGTCCCTAGATCATACATGGGGTAATAATGAAAACTCAGGCAATCAAAATAAGCGCCGCCGCCAAGCGGATAGCTTGCATTGGCAGAACCATCAGCAGGATTATCAGTATTCCTGCACATAGCATCAATAAATGAAGGATAAGCAGCTCCGCCCATGGCCACATACGCTGTGGGATCAACATATTTAACCACTTCATAAAAAATGCGCATCATTCTTATATAATTAAAGATTGGCGCTTTTAAATTTAGCAGCTCGCAGGCAGATGGATTAGCATCCCACCAGTTTCCAGGTACACCCGGAGATTTCCATCCGTTAATGCCTGCATCAAAATCCGGCTCATTTACCAGCTCCCAAAATTTTACATAAGGTTTGTACAGTGTTACTGTTTTATAGATATAGAGTGCGAGATAATTATTATCATTTACCGGTGTGCCGCCTGCGCCACCATCCCATATTGGCAGGTATATATTGCTCCATATTAATGACTGGTCTGTGCAACCCGGATACACTGTATTGTCTCTATGCGCCGTAGCTGGGTTCTCAAGAAAAACAGTAAGATCTTTTATACCAAGGCTGGTGTAATGGATAAAGTCATTAATGCTGATATTGTATCCCCACGTTTCAAGGAAATCTTCAGGCAAAGGAAGGTGAAGGCTTTTTACGCCAGCGCCTTTTACATTTACAGATGGGTTGCCAGCAGCTATATCTGCAATGTTTTGGTTTGTCCATGGCGGATAATAACCCATATTGCTGCCATAATAAAAATCGCTGGTATACGCAGGCACACTTCCAGGATCGTTTGCTGTGAAAGTAATTTGAGCTTTTGTATTAACTGCAATAAACGTCAATAAAAAAGCAAGAAGATAAACTTGTTTCATTAAGCGGGTTAAAATAAAAAATACAATAAGTTGGTTGTTCTTCGGCAGAGAAAAGGGAATTTCTAAAACTGCAATTATTTTGCCAGAATGCGGTTTTGCGCAATAATCAACGGCTGAGGATTATGTACCAGTTACTTTTAGAAAGAGAAGTGATTGTATTATATGGAGATCTGCAAAAAGAGGAAATTCATTATTAAAAAAAGAAAAACAGCCCGTAGGCTGCTTTTTTAAAATAGTTGTGGATATAAATGATCAGGCTACTTCTTTTATTGGTTCTTGTTCTGCCATCCATTTTTCAATTAATGGAAATGCAATTGCAAACCATGTGGTATATTTTCCAGGGTGTGATTGAAGAGAGTCTTTTATTGCTTCAACACTTTTATAGCAATAATCATTTACTTCAGCTTTATCTGGCATAATCTCACCGTCATAAAAACCTGCAAATACATGATCAAATTCAAACTCTGTAAGACCGTTATCAAAATCGGACCGGTAAGTAAATTCAAAAATCTTTTTCAATTCTGTAGTAAACCCCATTTCTTCCTGTAGCCTTGTTCCTGCTGCGGTTAATGTGTTTTCTCCAGGTTTTGGATGACTGCAGCATGCGTTAGTCCATAAACCGGCACTGTGGTATTTTTTAAGCGATCTTTGTTGCAATAACATTTCGCCCCTGGTATTAAAAATAAATACGCTGAAAGCCCGGTGCAACAATGCCTTTCGGTGAGCTTCCATTTTTTCCATAGTGCCTACCTGTTCATCCTGTTCATTTACCAATATAATATCGTGTATTGCCAATTTTTTTATTTTACGCAAAAGTACAAAACATGCGTGGTTAGTTCTATAAGAATGCAGTTATATAAACTTTGTTATTCTTTATGTTGATGTTAATCATGTAAAAACCGGCAGTATTTGACAATTGAAATTTTAGTACGTCAACCCATACAGGTATAGGCCTGCAACATTTTTTCAGAAGGCTGCATTAGCAAAGAAAATGATACCAGGTAATTAAAACCTTTCTACCTGCGCTTTTAGCAGTTTGCGGGCAAAGTGTATACGGCTTTTTATTGTACCCAGCGGTTCGCCCAGCATGTCTGCAATTTCGTGGTATTTGTACCCATCAAAATATAACAGAAACGGGTTGCGGAAGATTTCCGGCAGATGGTGGATGGCCTGCTGAATATCTTTCAGTTTTAAAATGCTTTCTGCTGCATTGGCAGCAGACGACTGCGCCTGGTTTAATAAAAAATCATTCGGCGTACTGTCGAAGATGGTGTTTTGTTTTGCTTTCCTGCGGTAATTATTAATAAAAATATTGCGCATGATAGTGTATAACCATGCTTTAATATTCGTTCCCACATTGTACTTGTCTTTATTGGCAAGTGCCCTGTAAAGTGTTTCCTGGTACAAATCCTGTGCTGCTTCAGAATCCCTTGTAAGTGTTATTGCAAAAGGTTTTAAAAATTCCGAATTGTTAACCAGCATTTGATTGAATTCTTTAGATGCCATAACAATTGTTGTTTAAAGATTGATTAGACAAAATTAAACACTATTTTAGGGAATTACCAAATTTCAAAGGGCAAGAATCTGTTAATAAAAGCTGTGTTTTGGCGATTCTTAATTCATGTTTAATATGTAGACACAGGAGGGCAACAAATAATATACCGCATAATAAAACGGAATTATTGTCATTTTAAGATCCGCCTTTCCCATCATAAGATCAGGAAAAGTTTGCCAGGCGGTCTATATGGCCGAAATGTAGTCAATCACATCCTGAAGGGAGGTTTTAAAACTGATTTGCGGGGGTAGTTGTTTTTTGTAAGTGGAGGTTAGCTGACCGGAAATAACAAGCGGGAAGTTTTCAAGCCTGGCATGGGCCTGAGCAATAAATTTTTCAAAATTAAAATTGCCGGCAGTAAGGTGGGTATACAGGTAGTCTGGCTTTTTGTACTTGCTTACATATTCAAGATCGCTTAAGGGCACATCTGCACCCAGGTATAAGGTTTTTATGCCTCTTGCTTTTAACAGGTAGCAAATGTAGAGAAGGCCAAGTTCGTGGTGTTCGCCTTCTGGCAGAAAAAGCAGTACTAGTTTGTTGCTGTTAACATGGGTAAAAACAGTTTCTATACCCGCAATAAGTTTTTGGCGAACGATATTTGTTACAAGGTGTTCCTGTGCGGGGTTAATATGATTTGTTACCCAAAGAATGCCGATACGCTCAAGAAAAGGAAAGATAATCTGGGTAATGGCCTTGTCAAATCCTTTTAAGGTAATGTAACTGTCCAGCACTTCTTCAAAAGCATCAATATTCATATCTACCATAAACTGTATCATTTCATTTACGGTACGTTCCTGCTGTGCCTGCATGTTAGAAAGGGCAATAATCTTTTCCTGGATCTCCACCGCACTCATTTTGTTAATGTGCGAGATCTTATAGCCGTATTTATTAAGGAGGGATATGTTCAGGATTTTTTTTAACTCTTCGTTAGTATAATAGCGGATGTTTGTTTGGGTACGCTGGGGTTTAATAAATGCATAGCGCTGCTCCCATATACGTATAGTATGGGCTTTAATACCTGATAAATTCTCGAGATCCTTTATCGTAAACGCATTCATAAAATTAAAACAACCTTGTTCGGGAAATGTTTACTTACTGTACATTTTCGACTATCAACGGTGCTAATTATACGGTTCAAGTAAGAACAGAAAGAAGTACATACACTGTGGGAGAAAAAACTAGAGAGAAATTGCTGTATAAAAAGTAGTATGGGAAGAAATGTGCTACAACAGAATATTAATTATAGACTCCAATATTTCCTATTGTGAATTTTACCTTTGTAAATACCTTTAAGATCAAAAATCATTGCTTCAGGTTTAGAAATAGTAGAAAAATAAGCGTCATCTAATTGACAATATGCAGAATGCGGCACTGTAATAATAATTGCATCGTAATTTTTTCCTGGTGTTGTAGCTAATTGTAAACCATATTCTTCATGTACATCGGCGGCTAATGCAAATGGATCTTCTACATCTACCTGTATATTAAATGCTAGCAGTTCTTTTACCGTATCAACTATTTTTGAGTTACGAATATCACTTACATTTTCTTTAAATGTGACACCTTTCACCAATACTCTGGGTTCATTTGAATTGCGAAGTACATGAGTAATTACTTTTCTTGCAACATATTTTGCCATATCATCATTAATAAAACGACTGGCAGCAATCACTTTTGAATCATATCCAAGCGAAGCAGCTTTATAAGTAAGATAATATGGGTCAACGCCTATACAGTGCCCGCCCACAAGGCCAGGCTGAAACTTTAGAAAATTCCATTTGGTACCAGAAGCTTCCAGTACATCAAAAGTATTAATACCAATATGATCAAAGATCAACGATAATTCATTCATTAATGCAATATTCAAATCACGTTGCACATTCTCCACAATTTTACTGGCTTCGGCCACTTTTATAGAAGGTGCTCTATGCACACCAGCGTCTACTACAAGTTCATAAGTTTTCGCAATTTCTTCAAGGGATTCACTGTCATTGCCGGAAACAACTTTTACAACAGTTTTTAAAGTATTTTTTTTATCACCTGGATTAATTCGTTCGGGTGAATAGCCTAATTTAAAATCGGTTCCTATTTTTAGGTTTGAGTATTGCTCCAGTACAGGCAGGCAATCTTCTTCTGTACAACCAGGATATGTTGTGGACTCATATACAACATAATCGCCTTTTTTTAAAACTTGTGAAACCGTATTTGATGCACCAAGCAATGGTTTTAAATCAGGCACATTGTATTTATCTACAGGAGTAGGTACTGCAATAATAAAAAAATTAGCCTGTTTTAATAGGTTCAGATCACTTGTAAAAACAATATCCTTGTTTTTAAAGTTATCCGAATCTATTTCTTTGCTGGGATCAATCCCCTTACGCATCATTTCAATTCTTTTGGGATTTATATCAAACCCAATCACCGATATTTTTTTTGCGAACTCAAGAGCTATAGGCAGTCCTACATAACCCAACCCTATAACCGCAAGCTTATTTTGTTTACTTATCAATTCCTGATACATACTATTTGAATTATTAATGTGTGCAAAACCAAAAATGAACAATACTACACTTATGCAATCACAACTTTGTATACGTAAAAAATAATTAAAGATTTAATGAAGGATTTAACAATTTTCCTGAAGAAAGCAAATCGTTAATAATTGGCATGATGTTTTTTCCATTCCGGAGCACATCAAGGTGACGGTGATGGTGCAAATCTGTTCCTACCATATCAATATAATTTTTAGATATAAGCCACGTAGCAAGATCTTGTGCAATCTTACCATAGTATCCCGAAAGTGAAAGGAGATTAAGCTGGAATAAACATCCCATACTTTTAAAATCATCATATGCAGTCTTATTTGCAGAAAAGTAGGCATATCGTTCTGGATGTGCCAATACGATTTGATATCCCTTTATCTGCATTTTAAACAATTGTTGTTTCAGGTCAAAAGGTGGCGCAACAAATGAAAATTCAACTAATATTTTCTTCCCTTCAATAGTAAGCAATGGATTTCCTTCATCAAGTAACCCGTCAAAATAATCATCCAAAAAATACTCAGCTGCAGGTCTTATATTATTGCAGTTATTGTTTGCTTGCTGTAGATTTTTTAAGGCACTATTAATAGTGTCTGTTGTATTCTTATATACATCCCACATTATATGAGGGCTAACAATAAATTGAGAATATCCCAAATCCTCTAAACCTTTTTTTAAATTTAAGGAAGTGTTTATATCAGGAGAACCATCATCGATGCCAGGTAAGAGATGAGAGTGCATGTCTGTTTTAACTGCACTAAAATCAACGGGAAGTTTAGGGTATTTTCGTTTAAATATTGAAAACATAAAGAATAAATTCCGGTAAGGATAAAGGTGAAACCCGAATTATAAATATGAAAAATCTATTTCTTATTTTATAAGATATTGAGGGATTTTACGAAGTGGTTTTAAATACAACGTAAAAAAATGCGGTTTTTTATTAATTAACTTCCACGCTTTTGCATCTTCCCTGTTTGCCCTGAAGCGATTGCGCAAAGAGGCATTACTTATGCCACCAGAACGCATCTTAACAAAAACAGAAGGAATATAGGCTGCAGAAAATTCATACTTATATAATATACGAAGCATCATTTCATAATCAGCTGCACTTTTTAGAGAAGTATTAAACAACCCTACCTGATTATATACTTCCCGCCGTACAAAAAATGCAGGATGTGGCGGCATCCAGCCATATAAAAAATTTTCTCGAATAAATTTTCCTGCTCGCCATGTGCGTATTATTTTATTAACATTATTTGCCTGTACATATTGTAAATCTCCATAAACACAATGTACATTGGGATCGCCAAAACTTGTAGCCACTTTTTCAAGAATACTGTCATCTGCATAAATATCGTCACTGTTTAGAATACCAATAATGTCGCCACTCGCTAATTGAATGCCTTTGTTCATAGCATCATATAAGCCTGTATCTGGTTCAGAGATTAATTTACTTACATGACCAAAATCACGAACTATAGCAACAGTATCATCTTCAGACTTTCCATCTACAACAATATGTTCAATAAACTCATGCCGTTGCCTTTTAATACTTTGCAACGTATCTTTTATTGTTGCGGCACTATTATATGATACAGTAATAATTGAAATAAGCATAATTCCTATGTCTTTCTAATAGTCAGGTACACAGATATTGCAGATAAAAAAAATGAAAATACAATTACTAACCACACCCAGGCGGGCAACCTAGTTATTGCTCTTTCTGCTGTCAAAACCTGATTTGTTGAAGATGTATTTTGCTGAGAATGTATTGCAACAGCAATTGCAACTTCTTCTGTATGTGATATCGACAAATTAAATCCATTATAAAACGGCCTGCCATTTGGAAAATGATCAATAACAATGCTATTAAAAGTTACTTTTTTAAAAGCATTATCTGCTTTTACAATTGCTTCTTTTGCGGCGAAAAGACCTGCAAAAGATGCATAGGGATTTGGCTGAAGAATACAATGAGCGATTTCATTTACTGAAAAATTCATTGAATAGAAAATATCTTCTCTAAAATCTTCTGTTATAGGCATTTCTTTGATCATTTCTATATCAATTCCAACACCGGTCATTTCTGTGTCATCAGAAGATAAAATAAAATTAGGCTCTTCATTAACCTGGCGTTGCAAATTACCATGAACTGAATTTGTTGCTTCACCATTTAAATTTTTTAATAAATCCCCGTAAGTATGTACATCCTGATAATTATCGACTAAAAAGTTTTCTGCTGCAAGTTTTGCATACATCCGGTGCAGCACAATTGAACTTTTTATAATAGAGCGATCAATAATAGTAGATGTATTAATTTCATCAGCAGGTAATTTTAAAAACAATCCAAGTATTTCTTTAATTCTTTGTTGCATCCTTAAAATCCTTTAAAACAACGTTGACAAATATATCCTGTCTCTCCATTAGGTTTTATACAGGAGGCAAAACCTACATCTGTTAAATCCTCCGCCAGAGTTGTATAACATTTAAAACATGATATCACGGTAGTTCTGTACAAAGCGCCTGCTCTGTAAGACTCTATTCTTTCTTTAAGTTCTTTTAAAAATTGAGCCACAGCTTTTCCTTCTGTAACCCTGTGGTCAAAAGTGAGGCTAAGCATACAACGCTCAAGTTTTTCATCAACAGATGATATTCCTAATATAGCGCTGTTCATAGTATTAATTAATGGCCTGAAGAAAGAAACGCCTTCGGATGAAAGATCAGTAATGGTAAATGTAATTTCAGTAAGATCATTAATATCAAGATTATCATCCAGGTATTTACCTGAGAGCTCCATGATACTTTCTTCAATTCCAGAAAGCATTTTTTCGTTGGTAAGTGGCAACTTTAACACTTTTAGTCCTTTATCTATATCAATTGCAAAACCAATATTTACATCTTTATACAATGCTACTTCATTGCCTGAAAAATATGCATTTAACAAAGGGTGTTTCTTAAGCAGACGTGCAGTCTCATAAACAATTAAAGGCAATAATGAATTTTTCAGATATTTCAACGAAGAATTTAATTTTATAAAAATCCCATTAGTTTCTATAAATATATTGATTGTACTTGTTAACCCTGTTGACTGTATATCTGACAAATATTCAATTTCTCTCTTTTTGGAGGAGGACAATTTTTCTAAAATTATTTTTGAATTGTCTATGTGTATAGGCTTTTTCTGCTTAATAAATGTATCGGTCGCAATATTTTTTATGGATTGTTTTGGCTTAAGACCAAGTATTTCTTCTGCATCTGCTTTGCTTACAAAATCTTGCCCTTTAAAAACAGAAATATCTGCATTTGCTGACTTCAGTATAAGTAAAGCCTCATCGGAAAAAACTGTGTCACCCTTCCAGCTGCTTTTAATTTCGGGGCGATGTAAATTTTCGGCTTGCGGTATAGTAGGTGCTACAATTGATAGTAGATTGATTTTCTCCAGGTCTTCTAATTCGCTACCTATTTTTGCAACCATTGTATTTACTTCATAGTCTTTGCCTGTTTCACAAAAGTATTGGACATAACCATCTGCTTCTGCCTCTACATCATAGGTTGTTTTAGAGGTTTCAAATACCAATAATAAGTCGCCTTTTTTTACTTTATCGCCACTGGCAAAATTCATTTCTACCACAGTAAGCATAGTATCATTTACCGCCAGTAACGGAACTTTTATTTCTTGTAATAATGCCATTAGCTGAAAGTTTCTTTTAATTCCTTGATAATTCTTTCTTTACCAGGCACCACTATATTTTCTAAAGATTTTACGGATGGAATCGGCACAGGATAAGCCGCTATTCTTTTTATTTTAATTCCTGTTCCGGCAATTTCTGCAACCGATGCTATCAGTTCACTGCCAATACCTGCAAATGGTGTACCTTCTTCTATTACAGCAAGTCTTCCGGTTTTAATTGCAGATGCAATTACTAAATCAGTAGGTAAATGTGAGATAAGGGAGGGTACAATAAGTTCCACCTTTTGATCAGTTTGTATGAAAATATCTTCCAGCATTGCTGCTACGATATCTGCCATGCCGCCGTATGCAACTATAGTAAGTGTTGGTTCGGATATTACCGGCCGTATCCGCACTATTGGAAAAGTATCCTGATTACGCTCATACACAAAATTTTTTGCCATATTTTGCAAAATCTTTTTGCCGTAATCTGTTTTATTTTCTATTACAAGTACTGGATGTTTTTCTTTGTATACCGATTCATAAATAATTGCAGGATCAATAAAAGTATTTAAAGTAACAGTTTTTATATTATCAATGCCAACTAAAAATTTATCAAGCGTTTGAGAATGCGTGGGGCCATATCCTCGCCTGGCTCCCATAGGTGTTCGTATTACAACAGGGCAGTTAACCTTTTTATTAAACATGTGGTGAAACTTGGAAGCATGGTTAACAATTTGATCAAAAGCAAGTGTCATAAAATCACCAAACATAATTTCTGCAAATGGCTTAAAGCCATTTAATGCCAATCCATTTGAAATTCCTGTTATCGCAGATTCAGAAATGGGTGTAGAGAAAACCTGCCCGGGTTTTAATTGAGATAATTCTTTAGTTACTTTAAATGCGCCTCCATAGGGCGATAGAATATCTTCTCCTAAAAAAATGACATTCCCATCATGTTCAATTTTTTCTTTAAAAAAACGGTTTATAAGCTCAACCTGTCTCTTATTTACCGGCTCAAGTGCAGACCAGTTTTTATTTGACGTATGTAGTTGGTGCTGATAATAAGTGTTTATTTGTTGTTCCTCTTCCTGTAAAATATCAATCACCATAGTGTCTATCTCTTCATTAATAGCATCGTTATATATTTTATAATAGGATGGTGATTCCTTTTGAAAAAGATTCAAAAAATCTTTTTCACGGAAACTGGTTACTATTTCGGGGTCCCGGTCATCATCTCCTTTTGAGTGTGCATTAAGCCTGTAGGTTTCTACAAGAAAAAAAACAGGTTTTATCTGTTCTCTTACAAAGTCAATTGCTTTTTTTGCTTCGCCCATTAACAATTCAGGATCCCAGGTATCACCTTTAAATGTTTTTATACCAAAGGCAGCCGCTCTGGCACATATATCACCGGCAAGATTAATATGCTGTGGAGTTGATTGTGCAAAAAAATTATTTTCACAAACAATCAATAAAGGCACTTCCCATTTTGAAATTATATTCATTGTTTCATACAATGCGCCTTCCCCCAATGTACCATCGCCGATAAATACAATACCAATTGCACCATTTTGCTTTAATTTATTTGCAAGTGCGAAACCTGCCGATACTGGTACAATTCCCCCCTGTATACCGTTTGAGAAAAAATTATTGTTACACAAATGCTGACTGCTGCCAATACCACCGCTGGTACCAGATGCTTTGCCGAGTAATTCTGCCAACAAACCTTTTGTGTCTCTGGTAAAAGCCAGATAATGGCCATGGCACCTGTGGTTGGAAAAAACAAAATCTTTCTTCTTTAGTTGCCCGGCAAATGCAACAGCAGAAAATTCTTGACCAACGCAAGTATGTACTGTTCCGTTCAACTTTCCTTCAGAAAAAAGTTGAAGAAATTTCTCCTCAACTTTCCTAATCCGGATAGCTTCCTTAATATGACGATGAGTTATTTTTAACTTTTCAACATCCATTGTATAACCAATTTCTTCAAAAAAAAATTGCTGAATTTTTAAACTATTGTTAGCGAATTACTCTTTCAATTACAGGTACTGCTGGGTTTCCTTTATAAATTATGTACGGCTGAAGATCTTTTTCTGCTACAGAGTTCATACCAAGGATGCTATGAGAACCCACTGTCACTCCCCCAAACACAATTGCCTTTGCTCCAATCCATACACCTTCTTCAAGTATAATAGGGTTTGAAATAAAATCGAATTTTTCCTTTGTATGATCATGGCTACCGGTTAAAAGTAATGCTCCTTGTGATATTGTAACATTACTGCCAATTGTTACATCAGAGAGATTATCTATCCAGACACTTTCACCAATCCATGCATGATCACCAATAATTAATTTCCAGGGATATTTAATGTTAACGCCTGGTTTTATCAATACCCCTGCGCCTAATGTAGCACCAAAACTCTTTAATAGAAATACTTTTATGCCAGAGAAAAGATTCAGTGAATTTTTAAAAAACAAAATATTTATTATAAACCAAAGTAGTTGCTTCGGTTTTGAAGCTCCTATTTGTATGGTTGTTTTATACAACGCATTATTTACTTTTTTCTTACTCATGAAAAAATCTGCAAATATTGCTGTTTTAAGACAGGGTTTTCAATAAATTTTTTGGCGTAATTCCATGAAGACCTGCTCCAATCTTCAAAGATAGCCTGATCCCAGCTTGCAGCAATTTCAATTGCTGTAGTAAAATCATCCTGATTATCCAATGATATATCCCAGCCTACATGGTTTGCTTTCAATTGCAGCCATGGTGTTTGATCGCTAATTAATACAGGCCGACCAGCCAGAAAAGACTCAAATATCGAATGTCCAAAATTTTCTCCTTTGGTAGGCAGAATAAATAAATGATGATTCTGTAAAATCGGCATCAATGCATTATTAGGAAGTGCTCCCTCATAATTTACCTGTATATTCTGTGGCAACGAATTGATCTGTACCTTACATTTATCCCAATATAAAGGATCTTCTATAGGTCCAATAATTGTTAGGCAGACCTGTTGCTTTACATGACTTATAGCTGAAAGAAGGAAAGAAAGATTTTTAATAGGGTGAATGCGTGCAATAAAAATGCATTTTATTATTCCCTTCTTTTTTTCTACGCAAAAAAAAGAAGGCTGTTTTGTGTTGGGTAAATCATCTGCTATCTTAACCTCACTACCAGGGAAATATTTTAATATTGCTTGTTCCTCGCGAGTATTGGTAGCGTGAAATCGAACTTTTTTATTAATTTCCACCCATCTAAAGAGTTTGATAAAAGGTATTTTTTTATAACTTTTTATTGCAAGGGCACTTTCATATAGAGCCCCTCGCGGGGCAATTACTACTTTGCAACGAATAAAATTTTTCCATTTAAGCCATAAAGGGTAAACCACAAATTTGGGAGAGAACATATGATTCAGATACACAAAATCTGGGTTTACAAAATCAACAACTTCTCTTATTTGTCCTTGAATTGATTTATTGCTATCTGCATAATAAATCATACAATCATAGTTTGGAGAACTTGTCCATTTTCCTACAACGATATCTTTATAAGGCGTTTTCTCTCCTAAATCTGTATCAGACGTAAAAACATACAATGAATAATCATCTTTCATTAAATGTATAAAGTTAATACAAGACGCTACTGGGCCACCTGCTTTAAAACCGGGTGCAAACCAATCAATAAAAATGAGGATTTTTGGCCGATCATTGTTCATAAGGATTACATCATAATTTCTTCAGCCGCTTTAATAACATCAGCAGGTTTTATAGCCTTCATGCATATGTTATTATCGCATTGGGAAAAAAAACAAAGTGAACATGCAACATCAGGTGTTCTGAACACGTGGTGCCTAGTTCCTTCTGGTGGAAACCATTTACCGTAAAAATCTCTGGATGCAAATAACCCTATAAGTGGTGTGCCAACTGCATAAGAAAGATGAAGAGGTCCTGTATCGTTAGTTAATGAAAGAGAACACTTTTTTATTAACAATGCACTTTGCATAGGAGTAAATAATCCACAGCAATTGTATACTCCCTTAAGATTAATAAAAGGTTGCACAAGTTCATTATCTTCTGGGCCGCCAATAAGAATGATAGGGTGGTTTAAACGGAAAAAATTAATGACTTCTGCAAAATACTCTATTGGCCAGCGGTTTTTTACACTATTGGCGCCTACAGAAATTGCTATTACCTGCTTCCCGTTTAAATCATTTGAAGTAAAATAATTTTCTGCAATCACTTTGTCTTCATTTTCAAAATTCAATTTAAAATCCATTTCATCATATTTCAATCCATTTTCTCTGCATATCCATAAGAGTCGCTGTGCTTCATTTGGATAAAAAATATATTTTTCAATTTTTTTCCGGAATATCATAATTCTGGAAAGTCGCCATCCCCAGCCAGATGGTGCAACAAATCTTAATAATATCATGTCTCTTAGCAATCTTAGAAATGGAGATTCAACCTGGGTTAAATGTATTACTAAATCAAATTTTTCTTTTCTTAAACTCTTTAACAACTTAGTAAAAGGAATGCCAAGGTAATTTATCATATCATCGTACAAAATTCTGTCAATAACCTTATCAGGGCTAACCAAGCTTTTTTTTCCTGCATTGGAAAGAAGGGTAATGCGTGCACCAGGATAATGTCTTCTAATAAGGTTAAGTGCTGGCGTAGCACATACAGAGTCTCCTAGAGAACCTGTTCTGAATATTAAAATTTTTTTAGGGTTTTTAGTAGTTCTAAATAATACTTTTTTGAAAAGATCTACAATTGTATTCATTGTAGAAATACAGAAACCTACAAATCGAATCTTCAGCTTGTCGCCTCCAGTTAATGGTTTTCGTAAATGATGTCCATTAAATTTTTTTATCAGTTTTTGTGATGGGGATTGCAATTGTTTTGTTATTAGTTGTACGGAACGTGTAAAATAGTGTTACTCGCATTTGTATATTCTAATGAGATGTAGTTTTGAAAGGAAAAAGTTTTGGAAACAACTTATACATAATTATCATAAAAACTACCCCTTTTAATAATGAGTTAAAAACCTGAAGTGAGTCTGCTTCAATGGAATAAATAGTTTGAAAAAAAAGAGGTGGCATCCATAAGAGTAGAATAGGGATCTTAAAGCAAATAGCAATGAATTTAGTGTAGGCAAATCTTATAAAGGCAGCAAAGGTCATTATATATATCCAACCTCCCCAATACCCAAAATTGCCATATGCTTCACCAATAGGTCCAACATTAGTTGACCAGGTAGTAACAATGTAGCCCGTATAAATACGCATATTTTCCCTGCCTCCAGCTTCAGGTTTATCTGCCCAGAATAATCTTGGTACAAATGCAGAAGCAAAGCCAAGTGCAAGATATCCTCCATTTAAATAATCTACTTTCTTTGGTATTCTACGTTGCACCAATGCAATGTTAAACCCTTGGTTCATACGAAAATATAACGGGAATAAAATATCATCAAATTTTGCTGATTGAGTATTCTGTAAAACACGTGAAGCTACTTCTGATACAGATGGATCTTGTCCTTTTTTTCTTGACTTTCGCAAGTCAAGTTTAAACAATTGAAGAAATGTTATAAAAATAATTCCTACTATCAAAATACCAAGTTTCTGGCTCATGTAAATACGTCTTCCCGCCAATAATAGAATAAGAAAAAGGCCACCCATATAAGCTATAATGGTAAACATTCCGTACCGGAGTGCATCAAATATTAAAAACACCCCAAAACCTGCAATAAAATATATTTTAAAAGGAAAGTTTTCATAAAACACTATATAAAACAGCATTGCAAAGAGGCTATAATATAAAAATGAATTTAATTGCCGCAAAGATCCAGGAAGCACATTTGATAAATTGTAAGCAATAAGCGAAATAAAAGTTAAGGTAAGTATAGATTTTATAGGTATTGTAAGTATATCTTTTTTTACATGTTTTATTAAACTATTAATTACAGGAGCATCATCCGGGCTTTTTGACCTAAAAAGAAAAAACACCAGCCCCATAAAAATTACGGCAGGCATAGTAAATGAAAAGTATTGCTCTTGAGGAACAGGCATAAACCTTACCCATAATTTTGCTACTGAATTTGTACTAGGGAAATAAACATACCCAAGCAAGGGCATTAAAAGGCAAGTGAATGATGTATATACATACAATAATTCAAGAAAAAAAGAGCCATTTCCGATTTTAAATATAAGGCGCAGAAGTCCTGTTATAAAAACCAAAATAGCAATTTGAGGATATGCTTGGGGAAAAACACAACACACCAAGAGTATTAAATCAATAAAGCACAAAATTTTTGAACCCGTAAAACCCATTTATTTTTACCTTAATTGTTATCAAAAAACACTTCTGAAGCAACATTTTCTATTTTATTTGCTGCACTAATCTATTCATAATTTCAAAATAGCTAAAACCACCATTTATTATTTTATGATGCCCATTTTCTGTAACTTGTTTTAAAACTTCCAAATTGGATAAATAATATTTCACTTTCTCAGTAATATCTTCTGTTCGATCAAAAAAAATAACATCATTATCTGAAAAAATTGAGCTTATTTCTGCATTCCTTTCTGAAACCAAGGCCGTACCACAGGCTGGAATTTCTATCGTTCGGGTAGTATGAAGCTCAGGAATCCATTTTGAAAGGAACCCTAGTCCTATTGCAGCAGCTGATAATTCTTTTGCATATTGCTCTCCATAAATACCCTTTCCTTTATAAATAAGATACTTGTTATTACTGTATTTTCTTGCAAATCTTCCCCAGCTGTTACCTGCAATAGTTACCTGTATATTCTGTTCAATTAATTTTGCAATCGTATATTCTCTATCACCTTCGTTGTGTCCGATGAAAACAATTCCTTTCTTTTTATCAAAAGAATAGTAAGGCTTGTGTAATAATGGGTCATATCCTTGCGTACAGAAAATTGTTTTAACACCATAAGCCCTATAATTATCTATCTCGAACGATTTAGTAGTAATACAATAGTCGTATAAATTTAAAGCGTTGTAAAATAATTTCGAACGGTGAAATGTAAATGCAGGATCTGGTGTATAGTGTACAAGCTTATGTGAATATTGTTTCAATTTTTGTACAATTTCCGGTTCTATAAACACTCCTTTGTCTATCCATACAAGATCAAAACTATAATCACCTTTTAGAGCATCTGAAATGTAGCGGTTAATATTGTGAATAAGGGGGCCAAATTTATACCTCCAGCCCAATGATCGAAATAACCTACTTGTTTGCGCCAGTGGTATACTGGTATCAACAACTTTGAATTCTTTCGGGTTGAGTATTTGCTCCAAATATTTGCCTCGCATTCTGCTAGTGCTTCCAATGCTATAGGGGCTTATATATAAAATACGCATTAACGAGAACTCCGCTTTGTTATTTTATTAAAAAATAAGTTCGCTTTTTTTTCATAATAGAGATAGATAAAATTAAAAGCATCGGCAAGCGGCTGTAGCTTGCTCATTTTTGTATAATAGAATTTTTTATAAAATTGTAAAATATCAGCTCTTGGGAGGGTGGTTATTTTTTTAAATTTCATACCAGCCCAATGAATTACAAAGGCATTGTTTGTTTGCTTTGCTTTTATATGTGCCAGATTAAGGAAATCAGCATTTCCGGCATTTGGCCAAATCATAAGTTTTGTCCTGCTGATTGATAATTGCTCTGTCTGCTCTTTAAGATGAAATACAAAATTGAGGTTTGCCTGATCGCCATTAAATACAATGTCAGGAAACTTGGGCTTTGGCGGATCAGTCCAATCAAGTGTTTTGGCAAAATCTTCTCTTGAAACTATCCCAGAAGTACCAAACCATTGTCCAGAATTAAAGCTATAGCCCGGATATTTAAAATCAACAGCAATTTCATTTATCCTTTCCAGGTTGTAATAAATTTCATTAAAACGGCTGGCGGGTTGCTCTTCATCATCAACTATGAATTGTGCTTGTATATCTTTTACTTTATCTACTACGGGTCCGGTAAAAACTGTGTCTGCATCAAGCACCAAGAAAGAAGCGTCATCTTGAATAAAAAGTGGCTCCAGTTTGCCATATCCCCATCCAAAACTTTTTTTATGAGTTTCAAAAATATTGACACTCCATTTTTTTTCTACAAGCTTTGTACTGAAATAACCAGCCCCTGTATCTTTTATAAGATAAATGGGTATATCCGGGTACCAATACCTCACACTTGCTATGCAAATTCTTGCAAATTGAAAATCATATTTGTAGGTATTGATAAATATCCTTTTTACAATCATGGTTTAGGGAATAGAGTTGTATTAATTTATCTACGGAATGTTCTATGGAAAAAACAGATTTAGCAATGCCTGAAGAATACATTTCTCGTCTTAAAGGAATTTGGGCTACATGAAGTATTTCATTTACCCATTCAACAGGCCCTGCTTTTAATTTTTTTATGCTTACCAATTCTTTTATGACAATAGCTTCTTTTGGAACTGTATTAGAAATAACTACAGGTAAACCAGAAGCTTGAGCTTCTACCACTACCATACCTAACCCTTCCCAAAGAGAAGGAAAAACAAGTACGTCTGATGCAGACATAATTGAAGAAACGTCATTTCTTAAGCCCAAAAATTTTATTTTATCTTCTTTCCCTTCTGCAATAATTTCGGCTTCCATTGTAGCTCCAAGAGACCCTTTAAATCCTACAAATAAAAATCGCCAGTTTTCATTTGCTGTAATCAGAATTTTGGCAACTTGATATGCAAATTCAGGGTTTTTTTGGTTTTTAGCTGCATCATATCCGTGCAGGCCTATCCTACCTGTAAATAAAGCAATCTTAGAAAGTTCCGGATTCCAGCCTAACTCATTACAAAGAATTGCTTTTCTATTTTTATCAAATTGAAATTTCTTTACATCGAATCCACAGTATGCTGGTTCAACTCTTTTTGATTTATATGGCCACTTGTTATATCCATATTCATCCATTACAGCATTTGAAGTACCTGTTATCTTGGTAGTAAGTAAAACCGTTAATAATCGTCCAAGTCTGAATGATAGCCATCTACCCGGATTAACTACATAATTGTGTACAAAATTATAAGGGTTGTGCAAGTGTGCAATTTTTATTGGGGGCAAAAAACCTAATCCAGATAAAAAATGCCATCCCGAAATAAAATCCTGATGATCATGTACTGCATCATATTTTTCTTTCTTAAGCAATTCTATAAAAGATCTACGGAATGAAAAATATTTTTTAATTGAATATTTAATATAAAAAATTCTTGCCCCGGTTTGTAAAATTTCTTCATCATAAATTGAAGACTGCCCTCCAGTTGCAAGAAAATCGATATGCAAGCCAGTTTCCGGATGCGATTGAAGATAACGTGTAACTGCAAGTAACCATGTTTCAGCTCCACCAGCTCCAAAACCATCTATAATATGAAGAACTTTTATCTTTTGTGGGCACTCACTCTTCATACAGATTTATAAAATTTTCTGTAGCTCTTTTCATTTCAAATTTCGATTTTTTCATCTCCAGATATGCTTGCCCTCTATCAATGCTATCTGTGTTTAAAATTTTATCAGCTTCTACAGCCCATTCTTCCGGGTTATTATTTAATGGAAGAACGTGGGCCAACGCTGGTATCTCTATTGCATCTTCCACTATTCCTTTAGACAATAACATTGGCAGACCAGCGGCCTGGGCTTCAACCACCACCAATCCAAGCCCTTCTTTCGGATATTCAGCACGAGGGAAAACAAAAATATCTGCCGCTTTCATAAGCGCAACTGTATCATTTCTCCAACCTGCCAAACGTATTTTATCCTTTAGGCCAAGTTCAATAGCTTTATTCAAAATAGTGGCTTCATCTCCATTTCCTACAAAAATGGCATATACATCTTTTCTCTTTTTACTAAGAGCAGCAAGAATTTCAACAACAAATACCGGGTTCTTCAACACATTTAGTCTGCCTATAAAAAGCAGTACTCTTGCATTCACAGGTATATTCATCTCCTTGTAAAATAAATTATTGCTTGTAGCAATAATGTCAAAAGGTGTAAGGTCTATTCCGTAATATAAAACGCGGTATTTTTTTTTATTGTTAGATAGTGAGCCTGCAAATTCTAAAAGTGTATTCTTTGAAATTCCAATAATAAGATTACTGAAATAAACTGCTGATTTTTTAAAAATGGGTAATAAAGATTTTTGTAACCGTTCACTTCCTACAGGAAGTATTTTATCCGTGTTATGTACCTGAAGTATTCTTTTCTTAAACTTTATGCCAGCAGTAGCAAACAAATAAAAACCGCTTAAATAATCGTGGTGAGAATGAATAATATCATACCTATCGCTCTTTAATGTTTTTCTAAGGGCTTTCAGAAATAGCAACTTATCGCTGATCCAATAAGGCGAGTAAATAATTTTTCCGCCTGCTGCTTTGACTATTTCATCCAATCTCCCTTCTTTACCAAGAATACAATAAAACGTCCATTGCCAATCAGGTCTAAGTTTCCTGCTTTCCAGGAACACCCGTATAAGCCAATTCTCCACAGCACCTTTGTCAAGGTTCTCTACAATATGAATAATCTTAATCAAGCCAGAATATAATTTAAGCAAGCACTACGCCATTACCAATTCGTTCTCCTTAATCAATCGCTTATAAAACGGACCTACAGTCGCCAGTGCAGGGCCTTCAATAAATTTATAGGAGAGACATCCTAGCAATACAGATGTGGGGATAGTATACAACATACTCTCGTACGAACCCAGGTTAAAATAGTGAGCAAAAGTTTGCTGAACTGGCCATGCGTACAAATAAATACCGTAGGACGGGTCTAATTTAAAATTGGCCGGGTGCAACCATTTTGCACCTGCCAGCACAATTGTTCCATAAGCAATAGTGGCCGATTCAAGGAATCTTTGCAAAAACGAAAGATGAAAATTATGTGCTAGAGCAAGTAGGATAGAAATACACAAAAAATAAAAATAATTTAGCCTGATGTAGTTCCTGAATAAATAGAACAACATGCCGGTTCCAAAAAAGAAAAAAAGAAACACCGGGTTATTATCCGCCACAAGATCAGTGCTAAAACCGGTAACTAGTTCTTTTATTCTTGAAATAATGTATACACCATTTAATAAATAGGCACTAAAATAAATAACCAGCAAAAAAAACAAAACCTTTTTTAGAACTCCATGTTTTTTTGAAATAGAAAAAAAAGCAACTGATAAAATAATGAAAAGAAAGATATAACAGAGTAATTCAAAAGGCAGCGTCCATAAACTGCCATTTACAACCAACGGACATTTATTGGTTGTAAAAACCCCGGGAAGATTATACGCAAACACTTCATTGCTCAAAAAAATGTTATAGAAATACCTGTATACAGCCCTATCTGAAAAATATTGTTGTAAAGGAAATGTTGTATTAATTGTTCCAACAATAAAAACAGTAAATAAAAGGCAAACCAACAATCCGGGAAAAATTCTCATTATCCTTTTTAAAATAAATTTTATTCTGCTTTGTGTATTAAAAAAAGATTGCGTTAGCAACATTCCTGATATAAGGAAGAAAACTGCTACAGATAAACTACCCGCATCGAAAAAACCAAACAAATAGTTAACAACATCCTGCCTTCCGTTATTATTAAATAATTTGAATGAATGATTATATAACACACCCAAAGCCATTAAAAGACGAATAGCATTAAAATTGTTCTCTCTGCCATTTGACAAAACTTCATTGAGTGTTTTACTCATTGACAGTATTCTTTTTTTACGGCGAATAAAATTTATTATGATAGCACCTGATAAATGAAAATACATTTAGTTTTTTAACCCATGTATTGCCAAAAATTCCCCCGAGCCTTTAACTAAAGCTTCTGGGAAAGGTTTTTCATTTGGGTAGGAATCAAAATTAAAAATTTGATATCCTTCATTTAATAATAACTGTTGTGCGTCTCCCGATTGAAGGCCTTCAACAGCCTTTTCATAAAATTCATTAAACTCAAATAATACAACAGGCTTCGATTTTTTAAATAAGTTGGAAGCTCCTTGAAAAATTAATGCCTCAGATCCCTCCGTATCAATTTTCATTACATCTGCTTTATCAATACCCAATTCCTCAAGTTGCCTGTCAAGCGTTTTTGTAATGAGTTCTACATAGTCTTTACTATGAAGAGAATGAAAAGAGCTACTGCCAACCTTATATTCATGATGATAAAATTTCATCACTTTGCCATCTACATTTGAACAACATACATTTAAAGCATGTATGTTAGTTAGCTTATTGGCTTGTATATTTTTTAAAAGAAATTCAAAATTTCTTGGCAATGCTTCTACAGATATTATTTTAACATCGGGTCTTGCTAAAGCAACTGGTATAGCGACAGAACCAATATTTGCACCAATATCGAGCAAGCATCCATTTGGCGGAAGCGCTTTTACAATAAACTTCACCAGGTCTGGTTCATAATTGCCTTTGGTATAAATTTCAAAATATTGGTTGTCTTTTAAATTGGGCAGAAAAAAATTGCCCGATTTTGTTTCTACATATTTATTGGTTGCAGCACGCCCAAACAGCATATTTGCCAGGCGAAGTTTCCCTTTAAAAGACGGAAGCTTCCGGTAAAATTGATCAAAAGTCATTATAACTGAGTTAAAAAATGTTTTAAATATGCACTACATTAAAATTAGCTACCCGAATTTTTTAATACCGCCATCATATCTTCTTCCCCGTCGTAAGCAAAATAATATCC
This sequence comes from Chitinophagaceae bacterium, assembly GCA_044227095.1. GTDB lineage: Bacteria > Bacteroidota > Bacteroidia > Chitinophagales > Chitinophagaceae > JACMLD01. Next base: position 1,747,523 of record JBGAFV010000001.1, on the reverse strand, counting down.
ATGCCTGATTAAAAAATCCAATAGGCTCTCTAAGCGATCTTTTTTAATGTGTTTCGATTCAAAATGAATAATGGCAGGCTTTAATTTATTGAAAGGGAACATTGAAATAATCTCTGCGTCAAAACCTTCAGTATCTACTTGCAATAAATCCAGGTGCTGTAATGTATTCATTAAGAATATATCTTCAAATGTTATAGTACTAATTTCTATTTCACGAATTTTCTTTTCAAGATCAGGGATCAAATAACTGTGTTTTAAAATATTCTGTTTATCGAATGAAGCCATACCTTTTGACCATTCAGGAATATCACTCCCGTCTAATGTAAATAATGATGTTTGGCCCTTTGCTTTACCAATAGCTGCATTTAAAACTTTTAAAAGGGGCCTGTTTGCATATTCCTTTTGAAGTTTGTTAAATGGTATTGGTTGCGGCTCCATTAAGATTCCCTTCCAATCATATTTTAATAAATATTTGCGCAGTGGATCACATTCAATTCCATCGAAAGCTCCAATCTGAATAAAACTAAACGGATGTTCGTTCGCCCTATTCAAAATATAGTCGGATAATACATGGTCGAAATTCAGTTTTAGAGTATGATCATTATTCAAAACCTGTTTTAAGATATACTTTGTACTTCCGAGAGTATATCCATTTTTTATCAATAATGATTTGAGTATTTTTTTCATTAATTACTATGCTTTTAAAATATATTCAATTCTTTAAACAATATTTGTTTTGCAAACGCATATCCGAAATATCTTGTAAGTTTTATTAGTGCAATAAAATTATTTTTTATACTGTTTAACCAAAGATCTACCTTTTTTTTCGCCATCAAGAATTGCTTTAAAAAACAATTTTTCTATTGGGTTTTTAATAATCAATCTTATACCATTTGCAATTCTTGTTTTATACGAAGGCGGGTTACTTATTATACCCCTATAGGATTTTAATACTATTGTTGATGCAGCAATTCCGCCAGCTAGTCTTAAAAGATATTCTTTCTCAACACGAAAAGAAGGTATGCAATGTGTTACAGATATTTTATGAAACAAGCCAACACCCAATCCTATATCACATGCACACCCTGCCATATCATTATCCCCCCCGGAAAACAATGATTTACCACTTCTATCTAATTGTATTTCACGTAGCCCTGTTTCATGCAAATTGTAATAAAAATCAGCTACATTTTTTCGGATAAACAAGCCAGCACCACAAGGCATTGTAGCTTCAAGATGCGGAAGGTTTGACCAATAGTCTTCATGAAATTCCCTATATACCAATAAGCCCCAATATTTTTTTGTCCATGCTTCCGGTTCTTTTTCAAATTCAAGCAAAACCTGTCCGCTCCATGCGCCAATATTTTCATTTGTTTTTGACACATTTATACCTTGTTCAAAAAAATCCGGAGCTATAATATTATCGTCATCAATAAATATCAGTAAATCACCCGTTGACTCTGTTATACCTTTTAACCTTGCAGGCGTAAGCCCTTGTTTCTTTTCTATAACAACTTTTGCATTCCTGTTAAGTGAAAGAAAATCCAGTACATAATTTTCTGTTGAAACAGCATTGGTTGAATTATTATCAACAATAATAATTTCTGCTATTGTAATATTAGCCATGGAAGCTGAAATAGCTTTTAGGCAGCGTTCAAATATTTTCTTATTAGGGTTATATGTACAAATGATAACCGATATCTTTTCCATAGTTGTTTATCATATTCACAGTATGCCATTAAAAATAAACTCCCCGGTCCTGTTCCAATTGAAATACTCAGATACATAGGTTCGGGAGTTTGTACCCAGCCTGTTTCTTAGTTCGTTGTCTTCAGCCAATAATAACATTGCTTTTTGTAATTCCCATTCAAGATTTTCTCCTTGCTCAACCAGTATACCAGTCTCCATATGTTTCACCATTTCAGGGATACCAAAATTATTAACTGAAATAACAGGGCAGCCAACGCTGCCTGCTTCTATTATTACTAACGGTGTTATATCTTTTGATGTAGGCAAAACGAAAGCAGTGGCTTCGCTAAAGAGTCTTGTTAGATTATCAAAATCACTTGGTTTGCTTTTATCAAAAAAACCTACATATTCAACTCCGTCGTTGTTTAAGTATTCATTAGGAGGTTTTTGCCCGGCTATCTTTAGTGAATATTGCGGGTTGGTTGCATGTATTTTTTTAAAGGCCCTTACAACTTTATCTCCCCCTTTTCCGATAAAATCAAGCCCTGCAAATAAAAAATAAAGCCCGTTTTTATTTCCATTGCTTTTGTTATTAGCCAAGTAACCGCCCAATCCTGCAACCAAAAAATTCTTACCTTCTATTTGATATCTCTTTTTAGTATCGTTTAGTGCCCATAATGAGCTAAAAAAAACTTTCCCAGCTTTTTGCAAAAAAGAAATTTCTTTTTTATAAATACTACTTAATTGTTTTTCGTTAAATAGACTTTTATCATGATAGATATCAATATAAGTGGCAAAACAAGCATCCATATATAAAGCATAAGGCAAATCAGACTTTACATGTATCCATGGAGTAGCGCCATGAAAAAAATTCATTGAAGTGGTTTTGTCAATTTTGCTTTCAACCATTGATGCAATTTGCTGTAGCCGTGTATGTGTAAACGCGGGATATAAACTAGTCATCCCCAATTGACGTCTCACTTTAGACACTATCCTTTCATGAAGTATATAAGCGGGATTGATATCTTGAATAGCATGTACATCAAGCCTTTGAGCCAGTTGTCGACAGATATGATAATTCATACCAGACCATCCGCCTGAAGCTTCTTCAAAAGGTATGTTTGTGATATAATTAATTCGTTTCAATGTCAGACAAAACAAATTGATACATTAAAAAAGCACTGTACCATAGAAAGGAAGATCTGTTACATTTTTTCTTATATCGAGTGGAAATGCCCGGCGTCCATAATTGTTCAGAATACTTGTAAACTCATTATAATCTACTTTAAAATCACCCCAGGCAAAAGGATGGAGCTCGCATATAAATTTTACTTTGCTATTTTCAAGCAATTTAAAAGCAGCTTTTAGAATATCAATTTCAGCACCTTCAGTATCTATTTTTACAAAATCAGGGATGGGTAGTTCATCCAGCAATGAATTAATAGTTCTAGACTTAACTGAAACAATATCTGGCTCACTTTCGTTCAAATCTGTAACTATATGAGAATTGGCATTGCCCCCCATCGATCTAAACTTTACTATCCCGTTTATGTTACCTATAGCAACATCTGATAAGCTGATTTTTTTTACTAGATTATTTAACTTGATGTTTTCCTCTTGAACTTCTCGTGCAGAAGAATCGGGTTCAAATGAAAAAACTTGATTTGGCCCCGCTGCTATGCTAGCTGCAAAAATGCTATAGTGCCCTTTATGAGAGCCTATATCCCATAAAATATTATTTGGCTGAAAATTTTGCTCAAAATAATTAATCTGAAGTACGTCGTTCCTAACAACATCACTTTCAGAATCAATATATTTTCGCCTTACAGGCCTTGTTCCGGCTTTAAAATACAATTTACTTCCTCTAAACATATAAGGTTCCCCTGAAGGAAACGCAATTCTCTTAAAAACCTCTATCATTTTGTTAGCTAAAACCATTTTATAAAATTAGTCTAATCTTAATAGTTAATGTTTGAATTTATCTTTTGTAAAAAAAACTCTACTTTATTTATTTGATTTGTATAAGTAAACTCTTTTGCAAAATTTATTCTTTCTTCCTGTTTTTGCCTTGCATTATATAAATCAATATTTTGTGTAACTTCTGAAAAAAGAACGGGTAACTCTTCATTGTTTTCCCTGCTGGTTGCCATTTGCAATACTCCGGGATAATTTTTAGAGTACGTGCTTACATTGTTTGATATAACCACCTTACCTGTTCCAAGATATTCCAGTATTTTATGATAATTGGTACCATGACTTTGATCTTTTTTTATATCATAACAAATCATCAGTACATCAGTTTCTTTAATGGCATCAAATAATTTTGTAGCATTTAATACACCATGCAGTTTTACGTTGGGGAAACTTTTAAGTGCCTCAATATTCTGTATAATTGTTTCATTTTTGTTCCTGGATTTACTAATAAACGATTTTTCAAAATCATATTCCCCCCAAAAATCAAAAACTTTATCGGGGTTATTCTTAATAATGGTAAAAAAAGTATCCCAGTCTATTTCATTACGTAGCAATCCTCCAGAATATCCTATTCTTATCGGATTATTTATATCTGTTTTAATATCAGTGCTTATGAAATAATCGGCAACACCATGATTTATAAAATGTTTGGGAGTAGTAAATTCATTATAGTAATCAAGAATTTCATTTGTAACTGAAAAAATAGTATTGGCGCCTTTGGCTGCCGCAATTGCATAATTTTGAGTCGGAGCATCCACCGGCATAAAGATCTTAAGCGATTGCTCTGGAAAGTAACATAAGGGTGTTGCGTTAGAGAGATCAAAAGACCATATTATATCTGGTTTGATACCAATTTTTTTCAAAAGCCTTTTTATCTGAAATTGAATAAGAAAATTATAGATTTTAGTATATTTCTCCTTGAAGAAAAAAGGGAAAAATAAACGATGCGATATAACTTTAATGTTTTCGTATCTGGTTGAAGTTATTTTAATTTCTCCTCTTTTTAACTGTCTTTCCAGATCTGGGGAATTAATGTAAAAGACTTTATTGCCGCGTTTGCTCAATTCAATAGCATAATGATGTTTGGATATAAACATATCCCCCCAATCTTCCTGCGAAATAATAATTATTGTTTTATTCTTTAATTCCAATTTCATTTTTTTAAACAACAGTATCTTGTTTATCAGGGCAACAGTTAATTAGCTGCATAAAAATTTCTTACCGTTTTACTAATGTATTCCTGTTGCTCATAAGTAAGTTCAGGGTAAAGAGGTAAGCTAAGTATCTCTTGTTGTAGTAAATACGACACAGGATAGCTGGCTGGCGTTTTGTTTAAATACTTGTAAGCTGGTAACAATGGCAATATTGTGGGGTAGTGAATTACACATTCTATACCTTCTTGTTTCAGGTATTTAGCAAGTCCGTCACGGTTTTGCGCCCTAATTACATACAAATGAAAACTATGCCTTGTAGAAGGCCTTGTAGCAGGCGTTTTAATTTGTGGTATATTTTTAAGAAGCTGATTATAATTTGCAGCTGTCGATACTCGTTGTGTTGTCCATTTCTCTATATGCGCAAGCTTTGCATTTAATATAGAAGCCTGTAATCCATCCATTCTGCTGTTGATACCCTCCATTTGGTGCTGGTGCTTTATTAACGCACCATGATTTGCATACATGCGGCATTTTTCTGCAAGCATGTCATCTTTGGTAATAATACAACCAGCATCGCCATAAGCCCCAAGGTTTTTTCCAGGATAAAAACTGAACGAAGCAGCAATACCTGTAAGCCCGGCCCTTATACCATTATGCTCAGAAAAATGAGACTGTGCACAATCTTCAATAATATAAATACCATGCTTATCACAAATGTACTTTATTAAATCTATTGCACACATTTGTCCTTGCAAGTGCACTGCAATAATTGCTTTTGTTTTTTTTGTAATCGCCTTCTCAAGAAGCGTCTCATCCATGCTGTAATACACAGGATCAATATCAACAAAAACAGGTGTTGCACCAGCCTGCGTAATGGTTTCAGAAGAAGATATCCAGCTATTGGCAACTGTTATTACTTCATCCCCGGTCCCAATACCCAGCATTTTCATTATGATGTATAAAGAATCTGTTCCGTTAGCACAGCTTATCACATGCTTTACTCCATAAAGCGTTGCAAAATTTGCTTCAAATTCTTTTACATATTTACCACCTATGAATGCTGTTTCATTTAAAACATTGCTAATGGCAGTATCAATTTCTGTTTTAATGCTATTGTACTGTGCCTTCAGATCTACAAACGGAATGTGCATTATTGCTCTTTTATAATTTTCTTAAGGCTCTCTGCAGAAGAATGACTATCGTCATAAAAGCAACTGCCAGTAATATTATACACTGCAGGATCAAAGCTTCCTGCTAAAGGAAGATTTCTTTTTGCCGCAAGTGTTTTATAATAATCTGTATACAAAACAAATTGTTGTTGGTGGTATTTATTAGTAGCAGTATAAAATGCCGGGTGATATGGCAGCATATACATTTTTACCTGTACTTTTTTTTCAGCACAATAATCAAGTACCTTCTCCAGAAGTTGTACATGGGCTGTATCAATTGCATCAAAATGTCCTGCCTTTCCTTCATCATATGCTTTAGCTACCATTTCTGCACTATCAGGGTGCATATATTCATACGAATAAGAAACTGTCCCGTCATTTATCCTTCCATAGAGTGAGGGTATGTTGTTGCCTACGTCGGTATATTTTTTTGTACGGCGTTTACCTAAAAATAAAAGCGATGACTGGAAATATTGTGGTGAAAACAAAGAATAAAATCGCTTTTTAAACATGTAAATAGCAGGCGATTCCATATTATTACTGATACCTGCTTGTTTACTCAAAAAATAATTATAATACACAGAAAGACTTTCCCATTCGTTTGTACCTCCTTTGCTTATTAAACCAGGGTCTGCGTTTAATACAATTTCTGAAGGCATTTTTTTTAAACTATCCAGCAAACCAATAATTGCTGCTACGTCTTTTATATTGGCGTGCGAAACTCCACAGTTCAAAACCTTTTTCCCTGGATAGAAGTTGTTACCAACCTGCATTATTCTGCTAGAACCAACAACAATAATATCCGGCGAGGAAGTTAGACGAGAGATCATTTGCTCCTGCAGCAAGCGTTCATCATAGTTGCTTATATTATCTACATTATGCCCGGCAGATAATATTTCTGCAATCCCTTTCACATATAGGTTTGTAGAAAATATATTTGCGGGATCAATTTTATAATTGACCATTGCTACTAGTAAAGCAACAGGAGCTACAAAGAGAAAAAAACGGGCAAAGAAGATTTTAATCAAAATTGAAAATAAATAAAATCTGATCTGTTAAATACACCAAAAAATATAAAAAGTAGTAACATGCCATAATACAAAGACCACCGCGCTTTCTTATTTTTATTTATCACCCACTCATCAAAACTTACCTTTCCTTGTAAACGATGAATAATAATCATTAGCAGAATAAAAAAGATAGCCAGGTAAAACTGAATACCATCCTGGCCTAGGTATAACAATTTCAATCTTAACATATTTTCATTTCGTAAAACCTTCTTTATCTGTACTCCCCAATCTAGAAAGAAATTTTTTAGAATATAAAATGATGCAGACACAGTAGAAGCCCTAAAAAAAATCCACGCAAGTATTACTGCCAAAAAAACAATTGCCTGTTTTGTCAATTTAACATATGGGTTTACAGATTCTTTAATGTAGTTGTATTTCTTGTAAAATATATCTTCTGCAATAAGATAACATCCGTGCAATGCTCCCCATATAATAAATGTCCAGTTAGCGCCATGCCATACACCACTGAGTAAAAAAACAATCAAAAGATTAAAATATCTCCTGTTGTTAGAAACCTTGTTGCCACCCATAGTAATGTATACATAATCCCTGAACCAGGTAGACAGTGATATATGCCATCTTCTCCAGAATTCGCTAATACTTGTTGATTGGTAAGGTCTGTCAAAATTGGTCATAAGATTAAAACCCATACACCTGGCTGTTCCTATAGCAATGTCTGAATAACCTGAAAAATCACAGAAAATTTGAAATGCAAAAAAAACAGTTGCAATCACAAGCGGCAATCCACTGTATTCTGACGGATTATTATAAACCTGGTTTACAAAAAGAGCAAGCCTGTCTGCAATTACAACTTTTTTAACCATCCCCCAGGCAATTAGTATAAGCCCTCGTCTCATGTTTTCATAATCAAAAAACTTTTTTTCATGAAACTGATGTAAAATATTTTGAGGCCGTTCAATTGGCCCTGCTACAAGTTGCGGGTAGAACATTACATATAAAGCGTAAATACCAAAGTGCCTTTCAGGGGCTTGTCGTTTTTTGTAAACTTCAATGGTATAGCTCATTGCCTGAAAAGTGTGAAATGACAAACCAATAGGCAATAATATATTTAGTAATGGAATTGTCTTATGAACATATATTGCACCAAATAAAACATTAATATTTTCTGCTAAAAAATTAAAGTATTTAAAAACTGCTAGAACGCCAACATTGGCAATAATACTTAATAAAAGCAGCAACCTCCTTTGCTTTTTTCGTTCTTCATTTGCTATCCAGATGCCGGCGAAATAATCAATAACTATTGTAAAAGCCAGTATGAGTATATACACTGGCTTAAAAAACATGTAAAAAAAACAACTTGCAGCCAGCAGAAGAAACCACCTGAATTTATGAGGAAGTAAGAAAAATAAAATAGTTACAACAGGAAAAAAAAAGGCAAACTCAATTGAATTAAATAACATGCTCCTTTTAAATTAATAAGCCCGGCTTAAAACAGGGCCTGGCAACACAGCTTAATTATGATGCTGCTTAATTACATTTTTTCGCCTTGTTGTATATTTTATCTATAATCTCCACTGTCTTTAAACCTTCAAAAGCACTGGTGGTAATACTGGCATTGTTCAACAATACATCTACCAGGTTTTGGTATACTTTATCGTGGTTGCTCATAGAACCAACATAGTTGCCATAATTATTCGGCTTGTTGCCTTCTGCAAGGTTCTCAATTTTAAAATCCTTTATATTCTGATATTCAAGTTCGTTTAAATACTGGCCACCAATTTTTACAGTTCCTTTTTCTGCAAAAATGGTTAAAGAGCCTTCCATATTTTTCTGGTAACTGTTTACGGTATAGTTTATAGTACCGATAGCGCCATTATAAAACTCAACTATTATTGCACCTGTATCTTCAAATTCAATAACGCCTTTATGTGCATAGTTACCGGTATATGCTTCCACATTCTTTATATCGCCAATAATCCAGTACAATAAATCTATAAAATGACTGAACTGTGTATACAAAGTTCCTCCATCCATATCATTAGTACCTTTCCAGGAATTATGGTAATAGTCATCATTCCTGTTCCAAAAACAACTTAACTGTATGCTATAAATTTTTCCTAGTTTGCCAGCATCAATTGCGCTTTTAACTGCATCAACAGGCGGATTAAACCTGTTTTGTTTAATAGCAAAAAGCCGTTTGTTATATCTTTCTGCGGCCTTAATCATTTCACCACAATCGTTCACATTAATAGCCATTGGTTTTTCGCACAATACATGAAAGCCTGCATTAAGCGCTTTAATAGAATGTGCAGCATGCAAACCATTGGGCGAACAAACAGATACCACATCGGTTTCTTTTTCTCCATCCAGCAAAGATTCAATAGTATAATAGGCCTTTGCGCCGTATTGTTTCGCCAGGGCATCAGCCTTAGCTGGTATTGTATCACATACAGCAACAAGTAATCCTATGTTGTTTATATGTTCAGCATGGCGCTGGGCTATACGACCACAGCCAACAATTGCAAAACGAATTTTCTTTTCCAATGATGTAATTATTAAACGCTTTTAAATACAGGCATGATAAACTATGAAAATATTTTCCTTTTTATTTTGCCGAGGTATTGCCGGGCAACCATATATCCAGGCATATAAGAACCTGCTTCATTACCATAAAAAGCATGTGGAACCGGCGCTGCATGTATATACTCGGCAAACTCTTCTTCGGAAAATCCTAATTTTTTCAAAACAAATGTTTTGTCAATAGTCAGTTTGCCTTCGGGATAAACTGGTTTCTCCAACTCTTCCAGTGCAGCCTGCCTGGTTATCTGCCCCGAAAATATAAGGTTACTTAAATGTGCTTTCCTTTTATCTACATGAAATTTTTCCGGGAGTATATGCCCCTGGTAAAATCTTGTAAAAACAGATTCATAATGTTTACCGCCATAATCTTTCCAACCAAGTTCACGGGCTATTATTTCCTTTGTTGTTTTTTTATTGTAATCAAGGTAATTCAGCAGTGGTATGCTTGTATAACTACCTTTAGGCCGCAGGTGTTTGCCATTCTTAAATTTACAAGGATATCTGTCAAGTTTTATTTTTCCAAACTTCTGATGAATGGCATATAAATTATTGGGGTTTTTATTGATCCAACTAAGCGGCAATGTTTGTTCTGTCCAAATATTCCTGCCATCTAAAATGTAACCTACATTTTTCTCTGCGCAAATCATATCAAGGCTATCGAAAATGGCAATATCAGTTACCGCTTCAATATCAATTACACCTGCTTTAAAATATGCCAATTGAATATCCCGGAATTCATCCCAGTCAATAACATACGTAAACAGATCAAACCCGCATTTAGAAACGATGTTTTCAATATTCATAACGGCAAGTTCAGAATTCCAGCCGTTATCAAAATGAACACATAAAACTCTTAGGCCATATTCCTTTGCCTTGAGTGATAAGTATGTGCTATCTATACCTCCGCTAACCCCAATAATACAATCGTATTTTTTATTTTTTCCTTTTGCTTTTAACATGGTAACTATCCTTGTTACCTCCTCTTCAGCTTCCTTACCAGTTAATGTGCCAGATTTTTCAGCTGCTTTATATTCATAATAATAATTGCAGATACCCTTGTCATCAAAGCTAATGCCCGGGTCTGCAATATTATCCATTACACTAAGCGTACATTGCCTGTAATTGGAATCATCTTTACTAAGAATATTCATATTGTATCAAATATTTCTTTTTTAAGTATTGCCTGGCCCGGATAATTAATAAGCACAGCATTGTGCGGACGTTGATATACAAACATGCTTCCCGCTGCTACTGCAGATGCACCTGACTGAATTGCTTTTCTAAAATCCGTCACATCTGAAGCGCCGCCTACTGCCACAACCGGAACAGGAACCGCCTTGCTTATTTTTTCAATCATTGCCAAATCATAGCCATCATAAGTGCCGTCGCGGTCAATACTATTTAAAATTATTTCACCGGCACCATATTCAACCAGCTTACGTGCATAATCAACAGGATGCAGCTTAGCAGATTCTTTACCATTAATAGTATATACGATCTCTTTACCAAAAAAATTCCGTTTATAATCAATGCTTGCAACAACACTCTGGCTTCCTACTCTTTTTGCAGCTTCTGTAATTAATGACGGATTGATAAATGCAGAACGATTCAAAATTATTTTTTCAACACCAAGAAAAAAAAGTTTTTGTATTTGATCCATGGTTGTTATGCCGCCACCGTAGGCAAGGGGTATAAATGCTTCGCTGGCCAGTTCTGATATTTTTTCAAAATTCGGTCCCCTGTTCTGTGCCGTAGCGTCAATATCAAGCACAACAATTTCATCAATCTCCTTTTCGTTAAAAATTTTTACCGCGTTTATAGGATCTCCAACATACCCAGGCTTTGCAAATTTTACTGTTTTATACAAACCATTTTTATGCAAAAGCAAAACAGGTATAACTCTTACCCTGCGCATCATGCCAGTTCTGCAAAATTTTTTAATAATTGCATACCAAATTTGTGACTTTTTTCCGGGTGAAACTGCACGCCGTAAATATTATCTTTTCTGATGGCTGCGGTAAAAGAATAACCATAGTTGGCTGCAATCCATTCGGTCTGCGGATCATCAACTTTAACATGGTAAGAATGGGCAAAATAAAACCGTGAGCCATCTAAGTCTTTACCAAGCGTATTGTTATTCACAATTTCAATATCAAGCCATCCCATGTTCGGTATTTTCTGATTGGCGTTGAGACGTTTTGCATCAAATGCTATTGTATCTCCATCAATCCAGTTAAGTCCTTTTTCTTTTCCTTCATCGCTTCTGCGCATTAGCATTTGCAACCCAACACAAATACCAAGAAAAGGTTTTTTAAATTGATGCACTTGCGTTTCCATTTCTTCTTTTAAACCAGAATCATTAAGAGCAAGCATGCATTTATCGAACGAGCCCATACCGGGGAGAACAATTTTATCGCAAGCTTTTAATTCTTCTATAGTATTTACAAAGTTTGTTTTAAAACCAATTCTTTCAAACATATTCTGAATTGATTTAAGGTTGCCAATTCCAATATCTATAATACCTGTTTTCATGTTTAATGAGCAAATACGGCGTTGCCGTCAGGGGAAAATTCTTTTTGCACTGCATACTTTGCAGTTACCTGTTCATTCAATTTTTTAATTTCATCCGGGTATTCAAACTGAGGGGGCAAAACAAATTTTTGTGTAAAGAAAGTTGGATAATAATCATAATCCTTTTTCTTATCCCTTTCTATACTATCCAATATCCTTGAGGCAATTACAGACATTGAATTGTTTCTTTCAACAAATTTACGCCCCTGAGATACCAGTGTTTTACGATAGTCAACATCTGTAATCATCATTCGCAGGTTTTCAAGCAGATTGTGTTCGTCTATATAACATATTGGAGCGTCTGCAGTCATACCGGCACCTGCAATATATTTAGTAGCAACAGCACATCCTGCTGCCATTGCTTCGCAGGCAAGTGTAGCCGGGCCGTTGAGAAATAATTGATCAATCAGGATATCTACTTCTTCCAGTTTACTTACTAATACACTATTAGGAATGTTTTCAAGAAATTCAAAATCAAAAGAAAGGCCTTCAGTACGTAGCTTATCAATGGCATTAAGTATAATACTTGTTCCTTTAATATCACGTTTTGATGGTGCATGAATAATTAATGGCTTTTGCCTGTATGAGGGTTTAAAGCGGATATTACGGATATCTAATGGCATAAACATAAAATAATAGCCACGCATAAATAAACTTGATTGATCCGGCACTGAAAATATTGCAGATGAATATAGTTCACCCATTCGCAATGTTCTGAATTTTCTAACCCAGTCTTCGTCTATATGCCCCTTATAAGTATTATTTGGAAACTCCTGCCTGAAAGCATCAATCCATCTTACATCGGACCCTATAAATAAAGTAACTACCTTTTTATTCCTTTTCCGCAATTCAATTAGATCAGAAAAATCATCTTTAAGCGTAAACCAGGAAAAGATGTATAGATCGTAATTATAAAATAAATAATTATCAAATACCAGCCTGGTACATTTCCATTTTAGCAGGTTCAGTGCATGTTTTAAATTGGTGCTTAATTTTGAATCTTTTCTTGCAGGTCTCTGAAGTACATAATCATAACGGTTACCCGGAAAAAAAAGATCGTATTGTTTAATAGCAGTAGTTACCCTGTTATATCCAATTTCAGAAAACCCTTTTTTTAAATTAGCAATTAACCCACAGTTTTCACTTCCAAGAATCAATATTTTCATTTCTTTTTGCATCATTTTACCAATAAATAAAGCGCCTTGGTTATTCGTCTACATATTTAACAAGCAGTTTCTTCATCAACAGATAGCCTTTGCCATTTAAATGCAAACCGTCATAAGTTAATGAAGTATCAAGCGTATTTTGAGACAATTGCATTACTGTCTGCAGGCAACATTTTAAAAAAATCATTCCTTGCATTAAAGAATAATCTTTGTTCTTTTTTAAATTTTTCAAACTCGGTGTTTATTGTATCCCCAGAATTTGTTCTTGCAAATGCAGGGAAGTAGTTTAATTTGTTTCCAATCTTCCAGACAAAAAATATAATTGCAAATGCGTTTGCAATTAATGATACTATCAAAAGTCGTTTAAAATTCTGTGGCAGGCTATTCAGCTTTTCCTTAAAATTATTTGCCATTTTTTTGATACAACCATGTATCAGCTTTTTTCTCTTATACGGATAATTTTAGCAGGAGCCCCTACTAGAACTGCATAATCAGGTATTTCAGTATTTTTTACAATAGAACCTGCGCCTATCACTACTCCATTACCGATCTTTGTATTGCCAAATACTTTTACATCAAAACCAAACCAAACATCATTGCCAATGCTTATGGGCTCAAATTGAAGACCCTGATCCCGTATTGGCGTATCTACGTCTTCAAAATTATGGCTGGATGTAATGATTTTTGTACCAGCCCCCAACAACAAATTATCTCCAATATTAAGGCCGCCTTTCCCAACAAAGTAACTGAACTCACCTATCTTACAATTATTGCCTAGTTCAATTTCTGAAGGATATTTAAAAGTAACGCCATCCTTAATTTGTATATTTTTTCCAAACTTGCGGAAAAAAGGTCTATACAAAAAAGATCTAAGCCTAATCCCCCAATTGAAAGAGTTGTATTTAATACAACTTTGAATAAAAAAAAAGAGGCGGTCTTTAGTCATGCAACATTGATGCTATTTCGCTGTAAACTGTATCCTGAGAAAATAGAGCGGCTAAAGGCGAAGGCACAGTAATTTTTAATTCTTTATCTGTAGTAACAAAATCCGGTTTAAGTGAGAGTTGATTAAAAATAAAATTTATTATATCCGGAAAATAAAATTCAATACCGTTTGAAAAATTGATTTCCTTTTTTGCAGAATTTATAAGTTCAAAAAAATGGTTCTGCAAATCAGCTATGGGTGTTAGATTGAGTGTTAACCTGTCTACGGAAATCTTCTCCCCGGATTTGATTTTATTGATCATCCTTGAGATTAGCCTATTCTTGCCTTCCGATTTGCCAAATGGGAAAATGAGTCGTACAATTTTATAATCAACTGTATTTTTTCTTACTATTTCTTCTGCCAAAAATTTAGACCTTGCATAAATATTTGAGCTTACAAGTTCTGGTATACAGGTAGCATAAGTAGAGAAATAGACGTACCTGAACTTTATACTGCAGGAATTAAGGTAGCTTATAAAATCTTTCAGCCCCGTTTTGTTTACTGAATTGATGTCATTTTCGTTTCCATCAATTTTAGCAACGCAGTCAACAATTATGTCTTCATTTGCGGGTAAATAAGCAGAAAAAGTTTCTGGTTTGCAAAAATCTAGTGAATGCTTCTTAAATCCGAGTAATTCTGTATTTTGTTTTTCAATAAAATTATATAGATGGCTGCCAATAAATCCATTTTGTCCTAAAATAATCAGCCGCATTATAGCTTATTATTCTTTTGAAACCATGCGGCAGTAGTTCTTATACCTTCTTCCAAATCTACTTTTGCTTTAAAGCCGAGCAAGGAAAAAGATTTCTCTACACTTGGTATCCTTAATTCAATATCAGCAGAAAGAGCGGGTTTAAAAACAATCTTCGATTCTGATTTCAGAACCCTGCATACTGCCTCAGCCAAGCCAAGTATTGTTGTAATTGCCCTTGCATTTCCGATATTAAAACTCTCACCAATGGCGTTAGGATTTTCAAGTGCAAGAAACAAGCATTCTACAAAATCATCTACATAACACCAGGCTCTTATCTGGTTGCCGTCTCCGTTTATCCATATCTCTTCATTTTTAAGGGCTTTCTTTATAAACACTTGTATAGCGCCTTCTCCTGTTTGTCCTGGTCCATATACATTAAATGGCCTTATTGTTACAACAGGCAATTTATATTGATGATAATATGCATGGGCAAGATGTTCGCCTGCAAGTTTACTTACAGCATAAGTCCAGCGGGCTTCCCCTGCAGAACCGGAAACAGTTTGATCTGTTTCGGAAGATTTATAAGCCATCGATCCAAAAACTTCAGAAGTAGAGAAATCAATAAACCGATCTTTTATTCCATTTACCCTGGCGGCTTCCAAGGCATTTGCTGTGCCCATCATATTAACACGCATGGTACGAACAGGGTCCTTAATTACGGTGTCAATTCCTGCGATGCCCGCTGCATGAACTACGATGTCCATACCAGCCATAGATTTTTCAAGCAGGGGATAATCCAATACATCTCCTTTTACAATACTTATATTTTTATGACCGGATAATTCACTACCTGATAATGTATCTCGATGAAAGTTATCGTATACAGTTATATGATTATCGTCTACCAATCGTTTAATTAAAGTATTGGCAATAAATCCAGCCCCTCCGGTAATAAATATTTTCTTGTTTTTTATCATATTATTTCTATTTAAGAATATTCCATTTTGAACGCGGCCTTATATAGCCGTATATAAAATTAAAATTGTAGTCTGTTTCGTTTTCGTTTTTAGATATCCTGTTTACCGAGAAATTATATACATTTTCAATATAGTCAATTGTAGCAGTACCATAACCTGAATTATGCACCCCTACAGTTACGGTATAAGAACCAGGCTGCAATATGTTTTCAATTTCAAGTTCTACAGAATGTTCTCCTTTATCAAAACTGAATAAACCTGCATTATCAAGCTTATTCATTGTATGGGTAATCACTATGCCATCTACAGTACATATTTTTATATCCAGCAATACATCTTTAATCTCTTTAAATACATTAATTGAAATAAGAAACTTCAATCTTTCTTTTAAAAAAACTTCAGAGGCAATATTGTTGTTGGAATCTAGAAGTACCAGGCGGTTAAATTTTGCTTCGCCGGTATTGTATCTTTCTATGTCATCGGGTATGTATCCAAAAGCATCCAGCTTGCCAGATGATTCGTAATATTTTTCTATACTTTCTGCTACAGTACCCTGAAAGTTAATATTGCCATGTTTTAAAATAATGGCTTTTGAACAAAGTGTTTTAATAGAGGGCATATGATGACTTACAAACAAAACTGTTTTCCCTTCTCCCTTACTCACGTCATTCATCTTTCCCAAACATTTTTTCTGAAATTCTGCATCGCCTACGGCAAGCACTTCATCTACGATTAGTATTTCACTTTCAAGATGTGCGGCTACAGCAAAAGCAAGCCTTACATACATACCGCTGCTATAACGTTTAACCGGTGTTTCTATATATCTTTCTACGCCGCTGAAATCTACAATAGCATCAAACTTTTTATCTATCTCCTTTTTGCGCATGCCTAGTATAGCACCATTAAGATAAATATTTTCTTTGCCAGTTAACTCTGGATGAAAGCCAGTGCCTACTTCCAGCAAACTTGCCACACGGCCTTTTATATTAATTTTTCCGGTTGTGGGCGACGTAACCCTCGAAAGGATTTTTAACAATGTGCTTTTACCCGCACCGTTTCTTCCTATAATACCAACAGCATCTCCCTGTTCAATTTCGAAATTGATATCTTTTAAACTATATACAATATCACTGCCTTTGGTTTCCCTGTTATTTGTTTCGCCAATTTTTAAGAACGGATCTTCTTTACCACGCATACGTGCTATCCAACGCTGAAGATCGTAACTAATGGTACCTGTACCTATCTCACCCAGGCGATATATTTTGGAAAGTTTTTCGGCTTTAATTGCAATACTCATCAAGTTTCTATTTCTGTCTGTCTGAATGGTAAATACGTTCAATAATGTCTACCACTTTCATTCCTTCAAGTGCATTGGTAGAAATTCTGCTATCGCCATTTAAGACCTTTATCACATTTTCTATTACAAAATTGTGGTTCTGTGCAGAGCCTTTATAGCCGCCATAATCGTTTCCGGGGTTTGTTTGTGCCAGTTCGGGCATTGTATAATCTTTTACATGGCAGTATTCAACTTCATTCATGTATTGACCACCAATTTTAATACTTCCATTTTCTGCTATGATAGTCATACTGCTTTCGAGATTTTTATCCCAAACTGAAGTAGAAAAATTCAACGCCCCCATTCCTCCATTCATAAAATCAAAGGAAACAAAACCACTGTCCTCAAATTCGGTTAAATGACTATGGTTATGACTGGTTATTTTTGATCGGATATTGGTAATATCTCCAAACAGCCAGTACATAATATCTATAAAATGCGAAAACTGGGTAAATAATGTGCCCCCATCAAGGGCCTTTTTTCCATGCCAGCTGTCCTTTTTATAATAACGGGTATCGCGGTTCCAATAACAGTTTAGCTGTACCATATATATTTTACCAAGTTTCCCGGATTCTACCATTTCCTTTATCCATACAGAAGGAGGAGAATACCTGTTTTGCATAACTGCAAAAACATGTTTGTTTACATGCAATGCCTGAAATATAATATGTTCAGCATCTTGCTTGGTTAAAGCCAATGGTTTTTCAATAACAACATGTTTCCTTGCTTTTAAGCATTCGAGCGCCTGGCTTGCATGAAAAGAATTTGGGGTAGCAATATTAATAACATCTACCTCAGGTATTGCGCTAAAAAAATCTGCAATGCTATTATAAAAAGGAACCTTATAATTTTCTATTAAAAGATCATCTCTTTTTTTTACATCAATAAGGCCAACTAATTCTGCATCAGTATTCCTTACAATCATTTCTGCATGTCGCTTTCCTATATGCCCACAGCCAACTACCGCAAATTTTATTTTTTTGTTCATTTTATTTTCATTCGTTTATTACATTAAACGGTATCCACAAATGTTTTTTCCACTCTGTTAAATATCACTATTCCGAAAATAAGCAACACGACTGTTACTAGACTGCTATAAACCAACGATGACCAGGAAAACAAACCCTGGCCCAACAAGCCAAAACGTAAACTCTCCAGCATACTGCTTATTGGATTTGCTTGTATAAGTAAACGATACTTTGCAGGTGCTTCTTTCAGCGAATAAACAACAGGAGCCGCATACATTGCAAGCTGCACACCAAATGTTACTAGAAAAGAAAGATCCCTGTATTTTGTAGTAAGTGCACTAATGATCATACCCATACCAAGGCCAAGTGCTGCCATCAAAAAAATTGTATACGGTACCAGCAATATCCAGGCACTAAAATGCGGGTTAAAACCTTTAAACAAAATATAGTAAAGTAATGCAAGCAATAATAAGATAAGTTGCACTCCAAAACGTACAAGGTTACTTGCTACAATGCTCAATGGCATAATAAGCCTTGGAAAATATACTTTGCCGAAAATATTGGCATTGTCTTTAAATACAGTGCTTGTTTTAGTAAGGCATTCTGAAAAATAATTCCAGGCAACAATACCTGTCATATAAAATAAGGTAGGTGGTAAATCGCCAGTACCCAATTTTGCAAGCTTACTAAAAACAAGAATATATGTAAGCGTTGTAAAAACGGGCTGAATAAAAAACCATAACGGGCCAAGAATAGTTTGTTTATAAAACGAGACGAAATCACGTTTTACCAACAAACCAAGTAAATCCCGGTAACGCCAAACATCGCGGAGATGCAGGTTAAAGAGTGATGATTGGGGTTCTATAACCAGATCCCATTCTTTTATAGCTTCTTCGTGGTTCATTCTTTTTTAGCAATACTGAAATTAGATACCGTTTTATTCATTATCACTTTGCTTTGGATTTGTGGTTATTTTTCTTACCAAGTAATTTTTTGAGCCATCCGGTTTTGCTGTTCGCATCAAAATAATCTGATCCATACCCATAACCATAGCCATAGCCGTAACCATAGCCGTAACCATAGCCATGTCCCCCCTCTACGCTTATATCATTAATAACAATACTTACGTTTGGCAATTTCTTGTTTACATATAAATCATTTACAAAGCCAATTTGCTTTTTCAGTGTATAATTATGTCGCACAATATATACAGCTGCATTCGCATATCTTCCCAATGTTATAGCATCACTTACCAATCCAACAGGTGCCGAATCTATAATTATAGTGTCAAATCGTTTTTTTAATGCTTCAAATAATGCATTTACTTTTTCGTCAAGAAGCATTTCTGCCGGGTTTGGTGGCACAGGTCCGCAGGGTATTACAAAAAGATTTTCCACATCAGGAACTGGGTAAATGATATCATCAATACTGAGATTGCTTACAATGTAGTTGGTAATTCCTTTACGTTCCTGCATACCCAGCCCCTGCAATATTTTAGGCTTACGGATATCCATTTCCATAATCACCGTTTGTTTGCCACTCAATGCTTGTACTGCCCCCATATTTGTGCTGATAAACGATTTACCTTCCCCGCTGAATGAAGAAGTAACTAATATAACAGGGTTTTGATTTTTAGGTAACACATATTGCAAGCTTGACCTTATAATACGGAACTGCTCTGATATATAACTGCGGTTATTTTGTTTTACTACAAGTGTTGCAGAGTCTTTGGCATGACCTACTTCACCGAGTATTGGGGTAGCGGTTATTCTTGAAACATCATTTTTTGTTTTAACCTTATCATTAAGATATTGAAGCAGAAAAATAATAAGTGCAGGTATAGCAAGGCCAAAGAAAAGTGCAATAGTATATAAACCATTTCTGTTTGGGCTTATGAGTCCTCCTATAATGGCTGGTTCAAGTATTTTAATATCTGAAATGGTGGATGCCGATGAAATAGCTGTTTCAAGTTTTTTTTGTAGTAAAAACTGATAAAGTTCCTGAAGAATAGCCTGCTGCCTTGTTTTTTCAAGCAATTGCTTTTCTTTACCTGGCATTGTACTAATGTTAACATCTGCTTTCCGCGTTTTTCCATCCAGCTCGTTTAATGCAAGTATATAGGCATTACGCACATTTTGCAGATTTTGTTGTATATCCTGCCGAAGTTTAGCAATTGCAGCCTCTACATTAATTACTAATTGATTTGCTGGCGTAGTTGTTTTAAGTAAGGTTTCTCTTTGCAATTGCAATTGGTTGAACTCTGCAATTTGCTGTGTAAGACTTGGTTCTGTAATGCCCAAAACAGACGGTACAAGTTTTTGCGTGTTGGCTGGATTACTTACATAATTTATCAGGTAATCCAGCACTTTTAACTTAACAGATTGTTCCGCATAATCTTTATTATTGGCGCTCAATTCAGTTAGCAATAAATCTGCCTGCTCTTTAGGTGCATAAAGTTTATTTTCTTCTTTGAAATGCTGCAACTTTAACTCTGCATTTCCCAAATCGTCCTGTAATGTATCTAATTGTTTTTTTATAAAAGTTGCCGTTGTTTGTGCAATCAGTTGTTTATCTTCCAGGCTCGACAATTGGTATTCACGCATATATTGATTAACAATATCTGCTCCTATTTTTATATTTTCAGATGGATAGCTAAGATTTAAAACACTGGCGCCTTCTACACGGTAAACGCCGAGGTTTCCGCTTATGCCTGCTGCCATATCATCTGTGCGGACATAAGAAAGAATATACTGTATTGCGGAAGGCTCAAGATTTGCACCTACTTTAGGAATTAAACGAAAAACGCCTCCTGGCATCTGTACCTCTTCACCAAAATTATATGCCTTGGGGTTTTCATTTATTTTAAAATGGCTGTTATCAACTATTGTTATGGAAACAGAATAACCATTTGTAGAATCTATTTTGGTTTGTGGAATCCATTCAAAAGGAATATCGGTAGCATGTGCAACGGAAGTACGCACTTTTCCTTTCATGTAATATTGCTGTTGCAAGCCAAGGCTCTTAACAACACGTGAGCCCATGTTACGCGACTTTATAATTTCAATTTCGTTATTCAAATTACTATTGTCATCGGGCAACATGAATATATTGCTGAATTTCTCACCTCCATTACCATATGGGTTCTTATCTTTTACAAGCAATTTCCCTGTAACACTGTATACTGGGGTAGAATAACGGAGCTTTACCCATGCGAGTGTAAGCGCAAAGGCCACAGAAATAATAACCCAGGGCAAATAGCGTATGTATTTTTGAAGTATTTCTTTAGGGCTCAGCGAGCTTTGCAGAAATTGTTTTGTTTCTGTAGTTTCTTCCATTATAAATTACTTCTTGAACAATGTATAAAGAATAGCAAGTGTTGAAACTAACGTTGCCGTAAGTGCAATATTTCTCATTAAGATTTGGTCTGTCCCTGCTGGTTTTTTTCGATCTGGTTCTATATAAACCATATCATCCGGATGAAGATAAAAATAATTAGACTGAAACACTTTCGGATCTCTTATGTTTAATCTTGCACTTGTTCTTTTACCCTTATCTTCCCTCACAACAAGGATATTGTCTTTTCGTCCAAAATTGGTAATATCACCAGACAAAGCAATAGCATCAAGTATTGATATCTTTTCCTCAGGCATATTAATAATACCAGGCTTTGCAACTTCACCTAATATTGTAATTCGTTTATTTAAAAACCTTATTTCCACATACGGGTGCTTTAAATACACTTCAAGCTTTTCCTGCAATAATTGTTTTAACTGTGCTTTTGTAAAACCTTCTGCATGTACAGGTCCAAGCGTATGAAATAGTAAATTACCCTCTCCATCTACAAGATAGCCACCATTTCCCGAAGAAGCACTGGCACTGTTGCTTGAGCCCCCAGCATCTGTAGCCACTGCAGATTTAAAAGCACCTCCACCGTTTTGTAATTGATTAAATGGAGCGGTAGCCTCCGGATTGTCGCTGTAAACGGTTATAGACAAAAGCTCCCCTTTTTTAATAAGTGGCTCCGGAAGTGAATCTACTATTGTATAAAGTGCAGTATCTATTCCTTGTAAATACAAACGTGCCTGATGAGTTTTCTTACTAGGCTGACAACTGGTAAAAATAGTTATCACAAGAATGCACAAGGCAATATATTTATTCATGTTTACCATGAGCCGGGTATTAAGATTTTTGAACTTGATTATTTACCAGAGTATACAATTGATTTTCTTCTTCACAATACGCTTTGCCATTTTCAAAAAATAGTTTATACCCCTGTTCGCTTACCCATCCTATTTGACGGGCTGGGTTTCCAACCACCAACGCAAACGGGGCTACAGGCTTAGTAACAACAGAACCAGCCCCAATTAATGCAAATGCACCTATTTCTACACCGCACACAATAGTTGCATTTGCTCCAATTGTAGCGCCTTTTCGAACAATTGTCGCTCTAAATTCCTGTTTCCTTTCTATAAAGCTTCGTGGATTAATTACATTAGTAAATACCATTGAGGGGCCAAGGAAAGCATCATCTTCTACAACAACTCCATTGTATACAGAAACATTGTTTTGAATTTTTACGCCATTGCCAATGGTTACATTATTATCTATGAAAACATTTTGACCAATATTACAAGATTTTCCAACAACTGCCTTAGGCATAACATGAGAAAAGTGCCAAATACGTGTATTATCACCAATTTGTGCGCCTTTATCTATTACTGCTGTTTCATGGCTGAAAAAATTCATTTTTTCTTGCTTGATTTACTAATTGAGTTTATAGGAAACCCTTATTCCCCTCTTATTCTTGTATTCTTAAAAATTATCTTTTAACTAGGTTTATAGGGCTTACATTTGCTTTATCTACATATGCCACCAGTTTATATCCCATACTGCTAATTTCTACTTCTACCTTTTTTCTACTAGTACTGATTACTCTTGCTTCTTTATCCATCAATAAACCAGATTTAATAATTACCCGGGTATTAGGCTCAAGATCCAACGCAAAGGCTTCTACATCATCATACTCTTTCAAAAACTTTTTAATCCTTTCAATATCGGTAGTCTTTATAACTGCAGGTTTACCTAGCCAATACACAAAGTTAAGCACCCCTTCTGCCTGTCTTACAGTTTTTTCCTCAGCATCATTTACGTGAACAAATACATAAGATTTGAATAAAGGTTCTTCCACTAATTTCATTCGGTCACTCCATTTCCTGTGCACTTTGTTTAGGGGGCAGTAGCTTTCAATGTTGCGCTCTTTCAAAAGCTTATCTATTTTTTTCTCCCAGCGTGGTTTGGTGTATACTGCCAACCATTTTTTTTGATTCATGTAAACCTTATTTTGCAGGCAAGGCTTCGCCACCTCAGTCACAGATAAAACGTGTAACTAATTGAAAAATAAATGCTTATGCAGATTCCTTATAATGCCTTTATATAAGAAAAGGATACAAGGGGTAATTTAACTTACCACTTATACCCTTTCCAAAAACATTATCATGCAAAGCAGGAACGTTGACTTTCTCCACAGGTGTTCTACATTGTTTAATGGAACGACAGTTATCTTTTTTATAACCGTTTTTTAGCGCACAAACCCCGGTTTCACAATTGCTGCAAATATAGGTGTTTTTGGTATGCAGCTGAATGGCAACTAACCCCTAAGAATTACCCACAAATGTGTTTAACTACACTTCAAAATGATATCTATACCAGCTATGAAATACTACTTGCAATCCCGGCAACCTAATACAATTTTGCATTACCTTACTGCTATGAACCAGCGTTTCTATTCCCTTGATGTATTCCGAGGTGCAACCGTTGCATTGATGATATTGGTAAATAATCCCGGAAGCGGCAAATATGTTTATACCCCTTTGGATCATGCACCCTGGCATGGATGTACGCCTACAGACCTGGTTTTTCCTTTTTTCCTTTTTGCTGTAGGCAACGCATTGGCTTTTGTTATGCCACGAATGGAAACTGCAGGAACAGCTGTGTTCCTGTCTAAAGTTTTTAAACGCTCATTACTCATTTTTGCTATCGGGCTTTTTCTTAACTGGTCGCCTTTTGTTAGCTGGGTTAACAATGAACTAGTATTCAGGTATTGGGTTAACCCAGTAAACCCAAATGTTGGTATCAGAATTTTAGGTGTATTGCAACGTATAGCGATTTGCTATCTATTTGCTTCATTAATAATTTACTTTTTAAAACCCCGCGGTGCTTTTGTTGCCTCGGCAGTATTGCTGCTTTTGTACTGGCTTCTATGCCTGCTGGGCAATCCGGCCGATCCATATAGCATCGATGGCTGGTTTGGTACAGGTATCGATAAAAAAATATTGGGCGTAGCGCATATGTACAAAGGCGAAGGTTTTGCTTTTGATCCTGAAGGTATTATGAGCACTATTCCGGCCATTACCCAGGTGATTTTTGGTTACCTCACCGGCAGCTATATTATTCAGAAGGGAAAAACTTTTGAAATGTGCACAGGCCTTTTTGTAACAGCCGGCGTTCTTTTATTTGCCGGTTTCTGCTGGCATATGGTTTTTCCTATCAATAAAAAAATATGGACCAGTTCATATGTACTCTACACTACCGGCCTGGCTATTTTTATTTTAGCGATTCTTATATACCTGGTAGAACTGAAAGGCCGACGCGACGCTTACATGAAATTTTTTGACGTGTTTGGAAAAAACCCTTTGTTCATTTTTTTTCTTAGCGGCTTTTTGCCACGTGTGCTTGGTTTATTCCGCTGGGTAGATCATATAGGTCCAGATGGCAAGCCTGTTTATTTAAATCCACTAAGTTGGCTTTACGATCATGTTTGCAAAAACATTTCAGTAAACATGAACAATGGTTCGCTTTTATATGCTTTGCTAATTGTTACTTTTTATTGGTTTATTGCATGGTGGCTTAACAAAAGAAAAATTTATATTAAAGTATAATTACATTATCACAGACTTAATACAACTTTAATTCTTGCAATAGCCTCTCATGCTTAAAAAATTTTTACAGAAAATACTCCGGAAACCAATTACAAAACTGGCGAATAAACTCTCTTCGGCCCCTGTAAAAAAAGATGTTTTTGAATCGCTCGATTTTGTTTTAAAAGAAGTGAGAAATGGCAATACAACCGAAGGGGTTATTGTTCCATTTGAAATTAATACCGGAAAATTTATCATTTTTTCAGACCAGCATAAAGGCGCCCGTGATGCAGCAGATGATTTTGCAATAGCCGAAAAAAATTATACCAATGCTCTTGAGTATTATTATAACAACGATTTTACTTTTATCAACCTGGGCGATTGCGAAGAACTTTGGGAGAATACGCCTGATGTAGTTATGAAAGCAAACAAAACTGTACTCCAGTCTGAATTAAAATTTCTTGAGAAAAGCCGCTATTACCGCATATTTGGCAATCACGATCTTGAATGGAAATATCCATTTCAGCAGGCATTGTACCTTAAGCCGGTATTTGGCAGCGACCTAAAAATTTATGAAGGGGTAGTCTTACAAACATTACACAACGATAAATTCTATTCTATTTTTCTTACACATGGCCACCAGGGCGATAAAAGAAGTGATGGCAATCCTGTAAGTACTTGGATTGTTGCTGCGCTATGGACACCTATACAACGTTTTTTAGACATTAATATCAATACTACTTCGGATTCTTTTGAGTTGATAGACGCACACAATATTATGATGTACGACTGGAGCGCCACGCAAAAACAATTAATTTTTATCTCCGGTCATACACACAAACCAGTATTTGCTTCTCTTGATCATATTGATTTACTAACGCACCAGCTAAACAATGCAACACTTGCGGCAGACGAAACCGCCATAAAAAAAATTAAGGCTGAACTTGCTGCTTACGAAAAAGAATATCAAGGGAAAACCTTTGTAAAAACAATGGCCTATCCGTCTTACTTTAATACAGGCTGTTGCTGTTTTGATGATGGCGATTGCAGTGGCATTGAAATTGAAGGCGGATATATAAGGCTTGTAAAATGGGAAACAAAAGAAGGCGAAAGTATAAAACGAGTGCTGGAAGAGTCTCCGCTTAGTTATATTTTTGATCAGCTGCCTGTTTGATCTTAACCACGGAGACACCACAACACTGAGATTCACGTAGAATGCATTGCTAAAACCCGGTTTAAACTGCTGGCCCAATCTCAAATAACCAATTCCTAATTCCCAAATCAACCGATCGACTAATTACCAATCCTTCTCCGGTTTATTAGGCTGCGGATTGCCTTTTTGCATTTTCTGTTGAATTTCCTTTTCTTTCTGCTCCATAGCTTTCAGCAATTGTTCTACCTGTTGCTTGCTCAATTTGCTTTGTTGTTGCTGAGGTTTTGGTTCAGGCTTCTTTTTATCATCCTGCTGCTTCTTTTCTTTTTTGTCTTTGTCTTCTTTATCTTTCTGCTCCTGTTGCTTCTTTAATTCCATCAGTGCCTTTTGCAGGTTTTCCCTCGCATCATTGTCTTCGGCATTCAGCTTCAGAGACTCTTTCCATGCATCTATGCTTTCCTGCAGCTTCTGTTGCTTGCTTAAGGCAACGCCTTTATTATAAAAAGCTTTTTGTCTTACCTGCTTATCGGTTGAATTGTCAATAGTATTGTTATAAGACTGAACTGCATCATCTTGCTTATTGCTCCTGAACAGTGCATTACCATTGTTATAATTAGCTGTTGCATTTTTAGGATCCGTGGTAAGCGCCTTAATATATTCCTGCTGCGATGCTTCGTAATTCTTTTGTTTATACAATTCATTTCCTTTGCGAATAGCAGCATCATTTTTCTGCGCCATCGCCATAAGACTAAAAGAAATAAAACTTACTATGCAGGTTAATGTTTTCAGGCTAGTTTCATTTTACGTTCTGGAATAAAAGTTTCAACAAGTAATATTAATAAGGCTACAATCAAAAACCATTGAAAATAGCTTTTATAATCAACAAAAGATTTATCGCCGCTCGCTTTCTGTTCAATAGTTGCCAGTTGTGCCATAATTTTTGCAGCTGCATCATCGGTATCGTCAAGTCTCACATAAATACCATTGGTATTTTGTGAAAGCTGCTGCAATTCAGCTTCATTCAATTTTGTAATAACGGTATTGCCCTGGGCGTCTTTTTTTGTTTCGTTGGTGTTATAATCAATAATAGGTGACCCTTCGGGAGAGCCTATACCGACTGTATTTATCATTACGCCGCTTTGCGATAATGATTTCGCCATTTTCAACGCTTCGGGATCATGGTCTTCACCATCTGATATCAGCACAATGGCTTTAAATTTTCTATCCTTGCTGTTAAATCCGCTGTTTGATATTTTTAAAGCCTCCCCGATAACTGTTCCCTGTGTAGGTACAGCATCTGGCCCTGCATTTTGTATGTACATTTTTGCAGCGCTGTGGTCTGTAGTAAGGGGCATCTGCATGTATGCCCTTCCAGCAAATAAAACGAGGCCTATGCGGTCGTTGTCCATTTTATCCATCAGCTTGTTCACCAATTGCCTCGCTCTTTCCAGCCGGTTGGGTTTAATATCCTGCGCTAGCATACTATTGCTTACATCCAGCGCTACCATTACATCTACCCCTTTTCGGTTTACCCTATCCGTTACACCAGGCTTTTGCAGATTAGCAGCAGCAACAACAATAAATGCAAACGCAACAAGCAGTAGTATAAATTTTACAGCAAATTTGCGGGAAGAATAATTTTTTACCAATGCGCCCACTAATGCAGGATCGCCAATTTTCTTCTTCATTTTTTTCTTCCATCCCAGCAACCATACAAATAGCAATATAACCAACGGAATTGCAGCCAGGCCAATTAAAAACTGAATATGCTCAAACCGGAAATTCAATGTGTGGTTGTTTTATTAGCTCAATTTACAAGGCTCTACTGAAAAAAGCATACCAAATAAAATATTTAGCTATGCTTTTTCAATATATCCGCTATTTTTTCCCCTTGAAAAAACCTTTTTCTTCCAGTATTTTTTTTAGCAGGTTAAGCCTCAAGGATCTGAGATCTGTTGCAGGATCTGCAGAGATCAACTGCAGCACAAAAAAATAAGGGTGTTTGTTTTCTTCTACCCAACCTGTTATCCAGCCTATTTTATTCCCATTATCGCCAACACCCAACCCTGTTTTATAACTTAATTTGTAATTGGAATTGTCTTCCTGCAGCATTACATTTTTTACAGTTTTTTGTGTGCTTTTCAAAAAAGGAAGTTGTTCAAAATAAAGTCTCTTAACCAGGCCTAATTCTTCATCTGCTGTTACTTTTAAAGTATTGTCGAGCCAGAACATATCCAGGTTGTTGGTTATTTTAAATTTTGAATAACGCTGTCCGTAACCAAGTGTATCAAGCCAGTGTTGCATAGTGTCTTTGCCTATACGGCGTGCCACTTCCTGGTAATAAGGTACTGCCGAAACCTTAAATGCTTCTTTCATAGTTAAATCTTTGTTCCAGGCAAAAGCAGTATCACCAGTACCAAGAAGACGTATTACACCATCCCACTTAATCACCATGTTTTCATTAGTAATGCGGCCTGTTTCAATACCAATAAGTGAGTTTACAATTTTAAATGTAGATGCCGGCAGATAAGCACTGTCTTTAAACGCCGGAAGATTATAAATGGTAAACTGCCCCTGCCCATTATCAAACATGCCAAAACAACCGGTAAGATGGGCACTGTCAAAGTATTTTTTTATGCTATTGTCTTCGGTAACATTGTTGGAATTGCAGGCTGTAAGCCCAACTGCAAATAATAACAAACAAACAACGAAACGGCCCATGCGTAAATTTTTTGCAAAGTTAAGGGCTGTTAAGCAGTATTCAGTATGTAGATTCAAGACAAAAAAACAGTGTTTAGCGCATAATAAAGTCTATATACCAAATATGAATACTATAATTAAAACTTTAGAATTTAACTCCAATTACAAAGACCGGTTCTTATTCAAGCTTATAGACCTTTCAATTTTACAATGGCGCCATTGATAATTACAACCACCGTCTTGTCAGTTATTAGACTAAAATCTTCAAGGTTTTGGCGCAGTCCGTCCTGCTAAACCTCACTTACCCCTTAGGCATACCGTATAATGATACAAGTTTTAAGAACACGCCATTGGTCCAGCCAAAGCCATCTTGTGAAGAATATTCGCCGCCACCAGCATCTGCTGTAATATCTGTTACATTGTATTTCTCCATCAATTTGCCGCTACGGTTAAAAACAGTGAGGTTTAATTTTAACCATCGCTCTGCAATATCCCTTGCCAGTTCTTTTTGTCCGCATTTATCCAATCCCCAGATAGTTATCCATTGCAAAGGTGCCCATCCATTTGGTGCATCCCATTGTTGCCCTGTATTATTTTCTGTAGTTACAATGCCGCCATCTTTCAATAATTTTGTTTTTACAACGTCTGCTACTTTTCGTGCAAGCAAACTCATGTAATCCGGCTTCTCAGTAAAAAAGCAAAATGGATACATACCCGCTGGTGTAACCAGGGTTGATTGTTTCTGGCTTACAAAATCATAATCGGTATAAAAAGTTATGTTCTTGTTCCAGCAATATTTGTCAATAGCATTTAAACGATCTGATGCTTTTTTCCTGTAAACAGTTACTTCGCTATCGCTTCGGTTTAATAATTTACCTTTTGCTATAACCAGCTCAAGTTTATACAACAAGCAATTCAGATCAACAGGGATAATATTTGTAGTTTGAATTGTTGCAATATTTTTTTTATCTGCAAACCAGCGACTGCTAAAGTCCCATCCACTGGCCGCGGCGGCACGCAAATCCCTGTTTACTTTTTTTGCTTTTCCTTCCTGGAATTTTGATGAGAGCGTTACATCTTCATAATACGCTTCTTGCCTGGGTATATCCAATTCATCCCAATAGCGGTTTAGCAAACTACCGTCTTTCATCTTTACAACACTTTTGTTTGATTGCAACGGCTTTAATTTTTCACTTCCCGCCATCCAGTATTTATATTCTTTTTCAAGCTGTGGAAGATAAGTAGCATACACCGCATCACCTTTTATAGTTGCCAGCAATTCTACCATTAAAGAAAAAAATGGCGGTTGCGATCGGCTTACATAATAAGTGCGGTTGCCATTGGGAACATGTCCTATTGTATCTATCAGGTATGCAAAGTTTTTAACCATGTTTTCTATCATCTCTGTTTCACCGCTTTCTTTAAGACCAAGCATAGTAAAATAACTATCCCAATAATAAATTTCCCGGAACCTTCCACCCGGAACGATATAACTGTGTGGCAAGGGCAGCAAAGAACTTCCTGCAATTACTGAATCTGGTTGTCTTTTTAAAACCGGCCAGAGGTTTTTTATATGTTGAAGGATATCTTTTTCTTTTGTAACGTAGTTTAATTGCGGTGTTACCGGCAGTTCAAAATTTTCTTCGGTAAACAATTTAATAGAAAATCTGATTGCCGGGTTGCTGACAATCTTA
Organism: Chitinophagaceae bacterium; assembly: GCA_044227095.1. Taxonomy (GTDB): domain Bacteria; phylum Bacteroidota; class Bacteroidia; order Chitinophagales; family Chitinophagaceae; genus JACMLD01. Next base: position 1,716,765 of record JBGAFV010000001.1, on the reverse strand, counting down.
TTATAAGCGGCAACAATTTCTGCGGGTGATTTCTTAGGAATACAATCAACAAATGTCTTACTGTCTGGAAAAAACCTCGCCATTTGTACATCGTGAAAAAAACGGCCGTACATTTTATCTGGCGTAGTGATTGGCTGCGCAACGCCTGCCAACCATAAAAAAATACAGCAAAACAATATGATAGTTTGTTTCCTCACACTGTAAAGGTAAAAGGAAAAGACCGAAGAGAAGTTGATCGGTTCATTGGTTAATTAGTTGCCCGATTTCTTAGCAGCATTTCAGTAAAAAACATGCTGAGTAAACAAAACAAATAAAAAAGCCGGCCTTTATAAGCCGGGCTTTAACTTCAACGCAACAGAGAACAAGGTTAATGGTATTTGATCGATAACTTTTTCAGTAAAGTAATAATTCGTTATTAACTATTCGGGTTTATTTATAATTTTATAACAACGGTTCCGCTGATGTTTCTTCCATCAGATGGCCATATACCAGGGCCGGGATAAAATGTAGGACGCTTGGTAAAATATTGCTTGTTGGTAACGTTGCTCACGTTCAATCTTAACTCCAGTGCTTTTGAAAGGCGCACACCTGCATTTAAATCGAGCAACGCATAAGATGGTACAAGGCCAACAGCACCTGTGCCTGCTGCAGGTTGTACTGTGTTTAGTGCATCGGCATAAGTAGCGCTTGTATAACTATACAAAGCGGAAATGCTAAACTTGTTAATTTTAAGCGTAACACCATTCCTTGTAATTAAATCCGGTGCACTTTCAACCTTATTGCCACGAATGTCTCTATTTTGATTGCCAGATTTTACAACAGCATCTGTATAACGTGCATGCATAAATGAAGTAGCTGTAAATGCAGAGAGGGCTGTTTTCTCATTCAATGGCCAGCTGGCTTCTATAAAAGCTTCCAGTCCTTTTGTAAGAGAATTGCCGATATTGGTCCTGTAAGTATAAAAAGCGCCAACATTGTCTGTCATTGCCAGTGTTCCAAAACGTTTGTTATACTGCAACACAAAAGCAGTAACATCCCAGCGTAAAAAACCTAAGTTTCCTCTTACACCAATTTCTGCATTGTAACCTTTGGCATCTTTTATGTTGGGATCAACTTTTTCGTACAAAGAAGCTGGAATCAAATCTTTAAAAAGCATAGGGTGATATGCTTGTGAAGCTCCTCCGTATACTTCCATATGCTTCATCTTATATGACACACTTCCGCCAAACAAAGGAAAATCATGTTTAATGGTAACAGGCACCTGGTTATCCGGGTAATAATTAATTGTACCGGTTAAATCAGTCTGTCCTTTTTCTGCACGCATGCCAATGGTAGCTGAAAAGTTCCTGGTAATTTGAAATTTATTTTCTGCAAATACAGCTATGTTGTGTGTTTTGAAATGCATGTCTCTTCCAAAACCTGGTGTAACCAATGTAAGATCATAATCACTTCCTGTGGTGCCTTTTCCTAACTGTGTACGGTGCAGATCGTTATTCATATACTGTACACCTGCTGCCAATACACTTATCTGCCTGCCCAATCTATACTGTTGCAATACACGCAACTCTGCGGTATAACTGTGAAACGCATCAATATCTACCTGGCGATTATTGTATTGAAGTGTGGATGCATTGATAGTGTCTGCAACATTTGTTGGTTTATCAAACATTACACTATTGCGTTTGCCTAATACTGCAGAAGTAGTAAACTGAATTTTTGTTTTGTTTGCCAATTGCCAGTTGAGTACAAAAGAGGGAACATGAATGTCTGGGCTGAAATAATTGCGTGAACGTGTTGCCTGTGTAGGATCGGCGTAAAACATACTATCATTCAGGGGGCCAGGAATACGATAGAGGTATTTAGATCTTGCCCATTCTAATTTGAGTGATAATTTGGATGAAGCATCATAAGTGAGTGCAATGTTCTCTGCTTCAGAATCTGTGTGTTCATTATTGCGATAACCAGCACGTGATTTTTTGCTGATATAGGCATAATATTTAAGCTTGCCTACTTTGCCACCCACTGCATTAAAAGTACTCACCAAATTAAAAGAACCAACTGTATTAATACTTTCAAAACTGAAGGGACGTGTTGTGTCTCCCTGCTTGGAAATATAATTAAGCATACCGCCAAACTGTGCACCATATTGCAAAGAACCCGTTCCTCTTACCAGTTCAATATGATCAATGCCTTCAAGTGGCATGCTGTAATGACTGGCGGGATATCCATACATGTCTGAATTGGTAATGATACCGTCTTTGCGAAGATTAAATTCCCAGCCCCTGTGCGGATCAAGTCCACGAGCTGCAATATTAATCTGGTTGCCGGATCCATCCATATCATATACAAATACGCCGGGTATTTTGGCAAACACCTGGCGGCCAATTTTATTGGTTAAGTCGGCACTTGCCTCCGACACATTCACTACTTCTGTTTTTCTTCCAGAATAAATATATGTGCCTTGTACATCCGGCAATGCGTGTACAGCATTTTGCTGCAAATAAGCCCTGACGGTAACGCTATCCAGAGAAGTGACTTTAATAGTATCGTTTTTATTTTGGGCAGCAGCTTCCCCGAACACAATAACAACAATAACTGCCAATAAAAATGATTTCATCTTATTCTATTACTTATCTAAAACAATCTTCCGAAATAACCAGTTATAAGTTAATTAGTTTGAATCAAAATCGTAAAACTGTACCCTGTTGAGAACAACCGGGCTTGCGTTTTATACGATTTATAACTATTGCTTAATCAAACTATTTTAATTTAAAAAAATCTTTGTTTGCAAGGTCGTAAACTGTACCCTGCTGAGAACAACCGGGTTTCATTATACGACATATAACTAGTGCTTATTCAAACAACGTTTATCTGTTAAATTGATTTTTAAAATGCTTTGTCGCAACACCGTAAAACTGTGCCCTGCTGAGAACAACCAGGCTTTCATTTATACGATATACTATTGCTTTAAACTAAACTATCTTAATAAGCAGCCAGAAAATTTCTGACTTGCATTAATTTTTTAATTGCCTGCGCCATCTGCTTTACCACGGTTTACTGCGTAATTGCCTACATTGGTACCAACCTGTAAACCTATTTCACAATCTGCACGGTAGTGTATGCCTGCATACATTCTTGAAATAGATGCTTCTGAAGCCATTGCATTGTATTTGTTTGCATTTTCCGGAATGATGTAAGACAACACCGTTGCTGCTGCACCACTAAATGTAGAGTGCCCTGATATATATGCCGGAAAATTTGGTATTCCGGTTAATGTTTTAATAGCTGGGTTGGTCTGCGTAGGACGTGGGTTGAAATAAAAATATTTTGTATCCCAGCAAACAATTGCTGCATCCATCTCTGCCATATTAAGCAAAGCGAAGTTTCTTGCCCAGCGTACCTCACTAAAGTTTTTTGTAATGAAATCTTCTGCGGCTATTGCGTCCCAATGGCCTGGAGGGGTATAGGTATTTACACCATCAGCCCAATAATGAACAATGCGGTAATGCTCCCTCGTATCATTCTTAGTATAGTTCAACGCTTCGTCTGTTTCTGTTTGCATTTTTCCGCTGCCTGTTAATGGTGGCGGACCAGGCCTTAAAGAAATAGCCGTTAATGAATCAAACAAAAATGCTTTTACTTTTCCAAACAAAGGCAGCATGGGCGGACGTTTTGGAATTTCAAGGCTAATCCATGGTGTTTCTCCTCTTGCAATGGCGTCTGATTCAAGTTTTGTCCAGTCTGCCTGTGTACCTGCAGCGGCACCAGCCCTGTCTCCGCGGGCACGGGTTACAAATTTCTGCGCAACTGCCCTGCCGAGTGCTTCGCCTGCTTCAATATCACTTCTTACGTTTGCACCCGCTAGTATGCGTGCACGTTTGTGTTCTTCAGCTTTTTGCTGTATATAATCCTGATCCCCGGGAAAAAGCAGTTTCAGCATTTCTACAGAAACGCCTTCTACTACTGCATCTTCTGATGGATAGGAAGGCAAATCCGTTTTTGGAACGGTTGGGTTTATAGTTGCATCTACATTATATGGCGCAGCACGGTTGTACAATTTTTTATAGTAGTAGGCCGCTACCAATGCATCATAGGTTGCTGCACTTACATATGCGTAAGCCCTTGCTGCGTATGGCGGATTGGCAAAAGGAAACAATGGATATGCCAATGGGTTATTAGCGTTAGGGAAAGGATAAGTGCCATCTGCATTCTGGTAAGGAGGCAGGTTGTGCTTTGAAACCAAATCCCTTAAAATTTCATTCCAACGCAATACAGCACCAGCACTCCAGTATTTTACCATATCTTTTTGTTCGTTGGTAATATTCTGCTGCCATGTTTTTATTTCATTTATCTGTGCTATATAATCAGGCGTTGTAGTGGCAATAGGGGCTGCAACAGCAAATTCAGTTGGACCTGTAAGCAAGATGGGTTTCCAGTTGCCTGCATCAGCATCTGTTTTAGCGGGTTGCAAAGGGGCCACATCATCTGTTCTTCCGTCTACTTTTTTAGAACATGCAAATGGCAAACAAATGGCCATTGCTGCTATTATCACTACAGAAAAAAGTAATTTTTTCATTGTCTTATTTTTTATCGGGAGTATTAGAAGTATTTTTTTTGTGGCCTGTAAATGCCAGTATATAAAATATGCCGCCGTTAAGGGTGGTTGCCTGACCTACGTTCCTGCCTGCTATGGTATAGCTGGCACCACCAATAACAGACAAACCATCAACTGCTGCAATGTTGTATTTAATGCTTACGCCTGCATTTGTCATGTTCATTTGATTGCTCGGAAAAGGCATGTTGTTGCGTGTAATATCAAAACCGCCTAATGTTGTCCAATTGCCCAACAATGCTTCAGCAATCATCCTGTTTGTTCTATAACCCATGCGAAGATTAAACTGTGCAGCATTTGGCATTGATACTTCATCGGTATAATGCATTTCGGTAGTATAGTATGCAGTGCGGTCAATTTTTACATTGCTTCTTATTACATAGCTACCCGATAAGGTTGCAAAAAGATTTCCTATTTGATAATCGGCCATTGCACGCAACGTAAGGTTAGTGCTGCGCAATCCGATAGACAGTGGTAAATAATCGCACACATAGCTGCTTACAGGAAATGAAACGCCAGCAATACCATATAGCGATAAAGTACCAGCACCTACTTCTTTTTCATAAGGCATCCATTTTACCCAGAGCGATAAATCCTGCATGCCCTTCTGTCCGTGCAAAGTACCCGCACTGGCTTTTGTTTGTACATAAGGCAAACCAAAAAGCACATTTAGTTTACTACTGATGCCATAGTTTCCCATCACACCAATCATTTTTGTAGAAACAGTACCGAGGTTTTGATTGTCTCTTTTTAATGTTCCTTCCCAATAATTTTTCCAGCTGCTATAGCTATACATGCCGCCTACGCAAAAATTATTTTTCGTCATCATAATCGCATCCGCATCGGTTTGTGCATTTACCTGCACCATTGATGCAAGCAAACTGAAAATAAACAGGCTGAATTTGCCGATGCCTGCTGCAGTTAGTTTCATAATTCTCTTTTTGGTTTTATAAATGTTTAAAATCTAAAGCCTACGCCGATGTTTACAGAGTAGTCAGCAAAAGCGGCATCACCCTGACTGTATACACCAGTCATCTGGGTCTTCATTTTATCTGCATAGCTTTGCGTACGGTCGCGTTTTAACGCATAGGGAACAAATGCATATAAAGTTGCTTTACCTATTCTGTAAGAAACTCCTGGCTCAATTGATAAAACATAGCCTGGTCTTCTGAAACCTGCGCTTCCGCCTACAAGGTCTCTTGCAGGAAGACATTCATCACGCATACCAATAGACGCAGTTAAATTTCCTGTGCTCAGGTTTATACCGCCCCTTACCATGTATTGATCAGGAACACTCATTGTAGCACTTCCGTAAAGAATAGCGCTTGCAGAGGGTGCGCTTTGTCTTGACGACACTACGCCGTTTTGTTCCCTTGGATTAAGCAGATAATAAAAGTTTCCGTATACACCAATATGTTTTGAGAAATTATAGTAAGCATTGGTTTCAAAAGTGAACCCGGTTCCTCCGTCGCCTAATTGAATAGATTGATCTACAGGACCAAGTGCTTTTGTAGTGTCTGATGTGTAAAAGAAGTCCTGCACTTTATAATCGCCGGTTGCAAACTTAATACCCAGCCCAACTTGTATATTTCCTTTTGGCATCTTCAACGGATCAATTAGCCAGCGGTAAGCCGCCAGACGTATGTCGCCCAAACCAAAGGATTTTGTGCTGTGCCTTGTTTTGTTACCATGTTCATATAGAGATGAACGGGTATTTGCGTTAACTGGTAAATCAACTGCAAATGACCAAAATTTATTGAGGTTATAAGTAACCGCAAAATCCAGGTTGTATACATAATTGATAACTTCCGTTCCTTCGTCAATGCGCTGTTTTTGTTCCTGGGTACCTACAAAATGACGAAATGATTTATAATAACGGTTGTTGAGGTTAAGCGACCATTTGGCTGCTGTATCTGTATGGCCAGACTGATTGGCTGTACAAAAACCGCCGGTGCTTCTTATAGCAACACATCCTTGTGCAGCAGTGTTATAATTAGCTACAATAACTAAAGCAAACGATAAAAGTATAAGTCTCATAAGCAAGTTTGGTTTAAATGAGTTTTTTATTTTTTTAAATAATGGTCTTCATTACTGATTAATAAACCCGTTTATTAATGTTTAACAACCACCTGTCTGTTGCAGCAAAGGGATGTGCCGTATTGCATGCAATTGTATTCTTATTTTCAAGGCATCCCTGTGCACTGCCTTTAAAAGTGGCCAGCGTCATCAGAAAGGCGGTTAAAATGATAAATTTCATAATCAGTTTAGTTGGTTTATTATAGCGAGTTTATTTTTTCATTTTTAATTTCGCTACTACAAGCTCTCCCACTTTTTTTCCATACTCGGTACTTACAATACATGAATGATGAAAATGGATTCCTCCGTAAAACCTTGCCCAGTTGTTTTCTATGGCAGCTTCGCGGAAAGATTTAAAAGATCTGCTGTCTATTCCAAATTCAAGTTCTGTTGTATCAGTATAAGAAAAGTTATCGCCAAATACATGTGTTAATGCTTCTGCATTGGCAGAGGAAACAGTTGAATGCCCGCAAGTGTATTCAGGAAATGGCGGTGTTTGTAATATTGGTTGCCAGTTAGCATCTATATATTTATTGATAACAGTTTCTGGTCTTACTGTATTGGATCTGTACTTCTGATCCCAGCATTGTATAAATGCATCAAACTGTGCAATGGCGGTAATGGCAAAAGCGTATACAGTTGTTGCATAATCTGCATTTGCTTTTTTTGCAGCAATACCGGTAATGCTCATCCAATGGCCTGGAGGAGAAAACTTCTTTGTACCAAACATAACGTGGCCGGATACATTCAATTTAAAAGGATTGTCATCCCAGAACTCCGCAATATGTCTTTGTTCGGGTGTAATGCTATCAATAGCATTTTTAATAGCTATTACTTCTTTATAGTAATCACTGTTTTTATTGGTAACATCAAATTTGTATTGTGCTGGTGGAACAAACTGGTTAGCACTGTCCATTACTATTGTGCGTATTTCGCTCCAGTGTGGTTCCATTGCAGAAGTGTATGCCGGTGGTGTGGGTACCCATCTGCCTGGTGTATCTATAACATTGTATTTAGGTGCACTTCGTGTTTGCGCATAATTATCTTTTTTGCTCCATGCAAGTATAACAGCAGAAACTGTATCTGAATATGCAATGCTGTTAGCCAATACATCATCTGGCATGCCTTTTTCAACTACCATTGCTTTAAGGCTGTCTGTGTATTCTTTTAAACTTCCCGCAGGAAAAGTAACTGCTTCGCCCAATTTGCAAAATGCAAGCAGTGATGCAAATTCATAATCAATCTTTTTAGTTGTATCTGGCTTTGGCGTTTCTTTCAATCCATGTAACTGCCCGCCCAACGAACTGTATTTATCGGGATAAGCATTCGCCATTACTTCATACGCTGCAACAGAAGCGTATAAATAATTGCGTGATGCTACAATTGGGCTGAAATTATTGCCCATAACTACAGTGTTCAACTGGTAAACTGTTCTGCTAAACATCAATGGGTCATGCGTGATTTTTGTATAATCACCTTTTTCCTTGCAGGATACAATGATGCTGCAGATGATAGCAAATGCTACAATGTTCTTCATTATAAATTTTAATTGAAAATGAATGCACCAATAAGCCGCATCTGGCGGTTACATATGTGCGGTAAAATAAAGATTATGCCTTTGGTGGCTGCTCCGGTATGGAGTGAAGAAGGTCTGCAACCAGGTGTGGTTGGTATGCATTATACAGAGGCGCTGTAACAGCGGCATGTAATGCAGAGAAATTCAATTGCTGCAGGTTATCATAATCGCCCAGCGCACTTTTTACAAGTGATAAACCAGCATTACCGGTTTTTTTTGCGCTATTGTCCTGCTGAATATCGTTGGTAATTTTAAAGAGATCGCCTTTGGCTGTTTCCAAACGCTGTTTGGTTTGGTTAGGTATGCATTTTAAAACGAGTTGTCCCCCCTCGATTTTGCGTTTCACATATTTATAGTGAACACCGTTTACTTCTATTTCACCATCGTAACGTTCAAAATCTGCCCAGTCTGTCTGGTAGGGCATGTTTACAGCTACCTTAATTTCGATGAGTTGAGATTCATCGTAATCGTTTCTGTCAAGGCTGGCTTCCAGCTTTGTATCAGCATTTTGCTGTACGATGTTTAATACCCAACGGTATCCACACCAGTTGAACAGCAATAGGCCTAATAATATGACAGAAGCAATTTTTTTCACAGCTAATTTTAGCAAAAAGTGATGCTAAGATAAAATAATTTCTGAAATATAGGCAAATACTTACACTTATTTGCTGCATCCTGATTAATAGAATGCAGATTGTGATGATTTTTATGATAGACATGATACCAACAATTAAGTACCAAAATCCTGATTATCATGATAGCAAGATTAACCCTGCGCCTTTAGGCCAGGGATAACGGATAATAATACAACTCGCGGCTTTAGCCAAATATTTGGGTAAAGCCATCTCAAAAGTATGGGAGTTTGCCCCGGCCTAAAGGCACGGGGTTACAAAAGAGCCTAAGACTTAAAGTGATCATCAAAAATATACCCCATCCTAAAAATCATAAGAAACGTATTCTATTCCCATGCAGTATAGCGCCAGAACTTGATAAAATTAGTTTTAAAAATTTTGCATGGAGCCTTACGCTGCCGCCTGTACAAAAGATGAAGTGCTTGCGACGCAACGATGATGCCATGAAAAACCAAAGCTGGTATTTAAACTCATCATTTCTACATAATTATCATCAAAATCTGCGTTCTATTCTTACTTTGCCTTTACCGTAAATGTTTTCTTTTCTACACCAATGCCGGTTATGGTAAGGCTTTTCCATTTTTTTGGCAGGGCCGATGGCAACTGCACAATGCCTTTGGAAGTAATTTCCAATCCACCGAAACCCATTAATATGCTTTGCAAAATTCCGCCGGCGCCTGTAGAAAAATAAGGATTGGTGCCGCCCTTTGTTTCTGCTATTACCCTTAACGGCGGATTAAGATTGGGCAAATAAGCATCCTGGAAAAAATGGTAGGCTTTGTCGCCATCGCCGAGGCGGGCATATAATGTAGTAAACACGGCCTGCGTCATAGCAGGCGTACCTTCATTTGGTACGCGGGTTTCATAAAACTCCAGGTCTTTCCTTATCTGTTTGGGATCGGTAATTTCTTTTAAAGGATAAGCCAGCAGGTTTACGTCGGCCTGTTTGATGCCACGTCCGTCGTATCCTTCATATTCGCTGGTAACGCCATTTTCAGTTTTTAATATGGGAATGTTATTGGCAACATTCATCCAATCCGGATCTGCCGCTACACCTAAAATTTTTGCGGCTTCTGTTGCATGCTGCAAAACAGCTTTGGCGGCTGCATTGGTAAACGCATTATTATCTACGTTCTCCGCCCATTCATCTGCGGCTACTACATTTTTAATATCATATTTACCCGGGCCGTTTCTTTCTACGCGGCTTGCCCAAAAATCTGCAATAGCAGATAATACCGGCCAGCCTTTTTCTTTTAGCCAGACCTTGTCTTGTGTAACACAATAGTAACTCCACGCAGCAAGCCCTACATCTGCAGTAATATGATGTTCAAACGGGCCGCTCAATGCCCAAACCGGTGTTTCTTCTACGCCAGTGCCTGCACTTTCCCATGGGTACATAGCACCTTTAAACCCTTTGCCAAAAGCGTTTTTCTTTGCTGCTTCCAATCTTTCATAACGGTATTCCACCATGCTTTTTCCAAGTTCGGGGTGCAGCACCAGCAAGCCCGGGTACATCCATAATTCTGTATCCCAGAAAACATGGCCGTTATAACCAAGACCGCTTAAACCCATTGGCGAAGGCGATAAAGCCGTTCCTTCCCGTACAAAAGAATACAAATGATACATCATGCTGTGAATGTCTTGCTGACTTTGCGGATCTCCTTCTATAGTTATATCGCTCTTCCATAATTCATCCCACGCTTTGTTGTGAAATTGTAGTAACCGATCCCTTCCTTCCAGCTTTGCATAAATGGTTAAGCGTTCTGCTTCATTGAGTGGATCATCGTGATGCGCAGAAGTAATAGAAGAACCTGCAACAGAAAAACGATAGGTTTCTCCTGCTTTAATTTTTCTTGCAAACTTCATGAGGTGCATGTTATTGTCCCACATTTCATGAATAACACGAGGTTCCTGGCCATGCGGTTCGCTAAATAAAAAAGTATTGGATGCACACATCAACAGTTTTCCTGTTGGACTTTTAGCTGAAGATGTAAGCAAGCTGATTACAACATGCGGCCTGTCAATTTCATTGTAATAATTCTGAACATCTTTTAAAGCATCGGGTGCTTCCATTACGCTTTCGCCGCCAATGGTAATGTCTTTTTTTGCGGTAATAACAACATCCATCAACACTGTATACGGCAACTGACGAAGGGAATAATAAGTATAACTAACAGAAGCTTTGTCTGTATAATCAAATGAGCCCGTAAAAGAAGCATGACGCATATCCAGTTCCTGCTTAAAATTTGTGGCATTGCTGCTGGATACCCGGCTTCCATCTATATTCAGGTTCATGTTTAGCAGGTTAAAACTGCGCAGGAAATTGCTTACCCTTCCGCGACCATATAAATCATACGCACCTGCCAGCACTACATCTTTTATTTTAAATGGTTCCGGAGAACTTACAATACCAATCATGCCATTGGCAACGGTGATGCCATAATAATGCGATGGATCAATTTGTGTGGATGTGATTTTCCATGGATCCTGCGCCAATAACAAACCAGAAGCAAATAAAGATAGTAATGATACAAACAATCGTTTCTGCATACAGCATGATTTAGTACATGCAAAATAATGCGTTTGCTTAAAAGATGTTTAGAAATATTGTTGCCGGCTTTGGTATTTTATGGGATCATCCTTGCTACGCTCAGTTTATCAGTTGTACATATGGCAACTGAGGTTTTTATACAAACACCAAACTATATTAACAGCCGCTATTGATTAAAGAGCACAAGCCCTGAAAGGGCATTATAATAATAGCCCCGGATAAAATCCGGGGACTACAATAAATATTACCAACAACCCTGAAGGGGTTGAATAAATCAATTTCGAAATTCAACCCCTTCAGGGTTGCAATAAATTTATATTTTTCATCCGCAGGTTAAAACCTGCGGCTATTATGAATTAAGCCTTTCAGGCTTAGAAATACGTCGACTAAGAAAATATAAAAGTTGGCTTACAGTTATGTTTGAATTAACGATATAAGCTTGGAAATATATCGTTGAAGAAAATCGTCAGCGTTGAAATTTAATTCTTCGATAAGCTTTTATTATTTGCAGCGCCTAACAGCAATGCCATAGTAGCCCAGTTAGAACCTGCAGCAGAAATAAACTGATCATCGCCGTGAGGAAATCCACTGTTTACAAAAGGAACGCCGGGGTATGTGCGGCTTATAACCCTCCACGATCCATCTTCATATTGCGTTTGCAGCAGAAAATCTGTACCAGCCTGGTAAGCATGGCTTGTGGCTGATAATGCGCCACATTGGTACAAAGCATATAAACTCTGGCCGGTAGCATATGCATCAGATTTTAAAGAATCCAATTGCGACCAGCCCCCGTCTTTGCGCTGTGTTGCCAATAATTTATCTGCCTGCTGCTTAATAAAGTTTTTATCGGCATTTGTCCAAACAAGGCCTAGTAATTGAAAAACTTTTTCCTCGTTAGTCTCTGCAACGGTTTTCATCAACCATTCACGTGCTTTGTTTACCCGCAATGCTACTTCACTTTTAAAAACTGACGGAGTATAATACTGAATATTTTTTGCAGACAGTGCTGTAGCTGTAAATGAATAATACTCCAGCGGCGGCCTAAAATTTGGACTAACCCATGAGCCATTTTTATTTTGTCTGCGCATAATATTCACCGCCAGTAATTCTATTTCTTTGGTTGGTTTATACCCGTTAGCAGATAATCCCCACATATCATAATTACCGCTCATTACTATTGCAACAGGATCATCATTCTGCAGACTTATTGCCCGCTGGCGTGGTTTGTGGTGACAGATGCTATCAATAGCTTCGTTTACAAACACATCTTCTACCGCAAAACCTTTTTCTTTTGCAAGTGCAAACGATAAAAGCCCAAGCCCTTGTCCATGACAAGAATGACAACCACCCGCATTAATTAAAAAAGTATGACTGCTGCTCTGCAGTAATGGAAGGCTTTTATTAATGGCCGCAGCTGTTTCTTTTGCTTTATTATCATCAGCAGGTTTAAACGCTACTATGCAAGTGCTGATAATAAGAATGATCAATAACTTTTTCATTGCAGAAGAATTGAAGATTAACTATTTTATTGCTGCGCACCTGCTTTTTTCAAAATCGCAACTGTTTCAGTATTCCCTTTTTTTAAAGCCCATCCTAATGCAGTTTGGCCTTTTTTATCTCTCAGGTTTACCAAAGCCCCTTTAGCAAGTAAGAGTTTAATAATACCGGGATTACTATGCTCATTAAAGCATGCCCACATTAAAGGTGTAATGCCATCAATATCCAAACAATTCAGATCCGTTGTTTTTTCAAGCAGGGCTTTTACAACATTTTCGTCATTAAATACACCTGCATAAGTTAAAGGCAGAGCATCATATGCATCGGAAATATTAGGGCTGGCACCGTTATTCAACAACCAGTACAGCATTTCTTTATTCTCGTTCACGGTGGCTGTTTCCATTGCAGTTTCTTTGTTTAATGTTTTTGCGTTAATGTCTATGCCTTTGTTCACTAACATCCGCGCCGTAGCAGTATCGCCAAAAGTGGCTGTACGAAATAATGCTGTTTGTCCTTTATTGTTTATTGCAAAAGGATCTGCGCCATTATCGAGCAGAAACTTTACTATTTCATACTGTCCCGCACCTACGCAAGCCACTAATAAAGCTGTATTGCCGGATGCTGCTATTGCATTTACATTAGCACCATGCTGTAGTAGCAATTTGGTTTTTTGTAAATCGTGATTGCACCACATCAATGGTGTTTCAAGTGTTTTGTTGACTGCATTTACATTGGCGCCGTTGTTAATGAGCAGCTCCATACAATCTGCAGAAGCATAAAATGCAGCGTACATTAGTATATGATCGCTGTCGTCATCATATACATTCGCATTTATTTTTTTATCGAGCAAAGATTTCAGCGTTGAGAGATCGTTGTTCTTAACAGCATCAAATAAGGGGGAAGTTTGCGCATTAGTTGAAAAGCAGAAGAAAAAACAAATGCACAGGAAAAGCATTATCCTGCCAAAAATTTTGGATGGTAGTGTTGATTGTATGAGGGGCATACCAAGTAGGCGTTTATATGCTCTTAAAAATACAAAATAAAAACGCCGATCGCCTCGCATTGAGCCATTGGCAGGATCCGGATAGCTATTGGAAAAATTTAGGCGCTAAAATTCGCCTGTGGCGCCCCCGCCCAAACCAGTGCCGCCGCCAAATTGTGTACCACTGTCTGCAGGTTTTGCCGGACCGGTAAATGTTTCTGCAATTACAATACTTTCTATATGCAGCTTGTCCATAAAAAATTTATCGTTCTGCTCTTTGTACGTAAAGCCGTATTTGGGCTCATGCAAATATTTTATTAACGCATAAGCAAGAACAATAAAGACAATGCCGCCAAGCACCATAGCCAGTTCTGCAGGTATCAGGTGATAGTAATAACGAATTGTAAAAACCACAGCAGCTATTAGCAGTAATCCTACTCTTAATAAAACGGCGTCTTTCTTCTGTATGCCCCTGGCAATATAAATTATGGGTATGAAAATGGTAAATATCCAGAACAACCAGGCAAAAGGAATGCTTTCGCCTTCCTTTAATTGCAGATCAAACATGGCAATGCTGGCTTCTCTTACTATAAAATAATTTCCTGCCGCATAAAAACAAACCAGCATAGCAACAGATATTAGCAATAAACCGGTTTCATACAATTTTCTTTCTCCCGATTTTAATTGTTGCCGCACAAAAAAGTAAACAAGCGCAGCTACAATCATTATAACAAACGGAGTAATGGCTTTTGCTATCTCGCCAAACCTTATAACAATAAAAAAGATAACCGCTAAAAAAGCCAGCGATGCAATGCAGGCCATAACTGCATTAGTATATCGTAAAAATAAAACGAAAGCAATAGCAAATATTAAAAGCGAATTTGTAAAACCTCCCATGTCTGCTATTATATTAAACCCGCTAACGATATTAATTGCGGCTACCCACATCAGCGCATCATCAACACCAGATCTAAAATGATTTTTGTTTACCATAAACTCCAGCGCAGCATAAATAAGAAAGCCAAAAAAGATAATTGACACGCCAAGCCCTTTTTCACTGTCCATGGCTGAAAGAAATACAAGCGATAAAAGGCCGAGGCTGAATATTACAATAATGCAGGTAAGAATGAACAAGCCAATGCGCACAAAAATATTTGGCGTATAAAATTTTACCGGATAAGCATTGTATACCTGCTCCAGTTCTTCTTTGCTGATGCAATGTTTATCGTTTGCTTCGACTGCTTCATTGCGCACCAGCAGGTTATTTAGCCATTCATTATTATAAGCAATCATAAAGATTTTATTTTTTTGTTCATCCTTATTAAGAATAAAACCAGCAATACACCAGTTGCAATAAAATACATTAGCGCAAGATAAACGCCGCCTATATCTGTGTTTAGTGTATAGAACAACAGGCGGATAACAACATAACTTAAACCGATGTATGCATACAATGTGAGCATTAGTAAGAAATAAAATGATTTGGTGCGCAATGCTTCTTTATAAAAATAAAAGGCAACACCCAGCAACGCAAGGAACCATAAAAAGTAAATGTTATTAAACTGGAACATTGCCGCCAATACACTGATGAACAAAATGTTCATGCCGAAATTGGTATAAGTAAAAGCAAAATGCGGTTTAAACCCGCGGCGCTGTGTGAGTGCCGCTGCTGCTATAAGGCCAATGCCCAGTACAATACCTGTAAAAATGATATTGCTGCTGTTAAAATCATTGTCCCGCAAAATGCGTGTTGGGGTAACTGTTATACCTGCCCATGCACACAGGCTGGTAATGGCAAGGCTTAATATACCGAGGTGATCAAAATAATAAGCGCAGAAAAAAAGTACCAGCATTGGTATAAATGTTACCAGGCCATATCGCTCGCCAAAAAAATGATACTGGTATTGCAGATAACCGATAAATGTTACAAAGCTGAGACAAGCCAGCAATAAAATATAATCGAAGAATGCATTAGGGGCTTCTACTTTGCCAGTGGAGAAAGGCAATTTATTTTTGAAGCAATACACAAAGCCACCTGCACTTATTGCTGCTATAAAAATTAAAATAGCGGTATGACCAATGGTGTCAATGTTCTTGTAGACCAATACGCCGAGGCCGCCGCTTAATAATAATACACCGAGATAAAGAATCGTCCTTAATTCCCAATGCAGGGAAAAGAGTTTGTTCTTCTCTGTTGTTTTTACTTTTTCAAGCGATGCAGCGCTGATTAATTCCTGGGCTTGCAGTTTTTCAAATAGAGGGGTGTCCATAAGTTTTTTGCTATAGCAATTATTAAATGTAAATAAAAACTGCAAGAATGTGGTAAATGAGAAAGTGTTCAATAGAATTTCTATTGCTGAAGAGTGCGACGCAAGGATGCTAAATAGTAATTCAATCGTCTGGTTCCAAAAGGAAATCATCAAACTAACAAGTGTTAATATATCGGTGTAAATATTGTACTTTTGATTGAACGCTATATTTTATGAGTGATAGTAAAGCCGATAAGCTAAGAATTGTTACTGCAGCAAGTTTGTTTGACGGGCATGATGCCGCTATAAATATTATGCGCCGAATTTTGCAAAGCAAAGGCGCAGAAATTATTCACCTCGGCCACAACCGCAGTGTGCATGAGATTGTGGAATGTGCCATTGAAGAAGATGCAAATGCTATTGCCATTACCAGTTACCAGGGCGGCCATGTAGAATTTTTTAAGTACATGAAAGACCTGCTGGATGAAAATGGTTGCGGCCATATAAAAATATTTGGCGGCGGTGGCGGTACTATACTTCCGCAGGAAATTAATGAACTGCACAAATACGGCATCGCAAAAATTTATAGCCCGGATGATGGAAGAAAAATGGGGCTTGAGGGAATGATTGAGGATTTGATGGAAAAGAGCGGCCCTTCCGGCCCCACCCAAACCCTCCCCAACAGGGAGGGCTTTGAAACCCGCGAAGCAAATGCATCTTCAAATAAAAGCAGGTTTGCATTGGGTGAACACAAAGACATAATTACTATTGGAAAAGCAATTACAAAAGCGGAGCAAAAAAAAGATTATAGTGATCTTTTGAAAGAATTAAAACCGCACGATGGCGTTTATTTTGAAACAGGAGATAAGTTTTTTTACAATTCGATAAAAGAATTTGCTGTTACGCACAGAAAAAATCCAACCATTGCCGAAAATGTTTTATGGCAACAGTTAAGAGATAAACAATTGGATGGAATTAAATTCAGGCGGCAACATATAATCGATCGGTTTATTGCTGATTTTATTTCTTTAGAATATAAGATGATAATTGAGATTGATGGATTATACCACCAGCTTCCTGACATGATTATCTCCGACGCAGAGCGAACTGAAGCGTTGAATCGTCTAGGCTTTGATGTATTACGATTTACCAATGATGAAGTGCTGAACGAAGTTGAAAAAGTAAAAGAGAAAATAAAAATTGAAATAACAGCAAGTAACGAAAAATCCCTTGCCCTGACGGATAATGAAAGCACACAAAAGGAGTCGGGGCTTACCCAAGTCCCCCCATTGGGGGGATTTAGGGGGGCCGTTCTCGGCATTACCGGCACCGGTGGTGCAGGTAAGTCTTCTGTAACTGATGAAATTGTGCGCCGCTTTTTGCAAACTTTTACTGATAAAACCATTGCGGTTATTTCGGTTGATCCGTCAAAGAAAAAAACGGGCGGGGCTTTGCTGGGTGACCGGATAAGAATGAATGCCATTAGTCATCCACGTGCTTATATGCGATCGCTTGCAACAAGAGATGATAATACCGCCGTAAGCAGTGCAATGCATGATGCTATTGCCATTTGTAAAGAAGCAGCATTTGATTTTATTATTTTAGAAAGCGCTGGCGTTGGCCAGAGCGATGCATCTATTATTGATTACTGCGACATTAGCCTCTATGTAATGACACCGGAATACGGTGCCGCATCGCAATTGGAAAAAATAAACATGCTGGACTATGCAGACATTATTTGCATTAATAAATCAGACAAAGCCGGTGCGCTGGATGCATTGGCCGATGTACGCAAACAATACAAACGCAGTCATGCTTTGTGGTCAGCCAAAGACGATACATTGCCTGTTATTGCTACTGCTGCCAATAAATTTAATGATGATGGTGTAAATAGTTTGTTTAACCTGCTGCTGCACACCATTAAAGAAAAAAAAGAAATTGACTGGGGCAATTACACACCGTCTTTTGTTAATGATAAAGAAGATGCCAATACCATTATACCGTCTAAGCGCATACGCTATTTGTCAGAAATTGCAGACAACAACCGAGATTACGATAAGCTGGTAAAAGAACAGGCAGCTGTGGCAACAAAATTATACCAGTTGAACGGCGCAGTAGAAATGGTTAAGCAATCTGGCAATAACACTGTTATAGAAGCATTGCAGCAACAAATTAATTTTTATGAAGGCCAGCTTAATCCTGTTAGCAGAAAGCTTATTCAGAAATGGCCTGAAAAGATAAGGGCTTACCAGGAAGATTATTATCAGTATGCTGTGCGTGATAAAACAATACGCCAGCCAATGTTTACAAAAAGCCTGAGCGGCTTGCGCATACCAAAAGTTGTTTTACCCAAATACAAAGATTGGGGCGATGTTCTGGCATGGCAGGCACAGGAAAATGTACCGGGCAGGTTTCCTTTCACGGCCGGTGTATTTCCGCTGAAACGGGAAGGCGAAGATCCTACAAGAATGTTTGCAGGAGAAGGCGGGCCAGAAAGAACCAACAGGCGTTTTCATTATGTATCTGTTGATCAGCCTGCAAAAAGATTGTCTACTGCATTTGATAGTGTTACGCTTTATGGTGAAGATCCTGCAAAGAGACCTGATATCTATGGCAAAGTTGGCAATAGTGGCGTAAGCATTGCAACTGTAGACGATGCAAAAAAATTATACAGCGGTTTTGATCTCTGCGATGCTAAAACATCTGTAAGTATGACGATTAACGGGCCGGCACCTATGTTGCTTGCTTTTTTTATGAATGCTGCTATAGATCAACAATGTGAAAAATATATTGAAGAAAAAGGTTTGTGGGCCGAAGTAGAAAATATAAGAAAGAAGAAATTTGCGCATCTTGAACAACCTGTTTATTACAATCCTTCATCGCCGGAAAGATTGCCTGATGGAAACAATGGATTAGGCCTTCGCCTGCTGGGCTTAAGCGGAGATGAGGTTTTACCAACTGAAGTGTATACTAGCATTAAAGCCTATACGCTGCAGCAGGTGCGGGGTACTGTGCAGGCAGATATTTTAAAAGAAGACCAGGCACAGAATACCTGCATCTTCTCTACGGAGTTTGCATTAAAGTTAATGGGCGATGTACAATCTTATTTTATAGACAATAAGGTGCGCAATTTTTACAGCGTAAGCATAAGTGGTTATCATATTGCAGAAGCAGGTGCAAATCCTATTACGCAATTGGCATTTACGTTGTCAAACGGCTTTACTTATATAGAGTATTATTTAAGCCGTGGTATGCATATAGATGATTTTGCCCCCAATCTTTCTTTCTTCTTTAGCAATGGCATGGATGCAGAATACAGTGTAATAGGAAGGGTTGCAAGAAGAATATGGGCAAAGGCCATGAAGTATACCTACAAAGCCAACAAGCGCAGCCAGATGCTGAAGTACCATATACAAACCAGTGGCCGCAGCCTGCATGCACAGGAAATTGATTTTAACGATATACGCACTACGCTGCAGGCATTGTATGCTATTTACGATAATTGCAACTCGCTGCACACAAATGCGTATGATGAAGCTATTACAACGCCAACTGAAGAAAGTGTGCGCCGAGCAATGGCCATACAACTTATTATAAACCGTGAATTGGGCACAGCGTTTACAGAAAATTTTATACAGGGAAGTTTTGTGCTGGAAGCATTAACAGATCTTGTAGAAGAAGCAGTACTGGCCGAATTTGATCGCATTAGCGAACGTGGCGGGGTATTGGGCGCAATGGAAAGAATGTACCAGCGTAATAAAATACAGGAAGAGAGCCTCCATTATGAATCTATGAAACATAGTGGTGAACTTCCTGTTGTTGGTGTAAATACTTTTCTCAACAAAAAGGGAAGCCCTACTATTGTACCTGCAGAAGTGATAAGGAGTACTAAAGAAGAAAAAGATCAGCAAATACATAATCTTTCAGCATTTCATAAACGCAATGAACAACAGGCAGCAGAAAAATTAAAGCAACTTAAGAAAGCGGCTATCAGCAATGAAAATCTTTTTGCTGAGCTGATGGAAACCGTTAAATATTGTTCATTAGGTGAGATTACGCATGCTTTGTATGAAGTGGGCGGACAATACCGGCGCAGTATGTAATGTCTTAACCGGGGTTAATTGGATTGATGTGATAAATAGGATTGGATGCTTTCTAATAAACGTTATCGTATCGCTGTGAAACTTTCGCGTTCTTAGTGGCTCTTTGGTTAATAAAATCTTTGGCATTATTTTATTGCATAGAATCTTTACATTTATTGTTTAAGAAATTTGTATGCCCAAGAAATCATTATTGCCGCTTGCCTTTGTACATGCTTTTACAGAAACATCTTCCCCGATTACAATACTTGCAGGTGATGTTGGTGGAACCAAAACCAATATGGCGCTTTACCGTGTAAGCAAAGACGGTATTAAAATGTTGCGGGAAGGACGATATGTTTCGCAGGAATATACTTCTCTTAAAGATATCATTGTACAATTTACAGGTAAAGAAGCTGCTAACAGAATTTGCATAGCAGTGGCAGGACCAGTAACAGATGGAAAAGTTAAGCTCACCAATCTATCGTGGGAACTTGACAGCAAAACATTAAGTAAAGAATTAAAAATACCTGTTACATTTATTAATGATCTTGAAGCCAACGCATGGGGGCTTGCAGGTTTACAAAATACAGACCTTGCAACAATTCATGCAAGTGATAAAAAAACAGAAGGCAATATTGCTATTGTTGCACCGGGTACTGGTCTTGGTGAAGCAGGGCTTTATTACGATGGTAAAACTTATCATCCATTTGCTACAGAAGGTGGCCATAGTGATTTTTCTCCCCGTACAGAACAGGATATTGATCTGTTCCGTTTTTTACAAAAAGAACATAAAGGGCATGTAAGCTGGGAAAGGGTTTTATCTGGCCCCGGCATTCATGCTATTTATACTTTTCTTACAACCGTAGAAAAAAAGCCAATACCCGAATGGCTTGCTTTACAATTAAAAGATGGTGATCCTACAGTTGATATCAGCAACGCTGCAATCCATCAGCAGGAACCAGTTTGTCTAGAAGCCATGCATCTTTTTGTACGCTATCTCGCTATGGAAGCTGCCAGCCTCTGCCTTAAATTAAAAGCAACAGGTGGTTGTTATCTCGGTGGTGGTATTCCTCCTAAAATACTTTCACTATTGCAAACAGGCGAGTGGTACAAACATTTTCTTGATATGGGCAGGATGCAACCGTTACTATCGCAAATTCCCGTGCATGTAGTGCTTAATGATAAGACGGCATTGTTAGGCGCTGCTTATTACGGCGCTTATAATATGGAATAATGTTTACTCATAAAGTTGCTGGCAATTATCACAATAAAAACTTCTTCTTTTCTTTTTACCCGGGTAATCTTTATGCAGGGGAATTTTACAACGCGGACAGATTTTTTTACCATAGGCGAGCCAATGCTTTTTTAATTCAAACGCTTTCTTCCATTTTAAAAAATCAAAACTATAGGAAGATGCTTCTTTAATAAGCAATTTCATTTTTGCAGAAGGAATGCTGCCAGTAATACTTTTAGGGTGGATGCGTGTAATAAACAGTATTTCATTTTTGATGATATTGCCAACACCAGAAAAAATTTCCTGGTCAAGCAGTACATCACAGATCATTTCATGAGCATAACTTTTTGTTTTCTTCAACGCTTTCTTTTCGCTCCATGCTTTATTCATTACATCTGCAGACCAATCGTATACATCATCTGCACTACCTTCTTCCAACCGAATGGAAGCTGTATAGAAATTCAATACATCTTTACTAAACTGGAGCGAAAGCCTTAAAGGCGTTTTCTTTTTTGTATTGATAAGATAAGTGCCAAACATAAGCAGGTGTATGCGCAGGTAGAAATCGTCAAAACAAATCAGCAGGTGTTTGCCCCAGGTTTTAATATCCCTGATTGTTTTTCCTTCCAGCCTTTTCAAATCAATTTTTGCATTGCCGGCAGCTTTTACAATTTTTTTATTTTTAAAAGAGGCAATAGTTTCTTTCAATATAACAATGGATGGACCTTCTGGCATACCAGAAACGTTACAAAACACATACCATTAAAACAACAGTATATTTTGTGGTACTATTTATGTTTTAGGGTTGAAATGAGAAAAACAATTCAATGGCATATAGGTTGTTCGGGGTTTCACTATAAAGAATGGAAAGAAGTTTTTTACCCGGCGCTTTTGCCACAAAAAAATTGGTTTAGTTATTATGCCCGCCACTTTAATACGCTGGAGCTGAATACAACATTTTATCACTTTCCAAAATTGTCTTCGTTGCAAAAGTGGTATGCAGAAAGCCCCGATCATTTTATTTTTTCTTTAAAAGCGCCACGCCTTATTACCCACTATAAAAAATTTACCGGAACTGAAACATTGCTAAAAGATTTTTATAGTGTTACTGCAGATGGCCTTGGCAATAAACTAGGTTGTATTCTTTTTCAGTTGCCTCCGCAATTTCATTATAGTGAAGAAAGATTGCAATTAATAATCAGCAGTCTCGATAAAACATTCTGCAATGTGGTAGAGTTTCGCCACAACAGTTGGTGGAAGCAAGCGATTTATGATGAACTGGGCAAACACAATATTATTTTTTGCGGAAGCAGTCACCCCAAATTAAAAGACGATCTGCTCATCAATACAAAAATTGCTTACTACAGGTTTCACGGTGTGCCAGTGTTGTTCAAATCTGAGTATAGCGATGATTTTTTACAAAGCCGAATTGATACTATTCAGCAAGATGGTGCTGTTGAAAAGGCATATATCTATTTCAATAACACATGGGGTACCGCAGCACTAGCCAATGCACAATGGATGAATAATGCGGTTCAACCAGAAAAGAAATAATAATTGATTTTGGTGGAATAATAAATAAATGATGTAGAAATTATGCCTCAAATTGCTTGAGATTACCTCTTATTTATTGTGGTATGTTTTTTTATACCTGTATGCTAAATAGCAGTTATGAAAAATCATGTGAATGAACAAACGAAAAAATTTCCTGTACGAGAAGGAAAAGAAGAAAGTTCTGTATTGCACAACAAGCAAACCGTTAAAAATAAATACCCGCAACCAGAAGTAAAAGACAAGCAGGCAGACAATCAGCCTGAGTTTACCGAAGAACAACCCAACCGCAAAAACCCCGATACAACAACAAAATAAACTAAAAACAAATTGTATGAGATCTATCTGGACAGGTGCCATTGGTTTTGGCCTTGTAAATATTCCTGTAAAATTATTTAGTGCAGTAGAAGACAGCAGCCTCGATCTTGATATGCTGGATAAAAAAGATCATGCTAATATTAAATTTAAAAGAGTGAATGAAAACACAGGCAAAGAAGTAGCATGGGGCAATATTGTGCGTGCATACAATATGGACGGTAAATACATTGTGCTTGACGAAAATGATTTTGCTGAAGCGATGCCGGAAAAAACAAAAACAATAGGTATTGATTCTTTTATTGATGAAAAAGAAATTGATCCCATTTTATTTGAAACATCATACTATATGGAACCGGAGAAGCAGGGCAAAAGGGCTTATGCATTATTGAATACTGCGCTTACAAAATCAAAAAAAGCAGGTTTTGGATCTTTTGTATTGCGCAATAAAGAACATCTTTGTCTTATAAAAGCTTCCGGCCATTTGCTTGTATTGCACCGTCTTCGTTTTAACCAGGAGATAAGGGATACAAACGGTCTTGATATTCCTTCTTCCATACCCAAACCGGCCGAATTAAAAATGGCTCTTTCATTAATTGATCAACTCTCTACCGATTTTAATATAAAAGACTACCACGATACTTACTCCGATAAATTAATGAAACTGATTAAAGCAAAAGCTTCGGGCAAACGTGCTACTGTTCATAAAATGAAAGTGGTACATGCTAAAACAAAAGATTTAATGGAGCAACTAAAAGCCAGCCTGGGCAATAAAAGAAAAAAAGCTTCTTAATCGTTCTACAAAAATAAACGGGTATAGAGTTCTACAAAAAGGAATTGTAGTGGTAATAAACTTCCCTTAAACAAAAAATTATAAAGCTGGCATTTTCCGGCATTATTTTAAATGCATGTATACTGTGAACTTGTTTCGTTAATTTAAAATGATGCGATATGAAAAATGAACAAATGAACGATCAAAAAAGAAAACAGGAGCAGGATGCAAAATCCGCTTCATCTAAAAATCAGCAGGGCGGAAACCAGCAATCCGATTTGTCTCAGCAAAGAAATATTCCCCCGCAAAACAAACAAAATGCGCAGGGAAATGAAAAAAGTAATATTAGCGTAGACAATGAAGGAAAGATTGGTAAAGCACATGATCAATGGAACAACGATAACAATAACAGGAACCAGGATGAAAATACCGAGCGTAAAGATAATCAGGTGAGAAGCGATAAAACTGTAACTGAACCTGAAATTGATACGCCAGTATATGACCCGGAAAAAACAGAAAAGAAAATACCACAAATGGGAAACACAAAAAACAGTAAATAATTAATCACTTAAAAAAAATCTGGATAGCTATGTGAAACAGAAAAATATTGCCTCTGGGATTGCATTCAGATTTTAAAAAGCCCTTCGATAAAAATCGGGGGGCTTTTGTATTATGTTGATATTTTAACTAGTGGCTTTCTTTATAATGCTGCAATAATAGATCGCCACCAAAATCATTCGTCAAATCTCTGATAACTGTGTGTATATGATTGGCGTTGTTTTGTGAGTTATCATACTCTATAATAATAGTAGGGCCTTGTATGCGGTAATAATAAGGATGGCCCAACACATGCTGCTGGTAACCGGCCCATGTAAACCATAAGTTGGCCAGGCCAGCGGACTGTATTTGCTTCAACATATTTTCTGCAAACAGTTTTGTGTATCGATGAATATAGAGATTAAGCAATTGCAACATCAGTTGCTGGTTAGCGGGCGAAAGCTCACTGTATTTAATACCAGCCGGATGTTCAATCATTGCTTTCCTGCTGGCTGCAGTAAGTATTTCATTAGGCGCTGCAGTATCAATAACTGCTTTCTTTAACTCTTCTGCAGAAAGTGCATGCAAGAGCGCAAATCCCTTATCGGTTTCGTCTTTTAAAACAAATTCATCTTTTTGCGGGCCGTTTAATACAACAGCCGGATTAGAACCAAGAAATGATGGCGTACCCGCTACAAGCGTTTTTTTGTCAGCAGAAAAATGAAAAGCCACATGGTGCCCTTCAAAACGCCAACCCCAAATGGTTTTTGGAGAAGGAATACCAAATATGGTGAGAAAATATTTTCCGGGGTCGCGGAAATGATCTTCAGGTTTTCTATGTTCCAATTCTTTAAGCACATTATCGAGCAACATTATATCCTGGATCTTTTTTATTGTTTCGTCTGTAAGACTGGTTTTTAATAATGTAAAGACCGCTTGCTTTTGTGCATCATTCAATTCATTCATAGAAATGCCTTTGCGATCGTCCAGCGGCACGTACATAAAGCGAAAACGTTCAGCTGTATCAAAAGGGTAAAGTGCTTTTAATTTCTGTTCTTCTGAAAGTGTAGCAATAAATGAATTGGCTTTATCGGAAAGATGCTGTGCGGCTGTTTGTTTGCAAACAATACAGGCAAATAAAATAATAAGCAATCGGTTCATATGCGGTATGCTGGTTTTTATAAAGATAGGTTATGTTGGTGTAAACACGGAAGTACGGTGGCCAGTAGGGTTTCACGGAGATAAATAGGTGTATTGCAATTTTGTTAAGAAGGCTGTGGTTAAGATTTTCCACATTTCAGCAACAATTTATTCTATGCTGATTTAGTAATCTGCCTAATTATCAATGCTTTATTATCCGGCATCATTTTCCAATAAACAGATATTGAAAGTATATTTTCTCATCAATAAAATTTGTATGAAAAACGCATATAGTTTGTTAATGGCGCTTATTATTTGCACAGCAGCATTGGCGCAGCCAACGCCGCATGAAAAAGAAGTATTAAAGAACGATCTTGTAAGAGAACGTGATAAAAGAAATGATGTAGCCCGTGATATATTTCGTGGTGACCCGGAAAAAGCAAGGGCCGACCATCGTGTTGCGGTTGCTTATCATAAAAAAATTCACCGCGATATTCACCAGATACATCATAATGATGTTGTAAGACATGCGAGATACCACCCCCACCACCATTATTATAAAAGGCATTACCACAGGCATTATTATCATCCAAGGCCTCATGCCAAGGTAGTGGTAACGGTGAGGCATTGATAAAAGAGTAATAACCACGGGGATGCCCAGAGCATTAAAGGTCAATGTTCTTTGTGTTTTCGTGGTTATTTATTTTATATGCAACGCTTTCTCCACTCCCCTTGTCAACTACAAAAACCCCTCTATGCTGCGACTGACTGGTTTATTGATAACACTAGCCTTTATAATAAGCTCTTGTTCTAAAAATAATGATGATGCAGATATTTTGCATGGCACATGGGTAAAAGGCAGCAATTTTGGCGATACGCTTATTTTTAGCAGGGAGAATGGTGCCTATGTACTTAAATACAACATGTCTTTTAATCCAACATTGCCGGCTTATCATACCTCTTCTTATACATATCAAGACAATAAACTGAAAGTAGATTTATACGGCTCACTGATTAAAACAGAAATCAGCAGTTTTACATGGAAGCAACACGGAAAAGAATTTGAAGTGCTGGGTTACCAGTTGTTTCCTATAATGTCTTCTACCGGTACGAAATTTACCTACACAAAGATTAATTAGATCCTTTATAGTGCATAGTTTGCAGTTCTTAAGTTCATAGTTGTTCTATTTGAAATTGATGAGTTGAATTGAGTTTGATATACGTAGCAAACACTGCACAAAGAACTATCGAACTTAATAACTCTGAACTTTCGAACTGAAGTTTAAAGACTATGGATTAACGACTATAGCTAATTGGTTTCCGGACCACCATTTCCACGACCTTCGTTATCATCTTTCTTAAATTCCAGCTTGCCGAATTTATAGCTAAAGCTGATGCCGAATGAACGGAAAGGCATTTGGCGCAGGCTGTTTAACACAAAATCCTGACCGGTTACTTCTGTGGCCTGGTTTATATATTTATTAAACGGATTGGTAGTAGTAAAACCAATGCTGCCTTTTTTATTCCAGATTAATTTGCGGAAGGCAAAATTGTAAGACGTAAACGAAGGATATTTTCCCTGTACTTCATTACGTGGAGAATTAAAATTGCCAAAGAATTCTGCTACCAGCGTTTTGCTGGCCTGGTAACTCGCATTTAAATTTATACGGTAATTAAAACTGTTAATGGTTTCATCCGTAACAAAACGGTTGATGATGTATTTGTCGAACAATGACAAGTTACTAC
This sequence comes from Chitinophagaceae bacterium, assembly GCA_044227095.1. Classification (GTDB taxonomy): domain Bacteria; phylum Bacteroidota; class Bacteroidia; order Chitinophagales; family Chitinophagaceae; genus JACMLD01. The sequence goes on along the minus strand of JBGAFV010000001.1, from coordinate 1,689,213 downwards.
GGAGTGTAAACTTATCGCCAACAGGTAAAGAGCCATAAAGACTAAGGCCGAACACATGCTCCGTGCCAATATTCTCAAAAGTATTTACAGAAACATTAGTGTAAACAGAATCGCCAATTTTAAAGGACGGATAATAAATAATATACGGTTGTATATCACCGTGACTGCCACGATAAAATAAATTCACGTTCAGCGATCCGCCTTTCTCAAAATTGCGGCTGTAACCAAGTTCAGCATTATCGCCCAGTTCGGGTTGCAGTGCAGGATTACCTTGTGTAATATTTTTTGGATCTAGCGCATTTATGAATGGATTTAAAAACTGGTAACCTGGTCTTTGAATACGGCGTGTATAACTCAGTTTTATAGTTTGCCTCTCATCAAAATGATGGGCGAGTAATAATGAAGGCGCAAATGTACCGTAGCCGGGAACATGTGTTGGGCCTGTTTTAGAAAAATCGGGCTGGGTTGCTGTTCTTTCATAACGCAATCCTGTTTTTACTTCCAGCCATTTGCCTATGGGAAATGTTACAGATGCGTATGCTGCATACACCTGGCGTTTGTAGTGCAATGAGCTCGATTGCAAACTATCGAATGTATAATCCGTAGCCGGCGGCCTTTGCCAATACACATCGGAAGTGCTCCTGATATCGCGGAAGCCCCATTTTGCACCAGTTTCCAGTTTTACATTACTGGCAAGTGGCTGCACATAATCCAAAAGAATTTCTCCTGTATGTTCCCTGCCAGGGTTTCCGGTTTTTAATGAACTGAAAAGCGTATCGCCGGCAGCGTTATATTGATCCTGTGTATAGTTCTGATTAGAAATTGCATAGCTGGTATTGTACTGCGCAGAGAACTCCTGCCCTTCTTTAACAAAAGTCTTTTTATAGGCAAGGCTATAATCGTAAGAACTTATTCTAAAACGGTTATTGGGAACAAACCTGTTTTGTACGTCACTTAATAACGAACCAGGAAGCGGCAAACTTTCTGTAAGTTGTTGCTGCTGGTTTATGCCTGTACCCTGGTTGCCGAAATTATCATACCCAAAACTGGCAGAAAGATTATTTTTTTTGTTGATCTCCCATTCAAAACCAAGACCTGCATCCATACCACTGCGGTGAAATTTGCTATAGCCATCCTGCAATAATTTGCTGTGCATTTTCTGTGCAGTATCAATAGCATCGCGGTTGAGGGTTTTTAGTGTAGTAGAAGTAAGCTGCCCATTTGCGCTGAAGTATCCATTCAATCCAAATTTTCCTTTGCGGGCATGCAGGTTAAGCGATCCGTTTTCAAGACGGCTGCCAACAGATAAATTTACATTGCCATTAATGCCACGCACCCTGCTGTCTTTTAAAATAATATTAATTATGCCACCGGTTCCTTCTGCATCATATTTGGCACCGGGGCTGGTAATTACTTCAATGGTTTTTATCTGGCTGGCGGGTATAGATTGCAGTGCTTCTGCAAGCGAATTACCGAATATGCTGCTGGGCTTTCCATTAATAAGAAAGCGGATGTTGGCATTACCCTGCAGTTCTACGTTTCCATCTGCGTCTACAGATACCTGTGGTATTTTCTTTAGCAAATCTGTAGCTACGCCGCCCTGCGCAGTTACATCTTTCTCTGCATTGTATACCATTTTATCAATCTTGTTTTCTATAAGTGGTTTTTGTGCTACCACTACTACGCCCTGGAGTGTCTGCGATTTTTTTGTGAGCAATATCTCGTCAAGCTTTAATTGTAATTGTTTAGTGCTAAGGCGGGCAATAACAGTATCTGGTTGGTAGCCAATAAAATCTATTACAATACGATAACTGCCTGTATCGAGACCATCAATTAAAAAATTGCCTTTTGCATCTGTGGTAGTTCCATGTACAGGTTTCTTATTGCCATATACAAATACCGCAATGCTGGCATACTCTACAGCAGATTTGGAAGCCAGGTCTGCAACTTTGCCGGAAATACTTCCTGTTCTGCCTGATGGCGTTTTTGTTTGTGCCGAAACAGAAAAAATAGTTAGCAATGCTATACTGAATATTGCAATAAATCCGGCAGTTGGTTGTTTTCGCATGAGGCTGCAAAAATGGGACAGAATTCTGAATAAATGTTGAAGATTTGAAGAAATGTATAAAGAACGTGACGTACGGTATTGTTTTAAGATTTCGACGCAAATATTTCCTTACTGATATATTAATTTGCGGCTGATAACTATCTACTTACTCATAAAAATCTGCGTTCAATGTAAATCTATTTTTTCACCACATAGAAACAATAGGAAAGATAGAAACACAATAGCTGAAGCCTATGTGAAACTATATTTCCATATGGTAAAAGAATAATTTGCGCATCTGCAGCTAAAAAGTACCTAAAAAATCATAGCTCTCTGCTCCATCATAAAAAATCTGCGTTCAATTTAAATCTATTTTTTCACCACATAGAAACAATAGGAAAGATAGAAACACAATAGTTTAAGCCTATGTGAAACTATGTTCTATATGGTAAAAGAATAATTTGCGCATCTGCAGCTAAAAGCACCTAAAAAATCATAGCTATCTGCTCCATCATAAAAATCTGCGTTCAATATTAATCTGCAAATCTGCGGCTATCTCCTTACAAAAAGGGCCAGCTATTCTTTTAATAGCGTGGCCCCGGGATTAGAGGTTCTCAAACTGTACGAAAAAAAGTTTATTATTTTACGATGATAATTTGTTTTGCAAGCAGGTTGTTGCCATCTGTTACACTAACTATATAAGAACCGCTTTTTACAACGCCATTCAGCGTAATCGCCTGGCGGCCCTGAATATTTTCCAGCAATTTTTCGGTTAGCTTTTTACCATTCATGTCATAAACAATGGCTTTTGAATGATTGATTGATTTACCTGATTCTATATAAACATTGTTGCTCTCTACTAATGTTGGATAAATTTTTATTCCGCTAACAACCGTATTCTGCAAATGGATTACAGAAGAATATGTAACTGTTCCGTCTATATCGGTCATAGCTAAACGATAATAAAGATCATTACCTGCAGCCTGCGCATCGGTATAAGCATACGATTGTGGTAAGCTGCTGTTGCTGTTTTGTGCCGCTATCACTTCTAAGTTGCTGAAATTGTTTCCATCATTACTGCGTTGCACGGTAAAGTTTTTAAACCCGCTTGTTTCACTGCTTGTCCAGTTAAGCTGTGCTTTTGAAGGCGCAGTAAAAGCAGCAGTAAAGCTGGTTAATTTTACAGGAAGCAAAGAAGTAACGCTCATATCAAAGCTAACACGTGAATAACCGCCATTCTGGTAATACTCCAGTACAAAATTGTAAGTGCCAGCGCTGAGTGTGGGTGTAATGGTGGTAGCATTATAAGATTGGTCACCCCATTTGTTAATAACCCATGTAGCACCGCCATCAATACTTAAACGGTAACCATCATCGCCACCAACTGTAATTACATATTTACCGGCAGCAAGTGTTTTTTTCAAACGATAACGAGCACTGAAAGCCTGCGTTTGAATAGAACAGTTACTTGTATTTACTGTAACAGGCGAACTACCACCACCAAAGTTGTCATCGAAATTTGAATTGCTGGCAGTTCCTTTGTTTACATATCCTTTGTAGGCATCAAAATTCATTCCCTGGTATAAATAACCAATCCATACATTATTGGTACCATACGCTGAAGGATCTCCGTTTCCTGTACAATTGGCAACTGCAGTAAATGAAACCCTGTTATCTCCGCCGTTCTCATAAAACTCAAGCACCATATTATAAGAGCCACTTAAATTAGCAGTATAAGAAGAAGTAGTATAAGAATGATCGTTCCAGTTATTGATTGCCCATGTAGCGCCGCCATCAAGGCTTAAACGATAACCATCATCTCCACCAACTGTTATTGTATAATTTGCTGCCGTAAATGTTTTTGTAAGTTTGAAACGAACGCTGAAGTTGTCTGTATACACCGGGCAACCATTGGTAGCAAAATTTACCTGCGCCCCTGTAAAGCTTTCATCAAAATTTGCCGTGCTGCCGCCTTCATTAATATATCCTTTATAGGTGTCAAAATTTTTACCCTGGTATACATATCCAATCCATGTATTGCTTGTGCCATAGGCTGTTTGGTTACCCTGCGGTGTACATGATTGTGCGTTACCATCATTAGATAAACTCAGCAAAATTGCTGTCTCAATAATAATTACCTGTTTTATTAATAAGTAAAATTTTTTCATGGGTATGTTATTCTAATCTGAAATAGTTTTTCAATCATAATACCAATTTGCAGATAGTTGAAATGCAGGGAATTAAGAGAGGAAGCGCAGTGGAATTATTCCCGCATCGGGAAGATTTTATGTTTTTTTGGAAAAAATAAGTGTTGCTACGCGATGGTTTTATAAACAATACCGGCAGTGGTTACAATGTGCACCAGCAATAAAAAACCCCGCTATGCGGGGTAAATAAATTGAAAGAAAACTTTATTATGCTATCTTTTTCACATTACTGGTATGTTCTTTACAAAGTTTACGTGTCATTTGTGTAGTAGCCCCCTTGCACATAGAACAGGTGCCGGGTTTATCGCCTGTTGCTTTCATACAATGCTGGCAATAGTATGTACCCAATTGTATTTTCTCAGATTTATCATCTGCACATTTACCACCCTCTTTGGTTATTTTAAAACATGCCGGGCAAGCCCATGCTGCAGAATTTTGTTTTTGCTTTACGGTTTTTGCAGTATCTGTAGTTGGCGATTGTTGTGAAAAACCAATTGCCGTAACGCATATCAGCGCAAGCAATAAAAATATCTTTTTCATAAAAGGTAATTTAATCAAAGGTAGCAGTATGTATGTTGATGACCGCACTAATTAACAATCTGCTTGCAAACAGCTTTAATTATATTTACAAAAATATTATTAGCATGCGGTTGGCTTTAAACAAAACTAGGGGCAAAGTTGGGTTGTACTTTGCAATCATTTGCCTTGTTTGGTCTTGTGCAGGCAATCCATATAAAAGCTCCAATAAATTATACAAACAACAGGCAAAAGATCTTACAAAGCAGTTGCGGGCCTTACCCGGTTTAGATTCTGTACAACCACCACCCTATGCAGTTGGCACAACAAATTTTAATTTAAGAAAACCAAACTTTGTTGTCATTCATCACACTGCACAAAATAGTTGCGAACAAACATTGAAAACATTTACCAATCCTCAAACACAGGTAAGTGCCCATTATGTTATTTGTAAAGATGGTACTGTTCATCACATGCTTAACGATTACCTGCGTGCATGGCATGGAGGTGCCGGCAAATGGGGAAACAGTACAGATATTAACAGCAACAGCATCGGCATAGAAATAGACAACAACGGTTACGAAGCATTTACAGATCTCCAGATAAACAGTTTGCTCCACTTACTTTCAGTATTAAAAAAAGAATACAATATACCTGCGGCTAATTTTGTTGGTCATGCAGATATTGCCCCAGGCCGTAAAGTAGATCCCAACAGAAATTTTCCCTGGCAGCAACTGGCAATAAATGGTTATGGCTATTGGTACGATACAACCTATACGCAAGTGCCCGGCAACTTTAATGCCATGCAGGCTTTGCGGATTATTGGATACAATGTACAGGACAGTGCTTCAGCTGTATATTCATTCAAATTACATTTTGTACAATCAGACTCATCAAAAATGATTGCAGACACAGATAAAAAAATACTATTTGAGCTGATGAAAAAATATCAATAACATATCTCTATGACCTGTATTAATTAAATTTGCGCATTCCGCTTAATACCGGTTTACATTTTCTATATAAACAAATGCCGTAAAAGTTCCAGGCTATGTATAATTTGTACCCACAATAATAAAGACCAGAGTTTTATTATTGGTTCTTTACCGCAATAATGCTATATTGAAGATATTGCAGATTGAAACGATTGCCTGCCTTTTTACGACAATGTTTGTACTAAATCAACAGCATGACAGCAGAACATCAGCGACTTGCGGTTAACGCAACCCGTGATATACCTCTTGTACAATGGGGACCTTATCTTAGTGAACGCCAATGGGGAACCGTTCGTGAAGACTACAGTTCTAACGGCGATGCATGGCATTATTTCCCTTTTGATCATGCACATAGCCGCGTATACCGCTGGGGCGAGGACGGACTGGCCGGCATTTCAGACTTTTTTCAAAATCTTTGCTTTGCCGTTGCATTATGGAATGGCAAAGACCCTATTCTTAAAGAACGCTTGTTTGGCCTGGGCAATAGCCAGGGAAACCATGGTGAGGATGTAAAAGAGTTGTACTATTATTTAGACAATATTCCCACGCATTCTTATATGGAAATATTGTATAAGTATCCCCAGCAGGCTTTTCCATACGATAAACTAAAAGACGAAAATCGCAAACGCGGAAAGAACGATCCTGAATATGAATTGCTGGATACCGGTGTGTTTGACAACAACCAGTATTTTGATGTGCATGTTACCTATGCAAAGCAGGGTGTACAGGATATATTTATAAGGATAAACGTCACCAATCGATATACAAGGGCGGCAGATATAACGGTGCTGCCTACGCTATGGTTTTATAATCGCTGGAATTATGGTGGTGTTGACAAAAAACCAATTCTTACTTCTGTTGGCAAAACATCTGTAAGGGCAGAACACGAACGACTTGAAAATTATTTTTTTTATTTTCAGCCACCAAGCGACCGCTTTTTTACGGAGAATGAAACCAATACAGAAAAAATAACCAATACGCCCAACCAGAGCATTTTTGTAAAAGATGCTTTTCACGATGCTATTATACAGGGCAAAAACCTGGCAGCTTTGCGTGAGAAAAAAACCGGGACAAAATTTGCCGCTGCATATAAAATGAAAATTGCAGGTGGCGAAACCAAAACCATCTATTGCCGCCTCAGCAATAAAGATATAGACAATGCTTTTGTTACTGGTTTTGAAAAAATATTTGTTACAAGAAAAGAAGAAGCCAACGATTATTATGCAGCCATCTTACCAAAAGGCATGAGCGATGATATGGCCAATATTCAACGGCAGGCATTGGCCGGTTTGCTATGGAGCAAACAATATTATCATTTTGATGTGGAGCGCTGGCTTTCTACAGATGATGGTATAACGCAAATAAGTGTGGGCAAACAAACCGGCCGCAATAATGATTGGAAACACCTGAAAAACCAGGATATTATTTCCATGCCAGACAAATGGGAATATCCCTGGTATGCAGCATGGGATCTTGCTTTTCAATGTATATCGATGGCTGTAGCAGATCCAACATTTGCCAAACACCAGTTGCTACTGATAATGCGTGAATGGTATATGAAGCCTGATGGCCAGTTGCCTGCATACGAATGGAATTTTAGCGACGTAAATCCACCGGTACAAGCATGGGCTGCTATGCAGGTATATAATATTGAAAAGAAACAAAAAGGTGGTGTAGGTGATATTGTATTCCTGAAAAAAGTTTTTCAGAAATTGCTTATCAATTTTACATGGTGGATAAACCGTAAAGATGTAAACGGCAACAATATATTTGAAGGTGGCTTCCTCGGCCTTGATAATATTGGTGTGTTCAACCGCAGTTTTCATTTTTCTGGTGAGATGCAACTTGAGCAGGCTGATGGTACCAGTTGGATGGGAACTTATGCGTTAGACATGATGGATATTGCACTGGAGATTGCTATGCACGATGAAGCTTTTGAAGATACTGCAACTAAATTTTTTGAACACTTTGTACTGGTAGCAGAAGCATTAAACGAACATGGTCTATGGAACGATGAAGACAAATTCTTTTACGATGTACTTTGTATAACAGGCGCAGACCCTATTTCATTACGTATACAATCTATTGTAGGACTTACCTCATTGTATGCAGTGTCTACCATCAGTAAAAAAACGCTTAATAAACTACAGGATTTTAAAAAACGTATTACCTGGTTTGAGCAATACCGCAAAAAAAATAAAAAGTTCTGGCCCAATGAAGAAAGAGGTGATGGCGAAGAACTATTACTATCGCTGGTACCAAAAGACAGGCTGGAAGCATTGCTGGTAAGGATACTGGATGAAAAAGGGTTTTTGTCTGAAGGCGGCGTACGTGCTTTATCAAAATACCACGAAGAACATCCTTACTCTGTAACTGTTGATGGAATTGTGTACAGCATTCATTACGACCCGGGTGATTCTACCTCCGATATGTTTGGCGGCAACAGCAACTGGCGTGGACCAGTTTGGATACCCATCAATTTTTTAATTATACAGTCTATTCGCAAATACGGTGAGTTTTATGGCGATAACTTACTGGTAGAATATCCAACTGGCTCTGGCAATAAAATGAATTTAGATTCTGTGGCAGATGAGCTAACAAGGCGTGTTATTTCTTTGTTTGAAAAAGATGCAAACGGCAAACGTCGCTTATATGGTGAATATAATTGGTTTTATCAGCAACCGGGCAATGAACATCTTGTATTGTTTTATGAATATTTTCATGGAGACAGCGGCAAGGGTCTTGGCGCAAATCACCAAACCGGTTGGACAGCGCTGGTAGCAGAATTGATTAGCGAGTATGGAAACAAAAAAGTAGCTGAAAGCGAGTCAGTAAAACAAGATCCGGCAATGATAGTGGGAACTGTAAAATAATTGACTCGTAAATACCAATGTCAACTTTTTAGCCGCAGATTCGCAGATTATTTTTTATCACAGAGTAAAAGGAGTTTTCTTATTTGAGCTGCTCCTTTGCATGACGAATACGGCTCAGTGAAGATTCGCACTATAGGAGTGCGACGTCCGCCCGGCTAAGCCCCGCCAGAATGAATCTTTCGGGCTGGCATTCGGACGGGCAACAATGATGTACAAAGAACAAATGCTTGCACCTCAAAAAGAATTCAGTTAAAAAACCTAACCAATTTTTAAATACTTTATCCCTGCAATTCTTTACAATAATATCCTGCGTGTTGTAAACTTTCTTCTATAAAGGCAGGTGCAAGGCTTGCGCTTTCAATGCGCAGCACATTATCAATATCTTTTAGATCTACATTCCACTTAATAATGCCCTGTATGTTTGCAAGATGCTTAGATAAAGCGTTTACACGTTTTTTGTTTCGTGCGTCTGTTTTAAAAACGAGAATTTCCATATAAAGGTTTTGATTGGTAAAAAGTCGGGTAATGTCTAACGTTTTCAGCTGGCAGGACAAAGAACTAAATGAATCTTTTGGCTATACGTATACATTAGCGTGAAATAAAAAAGTTGCTGCAATTATTTGCAGCAACTTCAGATAATTTACTCAGAGGTCTTGTTTGTTTCACTCGCAGATGGTCTTTTCCATCCGCCACAGCGGGCTTTCCACTCGTGTTTAAACTTTTCTCTTTCTTCCGGTGTCATGTTCATCCATTTTTCTTTCATTCCTTCACCCATTTGTTTCCACCTTCCGTGGCCACCACCCCATCTTCCACGCGGACCAGGAAAACCTCCGAATAATATTTTAGCAAGGCCAAAAATGCCAAGTGCCTGCCAGAAACTAATTGTACTTACGTGTAACACCTGAACCAGTATATTGTTCCATAATGCCATTACTGCAAAACTCAATCCCACAATAAAGGCAGATACAAATACAAGTATGGCAATTGCCTTCTTCACAAAAAACTGCTTTCTCATTTTTTTTATTTTAATAATTTAGTAATTCATCTTTTAATACACTAAGCCTGTCGCGGAGGTGCAATACTGCGTATCTTTTTCTCGACAATAATGTATTTACTGACTGTCCTGTTTTTTCGGCAATTTCCTTAAAAGGGATACCTTCAATTTCATTCATTACAAACACTTCCCTTTGCTCCTGTGGTAATTCGTTCAATGCATTATCAAGGGCTTCCCAAAATAAATTCCGCAGGTAAGCTGTTTCAGGATTGCCTGTATCATCAAAGAATATTTCCGTCCAGTCGAAAGCTATTTCTTCTTCTGTGGAAGCATACAAGTCTTCAATGGCTTCGGGTTTCTTTTTGCGTTGTTTGTCGGTAATTTTATTGCGGGCTACTGTAAACAACCAGGCAGTTAACTGCTCAATCGGCTGGGTATTACCAATAAACTGGTAGAAAACATCCTGCAGAATATCTTCAGCATCAGCCTCATTGGTCACCCGCTTGCGTATAAAACCCAGCAGGCGCCTGCTGTAGTCGTTAATTACACGTGTGATATTGCTTTTCTGCTCTGTTGTCATTTGTGCCGGTATCGTCAGTAACTCCTCCATGTATAAGGAGGTAGACGGGTGGCAAGGTATTATATTTTAAGGAGGCTGATTTTTTCCGGCAGAATGCCTGTGGCGACCGGTGAATAGTGAGATAGAACACAGATTGTCATGATTATTAAGATAAGCTATGATTGTCTTTTGCAATTCATCTGCATTTTAAGCCCGTATAAATCCGCGGGGAAATTCTTAGCCGCAGATGCGCAGATAGGAATAGAACGCAGATTTTTATGATTGAGCAGATAGCTATGATTTTTTTGCAGAAAATAATCTTAGCCGCAGATGTGCGGATAGGAATAGAACGCAGATTTTTATGATTAAGCTGATTAGCTATGATTTTTTGTAGAAAATAATCTTAGCCGCAGATGCGCAGACAGGAATAGAACGCTGATTTATGATTGAGCAGATAGGTATGATTTTTTGGCAGAAAATAATCTTAGCCGTAGATGCGCAGATTAATAATGCAGGGGAATTTTTGATGCAATGCTATTAATACCCCGCAACTTTATATACTACTCCATCTTTCATTACCCATTGTACGTGCTGTAATGCTTTTATATCTTTTAATGGATCTTGTTTTACTGCAATAATGTCTGCAAAAGCACCGGTTTTTATTTCGCCAATCTTTCCTTCCATATCAAACAATTGTGCAGCAACTGTTGTAGCTGTTTGAATAGCCTGTATGTTCGTCATTCCATATTTTACCATGTATTCAAAATCTTTTGCCTGTGGCTCATCCCAACTATAGCCGCCGATATCTGTGCCGTAGGCAATTTTTATCCCTGCATTCATTGCTTTTTTAAACAAAGCTGGCATACTCTCCATAAAGTATTTATTGATAGGCGATCCTGCTTTGGCCCTCCCCTCTGCTACATAATCGCAAACATAAATGGTAGGGCACCAGAAAATATTTCTCTTAACCATTAGTTGCATGCATTCATCATCCATACCAAAGCCATGCTCAATAGTACTAACACCAGCATTAATAGAAGCAATGATACCGTCTCTTGTAACAGCATGTGCTGCCATCTTTTTTCCGGAACGAATGGTTTCATCGCCAATAGCATTAATTTCTTCAGCAGTAAAATTTGGGCGGCTTCTGTAACTACCATCAGGCAAACGATAATAACCGCGGTCTGCATAAATTTTTATCCAGTCGGCGCCATGCGCCAATTGTTCACGTACTGCTTTTCTTGCTTCATCTGCACCATTAATTTCCTGTACACCTTTTGGCCAATCCAATTCCCAATTGGTTTCTTTAGGAAGAATGGGGTAATGCCCATACGAATTGATTGAACGTGTAGCCACTTGCATACGCGGACCAGGTATAACATGATTGTTGATTGCTCTTTTTACATCTACATCTGCATATAATGCTCCTTCTGTTTCTAAATCGCGGATACTGGTAAAACCATTTTCCAATGCAATCTTTGCACTGCGAGATGCCCGCAGTGTACGGTAAGGAATAGATTCTTTTAGTAATTGCACGTCATAATCTTCACTGGTAATATCTCCCTGCAACAATACATGCGTGTGACAATCTATTAAACCAGGCAATACGTAATAAGCAGAAAGATCAATAACACTGTCTGTTTTTTGTGTAAAGTTTGCAGCAGGTGTAATGCTTTCAATAATGTTTACTTTTACAACAATCACCTGGTTACTGAGTGTTTGTCCGCTACGTGTATCCAGCAACTTTCCGCATTTAATAGCAATTGTTTTTTGTGCTAATGTTACAATTGCAAATAGGAGAAATGCTGAAAAGAGGAAAATCTTTCTCATGTCCGTTGTTTTTTGGTAGTATATAAATATACGTTTTAATAACTGCAGGTTAATAATGGAACACAGATTCTTAGGATTAAGCTGATTAGCTATGATTTTTTTGCGGAAAATGATCTTAGCCGCAGATGCGCAGATTACCTTTTTTACTCTGCTAGATCTACGCGACAATTTAATTTACCATAGAGTCGTATGAGTTTTTTTACAGAGCTTAAGGAGTTTTTCTTTGCGTTCGCTGCTTTGTTGCGTCCTTTGCGTGAAACTATAAAAATTAGCCGCAAATGCGCAGATTACCTCTTTTACTCTGCTAGCCCTGCGCGACAATTTAATTTACCACAGAGTTGTGTGAGTTTTTTCACAGAGTTTAAGGAGTTTTTCTTTGCGTTCGCTGCTTTGTTGCGTCCTTTGCGTGAAACTATAAAAATTAGCCGCAAATGCGCAGATTATAAATGCAATCCGCGTCAATCATAACAATCATAAAAATCTGCGTTCCATGTCTTCTAAAAATTATTTCACTTCATACAATTCATCCCAACGTGTGGTATAGCGTGGACTGCGCAGTTCCTGGCGCATTTTCCAGTCGCGGGTGGTACCAGAAGCTGCAAACTTCAATACATCATCACGCATGCTAAAGTTTACATTGTCTATCATGCCCATTAGCTTTCGGCCGCTATTTTTCACATCAGGTAAAAACATATTGGCCTGTACAGAAGCATCGGGCACAAGTCCGCTAAGCATAACACCGGCTTTTTTATACCAGGTACCGGGCTCGTATAACCGATCTATTAGCTTTACGGCTGGCTTTATCAATTCATTGGTAATAGAAGTGGCAGCAGGCAATGTAGTATAAGTGCCAATATTTGGCCCATGCCTGAAATCTATATTATGGTTTTGTTCTTTTGCCACAATAAACACACTCACCATAGTAGCAGCACTATACTGTCTGCGCAATTTTTCTGCCGCCCGTGAAGTATAAGTAGCCACTGCTTCTTTTATAGAAGTTATATCACTTACAGGATCGCCAAACATCCGCGTAGTAGCAATCATCTTTTTTGTTTCCAGCGGATCTTTCATTTCTATACACGGCTCTCCCCGCAATTCTTTTATAAGGCGTACGCCTACCACGCCACCTAAATGTTTATGTGCCCATTCTTCGCTCATATTGCGTAGCTCCCAGGCGCTGATGATGCCAAGGTTCAGCAACTTGTTTGCATATGCACCACCCACACCCCATATATTGCCAACACGGGTTTGCTGCAATGCAATGCGCTGCTCTTCTTCAGTAGCAATAACGTACACGCAATTGCTTTCTTTTTTATTTTTTTTAGCAAGATTATTGGCCAGCTTAGCCAGCGTTTTTGTAGGCGCCACACCAACCGAAACAGAAATACCTGTCCATTGCTCTACTGTTTCTTTTATATGCTTGCTAAACTCAGGAAGATCTTTTGCACTAATATGGCTGAGATCCATAAAAGCTTCATCAACAGAATATACTTCTACCAGTGATGGCGAAGGAGAAAGTGCACGCAAAGTATCCATTACCCGCATGCTCATATCGCCATATAAATTATAATTGGAAGAAAAAGCTTCAATACCATGTTTATCTATTAATGGCTTTGCCATAAAATAAGGACCGGCCATGCCTACGCCAAAAGCTTTTGCTTCATCGCTGCGGGAAATTATACAACCATCATTATTGCTTAGTACAACAACAGGTTTACTCAACAAATCGGGGCGGAACACCCGTTCTGCAGAACAATAAAAACTATTGCAATCAATAATGGCTTTCATAAATCTGTACAAAAATTATTTACCACATAGAATCATAGAAAAATATAAGCACATAGCATTTGCTTATATGATACAATGCGTTGATCAAAGCTCCGTGCTTCTCTGTGTTTTCTGTGTCGCTGTGGTTCAAAAAAACTCGCCTGCTGATATACTGTACAAGTGTGCGACGCAACAATGCTGAATAGTGCGCAACTGTTTGGCTAAAAAAATATTGCTCGCTTCTTTATACAGTATGAATGACATAAGTTACTATTCCCCAAATAGCAAACTCAGTACTGGATGTATCCACCTCTATTGGCGATAGTTTATTGGTTTCTGGCAGCAACCGAATTTTGTTGAATGTTTTTTCCAGTCTTCGGATTAGCATTTCTCCATTTAAAATAGCAATTACCACTTTGCCGCTTGCAACTTTTAATGATCTGTCTACAATTACAATATCGCCATCGTGTATGCCGGCGCCAATCATGGCATCACCGCGTACACGCATAAAAAATGTAGCGGGTTTGTTGCGCACCAGTTGTTCATTTAAATCAATGCCGCGTTCTGCATAATCGTCGGCAGCGGCACCAAAGCCTGTTGCATCGGCAGTTCTTATATTTTGCTGTCCGTATTGTTTAGAGCCTTTATAAGCGGCCCCGTAAAACATTTCTCCATCCATAGTATAGTTTTTATTTCATTCAGGCGTCGCTAATGATGCCAAAAAGAAGGTGAAAAATTATTTTTTGAAATACTAAATTATTTAGTAAATTTATACTAAATATTTAATCAATGACAATTTTTAATGAAATAAAAAAATACAGTTATGAAACCATCAGCGCTTACGTTGCCCGGCTATAAAATAAATGAATACCTGCTTGTACTAAACCCGCATGAGGAATTGCGCAATAAAATAAAAGAAGTAAAAGAAGATTTTTACGAAACGTATAAAGCACCTAATGCCCGCTGGGGGAAGCCGCATATTACACTGGTTAATTTTCTACAGTACGCAATGATGGAAGAACGCATTATTAACCGCTTAAAAACGGTGGGTATGGGCTATCATCCTTTTAAAGTAGAACTAAAAGATTTTGGCAGCTTTCCATCGCACACCATTTTTATAAATGTAACTACCAAAGATCCTATACGCAACCTGGTAAAAGAAATGCGCCCTTTTCAACAGTTAATGAAACTGAACAAAGACAACAAACCACATTTTATAGACGAGCCGCACCTTACTGTAGCACGTAAACTGCTGCCCTGGCAATATGAAAAAGGCTGGTTGGAATACAGCCAGAAACATTTTACCGGTCGCTTTATTGCAGACAGTATGCTTTTGCTAAGAAGGCAGGTGGGCGATAATCCTTACCAGATATTAAGGCGTTTTGAATTTATGAATTTGCCGGTGAGTACAAAGCAGGGTGAGTTATTTGGGTGAAGACATAACCACAGAGACAGAGAGGACACAAAGATGCAAAGGGAGATGATAAAACTTTATTAGAAAATGACGCTAAAAACTGATACAAATGAAATTCAGCAAAATGGTTTTAAACCTATTACTGAAAGAGAAAGATGGTTAACAGGACAAATTGTAAACATTGCCATTACAGTTCACAAAAAATTAGGCGCTGGTTTATTGGAAAGCATTTATGAGAAATGTTTTTGTTACGAACTGGCTAAAAGAAATATCCCTTTTGAAAAACAAAAGTGCGTGAATATAGTTTATGAAACAATGATAATAGAAGGTGGATTGCGGGTTGGTATTCTTATAGACAACTTAATTATTATTGAATTAAAAGCCCAGGAAGATTATTGTATTCTTTGGGAAGCGCAATTATTAAGTTATTTAAGATTAACAGGCAAGCGCCTAGGCTATATTTTAAACTTTCATACTCCATTAATGAAAGATGGAATCAAACGAATGATCTTCAATTAATGCTAACTCCGTGTACTTTTCTCCCCTCCGGGTCTGTATAAAAAATCGCTGTGCATCTTTGTGTCCTCCCTGTCTCCGTGGTTGTAAAAACAAAAAATTAGAAATCATGTCAGACAAACTGCAACAAGACCACTATAAAGTAGCTGTAAAAAACCAGGACGAACAAACCCAATACCATGCTGGCCGCGGCGCTCAAATAAACACACGCAACCGTTTTTTAAAAACCGAAGTAACAAAAGAACATATTGAAGGCATTGACGAATGGGAAGAAACAGCATTGCCTACACAATACATAGAACAGGAATCTAAAACGATAGTAAACAAAGTAGAAAGCCCTGATGTTGGCATGGGCTTTAGCATGAACCCATACGCCGGTTGTGAGCATGGCTGCATTTATTGCTATGCACGCAATGTGCACGAGTACTGGGGCTACAGTGCAGGAATGGATTTTGAGCAAAAAATAATAGTGAAAAAAAATGCACCACAGCTATTGCGCAAATACCTGATGCACCCGAAGTATGAATGCTATCCTATAATGCTTAGCGGCAACACAGATTGTTACCAGCCTGCAGAACAGAAATACCGGCTTACAAGAGGCCTGCTGGAAGTTTGCAACGAATTTAATCAGCCTGTAGGCATACTCACTAAAAACTCTTGGATACTAAAAGACAAAGATGTATTGCAGGAAATGGCAAAGAAGCGACTGGTATCTGCCATGGTATCTATTACTTCTTTTAATGAAGATCTGCGCAGGGTTATGGAGCCACGCACTACTACCGCAAAGCAAAAATTAAAAGTAATTGAAGAACTAAGCAATGCTGGTGTGCGTATGGGTATTATGATGGGGCCAATGATTCCCGGACTAAACGAACACGAGATGCAGCGCATTATGAAAGCCGCACGAGATAATGGTGCTACGTTTACCGCTTATACATTTATCCGTTTAAATGGTGCTATTAAATTACTGTTTCACGATTGGCTGTATAAAAATTTTCCAGACCGTGCAGATAAGGTGTGGCATTTAATAGAACAAAGTCATGATGGAAAAGTAAACGATACCCGCTGGGGCGTACGCATGCGGGGTGAAGGGAATATTGCGCAAATGGTAGCACAGCAGTATAAAAAATACGGCAAGCTCTATGGTATGAATGCAGAAGACTGGAGTTTGAATACAAGCATATTCAGGGTGCCGGGCGGGCAGGGGAAGTTGTTTTAAGGGACATTGTTTCTATCTTAGCATAAACTTATAAACCTTGCCATGGGAAGAAACCTATTCCGAAAACCGTTTGATGACGGGACTATTGATAAACTTAAAATTTTTGAAGACTATTTTAAGGAATGGCTACCGGTATTTATTGCAAGAAAGGAAATCATATGGTCTGAAATTCAAATTTTTGACTTATTTGCTGGAGAAGGCAAAGATATTAACGGCACTTTCGGTAGCCCTATGCGAATTATATCAATCCTCAATGAAAATAAAGAATTGATTAAAAAAAGTAGAGTAAAAATTCGAATAGTAATCAATGAATTTGACAGTGATAAATTTACCATACTTACTGATAATTTGAATTCAATTGCAGACAATTCACTATATGTTATTGAATACTACAATGATGATTTCATAGTAATATTCAATAAGTATTTTGATACAATGAAAAGAACAGCTAATTTTTTATTCTTAGACCAGAATGGCATAAAACAAATAACTGAAGAGGTATTTAGTAAATTAATTAGTTTAAAGCAAACAGATTTTTTATTCTTCATCTCATCGTCTTACATAAAAAGATTCTCGGAAGTTGAGGAGTTTAAAAAATATTTGAAAATCAACAAGCAGGATCTAGAAGGAAAAAGTTATTATCATATTCATAGGTTTGTTTTAGACTACTATAGATCAAAAATAGCTGATCGAAAGAGCTATTTCTTAGCTCCATTTTCAATAAAAAAACCTAGTGGTATTTATGGTTTAATTTTTGGAACAAATCACACATTGGGAATTGAAAAATTTCTACATGTATGCTGGAAACACGACAAATTAACAGGCGAAGCAAATTTCGATATAGACAATGAAAAAATCAATATTAATCAACCAAGTTTTTTTGAGGAATATAATGTTCCAACAAAAGCAGGTATTCACTAATACTTTAAAAGAAGATATATTAAACAGAAATTTAAAAACTGATGTGGAAGTTTACTTATTCACTTTATCAGAAGGGTTTTTATTAAAAGATGCAAATACCATTCTAAAGGACTTAAATAAAGAAGGGAAAATAATTATAGATTTCAAACTCACAGGTTCCGATATTCATAAAATTAAAAACGCTTCTGAAATTAAAATTAAATAATCATGTCACAATCTTCCATAGAATGGACCGAAATGACCTGGAATCCTACAACAGGCTGCTCTAAAATATCTGCAGGTTGTAAGTATTGTTATGCCGAAGTAATGACACGGCGTCTTGAAGCAATGGGAATAGAAAAATACAAAGATGGTTTTGCTGTAAGGACGCATGATGATGCAATAGATATTCCTTATGGTTGGAAAGGTTCAAAAATTGTTTTTGTAAATTCTATGAGTGATTTATTTCATCCCGAGGTTCCTCTGGAGTTTATCAAAAAAGTATTTGCAGTGATGAATGATACGCCACAGCATACTTACCAGGTATTAACTAAAAGAGCAGAACGACTTTTTGAATTACATGAACAACTTACATGGACTAAGAACATATGGATGGGTGTTTCCGTTGAAGACCAAAGGGTGGCAGGAAGAATTGATTTTTTGAGAAAGACTAATGCCAAAACAAAATTTCTTTCCTGTGAACCACTGATAGGCCCTTTAATGAACATGAACCTTGAAAATATTGATTGGGTAATTACTGGCGGTGAAAGTGGACGTAAAGCCAGACCCATGCAAGAGTGGTGGGTTTGGGACATTCGCCAGCAATGTTCCGAACAAGGTGTTGCTTTTTTCTTTAAACAATGGGGCGGCATAAATAAAAAGAAAGCAGGACGTGAGTTAGGCGGAAGAACTTACGACGAAATGCCGTCAATTAGTTTTTAATGTTAGTTCCTATAATAAAAAATACGCCCCGTTTAAAAAACGGGGCGTATTTGTGTAAGACCAACAAGTATCATAGTAAGTACAGTATGTTTAAAACTGGTAACGGAATATTTAATCAGGCTGAATATCTTTTCTGCGCAGCAAGTTTAATTAATATGGCCCTGCCCTCTACAATTTCACGGCAAAGAAATTCTATTTCCGAGGCATCTTCCAGCAGATTGAGATGATCAAGCATGCTTTTAAACGATTGGATGCGTTCTTTATAATACAATTCTTTTACTTCAACAGAATCTGCCAAAACTGGTTTTACCAACGTACGGAGATAATCTGGTGTTGTTTCTTTTACACTAATTCTTTGTGTTGCTGTAGCAGGTTGCTGTCTCATAAAAAAGAAATTTAAAAGTTTGTAGAAAAAGTTACAGGCCTTCTGCCAGTTGTTGGGTTTAAAACACATCAGCAAACGTAGTGCTGCTATGCTTTTTCAAAATTGAAGTTTTAAAATTTCTCCTGCTAGGCTGGTATTACTGAAATTGAGACGTATTGACACCGTTTAATTAACGTAGTTCTACGCATGATAACCCAAAGGCATATGGGTATTTTTAATGACTAATAACTTTTAAAACTACTTTTATGTCAAAGATTACAAAACCATTTGCCTCTGCTGCTGCTATTTTGCTTATCCTGTTTGTCATAACTGTGGCAATCACATCATGTGGTACGCCAAAAGATGGCGTACTTATTCCAGTTCCAAAAGACACTTCTGCACTCAGCAAAATTGATCACCACATCAACGCTGCGCAGATAAAACAATTCAGGCGTTCTTTTAACACAGAAAGGGATAGCCTGAAAATAAAATACCCCGATCTTTTTATAACCGAATCTGAAGGATTTAATAAACCTGCTTTGCTTGAACTATTGAAAGATCCTAAATGTGTTGGCTTACGCATTTATTATGGCGTTACCAAAGGTGCAAACCAAAAAGAACTAAAAATGATTATTGTAGGAACCGACAGCCAGGGCAAAGATCTTTTGATTGAAAAATCTGCAGCTGCCGCCGATGTAACACAGGAAGGTTATGGACTTGAATACGGCCAATGTTGCGTTGGTTCTAACAATGACCAATAAACCCTAACAAATTACAATAACAGCTTCATCAGCAACACATGCACGATTTATTAAGGTTCGTACTCAGTATGAGTATTATCTTTTCTGTTATTATTGGTATAGTAAGGTGGCGTGTAATAGACGCCGCCTACTATCCCTTTATATACAACGTTATTGTTGTTTTGCTGGTTGAAATTATAAATGCCACTCACGAGTATTCGGCACTTACCAATGAAGTACTCAACATATTTTCTATTATTGATTTTTGCACTTTTGCGTGGCTTTTTCACAACTGGGGGCTTTTTAACCATAATAAAAAACAATTTTCTATACTTATCGTCTCGTTTTGTGTTACCTGGTTTGTCATCACTTTTTTTATAACAGGTTTTACAAAAATCAATAACCCATTTCTCCTTATTTATTCTTTTGCGCTTATTATTTTCAGCGTAACCACTTTTAATAAAATAGTAGTGCAGGAAAGAATAAACATTTTTACAAACGCAAAATTCTGGATATGCATTGGCATCATCATTTTCTATTCATTTTTCATAGTAACCCGTGCAACAGATTTGTCTGCACATATGCTACTCCAAATAAGCCAGCCATTCTTACGGAGTTTGCAAAAAATAAATAACTATTCAAATGTATTGGTTAACCTGTTGTATGCAGCTGCAGTAATATGGATCCCAAAGAAAAAGAATATTACGAGTCTCTTATAATAGTAGTAGTAATAGTAGCACTAGTGCTGCTCTACTTTATTATAACAGCAATCCGCTACCAGCGGAGAAGCCTGCGCATGCACAAAGAAAAAATACAGGCTGAAATTGATACACTTGAAAATGAACGTAAACGTATTGCAGCAGATTTGCACGATGAATTGGGCCCATTACTATCAGCAGTTAAACTGCAGATAAACAACCTCGATACAAAAGATCCGCAGGATTTGCAGATCATTAATAAATCCAGCAATTATATAGACAGTATAATTACAAAACTCCGCGAAATATCAAACGACCTGATGCCCAATACACTTTTGCGCAAAGGTTTAAAAAATGCTATTGTAGAATTTATAGACAATAGCCAGGATACGTATAAACTACCCGTAAAATTTATCTGCGAGCAGGATCTTCACCTGTCGCTGGATAAAGAAATCAATCTCTACCGCATTGTACAAGAAATAACCCACAATACACTCAAACATGCAAAAGCCAGTATGCTAATCATTAAAATCAGCATACAAGATGAGCGTCTTTTTCTTATGACAGCGGATAATGGAATAGGTTTTGATTATTTTTCCAAGATTCGTGACAATTCAGGCCTCGGACTTCGTAATTTGCAGAGCCGTACAGAAGTAATGGGCGGCGAATTCAATTGCACTTCAACCCCAGAGAAAGGAACTGCCTATACCATAGAAATTCCTCTTTAGAAATTGTTTGTTTATGGACAGATATGGTACTATTAAAGTTGTTATTGCAGATGATCATGAGATCTTCAGGGATGGTTTGCGCCTAATGCTGCAAAAACAACCAGAGATTGATTTGCTTGGCGAAGCAGAAGATGGAAAAGAACTGATTGAGCAGATTAAACAGCTAAAGCCCGATGTTGTAATAACAGATATTAAAATGCCACGTATGGATGGGGCTTCTGCTGCCAAACATATTGCAGAGCACTACCCTACTATTGGCATTATTGCGCTTACCATGTTTGATGAAGATGATCTTATAATAGATATGCTTGAAGCAGGCGCCAAAGGATATCTTCTTAAAAATGCAGACAAAAATGAAATGATAGAAGCCGTAAAAGCTGTTTATAAAGACGAACCTTATTATTGCAAACACACATCGCACAAACTGGCGCAAATGGTGGCGAGAAGCAAATTCAATCCATATAAACACCAGGTAAAACCAGAATTTACAGATAGGGAAAAAGAAATGATTGTTTATATCTGCGATGGGCTTACCAACAAAGAAATTGCAGCAAAAGTATTTTTAAGTGTGCGTACAGTAGAAGGCCTGCGTATGAAAATGCTGGAGAAGATGAATGCAAAAAACACTGCCGGCATAATTATCTATGCTATTAAAAACGATTTGTATTCTGCAACAATAAAATAATACTAACCATAGCCATAAAACAAAGAAGCCTCCTTTCAATAAGGAGGCTTCTTTATTATTGCAAAATAATCTTAGAAACTAAATGCAAGTTTGCCAAACAATCTTCTTCCATTAAAACCCATTTGTACAGAATCCCATGGGCCACCACTTTCATTATCACCAGCCCATCCTTTTGCAAGCGGGTTTACACCAAGGTTAGGGTGCACATTAAATATATTATCTGCACCAATAAACAACGTTGCTCTTTTGCAGAGTTTGTATGATGCATAAATGTCTGTAGTTACTTTAGCATTGTAATTAAACACTTCCGGAACATACACATTTCCATCTGCATCACTGGGCACCTGCGGGTTTATACCAGAACCATTAGGGTTATCGCCAGAAGGTGCATTAGAATCACCAAAGCCAAGTAACACAATTTTTCCATAGTAGGTAAAGTGTGCGCCAAAGCCTAATTTATCTTTTGTATAATCAATACCAAGAGAGAATTTAGCTTTAGGTGCTGATGCTTTTAAGAAAGCTTCTTCCCTGTCGCTATAAAATGTTTTCTGATGAAGTTTGCTATCGCTTAACGCAGATGGAATATGAATGTCATCAATATTTACATGCTGGAGGTTTCCGGCTAATAAAATTTTGATAGTGTTTTTGTTCCACCTGTGTGTGTAGTCGGCCACAATGTCAAGTCCATAATTGGTTGTGCTTACTGCATTAGCAAAGAATTGTGCAGTAGCTACATCTGATGGGAATTGCGAAGTAAATGAAGGAGGCAGTGTTGGATCGTCTTTGCTAAACAAACCAGAAAGCACAATCCTGTCTTTTACTTTAACAATATAGCCATCAAGTGTAAGTGTAAATTCTTTTGTTACTTTCCAAGAAAAACCAAGGCTTCCGTTTATTGATGTTTCTTCTTTTAAATCCGGGATGCCCGCAGCTTTTGCAATGCTGCTGGTATTTGGTGCAATAAGAGATTGCACAAGTTTACCACCGCTAAATGATGTAAGTGTGTTGCTAAAATGTATTTGCTGTAAAGATGGCGCCCTAAAGCCAGTGCTTACAGAACCTCTTATATTAAAGTTGTCGGCAACTTTATAACGTGTAGCCAGTTTGCCGGTTAATACAGAACCAAAGTCTGAATAGTTTTCAAAGCGAACAGCTCCATCAAGCAACCATTCTTTTGTTACATCAAGCGCCGCATCTGCATATAATGCAAAGTTGGTACGGTTTGCTGCTACAGCATCTGTATTGCTAAAACCAGGAAACCCTTGCGATCCCGCTGCTGGGGATCTCAATGAATCATAATTACCCGTTCCTACCTGGTTGGGATAAATGATTTGCTGATTGGTAAGGCTTTTGTAAGAAGCATCTTCCCCCTGGTAAATTGAATATCTTTCATACCTGAATTCTGCTCCAAGTCCAAGATTCAAACCCTGTCCAACAGATTTAAATGTTTTATTAAAATCTAAGTTGGTAGTATTTTGTAAAAAATTGAAACCACCATCATCAAAATGGTTAGGTGTTGCTTTTCCTACATTAGAAGCATTGAATGTTTTATCACCATAATAATGAAAATCATTTCTTCCAATTGTATTGCTCAAATCCCAACCCCATCCATTACCTGCATCTCCTTTTACACCCAGTGCTAATGATATGTCCTGTATATGTGTTTGTATATGCGGGTTGTAATAAATTTCACCATCATTTGCTGTACGTAAAATGTCAGGGGCATTTATTAAAGTACCATTAGAATTTACAGGAAAACGTTCTGGCTTGGCGCTGTAATTACGGGAATATGCATAAGCATCAGACGACTTATAATTATATCCGCCAAAAGAATAAAAACTTGTCTTGCCAGAAGCACTAAAAGGTATTTCCATATTGTACATAATACCACTAGTAGTAATAGAACCATCCCCAAAAGCCCTGCGACCTGTATTTAAATAAGGCAATGAATTTTTATTAAGCTGGTAATTGGTAGTATCTGCCTGCCTGTATGTTTTCCCTTGTTTTAAAAAATCTGCAGAGATATTTACAAACCCGCCATTTTTACCAATAGCAAATCCATTGTTAACAGACAATGTGAAAGTATTGCCATCAACAGCATTGCCGGAGTAATATTGATTGCCTGCATTGTATTTTCTTGCGTTATTCTTTGTATCGTAATAACCGCTCCAACCTGTATTAATCGTCCAGTGGTTAATGTCTTTTTTAAGAATGATATTGATAACGCCGGCCATTGCATCCGAACCGTATTGTGCAGAAGCACCATCTCTTAATATTTCTATGCGATCTACTGAGGCTTCAGGAAAAGCATTTAAGTCAACACCAGAATTTCCACGGCCTCTTGTACCAAACAATCCAACAAAAGCTGTTTGATGTCTTCTTTTGCCATTAATAAGAACCAATGTTTGGTCTGGGCCAAGGCCTCTTAGTGTGCCCAAATCAACGTGGTCTGCACCATCGGCACCGCTCTGTTTGTTATAGTTAAAAGAAGGGGCAGCATAATTTAATACAGAAGTAAGATCCATTTTAGCTGTTGGCAATCCTACCTGGTTTATTTTAATAACGTCTACAGGAACAGGCGTTTCAATTTTTGCCCTTGCAGCACCACGAGAGCCCACAAATACTACTTCCGTTAATTCCGATGAAGCAGCTGCAAGATTAATTGAAATGTTTGTTTGGCCATTTGGTGTTACAGTTTCTGTTTTAAAACCAACAGAACTTATTTCCAGCACATCATTGGGTGCAGCAGAAATAGTAAACACACCTTCTTTGTTGGTAACTGTTCCTGTTTTTGTGGCCCTAATCTTTACAGATACACCACTGATTGGTTCACCAGTTTTGGCATCTGTTACCTTACCGGTAATAGTTTGTTTTTGTGAAAAGAGGAGTTGTGAAGAAATAAGCATCATCACAATAACCATGAGAGATTTGTGTAGCTTCATAAACGCTGTTTTGGTGATTATATATGGGCAGCTGCATTACAGCCGGCTCATTTAAAAATAAAATGGATGTACCCTAAATTAAAAATGACGT
Organism: Chitinophagaceae bacterium; assembly: GCA_044227095.1. Taxonomy (GTDB): domain Bacteria; phylum Bacteroidota; class Bacteroidia; order Chitinophagales; family Chitinophagaceae; genus JACMLD01. The sequence goes on along the minus strand of JBGAFV010000001.1, from coordinate 1,664,186 downwards.
AATAAAAAGGTAACAATTTAGTGATGGCGAAGCTCTCTGTTTGTCAAATATAACTCCTATAAATGAAATGAACGCTTTTAACTGCCGTAAACTTTACAGTAGGTGCAGGGGCATTATAAACGAGCCCACAATGTCATAAAAATTTACTTTATTTTTACTTTCATGCAGCAGATTACAGAAGACATTAAAGCATTGTTTGCCACTACCAGGAATGAACCAGTTTCTGACGTTGAAAAAATACCACAGTCGGGCAGCGACAGAATTTATTACCGTATCAACACAGGCACAAAAACTTATATTGCTACATACGGACACAATATTAAAGAGAACGAAACCTTTATCTACTTCAGCAGGTATTTTAAAAAAAATGGTTGTTCAGTTCCTGAAATATTCTGTGTAAACGATGCACACACAATTTATATACAGGAAGATTTTGGCGATACTTCACTATTAAACAAACTGGAAGAACATGGTTATAATGATTATGTGTACAGCTTGTTTCAGCAAAGCCTGAAAAATCTTGCATGGCTGCAAATTAAAGGCGGCAATGGTATTGATTATAACTATAGCCTCACTGCAAAAGAGTTTGGCAAGCAGGCCATCCTTTCCGATCTATTGTATTTTAAATATTATTTTCTTGACACACTTAAATATGCTTATGATAAACAGGCATTGCTAGATGACTTTGAAGCGTTGAGCAATTATCTTACGCATACAGAGAATAAACATTTTATGTTCCGCGATTTTCAAAGCAGGAACGTAATGGTGAAGGACGATAAAGTTCATTTTATAGATTACCAGGGAGGTATGCGTGGCGCTTTACAATACGATGTGGCTTCATTGCTATGGCAGGCAAGAGCAGAATTACCGGAAGAATGGAAAACAGGTTTACTTGAATATTACATTGATGAAGCCAATAAATTACTGGAAACCCCTGCAGATAAAAATATTTTTATTGCACAGTATAATGGCTATGTGCTGATACGGCTTTTACAAGTAATGGGAGCGTACGGGTTTCGTGGCTTGTTTGAAAGAAAGGCGCACTTTCTTACCAGCATACCGTTGGCTTTGCGCAATCTAAAATCGCTTACAGAAAACCAACGCATGGGTATAGCCGTGCCTACTTTTGAAAAATGCCTGCGCTTTTGTGTAACCGATGAAGTAATTAATAGGTTCGAGCCTTTGCAGGCAACCGAAAAAACACCTTTAGTAGTAGAGATAAACAGTTTTTCTTACCGCAAAGGAATTCCGCACGATGAAACAGACAACGGCGGCGGCTTTGTGTTTGATTGTCGTGGTATACTCAACCCCGGTCGTTTTGATGAATACAAAAAATTAACCGGTAGGGATAAACCAGTAAAAGATTTTTTAGAACAGCGTACCAAAATGCCAGATTTTCTCAATAGTGTTTTTGACATAGTGGATATTTCTGTAGCCGACTACATTAAAAGAGATTTCAGTCATTTGATTATAAATTTTGGGTGCACTGGCGGACAGCACCGTAGCGTTTATGCCGCAGATGCATTGGCCAGGCATTTAAAAAATAAGTTTAAAGTAAAAGTAGCATTGCACCATAAAGTGCAGGATGAAAAAAACTGGGTGAATTAAATGCATGCTTCGCATTTGAAGAATAGAACGCAGATTTTTATGATGATTATGATTAGTAAGATTTTTTGTTTGGCAGGCAGCAGTTCGCTATTAAACATTGTTGTGTCACTCACTTGTACAACAAATCGCTATTGAAAAAAACCTTGGGCGCAGATTCGCAAATTAAGTACTGGCACGAAGTAAATCATAGTTCATCTTAACAATCATAAAAATCAGCGTTCCATAAATAAAACAATATGAAAGGAATGATTTTCGCGGCGGGCCTGGGTACACGTTTTAAACCCTGGACAGATACACATCCAAAAGCGCTTGCACTAGTAAACGGAAAAAGCTTATTACAAAGAAACATTGAATACCTTCAGAAATATGGAATTACTGAAGTAGTAGTAAACGTGCATCATTTTGCAGATCAAATTATAGACGCAGTAAAACAAAATGATGGTTGGGGAAGTAAAATTATAATCAGCGATGAAACCAATGAAGTATTGGAAACCGGTGGCGGCTTATTAAAAGCAAGGCCTTTGTTGGAAGGAGACGAACCTTTTGTAACCATCAATGCAGATATACTTACCGATCTTAGTCTTAAAAGATTAATAGACTATCATAAAGATTACAAACCACTTATTTCATTTGCAGTAACCAACAGAAAAACATCTCGTTATTTTTTATTTGATGAATACGATCGGCTTTGTGGCTGGCGCAATAAAAAAACGGAAGATGAAATTATTGCTATTCCAAAAAAGAAATTGGTAGAAAGAGCTTACAGCTGTGTTGTTGTTTTTGAACCAAAAATTTTTTCGCTCATCCCACAACGCGGAAAGTTCTCACTTGTAGAAACTTATCTTTCCCTTGCAAAAGATCATCTTATACTTGGCTACGATCATACCGGTGATAAATTTTCTGATGTAGGAAAACCAGAATCCGTTGCAATAGCAGAAGCTATGTTTCCATAAACAACTTTTCTTTACGCTCCTTATAATTCTACTTTCATTTTATACTACTGCACGCATATAAAAAATTTATTTTAAAAATTTTTATAAAAACATTTGGCAGTATCAAAAAAATAATTGCATCTTTGCGATGTAAAATAAATTTATGCAGCGCACCGCAATGATACATATTGAATCACTGAATGGCTTTAGTCCCAAAGGAGACTATAGCGTTCGCGGGGCATGTAGTGCTGCAGATTAGTTGAAAAACAAAATCGCTGAAATATAAGCCCCGCAAGAGATTGCGGGGTTTTTTATTTGTTACCCCAACCCCTGAAAGGGAGAAAAAATATCCTGGAAGGATAGGATTTTTAGTGGTCTGTGATAAAAAAATTATAAACTTAAAAATATAAATGTCGAAAAATAAACAACATAAACGATTTATAATTCTGACAAGCAACAATCTGCTGACATTAGCAGGATGTTATTGGTATGCGCAAACAGGCAGGAGTTTTATGCTCATAGGTGAGCAAAGAAATAATAAAAATATACGACCGTGGTATTGTAATGATTAGCTGTGTTACACAGCTGAACGTAAAAACCCGGTCGCAAAAAACGACCGGGTTTTTTTATGCCCGCTTTTATAAAAATATAAAACAGGCATAATGAAATTTATAGTGATGGTATTTATGATGCGGTTTGCCCTTCAACTGATCAGTAAATTGATAAAAAAAGAATAAAATAATTATGGCTTTGTGAAAAGCTGGCCTTGTGCGTTGATGGCCTCCTCTATTGGAGGAGGTCGGGAGGAGGCTAAATCATTAGTTGCAGAAAGGAGGAACATAAGCACTCCCCGCGAGATGCAGCGGGGATGCTTTTCCAAAATTGTCTGAACCATGATTTGTAAGATTAAACGGATTGTCAGGATTAAATAAAAAAATTGAGTGCAGAACCATTAAACCAAATATGAAAAATGTCTGAACTGGGATTAAAAATGATTGAAAAGATTAGTTAGACATATCGTATCAATCCCATAAATCTTATGAATCGTGGTTAAGACAAATTGTTAAGTGGTGCAATGGCTCAGCATATCAGTCTTTGACACTGATGATGATAGTTCGAATCTATCCTTAACAACAAACGTTGGCTTTAGCTTAACTGGTAAAGTGTCACACTGTGAATGTGAAGAACAGGGTTCAAGTCCCGAAGTCAACCAATACGGCTGGGTGTAATGGCAACATGCTAAGCTTCCTGCTCTTTCTGAGAGGTAAACATAAGTTTGGCGTATTCAGTTCGATTCTGAAAGTCGTACAAAAAATATCTGAACCAGGATTTAAAAGGATTAAAAAGATTCGTCAGAAAAATTTACATCTTATTAATCTGAAAAATCCTTCAAAATCCTGGTTCAGACACTGGTTCGTAACTCAATTGGATGCAGAGTACCGGTCTTTTACACCGGGAGTTGTGAGTTCGAGTCTCACCGGGCCAACAATAAAAGTCGCGCTGGCAGACATGGCTGTATGCATCCGGCTGCAAACCGGAATAAAGAAGTTCGAATCTTCTGCGCGACTCATGGATGAATAGCTCAATGGCAGAGCAGTGGCTTGTTAAGCCCCAGGTTGAAAGTTCGAACCTTTCTTCATCCGCAAGAAGACTATATTGGGAGATATGATGAATAAATAACAAAAAGCTGAAGTGTGCGACGCAACGATGCTTAATAGTGTTACTACAGTTAATAACAAAAAAAATCTAAACCAGGATTTAAAATGATTTAAAAGATTTAGCAGAGAAGTGTACATCCTATTAATCCAAAAAATCCTTCAAAATCCTGGTTCAGACAAAATGGTGCTTTGGCAGAGATGGTTCTATTGCACTGGTTTGAAGAACCAGCAATTAAGGTTCGATTCCTTAAGGCACCACATTAAAAACAAAACAATGGAACAGCAACAAAAATGGAGAAAACTGAACGGACAAAGGTTGCAGCAATCTATTGTTGATGAAGTGCGTTCGGCTATTGTTCGTGAAAAACAATTGGGCAATGATTTGAAAGTATGTATTGGTACCGATAGCCAGGTTAAAGGGCGGGAAACAGAATTTGCAACCGTAATTGTTTTTATAAGAAAAGGAAAAGGTGGTTTCATGTATATCAGCAATGAAGTTACGCAACAGAAGATGAGCATAAAGCAAAGGATGTTGCTGGAAGTATCGAAGAGTATTGACATTGCCTATGAATTGTGCAGGCTATTCACTTTATATGATGTAGAAATGGAAGTACATGCCGATATCAACACCAATCCAAATTTTAAAAGCAATGATGCTTTGAAAGAAGCGATGGGTTATATAATGGGGATGGGTTTTGCTTTTAAAGCCAAGCCAGAAGCATTTGCAAGTTCTAGCTGTGCTAATAAAGTGGTGCAGTGAAACGAGCTTTCTGAAAGATTAAAAATAATTTATTAAAATAACCTTAGCGAAATGAAAAAAACTTCAGGGTTCATAATGACAATACGGAAAGGAATGGTGCAATGGCACCGGAGTTACCGATCGAAACCAAATAAATCATTATGGACACAAAACTTATTCAACAGCACGGAGAAGATATTCTCTGCTACCGCCTGCGTACTGCCAGGCAGAAAAAAAGAATGCAGTATAAAGATTTTGATAAACAGTTGATTCAATTATGGAAAGAACAACGTGGGTTGTGGGCAAGAAAAAATAATTTAGGTTGGGAACCCTTATTGCCACCTGTACAAAAAGGATGGAAACGTTGTTTTGTTTTACGTGATGACGTAGCAAGAAGCAAACAGGCAGAGTTCTTTGAGGCTATTTTGAAAAAAATAAATACCAGCGCCTGGAGTTACAGAAAAGACTTCCGCATCAGGAAAAGAAAGTATGGAAGGAAGATCTATGTTATTAAAGGGCAGCAGTTGCTAAAGCCATATTCATATGAGCTTAAAAGGTTTGCCTTTTCTGATAGCGAAATGCAATGTTTTCATGAGGTTTGGGAGCATGACTGGAAAAAGCAACCGGTTAAAAGATATGTCTTTAATGAGCCCTGGCGTTTTGTATTGCGTGTAAGTCCAAACATAATTGATAAAATCAAGATAAAAGATGTGGACATTGAAAAACGCCTCGAAGAAATTAGCAATTACCTTGAATGGAATAAGTATGACGCACGTCAGGCTAAAATTTTAGGTGATAGTTACAAATGGCGCTACAGGGAACAAAGAGACAGGGAAAGAAATCCATTGTACAATATTCCGCTACCGCAGATTTTGGATAGGCTGGATGATTAACTTCTTCCATAATACAATGCTCCGAAAATTCTTTAGATAAATAAATTGTTGACTAGTTCAACACAAAAGCTTGCTTAACGGCAAGAAGGGCAACTGCCTGTTGACAGTAAACCGGATGTGTGTTTCAAAAACACCATAGTGCAGAGTTAGTAAACTTTCTGTATGCTGTTATTTCAATGGTGCAATGCCCTCCATAACCTGTGGGTCAGGGGTTCAATTCCTCTTTCCGTTGCAAACGGAATAGCTCAGTGGTAGAGCAACAGAAATATGCAGGTTCGAATCCTGTCATCGCCTTTGGCGGTGAAGCTAAATGGTCTAGCAAAGCACTGATAATGCTTCAAAAGGAGAAGTCCACCGCTTCTTAAAAAAGGTGACCAGATAAAAAAAGTTGGTGCTGCCTGCGGGCACACGGCCTATGACTCTTTTTTGCTGCATCAATGCAGCAAGAAAGACTTGAAAGAACGAGTACCTTTTTTGACAGGGAAAGTTTTGGAAGTGTGCAACTCAGTAAGCATCTGCAGGCTGGCAGCAGGAATGCAGCTCGTTTCACTTTATCAGGCGAACACTCCCTGGTAAACTGTTACAAAAAACATTTTCTAAAACCCGCTTCCGTGATTACGGAGTGCAGGCAGTGCTGACTTTTTTACAAATAATTGAAAACTTTAAATATAAGAAAATGAAACAGGTAAAAGTAAATGCCTACCAGGTTGGTTTGGTGTTTAAGAATGGAACTTATCAGCGAATGCTGAAAGAAGGTAAATACTGGTTGTGGAATGAAACAGCCATCGTTTATGACTTGAATAAACCATTTGTTGCTCCTATAGAACTGAATATTCTTTTGCAAGATACTATGCTGGCTGATGCATTGCATGTAGTGGATGTAAAAGACAATGAAATTGTTTTGCAATACGAAAATGGTTTGCTGAAGCTAGTATTGAATGCCGGCCGTTATACATATTGGAAGGGAATGATTGACTACCAATTTGTACATGCAGACATCAGTAAGATTGAGATCACTGAAAACATTGATCGCACTGTTTTGTTGAGCCGGCCTGTAATTGGCTATGTGCGTACTTATAGTGTAGAGAGTTATGAAAAAGCACTATTGTTTGTAGACGGTAAGTATGTGCAAACCTTGCAAAGTGGCATTTATACATGGTGGAAGAACAGCATCGCTATTCATGTAGGCAAAGTTGATATCCGTCAGCAGCAACTGGAAGTAAACGGCCAGGAAATCCTGACCAAAGACAAAGCGGCTTTGCGTATTAATGCATGGGCGCAATACAAAGTGGCTGACATTGAAAAAGCTTTGTTGCAAAACAAAGACTATGACAAGCAATTGTATGTAGCCTTTCAATTGGCTTTGCGTGAATACATTGCCGGTTTCAGCTTTGATGAATTGCTGGAAAAAAAAGAAACCATCGCACCTTATATATTGCAGCGGGCAAAAGCCGAAGCTGCAGCATTGGGTGTGGAAGTAACCGGCTTTGGTATACGCGATATTATTTTGCCGGGCGATGTGAAAGAGATTATGAACCAGGTATTGATTGCAGAAAAGAAAGCGCAGGCAAATACAATCATGCGCCGTGAAGAAACAGCCAGCACCCGTAGTTTGCTAAACACTGCTAAATTGATGGAAGAAAATGCGATGTTGTGGAAATTGAAAGAGATGGAATACGTAGAGAAGATTGCAGATAAAATCAGTAATATCAGTGTAAGTGGCAACGGTGCTTTGGTAGAACAGTTGAAGCAGATCTTTGTACCGGCAAATAAGAATGGTTAAATTAACATCCGGCATTAACAGGATGCCGGATGTTAATAAAAATGATTATTAATTTAAGTGTCTGCGTTGATAATTGATTTACTATACAAGTGAGTGACACAACGATGCCGCCATGAAAACAAATGCTGGTATCAAAAAAAATATTATTAAAACTTAAATAGCCCCTTTAGGGGTTGGGGTATGAAACTAAAAATATCAGGAAAAGAAATCAGGGCAATTGGCTTCCCGGAAGGACCGGTAGTAAGCATTGCTATGAATGTGATGGAAAAGAATTATAAACACAGTGGAAAAGAAGAAGTGATGGAACTATTAAAAAAAATACTGGCTGCGCCGGTAGAATATGAAAATGATGCTGTGCTGGGTTTGATTGCGCAGCAATTAATACCTAAGGCTGCAACAGAGGGTGCAGAAATATCGCTGAACCAAAACGGTATACAGTTTAATGTATTTGGGCAGGAACATATTGAAGAAGGCGCTATGCACCAGATGTACCAGGCAGCAAAACTTCCCGTGAGTATAGCCGGTGCATTAATGCCAGACGCCCACAGCGGCTATGGATTACCGATAGGTGGAGTGCTGGCGACAGAGAACTCGGTTATTCCTTATGGAGTAGGCGTGGATATTGGTTGCAGAATGTGTTTAAGTATTTTTGATATCAACCCAAAAGATCTTACAGACAAGGAAGCATTTTTTGCGAGAGAATTAAGTGAAGCCACATTATTTGGAAGCGGTGCGCAGTTTGATAGAGCAGCTGATCATGAAGTGATGGACAATGAACTGTTTTACCAATTGCCATTGCTTAAGAAAATGCATGGCCGTGTATGGAAACAATTGGGTTCTTCTGGTTCTGGTAACCACTTTGCTGAGTTTGGTATTATTGAAGTGGCAGAAAAAGATGCAATGCTTGGTATTAGTGCAGGAAAGTATGTTGGTTTTCTAACGCATTCTGGTTCCAGGGCATTGGGTGCAAACATTGCTAACCACTATACAAAGTTGGCTATTAGCAAAAGACGTTTACCACAAGAAGCAAAAAACCTTGCATGGTTAAGTTTAGATGAAGAAGAAGGTATAGAATACTGGAATGCGATGAACCTTGCGGGTGATTACGCTTCTGCATGTCATCATGTAATACATGCCAAGATAGCCAAACAATTAGGGCGTAAAGCAATGAAGATGGTAGAAAACCACCACAACTTTGCGTGGAAAGAAAAATGGGAAGGGCGTGATGTGATTGTTCATCGTAAAGGTGCTACACCTGCAGGCAAAGATGTATTAGGTATTATACCTGGTTCTATGACGGCAGATGGTTTTATTGTAAAAGGTAAAGGAGAGGCTGCATCTGTAAATTCTGCATCGCATGGTGCAGGAAGAAAAATGAGCCGTACACGTGCCATTGCATCTGTAACAGATAAACAGTTTAAAGACGAACTGAAAAAGTTTGGTGTAAAACTGCTTGGTGGCGGATTAGACGAATCGCCTTTTGCGTACAAGGATATTGAAGTAGTAATGCAATCTCAGAAATCCTTGGTAGACATTGTAGGAAGGTTTACGCCAAAAATTGTAAAGATGGATGGCGCCAAACACAGATCATGGAAGAAAGAAAAAAATGCAGTGGAAGGTGAATAAATGAGTTTTAATCATGCATACCCGTAGTTTTAAAAAACTACGGGTATAATTTTTTATTATCCAGCAACATCAGAAAAATACAACATCTTAATCGTCTCCCAGTCTTCTTTCAATATAGAATAATAAACACTGTCCCTCCGGCGGCCATGCGGCATTAGCATATGGCTGCGCAACACACCTTCTTCTCTTGCGCCAATATGCACCAGTGCTTTTTTTGCACGTTCATTAAGGTTATCGGTTTTTATTTCTACACGTTCAAAACCCATGGCATCAAATGCATAACAGAGCAAAACAAATTTTGCATGGTGGTTAATACCTGTGCCCATAGTGGCAGTGCCGAGCCATGTCCAGCCTATTTCTATTCTTTTGTCGTAAAAAGAAATATTACCAAAGCTGGTGCAGCCGCAAACTTTATCAGTGCTTTTATCAACAATAACAAAAGGCATGCGTTTGCCCTCTTCCCTTTCACGCATTGCCGTATCCATCCATTGCAGCAGCTCTTCTTTTTTATTTAGTTCAAACGTAAAGTATTTCCAAATTTCATCGGGGCCTGCAATAGAAAACAATGCTTCCATATCTGATGGCTGCATTAAGCGCAGCATCACCCTTGTGGTTTCCAATACCAATGTGTCTTTAAAAAATTTTGCGTATTCTTTCTGCATAAAATTTAATTAATTGTGTTCTTCTTCATCCGTCCAAACACCTAGTCCTTGTCTTACCAGCAATGGCGGTTCTGCAGTACAATCTACAATTGTAGAAGGCACTATCCCTCCTATGCCACCATCTACTACAATGTCTGCTACATTTTTAAAATTAGCATAAATAATTTCAGGATCTGTATACTCTTCTACGTTTTGCCCGGGTAGTGATGTGCTTAATACCGGGTGTTGCAATTCTTTAATAATGGTCCAGGCAATATTGTTTTTTGGTATGCGCAGGCCAATAGTATCTTTTTTACTTTTTAAAATTTTAGGCACTTCTTTACTGGCAGGTAATATAAATGTATACGGACCGGGTAGATAATTTTTAAGCATCCGGTATAAAGGTGTTGAAATACTTTTTGTGTATTTGCTAAGATCACTCAAATCGTGACAAACAAATGAAAGCTGCGCTTTTTTTGGATCAACATTTTTTATCTGGCAAATACGTTCAATAGCTTTATGCTGAAAAATATCGCAACCCAAACCGTAAATAGTATCTGTTGGATAAATAATAATACCGCCACTAAGCAAACAGTCTATAATCATTCTTATGTTTCTTGGTTGCGGATTATCCGGGTGAACCTGTAACAACATGCTTGTAAATTAAACATAAAATACCAGTTGTTAGATAATGCTCTTAAAGAAAATAATTTTTACAGATAATATTGCTTAATTAAAAAAAGAAAAGATCACGTGTGCAGCAATAGTTGAAGTGTGCGACGCCCGTCCGAACGGAAAAAAATATTTTTGTTTGTTCATCCGGGTGGGCAAGCAAAGTTGAATAGCGTTACTACTGCTGGTTACCTAAAAATTATACTGTTCAATACATGCAGTAGTTAAAAAATTCAAACTGGGTTCTGTTAACATCCAATTCATACTAAATTTGCTTTAAATTCTGAAAGCATGAATTTAAGACCGGTTGATAAAGTCTCCAGTATTGAACCTGCAATCTTCAGGGAAAAATATTACAACACTATGAAGCCTGTTGTAATTACAGAACTGGCAAAACAATGGCCTGCTTACCATAAATGGAACTGGGATTATTTTAAAGAAGTAACCGGCAACACAAAAGTTGGTGTATACGATAATGTAAAGAGCGATGCCTATACACCAATAAATAAAGCTGATGGTTATATGAAGTTTGGAGAATACCTGGACATGATTAAGCAAGGCCCTGTTGAACTGCGCATTTTTCTTTTCAATATTTTTCAGCATGCACCAGAACTGGTAAAAGATTTTTCATGGCCCGATGATCTGATGCATGGTTTTGTAAAACGCTTCCCTATGTTGTTTACTGGTGGCCAGGGTTCTATTACGCACATGCATTTTGATATTGACCTTTCTCATATTCTGCACACACAGTTTGCCGGCAAAAAAAGAGTGCTGCTTTTTCCTTATGAAGAGCAGCATAAGCTTTACCGCAAACCATATGAAGTATTAAGCTTTGCCAATTTTGCCAATTATGCAGACCCGGGTAAAAGTCAGCTGGATACTGTACAGTTCCCGGCCGTAGAGCAGGCAGAGGGTTATGAAATTATACTGGAACATGGAGATACACTTTTTATGCCCGCAGGTTACTGGCACCATATGGAGTATATAGAAAGCGGTTTTGCCATGAGCCTAAGGGCTTTACAAAACACTTTCAGTGGAAAATTAAAGGGCGCCTGGAACCTTTTTGCCATGCGCAATATTGATACATTAATGAAGAAAAGCTTCCCGGAATGGTGGTATAAAAACAAAAAAGAGAAAGCCTTTGAAGCGGCAGGTAAACTGCAAAGCCAATACCAGCAAGGCTTTAATTAGATTTTAAGATTATTTTTCAAAAAACATAGAAAAATATTGTTTATTACGTTAACAGTCTTTACTTTTAAGCCCTCTTACAAATAATAAATATTTATATTGTAAGCATTCAAGCCCGGCTTGATAATCCTGATCCCCCTTTTCTATCATCCAATTTCCATAAGCAGAACGCTAATTTCCAAATCTCCTCACTATTATAATGTAATCAATTACAGCGCTTTTACTGTGCTGAACGTCATATTTGTTTTCAATATCCCCCAATAACCGTCTTCTTCCACCCTTTATAACAATAACCCTGTTAACCATTTGCAGCTACCATTCTGGTAGTAACTAATCAATCAATTAACAGGTGGTTCAAAAAATTAATTGTTGTTCATCAGCATAAACGTTTTCTTTTTGTGGTTTCAGAGGTAAGCACAGGCCGGCGATTTCTATCGCCGGCACTTTTTTTTGCCCCCGCCCCTAAAGGGGAGATATGGATTAATTACTATGATCTTCTTTTAGCATTTCTCAAGTAAAATCTTTTACGCTTTTTGATAATCATCTCATCAAAAACTTAATTTTTTTTTTGAACCAACCACCTAAATGCTATCAACATTGTTGCGTCGCACACTTGTACAAGATATATTTATTGAGCTGCAGTATGCGTTTTTATTTCCCCGCTATTGATTCCCTTTTCTCTTTGTTCACTTTGCAAAAAAATAGCCTTCCAATTGGAAGGCCTGTAAATTTATTTACACTAAATCGCTCTTTAAATTATTTTCAAATAAAGCATGTCTAAATAAACAATACGCAGTTCGATCTAAGTTTCCCCTTTAGGGGGACAGGGGGGCTTAGCTAATCGTCCATGTTTCATTTCCTCTTAGCAATTTATCAAGATTGCCTTTTCCTTTGGTAGCCTGCACTTCTTCAATCTGCATAGCCATTACATCTTCATAGCAAGGTCTGTCGGTTTCATAAAACACACCAAACGGACGAGGCATGTGACCTTCAAGCTGCGGGTTATCAAACATACGTGTAAGAATCTGCGCTTTAAAGAAATCCCTTTCGTCATGCACCCATAAATCATCTGCACTGGCGCCATTGTTTAAATCAACAATTATTGGGCGAAACCCATCCAGCTTAATGCCTTTATTTTTTTGTGCGCCAAAAATGAGTGGCTTTCCTTGTTCAACAAATAATGTTTCATCAAGCTTGCTACTCTTTTCGGTAAATACTTCAAAAGCACCATCATTAAAGATGTTGCAGTTCTGGTATATTTCAAGAAAAGAAGCGCCTTTGTGTTTATGACTGCGGGTTAAAAGTTCCTGCAAATGTTTTGGATCTCGGTCCATACTGCGGGCAATAAAAGTAGCATCTGCGCCCATAGCAAGTGCTAATGGATTAAACGGATGATCGATGCTTCCAAATGGAGTGCTTTTGGTTATTTTCTTTTCTTCGGAAGTAGGCGAATACTGTCCTTTTGTTAAACCATAAATCTGGTTATTAAAGAGCAATACGTTTACATCAAAATTTCTGCGCAGCAAATGAATGGTATGGTTGCCGCCAATACTAAGGCTATCGCCATCACCAGTTACAATCCAAACACTCAGTTCCGGGCGGGCAGCTTTTAGTCCACTGGCAATGGCAGTAGCACGACCGTGAATAGAGTGCATGCCATATGTATTCATGTAATACGGAAAACGGCTGCTGCAGCCAATACCCGATACAATTACAATGTTTTCTTTGGGAACACCAATGCCGGGCATAATTTTTTGCACCTGGGCTAGTATAGAGTAATCTCCGCAACCAGGGCACCAGCGTACTTCCTGGTCTGTAGCAAAATCTTTTGCGGTTAGGGCCGGCAATGGGGTCGTTGTTGTTTCACTCATTTCAAACAGGCATTATTGTTACAATGTACAAAGTTCGCTAATAATTATAAACTTTAAATGGGTATTTTAATTGTTTTTAACGAAGAAGACGGCTCATCAGCTTCTGCCAATCAATTCTTCCCAATACTCTGCAGCCCTTCTTGTATGCGGAATAACTATGGTACCGCCTACAATATTTGCTACTGCAAAAATTTCATACACCTGTTCGGTAGTTATAGCCAGTTCATGGCATTTACCAAGATGATATTTAATGCAATCATCGCAGCGCAATACCATGCTGGCTACAAGGCCTAGCATTTCTTTGGTTTTTGTATCAAGGGCACCTTCTGCATAGGTGTTGGTATCAAGGTTCCAGAGGCGTTTCATTACAAGGTTTTCCTTGCTTAATATCACCTCATTCATTTTTGTACGGTAGTCATTAAATTCCTGCACTAAGTTGCTCATGGTAAAATTGTTTAGGCTTCAAAAATAGGATTATAATTAAGGCACGATGCTATGGCTAACATTTCTTGCGGTTTAATTCTTATTGTTTTACGCAAGGACGCAAAGATGTAGCGAACGCAAAGAAAAACTCTTTTAACGCTTTGAAAAACTCATACAACGCTGTGGTAAAAGAGAGCATCATAATCATAAAAATCAGCGTTCCATTGCAATCAATTCGTACATTCAGTATTCAAACTACTGTCATGAGAAAAATTGTTTTAACCCTTATTGTTTTTTCAATTACTTCCTTCGCATTTGCACAACCGGCTAAAGACCCTGTTAAAGTAACAGACATGCTAAAGATAAAATCCATCAGCGGTGTTACACTTAGCAACGATGGCAGCAAAGCAGCTTTTACAGTTACTGCTATAGAACCGGATGGCGATACAAAATGGGAATACAAATACGTAAACCAGGTTTGGGTAACGGGCACTGACGGTACCGCAATGCCGAAGCAGCTTACAGGAAAAGAAAGTTCTTCGCAACCTGCTTTCAGCCCAGATGGTAAACAAATTGCTTTTGTACGCATTGCAGATGCAAAGCCACAGATCTTTTTAATAGCACTCGATGGCGGCGAAGCCATTCAGCTTACCAAATACAAATACGGTGCAGGTACGCCTAAATGGAGCCCCGATGGAAAATCAATTTTATTTTCTTCTAATATCGGTTTGAAAGAACTTTTAAAAGATTCCGTTTTAAATCCAACACATGCTATACCTGCATGGCCGTTCGAAAAACCTGGTTTTGAAAAAAATCAGCAGTTAGAAAACAATACAGCCAAAGCAGATCCTGATGGAAACATTGATGAGATAAGGGCCTATCTCGACAACAATGTAACAGACAAAAAAGCAAAAGTGGTTAATAAACTTGTTTTCCAGGATGAAATGGATGTCTCAACGGAAATTCGTTTCAATCATTTTTTTATTGTAGCTGCACAACAAGGTGCTGCACCTGTTGAAGTAAGCAAAGGCTTTTATAGTTTCAACAGTGCAGATTTTACGCCAGATGGAAAACAACTGCTGCTTTCAGGCGATGTAGATTCATTGCAAAATGCAGATCGTTCACAGGAAAACGAAATATTTATTGTAAACACTGATGGCACGCAATTAAAAAAAATATTGGGAGAAGAAGGAAAAAGCTTTGGCTCGCCAAAAATCTCTCCTTCTGGTAAATGGCTTGCATTTATATCTGGCACCACTTCTTTTGTAAACATACCTTCACTTAATGTTATGCCGGTAAATGGCACGGCTGCAGATGCAATGGTTATTCCTATGGATCGTAGCAAAGCTGGTTTTGTATGGAGCAACGACGAAAAGTATATTTATTTTACTGCGCAAAGCAATGGTGGAGCTCCTATATATAGAGCTGATGTAAAAACAAAACAGGTAGAACAGCTTACAGACTATAACAGCGGTATTGTAAGTTTTGATATTGTAAACAATAAACTTGTTTATGCAAAAACAGAACCTGCAGATCCATATGAAGTATACTTAGCAGATGCCAGCGCAAAAAATGCCAAACGCATCAGCAGTATAAATTTTGACTGGGTGCAGAAAAAACAATTGTCATTTCCTGAGAAAAAAACTTTTACCAACAGCAAAGGGCAAACAATTGAGTATTGGGTAATGAAACCATTAAACTACCAGGCCGGCAAAAAGTTTCCATTGTTGCTAAACATACACGGTGGGCCGTCTGCTATGTGGGGCCCCGGCGAAACAAGCATGTGGCATGAGTTTCAATTCTGGTGCAGCAAGGGCTACGGTGTAGTATACTGCAACCCACGCGGAAGCGGTGGCTATGGCATGGATTTCTTACGTGCCAATATAAACGACTGGGGCACGGGGCCAACAAGCGATGTACTTACTGCGCTTGACAAAGCAGTTGCAGAAGGTTGGGCTGATACTTCTCGGTTAGTGGTTACCGGTGGTTCTTATGCTGGTTATCTTGTGGCTTGGATTATAGCACATGATCACCGGTTTAAAGCAGCCTGCAGCCAGCGTGGTGTATACGACCTTGCAACATTTTTTGGTGAAGGCAATGCATGGAGATTGGTGCCCAATTATTTTGGCGGTTATCCATGGGAGGAAGCAGCAAAAGCTAATCTTGAAAGGGAATCGCCAATCAATTATGTTCAAAACATAACAACGCCGTATATTATTTTTCATGGAGACAATGACAGGCGCACTGGTTTTGTACAAAGTGAAATGTTATACCGCAGTTTAAAAGTATTAGGAAGGCCTGTTGAATATGTGAGGCACCCCGGCGGCACGCATGAACTTACACGCAGTGGCAACAACAGGCAACGTATAGATCAGATGCTGCGCACATGGGAGTTCTTTGACAGGTACATAAAAAAATAAATGGCTTCAGAAAAAAAGAAACAACCAGTACAATTACAAAACGATAGAGATAATTTTATAAATTTATCGAATCATAAATACTTCTTATGCACATGAACAGAAAAATGATAGTAATGGTTGCAATGGCCATTGTAGTTACAACAGCAGTAGCATTTACAACCCCGCCTGCAGATGATCCTGGTTATAAAAATCTTAAGATTCTTCCCAAAGACATCAGCCACGAAGATCTTCATAAAGTAATGAAACAGTTTAACAATGCACTTGGTGTTAAATGCGGATTTTGTCACGCACCTTCAAAAGATACTACTGTTTCCAAATGGCCCGATTTTGCAAGCGATGATAAACCAGAAAAAAGTATTGCAAGAGCTATGATGAAGATGACACTGAACATCAATAAGAAATTCTTTGCAGTAAAAAATCCTTCATTTGGCGGACAGTTGGAAATAACATGTGTCACCTGCCATCACGGTGAACCACATCCGGAAGCGCCGGAAATGAACGAAGAAGAGCATCATAATCCTCCGCCGCCACCTCCTGCGGAAAAACAATAAAAATTATTTTAATAATACTATTTTAATGAGCATGCCGGTTGTAGAAATCTGTCTACAACCGGCATCTTTATTCCTAGTAATGAAAACATTTTAAACATCATAATCAATAGTATACAACGCTTCGGCAAACGGCACAGTTTTTTTATTGAAGTAATTATTCTTCATTAAAAAAACAACAATGAAAAATTATTTGATAGCTATAGCATTATTAGCAACTGCGTTAACATTCAATTCATGTGGCCCAACAGAAGTAGTGGCATCAAGGCCGGCAGATGTAATTTATACAAGGCCTGTAGCACCCGGACCTAATTATGTATGGATTGGTGGCGACTGGTACTGGAGTGGCGGAAGATATACCTGGCGTGAAGGAAGATGGGACAGACCAAGACCTGGCCGTGTATGGCACGATGGAGGCTGGACGCAAACAAGAAAAGGATACCGTTGGAACCGCGGACACTGGAGATAATAATGGCACCAATAAAAAACTGTTTTTATTGAAATGATACAATAGCCAAGAAAAGTATTGGATGCAGGCAATTAAGATCAACTAGATTAAAAAAAGAAAGAGGGCCATAAGGCCCTCTTTTAGTATCGAAACAAATTAACTGTTTAAATACGCTACTGGATTACCAACGGCTTCCACCATTGTTAGAACCAGAAAAAGAACGTCTGCCGCCGCCATTGCCGCCGCCTGTTCTTTCTTCTCTTGGTTTAGCTACAGTAACTGTGATAGCACGGCCTTCAACCTGTGCACCATCAAGTTCCTGGATAGCTTTTTGTCCTGCAGTGTCATCAGACATTTCAACAAAACCAAAGCCACGGCTTTTGTTAGTGAATTTGTCAAGAATAACTTTTGCAGATGTAACTTCTCCGTACTCTGCGAAAAACTCTCTTAAGTCTTCATCCTGTACGTTGAAGCTTAAATTTGAAACATAAATGTTCATGTTTGTAAAATACTTTAATATTAAAAAAGATCTGAGAAAAAACAGCGTAAATAAAGAAGACTAACTAAAAGCAGAAATTGCGTAGCAGAAAAAATCGTTCACTTACTAACTGACTAACTCAAATATTGCAATGCAAAGGTAACCCTTTAAATCAGTAATAAAACTTTTATTTCTCAAAGATTTTGTTAACGGCCGTATTCAGTTCAGTAGCAGCCTTTTCATTCCGAAGCACTATATACGCAATAACAGCGCTTGCCAGCATTAATATTCCCCCTAATAAAAACGATACACCGGGAAAATGAACAGGCGCATTGTCTTTTGTAAAAAAATAAAACAAGTGTGTCATTATATAAGGGCCAATAATAGAAGTAAGGCTCATTAATGATGTAAGGCCGCCTTGCAATTCTCCCTGCTCATTAGCTGGTACATGCCCGGCAATAATTGATTGCAATGCCGGGCCTGCAATACCGCCCATACAATACGGTATTAAAAAAGCAAACATCATCCAGCTTTGTGTGGCAAAAGCAAACAGGAACATTCCTATGGCATACATGCCAAGGCCTGCATAAACACTTTTTTCGTTACCAAGTTTAGGATTAATAACTCTTATAAGACCACCCTGTACCAATGCTACCATTACACCAACAACTGCCAGCGAGATACCTACCATTTTTTCGCTCCATTTAAACTGGTATACTGTAAAAAAACTCCAGTTGCTTTGTACTGCATGTGCCCCAAGATATACCAGTACAAGCGAAAACACCAATCCTGCTATTGCAGGATATTTTTGTAAATGCAGTAATGAACCAAGTGGATTAGCCCTCGACCACGAGAACGGACGACGGTTTTCTTTGCTTAATGATTCTGGTAAAACAAAATAACCGTATAACCAGTTTAATAATGTAAGAATTGCTGCTGCATAAAATGGTCCGCGTATACCAAAACCCGTAAGCAAACCACCAAGTGCAGGGCCAATAATAAAACCTAACCCGAAAGCGGCACCAAGCATACCAAAATTCTTTGCTCGGGTTTCTGCTGAACTTATATCTGCTATATAGGCTGATGCAGTTGTAAAGCTTGCGCCTGTAATACCAGAAATAATCCGTGCAACAAAAAACCATCCAAACGTTGGCGCAAATGCTACCAGCAAATAATCAATGCCAAAACCAAAAAGAGAAAACAACAACACAGGCCTTCTTCCATATTTATCACTAAGGTTGCCCAGCACAGGTGCAAAAACAAACTGCATTAGTGCATACACCATTAACAAAGTGCCGCCGTATTTACTTGCTTCGTTAACAGGAATATGCTTCATCTCTGCAATCAAACGCGGCATAACTGGTATTATTAATCCCCAGCCTATTACGTCTACCAGCACCGTAATAAAAATAAATCCTATTGCGGCGGACCGTTTTTCTCTCATAATGTTTTGGAATTAATGCAAAGTAATAGAGAAAAGTCGATAGTCTGCAGTCTGTAGCCAACAGCCGTGAGTCTTTAGTCAAAACTGATTTCTGGCTATCGCTTTACGATTATTTATCTGTTAACAATTGAATACTGGCTATAGACTATTTAACTACTGACTATTGACTATCAAATATTGCCTAATTTTACGCCTCCTTAACAATTTACAATATGGATAATACTTACCAGTTTGGAATGATTGGTCTCGGCGTAATGGGTCGTAATTTTTTACTGAACATGGCCGACCATGGTTATAAAGTTATTGGGTTTGATAAAGATAGCCAGAAGTCTGCTGCATTGGAAGCTGCTGCCACTAAAGGCACTATAGTTAAAGGTGTAAGCACTTTAAAAGAAATGATTGATCTGCTGGAAACACCAAGAAAAATTATGATGCTGGTTCCCGCAGGAAAAATAGTAGATGATGTAATAGAAAGTTTATTGCCATTGGTGCAGCCCGGCGATATTATTATAGATGGCGGCAATTCTCATTTTACAGATACACTGCGTCGTGTTAGTTATTTACAAAGCAAAAACATTCATTTTACGGGCATGGGTGTTTCAGGAGGAGAAGAAGGCGCACGCAAAGGCCCAAGCATTATGCCCGGCGGCGATGCAGAAGCTTACCCGCATATAAAACCAATGCTGGAAGCAGTTTCAGCAAAAGTAAATAATGAACCATGCGTGGCATACATGGGCAAAGGCGCTGCCGGTCATTATGTAAAAATGGTACATAACGGTATTGAGTATGCAATTATGCAACTCATCAGCGAAGCATATGATATACTGCATCGTGGCCTTGGATTAGACAATGATGAACTGCACGAAGTTTTTAAAGAATGGAATGAAGGCGAAATGCAATCTTTCCTAATTGAAATAACTGCCGATATTTTTAAACAGAAAGACGATAAGACCGGCAAGAGGCTGGTTGATATGATTCTTGATAAAGCAGGTTCCAAAGGCACTGGCAAATGGACATCGCAGGATGCAATGAACTTACCTGCCCCTATTCCTGTTATAGATATGGCTGTTGCCATGAGAAATATTTCTTCCTTTAAAGAAGAGCGGCTTGTTGCTGCAGATGTATACAAACCATCGGTTAAACCCATTAAAGCAAAAAAGAAAGTAGTTATAAAACAAACACACGACGCACTTTATTTTGCTACGCTGATGTGTTATGCGCAGGGATTAGCTATGCTGCACATTGCATCTACAGAGCTTGACATGCAAATACCATTGCAGGATGTGGTAAAAATATGGAGAGGCGGTTGCATTATCCGCTCAGCATCGCTGGAAACTTTTTACAAAGCATTTAAAAAGAACAAACAGTTACCAAACATTCTGGCAGATAAATCTGTTGCTAAGCTGGTAAAGAAAAAAGAAAAAAACCTCAGGGCTGCTCTTAAGTTATCGTTGCAAAGCAAGATACCTGCGGGTGCTTTAATGAGTTCGTTGAGTTATTTTGAAGCATACACCAGCGCCATTATGCCGGTAAACCTGATACAGGCGCAACGTGATTATTTTGGTGCACATACTTATCAGCGTACAGATATGGAAGGAACGTTTCATACTGAATGGGGATCGTGAGGTTCCTGATGTCAATCGTGAGTCGTCAGACGTGAGTGATCGACGACGTTGATTTATACTCACGACTGACGATCAAAAAATTATTTCATAAACGACTTACAACCATGCAAAATCATAAAAGGCCGCCAGCATCACTCTTATTTATTTTTGGTGGCAGCGGCGATCTGAATTACAGAAAATTATCTCCTGCACTTTTCAATTTATTTATTGACGAATGGATGCCGGAAAAATTCGACATTGTTGGTATTGGCCGCACAGAATATGCAGGGGAAGCTTATCACGAACATTTGCTTGATGGCATTAAACAATTCAGCAGGAGAAAAGGTGAACAAAATGGCAAGTGGGATGAGTTTAAAAAGCATGTTCATTACCTGCAAATGGATGCAGAAAAAGAAGAAGAATACCAGAAAATTGCAGAGGTAGTTAAAGCAAAAGAACAGGAATACGGAGAGCATCCCAATGTAATTTTTTATATGGCGGTTGCGCCCTGGCTAGTGCCCGATATTCTTAAAAAGCTTGGCCCATTAAACATTTGTGCAGATACAAAATGTACCAGGGTTGTTGTAGAAAAACCATTTGGCCATGATCTTAAGAGTGCACATGAACTGAATGCATTGCTGGCAAGTATGTTTGATGAGCAGCAGATCTACCGCATAGATCATTACCTTGGAAAAGAAACTGTTCAAAATATTCTTGCATTGCGTTTTGCCAATGCATTGTTTGAACCTATCTGGAACAGGAATTATATAGAGCATGTGCAGATAACCGCATCAGAAACTGTTGGCATGGAAGGCCGGGGTGCTTATTATGAAACTTCCGGCGCTTTGCGTGATATGGTGCAGAACCATATTTTGCAATTGATGTGTATGGTTGCTATGGAAGCTCCGGTATCGTTTGATGCCAATGAAATAAGAAATAAAAAAGTTGATGTGCTGCATGCCATCCGCAAAATAACACCTGAGCAGGTACCGCAATATGCAGTAAGGGGTCAATACGCTGACGGATGGATGAAAGGCGAAAAAGTAAATGAATACCGCAAAGAAAAAAATGTAGCGCCTGCATCATCAAACGATACGTTTGCTGCAGTAAAATTTTATATTGATAACTGGCGCTGGCAGGATGTGCCGTTTTATGTACGCACCGGCAAACGCATGCATGAAAAAGCAACCACTATTACTGTTCAGTTTAAAGCTGCGCCTAATTATGCATTTCCTCCGGAAGCAGCAGAAACATGGCGTTCTAACCGGCTTACAATAAGCATTCAACCGGAAATGGACATACGCTTGCGTTTTCAATCTAAACAGCCCGGTCAATCGTTGATACTCGATCCCGTTGATATGGCTTTCAGTTATAAAGACTCTTACGAAGGGCAAGAACCCGAAGCTTATGAAACATTGCTGCTAGATGTGATGGAAGGAAATGCTACATTGTTTATGCGTGCAGACCAGGTAGAAGCTGCATGGAAGATTGTAATGCCAATTCTTGAATCCTGGCAAAACCGTGCTGCTATAGATTTTCCAAACTATGCGCCAGACAGTTGGGGACCAGAAGATGCTGAAGCATTAATAGCAAAAGATGGCCACAACTGGATTACACTTTCTTCATCAAAATAATAATTACAACAAAATATGGAATTGCATATTTATAAGAATAACGATGAACTAAGTGTTGCAGTGGCAGAATGGATGGTTGACTATATTGCTGCTACTTTAAAAAAGAAAAATCGTTTTACACTTGTTTTATCTGGTGGCGGCACACCTCAAAAATTAAATACATTGCTGGCAACATCGCCCTATAAAGAGAAAATTGACTGGAGCAAGTTGCATATTTTCTGGGGCGACGAACGCTTTGTTCCTTATACTGATGAGCGTAACAATGCAAAAATGGCGTTTGATACACTACTTGATCACGTTCCTGTTCCTGCTACGCAAATACACCGTATGAGAACAGACATTACACCGGAAGCATCCGCACTGGAATATGAAAAAATATTAGAAGCTTATTTTCCTCCTGCAGTTCCACCCGCTCCTACTTTTGATCTTGTATTGCTTGGTATGGGCGATGATGGGCATACACTATCATTATTCCCTGGCACGCATGCCATGCATATTGAAGATACACTTACAACATCATTATTTTTAAAACAGCAGAATATGTACCGCGTTACATTAACTGCGCCTATTGTAAATAAAGCATCCTGTGTTGCATTTCTTGCTACAGGTGCGGGCAAAGCGCCTGCATTGCAACAGGTAATTGAAGGAGATTACAAGCCTGATGTATACCCATCGCAGGTAATAAAACCAATACCAGGAGAGCTGCATTGGTTTGTAGATGAAGCAGCAGCGGCTTTGCTTAGTTAAATAATTGATTTGTTGATCAGTTTATTGGTTTCCCGGCCAATTAATTAAGCAACTAATAAACAGATCAACTAATTACTAAATGTCCTCCGCATCATATACAATTACTTTCGTCCACAAATCAGAACATTCTTTTACAAAGTTCAGGTGAATAGGATCAGTTTGATAACTATCCTGGTCCGCTTTGTTTTTAAAAAACAAGCACCATGATATATTGTAAGATCTGTCAATCACATCACGATTGGTAGCGGCGGGCTCACCAATATGAAACTGCTGAATGGTTTTAACAGTTGATAATTTTCTTAAGCCGGCAACCAGCTTATCCTTGTCTTCTTTGCTATCATGATTTTTTAGCCAGAAATAAACATGATGGATAAATAATCTTTTTTCCGGAGATGCTGCATTAATAGCCGCAGCAGGCATTGCTGCAAGCGTTGTAACAACAGCTGCTTTACCAGCATTTGTAATAAAACTGCGGCGTGATTGTTTTGACATAGCAGAATAATTTGAGGGTAAGTTTATGTAAAGAATTTTGTTACCATTTCATCGGTAAGCGTTCGTTGCCCTTTTGTCCAGATATCGTTTGGCGGAGGAAATTCATTTCGGCAATAGCCGCCCTGGTTTTCAAAATCGAAAACAGCGCAGCAATATTTATTTACAAGCAACCCGCACTTTAGCCAGTCTTCAGACCAAATTATATTGATAATCCCCGGCCGTTTACTTTCTTCAATCTCCTCTACTTCGTAAATATGAACAGCATCGAGTATTTTTTGTTCACCGGTTTCTTTATTCAATTCAATAGCATAGAAATAACCAGTTTCTGTATCATCTTCAAATACTACTGCATAATTATTTTCTGAAGAACCGCTTTCAATAAAAGTTTCTTCCCCTGCTGTAAATAATTGTTCTTTCAGCAAATAACCTTTCATAATATTCTTATGCTACAGCAATGATTATTCGTCTACAGAATCGTAAACAATTACTTTGGTCCACAGGTGAGAACATTCTTCAACAAACTTTAAATGCAATGGGTGATGCTGGTATACTTCCTCATCTTCCAGGTTATCAAACATCAGCATCCATGATACAGCATAAGATCTGTCAATAACATCACGATTGGTAGCTGCTGGCGTTCCTATCTGGTACATGCCAATGGTTTCAATAACAGTAAGTTTTTGCAATCCTTCTTTTAATTTTTTTGCATCTTCCTGCGAATCGGGGTTTTTTAACCAAAAATAAACGTGGTGTATAAACATGCTTTGTTTTTTAAAAATTACTTAATCGCTTTTAACCAATCCTGAATGCCAAGATATATTTTTCCGGCCACAGCTTTATGAAATTTTGGATCTAATATTTTTTTCTCATCGTCTTTATTGCTTAAAAATGCCACTTCTACCAGGCAATTGGGATAAGCCGTTGGCCCATTAAGAGAGAAATTAAAATTACCCACATTTCCATATTCCTTTAAACCAAGGGTTAGCATCTGGTTTAGCACAGCAACTGTTAAAGGTTTATACCCAATATACCGGTAATAGGTACTTGTGCCTTTTACAGTGTCTATGCCTGCAGAATTTAAATGAATGCTGATGAGAAAATCCGGGTTATACTCTTTTAGCATTTGCAACCTTTGCGGCATATCCAGTGTGGTATCTTTTGTTCTCGTCATAAATATATTTTTCACTCCGGCTTTGTTTAATACCTGTTGCAATTGCTTTGCAATTTTTAAAGTGTACTCTTTTTCAAGAATGTTTGATGTTACACCCGAAGCGCCGCTGTTATCACCGCCATGCCCGGCGTCTATAGCTATTCTCATTTTTTTTACGTCCATAACTGCTGGCTGCCTTTTCACCTGTACTACAAGTTTTTTTCCTACGGTATCGTAATACAAACTATGGCCCCAGTGCTGCGTGTGTTTCAGCTCAATTGTAACCCTAAAGACATCATCTTCTGTTTGTTCATAAAAAACATTTTTTATCTCTTTAGTGGTTTTCAATTGTGTAATCCAATTGGTATTGCTTGTGGCGCCAAAAATATCTACCACAATTTTTGATGGATTGATTTGTTGTATGCTGCGGTAAGGAAGTTTTTCATCGAGGTTAATGGTTACATAATCGCACTTGTCATCTCCAAAAACTTTCCAGCTACCGGTAAGATAATAGGGAGGCGGTTTTTTTCCTGGTAAGCGTTGTACACTTTGTTTATCTATATAGGCAGTATGGTATTTAGAAAGCTGAATTTTGTAATCGATGCCAAATGAGTCAACAACTTTTACAATAATGTTTGAATCGAGATAGGTCATTTTTGCGCCACCAAGCCTGTCATCACCCAAACCATATTCAAGAAAGGGAAACATGCCCGTGGTTTTTGCAAGAAAATATTTATGGCTGGTATCTTGCGCAACCACGTGAATGCACAATAACAATGCTATACAATTAAGAATAGGCTTCATGCAATGAAGGTAAAAGAAAAAATAATCTTTGGCAGCAGATGCGTTGATAAAAAAGTGGAACACTGATTTTTATGAGTATGATGATAGCTTATGATATACTTTAGCCGCAGATGCATAGATTATTTCTTTTACCACAGAGTTGTGTGAGTTTTTTACAGCGTTTAAGGAGTTTTCAATAGCATCCTAAGAATCCATTAATCCCATAAATCCTGGTTCAGGCAATATTTACTACATAGCACCATAGAAACATAGTTTCAAATAGGCTTACAACTATTATGTTTCTATTGTTACTACTGCGCCTATGTGTTAAAAAAGTAGGTTAATGGACGCTGATTATCATAAATATGTTTATGAGATGGTTACAAATTAATCTGCGAATCTGCAGCCCATCCATCCATAAAAAAAGAACGCAGATAATTATGACTGTTTCCAAAAGATTATGATACATGAACCATAATCATCTTAACCATCATAAAAATCTGCGTTCAAATATTATTATTCGCGAAAGCGAAATATAACTACAACGGGTATTTATTATCGCCTAAAAGTTTTGCTGCAATTCTTCTTCTTGCTTCTTTAGTATTAAATGCATCCACTTTTGTAAAACGTTTCAATCCCAGCAGCATCATGCGTTGTTCATCGCCTTCTGCAAAAGAATTGATAGCATCTTTTCCGTACTTATTTATTTTATCAGCTGCATCGTAGATATAAGTTCTTGTTATATCCAGTTCAAACTGGCAGGCTGCTTCGCCACGCTGATCGGTAAGTTTCATTGCACGCAATAAAGCGCTTTCTGCATTAAATGTTTCTATAGCCATATCTGCAATGTGCATCAGTATTTCCTGCTCACCTTCAATCTTTGCCATTAATTTTTGTACGGCAGCACCGGCAGTCATTAAAATGGCTTTCTTAAATCCTGCAATAGCTTTCTTTTCTTTTGCAAAAGCTGCGTCATCGCCACTGCCAAAATCTGGTATAGCCATTAGTTCTTTTTGTACACTCATAGCAGCACCCATCAGGTCAAGTCTTCCCTTCATAGCACGTTTTAAAACCATGTCTACAGTAAGCAGCCTGTTAATTTCATTAGTGCCTTCGTAAATGCGGTTGATGCGGCTATCGCGGTAAGCTTTGGAAATAATATATTCATCGCTAAAACCATTACCACCGTGTATCTGTACACCTTCATCCACTACAAAATCCAATACTTCGCTGCCAAATACCTTCAGCATTGCACATTCAATAGCATATTCTTCTGCAGCACCAAGCAATGCTTCGTTAAATGGTTTGCCAGCTTCCATCAGTTCGTGCTCTTTGTCATCAATCCATTTTGCAGTACGGTACAATGCAGTTTCGGCAATCCATATTTTTATACCAATATCAGCCACTTTACTTTTAATAGCGCCAAAATTTGCAATTGGTGTTTTAAACTGTTCCCTGGTATTTGCATATTCAATTGAAGTAGTGCCGGCCCTTTTTGCACCACCCATAGCAGCAGCACATAATTTTAAACGGCCAATATTGAGGATGTTAAATGCAATTATATGACCCTTTCCTGCTTCGCCCAATAAATTTTCAACAGGTACTTTACAATCCTGGAAATACAATTGAACAGTAGAAGATCCTTTAATACCCATTTTATGTTCTTCGGGGCCTTGTGTAAAACCTTCAAACCCACGTTCAACAATAAACGCAGAAAATTTATCGCCATCTATTTTCGCAAATACGGTGTAGACATCTGCAAAACCGCCATTGGTAATCCAGCATTTCTGTCCATTCAAAATATAATGCTTGCCATCGGCACTTAGCTTTGCTGTTGTTTTTGCACCCAGCGCATCGCTTCCGCTGTTTGGTTCTGTTAAACCATAAGCACCCTTCCATTCTCCGGTAGCAAGCTTTGTTACATATTTTTGTTTCTGTGCTTCGGTACCAAAATATAGAATAGGCAATGTGCCAATGCCCGTATGTGCAGCAACGGCTACAGAAAATGAAAAACCTCCGCCCAATGCTTCATTCACCAAAGTGGATGTAATAAAATCTTTACCCAGGCCGCCCAGGCTTTCCGGAATTGAAACGCCCAGCAAACCCTGCTCTCCTGCTTTTTGCACAAGACCGGGCATTAAACCAGGCTCCAGTTTATCAATACGATCAATAACAGGCAAAACTTCGGTATCAAGAAATGTTGCACACATGTCTTTTACCATTTGTTGCTCTTCATTGTAATCTTCCGGAATAAAGGCATCAAAAGCTGTACTTTCTTTTACAAGCCATTCTCCACCTTTTAATACATTCGATTTCTGTGTTGTGGTACCCATAAAAATGGTTTTAAAAAATGAACGGTTTTATTTTATATAGAACAGGTTAGTAAACTGAAATTTTATTTAAGGTTATCGTACACAATTTGTAAAACAGCTTTGCATACTTCTATTTGGTCGGGCGGCACAAGCTGAAGCGCTTCGTTTAAAGTTTCTTCGGCAAGGCCCATCG
The DNA here is from genome assembly GCA_044227095.1 of Chitinophagaceae bacterium. Lineage (GTDB taxonomy): Bacteria > Bacteroidota > Bacteroidia > Chitinophagales > Chitinophagaceae > JACMLD01. The sequence goes on along the minus strand of JBGAFV010000001.1, from coordinate 1,635,899 downwards.
TTTGCTCCTGCAGGGTAAGTGCTTCTGGCGTAAGGTATATCCTGTTAATGCGCCTGTCTTCTTTGGATGACACTCTTTTTACGAGGTTCAATTTTTCAAGATTATCTACCAGCCTGGTAATACTCGGCTTATCCCTAAAGGTATAATTGCAAAGTTCCTGCTGACTTTTACCGTCTTCCTTCCACAAATGATAGAGCACACTCCATTGTTCTATGGTAATACTGAGGCCTGCTGTATTGAATTTCTTCTGCAGCCGACGTGCAATAGCTGTGGAAGCTTTGCCAGTAATAAAACTGTATAGTTCTCCTTTTTTAAAATGGTTGTTTGACATATAGTTAGATAAACAACTATATAAAAATATACCTTCCTTCCCGGATTTAAAAATATTTCTGGCCCTTTTTTAAAAAAAATCATAATGGGTTAACCATGGCCGCCCGGTCTTTGGGTTATATTTGCCTAACCTCACCCATTACTGATCGATCGCCTTCCCTTTGTAAAGTTTCGCTTTTACCGCCAAAACACCTTTTATGAGATGCACTATCGCCCTGCTGTTTTTAACAGCGTTGGCTACTTCCGCAACTACAGTTTGCGCCCAAAAAAAATTAATTATTATTGGTTCTTCCACTTCTGCTTGCTATAATGTAGATCCTACTACGGAATGTTATGTAGGCCGGCTAAGATCTTTTTTTGATAAAAATAGCAATGGCGATACTACGGTTAGCAGCATTGCTTACGGCGGTGCCAACTGCTATAATGGAATGCCTTCAACCTATGTTCCGCCAAGGCCCGAACCTATGTACCAGCCCAATACAGGCGCCAATATCAGCATTGCTTTAGCTGCTCACCCCGATGTAGTTATTGTAAATTATCCCACCAACGCTTACGATGTACTTTCTGTTCCAGAAATTATGTACTGCCTGCGTACCATGCGAGATTCTGCCAATAAACAGGGTGTACCATGTTTTGTAACTACAAGTCAGCCAAGAACAAGTCCGTCCAGTTTTAATACATCCGAAATAAAAAAGAAGCTTGCAGAAATAAAAGACAGTGTATTATTGGAATTTGGAAGTTTTGCGCTTGATTTTTACACCGGCCTTATTAATCCTGCAGACAGTTCTATATTATATGATTCAGGCGACCAGATACACATGAACGCAACAGGGCATGATGCCATGTACCAGCGGGTATTGGCAAAGAATATTTTCCTTGCTGCATTGCCTGCTACTTTTTTACAATTCAATGCTGTTTATAAAAACGATGCGAATATTATCAGTTGGCTGGTGGCCAAAGAAACCGATGTGGTTAATTATGAAATTCAACGCAGCACAGATGGCGCAAGTTTTTGGAAAATTGCAACTATACCTGCAAACAATAACAGCACAACTAATACGCAATACCAATACGCAGACGATCAACCCATAAAAGGCTGGGATTATTATAAAGTTGTAATTGTAGACAGAGACGGAAAAAAATATCCATCGCCTGTAATGAAGCTGTATAATAATCCAGGAAAATTATCGCTGCTAAAAGCATACACAAGCTCTTCGCTACAACTTGTACTGGAACTTGAAAACAAAGATGCACAAAATGCCCACATACAATTGTTCAACAACCTGGGCATGGTTGTAACCGAAACAGTTAAGAAAATTACGGCAGGAACAACAATGCTGTATATTACTGTCCCTCCACTAAGCAACGGTATTTATCATGTAAAAATTTCAACACCTGGCGAAACAGTGACGGCTTCATTTATTAGATAGAATTTGCCCATCGTTCTAATACATCGTCCTTGCAGGACTAAGCACAGGGAATATCCTGTGCTTTTATCGTTTTCTAATCATCGCACCATAATAAATTCATTTTGGTATCTTGCCAGCTATGATAATTTCTTTTTACATAGCTGTTTTTTTATTGCTGGCGTATGGCATTCTGTTTCAGTTTTATAGTAGCTGGTGGAAAGAAGTTCCTGGTTTTAGCGCTGGTTCATTTACACCTTCAATAAAAATATCAGTTATTGTTCCTGCAAGGAATGAAGAAAAAAATATAGCAGCATGTTTACATAGTATCTGCAAACAAAATTATCCTGCTCATCTTTACCAGGTAATAGTAATAGATGATAATTCTATTGATAATACTTTTGCAATAGCGAATAGTATTGCTTATGAAGGGATACAAATCATTTGTACAAAACTTCCTCCGCTTGATAAAAATACTGCACCAAAAAAAAGAGCAATAGAAGCAGGGATTGAGATGGCCAGCGGCACATTAATTGTAACTACTGATGCAGATTGTATTGCCGGGCCATCATGGCTATTAAACATTGCGGCTTTTCACCAGCAATCAAACAACGTTTTTATAGCAGCACCAGTAAAAATTAAAGATGGATCTTCGGTTTTATCTAAATTCCAGGCACTTGATTTTTTAACCATGCAGGGCATAACTGCAGGTACAGTTTTTAAACGCTTTCACAACATGTGCAATGGCGCTAACCTTGCATACGAAAAGCAAGTGTTTCACCAGGTAAATGGTTTTACTGGTATTGACAATATTGCCAGTGGCGATGATATGTTGCTGATGAATAAAATTTCAAAACAATACCCGGAACAACTTGGGTTTATAAAATCGCCAGAAGCTATTGTAACAACATTACCTGCGGCAACATGGGCAGCATTTTTTCAGCAACGCATACGCTGGGCAAGCAAAGCAACGCATTATAACCAGAAAGCAATTTTCTTTGCGCTATTGCTGGTGTACCTCACCAATCTTTTTATTTTTTGTTTTTTGCTGATGGGTATTTTCAGCAAGCTTGCATTAATATTCTTTGCATTGCTGTGGGTAGCAAAATTTTTTATGGAAGTATTTTTTGTAAAAGATGTGGCTGCATTTTTTGGACAACAGTCATTAGTGCCATGGTTATTTTTGTTACAACCATTGCACATCTTTTATATTGTTGTTTCTGGTTTTTTAGGACAGTTTAAAAGTTATGAATGGAAGGGAAGGAAGTTGAAGTAGTCGGGAGTCAGGAGTCTTTAGTCGGGAGACGGCAAACGTGAGTAAAACTGCAAAGCCGCTTGAATTTTCGGATAGACCTCACGACTGTCGTCTCATGTATCACAATTGGCGATTCACGATAAAAATCATTTCAATGCCCGTAAGCGAATCTATACAACAGGCTGCATGGCGAAGGCTTAAGAAAAACAAAGCTGCTGTTTTTGGTATGGCGAGTATAGCAATAACTATGCTTACTGCTATACTCGCTTACTTTATAGCGCCTGATGATTCTCCTTTTGCAAACAGGATGACGGTAGAAATTGGCGGAAAAAAACCAGGTTACACACAACAGTTCCTGCTGGTAAAAAAAGAAAATCAAACTGGCAATACTAATTTTTTTATGCGCTTGTTGTATGGACGTGCCGATGCTTATACATGGTTGCCCGTTAGCTCTTATGTTCAAAAAAAGGATAGCATAGTTGTACAAAAATTTATTGATGATGGTGTAGAAGAACGAATGGCATTTGCATCATCACAAACACCGGAAAAGAATATTGTTAGCAAAAAATTTTTATTGGGCACAGATAAATATGGCAGGGATATTTTAAGCCGGCTTATTATAGGTACACGTGTGAGTTTAAGTGTGGGATTAATAGCAGTAATTATTTCGCTTACTACCGGTATTGTATTGGGTGCACTGGCTGGTTATTTTGGTGGCAAAACAGACGACATTATTATGTGGTTCATTAATGTTATCTGGAGCATACCAACTTTATTACTCGTTTTTGCTGTTACTTTTTTACTGGGCAAAGGTTTCTGGCAGGTATTTGTAGCAATAGGGTTAACCATGTGGGTTACAGTAGCAAGAATTGTAAGAGGACAGGTAATTGCTGTTCGCGAACTTGAATATGTAGAAGCTGCCCGTGCACTTGGTTATGCGCCGGGTAGGATTATTTTTCGGCATATACTTCCCAATATTGCCGGGCCGGTGCTGGTAGTTGGTGCATCTAATTTTGCATCCGCTATTGTTATTGAAGCAGGTCTTAGCTTTTTGGGTGTTGGCGTACAACCGCCACAACCAAGCTGGGGACTAATGATAAAAGAGAACTATAATTTTATCATTACACATAACCCCATGCTGGCACTTGCACCGGGCTTTGCGATAATGTTATTGGTACTTGCCTTTAATCTATTGGGTAATGGTTTAAGGGATGCATTGAATGTAAAATCGTGAGACGTGAGTCGACAGTCGGGAGTAAGGAGTCGATAGTTCGTAGTCGGTAGTAAAGGAATGGCAATGATGTTATTGCTTACAATTCTTGCGGTTCTATTTTCACGAGATGATTACAGCATGACAAAGCGGAGTGGTCGATTAATTGATCAGCAGTATTACCGCAGTACAAGTGAGTGACACAACGATGTTGAATACAGATCTAATGTATGCTCCAAAAAATCAATTCTGTTGCATCAAACGACTAGCGACTATTTCTTTGAGTATTTATAAGTTCCTTTCCAAACATTAGTAGGCGTGCTAAGAGAAGATACAGTAATATTTACCACACAGGTAACGCCATTGGGAGTGCCTGTAATGGTATAATTATTCTGTGGTGCTGTTGAATTATTTGTAGCTGTAAAAAATGCAGGCCCGGTAGAACCGTCTGTGTTGGCAGTAACTTCAATTTTTACACCACTTGCTGGCATAGCAGAAGTAATTTCCACTTTCAGCGGAAAATCTGGACCAAGCACATTTAGATTATTTGATTTATTGGCAGGCGTTGTTTCAACCGTTAGAACAGGTTCTGTTGGTGCTTTGCTTTTTTTGCAGGAAGGCAATACAATCGCAGATACAAGCAGCAGGAAAGATGCAAATACAAGAACAAACTTTTTCATAGCAATTTAATTTTTCAGGGATTTGGACTACAGCTTAACACTAACCACAGCTTTTAAAACGCTTTGGCACTTAATTTATTTTTCATCGTACACATGCACATTGCGCACAAAACTTTCTTCCAGGGAAATAAAGGTTTCTGTTCTTTCTATGCCTTTTATTTTTTGCAGTTCATCGTGCAGTACAAAACGTAGCTGGTTGATGTCTTTGCAAACAATTTCAGCAAACATGCTGTAATTGCCCGTGGTGTAATTAAGCCTTACAATTTGGGGTATATTACGCAATTCCTTTGCCACAAAATCGTATAAGGAGCTTTTTTCGAGATAAATTCCAATAAAAGCGATAACATCATAACCCAATTGCTTAATATCCACATTGAGTTTCGTACCTTTAACTATACCAACATCCTGCAGTTTTTTGATGCGGACATGTATAGTTCCCCCTGAAACAAAGAGCTTTTTCCCCAAATCTGCATAGGATATGCCTGCATTTTCCATCATTTCCTGGATGATTTGCAGGTCCAGTTTGTCAAGATTTAATTTTGTTCCCATTTTTAGTTTGATTTTTAAGATTATTCTACAATTTACGCAAAAAACGTATAAAATATCTAATTTTTTGAAAAAATGTTTAAAATATTTTCAACGTATTGGGTATTTTCTTTAATATTGCACTCCAACGTTCTTAAATACTGTGGGGTGATGAAATCTTTGGCAGACATGCCCTCTTGTCTCGGGGGTGGGGGTCACAGGATAAACGTAGCATAGAGCCGAATGGGTAGCGATACTCGTTCGACCAGGGTCGACCACTCAACTTTGTGCTATAGCTAACTGCCCCGTGGAGGTTCGACTCCTCCCCCTACAGCTTTAAAAACCCATTACATGATGTAATGGGTTTTCTTTTTTTAAGACATCTTTATTCTTGTTTAATTATATAATATGCAATAGCGCAGATCAGTAAAAAACACCATAAAACCAATAAATGGTGTTATAGCCATTATACAAGCAGGATTACCTTTGCCTTGTTATAAAGTTGGTTATGCGCAAAGAAAAAATACCTGTTTACGATATATGCAGCCTGTCTGAAAAACAACAGCAAAAAAATGATTTGCTGGCAGAAAGGTTTGGCCATTATCTTAAACGTCATTCTCCATCATTGCACAAACCGCATCGTCATTCGTTTTATCACTTTGTTTTATTTACTAAAGGTGCGGGAACACATAGCATAGACTTTACTCAATTTAAAGTAAGGCCTTTTGATATTTATTTTATGGTTCCCGGCCAGGTGCATAGCTGGAATTTTACGGGTGAAGCAGATGGCTATATTGTTAACTTTTCTGAAAACATCTTTCGTTCTTTTTTATTAAACCCAAACTATCTTGATCGGTTTTCTTTTTTCAGTGGAATAAGTGAAGACGGTGTTTGTCATTTGCCTGCAACTATTCAAAACAAAATAATTGGCTTGTTTGAAGAAATACTGGCAGCAGAAAAAAAAGAAAATGATTTTAGTCTTGATGCCATAAGGTTATTACTTCTTGATCTTTTTATTAGCGTAGAAGAAGCCTGCAAAAACAATCATAAAAAAATTATTCCGCAGCAGAAACAATTGCTGCTTAGGAATTTCAGGCGGTTGATAGATCAACATTATCTCTCTGTAAAACTGCCAAAAGAATATGCAGACCTGTTGTATGTAACGCCCAACCACCTTAATGCACTGTGTAAAGATCTGCTGGGTAAAACAGCAGGCGAATTAATACGAGACAGAATATTATTGGAAGCAAAAAGATTACTCACCAATGCGGATATGACGGTTACCGAAATTGCGTACACACTCAACTTCCAGGACAATTCTTACTTTAACCGCTTTTTTAAAAAGAGCCAAGGTTGTACGCCAGATGAATTCAGAAAACAAATGATTACCTACTAAAAATATTATAATGATTACTATAGACCAGGTTAATCCTACAAACATGAACCAACAAACAGAAAAAGAAAACGCAAGCGCCTTGCAATTGCTTGCATGCAAATGCCCGAGGTGCAGAAAAGGAAATATGTTTATTGATAAAAATCCCTGGCACCTAAAGAATACATTAAAGATGAATAAAACCTGCCCCGTATGCCAGCAACCGCTAGATATAGAAGTAGGTTTTTATTTTGGTGCAGGTTATGTAAGCTATGCATTAACTGTTGCTATAAGTGCTGTTACTTTTTTGTTGTGGTGGAAATTTATTGGCTTTCAAAATGAAGACAGCCTGTTGTACTGGTTAATCATTAATGCAGTGTTTATGATTGCTGTACAACCGTGGTTGATGCGCATTTCCAGAACAGGATGGCTGGCATTTTTTGTGTGGTATGATCCGTTATGGAAAATACATCCCCCAAAAAAATTAGAAAGGACTAACAAAGACCAGGAAAACAACTGGTAAGTTTTGTTTAATTTTGAATTCGTTATTAAAACGTTTTCTATGGCTTTAGATGATATTCAAATTTGCTGCCCAAAATGTAAATGGGAGCCTGATGGGGAAGCATACTGGCAATGCACTTGCGGAACAGTTTGGGATACATTTTCAACGGCTGCACGTTGCCCCGGCTGTGGCAAACAATGGGAATATACACAATGCATTCAACATGCCGGTGGTTGTAAAGCTTCCAGTCCGCATTTAGACTGGTATGCAGGTTTGGATGATATTATTGAAGAAGTAAAGAATGAGATCAACGAAAATGCATTGGTATCTCCATAATAACACATTCTGAATTAAAGTTGGAAATATTTAGAAAGTAATCTCCGTCTTTCTTTTGTTGCGTGCAATCTCTCTTTCTTTTTTCCAGTGGTGAACATCATCTACCACTCTATCCAGGAAGATTGCACCGCTAATGCTCCAGTAAGCGCCATTATAATCAAACTGTTTATCGCCCTGGTAAATTACAGTTCTGTATCCTGCCATTGCATTAATGCCAATCCAGCGCAAACATTCTATATGGAACAATGCAGGAAGTTTAAGATTTACAGAAAGGCCTGCACCGGCTGGAATGAATAATGCGTTAATGTCTTGCGCCGGTTGAATATTTTTTTCGTCGCTAACAGTGTTGGAAGTTCTTCCATAACCAGTTTCAAAAACAAGACTGGCTTCCCACAAATTGCGGCGTATAAGATAGGGCTCGTAATAAACGGTGCCGAGGTATAATTTTTTATTGATGGAATAAACATCATTAGTTGTGCTACCATTCAGCAAATTAATAGGCGATGCCAATTTGCTTGTTTCATTCATATAATAAGCTCCAATACCCGTTTTGAATTTATCTTTTATCAGCACACCAATGCGATAACCCCAAACATTTTGTACATCGCCGGGTGTGTAGTAAAAACGCTGGTCAAAATCTGTTGTAGGCTTAATAGAAAGTGAAGAAACTTTATCCTGTGCGGAAGCTATCTGCGCAACAAATATTGCTGCAAGCCAGAAGATAAGCTGGTTGATATGGGTTTTTAAGGGCACGGATATTGGAATAATTCATGTTACCAGAGTTTAAACGTATTTCCCCTCATTTTATTTGTAACCAATACGTATTGGCTTGTTAATGCCGAACAGCAACAATTCTTTTGCTATAAAAATTCGCCCTACCGCTTCCGGGTTTTACATTTGCATGCTTATGGGACATAAAAAACTCATTCGTTTTGAGGCAATTAAGGGATTTGCAAATGTGCTGGAGTACCCCGCAAACATGCAGGGGCAGTGGCATAACTTTTTTAAAAATAATAATCCCGTTACGCTGGAACTTGCGTGCGGCAAGGGAGAATATACGGTTGGCCTTGCCAGGATGTACACGCAAAGGAATTTTATAGGTATAGATTTGAAAGGCAATCGCATTTATACCGGTGCCAAAAAATGCCAGGCAGAGGGTTTAGGCAACGCTGCTTTTGTTCGTTCCCATATTGATAAAGTAACAGATTATTTTAAAAAAGCTGAAGTAGAAGATATCTGGATTACATTTCCCGATCCGCAATTGCGCATTTCAAAAGCAAAAAAAAGATTGACGCATCCAAAATTTTTGCGGCTTTATCAACAAATCATACAACCCAATGGTTTTATTCATTTAAAAACAGATTCACCGGTTTTATACAATTTTACAAAACTTGTGATTGCTTTGTACAAGCTTGAAGTAGCAGAAGATTACAACAACCTTTATGCACAAATAGATCTTTCGCCAGAATTGCAGATAAAAACTTATTATGAAAGTCTTGATATTGCGCAAAGCAGCCGTATTCATTACTTAAAATTCAAGCTTCCTGAAACGCCACTTCCTGATATTGACAAATCATTACAAGAGCAATTAAAAGAAGATGAAACCGGAGCTGAAACATGGCATTGATTTTTACTACGAAAACGGGCTGATGGTATTTACAGAAAAATATCATCTTTCCAAAGGTTATTGCTGTGGTAATGGTTGCAGGCATTGTCCGTATAATTATGAAAATGTACCTGAGCCAAAAAGAACTGAATTAATGAAAGGGAAGAAAAAAGGTAGAGGGTAAAAGGTGGAAGATAAGGTGAAAGGCAAAGGCATAAGTCGAATACAGGTTGAATGAATTGAGTTCATAAAAAAATCAGCACCCGTTGTAAAAATCATAAAAATCTGCGTTCCATTTGTTGCATAAGCAATTCACTAAAATAATTTAGAAATGTCCATCAAAAAAAAGAAAGTAGTTGTAAAAGAAAAACTGGTGGCGGTAAATCCTTCAGGTAAAAAAGAACATTCTTTTTTTGAACTGGTGTATGAAGTTGCGAGGCAAATACCAAAAGGCAGGGTAACATCTTACGGAGCTATCGCCAATTGTCTTGGTACAAAATTATCTGCACGCATGGTGGGCTGGGCAATGAATGGTGCCGGTAGTGCAAAACCAAAAGTACCTGCGCACAGGGTGGTTAATCGCAATGGCATGCTTAGCGGCAAACATCATTTTGGTGGAAATAAAATGGAAATGCTCTTAAAGAAAGAAGGTATAAAAGTAAAAAACGATACTGTAGTAGATTTTAAAAACCTATTCTGGGATCCTGCGGAACAATTATTATAAATCATCTATCTCCTGCTCACTCAACTGCGTTTGCAGCATCATTTTTATTTTAGAAGGCCCCGATAAGAAAAAATAAATAATCAATGCCAATGCCAATGCCGCAAAAGAATAGTTACCGGTTATAAAGAAACAAATAATTACAAAGATTGCCGGACCTTCTATTAAAGACCATTTTATAATATTTGCTGCACGGTATTGATTGCCTTTATCTGTAACCTCAGTTATTGAACTTATAGCAGCTAACCTGTTTTTAAAAATGTTTGCAGATGCAAATACAGCAGCAAACGAAATTACTAAAGCAGCTACCTGCAGTGTTTTGTCTAATGAAGAAGAAACTACCGGAGAATTTTTTGCTACTATAAATATTGAAACTGCAAGAAATAAAAATTGGCCAATCAACAATGCATTGTGCACTATTTTCAGAGATTTTATGTAATTGCCTTTTACCTGTTCCATAATATTAATGATAATAAGGGCTGATGAATAAATACACCAACACACCTGTCATGGATACATAAAACCAAATTGGCCAGGTGATGCGTGCCAGTTTTTTATGCTGCGGAAATTCTGATATAAGTGCCCGATATGCTGTAAACAATACAAAAGGCATAATAACCGCTGCAAGAAAAATATGTGTAATGAGGATGAAGAAATAGAAATAGCGGATGCCGCCAACGCCACCGTATTTAGTATCTCCTGCAAATAAATGATGGCATACATAAGAAAGCAGGAAGATAACAGAAAGTACCATAGCTGTCATCATCAGCGCTTTGTGCAATTTAAAATTATGAAGCTTTACTGCTATTAAAGCCGCAGCCAGCAATAATGTAACTATTGTATTTATATAGGCATTGATGGTAGCAAAAATGTGCACGTTAAAACCCAGGTCTGCTTTTATATGAACAGCACCCATTAAAGCAATAGCCAAAAATATTACTGCGCTAAAAATCCAAATAAGCTTTGCAGCCTTTTTATCGTTCTTTTCAAAGAGAGGCTTTATTTCATTTGGTTCCATTGTAAAATTTAGGTTTCCGGTTTAAATACATAAATAGCGCTACTGCCAGTATTACAATAATAAAAATGGGCCATATAGCAGTTACTTCGGTAAACAGCAGCGATTTTTTTGTTTTATCTGTTTCAAGCATCAGCAGCACTATATCATTACTCAGTTTTGCCATTGAAGTATCATCAAGCCCATTGTAATAGCCACGTACAATGCGGTTTTTATCAAGCAATGTGAAACGGCTGGTGTGCACAAAAGAAGAATCTATCGGATCGTCATTGTACTTATCAACTTTCAATTCTTCAAATGCAAAATCGTAAATGGTTTTTTTAGGTCCTGTAAGCATCCACCATACATCGTGGTTTACTTTATACTTGTCAGCATATTTTTTTAATACAGGAAAAGAATCTCGTTCCGGATCAACAGTAAAAGAGAGCAGTTGTACAAAATTGGTATCAGCATACTTCACATTGTCCTGTTTCTTAATAGCATCCTGCAATTTCTTCATGCTATTGGTAAGTGCAGGGCATATAGAGCCGCAATGTGTAAAGAAGAAATCAATCACAAGTACTTTGCCATTCAACTGATCCAGGTTTACTGTATCGCCCAACTGGTTGGTAAGCGAAATATTTTTTACACGATGCCATACAGTATCAGTTGTTTCTTTTCCGTCTTTTACTTTTGTAATGATAGAATCTTCGTAAAAGCGGCGTGGCATTACCACGGCTTCATCGCCAAAATGTTTTACCAGCAGGTAACTGATCAAAGGAATGATAACAGCGATACACAATGCCAGTAATGCTTTCTTACTCACTGTTTGTATTTTAATAAAAAACCATCGCCGCAGGGCAATGGTTGATGAAATGAAAAATATATTTTAAAGCACCAACGCTTTTATTCTATTGACCCGGGTTTCTTTGCTTCTTCTTTAACCGGCGCTTTCTCTTTGCTTTGTTCAAGATGGTTGCGGTCGTACTGGTTGCGCAGGTTTTTATAAGAATCTCCATCCCACAAAAACGCACCAATAAACCACAGGAATAATAAAGCAGGTATTGCAATGGTCATAATAAGATTTCTCAGTTCATGACCAAGGTGCATAAACTCAGCAACAATAAAGAATGCTTTTGCCAGGGTAAGAACAATAAATACACCATTTAAAAGATGTTTTATTAAATGTGCATTTGCAGAACCTTCTCCAAATTTATAATAACCTATAGCAAGGATAAGTTCAAATACAGTGATGTACAAAAGAATACGGAATGTTCTCCAGATGGCTTTTGTATCAAAAGTGTGTGCATCATCATGGTGCAGCTCTGCGGTTCCGTGTGTATTTTCCATAATTATTTTTTTTCGCTAATTGCCGCTAATAAACGCCAATGTTTGCTAATAGTTATTTATCGCTAAGGTTTAGAACAGGTAGAAACAGGTAAATACAAATACCCAAACCAGGTCTACAAAGTGCCAGTATAAACCAGCTTTTTCTATCATTAAGTAATGGCCTCTTCTTTCAAACACGCCCTGCCATGTCATAATAAACATGATGATATTAATTACAACCCCGGAGAAAACGTGAAAACCATGAAACCCTGTTATGGTAAAAAAGAAATTGGTAAAGTTGGTGCTGGATTGTGAACCATCAATATTCATAAAAGGGTTTCTACCCCACCAGGCGCCTTCTCCATGCAAGTGTGTCCATTCCCATGCCTGGCAACTTAAAAAGGCAATACCACCTAAGATGGTCCATGCCATATAAGTGAGTACTTTCTTTTTATCATTAGCATGTCCTGCGCCTACTGCAAGTACCATGGTTACAGAACTCATAATAAGGATAAACGTCATCAAGCTCACAAATGCCAGCGGAATAGGCATTTCTCCCTGAACACCGGGAAAAGTGCGGAACACCTCATTAGGATCGGGCCAGCTATTGCTGGAGAAACGGATGGTGCCATAAGAAATAAGAAAGGCGCCAAAAGTAAAGGCATCGCTCATCAGAAAATACCACATCATTAATTTACCGTACTCTACGTTGAAAGGGCTTTTACCACCACTCCACCATTTTCTGTCTGCCGTAATTGTTTGTGACATGTGACTTGTTTAAAATAAGTTCTCTAATTTAAAAATCATCCGTTTGAACCTTATGTTGTAAAACAGTTTCCTGTCTTATTGAATCAATATAAAAAAAACAAAAAGATACACCCATAGTACATCTACAAAATGCCAGTACGTTGCTGCTACTTCTACCGGTACTACATTATAACTGCGTACCCTGTTGCTCCTGGATCTGAAAAATAAAAATATCAATGCTATTACACCACCCAGCACATGCAGTGCATGCAAAGCAAAAATGATGATAAAGAATACACCACCACCCGATCCTTCTATCTTTACTCCTATTTTATTTAACTGCCAATAGCCTATTACCTGCAATATTATAAACAGTACGCCAAGGCCAGTTGTAAAACTTATGTACTGCCTGTATTTTCCCATATCCCTGTTCCTGAAAGATGATAAAGACAATTGCATTATCACACTGCTCAGTAACATTACTGCTGTAGAATACCAAAACACAATCGGCATGCTAAAGCTTATCCAGCCTGGTTGCTCACGTTTTACAATGTAAGCGCTGGTAAAACCGGCAAACATCATAATAATGCTTCCAATAGCCACCCACATAATAAACTTATAGGGGTGAATCTTCTTCCGCTGTGTGCTGCCGCTTTGCGGTGCATTCGAATACTGCTTCAAAATACTATTTGTCACCATTATTAATTACAGGTTTTACCCTGTTACAAACTGCATTAACTGAATAAACCCGGTTTCAATTCTCGCTGGCGGTAATTTGTTTGCCAGCAAAGCCAGTAATACTACAGGCAAATAAATATAGCTGCTAAACATTACCCTTCTTGCTGCTTTCAGTTCCATTTCCCTGTAAAGCCTTACACATTGCCAAACCATATATAAATTGGCAATAAACACAATCACAAAACTTATCAGCCCACTCATATCAAAAACATAAGGCAGTATACCAACTGGTATCAGCAACAAAGAATAAATAATTGATTGTATTGCTGAATATTTTGTTGGCCCTTCTACACTTGGCAACAGTTTAAAACCGGCGCCAGAATAATCTTTATGCGCAATCCAGGCTATAGCCCAGAAATGCGGAAACTGCCAAAAGAACTGTATTGCAAACAATGCCCATCCGCCTGCACTTAACGCATCGTTACCAGCTGCCCATCCTATTAAACAAGGCAAAGCACCCGGCACTGCACCTACAAGTACAGAGATGGAATTTATTTTTTTTAATGGCGTGTAGATAAATGAATACAGGAATAAACTGAATGCGGCCAAACCTGCAGACAATGGATTGAAAAAATACCAAAGTATAAAAACACCCAAAGCCCCGGTAATAACTGCAAATGCCCATCCTTCTTCAGCACTCATTCTACCACTTGCCAATGGCCTTTTTGCAGTTCGCTTCATTAATGCATCTGTATCTCTTTCTACTACCTGGTTTATGGCATTGGCGCTGCCAGTTACCAAAAAACCACCTGCAAACAAAAGCAGGATCATTTTTGCATTAAAGCCAATAATTTTCGGCGCCAGCAGGTAACTCACTACGGCAGAAAAAACCACCATAAAAGTGAGGCTGAATTTTACAAGCATCATGTAATCCCTCAGCTTGCTGGCCAATGTAAAAGAACTTGATTTATCTGTACTGTTGTCTTTTTGCACTTTTTTTTAATCAACTTAATCAACCAATCAACACAAATTAAAAATCAATGATGGCTTTCGTTGGCCCCTATCGGTTCTGTTTGCGGAATAAATTCTCTTCCGTCTTTACCGTAATCATATGCCCAACGGTGTACTTCCGGAATTTCTCCGGGCCAGTTACCGTGGCCTGGACGGATAGGCGCTGTCCATTCAAGTGTATTAGAACCCCATGGGTTTTGCGATGTAACCCTTCTTCCTTTGAAAATAGAGTAGAAGAAATTAAACACAAACAACAACTGAACAGAAAACACAATCATTGCCACTATAGAAATAAACCTGTTTAAGCCACCAAACTGGTTAAAGCTTACCCAGTTACTGTAATCGAGATAACGACGGGGCATACCTGCTAACCCTTCGTAGTGCATTGGCCAGAAGATAAGATAAGCGCCAATCATGGTTACCCAGAAATGGATATATGCCATTGTGTTGTTTAAATAACGGCCATACATTTTAGGATACCAATGATAAATACCTGCAAACATGCCAAAGAATGATGCAACACCCATTACAATATGGAAGTGTGCAATTACAAAGTATGTATCGTGCAAGTGAATATCCAAAGATGAGTTACCTAACCAAATACCTGTAAGGCCACCGGAGATAAACAAGCTTACAAAACCGATAGAGAAGAGCATGCCCGGTGTAAAGCGGATATTGCCTCTCCATAAAGTAGTGAGCCAGTTAAATACTTTAATAGCACTTGGTACAGCAATAAGCAATGTAAGCAATACGAATACTGAACCAAGGAAAGGATTAAGACCTGTTACAAACATGTGGTGCGCCCATACAAGGAACGCAAGTATTGCAATGGCAAACAAAGAGCCTACCATTGCCATATAACCGAAGATGGGTTTGCGTGAATTGGTAGATAATATTTCGGACACCATACCCATTGCCGGCAGAAGGATAATGTACACTTCGGGGTGACCAAGGAACCAGAACAAATGCTGGAAGAGAATAGCACTTCCGCCTTCATTTGGTAAAGCTTCGCCGGAAGCCAAATAAATATCAGAAAGATAAAAGCTGGTACCTGCGTGACGGTCGAACAACAAAAGGATGAAACCGCTTAACAATACCGGGAAAGACAATACACCCAGAACGGCTGTAAAGAACAAAGCCCAGATGGTTAATGGTATTCTTGTCATGCTCATACCTTTGGTACGCATGTTAAGAATGGTAGAGATATAGTTAAGGCCTCCTAACAGTGATGATACCACGAACATTGCCATACTGATAATCCACAAATCCACCCCTGTTTTAGAACCTTCAGATGCGCCACCCAATGCACTTAGCGGAGGGTAAGATGTCCATCCACCGCTTGCGGGACCGGTTTGCACAAATAAAGATGAAAGCATTATAACGCTGGCCAACCAGAAGAACCAGTAAGACAACATATTTAAGAAAGGAGAAGCCATATCCCTTGCACCAATCTGTAATGGAATTAAAAAGTTGGCGAATGTACCGCTCAATCCTGCTGTTAATACAAAAAACACCAATACGGTACCGTGCATGGTTACCAATGCATAGTAAAACTCGGGCTGAATTTTACCACCCTTTGCCCAATGGCCTAGAATATCTTCCAACCAGGGAAAAGTTTGATCCGGATATCCCAATTGCAAACGGAACAACACAGACATTAAGCCACCCAAAAAAGCCCAGATGATACCTGTAATCAGGAACTGTTTGGCAATCATCTTGTGATCCATGCTAAAGACGTACTTGGTAATAAACGTCTCTTTGTGGTGGTGTACATGGTGCTCATCATGATGTGTATCATGTGAAGTGTGTACGTCTGCTCCGTGTGTTAATGCTTCATTACTCATATCAAAATCATTTATCGGGCAACTGAATCGCCTTTCCTATTATTGGATTATACCTTATTTCTTTACTGCTACTGTATTTGGTGCAACAGCGTTCATTGTTGTTTTTGTACTGTCTTGTGCTGCTGGCTTTTCTGTTTTCTCTTTCTCTTTATCCAATACTGCTGTCTGGTATTTTGGTTTTTGAGAAATTAGCCATGCATCAAACTCTGCCTGTGTTACTACTTCTACCTGTCCTTTCATAGAGTAGTGGCCTTTACCGCACATCTGGTCGCAGGAAAGTTCATACACAAAATCAGGATTGTGCGTCATTTCTTTCATTTGCTTAGTTGTGTACAGCGGCGTAAACCACATTGTTGTTGGAGTACCTGGTACAGCATCCATCTTCATCCTGAAATGCACAAGGCCTACATCATGTATCACATCTCTTGAACCAATAATCAATTTAACCGGCTTGTTTACTATCAGCATTAACTTGTCAGTTACAATATCATCCTGCGATGCTTTATCTGCTTTCAGATTAAGTTCTGGCACATCGCTCCAGATTAAACCAAGAGAATTGTCTGCAGGGTCGCTAATGTTTTTATAATACTTTCTGCCAAATACACCGTCTTTACCGGGGTAGCGCATAATCCAGTTAAACTGTTTGCCGGTTACTTCTACTACCAGTGAATCTTTTGGAGGATCTCC
Source organism: Chitinophagaceae bacterium (assembly GCA_044227095.1). Lineage (GTDB taxonomy): Bacteria > Bacteroidota > Bacteroidia > Chitinophagales > Chitinophagaceae > JACMLD01. The sequence continues at coordinate 1,618,666 of JBGAFV010000001.1, read as the reverse complement.
TGTTATTTTAAACCAGTAGAACAAACCATAACCTACCAGTACGGTTAAGAAGATGGCAGGTACAACAGTCCAGATTAATTCAAGTGTATTGTTGTGAGGAAGGTAATATGCTTTTCTTTTTTCTGAATACTGGTATTTAAATGCAAACCAAAACAGCAATACCTGTGTTAGAACAAACACAATACCGGTAATGATAAGTGTTTTCAAAAGCATGCTGTCTATCTTCTGCCCGTGGTCTGAAGCAGCTTCGCCCAGTATTTTGTCTTTAAACATTTCATGGCAGCAATACACACCAATAAGACCGCCTACCAGGAAGAGGATCAGCAAAAATGCATTGATGCGGTTATTCTGCTCAAGTGTTTTCTTTTCCCCTTTCAGTATACCCACATACTCACTTGCTTTTGCTATCTGGAACGTAATAAGAAAGCCCAGTAACAAAATCGCCAATATAAAAATGGTTGTTAGAGACATAACCGCTTAATGATTTATACAAAGTTTTAAAATAATTATCCCTGCTGTTCTTTTTGTTTAAGCTTTACTTAATTCTGGTTGCTGAAAAAGGTAAAGCTTAAGCAATGAGATTAATTTATGTGTGATGAATAATACTTTCTTTAAAGAACGGATGGTTTTTGGCTGTAAGTGGCGCTTTGGTTAATGCCCTTGCAACAGAAAACATAATCAGTCCTACAAAACCCAATGCCACACCAAAATCAAAAAGGTTTAATTGCGGATGCGTTTGCCCGTTTGCATCCTTTGTAATAGCAGGGAAAACCATCTGGTAAAAATCCAGCCAGTGGCCAAATATTATCAATATGGCCATAAAGGTCATAGTGGTATAATTTCTTTTTGATCCCCTGCGCATTAATATTAAAATAGGGCAAATAAAATTGATAATAAGGTTAAGGAAGAACAGGCCTTTAAAGCCGTTGCTGTGTTCGTGGTTACCAATCCTGTCGATAAAGTAAATGGTTTCTTCTGGTTGGTTACTGTACCATATCAGCATATACTGAGAGAACCATAGATATGTCCAGAAGATAGAAAACGCAAACATGAACTTGCCAATATCGTGCAGGTGCTCTTCATTCACCAATGGCAGATAGCCAAGGTTTTTAAGATAGATAACAAAGATTGCTATTAAAGACATGCCGGCAACAAACGTGCTTGCAAAAGTGTACCAGCTATACATGGTAGAATACCAGTGTGCGTCAATACTCATTAGCCACAACCATGGAATGGTAGAAGCAACAGTTAATGCAAACCATACCAGGAACAAAGAAGCCCAAACTGTATTCTTAAAAATATATTTTTTGCCTTCTTCAACATCCGCAACAGGGTTTTCATCCAGTTCACGTGAGAGTGACCTCATTTTATAACCCAGCACAGCCCACAAAACAATGGTAAGGATAGTCCATACAATATAAAAACCACGGTTAAGGAAAACGCTTTTACCAATAATGATTTTATCATCTGGTTTAGGATCCAGCCAGTGGTAAATATGATGTTTGTCTCCAAAGATTAGTGCAAGCAGAACAAACAACGCAATAGCACCCAGTGGAATAACTGCAACAGAAATAGCTTCTGTTACACGGCGGAAAGCCATCTGAAAGGCGCCCATACCCAACGTAGTTGCGCAAATAAAAAACATAGCCGCATTACAGATCAACAGAAAATAAACACTGTTTTGCAGCAGTGTGCCCCAGAACCTTGCATTTACTTCTTCGTCTGAGCTGCTACCGTACATAAAATAGCCTACCAGTACAGACACAACGCCAATACCCATTAATGCCATTGACAGGGTCTTGTACTTTGAAGGAATCTCAAATTGATCTTTAAATGACGACATTCTCAATAAATTTATAATCGTTCAATCTTAATATTACCTCTACACTTATTTTTTTGCAGCTGCTGAATCCTTTGCTGCTGCAGGTGCTGCCGCTGCTGTTGTAGTAGCCGCTGCAGGTGCTGCTGCTTTTCCTTGTTTTGATTTTATATAGCTAACAATCATCCAGCGCTGTTTTGGCGAAACCTGAGATGCGTAACTGCCCATCATGTTGTGACCGTAAGTCATAGAAAAAAACATAGTTCCTTCTGCCATGCTTGCATACTTTGCATCCGAACCGCTAAGGTTAGCTGGTTTTGCAGGATAAGGTCCGTTTCCGTCTTTATATAATGGGCCATTGCCATCAAGCTTTGGACCATGGCAAATACCACAGTTAACCAGGTAAAGCCTTTCTGCTTCTTTGCTTTGCATTTCATCCATAGCAGCTAATGGGTTTTTGATATTACCAGAAGTTGCGTAAGCACCGGTTGTATCAGTCAGCATTTCATAATGAAATCCTTCTTCACCTCTTTTTACAGTACCTGGTACAGGACGTGCATTGTAAAATATGCCATTAGCAGCCAGTTTGCTGTAATCGGAATAAGTTTCAACAGCCACACTATAGGCCATATCCGGCATGTACACCCTGTTCGGCTTACGCTTTACATCGCTGCAGCTTTGTGCCAGTACTACCGCCGCTATTACAATTGCTATGATGGATAATTTCTTCATCTGTATTGAAATAAAAAATCGTTTCAAATATTGCTTATACGTTTGCTTCCCTAACTTCAAAAGGCAGTGTGTCCCTATCGTACCTGCCAAGCCACCATCCGCTTTCTGCTTCCTGCACATTAGTTTCTACTGCGCCATGCTTCTGTAAGAATCCAAGTACATCTGCTTCGTTTGTTTTTGCAGTAGGTTCTATTACCATTACAAATAAATCGTCTGTAGCCCTTGCATGAAAGTGATGTTTTTTTACAAAAGGTGCCAACTGGCACAGGTAGCAAAATGTAAGCACCATACCAACAGCAGAAAACAACACGGTAAGCTCAAACATAATGGGTATCCACGCTGGTAATGCAAAGTGAGGTTTACCACCAATATTTAAAGGCCAGTCTTTTGTAAAAACCCAGCTGATAAATGACAGCGCAGTTGATGTACCTGTTATTGCATAAATAAAACCTGCAGTATGCAAACTTGTATCGCGGAGGCCCATTACTTTGTCAAGCCCGTGAATAGGAAAGGGCGTGTACACATCATGGATCTTATAGCCGCTTTTGCGAACATTCTTCACTGCGTTGAACAGTGTAGTTTCTTCATCAAAACAGCCTACAATAAATTTTTTTACACTCATATTTTTAAAGCTTTGAGCCTTTAGCTGTGAGCTGCGAGCTTGTATCTATTCTAAAAACTAAATCTTATTCTTTGTTTTCAATCTTTACATTTCATCATTAATGCGCATGTGCATGGTCGTGTGCAAATTCGTCTGCAGTCTGCGTATCAAGCCTTGTCATATTGTTCTTATAGCTTTCGCCATTTTTCTTCAGTATATGTTTAATTTCTGCTACTGCAATTACCGGGAAGAATTTGGAGAACAGGAAGTAGCATGTAAAGAACAATCCAAAAGTTCCGAGGTAAAAGCCAACTTCAAACAAACTGGGTGCATAGTAAGTACTCCAGCTACTTGGTAAGAAGTCGCGGTAGATAGATGTAACAATGATTACAAAACGTTCAAACCACATACCTACGTTTACCAATATGCTCATAAAGAAAGTAAACAACAGGTTGCGGCGCAGTTTCTTAAACCAGAAGAACTGCGGAGAAAGTACGTTACAACCCATCATGATGTAATAGCTCCATGCATATGGCGTAGTTAAATCCCACCTGTTTCTGAAAGCTGCTGCTTCATAAGGGTTTTGGCCATACCAGCTAATGAACAACTCGGTAATGTATGCCACGCCCACAATAGAACCGGTAAGCACAATTACTTTGTTCATTACTTCAATGTGCTCAAGCGTAATATAATCTTCCAGGTATAAAACTTTTCTTGTAATAAGCAACAGTGTTTGCACCATAGCAAAACCAGAGAATACCGCACCAGCAACAAAGTAAGGAGGAAAGATAGTAGTATGCCATCCAGGTACAACTGAAGTTGCGAAGTCAAAAGATACAATAGTGTGTACTGAAAGTACCAGTGGTGTACTTAAACCTGCAAGTACAAGCGATAAACTTTCATGACGTTGCCAGTGTTTGGTAGAACCTGTCCATCCAAAGCTTAACAATCCGTACATAAATTTTCTCCATTTCAGTTTGGCCCTGTCCCTTACTGTAGCCAAATCGGGCAATAAACCAGAATACCAGAATAATAATGAAACGGTGAAGTAAGTTGATATCGCAAATACATCCCACAAAAGTGGTGAGTTAAAGTTTACCCATAGCGGACCTCTTGTATTTGGATAAGGTAATACAAAGAATGCCATCCATACACGGCCCATGTGCCAGATAGGAAACTGCCCTGCACACATTACCGCAAAAATTGTCATCGCTTCTGCTGCACGGTTTACACCTGTTCTCCAACCCTGGCGGAATAACAATAAGATGGCGGAGATAAGCGTACCTGCGTGACCAATACCAACCCACCAAACGAAGTTGGTAATATCCCAACCCCAACCGATGGTTTTACCAAGGTTCCACTGACCTACGCCATAAGTAACCTCCATGGTAACAGAAAAAATACCAAAGCACAAAAGCAGCACTGATATAATAAAACCAATGTACCACAAACGGCTTGGCTTCATTTCTATGGGCCTGATAATATCTTCTGTAACCTGGTGATAGTTTTTTTCACCTGTTACCAGTGGTTCGCGGGTCTGTGATTCGTATCTGAGTAATGACATATTCTTTGAGCTTTTAGCTATTAGCTGTGCGCTTTTAGCCTTTTACGATTTCTTATAAGAACTTTATATCTGTCTACTGCCTGCTATTCTTCTTATCCGCAACTAACGGTTATGCGTGAGCTTTTTCTTCTTTCTTCTCTGCACCTTCTTCTTTGTGCCCTTCATGTCCTTCATGCTCGTCCTTTACGCCAGTTAGCAAATCTGTGTTGCGTATTTTGGCCAGGTAATTAACATTAGGCAAAACGTGCAGTTGCTCAAGCGCATAGAACAAACGGTTTTTGTTCTCGCGGCGCACTGTGCTTATTTCGCTGTCTTTGTTGTTTACATTTCCAAATACAATTGAATCTGCTGCACAAGCCTGCTGACAAGCTGTTTTTACATCGCTGTCTGTAAGTACACGATCTTCTTTTTTCGCTTTCAGTTTTCCTTCCTGCAAACGCTGTACGCAGAATGAACATTTTTCAATAACACCACGGCTTCTTACAGTAACATCAGGGTTAAGCACCATGCGGGTAAGATCATCGTTCATCATAAGAACGGTGTCATCCAGTTTACCTACAAGGCTCTGATCCTGATTGTGCGGGAAGCTGTCTGCACCGGTATAATCGGCCCAGTTAAAGCGGCGTACTTTATAAGGACAGTTGTTGGCACAATATCTTGTACCAATACAACGGTTATACGTCATTTGGTTTAATCCTTCACTGCTGTGGTTGGTAGCAGCAACAGGACAAACGTTTTCGCAAGGCGCATTATCGCAATGCTGGCAAAGCATAGGTTGGAAAATAGTCTGGATGCTATCCGGCTCTGCAGGGTTACCACTGAAGTAACGGTCTATACGCAACCATGCCATATCGTGATAACGCAGCACCTCACTCTTACCAACAACCGCAACATTGTTTTCTGCCTGGCAGGCCACCACGCAGGCGCCGCAACCAAAGCAACTGTTTAGGTCTATGCTCATACCCCATTTAATGCCCGGCTTTTCATAGTTCGGGTAAATGGTGCCTTCTTCAGTAAATTTCTTTAAGCCACCAAAAGGGGCCAGTTCTTTGCTTCTTTCTTCAAAAATTTCTTCCGGATTCTTTTTAAAATCTTCCAGCTTCATTTCCTTTACCACTTCCACACGGCCTTCGTAAGAGCTGTGTGTTTGTCCCTGCGCTACTTTATACGTTTCGCCTTTTACAACTTCAACCGCAACATCGGTTACATTAAAATCGCCGTTGAGTGCAAGCTGGTAAACATTTTTACCGGCACCAACTGTTGCACGACCCGATTTTGCATTTCTTCCGTAACCAACTGCAATTGCAATTGTATTTGTTTCAACACCAGGTATAATCAATGCGGGAAGCGAAACTGGTTCTTTGCCAGCTACTGTAATTTTAAGAATGGGTTTATCAGGATGTACTTCAAACTCATCAGCCTGTTTGCGATCTGCAATATCAACACCCAATAAAGTTTTTCCAAGTGCAGGGGAAATGATAACATAGTTATCCCATGTTGCTCTTGTAATAGGATCGGGTGTTTCCAGCAACCATGGGTTGTTTGCCTGGCGACCGTCACCTAAAACTGGTTTTTGGTATAAAACAAGTTCGTATTGTCCAACTTTTTTCTTGCCACCGGTAATAGCAACTGCTTCTGCTACTTTTGCATTACTGAATGTTGCAGCACCTGCAGCAGTTTCCGTTTCAACCACACCATTCATCAGCGCTTTTTCATACCCTTCTTCACCGCCAAGTTTGGTTACCCAATAGTTTTTAAAATAATCGTGGTAAGCTGTTGTGCTTCCGCTCCATTTCAATAAAGTATCCTGGAACTGGCGTGTTTTAAACAATGGGTTGATGGTGGGCTGCATCATGCTGAAATAACCGGGCTTGATTTCTGCATCGCCCCAGCTTTCCAGGTAATGGTTAGCAGGCAGTATATATTTAACCTGTTCTGTAGTTTCATCCATTTTTTCATTGAATGAAACCGATGTTTTTACTTTTTTAAGTGCAGCAGTAAATTTTGCTGCATCATAATAATCGTAAGCAGGGTTGCAATCGTAAATAAGCAGGCTGCTTATTTTTCCGCCGTCCATGTCTGCAATAAGTGTTGCCATATCACTGTCAACACCCTGTTTGGTAAGCAAAGGAGAAGCCCAGTTAATGGTAGTTCCGTTTGCGCCAATAGCCTCATTAATGGCGTTTACAATTACCTGTACGTTTGTATTGTTGCTGCTGCAAACAACCAGTGCAGCGCCTTTATTGGCAGCAAGATCTTTTGCAGCTTTTTCAATTCCTTTTTTTACTGATTCGCTTACACCGCTTGCACCTTGTCCGTTTAATGCACCCAGCAATGCTGCTGCTACTGCACCTGTTTCAGAAGGTTTGTGTGTAAAGCGTTCGTCTGCATTTGCACCAGTCATGCTCATCATGCTTTCAAACTGGTAATGCTTGCTCATTTCAGGGTTCTTCTCATTAATCTTACGGAGTGAAGAATAACCTTTCTGGTATTCTACAGGGTTTACCCATGTACCAAGAAAATCTGCACCAAGGCTAACTACAACTTTTGCTTTTCCAAAATTGTAGGAAGGGATAGCACGTTTGCCATAAGTAGCTTCATTGGCAGTTAACATGCCGCTATAAGAAATACCATCGTATTGTACATGACGGCTACCCGGATATTTTGCAAGGAATTCTGCAATAATTTGTTTGGTAGTAGGCGATGTAATAGTAGGTGTAAGCAATGCAACGGTTGATCCGCTTAATGCTTCTCCTACCATTTTATCAAAAGCCTCTAATGAATTGGCTTCAGTACCATTTGCATAAGGGAAACGCAAACGGGCTGTATCATATAAATCAAGAACAGAAGCCTGAACACGTGCAGAAGTACCACCGTTGGTAATGGTAGACAATTCGTTTCCTTCAATCTTTATTGGCCTTCCGTCTCTTACTTTGGCAACAACAGGTATTACATCGCTGCCAGAAACATAAGTTGTAGCGTAATAATTTGAAACACCAGGAATAAGATCCTGCGGTTTATTTACGTAAGGAATAACTTTTTTAAGGGGCACTTCGCAACCCGCTGCTATTGCTGCTGCGGCTGTACTAAAACCTACATATTTCAGGAAATCCCTGCGTGGAGTTTTGGCGTCGGCAATACCTTCACCTTCAAATGGCAATTCCTCACGAAACTCATCTTTTGCATTTTGCTGAAAAGCTTCCGAGTTGTTTAACTCACCGAAATTTTGCCAGTACTTTTTACTCATAATTTTAGCCCCTTACCACGCTGCAATGCGTGATTATTTGTGATTAAGTATGAATTCTTTTAACGCCTCATTTCTTACGGATGAGGTTAGCAGCTTAATAGTGACATTTCTGGCACTCTGTTCCACCAATCATCTCTACGGTTACACTGTCTATTTTTTTATCTTTCAGGTTCTGGTGTAATCTTTCGTAGATGCTGTAGAACTTGTTGCCCTCGCCTGTTGCACTATCATAAAAGTTAACCTTGCTCTCGCGGTGGCAGTTAATGCACCATCCCATGCTCAGGTCTGCAAATTGTTTTACTTCGGGCATTTCCTGTATCGGGCCATGGCAAGTCTGGCACTGTACTTTTCCTGCGCGGGTATGCTGTGAGTGATTGAAATATACGTGATCAGGAAGGTTATGAATTTTTATCCATTCAATCGGTTTCTCTTTACCGGTATATTTCTTCAGTTTAGGATCCCATCCTGAAGCGGCATATATCTTTTGAATTTCTGCAGTTCCGTTTACTTCTGTACCATCTTCGCGGAATAATTTTTCACTTGTGCTGCTATACTCATTTATAGCCATGTGACAGTTCATACACACGTTTACAGAAGGCACATTAGCATGTTTTCCTTCGTAAGCACCACCATGGCAATACAAACAGCTTACCTGGTTTACGCCGGCGTGTACTTTATGAGAATAGTAAATAGGTTGTTCCGGCTGATAATCTTTATTGCGGCCAAGGCCTATAGCAGCCTGAATAGTATAATAACCGCCAATAATAAAGAGTACTACAGCAACCATAGCTATATAAGCTTTGTTGCGCCAGAAAGGTACAGGCTCATAAGAAGGTACGCCTTCTTTATCGTCTGATAATTTTTTGAGGTTGCTGTTTACCTGTAATAAGATAAGGGTGATAACAGCAAGTATAAGGGTAAGAATGCCGTATAATAATGAGTTGTCGTTTTCAACAGGTTTACCAGGCGTCTCTTTATCTACAACTGGTGCTTTGTAAGTCTCTACATAAGCAAGAATATTGTCAATTTCAGCATCAGTCAGGCTGGTAAAAGTATTCATGGCAGCTCCACCACGAGATTTATATAAATCGTTGAAATACTTATTACCACTAGCTAATACAGCTGTATTGTTTTTAATCCAGGAATGCAATAAAGCCTTATCGGGAACACGAGATGTTACACCTTGTAAAGCCGGCCCTGTACCATCTTTAATGGGATTGTGGCAGGATGCACAATTATTGGAAAACAGTGTTTTTCCTGCATTCGCATCTGCCTGGGCCGATGCATTAAAACCTGAAACTATAAGAAATAAGAAGAGTAGATTAAAGAGTATTTTGTGTGCAGTTGGTCTATGATAAATCATAAGCTCTAGATATCAGGAATTGTGTGGAAAAACTTGTCTTACCGGGTGCAAAAATAAGTCAGGATTTTAACAAAATGTCAACATCGGAAAATTTTTTTTTCCCGCTACTGGCGTGTGTTTCAGCCGATTTTAATGATCATCATTTGATCAGTGTCATAAATTTGTCAATCGTTTTATAAGACCTTAACAGGTGTTAGTAACTGCTTCGTTTATCAGTTCACAGTTCGATAGTTCATAGTTTCCTTGCCGTAAAAGACTGATAATATTTGCAAATATTTCTGCATAAAAGAACTATAAACTTCCGAACCACGAACTTTTTGAACTAAGTAATCAACCGATCAACTAAATAACCAATCAACTAAATTCCCCTAGTTTTGAAACATGATTCAAATTGCAGTTTTTGCATCCGGTGCTGGTTCAAACGCCCTTCAAATCATTCAACATTTTAAATCGCACCCGGAGGTTTCTATCAGCCTTATTGTTTGCAATAAACCTGGCGCCGGCGTTATCAGCATTGCCGAAAAAGAAAACATTCCTGTTTTGATGCTGGAAAAAGAAAAATTTTTGCAAGGCAATGCTTATGCTGATGAGTTAAAAGCCCTTGGCATTGATTTTATTGTGCTGGCAGGTTTTCTCTGGAAAGTGCCGTCTAACCTTATAAAAGCTTTTACCAATAAAATCATCAATATACACCCGGCACTATTGCCAAAATTTGGCGGCAAAGGCATGTATGGAAAGTTTGTGCACGAGGCGGTGATCAATGCCGGTGAAAAAGAAAGCGGCATTACCATTCATTATGTAGATGAGTGGTACGACCATGGCAATATTATCTTTCAGGCTGTTTGTAGTATTGATAAAGAAGATACACCGTTAACACTTGCTGGCAAAGTACATGCATTGGAGCATGCCAATTACCCGGCTGTTATTGAAAAAACAGTAAAACTGCAAAATCATAGTTAAAAGGGATTTTCAATCTTTATTGTTAAAAGAAGTTAGTTTAATATCACACCCAAAAAAACTTAGTTGAAGGTTATAAAAACATACCCGTTTTTTACTTGCCTGCTTGCTTTATTACTGCTTTGCTGCAGCATTAATGCACAGGAAGTTATTATTAAAGGGAAAGTTTTTGATATCAGCCGTACACAACCACTAAACGGCGTTAGCGTATTAAGTACATCCGGTGCAGGCACCACAACAGATTCCAGTGGGTCTTATATTATACTGGTAAATGAAAAAGATTCTATCTGGTTTTCTTACCTCAATAAACCTACTCCAAAATTTGCAGTGTCTTCCATCAATGTTTTTAACGGGTTTGATATTGCATTGCATGTACCGGTAACTGAACTGAAAGAAGTAAAAGTAATGCCCAGGGATTATAAAAGGGATTCTATTCAAAATCGTTTGGATTATGCCAAGGCTTTTGAGTTTAAAAAACCGGGCATATCACTTTCTAATCCGAGCTCTGGCTCATTTGGCGTTGGGCTTGACCTGGATGCGTTCATCAACATGTTTAATTTTCGCAGGAACCGGCGCATGGCACATTTCCGCGACAGGCTAATACAGGAAGAGCAGGATAAATTTATTGATCACCGTTTTACAAAAGCGCTGGTAAAAAAAATTACCCAGCTCACCGGTGCAGAGCAGGAAGACTTTATGAAAAAGTACCGGCCATCGCTTGAGTTTACAAGTCTTTCTACCGACTATGAATTTGCAGAATACATAAAACTTGCCTGGCAGGAGTATGAGAAAAGAAAAGGTTTTTAGCCACGGAGTTTATAGTCGCACAGAGTACGCAGAAAAAAGAGGGTAGTACTTTTTTGTAAGCCAACTAAAACTCCTTTACCTTTTTAGCTTCCTATATAATCGCAACTAAAAGCTTGCAGCTCACACTCGCAGCTTTTTTCCTAACTTCCCTCCCCTTTTATCAAACCCAATTATTACAATTGCCATGAAAAAAATTTTGCTTGTTGCATTGCCTATTCTTGTATTTGCTGCTTCTATATCGGCACAGACTGCACTTGTTGCCAACGCTGCTGCCGCAGGCATGTCTGAAGAAAGATTGGCCCGTATAGACAATACTGTAAATGACTATGTAAACAAACAATGGCTAAATGGTGCAGTAGTTATCATTTACCGCAATGATAAGCTTGCATACTACAAAGCGCTGGGCTATGATAATGCAGCATCAAAAACACCAATGAAAAAGGATGAAATCTTCCGCATTGCATCACAAACAAAAGCTATTACCAGCGTGGCAGTAATGATGTTGTATGAAGAGGGGAAAATTTTGTTGGATGATGCTGTAGGCAAATACATACCTGAATTTAAAAAGCAAAATGTAATAGATAAATTCAATGAGGCAGACAGCAGCTATACTACTGTTCCGGCAAAAAGGGAAATTACCATCCGCGATTTGCTTACACATACTTCCGGTATTGGTTATGCGCAAATTGGCAGCAAACAAATGAATGCCATTTATGCAAAAGCCGGTGTGGTGGGCGGAATCGGTGTGGGAAGAATTTTACTGGCAGATAAAATGAAAATACTTGGCGGCCTGCCATTGTTTCATCAGCCCGGAGAAAAATTTACTTACGGCCTTAATACAGATTTGCTGGGCTATCTCGTAGAAGTAGTATCTGGCATGCCGCTGGATAAATTTTTCAGCACACGCATTTTTGAACCGCTTGGCATGAAGGATACTTATTTTTATTTGCCAAAGGAGAAACACAATCGCCTTGCTACATTATATACAATAGATTCAACAGACCATGCCGTTAAAATGTCTGACCATATCAGCATCAACGGAAATTTTAATGCCGATTATCCCAATACAGATGGTACTTATTTTTCTGGTGGCGGCGGCTTGTCTTCTACCGCTTACGATTATGCGATTTTTATGCGCATGCTATTGAACGGTGGAAGTCTTAACGGTAAAAAAATATTAAGCCGCACAGCAGTGCGTATGATGACCAGTAACCAGATTGGTGATCTCAGCTTAACACATGGAGATAAATTTGGTTTAGGTTTTGAACTGGTTACAGAAGCCAGCAGCGCTTTTACACCAACATCTGCAGGTACATTTAGCTGGGGCGGCATGTTTAGTTCTAATTACTGGATGGATCCCAAAGAAAAAATTGTTTGCCAGATATTTTTAAACATTTATCCAAACCCCCACGGCGATATACACAATAAAATAAAAGCATTGGTATACCAGGCAATTAATTAATTGATTAGTTTACCAGTGGATCCGTTAATTGGTAAAACACATCACTGAACTATTCACCTAATCATATGATCAACTAATCAACCAATCAACTATTAAGCAGTATGGAAGAACAGCAATTAAATCTTGGCATTGGCACACGTTTACAGCATACACAATTTGGGCCCGGTGTAATAGTAGGCGTTAAGTATGCTACTTACATAATTTCGTTTATTAACCAGGGTATAAAAGAAATTGATAAAACTGATAATAAGCTTGATGAGATTATTCCGGAAAATGTAACTGCGGAAGTAGAAACAACTTCGGCCGTAGAAAAATCCTTATTGAAAATTTTACGGCAATGGGGAGAAGTATCAGAAATTGTACAATTGGGCGATCGCTGGCAAAACGGAATGATGTTATTGCAACCCGCAGATAAAACACAGAAACCAAAAGAAGTGCCCATTGATGTATTCTTTCATAAAATTGTTATGCTGCGTGACAGGCTGCGTGTAATGGAACAACAGATTAATGCGCATAAAACATTATCAGACGAAGAAAAAGTAAACCTGCAGCAATACATCACCCGCATTTACGGATCGCTTACCACTTTCAATGTGTTGTTTAAAAACAAAGAACATTGGTTTATAGGCGATAAAGGAAGCAAAGAAGATTAAGTTTCACGCTGAGAAAAGTTACAAGCTACAAGCTGTTAGCTATTAGCTGCAAGTTTCGCAGTTTCGAAGAAACACTCCGTGTAAAGAAAAGCTACGAGCTATTAGCTACTAGCTGCAAGTTTGTTCTTGAGATTTGTAATTGGCTTTATCTTGATAGGATTTAATCTGCGCATCTGCGGCTATTAATTTCACACAAACGGCGCAAAGGAGCAGCGCAAAGAAAAGCTACAAGCTGTTAGCTATTAGCTGCAAGCTTTGCCGTTTCGAAGAAACACTCCGTGTTGTCGCTTTATTGTCTGAACTGGGATTATTGGGATGTATGAGATTTTTAGGATAGTCAAAAAACTATGAACTCTGAACTTCCCCCGTGTCTCTGTGGTAAAAACATCCTATTGCTTCACAAACCTTGTTTCAATTACCTTGCCTGCGCTTGTAATCTTTACATGATAAATACCAGACGGCCATTGCTGCACCTGCATTGTATACTGAACTGAAGCAGGTTTGGTTTCAAATATCAGTTGTCCATTACTGTTATAACATTGCAGCCGGTGAATAACCTGGTTGTTTTGTATGGTTACCGTTTCAACAGCAGGATTTGGCCATACTACAAAGCCCGATGCATCGGTTACATTTACCAAAACAATTTTACTGTAACTGTATTTTCCATCATTATCTGTTTGCCTGATGCGATAATAATTAGTACCATTAAGCGGCAACCTGTCTGTAGCCTCATATTGCTTTTCTGCAGTAGAAGCAGTGCTGGCGTTTACAGAAATCACATTTGTAAATGAAATGCCATCGGCAGAGCGTTCTATGGTATAGCCGCTCACATTTACTTCGTTGGCTGTTTTCCAGTTTATCACAACTGTTTTGCCTGTAAGTTTTGCTGAAACATCGAGCCACTTCACTGGTAACACATTAGTTCCGCCCAATGCATTTGCTAACACAAAATCACTAAAGCTTGTAAAATTAACCGAAGAAGTTATTGTTCCAGATCCTGGTGCGGTCCCGGTTCCACCCAAATCAATCCAATTAGTAGCGCCATCATCTTTTGCTATGCGCAATGATGAAGGATCAGATACACCATCATCAGACCCATATGTAAGTGTTGCACTTGCAGCAGTTAATGGCTGTGCGCTTATACTTGAAATTTTAAAATGACGAACACCGCTAACAGCATTGATAGTTGGGGCCAATGTTCTGCTATTTGCAGGTGTGTTAAACACTTCTGTTTGATAAGTTGATAAACCGCTGCTGCTATGCGTTACATTAAGCGTAACCGGCCTGTACACATTTTTTCCAACAGGAAAAAAGAGTGAACTGGCCCCGGATGAATTGGTATTGTTGCGCACAGGGCCTTCTACAAAACTATTGGCATTGCCGCCTCCAATTGTTGCGCCAGTTACAATATTCAGTGCTGCGTTATTGCCCATTATCAATCTTCCGTTTTGCAGATCTATTCTTTTATTGATGCTAAGCAGTGTATTAGGATTGTTTGCAGTTATTGTTACAACACCTGCAATATCATTCATAATTAATGTATCAATAGCAATATCATTAGCGAGATTAATTATTACCGCTGGGTTTACAATATATAAAGTACCAAATGCGCCGCCAGCAGTTATTGTTTCTGATATACTGCCCGTTATTTCTGTTCTTGCTAAAATATTGCTGCTGGTGGAAGCACTGTTATCAAGCGTTCCATTAAGACTTACAATTCCATTGCCGCTAATGCTGCCAGCATTGCCAACAACCAGCGAACCATCAACCAGCAAATCGTTTCCACTTCCATTGTTAAGCGTTAATGGGGCAACTATGTTTAACACAGCACCGTTTTGCACCCACAACTGATCCAACTGCATAGCAACATTAATACTAACGGTGTGGCCTGGTTGTATAATTATACTGTCGTCATACACATGAGGAATGGTTACAGCATTAATATAACTTCCGCCAGGTAATTTCACTTCCCATGTATTTATATTATCTGCATTGCCGGAAGCTTTGCTGCGGTAAATATTGGGTTGGTAACAATCAATTATACCAGCATAACCTGAATCTGTAACAGAACCATTGCTGTTAAACGTAATAGTAAGTGCTCCATTAGAAGCAGTATAAACCAGTGGCAGTGCAGGTTTTCCGCTCAATGCAGCCAGTACAGGATATGTAACATCTGGCCCATCATAAATTGTGAGTACATCATTTGCTGATTGCGTGCTAAAGGTATTGAGCGTTAAACGTGGCACACTGCCTGCTGTTGAAGCTGTTATAGTGCGTGTATAAGATTCGTTGTTTGCATAAGCTGAATCTATACCGCCACTATCATAAAAATAACTATTGCAAACAGCCGCCGGCGCATTGCTGTTCATTCTCACCTCGCATGTTTTTACAATAAAGGGAAGCGAAGTACTATCGCAAGGGCCCATTTTTGCTTTTGCTGTATACGTACCGCCGGTATTGGCTATATAAAAACTATCAGTAGCACCTGCAATTGCATTTCCGCTACGGTACCACTGATAACTATAAGCGTTATTGTTTGTTGCACTTAACCTTACAGTTTCTCCAACGCAGATACTATCTGCCGGCGCTGTTATAGAAACAGCAGGCGGTGTACTTACGCTTACAATTACTTGCGCATTGGCGGTATTTCCGCACATATCTGTTACGTTAAGGGTATAGGTAGTAGTAGTTAAAGGTGTTGCTACTGGCACGGCAACTGTTGCATCATTTAAACCAGTAACTGGCGACCAGTTGTATTGATAGCCCGGGCCTGCAATGCCTGTTGCATCTATTTCCGAGAGACCGCCTA
This sequence comes from Chitinophagaceae bacterium, assembly GCA_044227095.1. Lineage (GTDB taxonomy): Bacteria > Bacteroidota > Bacteroidia > Chitinophagales > Chitinophagaceae > JACMLD01. The sequence continues at coordinate 1,602,652 of JBGAFV010000001.1, read as the reverse complement.
ATGTGCCCACTACTGAAGAAATACCTGTGGTTGTATTTACTGTGCGTAAATCGCCAACATAATTCTGTGATTGTATAAGTGCGGTAAGAAATAATTTGTCTGTAACCGGATCAAAATCTGCATCCTGTTCATAAATAACATCTGCACCAACAGGATTGGGCAAAGCTGAAGCTGCACCGGTGAGTTTATTGATACTGTATATATAGTTATTGTCAGAAATCGCATACATATTGCCGTTATTACTTACTGCTAGCCATTCTGTTAATCCAACCGGCATTGTTCCTACAGGTGTTACTGCTGCGGTAAACGGATCGATAATGCAAAGACTGCTGCCAGAAGCTTTAGATGAAAGTCCATATAAATTTTTGGTTGAAGGATCCCATGCAAGTCCGCACCAGGTATAACCCGTTGCTGCGGGTGCAATGCCAATTAATTGTTGCGCACCACTAGCAGTATCTATTTTAAACAGTTTATTAGTGCCGGCTGTAATGGCATAATAACCATAAGGCGTAAAATCTCCACCAGTAAAAAAATAACCTGCATTATAATCTGCATTGCTAACTACATTCTGTGCTATGGTATCAAGTTTTTGCGGACTACTTAAACTGAATTTCACAAAGCTATTGCCTTGCCAATCCATACCATATGCTCTTTCATCAGGCAACCATGGGGCACCGTTAGAAGCTACAGGGTTACCACCAAGTTTTACAGATTGACCTGCACAAATTAAGGTGTCGACACCTGCATTTACACTGAGTGCAGGCGTATTTGTAAGCACAGTAACCACTACAGGTGCAGCAGTAGCAATACATCCGTTTGTAGCAGTTGCCAATACATCATAACTTCCTGCGGCATTTGCAATAACAGATGTGCCGGTGGCAATATTAACACCATCTTTTCTCCATTGATAGCTTGTACCGGTAACAGGGTTTATAACGTCTATGCCTACACTTCCGCCGGGGCAAAACCGCGTAGCACCATTTGCTTTTATTTCTACATTACAGAAGATACCCGACACAGCAACTTGTACTGCATTGTAAGCATCTACTAGTCCGTAACCGGTTTCATTATTCCACGTTCCATTGGGTTGACCAGCAACCATGCTATAGCTATACAATGGAAGTTTATCGCAAGTACCTTCAAGTATATTTCGTACCTGGCTCACCGTTAGGTTATTGTTTGCAGATAATATTAATGCTACTACACCCGCTGTATTGGGCGTTGCAGAAGAAGTACCGTTAAACTTTAAATAGTAATCACCCGCTGCGCCGGCTGCTGTATTGTAACCGGCAGAGCCGCTAAGATCTGTACTGGCTATTTTAACGCATGGCGCTACAACATCCAGCCCGGTGCCATAACTGGCGCCCCATCCTTCACCGTCGCAGGAAGCAGACGCCGGAGATTTGCGCTGACCACACATATTTACACCCCCAACACTAATTACGTTTTCAAGTATTGCAGGATAGCTTAACGCTGCATTATTATTTCCGCTTGCAAACAACACTACAGATCCCTTTCCACCACGGCCAAGTGTAACAGCACGGTTAATGGCATCTTCCAGAATATTACTCGGGCTTCCGCCGCCCCACGAATTACTGATAACATCTGCGCCATTCATCCACGCATAATCAAAACCCGCTGCAATACCTGCATTAGATGCAAAAGCACCGTTGGCTGCAGCAAGGTTTACAGGAATGATTTTACTATCCGGCGCCACGCCTGCAATACCAATATTATTGTTCGCAACTGCGGCAATAATACCAGTACAATTGGTACCATGTGCACGGGCCGGCCCAAGTGGCCTTCCATCGCCGGGATTTGATGTACCCGAAAGACAATCGTAACCCTGTAAAAGATTTGCTTTTAAATCTGCATGGCCGGTATCAACGCCTTCATCTATCACTGCTACTTTAATACCAGTACCGGTACTAATGTTCCATGCCAGCTGCACTTTCATATCTGTTCCGGGCACACCATTATACTGAATGGCAGAACCAGTATTGGTATGTGCCCATTGATAATTAAAAAGCGGATCATTAGGATCTGTAAGCAATCCATCAAACAATGTAAGATCGGGTTCAGCATAAATAAATAAACCGGTTTCAAAAAAACGATTGGCCACCGTAAGCGCATCAAACCCATTGGCTTCACCGGCACTTACTATGTACGTATCATTGGCAAAAGAGTATTTTTTTACAATAGTGCAATTTGTTTGTGCAAGCAACTGGTTAAATGCAGTTAGTGTGGTTGAGCTTTTTAAACGCACTACCAGTTCATCTCCATAGCCCATATCTTTTCCATAATCACTTACAAAACACGGACGAGCATACTCAATATATTTTTCTTTAGAAAGCAAAACTGCCAATCCTTTTAATTTAGTACCATTAAAAGCCGAAGGCAATTTGGCAGAAACCAGTTTAAGGCCTGTTGTACCAGAAATATCGGCACCCTGAATACTTAGCAAAGCAGCAAGTTGTCCTCGATGTTTTTCAAGCGATTCACCAGCCTTAATATGAAATACTATCCTGGAACGATTGATAGAAAAAGAAAGTTTTTTCCCTTTAAAATAGTACGCAACCCTGTCGCCGTTTTGCGCATGCAGTGTATAAAAACCAAATAAAAAAAACAGGCAGAAGAGTTTTTTCACCAGGTTGGGTTTAGTCATGGGTTTTATAAAAGCCGGGGCAGTTACCTGGCCAGCTTATTAACGGTAATTACGGCAGTTTGTGTATACCGGATGCCAGTAAAAACATGGAATTGCCATTATTTTTTACTTTAAGCAGGGTATTTAATAGCATTTAATAAAACAGCGTTGTTTGCTACCGTATTTTCCTGTTGCTTATCGTTATTTTACCATTGAGAAAATCTATTCTGAAACCTCTTCTGTAGATTGTTTTGCAAAAATATTGAAGCTTTTACGGTGGTGGATGCAAATGCCATGTTCGTCAATTGCCCTGCGATGAACGAGTGTACCGTATCCTTTGTTCTTGTTCCAACCGTACTGGGGAAATGATTCGTGCAGCTTTATCATATAATCATCGCGGTAAGTTTTTGCCAGTATGCTGGCTGCGGCTATAGAGGCATAAATACCATCGCCCTTAACAACGCACTCATGCGGAATTGTTTTATATTTTTTAAACCTGTTTCCATCAATCAATAATAAACCCGGTCTTTCTTTTTCCAGCTTGTCTATTGCAATGTGCATGGCTTTTACAGAGGCCCATAAGATATTAAGTGTATCAATCTCTGCTTCATCAACAATAGCTACGGCATAATCAATAGCATTTTGTTCAATTACAGGACGTAGTTCATACCTTTCTTCTGCACTAAGCTGTTTGGAATCGTTTAACAACGGATGAAAAAAATCTTTTGGCAAAATAACTGCAGCGGCAAATACGGGCCCGGCATAGCAACCTCTGCCTGCTTCATCGCAGCCTGCTTCTATTAACACCTCCTGGTAAAAACTTTTTAGCATCCAGCTATTATTTACCCGAAAATAATACAAGACGATGTTTGCGAAACAAATTTTTATCCCCCGCTGAAAATGACCGGAAGAGCTTATTTATTCGTTTTATTTCTCAATCTTTGTTTGCATGATGCACTTTGCAGGCTATTTTGTTGCTGTATTAATTGGTATTTTATTAGGACTGATTGGCGGCGGCGGTTCTATTATTACCGTGCCCGTACTTGTTTACATGATGGGTGTGGACCCGGTGCTGGCTACAACCTATTCTTTATTTATAGTTGGTACTACAAGTTTAGTGGGCGGCACTAAAGCCTATATGAACAAACTGGTAGATTTCAGATCAGTTTCATTGTTTGGCATTCCGTCTATCTTAACTGTTTTCATTGCACGTCATTTTATTCTGCCGCATATTCCTGAAGTATTATTTGCAACAACAAATTTTCCGGTTAAGAAAGGAAATTTTCTGATGATGCTTTTTGCAGTGCTGATGCTGGCAGCAGCCATTCTTATGATACGCAATCATGATAAAGATGATGCACTAACTGTTAATACAAATCAACGCAGCGAAAAAGTTCTTCCACTGCTAATACCTGGCCTTTTAATAGGATTGATAACCGGTTTGCTTGGCGCCGGTGGCGGGTTTCTTATTATACCAGCACTTGTATTGCTTATTAAACTGCCTATGAAAACAGCAGTAGGAACTTCATTGCTTATTATTGCTATTAATGCTGGCTTTGGTTTTGTTTTTAGTATTGGGCATTTTTATTTAGACTGGTCTTTATTATTGTCATTTACCGCTCTTGCTGTAACAGGTGTTTTTGTGGGCAGCAAAATAGCAGCACTTATGAATGGCGATGCATTAAAGAAATGGTTTGGCTGGTTTGTATTTGTAATGAGCATTTATATACTTGTAAAAGAGATTACCGGTTAACAATTATAATAAGGTTTGGTATTAATATTGAACACTTTTTCAGGAAGTTTTGTTTATCCTTAATTACATTAATAAAACAAAATGTTATGAGTAGTTTTAAAGACGTTATAACATCCGGAAAGCCAGTTCTGGTTGATTTTTTTGCAGAATGGTGCGGACCTTGCAAAATGATGCCGCCTGTTTTACAAGAACTGAAAAAAAATATGGGCGATGCAATAACAATTATAAAGATTGATGTTGACAAAAACCCACAAGCTGCTAGTGCGTACCATGTACAGGGCGTGCCTACTTTAATCGTTTTTAAAAACGGTGAAGTAAAATGGCGGCAATCCGGTGTTGTACCTGCAAAAAAATTACAGGAAGTGTTGCAACCACTTATAGGCTAACACTATAAATTTTTTATCCCTTTTATTCGCTTATGCATTTTATTGAATTGATGAAACAACCCTGGCCCTGGTATATTGCTGGCCCTTTAATAGGACTAACGGTTCCGCTATTGCTTATTCTTGGCAATAAAACATTTGGCATTTCATCTTCGCTGCGGCATGTTTGTGCTGCATGTTTCCCTGCAGGTATTCCGTTCTTTACTTATAACTGGAAAAAAGAAACCTGGAATTTATTTTTTGCAGCAGGCATTATTGCAGGTGCTTTTATTGCAGTTTCATTATTAAGTAATCATGATGCAATAACTATCAATCCAAAATTGGTAACCACATTGCAGGTATACGGGGTTAATAATTATTCCGGATTAGTACCAACAGACTTGTTTAACTGGCATGCACTGTTAACAATAAGAGGAATAATATTAATGATAGCCGGCGGCTTCCTTGTAGGTTTTGGAACAAGGTATGCAGGCGGTTGTACTTCGGGGCATTCTATTATGGGTTTATCAAACCTGCAATGGCCATCGCTTGTTGCTACCTGCTGTTTTATGGCCGGAGGTTTTATAATGACCAATCTTATTTTGAATTTTATTCTGCAAATGTAAAATCCATTTATGCCTTCAGAAGAAATTATAAAAAGCAAATCACTACAAAAGCTTCAGCACAATACAGATTTTGAAGTCCGCTCTTTGGATGAAGCCAGCATTAATGAATCAGAACTAATTCATCCGTGGTGGTATAATTTTAAATATGCGGCTGCAGGTATTTGGTTTGGTATATTATTAGTTAAGTCCGAAGTCATTTCATGGTTCCGTATACAAGAAATGTTTCGCTTGCAAAGCTTTCACATGTATGGCGTTATTGGCTCTGCCGTTTTTGTGGGAATAATATCGGTATGGCTCATTAAAAAATTCAACATAAAAACAATACATGGCGAAAACATTGTTTTGCTGCCCAAGAAATTCAGTAAAGGACAAATTTATGGTGGCCTCATGTTTGGTTTTGGCTGGGCACTTACAGGGGCATGCCCCGGTCCGTTGTTTGCGCAAATTGGAAGTGGCGCTTCTGTAATTTCAATAACTTTATTGAGTGCAATTGCAGGCACATGGGTATATGGATATGTACGCGAAAAAATTCCGCATTAACATTTAAATCATCAACGTGAAATTTTTACGGGACCATTGGCTTCCTCTTGTTATAATAATAGCAGCACTTATTGCTGTTATTAATGAAATGCCTGTTTCAAAACCAGCAGAAAAAAATACTGTCGCCATTTCACAACCTACAGTAAATACATATTGGAAAGCACCTGATATTGATTTATTGGGTAATGATTCTTTGTCGGGCTTAATCCGTTACGGAAAAGATCTTATCGCTAACACTGCAGTTTATCTTGGGCCGAAAGGAAAAGTAGCGGCTATTACCAATGGTATGAATTGCCAGAACTGTCATATTGAAGCAGGCGCAAAACCATTTGGCAATTGTTTATCGGCGGTTGCATCTACCTATCCAGTGTTCAAGCCAAGAAGTGGTATAACCGAATCTATCGAATTCAGGATAAATGATTGCATGCAGCGAAGCCTTAATGGAAAAACAATTGACAGCACTGGCAGGGAAATGAGGGCAATGGTTGCGTATATGAAATGGTTGGGCAAAGACGTGCCAAAAGGTACAAAACCTGTAGGCGCAGGCGTGGGGGAGTTGTCGTTTATCAATCGTGCAGCCGACCCTGAAAAAGGAAAAACAGTTTTTGCCGTTCAGTGCAGTCGCTGTCACGGAGCTAACGGAGAAGGGCAACCGAATGTAGATAACACCGCTTATACCTATCCGCCGCTTTGGGGGCCGCATAGTTATAATATTGGCGCTGGCTTATACCGAATTTCAAAACTGGCGGCTTACGTAAAAGAGAATATGCCTTTTGAAATTGCTTCGCACGAAAACCCGCAATTGACGGATGAAGAAGCATGGGATGTTGCAGCTTTTATTAATTCTCAACCAAGACCGGTAAAGAAATTTGCACACGACTGGCCGGATATTTCAAAAAAAGCTTTTGATTATCCATTTGGCCCATACAAAGATGGATTTTCTGAATTGCAGCATAAATACGGCCCGTTTGACGCTATTAAAAAAGCAGCCAGGCCTGCGGCTAAATAATGCAGGAATACATTTTGCTGTAAAACATGTTTTAAATCAGCTTAATTTTACAGACATACTTTTATAACTGTTAAAAAAACATACATGAAAAAACTAACCGTATTGCTGGTATTTGCCTGCTGTTTTATATTGTCTGCAACAGCACAAAAGAAAAGCCATAAAATAGTTTTTGAAATTACCAGTGCCGATACATCAGATCACATTACTATGCTAAGGCAGATTAATAATGTAATGAAAGATGTTCCCGGTACACCACAGGTAGAAGTAGTTTGCCATGGCCCTGCTATTTTTATGCTGGTAAGCAGTAAAACGGTTGTTGCTGCTGCCATGCAAGATTTAAAAACAAAGTACAATGTTGTTTTTGCAGCCTGCAATAATTCAATGAAGAAAAATAATATTGAAGTAAGTCAACTGGTTCCTGTGGCTACAGTAGTACCAAACGGTGTTATGGAAGTAGTTACAAAAGAAGAAGACGGATGGAGTTATATAAAAGCCGGACATTAGAACAGCCGCTAATTATTAGCTGTTAGCTCCTTGCTGCGGATTTTGGCTGCATATGTTTCTTTTTATCTCTGCTAACCCTTAGTTAGCAACTTACTTTAATCTGCTAGTAAAATATAATATGGCCAATCTCTATTGCGCACATTTGTCTTTTTCCTGATAGCACTGTGCTACAAATTAATCCTGCTTTCGCTGCTAACTTTGTGCGGCATTCAATCTCGTCTTCTCAGCTGTCTAACAGCTTGTAGTTTTTAACCTTGTTCTCTTTACGCTCTTGCCATACCTTTGCCCCGCTATGATGAATTCTCTTCCTAAAGGACAAAAAGCTGTAGCAACCTGGATATATATTGGCGTGGGCATGTTGTTGATACAGGTAATTCTCGGCGGTATTACTCGCCTTACAGGTTCAGGACTTTCAATAACAGAATGGAAAATAGTAGAAGGTGCATTGCCCCCTTTAAACGAAAATGCCTGGATTACTGCTTTTGAAAAATACAAACAAACACCTCAGTATCTTTTACTCAATTCTGATTTTAATCTCAGCAATTACAAATTCATTTATTTCTGGGAATGGTTTCACCGAGAATGGGCTAGGCTTATTGGAGTTGTATTTGTAATTGGTTTTGTATACCTGCTGGCAAAAAAATATTTGCAGGCATCTATGATAAAGCCATTGCTGATTTTATTCCTGCTCGGTGGTATACAAGGCGCTATTGGCTGGATAATGGTAAAAAGCGGTTTAACAGATGATATGGTTTATGTAAAACCACTAAAGCTGGCCATGCATTTTGTTTTTGCGCTTATTCTTATCTGTTATGCATGGTGGTTTGCGCTTGCACTGTCTGTGTCCAAACAACAGGTTATAAGAAATAACTCCGTTCGTAATTATACCTGGGTTATACTTGCAGTTTTATTTTTTCAATTAATTTATGGTGCACTAATGGCCGGGCATAAAGCTGCTACCGCTGCACCAACATGGCCAAGCATTAACGGTAGCTATTGGCCAGATAATTTATTTACACCTGCAATAAATTTTGTAGAAAATAAAATTACTGTTCATTTTATACACCGCGGACTTGCATACATTTTGTTGTTGTTTACAGTAATTTGGACTTTTAAAGTGCGGCGGGCCGTATCAGTTAGTTCAGCATTACAAAAAACAAGATGGCTGCCTGCTGTTTTAATTTTATTACAGGTACTATTGGGCATATTTACAGTTTTAAGCAGCCCGGGTATTGTTCCTAATCACTGGAAAGTTTTTGACTGGATGGCGCAGCTTCACCAGGTTGTAGCTATGCTGTATTTACTCACTATGGTGTGGATGTTGTACATCATTAGGGGCAAAACAAAAATTTAAGTTAAAGCCAACTGCAGAAAGCCACATATCATTGGTTGGTTTTAAATACCGTCATTTTTTTGTACTTTACTTTTTTATTATTTACCATGAAGTTACGTGTGCGGGCCATATTCTACTCTTTTCCTGTGCAGCTGTTATTGCTTCATTTCAAAAAATTCCAGGTACTGCTTGTTTTCTGGCTCATTCTATTTGGTGCGGTTGGTGGTGTTTTTATGAAAGCTTATGGTGTAGATTCATTATACCTTTCTCCAGAATATCTCGGCAATGTAGATTTTATAAGTTCTGCAATAGTAGGTATGTCTGCCGCTGTCTTTATTATGAGCTGGAATATTACAACGTTTATTTTATTTTGCCGGCATTTTAAATTTCTTGCCACCACTACAAAGCCATTTGTAAAATATTGCATCAACAACAGCCTTATACCGCTCTTTTTTCTTTTATTCTATTTTGGGCATGCGCTATATTTTAATAAATATCGTGAGCTGGATAATAACTGGCAGATATTTGTTTTAATCAGCGGTTTCCTTTTTGGCCTGATATTGATTATAGCCGTTTCATTCTTATATTTCTTCCGTGCAGATAAAACCATTATGCAGCGAATGGTTACTATCATTAGCGATCCTACTGAATTTAAAACAGCATTCCGGCCGCAGGTGGCGCTTACAAGCGGCGGTAGCCGTTTAATAAAAGTAACCTCATACCTTAATACACCACTAACGGTTAGGCCTGTACGTGATGTAGGCCACTATAATGCTGCTTTTATAGATACAGTTTTCAGCCGGCACAATTTTGCAGCAATGCTTTCGGTCTTTATAGCTTTTATATTTTTGATTATAGTTGGATTTTTTCTTGATCATCATATTTTTCAATTACCCGCCGCTGCCAGCATTACACTTTTTTTTGCCATACTTGTAGCAGTAGCCGGTGCCTTCTCTTATTTTCTACAAAGCTGGAGTGTACCATTTTTTGTTTTGCTGATTATTGTACTGAATATATTGTATAAATACGAGGTAATCGATCCTACCAATAAAGCATACGGACTTAATTACTCAAAAAATATAGAACGTGCAGATTACAGCCGGGAAGGCTTGCACGCATTATGTACACCCGAACACATTGGAAAAGACAAGCAGCAAATGCTGCAGGTACTGGAAAACTGGAAGAAAAAACAAAAAGAAGCAAAGCCATACCTATACATAATTAATGTAAGTGGTGGCGGTACCCGCAGCGCTACATTTTCTATGAGCATTTTACAACGCCTCGATAGTTTAAGCGGCGGCACTTTAATGGATAAAACATTTTTAATTACCGGCGCCTCAGGCGGAATGCTTGGTGCCGCTTATTACCGTGAGCTTGCAAGGGAAAGATCAGAAGGAAAAAATTTATACCTCTACAGCAAGAAATATGTTGATGATATTTCTAAGGATTTGCTTAATCCAACTTTCTCTTCCTTTGTAGCAAGGGATATGGCTGCGCCTGCACAAAAATTTAAAATTGGCGATTACTATTACATAAAAGACCGGGGATATGCTTTTGAAGAAAAGCTTCGCGAAAACACACGCAATCTTTTAAATCGCCAGTTAAAAGATATTGCAAAAGATGAGCACGAAGCCAAAACACCGCTCATGATGTTTAATGCAGTTATTGTAAGAGATGGCAGGAAAATGATAATCAGCACACAACCGGTTAGTTTTTTAATGATGCCGCATTACGATACAACAAGGGCGCAAATGCCAGACCCTGATGAAATTGATTTTGCCGCGTTGTTTGCAAAACAAGACCCCATGAACATGCGTTTGCTTACTGCATTGCGCATAAACGCTACATTTCCATATGTACTGCCTAATGTGTGGCTGCCTTCAAAACCAGTAATAGATGTAATGGATGCAGGGCTTCGCGATAATTACGGACCGGAGACATCACTTCGTTTTATAGAAGTTTTTAAAGACTGGCTGAAAGAAAATACTGCAGGTGTTGTTATGCTGCAGATACGCGATAGAAAATCTGGCGGATGGGATGATCCTTTTGAATCTGGGGACATTTCTGAACTTGCTACCAAACCCATGTTGCTGCTGCAATACAACTGGTACAAAATGCAGGAATATAACCAGGACAACACGCTAGGGCTAACACAACAATTAATGGATAACAAACTCTATAAAATATCTTTTCAGTACGCAGCAAAAACTGCAGATGCAAAAGCTGCACTTAATTTTCATCTCACCCAAAGAGAAAAAATAAATATTATTGAAGCATTGGAAAATGATGATAACACAAAAGGTTTCGCGGCATTCTCATCTTTATTGAAAAGAGATAGCTTAAGATAAATTTAAGGCTAGATCATTTATATATTTATCACATTTCTTTGTTATCAGCATTTGAAACACTATTGATCATTGTTGTGTCACTCACTTGTGCTTCAAATCTTTATTGGGCTTTAAGTACACCTCAACGCTTTCTTCATTTATCACATTTGAAACACTACCATATTAAACTGGCTGTATCAACCTAAAACAATTTGGGATAATTCTAATGTTAAACTGTTTTGAAGTTTCCCACGGCTCCCCGTCTATGTGTAACGGCGCTGTGTCAGTGTTTTTTATAATGAGCTTGTCTGACTGTAAATAAATAATTCCAGATTTTTTTAGTTCATTCGGATTATCAATATCGTTACGTCCTGCAATCTGATCGAGCAATGAAAGCGGCAATTGTGCTTTATTCATTTTTCGGGCAATAACAATATCCAGCAGGCCGTCAGATAAACTGGCTTTTGGTGCAATGGTAACCTGGTTGCCAAACTGGTTGCTATTGGCAATGCTTATAAAATATGCTTCTGTTGTAAAACTTGTTTCGCCAAGATCTATTTCAAAAGAATATGGCTTTGCTGAAAAGTAATTTTTAATAGATTGTGTGGCATAGGTAAGGAGTCCACGTGTTTTCTTTTTGGCAAAATCGTGTGCTACCTGTGCATCGAAACCAATTCCGCAGAGCATGCATGCAAAAGACTGGTTGATAAGAAACCCATCAATATAACTTGCTTTGCCAGTAAAAATTATTTCAAGTGCTTTTTCAGATGGCTTAGGAATTTTTGCGCTAAAGGCAAGCCCGTTGCCAGAACCTAGTGGAACAATTCCAAAATTTACATCGCAACTGCGCAAATCCTGTACAATGCTGTTTACAGATCCATCGCCCCCGCAAATAATAATATCAGTATAATTTTCTTCTTTTATTTTTTGTTTTACAAAATGGTAATCACCGCTGGCAACAGTAGGAAGTATGATGTATTCTGCTGAATGTTTTTTAGCAGTTTGTTTTATTAATTCGGGCAAATTACTTTTTGTACTGCCACCGGAAATAGGATTTATAAGAAAGATAAATTTGCGCATAAAATTTTTGTTCAGTTATAGTTGCACCTGGCCACAGCCTATCTACTAACGATCTCCCCTACCATCTCAACAATGCACTGGCCCATGTAAACCCACTTCCAAAAGCTGCAAGGCACACCAAATCTCCTTCTTTAATTTTTCCTTCTTCCCATGCTTCGCATAAAGCTAATGGTACAGATGCTGCTGTAGTGTTTCCATACTTTTGAATGTTATTGTGTACCTGTTCATCTTTTAACCCAAGCTTTTGCTGTACAAACTGGCTGATGCGCAGATTGGCCTGGTGTGGAATAAGCATATTAATATCTGTTGACTGCAACCCATTAGCAGCAAGGGCTTCCATAATTACTTCCGGAAATTTTACAACCGCTTTTTTAAAAACAGATGGCCCGTCCATATTGGGGAAATTTTGAGCATTGTTAACCATTGTATTGCTCATAAACATTTCTCCCATTTCTGCTTCGTCAAAATCGGCAAGTTTTTGCTCTGTCCAATGGTTAGCATGTGTACCGGGGTTAAACATAGCAAGTATTTCTGCACTTTCACCATCACTATGTAAATGAGTGCTAAGAATTCCCTGGTTAGGTTTATCGGTTGGTTGCAGCACTACTGCACCTGCACCGTCGCCAAATATTACTGAGACATTTCTGCCACGGGTGCTAAAGTCCAGGCCAAATGAATGTTTCTCGCTGCCCACCACCAATATATTCTTGTACATGCCGGTTTTTATAAACTGGTCTGCCACGCTTATTGCATATAAAAACCCGCTGCATTGGTTGCGTACATCTAATGCTCCTATTTCTTTCATTTTCATTGCCCTTTGCAAAAGAACGCCGCAGCCGGGAAAGTAATAATCAGGACTAAGCGTAGCAAAAACAATAAAATCTATATCCTGTGCGGTTATGCCTGCCCGTTCGATGGCTTTAGAAGCGGCAGCAACAGCCATTGTGGTAGTGGTTTCTCCCGTTCTGTTTGCAAAACGTCTTTCTTTTATACCTGTACGTTCCTGTATCCAGGCATCGCTGGTGTCCATGTATTTTGTAAGATCTGCATTGGTATAAACATTTTCAGGCACGTATTTACCAATACCAGCTATTTTACTCAGGGCCATATATCAAGCATTTGGGCAACAAATTAACGAAAAGATAAACGACGGTATTGGAAGAAGTTTAAGAAACAGTGGTTAAGCATGCCCGCTAAGTGGTATTTTCACCAGATCTACGGGTATTTTGGCAGGTTTTTTTCGGTTGAATGCCAAATTTCTTTATCTTCAATATCTTATTAAATATTATAATGTTCAAACCATTGTAATACTCTATATAGAATATCAGTAAAAAAAATAAATAAACTCTTTTGATAATTCGTTTTTATTTATAGTTTTACCCCCCAATATCTATTTTGCCTAATTCAGGCAATTTCTGATAACCTCCCGATTACCTATAAACAAAGCCTTTTACCACTATACACTTTGTTTAATATCCTCTAAAAGCTGGTTCCAATTTAATTCCACGTCCTTCCGGATTACCCTCTAGGCTTGCTACATCTGTAATTTATTAAAAGAAATAAACTTAGTTATGTTCCAGCGTTTACTTATTCTATTGATGGTTTTATTTATTTCCGGTTCTGCAATGTCACAGGATGTAATGACGCCTAATGATGGTGATTACATATACGATCCTAATGCAGCACCTAATTCGCTTACTAATCCAACCCCGGCAGCGAATGGTATTGTACAAAAATGGGTACATGATCCAACTCAAAAACCTGGGAGGATAACCTGGGATCAAAGCCAATTCAAAAGCTACAGGCTTAGCGGCTTTTCATACCGTGTGCGTTTTCCAAAAAATTACAATCCTGCCAATAAATATCCCATTGTAATATTTCTGCATGGCGCAGGTGAGGCATGCGACGTAAATAATTCCCGCAACGCCAATGGAACCGACAGGGAAAACCAGGATCAACTTTTCTGGGGTGCTCAAGATTTTTCAAGTAGAATTGACAACGATGAGTGGAATGGTTTTTTATTGTTTCCTCAACTATATAGCAACGCCAGCCAATGGCCGGATTTAGCCTCAATAAATCCTGTAAATAACTTCCTCGATAAATTGATACAGTATAATGGTGTTGACCAGGACAGGGTAATTGTAATGGGGCTTTCTGCTGGTGGATGCGGAACAATTTTTTATGGTTCCTCTTTTCCAACTCGTATTGCCACAATAATTAGTTCTGCACCGGAATTTATTAGCGGACAGGTGAGTGCTATTCCTAATTTCCTCCAAATCCCGGTTTGGCTGGGTGCAGGTGGAACGGATTCGCCTAATGGATGTGACCCAATTAATATGCTTACTTTCCAGGACAATTTTATTAACCAGGGAGGTAATATATATACTACCTATAGTGTTAATGAAGGCCATGTTATGTGGAATACACAGTGGTTTCAAAAGGATGTAAGTGGCAAATCTATTATGACGCAATACTGGAATTCTGCACACAAAGCGCAACCACTTCTTTATTTTCAAAAAAATCAGTTTTGTGCAGGACAACCAATATCTGCAAAAATGGGACTTTCGCCCGGGCTTGGCACTTACGAATGGCAGGTAGACAACGGCAGCGGATTTACGACAATTCCTGGTGCTACTTCCAATATTTATACCGCTACAGCAGTAGGCACATACAGGGTGCATTTTAAACGTACGGGTTCGCCAACTTTCTCAGACTGGACACCTGTGCCCGTTGTTATTAGCGCAAACGCATGCAGTACAGATACCGCTTTTGTAGAGCATTTTGATTATCACCGCGACTGGACGAGTGCCCAGGCATATAAGCCTTATTCTTTTGGTTGCCAGAATGGTATTGTTACTTCCGGAACAGATGGAAAGGATAATAATGGTTCTATTTCGCAGGACGGTACAGGCGTATTTGGCGGAAAATTTCTGCTAAATAGTACAACATCTGCTTGCACTTATACTTCTACTGATCAAATTTGGAGAAATTATTTATATCCTGTAAATGTTCAGTCAAATACAACTTATACACTGAGCTTTTCTATTGCCAATCAAAATAATTATTTCAATGGTAATACAGATCCTGCAAATGCAGCAGCCATCACTGCAACAATTAATAATTCTGCGGTTACACCCGCAGGTGGTGTAAAAGCAAAAGGAACAGGAAATAGTAGTTGGAAGAAATACAGCTTTACGTGGAATTCGGGTGGTGCCAGCAACCCCGAACTTGCACTGGTAAATAATACATCCGGCAATCTCTGGAATGATTTTGTAGTTGATGAAATTTCTCTGGTTAAATATAAAGCCCCTGCAATGCCGGGTGCGGCTTTCAGCAATGTTACATTATGGGCAAAAGCAAATAGTTTAAATTATAGCGATAACGCTGGTGTAGGTCTCTGGACAAACACAAGCGTAAACGGAGATAACCTTGCGCAACCAACTTCAACTGCCCTGCCTGTTTTTAAAAACAATGGTACTGATAATATAAACTTTAACCCTGTGGTAAATTTCGCAGCAGCTAATGGCCAGTTTATGCAGGCAAAAGATGGCTTTTCCAGCACATTAACGCATACAGCTGTAACTGCATATGTGGTAGCAAAATTCAGCACACTTACACAGGACGATAAAAACATCTTTATTGAAAATCAAACGGCATCCGGAGGACAACAATCTGTAAGGGTAACGCTCAGAAATAATGGAAAGCTTTCATGGACAGCTGGCAAGGATCCTGACTATGTAGATAATTCTAATACCATTACAACACCTAATAATACAATTGAAGCAGACAAGCCTATTGTATGGTCGTTCAGTAAAGACAATAACAACACCGCCAGTGGCAACAAACAGGATATCCGTAAAAATGGGTTGGTAGTAGCTACCGGTAATAACACCTTTACTTTTACAGGAAATAATCAACCATTTGGTTTAAGTAATGGTGGCCAGTTTTTTAGTGGAAAAGTTGCAGAAGTAATTTATTTGCTTGATGCTACTGTAACACCATTAATTCAAAATAAAATAGAATCTTACCTGGCCATTAAGTATGGTACCACAATGGGTAGTACAACTACTCCTATTAATTATACTGCTTCTGATGGCACTACTATATTCTGGCCTGCCAGCACCACTTACCAGAACGATGTATTTGGAATTGGTACAGATAGCGCTTCAGGATTGGTGCAAACAAAATCTAACAGTGTAAATAGCGGAAGTGGAGATGGTACAGGTCAATTTGCAAAAGGAAATCTTGTACTTTCAACCAATACAACGTTGCTGGACAAACGCTTTTTAATGATTGGAAATGATGCAGGTTCGCTTACACAAGTTGTAATAGCACCAGGACAAGCTCCAGCAAGCGCAGTGGGTAAATCAAGGATTAACAGAAACTGGAAAGTAGCTAATGCCGGCACTACTCAAATTGCCACAGTAGATCTCAGCTTTGATACAACTGGTTTGTTTAACCTTGCTGGTGGCCCCGTTTTAAATCAGTATGCATTGATGATTGATAAAGATGGCGATAATACACCTTACAATACTACCGTTACTTATGTAACTGCAACAGGCATTGTTGGCAAGAAATTAATTTTCTCAAATGTAAACCTGCCTAATAACGCCATATTTACAATAATAACCAATAACCTCACTTCTGCATTGCCTGCTACATGGCTTGGATTTACTGCAGAAGCTGTAAATGGCAATGGTTTGCTTAACTGGAAAACAAGTGATGAAGTAAATGTAGACAGGTACGTTGTTGAACATTCATTTGATGGCATAAGCTTTACAGCTATTGCAAGTGTAACAGCTAACAACAATAGCGGTGTAAACAATTATACCTATACTGATAACGGACTTGCAGCAGGCACACATTATTATCGCATACGCAGAGTAGACAAAGATGGTAAGAGTGAGTACACAGATATTAAAACAATAAAAATTACCATTTCCGGGGCCAACGTTGTAATAAGACCAAACCCGGTTGTTGGTTCTATATTAGAGATGGCAATATCAGTACCGCAAACCACCAAGACTTCTGTACAAATAATGACTGTTGAAGGCAAACTGATGTTAAAACAGGATATTAAACTGACAACAGGAAACAACCTTGTTAAATTGAATATCGATTTTGTTCCATCCGGTATTTACCTGTTACAGGTTCAATTAAATAATGAAGTTGTTACAAAGAAATTTATAAGACAACACTAGAATAAACCACCATAACAATGCAGCCTCCGGATATTTTTTCGGGGGCTGTTTTATTATGCCCTACCGTGTTTTAAAAAATATTTTTTTATTAATACTCAATTATTTGTGTGTCATTTTGGTTAATATGAATAAAAAAAAGTATAAATGCTTTTGATCTTTCATTTTTGTTTTTAGCTTTACTCTCTTATTACCCATTACCGTACCCCAATACCTATCTAGACTCCACCAATATATACAAGAACGAACAATCTCCTGTTTTACTAAAACAAAGTAATTGATATGCTTTGTTTGAATATCCTCTAAAAGCTGGTTTATATCATTCCACATCCTTCGGATTACCGTTGCTTACAAATCTGTAATTATTATTAAAAGAAATATTGTTATGTACCAGCGTTTGCCCCTGCTGTTATACATCCTGCTGATTTCAGGCACCTTAATGGCCCAGGATGTAATGACCCCTACAGATCCGTGCTATAAGTACAATCCGCTGGCAACAGCGGGTACTACTACCAACCCTAGTATTCCTCCGTACAATACAATGGCTAAATGGGTGCATGATCCTACACAGAACAATGCCGGCAGAACAAGTACTGGATCAAACCCAGATACTATCGGCAGTCATGGTTTCGATCAAAGTACTTATAAATGTTATATATTCAACGAAACTGCATTTCGGTTACGCTTTCCCGTTGGATACAATCCTGCTAACAAATACCCGGCGATTGTTTTTCTACATGGTGCAGGCGAAGCTGCGGGTTCTTCACAACCACACAACGTTGATATAAACAGGGAAAACCAGGACCAGCTTTACTGGGGTGCACAACTTTTTGAGCAACGCATGAACCAGGGAGAATGGAATGGCTTTTTATTGTTTCCGCAAATAATGAGCAACTCTTCACAGTGGGATAACAGCACTTTTCCTGATATAAATAGCATTCTGGATACACTTCAAAAATATAATGGGCTCGATCCTGACCGTGTTATTGTTATGGGCCTTTCTGCAGGCGGTGTTGGTGGCGTTACATATGCATCTTATTACCCCAAGCGCTTTGCATCAGTTATTGTTGCTAATCCAAAGTATATTGAAGGTTTTGTAGACCCAGGCCAAATAAACCCGCTTGTACAAATTCCTATTTATATGGTTTGCGGTGGTATAGACAATGGCCCCAATCCCCTGGGCGTATTAAAATTCCGTGATAGTGTGGCTACAAAAGGAGGCAATATTTTTTTAGGTTACAATCCCACACTTGGGCATAGTTCATGGACACCACAATGGAATGAAAAAGATGTCTATAACCGTTACGTAATAAGCACCTATTGGAACAGTGCACACAAAGCACAACCTTTATTGTATTTTCAGAACAGTGTATTCTGTAACACTTCGCCCATTAGCGCAAAAATGGGCCTCACTGCCGGCTACTATGCATACGAATGGCAATATGATGGCGGCGGCGGATTTATCACTATAGGCGGTGCAACTTCTAATATATATACAGCAACCCAGGCAGGAAAGTATCGTGCCCGGTTTATGCGCACCAATACATCAGGCTGGTCTGAATGGAGCCCAAGTCCCATTGTTATTAGCACAAAAAGTTGTAATACTACAGATACAGCTTTTGTTGAACATTTTGAAACCAACCCTATTAATGATTATGTAACGATAAGCAACGGACCTGTTGCATGGACCAATTCTCCTTACTATAAAAATAATGTTGGTTGCCAGAATGGCCTGTTTGTAAACAGTACAGAAGTGTTTACGCAAGATGCTACCGGCCGCCAGGGTGGAACTTTTATGCTGAACAATACAACCGCATCATCTGGTTGTACATACTATGCAGGCGACCAGGTATGGCGTACATATTATCCTGCTTCAGTTACTCCCAATACCGATTACGTACTAAGTTTTTATATTGCCAATAATTCTACATCGTCTACAACAAACACACCCATAGCGCAAATAGTACCAATGATTAATGGTGTGGCTTTAACAGCAACGCCCGCACAAACTGTCTTTACTGGTAACATTAGCTGGAGAAAATTCAGTTATGCATGGAATTCGGGTTATACAAACTCTGCAGAAATTGCCATTACCAACAACACTACCAATGGCGCAGGAAACGATTTTGTACTGGACGAGATATCGTTGGTTAAGTCTTCGCAGCCAATAATGCCTGCCGGAGTTAATGCAACTCTTTGGTCAAAAGCAGACAATATCCCGGGTTACAATAGCAGCCCTGTAAAAGTTTGGGCAAACAATGATGTAAATGGAACAAGCCTTGTTCAAAATACTGTTGGCAGGGAGCCTTCTTTAAAAAACAATGCTACTGATAATATAAACTTCAATCCAGTAGTTAGTTATACTTCTGCAACTGCTACTACCAACTTTGCAAATGGTGGTTTTGCAAGCAATGGCAAAGTACATACTTCAGTACACGCATATATGTTAATGAAACCGGCAAGCATTTCATCTGGTCAAACTATATTCTCAGAAGGACAATCTTCAGGTTCAAGTACAGGCACACTTAGCTTTACAACTGCAAGCAGTGGCAGGGTAACATGGAATGCAGGTTCAGGAAGTAATTTGCTTACTTCGCAAAACAATGCCAACGAACTGAACAAACCTACATTGTGGACATTAAGCAAAGACAATGTAAACAATACGGGTGATGGCAATAAACAGGATATCAGGAAAAATGGTCTTGTTATTGCATCTTCATCGGCCACAACAACATTTACAACAGGCAATAGCGATATATTCCGCATTGGCGCTACACCAACTTCTAATACCGGATCTTTAAACGCAAGTATTGCCGAAGTAATTTATTTACTTGATACTACAATTAATGCAGCAACTGAAAATAAAATAGAATCTTACCTGGCCGTTAAGTACGGAACTACACTTGGTTACAAAGCCAACCCCGTTGCTTACTCTGCTTCAGACGGTACTGTTATCTGGCCATTAGCAAACGCAGGTTATCATTCAGATGTATTTGGTATAGGAACAGATAGTATATCTGGTCTTGCGCAATCCATATCAAATAGTGTTAACTCGGGTAGTGGCGATGGTACAGGCCAGTCTGCAAAAGGAAACCTTGTTCTTTCTACAAATACAACGTTGCTGGATAAACGCTTTTTAATGATTGGCAGCGACTCTGTAAACCTTAATCAAACTGTAATAGCTTCTGGCGATGCATTGCCTGTTGCTGTAGGCAGCACAAGATTAAACAGAAGCTGGAAGGTAAAAAATACAGGCAACGTAGGCGCAGTAACACTCAGCTTTGATACTACCGGCCTCGGAACACTTGCTGGCGGTGCAGCTATAAACAACTATGCATTAATGATAGACAATGATGGCGATGGCAACTTTAACAACAATACCATTTCTTTCTTTAATGCTACCGGCGCATCGGGCAAAAAAATAATTTTCTCCAATGTTACTTTAAACGATGGCGTTGTATTTACCATATTAACGTTTAAAATTTCTTCAACACTGCCCGCAGTATGGCTTGGTTTTACTGCTGAAGCTGTAAACGGTAATGGATTGCTGAAATGGAAAACAAGTGATGAAATAAATGTAGACCGCTATATGGTTGAGCATTCTTATAATGGAATTAGCTTCTCTGCAATTGGCAGTGTAAATGCCAACAACAATTCTGGTGTGAACGACTATAGTTATACAGACAGGGATCTTGCTGCGGGCACACATTATTATCGCATACGCAGAATAGATAAAGATGGCAAAAGCGATTATACAGATATCAAGACAATTAAAATAGCTGTAGCAATTGGCAATGTGCAGGTAAGGCCAAACCCTGTTACGGGTTCTACACTTGTACTGGCAGTAAACGTTCCGCAAAACACAAAAACCTATGTACAGGTGCTGAGTGTTGATGGAAAATTGATGATGAAAGAAAACATCAGCCTTACTGCTGGCAGTAACCTGGTTAATCTTAATGTATCAAATGTACCAACAGGCATTTATTTGTTGCAGGTACAATTGAACGATGAAATTGTAACCAGGAAGTTTATAAGAAGCCACTAGAGTAAACGCTTAATACAAATAGAAACAGCCACGCATCTTTTGCGTGGCTGTTTCTATTTGTAGGTTTGAGTATATTTTTCAGACTGCAATTACTTTTTCACTTCTTCCATTTTCAACACTTCATTCATGTATAAAGCAATTGCAGATTGCACGCCTTCAATGTCTTTAGATTTAATATAAGAACCCAACACATGGTTTTCTGCATTAGGCATTGCCTGTTTGCGTTTTAATTCCGCCGGCGTTCCCAATTCATCATACATCTTCAGCATAGCATCTACTTTTACCACATCGTCCTGGTGGGTTGAATCTTTATAATAGTACAACATAAGTACCGGTTGTTTCACTTTTGCAAAAGTTTCAGGCACCATACTGGTGGCCAGAATTTCCTGTAAAGCTGCTGTGCCTTTAAATGGATACCGCCAATACCAGTATTGCCGGTACAAGGCACTTGTATCATCAGAAATTTTATGATCGTTACCGGTTACCCATTCCGCCATTTTGGCTCCCCAGTGTTTATTCAGTAAAAAAGCTTTGTCGTTATTAATGGCAATGTTTGGAGAAAGTAAAACAACCGCTGCTATATCATTTGGATATGCCGCCGCCAGTTGCAAAGCATTGGTGCCACCTGTAGAGCAACCCATTATTATTACTTTGTTTCCAATTTGTTTTGTTATTGCCAGCGCTTGTTTTGCAGATTCCCAATTGCTTTCTGCAGTAAGGTTCATCATGGGTTCTGTTGTATCAATACCATGTTCTGCAAGGCGGCTGAGGTATAAATTACATCCAAATGCAGCGGCAATATTTTTATGCACCGGATCTCCTTCCGCCTGCGATGCTGAAAACCCATGCAGGTAAACAATAGAATACTCTGTTTTATTTTTCAGCGAATCGTTTGCCCATATAATCCTTGCTTCATTATCGGGTTTTAATTTATGCCGCACTTCATTTGCTTTTATATACGCTTCAAGTGCAGTTGCAGCAGATGGCACTTGTGGCATATTCATTTTATATTCGGGTGTTTCAGGGCTGGGACCAATCATATAACCAATACCCAACACAACCGGAATTGCCAGCAACAATTTTTTAGCCATAAATGAAAAGTTTATTGCTGCCAAGGTAAAAAGATATTGGCGCAAAAAAATCAGCCCTAAAAAAGATAGTATCTAAATAACATCTGCATGTTAATGGTTCGCTGCTTATTATAAATTCATTACATTCGGTTTTATAAAAACAATCCAATGACAGCCTCGCCCCGTTTTACCTCCCTTGATGTATTCAGGGGTATTACCGTATGTTTCATGATCATTGTAAATACTTCCGGCAACGGGGCTACTACATTTTCTCCTTTAATGCATGCTTCCTGGCACGGCTTTACACCTACAGATCTTGTTTTTCCTTCTTTCTTATTTGCCGTTGGCAATGCTATGAGTTTTGTAATGCTGAAATGGCAAACGCAACCGCAAGCTCAAGTGATTGGAAAAATCCTTAAACGCACAGCGCTTATATTTCTACTGGGTTACCTCATGTACTGGTTTCCTTTTTTTAAGCTCGATAAAGCGCATCATATTCTACCCTTTCCTATTTCGCAAACCCGCATACTGGGCGTTTTGCAACGCATTGCTTTATGTTATGGCATTGCTGCATTTTTGTTTTATTACCTTAAACCAAAAACAGTTGTTATTATCAGCATCAGCTTAATGCTGCTCTATTGGGGCGTATTAATCTGGTTTGGTGAAACCGGTAATGAATTAACCATGACGGGCAATGCTGGCATTATACTGGATAAATTTCTTATGGGCGATGCGCATATGTATCACGGTGAAGGCATTGCTTTTGATCCCGAAGGCTGGCTGGGCACATTACCGGCAATTGGCAATGTGGTAGGTGGTTTTATAGTGGGCCGTTTTGTACAGCAAAAAGGAAATACTTACGAAGGGTTAGCCAAACTTTTGCTGGCCGGTGTATCATTAATATTTATCGCCTGGTGCTGGAATTTCTTCCTGCCAATTAATAAAAAATTGTGGACAGGTTCATTTGTACTTTATACTGTTGGGCTCGATTGTATCATTTTGTCTGTAGTAATCTATATCATTGAATTTCTTAAAAAAACTTCCTGGACACCTTTCTTTGAAGTGTTTGGAAGAAACCCGCTATTCGTTTACCTGTTAAGCGAAGTAGGCGCTACCATACTTTACCTGATACCGGTTGGTAAAATAACACTTGGTGGATGGCTTTATCTTAATGTTTTTAAACTTGCCGGAGCTTATACCGGGGCATTATTGTTTGCCATTTCGTGGATGTTGTTTTGCTGGTGCATTGGTTATATTCTTGACAAAAAGAAAATTTACATAAGGGTTTGATTCTCTTTTTTTCAAACAAGCCGATTTATACCCCAAATCACCAGCCTGGTACATTTTATACCAGCAATATGTAATTGATAAAATAACGGTTCCTTTTTTTGCCGCATAGCCCGAAAACTGTTTCTTTGTAGGCCGTAACCAGCAGAAATTGCTTGCCATCTCCCAAAATATACATACAAATCTTTAATAAATATTAACCAACCATGAGTTACATTTCTGAGGTTCATGCAAGACAAATATTAGATAGCCGTGGAAACCCCACTGTAGAAGTAGACATTATAACAGACGAAGGTGCGCTTGGCCGTGCTGCGGTGCCAAGTGGTGCCAGCACTGGTATACACGAGGCGGCAGAACTGCGTGATAATGATAAAAAAGTTTATGTAGGTAAAGGTGTATTACAGGCAGTAAAAAACGTAAATGATGTTATTGCTGAAAAATTATTGGGTTTTGATGTTGCCGAGCAGGCACTTGTAGATAATATGCTGATTGATTTGGATGGCACACCCAACAAATCAAAACTTGGCGCAAACGCTTTGTTAGCAGTAAGTATGGCCGTAGCTAAAGCAGCTGCACTGGAAGCTAACCTGCCATTGTATCGTTACATTGGTGGTACTAACGCAAGAACATTGCCCATACCCATGATGAACATCTTAAACGGTGGTGCACATGCAGACAATAAAATAGATTTCCAGGAATTTATGATTATGCCTGTAGGCGCCAGCAGTTTTAGCGAAGGCCTGCGTTGGGGTGTAGAAATATTTCATACACTTAAAAGCGTACTTAAGAAAAAAGGCTTTAGCACTAACGTAGGCGATGAAGGTGGATTTGCACCCAATATTCAAAGCAACGAAGAAGCTATTGAAACAGTATTAGAAGCAATTACCGCTGCTGGTTATAAAACAGGCAGCCAGATTGCTATTGCAATGGATGCTGCTAACAGTGAGCTATGGGATGGCAAAAAGAAAAAATATGTATTTCATAAAAGTGATGGCAAAGAGCTTAGCAGCGAAGAACTGGTAGCCTATTGGGCAAGCTGGGTAAAAAAATATCCTATTATTTCTATTGAAGATGGAATGGCTGAAGACGATTGGGATGGCTGGAAATTATTAACCGATACTATTGGAAGCAAATGCCAGTTGGTGGGCGACGATTTGTTTGTAACAAACGTAACACGTTTACAACAGGGTATTGATAAGAATATTGCCAATGGCTTGTTGGTGAAAGTAAACCAGATTGGTACATTAACCGAAACAATCAATGCAGTTACACTGGCACAGCACAATGGATACAATACTATTATGAGTCACCGCAGTGGTGAAACAGAAGATACTACCATTGCAGATTTGGCCGTGGCATTAAACTGCGGGCAAATTAAAACTGGTTCTGCATCAAGAACAGACCGTATAGCCAAATACAACCAGTTAATAAGAATTGAAGAGCAACTGGGCGGCACTGGCGTATTTCCGGCTGGAAAAATTAAGTTCGGAAAATAATTAAGCAGGGTATAAGGTGTAGGGTTTACGGCCTTATTACCTTATACCCTCAACCTTTTACCTTATAGCCATCCGTAAAGGATGGCTTTTATTTTTGCATAATGAATATTGATATAAACAAACTCTGCGGCAAATATGTGTACCTGCAATTGCTGGAACCTGCACATATAGAACCGCTCAGGCTATTGGCAAAGGACGATCGCATTTGGGAGTTTACCAAAGCATTTGTTATTAATGATACTTTCAATAAACAGTTTGATGAGTATATAAATATTGCCCTAAATAAAAATGAAATGGGTGGCCAGCAGGCATTTATTATAAGGCTAATAAAAGACAATGCTATTATCGGTATGAGCCGTTTTTACGAAATCAAACCAAAAGATAAACGAGCGGCTATTGGTTATACCTGGTATACGCCGTCTGTTTGGGGAATGGTGTATAACAAAGAATGCAAATTATTAATGCTGAAATACATTTTTGAAGAAGCTGGTTTTAGCCGTGCAGAATTTCATGTAGCGCATCAAAACATAAGATCTCAAAAAGCAGTAGAAAAGATAGGAGGATTGAGAGAAGGTGAACTAAGAAAATATGGTTTTCGCAACGATGGTTCTGTGCGCAATACAGTTGTGTTTAGTATAATTGATGAAGAATGGCCCGTAAAAAAAGAAAATTTGCTTCGTTTGATTGCAGCCACCGAAAATCATTAACTTTATACTTGTCTACATTAGTTTTACACTATGAGCCGTTTCCTCAAGCAAATACCAGCCTGGTTAAAAAACAAATACCTGCTTGCCCTTGTGGGTTTTGCAGTATGGATGGTTTTTTTTGACGACCGCGACATTTACGTAACCCATAAGCAACGCCAGGAACTGCACGAACTGCAGGCCAGCAAACAATATTTTGAAAAGCAGATAGCAGATACCAAAAAAGAGCTCGATCAGCTGAAAATCAACGCCTTAACTATTGAAAAGTACGCACGTGAAAAGTATATGATGAAACGTGACAATGAAGATCTGTTTGTGATAGAGCCCTTAGAAAAGACTAACTAAGACCTATATACGTCTTTTTCACATTTGTTGATAATACTCCCCTTTAAATAATACTAATTTCATACAATAAGCAGGCTTAAAGCCCGTTTATATTACGGACGTTCCAAAGCTGGACACTTTGGAAAATTATTAATGGACAAAAAATGGTTTGCCTATGTCAATCTTTACACCGGAAGATTTGATCTTATATGCGTATCAAGAAACTTCCCCGGACAAGACTACCGCAATTAAAGATGCTTTAACCAACGATTGGGCTTTACAGCAGAAATTTAATGTAATTGAAGCTTCCGTAAATCAGCTTAACACTGAGTTATATGCACCACGTGCAGAAGTAATATTAAATGTGCTGAACTACGCCCGGGAAACAATGCCTGTTACAACAGAATAAGCAGTTTCTCCCCGTTAATGGTTATTGAAAGATTTATCCTTCAAACATAATTATTACTGCGGGTATAGATGCCGGTATGTAATGTTACCAAATGGTTTAGGATTGGTTTAAAAATCAATTCCAAACCATTTTTTTTGTTCTTTCTGCCGGTATTTTTCGTAATTGAAATGATATAATTTGCCGGGCCGGTGTGGTACATCAGCCTCATATTCGCCGGTATCTTCCAGCAAATTCATAGAAAAGAATTTTTTTCTGAAGTTGCGCCTGTCAAGCTTTACTCCAAGTATCGCCTCGTACAAATTCTGCAGTTCACGCAATGAAAATTTTTTAGGAAGAAGACTAAAGCCCAGTGGATGCTCTTGTATCCTTTTCTGCAACCAGTGGTAGCATGCGTCAAGTATCTTTTTATGATCGAAGGCCATTTCTTCAATATGCCTTACCGTATGCCAGTGCAGTTCATTGTCAGGTTTTTTTAATTTATGGTGTTGCACGTTTACCAGCGAACAATATGCAACCGTAATAACCCTTGCAGCGGGGTGCCTGTCTATTTCGCCAAAAGATTTTACCTGCTCCAGGTAAACATCATCCATGCCTGTTCGTTCTCTTAAAATGCGGTAAGCAGCGCCATCAAGCGTTTCTTTCCTGTCTATTAAATCTCCCAGCAGCGACCATTTACCCTCAAAGTTTTTAAGATCAGATTTAATGAGCAGAACTTTTAATTCATCTTCATCAAATCCAAAAATTACACAGTCTACAGAAATACCGTTATGCCCCTCATTTTCAAGTTGCGTGAGTATGGTTTTAATATCCTTTGGGATGGCTGAAACTGGCATTCGTTTTATTTTAACTGCACCTAAACACAGTACTGCGAAAATAATATACTCCTAAACATTTACCCCGATTTTTTGCTGCTGTTCATTCATTCAATCATTATAAAAAGTTGTTGCTAAAAGCCGTGTGAGTGAAATTGCAACAATCATCCGCATGTGTCGTGGCCCAATTTTTGACTTCAATTGGTTATATTCGTATATTTACGATAATGTGGGGTCAGCCTCACAAAGTATATTCAGCTTCACCTTCTGTGCCATATCTAAACAACCGCTACCGCGGTATATAAATGCACTTATCCTTTCCTTATGCTTTCTTGTATCCCTAAATGAGGCCTTTATTATTGAAATAAATAGAAATAACCTACGTTTCCTCTTAACAAAATGCTTACCATGAAACGAATTGCCATTTTGCTTCCGTGGTTTTCTTTTTTTCTCCGTGAGAAATATGTGCCCGGATACATCTGCCTTGCTTTGCAGATTATCATTATTGGCTGGCCTATTGCTGCTGCCTGGGCTTTAATAACCTATATTTCATCGGACAAAAAAGCTTCAAACAACGATATCCTGCAATCTTTAAAGCCTTCATTTTATTCTGGCGAAGCAGCTATGAAGAAGACTGCGTAAGAGTTTTTTATTTTGCCTGATAAACTTTCTCCAATAAAAAAGCTTAGCAATCTTCGCTAAGCTGTAGAAATAATTTTGCCTTCTTATATTATTACGCCGTTGCTATTTTTAAATTATTGCTTGCTAATTTATGATAGCTAACATAAGACGTTACCAACAATGCCAGGAAAACAATTGTCATTACTTTATAATTAGCAGGATCTCCTAATGCAGTATGTGCTGTAAAAGCAGATATAAAAGTAATAGCAAAACCGGCATAAGCCCATTCTTTAAAACGTGGTGCAACGGGTGCAAGAAGTACTACTGCTCCAATCAATTTTGCAATAGCCAGTTCTACACGAAAATATCCCGGAAAACCAAGGTGCTGAAATGCCTGTGCAATTGCAGGATTGGTTAAATAAGAATACGCAGAAAATGTCATCATAACAGCTACTATAGTTGTTGCTGTCCAGTAAATAATTTTATTTGTTTTCATGATGTTTTGTTTTTGTTAGCGAAGAGCAGTAAATGCTTAATTGCTTTTAGCATTGTTAATTAATCGGTATCGCTGTTACACGTTTACCAATGGTTTCAATTTTGTTCCAATCAGCTCAATAGATTGCATTAGTTTTTGCTGGCTAAGCTCTGCTGTGTCCATTTGAAAACTTAACCTTGATATGCCGCCTAGTGCTTCACTATGCCGGAGAATTTTTTGAGCTACATCTTCAGCACTTCCTACCAGCAATGCTCCTGTATCGCCAGCCTGTGCTTCAAACCTGCCCCTTGTCATGGGTGGCCACCCACGTTCTTTTCCAATTTTAGTCATGCTTGCTGCATAGCCGGGATAAAAATCTTCTATTGCTTCTTCTGTTGTTTTAGCAACGTATCCTAATGAATGCAATCCAACTTTTAATTGATCGGGTGTATATCCTGCCTGTGCACCAGCATTTCTGTATAATTCAATCAAAGGCCTGAAACGGTGTGTTTCTCCGCCAATGATTGCTACCATAAGCGGGAGCCCAAGCATACCTGCACGCACAAACGATGCAGGTGTGCCGCCTACGCCTAACCATACAGGTAAAGTATCCTGTAATGGCCTTGGGTAAATAGGCTGGTTTTGCAATGCCGGGCGAAATTTACCCGACCAGGTTACAAATTCGTTTTTGCGAATGTTAAGAAGTAGATCAAGCTTCTCTGCAAAAAGTTCATCGTAATCTTCCAGCTTGTAACCAAATAAAGGAAATGCATCAGTAAATGAGCCGCGGCCCAACACCATTTCTGCCCGGCCATGGGAAATAAGATCCAGCGTTGCAAAGTTTTGAAATACACGTACAGGATCTGCTGAACTAAGCACAGTAACTGCACTGGTAAGGCGTATGTTTTTTGTTCCTGCCGCTGCAGCAGCAAGAATCATTGATGGTGCAGAATCAAGAAATCCTTTGCGGTGGTGTTCACCAATACCAAATACATCAAGTCCTGCATTGTCTGCATGTTTTATTCTTTCCAGCAGTTGTGCCATAGCTATAGCATCGTCATGCGCATTGGCGTTACTATTGGCAAACTTTGCTGCAAAACTATCTATACCAATTTCCATTGTATAACAATTCCTTTTTTGTTAGCACAAAGCTACTTACCTTTACTATCTAAAAGATACTACTATCCCAAAGGATACCGGTATCCTTTGGGATAGCAACTATAAAACAATACGTTATGACCAATTCAAGCATACCCCATAACTCTGAGGTTTGTAAAACCAGCATCAGTGCAGTGCGTGACACACTCTATGTATTAAGCGGAAAATGGAAACTGCCCATTATTATTGCACTAAGCAGTGGGCCTGCAAGATTTAAAGATCTGCAGCGATCGCTTGAAGAAATCACTCCAAAAATTTTATCAAAAGAATTAAAGGAGCTTGAGCTGAATGAATTTGTAACACGCACTGTTTATGCAACATCGCCAGTAACGGTTGAATATGCACTTACCAAGTACAGCCAATCACTCAATAGTATTATAGATGAAATGCGTGAATGGGGCCTGCAACACCGCAAACGCTTAATGAACAGCAGCAGAAAGAAAAAAAAGGAAATGGCAGAGGCATAATACCAGCAGTTTTATTAGTGTGGACTTTTCTTTGTTGCAATACCTGCTGGTAAATAAAAAAAAGATTGCTCCAGCTTCATGGGTTTTATTTCTTCGGCAATACTTTCCAATGAAAACTGTGCATTGTCGATTATCATTTTAAGCGGCAAAGCTTTTGTTCTGGAAATAATTTCGTACCAATTGCCAAACTTATGATTACTATAAAGTTTTGGGTCTATTCCAAACTTAGTATTGAAATAATACTTTTGTATTCCGGTTTTGCAGGTTAGCACAAGCTCGTCGCATTTGTAGCCTAATACTTCCGTAACACCTTTATTTATTTCTGCTTTTAAAACTTCATCATCGTTTACGGCTCCATCATTCCACAATGCTTCTTCAGAAGAAGACATTTTTGTATACAGTTTGTTTTCTTTGTTTATATACGCTTGCCACTGTACCAAACTGCCGTTATTTATGGATTTGTATTCGCCTCCTTTAACGTAATATTCTTGTCGTGTTCCCATCATCTCTGTAAATTTTTCATTTGTAATTCCGGGGATTTTTATTTTATAAGAATTTTTATATATCATTTCCCCTTCAAAATTCTGGGCAACTGATGCAAGACAAAGAAATGTTAGACACAAAAAAGTAAATGCTGTTTTCATACTATGGTTTAAAATGATGACGTAAGATAATGCAATCAGCAAAATAATAGAAAAGTCCTAAGCTCTACAATGAGCCATAGATAAATGTAAAACGATACCTGTTCGAACGAGTGAATTTTTTTCAATTCAGCCGTGCTGCAACCCAAACCCTGGCGCAATCTTTTGTTTGCATTACCATTTATTCTTACACTTATTCACCCGCCATTCCCTTAATTTTATAGACCAAATAATCTTAGCTATGTATTCTGTACCGCAAACAAAAGATCTGCAAAAGCTCACCCAAAAATTAATGGAGGAGAGTAGCAAGCATTCTATTAAACCAACACAAATAGAAGATCTCCGCAAAGTACTTCGCTTTCATGAATACCGCTACTATGTAATAGACGATCCACTATTAGCTGATTACGAATATGATCAATTGTACAAGCAACTGGAAAAAATAGAAGAAGCTAATCCAGGGCTTATTACTTCCAGCAGCCCAACACAACGTGTAGCTAAGGGGCTTACCAAAGATTTTCCTACTGTACAGCATATGGTAGGCATGCTTTCGCTTGAAAACTCTTACAATGCAGAAGATTTGCTTGACTGGGATAGAAAAGTGCGTGAAGCTGCTGGTCTTTCCGCAATAGAATATTGTGCAGAGCCAAAATTCGATGGTGCCAGCATCAGTCTTATTTATGAAAACGATTTACTAACACGTGCGGCTACACGAGGTGATGGTGTACAAGGCGATGAAATTACTACTAATATTAAACAGATAAAATCAGTGCCACTTTCTGCTGCTTTTTCAGAGTATGGCATACAGTCAATAGAAATTCGCGGAGAAGTGTTGATGACTAAGAAAGCATTTAAAAAATATAATGATGATTTAACTGCAACGGGCCTCCCCCCCTTAGCTAATCCCCGAAATGCGGCTTCTGGCTCTTTGCGCATTAAAGATCCTGCAGAAGTAAAAAGAAGAAACCTTGAAGCATTTCTTTATCACGTTAGTTATTTTACGGCAGATGGTCTTAATGCTAAAACAGGTAAAAAAGGCGATGAAGCTTTGAGCACTCATAGCGGCGCCCTGGAAATGTTGTGGAACCTTGGCTTTCGCAGCCCTGTAAAAGAAAAAAAGGTTTTCAAAAATATTCAGCAGGTAATTGATTATGCCAACGAATTTGAAAAGGGACGTGATGATATGCCGTATGAAATTGATGGCATGGTTATAAAAGTGAACAGTATAGAACTGCAAGACAGGTTAGGACAAACAACACACCATCCCCGATGGGCCATTGCGTATAAATTTAAAGCCAGACAAGGCACCAGCAAATTACGCAATGTAGAATTCCAGGTAGGCAGAACCGGTAGTATAACCCCGGTTGCCAAAATTGACCCCGTACCCATTGGCGGCGTAACTGTTGGCTCTATATCTCTTTTCAATGAGGATGTAATAAAGGAAAAAGATCTGATGATTGGCGATACAGTATTGGTAGAAAGGGCAGGCGATGTAATTCCTTACATAGTAAAAAGCCAGGCAGAGCTGCGTGATGGTACTGAGAAGAAAATTATATTTCCCAAAAAATGCCCTGTATGCGATCATAAACTTATAAAACCAGAAGCAGAAGCTGTATGGAGATGTGTAAACCCACAATGCCCGGCGCAGGTAGTAGAACGCATTATCCATTTTGTAAGCAAAGATGCTATGGATATACGCAGTTTTGGTGAAGCCAACGTAAGAAAGTTTTATGAACTGGGGTTATTGAAAAGCATACCCGGCATTTATCATATAGATTTTGATGCCATTAGCAAACTGGAAGGCTTTGGAAAAAAATCAATAGACAACCTTACGGCAGCTATTGAGAAGTCAAAACTGCAACCATTGCACCGCGTTATATTTGGCCTGGGCATACGTTATGTAGGCGAAACAACAGCGAAAATACTGGCCAATGCCGTTACTTATTTGCCTGATGCTGCAAAGCTTTCCCTTGAAGAATTGCTTAACCTGGAAGACATTGGCCCGAAAGTAGCTGGTAGTATTTACGAATTCTTTCACAACAACGACAATATAGCATTGCTGGCACAACTGGAAGCTGCCGGAGTTAATTTAACCAACGATAAAAAGCAAACAGGTGCTGCTACCGAGGGAAACCTGGCGGGGCTAACTTTTTTATTTACAGGTACACTTGCCCAGTTAAAACGCACTGAAGCAGAAGAACTGGTAGAAGCTGGCGGCGGAAAAATATTGGGTGGCGTAAGCAGCAAACTTAATTACCTTGTAGTAGGCGAAGATGCCGGTTCCAAGCTGGAGAAAGCAAAAAAAATAACCAGTGTGCATGTTATTACCGAACAGGAATTTTTGAACATGGTTAAAAAATAGCTTTAAAACTAACTGGCAGCGCAACCGAAATTTTTTAAAAAATTGACTTCTTTTCAGAGGCAAAAAGGCAGCAACTACAAAAAAACATGCCCGTCTTTGCGGGGTTGATAAGTTTCGTCTATACAAGGGTTGTCGTTAGTAATATTCACTAAAAAAATAAAATAACAAAGCTGTAATATTTCATTAACTTTAAAAAAATACCAGGCATGATAAAAGCACTGTCCGCCGAAGTATGGAAACCGCTTCAGTTTCCCGGATGGAAGCAGCTCAGAAACAAATACGCCTTGTCATCCAGTGGGCGTATTGCCAGTTACAAAAACGATGTGCTGCAAGATGGAAAACTATTGCAAGGATCCATTACAACCGGTTACAAAACCCTGAATCTGCACCGTCCTGAAAACAATGGTACGCTGTACATTCACAGGGAAATCGCCCGGCTTTTTAACAAGAAGCCAACCAACAAGCACAAGTATGTTATCCATGTTAATCACAATAAAATGGATAACAGCAGTAAAAATCTGCAATGGTCAACATTAGAAACCATGATCGACCATCAGCAAAAAAGCCCTGCAAAAATTGCCTATAAAAAAGTACAGGCAAACAGAACAGTAGGCCTTAAGCTTACGGCTGCTCAGGTAAAATCTATTAAGAAAACGCTTAACGACCCTAAAAGAAAACTCACCATTAAAAAAGTGGCAGAGAAATTTGGCGTAAGTGAAATGACCATGTACCGTATTAAAAGCGGTGAAAACTGGGGCCGCATCAGGAAATAGCGTATTGCATGTCCAAACTGATTTAAGGGTGATTTTATAAATCACCCTTTATTTTTTTCTTTACCCGTATATCAATTTTCATAGTACAACAGTTGAAAAATAAATAAGCATGAACGCTTAAAAACAATATGCTTTACTTCTTGTTATACCTTTGCATTCTTAATTCATTACACTATTATTAATTTGAACAGATAAACACATCCGCATGCTGCAAACTGCTACCATCAAATTTTTAAAGGGCCTGCAAAAAAACAATAGCAAACTCTGGTTCGAAAAAAACCGTTCTGAATATGACACTGCAAAAGCAGACTTCGCAAATTTTATACAAACTGTTATTGATAAACATAGTAAGAAAGATGAAACAATAAAAGATCTGAAAGCAAAAGATTGCATGTTCCGCATTAACCGCGATGTTCGTTTTTCAAAAGATAAATCACCCTATAAAAATAATTTTGGCGCAAGCATTAACCGCGGAGGCAAAAAATCAATCTATGCCGGATATTATTTTCATTGCCAGCCCGGAGAAGCATTTGTTGGCGGTGGCCTATGGGTACCAATGCCGCCTGAATTAAAAAAGGTAAGACAAGAAATAGATTATTGCTATGATGAATTCAAAAAGATTATTGGATCGAAAAAGTTTACTGCTGTTTATGGTGATTTAATAAAAGATGGAGATACAAGCCTGGTAAAAGTGCCGCAGGGTTTTGATAAAGATAATCCTGCAGCAGATTATATAAAACTGAAAAGTTTTATTGGCATAAAGAAACTGGACGATGGTGTTATTACCTCCAAAGACCTTCTTAAAACAACACTTGAGGCTTTTGAAACCCTGCAACCATTGCTGGCATTTGTAAACAGGTCTCTGACTGAGTAATCCCCTGTCGGCCTTTGCGAGAAATAAGCCATCTGCCTTTTTTATCCATTTATCGAAGAAAATACGCCCAAAGCCGAATTAGTTTCATTTCCGGCTATAAGCGTAGCATCTTTGTATCAGCAAGAACGAAATATCCAAATCCCCTGATAACCCCTAAATCCTAAACCTTAGAAAACCACCCTAATTATCTTTATCCTTAAAAAATCAATATCCAAACCTAGAAAACCAAACCCAATAGTCCTAAACCGTAAACCATTCTTGTTCGTCCATTATCCAAATCCTTAAAAAGCCAAATCGTACTCAGAAAAACGCTCTCCCATCTGAACTGTCCAAACAAAAATATTTTCTGAGCATAATGCAAAAAGCTGTCTAACGACAGCTTTTTGCATTTTATAATTACCCTGAAGGTATTTTATTATCCTGGAAACAAAGACTTATCAATACCAGGCACAATGCGCAATGCGTTTTTATAATAAACTTTTTTAAGAATTTCATCGGGCAGGCCAATGCCATACATGCGCCAAAAGGCGTGGTATTTTTTATGATAAGGAAAGTATTCATCTTCCGTTTCCAATACTCTGAAATAGGTGGCATATTCTTCAGGTACCCAACTATCTTTTCCAAACAAAATTCTATCCTGGTATTTTTCAAAAAACTTTCTTGCTGTCCGTGGTTGTCGTCCCAGCTCCGCTATTACTGCACCAAATTCTACGTTAACATTGGGCATGGCATCAAGCAAAGATCCAAGCTTTGTTAAATCATTGGGGTACCATCCAAAATGAGCAGCAATGAATGTTGTACCTGGATGTTTTTTAAACATGCGGTGCTGCGCTTCAATTAATGTCTCCCACGGAGCAGGATCGTTTGGGCCTCTTTTACGGCCTGGGTGTGTTGTTATCTCCAGCCATCTTTCGTTTTTTTCATCCACCGGATCCCAAAATGATTTAGGATCTGCTGTGTGTATAAGAACAGGAATTTTTAGTTCACCTGCCTTGGACCAAATAGCATCCAATCTTGGATCATCAACTGCAACCAATTTACCTGTATTATCTTTTACATTAAGACCAAGATCTTTAAAAATTTTTAATCCATTTGCGCCATTGCGCACATCTTCTTCTAATTGCCTTACCGCTTTTTCCGTCCATCCGTTTTCTCCTATACCAGAAAAATTGATGTTCGCAAATACAATAAACCTTTTAGGATAATTGGCTTTTATATTCTCCATCATTTTCTTTAGCCCGCTTCCATTGCCACCGCTCAGGTTCACCATTACTTTTAAATTCAGTTTATCCATATCATTTACAAGACCAGTTAAATCTTGGCTGGCCATACTCCATTGATGATTGTGTA
This sequence comes from Chitinophagaceae bacterium, assembly GCA_044227095.1. Classification (GTDB taxonomy): domain Bacteria; phylum Bacteroidota; class Bacteroidia; order Chitinophagales; family Chitinophagaceae; genus JACMLD01. Next base: position 1,566,408 of record JBGAFV010000001.1, on the reverse strand, counting down.
CATCTATAAATGGAAACTTGGCTTGCTGCAAATGATGTTCCGGCACAACCAGTGTAGACACAGGATCATATTTTTCAAAATCCATTTTATTATTAGACTGACCGCATGAGCATATTGCTATAACTAAACAGAAAAATAAAAGGCTGATAATTTTTTTCATGTAAATGCTGTTATTGTGCAGTATTAATTTCTTTTAACACGTTTTCAATTCTTTCGTGCAAGGTTTCGTAATTGGTATATCCCCGTGCAATTAAATAGAATTTACTTTCGTTTGCCTGCAACAACACAGCCGGAAAACCAGTAACCTGCAATTGCTTTACCAACGAAAACTCATAATAAGCTTTCTCTTTGTATTCGGGGCTTTTTAACTTACTGTAAAAATCATCTGCATCAATTTTATATTTTTCCAGTAAATGGCGGTAAGCTTCATCGTCACACAAATCCCTTCCTTCATAATGCAATGCATATTGTAAATCTGCTGCAAATGCTACTTGTTCGTCAGGAAAATATTCTTTGAAAATGCACATAGCTATTGCAGGTTTTTCTGAATTTGGATACCAATCGCTTTTATCCGGGTTGCGTATATGCCATAGATAATCGCTGCCAAATTGTATTCCTGTATACTCCTCTACTGTTTTATAGGCTTTTTCAATATAACCAGCAGTAACGGAAATAGGTTTAGGCGTATCGCTTATAATCATTCCACCAGACAATACTTCAAAGCTTAAGCTGTTTTTGTATACAGTAGCTATTTCTTTTATAACCGGGCTAAAACCATAGCACCAGCCACAATAAGCATCATAACAATAAAATATTACAGGCTGCATGGTATAAAGTTAGGTGTTGAAGGCATTCAGTTGTGCTATGTAATGATTAATATATTCCTGTTTCTTTTTTAGTTTATACTGCATAATAAAACGTGGATGCGCCAATGGAATAATGCTCTCAAAAAAATGTTGTTCATCATTTAATTTAGCCAGGTATTTGAAATTTTTTCCATCGCCGAGGCAGTATGCAACACTTCTATCAATACCAAATTTGAATTGCTTAAGCATGCAATCAATTACAAACGGCTTAATATCTTCCTGTAATTTTTTATCATCATAATAATTAAGGTTTTTTCCATTTTGTGTAAAGCCCAGAGGGCTGACAGCCGTTATATAAAACTGATTATAAAAACTATTTGTACCTCCAAATGCTTTTATCATTTCATACACATACAAGGAAGAAAGCTCCTGCTTTTTAACCCATTCGTTTTTTATACCACAATCGTTTTGCAAACGTATAGGATCTGTAAATGGAATACCTGTAACACCGCCACCAAACCTTCCGGGGTTAATACCTATAATCATTCGCCGCTGCTTATTATCACTATAAAATTTTTTATAGAACGATTGGCAAGCTTCCATTACAGTTGCGTCTTCGAACGGCGTCATTACTTCAATGCCGGCTGGTATTATATCAGGGAATTCCAGTTTTTTAATAAATGATAAAACTTTGGCAGAAAAAAGCATGTGCAAATGTAAAACAGGTAAATCTATTTTATCCTTGCTTTTACTTCTTCAAATTGCTGTTCATAGTCTGAACGGATTGTACCCATCATTCTGTCCCAGAAAGTAAAATACAAGCCGTAATTGCCTTTAAAATAATGATGGTGCTGGTTATGGCTTACAGAAGTATTTATCCATTTGCCCAACCAATGCCTGCTAAAACCTTTTGGATAGAGTTCATAACCCAAATGACCGTATACATTGTATACTATCATAAAGAAAAAGAAAAGATAAAAATGGAGCGGGTGAACCGGTATTGTAAACAAGAAGACTGCAAAGACGCCAGCTTCCACAATAGCTTCCAGCGGATGAAAAGAATACGCAGCCCAGGGCGAAGGATTAGTAGAATGATGATGCACCAGATGAAAAATTTTGAACAGTTTCTTATGGTGCATCAGTCTGTGCGTCCAGTAAAAATAGGTATCGTGTATGATAAACATTAACGGGAATGCGGTAAAGAAATAAAACCAACCGTAATCGTTTATATTCCTGTAATATAATGTATGCGGAACAACGTAAGGGTTTTTTATAAGCAGAACAGGTACTAATCCAAAAATAGCAATGGTACAGATTGAATAGCTTATCTCTCTTACATAATCTTTTTGTTTGGGAAACTTTAGTTGAATTTTCTTATACCCAAGTTTACTCTTCAATAAAATATAGAATATTAAAAAAGCGACTGCAGCGAAAATAAAATAGCGGCTGCCAATTTTTTCAACAAAAAAGAAGTAATCTCTCCAGTGCATTAATGATAATTGTCTTGGGTAAAATTATGTTTTAATAAAAAAGTGTTTTGAAAGTTCAGCAAAATTAATTGAAGCTGCTTTCAAAACACTGTATAAACAACCGTCCTTATATTTTATCTTCCATGTCTACCACCACCACCGCGACCACCGCCTCCACCATTACCACCGCCGCCGGATGATCTTCCACCACCTCCACCACCAAAGCTCGGTCTTGAACCTCCGCCACCTCCGCCACCAAAGCTTGGTCTTGATCCGCCTCCATTTCCACCGCGGTCAAAAGAAGGTGTAGTACCACGTTGCATTCTGTCTATTTGCGGAGGCCTGCTAAAGCTTCTGTTACTATTGTTATTGTTGTTATTTCCTTGCGGATTGTATTCACGCCTTGGTTGTGTAAAGCTCCTGTTGCCGTCAGCGCCATTGTTATTCTGACCCTGGAAATCTCGACCGCGTCCAAAACCATTATTATTATTTCCGTTAGGTGTTGTTCTGTTGTTATTATCAAACCCGCCACGTGGGTTATTGTTATTCTGGTTATTAAACCTGTTTCCAAAAACGTTGCGGTTATTGTTATTATACCCGTTATTATTATTCATTCTGTTACCGCCATTGCCATTGTTGTAGTTTCCGTTGGCACCACGGTTATTGAATGCATTACCACGATTACCATTATAGTTATTATACCTGTTATTGTTTACAAAACTGCGGTTATTGTAATTGGTTACATACCTGCGGTTGTTATTATAAATATTGTTGGTATAATTTACGTTTATGCGAACGCTATTGTGGTAAGCATAGCCACAGTTATAACCATAATATCCGTAATTGTGATAACCGTATGCGTAGTATGGGCGATAAGCAGAAGGGCCCCACCATCCACCATAATAACCACCACCCCACCATGAGTTAAAGCCAAAACCTATATTAAACCAACTGTAACCAAAACCACAACCATAGCCCCAACCATACCAAGGCGTATAATTCATAGAAAAACCCCAAGTGTACGGACGGGCATAATAGTGTGTGCGCCACCACGGACGGTAATAATAACCGGTACCATAAACAAGTGTTGGACCATATACATATGCATTGAGGTAGCCAGGAGTATAACCTGTATACACATAATCGGGTGTTGCATCGTATACATAAACATACTTGGAATTGTACACAGGATAGCTGGGAGGTATATTGTCTACATCCTGCGGACGATAAGCACTTACTTCCCATGGACCATTAGGACTGTTTGATTGAAACCAAACACCATTATCAATAGCGTAGTATGTTCCTTCAAACCTTAATACTGTAGCAGATGCATTTACAGCGTACTGCAAACGTGTACCATTAATATTTTCAAACTGAGGGTTACCATCGTAAGTAACGCTGGTAGTAGCTGTTCTGCGATCTATTTTCGCCGTTTGCGGAATAGCGTTGTCCATTACTGCTTCATTTGCCTGGTCTGTTCCCGCTACACTTGCCAGCACATTGTCTTTAGGTGAACCAGCAGGAATCCTCGCAAAGTCTGCAGGTAATTTATCTGCATTAATGTACTGCCACTGGCTTTTTAATGATGAAGCTTTATACCAGCGTCCGCTAAGCAACACATAATATTGCTGAGAGGTAACGTCCATAAAAATATCGTTGGAAGAATTTTTTACATACAGCAGGTTGGTATTTTCTACAGGTGCAAAGTTTGCTTCACCGTCTGATTGTATTAATTCTGCAGGTTCTGTGCTTACAATAATTTCAGGAATTACATCGCTGTTAGTGACAGAGTTATCAGTTCCATTGCTAACATTATTGTTATTATTAGCGTTCTCACTGTTCTTTACCGCTGTTTCAATCTGCTTAATATTATCAGGAATAACTGCTGAATAATTGTAAGGGCCTGTTGCTGAATATGAGCTATACCATTGTTTACCACCGTATAAATAATACAACCCATCATTGTTTTTAACAATGGTAAAAGGTGAGTTTACCACAGCCTCTACGCCATATGTAGAATTGCTTTGCATTTTAGGCTGACCATCAATCAACACAAGCATAGAAGGTTTTGTAGTGTATATTATTTTAGGAGGAGTATTATTAAAAGAAGAAGACAATTTAACCTGCTGTTGTGTATTGTTTAATGAGTTTTCAATATCATCTTTTGAAAGGCTGATATTCATTTGTGGAATAGATGACTCCAGTTTGTCTTTAATGCTTGCTGTAGCTGCGTCATCTACACCGTCGGGGAATTTAATATTGGTAACATCCATTGACTGCACTGTAACGGTGCGGCCATTATCTGTTACATTGGCCTGCCACCAGAATGCACCAAAAACCGGGTCTGTTTTGCCATCTGGTATAACCGAAACGGCCGACCTCGATTTTAAAGTGTTTCCTGAATATGATTCTACTTGCGGCTGATAAATTTTTATTTGCTCGCCATTATTGCCGGTAATGCTTTTTGGCCAATCCTGTTGTGCAAATGCTGCACTGCAAAGAATAACAGTGAAGAAAAACAACCAGGATTTTTTGTAAAAGATGTTCATGACAAGAATTTTATTTGAATAATTCGGTATTCGACATTACGTATGAGAGTGAGACGATTTTATGACCCTAAAGTTTGCTTTTATTACTTAAAGATTTTGTTAATGTAAGGCATTTAACCAGGCATTTTTTTGCCCCGCCACAACTGCTCCTATTCAGCAAGTTTTCAAAGATTTATAGCGCAATTGTTATGCCGGCAAATCTTTTTGCAAACCACTTTTCCCGTAATGGGATTTTTTAATGCTGTTTTTATGTGTAACTGGTTTCCCTAAAAGGGATTTTATAGGCAAAGACTGGAAGATTTTTTAAGGTGCCGGGGTAATAATCAATTTATCTTATCAAAAAAACTGTTACAACCATCCCTGTAGCCATCGGCAAAAGAAACTTTGTTGTTGCAAAAAAGAATAAAGCCATTTAGATATTCGTAAGGAACAGTAAGATCCATGATCCATTGATTGGTAACAATGCTTTTTAATTTCCAGTTGCCCTGAGCTACAACCACTGTTTTTTCTGTTACAGTATACGTTCCATTTGATACAACATTTACCTGAATATTTTTATCAGCAGGCGTTTCTGTGCTCTTCCAGCATGTAGATGTCCTTAGTTTCCACAGTCCTATAATCTTGATTGAAATTGTTGCTGAATCATCATAAGTGTTGCAAGGAGTGGGGGTGGCAGTATAAACAGAACCTGTTTTCCCGCAGGAAAAAATTAAAATGGAAATTATACATGAAAAGAGAATTTGTTTCATGCCCCTGCATGTTGTTTTTTAAAGACATTTAAAGGTACGCAGTTTTAAACAACGGGGTTGCCGTTATCTATAGCTGCTAGCTTTTAGCTGCAAGTCGAGGTTTCGAAGAAACCCTCTGTGTATTGCCTTAAAAGTTATCGTGGATAAAAGTTTGTATTAACCCTGTGCTTTTTTGTGTTACTTGTGCCGCTGTGGTTAAAAAATCTGCGGCTGTTATTCTTAGGCATTAAACTGACGCAAATGATGATCGATATGTTTATACGCAAACTGACCTAATTGTTCCTTTGTCATTTTCCCAAAAAATGGATGTATAAATTCCGGGTTGGAATAGTGACCATATTCTTCTACCAGTGAAGCCCATTTCTTTTTTCTTCTGCTACATTACAGGTTACTGGTTTTGTAATCTTTATTTCAGGAAGTGTAGGCATATTTTTTTTAACCGGGTTTTCATCTTTAAGAAAACCTTTTAAAGCCATTTTGCCAAAAATGCGGCCGATAAAAGAACGTTTAAATTTAACCTTGCCCATAAACAATTTTTCTGCTTCAGTACTATGTTTCAACATTTGCCGGATATCCATTTTACCCCACACAGCAGTACTATTTTCGCTAAGAGAATTAATCCTGCTGATTAACTCATCTCTTGTTGCTTTATCTAAAACTGATTTCATATAAATAAGATTGATGCAAAAAAACAGCCTTGCTTTTTCTAATGCGCCACCAGCCAGTTCTCGCCACTACCAATCTCGGCATTTGCAGGTACCCCGTTAGGCAATTCCAATGCAGATTGCATACATTCAATAATAATTGGCTTGATGGTTTCCAGTTCATCTTTATGTGCATCAAAAATCAATTCGTCATGCACCTGCAGCAACATTTTTGATTTGAATTTTTTCTTATTGAATACTTCGTGAATCTTAATCATTGCCATTTTGATCATGTCCGCTGCAGTTCCTTGTATTGGAGAATTAATGGCATTTCTTTCCGCAAAGCCACGTACGGTAAAATTTGCAGAGTTAATATCACGAAGCCAGCGTTTACGGCCCATCAAGGTTTCCACATAACCCGTTTCCTTTGCAAAGTTGATGGTATCATCCATATACTTCTGGATATTGGGAAATTGCTTTTTATAATTATCTATGATCTCTTTTGCTTCTGTGCGGCTGATGCCAAGGTTGTCTGCAAGGCCAAATGCACCCTGCCCGTAGATAATGCCAAAGTTTACGCTCTTTGCTTTATAACGCATTTCTTTGGTAACGTCTTTCTCTTCTACATTAAAAACTTTTGCAGCAGTAGCTGTATGAATGTCTTTACCCGTTTTAAACGCATTGCACATATTTTCATCGGCGCTGATGGCTGCAACTATGCGCAGTTCAATCTGTGAGTAATCTGCTGAAACAAGTACATGATCTTTATCTCTTGGTATAAATGCTTTTCTTATTTCCCTGCCCCGTTCTGTTCTTACCGGAATGTTTTGAAGGTTAGGATTGTTGCTTGACAAACGGCCTGTTACAGCAACCGCCTGCGCATAAGAAGTATGCACCCTGCCGGTTTTTCGGTTTACCATTAGTGGCAGTGCATCTACATAAGTTGATTTCAACTTTGTAAGTTCCCGAAAGGCAAGAATATCTTCTACTATTTTGCTTTGGTGTGCAAGTTTCAGCAGTACATCTTCACCTGTAGCGTACTGACCTGTTTTTGTTTTCTTCGCTTTAGGATCAAGTTGCAGTTTATCAAACAATACTTCGCCAAGTTGTTTTGGAGATGCAAGGTTAAACCTCACGCCAGCCTGTTTATATACATTTTCTTCTGCCTGCTTCGCTTCCTTTTCCAGTTGTTTAGAATAATCTTTCAAAAAATCCTCATCTACTCTTATACCTTCAAACTCCATTGCAGTTAACACTTTTACCAATGGATTTTCTACCTGGCTAAATACCTTTTCTACTTCTTTTTGTTTTAGTAGTGGTACAAATTTATGTTTCAGTTGCAGGGTGATGTCTGCATCTTCTGCGGCGTATTCTTTTATTTTTTCCAGCTCCACATCACGCATGTTTCCCTGGCCTTTTCCTTTCTTTCCAATCAGTTCTTCAATATGTACAGGTTCATAGCCGAGGTATTGCACACTAAGTGTATCCATTCCTCTTTTACCATCTGGTTCAATAACATAATGCGCCAGCATGGTATCAAAAATTTCGCCTTTAAGTTCTAGTCCGTACCATTTTAATACCAGCATATCATACTTCAGATTCTGTCCTACCCATACTATTTTGGTATTATTAAAGAGTGGCTCAAACTGCTGCATTATTTTTTTTGCTTTGTCCTGGTCGGGCGGACAAGGAACATAAAATGCTTTACCTGCTTCATAAGAAAAACTCATTCCTACAATTTCTGCATCGTTGGCATCTATGCCTGTAGTCTCTGTATCAAAACAAATTTCTTTTTGCTTCATTAATGAGGCTACAAATTTTTTTATTGCGGCATCCCCTTCAATAACTGTATACTCGTGTGCAGTGTTATTGATGTTTTTTTCTGCAACCGAACCTTCTGCCGGAACAAAGCCTTCTTCACTTTGCTTAACTGGTATTGCTTCTGCAGGTGTTTCTATAATATTTCCAAACAAATCAGTTTGTACTGCAGTTTGTTTTACCGGTGCAGGGGTTGCGCCTGCAGCAGCGCCGGTTGCAGTAAACAGATTAAACTCTTCACCAAAAATTCTTTTGCCAATGGTTTTAAATTCTAAATCTGCAAACACTTCTTTTAATGCATCCTTATCAACTTCCTTAACCCTGAAATCTTCTTCATGAAATTCGCACGGTACATTCATGATAATAGTTGCCAGCTTCTTGCTCATCATAGCTGCTTCTCTTCCATTTCTTACTTTTTCTCCCAACGCACCTTTTATTTTATCTGCATTTTCCAATACTTTTTCAAGGGTTTCATATTCTGCCAAAAGCTTTGCTGCTGTTTTTTCTCCTACACCAGCAATGCCGGGTATATTATCTACAGCATCGCCCATCAACCCTAAAATGTCTATAACCTGCGATACATTTTTTATATTCCATTTGGCAATTACCTCCTGCGGACCCATAATCTCTACGTCGCCACCCTGGTAACCGGGTTTATAAATTTTTACCTTCTCGCTTACCAGTTGGCCATAATCTTTATCGGGAGTAACCATAAAGACATCATAGCCGGCATCTGCTGCTTTTTTGCTGAGTGTACCAATAATATCATCTGCTTCGTAACCATCAATTTCAATGACAGGTATATTAAATCCGCGGATAATCCTTTTTATATCCGGCATTGCATTCAATAAATCTTCCGGAGCTTCCTGGCGGTTGGCTTTATAGTCTGCAAAATCAGTATGACGTTCTGTTGGGGCATGCGTATCAAAACACACTGCCATATGCGATGGCTTCTGGTTATTGATTAACTCTATAAGCGTATTGGTAAATCCAAATTGTGCATTGGTATTTTTGCCTTTGCTGGTTACACGCGGGTTGCGGATAAGCGCATAATATGCACGGAATATAAGCGCCATTGCATCGAGAAGGAAAAGTTTTTTTTGCATACTGACAATTATTGAAACAAGCGGCGAACCTTTCGATCCGCCGTAATGAATGATATTGCTAAGGTAGGATTTCCGGTTTACTGAAAAGCAGGCTTATAAATTTTCCCAAATAGCGCAGAAAAGGACGTTGGTGGAAAATAAAAAAAGAAATAGCCAGCTTAAAAGCCGGCTATGAATGATAAACATTACATCTTCATAAAAACCTCACCTGCTGGCATGCAGGTCTATTATACAAACAAAAACTTTAATTTTTTTGGATTGGATGCACGGTAGTTTTTGCAGCATTGGCCGGTTTGTCCGTAGCCTTATTGCTTGCTTTTGTAATTGCACCTAGTGAAGCGCCATCGTTATTTATTTTGTATTTATTGAGATAAACAGAGAACCCTAACAATAAAAATGCAAAAACATTAAACAACACACGGCGGTGGCGTCTTTTCATAAACATTGGATTTTTAAAATTAATAAAGTAGGGTGGATTGTTTGTAGAACGGAGTACAGCAGAAAAATATTGCAACTGCTTTGTTATTTCATAAAAAATTTTATAGAAGTGAATAATAATAACCACAGAGACGCAGGGAACACAGAGAAGCACGGGAGTTAATAAAAACGTTATCGACGATAACTTTTAAGGAGATAACACGGAGTGTTTCTTCGAAATTGATAAGCTTGTAGCTTGTCGCTAACAGCTTGTAACTTTTCTTAACCACAGAGACGCAGGGAACACAGAGAAGCACAGAAGGATTTTAATGATCAACCTCAGTGATGCTTCAATAGCGTTAATGCATGTAAGGACAGATCATATTTGAGGCAATACACCGGGTGTTTCTTCGAAACTGATAAGCTTGTAGCTTGTCGCTAACAGCTTGTAACTTTTCTTAACCACAGAGACGCGGGGAACACAGAGAAGCACAGAAGGGCTTTAATGATCAACTTCAGAGATGCTTCAATAGCGTTAATGCATGTAAGGACAGATCGTATTTAGAGGCAATACACCGGGTGTTTTTTCGAAACTGATAAGCTTGTCGCTAATAGCTAACTGCTTGCAGCTAATAGCTAGCAGCTTGTAACTTTTCTTAACGTTATTTTTTCATCTCTCCCAATTGCTTTTGCATTCCAAACATTTCATCTCTTAACCTTGCAGCTTCCATAAAATCGAGATCCCGTGCAGCTTTCTCCATTTCCTTTTTAATTTTTACAATAGCTTTTTCAATCTGTGGTATGGTTTGATATACCGGTTCTTCTTCGGCTGCCACAGTAATCATATCCTGATCGCCGGCAATGGCGTAAGGATTTTTTGGATCAAAGCCTTTAATATCAAGCACAGAAGTTTGTTGAAATACCTGCTCTTTGCTTTTGCTGATTGTCTTAGGAGTAATACCGTGTTCAATATTGTAAGCAATTTGCTTTTCCCTTCTGCGACTGGTTTCATCAATGGTACGTTGCATGCTTTCCGTCATCTTATCAGCATAAAAAATAACAAGTCCATCTACGTTTCTTGCTGCACGTCCTGCTGTTTGCGTAAGGCTTCTTTCATTGCGCAGGAAACCTTCTTTGTCTGCATCAAGAATAGCCACTAATGATACTTCGGGTAAATCAAGCCCTTCACGCAAAAGGTTTACGCCTACCAATACATCTATTTCGCCCAATCTAAGTTGTCTTAGTATTTCCACACGTTCAAGCGTATCCACTTCACTGTGTATGTATTTTGATTTGATGTTGATGCGATGCAGGTATTTGTCCATTTCCTCTGCCATGCGTTTGGTTAAAGTTGTAACCAATACACGGTCGCCTTTTTTTACACGTTCGTCAATGGCATCTAGCAAATCATCAATCTGGTTTACAGACGGACGAATTTCTATAGGCGGATCCAATAAACCAGTTGGCCTCACCACCTGCTCTACTACAACGCCACCGGTTTTTTCAAGTTCATAATCGCCGGGTGTAGCAGAAACATAAATTGTTTGGCCGGTCATGTTTTCAAATTCGTGAAAGTTCAATGGCCTGTTGTCGAGTGCAGATGGCAAACGAAAACCATAATCTACCAATATCAGTTTACGGCTTCTATCGCCACCGTACATGCCGCTCACCTGCGGAATGGTTTGGTGGCTTTCATCTATAATGCACAAATAATCTTTTGGAAAATAATCAAGCAAACAAAAAGGACGTGTGCCCGGTGTGCGCCTGTCAAAAAATCTTGAATAATTTTCTACGCCATTGCAATAGCCCAGTTCGCGAATCATTTCTACATCATAGTTAACCCGTTCGCTTAATCGTTGTGCTTCTATAAACTTGCCGCTATTCTTAAAATATTCTACCTGCAAAGCCATTTCGTCCTGTATCTCCATTAATATCTGCTGCATGCGGTCTTTTGGCGCTATATATAAATTGGCAGGAAAGATGGCGGCGTTTTCCATCTTGCCAATTCTCTTTCCTGTTTTTACATCAAAGCTTTCTATCTCTTCAATATCGTCTCCAAAAAAACTGATGCGGTAACCAAAATCTACATAAGGCAGATTAATGTCTACTGTATCTCCTTTTACCCTGAACGTGCCTCTTGTAAAATCAATTTGTGTGCGGTTGTACAAAGAATTTACCAATGAATGAAGAAAACCTTGTCGTGAAATGGTTTGCCCTTTGTGAATCCTGATGATACCATTTTCATAATCGGTTGGGTTGCCCATACCGTAAATACAACTTACAGATGCTACCACTATAATATCTCTTCTTCCGCTTAACAATTCTGTAGTAGCATGCAACCGCAGTTTGTCAAGTTCTTCGTTAATCGACAAGTCCTTTTCAATATAAGTATTGCTTACCGGCATGTATGCTTCCGGCTGGTAATAATCATAATAGGAAACAAAGTAACCAACAGCGTTATCCGGAAAAAACTGTTTAAACTCTCCGTACAATTGCGCTACCAATGTTTTGTTGTGCGTAAGCACCAAAGTTGGTTTTTGTACATTCTGAATAAGATTGGCTGCTGTAAAAGTTTTACCACTACCGGTAACGCCCAGCAGCGTTTGGTATTTTTCTCCGTTCAATACGCCTTCTGTTAGTTGGCGTATTGCTTCCGGTTGATCTCCCGCAGGACTATATGGTGCGTGTAATTTGAATGCCATAAAAAAATATAGGAGAGTAAATTTAAAAAGAAAATATTAGATTAGTCGATAGTCTTTAGCCGGTAGTCTTTAGTCCTTTAAATCATGCTAACGTATCTGCAGTTATATTTGTCGCACAGAGTGAACAGAGCTAGCAGAGAAAAATTCTTTTAACTCTGTGAAATAACTCCTTTACCTCTGTGGTTAAAATTGTCTGAAACTAAAAGCTTGTAGCTTGCGGCTTATCACTTGTAGCTTTCTTAGCTCACAGCTAATAGCTAACGGCTTGTAGCTTTCCCGCGAAATTTTTCACACGAATTCTTCCTACCTTCCTATAAAATATCTTGCCATGTTTAGTAAACAAGACATTGAGAAATACTTCCTGGCAGAAAAACAGCTTGGGCTTATATTTATCATCATCGGATCAATAGCCATTGTACTTGCCATTATTTTCTTTTTCTTACTGAAAACAAATTTCTACAAAGGCGCAGCTATTCCTCTGCTGGTTATAGGATTAATAGAATTAGCAGCAAGCATTCCTGTTTATAAAAGAAGTGATGACGACCGCATCCGCAATGTTTATGCCTATGATATGAACCCCGGCCAGTTAAAAAACGAAGAACTGCCAAGAATGATAACTGTCAACCAAAAATTTATAACAATTAAATGGGTTGAAGTGATTTGTATTGTTATTGGCCTCTTTCTTATATTTTACTTCCGCAATAATGCCAATAAAACTTTTTGGGTGGGATTTGGTATCACGCTCGTTATACAAGCACTATTAATGTATGCTGCAGATTTTACAGCAGCCAAACGGGCAACAGATTATACAAAAGGGATTGAAAGTTTTGTGAAGAAAAGTTAGCTGCTAGCTATTAGCCATTAGCTGCCAGCATTGCCTGCAGTGAAAAAATACTTCTCCACAGAGTAACAGCGACATGAGATAAAATGACTAAAGACTACTGACTAAGAACTATAGACTCCCTAAGCAGGGCACTTCTCGTGGTAATTAATCAACTCTATTGGTGTTTTTTCAAACTGAAACCCTGCATATACAGATAATACTTCATCAAGGACTGCATCAATTTCTGCAACTGTGGGTAAAGTAACCAGCCTGCTCCTGTATTCTTTTATATTGGGCAGTCCTTTTAAATAATTAGCGTAGTGTCTGCGCATTTCAAAAATACCTACCACAGGACCTTTCCATTCAAACGATTTGTGTAAATGTTTACGGCAAACAGCAATTCTGTCTTCAATGCTTGGTGGCGGCAAATGCTCACCCGTTTTCATAAAATGTTTTATCTCGTTAAATATCCACGGATAGCCAATAGCAGCACGACCAATCATTATACCATCTATACCATAACGGTTTTTATATTCAAGCGCTTTTTCCGGAGAATCAATATCGCCATTGCCAAAAATGGGAATCTTAATGCGTGGATTGTTTTTCACTTTACCAATCAATGTCCAATCAGCTTCGCCCTTGTACATCTGTGTGCGTGTGCGTCCGTGTATGGCCAGTGCCTGTATACCTGCATCCTGCAACCGTTCTGCTACTTCTTCAATATTTCTTGTATTATCATCCCAACCCAGTCTTGTTTTTACAGTAACAGGTAAAGATGTAGATTTTACAACGGCAGTGGTTAAACGAACCATTAAATCGATATCCTTTAGCACACCGGCGCCCGCACCTCTTAATGCAACTTTTTTTACAGGGCAACCAAAATTTATATCCAGCAAATCGGGATTGGTTACATCAACAATTTTTGCTGCAAGGGAAAGGCTTTCTTCATCGCCACCAAAAATCTGTATCCCCACCGGCTTTTCGTAGTCAAAAATGTCCAGCTTCTGGCGGCTTTTAATGGCATCGCGGATTAAACCTTCGGAAGATATAAACTCTGTGTACATTAAATCTGCGCCATTGTCTTTGCAAACAGCCCTGAAAGGCGGATCGCTTACATCCTCCATGGGTGCCAGCAATAATGGAAAGTCCGGAAGTTGTATCTTGCCTACTGTTATCATCGGTTTAAAAAGAACGGCAAATTTAAAAAAATTATCCGGAAGTCTATGACAGAATATGAATACGATGAATTTAGAGGCGTCTCTCCGTCTGCAGCTTTTTTTATTCTTTGGGGCTTTGTTGGTGCAGGATTAATTATCGGCAGTATTGCCGGTTTTGCTACCTGGTATGCTATGACAGGCCACGGCATAAAGACATTTGAAAAAGATATGCTGGATCAGCAGTTTGCTAATGCTGCCCGCATGCTGCAAATGGTTTCTGTGCTGTTTATGTTTTTTCTGCCTGCTGTATTTACGGCAAGGCTTATGAGTCGCAAACCTTTTCATTACCTTGGTTACCAGGAAAAATTTAATTGGAACCAGTTAATAATAACCATTGTAATCATTCTTGTTTGCTTTCCACTGGTAGGTGCATTGGCAGAATTAAACCAGGCTATTCCAATTAGTAAATCAATGGAAACCTATTTTAAAAAACTGGAAAACAATTATAATTCACAAGTAGAAGCGCTGGCCGCTATGCGTTCTAAAGGAGAGTTTATTTATTCATTAATTGTTATGGCATTGCTTCCAGCTGTTTTTGAAGAAACCTTATTTAGAGGCGGACTTCAGCAAATATTAATTGCCTGGTTTAAAAAACCTATGCTTGCAATTGTAATTACAAGTATCGTTTTCAGTGCTATTCATTTTTCTTATTATGGCTTTTTACCCCGTTTTGCATTAGGTATGGTGCTTGGTCTTTTGTTTTATTACTCCAAAAGCATCTGGCTTAATATGATTGGGCATTTCATCAACAATGCTTTTGCGCTTTGCCTTATGTATTATTTATACCTCCATGGCAAACCTGTAAAAGAAGCAACAGAAGGTAATATGCCCATTTGGGTGGCATTGCCTGCGTTAATCATAATTATATTACTGTTGCGTAAGTTTAAGCAAATCTCTTTCGAAAGAAACATCAATAAAATACCACCAATGGATGGGCCATCTATTGAATCTACACTGGTGTAAATATTCTGAACCTCACACAATCACATCATGGCTTTAAACATTGCTACATTTAAAACAAGAGCAGCTACTGCAGGTGTTTTTGTTGCTGTTATGCTTACCGGCATGCTTTTAAACCAATGGAGTTTTTTTATTTTATTTTCCATTGTACATTTTGGCTGCTGGATAGAATACCAGAAACTGGTTAGCCTTATTGATAATGGGTATACTTCTATCAGCCCCTTTCATAAATATGGGGTTATGATTGCCGGCTGGTGCATAATGTTGTATTTCACCAATAACAGTTTTACAATATTTGGCATTCAGTTAAGCGCTATTGGCTGGTGGCTGGGCATTATTGCAATTGTGGCTTTGCCCATTATGGAATTGCTTTTTTCAAAACATCTTGTGGTAAAAAATATTGCACATTCTGCATTAGGGCTTTTGTACATTTCATTAAGCCTCGGCTTGCTTATTAGCATAAGGTGCTTTACGCAAACATGGATGACCAATAAAGGAACGCTGCTGCAAATGGGTTTTATAGTTGCTGTTGGAATGATCATTTCTATCTGGATAAACGATACCATGGCGTATATAGTAGGTTCATTAATTGGCAAAACGCCATTCTCAAAAATATCCCCTAAAAAAACATGGGAAGGCACAGCAGGCGGTGCTATACTTTGCGTAGTTGTAATTGCACTACTAACTTATTTTGTAGGCATAAGCTGGTCCGACGGTGCCATCATTGCTGCCATTGTTGCCATTTTTGGAACCATAGGAGATTTGCTCGAAAGCAAACTAAAACGCCTTGCTAATGTAAAAGACAGCGGCAGTATTATGCCCGGTCATGGTGGCTTTTTAGACAGGTTCGATTCTTTGTTGCTGGCTACTCCTTTTGTGTGGTTGTACACAATGTTGTTTATGAGATAAGAAAGTCTTCAACCAGAATATCGAAATGCTTACAGTAATGCTGCTGGTAAATTGAATTCTTTGGGGCCAGCTTACGGAATACAATTTGGCTTCCTTGCGTCGCACACTTCAACAACATATCTTTTTTGATCCTTTGCTTGCGGATGCATTGCAGTTTGTTTTATTCATGCTCTTTAATTAAAAAATCAAGCAATTTCCCGCCTATCGTTTCAGCATCTGGTAGCAGGGTTTTGTAAGCATCGGGTAAAGTGCTGGCTGTCTGATAGCTTGCTACGCCAATGGGCAAAGTTGCTGTTTTTAAAGAGTATTCTACCACGGTCCGTTTTTTTGTTTTGCAAATAATAATGCCAATGGCCGGATTCTCGTGCGGTAGTTTTACAGTATCGTTCAGCACCGTTAAATAAAATTCCATTTTGCCTTTGTGTTCGGGAGCAAATTCAGCAATTTTTAAATCAATAGCTACCAAACATTGCAGTCTGCGGTGAAAAAGCAAAAGGTCTATCTTATAATCATTTCCTTCTACCTTCAGGATATATTGATTTGCGACGTAGGTAAAATTATGCCCCAGCTCCAATAAAAATTTCTGTATGTTTTTTATTAACGCTTGTTCCAGTTCATATTCAGAATGTTCGTTGGCAAGCTCTAAAAAATCAAAAGTGTAATGATCTTTTACTGCTAAATAGGCCTGTTGCTTTATTTTATCGGGCAAGACAACATCAAAATTGGTTTGGTTTAGCAAATATTTTTCATAGGTTTTATTTTCTACCTGGTGCAGCAGCACGTCTTTTGTCCAGCCAAATTTTTTGGTAGCTATTATATAAAATTGTCGCTGCTGGCTGTCTTTGCATTTCGATAAAATTACGATATGCTTTGACCAGCTAATATCTCCAACCATTGGTTGGAGTTTTATATCCGTTTGATATTCAGTATAAAATTGAACCATATACCACAAATTAGTAGTAGAAAAACCACTTAAGGTTGGAAACTCCTTTTGCAATTCTTTGGATAAAGTAGGTACAATGGCTTTGCCCCAGCCAAGTGCTTGTTTTTCGGAAATGGCTTTACCCAAATCCCAATACAAATTTATTAACTGCACATTTACGGCCTTTAAGGCTTCGTATTGGGCTTGCCTTATTTTGTTTTTTATTTCGGCAATAAAATGCAACTGACTTTTGCTCAATTCTTCCATTATAAATAAGTTCTTTTGATACTCAATGGTTTGTTTCCTACGAAACAGACAGGAATGGCCTGGTGTGGGTTGTATTGCATTTGAATAAAGAATGATCAATACGCAATGCTCAAACTATATAACATGGGAATGCTGATAAAAAGAATATCCGGACTTACCCCAATTTACCGTTGGAGATTTAAGCGGCCTGGCCCGCAGCATGTAATTCTACGAATGAATATTTACCCTGCCATTTCCCTATTTTTGCCCTTTCAATAAACTACCTGAATGTATATACACAAAGAAGGATACAAACCAATTGCAATTGCTGCTATTATTTTTGCTATCGTAAATCTGTTATCATTTTATTTTATCAGCTTTAGCCTGCCATGGCTCAGCTGGATAATTTTTATAGGACTATTTGGCCTGTTGCTGTTTATCATTTCATTTTTCCGCATACCCAATCGCCAGCTTACAAAAGACGAGAACAAAGTTGTAGCACCTGCAGACGGAAAAGTAGTAGTGATAGAAGAAATGTTTGATGAGGAATATTTTAAAGAAAAGCGTTTGCAGATCTCAATTTTTATGAGCCCCGCCAATGTGCATGTAAACCGCAATCCTTTAAGCGGAGAAGTAGTATACAACCAATACCACAAAGGCAAATACCTTGTGGCATGGAACCCAAAATCTTCTACAGAAAATGAACGCCATTCTGTTGTTATCCGCCATGCAAAAGGAGAAATACTGGTAAAGCAGATTGCCGGTGCTTTGGCAAAACGCATCATCAACTATTTGCAAACAGGCCAAAAGGTGAGCCAAACCAATGAGCTGGGTTTCATACGCTTTGGTAGTCGCGTAGACGTTTTATTGCCTGTTGGTACAAAGGTAGATGTGCAGTTAAACCAAGTGGTGCAGGGTGGTGTAACTGTACTGGCAAGTTTATAACAAGGACAGTTTATCGTAGATTTTAACAGCTTTCTGTTAGAAATATTGAACCCGGAAGTTTATATTTGTTAACGCTAAAATTTAAAATCAGTTATATGAAAAAAGTATTTATGCTTGCTACTGCAGCTTTCTTAATTTCAGGTGTTGCTTTTGCGCATGACGGCGATAAAGATAAAAGCAAGGAGAAATCAAAAAAGACCTGCACAAAAGGTGGCAAATGCTGCGGCAAAGGAGAATCTAAAAAAAGCTAATTAATCTTTTACATTATTCTACAAACCTTCTCAATTACGGGAAGGTTTTTTTATGCAAAATTGTTTATAATAAACACAAACTAAAAAATATTCTCCAGTTCTTTTAATGAGTGAATGGTATAAGTTGGTTGCCATTCCGGCACTGTTTTTTTTAGGTGGTTTATATACACCTGGTCCATTCCTGCATCTCTTGCGCCTGCAATGTCTGCTTCAATATCATCGCCCAGCATAATGCTTTCTTTTATGTTTGCACCGGAACGTTGTAAAGCAAAATCAAAAATGGCTTTATGCGGTTTTAAACTATTGCTTCCTTCAGAAGTAATTACTTCTTTAAAATATTTGTCTATACCAGAGTTTTTTAGTTTTGCATGCTGAATGTTTTCAAAGCCATTGGTAATAAGATGGAGTGTGTATTTTTTAGCAGTGAGGTAATTCAATATTTCAATGGCATGGGGGAATAATATTTTTCTTGTAGGCAATTGATCAAGAAATACAACGGCCATTTCCCTGGCCAGTTTTTCATCTCCAATTTTAAAATCAAGCAGGCTAAGCCACATTCGTTTCCAGCGCAGTTCTTCAGATTTTATAAAACCTTTGCGGTACCTGTCCCATAATTTTTCGTTGTGTACCTGGTAGTTTTTATTAAACAATTCAAAATCGTCTACCCCTTTTTCTTTTAAGCCCATGTGTTCATACATGTACAAAAGTGTTTGCCGGCTATTGGCTTCAAAGTCCCATAAAGTATGGTCAAGATCAAAAAACAGGTGCTTATACTTTTCCATTGAGCAAAAGAAAACATTTTTAGCCGCAGATGCGCAGATTATTTTAACCATGCACAATTGAACCACAGAGACAGGGGGAACACAGAGTAGCACAGTGTTATTTACGTTATAATGAAAATGCAGCGTTTAATTGAACACACTTTTCTGGCAATAGCTATTAAGGCGATAACACGGAGGGTTTCTTCGAAACGGACAAGCTTGCAGCTAGCAGCTAACAACTTGCAGCTTTTTCTCAACCACAGAGACAGGTGGAACACAGAGTAGCGCAGTGTTATTTACGTTTTAATAAAATGCAGCGGTTAATTGAACACATTTTCCTGGCAATAGCTATTAGGACGATAACACGGAGCGTTTCTTCGAAACGGACAAGCTTGCAGCTAGCAGCTAACAACTTGCAGCTTTTTCTCAACCACAGAGACAGGGGGGAACACAGAGTAGCACAGTGTTATTTACGTTATAATGAAGATGCAGCGGTTAATTGAACACATTTTCCTGGCAATAGCTATTAGGGAGATAATACGGAGAAGCAAGCAAAGCTTGCAGCTTGTAGCTAACAGCTTGCAGCTTTTTCTTAACCACGGGTAGCATAGAGAAGCACAGGAATTAAAGCTAGCAGCTAATAACTTGTAGCTTGCAACTAATAGCTAATAGCCAGCAGCTAGCAGCTCGTTTTTACTAACTTTACAGTAACCTATAAACTTTTATAATGAATGTAGTGATAACAGGTGCTTCCAAGGGTTTTGGAAAAGCCATAGCAGAAATTTTTGCAGAAAATGGATATAACCTGTTTATCTGTTCTAGCAATGAAATTGCTTTATATAAAGCCATGGAAGATTTGCTGAACAAGTTTCCGGATATAAAAATAAAAGCAAAGGCCAGGGATTTAAGTATAAAAGAAGAAGCAACAGATTTTGGCGAATGGTTATTGGTAAACGCTATTAATATTGATGTACTGGTAAACAATGCAGGCCGTTTTATTCCCGGTAGTATATACAATGAAGAAGATGGCACATTGGAAAAAATGATGAAGACCAATGTTTACAGCGCTTATCATTTAACAAGAACATTGCTGCCTGCTATGATGAAAAGAAAAAGCGGCCATATTTTTAACCTGTGTTCTATTGCTTCTTTAAAAGCTTATGACAATGGCGGTGCATACAGCATGAGCAAGTTTGCCATGCATGGTTTTTCAAAAAATTTAAGAGAAGAAATGAAACCGCACAATATAAAAGTAACTTCAGTTTTTCCAGGTGCGGCGTATACAGATTCGTGGAGCGAAAGCGGTGTTGACCCCAAACGAATAATGGAAGCAACCGATATTGCAAAAATGATTTACGCTGCCACACAACTCTCTCCGCAGGCTTGTGTAGAAGATATTGTTTTAAGGCCACAATTAGGAGACCTTTAAAATGTGATAGTGTGGAAATGTGGTAAATAGCAAAATGAATACAACCTCAACACAAAATTGCCATGCACTTTCCTGGCCTACAAAACAATCATAAAACATCAACTGGCGAACATTTATATAATACACCGGCTTGTGTAAGCATCATATGCGTGCCTCTTACTCTTCCAGCAAATTTGAGGTTTATAGCGTAACAGGAAAAGCAATAGCTGAAAGCGTTGTAAAAATCCATCATTCGTGTTAGCATTCATCACATTTATCACATTCATCACATTTTCACATGCTGGCTGGCTTATATTTGCGTTCCATCAAATTTTGCTGAAACATTAATCAATGCGTGGCAGAAAATTTATACTTTTTTTTGGACTAATAGTTGGCGCATGCATGCCTGCATTTGCACAGGTAAAGTTTTCTACTGTTATTGCCGATAAAGAAGTAGGTAAAGACGATTTTGTACAGGTAGAATACGTTGTAGAAAACGCCAATACAGTAGAATCTATTACGCCGCCTTCTTTTGCAGGGTTTACAGTTGTTTCCGGACCAATACAACAATCCGGCATGAGCATTATAAATGGCGCTACCACAAAATCTGAAGGCATAACTTATGTGCTTAAGCCATCAGCCATTGGCAAATTTGTAATTGCAGGTGCCAGCGCAGTTGTAGATGGTAAACAAATGCGTTCTAACAGTGTGGCCATAACCGTTACCAATGCCCCACCAAAACAATCAAACGCAAACAGCAATCCGTTTTTTGGTTTTTCTATGCCGGAAGAAGTACCGGAAGTAAATGAAGAATATATTTTAAGAAAAGGAGAAAATGCAGCCGAAAAAATAAAAAACAACCTGTTTGTAAAACTGGATGTAAGTAAAACAAGTTGCTATGTTGGCGAGCCTATTGTTGCCACGTATAAATTGTATTCGAGGGTAAAATCAGAATCGAGGGTTACCAAACGGGCTTCGCTTACCCAATTTAGTGTGTATGATATGGTGCCACCCGAAGCAAACGGCCCAATAGTAGAAAAAGTAAATGGCAAACCATACAACATGCACATCATTCGCAAAGTGCAATTGTACCCTTTGCAAGATGGAAGTTTTGAACTTGACCAGGTAGAAGTAGACAATACTATAAGATTTTTAAGACTTGAAGGAAGTGGAAATAAAATTTCTATGCAGCAATTGCTGGATGATTATATGAATGGCGTAATTGATGGCAAAATGGAAGAACAAAAAATTACGCTTACTTCAAAACCAGTAACCATTACCGTTAAGCCTTTGCCTGCAGATGGAAAACCGCTTTCTTTTGATGGCGCAGTAGGAAAGTTTTCCATTTCTGCTTCTATACCACAAATAGAAATACATGCTAATGAAACAGCGGTAATGAATATCATTTTAAAAGGACAGGGCAACCTTCCTTTAATTAATGCACCACAAGTACAATGGCCGCAGGACGTTGAAGGGTTTGAACCAACTGTAAAAGAAAATATTGACAGAACCGTATCGCCTATTAATGGCGGCAAAATGTTTCAGTATTCATTTATTGCAAAAAAAGAAGGCAAGATAATTATAGCGCCAATTGAGTTCTCTTATTTTGATCCTTCTGCCAACGCATACAAAACTATTAAAACAGATACCATAATTGCCAGCATAAGCAAATCTGTAAAAAAAACTTCGCAAGCGGCAGTTGCAACAACAGCCAAACAAAATGAATCCGACAATGGTTTTAACTGGCAAAAATTTGCGTGGTTATTGCCA
Source organism: Chitinophagaceae bacterium (assembly GCA_044227095.1). GTDB lineage: Bacteria > Bacteroidota > Bacteroidia > Chitinophagales > Chitinophagaceae > JACMLD01. Next base: position 1,543,936 of record JBGAFV010000001.1, on the reverse strand, counting down.
TTGGCATTTTTAATAATTGCAGGTATTGTTTACACTTTGCAAAAGAAAAAAACAGCTACAGAAAAAAGTATTGCCATTGCAGAACAAACCAGCAAAGAAGCAATTGCTCCACCCCCTGCAGATACATTTGAAGCTGCAAAAATTGCACTTGCTGCTGTAAACAGTCAGCTTTTTTACAAAGAAACAGGAAGGGCGACATGGCAGATATTGTCAGATAAGTTTAATCTCACCAGCAGCCAGCTTAACAAACCCGTGGTGATGCGTTTACTGCAACAGGCTAATACAGCACCAGGAACAATACAATTGCTGGAAGAGGTCCTGAATGATTGTGAGCTGGCATTGTACACGCCCGTACATACAGAGAACGATATGCGGCAAACTTTGGAGAAAGCAGTAATGCTGGAAGAGTTATTAGCTGTGAGCTAAGAAAGCTACGAGCTATAAGCTACAAGTGATAAGCCGCAAGCTACAAGCTAGGCAAGGGTAACACAGAGAAGCACAGGGATTAATAAAGCGTTTAGCGTAGATAACCATTAAGGCAATATACTGAGGGTTTCCTCGAAACTGCTAAGCTTGCAGCCAATAGCTAGCAGCTTGCTTGTAGCTAAATCTGCTACTCACTATACTTATACCCCACACCTCTTACAGAATGAAAATATTTTGGGTTGCGGCTGTCCTCTTCAAAATATTTGCGAAAGCTGAGAATAAAATTATCGATAGTGCGTGTGGTAGGATAAACATTATAACCCCAAACAGTTTGCAATATTTTTTCGCGGGGTACTACTTCATTCCTGTTTTCAAAAAGCAGTTTTAGCAGCATCGCTTCTTTTTTGCTAAGCTGAATATGTTCACCATTTTTGTTAATAGCTTCCTGCGCTTTAAAATCAACTGAGTTTTTACCAAACTGGTAAACATCTCCAATAGTTTCTTTATCCAGCAGTTTTTTATTTTTTTCGATTAGCTTTTGTACACGCAGCAAAAGTTCTTCTAGGTTAAAAGGTTTGGTAAGATAATCATCGGCACCTTTTTTTAAACCAAGCACCCTGTCGGCAGATGTATTCTTTGCACTTAAAATCAGAACAGGCAAATCGTGGTTTTGAATACGGATGGTTTCCAATACTTCAATACCATCCATTTCGGGCAACATAATATCCAGTATCATCAAATCGAAATACTGATTTTGCAATGCTTTTACCGCCTGCATGCCATCCAAAGCAGAAACCACCTGGTAGCCTTCCAGTTCAAGGTTTAGCTTTAATGCTTCATGAAGGTTTTCTTCATCTTCCACCAGCAATATCACAGTATCGTTGTTGCTCATAAATAAAAATGTACTGTAAAAATACTGCCCGCAGGATGATTGTTTGTCACACTAATGTCCGCGTTATGGTCTGCGGCAATTTTTTTACAGAGATAAAGACCAAGGCCTGTACCTTTTGCTTTTCTTACCTGTTCGTTACCGATGCGGTAAAAGCGTTCAAACACTTTTTTCTTTTCTTCATCAGGTATACCAGGGCCTTTATCAGTAACCTTTAAAAAAACGTTTGTATCATTTTTTTGCAAACTAATATCTATTGCAGATTCTTTGGGAGCGTACTTAATAGCATTGTCAAGCAGGTTGTTTACCAGTATTTGCAAAAGCAAAGCATCGCCGGCTATATCAATATCCGCTGCAATAGCAGCATTAAACGTTCTTTCAGGAAAACGGCTGTGAAAATCTTGTACGCAAGTAGCAGTAAGGGAAGAAAAATCCAATTCTTCTTTTAATAATTTATATCCGCCGCCTTCCAGTTGTGAGGAAATGAGAATATTATTTGTAAGTGTGTTAAGGCGATTGGCTTCCTGCAGTGTAGCTGTTATCAGTTTTTGTTGTTTGGCTTCATCCAGCTTGTGTTTCTGCAATGTTTCAAGATTTAGTTTTGCAACGGCGATAGGCGTTTTTAATTCGTGCGTAATGGCCATCATAAAATTCTGTTGCTGCTGCGTCATCTTTATCTGTTTTCTTACTGTGCGGTAAACAAAGGCAGCGCCTATAAGTATTACCAGTAAAAAAATAGATCCTTCACCAATGTTTCTTGCTGTTTTTCTTTTCTCTGCATCAGTTATCTCCTCAATTTTCAGGAGATAGGCAGGGTCGTCCGCTTTTAATTCGGTTAACTGATAAACTGCCATTTGATGGTTCTGTCTTTGCAAAGCAATAAACCACCAGATTAATGCGGCAATGATGTACAGGAGCAAAAACCAGTATGCAATAGTTACTACCGCCAGTTTTTTCTTTTTAAAGATGCTCATGGTAATTTCAATTGCTGATTTTGTAATTGCCGACCTGGTTTTTATTTGCAGTAAGACAGGGTAATCACAAATTTAATGTGGGATGGGCAATTTGTGTTATTGTGCTTTTTCTACCCTGATGCCGGCATTTAATACATGCAGCAAAGGATCCTGCCGCATTACCTGTTGCAGTGTAAATTCATAATCGCCGCTTTTCCGGAACCTGGTAGCACCTTCAGTAATAGGTATGCGCAGTTCCCATATATCATCCATACCGGTTCCCAGCCAGCCCTGCGCATTGGATGCAAGGCGCAAATCTACCTGCTGCGTATAGCTTGTATCGGGCCCTTTGCGATCAATTTTCAACCAAATATTATTAAAGCTATAGGCATCCGAATGGCGGAGTACAATGTAAATATTATACGATGAAGCCGTATCTTTTATAGCAAACGTAAAAGAAGGTTTTTCTGCAGATGCCCATTCCTGTTTTTTAAACGTTGCATATTTTTCGTAAACGCCTATAGTAGCGGTATTGCAGGCTACCAAAAACAGGCCACATGTAATAATTAACAGGAAGATACTTTTTACTGAAGTGCTCATTGGGCAAAAATAATGATAGATGTCTGATCTTTTAAAGCCATCTTATGTTTTCTAATGGGCTTATTGTGTTGTGCAACCAATCAACCCTTCAACTGATCAACCAATTGCCTACAAAGCATTCAGCACTTGTTCTTTTGCTTTTTCCAGTTCGTCTTTCATCATTACCACACATTTTTGTATGGTAGCATCATATGCTTTTGCGCCAGTGGTATTTATTTCACGGCCAATTTCCTGCAACACAAAAGAAAGCTTTTTGCCTTTCTCATCGTTGTTTTCATTTAACAGGCTAATAAAATATTCGCAATGGTTTTTTAGGCGCACCTGCTCTTCTGTAATGTCTATCTTTTCTATGTAGTAGATAATTTCCTGCTCCAGCCGGTTGGCGTCATAATTCTCTTTGCCCACGTTTTCTTCCAGCATTTTAACCAGCCCGTCTTTAATTTTAATCTTGCGTTGTGGTTCTAACTGCAATACTGTTTCCTGTTGTTTCTGAATATTGTTAATGCGCAGCAGCAAATCTTTCTCAAGCGATTTTCCTTCTTCCAGCCTGTGGTTGTTTAAATCTGCAATTGCTTCTTCAATTACTTTTTCAAAAACAGACCATTCTTCGCCAGTAAGCGTTTCGCCGGTTGGCGTTATTACTTCTGGCATTTTTATAAGCGTACTTAATATTGCAGAAGGGTCGAGGCCCAGTTCTTTAGATAATTCGGCAATGGGTTTATAATATGCTTTTGCAAGTTCTGTATTTATGCTAACGGGTTTGCTGGCGCCGCTTTCTTTCAGGTTTATGCTGCAGTCTATACTTCCCCGGCCCAATTGTTTTGATATGATTTTGCGGATATCAAATTCAAATGGTTTTAAAAATGCAGGCATCTTCAGCATCAGTTCAAACTGCTTACCGTTTAGTGACTTTATATCTATAAGGAAAGTTTTATCGCCTACTGCTTTTTCCGATCTGCCAAAGCCTGTCATTGATTTTAACATATAAACCCGTTTTTTAGCAAGGTAAAGTAATTAGTTTATAATTAGCGCCGGATAATTGCCGCCTCCAACGTATTGAAGCAATGACTTTTTTTCTCATCATCATCCTGTATTAATGCATTGCAGTAAAAATATTCTCCTGGTAAAAAACAAACAGCCATTAGATACAGGGCATAAAAAAAGCCCCCGATGAATCGGGGACTTTATTATTTGGATGGGTTAGTAAGTACCAGGAAATAAATTTCCTACCACAATATTAAAATATATTTTGTCGATTCAAAAAAAAAATTAAATAAATTTTATGCACATTTTAATTTTAGCTGTGGATAATAGCCGTTCCAAAAACATGCATTCATACAATTGCAAATGCTGTATTTATAATTTTTGTTTTGATTCCTTTGATGCACAAATAAACTTCATCTGCTGAAACTATTGCTGTTACTGTATTACAGCGATTACAATAAATAAACGAAAGTGCATTCAATAAAATTATTTCATTGAAATGCTTGCAGGTTTTATAAATAAAAGAACCGCTATTGAGTAAAACCACGCTTCAAAAAATAATTCGTTAAAAAAGTCGGCGGAGTGTAAAAAATGCCATTTCGCGGTGCAAAATCATGAGTAAATCTCTTTTATTATCTTTTATCAGTTCTACAAACACGTTTTTTATATAACCATCGCTATCATTTTTACTGATTTACCAGAGGTAAAAGCTATCCGCATGTTAAGACGATAGTGGTAAAAGAATTATTATAACCTGCATCAGCTTCTTACTTTATTTTTACCAAAATTTTGTTCTATGCGTTTTCCATCTCCCGTTTCATTAACATGGCTTGCAGAATTTTTACAGGCAGAATTGCTGGGCAACAAAGAAGGCATGGCCACTGGTATTAATGAACTGCACAAAGTAGAGAAAGGCGATCTTGCATTTGTAGATCATCCAAAATATTATGCTGCCTGTATAAATTCAGCTGCTGATTTTATTATCATCAACAATGCAAAAGAAACAATTCCCCCCGGTAAAGCATTACTGGTAACAGAACAACCGTTTGAAGCTTATCTTAAGATTGTTCGTCACTTCCGCCCATTTGAAAAAACAAGTAAGTCCATTAGCGACAGTGCCAAAATTGGTGAAGGAACTTATATAGCACCCAATGCGTTTATTGGCAATCATGTTACCATTGGGCGCAATTGTATTATTCAGGCTAATGTTAGCATTCTTGATCATTGCAGTATTGGCGATAATGTAATTATACAATCAGGAACAGTTATTGGCTCCGATGCATTTTATTACAACACTAAAAAGAACCGTGAGCTGTGGTATAAAAGAATGGAAAGCTGTGGCACAGTAATTATTGAAGATGATGTAGAAATAGGCGCCAACTGCACTATAGACCGTGGTGTAACGCATGATACACGCATTGGCCGCGGTACAAAAATGGATAACCTTATTCATATAGGGCACGATACAGTTATTGGCAAAAACTGTTTGTTTGCGGCACAAACTGGTGTTGCTGGTTGCGTAACAATAGAAGATGGCGTAACTATTTGGGGACAAGTTGCGGTTAATAAAACGCTTACCATTGGCGCCAATGCAACATTACTTGCACGCACAGGCGTAGGCGGAGATCTAAAAGGCAATACTGTTTACTGGGGTGCACCTGCGCAGGAAGCAGGCATTGCACGCAGGGAACTGGTATGGATTAAACGCATTCCCGAATTGTGGGAGAAGGTGATGAAACCCCATACCCCTAAAGGGGAGTGATGAGGTTTATTATTTAAGAACATCAGTTATCCTGTAATGAACAAGAACATGTGTATGATCTTTTTAATTCCCTTTAGGGGCCAGGGGTATAGTCGTACGGCAACTCATTTGCCAGCTTTTGCCAACTCCAGTAACCTATATTAATAACATCATTCTGATCATAGAAATACCCGTTTCCCTGAATTACAAAACCATCGCTGATATCGAGAATGCTTATCTGCGCAATTATAGAAGATGGCATTTTATTTTCTCTTAGATATTGTGGATCTGGTGGTGCATTTTTATAAATCACCCTTAACCTTCCATTGTAATTTATTTCAACATCATTGTTTTCTATACGCTGACACAGTGTAGTATCATAAGGATTTTCAATCGGCGTTGTTTTTAATGTTTTACTTGCAGAGTCTACTGCTTCAATAGCAAAGCCTTCTTTTTCCAATGTATGACTGTACCAGCTTCTTACAAAATGCAGCCTCGATCCTTTGTATGCTTTTGCACGGTTTTCTTTCCAAACAATTTTCTGTTCGTCTGTACCAGGCAGTTCTTCATAAAAAGGGAAACCGGCATACACACTAAAACCCGGACCGTATTCATGCGCAAAGGAATCCAGCGAAAACCTTATTTTATAACCCAATGCTTCATTCACTATAATAAGATCTTCTTTTGCTTTTACTTTTAAACGGTTTGTCTTTTTTCTAAAATAAAATTGCAATGCTTCCGGGTTCTGAATTTTTGTGCGGGCAGCATTGGTATCATTCCCCAAAAAATTATCAGTAAAAAATTTGCCGTATTTCGCCAACCCATCGGGCACTTCATTGCTGCCTACCACAGCTACTTCCTGCAAACTTTTATCTTTTTGCTTTAGTACAATAGAAAGGTTGGATGAATGCGTATTGCTGATGCGTATCACCTGTGTTTCATAACCAGTGTAAGAAACGATCATATCGTAACCGCCTGCTGGTAAACTAAGGCTGAATGCGCCATCGCTGTTTGAGATTGTTCCCAATGTAGTATTCTGGCAAAATACAGAAGCCCCGTTTAATGGAAGGTTGGTAGCGCTGTCTGTTATCTTTCCTGTTGCGGTAAAATCCTGCGCAAATAAGGAACATGATATAAACGTAAGAAGAACAAATAAGCAATGCTTCATTGGAATTTATTAATGGGCAAGTTTAGAAATAATTAAAAGACAATTTTGAGATGTAGTGATTTTGAGATTTATGTTTAAATACATGATGAAATCTAAATCAAAAAATCCCGAAATCTCAAAATCAACAATTTTCTTCCAAAAACGTTGCCGGAATTACAAATATTGCAAATAATGATTGCAGGCATTTTTAATGCACACATCAAGCGGAGTAAATGAAAAGCCCGGCAAAGCGTTGGTGATTTTATTATTATCGAAGTAAGTTGTTGTTTGTGCTATTCTTGCGCTTTCTTTTGTAAGCAGTGAAGCTTTTTCGGAAAACAAATTTTTAACTTTTTCCAAACGCCAGGCAATGGCAGATAATAATGGTGTTGCCTCCCGGTGTGGTCTTTTTTTACCAAATGCATCTGCCATACAATTAAACACCTCACGGAAAGACCAGTTATCGCCATTAATAATAAATCGCTCATTGCTGATATTGCTTTCCATTAGCAATACAATTGCTTTTGCTACATCTTGTACGGCTACAAAACCATTAATGCCATTGCTATACCACGGAAATTGATTGTAGGCACTTTTAAAAATTGCGCAACTGCTATGGTTCCAATTGCCATAACCCAAAATGGTACTTGGGTTTACAATTACTGCATTTAATCCTTCCCCAATTCCACGCCATACTTCCATTTCTGCATTAAACTTACTTATGGCGTAATTGGTATTGATATCACTATCCTGCCATTCTTTTTTTTCGGTAACGGTTTCTCCATTGGTTGTTCTTCCTAATGCTGCAACAGAACTTACGTGCACAAACCTTTTTATATTTTTCAGCAACGCAGCATTTACTACATTGGCGGTTCCTTCAATATTTGTTTTAAACATTTGCCTTCTGTCGTCAGAAGTAAAAGAAACAACAGCAGCACTATGTATAACAGCGTCTACACCATCCAGTGCTTCTTCAAGAATGTTGGTGTCCAGCACATCGCCATCAATCCATTCTACTTTATTAAAAAAAGCCGATGGTATAAATGAAGGGAGCTGATGGCTTCTGCGCAGGGCTTTAACACGATAGCCACTTTGCATCAGTTCTTTAATGATGTAAGCACCAAGAAAACCGGTACCACCGGTTACAAATATTTTAGCTGCGGGATTTATGCGATAAATTTTTTGGAAGCCGAAGTTAGCGTTTTATGCGATGGCAACCATGAGCGCATTAATGCGCAATGAGATATAGAACGCAGATTTTGACGATTGTTATGATATAAAATGATTAGATCTAATCATTCATTGCCATATAAAAATTGCGACTTTCATATATCACATTCTATCTTCATTATTCATAATAATCATGAAAATCTGCGTTCCATCTTCAATAGTTATATCTTTCTCGAAGTATTAATAACACTAATACCATTAAAACGTGTAGTAGCACAACCATGAGATACTGCACTTACCTGCGATGGCTGGCCCTTGCCATCAAAAAAAGATCCGTTGAGACGGTAATCGCTTTTATCGCAAATTTGTGTGCAGGCATTCCAAAACTCCTGTGTGTTTGCCTGGTATGCTGCGCCTTTTACCATTCCCATTATCTCGCCATTTTTTATTTCATAACAAAGCTGGCTGCTAAACTGAAAATTATAACGCTGCTGATCTATTGAATATGAATTGCGCCCCAGCATGTACAATCCTTTCTCAACGCCTTTAATCATGTCTTTTACACTCAATGGAGTTTTGCCTGGTTGTAAAGAAACATTGGGCATACGCTGAAATTGCACACTGCTCCAGTCATCTGCATAGCAACAACCTTGCGATGCTTTTAAACCGAGTATATGTGCCTGGTCTCGGATGGTTTGATAATTTACAAGTACACCATTTTTAATAATATCCCATTGGCCGCATTGTACACCTTCATCATCGTAACCAACTGCGCCCAATGAACCGGGTTGTGTTTTATCGCCAATAAAATTTACAACCGGGCTGCCAAAATTAAATTTGCCAGATTTCCATTTGTCAAGCGTAAGAAAACTTGTACCTGCAAAATTGGCTTCATATCCCAGTACACGGTCTAGTTCTGTGGGGTGACCAACAGACTCGTGAATGGTTAAAAAAAGATTGGTAGGATCCAGCACCAGATCATATTTACCGGGCTCTACGGGTTTTGCTTTCAGCTTTTCATCTACATGCTGCACGGCTTGTTTTACATCTTCCAATATATCAAACCGGTTTTTATAGAGTGTAAGCTTGCCTTTTATTTTCTGATCTTCCGAAGGAACAAGGTATTCGTAACCCATTCCCATTGGCGCACCAAGAGAATTTCTTGTTTCAAATTTACCGGTGGCTTTATCCGTTTTAGTAACTGTAAATGTGGGCCATATGCGATGAATATCCTGGTCTATATAAGAACCTTCTGTAGATGCAAAGTATTTTTGTTCATTAATTAGAAACAATGAATTGCTGATAAAGCTTGCGCCATTGGTTAATGCTGCATCGTTAACTGCCATCAGCAAATCAACTTTCTCTTTTATTGGAATAAGAAACCCATTTTTTTCAACCGGCGTTTTCCAGCTTACCTCGCCGTAACCTTTTTGTGGTGCCAGTTGCACGGGTTCGCTCAATAGCTTTGCATTTACTTTTGCAATGGCTACTGCGGCATTGGTGGCTTTTACAATGCTTTCTTTGTCTGTTTGATTGGTAGCTGCAAAACCCCAGCTTCCGTTGGCTATTACCCTTATGCCAATGCCATAAGATTCTGTGTTGGAAATATTTTCAACATTGCGTTCGCGGGTGTTGATGTATTGCCGTAAATATCTTCCTATGCGCACATCAGCATACGTAGCACCTTTTAATTTTGCAGTGTTTAGTGCAATATCTGCCAGTTGTTTTTTTAATGCAGTATCAAGCGGGTTATTTAAAAATACTTCCGGAGAAACTGCATTGCCCATCATTGGTATGCCGGGAAACATTGCTGCTCCCAAACCCACGCCTGCGTATTGAAGAAAGTCTCGTCTTTTCAAACTATCTGATTTTACAATTATAAAACACTCTGCAAATGTTCCGTAGAAAATAATTGTGGGTAGAAATAATTTTAAATAGATAAACGTGCCGTCCGGATCTTCGTTCGGGACACTTTGTACTGTTGTACAAGCATAAAACGTTCCTACGGAACGTAGGATCATTTTATATTTTTTCTACCCGTAAGTTGCTCCTATGGAGCAAAAAAATATCAAAAAAGGCCGTCTTAAATTTTAAAACGGCCTTAAGCTTATATCGCATCCGACAAAGAAGAGAAAGTAAAATCTCTAATCTTCAGTGGTGGTACCAAATAGCTCTGGTAAGATTCTACACTAATGCTGCGTTCTGGTTTGCCCAGTGCTTCAACATTGTTTAATGCAATAACAGGGCTTTCATTAAAGCGGAAATTTTTAACCGGATGTTTTATCTGTCCGTTTTCAATATAAAAAGTTCCGTCGCGGGTAAGGCCTGTAAGTAACAATGTTTGCGGATCTACCATTCGGATATACCACAATCTAGAAACCAATACACCTCTTTCGGTTGTTTTAATCATTTCTTCCAGCGACATATTGCCGCCTTCCATTATAAAATTAGAACCAAAGGGTACAGGAGATTTACCTGTTTTCTGTGCCCAGTAACGTGAGTACGCCAAATTTTTTACAACGCCTTTTTCTATCCAGTTCATTTTCTCCAGCGGCAATCCATCCCTGTTAAAAGTAGACGAAGGCAATTCTTCATTGAACGGATCAGAATAAATAGTTACTTTCTCGTCCATCAATTTTTCGCCCAGCCTGTTGCCGCCACCGGGTTTGCTCATAAAACTGCGGCCTTCATCTGCGCTGCGTGCATCAAAACCGCGGAACATATTTTCAAGAAAATAAGTAACAGCAACCGGCTCAAGTATAACAGTGTATTTGCCGGGTTCAATAGCTTTTGCATTGGCAGAGCCATTGGCTTTCATAGCTGCAACTTTTGTTGCAGATAGTGTATCAAGTTTTTTTACATCGTTAAAACCTCTTGCTGCATAACCAGAACCTGTACCTTCTGCATTGCGTGCGGTAACAGAAAAAGTTATATCAGTACTTGTGTCATAACCATACAAGCCTTTGGAATTAAGCACTGCCGAAAAACCTGTAGTGTTTTCTATAAAACCGGCAGCCTCAAGTTTTGCTTCTTTTGATGCTGAAATACTTTTTGCTACTGCTTCTGCACGCACATCGGGTGTTACTGCAGCAGTTGATGGTATAAATTGTTTTGATTCTTTAAACTCAGCCGGGCCAAGCAATGGCATGTGCTCCGGGTTTTCTGGTGCAAGCTGTGCCAGTTCTTCTGCACGCCTTACGCATTTTTCAAGCGATGCATCATCAAACTCATTAATAGTGGCAGTGCCGGTTTTTTTACCGAATGAAGATGTAACGGAAAGGCCAAGCGAACTAATTTCGCCCGACGTAGATACGCTGTTTCTTGCATAACGGATATTACCGCCTTCAGAACCCTGAAGCCCTACTTCGCATTCATCTGCTTTAGAGAATGCAATCACTTTTTTTAATAAAACCAGTGCCTGGTCTTTACTTAAAATAGCCATAATAGTATTGTTAGATTTTTCTTGCTGTATTAATAACATTGATTCCGTTAAACCGTGTGGTAGCACTACCGTGAGATACTGCGTTTGACTGGGAAGGCTGTCCTTTACCATCGTTAAACGCACCACCCAAACGATAATCACTCTGGTCTGCAATGGCAGCACATGAGTTCCAGAACTCCTGCGTGTTTGCCTGGTAAGCCACATCATTCAGCATGCCAACAATTTTTCCATTTTTTACCTCGTAAAATGTTTGTCCGCCAAACTGGAAATTATAACGCTGCTGGTCAATAGAAAAGGATCCATCACCAATAATATAAATACCTTTCTCTACATTCTTAATCATATCATCAACAGACAATTTATCTTTTCCTGCTTTTAATGAAACATTGGGCATACGCTGAAACTGTACATCTCTCCAGCTTTGCGAATAGCAGCAACCCTGCGATTCTTTTAAACCAAGTATATGGGCCTGATCACGTATTGCCTGGAAGTTTACCAAAACACCGTCTTTAATAATATCCCAGTCTTTGCATTTTACACCTTCATCATCGTAACCAACAGCACCTAAAGAACCGGGTTGTAATTTATCTGCAACTATGTTTACCAACTTGCTTCCAAAATGAAAATCTTTTGATTTCAGTTTGTCGAGTGTAAGAAAACTGGTTCCTGCAAAATTGGCTTCATAACCCAATACACGGTCAAGCTCTGTAGGGTGGGCAACAGATTCGTGAATGGTTAACCATAAGTGAGAAGGATCCAATATCAAATCATACTTACCAGGCTCTACAGATTTTGCTTTTAATTTTTCATCAACATCTGCTGTAGCATTTTTAATGTCTTCCAGCATATCATACCTGTCTGTATAACGGGTAACGATGCCTTTTACTTTTGATGAATCTCTTGGCGTAAGGTATTCATAGCCCATGCCTACCGGCGAGCTAAATGCTTTTCTTGTCTGGAATTTACCGGAAGCCTTATCAATTTTTGTTACTGTAAATGTGGGGAACAGCCGGTGAATATCCTGGTCTATATAAGAGCCATCAGTAGAAGCAAAATATTTCTGCTCGTTTACTGCCAGTATAAGAGAGTTTACAAAACTTGCACCTGCACCCATTGCCGCAGCGTTGGAAGCCATCAGCAAATCAACTTTTTCTTTTACCGGTACTTCAAACGCATTTTTTTCTATTGGCGTTTTCCAACTTACTTCGCCATAACCTTTTTGCGGTGCAAGCTGTACAGGCTCTGATAAAATTTTTGCATTGGCTTTTGCTACTGCAACAGCTTTTTCAGCGCATTTTGCAATGTCTTCTTTTGTAACTGTGTTGGTAGCCGCAAATCCCCAGGCACCGTTTGCTATAACACGTATACCCACACCAAAAGATTCGGTGTTAACAATGTTCTGTACACGTTTTTCTCTTGTTACAATAAACTGGTTAAGGTAACGGCCAATTCGTACATCAGCATAAGAAGCGCCTTTGCTGCGGGCCGCATTTAAAGCAATATCGGCCAGTTGTTTTTTCTGCGCCACATCAATTGCTTCGTGAAGCGCCTGCAAAGGATCAATGGGTTTTCCCATGAGGGAAAAATCCGGAAGCACAAGGCCACCAAATCCCATGGCAGATAATTGAAGAAAGTCTTTTCTTTTCAAAATAAATTGATTTGATGTAATGATAAATAAATACCCGTGTTACTGAATTTTATTCAATATAATTCTACAATCATTGAGACAATTTTTTCTTCGGGATGTTTTAATTGAAATTTTGTACGGCTATTAATTTCATTTTAATCCCAAAGAAATTTCTTTTTGTACATAAGATAAGACAAGTAAGCAATCTACAATTTTTTAAAAATAAAAACACCCATTCACCCTAGTTTTTGTTCCGCCCATAAAAAAATACAGGATAGCAAAAAAACAATGAATAAATACAACCGGATGTTTAAAGGTTTGCTTATTTCTTTAGATGTTTCTGTGTTATTTGCTATAGTATGCGTTGCTGCATATTTTTTTGTTTCGGCTATACGCTGATGATCTGTTAGCAATTGCCAGTCGCCAGGTTTGTATACATACCAGTTAGCTGGTGCTGTGCTGATAGCAGGCATTAACTGCCAACCCGATTGATACGGCCAATATATTCCCCTGTAAAGAAATGGCAATAATGAATCTTTTTCGAGGTAAAGCGCTGTTTGTCCAGCAAATGCTTTTGCTATTGCAGTATCATTTTTTTCAACCTGCATTTGTACAGGTTTATTCGCAAACGCAATAAATGGCGAGCTGCGCCAGTTTTCATCAGCATCAATTTTCTTAGCCGCCTTATTTAGCAGCAACCACCACAATTGCTGGTAAGCTGCTTTATCACCAGCCAGTGCTATGCTAAAACTGTTCTGCAAAGTAGTGGCTACAATTTTTCCGCTTCCGTACAAAGATGAAGCTGCGTAAATATTCGCCTGCTTATCATGCAATAAAATTTGCGTACCGTTTGCATGCACGATGCTAAATGGATCTGTTAACCTGATTTTAAATTGATTGCTGTCTGCATAAGTGCTATGCAGCATAACAAAAGGCTCTTTACCCTGCGGTAATTTTTTTATTGGAAAAGAAGAAGCATAAAATGCTGTTGAATGTTCGGCATCTGTTTTTACAATAAGCCCAATGCCTTTTTCGCGAATAGCGGAACGAATAGCGGCATTCTCTGCTGTTGTCATTTTTTGTAGGGCATCCTGATCTGTTATCAGCACATCAAATTTTTCTAAATAAGTGCTGGTTAATTTATTTGCTCCCTGTTGCGCAGTTGTATTTAAAAACTGCCTGTCTGTTTTATTTGTACTTACTGTAGTTATTGTGGTAACCTGATAACCCTGCTGCGACAAATGATTTTTCAAATAGGTATTGTCAAAATCGGGCGAAGCTGAAATCATTAGCAACTGCAATGGCTTTATTGCCTGCACATTTACCGGAACGGGTTCTTTTTGCAGTGTGTCGTTTCCATTTTCAACAATCAAATTATAAACAGCATTACCCGTATGCAATGGAGTAGTGCTAAGCTGAAAAGATTGCTGCATTCCTGCGGGAATAAGAATTGAATCCTTATTCGTTCCAAATGCCTGTAATACAATTTTTATTTTTTGTGTTGAGCTATTGTCATACTTGCCCTGTACTATTAACTGTTCTCCTGTTTCAATAGTTTGTTTCCAGTAAACAGATGTAATTGCGGGTTTGCTGGCAGGTGAGTGAAAGATGATTGAATGACTATTTAACGCAGTTAATTCTTCATTGCTGAAACCATTGCCAAAAACATGAATAGTATCTGTAGAATGCTTTGCTGAAAATATTTTTAAATCTACTATGGTCTTAACCCCGATCCTTAATTTTTTATCCTCTTCCGCAATTGAATAAACCGGGATGTTTTTGTTTTGCTGTAAAAAAATTTCAACACTGTCTTTTATAAAACCATTGGTTAGCAGCAGTAATTTATTTGCAGCAGTTTCATTGTTACCAGCATAAGGATAAGCAAGTAATAATAAGCTAACTATTGCCAGTAATGTTGCAAGCAAACGGCCAAACAGGTAAGTTCTTTTTTTTCTTGTCCATTCTTTATAAAAAAGAAAGACGGCGATTATGCAGGCAATGGCCACGAAGTAATACCAGTTAATCATGGTTGCCTGTTTTGTAAATTATTAAAGTATTGAGATGACAATGCCTGCTTAGAATTATTTTTTGAAGCGGATGGAAGCCGTGCAGGCAGATCTAGCAATTGCTGCAAACCTGTTTGTGCAGAAGCAATGTCTTCTATTGCAACCTGTTTGTTATTCTGCAAAGCATCAATAACTCTCTTTAATGCTTCTACTGCATTTAAATACAGCGATGGCTGCTGAATTGCTTTTTCATGTAAACGAAGATTAGCCTGTTGCAATGTTTCTGTGTAACTATTTTTTTCGATGGTTGTTCCTATTCTTTCCAGCACAGACAATGCATTGCGTACTGCCTGCTGCGGATCTGTTTCTACCGTAATATCTTTTTGCAGTTGCGATTCATTTATTTTTGTCAAGTCGCCCGATAATCTTTTTTTAAGATCAAGCGGTGTTGTTTTAAAATTGGTTTTAGCTACATACATTCTCGATTTTTGCTGAAGATCTTTAAGCAATCGCAATGCCTTATATGCAAAAGGCAAAGCATCCCTTGTTTTAAAGGTTCGCAATTGCAATTCAGAGCCCCACATTTCTGTAAGCACTGCACGCAATTGTTTTTTTGTTTCAGGATCCAAATAAGTCGCATCTTCAGAATTATCGTGCATATCTGTAAATGCATCTCTCACTTTATCTGCATTGCTAAAATCTGAAACATCATTCAACCCATCTGAATTGGTTTCGCCCGACTCTGCTTCTTCGCCCAAAAATTTTCCATAACGCAACCGCAGCAGCTTTTGATCTATTCCAAGGTTATTGCTCCTGTTTTTAAAAGTCTCTTCGCTAATGGTATCCCTGTCTTTCAGCAATTGTTCTGCATCTATAATTATTTGTCGCTGACTACGGAAATACTCTGGCTTTAATGTAAGGCTGTTGCCAATTCCATCCATGCTCATTAGCTGCGCAGTGTCTGGCAAATGAACAATATGAATGTCTGATCTTGTTTCCTGCTGATGATAATCTGTTGCCTGGATATAGAAATACAATTCATCTCCCGGTTGCATGCCTAACCCGTGCAGCGACAATATTTGCTGCAACTGGTATTGATTTCTTCCTGCACTAAAACCCTGCAAAGCAATTTTCTGTTCTTTAAACTTTACTCCTTCTCCGCTACCACTTGCAATTGTAGCAGCAATAAATGCATCTTTTATACCGTAATCATCTGTTATGCCAGAGGCAATTTTTACCTGTTGCGCTTCTCCAAAATCTATAGTTGTGTATTGTTTTGGCGAAACAATATTTATAACCGGTGATTTATCATGAATCATTTCAATCTTATACAATTCTGAAAGATGCCCGTCAATATTTAGCTGATAAAAACCTGTGCTATCTGTTTTCTTTGCTATTTGCCATTTTGTATGCTGGTCATTAACCGCTTGCAATGAAAGCTGTTGCCTATCATTAAAAATAAATTTTACTTTTTCTGCCGGTTTATTTGTTTGCAATTGCCATTTTATTACAGCACCTTCTTCTGCTACAAGATTAAATATGTGTTGTTCTCTTGCCGGCTTTGCTGTATAAGCAGGCGGCTCAATAACAATAACCGCATTGGCTATCTGCGGAAGAATGGTTTCTTTCTTTACAGCATTGTTTGCAGTTGTTACAGGTATTGATTGTGCATTGCTTTTATATACAGGCAGGTTTTTTAATGCTAATGCCGATGCAAACATTACAAGCAGCACAAGAGCAGGTGTTATAATTTTTCTATTGATAGATAAAGGCGATTGGATGTTTTGCAATGCAGTAGTTGTTTTTCTGTATTGCAAGCTTTCAAGCAGGTTTAAAGATGAAGGCGCATGCAATAAGAGATCGGCGCTCTCTTCCAGTTGCGGGTATTGCTGGTTAAGCAATTTTGCAACGCCAGTTTCTTTTATCATCCATACACGATGAAAAAACAATAAACCAACAAAAACAACAATACCAAATAAAACGCCCCACCATGCAGGCCATCCTAATAATTTATTGAGTAGAACACCAAATAAGAAAGCAGTACCAATTGCAATACATGAGTCTGCCAGCAGCATAACCAATATCCATTTGCTGCGCAAAGTTTTTATTACCTGTATGCCTTTCATTTCATCCATTGGCAAATATTTTACGGTAATAAAATGAAAGTATCCTTTCAACAAAAAATAAAACAAAAACCATCAGCCAAAAAATACCCGATAATTTTGTTTCGGTAAACAATGCAGGTTTTATTTCCGTTGTTTTCCCGGTTGTTAAAACCGGCATTAACTGGTTACTGTCTATGATTGTTTCGCTGTTTTTGTTTTTACCTATGTTTTGCTCTTGCTTTGCATACAACAACCCGTACATCATTTGCGGAAAACTGCCACTCCATGGCAATTCACTCCATGAGGGATCTATATGCGTGTACAGCGTAAAATAATTTGAATTGTTTTTATCTTCCTTTGTGAGCAATGGGTTTCCAAATCCATCTTTCCAGTAAATATTTGTAAATCCTGTTGTAGTATCTTTTGCAATTATTGATGTATACAAAGCAATAGGATCGAAAGAAGATGCCGTTGCAGAAATAATAGAAGAGTTTTTTGTTTCGGCTTCTCCTTTTGCATATTGCAATACATTGCCGGCTTTTACATTTTCAGGCATAGTTTCATCTGAAAGCCAGAAAAGCCAATCCTGCTGCTCAGGAATATTTTTTACAGCAGTAATAAGTTTAGTAGTAATATTTTTTTTACTGAATTGCTGCACAGCATCAACTGCAGCTTTTACATAACGTGCATCGCTTGCTTGTGGTTCGCTATAAATAGTAACAAACAAAGGTTTGCTGTTATTTATTGGTAAAACAGTTTTTGTAGCTGGTGTATAGGTATACCAATGCAGGTTAAGCGAAACCGGGGTTCTGTTTCCATTAAAATTATGCAAATAATTATCAGTAAAAATATACAAAGGAACTGTTGCACTTACCTGTTCATTTAATAATGATGCAAGTGCCCGGTAAGAAACCTGTTCGCCTGTTGCACTATCCTGGTGTGCATTGATGGCGCTGTTAAAATCTTGTTTTGTAAAACCTTCTTCAAAATAATGAAATTCAAATCCTGCTTGCAAAAAAGAATCAATAAGTGGTTTAAAAGAATTATAGGCTGATGGCAATTCTGCTTTGGTTATAAGCACCCATCCTTTGTTATTATTATCAACCGGGCTTTTCCAAAATGGTCTTGTTAGCGCAACTGCTATGCACGCCAGCAAAAGGCAGCGCATCAGTAAAAGCAACACCTCTGTAAGTTTTATACTTTTTTTCTTTGATACTGCATTTTCAGTTACCAATGCAATACTGCCTACACGCAATGTTTTGCCAGGCCGCTGGTTCCACAAGTGGATAGCAACGGGAACAGCAAGTGCCGTTAATGCATAAAGCCATATTGGTTGCAGTAGCTGAAGCAAAACTTATACGCTTAGTTTAGATCGTTGTTTTAAAAAATCACGCAATGCCTGGTCTATGGGATGGCGCATATTCAGCATTCGGTAAAAAAAATTCTGGTTAAGCATTTGTATTCTAACAGCAGACAAATAATTCTCCACTTTCTCTTTATAAACATCTGTATCCCTACTGGCATTTATTTTTATTACTTCGCCAGTTTCCATGTCTTCAAGCGCCGCATAGGTTCCGTAATCAAACTCCAGTTCATTATTGCCCATGAGATGAAAAACAATAATTTCATTTTTCATTATTGCAAGATTATCCAGCACATCAAACAATTCTTTATCCTGTTCATACAAATCTGTAATAAAAACAACCAGTTCTTTCTTGCCGGAAGCAGAAAAAATATTTTTGTAATGAACAGGTTTTGCAGCAACGCCGGCAGCGTTTATATTTTCCAGTTGGTAATATAATCTTGCCATGTGCTGGTAATCTCTTTTAGAATCGAGTGTTACCATTTTATTTTCCTGCAGTATATACAAACCCACTGCATCGCCCTGCAATGCTGCAAGCCATGCTAGTGATGCTGCAAGATATTTTGCATATTCTATTTTAGTATAACCATTGTCTTCGTGGTTCATAGAGCCGCTGGCATCTATAATAAATCTTACAGAAATGCTTGTTTCTATTTCAGATTCGCGGATATAATACCTATCGGATCTTGCATACGCTTTCCAGTCTAGCTGGCGCAAATCATCTCCAGGTTGATAACTGCGGTACTGGCTAAACTCAAGTCCTTCTCCTTTAATGCTGCTTTTATTAATGCCGCTCATAAAACCTTCAATGGTAGTACGTGCAGCCAGTTGCAAATCTTTTATGGCCAGTAATGTTTTTGGATCGAGTAGACGGCTCATACAATCACTTTAATGTTGCTTTTGGCCTTTCGATGTTTTTTATCAGTTCTGCAGTTACTTTATCTGAAGTAATGCCTTCTGCGTCTGCTTTAAAGTTCATAAGTATACGGTGGCGTAAAACCGGGTAAGCCATTGCCTGCAAATCCTCCATCAGCACTGCATAACGGCCATGGAACAACGCTCTTGCCTTTGCGGTTAATATAAGAGATTGACCTGCTCTCGGTCCGGCACCCCATCTCACCCATTCCTTCACATAATTTACAGCAGTGGTTGCGGGGCGTGTGGCCCTTATCAATTCACTTACATATTGTACCAGCGTTTCGTTTATTGATACTTCACGCACCAGTTCCTGCAACCGTTTTATTTCAGCAGCATTAATAACTGCATTAATAACAGGCTTTTTTGTGCCGGTAGTGCTTGTTAATATAGCTGCTTCTTCTATTGCAGAAGGGTAATCAATAGTAATGTACAACAGGAAACGATCCGATTGCGCTTCGGGCAAAGGATAAGTACCCGCCTGCTCAATAGGGTTTTGCGTAGCAAGAATAAAAAAAGGTTTATCAAGCGGATAGGTTTGCCCTGCATAAGTAACAGAAAACTCTTGCATGGCTTCCAGTAAAGCAGATTGTGTTTTTGGTGGTGTACGGTTTATTTCATCTGCCAGTATCATATTGGCAAAGAGCGGACCTTTGTTAAACTTAAAAAATCGTTTGCCCGTACTGTGGTCTTCTTCTAAAATTTCTGTTCCTATAATATCTGCGGGCATCAGGTCTGGCGTAAACTGAATCCTCCTGAAAGAAAGATCCAACGCTTGCGAAATTGATTTTACCATTAAGGTTTTGGCAAGGCCGGGTACGCCTTCCAGCAAGCAATGACCGCCAGCCAATAAAGCAATTAATATCTCATCCAGTACATCGTCCTGGCCAACAATAACTTTCTGAATTTCCTTTTTCAGCAAAGGCAGTTTTTGCAACAAATCCTGTACAGCTTCTTCTGAATTATTCAAAACCTGAAATTTTTAATTATTAAATAGAGGAAATTAAAAATAAATAAGTCAACTTGTAAAAAAATTATACCACCGGCAAGCAAGCGTTTGGAATGATTAACAGGCAATTTACATTTACAAGGTTAAGGTACCATAGCGGTGATTGGGATACTGATCAGCGCATGCCCTCGAATATACTCAATTCGCTGATTGAATACACTACCATACCTGTAAACCTGCAGGAAAAAGTAATTGATTTAAGCAGCGATGAAATTTTTCAATACCCGTTTTGTTATATCAGCGGGCATAAACTGGTGCAGTTTGATAAACAGGAAGCTGCCAATTTTAAAACTTATGTTCAAAACGGTGGGTTTGTTTTTGCAGACGATTGCAACCACGATATAGACGGACTGTTTGCCAAATCTTTTGAAATGCAAATGAATGCCTTGTTTGGCGCTAATGCGCTGAAGAAAATTAAAAATGATCATCGGTTATACCATTCGTTTTTTAAGTTTGAAAAAGGGCCACCCAATACAGCATTTGAACTGAATGGCTGGGGCGATGATCTTATTCACGATTACCTTAAAGCTGTAGAAATAAACGGACGGATTGGCGTATTGTACAGCAATAAAGATTATGGTTGTGAATGGGATTATGATTTCAGGAACAAACGTTTTTTAAGCGAGGACAATACAAAATTTGCAGTGAATATAATTATGTATGCGTTGAACTCTTGAGCTATTGGCTGTTAGCTATTAGCTACGAGCTGTTAGCCGCTAGCTACAAGTTTGTTCTTGAACTTTGTAGTTGCTTCTCCCATTTTTCTTCACCTCATAGAATTAGTGGCACAATAGATTAACATAGGCATTTTCTATGTGACCCTATGCTTCTATTGATACTATGTGGTAAAAATTATCTGAACCGAAAGATAAGTTTCACACGAAAAAAAGCTACAAGCTGTTATCTGCAAGCTTAGCCGTTTCGAAGAACACTCCTTGTTATCGCCTTAATAGTATTGCAATGAAAGTTTGTTCAATTAAACGCTGCGTCTTTATATTGTAGATAACCCTTTACTTCTCTGTGTTACCTGTGCCGCTGTGGTTAACACAACTACCAATTCACTGTTCGTAATTATAATAACCTTTCCCCGTTTTTCTTCCTAACTCTCCCTTATCTACTTTTTCTTTTTGAATGGCAGAAGGTTTTAAGCGTTCGGGTTTATTCATTGCTTCGTATACTGATGTGCTTACAGCATAGTTAATATCATTGCCAATAAGATCCATTAGTTTAAACGGCCCCATTTTAAAACCAGATGCTTCCATTAATGTATCAATGGTTTCTATAGCAACACCTGCTTCCATTAAACGAAGCGCTTCAAGATAATAAGGCCGTGCAACGTGGTTAACAATAAAACCTGGGGCATCTTTGCAAAGCACAGGTGTTTTACCCATTTGCTGTGCCAGTGCAATAATGGTTGCTACGGTTTCATTATTTGTTTGTTCTGCTTTTACTACTTCTACCAGTTTCATTACCGGTGCGGGATTAAAAAAATGCATGCCTGCTACTCTTTGCGGGTTTATTACGTTTGCAGCAATAGCCGTTACAGACAATGAAGAAGTATTGGTTGCAAAAATTACTTCGCTGTGGTTTACTTCATTAAGCTGATTGAACAGCGCCGTTTTTATATTGATATCTTCTACAATGGCTTCTATAAACAAATCTGCAATACAATCATTTGTATCTGATGTATAATGCAGCCTGCTTACTATTAAATCTGCGTCTGCCAATGTAATTTTATTTTTTTGCGCAAGCTGTTGCAGGTTGTTTGTAATGGATGTTTCTGCTTTTTGAAGCATCGATTTATTTACATCGTACAAAAGCGTATGAAAACCTGCTTGTGCGGCTACCTGTGCAATACCTGCACCCATTGTACCAGCGCCACAAACACAAATTGATTGAATAGAAGACATGAGGGAAGTTATTTAGTTGAATGGTTCGTTAGTTCAATGGTTCCTTTATGTCAATTCGTTTACAGATCTGAATTGAAGAAATAAGAAACTTCCCGAACTAAGAAGTCTTCTACATTTAATTTTGATGATTTTGTATAAACCTCAGTCGCCATTTGTACAACTGATGAACGAAATGCGACGCAACGATGCTCAATAATTATTCAACCGCATGGTTCAAAAAAATATTAGTCTTTAGTCAAATCATTTTTTAAAAATCCAAAACAGCAAGTGAAGATCTGAATACTTTATACTAAGTACTAAATACTTTTTACACCGCACTCGTAAACTGTTTCAGAAACCTTATATCATTCTCGCTAAACAAACGGATATCGTTGATGCCATATTTAAGCAACGCCGGCCTTTCTATACCCATGCCAAATGCAAAGCCACTGTATTTATTTGGATCGATACCGCAATTGGTTAACACATTTGGATGCACCATGCCGCAACCTAATATTTCTACCCAACCGCTGTGTTTGCAAATTCTGCAACCAGAACCATGACAAACCTGGCATTCAATATCCATTTCTGCGCTGGGTTCTGTAAACGGAAAATAGCTTGGGCGAAAACGTACTTTAATATTCTTGCCATACATTTCCTGTACAAAGAAGTAAAGCGTTTGCTTTAAATCTGCAAAAGAAACGTTCTCATCTATATACAACCCTTCTATCTGGTGAAAAAAGCAATGGCTTCTTGCGCTGATGGTTTCATTGCGGTACACACGCCCGGGACAGACAATACGGATGGGCGGCTTCGTAGTTTCCATGGCACGTATTTGCGTATTACTTGTATGCGTACGCAAAAGCCAATCGGGATTTTGCTGTACGTAAAAAGTATCCTGCATGTCGCGGGCAGGATGGTGTTCCGGCAAATTAAGTGCGGTAAAATTGTGCCAGTCGTCTTCTATCTCCGGTCCTTCTGCTACAGAAAAACCAAGGCGGCTAAAAATGGCAATAACATGATTTAAAAATAAACTGAGCGGATGGCGGCTGCCCAATGGCAAAGGATCGCCGGGCAAAGAAATATCTATTGCATCAGTTGCGGCAGTATTGCTTCCTGCACTGCTTTCTTTCCACAGATCGTATTTGGCTTCGGTAAATTGCTTAAACTCATTCATTACCTGGCCAAAAGCTTTTTTCTGATCGTTGGGCACATTTTTCATTTCGCCCATCAGTGCTTTTACAATGCCTTTGGTACCCAAGTATTTTATGCGGAATTCTTCCAGCGATTTTGCATCTGTTACCGGTAGTTGCTCAATTTCCTGCTTGTAAGCTTCTATCTGTTGCACTATTTGTTCCATGGCGCAAAGATAAGTCTTAAAATGAGTCCTTAGTCGGGAGCCTGGAGTCTATGGGTATAACACAGAGAAGCACGGAGATTAATAAGGACGTTTATCGACGATAACTTTTAAGGGGATACACGGAGTGTTTCTTCGAAACTGCTAAGCTTGCAGCTAATAGCTAACAGCTTGTAGCTTTTCTTTACCACAGAGGCACTGGTATAACACAGAGAAACATGGAGATTAATAAGGGCGTTTATCGACGATAACTTTTAAGGGGATACATGGAGTGTTTCTTCGAAACGGCTTGTGGCTAATAGCTAGCAGCTTGTAGCTTTTCTTTGCGTGAAACCGATAGCCGCAGATGCGCAGATTAATCCTATCAAGACGAAGCCAATTACAAACCTCAAGAACAAACTTGCAGCTTGCAGCTAACAGCTTGTAGCTAACAGCTTGTAGCTTTCCTTTGCGCCATTTGCGAGAAACCTGTAAACTATAAGCTAAATCCCTTTTTATAAAATGCATATCCCTCTTTCAGCAATTGCCCAATTGCCTTTTCCTGTTCATCATCCAGCTTTTTAAAATTGAAACAGCTTTTGCCTTTGAGGTTCTTTTTTATAGCAGCGGGAATTACAAACTCCTTGGGGTGTGTGTAAATGGGAAAAAAATAAAAAGCCACCATTGTTTTTTGAATCAGCACACCGCCGAAATAACATTCCTTAAACTTACGGCCAGCCAGTTCTATATCTTTAATTATATAGAGATGATAAACACTGTCTTTATCAACACGCACTTCCATTTTTTTACCATACGGCACCAGTTGTTTTTTGATGCGGGCAAAAATTTCTTTAAAGTCGGTTGTTTCCATTACAGCATTTTTCTAATCACATCCAGCATTTCTGATTTGGTAATAGGCACACCCATCATTTTATTGTAGCCTTTTGCATCTACAAAATAAACGTCGCGGATAATTTTTATCAACTGCCCATTGTTGATCTCTGGTATAAGAATGTGTTCAAAATTTTTCATCATTTCGCCCAGGTTTTTTGGAAAAGGGCGCAGGTAACGTATATGCGCATGACTTACTGCATGTCCTTCGCCCTGTAGCTCTGTTACTGCACTTTTAATAGCACCGTAGGTAGAGCCCCATCCCAGCACTAAAATCTTTCCTTTATCGGGGCCGCTATCAAGTTTTTGTTCGGGAATATAATCTGCAATCCTGTCCACTTTTTCCTGCCTTATTTTTATCATCAGCTGATGATTCTCCGGCTCATAGTTTACGTTGCCTGTTATGTTTTGTTTTTCCAATCCGCCTACACGATGTTCAAGCGCTTTGGTACCCGGCACAGCCCATGGGCGCACCAATTTTTCATCACGCAAATACGGCATAAACTTTTCTTCGCCATCGCCAAGCTGCGTTTTAAATTTCACTTCAATAGGCGGCAAATCATCAGCTTTAGGAAATTTCCATGGCTCTGCACCATTGGCAATATAGCCATCGCTTAAAAATATAACCGGCGTCATATGCTGTACAGTAATTCTTGCTGCTTCATACACCATTTCAAAACAATCGCTGGGAGTAGAAGATGCAATGATGGGCAGTGGGGCTTCGCCGTTTCTGCCATAATATGCCTGCAGTAAATCGCTCTGTTCTGTTTTTGTAGGTAACCCTGTAGAAGGGCCGCCGCGTTGTACGTTTATAATCAGCAATGGAATTTCCATCATCATGGCAAGGCCCATTGCTTCCGCTTTTAATGCCATACCCGGACCAGAGGTTGTTGTAACTGCAAGGCTGCCTCCATAAGAAGCACCTATTGCAGATGTAATGGCTGCTATTTCATCTTCTGCCTGAAAAGTTTTTACGCCAAATGCCTTGTGCCTTGCCAGCTCATGTAAAATGTCTGAAGCTGGTGTAATAGGATAAGAACCCAGGAACAATGGCAAACCACTTTTTTGCGAAGCTGCAATCAATCCATAAGCCAGCGATTGATTGCCCATAATGCTGCGGTATACACCCGGCTGCATTTTTGCTTTTTCAACTTTATAGGTAGTGGTAAAAGTTTCAGTTGTATCTCCAAAGAAATAACCCGCCTGCAATGCTTTTACGTTACTGTCATATATCTCGGGTTTCTTGCCAAACTTTTCTTTAAAGAACTGGATGGTGTTTTCCATATCTCTGTTATACATCCAGTATAAAAAGCCAAGTACAAACATGTTTTTTGCACGGTCTTTCTCCTTCATGCCCATGGTAATATCTTTCAGGGCTTCTCTCGTCATCTTGGTTACATCTATTTTAAAAACCGTATAGCCGGCAAGACTATTGTCTTCTAAAGGATTTACACCTTCGGGGTAATTTGCAAGGCGAAGGTTTTTACTGTCAAACCCATCTGTATTGGCAATAATTTTTCCGCCTTTTTTTAAACCACGCAGGTTAGCCTTCAACGCAGCAGCATTCATTGCTACAAGTACATCGCATTCATCACCGGGTGTAAATATTCTGTCGCTGCTAAAGCGCAACTGGTAACCACTCACGCCGGGCAATGTACCTTGTGGTGCACGTATTTCTGCCGGAAAATCGGGGAAAGTTGCAAGATCAATCCCCATTAAAGCTGTATTGTTGGTAAACTGGCTGCCCGTTAGCTGCATACCATCACCACTATCTCCTGCAAACTTTATTACTACATCGTTTAATACTTCCTGTTGCTTACTCATATGGTTGAAGAAATTACTGCAATATAAGACAGTTTTTGAAAAAGCTGTGAGCCATTAACTGCGAGTAAAAACCCATACATCAATATAAGAAAGCGGAAGTATACTAAGAACTATAAACTGGCTTCTTACCTTTGCCCTTATGACCGACGAACATTTTATGCAGCAGGCAATCAAAGAAGCACAAAATGCTTTTAAAGAAGGCGAAGTGCCGGTAGGCGCTGTTATCACTATCAACAATAAAATTATTGCCCGCGGTTATAACCAGGTAGAAAAATTAAATGATTGCACTGCACATGCAGAAATTATAGCGCTTACTTCTGCTTTTAATTTTTTAGGAAATAAGTACCTGCCAGACGCTACGCTGTATGTAACTGTAGAACCATGCCTTATGTGCACCGGTGCAATGTACTGGAGTAAACTGGCAAGAATTGTTTGGGGTGCTGCCGATGAAAAAAATGGGCACAAGCACATTACCGATCCGCATTTTCCTTTTCATCCAAAAACAATTATTGAAAGCGGCGTTTTAAAAGATCAGTGTGCGCAGTTAATGAAAGATTTTTTTAAAGAGCGGAGATAGTTGGAGAAAAGTTCAGAGTCAATAGTTCATAGTCCTTTATGATCGTAAAACCGGAATGAATACAGCTTCCAAAAAAATAAAAAGCCTTATCCTATTAATCCTAAAAATCCCCCCAAATCCTGGTTCAGACAACCTTTATTTTTATATTCTTAAACCATATACCTCCTCCATGATCCTGCAGGCAGATATAGCCTTTCATATTTTCTCCCCAACCTTTTACATCTTTGAACTTACTTTTTTCTCTTAGTGCAAACCATTCTGGCGTAAGGATTTCATAATCGGCAACTTTTACTCCGTTGAGCCAATGCTCAATGTGTTTGCCTTTTGCTTTAATAACGCTATGGTTGTATTCACCCGAAGGCTTGGAAGCAATTTTTGTGGGTGGGTGCATATCATAATCAGCACCACTGTTTTGCCAGTTCTCTAATTTTCCGGGATAACCAATATCATCTATCAGCTGGTATTCAGAAGCAGAAAGATAAGATGATTCTTGTTTTTCATCTGCACGATATATCAACCCGCTGTTGGCACCTTTGGCTACTTTCCAATCGAAAGACAATTCAAAATCTGCATACTGTTCTTTGGTAGTAAGATCTGCACGATGTTTCACATCTTTTTCTTTGCAGTAAAGTGTTCCGTTGGTTATTTCCCATCCATCCGATTCGGCATTTTTATACGGCCGCCATTGATTGGTCGACTTTCCATCGAACAATAATTTCCAACCTGCTTTTTTCTCTGCAGCTGTTAACGTGTTGTCTGCTTGTGCGTGTACAGATGTATTGCCCAACGCAATCACCACTATTATAAAAAATAAATGCCTGAATAAATTTTGCATGCTGTTGTTTTTATTTGTCACTTTAAAAGTCCAACTAATCAACGCCTCAAAAGTTGGTTTCAATTTCTGTTATTGATATTTCGTCCCAGGACAGTAAGAAAAATCATACTTTATCTTACCCATCGTAAAAATCAGCGTTCCATTTTCGCCGAAGGCGATATTAATTCTATACTAGTTTCAATTTAGCAGGATCCCATTTAATCGCTTTCTCCTGGTAATAGCTATCGTTGCAAAGCAATGCCGGCGCAGCTGCGCGGTAGCCAAACAATGCATCTTCAATTATTGGTTTACCGGTTCTGATGCCCTGCACCCAATGATAATGATGATCATAATGTGCACCTTTATAACCGTCTTCAGCTTTAAATACGGTTACTTCGGGGGCCTTCATTTTTTTGCGATCGTAATCAGGTGTGTATTGCTTTCCTTTTAATATTGCCGCATAATTATCGGGCGGATAAGAAAAGTTTTGTGTTAGAGTTACTTTATCCCAGTCAACCGTTAATGATCCTTCATTGCCTACAAGTCTTAGTGAAGTACCCTCTGCGGTACCATCTACAAAATTTACACGCAGCGATAAATTAAATGCAGGATGTGTTGGGCTTTGCGGATAATCAAACATGCCCAATAAAATGTCTGGTGCTTCTCTTCCATCTTTCCAGTAGCGCAAACCGCCTGTAGCCATAATTTTATTAGGACCCATAGAACTAGTTATATAATGAAGGCTAGAGAATAAATGTACAAACAGATCACCCGCCACACCGGTTCCATAATCTTTGAAACAACGCCAGCGGAAAAAACGTTTTGGATCAAAAGGCCTGTCAGGATAATTTTTTAAGAACCGCTTCCAGTCAACTGTTTTATCAGATGCATCCGCAGGCATATCGTACTGCCATGCGCCGCCAGGTGTATTTCTTGCCCAGAAACCTTCTGCATAATTTAATGTGCCTATTGCACCAGCTTCCAGCAATTCTTTTGCTTTTTCATTACCCAAAGAACTCATACCCTGGCTGCCCACCTGGAAGATGGCTTTGTTTTTCGTTTGTGCATCCACCACAGCACCGCCTTCAGTAATATCGTGCACCATTGGCTTTTCGCAATACACTGCTTTGCCCGCATTCATAGCTGCAATAGAAATTTCCTGGTGCCAGTGATCGGGCGTGGCAATGATTACGCCGTCAATATCTTTTCTGCTTAAAATTTCTTCATAGCGTTTTGTTGTAAAAATATCATTGCCGTATTTCTTTTTAATATCGTTTAAACGGCCATCATATAAATCGCAGGCTGCTATTAATTTTACACCGGGTATAGTTACACAGGTGCTGGTATCAGCATTGCCCATACCACCCGCACCAATTAAAGCTATCTGCACGTTATCATTGGCGCCGTAAGGTTTTCTTTTTAACAGTATTTCTTTTCTTGCAGCTGCTTCCGCCATAGATGGTGCAATGGTTACTGCAGCTATTCCTTTTGCCATTTTACCTATAAAACTGCGGCGTGATGGCTTTGATGAAAGTTTGTCGCTCATAATGGTAGCATTAATTTGTTGGGGCTGATAAATTATAAAAAAAGGAAGTTACTAAAAAACAAATAGCAATGCTATTGTAAAAATTACTGGTTGCATTAAAAGATTTTTTTTGAACCCGGCATTTGAATAACTATTAAGCATCGTTGCGTCGCAATTCTTTCGTCGGCATCAATATAGCATCTTATGTCTCTGGTTCAAAGTGAGTGAACGATTTTGATGTATTACACTTGTCGCGGTTCAATTTTCACATTTCCGCCTTTCCACATTTTCACATTGTTCTGCTGGCATTTGTTTTGAGTATTCAACTTTTGACCAGTAAATTTGTTCTCTTTTAAAACACAGATACTTTTCAAATAAAAATCTATCATTATGGCATTTACATTACCTGCGTTGCCCTATGCACACGATGCACTGGAGCCGTATATTGACACACTGACCATGCAGATACACCATGGCAAACACCACCAGGCTTATGTTGACAATCTTAATAAAGCCATTGCCGGCACACCTAATGAAGGCAAATCACTGGAAGAACTGGTAAAAGTAGCTGGTACTATCAGTCCTGCTGTGCGCAACAATGGCGGCGGTCATTGGAACCATACTTTCTTTTGGGAAACACTTGCCCCAAAAGCAGGCGGTGCCCCAACAGGACCTTTGGCCGATGCTATTAATGCGGCATTTGGATCTTTTGATGCATTTAAAGAAAAATTTAATACAGCAGGAACCACCCGTTTTGGAAGCGGTTGGGCATGGCTGATTGTAAAAGATGGCAAACTTGAAGTAAGTTCTACACCCAACCAGGATAATCCTTTAATGGATGTTGCAGAAGTAAAAGGCACTCCAATTATTGGTGCAGATGTTTGGGAACATGCTTATTACCTGAAATACCAGAACAAACGCCCCGATTATTTAGCGGCTTTCTGGAATGTGGTAAACTGGCAAAAAGCAGCTGAACGTTTTGCTGCTGCTAAAAAGTAAAAGACAGCATTATTATTTATAATCCCGGTATATTTACCGGGATTTTTTTTATTTAAAACATCATATCATGAAAAAACTATCCATCCTTATTCCGGTTTTATCAATAGCCTTTATGTTCTGTGCATGCTCTGGTGGTGGTAGCAAGAGTGAAAAAAAGGTAGTGATTATGGCAAGCGGAAAAATAACTGTTACTGATAAGAATATTGAACTCGACCCCAGTCTTACCCATAATGAGCAACAATTAACTTTTACTGATGATAAGGTTACACTAACAGTTAAGAGCACTGCCGGCACCAGCAAAACTTTTGATCTTACAGAAGGCGGTGTTTACCTGCTTAACCTGCAAACGGATACACTTATTGGCGGTACTGTAAACTATGGAGATTTGGGAAGGGCAGGCGCTATTACCGCAGAAGCATTGGATCATATTATTGACAGTACACAACAGCTAATGGCCGGCACTAATACAAACGATGCGAAAGGCCCTTTTTTTATAGTACCATTTAGTATAAAAAAGGTTAGCGCAAAAAACAATACCAAAGTAATTGGTTCTTTTAAAGGCATCCCTTACCAAAACGAAACTGATGCCAATGGCGAAATGCCAGATGTAATTAAATTCTTTTCGGTTAAGCAAAAACGTGAGACGCTGAAAGATCTTTTAGAGCAAAGAGCGAAGATTAAGAAAGTCTGATAGTTAATAGTCGGTAGTCTATAGTCTTTAGTCTATAGTCAGCGAAGTAAACGGACTATGAACTAAAGACTCCGAACTATGAACTGTATTAAGGAACTGGGTCGTATCCATGGCCGCCCCAGGGATGGCATCTACTGATTCTTTTAATAGTAAGCCAAAGACCTTTAAACACCCCATGTTTCTTAAATGCTTCTAATGAATAGTGAGAACAAGTTGGCGTAAACCTGCACTTTGGACCAAGTATGGGGGATATGATCCACTGGTAAATTTTTATCAGCGCTATAAATGGAAGGCTAAGTATGCGGAGCAATATTTTCATTGGCGATGGTTATCAGCTTTTGTAAAACGAGTGCTGTCTTTTCTTTAACAATATCAAACGCCGGTAGTTCTTTACCTGTATAAATAAGAAAAACAGATAGCTGCAGCGGATGCTCATTCATTAGTAAGTCCAGTTCTTTTTTTTGCAGCCGGTATGCTTCGCGTGTTAATCTTTTAATGCGGTTACGGTCAACCGCCTTTTTAAAATTTTTTGTGCTTACCCCAATGCCGCATTGCAATTTGCTTTTTACAACCGTGTTTTCGTTTTTATCAAACATAAAAAATACACGGTAGGGAAAAAGACCAAAGCGTTGTCCGTTGCTGAAAAGTTTTTCTATCAGCTTCCGGCTTTTTAACCGCTCGTTTTTTCCAAGTGTAAATTGCTTCATGTTTTTTTATCAACGATTCCTTTTTTTGAACCACGGAGACGCTGAGTGCACAGGGTTACACGGAGAATAACGTATTTCCTTTTTAGTGGTTTTCAAAAAAAATTCTGTGCTGCTCCGTGTCCTTCCTGTCTCCGTGGTTACAAAACAAAAATAGCCCCGAAAAAATTCCGGGGCTATAACTATTTGCGGGCACCGCTTTTTTAATAGCGATGAGTAAAAGTTTTATTTTAATCCTTTCTCGTCAGAAACCGTCAGTTTATGACGTCCCTTTGCACGGCGGCTAGCCAATACTTTACGGCCATTGGCAGTTTGCATACGCTTACGGAAACCATGTACGGTTTTACGACGACGCTTATGGGGTTGAAATGTCTGTTTCATTGTTTAATTTTTTTCACTTTTTTGAAATAAGCCCTGTGAGAAGCAGGACCAGTTTTCTATCTCACAACAGGTCACCACACCCGTTGTTTGTGAAAGGACGGCAAAGGTAAGGGTTTGAAAGGGAAGAATAAAGCAAGAACGCATGTTTTTTCTATCTGTTCGCCGCTCTTCAGGTTAAGCAGCAACATCAGGACCTTAAGCAAGTTTCTTTTCCAGGTCCAGGTGCTTCGATTGAACAGCCTGGCCAAAAAAAGTAGTGGCGTGATTGTCAAAGTCTTCTGTAGAATCTGTAGTGTAAAAGCTAAGATTGCCGTTTTTGCTGCATTGCTTTTCCAGTTCAGGGTGTCGTTCAAGATAATCAGCAAGGCTGTTGGCTACAATTTGCCCCTGAGAAATCAATTTTACCCCGGTTGGTAAAAACTGTTCAATTTTATTTTTCAGCAGCGGGTAATGTGTACATGCCAGCAAAAGCGTATCAATTTGCCCTGATTTTGAAAATATATTATTGAGGTGTTTCTCTACAAAATAATCTGCCCCGGGCTTATCGTATTCATTGGCTTCAATCAATGGCACCCACATGGGACATGCTTCCTGGAAAACCTTTATCTGCGGAAAAAATTTTTCAATTTCAATTAAATAAGAGCCAGATAAAACAGTGCCACTGGTAGCCAGCACACCTACTTCATTTGTTTTTGTGTAACTGCCAACCATTTCTGTGGTAGGGCGAATAACACCCAAAACCCTTTTACCTGGCGCTAGCGTTGGCAAATCGTTTTGCTGAATGGTGCGCAACGCTTTTGCCGAAGCAGTGTTGCAGGCAAGTATAACTAACGGGCAACCTTGTTTGAAAAACCATTGTACGCATTCTAGTGTGTAATGATAAACAGTTTCAAAAGATCGATTGCCATAAGGGGCACGTGCATTGTCGCCAAGATACAGGTAATCGTACTGCGGCAACTTTGCTTTAATATCTTTTAAAACGGTAAGACCGCCGTAACCGGAATCAAAAACACCTATGGGTTGTGCCTGATGCATAAACAAAAATAAAAACGCCAGGCTTATGAACCTGACGTTTTTTTATACAATCAATATTTTTATTCTTATTTAAGGCCGAGCTTCTTTTTTACAAGCGGCGCTATATCGTCTGATGGTGGAGAAACAAGCAATGCTTCTTTCACAAAAATATAGGCATACCCGTTTTCTTTAGCTACTGCCTGTACTGCATCAAGTGCTTTTTTCTGAATAGGTGCTGAATACTCTTCTTGTTTCTTTTGCATTTCCTCCTGAATGCGTTGTTCTTCACCCTGCATTGCCTGCATCTGATCTTGCAAAGCTTTTCTCTTTACTTCTTTTACCTGTGGAGACATAGTTGCAGAATCTTTATAAAATTTTGCTACTGCATCATCAAATGCTGCTGACTTATCTTGTGCACTCTGGACCAAAGCCTCGCGAAACTGCCGTAATGCAGTGTCAGCTTTTTTTGCCTCCGGCATTGCCAGGATAATATCGCTAAGCGCAATGTGACCAATTTTGTTTTGCGCCTGGGCACGGTTTCCTGCTGCAAATAAAACAGTTGCCAGGAGTACTAATGTGAAAGCCTTTTTCATTTTTGTGTTTGTTTTTAATATTCGTATAAAACCCGGCTACATATGGGTTTTATTTTTATAGTTGTTTGAGTTAAAGATTTCGTTGTTTTCTAAAAACGCTTTTTATATTATTTAACAGCGTTTAACAGCTGTAAATACGCTATGGTTTTATGCCCAGTTCCCTCAATACATCCTCACTACGGTCTAGTTTTGGGTCGGCAAATATAACAGTAATTCCTTCACTTTTATCCAAAATAAAATCGTACTGTTTGGCCACGGCTATTTTTTGAATAGCGTTGTACACCTTGTCCTGCACGGGTTTTACCAGTTCCTGTCTCTTTTTAAACAGATCTCCTTCAAAACCAAACCGTTTACGCTGCAGTTCGCGGGTTTCTTTTTCTTTTACAAAAATTTCGTCCTCTCTTTTTTTCTTCAATACATCGCTCAGCATTACCTGTTCTGCATCAAAATCCTTGTACATCTTATCAAGCTCTGCCTGTTTGGCTTCAATTTCTTTTTGCCACAGTTCACTTTGCTGGTCTAGTTTTTTCTGGGCTTCTTTATAGTCAGGCATTTTATCAAGTATGTACTTGGTATCTACAATTGCATAACGCTGTGCGTTTGTAATAACTGCAAATACAAAAAGACTGCAGGTTAATAGAAGTAGTTTTTTCATACCATTTATTTTTAATTAGAGGGTAAATTCTATTATTCTGGTTCAAATCCAAGAAGGAAGGTAAATTTCGCTGCTCCTTTCAAACCGTTGCCCGGTGTTAACCTGTCTAAGCCAACGCCATAGTCGAAGCCCAATAAACCAAACATTGGTAAAAAGAAGCGCATACCTAAACCAACACTTCTGCGAAGCTGGAATGGGTTGTAATCTTTATAATTATACCAGCCGTTGGCAGCTTCAAAAAATGCCAGTCCGTAAATAGTACTGCTTGGGTTTGTGCTAAACGGATACCTAACCTCGGCCACGTATTTATTAAACATGATAAAGAACTGGCTGGTGCTGTTTTGGTCTGGATTAACTGTGGGGTCCGAGCTTGTATAAATAGGATAACCACGGTGCGAAATGATATCATATCCAAGTATACCATAGTTGTTGGAAAGACCTGCATCCCCCAACTGAAAACGCTCAAATGGCGAATAATCCAATGTTGGGGTATAGCGTCCCATAAAGCCATATTTTGCAGCCAGCTTCAACACAAACTGCTTGTTGCGATCTTCCCCCCTTGCCTTTCCAAGTGGCACATAAAACTCTCCGTTAAAGCGCCATTTATGAAACTCTACAAATTTGTAAGGATTGTCTGAAAGTGCTTTATCATGATTAAACCATGAGTAAGGCGGTGTAAACTGTCCGCTCAGCGTAAATGCTGACCCGCTTCTTGGAAATAAAGGAGCGTCTACAGATGACCGTGATAATGATACTTTAAGGCTGATGTTGTTTGATACACCATTGCTAAGATTGGTACCATCGCTCAGCCTGAAAAAACCGGGGTAGTTTTTTAAATTGTACTGTGTATAGTTAAGTTGGTATACCAATGTAAAAAAGTCATCGGGCCAATGCAGTTGTTTACCCAGTGCAACAGAGAAGCTTAATGATTTTAAATAAGAAGTATCGCCTGCTGCTTTGCTATAGGTGCCGGTTCTGTAATCGTAAGAATTAGAGTATTTGGTACTTGATGCACTAAAGGTTAATGAATTTCTTTTCTTACCGCCAAGCCATGGCTCGGTAAAAGATGCATTGTAAGAACGGAATGCACGGCCATTACTTTGTACACGTACGCTTAGCTTTTGTCCATCGCCTGTTGGTAATGGATCCCATGCTTTTTTGCTGAAAATATTTTTGATAGAAAAGTTATTGAACGTAACACCCAAAGTACCGGTAAGGCCTATACCACCACCCCAACCAGCGCTAAGCTCAAGCTGGTCGCTCGATTTTTCTTCTACACCCCAGTTAATATCAACAGTTCCGTCTTCCTGGTTAGGTACAATATTCGGGTTGATTTTTTCCTGGTTAAAATATCCAAGTTGCGCAATTTCGCGGTTGGTGCGTATAACATCGCTACGACTGAATTTTTCTCCCGGAATGGTACGCAGCTCACGTCTTATTACATACTCTTTTGTTTTCTCATTACCGCTAATGGTTACATTTTTAATGGTTGCCTGCGGTCCTTCTACAAGGCGTATTTCGTGGTCGATGGTATCGTTGTAAACAGCGGTTTCAACCGGGTCTGCATGAAAGAACAGGTAGCCATCATCCTGGTAAAGTCCACTAATATCGCCGCCTTCCGGAGTAAGTTGTTTACCTACACGTTTGTTTAATGTTTCAAGATTGTATACATCTCCTTTTCTGATGCCGAGTATAAGGCTTAAAATAGAATCAGGATATTTTGTATTTCCTTTCCAGGTTATGTTTCCAAAATAATATTTGTGGCCTTCTTCTACCTTAATATCTACGTTGAGGTTACCTGCTTTATTGAAGTACTGAGTATCTGCAACTATAACAGCATCGCGATAACCAAGAGAGTTATAATAATCCAGCAATTTCTGTTTGTCTTCTGCATACTTCTTATCATTAAATTTTGCAGAAGAAAGTTTAAACCTGAAATAAGGATCGATCAACTCCATTGTTTTTGAGGGAATAAGAAAGCCCCATTGATTAAGGTATTCTTTAAAAGTAAGATGGTGGTTATCGCCATAAACACTTTTATCATCGCTTGGATAAATGCTCATGCGCATTGCTTCCTTTGTACCTTTCAACTGTCCTTTCAATTTATTTTCAGCAACAGTTTCATTGCCAAAAATATTTACCTGGTTAATCCTTACTTTGTTTCCTTTGGTAATGTAAAAAGTAAGGTTTACAGAATTGGCTACGTTAGGGTCAAGTCTTTCATCAATTTTAACCGTAGCGCTTTTAAAACCTTTTTCTGTAAAGTATTTTTCAATGTTTTCTACGGCTGTTAACTTGGTGTTTTCTGTAACCACCCTTCCTTTTACAAGGCCTGTCTTTGTTTTAAGATCGTCTTCCTGTCCTTTCTTAACGCCTTTAAATGCGAAAACGCCCAGGCGTGGCCGCTCTACCACATGTATTTCTACATAAATATCTTTGCCATCAACCTTGGTAAAAAATATTTGCACATTGGCAAACAGGTTTTGTTTCCAAAGGTTTTGAATAGCCTTGCTGAAATTATCACCACCGGGGTAAACTACTTTGTCGCCAATATTTAAACCTGAGATTGAAGTAAGCAAGGATTGATCGTATGCTTTTGTACCGGTAAAAACGATGCCCGCCAGCACATATTCTTTGGGTGTTTTTGATTGGGTAACGAGCAAAAGATCCGGATCAACCGAAACGGAAGGTTTTGATGTATCTGGTTGTTGTGCCAATGCTGAAACAGAGGAAAAAACACAGAACAGTAAGCAGTGTACTAAGCGTAATGATTTTGGCATCCAGTCTTACATTTTAAGAGATCGGCAAATTAAAGGGATTAATTAAAAGTCTTTGTTAAAAACCGCCTTTGGGCTTCAACAAACCATAGTTTATTTGTTAAGTCCGGGCATGTATTTGCAAAGCGGGGGAAGGAAACTGAAATTTTTATCATTTTGTGGGCATTTCCGTTTTTACCTGCTGGCTGGTTTTTCCAAAACGGCGCTCTCTTTTTTGAAAGTCCACAATGGCTTCATATAGTTTTTCTTTTCTGAAATCTGGCCAGCGTACATCAGTGAAATAGAGCTCGGTATATGCAATCTGGTATAATAAAAAGTTGCTTATCCTAAACTCCCCGCTGGTGCGTATCATTAGTTCCGGGTCGGGAAAATTGCTGGTAGTAAGGTATTGGCGAAAAGTGTCCTGGTCAACATTTACAGGATCAAGTTTCCCGTCTTTTACATCTTTTGCAATGTTCTTTGCCGCGTTCACCAACTCCCACCGGCTGCTGTAACTTAAAGCCATTACCAGGTTTAAGCCGGTATTGGCAGCAGTAAGTGCCAGTGCTTCTTTCAGCTCTTGTTGTGCATAATCCGGCAGCATTTGTATATCGCCAATTACATGCAGTTTAATGTTGTTCTTGTTCAGCGTTTCTACCTCTTTCCTGATGGTGTCTACCAAAAGTTCCATAAGCCCTGTTACTTCATACTCGGGCCTGTCCCAGTTTTCTGTACTAAATGCATAAAGGGTAAGGTAACCAACTCCCAGCTCTGCGCATCCTTCTACAATATTGCGTACACTTTCCACACCATGAAAATGGCCAAACAAACGATCCTGCCCCTGCTCCTGCGCCCAACGGCCATTACCATCCATTATGATGGCGATGTGTTTTGGCAGCTTATTGAGGTCTATGCTGGCTTTCAGCGATTCCATAACGTGTTGTTTGAAGGCGGCAAATCTACAAAAACTATTGGGATGGGAGGGAATTTTAATATAGCTTCAGGCTGCAAGTGAGGAGCTACTAGCTATTGGCCTTTAGCCATTAGTTAGCTTTTGAGTAAATTATAAAATTGATGGGGTTATATACGCATATTGCTGTAACTTTTATGATCCTCTTTGAACAGCTAACAGCTTCTTCTTAATCTGCTTTAGGACAATGATAAGAAGAGAGATTAAACGATAGCGTAAGTTCTGCCATTACATAAGAATCTTTTTGCTTGGGAAAGCCACGCTGGCGGCCTGTTCCGTTTACCCAACCAATTTTATCATTACCGGTTTCACCGCTGCGGTCGTTTAGTATTTCGGCCATTGAAGCAGAGCCATCTGGCAATTTGGGGAATATTGCAGGATCAACATATGTTGTGCTTACATCATCTAAATAATCTGTATTGGTAAAGCGATATACTATTTCAAAACCTACGTTTACTTTCTCATTGATATTATATTTTACGCCCACACCAAGCGGCACACATAAAGCCATACTGCTATAAGGTTTTCTGTCGGGGTATTGCGCATAACCCTGTCCTTCTGTGCCAAGCGGACGCAAATACACTTTTTGTCCCTGGTAATATGCATATGGATCATAGCTAAATGCGCCAACGCCAAGTGTTACATAAGGAGTGAACGAGTAGTCAAGTGTGCCGGGTATAAATTTCAGGAAATTAAAATCACCCTGGAGGGCAAGTTCCCAGATATTGGTATTGAAGCTAAGATTGCGGCGAAGCTGGTATTCGTTACCAGTATTGTAAACATCAGAATAACCTAATTGTGCAAAATGCCCACTAACCCTAAGAGCTACATAATTGCCAAATTGTTTGCGGAAAAAAGCACCTAATGCAAGTTTAGGGCGGTTTAGCTTTGCATTGGTATTAAGATCTCCAAAATAATGGGCTGCGCCAGCACTAATGCCAAATTCACCTTCATGTACGGTGGCCTGAGGTTGTGCTGCCGCAGCAGACACAACTAAAACTGCAATAATTGCTGCCCAATATTTTCTCATAGTTGCAAAATAAAATGTTATATCCAGTTGTTAACGAAATAAACCACTATTTCTTTTAGAAAAGCATCAAGTAATTTTAAATTTTAACATTTAAACATTCTAATTCCGGCTATCCAGCCCCCACATTAATTTAGAACGAAGGGTCTGCAGGAAATTATTTTCGTTTAAACGTATCAGGCCCATAGTAAAAGCTTCTCTTTTTACGGCCAGTTGTACATTTTTTCCTACTACATGGCGTCTCGAATCCAGCGCACAAATAAAATCATCTGCCCTTCCTTCTACTTCAAAAGATATAACATTGTTATCGGGCACTACGATTGATCTCACATTCAGGTTGTGTGGCGCTACCGGTGTTATAACAAAACTACCGCTTTCCGGAAAAACTATCGGTCCGTTGCAACTAAGCGAATAACCGGTAGAACCAGTAGGTGTGGATACAATTAATCCATCGGCCCAATATGTATTTAAAAATTCTCCGTTTAAATAAGTATGGATTTTTATCATTGGTGAAGTATCCTTTTTGTGGATAGCAAACTCATTGAGTGCATAAGGAACTTCCCCAAACAATTCTTCGCTGGCATCAAGGTGTATCAAAGATCTTTTATCTATAACAAAACCCCTCTTTACCAACGCTTTAACTGCCGTTACTGCGTTTTCTTTACCAATGCTGGCCAGAAACCCTAATCTGCCAAAATTTATGCCAAGTACAGGTATGTTTTTATTGCGTACCATGGTTACAGTATCCAGCAAAGTACCATCTCCGCCAAGGCTTATTAAAAATTCTATTGATTTGTCCAGCTCAGACTCGTGGTTAAAAGTGCCCATTGCTGCGGCTATTTTTATACCGTCTGCAATCTGATCGTAATAAGGCCGGTAAATAACGGGGGTTATTTTCTGTTTTGCCAGCTCATCAAAAAGTTCCTGAACCTCCATGCGGTGCTCCCAATCCATTACCCTGCTGTAAATAGCTACTTTCATTGATTCAAATTACGTGAAATTTTTCACAGAAAAAGGTTTAGGGCAGGAACCAGAGATCTTAAACTTCATCTCGCAAACCGTTTACCTTTCTAAAAATCATTTCTGATGTGAAAGAAAAAGCCCGATTGCCCCATTTGGTTAAAGCTATACTCGCACCGGAAAATAAAATCGTAAGCAGAAACAACATCTATTCCTGCACCGGCAGTGTACAGCATTTTATTAACCAAAGAATTTTGTGGGAATGTTTTATTGTAAGCATAGCCGCCATCTCCAAATACTTTTATGTAAAAGGCAAAAGGTATTTTAGGCAGTGTTGGCAATCCGCCGCCAATATCAAAAGAAAAAAGTTTTTTGCGCAAAGTGCTGCGCAGCATTGTACCTGCTACGCCGTCTACCACATATTGTTCAAGCCCACGCAAATAAAGATCCCCATAACCAAAAAGACGCTGGTTAAAAAAAGGTTGCTCCAGCGGCAGTTTCAGTGTACCATAACCCTGTAAGCCAAAATAAAAGTTATGGCCAAGAGGCCAGCCCCTGGTAAACCTTGCGGTAAGCTGGGTAAGGTTTACATCGCTATTAACACCCCTGTGCATTAGCGTTATATCTCCCATAAAACCTCTTAGCACATAGGCGGCGTAATCTACTTTCTGGTATTCTATAGAATAAGAAAGTTCTGGATAAAATACTTTTTGTGCATTGTTATTAAAGTATTTTGGATTGGCAATGCCAACTGCGCTGTCCGTTTGTATGTCGTTTAGAGAAAACCTAACCACATGCCTGGTGGTTAATGCAGGCCGGTAAAAATAATTAACTGACCCGGTGAATTGTTTGTAGAGATATTTATTGGTTTTGCTAAGCGTATCGGCATTAATAAAAAATTGTTTGTCGTTAACTGTATTAACATTGATTTCTTTTAACGCGGCATACAAGAACCCAAAGCCGAAACCGTGTTTTAATGATTTGCCCGAAGCAGGCTGATCATAATTTAATTGAACCTGGCGGGTGTAACCTGTAACCAGCCACACACGCAAACGATCGTTCCTGCCAAGGAAATTACTGTGCAGAAATTTAATGCCCCAGTTTACCCGCGAAAGACTGTAATGATTATCGGCCCAGGCGGTAAGGTTTCTGTCAACCGGCCTGAAGTAAGGCACAGGAAATATGTACCATCTTTCTATTACATCAATTTGTACATCTACAAAATAGCCATTAAAATTTTTTAGCGATACAACTACATAATTAAACAGCCTTGTATTAAAAAGCAATTCTTTGGAACGTTGAAAAGCGGCAACCAGTTCAGACAAATAAACAGAATCTCCTCTTTTAAAAGGTAATTCTCTTTCAATAATAAAAGCTTTGGTTTTTTTATTGCCGGTAATAAGAATGTTATTGATAACAAACTTTGAACCTTTACCGGATGTATCTGCAATATTACGATTAGCGTTTACCGAAATATTATTGCCCGAAGACTGGCACCAGCTTATTAGCCGGAAGCATAAAAAAAGTATAAGCAGTATGTAATATTTCTTTTTAACTGACATGCAATCTTTCCGGAGGTAATATTTTAAAGATATGGAAAGAGAAGGATTGAAATGGTTACATGTTCAGATAATTCATGAGATGGTCGTAATTGGTGCGCAGTTCGTTTTCATACAACTCTTCACCAAAATAATATTTCACCACGTATTCGTACCGCTGAAAAGTAGCAACAACATCAGAAACCTCAAACCTGTTTAGTTTGATGGTAACAAACATGAGTTGAAGCTGGTTATCAAAAAAAGTATTGAGCTGTGTTATTTGCGCATCGTTTGTTTCTACCAGTTTAGATATTTCGGAGAAAGAAAAATTGGCCTTTTCCAGTTCCAGTACAATAATGCCGCCGGGTTCATCTGTACCAGTCATCCTTCCCAGGTACTTCAACAAATCTGTTGCCTGTATGGCGCCTACCCATTCCATATCTTTCTC
Organism: Chitinophagaceae bacterium; assembly: GCA_044227095.1. Taxonomy (GTDB): domain Bacteria; phylum Bacteroidota; class Bacteroidia; order Chitinophagales; family Chitinophagaceae; genus JACMLD01. Next base: position 1,501,967 of record JBGAFV010000001.1, on the reverse strand, counting down.
AATAACAGGTACAAGGCTTAAACCATAACTATTGCACAATTGCACTGCTTCCAGGAAATGAGAATCTGCTTTTACTGAAAGTTTCAGAAACTGTTGTTCCAGTTCTTCCAGCGGCTGGCTATCTTCTGCATTCATAATGTCTTCTTCGCTTACCAGGCCAATAAATTTATCATTGTCTGCAACAGCCAGCTGCATTAAATGATAGTCTGTCATTAATTGCTGTGCGTGGTATACTGTGTCTTTAAGAGACAGTAAAGGCAAAGAAGATGATATAAGTTGTCTGTTTAACACTATAAAACAGTGTTTTAAATGATTGAAATAGGTGGCAGGCAATCCGGCAGATAACAACACTTTAAAAACGCCGGCCAAAGCAGATTATTACAATAGACTGCAATTACCGGTTAACCGCTGCTGGTTGGTTCAGCTTTGTCAAAAATTTATGCAGTATAACATTAAACTCATCCGGAACTTCCATCATGGGTGCGTGTCCGCATTTGTCTATAAAATGCAGTTCGCTGTTTGGAATCAATTTATTGAATTCTTTTGCCACAAAAGGCGGTGTAATAGTATCGTTATTGCCCCAAATCAGTAATGTAGGCTGTTTTATACCGCTCATTTCTTCTCCAAGGTTATTGCGGATGGCACTTTTTGCCAATGCTATAATTTTTATAACCTTCAGGCGGCTGTTAACAATATCGTACACTTCGTCTACCAGTTCTTTAGTGGCCATTGCCTCCTCGTAAAAAGTAAGCTGTGTTTTCTTTTTAATGTATTCGTAATCTCCTCTTTTGGGGTAAGTATCGCCCATTCCGTTTTCAAAAAGGCCAGAACTGCCGGAAAGTATTAATGATTTTATTCTTTCAGGATGTTTAAGTACGTGCACCAATGCCACATGCCCGCCCAGCGAATTGCCGAGCAAATGTATATGCTGATAATTGCGTGCTTCTATAAACTTATGTACAAATTTTTCCAGGCCCCCTACTGTAGTATGCAGTATATCCAGATCAAACAAAGGCAGCATGGGCACTATTACTTTGTTAGTGCGGCTAAAGTCTGTAATAAGATGTTCAAAATTGCTGAGGGCGCCAAATAAACCGTGCAGGAGCACCAAAGGTTCGCCTTCACCTTCTTCAACAAACCTGAACTTATCTACCTGTTTGATTTCGTAATTCATTATAAAAAATTACAAGGGCCCGTTTATAAGCTGCTAAAATAATTGATTTGTAACAAATATGCCGTAAAACAAAGTTATAAAACCATTTTTTAAATGCAACAAATGAAGGTTAACTCCGGCTATAATTTTACAGGCATATGCGAAAATGAAGTACAAAGATCATAACCTGCATGCTGTTTAATAAGTAAAATAATTTTTATTATGCCTGCTGAAGTTATTTTTTTGCCAGGTTGTCAAAAAAATCTCCCAACTGCTGAAACATGTCTTTAAAAAGTGGTATGAGCGAACCGATGGCATTTATTGCTTTTGGTGCCCATGGCTTAATAAAACTATATGTTTTAGAGGAGGCAATGGTAGCAGGTTGTAAAAGATCCAGTTTTTCGGCATAAAATAAAAGCACACTCAGTATTACCATATACAGCACCATGTACAAAACAATTCCGCATAATTTATTTACCCACCCCAGCAATACAAACTCTGCAGTTTTTTCCAGTGCTTTTGCGCCAAGCCTCACCAGCAACACAGCAACAATAAAAACAAGTGCAAAAGATATTACGGGCAGCCATTTTGCTGCTACATGAATGGATTCTTTTAACCAGCCAGCAGTAACTACAGATAATTTAATTGCAGCAGTAATGCCAATTATAATTGCCAGCAACGAAAAAACAGCAATAATAAAACCTTTTGTATAGCCTTTTACTATGGCAGCTATTAATAGTACAATAAAAATTATATCAATCAGCATGTATACGCTTTACTTTGCCAGTAATTCTTTTACTGCTGCGCCTATTGCTTTGCCATCTGCCTGGCCTGCCAGTTGTTTTGTAGCCAGCCCCATTACTTTACCCATATCTGCTACAGAGCTTGCACCTGTATCTGCAATTATTTTTGCAAGCACAGCTTTTAATGCAGCTTCATCCAATTGCTTGGGTAAAAACTTTTCTATCACTGTTATTTCTTCTTCTTCTTTTTTTGCCAGATCCGGCCTGTTTTGCTGCTGGTAAATCAGCAATGAATCTTTGCGTGACTTTACAAGCTTCTGCAACAATTTTGGTTCATCTTCTTCTTTCAGTTCTCCGCCTGCACCTTCAGATGTTTTAGCAATAATTATTGCAGCTTTAATGGCCCTTAAGCCACGCAATGCGGCTTCATCTTTTGCTTTCATGGCATCTTTCATATCGGCCATTATTTTTTGTTCAAGGCTCATAGCAACATTATTTTACTGTTATAATTTATTTTCTTTTAATTGCTGATCACGAAACTTCTGGTAAAAATCTTTTGCAAAATTTTTCATGTCGTTTACCAGTTCAGTATTTTTTGTAGCACGGTTAAATGTATCGGCCATGGTCATAAATGTCTGGTAATAGAAATCGGTCATTTCATCTACCATCATATCTTTTGTCCATAAATCAATGCGCATTGCAGCTTTATCTGCACCATCCCAGAAAGCAAGCATCATTGCTTTTGATTGCTGGGCCATATCTGCAGTACTATCACTTGCCTTCCATGCAATTTGCTGGGGCACTTTGTCTTTATCCAGTGTTACGTCTATTGTTATTGTTGATGTCATAATTTTAAAATACAGTCGGCAAAGTTAGGGATTTGAATTTTCATTGTTCTATATACTGCCATGCATCTGCAATCATTTGCCTGCGATTGAAATTTGCAGCCATATTTTTTGTTTGCTGTACAAGCAATTGCAACTGGTTTTCGTCTTTGTACAAAGCAATCATTGCCTTTGCAAAACCTACTGTGGTATTACCTTGTTCTACCCACAAAGCACAATCTGCCAATTGGCGGTTTGTAACATTATCTGTAGCAACAATTGCCTTACCTGCCTGCACTGCCCAAAGCATTTGAAAAGGAAACATTTTAGCAGACGAAGGACAAACCAACGCATAGCTTGCAGCAACAAGTTTTGCGGTTGTTTCATCGCTTATTTTTTTAAGCAGTATAACATCATCCTTGTATTTATATGATGCTAGTTTTTCTTCAATCACTTCTGCGTGTGAAAAATTATTGCATGCAATTACCAACTGCATGTTTGATTGCTGCCATTTTTTAAATAAGGAAAAAGCTTTTAACAGATCTATCAATTGTTGCGGTTCATCAACACTGCCAATAAATAAAAAATAAGATCTTCCACCTGTATATTCTGTTTTAATACTTTCAGTTTCTGCCCAGGTTAAAGCAGTAATTGGATTTGGCAAAGCTGGCAATACAATATTGCTGTCATTATTAGCACTACCTGCAAACAATACCTGCTTTTTTTGTTGTGCTTCTCCAGTATTTTTTTTATGCTGAATTGTTGTAATAGTAAAACCATTTTCCTGCATTGTTACCAACTTATCTGCCTGCCATTCTGTAATTATTTTGGTGAATTTTTTTTGCTCCAGCCATTGAAAAAATGGTTTTTCAAATTGCTGAATGGAAAAATTGGAAGGCAGATCTCCTGTTTTTTTATCGGCAGTTATTAAAATAAAGTGATGATGGGGCTGTGAAATAGCTACATCCTTCCAAAACTCAAAAGAAAACCTACTAAAGGCCTTATCGTTATTATACGTAATTCTGTTGTCTAAAGCTATTTTCATACAGCGTAAAACCGCAAATTTACGGCATCGTTTTGTTTGGTTTGGTTTGATTATAAAAACATTAGAGAAAAAGAGACCCAAAAATGGTAAAATTACGGTGCCACAAAACAAGTACTAACACTTCGCTCAGGCATAATGTTTGCTATACTTTTGAATTGTAATCCAGATATCCGATAATCCAAATATTACTCTATGAAAAACTTTTACCTGAAGGTTTTAATTCTTTCAACTGCATTTATCCTGCAGTTATACCATTCCGAAAATCTTGTTGCGCAATGTTTATGTGGCGGTGGCATACCAGCCACACCGGTAGCACAAACTGTAACAATAGCACCAATTGCGGCAAGTGCACTCACTTTTACTTTTAATAAGTTTGACCCTTCTGTTGGTACATTAAGCTGTCTTACGCTTGTAAATACTGTTTCTGGTACTTCGTATAGCGGTGCCAGAAATACCAATAAAGGAAACAAACATACAGGAGCAATAGGTGTAGGTGAATATGTAGACAGCACCGATTATCTTTTTTCCCTATCGTTACTTACCAAACTTGTTGGACCACCAACTTCTGGTGTTAGTGTAAGTCGTCCGTTTAATACCGTATACGGATACGATAAATTAAAAGATGTAGATACCATTGGTAACATACCTGGTGACACCATTACCTATGGCCCTACTAATTTTATTAATATCCCAACCACTACTGTTTCTATCGGTGGCCCTTCGTCTGTTTATGTAGGTGCAGGTACTATTGATTTTGACCTTACAGTAAACGGTGGTATGATAACGCTTGATGGTGGCGCCAATTACAAACAATCTGTAACCAGTCTTATTGGTGGAACACTTACTTTAACTTATTACTGGTGCCCTGCAGCTTTGCTGGCAAACGGCTTACAGAATTTCTCAGCATTAAAAAAAGACAATAGCATAATACTGAGATGGGATGCGCAAAATGCAGCAGATATAGATCAGTACGATGTTGAATACAGCCTCGATGGTACATCGTTTACTTCCGTTGCACAGGTTGCCGCTAATCACAGTTCTATGGCAAGTTCTTACAGTTATAACTATGCATTAAACGGCGGCAGCAGCGGCGATGTATACTTCAGGATTAGACAAACAAACAGCAATAACAAATCTGGTTATTCAAGCATCCAGAAAGTGCAGTTAAATAGTAAAGGCAATTTTGGGGTATCAATACATCCTAACCCTGTTACTACTGCTATGTCAATAGATTTTGATCAGCCGCTTAACGGAGATTATTCTGTTGACCTTTTGAATATGGCCGGACAGGTAGTGCTTAACAAAAAATTGAAAATGGTAAATAGCAACACCATTCCTGTAAACTGGAACAACAAGCCTGCACCTGGCATTTATTTCACCCGCATTACCAACACAAAAAGTATGGAGCAGCAGATTGTGCGTGTAGTGGTACAATAACAAGCTACTAAACTCAAATTATACAAAGCTACCGGCAGTATTACCGGTAGCTTTCTTTTTAACGCAACATATTTGAATGCCTGCCGTTAGTTTATTACTTTTGGTACCCGGACTTTAAAAATTGCTGTATATGCAATTACCGGCAAGTTAAACCCAATAGCAAAATACACGGCACTCCTGTACAAGGGTTACATTAAAACCAGTAATTTTGAACCATAACCACATTTTATCATCACACCTGCAAAGGTTTTAAAAGAACATATTGACAAATCTTTCATCTCTCATGGAGTATAATACCACAAGAAACCATCTTATAATGCGTGAGTATGGCAGGCATATTCAAAAAATGGTTGAATACCTCCTCACCATTGAAGACAGGGAAAAAAGGCAAAAAAACGCTCATGCAATGATTGAGCTGATGGGCTTTTTAAACCCGCACCTAAAAAACGTGGAAGACTTCAGGCATAAATTATGGGATCACCTTTTTTTGATAGCAGATTTCAATTTAGATGTTGAATCGCCCTATCCCATTCCTACAAAGGAAACATTAAAATCGAAACCAAAACCATTGCGTTACCCTAAACGCTACCCTAAGTTTTCTCACCTGGGTAAAAACCTGGAAGTTGTAATTAATAAAGCACTGAAAGAAGAAAACCCCGAAAAGAAACTGGGCTTTGCAAATGCAGTAGCTTATTATATGAAACTGGCTTATAACAACTGGCATAAAGAGCAGGTACACGATGATGCTATACAAAGTGAATTAACAAATATAACACAAGGGCAGCTTGAATTTACCAATACACCTTACGTAAAAGCTTATCGTGCCAATGAAGGCAGGGATAACCGTGGTGGTGGCGGTGGCAATTATGGTAGCGATTACCGTGGTAAAAGGAACAATCAGAAATTTCAGTCGAGAGGTTCTGGCAGCGGCGGTGGTGGTGAAAGAAGGGATAACCGCGGCGGTAATGGCGGAGGAGAAAGAAGAGATAACCGTGGCGGCAACCAGAACAATGGTGGTAAGTTTAATAACAACCGCAAGCGGTTTAATTAGTTGATCGGTTGCTTAGTTGATCTGTAAAAAAAGTAGAGAGGTTGATCTGTAAAAGATCAACCTTTTGTTTTTACTTTGCCAGCTACGGAACGCAATCAACCAATCAACCAATCAACCAATCAACCAATCAACCAATCAACCAATCAACCAATCAACCAATCAACCAATCAACAACTGATCAATGAATGCTTTTGAAGTAACAGGTGGAAAAAAACTACAGGGAGAAATCATTCCGCAGGGAGCGAAAAACGAAGCACTGCAAATTATCAGCGCTGTATTATTATCGCCAGAAAAAATAACCATTTCCAATATTCCTGATATAGTAGATGTAAACTTGCTGATTGAACTGCTGGGTGATATGGGCGTAAAAACTGAACGCCTGCAACGCGATACCTGTACGTTTAAAGCCGATGATGTAAATATAGATTACCTGCACAGCGAGGCATACAAAAAGAAAAGCGGCAAACTAAGAGGCGCTGTAATGCTTGCCGGGCCTATGTTGGCACGTTTTAAAAAAGCATTTATATCTAAACCTGGTGGAGATAAAATTGGAAGAAGGCGCCTCGATACACATATTATTGGCTTTGAAAAACTCGGCGCAGCATTTACCTACAATGCAGAGCAAAATGTTTTTCATTTAGATGGAAGCAATTTAAAAGGCACATATATTTTATTAGATGAGCCATCTGTAACAGGCACTGCCAATATAGTTATGGCAGCGTCTATGGCTAAAGGAACAACTACTATTTATAATGCCGCCTGCGAACCCTACCTCCAGCAATTGTGCAATATGCTTAACCGTATGGGTGCACGCATCAGTGGTATTGGCAGCAATATGCTGATCATAGAAGGCGTAGATTACCTTGTCGGTACAGAACACCGCATGCTGCCAGATATGATTGAAGTGGGTTCTTTCATTGGCCTTGCTGCAATGACGCAGAGCGATATCACTATAAAAAACGCGGGTATAGAACACCTTGGTGTTATACCAGATAAATTTAAACAGTTGGGCATTGCTATGGATTTTATTGGCGATGATATACATATTCCGGCGCAGGATTTATATGAAATTCAAACCTTCCTTGATGGGTCTGTGCTTACTATTTACGATCACCCCTGGCCGGGTTTTACACCAGATTTATTAAGCATTGTGCTTGTTGTAGCCACACAGGCCAAAGGTTCTGTTCTGGTGCACCAGAAAATGTTTGAAAGTCGTTTGTTTTTTACAGATAAGCTGATTGATATGGGCGCACAAATTATTTTATGCGATCCGCACCGTGCAGCAGTAATAGGACTTGCAAGAGAACAAAACCTTCGTGGTATTTCTATGAGCAGCCCCGATATACGTGCAGGAGTAGCGCTATTAATTGCAGCATTAAGCGCAGAAGGAAAAAGCATTATTCAAAACATTGAGCAAATAGACAGGGGTTATCAGAATATAGATGAGCGTTTGAGAAACCTGGGCGCATCAATAAAACGCATCAACGCATAAGGCTGTTTTAATTTTATGAGTGTAAAAAACAAAATAATCATCATTACTGCACCTTCAGGCGCAGGTAAAACATCTATTACGAGGCATCTTTTGCAGAAGTTTCCGCAATTGGCTTTTTCTGTTTCAGCCGCCACAAGGGCAGCAAGGGGAAAAGAACAAGATGGTGTTGATTATTACTTTATAAGCACGCAGGCTTTTCAGCATAAAATACAGGAAGGCGAATTTATAGAATGGGAAATGGTTTACGAGGGAAAATATTATGGCACACTAAAAAAAGAATTGCAACGCATCTGGAACAATAACCAGGTGCCGGTACTTGATATTGATGTAAAAGGCGCTATTCATGTGCAGCAACAATTCCCCAGGGAAAATACCATGTCTGTTTTTATTGAGCCGCCCTCTGTAAATGAACTAAAGCGCCGGTTGGAAAGCCGCGGCACAGAAACACCGGAAAGCCTGCAGGCAAGGGTTAATAAAGCCTCTTATGAGATTTCCTTCAAGCAGCATTTTGATTATATTATTGTGAACGACGACCTTAATAAAGCATGCCTTCGTGCAGATGAATTGGTTAGTTCTTTTCTTATATAAACACGTAGTTTCCCGAAAGTTATCAACTATTTTTTAGTTACATTCGTGCTATGTATATCAACCTGCCTACAGTTATCGGCATTGTTTTATCTATTATCCTTATTGGTTTTTTTACCGGTATACAGATTGCTTTTGTAAATGTTAACCGTCTTACGGTTGAGCTTAAAAAAAAGCAGGGCAAAAGCAGCAGCATTCTTCTATCAACGCTCATATCCGCCCCCGGAAAATTCCTGGGCACAACACTAATCGGTTTTAATATCTGTCTTGTAATTTATGGTTTGCTCATTGGCGAAATGCTTCATCCGTTATGGACGTGGATGATTACAAAATGGCAAATACCAGCATCGTATGTGCATATTTTAAAACTGGTATTCGAAACATTTGTATCAGCAGCTATTATTCTTATAGTGGGCGAATTTATTCCCCGTGCCATCTGGCGTTCAAAGAGCGAATTGTTGCTAAACCCCTTTATCAGCAAAGTGGTAAACTTCTTTTACCAGCTTTTTCATCCGGTAGCGGGTTTCTTTGTGTCTTTGTCTGCATGGATACTGCGGTATCTTTTTAATGTGCGGGTAGATGAAAACAAAGATGCTTTTACCCGTTCTGATCTTGAACATTTTTTTCACCAAAACCACGAACCAGGCGAGGAATCGTCTAAAGAACTGAATACAGAATTATTCGAAAATGCGCTGTCGCTCCCTAATATAAAAATCAGGCAGTGCTTAATTCCCCGAAAGGAAATTATTGGCATAGAACTTACAGCCGATGTAGAAACTGCCCGCAACAAATTTGTAAGCACACAATTAAGCAAACTGCTGGTATACGAAGGCAATATTGATCATATTGTTGGTTATATTCACCAGCTTGATTTGTTTAAACAACCTGCAACTGTAGCTAGCATACTTTTATCTATACCTGCTGTACCAGAAAGTATGAGCGCAACAGATCTTATCAATAAGTTTTCAAAAGAACGCAAAAGCATAGCATGGGTGGTAGACGAATTTGGCGGCACAGCCGGCATTGTTACCATGGAAGATTTGCTGGAAGAAATCTTTGGAGAAATAAAAGATGAATACGATATAGAAGAGTTTGAAGAAAAGAAACTGGCAGACGATGAATACCTTTTTAGCGGAAGGCTGGAGGTTGATTATCTTAATGAGAAGTACAATTTTGATCTGCCCGCCGATGAAGCAGAAACACTTTCCGGCTATATTATTTCCGAACACGAAAAAATTCCGCATATAAAAGAGCGGATTATTATTGGCGATTATGAGTTTGAAATAATGGGCGTAGGCGATACAAGAATTGAAATGGTGAGAATGAAAGTGCTGAAGTAAGGGAAGCTGCGAGTTGAAAGCTGCGAGCTTTGAGCTGCTAGCTATGAGCTATTAGTACAGCCATATAAAAACACAAAACAGATCATGGGAATTGCCCCGTAGTAGCAACAAATGGGCAAGGTTTAAAATTATAAGGATTTCGTTCCTTAGGAACGATTGTTGTTTTTTGAATCATTATTAGTACCAAGCACCACTTTCACCCCGCTTTTAAAAGAAAAAACAAAAAGCTGTTGTTAAATGAGTTTCAGGTTAGCCTTAATCTGCTAAATTTGCACTCCTTATTATGGCATTATTCAAAAAAAATACACAGGCAGAAGACGGGTCGGAAATGTCGTTTATAGATCACCTGGAAGCCCTGCGCTGGCATATCCTCCGTTCTGTAATTGCAATTGTAGTTGGCGCTATCGTTATTTTTATTTACGCAACTGAAGTGGTAGACAAAATTATTATGGGTCCTGCCCATCCAGACTTTGTTACATACGGCGTGCTGTGTAAAATTGGCCACAAAATAGGAATGGTGCAATCGCTCTGCCTCAACAATTTTAAAATAGAATTTCAGAGCAATGCAATGACGGAGCAGTTTATGATGACCTTTACCATTGCTTTTGTTGGTGGTTTTGTTGTTGCATTTCCTTATGTATTCTGGGAACTGTGGAGTTTTGTAAAACCAGCGCTTAGCAAAAAAGAAATAAAGAAAACAAGAGGACTTATTTTTTGGGTATCGATGTTGTTTTTTACTGGAGTGGGTTTTGGCTATTTTGTATTAACGCCTTTCATGGTTAATTTTTATTCTACTTATTCACTCAGCCCTACTATTAAATTCATTCCCACTTTATCGGATTATATAGAGAACCTTATTTACACTACCGTCGGAATTGGCGTATTGTTTCAGTTGCCGTTGATCATACTTTTTCTTTCTAAAATTGGTATTATATCACCAACCTTTTTAAGAAATTACAGGCGGCATGCATTTGTGGTAATATTGATAGCAGCAGCTATTATTACACCTTCTACAGATCCTTTCAGTCTTACCATAGTAACCATTCCTCTGTATGCACTTTACGAAGCCAGTATTTTTATCTCTGCAAGGGTATTTAAAGAAAGAGAAAAAAGGGATGCTGAAGAATGGAGTTAACACAGTTTTTTTATTTACAGGAATGATTATTGCAAGCCAGCTTACAGGGCAGTTTTAATTTTAATCTTTTTAAACCCGGAGGCTAACCAAAGTGTTACGCTTCTGTATACAACAACATAAAACTATAGGAAAATGAAAATTTCTAGTCTTTGTGCAATTTTAGCTATCAGCGTTTTAACAATCATTAGCAATGGCGCCAATGCGCAAAAAACCGATGACAATATTGTAGGAGTTGGTACTACCATTTTAAATTTCGGCGTTGGAATTGGCAGAAGTGGTTATGCTTATAATGGATACAATGCTTCCGGGTTGGGATACGGAACAGGTTTTGGTACCAAAATAGCAATAGAAAGAGGAATGTGGCAGCTAGGGCCGGCGTTCTTACCCTCGGACTGGAAGGCGGTGGCTCTTTTTCAAAAGCCGGAAGCTATAAATCAAACATAATAATTGTAGCAGCCCGTTCCGCCTATCATTTTGGATGGAATGTTCCTAATCTTGACACATATGCAGGTGTATCATTAGGGCCCGGTTTCAGAAGCTCTGATTATTATGCCGGCAATAATGTATACGATACGAAACACGATGTAATTGTTTCACCAGGAATTTTCTTTGGCGGCTCCTATTTCTTTTCTCCCAATATTGGTGTAAATGCAGAAGTTGGGTACGACATTACGGTTGTACAAGCCGGCCTTGTATTTAAACTCAATTAAAAAAATACTAAAGAAAGAAAAACCATTCCTTTTCGGAATGGTTTTTCTTTTTAAAACCGGCGCCAGGTAAGCTGATGAAAGCCATCTAACCAATATTTTCGCTCTCAATCTGTTTTTAGCTTATTTTGTCGCCCGATTAAAAAAACACTATGACGGTTTTTAATACTTCTGTTCCTATTGCTATTGGATGCGACCACGCCGGTTTTGAATACAAAACAAAGATTGTTCCCTGGCTTAACCAGCAAGGCTGGCAGGTAAATGATTGCGGAACGTATTCACCAGAGTCTGTTGACTATCCGGATTATGTACACCCTGTTGCCAATAGTGTAGAAAAACAAGAAAGTGCGTTTGGCATTTTAATATGCGGCACCGGCAATGGCGTTTGCATGACGGCTAATAAACACCAGGGCATACGTGCCGGTCTTTGCTGGACAACCGATGTTGCAAAACTTATCCGCCAGCATAACAATGCCAATATTATTTGTATACCCGCACGTTTTGTAGCACTGCCTTATGCACAGGATATGATACAGGCTTTTATGTCTACTGCATTTGAAGGTGGCCGTCACCAGAACCGTATTGATAAAATGATCTGCTAAAACTCAATAAAATACAACCATGCGAAAACAATTGCTCTTTTTATTTTTAACAGCTACTACGCTTACAGCTGCTGCGCAACCCGGCGCACCTGATAAGTTTGCTGCAAGCATTACCAAAGAAGATTTAAAAAAACAACTTACTATTATTGCCGGTCCGGAAATGGAAGGACGTGAAACCGGAACAGAAGGTCAGCGCAAAGCCGCTGCCTACATTGTAACACAGTTTAAGGCATTTGGCCTTACACCCGCACCGGGCACAGACAATTACCAGCAATATTATGCTATTGGATACGACACAGTATTGCAGTCTCAACTAATGATTGGATCAACCACATTGGTAGCAGGAAAAGATTATGCAGATGAAACATCACTTAATAACAATGGAACCATCAATGCAAAAGAAATTGTTTTTGCCGGCTATGGCATCAGCGATGAAAAATATAATGACTATACAGGCAAAGATGTAAAAGGAAAGATTGTTGTGTTTTTTGGCGGAGAACCAAAAGCAGACGGTCTTTATGTTATTTCCGGAACAAAGCTGTACAGTACATGGACTTACCCTGGTGGTTTGTCTAAGAAAATTACAACCGCTAAACAAATGGGTGCCGTAGGAGTAATTGTTATTAACGCAACACTGGATACCATTACACCTAACTATGCAAGGGTGGCAAAAAAATCTTCTACCCGTCTTATTAAACCCGCTGTCGAAACCATCAATGCAATAACCATTGCAGGCGGTAGTGCAAAAAATATATTGGGCGATGAGTTTTTTGCTAAAGTAGTACAGAAAGTAAAAAACAATGAAGCTGTAAATACAGAATCATTCAGTAAAAAATTAAAAGTAAGTTATACTTACGCAGAACAAAAAGTAACCACCAATGCAAGCAATGTTGCTGGTTATATAGAAGGTACCGATAAAAAAGATGAGTATGTGATACTCACCGGCCATTATGATCACTTAGGAATGAGAAACGGACAAATCTATTATGGTGCGGATGATGATGGCAGCGGTACATGCGCAGTGCTGGAAATGGCCGAAGCATTTTCTAAAGCAAAAGCAGCAGGCAATGGCCCTCGCAGAACAATAGTGTTTATGACGGTTTCCGGAGAAGAAAAAGGGTTATGGGGTTCTGAATATTACAGTGATAATCCTTTGTTTTCACTGGATAAAACTTCTGTTGATTTAAATACAGATATGATTGGCCGCATAGATACAGAAAGAAAAACTGCAGACTCTTTAAACTATGTATATGTTATTGGCCACAATAAACTGAGCAGCGAACTGGTTGGCATTAATGAAGCTGCAAATAATAAATACACTGGCCTTGTACTGGATTATAAATTTGATGACCCTGCAGATCCAAACAGAATCTACTATCGCAGCGACCATTACAATTTTGCACGTAAAGGCGTTCCCATTTTATTTTTTTATGATGGCATGCTACAGGCAGATTACCACAAACCAACAGATACAGTAGATAAGATTTACTGGGATATTTATGAAAAAAGAGCCCGTATGATTTTTAATACAGCCTGGGAAATGGCAAACAGAAATGATATGCTGAAGAGGGATATTCCTTTGAATTAGTGTTAGCTGCTAGCTTTTAGCCATTAGCTGTTAGTAAAAAAGCTTAGTGAGATTTCACTAAGCTTTTTTATTTGAAGATTTTATTAATAGTGGTTTTGCAAAATTCTGCTTTAGCAACAAACGTTCCTATGGAACGCAACTGACATCTTAAATTGTTTTCTACCCATGAAATGTTCCTACGGAACATAAAACCTTAACCCTATAATTTCTATATTCTATGTTTAAATTTTGTTTGCGTTCAGCAATAGATTGCAGATCAAGTGAGCTCTTTTTCCACTAGAAGAAGCGAAGACAACAATGTTTAATAGAATTAAGAATGCTGGTTCTAAAAATCTTCTCCACTAATAGCTAAAAGCTCAAAGCTTCCTTGCTAACTGCTCGTAGCTTGCAGCTAATGGCTTGTAGCTTCTTTGCGCAAAGCTATTCCTCAAACTTTATCCTGCTCCATTTATCAGGAAGGTGCGTATCGTAAATACCATGACTGTTTAATGCCATTGCGGGATGTGGTGTTACTTCTTTTCCACCTGTCATTAATTTTTGAAAGCGACCGAGAAACATGTTCCAAACATCCCCGCTTTTAGGTGGAATGGATCTGCCATTGGCAAGTATTTGCAAGCTGCTCCAGGGTATAGCTATTTCAAGGTTCCAGCCTTTGTCAACATCACTGTTATCATTAAGTGTACCCTCCAGCTGAACTGCTGTTTGCAAACAGGGCATATCAAAATTGGTAAATGCCCAGCGTATGCCGCGTGGATGAGTTCCCTTCCAGAAGCTGGCGCCACTGCGGTCGTAATCGCCACCAAACGTATATGCCTGCGGATGATGTACATCAAATTGTGCAGTGTCAAATTTGCTTCCTTTTATATAAGCATCTTTCCAGATAAAGAAAACTTCGTACACGGTGTTGGCAGCATTCACTTCCAGTTCATAATAACAATCGCCGCCATCAATAAATACTTCAAGATCGTTTTCAAGAAAAACGATGCTATCCCTGGTTGTTTGTTTTGCCTCTATAAAAGGTTCTTCTGCAGTAAAAGCAATATAAAGGTGGGTATCATTCCATAGCATTGCGGTTTGTGTATTGTACATACCGGATTGCCCGTTTACCATATCAACAAAACGTTTACTCCATTGGGCAGTTTGCCAAACAGGTTTGTAAATGTTTCCATCAATAGTAAGAGAAAATGAAATTTTGCAAACGGTATAATCAACTTTCATATATCTGGAAATTCTTTGATTGCTGATTTGGGAATTGCTGATTTTGAGATTTCTTTTATTGAAAGTTCGTATCCAACTTTAGCCCGCTTTTCAGCAAGCACAAAAATTCACAGAATTTTTCAATACCGTAAATCTCAAAATCACTACATCAGCAATCGAAAAATTCTTACCATCCTAATATCCACGCAAATATCAACGGCGCCACAATAGTAGCATCGCTTTCTACAATAAACTTTGGTGTATTAATATCCAGTTTGCCCCAGGTTATTTTTTCATTGGGAACAGCGCCGCTGTAAGAACCATAAGAAGTAGTTGAATCTGATATCTGGCAGAAGTAACTCCAGAATGGAACATCGTGCCATTCAAGATCCTGGTACATCATTGGTACTACGCAAATGGGGAAGTCTCCAGCAATACCACCGCCTATCTGGAAAAACCCAACGCCTTTGCCAGATGAATTGTTGCGATACCAGTCGCTCAGCCATACCATATATTCTATACCGCTCTTCATGGTAACAGCTTTTAATTCTCCCTTAATAACATAAGAAGCAAAAATATTTCCCATGGTACTGTCTTCCCAACCTGGTACAACAATAGGAATGTTCTTTTGTGCTGCTGCCAGCATCCAGCTGTTTTTGGGATCTATTTCATAATACTGTTCCAGCACACCACTGAGCAACATTTTGTACATGTACTCGTGCGGAAAATATCTTTCGCCTTTAGTATCTGCGTCTTTCCATATTTTATGTATATGCTGCTGCAATCTCCTGAAAGCTTCTTCTTCGGGTATGCATGTATCGGTAACGCGGTTGTAATGATTTTCCAGCAGATCCCATTCTTCCTGCGGACTAAGATCCCTGTAATTGGGTACACGTTTATAATGACTATGCGCTACCAGGTTCATGATATCTTCTTCGAGGTTAGCGCCAGTGCAACTGATTATGGCAATCTTATCCTGCCGTATCATTTCTGCAAGAGACAGTCCCAACTCTGCAGTACTCATAGCGCCGGCAAGCGTTACCATCATTTTACCACCTTCCAGCAAATGGGTTTCGTAACCTTTAGCTGCATCCATTAATGCCGCTGCATTGAAATGACGATAGTGATGCTGGATGAATGAAGAAACGGGACCTTTGCTCATATACTGTTTTAATTTTGCGCAAAAATAATGTAATTACCTGTTATCAAGTTCTTCCTTCTTCTGCACAAATTTTAACAGGGTAAATTTTGAAAAAGGGAATTAATTGCACCAAATTATAGCGTTTTGCAATGGTACAAACTTTGTAGAAGCACTATAGTATACAAGGTTTTATCCTTTTATTAAAACTGAATGCAGTATAACTGGTAAAACGCAACTTTTTTTTTCATTTACTATCTTTGTACCGATAAACAGGTTTTATGAAGCTTCAGAAAATTCATAATAAAGGGCAGGCAAGAATATTTAGAAATCAGTACCTCGAAATGCTCACTAAAACACACCCCTTTGTTATTTGGGGTATGTACCTGCCTGCAATTATCCTTTGCCTGTATTATAGTTTTGCCAAAATTGATTATACATTTTCTTACATCCTGCTCATTTTTTTTACAGGCCTTATTTCCTGGACATTGTTTGAATACCTGATGCACCGTTTCGCCTTTCATTATGTTGCACATAGTGAAAGGGCACAACGGATTGTTTACATTATTCATGCTAACCACCACGAATATCCGAGGGATAAGGAAAGGCTGTTTATGCCGCCGGTTCCAAGCCTTATTTTAGCTTCTGCTATTTTTTCTTTGCAATACCTTGTTTTGCGCAATAATGCATTTGTGTTTTTTCCCGGTTTCCTGCTGGGCTATCTCATGTATGGTAGCATGCACTACGCTATTCATGCATGGAACCCGCCTTTTAAATGGATGAAGCCATTGTGGCGCAACCACCACCTGCACCATTATAAAGAACAGGAAAAAGGGTTTGGCGTAAGCACCACTATCTGGGACAGGATTTTTGGAACTATGTTCGATCTAAAGAAAGAAAAAGAAGACAAAGAGAAAGTACAGGAACTAATGTTTAAATAGATGGTAAGGTGGGGGCTTAAGGCTGGAGAAAGGATTTATCATTTTTCACATTTCCCATACTTTCATATTAATAGTCTACCATTTTTCTTCGTTACTTATTTCATCATCATTCTGCCTGAACTGCTGGCGGCTTTTAATTTTTTCAAGCTGCCGTTCTATAATTAAATCTGCAATAATCATTGCTGCATCTTCGCCCACATTTTCCTGCAGCAGGTACTTTAATTTTCTTTCGTTTACATCTACCCGGTATAAAATATTTACCAGTTGCTGAAAATCTTTCTGGATAAGATTGTTCACTATAGACTGCAAATTCAACCGCATTTCATGAAATGCCATGTCTGCAGGCAATGTCAAATCCATTTCTGCATTAATAATTTGTATGAGTGATTGATCTTCCATTCAGAATTTTTCTATAGCTCCAAGCCCAAACAAAGCAAAATCATATTTAACCGGATCTTTCTTATCTAAAAGCTTAAGGTAATTTGTAAGTTCAACAGCAGCTTGCCAGTCGAGTGCTTTGCGCTCTAATAAATTAAAGCGCTTTGCCACTCTTGCCACATGCACATCTATAGGACAAACTAACTGAGATGGGTTAATCGTTTGCCAGATGCCAAAATCAACACCATTTTTATCTTTGCGCACCATCCACCGCAAATACATGTTTAGTCTTTTACAGGTAGAATTTTTTTGCGGAGATGCAATATGCTTGCGTGTTCTTAGCGGTGCATCCTGTAAAGAAAAAAAATAATGATGAAAACCATTGAGGGCCTGTTCTGTGTTTTCATCTTTTTTGCCTATCCACTGGCTAAAAGCGGTTTCAAGGCTCTTGCTAACTGTATAATGGTGTTTTAAGAATAATAAAAAATAAAGAAGATCGGTTGTGTTAAATGTTCTGTGTTTAAAATGCAAAAGCTTTTTCAGTTCTGCATCTGTATGGTTAATACAAAAAGCATAAGGCTGATTATCCATCAGCCCCATTAGTTCTTTTGTTTTATTGATAATAGTAGTACGATTTCCCCAGGCAAACAATGCAGCAAACAACCCTGCAATTTCTATGTCTTGCTGTTTGGTAAACAGATGCGGTATACAAACAGGATCGTTATCTATAAAAGAAGGCCGGTTGTATTCTGCTGTTTTCCTGTCAAGAAAATCTTTCAGTTTCTCTTCGTTTATTTTCATCAACCATCCTGGTTTATCATTAGCCAATTGCCTGTTGCAAATCTGCTATTAAATCATCCGCATCTTCAATACCAACACTCAGCCTTATTAATGAATCGCTCAATCCATTTTTAATTCTTTCTTCCCTGGGTATAGATGCATGCGTCATTGATGCCGGGTGATTAATAAGCGATTCCACTCCACCCAGGCTTTCTGCCAGTGAGAATACTTTTGTAGAAGACAACACTTTCATTGCAGCGTCGGTACTATTGTCCTTCAGTTCAAAGCTAATCATGCCGCCAAAGCCACGCATTTGCTTTTTGGCTATAGCAAAGTTGTGGCTGTCTTCAAAACCGGGCCAGTACACCTTTGCCACTTTTGGATGTTTGCGCAACCAATTGGCTATAACTGTTCCGTTCTCGCAATGCTGTTTCATGCGCACATGCAATGTTTTTATTCCACGCAATACTAAAAAACAATCCATTGGGCCAGGCACCGCACCACAACTTTTTTGTATAAAATACAGTTTCTCCCTAAGATCCTTATCGTTCATTACAAGGGCACCTTGTATGGTATCGCTGTGACCACCGAGGTATTTGGTAGAAGAATGCATTACAATATCAGCACCTAAATCAAGCGGGTTTTGCAGGTAAGGAGAAGCAAACGTATTGTCTACGCAAACAATAATTTTTTGCTTTTTTGCAAGGTTTGTTACAGCTTCAATATCTGTTATGTTCATTAATGGGTTGGTAGGTGTTTCCAGCCATATTAGCTTAGTGCTTGCCGTTATAGCAGCATTTATATTGGCAGGATTTGTAGTGTCAACATAAATAAATTTTATACCAAACTTCTCAAACACTTTTGTAAACAAGCGGTAAGTTCCGCCATACATATCGTTACCCGCAATTACTTCATCCCCTGGCTCAAGCAATTTTATTACTGCATCTGTTGCTGCCACGCCACTGCTAAAGGCCAAACCATATTTTCCATTTTCTATTATTGCCAATGCTTCTTCCAGTGCTTTGCGGGTAGGATTTTGAGAACGTGCGTATTCAAAACCTTTGTTTTTACCAGGCGCTTCCTGTACATAAGTAGATGTTTGATATATCGGTGTCATAATAGCACCGGTAGAAGGATCTGGTTCTGCTCCTGCATGTATAAACTTTGTGGCCAGTTTCATATTATGTTGTATTTAATTAAGAGTGCAAAGATGCATAATTATCATGAAGCAATCACATTTCCACTTTAACAGAGGGTTAACGCAGGGATCACAATTTACATGCAACATGGCTGAAAGTTGCTGTGGCACTGTATTTCAGGCTGCGTAAAATTTCAATGCAAATATGTTTCAGGATAACTTGTTTTCATATCTTATCGTGTTAATACCAGTACTACCAATTGTATTGACATAGGTATTGTGGAATGCTATTTTTGGTTTGTCATCTTATCCTTATCAAATCAATTTAAAAAAGCAAAGCCATGAAAAAAGTATTATTGTCTTCACTCGTTCTTCTTATAGCAGCAAGTTCTTTTGCAGGTACACCAGAAAAAGCCCTGAACGCATTTAAAGCAACATTTGTTGGAGCAGAAAATGTTGAATGGACAGACGCACCGGATGTTTATACAGTAAAGTTTACACAACATGGCATCAGTTCGTTTGTTAAGTATGATGATGAAGGTAACTTCATCAGCTCACGCCGTTATTATTCTGCCGGACAATTACCAATAGACATTCAATGCAAGCTTAAAAAGAAATTTGCTGATAAAACAATTTTTGGTGTTACAGAATATATCGTTGGAGACGAAGTAAACTATTTCGTTAAACTAGAAGATGCAAAAAACTGGACAACTGTAAAAGTTGATAACGCCAGGAATATAGAAGTGACAGAAAAATATAAAAAACTATAAAAGAATTTATTTATCGCTCTTCACACCTTTAACTTACATACATAAAACGGTACGGCAATTTTAGCTGTACCGTTGCCTTTTAAAAGATTTGCTGAAAAAAAAGAACTTTTTTTAAAAAAATTTTATACGCCCCAACACCCGGTTTCAAACGTACCAGCTTCAGCTATAAACCTTCAAACAGCAGGTATTTGCCAACAAGCTGCAACTATACCCTGCTTAGAAAACTTTATACGGCTTCCATTATTTCATTTTTCTACACAAACGGTGCGTGTTTATTGTAATGCTTTTTGTAAATTGGTAGTGGTATTAGTTATTCATTACAGCAATGTAAAAAATACTAACCCGATATTTACTAACAAACTGCATGAGAGTGAGACGTAACGATTGTATTTTGATACCTGTATTGCTGTTGTTTATGACATTGCCTTCTTTTTCACAGGCACAGGAAGAATTTGTACAACCCTCCTCCAAATTATTAACCAGTTTTCATTTTAGACAATTTAGCGGTGGTGTAATCATTATAAAAGGCACTTTAAATAATATTAAAGACTCGCTCAATTTTATACTTGATACAGGAAGTGGTGGTATTTCACTTGACTCGGTAACTGTGGCGCAACTCAACCTCCCCAATTCTATGTCAGACAAAACCATCAGGGGAATTGCGGGCATACGTAAGGTAAATTTCTCTTACAACAACACTTTAAAACTTCCTGGCATTACGGTAGACAGCCTCAATTTTCACATCAACGATTACGATATTCTTACCAGTGTTTATGGCGAACATATTGATGGCATTATCGGCTATAGTTTCTTTAACCGCTATATTGTAAAGATTAATTATGATAGCCTGCTGATACAGGTATACTCAAAGGGTTCTATGAAATATCCTAAGGGCGGTTTTTTACTGAAGCCATTACTGGTAAACTTATTAATTCAAAGCGCAAGGATAACAGATGATAAAGACCGGATGGCGAGATTTTATTTTGATACAGGCGCAGGGCTTTGCTTGCTGCTGTCTACAGATTTTGTAGAAGACAGTACATTGTTTAGCCCAAAAAGAAAAAAAGTAGCCACACAGGTAGAAGGGTTGGGAGGAAAAAAACAGATGCAGCTAACTGTTGCAAAATATTTCCGGCTGGGGCCTTATCGTTTTAAAAATGTTCCGGCTTATATTTTTGATGATGAGTTTAATGTTACTTCATATCCATACCTCGGCGGATTAATAGGAAACGATTTGCTGCGCCGGTTTAATGTTATCCTTAACTATGAAAAAAGAGATATTTATATAACACCTAATAGCCATTACCGCGATTTCTTTGATTACTCCTATACAGGCCTCAATTTTTATGTAATAAACAACGAAGTTGTAATAACTGATGTAATGAAAGATTCTCCTGCAGAAAAGGCCGGCTTTTTGCCAGAAGATATAATTATGGCCGTAAACAATAACTTCACTAAAAATATACAGTCTTACAAAACCATTCTTCAGAGCACAGGAGAAAAAGTAAAAATACTGGTATACCGTAAAGGAGAACCAATAATGCTTACATTAAAAGTTAAAAGCATTCTCTGAGTTATCATTGCCGCATTGTTATAGCCACTGTTATTTAAATTCCTTCCTGGCGCAGAACAAGTTCTGTACAAACATTGTTATACTTGTTTAATTTGGACGTTCCAAAAGGGCAAAAAGGTATAACTTGCCGTCTCTTCAAAAGAAAATATGATTCAATACGATAAATTCATTCTTGGTAACGGGTTAAGGGTTTTGGTGCACGAAGACAGTTCTACACCCATGGTAGTAGTAAATGTAATGTACGATGTGGGCGCACGTGATGAAGATCCCTCCAAAACAGGATTTGCGCATTTGTTTGAGCACCTGATGTTCGGCGGTAGCAAACACATTCCTTCTTACGACGAGCCGCTGCAGCTTGCGGGCGGAGAAAACAATGCTTACACTACTAATGATCTCACTAATTATTATTGCCAGCTTCCGGCAGAAAATATTGAAACTGCTTTCTGGCTGGAAAGTGATCGTATGCTAAGCCTTGCTTTCAGTAAAAAAAGCCTGGAAGTACAGCGCAAAGTAGTTATGGAAGAATTTAAAGAGCATTATATAAACAAACCTTACGGTGATGTTTGGTTTAAAATGCGTGAGCTTGCTTATACAGTGCATCCTTACCGCTGGCAAACCATTGGCAAAGAACTTAGCCATATAGAAAAAGCAACCATTGGCGATGTAAAACAATTTTTCTTTAAACACTATTGCCCGGCAAACGCCATACTTGTTGTGGCAGGCAATACTACCACTGCACTGGTTAAAGAACTTGCAGAAAAATGGTTTGGCAATATTCCTGCCGGAGAGAAATACAATCGCCAGTTGCCAACAGAACCTACACAAACTGCCGCACGAAAAGAAATAATAAAAGCCAATGTGCCAATTGATGCATTGTATAAATGCTGGCACATGAAAGACAGGCTTGACGATGGCTACTATGCCGCAGAATTGATAACAGATATTTTAAGCGGCGGCGGCTCTTCAAGACTTTACCAGGCATTGGTTAAAGAGCAAAAGTTGTTCAGCAACATAGATTGTTATCATTTTGGAAGTACAGATGCCGGCCTGCTTACCATAGAGGGCAAACTGGTAAAAGGTGTAAAAATGGAAGACGCAGACAAAGCCGTGGTAGCAGAAGTAGAAAAAATGAAAACCACATTAGTAGATGAAAAAGAATTGCAAAAAGTAAAAAATAAAACAGAAGCAGCACTGGCGTTTGAAGACATGAGCGTTATGAACCGTGCAAGCAGCCTTGCTACTTACGAACTGCTTGGCAATGCAGGTTTAATTAATGAAGAGCTGAACAAATACCATTCCATTACACGAGAAGACATTAAAAGGTATGCAGAAGAGATTTTTAACGCTAATGCCTGCAATACCATTTATTATTACGCAGAAAATTAAAACCGAAAGCAGAAGCACATTATTATGCGCTTTTGCCAATAAAGATTATGCTGAACAGAACTATAGCTCCGCCTATTAAAGATGCAATAGATTTTAGTTTACAACTTAAGCCATACAATAAATTCATTCTGGATAATGGTATAGAAGTATATGCCATAGATGCTGGTGCAGAAGAAGTGCTGCAGGCAGAATGGGTATTTTTTGCAGGTAACTGGCACGAAGAACAAAATCTTGTAGCTGCTACTGTTAATTTCTTATTGAAAAACGGCACATCTTCAAAGACAGCTTTTGAAATAAACGAGCATTTTGAATTTTATGGCGCTTATCTTAACCGTGCATGCTATAACGAAACGGCTACTATATCGCTGCATTGTTTAAGCAAACACACAGAACATTTATTGCCTGTTGTAAATGAAATCATAAGAGATTCTGTTTTTCCGGAAGATGAATTGCAGTTGTACAAGCAAAATAACAAACAGCGTCTTGCAGTAAATTTAAAAAAGAGTGAGTTTGTTGCCGGCCGTCTTATTGATGAATATATCTATGGCATCAATCATCCTTATGGCAAATACAGCAGTGCAGCAGCTTACGATGCCCTTAACCGATCAACCCTTCAATCTTATTACGCTCAATATTACCAGCAAAGCAAGTTCATCATTTTTGTAGCGGGCAAACTGCCAAAGAATATAGAACAGCAATTAAATAAAAATTTTGGTCAGCTGCCTGTAGCAAACATTGCTGCAGAAAAACAACATCTTATAACAGCAGCAACAGAAAAAAAATACAGGGTGATGAATGACGATGAAGGTGTACAGGGTTCTATACGCATGGGCAGAATTTTTCCTAACCGTCATCATCCGGATTTTACAAAAGCCACTGTATTGAATAATTTGTTCGGTGGATTTTTTGGCTCAAGGTTAATGAGCAATATACGTGAAGACAAAGGGTATACCTATGGCATACATAGTTATATACTCAATCATATACACGAAAGCGGATGGCTAATAAGCACAGAGGCGGGAAGGGATGTTTGTGAAGCAACCATACAGGAAGTGTATAAAGAAATGGAAATATTGCGCAACAAACCCGTAAGCGATGAAGAGCTGCTGTTGGTTAAAAATTACATGTTGGGTTCTGTATTGGGAGATCTTGACGGACCTTTTCACATTATCGCCAAATGGAAAAACACAATCCTGAACGGGCTTCCCGAAACTTATTTTTATGATTCTGTAAATACCATTAAATCAGTTACCGCTAAAGATTTGCAGGAGCTTGCCAATAAATATTTTGTTCCGTCAGATTTTTATGAATTAGTTGTAATTTGATGCCACTAATACGGAAGTTATGAAAGACTTTCTCATAAAGACGCTTATTATTGCAGCCGCAGTAGTATTGAGTTCATATTTTTTACCCGGCGTATCGGTTAACAGGTTTACTACAGCATTGATGGTAGCATTGGTACTATCATTACTCAATTATTTTGTAAAACCTATACTGATATTATTAACACTGCCCGTTACAATTCTTACCCTTGGCCTTTTTCTTTTTGTGGTTAATGCCATTATTATTCTGCTTGCAAGCAAACTTGTTACAGGCTTTCATGTAAATTCTTTTGGGTGGGCACTGTTGTTCAGCCTCGTACTTTCATTCTTTACTTATATACTAGAAGTAATTATTGAACCAGATTATAAGAAGAAGCAATAACGCATATGCATTTTGAAAGAAAAAATATTCCTGCAGATCAGCTGCTTCATTTTTATAAAAGCATTCTGCTGCCAAGAATGATAGAAGAAAAGATGCTGGTGTTGTTGCGGCAGGGAAAAATTTCCAAATGGTTTAGCGGAATAGGACAGGAAGCCATTGCAGTAGGCGCTACTTTAGCAATGCAGCAGGATGAATGGCTGATGCCACTGCACCGCAACCTGGGCGTATTTACCACACGCAACATGCCGCTCCACAAATTGTTTATGCAATGGCAGGGTAGCAAAGAGGGGTACAGCAAGGGCCGCGAAAGAAGTTTTCATTTTGGTTCGAAAGAACATCATATCTGCGGAATGATTTCTCACCTTGGCCCGCAACTGGCCATTGCAGACGGCGTAGCACTTGCGCATAAACTAAAAAACGAAAAAAAAGTTTCACTGGCATTTACCGGAGATGGAGGAACAAGTGAAGGCGATTTTCATGAAGCATTGAATACTGCCGCAGTATGGGATCTGCCCGTAATATTTTTAATTGAAAACAACGGGTATGGTTTAAGCACTCCTGTAAACGAACAATACCGCTGCGCAACACTTGCAGATAAGGCCAAAGGCTACGGAATGGAAGGCGTTACTATAGACGGTAATAACATTTTAGAAGTATACGATACCATTAAAGGTGTAAGGGAATATTGCATTAATAACCAGAAACCTTACCTGGTAGAATGCATGACATTTCGCATGCGTGGGCATGAAGAAGCCAGCGGCACAAAATATGTTCCTAAAGAATTATTTACCCGCTGGGAACTAAACGATTCTATTAAAAATTTTGAATTGTTTCTCATACTTCAACAGGTAATTACCGCCAACGATGCAATAGCAATAAAAGAAGAAATTAAAAACCATATAGAAGAAGAATTAAAAACTGGTTTTGATGCAGCAATAATGATAGCAGACACAGAAGAAGAAATTAATGATGTATATGCTAAACGTGAGACGTTTGACGTGAGGCGTGAAACTGCAGACGTGAAACCTGAGACGACAGACAACAATCGTGAGTCATCCAAACCTAGACGTTTTCCCGCTCCTGCATCACGCAACACTCTTCACGATGAACAAAGCAAAACAACAGACTTAAGATTTATAGATGCTATTAAACAAGGGCTGCATCAATCTATGAAGCAGCACAGCAACCTTGTTCTTATGGGACAGGATATTGCTGAATATGGCGGTGCATTTAAAATTACTGAAGGGTTTGTTGAAGAATTTGGAAAAAATCGTGTAAGAAATACACCGCTATGCGAAAGCGCTATTGTAGGCGCAGCGCTTGGTCTTAGCTTAGAAGGTTATAAGAGTATGATGGAAATGCAGTTTGCAGATTTTGTAACCGTAGGGTTTAACCAGATAGTAAACAACCTTGCTAAAATTCATTATCGCTGGGCGCAAAATGCAGATGTGGTTATAAGAATGCCAACAGGTGGTGGCATGGGTGCAGGCCCTTTTCATTCACAAAGCAATGAAGCGTGGTTTGTACATACGCCCGGTTTAAAAGTGGTATATCCGTCTTCTTCTTATGATGCAAAAGGATTGTTGATTGCTGCCATTAACGATCCTAATCCTGTTTTGTTTTTTGAACACAAGGGCTTATATCGTAGTGTTAGTGGCCAGGTGCCCGAAGATTATTATGAAATAGAAATTGGCAAAGCAAAACTTGTACAGCAAGGTGAAGATATTTCTATTATCACCTATGGCTCCGGCGTTCATTGGGCAGTTGATTATGCTGCCAAACATAAAGACATCAGCATAGAAATTTTGGATCTCCGCACTCTTTTGCCATTGGATTATGATGCAATAAAATCTACCGCAACAAAAACAGGTAAAGTACTTTTATTGCACGAAGACACATTAACTGGCGGCATTGGCGCAGAATTAAGCGCATGGATAAATGAAAATTGCTTTGCGCATCTCGATGCCCCAGTAATGCGCTGCGCTTCTTTAGACACCCCTATTCCCTTTAATACAGAACTGGAAAAAAATTTTATGGCCAATGCAAGATTGGGTGAAATGGTGCAGAAGCTTATTAATTATTAGTCCCGCAAAAGTAATAATCAGTAATGGGTAGTAAGAAAAAAGTAGAAGACCTAAGTGCTAAAATACAAGTTGCTTTAGATAAAGCAATTCAAGGTGTTATTGCAGAAACCAAAGCTAAAAATTCTTACATGGTTATTGCCGATAAAAAAGGGAATATTAAAAAGATTCCTGCAAAAGATTTATAATTTACTTCAATTATTTTATTTTTTTCACTCTTATTTCAACCCCTTCAAAAATTTTAAGCTCTGTGGCACTTGTTCCATAGACACTGGCGATTCATCTTCAATAAAATAATATTTCACGCCGTATTTTTTTGCAACCTTCATAATTTCTGCAATCCCAACATCGCCTGCGCCAAGCACTACATTGGTTTCATCTGGTGCATGGCCTTCCTGGTTGCCGGGTGTGCCTGGTTTGCGATCTTTTAAATGCATCAACGGAAAACGCCCGGGATATTTTTTTAACAACGCTACAGGTTCCTGGCCAGGATGCTTTACCCAAAACACATCCATTTCAAAATTGGCATAAGCAGGGTTCATCTTGCTTGCCATATAATCAAACATGGTTCCGCTTTTATAAGGTCCAAACTCATAACCATGTGCGTGGTAACAAAAAGTTATGCCGTTTTCTTTCAGTACTTTTCCGGCCCTGTTAAAAACTTCAATTGCCTTGTTGGCATCATCAATTGTAAAAGCACCATTATGGGGCACCCATGCACACATTACATACTTTGCACCAAATGCTTTTGCGTTGCTAACTACAGATTGAACATTTGAGTCCAGCTGTTTAAAATCTGCACCCACACTTATAGTAACCAGTTTATTCTTTGCCAGCATCTTTTTAAATTCATCCATCGGCAGGCCATAAGTTCCTCCGCCTTCAATCTGCCTTATACCCATTGCACTTATTTTTTCCAATGTACCTGGCACATCGGTTTTAAACTGGTTGCGGAAGCTGTACAACTGAACGCCAATACTGGTTTGGGCCATAACTGTAAATATTAAGAAGAGCAATGCCGTAGTAAAGAATATTCGTTTCATACATTTTATTTAAAGAACCCTAATATACGAATTAGGTTATTGCAAAGTGATTTTAATATAATATTGCCTCTTTACACAGAAAGCCCAATTACAAATTCCCAATTCCTACTCCCTTAAATGATACCAATTATTCCCCCGGATGATAAGTTTTCTCTGCGTGTTTCACTACATCTTCTTTATAAAACAATACATCTTTAAATTGTCCTTTAGAATACATCAGCATCTGGTCATTAAAATGTTTTGAGCCAGGATCTCCACTTTCGCCACCGGCCAGCAAGGATTTGGCAGTAATCTTTTTACCAAACTCCACTGCACAAATAAAACTATTGCCATTAAGCCCATACCTTTTTTTAGTTCCAGGGTAATAACGAGAAGTATAAGAAGGCAACATGCCCCATTGAGAAGAAGTAAAACCCACGGGTATACTTTCTTTTTCATCATCATACTTTTGATCTATGTCTGATGAAGCTCTCTGGTAACGATTAAGAAAACCCCAGCTTACCTGCCATGTGCCAAATTTATGCTGCAATTGTTTTACAACATCATCAAGCGGATTTATATAATCTAACGGCTTTGCGTTGGCTATAAATTTTTCTGTCCGTAGCGTCCAGTCATTATTAGCATATTGATCTTCATTAGCGTATTCTATCATTTTTGGCAATAGCTTTTGTCCCCATTCTACTGCAAGTGTGGTAGCAACAGAATTTTCTCCGCAACTAAAATCCCAATTCCTTAACCACATAACGGGTTCAGACAACTGGGAATATTGTGAATCGGTCTTAGGAACATTTTTTTCAAAAGCGTTCACCAAAGCAGGAATAATTTTTTCAAAGGCTGATAAATAGGTATCATAACCCGCAGCAATTACTTTATCCAATGTGTATGCTTTTTCTTTGCCCAGTACCCGCACTGCATTTACGCCCCTGAAATTTTCTCCGTCTGGTGCCATATATGCAGGATAGTTTTCTCTTTTGGGGCTATTGCTACCCGCAACTGTAAACGGAGTAGAATTGCAATTCTGCAACCAACCATTAGGCGGGTTATACAAATGCACACTCTCATCTATGGTATGTAATCCTTTCCATTCTGTTGCGGTAGTTGTTCCATCAACAGGTTTAGACCAATCAAATTTTGTATCCCGCTTTGGAATAAAATTGCCGTGCCAGTAAGCAATATTTCCTTCTGCATCTGCATACACTGTATTGTTTGATGTATTGGCCAGCAAGCCCATCACCTTTTTGTAATCAGCAAAACTTTTTGTTTTTGTACGTTGCCAGCTTTGTATCAACCCATTTATTGATCTGTTGTTTGCCTTTACACTAAGCCATTGATTGTTTCGTTTAGCCATAAGAGGGCCATGCGCTGTAAACAATGCATTTATTTTAGTGGATTGCATTGCTGCATTTGTTTTATACCCAATTGTTATTTGCTTTTGTATTACGGGCTTTTGCAGGTGATTGTATTCGTAAAACAGTTTGCCTCCTTTCTTTGTTATCTTTTCTGCATAAAGGTCTGCTATATCAACGGCGCTTGAAGTATGCATCCAGCCACAGTGTTCATTAAAACCCTGGTATATAAAAAACTGGCCCCAGGTAACTGCGCCATATACATTCAATCCTTCCTCGCTTGCCATTTGTACTTCAGGTCTAAAATAAAAAGTTACATGCGGGTTAATGTATAAAATAGCATTGTGAGACGCCGTTATAGAAGGTGCAAATGCAAAACCGTTAGAACCGGTAGGATCTTCTTCTTCATCTTTCCTTGTTTTGTTGTATGCTATTGCATTGCCACCGGTATAAAAACTTTTCAATTCATTTTCATCTACACCTGCTGTATTTATAGCGCCAATACTTCCATCTGTCCATAGCAGCGGGTACCATGGCTGAAACCGCTGCAGCAATGCAGGTTTCACTCCGGGATGTTTATACAAGTAATAATTGATGCCGTCTGCAAAAGCATTCATTAACTGCTGAAGCCAAAGTGGGCTTTTTTTATAGTCTTGCATTGCAGCTGCAGAATCTATTACCAGCCGGATTAAAAGATCATCGTACAAAACTGACTCACCTTTTACTTCGGCCATACGCCCCAGTTTCTCAATATAATTCATCTCCACTCTTTTAAAATCATCTTCACACTGTGCATACAACAACCCAAAAACTGCATCAGCATCCGTTTTACCATAAATATGCGGTATGCCCCAGTTATCACGAATGATGGTTACATGCTTAGCCTGTGCTTCCCACCGGTTAATCTCAGAAGAAGTAAATGGCTGTGCCAGCAATTGAAGAGGAAATAAAAAAAGAAGGATTGCTATTTTCATAAAATAAAATTAACGATTCTGGAGAATAAACATAGAATGGTTAATGTGCCCAATATTGGTACCAGCATTAGTTTTCGTGGCATCATCGTTGCGTCGCATTCCGTTCATCTGCATATCAATATAGATCCGCAGGTTTCAATTGGCATACGTTATTGCGATGGGCTACACCCATCGCTAACATACACCGTCCTTTCAGGACTTTTCAATCCCTTATAACAAGCCCTGCAAGGGCGACATACATAAAGCGCAGGGTAAAGCCCTGTGCGATTATAAATAAAACATCCGTCTTTTTTTAAAAAATTCTTATTGCGATGGGCTACACCCATCGCTAACATACACGGTCCTTTCAGAACCCTTCAATCTATTATAACAAGCCCCGTAAGGGCGACATACATAAAGCACAGGACAAAGCCCTGTGCGATTATAAATAAAACATCCGTCTTTTTTTAAAAACATTTTTATTGCAATGGGCTACACCCATCGCTAGCATACACCGGCCTTTCAGGACTTTTCAATCTATTATAACAAGCGCCGTAAGGGCGACATACATAAAGCGCAGGGCAAAGCCCTGTGCGATTACAAATAAACATCAACCCATTTCACCTCAAAACCTTCACACAGATTTATTAATCATCTGCCATAAAGGTTTAGTATTTTTGCAGTTGCAATTTTTAAAAAATTTCAGTTTATCATGCAGTTATACTGTCCTTCGCTTACAGAATACAAACGGCTCAAAACCCTGGAAGTAAACATCGGCGATCTGTTGCTGGGCAATTTCAATCCCATTCGCATACAAACTATGACAACTACCAACACCATGGATACCATGGCTACCGTAGAACAATCTATCCGTTGTATTGAAGCTGGTGCAGAACTGGTGCGCATTACCGCTCCCAGTAAAAATGAAGCAGAAAACCTACTCAATATAAAAAATGAATTGCGCAAAAGAGGTTATACAACGCCGCTTGTTGCAGATATTCACTTTACACCAAATGCTGCAGAGATAGCTGCAAGAATTGTAGAAAAAGTAAGGGTTAATCCTGGCAACTATGTAGACAAGAAAAAGTTTGAGCAAATAGATTATACTGATGCGGAATATGCAGAGGAGATTGATCGCATCCGCGAACGTTTTACACCATTGGTAAAAATCTGCAAAGAATATGGTACCGCTATGCGCATTGGCACCAACCATGGATCGCTAAGCGACAGGATAATGAGCCGCTATGGCGATACTGCCAATGGCATGGTAGAAAGTGCTATGGAATTTTTACGTATTGCAAGAAGCGAGAGCTATCACAATATTATTCTTAGCATGAAGAGCAGCAACCCGCAGGTAATGGTACAGGCTTATCGCTTGCTAGTGCAGACTATGGAGAATGAATTTGGCAATTGCTATCCGCTCCACCTTGGTGTTACAGAAGCCGGCGATGGTGAAGACGGAAGAATTAAATCTGCTATCGGCATCGGCACTTTGCTGGAAGATGGCATTGGAGATACCATACGGGTATCCTTAACCGAAGATCCTGAATTTGAAATACCCGTTTGTAAAGACCTAGTTAAACGTTATGCAGAGCGGGAAAAGAAAACAGCCAGCCAAAAACCTATACCTGCTGTCAATAAAATTCCTTATTCTCCTTTTGAATACAAGAGAAAAGAAAGTTTTGAAGTAAGCAATATTGGAAGAAAACATGTGCCTGTTGTTATTGCAGATTTTATGATGGCTTCTGCAATTACACCTGCAGATCTGCAAGCTGTTGGTTATTCTTATAATGAAGCCACAGACAAATGGAACATTAGCGATGGCGCAGCCGATTATATTTATACAGGCAATAAAATACTGGACTTTGCTTTGCCCGGAACGCTAAAAGTTATTTGCAATGTTGAAGCATGGCAAAATGCTCCCGACAAAACTAAATACTTTCCATTGTACATGGGCGCATCTTACCTCATGCACAATGAACGTTCCGGTGTTTTAAATTTTGTATCGGTAGATACCAATAGTGCAGATGCAGAAGAAATTTTACAAAAAATAAGAAAGGATGATTCAGTAGTGTTGTGCTTGTATTCTTCTCACGCACATACCATACCTTCTGTACGCAGGTATATAATGGAACTAATAAACCAGGATATAAAATGCCCGGTAATACTTGCAGTAGAAAGCTATGATGATAATATTGATGATCAACTTATTCATTTTTCTGCAGAAGCCGGTGCTTTGTTTTTAGACGGAATGGGCGATGGTATCTGGCTGATAAATGATCCTTCAAAACTGGTGAATACAAAAGTTAGTGGCCGCACATATCTTGAAACAAAAAGCAATCACCAGTTTCTTAATAATACTTCGTTTTCCATTTTACAGGCTACCCGCACACGCATTTCAAAAACTGAATACATTAGTTGCCCAAGCTGCGGCAGAACTTTGTTTGATTTGCAGGAAACCACTGCAAAAATTCGTGCTGTTACCAATCACCTTAAAGGTGTTAAGATTGCTATTATGGGTTGTATAGTAAATGGCCCCGGAGAAATGGCCGATGCAGATTTTGGTTATGTAGGCAGCGGACCGGGAAAAATCACATTGTATAAAGGCAAAGAAGTTGTAAAAAGAAATGTAGACAGTGAAATTGCAGTAGATGAACTTATTGGTTTGCTGAAAGAGAATGAAGCATGGATAGAACCGTAAGAGTTACTAGCTGTTAGCCGTTAGCAAGAATGAATCTATGCTTTTCTTACAATTTGCGCAATCGTTTGTCCTGCTTTCTCTTCATAATTTGCTGATACAAACAGATCGCTTACTTTAGTTCAAACAAAACCTGGATATGGAATTCACAATTTCTTCGTCTAAAAACAACGGACTGGAGCAGGTAATACTTACAGACCCAAACAACAAAACACAGGTTATTATTTTACCAGCTTACGGCGCTATGCTGCATGCATTTACTGTTGTTACAAAAAACGGCCCGCATAATATTATAGACAATTACAGCGATAAAGCAGATATTGAGAAAAATCTTTCCCTCAGTTATAAAAGCAGCAAACTTTCTCCGTTTGCATGCCGCATACCGCAAGGAAAATATCTTTACGATGGAGAAGAATTTGAATTTGAAAATAAATTTTTAGATGGCACCGCTATACATGGTTTGTTATTCAACAAACCATTTAAAATGGTAAACACGTTTGCAGACGAGCAAAGGGCAAGTGCATCTTTCCGCTATCATTACAAAGAAGAAGATGATGGTTATCCATTTGATTACTCCTGCGAAATAAGGTATACATTATCTCAAAACAATACACTGCAGGTACAAACTACCATTATCAATCTTGATGATTTACCCATACCAATGACAGATGGCTGGCATCCTTATTTTAGCGTGGGCGGAAAAGTGAATGACTGGTTGCTTTATTTCAGGGCTAATGCAATGCTTGAGTTTGATGAAAAACTTGTACCCACCGGAAAAATATTACCGTACAATACTTTTAATGAACCAAACCTTATTGCAGATACAAAGCTTGACAATTGTTTTGTATTAACAGATGATGATACATATGCCGCATGCACACTGCGCAATGACGACGCCGGTTTGCAACTGAATTTTTTTCCGGATACAAGCTATCCTTTTTTACAAATTTTTATCCCAGATCACAGGCAGAGTATTGCTATTGAAAACCTGAGTGCCGCGCCAAATGCATTCAATAATAAAATTGGGTTATTAATGCTACAGCCCAGGCACACACAAACTTTCACAGTGCATTACCAGGTAGGTTGCCAATAAATGTTTTACCTTTCCTAAAAAGAAAATCATGAAAAAGTTAAAGGCCCTTTTACTTTTTGCACTTCCATTTGCTTTAATCAGTTGTACAGACACACGTGAAGAACTGGAAATTAAAAACAATGGAAGCGGCACGCTTGTAATGAAAAGCGATATGAGCAAACTGCTCGACATAGTAAAAGGTTTTGCCGGCGAAAATGATTTGTCAAAAGATGGCCTGGACAGACCTTACG
The DNA here is from genome assembly GCA_044227095.1 of Chitinophagaceae bacterium. GTDB lineage: Bacteria > Bacteroidota > Bacteroidia > Chitinophagales > Chitinophagaceae > JACMLD01. The sequence goes on along the minus strand of JBGAFV010000001.1, from coordinate 1,467,816 downwards.
ATACTACGCTGCTGATGAAAGATTATATTGATACTTCTAAAGATGTTCCTGCAGATAAAAAAGCATTATTGCGAGAAGGCAAAGTACATGTAGTGATGAATGTAAAAGAAAGCATCGGCAAGTTTGATATGACTTTCCCTTTTACTTCTACCAATAACCTGCAGCAATTGTATGCAAGCCTTAATAGTTCTTCTGGTGGCTTAAAAAACCTGTTTGGCGGTATGGGGAAAAATATTCCACAAAGCGGCGGAGACGATCAGTCTAATGATAAGAACATGCCACAGATAGCTTCTATATACGACATTACGATTAAAGATGGATCATACAGTCGTAAAGTAAACCAGGAACGTTACCAGGAATTTTCCAAAGCCATGAAGCTTAATGAATTTAAACAAATGAGCGGCATGCTGGGCCCAATGGATTATACATTGTCTATAAAACTTCCAAGAGCAATAAAAAAAGTAAGCAATCCCCAGGCGGTAATTGGTGAGGATAAAAAAACTGTTACCCTTAAATCAGATTTAATGGAAACATTTCAGCACCCCGCATTGCTTGCGCTAGATATAGAATATTAACCCCTGCCATGAACAGCAAATACTGGCTTTATCTTTTTTTTGCAGACTTGTTGTTAGAATTAGCAGCCATTGCATCTGGATGGAATGATTTGCGTTTGTTTACAAAGCCTTTGCTGGTTATACTTTTATTGGTATGGTTTGTTGCATCATCTATAAAATTAAAATCGCTGCATTATTATATAGCAGCAGCTTTAATTTTTTCTTGGCTGGGAGATGTATTTCTAATGCTGGAAGAAAAAAATGCAGTATGGTTTATGGCAGGGTTGGGCAGTTTTCTGATAGCGCATATTATGTACATTTTGTTTTTCCTTAAATCACGTAAGCAACAAACAATAAAACAATCTTTCAACTTTTTAATCATTATTGCTGTTGCTGTTTATGTAATTGCGCTATTTACTTTGTTGTATGCGGGTATTGGCAGTTTAAAAATTCCGGTAGGCATTTATGCAGTTACCATTGCAGTTATGTTTGCAACTGCGGCGCATGCTTTCGGCATAAAATTTAAAAATGCTGCATTGTATTGCACAGCAGGAGCTGCATTGTTTGTGATATCAGATTCTTTACTGGCATTGAATAAATTTTATCGTCCTTTTCCGGCGGCCGGGCTTTGCATTATGCTAACTTATGCACTTGCGCAATTTGCAATTGTAAAAGGTTCTTTGCTGTATCTTGCTAAAGAAAATGTGAACCACGGAGACACAGTAACACAGAGCAGCACAGGGAATTAATATCGACGATAACTTTTGAGGCGATACACCGGGGGCATCTTCGATGGTAGTGAATAACCACTTTTGCAAGAAAGACAAAAGAAGCGGGTATGTTCTTGCGACAATGAACTATAAGAATAGAGAAGATAGCAAAATGTAAGGAGTGCTTGTAGTTAGTGGTTAGCAGCGCATGGCTAAAATGTACAAGTGAGTGACACAACGATGCCTTATCTGTGTTACCAATGCTTGTCGCAAAAATTAAAAGTAATAAGCTATATGATTGAAACAGATTTTTTAGTTGTTGGTTCTGGTATTGCCGGCCTTACTTACGCTTTAAAAGTAGCGCAGCATTTCCCCAATAAAAAAGTTACAGTTATTACCAAAACAAGAACTGACGAAACCAATACAAAATATGCGCAAGGCGGTATTGCAGGTGTGTGGGATAATGAGAAAGACAGTTTTGATAAACATATAGAAGATACACTAATTGCAGGCGATGGCTTGTGCAATAAGCATGTGGTAGAAATTGTTGTAAAAGAAGGTGTAGACAGAATTCGTGAACTAATTGAATGGGGCGCACAGTTTGATAAAGATGCTGATGGCGATTATTCGTTGGGAAAAGAAGGTGGCCACAGTGAATACCGGATACTTCATCATAAAGATGTAACCGGCAAAGAAATGGAACGAGCACTGGTAGAAGCTGTAAGCAAACAAAAGAATATAGAAATTATAAAACATTGTTTTGTACTTGATATTCTTACGCAACACCATCTTGGTTTTTTGGTAACAAAAGCTACACCAGATATTACATGCTATGGTGTATATGCACTTAATCTTCAAACCAACCATATTGAAAAAATAGTTGCTAAAATTACTTTGCTGGCAACAGGCGGTAACGGACAAATCTATCGCACTACTACCAATCCTTCTATTGCTACAGGAGATGGTGTGGCAATGGTGTACCGTGCAAAAGGGCGAATAGAAAACATGGAGTTTATACAATTTCATCCAACTGCATTGTATGAAGCCGGTGTAGGCGGCCAGGCTTTCTTAATTACAGAAGCTGTGCGTGGAGACGGTGGCATTTTGCGTAATAAAAACGGTGAAGCATTTATGGAACGCTACGATGCAAGAAAAGATCTTGCCCCACGTGATATTGTAGCAAGGGCCATAGATAGCGAAATGAAAATTACAGGTACAGAACATGTATTCTTAGATTGCCGGCATATGGATAAAGAAAAATTTATTCATCACTTTCCTAACATTTATGAAAAATGTTTGAGTATTGGAATAGATGTTACCAAACAAATGATACCAGTATCTCCAGCGGCGCATTATAGCTGCGGTGGTATTAAAACAGATGAGTGGGGCAGAACTTCTATACTAAACCTTTATGCTGCCGGAGAGTGCTCCAGTACTGGCTTGCATGGCGCCAACCGCCTTGCCAGTAATTCTTTGCTTGAAGCAATGGTATTTGGGCACAGGTGTTATGTAGATGCTGTCACAAAAATTGAATCGCTGGGTTTTATCAATAATTTGCCCGACTGGAAAACAGATGGCACTACCCACCCTAAAGAAATGATTCTTATTACACAGAGTTTAAAAGAATTGCAATTGCTGATGAGCGATTATGTTGGTATTGTGCGTACCAATATTCGTTTGCAACGTGCTATGAAAAGGCTTGATCTTTTGTGGGAAGAAACAGAACAATTGTATGAGGCTACTACCGTATCTCCACAACTCTGCGAGTTGCGCAATATGATTACCGTAGCTTATGTAGTTGTAAAATGTGCGCAACTCAGGCATGAAAGCAGGGGACTTCATTTTAATACAGATTACCCGGGCAAAAGCAAGATGGTACAGAACATTGTTTTATAAACACGCAGAAGTTTGCAATATAAACGTAGCTTTATCGCTAACAACCCGATTGCTAATTCTTAAACGTCGCCAATGTACTATGTACTGTATGGTTTTTTATACCTGCTCTCATTATTGCCGCTAAGGTTATTGTATATTATTGGTGATGGCGTTTATGGATTGCTTTATTATATTCTAAAATACCGGAGAGATGTTGTAATGGCAAATCTCACCATTGCCTTCCCGGAAAAAACAGAAGCTGAGAAAACAACTATTGCCAAAGCATTCTACCACAATTTTACAGACACGTTTATAGAAGTTATAAAAATGTTGTCTATGAGTGCGGCTGAATCAATGCGCCGGGTTACCGGCGATTACAGTGGCATTGAAGAAGCAATTAAAACAGGAAAAAATATTCAGCTTCATGCCATGCATAATTTTAATTGGGAGCTTGTGCAATGGGCCGTTGTAAGAAGTATAAAGATCCCTTTTCTTGGTGTGTATATGCCTATAAGCAATAAACCACTAAACAGGTTTTTTTATAATCTCCGTAAAAAATATGGAACAGTTTTAATATCGGCTACAAAATTTAAAACCAGTTTTGCAGAGATAGCACCTGCACATTATTCACTTGCACTAGCTGCTGATCAAAATCCTGGTAATCTTAACAGCGTTTATTGGCTTTCTTTTTTTAAAAAACCTACAGCTTTTGTTGCAGGCCCGGAAAAAGGTGCCCGATCAAAAGATACTGCAGTAGTGTTTGTTAATTTCTATAAAACAAAGAGGGGGCATTATCATTTTACATGCACCATGGCTACTGCAACGCCAAATGCCTTAAGAGAAGGAGAGCTAACGGAGATGTTTGTACGATATGTTGAAAATTGCATCGCAGAACATCCCGCTAATTATTTATGGAGCCACCGTCGCTGGAAACACGCATGGAAGCCAGAATACAGCAATCGCTGGGTGTGTTCAGACCAGCTCATTCCTGCTGTTAGTTTGTAAATTAATTTTACCACACCACACGGGCTATTAACTGTATTATTTCATTTTGTAGTTTTGTTTTTGTAAACAAGATGACAGATTGATTGTTGTGTTAATACAATTTTAGCCCGATGTACTATATTGTTTTTGGAATATTGTATTTCATTTCTCTTTTACCCTTGCCCGTACTATATTTTCTGTCCTGGATTTTATATGTTCTAACTTACCACGTAGCCGGTTACAGAAAAGAGATTGTATTTAAAAATCTCTCTATCGCCTTTCCCGAAAAAACAGAGGAACAAAGAAAAATTATAGGTAAACAATTTTATCGAAATTTTTGGGACAACTGGATTGAAGCCTTAAAGCTATTGAGTATTCCTGAACGGTCTATACGCTCACGTATAACCGCAGATTTGGAAGTACTTGAAAAAGTTTATGCAAGTGGGCGTTCCTGCCATATATTACTTGGCCATCAGTTTAACTGGGAATGGGGAAATGCTATTGTAACATTGCAAGGTTCTTATACCTTACTGGCAGCTTATTCACCGCTAAGCAATAAAATTTTCGATAAGTTGTTTTTGTATCTCCGCAGCAGATTTGGTGCTGTATTATTGCCGTTTAATGACATGCGCCGCGCCATGCTGCCTTTTCGCAATAAACAATTTGCATTAGCGCTAATGGCAGATCAAAGTCCACCGCTGCCCGCAAAAAGTTATTGGCTTAATTTTTTCAATACCCCAACCGCATTTTTAAAAGGCCCGGAAAAAGGGGCAAGGCTGGGCAAAATGCCTGTGGTATTTGTATCACTCAGTAAACCACGACGCGGGTACTACCATTTAAGTACAAGTTTACTAACAGACAATGCTGGTGAATTAAAAGAAGGAGAACTTACTCAAAAATATGTAGCAGCACTTGAAGATAACATACGCCAAAACCCTTCGCTTTATTTATGGAGCCATAACAGGTGGAAACATGAATGGAAAGATGAGTATGCAAGGGAGTGGGTGGATACGTTTCAGACAGAAGCCCCTAAAGAACAATGAAAGCTTGTAACATATTACAGCTACAAACCTTCATCAAATTCATAATTAAAAAATAGGCACATAGTAAGTTAATTTTCCTGCATTAAAAGTTCCGGACCCTAGTACTATAAAACTTCCATTGGGTGCAGTAACTTTTGCATACCATTCAACATTTTTATTTCCACCTGGTGAATAAGAAACCAACCCGGGAACATTGGAGTTGCCGGGGCCATTTGGATAAAACGCTGTAACCGTCCCAATTTCCTGCGTACCCACAAATATTTTTATGGGATAAGTTACTATTGAATAAGATACACCTCCCACAACATATGCAGGGTAGCGGGAATAGAAAACTACTTTCCCAAATTCGCAACAGCCGCAATCTTTTTCGGCCTCTGCATCAAAATTAGAAGCGCTAATATCCATACATCCTTTCTTAGGATGGCAAGAACTAAATAATAAGGTTGTGCACCCAAAAATTACCATTACTAAAATTTTCTTTTTCATAATAAGAAGTTTAAAATGAATAATTGAAAAACTGCTGATTTAAGACTATTGCAATGGAGTTTATGCTTAAAAAATATACTTGAGCCATTATTTTTAGTTGATGAAAGTGCTTTTAGTACATGTTTACTCTTACCTGTTAATTTACTATTTAACTTTACAAAGGTTGTCTTACCTTCTGCTTTCTTTCAAGGGTTTAATAACCCAATACCCTAGCGTGTTTTTCACAGTTTTGCAAAAAGAAATAACGGTTTTGTGTTTTTGTGATTGAAAATCGATAATGGTGTAATAGTTTTATGAACACAATTATTTTAAAACCTTTAAACACTATTTTATGCCAATAAAAATTGTTAGCTCCCCTACCAGCCCCATCGATGGTGAGATTAATAAAACTGAGATGGACAATGGGATATCAAAGTTTGCAAACAATGTTGCGCTAACTACACTCAATGGAAATTTTACTGTAATAAAGAAACATGCTTGCTGGTATGCAAAAAACGAAATATTGAATTTATTAGGCATAGACCCGATGACAGTACCTTCCAATGATATAACAGGATTAAGAATACATTTTGGGGTTCAGCCTGTTACAACCACTAAAGCATGTGATAATACTGATTATTCAAATATGGCCAATACGATGATTTTTGCTACAACGAGTCATAACAATGAATTACGGGAAGTAGATGATTTCATGTTGATTCCCGGTTATCGTTCCTATGATAAGCAATTGAACGGTGATTGTTGTGGAAGTATGTCTGGTGGAAATGGCGATAGCTAATATTAAACTTTCATTTTATTATGTTCTGGGGAATTCCAATTTTTTATCTAGTACTTGTCGCATCCTTTGGCACCGGAATTGCCAAGTATAAAAATATAGAACCGACTTATTTTAAATGGTCGGTTCTATACCTTTTAATGAATGTTGTTGTTGAAACCTATGGATTAATTTCAAAAGCATCTGGCAAAAACAATTACTGGGCGTATAATCTTTCAACAATTGTTGAATTCACTTTTTACTATTATTTATTTTATAATGCAACAACTAATTTAAGTCATAAAAAGAATATTGGTATTATTGGCTCTATCACCTTGTTGTTTTGTATTGTAAATATCTTTTTTATACAAGGGTTAAATCATTTCCACAGCAATAGTTTTGTTTTGGGAAGTCTTTCATTAATATATCTTTCTGTTTGTTATTTCATACAACAGTCGGATCTTGAAGAACCATCCAACCCTTTTACCAAAAAAATGTTTTGGATAACTACCGGTGTTTTATTCTTTTATACCGGAACTATTTTCAATCTTGGCTTATTTGAATATATACACTTAAAAAATAGTTTGCTTGAGAAACAATTTTCTATTTTATTGAATTGCCTGAATTCGCTTTTATACATCTTTTATATAATTGCTTTTTTGTTTTGTAAATGAAAAACAATATTTACTATACAATCGTAATTGGCACTTTTGTTCTTATTATATTGGGTGTTTATATCATTATTTTCTATTTGTCATATGAGCGAAAGAAGCGAATACATAATAATGAAAAACGTTTGTTGCAATCGCAATTCACCCAAACCCTTCTTCAAACCCAGCTTGAAATACAGGAGCAAACCATAAAAAATATATCACAGGAAATACATGACAATATAGGGCAGGTGTTAAGTCTCGCCAAGCTCAATATAAATACTATGAATTGCGATGATCCTGTTGCTTTGGAAGGAAAAATAAATGATAGCAAACATCTTATCAGCAAAGCTATACAGGATCTTAGAGATTTATCAAGAAGTTTAAATACAGATTATGTTATTGAAATGGGATTGCTGCGTTCTATTGAATACGAATTGGAATTGATAAAAAGAACAGGGACGCTTGAAACAGTTTTACAAATTGAAGGAAGCACTTACAGGCTTGAACGACAACAGGAACTTATTTTATTCCGTATTGTACAGGAAATACTACACAATATTATCAAACATGCTAAGGCTACTGTAATTGATGTGTTTGTAAAATTTGAGCCTGCTATGTTTATGCTCACTGTAAAAGATAATGGTGTCGGCTTCGATACGGGTAAACTAAAAGTAGAAGATTATAGCAATTTGGGTCTCGGCATCCGCAATATGCACAACCGGGCTAAAATGATTAATACAGATTTTATAATGAATAGCAGTGCCGGAAATGGCGTTACTGTTTTATTGCAATTGCCAATCTTTAATCCGATAAAATAAATTTTATGCCTGCAAAAGATCTTAAAATAGTATTATTAGATGATCATGTATTACTGCGCAACGGGCTTGCCAGCCTCATCAATAGTTTTGGCGGCTACATTGTTTTGTTTGAAGCAGATAATGGTAAAGATTTTATAGATCAGTTAAAGCCTGCTAATGTTCCAGACATTGTACTAATGGATATTAATATGCCCGAGATGGATGGTTATGAGACAACTTTATGGTTGAAAAAAAATTATCCCTTAGTAAATGTTCTTGCGCTTTCTATGTACGATAATGAAAATGCTATTATCAGGATGTTTAAAGCAGGTGCAAAAGGGTACATTCTTAAAGATTGCGATCCTTCTGAGTTAAGAAGTGCATTGGATTCAATTGGTCAAAAAGGTTTTTATTATTCGGAAATGGTAACGGGTCGATTAATTCACACTATCAATCAATTAGATGAAGAAGAGAATACTGTAAAAAATCTTATCCAATTAAATGATCGTGAAGTGGAGTTTTTAAAATTGACTTGTTCAGAACTTACTTATAAAGAGATTGCAGATAAAATGTTTTTAAGTCCGCGTACAATAGATGGCTATCGCGATGCATTGTTCGAAAAGCTAAATATAAAAACAAGAGTTGGGCTTGTTATGTACGCTATCAAAAACGGAATAGTAACCTTATAGGGATACAATACTATTATAATTTACAAAGACAAACCTAAATAGGTTTGCCTTTGTCAGTTTCATCCAAGCCTTTAGTTAAGTACACTCGTCTCCTTAGCAATTGGTATATTTTTTTGCTCTTTTATTTTAGACCATCCATCCATTACATTATACAGGTTGTGTATGCCCTGGCGTTTTAATAATGATGCAGCAATAATACTGCGGTAGCCACCGGCACAATACACGTATATATTTTTATTTTCGTCAAGGTTAGCCATACTAGCAGGATCTGTCATTTCACTAAGCGGAATATTTATTGCTCCTTTTACATGACCATCTGCAAATTCTGCTTCTCGACGAACATCTACCATCATAATCTTTTTATCGTGTGGCAAATCCATTGCAAGTTCATCGGCTTCTATTTCCACAATCATATCAATTTTTTCGCCTGCTGCCTGCCAGGCAGCAAAACTTCCCTGCAGGTATCCTTCTACGGTAGAAAAACCTACTCTTGCCAATCGTACCGCAGTTTCTTCTTCTTTGCCTTCATCTGTAATAAGCAAAATTGTATTATCAAATGGAAGTAACATACCTGCCCATTCTGCAAAACGTCCATCAAGCCCTATACTAATGGCATTTGGAATAAAGCCGTTAATAAAAACATCAGAATCCCTAGTATCAAGTATAACTACTGATTGATCTTTAATTTTTTCTTTGAAAGTTGCAACAGATAATGGCTGCAAAGCTTTGGCAAGTATTTTTTCCAGGCTTTCATATCCCTCTTTATTTATTCTGGCATTAAGGGGAAAATACTGTGGGGGTGCCATAAGCCCATTAGTTACTACAGCAATAAAATCTTCTTTAGATTTGGCCTGTAATGCATAATTGGTTTGTTTCTCTTCGCCAATAGTACTGTATGTATTAGGGCCAAGATTTTTACCGCAACTGCTACCAGGCCCATGTGCAGGATATACCAGCACATCTTCGGGCAATGTTATAATTTTTGTCTGAAGGCTTTCATACATCATGCCTGCCAGATCATCTATTGTTAATTTATTTGCTTCCTGTGCTAAATCCGGACGGCCAACATCACCTACAAATAAAGTATCGCCTGTAAATACAGCATGTGGCCGGTTTTCTTCATCACGCAATAAATAACATGCAGATTCAAGTGTGTGCCCGGGAGTGTGTAATACCTCAATGTTTACTTTACCCAATTTAAAAACCTGGCCATCTTTTGCAACGGTTACGGGGTAGTTTGTTTCTGTTTTAGGGCCGTAAATAATAGGAGCTCCGGTTTTATTGCCCAAATCAATATGTCCGCTTACAAAATCGGCATGGAAATGAGTTTCAAAAATATATTTAATAGCAGCGTTACGACTTTTTGCCAATTCTATATATTCGTCTGTATCTCGAAGCGGATCAATTACCGCAGCCTCTCCATCGCTCTCAATATAATAGGCAGCTTCACTCAGGCAACCGGTGTATAATTGTTTGATAAACATATACTGTATAATTTAGGCAAAATTACCTAAAAAATAAAAAAGCGGCAACCTTGTGGGCCGCCGCTTAACTGTTATACTTGTATTTTAACTTATTATACCTAAAACCTGCTGATTTAGCTGTGCTAACCTGTCAGCATTTATAGAATAAGAAATATATTTTCCGTCTCTGAAGGTTTCTACAATACCTGCCCTTCTCAATATGGCAAGATGCTGAGAAGCAACAGATTGCTCAAGGCGCAACTGAACATAAATTTCTGTTACGGTCATTCTTTGTTGTTCTTCCAGCAAACGCATTATTTGCTGACGCAGTTTATGATTGATAGCCCGTAGGGTAATTGCCGCTTTCTTAACTTGTAAAAAATCAATTTTAATCGGCTCTCCTTCCTTCTGCCTTACAATTAGATGATTAACGGGTGTGTTCATGTTTAATAATGGTTTTGGCATTAGCAAAGTTTTCTTCTCAGAATTATCCACAGAGGTAAGCATATTATAATTTTTATGGTGAAAAACAATTTTTAACCGCTGAATTTTTTAGGTGTATAGAATTCTTTCAGGTAAAATGGTTCGCTATATGCAGTATTGGCAAAAGATCCTTTCTTTAATTCCTCATTTGAAATAAGTGCAATGTGTTTGGGTGTATAAAACGAATCCCTGAAAATTGCATTTTTATTCTCAACTATATCTTTCCATTTACTACTGCCACTACCAAAAAAAATTATTTCATTTTTTTCTAACCAATCCGAAAAAGAATTTTTTTCTAATATTAAAGCACAGGGGGTGATCAACTCAGTTAATGCAGCGTTATATAGGGCGGTGAAAACTTCAAGTCGTCTTGCATCAAGCATTGGACATAACAATTGAGATGTTGAAATTTCTGTATTGGTTGCATAAGCCATTATCTTAAGTGTATTCAAAGTAATCAATCTAATATTTAATGCATAACACAACCCTTTTGCAGTAGACATACCAACACGTAAACCAGTATAAGAGCCGGGCCCAGACACTACTGCAACAGCATCAAGATCTTCTAATTTGTATAACTGATTATTTTCATTCATTAATTCTATAATGGCTAAATGGATCCATTTAGCATGATCCATCGAATCTGTGTTAACCCGCTCCTGTAGCAGCTTTCCATTGAGTGCTAATGAAACACTCCCGAGTGCTGTCGCAGTATCTATATTTAAAATAAGTGACATGTGATTAAATAAGGTGACTTAAATTTTTTGTTGAATAAACACTTGTATTAAGTAATACGCTTTATCAAAATTCTATTATATGAAGTCAATATTACGTTGTTGTATAACCTATTTTCTTCTTGAAAAATTACTTAAGTAATTTAGAATATTTTTTATCATTCAATACCAATTTGTTTAAGCATTTTATTTTTTTTAGCATAATTACTTAGTTTGAATCTTATCTATTAAACAATAGTTTTATTCGTTAGCAATATTGAATCTTTATATAAATTATTTTGTTTACTTAACTGCATAAACATTTCTTTTACTCTCTGCATACCAATTTTATTCCCCCATTCAAAAGGGCCGTAAGGATAATTTGTCCCAAGCTTCATTGCAATATCAATTTCTTCTTTGCTGCTAACGCCATCTGCAAATGCCTGGTAGGCTTCATTAATTATAGCGCCGGTAATCCTTGGGGTAATCATTCCCGTTATATCCGGAACAAACTGAAATTTCCATTCCAGTTTCTTAAAAACATTTTCCGCTTCGCTCTCTCTTCCATTCAATACAGTCGTCTCAATAATATTTCTGTTTAAAAAAGTTGGCCATGCATTTATGCGGATAAATGGTTCTTTAATTGAAGCAAGTGTATTACTTACGGCGTTTATAAAAACTGGCTTAGGTATTAATTTTTTCAGCTTGGCATTATGTTCTTCTGAATATTCATATAATAAATCAAAAACAATTTCTGAATCACCGGGTGTATCATGCAAATCTTCCGTAAAATAAATTTCAGTACCTGCCGGTGTTTTCCTCAAGAGGAATTCTTCTTTCAATTGTTCATTGGCAATTACCGCAATTTTCATCATTTGCAATTTTAGCAAAGGAACTTCATTTCGGGCATAAAGCAATTTAGCCACCCAGCCACGGAGACCCGGAGAAGACTAAGGCTTGGTGGAGAAATAAAATCTTTGAAGCCGCAATTCGTTTGCATGAAGCTTATAAAATATTAGCCGCATATATCAAACCGCAGAGACATTTGGAAGTACGGAAGTTTTACAGTGAAGAAAATTTTTTCTTACTCCATTGCTTCTTTGCGTGAAACTTAATCTGAACCTTAAATTTTATATACATTTGACTATGGAAAAAAAAGTATTTAATACCCCCAGCGCCCCGGCACCCATAGGCCCCTATAACCAGGCAATTGGATTTGGCAATTTGCTTTTTATATCCGGACAGGTAGCTATTAACCCTGCCAATGGCAATATTGAAGCAACAGATATTATTGGAGAAACACACCAGGTAATGCATAACCTGAAAGCGATTCTTTCAGAGGCAGGTATGGATTTCAGCAACATTCTTAAAACAACTATTTTTCTTAGCGACATGGCGCTGTTTGCTTCGGTAAATGAAGTATACGGCAAATATTTTTCAGGAGATTTTCCGGCACGGGAAACAGTTGCTGTAAAAGGCCTTCCCAAAAATGTGAATGTAGAAATTAGTATGATAGCTGGTAAATAGTCTTGAGTCGTTAGTCAATAGTCATTCATGCGTTTGACAATTGACTCATGACTATCGGCTAACGACTCCCAACCCCTTTCCAACTTTGGTAAAAGCTTCAATTGCTTTATCTAAATGTTTCTGTTGATGCGCAGCACTTAATTGTACCCGTATGCGTGCCTGACCTTTTGCTACTACCGGAAAAAAGAAACCAATAACATATATACCCTCATCAAGCAAAGCTGCTGCAAATTGCTGCGCTACTACCGCATCATATAACATTATTGGCACAATAGGGTGGTCGCCGGGTTTTATATCAAAACCTGCTTCTGTCATTTTTTTTCTGAAATAGCGGGTATTAAATTCCAGCGCATCACGCAATTCTGTTGTTTGGCTTAGCATATCAAGTACTGCTATAGAAGCACCTGCTATAGATGGCGCCAATGTATTTGAAAATAAATAAGGCCGTGAGCGTTGCCTGAGGATTTCAATAATAGCACTATTGCCACTGGTAAATCCGCCACTTGCCCCACCCAGTGCTTTACCCAACGTGCCAGTAATAATATCTATACGCCCCATAACACCCCTGTATTCATGTGTTCCGCGGCCTGTTGTGCCCAGAAAACCGCTGGAGTGGCATTCGTCTATCATTACAATTGCATCATACTTATCGGCGAGATCGCAAATTTTATCCAGTTGTGCTATTGTTCCATCCATACTAAAAGATCCGTCTGTTACAATAATCCTGCTTCTGCATGCTGCACTTTCTTTGAGTTTGGCCTCAAGGTCTTCCATATTGTTGTGCTCATACCTGAAACGTTGCGCTTTGCATAAACGAACCCCATCTATAATGGAAGCATGGTTAAGCGCATCGCTTATTATGGCATCTTGCTCGTTAAAAAGTGGTTCAAACACACCCCCGTTGGCATCAAAAGCAGCAGCATATAAAATGGTATCTTCTGTACCGAGAAAGGTAGAAATCTTTTGCTCCAGCTCTTTGTGTATATCCTGGGTACCGCAGATAAACCGCACACTGCTCATGCCGTAGCCATGCGTATCAATTGCTTTATGCGCAGCCTCAATTACTTTAGGGTGAGAAGAAAGGCCAAGATAATTATTGGCACAAAAGTTCAAAACTGTCTTTCCATTAACAACTATTTCCGGTCCCTGCTCGCTGGTAATAATACGTTCGGTCTTATAAAGACCGGCTGATTTTACTTCTTCTACTTCTTTTTTGATTCGTTGTACAAAAGCCTGGTTCATTGCAATGATTTTAATAGCACAAAAGTAATGGAAAGCTTACTTGATAAATAAATTGTATGCCGTTGGAAATTTCACCGGTTATTTTGGGTGCTTTGTCAGGCAAAAAACACATTTCGTACAATTACATTACCGGCTGTAACATTTTGCAAATACTTTCGTCTTATCATTTTAAATACACAATATGTCAGCCAGAACTTTTATCAGCCTTATGCTTGTTCTCCTTGTTTTTACAGGCGGTTTGTTTGTGTATGCTGCGCCGATTCATAAACAGGCAGAAACGAAAGAATGTCCGGCCGGAACGGCATGCAGCAGTGAAGACGCACAAACTACAGCAGCAGATGGCCTTATGTGGGAGTCTGTCTCAAGGCACCTGCTGAACGTAATACAATAATAACCCATCATATATCAGAATAATAAGCCCCGCCCGTACAGCGGGGCTTATTATTTAAAAAAACTATGGCAATTTGTAACTTCCGGGGCCGGGTGTTCGTATTACATAAAAGAAAAAGCGGGAGAAAAGCAAAACAAGGAAAATAACCACTAACAAAATACAGAGCGGGAACTGTTTTATGACTGAGAAAGACTACAATGAATGCGTACTTCATTATTCGGATAAAGTTTACCGCTTTATCCTTAAAAACCTGCGGCATGAAGAAGATGCCCGTGATGTGGTACAAACGGCTTTTGAGAAACTATGGCGCAACAGGCAGGAAGTAGACGCAGCAAAAAGCAAATCGTATTTGTTTACTGTTGCCTATCACCAGATGATTGACCATATAAGAAAAGTGAAAAGGATCCATCTTAAAGAAACATTTAAAGAAGAAACCAGCATTACCAATAAGCCGGTCAACAATTTGAAAAAAATATTAGAACAGGCGCTGGACACATTAAATGAAACACAAAGAAGCCTGGTACTCTTAAAAGATTATGAGGGATACAGCTATGAAGAAATTGGTGCCATTACCGGCCTTAATGAAAGCCAGGTAAAAGTATACCTGTTCCGTGCAAGAACACAATTGAAAACGTACCTGGTAAGCCCCGAAAATGTTTTATAGGCTTGCTATTAATAAAACAACATGAACATTAACAGAAATAATTACGAAGAATTTTTCATGCTGTATGCAGACAATGAACTGACTGCTGCAGAAAGAAAAACCATAGAAGCATTTATTGCTGCTAATCCGGACTTGCGTGAAGAGCTTGCAATGTTCTATACATTTAAATTAAATCCTGATACGGAAGTTGTTTTTGCGGATAAAGAAATGCTGATGAAACATGATTCTGAAAAGGAACTTGTAAATGCTTCTAATTATGAAAGCTTCTTTATTCTCTATGCCGATAATGAACTAAATGCTGATCAAAAAACTGCCGTAGAAGAATTTGTATACCATAATCCGAAGTTTCAGTCAGAATTTGAACTTATACAAGAAATAAAACTTGTTCCGGATACAAACATAATCTTTGAAAACAAAGAAAGCCTGTACCGCAAAGAAGAAGATGATAAAGTAGTTCCTTTCAGGTGGTGGAGAATAGCAGTAGCAGCAATGGTGTTATTAATGGCAGGTTTGTTGTGGGTTTACCAGTCGAGCAAAAACAGTAAGCAAGATAGTTTTGTTAATACCAAGAACCCTGTAACAAACCCAAAGCAACAACCGTTACACATAAAAGAGAAAAAGAAAATTACAGATACTAACAGCAACGTACAACCGGAAAAAGAAGAAATATTGGTAAAAGGGGTTCAAAAAGAAAATCAACAGATAAAAAAAGCACAAGCAATTGAAACGGCTGTTGTTAAGAATAAAGTCAATAAACCGCAGGGAAAAAATAATAATTCAGACAACCTGGTAATCGAGCCGCATGAAGACGCAGTAGTAGACATACAGGGCAGCAGGCTGACAGGAAGCAGGATTGATGCAATAAAACAAACAGAAAAAGAAGTTGATATAAATACTGGTTTCGCCGCTGCAGCAAGCAAATCAGTAATCAATCAGCAATTGATTTATCAGGCCAATACTGTTGAGAATGGTAAAACAGATGCTGAACAGGCGGCATACGCCTCCAATAGCAACGTGGAAGTGCTCAACACTTCTGTAGATACAAAAAACTCTTTGAGAGGGTTCTTCAGGAAAGCCTCAAGAATTATTTCCAAGAAGAACAGTTCAGAAGATGAAGACAGCAAACGTAAAAGCATTCTTATAGGCGGTTTTGAAATTGCTGTTCGATAACCTTATCCTTAATTTTTAAAAGCAACGATTTTTATGCGTAAAATGTATGTATTACTGGCAGGGCTGTGTATTGGTGTAAGCGCAATGGCCCAAACAGACAGCACAAATAACCAGGCAAAAAAAGAAGACACCATTCGTATAGGCAGCCTTATCATTGTAAAGAAAGGTGATGGGCATTACCAAAGTGGCGACGGATCTGTTAACATATACAGGAACAGGCACCGTAACCAGAATGTAAGCACCAATTGGATAATCCTCGATCTTGGCTTTGCTAATTATACAGACAGGACCAATTACATTACTGCACCAGCTTCTGGCGTAATAGCACCAGGTTTAACAAAAGAAGATTTCAGTTTGCGCAACAACAAATCTGTAGACGTAAACATTTGGTTGTTTATGCAGCGTCTAAACCTGATTAAGCATGTAGTAAACCTTAAGTACGGGCTTGGCATTGAATTGAATAATTACAGGTACGATTCACCAGTGCGGTATGATAAAGCAAATAATATTTTTACAAAAGACCTTGTTCGCCATTATACAAAAAACAAACTGGCAACCGATTATGTAACTGTTCCGTTAATGCTCAATTTTAATTTTACGCCAAACAATCACTATAACAAGTCATTTGGTTTTAGTGCAGGCGTTAGCGCAGGATATCTTTACTCTTCTCGCCAGAAAATGATTACCACAGAAGACGGAAAGCAAAAAACACACGATGATATGTACCTGCGTCCATTTAAAATAAGTTATGTAGCAGAAGTACAACTGGGCCCGGTAAAACTTTACGGTTCGCTGGCTACACAAAGCATCTTTGAAAAAGGATTAGACCAAACTCCTTACAATATTGGATTAAGATTTAGTAACTGGTAAAAAAGCCATAAGCGCTAAACCTAATTAAAATCCCGGGTGATTTGTTATAACACAAATCACCCGGGATTTTTGTTTATATCCAATCACTGCAATCACTTGTAACTATACCTTCATTTTTTATTCACCAACCATGCGCCTGCAACTAAAAAAAATATGCCTACCAGTTTTTTTAGGGTAACAGGCGAAATATTCAAGCCTAATATCCCAAAGTGATCCATAAAAACTGCAGTAATCAGTTGCCCTGCTATTATAAGAACAAACATATTGGCAACTCCAATTTCTTTTACTGATAATAATGTCACTGTAACTACAAACACACCAAATAAGCCTCCGCTAAACTTATACCAGTTTATATCATTGTAAGCAGACAATGAAGGCATGGGTTGTTTTATACAAAGCAGGATAATTATTAAAGCAATGGTGCCAACAAAGAAAGAAACAAACGCTGCCATAAAAGGATGATTGATTGCAATTCTTAACTGGCTGTTAATGCCAGATTGCAATGCCATAGCAACACCAGCTAAAAAAGGTAGTAAGTAAAAAATCATTTTCATACTGCGTAATTATTTTTTTGTTTATAGTTATAATGAAACGCTGCTAAAATTTTGATATTACCAATGTTTTATTCGTTCTTTTTATTTGTTTGTTAACCCTTTCTTAATAAACTGATTAGCCAATAAACCCTTAAAACTTTTACACCATAAAAATATAGTTCTGCCCTCACACGTTTTATGCACAGATTTTGCATTGCATAATCCAACATTTTTTCTCTTTTAAACTCCGTTTTTATTATTCAGTCTTTAAAAAAAATTGGTCAATGAAAAGGGTTTTAGTTGCAGCAGCTGTATTACTTTCTATTGCATTGTTTGCTTTTACAACACACGAAAGTAAAAGAATTGTGAAACATCGTTTCTTTAATGATGAATTGAATGGCAAGCCTTACATCATCATTGATAAGTCTGATTATGAGCTGCGGGTTTATGATGATGATGGTTGGTATGCAACCTATCCTGTTGTACTAGGCAGCAAAAGCCTGGATGATAAAATGATACAGGGAGATAGAAAAACGCCTGAAGGCGTTTATAAAATTGCATCAAAAAGAGTACATGAGAAGTGGGACAGAATGATGTTGCTGGATTATCCTACCAAAGCCGATATAGCAAAATTTAATGAGCGCAAAGCAAAAGGCTTAATTCCTAAAACTGCTAAAATAGGCGATGGAATTGGTATACATGGCACATGGCAGCACGATGAAATGGCAGTTGACTTTTATCAAAACTGGACTAATGGCTGCATTTCCCTTAAAAATGAAGAAGTAGAAGAATTGTATAAAATAATACCCGTTGGCACAACTGTTACAATACAACGGTAAAATTGTTTTAAGTCAATTAATACCAAATAAAAAAACAACGCAAAAGGCATAAAGCATAAGCTTGACTACCTTTAAAAAGTTCCGGACCAACCGGAACTTTTTTATGCTCTACAGCTTCGCTAAAATTTTAATGACTACCGGGCTGCGGTTTTTCTACCGGCATATTTATGTAACCGGTCTTGAAAATATACCCGCCAAAGGCCCTGTAATTATTATCGCCAATCACAATTCTTCTTTAATGGATGCAGCGCTGATGGGTATATTATTAAAGCGAAAAGCATGGTTTTTTGCAAGAGGTGATGTATTTGCAAATAAAATTGTAAAAAAAATATTGTGGTGGCTGCATATGCTGCCAGTTCACAGTTACAATGGTGGAAGGAGTTCACTAAATGCAAATGATAATAGTTTTTCTGAAGGGCAGAAAATTCTTCTAAATGGTGGCATAGTAGTTTTTTTTCCTGAAAGCACCAGTCATGTTGAACATCAGTTATTGCCTTTCCGTAAAGGTGTTTTTAGATTGGGGTTTGATGCCATTAATGCTGCTGATTTTTCTTTTGATATTCCTATTGTACCAATCGGCATTACATATGATCATCCGGTAGCGTGCAGAACAAATGTACAGGTGCACGCAGGCAAACCATTATTGTTATCAACTTATAAAAATGAGTATTTGCAAAATGCTGCTGCTGCATTGCTGCATATTTGTAAAGATGCGCAACAGGCTGTTAATAATCTTGTGCTGCACATTAATGAAAAGAATCGCCTTGTAACCGCAGAACATTTCTTAACCATTTGCAGAAATAATAATGCTGTTAGCACATCAACATGGAAAATTGCAAGTGCTGAAAAACTAAATCAAGAAAAAGAAATCTGCAATTCAATCAACAATACTGCTAACCCTGACTTTGAAAATAGACAAACTGAGGCAAACAGCTATTTTAATGCACTATCGTTAGCAAAACTCAATGATAAAACCGTATGCACTACAAATGGCTTTGCTGCATGGAAAAAAGTTTTGTTATGGGTTGGATTTCCTGTTTATGTATTAGGCCTTTTGCTTAATGGACTTCCTGTTTTACTTGCACGCCGTATTGCAGATAAAAAAGTATATCGCCAGGATTTCTACAGTTGGATATTTGCTGTATGCTATTCCTTTAGTTATTTTTTCTGGCTAATAGGGTTATTGATTATTGCATCTTTTTGGGGGTGGCAGTATGTAATTGGTTTATTATTAATAATGATAACCACCGGCCTGTTTGCTTATAAATATAAAGACTGGTTAAAAGAAAATAATCAACAACGCTATTATAAAACGGCTGGCGCAGCAAGAATAAACAAATTAAAAGCCATGAGATCGTTAGTGCAAATTCCTGCGGTTAATATTCTTGCAACCAGCAGGTAATTATAATTTTCCGTTTTTAATTTCATCCACTACACCTGGATCAAGTAGTGTAGAAGTATCTCCAAGATTATCAATTTGTCCTTCTGCTACCTTGCGCAATATGCGGCGCATAATTTTACCGCTTCTTGTTTTAGGCAAGCCGCTTACAAACTGGATTTTATCCGGCTTAGCAATGGCACCAATAATGCGGCTAACAGTGGCTGTTATATCTTTTCGGTTAGAATTTTCATCGCCATGGGATCCTTTATAAATAACAAATGCATAAATACCCTGGCCTTTTATATCGTGCGGATAACCCACTACTGCACTTTCTACAACACCTGCATGCATATTAATGGCGTTTTCCACTTCTGCAGTACCAATGCGATGACCGCTTACATTTAATACGTCATCTACACGGCCGGTAATGCGATAGTTGCCTTTATCATCTTTTAATGCCCCATCTCCTGTAAAATACAAATTTTCATATGCCGCAAAATAGTTTGTGCGGCAACGTTCATGGTCTCCATAAGTTGTTCTTAAAATGCCGGGCCACGGCGCTTTTATGCAAAGATTGCCTTTATAAAAACCATCTTCTCCCTTTTCGGTAACTTCTTTTCCATTCTCATCTACCAGTAATGGTTGAACGCCGGGCATTGGCAGCGTAGCCCATGACGGTCTCGCTTCTGTTATACCCGCAAGGTTTGAAATAAGTACACCGCCGGTTTCCGTTTGCCACCAAGTATCAATTATAGGAGATTTCTTTTTGCCAATGTGTTCATCGTACCAATGCCATGCTTCTTCATTTATTGGTTCGCCCACAGTACCCAATACTTGTATGGAAGAAAGATCTTTATCTTTTAATGGATCAGTTCCAAACCCCATTAAACTTCTGATGGCAGTGGGAGCAGTGTATAATATATTTACTTTGTATTTATCAATTATATCCCAAAACCTTCCTGCATCTGGCCATGTAGGTATGCCTTCAAACATTAATGATGTGGCGCCGGCGCTTAGCGGACCATAAACAATATAAGAGTGACCGGTTATCCATCCTATATCTGCAGTACAAAAATGCACCTGTCCTTGTTTGTACTGAAATACGTTTACAAATGTGTAATTGGTCCATACCATATAACCTCCGCAGGTATGCACTACGCCTTTGGGTTTACCAGTACTACCAGATGTATATAGTATAAACAATGGATCTTCTGCATCCATTTCTTCTGCCGGAAAAGATACCACGCCATCTTTTTCTACCTGTGCTTCTGCATGCTCCATTTCATCTTCCCACCATACATCTCTTCCTTTAATCATGCTTACAGGCGTTCTTGTACGGGTATAAACAATTACACGTTTTACAGTTTTATTGCCAACCAGTGCATCATCAATTACACTTTTTAAAGGAATATCTTTTGCTCCGCGATATGCCCCATCGCAGGTTACAATGTACTCTGCTTTGGCATCTTCCAGGCGGTCTGCAATGCTTTGTGCACTAAACCCGCCAAAAATAACACTATGTATAGCACCTATTCTTGCACATCCCAATACCGCATACGCCAGTTCTGGCACCATACCCATATAAATACAAACCCTGTCGCCTTTTTTAACGCCATTGTTTTTCAATACCTGTGCAAACTGGCAAACACGTTTGTGTAAGCGGGCGTAGGTAACTATTCTGGTTCGCTCTTCAGGATTATTAGGCTCCCATATAATAGCAGGTTTATCGCCAAAATCTTTCAGGTAGCGATCTATACAATTCTCTGTGATGTTTAATTTTCCTCCGGCAAACCATTCAATTTTAGGCTCTTTAAAATTCCAGCTCAGTACCTTGTCCCATTTCTTTCTCCAGTAAAAATTTTCGGCCACGTTTCCCCAAAAACCTTCAGGATCTTCTATACTTTTTTTATAATCATCATTATATTGTTTCAGTGAAGTTATCTGGTAAGGATATGCCATGGCAAAGCGATTGAAGAGTAAATTACTGTTAATGAATTATCTGCAGGTTTGAGCCTATGAAGATACACCCTGCGAAAATAACAAGCCCTGCTTTGTTAAAAAAAATATATTGGTTTGATTACTACCCGGTTTGAATTACTTTTGCAGCCGGCATGCTACCAAAGCTATCCATATTAGCCAGGACTATTTCCGCCATCACCATGATAGCGGCATTGCTTTTTTTAACTACGGCTAATTTTTGGGTATATGGTTTTCAAAAACAAAAACAAGATGTTTCTGCTATAGCAAGTTCATCTGAAGAAGAAGACAGTGGCACATCAGTTCCTAACCCGGTAGAAGAAAAAAATTCCAACACTTTACAAAACTTATCCGAGTACCTGCACGACGGGCATCACATTATTACACACCCTGTAAGCATAATATTATTTGGCAACAGGCACGATATTATTAATCTTCCCATTCATCACCCCGAATTGCTTACACCGCCTCCCAAACAGGCTTGTTAATTTCTACACTTTCATTTTTGTTCTAATTGTTATTGCAGTGTATAACTGAAATGTTATGGCCATTCGTTTCTGACAGAAGGTTTATAGCCCTCTGCCCAAGTAACTGTGAGCAGTAAACGCAACTAATGTTGCAGGTATACCCTCAAGCAATTATTACACATTCCCTGAACCGATTTTGAATATCCATTAAACATATTTTACAGTGAAAAAAGCAAAAAATTATATTAGTAGTCTTGCTTCAGATTTTCCGGCCTCGGTAGTTGTGTTCCTCGTAGCACTGCCTTTATGCCTTGGTATAGCACTTGGCAGCAATGCACCTTTATTTTCAGGAATTATCGGGGGTATTGTAGGGGGCATTGTTATAGGTACATTAAGTGGTTCTCAGCTTAGTGTAAGCGGTCCCGCTGCCGGGTTAACGGCGATTGTTGTTGTTGCCATTGGCAAACTACAGGTATTTGATGCCTTTCTTGTAGCCGTAGTACTTGGAGGTGTTATCCAAATCATTCTTGGATTTTTAAAAGCAGGTGTGCTTGGCGATTATATTCCATCAAGTGTCATTAAGGGCATGCTTGCTGCAATTGGCCTTATACTCATACTGAAACAGATTCCGCATTTTATTGGCTATGAAGCAGATTTTTTAGGCGATGAGGCATTTGAACAAAAAGATGGAAAAAATACATTCTCAGAATTGATTTTTTCTTTTCAGCACATGCTGCCTGTAGCACTGGCCATTGGTATTTTTTCAATACTGATACAGTTGTTGTGGGATAAAGTGCTGGTTAAAACAGCAAAAATATTCAAACTCATTCCCTCGCCTTTGATAGTAGTGCTCTTTGGTATTGGCATTAATGAATTTTTAAAAACCAGTTATCCCGATCTTGCGCTTGGCAAGTTTCACCTGGTAAATATTCCGGTGTCAGACTCTATTAGCCAGTTTGCTACTTTTCTTACTTTTCCTGATTTCAGTCACATTACTAACTACCAGGTATGGACAACCGCATTAACGCTTGCAATAGTTGCCAGTCTTGAAACATTGCTGAATATTGAAGCAGCGGATGATTTGGACCCTTACCAGCGTGTAACACCTACCAACCGCGAGTTGAAAGCGCAGGGCGTTGGCAATATTGTTTCCGGAATGATTGGCGGTTTGCCGCTTACTTCTGTAATTGTAAGAACTTCTGCAGGCATAAATGCCGGAGCAAAAACAAAAATGTCTGCCATTATGCATGGTATTTTTCTTCTGCTCTGTGTTGTGTTTATTCCTGCTTTGCTAAACCATATTCCTTATGCATCACTTGCAGCCATTCTTATTTATACAGGTTATAAACTGGCAAAGATTTCAATTTTTAAAGATTTCTACCGCAAGGGCTGGAACCAGTTTTTACCTTTTGTAATAACCATCCTTGCCATTTTATTTACAGATTTGCTGATAGGCATTATTATAGGCTGCTGTGTTGGATTGTTTTTCCTGCTAAGAAGCAATTTTAAATCGGCTGTATTTGTTGTAAACGATGAAAACAGGTATCTCTTCCGCCTGCGCAAAGACGTTTCATTTTTAAATAAAC
This sequence comes from Chitinophagaceae bacterium, assembly GCA_044227095.1. Classification (GTDB taxonomy): domain Bacteria; phylum Bacteroidota; class Bacteroidia; order Chitinophagales; family Chitinophagaceae; genus JACMLD01. The sequence goes on along the minus strand of JBGAFV010000001.1, from coordinate 1,443,965 downwards.
CGATTATAAAAAGCAAGCTTGAGCAAGTGCCGGAAGATGCATATGTATTGATTGATGCGGAAAGAGCAGACTTTATAGACAGGGATGTGATAGAAGTAATAGAAGATTTTATGAAACATGCGCCGCTTAAAGACATTAAAGTAGAGTTGAAAAAAAGCATTTACAAGGAACAGGGGTTTAACGTGGTTGAACCTGTATTGGCAAAAACTAAAAATTAAATTCTATGCATTCAATTGATAAATTACTATTGGAAAATAAAGCGTGGGTATATGAAACGCTTATGGATGATCCTGAATATTTCAACAGGCTTGCTTATGATCAGAAGCCAGAATTTTTATGGATTGGCTGCAGCGATAGCCGCGTACCAGCCAATAAAATTACGGGTACACATCCGGGTGAGTTATTTGTGCACCGCAACATTGCCAATGTGGTAATGAACAATGATATTAACGTACTAAGTGTGATTGATTATGCAGTAACGTACCTTAAAGTAAAACATATTATTGTTTGCGGGCACTATGGTTGTGGCGGTGTAAAAGCTGCAATGACTGATAAAAGTTTTGGTATCCTTGACGAGTGGCTATTAAACATAAAGAAAGTGTATGAAGCCAACCGTGCAGAAATTGATGCAGTACAAGACCCTGAAGAAAGAACAAATTTGCTGGTAGAACATAACGTAAAACAGCAGGTTATAAATATTTCAAAGACGGGCAGTGTACAAAATGCATGGCAAAACAATAGCCTTCCGCATATACATGGCTGGGTATATGATTTGAAAGATGGTTTGCTGAAACAGATATATAAGGTTATAAAGCCAGCAGAAGTTAAAGCGTACAGCATTTTATAAAAAATTAATCCGGGAATATGCGGCGCTTTATTTCCTGTGTGTCCAAAAAATTAAGTAATATGCAATCAATAATATCACTTCATTTATGAAACTATACGAAAAACTTTTATTAGAGAACAAAGCATGGGCTGCAGAAAAAATACAGGACGATCCTGATTATTTTAATCGTCTTGCACATCTGCAAACACCTGCATTTTTATGGATTGGCTGCAGCGATAGCCGTGTTCCTGCAAATGAAATAACAGGCACACAACCAGGTGAAATTTTTGTGCACCGCAACATAGCCAACATGGTAGTGAATACAGACGTGAATTTGCTAAGTGTACTGGATTATGCCGTAAACCATCTTAAAGTAAAACATGTTATTGTTTGCGGCCACTATGGTTGCGGTGGTGTAAAAGCTGCTACTACAAATGCAGATTTTAAGCCAGTACTAAATATGTGGCTGCGCAATATTAAAGATGTTATCCGCCTGCACCGCAAAGAACTTGATGCAATTGAAAATGAACAGTCGCGTATAAACCGCCTTACAGAATTAAATGTAAAAGAACAGGTATTTAATCTTGCAAAAACTTCCATTATTCAAAGGGCATGGAAACACGAGCAAAGGCCACACCTGCACGGTTGGGTATACGGACTTACCGATGGAATTATAAACCCGGTGTTTGAAATGGAAGCCGGAACACATATTGATGAGATTTACGAATACGATGACGTATAAAATTAAGCCCCGTTTTAACAACGGGGTTTTTTAATTTGCTACTTTAGCATTGCCTGTATTATTGTTTCTCCCTTCAAACTGCTATATGAAAAAAATATTTTTACCTGCAATTGCATGCATTGTTTTATCTGCTTTAAGTTGTAACAATCCCTCTTCCCCTGCACCAACAGATAGTGCAATTAGTGCCACTGAAGACAGTTCGTGGATGTTGCTACCATTTACAAAAGCCGATGACGCTAATCCCGTACTTGGCCCTGGTACCGGGCGTTTTATTGATCCCATCCTAAAGAAAGAAGTTAAATGGGAGGAAAAAGATGTTTTCAATCCGGCTATTGTTGTTAAGAACGACACTATAATGATGCTATACCGTGCAGAAGACAGCATTGGCAAATATGCAGGCACATCTAGAATTGGGTTGGCAAAAAGTACAGATGGTATACATTTTACAAGAATGCCATCGCCGGTTTTTTATCCGGATAATGATGCGCAAAAGAAATATGAATGGGAAGGTGGCAGTGAAGATCCACGGGTAATAGAAGACAGCGCAGGCGTTTATTATATGATGTACACGGCTTACGATGGCGATAAGGCAAGGTTGCTGGTAGCATCATCAAAAGATTTATTGCGCTGGACAAAATACGGTCCGGCATTTGCGAAGGCGTACAATGGAAAATACCTTAACCAATGGTCAAAATCCGGATCTGTAGTTTCAGTATATAAAGATGGAAAAATAACCGCTGTAAAAATTAACGGCAAGTACTGGATGTATTGGGGCGATGTAAATATTAATGCCGCTACTTCTGATGATTTAATAAACTGGCAACCCGTAGAAATGATTGCCGGAGAAAAACCATCAATAGCATTGCGCCACAACGCTGTTGAAACACCCGATCTTAAAATAGTTATCGGTCCACGACCAAAAAAATTTGATAGTGATATAGTAGAACCTGGTCCACCAGCAATGTTAACTGATAAAGGTATCCTGCTTATTTACAACGGACGTAATGTTCCATCTATTGGAGATTCATCACTTGCAGAAGGCACTTATTCAGCTGCACAGGTTTTGCTTGATAGAAATGATCCCACTAAAATTTTAAGCCGTCAGGAAAAATATTTTTTAACGCCTGATAGACCTTACGAAAAAACCGGGCAGATAAATTTTGTATGTTTTGTAGAAGGATTGGCTCATTTTAAAAACAAATGGTTTTTATACTATGGTACGGCAGATTCTAAAATTGCTGTAGCGGCAAGAGAATAAGTTCATAGTTCTATAGCTCGTAGTCTTTAGTCATTTTGATCAAACATCATTAGTCTGCATAAAAAGTCCAAATTGGGAGTTCGATAGTTAGCAGATTATGGAAAATTGCAGATAGTCAGTGACGAACAGATCTTTTAATTAAGTATTCTAAACGGTTTTATCTTCTTTTAATCACTTTAATCTCATAAATCCTGATTCGGACAATCACAAAGAAAATTTTAGCCAACAAAGAGAAATAATTACATTCAATCCAGATTATAAATCATATGCAAACAACCAAAGGAATCTGGAAAGTTATCAGCGCATCAAGCGCAGGTACACTTATAGAATGGTACGACTTTTATATTTTCGGAAGTCTCTCTACTATTATTTCCCATAAATTTTTCCCTGATACCAATCCAACAGCTGCGTTATTATCTACGCTTGCCACATTTGCTGCAGGATTTATTGTGCGTCCGTTTGGTGCTTTGGTTTTTGGAAGATTGGGAGATTTAATTGGAAGAAAATATACTTTCCTGTTAACACTTGTATTAATGGGTGGTTCTACTTTTTTAATTGGTTGTGTGCCATCTTATGCAAGCATTGGCGGCTGGGCGCCATTTCTTGTTTTATTATTACGCTTATTGCAAGGGCTTGCGCTTGGTGGCGAATATGGCGGTGCTGCAACCTATGTAGCAGAACATGTTCCGGCAAACCGTCGTGGTTATTATACCAGTTTTATTCAAACAACAGCAACACTTGGTTTATTTCTTTCTCTTGGTGTTATTCTTACCGTAAGAAGAATTACGGGTGTAGAAGCATTTACCAATGGCGATGGTTGGCGCTATCCTTTCTTATTGTCTATTGTGCTGGTAGCAGTTTCTATTTTTATACGGTTGCGCATGAACGAATCGCCTTTGTTTTTAAAACTGAAAACAGAAAATAAAACATCAAAGAATCCATTAAAAGAAAGCTTTGGCCATAAAACAAATTTTAAAATGGTATTGCTGGCTTTGTTTGGTGCTACAATGGGGCAGGGCGTTATATGGTACAGCAGCCAGTTTTATGCGCAGAATTTTATTCTTACCAAATGCAATATAGAATATGAACAAGCCAATACCATTATCATTATTGCATTGGTAATTGCAACGCCGTTTTTTGTCATCTTTGGCAGTCTCTCAGATAAATATGGAAGAAAAAATATTATCCTTGCCGGTATGTTATTAAGTGTTGTATTGTACCGGCCCGTGTTTGGTCAGTTGTATGATACCGCTGATGTAAGCAGGAAAGTAATACTGGCAAACCAAACTACTATTAAACATAATGCAGCGCTTGTAAAAGGTTCTGCAACTGATTCTTTATATACTACAACTGTTACCAGTTTTTTTGAAGATGGTACTTCGCAAAAAATTACCAATAAACAAATTATACCTTTCCATTCAGAAAAACCCAAACCTGTTGTAACCAAAGAAACTGTTCTGGGAGAAACAGGCCGGCTGAATATGATTGCCTACATTGCTTTAATGGTTGTACTGGTAGCAATGGTTTACGGCCCCATTGCAGCTTTCTTAGTTGAGCTTTTTCCAACACGCATACGCTATACTTCTATGTCTTTGCCCTATCATATTGGCAATGGAGTATTTGGCGGACTTGTACCATTTATTGCAACGCTCATTACAACACTGCCAGGCACAAATTATTTATCTGGTTTATGGTATCCTATTATTGTTGCCGCACTCTGTTTTGTTATTGGCAGTATATACCTCAGCAATAAAATTGATACCAATGTTGACGATTAAAAATATTTTATTATGAACCAACTGAAACGCTTTCTGGGATTATTATGGATGCTGATTGGCCCGGCAGTTTTAACAATACTTATTATAAGCGCCAGTCATAATATTAATTCTACTGGCAAAGGAGATATCAGCAAACCTTTGCCATGGATAATCATCATTTCCGTTTTTACACCTATTGCAATAGGCCTGGTAATTTTTGGCTGGTATGCGTGGAAGGGAGAGTACGACAATGTCTGAACCAGGATTTAGGAGGATTAGAAAGATTAATTGGATAATATGTTTGAATAATAAGCAAGCCCTGTAAGGGCTATGTCTGTAAGCGAAGAGTTTACACTCTTCTCAATATGTATAATTTGTTAGTCGTCCGGCAAAACAAATCATACATCCGGAAATCAGAAATTCCGAAATGTTTTATAGGTTTGTACAATGTCTATAGAAGTAAAAGGCCTTACCAAAATTTATGGTGAACAAAAAGCGGTGGATGATATTTCATTCAGCGCAGGTAAAGGCGAGATAGTAGGTTTTCTTGGGCCGAATGGTGCAGGCAAATCAACTACCATGAAAATTATTACCGGTTACCTGCTTGCTGACGGAGGAACTGCTACTGTTTGTGGTATTGACGTAAAAGCAAATCCGCTGGAAACAAAAAAGAAAATTGGTTATTTACCGGAAGCCAATCCATTGTATTATGATATGTACGTAAGAGAATACCTGGATTTTGTTGCCGGCGTTCACGACATCAAAAACAAAAAAGAAAGAATAGAAGAAGTTATAGCTACTGTTGGGCTTACCCCCGAAAGCAAAAAGAAAGCCGGACAATTATCTAAAGGATATAAACAACGGGTAGGGTTAGCCGCGGCACTGATTCACAACCCCGAAGTATTGATACTGGATGAACCTACCACAGGACTTGACCCTAACCAGATTATTGAAATCCGCGAAGTGATTAAAAAACTGGGAAAGGATAAAACAATTCTTTTTTCTTCTCACATATTGCAGGAAGTAGAAGCCATTTGCGACCGTGTAGTAATTATTAATAAAGGTAAACTTGTTGCAGATGACAAATTAAGCGCATTGCGCAACCAGTCGGAAAGCAACAATATTGTAAAAGTAGAATTTAAAGAGCGTGTTGATGCTGCTTTATTAAACGCTATTTCTGGCGTGCAATCCATCAATAAAATAAATGAACACAGCTGGGAACTTGTTTGCAATAACCTAAATGATGTAAAACGGCTATTGCTTGAGTTTTCATTACAACATAACCTCAATATTGTTTCACTGCAAAGCGGCGCACAAAAACTGGAAGAAGTTTTCAGGAACCTAACCAATACAGGTGCTGTTTAATGCAGCAATAGTAGCCCATACTTAGCATTAAAAGCAATTTTTATTTCGCCTATACCATTGCTGCCCAATGATATACAGCCGAACGGAGCGTCGCAACAGTCGTCTCATTTAGGTTAGAAAGCTGGTAACACAATAATCATATTTTTCGCTTGCCCCGCCCGTTGAATTAATGTACCTTCGCGGCTTGAAATTCAGGGCTATTATACCTGCCTGTGAAAAGAAATAAGCAATTATGAATATCAGAAACATAGCTATTATAGCACACGTTGACCATGGTAAGACTACCCTGGTAGACAAAATCTTACATGCCACAAAAGTGTTCCGTGATAACCAGGAAACAGGCGAGTTGATAATGGACAGTAATGACCTTGAAAGAGAAAGGGGTATTACTATCTTTAGTAAAAACGCAGCAGTAGAATACAAAGACACAAAAATTAATGTAATTGATACTCCGGGCCACAGTGATTTTGGCGGTGAAGTAGAACGTGTACTTAAAATGGCTGATGGCGTATTGTTATTGGTAGATGCTTTTGAAGGACCGATGCCGCAAACACGTTTTGTATTGCAGAAGGCATTGCAGTTAAACCTGAGGCCAATTGTAGTTATTAATAAAGTTGATAAGCCCAATTGCCGTCCGGATGAAGTGCACGATGCAGTTTTTGAGTTGTTCTTTAACCTTGATGCTACAGAAGAACAACTTGATTTTCCTACTTTTTATGGTTCGGGCAAAAATGGCTGGTTCAATAGTAAAAATGAACAGTGCGAAGGCATTACACCTTTGCTGGATGGCATATTGCAGTATGTTCCTGCACCAAAAATAGCAGAAGGCCCATTGCAAATGCAGATTACTTCTCTTGATTATTCTTCTTTTTTGGGCAGGATAGCTGTTGGTAAAGTAGCAAGAGGTTCTATAAAAGAAGGACAAAACATTGCACTAGTTCAGGCTGGTGGTGCTATTAAACGCATTAAAGTAAAAGAGCTTTACACGTTTATGGGCATGGGAAAGAAAAAAGCTACAGAAGTATATGCAGGCGATATTTGCGCAGTAGTTGGTCTTGATGATTTTAATATTGGCGATACCATTGCTGATTCTGAAAACCCTGAAGCATTGCCAGTGATAAGTGTAGATGAGCCTACAATGAGCATGCTGTTTGGTATTAACAACTCTCCTTTCTTTGGTCGTGAAGGTAAATTTGTAACCAGCCGTCACCTGCGTGACAGGCTGATGAAAGAAACAGAAAAGAACCTTGCACTGCGTGTAGAGGACACCGATAGTGCAGATAGCTTCCTGGTATATGGCCGCGGTATTTTGCACCTTGGTATCTTAATAGAAACCATGCGCCGCGAGGGTTTTGAATTAACTATTGGTCAGCCAACAGTTTTGATAAAAGAAATTGACGGTAAAAGAAATGAGCCGTTTGAAATACTGGTAGTTGATGTACCGCAGGATTACAGCGGTAAAGTAATTGACCTTGTAACACAACGCAAAGGTGAAATGCTGGTGATGGAAAGCAAGGGAGAAATGCAGCACCTTGAATTTGAAATTCCTTCGAGAGGTTTGATTGGTTTGCGCAGCAACATGCTTACCAATACTGCAGGCGAAGCTGTAATGGCGCACCGCTTTTTAGAATACAGGCCATGGAAAGGACCTATTCCCGGAAGAAACAACGGTGTATTGCTTTCTAAAAACCAGGAACGTACAACAGGTTATTCCATTGATAAATTACAGGACAGGGGTACTTTCTTTGTAGACCCGGGTGAAGAAGTATATACAGGCCAGATTATTGCCGAGCATATTAAGCCAGGTGATTTAGTTGTAAATGCTACCGAGCCAAAGAAATTGACTAACCACCGTGCGAGTGGTAGTGACGATGCATCACGCATTGCACCAAAAACTTTGATGACGCTGGAAGAGTGTATGGAATATATTCAGCAGGATGAGTGCATTGAAGTAACGCCCAAAAGCATCCGTATGCGTAAAGTAGTTCTTGATGAAGATGAAAGAAAGAAACAAAGCAAAAAAATGGAAACTGCTTAATGACAGTTTCTTCAAAAAAATACAGCCGCTGTTCTTACAGCGGCTTTTTTATTTAATAACCTGGCTGTATTTAACAGCAATAAACCATCTATCTTTAAAATATGCAAACTAATAAATCATTAATGATACTCGTTGCCGGGCCTTACCGTTCTGGCACAAATGATCAACCCGAATTAATAGCGGCAAACGTAAAAGCCATGACAGATGCTGCGGTGAGAATATATAGAAAAGGCCACCTGCCTGTATTGGGAGAATGGTTTGCACTTCCATTGATTGAAGCTGCTGGCAGCAAACAAATGGGCGATGAAATTTTTAATGAAATCTTTCATCCTGTAGCTGTGCAGTTGATTGATCATTGCGATGCAGTATTGCGTATTGGCGGCGCTTCTTCGGGTGCGGATGAAATGGTTGCCACAGGTTTGAACAAAGGGAAAATAATATTTTACAAGGAAACCGATATAGAAAATTTGAGGTAACTATTAGCTTAATGCAAAAGAAATAGAAGCCTGCTCATATTTATTTTCAACCTGCATTTAAACACATGTTTTTCTGCATTGATCCGTCTGTCGAATAAAATCCTTCCTCAATCGAAAATTTCTCTTGCTTTTCTTTGATAACATACTAGTTCTCATTAGGCTAGTTACAAATACATACTTGCCCACAGTTAATTACCAGTCTATTTTTACAGAAACAATATCCTCAACAGAAACCACCATTACCAGGTGAAAAATGATTTGTGCTGGTTTCGTTAATTTAAACAATACGCTATGAAACCATTTCATAAATTCATCGTTTCAGCATTTATAGTTTCTCTTTTTTTACTTTTCTGCGCACACTTGTCATCCGGGCTATTTAATAGCAAAGCAACAAAGAAAGAATTACCCGTCAACACAAAAACAAGTCTTCCTTCTGTAGACAGTTCAATAGCCCCGGCCACAAAAAAATTAATATTGCCGTATCAAAAAAACAATACTGGTAATATTGCACTGGCATCGCACAAAAAAAATAGTACTGCATTGTCTTATGCGATGGTACATATATCCAGCCGTTTTAATTACAAACAACATACAGATTTTTCAGCGCTGGTAAAAAAATTTGCCGCTAATGGTGTTAGCATGCATTTAAATACAAGCATTGTTACGGCTGATTCAATAAACACTCAAACTACATTTACCACTGGCTCCAATGCTGAAGCAAATACTGTAAAGATTCAACCCGTGCTACAGGAAAATACAGCTATTGCCAGGTCTGTTTACCAGCATAAAAAATTGGCAGGTACGGCTTACGAAGCCCCAACGGGTACAGAAACTGTTGCAACAATACCTGCAACAGAAGCTCCCGTATTTTCTTCTATAAAACCTGATAAAGGATCTGATTTTTATTCTTACTCATTTTTGTACGATCAAACAGAACTGCTAAAAGAATATGCAGCACGCAGTGGCAGTAATACAGATTATGCAATAATGATTAATGCAGGTATTAAATCGGCAAAGAAAAGATTTTTTGTTCTCGATCTTTCTACTAACACTATTATAAAATTGGGTACAGTGGCACTGGGTGATAAAAACCTGCAATACAATAAAACTTACTCAAACCCGGCAGAAAGCATAAGTGGTATGCCGGGAATGTACAAAACAGACAAAAGGGCAAAAAACAGCAACAACCTTTCCTACAATTTTTCTGCTTTTACAGAAAACAGTAGCAATAGCCGCAAATCATTTCTATTGCAATCATCAGAGGATATTCCATATGATGAAACAGGTCTCCCATTACCAGCTACTGAGGAATGCATTTCTGTCTCTCCCCGTTTTTTTAAAGAAATCAGTCCTTTTATTGATGATAGCGTAAAGCCCGTGCTTTTATTGGTATTTAACCCTGCCGCAAGCGGTCAGCAATCGTTTACAGCCGTTCAAAAAAACAAATAAGTAGCAGTTGTAAGATTCTTTCATTTACGTACTGTGCAGTACCTTTGCAAAAAAGGACGTTCATGAAAAAGTGGTTATTGGTAGTAATTATAATTTTTGCTGTGCATTTCTCGTCCACTGTACAGGCACAATGCTCTATTTGTACAAAAACCGCGCAGCAGATGGGCGAACGCCCGGCCAAGGCACTTAATGGCGGCATACTTTATTTAGCGGCCATGCCATTTCTTATCTTCAGCTATATTGGTTACAGGTGGTGGAAGAGTAACCACGGAGAAGAATAACTTCCAAACTATCTCAGTTTAATTACATACGGGTATTGCAAAACAAAGTAAGTTTAACAAGATCCTCTTCTATTTTAAAATTTACATGGTTATCGTCAATGTATTTTTTTATAGCATCTTCTTTGTGAGGGAAAACTTTTTCAAATTGCTTTTCAGAAGTTGCTTTGTATACTTGCTTTGATTTTATGAGCCAGTAATTTTTTTGAATCTCAATTATATAGTCTCCTTTATAAGGGCGGGAAACATAAGCCCCAGTCATTGTATTGCTTACTTCTGCAGATTCTTTACGAGAAGTGCCGTTTGCATCTGCCGTAGCTGTAGACGGGCGTTGCTTGTTGGTATAAGTAACAAACAATGAAACTGCGGGGGCATTATTAATGATCGCTTCGTAAATAAGTCCATCGGGGCCGGGTATAAATTTCTTATTGTGAAAGTAAATGGTATCGACAGCTTCCAGGCCGGTGAGTACTAAGATGTCGTTTTCGCCTTGTTTAAAAACAATGCTTTGATCGGCAGTATTATAATTGAGTAAAGCATTTTCAACAGCACCATTTTTCATCAATACAATTCCTTTTGCAAAGTTTTCAAAAAGATATTGTTTTGCCATTTCAGCTTTAGGATCAACTACTACTGTAATTTGTGCGAACCCTGAAAATGAAACAATACTTAGCGCAATGAAACAATAAAATTTATTTAGCATAGATAAACGGTTTTGTAAAAGATTGGGTTGCTGATTGAATAGCTTACTTGCATTTATATAAAAAAGAGGCTGCCTAAAAATACAGCAGCCTCTTTTTATAACATCAAGTTACTAATTATGGTTTAGTATAAATGTCAGTTACATTTCTGTAAGCAGAACCATTAAATACAATATAATTACAAGTAAACTTTTTATAATCTGGTGTTACAACCAATGTTGGTTGTTGTATAATAGTTATACCGCCACCTGCAAAATCTGATAATGCTTTTGCTGAGAATGTTGCTGCAAAATTAGTCAGTACTCCATTTGTATTTTTAAATGAAATCAAATAATCTGGCGCAGTATAATACCCCGTTGGCATGCTAACAGTTGTTGGATTCTGCGGAGCAAATGTAACCGGAACGTTTGATGTATGTGTATCTGCCGGTGCATTTGGATCCATAGAAGGAACCCTTATATACTCACGCAGGTATGAACCTGCAATTGGGTTACCAATAGTATGAAAATATACGTGGCCAAAATTTGAGCTTACTTTATAATCAGTAGGCGATGTTACAGTAGGCGCCAGCATATAATTCTTTGTAGCATTAATCTTTGAAGGGAAGAATACTACTTTGAAAAACGCCACACCAGTTCCTGCTTTAATTGTAGAAGTGGTGTTAAGCAGTTTAAACAAAGAATCGGGCATTGCCTCATAAACGATCCCATCTACTTTAATGTTATCCTGCAAAGCCTTTAGATCGGGAGCAATGGTAACAGTAACATCATTTTTTACATATTCTGCACCAGTTAGGCGTACACTAAATGTAGCTGTATCTGATGTGTGCGATGCAGGATACGTAAGTGCACCATTGGCAAAATACTGTAACCCTGAGTTAATGGTTGTACCACCATTCTGTATCCACTCCAGTGTATAAACCGGAGCTGTAAGATCGTATACGTCAGAATTCGCCAGATCCTTTTTCAAACATCCTGTAAGACAGGGAATCAGCGAAATCATTAATAATAATAGTTTGATATGTCTCATAATAATTAAGATAGTTGTTAAAATTATTGTGCCCAGAAAATTAAAGACCCGAATGGACTAACTCCTTTTGGAACATTGGTTGAATTGTATGCACCTTCAGTAGCCGGATATAATATTCTAGAAGGTAATTTATCTGGTCTTGTGCTTTCAGATACTATTGAAGCAAAAGTAGAAGTTGCAGATGTACCGCTAATAGTTGGATATTTCGTCCTGCGATAATCGTTCCAGCCAACTTCGCTATTCACAAAATTCATAGCTATGTATTTTTGTGTAATAATTGCTTCCAGTTTTTGTGCACTCGTTGTAGCCAAAGAATAATTAACAAGCGGGCTTGTGAGGTTATCATTTATATAAGTGTTAGCATCTGCTACAGCATCACGTGTAGTTACAGCAGTAGCTGTTGGCCCTGCATACAAATATTTAAATGATGCAGTGATACCAGCTTTAAATAAAACATCATCTGCAGCTCCGGTTGTTAATATCCCTTTCATTTTAGCTTCTGCCTGCAGGAAATAGCTTTCTGCAGCTGTGATAACGGGATATCCTGCATCTGGTCCTTTTAATACACCAGTCGCATTTCCTGAGCTTGCACCTGTTCTGTCTGTTTTAGGATACCAGAAACTTCCTGCAGGTGATTTGGGTGTGTTTACACTTTCTACACCAAGCTGATTAGTACCTGTAGTAGGATACTGATAATAAACTGCTTTACCTCTTAATGAGTCCTGCAATTTAGTACCGTTATAAAAAGCCAGGATAAATGTTGAAGGAACCCAAGATTTGGTAGCATCGCTTCCTGTATAACCATAACCCCATCTTTCCCATTTAGGGTTTTGCTTTCCGTTATCACGTGTATAACCAGGATTGATAAGTGCATCTGTAGTTAAAAAACCATCTGATGAAAAAGCAGTGCTGGTAAAAGTTACTTTTCCTGCACTAACTACCATTAAGCGCAACTTGATGGTATTGGCCAGTTGTTTCCATTTTACCATATCGCCTTTAAATAGAACATCTGTTGACCCCATTGTAGGAATACCGGGAGTAGCAATACCAGTGTTGATAGTAGCGATGGCTTTATCCAGTTCTTCTGCAAGGCTTTTATACACAGCAACCGGATCATCGTAAGTTGGTGTAAGTTTAGTAGAACCTGTTAATGCGTCCTTGTAAGGAACACTATTATAAGCGTCTACCAGCAATTCAAAACCCAACACTTTCATAATTCTAGCAGCAGCGTTAGAATAACTGTATTTAGGTAAATCTTTATCTGTTGAATTAAGAATAGACTGATAATCTTCAAGGTTATCGTATGTAGTATTCCACAAACCGCCATAATCGGCAGAAGAAAAATTATATGAAATAGCTGTTCCAAAACCACCATAACCGCCTGCATTGGCAGCATAACCACCAATCTGCTCACCATAGGTATTAAACTGGTTTAAATTAGCCGCAGTACCAGTGAGGGCCTGAGGCAAAATTAACTCAGGCGTAACCGATGTAGCCTGGTTAGGGTTGGTATTTATGTCGAGATATTTATTGCAGGCCGTTGTAAGCATTGCAGCACCCGCAATAAAAACTATACTGATTTTTTTCATGATACTTTTAATTTTTTCAATTAATCACATTAACAATTAAAATCTAAGCGTAAGCGTACCTCCGTAATAACGTGAAGGAGGTGTTTGTCCAAGACCTGTAAGACCAATACCATTGCTATCTGCACCAGCATCACTGTATTCAGGATCTGTATAGATATTGTCTTTTGGCAACCAGATAAACAGGTTACGGCCTTGCACACTTACAGTAACTCCTTTAAACACTTTGCTTTTGGCAAGGAAAGAAGCAGGAAGATCATACGCAAGTACGATTTCTCTTAATTTCCAGAAAGATCCGTTTGTTACATAGTTAGAAGTTACATCCCTGTTTATACCATCTGTCCAGAAACCATTGTTTCCGTTACCATTGGCAATTGCTACAGATGTATTTGTGATATAAGAACCGGGTTTGCTTGGGTCTTCAATTACAGAGTTAGGGAACACAAAGCTCTGACGGTTGTATACAGCAGTTCTATAACCAGTACCAGACCAGTCAAGTTCTGTACCCATACCGTTGAAAGTCTTTAGACCACCACGATACTCAAACAATGCTGAGAAACGGAAGCCTTTGTATTGAACAGCAAGATCAATTCCCAATTTGTGTTTAGCAACTGCATTACCCAAAATTGAAATTGTATCAGATTTTGTTGGAACACCAGTAGTACTGTTTACAATAACACGGCCCTGGTTATCCCTTTTGTAATCATATCCCATAATTACAGGAAATGCCTGTCCGGCCATTGCAAAAGAAGTAGCGCTTCCGCTTGCTGAAAGTGATATCTTGGTCAAATCGGCAGTAATAGAATTTACTTTATTGTCAAGATAAGTGTAGTTGCCACCAACTGTTACGCTCCAATCCTTTGTGCGGATAGGGGTAAAGTGTGCAGTAACTTCCAATCCACGGCTTGAAGTTTGTCCAACGTTTGTTAACAATGAAGTAAAGCCTGTTGTACCAGATACTGCAGTAGGAACTGTCTGGTTATCTGTTTTAGTGCTGAACCATGTAACGCTTGATGTAAACCTGTCTTTAAGTAGGTTCAAATCAAAACCAATTTCATAACCTTTTGTAATCTCAGGTTTCAAACCTGCCTGCACCATCCTGTTTCCAACAGTATATCCTGGCAAAGAACCAAAAGGAAAGCCATAAGCTGTTGAGCTATAAGTTGGCAGTGTTTGATAAGCGCCAAAATCACTTGAAGTACCAAGGTTAACCTGGCCTACTTTAGACCAACCACCTCTTAGTTTTAAATAGCTGATTGTTTTGCTGTCTTTAATCATGCCAATAGCTTCGCTGGCAAGGAAAGACACGTCAACTGATGGATAAAAGAAAGAACGGTTACTTGGGTCCAAAATAGAAACCCAGTCATTACGTCCTGTGCCATGAAGGAATAAGTAGCCTTTATAACCAATACGTAAATCGCCATAAGCACCGAACTGGCGGGCTTTATAATTGCTTTCACCCACTGAAGGTGTACCTACACCATTACTAACATTGTAAAGACCCGGAACAACAAGGCCATTAGCAGTAACGCCTAAGAATTTAGATTGATCCTGGTGCCATTGTGCACCTACGATTAATTTAAAATCAAAATTGCTTACTTTCTTATTATACTGTGCAAACAAGTCAGAAATTAAAGTGGTGATATAGTTACTCTGGTCATTTACCTATGCAGAAATATCAGCTTTAGAGCTCTGGTCTGTATGTTTTGCAAAATCAGTGTACAGGAACTGGCCTACTGTATTCTTATTAGAATAATTCCTTGTAGTTATACCCTGGCGAGCAGTAAAGTCAAGGCCGGCCATTGGGCTATATTTTACTTCCACGTTCGCAATCAGGTAATCGTTTCTTTGCAAAGACCTGTAATTGTCTGCAGTAAAATATGGGTTCTGGTACCATGGGTTATAATAACCGTTTGGATTAGCAAACTTGTCTGTTCTCCAGTTTTTATACTTTGTAATATCTACGTTAGAAGGCATGTTAAGCATATTAGCATACATGCTGGCTGTTTGCGTAGTAATATCGTACCTGTTTTGTGTGTAATCGGTGCTGTAAGTAACCATCAGCTTATTACCAATTCTGCGGGTACCGTTTGCGCTAAGCGTAGTACGGTTATATTTATCACCGGGTGTAGTACCGGTTACAGTTGCATATTGTCCAGAAAGATAAAAAGTAGAGTTTTCATCTCCTGTTGACAATGAGAAATTGGTTTGGTTGTTTATCCCTTTTTTCCAGAATTTGTTATGACCTGGGTTGTAGGCATAATAAGCAGAGTCCTGTGAACCATCTTCCAAAGCTGGCCCAAGCTCACGTTTTACACCATCAAATGCAGGACCGTAAGACTGATTTTCCAAATAGTTGAAAATTGGCTTACCATCTGGGTCGAGACCATATGCAGAACCACCAGAACCAAATTTCGTTTGTATTTTAGGGAAGAAAGCAACAGACTCAACTGTTGTAGTATTTGATACGGTAATAGCAGTTTGACCTCTTTTACCTTTTTTGGTAGAAACTATCAAGGCACCGTTAGAAGCCGCAGAACCATATAGGGCAACAGCACCAGCACCATTCATAACTACGATATCTTCAATGTCATCTGGGTTAAGGTTACCCAATACATCGTTAGGAACAATTACGTTGTTTAAAACTATCAAAGCCTGGTTGTTACCAGTTAAAGAACGCTGGCCTCTAAGGATCAAACGGTAATTGGGGTTAATACCACCACCAACTGCGCTAACCTGTAAACCAGCTACTTTACCCTGCAAACCACCGGCAACGCTTATGGCTTTACCCGCAGTAAGTGCTTCAGACCTGATTACAGTGTTGGCTGTTCCAACTTCCTTACGTTTTGTTTTAATACCACCCGCTGTAACAATTACTTCTTCAATTACACGGGCTGAACCTACCATCTGAATTGATAGTGATTTACCATCTGCAGCAACTTCTTTTGTAGTAAAGCCGGTAGCAGAAATTACCAGCGTTGATCCTTCTTTGAGATTGAGATTAAAGTGACCGGTGGCATCTGCTACTACAGCAGATTTGGTTCCTTTAATTTGAACAGTAGCAAAAGGAATTGGGTCTCCTTTGTCATCAGTTACCCTTCCGGAAACTGATTTTTGCTGGGCAAAGACCAGCACACTGCACAATAGCAATGCAGTGCATAGTGATGCAAATTTTCTCATGTTAGAACACAATTTAGGTTTTTAAAAAAACTAAGACTTATCGAAAAAAAAATCGTTTGGTTTATGGTAAATGCACCTGTAAAAAACCTTTAATACCGGTACATAGGAACAATCAAAAAAAAATTAAACTATAATTCTTCTTTAAAACAATACTCATCAAAATAGGCGGCAGCCGGGGAAATAAATGATAGGATATGAAGGTTCCAGAGTAGCGTTTTATAGGATCAGGATAACATTGGAACGGCAATATATAGCTTTTAACAATCCGTTAAGTTAAAACATTAAAAAAAATTGTACTTTTTTAGCATTTAACTGATTTTTAATTTGTTAGTATGAAGCATATTATATATAGTCATTTCGTTTTTGATAAATGCTGCTTTTATACAATTTTTTTTTAATAAATGACTGATTCGGGTACACGGCTGGCCTTTGTAGCGATCTTCTATTACAAAACAAATATTGGGCTTTCTGCGTATTGCCGAATTCAATATTACACCTGTAAAAGACATACTTTGTATCTTGTTGTGCTAAAACAACTGCCATGAAGTATTGCATCTCTTTGCTTTTACTGGTGTGTTCATACGCCAGTGCCCAGCAAAAACTTCCCACCATTGAAGAAAAAACAACAGGCTTTAAAAAGTACGAAGGCTATTTTAATTTTTATTGGGATGAAAATGCCGGTAAAATCTGGCTGGAAATAGATAAGCTTGACAGCGAAATACTTTACCAGGCATCATTGCCTGCTGGCCTGGGCTCAAACGATATAGGACTGGACCGTGGTTTACTTGGCAGTACCAGTATTATAAAATTCTTAAAAACCGGGAGAAAGGTGCTGATGGTTCAGCCCAATTACGATTACCGCGCAAATACCAAGGATGTTGCAGAGCGAAGGGCAGTGGAACAATCCTTTGCACAATCAACTTTATGGGGTTTTACAGCAGAAGCGGAAAGCAATGGCAAAGTGCTGGTAGATGCTACAGATTTTCTTTTACGCGATGCAATGAAAGTGGCTAACCGTATAAAAAGCAATCAGCAGGGTGCTTATTCCCTCGAAAAAAGCAGGTGCGCCATTTACCTTCCGCGTACAAAAAATTTTCCGCAGAATACCGAATTTGAAGCCACCATTACATTTATAAATAACGATGGCATTGCAGGTAATTTTGTTCAATCTGTAACGCCGTCTGCAGAAGCTATTACAGTAAGAATGCATCATTCTTTTGTGCAACTGCCCGATGGTGATTACCAGCCGCGGATATTTGATGCACGTTCCAGCTTTATACCCATCAACTTTTTTGATTACAGTACGCCTGTATCCGAACCAATCGAAAAATTTTACATCATAAGGCACCGGTTAAAGAAAAAAAACCCTGGTGCTGCTATGAGCGAACCGGTAAAACCAATTGTGTATTACCTCGACAATGGTACGCCAGAGCCTATACGCAGTGCATTGCTGGAAGGCGCTTCATGGTGGAACCAGGCATTTGAAGCTGCAGGATATAAAAATGCTTTCCAGGTAAAGCTTTTGCCAGATAGTGCAGATCCAATGGATATTCGTTATAACCTTATTAACTGGGTACACCGTTCTACACGGGGCTGGAGTTATGGTGCAGCTGTAGTAGACCCAAGAACTGGTGAAATTATAAAAGGGCAGGTATCGCTTGGATCATTGCGTGTACGGCAGGATTATTTAATTGCGCAAGGCTTGCTTGCGCCTTTTGAAAACGGTACGGCACTGGCACCCGGCAATGACAAAATGCTGAAAATGGCATTGGAAAGGTTAAAACAATTATCTGCACATGAAGTGGGACATACCATTGGTTTAATGCACAATTATGCATCAAGTGTAAATAACCGTGCCAGTGTTATGGACTATCCGCCACCATTAGTAAGGGTAAATGCAAAAGGTGAAATTGATTTGAAAGATGCTTATTCAACCGGTATAGGCGAATGGGATAAAGTTTCCATTGCGTGGGGATACGGAGATTATTCAAAAGAAAAAAATGAAGCAGCTGCATTAAACAAAGTATTAACCGACGCCACAATAAAAAAAGGTTTGCAATTTATCAGCGACAGAGATGCAAGGCCCGCCGGTGGCTTACATCCGCAGGCACATTTATGGGATAATGGTGCAGATGCAGTAACAGAATTAAAAGAAGTAATGAAAGTACGTGCAGCAGCATTAAATCATTTTGGCGAAAAAAATATAAGGGCAGGTATGCCTATGGCAATGCTTGAAGATGTTTTGGTGCCAGCATATCTTATACACCGTTACCAGCTTGAAGCAGTAACCAAAATGGTAGGTGGCATGTATTATACTTATGCATTGCGGGGCGATGGACAAACTATTACAAAAGCCTTATCAAAAGAAGAACAATTAAAAGCATTGCATGCAGTTATTGATTGTATAGATCCTAAACTTCTTGTATTGCCTGCTTCAATAACATCGCTTATACCGCCAAGACCTGCGGGGTATGATTTTACAAGAGAATTGTTTAAAAAAAGGACCGGTCTTGCGTTTGATGCACTTGCGCCTGCAGAAACAGCCGCAGATTTTCCATTGTCATTTCTATTTAACAGCGAAAGGGTGAGCCGCATGTCTCAATACGAAATAAGCGGGGGCCTTGGCGTACATGAAATGATTCGCTTATTAATAGAAAACACATGGAAGGCTGAAAGAAGGACCGGTATGGAAGCAATGGTGCAATTACAAACAGAACAGGTATTGCTCACTTATCTTCTTGCATTATCTGTTGATGATGCAGCAAGTTTTGCTGCAAAGGGCGCTGCACAAAAAGGATTGGCAGATTTAAAAACATTTATAGAGGAACAGAAAAAAATTTCGAAAGATGATAATTATTCAGCCCATCTTATTCTTGCATTAGAAAGAATGAAAGCACCAGATAAAGCCAAACCAACTGTACAACACAAAGAAATGCCACCAGGCGCACCAATAGGCAGTTGTGATGTGGATGAATTGCCTTAAAGCGAAAGAAATATTTTTTGTTGAAAGAGCTGCTTATTAAATAAGCGGCTCTTATTTTTTTATACCAGCAATTACCTGGTGGTAAGGACGGATAAATTCTTTTGCTAATACACGCATATCAAAAAAAGCATAAATTTTTTCCAGCAACACAAAATCAAACACGTGTTGATGTATACACCTGTTTTCAAAGTTTTTGTAAGATCTTTCTTTAAAGGCTTCTTCAGTTCCTGCGCCTTTGTCCATCGATCTGTCATGTAGAGAAAAAACTTCTTCCAGGTGCGTTAAATCGTGTTCGTCAATATTATTCTTATAATCATCAAGCAAATGCTCAAAGGTTGTAACAGGCCGCTTGTGATCAAAAGTAAAACGCCTGTCGGGCAATATCATTAACAGGCAACCGCCTGGTTTAATTACCCGCAACCATTCTGCTGTAGTTTTTAATGCATTGGCGCAATGCTCCAGGCAATGAGAAGCTATAAGAAAATCGTACTGATTGTCTGCAATGCCTTTTAGATCACTTGCTTCTCTTATAAACTGGTAGCCGGTTTTGCCGGTTGCATAATTATAGCTTTTCCCTTCTGCAATATTTCCTTCCCACACTGTATTGGTGCTATAATTACAGCCATCTATACTTTTTGCAATCTTATACAATGGTAGTTCCCTAGAAAAAATTCTGCTGGGTCCACCCACTTCAAGACCAGTCTTATCCTGGAAATAAGGATAAATAATTTTCTTAAATGGACGGTGCTGTAAATCCCTTCGTATTTGTTTAAGGCTATTACTGATTGACATTGTATAACTGGCTTATTACCGGTAACAAAAAATATTTAACTGCAAATCCATACCAAAGTTTGGCTTTCGCTCTACAAAAGGAAAGGGCGTTGTATAAGCTTCTTTAATATGATAGCGAAAACCTGCATCAGCCGCAACCTGCAAAATCAAATGCAGGTTTTGCGGGTCGTTTACCATGCTATGGTATTCAATAAAAAGATGTTTTACCATATGCAAGTTGTCTTTGCAATCATTCAGTACTTTATATTCTGCGCCTTCAATATCAATTTTCAAAAAATCAATTTCCCTGGTTAAATAATCCTTCAGTCTTGCAGTTTTTATATCTATAAATTTAAATTGATCCGATTTTTCCTGTAGTCTTCCGCCTGCGCCACCCTCTGCCAAAAAAGAAAGCGTTTCATCATTGGCATTCCAGACAGCTTTATTAACCAGCGTTACATTTTGCAGATTGAATGACTGCACATTTTTTTCTAAAAAAGAATAAATATGCGGATCAGCTTCAAACGCAATTATCTCAGCATTGGGATAGAGTGATTTAAAATAGATAATGCTCATACCAATATTTGCACCACAATCAATTATATAAGGATTGGTTTTAGCAGCCGAAAATTTATACACCTGCTCACGAAACAATTCATTTTTACCAAGCAGGTAAGATTTGTAATCGTGAACATACAGTTTATGGTTCCTGAAAGTATAGGTATAAGGTGTAAACCGTTTCTTTTTCCAGAACTTAATGCTCATTGGTAATTTTTTCTGTTTATACCGGGCAAAGGTAAATTGTTGCTGCTATAGTTATTGAATAGTTTCTACAAACTGGTAAAGGTTGAAGTTTTTTTCAGCCGATTTAATTTTAAGCTCCTGCATAAGCGCTGCCTTATCCAGGGTATGCATTCTTTTATGCACAATCATTTGCCAGGCTTTTTCTGCCAGCAATACATACTTCTTTTGAACATGAGATGCCGAACCAAGATTAGCAATAATTTTTTCCAGCAATTCGTCAATGCCCTGGTGCTGTGTAGCAATTGTTTTTACAACAGGTATTTCGTGTGGTTGATGATTAAAGCCCGGTGCCAGCATAGATTGCAGGTTGCGCATAAACAAATCTGCATTGGGCCTGTCTGCTTTGTTCACTACAAAAATATCGGCAATCTCCATCAACCCTGCTTTCATCACCTGTATTTCATCTCCGGCTTCCGGCACCAATACAACAACCGTTGTATCTGCAAGGCCTGCAATTTCAATTTCAGTCTGGCCAACACCTATTGTTTCAATAATAATAAAATCAAACGGGC
This sequence comes from Chitinophagaceae bacterium, assembly GCA_044227095.1. GTDB lineage: Bacteria > Bacteroidota > Bacteroidia > Chitinophagales > Chitinophagaceae > JACMLD01. The sequence goes on along the minus strand of JBGAFV010000001.1, from coordinate 1,422,210 downwards.
ATGCTTTTAAAATATCCGTTACTTCTATAATTTTTGGATGCAGGCCGCCAAGTGCACCGCGGCTTGCCATAGAGCGTATGTACACGTTAGGGTGATTGTACCATTCAGACATTCTTATCCTGTCGCCCAATATAGCGCCGGATTTAAAAGGAGAAGATGGATCAACACAAACAATCGCTACCTTTTTATTTTGCTGAACAATTTTTCCAATCAAGGCATCTGTAAGTGTACTCTTGCCTGCACCAGGCGGACCAGTAATACCAATTACCGGCGTTGAACCAACGGGCAGGTTTTTCATGAATGCTTCATACCCCAGCGTTTCATTTTCTACAAGCGATATGGCACGTGCAATACTGCGTGTATCGCCATTTTGTATATCGTTGTTAAGTTGTTGCCACATGAAGGTTTACAGTATAATTACAATACTTTTGTGCAGGGCAAATGTATGTTTTATAATCTGATGCTGCATCAGCATACACGCCTGGTTAAACATAAAAACTATCGCTGCGTTTATGGTGCAAGGCATATCTGTTGTAATACCCAATTATAATGGCGTTCATCTTTTTCCGCAAACAATGCCCACCGTAATGGAAGCACTGCAAAACAGCGGCAAACCATTTGAAGTAATTATAGTAGACGATTGCTCTACGGATGGGTCTGTACAATGGTTACAGCAACATTATCCTGATATTATTATTACAGAAAACAAAAAAAACAGTGGCTTCTCAGTTACTGCCAACAAAGGCATTGTAATGGCCCGTTTTGATAAAGTGCTGCTATTAAACAGCGATATAAAACTTACACCGGGTTATTTTTTGCACCAGTATAAATATTTTGACAAGCCCGATACATTTGGTGTGATGGGCCGCATTATTGGGTGGGATGATGATAAAATACAGGATGGCGCAAAGCTGCCTGGCTTTCATGCTGCAAAAATTAAAACCTCCGGCAATTATATTCTGCAAGATGAAAAACAGATGGAAGATGGCTTGTACACCATGTACCTTTCCGGCGCCAATGCATTTATTGATAAAGAAAAATTTTTACTGATTGGAAAACTGGATGAAATTTTTTCGCCGTTTTATGTTGAAGATTTTGAACTGGGGCTGCGTGCATGGCGACTTGGCTTTAAATGCTATTACGATTATAACAGTGTTTGCCGGCATAAAACATCTGTTACTATTAAAGCAAAAAGCAAAAAGAAGTTTGTTGATACCATTTACGACAGGAATAAAATGATCTTGCATGCACTGCACCTTGAAGGTTTCAACAAAACATTATGGTACCTGCAACTTATACCGGAAACATTAATCAGGCTTTTTTCTTTGCGATGGCATTATTTTACTTCGCTCAAAATGTTTTTTAATGCTGGTAGTGCCATTAAAAAATCCAGGCAGGCTTTTGATAAAACTGCAGCTATTGTGCATTGCAGAAAGTCTGTAAAAGAAGTGACGGAGTTTATTCTTAGTAGTATAAGGAATGGGAAAAGAATGTTGTAACCACAGAGACACGGTGACACAAAGAAGCACAAAAGGAATTTATGATCAACTACAGAGGAGCCGAAGTTTTATTCAATGCGTTTTATGACGGATCTTTTTTAAGGCGACGCAGGGAATGTTTCTTCGAAACTTTAAAGCTCGGAGCTTGCAGCTAATAGCTTGTAGCTTTTCTCTACCACAGAGAAGCACAGGGATTAATAAAGCATTTAGCAACGATAATTTTAAGGCGATACACGGAGTGTTTCTTCAAAACTGTAAAGCTTGCAGCTTGCAGCTAATAACTTGTAGCTTTTCTTTACCATCATATTTTTTTGATTATCCTAAAAATCTCATACCTCCCAATAATCCCAGTTCAGACAATAAGGCGATACACGGAGTGTTTCTTCGAAACTGCTAAGCATGCAGCTAATAGCTAACAGCTTGTAGCTTCTCTTCGCGTGAAACCTTTTTACTTCTCCTCATACACCACGGTAGTTTTATACATATCGCCTTCTTTAGCAAGTTTTCTTAATTGCTTAAGCCTTTGTATAAATTTTACAACAGAAAAAACAGGTGGATAGTTGAGCAGTTTTGTTTTAAACACAGAATTACTAATGTAAAATTTTGTGCAGGTAGTAGCTATAAAACGGCTTTCTAATTTTTTTCCGTAAGCGTTTACAAAGAGATGAATATGCTTTTCAAGATCTTTAAGGTTGCCAAAGCTAAGGTGCTTTACCATAAAGGGAATAACATAGGTTGAGTAGCCAAGGGTAGCAGCTACAATGCATATATCGGTTCCGTATAAGTGAAAACCAGAAAGATCTGCAGAAACCGTAACGCCTGAAGCGGCATTAATAATGAGCAGGTTTTCATCGAGTGAACTTACTCTGCCCGGAAGATTGCGACTGGTAACAATTTTGCCCGCAATATTAATGTGCATCAAATCTGTATGATAGCCCATGCAACCAGCATTGCCGCAAACCGCCCATTTGTTGTCAATAGAATCCAGTTGCGCAAGGCATTTTTTAAGTTGCGCTATATTGTCTATACACCTTACATCCTGGTGTACAATAATAATATACCTGCCTTTTGCCTGTTTCAGAAAAAAACGAATAGCAGTATAAGCATCAAACTGGTTGCCATTGCAATTGTCTGCTACCAGGTATTCGCAGCCACTTGCAAAACCAGCATCTTCAAAACTTTGCTTCATTACCCCGTACTCCTGCATATCATTTACAATAGTGCACAACGAAAAAAGATATTCGTATGCAGACAATTGCGGAGATATGGTTGTAAATGGGGTCATTATGTTTGCTACTATGCGGGGTATGTAGTTATTAGCTCAGTATTGATTCAATAGTAAAAGTGTGCGACGCAACGGTGATGAACAAAAAACAAATGCTGGCAAAAAAATCTTACTTAACCTCCTGCATGTCTACAAGCTTTTTATAGAAACCGCCTGTTGCAATCAGTTCATCGTGTGAGCCCCTCTCTACAATTTTTCCTTTCTGTAACACCAAAATTAGATTGGCGTGGCGCACGGTGCTAAGTCTGTGGGCAATTACCAAACTTGTTCTTTGCTGCATTAAATTATCAATAGCGTCCTGTACAAGGCGTTCGCTTTCTGTATCCAGAGAAGACGTTGCTTCGTCCAAGATTAATATCGGTGGATTTTTAAAAACAGCACGTGCAATGGTAAGCCTTTGTCTTTCGCCACCGCTTAACTTGTTGCCTCTTTCTCCAATATTGGTATTGTACTTTTCATCTTTTTGAATAATAAAATTATGCGCATTGGCAATAGATGCGGCCTGCTCTACTTCTTTTTGCGGCGGGTTTTCTACGCCCAATGCTATGTTTGCAGTAATGCTGTCGTTAAACAATAATGGCTCTTGCGTTACTATGCCCATTAATGATCTGAGGCTGTTAATAGAGTAATCTTTAATGTTAACACCATCTACTAAAATTTCTCCCCCACTTACTTCATGAAAACGTGGCAGCAAATCCGCAAGGGTACTTTTGCCAGCGCCGGAAGAACCTACCAAAGCAACGGTGGTGCCTTTAGGCAGCACAAAGCTTATGTCTTGCAGTATTGACGTATCATCGTATTTAAAAGACACATTCCTGAATTCTATTGAGTGGCTAAACCCTTTTGCAATAACGGGGTTAGGTTTTTCTACAATTGTATCCGGCGTTTTTAAAACCTGTTCTATACGTTCAACAGCTGCACTTCCTTTTTGCAAATTGTAATAAGAACTGCTTAAAGATTTTGCAGGATTTATGAGTTGTGAAAAGATAGCGATGTAAGTAATAAACTGATCGGCATCCATTGTAGCGCCGGTTTTATTAAGAATTAAATGACCGCCATAATAAAGAACGATGCACAATATAAGCACGCCAAAAAATTCTGATAGTGGCGATGCCAGTTCTTTGCGATTGGTTAGTGTTGTTTTTACTTTATCTACCTGTTTGTTTAGAATAACAAATTTACCCGTCATAAAATTCTCTGCAGTAAATGCTTTTATTATGCGCATATTGCTGAGTGTTTCGTCCACTACATTCATAATAGCACCATATTTTTTTTGCAGCGTACCGGAATCTTTTTTTAAGCTGCGGCTAAGCCTGCCTATGGTAAAACCTATTATAGGAAAAAGAATAAAGATGAGCAGCGTTAACTGGTAACTGAGAAAGAAAAGAATAACCAGGAAAACAATAATGTTGAGCGGATCTTTTATAAGGCCATCCATCGTGCTTAATATACTTGCTTCTACTTCATAAACGTCAGTGCTCATGCGTGCCATTAAATCGCCTTTTCTTTTTTCGGTAAAATAACCAACCGGCATGCTGATTACTTTCTGGTACAAATCATTTCTTAACCGGTTCATTACATAATTGCGTATGGGCACCAATACCCTGGAGCCCATGTACAAGAAAAGATTTTTAAAGAATACTGCTACAAGTACAACAAGGCATATATACAACAATGCCCTTTGCTGGCCGCCGGGCTGCGCAATTACCTGGCTTAACCAGAAACTTACCTGGTCGTACATACCTTTTGCAGAAAATACAAATGCAGGTTTTATATTAGAAAAGCCTTCTTTCTTAAAAAGCAATTTCATAAAAGGCCCGAGAGCACCTAACGATAAAACAGAGAAAATTATGGAAAGCAGGTTAAAGAATAAGTAAAGAATAAAGTCTGTCTTCTTATGCTTTATATACCTGAAAATGGTCGCAAATTTGTTCACAATTGTTTTTTTACTGCCGGCAAAGGTAATTGATTAGATAAACCCGGTGCACATAACAACCCAATTTAAGAACTTGTTTAAGAATAAAGGCCTTAATGGTTAAATTAAGCATGATTTAGCAGCTATTGGTATTTTTTTACAGTTGCCTTATGGTTTGTAAATGATATTTTACATTTGCTGTTTACTTAGAATGATAAACTTTATTCCCATATTTCCGCTTGGCATTGTTGTATATCCCGGAGAGCAACTGAACCTGCATATATTTGAACCGAGATATAAGCAACTGGTTACAGAATGTTTTGCTGAAAAGAAAATGTTTGGTATACCTGCTGTTATCAATAACCATTTAAATGAAATGGGCACACTGGTAGAAATAATGGAAATAACCAGCGTTTATGATAATGGCGAAATGGATATAAAAACAAAAGGCCTGAAAGTGTTCAGGGTGCTTGAGGTGATAAAAAAAGTGCCTGATAAATTATACAGTGGGGCTATTGTAAAATATCCAGAAAATATTGAAGACGGCGGCAAAAAAGATTTAATGGCCAAAGTGATAAAAGCAGTGCGTGAACTGCATACGCACCTTAAAGTACAGAAAGAATTTAAAAAAACTGATGAGGAACTAATTAGTTATGATATTGCACACCATGCTGGTTTGTCTTTGCAGGAAGAATATGAATTGCTGGAGTTATTGCAGGAAATTCAACGGCAAGAATATTTGAAACGGCATCTTACAAAAGTATTGCCTGTAATGGCAGAAATGGATCAGTTAAAAGAAAAGATTAAACTTAACGGGCATTTTAAAAACTTGTCTTCTATGGATTTTGATATTTAAATGATACAGGAAATTAAAATATAGCTAACCAATTTTAAAATCCGCTTGTAAAAAATATTCTTCATCAAATAAACACAAACCTTTGGCGCATACCAGCATTTGTTTCGATTTTGGAAATACCAGGTTAAAATATGCAGTGTTTGAAGGCAACATAGAAAAAACTTCGGCTGTATTGCAAAATGATGAAGTGGCAACAATAACAGCATTGCTTGATCAGTTCAAACCAGCAAAATCAATCCTTTCTTCTGTTATAAAACACAATGAAGAAATTGAAACCCTACTTGCTAAAAGAACGCAGTTTCATAAATTATCTCATCTTACAAAACTGCCTTTTACTACGCCGGTTGGCAAACCAGAAACCATTGGTGCAGACAGGTTAGCACTTTGTGCAGCAGCAGTTGAATTTTTTCCGCAAAAAAATAACCTGGTTATTGCTCTAGGAACTTGCATCACTTACAACTTCATTACCAAATACCATGAGTTTACAGGTGGTGGTATTTCACCGGGCATGGATATGCGCTTTAAATCGCTCAATACGTTTACTGCATTGCTTCCTGTAATAAAAGAAGACTGGAATTTTCCATTGATAGGATATGATACACGCACCAATATTTTAAGCGGCGTTATACTGGGCATGGCAAAAGAAATTGATGGTTTTATTGATGCATATGCCGAACGATACGGCAACTTTAACGTGCTTTTAACCGGGGGCAATTGCACCTATTTTGTGCCCCATCTTAAAAACAAGATATTTGCTGATCCTGATCTTTTATTCAAAGGTTTATACGCCATTAGCGAATATAATAACCAGTAATAAACGATTATTTAAAAGAGATACAACTTTACTGCATGTTCATTAAAAAGCATCTTATAAAAATAACGGCCCTTGCACTGGGCTGTTTTATTTTATATAGCTGCGAAAATGATCTGAAAGATCTTCCAAATACAAAAGATAAAAGGGCAGCGTTAGATGAAGGCCGCGATATAGAAATTTATATGAGCCAGGGCGGAAAAATGAAGGGGAAACTTACAGCGCCATTAATGTATACTTATCAATCTGATTCTTCTTATACAGAATTTCCAAAATCATTGCACATAGATTTTTATAACGATTCTCTTGTAAAGGAAAGTCAACTGGATGCTGGTTATGCAAAAGATCGTTCGTGGGAAAACAAAGTTTTTTTGAAAGACTGTGTGGTGGTGATTAATGTACTTAAAGGAGATACGCTTCGTTGCCAGGAAATGTGGTGGGATAAAAACGCACAAAAATTTTATACCAATAAACCCGCTCGTTACAGTTCAAGAGATCATTTTGTAAACTATGGTAAAAACGGGCTTGAAGCAAAGCAAGACCTTAGCGATCTTGTTTTTTATGATAACAGCGGCACTTTACCCGTACCTAAAGAAGATTCTTCGGCTACTAAAACAGACACACTGGTTACTACAAAAGACAGTTTGCCCGGAGTAATTAAAAAATAACTTGCGCTATTACAAATTGCAACGTCTTTTTAAATTATTAGTTATTTCTCTTGAAGGCACACATTTAAACGCTTGTTTAACATTAAACAAACGTTTAACTTTGCAGTTTATTTCAACCATATGTCAGACAAGAAAACCCATATCATTAATCATGCTATAGATCTTTTTGCGGAGAAAGGATTTGAAGGAACATCTATACGTGATCTTGCAGCAAGGGCCGATGTGAATGTAGCGATGGTAAACTACTACTTTGGCTCAAAAGAAAAATTGTTTGAAAACATGGTAGAAGAACGTGCTGCTTATACACGTGTTGTGCTTGATGAGATAGCACATAACAATTCTCTTTCCGACATAGAAAAAATTGAAGGTGTTATTGATGCACTTATCACCAAACTTTTTACCAACCGCAAATACCATCGTGTATTGTACCAGGAAATGATGCTGAGCCAGCGTGAAGCACTTGCGCAGGCTATTGTAGAAATACTTTATCTCAATACCCGCATTATAAAAGGCATTATTGAAACAGGCATAAAAAAAGGTGTGTTTAAAAAAGTAGATGTGCCACTTGTTATTGCATCGCTCACAGGCACTGTAAACCAAGTGCTGCTTTCTAAGAGAATGTGCACTATGCTGCTGGAAAAAGATCCGGATTATATTCCTTACGAAGATCCACGGTTTGCAAAACGCTTAGGCGATCATTTAAAACAATTGATGCATTCTTACCTGCTTGTGTAGTCGTTAGTCTGTAGTCAATAGTTCATTGTCTCTTTATGCTGAATCCTTGTTATAATTCTTACCAGCCCTGAAAGAGCGGCGTGCAATTAGCGAAGGGTGAAACCATAAGTGTCCGAAATATGTTCCGTAGGAACATTTCATGGGTAGAAAATAATCAAGATGTCAGTTGCGTGCCCTAGGTACGCTTGGTGCTAATGCAATTTAAAAGCAACAATCGTTCCGATGGAACGAATAAGCCTTATAATTTCAATCTCTACCCATCAATTGCTCCTACGGAGCAAGTAATATTTATAGATTAATAAATGTTTACAGCAAAGCATAATTACATTTCGAAAACTTACGGATGCAACCCCTCGAAACAATCAATCCAAAAAGATTGCAACGCAGCCCTGAAAGGACGGTGTATAAACAGCGAAGGATGCAGCCCTTCGAAACAATCAATCGAAAAAAGATTGCAACGCAGCCCTGAAAGGGCGGTGTATAAACAGCGAAGGATGCAACCACTCGAAACAATCAATCCAAAAAAGATTGCAACGCAGCCCTGAAAGGACGGTGTATAAACAGGGAAGGGTGCAGCTCTTCGTTTTATAATATTCAATAAATAAAAGGGCCCCGGAAAAAGTATTCCGGGGCCTAATTTTTTTTGTACGAACCTCAACAATTTTAGGTCATCATAGGTACAAAATTTCAAAGGGTTCGTTCAGCAGGAATTGGATTTAAACGGACAATTAGTTTTTCAAGGACGATATTGGATTTTGTTAAACGGTTGACAGGACATTGGATCGAAAAATGGTTTTAAAAGGACCTGGACAGTTTGGTTTTTTAGGACTTGGATTTTTGCATTTATGTCTTCCGTTCAACAATACAAACATACAATCGGGAGGGCCGCAGGTCAAGAGCATTAACGCCTGATTTTATTTCTTCGGTATTTACAGCCTAAATCGTAAGTTTACGAACCGGCTATTTTGTATTAACACCCTATTTTAAAGCCTGCATCATATTACCTCTTTTTTTGAGTTAATAGACAGGCAAATAGTCAATTAGAAACTATATTGCTCATAAAAAATACAATTAAACCAATCATATGAAATTTGAAAACAAAACCGTTTTTATTACCGGCGGAAGCCGTGGCATCGGTAAGGCTATTGCGCTAAGGCTTGCAAAAGAAGGCGCAAATATTGCCATAGCTGCTAAAACAGTTGATCCGAACCCCAAACTGGAGGGCACCATTTTTACTGCCGCAGAAGAAATTGCCAAAGCAGGCCCCGGCAAAGTATTGCCCCTTCAGGCAGATATCCGTTTTGAAGAAAGCATTAATGAAGCAGTGAAAACAACTGTTGCTACTTTTGGCGGCATTGATATTTTAATAAACAACGCAAGCGCCATTAGCCTTTCTCAAACAGAACAAACAGAATGGAAACGCTGGGAGCTAATGCACAACATAAACGTAAGAGGAACTTTTTTTACCAGCAAAGCCTGCATACCTTATCTTAAAAAAGCGCACAACCCGCATATACTAAACTTATCTCCGCCCATTAACCTGGATCCGGGATGGTTTGCAAAACACCTTGGCTATACCATGAGCAAATATGGAATGAGCATGGTGGTATTGGGTTTGGCAGAAGAATTAAAAGGTGATAGAATTGCAGCAAATGCACTCTGGCCAAAAACAACCATTGCTACTGCAGCAGTTCAAAATTTATTAGGGGGCGATTTTCTTATGCAAAGAAGCCGCACCACAGAAATTGTGGCAGATGCAGCTTATTATATTCTACAACGCCCTTCTTTTGAATGCACCGGAAATTTCTTTATTGATGAAGATGTTTTAAAAGCAGAAGGTGTAACAGATTTCTCGCACTATGCAGTTAATCCGCAGCATAAGCTGATGATGGATTTATTTGTGTAAACTTATTTTATTCAATACAGTTAGAAAGTTCCGTTCCGAAAAAATCGGGGCGGAACTTTTTATTTTTCCTTAACACTGTTCATCAGGTAAAAAACGCATTTCAAATAAAATGTTGTTTAAAGGACGTATGTAAACCTATTTTTAAAAAATCAAAACTGGGGCAGCTATTATAACAAACATAAAGCTGTTACGTCTTATTATTCAACCCTAACACATGCTACAGCGTTTTCGCTTTATTTTACTGCTTACTCTCTTAACTCAAGTTAAACCGGGCTATGCCCAGCCGCCTAAACAAATACCTGCACGCAGGTTAAGCTCAGCAATTAAAATTGATGGAAAACTGGATGATGCTGCATGGAAAACTGCTCCCCTGGCTACCAACTTTGTAGAACTGCGCCCAACTGCTTTTAGAAAAGAAGAAGAAGCCAACCGAACTGAAGTATATATTTTGTACGATGATAATGGTATTTATATTGGCGGATATTGCCACGAAAAAACAAAAGACAGTATACAAACAGAATTGATTGGCAGAGATAATTTCGGTGCTAATGATTTTATCGGCATTATATTCGACACCTATAACGATAAAATAAATGGCTTTGAATATTTTCTTACTCCACTAAACGAGCAGATGGATGCCAAACAAGCGCCACCAGGTGCTAACGGCGATTCGGAAGATTTTAGCTGGAATGCTGTATGGAGCAGTGGTACAGAAATTTTAAACGATGGATGGACTTTCGAATTTTTTATTCCTTATTCTGCTATACGCTTCAGTAAAAAAAACAACCAAGACTGGGGATTGAACCTGGTGAGGCGCAGGCAGAAATCAAGTCAGCAACTTTTCTGGAACCCAATCGATCCTATAAAAAACGGGTTTATGACGCAGGAAGGTTTCTGGACCGGCATACAAGACATAAAACCACCTGTACGCCTTTCTTTCTCGCCTTATTTCTCTGCCTATCTAAATAATTATCCTTACAATACGCCCGGCGTAAAAAATACTACTACCAGCCTGAATGGTGGTATGGATGTAAAGTATGGAATCAGTCAGGCATATACGTTAGATATGACATTGATTCCGGATTTTGGCCAGGTACAAAGTGATAACAAAGTGCTTAACCTTACACCGTTTGAAGTTCAATACAACGAAAACAGAACTTTTTTTACAGAAGGAACCGAATTGTTTTCTAAAGGAAATCTTTTTTACAGCCGGCGCATCGGTGGCCAGCCCATTCATTATTATGATGTAGGCAATCAGCTAAACAGTAATGAACAAATCATTAAAAATCCTTCGGAAAGCAAATTGCTGAATGCTACAAAAATTTCTGGCAGAAGTCGCGGTGGACTGGGCATTGGTTTTTTTAACGCCATTACAAAAACACAATACGCACTTGCAGAAGATGATAAAGGCAACCAGCGAAAAATTGAATCCGACCCACTAACCAATTACAATGTGCTGGTGCTGGATCAAACTTTAAAAAACAACTCCAGTGTAAGTTTTGTAAATACCAATGTAATGCGCAGCGGTACAGATTATGATGCCAATGTAAGCGCAGGGCTTTTTAATTTTTACGATAAGAAAAACATGTGGAACCTGTATGGCAAAGCATACAGCAGTACATTATTTAATAAGGATAGCCAGAATATAACTGGTTATAAATACAATCTTGGTTTTGGCAAGGTAAGCGGCAAATTTAATATGCAGATAGAATCTACTTTGCACGATGATAAGTTTGATTTTAATGATCTTGGTTACATGACTTATACCAACTATTGGGAAAAGATTGTTTATTTCGGTTACAATTTTGTAAAGCCGAAAAGAATATTCAACCGGCTTTATCACAATTTCAATTTTATATACACGCATCGCTATAAACCTTACAGCTACCAGAGCACCAATATCAATTATAATTTCAATGGGCAATTAAAAAATCTTTGGTATGTAGGCACCAATGTAGCATACAATGTTGCCAGTAATGATTTTTATGAACCCAGGCATGAGGGACGTGTATTTAGAAAACCTGCCAATTTTGGGTTTGGCAATTTCTTTGAAAGCAATTATGCCAAAAAGTATTTTGTAAATGCCAGTTATGTACTTTACTTTTTTGATCGAAGTGGCTGGAAGGAGTTTCAATTGCTTTTTAGTCACCAGTACAGGGTAAACAATAAAATTTCTTTTGGGCATGATTTCAACATATTTCCCCGCTGGAACAATGTAGGCTTTACAGATATACTAACTGCCCCTTTACCAGAAAATGATACTATAATATTTGCCCGCCGTAACCGCAATACAATAGAAAATATTCTTAGGATTAAATACAGTTTCAATACCAAAATGTACATTACTGTTCGTGCAAGACATTACTGGAGTAAGGTAAGCAATCTTGAATTTTTTACTCTGGGGAACGAAGGCCAGCTTATTGAAAACAAAACATACAACAAACAAATAGATCAGAATTACAACGCCTTTAATGTAGATATGGTTTATAGCTGGCGTTTTGCACCCGGTAGTGAAATTAATATTGTATGGAAAAATGCCATCAGCACATTCGACGATACGGTTGTTCCCGGCTATTTTAAAAACGTAAGCAATACATTAGATTCTCCTCAAAACAATAGCATCTCTTTTAAAATTCTTTACTTCCTGGATTACCTGCAATTGAAAAAACAAAAGTCGTAAGCTACTTCTATACGCTTTACCATTTACATGTTTTCTTACAAGTACAGTTAATGACAGTAGCAAGCGCCTACTCTTGCCCGCTTTTCCTTAAATTGTGTTATAAACCAAACCAGCATGAGAAAAGTATTTCTAGTAATGGCAACGGCCACGCTTTCTATTTTTTTACCCGCCCTTTCTATCGCACAAAAAAAACCTGCAGCAATTAATAATGATGCGGTTAAAACTTTGGCAATGACAGATCTGCAAGCCAGGTATGATGACTATAAAAACATAGCCATGCAAATCTGGAATTATGCTGAAGTGGGTTACAAAGAAGTAAAGAGTTCTGCGCTTCATCAAAAAACATTACAGGATAATGGCTTTACCGTGCAGGCAGGTGTGGCAGATATACCAACTGCTTTTGTTGCTACTTACGGTAGCGGCAAACCGGTAATTGGTATACTGGCAGAGTATGACGCATTGCCAGGCCTTGCGCAGGAAGCTGTTCCGGAGAAAAAAACAATTGAAGGAAAAAATGCAGGGCATGCTTGTGGGCATCATTTATTTGGCACTGCATCTGTTGCTGCTGGCATCGAAATAAAAAAATTAATTGAAGCTAAAAAAATAAGCGGCACTGTTAAAGTATTTGGTTGTCCTGCAGAAGAAGGTGGCAGCGGAAAAGTTTATATGGTGCGTGCAGGTTTATTTAATGATGTAGATGTGGTAATACACTGGCACCCCGGTGCGGATAATGGTGTTACAATGACAAGTGCATTGGCAAATAAATCGGCCAAGTTCCGTTTTCATGGTTTGTCAGCGCATGCGGCAGCATCGCCGGAAAGAGGTCGCAGTGCATTGGATGGCGTAGAATCATTAGACTATATGGTAAACATGATGCGTGAACATGTGCCGCAGGAAACCCGCATTCATTATGTAATTACCAATGGCGGAAAGGCGCCAAATGTTGTACCGGATTTTTCAGAAGTATATTATTATGTGCGCCATCCAAAACGTGAAGAAGTGGTGAGCATTTTTGATCGTGTAGTAAAAGCAGCAGAAGGCGCAGCATTAGGTACAGGCACAACTATGGATTATGAAATAATTGGCGGTACACATGATCTTTTACTGAACCGTACATTAGGCGATGCCATGCAAAAAAATCTTGAAAAGGTTGGCGGTGTAACTTATACGCCACAGGAAGTGGAGTTCGCAAAAAAATTACAAACCAGTTTTACTTATAAAGTGCCGCCTGTAGAAAGCGCTGCCACGGTAAAACCAATAAAAGAAGAAGAAGATGCCGGTGGTGGCTCAACAGATGTTGGCGATGTTAGCTATGCTGTTCCTACTGTTGGTATGCGTGCAGCTACATGGGTACCGGGCACACCTGCACATAGCTGGCAGGCTGTTGCATGCGGCGGAACAGATATTGGCGCAAAAGGAATGATGGTTGCTGCAAAAACAATGGCGCTTACTGCTATTGATTTGTACACCAACCCCGTTTTAATTGAAAAAGCAAAAGAAGAATTTGTAAAAGATAAAGGAGATTATCAGTATAAAGCATTGCTGGGCGATAGAAAGCCTGCGTTGAATTACAGAGATTAGGAAGCTACAAGCTGTTAGCTATTAGCTGCAAGCTTAGCGTTTCGAAGAAACTCTCTGTGTATTGCCTTAATGGCTATTGTCGATACAAGCCTTATTTAATTCCTGTGCCTCTCAGTGTTCGCAGTGTCTCTGTGGATATTGGTTTCACGCAAAGACGCAAGGAAAAAATTTAAGTTGCTTGTTTTATTTGTTTAGTATATCAGACTATAAACTCCGAACTTTCTTGTAACCCATGGTAAATTATACAATAATCAAAACACCAACATGAGAAAGCATACTGCTGCAATCTTATCAATTGCTTTATTTACACTTGTACAAGTTAGTGCACAAAAGAAAGATGCTTCACTGCCATTGAAAGAAAAAGCAATTACAGATTTGCAAAACAATTACAGCAAGTATAAAAGTATTGCGTACTCTATCTGGAGTTATGCAGAAGTTGGTTATAAAGAAACAAAGAGCACTGCATTATTGCAATCAACTTTAAAAGAAAATGGTTTTACTATAGAAAATGGCGTTGCCGGTCTTGCCACAGCTTTTGTAGCAACTTACGGCAGCGGCAAACCAGTAATTGGCGTGCTTGCAGAATTTGATGCACTGCCCGGCCTCTCGCAGGATACTGTACCAGAAAGAAAACCTTTGCCCGATAAAATTGCCGGTCATGCATGTGGCCATCATTTATTTGGAACAGCTTCCGTTGCAGCAGCAATAGAAATAAAAAAAATGATGGAAGAAGGTAAACTAACGGGAACCATCAAGCTATTTGGCTGTCCGGCAGAAGAAGGTGGCAGCGGAAAAGTATATATGGTAAGAGAGGGATTGTTTAATGATGTTGACGCCGTGGTACACTGGCACCCTGCTTCGGATAATTCAACAGCCATAGGCTCTTCGCTGGCAGATATTACTGTCAAGTTTCGTTTTCATGGTTTATCTGCACACGCAGCAGCTGCACCCGAAAGAGGCCGTAGTGCACTTGATGGTGTAGAAGCTATGGACAATATGGTAAACATGATGCGTGAACACATTCCGCAGGATGCACGCATTCATTATGTAATATCAAACGGTGGTAAAGCACCTAATGTAGTTCCTGATTTTGCTGAAGTGTGGTATACCATTCGTCACCGCAACAGGAATGAAGTTACCCGCATATTCAATTGGGTAACCGAAGCTGCCAAAGGCGCAGCTATGGGCACACAAACCACAGTTGATTATGAAGTATTGAGTGGCGAATATGAAACATTGCCAAATAAACCACTTGCCATTGCTGTACAAAAGAACTTAGAAAAAGTTGGTGGCGTACATTATACAGCAGCCGAAGCTGCTTTTGCAAAAAAGATACAGGAAACCTATGCTTATAAAGTCCCACCGGTAGAAGCTGCAGCTACAGTAGCGCCTTTGCGACTTGAAGACATCAATACTGTTTTTTATGCATCCACAGATGTTGGTGATGTAAGCTGGACCGTACCTACTATTGGTATGGGCGCAGCTACATGGGCACCGGGCACGCCGCCACATAGCTGGCAGGCTGTTGCATGCGGTGGAACTGATATTGGCTTTAAAGGAATGATGGTAGCTGCAAAAACAATGACATTAACCTGTATTGATCTCTTAACGGATAAAACATTACTGGAAGATGCTAAAAAAGAATTTAATGCAGCCCGTGGCGCAGACTTTAAATACAAAGCCATTCTTGGCGATAGAAAGCCGCCATTGAATTATAGAGATTAGGAAGCTACAAGCTGTTAGCTGCAAGCTGCAAGCTTAAAAGTTTCGAAGAAATACTCCGTGTATCGCCTTAAAAAAAGCTGCAAGCTGTTAGCTATTAGCTGCAAGTTTAGCAGTTTCGAAGAAACTCTCTGTGTATTGCCTTAAAAAAAGCTACAAGCTGTTAGCTATTAGCTGCAAGCTTAGCAGTTTCGAAGAAACTCTCTGTGTATTGCCTTAAAAAAAGCTGCAAGCTGTTAGCTATTAGCTGCAAGCTTAGCAGTTTCAAAGAAACTCTCTGTGTATTGCCTCAAAAGTTATCGCCGATAAAAACGCCTCCTGTGCTTCTCCGTGTTACCCGTGTCTCCGTGGCTATGTAATATTTTGCGTACAATAACTACTAACAGGTTTATCTTTATAAATCTAAGCCATGGCCATGCTTTCTATTTGCAAACCCATTAAATTATTACAAAAAATATTTCTTGTATTACTATTGTTGCAATTTAACCAGTCTTATGCCCAGTTGAAAAACAATCTTACGCTGCAGCAATTAAAAGATTCCATTCAATCAATTGTAAACAGGGATCATGTTCCCGGAATGATGATTGGCCTGGTAACTAAAGACTCTGTTATTTATTCTGGTGGTTTTGGTTATGCAGATGTAGCTGGTAATCGCCCGGCAAGCAACAACATGCTTTTTCGTTTGGGTTCAATTACCAAAATGTTTATCGCTTTATCTGTTTTGCAATTGGTGCAAGAAGGCAAATTGCACCTGGATGATGAACTGAAAAAAGTGGCGCCTGAAGTTCCATTTCAAAATAAATGGGAAGCAACACACCCGGTAAGAATTGTAAACCTACTTGAGCATACAGCTGGTTTTGATGATATGAAACTCAACCGCATGTGCTCACAGGATAAAAAAGAATACAGCGGCGCAGCAATGATGTTAATGCAACAACCATCTATGATTAGCAGGTGGAAACCCGGCGAGCGGCATGCTTATTCAAATCCCGGTTATGTTATACTTGGTTATATCATAGAAAAAATTTCTGGTAAACCTTATGGGCAATACATAGCGGAAAATATTTTACAGCCGCTTAAAATGAACCACACCAACTTTAATGCATTTAGTAAAATAAATGAGTACGATACAAAACAATACGTGGTGCACAGTGGCAAAATAATTGAAGTGCCATCAATAAATTGTCTGATGGCACCAGCCGGTTCGTTGTGGTCATGTGCAAATGATATGACAAAGTTCCTACACCTGTTTCTTAATAATGGCAAACCTATTTTTTCAGATAGTCTTATTGCAGAAATGGAAACAGTGCATAGCACACTTGCATCTTCAGCAGGATTGCGAAGTGGCTATGGTTTAGCGAATGAAGATATGTTTCTCTTTAAAAAAAGTGGTTGGAAAGGGCATACAGGATTGATGGGCACCTGCTTTTCTATATTTTCTTATAACAGGCGGTTGGGTGTTGGTTTTATAATGTCTTCTAATGGCAACCAGCAGAACTGGCAAATTGAAAGTTTATTAGCAGATTATCTTGAGCAGCATACAATCACTGAAAGCCTTGTAACAACGACAACAGATGTAAAAGCTATTATGCCTTTTACCGGCCAATATCTTTTTGAAAATCCGCGAAATGAAATTGGTGCATTTAAAGATAAGTTGCTGAATAATGTTGAGGTGTCCGTTGAAAATAACGCTGTTGTTATAACGCCGTTGTTTGGATCTACAATGAAACTTGTACAAGTATCGCCTTTACAATTTGCTTTTGAAGGCGCCAACAGGGCAACTATCATTTTCACAAAAAACGAAGAAGGAAAAAATGTGATGAACCTCAACGGCGCTTATTACGAACAAGCTTCATTCTTTAAAGCAAAGGGAAAGTTCTATTTGGCAGTACTAGCAGTTCTGTTTGCATTGTCTGCTGCATTAGCCGGATTAATTTCACCGATAGGATTTTATACCGGCAAAGTAAAAAAGGATCAATTGTGGTTAAGGCAATTGCCCGTTATAGCCCTGGCTTTACTTACATGGGCAGTTATGAAAACGCTGGAAGTACAGGATGAAAGCTACCTGTTAAGCGAGCTTACTTCTATTAATACAAGAACCATTATCATTTTTGCAGGAACATTGTTGTTTGCAATTTTTTCAGTAATTCATTTAATAATTGTACTGCGAAGGTTTGGTAAGTTTAAAAATAAATTTTTTGCTGTTTACTGGTTACTTGTTTCTCTTTCGCTGTGTTATATCTCATTTGTATTATTTCAAAATGGATGGATTGGGTTGAGGACATGGGCGATGTAAGTTTATATTTGAAAACACAAACGACAGGAGAAACTAATCACTAAATACTTTTACTCTTCTATAATAAACTCTGCAGGATGTATTAAACGAGGTTGCGAAGGAAACTTAGCAATAAGGCCACATATAACAAGGTGATCTTTGGGTTGCAACTTTTTAATGAATTCAATTGTGCTATCATTATATTGGGCGCCAGTGTTTTTAATCATGCCAACTGTACTGCTATCCCTTATTGCAATTAATGTATATTCTGTTATGGAGCCAAGAAATTCAAAGTCCCCGCCATTTAATTTTACTCTAACGCCGCCCATAGTTATAAGTGCTGCTTTTTTAATAGGACCGCCTGTAAAAAGGCCAATAAGTGCTTCCGGCTCCGGTAATTCACGCACCCTGAATTCTCTTGTTCCAATAACAATAGTATCTCTTTTTACAACCTTGCAAACATTAATTTTAGTAATACCAATATGATCTGGAGTAATAGAAAACCGATTTCCATCTTCCTTTTCTATCCTGCCATTATCTGTAGTTAACACAACGGCATGCTTTGATGCATTTTCAATTAATGCTTCAATCGGGTTTTCTAAACCAACATAAAGCAGGTTTTCTCTATTGTTTGCAACAATAACTTCTAGTTTATTGGATTTTATGTGCAGTGATAAAAATAATAAAGTGACGATTGAAATTGATTTCATAAAAAGATTTGAAGCCTAACGATATTTTACAGGAATATATTTTTATTAAAGCGTTAAAAATATAAAAGCTAATGACGACAACAACCTACGCTGCTCATAGATTTGCCGATGAACTGAGCGTAGCAACGATGATGCTATGAAAACAAATGCTGGTATAAAAAAACTCCGCCAACTTTTAAAGCTGGCGGAGTTTGTGAAAATAAAATACAACTATCATTCTCCCTGCAATTTCTCGGGGCGCATTTGCGGAAACAATAGCACGTCTTGTATACTTGCCTGGTTGGTCATAAACATGCAAAGCCTGTCTATGCCAATGCCAATACCGCTTGTTGGCGGCATGCCATATTCCAGGGCACGAAGAAAATCATTGTCAATAAACATGGCTTCATCATCGCCACGCTGCATCAATTGGGCCTGTTCTTCAAAACGTTCACGTTGTTCTAGCGGATCGTTTAACTCACTGTATGCATTGGCCGCTTCCTTGCCATTTATCATCAGCTCAAAACGCTCTACCAGTCCGGGTTTGCTGCGGTGCTTTTTTGTAAGCGGACTCATCTCTACCGGGTAATCTATAATAAATGTAGGCTGAATGTATTTGTGCTCGCTGGTATTGCCGAATATTTCATCAATAAGTTTGCCTTTACCAATATTATTGGGCACACCAATGTTTAATTTTTTACAAACTTCCCGCAAGCCAGCTTCATCCATTCCGCTTACATCTATTCCTGTATTTTCTTTAATGGCATCTATTATAGAAATGCGTTTAAACGGAGCTTTATAGCTAATAATGTTTTCGCCAAGCTGCACATCTGTTGTACCATGCAGTGCAATGGCAATGCGTTCCATCAGTTGCTCCGTTATTTCCATCATCCAGAAATAATCTTTGTAAGCAGTGTACCATTCCAAAACAGTAAACTCCGGGTTATGTGTGCGGTCCATTCCTTCATTGCGGAAGTTGCGGCTAAATTCATATACCCATTCAAACCCGCCTACAATCAAACGTTTTAAATAGAGTTCATTAGCAATGCGCAAATAAAAAGGAACATCAAGTGCATTATGATGCGTAACAAAAGGCCTGGCGGCAGCACCACCAGGTATTGCCTGCAATACAGGTGTATCTACTTCCAACGCACCTTTTTCATTTAAAAACTCACGAATGGTATTAATGAGTTTTGTGCGTTTTATAAATGTTTCTTTTACTTCCGGATTGATATTAAGATCTACATAACGCTGGCGGTATTTAAATTCAGGATCGGTTACTTCATCAAAAGATTCGCCATCTTTTTCTCTTACAACCGGCAAAGGTTTTAACGATTTTGCCAGCAGGCTAAATTCTTTTACGTGAACAGATGTTGTACCTGTTTTGGTAGTGAACACATATCCTTTAATACCAATTATATCGCCAAGGTCGAGCAGTTTTTTCCAAATGTTCTGAAATAAAGATTTGTCTTCTCCGGGGCAAATATCATCCTGTTTTATATAAAACTGAATGCGGCCTGATGCATCCTGCAATTCTCCAAAATTGGCCTTGCCCATATCACGCACATGCATAATGCGGCCTGCAAGGCATACCTCTGCAAAGTCTGATTTGTTTTCTTCTCCTTTATAGTTTGCTTTTATAAATGCTGCGTTGCTGTTTACAGGGTATAAAGCTGCCGGATATGGATCGACACCCAATTTTTTTAAGGCTTCCAGTTTTTCCCTGCGGATGATTTCCTGTTCTGATAAATGTTGTGTGCTCATGTATTTGTATTAAAATATAATGGGTTTGCCACCCATTAACGGGCTGCAAAAATACAGGTTTGAGCCCGGATTTAGCCACGGAAACGCAATTGTCTGAACCAGGATTTATGGGATTAGAGGATACTTAGGATAGTTAGTTTTCTTAACAGTTTCTATACTTCTGTAATTAAAAAAATCTGCGCATCTGCGGCTAATATTTTCCTCCGTGAAATCTCTTTGTTCACAGTGTCTCCGTGGCTAAAGGCAACTATTCACAATTCGTTAATACTGACGCAACAATGAGGTAATACGCTTTTTGCAAATTTGTAAAACGCATATCCAAATGGAAAAACGTCCGGTTGATGTTGTGGTATTGTCTGATCTGCACCTTGGTACTTATGGCAGCCGTGCCAAAGAAATTACCAATTACCTGAGGAGCATCGCCCCTCAAATGCTCATCCTCAACGGAGATATTATTGATATCTGGCAGTTCAGCAAGCATTATTTTCCTTCTGCACACTTTAGCGTAATAAAAGAGATTATACAAATGATGAGCAATGGAACCCGTGTTATTTATATAACAGGCAACCACGATGAAACACTGCGCCGCTATTCAGGAATTGATCTTGGCAATTTTCAGCTTACAGATAAACTGGTGATAGAAATCAACAATAAGATGACATGGATCTTTCATGGCGACGTATTTGACAATACCACAAAAGGCGGAGCCAAAGTGCTTGCTAAACTTGGCAGCACTGGTTATGGATCGCTTATAATGCTAAACAGGTTTATCAATAGCTGTTTGCGCTTGCTTGGCAGAGAACGCATTTCTCTTTCAAAAAATATTATGGCAGGGGTAAACAGGGCCGTTGCTAAAGTAAACGACTTAGAAACTATTGCCGCAGAACTGGCCATAGAAAAGAAATACGATTACGTTATCTGCGGCCATATTCATCAGCCTTGTAAAAAAACAATAACAACAGATAAAGGCAGCGTAGTATACTTAAACAGCGGCGACTGGATAGAACATTTAACTGCGCTGGAATATTTTAACAACGAATGGCACCTGCATACTTACGAAGAAAAACAGTATGAGTATGAAAATGCAGGAAATGAAAAACCAGTTGTAAACGTGTTTTCCGAAGAAATACATTTTTATATCAACTCGCTTGCAGTATAGAACAATTATTCAGTATTAAAATTTGTACAATGAAAATCTTATATGCGGTACAGGCAACAGGAAACGGTCACATTAGCAGGGCAATGGAATTATTGCCGTGGCTCCGTGTGTATGGACAAGTAGATGTTTTTTTAAGCGGCGCCAACAGTCAGCTAAAAGCAGATATGCCTGTACGTTACCGCAGCAAAGGGCTTACCCTTTTCTATAATAATGGCGGCGGATTAAACTATCCAAAAATTATACGTTCATTAAGTCCGTTGCGTGTGTGGAATGAGGTAAAAGAACTGCCTGTAGAAAAGTATGATATTGTTATTAACGATTTTGAATGCATTACATCGCTGGCATGTGCATATAAAAAAGTGCCTTCTGTAAACTTTGGCCACCAGGCGTCTTTTCAATCTTCGCTAACACCAAGGCCGGCAAATAAAGAATTAATGGGCGAATTCATTCTTAAATATTTTGCAAGGGCTTCTGCTTATGTAGGCTTGCATTTTGAACGTTATGATGATTTTATTTTTAACCCGGTTATTAAGAAAGATATTTTGATGGCGAGACCCGCAAACAAAAATCATATTACTGTCTATCTCTCTTCTTACAGCGATGAAATGGTGCAACAATATTTTCAAAACATAAAAGGTTATCACTTTCATGTTTTCTCAAAACAGGTGAAGCAGCCCCAAACAAGTGGAAACATAACTTTTATACCGGTAAATAATCAACAGTTTACAGAAAGCATGATAACAAGCAGTGCGGTAATTACAGGTGCAGGTTTTGAAACACCGGCAGAAGCATTGCAGCTGCAAAAAAAATTAATGGTGATTCCTATACGCGGTCAATACGAACAGTTGTGCAATGCAGCTGCATTAAAAAAACTGGGTGTAAAAGTGCTGAATAAAATTGATGCTTCGTTTTCAAAAGAGTTTGACGAATGGATGCAAACCAATACGCAAAAAATAATGGAGTATGGAGATATAGCCCCTCAGCTTGTAAGCAACGTGATGGAAAATTATCCTTATAAAGGCAATGCGCTTGATTTGCTGTATCCTGATTTTATATTTAATTAATGATAAAAAATATAACCGCTAACATTCCCGCAAACAAATAAATCTCCTCGTCGCTATCAAATCAATAAATAGCCTTTTACTTGATTAGGATTTCGCTTTTACAAAAGCATTAACTGCTGCGCTTCAATCGTATTGCAAAAAAAATTAAAGCAACGAAGTAAGAGGATATCGCATCTTCAAGAAACCCCGTACTCGCACAAGAAGTTAAGTGCATTTTTATTTTATATTAAATAATGCAGCCAAATAAGATATTGTTTGGTTTGCTTCGCTTCCCTTTTTACAACACCTGCATTATAGCTATCTGTTTTGTTTCAAAAAAAACTTATACAACAACCTGGGTTAGTTTAAACATTTAATATAATAAAACCATGAAAAGAAGGCTAAACCTCTTATTTCTATTAGTAACATTATTATTGTTATTACAATTTGGCTGTAGTAAACCCGATGCACCTGATACCGCCAATCCTAAAGCAACCACTGAACTACCGGTAAAAACATGGGATGCTTCTCCTATTGAAACAATAACTGGGAATATTGATTATGTATTTCGCGGATGCTCTTTTACATCAACAGAAACATCCTGCGACAATTTGAAAAAAGGAACCATTGCTATTTCAATTCCGTCAGGTGTAAAAATAAAAAGGGCTTATCTATTATGGTCTGGTAGCGGTACAAACGATACTCAGGTAACGCTTGATGGCAACAAAGCCTGCACTTCTGCCAAAACACAAATTGCAGATGGTGAAGACGGGTATATCTGGTATAAAAATTATTGCGATGTTACTTCCTATATTTCTTCAAAAGGATCTGGCGTGTATACTGTATCAGATTTAACCTATAACGCCGGTGGTACATATTGCAGCTCGTGGTCTACAGTTGGTATAGCTAGCATCGTCGTTGTATATGAGCAGGTAAGCCTTCCTTTATGCGACATACACGTGTACATGCCAGACCTTTGCGACATACAATACCCCAACCAGCTGGTTAAAGAAAATTATCACATTCCACAAAATGGCAGTTGCGCTGCCTGCATAGAAAAAGATGTAACAATATGTTTAAACTGGTGCGAAGGTGATGGATATAAAAATGAATATTGCAAACTGGGTGATAATGATTTGGGCGCAAACACATTAAACGGATCAGAAGCGCCAAACCTGGATATTGATACCTACACTGGTTACACAATGCCAGCCAACCGCACCATTCCACTTGAGTTTAAAGGTTATTGGATACCAGGATATCTCAACCGGTATGAAGCGGCTTATATGCAATGTGTTGTTATTAAAGTTAAGAAAGGAGATAATGGAAATGTATGCAGTTGCTTAACAGGTGAAGATGGAAAACCATTGACAAATTTCAGTTTTCAGCTAAAAGACTCTACTGGCAAAACAACAACTGTTACTACAGATGCATATGGAAACTGGTGTCAGAGTCTTTTAAAAGGAAAATACCAGCTATTGCTTGATACTACAAAATATAAACTGTCTACTCCTTTTTCCTTTAATGTTATTGCATGTACGTGTACAACATTGCCTTGTGCAAAAGTAATTCGTATTCCGCCAACCGGTTGTGCTGATGCAGATAAAGATGGTGTTTGCGATAACGTAGATGTATGCCCGTCAGATCCTGGGCCGCCTGAGAATAATGGATGCCCGCAAATTATATTCAGTTCTGCCGGAGATATTACGTACAATGCCAATTATGTGTCTATGCAAAAATCGGCATCAAATAATACGCTTACCAATGTAGTGGCTACAACTACACAGACAGATCAAACCAACCTGAACCAGTATTATATTCTTTCTATCGGAGATTTTGTGCCTACAGTAGGACAAACTTATACTGTAAAATCTGTAGCACTAAAAAATACACCTAACTATGGTTCTATACTCAGCAAAACGTTTAATATAAATACAAAGGCAACGGTTGATTATTACAACGCCGCAAGCCACTATATTAAACTAAGGTTTAGCGGAACATTTGAAGAACAGGGATTGAGCAACACAAGGACCTTTAATATAAATGGTACTGTTACTACAAAATATATACCTTAAGCATAGGGTTCTATAATTATAACAAAGCCGGCGTGTTTGTACATGCCGGCTTTGTTTTTTTAAAATAAACTGATTAACCGGTTGTGAGCAAAACCTGCCAGGCTTCATTTATTTTTCCTTTGCCCAATAATTCTTTTGCGTACAAATGCAGTTCCTTCTCCATTTCTACCGGGTTAATAGAATAATATTGAAAAATATTTTTCAATCGCTCATCTTCATATGCCGGATCTATAAATGGCAGTTCAGGTGCCGTAGCCAGTAAATCAATATCAGCTGCAGATAATATTTTGCTTTGCAGAATGTTTAATGGTAATGCTATCATGCCAATAATTGGTTGCGTTTATAAAATCAACCTTTATATTTTTTATCAATACGCTTTCTCTCTTGTGGCCCAGCAACAAAAAATTCTACCCCTTCTTTTGCGCCAGCAATGAAAAATCATCTACTTCACTTACAATTGTATTTGATAGTTTACCCAATCCTTCAACCTCCAATTCTACAATATCGTGTTCCTGCAACCATTGTTCTGTATAAGACGCATCGTTTAATTTACCTGTACCGTTCAGTTCAAGAAAACAACCTGTACCAACGGTGCCGCTGCCAATAATATCTCCGGGATAAAGATCTGCGCCATACGATGCACGTTCTATCAGTTCGGCAAAAGTCCAGTCCATATCATCCAGGCTACCATTACTCACTTCTATACCGTTTACAAAACATTGCATGCGCAGGTTCCAGCTTTTACCTGTATGATTTTCTTTTGCAGGAGATACAAAATTTTCTAACTCATCCATTGTAACCAGCCAGGGCCCTGTAGCAGTAGAAAAATCTTTTCCTTTGGCGGGCCCCAGGTTTAGCAGCATTTCTTCCTTTTGCAATTGCCTTGCACTATAATCATTCATAATCATTAACCCACCAATATATTCATCAGCATCTGCTGCACGTATATTGCGGCCCTGTTTGCAAATAACTATGGCAACCTCCAGTTCAAAATCTAAGTTTTTAAAATGATCCGGCATGCAGTTTACATTACCGGGTCCTTGTACACTATGATGATTGCCAAAATAAAAAACAGGGTATTGATCAAACTGCGGAATCATTTCTGCAGATCTGTTTCTTCTTGCCGTAGCCACATGTTGCCGAAAAGCATAACCATCACGCAGAGAGGTAGGAAAAGGAACAGGCGCCAGCAATTGCACATCACTAAAAGGAGTTGCTTTACTCCTGGATATTTTTCCTTCACCCACCATTATTTCTCCTCCCAAAGCCATTGGTAAAGAGTCTTCCCAGTAATTAAGAAACATGCTCATGGTATTGGGTAAATCGGGGTGAAGCAAATCCATATCATACAAATACCCATCTATGTATACAGCCAGTTGCTCATGTCCTTCTTTTAAGTAAGAAACTAATTTCATGACAAAGTTTTAGGGTTGCAATTTATATTTTTTATGGAAGCGCTGTTGCTTATTCCTGTTATTCAAATTTTATTAAACGCCTTATTTGTAACTTAACAAAATGAAAAGCGCAATTGCAATGCTGGTATTATTGCTCATTGCTGTCAATCTTAATAGCCAGCAAAAAACAGATAAATGGCTGGAAGAATTATTCCGCAAGCAAGCTTCACCTTTTTTGAAACAGGTATTGGATCTGCCGGATACGTTTCATTACCAGGTTATTTATACGCAAATAAACCGCGATAAAAACAATCAGGCACATTTTAAAAATTATTACCTGCATGTTGATAGCAACCAGTATTTCAACCCTGCTTCAACTGTAAAACTTCCTGTAGCATTGGCTGCGCTTGAAAAATTGAACGAACTTAATGTTCCCGGCCTTACCATGAATACCACAATGCTTACAGATAGCAGTTATGGTGGCCAAATAAAAGTCTATAAAGACAGTTTAGCAGAGAACGGGCTTCCTTCTATTGCGCAATACATAAAAGAGATATTTCTTATCAGCGATAATGATGCGTACAACAGGTTGTATGAATTTGTTGGCCAGCAAACGCTCAATGAAAAACTTAGGGTTAAAGGCTATACTGGCAGTCGCATTACCAGGCGTTTTATGCCAATGACAGAAGAGCAAAACAGGCATACCAACGCTATTCGTTTTTTAAAAGATGAGAAACTTGTTTACCAGCAGGCGCCTGCATTCAACAACAACCCGTTTGATTTTAGCAAAAAACATTTGGTTGGCAATGCTTTTTACCGGCACGATAGTCTTATTAACCAGCCCATGGATTTTACCACGCACAATATTTTTCCTTTGCAGGATTTGCAGCAAATGTTGCAATCTGTATTGTTTCCACTTTCTGTACCTGCAAAAAAAAGATTTGCATTAACTGCAAATGATTATAAGTTTCTTTACCAGTATATGTCTGAACTGCCTTACGAAAGCAAGTTCCCTCATTACGATACCACGGAATACTTTCAGAGCTACGCTAAATTTTTTATGTTTAAAGCAGGCAAAACGCCTATACCGTCCTATATCAGGATATTTAATAAACCCGGCTGGACCTATGGCTTCCTGATTGATGCTGCATACATTGTAGATTTTAAGAACAATATTGAATTTATGATTAGCGCATGCATCTATACAAACAGTGATGGCGTATTAAACGATGATAAGTATGACTACGATACTATAGGTTATCCATTCTTTAAAGAAACCGGCGATATTATTTACAATTATGAACTCCAGAGACGTCGAAAATACAAACCAGATCTATCAGCGTTCAGGTTTGATTACCACTAATAAAAAACCCCGCATATAATCTGCGGGGCTTATCCTACTTTCCAACAAAACATCTGAGAAAACTACTGTCGTTATTGCTTCTTTTCTTTGCTATATAGTGACCATGTATATCCGTCTGTTGATTGTAATGTAATCACCTGGTCTGCATTATTAAGGGTAACAAAATAGCTGTTGCTGTTATCTTTTGCCATTTCAAACAATTCTGTAATCCAGTAACCGTCATAATCTTTTTTCAAAGCAAGTTGCAGGCTTATTGGTAATTCTGTAGAAAGAATATTATGTATTACGCCCATTAAATCGCCATCTGTGGTAAAATAAGCAGTCATTACTTCGTTGTTCATTGTAAAAGCTGCTTTATAATAATTGTTTGTTTTTCCCCAGCGTACATCCTTTGCGTTAGCAAACTCCTGGTTAAATGTATTTTTAACTGAAGCAGCAACATTTTCATTTTTGTTTCCATTTGCAAAAGCAGTGTTCATCATTAAAACTGAACCTAACACAACTGCTGTAATCAACTTTTTCATTGTAATATTTTTTATTGAGTGTTTAATTTGTTTCTGTAATATCAGACGCAGTTTCTTTGCGCATGTTACAGTTATTCTTTAAAATTTTTTTTGTAAACAGAAAGTTCGCCATTACCTGCAGCTTTAATTATACTAACACCTTTTGTTGTAGTTAGGGTAATATAATATTCAAGGCCGTCTTTTTTGCTGTATTCAAAAATTGTTATCAGGTTTGCATCAGGATATTCTTTTTGAAGACGTGCGCTAATAAGAATAGGCAACTGCGCTTTTGTGATTTGGCGTGTAGTTCCCAAAAAATCTCCGTCTTCCGTAAAGAACGCCTGCAACGGCTCATTATTAAAAGTAAATTTTGCCTGGTAAACACCTTCTTTGCCCATTGCTAACCATTCTACATTTTTGGCATTGCCAAACTCTGTAGAAAAAGCTTCTTTAGCTTTAGAAGCCGGATCGTTTTCTGATGCATAAGTAAATGAAGAAGCAAGAACTGCTGTTGCAAAAGCAACGGAAAAAATAATCTTTTTCATAATTAAAATTTATAAGGTTTAATGATACATGGTTTTTGATTTCTCTATAAAATTTTGCGTATCTGTTTTAATTGCCGCTATCTTTTAAAGAACTCACATGTAATATGACGGCACAAAAGTATTTATGTTACACTTTGGTCAAAGCAATATTTGACCGGCGGTAATCAATCTTAAATTGTGTTAAAGAAGGTGATAAACGGTAAACGTTTATTCGCAGTATTTATATGCGCAAAGTGTCCGATTCCGTACACTGCGTACATTTTTAAACCCATTATTTCCATTGAATTAAGTAAGTGTTAAATTAAACAGATGGTTACAGGTTATATATCTTTGTGCCATATAACAGCACTAATTATTTATTATGAAACATTTTTTCTTAATCATACTATATATAATTGTTTCATTTTTTTGCAATGCGCAATTTTCATCAGAGCCTTTTGCAATTAAAACAGATAAAGATTCATTAAGAGGTGAATTAATTGTTCCGGATGAAGTTGCAACTTTTGCTGTTGTAATTTTTGTACCCGGTTCGGGGCCTACAGATAGAAACGGCAATAGTCCATTGGGTGTATCTGCAAACAGTTACAAACTTCTTGCAACAGCATTAGCAAAACAAAAAACAGGAACATTATTGTACGATAAAAGAGGTATAGCAGAAAGCAAGAATGCAATGGTTTCTGAAAGTGAATTGCGCTTTGAAACTTATGTGCAGGATGTAATTGCATTGTATGAAAAAATTGCAAAAGACAAACGTGTAAAAAAAATTATCATAGCAGGGCATAGCGAAGGCTCTCTTATTGGCATGTTAGCAGCACAAAAAACAAAAGCTGATGCTTATATTTCTATTGCCGGCCCCGCTTACAGCATCGATAAAATCATTGAAAAGCAAATAGCAGCACAACCACAACTAATAAGACAGCAGGTTGATAGTTTTTTTACTTTGTTAAAACAAGATAAAAAGATAGATAGCGTTCCGCCTTATCTCATGAGCCTGTTTCGCCCCGGCATTCAACCTTATATACAATCGTGGTTAAAATATACGCCCTGCGAAGAAATAAAGAAACTTACTATACCCGTACTTATTATACAAGGCAGCACAGATATACAGGTAAGTGAAGAAGAAGGCAAAAGCCTGGCTGCATGCAATCCTAAAGCTAAGTTTGAATTAATAAATGGAATGAACCATGTTTTAAAAAACAGCGGACCAGAAAGAGCCGAAAACCTGGCTACCTATAATAATGCATCGCTTCCTCTAAATGAAAATATAATAAAGGCAATAACGTTATTTATTGCAACGCTTAGTAAATAATTAAACCATTTTCCTTGAATTACCTTGCCCACGCATACCTTTCTTTTAATAATCCCGAGATATTAGTGGGGAATATGATCAGCGATTTTGTAAAAGGCAAAAAGCAATTTGACTATTTACCCGGCATACAAAAAGGAATACGCCTTCATCGGGAAATAGACAGTTTTACAGACGCACACCCGGCCACCAGGGAGGCAAAAGAAATTTTCAGGGCCAGCTACAGGCTTTATGCCGGTGCTTTTATTGATGTGGTGTATGATCATTTTCTTGCTACAGATAAAAACGAATTTACGCCAGAAAGCCTGTTGCAGTTTTCTGAAAATACTTATCATCTTTTGGCACCGTTTATGGATACATTTCCTGAGAAGTTCCGGCAGATGTTTCCTTACATGCAAAAACAAAACTGGCTAAACAATTACCAGCACACCTGGGGCATACACCGCAGTATGGAAGGGCTGGTAAGAAGATCAGCCCATTTATCAGACGCAGAAACCGCTTTTGCTTTGTTTGAAACACATTACCGGCATTTGCAGGCATGCTATACAGTTTTTTTTCCTGAGCTAAAAAGTTTTGTTATAGCACAAATGCATGTTCTTTAAAATTTGCAGCAACAATTATATTTGTACTTATAAAGTTAAAAAATGAAGAAAACTGTTTTATCGCTCTTATTATTATGCGGATGTTATATGGCTGTAATGGCCCAGTCGAGGTTTCCATTGATGGACAAATCTCCTATGGACATGAGTTATTACCCGGTTAATTATCCAATTCTTAGAATACAGGATAAAGCTACCGAACCACTGGTGGCAAGAATTGTGTACAGCAGGCCACAAAGAAATGGGAGGAATGTGTTTGGAGAATTGTTAGAGTATAATAAAGTATGGAGGCTTGGCGCCAATGAAGCAACTGAACTGGAGCTTTATAAAGATGTAATGATTGCTAATAAAGTTGTGCCCAAAGGCCGATATACTTTATACGCCATACCTTCTGAAGATAAATGGACAATAATAGTAAACAAAGAGAATGATATTTGGGGTGCTTTTAAATATGATAGCGGAAAAGATATTGTAAGGGTAGATGCACCTGTTCAAAAACAAACCGAACCACTGGAAGCATTTACCATGTTTTTTGAAAAAGCAACTACTGGAAATAGTTTTAACATGATTGCTGCATGGGATACTGCATTAATTGCATTGCCTATAACTGTTTATGAAAAACCACCAGTAAAAAAACCAGTAAAGAAAAAATAACCGATACCATAAAAACATTTAGCCCGGTATAAATGCCGGGCTTTTTTATTCTGCGCCGGATTGCTGATATTTACAGCATGTGTGGTATTGCAGGAATAATATCAGCCAATCATCAACTGGTTACAATAAACCGGCTTAAGCAAATGACCGGTATGCTGCAACACCGCGGCCCCGATGACGAAGGACATTGGATAAATGAAACAGGTATTGCAGGCCTTGGGCACAGAAGATTGTCCATTATAGATCTCTCAGACAATGGTGCGCAGCCCATGCATTATCTCCATCGGTATTCTATTATACACAACGGAGAAATTTACAATTACATAGAACTTAAAAAAGAACTCGCTGCAAAAGGGTATTCATTTGTTTCTACGTCTGATACTGAAGTAATACTTGCCGCATATGATTGCTGGAAAGAAAATTGCCTGCAGCATTTTGATGGCATGTTTGCATTTGCTATTTGGGATGAAAAAGAAAAACAACTCTTTGCTGCAAGGGATCGCTTTGGTGAAAAACCGTTTTATTATTATTATGATGGCACTCAACTTGTTTTTGCCTCAGAAATAAAAGCTTTATTGGCTACAGGTGCAGTAAAAAAAATCAATGAAGCATTGCTGTATAATTTTATAACGCTTGGTTATACGCAAAACCCGGGCAATGCTTCCGAATCTGCCTATAAAGAAATTTATACACTGCCAGCTGCTTCATTTTTTATTTATGATGCAGGCAACGCAAAAAATATCAATCCAAAAAAATATTGGGCAGTAGAAAAAAATAAAATAGATAACAGTATTAGTGAAACAACCGCTATTGAAAAGTTTACATCGTTATTTACGGAATCAATAAAAAACAGGTTGCGCAGCGATGTTCCTTTAGGTACAAGCTTAAGTGGCGGCCTTGATAGTTCTTCTATTGCAGTAATGATCAATCAGCTTCAGGGTTCTCGTTCACGGTTGCAAACATTTTCTGCCATATTTCCGGGGTTTGCAGGCGATGAATCTAAATACATACAATTACTAGCTGAGAAAATTAATATTGACAACTTTACTGTTTGCCCAACAGCAGAAAATTTTATTGACGATTTTGAAAAACTTTGTTACTACCAGGAAGGGTTTATGAATTCTTCCAGCGTATATGCACAATACAAAGTGTTTGAACTGGCAAAACAGCACAATATAAAAGTATTGCTAGATGGACAAGGCGCCGATGAAACACTTGCTGGTTACACAAAATATTATCACTGGTTCTGGCAGGAATTGTACACGAACAACCAACCGCTTTTAAAAAAAGAACTTGCTGCCGCAAGAGAATTAGGCGTAACAGATGAATGGACATGGAAAAATAAATTGGCTGCTTTGCATCCATCTGCTGGCGGCGCTTATTTAAAAAAGGCACGCATTAAAAAACAATTATCAGTTGCAGGGTTAGAAAAAGATTTTACCAGCGCCTTCGGTGTATCATATTATCAACTGCCCGTGCAGGATAGCTTAACCAATGTTCTTTACTACAATACTTTTAATAACGGGCTTGAAGAATTGCTTCGTTATGCAGATCGCAATTCTATGGCACATGGGCGAGAAGTGCGTTTGCCTTTTTTGCATCATCAACTGGTTGAATTTATTTTTTCATTGCCTTCTCATTTCAAAATAAAAGATGGACGCACCAAATGGATTGTAAGAAAAGCCATGAGCCCTTTACTGCCTGCACCAATAGCCTGGCGCAAAGACAAAATTGGTTTTGAACCGCCGCAGAAACAATGGCTGCAGCAACCCGCCATGCAGGAATATATTATGAGTGCAAAACAAAAACTTGCTTCTGCAGGCATATTACAAAAGAAAATAGTAGCACAAAGAATTGAGCCTAAAGATGCTAATGCAGCAGATGATTTTGACTGGCGGTATTTGGTTGCGGCAAATCTTTTATAACCACGGAGACTCAGAGGACATAGAGAAGCACAGCCATTTTTCTTTTTCTCTGCTGGATCTGTGTGAGGTAGTTATGGAGGTAACAAAGAAGCACGGGTAAATCAACATTTCTGATTTACTTTTGTTACTTCTTTACCAGACACAATTTGTTTTTATGGAGTTAGCGGGATTGTATCAAAAAGCACTTGATTTTGAGTTTTTAAGCATAGAAGAAGGCGTGTTCTTATTTGAAAATGCCCCATTGGCAGAACTAATGCATATTGCCAATGAGTTACGTAAAAAGCAAGTGCCCCACCAAAAAGTTACCTGGATAATAGATCGCAATGTAAACACTACCAATGTATGCGTGGCCAATTGCAAGTTTTGTAATTTCTATCGCATTCCCGGTCATGCAGATGCTTATATCACCGATATTGAAACCTACAAACGAAAAATTGATGAAACCTTTCGCTACGGCGGAGAACAATTGCTGTTGCAGGGCGGTCATCACCCTGGTTTAGGACTTCAATACTATGTAGACACATTTAAGCAACTTAAAAAGTTATACCCCACGTTAAAACTGCATGCACTCGGTCCACCCGAAGTAGCGCATATAACCAAGCTTGAAAAATCTACCCATCGTGAAGTGCTGATGGCGTTAAAAGAAGCAGGGCTGGATTCATTGCCTGGCCCCGGTGCAGAAATATTGGTAGACCGTGTGCGCAGGTTAATAAGCAAAGGAAAATGCGGTACAGAAGAATGGCTTACTATTATGGAAGAAGCGCATAAGCTAAACCTTACCACTTCTGCTACCATGATGTTTGGTCATGTAGAAACCATTCATGAACGGTTTGAGCATCTTGTAAAAATTCGTGAAGTGCAGGCGAAAAAACCTGAACATGCAAAAGGCTTTATTGCTTTTATACCATGGACTTTCCAGGATGTAGATACACTGCTTGCACGTATACGCGGTGTACACAACCTTGTTACACCAGAAGAATACATTCGCATGATTGCCATGAGCCGTATTATGCTGCCCAATGTAAAAAACATACAGGCGTCGTGGCTTACTGTTGGCAAACAAACAGCGCAAATTTGTCTTAATGCAGGTGCAAACGATTTTGGATCTATTATGATTGAAGAAAACGTAGTTAGTGCAGCCGGTGCCCCGCATCGCTTTACTTACAAAGGCATACAGCAGGCCATTGCCGAAGCAGGTTTTGAACCACAATTGCGCAACCAGCAATATGAGTTCAGGGCTATTCCTGCATCAATAGAAGAACAGGTAATTAATTACTAATCGTTTTTCCAGCATACAATTGCCAATGTTGTGTATATATTTTATGCCAGCATTTGTTTTTCATGGCAGCATTCATCTCATTGCTTGTATAAGACATTTGGTGCAACTCAATAATTACAAACAAGCATTTATTAATTGGGTTATAAAACAGCCCGGTTTCTCCAATAAGACGCTGGTAAAATCTCTATATCTTTAGCGGAACAATTGCTTATTACTGCCTAAAACTAGTGCCATGCAAAACTGGAGAATCAAACTATCCCTGTTTATCAATTATTATGTCTTTGCTATTTTATTAAACAGTTCCGGTGTAGCCATTTTAAATGTGCAAAACAGTTTTGGCGTTTCAAAAAGCGCTGCTTCATGGATAGATCCCTGCAAAGATCTTAGCATTGCTATTTTTTCTTTCCTGGTATCATCTTATATCACAAGATTTGGTTACAAAAAAGCAATGATGGCTGCACTTGGCATAATAGCTATTGCATGTTTCATTATACCCAACACACCAAATTTTATTTCAGTTAAAATATTGTTTGTAGCTATAGGCGCATGCTTTGCGTTAATTAAAATGTCGGTATACAGCGTTATTGGCATCATAACAAAAGATGCAAAGGAACACATCAGCCTGATGAACTTCATAGAGTCTTTCTTTATGATTGGAAACCTTACGCTTTATTTTTATTTCAGTTCGTTTGTAGACAATAAAAATCCGCAATCAACCGCATGGTTAAATGCTTATTATTTATTAGGCGGCCTTTCATTACTTGCTGTGGTTTTATTAATGGGTGCAAAGCTGGATGAGTCTGCAGCCAAATCTGAAAGCAAACCATTGGCTTCGGAATTTGCAGAAATGTTCAACCTGATGTTCAAACCCATTGTTCTTGCATTTATAGCTTCTGCATTTTTTTATGTATTGATTGAACAAAGTATTCAAAACTTTTTACCAACCTTTAATAACAAAGTACTGATGCTGCCTGCAGCATTAAGCATACAAATGAGCAGTATACTAGCCGGCTCTACTGCTATAGGAAGGTTTTTAGCAGGCATTGTCTTAAAAAAATTCAACTGGTTTAATGTGTTGGTAGGTTGCCTGTTGCTTTCTGCAGTATTAATTTGTATTGCATTACCATTGGCAAAAGATGCTGTTGGCAAAACATTTACGGGTTGGGGAGATGCTCCGCTTGCAGCTTTTATGTTCCCGCTTATCGGCATTTTTTTAGCTCCAGTTTACCCTTCTATTAATTCGGCCATACTCACATCGCTTCCAAAACCTAAACATGGTTTAATGTCGGGCCTAATCATTATTTTTTCTGCATTGGGCGGCACCACTGGTTCTGTATTGATGGGTTTGGTTTTTGATGCAGACAAAACAGGCGGGCAACATGCTTTTTATTTCTCGCTTATACCAATAGCCATCCTTATTGTATGCTTATTTCTTTTCAGGCGCATGCAGAGCAAAACCGTTATAGCAAACTGATTCTTTACTACCGATTTATTTTTTATGCCCCCAAAGGAAATATTTTTTATAGATAGCCTTGGAACATTGTACAAAGATGTGCAGCAGCAAAAAATTTTTCCAGACTCAAAGTTTTTTGTGGATTGTGTTCCTAATGAAGATCCTATTTCTATATTGAATAAATATGAAAACGAAAAAAAACAACCTGCTTTCAGCTTAAAAAAATTTGTTGAAACAAATTTTACATTGCCAGAAGAAATCAATTCAAATTATAGTTCTGCCAACAAACCCATTCTGCAACATTTAAATGATTTGTGGGATACGCTTACCCGCCAACCAACCGCAGCTAAAGGAACGCTTATTAGTCTTCCGTTTTCTTATATAGTTCCTGGCGGCCGCTTTAGGGAAATTTATTATTGGGACAGCTATTTTACCATGCTGGGCTTGCGTGTAAGTGGCCGTATAACCAGCATCCAAAACATGATTGACAATTTTGCCTGTTTGATTGATACGTTTGGTTTTATTCCCAACGGAAACAGAACGTATTACCTCAGCCGTTCTCAACCGCCTTTTTTTACACTTATGGTAGAATTGCTGGCAGAAGAAAAAGGAGAACTGATTTTGCAACAATACCAGCCGCAAATAGAAAAGGAATATGCTTTTTGGATGAATGGCTCATCAACACTTTCTGCAAACACTACTGCACATCGCCGCGTTGTTTTAATGAATGATGGAAGTATATTGAACCGCTATTGCGATGATAAAAACGATCCAAGACCGGAAGCTTATTGGGAAGACGAAGAACTGGCGAACGAAGCTAATGATACAACCGGCGCTATTTATAAACATATTCGCTCTGCAGCAGAATCTGGCTGGGATTTTAGTACCCGATGGTTTAAAGATGGCCATAATATGCGTACAATCGAAACATCAGATCTTATACCTGTAGATCTTAATTGCCTTTTACTAAGAACAGAAGAAGTATTGCTGAAAATATATACACTGCAAAAACAATCAGAGTTAATTACTGCATTTAAAAATAAGATCAGCAGTAGAAAAAAAGCTATACAGAAATATTGCTGGAATGAAAGCCGTGGGTTTTATTTCGATTATAATTTTACCAACAATGCTTTTTCCAATTCTTATACCATTGCTGCAACATATCCATTGTTTTTTTCTGTTGCAGACAATGCCCAGGCAGCCGGTGTAGCAAAACTTGTTGAAGAAAAATTTTTGCAGCAAGGTGGTATAGCTACAACACTTAACAATAACGGCCAGCAGTGGGATTTGCCTAATGGATGGGCACCGCTTCAATGGATGGCATATAAAGGCCTAAAAAAATATGGCTTTACCAAACTGGCCGATGAAATAAAAAACCGGTGGATGGCTGCCAATGAAAAAGTATATACTGCAACCGGAAAAATGATGGAGAAGTATGATATTGCAAATACAGCTACCAAAGCCGGAGGCGGCGAATATCCTAACCAGGATGGTTTTGGCTGGAGCAATGGTGTTTATCTTGCTTTTAGCCAGGAAAAAGCATAAACTTGCTTTTTAAATTGTGTATGAAGCCACTCTTTATTCTTTTAATCGCCATTTCTTTAATCTCCTGTAACGATAAAAGCAGCAGCAAACAAACTGATGCATCAGAAGAAAGCTCAGAAGAAAAAGGGTGGTTGATGAGTATGCGCACCCTTTACACAAATACTTACAACAATAATGGTTTGCTAGACTCTACATTTGAAACCAGTTACATTTATGGTGCAGGTATATTAATAGACAGCAGCAAGACCATTAAAACAAGAGAATACAACAACAGCAATCATTTAGTGCATGAAAGAACTTTTGAAACCGGCAATAACAAAAAACCAAAACTTAGTGATGAAAGAGTGATAGAGTACGATTCTCACAACAACATAACTTCCGATATAACTTATGTGAGAGGTGAAATTACTTTTTTTTCTAAATCCTTCTATAACAACGAAAATCAAAGAACAAAAGAGGTTTCCATAATGGGAACTTATGAAGGTTTAGAAAACATGAAAGCTCAAAAGAGAACTTACGATACTACCTTTCTTATTTTTCAGTACGATGGCAATGGCAATGTTGCAAAAACTATCAGCACAAATAAAGAAAACACTAAAAGCACCAGCACTTATATTCTTTACGAAGGAATGAAGCGAACTTTCTCCTTTGCGTTAAATAATAACGGAGATACAATAAACAAAGCATCATACACAACCAAAGGAGATTATACTATAACAAGCAGGAGGAATTTTGAAGCGTCGCTAATAAGCGTAGACTGGCGTAAAAATGACAAGCTGTATAAATCTGCCAGCTATAGTGGTAAACCCGGCACTTACCATAAGACTATTTATAAGTACAATGACAAGGGCGATGAAATAGAATCAATATCCTACACCCAATAAGTTATAATTTTCAGAAAAGCCCTGCTCAAAAGCCCCGACATAATTGCAGCCACAAAATCTGGTGCGTGGTTTGATCGATAAAACCTAAATTTTAGTAAAAATGAACAAACAGCAACCTTCTCTGGCCTTTTGCATTATTATGGATGTGCTTGGCTATGCTACTTACGCCGTTCCGGGTTTGGGCGAATTGGGGGATATTGTATTTGCGCCCATTTCTGCTATTGTTTTCTATTTTGTGTTTGGCAGTTGGAGAGGCGCACTCTTCAATTTTACCGAGGAAATTATTCCGGGTACAGATTTTATTCCCAGCTTTACCATTATGTGGGTGATTAGGTATTTTACCAGCAGGCAATCAAACACAACAGCTATTACAAAAATTGTATAACGCTGCATCAATAACTTAATAATGAACCCTGCGTAATCCTGCGCAGGGTTTTTTATTCAATTACAAAACGATAGCCAATACCTTTAATGGTTAAAATTTCAAGGTTTTCATCGTCTTTAAGATAAGTGCGTATTTTATTGATATATACATCCAGGTTGCGGCTGTTAAAAAAAGAATCATTTCCCCAGAGAATGGTAAGAATATTTTTGCGGTCTATAATGCCGTTCCTGTTTTCGTATAAAATTTTCAGTAGTTCACTTTCACGATAAGACAATTTTTTCTCTTCATTATTTTTTACCAGCAATTGCTTGTTTGTATAAAACTGGTAGCTTCCTATTTGTATGGTATCTGCAGCAACCGATACAACTTTGCCATCTTTTTTGCGCAGCATGTTTTCAATGCGTACAATCAATTCTTCCATGCTAAAAGGCTTTCGTATATAATCGTTGCCGCCAAGTGTAAACCCTTTTACCACATCATCCGTCTGTGTTTTTGCAGTAAGAAACAAAATAGGCACGTTGCTGTTAATGCTTCTTATATGCGTTGCAATTTCAAACCCGTCCTTATTAGGAAGCATAATATCCAGCACACAAACATCGGGCTGCGTTTTTTTAAACGCATCCAACACTTTTGCGCCGTCTGTTTCCATGTGCACCTCAAACCCCCTGCTTTGCAGGCTTTCTTTCACAATTTTCCCGAGGAAAACTTCATCTTCTGCATATAAAATGGTAGTGCTCATGCTTTGCCAATTTTAATTACTTCCCTGAATGATTTTCTTCCATTACCATAATCAATAACCGGCGTTTCTTTAAAAGGAAGATTAACCGTAAACGAACTTCCTTCGCCCAGTTTACTTTTAACTTCTATAAAACCGCGGTGGCGTTGTACAATATGGCTTACATAACTAAGCCCAAGTCCATACCCTTTAATGTTATGCCGGTTGCCGCCGGGTACCCTAAAAAACTGTTCAAACACTTTATGCCTGTATTCGTTGGCAATACCAATACCATTATCTGTTACTGTTATTTCCAGGTGCTGCATATGTTCTGTAATATGCACTTCAATCTTTGGGTTTTCTTTGCTGTACTTAAGTGCATTGTCAAGAAGATTGTAAACAACGCTTGTAAGATGCAACCGATCTGCTTCCAGTACAAAATTGTTTCCGGTTGTACCCACAGTTACTGCTGCATGTTGTTTATCAAATTGCAATTTCATAGAAGCAATAACTTCATTTACCAGTTCTACCATATTAACCTGTTCTTTCTGTAAAGCTATCTCCCTGTTTTCGTACAAAGACAGTTTTAAAACTTTATCAACCAGTAAACCCAGTCTTTGAATTTCATTGCCAGATATATCCAGGTATTCTTTTGTTCGCTCTGGATCATGCAATGCATTAAAACTTTTAAGTGCTTCTATGGCTACACTTACAGTAGCAATGGGTGTTTTTAATTCATGGGTAATATTGCTGATAAAATCATTTTTTAATTGTGTAAGCCGCTGTTGTTTTACCAGGTTTTTATACAATAAGAGAAATGATGCAATGGTAATACCCACCAATAAAAATGAAATAAGGATCGATTGCCACATCTGCTTTATAATATACCAGTTGGTATTTACAAAGTCGAGCTGGTATATTCTTGGTTTCATAAAACCAATTTCAATCCTGTTCTCTTCTATTTCATGTATTTTTAAATCTCTGGGGGCATTACCTTCCTGCATACTAACCATAAATGGCAATGCAATTTTTTGTTTGGCAAGCGCCTGCTGGTATTTATCCGTTACTTCTTTTACAGTAATGGAGTCATGCAAAGAATCTACGCCCCGTAAAAAATTAAATACAGGTCCGCCGGATGGTGGTCCATCCTTGCGAAAACGGTACATAACATTTGTATCGGTTGCAAACTGAGGATTAGTGTGGTTCATGGTTATCATCACTGAAGTCTGCATCTTTTTTCCGGGCCTAACAGAATCACGAACCTTTTCCTGCAATACATTGGTCATGCTAATGATGCCTTCTTTATCTTCTATACGTATATTGACATTTGAATCGAGGTTAAGTTTGGATGCCTGTAACCGGATAACCGTTTCACGAAAAAGCAGGTTGGTGCGAACGCTAAACAGGTGTTTCTCCTCTAAGAAATTTTTACGCAACCAGTACACCTGGAAAGCAGTGACTACAATTATTGTAATCAGCATTAAAAAAACAGGTATACCTCTTTTGCTTTTCATTTTACTGCGTCAATTTTATCGCCTTTACAAATGTATTTATTTCTTTTTCTTCACGCCCGGCGCATTAACCTTAATTAACATTAAACCAAGCCATATTAACCTGGTTTAGTTAGGCAGCTTGTTAGTTTTGAAGAAACAAATAAATCATGAAAAAGATATTGATTATGGCTATTGCAGGTTGCTGTTTTCAAATGGCAGCAGCACAGGTTAAAGATGGAAAAGTTATTTACGAACGTAAAACCAATATGTATAAAAAACTTCCGCCGGAAAATGAAAATATGAAAGCGATGATACCCGAATTCAATACCGGAAAGCAACAATTGTTATTTTCCGGGGATGAATCTGTTTACACTTCTTTGCCCGAAGAAGAAGATATACGTGACCAGGCAGGACAAGATGGTACACGTATTAATATGAAGTTTAGCAGTGGCAGCAATGAAACTTATAAAAATTATGCTGCACAAAAAATTGTAGAGTTAAGAGAACTGGGCCCAAAGAAATACATTATAGAAGATACTATAAAAAAGTTTGGATGGAAGTTTGCAGATGATACAATGACTTTGAAAGGCTATCATTGTAAAAAAGCATTTACAAAAAACAAACAGGGCGATAACATTATAGCATGGTATACAGAAGATATCTCTATACCAAGTGGCCCGGATCAATTTGGTGGCTTGCCAGGTTTAATTTTAAAAATGGATATTGGCGATGGCTGGATTGTTTTTACAGCACTGGATATTACCGCCGGCAGCAGTAAACAATTGGTAAAAGCACCCACCGGGGCAAAGAAAGTTACCAGGGAAGAATATCAAAAAATGCAAGAAGAAGCATTTGGCCCGTCTACCGGCGGACCGCAAATAAAAATAATTACAAGGCAAAACTAGGTTGTATAAAATTATACTTATCGCAAAGCCCCGTATGGGGCTTTTTTGTTTTGCAGGTTTGGCTTTTAGAAATCTTCAACAATCATTTTTTTGCTTACTGCTATGCCGGTAGTTGTACCCATTGCAACAGCATTGGCAACAGTACGCATGCGGCTAACATTATCTCCGCAAGCATAAATGCCGTTAACTGTTGTTTCGTGTAAGGAATCAACTTTAATGTAGCCCTCTTCAGTTAATTCACATCCTAAAGATTCCGGGGTTGTACAATGTTGTGTAAAAGGAACAGGCGCATATAAGGCCGTTACAGAAGCTATTGTTCCATCGCTGAAAATTATGCAATCAACATACCCATTGGTATGTGCTAATTTTTCAATTTTCTTTTCTACTAATTTAATTCCATGTTTTTGTAGTTGCGCAGTTTGTTCTACAGTTAATAATGATTTACCATTAGTAAACAGTGTTAGTTCATTCGTCCAGTTTGAAATAAGCCGGGTAAAATCAAAACCAGCATCTCCATTTGCTAAAATTCCTGTTGCAGCATTACGCACTTCGTAACCGTGGCAATAGGGGCAATGCAAAACAGATATTCCCCAGCATTCAGCAAAGCCTTCTATCGGAGGAAAAACGTCTTTTATACCGGTTGCAAAAATTATTTTCCTGGCATAAAATGTTTCCCCCGATTCAATTTGTATTTCAAACCCATTTTTTGTTTTGCTACCACTTATTACTAAGCCATCAAAGAACTTTACGGTGTTATATCGTTGCACTTGCAGGTTTGCCAACGCAGCAATTTCTGCTGGCTTGTGACCGTCGTGTGTTATAAAATTATGGGATTGTGGTGTTTGTCTGTTACAGGGTTTTCCATTATCAATAATTATTACTTTTCGCAAAGCCCTGCCAAGTGCCATTGCTGCTGCAAGACCTGAGTAACTTCCTCCAACTATTATTACATCATACATAGTATCGTCTGTCATTTGAATTTTTTACTTTTTGTGATTTGCTGTTTTAATTGAAATTCTTTTAATGATTGCATCAACAAAAGGAACACCTGCAAACATCATCCACGGAACCAAAGAAACAGTTAGCAGAAATGTTCGCTGGTATAATGGTAATGAAGATAACCTTTCTCCAAAAAAATAATAAAACAATGTAATAGACGGATAGATTACCAACCATATCTTAAGTGAAGCAATCAATTTCATTTTTGTTTTCATAAAAACATTTTACGTGATTATTTTTTCCTGTAACAAAACTAATTCCTGTTCTAC
Organism: Chitinophagaceae bacterium; assembly: GCA_044227095.1. GTDB lineage: Bacteria > Bacteroidota > Bacteroidia > Chitinophagales > Chitinophagaceae > JACMLD01. Next base: position 1,379,331 of record JBGAFV010000001.1, on the reverse strand, counting down.
TTACTATAACAGGACAAACATGCAGTTGTGCAGGACTGGATTAAAAATTTCTGCGTTTGAATACAGACTTAATCAATAGTTACATTAACCCGGCTTTCAAACAGGCCTCAGTGTAGTATCTCAAATAGAATTTAGCCCAAAACTTCAGTTTCATCCCATTCAACTAAACGATTGTCCTACCAGGCGCTTTCACCCATAAATAATTTTGTGCCTTATTAAAAACTTAAAAAAAGAACCATGAAAAATTTAAAACCAGCACTTGCAATAGCTTTGGTTTTTCAATTCACAAGCTCATTTTCACAATCAACAGAATTAAAGCCAGAAAAGATCAACAACAAAAAAACTGCACACACTTATTTAGATGTAATGATTAATGTGGCGGTTACAAACATTAATTACGGTGCCCTCAACAGCACTCTTACAGGCTACAAAAAACCAACAGGCGGCATACAAGCAGGAGTATCTTTCCAGGCTGGCATTACGCCTGCTTTTTCAATTGTTTCCGAGTTCTATTACATGAGAAAAGGCGGAAAATTAATGGCCAACAACCCATTAACCATTGAGGAATCAAGCTTTCGTTTAAACACACTTGAATTACCGGTACTAGCCCGTTTTCATTTTGGAAAATTTTATCTTAATGCAGGGCCTTCTATTGCATATAACCTCAGCGGCAAAATGAAAATTAATGATCAATCTACCAAGCTTTCATTTGAGAATTCAAACGAAGGCTTCAGACGTTATGATGCTGGCATTCAAATGGGTGGCGGTGTTGCATTTGCTATGAAACAAAAGAGAATAGCATTGGACATAAGATATGCACATGGCCTAACCAATATTGCACACGGCAGCGAAATGTATAATAGGGGAATAATGATTAGTGTATTTGTTTCTAAAGCCTGGAAAACAAATCCGCTGGGTAAAAAATAAAACTGAAACAACACGCTAATCAAAAGTATTTATTGAGCCGGCATTAGTAACAGAGATTAAACAGTTGTTGCCAGTCTTCGCAGTACGAAGTCGGAGACTTTGTACTGCGAAGACTAAAAAAATTGTGGTGCGCAATTCACGCACCACGCCTGGTTAATACACACTGCTTTTTGCCTTTAATACGGTTTTATAATCTGCCCTGTATTTGCGCCAAATACAGATTTGCGAAAACCAAATTCCAATTGTTGCATCGTTACCGGAATATCTCCTGGAAAGAAAGGAAAATATTGAGGTGATGCTTCTATAACTGTAGGACTTACTGCATTTATACGAATACCATTCTCTAATTCTATAGCCGCTGCCCTTACAAACCCTTCTACCGCACCGTTGGCTGCTGATGCATTGGCGAAGTTCTTTTGCGGATCATGTGATAATGCTCCGGTAATGAGTGTAAAAGATCCTTTAGTGTTGATGTAATGCTGACCAATCAATACAAGGTTAATCTGTCCCATCATTTTTCCTTCTACGCCTTTTCTAAATGCTGCATCGTTAAGTTTTTTCCACGGACCAACATAGGTCGGCCCTGCAGTAGAAACAAGCGCATCAAAAGATCCTGCGTGTTTATACATCTGTTCAATAGATGCCGGGGAAGTAATGTCTACATCTATATCACAACCTTTAGAAGCAGCGGTTATTACTTCATGCTCTTTTTTAAATGCACTTACAAGGTGTTTGCCCATTGTGCCCGACGCACCAACTACGATAATTTTCATTTTTGTAAATTTTAAAAGTTTATTTACACAAAACTAAATTCACCGAAGGGTGCTATAACAGGATGATTACACAGTTGTACAGGACTTATTTAAAGTTATGCCTGAACAATTCCGGGGAGTGCCCGGTATGTTTTTTAAAGAAACGGATAAAATATGAAGCATCTTCATAACCCAGAAGATCGGCTATATCTTTTACCTGGTTTGGTGTGGCCAGCAAATATCTTTTTGCTTCCAGTATTATATGATCATTAATCAGCTCTGAAGCAGTTTTACCGATAGAAGATTTGGTGATTTCATTAAGCTGATATGCAGAGAGGTTCATTAAACCTGTATAATGCAAGACTTGCTTTTGTGTGGTGATATGTTTGTCCAGCAATTCTAAAAATTCTTCAAAACGTTCCTGCGTATAAGAATTGGCTGTTATTGTTTCAGATTTTGGATTAATGCTTTGCCGTACAAACTCAATAAAAAAAATCTCAAGGCTTGCTTTAATAATAGCTGTATATCCTTCTTCTCTTGCGCTGTATTCATTAAACATTGAAGCAAGAATAGCAAGTAGTTTGTTAAACCTGTCCGATTCAAACTTGCAGTAGTTTTTGTTACTGGCTTTCCTTAAACGTTGACTTTGTTGTTTGTCTTTAGGGTGATAAAATTCAGTATTAAATTCCAGTAAGTAACCTGAGCATCCAGTTTTTAGTTCAAGCTGGTGCACCTGGCCAGGACGTAAAAAAAATATAGTATTCCCCTTCACTTCATAGGAAGTAAAATCTATTTCATGTTTGCCTTTTCCTTTTTGCAAAGCCAGTATAAAAAAGAAATTGTGCCTGTGAAGATCATGAACCAAACCATTGTTGCCCACAATATCTTCTACCCGGCGTATTTTAAACCGCTCGGTAGATGATAGCTCCTGTTGTGTGGAAATAATTTGTCTTATGGGGATTGTCTTCATGCCAATTGATTGCAGTATTGTCTTTCCAATAATTCAAGTTACGAATGGCAATGAAACAATTCCAATAAATTTTATGCTGCAATTTTTCTAGCCCCGCATCCGGCCTACTGCCTTATTACTTCAATATTATTTTTTCTGCCTGGCGCTGCAATATTTTTACCGGCAAAGCGGCTGATATTATAAGTAAAACTTAACAGCCAGTAGCGTTTCAGTACATTGTAAGAAATGTCTTCAATATAATTTTGATTGCTGTTGCGGTTAATGCCAATGTTCTGGTTCAGCATATCAAAAGCCTGTAAACGCAGTTCTCCTTTTTTATTTTTAAATAATTGTTTGGCTATACCGGCGTTCCATAAAAATGCATGTTGATTATATCCTTCCGCAAGACCGCTTTTCTTTATATAATTTACATCGCTTGCAAAACTGAACCCTTTGGGCAGGTAAAAGTTAACTTCAAATGTATAATCCTGGTTCCAGTATTGCGCATTTTGCTGGCTTTGCAAAGAATACTTTGTATCGTTATAGCCTACGTTGGCGCCGGCGCTCAAATCAAACAATTCTTTGTAACTGTAGTTCCATGTTACTTCTTCCGTAATATTCCAGTTATTGATGTTATTTTTTTGAGTATTAATAAAACTGATATTCCTGCTTTGTGCCAATGAACTGTTGACGTTTACTTTACTTTTTATTTTTCTTACAGGAAAACCCCAGGATGTATTAAGACTGATATTGTATACGCCATTTGCATTTACTGGTCTGGAAATGCGCTGGCCCTGTGCGTTTAGCAAATCAGCATTAACTATTTTATTGTTTGTAACCACACCGGTTAAAAAAGCAAAAAAACTGGTATGCCTGTATGGATCAAACGACATATACTCTGCCTGCAGGCGGTGATAGTATTCCTGTTTCAGATCCGGATTGCCAATTTTAATATTCAGTGGATCTGTATTGTCTGCTATTGGCTGTAGTTGCGTTATTGTTGGTTGCCGCGTAAATGTATTGTACAATAAGCGCAGGTTTTTATAAGCGTTTATCTTATACTGTGCATTTGCATTGGGCAAAAAATTTGTAAACGATCTGTTTAGCGAACTATCCTTGCCCATAGAATGAAAATCGCTATTAAGCGCTGCCTGCTGTACAGCACCACCTATAGTAAAATTGTATTTCTTCTGCTGGTAACGCCAGTTAATGGTTGGCCGGTGATAAATATAATCGCTTAAAAAATTATTAGACAAAGCATTGTTCACCAAATTATGGCCACCACTTGCATTATCGTAATCGTAAGTTGTTTTGTCTGATGCGCTAAACGTAGCATTGAAATTATAATTAAACTCCAGTAAAGATTTTTTTGATAATGGCTCAGTATAAGAAAACACAGCACCATAAGATTGGCTGTTGCCGTGCTGGTTATTTATTTGGTTAATGGTATCGCTTTGCTGCAAAGTTCCATCGGGTTGGTAATAATTATTTTGAGATAATAACCCGCCATTGCTTTTGCTATTGTTAAGGTTTGCAGACAGGTTTGCAGAAAACGTTCTTCCTTTCTTTGGAAACCGATGACGGAAAAGCGCATTGTTGTTCCAGCTATAACCATTACCTGTTGTAAACGAATTGGCAAATCCATCGTTTAAAAGTTTACCATCTGCAGCCACGGAGTTGTATTTACTGTTGATGTAATATTGAGATTGCTGCAGGTTTACAGAAGAAGCAATTTTTAATGAATTGGCGGTATCAATTTTATAATCGCCGGAGATATTAAAACGATGGCTTTCATTTGCGGTGTTAGAGTTGTTGTCTTTAGTAGTATTGTAATTGTTGCCGGGCAGCAACCATTGCTGGTATACTTTTTCACTTTTGTCTGTTTGCATGTTGTTATAAAAATAACTGCTCATTACATCCAGGTTTTTTTGCCAGGTATTGTTATAGTTTAAACCGCCGGCTTTTGTGGTAGTAATACCCTGGTTGTTATTACCACCTTGTATTGGCAGGCCGGTATTGTTCATATCTATCTGCATGCCCCCACGTCCGCCAGCGCCAGCCAATCCGCCATTAAAATTTAAAATGTCCATAAACGAAAAGCCCTGCTTGTTGGTATTGTTCATCATACCAATGGCAGATATTTGTCTTTCGCCGCTAAAACTGTTTACATTAAAATTGCCTTCGTACAAACCTTTATCGCCTGCGCCTGCAACAGCTTTTCCAAATACACCATTTTTCTTTTCGGGCTTTATAGTAAGATTGATTGTTTTCTCGCTGTTGCCATCATCAAAACCTGTAAACCTTGATTGATCAGATTTTCTGTCAAACACCTGCACTTTATCTATAGCATCTGCAGGTAAATTTTTTGTAGCCATTTTAGGATCATTGCCAAAAAACTCTTTGCCATCTACCAACACTTTCTTTACTTCCTCGCCATTCGATTTTATTTTGCCGTCTTTGTCTACCTGCAAGCCTGGCAATTTCTTAAGCAAGTCTTCTACTACTGCGTTGGGTTTTGTTTTAAATGAACCGGCATTGTATTCAAGCGTATCGTTTCTTACCACAACAGGCGTTTTTTCCTGTGTAACCGTTACTTCCTGCAGCATGGTGCTTTTGTTATTAATCATCAGCGTACCAAAATTTATCTCGCTTAATGCAGCGCTTATGCTAAATGTTTTGCTGATATTGATATAGCCCACATGCGTTACCAGCAACCGATAATTACCGTATTCTATATTGGGGATTGAAAAAAATCCTGCACTATTGGTTCTGCCAAAACTTACCAGCGATGAATCTTTGGCAAGCAGTATGGTTACTGTAGCATCGGCCATTGGCTGGCCTGTAGCAGAATCCCTTACTATGCCTTTAATGCTACCATCTTTTTGGGCATTTGCAATTATTGATGAAATAAGGATTGCAGTTATAAGCAGGAATACTTTCATAGCCATTTTTTCTGCTACGAAACTATTCTGCAATGCTAACAAAGCAGGTTAAGCGTGGTTGCTTTAATGTTAAACAAGGTTAATAACTTACTGCATTCGAAACAGGAATGAATCAACCGATTTTATAACGATGAAAGAAGATAATTTTTATTTCGCCAGCATTTCTTCCGATTCTTTCCTGTCTTTATCGTATACGCTTAAGATAATCCTCCATTGGTTGCCAACGCTTTTCATAGCGAGGTCTATGTTCAGTCTTTGCGTAATGCCGCTGGGGGGCAATAGATCAAACTGAATGGTGGTAAAATTTTTATCTTCCGAAGGATCGGTATACATGCCGTTTACAATTACGGCTTTTTCGCCTGCAGGTTTTATAATGGTATTCTTTATCTGGTTAAACAACGCTTCAAACCTGTTTCTAGCAACAGAAAAATTGTTATCGGCAAAAACTACCGATTGCCAGCATATTGCCTGTTTGCCTGAAGTTGATTGTGTAATGATGGTAGAAACAGAACCTGGAATGGAAACATTTGATTTGTATTCTGTAGCCCCTTTTGCAGAAGAGACCATTTCTCCCTTAATATTTTTAAACTGGCTGGGATAATCCTGAACTACTTTTTCAAGTGTATTACTGGTTTGGTTTCCGAATACACCTTGTGCATTGGCTGAAACACACAATAGCAATACAGAAAACAACGTGCTGGTGTTTTTCATATAGGGCGGATTTGGATACAACCAAGATACCTACAATAAAGCTGTTAAAGAATAGAAAAAATACGGGGTAGATATACAATTTGCGCAATAAAATTTGTCATTGTCCGTTAAAAATCACGATCTTTAATCATCAACACAAACCAATATCAATGGAAAGAAACAATATGTACTATGACGTACACAAAACTATGATACACAAAAACGTGTATCGCCCATCCTCAAACCTTAGTCGTTTTGCAAGGTTTCTCTTAAGCGTAATCCTTATTGGACAATCACCTATTCAGCACCGTACAGATTATGCACGTAAGCCAAAATAAGAGCCAGGCAATGGTTTTATCATACTAGCACTTACCTCTGAAACCACAAAAAGTATGTGCTACGGCCCCGAGTAATCGGGGCTTTTTTATTTTTTGAACCACAGCGGCACGGAGAACACAAAGAAGCACGGGAATTAATAAAGGCTTTTATTGATGATAACTTTTAAGGCAATACACGGAGAGTTTCTTCGAAACAGCTTGCAGCTAATAGCTAACAGCTCGTAGCTTTTTTTTACCACAGGGACACAAAGAAGCACAAAGGGAATTTATGATCAACTACATAGGAGCCGAAGTTTTAGTCAATGCGTTTTATGACAGATCTTTTTTAAGGCAATGCACGGAGAGTTTCTTCGAAACTTTTAAGCTAATAGCTAATAGCTAACAGCTTGTAGCTTTTCTTTACCATCATAGTTTTTTGACTATCCTAAAAATCTCATAAATCCCAATAATCCCAGTTCAGACAATAAGGAAATACACGGAGAGTTTCTTCGAAACAGCTTGCAGCTAATAGCTTGTAGCTTTTCTTTACCACAGCGGCACGGTGACACAAAGAAGCACAAAGGGAATTTATGATCAACTACATAGGAGCCGAAGTTTTAGTCAATGCGTTTTATGACAGATCTTTTTTAAGGCAATACACGGAGAGTTTCTTCGAAACGGCTTGTAGCTAATAGCTAACAGCTTGCAGCCTTTCTTTACCATCATAGTTTTTTGACTATCCTAAAAATCTCATACATCCCAATAATCCCAGTTCAGACAATAAGGCAATACACGGAGAGTTTCTTCGAAACTTTTAAGCTTGCAGCTAATAGCTAACAGCTTGTACCTTTTCTTTACCATCATAGTTTTTTGACTATCCTAAAAATCTCATACATCCCAATAATCCCAGTTCAGACAATAAGGCAATACACGGAGAGAGTTTCTTCGAAACAGCTTGCAGCTAATAGCTAACAGCTTGTAGCTTTTCTTATCTGCTCTCTTAAAAAATTATTTTATGAGCAAAGGCGCCAATACTTTTTGCCAAATAGCATATCCCTTTGCATTCATATGGAGATTATCACCAAGGAAAATGTCTTTCATCGGCTGGCCATCATTGTCAAGCATTTTAGAATAGACATCTGCAAAAACAGCTTTTTTATCTTTGGAGAGGAATGCTTTAACCTGTGTATTTACTTCTATCATTTTAGGAAACAGGCGGCTGCGGCTTGGACTGGGTTTTAATGAAATGAATACTATAGGCACATTGCCTAGCTTTTGTCTTATCATACCTACCAATGTTTTTACCCGCTGTATAACGGTGGCTGCACTTACTGTATCTGAAGCTGCCAAATCGTTCTCGCCGCAGTATATTACTACTTGCTTGGGTTGATAAGGAAAAATAACATCGCCTGCATAACGTATTACATCTGGCAGCGACGAACCGCCGAAACCACGGTTGATAATTGGATAACCGGGAAAATAATCTTGCACATCTGTCCATTTAGTAAATGAAGAACTGCCTACAAACAAAATGGAATGCGCTGCCGGCATTTGTTCTGCATCTTTCTTTTTAAAATTTTGTATGTCATTATAGAAAGCAGGCTGTTGTGCATGAAGACCTGTAAAGGCAATAGCAAAAATTATAAATGCAGCTAGGTGTTGAAGCAATTGTTTCATGTTTGTTAGATATGATTAGTAATGTGCGATGGATTGTTTAGAATCTTCACTAAAGATAAGGACTGGCAGCTTTATGATGCGTTAAAGACGGGACAATGCTAATTGGATTTTAATTTGTGGTTGCTAATACTTTTCACCACATAGTAGTATAGAGACATAGGAGCACATAGTTTTCTGATGTCTGATAAATGCTGTTTCATATAAACACGCCAGCCATCTTCACATCAGCCATCAGACATTGCTCATATTTTCACACTTTCACATTGCCTCTATTCCACTTTCATTATTGGATATTTTGCTGACACCCCGTTTTCATTAATGGCTTCAATGGTAAAATAATAGGCTTTCTGGCTATCCATCGCTTTAAACCAATATTCATTGAAATCGTGCACCATAATGCAGTTATACAATTTACCTGGTGCAGTGCCATAATAGAGGTTGTAGGCAAATGCATTGTCTACAGATTGCCATTTTATATAAGCACTGCGTTTATCTTTTTCTGTTCTTAATACTATAAGGTTTTTTACAGCGCCGGGTTTTTCACCATTGCCATTGCCAAAAATACGCAAGCCGCTAATGGCAAATTTTCCGGTGGGCATATGAATATTTTCCAGTTTGATAAACCTTGCCTGAACAGGTTGTTCAAGTTCAACATAATCGTGAGGCACATCTTTCTTATTATTGCTTTTATCTGCCAGTATTGACCATTTTTTTCCGTCAACAGAATAATACAATTTGTATTGATGATAAATATTAGTTTGCTTGCCCAGGAATTCAACATCCTGATCTGCATAATTTATTTGCACTGCGTTTACTGTAGATACATTTCCCAAATCTGTTTGTATCCATTCTCCTTTATTTGCACTTGTTGCGCTCCAATAGGTTTTAATGCTTTCATCTACTGCGTTGTTTGCATTGAAGGCTCCAAGTGTAGATGAAACCAGTACCGGCTTTTTGTAGTTTAATAACATCCAACCAGGCCCACTGTCCATGGGTTTATTTGCCGAGGGCAAATACAAAGGATAATCTCCAAAAGCAGTATTGCACCACATCACATCATCTTTATCAAATCCTGCGGGCCAGATGCCCATTCTTCTTTCCCAGGTATTTTTTACACAAATGATACTGGTAGAAATATGCCAGTAGTTATTAGCGTTATCTGTGAATGTAGCGCCATGTCCTGCACCACGTGAGAAACCGCCCGGTTTATAACTCAACGGATCTGATTGCGGTGTTACCTGTGTTCCTTCAAACAAAGGTTTACTGCCTACTACCACACCATCTGCATAGCCACTAAACTCTGTACCCGGTGCACCATATTGAAAATAATATTTGCCATTGTGTTTAGTCATCCACGCACCTTCTATAAAAGGATCTAAAAAAGTATTGTCCATATACTCACCAAAGCGTTGCCATCCATAACGCCATTGTTCCAGCAAATACATTGGTGTACGTGTACCAATTGGTTTAAATGTTTTTCTATCCAGCTCTACACCATACAACGGATAATTATTGCTGCTGCCATTGTACATGTACAACCTTCCGTCATCATCAGTAAAAAATGCCGGATCCCATCCTCCTATTTCAAAAGAGTCTACCAAAGGCTTCCATTCATTTCCTTTGGGATTGGTACTCATCCATAATGTAAACTTGCTGGTATAAGTAGATCCAAATACCAACATGGTATCTCCAATAATGCCTACTGCTGGTGCACAAAGCTCATCCAGCACTTTATTCCATGGACGCAAAAATTTTCGGGAATTGAAAGTCCAGTTAAGCATATCTCTGCTATACCAATAGCCCCATTGATTGGTAGAAAAAAGATAATAATCGCCTTTATAGTTTACTATTACCGGATCTGCAGTTGCACGATGCTTGCCCCACTCTGTAAAACTTGGAAATGGCGTATAGCCATAATCTACATTGATGGGGTTGCAATATGTTTTTTGCTGGGCAGAGGCTGTAGAAATAATGTAAAAAGAAAATACCAGTAATAATAGCCGCAGATTCGCAGATTTTTGTTTAGCCACGGATATTTTCATTTTATAAGATTTTCTAAGTTGTGTTTTTTAGTCAATGCAATTATTCCAGTAAAGAAGATTTCAAAATCGCCGCAGATTTGGTTTTATTTAAAAACCAAAACCCTATGTCTAATAGATTATTTTATTTGGTCAACACTATTCGTTTGTATTCTAAAGATTTTTCATGAAAATTGATTAGCAGTCCGATCTCCAGTTTTGAAATTGCCAGGTAATTCATTACTTGTGCGTAATGTTCGTTTACAATTCCTTGTTTTGCTTTTACCTCTAAAATAATCTTGTCGAAGACAACAAAATCTGCACAAAATTTATGTGGCAAAGCCACTCCCTTATAATTAACCGAATACTCCTTTTCCCGTTTATAAAAGATATCCCGTTGTTTAAACTCATACTCAAATGCATCTTTATATACGATTTCGGAAAAACCTTTACCTAAATGCCTGTGAATTTCCATCGCTACTCCTATTATTTTATATGTTTCGGTCTGTAGGGGATAATCCTTTTTATCGAATACTTTCATACAGCATTATTTATCTGCGAATCTGCGGCTAAATATTCTGTAGACATCAACTCTTCTCATATATTTTCTTATGATATTTATACAACAGATTAATCTGCAAAACCTTCAAAACCTATCTTAGATATTTCCCTTCTTCAATTCTTCTACGGCGTGTTTTACCGCTCTTGCAGTAAATGCCATGTACAAAATAGACGGGCTTTGGCTACCGGTACTCGTCATACACGCACCGTCTGTTACAAAAACATTTTTGCAATGATGCAATTGGTTGTGTGCATTTAGCATAGATGTTTTAGGATCGCTGCCCATGCGTACACCGCCCATTTCATGAATATCTAAACCCGGCGCCTGCCTGCTATCATTTGTGCTGATGTTTTTTACATCGGCAGCTTCCATCATCGCTTTGCCCTGTTCCAAAAAATCTTTTACCATTTTATCGTCGTTATCATCATAACCAACAGCTGTTACCAGCAATGGAATGCCCCACTGATCTTTTTTGTCTTTGCTAAGCCTTACATGGTTTGTTTCTTTTGCAATGGTTTCTCCCTGCATATACATATACACGCCCCATCCACCCGGCTCTGCAATAGCATCTTTAAAAGCTGTACCAATTAAAGGATGAACACCCGCTTCATCAATCGTTCTTCTGGAAGCTCCAGAATACACCACATAACCACCATAAAAATCAGTATCCCGTTTTTCTACATTTCTAAAATTGGCAATAATGCATTCTGCCGGTTTTGCTACTTTATAATATTTATCTGTGAAGCCATCTATCTCGCCATACATGCTGCCGCGATAATTATGAAAACAAATGTATTTACCCAAAACACCGCTATCATTACCCAATCCATTTGGAAAACGATTTGAAGTTGAATTGAGTAAAATTAAATTGCTGTTTAGTGCTGATGCGTTTACGAAGATGATATTGGCAAAAAATTCTGTGGCTTGCTTTGTGTTAGCATCAATCACCCTTACGCCAATTGCTTTTTGTTTTTGCTCATCATAAATAATAGAATGAACAACTGAATGCGGCCTTATGGTAAGGTTACCTGTTTTTTCCGCCCAAGGCAATGTACTGCTAACCGAACTGAAATAGCCGCCCAGCGGGCATCCCCGCATGCAAAGATTTCTATTGAGACATTGTGTGCGTCCCTGGTCAATATGAATTTGTTTTGGTTCTGTAATATGCGCCCATCTTCCAGACACATAATGCCTCCCAAACTTTTCCTTTATTACCTGTTGCATATGCTGCTCCACACAGTTTAATTCATATGCGGGTAAAAACTCGCCATCTGGCATAGATGCTATTCCATCCATGCTTCCGCAAACGCCAATAAATTTTTCAACATAGCTATACCAGTCTTTCATTTCGTTATAGCCAACAGGAAAAGACATACCATAACCGTATCGTTGTGGCGCAGTAAAATCAAATTCACTCCATCTTGCGCATGCCCTTCCCCAGGTTAACGATTTGCCACCCACCTGGTAACCGCGTATCCAATCAAATGGTTTTTCCTGTACATAAGGATGATCTGCATCTTTTACAAAAAAATGCTGTGTATCTTCTCCATAGCCCGCAGCCTTGCTAATAAGTGGATTTGTTTTTTGTGTTTCAGCAGTTATTTGTCCGCGATGAGGAAGTTCCCATCGTGATAAATTAGCAGTTGGATAATCTTTGACGTGCTCAACCTTTCGTCCTCGTTCCAGTACTAATGTTTTCATTCCATGCCCGCACAATTCTTTTGCGGCCCATCCTCCGCTTATGCCGCTACCAATAACTATGGCATCATAAGCGTTGGCATCTTTTCCTTTCGTGTGTGCATTCACGTGCAGGCTATCGCTCATAGGCAACTGTTTTTTTGTTGTTCATCATCCATGCATCTATACTCCATTTACCCGGGCCGGTAAAAATGAAAACAAAACCGAGCAATACAAATAAAAAAGGATGCTGATCATCGTACCAGAATTTTCCATGACCAACAAAAAAAGTGATGTAAAGCATGGTAAGAATAAGTACAAGAGAAGCAAGCCTTGTAAACCAGCCAACGATAAACAGTATGCCTGCAATAAGCTCTGCCGCTTTGCCGGTATAAACAATTAAACCCGGTGATGGCATTTCTTTAAATTGCGCCCATGTGCTGTAGCCCATCATGATTTCTCTATCAAAAATTTCAAAACCATGATAGACCATAAAAATGCCAACAAAGATTCTTATAAGGGCAAGCCCTTCCTGTTGCATTAAAGGTGCGGGAGAAAAAAATTTATTCATAGTAATTGATTTGTTGCCGCAGATTCGCAGATTATAAACAAATTGTTACTCCAATCTGCGGCTAAGAAGTTATTTCAATGCTTCATCTTTTTCTTTTTCCAGGAAATTTGATCCTGCACCGAGCCCTGTTGTTTCCCATTCCATCAGCGCTTCATCTGGCACAGCTTGCAAAGGAATGGTGCTGGAAGCAGAAGGTTCATTATAAGGTTTGTTAGCGCTACGGCTATAGCAGGATATTAATGACCATCTTGAATTATCAGAAAGATTGGCTTCTGACCTGTGCAATAAATTACTATGAAAAAACAATGCGTCGCCGGGCATCAGTTCTACATACACCAGTTCCATTGTTTTTAATGCCAGGTCTACGTAATGCTGCGATGCACCTACCTGCTCTCCTGCAAAACCATGTTCTACCCTTCCCATTTTATGGGTGCCTTTTATTACCTGCAGGCAACCGTTTTGTTTATTGGCTTCAGTAATGGCTATCATTACAGACATCATTTGATCGGGCAACAAGAATTCATTCTTGTACCAGTAACCATAATCCTGGTGCCATTCCCATGCGCCACCAACTTTAGGTTCTTTCTGCATCAGCTTGCTATGAAAATGACAAACAGCACTATCGCCATCCATCAGTTTATCAACAGCATCAATCATTCTTTTACTTTTGGTAAGCAGTCCGTATGCATCATTGCCCGGCGTATACCACAATGCCAGTTTTGTTTTTTTTCCGGTTTGATCATTTAAATCAAAAGAATGCTTGCGCATGGTATCATCTTCTATTGCAATGCGGTAAAGCTTATCAACTTCTTCTTTCTGCAAAAAATTCCTGATAATAACATAACCATCCCTGTTGTAATCGTTTGCTTGTGCAGTAGTAAGACTAAAATTTGTCATGGTAATTCGTTTTTAAAATGAACAGGATATTTATCAATCGTTATAACAAAAAATATCTCTTTTATACCATTGGCCATCTAAAAGTTGATTGCAGCATTATTTTTTTACCTGTAGCCGATGATGTTCTTGCTGCCTCAATAATTTCCAACACATGCAATGCATGTTCTGCTGCAATTCGGGGTTCTATATTTTTTACAAGTGCTTCGCCAATTTTTGTTGCGCCTTCCTGCCATTCATATCCTTCTGCATTTTCCTGGCAAAGTTTTGCAGGCTCTGTCCAGGAAGTATCCAGCCATACACCCAAAGGTTCCCAATCGTAACCAATCAGCCGCATATTACCAAAATCGCCATAAATCTGTATTGAGTGCAGGGTTTGTCCTTTTGCTTCGTGGCCATGCGGATCAAAAAAATTAAACCCACACATTACATGAGAAATTACACCTTTTTCATGTTCCAGTAAAATATGTGCGTTATCTTCTGCCACTACTTTAATTTTTCCTTTGTCATCTACAGTTCTTTCCGGGTTTACAATACTTGTCATGGCCATAACACTTTTAGCAGGACCAAGCAGGCCCGTCATCGTAGCCATATTGTACACACCAAGATCGGGCATGCTTCCGCCACCTTTTTCATAAAAGAAAGCACTCCAGGTAGGGCCGGTATGTCCATACTGTCCATGTGCACTGGCAACACGGCCCAGTTTTCCTTCCTGCAAGCATTTGCTCATAAATGCAAACTGCGGACTGTTTACTACTGCAGGTGCGCCAAAAATTTTTATGCCTTTTGATTTTGCTAAATCCAGCAACGCTTTTCCTTCTGCATAGGTGTTGGCCATTGGTTTCTCGCTCCATACATGTTTACCGGCAAGCAATGCATTTTTATTAAGCTCTCCATGCATTTGCATATCTGTTGTGGTAATCATTAAATCGAATGGAACACCTGCAAGCAGTTTATCTATGTGCGCATAGGTAGTAGCGTTTACATTGTACTTTTTATTTTGTTCAAGAGCACGTTCATATTTTATATCGCAGAGTGCAACAATTTCTATGAGAGAAGAAGTTTGCAGGTGAGGAATATACCGGTTGCTTACACTGCCACAACCAATAATGGCAACTTTCAATTTCTTTTGAGGATCTGCTGCAAGGCTTTCAAGTGACGACAGTAAAACTGCCGCACCTGCCATTGCAGTGCGTTTAAGAAATTCATTGCGTGAAATTTCTTTTTTCATATAGCAAGTTTGTGGTTACGATATTCAGTATTCGCTAAATCCTATTTACAAGACAGAAATTGTTACGCTAAAGTTTTGCAATCATTTTCCGGCTGTGTATTCAAAACCAAGTTTCGTAAGGCCCGATTTTATTTCGGGGCAACTCATAAACAATTTCCACATTAAGCCGGTCCTGTAGTTTTCTATCATTACAATAATTGGCCCCTGGTCTATAGCCAGGTGAGATGATGCATACCAGTTTTTTGTTTCATTAAACGCATCTGTAAAACCATATTCGCTCCATATTTTATCACCTAAATCATTATAAAAATGTTTCAGCGCTTTCATAGAAAATTCTGGTGTATACGGAAAAGCTGATAAAGCTGCCGTTGGTGTAATGGTACCAAAATCGTTTGTAGGCGAAAACGCATTGTAGCCATCGTAGGTATCGCTTGCTGTTAAACCCCAGCAGTTTTCTCCATAGCCTTTAAACTTCTTAGGATTATCCAGGCAATATGCATGGTTGATTAATGTATGGTTTGTATTCTGCTGCCAATAATCAGCATATTCATCTTTCAATCCGCGGGGATCAAGTCCTAAAAAAGAATACTGTGAAAAAAACAATGGCCCGCCATAATCAAAACCTAAAGGCAATGTATAACCGTAAAATGTTTTTCCGTTTTTAAAGAAATTGCTTTGTGCCCAACCATTGTGATACACAGATGCCGGAACCGGATAGCGTTGTGCCGATGCCGCCAGCACATACATTATAAGGCATTCGTTAAAACCACGCACTGCAAAATTCATTGCCCAGCCATTGTTTGGGCTCCAGTGCCAATACAAAACATCCTGCCCGTCTTTGGTAAACCAGTTCCATTCTATATCATTCCACATCCAGTTAATGCGGTTGCGCAATTCATGTTCAATATCATTATCTGCATTAAAATATTGCCTTGCACAAAGCAAGCCCTGCATGAGGTAAGATGTTTCTACCAAATCTGCACCATCATCTTTTCTGCTAAACGGAATGGTAACGCCGGTAGAACCATTAAGCCAATGCGGAAAAACACCGTGGTATGCATTTGCCTTAGATAAAAACTTAACCATCTTCAGCAAAAATTTTGCAGCTGTATCGCGGCCAATCAATTTTCTATCTGCTGCTACAATTACAGCCATAACTCCAAAGCCAGTGCCGCCGGTAGTTACCACTTCATTGCCATATCCAAAAGATTCATTGCTGCGTTCGCGTGCCATACCACTTACAGGGTGCGCAAAGTCCCAGAAATATTTAAATGTTTGTTTTTGCACCAAATCCAGCAAAGCTGAATCAGTAAGATTTGCAGGCCTTGCTACTTTTTCTTTTGATGCAATGATTGTTTTCTTTTGCGCAAACAATCCGCAGCAACTCCAAAAAATACAAATAGCGTACAGTAAACAATTTTTCATACACCTATTTTTATATGCACCGATTATTTATAGTTGTTCATTTTGCTTCCAGCTGTATTACTACTATTTAACTTTTCTTGCGTCGCACTCTTCAACAGTTTATCATTATTCAGCACAGTGCAAGTCTGTATATCTTACTCCACCGAACTCTATGTTAGAGGTAAGGTGCATTAAATCCTAATGCTTTCATTCCTGTTTTCACCTCGGGGCAACTTGTAAATAAATTCCATAGCAAGCCGCTCCTGTAATTTTCTATCATAATTATTTCCGGGCCCTGATCTATAGCTAAAAATGAATTGGCAAACCATGCGTCTTTTAAAGAAAAAGCATCCACAAAACCATAATCCTTCCAAAGCTTATCGCCCAGCACATAATAAAAGAACTTCAATGCTTTCATAGATTCTGCAGGTGTATAAGGAAGAGAAGATATAGCAGCGGTTGGCGCTATCACTCCAACATCATTAGTAGGTGAACTAGCGGTATAACCATTTTGAATATCACTTGCAGTTAAACCCCAGCAGGAATCGCTATACCCATAATTCCCCTGCGGATTTGTTTTGCAATAACTGTAATTGATAAGCGTATGATTTTTTGTCTGCGTTGTATAATCTGCATACGCATCTGTTAAACCATTTGGGTTAATGCCCAAAAATGAATAGTGAGAAAAAAATAATGGGCCGCCATTGGCAGGACCTAAAGGCAATGTATAACCGTAATAAGCAGCGCCGTTTTTCATTGAACCGTTAGAAGCCCATCCGTTATCATACACAGCTTTTGGAATACTATGCGATGAAGATGAAGCCGCCAGCACATAAGTAATAAGGCATTCATTCCAGCCTTTTATTGGCACATTCATATCCCAGTTGTAATTGGGGCTCCAGTGCCAGTATAAAACGTTCTGGTTATTCTGCCTGAACCAATCCCATTCTACTCCATTCCAGAGTGAATTAATATCACTGCGCAAAGTTGTTTCATCTGTACCGCCGCCATCAAAATATTGCCTTGCACAAAGCAGGCCCTGCATTAAGTAAGATGTTTCTACCAAATCGGCCCCATTGTCTTTTGTACTAAATGGTATTGCAACCCCTGTAGTTCCATTAAGCCAATGCGGAAATGCCCCGTGAAATTTTTGCGCCGTGTTTTTTAGAAAAGACGTAATGGTTTGTATTCTTGCCAGCCCTTGTGCACGTGTAATATAATTTCTGCTAACAGCAGTAACAATGGCCATAATACCAAAACCAGATCCACCAGAAGTTACAGTTTCTCCTGAAGTATTTCTTTCACGTGCAAGGCCGCTAACGGGGTGAGCAAAGTCCCAAAAATATTTAAACGTTCTTCTTTGTATCGTGTCAAGCAAATCATTATCTGCAATTGCAGCAAACTTTCTGGAAGAATCTATTTGTGTAATGAGTGTTTTATTAACAGCTGTAGTTAAATGCACTTTATCTGCTGAAGTAAGATCGGTTGTTATGCTAAATACATATTTTGAAATAGACTTTAATACCGATGACGGTTGCACCAATAAAGTTGAATCGCCATTTTGAAAAGTTGTTGAAATAGCTATTGCATTGCCAGCACTAATATCTGTAATGCTTACAGCTGTTGGTACACTACTCTTTAATAAAGCTGCGCTAAATTGAATTTTTATTACCGGCGTAAATGATGCCCCGTATATAATACTGATATTATCAACGGGTGCATTATTTACCAGCATTGCCTGTACATTTAATGGACCAGGCGGGGTTACTGGTGGTGTTGGCGCAGGCGGATCACTTTTTTTACTGCACCCAAAAAAGCAGGTATAGATAATTGCAACAATAAAAAATTTCACAATGTTCATACACTTCAATTAGCAGGTTTAAGAAAAACAATCCTGTTATTATTTCTTGCCAGCATTAATAATTTTTGGTGGCCCGTATAACTAATCCATTTTGCATCCCTCACTTCTCCATTTATTCCTTCTACACCAGCTTGGGTAATAAACTGTTTTTTATTTGCATCGTACCTGAATGTGGTTGGGCGCAATGCATCGTATCTTCCTTCGTAAGGCATAACACCATAAAAATTACCAGCTGCAATAAAACCTTGTGTATTGTTAGAGACAGACGGAGCAAAAGAAAATATTGGTGCCAGTTGCAATTCATCGGGCAAATCAACCTGTTTAAAATTTCCTTTGCCATCATTTATAAAACATGCTGATGAAAGTGTTTCGGCCTTAAACTCTTTATAGTCTTTAAATAAATCGTAAAACATGTATTGCACATCCTGCCCTGCTACTTCGCCATATTTGAGGTAAGCTTTTTTTAATACCGGCAGAGCTCTCTCCAGCTCATCTTTGGCAAGAAAAGGATACTCTTTCCCATCAATAGTATAGCAAAGAATCTGTTCTACAGATCCATTTCGGTCAAAATCTTTCACGTACATTTTAACCGGCCCGTTTTTGCCAGCCCAGAGTTTAGTGTTATGTCCCCAGTTACCGGCCAGTATATCCGCATATCCATCACCGTTAACATCACTAATAGAAACCGTCTGCCATAAGCCGGTAGAATTAGCAATATCTTTCTCAGTAAAGGTTCCTTTATTATTCATAAATATTTTCATGGGCATAAACTCACCACTTACTACAAGATCTTTCCAGCCATCGCTGTTAATATCTGCAAAACCTGCACAGGTAACCATACCCATATCCTTAAACAATTCTAACCCTTGTACAGATTTTGAAAAATGTCCTTTGCCATCGTTTATAAAAAGATAGGAAGTAGAAGGCGAGCCATATACTGCAATGCCGGAAAGGTTGCCAACAAAAATATCCATGTCGCCATCATTATCTATATCTGCTACAGCCACGCAGGATTTATCTTCATACACCTGCGATAAAAAATTCTGCGCCTTTGTAAATCTTCCTTTTCCATCGTTGAGGTAAAGCCTGTCTTCTCTTGCAAGTGCAGATGGCGGTGGTTCGTTTCCTCCACTCACTACAAAAAGATCCGGGTGTCCGTCACCGTTAGCGTCAAAGAAAACTGCGTCTACATCTTCGCAAATGGCATCTTTACTGAACAATGCGGTATCGCTGCTTATAAAGCCACCGTTTCTTTGTTGTATCATTAAAACACCAGGTTGCATTTTTGCGCCACATGCATAAAAATCTTCCAGTCCGTCTCCATTCACATCTGCAATCGCAATCTTTGGCCCTCTTGTACTTTCTTCATGCGGAATTAAATATTGTACATTGAAGTCTGTAAAATCATCTTCTTTATGCGTCCAGTCGCATTTTATTTCATTGCTTACATTGCTAAACAAACTTGCTGCCTGTGGAAAATAACTTGCTGCATTAAAAACACCGGCTGCATCTTTTTGATTAACCACTACCTGCTTATCTGCCGGCATATTCTTTAAAACCTGGTATTGCTGATTTTGCCATACAACTATAACACTGTCTATTGTTATTGCAGTATCCAACCCAAAATGAAGCCTGATATCTGAAGAAGATTCAAAACCTCTTGTGGGCATTAGTTGTTGGTACTGCATACCATTTTTATTAAACAGGTATACTTTAGCACCAATGCCATTTCTATTTAAATCGTTTCCTTTTAGAGAAAAAGAAATGTAATGACTTGCAGTTGTATTGTTTTTTAAAACCACGGCGGGTGCATTCAGGCAATTAATTACCAGATCTAGTTTTCCATCATTGTCAAGATCTGCATATGCTGCGCCGTTAAAAAAACCATTCATTGCAGCCGTTCCCCAGCTTTCGCTAACATCTTTAAACGCCATCTTACCATCGCCCTTAAATAGAAAAGGATGAGAACTTCCGTCGGGCATTTTTGCAATGGTTTCATCATCGTACTTATCAGATTCATTCCTGTTTATTTTTGCGGCGAGGTCTGAAACAAAACGCACATAATCTAAATCTACAGGTCGTTTTACAATACCGCTTGATATAAACAGATCCTTCTTTCCATCATTATCAAAATCTGCAAACAAAGGGCTCCAGCTCCAGTCTGTAGCAGCTATACCGCTTTGCAAACCTGTTTCGGAAAAGCTGTTGCCGTTTCCATTGTTATGCTGCAGGCAATTTCTTGAAACCTGGTTTTGAAAACCATTTTTTAAAATTTTAAACTTGTAGATATCATAATTCTCATCGCTGCCATAAGTCTTTACCAGTTTTTCTGTAGGGGGAAGCATGTCTACAGTAACAATATCCGGTTGTCCATCATTGTTATAATCTGCCACATCATTGCCCATGCTAAAGCGGCTATAATGATTGAAATGTTGTGCGCCTTCTTCTTTAAATGTGCCGTCTTTCTGGTTTACGTAGTAATAATCATTCTCGTGAAAATCGTTGCCAATATAAATATCTTCCCACCCATCGTTATTAATATCGGCCAGTGCTAGTCCAAGTCCGTAACCCAAACTGCTCTGGAAAATACCTGATGTAGCAGATACATCAGTATAATGCGGCAATGCGCCGGGGGCTGCGCCATCGTTTCTGTAAAGCCTGTCGCCCGCAGAAGGGTCAAATTTTCTCCTGTTGCTTGTATCTACAATATTTTGGTTTGGCTGGTGAGATTGGTTAAGTATAAAACAATCTAAATCGCCATCGTGGTCGTAATCAAAAAAACCAGCCTGTGTGGTAAAGCCAGAGAAATCCAACCCGCATTTTGCAGCACTTTCTGTAAAGCTGTTGTTGCCATTATTAATAAACAGTTCGTTATGTCCGGTTAATTTTCCTTTTATATTCACTGCAGCAACATAAATATCCAGCAACCCATCACCATTTACATCTGCCATGGTAGAACCAGTGCACCAGTCGGAGCTGCCAGCTACATGCGCCTGCGCTGTTATGTCTTCAAATTCAAAATTGCCTTTATTTAGGTATAACTTGTTACCGCCTTTACTGTTAGCTGTAAAATAAATATCGGGCAGTCCATCGTTATTAATATCACCTATTGAAACACCACCACCATTGTAATAATACAGGTAATACAAAATATTGAACGCATGTTTCTTCTCAAGGTTGTTTTCAAATTTTATATGCGTAGTTGAAGAAGATAAACTTGTAAACATGGCATTCCTGTTTTGCTGATTACAGGATGTGGCCATGAATGAATAAATAAAAAGAGCAATAAAAAAATATTTCCCTGTGTACATATTGATTCTATTTTGCCTGACCGGTTTTATGAACTGAACCTTTTATATATGCCAGTATTTTTTGCGTTTCTTGCGGATATGCTTTTATATAGTGCGTATGCATCTTTGCCGGCGTAAGTGTATCTGTGCCTTGCAGCAAAACTGCTATTGCCTTAGATGGTTGTTCGGGCATATGGCAGTTGGTGCAATTGTTATTAATACCTGACTTTATTGCATTGGTTAACTTACATACAACTTCAGCGCCATTTTTTCCATTGTGGCAACTTAAACAACGTTGCGAAAACAAAATGGTATTGTCTTTTTCATTTTCATGCGGACTGTGACATGTAATGCAGGTTAATGTTTTGCTTTTGGTAAAGCATTTACTTGAGGCAAGGAGGCCATATTGGTTGCCATGGACATCAATGGCATTGGGGTCTTTTACTGTTGTATCTATTGCAAAATAATCAGCCAGTTTATTGCCAGCTGTAAATGCAAATGAAGGTTTGGTTTTTTGCAATCTTCCTCCGTGACAAAGGGTACACATATCCAAACTTTGTTGCCTTGTAAATGAAGCCGGGTTTATAATAAACTGTGCTTTTTTTTCTTCGGGATGTTCTGTTTGAAATGCAACATGTTTTGCTCCGGGCCCATGGCATTTTTCACAGTCTACGCCTAACACCATAGTGGCTTTATTAAATTCTTCGGGACCGTTTTCAATGTTTGAAATTGTTTCTACTGATGTTGCATGGCATTCCAGGCACCTGGAAGTAACAAGCCTGTTTACAGCAATTTTATTAGGGTTTCCGGGGCTGTTGCACCATTGCTGCATGCTGGAAAAATAAGTTATGGGCAATTGAAAAAGTTTATTGCCAGACCATGTAGCAAATGATTGTCCTTTTGTGCCCGAGCCAAAAACAATATCAAAACGCTGGCTTAGTTTTTCTGTGTTGTGCGTATAGGCAGATTGGTAAAATCCATCCTGTCTTTTTTCCATTTTTACAAAACCGCCCGAACTAAATGTAAATGTATTCTTTCCCTCTTCAAAGCTTCCTTTTATGCTTTCGGCATTTGCAATTTCTGAAGTATGAAAGTGAGCAGTGTTAATATGGCTTTCATAAATTTTTTTATGACAACTCTCGCATTTTGCAGAACCGGTAAACTGAATGGCGTTAGCAGTTGCCGTTTCAGTTTTATTCTTTTGTTCTTCCCTGTTTATGCATTCAGTAAAAAAGAAAACACAAATAATAATGATGGAAACTGATAGTACGGAACGTCTGTATTTTTCAATTCCAACCATGAAAACAATTTGTAGATAAACAAGTTTAGAAAGCTGTCATTTTAAAAAATCTGAGCAACAAGATAAAAAGGGTTGCAATTATTTATTTGCAACCCTTTTATTTTGAAAAGAAACCAGTTATTGCTTGTTGTTATACAATGCAGTTATATCTGCAGCAGATAAAACAGTTGAGTACAGCCTGAATTGATCCAGCTGGCCATCAAAATTATTCATCCATGTATTTGCATCATGTGCAGTTGTACCAGGGCCACCAACAGTAAAACCCGAAAGTGCATTGCCAGATGTAAAATCAAGTTTTCCCCTTGGGTTACTTCCATTCATTACATTACCAAAACCCGCGGGCAGGTTTGTTGGTTGTGCCCCATCAATATAGGTTTTAAGAACAGAAGTAGTAGCATCATAAGTAAATGCAAGATGGTGCCAGCTTCCATTAAGCACGTTCTTCATTCTCTTTGTGCCTGTATATTCAAACCACTGATCCAATAAATAGAATTTAGCCGCTGCAGAATCTGTTGTGCTTGGATTGCCTGCATCTTCAAATTCAAGGAACATTTTTAAATTGGTCCAGCTATAGCCACCGGAGTTTAATGCAAAAGCAAAGTTTGTTCCTTTACCCGCTGCCTGTGGTGTTTTCTTTAGCCAGAAAGAAATGGTAAAACTGGTAGACGCACCAAAATCATTAGCAGCACCATACTGCGCAAATGCGGTTTCGCTTCCTTTATATGCTTTTCCGGAAATACCATCACTTGCTGTAGAAGTATTGGAAGAAGGGAAGTTGGCACGTATACTGTCTACCCCGTTTCTAAGTGCATCTGTTGTACTTCCATCAAATGCAGTAAAGAATTTTAACGGGCCGCCGGGAGGGTTTGTATCCTTAGGATAGTCTCCCAAAACCGGTTTATCAAGTTTCTGACAACTTACAGCCAGCATTCCAAACAATAAACCTGTACCGGCAATTTTTGAAATTTTATGTAAGAAATTCATTTTAATACTTTTTAAAATTAACAAGTTTGAAAATCCACAATCATGAAACCCTGTTTCAACGAACAAGCATTTGCGATTTATGGATAATCAGGGTTTTGAACCAGTTTAGGATTTGCCGCAATAGCTGCTGTTGGCAGTGGGAAATACTTGTTCTTGGCCTGGTAACCAAGTGGCGCCAGTACAGCACCTGCATCGCCCCAGCGAACCAAATCATAAAACCTTTCAAACTCCATAGCAAATTCAATCCTTCTTTCTGCCTTAATAGCAGTACGCATTTGCGCCTGTGTGGTAAAAGGTATAACAGGCAATACACTGGTGCTATTGCCCCTTGCCCTTGCACGTATTTTTTCAAGCATGGCAGCGGCAGTAGCGCCATCGCCTGTTTCATTGGCAGCTTCTGCAGCCATTAAAATTACATCGGCATAACGCAGCAGTATGCAGTCTACAAATGCAGCACCATTAGGATCGTTGGCTGCCTGTTGTTGCTGAACGCTTACATAAGTTTTCTTATTCCAGTACAATGCATTGGTATAAGGTGGTAATGTGCGGCCATAGCCACCATTAGCAGGATCGTCAGACTGACCAGAAAACAATATGGTAGCTGGTTTTCTCGGGTCGCCTGTTTCATACGCATTTACCAATTGAGAAGTAGGTGTATTCCATCCCCATCCCAGGTTCCATCCGTCTGCATCTGCACCTCTTACACCCTGGCAGGTACCAAACCAGCTCCAGTATCTTCCACCATCGCCTGGTTTTTCAGATGCCTGTATAGAAAATATGCACTCAGGGTTCAATTCATTTTCTGGTTTAAACAAAGTAGCATAGGTGCTGAACAAACTATATTGATTTGAAGCGATTACTTCTTTGCAAAGGCTTAATGCTGTAGCCCATTGCTTTTGCCATAGTTTAGATTTTGCCAGCAGTGTTTTTGCTGCGCCAGATGTAAGCCTTCCTGTAAATTTTGCAGACCATGTAGGCGGTAAATTGGTAGCAGCAAAAGTTAAGTCTGCATCAATCAAAGCAAATATGTCTGCTTCCGGAGATTTTGCAATATTACCATCGGTTGATTTATAAATCCTGAAATCAATCTTTGGAACCTGCCCGTAGTTTCTTACAAGATCCCAATAAGACAATGCCCTGAAAAATTTTGCTTCAGATACATTTATCAAAGAGCTGGGATCGGTAAGTTTTAATGAATCGGCAGTTTGTATAATTGTATTACACTGTCCTATCAATAAATAATGTTTGTCCCAAACTACACCACTTCCCCAATCATCTTTTGCATACTGAAACAAATCGTAAGTAGAATGCCATCCTGCAGCGCCGGGGTCTGAAACAATTTCCTGGTCATCTGAGCGGAAGCCGTTCATACCCACCCAGGGGATGCTTTGAAATCCATCGCCAATATAAGGATCGGATGCAGAGTTTCTGATAGAACCATATAAACCCAATGCCTGTGTTTCTAGTCCGCCCTGGTGTAAATCATCTAATGTTGAAGTGAGCGGTTGCCTGTCAAGAAATTTTTTACAGCCGAGATTTGATACCATTACAGCCATCAGCATCGCCAGCCCACAGGTAAGTCTTATTATCTTAGTCATAACTGTAGAATTTTTTTAATTAAAAAGTAACGTTAAGGCCTCCTGTAAATACACGTGGTAAAGCACCATTTGCATTACCCCTGTCTATACCAAATGAAAATGCATTGTTGCTGTCATTTGGTCCGCCATACTCAGGTGAATAACCAAGGTTGTGTTTCCAGGTTTTTAAATTCTGAACATTTACAAAAAACCTCAGGTTTTTTATATGTGCCCTGGACAAAACAGATGCTTTTACATTATAGCCCAGCTGAAGGTTTCTTATCCTGATATAGCTGCCATCTTCTATAGCATAGGTAGAAGGCACACGGTTTACTGTATGCTGTGCATCTACAATAGGTACAGTAGTGGATGTACCCGCACCATGCCACGCATTTGCGTAGTAAGCAGGATAATTGTATACTGAATTTTTTTGCTCTGATGTTCCCCAGTAGCGGTAAATCTCATTGCCATATACACCACCAACATCAACACCTAAATCAAACCCTTTGTATTGAAATGAAACGCTGCCACCATAAGAAAAATCAGGCGTAGGATTTCCAATATTGGTTTGATCCCTGTCGTCTATCTGGTTATCGCCATTCAAATCTTTGTATTTAAAATCTCCGGGCGTGGGTGATGTACCACTGCCTTTATATACAGGAGATTTCAAAATATCGTTGTAGCTCTGGTAAATTCCATCTACTACATAACCAAAGAATGAACCGATAGGATAACCTTCTTTAGCCTGGTTGGGTACCTGTGGATCAAGGTTAGTTGGGTAATTTAATTTAATAACCTTGTTTTTATAAGTAGTAAAGTTGCCAGCAATGGTTACACTCAGATCGCTTGTAATTTTCTGGTTCCAGCTTGCTGCAAGTTCAATACCGTTATTTGATATTTCTCCTGAATTGGTTAGGGTAGGCGATACGCCTGAAGGTTTAAGATATGCAAGAAGGTTTTTCGTCCTCTTGTCATAATAATTGATTTCTCCATGCAACCTGTTATTGAATGCACCGAATTCTACGCCAATTTCTTTACCGTTAATCTGTTCCCACCTGAGGTTAGGATCTACCAGGTAGTTAGGGTTGGCAACGGTAACCGTATTTACGCCAAATTGTGCATTGGTATAACCAAGGCCTGGATAAGCAGGATAATCATTACCCAGTGTATTGAAGTTTCCCAGCACACCAATTGAACCTTTTAATTTCAGGAAATTAAATGCATGCTGGTTATCCATAAATGCTTCTTTGGAAATTTCCCATGCAGCACCAATTGCCCAGAAGTTCTGGAATTTTTTGCTGTACTCCTGGTTTATACCACTTGCGCCATCTCTTCTAAAAGAACCATTGATATAGTACTTGGATTTATAATTGTACAACACCCTTACAAGGCCAGATACTGTAGCATATTCATGCTGTGCAGACGTTGGGTTTGATGGTGTGCCAAATCCTGAGCTGATGTACCAGAGCCTTGGATCGTTTGGAATGGGATCGTCTGTTGCCTGTTGTAAAACCTTTGCAGTTGTTTGGAAGAAACCATAATAATAATGAGTAAACCCTGCAGTAGCAGCAAAAGAATGATCGCCAAATTTTTTGCGGTAATTAAAAATATAATCGCCCTGGAAAGATCTTGTGTTGTAACTGTTTTGTTCCAGGCTGGTTGTTTTGTTATACAGCGATACTGCTGTACCGCCAGTTGTGTTTGTAGGTATGTAAGAATAATACAGCGGATTATAGTCTCTTTTATCTTCAAAAGACATATCTGTATACACAGTAGCCCTGAAACTTAAATCCTTGGTAATGTTATACTCTCCAAAAACGCTGGGTACAAAACGCCATTTTGTATCTTTTAAAGTATTCCATTCGTTCTCTACAACCATTAAAGGATTGTGTTCGGTATTCTGAATAACCGGAACACCTTCGTAGATATTATAATTGGCAGAATCTTTTCCGTAAGGATTTTTAGCAAAAATTGATTTTGTGCCGGAGTTAATAATTGGCAACGCCCTTCTTGCTGCATCCAGTTCATCGCTTCCATAAGGCAGCAATTCTCTTGATACCGTCATATTAAATCCAAACTTTAACCTGTTGCTTACTTTAACCTCATCATTTATATTAAAGTTGATTCTTTCATACTTAACATGTTTTACCAAACCTTCGTCGTTGGTATAGCCAGCACTCAAATAAAACTTGTTTTTGTCTGTAGCACTGGATATACTAAGGTTTGTTGTGCTAAAAGAAGCCCTCCGTGTTAAAGCATCAACCCAATCTGTATTGCCTGTCCATTTGGGCATTTCATTGTTTAAGAAATCTGTGTTTTTCTGTCCGATGCTTGGGTCTGGGTCGTTCAAACCATTGGCAGCTTCCTGCGCAAAGATTGATCTGAACTGATCGCCACTTGCCAGTTGAATTTTATCTACCAGTTTTTTTGAACCAAAACTTGTGTTGAAATTTACATTCAGCTGGCCGGATTTTGCAGATTTGGTGGTAATGGCTATTACACCAGATGCACCTTTAACACCAAAGATTGCCAGTGAAGAAGGATCTTTTAAAACTTCTATAGACTCTATATCATTAGGATTAAGAAAGTCTATGTTATCATTAAAAATACCGTTTACTACATACAGCGGGTGAACAGAACCAATACTAACAGTTCCCCTGATTCTTATATCCGGGGCCTGACCAGGCCTTCCGTCATTTACCACACTTAAGCCTGCTACCTTGCCCTGCAAACTGGAAACAGGATTGGTATTGGGTTTATCTGCAACATCTTTTCCAAGCACTTTTGTAATTGAACCCGTTAAATCTCTTTTGCTGGCGGTACCATATCCAATTACCACAACTTCATCCATCTTTTGGGTAGAAGCTACAAGGCTGATGTTTACACTTGTGCGGCCACTTACAGATACTTCCTGCGATACATAACCTACATAAGAAAATACCAGGATTGCATCATCTGGTACTGTTAAAGAAAACGTTCCGTTAACGTCTGTCTGCGTTCCCAAAGAACTTCCTTTTACCTTAACAGATACGCCAGATAAAACTTCGCCAAGCGAAGAAGTTACTTTACCCGTTATTTTCTGCGGCGCTACTTCCACATCTTTAGGGGTAATTACTACCAGGTTGTTTTCCAGAATTTTATAAGACAATAAACGGTTGGCAAAAAGCTTATCCAATACTTCGGTAACCGGTGTGTTATTGGCTTCTACATCTACTTTGGTACCGGTTTTTACCGTTTCGTCATTGTACAAAAAACGGTAGCTGCTTTTTCTTTCAATAATGGACAGCGCTTTTTTCAGTTCAGTTGATTGGAGCTTAAGGGTGATTCTTGTTTGGGAAAACACTTTGGCCGAAACCTGGAAACAGGTAAACAATATTATAGCCATCGTTAGTTTCATAAACAGGATTGTCTTTAAAAAATTATGCCTCCTCAATAATAAAGGCACCCAATAATTTTTTTTCATACTTTTAATTAAATAGGTGATAGATAAACCGCCCCCTTAATTTTATTTAAGGGGTGGTTTGCACAGTCTGTCTTACCTTACTACAGGGTTCCGCGGCAACGGACCCTGTTTCTTTTTAAGTTGGTTTGTTTTGTCTCATACAGCAGTTTGTAGTTTAGTTTCGCAATAGTTTTTATTTTGATGAAATGACAATCTCGTTCTTTGTCATTTTATAAGAGAACTGTGTAATCAGCTGAAGCGCTTTTAATGCCTGTTGAATGGTTTCGTTTTCAAACACACCGTTTAGCTTTTTAGACTTGATGTCTTCATCTGCAAACCGGATGCTTACGCCATACCATCTTTCCATTTTTACAGCCAGGTCTTCAAATTTTTCGCTACGGAAAATCAGTTTATTATCCATCCAGGATGTTTCAACAACTGTACTATCGTTTAATGAATAGGTAAGATGGCTTACCAGCGCTTCTGTATCCGGAACTTTTACATCGCTTACAGACGCAGCTTTTATTTTATTTGGAAGCACAGCCGCATTCTCCTCTTTTAGTGTGTCAGCATTAGATGTAATCAGTTTTTCGTTGGGCTTTAAGATTACTTTTTTTGAGGGTTTATTTTTAAATGTTACTTCAATGCTGCCACGTATAAGACTGGTTTCTGTATTTTTCTCTCCGGGAAAAGATTTTACATTAAATGCAGTACCCAATACTTTAATATCTATGCTGATGGTATGGATTACAAATGGATGGGCCGGATTTTTTACCACATCAAAAAAAGCTTCGCCGGTAAGCGCTACTTCCCTCAAATCATTACCATAAGTTTTATCGTAAGAAAGTTTGCTGCCTGAGTTTAGCCAAACCTGTGTACCATCTGGCAAAACAAGTTTTGTGCGTGACCCGTATTTGGTAGATACTTCACTTTTGTCAATGGTTGCTTTTGACAATTTTTTATCTGCATCATTAAAAAAAGTAAAAGAGAAATAGCCAGCAACAGCTATAAAAAGAAAAACAACTGAAGAGAGAACGTATTTTTTTCTTTTTGAAGGAACAGGCAAATCGTAAAGCTGATCCTCTTCCGGGTCAATATCCATACCCAGTTCTTTCATGCGTTCTGCATGTTTAGAAAATGCAAAGTGTGCATCTTCTTTATCTGGTGTGGCATGATGCCATAGATCCGCCACTGTTTGCATTGGGTAATGCATTTCAGGATCGTTCTTTAAAAAATTTTCCAGTTCTGCAAGTTCTTCATCAGATGCTTCGCCAGATAATTTTTTGGCAATCAGTTCCCAGATTTTGTTATTAGACATGCAATCAGTTGGTAATAATCAGTGTGTATTTGTATAAGGACAGTAAATTCAGTAAAAACCCCTAAGAAAAGGTTAAATAAATTTTTATTTAATAGATCCGGAAGGTGCGGCAATGGCCTTATTAATATCGAAATGAATGGAGGCGCCTATTTTTTTAAGCGCTATAGTTATTTGGCTTTCAACAGTTTTTACAGAAACGCCAAGAATTTCTGCTACATCGCGGTATTTTAGTTCCTCTTCCTTAATCAGCTTAAAAATAAGGCGGCATTTGGGGGGCAGTTGTTCTATTGCAGCTCTTATAGAAGCAACCATTTCTGCGGTTACCATTAATTGTTCGGGATCGAAATAAATGCTTTTAAATTCTATTCCGGCTTCCTCTACATTATCTGTAAGGTTTTTATTTTGCCGGCTCAGGTAATTAAGCGCAGTGTTTTTAACAGCAATAAAAAGGTAGACTTTAAGGTTGGTGATGCTATTGATGCGTTTTCTTTTTTCCCAGATATTGATAAACACATCAGATACTATTTCTTCTGCCTGTTCTTTAGATTTTACCAGTGTAACCGCAAAGCGCAGCAGGGGATTGTAAAACGAAACAAACAGCTCTTTGTAGGCAAATGTATCGTCGTTACGTGCAATCTGTTCCTGGAGATATTTTACTTTGGCGGCGGCAATCATTTCGTTCTGCGCTTTAATCAGTCCACAATGAATAGTTAACACAATTTAACACTATTACTATAGGTATGAACAAAAAAAACAAATAGAATGCTGCTTTACGTGCATAAACAACAAGCAAAGGATTCATTAAAAAATTAAAATCCGAAATCGGCGTTTATACTGGCCTAACTACCACAATTTTTTCTATTTTTGCACCGCTTTTTAGTAAAAGCAGGACCCTTAGCTCAGTTGGTTAGAGCACCTGACTCATAATCAGGGGGTCGTAGGATCGTGCCCTACAGGGTCCACTAGTATTAAGTCCCCCAAACCGGGGGGCTTAGTTTTTTACAAGATTTAACAATTTTCAACCTTTGGTTACTCACAAGCAAGATACATTTGCTGTTCACAACTGTATTATGAAACAAATTGCGTTATTGTTTTCCGCAGTATTCCTGGTTACATTATCGGTTTCTGCACAGATTGATACGGCCAACTTTGGCAAGAAGAAGAAAAAAGACTGGAGTAAGATTACTCTTAATAACAGGGCCAACGATCACCTCATGGTACAGCTTGGTTACGATGGCTGGGCACAGGTGCCAGATTCTATTCGTATAAAAGGGTTTTCTCATAGTGTAAATGTTTACCTCATGATGGATTTTCCTTTTAAATCAGATCCCCGCTTTAGTGCAGGCATTGGTTTGGGCATTAGTGGCAGTAGTATAAAGTTTGATGAGCAAATGCCTAATATTATTGCACAAACGCCTACTCTTCCATTTACAGATTATTCTGGTGCTAATGCGCCCAATCACTTTAAGAAAAATAAACTTGTATCTACCTACTTTGAAATACCTGTGGAGCTTCGTTTTATTACAAATCCTGAGAATAGCGACAAAAGCTGGAAAATAGCATTGGGTATAAAGGGTGGTGCTT
Source organism: Chitinophagaceae bacterium (assembly GCA_044227095.1). GTDB lineage: Bacteria > Bacteroidota > Bacteroidia > Chitinophagales > Chitinophagaceae > JACMLD01. The sequence goes on along the minus strand of JBGAFV010000001.1, from coordinate 1,347,364 downwards.
TATTGGATGTGCACACCCGCGGAAAAACACTGGTAAACGCAGCAGGAACAACGCTTAATAATTATACGGAGAAACAAAAGTCGAAAAACTTTTTTAATGGTACACGCCTTGCAGGCACTATACGCATGGGTTATGGCCATGTTAGTGTATTTGGCCAATACCAGCTTACTAATTTTATAAGAGATGGCCGCGGTCCCAACGTACACCCTTACAGTATTGGCTTAACGTTTAGTGGATTATAAGACAGCCGCCACCCGACTTTCCCTAACCGGGGGAAGCTAGACATACACAAAAGCCAGCTTTATGGCCTTCAAAATATAGAGGTACTTGCCCTGGGCTGGTACCTTTTTTATTGCGGTTATTACGCTGGTCAAATCTTGCCGGGGGCATAAAATACAATGATGCTGTAAAATAATTTATCGTTTCGTTTCCTAAATTATCCAAACAAGTATCACTTGGATATTACCTTTGCCTTCCTGAATTCTCTAATTATAAATATTAATAGTGCTCGATAAAAAGAAGTCAATACAAAACGATGTAAGAACTGTACTGGTGGGCGTAGTAAACAAAGACCAGGCAGAACAGCAAACGCATGAGTACCTGGATGAACTTGCCTTCCTTGCAGAAACAGCAGGTGCTATGGCGGTTAAGCGGTTTACACAAAAACTACCGCAACCAGACAGCCGCACATTTGTAGGCAAAGGCAAGCTTGAAGAAATAAAAAATTATATTGAAAACCGCGATATACAACTGGTAATCTTTGACGATGAACTAAGCGGTTCGCAAATTCAGAATATTGAAAAAGAACTGAACACGGTTACCATAGACAGATCTGATCTAATACTTGACATATTTGCCCGCCGTGCAAAAACAGCGCAGGCAAAAACACAGGTAGAGCTTGCGCAGTACCAATACCTGCTACCGCGATTAAAAGGTATGTGGAAACACCTTGAAAGACAGGGAGGCGGTATAGGCAGCAGGGGGCCGGGTGAAACCGAAATTGAAACAGACAGGCGTATTGTAAAAGATAAAATTTCTTTACTACGCAAGCGCCTGGCAGAAATAGACAAGCAATCTTATACCCAGCGCAAAGACAGGGGAGAGTTTATTCGCGTAGCACTTGTAGGTTATACCAACGTAGGCAAAAGCACTATTATGAATGTGCTGAGCAAAAGCGAAGTGTTTGCAGAAAACAAATTGTTTGCAACGCTAGACACTACCACCCGCAAAGTTGTTTTTGAAAACACTCCTTTTTTGCTGAGCGATACGGTTGGGTTTATCCGCAAACTGCCGCACCATCTTGTAGAAAGTTTTAAAAGTACACTTGATGAAGTACGCGAAGCAGATATTTTACTGCATGTGGTAGACATGAGCCATGCACAACACGAAGATCATATTGCTGTAGTAAATAAAACTTTGCAGGATTTAAAAGCGCAGGATAAACCGGTGATTACTATTTTCAATAAAATGGATTTGTTTGAAAAAAATCATTTTGATCCCTGGCTTGAAGATGAAGTAAAAACACAGATACTGGAAGAAATAAAACAGCGCTGGGAAAATGAATTGCTGGGCAATGCCATTTTTGTATCTGCCACAGAAAAAAGAAACTTCCAGGAGCTGCGTGCTACTATTCTTCATAAAGTAAGATTGCAATACCAGGTGCGCTATCCTTACAAAACTGAATTTTTGTACTAATGTCTTTTTTTGATGCACCAGCCTGGCAAAAGATTGCAGAATCAGAAGGAGAAATTGCTTTTTCAGAAGGCGATATTGCTGTAATTGAAATCAACAATAAAAAAATCTGCATAGGAAAGCACAGAAATGTACTTTATGCATTTGCCTATAAATGTCCGCATGCAAGCGGAATTATGGCCGATGGTTATATTGATGCGTTGGGCAATGTGGTTTGTCCTGTTCACCGTTATAAATTCAACCTGCAAAATGGCCGCAATACAAGTGGTGAAGGGTATTATTTAAAGCGTTGGCCGGTAGAAGTGCGGGAAGATGGGGTTTGGGTGTTATTATAACGCAAACAATTTTCTGGTTTCCAGCATTAAATAAAAACCAAAATAGGCTTTGTCAGAATTCAAAAATGCTTATTTTTGCCACCCCTTAGAGATGTCTGATATAGGATTTCTGATTTTTTGATTTCTTTTAGGTCAAAAGCTTAATTAAAATTGAAAATCTTTATTTGAAACCGGAATTCCAAAGGTAGGGCGACATACTCCTCCTTAGCTCAGTTGGTTAGAGCATCTGACTGTTAATCAGAGGGTCTCTGGTTCAAGTCCAGAAGGGGGAGCAAGCTTTAAGCCGGCAGTGATGTCGGCTTTTTTATTTTGATAGTACGAATCGGGTTGGATTTGGAAAACGTACACAACATACCCCTCCTTAGCTCAGTTGGTTAAGCCTCCCGACTTTTAGTCGGGAGGGTCTCTGGTTCAAGTCCAGAAGGTGAGCAGCTTTAAAAAGATCAGCAGAAATGCTGGTCTTTTTTATTTTATTCATTGCCGTAATAAAAGCGAACATGATTTGTACCGAAAACGCACAAAGATGATAATGATAGAATAGCTATTAGCCTGGCTATCAAAATGAAAGAATAATGACATTGACTTATTGGAGATTCTAATAATTATCCAAACCATGTTTAAAAATCATTTCATTGTTGCAGCATAGCCCATCATCCCCGGGGTGCCGCGGTGTGCTATTAAAAAAAGATGCCGGACCCTTCGGCCGGCATCTTACATGAGAAAACAAACCTGCTAGTAAGGCTTCTTTATTGACTGCACTTGCCGTCTTTGATATCTTGCTCAGTGGGATTGTATGCGTTGGTTCTAACATTGTAACCGCCCGTATTAGCTCCACTTTTTACCAGTTTGGTAATACCGCAAAAACTTTTCAATGCGGCGTTATCTGATATAGAAATACCATTTATAGCGCCATCTACATTGCCAAGCCCATCTATGTTGGCCAGTTTATTATTGTTATTGATAGTAATGCCATATTTCAAAGATTTTACGTTGTCAAGCCCCTGCAGGTTTAATAAACTTGCATTGTTGGTAATATAGATACCGGTAAGATTTACAATTGATGTTAATCCCGCAAGCGTAGTAAGTTTTTCATTGTCTGTGATATAGATCAACCTGTTTTCGTTTTGTCCCGAAGAAACAAGTTTGCTTAATCCGCCAAGACCAGTAAGCCCGGTGTTAATGATGCGGAAATCCTGACCAATGCTTTGCAGCTTTGCAAAGCCGGAGATATCCGTAAGATTTTTGCCACCAATATTTAGCATTGCGCCAATTGACACAAGGTTCTGAAATCCTTTAATAGAACTGAGCGGACCGGTATAATGCGAACCCGAAGAAGTTTCAATATTGAGCGAATAAGGAACACTTGCAAGTTTATTAAATCCGTTGATGCTTTGCAGTGCTACGCTCGTTCCTTCAATATTGGCATTAGAGATAGTGAGATCGCCTGTTACTGTTTCCAGGCTGGCGAAACCATCAAGATGAACGATAGCGGGACAGTTGGTGATGCTAAATCTTCCAACCGTTTTCAATGCGGGCAGATCGAAAACAGTAAGCGCCTGTATAGTTTCGTATCCACCATCCATTAAAAATCCATTGGTGGATGTTTCCAGCGCATTCATATTGAAGGAAGACATTTTTACATTATGCCCGATATCAACGGAGCCGGCTGTTTTGAGTTTGGGCATGCTTAAGGTAGTAAGCAAAGGGTTTTCTTTGCAGGATACGGCTCCATTTTCAAATAACGGAAACTGCACGGCGGATAGCAATTTATTTGAACTGATGGTAAGGCCACTGGTAGATCTTAATTTGTTCGCAACTGCGCCGATGTTTGTCAACACATCATTTCTTGTCAGTTGCACCCAGTCGGTTACGTCTGCGGGTATATTGATGCCATCAAGAGTTGTGAGTTTCGTGCACTGATCGATGGTGAGCCTGCCGCTAACAATGATATTGGCCATTCCGCTTAAGGATTTCAGTTCCGAATTGTCTGTAAGCGTAAATCCCCACGAACCTAATGTGCCGCTGGCTGCGGAAAACGTATTCAGATCCGTCAGCAGCGTATTGGTGATTTCTATATAACCGCATTTGTCTACTGATTTGAGATTGGGAATAGACAAAGTTTTCAGCAGCGGACTACCGGTAATAGAAATGTAATCATTACCCAATGGGCTTACTGTTTCAATAGAAGGAAGTGTAAGTGCAGTCAATCCCAGGTCATTATTGATATGTATGCCCTGTAATGATTTACTGACAAGTTTAGGGAAAGCCGCGTTCGTCAGCTGGTTGCAGGCAACGATCAGTATGTAAGACATGTCTTCAACTTCTGCCAATCCGCCAAGACTTGTTATGGGAGCGTTGCGCAAGCTCAGGCCCCATACTTTTTTCAAAGTAATAATACCGCTAAGATCACTTACGTTGCCTACATATAGCATGCCCGTTACTTCTGTATAGCCCGAATCAATAAACGCTTTCAGACTGGCGGCGTCATTGATTGAATAATCGCCTTTATATACTTTGCCGGTAGTAGTTCCACCACCTGGATTTGTATCATCGCATATTTTTACCGGGTCTGAAATCATGTACGCTACTGAAGGATTTATATTGATAGCAATATCCTTTGTTTTTTTACCAGTCTGCAAATCGTATAAAGTAAGCACTGCGTTATCAATCCTGTTGGGCAGGGCGTTGTAAAAAACATATTGGGCGGTAAAACGGCCTTCCGTACCATAAACGGGTGCTGTTGTACTTTTTACAATAGTATTGCCACTGCGCATGCTCAGGAACGCATATCCCCTTGTTATTGGTTGGTTGGCGCAGTTAACAGCTTTACCATTTACATTCACTACTGTTTCTCCATTACCACCGCCACCACCGGCTGGCGGTACAGTTATAGTAATTGTGGTAGGGGGTGTAGTAGGCGTTACTTCCACCGTAACACTTTCCTGGTCTGTTGCAAATGTTGGTGATGCTGGCGGTGTATCATCCGCGTTCTGTGAATAGTTGGTATTGGTGGGATAATCCGGTCCGCCTGGCTGCACGGGTGTTACCGTAATCTCCAACTTATCTGAAATGCTGGGCAATGGAAAAGATACTTTGGTAGTTGCTTGCGGAGGGTTACTGCCCGCATCACGTACTGGTGGTGGAAATATGTTGCTATAAAGTGTTGTCTTTGTTTCTTTATCTTTTACAGTCAACAGAAAATCCGGTGGAGCATTCAAAACATTGTCCTGGTCTGTTAACGTCAGGTTGGTGGCAAGTTTCGGAACCCAGCGCAGGAAAAAAGGTATGATCATATTGAGGCTGAAGTGATCGTAATTCCACACCGAAAAATGGCCCACTTTGCCAACATACCTTCCGCCCTGGTATGTACCGCTTCCTTCTTCTTTCCATATTCCTTTTGTTTCATCAAAATACCACAGGGCAATGGTTGGTTTGGCTGTAGCCTGTAGTGTTGCCGGCACAGGGATAGAAATAGTAGCCTGCATACCCTGTTTGATTTTTACTTTGTTGCCTTTATCATCCAGCAAGTCTATATCTGCCATACCGTAAGATATAAGAGAACCCCTCTGACTTTGCGCATTATCCGCTGCAAGATCACCCGGCATACGGGCAAACATATCCGGGCTGGTAGGATTAATATAGCTTGCAACCACACGTACGAGCCCGGTATAGCCATCAATAGCGTTGGCGGGAAGCTCAATGCGGGTACCTCCTTTTGATTCTACGGCACCGCCCGTGGTTGCGTTGATATTGCCCAGGCTTTTTTGCTCCAACATTTTAATCAGTGGTGGTCTCGACATACCATTTACCACGGGTTGAAAGATCCGCGAACCTTTAAAATATCCGGGTAAGGTAGCAGTGATATAAGCACGGGCCTGGTCGAGCATGATATCCGTCAGCATATAAACGCCGTTGATGTCTGTAGTAGTTGTTGAACCTGCACCACTAACGGTAACGCCGCTGAGTGGTAAATCTTTTTCATCCACAATTCGTCCAAATATGCTGGTCTTCACCAAAATTCCTTCTTTGGGCAGACCTGGTATTTTGGTTGTGTCCGTAGTGACGGGAGTAAAGTTGTCGGTTTTCCGGCATTCTGTATTAAACAGTGCCAGGAAGATGCATGTTGCCAGTACTAGCTTTTTCATGTTATGTAGTCTTTGGTTGTAGAGTTTGATTTGCTGTACAAAAATGACTTATAGCAACACCACTGGAAATACATAATTTGTAGTACGGGAATAACGGCAACGTAAAACCGATAATTTTTTCTTCTAATTATATAATAGTGATGGTGGCAATTAAAAATAAAAGCCTGCTGCTCAATGGCATTCTAAAAAACCGTAACCCAATTCCCTGGGTGTCCATTGCAGGGCATACTTAATTTGTAGTAGTGCGGTTTGTGGAATTACAAATGCGCTACTTTTATGCATATTGACAGGTATGAAAATTTTTCGCCGGTATATATTGTTTTGTATTTTGATTGGCTGCGCAGTGATGACTGCAGGGCAAACAAAACGTGTAGCCGAACTTGAGCAATCAATCTACCATGCACGTAATGGGGATGAACAACTAAGAGCGATGGTGGCCCTTTGTTATGAATACAAAAGCGTTCACCGCGATACACTTGATCATTATTGTTTTCTTGCCCGCGCCATGGCACAAACAAGCACAGATAAACGCCTGCGTAAAATGGCCAACCTCGTGGTTGCTTATGATTATTTGCGCTGGGGTTGGATTGACAGCGTAATTGCTACTGTTGATCCGTTGATTGAAGAAGACCCGGTAACCAATGCGGATTATCGCGATATTTATTTCCAGGCAACCAGGTTAAAAGCCATCGGCTATGGAGCCCACAGCCGTTACCAGGAAGGTCTTGCTATTTTGTACCGCATAGTAAGTGAAGCGGAAATATATAAAGATAGCGCCACCCTCGCCGAGAATTACAATAGCATCGCTTCATTTGCGCTGGCCCGAAACCAGCCTGCGGAAGCTTTTACATGGTTGCAAAGAGCCATTTCATTTTGCGCCGATAAAGAATCTATGAATGCTGTAAAAGCTGCCATTTATGTAAACATGGCCGATGCTTTTCATCAAAAAGATAAAAATGATTCTGCTAATTTTTATATTGATAAGGGCGTCGCTCTTTTTAAAGAAACACAAAACCTGTCTAATTTGGCGCTGGCGCTGCAACGACAGTCCACAATACTTATGGCTTCGGGTAAACTTACCAATGCGGAAGCGGCTTTAAAAGAAATGGCTGCAGTACGGGGCCGGTTAGGAGATGGGCCAGTTTACCAGGACGAAAATTTATCGCTGATAGATTATTACATCCAGACAAAACAAATACAAAAAGCGATTGAGACCTGCAAACAACTGCTGGTAAAGGGCGACCTGCATATTGTTGACGGTAAAAAGGGCGAGACTGTTTTTAGCAATTCCATTATGATCAGGCTGGGCTATTATGAAGCGCTGGCAAAATGTTATAAGATTACCGGAGAAACAGCGCAGTATACCAACACGCTTGAAGATATTATTGTTGCCAAAGATTCTTTGTACAAGTACAATTCAGCAAGGGCAATCGCGGAATTGCAGACCAAATACGAAGTGCAGAAAAAGGAAACAACGATTATCCGCCAACAGCTGGATATAGCACGGAAGAACAGCCGATTTTATATATTGCTTGGCTCAGCATTTTTCCTGGCTATTATCGCTTTTGTTTTGTTTACAGAATATCGCAGAAGGGAGAAAATACAGGCAGAACGCTCGGTGGCTGCGGCGGAGGAAAATGAGCGTAAACGAATAGCGGCAGACCTGCACGATAATCTCGGCGCTTATGCCGCAGCAATCGTATCCAATCTTGACCTTGCGGAACATTCACTGGCGAAGCCTTCTGAAATACCGGCCCTTGGTGAGCTGAGAAATAATTCGCAGGCCATCGTATCACAACTAAACGACACCATTTGGGCGATGAAAAAAGATGCGTTATCGGCCACAGCATTAAGCGACCGGGTAAAAATTTTTGTTCAGCGCATACAGCAAAGCTATCCAAATATCAACATCAGTGTTATGGAAGATATTGACAGGGATCTGATACTTGTTCCCTCTCACGCATTGCATCTTTTCCGGATCGTGCAGGAAGCAGTTAATAATGCGTTGCGGCACAGCAGGGCGTCTGAAGTTTCAATTAATGTTGTTGTAAAACTCGGTTTGCTTGAAATAAGCATCGCGGATAATGGAACGGGCATGCCTGAAATGATAAACAACGGTAACGGACTTGCGAATATGAAAGAAAGGGCTGAACAGACAGGGTGGAATATTGGCTGGCTGCCACGTGAAGGCGGCGGAACGATTGTACATATATCATCCCGCAGGGATAACAAATGAATAATCTAATTTTTATGAATCAGAACAACCTCCTGAACATTGCGCTTGTAGAAGACAACGCCATCAACCGGAATACCTTTCTGCAAAAAATGAATTTATTGAAAGGTTACAATATGATTTTCGTAGCCTCCAACGGCATAGAATGTATGCGCGAACTGAAGGGACTTCCCTTTCAGGCTTTACCGCAGGTGATCTTTATGGATCTTGAAATGCCGGAAATGGACGGCATTCAAACAATTGCCATGGCTAAAAGCCTTTACCCGCAGATTCATTTTATTGTACTCACCGTTTTTGATGATGATGAAAAAATATTCGCGGCCATTCAGGCCGGTGCTTCGGGCTACCTGCTAAAGCACGAGAGCGCAATTGCCCTGGAGGATGCTATGGATACTATTTTAAAATACCAGGGCGCCCCTATGAGCCCCGCTATCGCCCGCAAAGCGCTGCAGCTATTAGGCCGTGTAAATAATACGCTCACGGAAAAAAAGACCGGATCAGACATTCCCGCGGCCATCACCGACAGAGAGAAAGAAATTCTTCAGCAAATGGTCAATGGTTTTGATGCGAAGCGAATCGCCTCATCACTTAACTTAAGCGTATTAACCGTAAGAAAACATGTTGCTAATATTTATGAGAAGCTTCACGTAAATTCAAAAGCGCAAATAATAAGTTTAGCGCATAAAAATAAGTGGGTGTAGAATTGTTGTAATGATTGAACTTTAAAACGGACCATTTGACTACAAATCAAATGGTCTCTGGCTCAAGTCAAGAAGGGAACAGCTTTAAAAAGATCAGCAGAAATGCTGGTCTTTTTTATTTTATACATTGACGTAATCAAAAGCGAACATGATTTGTACCAAAAACGCACAACCGTAATAATAATGGAACACTTATTTGATTGGCTATCAAAATGAAAAAATATTGGCATTGACTTAGTGGAGATTCTAACAAATATCCAAATCATGTTTAAAAATTATTTCATTGTTGCATGGCGAAACCTGGCGAGAAACCCTAAAATTTCGTTCATCAATATTGGAGGACTTGCTATTGGCGTTGCATGCGCAATCATGCTGTACCTGTATGCACAAAGTGAATTTGGATATGACAGCTTTTATACGAACGCCAACCGCATCTACAGGATATATACCTGCATTAATCTTAACGGCACCGCATCAAATAGTTCTAAGAGCAGCCCACCTGCTGCACAAGTACTAAGAACACAATTTCCGGAGGTAGAAGCCAACACATTTATAGGGTATGAGGCATCATACAATATGCGGTATAAAGACAAGGTTTTTCGTGAACACAGCGCATATACAGCAGACTCTAACTACTTCAAAGTATTTGATCACCAACTGCTAAAAGGCAATGCTACTACTGCATTATCTATGCCGTACCAGGTAGTGATTACCGAGGCTACTGCAAAAAGATATTTTGGCGATGAAGACCCGATAGGTAAACAAATACTGGTAGATGATACGGCATCATTTATTGTATCAGCCACAATGAAGAACTTTCCGGAAAACTCACACTTCAAAGCTGATATGTTCATTTCTATGAGTACACTTCACGGAAAAAATGATGACAACTGGCTTGCATTATGGTATTGCAACTTTGTACTGCTGAAAAAAGGGGCCGACGCGAATGCCGTTGAGCAGAAGCTGAAAGCTGTTGTGGATAAAGGCGCTGGTCCGCAAATAGAAAAAATGCTTAACGTACGTTACAGCAACTTAAAAGAAAGCGGCAATCCTTTTACAATGAAGCTGCAGCCGCTTACCAGCATTCATCTTTATTCTAAAGAAACTTATGGCATTGATCCCAACACTGAATGGGGCGATACCAACCTGGGCAATATTTTGTATGTGCGCATTTTTATTGCCACTGCTTTATTTGTGCTGCTGATTGCTGTTTTTAATTTCATGAACATTGCGACAGCAAAAAGCGATAAAAGAGCAAAAGAAACAGGTATCCGCAAAACACTGGGTTCCAGCAGATGGCAGCTTATGGTACAGTATTATACAGAAGCTGTATTAACTACTACCATTGCTGTACTTGCAGCGGTGGTTATGATAAAACTAACATTGCCCTGGTTTAATCAACTCATAGGTAAAAGAATAGAACTCAATTTTTTTGATAGCGCCTATACACTGCCGTTGCTGTTGGCATTTACTATAGTTGTGAGCTTATTCGCAGGCAGCTACCCCGCTATTTTTCTCTCTGCTTTTCAGCCAGTAGAAACACTAAAGGGGCAGTATCAAAAAAAGAAAGCTTCGCTGCGAAGCGTACTGGTAATATGCCAGTTTGCGATAAGCATCGCCCTTATCATAGGCGTAATAGCTGTGAGAAGCCAGATAAATTTCATGCAGAAAAAAGATCTGGGCATTCAGCCGCAGCAACTGATCACTATCATCAACGGATCATCGCTTGGCAACAAACTGCAGGCATTCAGGCAGGAGCTGCTTAAAAATCCGGCTGTTGGATCTGTTACCTGTTCATCCGTCATGTTTTCACAAGGTGTGCCGGAATCTGTTTATACATACGATAATCAAACAAACACAGATCCGTTACATGCGGCTTTCCTCGACGTGGATGAATATTTTGTTCCAACCTTTGGTATAAAAATGAAAGAAGGCCGCTTCTTTGATACGGCTATGCCTACAGACAGCAGCGCCGTGGTGATAAATGAAACTGCAGCAAGAGATTTTGCGCCCAATGCAAAGTCTGTTATTGGCCATCGCATTATGATGCTTTCCAGAGATTCTATTCCAAGAGTTTTCCGGATTGTTGGTATAACAAAAGACTTCAACTTTGAATCGATGCATCAGCTTGTAAAGCCATTGGTATTGCATCTTTCCGGAATTCGGCAGGCATCTACTTATATCACCATTCAATACAATGGGGTCGATGTTGCCAATGCCCGCAAGTACGTTGAAAGCGCATGGGACCGCATGCACTCATTTGAAAAATGCAACTTCAGTCTCCTGAATGACAGGATTGCCAATTTATACCGCAGTGAAAAAAAAGTGAGCGAACTCTCCACCTTATTATCGGCCCTTGGTGTACTGGTAGCCTGTCTCGGCCTTCTTGGGCTTGCTATGTTTGTTGCAGAACAACGTAAAAAAGAAATCGGCATTCGAAAAGTGCTGGGTGCAGGTGTTGCCCAGGTAACTGCAACCATATCCAGACAATTTGTTTTCTGGATATTGCTCGCAAACATTGTTGCATGGCCTGTTGCTTATATAATATTACATCGCTGGCTTCAAAACTTTGCTTATCACATCAGCCCTCAATGGTGGATGTTTTGCGGTGCAGGTGGTCTTACTCTTTTAATTGCGTTACTAACGGTAGGCACTCAATCTGTCAAAGCCGCACTTGCCAATCCCGTCAAGAGTTTGAGAACGGAATAATGATACAACTTATGTGTTTTGCTTTTTAAAAAAGCTAACATCGTTTTTATCTGATCCAAGGGAACATACAGAGTTTTACTTTAAACTCAGATAGCCATTTAACCACAAATGGAGCGACTTTGATGCTCGGTAAGCTGGCAGCGATGTTATTGTTTATTGTCGGTCACCTTTTCAATTGCTTCTTCACTCATATTTTAAGTGACGCCTGTTTTACTCTTTTAAAATACAGAATAAAACAGCGTTTGCAAGTAGTAGCATTGTTTTATAAATGATTTCCACTTTATGCTATTTACGCATAAATTCGTCAACTTCATTTCTGTAAGGAACTGATGCCTGTGCCCCTTGTTTTGTTACTGAAAGCGCTGCTGCTGCATTGGCAAACTTTACGGCTTCTTCAATTTTTTTTCCTTCAGCAAGCGCAATAGTTAATGCGCCACAAAAAGTATCACCAGCTGCAACTGTATCAATTACTTTACCGGCTTTAAAACCGGCAACAATATCTTGGTAAGATGAAGATGATACGTAAGCGCCTAACTCACCCATAGTAATTATTACTGTGCCTATTTTTTTTCTATGTAATGCATCAGCGGCAACAGCAGCAGTTTCTTTATTATTTACCGCTATGCCCGTAAGCAAAAATGCTTCAGACTGATTGGGCACTATAATGTCAACATAGCTTAACAGTTCATCAGATAGTGCTGTGGCAGGCGCAGGATTTAATACTACGGTTTTACCATGCTGTTTAGCCAGCTTCATACTTGCTTCAACTGTTTCAAGCGGAATTTCTAACTGAAACAACACAGCGCTACATTGTCTTATTTCTTCCTTAGCGCTTAATATATCATCTGAACTTAATTTGCCATTAGCCCCCGGGGCAACCACAATAATGTTTTCTCCTTTATCATCCACTACAATAAAAGCAACACCCGATGGTTCCTTTTTATCTACCGAAATAAAAGCTGTATTGATATTTTCTTTTTCAAAATTTGCTATTGAGACTTTGCCAAAAGCATCATCACCTACTTTACTTATCAAAACTACATCGCCGCCAAGCCTCGCCGCAGCCATTGCCTGGTTTGCACCTTTACCTCCGCCGGTTGTAATGAATGAATGCCCAATGAGGGTTTGTCCCGGCACAGGGATTTTGGGTGAGTTTACCACCATATCAGTATTGATGCTTCCTATAACAACTATCTTTTTGTTCATTTGCCTTATTAAATTTTTGTAAGGATGATTAACGTAAGCCCAACAATGTAAAGTAGGAGCATTAGATTGATTAATGCAGATGTGCCTTTGGGTGCATTTTTAAATTCTTTCCATATAAAGATGCCCCAAATTGCGGCAACAACTGTTGCGCCTTGCCCCAACCCGTAAGCAATTGCAGGGCTCGTTTTGCCTGATGCAATAATGCTGAAAGACATACCCACACACCAGATAACGCCGCCTAATACTCCTGTTAAATGATTACGAATACCTCCTTTAAAATATTGATTGAAACTTACCTGCTCACCTGTAAATGGTTTCTTCATTATATAGGTATTAAAAATAAAATTGCTCAGCAGAATGCCTATTGCAAAAAATACAATTGCAGTATATGGGCTTAGTTTACCATCTTCAGGCACCGAAAAATTGCTGAACATTGCTTTGGCAACAAAGCGATAAAAGAAGCCCATTAACAACCCGGCGGCTATTGATAATACTAATCCTTTTGTGGATGGCGAAGCTTTACTGGCCGACATTTTTTGATAAGCTCTTGCATTTAGAATAATAGCCGTAGCAATTAGTGCAACGCCGGCAAATAACAAACCGGCATTCCCTTCCGGTGCATCTAAATAATTTACTACTACGCCCAACACCAATGCAATGCCAATTCCTACAGGAAATGCAACCGACATACCTGCTATTGAGATTGCAGCCACCAATAAAATATTTGCAAGGTTGAAAATAACGCCGCCAATTATGGCAGAAAACAAATTGGATGAACTTGCCTGTGAAACATCTACAGTAAAACTTCTTCCCACAGCGCCATTACTGCCAAGGGTAAAAGCAAAAATTAAACTAAGCAATAAAATGCCAATCACATAATCCCAATAAAATAATTCAAAGCGCCATGTACCTGCTGCAAGTTTTTGTGTATTGGCCCAACTGCCCCAGCAAAGCATGGTGATGATGCAGAAGATAACAGCCGTGGAATAATTTTCTAGGATGAACATAATGGTATATTTAGTTTTGATTTTTTATTGTTTATGCTTTCTCACTAAATTGCCTTATGCCGCTACAACCTGCATTATTAATTTTTTTATGCTTTGGTGCAACAACTTGCTTTGGGCAGTCTTCTCCGGCAAATAAAAATAGTGACACCGTTTACAAATTTCGCAAAGCATCTGCAGATGGCATTGGGAAATTTTATATGGGCCGTGAAATTGCGCATGTAATGGGTGCGGCAGGCAGCGATTGGTTGGAAAGAGACAGCAGGCAACAGGAAGAAAATACTAACCTGGCTATAGAAAATATAAAGTTGACGCCCAATAGTGTTGTTGCAGATATAGGCGCTGGTACAGGCTATTATACTTTCAGGCTTGCGGCAAAAGTTCCCAAAGGAAAAGTATATGCAGCAGATATACAGGATGAAATGATCGAGTTTCTTCGCAATAAAAAATCATTGTTGAAAGATTCTATTGTTGAAGTAGTAAAATGCAGCGAGCAATCGCCGAATCTTCCTCCCAACAGTATTGATCTTGCAATAATGGTAGACGTATACCACGAACTTTCCTACCCACATGAAATGTTACAACAAATTCACAAAGCGCTTAAAAGTACAGGGAAAATTTTACTGATAGAATACCGTGGCGAAGATCCTACTGTACCTATAAAAGCTTTACATAAAACTACCGTTAAACAACTCAATAAAGAATTAAACGCAAACGGTTTTGTACTTGATTATGACGGTGAGTTTTTGCCAATACAACATTTCCTTTTGTATAAAAAGAAATAGATGTCGCAATTTAACCGCTTAATGTCTTAAACAACCCTGTTCTGCAATTGCCATTGTTATAATTTTAATTAGCATTATTTTTTAACAACAAAACGATTGTATGAAAAAGCTTGAATATACTATTAGCATTAATGCACCTGCCGAAAAAGTATGGACAACCATGCTTACACACGATACTTACCAGGAATGGACAGGTGTAAGCTGGCCCGGATCTTTATATAAAGGCAGTTGGAAACAGGGAGAAAACATTCGTTTTATTGGTGCAAACGGAAGCGGGACACTGGCTACCATTACAACATGTGATCCCTATAAGCAAATAACTGCAGAACATATTGCTGTATTACTGGAAGGCGGTGTTGAAGACAAAGAGAGTGACATGGCAAAAGGATGGGTGGGTACAAAAGAAAGCTACTTTTTTATTGCCGTTAAAAATTCAACACGGCTTAACGTGGAGATGTTTATCAATCCTGCATGGGAAAAAATGTTTAACGATGGATGGCCCGGCGCACTTGCCAAATTAAAAGAAATCTGCGAGAGATAAAACAAGGTTTGTATCTCTTTACTTACATCAATCCTTATTTCTTCCAGCTTCATTGGGATAAAGATTTTTTACCGGATCGCTTTGCCAGTATTCTTTTGTATCAATATTCATAACAGAAAGTTTGCCGGTAAAAGCAGCGCCGGTATCTATATTCCACACATTGCAGCCGTGCATAGGCACAACCTCATTGTAATATAACGTAGGCGTATGACCGATATAAATTTCACTAAACAGCTTTAACCGCTTTGGATATACCAGCGAATTTTTATCAATGGTTTTATCAAGCGTAATTGCCATCTCCCAAAGCGTTCTATCCCAGGTAAAAGATGAAGTATGAAATTCTTTTTCTGGTCCGTGCATAGACGTAAAACCTGCATGTACAAACAATCTGTTGTTTGCATCAATTACATACGGTTTCATTCTTTCAAAAAAAACAAGCTGTTGTTGTTTTGCTGTATTGCTGATTGCAGCATAACTTTTTATTGTTGCAGTTCCGCCATGTTGTATCCATGTTTTATCTGCACGACCGTTGCGTAGCCAGTCTTCACACCATTCGTCGTGATTGCCTTTAAGAAAAATACAAGGCTGATTTTTTTCCAGCTTCATTACATAATCAATCACCTGCGCAGAATCGCTCCATCCGTCTACATAATCGCCTAAAAAGATCAGTGTATCATCGGCAGAAACAGCAGCACGTTGCAGCACTTGTATTAATGCTTTCAACCCGCCATGAATATCGCCTATAACCAGTGTTCTTTTCATTAAATATATTGCTGTTGAATTTGTATTTAAGTCTGAGTTGCTAAAATAACAGAAGCTTTTTCCGCTAATAACTTACTTGCATTCTCTATCGCATATTTAGCTTCTGCAGTATTGTTTGCAAGTGTAATAATTTTTTTAAAGCCCATTGATTGTTTTTCTTTTTCAGAAAGTGCAGACATTCCGCAAACTGCAATACAATCAATATGAAATTGTTTTGCCAGCGATGCCATATAGCCGGTTACTTTTCCTTCTGTACTTTGATTATCAATTTTTCCTTCGCCGGTTATAAGAAGATCCGCAGTTTGCAGTTGTTCTTTTATATTACTTGCTGCAGCAACCAGTTCAACACCTTTAGCTAATGAAATATTGAAAAACGCTTGTAACCCTGCTGCTATTCCGCCAGCGGCACCGCTACCAGTAAACTGTGCTACATCTTTGCTGGTTTGCTGTTCAATCACTGTTGCAAAATTTTTCAACCCACTATCAAGTAGTTCAACACTATTTTTATCTGCGCCTTTTTGTGGCGCATAAATGTATGCTGCTCCATGCGGTCCATACAATGTATTCTGTACATCGCAGGCAATCTCAAATTGTACAGCAGGTAATACAACAGGTGCTATTATTTTTTTTATTGCTGAAAGATTTTCGCCAACAGGTGCCAGTACTTTATCATCAGTATCCATAAATACAAAACCCAATGCTGACAAAATTCCTATTCCTGCATCATTGGTTGCGCTTCCGCCTAGCCCAAGCAGTATTTTTTTTGCACCATTTTCTATTGCATGTTTTATTATCAGTCCTGTTCCATAAGAAGATGTTTTTAACGGATTTTTTTCTTCTTCTTTCAGCAATACAAGTCCACTGGCAACAGCCATTTCTATAATAGCTGTTTTGTTTTTATTACTCCACTCATAAGATGCATCAATTGGTCTGCCAAGCGGATCGGTTGCTTTGCAACAGATGGTGTCTGTATGCAGGTAATACTTCATTACAGCAGCAAAGCCGTCTCCGCCATCTGCAAAAGGAAAAGCCAATATTTTGTTTGCCAGGTTTTTTTCTAGTCCTGCTTTTATTGCTTGTGTAACCTCAAAACTAGTAAGGCTTCCTTTAAACTTATCTGGTGCAATAAGAATTGTCATCAGTTCTAAATTAAACGATTTCATCCACTATACTGTACTGTGTATAATAGCTGCGTGTTTGTAACAAATCTTTTTCCTGTCGGGAAAATATTCTTAATTTTAAACTTTCTACAATTTCAGCATATGAAAATGTTCTAGGTTCGCCCCCATTGTAAAGAACCTCCGCTTTATAGATTTCACAGCAAACAACCACCCTGGTTGGGTTTTTCTATTTATTTATTTTCAAATTTTTTTACATGTCCTCTTCATCTGCTACTACTATACCAACAAATAGGTTATCTCGCATTTATTCTGTCATTAAACAATCTATGAGTGGCGAAACCGTAGATTATACCACTGGCAGCATTCGCAAAGCAGTTATTTTACTGGCAATACCCATGGTGCTTGAAATGTGCATGGAAAGTGTTTTTGCTGTGGTAGATATTTATTTTGTAAGTCACCTTGGCAAACACGCCACATCTATTGTTGGCCTTACAGAATCTGTAATCACTATTGTTTATTCTCTTGCAATAGGAATATCAATGGCTGCAACTGCAATGGTGGCCAGGCGTATTGGTGAAAAAGATCCGGAAGCTGCTACCAAAGCTGGTATGCAATCTATTTTTCTTGCCCTTGCAATAACGGCTGCTGTAAGTATTCCGGGTTATATTTTTTCTGCGCAAATATTAAGGCTGATGGGCGCAGAAGAAGCCGCCATCAGTTCCGGTATAAGTTATACAAATATTGTTATGGGCGGAAGCCTAGTTATTATGTTGCTGTTTCTAATAAATGGTATCTTCCGCGGCGCAGGCAATGCTATGATGGCAATGAAAAGCTTGTGGCTTGCTAATTTGTGCAATATCATTTTATGTCCATTGCTGATTAAAGGTTTAGGGCCAATACCAGCTTTCGGTATACAAGGTGCAGCTATGGCTACAACCATTGGCCGGGGCATTGGCGTTTTGTACCAATTGTATCATTTATTTAATGGCAAGGGATTAATAAAATTTTCGCTTAAGCATTTAACGCCGGATTTTTCTATCATCAAATCACTCATAAGTATTGCATGGTCGGGCACTTTGCAATTTTTAATTGGCTCATGCAGCTGGATTGTACTTGCAAGCCTGGTAGCGCAAACCGGCCATAGCGATGCATCAGCAGGCTATCAAATCGGCATAAGGGTTATCATGTTTTTTTTATTGCCTGCATGGGGATTAAGCAATGCGGCGGCTACATTAGTAGGACAAAATCTTGGCGCAAAACAACCGGAGAGAGCCGTATTATCGGTGGCAAGAACAGCAAAATACAACGCCATCTTTATGGGTGCTATTTCAGTTCTGTTTATTGCATTTTCCGGGTATATAGCAGCATTTTTTACAAAAGAAGAAACAGTAGCTGCATATGCCGTAAGCACCATACAAATCATGAGTTCGGGTTTTCTATTCTATGGTATAGGAATGGTTTATTTAAATGCACTGAATGGTGCAGGCGATACAAAAACCCCAACCATTATTAATTTTTTTGTTTACTGGTGCTTCCAAATACCGTTGGCGTATTTACTTTCTAAAGTATTGCATATGGGCCCGGCGGGTGTGTTTATAGCCATACCCGTTTCTGAAACAGCTGCAGCCATTGCAGGTTACCTGGTTTTCAAAAAAGGAAAATGGAAGGATAAAAAAATCTAGCCGTATTCAGTATAAAGTATTGAGACGGAAATTTAAATCGGTCGCACCGTATTCATACCTTATACTAAATACTGCATACTAAATAATTGCTTTTTCTATATATTGTGATTATGAATGAATATATACCAGAAAGCAGGATAAGGCAGCTCACATTTATTTCAGTACTTGTGTTGCTGGGTTATATTTTATTCAGTGAACTGAAAAGTTTTATCCCCGCTTTTCTTGGCGCACTTACATTATATGTTATCATGCGCAAGTGGATGTTCCGGCTGGTGTATTTCCGGAAGTGGAAACCATCGCTATCTGCAACATTGCTTATGACGGCTTCTTTCCTTATTATACTTGTGCCTATTGGTATTCTTATCAACATGCTTTCATCAAAAATTAATTATACTATGCAGCATTCATCAGAATTGATTGCTGCACTTGAATCATTTGTAAAAAATTTGGAATACAAAACTGGTTTTAAATTTATTGATGAATCTTATATAAAATCCCTCGGAGAATTTATTGCACGCAATCTTCCTTCACTACTTGGTGCAACCTTTAATACCCTTACCACCATCATATTTATGTACCTCATTCTGTATTTTATGTTGGTAGAAGGAAGAAATATGGAAAGAACCATATACAGGGTGCTGCCAATGAGTGATGTGAATTTAAACCGTATTGCAACAGAAGTAAAAACAATGGTAATGTCTAATGCCATAGGCATACCATTGATTGCGCTCTTTCAAGGTATTATAGGGCTGATAGGTTATTTTGTACTTGGTGTAAAAGAACCTATGTTCTGGTTTGTTGTTACCTGTATTACTTCCATGCTACCTGTGGTAGGTGCAGCTGCGGCTTATGTTTCTATTGCGCTTATCTTTTTTGCACAAAACGATTCGTGGAGAGGTTTTGCAATGCTTGCATATGGTTTTGGAATTATTAGTACTGTAGATAGTGTTTTTCGTTTTGCCATTCAGAAAAAAATTGGCGATACACATCCGTTGGTAACAGCTTTTGGTGTTATTGTGGGTATCAACCTGTTTGGGTTTATCGGCCTTATATTCGGCCCATTATTAATTTCACTCTTTATTTTGTTAATTAGGATCTATACCCTTGAATTTTCGCCCGAAAAACAATCGTAAAAACCCCTTTTTTGCCTAAGAAAATCTTAATGTTTTACTAAGTAAATTTCCTTGCTTACAAAACAAATTATCTTTGCGCACGCACAATAAAAAATTTTGTATTATTAATTTGAATTTATAATAATATCACAATATTTTGTTCACCGTTTCTGTTTCTTGTAAGCGAGAATCAACAACACAAAATCCATATTACCAAAATGAAAACCCTTTTCAAATTATTGGGCAGTTCAGTTTTTTTCTTGTTGCTCATCATCATCCCCGTAAAAAATAATGCTGGCGATTATTCTATAAAAAGCACAACAACTGTTGGGGCAAGTGCTGTTAATACCACTTCGGCCAACGCCAATAAAACTGTGCTTTTGTATGAAACTTTAAAACTGAAAAGTTTAGGTCTCACGCAAGCTGCATTTAATTATGCTTATAAAGGCTACCTCTATTTGCAGGAAAAAAAGATGCTTGCACGTGAATCTGTGCTTACCATTTGTGATTTCAGCCAGTCATCTCGCCGCAAACGTTTTTTTGTTATTGATATAGATCAGCAAAAAGTATTGATCAATACATATGTTGCACATGGCAGAAGATCTGGTTCAGAATATGCCCGCCGTTTTTCAAACAATCCTGAAAGCCATATGAGCAGCCTTGGTTTTTATAAAACAGAAACTACTTATTATGGTGGCCATGGATTGTCTTTAAAAATTGAAGGCCTTGAAAGAGGTTTTAATGATAAGGCTGATAAACGCAATATTGTTGTACATGGTTCAGAATATGTGGGTGCAGGTTTTATAAAAAACAATCCTTTTACAGGAAGAAGTTTTGGTTGTCCTGCAGTACCAGCCAACCAGGTAGACAATGTTATCAACACTATAAAAAATGGAAGCTGCCTTTTTATATATCACCCAACAAAAAATTACTTAACACACTCGAAGATATTGAACTCTTAGCTTGGACTTACATACAGATGGTTTGGAAGAACAATAGCCCGATCGTACCCTATGGTTGGGCTTTGTTATTTTAAAGAACGAGCTACTAGCTGTTAGCTATTAGCTGCTAGTAAAAACAAAATTATTTCGTGTTAGTACGATTATTATTATTTGAAGAATATAATGCCTCCTGCAATAGCAATATAAATTAATGGCTAATAGCTAGCAGCTAATGACCAACAGCTTCCTAACCTGCAATAAGTATAGCCACTGCCTGGCAAAGTGCGCCAATAAGCAAGCCGCTGTATACTTCAAAAGAATTATGATCAGATACTATAAACCTTGCCGTACAAACAAGGCCTGTTATTAAAATAGCAATATAAAGCCATGCGCTTCCTATGGTATTGCCGCTGTATGCAAGCCAAAAAAATAAAATCAGCAATGAGCCTATGGCAATACCGTGCATGCTTATTTTATAATAAATATTGGCCATCATGCCAGCTATACAACATAAAAAAACAGACAACAGCATAGCCGTTTCGGCAGGGTTATCGTGCACGTTTTTAGATACATACCAGGCCCAGAAATAAAATATCATTGAAACGATATAGGGTATAATCCTATCTTTTTGGGTGCGCAGAAAAATGCTTTGTATAAAGCCCAGTTGCTTCATCAATAAAACACTAAACAAAGGAAGAAAGGCTGTAGTAAATACAACAGAAAAAACTTTAAATAGTTTCAGTCTGTCGTTCATGCCTGCAAACGCATAAGGATCTGCATATACGAACAACAGGGTGATATAAGATGGAATAAAAAGCGGATGAAAAATAAATGAAACAATATGCCCAAAACTACGAATTGGCTGAGGCCATGAATAATTATTTGCCGACGGGTTTATTGCTATTGATGCTTCATTTTCCATGCTGCAAATATCAAGATTTTTCTCTTAACCACGGAGACACAGGTAACACAACTGCTAAGCTTGCAGCTGATAGCTTGTAGCTTTTCTTTACCACAGAGACACGGTGACACAAATAAGCACAAAGGGGATTTTATGATTAACTACAGAGGCGCTTAAAGTTTAGTAATATGTTTTTATGATCGATCTCTTTTAAGGCGATACAAGGAGAGTTTCTTCGAAACTGCTAAGCTTGCAGCTGATAGCTAACAGCTTGTAGCTTTTCTTAACCACAGAGACACGGTGACACAAAGAAGCACAAAGGGAATTTATGATCAACTACAGAGGCGTCGAAGTTTTAGTCAATGTGTTTTATAAGGGATCTCTTTTACGGCTATACACAGAGAGTTTCTTCGAAACTTTTAAGCTTGTACCTTTTCTTTACCATCATAGTTTTTGAATTATCCTAAAAATCGTATACATCCTAATAATCCTAGTTCAGACAATAAGGCGATACAAGGAGTGTTTCTTCGAAACAACCAGCTTGCAGCTAATGGCTAACAACTAAAAACTTTCCTTCTAATTACAGTTCCTTTCTTAACCTTGCTACAGGTATATTCAGTTGTTCGCGGTATTTGGCTACGGTGCGGCGTGCTATATTATATCCTTTTTCCTGCAGCAATTCGGTAAGCCTTTCATCGCTCAGTGGTTTTTTCTTACTCTCGTCGCCAACCATATCACTTAATATTTTCTTTACTTCACGGGTAGAAACTTCTTCTCCGCTTTCTGTACTTAATGATTCGCTGAAAAAGAATTTTAAACGATAAGTACCAAATTCTGTTTGCACAAATTTGCTGTTGGCTACACGGCTTACAGTAGAAATATCAAGATTGGTTCGTTCTGCAATGTCTTTTAAGATCATTGGGCGCATGGTGGTTTCATCTCCTGTTAAGAAAAACTCATGCTGGTATTCCATAATGGTACCCATAACGCTGGTAAGGGTGTGCTGTCTTTGTTTAATGGCATCTATAAACCACTTGGCTGCGTCAATTTTTTGTTTGATGAACAATACAGCTTCTTTCTGTCTTTTGTCCTTCTTGCTGCCCCTGTCGTAATCTTTCAGCATATCGCGGTAGCCTTCGCTAATGCGCAAATCCGGTGCGTTGCGGGAGTTAAGCGTTAGCTCAAGTTTGCCGGCGTTATTTACTATAAAAAAGTCGGGTATAATATAGCTTTCGCCTTTGTTCATAGAACCCACATTGCCACCTGGCTTTGGGTTCAGTTTTACTATTTGTGCTATAATGTCCTTCAGGCCGTCATCATCAATATTCAAACCCCGTTGAATTTTTTCGTAATGCTTCTTGGTAAACTCTTCAAAATAATCTTCAAGCACCATAATGGCCTGTTCAACCGGGCGGCCTTCGCCCAGTTTGCGGTATAACTGAAGCAAAAGGCATTCTTGTAAATTTCTTGCGCAAATACCTGAAGGATCAAAATGCTGGATCTTTTCAATCAGCTTTTCTATTTCCTCTTCAGCAGCATCTATGTTTTGCCTGAAGGCCAAATCGTCTTTAATAGAAGAAGTTTCCCTGCGCAGGTAACCATCATCGTCTATGCTGCCAATAATTTGTTCAGCAATTTTTTGCGAACGATCGTCAAGGTTTAGCATACCCAGTTGATCGGCCAGCATTTCATGAAAAGATGTTTCTACTTTAACAGGAACCGTTTTCTGTTCATCCGGATCGCCATAATTATCATCGCGGAGTTTATAGTCGCCAACTTCATCATCACTGTCAGACACATAATCACTCACATCAATATTATCGTATTGTTCTTCGCTTCCGTCTGCTTCAAAATCTTCTTCATTGCTGCTGTCAAACTCGTCCTTAATTTCTTCGGTCATGCTGTCATCATGCCCATCCTCGCTGGCTTCCAATGCAGGGTTTTCCTCCATCTCTTCTTTAATGCGCTCCTCCAGGTTTGCAGTTGGCACCTGCAGCAGTTTCATTAACTGAATCTGTTGTGGTGATAACTTTTGAAGCAACCTTTGTTGTAAACTCTGTCCCAGTGACATAACTTGCTTAGGATTTAGAACAACTACCTCTGAATAAATAAAATATAAAAAAATCGCCCTGATCCACAAAAATCAGGCCGTAATTTACGTACAAAATAGAATATGATGGTGCAACGTATTTACATATTTCTTGTTGTGTTGATTTTTTTGGCGGTTGGCCAGCCGCTGGCAGCCCAAACAAGGCATTTGAGCGTTGTACCCGTTCCGGTTGTTTTTGCTAAAATTCCCGCCCAAAAAGTTATAAATCCTGTGGCGATCAATCCTTCACAGCCTCTTACGGGTAATTTAGCATTACCTGTTTCTGCTGGTATTGCTCCGGATTATTACACACAGCATTTTGGATTTTTCTGCAAAAAAGAATTGCAGTTTCAAAAAGCTACAGCTATTCCGCTAAGATTTCGGCTCGGTGGATTAGATTATGTAAATAAGTTGGAAGGCAAATAGTCTGCATTTTGTAGCGAAGGGCTTCGCCTTTCGCTGTTATACTTCGCCTTTTCAGGGCTTTGTATTGTAGTGAGATGTGTTGCAATAAAGAACTTCCGAACTTCCGAACTGTATTCTTACGCCGAAACACTTTGCTGCGCCAATACGTGTTTAATAGTAGCTACTATCTTATCGCCTTTATCTTTTATTTGCTCTTCGGTCCAAAGTAAACCTATAGCAGTAGAAATGCAGCGGCCCATAACAGCATGGCTGGCGCTAAAATCCTTATTGGCATGATGCATTACTGCAGCCTTGTGTTCCGGACTTAAAGCATTTAATGTAGTGCCTTCTTTAAGATGATCCCACTTGCGGATATAATGCCAGTTGTTATCAAACCAAAAGAAGTTACCGGCCAATACACCTTGTTCTTTTAACGAAGCAACTACAGCACGGGTAATGGCTTCTGTTGGTAAAAACCAGCTAAGAAAAGTACAGCTATCGCCTGCAGGATCCGGAATGCGCCTGAAAGAAACCTCCGGCACTTGCGATAATATTTCTTTTAGCGCTGCGTGATTGCGCTTCTGAATATCCAGGAACTGATCCAGCTTTTGAATTTGTGCCAGGCCAACTGCTGCATGCAGTTCAGATATCCTGAAGTTGTACCCAACAAAAGGATGAAGATCCGCGCCGCGGTCAACGCCTTTATGATCATGACCATGATCACTATAACCATCACTGTTTACATAAACATCTTCGCGATTTGTAATTACAGCACCGCCTTCTGCGCAGGTTATTGTTTTTACAAAATCAAAGGAGAAAGTTCCGGCATCGCCAATGCTCCCTAGTTTTTTGCCTTTATAAGTAGCGCCAATGCTCTGGCATGCATCTTCAAGCAATGTAAGATTGTGTTCTTTGCAAATAGCCATCAGCGCATCCATATCTGCCATGCTGCCGCACATGTGCACGGGCATAATGCATTTTGTCTTTGGGGTAATGGCGCTTCTTACTGCATCGGGGTTTAGCGTTAAGGTATCGTCTACATCTACAAATACAGGTATTGCGCCAACACTTAATACCGCTTCAAAACTGGCCACAAAAGTAAATGCAGGTAAAATAATTTCGTCTCCATACCCAATGCCCAGCGCAGCCATTGCGGTAGTTAATGCAGCAGTGCCGCTGCTTACCAGTTGTGCGTACTTGCTTCCAAATGTGGTGCAGATAGCCGCTTCCAGCTCTTTAGATTTCCAAATACCTTTGCGTGGGCCATCAAATCCATAACGCATCATTATGCCTGTTTCAAGCACATCATTTACACCATTTACTTCGTCGCTGCCAAATAATTCAAAGCCGGGCATAGGTTGATAATTAAAAATTAGTAATTGATAATTAGTAATTCTAGTTCGATTGGTTAGCAAAACATTTGTGTGACCAACAGAAGTAACACAGATTGATCATCGTTGTGTCACTCACTTCAACTATTGTATCACGATTGAGCTCTCTTTAACCAACTGCCAACGAATTGCAAAAATAGAAAAGATTCGGTGCCGGTAAGGGTTAAATATCTGGTATTTTTTGAACGGAATTGAGAACCTGCAGTATGGCTATTGTGCCAGGAAAGAGAGCTCGCTTTCATTGTTTTCAAAATCAACACTGCTAACTGCAATACGTTTTGCAGCAGGACCAAATTGCGGTAATACAAACTGCGTTATATCATTTACTGCCGGAATAATCCTTATAATGTTTTTAGGATCCGATTGATCTGCAGGAGAATCGCCTGCATTAAAACCATATACTACAAACGCTTTTATTTTTTTAACCGTTTCCTTATTTCTTATCTCAATTGTATTTCCGTTAGGGCCTGGTGATGCTAAAACAACTTCCGGTTTTGCAATTACGCTGCTATCAATCCAATTCATTGGAGGTATCAGCGCCGGGTATTTATAATAGTTATTCCGGAGACTATCATTCCAGCCATTAGGGTTTCTGTCAAATGATTTGCTGCTGAAATAAATCTCGCCCTGTATATTAGGCATGTTTCTTAGCTCTCTTATTTGCCGCGGTAATTGATCTTTACTTCTCCAGCTTGCATTGCTTCCCGCTTTAAAAATACCCAATCCTATATAACATTGTCTGCCGTAGCTGTTTTTGCTCCACCAATCCAGCAGTGGACCATAAGGCGCATGAGAGTGTTCAAACTCCCAATACAATTGCGGTGCTACATAATCTATCCATCCTTCTTTCAACCATAATACAATGTTGGCATACAAATCATCGTAATTGGTTTGTCCGGCTTTTGAATTGCTGCCTGTAGAATCTTTATCTGCATTTCTCCAAACACCAAACGGGCTAATACCAAAGCGGCAATATTTTTTTTCTTCTTTAATGGCTTTGCTTAGTGCAAGAATAATGCTGTCTGTATTGCTGCGGCGCCAGTCATCCTTGTTCATGCCATTTCCGTATTTGCGAAAAGATGCCGTATCCGGAAATTCTTTTCCCGCTATGCGGTAAGGATAAAAATAATCATCAAAATGAACAGCGTCTACATCATACCTGCTTACAATATCTCTTACTACCCTTACTACATATTGCTGTGCTTCTTTATTTCCCGGGTCAAACAGCCGCACTGTTCCATAAGGTAAAAACCATTCTGGGTGTATGCGAGTAATATGATTAGGTGCTACAGACGATTTTCCTATTGCAAACTCTGCCCGGTAAGGATTGCACCATGCGTGAAATTCCATTCCGCGTTTGTGCACTTCTTCAATCATAAACTGAAGCGGATCGTAATAAGGAGAAGGGGGCAGGCCTTGTTTACCTGTTAGCCATTCGCTCCACGGCTCGTATTGAGAAGGGTAAAAAGCATCAGCAGCAGGCCTTATCTGCATAATAATGGCGTTCATGCCATTGCGCTGGTGCATATCCAGCAGCTTTATAAATTCTGCTTTCTGGCTTTCTGTATTGTAATTGCCTTTGGTGGGCCAGTCTATATTGTCTACTGTAGCTACCCACACCGCCCTGAATTCTTTTTTGGGCTGCGCAAAAGAAGTTTGAAATGATAAAAAGAAGAAACAAAATAATGGAAAACAGAGCCTGTACATCATGCCACACTAACGTTTTTTAAGCAACGAAATTACATTATTCAGAGCTTCTGATTTTATCCAGCAGCTTGTTTAACGCCATTGCCTGTTCTTCGTCAAGATTTTTAAAAACGTTGTCCATTTCATCCTGATGGGCATCTATACGGTTTAGCAACGCCATGCCGGCTTCAGAAATGGTTACATCTACCAGCCTGCGGTCTCCTTCGCACACTACTTTTTGTACAAGATCTTTTTTTAAAAGCCTGTCTACAATACGGCTTGTATCGCTCATTTTATCCAGCATGCGCTGGCGTATTTGCAATGTAGAAATCGGTTTTCCAGCACCGCGTAAAATACGGAGTATATTAAACTGCTGGGGCGTGATGTCGTATTGGTCCAGCATGTTTTTAATACGCTCATTCATCCAGTTGAAAGTATAGATCAGGTTGATGGTAGCTTTCTGGTATTCGCTCCTGAATTTAGCCTGGCTAATATCTTTTTCTATCCCCATATAACAAATTTGAATGTATTATTCAAGACAAAATTATTGAACAAACCTCTTCCTTAATGCCGCAGTAAGCATAAAAATGGTAAAAAAATGATGTGCCTCATGCAAAAGAAAAAAATCTGCCCACTGGCCAACATTGAAACCGCCATAAAGCGGGTGAACACCTTCTCTTCGCAAATTCGTTTCACTTAATTGGTTAAGATGGTTATTGATGATAAAACGCTGCGTCTCCAAATCGCTCATTAATTCTTTTAAAGACATGGAAAGGTATTGATGAAAAACTGGATCGTCATCAGCTTTATATCTTTCAAACTGGGGATTGTCTTTGTGGGCAATTAATTGCAACCTTTTCAAAAACACCGGCTGGTAGACTACCAAGTGCACAATGTTTTCAAATGCGCTCCATTTATCGGGGTTAACACGTTCTTTCAACTGTGATTCACTTAAACCTTTTATCAGGTCATGCAATGTTTCGTGCTGGTATTTGAGGCGAGATTGTATTGATGAGGAAAGGGGCATGTTATAGAATTTTGAGATTTTTTGATTTCGCGATTTTTTTTTTGAACCACGGAGGCACGGAGAACACAGAGAAGCACGGATTTATTAAAGGCATTTATCGACGATAACTTTTAAGGCGATACACGGAGTGTTTCTTCGAAACAACCAGCTTGCAGCTAATAGCTAACAGCTTGTAGCTTTTCTTTACCACAAAGTGTTTCTTCGAAACTGCTAAGCTTGCAGCTTGTAGCTCTTCTTAATCACTCCAAACTTTTGTGCCTTCGCTGCAATTGGCGCAGATATCTATATTCTTTCGGCTTTGCATTATATTTTTTCTAAACGCCGTGTACTTTCCATTTTGCCAGATTTCTTTAAACGGTTTGCCTTTTAAATCGCCCAACTGGTGCTGTGCATCTTTATCAAAACAACAGGGCACTACCAAACCATCCCATGTAATAACAGGTGCGTGCCAGAGGCGCCAGCAATGGTTTTGCAAAGTGTTTTTTACTTCTGTCTGGTTGTTTTTGTTTTTGCGGTAGCGGCTGTATTTGTTGTTGGTTGGAATAAGCTGATTGGGATCGTTTTCATAATCATACACCTGTGCAGTTTTAAACCATACATCGTCTACACCAATTTCTGCTGCCAGTTTTTTTACATCTTCTATCTGGTGTTCGTTGTGCCTTACCACAAGAAACTGAAAAATGATAAAAGGTGTTTTGCTTTTCATTTCCTTTTTCCACTTTACCATATTCTTTGCACCTTCCAGCACTTTATCTAATTGTCCGCCTACACGGTATTGCTGGTAAGTTTCCTGCGTGGTGCCATCAATAGAAATTATGAGCCTGTCTAGGCCGCTCTCAATAGTTTTCTTAGCATTGGCATCGTTTAAATAATGTGCATTGGTAGAAGTAGCGGTATAAATTTTTTTATCAGCAGCATATTTCACCATATCCAAAAACTGCGGATTGAGGTAGGGCTCTCCCTGGAAATAAAAAACCAGGTAATACAATTCTTTGTATAACTGATCAATCGTTTCGCTAAAAAAATCTTTCTTTAACATGCCGGTTGCGCGGGTAAAGGCACGCAGGCCACTGGGGCATTCGGGACAGCGTAAATTGCAGGAAGTAGTTGGTTCAATAGAAATAGAAACAGGCAATCCCCATTGCACTGGTTTGTTTGTCCATTTGCTAATGTAAAAGCTGCTCAGCACTTTTGCCGCATTCCATGCACGGCGCGGTGTAAGTTTTGATAATAAATTAAGGCTATCATTGAAATTAAACTGGCCCATATTACACTGTAAAATTAACACCGGTTGCCGTAAGAAACGTATAAATCTTTGGAACGCTAATACATGCAAATACGCCCTAATGCCTTAGTCTCTTTGCATTTCATTCATGTTTATTAGCGTCATTCGTGCTTATTAGCGTTTATATTTGCAATTGAGTTTGAAAATCTGATGGCAACGAGAAAAAAGAAGAAAATCTCCCGCAAGGTTATATTGGTATTTGTTGTATTTGCCGGCATGGGCCTTGCTGCTTTCTGGTGGTACCGCTATCATGCCAGCAATTTTGTTACCTATCCGGAGTTTGGCATTGCAGTTCCCGATAATTATCCCATTCACGGCATTGACGTATCTCACCACCAGGATGATATTAACTGGGACCTTGTAAAAAACATGCAGGTAAAAAATATAAAAATTGGTTTTGCATTTATAAAAGCAACAGAAGGAATTGGCAGGGTAGATAGCCACTTTAATCAAAACTGGTTTAAATCTAAAGATGCTGGCATGTGCCGAGGTGCTTATCATTTTTTCCTTGCTACAAAAAGCGGAAAGCTGCAGGCGCAGAATTTTATTGATGTAGTGAACCTTAAACGGGGCGATCTTCCACCGGTTTTAGATGTTGAACAAACCTATGGCGTACCAACAGAACGCTTGCGCAAAGAAGTAAAATCTTTTTTACAAACCACAGAACAGTATTATGGTGTAAAACCAATCATCTATACCAATGTAGATTTTTACAAGCAATATCTTGAAGGGCAGTTTGATGACTATCCATTGTGGGTGGCGCATTACTTAAGGCAGGATACGCCGCGTATAAAACGTGACTGGATTTTCTGGCAACACAGTGAAGGCGGAAGAGTAAATGGCGTAAGTTATAAAGTTGACTTCAATGTTTTTAACGGAGATTCTGTACAGTTCCGGAATTTGCTGATGGAATAGTTTTAGTCAGTCTTTAGTCGGGAGTCATTAGTTCGAAGTTCGGGTGTTCATAGTTTTTCCATTGCAGATCTCTATGTTTATTGCAACAGGTTTTCTTTTCAGCTTTCCGCCTACAGAACTATCTAACTTTAACCTCAATCTAAATACTCAGTACTAAATACTTTTTCTCATGAGCAACATGGAACCAGATGTACAGGATTTTTTAAAGCGGATTGTATGGTCTGTTACACTTGTACTGGTGTATATGATGATTATTCTTACAGCAGGAATTTATGGTCTATGGTTTTTTTTCTCTGATAAACCAACATTGGGCAATTATATTTTTTATGCCTGGGTCGTGCTGAGTTCTATCGGCACTTTCATACTCCTGAAAAAATTATGGAAGAAAAAATTTCCGCACGGATAAGCATTATAAATAATTTCTAACTGCTATGGTCCGCAATAATCATCCACTTGCCGTTAATCTTTCTGAACAATAAAGTATAATGACCGCCAACATCTCCGGCAGATCTTTTCAAAAACCATTTGCCTAGTACCCAATAATATTCTTCGGACAGTTTTTTAACTTTCAGTATTTCAAAAAAGAGTTTGCCCATTTTTGCAGGACTATCATAATTCTTTTTATAGTTGTTTAGCGTATTGGCATAACCGTAAGTAACGCCGCTTTTGCCCACAAACATCAGCGAATCGTTGTTCCAGTAACCACTCATAAATTCTTCAAGGTTTCCTTTGTTCCAGGAAAGCGTTTGCCTGTTTAGTATATCGGTTATTTCTTTTTCGTCTTTGTTTTTTTGTGCAGACAACAACGTTGTTACAAAGAAGGTAGTAAGGAGTAAAGTATAGCGTTTCATTTGTTAAAGATATTGGATTATGCAATTGCATAGCACTATGGTTCGTGAGACAGGGACATCAGACCAATAAAAAAAGTGCCCGATACTGTATAGCATCAGGCACTTAACGCAGCAAGGCAGTTGTTCACCACCCGGCCGTATATATGGCTGCAAATAAGTTCAAATTTCTAAATGGTTCGTGAGACACGAACCATGGCTTGGGATTTTTAATTGGTAAGACGAGAACGTCAGGCCAACTACTAAGTAGCCCAGGCTTTATCTCCTTTGTTGTAAGGTATACAACCTTCATATTTACCAGGTACTGCCACATAACGCAATGCTTGTGTAGCACCTTCTTTTGATGTGAAATAGCCCGACAATGTAAGCTGTTTCATCATGGTAAAATAATGATTGGGGTCTTCTTTCTTTTTATCTTTCTGATAGCTTTTTGCTTCTTTATCAAGCGCAGTAAGAAAAGTTGTTCTTTGCTCTGGTGTAGACTCCATGAAAGATTTACCATTTGCTTTTTTGCTGGCTTCGTTTAGCTTGCCTATACCTTCATGAAAAATCTTTTGATCGCTTTCTGTATAGCAATCATTTACCATTACAGTCATATACTGTCCAACTTTTGCAGCTTTAGCACCCGGGCTTTTTGTTGGTGGCAAAATGGTATCTGCTACTTCATCTAAAAAAGCAACATCTTCTGCATTAAAAACGGCGCCGCCCATGGCAGGTTCGTTTTTACAACCAGTAAGCAACAGCTCGCCGCCTATAAAAGCGGTACCGGTAAGAACAGTAATCATTTTGATAAGCTCTCGTCTGTCCATATTGATTTGTTTTATAGTTTTTAAAGATATTTCTTTTTACGTTTTCACACAACTTAGATTAGAAGGCCGCTATTGACAGTTAATCTTTACGCCGTGTATTTTTTGTTAATCCCAGTTTTCTTAGTCCTCCCTCATTACCACAAATACCAGCGGCTTGTAGCTAATGGCTAACAGCTCTATATATTCCCCTTCTTCAATTCTTCTACTGCATAATTTGCCGCTCTTGCTGTAATTGCCATAAAAGTAAGCGATGGGTTTTGCGTACTGGTAGAAACCATACAGGCGCCATCTGTTACAAATACGTTTTTACAATTGTGAAACTGGTTCCATTTGTTAAGCAAAGATGTTTTTGGATCTTTTCCCATTCTTACGCCGCCCATTTCATGAATATCATTTCCGGGCTTACGGCCATTATCGTACGGGCGGATATTTTTACAGCCTGCTGTTTCCAGCATTTCCTTTCCTTGTTGTAAAAAATCATTCAATACTTTTTCATCGTTTTCGTCATAGCCAATATCTGTTACCAGCAAGGGTATGCCCCAATCGTCTTTCTTATCTTTACTTAAGCGTAGCTGACTTTTTTCTTTGGGAATAGTTTCGCCCTGCATCATCATAGAAACATTCCAAACGCCGGGTTCTGTTATTGAATCTTTCCACTCGCCACCAATTCCTTCATTGTCCTTATCACTTCCTCTTCTGCGGCCAGCACTATAGTGAACCATATAGCCGCGTAAAAAATCAGTTTCCTGTTTGTATACATTCCTGAAATTGGGCATCATTACTGCAGTAGGCCTTCTTCCATAATCAATCTTGTCTTCAAAACCTTCTATAGTTGCATCTATATTGCCACGGTAATTGTGAAATGCCATGTATTTGCCCAGCAAACCATTATCGTTTCCAAAACCATTTGGAAAACGTGATGACGTAGAATTTAACAACAGCAGGTTTGAATTTAAACAAGCCGCATTTACAAAAATTATTTTTGCGAAATAAGTAGTTGCTTGTTTGGTATGCGCATCTATCACCTGCACACCAGTTGCTTTACCTAGTTTATCATCGTACAAAATAGAATGCACAACAGAATCCGGGCGTAATGTAAGGTTACCGGTTTTTGCGGCCCATGGAATTGTAGAAGAATTAGAACTGAAATAACCGCCAAACGGACAACCCCTGTAACAAATATTTCGTGCCTGGCATTGACCTCTCCCCTGTTGCAGGTGTACTTCTTTTGGTTTGGTAAGGTGCGCACATCTTCCATGAATAACATACCGGTCTTTATACTTTGCCAGAATTTTTTCGCGGATATGTTCTTCGGGACAGTTCATTTGCCATGCTTCTAAAAATTCTCCATCGGGCAATGTTTCTAATCCGTCTTTATTGCCGCTAATGCCAGCAAACTTTTCTACATGACTGTACCACGGTGCCAAATCTTCATAACGTATAGGCCAGTCTACCGCAAATCCATCTCTTGCGGGCCCTTCAAAATCATATTTGCTCCAGCGCTGTGTTTGCCGTGCCCATATTAATGATTTGCCACCAACCTGGTAACCGCGTATCCAGTCAAAAGGTTTTTCCTGTATATAAGGATGCTCCTTATCTTTTACAAAAAAATGTTGCGTTGCTTCATCAAAAGCATAACAGCTGTCTGCTATAGGGTTTTCTTTTTTTAGGGTTGATGTTAATTGTGTGCGGTGCGCAAATTCCCATGGGTTTAAATTAGTGGTTGGATAATCTTTTATATGCCTTACATCCCTTCCCCTTTCCAGCACTAAAGTTTTTAATCCATGATCGCACAATTCCTTTGCCGCCCAGCCACCACTAATACCGCTGCCGATAACAATCGCATCGAAAATGTTTTGCTGTATGCCTTTGTCGTTTATGTTAAGTGTGTCCCCCATTTTTGAACTTCAAGTTTTTAGCTACAAGCCATTAGCTATTAGTTACAAGTTGTTAGCTACAAGCTGCAAGTTTTGTTCGTTATTAAATTTTTCATACTAATCATGTTTAGCATATCAGCTAAGAACTTATCGCTTGCAGCTAACAGCTAGATGTTTCCTTTCTTCAATTCCTTCACTGCAAAATCTGCTGCCCTTGCTGTTAAAGCCATATAAGTAACAGAAGGGTTCTGACACGCAGACGATGCCATACATGCACCATCTGTATTAAAAACATTTTTTGCATCCCAGAGCTGGTTATTTCCATTAAGCACAGATGTTTTGGGATCTTTTCCCATTCTTGCTGTACCCATTTCATGAATGCATAATCCGGGATTTGCTTCTGCGTCATCAAAAGTATAAATGTCTTTCAGACCGCTTTTCTCCAGCATTTCTGCGGCACTATCCATCATGTCTTTGCGCATTGCTCTTTCATTTTCTTTAAACACACAATCAATATCTGCAAGTGGCAATCCCCATTTATCTTTTTTGTCTTTGCTAAGTGTTACGCGGTTGTCCTCATACGGCAAATGCTCTCCCCAACTGCCCAACCACATACTCCATTTTCCAGGCTCTGTTAATGATTCTTTGAAAGTTGCGCCAATACCTTCGTGGTTGCCTTCTCTTCCTCTGGATGCGCCACCCTGGTAACCAAAGCCGCGCAGGTAATCTTTTTGTTTTGTCTTTTCATCAAGGTTGCGGAAACGCGGAACATAAATTCCGTTTGGCCTTCTGCCGAATGTATACTGATCTTCAAAACCTTCAAACGATCCTCCTGCGCCAACATGATAATGATGATCCATTAAATTTCTTCCAAGCTGATCGCTGCTATTGCCCAATCCATTAGCAAACGCATCCGATTTTGAATTAAGCAATATGTATGTTGACCCGATTGTAGACGCATTTAAGAAAATTACTTTTGCATAATATTCTTCTGTCTTCTTTGTAAGTTCATCTATGATGCGTACACCTTTTGCTTTTTTCTTTTCTTTATCATAGATAACTTCCATTACAATTGAATGCGGCCTTAGCGTTAAATTGCCAGTAGCCATTGCTACAGGAAGTGTTCCAGAATTACTGCTGAAGTAACCAGCAAAAGGGCAACCCCGATCGCAAAGGTTTCTTGATTGACAAGGACCACGGCCATTCCATCCACGGGTAAGATTAGCAACGCGGCCAATAATCATCCTTCTGCCGTCTGTAAATTTATCTTTTATGTTAGCGGCTATATGTTTTTCAAGGCAATTCATTTCCATCGGTGGAAGAAAATCGCCATCGGGCAATTGCGGCAATCCTTCTTTTGAACCACTAATGCCAACAAATTTTTCTACATAACTGTACCAGGAATCAATATCACGGTAACGTATAGGCCAATCTGTACCATGACCATCTTTTGCATTGGCCTCAAAATCCAAGTCGCTCCAGCGGTAACATTGTCTTCCCCACATTAAACTTCTACCGCCAACATGATAGCCACGTATCCAATCAAAAGGTTTTACCTGCGTATAAGGATGTTCTATATCGTTTACAAAAAAATGAGCATTGCTTTCATTGCAAAAGCCACGCACCTGCACATGCTGTTCTTCTTTTTGTTTATTGGTAATGGTATTGCGGTGCAGTAGTTCCCATGGCGCAAGATTGGTTGTGGGGTAATCTTTTACATGTTCTACATTTCTGCCACGTTCCAATACAATTGTCTTCAGCCCTTTCTTGCACAACTCCATTGCAGCCCAACCGCCGCTAATGCCGCTGCCCACTACAATAGCATCGTAGGTGTTCTGCGTTACTGCTTTGTTGTTTATGTTTAGTGAATCGCCGGGCATAAAGTGTTATTGTTTGATCTGTTTTATATAACTGAGTTTTTAATCTTATTTACGTTTAGCTGCTATTAGCTACAAGTTTTTAGCCACAAGCTGCAAGTTTTGTTCGTTATTAAATTTTTATACTAATCATGTTTAACATATCAGCTAAGCGCTTATCGCCTGCAGCTAATAACTAGCAGCTCTCTTCGGATCCATCAGTGTTACAAAAGCCTGAACAAAAAATCTTGCATTTACATCTACAGCGGCTAACTAGCAGCTTGCAGCTAATAGCTAACAGCTAAATATTCCCTTTCTTCAATTCCTTCACCGCAAAATCTGCTGCCCTTGCTGTTAAAGCCATATAGGTAATTGATGGGTTCTGGCAGGCAGATGAAGCCATGCATGCGCC
This sequence comes from Chitinophagaceae bacterium, assembly GCA_044227095.1. Lineage (GTDB taxonomy): Bacteria > Bacteroidota > Bacteroidia > Chitinophagales > Chitinophagaceae > JACMLD01. The sequence continues at coordinate 1,310,894 of JBGAFV010000001.1, read as the reverse complement.
ATCAGTTATAAAAACATTTTTTACATCGTGCATCTGGTTATTGCTATTGAGTACGGATGTCTTTGGATCTTTTCCCATTCTCGCTGTTCCCATTTCATGAATGCAGAAACCCGGATTGAGTGCACTGTCATACGTGCTGATGTTTTTTAAACCAGCTTTCTCCAGCATTTCTGCGGCGCTATTCATCATGTCTTTGCGCATAGCCATTTCATTTGCTTTAAACTCGCAGTCTATGCTTAGTGTTGGCAATCCCCATTTATCTTTTTTATCTTTATTCAGCGTGGCTTTGTTTTCGTAATAAGGCAGGTGTTCTCCCCAGCTTCCAATTCCAAAAGACCATTTGCCAGGTTCTGTAAGCGAATCTTTATATGCTGCGCCAACGCCTTCTTCTACATACACTCTGCCGCGGCCGGCACCACCCTGGTAGCCAAAGCCACGTACATAATCTTTCTGTTTGGTTGCTTCATTTATATTTCTAAAACGTGGTACATAAATGCCATTGGGCCTGCGGCCATAAGTGTAATTGTCTGCAAAATCATCAGACTCTCCATTGGCACCAACGCCATAATGATGATCCATTAAGTTATGGCCTACCTGTCCGCTTGTATTGCCCAATCCATTAGGAAATACTTCCGATACAGAATTGAGTAAAACATGCGTGGTGCCAAGTGTGGAAGCGTTTATAAAAACAATCTTTGCAAAATAGTCTTCGGTTTTATTTGTTTCCGAATCCAGTATGCGAACGCCTTTTGCTTTTTTGGTATCCTTATCGTACAATACTTCCAGCACAATAGAAAAAGGCCTTAGTGTAAGATTACCGGTTTTTGCTGCTGCAGGTAAAGTAGCCGAGTTGCTGCTAAAGTATCCGCCAAACGGACAACCTTCGTGGCATTTACTCCTGAACTGGCAAGGCCCACGTTCACCCAATTTTGCTGTATGATTAGCAGAGCGGCCAATGATTATTCTTCTTCCGTCTGTAAAAGCATTTTTTATTCTTTCGGCCACCTGTTTTTCAAGACAGTTCATTTCCATTGGTGGCAAAAATTTTCCATCGGGCAATTGTGGTAAGTTTTCTATAGAGCCGCTAATGCCAACAAATGGCTCTACATAATCGTACCAGGGAGCAATATCACGGTAACGTATAGGCCAGTCTGTACCAAAACCATCTTTTGCGTTGGCGCTAAAATCTACATCGCTCCAACGGTAGCATTGTCTTCCCCATGTTAAGCTTCTTCCGCCAACATGGTTGCCACGCACCCAATCGAAAGGTTTTACCTGTGTGTATGGATTCTCCAAATCGTTTACAAAAAACTTTTTAGATACTTCATTATATGCATAGCACTTGCTCTGTATAGGACTGTCTGTTCTGTTTTTAAGTGTAGAACCTCCATGATGTTCAAGTTCCCATGGATCCAGGTTAGTACCTGTATAATCTTTTATGTGTTTTACATCTCTTCCGCGTTCCAGCACCAATGTTTTCAATCCTTTTTCACAAAGTTCCTTAGCTGCCCAACCGCCGCTAATGCCGCTGCCTACTACAATAGCATCGTATGTGTTCTGCGTTACTGCTTTGTTGTTTATGTTTAGTGTGTCGCCCATGTTAAGCTGCAAGTTTTTAGCTACAAGCTGCAAGTTTTGTTTCGTTATTAAATTTTATACTACTCATATTTAGCATATCAGCTAAGCGCTTGTCGCTTACAGCTAGATGTTTCCTTTCTTCAATTCATCTGCTGCAAAATTTGCTGCCCTTGCTGTAAGCGCCATATAAGTAAGCGAAGGGTTTACGCATGATGATGAAGTCATACAAGCGCCATCTGTTAGAAATACATTCTTAGCATCCCAAACCTGGTTGTGTTCATTAAGCACAGATGTTTTTGGATCTTTACCCATTCTTGCACTACCCATTTCATGTATACCATCGCCTATTTCGTGGCCACCATCATTTGTTGTAATGTTTTTTACGCCGGCAGCATCCAACATGGCTGCAGCTTCTATCAAAATATCTTTGCGCATTTTTAATTCATTCTCCTGCAACACAGCATTCATTGCCAGTATAGGCAATCCCCATTTATCTTTTCTTTCTTTATCAAGGCTGATGGTATTATCGTGGTGCGGCAGTAATTCTCCAAAGCCGCCAATACCCATCGTCCATTGACCGGGTTCTGTTAATGCATCTTTGAAATTAGCACCTATACTGTATTCTGCTATTTCGCGGTTCCAGCTTTGGCGACTGCCAGCGCCCTGGAAACCAAATCCACGCAGGTAATCTCTTTTGTCGCCATTCATGTTTACAAAGCGTGGAATATAAATACCATTGGCACGGCGACCGAAATAATATTTGTCTTCATAACCTTCTACTGTGCCAGATGCATGCAGGTTGTAATGATGATCCATTATGTTGTGACCCAATTCTCCGCTTGCACTTCCCAAACCTTCAGGCCATATATCAGTAGCAGAATTCATCAATACCCAGGCGCTATTTAACGCAGAGGCATTTACGAAAACAATTTTAGAATAGAATTCGTATGTTTTATTATTCTCGGCATCTACAACTTCTACACCTTTTGCTTTTTTTGTATCCTTATCGTAAATAATTTTTGATGCAATGCTCCATGGACGAACAGTTAGATTGCCGGTTGCCTTTGCTGCAGGCAGTGTAGAAGACTGTGTGCTGAAGTATCCACCAAACTGGCAACCTTCCCAGCAACGGTTGCGGAACTGGCATTGTGTTCTTCCCGGAACGGGTGCAGTTAAATTTGCAACACGTCCAATAAACATATATCGTTTACCCGGCCATTTTGCTTTAATTCTCTCGGCAACATCTTTTTCTACGCAGGTCATATCCATTGGTGGAAGAAATTGTCCGTCGGGTAGGTGTGCCAATCCTTCTTTTGAACCGCTTACGCCGATGTGTTTCTCTACATGGTCATACCAGGGTGCAATATCACGGTAACGTATAGGCCAGTCAATTGCCCAACCGTCTTTTGCGTTGGCTTCAAAATCAAGATCGCTCCAGCGATAACTTTGTCTTCCCCATAAAATAGAACGGCCACCCAACTGGTAAGCCCTCCACCATCTGAACGGCTTTATTTCATGATAAGGTGCATCATTGTCCTGCACCCAATAATCTATAATAGGTTCGCTTTTGCCCCATGTGCGTGCAATAACGGGACGGTTTTTTAAACTCTCTCTTGTAACTGTTCCGCGGTGTTCTAAATCCCACGGATCTTTTGTTGCAGATTTATAATCTTTGATGTGCTCAAAGTTTCTGCCGCGTTCAAGCATCAATACTTTTAACCCTCTTTCGGTTAATTCTTTTGCAGCCCATCCGCCACTAATACCAGATCCTATTACTATGGCATCAAAAGTATTTTGTGCTGTGGCTTTGTTGTTGATGTTGAGAGAATCGCCGGGCATAGAGTATTATTGTTTGATTTGTTTTATATAACTGAGCTATTAGCTACAAGTTGTTAGCTACAAGCTGCAAGTTTTGTTTCGTTAGTAAATTTTTTATTGTTAGTCATACTTAGTTATCAGCTAAAGCCTGTCTCTTACAGCTAATAGCTAGTAGCTTCCTCACAAATTTCCTTTCTTCAACTCACTAACTGCATGATCTGCTGCCCTTGCTGTAAATGCCATATAGGTTAATGATGGGTTTACACAGGATGCAGATGTCATAAACGATCCGTCGGTTACAAATACATTTGGCGCATCCCATACCTGGTTAAATTTATTAAGCACAGATGTTTTAGGATCTTTGCCCATACGTGCAGTACCCATTTCATGTATGCCACGTCCAAGTGTTCCATCACCATCGCGGCCTTTTACATTTTTCACCCCGGCAGCTTCCAGCATTTCTATGGCATCATTCAGCATGTCTTTGCGCATCTTCTTTTCGTTCTCTTTATATTCTATATCCATAGCAAGAATGGGCAATCCCCATTTATCTAATCTTTGTTTGCCATTTTTATCGGGCACAGGGCGCATGCCTAAATCTCTTCCTGTAATAGGATCATTAAATTGTTCCATCTTATCTCCATACAATGCTTTATCTAGATAAATTCTGTTTTCGTGGTAAGGCAATGTTTCACCAAAGCCACCAATGTTCATTGTCCACGAACCTGGTTCTGTTAGTGCGTCTTTAAACGCTGCGCCAATAGCCAATTCTTCCATAGAGCGGCTATAGCCTTCGCGGCTTCCGCCACCCTGGTAACCAAAGCCACGCAGGTAATCTCTTTTATCTCCAAAGAAGTTTCTATAACGCGGAATATAAACACCGTTTGCACGGCGGCCGAAATAATATTTGTCTTCGTAACCATCTACATGCCCGCTTGCGCCAACGCCCAGGTGATGGTCCATTACATTATGGCCTAGCTCACCACTGCTGCTACCCAAGCCATCGGGCCAGATATCCGTAGCAGAATTCATTAATACCCAGGCGGAGTTTAATGAAGAAGCATTTACAAAAATTATTTTTGCGTTGTAAGTGTATGTTTTGTTGTTTTCTCCGTCCAGTATTTCTACACCGGTTGCTTTTTTCTTGTCTTTATCGTATAAAATTTTTGTAACGATACTCCATGGACGAAGTGTAAGATTGCCTGTTTTTACTGCTGCTGGCAATGTAGAAGATTGTGTGCTGAAGTAAGCGCCGAAGGGGCAGCCCAATGCGCATTTGTTCCTGAACTGGCAATTGGTTCTTCCATTGTGCGGTGCCGTTAGATTGGCAACACGGCCAATAATCATTTTACGAACACCTTTATAATGTTCTTTTATACGGGCAGACACATCTTTCTCTACGCATGTCATATCCATTGGTGGAAGAAACTGTCCATCGGGCAATTCCGGCAACCCTTCTTTTGAACCGCTGATGCCTGCAAATTTTTCTGCATAATCGTACCACGGTGCTATTTCATTATAGCGAACAGGCCAGTCTATAGCAATGCCTTCTTTAGCGTTGGCTTCAAAATCCAAATCACTAAGGCGATAGCTTTGTCTTCCCCACATTAGCGAACGGCCACCTACATGGTAGCCACGAAACCAGTCGAACCGTTTTATTTCTGTATAGGGGCTTTCTTTGTCGCTGCACCAGTAATCAAGATTAGCTTCACTTAAAGGATAATCTCTTTTTAATGCGGGATAATCTTTTTCCATTTGCACGGTACGCATCTTGCCACGGTGCGCAAACTCCCACGGGTCTTTTGTTGCGTTTACATAATCTTTTACATGTACAAGGTCGCGGCCACGTTCAAGCAACAATACTTTCAATCCTTTTTCTGTAAGTTCTTTTGCTGCCCAACCACCACTGATACCAGAGCCAATTACAATTGCATCAAAAGTGTTTTGATCTTTTGCTTTGTTGTTTACATTTAGTGAATCTCCTGGCATAGCATATGTTTTTATTTATGTAATCGATTGCAGTAAGAAAGCTACAAGTTGGTAGTGATTAGCTGCAAGCTTTGTTTCGTTAGTAAATTTTTTATTGTTAGTCATACTTAGTTATCAGCTAAAGCTTGTTGCTTGCAGCTAATAGCTTTCTTATCATCCATCAGTATTCCAAAAACTTGAACAATAACCCTTGTATTCACACTTACCAAATAACCGCTAGCCAGCAGCTTGTAGCTAATAGCTAACGATTATAGATTTCCTTTCTTCAACTCACTCACTGCATGATCTACAGCCCTTGCAGTAAACGCCATATAAGTAAGCGATGGATTTTGACATGCTGCTGAGGTCATAAATGATCCATCAGTTACAAAAACATTTGGCGCATCCCACACCTGGTTGAATTTATTGGTAACAGATGTTTTGGGATCCTTGCCCATACGTGCAGAACCCATTTCGTGTATACCTCTTCCCAATGTACCATCTCCTTCCCAACCTTTTACATCTTTAACGCCGGCCACTGTAAGCATTTCAACAGCATCATTCAGCATATCCTTGCGCATCTTCTTTTCATTCTCTTTGTATTCTACATCAAATGCAAGAACACTCAGTCCCCATTTATCTACACGTTGTTTTCCGCTTTTATCTGCTACAGGTCTTTCTATTTCCCTGCCCATTATAGGGTCTTTAAATATTTCCGTTTTATCTCCGTACAAAGTTTTATCAATGTAGATCCTGTTTTCGTGGTAAGGCAATGTTTCACCAAAACCACCAAAGCCCATGCTCCATCCACCGGGTTCTGTCATAGCATCTTTAAATGCACCGCCTATTGTTAATTCAGGAATATGATCTCCCCATCCCTGGCGGCTTGCGCCACCCTGGTAACCAAAGCCACGCAGGTAATCTCTTTTATCTCCAAACAAATTTCTATAGCGGGGAATGTAAGGACCGTTTGCACGGCGTCCGAAATAATATTTGTCTTCGTAACCTTCTACTTTTCCGCTTGCGCCAACACCCAGGTGGTGGTCCATAATATTATGGCCCAATTCGCCACTGCTGCTGCCCAAACCATCGGGCCATATATCAGTAGCAGAGTTCATTAATATCCACGCAGAGTTTAATGTAGACGCATTGAGGAAAATTATTTTTGCATAGTACGTGTAGGTTTTCATGCTTTCCCCATCCAGTATTTCTACACCTGTAGCTCTTTTCTTATCCTTATCGTATAAAATTTTTGTAACGATGCTCCACGGACGCAGTGTAAGGTTACCCGTTTTTACTGCTGCCGGCAATGTAGAAGATTGTGTGCTGAAGTAGGCACCAAACGGACAACCCAGCCAGCATTTATCGCGGTACTGGCAATTTGTTCTTCCCTCATGCGCCACCGTTAGATTGGCACTGCGGCCCATAATTATACGGCGGAACATTTTAGGATCGTAATGTGCATTCATTCTTGCAGCCACGTCTTTTTCAACGCAGTTCATTTCCATAGCAGGAAGAAACTGACCATCGGGCAATTGCGGCATATTTTCATGAGAGCCGTTGATGCCAGCGAATTTCTCAACATAATCATACCACGGCGCTATTTCATTATAACGCAGCGGCCAGTCTATAGCGATACCATCTTTGGCATTGGCTTCAAAATCAAAATCGCTCCAGCGATAACTTTGCCTTCCCCACATAAGCGAGCGGCCGCCTACATGGTAACCACGAAACCAGTCGAAACGTTTTACTTCTGTATAGGGACTGTCTTTATCGCTGCACCAATAATCGAGATTGGTTTCATTAAGCGGGTAATCTCTTTTAAGAACAGGATAGTCTTTTATCATTTGCTGTGTGCGGCCACCACGGTGAGGAAAATCCCAGGGATCTTTATTAGCACTTGCATAATCAACAACATGCTTTATATCTCTTCCGCGTTCCAGCATAATTGTTTTCAATCCTTTTTCACAAAGTTCCTTTGCGGCCCATCCGCCACTAATGCCGCTTCCAATTACAATTGCGTCGTACGTATTGTCTGCCATATTTAAGTTTTTTAGTTGCTGGCGGCAAGCCGCAAGCGTTTGTTTTGTTGGTTCTAATGATTCAGTAATAAAGAGGCTTAGTTTTAAGTAAAGCAATCTAAAACTAATAGCGACCAACTTGCGGCTAGAAGCTAATAGTTGTGGCTTCCCTACACATCACAAGTTTTTACCGCTTGTTTAAGTGCAGCCATTTTATCTTTTGTTTCTTTTCCTGTTGGTATAAATTCCTGTGCTACATAATCTTTAAAACCAGTATCAATTATCGCCTGCATAATAGCCGGATAGTACAATTCCTGGCTTTCGTTTATTTCATGACGGCCAGGCACACCCGCAGTATGGTAATGACCAATATACTGGTGATTGTCTTTTATTGTTCTGATAACATCGCCTTCGTCAATCTGCATATGATAGATATCGTACAGCAGTTTAAAGTTTTCTGAACCGGTTCGTTTGCAAAGCTCAACGCCCCAGGCAGTTTTATCGCACATATAATCTTTGTGATCTACCTTGCTGTTCAGCAATTCCATCTGTATAATAACACCGTGTTTTTCTGCCAGCGGCAAAATTTTTTGCAGGCCTGTTACACAGTTTTTAAAACCTGTTTCATCATCCATTCCGCCGCGGTTGCCGCTAAAGCAAATGAGATTTTTATAACCCGCTTTTGCCATTAGCGGAATGGTTTCTGTATAATCTTTCACCAGTTGATCGTGAAACTCAGTGCGGTTAAAACCATTGGTTAAACTAACCTTACCACCATGATAGCACATGGAGCTGTATATGCCATATTGCTGTAGTATAGGCCAGTCTTTAGGCGCAATAAGATCTATGGCGCTAAAGCCAATGCTTTTTACTTCTTTGCACAATTCTTCCAGTGTTACAAATCCGTAACACCACTGGCAAACCGAGTGGTTGATATTTCCTTTAAATTTCAAAGCAGATGATTTTTCTGAATGTTGTTCGTCTGAAGCCATAGCGGGCAAAATGGAAGAAGCCCCAATGGCAGCGGTGCCGGCAAGCATATTTTTTAATGCAGAACGACGGGTTTGTTTTGATGGCATAATTGAAGATTAAAAAATGAATGCCTGAACAGTTTACGCGGTAACCAATGACTTTTTCTGTTTTTGAGTTTTCATATAAAAAAACAAACCTGTAAAAGCTATTACCAGTATAATTGGTATTATCATGGTTACATTAATTATGTCACGTCCGGCTTCGGTTGGCGATTTACTCTGTTGTAATTTATCATAGTAACCGCCCATAAAAATCATATACAAAGACACGGCAAACATTCCTGCTGCACCCATAAAGTTTAAACCAACTGCACCTGTTTCAGGCAGGTTTTCTGATACAAAACCAATCATGGTTGGCCAGAAATAACATACGCCCATTCCAAATACTAAAGCGCCAACAAAAAGCATATTGCCTGTTGAATGGCCTAATAAATATAAACCAAGCGTAGCAAGAATTGCAGAAATTAACAATACGCCTTGCGGGGCCAGCCTGTGTACTACCGGACCAGCAAACGCTCTTCCTACAACCATTACTCCTGTTTCTATAGTAAGCAGCAAAATGGCATTGTCTGTAACATTTTTAAGTAACACATCAATCCACTGGCCGGTAAACAATTCGGTAATAGCAGTTCCAAACATCAGGATGATCATCAAAATAAACAATGGTTTCAACAAAGCTTTATACATATCTGCAGATGATATACCGCTAGCAACCCTTTCTGTAACAGGGAAAGTAAGTTTGCTGAAAAGGTAACCATAAACAATTGTAGGAATAAGCATTAAGCCAACTTGTATTTGCCATCCTATACCTGCTTTATCCAGAAAATAAACAATCAATGTACCTATTACAATTCCGCCGGGGAACCATAAATGGAAGTGATTAAGTTTTGTGGTTTTATTATCTGCATGTATTGTAGCTACCAGCGGGTTACAGGCTGCTTCTACTGTTCCATTTGCAATACCAACGCATAATGTTGAAATAAATAAGGTCCAGTAGCCGCCTGCAAAAATGGTTAGCAATATGCCAATAAGGTGGAACACAAATGCGGCTAGCAAAAGTTTTTTCATTCCAATAATATCAACCACCATACCACCAACAACTATTGCTAGCGGAAAGCCCCAGAAGGCAGTTGCAGCAATGGTTCCTAATTGTTGTGCATTTAATTGAAACTCGGTACCAAGTCGGTTTAAGATGCCGGCCCTTATACCAAAAGAAAGAGAGGTTACAAGTAAAGCTGTACAGCTTGCAATGAATAATTGTTTGCGTTGAACTTCAGGTAGCATATCGTTAAAAGGTTAGGTGGAAAAAACCGGACATGTTTCAGATTTAACCTGTCTTAAACTATTCCATCCCTGCTAATGCAAGGTTCCTCCGGAAAAAACTTAAACAGGTAAAACTCAAAGCTGTCCGCAAAAATTGCGGAGCTAAATGTAATTTTTATTTTTTAGAATTACCACCTTACAATTTATTTATTTGATCATTTTTTTTGAAAAGACTTTCTTACTTTTCCTGTCACATTCTTTTCTTTATAGATCAGATTGCTTGTACCAATACTTTATTATCCGGTAACGATACTTTATTATTAAATCTTTTTAACGCTATTACAATGAACAGAAAGTTAAGAATGGGAATGATTGGTGGTGGCAAAGACGCATTTATAGGAGCTATTCATCGCCTTGCAGCCAATATGGATGGATTAATAGAAGTAGCATGCGGTGCGCTTAGCATCAATCCGGAAGTGGCCAAAGAATCTGGTCACATGCTTTTTTTACCGGAAGACCGTATCTATCTTAATTACGAGGAGATGATAAAAAAAGAAGCTGCATTACCTGCAGACAAGCGCATGGATTTTGTAACCATCGTTACACCAAACTTTGCACATTTTGCCCCTGCTATGATGGCGCTTGAAAATGGTTTTCATGTAGTGATTGAAAAACCAATTGCTTTTACAAGCGATGAAGCAAAACAATTAAAGAAAAAAGTAGAAGAAACAGGTTTGCTGCTTTGTTTAACACATACATACTCCGGTTATCCATTGGTGAAACATGCTAAGCAAATGATAAAAGATGGGGCATTGGGAAAGATTAGAAAAGTATGGGTTGAATACCCGCAGGGATGGCTTAGCAAAATGAGCGAACGCGAAGGCAATGCACAGGCCGCATGGAGAACAGACCCGAAGAAAAGTGGTAAAGCCGGCGCTATGGGAGATATTGGTACACACGCAGCACATCTTGCAGAATATATAACCGGCGCAAAAATTACGCACCTTTGCGCAGATCTTAATATTATGGTTCCGGGCCGTGCATTGGATGATGACGGCAACGTATTGTTGAAATTAGATAATGGCGCCGCTGGCGTTTTAATGGCAAGCCAGGTAGCAGCAGGTGAAGAAAATGCTCTTAAAATAAGAGTGTACGGAGAAAAAGGTGGTATAGAATGGGCACAGCACGAACCCAATACTTTATTGGTGAAATGGCTTGATCAACCAACACAAATATTAAGGGCTGGTGGCAATTATGGCGACAGGCTTAGTAGTTTTGCAACGCATAACGCACGTACGCCTGGTGGTCATCCCGAAGGTTATCTTGAAGCATTCGCAAATATTTACAGAAACTTTGCGCTTACCTTGTCTGCAAAAATAGATGGCACTACGCCAACAAAAGAAATGCTCGATTTTCCTGGTGTGGAAGACGGCGTTCGTGGCATGGCATTTATAGACAACGTTGTAGCATCGGCGCAAAGCGATAAGAAATGGTTGGAATACCAGTTGTGAGCTGCTAGCTATTAGCTACTAGCTTTTAAGACGAGAGTAAAAATTGATAATGTAATTACTAACAGCCAATAGCTAACGGCTAATAACTTTTCAAAATACTTCTTAATGACAACGCTAAAAGGTCCTGGAATTTTTCTTGCACAGTTTATGGGCGATGCAGCTCCTTTCAATTCTTTAAAAACTATTTGCGAGTGGGCAAAAAGCATTGGCTTTGTGGGTGTGCAAATTCCTACATGGGACAGTCGCTGTATTGATTTGCAAAAGGCTGCAGAAAGTAAAACTTATGCAGACGAAATAAAAGGCATCGTAAATGGTGCGGGTTTAGAAATTACTGAATTGTCTACCCACCTGCAGGGACAATTAGTAGCCGTTCACCCTGCCTACAATGAATTGTTTGACGGGTTTGCACCTGAACAATACCGCAATAATTCAACTGCCAGAACAGAATGGGCGGTACAACAATTAAAATATGCTGCCAAAGCATCTCAGAATTTAGGGTTGAATGCACATGCTACTTTTAGTGGCGCTTTGCTTTGGCAAACAGTATATCCGTGGCCACAACGCCCGGCAGGATTGGTAGAAACTGGTTTTAAAGAACTGGCAAAACGCTGGCTTCCTATATTGAATGTGTTTGATGAAAATGGTGTAGACCTTTGTTATGAAATTCATCCCGGAGAAGATTTGCACGATGGCGTTTCTTATGAAATGTTCCTCGAAAAAGTAAACAATCACAAAAGGGCTTGCTTACTTTACGATCCTTCTCATTTTGTTTTGCAATGCCTTAATTATCTTGAATACATCGATAACTACCACGAACGCATCCGCATGTTTCATGTAAAAGATGCAGAGTTTAATCCAACAGGCAAACAGGGTGTATATGGTGGTTATCAAAACTGGATAGACCGTGCAGGCCGTTTCCGCTCATTGGGCGATGGACAGGTAGATTTTAAATCTATCTTTAGTAAACTGGCGGCTTACGATTATAAAGGCTGGGCAGTAATGGAATGGGAGTGTGCTATTAAACATCCTGAAGATGGCGCTAAGGAAGGATCTGCGTTTATTAAAAACAATATTATCCGCGTAACAGAAAAAGCTTTTGATGATTTTGCAGGAACGGGTAGCGATGAAAAGTTTAATAGGGCTATTCTAGGGCTTTGATGCGCCTTCGGCGTGAAAAAACAGAACGCAGATTATTATGATTGTGATGAGTTTTTATGTTTTTAACCACGGAGACAGAGAGTTTGCCAAGCTTGCAGCTTGTGGCTAACAACTTGTAGCTTTTTTTTACCACGGAGACACGGGTGGACACAGGGAAGCAAGGGAATTTTTTGAGGCGATAGCTTTTTGAGGCAATGAACAGGGTGTTTATTGGAAACTGCTAAGCTTGCAGCTAATGGCTAACAACTTGTAGCTTTTCTTTACACGGAGACGCGGAGACACAGCGAAGCACGGGAATTTTTTGAGGCAATAGCTTTTTGAGGCAATGAACAGGGAGTTTCTTCGAAACAATCACAGCTTGTAGCTAATGGCTAACAGCTTGTAGCTTTTCTTTACCACGGAGACGCGGGCGGACACAGGGAAGCACGGGAGTTTTTAGAGACGATAACTTTTGAGGCAATAAACAGGGGGTTTCTTCGAAACTGCTAAGCTTGCAGCTAATGGCTAACAGCTTGTAGCTTTTCTTTGCGAGAATCAGCGTTCTATTTTGTATTTCATTTATGAAATTAAAAGCAGTAAAAGATTTCAGATATCAATATACCTTTAGTTACATTTTAAAATTGTTTTTATGATAAAAAAGTTTTTAGCCCTTTCACTAATTGTTGCTGCTTGCTATGCTTGTAATAATGGTGAAACAAAAAGTACAACCGGTGCAGACACTACTGCTGCAAAACCAGCTGCTGCAGATCCTTCTGCAAATCCTGATTACCAAAAAGGCCTTGCATTAATTGGTGGCGCAGATTGTCTTACCTGCCACAAAATTGATGAAACATCTACCGGTCCGGCGTACCGCGATGTAGCCAATAAATACACTGCAGACGATGCCACTATAAACACCCTGGCAGAAAAAATAATAAAAGGCGGCTCAGGCAATTGGGGTTCTGTACCTATGACGGCGCACGCAGCTTTATCTGCTGATGATGCAAAGGCTATGGTGAAATACATTCTTCTTCTAAAAAACAAATAAATAAACTGCATGAAACTTCCATTGCTTGCTGCATGCATGGCCTTATTGGCTGCATGCAATAACAGTGCTGATACCAGCACAACAGAAACTAAAGACACAGCTACCGCAAAACCTGCCGCTACAGACAGCACCACTGCTTCGGGTTTTGTTTCTATTTTTGATGGTACAACCACTGCCGGCTGGCATACTTATGGTCAGCCAACTGCAGAATCCCGCTGGAAAGTTGCAGACGGCGCATTAACTATTGATACTTCAGTTAAAAAAGGCGGCGACCTGGTTAGCAACAACAGCTACGAAAATTTTGATCTGAAACTGGAATGGAAGATTTCTAAAAACGGTAACAGCGGTGTTATCTTTCTTGTACAGGAAGACACTGCTAAATATGATCATACATTTAAATCTGGTCCGGAAATGCAGGTGCTGGACAATGATGGCCACCCCGATGGAAAAATAACCAAGCACCGCGCCGGCGATTTATACGATTTAATTAAAAGCAGCAGCGAACCTGTAAAAGCACCGGGCGAATGGAACCAGGCAGAAATTATTGTAAACAAAGGAAAGCTTGATCTTATGCTTAATGGCGTAACCGTTGTAAGCACTACTTTGTGGGATGATAACTGGAAAAAACTGGTTGCCGGAAGCAAATTTAAAGACATGCCAAACTGGGGCACATTTACTTCTGGCAAAATTGCTTTGCAGGATCATGGCAATGCAGTTTGGTTCAGGAATATTCAGGTGAAGAAGTTGTAACACGAATTGCACGAATGAGGGTAGAAAGATGTACGAATAAATAATTGAAGAAAACTCTTTTACGCTGTGAACATGTGGTAAGTTTTTGTTTCAAACATAATTGCTACTATTAAGCTGTTGTTGTGTCACTCTCTTGTACATTTTTTTCTTTATTCAGCAATGAGAAGCAACGAAGTCAAACCAAGATCAATAAAATTTAAATCGCTTATTATGCTTGCAAAAGTTTGTAGAGGTTTTTTGCTGCTATCAGCACTTGTAGTTGTTAGTAATGCATGGGCTAATAACACTCCCGTAAAGCCTGCAAAAAAAGAAAAAAAGATACTGGTGTTTGCTAAAACAAACGGGTATCACCACGAGAGTATTGCAGCAGGTATTGAAGCTATTATAAAACTCGGGCAGGAAAATCATTTTGCAGTAGACACTACTACAGACTCATTAAAGTTTAATGATGCCAACCTCAAGCAATATAATGCCATTGTATTTTTAAGTACAACCGGTAAAGTATTTGGCGAAGACCAGGAGAAAGCGCTGCAAAATTATATTCACAAAGGCGGCGGCTACATGGGCATACATGCTGCTGCAGATTGCGAATACAACTGGCCATGGTACAATAAGCTTTGCGGTGGCTGGTTTAAATCTCACCCCAAACAACAACAGGCAAAACTAATGGTGGTAGATAAAACGCATATCTCTACCAAACACCTGCCCGATGTTTGGGATCGCTGGGATGAATGGTACAATTACAAAGATCTTAATCCAGATGTGCATGTGCTGATTAAAATTGACGAAACCTCCTATACCGGTGGCGAAAACAATGGCAATCACCCTATGGCATGGTACCACGATTTTGAAGGTGGCCGCTCTTATTACACAGAAATGGGACATACCAAAGAATCCTTTGCAGACCCTGTGTATTTACAACATATACTTGGTGGTATGAAATATGCAATGGGAGAGAAATAAGAGAAACAGAAATTGTTTTTAAAAAGACAGCTTAAGGGCTGTCTTTTTTTTATGCACCACCCTTCTTGTATAATTCATCATGCAAAATTACAAGTAGCCAAATCAGTCAATCCATCCATCATCACATATTGAAAGGCAACCGCGCCGCTTATGGCAAGGAAATTTTGGCGACAGTGTCGCCAAAATTAAATGCTGAGTTTGGTCCAAGCAAAGGAAAAGCGAAACCGCTAAAACAAACGAAACAAAATAAACTTCCTTGTTTTTGTAAACTACTTCAACAAAAACGCTTCAATCCACAAAAATTCGGTAAATTATTTTTCAATCTCATTTTAATGCTTTCGCTGCGGCAATGCATATTGCTATTGCTACTCTTTAGCAACACAGTAACTGCGCAAAGGGTGGTATACTCTCCCGTACTAAACGGGCGGTTGGCAGATTATTTTACCCTTGCGGGAAAAGTTGGCAATAACTATTGGGTACAAACTTCTGTAAGAAAAAGACATGTTGAGCAAAAAGCTGAAGACTGGATGAAGGAAGATCAATCTTTTAAAATTTACGACGATCGGTTGCAATTGCTGAATACCATCGCGGCAGCAAATCTTACAGAATATAGTTTAAAAAAGTACATGGTTTGCGGCTATCAATTCTTTGATGAAGTTGTTTTATTAAAACAAGGCAACCAAACCGCTGTGCAATTGCGCAGGTATTCTGCCAATGGCAATCTTAATGCAGACAGCATTATAGCTAACTTCCCTTTTAATGAACCGGGTAATAGTTTTATACTTACGGTTTCTGCAAACAAAACTAAAACGCTTTTACTAGGGTTTGAATCAGTTCCTTCTTCTGCCCCAAAATTGCACGCCATAATTTTTAACGAGAACTGGAAAATAATTTCCAGCAATGTGTACGAACATGGTTTTATTACGCAACCTTTTATACAAGACGACTTCTTTAATTTCCCTTCGTTTATAAATAACGACCCTGTACAACTCGCCAATAACGGAGAATGGCTGATGGCATCGCCTTCACGCACCAGCAATAATTTTTTGCTTCTTCATTTTAATAGCGGCAACAATAATATTTGTTACAAAGAAATTATATTGCCATCGCTCTATAAGATGGAAGACATTGCTTTGTCTGTTAATAATGAAAAAGGCGAAGCCTTTGCAGGAATAATAAGCAACTACAGGCAAACATCGCACAAGAATGTGCACGTAACCCACTATTCATTTGCCGGCGATGGTTTTGATTTTGATTCTTCTTACCGCTTCAATACATTACCTGCTGTTCAGTTAAAAGATAATACGCTGATTAGAGAACGTTTTATTGCTGTGCCCGATCTTGGTTTTATGTTGCTAAAAGAATATGGCAGGGCAAACAACAATCCTTTTACTGCTAATAATTATGAACGGCCTTTTGAACCAGAATTTTTATTTGCAAGCAACACAGAAAAGCCCGTTTACCTTCCGGCAAACGCCAATGGTTACACCCGTTATACTACCGCTACTGCTTTAAAAAACAATTGCAGTCGCGGAGATCTTAGCATGTTTTATTTTCCCGGCCGCCGTGCAGACAGTTGCTGGAGCGGCTTTATCAATAAAAAACAAATTACAGAACTAAATGCTCCTTCGCTTTCTTACCTCTTTGTTCCAATGGAAAACAAAATGATTTTCTTGTATAATAGTGTAGATGCAGATCGGGAAGATTATCCTTTTGGTTGTACAACAGTTCTTGATACGCAAGGCAATCTTGTTTCAGACAGGGAAATGATTTCCTGGAAATCCGATCAATCACTTATCATTCAGCAATCGCAACAAATTACTACAGATGAAATAGCTGTTCCATATTTAAGAAATGGGCGAAAGGGTTTTGCTATCATCCGGTTTTAAGATCCTTCTACAATTTTCAATTAAAATAAATTCTGTACTTGCTTACATGGCATATCGTCAAAAGCATATAATTGATTACATTGTATAACGTTAATTTGCAACTGCATCTTTCAAAGACAAATAGTTTTACCGTATAATAAACCCATTTTAATGAACAGACGAGATCTCATCAAACTAACTGCTGCTACTGCCGGCATGAGTTTATTACCTTCTGCTTTAGTGCAAGCGGCAACCAACCCTTTAGTTACTGGCCCCTTCCGTTTCTGTCTTAATATGAGTACCATTATGGGCCAGAAGCCAGGTTTAGTACATTCAATAGAAATAGCGGCTGCAGCTGGTTACGATGGTGTAGAACTTTGGGTAAAGGATATTGAAGAATGGTTGCAACAGGGAAATAAAATTGAAACGCTGGCAAAACTTATTGCTTCAAAAAAAATACGGGTAGAAAATGCTATCAGTTTTACAGAATGGATGGTAGATGATGATGCACGCCGCAACGCAGCGCTTGCAACACTGGAAAAAGAAATGAAAATGATGGCCGCACTCGGTTGCAAAAGAATAGCAGCGCCTCCTTCTGGTGTAAGCAAAGACCAGCCCATTAATATACAAAAAGCAGGTGAGCGGTACCGTGAGACGTTAAAATTGGGAAGAAAATATGGTGTGATGCCTTTACTGGAGTTTTGGGGCGCCAGTGGTACAGTATACAATTTTGGACAGGCGCTGAATATAGCTGCAGCAGCAAACGATCCTGATGTACGAATTCTGCCCGATGTATACCATCTTCACCGCGGAGGTTCAGAATTTAATTGCCTCAAACTTGTAAATGGTAAAGTAATAGACATTATTCATGTAAATGACTATCCCGCAGATAAACCACTTGCTGAACAAACAGATGCAGACCGTGTGTACCCCGGTGATGGTGCAGCTCCTTATAAAGAAATTTTAACCAGCCTTAAAAATATGGGCGGCAGCAAAACACTTTCGCTTGAGCTGTTTAATAAAACCTACTGGCAGCAAGATCCATTAACCGTTGCAAAAACGGGTTTGCAAAAAATGAAGAAGCTGGTGGCTGAAGTTTCCTGATGATAAATTGGTGTTTCAAGTTTTTTGGTTAATAACACAAGAGGGCTGTTAATAAATTCTTACCTATCGGGAAAGCTTTGCGTAGTAAAATTTAATAACTTCCTATACTTCATTAACCTTAAACCAATAGTTATGTCAGCACTTCATTCCTTCCGTAATCTATTATTTGTTGTATGCGGTTTGTTGTTTCTTTGTTCTTTTGTGGCTCCCGGCCCTAAGGCAAAGGTTGTTGTAAAAAAAATTACAATTCTTTATAAGAAACAAGCCGGTGGCGATGGACCTACGCTTTACATGAAATTCCTGAATGGCGTTAATAAAACACAGACTTATACTTTAAAAGGGAACATTCCATTGCTCCAGCTTGAGTCTGAGAAACCAGATGGAAGTATTTTCAGCCTAAGAAGTTTACAAGATACAATGAGCTGTACGTTTAGCCTCACGCTTCCTCCAGGGGTACACGATTTAATTATAAGTCAGATAGGTGTTACAGGTCTCGGTTGGACAATGACAATCAATAACGGCCCCGAAATTCCTATTGAACAAAAAATTGTAAATAAAAAATATTAAGAACCGCTCTTGTATTTGTCTTCATCAAAATAAAAGCAGCGCCTTACAGGGCGCTGCTTTCTTTCTTTATGCTGAGGTGATTGTTTTATGGGTTCTTGCTAACAGGCTGTGCTGCCGCAGGAGATTCGCTCATGTGTTTGTAAAAATCATCCATACCATTTACCAGTACAACCTGTACACCTTTTGGTGATGTGCTGGCAGCTGTACCACTTGGCAATTGATCTACCAGTTTAACTTTAGGTAAACCATTTTTCAATAATTCATCGCCAATAACAGTCTGGCGTTTCCATGCTAATGCACGTGCCATGCTCCTGTTTGTTCTTTCTGCAGTATACTTGTTGTGTTTCTTAGAAGAGTATGCAACAGATTTGCTTTCGCCAGATGCAGCAGGAGCTTTCTTAGCATGATGAACAGCTACACTTGTATGTTTCATTTTCTTTGATGAAGTTGCAGTAGCTGAATAATCTGCATTGCTGCTTGTGTTCTTTTTCACTGTTGTTTTATCAGCAGGCGCCATTGATGATGTTGATGCATCCATAGTAGTTGTTGTAGCTGCGCCACCATCGCCAGTTGCCAGTTGCAAATCAGCAACGCTTACATCAACTGCATCATGGCTTTTTACAAACTGACCAAGGTTATTTACCAGTTCTTTTCCTTTTGTAGTTAATACTGCAGTATTGCCTTTAAATAAATTTTTCTCTGCAATGTTTACATAAATTTTTCCATCGGCCATCATAACATCCTGGTCTGTAAGACCGGCAGTTGAAAGTGTAGTTTTCAACTCATCATTAATTGCGATAGTAGATGCTTGTTGTTTGCCCGCATAGTCTGTATAGTAAGCAACATTTTTTTGCAAACCAGTATTTGTTGTGTTTGCTGCGTCAATAGATTTTTGCAAATCAGTATTCTTTTGTTCCATTGAAGAAACATTTGAATTTAATGTACTAACCTGCTGGGCAAGGTTTGCACTATCTGCCTGTAATTTTGCAACTGCGGCTTGTGATGCGTGATATTTTTTTGATGATACGCAGCTTGTCATTAATACTCCCGCAGAAAATATTGCAGCCACGGTTCTCATTGATGTTGTTTTCATTTGTTATAAATTTTTATTGTAAGCGATTAATTGAATGATGTTAACATAGTATATTAAATCACCGGTATCAATGGCAATTCAATGATTGTGCCATTTCAATTACAATAATATTTTACAACTGAGGAGTTTTTTCCCTTGTGGTATATTTTATGAGGAAAGGCTTCAACAACCATGTTTAGAAAACTGTGGAATTATTTTTTTATAAATTCTTTTCTGTGGATAAATATTTTCATGAAAACAAAACCTTCTGGCAAAAAAGTAAAACTGTTTTAGTTTTTTTGACTTTTAAAATACAATCGTCAAAACACTACATTTTTTTAAATAAGCCTGCAAATAAAAAATGGCAACTATAAAGCTGCCATTGGTTATTGTAACAAGGTTAGTAGTTATTTACAACTCCCTCAACCAGATATTCCTGAAACTGATGGGTTCGCTTTTATCGCCATGTGCTTGCAATTTAATAGGCGATGCGCCATGTACCTTGTAAGCAGGCTGACCGATATATGGGGTATCGCCTAATAGTGTAGTATTGTTTTGTACCAACACACCATTATGAAAAACAGTTACTCTTGCTGGCGATTTTAAAATGCCATGATCATCAAAACGTGGTGCTGTCCAAATTACATCATACTGTTGCCATTCACCTGGTTTGCGGCAAG
This sequence comes from Chitinophagaceae bacterium, assembly GCA_044227095.1. Lineage (GTDB taxonomy): Bacteria > Bacteroidota > Bacteroidia > Chitinophagales > Chitinophagaceae > JACMLD01. The sequence goes on along the minus strand of JBGAFV010000001.1, from coordinate 1,290,515 downwards.
CGTTTGCAAGTGGTACAGCTTGTTTGTACATGCTGCCTACCTGTCCATTTACATACGTTGTGTTTTTATAATTGTCCAGTACCTGTAGTTCATAACCACCGGCGCCCCATGGAAGAGCAGCTAAAAAAATACCGCTGTTGCCACGTCCTTGGCCACTGCCGGTAATGTTTTCTGGTATGCGATATTCTATATGCAGTTGAAAGTCCATAAACTTTCTCTTTGTCATTAGATCACCGGCAGCTTTATCAACTGTAAAAGCATTGTCGGCAACAATCCATTTTTTTGTTGCTGCAGTATCTTTTTGCAAAACCCATTCGTCAAGATTTTTTCCGTCAAATAAAATGATAGCATCTGATGGTGGTGCTGCAAAATTTGCTCCCGGTGTTATAACTTTCGGAACTGGCGAATAATATTCTGTTTCTTCTGGTTTGGTTTGTGCTACGCAAAAACTTGTTACCAGCAACGCTGAAAAAAGCAGTGAAAAATTCTTATGCATATAGTTAAAACTGTTTTAGATATTTATTTACCACGGATTACACAGAGGTATAGCACAGAGTTAAGTGAGTTGTACTGAATGTTGATTAATGCTCTTCTGTACAAGTGAGTGACACAACGATGTTAAATAGCATTACTAATGCTTGTTTAAAAAAATTCTCTATCATTGAATGGTGCGTGAGACACGCACCATGGCACTTTCTTTATCACTGACTAACGGCTAAAGACTCCTGACTAGCGACTGTTATAATTCTCTCACCCATATATTTCTGAAACTGATCGGTTCGCTTTTATCTCCATGTGCCTGCAATTTAATTGGGCATGGGCCATGTTTTTTATAGAATGGTGTTCCTATATAAACTGTCTGGCCTTTTAATTCTGTATGGTTTTGCAGCAACACACCATTTTGAATTACGGTTACATATGCTGGTGTTTTTACAGAACCATCGTCATTAAAGCGTGGTGCATTCCAGAAAATATCATAAGTCTGCCAATCACCAGGTTTTTTGCAGGCATTGGCCATAGGTATAGCTTGTTTATAAATGCTGCCGGTTTGCCCGTTTACATAAGTGCTGTTGTTAAAGCAATCCAGTATTTGTATTTCATAGCCATCGTCTCCGGGACCAGTAGAAGCAAGGAAGATACCGCTGTTGCCACGTGCCTGTCCTTCGCCGGTTATATTTGCAGGTATCTGCCATTCTATGTGCAACTGGTAATCTGTAAAAGATTTTTTCGTTTGTATATTACCGGCAGATTTGTTTACCGTTAAAACCCCGTTGGCCACATTCCAGTTGGCAGGATCTCCTGGTGTTTTAACGGAAACCCATTGATCAAGGTTTTTTCCATTGAACAATATAACTGCATCGGAAGGTGCATCTGCATTTGCGCTGCCCGGTGTAACTACTTTTGGCACGGGGGTATATACTTCAGTTAATTTAGGATCTCCTTTTTGCTGGGCAAATGCGCCAAGAGAAATAATGCCTGCTACTAAAAAAGACGGGATGATTTTATAATTCATATGGTTTGTTTTATTTTTTTGCCGCAGTTATTTTTTGCCGCAGATTCGCAGATTTTTTGCTCTAAAGCAATAGTTGCTTTATGTATAATTAGATCACTAACCTGCGAATCTGCGGCCATCATTTTACACAACAGGCAGTTTATACCCGTTATGATATTCCTTCAGTAAATATTGTTTGTTTACGGCTTCGTCTGTAAACTTCTCCTTTGTTCCATCCCAAACTAATTTTTTACCACTGCGGAAAGCAATATTGCCCATTTGCGCCACTGTGGCCACATGTGCACCTGCCTGTATGGAGCAATGCAAATCTTCTGTCTTGCGAGATTTTACACAGCTTACAAAATTTTCCCAGTGTTTATCAAGTCCGTTATCAGATGGTTTTACAAATTCTTTGCTTACTTTTTTCTCTTTGGCATTTTTCTCTTCAATTACTTCCCATCCGCCACGGTTTACAATCAGCGTTCCGTTATTGCCAATGTAAGCAATACCGTGATCTCGTCCGTAAGAACCGTTGTCTATGCCCATTGCAGAATCCCAAACCATATTAAATCCGTCAAACTCATATAAGGTTGTAAGTGTGTCTGGTGTTTCTTCATACAAATCCGGATAGGCAAATCTTCCGCCCAATGCTGCTACAGATTTTGGAATGGGAGATTTCATGCCCAGCAAACCATAATCAAGCAGGTGAACGCCCCAGTCTGTCATTAAACCACCTGCATAATCCCAAAACCAGCGGAAGTTAAAATGAAAGCGACTTGAATTGAAAGGCCTTGTTGCTGCTGGTCCAAGCCATTGTTTGTAATCTACACCTTCTGGTGGTGCGCCGTCTGCAACTACAGGTCCGGGTTTCATCCAGCCCTGGTAACACCAAACTTTTACCGTGCGTATGTTTCCAAGCACACCGCTTTGTACAAAATCTACTGCATCTCTAAAATGTTGCTGGCTACGCTGCCATTGCCCTGCCTGCACTACTTTTTTATAGCGTTGCTGTGCAGCAACCATAGTGCGGCACTCTATTATTGAATTACCTACCGGCTTTTCTACATAAACATCTTTACCGGCTTCGCATGCATGAATCATTATCAGCGCATGCCAGTGATCGGGAGTGCCTATAATTACTGCGTCAATATCTTTTTGTGCCAGCAGCTTACGATAATCATCATACTTTGCTATTTTAGAAACATCGGCACCCGTTTTAGCAAGCTCATCCAGGCGTTTGCCAATTACATTTTTATCTACATCACAAACAGCAATAAGGTTTACACCGGGTACTTTTAAAGCTGCTTTAACGTTAGCCCAGCCCATACCATTAATGCCTATAGCGCCAATGTTCAATTGGTCAGATGGCATTATCCTGTTTTTAAAATAGGCAAACGCTTTGTTATCAAATGCAGATGCCAGGGCACCTGCGCCGAGTAGTAATGATGATTGCTGTATAAATTTTTTTCTTGAAGCCATAATGCTGGGGAGATTTATTGGTTTTTATTTGAGAAGGTTCTTTTTCATATACGCTGCACTTATTTTAATGCAGTCAAAAACAGGTTTCCTGTATTGTTCCTGCTCCACAAAAACATAATCTACTCCGGCTTCTGCCTGGTGTTTAAAAATAGACTTCCAGTCAATAACACCAGCGCCTACTTCACAGGTTTGTCCTTTAGGCTGACCAGCAGCACTTGCTTCCATGTCTTTTATATGCCACATCGGAAAACGTCCGGGATGTTTTTTTATCCATGCAACAGGGTCTTGTCCTGCATTGGCAAACCAGTACAAATCCATCTCAAACTTCACCAGTTTAGAATCGGTATTTTTTAAGAGATATTCATATGCAGTGATATCGCCTACATTGGTTAAAAATTCAAAATTGTGATTGTGATAACCAGCAGTAAGTCCTGCAGCTTTGCTCAATTCACCCGCTTTGTTCAGGCGTTCTGCAATTCTTTTAAAATCATCTGCGCTCCTGTGTTTATCATCTATATAGGGAACTACCACATATTTATTACCAAGCGTTTTTGCATCGTCAAGCAGGTATTTCCAGCTGTCCCAGTTATAGTCTGCACCATACACCATGTCGTTAATGTTATAATGGCCACTTGGTGTGGTAAGATGATATTTCTTTAATAGTGCAGCAAACTCTTTTACTGTACGCCCAAAGAATTTTCTCGTTTTATAATCGTATCCATACAATTCCGTCATTGTATAACCAGCTTTGGAAACTTCTGAAAGCGTATGCTCCAGGTCTTTTGCTACTTCATCTCTTACTGTATATAGCTGAATACCCAGGTCTTTGTGCATTTTTAATAAGCCGTTGGTATCAATCATTAATGCTGCGGCTAAAACTGAACTTTGCTGAATAAACCTTCTGCGTGTAAGCATAGACAAGCTAATTTTTATAGTTGAAAGAATGGAAAGGGAAATTACGAAAATTTGGTACTCAGATATATTTTATTAACAGACTTTAATAGCTTTACACGCATAACCAACAAAAAGCAAATGCTGTTGCCGGCAGTTGTACGTTGATAAGCAGTTGTTGCGTCGCACTCTTGTACAGCATCAAAAAATCATCTCTTTAAGTTAAAAATTCATTACAACATACATGTCACTGGCAGAAAAGATAAAATCGAACCCGGGTTTAAAAAAGCTGGCCATGTGGCTTGTTACCTCAGAAGGTGGTATTCGCCCACGCTGGTGGGTAAGAACTTTTGTAAACCCCTTTTACCATAAAAAAGGTAAAAACACCATTTTCTTCAGTCGTGCACGTATAGACACCATGCCGTTTAATGTTTTTGAAACCGGAGACAATGTTACCATTGAAGATTTTTCTTTTGTAAACAATGGCATGGGCCCTGTAAAAATTGGCAACTGGTCTTTTATAGGCGCTGGCAACGTAATTATAGGGCCAATCTCTATAGGCGAACACATTATGACGGCGCAACACGTGGTAATGAGCGGTATGAACCACGGCTTTAATGATGTAACGGTTGGCTTTCGCTACCAGCCATGCACAACCGCAGAAATTACCATTGGAGACGGCTGCTGGATTGGCGCCAACAGCGTTATCACCGCAGGAGTAAGCATTGGCAAGTATTGTGTAATTGCAGCGGGAAGCGTAGTTACCAAAAGCATCCCCGATTATTCAATGGCTGCAGGAAGCCCGGCAAAAGTTATCAAACAATACAATCAGCAAACAAAAGAGTGGGAGAGAGTTCATCAATGAAAAAAATGTATCACCTGGCAACATGCACTACATGCAGTGCCATTATAAAAGACTGCAACATTAATAAGAAAGGTGTTGAAATGCAGGACATCAAAACAGAAAAAATTACCGCTGCGCAATTAGACGAGATGAAAAAAATGGCAGGTAGCTACGAAGCACTATTTAGCAGAAGGGCATTAAAATACAAAGAGCTTGGCCTCAAAGACAAAGCGCTTACAGAAAAAGATTACCGCAATTATATACTGGAAGAATATACTTTTCTAAAACGGCCTGTTACTATTCTCAACAATAAAATTTTTATTGGCAGCGAAAAGAAAGCAGTAGCGGCGCTGAAGGAAGCGTTGTAATGCTTTTATAGTTTTTGCTCTTATTTGGATATTGCTAAGTTTACAATCATGCAGAAAGCGTAACTGTTTTTACATCTTGCAAACTTGTAAAAGCGTTATTTTAATTTGTTTCACAGAATGAAAAAGATTATAGTAAGTATTACTGCAATTATATTTTTGGCTTCATACAGCTTTGGGCAGAACAGTGTACCTAAAAATAATTTCAGTTTATCTGTTGGTCCTTCTATTCCATTGGGAAATTTTTCCAGTACAGATCCTAATAATGAACTTGCGGGATTTGCAAAAACAGGTGCAAACATTTCTTTATCGTGGGATCATCGGTTAAAAAAGAATTTCTTGCTTAGTATTATGCTGCTGGGTGCAGAAAATAGTTTAAACACTTTAGCTATTGAAAGTTCTTTATCAAAAACTGGTTTTTTCAGTCCTGTTTATGGTAATGCAAGGTATTACGGAAACTGGGCGGCAGAAAAAAAACGTTGGTATACCGGGGCATTGTTAGCGGGTGTAAGCATAGAACTTCCCCTGGGTGAGGCCGATAAACTTTTTTACCTTATTAAATTTGTTGGGGGCGTTGCGCATTTGCAATACACAAATATTAATGCAGATAGTAAAGCAGACACTGCTTATGCTGTAACTAATCAAACAGGCGGCAGTGGCGCTTTTGGTTTTTCTTATCTATTTGAACTGGGCCTAAAATATAAGTTGAATAATAAATTCGGCCTTACTTTTAAGGTCAACCATTTTCAAACAACCAAAATGAGTTTTAATAATATTAATACAACTATTGCTGCTACCAATGGTGGGCTTGTTGTTCCTGGAAAATATACCCTTTCCAATTCTGTACTTACACCCATTGCACTAGCATATACATCTTCTACAAAACAAACAGTTGGTTTGGTAAATATAAACCTGGGTGTTTGTTATAGTTTTTAAAACTTACGTGTTCATTTTATTTCCCGCAAAGAAAAGCTACAAGCTCTTAGCTGCTAGCCTTTAAACAGAACGCTGATTTTGATGATTCATAAGATAGCCATGATTTTAAAATTTTTCTCGCAGCGTTCGCAAAATGGCAAAGTACGCAGCGGCTATCAGCTTCGCGTTCGTTGCTCCGCTGTGCCTGCCGCGTGAAACTATCGTTTTTGTAACTCCAATATTTCACTCGTTCTTTCTCTTGTGTTTATTGCAAGCTCTTTATCGTCTGCCAACGATTGGCCATAAGAAGGTATGATTGCCCTTAACTTCATTTGCCATTCTGCTGTTTGCAATTGTTTAGGGAAACAACGTTTTAATAAATCGAGCATAATAGCTACTGCAGTAGATGCACCCGGAGATGCGCCAAGCAATGCCGCAATAGATCCATCTGCGGCATTAACTACTTCGGTTCCAAATTCAAGCACGCCGCCTTCGTCTTCACTTTTTTTAATCACTTGTACACGTTGGCCGGCTGTTTCCAGTATCCAGTCGTTCATAATTGCAGAAGGCATGTATTCCTGCAATGCTTCCAACCTGTCTTCGGCACTCTGGCTTACCTGTTCAATTAAATATTTTGTTAGCGGCAGGTTGTGCATGCCCGCCATTACCATTGGTTTTATATTGCTGAATTTAATAGACCCGGGTAAATCCCAGTAAGAACCATTCTTTAAAAATTTGGTAGAGAAACCAGCATAGGGGCCAAACAACAAAGATTTTTTTCCATCAATAATTCTTGTATCAAGATGCGGCACACTCATAGGCGGAGAACCTACAGAAGCTTTTCCATACACTTTTGCATTGTGTTTTGCAATTACATCCTGGTTATTGCAGATTAGCCATTGCCCGCTTACCGGAAAACCGCCGTAGCCTTTGCTTTCGGGTATATCAGATTTTTCAAGTAATGGCAGTGAGCCGCCGCCAGCGCCAATAAAAATAAATTTTGTTTTGATGTTTCTTTTACGACCAGTGGTAAGATTTTTTACTTCTATGTTCCAGGTTCCTTTTTCATCTTTTTGCAAATCTCTTACTTCATGTGCAAGGTGAAAAGTTATGCCTGGTAAATCAAAAAGATAACGGAAAAGTTTACGGGTTAATGCACCAAAGTTTACATCAGTTCCTAAATTCATTTTAGTGGCTGCACATTTTTGCGCTTCTTCGCGTTTTTTCATTATCAATGGCATCCACTGTGCAAGTGTTTCGTGATCTTCTGCATATTGCATGCCTTCAAACAAATGGTGTTTGGTCATAGCCTCGTGGCGCTTATGCAAAAAATCTACATTTTCTTCGCCCCAAACAAAACTGATGTGTGGTACTGGCGTAATAAACTCTTTGGGATTGCGTATGTAATTTTTTTCGAGCAAAAAAGACCAGAACTCTTTTGATATTTCAAACTGGTCTGCAATATGAATTGCTTTATTAATACTGATGCTGCCATCTTCATTTTCCGGTGTATAGTTCAGTTCACAAAAAGCAGAATGGCCGGTACCAGCGTTGTTCCATGCATCAGAACTTTCCAGCGCCACGCTATCCAGCCGCTCCAGCACTTCAATTTTAAATGAGGGGTTTAATTCTTTTAATAATACGCCAAGTGTTGCGCTCATAATACCTGCGCCAATCAAAACTATATCGGGGTTGCCTTTATTTACAGAACGGCTCATACATTTCTTATTTAGCGGTGGCCGAACCAGCGGTACACCGGGTGAAGGCAGGCAATGTAAATGAGCCGCAAAATTATTGCATAGTAAACGATATACAATAGGGGTAAATAATTTATGCCGGATATAGTAAATTGCTGTGTTAATCGCCGGAAAAGCCCTTTTTACCTATATCTTACCATACCACCCGGTTATTCTGCTAATTTAGTTTTGCATAGTTTGCCGTAACCCGGTGTTAACAAACAAATGCAGGGGTGGGCTTTATATTTATTTGCAATTTTTACGTGTAATACAAAGCAACGCCAATATAGTATAACCCTGTTTGTATTTTATGAACCATTTTGTTCGTCTTTTCTGTATCCTGCTTTTCATAAGCTGTTACCATACAACTTATGCAAGACATGTTAAAGGCGGCCATATTGAATACAAATACAACGGGCCGGGTACAATTTCCAACACTTCTAACTATACTTTTACAGTAACTGTTTTTTTTAGTTGTACAACCACGGGCCCTAAAGACAATGTATACCTGGGCGTGTTTGATGCCGGCACCAATGCTTCTGTACTGAGTAAGTTAATTTCTGTTACCAGCACCCGCACCATTACCAAAACAAGTACCAATCCGTGCATGAGCAACCCGCCTACTATTTGTTACGAGATCCGCACTTTTGTATATAGCGGAGATATTCCCAATAATACCAAGGGCTATATTTTAACTGTACAGGATGCGCTAAGAATTGATGGCATTGTAAATATCGTCAACTCATCTACCGCAGGAATTACCATTACTGCAACCATGCCCGGCATTATTAACGGAACCGATTACCATACCAACAATAGCCCGGTTTTTATCTTTAAAGACACTGCCATTGTATGTTACCAGGGATCTTTTACTTACCAGTTTGAGGCAACAGATATTGATGGAGATTCTCTTTCTTATTCTTTTGGAAATGGTTTAAATGTAGAAAATGCCAGTGGCAGTACTTCAAGCAATCCACCTGCAGCGCCGCCATATTCATCACTTACATACAATACAGGTTATAGTGGCGCTTTTCCTTTGGGCAACGCTGTTAGCATTAACCCGGTTACAGGTTTAATTTCCGGAACAGCACCTTCTACTACCGGAGAATATGTAGTGGCTGTATATGTAAAAGAGTGGCGCAATGGTGTATTGCTCGATTCGTCTAAAAAAGAATTACAGATTTATGTTTTTAACTGTAGTCTCGTAGCTGCAGATTTAAAAGCTTCCTATATTAATTGCAACGATTACAGTTTTACTTTCCAGAACGAGTCTACTTCTTCAACCGTGTCTTCATATTTGTGGGATTTTGGCGTTACTACTTCTACGCAGGATACCTCTTCACAAGCCACACCTACTTATGTTTATCCCGCTGCAGGGCAGTACCAATTAAAGCTGAAAGTAAGTACTACCAATGGTTGTATAGACTCTGCCACTGCGCCGGTAAAAGTCTATCCCGGCTTTACACCAGATTTTTCGTTTACAGGTAGCTGTTACCAATCGCCATTTTTATTTACTGACAAATCAATTGTAAAATACGGTACCAAGAGCTGGAGCTGGGATTTTGGCGATCTTACCACAAGTGCAGATGTTTCTACGCTTCAAAATCCAACTTATCAATATCCCGCTCCTGCTACTGCTACGGTACTGCTCACACTCAGCAGCAGCGTAGGTTGTACAGATACTATTAGCAAAATAATTACCGTAAACGGAAAGCCAGATATTTTTCTACCATTTACAGATACGCTTATCTGCAGTATAGACAGCCTGCCTTTGATTGTGCAAAGCAGCAGCGCTACTTCATTTACATGGTTTCCTGCATATAATATCATCAACCCAAATTCTTCTAACCCTATTGTTTATCCAAAAGACACTACCATATATACAGTTGTTGTGCAGGACAAAGGTTGTATTGATAGCTCTAAAGTAACAGTAAACGTACTTGATTATATAACAGTAACCTTGCCCGCCGATACTACCATTTGCCAAACAGATAGCATTCGCTTACGACCCGAAACTTATGGACTCAGTTTCTTATGGTCTCCGTCTGCTTTTTTAAGCAATGCCTCGGCTAAGTATCCTTTAGCCACACCTTTAACCACTACAACCTACCTGCTTACTGCCAACCTTGGCAAATGCCAGGCAAAAGCATCACAAACCATAAAAGTAGTTCCTTACCCCAAAGCTTATGCTGGTATTGATACCGTTATTTGTTTTGGCGGTACCGCTGTTTTAAATGGATCAATTGTTGGTTCTTCCTTTACCTGGTCTCCGTTACTTAACCTTGTTAATGGCAACACGCTTCAACCTTCTGCTTCTCCATTGTTTAGTACCAATTATGTACTAACGGCCATGGACACACTGGGTTGTCCTAAACCTGTAAGCGATACAGTACTTGTAGCTGTTTATCCAAAAATTGCGCTAAGCGCAGGTAACGATACCTCCATTGTAGTTGGCCAGCCTTTGCAACTTAACGCTATTACAACCGATAGTTCGCAATTGCAATATAGCTGGTTGCCAGTAACATGGCTTACCAATGCTACTATTAAAAACCCGGTGGCTACTGTTACCTCTTCTTCTGTTGACAGCGTTATGTATGTGGTTACTGCAAAAAATCTGTTTGGCTGTTCTGCAACAGACAATATTAAAGTGCTTGTTTATAAAACAATGCCCGAAATTTTTATGCCCAATGCCTTTACACCAAACAATGATGGTAAAAATGATGTGATAAAGCCCGTGCTCGTTGGCATTGCCAATCTTGATTATTTCAGGGTATTTAACCGCTGGGGACAAATGGTTTTCAATACTACGCAAAATGCCGCTGGTTGGGACGGCCGCCTTGCCGGCAAGCTACAGGAAACCGGCACATTTGTATATGTGGTACAGGGAAAAGATTACCTGGGAAAAACAATTTTTAAGAAAGGGAGTTTTGTGTTGATTAAATAATACCTCACCCCCGTCCCCTCTCCGCCTTCGGCATAGTGGGGTGCCCCTCCGTAAAATTCTTTACCGATCGTCTGGATGGTTTTTATTGAAGTTTTATTTGTAACTACCCCGATACTGTTGTTTAAGATTATTCGTGAAGATTCACTTTCGTGAACCAGCTGCTAGTACACAATAAAGAAACACGCAGAGAGGCACCCCTCGCCAATACATTGGAGAGGGGCAGGGGGTGAGGTTAATGGTAATGAATAAAAAACGGCGTAATGTCATAACCTTTCGGCGCAAAGTCCGGGTTTTTTAAAAACGTAGTATCTGTTAGTGTGCGGAGAAAAGCAGTGATCTGGCCCATTTCATAATTGCTCAATGGAATTTTATGCAGGAGTAATGAATCTGTGTTTGGCCCTATTACTATCCTGTTCCTGTAATGCTCATATACATTCTGCAAGCTGAAAAATCTTCCATCGTGCCCATAAGGCGCAGTTACTGCTACATTGCGCAAAGAAGGCACTTTAAATTTCAGTGAATCATTTTTATCGCTGGTAATTTTCATTCTTCCAAAATCATTAAGTGTGGTGTCTAATTTTAATCCTGTGTTGCGATAAGTAAAATCAGAGAACAAAGGCATTTTATGACATGATGAGCATTTGCTGGTAAAAATTTCATAGCCAAGTTTCTCTGGTAAAATAAATTCAGCTTCGCCACGCATTACTTTATCATACTTGCTGTTGCTGCTCACCAGCATTACTACAAACTGGCTTAATGCCATTGTTAGTTTTTGTGTATTGATGACAGTTGCCGGACCAAATGCAGCTTTAAACATTCTTTTATAGGAAGTATCGCGGTTTAATTTTTTAATTACATTCTCAATTGTTTCACCCATTTCATTTACAGCGGTTAATGGAGCAAGCGGTTGCAAATCTAAATGTGTAATACCACCATCCCACATAAAATTGGTTTGCCATGCAAGGTTTTGTAATGCGGGTGCATTGCGTGTTGTAAGTGTGTTGTTATAACCGTGACTAAGATTATGATCGTAAGTTGAAAAACCACTAAACTGCTGGTGACAGCTTGCGCATGATATGGTAGAGTCTTTACTCAGCTTTTCATCGTAAAATAATTTGCGGCCCAGCTCAAACCCTTCTTTTGTTGGTGGGTTTTTTTTGAAGTCATATTTAGGTTGGGGCCACCCTGCAGGCACAACAAATTTTAATGGCGTTGGCTTATTGCCAATATTTATCCATGCAATACCTGCTGTACAAAAAATTAAAATGATTATGATTGTGGGTATCCTCATGGTGCAATAGAAAACATAGCGCTATAATTGTCTGCAATCTGCATCGCAAGCCTGCCCGGTTGGTGACAGGTTGGCGATTGCGAAATCTTTAGTGGATGAACAGCATCAAACCATTTTAAAACATCTGCATTAATAACAATTGCAGTTGCTGATGAATTGTTTATAGTTAGTTTAACTTTCCTTAGTGCATTTTCTTTTTGCCTGAAGCCCCCAACATCCCATGTAAGGCCATGCGCTGGCGCATGAGAAGAATCACTTTGTCCTTCCAGTTTTGCAAAAACATAACCACTGTTCCAGGTCCAGAACATACCATTCATAGGATCCAGGCTGCCGGTTTGTACGCCGCTTATATTTCTTATGCTGTCTACACCAATTGTAAATGAAATTGATTTTATAGCAAGCGATGTTGGTAATTGTATAGTTTTAGAAAGAGAATCGGCTTCGTTTACCAGGTAATAATTATCATGCAGGTCTGTTTCCTTGTTATTGATATCAACAAAAGAAAGATGAGAGATATAATACCTGAACTTGCTAATGACAAAAGGCTCACCAAAATTATTTGTATAGGTTTCATCAAACAAAACCATTTCTTTATTGCCTACCCAATGTTTAAACTGAAGTGTAGCATTTGTTTGTTTATCCTTTGTTGAAGGCTTAAACGATGTGGCGGTTAAACAAATAATTATTACAATGGCAAAATTGCTTTTTTTCATTCCTTTATAGCTGAATATAAAGATACGAAGATGATGCTTCTATCGTTGGATTCTTCATTCAGCTAGAGCGTCAATCCTCGAAAATTGATAGCCTTTCTTTTTCAGTGTGTTTATCAATTCTGGCAGCATAGTATAGAACTTGTCTGTTCTTCTCGGATCTGTACCAATATGAACCAAAAGAATAAAACCGTTCATGCCATTTGCAGATTGTTGTTCATAATCCAGTATAGACTTAAAAATTGTTTTACTATCAACATATTTATTGCCCATTTCAGGATAGGTATAATCTGCATTGCTACGTGTGCCGGTAGAAAAATTAACCAGTTGAAGACCCATGTTTTTTGTCCATGCAGCAATACTATCATTATACCATTCATACGGAGGAAGAAAATAATGTGCTTGTTTAAAACCAATACCTTTTGCAGCGAGTTCTTTATAAGCATTTTTTAAATCGGTTTCAAACTGCTTTTTGGTTACCAGCAGGCTGTCTCTTTTATTCCAGTCGCAATACAAAAGATGTTTGTCTGAATGAACACCCAGATAATTTCCATTTTGTTTTAATTGCTTTATAAGCGAAGCAAAGTTTTTGTTTCTGTAAAAATTCCCTGTAAGAAAAAAAGAGGCTTTTACTTTTTTGTCTTTTAATGTTTTGTTGATGAAAGTGCCGCCATCAGCAAATTCATCTCCTGTAAATACCAGCGCAATTTTTTTACTGTTTGTTTTGCCGCGTACAATGGCACCATGATCAATCATAGGTTTATTGCTTTTTGCCTGCGCTTCTTTTTGTGCCAGTAGGTATACAAGCGTTGCTGTTCCGTCTGTAGTGGGCTCATTGGTGCTATAATCCCCGGCATCATCGTGGTATACCACCAAATCAGATTGATAAGCTTCATTCTCATCTGCATTAAACAGTTTAAGTCCGCGAAGGTTTTTATAAATGCTTCCATATACCGGGCCATCTACCATAGCGCCATCTAACGGATAATGATTTAACAAAGACAAAGAAGAATGCGGATGCAATGGCGTATTACCATTTGCGGGCAATCCATACACCATGCTTTTTCCCCAGGGATTGCAACCAAACAACCAATCGAAACAGGCCTGTTCCAATTCTTCATATTGCGCATCGCTGCTTAATGTGCGGTACAAATAACATTGAATAGCAAATGCAACTGTTAGGTTATTACTGCACCATATAAAAGGCACGCCGCGATAAAAAGCATTGTGTTTAGCTTTCTTCCATACACTATCAATTCCTTTTTTATAATAAGCAATCAACAGCGCTTTGTTTTTATCATCAGCATTTTTTGCCAGTTCGTAATGTCCAAAATTGTGAAAGGGATACCACTGGTAATGTTTGGCAGTATCGGCGCCCATCCAGGGCGTTACTTTTTCCTGCGCACTGTAATCAATAGATTGCCCAATAAATTTTTTATCTTTTGTAAGCTGATAAAGATTAGCAGACGCCAGTTCCATATCGTCTACCCAATTGTCTTCTTCATAAAAATATGGCTCACGGTTTGGCGCTGTTTGAGCAACACCTGGTTTATCTAACCCTAATTGATATGCACTAAAAGATCTTTCTGTTAAAAGATCGGCAAAGGTTTTATTTCTGCCTGCATATACCATTGCGCCCAATGCAAATGCACTGGAGAATTTTCCTGCAGCAGAAGCAACACCAGTGGTTCGGTTTCTATATTTGCCCAGGCCCTGTGGCAAACCAGTTGCAAAATATACGGGCCTGCCTTTTCCTTTGCCAATACCATAGTCAACCGAATCATGATTTGGTAAACGAAACCCTGCATGATCCCTATCATCTGCAAGTTGTGTAAACATCCAGTCTTTGCGGGGGTGCATTTTTAATAACCATTCCAATCCCCAATGTGCTTCATCCAAAACATCAGCCACGCCATTATTGCCATCAAGCCCGTTTGATTGATGTGTATCTGTGAATGAAGACGGAAAATCGCGGTAAGCGGCCAGTAAATGATAAGTAGCATTAGCCGATGTGGTAACATACTGCAAATAATCCGTGGCATCGTGCCAGCCACCTGCAACATCTATGTGCGTAGTATCCGGCATGGGGCCATACATCGTGTATCCATCACCGGTATGGCAGGAGTCTTTCAAAAAAGGATTGTAGCCGCTTCTTTGCTGGCGCAGGTAATTAAGGCAAAAATCTGCAGCGCCATTATAAACATCATCGTTAATTATAAACACGGGAGATTTTGCGGAACCACATTGCAAATAATATTTTCCCTGCTTAATGAAACTGGTAAACTGTAAACGAAGCGTTTGAGAAAATGGGCCATATGCACCAAAGTTATTGCCCGTTTTGCCTGTGTAAACAATTTTATCTGTTGCTGCATCTAAAAGTTGAAAAGCAGCCGGAACAACTATTTCTTTGCTTGCCCATACGGCAACTTTTGTTCCATTGCTGGTATAACCCAGTTGGTTAACCCGAATCCATTGCTGCGCAAATGTTTTGCCTGAAAATAAAATCAAAAACAGAAATAAAGAAGTCTTTATAATAGAAATAGCGCTGCTATATTTCATACAATGTGTAGTTTGAAAAGAGTGGTTAAGATACAACAATATGCATTTGGGTTTGCCGTCTTACACTTTGTCTTTTCAATAAGACTGAAACATGTGCTATTTTTATAGGCATGCTTAAAATCGTCCGTCATTTATTGCCGCTTTTTGTGGTACAGTTTTTTACATGGCTGGGCCTTTTTTCATTGTGGATTTATGCCAACCCTGTTATAACCCGGTATGTGTTCAACACCACCAATGCAGAAAGCGGAGATTTTGAAAGCGGAACCACGTGGGTGGGCATTTGTTTTGCTTTTTATAGTACGCTTGCCGCATTTCTGGTGTTCATAATTCCACAGTTGTCCAAAAAAATTTCAAAAGAGCGTTTGCATGCATTTGCATTGCTGGCTGGTGGTATTGGATTGTCGCTTATTTATTTTATCAAAAACAAATACCTGCTTTTTTTCTCTTTTGCTTTTATTGGTATAGCGTGGAGTAGTATTGGCAACATTCCCTATGCAATTATCAGCAACATTGCGCCAGAAGAAAAGATTACAATTTATTTTGCGGTGTTTAATTTTTCTGTGGTGATTCCGCAGGTTACCGCAGCTTTTCTATTGAGCTATGCCAACAATAAATTTTTTAAAGGAGAAACAATAAATATTATGTTGTTGGGTGGGGCAAGTATGTTTATCGCCAGCGTTTGCATGTTTTTCGTGCCCATCCGGCTTCCCGCAAAAGGAGAAGTCAGCTAACACCCCAGGAAAATTTATTTTAGTCATTTTTTAAAATACCGACATTCACACAATGATTACAGTACACAAAGCAACCAAAGAAGACATTGAAGAGCTAACCGTTTTATTTGATCTTTACCGCATCTATTATCACCAGCCTTCTGATATAGGCGCAGGAAAAAAATATCTTACGCAAAGAATGGAAAACGGGGAATCTGTTGTATTTGTAGCAGCTAATGAAAAAGGCCTTGTGGGCTTTACGCAGCTCTATCCTATTTTCTCTTCTGTAAGTTTGCAGAGAACATGGTTACTGAACGATCTCTATGTACACGCAACTGCACGCAAACAGGGTGTAGCAGAACAATTGCTGGATGCAGCAAAGCAACATGGCATTGCAACCGGATCCAAATGGCTGCTATTGCAAACAAACAATGATAATTTTCCAGCGCAATCGCTCTATGAAAAAACAGGTTGGAAAAAAATGAGCGATTATTTTTATGAATATCCGCTGCCGGCAAAATAATTCAGATCAAAACCATCCGCGGCGGCGAAACATGGTGAGCATCCAAACAGGTATAACCAGCATCAGTGCCACAGCAATAAAAAAGCCGTTTTTATTGTGCAGGTAAGGTATACGGTCGAAGTTCATACCAAAAATTCCACCAATAACCGTAGCCGGCGCCATAAGACAGGTAACAACAGCCATTACTTTCATTACTTCATTCATGCGCAGGTTTACATTGTTGAGGTAAACGTCCTGCATGTTCATTACCATATCGCGGTAGTTTTCTGTGAGATCGAAAGCCTGCACAATGTGGTCGTACACATCTTTAAAATATTTGGTGGTGCGGTCTTCCAGCAGTTCGCTTTCGCTGCGGAGGAAACCGTTTACAAGTTCACGTACCGGTGCTATATTTCTTTTTAGTACTATCAGCTCTTTGCGCAGCTGGTTTATTTTTGCAAGCGATTTTGTGTTACTGCTCCTTACTACATCTTCTTCTACCATTTCTATCTGTTCGCCCAGCTTTTCCATAATGATGTAGTAGTTGTCTACAATCATATCCAGCATAGCATACAACAAATAATCTGAGCCCCTTTGCCTCACCTGGCTTTTTGTAATTTTAAGTTTATTGCGCAATGGATCAAACACATCCCTGCTGGCATCTTCCTGAAAACTTAAAATAAAATGATTGCCCAGTATAATGCTTATCTGTTCAGTTTCTACTGTTTTATTTTGTTCGTTATAGTAAAGCATATTTAAAAGGCAAAACAAAAGCCCTTCTACTTCATCCATTTTAGGACGCTGCCCAATACTTAATATGTCTTCTGTAACCAGCGGGTGTACACCAAAATGTGCGCAAATGGCTTCTATCTCTGCTTTACGCAAGCCATCAATATTTATCCATGTATTGTTTCCATTGTTATTGTATACATAACATTGTTCAACATTTTCAAGTCCACGTTCTTCTATTGTATCTGCATTATAATCATATACAGATATCACTACTTTTTCGGGTTCTTCTCTTTCTGGCGGCGCTGTAGGGTTTATAAACAGAATTTCTTTTGTACGCTGTGTACCAAACAAAGCCGGCAGGCCCAGATAGCGGAGATATTTATTCTGTTGCATTGGCTAAAGATAAAAAGATTTTATGCGCCTTGCTAAAGAAATAGCCTGGGCTTTTTTGATAAAAGATATTCTCTAAATTGTGACATGCAGCAAAATGGGTTACGCATTAACTCCACCAAATCAACAGCAGTTGTACAATTGATTGTTTCGCTTCTTGTATGGTTGTATATTATTTACAGGGCAGTGAAGTTTGAAGTTATACAGGATGAAGACTACTCTTATTTTCTTGCAAAAACCAATTACTGGAAAGCACTACCCGGTACTTTTAATACACATTGGCTCAATACTATTTTTATAAAGATTTTTACATTATTGCCCGGTGCAGATTATGCGTGGAAGCTGCGCATGCTTTCCATACTTTCGTGGCCATTGTTTGCTTTTAGCATAATTAAATTGAGCCAACGGTTTAAAAATACATTTATTGGATGGCTGTTTTTCTGTTTATGCATACTAAACCCTTATCTCATTTTATATTTTAGTTTGGCCAGGGGTTATGCTGCTGGTTGTGCATTGCTGATGTTTTCTGTATGGCAGGCGGGTAAACTTATCGATCAACAAAAAATAAATCCAGCCCAATGGTTGCCTGTTTTTATTCCCGCAGCTATAGGAGTTTTGAGTAATTTTTCTTTATTGTATTTTTTCTTAGGTCTTCTTGCGGCATATTCTGTATTTCTTGCAGCTAAAGGCCAGTTAAAGCTTTTGTTGTTGAAAGGCAGCATGAAGCTATTTATACTTGCTGCCATAACAATAGTTTTTGCCGCCGCATCTTTATTGTTTATAAAATATTATACCAAAGAAGTTGAAGTAGGTGGTGGCGCAGGTATTGTACAGGGTCTTTTTAGTTCACTTATTGCACAATCTGAGTTTATTTTTTTGCCGCCATCATTTACAGAGATCATGGGTTTTGTTTTATTCGGCCTGCTATTGTTTGCTATTATACATGCAGGTTATCAAATTTTTCGCTTTAAGAAATTTACACTTTTCACTTTGCTTGCGTGTTGTTGCGCGGGGATTATTTTATTAAATGTTTTCTTTCATGCTTTTTTTAGCACCGTTTATTTATCAGACAGAAGGGCCATTTTTTTCTTTTGCCCATTAATGTTTACCATAACATCTTTTGCAGACAGTTTTAATTTTTCCGGAGCGTATAAAAAGATTTTATTGAATAGTGCAGTATCTGTTGCTATTGCAGTTTTACTTTATAATGCCTGGTTGAACATAAACACTCGTTATTTTTCTGAATGGCCGGTACAAAATAAAACAAAAGAGGCGTTGGATTTTTTAGCTGCAAACAATGTTCAACATGCCGGGCTGGATTTATGGCAATACGGTGTATTGAAACATTACTATACAGTTGCTTTTCCGGGTAAATACAATTTTTCCTATGCTTTAATTAAAAAAGATTCTATACAAGCGTACAATGCAAATGGAAAGTTTGTGTATGATTATCTTTTGCTTTCTCAACCGCTTAAAGACAGTTTAGCCAGCTGGCAAACTGTTTTATATTTTCCGCAATCAGGATCTGTTGTTTTGAAATACAAAGAAGGAAAATAAACCTCTTTTAATTGAGTTTCCAACCATGTTGTGTGAGTTTTTTCTTACATGCTGCACAAAATTCTTTTTCTGCATTGGTTGGGTTGCCTCCTTCGGCATCTCGCATAAAACATGTACTAACTGAACAATGTGGTAAACCTTGCGTGTGGCCCAATTCATGTACAGCAATTTTAAAAAGCTGATCTTTTTTTTGTTTTTTTGAAAGCCTGAATGTTGTTGCGACACAGGAATAACCAGGACAAAAGGCCAAACCCATTACACCCCAGTCTGCTATATCTCCTTTGGTAGTACTAATGTCTTTGCTGGTTAACCCAATTGTAATATGGCCTTTTGCGGTTTTAGCAGCAAGCCAGTTAATTAATGAATCTGCCCTGTATCTTTTGCGTTGTGGGTTGTACGCCATTGCAGGAAGATCTATTGGTTTGTTTAACTGAATGGATGGATAGACCTTTTGCAATTCAGCAGTTACATAATTTGTTTCTTCTGCTGTTATTCCGGAAAAGGGTTGAATACTTATAATAACGTTTTCCTTCTTTTGATCTGCCGGCGATAAATGACATGAGAAAAAAAATACTGCAAGAAAAATTATATAATGAAGTGTTCTTATCATTTTAATTTCCTGCAAGTTTATTGCATCCTTAAAAATACATCAATAAAAAACCGGAACTTTTGGTTCCGGTATATTTTCAGTAAAACATTTGTTATAACCTCTCATACAGTTTTCTCAATCTATCCCTCGTCATTATTTTTTCCCAGTCTTTGCCCAAAGCATTTTCCCAAAGCGGTTTCATTACCATAGAAACATCAATCATTTTTTCAAACTGATCATCAGTAAGGCCTTTGCAAATGCCTTGTGGTATTTCTATTTTGTTTTTCTCTACCATGTATTTAAACTCATGCACACCTTCGGGATAAAATTCTTCCAGGTGGTTCATAACAATACAATTGCCAACGCCATGTTTGGTGCCCAGCAAATAACTCAATCCATAGCTAACGGCATGGGCCACCCCAACCTGCGAGTAGGCAATACTCATACCGCCTGCATAAGAAGCCATCATCAGCATATCATCGCACTGATCGTCCCACTCCTTTTTTTCTACAAACACCTGCTGACAAAGCTGCAATGCTTTTTCTCCATAGCTCTTGCTAAACTCATTTAAAAAAGTACCCTGTAAACTTTCTATGCAGTGTATATAACAATCCATGCCTGTATAAAAACGCTGGTTCGCCGGCGCATTGGCGGTTAATTCCGGATCAAGTATTATCTGATCAAAAGGTGTGAAATCAGAATTCATTCCCAGTTTCTTGGTAGGACCGGTTAATACTGTTGTTCTTGAAACCTCTGCACCGGTGCCGCTTAATGTAGGTATGCCAGCTTTGTATACACCTGCATTTTTTACAAGGTCCCAGCCCTGGTAGTCTGCAGAAGAACCCGGGTTGGTCATCATTAGCGAAACTGCTTTTGCCAAATCCATAGCAGAGCCGCCGCCAATTCCTATAACACCGCTTATGGTTCCAAACGCTTCTTTTAATTGTGTAGCGAGTTTATCTACATAAGTTGTTTTGGGCTCGTAGGTAACATCAACATAAATAATTTTATCTTTTCCGCGCAGCGGAATGCGGTTGGCAAGTGGCTTGCCTTCAAAAAAATGATCCAACAAAAAAATCATTGGTTTTCCCTCCTTGCGCTGTGGTTGCAGTATCTCATCCAGTTGATTAAAGCTTCCACGACCATACACTACATAACCAACCATCTTAAAATTGCGAAACGGCATACAATATAGATTTAGAGCTGCGAATTTACAGTTTTAAAAAATAAATGAAGTGGGGGGTTTAGTTAATCAAAAAAAAGCAGCAACTTGGTACAAACAAATCCGCAAATGCCTAAACTGGAAAAGACAATTGTCGTTGACGGAAAAAACAAAGAATTAATCCTCTCTTATTGTTACAGCAGTTTTATTACACTAAGCTGGAATACTCTTTACGTAAGCGATTATAGTCTCGTTGCAACTACCAAGAAAAACTGGAGATCAAATAGCCAGAGCATTATTGTAACTGCCGCAGATAATTCGCTTTCTGTAAAAAGCGAGATGACTGGTAGCGAATTGGTTGATCTGGGCGGAAAAAACAAACAAAATATAGCTGATTTCCTGCAAGCCTTTGAATCGGTAAAAACTTCTCTTCAGCCAATAGAAGATGAAAATAATAGAAAAGCTATCGCCCAACTTCGGGAAGACACAGTAAAAATTGCAGGAGAAAAAGCGCAGCAACAAGAAGAAGTAGTAAAGGCGCTCAATTTGGGTGGCAGTAATTTGTATGCAACATATACTATAATCGCCATAAACATACTGGTATTTGTATTGATGGTTATAAACGGTGCTGGTATTATGGAACCTAATGGCATGGTGCATTTAAAGTGGGGAAGCAATTATGGGCCACTAACGCTTTCCGGAGATTGGTGGCGCCTTATTACCAACATCTTTATTCATTTTGGCATAATTCATATCGCCATGAACATGTACACTTTTTACATGGTGGGCATTTACCTGGAACCCTTGCTTGGAAAAAAAAGATACATTACCGCCTATTTGTGCAGCGGTGTACTTGCCAGCATTACAAGTCTGTGGTGGCACACTGTTCCTGTAAATAGTGCTGGTGCATCGGGTGCTATTTTTGGGATGTATGGCCTTTTCCTTACTTTTTTAATTACTAAACTAATTCCAGATGTTGTGCGCAAGGGTCTCATACAGAGTATTGGGATTTTTATTGTTTATAACCTTGCATATGGTATGAAGGGTGGTGTTGACAATTCCGCACACGTTGGCGGATTGATAAGTGGTTTTGTTATTGGTTGGCTGTATATTATCAGCATAAAAAAAGAAAAAGATGGATTGAAAGCTGCATGGACCTTGCCTCTTGCTATACTTCTAACTGTTGCTATTACTGTTTTCTATTTGCAGCAGCATAAAGGTTCTGAAATTGTTCGCCGGAGTGTACAGAATGAAATAAAAGAAACGGAATATAAAGACACAGACAAATTTAATGACGCTTATAACAAGTTTGTAGAACTCCAAAAAAGTGCTTTACTTCCCTGGAGCGATACAACTATTACCGATGAAGAAAAGGTTAAACAAATCAAAGAAACATTGCCCAAGTGGGAACAAGCAGAATCTCTGGCCACACAAATGCAGGGTTATGATGTGAGTACCAGGATGAAATCAAGAGCCGATCTTGTTTTGCAATATATACAGCTAAGAGAAAAAGAAGTTTTAATTCTTGGAGATATTGAAACAAAAAAAGAGCCCATCAGTAAGTTGAATGAGATTAGAGACGAAATCAACAAGGTAATGAAACGTCTTACTGATGAGTAACTCTTTTACCATATAGATTTCAACGGCCACAAATCCAGTTTTACAAGTTTGGTGTTTCCGTCTTTGCTAAAGATTTTAATCTCATTGTCTGTTGCTGCAGGAAAAAATTGCGTGGTTAAAACAGCTTCGCCATCATTGGCAAATACTTCCACTACGCTATTGTCAAAAAATACATGCAGGCGAAGCATTTTGTTTTTTAAAGCAAGCGGTGCAGTATAATGGCTCATCTTTTCAAAACTTTTATTAAAGGATTGATTGGCAGTGTTGCTCCAGTCAATATACAGTTCTTGCTTTGCTGTATTGTAACCAATTTCAAAAGCATGTTCATTGCCGGCCGCTAATAAAACGCCGCATGTGCTGTTTGCCGAAGGTTGCAGCAAAACATCTATTTCGCACTGCGTTGTTTTTGCATTTACAGTTAATGTGTTTTCTATTGTTTTGTTGCTTAATTGTGCCAATAATGGTTGCCTTAATTGTTTTATAGCCGCAACAGGTTCTTGTATCAGCACCCATTCATTGCCTTGCTTTTTTACTTTCATTGTTCTTGGTAAAGACATAGAACCTTTCCACGGATCTGTAGGCACATCATTGGCATAATACCAGTTATTAAGCCAGCCTATTGCTGTTGCTGGTTGAGATGCGGGCAATTGATTATAACTTATAGCTGCATAATAAGCGGCACCATAATCGGGCCTTACAATTTTATCTGTGGGGTTTTCATTGGTAAACTGCACACCATCAAACTCTCCAACAAAATATTGCATAGATGCATTCTGTGAAGTTTGCAGCAGCCACTTCTTTTTATTTGGATTGCCTTCAATAGCAACCTGTATAAGATCGGGGCATTCCCACACACCGCTGGTGTCTCCTACCGGACCAAAATCGCTAAGGTGTTTCCATTCTTTTAAATTTTTGGAAGAATAAAATTGCACATGGTGTTCTACCGGTAATACAACGGCCATTACCCAATAATTTTTGGGTGCATACCAAAATACCCTTGGGTCCCGAAAATCTCTTTTGTTCAAATCAAGCACGGGATTGCGATTGTATTTAGTCCACGTAAGCCCATTGTCCAGGCTATATGCAAGATGCTGGCTCTGGTTTTTACCTTCTATGTGCCCGGTATAAATTGCTACCATTGGTACTTGCCCTGCTTTTTTCGCAAATCCTGAGCTGTTGTTTTTGTCTACAACGCATGAACCGGAAAAAATCATGGTGTCTTTTTCTTCTGCAATAGCCAATGGCTGAGGTGTCCAATGCACAAGGTCTTTGCTGGTGGCATGTGCCCAGCTCATATGCCCCCATACATTGGCAAACGGGTTGTATTGATGAAACAAGTGATACACACCATTATTATATACAAGTCCATTAGGATCGTTACACCAGTTTTTTGCCGGCGTATAATGATAACCCGGGCGGTACTGTTCTTTGTAATTTGTTTTAGGTTGTGCGCAAACAACTGTTGCAGACAGTATTAATAAAACACTTGCTAAAAACTTCATACAGCAGTAGTTTAAATAATTTATGAGGGAATTAATTTTTTTTCCAGTTCTTCCAGCGATACATTTTTTGTTTCAGGCATTTTGGTAAGCACCCATACCAATTGCAATGCCATCATAAAAGCAAAGAACATAAAGATGGGCGAAGGGTCATTTTTAAAAATGCCATTTTTATCATCAAGAAAAACCGGTGTAACCAAAGTAATAATGCCCGCAAAAACCCAATGCACACTTGCGCCAAAAGACTGGCCCAGTGCCCGTATTTTGTTGGGAAAAATTTCTGAAAGAAAAACCCATATAACAGCACCTTGTCCAATGGCATGAGACGCAATAAAAAGTAAAAGAAAGCTCATTAAAAATCCTGCGCTTGCGTGTGTTTTAAATGCATACGCTACCATAGCCAGGCTAATAATATAGCCGAGGGAGCCAATAATCATTAATGTTTTTCTGCCAAGCCTGTCTATTAAATAAAGGCCGACAAATGTAAACACAAGGTTTGTTCCGCCTATGGCAATAGAATTAAGCAAAGATTCTTTTGTGCCCAGTCCGCTTCTCGATAAAATTTCCGGCGCATAATAAAGTATAAAGTTGATGCCTGAAAGCTGGTTGAAAAAAGCAATCATAAATGCCAGCCAGATAACAGTTTTATGCCTGGAAGTAAAAAATTCTGCTGTTGTTCCTGCTGATACATCGTGCTTATTGGCTTCAATAATAGATGCAATTTCTGCGTCTGTATCTTTTATCCCAATCAAAGACAATACATCTTTTGCTGCAGGCAAATCATTCTTTTTGGTAATCAGCCAGCGTGGGCTTTCGGGCACGCCCATTACCATGAGAGTATAAATAATAGACGGAATGGCCAGTACACCCAGCATCCAGCGCCAATCGTTGGCACCACCAACACCCTGCAAAAAATAGTTTGAAAGAAAGGCTATCAAAATTCCAAACACAATATTAAACTGGTACATGGCGCCCAGTCGTCCGCGTGTTTGCGGCGTAGAAATTTCTGAAATGTACGTTGGCGCCACAACAGATGAAACGCCAATACCCACGCCTCCTATAAAACGGAAGAAAGAAAACATATATGGCCCCGTTGCTAATGCAGAACCAATTGCAGATACGGCAAACATTACGCCTATCCACAACAATACTTTTTTGCGACCGTATTTTTCTGCAGGTATGCCGCCAAACAAAGCGCCGGCTACAGTTCCCCATAACGCCATAGACATTATGAAAAAACCGTGAAAGAAAGCTGAAGTATGCCACAGATCTTTAATAGGCTGATTAGCGCCGGAAATTACCACGGTATCAAAACCAAAAATGAAACCGGCCAGCGCAGCTACAATAGACCATTGAAAAAGTTTGTTATGGTTCATAAGCAGTCGTAAGTATTGGTTGAAAAGGTAAGGTAAGAAAAAAAGGAGTTGAATCGCCGTATTCAGTATTGAGTATATAGTATTTAGAATTAGACGAGGAGCTTTATACTATACACATATTTGGCTGCGGATTTTTATACTCAATATTCAATACATATGCTCAATAAAAAACCCCGCAAGTTGCAGGGCTTTTAAAATATTTGCTCAGAAAAAAATGTTGTTTGGACAGATGGTTTAAAGGATTTCTGAGTACGTTCTTGGTTTGTTCAGGATTTGGATGAAATGGTTTTACAACTTAGGGTTATTGGTGTTGGTTTGTTCAGGATTTGAATTTAGGGTTTAGGGTTTCTACGGATTAGGACTTTAAGGATTATCAGGGGATTTGGATTAGGGTTTGGGCTTTCTTCGGTTTAGGATTCGGGGGTTATCAGGGGATTTGGATATTTCGTTCTTGCTGATACAAAGATGCAACGCTTATAGCCGGAAATGAAACTAATTCGGCATTGGGCGGGTTTCTTTCGATAAACAGCACAAAAAAGCCGTTAGTCACTGGCCATTAGCCATTGGCTTATTAAAAATCAAGAGAAATTTCGTCTTCTGTAGGCAAAATAATGGAGCGGTACTTGACGCTTGCAGCTAGAAACTTGCAGCCAAACGCGGAGAAGCACTTATAATTAATGGCTAATAGCTAATAACTGTATTACAACATTTTAGCCGCTCTCTCCAAATCTTCAGGTGTGTCAATCTCTACCCCCATATAATCGGTTACTACCATTTTTAAAGAAATGCCGTGTTCCAGGTAGCGCAGGCATTCTATTTTTTCAGCCGCTTCAAGTGGCGTCATTGGCCAGTTGGTAAAATCCATCAACGCCTGTTTGCGAAAAGCATATACACCAATATGCTCATAATAAACAATAGGCAGTTCTTTATTGCGGGCATATGGAATAACACTGCGTGAGAACATTAGTGAATTCATATTGAGATCTACGGCCACTTTTACATAGTTAGGATCCTCAATAAACTTTTGTTCTTTCAAAACCTGCATCAGCGAAGCAACCTGTATTTTCTTTCCTTCTTCTCCTTCAAAAACCTGCAACACCTGTTGCAGCGGTTGTTTTTTTACAAAGGGCTCATCGCCTTGCACATTTACAATTATCTCTACATCCATGTCTGCTACAGCTTCAGCAATACGGTCGCTGCCGCTTTCGTGCTGTTTCTTACTCATCACCACATTGCCACCGTGGTTTTTTATTTCAGTATAAATAATATCGCTGTCCGTTACTACCCACACTTCATCAAAAAGGCCGGTAGCAACGGTATTATCGTACGTATGTCTTATAACAGGTTTTTCTCCCAGCACCTGCATCAGTTTTGCCGGAAAACGGGTAGCGGCATACCGTGCCGGGATCATTGCTATCTTCTTCATACAATAAAGATAAAGGAAAGTGTATTGTCCGGCCCCCTCCAAACCTCCCCATTAGGGAGGCCTACCAACGCACAGCCCACGCTTTTCAATCTCGCCAATTAATTAGAATCAAGCCTTGTGTAAACATCGGTTTAATAAGTAGCGATGTTTAAAATGATGCACCAAAAAGAATGGGGCGTTGTTCAAATTAAAACCCGAATCCTTATATTTGAAAAGGAACACATCAACGATTGCATGCAGCATTAACAGCCTTCAAACCAAAAGCCATGCAAGCCACCGAATTACTCAATAGCTATTTTGTAGACGCCCGTACATGGGATGAAATGTACAGCGACAGTAAGGTTCGTGAACAATACAAAGGCGCCGTAGATTTTTTGCAGCAGCTTAGCACAGACGAGCTTAATAAAAAAGAAGAACAGGCCAAAAGGCTGTTTATGAGCCAGGGCATTACATTTACTGTATACAGCAGTGGAGAGGGCATTGAAAAAATATTTCCCTTCGATATTATTCCCCGCATTATTACTGCATCAGAATGGAGTTATATTGAAACAGGTATTAAGCAGCGCCTTAAAGCACTGAACCTCTTTCTTAAAGATGTGTACCACGAGCAGTTTATCATTAAAGATGGCATTGTGCCTATTGATATGATCTATAGCTGCCCGCATTACCTCCGCGAAATGTTCAACTTTCCTGTTCCTTACGATATATATGTGCATATTGCCGGCATTGATTTAATCCGCAATAACGACGGTACTTTTTATATACTTGAAGATAATCTTCGTACACCCAGCGGCGTTAGTTATATGTTGGAGAACAGGGAAATTACCAAACGCATTTTCCCGGATCTCATTCCTAAAAACAATGTGAGGCCGGTTACAGAGTACCCTACAATACTTCATAAAAACCTGGTGTCTTTATCGCCACGGCAAATATCAAATCCAACCATTGTTGTATTAACGCCCGGCATTTACAATTCTGCTTATTTTGAGCATACCACACTTGCAAGGCTAATGGGCGTTGAGCTGGTTGAAGGAAGGGATCTTGTTGTTGACAATCACCGAGTGTACATGAAAACCACAACTGGTTTGCAACAGGTAGATGTTATTTACAGAAGGGTAGATGATGATTATCTCGATCCGCTTGTCTTTAGATCAGAAAGTGCACTTGGCGTAGCAGGCATTATGAGTGCTTACAGAAAAGGAAATGTTGCAATTGTAAATGCAGTGGGCAATGGCGTTGCAGATGATAAAGCCATTTACACTTTTGTGCCAGATATGATTAAATACTACCTCAACGAAGAACCAATATTAAAAAACGTACCTACTTACCAGCTGGAAAACAAAGACCACCTTAAAACAGTGTTTGATGATATCAGCAATATGGTTATTAAAAAAACAAATGGCAGTGGCGGTTATGGTATGCTTATGGGCCACGCGGCGTCTGACAAAGAAATTGCTGAATATAAAATAGAAGTGCTGAAAGATCCGCGGCAGTTTATTGCTCAGCCAATCATCAGCCTTTCTTCTGCTCCTTGCTATATGGGAGGAAAACTGCAACCGCGGCGTATCGATCTTCGCCCTTATGCACTGTGCGGGCCTGATGGTATTGAAATTGTGCCGGGAGGATTAACACGTGTTGCATTAAGAGAAGGATCGCTGGTGGTAAACTCATCGCAGGGCGGTGGAAGCAAAGACACCTGGGTGTTGGCGACGTAGTTAGTCGATAGTCTTTAGCCCTTATTAATCAGTTTTTGATTGCATTGGGTAAAGATGCTGAGAAAGGCCTTACACCCTACACCATCAACCTAATACCTTAACAGGAATTATAAAATATAAACAAACCAATAGATGCTAAGCAGGGTTGCAGATAGTTTATACTGGATGAGCCGTTACATGGAACGTGCCGATGGCATATTGCGTATGCTAAAGATTAATTACGCATCATCGCAGGATGATTTGCACGATTTTTCATGGGCGCCTGTTCTTGAAATTTTTACTTATCTCTCAGATGAGCAATACGATGTAATTGGAAATGATTCGAGGACCGTTTTGCAATATATGGTTACAGATAAAGAGAACCCCAACTCTGTTTTAAATATTGTTACAAAAGCAAGAGAGAATGCCCGCAGTGTACAGGATCATATTACCAAAGAATTGTGGCAGTGCTTAAACGATTTTTACCATGCTGTGCGTGATGAACACCTGGTAGATTGGCTTAATCGCGAAGATCCTATAAGCACACTGGATATCTTAATAAAGCATGGGCTTTTATATTATGGCACTATAGACATTACCATGAGCCGTGGCGAAGGATATGCATTTATAAACCTGGGGAAATTTATAGAACGTGCTACGCAGTCTGCCGATATTCTGGACGTAAAATTCAGCGATGTAAATTATGAGATCACCGTTGCAGATACAACGTACTGGAAGTATTTGCTGATGTCTATCTCTGGCTATGAATTGTATTTAAAAACTTACCGCAGTGGTTTTGAAGCAAAGAATGTGGTAGGCCTCATTGTATTAAACAGGGATTTTCCCCGTTCTGTTTTATATTCCATCAACCAGGTGATGCGCTATTTTACACGCCTTAGAAGCGATCGCAACGTTGATAGTTATCAGAAAATTGAATTCATGATAGGTAAGCTGAAAAGCAAAATAAATTACTCAACTACCGAAAGCATACTTAAACAGGGTTTGCACGAATACCTGGAAGAAGTAAAAACAGATTTAAATGAAATTGGCGTTACACTTAATCAGAATTATTTTGCTTACGCGTAATGAAAAGGTATAAGGAGAAAAGTATAAGGTTTAGGGTCTTTTAAAGCTGTTTTGCTGTCCGAACATAAGCACCTTAAACCACACACCTTACACCTATTTTTTGAATTACCATACTAACAAAAATCATTGCATGCCCCGTTTTAATATCCGTCACATTACCCGCTATAGTTATGAAGAGCAAGTAAGAGATAGTGCCAACCAGGTTATTTTATTTCCGCTGAAAGATGAATACCAGGAAACTACCCGTCAGGATTTGTCCATAACCGGAGATCCGCTGGTAGATATGTACAAAGACTACTACGGCAATACTATTGGCGCTTTTACCTATGCAGAACCGCATAAAGAACTTGTTATTGATTCAAAAATAGAAGTGCTTGTAAAAGAAAAACCTTTGCCTTCAGACAATGAGCCTAAAGAAAAACAATGGCTGCATTTGCAACAGGTAAAATACACTTATCCTTATATTGATTTTACAAAACAGGAACCATTTGCTGCTACAGATGAAGTAAGAAAAATTCCTGTTATTGCATCTGCCGGAAACCTCACACCGCTGCAGTCATCATTACAACTCACTGCTTATATTTTTGAAAACTTTACTTATGATAAAGCAGTAACCGACGTAGAAACAACCATAGATGAAGTGTGGAAATTGAAAGCCGGCGTCTGCCAGGACTTTGCGCACGTGTTATTGGTAATGCTGCGCATTATAGGCATACCTGCACGTTATGTAAGCGGTTATGTTTGTCCCAATAAAAGTGGTTTGCGCGGCGAAGGTGCTACGCATGCGTGGGTAGAAGCATACATGCCTTTTTATGGCTGGCTCGGGCTGGATCCTACCAACAACTGTATTGTAAAAGATCTGCACGTTCGCCTGGCTACAGGAAGAAGTTTCAGCGATGTTTCTCCTGTAAAAGGAACTTACAAAGGCACATCCCGTCATACCCTTGAAGTGGGCGTAACCGTTTCTTACGAAGATGGAACTGTTTCCGAAGAGCATCCCGCCGTATTGGTTCCGCAGCCCAATAAGAATGCGTCAATGCCTTCATCCAATTCTTACAGAAGAAATTTGGAATTGATACAACAACAGCAACAACAATGACGGGGATTTGGGTGGATTGAATGGATTAATAGGATTCGTTTCTTTGTTATTGCAATGACGTAACACTATTCGCTTTTGATAGTGCCCGCATTATGCCACTCGTGTTTTATTTCTGTCATCAGAAGTGCATTGTCAAATTGCACAGAGCCTTTTGGAAAAATATTTTCGTCTTCAAAAAAACTCGAGTATACAGTATCAACCTCTAGTGGTTTTACTTTCCAGTTAAAGGCTTTTAATTTTAGCCCATCATATCCATTGCCATTGGGAGAATAACCGGTTTCTCCTACTTCAAAAAATTTAGACGCATTATTAAGGTTTTCAAATATAGAAGCCGAATCAAATTCTTCTGTTTCTTTCGCATCAATAGAAATGCCGGCTCCATCTGAACTTTTAAAAGCCACATGATATTTTCCGTCGCCTTCATCAACATTAAATTTTGCACGAAAATGTTTGCCAGGAAAAACGCGGCCGCCTGCAATTGCGTTTAATAAAGAAGATGTATCACGGCGTGGAATAAAAACACCATCCCTGGTCGTTTCATTTTCTTTCCACTCTACAGCTATTCTGTGTGCTGCATTTTCAGAAGATATTCCGGTAAAGGCTGGAAAACCTTTCGGCCTTATATGTTTTAAACGTATGAGGCAAATACCAACAACTGCTTTACCCTTAAAAAGTTTTGGTATGAACGAAGAAGGAAGAAATTTTTGAACTACTTCTGGATCGGCAACATAGTTTATGAGCATCCTTCTTTCAATTACGCCTTCTATGGTTGGAATCTTAATAATCATAGGAAAAGATTTTTTAATAGTCCGTCTTCACATTTTTGTCAAACGGAATTTTAAAAAGATAGCCCAGGTTTTCATCTTTGCTGTCTTCCAGCACATCCAGGCCATAGCGTAGTGTTTTTGGATCGGTGTATTGAAATGTGCCAAACAAACGATCCCACAAAGAGAAAATATTGCTGTAATTGCTGTCTGTATATGGACGCATGTAGTGATGGTGTATCTTATGCATATTGGGCGATACAAAAATCCAGCTTATGGGTTTATCTATTTTTTCTGGTACAATAATATTGGCGTGATTGAAATGCGTCATCAGCGCAGCAACACTTCTATACAAAAAATACAACCATACCGGCATGCCCATTACAAAAACACCCAGTATCATAAATGTTTCCCGGAAAAGCCATTCTCCCGGGTGATGACGTGTGCCTGTTGTTACATCTACGTGCGTGTCGCTATGGTGTATCATATGAAACTTCCACATCCATTTTATTTTGTGCATTATGTAATGCGGTATGTACTGGCCAAACAAATCGCCTACCAGCAAGCCTATAATAATGGCGGCCCATGCCGGAAGCGAAAACCAGTTAATAATACCGAGGTGATGCGTGGTTACGTAATTGCAGGCCATAATAGTAACAAGGCCAAACAGCAAATTCAAGACAATGGTTGTTGCTAAAAAAAGGAGATTAACGCCGGCATGTCGGTATCTTTTAAATGAAAAACGGAAGAGTGGATAATATCCTTCAGCAATCCAGAATAAAAACATTCCGCCCATTAATATAATAAGCCGATGGGCACTGGGTATATTTTCCCAATATTGAATAAACTTTTCCATATGGCAGCAAATGATACAAAATGTACGAAGTAAAAAGCAAAGCGCTACTGTTTGTTAAATGCTTCTTTCTCTTCCTGTGTTTCGGGCAAATCAACAAATTCAAATTCACATTCATAACAATGATATACTTGTTGTGAGGCCATTGCATAGCTCGATAAAAACCACGACACAATAGCTGTCACCCAATTTTTTACTCCCGGCTTGTTAATGTATTCAACATCGTGTGATCCGCATTTTGGGCAACGAATGGCTTCCCTATAATTTTTATCAAAACCATCAAGTAATGCTTTGGCTTCTTCAAAATCATCTGGCAGCACCATTAATTTTATACCACCAATAGCATTGGAAAGAAATGGATCAATGGTTACCGTATATTCATCTTTCAGGTAACAGGTAATGCCTTCTTCATCCAGCCTTGCAAGTGTAAGGCTCGCATTAATGTAGTTATCAAACGTTCTCAGCAGCAGGTAATCCATACAGAAAAATACAAAAAAGGATTGTATTTTTTATGCTTTGTTGCGGTGTAGATCTGCTGCTGACGAATTTATTTTTCAATAGCTTTTTTATACACAGGCACAGTGCTGCAGGGTTCGCCATACATAATGCTTTTTGCAACGGGGCGAAGCAGTTTTGTAATTTCAAGATAAGCAAACGGACCTGTTTCCATTTCGCCGCAACCTTTTATAACGATGCGCTTATCGCGGTATTCATCTATGTTAATAGCATTTATGTTTCTTAAGAAAAGGGTTTTGTGTAAAAAATCAGCATCGCCCATTACCAGGTCATTTACCAGTGGCTGAAGATAACTGGCCACCAGCATATAAGCCCAAACAGGTATAATAGCGTCTGCAGTACAAGTTACTGCCACCAGTTTGTCTTTGTATGGGGCAAAGTCCTTTGTCTTCAATGCTTCCCTAAAATCTTTTTCTTTCAATATTAATCCCATAAAAAGATAATCCTTCAGATCAAAAACCATCACTTCGCCTTTGGGATAATAATTTTCCAGATCAATTTCAAGCAACCCGCTTTCTGCCACCTTGTTTACAATTGCATCATTGCCCATAGCTATTTCTTTGTTGTGTACATAAATTACTGGCTTACAAAAGTACTGTTTCTCTATAATAACGGTCTATCGCATTGATTTGTTGAGCGTATTGCCGCAGATTCTATTTTGCAATAGAAACCTAAAAATTTATTAATGATCAAATCTGCGGCCATGCTTATATAATAAAAAACCCGCAGCACTTTGCTGCGGGTCTCAATACTATCTACTGAATACTGTATTTAGAATATTTTACTTCTTGTGTCTTTAATATCAGATGCTTTTTTAAGTGCGGCTTCAATAGCGCCTCTTCCTGCAGAAGCTTTCATGTTTTGAAGCATAGAGGTTCTTTGTTGATCTATGCTTGCGCCATTGTTTGCTTTTGCATATATATTTTCACTTCTTATGGTATACACACCGGCGTTACCAGCTATTGGCGCAGATACTTTTCCTTTCTCTGCTGCATTAAATGCATATCCGCCAACTTTTCCTTCCTGGCCAGAGCCCGGGAAGAATGGTGAAGCAAATGCAACGCTGTCTGCCTTTAATACTGATTGATTTGTTGCTGCTGCTACTGCTTCCAGTGTATTGGCTGTTCCAATCTTCTTTTTAATTTGTTCCGCTTTTTTCTGGTTGCGGATAATGTATTCAACCATTGGTCTTGCTTTTGTTGCAGAAGCAATTCCTTCTTTATTTATTTCTGTTAATGTAACCACTACATATTTACTATCAACAGTAAACATTTCAGAAACATCTCCCCTGTCTGCGTCATAAATCCATTTCACCATTTGGCGGCTGCTGCCCAATGGCTGAATGCTCATATCGTTTGGTTTAATATCAGTAGCTATTAGTTTGTTGTAGTTTCTTTTTTTGGCGTTCTCATCAAATGCTTTTGCATTGCGGCTTTCGCTTGCAAACTGGCTGGCCAGCCCAGATGCTTTTTGCTCTGTTTCCGGGCTTGCTGTAATTTGTTTTGAGAGATAAACAATTTTATATGCCGGGTTAAAATTTTTCTGATCTTCTATTTCTATAAGGTGATAACCAAACTGTGTTTTTACTACTTTCTTATCTCCTTTTTTTCCTGAGAAGCAATAGTCTTTAAACTCCTTTACCATATTACTGTTGCTCGAAAAATATCCAAGATCCCCTCCTTTAGTTTGTCCTTCAGGACTGGCAGAAAATTTGGCAGCAAGACTATCAAACCTTGCTCCTCGTTCTATAGCTATTTTAATACTATCAATTCTTTTTTCAGCAATGCTGTCTGGTAGTATTGGCTGTCCGGTTCTGGGGTCATTCGTTGCTATTAATATATGTCTTGCTTTTACAGAATCGGGCATTACTTTTTCATCCAGTTTTTTTGCAACGGTAAGATTTCCTGCGTCCAGATAAGGTCCAAATATTCCACCATTTGGCAAAGCCATAATAGAGTCTTTATTGGGCACTTGTAATATCGCCTTTGAAATATAAGCATCGTTATAATTTATCTGGCTGCCGTTTTTTGCGAGGAATGCCGGAAGATCCGCTTCTGCTGTACTTGCAAATTCTTTTTTCTGAGATTCGAGTATATTGATTAGAGATGCAGTGTCTGCTGCTGATGGCGATGCATCAAAAGCAACATAGGCAATGCTTCTGCTTTCTTCCTGTTTAAACTCATCTTTATGATTGTTTACATAAGCAGTAATATCATCGTCGCTAATTTTTACAGTGCTGTCTGCTATTGTAACATAAGGCACGTTTACATAAGAAACAGCAGCAAGAGCGTTGTTATCGCTGTTCATTTTCTCCAGCATCCATTTTGGAACATAAGATGTGTTTGCAATAAGGGAAACAAATTTTTCGTGCAGGCGATTACTTACTAACGCAGGCAGATAAACGTTATTAAAATTATTAGCCTGATCTGTTTTTTGTTTGCGCAAATTTGCAATTGCATTTCTTGCTGCATTTGCATCATAAATTCCCTGCTCATTGGTAAACTGCCTTCTGAATTCTTCAGGGGCGTTAGGGCCAAACAACATATCATCAAGTTCTTTCGGAGTAACATTAAGACCAAGTTTGTTCACTTCATCATTAACATTATTTTCTGCAATTATCTGGTTCCATACCTGCTCACGTATACTCTGACGCATCATGTCATTTACAGGATATCCACTTTGCTGGTATTGGTCTTCTGTTTGTTTTATTTTTTGTTCATATTCTACTGCTTCTATTTTCTTTCCGTTTACAGATCCAACAGTAGTGGTATTACCACCAAATAA
The DNA here is from genome assembly GCA_044227095.1 of Chitinophagaceae bacterium. Classification (GTDB taxonomy): domain Bacteria; phylum Bacteroidota; class Bacteroidia; order Chitinophagales; family Chitinophagaceae; genus JACMLD01. Next base: position 1,254,930 of record JBGAFV010000001.1, on the reverse strand, counting down.
ACCTCTTCCGGTTTTACCCACAAACGCATCCTGCACCAGGAAGCCAAGCAATGAAACACCAATAGCGATAAATAAAAACCAGGCAGCTTTGTCACGAATTCTCTGAATGATTGACATAATAAATAAGTGTGTTTTCCTTTTTTAAAAACAGGATGGCAAAAATAGGGTAATTTAGCATATGAACAAATTGTGGAAAAACGGCCCAAACTCGCTCTTGAAGCATGTTTCTGGCTTTTCTAATTTGCTCAATTCTGATTGTTCTTTGTATAGTTTTTATTGCTATTAATGAAGAACGTTAATAATAATAGAAGCGACTGTATTAGTACTTGCTTTGCTTATTTAGATTTTGTTGTGGAAAACGGCTTTTTTGTGTGGGTAACCGCATGTTGAAGAATAGAAGTTGGTGTGGACAGTTGGATGGAAAATTTTTTAATCCGGCTAATGCAATAAAGATTGTTAATAGCTACCTGTTTATTCTTGTTCCACACAGGCATTTTTTTTGAAATAGTTTTACGGTTGTTTTTATATCAACAGGTCTTAATAACAATACAAAAACCAATACCAGTGCAGATTTGTTGATGTTAGATCTTTGTGGATTGATGTTAATAATTAGGAATAGTTGTAAATACCTAGTGTTTTTAAAAATAAATATCCACGAATCCACAGGTATAATAATAATAGATTTTTATAAAAAATAGTATACTATATATATTATGGATGTGCAAATAGCTTTGAAAAAAGAAAATATTGAAAAAGCCGGTTTTTTGGATATTGCGCTGGATCCGACTTTAGATTTGTTTGCCGAAATTGAGCAGCTGAAAAAAGAAAAAAATGCTATTATTCTGGCGCATTATTACCAGGAGCCAGATATTCAGGATGTGGCCGATTTTATAGGCGACAGTCTTGGTTTGGCGCAAAAAGCGGAAAAAACCGAGGCAGATATCATTGTTTTTGCCGGTGTTCATTTTATGGCGGAAACAGCAAAAATTCTTAATCCACACAAAAAAGTATTGTTGCCCGACTTAAAAGCCGGATGTTCCCTGGCAGACAGCGCCCCGCCCGATTTATTCAAAAAATTTAAAGATCAACACCCTGATCATATCGTTATTTCTTATATAAACTGCAGCGCCGGCATAAAAGCTTTAAGCGATATTATTTGTACATCTAGCAACGCAGAAAAAATTGTTGAAAGTTTACCAAAGGATCAGAAAATAATTTTTGCACCTGATAAAAATCTTGGAGCATACCTGGTTAAAAAGACAGGAAGGGATATGGTTTTGTGGAATGGCGCCTGTATGGTGCATGAAATTTTCAGCCTGGAAAAGATTACGAAACTTAAGATAAGGCATCCGCAAGCAAAATTGATTGCACATCCGGAGTGTGAAGATCCTATACTTCGCATTGCAGACTATATCGGCTCTACTACTGGCCTACTTAAATATTCTAAGGAAAACCCTGCGCAAGAGTTTATTGTGGCAACAGAGACCGGTATACTTCACCAGATGCAAAAGGAATCACCTAACAAAACATTTATCCCAGCTCCACCCAATAATAGTTGCGCTTGTAATGATTGTCCGCATATGAAGCTAAATACACTGGAAAAGCTCTATTTGTGCATGGAATATGAGGTTCCGGAGATAATTATGGATGAAAACTTAAGAATTGCTGCAAAAAAGCCAATTGATCGTATGCTGCAGATTAGTGCACAATATGGCTTATAGATCAGGTTAACGGCCCATAAAAATCATTAATATTTGTACATCACTGGGGTTTACGCCACTAATGCGGCTTGCCTGTCCTAATGTGCGTGGTTTTATCTTTTTAAACTTCTGCAAAGCTTCGTTTGAGAGCGAACTTATTTTGTCATAATCAAAACTATCAGGAATTGTCAAATCTTCCAATTGTGCCATTTTTTTCACTAAATCCTGCTCTTTTTCTATATAAACACCATATTTTAACTGAATTTCGGCCTGTTCTATAATTTCTGAATTATATGAATTCAGCTTGTTTTGGAGGGAAGGAACGGCCTTCATAAGTGAGAAGAGATCAAGATTTGGGCGAAGGATTAGCTGTGAAGCTTTTTGTTTTTGTTGTAATGGAGCTGAATCTTTTTGTTCAAGAAAAGAAGCAATTTCTGAAGGATCGATGGTAAGGTTTTTCAGGATCGATTTTATCTCGGCTACACCATTTCTCTTTTCAAGAACTTTTTCCATTCTTTCTTGTGAGGCCAGTCCGAGGCGATAACTCATTTCTGTAAGGCGCAAATCTGCATTATCCTGGCGAAGAAGGGTCCTGAACTCTGCCCTGGATGTAAACATTCGGTAGGGCTCTTCTGTGCCTTTACTGATTAAGTCATCAATCAAAACGCCAATATACGCTTCACTTCTTTTTAAAATGAAAGGTTCTTGGTTGAAAGCTTTCAAATGAGCGTTGATGCCCGCCATTAAACCCTGGCAGGCGGCTTCTTCATAACCTGTGGTTCCATTAATTTGTCCTGCAAAAAAGAGGTTATTAATTTGTTTTGTTTCTAATGAGTATTTTAACTGTGTTGGAGGGAAAAAATCGTACTCAATAGCATAACCAGGGCGGAACATTCGTGAGGTTTCAAAACCCGGAATTGTACGAATGGCTTCGTATTGAACATCTTCCGGTAATGATGTGGAGAAGCCATTGACATAAATTTCTACTGTATTCCAGCCTTCGGGCTCTACAAAAATCTGGTGCCGATCCCTTTCGGCAAAGCGGTTAATTTTATCTTCAATGCTTGGACAATAGCGTGGACCCACACCTTCTATTCTTCCGGTATACATTGGGCTTCTGTCAAAACCCGTTTTTAAAATATCATGGGTTTTCTGGCTGGTGTATGTTATCCAACAGTTTTTTTGGTCTGCGGAGTTTATGCGTTTTCCATCCAGAAAGGAAAAGCCAGTAATGATTTCGTCACCTTCCTGAATTTCCATTTTTGAATAATCGAGGCTTCTTCCATCTACACGAGGCGGTGTACCAGTTTTTAGGCGATCACTTTCAAAACCCAGGGACACCAATTGTTCTGTAATACCGGTTGCTGCTTTTTCGCTTACCCTACCCCCACCAAATTTTTTCTCACCAATATGAATGATGCCATTTAAGAAAGTTCCACTTGTAATAACAACAGACTTTGCTTTTATCTCATTTCCTAAACCTGTAATTACACCGCATGCTTTTCCTTCTTTAATAATTAAGCCAACAACTGTATCCTGGTAAAAATCTACATTAGGTGTTTGTTCAAGTTTCTCCCTCCAACTGGCAGCAAATAACATCCTGTCGTTTTGTGTTCTAGGGCTCCACATAGCAGGACCCTTTGATTTATTCAGCATCCTGAACTGGATTGTGCTCAAATCAGAAACTATTCCCGAATAGCCACCAAGGGCATCTATTTCTCGCACAATTTGGCCTTTAGCTATTCCACCCATTGCAGGATTGCAACTCATTTGGGCAATGGTCTGCATGTTCATTGTTACCAAAAGAACTTTTGAACCAAGGTTAGCAGCACTTGCAGCAGCTTCGCAACCAGCATGGCCAGCACCAGCCACAATCACATCATACTCTGGAAACATTGATAAAATTTAGAGGCAAAAGTACAAAGGATCTTTCAAGGGCGTTATAAGCACTAGTATTTAAAGCGAATGTTCCACGTGGAAATGTTTAGACCCTGTATGTAAAATGCTCCACGTGGAACAGTTATTTGTTTCGATCGGCGAAATACAAGTTGAGGTAATAATCTTCTTTTGCTCTCATCTTTTTTATATCGGCCGCCGATTTGTCTTTGTAACCACACAAATGAAGCGCACCATGAAAAATTACCCGGTGTAACTCTTGTTTAAAAGATTGTTTTAGTAAAGCTGCATTTTCCCTCACCCTGTCCAGACTTATGTAGATTTCTCCTTGCAAGGGATGCTGTTTACCCGCCAGGTTAAAAGTTATAATATCTGTATAGTCATTATGTTGCAAAAACTGCTGATTTATACCGAGCAGGTAATCATCATTACAAAAAATATAATCGAGGGATTGAAACCGTGTTTGTTCCTTCTTAAAAAGAAGGGAAAGAAAAGCCTTGAGCTTGCCGCGTTGGCGAGGCTCAACGCTTTTTAGTAAAAAATTGAAGGAGATATAGTTTAAGGATGATTTATCAGGCATTTCCAAAAGTCGTAATTAATTAGCTTTATTAGAGCATAGATTTGCAGTACTATGTTAAGAAGACTTTCAGAAATACCGGTAGGACAAACAGTAAAGATTGCGTCATTTGAAAACAACGATATTTTTCTGAAACTGATGGAAATGGGTTGTGTTCCTGGGGAAGAAATAAGGGTAGATCAGATAGCTCCATTGGGAGACCCAATTGCTATAAGCGTATCTGGCTATAGCCTTAGCCTGAGATTAAATGAAGCACAAAATATTTTCGTTGAAAAACTAGAAACAAAAAAGGTATAAAATACTGATTTACAAAATAATATGAAAATAGGATTATATTTTGGCTCTTTTAACCCTGTTCATATTGGTCATTGTATAATTGCAAATCACTTTGTACAAAATACAGATCTTGATAGAGTCTGGCTCGTTGTTTCTCCTCAAAATCCTTTTAAAGAATCTGCTAGCTTATTAAATGAATACCACCGACTGCACCTTGTAAAGCTGGCTACAGAAGATGAAACGAACCTCAAGGCTAGTGATATTGAATTTCATCTGCCCAGGCCATCTTATACAATTGATACATTAACTTATCTCAAAGAAAAACATCCTGAGCACGAGTTTTCTATTTTGTTGGGAAGCGATGGCCTGCAAAACTTCTCTAAATGGAAAAATGCAGCAATCCTGGCAAAAGACTACAGGCTGATGGTGTACAAGCGGCCGGGCTTTGATGTTGTAAACACCCTTAATGCGAGAATGGAAATTGCGGAAGCACCGCTGCTGGAAATTTCGTCTACCCATATACGTGAGATGATTAAGCAGGGAAAATCCATTCGTTACCTGGTGCCAGATAAAGTGCGGGAAGAAATAGATCTTTATCACTATTACCGCTAAAACGCTGCCCGTAAAGAATATTCCGGATCATTCAATTTGGTCAATAGTAATGCTATTGATATATTGTAATATAAAAGGATAATAAAATTATTTTCCGCTCTGATGGTCCTCCTTCGCCACATACCTTTTTTGAAAGCCGTTTTTTTACACAGCATTACTGCATTTGGTGGGCCGCAGGGCCATTTTGGTATGATGCTGAAAACATTTGTACAACGCAGAAAAGATATTACGGAACAGGAGTTGCTAGACTTTAACTCTTTTTGCCAATTGCTACCTGGCGCATCTTCTACACAAACGCTTACTTTAATTGGTTACAAAAGAGGAGGGGTAGCATTGGCGGTGCTAACACTAATCATTTGGATTTTGCCCGCCTGCATATTAATGGGCGCCCTGTCTTTTTTACTTGAATACATTAGTCAGAAAACCTTAAAAACCGACATCTTTAAATTTATTGCGCCAATGGCTGTAGGTTTTCTTGCTTTTGCGGCATTTTATGCTATTAAGATTGCCGTAAAAAATACGGTTACAAGAGTTATACTTGCTGTTACCGCCATAGCGTCTTTTATATTTTTCAAAGCACCATTTATTTTTCCTCTATTAATTTTATTGGCTGGAGTGGTTACCAACCTCAGCAGTAAGCGTATACCTCAAACTGAAATAAAACCTCAGAAAATTAAATGGGGCAACATCTGGTTGTTTGCATTGATATTTATTGCAGCTGGTGTAACGAGTGAGGTTGCCCGTTTGCAGGACTGGAATAACCGGCGGCCAATTAACCTTTTTGAAAACACCTATCGTATGGGCAGCCTGGTATTTGGTGGCGGCCAGGTATTGATTCCTTTTATGTACGAACAGTTTGTAGAAAGGCCAAAATCTGAAATTGTAATCAGGAAAAACCAATCTAAAAAACAATCTGTCGTTAGCATTAACCGCGAAGACTTTTATACCGGGGCAGGAATAGTGAGGGCAATACCGGGGCCCGTTTTTTCAATAGCATCTTTTACCGGGGCAATGGCTATGAAAGACCATGGAGCTGTAATGCAGGTGACCGGCGCCATAATTGGTTCCATAGCTATTTTTTTACCAAGCCTGTTGCTTGTTTTATTTTTCTACCCTATCTGGCACAACCTGAAAAAATATGCTGCAGTCTATCGTGCACTTGAAGGAATTAATGCAGCGGTTGCCGGCATTATGCTTGCCGCAACATTATATATGATGAAAGACGTTTCCGTAACCGGGATAAATACATTAAGTATAGCTAACCTGCTGGTAATAGCAGGAACATTTTGTTTGTTGTTTTTTACCAAACTTCCGTCGCCCGTAATTGTTATGATTTGCTTATTGCTTGGCGTTTTTATTTAGCAGGCAGAAACTTTTAAACACATTAATATGGATCTCCAGATAAAAGATCAGCTTTTTATAGTTGGTGGTGCCACCAGCGGTTTTGGAAAATCCATTGCAAACGCCCTGGTTAATGAAGGCGCAAATATAATAGCGATAGCAAGAAACAAAGACTCATTAGAACAACTCAAAAGCACAGGCCCATCAAGAATAGAAATTGTGGCAGGAGATATTACACAAAAAGAAACAACAGATACAATAAAGAAAACAATTGGAGCAAGGGCCCTACATGGTATATTGGTAAATGCAGGCGGTCCGCCGGCAAAAACATTTCTTGAAACCACACTAGAAGATTGGGATAGTGCATACAAAAATATACTGCGCTGGAAGGTAGAAATAACTCAGGCCTTTGTACCCAGAATGAAAGAACAGCAGTATGGCCGGATTGTATATATTGAAAGCTCTTCTGTAAAACAACCGTTGGAGAATTTGGTGTTGAGCAATTCAATGCGCCTGGCGGTAGTTGGATTTGTAAAAACGCTAAGCCAGGAAATTGCAAAAAGCGGTGTTACTTTAAATGTAATGGGCCCCGGTTCTCACGATACACCGGCAATAGAAAGGCTGTATAATAAAAAAGCAGAACAAACCGGCATCTCCTCTGCAGAAGCCCGAAAACTGGGTATTGAACAAATACCAGTAGGAAGACTGGGCAAGCCCGAAGATTTTGCTTCACTGGCCTGTTGGCTGCTAAGTCCGGCATCAGGCTACATAACCGGCCAAACCATTACGGTAGATGGCGGCATGGTAAAAAGTATCTTTGGGTGACACGAATAAAAGACAAATAGATACAAACGTGCTCAATTCGTGTAACCATAAACGTTATATGCTATGGAATTTGGACGGGTAACAGAAAAAGAACTTGATAAAATTGATTTCAGCTTGCTAAAAGAACCTGCGGCAAACAAGCTGGTGCTGAAGAAAACAAAAAAGAAACCGCTAGTTTACCTCGGCTGTGCAAAATGGGGCAGAAAGGAATGGATAGGAAAAATTTATCCCAAAGGCACTAAAGACGCACAGTTTCTTGATCAGTATGTAAAACATTATAACTCCATTGAATTAAACGCAACGCATTATAAAGTTTATAAGCCCGAAGAGATTGCCAAATGGGCAGCAAAAGCAGCTGGCCGGGACTTTAAATTTTGTCCAAAAGTTACCAATAGCATCAGCCACTACAGCGGTTTTAATAATGTTAATTTTCTTACTACTGCATTCCTGGAGGGCATAATGGCCTTTGGCGAGAACCTTGGCCCCATCTTTTTACAAGTAAGCGAAAAATACAGCCCTAAACAAAGAGATAAACTTTTTGATTATTTAAAGACACTCCCAACAGATCTTCAATTTTTTCTTGAAGTGCGCCACCCGGAATGGTTTGCCGATAAAACCATCAGCAAAGAATTATTTGACACACTGCGTGAACTGAACATTGGTGCTGTTATAACTGACACCGCCGGCAGAAGAGACTGCGCTCATATGGAATTAACCATTCCCAAAACATTTATACGTTATGTAGGAAACAGTTTGCACCCTACAGATTATACAAGAACAGATGAATGGATAACCCGCATTAAATACTGGCTCGATCACGGCTTGCAGGAGTTATATTTTTTTATGCATATGCATGATGAAGCATTTTCACCAGAGCTAACGGTTTATCTTGTTGACAAACTTAATGAAGCTTGCGGACTGAATTTGCAAAAACCACAATTTGTAAGCGGTGGCTTATTTGATCAATTTGATCAGGCAAAGAAAACCCGTGAATCGTGAGACGGGTCTCGTCTAACGAGAACATAACACAGCGGTTATATAAGATAAAACTCATCTGCCACATCTCTTCATAAATTATTAAATTGCTGTTGGTTCTTGTTGCTTATTCACAAACACCGCTTCACGCTAAAAACGATTGCACCATGAAAAAAAACACTTCTAATAGTCGCCGCAAGTTTATCCGTAATGCTGCACTTGCAACTGCAGGATTTTATATAGTTCCAAGAAAAGTATTGGGCCGGGGGTTTATAGCACCGAGCGATAAATTAAATATTGCCGGTATTGGTGCGGGCGGCAAAGCAGAAGTAAACTTGCCTTATGCATATAATAATGGAAGCGATAATATAGTTGCGCTTTGCGATGTAGACGATCGCATGGCGGTTAATGCAAGAAAAAAATGGCCCAACGCACCTTACTATAAAGACTTCAGGGTTTTGCTTGAAAAAGAACATAAAAACATTGATGCAGTAATTGTTACTACACCAGATCATATGCACGCAACCATTGCGCTTGCAGCAATGCAATTGGGCAAACATGTGTATTGCGAAAAACCGCTTACACACGATATTTATGAAGCAAGAATATTAACTCAGGCTGCCGCACATTATAAAGTAGTGACACAAATGGGCAACCAGGGAAGCAGCGGGCCCGATACAAGAAATGTAGAAACATGGATACAAGCAGGCGTAATTGGCGATGTACATGCAGTACACGTTTGGACAAATCGACCTACATGGCCACAAGGCATACCCACACCAAAAGGTAAATTTGATATACCAGCAGAATTAGATTGGGATCTTTGGTTGGGCACTGCGCCAATGCGTGATTTCAACCCAATCTATTTACCGGCTATCTGGCGCGGCTGGAGCGATTTTGGAACAGGATCATTGGGCGATATGGGCTGTCATTTTATTGATGTGCCTTATCGTGCTTTGCAATTAAAATATCCTGTTTCTGTAGAATGCAGTGTTGGTTCAGTTTATTCAGGGTTTTTTAAAGAAGAAATTTATACAGATAGCTATCCGCCTTCTTCTGTAACAACCATACAATTTCCTGCACGTGAGAAAATGGGACCAGTAAAACTGATTTGGTACGATGGCGGCATTAAACCCCAACGTCCCGACGAATTGTTGCCCGATGAACCATTGGCAGAATGGGATGGTGGAATGATCTTTGAAGGCAGCAAAGGAAAACTAATGGCAGGGTTATTTGGCCGCAATGCCACATTGCTGCCAACAATAAAAATGAAAACTGCGCAATTACCCAAGAGTAAATTTGCATTTGTAGAAAACGGATCTGAAGGCCATCAACAGCAATGGGTAAAAGCCTGTAAAAAAGGTTATGGCGCTTATACCAGCTCTTCATTTGATAAAAGTGGTCCATTAGCAGAAACCGTATTGATGGGCAATCTTGCAGTGCGCAGTTATAATTACCGCGAAAGCGATGGCAAAGGCGGCTTTAAATATCCCGGAAGAAAAAAATTATTGTGGGACGGTGAAAATATGCGCATTACCAATTTTGATCCGGCCAATCAGTTTGTAAAAAGAAATTACAGAAGCGGATGGCCGGAGTTGAAAGTATAAAGTTGGAGTAAAAGGAGTTAGGGGGAAACATAATAGTACCAACACCCGGGTTTCACAAAGCAACATAAAATAACAAACAACCGGTGTTTTCAAAAAACACCGGTTGTTTGTTGTTTTATTTATATGATAGACTTTATCAACCCTCCATCTGCACGAATGGATGCGCCATTGGTGGCTGCGGCAAGCGGACTGGTAAAATAAACAACGGTGTCGGCAATTTCTTCTGTTGACGCAAACCTTTTTATTAAAGATGTTGGCCGGATATTTTTAAAGAAATCCTGTTCAACTTCAACTACAGTTATGTTACCCGCTTTTGATAAGTCTTCCAAAAATCCACCAACGCCTTTGGATTTGGTGGGGCCGGGTAACACAGCATTTACGGTTACGCCGGTTCCTTTTGTTAATTCGGCCAAACCCCTGCTAACGGCCAGTTGCGCAGTTTTTGTCATGCCGTAATGAATCATTTCATCGGGAATAAAAACAGCAGACTCGCTGGATATAAAAATAATTCTTCCCCAATCTTTTGCTATCATCTTTGGAAAATAATGGCGCGACAAACGGATGCCGCTCATTACATTTACCTCAAAGAAACGAAACCAGTCTTCATCAGGAATTTGCGCAAAGGGCTTGGGTTCAAAAATACCTGCATTGTTTATCAGGATATCAACTTCCGGTAATTCCTTTAATAGTTTATTAACGTCATCCACCTTAGAAAAATCGGCTGCAATGCCGGAGACACTGGCATTCTTCACTTCGCTTTTTAATTCCAGTACAGCTTTATCAACACCTTCTTTTGTTCTGCCATTAATAAATACTTTTGCGCCTTCCTGTAGCAATCTTTTTGCAATGGCAAAACCTATGCCTGCTGTTGATCCGCTTACAAAAGCAACCTTATCTTTTATTTGTAAATCCATCTTTTTGTTTTTGGTGATGAAAAAAATTATACCAAACGGGTGCTATCTCAACTCAAAATCCCAAATTGGTTTTTCATTCAACAAATGCTCAACAAAATAGTTCCATTTCTTTTTGGTAAAGTAGTCATTAAATTTTTGCGTATAGCCATGATGCTGGCTGGGCAGTATCAGCATATCAAACTCTTTATCTGCTTTTACCAAAGCTTCTGCCAGTTTAAAAGTTGCAGACGGATTTACATTTTCATCTATTCCCCCATGTACCAATAATAATTTTCCCTTGAGATTGCCCGCCATGGTGATGTTTGACACCTGGTTATAAGTAGAATCAACGGGCCAGCCCATATACATTTCGGGCCACCAGTCTTTTTCCATTCTAAAATCATGATCACCAGAACTGGCCACCGCTACTTTATAAAAATCAGGAAACTCCAGTACGGCGTGGCCCGCATCATACCCACCGGCAGAATGACCAAAAATGCCAACACGGGTTGTATCTATCCAGCTATATCTTTTTCCAAGCTCACGGATGGCGATTACGTGATCCAGCAAATTCTTTCCCATATTTTTATAAGACACATTGTGAAATGCTTTTGAACGGTTGGCTGTACCAAGCCCATCAACTGCAATTACAATAAAGCCCAATTCGGCAAGTGCCGAATTTGATCTTGCAATACCAGACACAAAATTTTTGGGAAACATGTATGTATGCGGGCCGGTATAGGTTTGATCTATAACGGGATATTTTTTTGCAGGATCAAAATTAGACGGCTTCCAGATGGCGCCATAAATAGTTGTTACACCATCGCGGCCAACGGCCGTAAATTCTTCGGGGTGGTGATAATGCATGGCAAGCAACGCCTCTATATTTGCCCGGGTTAATTCAGTAATTATTTTACCGGTTTTGCAGTCTCTTAAAACAGATCTTGTTGGTTGATCCATTGTAGAAATATTATCGGTAAAATATTTTCCATCGGGCGAAATTGAAATATCATGATTGCTGTTTTCCGGAGTTAGCAAAACCAAGCCAGTACCGTCGATTTTTATTTTATAAAAGTGCTGATAGTAGGGGTTGCGGTCTTTTTCTTTACCAGATGCGGTAAAGAAAATGGTTTGTGATTTTGTATCGGTAAACAAAACATCATTTACATAATAAGCGCCATTGGTTATTGGTTTAATGGTTTTGTCTTTTATGGTGAGCAGGTACAATTGTTTCCACCCATCTTTTTCTGAAGTGATAATAATCCGGTTGCTGTCAATAGAACGGGAGTCGTAATTATCAATATTGGTAGCGCTTTTTTCGGTGTATAAAACCTCCTGTACTTTATTATTGCAATTAAAGCTATAAAGATCTGTTTGCTGGTAACCACGCACACGGTTTTCTATGTATACAACGCCAGGGGTTTTGGTCCACTCAAAACCTGTGGTATTTACATTTCTAAATTCATCTTTGCGCATTTCTTCGCCAGTTTCTATATTAAAGAAAACAGGCGTCATGTACACCATGTCTGTATCGCCGGGAGAGCCGCGATAATAAGAAAGCAGTTTGGGCTTGTATAAAGTATCGATGCTCCAATCGAGCAGGTACATTTTTTTTCCATTGCGCAGATCGCAGATATAAGTGCCAATCCATTTAGAATCTGGCGACCAGCTTACATTAAAATGTGGTGGCCGGTTTCCGTTTTCTCCCTCTATTATTTCTCCCCAGCCATACCAACTGGCATATTCATAATTTTTTATTCCGGCTTTGCTCAATTGTTTTGTTTCTCCGGTTGCTGTTGATTTAATAAACAGGTTATAATCTTTACTGTAGGCAATCCATTTTCCATCGGGAGATTTTTCTTCCATATCATTTACAACTGCTTTTATTTTGCGAGATAACACATAGGTGTTCAAATCAAGTATAAAATCTTTTCCTTCGGAGCTAAATTCAATATGTGATTTGTCTGTAAATTTTGCCGTAGTAAAAGGCAGTTCCGTGGGTTTGATTTGTTTTTTTAGTGAATCGCTTAATAGTTTTGCCAACCGTTCGTGATCGAAAGCTTTTTCAATTGTCATTTTGCGGAGATCAACTTTATTAAAAGTTTTTCCCTCTTTGCTAATGTTGAAAAAGGAAACACCGCTGCTGTCTGCAAACCAGCTAAACTGGGTATTTATATTGAAAACTTTTTTATTAAACAGGTTGGTTGAAATAAAAGAAACGGCCCTTGCATAATCTTGTTTTGTAAGTTTCTGCGCCGGGCATATAAAAACAACAACAAAGCAAATAAGTAATAGTAAACACTTTCTCATACAAAAATTTTAGTACGCTAAATATAGCACATAGGGCAGTAACTGTGAATTAGTCATGATAGACGGAAAACAGTCCATCGACCAAAATATATTTTTTAATTCCTGTAATTAAGGAGCTGCTTTTGTTACCAATCAAACAGAAATGTCCTTAAGGTAAAGTGAAACTGTAATTTTAACAGCGTAGAATATAATCAATAAAAAAACAGCCGGTGAGTGAAATAGAATTTTTAGCAAAGCTGCGTGAAAACCAATGGGTGATTTCAAAACTCACGGGCCTATATGCCAGCAATGCCGAAGAGAAAAAAGATTTGTACCAGGAAATATTGCTGAATGCATGGAAGGGCTGGCCATCTTTCAGGGGCGATGCCAAATTCAGCACATGGCTGTACAGGATTTCTTTAAACACTATTCTTACTCAAAAAAGAAAACCAGGAATAATAGATTATAAAGAAAACCTGGAAAATGTTTCGCCGCAAATACAACATAGCACTACACAACATGAGAATGCTGCAAGTTTACAAAAGGCCATCCGCATGCTAAATGAAACAGACAGGGCCATTATTTCTTTGCACCTCGATGGTTTTGATAATAATGAAATAGCCGCAATGCTGGGCATTTCCGCCAATAACACAGCGGTAAAACTTTACCGTATTAAACAACAATTGTCTAACCTATTAACGCAATAAGATGAGCACAGAACAATCTTGGAAAGAGTTGAACAACCAGGAAGACAAAGACCTTTCTGCTTTACTACAGCCCGGCCGAATACAACAGTTGCAATCATCAAACCCATTGCAAAAAATAAAGCAAAACCTGTTGTTTAGCACAATGTGGTGCGTTGTAATATCAGTATTGTATGTAGTTGTAATTTTTTATTATCCCTACTGGCAAATAGTAGTTAGCATTGGCGTTATATTGGTGTTTACCGTTTTAGGGGGATACAGTTCTTTTGAAAAATACAGAAAAATAAACAAGGCAATACCCGGCAACCTGTCGTTACTGCCAGAGATGGAAAAACATTATCACAGCATCCGCTCATGGATTGATTTGCAACTAAAAGCAGCTGTTTTTATTTACCCCTTTGGCTGTTGTGGTGGATTTATGGCCGGGCTAATGTTTAGTTCCGGAAAAACCTTAGCCGATTTTATGAACAAACCCCGCATAATTGTGTGGATGCTTGTTACAACAATTGTAATAGTTCCAATAGGTTTGTGGCTGGCCAAACGCCTGCTCAATAAAAGCTATGGCCAACACCTGAACGTTCTTAAAAAAAATATTGACGATTTAAAAATGGAAACACCAGCATAATGCCGTAGAAATGAAAAATAGATAAACAGCCGCTGTAAAAATTTATTCCTGCCAGGCAGCATCTCGCTCAAATTTCTTAACTTTAAAAGGACCTGTTTATTTAATACCAAAACAAAAGCTTGAGAAAACTATCGCGGAGGCAATTTTTGTCGCAATCCGGTATGCTGGCCGGAGGCACCTATCCTGCAATGCTGGCATTGGGCATGTTGAAAACTGCACCCGTAAATCCGTTACCACAAGAAAAAAATGGTTCAGGAAAAAATATAATTATACTCGGCGCCGGTTTAGCGGGGTTGGCAGCGGCGTACGAACTTACAAAGCTCGGCTATCAATGCACAATACTTGAAGCAAGGAACAGATCTGGCGGCCGTTGCTGGAGTGTAAGAAAAAATTCAACCAATACAGAAAACGGAAACATTACACAGGTTGCAAATTTTGATGAAGGGCTTTATTACAACGCAGGGCCATCACGTATTCCGCACCATCACCAGCTTACATTGCATTATTGTAAAGAACTGAAAGTGCCCATACAGGTATACAATAATGTAAATGAATCGGCCTATTATTTCAGCGAAGGCAAAGGGCCGCTTTCCAATAAAAAAATCCGCAACCGCGAAATACACAACGATGTTCGTGGCTATATGAACGAATTGCTTGCCAAGGCTATAGACAGTAAACAAATGGACCTTGCAATGACAAAAGAAGACACTGAAAAAATTATTGAATACCTGCGGGCAGAAGGTGGGCTGAATGCTGATAAACTCTATAAAGCATCTGCCCGCCGCGGCTATAACGTAGCGCCAGGAGCCGGGGATAAGCCTGGTACTATCGCCGATGCTTATGCGCTTTCTTCAATTCTTGGTTCAGGCTTGATGGATCCTGATTTTTACAATGTTGCAGAATATACTTATGAATTGCAGATGACCATGTTCCAGGCAGTTGGTGGTATGGATATGATAGCAAAAGCATTTGAAAAACAATTGGTCAAGTCGATCCGTTTTCAATGTGAAGTGACTTCTGTAAAAAATACAGAAAAAGGCGTAACTGTTATATACAAAAGCAAAGATGGCGAACAAAAATTGCAGGCAGATTTTTGTATTTGTACCATTCCCCTTCCGGCATTAAGCAATGTAGATCATAATTTTTCTTCTGATGCCAGCAGGGCAATTGACAATGTTACCTATATATCAACTGGCAAAATAGGCCTTCAGTTCAAGCGCAGGTTTTGGGAAGAAGACGAAAACATTTACGGCGGCATTACCCATACCAATAATGATCTTACGCAAATATTTTATCCTTCTTACGATTATCAGTCTGCCAAAGGAATCCTGGTTGGCTATTATAATTTTAATGAAAAGGCAAAACGTACCGGCGATTTATCGGTTAAAGAAAGAGAACAACTGGCATTGCAAAAAGGAAGTTTAATACACCCGCAATACACAAAAGAATTTGAAACTTCTTTTAGTATAAGCTGGCACAAAACGCAATACAGTTTAGGTGGATGGGCTTTGTATTCTGCAGAAGAAAGGCAAACGTATTATAAAGCGCTATTGCAACCAGATAAGCAGGTTTATTTTGCCGGGGAGCATATGACATACCTGAATGCATGGATGGCTGGTGCATTTGAATCGGCAAGAAGTGTAGTTGATGCAATTCACAAAAGAACAGCGCAAGCATGATCTAATGCAGCATAAAAATTATTAAAAACCAAAACTATATTTTATGTCACACACAATCGATCGCCGCAATTTGCTAAAGAAAGGGTTGCTAATGGCTGGTGGTTTATCAATAGCACCATCATTATTCAATAAACTTTCGGCAGTACCTGTAAATACATGCCGCTATGACTTTACCTCCGATATACAAGCAATAACCGGTGCACCGGTAGAATTAAAAGCAAGGTTGTTTGCCAATGAAAATCCTTTTGGTCCTTCGCCAAAAGCAAAACAGGCAATACAAGATGCCATGGCCCAGAGCTATCAGTATCCGTTTATGTTTGCAAGAGAATTTATGGATAAGATTTGTGTAACAGAGGGATTGAAGCAAGACA
Source organism: Chitinophagaceae bacterium (assembly GCA_044227095.1). Classification (GTDB taxonomy): domain Bacteria; phylum Bacteroidota; class Bacteroidia; order Chitinophagales; family Chitinophagaceae; genus JACMLD01. The sequence continues at coordinate 1,238,560 of JBGAFV010000001.1, read as the reverse complement.
ATCTTATTATGGGCGCAGGTTCATCAGAAATATTATTGGCCGCAGCAATTCTGTTCAGTCAAAAAGCCGGGGGCAATATTGTTACCGGAGATCCAACTTATGAAGATCTTCCTTCTAAAGCAGAGGACTTTAATGTAACCTGGAAAAAAATTCCGCTTACAAGTGAATATAAGCTTGATCTCGATGCAATGGAAAAAGCAGTTGATGGTAATACGGCACTCGTATATGTTTGCAATCCTAATAACCCAACCGCAACTGTGCTTGATATAGAAAAATTAAAAGCATTTGTAGACAGGGTTTCTGCAAAAGTTCCGGTGTTTGTTGATGAAGCTTATATTGATTACCTCGACGATCCTAAAGCAAACACCATGATTAGCGCCATTAAAAATGGCAAGAACATTATTGTGGCAAGAACATTTTCAAAACTGCATGGCTTTGCGGGTTTGCGTGTAGGCTATGCATTTGCGCAACCAGAAATGATTAAGAAACTGTCTATGTACACAACCGGCTTTGCATCCATTACTGCTACTTCATTGCACGCAGCATATGCAAGCTACCAGGATAAAGATTTTTTAAAGGAAGCTTTGCAAAAAACAATTGCATCCAAACAGTTTTTATACGATACACTTAAAAAAGAAGGATACGATTATATTCCTTCTTATACCAATTTTGTTTTGTTTCCGCTAAAGATGGACAGTATAAAATTTGTAAGCGAAATGGGCAAACGCGGCGTAGGTATCCGCTCCTGGAAATTTAATAAAATGGAATGGTGCCGCATTAGCATTGGCAGAATGGATGAAATGGAAGCGTTTGCTGCAGCGTTTAAAGAAATATCGTGAGAAAGGTTTAAGGTATGGGGCATAAGGTATAGGGTGAGAAGATAGATGTTGCAATGGCTTAATTTTTCTATAAATATCCCTCCGTAGCCCTGTTATCTCTGTGCGACCAAATATCTCAATACTTTTTTTAACCAGCAATGCAACATAGATGGATCAGTAGTTGCGACGCTCCGTTCAACTCCTGTATCAAAGAGGATCTTTTAAAAAGAAAAGAAACTTAAAAACCACAATCAATAACAATTAAAATGAAAAAAATTTTCCTTGCTCTTTTTCTTTTTTCCATTCAGTTTACAATTAAAGCAGAAGATACGGCCAAAGTACATGTGTTTACAATGGCAGAATACGAAAAGGCAAAAACCTTTAAAGTAAAAGATCTGGACAATGATACCTACATAAAATTTGAAAATACTTATGTACTCGATCGGTATGAAAACCGCAAACCGTATTTTATAACCGGAGATGATGGATTAAAAAAGCGTGTAGACATCTACCGTTTCCTGCTACGCGAAGGAAAACAGGAGTTGGGCACAATGCTTTATTATACCAATGAAAAAGGAACGCTTTACCAGGCCTGTCTCCCCAACTTTAGGGCAGACGCTAAAGTGTGGGAGAAATATTTTGAAGACATTCATGCTATAGATAAAATAGAACCCAATTTTGTTTTGAAGCTTTCTTACGTATTGTCCCGTGAGTTTGGTTATCAATTGTACAAATCTGCAAACCAGGGAAAAGATATTTCGAGAGAAGCGGGCACATATGGTACAGATATATGTTTTCCCGGAGATGCAGAAGTAACCATGTGGGATGGCAGCAAAAAAGTATTAAGCGAAATTAAAAAAGGCGATCGCATTATAACCGTTGATCCAAAAACTGAAAAGGCAACTACAGCAGCCGTAACAGCACTGGTAGCACACGAAGAAAAAAATTACGCTATTACACGTTTAGTTTTGCTTAGTGCCAATGAAAAAAGATCTGTAAACGCTACAGAAGTAAAACTATCAGCAAAAGAATTAAATGCCACACCCAATCATCCTGTTGTAACTGAAAATGGTACAACAAAAATTGGCGCTGTAAAAGAAGGCGATGAAATATTATGCCTTAACAAACAAACCGGCAAATATGAAAAATATATTGTTTGGAGTAAAACAGAACAAGCCGGCGGTATTCAGAAAGTATACAATATAGAAACCAACGGCGGCAGCACTCTTATAATGAATGAAGTAATGGTATTGCAGAAGTAGATTCCTAGCCGTTAGCCGTAAGCTACTAGCTACAAGCCGTAAGCCACTAGCTGCAAGCTATTAGCTGCAAGCTCTGCCGTTTCGAAGAAACACTCCGTGTTGTCGCCTTAATGGCTTTGGCCATGAAAGTTTGTTCAATTAAACGCTGCATCTTCACTATAATGTAAATAACCCTGTGTTTCTCTGTGTTATCCGTGTCTCCGTGGTAAAGAAAAGCTGCAAGCTGTTAGCTATTAGCTGCAAGCTCTGCCGTTTCGAAGAAACACTCCGTGTTGTCGCCTTAATGGCTTTGGCCATGAAAGTTTGTTCAATTAAACGCTGCATCTTCACTATAATGTAAATGACCCTGTGCTTCTCTGTGCTACCCGTGTCTCCGTGGTAAAGAAAAGCTACAAGCTGTTAGCTGTTTCGACGAAGCATCCCGTGCCTCTGTGGTAAAACATTCTGTGTCTATGTTTTCGCCAATTCTGTCAAAGCATTTACCAGCACATCCAAATCTTTTGGCATAATGTAAAGGTTGGGCGTAATTCTGCAGCCATGCACATTTGCGCCATCTATAGCTACTGTATAAATTTTGTATTTCTTCAAAAGCGTTTCCGCAAGTAGCGCTGGTTTCATTCCTTTAATACCAACATTGGCAATACCACAAGAACGAACGGGGTCTACAGGTGTGTTTACAACCACATTGGGAATATTGCGCACCTTATCGGTCCAGTATTTTTGCAGAAAACGCAGCCTTGCTTCTTTTTTTTCTGCACCAAGTTTAGCATAATAATCAAGCGCATCTTCAATAGCAAGATCTGTGTGTACAGGATGCGTACCAATATGGTTTAGCCGCGTTATATCGTTATCGTCTTTATCACCTTCAGCAAGCAAAGGCCATATTTTTTCCGCCTTTCCTTTTTTAACGTAAAGTATACCTGCGCCAAGCGGCGTGCTTAACCATTTGTGCAGGCTGGCGCCATAATAATCGCAATGCAAATCATTTATAGCAAAACGAAACTGCGCAAACGCATGCGCACCATCTACCATTACATCAACACCTTTGCTATGTGCCATATCGCAGATCTTTTGAACAGGCAGAATATGACCAGTTATATTGATCATATGCGAAACCATCAGCAATTTTGTTTTAGGCGTTATCGCATTTGCATACAAGGTTACAATTTCATCATCAGAAGCAGGGTGATTTGGAACTGAAACAATTTTATTTACTACGCCATGTTTTTTAGCTACCAGTTTAAACATCTCCAGCATTGAGCCATAATCTTGTTCTGCCATTACAGCTTCATCACCAGCCTGCCAGTGAAAACCACCAATAATCATGTCAAGCGATTCTGTTGTATTGCGTGTAATCACCAGTTCTTCCGGGCTGCAACCTGCTACAGCAGCAAGTTTTGCAGCTATACGTTTTTTATTATCGAACTGAACGGTGCGCATATAATAAGAACCCTGGTAGTTTACTTCACGCACATGGCTTATAAAACTTTCAAGAGTAGATTCCGGCAAAAAATTATAATAACCATTTTCCAGGTTAATATAATCCGGCTTTAGTTTAAAGCCACCGCGAATGCCTTGCCAGAAATCTTCGTTATCTGCCAATTCAGTTGCGCTAAAAGCATCAAACTTGTTTATCCATTTTTCCATGGCTTTGCCGGAAAGCGGCGTTGCCAAACCAGCCATGGCAAGGCTTTTCAAAAAAACTCTTTTATTCATATTGTTAATTGTATTGGCGGTGTTATTAAGAAAAGATAGCGAAAAAAATGTTGACACACACCCGTAACTTGAGATTATATTTATACCGCAAACATCTTCTTGTTTATGAGAAAACTTTTTTCTTTACTCTCAGCATTGCTGCTATTATTTACTGCAGGGGCACAAAACAAAAAACCTGTAACACACAAAGGCAAACTGTTTATTATTGGCGGCGGAAATATTAGCGATTCTTTTCGCATGCAAATATTAAACACCGGTAATTGGAAGAAAGGTGATGTGATTGCGGCGGTAACACTGGCCAGTGGTTATGGCGACAGTGCCTACATATGGATGAATGATGATTTTAAAAAATTAACGGGAGAAGATTGCCTTAAGTTTGATTCAGCTGCTGCTTATGATGCACAAAAAATAGCAGCACTGCAAAAAGCAAAAATCATTTTCTTAGGTGGGGGAGACCAGGAACGTTTTATGCGCATCATAAAAAACACTTCTGTTAAGCAGGCAATTAATACTGCAAGAAACAATGGTGCGCTAATAGCAGGCACCAGCGCTGGCGCATCTGTAATGAGTGAATCTATGATTACCGGAAATGCATTAATGGATACAGTATTGTCTTCTACTTTTAAAAGACTAAGCAAAGGAAACCTGGAACTAAAAGAAGGACTTGGCTTGCTTGATTCTGTTATTATTGATCAGCATTTTGTTGTGCGCAGCAGGTACAACCGAATGCTCTCTGCTATAATGGAACACCCCAACTTTAATTGCATCGGCATAAATGAATCAACCGCAATTATTGTAGACAATGGATGGGCTACAGTAGCAGGAGAAAGCCAGGTTATTGTTTTTTCAAACCCAAAGCAAGTACATACAAACGCCATTCAATCTTTTGCTGCGTCATCTGTTCAATTAGCTGTGTATGTAGCGGGTGAAAAATTTAAGATTAAAAATTAAACCCCTTCAGGGGCCAGGGGTTAATCTCTCGATCTTCCATTGTACAACATAATGTAATACGCAAGCGTAGCGATAGATGCAAGCGCAGCAACAACATAAGTAAGCGCTGCCCATTTTAAAGCATCTTTTGCTTTATCGTGTTCATCCGGCCTTGTAATATTGGCGCTTTCTAACCATTTTAATGCTCTTGCAGAAGCATCAAACTCAACTGGTAATGTTACAACGGTAAACAATGTTGTTACTGCAAAAAGTAAAATTCCAATCAGCAAAACAGTTTGATTGCCGCCGCCAAAACCCCATACACCAAGGCCGGCAATAATAATCCATTGCGAAAGCCTTGTACTAATATTTGTTATCGGCACCATCTTGCTGCGAAACTGTAGCATAGAATAAGCAGTTGCATGCTGTACTGCGTGCCCGCATTCATGCGCAGCAACAGCTGCCGCGGCTACGGTCCTTTCCTGGTAAACATCTTCGCTGAGGTTAACTGTTTTTGAACCAGGATCGTAGTGATCTGTTAAAGAACCTGGTGTAGAAACAACCTGTACATCATAGATGCCATTATCCTGCAACATTTTGCGGGCAATTTCGCTACCACTTAAACCAGAAGATGTAGGCACTTTATTGTAAGCTGCAAATTTGCTTTTTAGCCTGAATTGTACAATCATGCCAATCAGCATAAATACAATTGAGATTGCAATGATTCCAAATGTCATAGTAATAGTGTTTGCCTTTTTACATCAAAAACTATTCCCTGTGCATAAACTGCCATTTTTACAATTCTGCAGAGAAAAACCACAATAATTGCACAATACTAAAGGCAGAATTAAAATGGAATATAAAAGCTGAATGTGTACCTTCCGGTAACTTCAATAACCAACAATGCTAAAAAGGTTTTTCTATTTTCTTGGGCTGATGGTTTTATTATTACTGGCCGTACTTCTCTTTAATACATTGCGTGCAAAACCCTGGCCTGTGCACAAAGCTGCCGCAGCAGAAGCGTTACCAGATTCTGCCATTGTACATATGAGCAATGCAATCCGCATAGCTACAGTTTCACCAGAAGACACAACCCGTATTGATAGTATACATTTTAACCAGTTCAAAATTTTTTTAGAACAATCTTACCCGCTCATTCACCAGCAGCTTACAAGAACAATTATAAAAGACTATAGTTACGTTTACGAATGGAAAGGTTCCGATACAACACTGCAGCCAATTATACTAATGGCGCATTACGATGTAGTACCTGTTGAGCCTTCTGCTGTAAAACTGTGGACAGTGCAGCCCTTTGGCGGAGAAGTAAAAGATAGTATTATATGGGGAAGAGGTGCGGTTGATGACAAGGCAGCGCTAATATCAATTTTAGAAGCAACAGAAAATTTATTGAAGAAAGGATTTAAACCTGTTCGTTCAATCTTGTTATGCTTTGGACATAATGAAGAGTCTACAGGAACCGGCGCAATAGCAATTGTTGATTATTTGCAACACAAACATGTACGGGCTGATATGGTAATTGACGAAGGTGGCGAAATAACTACTGGCAAAATGAAGGATGTGCAAAGGCCTGTGGCAATGATTGGTGTAGGAGAAAAAGGTTATGTAACATTTGAGCTGGCAGTACAAAAACCCGGGGGCCATTCATCTAAACCCGATAAAGAAACAGCTATTGATATATTGGCAAAAGCTTTGTATAAGCTAAGGGCAGTACAAATGCCGCCAAAGCTTACAGAACCATTAAAAGAATATTTTGAAAGAGTAAGCGGCACCTCTGATGATTTTCTTAATAAAATGGCATTGAACAACCTTTGGCTTTTTAAGTCTACTGTACAAAAACGATTGGCAACATTGCCAGAAGGAGATGCAATGCAACGGACTACCATAGTACCCACCATACTTGAAAGTGGCATTAGGGAAAATGTAATTCCTACCAATGCAAAAGCAATAGTAAACTGCCGCATTCTTACCGGCGAAACAACAAAAGAAACGCTTTCGTTTATAAAAAATGCTATTAGTGATGAAAGGGTGGAGATTACAATAAAAGGAGATTTTAATACAGAACCATCTGCATTAACAGCAACGGGCTCGCAGGCGTTTAAAAGAATGGAAGAGGCAATTTATCAGTCCGTAGATGATGTAATACCGGTACCTTATGTAATGCTTGGCGCCAGTGACTCCCGCAATTACAGGGTCATTAGCGACGGTGTTGTAAATTTTACACCGCTTACCAATAGCAAGGGTTTTCATGGTATAGACGAAATGTTGCCGATTAAAGATTTTCAGCGTAGCATTAATTTTTTCAGCAACATCATTAAAGAAAGTGGAAAACCGCTGTAACATAACTGCATTGAAAATGCATGGTGCCACAGCCACAATTCAGTAACTTTCTTGAAAATAATTTTTTAAAACTTTAAAGCTGGCCAATGAAAATAGCACTCTGGAGTATACTTGCTTTATTTCTGATTGGCGATGCATTGTTTGTGCTGCCTTTTCATATTTCTTCGGATAGCATTACTAGCAAGTATGAAGTAAACTATAAAAGAGATTCGCTTTTAATCAGCAATGTATTTTCCGACAGTGCTATACAATTAAGGCTGAACATGCCGCCACTGTACGATACTATTTATAAAAGTACAGACAGCCTTGCTAAAAGACCAAAAAGCGATTCTTATATAATGGTGAATGTTGCAGTTTTTCATAACCTAGATTTTACAGCAGTATCATTTCCATTTTATAAAGTAACTACGTTTAATAGTGTCATTCCTTTTTTCAGTATTATTAAAGCATCCAATGCGCCAGATATGGATAGCACTGCGCTTGTAGGCAATATAATTATCAATGGAAAGCTTTCAATAAAAGGAATTTGCTCACCTGTATATGCAAAAGGGCTTTTAGAAAAAGAACTGGTGCGCATATTGCAGAAAGAACTATACAAAATAGAAGCAGACATTAACCGCAGGCCGCCGCCAGATACTACTGCTCTGCCAATTGAACCGTTGCCCAAAGGAACAAAAGTAAAATAAGTACCAGTTATTTTTTTACAATAGTAAACGTTTCAGCAGTATTGTCCTGCATATTAGCAACGTGTATTATCAATATACCTTTTACTGTTGTTCTGGTTAAATCAATTTTTACCTGGTTAAAACCATTGTTTAGCAAAACATCGTTTGACAGAATTACACTACCCGTTACAGCAGCAACTGTATAACGATACTTTCCTGCTTTTGCATTGTTCATTTTAATGTTTACATAATCAGTTGTTGGATTTGGAAATGCAGAAACTTCTGTTGAAGATGCACTTGCAAAAGACACTGTTTTAACTGATGAATATGTAAATGTGCCGTCTGTATTTATCATTTTAAGGCGGTAATACGTTGTTGTACTAAACGGAAGACTGTCTGTAACCTGGTAATGATTGTTTGTATTGTAACCGTTTGAAGCGTTTACAGTTTTAAAGGCTGAAAAAGTTGCACCATCAGAAGAACGTTCAACACTATATGAAGCAACATTTATTTCTTCAGCAGTATACCAGTTGATAGCAGCATAATTATTTTTTGCTTCAGCAGTAAAAGATACCAGCTTTAATGGCAACAAAGCGTTAGCATGAATTTGCAATATCATGTTATCAAGCACTGCAACGTTTCTTCCTGTTGCGTCCATGTCTTTACCAATGGTTACATTACCTGCGCCTGTCCAGTACAGGGGTGCTCCCGCAGTTCCTGTATAGGTATATTTTAAAACATTGTCTACCCAGATTTTGGCAACACCGGTATTGTTATCGTAATTAAAATGATAATTGTGAAAACTGTGATCATCAGGAACGGAATACACATTTCCGGAACTGATGTTTGTATAAGAAGCACCGTTAGTAACATAGAAGTTTGCTGCAAGATTACCGCCGTTCATTCCAAAATTGAAATTGTTGCCGCGGTAAAAGAAAGAAGCCTGAGATTCTTCGCGCCTGAAATCAACTGAAATATCCAGAGCCGGCACATTAAAATTAGAACCGTCCAGCACAAGGTTTATATCATTGCTTCCGTTTCCGGGGTTAAGCCCTTTGGTACCATTTACGCCTCCGGTACTAACGGTGGCATAATTGCTTGCAGAAATGGCGTTAACACCGGCAGCTGCTGTGGTAACAGGGTTTGTTTCCCAGGTAAAACGGCTGATTAACTGTGCTTCAGCCGCAGCAGAAATAAGAATAATGGATAAAAGGGTTACAAGAGTTTTCATAATAGTACTTCTTATGCAGAAGTATAAGCCAATACCTATGCCATCGAGCTAAAGATGTGATTATCAAAAAACAAGAGGAAAACTGCAAGTGGCAAACGTCTTATTAAGAGAAGTTTTTCCTGAAATTGGAAGGTTAGGACGAGGAATTGGGCAGCGAGAAAATTGTCAAAAAACCTTTGCAATGGGTTGTTTATCCAATTCAAATTAAATTTTGTTCGTTTTTGATGGCAAAAAGCTCATCTTTGTGGGTTCTTGCAGGAGATTCTGTGAAGATTTACTTATAAAACCCAATTTCATGTATACCCATATCTGGCTTAAATACCTGCCGATTATTAAAATATTGATGAAACGTTCCGCAAGTGGCAGTCAACACCTTGACCTCAACAGGATTGATTTTGAACGTGCCGGAACAGGCCGGAAATCAGGGTATAAATTTACTATTGAGCTTACCAATGGAAGGGTTGCCAATGTTATCAGCAATTCTCCGTTAGCACCAGATCTTGCAACAGTTATTTTGCAGGACGATGCCATTAAAACACTTTTGGCAACTAACAATTACCACGTTAGCCTTAATACGAAATTTCAACTCACTATTAAGAACGTTTCTCCTCAGCCAGAGGGAAATGATGTTGAAAGCGATAAAGAAGAAAAGGTTTCTTAAAAAGATCTCTTTCGTTTATTAAATTTTATTGCAATGCTGCATTAGCTTTTAGGCAGTATTGATGCTGCTTCGTCTATTACAATAGATCCAGAAAACCTGTCGTGAAATGGATATGGCGGAGAGAAATTAAAAGTTATTGCGCTGAATTCTTCAAAGGGAATTATTCTTACTAGTCCACGCACAAACGCGGTTTGTGAATGTATAGGCAAACCAGCTGCAGTAACCGCTCTTGTTCCTGTTAGGTACTTTCCAATTGATTTCCCTTTTAATGCAGCTTCCATTATAGAGAGATATAGACCGTAAAAAAACCGCATCAATAATTGCTCAGTTAAACTAATTGGCTGTTGATTCATGATTTTGTCGTAGAGCGGGTACACGGGTTTGGCCAGAATCATTATTGTTGAAAGGATAAAAGAAAAGATAATGATATCAATAAGAAAATTGGCCAGTCTTTTCATAAAGCTGGCCGGCACTAATTTTATTACAGGCTCATCAAGTACGTTCTGTTCATTATTTTCCAAGCGAAATATTATTTTGGATAAAAGAACAAATTTATAATCAATTCGTTCAAAAAAAATAAAACCCCGGTTAGATTTAGAGCCAACCGAAGTTTATTTTATAAAGTTGCTTTGAAATTTCTGCTACAATAAATTCAATTCTTCCTTTATAACCCGTGCCTTTAAGCCAGAGAAAGAAAACATATACAGCATTGCGGCTTTGCCGAATGATTTGGCTAAAGCCAATTAATGATTACAACAATAAGCCCCGGCCTAAAGACGCGGGGTTATTGGGAAGTTATTAAGTTGAACTTATTTAGTATCTACAATTCGGCTTATATAAGCGTACAAAATTTCTTACGCTTTGGTACCTGTGGAATTTGTGTTAGCCGTGTTGGTGTTGGCAGCTGTACCGCCACCGCCAAAAAGATTATGCAGCATTGAACTTACATCGCCAAAGTGTTCTTTCATAGCATCGGCGCCTTTTGTTTTTAATTCATCAAAATATTCTTTTCCTTTTTCCATGGCGGATTCTGCTTCGCCTTTTAATTTGTTGGCTTTGTCTTTAAGATCGGCAGAAAGTTTTTCTTTTTCTTCCGGCGTCATGTTCATATACTTATGTGCAGCAAGTGCAGCGGCTGCGCCCAGCAAAAATGTGGCAACGTGTTTTGAGTTAACGCTCATAAAATAATGTTTAATGATTTTGAAATAATTAAGACCAATGATTTTGTAAGTAATAAAAACGGACAAAGCAAAACTATACAAAAGGCCTTTACTAAATTGTTAAGCTGAAGCCCTTCTTGTTTTTTCAATATCCAGCGGTTTGCGCCTGATGGGCGTAACGCCGCCATCTTCCGGAAAATCTTCTGCCTGCAGTTCTATCCTCCGTGTTATATCTGTAAGTGAACTTAAGCGCTGAACTGTATAGGGAATAGTATCCAGTCCGGAAACAAATTTTAGTATGTAATTATAGATGCCGATTAAATCGCCAACTAGCACTCCTTTCATTTGTCCTTTTGTACTTACAAGCAATGAAATACCAATTACAACCATTACCATTAGTTCCATAAAACCAAAATTCCATGCTTCCTGGTCAGAAATTTTTATCTGCCATTTGCGTAGGTTATCGTAATGCTGGCGTATGATGTGTATGTTTCCGGTAGAAATAATATTTACCTGCTTTTCCAGTTCATCATTTTTTACTTTGTTCAACCGTTTCATTTTTGCGCCATAGAAACAACTAATAGCAGTAACGGGTAATAAGATGGCAAAGCAGACAAGAACAATATCTCTATCGTAAAAGAACAAAAGAATAAGAGATCCAAGTAAATTATACGCAGCTTCTATTACATATACCAAATCGTACTCAAGAAAATCTACAAACTCTCTTGCAAGTGTTGAGTGTGCACTAAGCTTGCTGATATCTTTCTGTCCGAAACGGCGTGCAAGAAAACGGGTTACAAGAGAAGTATAAATTGCCGAATAAGTTCTTGTATCAAACCGGTGGCGGATGGTACCAATAACAAGCCAGGCCACATGCATTGCGCATAAAACAACAAGTCCGTGATAACTTCCTTTAACAAGATCGTTTACCGCATTACCTAAGAAAAACGGGCGGAGCAATGTGCCCAGCATTTCGAGCGAAAACAACACATAAGTAAGCAAAAGCTGACCGCGATGTTTTAAAATCAGTTTCCATAAAAGTTCAAATCGTGTCATAGGTTCCAGTCTATACATTTAATTCAATAAGGTTATGTTGCATGTCATACAAAATGACATACGATCATTTGAATTAATAGGTTAGTATAACCGGAAATAGGCGGAGGCTCTTTTAAACTCCTGCGATCTCCTGCTCACGAACAGTAACCGAATTGTGCGGTTTGCCCGTGATGAGACCGCGACAGGCCGAAGCGCCACAGCGGCAATGAAAAGGCTCCATGTGTTTTTCGTCGAGGAAAGAAGCGTAATCGAGTGTTAATTCTTCCCCAGCCTCTATATTGCGAAGCGCAATTATATTGAGGCCTTCATAAGCCGTATTGGGATCGCAACTGTGGTTTTGGGGAGCCCAGCCGGAGGGGTTATCGTCCCACAGCAAAAAAACTTCTTTGCTAACGGGGTATGCGTAGCGGCGAAAGATTTCTTTTTCCCCGGCCGTCCAATGTTGTTCAACAAAACGACGGGTAACAAGGCGTTGCGGTTTCTCTTCACCCCTAAAAACCAGTTCTTTGGCGGCGATAGGGCGGTTGGCATAAATACCAAAACCTGCAATGGCATTTCCCTTCATCTGGTATTTTAACTGTTTTCTTGCATGGCGGGCAATGCCTTCTGCAATAATATGTTTAAGAAAACCAGCCTGGCCAATACCATCGTGTTTAAGAATATAATCTGCAGATCCTTCGTAGCCATCAGTATAAAAAACAGAGCAGGTAAAATTTACTTCCAGGAAGTATAATTCTCCTTTGTCGTTTCTTCTGAAATCCATTCTTGCATAACCCACACCACCAAAGCTGCGGAAGATTCTTTGCGCAGCGCTGCGTAGTTCTTCATCAATCACCAAATCTTTGCAGGCAATATTGCTATCGGGATGCAGTTCAGAAGTTTTTAGTGCATAAGTTTTAAACTGATTGCCTTTAGGAAAAATAAATTCTACCGGTTTAAATACGGTTGATTCTTTTTCATTGTCGGGGTTAGCGGCAACAAGTACGGTAAACTCACGGCCTTTGATGTATTCTTCAACCAGCAACTGATCGTACTCATTAATAATCTCTGCAACTTTTTGTTTTAACTCATGTTTGTTTTTTACAAGAGAATGTTCGTCTACGCCAAGGCTATCGCCGGCTTTTGCAGGCTTTACAAATAATGGGAAACGCAATTGCTCAATAGCCCTTTCTACATCATCCATATTTTCTACCAATACATAAGGAGGCGTTGCTACACCTTCTGTGTAGGCAACATATTTCATTAGTTCTTTTGGCGGATCGTATAAAACTGATGATGGGCCCGTATGCGGCAGGTTAAGCAACTCAAGAGTATAAACAACGTCAATAGAAGGAACATCCCATTCAAGATATCCTTCGCAGAGGTTTACAAAAATATCATAGCCTTTAGCTTTTAACTCTTTTAGCTGGCGGTAGGTATGCAGTTTGTTCAGGAACACATTGTCTACTGTATCATTGGGCAAAAGAGCGGCAATGTTACGCGGCGGATCATAATTTTTATAATCAGCAGAAGATGTAGAATAGTCTGGTTGCAGTACGCATACTTTCATAAAATCAAGAAATAAAAGATTAGAGTTTAGCTATTTTTTCAGGCAGTATAATTGTGATAAGTATATAAAGGGTGGGATTGATTTTACTAAAAGCAATTATCCTTGTTTTACCAGGCGTTTTGCTGTTCTGGCAACAGGTGTTTTTACTTTTGGTACAGGTTTTCTTCCTTTTCTTCTGGCCAGTGCATTGTCTATAATGGCCGCAACCATCTGGCTGAAAGTATTACCAGACAAACGCAGTATAGCGCCAATAGAAGTATAGTCTTCATCTTCGCTAATGCCGCATTGTGCGTTTACTTCCAGCACATAGAGCTTGCCGGTTGTTTTATCCATGCGCAAATCAATTCTTCCATAACCTTTGCCACCAACAGCTACATAAGAATCCCAGCTTAATTTGTTAATTGCTGCAATTAATTTTTTTTCTGAAGGATGGTGATAGGTATAAAATGGTTCATCGTTTGGCAACGGAGTTTCTTCATCATATGTTTCCCAAAGCCTGTCGAACGACAAAAACTTTTCTTTATCTGGTAATGCCGGGTGGAATACTCTTTCTACTGGTGTATAAACTATGCTTTTGTTTGGTTTATCTGCATCGCCAACAATAAATGTGGTGAACTCTGGTCCGTTAATGTATTCTTCTGCTATTACGCCGCCGGCAGTTAAGCTCCAGCCGCGATAGCCATCAAACAAAACTTTTAATTGTGCTGATAATTCTTCTTCGTTGCTTACTACAGACTTTATACCTACGCCCATGCTGCCACCAGACACTGCTGGTTTTACAATAAGCGGGCAGCCCAAATCTTTAAATATATTCTGAAGCGAACTTTCGTTTTCGGTAATCACTCTCCATTTTGGAGTAGCAATGCCGGCTTTGTCAAAAGCTTCCTTCATTACAATTTTGGAAGTGGTAATGTCGTAGAAATATTCATTGGCACCGGTATAGATCATTTTTTTCTGGTGCAGGTATTTTAGCACAGAAACGCCGGGTGTTCCATTTATTTCATCGCCATCGCAAAGGTTAAGAATAACGGGGGGCAATGCTGTTGTGTCCATTTCAATCATGTCAATTACATCTTTGTAATTGTTCATGGTTACCGGTTGCCAAACCCATTCGGTCTTTAGTTCTGCAAATGCTTTTGTATATTCCTGTATGCTTTGAGAGAAGTCGTAATAGTAATCAACGTTCGCGTCGCCGGTATGGAGATGCGGGGCCAGCACCCAAACTTTTCGTTGCTGAAGATCGCTGTTATGTAGATTTACCGGGGATGCCATAAGACGGACAGTTAATACTGCTGCCTGTTTTTTACTTTTCGTTTTATAAAATCTGTAAGCCTGTAGTGATCCAGCACATCGTCGTTAATGTGTGCTGCGCCTTCAATTGTTGTAAGACAATTGGAAGAGCCGCAATAGCAGGTAAATGGCTGCACCATTTCCCATTCTGTAGAAGGATAGAAGAAGGTGAACTCATCTCCTGTATTTATTTCTGCAAGGCAAACCAGTTGCATGAGTGTGGTATCAAAAAAAACAGTTGGCGAGCAACTGTGGTTAATATACTGTAAAAATTCTGGCTGCAGGGTGATGTGTTTGTCGTCATCAATCTGCACAGTAAGATAAGTTACTACAGAAGAAGTGGTACCTGCATGGAAAGAACAGATAACATCTCCAGGTGCAAAATTTGTTGTAGCGTGTAAAGATTGCTGACCGGTTGTTTCATTTTTCCATACTTCCGCAAAACCATTATTGCTTACTAACCGGAGCGTTTGGCTGAGGGCGGTTGATTTTGTTGTCATGCAGATTTTAAAGATGAGGTTTGAAAAATGTGTTTATTGTAAAACATTCATCATTATACAATAGTTACAACTTATAATTTATTGTATTAATTAAAAGTAATAAACTATTCTATACAAATAGTAATGTAAGAAAAAAATTATACACAATAGATGATCATGTAAGTGCATAACTATGCATTAACCTTATCCTCTTGTAATCTTTGCCAGTGGTTTAATACAATTCTTATGTCTGCATAGGAGAATGTATCTCCAAGTATTTCTTTGATTGGACTTATTGTAACACCATTAACTTCCATAACAACCGGCAATATAGCATTCAGCTTTTCTTCTGTTAACAATTCAAGTACGGTTAGCTCGCCAGTTCTTATATACATTGCTAAATGTGCCTGAATGGTTCCTTCTGTGAGTTGCCGCATTGCCGCAATTTCGGCAACGGTCTTTCCTTTTTTGAATAAATGAAGGGATTCTGATTGGCTCGAGCCTTTGATTTTGTGGTTATGGGAATAAACATCATCATTATTAGCGGGCAAATCATTTGTTCCTGTATAGGCTTTGTATGCTTCAGGATTTTTACAGAATAGAAAGTCGTCATAAGCAGCAAGCGTCATTTTATGTGCATGCTGTTGTAGCAATGATACAATGGCAGCAACCTCGGCTGTGTATTTTTTTACTTTGGAAGCATGTTGCAGGGAAGCATGGTGTTTTTGCAAGGGAATAAGCAAGTCTTCTCCGGTAGCTTTTACCAGGTAATCTATTCCTTTAATAATCCTTTCTTCCAGC
Organism: Chitinophagaceae bacterium; assembly: GCA_044227095.1. Classification (GTDB taxonomy): domain Bacteria; phylum Bacteroidota; class Bacteroidia; order Chitinophagales; family Chitinophagaceae; genus JACMLD01. Next base: position 1,222,584 of record JBGAFV010000001.1, on the reverse strand, counting down.
ATGCTAATGTTGCCGGTTTCCATAAACTGCTGCAATAGCTGTTGCAACTGCAATTGAAATTTTCCAGCTACGTTATTATGCGCCGTTGCTTTTTCCAGCAAACTGTTGCTTAAACTAAGTGCAGCTTTTATATCGGGGAGTTTTTTACCGGGAATAAGTTCTGCAAGGCTTTCTATTGCAGCAAGTATTTTACTATAATCGAAAATTTTTACCAGCTCATTTGCTTTATAGCGGCGTTCTTCCTGCTGTAATAATTGTTGTAACTCTTCTGCAGCAGCTTCTTTTTGTGCAAAGGCAATTACTTTACTATCTGTAGTAATAGCAGAAGGATGAAGCTTTGATAACAGCACTATGCCCTGCAAAGAAGTACAACGGCTTAATGCAACATATACCTGCCCTGCAGCAAAAGAAGCACCGGCATCAATAATGGCTTTATTAAAAGTAAGGCCCTGGCTTTTATGAATGGTTACCGCCCATGCAAGCCTTAGTGGGTATTGCGTAAAGCTGCCGAGTTCTTCTTCTTCAATAGCATTGGCTTCTTTATTAAAGTTGTAACGGATATTTCGCCAGGTTTCTTTTTCAATCTTTAGTTCCTGGCCGGTATCATTGGTTATAACCGCTATTTCTTCATTGCTTATTGATGTAATGGTAGCCAGTTTGCCATTAAAATACTTTCGCTCTGCACCAGAATCATTTTTTATAAACATTACCTGTGCACCTGTTTTTAGCTGAAGGTTCATTTCTGTTGGCAGGGCCTTGTCTGAAAACTCACCATCAATAACACCGGTAAAAGTATGCATGGTGCCAGGCAATTTGTTTATCTGTTCGGTATTGATAGCATCTGCTTTTTTATTGTGTGTACATAAGGTAATGTACTGTTCGCTTGCAGGCGGATTAAAACCAGGCTGGTAAAGTTCATTAAGCAGGTTGAAATCATTATCAGTTACTTCATTGTTCCTTACGCGGTTTAATACATCGATAAACGATTGCTCATTCTGCCGATAGATCTTTTTCAACTCTATATATAATGGCGGCGCCTGAGCAATAACATGGGCACTAAAGAAAAACGGGCTTTCGTAATAAGATTTGAGAATATCCCACTCATTACCCGGAACAACTGGCGGAAGCTGGTACATATCTCCAATGTACAATACCTGCACCCCGCCAAAAGGAATATGCAAACGCCGGCGAAAATGACGAAGTATAGCATCCATCGCATCCAGCATATCTGCCCGCACCATACTTACTTCATCTATAATAAGCAGTTCCAGTTCTTCCAGCAATACTCTTTTCTCTGCATTAAAGCGGATGTTTTTAAAAAGACTGTTTTTATCTGTTACATCATCGCTGCTTATACCAAAACCCTGGCTGGTAGTTGGAATGAAAGGCCCAAAGGGCAATTGAAAAAAAGAGTGCATGGTTACGCCAGCGGCATTAATGGCCGCAACACCTGTAGGTGCTACAACAACAGCACGTTTGGTTGTGTGTGCTTTAATGTATTTAAGAAAAGTTGTTTTTCCTGTGCCTGCTTTTCCGGTAAGAAAAATATGGCGTGATGTATTGTTTACAAAACCAGCAGCAAGTTTGAATACATGATTAGTGTCGTCTGTTTGAACAAGCATTACCAAAACCTTTTTTCAAAATTAGGTAGATCTAACCACAGAGGCACCAAGAACACAGAGGAGTACAGCGGTTATTTATTAAATAGAAATACCCGTGATGCTTTGTGATTCCTGTGCCTCCGTGGCTGGAAGAATTTATTTTTCTTTGGCACCAAGCAGCAACACTTCGTTTACCTGTACTTCAGTTACATATTTCTTATTGCCTTCTTTATCTGTATAATTTCGGTTAATAAGTTTTCCTTCTATAGCAACTTCACTTCCTTTGTGAAGGAATTTTTCTGCAATCTCTGCTACCTTTCCCCAGGCGACCAAACTGTGCCATTGTGTTTCGGTTACCTTCTCGCCCTGTGCATTTCTGTATACTTCATTGGTGGCTACACTAAAACGGGCCCATTTTTTTCCAGACTCTGTTGTGCGTACATCGGGTTGATTGCCTACATGACCAATTAACTGAACTTTGTTTTTTAATGCGTACATAGTTGTAAGTTTTTTATCCATTTAATTAAGAATGGACGGTTTATAAATTTGATATTTCAATCAACTCAATGGCGCCATTTGCGTTGACAGAACAAAGATGCACTTGCAAAAAAGCGGTAATCGGTTTTTAATTATTTATGTACGGATGTAAGTGTTTGTAAACGCTTATTTAAAGAAAAAGTTTCGGTATCTTTTGCGGCCAAAACCTTACCCAGCTTATGATACAGCAAACAGCAGCAAAGATTTGTATGGCCTGCAGCAAACCGGTAAAAGGCCGGTCCGATAAAAAATTTTGTGATGATTATTGCCGCAATGTGTACAACAATGAACTTAAATCAGACGCTAATAATTACATCCGCAACATCAACAATGGCTTAAGAAAGAACCGCCGCATACTGGAAGAATGCCTGCCCGCCGGCGAAGAGATGGCAAAAACCACCAAAGAAAAATTACTGCAGAAAGGCTTCCAGTTTAAATACCTCACGCATACCTACACCAACAAAAAAGGTAACGTTTATTATTTCTGCTACGATTACGGCTACCTGCCACTGGAGAATGATTGGTATTTGGTGGTGAAGCGGAATAATGGTTAAGTACGTTAGAAGAACTTGTTATAAATTTAAATATGAAAAAAGAACTGATTGTTGAAGACAACAATATTTCGATAAGAAAATGTTTGGAGAACGTGGTGTTTTACCAGAAAATTTACCAGCTCTTGAAGATGTAAAAAGTACAAAGACAAATTAGTAATGACGAAAAGAAAATTCAAAAAGAAAAAAAACAAATAAGCCATGGAAATAAAACGAAACATAAAAGCATATTTAAAAACAGATCGATTAACCTAAAGATAAATATCACAAGCAACAACAATAACCTTTTCCAAACGCCCTATAGCCCTAAAAACTCCTATCTTCATCAACCCTAAACCACATTACTATGTTTGGCATACAACATATCAAATTCGACTCGATGACTTATGTACTTCACTACAAAAACGGAGGTATTGTAAGAGAAGGACGTGGACTTTCATTTTTTTATTTTAAACCCAACAGTTCAATCGTTGCTATACCCATGGAAAGTAACGATCTACCATTTATTTTCAGTCAGACAACAAACGATTACCAGACTATTTCTATACAGGGACAAATCAGTTATAAAGTAGGCAATCCAAAAACATTGGCAGACAACCTGGATTTTACTGTTACAGATGGGGGACAGTATAAAAAGAACGATATAGAAAAACTCAATCAAAGAATAATAAACGAAGCACAAACCGCAACGGCTTCATTTGTTCATGGTATTTCTTTGAAAGATGCTATCCGCTCTGCTAAAAAAATTGAATCAAATATTTTGGAAGGGCTTAAAACTTCACCTTCCATCAATTTGCTCGGCATAGAAATTTTAGGCGCCAGCATTTTGGCCATACAGGCAACACCTGAAATGGCAAGGGCACTGGAAACGGAAACAAGAGAAAAATTGCAGCAAGAAGCAGACCAGGCGATATACGAGAGAAGAAATTTTGCGGTGGAGCAGGAACGTAAAATCAAAGAATCTGAATTGAATACGGAGATTGCAGTAGAAGAAAAACAAAAACAAATTGATGAGAAAAAAATGGAGTCTGATGTTCAGCGGGCAGAGAATGATAGAAAGCTAAGAGAAATGCAACTAACTGCTGATATAGCAGTAGAGAACCAGCGCAAACAACTGATTGAACAAAAAACCGCAAACGATACCAAAGAAGCCGAAACAAAAGGTTATGTAATTGAAACTACATTGAAACCCTATAAAGACATTGACTGGAAAACGCTTACGGCACTAAACAATAACAACGATCCAAAGTTCAATATCTCTCTTGCCTTCAGGCAGCTTGCAGAAAATGCAGATAAAATTGGCAACCTTAATATCAGTCCCGAATTACTTGATTCTATTCTGAACGACAAGACCAGCAGGAAATGAGCGTAGAATATGCCATCGTTGTAAAAAATAAAACCCGGCTGGAAACTTTAATTGAACGTTTCAATACAAAAGCTCAGGCCAAATTTTATATTGAACGGCTTGGTGGAAATTTTGAAGATTATGTAATTGAACACGACATCTTTCATGCGTCGCTAAATAAAATTCAGACCCAGCTTTCTGCTGCTGTAAAAAACAAAGTGGTAGAGAGAAATTTTCTTCCCAATTATATTTTTACTGAAAAAAATGTAATTATTGTTGTAGGTCAGGATGGACTTGTAGCAAATACAGCCAAATATTCTAAAGGGGTTCCTATAGTAGCAGTAAATCCAGACAAGCAACGTTACGATGGCATTCTTTTGCCTTTTGATACAACCAATTTTATCTACGGAATTGAAAACGTGCTCACAGAAAAGTTTCAATTTCAAACAATGCGTTTTGCAGAAGCCAGATTAAACGACGGACAAAGATTAATGGCTTTCAACGATCTTTTTATTGGGGCATCGTCTCATGTTTCTGCACGGTATAAAATTTCATTCAATAATAAATCAGAAGAACATTCTTCAAGCGGCTTGCTGGTGTCAACAAAAGCAGGGTCTACCGGCTGGCTAAGTTCAGTTTTTAATATGGCTTATGGTGTAGCTGGTATGTTTACAAAAAACATTAAACCGCAAAGGCCATTATTAAACGACAACGATTTACTTTTTGCAGTAAGAGAACCCTTTCAAAGTATAAGAACACAAACGGGAATTATAGCGGGGCTTATCCACGGAAAAAGTAACCTGGTTATAGAATCGCTGATGCCCGCAAACGGTGTAATTTTTAGTGATGGTATTGAAAGCGACTTTTTAAAATTTAATAGTGGTATTACTGCAACTATTGGTCTTGCTGATGATAAGGCGAGGCTAGTAAAAAACGATAAAAAAAATTATAAGTAGTTGTTGCATAGTTTTTCAATTTTAAACCATGAAGAAAGAATTCATCCTATCTATACTAATAACCTTTGTCTTCCTTTCCTTAGGCTTTCTTTTGCTTCATTACGAACTGGTTGGTTACGGACTTTCATTTTTTGTTTTTCTGCCTTTTACAATAGGCTACATTTTAGGAAGATCTACAATTAAAAAAGTTAGTCTCTATGGACTGATCATTTCGCTGGGAATATTTTTCATCTTATTAATAGCAGGCGGCCTTGAAGGAATGGTTTGTATTTTAATGGCTTTGCCACTAGTGATTATTGCAGTGGTTTTGGGTTATGCGTTTAAAAGATATATTGACAAGAATAAGGGTAATAAAAACTCAAACGATATAATTAAAAGTTCAATCCTGCCACTTTGCTTATTTCTGGGCTTCGGATTTTTGGAAAAGCTATTTACAAAAAACGAAAAGGAAATAATATCTGTAACAACAGAAACGATTTTGCCTTATTCAGCACATGAGGTCTATCAAACTATAAAATCTGTTGACACATTAGTTGCAGATAAGCCATTTCTAATGAAACTTGATTTACCCATTCCTGAAAAATGTGTGTTGGAAAAAGAAGAAGTAGGCGGATTGCGTACTTGTTATTTCAGTGGAGGCACTATTACCGAACGAATAACTCAGCTTGAAAAAGCAAAAGTTTTACGAATGGACGTGATTGATTATAAACTGACAGGACGTAAATGGCTGGGATTTAAAGAAGCTATTTATTATTTCGATAAAATTGGACAGGACAGTTGCAAGTTAACAAGGGTTACAACCTACACTTCTGTTTTAACGCCGAGGTTTTATTGGGAGCCTCTTGAAAAAATAGGAATAAACCAGGAGCACGATTATGTGTTTAACAATTTAAAAAATGATTTAAAAAAGAAATACCATCATTAAGTGGAATAGTTTTTCAATTATTTTCGCCTTAATATTTTTACAATACTTCTCTTTAAATCTCTTAACCAAACTCACATGTCATACTGCAGGGCTATAGAAACAATGACCGGCGATAGAAAGCAACTTCACAAAGCCTACCACGATAAACTATACGGCTTTCCTATACACGATGACAATGAATTGTTTTGTCGGCTGGTATTGGAAATAAACCAGGCTGGTCTTAGCTGGGAAACGATTCTTAAAAAAGAAGCAACGTTCAGAAAAGCGTACAGCAACTTCAATATAAAAAAAGTAGCCGCATATAAAGCGGCAGACGTTAACCGGTTGCTGCAGGATGCAGGTATCATCCGCAATAAATTAAAAGTAAACGCAGCTATAGAAAATGCCAAAGCCATACTTGCTTTACAAAAAGAACATGGCTCATTTAAAAATTGGATTACGCTGCACCATCCCAAAACAAAAGAAGAATGGGTAAAGCTGTTTAAAAAAACATTTCGCTTTACCGGCGGTGAAATTGTAAACGAGTTTTTAATGAGCATTGGTTACCTGCCTGGCGCACACAGCGAAGACTGCGTTATCTACAAAAAAGTACTGAAAGAAAAACCTATGTGGGCGAGTAAAAAATAATTGCTATTGTTTTATTGTTCAACCCCATTAGGGTTGAGTTTGCTTTTTCTTATACCCCGAATTGCAATTCGGGGTTATTATTATTAATCCCTTTCAAGGATTGAAGAAACCATGAGTTTATTTGATTTTGCATCATTTTTTATAAATGCAGATAACCAAGCTCTGAAAGAGCGATGTATGTGAGCGATAGGCGAAGCCCGTCGCTATAAAAGGTGAGAGAATTTCCCAAGTCATGGCCACGAGGCCCTGACAGAACCATCATGTTTAGCTATTAAAAAGCACAAATCGTTCCTATGGAACGAATAACCTCTTTACAATTTTGTTCTACCCATAAATTGCTCCTACGGAGCAAAAGGTTTTTAGCAAGAGAACAACCCCAAACAAAAAACCCCCGCAATTTGCAGGGGTTTCAATATGTAGTTTAGCAGCTTTTATTAGTTATTCAACATAAGCGGCATTACCAGCATTAGCAGTTCTTCTCCCTCTTCTGCTTCGGTTGGTTTTATAATACCGGCTTTTGTAGGTGTAGATAATTCCATACGCACTTCATCGCTGTCTGCACCGCTTAGCATTTCAATTAAAAACTTAGCGTTAAAAGCAATGCCAAGATCTTCACCATCGTACTGGCATTTCATTCTTTCATTTCCTTCAAAACTAAAGTCAACATCCTGTGCGGCCAGTTGCAGTTCGCTGCCCTGTATGTTTAATACAACCTGGTTTGTGCTTTTATTACTAAACACTACCACACGGCGCAAAGCACCCTGGAAGTCGCTTTTGTTTACTACCAATTTATAAGGATTGTCTGCAGGTATCACCACTTTATAATCGGGGAAACGGGCATCAATTAAACGGCAGCTCATTTGCGTATTGCCGTGTTTTACAAAAAGGTGGTTGCTGTTGTAGCTAAGCGTTATTTCATCTTCATTAAACGGCAACACGGTTTTTAAAAGTGATAAAGGTTTTTTAGGAACAATGAATGAATCCTGTTTCGGACAGGCTACATCAGTTCTTTTATACCTTACCAGGCGGTGTGCATCGGTAGCCACAAACTGAATGAATTTTTTATCCAGTTCAAAAAATACACCTGTCATAGCCGGACGAAGATCATCGTTGCTAACAGCAAACAATGTTTTGTTGATGCCGGTTACCAGTGCGTTGCTTGTCATGGTAAAAGATGTGGTATCATCTGCGCCGGGTTCTTTGGGAAAGTTATCGGGGTTTTCGCCCATTACTTTATATTTACCGTTATCGCTGGTAATTTCTACCGCAAAGCTTTTATCAATATTAAAAGTGAGTGGCTGGTCGGGAATGTTTTTCAGTGAATCCAGCAATATTTTACCGGGAATACAAACTTTGCCGTTGTCTTTTGCTTCAATATCCAAGTGAATGCGCATCACTGTTTCAAGGTCTGTTGCAACAATGGTGAGTTTGTTTTTTTCTATTTCAAACAAAAAATCTTCCAGTATAGGCAATACAGTGTTGGCGTTAATAACCCCGCTAATCTGCTGTAAATGTTTTAACAATGCCGAAGACGAAACGATAAACTTCATACGGAGCTTTGATTTGTGACGAAACTACAGATTTTTAATCAATAGCCAACCCGTTTTCAAAGAAGGTGGATTATTTGTGAAATGGGTGATTGTTCGCGGATTTTTGAACCACGGAGAAAGGGGAACACAGAGGAACACGGTGAATAGTTTACAGGTTGGAGATACTGAGATTAATGAGAAGTCATTTATTGCTAATGGCCATTAAAGCAATACACGGAGGATTTCTTCGAAGCGTACTGAATTCTTCATCCTATTCATCCATTTAATCCTCCCAAATCCTGGTTCAGACAATCAATCTTCCATTTTCATAAAACGGCAGTACCGGCGCAGCATTTGGCGTAAGGCAGTAACGAATATCTTTTTCCAATCCATAATTGCTAAGGCGCAGGTAATGAGAAGCCTGTTTTTCTTTCATAAAACCATACAAATCCGGCTTTGCAATTGTATACAATGTTTCTGCTACCTGGCTAGAATCGCAATTAATAGAAAAACGATCTTTTATTGTATGCACAAGAGCGCCGGCAAAAAGCATGTCTTCAATATTTACACGGTCTTTCCATGCAGCGCAGCCAAGTATTACTGGTTTGTTTTCTGCCAGCAGGTAATTGCATACAGCATCAAGATTTGGAAAAGAACCAGTGATGATTTGTTTTGCACCGCGGTCAAGCGCCATATGCAGCAATTTGGTACCGTTGGTAGTAGTAAGCACAAGTGTTCTTCCTTCTATAAAAGATCTTGGGTATTCAAACGGCGAATTGCCATACTCAAGCCCTTCTGCAATTTTTCCATCTCTTTCTCCTGCAGTAATGCCGCCAATTTGTTTGCTGATTTCTATACAGCGGCTAACACTATCTACCGGAATTACAGATGAAGCCCCATTGTACAATGCAGTTGCTATGGTAGAAGTTGCCCGTAAAACATCAATAATTACAACAATAGAATTGCTGATATCGAATAAATTCAACAGTGAAGGCGAAAAGCAGGTATATAATTCGGGTTTGTTGTTTGTCATAAATAAATCAAGAGCGCAAATGTAAAGCAATACGCTGCCCCCTCCAAACCTCCCCCACTAGGCGAAGCCGTCTGCATACAATCCTCTCTTTTTTACGTTGATGATTTTTTCTGTCACATCGATTTACTTTTAGATTGAATTTTTCATGCAACCAGCGATAGCAATACTATTAAGCATCGTTGCGTCGCACACTTCAACTGTAGAATATGTTTATTGCTAATGGAGGTTAACAACAATACAGTCAATATTAATTTAGTTTTTTGCAGAAGTGAGGGCTGTGCATTGGTAACCCTCACCTATTGGGGGAGGTTTGGAGGGGGCTAGAACCACTAAGTCAACAAAAACTTCCATTTATCGCCTTCGGCAAATTCTTTAATGGCCTGGTTGCGATGTTCAAGCAGTTTACGGAGATAACGCTTAAGAAAGAGGGTATTAACAAATTTGCCCAATGCGCCATACGGACTTTCAAATGAAAACAAATCAATCATAAGAGTGCCGTTTTTAATGGCTTTAAAATGATGCTCGTGTTTCATTTCTTTAAAGTCACCTTCTACCAGTTCATCAGTAAAAGATTGCGGGGCAACCATGCTGCTGATTTTCACTTTTAAGAAACGCATTTTACCCAGGTGTTTGGCTTTCCAGGTAACTGTTTCATTTTGCTTAATTAAACCAGAAGTAGTGCCGGCAACAGCCTGCTCATTGGTATGTGCAAGCGATTTTTTGTGAACATCTATACTTCTGCTGAGATCAAAAACCCGCTCTACAGGGGCTGCAATAAAAGTGGTGAGGTGAATAGTTGGCATGGCTTTCATGATATGGAGATTGGATTCTCCGTTTCTAACGCAAAAATCCTTCCAGATTATATTAACTGAAAGGAAATTTTACCACTTTAGCGGCAATTAGCTTATCCCGCACTTTAATATAAATATTAGAATCAAGATTGGAGAACACTGTGCGTACATAACCCATACCAATGCCTTTTCCAAGACTGGGAGATTGCGTACCGGAAGTAACTACGCCAATGGTCATGCCGCTAAAATCTTTTATTTCATACCCGTGGCGTGGAATGGCTTTTTCAATCATTTCAAAACCTACCAGTTTGCGTTCTACACCTTCTGCTTTTTGTGTTTCAAAAATTTGTCTAGATGTAAAATCTTTGGTGAATTTGGTTATCCAGCCAAGGCCTGCTTCCAGCGGAGAAGTTGTATCGTCAATATCATTTCCATATAGACAATAGCCCATTTCCAGCCTTAAAGTATCTCTTGCGCCAAGCCCTATAGGTTTTAAACCGCCTGGTGCGCCAACTTCAAAAATGGCATTCCATATTTTTTCTGCATTATCGTCTTTGTCTTCAAAATAAATTTCTACACCGCCAGCACCGGTATAACCAGTAGCACTTACAATTACATTATCAACACCTGCAAAACCCCCTTTTGTAAAAGTGTAATACTTCAGGTTTAGTATATCCATTGCTGTAAGTGGTGCCAGTAATTTTGTAGCATTAGGCCCCTGTATGGCAAGCAAACAGGTTTTATCAGAGATGTTGTGCATCTCTACTTTTTTGCTGTTGTGTTTGCTAATCCAGCTCCAGTCTTTTTCTATGTTGGATGCGTTTACCACAATCATGTAGGCCTTGTTTTCTTCCAGGCAATAGATGAGTAAATCATCTACAATGCCACCATCATTGTTGGGCATACAACTGTATTGGGCTTTGCCGGCAGTAAGTTTGGATGCATCGTTGGTGGTAACACGTTGTATAAGATCCAGTGCATTTTCTCCTTTTAAAATAAACTCGCCCATATGGCTTACATCAAAAATGCCTGCGTTGTTGCGCACCGCGGCATGTTCATCATTAATACCAGAATAGCTGATAGGCATATTGTATCCGGCAAATTCGGCCATTTTAGCGCCTAGTGCAATGTGTTTTTTTGTAAACGGAGTATTCTTCATGGTAAAAAATAGATTGGTAAACCCGGAAATTGGGTTGGCAAAAATAAAGCTTGCCGGCATGCTTACCAATAAAAGCTTGCAGACAGAAGGCCACAATCTATTTTCTTGTAAACATAATGGTTTGAGACCCCTGGTGCAATATCATTTTGTTTTCTGAAGGGATGAACTCAAGTGCAACTTTTGTTTTTTCATGAAAAAACTTATCCTTATCCACAGGTTCCATAGTATATATTCTTTGGCCATGAGGTTGTGCCAGCAGGAAATTGTTTTTGCTCCAGATTTCAATAACCAAAGGATTTGTTTCACTTGTATACGTTCCTTTGTATTGATCTAATGCTGCAACAGTAACAGTGTATTTGGTAAACACCGGCAGGGTAAAATCTTTATTAAAAACTACGGATAATATTGAATTGTTCACTTCGTCTAGCGAATAGTTTTCTGCGTTGGAAAGTAAAACATACATTGTTTCCTCCTGCGGAAAATAATAGAAGAAGGAAAAAAAACCGTCAATTGCCCCATCGTGTGTATAAGCAGTTTTTCCCAAAACATTTTTTTCAAAAAGACCAAATCCGTAACCGTCGGTTTGGTGTTTCATTGAATCCAGCATTTGTTTAGAAATAATTTTGCCGTGAAAAATGGCAGCCATAACGGTAGCCAAATCTTCTGCATTAGACAAAATTCCACCAGCACCCATTGGGATAGAAATATCTGTTGTTGGCACAGCGTTCCACCCGGCTTCAAAGTTGTATGAGATAGCTTTGTTTTTTTGAGCAATCATTTTATCGCCAAACATAAAATGCTTAAGGCGCAACGGTTCAATTATTGTATTATTTAAAATGGTACCGTAAGGTTGGTGATAAATATCTTCAAGTATAAAAGAAAGTAGTACATAATTAGAGTTGCTGTAAGATGCTTTGGTGCCGGGTGCAAAATCGCTTCCACCTTTGGCGATAGTATCTATAAGATCGTGCCTGTTAATAGGTTTTGTATTCCACGTCATATAATTGCCGCCAGTGAAATTGTGAATACCACTATGGTGGTTGAGCAGATCGGCTATTTTAATTTTATCTGCATTTACAACCGAGGGAAAAAATGTTTTTATGGATTGCGAAAAACTAAGTTTTCCTTCTTCTACTGCTTTTAATATTAAGGTGGCAGTTATTGTTTTTGAAATAGATCCTATCCTGTACATGGTATTGGCATCAGCTTTTGTTTGCGTACCAATATTAGAGAAGCCTGCATTACGGGCATAAACACTTTTGCCATTCTGCAATACAAGTGTATTGGCCATTAATTTATCGTTAGCCTCCAGCGTATTAATGTATTGGTCGAGTTTCTCTTTGTTTAATGTTTGCGAAAAGCCTTCTTTAAATAATAGTGTTGCAAACAGCAAAAGAATAATCTTATTAAATGGCATAATTTATTGTTTTAAAATTCCGGCAACGCCTTCGCAAATGTTTTTTACTCTTGCATATGACTGATAAGAATTTTCACGCTTGTTTATTTTTATGATCAACCTGCCGGGTGATGCTTTTATATAAAAACGTGTTCTGTCTTTTAATTCTGTGGTTACGTCAAAATAATCATCGGTAGATTCAAACAAACCGTTGGGTTCCATTTGCCTGTTAATGTAGCGTTGTACCATGGCGGTTTTGTCTTCATCGTAATAAGCCTGCAGCTTGTAAGTTTGATAAGAGTCTGTAATGCTTACATCAAGATTGCCGGAATGGTAACGGCGGTGGCGTGAACAGGAAAACAAAACGCACATTAACACAATAACAGCAAAGGTCTGAAGTGTTGATTTTTTTCTCATAGCAATGTTTTTATTTTTTATGTAAATATTTTTACAAACCGAAAAAAAGCCCCTCATTAAAAAATGACGGGCTGTGTTCCAACTTCAACCCGCTTGCCAACTGTAGTTGGTGCAGCGGCATGCGGTAACTAAAAACTATATTGCAGACATCATTAATACAGGTGAAACCATATGGCCAGAGCCTAATATTTCTTCTGCCGCATCTCTTTTTTCTATTATGCCAGATGCGCTGCTTTTAATGATTTCTTTTAACTTTTTTTCTCTTTCAAGACTGTCTTTTAATTTTAATTCTTCACGCAGTTTATCTTTTGCCTTTTCTTTAATTGAGTCTTCCAGTTGTTTGTAACGATAATGATTTTTGTCATTATTGTTTTCAAAATTGTTATCGTCTTTATTCTTGTCTTCGTCTGTAACAATTACTTTGTATTGGCCTTTCTTTAATTCTACCGGATCGAGATCTTGTACTTTTTTCAACCCGTCGGGTATCATTATGTATTCTGTATTAGAATCCCAGTTATAAGTGTCATCGTCGTAGTAATCATTAGAACTTATGTTCCAGCCACGACGATTGTTAACATTTACATCAAACCAGTTGTAATGACCAACTGCGTTTTCCAGGAAGATTCTTTTGCCAACAGGAATTTCTATTATTATTAGCACCTGCTGGTTCCTGAATTTATCTGCACTGCTTACAGGAAAGCCTTCGGCCAGATTAAGCACAGTATCTTCCTGTTGTACATCAAACTTAATTTTTTGAGCCGCAGTGGTAGCAGCTTCGCGGCTATTGCCCTGGCTGAATTTTATTTTAATAACATGGAAGCTGCTGTCTTTACTTTTTGCCAGTTTTATTCTTACGGTATTAAGCATCAACGTATCCATATTTGTGCCGTATACAGGAATTTCGCCTTCATTAAAACGGAAGCCAAACCAATCACCATGATAATAAGCCAGGTTATCACGCCTTACATCTACATTTAATTTACCTGTGCTGGGGTTTGACAATGTTATATTGTCATCTACCCGCATTCTCACTTTAAAGTTGCGTGCAAAAGATCCTATTAAGAAGATGAAGCAAAACAATCCTACTAACCAAAGGCCACCGAATGTATAACCGAGATAATGGTTTTTTGAGCGAACGCCCATTATGCGTCTTACCAACCAGGTTATTAAAGCAACCAGCGGAACACCAAGGAAGAAAATTAATGTAGTCCATGCAAGAAAATCCTGACCAGTGCCCTGCAGTATAAAGTTCTTTAGGGGAAATGCTGCCATGCCGCCAAAAACCAGTGTAATCAGTAAAACAAATAACACAATTGCAATTATACCAGCTATGAAAAGGAAGAAGGCTTTAAACAACATGCCTATTACATTACCTATTCCGCTACCTGCCCTTCTTACCATTGGTGCGGCTTCTGTGGCAAAAGCCCTTCCACGTTCTCCGGCTGTGTGGCCAAAAGAACTTGCACGGTTACCAAAATCCTGTGCAGTTTGTTTTACTTCCTGACCCCATTTTTCTGTTTTTGTTTTAAAATTTTCCAGGTCTTCTTTTACCGTATCGCGGATAGAATTAAGATCAACTCTTTCTCCACGCATTTCCAGTTTTTCTGACGCAGTAGAAGCATAGGGTACTGCTATCCACAAAATAATATAAGTAAGGATGAGTGTACTGGTAAGTGAACCTGTAACAATGCGGGGTGCATCACCAAAGTCCCAGCTCCACCATACTGCGTTCATAGTAACAGAAATCAAACCTATAATTAAAGGCAAAGCAAAAACAAGGCGTGGTATCCATGTTTCAATATTAAAATAAGAAGCAAGACCGCCACATACACCAGCTACAACTTTATCATCGGCATTGCGGTATAAACGTTTGGTAATATTGGTTTGCAATGATTGTGATGGAACAATAATCCATAACAATATATATACCCAGAATAAAGCGCCAAACAAAATCACAAATATTACACGCATAATTACCGGATCTATGCCGAGGTAATTGGCAAGGCCACTACATACGCCACCAACAATTTTATCATCGGCATTGCGGTATAAGCGTCCGCGGCCTACATTATTATAATTAAGCGGGGCTGTTTGTGCCTGCTGGTAAGTTTGCTCGTAATTGCTATTGCCTGCTTCTGCGCCGCCAGTTTGCTCTTCAAAATCCTGGGGGCGGCCCATGCTGCTGATGACTGCATTAATGTCTTCATCAGTAATGCATGCAGTACCGCGTTTAAGGCGTTCAGAAAAAAGTTCGGCAATACGGCTCTCAATATCATTGATAATTTCATCCCTACCTTCTTCATTGGCAAAATACCTTCGCAGGCTTTCCACGTATTGCTTAAGTGTATCATAGGCCGTTTCTTCAATGGGAATAACCCGGCCCTGAAAATTTATATTAATGATCTTTTTCATTGTTCTGCTTTTTTAAGGTTGAAGTTAGAAGGATGGGTTTTGATTAGTGGTATCGGGCATGCTGTCTGTTTTTTTGGCAAGTGCGTTTACAGCATTTGCAAGTTCTTTCCATGTTGCTTCCAGCTCATTATAAAACGCTTTGCCTTTATCGGTAAGCGAGAAATATTTGCGGGGCGGCCCGGAATTGCTTTCTACCCAGCGATAGGTAAGCATATCGGCATTCTTCAACCTTGTAAGCAACGGGTAAAGTGTTCCCTCAAAAATGTTGAGGTTTGCACCCTTCATCTCTTCCACAATATCACTGGGATAAGATTCGCCGCGGCGGATGATGGAAAGAATACAAAATTCCAGTATTCCCTTCCGCATCTGGCTTTGTGTGTTTTCAATATTCATATGCGCTTTATTTATTGCCGGGCAGGCAGGGAGTTTAAGGATAAGGTTGATAAGGTTTAATTACTGTCTCCATTAAGCTGCCTGCCCGGGCGGTTTAGCTCTTTTCTACTTTGACAATACAAACATAGTGATTTTTTAGTACTATGCAACACAAAGTACCAACCAAAGGAAGGTAATTTTTATAAAAAGATAACCGGCTTTGACCAGAAATCACTGCCAGTAAGGTTTTCAGGGATATTACGGATTGGAAAAATTTTTCCGCGGTTTGTGCAAATGGCTTTAAAAAAGGATGAGCGGCATAAAAAATCCCGCTCGTTGGCGGGATTTTAGATTTATTCTGATAGTATAGTTATTTCTTTAGTCCAATTTCCCGCAACCTTTCGTCCAGGTATTCGCCGGCTGTAGCATCAGGATAAGCTTTTGGGTGTGCATTATCAATTGTGCCGGATAAGCAGGCCAGGCTCATTTCGCTTCTTGGGTGTAAAAAGAAAGGAATAGAAAATCTTGATGTATGCCACATTTCGCGGGGCGGATTTACTACCCGGTGCGTTGTAGATTTTAATTTGTTATTGGTGAGGCGTTGCAGCATGTCACCTACGTTTACCACAATCTGGTCTGGCAAAGAAACGGCTTCTACCCATTCGTTTTGCTTGGTAAGAATTTGCAAACCACCTGCAGATGCACCTACGAGTAAAGTAATCAGGTTAATGTCTTCATGCTGTTCTGCACGTATAGCAGATTTTGGTTCTGCTGTTATTGGCGGATAATGAATAGCTCTTAATATAGAATTACCGTTGTGGATATAATTATCAAAATAATGTTCATCAAGATTAAGGTATAAAGCGATGGCCTGGAGCAATGCTCTTCCTGATTTCTCAAAAGCCTTGTAAGTACGGTTGAGTGTTGGCGTAAAAGAAGGGATTTCTTTTATTACCACGTTATCAGGATATTCTTCTTTAATCTTATCTCCATCTTCTACCATTTGCCCATGCTGGTAAAATTCTTTTAAATCCGGTGCATCGCTTCCCTTTGCATGTTCTTTACCAAAAGATGTATAACCACGTTGCCCCGCAAGACCGGGTACTTCATAGCTTTTTTTCTTATCCAGCGGCAGCGCAAAAAATTGCTGCACATATTTGTATAGGTCTGCAATCAGGTCTTCGGGTATACCATGATTGGTAACGGCTACAAAACCTACTGTTTCGTAAGCTTTGCCCAAATCATTAACAAACTTTTGTTTCAATTGTGGATCACCACTCAGGAAATCGGCAAGATTAACTACTGGTATGGCCATAGCAATAAGTTTTATAGTTAATAAAAATCAGCCTGTAAATGTAAGCAATTATTTTACCGCAATATGCTGTATGCGCAATAAGGTTTGCAGGTAAAATCATAAAAATCTTTGGTAAATGGCATGCGTAATTAAAGTATAAACGCCGGATGACCTAATTTTAAAAAATGTTGAAACCTGTTAACCTTCTTCTTTTTTGTTTTGCCGTTTTATTTTTTACCAGTTGTACGCCCAAGTATTCACATTACATTGATGGGTATAAAACAACCACAACCAATACTGCACCAGATTTTAGTAACCTGTTTTACTGGGCAGCACACCCCGATAAAAAAGATCCATCAGACAGTATACCAAAGCCGCTGCGAAAAAATTATATTGCTGATACAAGTGCTGATGTATTTTTTCTTTATCCTACCACATTTACAGATTATAGTGATAGCAACTGGAATGCAGACATTAACGATGCTGCTATTAATGCAAAGACAGACTACTCTCCCATTTTATACCAGGCCAGTGTTTTTAACCAATTCAGGGTTTTTTCGCCGCGATACCGGCAGGCGCATATACGTGCATATTTTACAACGGACACCATTAGGGCAAAAGCAGCTTTTGATACTGCTTATGCTGATATAAAAAATGCGTTTCAATATTATCTCTCTAATTATAACCATGGCAGGCCAATTATTATAGCTTCTCATAGCCAGGGCAGCACACATGCACAAAGATTATTGAAAGAATTTTTTGATAGCACTTTATTACAGAAGCAATTGGTAGTTGCGTACGTAATTGGAATGTATATACCCAATAATGAATTCTCGTCTTTAAAAATTTGCACCGATTCACTGCAAACCGGTTGCCTGCTCGGCTGGAGAACCTATAAAAAAGAGTATGAACCGGATTTTGTAACCAAAGAAAATGGCACCTGCTTAATTGTAAATCCGTTAAGCTGGACAAACACAGACGACTACACACCATACGATTTGAATAAAGGCTCTGTATTATTAAAGTTTAATAAAATAAAAACGCATGTAACTGATGCGCAAATACACAACGGTATATTATGGATTGGGACCCCGCATATTCCTGGCGGTTTTTTATTAAAGCAAAAGAACTTTCATATCGGCGATATTAATTTGTTTTACTTCAGTATAAGAGAGGATGTGAGCAGAAGGGTAAAGGAGTACAGTCGTTAGTTGTGAGCCAATAGTCATTAGACGTTCCCTGGAAATTACCCTGCAAACAGCACAAACTGATTCATTACGCAAATCAGGCTAATAGGTATCGACTATCGACTAACGGCTATTTTCTTCCATTTATCGACGAAAATATTGCAAAAGCCGAATTAGTTTCATTTCCGGCTATTAGCATTGCATCTTTGTATCAGCAAGAACGAAATATCCAAATCCCCTGATAACCCCCGAATCCTAATCCGTAGAAACCCTAAACCAATAGTCCAATTATCCTGAAGAAGCCTAACCCAAATCCAAAGAAACCTACCAAGATCCATTGAAGACCAAAGCCAATAATCCTTAATTGTAAAACCACAGTATCCAAATCCTTAAAAAGCCAAGAACGTACTCAGAAATCCATTCTACCATCTGTTCCAAACAACATTCTTTTCTGAGCAAATATGTAAAGAGCCGTGTAATAATGGCTCTTTTTCATTTTTATAATAGATAGTTATTTTATTCCCAGTTTTTTCAGCGCTTCTTTTTCTTCAACATCCAAATCAACAAATGCATAATGCGGTACAACGTTAATCAACACTTCATCAAGTGCGTGTACTACGTTTTCGTAGCTGGCATCCTCTGTTGGTTTTATAATAAGCATCATATCCCCTTTTTTAAGTTTTGGGTTTTTATCAAGAGCTATTAATTTTTCCCTAATAATATCTCCAATACCGTTTTTCAACGCAAATGTGGTGGTGC
The DNA here is from genome assembly GCA_044227095.1 of Chitinophagaceae bacterium. Lineage (GTDB taxonomy): Bacteria > Bacteroidota > Bacteroidia > Chitinophagales > Chitinophagaceae > JACMLD01. The sequence goes on along the minus strand of JBGAFV010000001.1, from coordinate 1,203,693 downwards.
CGTACATGTTTATAGCCAATGCAGAGTTTAAATTACCATGATAATAAAAGACTTTATTTCCGGAAAGTGGTATTGCCGTTAATGTGCTCGATTCGCCTGAATTTATTGTTGGTGTTTCACCTGCAGGTAAGAATAAATCCATTGCTTTCGGCTTGCTCATAGAAGTAGTAAATACAAAAAAAGTAATCAGTAAAAAGCCAAGATCTACCATTGGTGTAAGATCTACTTTGGTAGATAATTTTTTGCCACGGCGCACGCCACCCTTTTGCCGGCCATGACCGGCATTGCTGTTTATTTCTGCCATAAAAAAATGTTTTAATGAAGAGACGTATTGCTACAATTGGATGGTTTAAAGAGATCTTTCCATAAAATGATAACCACAGAGACACGGTGAACACAAGGAAGCACGGGACGTTTTAATGTTTTACGACAAAAATGTAGAGATTTTATGAAGGGCGTTTTTTGATAATAACATTAAAGGCGATACACGGAGGGCATCTGCGATGCGCAGACACAAAAATTCATGTTTAATTATAACAATCATGAAAATCTGCGTTCTATTGACTTTTTAATGATGAACCACGGGGGCACCGCGATGCAGTGAAGCACTGAGGCGTTTAATTATTGAACGACGGAGATGTTTGGATTTTATTAAAAACGTAGGGTGATACTTTTAAGGAAAACACAGGGAGTATCTGCGATGCGTAGAAACAATCATGTTGATCATAACAATCATGAAAATCTGTGTTCTATTTATCACTGCATCGAAGATGCCTTCGTGTATTGCCTTAAAATTATCGTCGAGATTATTCCCGTGCTTCTCTGTGTTCCCTGCGCCTCTGTGGTTCCTATTTCCCGTGGCTAAAACACAACAATTAAAACTCCGCATTCTTTGGTGTACGTGGAAAAGCAATTACGTCGCGGATGTTGGTCATGCCGGTTACAAATAAAACCATTCGTTCAAAACCTAAACCAAAACCTGCATGTGGTACTGCACCAAAGCGACGTGTATCCAAATACCACCATAATTCTTCTGCAGGTATATGCATTTCGGCCATTCTTGTTTCCAGTCTGTCAAGACGTTCTTCTCTTTGCGATCCGCCTACAATTTCACCAATGCCCGGCGCAAGAATATCCATGGCGGCAACGGTTTTGCCGTCATCGTTCTGGCGCATATAAAATGCTTTAATTTCTTTGGGATAATTGGTAAGAATAACCGGTTTTTTAAAATGCTTTTCTACCAGGTAGCGTTCGTGTTCACTTTGCAAATCAACCCCCCATTTATCTACCAGGTATTGAAACTTCTTTTTCTTGTTGTGATTACTTTCTCTTAAAATATCAATGGCTTCTGTGTAAGTAATGCGCTCAAAGCTATTGTTCACTACAAACTCCAGTTTTTCTATCAAGCCCATTTCACTCCGTTTGTCTTGTGGCAATGCTTTTTCTTCTTCTGCCAGCCGTTGCGCAAGAAATTCCAGGTCTTCGCGGTTATGCTCCATTGCATAACTGATGATGTACTTAATAAATTCTTCTGCCAGGTTCATATTGTCTTCAAGATCACAAAAAGCCATTTCGGGCTCTATCATCCAGAACTCTGCCAGGTGCCTTGCAGTATTGGAGTTTTCTGCACGGAAAGTTGGCCCAAACGTATAGATCTCACTGAAAGCCATAGCCGCTAATTCACCTTCAAGCTGGCCGCTTACAGTTAAATTGGTAGCACGGCCAAAGAAATCTTCTTTATAGTTAACTGTGCCGTCTTCGTTGCGTGGTGTTTTATCGAACGGAAGTGTGGTTACTTTAAACATTTCGCCTGCGCCCTCTGCATCGCTTGCTGTAACAATGGGTGTATGCAAATACACAAATCCTTTTTCGTTAAAGAATTTGTGAATGGCAAAAGCCAATGAATGGCGTATGCGGAATACGGCACCAAAAGTATTTGTGCGAAAACGCAGGTGCGCTTTCTCACGCAAAAATTCAAGGCTTGGTTTATTTTTTAATTGCAGCGGATAAGCTTCCGCATCACAATCGCCCAATACTTCAATCGACGATGCTTTCAGATCTATTTTTTGCCCTTTGCCCAAAGAAGCAACCACTTGCCCGGTTACTTTTAATGAAGCGCCGGTGGTGAAGCGTTTCAACAACTCATCATCAAACTTACCCAGCTCTGCCACTACCTGTATATTATTATTGGTGCTGCCATCATTGAGCGCAATAAACTGCTTGTTGCGGAAGGTGCGCACCCATCCCATTACCGTTACTTCATGGCCTGTAGCTTCACTGGCCAGCAGATCTTTTACTTTGGTCCGTTTGTTAAACATATCCCCAATTTTAGGACGGCAAAGATAAGGAAAGCAAGCTGTTAGCTGATAGTACTTAGCTTTTAGCCACAAGTCGCAAGCTACAAGCGTTGCCTATGACAATCTCCTTTATTAAAGCAAACCTCGTTTCAGATCAAACTTTGGCTAGCAGCTTGTAGCTAACAGCTAATAGTTTCTTCCGTAACATTCCGGTAACATTGGCGTAACAGTTCGTTAATACTGCCATAACAGAGCGGTAATATAGCCCGGGTAGCTTTGCGGAAATTTTAACAGATGAAACGTTTTCTGCAACGAGCCCCTATTTTTCTTTTAGTTCTTTTTTCCTTTGCTGCCGCTGTAGCACAAGAAACTTCTTCTACATTAAGCGGTGTTATATCAGATGCAAAAGGAGTACCCGTTAACGGTGCATCTATAGTAGTAAAACACGAACCAACTGGTTTTACAACAGGCGCACAATCTAATGCAAAAGGTATTTTTATTCTTCCTAACTTAAAACCAGGCGGACCTTATACCATTACTATTTCTTATACTGGTATGGCTACGCAAACGCTGGACAATATAAACCTTAGTCTTGGCAACAACCCCGATGCCAATGTAACGTTAAAGGCAGATGATAAAAGCCTTAAAGAAGTAGTAGTAACAGGTTCAAGACGTGGTGTAACTTCTGGCCTTACAGTAGGCAGAACACAAATGAATACGCTGCCTTCTATCGGACGCAGCCTGTCAGACTTTACAAGACTTACTCCTCAATCAAACAATAACTCATTTGCGGGTAGCAATTTCCGTTATAACAACCTTACTGTAGACGGCGCTATTAACAATGATGCTATTGGCTTCAGCAACTCATTTGGTGGTACAAGTGGTGGAGGCCAATCAGGTGCTGCAGGTGCAGGTACAAGAACCAATCCTTATAGTATTGATGTAATACAGGAAGTACAGGTACAGCTTTCTCCGTTTGATGTGAAGCTGGGTAATTTTACCGGCGGTAGTGTAAACGCTGTTACAAAAAGTGGTACAAATGATTTTCATGGATCTGTTTACGGATATGGTCGCAACCAGTCGATAGTTGGAAAAAGCGTTGATGGCCAAAAAACAAAAATAGGATCAGACTTTTATGATTACCAGTTTGGTGCTACGCTGGGCGGTCCAATCGTAAAAAATAAATTGTTCTTTATTGCCAATTATGAACAAACACGCAGGCAGGAACCTACTTTTTATAATGCAGGAGATCCTGGTGCAGCTATTACAGTAGCAGATGCAACTGCTATTTATAATAATTTAAAAACAAAATACAATTACGACGCAGGCTCTTACCTGGGTGCCTATAAAATTTTTACAAAGAGCGATAAAGTTTTTGCACGCCTTGATTACAACATCAATAATGCAAACACACTTACCGTACGTGGCATTTATACAAATGGCCGTGGTAATAACCTTGAGCGTACCAGCACCAACTTTCAGTTTGGTTCTACAGACTTTACCCAAAACACCAAGAACATTAACCTTACTGCCGAATTAAAATCAAAAATCAGCAGCAGCGTTAGCAACCAGTTTAACCTTAGCTATATTAATGTACATGAGTACCGCGATTTCCCCGGCGTTCTTTCTCCGTTTATGGATATTGGCGGTGGTGCAGTATGGGCAGGTACATGGAGGGAAGCTTCTATTTACAACATGAAGCAGCAAACTTTTGAAATAAGCGACAACGTTACATTTGTAAAAGGCATCAATAAATTTACATTTGGCACACACAATGAATTTTATGATTTAACCTATGGTTTTATCAACTCATGGAACGGACGCTGGGAATATTCTAACCTAAGCAACTTCCTTGCAGATAAACCTAGCCGTATTCGTGGTGCTTATACAACAGATCCTAAATACCCGAACGATAGAAATTCTTTGTACAACAATCCGCCTAATCCTTTTAAAGTAGCATTAACAAGCGTATATGTACAAGATGAAATTGCACCAAGCAAAAGGTTTAAAATTACACCAGGATTGCGTGTTGATTATCCTTTCTTAACCAAACAAATTCCGGTTGATAAAGATTTTGCGACAGCAAATAATAATACCAGCCATCCAACATATAGCAACACACCGTTTAATGAATTTACCAACAAATGGCTGGGCGTTCCAACACTATCTCCCCGTATTGGTTTTAGCTGGGATGTAAACGGAAACCAGAAATTTGTATTAAGAGGTGGTGCAGGAATTTTTGTAGGTAGAATGCCATTTGCATGGTTAGGCTATGCAGAAACACTTTCTGGTGGTGTATATAATAATATAGACTTCAGGCCTACTACTGCCAATACAGTTGGTGGAAACACAACGATTCCTCTGGCAATTGATCCGCTTCACCTGAAAGATACCATTGATGCACATGCATTGCCAAGCGCAAACGCCAGCAATACGAGAGAAGTTGACGTAATTGATAATCACTTTAAATTACCACGTGTATTAAGAACAAACCTTGCTGCTGATTTTAAATTTGGCAACGGTTATAAATTAACACTGGATGTTTTGTACACAAAAACATTATACGATGTTAAATTTCAGCAGATAAATATTAAAGACCAGGTTGAATACTATACAAGTGGCCCAACTCAGTCACCCGTATATGTAGGCGGAAAATTAAACAGCCAATACTCAAACGTTTACCTGCTTACCAATACAACAGAAGGTTACAGGTACAATCTTACAGCTCAATTAAGCAAAGTAACCAGCAATATCAGGTTGGGTGCAACTACCAGTCTTAACATGAACTGGAGTGCTGCCTATACTTATGGCATGAGCAAAGACCTGAGCAACGGTATCCGTAACTCATTCCAGTCAAACTTTGAAGTAAACCCTGCAGTAGTTGCAAACAATCCGCAACTAGCCTATTCTAACTTTGATTTGCGCCACCGCATAGTAGCTACCATTGGTACAAACTGGATTTGGAACGCAGCTAACAGTACTTCATTGTCATTTTTCTATTCTGGTCAGTCAGGCAGCCCTTATTCTGTTGTATATAATTCAGGTGGCGCTCCTTACGGAAACGCTGCTAATGCAAACCTTCCATACATACCAAAAGATCAGAGTGATATAAGGCTGATTGATAACGGCACATACACTGCAGCACAACAATGGAATGATTTGAATGCTTTAATCAGTGGCGATAAATACCTGAACTCAAGAAGAGGGCAATATGCCGAAAGAAATGGTTTGCGTACACCATGGGTTCATGATCTTGATTTAAAATTGATGCACCAGTTCAACCTTAGCAAAAGCAACAAATCTCAAAACATACAAATCAGCTTCGATGTATTTAATGTACTTAACCTGCTGAACAATGATTGGGGTCATGTTACATTTGTTACCAACGTAAACAACTACACTGTTAACCTGCTTACTTATGCTAAAGATGCAAACGGTGTATCTCCTGGCAAACCATCATCAGGTTACCTGCCTACATATACTTATAACAAACCAACAGGTTTAGACGGTCATTATTATACAGTAGACCCAATTAATTCACGCTGGCAGGGCCAGTTGGGCATCAAATATAATTTCTAAATCACCATTTTACTTCAATACAAAGGACGCTGCAAAGCGTCCTTTTTTTATGGGCTTCTGATCAAATATGGTTAACAAAAAAATGAATTACCTTGTGCCACTGTAAAAATGAAACAAAACAGATCATACATTATTTTCTGGGTAGCAAAACTGCCATTGTTATTGCTGTATGCATCATTTTTCATAGTTCAATTGTTTTACAATTTTGATATCGCCAACCATGCTTCAAATGCAACGCATAAAACAGTTGCTAAGGTTGACGCACAAAAAAACAATTCATCTTTTGTAAAAAAAGCAGGATTGCCTGTTGAGAAGAAAGGTGTTTTTCGTTTAAACAAGCGCTACCATCCGCAGCCTGCTGTTAGTTGTAACGGCGTTATTATTAAACCAATTATTTGTTGCGTTTCCTCTAAGCTGCACATACATTACAGCAGCGGATTTGCGCCTTCTTCATTTCCCCCCGCACACGCATTACGTGGTCCCCCTGCTGTTGTTTAACCATAGCGTTTAACAACTTTTTTCATCTTAAACATGTAGTATGATTACTTTCTGCAAAAGAAAGATCTGCTGGCTGTTGAATTTTTTATTCATGGCCGGGGGTTCTGTATTTGCACAACAAAAAGATTACCGTTTACCGGAGTTGGTAGAAGCAGCAAAAAATCATTTACCGGTATTGCTTCAAAAGCAGGCGTTGATCAACAGTGCCAAAGCCTCGGTAACTGATACCAGGCATTCATTTCTTCCGCAATTGAAAATAAGTGACCAGGTAAATCTTGGTACTGATAATTCCATAGCTGGAAGCTATTTGCCCATTGGCATAACACCTTCTTCTTCTGCTGGCGTAAGAGGAGAAAATATTTATCAGCCAGCCACAGGAAATATTGCAGCATTATATGGAGAGTATGAACTGATAAACTTTGGATTGAATAACGCAAAATTAAAAAATGCAGAAGCTTATATTGATTTGCAACAGGCAGATTTTAATAAAGAACAATACCAAGTTCAGGCAGCGGTTGCAAAAACATATTTTAACCTGTTGAAAGCCGCTTATAAACTGGATGCCGACAAACAAAATGTAAACAGGTATGATAGCATCTTCAGGGTTATTAGGGCATTGTCTGCAAGTGGTATAAAACCCGGCGCTGATTCTTCTTTATCAAGAGCAGAATTATCAAAAGCAAAGATTACATACAATCAAACACTTGGTAACCTTAATCAATTAAAAGATCAATTGGCCTTTCTTACTGGTATACCTGTGCAGAATTTTTTGATTGATAGTGTTACTAATCAATTCATCAGCAAACGCCCCGCAGCATTGGTTTTTCAAACAGATACATTGAATAACCCATTGCTTGATTATTATGTAAGACAAAACAATATTTTTCAAAGCAATCAATTGCTGATAAAAAAATCATACCTGCCTAAAGTATTGCTTGCAGCCGGTGCATGGACGAGGGGATCTTCTATTCAGTATAACGATGATTATAAATCGTTGTCCACGGGTCTCGGCTATCAGCGCTTTAACTACATGGCCGGAATTGCAGTTACTTATAATCTCTTTAATGGTTTGTACAAAAAAGATAAACTGGCTATTAACCGTTTTCAATCGGAAGCCGGCAACTATGATTTGGAGCAACAAAAGCTTGCATTAGCATTGGCCGCAGCACAGGCAGACAGGGCTTTGCAGGTAAATGAAGCAAGCCTTACAGAGTTGCCAATACAACTGCAATCGGCTGAAGCTACGTATCGTCAAAAACTTGCGCAGTATAAAGCCGGCATAATTTCTTTGATAGATCTTACCAATGCATCTTTTGTTTTGTACCGATCCCAAACAGATTATATACAAACCATCAGCGACTGGTGGCTTGCGCAACTTGATAAAGCAGCCGCAAACGGTTATCTCAATCAATTCATTCAACTAATAAAATAATTTTATGGTACGAGTAGCTTTAAAAAAGCCTGTTGCCATATTGGTGTTGTTTATAGGCCTGCTATTGTTTTCTGTTGTTGCAGTGCGAACGATACCAATAGATATCTTCCCCAAACTCAATTCGCCGGTTATTTATGTTATTGAGCAATATGGTGGCATGAGTGCAAAACAAATGGAAGGTTTTTTTGCCACACGCATGCAGGACCAGTTTCTTTATGTAAACGGAATAAAAAATATTGAGAGCAAAAACATACAAGGATTGGCGCTGGTAAAACTTAGTTTTTATGAAAACACAGATATGGCGGAAGCCACAGCGCAGGTGGCCCTTCAATCAAACAGGATGCTTGCATTTTTTCCACCCGGTTCATTACCACCGCAGGTTGTTCGTTTTGATGCATCTTCTTTGCCGGTAGGCGAACTGGTGTTTAGCAGCCAGACAAAAACATTAAAAGAAATGTTTGATTTGGCATTGACTAGAATCCGTCCATTGTTTGCAACAGTGCCCGGTCTTTCTGCTGCGCCGGCGTTTGGTTCAAATGCGAGAACGGTTTTAATCAATGTAGATCCAAATAAACTCAGCACGTATAATCTCTCTGCTGATGAAGTAGTGGAAGCTATCGCAAAAAATAATGCAACAACACCTTCGGGCAATTTAAGAATAGATAGTACAATGTATGTAACCTCTGTCAATTCGCTGGAAGCAAAAGTGGAACAGTTTGCAGATATTCCGATTAAAAGCAATGGCAGCGCTGCTGTGTTTGTTCGTGATGTAGCAAGGGTGTCAGACGGAGCAGATGTTACTGTTGATTATGCATTGGTAAACGGAAAACGATCTGTTTACATTCCAGTTGTAAAAACGGCAGACGCATCAACATGGGAAGTAGTGCAGCTACTGCGTTCAAAACTTGGCGAGATGAAAAGTCTTTTGCCAGACGATGTAAACATCAGTTATGAATTTGATCAAAGCATATTTGTAATTAACGCTGCAAAAAGTTTAATGATAGAAGGCATACTGGGCGCAATACTAACCGGGCTTATGGTGCTGCTTTTTTTGCAAGATTGGCGCAGCAGCATTGTAGTAATTATTACCATACCTGTTGCAGTATTAAGTGCAGTGCTATTGTTGAAACTTGCCGGGCAGACAATCAATATTATGACGCTTAGTGGCCTTGCGCTTGCTATTGGTGTTTTGGTAGACCAGGCTACTGTAACTATAGAAAACATTCATCAGCATCTTGAAATGGGTAAAAATAAAAAACAGGCAATATTGGATGCATGTTCAGAAATATCGTTTCCATTGTTGCTTATTCTCCTATGTATACTTGCAGTGTTTGCACCTGCACTGGTAATGAGTGGCGTTCCAAAAGCGATGTTTCTTCCGCTTTCGCTATCAATTGCTTTTGCTATGATTATTTCATTTGTTGCCGCACAAACACTGGTGCCAGTAATTGCCAACTGGTTATTGAAAGAACATGAATACAGATACAAACACAATCAACCCCATGTACATGCAGGCCTTGCCCTTGATGCTGCGGAGGTTGCAGAAGTAAGCGAGCATACGCTACAGGATAAAATACACCCGGAAGAAAATGGCTTTTTTCAAAAATTAAAAACATCATTAACTGCATGGCTTGAAAAAAGAATGGTTAACCGAAAGCCAATTATTATTACTTACCTATTGCTTTCTATAGCTGCCGCAGCAACTTGCTTTGTAATTACAGGTAAAGATCTGCTACCAAAAACAAATAACGGACAATTGCAGCTCCGAATAAGGGAGCCGGATGGAACACGGCTGGAGGTAACTGAAAGAACAACAAAAGAAGTGTTGAATATAATTGATTCAACAGTTAGCCATCACATTGCTATTAGTTCTGCATTTGTTGGTTTGGTTCCTTCCAATTTTGGAACGAGCAATTTATACATCTTCAATAGCGGCACACACGAAGCAGTTATACAAGTAAATCTTGAAGAGGGATATAAAATAAAAACGGATGAGTTAAAAGAATTACTGCGTAATAATATTGCAAAAGCGTTTCCTGGTTTAAAAATATCGTTTGAACCAATAGAGCTCACAGAAAAAATTATGGCTCAAGGTGCATCAACACCGGTTGAAGTAAGAATTGCAGGCAAGAATATGAACGATATCACCAGTTTTTCAGCAACCGTGCTGGATGAGCTGAAAAAAATTCCTTACCTGCGTGATGTGCAGATAGCTCAGCCACTGCATTTTCCAACAATTAATATAAATGCAGACAGGCAAAAACTAGCATTGATGGGGTTATCGCCAGATAATATTTCACGCAGTATTACAGCAACCACTTCTTCCAGCCGGTATACAAGCAAGAATTTCTGGCTCGATGATAAAACATCTTATACTTATCAAACACAGGTACAGGTTCCGGAATATATTATGAACTCTGCCGAAGCTTTGCAACAAACACCATTGGTAAAAGGACAATCAAGACCAGTGCTTTCAGATGTAGCAACGCTCACTGTAGACAATCAACCCGGCGAATATGATCGCAGCGGTCCACGACGGTTTGTAACCATCAGCGCCAATATTTATAAAAGAGATTTGGGCACGGCTACATCGGCAGTACAAGCAGCATTAAAAAAAGCAGGAACAGCACCAACAGGCGTTGTTGCAGAAATAAAAGGTATGTCATCGCTGCTTACAGAAACACTTTCATCCCTGCAAACGGGATTGATTACCGCAATAATAGTAATACTATTGTTGCTTGCAGCCAATTACCAATCTTTTGGTTTATCGCTTACTGTATTAGCAACAGTACCTGCGGTATTACTGGGCGCCATGCTTTTTTTACTTGCAACGGGTGCTACATTAAATCTTCAGTCTTATATGGGTATTATTATGGCAGTAGGCGTTTCGGTTGCCAATGCCATTTTAATAGTAACAAATGCTGAAGCATTAAGACTGGAATATAAAGATCCTTTTAAAGCAGCAGCAGTGGCAGCAGGTATAAGGTTGAGACCAATTCTAATGACAAGCCTGGCAATGATTGCTGGTATGGTACCAATGGCAAGCGGCATGGGCGAAGCAGGAGATCAATCAGCACCATTGGGCCGTGCTGTAATTGGCGGATTAGCAGCTTCTACACTTGCCGCATTATTTATAGTTCCACTGGTATATGGATGGGTTCAACAAAAAAAATCATTTTCAACAGTATCATTATTACCAGAAGATAATCAACAATAAAATTTATACAATGAAATATTTCAGCATAAGCATAGTCTTAATTTTTCTGTTTACATCGTGTTCAGAAAATAAAGCAGAAGAAAAAAAACAGGAAGAAAGAAAAAATACGTTGCCAAAATATATTCTTGCTACTGTAGAAAATAAAGGTGTGGCGGCTTCTATTACATTGCCGGCCCAGCTGGCAGCCTACCAGGAAGTGAGCATTTTTCCTAAAGTAAATGGATACGTAAAAACAGTACAGGTAGATATTGGTGCAAACGTTTCAAAAGGAAAATTGCTGATGGTGCTTGAAGCGCCGGAATTATTGCAGGCTGCATTACAGGCAAAAGAAAGGTATGCACGCAACAGGGCTAATTTTTCCATTGATAAAGAACAATATCATCGCTATTGCGAAGCGGCGGCTACAGCCGGGGCTATTTCTCCCCTGGATTTATCCACCTTAAAAGCAAAAATGGAAGCAGACAGTGCATTATGCAATGCCGAAAAATTAAACTGGCAAATGCAGGAAACAATGCTTGGCTATTTACAGGTAAAAGCACCTTTTGATGGCGTAATTACAGAACGCAATGTTCACCCCGGTGCATTGGTAAGTGCAGCAGCAAAAGACAAACCTATGCTTGAATTAAAACAAATAAGCCATTTGCGGTTGCAGGTAGATATTCCTGAAGCTTTTGCATCAGGCCTAAAAGATCATGATACAGTTTCTTTCTTCGTAAATGCCCTTCATGGAAAAAAAATGATGGGGCGCATCAGCAGGCAGTCTATGAACATGAATGCTCAATACAGATCCGAAAGAATGGAAATTGATGTAGAGAATAAGGAGAATCTTTTAACACCGGGCATGTATGCAGATGTTATTTTGTACGCAAAGGGAAATATAAATGCATTTACAGTTCCTGGTTCTGCGGTGGTTACCTCTACAGAAAGAAAATATGTGCTGCTTTCAATGGGCGATAAGATAAAAAAAGTTGATGTACGCACCGGTAATGAATCGCTGGGAAAAGTAGAAGTCTTCGGCGCTTTACAAAGTGGTGACAAGGTAATAGCAAATGCAAATGATGAAATTAAAGAGAGCGAATAAACGCGGCTGATTAACAAAATAGCTATGATTTTCAGGAATTTGGCCATTTTATTTAAGGCCCCGGAAAACCTGTGTTATTAGAGATTAACGATTTAACGGGCTGTCTTTTATAAAATATTTTTTTACTTTTTACGTTTTTATGTTATAATTGCACTGGAATCAGGCTGGTTAGTTCATTCCTATAATCTACAGCTCATCAGTTTTTTCATTCCGTCACTAACATTTTCATTTCAAAATTTTTTCAACAACCTTAGTTCGTAAGCAGGTTTTTTGATTGATGACTAATACTCCACTATGTACGACATTTTGCAATTGAACGACATGCTCGTTCCTGAATTGCTCGATATTGCTGAGCAACTTAAAATCACTGGCGCTAAAAAGCTTGATAAACAGGCTCTTGTATACCAAATTCTTGACAAACAAGCTGTTTCTGCCAGCGCAAACAAAGGCGCAGCAGAAGACAAAGGAAAAAGGAAAAGAATTGTAAAAACATCCACCGCAAATTCAACAGAAGAAGCTATTGTAGAAAGTGGTGATGAGAAACCTGCCAAACAAGAATCAAGAAAACCAGTTATAAAGAAAGAAGAAAAGCATATTGCTGCTAAGAAAGCCCGTAAAAAAGCAGAAGAAGAAGTTGCTGAAATTTCTTCTGAAAGTGATGAAACAAACGGAAGTTCCGCAAACAATATAGAAGATGCTGGCGGTTCATCGGAGTCTGCGGCAGAACAACAGGCACAGCCACAACAACCACAACAGCCATCAGAACAGCCACACCGCAACTTTCAGCAGCAAAGAAGAAGTAATGATGTTTTCAATATAGAATTTGATGGCATTATACAGGGCGAAGGCGTACTTGAAATGATGCCCGATGGTTATGGATTTTTGCGCAGCAGCGATTATAACTATTTAAGCTCTCCCGATGATGTGTACGTTTCACCATCACAAATAAAACTGTTTGGTTTAAAAACAGGCGATACTGTTTTTGGCTCTGTTCGTCCGCCAAAAGAAGGTGAAAAATATTTTGCACTCTTAAAGGTTGAAACCATTAATGGTAAAGGCCCTGAAGAAGTACGCGACCGTGTTCCGTTTGATTATTTAACACCGCTGTTTCCATTTGAGAAATTGAATTTGTTTACAAATCCTTCGGATTATTCAACCCGTATTATGGATTTGTTTACGCCAATAGGTAAGGGACAACGCGGATTAATAGTTTCTCAGCCAAAAACAGGTAAAACCATGCTGCTTAAAGCAGTGGCCAATGCCATTGCAGAAAATCATCCTGAATGTTACCTCATGATTGTATTGGTTGATGAACGTCCTGAGGAAGTTACCGATATGGAACGCAGTGTAAAAGCGGAAGTGATTGCCTCTACATTTGATGAACCCGCCGAGAAACACGTAAAAGTTTCTACAATGGCATTGCAAAAAGCAAAACGCCTGGTAGAATGCGGACACGATGTGGTTATTCTTCTGGATTCTATTACACGTTTGGCCCGTGCACACAATACAGTAGCACCTGCCAGCGGTAAAGTATTGAGCGGTGGTGTAGAAGCAAATGCATTGCAGAAACCAAAACAATTTTTTGGCGCAGCCCGTAAAATTGAAAACGGCGGCTCTTTAACCATACTGGCTACAGCACTTATAGACACAGGTTCAAAAATGGAGGAAGTAATTTTTGAAGAATTTAAAGGAACCGGCAATATGGAATTGCAGCTTGACAGGCGCCTTGCCAACAGGCGTATTTTCCCGGCCATAGATCTAACGGCTTCTTCTACACGCCGCGATGATTTATTGCTTGACAGGGATGTACTACAGCGTATGAACCTTTTGCGTGTTTTTCTTGGCGATATGAATACCGAAGAAGCTATGAACGAACTGCTTAAACGTATGCGTGGCACAAAAAGTAATGAAGAGTTCCTGGCCAGTATGAACAGATAGGCTTATTAAATATTTTATAAAAACCCCGGAAATATTTCCGGGGTTTTGTTTTTTGAAAGGTTTACCTAATCTTTGCGTACCTGTACATTTAAAATTAAACCTGCATTATCCTGCACTGCAAAAGCGCCTTATCCTCTATATCTTAACCCTCTTTTGAAACGATTTTGAATTTATACAGTAATTTAGTGCTCCTTAAAAAAAGTTATTGATTATATAAAACCAACACCATGCACCTTAAACAATTATTGCTGCCCGCACTTTCTGTAGTACTGTTCGCTTCTTGCGTGAGCAACAAAAAATTTAAAGCCGAACAGGATAAATATGCGCAGCTAAATACACAATATGCAACCTTGCAGGGAACTTTAAAAACCTGTGAAGACGAAAGAGCAGAAGCTGCAAAAAGAAAAATGTTGTCTGATGCAGAAATTGAAAGCCTTAATAAACAAATTGCTTTCCTGAAAGAGAACAACACACAGGCTTTGAAGCAACTGCAGGATCTTTCTGTTATCTCCAGCTCACAGGCAGAAAGCATAAAAAAATCAATGGAAAACATTGGCGCGAAAGATTCTTATATACAAGACCTGCAACAGTCTATGGCACGCAAAGATTCTTTGAACATGGCATTGGTAATGAACCTTAAAGGGGCTATTGGCAACCTGGATGATAAAGACATCAACATAAAAGTTGACAAAGGCGTTGTATACATCGATATCTCTGACAAACTGTTGTTTAAAAGCGGCAGCTATGATATAACAGACAACGCAAAAGAAGTATTGGGTAAAGTAGCTACTGTATTAAAAGCACAGCCAGATATTGAATTTATGGTAGAAGGCCATACAGACAATGTAGCTTTTAGCAAAGGCATATTGGTTGATAACTGGGATTTGAGCGTAAAACGTGCTACTTCTGTTGTACGTATTTTGCAAAAACAATATGGTCTGGATCCTGCTAAGATTGCAGCCGCAGGCCGTGGTGAGTACAAACCTGTTGCAGATAACAGCACCCCGGAAGGAAAGGCTGCTAACCGCAGAACAAGAATTGTAATTCTGCCACAGTTGGATCAGTTCTTTAAATTGCTGGAACCTAAAAAATAGTAAACTATAATTTTTTGTGCAATCCGCTGCAGGTACACTGTAGCGGATTTTTTTTGTCCAAAGTATAAGTGTTTACCTTATTAAAACATACAAATAAAGGCCCTTAGCACTGAATCCTTAGTATATCCAAGTCTAATATTTAAGGGTTTACATCATTTTTTTAAGATTATAGCGTTCTACAAGGGTAAAAAACATTCCAATAGCAGAACGCAGGGATCAGTCTATGAAAATCATTCTTCGGACAATTGTATGTTTGCTTTTCTTTACGGTTTTATACACTGTTTCCTTTGCACAGGATTATACATCGCCGCAGGCAAAAAAAGGCTTGTTGAATCTCCGGTATAACAACCTTTCTGCAAAACCAATAGCACTTAACGGCCAATGGGCATTTTATTGGAACGAACTGCTGCAACCAGTAGATAGTATTCCTGCCACCGACAATTACGCTCAGTTTCCTGAGCTTTGGAATAAGAAAACCATTAATGGAAAAGCGCTTACAGCACAGGGTTATGCCAGCTACAGCCTTACAGTTGTACTACCTAAAAAAAGAGAACCGCTTGCACTTGAAATTCCCGATGTATACAGCGCTTATAAATTATTTGTAAACGGAAAAGAAATTGCTCACAATGGAAAAACAGGAACTAATGCTGCTGACGCCACACCGTTTTGGGAAACCAAAGTAGTTGGGCTGAATGTTGCTTCAGATACACTTAATATTTTATTGCAGGTAACCAATTTCTGGCATGCTAAAGGCGGCGTATACAAAGAAATTGTTTTGGGCGATAAAGACCAGCTGCTTTTAAAATATCACCAGAACACTGCATTTGATCTTATTCTTGCAGGTTGTTTGCTTATGGGAGGGCTTTTCTTCTGGGGGCTTTATGTTTTTGGCAAGAATGATAAAATCATTTTTTATTTTTCGCTGTTTTGTATTGTTACCAGCTACCGCATGATTGGCACAGACCTTTACGTGCTGCATTCTTTATTTCCGGGGTTTGACTGGTTTGTTGCTATAAGGCTGGAATATCTTTCACTGGTGCTTGGTGTAGGTTTGTTTTCTCAGTATACAAGAATGCTTTATCCAAAAGATTGTATTTCGTGGGTAATGAAAGCCATTATTTGGCTGTGTTTATTGTATGCTACTATTATCCTGTTGTTTCCACCTTTAATTTTTACACTGTTTCTAAATTTCTTTCTGGTTGTAATGTTCCTTTACATTGTGTATGCATTTTATGTTTATATAAATGCAGTGTTGCACAAAAGAAATGGTTCTGTATATGCATTAATGAGCAGTGGCGTTATGCTGCTTGTTTATTTTGTTGTAAACCTTGAGTATTTTAATATAATACCCGAACTGAAATTGTTTGTTTTTGCAGGCTATGTAGCATTTTTCTTTTTGCAATCGCTGGTATTGTCGCACAGGTTTTCAGACATATTGCAGCATGCAGCTAATGAAGCAAAATTAGGACTGAAAGTAAAATCGGAGTTTTTATCTACCATGTCTCACGAAATACGTACGCCACTGAATTCTGTAATAGGCATGGCGCATTTATTAAAACGAAGCAACCCAAGAACCGATCAGCAGGAACAATTGAATGTTTTGTTATTCTCTGCCAATAACCTGCTTTCTATTGTAAACAATATTCTTGATTACAATAAAATAGAAGAAGGTAAAATAAGCATTGAAAAAATTGCGATGGACCTGCCGGCAATGGCAAGAAATATTATATCTGGTTTACAAAGCCTGGCAGATGATAAAATGATTGCTTTAAAACTTCAGATAGATCCCCAACTTACAAAAAAAGTTATTGGAGATCCTACACGTACCAGCCAGGTGCTAAACAACCTTGTACACAATGCCATTAAATTTACAAAAGAAGGAAGTGTTTTGCTTTCATTGGAAGCAGTAAAAATTGAATACGGCAAAGCCACCGTTAAAATAACCGTTAGCGATACCGGCATTGGCATTGCACCAGAAAAACAACAACTGATTTTTGAAAGGTTTACACAGGCAGACTCTTCTACATCACGCAGCTTTGGCGGAACAGGCCTCGGTCTTTCTATCAGTAAAAAAATACTGGAAATGCAGGGCTGCAGGCTGCAATTAAAAAGCCAGCAGGGTAAAGGATCAGAATTTTATTTTACACAAACATTTGAACTTACAAATGAACAGGCAGATACAGGTTTGCCAGTAAATAACAACAACGTTCAAAAGAATGAGACAATGGAATTGCAGGATATTGCTATTCTGCTGGTAGAAGACAATCCTTTAAATGTACTTGTAGCAAAAGCATTTCTTGAACGCTGTGGTGCCATAATAGATGTAGCAGACAATGGCGAAGAAGGCATAGCAAAGTTTGATTCGTCGAAACACAGAATAGTATTAATGGATTTGGAAATGCCTGTAATGGATGGTTACGAAGCAACAAGGATATTGAGAAAAAAGGGTGAAACACTTCCGGTAATTGCACTTACCGCCAGCCTGCCTAAAGAAATAGAAAGTGAAGTATATGCAGCCGGCCTTACTGATATTATTGTAAAACCTTTTGATCCCGATGAACTTTTTAGGGTAATACTGCAACACCTTAAGGCAATGGCCGCCTGAGAAAATGACACTAATAGATGTTTATAT
Organism: Chitinophagaceae bacterium; assembly: GCA_044227095.1. Classification (GTDB taxonomy): domain Bacteria; phylum Bacteroidota; class Bacteroidia; order Chitinophagales; family Chitinophagaceae; genus JACMLD01. The sequence continues at coordinate 1,185,925 of JBGAFV010000001.1, read as the reverse complement.
TGATTAGGCCACTGATAACTCCGCTGGTTTTTAAAAAACTTCCCCAAAAAACTTCCGCATTAAAGAAGGATTCGGTAAACTGGTGCGTCAAAACATAAATCTTGGTTGAACGAAAAGGAATTAATACAACAGCTAAAGCAGGGGCAAGAACCTGCTTTTCGTTTGCTGGTAGAAACCTACCGCAACCGGGTTTACCATACTATATTGAATATTGTGCAGGATGAAACTGAAGCTGATGATACAGCTCAGGAGGTTTTTATCCAGATATATGAATCTATAAATGCATTTAAAGAAACATCTTCTTTATCTACATGGATTTACCGGATATGTGTTCGCAAAGCGATTGACAAATTGCGAAGAAAAAAAACACGCCGGCGTTTGCAACAATGGTTGCCCTGGTGGATGCCCGACGAAAAGAAAAGCAGTGCCGCTGCATTTTATCATCCGGGTATTGAGTTTGATAAAAAAGAAAAAGCGAGTATTTTATTTAAAGCAATTAGTTCGCTTCCGGAAAAACAGCGCATTGCTTTTACATTGATTAAAGTTCAGGAAATGTCTTATGCAGAAGCAGGCATTGCATTAAATCAAAGTATTAAATCTATAGAATCTCTTGTAAGCAGGGCCAAAGAAAACCTGCAAAAGTATTTAACCAGCTATAACGATAATCTCTAAAAACAGGGACATGAAAAACAAGCAAGCAAATACCGAATTGTTTAATGAATATATGAAAAGCATTGAGGGCATGCAGGAAGCAACAACAGATCCATTTTTTTATACAAGGCTACATGCAAAAATGCAAAAGCAACAAGACTGGCTATTTCCATTAAAGCCATCCTGGATTGTAACAGGCCTGGCATTGCTGTTACTCCTCAATGGATTTATGACCATCAATAAATTTAAAACGAATAGACGGGGCAACCAGGCGTCCACATCATCGCTGCAAAGCTTTGCCACAGCGTATGATCTCAATATTCAATCAACATATTAAAAGCAATGAGCTACTCTACAAAAAATAAATTATTGATGGCATTGCTGCTATTGCTATTGCTGGCAAACATTGTTACCATTTGTGTTTTCTGGCTGGGCAAACCACCTCATCCTACAATGGCAAGAGAACAGCCTTCTGCTTATATCATTAGAGAATTAAGTTTTGATGACAAACAAAAAACAACTTACCTGCAACTGGTAAAACAGCATCAGCAGCAGGCAGAAGACTTGCGACAACAGGTTAAAACAGCAAAAGACAATTTCTTTAAACTTTTGCAACAGCCCAATCTTTCTGATAGCGAGAAAATAAACGCTGCTAAAAACATCAGCCTTATTACAACACAGCTCGATTTGATAACCTTTGATCATTTCAAAAAAGTAAGGGCACTATGTAACGCAGCGCAACAGAAAAAATTTGACAACATCATCGGCAATGTGATGCACTTAATAGGCGGCCCGGCAAATCATGAACCTGGTATGCGCCCCGGTCCACTACCGGGAGATAGAGAAGCCCCACCGCCTGGCCGAGAAGGTGGACCGCCACCACCGCCAAGATAAAAATTACCACCGTATGAAAAGTATAACAATAAAACAATAATTTATGAAAAGAAGTTCTTCCTTAGCAATATTGAGTGTTACCGTTCTGTTTGTTTGTATGGCTTGCAGCAAGAGCGATGATGCTACAACAACTACAGCCCCTACAAATACCACTTTGCCCGATGTATTTAAGAAATTTAATTCTTCTGTTACCATTTCTACTGATGGAATCTGGATTACTATAAAAACAAACGGCCTGCCAGATCATAAGAGCCCTTATTTTGCAACTACAGATGCACGTTATGAAGCATACAATGGCACAAACGCAAATTTTATGCTTAATCCAAATAGAATTTCTGAGCAATCGCTTACGTTTAAAATTCCTTTAAACCCTGCGTCTGCAAGTACAAAAACGGCAACGCCGCTAGGGCCAATTGGCGTATCTGTTAACGGCGTGCCGCTGTTTAATCAATACGCAGGTCCCAGCCAGCCGCTTACTTCAGAAATAAATTCTTTTGATCAGTACAATGGCCATCCGCAGCAAACTGGTCAATATCACTATCATGTAGAACCACTTTACATAACAGCACAAAAAGGCAAAACCGGTTTAATTGGTTTTTTACTTGATGGCTACCCGGTGTATGGGCCTGTAGAAAATGGCGTTACACTTATCAGTAGCAGTCTTGATGCATACCATGGGCATACTGGTGTTACAGCGGATTATCCCAGCGGTATTTATCATTATCATACTACTGCAGATGCACCATACATTAATGGTAATGGCTTTTGGGGTACACCAGGAACAGTAACTCAATAATATGCGTTTACCCAATAATCGTTTATACTTTTTCCTTGCAGGCATCCTGTTAGCAATAACAGGGTGCTTTTCTGCATCTTCAGAAAAAAAAGAACCACTTCCTTATTATACTTCGGCAGATTTTACACCGTATTGGTTATCCGCCAAAGATGCTGATACCATTCACCGCATACCTTCTTTTTCTTTTACAAATCAGCAGGGCGAAACAGTTACGCAAAACATGCTCACTAATAAAATTACTGTTGTAGATTTTTTCTTTACCAGTTGCCCCGGCATTTGTAAAAAGCTAACCCATAATCTTTCTGCTGTACAGGCATCTTTTAAAGATGATAATAATGTGTTGTTGCTTTCTCACAGTGTTACACCGGAACGTGATAGTGTACAGGTATTGCGTAAATATGCAGCCGCTAATGGAATTATTAGTGGCAAATGGCAATTGCTGACAGGAAATAAAAATGCGATTTACAAAATAGCCCGCAGCGCTTATTTTGCTGATGAAGATTTGGGCATGCAGAACGATAGCACAACGTTTCTGCACACAGAAAATGTATTACTGATAGATAAGCAACAGCATATCCGCGGTGTGTACAAGGGCACTTATACCGAAGAAATAAATAACCTGATTGCTGACATAAAAAAACTGGAAGCTTCTGAATGAAATTTGTTTATGCCATATTAATTGTAGCAGCAGGATCTGTTTTTTTATTTCTTAAGGGGAATAAACCAAACGAAAAATCTGCTGCAATAAATATTCCAAACAGGATTGCAGATAAAGAAGACGCTAACCTGCATATAATAAACGGCGTTTATTATTATGGTCAGCAATTGTTTTCGGGAATAATAAAAGATGTGTACGAAAATGGTAAAACCCATCACGAAACATCTTATTATAATGGCAGGGAAGAGGCATGGTCCTTTATGTATTATGCCGATGGAACAATGGCAGAAAAAAGATATTATCACCAGGGAGAAAAAGACAGTGTACATACCGGTTGGTGGCCTAATGGCAAACTGCGTTTTGAATATCACTTTAGTAAAGGAATGTATAATGGCGATTATAAAGAATGGTATAACAGCGGGCAAGCATATAAACACATTCATTATGCAAGCGGCGTAGATGACTGGGGCAAAGGCTGGCGTGAAAACGGCCGCCTCTTTATGAATTATACAATGGTGCAGGGGCGCAGGTATGGCATCGTTAATTCCAACCTTTGTTATACTGTAAAGAATGAGCAAGGAGAATTTACAAAAACGACAACTGTTGAAAATAAAAACGGGTTACTTTCTAATAGCGATAACACACAGCGTTAATATTCATGCCAGCACCAACAGAAGCAAATAAAATTACATCGCCTTTATTCAATTCATGATCTTCAACCTGGTGTTTTAATACAAGATCGTATAATGTAGGTACGGTTGCTACGGAACTGTTGCCCAGCCAATGAATGCTCATGGGCATAATATTTTTAGGAGGTTCTTCAATATGGTATAGTTTATAAAATTCCTTTACCATACCATCGTCCATTTTTTCATTGGCCTGGTGAATGAATATTTTTTTCAGTTCAGTAATTGCAATACCGCTTTTATCTAAGCACTCTTTCATTGCTTGTGGTACATGCTTCATTGCATATTCATATACTTTGCGGCCTTTCATTTTCATAAAGCGAACCTTTTCATCGCTGTCCGGGTAATTAGATTTCGCCATGTTTATATAATTCAGCTCATCAACAGTATGGCTTTGCATGCTGGTGCTTAATATGCCGCTGCTATTTGCAGGTCCATCTTTGTATTCAATTACACATGCGCCAGCGCCATCGGCAAAAATCATACTGTCGCGGTCATACAAGTCAATAACTCTCGATAATGTTTCTGCACCAATCACAAGACATTTTTTTGCAAGGCCTGCTTTAAAAAAAGCATCAGCCTGTATAATGCCCTGTATCCAACCCGGGCAGCCAAAAAGAATATCATACGCAATGCAGGCAGGATTTTTTATGCCTAACAAATGTTTTACACGGCTTGCAAGTGAAGGAACAGCGTCTGCCTGGTTTGTTTTGTTTGCAACATCACCAAAATTATGCGCCACAATTAGCTGGTCAAGTGTTTCAGGATCTATGCCGCTGTCTTCTATTGCTTTTTTACCGGCTAGCGCCGCAAGCGTTGATGCATTCTGATCTGCCGGTGCATATCTTCGGCTGTTAATACCCGTTATCTTTTTAAATTTTTCTACTACTTCTTCTGCGGGGGTTTCAAGCAAATGGCCTTTATCAGTATAAAATGTATGCTGAAAGAAATCTTTATTGGAAATAACTTCCGACGGAATATAAGCACCAGTACCAGTAATAACAGAAGCAAACATATAAGCACCAGGGTTTAGTAAGAATTAATTTAAATGATTAATAACGCGGACTAATTTACCCATATTTCCACAATAATCCTTTAACAATTCTTTTACTTGATTTTATAACTCTCTATAAATGTGACTTTAAGTTCTTTTAATGTTTTTTTGGCCTGCAAGGCATGTTTGTTGAAAATGTTATGTCAGCAAACTTTATTACTCATTATAAAATTTATTTTATGGAACATACTAAGCCAACAAGATCAAGAAAGAAAAGAGTGGAAAGCATTTCATTTGATTTAATTATTAATAACAGGCCTTTTGCTGTTACAGCAAGCCCTTTTACTATTGCAACCGGCGATACATTATATCGTATAAGTTATAATAATGGACCAGTGCATATTTTTGGCTGGGATGAAGGGTTGAACCGTTATGCAGAAACAGATGCAATGGCAGATATCATTCCGCCAGTAGTAGAAATGGCAATTGCTGAAAAACTAAATGAACGAGTATCAGTAATGCAACACGCAGCATAATAGAATGAAGATATAATACGAATACGTGAGGTTGATTTGTCCCAATGATCAAACCGGTATGCGCAACAGCATGCCGGTTTTTTATTCAACTGCTTTAATGCCTGCTTCAGTAAAAATTATTTTTCGCTGCTTGTACAAATTGCCAGTTACCATCTTAAATGTTTTCTTGCTCATACCAAAAACATCATAAATTTCTTCTGGAGAAGATTTATCATAGTAAGGCAGGTATCCATTGCTTTCTTTTAATAACCTTAGTATTTTTTCCGATTCATCTTCTACCCTTTCATAACCGGGTTTACCTGCGGCCACATCAATTTTATTATCGGGCCTGATGTGTTTAATAAAACCTTCAAACTTATCGCCCACCTGTATATTCCTGTAAATTTCATTGTTGTGTAAAACACCGGTATGACGGTTATTAATGATTACCACATAGCCAATATCTGTCTTTCTATAAACAACCAGGGATACAATTTCTTTTTCTTTTACGGTAAGCGCATCATTGCTTAACTCAAAATCTATTTTTTCTGTAGCCGCTGCACGACCGGTTTGTGCATCAATATAAATTTTTACGAGGTAGTACCCACCTACACGCATGCCACTAAGCTGTTTACTTCTGGGTACAAACAAATCTTTCATGAGTCCCCAATCGAGAAAAGCACCCTGGTTGGTAACAGTAACAGCTTGGAGGTAAGCAAATTCGCCGGCAACGGCTATTGGCCTTTGTGTAGTAGCAATCAATCGATCTTCAGAATCGTGGTAAACAAAAACTTCAAGCACATCGCCTGGCTTGGTGCGTACAGGAACAAAACGTTTCGGTAATAAGAGGCCGTCTTTGCCATCTTCCAAAAAAGCACCAACCTGCGTTATACGCTGAACAGCAAGTTTATTGTATTCGCCCACTTTAATCATACAAAAAATTAAACAGCACCGAAGGTAAGGGATCAGTATTGAGTATACAGTATTTAGTATATAGACCTCGTTGCAACCAATTCCTGGCCGCGTATCTTAATACTTTATACTGCATATCCTATATTTTCTTCACTCTCATTTTCCTAAAATAAATTGGTGCACCAGCATGTTTGCCTTGCAAGCCTATACGTCCGTGCAAAGCCAGTGAAGCCATGGGATTGTTTAACCATTCAGGAGCTTTTGTGCCATCTATATTATCTGTTGCAGAAGTATACAAACTCATATCACATTCGTTAACCAGCACATCGTTTAATACAACCCATATTTTCCTTTTAATACAAATTATAGTATAGTGGTTCCACTCTCCTGCTTTTTTAACTGTATGTTGCGAAGCGGCCTGCCTGCCAAAAATTGCACCGCATTGCCAGCTCGGTAATGCTTTAGACCATTCTTCAGAATAGTCATCTGCAATTTGTATTTCTACAGAATGGGCAACCCATTTGTTTATGTCTGTAGCATGAACAATAACGCCGCTGTTGGTTCCTTCTGCATTTTTAAATTCAAGATCGAGAATAAAATCATCGTATTGTTCTTTAGTCCAGATAGATTGATCTTCTGACGCAGTAAGCACACCACCATCAAATGTCCAGATGCCCCTTATAAAAATTGCATCGGAAAGGCTGTCATCAAAAAGATTAACCCATCCTTTTGAATTTGTATTTGGTTTAAGGTAAGATTTGTTTAAAGACTGGGCATAAACATGCTGTAACAATACCAGCAATAAAATGCAGGAGAAAATTTTTTTCATTACAAATTTGATTGAAAGTAAAATAAGCATTGAAACCAATGCAACAAAAAAGCGCTTTGTCTGTAATTTACAAAACTGCATTTTTGCATTTCAAAATAAATTATGGCAAAATTATTTACACCCCTTACTATAAAATCAGTTACGTTCAAAAACCGCATTGTTGTTTCGCCCATGTGCGAGTATTCTTCTGTTGATGGTTTTGCCAACGAATGGCATCTTGTGCATTTGGGTAGCCGTGCTGTTGGTGGTGCAGGGCTTATTATTACAGAAGCAACAGCTGTATCGCCTGAGGGCCGCATTTCTCCTGATGATTTGGGTATCTGGAAAAATGCACATCTGGACAAACTAAAAACCATTGTATCATTCATTCATAAACAGGGATCTGTTGCCGGCATACAACTGGCACATGCAGGAAGAAAAGCAAGTTTTCCTGCGCCATGGAAAGGCACAAGACTGATTGCAAAAGAAAATGGCGGCTGGCAAAATGTTGGCCCGAGTGCCATCCCTTTTCATGAAAGTGATCCTGCACCGGAAGCATTAACAATAGAAGGCATTAAAAAAGTGGTTGAAGATTTTAAAGCCGCTGCAGTAAGAAGCATATCTGCAGGTTTTAAGCTGATAGAAATACATGCAGCACATGGTTATCTTATTCACGAATTTTTATCGCCATTAAGCAATCAGCGTACTGATGAGTATGGTGGCTCTTTTGACAACAGGATACGCTTCTTGTTAGAAATTATTGAAGCCATTCAGTCTGTATGGCCAAAAGATTTGCCTTTATTTGTACGCATATCTGCTACAGATTGGGCTCCCGGCGGATGGGAAGAAACCGAGGCGGTAAAACTTGCAGCCATTCTTAAAGACAAAGGCGTTGATTTAATTGATTGTTCCAGCGGCGGGCTTGCAAAGAGCCAGCAAATACCTGTTGGCCCGGGTTACCAGGTACCGTTCTCTAACAAAATAAAACATGAAACGGGAATTCTTACCGGCACTGTTGGATTGATAACAAACGCACGCCAGGCAGAAGAGATACTGGTAAAAGATGAAGCCGATCTCATTATTATGGCACGTGAGTTATTGCGTGACCCTTATTTTCCATTGCATGCCGCAAAAGAACTGGGTGCAGAAATTGAATGGCCTGCGCAGTACCAGAGAGCGAAATTGTAGTATATAGTATATAGACGAAAATCTTTGCATTACCTGAATAATAGAAATGCTGGTGCGATGCTATTTTTTATTTGTAAATTGTATACAGCATATTTATTATTAAAAATTTGTTTGCATGTAGTCTGAATACTACTATCGCAGTACTCAATGCCGTATGAGAAGCGCTGCTATTATATTGTTGCTGTTTCTTGCCACTACAGTTTTTGCCCAGCAAAAGCAGGTAAGTTTTTATGAAATTGATGAACGTGTAAAATCTATAGACCCGGCACCACCCGCACAACTGGCATACACACTAACAAAAGATTATACCACCGACAGGGAAAAGCTCCGTTCTATTTTTAGCTGGATTACAGAACATATTTCTTATCGGGTAAGAAAAAACCGGAATGGCATTCCGTTAAGCAATAATGCAACCCACCACATGGTAATAGATTCTGCCAGGTGGCAATCTGCCAACGATATGGTGGCTAACCTTGTTTTACAAACAGGCTCTGCAGTATGTGATGGTTATGCACGTTTATTTAAAACGCTTTGCGATTATGCTGGTTTGCAAAGTGCAATTGTTTCTGGTTTTGCAAAAGGCGATTACAGCAGGCAATCAAAATTTCGCTGCAACCATACATGGAACGCAGTTTATGTAGATAGTGCCTGGCAGTTGCTGGATGTTACCTGGGCAAGTGGTTATACTTCTTACAGCGGCGATGAGTTTTATAAAAAACACGACGAAACTTATTTTCTTCCGTCGCCGGAAAATTTTATGCAGGATCATTTTCCAGATGATTTGAGGTGGTGCCTTATCGATAACCCTAATGTTCCCAGAGAGTTTGGAGTTGCGCCATACAGGAGCAGGGCTTTTACCAAATACAGGCTTAATGGCTATGCACCGGAATCTGGTATTATAGATGCAGCCATTGGCGATACGATAAAAATAGTACTCAGTACAACAGATCCGGTTGCTGATAGTAAAATGGCGCCTGATACCGTTACTGCGTTTGACATCAGCCTGCAAAAAATAATTTCCTCAGTTGGTTTTGCATCACCATCTGTAGCAGACAATAACAAACAATTGCTGCATTATACTTACTATGTAGAAGATAGTAATGTTCAATGGCTGCATGTTGTTTATAACCACGATACTGTTTTGCGTTACCGGCTCAGGATAAAAAAAGAAAAACCTGCTCTTGCCTCCAATGGTATAACATTGCCTTTTGAAAGCCCGCTTCCCTAAAAACATTTGTTCGGTATTTCCTATCGCTTCATTTCTTTACCGGTGCATGATTGGCACAGTTTTTTTATTATCATCATAATAAAAAATAAGGGTATGAAAACATTATTTTTTCTTGCCGTGATACATATTTTGTGTGCAGGTAATACAGAACTACGGCAGCTTCCTCCGGAATTTAATAGCGTTAATGACAATATTGAAAAAGCAATTGCCGATACAACCAGTTTAAAAGGCCAATGGTATTTGCAACCTATTCTTCCTTCGGATACAGCTACGGGCAAAACGCCTACCCTGAATTTTGATCTTGCTAAAAACACATTTACAGGTAATACCGGATGCAATACCATGCGTGGCAGTTTTCAAAAAACAGACAGCAGTTTTGTTTTTAATGAGAACATAGCAACAACAAAAATGCTTTGCACCGGGTATAACGAAGAGGCATTTATTAAAAACCTGTTGCGCACTAATAAGTATAAGATAGAAGACGGTATGTTGATCTTGATGTTCGATGCCACAGAATTAAGTCGCTGGACGAGGAAAAAAACAAAAGGAAAAGTGTTAAGCACTTAAGGTTAAAGTAAAATCAAAGATTGTTATTGAGATATTTGTATCTCAATACTAAACACTATTTTTGTTTATATTTATTCATAAAATTGTTTTCTATGTCGCTTATACCAAACAAGAAGAATAAGAAAGATACCCGCCCGGGCGGTGGCAATCAAACAGGTAAACCAGGCGCACAAAATGCAAAAGGTAAAGCCAATACAAAGGCGGTTACACGCAATACCAAATTAACTGGCGGCTCACAAAGAGGATCCTAATTCCGTAACATAATTAAGCTTAGCGTTAAGACAGGCATTCATTGGCCTGTCTTTTTTTGTCTTTAATGCTGCAAATAATCTTTTCTGCGTTTCAATAACCCAAGTTGCTACCCTTTCCAATACCACAAACCGGGTATTTTTGATAGAAAAACCGGCATTCAGTTAATAATTTCGTAACAATAATATAACATTGTGAGCATTATTAACCCTCACCAAGAAAACCGTACATGAGTCAAAAACCAGGGCCGGCAACCCAAACGCAGGGTAAGGTTAAACGTTTCTTAGATCTTTTCAGCTGGAACCTTTTTTTCTTTTTGCTGTTTCTAGCTCTTTTCAAATACCTGGTGTTTAGCTATTTTTCGGAAGCAGCAGCTTTTTTTTCGGTGGATTTTATGGTGGTAAACCTGCTCATTTGTCTTTTCCTGGGATCTTTCAGGGCTATTGCATCTTTTATATTTAATACTGCCTACTTTCTTATATTTATAACGCTTACGTTCATCAATTTTTTTCATTTTACCCTTAAGTCTTTCATCAATTCGCTTCAGTTTTACCAGCAGCTTAATTACACCAAATATTTTCTGCAGACTTTTTTGCTGGTGGTGGTTGTTCTTATACTTTTTTACGCACCAAAAATTTTCTTTAAAAAAGCTATTATAAAATATAAGTTGCCCAACCTGCTGCTGTGGTTGGGTATTCTTGGTGTTTGTTTTTTTGTGCAGAAAAAATACCTGTACGATTACAATACTTATGTAACAAACGATCATACCAAGTTTAAAAAAATCTTCGGTCTTATAAACAGGGGCGATATCAACAACATGATTGAAGAAGACCGCATGTTTGCGTATACTTTTCATTCTAAAGACAGCCTTACTTCTTATTCTGATTTCGCCAACGGCGTTTCCGCTTTTGAAAAATACCCCGCTGCATTACATCTTTCAGGAAATATACAGGTATGCATGTTGCTTGAATCGCTTGGAAAATTTAATGGAGGGCCCGGAGAAAATCTTTTAAAGGATTCTATCAGCAAATGGATAGGACCTGACTATATGCTTGTATGCGATTCTGTAAAGTTTAAGGGTTCTACCGTAGATGGTGAACTGAGAGAGTTGTTTAATCTTTGCGGCGATTATAATAAGATTATAGAATCTGATGCAGCATTCAATTCAATCTTTAAAGAAAAAAAGAAAGAAGGTTTTTTAACTTACTCCGTTAGTTCTTCAAGCGGTAAAGTTTTTTCAGATCGGCTGCTTTATCAAAAAGGTGGATGCGATAGCAGCTTTTTCAGGGAAGATCATATTAACCTGCCTGGTTTTAATAGTAACACAGATATAGATAAAGAATCGGCTTTCAGCGGCGTAAGAGATGAATTTTCTTATGATTTTATGCTGAAAAAAATGGATGCAGTTAAAGACAAAAAACAATTCTGGTATTTTTTAACCATCAATACGCACCTGCCGTTTACATTAAATAAGAACGACAAAGATTCGCCTGAATACACCAGTTTCAGAAATGCATTGTCAAAAGTATATAGCGAAGACGTGTGTGAACATACTTTCAAATTTGTACAGCAACTGCGGTATTTTGTTACGCAGGCCGTTAAGCACAATGTAAGCTCAATGGTAATGGCCGGCGATCATTCTCCTCCTTATTTTGCCGCTTCAGACAGGGCTGTTTATTCTCAGGAATATGTGCCTGTTTATGTTATTTATAAAAAAAATTGAAATAAAAAACGGGTATAACTATATTCTCTTTTATACTGCCGGAGTGTACAGAAAGCAGTGTAAATTGCAGCTATGATTGATTATTTAGCAGGGTTAAACGGGCCACAGAAAGAAGCTGTTTTACATAAAGACGGGCCAATAATGATTATAGCCGGCGCAGGAAGCGGCAAAACAAAAGTGCTCACTACACGCATCGCCCACCTGATGGCGGAGCATAAAGTAGATTCATTCAATATTCTCGCCCTTACATTTACCAATAAGGCAGCTAAAGAAATGAAGGAAAGGGTAGAAAATACCCTTGGCAATACTGAGGCAAGAAACCTTTACATCGGTACATTCCATAGTGTGTTTGCAAGAATATTAAGATCTGAAGCGCATCGCCTTGGTTATCCCAACAGTTTTACTATTTATGATACAGACGATGCAAAGAATGTAGTGAAGACTGTAATAAACGAACTTAACCTGGATGATAAGCATTATAAGCCCGGAACAGTTTACAATCGTATTTCAGGCGCAAAAAATGCGTTGGTAGGTCCGGCAGAATATGCCAACGATTATTATATACAGCAGGAAGATATGCGCAGCAATCGCCCCGCTATTGCACAAATCTATGACGCTTACGCAAAACGCTGTTTCAAAAACGGCGCTATGGATTTTGATGATCTGCTGATTAAAATGTATGAGTTGCTAAAGAATTTTCCAGAAGCATTAAGCAAATACCAGCGCAAGTTTAAATACATTTTAATTGATGAGTACCAGGATACAAACCCTGCACAATATGAAATTATAAAACTGCTGGGTGCACAGCATGAAAATGTTTGTGTGGTAGGCGATGATGCGCAGAGTATTTATAGTTTCCGCGGCGCTACCATTCAGAATATTTTGCAGTTTAGAAAAGATTACGACGATGTAAAAGTGGTAAAGCTTGAACAGAACTACCGCAGCACGCAAAACATAATAAATGTTGCCAACGAAATCATCAGCAACAACAAAGGGCAAATAGAAAAACACCTGTTTACTGAAAATGCAGAAGGTGAAAAGATAAAGATAGTGCGTACAATGAGCGACAATGAAGAAGGGAAATTTGTAGCGGATACTATACAGGAACAAAAACTCCGCAATCATTTTAACAACAGGGATTTTGCAATTCTTTATCGTACCAATGCGCAAAGCCGTGCATTTGAAGAAAGCCTGCGCCGCATGGGCATTGCCTATACCATTTATGGCGGCATTAGTTTTTACCAACGCAAAGAGATTAAAGACTATGTGGCTTACCTGCGCATACTGGTAAACCAAAGAGATGAAGAAGCATTAAAACGCATCATCAACATACCTGCACGTGGCATTGGAAAAACCTCTGTAGACCGTGCCATACTTGCAGCCAATGAGAACAATATTTCTTTCTGGGAGGTACTTACACGTGCAAGGGAATTTGGTTATAAAGCAGGTACACTTGAAGCGATTGATAATTTTGTGCTGATGATTAAAAGTTTTGCCAGCATGCTGCAAACAAAAAATGCATGGGAAGTAGCAGTGCATGTAGGCAAACAAACTTCTTTTGTAAAAGAATTGTTTAACGATAAAAGTACAGAAGGTGTTCAGCGTTATGAAAACATACAGGAGTTGCTGAACTCTATAAAAGAATGGACAGAAAGCCCCGATAATGAAGAAGGCGAAGTAGTTGATAAAAGTCTTGGCAGTTACCTGCAACAAATTACTTTGCTAACAGATGCAGACGAAAAGGATCCAAACGCAGATACGGTTAAGCTAATGACAATACACGCCGCAAAAGGCCTGGAGTTTGGTTGTGTATTTGCCGCAGGATTGGAAGAAATGCTTTTTCCCAATGCCATGAGCATTAATACAAGGGAAGAGCTGGAAGAAGAACGCCGCCTTTTTTATGTTGTAATTACAAGGGCGAAAAGGAAATTATGGATTACATACGCCAATACCCGTTATAAGTTTGGCAGCCTTGTGCAAAACGAACCCAGTCGTTTCTTAGAAGAAATACCAGAACAGTATACAGACAAAAGTTTTGCTGGTGGTGGCGCAAAAAATCAATCTTTTGGTTTTGGCAACACTGCTTACGAACGCATGAATGGCGGTGGCTTTGGCAATTCATCAAAAACTGCGTATGAAGCAGAGAGAAGATATGGCACGCCGCCAAACAATAAAAAAGATAACTCACCTGCGTATATAGTTCCCAAGCCACAGAATAAAGTTGTTGAACACAAACCGTCTGCAGATTTTGTACCCAGCGATACTTCTGCGCTTAAAGAGGGACAAAAAGTGGAACACCAGAAATTTGGGTTTGGCAATGTAATTAAGATGGAAGGCTCGGCACACAACCCCATCGCCACTGTAAAATTTGATTTGAACGGCGAGAAAAAAATTATGCTGAATTATGCCAAGCTGCGGATAGTGGAATGAGGAGTCTATAAATTAACCACGGAGAAACGGTGACGCAGAAAAGCACAGAAGAAGTTTAATGATCAACTACGGAGATGCTGAAATTTTATTCAATGCGTTTTATATCGAATCTCTTTTGAGGCGATACACGGAGTGTTTCTTCGAAACTGCTAAGCTTGCAGCTAATAGCTAACAGCTTGTAGCTTTTCTTCGCGTGAAACCAATAACCACGGAAACACGGATAACACAGAGAAGCACGGGCAAATTTATCGACGATAACTATTGAGGCGATACACGGGAAGTTTCTTCGAAACGGCTAAGCTTGCAGCTAATAGCTAACAGCTTGTAGCTTTTCTTTGGTTCAAATAAGCACTTCCAGCACACAACCTTTACCCGGTCTTCCTTTGAGAGAGAAAGATCCATTGTATGCTTCTGTAATCCTTTCTATGCGGGAGAAGCCATAACCAAATTTTAAACGTGCGGCATCAAATCCATTGCCGTTGTCTTTTATGGTAAGTTTTATTTTGTCTTCCGCATCAACCATTTGTATTTGTGCACTGGTAGCATCAGAATGCATGCGGATGTTTTTTACCTGTAATTGTATAATGCGGTAGAGTAATAGTTTTTTTTCTTTGTGCAAAGTTTTTTCAATAACCGGATCTGCCTTCAGCTGAAATTTTATTTTTGATCTTTTCTGTGCACTTTGCAAAAACTCTTCAACAGAAAGCAATAAACCAAAAAAAGGAAGGCTTGCAGGAGAAAGTTGTTTTGAAATAGATCTAATCTTTTCTATTGATTGGCGCAGTAGTTTTTGCGCATTGTTCAACCAATCTATCCTGCTGTAATTATCTGCTTCCCTTTTTACCTGCTCAATTTGAAGGTTAATGGTAGCAAGCACCTGGTTTATGTTTTCATTCAGCTCATCACTTATTTCTTTACGTTCCTCTTCTTCGGCTTTTAGCATGGCCTTTGTCATGGCACGTTGCTGTTTTATTTTTTCATCAGCACCTTTTTTTTCTACTTCTTTAATCTTGGTAAGATCCTGCATGGTACCAACAATACGGTAAGGTTTTCCTTTTTCATTTCTTACCACGTATAATTTTTCCAGTACAAGTTTATAGGTTCCGTTTTTACAGCGAAAGAGATATTCGCCCCACCATGCATTTTCTTTTCCTTTTAATAATTTTTCCAGTCTTTCTATAGTTCTTTTTTTATCAGACGGATGGAGATTGTCGCGCCACCAAACAAAATTATCACGCATCTCTTCTTTGTTGTAACCAAAAAGACGTGATATGCCTTTGTTGTAATAAGTATGGCCTGTTTCGAGGTTATAATCCCAGATACCCTCGTTGTTGGTAAGTGATAATATTTTATAGCGCTGGAGAGACTCTTCAAACAATCCAGCAGCTTGTTCTTCTGCCTGTTCTAAAGTTTCCTGGGAAGTTTTCATATTTTTTGCGGAAGTATAAAGTTATGCTAAGATAACAGGTATTGAACGCTAAATGTATTTTTCGTTTAGCTTTTTTAAAATGAATAAACGTTTGCCAGATTCTTTTTCATTTGATTTACATTTATAGCATGAAATATTTTTTAGCAATCGTTGTTCTTCTTCCTTGTTTTGCAGCAAAAGCCCAAACTTCAGGATTGTACAATATAAAAAAAGACAGTAGTGGTTTTGAACTTACACAAAAAGGAGCTTCAATGCTTGCTGGGTTGCCAATGCATTGCATAACGCAGCAATATCCAAACAAAACAGGTCATCTTGTAAAAAGTGATAGCGATCAATTGATAAGTTCTCCAAAACAATTGCACCCTGTTTTTTATGGTTGTTTCGACTGGCATTCTTCAGTTCATGGACATTGGATGCTGATAAAACTTTTAAAAATGTTTCCGCAACTGCCAGAAGCAAATGATATCCGCGCAGCAATTAATAAAACCTTCACTGCAGAAAACATAAACACTGAAACAAAATATTTTGATGACCCGATGGAGAAAGGCTGGGAACGCACTTATGGTTGGGCGTGGCTGCTAAAGCTGGATGAAGAATTGTATACCTGGAATGATGAAGACGCTAAACGCTGGCATGCTAGCTTGCAACCACTCACGCAAAAAATTATTTCCCTTTGGAAAGCATTTTTACCAAAGCAAACCTATCCCAATCGCACAGGCACGCATCCCAATACAGCTTTCGGACTTGTATTTGCGCTTGAGTATGCACAAACATTAAAAGATGAAAGTTTTGAAAAATTGATTGTTGAATCTGCCAAGCGCATCTACTATAAAGATAAAGGGGCGCCTTCTATGTGGGAGCCCGATGGCAGTGATTTTCTTTCACCGAGTCTTGAAGAAGCAGATTTAATGCGCCGCATATTACCTGTAAAAGAATTCAGGCTTTGGTTGAACAATTATATTTCACTGCAAAGCATGCAGCATTTAACAAAGTTGCCGGTAGTATCAGATCGTACAGATTTACAGATTGTACACCTGGATGGTTTGTGCTTTAGCAGAAGCTGGTGCATGAACAGTATAGCAGCTGCATTACCTGTAACCGATAAGCGAAAAAAATTATTACAGCATGCCGCCATTGCTCATTTACAGGCTGCACTGCCCAATGTAGTAAGCGGAAATTATGGAGGAGAACATTGGCTTGCAAGTTTTGCAGTACTTGCACTAACAAAATAAAACGGGTTGTGGGTATTTTTAATAAAGTGCATAACTACAATCGCAATACTATTGCTGCAAATAAAATTAATTGTAAATTGATCTTGCTGCTGCTATCCACTATCTTATGATAATGCCTGCATGTTTTTTCAAACTTCCCCCCACTAACCAAAAGATATTTTCCTTAAACAAATCAAATGCTTATCTATGAAGAGAGCTTTACGAGGCACTTTTTGTGCAGGAATTTTTATTTTGTTATGCACATGGTTAAACGCACAGGTAAAAGGGGATCCTGAATTAAAAACAACTCCACAAAAACCCTTAGTAGATAAATCGCAATCTGCATTAAGCCCGCAGCTGGAAAAATTATACAATAATATAAACGCAAGAATATCCCCGTTAAATGAAAAGCCGGCCTTAACCAACGGGCTTGATAAATATCTTCAGCTAAGGGGAGACGCTGTTGTTGTAGATATTACCGTAAAAGAAAACATGGCTGCTACCAAAGCAGCACTGCAGCAACTTGGTGTAAAAATTACAGGTGTTTATGGCCGTGTAATTTCTGCTATAGTACCTGTAGCTGCATTAAAACAACTTACAGCAATAAACAGCATACAGTTTGCAAGGCCTGCGTATAAACCCAGGCATCAATCAGCAAACGGAAAAGCGCTTACACAAGATTGTTATATATCAGCTTTTGGAAAACCAAATCCTGTAATTAGCCAGGGCGATACAGCCCAGCGTTCTTATCTCGCCCGCAAAAAATATAATGTAAGCGGAAAGGGTGTAAAAGTTGGAATTCTTTCAGACAGTTATGATAACCTTGGTACTGCGGCAACGGGTGTAATAAACGGAGAGCTGCCCGGTGCGGGAAACCCATTCAATTTTAAAAAACCTGTAGATGTACTAGAAGATTTAGACAGTACCGGAACAGACGAAGGCCGGGCAATGATAGAAATTGTACATGATGTAGCACCTGCCGCAGAGCTTGCATTTCATACTGCATTTATAGGCGAAGCAAATTTTGCACAGGGCATACAGGATTTAGCCAATAAAGGCTGTAAAGTAATTGCAGATGATGTTGCTTATTTTGATGAACCATTTTTCCAGGACGGCATTATTGCGCAATCTGTAGATGCAGTAAAGAAAAAAGGCGTTACTTATTTTTCATCTGCAGGTAATGAACTTAACAGTTCTTACGAAAGCAATTACCGCGCTACTACGCAACAGGTTTTTGGTGCAGGTTTTGGAACAGCTCATAATTTTAGCGCACCGGGTACAACGCCGAGGTATTTTCAGCCTGTTTATATTCCTTCCGGCGGATCTTTATTATTGTCTTTGCAGTGGGATCAGCCTTCGTTCTCTGCAGGCGGCGCAGGTTGCGAATCTGACTTGGATATTTTCCTTGTAGATATTAACGGAAACATAGTTGCGGGCAGCGCAGCTAATAATGTTGTTAGCGGCGACCCCGTTGAAATTTTCGATTACGATAACAACACACCCAATTATACTTTCTTTTTGGTGATAACAAAATTCAGCGGCCCCGATCCTGCACATCTCAAATACATTTTGTATGATGATGCACAATTTTATATAACCAGTAATCCAATACCCGGAATTTTTTCGCCCACGCTGGTAGGCCATGCAAAAGCAGAAGGTGCTATTGCTACAGCAGCAGCATTTTATTTGGCTACGCCAGCATATGGTGTTGATACGCCAAAGGTAGAATGGTATTCATCGCTGGGTGGTGTGCTTAATTATTTTGATGTTGCCGGTAACAGGATAGCTCCGGTAATGAGAAGGAAACCAGAGATAACTACACCCGATGGTGGCAATACTTCTTTTTTCTATAGTGATATTCCCGATGATGCGGATGCTTATCCAAACTTCTTTGGAACATCTGCCGCAGCGCCACATGCAGCCGGCGTTGCCGCATTAATGATAGAAGCAGAAAAATTAAATAACCTTACACCGGGCCAAATAAAAGGTGTAATGATGAACAATACTGCAGACATGGATAATATTTATACAACCGGTTTCGACAAGGGATTTGATTTTAATACAGGTACAGGTTTATTAAAAGCGGATGCTGCGGTTGCGGATGTAAAATTTCCAAACCTGTATATAAAAGATCTAAACCTTAAAGCCATTTGTTCCGATAATCCTTCTGCCACACGCAACTGGAAAATAAATAACCCCAATCCTTTTGAAGTAGAGGTTAACTGGTTTCTTATAGGCACAAACCAGCATGGAGCAATTACTGCTCCGCCAGGCGAATCATTTTTTTCCTCCAATACATTTTTATTGGGCAGCTATCAAATACCCAATATTGTTATACTTAGTTGGGATGATAATTTTGGTTTTACAAGGCTTGATATAGAAAACAGCATCAAAAACAAATGCAGCACATCATCTGCACGTATGGAAGAAGATGCGATTACAGATGTAATGACGATAAAACCAATGATTGCCGAAGTATATCCCAATCCGGCAACTGCTGCGTTTAAAGTATATCTTTCCTTGGCAGACCAGCAGGAAATAAGCTTGCAGTTGTTTAGCATAGATGGCAAGAAACTGGTAGAAAAACGCATAAGCCAGTCAAAAGGAATTGTATCTCTCGATGCAACATCCTACAAAGCCGGCATCTACTTATTAAATATTAAACAAGGGTCGTTTAATAAAACAATCAAGCTGATAAAACAATAAGCTGAAAAATAAATATTTATAGTTTGAAGGCGACCGTTATAGTCGCCTTCAACTTTATAAACTATATAGTTGATACCGAAAAGCGGACAGCGCTGCTTTTTTTGGTAACTTTAAAGCTCTTACAAAAAATATGAAATACAGGATTCTTTCAGTTGTCCTGGTCTTATTGGTAACGATTGCTGCCGCTGTATCTTGTTTTAACAACAAAACAAGTGTTGATGGTCATGCATTGCCAAACGTGATCAGTTACAACTTCCAGATTCGCCCGGTGCTTTCCGACAAATGCTTCAAATGCCATGGCCCTGATGCCAATAAACGTGAAGCAGGTCTTCGTCTTGATATAGCCGACAGTGCATACGCTCCATTAAAAGAAACAAAAGGCGGATTTGCAATTGTGCCCGGCAAGCCAGAAGAATCGGAATTGTATAAACGCATCTCTTCTGCAGATACTTCTTTTATGATGCCGCCTATTGATGCGCACCTGGGTGTTTTAACAAAATATGAAATAGCGGTTTTTGAAAAATGGATAAAACAAGGCGCACATTATGAAACACACTGGGCATTTACTGCACCCAAAAAATCAGCTTTACCGGAAGTAAACAATAAAGCCTGGCCAAAAAATGAAATTGATTATTTTGTTTTAAGCAGAATGGAGCAAATGGATCTTGTACCAAATGAAGAAGCCGATAAAGAACGCTTACTGAAAAGAGCAGCGTTTGACATTACAGGTTTGCCACCATCACTTGAAATGATGGACAAATTTCTGGCAGATAAAAGTGATAATGCTTATGAAAAAATTGTAGACGAACTTTTGCAGATGCCGCAATACGGAGAGAAAATGGCAGTGCACTGGATGGATATAGCAAGGTATGCAGACAGCTATGGTTACCAGGATGATAATATAAGAACGCAATGGCCCTGGCGTGATTGGGTAATCCATGCGTTTAATACCAATATGCCTTATGATAAATTTGTTACCTGGCAGGTTGCCGGCGATATGCAACCTAATGCCAGCAACGAACAAATCTTAGCTACTGGTTTTTTCCGCAATCATAAATACACAGAAGAAGGCGGCGTTATACCAGAAGAATACCGCATTGAATATTTAATAGATAAAACAAAAACTTTTGGTAAAGGCATACTGGGCGTTACCATAGAATGTGCGCAGTGCCACGATCATAAATACGATCCTTTTTCACAGAAGGATTATTACCGTTTGCTGGCTTTCTTCAACAATACAAAAGAAGTAGGTTACGAAGGCGATGTAAGCACTTCCAAACCTGCAAAAGCTCCGTTGCTTAAATTAAGCGATAACGATGTAAGGACTGCACTTTCATTTATCAATAAAACAGACACAGATACACTTACCATTTCTGTAATGGGCGAAAGGGATACACTAAGAAAAACGTATGTGCTTAACCGTGGTGTGTACAATGCACCCGGAGAGGAAGTGCAGCCGGAAGCTATTCGTGCAGTTATGAAGTTTGACACAACCCGTTTTGAAAGAAACAGGCGAGGGCTTGCTTTGTGGACGATAGACAAAAACAATCCGCTTACATCTCGTGTATTTGTAAACCAGCTATGGCAGGAAATTTTTGGTAGAGGTATCATTAAAACAACCGGCGATTTTGGTATGCAGGGCGAACTGCCTTCTCATCCTGCATTGCTGGATTGGCTTGCAGTAGATTTTATAGATAATGGCTGGAATATAAAACGCCTGGTAAAACAGATTGTAATGTCTGCCACCTATCGCCAGTCTGCAAAAACTTCAGAAGAAAAATTAAAAAAAGATCCTGATAATATTTATTTATCCCGCGGGGCGAGAACACGTTTGCCAGCAGAATTTGTACGTGATATGATTTTGGCCAGCAGCGGGCTATTGGTAAAAACAATTGGCGGCCCAAGCGTAAAACCTTATCAACCCAAAGGTTTATGGGAGGCTGCAACATCGGGCCGTGGCGTACTGGCAACATACAAACAAGATCACGGAGATTCTTTGTACAGAAGAGGATTGTACACCTTTATTAAATTAACTGTTCCGCCGCCTTCTATGGGATTGTTTGATGCCAGCAACCGAGATCAATGTGAAGTGAAAAGATTGAAAACAAATACCCCATTGCAGGCATTAATGATGCTAAATGATCCTACCATGCTGGAAGCCGCCCGGGTAATGGCGCAAAAGCTGGATGCAGAAAAAACCAGCAACGATGAGAAAATTGCAAAAGCATTTCGCCTGATTGTTTGCCGCAGTGCTACTGCAAAAGAAATAAGTGTTTTGCAGAATTATTACAAAGAACAGTTTGATCAGTTTTCACAAAAGAAATTAGATGCAGCTGCTACTATTAAAACCGGTGAATACAAAATGCCGGTTAACCCGGATGCCAATAGTATGGCTGCGCTAATGAAAACCATAGAAGCAATTTATAACCTGGAAGAGAGTATTACTAAAACATAGTAAGATGGAAAAAGAAATTCTTGAAAGAGGGTTGAATATGAACCGCAGGCGTTTTCTGTCGCGGTTAAGCCTTGGCGTAGGCAGTGTGGCCCTTGGCTCACTGATGATTCCTGATTTGTTTGGAACCAGTGCTGATGAAAAAGCAGTAATAACTGGATTGCCGCATTTTGCGCCAAAAGCAAAACGGATCATTTATCTTTTTCAGAACGGCGCACCATCGCAATTGGATTTGTTTGATTACAAACCAAAACTGCAGGAAATGTTTGGCGAAGATTTGCCTGCATCAATCCGCAATGGCCAGCGCTTAACAGGCATGACGGCCGATCAGAAAAAATTTCCATTGGCTGGTACCAAGTTTCAGTTTAACCAATATGGAGAACACCGGGCATGGATAAGCGAACTTTTGCCTTATACGGCAAAAGCTGCAAATGATATTTGTTTTATCAACAGCATGTATACGGAAGCCATCAATCATGATCCGGCGCTTACGTTTTTTCAAACAGGTGCGCAGGTTGGTAACCGGCCAAGTATGGGTTCATGGATGAGTTATGGTTTGGGTAGCGAGAATAAAAACCTTCCGGCATTTTGCGTATTGTTATCAAAAGGAAAAGGAAATGGCCAGGGCGTATATTCAAAATTGTGGAGCAATGGATTTTTAGATTCTGTACACCAGGGTGTGCAATTTAGCAGCGGAGAAAATCCTGTTCTTTATTTAAACGATCCGGAAAGTGTTACCAAAACAGACAGGAGATTAATGCTTGATAAAATTGCTGAACTCAACCAACAATCGTACGATGCGTTTGGCGATCCGGAAATCAATTCAAAAGTAAAACAATATGAACTGGCATACCGCATGCAAACCGCAGTGCCGGAAGTAACAGATTTATCAAAAGAACCGGAATCAATTATAAAATTATACGGACCAGAATGTATGGTGCCTGGCACATTTGCTGCCAATTGCCTGCTGGCAAGAAAGCTTTCCGAAAATGGTGTACGCTTTGTTCAGCTATACCACCAGGGATGGGATAGCCATGGCAATTTGCCCAATGAAATAAAAGGACAATGCAAAGATGCAGACCAGGCATCTGCTGCGCTGATAACCGATCTTAAACAAAGAGGTTTGCTTGATGAAACATTGGTAATATGGGGAGGAGAATTTGGTCGCACAAATTATTGCCAGGGCACATTAATGAAAGATAATTATGGAAGGGATCATCATCCGCGTTGCTTTACCATTTGGATGGCAGGTGGCGGTATAAAACCCGGCGTGTATGGCCAAACCGATGAGTTTGGTTATAACATTGTAAAAGATCCGGTGCATGTGCACGATTTTCATGCTACTGTTTTGCACCTGATGGGTATTAACCATGAACAGCTTACATTTAAAAGCCAGGGCCGCCGCTATCGTTTAACAGATGTAGAAGGAAATGTGCTGAAGGGGTTGTTGGCGTGAGTAATGTGGAAGTGTGATGAATGTGGTAAATGTGAAAAATGCCGCCACATGTAAATTGATCAATAAGCCTGAAAGGCTTAACTAATAATACTCCGGGTGAAACCGGGAGAGACAAAAATAAATTTTAAAACAACCCTAAAGAGGTTGAATATTATAAGCACCACCAGAAATAAGAAATTTACAATGAACCGGAAAAATTTCATCCAACAGTCATCCATAGCCGCAGCAGGGCTTTTTTTAGCGCCTTCATTTTCTTTTGGTAAAAATGATGAGATAGTATTGGGCAATGGCAACAAACGTTATCGCCTGGATACAAAATGGGGAGAGCTTGATGCTGCAAAATACCCGGTAAAAGATTGTCATGAAATGGTGCAGGACAGCAAAGGCCGTATTCTATTGCTTACTAATGAAACAAAGAACAACGTTATTATTTACGATAAAAAAGGTAAGCTGATTGAAACCTGGGGTACAACTTATCCCGGTGCACATGGGTTAACACTCTTTAATGAAAATGGTGCTGAAGTATTGTTCATTTGCGATAACAATCGCCACCAGGTTATTAAAACAACTATCAGTGGAAAAGAATTAATGGTGCTGGATTGGCCAAAAGAAACCGGCATGTATACCAAAGCAGAAGAATACATACCAACAGAAACAGCCATTGCACCTAACGGCGATATTTACGTGGCAGATGGATACGGCAAAGATTTTATTATTCAATACAATTATAAAGGCGAATACATAAGGCATTTTGGCGGACGTGGAGATAAAGATGAAAACTTATTGAACGCACATGGTGTGTGTATTGATCATCGGCATAAAAAACATCCCACACTTATTATTACTTCGCGTCAGCAAAATTGTTTTAAGCGCTATACAATGGAAGGAAAATATATT
Source organism: Chitinophagaceae bacterium (assembly GCA_044227095.1). Classification (GTDB taxonomy): domain Bacteria; phylum Bacteroidota; class Bacteroidia; order Chitinophagales; family Chitinophagaceae; genus JACMLD01. Next base: position 1,161,475 of record JBGAFV010000001.1, on the reverse strand, counting down.
GAGACTATTCCATTAACAGGTGCATGGGTTTGCCGCCCGGTAATTAAAGGAGATTACCTGTATGCTGCAGTATTACAAAGCAAAAACGCAGAATGGAAACAATCTGGTTTTGTAACAATACTCGATAAAAACAATAAAGTAGTTTCAAATCTTGCAGGAACAGCACCTGTATACAGCAAAGGCGTGCCTGAAGAAATGTACCAAACAGAAAAAGTATTTCAATACCCGCATGATGTGTGCATTGACGATGAAGAAAATATTTACGTGGCCCAATGGAATTCTGGTCATGTATACCCGTACAAACTGCAGCCTGTGAGTTAATAAAAGCAAGTTGTATTGATTTACAGTAGTACGTTAAACAGTAAAACAGGTTAAACGATACAATAGCCAGGAATAAAAATTGTCCGCCAATTGAAAAGATAAAACTGTACTAACTGCATGCAACGCTGGAAAAACATCCTCTTTAATACTATTTTATGCCTTAACTGTGTTCTTGTACTTTTTGTACTTGCCGGAGATAAAATGCATATAGCGCCATGGCTGCAGGTAATGGGCCGTATGCACCCGCTGGTACTTCACTTCCCCATTGTATTGTTAGTGTTGTATATTTTTTGGAGTATTTTTTTACAAGCAAAGAAAAAAAATACAGACGGGCCAGAAGATGAAACCGGTAACTGGTTATTATTAAGTGCTGCATTTACTTCCGTAGTTACCGCATTAATGGGTTTTTTATTATCAAAAGAAGAAGGTTATAACCAGGAAGCTTTATGGTGGCACAAATGGGGCGGCGTTGCTGTTTCACTTTTTTCTTTTGTATGGTACGGTTATCGTAATAGTGTTCATAGCCGCAAATACATGCCACAGGTTGCAGCGGTTATTTCTTTTGTACTGATTGTATTTACCGGCCACGAAGGATCCAACATTACACACGGGGATAATTATCTGTTGGCGCCTGTTACACCAGAAAAAACAAAACCAAAGGTTGATTTGGAAGCGGCAATTGTTTATGCAGATATGGTAAGGCCGATATTGGAAACAAAATGCATGAGCTGCCATAGCAGTAAAAAAGCAAAAGGCGAACTTATAATGGAAACAGAAGCGCAATTGCTTAAAGGTGGAAAACATGGTGCACTATGGGCCGAAGGACATCCTGAACTAAGCCTTATATTAGAACGGATACATTTGCCTGAAACGCAAAAAAAACATATGCCGCCATTAGGCAAACCGCAATTGGATGAAGAAGAAACATCAATCTTATACGAATGGATTAAAAGCGGCGCAAGTTTTAAACAGAAAGTAAATGAATTGCAGCCCACAGATAGTTTGCGTTTGCTGGCCAATACCATCTTTGGAAGAACAACAGACGAAGTATATGATTTTGCAAAAGCCAGCGAAAGTGAAATTGAAAAACTGAACAATACAAACCGGTTAATTCTTCCGCTTGCACTTGAATCTCCGGCACTGTCAGTAAATTTTTACAACCGTGATATGTATACTACGGCTTCGTTAAAAGAATTGCAATCATTAAAAACTCAAATTGTATCGCTTGATTTGGCCTATATGCCATTGAAAGAAGAAGACATTAATACGATTGCCCAATTCAGCAACCTCAGGAAACTAAACCTTAATTTCAGCACTGTACCTGGTAAAAGCCTTGCAGCTCTTAGCAAGCTTCCTTTTTTAAATCATTTGTCTTTATCTGGCACAGCGGTTACCAAAAAAGATATAGAACCACTAGCGGCCTTCCCTAAGCTGAGTTATGTTTATTTATGGAACGACCCTATTGCTGCAAAGGATATGGATGACATAAGAAAAAAGAATGCAAAGATTTTGTTTGAAACAGGTTTTATGAATGATACGCTGGTATTAAAGTTAAACCCACCGGTATTGGAAACCGAAGAACGGGTTATCAATAATGCATCACTTGCACTTCATTTAAAACATTATATAAAAGGAACGATAATTCGCTATACAACAGACGGAAGCCTGCCTGATAGTGAACATTCTGCAGTTTATAAAAATGAAATTCTGCTGGACAAAGCTGGTGTGTTTAAAGCCCGGGCATTTAAACCAGGATGGACAGGCAGCGATTCTATTATGGCAACGTTTTACAAAAATACTTTTCATGCAGATTCTATAAGATCAGTAACGCCGCTTGATTCTGAATACAACGGCGGAAAGCTTCGCGCCAACGTGCTGATTAATGGTGAGAAAGGAGATGAAAATAACCTCAGGAGCGGAAAATGGCTGGGTTTTCGCAAAAATAAAATGGAAATGATTTTGCATTACGCTCAACCCATAACAACATCTTCGGTTTCGCTTAGCAGTTATGTAAACATTGGCGGCTACATAATGCCACCTGTTTCTATGGAAGTATGGGGTGGAACATCAGAAAAAAATATGGTGCTGTTGTCTCGCATTACGCCGCAACAGCCAGACAGTTCACGGCCGGCATATGTTCGCAGCTTCGATTGCAATTTTAAACCCGTTACTGTAAGTTTCTTAAAGGTTATAGCAGTTCCGGTAGATAAGCTTCCCAAGTGGCATCCCGGAAAAGGACAAAGAGGTTGGGTGTTTACAGACGAGATTTTTGTGAATTGAGAAAACACTATTGAACACAATTGAATCAATCTCTTTGTTGTTCTTTAGCAGCATTAATAAGTGCAGTTAGTACTGCATTGACAGCTTCTTTTGTTTTTATATCGGTAATCTCTCCTGCTGCATTCAGTTTAGATCTTACGTAAGAAATTAGCAAAGCCCCATGCACTGGAATTTTTGCAGATAATGCTGTAAAAATTTGCAGAAAAGCAGCATGCGCTTTTTCTCCACCGGTAGAAGCAGTTATTAATGCAAGTGGTTTGTTCACCAATTCGCCGGAACCTACTGTCCAATCCAATGCATTTTTTAATGCACCTGGTACACCAAAAGCATATTCTGGTGTACAAATTAAAACAGCATCTGCATCTGTTATAAGTTTCCTCCAGCTATTAACTGTATCGGGGGTTTGTTCGGGATCATCAAATTGAGGAAGATTGCCAAGGCCTTTATAAGTAAAGAAATCTACATTATCTGGAATCATCCTTTCAATATTTTCCAATATTTTTTCATTGGAAGAATTGGGACGAAGGCTTCCACAAACAGCCAGTATTTTAATTTTATTTGCAGACATAAACAGGCTTATTCTTTAAAACATAATAATGCACTAACAGGATAACATGAAAGATTTTCTTTTGTTTATTGTAATCCAATTTTAATCAACTGCATTTCTTCTTTTGAAGATAGACACAATAATGCCGCTGATAATAATACAGCATATTCCGGATAAAGACATGCTATCCGGGAAAGCATCGCCAAGCAACATGCCTATAAGAACAGAAAATACAATATTGGCATAACTAATGGCAGACACTACTCCTGCTTTATCTGCACCGTATGCCCTTGTAACAAAATATTGTCCAAATAAAGCGGCAATGCCCAATAATAGAATGTATAACCATTCAATACCCACTGGTATTTTAAAAGCAGGTAAAAAGATTTCATCTGCTGCAAATCCAAATGCAGATCTCACAATCATACAAACAGCAGGTATTAATACTCCGCTAATTACAAAGGAAGCAACGATTACCCTTGCATCGTAATACTTGCTCAATTTGCCAACTGTAATATATGCAACGGCAGATGAAATGCCAGAGATCAATCCCGCAAGGTGATAATACCAGGGCAAATGCATAGAAGGTTTATACACCAGCACCATGCCTGCAAAACCTAGCAACACCGAAAACAATACTTCTTTACCTGCATATTCTTTAAAAAGGAAAAATGAAAACACGGCAATAAATATGGCCGATGTAAGATTATATGTCATAGCCGTGCCAAGCGGAAGATGCAGGATGCAATACAATAATGTATACAAAGCAACCGTACCCATAATGCCGCGGAAAATAAGCCAGCGTAATTTACCACCATTGCTAACAGGTGGTTTTATTGCAAAGCCAATAAGTAAAACAAGTAAGCCAATAAGGTTTCTGTAAAAAACAAGCTGACCAGCATTAAAACTTCCTTTTAATAATTTTGCTGCCCCGCCCATTACAGAAAAGCCAAATGCTGCAAACAGCATGTAAATAATACCGTGATATTTTTTAGCTATGACTTTCATGTATTACAAGCCGCAGATTGTCTGAACCGAGATTTGTGGGATTGATAGGATGTATGGGATTTCAATGTTTCGAAGAAACCCTCCGTGTATTGCCTTAATGGCTATTTCGGAAAAGCATGTTTAAATAATCGAAACTTATTCCAATAAATGTAGAAACATTCTTTGTGCCTCCGTGGTTAAAAAAATCGAAAAGCTTGGTTTATCCTCTCAGGTTATTTAACCAGGCATAACCTTTCTACCGCCGCATCAATCGTTTCTTTTTTCTTGGCGAAACAAAAACGGATTACTTTATTATCAGTACCATCTTTATAAAATGCAGAAACAGGTATTGTAGCAATGCCATACTCTTTGGTAATGCGTACACACAAATCTTTATCTGCCTCATCACTAATGCGGTTGTATTTATAACATTGAAAATAACTTCCATAACTGGGCAGTGGAGTAAATTTTGTTGATTGCATCAACTGTTGAAAGTAATCTCGCTTCTGTTGCATAAAACTTCCCAGCGATAAATAGGCGTCTTTATTTTTTAGATAAGTAGCAAGCCCAACCTGCGATGGTGTATGGCAACTGAAACAATTAAACTGGTGCACTTTTCTAAACTCTGCCATTAATGAAGGAGAAGAAATGCTATAACCAAGTTTCCACCCGGTGCAGTGATAAATTTTTCCGAACGAAAATGAAACAAAACTTCTTTCCATTAAATCGGGGTAACGCAAAACAGATTGATGGGGAATATTATCAAAGATGAGGTGTTCATACACTTCATCGCTCAATATAATAATCTTTGTGTCTTTTACTATTGCCCGCAATTGGTTCATATCATCTTCACTTAACACAGAGCCGGTTGGATTGTGCGGTGAGTTAAGCATAATCATTCTTGTCTTTGCAGTTATCTTTTGCTTTACAAGTGGCCAGTCAATTTTATAATCTGGGAATTGCAGGTTGATTAAAACAGGCACTGCGCCATTTACTTCTATATTGGGAATATAACTGTCGTAAGCAGGTTCAAAAACAATTACTTCATCGCCAGGTTGTAAAACAGTTGTGAGTGCTGTATAAATAGCATAGGTGCCGCCGGGGGTAATGGTTATTTGTGTGTCTGGATTGATAATGCTTTTATACAACAACGCTACTTTTTCTGCAATCACTTCGCGAAGCGGCATATAGCCCTGCATTGGCGAATACTGGTTCATGCCCTTGTTCATGGCCTCGTTTACAAGTGCAGTAAGTTCGTGGCTCATATCAAAATCAGGAAAGCCTTGTCCGAGATTTACTGCTTTATACTCGGTGGCCATAGCACTCATTACTGTAAAGATGCTGGTGCCTACATCCGGCAGTTTGCTTTTAATACTAAGTTGGTTCGGCAACATGGAAAGAAGATTATCAGGATTTTTATGATTGGTCATAATTTTTTAACCACAGTGGCATTGTGAATATGGTTAGCGCAAAGTTGTATGTTTCTGTAAACATAACAAAAGCTATTAGCTACAAGCTGTTAGCTGCAAGCTTAGCAGTTTCGAAGAAACATCCCGTGGTAAAATTGTCTGAACCAGGATTTATGAGATTGAAGGATTAATAGGATTGCATCGAAGATGTCTTGTGTATCGCCTCAATAGTTATCGTCGATAAATTTGCCTGTGCTTCTCTGTGTTATCCGTGTCTCCGTGGTAAAGAAGGCTACAAGCTGTTAGCTATTAGCTGCAAGCTTAGTAGTTTCAAATCTATGTCAAGGAGTCTCTGTGGTTCAATTGCACCACCAAGTACCTGTGGTTTATCCCTCTAGTTGCTCACGCAGTTTTTTAGGCAAACTATCTACAACAAGTTCATACGAATGATCAATCCATTGTTTTAACTGCTTTGTATTTACAGTTCCGTTTACAACAATAGTGTTCCAGTGCTTTTTGTTCATGTGATAACCGGGCAGTACGCAACTGTATTGCTCCCGCAGTTCTTCTGCCAAATCAGGATCGCATTTAACATTAAAACGAAAATCTTCACTATCGAGACTGGTTAATAAAAAAACTTTGCCCAATACTTTGTACACAAGCGTATCTGGCCCAAAAGGAAGTGTTTCTTCTACACCGGGTTTTAAAAGGCAGTATTCCTGTAACTGTTCTATATCCATACCCTTAATCCCTGGAGGGAAATTGATAAGTTTATTAATGTGGTTTGTTTAAATTATGCAGTTTATTATTAAAATGAAAATAATCAATGATAGTCATGATAATTGGCCTGTGTCCCCCCTTCAAGGATCAGGGACTTAAAATAGCGGTTGCTTCAATTTCTATTAAGTATTCAGGATTGATAAGTGCTTTTACTTCAATCATAGATGTACATGGCCTGATGTCTTTAAAGAATTCTCCGTGGGCTTTACCATATTCCTGCCAGCGGCTGATGTCTGTAACAAACATGCGGGTACGCACCACATCGTTTAAAGAAGCACCAGCATTTTTTAAAACCTTCTCTATTTTTTGTAAAATGAAATGTGTTTGCTGATATGCATTATTAATACCCGCGGTATCGCCATTATCATCAACTGCAACAGTACCGGCAACCTCAATGGTATTACCGATCTTAACCGCCCTGCTATAACCAACAACAGGCTCCCATTCTGAACCGGAAGAATAATTTGTACGCATGTCGTATATTTTTTTTGCACAGCTATAGCAGAAACAACAGAGACTTGAGTGAATGTTTTCTTCCCTCTCTTCGCTTCTGACTTTAGGCGATTTTAATCCCTTATCTCAATATCCTCATTTTTTATGAGATCTATGCCCTGCAAACGCAGATAAACCTGTGCCACAGTTATTACATCTTTCTGGCAGTAGGTAACAATGCGGTTGAGGTTTTTTTCTTTCCAGTATACTTCACCAACCATGCTGCCATCAATATCATCCTTAGAACTGGGTACACCAAGCGCATGTGCAAGAAGATTGAGGCTGGTATAATTTTTAAAATCGCCAAATTTCCATAGCTCCATTGTATCGAGATGATTTACATCCCAGGGCTTTTTACCCGATAAGTGAAGCAGGTTTGGAACAGAAATACCAAGTATTGTCATCCTCCGGCATAAATAAGGAAAATCGAACTCTTTGCCATTGTGTGCACATAAATATTTTGCAGGACCAACATTCCATTTGTTTACCATCTCGGCAAAATCGGCCAACAGTTTTTTTTCATCATCTCCACAAAAAGATTTCAGCACCAGTTTTTTTTCTGTATCTGTTCCTTGTATAACGCCGCAACTTATGCAGATAATTTTTCCAAATTCTGCGTAAATACCGGCACGGTTATAAATGCTTTCGGCTGTTTCGCCTTCTTTGTTGCGCAGCAGCACATCCGCTTTTTTTTGCCAGAGGCTTTTCCAATCTTCCGATAAAAAATCAAAAGAAGGTTGCATAGACACGGTTTCAATATCGAGAAATAAAATATTGCTGAGTTGAGCTTGTACCATTTTTTAATAATTCACAATCTAATGTATGAAAACTTTGTACACGCACATTGTTTGGCAAATAGCTTTTAAAAAGAAAAACCCATGCGCAAACATGGGTTTTAAAATATATTTAATTTTATTTTTTTATGCGCCTTCAATAATGCCAACATAATTACCGAAAGGATCCTGTACAATAGCAACATGTATATTACCACCAACATTTGTGCGTGGCATAAATATAACCGATCCGTTTTCTTCAAGCATCTTCAGCACATCTTTTACACTATCTACTGCCCAGTAAGATACAGACTGATTACCAGGCGTAATATTGTTCATATCCGGATCGAGGCCCAATTCGCAACCATCAATATCGAAACCTACATAAAAAGGCTGATCAAAATAAGGATGCTTGCCGGTAATTTTTATATACCATTCTTTTGCAGCCTTCAGATCGTTTACTTTGTAAATAACAGTACGAAGTTTCTTAAACACTTTTTATTTGTTTGCTTAACCCTAATAAGATTGTATTATTTCTGATTTCTGATGTGATGATCGCTGATTTGTTCTTATTTGCACAGTCTTCACATTATTGTCAACCCAATCAACAAACCACCCACCTACAAATACTTATCTCCCTTGTTTCTTTTTACTTCGGCTACATAATCTTTTATCTGCTGTTCTTTTTCTTTTTTGCAGATGAGCAATACATCTTCTGTATCTACTACAATAAAATCTTCAAGCCCCTGTAAAAGCACAAGTTTATTTTTAGGAACATGCACCATGCATTTTACTGCGTCAATCACCATTACATTATCTCCGCCTACGGCGTTATGAAAATAATCTTTCTCTATGTTTTCATAAGCGCTGTTCCATGTGCCTAAATCGCTCCAGCCAAAAGAAGAAGGAATAAGATAAACATTGGAAGCTTTTTCCATAATGCCTACGTCTATAGATATATTGGTGCAAAGCGGGTATATTTCTTTTAATGCAGCAGGTTCATCGGGTGTATTAAACTTATCTTTTTCTGCCATAAAAACCTCATACATTTCCGGCAGGTATTTTTCAAATGCTGAAAGGATATTTTTTACCTGCCAAACAAAAATGCCGGCATTCCATAAAAACTCTCCGCTGGAGATAAATGTTTTTGCAAGATCCAGGTTTGGTTTTTCTGTAAACGTTTTAACCTTGTATACATCTTTGCTTACTGCCAATGGTTCAAACTGAATGTAACCATAACCTGTATTCGGATAAGTTGGTTTTATACCAAGTGTAATAAATGCATTAAGGTGATTTACAAATTGCAATGCTTCGTTGCAAATACGCTGAAACTCTGCATTGTCTTCTATTGAATGATCGGATGGTGCAACAATAAGCGACGCTTCCGGATCCATCTGGTGTAGCTTAACAGAAATATAAGCAATGCAAGGCGCTGTATTTTTACGCGACGGCTCACCAAGAATGTTTTCTTTTTTTATGCGGGGCAATTGTTTTTCTACAATAGGAATATATTCCTGCGAGGTAACAACATAAATATTTTCTTCAGGAATAAAAGCAGCAAACCTGTCGTAAGTAGACTGTATTAATGTTTTGCCGGTATTAAGAATATCCAGGAATTGTTTTGGATAACCGGTACGGCTCATTGGCCAGAAACGGCTGCCAATACCACCTGCCATAATTGCTACATAGTAATGTTGGTTCATAATAAAAATAAGGCTACAACTTTAAATGATTTATTGTAAAAAAAGCCAGCGCAAAAGTATTGAAAGCAGTTACCATACTCAAATTAAATTAACGTTCATTTTTTATGAGGTTGTCCATGATAAACGCCATTTGCGGATCCTGGTTTTCAAGTACATCGGTTAGCGTAATGCCAACAGGATAATCTGGTTCTATGCCATACCTGTTAAATTGCGGATGTAAAAGGTAATGCTGCACTTTTACTGCAGAAAACTCCAGCAAAAGACCTGTATTGGGCATTTTGTATAAAAGTCTTGTAAACCCGTTATGACTGTTATAGCCGCCACCTGTTTCTTCTCCTACTATCGTTCCTCTTTTGCTGTCTTTTATCATGGCTACAAAATTGGATGCAGCAGATAGTACATTGTTGTTGGTTATAACAAATACGTTTCCGTTGAACGCCATTGGGTGCGGCCTGCGCAGGTTGTTTTCATCATCGTTCATTGCATTGTTTCCATTGGGCAAACGACAAAATTCTGCTTTAATCATTGAGTCGAGCAACGGCCTTTCATTTAATGCATAATCAGGATCGAGAAACCGCATAAAAGGTGTTTTATCAAACCTAACAGTGGCAGAATCCACTTCTTTAAAAGCACTTTTGCTAAGAAAACGATAGAGTAAAAAAATGTTTTCGTATTCACCGCCAATATTGTTTCTGCAATCTATAATAAGGTTATTGATGCCGCCTTCGGTTTTTAAAAGTGTAAATGAATTAATGAGAAAGTTTTTATACGCTGCAAATGTTGATGATGTGCTGTAAGCAAAAGAACGTAGTGTAAGCACAGCTGTATGAATAGAATCTATCACTTCAAAATCATAGCCTACTTCAGACGAAAAATTGTAATAACTGTTGTTATTGTATTCGCTTAAATGACTTTCCAGAGTAACTGGCGCAATATCGGTAGCTTCGTTTACTGTAGAGCCGGGCTCAACATATTCTACTGAAAAATTTGCACATGGGCCGTAGGCAAGAAAATAATCGTATGCAAATTCTGCTGCCCCTTGCGAGAGGTTATAATTTTTATTTTTTCCATCGGGTACATTGTAATCTATTATCCTGCTCATTATCTCCTCAGCAGAATTGCCATTAATGCTGATGATATGCGAGCCAAGCGGAATTTCCCATGCATCTGCATTTACATAAAAACCACCATCAACATAAATAAGTGGTATAGGAAAGAAGTTGGGCCGTTTAAGAATGGTATCGTAATAACTTTTTGGTAAATAAAGATTGGTATGGCTGCAGCCTATTTTATCAATAATAAAAGAAAGCTTTGCATGAAAATCACGAACGGTTGCCGGTTTGCCCAGTGTATTGTAAATACTATCGAAACAGGCATCCATTTCTTTTTTACTGGTATAGGTATAAAGTGCGGGATGGCCTTTTTGCAGCACAGCACGAAATACAGCAAAATCCTGCTGCAGTTTTGTTTCATTAAATTTTTGAGAAACAATATCTGAACTGTACGGGAAGAAATAACATCCCGCAGCAAATAACAGGGCAAATATTGCAACATAAATACGCTTCATACCATTTGTTTGGAGGGCAGTTTGTATTGGCAGGCCTGTTATAATTTTTCCGTTTCTAAAAGGCAATACAGTTTTACAATGGTTCTTTTAGTAAAACGGAACAGGCGCAAATATATTTTCTCCGTAACCGGTACGGAAAGCATAAGACAGTATTGGGTTTGGTTAAAGTGTTAGAGCAAGCCTTCGCGAACCAGGTCGTGCAAATGCAATACACCTAAATATTGCTTTTGGTTGGCTACTACCAGCTGGGTAATATCAAATTTACGTAAAACATCCAAAGCCTCTACAGCAAGCGCATCCGGGGCTATTGTACGGGGCGATGTAGTCATAATATCCTGTGCCAGGATGCCTTGAAGCGATACGCTTTTTTCGAGCATTCTTCTTAAATCTCCATCAGTAATTACGCCGAGTATTTCTTTATTATCGTTTACTACAACTGTCATTCCCAGGCGACTGCCAGAAATAGAAACAATGGTATCACGCAATGGCGTATCCAGCTTTACACATGGCTGCTGGTTCTGTATGTAAAGGTCCATTACACGCAGGTATAGCTTTTTGCCCAGCAAACCACCGGGATGGAACTTTGCAAAATCATCTCCCGTAAAACCTTTTAATTCCATTAAACAAACGGCCAGTGCATCGCCCATTACCAATTGCGCAGTAGTGCTGCTGGTAGGCGCCAGGTTATTAGGGCAGGCTTCTTCAGATACGGTTGTGTTGATAACAACATCAGATTGCAGGGCAAGATAAGACTCCATGTTTCCTGCCATGCCAATAAGGGTGTTGCCAAAGTTTTTAATGAGCGGAACAAGCACTTTTATTTCCGGGCTATTACCGCTTTTGCTGATGACCATTACCACATCATCTTTTTGCACCATGCCCAAATCTCCATGAATAGCATCTGCTGCATGCATATAAAGCGACGGCGTGCCTGTGGAATTGAATGTGGCTACTATTTTCTGGGCTATTATAGCACTTTTGCCAATACCGCTTACAACGAGGCGGCCACCGCATTTGTAAATAAGGTTTACTGCTTTTACAAAGTCGGTTGTAAGATAATGTTGCAGGTCAGCAACGGCATTTGCTTCCAGGCTAACGGTCCTTTTGGCGATATCCAATATTGCTTGTTCGTTCATTTTTAGTGGGGCAAAGTTATAGTTTACAACGCATAGAATAATACAAAGAAAAACGGTGCAGAACGCTTCATTTAATGAAATTTTTATCAAATGCACGTTAATGCGTGTTTAACAAATATTGCAGTTTTTAAACCGCCGATTTTTGTTAGCTTTGCCAACCTTAAAAAACTGCCGGAATCCGCTTCCCGCCTGTTTATTAGCTTGCAAAACATGGGGTAAAATTTTATGTTTTCAGTTCAGCTTTTTTAAGTACCTTAAATACATAGTGTTAACCCCTGTGATGATAGAAAATTAATGAGCATGTCTACAAGTTCTTCTAAGCCAAAATCTACTGCCAAAGCCGCTACAAAGGCCTCAGCAGTAAAAACTGATAAAGCACCTGCCGCTAAAGGCAAAAAAAAGATAGATTTATTAGCGCCGCTACAGGAATATTTCGGCCTCGATTCTTTTCGTGGCGAGCAGGAAGAAATCATTCAATCTTTACTTTCCGGTTCCGATACATTTGTAATAATGCCTACCGGTGGTGGCAAAAGCCTTTGCTACCAATTGCCTGCAATGATTAGCGAAGGCGTGGCCATTATTGTTTCTCCTTTAATCGCTTTAATGAAAAACCAGGTAGACCTGGTGCGCAGCTACAGCAGCAGTGATGATGTAGCGCATTTTCTTAACTCTACACTCAATAAAAAAGAGATAAAGGAAGTGCACGATGATTTGAAATCTGGCAAAACAAAAATGTTGTATGTAGCGCCTGAAACACTTACAAAAGAAGACAACCGCTCTTTTTTCAGCGATCTTAATATTTCTTTTTTTGCAGTAGATGAAGCACACTGTATTTCTGAATGGGGGCACGACTTTAGGCCCGAATACCGCCGCCTGCGTGAGATGATGAACCAGATTAACCCGGATCTTCCCGTTATAGCCCTAACGGCTACGGCCACCCCAAAAGTGCAGAGCGATATTGTAAAGAACCTTGAACTGCGCAAACCCAAAATTTTTATTTCTTCTTTTAACCGCAGCAATCTCTATTATGAGATTCAGCCAAAAATTAAGAAAGAAGATACGTTAAAGAGTATTGTTCGGTTTATAGTTAACAACAAAGGCAAGAGCGGTATTATTTATACGCTCAACCGTAAAACAACAGAAGAGCTTGCAGAATTGCTGGTATCAAATGGTATTAAAGCCGTTGCTTATCATGCCGGATTAGATAGTAAACTGCGGGCAAGCCGTCAGGATCTTTTTTTAAAAGAAGATACGCAGGTAATAGTAGCAACTATTGCTTTTGGTATGGGTATAGATAAGCCCGATATAAGGTTTGTTATTCATTTTAATATTCCAAAATCAATAGAAAATTATTACCAGGAAACCGGTCGTGCTGGTCGTGATGGATTAGAGGGTAAATGTATTTTATACTATTCTCATAAAGATGTAAGCAAGCTGGAACACCTGATGCGTGATAAGCCATTAACCGAACGTGAAGTAGGGGCCCAGCTTATTAATGAAACAGTTGCTTATGCAGAGAGTGGTGTATGCCGCAGAAAAACACTGATGAGTTATTTTGGTGAAACCTATGCAGAAGACAACTGCGGAAGTTGCGATAACTGTCTTCACCCTAAAGAAAGAATTGAAGCAAAAGAAGAAGCCGTGAAAGTATTGAAAGTAGTAAAAGCACTTGATGAACGCTTTGCTACCGATTACACTGTAAATATTATAGCAGGAAGGTTAACGCCACAAAACCAGATGTACCGGCACGATGCATTGCCGGTATTTGCTATCGGTAACGATCAACCGCATCATTTCTGGAACAGCCTTATCCGCCAGATGTTGCTGGAAAATTTGCTGAGTAAAGACATTGTAGATTATGGCGTGCTAAAGATTACCAAACAGGGCGAAGCTTTTATGAAGAAGCCAAAAAGCTTCCCGATTGTATTGAACAACCTGTTTGAAGAAGCCAATGCAGATGATGAAGAAGCAGAAACATCTGCAGAAACAGCAGCAACAGACGATAAATTGTTTGAGCAACTGAAAGAACTGCGTCAAAAGGAAGCAAAGAAGAAGGGCCTTCCACCTTTTGTTATTTTCCTGGAGAATTCATTGCAGGATATGGCTACCATGTACCCAACAACAATACAGGAACTGGAAAAATGCCAGGGCGTAAGCAAGGGTAAGGCATTGCGTTATGGTAAGCCATTTGTAGAATTGATTGCGAGGTATGTAGAAGAAAACAATGTACAGAAGCCCGATGATTTTGTGATGAAGAGTGTGGCCAATAAGAGTATGAACAAGGTATTCATCATTCAGCAGGTAGATAAAAAAATGCCGCTTGAAATAATTGCCAAAAACAAAGATTGGCGTATGGATGCCCTGATGGAAGAAATGGAAACCATTGCTGCCAGTGGCACCAAGCTAAACCTTGATTACGCCATTGATGATATGCTGGATGAATACGAACAGGAAGAGATTATTGATTATTTCAAAGGTTGCGAAACTTCTTCTTTGCAAATAGCGCAGCAGGAACTGAATGAAGGCAATTATACCTGGGAGCAGTTGAAAATTATGCGCATTAAGTTTTTGAGCGAATACGGAATGTAGGATTAGTGTGGAAATGAAGAAATTCTGAAAAAATAGGATGAAATGGTGAAAATTAGTGGGTAAAACCCTATTTTTGCTGCCCGCTCACAAAAAATGAGAAAGGATGGTGCGGTAGCTCAGTCGGTAGAGCAAAGGACTGAAAATCCTTGTGTCGGCGGTTCGATCCCGCCCCACACCACGCTTTAAAAAACCCTGTCAGTAATGGCGGGGTTTTTTGTTGGTTTGAGCCGAATAGCTCCTGTTTCGGTTTGTACATAGGATGTTAATACCTTTAATCACCTAAAAATTTTTCTGGCAAAATAAAATCCACTGCACCATATGACACGCATACCGTTTGATGAAATGAAAGCCACCATTAAAAAAGCCTTTGTAAACGCAGGAATGCCTGAAGACAAAGCAGATGTTTGTGCACGTGTACATACAGAGTCCAGCAGGGATGGTGTTTATTCTCATGGACTAAACCGCGTTGAACGTTTTGTAGATTACCTAGGTAAAGGCTGGGTAGATGCACATGCTGTACCAACCTTGGATATGAACATGGGCGCAATGGAAATTTATAACGGCAATATGGCACCGGGTATTTTAAATGCGTTGTTTGCCATGAACCGTGCAACAGAAATTGCAGAAAAAAATGGACTTGGTTTAGTTAGCCTTAATAATACAACACACTGGATGCGTGGTGGTGCATACGGTTGGCTTGCTGCAGAAAAAGGTTTTATAGGCATTTGCTGGACAAATACTGAAACATGCATGCCGGCATGGGGTGCAAAGTCTGGCGCTATTGGCAACAATCCTTTTATTATGGCAGTGCCACGTAAAGAAGGGCATATAGTATTAGACATGGCTATGTCTCAATACTCTTATGGTAAGCTACAGGTAACACGTCTCAAAAATCAAAAGCTTCCTTATGTTGGTGGATTTGATACAAATGGTGTGTTAACAGACGATCCTGGTGCTATAGAAGAAAGCCGTCGCATTTTACCAATGGGTTTCTGGAAAGGGTCCGGCTTTGCTATTTTGCTGGATATTATTTCTGCATTGCTTTCTGGTGGACGTACAACAGCGGCAATTGATAAGTTTGATAAAGGAAGCTGCGGAAGTTGCTGCCAGGTTTTTATTGCCATCAACCCTTTAAAAATAAATACACAGGAAATTATTGATAAGGCTTTAAAAGAAACAATTGTTCAGATAAAATCTTCTGTGCCTGCAAAGGAAAACGAAGAAATTTTTTATCCTGGTGAGCAATCTTTAAAAACACGCAATGAAAATATGCAATTGGGCATACCGGTAGACGATGGCGTTTGGGCTACCGTAAAACAACTTGCAAAGCTTTAATAAATGCATGCTGTATGAAAGCACTTTGTGTTCAGTCTCCCAACCATATGGTTATTGAAGAAAGGCCAATGCCGGTTATACAATCGGCAACAGATATTTTAATAAAAGTAAAAGCTGGTGGTATATGCGGATCTGATGTTCATATTTACCATGGTACATCTTCTGTTGCTACTTACCCCAGGGTAATTGGTCATGAAATTGCCGGAGAAATTATTGAGATTGGCAAAGATGTAAAAGGTTTTTCGGTTGGCGATCATGTGATAATGGATCCTGTAATAAGTTGCGGCCAATGTTATCAATGCCGCATCGGCAGACGAAATGTTTGCGGTAAACTACAGGTAAGATCTGTACATGTAGATGGCGGCTACCAGGAATACATTATAATGCCGCAGGAAAATATTTATCATATTCCTGCAAGTCTTACGTGGGAAGAAGCCATCATGATAGAGCCATTTACAATAGCAGAACAAGTTTGCTCCAGGGCAGAAATAACAAAAGATGATATTGTATTTATTATCGGGGCTGGTCCGGTTGGTTTAAGCATTCTTAAAATGGCAAAGCTGCACGGTGCTGTTTGTTTTGTTTCTGATGTTATGGAGTATAAATTAAACTATGCAAAACAATATGGTGCGGATGAAACCATCAACGCAAAAAATACTGATGCTCTTGCTGCAATAAAAAAACTTACTGATGGAAACGGCGCCACCGTTGTTATTGACGCTGCCTGCACTACAAGATCTCTTGAACAGGCACTTACCTGTGTATGTGCTGCTGGAAGAGTAATAACACTTGGGTTTGGTAAAGAACCGTCAGCCATAAACCAATTAAGCATTACTGCACGTGAAATTGATATAAGGGGCTCCCGCCTTCACAACAATAAATTTCCAACTGTTATTGAATATTTTGCATCAGGCAGGTTACAGGTAAAGGATATGATTTCGCACCGGTTTCCTTTTACTGAAATTAATGAAGCACTTCGCTTAATAGAAAATCCTGAAACAGAAAATGGAAAAGTGGTGTTGCTGTTTTAAGGCTAAATGTAAGGGTGTTGCCTGACTTTTATTTGTTTTTGTCAGGATATAACCTTACTTTTGCTATTGTTTTTCAGAACACAAACCTTACATTATGGCTAAAGGAAAACTGTATATAGATCAAATCGATGCAAGAATAGATAACTTCTCGCATCTTAAAAACATTTCTCCTCCCTTAAATGGCTGGATTAAAGCAATTAGAACTGCGATTGGTATGTCATTGCAACAATTGGGTAATCGACTTAATATTACCAAACAAAGCATTTTGGAAATTGAGCAAAGGGAAAAAAATGGATCAATAACACTAAACTCCTTGCGAGAAACAGCAGAGGCATTAGATATGCAATTAGTATATGGGTTTATACCCAAAGACGGTTCCCTGGATAAACTGTTAGATAAAAAAGCTACAACCCTCGCAACTAAAATTGTGATGCGCACATCAAACAGTATGAAACTGGAAAATCAGGGAATTTCAAAAGAACGTCTTGAAAAAGCAATCAGGGAAAGAGCCATTGAAATTAAAAATCAATTGCCAAAAATATTATGGGATTAAATCTTGAGTATGCTGATGGACAGACACCGCTTGATGATGATGAGAAAGAAGGCTTGCTGATAGGTCACATTAGTACACATAGGGAATTGGATGAGTTTGAACAGCAGAATATTGAAAAAGCAATATTGTGGACAATGAGAAGAAAATTTAAAACGGCTGATATTTTAACTGAAATATTTATAAAAGATCTGCACCGTAAAATGTATGATAATGTATGGAAATGGGCGGGAGAATTCAGAAATACAAATAAGAATATTGGCGTTGATAAATTACAGATACCTGTTGCCTTGAGAAACTTATTGGATGATTGTGCCTGGTGGATTGATAATAAATCTTTTATTGAAGATGAGATTGCAATAAGATGTAAATACCGGGTTGTGAGTATTCATTGTTTCGCAAACGGAAATGGACGTCATAGCAGATTATTAGCTGATATTATTGCAGAACATGTTTTCAAACGACCGGCCTTTAGCTGGGGTGGTGCTACATTTGTAAAAGAAGACGATCAGAGGAAAGAATATTTAAAAGCTATTAAAGCAGCAGATAAGGGAGATTTTGATTCTCTTCTGAATTTTGCAAGATCATAATCCTCTCACACAAACCATTGTAGCACCAATACACCCAGCAACCCCGTAACCGATACCAGCGTATCCATTACAGACCATGTTTTAATAGTGTCTTTTAATGATAGTTGAAAATATTCGCGGAACAACCAGAAACCTGTGTCATTTACATGAGAAAACATCATACTACCTGCACCAATACTAAGCACCATTAAATTTGGGTTGATGGCAGATGTTAACAGCATCGGTGCAATAAAACCAGCGGTAGTAATACCCGCAACAGTTGATGAACCAGTACAAACACGGATTATAGCTGCAATAGCCCAGCCCAATACATACACGTTTAAGTTTGAATGCTGTAACTGTTCCGCAATGATCTGTGAAACACCTCCATCTGTAAGCACCTGCTTCAATGCACCGGCACCTCCAAAAATTAATAATAGTGATGCAACATCTTTTACAGCATTTATGAAATGCTGATTTACTTCCTGCTTACTGTTGTATTTTAAAATATTGAGTGAGTACAATGCAAACAAAATGGTAATGATTAAACTTATTGTTGCATCGCCCGCAAATAATAAACTGTTTTTTAGAATACTATCTTCTTTACAATAGGGAACTATTAATGCACTTCCGCCAATTAAAATAATTGGCAGAAGAACTGTAATAACACACATAAACACAGAAGGCAGTTTTTCTATTGGCACCTGTGGCGCAACAAATGAAAGATTTGGTGGTGTTGTATATTTTTTTACAGTAGATCCATACAAAGCACCGGATATAAGAATGGCTGGTACAGAAATAATAATTCCATACAACAGCGTTAAGCCCATATCTGCATTTAGCGCCTTTACGAGAAATAATGGGGCAGGATGAGGCGGTAGATAACCCTGTGTAACTGATAAAGAAGCCAGCAGTGGCAGGCCAACATACACAGCAGGTAATTTATTATTGTAAGCAACCGTAATGGCTATTGGTACCAGTAACATAAAGCCAACCGAATAAAATAAAGGCAGGCCGATAATAAAACCGGTAACCATAAATGCAAAACGGATGTGCTTTACGCCAAACCATTCAGTCATTTTACTGGCTATCTGTTGCGCCGCACCGCTTATGCCCACCATCTTTCCCAGTATAGCACCAAGCGCAATAATAGCAGCAATAGATCCAAGGGTTGATCCAATGCCGGTTTGCACAGATTTCATCAGCGCTTCAGGCTTCAGCCCTAATAGCAATCCGATACCAGCAGATACAATTAAAAATGCAAGAAAAGTATATAACCTGAAGTAAGAGATCAGCAGCACCAATACAAGTATTCCAGCAATAGTAGTGAGGATTGGCATGCAGTTGATTTTGTGAACTTGTGTAATATACGTCAGCTAGCGGTTTGGAGAATAGGGCGCCACTACATTTATTGTAACTACAAATGTTGACGAAAAAATGCGCAATAAACCTTCTTAGTAATAGCAGAGCAAAAAAAATCCCCGGATAAACCGGGGATGTAAATATATTTTTAAAAAGGCAGGTCATCATCTGATGGCATATTGCCAGTTGGTGCTGCGGGGGCAGGGGCAGCTTTACTGCTATCCTTTTGTCTGGCAGCAACAACTTTCCATGCTTTTACATCAGTATACCAGCGGCCGTTGAATTCGCGGCTTTCAACATCAAACGAAACATCTACAGCGTCGCCTGGTTTAAAACTTTTGATGTCTATTTTGTCTCCCCAAACTGCAATGCAAACTTTTTTGGGATAAGTGTCCCCGGTTTCAAGAATAAATTCCTGTTTTTTCCAGGCGTTGCCGCTTTTACCTTGTCCTTCCTGCGCTGGTAATAATTGCAAAATTTTTCCGCTGATATCCATATAAAACTGTTTGTACAAAAATATTGAATCCAGAAATGTTTTGGCAATTGATTTTTGCACTAATGCATTGCTTCACTTAAATCTGCTTTTTTAGCTTCACCACCTTTTACAAACAACACCAAAGGCACGCAAACCAGGAATATTAAACCGAGGTATAAGAATACATCCATGTAAGACAATACTGCAACTTGCTTGCCTATAGCATAATCAAGCGATTGATAGCTGCTTTGTAGTGCTGTATTGGTTGCCATGCCTTTTGCTTCAAAACTATGGGCCATTCCTCTTACATGGTTCATTACATTAGGGTTGTTTACATCCAGCTTACTTACAAGATCACTTCTGTGCACCATATTTTGCCTGGCCATAAAAGTGGTGGCTAACGCAATACCAAATGAACCGCCCAGTTGGCGCATCATTCCTGTAAATGCAGCTCCCTGGCCAATCTGCTTGCCTTTTAAAGTAGACAACGATAAAGTTGTTACCGGTATAAAGAGCATGCCCATACCAACGCCACGCACAATCAGCATCCAAAAGAAATTGTCTTTGGCGGTATCTGGCGTTAATATTTTATAACCCCAGAAAGAATACACAAAAAACAAAAACATTCCCAATGCAATAAGGTATTGTTTGGGTACACCTTTTTGCAGCATCTGGCCAATCATGGGCATCATAATAGCTGTAGTTATTGCAGCCGGAATCATTAGCATACCAGATTGTTGCGCCGTCCACCCAAGTGTTGATTGCGTATACAATGGAATAATGAAAGTAGAGCTATACAAACCAAAGCCCATTATAAAAGACAGGATTGTTCCAACGCGAAGATTGCCATTCTTTAAAACACGCAATTCAACAATTGGGTTTCTGAATGTAAGTTCACGCCAGAGAAAAAAGAAGAAACCTAAAAATGCTGTTATAGATAATGATGTAATCAGCGGATCGCTAAACCAATCATCATCCTGTCCTTTCTCCAGCACATACTGTAATGAACCAACAAACAATGCAAGCAATGCTATACCCAACCAGTCTACATCTTTTGGAGCGCTTTTTTCGCCATACTTAGGGCTGCGTACAAACTGCAGCGTTAGTAAAATGGCTATAATACCGATTGGGATGTTTATATAAAAAATATTGGGCCACGAACTGTGATCAACAATGTAACCACCAAGCGGCGGACCAAGAGTAGGGCCTATAATTACACCCAAACCATAAATGGCCTGCGCCATACCACGTTTTTCTGGCGGATAACTTTCTGTAATAATTGTTTGTGAAGTAACTAGCAAGGCACCACCGCCTGCACCTTGTATAAACCTGAAAAGCACCAGTTCCCAAATACCATTGGCATTGCCGCACAAAAATGAACAAAGCGTAAACAGCATGATAGACGCGGCAAAATAATTGCGCCTTCCAAATTGTTGAGATAACCAGCTTGTCATTGGAATGATAATTACATTACCAATAGCGTAAGCAGTTACCACCCATCCTACTTCAGAAGTACTGGCGCCAAGATTGCCCTTCATTTCATTCAATGCCACGTTTACAATAGTGGTATCTACTATTTCAAGCAATGCACACATGATGGCTGTAAGAGTGATGATCACCCTTGCCGCACCGTACACTACCAATGATTCCTGTTGTTGTTGCATAAATAAACTTTTGACCTCACCTACCTCATCCGGCCTTTGGCCACCTTCTCCTTAAGGAGAAGGAAGGTTGTGATCTTATCATTTAATCCAAATGAACATCCACTGTTACATTCATACCTGCTATCAGTTGTTTTGTAAGTGAGTCTGCAGGTTGTTTGAATTCAATTTTTATAGGAAGACGTTGTACCACTTTTACAAAGTTGCCGCTGGAATTATCTGGCGGAAGCAATGCAAAACGAGCACCTGTTGCCGCAGCAAAAGAAGTAACCGTTGCTTCAAACTCATGTCCAGGAAATGCATCTGCATGTACAATTACTCTCTGGCCTATGCGCATTTTATTAAACTGTGTTTCTTTAAAATTGGCAACTACCCAGAGATCTTCGTTTAATACAACACTGAACAAAGACTGGCCAGTTGTAACAAACTGTCCTTCCTGCACATTTACTTTAGAAACCAATCCTGCTTCCGGTGCTGTAACTACTGTATATGAAAGATTAAGTTTTGCATCTTCTACATCTACCTGGCGTTGTTTAATAGTAGCGCTTGCAATAGAAATCTGCGAAGAAGTAGCATTGCTTTGAGAAGCAACGGCACTTGTTTGTCTTGCAGCCTGGTTTTTTTGTTGAACCAATACCTGTAATTGTTTTTCTGCAGTTTCTTTTGCAGCCTGTTGCTGTTCAAACTGCTGTTGTGTAATGGAATGATCTTTTATAAGGTTTGCATACCGGTCGTAGTCCTGTGTGGCACGCCTTACATTTACTTTTGCTGTTTCTATCTGGGCATCAATGGTAGAAATGCCTGCAGCAGATGTGGCAATGTTTGCATTGGCAGCAGCAGAAGAAGCTTTTGCAGCGCCAAGGTTGCTTTCTGCAGTTGCCAACGCGGCTTCTGCCTGCGCTAGTTTTATTTTAAGGTCCCTGTCATCAAGTACAAGCAGGGTATCTCCTTTTTTAACCCGTTGGTTATCCTTTACACGCACCTGTGTAATGTAGCCGGATATACGCGGAATAACAGGACTGATGTTTGCTTCTACCTGCGCATCGTCTGTTTCTTCGTGATGCTGGCCATGTATGTATTTGCTAATGCCAAACCATCCGCCTGCAACTACAAGCAAGATTAATATTATGAGAAATGTTTTGTTGGTTTTTTTAGCAGCTGGTTTTGTTTCGTTTGTATTCGCTTCCATATAAAAAAAATTATGCGTTTAATGTTCAGTTGTGTTTGTAATTATTTGTTTGATTGTAAAAGCCCTGCCGCTTGTAGCAGTTTATTATAAGCCACTACGGCATCTGCTTTGGCAAAAGCCTGGTTAAGTTTAGCCTGCAATTGTGCTACATCTGCATCAAGCAATTCTGTTGTGGTAACAAGGCTGTTATCGTATTTATTTTTTGTGATTTTATAATTTTCTGTAGCCTGGTCAACCGCTTTTTCATACACTTCAATTTTTTTCCTGCTAACCAAACAAGCCTGGTATGCTTCGTTGATTTGATATTTTACATTATCGCCAAGTGCTTCTTCATCAGCTATTATTTGTTGCTCTCTTGCTTTTGCCTGCTGCAGTTTTGCTTTTGTTTTCCAGAGAGAAGACAAACTGTATTGCACACCCACACCAATATTAACTGCATTGGTAATGGTAATAAATCCGGGAATGTCTGCTGCTATATAACCGCCGGATAATGCAATGCCGGGATAGTAATCACTTTTTGCAATTCTTATACCTGTAGTTGCAGCTTTTTGGCGCAGGGCAAGTGCTTTCATATCATTCCTGTTGTCAAGCGCCTGTTTCTCATAATCATCTATTGATTGTAAACCTGATGGCGATTGAATGCTTGTACTATCCTGTACTATAATTGTTTTTTCTGGAAGGCCCAGCATCAAATCCATATTTACATTAGCAAGCTTCCAGTTGCTTTCAGCATCTGCAAGCGATAATTCAATATTGGAAGTTTGCAATTGTACTTTCAACAGATCGTTGCGTGCCAGCAAACCATTCTTTTCAAAATTTGCAAAATCAAAGTCACGCTTGTGTGATTGCTCAAGATTTTCTTTTACAAGTGCAACTGCTGCTTTTGCTTTGTATAAGTTGATGTATGCGTTAATGGTATTAAGGATAACAGCGCTGCGGTTATTGTCTGCATCAAGCTTTGCGGCCTGCTCAAGATATTTTGCTGATTCAATACCATATTGTATTCTTCCTCCCATATACAACGGATAACTTACGTTGGCCATTCCATACATGGCAGAAGATAATTTTAGGCTATTGGAATCTGCCGGTGCACCACTTCCGGATTTTGAATGCATGGTTATATTTGGATTGTTAATCCGCATATAAGAACCGCTGATCTTTAAATCGGGCAGGCGCTGATCTTTTGCTTCGCGAACAACGGCTGTGGCTTCATCAATCTTTGCCATATTGCCTTTTAGCTGTTTGCTGTTTTTAATACTCAGATCAATTGCTTCCTTAAGATTAAGATTTATGGTGGAATCCTGCGCCAGGAGTTGATGCCCCTGCGCCAGGAGTGCCAGCATAAAAATGTAAATTGTTTTTATTGGTGCTTTGTGTTTCATCATTTTTGTTATTGTATTGAATACGTTCCTGTTTGTAGCAGGATTTATTATTTTTTAGTCTACATCTCCTTCGTTGTGCAATGCCAGTACGGGTATCAGGTTAAGTTTTTTACAAATGTTCTCTCAATAAAAATGCCTGTTATTAAAATAAATAAATGAACATATGTTCAGTGCATGGACAAAAAAAATCAACGTTTCAATCCGTCCCAGCAAATAACAAATGCATTCTTAATCATTTCTTCGGATACTTTTTTCTGATGGTAGTTGATGTATTTAATAAGGCCGGTAATGCTGCTCATCATGCTCATCAGTAATAAAACAGTATCAAGATCTTTTAATAATTTTTCTTCCTTGCCTCTTTCAATCAGTTTATACAATGGCTGCAACAATTGCTGGCTCATTTCTTTTGTAGGCTGAGAAATAAAAGGCGAATGATAACACTGCTCCATAAAAACAGACTCATCAAAATTCTGCAGGCGGTGGTTCAATATATTGGTCCACACAATCTTCAACCCGTTTTTGTATGGCATTGAGCTTTCGTATCCCCTGAAGTATGCATTAACAGAAGAGGAGCGGCAACTGTAATACAGCTCGTTTAGGAGTTTGTCTTTGTCTTTAAAGTAGATATAGAGAGTTCCTGTAGCTATTTTTGCCTCTTTGGCAATCTGGCGCATTGTAATACCAGCCACACCAGTTTTTACAACTGATGCAAGCGTAGCTGTAAAAATTTGTTCTGTTTTATTCTCATCTCTCGGTTTCACGCCGTAAAGATAAATGAACTTTTGTTCATTTATAGCATTTGCAATATTTTTTTATTGTTAAGCGATCGATAAGAGCTCATAAATAAATATTTCTTAGCGAGTTAAGGTCGAAGATTTCTTTTAACTACTGAAACCAATAACCACAGAGACACGGATAACACTGAGACAAGAGAAGTTCTGAGTTTGGAGTCGATAGTTCATAGTCTTTTGCCTATCCTAAAAATCCTGTACATCTCAATAATTCCGGTTCAGACAATAAGGCAATACACGGAGTGTTTCTTCGAGACTGCTAAGCTTGCAGCTAATTGCTAACAGCTTGTAGCTTTTCTTCCCTACACTTAGTTCTTTACTACTCCGCTTGATGCGCCTGGTTTTTGATTGCTTGTTATAACCTGTAAAGATTGTTTACCATCGTTGGCAATAGAAGAGATTTTTACCTGCAAATCTTTTGAGTAAGCAGCATTTACCATATAACCGTTCAATATTTTTTTGTCTTCAAAAGACTGGTTGCTTAAATCTTTTTCCTGCAATGTTCCGTTTGCATCAGCAATAGAAAATTGCAGTTTATCAAAATAAAAACTGCCATTGCCATTTACTGCTGCATAAAACCAGATGCGTGTAGCGCTTTTTTCTGTAATACCGTCAATGCTGTAGGTTTTCCATTCTCCGTTTACAGCAGTAGCATATACCAGCGATTTGCCAATAACATCTTCTTTGCCTTTGCGTACCTGCACGGCATAAATGCGTGGTTTGGATAATGAGTCTGAAGGATTTTCTTTAACTGTTATTTCTATATGGAATGGGCGTTCTGTAAGGCCTTCGGTTTTTATTTCTTTTACAAAATAAAAAGCATCAGGAAAATTATATTGTTGAGATTGTGCAGCGGCAGATACTGTAAAGAATGCGGTTGCCAGCAAGAGGTAAATGTTTTTCATTATGCAGGATTTTGGATATACTGCTATAACGGAAAAACTGTTTTTTTATTCTTGTCAAAAGCGGCTATTTCAACAACTGGAATGTGATAAAACTAATGATATACGCGAGGCCAGTCATATAACCCAACTGGATGAGTGGCCATTTCCAGCTGCGGGTTTCTCTTTTTACCACGGCAAGTGTGCTCATGCACTGCATGGCAAGCAAATAGAAAATCATCAGCGATACACCAGAAGCAAGTGTATACACAGGCGTGCCATCAGGCTTGCGGGCACGTTGCATTTTTTGTGTTAGGGTTGTTTCGTCTGCATCTTTTCCGCCTTCTACACTGTAAATGGTAGCCATTGTACCTACAAAAACTTCTCTTGCAGCAAAAGAAGTAATAAGGGCGATGCCAATTTTCCAATCGTAACCAAGTGGTTTTATTACAGGTTCTATAGTGTGGCCAAGTATACCTGCAAAAGAATTCTGCAATAAGTCTGATTGTTTTTGATTGGTGAGTTCCTGCGCCTGAGAAGGATTTTGTTGTATCAATGCGTCATAGTGACGGGCAACAGCATCCATTTTTTGCGGCGGCCCATAAGTGCTCAAAGCCCATAATATTAAACTGATGATCATAATAACACGACCTGCATCAAGTACAAATATTTTGGCTTTGTTGATCATAGTTATAAGCACATTTTTCCAGCGGGGTGCACGGTAAATGGGCAGCTCAAGAATAAAAAAACTTTTCTCCTGTATTTTAATAAACCATTTTGCTACATAAGAAACAATAAGTGCCATAACAATGCCCAGTAAGTAAAGGCCCATCATTACAAGGCCCTGCAGGCCAATAAAACCCAATACAGTTTTTCTTGGTATAACAAGGGCAATAAGAATGGTAAATACCGGTAAACGGGCACTACAACTCATTAGTGGTGTAATAAGAATAGTAAGCAGCCTTTCTTTTTTGTTTTCAATATTGCGGGCACTCATAATAGCAGGTACAGCGCAGGCGAAACCGCTAATCATGGGCATTACGCTTTTACCGTTGAGGCCGGCTTTGCGCATTAGCTTGTCTGTAAGAAAACTGATGCGTGCCATATAACCCGTGTCTTCCAGCACAGTAATAAAACCAAATAAGATCATAATCTGCGGAACGAAAACAATAATGCCGCTAAGACCTGCTATAATTCCATTTACAAATAAATTGCTTAACCATCCGTGTGGCAGCACATTATTCAACCAGCCTCCAAGATTGGCAAATGCCCATTGTATGCCATCCATTGGAAACTGCGCCAGCCAGAAAACACTTTGAAAAAGAATAAACAATACCGCCAGCAAAATAAGATAGCCCCATTTGCGGTGCAGCAGAAGATTATCAAGCTTTTCTGTAAACAATGTTTTTTGTAGCGGATCTGGCTCCGCCACATGCTGTTTCATAATTACTTTAATGCGGGCATAACGCTGCAATATTTCTTCCGCCTGTGTTTTTGTGGGATTGAATTTATTTGCTTCCTCAATCGATTCAATCTTTTTTTGTTTGTTCTCGTCAAACAAAAAATTCTCGTGGTTAATCAGGTAATGAATAGCAGTATAATCGCTCACTGCAGGGAAGGCCGATTTTACATCTTCAATAGCAGCAGGCGCAAGTTCTTTATTATTGATAAAATCGCGTATGGGCACATGGTAGAGCTGCTGGGCAGTTTGCAGAATTACTTTTTTCAGTTGCTGAATACCTTTGTTTTTACGTGGGTTTACAGTTACTACTGCTACACCAAGTTCACGTTCCAGGCCTTCTACATCAATTACAATTCCTTTGCTTTTTGCAAGATCCATCATGGTAAGTGCAATTACCACTGGAAATTTAAGGTCGATGATTTGCGAACAAAATAGCAGGTTGCGCTTAAGATTGCTGGCATCAACCAGCATTAGAATAACATCTGGAAAAACTTCGGGATCCTGTTTCAGCAAAACTTTATAGGTTACCCATTCATCTGCACGTTTTGGATAAAGGCTATAAGTGCCGGGCAAATCAATAATATTGGCATTAATGCCAGGCGCAAGTTCTGCATTGCCCGTTTTTTTATCTACCGTAACGCCGGGAAAATTGCCTACTTTCTGGTTAAGGCCTGTTAACGAATTAAACAGCGAACTTTTACCACTATTCGGATTGCCTACTAACGCTATATGAATGCCTTTTTGCGCCAAATGTAAATTCCATGTTTTAGGGAGCGCAAAAATACCCCATTTGGCCGTGCTATTGCTTACGAGAAGAGTAAATGTTTTTGCTTTTAACATACCGGCTAAGCCACGGCGACACAGGGAAGCACAGAGAATCTCCGTGCAACGCTGTGCCTCAGTGTCTCCGTGGTTCAATGAGTATATTTGTGAATGGTTTTTAAAAAGTACCTCAGCAAAGAACAGGCGTTACAAAAAGCAAAGCATTATTGCGGTTACCAGGAACGTTGCCATAAAGAAGTAAAAGATAAATTGTATGAACTGGGTTTATACAAACAAGATGTAGAAGCCTGCCTTGCACAATTGATAGAAGAGAATTATTTAAACGAAGAAAGATTTGCGCAACAGTTTGCAGGCGGTAAATTTCGCATGAAACAATGGGGCCGTGTAAAAATAAAGTATGAACTGAAACAAAAACAGGTAAGCGAATATTGTATAAAGAAAGGAATGAAAGAAATTGATGAAGCTGATTATATAAAAACGCTAAAGAAACTGGCCGCAGAAAAATGGGCCGATGTGAAATCGGAAAAAAATGTTTTTACAAAGCTGCGCAAAACACAAGATTATCTTTTGCAGAAAGGATATGAGCATGATTTAATAAAACAAACATTGCAAACGCTTCAAAAACCAGAAGCTTAAGCCATGTTTAGCAAAAATGAAGCCGCACAATTAAAACAGCAATTCTGGACAAGTTTTGGACAATACATGGCGCCCATATCTTCAGCAGAAGGACAGAAAGTAAATTGGGTGAATTATAAAACCGGTGTTAAGGATTTGTATTTTAAAACGGAGGCAGGAAATACATCGGCAATTGTATCAATTGTAATGGCACACACCGGTATAAACCGTCAAACATTATTGTTTGATCAGTTCAGCCAGTTAAAAAACATATTGCATAACGCCCTGCGGGAAGAATGGCAATGGGCTTTGCACATGCAGGACGAAAATAATAAAACAGTAAGTTGTATTTACACATCGCTAACCGGCGTAAATATTTACAAGAAAGAAGATTGGCCTGCTATTATTTCATTTTTTAAACCGCGTATTATTGCACTGGATGCATTTTGGAGTGAAGTAAAGGATGGATTTGATACTGCATAAGCAATACAGGCATCATTGCTCAAACACAATATTTTTTCCCCTGGTACCACGCCATCTTTTCCAGAAACTTTCACGTTTTTTCAAGGGAATAAAATCTTCTTTAAAAGCCTGCTGGTAATTAATGGGCGGGTCTGTCATAGTTGGTTCAATAATTTTTAATGTATCTACTACAAATGGGATGACAGGAATATTAGGGTCAACTTTTTTACGAATGAATTTGCGCAGCAATTTTGTTTGAAATGGATCAGATGCCAATGCAATGTTTTTAAAACCGAGTTTTTTTGCCAGCTTGTAAGAATAATAAATATTTTCCGTGCTGTGCTCTGCTTTTATTTCGCTGTAAATATGTTCTTTTGGTATACCTAATGCTTCAGCATACAAAGCCATAATCTTTCCTTCATAATAAGGCGAATACACTGCACTGCCGGAGTAAATAATGTTTTTGGCAATGCCTTTATCGTATAAATATTTAGACCAGTATACCCGCCCTTTCATAGTGCGGCTCCACTGGTTATTTTCAAAAGGAACCCCGGGTACAATGATGGCATCAAATTGTTTGTGTTCATTTTCTTTGAACAAGCGTTTTTGTGTTTTGGAAGAGAAAGTGCAGGAAGAGACAGTTAGCAATAAAAATAATAAAACCGTTCTGGCGTAAAGTTTTTTATGGAAATAAGCACAAATCATTCTCATAAAACAAAATTAAAGCTGATTTTATTATCTGGTAAATAATTGAAGAAGTTCTTTTTTTAATAACCTTTTTTGTCTTTCCACATTCCATAACTTTATTGCTTCATTATATCAGTATGTCTTCACTCAGCATCACACTTATACAAAGCATATTGCACTGGCAAAACAAACCGGCAAACCTTGCCATGTTTGACCAAAAAATAAAAGCCATTAAAGAAAAGACAGAGATTGTTGTATTGCCCGAAATGTTTAGCACAGGTTTTAGTATGCAAACTGAAACACTGGCAGAAACAATGAGTGGAGAAACAGTGCAATGGATGAAACGTATAGCGCAGGAGAAAAAAATTATTCTTACAGGAAGTATTATAGCTGCCGAAGAAAAGAATTATTATAACCGTTTGTTGTGGATGTTGCCTAATGGGCAATATGGTATTTATGATAAACGCCATCTTTTTGCTTATGCAGAAGAAGACGATCATTATACAGCGGGTAATAAACGGTTAATTGCTTCTGTAAAAGGATGGAAGATCAATTTACTGATATGTTATGATTTGCGTTTCCCGGTTTGGGCAAGACAGGCCCCCCCCTCCCAACCTCCCCCGGTGGAGGAGGAGAAAAACCCCGCCCAAAGTCCTGAATACGATGTACTCATTTATGTTGCCAACTGGCCCGAACGCCGCAACCATGCATGGAAAACATTATTGCAGGCAAGGGCAATAGAAAACCAGTGTTATGTAATTGGCGTTAACCGTGTTGGCGATGATGGGAACAATATTCACTACAGCGGCGATAGTATGGTGATTGATCCGCTTGGAGAAGTTTTGTATAATAAAACAAATGACGAAGACGTATTTACTATTACACTTCAAAAAGAAAAACTGGAAGAAGTAAGAAACAAATTTCCTTTTTGGAAAGATGCGGATAGATTTTTTTTGAACCACTGAGACAAAAAGTTACAGGGAAGCAAGGAGTAAAAAAAGCTACAAGTTGCTAGCTGTTAGCCGCAAGCTTAGTAGTTTAGAAGAAACATTCTGTGTATCGCCTTATTGTCTGAATCGGGATTATTGAGGTGTACAGGATCTTTAGGATATGCAAAAAGACTATGAACTATAGACTACGAACTCCGAACTTCTTTTGTCTCTGTCGTTAAAACCTAAAAGCTAATGCCAACACTCCAACTAAATAAAATACATCATATTGCTATCATCTGCTCTGATTACGAAGTATCAAAGAAATTTTATACTGGCATACTGGATCTTGAAATTGTACAAGAAACTTTCAGATCTGAAAGGCAATCGTACAAACTGGATTTAAAAGTGAATGATGCTTACCAAATTGAATTGTTTTCTTTTCCTAATCCGCCATCTCGCCCATCAAAACCAGAAGCATGCGGCTTGCGGCATCTTGCTTTTGAAGTAGATGATATACATGCAGCCGTAAAAGTATTAAACAATAAAGGCGTTGCAACAGAAGCAATACGTATAGATGAATTAACAGGAAAACAGTTTACTTTTTTTGCAGACCCGGATGGTTTGCCTTTAGAACTTTACGAAAAATAAATATGAAAGCATATACCAACGCACATGTTTTTACAGGAGAAGAATTTACAAAACTTGTTGTGCTTACAGATAATCGTGCTGTTGTTGATCTTATCAGCGCAGATGCTATTCCTTCCGGTGCAGAAATTATCGATCTAAAAAATAAAATACTTGCACCTGCATTTATTGACATACAGATTTATGGGGGCAACGGAAAATTATTTTCTAATGAGTTAACAGTTGAAGCCATTCAATCAACTTATGATTATTGTAGAAGCGGTGGCGCAAGCCAATTTTATATTACACTTGCCACCAATAGCATGGAAGTTTTTTATAAAGGTATTGATGTAATAAGACAGTATTGGAAGCAAGGTGGCAAAGGAATGCCTGGCCTGCACCTGGAAGGGCCGTATATGAACCCCATAAAAAAAGGAGCGCATATAGAAAAGTACATAAAGAAACCTACAGTTGCAGAAGTAAAAGATTTATTGCAATATGGTAAAGATGTTATTAAGATAATGACGCTTGCTCCCGAACAATGCGATGATGATGTAATAAAATTATTGTTGGATAATAACATTGTTGTTTCTGCCGGTCACAGCAATGCTACTTACAGGCAGGCAACAAATGCTTTTGATAACGGCATTAATGCTGCAACGCATTTGTTTAATGCCATGAGCTCTTTGCAACACAGAGAGCCCGGCCTGGTTGGTGCAATTTATAATCACTCAAAAGTAAAAAGCAGTATTGTGCCTGATGGAATACATGTAGATTTTGCTGCGCTGCAAATCAGTAAAAAAATAATGAAGGAGCGATTGTTTATAATTACAGACGCTGTAACAGCAACTACCAGCGGCGATTATCCGCATGTATTTAACGGAGACAGGTACAATATGCCCGACGGAACACTTTCTGGTTCTGCACTTACTATGTTTAAAGGCGTAAAAAATTTAGTAACAGAAGCTGCTATTGATTTGGACGAAGCTTTGCGCATGGCATCATTATATCCTGCGCAGGTAACGGGTAACGATAAAATATGGGGCCGCATTAAAAAAGGCTATGCAGCACAGTTTGTATGTTTTGATGAAAAATTTGAAAGCGTGAAAGTTATAACTGAATAGTAGAAATCAAACTACGGAGACGCGGAGACGCAAAGAAGCACAGAAGGAATTTAATGATCAAATACGGAGATGCTTAAGTCTTAATTAATGCGTTTTATGCTGAATCTCTTTTGAGGCGATACACAGGATATCTTCGAGGCAATCCTATTAATTTTTCAATCTCATAAATCCTGATTCAGACAATTTTAGCACGGAATGTTATTCGAAACTGCTAAACTTGCAGCTAATAGATAACAGCTTGTAGCTAACAACTTGCTTTTCTTACGGCTTCTTATCACCATAAATAAGCTTTTTCACATACTCAAGCTTTACATCGTAACCAGCTTTAATAGCAACTGAAGAAGGTTTTACTTCCAGGTCGGGATAAATGCCATGCCCCGTTTTTGGATAATCTTTATTCATTACCATACGAAAACGCGGCAACCTAAAACGCACATGTGTATTGGGCAAAGTAGCATCTGGTATAAACCATGCCGTATTTCCATATGAACCACCACCCGTTTCTTCGCCAACTATTTTTACATTGGGCTGGCCCTTTAACGCATTTACAAATAATGTGCTTGCAGAAAATGAATTGCCACCGGTAAGAATATATACATTGCCGGTATAATGAAACCTACTCTTTGGTTTAAAAAAATGTCTTTCAAAATAACCAAAATGATATTTGCCGTCGCTTCTTTTACTGGTTGCAAAATTCATGAAGAACCATGCACCAAAAGTGTTTTTTATATGGCTTTCATATGTGCTAAGCCTTCTTGAAGCATACAGGGAATCTGCCAGTTTAAATTTATGATCGGTAATATACTGCGTAAGCCTAGTAGATAAAGAAACATTGCCACCACCGTTATTGCGCAAATCAATGACAAGGTTTTTTACCTGGTTCTCTTCCAAGACTTTAAAACTGCTTTTAAAAAATGGTCTTAGCTTATTGCCATCGCTAAAAGTAGTAACAGTCATGTAAGCTGTGCTTCCTGCAGTATCTACCTGTATATTCCTGGTATTAAACAGGTTGTTTTTCTTTCTTTCTTTTTTGCTTTGTTTAGGAAGGCTTTTAAGGTACCTGCGGAATGCGGTATCTTTTCTTATGTCGTACAAACTAATAGCGCTTACTTGTTCCGTTCCGGTATTATCCAGGTAATTGACAGTAAAATTGTCTGCTGCACCAAAAACAGATTGGTAAAGACCACCAAAAGTACCAAGGTTGCTAAGGGTTTGGTATTTGTGGCTAAGTCCATATCCATCCGTAACCATATACCTGAATAGGCTGTCTCTTATTACGCCAATGGGTACATTATTAATAGCAGTAATAATAGTTCCTCTTGTAAGCACAGAATCTTTGCGGTTTATATTGGTGTATATAACAGCAGAATCGTCCCAGAATTTTATACCCAGCGGAAACTGTGCATTCCTTACTGTATCTATATACTTTGCATAGTTTTTAGAAAAACGAACGGAAGTATGGCCGCAATCAACTTTAGAAATTACATAGCTTAATAATGTCCTGAACTGTGGTTCCGTCATGGAATCTTTTATGTGCTGGTAACCGTAATCAAAAAAATAGTCCAACGAATCTTTGCTGTTGTACCAGTATAAAGAAGGATGTGCATCTTCCAAAATATTGCGGAACATGCTGTAGTCTTCCTGTAATTTTTCGCGGGGATATTCTGTATTGGGATTGAAACTGCTCTTAACGCTGCCACAACCTGTTAATGCTGCAAGCGCAAGCACACAGGAACAAAAACAAACAACGTAAATAATTTTTTGCGAAATAATAGTCCTCATCATTGTATTTTCCCTCAACAACGGCTCAGGCAAATGCATTCCAGCCCTGCGCAGTAATATCAAACGTATTACCCCCCTTGGTTATTATTTTTTTGCCCTTTTCCGGCTCCGTCATGTAGCCTATTACACTTATTTGTTCATTAAGAACAAGTTTATCATATTGAGCTTGGGGCAGGGTAAACAACAATTCGTAATCTTCCCCGCCGCTTAAAGCACATGCGGTAGGGTCCAGTTCAAATTTATAGGCAGCATTGCGGGTATCTTCGTGTACAGGTATTTTCTCTTCATACAAAACGCAGCCCAGGTTGCTATCCTTGCAAATGTGCAATATCTCAGAACTTAAACCATCGCTCACATCCATCATTGCAGATGGGGTAATTTCATTAGCGGCAAAAAATTCAATAATGTCTTTTCTTGCTTCAGGCTTTAATAGTTTACCCACAACATAGCTTTCATTTTCAAGATCGGGCTGCACTTTTGGGCTTTCTAAAAAAATCTTTTTTTCTCTTTCAAGTAATGTGAGGCCAAGAAATGCGCCACCAAGATCTCCTGTTACACATAACAAATCTCCTTTTTGGGCCGTACTTCTTTTTACATATTTATCCTGTGCTACTTCGCCAATAGCTGTTACAGAAATAATAAGTCCCTTTTGCGAAGTAGAAGTATCACCACCCACCAAATCAACATCATATTTTTCGCAGGCAGCATAAACGCCTTCATAAAAATCTTCCAGTGCTTCCAGGCTAAAGCGGTTGCTAAAAGCAATGCTGAGTGTAATTTGTGTTGGCGTGGCATTCATTGCATAAATATCACTCAGGTTTACCACCACACTTTTATAACCAAGATGTTTCAATGGCGTATACATCAAATCAAAATGCACGCCTTCTATTAGCAAATCGGTTGATACAACAATCTGTTTCCCCAAAGGATCAATCACAGCAGCATCATCGCCCACACCAACAATGGAAGACGCATTGTGCAGTTCTATGTTTTTAGTGAGGTGTTCAATCAGGCCAAACTCTCCCAACGATGCTATTTCAGTTCTTTCTTCGCTCATATAAATAGGTAATAATTTTACGATGATTTTTTATTTGGTATCAGCATTTGTTCTTTGTTCATCATTGTTGCGTCGCACTCTTGTACTGTATATATTTATGCAGCTATTTTTAAAGCTATTTTTATTCACCACATAGTATCATAGAAACATAGTTTCACATAGATAGTTCGCCTATTGTGTTTCTATTGTACCTACTGTACCTATGTGGTAAAAGACTATGGACTACAGACTCAATACTCCTGTCCATTCACACATTTCAGCAACTGGTCGTGTACTTTTCCATTGCTGGCAATAATATGCGGCTGGTACGGAGAATAACGGTTCCCTTTATAATCAGTTACTTTTCCGCCAGCTTCTTCTACAATTAAAAAGCCAGCAGCGCTATCCCAAGCCTGTAGTTTATGTTCATAAAAAGCATCAAACCTGCCAGCTGCTACCCAGCAAAGATCAATTGCTGCAGAACCAAGCCTGCGAACAGGTATGCCTTTACGGATAAGGGTAGAAAAAACATCAAGCGGACTGTTTGGCGTATTAAGATAAGTATACGGAAACCCTGTAACCAGGCATGCTTTGTTTAAATCTGTTTGCTGACTAACCTTAATTAATTTATCGTTTAGCGTAGCGCCAAAACCGCGTTGCGCAAAAAAGAACTCGTTAATAAAAGGATTGTACACTGCACCCATTATCATTTCGCCATCTTTTTCTACACCAATGCTTACGCAGCAAATGGGTATGCCATTGGCAAAATTGATGGTACCATCTATCGGATCGATAATCCATTTATACTCGCTGTCCATTTTTATTTCACCTGCTTCTTCGCTTAAAATAAAGTGGTCAGGAAAATCAGCCTTAATGATTTCAAAAATAATTTTTTCAGAAGCCAGGTCTGCTTCGGTTACGGGGTTATTAATACCTTCTTTGTTGGTAATTTTAAATTCGCCGTTAAAGTAATGCCGCAGCACGTCTGCAGCAGCTTCGGTGGCTTTTATCAGGGTTGTTTTTAACATGGCGCAAAGATAACAGAAACCTGCCTCCTCCAACACCAGCGGTGGCTGCAAAAAATCTTCTAATTTAGTGCACTTTAAAACAGGCAAAGATTGTTATCAATCATCATTGTTAGCTATAATGTAAAATATTTTCTTGAGCAATGTTTATACTCGGTAAACAAAGCCAGTGCGGGTTTGGCTGCTGAAATAATTGTAGTTGATAACAATTCCGGCGATGTAAGTGTTGAATACCTGCAAAAAATTTTCCCTGCTGTAAAATTTATCTGCAATAAAGAAAATGCCGGCTATGCAAAGGCCTGTAACCAGGGTTTGCAAAATGCTTCGGGAGAATATATTTTATTCCTCAACCCCGATACAATTCTCAGCGAAGACTGCCTGCAGCAATCCATCAATATTTTAAAAGAAAATAAAGAATTGGGTGCCCTTGGCATTCATATGGTTGATGGAAGTGGCCGCTTTCTTCCCGAATCAAAAAGAGGGTTTCCTTCGCCTAAGGCTTCGTTTTTTAAATTATCGGGATTAATAAAATTATTTCCGCACTCAAAAACCATTGCC
This sequence comes from Chitinophagaceae bacterium, assembly GCA_044227095.1. Lineage (GTDB taxonomy): Bacteria > Bacteroidota > Bacteroidia > Chitinophagales > Chitinophagaceae > JACMLD01. Next base: position 1,124,575 of record JBGAFV010000001.1, on the reverse strand, counting down.
CAATATTACTTAGGTCATTTGCCAGAAAAGCAGAACAATGAGATAGATGTGCTAACAGGCGCCTACATGATGGTTAAAAAAGAAGTGCTGAACAAAACCGGCGGTTTTGATGAACGTTTCTTTATGTACGGAGAAGATATTGATCTCAGTTACCGCATTAAACTGGCGGGTTACAAAAATTATTACCTGGCCGGTAGCAGTATTATTCATTTTAAGGGAGAGAGTACCATTAAAGATATTGCCTATACAAAGATGTTTTATAAGGCTATGCGCATTTTTGTAGAAAAGCATTATGAAAAAGAATCGTGGTTATTTACTGCAATGGTACAGCTTGCCATTATGGTAAGAGGATTTTTTTCTTTTGTTGGCCGCATATTTTCGTTTAGTCAACCTTCGAAAATTATTAACGGAGAGCTGCAAACGATTATAGCAGGAACAGCCGGAGAAACAACCGTTCTTACGGAAAAGCTAAATAATCAACTTATAAAAAGAAACATTGTAATAGTAAACAGCTTGGAAAAAATTGATGCAGCACTGCAATTACACAAACCACGAGAAATTATTTTTTGTGCAGGAGGTATTTCCTATAAAGACATTATCAGTTTTATTGAAAAGAAGAAACTTGAAGTTGATTATAAGTTTTATGCAGTGAATAGCAATTCAATTGTAGGAAGCACGCATAAAGACAATAGTGGGAAGGCTGTGGTTTTATAAGCGATAAAAAATTTTGGAAAGGGCTTAAAATAAAAAAGGGGCCAGAATGGAAATTCAACCCCGTTTTAAAATCCAATATCCTATGAAAAACCGATGCAATGTTAGCTGATTAATTTGGAACCAGCAATACCTAAACTGGGTATTTTATAAGTATTTTATTGTGCAAAGGCTAAATTATTTTTTTACAAGTTTGTCAGTAACTAATTTATTGGTCTCTTTTTGGAACAATGTTATGACATAGATCCCCGGCTCCAGGCCAGAAACATCCAATACTTTAAGGCCACCAGGAAGTCTTTCGGTTATAAGTGGTTTGCCGCTTGCATCGGCTATTTGTACATCCACGTTCAATTCGCTTTTCACGATTAAAACTTTATCAACAGGGTTAGGGTAAAATTTACACGATGCATCTGCCGAAGGTGTGGCAGCTATCGTTTCAGAAAAATAAGAAGCTTGTGTTGTGCTAAGTTTTACACGGTAAAATAATTTTCCTTTTACCGGTGCATCATCTAAAAACTCAAACCAACCACCAGAAATATTTTTGGTAATGCCTATTGGATTAAAATCAATTCCATTGCTGCTTCTTTCAATTGCATAAAAACTTTCGGCAGCAGGAATGCTGTCAGATTTCCAGCGAAGCAAGGCTTTGTTGTCTTTTTGTGTAATACCGAAATTATGTATAGGCGATGGCAGTGTATCTGCTGTAAATAAGTTGGGCGAAAAAATGATTGCGGGCATAACCTGGCCGAAGCCAATTACCCCTGTAAAAAGGAGCAAAATCGCAATAGAAAGCTTCTTCATTAAAGTCAATGGGTTTTGAAAATGTGGACAAACTGTTAACAAATACCGTACCATCCACTAATTCAACGCAGTATAAAAGGCTTTTTTTATAAAAAACATGTTATAGTTTTCAAAAAAGATGTACTTTTTAAAATATATCCAGTTAAAACAAGCAAAATGAATAAAAGCAGGCAGTTGCCTTTTCGTAAAAGAATAGCCATGGTAGCACACGATAACCGCAAGCACGATCTTATAGAATGGGCAGAGCACAATAAGATATTGCTTGCAAAACATGAGCTGCTGGCAACAGGCACCACCGGAAGATTACTGGAAGAAAAGCTGGACAGGCCTGTGCAAAAAATGCTAAGTGGGCCGCTGGGTGGCGACCAGCAAATAGGTGCTATGATTGCTGAAGCAAAAATTGATGTGCTTATTTTTTTCTGGGATCCGATGGAAGCGCAGCCACACGACCCAGATGTAAAAGCATTGCAGCGTCTTGCTATTGCGTGGAATATACCAATGGCCTGCGACAGGGCAACAGCAGACTTTTTATTTACTTCACCACTGATGCATGATATTTATGAATGTGCACTCCCCGATTACTCTGGTTACTTGCAGCGGAAAGTATAAACCAGCCTCCGTATTAAAACGGAGTTTGTTAACAGGGAAATTGAGTGTTCAATCGCATTATTCGTATTTATTAGTGTTATATCTTTAAACACTTCTTGCCTTCTCCTTTTTCCAAACCAATAATTTTTTAACCAACATGAGAAAAGCTCTTTTTATCGGTGTTATTTATTTATTGACCCTGAAAGCTGGTGCACAAACAAAAACACTGATGGGTTTTACCGAAGCCTCATCAAAACAGCAGGTAGCAACAGAACAAAAGTTTGATGCAGCACTAAGTGCAAAAAATGTAGGCCAGTATTTAAAAGATATGTCGGCAAGGCCGCATCATATTGGTTCACCCGGTGGAAAAGCAGTAGCAGAATATATTCTCAACAATTTTAAAAAATGGGGATACGATGCAGAAATAGAAACTTTCATGGTGCTGTTTCCTACACCAAAAGAGCGGGTGCTGGAAATGGTAGAACCGGTAAAATATAAAGCATTATTATCTGAACCAGCGCTTAAAGAAGATCCAACTTCCAATCAAACAGCAGAACAACTGCCCATTTATAATGCATGGAGTGCAGATGGCGATGTAACCGGCGAACTGGTTTTTGTAAACTATGGCATACCTGCAGATTACGAACAGCTTGAACGTATGGGTATTGACGTAAAAGGTAAAATTGTAATTGCAAAATATGGCCGCTCATGGCGTGGTATTAAACCTAAAGTAGCACAGGAACATGGTGCAATAGGTTGCATTATTTATTCAGATCCAAAAGAAGATGGGTATTACCAGGGCGATGTTTATCCCAAAGGCGCATTTAAAAATGAATATGGTGCGCAGCGTGGTTCTGTAATGGATATGCCTGTTTATCCCGGCGATCCATTAACACCAAATATTGGCGCAACAAAAGATGCCAAGCGTCTTGAAAGATCAGAGGCTACTAATCTTTTAAAAATACCTGTACTGCCAATTAGTTATCACGATGCGCAGCCTTTATTACAATCTTTAGAAGGCCCTGTAGCGCCGGAAGGCTGGCGTGGTGCATTGCCATTTACTTATCATATTGGTCCCGGTAAAACAAAAGTCCACCTTAAACTTTCTTTTAGCTGGGATTTAAAACCTGCATATGATGTTATTGCAAAAATTAAAGGATCAGAATTGCCCGATGAATGGGTAATGCGTGGCAACCACCACGATGGCTGGGTAAATGGCGCAGGCGATCCATTAAGCGGACAAGCAGCCATGATGGAAGAGGCAAGATCAATTGGCGAACTGGTAAAAACCGGATGGAGACCTAAACGCACATTAGTATATGCGGCATGGGATGGAGAAGAACCTGGTTTATTAGGGTCTACAGAATGGGTAGAACAACATGGACCTGAACTGCAGGAAAAACTGGTACTGTATATTAATTCTGATGGTAACGGCCGCGGCTTTTTTGATGCAGAAGGTTCACATGCGCTGGAGCCGTTCATTAATGAAGTTGCAGGAGATGTAACAGATCCGCAAACTGGTATAACAGTGCTGGAAAGAAAAAGGGATCATGATATGATAACTGCAAGTACTATCAAAGCAAAAAAAGATCTGCTGGCAAAGAAAACCATGAGCATTGGCGCACTTGGTTCAGGTTCGGATTACAGCCCTTTTATTCAGCATATGGGTATTACTTGTTTTAACCTCGGCTTTGGAGGAGAAGACCCCGGTGGTGAATATCATTCTATTTATGATTCTTATTACGACTACGTTAATTTCAAAGATCCAACATTTGAATATGGTGTAGCACTTGCAAAAGTTGCTGGAAGAACAACTTTGCGTATGGCAGATGCAGAATTGCTTCCTTTTGATTTTACTTCTCTTTCAAAAACTATTAATGGTTATATAACTGAAGTATCTGCACTGGCAGATCAGATGCGTGAAACAACTACCGTAGAAAACCAACTGATAAAAGAAAAACGATACGCCAACGCATTAGATCCAAAAGAAAAATTATTGCCACCCACTGTTAAAGACGAGGTGCCGTTCTTAAACTTTGCAGCATTGCAAAATGCAATGACAGATTTGGACAAGGCTTCCAAACACCTTTCTGAAACAATAAACTCAGGAAAACTTACAGCGGCACAAAAAAATGCCATCAACAAAAAATTATACCGTGCAGAACAGCAAATGCTTACAGAAAAAGGTTTGCCACGCCGCGGATGGTACCGCCACAGTATTTATGCCCCCGGCTTTTATACAGGCTACGGTGTAAAAACTTTGCCCGGCATACGTGAAGCCCTTGAACAACGCAACTGGAAAGAAGCGCAGGAAAATGCTGATTTAGATGCAGTAGTAATAAAAAACTTTGCTGCTTATTTAGAAGGCATTGCAGTAAGCGGGCAGTAAATTTTATGACTGATTTTTTTAATTGTGGTGCGCACCTGGCGCACCACAATTATTTTGGCTATGCCCGTTTTAGGTTTTCTGCCCTTGCTATAAATACCTGGTGGATGAAGTAAAAATAAATCAGCCTAAAAAATCTTACATTTAAAAAACACCATTACTATGCTTAAGCCTGTTTTTATACTCCCTTTTATTTTTGTGTTTGGCTTGTTAAAAGCGCAAACATTTCATGTAAGTATTGCACAACAATTAAACCAGCAGGTTACAGACGGACGCTTATTATTACTTTTTTCAAATAACGATCATGCAGAACCGCGTTTCCAGGTAAGTGATGAAGACAATAGCCAGCTTGTATTTGGTATAGATGTAGAAAACTGGCAGCCAGCCCAGGAGCAATTGATAGACATGCATGCGTTTGGTTATCCGCTGGAACATTTGAGCGATATACCTGCCGGCGATTATTATGTACAGGTATTGCTGCACAAGTATGAAACCTTTCATTTAAAAACAGGACATACAGTTAAACTGCCAATGGACAGGGGCGAAGGCCAACACTGGAATATTGCTCCTGGCAATATTTATTCAACACCGGTAAAAATTCATTTCGATCCTTCTTCTGCTACTGTATTTACACTAACTATTGATAAAATAATCCCTCCTGTTAAAGAACCGGAAGACACTAAATACATTAAGCACATTAAAATTCAAAGCAAGCTGCTTTCAGAATTTTGGGGAAGGCCAATGTACCTTGGCGCTCATATTTTATTGCCCGAAGGTTTCGATACGCATCCGTCTGTTAAATATCCGCTGGCAATATTTCATGGTCATTTTCCTGCAGATTTTGATGGTTTCAGAACAACGCCCCCGGATGCAAATATTCCTTATGATACCAGCGTTCGTTTTCGCATCAGCAATTACAACAAAATTGTACAAACAGAAGCGTATAATTTTTATAAACAATGGACTGGTCCAAATTTTCCGAGAGTACTAGCTATAGAGATACAACATTCCAATCCCTATTACGATGATTCTTACGCAGTAAATTCTGAATGCCTCGGCCCGTATGGAGATGCTATTACTTATGAACTGATACCTGCAATAGAAAAACAATTCAGGGGTATTGGTGCAGGATGGGCCCGTTTTATGTACGGCGGTTCTACAGGTGGGTGGGAAGTATTGGCTGCACAGGTTTTTTACCCCGATGAGTACAATGGATGTTATGCTGCTTGTCCCGACCCGGTTGATTTTCATCATTACACAACAGTTGATATTTATAATGATAAGAATGCATTTTATCCAACCAGTGAATTTAAAAAAACGCCAAGGCCTGCTTACCGCGATTATCTTGGTAATGTAAGAACAACAGTAAAAGAAACCAACCAGCGGGAACTGGCTTTGGGCACACGCAGCCGCAGTGGAGATCAGTATGATATATGGGAGGCAGTGTTTTCGCCCATGGATAAAGACGGATACCCTAAAAGAATATTTGATAAATACAATGGCGCTATTGACAGCAGTGTGGCTGCTTACTGGAAAGAACATTTTGATCTAACGCATATCATTAAACGAGATTGGCCTAAACTGGGCGAAAAGCTAAAAGGTAAGATTCATATTTATGTGGGCGATATGGACAGCTACTATCTCAATAACGCAGTATACACTGCAGAAGATATGCTGAAGAAACTGAACAACCCTGCCTGTAATTGTGAAGTTACCTATGGAGACCGTGCAGAGCATTGCTGGAATGGCGATCCTACGCAACCCAATTATATCAGCAGGCTTCGTTATCATTATATGTTTATTAAAAAATGGACAGCAGAAGTTAGCAAACGTTCACCTAAAGGCGCTGATCTTAAAAGCTGGATGTACTAATTGGAAATAGATGTATGCTGCAATTTGAAATTGTTTCGTTAAACAATATTTGCCATTAAATGTTCCATTACATTTGCAATACTTTCGCTTGCTGCGCTGAAGTCCATTCTGTTTTGCTAAGGTTAAAATTCAATTAAATGTATTTACAGGCAGGAAGAATTCAATTACAAAAACATAGAACTGTATTCACAAAACAAAAAGGGTTGATTGTATTTTGCTTTGTATTTTTTTTATTGGCAGTACAACAATTAGCAGCTCAATCTTCAGCAACACTTCTTTTATCTGATGCAGTTAAAACTGGTCTTTCTGGTTACCAGAGTATTAAAGCAAGAAGTAATTATATAAAATCATCGCAGGCGCAGGTACAGCAGGTAAAAAACCAATACCTGCCCGATGTAATTGGTGCATTGCAACAAGCGTATGGAACTGTAAACGGACAATTTGGTGCGGCTGCCCCTATAGCAGGTTCTGTTGCATCTTCTGGCCCTTCATCTTCTGGCCAGAGTTGGAATGCCGCATTTGGTGCAGTGTATTTGTTAAACGTAAACTGGGAGTTTGTTTCATTCGGGCGTTTGCATTCAAGAATAGATGCAGCTGTGGCACAGGTAAAAACTGATTCGGCCAACTTTGTACAGGAGCAATTTGTAACCAGTGTAAAAATTGCAGGCACATACCTTAACCTGCTTATTGCGCGAAGGTTTATACAAAATGCACAAGCTAATATAGACCGTGCAACTTATGTACAACAGTCTGTAATAGCACGTGCTAAAAACGGGTTGGTAGCAGGCGTTGATTCTTCTATTGCCAATGCAGAAGTTTCAGGTGCAAGGCTTGCTTATTTGCAGGCTACTGCCAATGAACAACGCATACGCAATCAGCTTGTGCAATTGTTGAATAGTGCACCTGAACAATACACAGAACTTGATACAAGCTTCTTCAGCACCACACCATCCAATTACAATACATCATTTGCAGTAGCAGAAAATCCGCAGGTAAAGTTTTACGAGAGCCGTGTTAGCCAGAGTACCATATATGAAAAGTATCTCCGTAAAAGCATAAACCCGGGCGTTAACCTCTTCGGCACATTCCAGGCACGTGCTTCGGGTTTTGATTATAACTATACTCCTGATTTTGCAGATCGTTATACAAAAGCATATTTAGATGGCATTAACCCTGCGAGGTATAACTATTTGATGGGCGTTGGTATTAGCTGGAATTTTATGAGCCCGTTTAAAATAAAAGAACAGGTAAAATCTCAATCCTATCTATCTGCTGCATATAGGGATGAATATGATTTAGTACTTACACAATTAAAAGATCAACTTGTGCTGGCAGATCAGCAAATTGAAAATAGTTTAAAGAGCATAGCAGAAGCACCCATTCAATTGAAATCTGCTTCAGACGCTTATTTACAAAAAACGGTTTTGTATAAAAACGGGCTTGCCAATATTGTAGATGTACAACAGGCTTTGTTTACATTAAACAGGGCGCAAACAGATAACAGCGTTGCTTATATAAATATCTGGCAGGCGTTATTGTTGAAAGCCGCTGCATCAGGAGATTTTGATTTATTTATCAAACAGGTGAAATAGGAGTATGAACCTTATAAAAACAGCATTAAGAAAACCAATAACTATTATGGTGCTTGTTGCCGGTTTGTTTTTCTTTGGCATTAAAGCAATCAACACCATTAAGATAGATATTTTTCCGGCCATGAACATGCCGGTTATTTACCTGTCACATCCATTTGGCGGTTATTCGCCTACACAAATGGAGTCTTTCTTTGGAAAACAGTACGTAAACATTCTGCTGTATGTTTCTGGTGTAAAAAGTATTGAAACAAGAAATATACAGGGCCTTAGTTTATTAAAACTTACTTTTTACGAGAACGTAAATATGGCGCAGGCTGCTGCAGAAGTAAGCGCCTTTGCTAACCGTGCGCAAGCCATCTTTCCACCGGGTTCTCAACCGCCGTTTGTTATTCGCTTCGATGCATCTACATTACCTGTTGGGCAATTGGTGTTAAGCAGCGAAAAAAGATCGAATAATGAATTGCTGGATATGGCGAATGTGTATATCCGATCTTCATTTACTTCTATACCAGGCTTAATTTCTTCTGCTCCTTTTGGCGGAAATGTACGCAGCATTGTAATAAAAGTAAATCCTGATGCATTGCGATTGCATAATATTACTGCAGACCAGGTAGTAGAAGCATTGCGCATTAATAACCAAACTTCACCGGCAGGTAATGTAAGAATTGGCGATATCAATTATTTAACGCCGGCAAATACTACTATAAAAGGTGTAAAAGATTTTGAGAACATTCCATTATTTAAAGGAACTGTCCCGAATGTTTTTATAAGAGATGTGGCAACAGTAGAAGATGCTGCAGATATTACGGTAAGCTATGCATTGGTTAATGGAAAAAGATCTGTGTATATGCCTATTACCAAATCTGCTGATGCATCAACATGGGAAGTAGTACAAAACCTGAAGAAAGCATTGCCAAGGTTCCAGGGTTTGTTGCCAGAAGATGTAAAATTATCTTATGAGTTTGATCAGTCGGTATATGTAATCAACGCAGTAAAAAGTTTATTGAGCGAAGGTGCTATTGGCGCAATCCTTACCGGCCTTATGGTATTATTGTTTCTTGGAGATCCGCGTGGTGCCCTCATTGTTATATTAACCATACCCACTTCTATTATTGCGGGGGTTTTGTTTTTATCGATGTTTCATCAGACAATTAATATTATGACGCTAAGTGGCCTTTCGCTGGCCATTGGTATATTGGTAGATGAATCAACTGTTACAATTGAAAATATTCACCAGCATTTAGACATGGGTAAACCCAAGGCCCTTGCTATATGGGATGCCTGTAAAGAAATTGCATTTCCAAAATTGCTAATCCTGTTTTGTATTCTTGCAGTATTTGCCCCGGCCTTAACCATGACGGGCATTACGGGTTCGTTGTTTTTGCCATTGGCACTTGCCATTGGTTTTTCAATGGTCGTTTCTTATTTGCTTGCACAAACTTTTGTTCCAGTACTTGCTAACTGGATTATGAAAGGGCATGATAAAACAAAAAAAGAAACTGTTGATGATTATAAAAATTATAAAGTTACGGCAGAAGAAGAAGGTGATACATGGGATCAGAAAAAACATTTGCTTGAAGGTGGCCATGGGCAAGGCGGCAAACTTACACGGTTTGAAAAATTCAGGAACCGGTACATGCGTTTTTTAAACCGGTTATTGCCGTACAAAAAAATTGTGACAGTAGTTTATGTGGTTGTTATTAGCGGTATAGCTTTTCTTTTATTTACACGCATAGGCAGAGATGTATTACCGAAAGTAAACTCAGGCCAGTTCCAGGTAAGGTTTCGTGCGCCTGATGGTACAAGACTTGAAAGAACAGAAGGAAAATTAATAGCAGCAGTTGATGTGTTGAAAAAGATGGTTGGCAAAGAAAACATTTCTATTACCTCTGCATTTGTAGGCCAGCACCCTGGGCAATTTTCAAGCAGCCCTATTTATCTTTTTATGAGCGGCCCTCATGAAGCAGTATTACAGGTAGCATTGAAAGAAGATTATAAAGTTAACTTGGATGAGCTGAAAGAAAACTATCGTAAAAAAATGAAAGAAGAAATGCCCGATTTCAAACTTTCATTTGAACCAATAGAACTTACAGATAAAATCCTGAGCCAGGGATCGCCAACACCTATTGAAGTAAAAGTAAGCGGTAAGAATAAAAAACTGAATGTTGAGTATGCAGAAAAAATGGTAGCCAAGCTGAAGCAGATAGAATACCTGCGGGATGTTCAGATAGGACAGTCTATAAAGTATCCTGCTATTGATATTAATATAGACAGGGTAAGGGCTGCGCAGCTTGGTGTTGATGTAGGCGATATTTCGAGATCATTAACGGCATCAACTTCTTCTTCACGTTTTACAGAAAAAAATGTATGGATTGATGAAAAGGCAAACCTGGGTTATAATGTACAGGTACAAGTTCCGGAAAACCAAATGAAAAGTATAGATGCAATGGGCGAAATACCTGTTCTCAAAAACTCTGCAAGGCCGGTGTTGAGTGATGTTGCTACTTTTCAGCTGGATACAACTTTTGGCGAAAACGACAACTTAGGTTCATTGCCACAGTTATCTGTAACCGCAAATATGTACAAAAAAGATTTGGGCACTGCTGCCGCAGATGTTCAGAAAGCTATTAAGTCGCTGGGAGAACTGCCCCGTGGTGTAACGGTAGAATTAAAAGGATTGAGCAACGTGCTTACAGATACACTAGATAGTTTGCAAAGTGGTTTGCTGGTAGCTATCATTGTTATATTCCTGATGTTGGCTGCAAACTTTCAATCGTTCAAAGTATCGCTGGTAGTGTTGTCTACAGTGCCAGCCGTGTTATTGGGATCTTTAGTGTTGCTAATGCTCACCGGTTCTACGCTTAACCTGCAATCTTATATGGGCATGATTATGTCTGTAGGCGTATCTATTGCCAACTCGGTATTGTTAATCACTAATGCAGAACATCTTCGCCTGCATAATGGCAGTGCTTTGGAATCGGCAAAAGAATCTGCGGCTTTGCGTATAAGACCAATTTTAATGACAAGCGTGGCTATGGTGGTTGGTATGATACCAATGGCATTAGGTATTGGCGAAGGTGGTGACCAGGCTTCACCATTGGGCAGAGCAGTTATCGGCGGATTAATAGCATCCACTTTTGCAGCGCTATTAATATTGCCATTGGTTTTTGCATGGGTGCAGGATAAAACAACTACAGATTCTGTTTCACTGGATCCAGAGGATAAAGAAAGTAAATTTTATATACCATCATTGTATGAAGCACATCATAAATAAATACAGCAGGATTTTGCTAACTGCATTTTCTGTAGCATATATAGCGGCTATAGCAACTGGTTGCGGTGTAGCAGAAAAAAAAGAAGAAAAGAAAGAAGATGCGGTAAAGAATGAAGCGCCTGCGGCTACCAATGTTTTTCTTTTGGAAAAAGGAAAGCTGTCCTCATCTATACAGATGCCGGGTGAACTGATTCCTTTTCAGCAGGTAGATTTGTACGCAAGGGTAAATGGGTTTGTAAAGAAGTTGTATGCTGATGTTGGAACAGAAGTAAAAGCAGGCCAGTTACTTGCAGTAATGGAAGCACCCGAAATGGGTTCACAACTTGCAGCAGCAGAATCAAGGGTAAAAACACAGGAAGCTATTTATACAGCAAGTAAAGCAAATTATGATCGGTTGTATGAAACCAGCAAAACGCCCGGAACAATTTCTCCCAATGATCTTGACCAGGCTAATGCAAGAAAAAATGCAGACTATGCACAATGGGAAGCTGCAAAGTCATCTTACAAAGAAATTTCTCAAACACAAAACTATCTTGAAATACGTGCACCCTTCAATGGTGTTATCAGTACAAGAAACGTAAATACCGGTGCAATTGCTGGTCCTGCGGGTAAAGGTTCTGATTTGCCCATGTTTGTTTTACAGGATCAAAAAAAATTAAGGCTTGCAGTATTAATACCAGAAAATGCTACCAGTTATATAACCAGCAAAACAGTTGTCAGCTTTAGTGTAAAAGGATTGCCTAACGAAAAGTTTACGGCAACTGTAAAACGTTCTGCAGGATCGCTTGATACAAGATTGCGTGCAGAGAGAATTGAAATGGACATCATTAACAACGATAAAAAATTATTACCCGGTATGATTGCTGAAGTGAGTGTACCTGTATCTGCAAAAGACAGTGGGTTTGTTGTTCCTAAAACAGCCATTATTAACTCTACGGAAAGAATATTTGTTATTAAGGTTAGCAATGGAATTGCACAATGGGTAGATATAACAACTGGCAGGGAAGCCGCTGGTAAAACAGAAATATATGGCCCTGTTGCTATAGGCGATACATTGGTTACAGTAGCGAGTGAAGAAAGAAGAAATGGTAGTGCTGTTCAGCATATTAGTTTTGAGACGAGATAACCACGGAGGCGCAAGGATACAGAGAAGCACAAGAGGCGTTAAGGATTAATGACAAAGGCGATGCCCTTAGCGAATGTGCGTAATGATGAATTTCTTTTGAGGCGATACACGGAGTGTTTCTTTGAAACTGCTAAGCTTGCAGCTAATAGCTTGTAGCTTTTCTTAACCACAGAGAAGCACAAAAGAAATTTAAAGATCAATTACGGAGATGCTGAAATTTTATTCAATGCGCTTCATGCCGAATTTCTTTTGAGCGATAAACAGGACTTTTTTTTTCGAAACTTCGAAACTTACAGCTAATAGCTAACAGCTTGTAGCTTTTCATTGCGTGAAACCTTCGATAACCGAGATTCCTCCAGCGTCGGATGACAAAGAAATCCAGTTCAGATTTTCTTCCTCAAAAACATTACCCCAACTATTATTAACCATACCAGCCACAATGTACTTCCTATAAAACCAGCCATAGCCCATACTGGAAAACCCGGAATAACAGTGGCAAACAAATCAGCCTGCGCCATTAAATAAATTAAAGAAGCAATGATGCCAAACCAGTTTATCCAGGATGGAAACAATTTCAATTTTATAAAAGCCATGCATATTGCTATTGTATAAATAATGGTAAACAACTGGCCAATATGTTCTCCTAAAAGAACACCACCAAACTGGTGAATGAGCTGAAATGAGCCAAAGGCAATTTGTTTTACAACAGGATCTGTTGCTGCTACATAGTTATTGGCAATTACAGGAACCACAAATACCCATCTTAGCAATCCTATAATTTGAACAATACCAGAGACTATACCAATAGTAGTAACCCATTTAATAAATGAAACTTTGTTTTGCAGTAGTTGACCAATTTTTATGTACGCTATCAACAGTGGTAAACATAGTATTGCAAAGGCCCACCAGGTAAATATTAAAGAACTGCCACCTGCATGAAATTTTGTTAGAATAACGCCAGGGTCCTGGCGAAGTATTACAGGGTATTCAAAAAGAATAGTAAGAATAGTATAGGGAATTAGTACGCCGATGGCGCCTGCTATTAATAAACTGCCAATTGTTTTTTCAATTTTCATAAAACGGATTTTATAATTTGAATGAATAACTTATACCGGGAGTGGGGTTAACTTTAAAACTCTGATCTTTTGCTGCAAGACCAATAACACCGATGCGTACATTGAGGCCTTTCCAGATCATCCAGCGAAAGCCGGCTTCAAGCCCAACTGCATTTTGGTCTTTATAATCCCTGGTTAATCCGCGGAGGTAAGAAGCACCAGCATAAAAAGAAGAAGGGATGTCTTTTTTACCAACCGGTAAAAACCAATAAGTAAGACCGGTTTTTACGAAGTTGGTATACTCACCAGATTTAAATGCGGTGGTGTAATAGCCGGCATGAACTGAAACATGCTGGTAACGGTATTCTAGTCCTATAGAAGGGTTGCGGAAACCATTGATGCTTAATTCGTTTTTTGAAAACCTGTTTTGAGAAAAAGCTGTAGTTACTGTAGTTAAAAACAGTGAAGCGAGTAGTAATTGTTTCATTTTTGTTGATTGTTTATTTTAACAACACAAAGATGAAACACCTGCATCCGCCGGCACAGGACAAATGTCCATTAATGGCTAAGAACGAAGATTATTCCTGATACGGCTTAAGTGCCGGGGCGTAATACCAAGGATGGAAGCAAGATATTGCAAGGGAATCTGCTGAATTAGTTCCGGCTCTTTTTGCATCATTTTTCCGTAGCGCTGTTCTGCATTCAGCATTATGGCATCAAGCCGGCTTTCATCAATACAGCATATCTGCCATTCCAGCAACTCTACATAAAACGTTTTGAATGATGGAAGATCGTTTTGTAATTTTTTAAGCTGGCTTCTTTCAATCATCCACATTTCGGTATTAATTACTGCACGTATATTTTCTTTGGCGGGCACTTGTTTTAAAAAACTGGTAAGTGAGGCCACAAAACTATTTTCGCCAGATGAGTAAGTTGTTTTCTCTTCGCCATCAACTATAATAAAATATTGCATAAAACCTTTTTCAACAAAGCCAAGGTATTTGCTCGTTTTTCCTTCCTGTACAAAATATTCTCCCTTTGGTATTTTTTTGAAAATAAAACTACTTGCAATTACAGTAGCTTCTGCTTCACTGAATCCTGATTGTAAAAAGAAGGTTTGTAATTTTTCCATAAATTATTTTATAAAACCTGTATCAATTTATAGTAGTAGCAACGTATTTTATTCCTGCAAGTTTAAAACAAATCATCAAAAGCACTTTTATTAATTAAGTACTTCTAGCAATGATTTTTCTTTTAGCATACTTAAATTAATCAATTAGATCTATACACAAAAACAATATTGCAATAAGGCATAAAGACTCCCGTTTCTGTAAACAGTTCATACAAAATTATAGACCAGATGAAAACCGCGCCGTATGTCATTATTATTATGTTGTTCATTCAGGCTTGTGCTTCAAGCAACAAAGCTGGCAACATTAATGACAAAGTTTTAATTGCAGGCTCAAACATACGTGAGCTTAACAAGAGAATTAATACACTTGATAGTGAAAGGGTTGATAAAATTGCTTCAGGTCAACTTGATCCAATGATCGATTCTGTGACCAGGGTTTATATAAAAAAACTTAAAGACACAGTTAATGCTGCACTTAATCATTATAATGCAATATTGAATGATAAAAGCAAATTGGGAAACCAAAAAGCAACCCGGAAATATCTTAAATCAATACAAAAGCAATACGATTGGGAATTGAAAAACATCGTTTTTCTTGATGATCTTTTTAAAGCTTCAACTTTTAACAGGCTTAATACAACAGCCTTTTTTGCTCCGGGCGAATACAGAATATCAGATACTTCTACAGCAAAGGTTATAATACAGGAGATAATTAAAAAAGCCCACGATTTTTCTATCCGGCATGCAGACAGAAAAATGAAGGCGATGTTTATTGTTCTTGGCTATGCTGATGAACAGGAAATAGGAAAAGGGTCTGATTTATATAATGAGCTGGTGTCTTCTACCGGAACCCATATGCCCGATAGGAAAAGGCTTAATACAGAACTTTCTAACAGGCGGGCGGCCAGCATTAAAAATATATTGCGTGAGCAGTACCGCATTGGTTTTGCTGACAACAAAAATAAAACGTTTTCTACATCTTTTATTGCAACAGGTAAAGGTGAAGAGTTACCACAAGGAAAAATTAAAAACTACCAGCCGATTGATGAAAGGCGCAGGATTGTATTATTATACTGGAGTATTTTGCCCGACTTAAATTAAGATCACTCCAGGGTACAACAATATTTACAACCAATATCATCTCAGGATTTTTAAATAAGCTATCCACGGACCAGTATCATCTTTATAATGTTTGGCCATTACACGGGCTATTTGTGAAATATGATCCAAATCGTGCACAACCCATGTAGCAAGGAGTTGCGATAATTTTACTTCTCCAAAAGCAGGATGTATTCCTTTTTGATCCAGGTTTTTTATGGTGATGTTTTTTGAACGCAACAGTTCAATACTTTTTTGTCGCAGCATCTTAAATTCTTCCAATAGCTGCTGCAAAGTTTTTCCTTTGCTTTCCCTGAATTGAGCAAAACGATCAAATACTTCAAATGATTTATCTGTTTTATCTGACAATATAATTTCTGCCCTTGGCATCCAGTCTGTTTTTTCTCCGTGCACAAGATGCCCCATTACATCATAGGCATTCCATGTATCCGGCCCTTCGTTACTTGTTGTCCAGTCTGTAGAAATATTTTGGAGTAATGTGTACAACACATCCGGGGTGCGTTCAAGTATTTCAATTGATTTTTCTATGCTGAAATTCATACACTAAATTATTTATTAAATGCAAACAGCAAATTAGAAGATTTATATAAGTTATTATCACTAGAGCTAGCGCATATATAAAAACAGCCCTCGTAAAGAGGGCTGCTTACTTACTAACCATTTATGTTTACAAGATCCCCGCCCGACTGAAGTCGTTCGGGCGGCCAAAAAAAACTATGTTATGCCGCATCCATCTCTTTTATTTTTTCGCGGATTTTTCCTTCTATCTCATCTGCCAGTTGAGGATTATCAAGCATTAATTGTTTAACTGTTTCACGTCCCTGGCCTAACTTATCTCCATTGTAGCTAAACCAACTACCGCTTTTTTGAACTACATTCAGCTCAACACCCATATCTACAATTTCACCAGCTTTAGAAATACCTTCTCCAAACACAAGATCAAACTCTGCAGCACGGAAAGGCGGCGCTACTTTATTTTTTACCACTTTTACTTTTACACGGTTACCAACTGCTGCATCTCCATCTTTTATCTGGCTTACACGGCGTATATCTAAACGAACAGACGCATAGAACTTAAGTGCATTACCACCAGTTGTAGTTTCCGGGTTTCCAAACATTACGCCTATTTTTTCACGCAACTGGTTGATGAAAATACAAATGGTATTTGTTTTACTGATTGTAGCTGTAAGCTTACGGAGTGCCTGGCTCATTAAACGGGCTTGTAACCCCATTTTGCTATCGCCCATTTCTCCTTCAAGTTCACCTTTTGGTACCAACGCAGCCACAGAGTCAATTACTACTACATCCAATGCGCCAGACAGAATAAGACGATCTGCAATTTCAAGGCCCTGCTCACCATAATCTGGCTGAGAAATTAAAAGATTGTCTACATCTACACCCAGCTTTCTTGCATAAGCACTATCAAAAGCATGTTCGGCATCTATTATAGCACACATGCCGCCTTTTTTCTGTGCTTCAGCAATAACATGTATAGCAATGGTTGTTTTACCGGTAGATTCTGGTCCGTATATTTCTATGATACGGCCTTTTGGCAAACCGCCAATACCAAGAGCAGTATCAAGGCCAATAGAACCGGTAGATACTACTTCAATAGGATCCTGGCTGCGTTCGTTCATCATCATTACACTGCCTTTACCAAAATCCTTATCGATTTTATCTATGGTAAGTTTTAGCGCTTTTAATTTTTCAGTATTTGACATAATGGGTTATTTTTTAATCAAGGTAATATAATGTCAAATGTAGGGAAAAAGTTCTTATCAACACTAATTTTCTTAGTATTCTTAAACTAATTTTTTTAGACACTGGTTTTTACGCACAAAAAACCCTGCCGGTTATGGCAGGGTTTAGGATGATTGATTATTTTAACGGGGCTATTTTAAAAGCTTTTGTGAAATAGTTTGTTTGTCGGTTACAAATTGTAATACATAAATACCATGTGGATATTTGCTGATGTTCATGGTAAGGGAAATAGTTTGTGCGCCGGTGGTTATTTGCTGCAGCAACATTCCTTTTGTATCCAGCAATCTTATTTGCCCTTTGCCGGTAAGGCCGCTTATGGTTACAATATCTTTTGCCGGATTAGGAAAAACAGTAAGATCCAGCGTAAGCGCAACTGTATTATTTAAACGCAATACATTGCTGTAAGAAAAGCGTCCGTCTTTATCAACTGTCTTCAGCCTGTAGAAATAAGCCCCTGCAGTGTTTGCTGGCGATGCAGTAAAATCATAACTGTTGTTGCGCATACCCTGTGCACTAACAATTCCTACTGTTTCAAATGATCTGCCGTCTGTACTGCGTTCAATAACAAAATGGTCGGTTCCCAGCTCATCTGTAGTTAGCCATTGCAGTTTAATTTTTCCATCGTTTGTTTGTTGCGCAGAAAAAGAAGTGAGTGACAGGGGCAGGGAAGCTGCATAACTGGCTTCTACCGTAAGTATTTTGGCAGTGCCTACACAAGGGTCTCCAAACACACCATTGTTAGCTCCAATACTGCCGGAATTTTGGCCAATTAAATTTGCAAACGCAACACTGGAACTGGTTGCTGCATGACAACCACCCGTTGTATAACTGCCACAGCTTCCCGTAGGCGTTCCGTAACTGGCAAATACAATTGAATTAAAAACCATTCCCGGAGGTGCAGTTAATGTAAGTGTAGCACCTTCACCTACAGTTCCGCAAACTGTTTGTGCGGATACAGAAAGACAGCCAATAGAAAATAAAAAGGTAAAAATTTTTCTCATTTTAGTTGGTTGTGGTTATTGAAATAGTTTAGCAGGGATGAGAACAAACCGGGCAAACAAACTAAATGTATATCTTTTACTGATATTAATGCGTAGAATTTTTTACAATAAACACTTAATTCTTGCAATTTTAGGCAGGGGTTTGCGATTAACGAATAAAAAAACCCTGCCAGGAGGAGTTGGCAGGGTTACATGAGAAAACTTCAGTGAGAGTAGAAACTAAAACCAAAACGATTGCTGCTAAACAATATGTAAAGTGACAATATTTGCAGCAAACAGGCAATACCACAATGTGGGTATTTTTTTATCGTGCAAATTAATTTTGCAACTAATCTGTTGAGCAAACGGTAAATAAACTGCTTGTTATAACAATTTTCTAATTGCCATAATAAACAATAATAGTTTTGCCGGCAAATACAAGACTAAACAATGTTAATGAGTGAACTGATTATACAACAAACCAAAAAGTGGGTTACAGATGTAGTAGTAGGATGTAATTTTTGTCCCTTTGCAGCAAAAGAGTTGAAACAAAACACTATTCACTACCAGGTAGAAACAGCAATTGATTTTGCTGGCGCATTGCAATCTTTTTTAAATGAATGCAGGCGACTGGATGAAGAAAAGATAGAAACCACTTTGCTCATTTTTTCTGACGGATTTAAAAAATTTAGTGATTACCTGGACCTGCTGCACCTTGCAGAAAAATTATTAAAGAAGGAAGGATATGAAGGCATTTACCAGGTAGCAAGTTTTCATCCACTATATACTTTTTCCGGTTCGCCAAAAGAAGATGCTGCAAATTATACCAACAGGTCTGTTTACCCTATGCTTCACATTTTGCGCGAAGAAAGCATTGAAAAGGCGCTTGAAAAATATCCCGATCCCGAACAAATACCCAATCGCAATGTTTCATTTGCAAGAACAAAGGGGCTTGCTTATATGAAAATGCTGCGAGATGCTTGTTTGCAATAATTTATTTTACTTTTACAAAAACCCTCTTTTAATAAAAACGAATATGAAAAAGCTACTTCTTCCACTACTTGCATTCTTTATTACAATAGCTGCTATTGCACAATCTCCCACACCAGCTGCCAAAGGCGTTACTTACGGTGCCGGTACCACCGAACAAGGCGCAATACCGGTTAATAAAATTGAGGCCAACATGAAAGATTCAAAGTTTACCGGAAAAGCTACTGGTAAAGTTTTATCCGTTTGCCAGGAAAAAGGTTGCTGGATGAAAATTGAAAATGCAAACGGTGAGGCCATGATGGTAAAATTTAAAGACTATGGTTTTTTTATGCCGAAAGATATTGTAGGAAAAGAAGTGGTGGTTGATGGAGAAGCTATGGTAAAAGAAACTTCTGTAAAACAACTGAAACACTATGCCGGAGATGCAGGTAAAACCCAGGAAGAGATCAACAAAATAACAACACCTAAAAAAGAACTGATTTTTACAGCAAAAGCCGTATTGATATTATAAGCCCCTATTAAAATTGTTGCAGGCCGTGGCGTTATAGCCGCGGCTTTTTTATTGGGTTGAAACAAAAACCTATGTTTGCCTGCGGAGAATTGTTTGCCAAACATTATTCATTGATCAATTATGCAACGCCGCCATTTTATTAAACAAACAAGCTTGCTTTCTACTGTATTGCTTGCTGCCAATCTTCCTTTACCTGCTGCAATATATAACGGCAACGATGATGCTGTTTTGCCAAAGAAGATTGATCCTGCATGGGTAAAATCTTTATACCATCGTGGTGAAGTAACCACTTATCTAAAAAGCAGGAATGAACTGCAATACATTGGCATGCCAGTTGGCGGCATCAATTGCGGTATGCTCTACGCTGGCGGCGACGGCAGATTGTGGTTATGGGATATTTTTAATGAAACACATGAGGGTGTAGAAAGCAAAACCATTAAATGGAGCGAAGATGGAAAAGATTTGCGTGATATAAAATCAAGGGATGGTGCCTGCTATGTACAACCTGCAAAAAATATCCGCCCTCTTGACCAGGGATTTGCGATTAAAATTGAAATAGCTGGCAAGACCATCATAAAAAAGCTGGAAGAAACAGATTGGGATGAGATTGCTTTTGAAGCCACTTACCCTATTGCTACTCTACATTATAAAGATGCTGCTTTGCCGGTTTCTGTTCAGTTGCAAATATACTCGCCGTTTATTGCGCTGGATGAATACAATTCCGGGTTGCCAGCTACTATTTTATCCTTTACTATAAAAAATACAGGCAAAGAACAATGCAATGTTTCTATTATAGGCTGGCTCGAAAATAAAACCGCTATTCATACTGCTAAAGAAGGTATACATGAACATATTAATACCGTTGCATCTCCAAATGGATTAACTGCAGTGCTATCAACTGTCCGCTCAGTTACCGGCAATTCTTTTCAATTGCAGCAAGCTACAGATTATGGCAGTTTATGCCTGGCGTCTTTAAATAACAACAGCACTGCAATAACACATATTGAAACGCCGGTAAACCAATCTGCTTTTACTGTTATTGATAATAATTTACAAACAATAAAACCTGTTGCAGATAAATTAACTGCTGCAGTTAAACATCAATTCCAGTTATTGCCGGGCAAACAAAGCGAATCAAATTTTTTGGTTAGCTGGCATTTTGCCAATGCAAAAATTGAAGGTGTACAGGGTGAGGGAAGATTTTATCAATCAGCTTTCAGCAATGCATTGTCAGTAGCCATTTATATTGAAAAGCATTTTGCGCAATTGACCGCACAAACAAAACTGTTTAAAGAAACCTGGTACAATTCTACATTGCCGTGGTGGTTTCTGGAAAGAACATTTTTAAATGTATCTACACTTGCTACAACCACCTGTCACCGGTTTGGGTCTGGCAGGTTTTGGGCATGGGAAGGAACTGGCGCCTGTCCCGGAAATTGCACACATGTATGGCAATATGCACAAGCTGTTGGCCGCATTTTTCCTGCATTGGAAAGGGATACACGTGAACGGGTTGACCTCGGCCTTGCATTATTAGCCGATGGCGGCATCTCCTTTAGAGCAGAATCTGAAAACCGTGCCGCTATTGACGGACAAGCCGGGACTATTCTTCGTTTTTACAGGGAACACCAAATGAGTGCAGACAATGCTTTTCTGCAATCAAACTGGCACAATATAAAAAGCACCATAGAATTTGTACTTGCCAAAGACAAGAATAAAGATGGAATGGAAGATACGCCTCTCGAGAATACGCTGGATGCTATTTGGGATGGAGAAATAGCATGGATCGTTGGCTTGTGCATTGCCGCAGTAAAAGCGGGGCAACTGATGGCACAAGAAATGAAAGACGATGCATTTGCAACTGTCTGCAAAAATTATGTGGAGAAAGGAAGCCGCAATATGGAGGAACATTTGTTTAACGGAGAATATTTTATACATCGCCCCGATGCTGTTTCGGGAAGAAAAAAGTTAGGTGGTTATAACACATCGCATATTGACCAGGTGTTTGGCCAAAGCTGGGCCTTCCAGGTTGGACTGGGAAGAATACTGAACAAAGAAAAAACGCTAAGTGCTTTGCGTTCTTTATGGAAATATAATTTTACAACAGATGTAGGCCCTTATATTATACAACACCGTGGAGGTAGGCCATATGCACTAGCGGGAGAAGGCGGCATGATTATGAATACCAACCCTAAAAATGAAGCAGCGCCTTACGGAGAAAATGTAAGCTGGCAGGCAGGCTATTTTCATGAATGCATGAGCGGGTTTGAACACCAGGTGGCGAGCCATTTAATGGCAGAGGGAATGACAGATGAGGCATTGATACTCACAAGAACTATACACGACCGTTACCATGCTGCAAAAAGAAATCCTTTTAATGAAATTGAATGCAGCGACCATTATGCACGTGCCATGGCAAGCTATGGTACATTTATAACTGCCTGTGGTTTTGAATATCATGGTCCGAAAGGATTTTTAAAATTTGCACCTAAAATGCAGGCAGAGAATTTTAAAGCACCATTTATTACAGCACAAGGCTGGGGAAGTTTTGAGCAGAAAAAATCTGCAGCAAATTTTGCTGCTTCAATAGATCTTAAATATGGATCGCTGCAATTAAACCAGCTAAGGTTTGAAACCATTAATCATAATAAAGCAACTGTATTGCTGAATGGTAAATCAATTGGCTGTTCTGTACAAAAAGAAGGAACAGATACAGTTTTACATTTTAGTAAACCAATTACCATACAGATAAATCAACAGTTAAAAATACAATTGAGCTAAAGTATTAAAACATTAAAACATGCAAATGCATACCAACGATATAATAGGCTTTATTGGTGTTGCTATATTATTAGCGGCATTTTTACTAAACCTGATGGGAAAAATTTCTAAAGACGGGCTGCTTTATATTTTGCTGAATATAGCTGGTGCTGCGCTTGCCTGTTTTGCTTCTTATTTAATCAATTACCTGCCATTTGTAATACTGGAAGGCACATGGATGCTGGTTTCTTTTTTTGCGCTTGTAAAATTTTTGCAGCAAAAGAAAATGGCTTAACCGGCAATAGCATCAATCTTTTTAGAAAGTTTTCTATCCTTTTCTGTAACAATATCCCCGGCATCGTGGGTAGAAAGCCATATTTCTACTGTATTGTAAACATTAGTCCACAAAGGATGATGATCCATTTTTTCTGCTTCCAATGCCACACGTGTCATAAATGCAAACGCTTCAGAAAAATTTTTGAACTCAAACTTTTTATAGAGTTTGTTGTCTGCTTCTTTCCAACCCGCACTTACTGTATTGCTTTGTGTTTCCGGGCTGAGCTGTTTCGCGTTTTCAAAATTTGTTTTCATAAAAGAAAAGTTGAATTGAATCTAAGCATATTTAAAAACTTGATCTGTCTCCCTCTCCTGTTGGAGAGGGTTGGGGTGAGGTCTAAAACATCAAATTGCCTTTGTGCAGCATTTTTTCATGAGCAAGTTCTGTTACCATTTGCACGCCGTTTATTTCTTTGATTGATTTGCTGATGTTTTCAAATTTATGATCATCTACTGCATCGCCTTTCATAAGCCATAAAAAATCGTTGTGCTTAAACTGTGGCAGCAGGTACTCGCCTTTATTCTTATTGTTGTACAAGTAATGTACCAATGAATTGTTGGGCTCTGCATATTCAAAAACGGGGAAGGAAAAACGGATTAGTTTTTTGGTTAACTGAATTTCAATAGCATTGTTAAGGCGGAAATTAAAATGAAACAAACGGTTTAACTGCCAGCAAAACTGGTAATCTTTTATAGGTGCTACTATACCTACGAGGCGGGTGTCTTCAAAAAACGCCTCGGCCATTTCTTCCATATCTAGTTTCAACTTCATAATGTGCTGGGAGTTGTTAGCTGCTAGTTATTAGCTACAAGTTATTAGCTGCAAGCTACAAGCTATTAGTTGTTAGCCCTAATTGTTTCGAAGGAACACTCCGTGTATGCCTCAATAGTTATCAACGATAAATATCCCCGTGCTTCTCTGTGGTTAAGAAAAGCTGCAAGCTATTAGCTACAAGCTGCAAGCTTAGCAGTTACAGTACAAGTGAGTGACACAACGATGCTCAATAGAAATCCAATTGCTGGTATCAAAAAAACTAGTAGCTAATGGCTAACTGCGAATAGCTTTCCTCAAAACTGCACTTCCTTCTCCAGCACCGCTGCACCTCTTTTTACCTTTACAATTGTTTTATCTCCTTTTTTAAATTTATTAAGCACCTGCATATAGTTTTCTACAGAAGTAACAGGGTAATCGCCAATTTGCGTAATTACATCCCCTGATTGCAGACCGGCTTTTTGCGCAGGGCGCCCATCGCTAACAGCATCTGCACGCACTCCTGTACCGCTATATGCATAATCGGGCATAATGCCCATTGTTACATTTAATCTTACTGAGCCAACAGATTGTGTATCTCTTGTTTTACTGAATGCCAGTTTGCCTTTGTTATTCTCTTCCTGTACTATTTTGTAAATGTATTTTACGATGCGGTATTCGCCGGTATAATTTATTTTATCTGCGTCATCTGTTGGGCGGTGATAATCGCTGTGGCCACCGGTATAAAAAAACAAAACAGGAATATTTTTTAAATAAAACGAAGTATGATCGCTTGGGCCCGTGCCGCTGCTATCGTATTTGTTTATAAAATTCTGATCGGAACCAATGGTATTAAAAATGTTGCTCCACGATGGCGATGTGCCATACCCGCCAATGGTAATGGTTTTTGTACTGTCGTTCAGTCTGCCTACCATATCCATATTAATCATGTAATTGGCGGTTGATAAATCTATGGTAGGATGTTCTGTATAATATTTTGAACCAAATAAACCGAGTTCTTCTCCTGAAAATGCAATAAACAGGTAATTGTTGCTTTTAAGTTTGGATGCTTTTAATAACCGGGATAATTCTATTAATGCTGCTGTACCGCTTGCGTTATCGTCTGCACCATTGTGAATTTGCTTTTCACTTCCGCGGTAAAGTGAGTTGTTGTCTTCTCCATAACCAAGGTGGTCAAAATGTGCGCCTGCTATAACTGTGGTAGCAACGCCATTGTCTATATATGCCACTACATTGTGGCCAATTCTTTTTTTATCTGTAAAAGAAGCTTTAATTTTTAGCTCTACAGTGGCGCTTTCATCGGCAAAATATTTTTTCGCAATCTCCTGATGTACATATATGACGGGTATGGGCAGCGGCTCTGCTTTTTCTTTGCCATCAAACTTTAAACCATCATCTGCGCTTCCTGTATTGTATACAATGAGGGCAGTGGCTTTTTTCTTTGCTGCATCTTTTGCCTGTGCTATTGCATAAGCCTGTACATCAAAATGCGGATTGTTTTTATTGTTTTCCAGTTCTTCTTTCAGGTTAAGAAACCAGGGCATGCCGGCTTCGCGGAGTGCAATTGAAGGGGCAGCTTCAATGGATTTATCGGGTGAACCAATAAAAGGAAAATAGTTTGCAGGTTTAATTTCTCCACCATTAATAAGCAGGTAAGCTTCTTTATTGATTTCTTTTCCGTCGTTAATATCAAATGCCTGGTACCAGCCATTGTTATCGCCTTTAGGTAAAAGGCCAATTTTTTCAAACTGCCCTGAAATATATTCCATAGCCAGTTTTTCTCCTGCTGATCCTGCGCGGCGGCCCTGCAATTTATCATCTGCCAGGTAGCCAACATGTTGTTGAAGGCTTGCAATAACAGCTTTATCGGCCTTTTTTAGTTTTTGAGCATAAGCCGAACTGCTTAAAATCACTACTACAATTGCGCTGGTACTGATAAAACGAAACATATTGAAAGTTTGGTGCTTTGCAAAGGTATACGAGCAAATGATAATCCGGCAGTTGTGGCATAAATTTTACAAATTGTTTTATAGCCGCAAACGAATTTTACCCGGGCAAAACTTCTTCTTCGGGTGTAATCGGTTGCATTTTTACTATTGTATGGTATGCAAAGGACTGAAACTGCAAAAAGCATATATGCACTTTGTTTATGAGGCTGCCTGGTTTTGTAATAAGTTGCTATTAATAGTAGTTCTTTTGTTTCCAAACCTCAACTTTTTTCCTTTACTTTTGCAGATCGGCCTGTGCCAAGCAGTGCAGGTGCAGGCATTGAAAAATTTGTTAGCAACAAAACGGTTGTTACCCGGTAAAATAAATTGAAAGCATGGCGTTACCGCACCTTATTAAATATGTGTACACCAACGGAACGGACGAAGTAATCCGCAGGGGGAAAAAAATTCATGCTATTGGTTTTGTAGAACTGATAGAATATGATGAATTGATGGGAGCCGTTACATTCAGGGTTAAAGATGACAGCTACAGCACTTACTATAAAGTGTATATACAGCATTTTAAAGACCCTAAAACCATGTCTGTACGCTGCAGTTGCCCATATAATTTGGGTGATATCTGCCGCCACGAAGCAGGTGCGCTTATACAATTGCAGGAACTGCTGGACAGAAACATGCTGAAAGCAGAAGAAGTTGTATACGATCAGCGCCATACGGTTGTAAAAATGAAGATCATCGATCTTAAAACCATCCGTGTACTATGCTCTCAGCAAACACTAGCCGATGCAGAAAAATTCCTGGCTTCCAATAAAGCTGTTATTGATTATGCAAAGGACGAAATGGTAAAAGCTTCTGTTGATCTTGATGGAACTGTGTACAAAGTTGTTATCAAAAAAAATGAAGAAAGAAATTTTGATACCAGTTGCGAGTATGAAGATACCCTTCACCCTTTATGCTTACCCAAAGTAATTGTGCTGCTGCAATTGTATAATAAATTTGGTGCGCATTATTTTGATACCATCCGAAACTGGGATAACGAAAAGAATAAACTGCTGGAAGCATACGGGTATAGTTTAAATGATGACTTAAAAGGCAAATTTGAATTTGCATATAAAGATGGCAAACCGTTTTTGCGTGTGCTTGATACTTCTATTAAAAGAATCAATCCGCTATCGGTAAGCAAGCCCAAGCCTGTTTTGGCAGATGAACCCGTAGCAATTGTAGCAGAAGAAGAACAAAAAGCAACTGGCCCTGCACAAAAGCTTGGTGTTGTATTTAACCTTAATCATAAAGTATATCCTTTTTTCCTGGTAGAAGTTGTACAGGGAGAAAGTGATAGTGAACAGAAAAAATTTTTAGGCAAGGTTGAAAAGATTGATCTGAGCAAGTTTGTGAACATAGATATACTGGATGAAGAAGACAAACTGCTGATACCTGCCATCCGCCGTATGCAGGAAGTGGAAGTAACGAGGTACCTTAACCGAAATTCTCCTTTTAGCGGTATTTGGGAAAACATTATTCATCACGAAACAGATGAACTTCCGGAAGAGACAAGAAGCCTGATGGTTGAATACCTGCACCCAAAGCTGAGGAAACTTTTTACAGACATCGCCGTAAATCCTTTTGTATTTTATCTTAATGGCCATAAACCGTTTAAAACAGATAACCTGAGGCTGGCTGGCATAGTACCGGAGCCTATTGTTCCTTTTTTTAAAATCGCCCCAAAGAAAAATAATTACGAAGTTACCTGCTGGGTAAAGGTGAATGGCAAAGAGCTTTCGCTGGAAGAAAACCAGCTTGGCAGTAACCTAATGTTTTTTTACGAAGAGAATTTATACCTCTGGAAAGATGCGGAAGATGTTGAGAAAACAAGTCCTTTTGTTGGCAAGGGTAGTCTTATTATTTCCAAAGCAGACTGGCAAAAAGAATTGCGCAGTTATATATTGCCGCTTGCAAAGAAATACCATGTAGAGTTTGATCCTTCATTGGTTTCTTCTTATAAAGATGGAGACCCGGAAAAGAAGTTACTCTTGCAGGAGAAATCTGATTACCTGCTTTTTCAACCTGTGTTCACTTATAAAGGGTTTGAAGTTAAAACGGGCGACAAAGATGAAATTATAGTGCCCGATGGAGATAAAGTGCTGATTGTTCATCGCAATAAAGAAGTCGAACAGGAATTTATTGGCAAACTGGAAGCATTGCATTCAAATTTTATAAAGCCTGAGGGTTCTTATAATCTTGTACTAAAAGGTGCAGATGTACTGCGCAACAACTGGTTCTTTCTTTTTGTAGATGCAATGAAAGATCAGAAAGTGCCTGTGTACGGATTTGAAGCGCTTAAAAATTTCAGGTTTAATACCGCCAAGCCACAAACGAAAATATACATTAGCAGTCATACAGACTGGTTTGATGCAAAAGTGGATATCATTTTCGGTGATCAGAAAGTAACTATTGCAGAAGTTAAAAAAGCGCTGGTAAACAAACAGCAGTTTGTACAGTTGAATGATGGCACACTAGGAATATTGCCCGAAGAGTGGATTAAAAAATATTCTTTGCTTTTCCGTGTAGGCGAAGGCAAGCAGGAAACCCTGAAGCTTTCTCAATACCACATGAGTGTAATTGATGAATTGTACGATAACCGCAACGAAGAGGAACTTTTTATACAGCTTGAAGAGAAATATGAAAAACTGCGTGGTTTTAAAAGCATTACCGAAGTAGAACCACCTTCGCACCTTCAACCCATACTAAGGCCTTACCAGGCTTTTGGCTTTCAGTGGTTGAATTATTTAACAGAAGTAAGATGGGGCGGTATACTTGCAGATGATATGGGTCTTGGTAAAACAGTGCAGGCCCTTACTTTTATGCAGTATTATAAAGACACACATGGCAAGCTGAATGCGCTGGTTGTTTGTCCTACCACGCTAATGTTTAACTGGGAAAATGAAATTAAAAAGTTTACACCGGGTTTAACCTATCATATACACCATGGTGGCGATCGGTCAAGAGAAAAAGATCATTTTAAGAAATTCAATGTTATTATAACCACATACGGTACGCTGCGCAGCGATATAAAACAGTTTGTTGAAAACGAATTTGATTATGTAACGCTTGATGAAAGCCAGGCTATTAAAAACCCCAGCAGTAAAGTTACCCGTGCTGCCGGTTTATTAAAAGCAAAAAACCGGTTGTGCATGAGCGGTACCCCGCTTCAGAACAATACTTTCGACATATTTGCCCAAATGAATTTTCTTAACCCTGGCATGCTGGGCAGCATAGAATTTTTCAGGAACGAATTTGCTATACCTATTGATAAGTTTGGAGAAAAAGATCAAAAAGATCACCTGCGTAAATTATTATTCCCTTTTATACTGCGCCGTACAAAAGAACAGGTAGCAAAAGATTTACCGGAGAAAGTAGAAACTGTCCTCTTCTGCGAAATGGAAGATGAACAACGTACTATTTATGATGCATATCGTAATGATTACCGCGATAAAATTCTTGGTACCATACAGGAACAAGGCATTCAAAAATCTCAGTTGACCATTTTGCAGGGCTTGATGAAGCTGCGGCAGATTTGTGATTCTCCTGCAATATTGAATGAAACAGAAAAAATGGAAAACCATTCCATTAAACTGGAAGAATTAGGAAGGGAGATTACAGAAAACATAAGCAACCACAAAGCACTTGTATTTTCGCAGTTCCTGGGTATGCTTGCTCTTATAAAAGAAAAATTAAAAGAACTGGATGTTAAGTTTGAATATTTTGACGGAAGCACATCTGCACAAGACAGGGAGAAGGCGATTCAAAATTTCCAGAACAATGATGAGTGCCGCGTATTTCTTATTTCCCTGAAAGCAGGTGGCGTGGGCCTTAACCTTACTGCGGCAGACTATGTGTATATAGTAGACCCATGGTGGAACCCAGCTGTAGAACAGCAGGCAATAGACCGGACACACCGTATTGGCCAGACAAAAAACATTTTTGCTTACCGCATGATTTGCAAAGACACCATTGAAGATAAAATTTTGCAATTGCAAGACAGGAAACGCTCTCTTGCACGTGATCTTATTACAGACGACGAAGGATTTGTGAAGAGTCTTACCAAAGCAGATGTGGAATACCTGTTTAGTTAGTTTTTATTTTGAACGCTGATTTTTATAATGCAGCAGGTAGTCTTGATTTTCTGCGACTATCTTAGTGCATTCAATCAGCCCTAATCATAAAATCATTACTATCACTGTTCCAACAAGGCGAAGTCGTTTTGTTAATGAATTGTTTTTGCTAAAATAAGCAGCCGCTTTCTCGCAGGTTTACCGGCTCCTTAGCTTCTAACCACCTGAGGCTAATCAACTGTTCATGAAAAAATTCTTCCTGCGCATTTTCTTAATTTTTATTGTAGGTTTTTTTTATTGCAGCAATACGTTTGCGCAACAGGCAGTTGCAGGTGTTGTTAATGGAACGGTTGCCGATACTTCTTCCAAGCAATCAATGAATGGCGCTACACTTACTTTGTTCAATTTGAATGATTCTTCTGCCGCACCCAGGTATGGACAGGCAAAATCTAAAGGCGCTTTTGAATTAAAAAATATTCCCGAAGGCAGGTACCGCCTATTGATAACATTTGAAGGATATGAAAACCTGAGTAAATCATTTGCCATTACAAAAGCAAATCCTGTGGTAAGTCTTGGCAATATTACACTGATTAGAAAAAGTGCCATGCTGCAGGAAGTAATTATTACCAAACCACCCATCACTATAAAAAAAGATACAGTAGAATTTGATGCCAGCAGTTATAAAACAAAACCAAATGCTGTTGCAGAAGATTTATTAAAAAAACTGCCCGGTGTGCAAGTAGACAAAAGCGGTACTGTTACTGCACAGGGAGAAAAAGTAACACGGATATTGGTAGATGGCAAACGTTTTTTTTCTGATGATCCAAAACTGGCAACAAAAAACCTGCCGCCAGATGTAATTGATAAAATACAGGTGTTTGATGATTTAAGTGACCAAAGCAAGTTTACCGGTTTTGATGATGGCAACCGGGTAAAGACAATCAACATTGTTACAAAAAAAGACAAAAGAAAAGGTTTCTTTGGAAAAGCAGTAGCGGGTGTTGGTACAAATGAAACATACGACAACAGTTTTAATATTCATCATTTTAATGGCAACCAGCAGATTTCCTTACTCGGTCAGGGCAATGATGTAAACAAACAAAACTTTACTGTACAGGATATATTGGGAACTTCTGGTAATAATGGCAGGGGTGGCGGTAGAGGCGGTGCTGCTGTAATCAGTACAAGTCCCGGTATAACTACAACCTGGGCAGGGGGACTTAATTATCGCGATAACTGGAGCCCTTCTACGCAAGTGTATGGAAGTTATTTTTACAACAGCCAGCATGTGAGCACAGATCAGCATAGCCTTACACAAAATATTCTCCCCGACTCTTCTACATTTACAGCGCAGGATAATAATTCAATCAGAAGAAATCAAAACCACAGGATAAATTTTAATATTGAACAGCAGCTCGATTCAAACAACTCTTTTATATTCAGGCCTAATATAAGTTTTCAGCACACAAACACAGTTGCATCGCAGCAAACCATGTACACTGGAGGAAGTGAACATGGCACGCCCATCTACAATACAAACGCTAAAACATCGCAACAAAATGATGGCAACAGCGGACAGTATGATCTTTTGTTTCGCCATAAGTTTGAAAAAAAATACCGCACATTATCGCTTGACATGAATGTGCAGAACAGCCTTAACAATGGTACAGGTATTAATTATGCTATCAATTCACATTTTTCGCCATCAAATTATACTGATACGCTTGACCAGCATATTATTACCGGTTCTACCGGCCTAACGTTAAGCCCTACCCTGTCTTATACAGAGCCCGTAGGAAGAAACCAGATACTTGAATTTAACTACAATTATTCTTACACAAAAAATACATCGGAACACTATACCTATTCTTTAAGCAATTTGTCTTCCAAGTATGATCATTTCGATAGCTTGTATAGCAATGCGTTTCAGAATGTTTTTTATTCAAACAGGCTTACGGTTAATTATCGTGTACAGCATACAAAGTATAACCTTAGCGTTGGTTCAGGTTTGCAGGAAACCAATGTAAATAGCATCAATACAACAAAGGGTACAGACGTTAACCAGCATTACCTAAACCTTACGCCAACGGTTAACTTTCAGTACATGTTTTCAAAAACAAAAAATCTGCGGATTAATTATTCAGGCAGAACGGGGCAACCTTCAATAAACCAGTTGCAACCAATTATTACTACTACAGATTCAATCAATTTCTCCCAGGGAAATCCTAACCTGAAACAACAGTTTACCAACAGTCTGCGTGTACTCTATACCAACTTTAATACAGTAACGCAAAGAGTGATTTTTGCTACCATTAATGCAAGTATGATTAACAACGATATCCAGAACTCGGTTGTTTATTTACCAAGCCCACCTAACGCAAAAGGATCTCAGCTTATAACGCCAGTTAACTTAAACGGAACTTATAGCATAAATGGTTATTTCAATTACGGCTTTGCGTTAAAAAAGCCAAAATCTAATTTAAATTTTATTACAAATGCTTCTTATAATCAGAGTCAAACCCTGGTAAACAATGTAAGTTCATTTTCACGAAACACAACTTTGGGCGAAACACTTTCATGGACTACCAACCTCAAAGATAATTTTGATATGAACTTTAGTTCTGCCACTACTTATTATATTACCCGCAATACATTGCAGCCAACACAAAACCTGAATTATTATACAGAAGTGCTCTCAGCAGAAATAACTTATTATACCAAAAGTGGCTGGCTGGTGGCTACAGATTTTGATTATACTTATAATGGTAATCGGGCGCCGGGTTTTAATTCAAGCGTACCATTGCTAAACCCTTCTGTGGCAAAACAAATTTTTAAAAACAAACAGGGTGAAATACGTTTATCTGTTTTTGATTTGCTAAACCAGAACGTGAGTGTAACACGTACCATTTCTTCTAACACAATACAGGATGCAAAAACAAATGTGCTTACCCGTTATGCGATGCTGACGTTTACTTACAACCTCAGAAAATTTGCTGGCCAGGCACAGAAAACACCTGGCATGTTCCGCGGCATGCGTAATGGAATGCGCAATACTCCGGGTTTTGACGGCGGCGGACAGGGCGGCAGGCGCAATAATTTCTAACGTTGAAAATTTGTTGCACTAATTATTTTCCTAAAACTTATCAGTGAGCTGTCAAGTCTCTTATTAGGGGATTAGGGACCATTTCTATTCACCTCATTACTGCGCACTTTCACCGATTATCCTCTTTTTGAAAATTTGGTATGGATTAAACGGATATTTTCGTGGTACAAACCTTTATATGAACCGGCTTATTCTGCTGATTATATTCGCTGTTTTTTTCTCTGTGCCACTTGCCGCACAAAAATCGGTTTCCGGTATTATAAGAGGAAAGATTGTTGACACCGTTGGCAAACAATCAATGGCAGACGCTACGCTTTCTGTAATGGGTCTTAAAGATTCTTCTTCAATAGGTTTTACAACAGCAAATGATAAAGGCATTTTTGAAATGAAGGGTCTTGAAGAAGGCCGCTATCGTCTCTTGATTTCATTTGGCGGGTACCAGAATGTGAGCAAAATATTCGCTATAACAAAAGAAAAACCGGTTATAGATTTTGGTACTGTATTTATGGAGAGAAGAAGTACAACGTTGCAGGAAGTTATAGTAGAACGTCCGCCCATCAGTATAAAAAAAGATACAATTGAATACAATGCAAGTGCTTTTAAAACAAAACCCAATGAAGATGTAGAAGGGTTATTAAAGAAGCTACCTGGTGTACAGGTAGACAGGGATGGTACAGTAAAATCTCAGGGGGAAACCGTACAAAAAGTTTATGTAGATGGAAAAGAGTTTTTTGGAACCGATCCTAAACTGGCTACCAAAAACCTTACTGCAGATATGGTAGAAAGCGTTCAGGTATTTGATGATATGAGCGACCAGGCAAAGTTTACCAAAATAGATGATGGCAGCAGGCAAAAAGCCATGAACATAAAACTGAAAAAAGATAAAAAGAACGGCTACTTTGGAAAAGTAAACCTTGGTGCGGGTACTGATGGCCGTTATGATAACAATCTCTCTTTTAACCGGTTTAAAGGCAACAGGCAGATTTCAGTAATTGGTGCTGTTAATAATGTAAACAAGCAAGGGTTTTCTTTTTCAGATATTATAAGTACGATGGGTGGATTTGGCAATGGCGGGCCTGGTGGTGGCGGACCCGGAGGTGGCGGTCCTGGCGGTGGTCCGGGGGGCGGTGGTCCTGCTGCAGGCATGGGTCAAATGGTAGCTACCCGTGGTGGCATTGCCGGTCTTGGTTTTGGCGGATCTTCCAATGGTATTACTTCCAGTGTTTCTGCGGGGGTTAATTACCGCGATAGCTGGGGAAGCAAAATAGATGTAAGTGGCAGTTATTTTTTGTCGCACACAAGCAACAATGCGGTACAAAATATTTTCAGGCAAACTTTTTATCCCGGTGATTCTACTACCAACAGCAATGATGATAGGGTTTCGCAAAACCAGAATACCAATCATCGTTTCAACCTGAGGTTTGAATACAGGATTGATTCAATGAATTCAATTTTATATACGCCCAGTTTTACTGTACAGCATTCAAATGGATTTAGCAATGATACTTCAACATTGTATTCAATAAACGGATCGCAAAAATATCTTGCACTTACCGGTAATACCTACAATGAAAACGACCGCGATGGCGTCAACCTTAATAATAACCTTTTATACAGGCGCAGGCTGAAAAAAACAGGAAGGACATTTACACTGGGTTTGAGCAATACTTATAATCATAGTAATGGCAACGGCCTTAATATTTCTCCGCAGTATTTATTTACACCTGCGGGAGATACACTTTCTAATTACCTCACACAACATTACCGGTCTACACAAATAACCAATTCAAACAATAATGTTGTGAGTGCTTCTTATACCGAACCGCTTGGCAGAAACAAATTGCTGGAAGCAAATTATGCTTATACAAATAACCAAAATAACTCTGATAAGAAAACCAATAATTACGATACGCTTAGCGGCAACTACGATATACCCAATCCACAACAAACAAATTATTTTACCAATAGTTTTATAGCACACAGGGTTGGCGCCAATTACCGTTATCAGCAAAAAAAATACAATTACCAGCTAGGCGGTTCATTGCAATTTGCATCGCTGGAAAGTCATGTGTTTAATAACGGAAGTACAAAAGATTCTGTTATTAAAAGAAACTATGTAAACTTTAACCCCAATGCAAGTTTCAATTATACGCCTAAAGCGGGCCAAAACCTGCGCTTAAACTATCGTGGAAGAACCAATCAGCCAAGTACATCTCAATTGCAAAACGTGCTGGATGTTTCTAATCCGCAAAATGTAAAATCCGGCAATCCGGATCTTAAACAGGAGTTTATCCATAACCTAAACATGGGGTACAATAAATTTGTACTAGCTACTTTTCAATTTATTGCTTTCAACGTAAATGCATCGCTTACACAAAATAAAATTGTAAACAGTATAGATACTGCCGGCAAAGGCGTGCAGCTAACCAAGCCAGTAAACATGAACGGCGCACACAGCGCTTCTGTATTTTTTACTTATGGAAAAACAATGCGCAAGCTAAAAGGCGGAAATATTAATGCTACTACTTTTATTAATTACGTTAAGGACGTAAGCCTTTTGTACAAAGAGAAAAATTATACAAACGGCTGGACAATTACGCAGTCGCTGGGTATTAACTACAACCACAAACAAATAGATCTTGGTCTTAACGGCAGCGTTGCATATAACAATACAAGGTATAGTTTGCAATCAAATCTTAATAGCACCTATTACACACAGGCTTATTCGCCGGAGGTTAGCTATACTTTTTTTAAACGCCTTATTGCAAGTACAGATCTGGATTATACCATTACTTCTGGTTTATCTGAAGGGTACAATCAGCAAATAGCTTACTGGAATGCAAGTTTGGCCCTGCAAATTTTTAAAAAGCGGGATGGGGAAATTAAGCTGGGTGTATATGATATCCTGAATCAGAATAAAAGTCTTATTCGCACTACAGGCGATAACTATATACAAGATACCCGCACCAATGTGCTTAACCGTTATCTGATGCTCAGCTTTACCTGGAATTTTAAGAAAGGGGCGCAACAGAATAACAGTATGCCAATGCCAAAACAATTTCAGCGTGGCATGAGAAATATGCGAATAGTTAATTAGCTTTTAGCCGTAAGTTGCAAGCTGCAAGTTTTGTAATGAAGGTGCTTGCAGCTTGTTACTTGCAACTAAAAACCCGTTACTTTTACAACATGCCGGTAATAAAAAATATCATCTTCGATCTTGGCGGTGTTATTATGAACATCGATTTTAAAAAAACCGAACAAGCTTTCGCTGAACTTGGCTTTACGGATTTTAAGCAATACATGACCCAGTTTCATATAACACCCTTCTTTGAACAATATGAAACCGGAAAAATTAATGACGATGAATTTATTAAAGGCATTCAGCAAATTGCCGATAAACCAATTATGCCGGAGCAGGTAATACAAGCGTGGAATGCACTGCTGCTGGACTTTCCGCCCGAGCGTATAGCATTGCTGGAAAAGATAAGAAACCATTACCGCATTTTTTTATTGAGCAATACCAACGCACTTCATTACAGCGCATTTCAGCAAACCCTGCATGCTCAAACCGGAAAAGTGCTGGAAGATATTTTTGAAAAGACATACTACTCGCACACCACGCATTTAAGAAAGCCAGATGCTGCCATTTACCAATTGGTAATTGATGAAAACAATTTACATCCGGCAGAGACTTTATTTATTGATGATACTGCATCCAACTTCAGCGGCGCATTGGCAATTGGTATTCAAACACTGCACCTGCAACTGCCAATGAGCATTACAGGTATACCATTGTTTAATGAGCTTTAAAAGGAGTGCATTATTACAGAAGTGTAAGAAAGCAACCTTTTGCAAACTTTTCATGTATAGTATAATACCCATTCACCTCTCACTTTTATTTTCTCTAATGCATTAAATTGTGATGGCAGTGCAAATAATGGAAAACATTTAATGAAGGAGCAATTGAAAAGAGAGTAGATTTGAAAAGCGATGCTGCTCTTGTTAAAACGCTGCATGAAAATGAAAAAATACTTCTATTAAAATTTCATTTGAAGTCAATTTTCATCTTGTGTTTTATTTATTTTTGTTTACCAATATTCCCGCTGCTAAACTGATTGCCCCCAAACATTAATACGGACAGATTATAAGTAACCAAAAAAAACTAATTATGCATGTGAGAGAAATCTGCGAAGATTTGCTTTTTGCCATTGCACGGCGAACTGCGTTTCCAGGAATTAAAAAAGCAGGCAGTTCTGTTCTACCACTAATAATGCTGGCAATAGGGTTGAGTTTTGTCGGCACCAGCGCTTTGGCGCAGCAACCTGGCGAAGGAACGGTGACGGTAAAAGGTTCTATTTCAGACACTACCGGTGCCCGCCTTACAGGTGTAACTGTTCAGGCCATTGGCACTAAAAAAACTACCACTACAAACAACAACGGTGAGTTTGAGCTTACAGGCATAAAGCAAAATGCGGTGCTTGCCATTTCTATGATTGGTTTTAAAACCATCCAGGTTAAGGCAACAGAAGCAATGTCTATTACGCTTCGCGAAAGTATTACCAAACTTGATGAAGTAGTGGTTACCGGTTTTCAGAAGATTGATCGTAAAAAATTTACCGGTGCATCTGTAACCCTAAGGGCGCAGGACGTAAAAATAGATGGTATAACAGATGTAAGCCGTATGCTGGAAGGCCGTGCAGCAGGTGTATCTG
This sequence comes from Chitinophagaceae bacterium, assembly GCA_044227095.1. Taxonomy (GTDB): domain Bacteria; phylum Bacteroidota; class Bacteroidia; order Chitinophagales; family Chitinophagaceae; genus JACMLD01. Next base: position 1,086,933 of record JBGAFV010000001.1, on the reverse strand, counting down.
TTCAAAACGTATCTGGCACATTTGGTACAGCGCCTAAGCTGCGCATACGTGGTGCTACTTCTATTAATGGTGAAAACAAACCGCTTTGGGTGGTAGATGGTGTGGTATTGGAAGACATTGTGAATGTGTCAAACGAACAACTTACCAGTGGTGATGCAAGTACATTGCTGGGATCTTCTGTTGCAGGTTTAAATATTAATGATATTGAAACGTTCGACATTTTAAAAGACGCATCTGCAGCTGCCCTTTATGGCGCACGTGCAATGAACGGTGTTATTGTTATCACCACTAAAAAAGGAAAATCTGGTAAACCATTAATTTCTTATACAGGCAATTTTGGTGTTCAGTTAAAACCATCTTATGCCAATTATGATGTAATGAATTCTGCAGACCAGATGTCTGTAAATGCTGAGCTGGAAAGAAAAGGCCTTATTATCTATCCTCAACTGGTATTTGCAAGAAATACCGGTGTGTATGGAGAACTGGCTAAACTATTGCAAACACCAGATGCCAATGGAAATTTTGCTGTACAAAATACACAGGAAGCAAGGCAGGCATGGCTAATGAAATATGCCAACGTTAATACAGACTGGTTCAATATGCTATTTAAAAATTCGCTTACCCAGCAACATTCATTAAGCGTTTCTTCAGGGTCAGAAAAATCACAGTCTTATTTCTCTGCCAGTTATTTTACAGATCCGGGTTGGACGATAGCCGATAAAGTGAAGAACTATATAGTAAATGCCAGGCAGAATTTTAATGTCTCTAAAAAAATATCTTTTGGGTTGATGGTTAGCGGGAGCTATCGCCAGCAAAAAGCATCAGGATCTGAAAACAGGAATTCTGATCCGGTAACGGGTGTTTTCTCGAGGGATTTTGATATCAATCCCTTTAGCTATGCCCTTAATACTTCCAGAACGCTTCCTGCTTACAACCCCGATGGGTCTTATAATTTCGCTACTAAAGATTATGCTCCGTTTAATATTTTGTACGAAACACTTAATAACTACACAGATCTTAGTGTACTCGATGGAAAACTGCAGGGTAATCTTTCTTATAAAATAACGCCTTTTATCACTTATGATTTTCTTGGCGCAGTTCGTTATGCTAAAACTACAGAAGAGCATAAGATACTGGATGATGCTAACGCTGCCAATGCTTACCGCATAGGAGATCCGGATCAGCCGGGTTACAATACCATACTCAACCAGGCTAATAAATTTTTGTACCAGGATCCTGCATTGCCATTTCAACAAGCTGTTTCAGTACTGCCACATGGCGGTTATTACAAAACCACAAACAGAACACTCTCCAATTATACTTTCAGGAACCAGTTGAGTTTTATAAAAAGTTTTAACGACAAGAAGCACCAGGTAACTGCATTGCTTGGCCAGGAATACAGGTCTACAGACAGAACAACAGCCAACGACGTAGGCGTTGGATACCAATACAGCACGGGTGGAACACCATTTGTAGATTATCGGTTCTTTAAAAAGATGGTAGAAACAAGCGGCACATATTATGGCTTGTACCCGGAGTATGATCGTTCCGTAGCTTTTTACGCAAATGCGCAGTATACTTTTAAAGACCGTTATACCATTATGGGTACGGCCCGTGTTGATGGCTCTAACAGGATGGGGGCTACATCAAGTGCCCGCTGGCTGCCTACATGGACTGTTGCCGGTGTTTGGAATGCAGACCAGGAAGATTTTATGAAAGGTATTATTGATAAACAATCAGTAAGCCACTTATTATTTAAAGCCAGCTATGGTTTAAATGCAAGCGTAGGCAATGCCATCAATAGTACCACTATTTTAAAATCGCTGGTTACTTACAGGCAGAATGCAATTGATCAGCAAACTGCAATAAACATCCAGGATCTTCAAAACTTAAGTTTAACCTGGGAAAAGAAATATGAAATGAACGTTGGTACAGACATCGGTTTTATCAACGAAAGAATTGGACTAACTGTAGATTATTTCAGGCGCAGGAGTTTTGATTTGATAGGCCTGGTAAGAACTGCAGGTGTAGGCGGCCAGGTAAATCAATATGCAAACTATGCCGATTTAAAATCGCAGGGTGTGGATGTTTCTCTTACTGCTAAAATAGTAGCGCAAAAAGACTGGGGCATTACTACTACACTCAATTTTGGATACACCATGACAAAGATTACCAATCTTAAAAGCAATCCCAAAGTGATTGATCTGATTGGTGAAGGTGGAGGTGCGCAACAGGGATATCCGGTAAGAGGTTTGTTCTCGCTAAAAAATCAGGGACTTGACCCAACATGGGGAACACCATTGTATATAAATGACAGCGGACATGTAAGCGGCTATAACAATGTACAAAGCCTCAATACGTCTAACCTGCAGTACGAAGGCCCGTCTGACCCAACGATAGCAGGCGGTTGGTTCAATACCTTCCGTTACAAAAATATTTCGCTGAATGTATTGATTACTTACCAGGCTGGTAATAAAATAAGACTAACACCAATCTATGGCACTGCCTATTCTGATTTAGATGCATTGCCCAATGAGTTTAAAAGAAGGTATGAAATTCCGGGAGATGATAAACTGACCAATATACCTTCTGTATTAATGTATCAGCCCGCTGGTTATGCACTTCAGCAAGCATCTTCTTATCCGTACAGCAACTATAACTTTTCACACGAAAGAGTAGCAGACGGAGGATTTGTAAGAATGAAAGCAATTACGCTCAACTATCTTTTGCCGGCAAAATTGCTTGATAAAACCGGTATGAAAAACGCATCAATATCAGTTACCGGAAATAATTTATTCCTGATTTATTCTGATAGCAGACTGCACGGGCAGGATCCGGAATTTTTTAACACGGGCGGTGTAGCGTTGCCTGTCAATAAACAAATCACTTTGTCATTGAAACTGGGGCTTTAATCTTAAACATCATTACAGTATGAAAAGAATATTCCTGATTATATTTTTACCTGCATTTGTCATTTACTTTGGCGGGTGCAGTAAAACGCTAAGCACACTGCCGGATAACAGGGCAATTATTACAACACCAGACCAGGTAACGCAATTGCTTACGTCTGCTTATCCGCATGCCAGCTATATGGCTTTTACAGAACCCATGAGCGATAATGCAGAAGACAAGGGCACTGCTTCATCTACTGCAGATCCAGAATCGTATCAAATCAATTCACAGGCTTATCAATTTCAGGATGCAACAACAGTAAAGTATGATTCTCCTATTGCGTATTGGGATTCCTGCTACAAGGCTATTGCTGTAGCCAACCAGGCATTGCTCTATTGCAGCAATAAAGACTCTGCAAATTATGCTGCGCAAAAAGGTGAAGCGTTGGTATGCCGTGCTTATGCTCACTTTATGCTGGTAACGCTTTTCGCAAAACCATATGATCCTGCCACCGCAGCATCAGACCCCGGTGTGCCTTATGTTACCAAACCGCAGGAAAGTGTTTTTCAATCTTATACAAGAGGAACCGTAGCATCTGTTTATGCCAATATAGAAAGTGATCTTGTCCGCGGCCTGTCACTCATAAACGATAAAATTTATGGTACTGTTCCTAAGTTTCACTTTACGTTACAAGCAGCACATGCATTTGCTTCCCGGTTTTATCTCTTTAAACAAGACTATGCAAAAGTAATAACGCATGCAACGGCTGTATTTGGATCTGCTGATCCTGCTACATTGATAAGAAACCAGGTAGCAAATTTTGCTAATCTTCAATACTCGCAATTAACCTATAGCTACACACAGTCAAGTGATGCAGGTAATATTCTTTTGCAGGAAGCCATCAGCGCTTACTTCGATAATTTTTATGCTTACCGCTTTGGATTAGGAGAAGGTATAAGGGCAAATTTCTTCAGCGCAGCAAATGTTACCGGTGGTGCTTATGGAATAATTATATATGGAGCAACGCCTCAATATTATAACATACCCAAATGGAACCCATATACAGTTGGTAGTGTAAGGTATGGTACAGCGCCTTTGTTTAGCATGGAAGAAATACTCATGAACAGGGCAGAAGCATATGTAAGGTCAGGCAACCAGGCATCTGCTATTACCGACTTAAATGCGTGGGTAAGCAAGAATGTAAAAAGTTATGTTCCTGCAACACACAATATAACTACTACAAAAGCTACCAATTTTTACGGATTGTCTGCAGACGCAGCCTTAATAGAATGTGCATTGGATTTTAAACGTGTTACTTATTTGCAGGAAGGGTTAAGATGGTTTGATTTAATAAGGTTGAAGAGACCCATTTTAAGGTATAATGGCAGTGATTTTAGTACAGTGATTGCAACCATTGCGCCAACTGATAAACGCCGCATACTGCAATTGCCGCCAGAAGCAGCACAGTATGGCATGCCGCTTAATCCACGTTAAAATAATTACGATAGAAAATTATAAACTAGTCAAATTTTGAACGGATGAAAACAATATCAAAAATATTAACAGGAACTGTACTGGTAATTGTATTACTGGCTTCCTGTAAAAAAGATGATTTTACGCCGCTGTCTGTAGCCCCTCCTGGTTTGGGTGGAGATACATGGGCGAAAGATTCAGTAGACAAGTTTATTTACGATAGCCTTGTTGTTCCTTACAATGTTACTGTTAACTACAGGTGGTTGCCCGGCCAGTTAGATTTTCCTTATAATATTCAACCGCCGGATATTGCACAAGTAGTACCCGTACTAAAAGCTTTGCTGAACGTTGCTTATGCGCCTTACAACCAGCAAACAGGAAATACGGCATTCCTCAGGCGTTTCCTTCCTAAAACTTTGGAAATGGCCGGTAGTGCGCAGTATTTGCCCAATGGATCAATTTTGTTAGGACAGGCAGAAGGTGGTACTGCAATGTTGTTGTACCAGGTAAATAGTTTTAGCAGGTTCAAAAAAGATTCAAACACATTTAAGCAGATGATGCATACCATGCACCACGAGTTTGGTCACATCCTGCACCAGAATGTACTTTATCCAATTAGTTTTAAAACAATTTCTACTGGTTATACTGGCGAATGGTTTAATATTCCTGATGCTACTGCACGTCAGGATGGTTTTATTACAGCGTATGCAGAAGCCGGGCCCGATGAAGATTTTGTAGAAATGATAAGCAGTATGCTGGCCGGAGGGCCAAGAGGACCGAGCGGTGGTTACGATGAATATGAACGGTTGCTTTCACAAGCAGGTAGTACAACTTCTGAAGGATACCTTACTATCAAAGCAAAAGAAGCAGTAGTGGTAGATTATTTTGCCAGGGTATATAATATAGATTTCTATGCATTGCGGGCCAAATGCCGTACTGCGTTTGTCAATTATTTACAATAACACCAAAACACAGCTTAGCATGAAAAGAATATCAGCATATATACTGTTAGTGGCTATTACGCTTGCGGGGTGTAAAAAAACTTACAACGATACCATTAACGGACAAACGCCGGATGAAAGGGTTGCAGCAGCAATGGCAGCTTACCAAAGTAAATTGACCAAATCACCTTATGGATGGCTATTGATTGAAACAACTACAGGTACTGCATACAACGGAACAACACAAACCGGTCCTATTTCCACATTTGCTTACTATATGCAGTTTACTGATAGCAATAAGGTAACCATGTTTTCAGATTTTGATACTGTAATGGCAGTAGTGCCAAAAACATCAGACTTCCGCGTTAAATCATTACAGCGTCCTGCACTTATTTTTGATACTTACAGTTATATACATGTGCCCTGCGATCCCGACCCAACAATTTCTAAAAGCCCGTTTGGTGTTAGTTACGGCTGGGGTACCGATTTTGAATTCTCTTTTGCAGACAATGTAGATCCATCAAAACTTGGCGATACAATAAAGCTGGTTGGTAATTTAAACAGCGCAAATGCCATTTTGATAAAAGCCACCCAGGCGCAAAGAGATGCCTATTACAATGGCGGATTAAAATCAACCATGAATACCTGGGGAAGCATCCTTAATTATTTTAAAAGAGTTACAACAGGCACTACCCAGTTTGAAATGACACCCGGACTTGGGGGTGCAAAATCTGTAGACATCAATTCACTCGATGCAGGTGGAAACCTTAAACAGGCCAATAGCAATGTTTATTTTACAGCTACCAGTGTTAACCTTACTACTCCAGTAGTTGTAGGCACACAAACCATTAACCGCTTTGATAATATTGTTTGGAATGCCGGCAGTTCTACTATTACTACCAACATTAATGGTACTACTGCCGCTACAATAGCAGGTGCTATAGCCCCATTAAAAAATGATGTAAATGCACCGCAGGCATGGTGGAACAAAGCAGTAAATAACGGTAATGTATACTGGGTATCTGTTACCAATTTTCATATTAATGGTGTAGACGATGCTTTAAAAGTGGCTACCATACCCAATTACAGCGGGTTTACTATTTTCTGGCCAAGATTTGGAACAAGTGGAGGTATTAATTACGATTTGTTGTCTCCTATTGTAAATAATTCTATAACCTTTGGTGCGGCTTACCGTCCACCAACATTTACTGCAGGTGGAACAGTTGTTTTTCCTTTTCTCGGTACATTAGGAACAGTGCCTGCTGCGGCTACTGCTATTTATACCAGCCTCAGGTTAAAAATGGCGGAAGCAACGGGTTATTATCTTGTACTTAAAGAAGATGGCACTACCTACGATATGGTGAATGTTGCCGATGCAAAATCGTGGATACAATGGCAATGGGTTTTTTAATCAACTTATAATGTTTATAAAATGGCGAAGGGTCCCGGTCATAATACCGGGACCCTTCGTCGTATAATTTGTTATTGAATAAGCCAGTTTATTTCACTTCTTCAAAATCAATATAATCGCCTGCTTTGCTTTTTTGCGTTTCAGTAGGTTTAGGCTCAATAGGTGCGTTGTTTGGATAGCCATTTTGTTGCGCATTCATTTGGTCCTGCATGCGTTGCTGCATATCACCAAACTGGCGTTTAACCTGCTGCGTAGCCCTAAAAATGGGCAGAATAAGATCAAAAACGAGCTTATAAAGAATGTAAAAGCCCAGCGTAAAAAGTATAATGCGTGTTATCATAACAGCGTAAATGTACAAATGGCTAACATGTAAAAGCTGTTAATGTTTAATTAATGCGGGTGGTTTTTTATAAACGGTTTAAATTGTCTGAACCAGGATTTATGAGATTAAAGGATTGCTAGGATTACATCGAACATGCCCCTGTGTATTGCTCAAAGAGATCTGTCATTAAGCGTTTTTAATTCAAATTCAGCAACTCCGTGGTTCATCGTCAAAACCCCTCTGTGCTTCTCCGTGTTCCCAGTGTCTCCGTGGTTAAAATTCCTTGGTTACAAAAATACCAGAGATTTGGATGGAATACATTTATTGTGTTACATTTGTGCCGGACAAAGAATCAGCGAAGGGAACGGAAACGTTCCCTTCGCCTTTATAGTAATGGCAAGCGAAACACAAATAGAAGTTATAAAAGGCATGTTGCAGGACTTGTTGCAAAACTACCCTGATTGTTTTTTGGTAGACGTGTGGATTAAACCCACCAACAATATCCGGGTGGCGGTAGATGCAGATGCAGGTTTGCCTATTGAAAGATGTGTATCCATTAACCGGGCATTGTATAAGATGATAGAAGAAGCAGGGCTATACCCGGACGGCGATTTTTCGCTGGAAGTTTCTTCTCCAGGTTTGGACGAGCCACTGAAAATGCACAGGCAGTATGTAAAAAACATCAGCAGAAACGTGGAGGTATTGCAGTTAGATGGAAAAACAACAGAAGGTATTTTAACTGCAGTAACAGAGAATGAAATTGAAGTAGCAGAAACAATTGGCAAGAACAAAAAAAAGGAAGTGGTACAACACACTATCCCATTTATTAATATTAAATCAACAAAAATTCAAATTAAATTTTAGCCATGGATTGCAGGCAAAGAAAAAGTAAAACTTTTGCAGCGCCGGTAATTCAAGCTTTCTAAATTCAGGAGTATGGCAAGCATTAACTTAATTGAAGCATTTCAGGAATTTAAAGACGCGGAAAATATAGACCGCCCTACCATGATGAAAGTGGTAGAAGATGTATTTAAAACCCTGTTGCGCAAAAAATACGGCGCAGACGATAATTTCGACGTAATTGTAAACGCAGAAAAAGGCGACTTGGAAATTATGCGCCGCCGTATGATTGTAAACGACGGTGAGGTAAACGATCCGCTGGCAGAAATTGCTTATAAAGATGCTGCTAAAATTGAACCTGACTTTGAAGTAGGCGAAGAATTATATGAAGGCATAGATATAATGGACTTTGGCCGCCGTGCCATTCTTGCCGCCAAACAAACACTGGCAAGCCGTATTGGCGATTTGAAAAAAAATGTGTTGGTGAAAAAATACCACGACCGTATCGGCGATATCATCAATGCGGAAGTATACCAGGTATGGAAAAAAGAAATCCTGCTGCTGGATGAAGACGGAAACGAACTGATTTTGCCCAAAAGCGAACAGATACCACAGGATTATTTCAAAAAAGGAGAAAGCATCCGTGCAGTTGTAAGAAGGGTAGATTTAAAAAATAATAGCCCGGTAATCATATTATCAAGAACAAGCCCGGATTTTTTAGCTAAGTTGCTTGAAATTGAAGTGCCCGAGATATTTGATGGCCTTATCGTAATTAAGAAAATAGTTCGCGACCCGGGTGAAAGGGCTAAGGTTGCAGTAGAATCTTTTGATGACAGGATAGACCCCGTTGGTGCCTGCGTTGGTATGAAAGGAAGCCGTATACATGGCATCGTTCGTGAATTGAAAAACGAGAACATTGATGTTATTAACTGGACTGCCAATACACAATTGCTGATACAACGTTCGCTTACCCCTGCAAAGATTACTACAATGAACCTTAACAACGAAACCATGCAGGCTGATGTTTACCTGAAACCAGACCAGGTTTCTCTTGCCATTGGCAGAAAAGGGGTAAACATTAAATTGGCGCAGGAATTGACTGGTTACAGCATAGATGTATTCCGCGATAATGAAGGCGAAGTAGAAGAGTTTGATATAGATCTTGAAGAATTCAGCGATGAAATTGAAACATGGATAATTGATGAACTGAAACGCATTGGTTGCGATACTGCCAGAAGCGTACTTGATTTAACTGCAGAAGAACTGGAAAGAAGAACAGACCTCGAAAGAGAAACTATTGACGATGTAAGAAAAGTGCTGCAAAATGAATTTAATAAAGAGTAAAAGCGGGTTACCACTTCTTGTTTTTTGAATAAAGCAATAACAGCAGGTAACAAATATTTATTTATTTAAAATACTGAATGTCAGAAACAACAACACCACGGTTAATGGCCGCTGCCAAAGAGTTTAACATTGGTAAGGATACCCTTATTGAGTTTCTCTCTGGCAAAGGCTTTAGTAAAGACGATCTTAAGCCTACTTCGAAACTGACGGAGGATATGTACCGCTCTTTGCAGCAGGAATTTCAGGGAGATAAAGTCGCTAAGATCAAAAGCGATCAGATCGACCTGCCCAAAGGTGGAAGCGCAGATGCACGTAAGAAAAAAGACGAAGAAGAAATTCTTTTCAAAAAAGAAGCGCCTGTAACCAAAAAAGAAAAACCGGTAGAAGAAGTAAAACAGCCCGAAGTAGTAGAAAAAACAACAGCGCCGGTTAAAGAAGAACCAAAGGTTGAAGAAAAAGCAGCACCGGAAATTGTGAAGGTAGATGCGCCGGAAATTGAAGGGCCAAAAGTGCTGGATAAAATAGACCTGTCTGCTATCGATTCTTCTACCCGCCCTAAAAAAGGGGTAAAGAAAAAAGAAGAAGTTATAGAGAAAGAAAAAGAAGAAGTAGCGAAAAAAGAAACACCAGAAGCTTCTGCTGAACCAGTTGCTGATACCAAAAAAGCAGAGTCAAAGAAAAAAACAGAAGAAGCTCCTGTAGTGCTTAATAAAGCAGCCGATAAACAGGAACCTGTTGCAGAACCCGAAGAAGAAGAACAACAGGCGCCATTTATAGAAAACATAAGGGCAGAAAAACTTGAAGGGCCAAAAATTCTTGGCAAAATTGAATTGCCGGTAGATAGTGATACAAGGCCAAAGCCCAACGAAGAAAAACGTAAACGCAAACGCATCCCTATTGATAAAAAGGGTGAGCCTTTTGTAGCCCGTCACCAGCCCGGACAAAACCAGGGCCAGGGACAACAGGGGGGCGCAGCTCAACCACCAAGAAGAACCGGTGGCCTCGGTATTGTAAAAAGAGATCCCAATGCAGGGCCGGTTGTTAATCAGCCAAACCGCGGCGGAGGTGGGTTTAAAAGAGGCGGCAATCAACCACAAAGAGGTGGTGGAATAGCTGCAAGGCGTGAAGTAAAAGAAATTGACAAGAAAGAGATCCAGGATAAGATTAGGGAAACACAGGCAAAACTTGCTGGTGCAGGCGGCCGTGGTAAAAGCCTTAAAGCAAAATACAGAAGAGAAAAAAGACAGGAGAACGCAGAACAGGGTGGAGAAGAAATGCAGGACAACAAACTGCAGCTTACAGAATTTATTAGTGTAAGTGAATTGGCCAACCTTATGGATGTAAGTTTTGCAGAGGTTATTGGTAAATGTATGGGCCTTGGTTTGATGGTGTCTATCAATCAGCGCCTTGAAGCAGATGTTATAGAACTTGTAGCAGGGGAATTTGGTTTTGATGTGGAGTTCATAGATATGGATAAGCAAGCCGAACTGGAAGAAGAAGAGGAAGAAGATGATCCGGCTGAATTGAAACCACGTGCACCAATTGTTACCATCATGGGCCACGTAGACCATGGTAAAACATCATTGCTGGACTATATCCGCAGTGCCAATGTGGTTGCAGGTGAGGCCGGCGGTATTACCCAGCACATAGGCGCTTACGAAGTAACTTTACCTAATGGCAAAAAGATAGCATTCCTGGATACGCCCGGTCACGAAGCGTTTACGGCTATGCGTGCCCGTGGAGCAAAAATTACCGATATCGCTATCATAGTTGTAGCAGCCGATGATGCTGTAATGCCTCAAACAAAAGAGGCCATCAGTCACGCACAGGCAGCCAATGTTCCTATGATTTTTGCTATCAATAAAATTGATAAAGACGGCGCAAATCCCAAAAAGATATACGAGCAACTGGCCAGCATGAACATATTGGTAGAAGAATGGGGTGGAAAATTCCAGAGCCAGGAACTAAGCGCCAAGCAAGGTTTGAATGTTGATTTACTGCTTGAAAAAGTATTGCTGGAAGCCGAATTATTAGAGCTGAAAGCTAATCCCGATAAAGAAGCTTCTGGTAGCATTATTGAAGCATCACTCGATAAAGGCCGTGGTTATGTAGCCACGCTGATGGTGCAAAACGGAACACTTCGCCAGGGAGATTTGATGGTGAGCGGACAGTATTATGGCCGTATAAAAGCTATGACCAATGAACGCAACCAGCGTGTAGACAGTGCACCACCATCTACACCAGTTCAGATTCTTGGTTTAAATGGTGCACCACAAGCTGGTGAAAAATTCAAGATTTATTCAGACGAAGCCGAAGCAAAAGAAATTGCCAATAAGAGAGCACAAATATTGCGTGAGCAGGGTATAAGAACCAAGAAACATATTACGCTTGATGAAATTGGCCGTCGTCTTGCACTCGGCAATTTCAAACAACTGAACCTGATTATTAAAGGTGATGTGGATGGTTCTGTGGAAGCATTAAGCGACTCATTGCAGAAACTCTCTACAGATGAAGTAGCTATTAATGTTGTATTGAAGGGTGTAGGAGCTATTACAGAAAATGATGTGTTGCTTGCAGCAGCATCAGATGCAGTAATCGTTGGCTTTAACTGTCGTCCTTCCTTACAGGCAGGAAGACTTGCAGACAATGAAGGTGTGGAAATAAAAACATACTCTATCATTTACAACGCTATTGAAGAAATCAAGAGCGCTATGGAAGGTATGCTTGAGCCTAAGATACAGGAGAAGATACTTGCCAACGTAGAAGTAAGAGAAGTATACAAGTTTGATAAAGCTACAGTTGCAGGCTGCTTTGTAATGGATGGAAAAATTTACCGCAATTCAAGAATTCGCATTATACGCGACGGTATTGTTGAATATCCAAAAGGAGAAGGCGCCAGTGCAGAACTTGCCAGCTTGAAAAGATTTAAAGACGATGTAAAAGACGTGCCTTCTGGTATGGAGTGTGGTCTTACCATCAAAAACTTTAATGATTTAAAAGTGGGCGATATTGTAGAAGCATTTGAAGAAGAAGAAGTAAAGAGAACGTTATAATACAAGGTGTAAGGTGTAGGGAATAAGGTATAAGGCCATTAACGCAGCTTTCTTCCTTATACCTTGCACCTTTTACCTTTAACCTGCTGTGCCAACAAATTTTTGTTAAAAGCCCATACCAGGCGCAGGTTTAACAGAACTACTGAATATTTTTGATCATTCCAGACGCATATTGTATGAGACAAACTATCCTTTTATTTATTTTTTCACTGAGTGCAGTAGCTGTATTTGCCCAACCACAAAAGGTGGTAGCAGATAAAGTAGTAGGTATTGTGGGTGATAAAATTATTCTTAGGTCTGAAGTTACCAACGAAATATTAGACAGACAGCGCCGCAATGAAGCAGTGCCTGAAAATGCTGAATGTATTGTAATGGAACAGGCCCTTACATTGAAAGCACTTGTATTGCAGGCGGAAAAAGATTCATTGGTAGTAGCAGAAGATGAACTGGAGTCTTTATTAGATAACCAGGTACGTGGGTTTATACAGGCGTATGGATCAAAAGAAGCGCTGGAGCAGATTGCAGGAAGAACAGTTTACCAGATTAAAGAAGATTTTCGCCAGTCTTTTAAAGAACGAAAACAGGCCGAACTGATGCGTAATAAAATTGTTGATGGAATAAAAATTACGCCAACAGAAGTAAAAGCTTTCTTCGATAAAATTCCCAAAGACAGTCTTGTTTATCTTGAAAGCCAGGTAGAAATAGGGCAGATTGTTTTATACCCTAAAGCCGGAAGGGATCTTGATAAAAATGCCATTGACGAACTAAACGATTACAAAAGTCAGGTAGAAGCAGGTACAAGAAAGTTTGAAACATTGGCTAGTTTGTATACAGACGATCCCGGAAGCAAAAACACCGGAGGCATGTACAATATTAACCGTACCGAAAAACAATGGGATCCTGCATTTCTTCAGGCAGCATTCAGGTTAAAAGAAGGACAGGTATCTCCGGTAATAAAATCAAGGTTTGGATATCACATCATACAAATGGTAAACCGTGCTGGTGATGACGCTACTGTACGGCACATTCTTAAAATACCACAGATTACTGATGATGAAATTAAACTGGCCCAGGCCAAACTGGATTCTGTAAGAGCAAAATTAATTGCAGGCACTATCAGTTTTGGCGAAGCGGTTTCCAAATACAGTGAAGATGAAAGTTCTAAATATACGGCTGGTATGGTACAATGCCCCGGCGGTACATTTTGTACAATTGATCAGTTAGATAAAGATCTTGTGACCATGTTGCCAAAACTAAAAGTTGGCGAGTATTCTCAACCTGTTGCTTTTACAGATGAACGTGGTAAAAAAAGTGTACGCATTGTTTTTTTAAAAACACGCACCGAGCCACATATAGAAAATATGAAAGATGATTACAATCGTGAAGCGCAACGTGCATTGGAAGTGAAGAAAGGTGATGCTATTGAAAAATGGTTCAATAATAAAATTTCTACCTACTATATCATGATTGATGATGATTATAAAACCTGCTCTCAATTACAAAAATGGATGCAGAATGCAGCCAGTGTTGCAAAATAGGGGTTAACCCTTAAAGGGCTTAATTATATCTAAGGCACTGAATATATCAGTGCTTTTTTGTTTACATTTAATAGAGAGTTGCTAACTATTTGTACGACAGATAAAGCATTTGTTTGCCTTTAACCTTAGAGTGTTGTTTTTTTAATGAGGTAATTATGAGAAGTATTACAGCGAAAGTGGCTGCACCTGAAATTAATCAATCGCTGTCGCAGGTTTACACTGTGATTACAGATTTGTACGCAAACACTTCATATGCCAATGATGCTTTCTTCAATGCCATAGAAATTTTACCCGCACAGGTAGTTGACCGTCAGATACTTTACTTTTTAAACGTAAGCGAATTTGCGCTTACTACGCAAACGCTGGGTGCAATTTTGGAAAATAACGCAACGTTTGAATTTACCGCAGAATTACTTTACGCAAAAAAGCCAGGCAACTTTGTAAAATGGACGGTGATCCGCCTTTACCAGGGCTATCAAAAAAATGCATTATTGCTTTGGACGGGACAACCAATTGGCAATCCCATACAAACATCTACACCAAAGTTTACCGGTTATGAGATGTACAAATCCCTGTTTTATGAAAACCCGCAACCCATGTGGATTTATGACAGGGCTACCTTTCGTTTTATAGATGTAAACGAAGCTGCCATTGCCTTATATGGTTATACAAAAGAGGTTTTTCTGCAGATGACTATAAATGATATACGGCCCGAAAGTGAACGGGAGAAGCTTGCACGCCACCTCAACATGCTTAAGCCCGTAAAAGTAGATGATAAAACCATGCGGGTACACCGCAAAAAAGACGGCACTTTATTGCAGGTAGAAGTTCAGTCGTATAATTTTCAACACAACAGCCAGAACTCAAGACTTGTTATAATAAATGATATAACACAAAAAGAAAGAATAAAAAATATTCTGCTGGAAAGTGAAGAGCGTTTCCGTAATATGGCAGACAACGCACCTGTAATGATTTGGGTAAGCAATGCAGACGATAAAACAACTTATGTAAATAAATACTGGACAGATTTTACCGGCATTAGTGCAGCAGAGGCATGGGGAGATGGATGGAATAAAGTAATACATCCCGGTGACATTCATATTGGCATAGACGAATATAAAAAAGGGTATCTGGAAAAAAAACCGGTTTCTCTCATGTACCGTTTAAGATATCGCACTGGCGAATATCGTTGGGTTCTCGATCAATCAATACCACGGTTTTTAGAAGACGGAACTTTTCTCGGTTATATAGGATCGTTAGTTGATATACATGATTATAAAACAGCGGAAGAAACCATAAGGTTCCAGGCAAGACTTATTGAAACGCATCAGACGTAATTATCTCTACAGATGTAAACTTTAAAGTAGTTACCTGGAATAAAAAAGCCGAAGACATCTATGGCATTGAAGCAAAAGATGCTGTTGGGCAGAGTATGCCAGATCTTATATTGCCCGACTTTTTGAATACTGGATCAGAAAATTCAATTCAGCAACTAAAAGAAAAAGGATACTGGCAGGGAGAAATGCAGTATAAAAAGGCAAACGGAGAAATTGTTTATTTGCTTTGCATGGTATCTGCTCTAAAAGATCCGGGTAATGTTATAACTGGTTATATTTCGGTTAACCACGACATTACTGAAAAAATAAAAGCAGAAGAAAAAGTTCGCCGGAATGAATTGAAATTTAAATCTATCCTGCAGAATTTAATAGATGTTGTGTTTGTGCTTGATAACGGTGGATTGATTAAATATGTTACACCTTCTATAACCACTGTGCTGGGATACGCAGAAGATGAACTATCAGGACGGGATGCATTTGATTTTATACACCCCGAAGATTTACAGCGTTGCAAAAAATTATTTAGAGAGCTGCAAATGAACCCGGGTGCAAGTATTGTTGCAGACTTGCGCCTTAAAAATAAACATGGGGTGTGGACATGGGTTGAAACAAAAGGAATCAACAAATTTGCTGACAGTGTTATAGACGGAATTATTATAAGCCTTTACGATATTTCTGAACGCAAACAATCTGAACAGCAGCTACAAGCCTACTCTGGTCATATCACCAACATACTCAACAGTATTACAGATGGGTTTATTGCGCTGGACAACAAGCACAATATTTTGTGGTGGAATTCAATAGCAGAACAACTGACAGGTATTAAAGATGTTGAAGTGCTTGGACGAAATTTATGGACAGCTTTTCCCGAAGTAAATCAAGTGCGGCAATTGAAGATTTACCGCCGGTCAATAGTTTCCAAAAAAGCATTTTCTTTTGAGCTTTATATAGAATCATTAAAAGGTTATTTTGATATCAATGCATATCCATCGCAACAGGGCTTGTTTATTTATTTTAAAGACATTACACACAGAAAGAAACAGCAGATGCTGCTTTCGCTGGAGAAAGAAGTGCTGGAATTAAACATTAATCCCGATGCATCTTTAAAAAACACCACGGATTATTTTCTTACCGGCATGGAAAAATTTAACCCAGGCCTTTTGTGTTCCGTATTGTTGCTGGATGAAGACAATAAGACCATGAACCATTTGTCTGCACCAAGCCTGCCGCCTGGGTTTATAAAAAAAGTAAACGGAACAGAAATTGGCCCGTCAGTTGGTTCCTGCGGCACGGCAATTTTTTTACGCAAAACCATTATCGTTTCAAATATAAAAAACGATCCCCTCTGGAAAAAATATGCCGCAACCGCTGCCAAATATAAACTTGCTGCATGCTGGTCTTTTCCTATTATAACATCTGCAAATAAAGTGCTTGGTTCTTTTGCAGGTTATTATCGTGAGCAAATTTCGCCTTCGGAAGAGCAACTGGAATTATTTAAACGTGCTGCTACTTTGCTGGGGGTTATTATAGAAAACAAACAGGCAGAACAAAAAATAAACATCAGTAACGAAAGGTACCTGCTTGCAACAAAAGCAACCAATGATGTTATATGGGACTACGATATCAAAAACAAAAAACTTTATCTCGGCGAAAGCTTTTATGCCATTTTTGGTTATACTTATGAAAAGCATTCAGGCAAACACGGATTTTGGGAAAGCAAGATTCATCCTGAAGAAAGAGAAAAAACAAAAAAGATATACACAAACGCCATCAAAAACGGGGAAAGAGGTGTTATTTATTCAGAATACAGGTTTCAGAAGGGCGACAATAGCTATTTGCTTGTTGCCGACAGATCATTTATTATTTGGGACAACGATGGCAATGCGGTGCGTTTTGTAGGTTCTATGCAGGATATTACAGGCAGGAAAGAATTAGAAGGCCAGGTGCTTGCGCAGCAATTAAATAAACAAAAAACAATTGCACAGGCTGTAGTGGATGCGCAGGAAAAAGAAAGAGCAGAAATAGGAAAAGAGCTTCACGATAATGTAAACCAGATACTTTCTACTGCAAAACTTTACCTGGAACTGGCAAAAACAGATACAAAGCAAAAAGATGCACTCATTAAAAAGAGCTCAGACAGCATTTTTACAGCCATCAATGAAATAAGACATATTTCCAAAGCATTGGTGCCGCCCAGTGTAAAAGATCTTGGGCTTGTAGATTCTATCAACGACCTGGTAGAATCATTGCGGATGACCACTTCATTACAGGTTCAGTTTTTATACAAAGGAGATTTTGAAAACCAGATAGACGATAAACAAAAACTGATGCTCTTCCGTATTATACAAGAGCAGATAAACAATGTTTTAAAACACGCAAATGCCAGCCATGTTACAATAGATTTAAGTATAGATGGAAAACTTATCAATCTTTCTATTGCAGATAATGGTAAAGGTTTTGAGCCAGGAAAAGTTAAATTTAAAAAAGGAGTAGGCCTTTCAAATATTGAAAGCCGTGCACATCTTTTTAATGGAGATATAACTATAACCAGTGCACCCGGAAAAGGTTGCAAATTATTTATTCAGGTACCATTTCATAACTTATAAATGACGGACTATGGAAAAGATTACAATTTTAATTGCCGATGATCACAAGCTCATTCGTGAAACATGGACTTATATTCTTAACAGTGATGAGCGTTTTGAAGTAGTGGCAGAATGCGGCGATGCAGAACAGGCTGTAGAATTTGCAAAAGAGTTATCGCCCAATATAGTGCTAATGGACATTAACATGGCGCCGTTTAATGGTTTTGAAGCCACCGAAAAAATTCGCAAAGTAGCGCCGGAGTCAAAAGTAATTGGAGTATCCATGCATTCTCAACCTGCTTATGCAAAAAAAATGCTGCAGGTAGGCGCAAGAGGATATGTAACCAAAAACTCTTCAAAAGAAGAAATGTTTAATGCTATAACAGAAGTTTACAGGGGCAATAAATACGTTTGTGATGAAATAAAAACAATTATTTCTGATCAGTTGCTGGAAGATAATCATGATACGCCAAGCATCAACTCGCTCACAGAAAGAGAAATGCAGATCATACACCATATCCGCGAAGGGCATTCTTCAAAAGAAATAGCTCTGCAGTTGGATATTTCACTAAAAACTGTTGAAGTTCACAGGCATAATATTCTAAAAAAGCTGAAACTTAAAAATTCTGCTTCGCTGGTAAACTTTATAAATAGTTCTGCAGGATACGTTTAACAGAATTTTACACCCGTTAAAGAATATAAATTTTAGTTTAACAGCCCGGTTCTACCGGGCTATAAACGGTTGTGCCTGTGTGTGATTTGGACTTGTATTACATGCAATAACTTTTTTAATGGGCATTTCAACTTCAAAATTATCCAGCCTGTCTTTGTATAAAGGTTTTTTATCTCGTAAACTCGGCTTATTTTTGCGCCTCATTTCCTACCATGAGTGATGCTATTAAACATGAATGCGGCCTGGCCCTTATTCGTTTACGTAAATCTCTTCCATATTACCAGCAGAAATATGGTTCTGTTTTGTACGGCCTTAATAAGTTATACCTGCTTATGGAAAAGCAGCATAATCGCGGTCAGGATGGCGCTGGCATTGCTTCTGTAAAGCTGAACGTTGAGCCCGGCTATCCTTTTTTGCACAGAATGAGAAGCATAGCCTCTCAGCCAATTGCAGACTTATTTCGCCAGGTATCTGAAGAAATAGCCGACCTGGAAAAATATCAGCCAGATATAAAAAAGCACCCGGGATTACTAAAAGGGCATGTACGCTTCCTTGGCGAGCTTTTGCTTGGTCATTTGCGATACGGCACCCAAGGTAAGAATAACGTAGACTTTTGTCATCCGTTTATAAAAAGAAATACAATTCCCGTGCGCAACCTTGCTTTGGCCGGGAATTTTAATTTGGTAAATACGGAAGAACTTTTTTCACTTGTTAATATAGACCCGGGTGAGTTTCAGCGGCAGAGCGACCTTGCAGCAATGATGGAAGTTGTACATCATTTTATGGTGAAGGAGGATGAACAGGATCCGGGCCATCTTGATATAGTAAACGTTCTAAAAAAAGCAACAAAGTTTTTTGACGGTGGTTACCACATTGGCGGTTTAATTGGCAATGGGGATGCTTTTGTGATGCGTGATGCGCATGGCATAAGGCCTTCTTATTATTATATTAGTGAAGACATGATTGTAGCTGCATCTGAAAGGGCAGCAATACGCACATCTTTTAATGTGGGCGAAAACGAGGTGAAAGAACTAATGCCAGGCCAGGCACTGATAATACGTGCAAATGGAGATTATAGCATTGAGCAAATACTGGAACCCAAAGAAAGAAGGGCATGCAGTTTTGAACGCATTTATTTTTCACGTGGCAACGATGAAAAAATTTACCGTGAGCGAAGTGCACTTGGCTATAACCTCAGCAATGCAGTTTTAAACGCCATCAATCACGATTTAAAAAATACCATTTTCTCTTTTATACCAAACACAGCAGAAGTAGCTTTTTACGGCCTTCAAAAAGGTATGGAAGATTATATGAACAAAGTGAAGGTAGAACGGATATTGTCATGGGGAAAAAATTACGATGATGAGAAGCTGAAAGAAATGATAAACAGGCGCATCAGGGTAGAAAAAATTGCCATCAAAGATGTAAAGATGCGCACTTTTATTACTGAAGATGCTAACCGTAACGAAATGGTGCAGCACGTGTATGATATTACTTACGGTACGCTTAAAAAAGATGAAGACACACTTGTTGTAATTGATGATTCTATAGTAAGGGGCACTACACTTAAAGAAAGTATTGTAAGAATGCTTTCAAGACTGCGGCCTAAAAAAATTATTATTGTTTCTTCTGCACCGCAAATACGTTACCCCGATTGTTATGGAATAGATATGAGCAAGCTCGGCGATTTTATTGCTTTCAGGGCAGCAATGGAACTTTTGAAAGAGCATGATAAAGAAGACTTGCTGCAGGAATTATATGAACGCTGTTTGGAATTATCGCGAACAGGACAATTGCATACTGAGAATGTAGTACGGCAGATTTATAAACCATTTACTACAGAAGAAATTTCAAATAAAATTGCTGAGTTAATTACACCAGAGGGCTTAGATATACCAGTGCAAGTTATTTATCAAACAATAGAATCTTTACACAATGCTTGTCCAACCAATACAGGCGATTGGTATTTTACAGGAAACTATCCTACTCCTGGGGGTAACCACGTAGTTAATAAAGCATTTATTAACTACGTTGAAAAGAAAAACGTTCGTGGGTATTAAAAAAGCTCTTAGGGATATTAAAATATTTAATAATAAACTGGGTTTGGAAAAAAATAATCGTAGTTTTGAAACAGCCCGTTTTAAGCTAATTTTCCTTTTGCTAAAACCATAAATCACAAACCTGTTTTAATTTTCAGCATTTAGAATTGCGGTTTTTCAAATGTGAAAGCATTGATCAATATATCTTTCTCACATATGAAAATTCTGTTATTAATTCGTCATGCCAAGAGTAGTTGGGATGAAATAAGTTTATCAGATTTTGATAGGCCCTTAAATACTCGGGGTTTTAAAAATGCTGATGAAATGGCGCAACGTTTAAAGGCAAATATTAATACAATAGATGCATTTATTGCCAGTCCCGCCCTGAGGGCAAAAACTACTGCTGAAAAATTTGCTGCTTTCTTTAATGTTGCTGCCGATAAAATAATATTTGAAAAAGGTTTGTATATGCCCAAGGAATCTTTTTTTGAAACTTTTATACGTGGCATAAACAACAGCTTTGATACAGTTGCCGTTTTCTCACATAATCCCGGCATTACCGAATTTGCGAATACACTTACACCGCTTCTAAAAACGGATAATATACCAACCTGTGGTATTTTTGCAGTTAAGGCAGATACAGATAATTGGGAAGATTTTTTCTCAGTTCCCCCAGACCTGCTTTTTTATGATTATCCTAAATTGCAATCTTAGCATTTGCGTATAAAATAATACAATTATAGCCTGGTAGTTAGTTTTTCTGTTACTGCTTTTATTGCAGTTTCTATTTGTTCGGGGGTTTTAAGAAAAGAAAGATTAGTGGTATTTATTTTCTCCGCTTTTTCTATCATTTCGGCTAAAGCAAATTTATCTTGCTGGCATGTGCATGCGTAATTATTTTGGGTTAACCAATCTGCAAGGTATTCTTGCTCTGCCTGCCCCGGTGTAGGAATAAAAATGCATTTTTTACTCAATGGCAATAAATCCATAACACTACTATAGCCAGGGCGGCTGATTATGATTTCTGACTGATTGATTAAATGCTGCAATGAAAGCGCAGGAATATGATTATAAACACTTATCCCTTTGCGTGGTGGCTCAATAATTGTTGCTGCAGGTAATCCTCTTATTACAATAGCAGCGTATGTTGTGTTCTTTAATTGTGCCAGTATAGTGTTTTCTATAATAGTTCGCTGTGGTTCCGGTCCGGAAAGAATTATTAATAGTTTATTTGTTACTGGTATTTCTTCTTTATTAATTCTTGAAAGCGCACCAATATAAAATAAAGAAATGTTGGGCTTTAGTTTGGGATGAGATAGTTCACCTGCAAAATTTATATCGCCTGTTACATCTGGCACCCAGCAATAATTAAACTGATTGATAAAATAATAGTTTGCTTTCTGCACCATTAAATCGAAAAACTTTCCCAGAGAAGTTTTTATATGCAACTGATGGGTAATAAAAATTGAAAGAATATTTTTATGCCGTAATCCAAAACGGTTGTCGGAGACAATTACATCTACGTGTTTGTATCTAATAAAATTGCGAAGCCATTTTTTTTCTCTATTGATTCCTGTCAATATTTTGGGGATCTGAAGAATAATTTTTAGAATGGTATGCCACCTGGAAACGCCATACTTAAGCCTGTAGCCGGCTAAATCTACAAATTCAATTGTTGGAAACTCAGATTGCAATAGTATTTTCTGATCCCCTTCTGCGGCGATAATTACTTTAAAACCAGCAAATAAGAGTTTTTGTATAACAGGTATGCACCGGGTAGCGTGGCCCAGACCCCAGTCTAATGGGGCTATTAGTGCAGTATATGTGTGTTTATTTGTAATGTTAATATTTTAAATTTGCTGTAGGGCTGAATACTATTTTGTTAGCAAAATAGTTTAATTTAGAAATACCAAACCATGAAAAATAACAGTATAAGGTTAATGTTCTTACTAATAGTTATAGCGGTTCTTGCTGTAAGTTGTAGTAGTGAACGACGTGTATCTGGAAAAAGTTGTGGTTGCGGAATTCACAAAGGTTATGTTGGATATTAAAATCTAATAAGACATGAAGGCTACTAACAGGGATTTGCTTGTCCTGGTGAAAGATGAAACTATGAACCAGTATCAGATTGAGTTAGAACTTGAAAAACTTAACTCACTCTTGTTTCAGCTTGAAACAGTAGACAGTTTTTGTACAGCCCACGAAGTTTTTGACATTACAAAACATAAGGTAGTTCATAACAGAAAAAAAATAGTGAAGGTTATTCATCAACCGGAACTAAAGCCTTTTCAGTTTGTTTGCAACAAGAACTAACCGCCATATAAAAAATATTGAAAGCCCCCGGTAAATCCGGGGGCTTTTTTTTGGGTAGTTGTTTCACGCAAAGGCGCTAAGGAGCAGATCAGAAAAGCTACAAGCTGTTAGCTATTAGCTGCAAGCTTAGTAATTTGAAGAAACATCCCGTATATCGCCTTAAAATTATCTACGATAACCGCTATGTTACTCCCGTGCTACCTGTGTTTCCGTGGTTATTGGTTTCACTCAAAGAGCGCAAAGGAGCGGTAAAGAAAAGCTACAAGCTGCAAGCTTAGAAGTTTCGAAGAAACATCCCGTGTATCGCCTCAAAAGAGATCCGTTATTAAGCGCATTGAATATAATCTCAGGATCTCCGAAGTTGATCGTTAAAGCCTTTTTGCGTTGCTCTGTGTTCCGTATCTCTTTGGTTAACCCATCAAACATTATTGCAGTTTTTTCAACGCCTCTCTTAACTGTGTTATCACCAAATCTATTTCTTCCTTTTTGCATGTGCCAACACTAAGCCTGTACCAGCTTGAAGAAGGTGATGCGCCAAAAGCATAAAATGGAACAACAGCCAGTTTTGCTTCATTCAGCAAATAAGCAGTTGTGTCGGCTTGCTTTTCTAAAATTTTTCCGTCGGCTGTTTTTTTACCGGTAAAATTAAATTGAACGGTAAGATAAATGGCCCCTTGTGGGGCAATAGCATCTACTTTGTATCCTTCAGTTTTTAATTGTTGAAAGCCATTGTAAAGCCTGTTTAAGCGTATTTCCAGCTCATTTTTAAAATGTGCGAGATAGCCATCAATGTTTTCTTTTTGCGAAAGATAGCCAGCTACAGCTTTCTGCTCTGCCATTGGCGCCCACGAACCCAGGTGCGTCATAATTGCTTTCATTTTATCAATAATTTGAGCAGGCCCAATAGACCAGCCAACACGTACACCCGTAGCTGCAAACACTTTGCTAATGGCATCAATAAAAATAGTATAGGGCCGCATGGCGGGATTAAGCGTTACGGGGTTATAATGGATAATCTTTCCATATGTAAGCAGCGAATACATCTGATCGTACATTACATACAACTTCTTTTCATTGTCTCCGCGTTTCTTATTTTCTTCTATCACCATATTGCAGATGGCCTCCAAATCTTCCTTTGTAAAAGTGGTGCCCGTTGGGTTTTGCGGAGAACATAGTGCCAATAACACAGCACCTTTAATATGTGGCTTTAGCTGCTCAACCGAAGGCATGAAATTATTTTCCTTACTGGCTTCTACTACTACATGCTCTGCACCAACAAAATTTGCATAATGGTTATTATTCCAGGAAGGCACAGCATATATCACCTTATCGCTCTTATCGCAAATAGCACGGAACAATGAATATATCAATGGGCGACCACCGCCTGCCACTAAAATTTCAGACGGCGTATACTCCAGTTGTTGCCTTTCTCTCATAAACTGGCCAAGTGCTTCTCTCAGGTCAAGATTGCCTTCTGCTGCGGGATAGTTAGTAAAATGCTTTCTGTAGGCTTCTACAATAGCATCTTCTAATTCTTTAGGTATAGGAAAGATTGATGGGTCAAAATCACCTACTGTAAAGTTGTAGATTTTTTCTCCCTGCCGGATTTTGTCCCTTATTTCTCCACCAAGTTTTACTATTTCAGAACCAATAAGTGTTTCTGAAAGCTGCGATAGCTTTAAATGGCTCATGTATTTCAGCTGTTTAAAAGCAAAAGTACTGCTATAGTGCAAGCCCCAAAGCTTTATATTATCAACGGCCGGTTTTGAAAACAGCTACTTTGTTAAAGCAAATCAAAAAATCTAATGCTTGCCTTTTGGATTCGGGAAAACGTATTATCTTTGTTTAATGTTTAAACATTAAAAAATTTCATATGATTAAAACTGTCTTGTTTTTAGGAGCTCTAACAGTCCTTACGCTTACTTCAGCCTTTACTATTTTAAAAAGTGATGCATCAACAATTGCTAATCCAAATTGGCCGGAACTGGTGCAGGCCCCGGGCAAATGGGTGCTTGATAAACCGCATACCAATGTAAAATTTTCAGTATCTCACCTGGTTGTTTCTGATGTGGAAGGCAGTTTTAAATCTTTTGATGGGGAAATGACAAATTCAAAACCAGATTTTACAGATGCAGTAATCAATTTTACTGCAGACGTAAATTCTCTGAGCACAGATAATGAAATGAGGGATAAGCACCTGAAATCTGATGACTTCTTTAACGCGGCTAAATTTCCGCAGATAAAATTTGCGAGCAAATCTTTTCAATCTTTAGGAAACAATAAATACAAATTAACAGGAGATCTTACCATTCGTGATATTACAAAAACTGTTTCTTTTGATGTTACTTATGGTGGTACTGTAACTTCTGCTTCAATGGGCGGTACACATGCCGGCTTTAAAGCAAAAACAACCATTAACCGCTTTGATTATAATTTAAAATGGAATGCGCTTACAGAAGCAGGCGGAGCAGTAGTTGGAAAAGATGTTGATATTACACTCAATATCGACATGAAGAAAATATAATCACCCTTATAAAACATAACAAATAAAAAGCCCCGGTTATTATCCGGGGCTTTTATTATTCACCTGCTTTTTTTTCGTTGTATTTTTTCTCTGCGTCTTTTGCTTTTTCAAAATCGAGCACTACACCGTTAATACAGTATCTAAGGCCTGTTGGCGGCGGTCCATCATCAAACACATGGCCTAAATGAGATTTACACCTTCCGCATTCTACTTCTGTTCTTTTCATACCAAAAGAATTGTCAGCACTGTAAATGATACTGGTTTTACTAATAGGCTCATAGAAACTTGGCCACCCGCACCCGCTTTCAAATTTGGTATCGCTTTTAAACAAAGGGTTTCCACAAACTGCACAGTAGTATGTGCCGATTTCTTTCGAGGTTTCGTATGGGCTCGTCCACGGACGTTCAGTACCTTTTTGCCTCGCGATACTGTAAACATCGGCAGGTAATATTTTTCTCCACTCTTCATCACTCAGGTTTACCGGCTTAGTATCTGTTTTAGAGAATACCGGATTTTTTTTGTTTGTGCTATCCATACTATTTGTTTTTTTAGCGGTATTGCCCGGTTGAGAA
Source organism: Chitinophagaceae bacterium (assembly GCA_044227095.1). Classification (GTDB taxonomy): domain Bacteria; phylum Bacteroidota; class Bacteroidia; order Chitinophagales; family Chitinophagaceae; genus JACMLD01. The sequence goes on along the minus strand of JBGAFV010000001.1, from coordinate 1,061,076 downwards.
TAACTGCATTGTGCAAATACTGCTGGCAGTAAAAATACCAGGACTAATTTTATAACATTTTTCATATGCTTGTTTATACAACAAAACTACGGGGCAATGGTTGGGCCAGATTGTCGCTTTGAGGACATCAGCGACAGTTTAACAATTTAGATAATTCTTAAAAAAGAGCCTAAAATTGTTAACGGTATTTTAAGGCTGTTCCTTTATATTTGTTTTTCTCCAAAGGCTAAGCAACAAGTATGTTCAATTTAATTTTATTTGGTCCTCCGGGTAGCGGAAAAGGTACGCAATCAGAGAAACTGATGGCAAAGTATGGATTAAAACATCTCTCTACCGGAGATCTTTTACGCAGCGAGATTGCCAACCAGACCGTATTGGGATTGGAAGCTAAGAAGTTAATGGACCAGGGACAACTGGTTCCGGATGAAGTGGTAATTGGTATGATTAGCTCAGCTCTTGCCAACAATCCGCAGGCAAAAGGTTTTTTGTTTGATGGCTTTCCTCGTACAAAAGCACAGTCTGAAGCACTGGATGCTTTATTAACTAAATACAATGCCGCAATAAATGTAGTGCTGGCATTGCAGGTAAGTGAAGAAGAACTGGTAAAACGCCTATTGAACCGCGGCCTTACCAGTGGAAGAAGCGACGATAGCAAAGAAGATGTTATCCGCGCCAGGATTGCAGAATACCACAAGAAAACATCTGCTGTTGCAGATTACTACCACCAGTTTGGTAAAGTAGAAATGATAAAAGGGGAAGGCAGTGTAGAAGAAATTTTTGATCTGTTGAGCAATGCTATCAATGGAAAGCAACTAGCATAATAGCATTTGCTGAAAAATATAAAAATGCCGCTCAAATTTTGAGCGGCATTTTTTATGCAATGTTTATAACGAAACTGTTAAGTGCAGCATTCCCCTAAGCTTTGATTCTGTTTGGCCGTTGGCAAAATTTTGCGCAACCGGTAATTGCAGGTTTCCCCCAACAGTAATTTTTTTAATGGTGATTTCTGCACCTGCTGCAGCAAGTGTTAGATATCCACCCGTCTGCTCCACTTTTGTGCTCTGTAAAACATTAATAGCAGAATGCTCATACAAAATACCAAGATTGGGCGTAAAAGTTGTTTTTGCAACAGGTAATGCATAAAACGCAAAACTGCTTGCATTAAATTTATTTCCAAACCTGTATTCGCTACTGTTGGTAGTATTGATTTTATAATTAGCACTTGTAGTAACGCCAAACTTATTAATGCGGATATTGTACATAGCATTAAGCATAAAATCGGTACTGCCGGAACCGATTTGAGAATTGGCCGCTGCAGCAACATCCGGATCAGTAGGATCGATACTAAACTTTCCTGTGGCCAGCTTTATACCACCTCCAATCCACAATTGTTGTGTAACCAGTTTCTTTTTACTGCTGGTAGATGCAAGATCAAACAGTTTGTAATTAACAATAGTGGCTATATCGCCAATGCCATTAAGGTTATTGGTTCCTTCATCAGAAACCTGGTGACTGATATTATACGGAACAAAAGCAAGCACCTGCCATTTTTTGCCAATATTCCATCCGCCCCATAGTTCTATGGATTGGTAACGATCATTGCTGAATTGTGAAGGATCGTCTGTTAAACGTGTATTGAATTTTCTAAACTGGTAACGTACGCCAAAAAAAGTATGGCTAAACTGTGGTAGTATACCTATATAATAATTGCCAACGCCGCAACCGCATATTTCGCAGGCGTTACACAAATGCACGCACAGCAGCATAATAGCCGCAATAAACAACTTCTTCATAAATTTTTTTTGAAGTGGAACGATAAATGTTTGCCTCACAGAAATTATTCTGCAGGCTTTTTAATCAACTCAATAAAATAAAAGAACAAGTTGTAGCTGGCGGGCGAAATAAAGTGTAAGATCTGTCAACTGGTTTTTTATGCTGCATGTTGGCAGTAGTACGAAGTGTTTTTTCTACACTGAAAAAAGTTATGCTGCAAAAAGTATTGGCAGGAGGGATTTCATTTTTGTTTTCAGCTTTTCTTTCAAGGTTATCCTGTTCATCTTTTTCCTGCTGGTCCAGTTTTTTCATCATCTGGCATTTACCATTACAATGCATTTCGCTTCTTGCTTTATTGATACAGGCTTTGGCGTAAGCGGCAGAGTTGGCATAATAGTCTAGCACAATAACAGTTCTGCAAAAACTACTGGCCATAAATGCCAGTAATAAAATTGCAGCTGTTAGTTGTTTCAACATAAAAAGAATAAGAATTGAATCTGGCCGCAAAATTATAATCAATCAACCAATAAAATGATATTATCACTTCTTTTTCTTTTGTTTTAATTTACATAGTTAAACAACGAAGCTGTATGAATAAACTTGAAAACTATATTACTGGCCGCTGGATAAAAGGCGATGGTGACGGACAGGATTTATACAATGCAGTGAACGGACAGGTTATTGCCAGTGCTACATCAAAAGGCATTGACTTTGCAGGCGCATTGCAATACGGAAGAGAAGTGGGTAATCCTGCATTGCGCAAAATGAGTTTTCATGAGCGTGGAAGAATGTTGCGTGCACTTGCATTGCACCTTACTGCACAAAAAGAAAAATTTTACGCAATTAGTTACCAAACTGGTGCAACCAAAGTTGATAGCTGGATTGATATTGAAGGTGGCATCGGCAATTTATTTGCCAATGCATCTTTGCGCAGAAAATTTCCAACAGAATTTTATTGCCTAGATGGAGAAAATCACAACCTGGGCAAGGGCAATACTTTTATGGCGCAACATATTCTTGTGCCTAAAGAAGGTGTTGCTGTTCATATCAATGCATTTAATTTTCCGGTATGGGGTATGCTTGAAAAAATTGCAGTGAACCTTTTGGCAGGCATGCCTGCTATTGTAAAGCCAGCTACCATTACATCTTTTTTAACTGAAGCAGTAGTAAAAGAAGTTATAAGCAGTGGTATTTTACCTGCAGGTGCATTACAATTAATCTGTGGTAGCGTTGGTGATTTGCTGGATCATGTTAACTCGCAGGATGTAGTTACGTTTACCGGTTCTGCAACTACAGGGTTGATGTTAAAATCCAACAAGAACATTTTAAAAGAAAATGTTCCGTTTACCATGGAAGCGGATTCTTTAAACTGTATTGTATTGGGCGATGATGTAATGCCGGATAAACCAGAATGGGAGGTGTTTATTAAAGAAGTAAAAAAAGAAATGACCGTAAAAGCAGGACAGAAATGTACTGCAATAAGAAGAATTTTTGTACCCGAGAAAACACTGGAAGATGTGCAAAAAGCTATAGCCGCCGCATTGGCGCAAACAGTAATTGGCAACCCGCTTAATGAAAAAGTAAGAATGGGAGCATTGGCTGGTCAATCGCAACGCGAAGAAGTAAAATCGCAGGTACAGAAATTACTGGCTGCATCGCAAATTGTGTATGGCAGTCTTGATAGTGTAGAAGTGACAGATGCAGATGCAAACAAAGGCGCATTTTTAAGCCCATTGTTATTATTGAACGAAAAACCTTTTGCAACAGAGCAAACGCATAGCATAGAAGCATTTGGCCCGGTAAGCACAATTATGCCGTATAAAAATATAGACGATGCTATTGCGCTGAGTAAAAAAGGGAAAGGCTCTCTGTGTTCTACAATTGTTACTGCCAATAATGCTATTGCACGGCAATATGTATTGTCTGCCGCAACCCACCATGGAAGAATACTTGTATTGAATAATGATTGTGCAAAAGAAAGTACCGGCCACGGCTCTCCGTTGCCATTGCTTGTGCATGGCGGCCCCGGACGGGCAGGTGGTGGCGAAGAAATGGGTGGTATGCGTGGCGTAAAACATTATATGCAGCGGGTAGCGGTGCAGGGATCTCCAACAACACTTACTGCAATTACCAATGTTTACCAGCCTTATGCAAAAGGCAACACCAATACAATTCATCCTTTTAAAAAATATTTTGAAGAGCTGAAAATTGGCGACCAACTGATTACTGCAAAACGAACAATAACCAGTAAAGACATTGATGATTTTGCAGCGCTAAGCGGCGATCATTTTTATGCGCATAAAACCGCCACCAATTTTACAGGTACAATGTTTGAGCAACAAGTGGCGCACGGTTATTTTATTTTAAGTGCTGCAGCGGGTTTGTTTGTAGATGGAAGCGATCTCGGCCCCGTGTTGTTAAATTATGGAATTGATGAACTGCGGTTTACCAAACCTGTTTATCCCGGCGCAATGATCTACGTACGTTTTACCTGTAAAGAAAAAATTGAACAGGAATTAAAAGAAGAGAATGATATACCCAAAGGCATTGTAAAATGGTACGTAGAAATTTTTGATGAAACAGATGAACATGTAGGTATTGCTACAATATTGACGATGGTGGCTAAGCGAACAAAGAGAAAAGGCGAGTAAGAGAAGTTGCTTAATGATAAAAGAGAAAAATTAAAGTAAAAAACGTAAAAGAACTGGGGAAAAAACTACCACTTGAAAATAATAACAAATGAAATTTACTTTTTTATAAATCAATTGTTGTTATGAATATTAATGAACTGACCGGACTCGTTATAGATAGCTGCATTAAAATACATTCTAAAATTGGTCCCAGCTGTTTTGAAAAAGTATATGAAGAGATCCTCTTTTATGAGTTAAATAAAAAAGGGTTATATGTTGAGCGACAAGTTTTCCTGTCGATTGATTACGAAGCTTTGTATATAAAGAATGCTTATAAACTTGATTTATTGGTAGAAAACAGGCTTATCCTTGAATTAAAAGCTGTAAATCCGTTACCTGCTGTTTATTTCAAACAAGTCAAAACACAGCTATCGCTTTTAAATATAAAACATGGAATCTTACTTAACTTTAAGGAAGAATTGATGAAGAATGGTATTTTCAGAGTGTTCAATAATTTTGGAAGAGAAAAAATGACAGATTAATTATTTATTTACTTTTTGAGACAGATTGATTTTTTAACGGCTTTCTTTTAATTAAACATAACCTCATTTTCTCTTTTAATCTCTTAGCCCATGCAGGAATCATATATCTCCACACATACAGATCATATTGGTATAACCGCTATTGAGTTTTTTCATCCGCAAAGCAATTCGTTGCCGGGTAAAATGCTGAATGAACTGGCGCAGGAAATTCATCATGCGGGGTTGAATGCAGATACCAAGGTAATTGTATTGCGTTCGGGTGGCGATAAAGCATTTTGTGCCGGTGCTTCATTTGATGAACTAGCGGCTATTACGAATGCAGAAGAAGGAAAGATTTTTTTCAGCGGTTTTGCACGTGTTATTAATGCAATGCGCACCTGCGGCAAATTAATTATTGGCCGGATACAAGGCAAATGCGTAGGGGGTGGCGTTGGCTTGCTGGCAGCAGTTGATTATGCCATTGCTACTGAAGCAGCAGAAGTAAAATTAAGTGAGCTTGCAATAGGCATCGGGCCTTTTGTTGTAGGACCGGTTATTGAAAGGAAAACGGGCAGTGCGTCATTCAGTCACCTGGCTATTGACGCAGGTATGTGGCGTAATGCAGACTGGGCAAAAAGAAAAGGATTGTTTGCAGAAGTACATGCTACCGCAGAACAAATGGATGAATCTATTGCACGCATAGCACATACGCTTGCACATTCAAGCCCGGAAGCAATGACGGAACTGAAAAAAATATTCTGGAAAGGAACAGAAAACTGGGATAACTTATTGGCAGAACGTGCAGCCGTTAGCGGTAGGTTGGTAGTAAGCAGGTTTACAAAAGATGCTATTGCGAGATTTAAGGCTAAGAGACAATGAGTAAAAGAGAAATGTAATTCACAAACATTAGCAATACCCCCAACATTATACGCAATACAATGAATGCAGTTCTTCGTCTTATATTGTTTGTATGTCTGAATATTAATTGCGTTTTCTCTTATTGTCAAACAAGGAGCCAGCTTTCTCCTGCTTCACTCACACTGGCTGATCCAACTATATTTTTATGGCAGGGAAAATACTATGCGTTTGGAACATTTTCAGCGGATGGTATATTAGCGTATACATCAACTGATTTAATACATTGGAAAGCCATTGAATCCAACAATGGTTTTGGCCTTAAAAAAGGCGATGCTTTTGGTACAAAAGGTTTTTGGGCGCCACAGGTATTTCATTACAACAACAAATTTTATATGGCCTATACGGCAAACGAAAATATTGCCATTGCCACAAGTGATCAGCCTTACGGTCCTTTCACGCAAGTGAATAAAACAAATTTACCGGCGCCAATAAGACAAATAGATCCTTTTGTTTTTATAGATGATGATGGAAAGAAGTACTTGTTTCACGTGCGGCTTTTAAATGGCAACCGTATTTTTGGCGCTGTGTTAAAAGATGATTTTTCTGAGATTGATACAACTACTATAAAAGAATGCATATCTGCCACGGACCCCTGGGAAAACACCAACGATGCAAAATGGCCTGTAACAGAAGGGCCTGCTGTAATAAAAAAGAATGGCAAATACTATATGTTCTATTCTGCAAATGATTTTCGTAACCCGGATTATGCAGTAGGTATAGCTGTTAGCAATCATCCGCTGGGTCCGTGGGTTAAATATCAAAGCAATCCTGTTTTAAGTAAAAAACAAATTGGGTATAATGGCACAGGTCACGGAGATTTATTTACTTCTGCAGATGGAAAATTGCATTATGTTTTTCATGTTCATAATTCAGCCACACAAGTAGCACCAAGAAAAACAATGCTAATAGATGTGGAGTATGTAAATAATCAATTTGTATTTGAACCCGAAACGCTGAAAGCACTTTTGATAGAATAAAGCGCAGTTTAAGAACCTCCTTTTCTCTTTAAGATCTTAGCCCATGATTTATACATTCAATAAAGATAATTTTCCATTACTCATTACACGGCTGGCAAAAAAAGATCAACACCTGCAATCTATATTGAAGCAATATGGTCATCCGCCTATGTGGAACAGGCCTGCAACATTCGCATCATTAGTACACATTATACTAGAGCAACAGGTATCCCTTGCATCTGCAAAAGCTGCACTTGAAAAGCTAAAACAAAAGATTGGAACCATTACCCCGGAAAAAGTGTTGTTGTTGTCTGATGCAGAACTAAGGGCTTGCTATTTTAGCCGGCAAAAAACAGTGTATGTAAGATGCCTTGCAGAAGCCATCAGCACAAAAAAATTAAACCTTAAGAAATTAGCTGCTGCTACAGATGATGATGTCCGCACAGAACTAAAAAAAATAAAAGGCATTGGCGACTGGACGGTTGATATTTACCTACTCTTTGTTTTACAACGTTCAGATATTTTTCCTACAGGAGATTTGGCAATGATGAATGCGCTGAAGCAGGTGAAACAATTAGCAAAAGATACCAGCAAAGATGCAATAATTGAAATGGCAGAAAGCTGGCGGCCGCATCGCTCTCTTGCTACCATGTTGTTGTGGCATCATTATATCAAGACGAGAAATATAAAATTATAATGTCTGATGTCTGAAGTGAAGATGTCTGATTTTTTAAGACGGAATGCAGGTTTTACGCAAAGGGCGCAAAGAAGCAGTGCAGAAAGGCTACAAGCTGTTAGCTATTAGCTGCAAGTTTAGCAATTTCGAAGAAAGGTCCCGTGTATCGCCTCAAAAGAGATCTATCATTAAACGCACTAATCAAATCTAAGCATCTTCAAAGTTGATCATAAAAGCTCCTCTGTGCTTCTCTGTGTTCTTGATGCCTCCGTGGTTAAAATAAATCAGCAATTAGATGTTCAATCCACCGCACGCACTAATAACCTGTCCGGTTATATAGCTGCTCATATCTGATGCAAGAAATAAAGTAGTGTTGGCAATTTCTTCTGCAGTACCAAACCTGCCCAATGGAATTTTTTCTAGAAAGGCTTTAGAAGCTTCGCCTTCTTTTAAATAATGCGTCATATCGGTTTCTATAAAACCAGGCGCAATAGCATTGCAACGAATATTACGACTGCCCAATTCCGCTGCAATAGATTTTGTAAAACCAATAATACCGGCTTTGCTGGCAGCATAACTGCTTTGGCCTGCATTACCACGAACACCAATAATAGAACTCATATTAATGATGCTGCCTTTTTTTGCTTTCATCATGGGACGAATAACCTGCTTGGTCATGTTATATACACTCTTGAGGTTAATGTTCATTACTTCATCCCATTGTTCTGCAGTCATGCGCAGCAGCAGGTTGTCTTTAGAAATACCTGCGTTATTTACACAAACGTCTATTGTTCCAAATTCTTTTACTACATCATTTACAAAAGCTTCACTTGCTGCATAATCTCCGGCGTTGCTTTTATATGCTTTGGCTTTTACGCCCATTGCCACCAATTTATCTTCCAGTGCTTTTGCTTTATCTGCACTGCTATCGCTAACATAGGTAAACGCAATAGATGCACCATGTTCAGCAAGTTTAATGGCAATGCCTTCGCCAATGCCGCGGGCAGCGCCTGTTACAATTGCTATTTTGTTCTCCAGTAATTTCATTTCTGTTATTTGAGATAGGCAAAGTAAGTGAATTAAACAGTATCTCAATCAATACCCGGCTAATGATTTAATTGCAGAATTTCTTCCAGCAATGTTCTTTCATTGCTTAGCCTCGGTACTTTATGTTGGCCCCCAAGTTTTCCTTTGCTTTTTAACCATGCATTAAATGTGCCTTTCTTCAATGCATGCAAAACGGGCATGCGCAACGCTATGTCTTTATAACGTTTGGCCTCATAATCGCTGTTAAGATTTTTTAGTGCAGCATCCAGTTCTTCAGTAAATATTTCAAAGTTTGCCGGTGTTGTATCAAATTCAATCAGCCATTCATGTGCACCATTGCTGTTATTGCTAAAGTAAACTGGTGCGGCAGTATAATCATTTACAATAGCACCCGTTTTTTCACTGGCAATAGCTATGGCTTTATCTGTATTGTCAACAATCACTTCTTCACCAAAAGCATTCATATAATGTTTTAAACGGCCGCTTACTTTTATTTTATAAGGGTTGAGCGATGTAAACTGCACCGTATCTCCAACTATATAACGCCACAAACCACCGGTAGTGCTTATAACCAGCGCATAGTTTTTATTCAGTTCTACTTTATTAAGACCAAAAGTTTGCGGAAATTTTTTTCCGTATTCTTCAATGGGCATAAACTCATAAAAAATGCCATGTTGTGTAAACAATAGCAAACCTTCTTCAGACGGATTTACCTGCGCAGCAAAAAAACCTTCGCTTGCATTATAGGTTTCAAGGTAATTGATGTCTTTGCCAATTAATTTTTTAAACTGCTCTTTATAAGGAACAAAAGATACACCGCCATGCAGGTACAGTTCAAGATTTGGCCATACTTCCGAAAGATGCTCTTTACCGCTTATCTGCAATATGCGTTTAATAAGTACCAGCGTCCATGTAGGTACTCCGGAAATAGAAGTTACATTTTCATGAATAGTGGCCTGTGCCAGTTGCTCAATCTTTCCCTCCCATTCATCCATTAATGCAATGCTCAGTTGCGGCGTGCGAATCCAGTTGCTCCACACAGGTGAGTTTTGCATCAGCACGGCACTTAAATCTCCATACTGAATATTTTCATTCAATTTATTTACCTGGTGGCTACCACCAATAACCAAACCCTTTCCGGTAAGTAAATCAGACTCAGGAAAATTTTTATAGTACATGGTAAGCACGTCTTTGGAAGCCTGGTAATGATTTTCTTCCAGGCTTTCTTTGCTTACAGGTATAAACTTGCTTTTATCGCTGGTAGTGCCACTGCTTTTTGCAAACCATTCTATAGGAGTGTTCCAGAGGATATTTTCTTCGCCATTCATCATGCGATGGATAAAAGGTTTCAGATCATTATACTCATGTACGGGTACTGTTTGTTTGAATGCTTTTACAGAAAACAAACGGTTGAATTTATACTGCCTGCCAAACTCTGTGTATTGAGCGGCGGTTACAAGATCCTGCAACACTTCCCGCTGGGCCGCCACAGGTTGTGAGGTCCAGAGTTCAATTAAACGAAGCCTTAAGCGGGCAAGCTTTGAGATAGCAGGTGATAATAGTTTCATACCCTGCCGGCAAAATAAACAAATGCGCTGAAACTTGTATCACTAAACGGTAAATACTGGTTATAAGAAGGAGAATTTAATAATGGACCGGGCGGTATATCGCTATTGCACTTCTGTTGCGTCGCACACTTGTACAATATAACATGCAGCAACAAATTCCTGGCAAAGAGCGCAAAGGAGCAGCGAAGAGAAGCTACAAGCGGTTAGCTATTAGCTGCAAGCTTAGCAGTTTCGCAGCAACACTCCGTATATTACCTCAATAGTTATCGTCGATAAATATACCCGTGCTTCTCTATGTCCTCGTGTCTTTGTGGTAAAATTAGATCAGCATCTTTTCACCACATAGGAACAATAGAAACACATAGAAAGCACATGATTTTTCAAAAGCCTATGTGCACCTATGTTTCTATGATCTATGTGGTAAAGCAGAAGTACAAAAGATAAAGATGAGCTAGTTTATCTTTTCAAACTCTTCGTTTTCTGTGTACATTGAAAGCTTAGCAAGCAAAGATTGAATTTCCCTGATAGCTCCATCTAGTTCGCCAACCACGTCTTGATAAGCAATCATATCTCCTCCTGGCAATAACCTTAACATGCTGCCGCCTGCACCGAGCTTAAAATCACGAATATTAAAATCAGGAATTTGGTTTGCTGTTTCTTTAATTTTAGTACGGTTATTTTTTTCTGCAAAATCAATACATGCTTTTTTTAACTCTCCTGTAAACTGAAAAAAATCTTTGATGTTTAAGTCGTCGAGTCCTTCCCTAAGGCTTTTTATATGTTGTGCAGTAATGGGAGCAGTTACAATTCTATTTGCCATCTGCACAGCGTTTTCCAACGCTGCATGTAATTTATCATCCTTTATTTCTCTCTTTTCGCCAATTTTTGTTTTTACCTCATCATGCAAATAATCTTTTCTCTTCAGTTCAAAGTTTCTTCCAAGGTATAAACGCCTTACCTGTTCATCTGCAGCAAGTTCTTCTGCAGTGCCATGTTTGAAAATTTTTCCGTCAATTAATAAATAAGCACGGTCGCAGATAGAAAGTGTTTCGTTTACATTATGGTCTGTAATAAGAATACCAATGTTTTTTGTTTTCAACCTTGCTACTACTGTTTGTATATCTTCCACCGCAATAGGGTCTACACCGGCAAAAGGTTCATCAAGCAATATAAATTTGGGATCTACGGCAAGTGCACGGGCAATTTCTGTACGCCTTCTTTCACCACCGCTTAAACTATCGCCATTGTTTTTTCTTACATGCTGCAGGCCAAATTCATCCAGTAAACTTTCAAGCTTATCTTTTTGCTGGTGTTTATCGAGTTTGGTCATTTCAAGAATGGCCTTAATATTATCTTCTACCGAAAGCTTACGGAATACCGATGCCTCCTGTGGCAGGTAACCAAGGCCCATTTGTGCCCTTTTGTACATGGGTTCTTTGGTAATATCATCATCATTAAGGAAGACGCTGCCCTCATCAGGTCGTATTAATCCTACTACCATATAGAAAGTAGTGGTTTTACCAGCACCATTTGGCCCCAGCAGGCCTACAATTTCTCCCTGTTGCACCTGTACGGAAACATGGTTTACCACAGTGCGGTTTCGGTAACTCTTAACTAAGTCGTGCGTATGTATAGTTAAACTCAATGGAACAGCTTTTTACAAAAATACCGTAACTGCTGCAATATGCACCTTCGTTATTTTATTTAACAGGGTTTTGATATATAGCCAACCATAAGTAAGTTTGCGCCTATATTTTATCCAAATGAAGGTAATTGACCACTTAAATAACGCAAAGAGTACGCTGATATCGTTTGAAGTATTGCCACCTTTAAAAGGCAAGGGCATTAACGCTATATATGATCACCTGGATCCGCTGATGAGTTTTAAACCATCTTTTATAAACGTAACGTATCACCGCAGTGAAACAATGTTTAAAAAGAAAACAGATGGCACTTTTGAAAAAGTAGAAGTGCGCAAGCGTCCGGGTACAGTAGGCATTTGCGCTGCTATTATGAACCATTACCAGGTAGATGCTGTACCGCATTTAATATGTGGTGGCTTTTCTAAAAGGGAAACAGAAGATGCGTTGATAGATTTAAATTTTTTGGGCATCGATAATGTACTTGTATTGCGTGGTGATGCTGCAAAGAACGAAGCTGCGTTTGAACCGCATCCCGATGGTAACCGCTATGCATTAGACTTACTGAAACAAGTATCTAATCTTAATCATGGTATTTACCAGGAAGAAGACATTAAGAATGGTGGCAAAACAAATTTTTGCATGGGCATTGCTGGTTACCCGGAAAAACATTTTGAAGCACCTAACCTGGAAACAGACATGAGCTACCTGAAAGCAAAGGTTGATGCCGGCGCAGAGTATATTATGACGCAAATGTTTTTCAACAACCAGAAATATTTTGAGTTTGTAAAACTGTGCAGGGAAAATGGTATTAATGTACCTATCATTCCAGGTTTAAAACCAATTACCAATAAAAAGCAACTGAACATACTTCCTAAAATATTTCATGTAGATATACCAACAGATCTTTCAAATGCATTGGCCAAAACAAAAACAGATGAAGATGCAGAGAAAGTTGGTACAGAATGGCTGATACAACAAAGCAAGGAATTAAGAAAATTTGGGGTGCCTGTATTGCATTATTATACATTGGGCAAACCAAAAGTTATTTATAATACGGTGAAGGAATTGGTGTAGGTTAACCACAGAGACACTGTAACACAGAGAAGCACAGAAGGGCTTTTACGATCAACTTTGAAAATGCTTGGGTTAGTGCGTTTAATGATAGATCTTTTTTAAGGCGATACACGGAGTGTTTCTTCGAAACAAACTTGCAGCTAATAGCTAACAGCTTGTAGCTTTAAATCATAACAATCATCAGAATCTGCGTTCTATTTTCTTACTTCTATTTTTAACCACGGAGACACTTTGACACGGCGAAGCACAAAAGAGCATTTACGATCAACTTTGAAAATGCTTGGGTTAGTGCGTTTAATGATAGATCTTTTTTAAGGCGATACACGGAGTGTTTCTTCGAAACAAACTTGCAGCTAATAGCTTGTAGCTTTAAATCATAACAATCATCAGAATCTGCGTTCTATTTTCTTATTTCTATTTTAACCACGGAGACACTTTGACACGGCGAAGCACAAAAGGGCTTTTACGATCAACTTTGAAAATGCTTGGGTTAGTGCGTTTAATGATAGATCTTTTTTAAGGCGATACACGGAGTGTTTCTTCGAAACAAACTTGCAGCTAACAGCTTGTAGCTTTAAATCATAACAATCATCAAAATCTGCGTTCTATTTTCTTATTTCTATTTCCAGCAGCTTTGCAATACTGGCTCAATAACTTTTACAGGATATTTTGTTTTTAGTGTTGCCACCCATTTGTCTTCAAGGAAAGATTGGTAGTCATTAATAACAAAACCCCGGGCATCTTCAAAATTACGCGGCATACGATCTTTATACACTTTAATCACATATGCAAAAGTGGTAACATTGTCTGTAGCGTTTTTTACCGGTTCTGAAATATAACCGGCTTTTATATTACTGGTAACGGAAACAGGTAGTTGCGTTATTTCAAACCTTCCGGAATCTGCCTGTATGGTGCCATCAGAATTTTGCACCATGCTTTTCCAGTCTGAAGGATTTTTTGCAAAAGCGTTTCTTGCTTTTGCGGCGCTGGCAGTATCGCTGCAGGTAAACAGAATTACATCAGCGCTTTCTTCCCACCAGTATTTATTTTTATGTGCAGCATAATAATTTTTCAAACCAGCAGAATCGGCAGATGCTTTGTCCCACACTTTGCGCTGCATTATCTCAAACAATAGATTACCATCTTTAAATTCTTTTAGCTGACTGGCAAATTCTTTGTTGTATTTCTCAAGGTTGTTGCGGTAATTTTCCATCGCTACCGTTTCAGCATATTGCTGCAATAGCTGTTGTGTAGATTTTCCGCGAAAATCCGGTGTGTACTTTACACTATTAATATATTTCGCAAACTCGGCTACAGTTACTTTTTGTCCGGGAAAAGTAAAAACAACTGTCTTGTCGTTCATTGTGGGCAATTGCTTTGGCGCCTTGTTTGCATAAACACTGTCTGCATATTCCAGCAACTGAGGTTCGTTATAAGAAGCATTTGCATAGCCTGTTGTCTTCATTATTTTTTCTGCCAGCATATGTTTGGCAACGTCTATTCGTTTGTCTGACTTTACAGCTTGTTTAAGCTGCTCCATGGCGTTCTCATTATTTTTATCTGTGTTTACTGGTATGCGGTCTACACGTCTTATAATGTGATAGCCAAAAGATGTAAGCACAGGTTTGCTCAAGTCTCCTTCTTTGGCAAGACTGAACGCTGCGTTTTCAAAATCTTCACTATATCTTCCTGTACCAAATTCCGGCATAAGGCCGGCAGCTGCATAACTAATATTATCTGTACTGTATTTACTTACCATTTGCGAGAAAGGCGCACCATTTTGCAGAGCAGTATAAATTGAATCTGCCAGTATCTTTTTTCTTTCTTTCTCTTTATCATCTGCATTTGGAGGAAACCCAATTAATATTTGTGCTGCCCGCATTCTGCCTATAGCTGCACGTTCTGCTGTTGTTTTAAAAATTACATAAGCAGTTTTGCTGCGAAATGGCCTGGCTGTTTTTCCTACTGCTGTATTGTATACAATTGTTTCAAACTCATAAGGAAGAACAAAGGTGGTTATGTAACCTATATCGCCTTTATTGGTATGCACTGCAGGGTCTGCAGAATAAGTTTCGGCCACGCTTGCAAAATCAGATCCGCTTTCAATTTTAGTGTATGCTTCCATGGCTTTTTTGTAAGCTGCAAGTGTATCGCCAACGCGGAAAGGGATATAAATATAAGAGACACGCAAATCTTTCTGGTTGCGCTCAAAGGCTTCGTTTACCAGTAATTTAATACTGCTTTCATCATTCATAAAACCTTCAATAATCTGCCCACGAAAATTTTTCAGTTCATTTTTCTGTGCAGACAAAGTATCCAGCTTTGCATCATAGGCTGCCTGTACTTTTAGTTTAAAGCGTATGTAGAGATTTAGGTAGTCGCGGTAAACTTTTTCCGAGTTGGTATTGCTGGTATTGTTTTTATTGTATGCACGCAGAAATTCATCTTTACTTACACTGTTTTTACCATAGGTAAAAATTGTTTGTGAATAACCACAGCAGGAGATCAATACTAATAAAGCAGTGATGGTTTTTTTCATAAACACAATTAAAGGTAAATGGCGTAAGGTGCAGGGTTTATGGTAAAAGAGTCCTTAAACCCTAAATCTTTCTCCTTATGCCTTTTATTTTACGGCTTGTTTCATTTTTACATTCAGCACTTCTTCAATCTGGTCGTAGGTTAATTTTTTCGCTATAATCCGTTTGTCTTTATCAAGCAAATACAAAATAGGCGTTTGGTACACATCGTATAACTGGCGGTAATTTGGTTTGCCTGCAGCATAACCTGCATCCCGTGCAGCATTGGTTTCATAAACGTGAATCCAGTCTTTTAAATTGTTGTCTCGTATATAGTTGGTCCATGCTTCTTTTCCGCCGTCTACCATTACTCCGTAAATAACCACACCTTCCTGTTTCCATTTTTGCTGGTAGATGGAATCAAGCTTTGGTACCACTTCCTTGCAATGGCTGCAGGTGGCATCCCAAAAGCAAATAACAACATAAGGAGCTTTTACATCGTAAAGCGGCCTTGGTTTATCCAGTGAGTCTACCAGTTCCAGGTTTTGAGCAGGTGCACCAATAAGGTTTGCCATCAGGCTATATGCCCTGTCTGTCATGTATTTTTTGTACTTATCGGTAAACCAGTCTACCTCGGGATTATTGTTAATGTATTTTTCAAAAAGGTGTACAAAAACGGCATCCTGCCCCATGTATTGCGGGTTAATGTATTGCTGTACAAAATAAGTGAGCAGGTATTTGTACATTTCTTTATTAGGGGCAGATTTTGCCAGCATAATGTCCACTTCTTTTTTTATACTGTCCGGCTCTGGTACTACAAGGGTTTTATAATATTTGTCGAGGCGTGGCTCAAAAATAGGTGTGCGCAACAGGCGTTCATCAGTAAAGCTTACACCATCCCAATAATGATTTTTAAAATAGTTATAAGCATACAAAGAATCGTATTTGCCGCCGGGATGTTTTGCTGCTGGCGGAACAACAGGCTCTTTTAAAGATTTAAACAAAGCCGCAAGCATGCTTCCGGGATTTTTGCCAGTTACACTATCGCGGTAGCGGGTCATTTGTTCATTCAGTAAGCGGAGCTTGTCTGTAATCTTTGTACTATCAGCCTTATTATTAGCAGCAGCAAGTTCATTCATATAGCCTGTTGCTGTTTTGCCATTGGTATTGGCATATTTTGAGTAAGATTGAAAGAGTGAATTATCTGGCGAGTTAATAAACTTTACACTGTTTGGCAGGCCTGCAGAATCTGCCTGTATAGAAAAGTTTTGCTGTTTATCCAGCAACACTTCAAACAGAATTTCCTTGCGGGGCGAAACAATAAAGTAAATGCCGCCGCTCAGTTTTTCCTTGCCTTTAAAAACACCTGCGCTATTGGCGTTTAGCATTACAGAATCTGCCAGTGCTTTAATTTTTCCATAGTAGTAGCCGAGGTACACGTATTGATTTTTATACGGCTTCAGCGTTATTGCAATAGAATACCCCGCAGTTTGAGCAGAAAGATGGGCAACAACCAACAAAAAGGGTAGTAACAGTAATTTCTTCATCGTGGTACCATAACGGTTAAGTAGCGAAAATATTGAAAATAAATTTTTAAGATGGTTAAGCGGCTGCTAAATTAAGGAAAGGTATAAGCTTTAGGGTGTAAGCCGGAAGGTCACTGCTTATCACCTTTTGACATACACCAGTTACCTTTAACCTTATGAAAAAGGAACTCTACATAGACATCAGTAATGAAAACGCGGGGGGAAGCCTTTACCGCATAACATCTGATGATGGCAAGATTCATTTTTATTATAACCACAGTACATATAACAGCGATACAGACGAATTGAAGGTTTTTGAAACCAATTATGCTGATTTTGCCAGTTTCTGGGCGTTTATTATTACCGATAAAAAATGGTTTTACCTCCACCCGCTTTTTGTACATCCCGAACAACGCGGTTTTATTACGCAACAATTACAGGGTGTAAACTGGTCTGTTGCCGGAGATAAAAAATGGCAGGAAAGCCACCAGCGCCAATGGAAAAAAGTGCTGAATGATCCGGGAGAATACTATAAGGGCCCGCAATAGGGTGAAGGGTATATGGCTTAAGGTATAAGGCATAATACCCTAAACCTTATACCTATTGCCTTAAACCTTTACATTTGCGGCATGCGTAAAAAGAATGTTGTGCTGGAAAATGTTACTGTAGAAGATTATGCCGCCGAAGGAAAGGCATTGGCCCGAACAGAAGGCAAAGTGGTTTTTATTTCCGGAGCTGTACCCGGCGATGTAGTGGATGTACAGCTTAGCAAAAACAAAAAAGATTGGGCCGAAGGCAAGGCTGTTCATTTCCATACTTACTCTAAAGACAGGGTAACACCTTTTTGCGAACATTTTGGTATTTGCGGTGGATGCAAATGGCAGATGCTGCCTTACGAAAAACAATTGCAGTTTAAAGAAAATGAAGTAACGCAAAATCTGCGCAGGTTGGGTAAAGTAGCGCTGCCGGATACTATGCCTATACTTGGTTGCGATACCATTGCACGTTATCGCAATAAACTGGAGTTTACTTTTAGCAACCGCCGTTACCTGCTGCCTTCTGAAATGAATAATACCGAAGCAGCAGCACAAAACAATGCAATTGGTTACCATGTGCCCAGGCTGTTTGATAAAGTAATTGATATCAATACCTGCCATTTAATGGAGGAACCTGCCAATGCCATTAAGAATACCATCAGATCATATGCACTTAAAAACAACCTGCCGTTTTATGATATCCGTAATCATACCGGTTGGTTAAGAACTTTAATAATACGAGTGTGCACCACTGGCGAAGTGATGGTAAACCTTTGCATTGCTTATAAAGATGAAGCTGCCATAAAGCAATTGTTTGATCATCTTTTGCAGCAGGTGCCATCCATTACCACACTGCTCTATACCATCAACCCTAAAAAAAACGATACCATTTACGATTTGCAGCCGGTAACCTATTTCGGTAAGGGCTATGCGCTGGAAACGCTTGAAGATTTTAAATTTAAGATAAGCCCTAAATCTTTTTTTCAGACCAATACAACACAGGGAGAAAAATTATACAAAGTAACCAGGGATTTTGCTGAACTAACCGGCAATGAAACGGTGTACGATTTGTATTGCGGTACCGGTAGCATTGGCATTTTTGTAAGCAGGCTGGCAAAAAAAATAATAGGGGTAGAATTAATTGAAGAAGCGATTGATGATGCAAAAGAAAATGCAGCACTTAACAACATACAGCATGCTCATTTTTTTGCAGGTGATGTTATTGATGTGTGCAACGATGCATTTTTTTCTGTACACGGCAGACCCGATGTAATTATAACAGATCCACCACGGGCAGGCATGCACGAAAAACTTGTAAGAAAAATACTTGATATAGCCGCACCAACTGTGGTATATGTAAGCTGTAACCCTGCTACACAGGCAAGGGATTTACAGTTGCTTGATGAAAAATATACAGTTACAAAAGTGCAACCGGTAGATATGTTTCCGCAAACGCATCATATAGAAAATGTGGTGCAGCTAAAGCTGCGAAACCCCCTGTCCCCCTGAAGGGGAGACTTAGACCATCTTGATAAGTAATTCGTAGAATTTGTTTTCTGCAACTCATATATTTTCAAATTCGCAATTAAAACCTTGCTTTAATGATTAAAACATTAAATTGAACAACATCATTTTAATAAATTTATTTATCCCCCTTTAGGGGTTAGGGGTTAAAATCTTATTTGTGTGATTAAATTATTACTGAGCCACCAATGGAAATCTTTCTGGAGAAGCCGCAATGCAGGCAAAAGCCTTGCCATCCAGATTTTTATCGGCTTTATTGCTATTTACTTATTTCTTTCTGTAGCAGGACTTGGTTTTTTGCTGCACAAAATTTTAAAAGAGCAATTTCCCGGACAGGATATTATCAAAATTTTCTGCGGCTTTATATTATACTACTTCCTATTTGATATCATGTTCAGGTTTATGATGCAAGACCTGCCTGCGCTCACCATTCAACCCTACCTGGTGCAAAATATAAAACGCAGGCAGTTAATTGGTTTCTTAAATGTCCGCTCGATGATCGGCATTATCAATTTTGTACCGCTGCCGTTGTTTGTTCCATTTACCATTACTGCTATTGTACCTGTGTATGGGAGGTTTGTTGCTTTTGCATTTATTGTAGGTGTATGCTCACTTACTTTGTTTAATCATTTTATTATTCTGTATGTAAAGAGAAAAAGTATTGTAAACAGTTGGTGGTATGTTATATTTTTTGGGGTTATTGGCAGCTTTGCAGCAGCTGATTACTTTCATATTTTTTCTTTGCGCAATGCATCCGTTTTTATTTTCAGCAGCATTCTCAATTATCCATTCTTTTGTTTACTGCCAATGGCTATGGCTGTTGCAGCGTATATAAACAATTACAGGTTTCTTTACAACAACTTGTTTCTTGAAGATATTGTTGCAAAGAGTAAAAGAAAAGAAGGTACAGACTATAATTTTTTACACAGGTTTGGCGCAGTAGGAGAATTAATAGCACTGGATATAAAAATGATCTTGCGCAATAAACGGCCACGTTCAGTTGCTATGATAAGCCTGATGTTTCTTTTCTATGGATTTGTTATGTACCAAAAACAATACATAGCCAATAACCAATGGGGCTTTTTATTATTCGGCGCTATTTTTATAACCGGCATATTTATTATCAACTACGGACAGTTTTTATTTGCATGGCAAAGTGCACATTTTGATGGATTAATGGCAGGCAACCTCAACGTAAAAACATACATCAAAAGTAAATTTGTATTGTTTACTGCAGTTAGTACAGTTGCGTTACTGATTAGCTCTTTGTATGGGTTAATGACCTGGAAATTGTTGCCAATACAACTAGCAGCTTACTGTTATAATATCGGAATCAATTCTGTGGTTTCTGTATATTTTGCTACTTACAGCTATAAAGCAATTGATATTGGCAAAGGTGCTGCATTTAATTACCAGGGTATGGGCGCCGAAAAATGGCTATACTCACTTGTTATTATAATAGTTCCATTTATAGTGTATGTGCCACTATATTATTTAGCTAATGTATGGGTAGGTATTGCTGCCATTGCAGTATTGGGCATAATTAGTTTTTTATTGCAGGATTGGTGGATTGATATTTTGACAAAAGAATTTTTAAAACGCAAATACAAAATACTTACAGGCTTCAGGGAAAAATAAAAATTATGATTACAGTAAATAATCTTGCAAAAGCATATGCCGGTAAAATTGTGGTTGATATTGGTGCATTGCAAATAAACGAAGGAGAAATAATAGGCCTTGTTGGTAATAATGGCGCAGGCAAAACAACTTTCTTCCGGTTGTTGCTGGATCTTATTAAGGCCGACCGCGGTGAAATATTTTCTAAAGAAAAAAATGTAGCTGAAACAGAAGCATGGAAGCCTTATACAGCAGCTTATCTTGATGAAGGTTTTTTGATTGATTACCTTACGCCGGAAGAATATTTTTATTTTGTGGGCAAACTCAATAATCGCTCTAAAGCAGATGTGGATGAATTTCTTAAAAACTTTGAAACCTTTTTTGACGGTGCCGTTTTAAAAAGCGGAAAATACATTCGCGAATTATCTAAAGGAAACCAGTTTAAAGTAGGCATTGCCGGTTGTCTTTTGCAAAACCCCGAAGTGTTATTGCTTGACGAACCATTTGCAAATCTTGATCCTACTACGCAATTGCGCCTTATAAAAATGCTGAAGGAAATGCATGCACAACGCCGCATGACTATATTCATAAGCAGTCACGATCTAAACCATGTAACCGATGTGTCTACCCGCATATTGCTGATGGAAAAAGGTTTAATTATCAAAGACCTGCATACCAACGAAGATACCCTCAGCGAACTGGAAGATTATTTTAAGGTGTAGAACCGGCCGCATTCAATACAAATATTTACAGTAAACAAAAACCGCTTGTAATTGTGATACAACAGGCGGTTATTTTTTACACTAACTTACCAATCGTTTTTAAAACAATACGGCAGGGAAGGTTATCTTTGGCGGAAATTAAAGGCACTTAAAAAAAGCAATAAGATGGCGAATTATGGTTATGGCGGAGGATTTGGATCAACGCCCCCAGTAGTAAAAAATTTATTGATCATAAATGGACTTGTTTTTCTTGCACAATTTGTATTTGAACAACAAGGTATTCGGATAGAGGAATGGACAGCGTTGTGGGCTGTAGGAACCGGGTATTTTAAAGGATGGCAATTGATAACCTATCAATTTCTTCATGGAGGTTTTAGCCACATATTGTTTAATATGCTTGCGTTGTGGACGTTTGGTAGTACGTTGGAAAATTTTTGGGGTAGCAAGCGCTTCCTTTTCTTTTATATAGTTTGTGGCATATTGGCAGGAGTAGTTCAATTATTATTTCAAACTGAGGGTTATGCAGTTGGTGCGTCTGGCGCAATAATGGGACTTGCAGCAGCTTTTGCTTATTTGTTTCCAAATACAGAGTTATTTATCATGTTTATTCCTATACCTATAAAAGCCAAGTATGTTATACCCGGTTTTGTTTTACTTGACTTATTTGGGGGTTTTTCCAGTACAAGCGATGGTGTTGCGCACTGGGCGCACCTTGGCGGTGCATTGGCAGGCTTAATTATTGTTATTTTCTGGAATAAAAACAACCGCAAAAACTTCTACTAATTATATAAACATTAAGCACCCTTTATTTGTAATAAAAGTGCAAACCAACCAGTTCATTGTATTATGACCGTTAAAGAAGAAAGAACAAGCAGGGTTTTACTGGGGCAAAGCAATAACAGCCTGGTCATGCTGTTTGCCATAAACGCAATGCTTTTTGTATTGCTCAAGTTCATCTTTGTTATTTACCAGATGTCTGATCTGAACCTGGATGCTTATCGCAAAAACATTTTCAACTGGTTTATTCTTCCTGCAGATGTAAGTAAACTTACATCAAAGCCATGGACAATTATTACCAGCATGTTTGTGCACGACAATGTTTGGGCAGTGCTGCCCGCTATGTTCTGGCTGGCAGTGTTTGGATATGTGCTGCAGGATCTTACTGGCAATAAGAGATTAATCCCTATTTATATTTATGGTGGCCTTGCAGGTGTATTTTTTTACGTGCTCACCTATAACATCGTTCCTGCGCTGCAGCCATCTTTGCCTGTAGCCACGTTGTTTGGCCCCAATGCCGCTCTTATGGCGGTAGCCATTGCTACTACCACTGTTAAGCCCGATTATCGTTTCTTTCCTATGATAAATGGGGGCATCCCGCTTTGGGTAGTTACAGTTGCTTTTGTAATTATAGATATTTTGTCAATACCCCTGGGAGACCCCGGTAAATATGCTGCTCATATTGCCGGTGCTGCTACCGGTTTCCTGTTCATTTTTCAACTTAGAAAAGGAAGGGATTGGAGCATTGGCATGAATAACTTTTTTAACTGGTTCAATGATCTTTTCAATCCTAACAAAAAAAACAGGAGCACAAATACCAAAGACGAATTTTTTTATAAAGTACACGGCACGCATCCTTACAAGCGCATACCAAACGTTACCCAAAAGCGCATTGATGAAATACTGGACAAGATCAATACAGAAGGATATCATTTGCTAACCGACGAAGAAAAAGATATTCTTCGCCGAGCTTCATCAGAAGATGATTTGTAATTTTAGGCATGGCCGGCATCTTACGTAAAATTTCCAAAAAAGTATTTATTACAGCTAACATAGCAGCGGTTATTGTTTTCCTCTTAGCATGCTGCACGGTTTTTTTATCTCCGGTTAAGTACTGGTACATTGCAGTGCTGGGTGTTGGTTTTCCATTTATAGTGTTGGTTTTATTGTTGTTTATTTTATTCTGGTGGATACGTAAAAGCCGTTGGGCTTTTCTTTCGCTGGCAGCACTTATTATTGGCTGGGGCCAGGTACACAAAATGTTTGCATTGCACCCCTTCAGTTTTTTTTCAGTAGAAAAACCGGCAGGCGCATTGCGGGTAATGCAATGGAATGTATCCAGGCTTGACCAAATGAACCCTAAACGACCCGGCGGCACCTACCGCCAACCCATACTCGATTTTATAAAAACAATGAACCCCGATGTGCTTTGTATGGAAGAATTTCTTGAATCTAACAACCCGCAGGAGTTTGATGAAAACATACCTTACTTCAAAAACATTTTAAAATATCCTTATTACTTTTTTGCACGTGACCATCGCCGTTGGGATGGTGTGTACGAGCATGGCGTAATCATCTTTTCCAAATACCCAATTATTGATACATTAAGGCTTCGCTATTCGGGTCCGGATTCATTAAGAGCAGCCGAAAGCCTTGTACATGCAGATATAGATGTAAATGGAAAACGCATCAGGGTTTTTGCTACGCATTTGCAATCGCTGCGTTTTGGTGGTAATGATTACAATGTTATTGGTTCTCTTGCCAAAGGAGAAAACGATGCCGTAAATAAATCGAAAGGCGTGCTAAAGAAATTCAGGATGGGTTATTATTTAAGAAGCAAACAGGCAGAACTGGTAAGAAGGGAAAAAGACATCAGTCCTTATCCAACTATACTTTGCGGAGATTTTAATGATGTGCCCAATTCTTTTACCTATGCCAAAGTAAGAGGGGATGATAATGATGCATTCCTGGAAAAAGGTTTTGGAATAGGCAGAACTTTTGCGTCGCTATCGCCTACCCTGCGTATAGATTATATTCTTACCAGTAACAAAATTGATGTGCTTCAATGTAAAAAAACAAAGCTTAAATATTCTGATCATTATCCGTTGGTTGCTGATATCAAATTACCGTGAAGGGTTAAAGGTGTAGGGTTTAAGGACGCATGCTTTCTACCTTTTAGCTTAAGCCCTAAACCTTCTACCTTTTCATTACTTTTGCAAACCGTGCCCCTAACAAAAAAGAAATATGTCGCAGTTATCACTTTATAATACCATTAGCCGCAAGAAAGAAATTTTTGTTCCGATTACACCCGGTCATGTAGGCATTTATGTATGCGGTCCAACTGTTTATAGTGATGTACATTTAGGCAATTGCCGCACTTTTATTTCTTTCGATATGATCTATCGCTACATGCTGCACCTTGGTTATAAGGTTAGGTATGTGCGCAATATAACAGATGCCGGACATCTTGAAGGTGATATGGATGAAGGCGATGATAAGTTCTCAAAGAAAGCAAGGCTTGAGCAACTGGAACCTATGGAAATAGTACAACGCTATACTTTGGGTTTTCATAAAGTACTGCAATTGTTTAATACGCTTCCACCAAACATAGAACCAACTGCTACTGGCCATATAGCAGAGCAGATAGAAATGATAAAAAAAATATTGGCCAATGGTTACGCATATGAAGTAAATGGTACAGTTTATTTTGATGTAGAGAAATATAGTTTGGAACAACCTTACGGTATTCTTACCAATCGCAAGTTGGAAGACCTGTTAGAAAATACAAGGGAACTTGGCGGACAGGATGAGAAAAAGGGAAGGCTTGATTTTGCTTTATGGATAAAAGCAAAGCCAGAACATTTAATGCAATGGCCATCGCCCTGGGGAATGGGTTTTCCCGGCTGGCATATAGAATGCTCTGCCATGAGTAAGAAATACCTAGGCAATGAGTTTGATATACACGGTGGCGGAATGGATCTTGCAGCAACACATCATACTAACGAAATTGCACAATCGCAGGCATGCAACCATGTGAACCCTGCCCGTTACTGGATGCATACCAATATGCTAACGGTAAATGGTACACGCATGAGCAAGAGTGCAGGCAATGGTTTTTTGCCTGAAGAATTATTTTCCGGTAATCATCCATTGCTGGAAAAAGCGTATAGCCCAATGACTGTTCGCTTTTTTATGATGCAAACGCATTATCGCAGTACACTAGATTTTAGCAACGAAGCATTGCAGGCTGCAGAAAAAGGTTTTAAACGTTTATGGGAAGCTTATGAAACGCTGCAGAAATTTACACCTGCAGAAAATGCAACAGCAGGCAATAAAGAACTTGAAGCATCTGTATTGAAACTATTGGCAGATATGGATGATAGCATGAACGATGACTTTAACACAGCCAAAGCACTTGCTAATATGTTTGAACTTGTTCCAACTATTAATTCATTAAAAGAAGGATTGATAAAAGCGAATGAGTTAAGTTCAAACACAGTGCAACTGTTGCTTACTTATTTTAAAAACTATCTTGAAAATATTTTTGGTCTTAAGAGCGAACAGCAACAAGACGATGGAAAATTGAATGGCGTATTACAATTGCTGATTACTATGCGCAAAGAAGCCAAAGCAAGAAAAGATTATGCTACCAGCGATAGTATCCGCAACCAATTGGTGCAACTTGGTATTTTACTAAAAGATGAAAAGGATGGCAATGTAAGCATCTCTTTTTCATAACACCTCACCCCCGTCCCCTCTCCATTTGCAATGGAGAGGGGCGCCTCTCCGCATTACGCTTTATAAATTACTGGCAGTTGGTTCTTGTGTGTGGGTTTAAAAAATATAGCACAGCCTCTCTATGCTATGCCGTACAAGTGTGCGACGCAACGATGTTCAACTATGCTTTACTGCTGGTTTAAAAACTGCTTTTAATCCTAGTAAAAACATTCGGCAATAAGACTGTATTAATAATCAATATCACGGAGAGGCACCCCTCTCACGCATAGCCGGAGAGGGGACGGGGGTGAGGAATTTTCACTAACTTGTTTTCACCTAAAATAATTGCTTCATGAGAAAACATTTACTGCTGCTGCACTGCATTGTAATTTCATTTGTATTTCTTAATGCACAAGTTAAAAAAGCCCCCGACCGTAATGAAGGTGATGGCCCCTGGCCACAACTCATCATTAGAGGAGTTATTATGATTGATGGAACTGGTGCCCCCGCTACTGGACCGGTAGATATAGTGGTAGAGAAAAACCGCATTAAAGATATTGTAAACGTTGGTGCACCCGGTGTTGCTATTAATGCTGCACGTCGCCCAAAACTTGCTGCTGGCGGTAAAGAACTTAATTGCGAAGGAATGTATTTAATGCCCGGGTTTATAGATATGCATGGACATATTGGTGGGGAAGCACAGGGCGCAGATGCAGAATATGTTTTTAAATTATGGATGGCGCATGGTGTAACTACAGTTCGTGATCCGGGATCTATGAATGGCCTTGATTGGGTGCTGGATCAAAAAAAGAAAAGCGAACTGAATACCATTACCGCACCACGCCTTAAAGCCTACACTGTTTTTGGACAAGGCAGCAAAGATCCAATTGCTACACCAGAACAGGCTATTGCATGGGTAAGAGAAAATCAAAAGAAAGGGGCCGATGGTATTAAATTTTTTGGCGCTGCCCCGGAAATAATGAAAGCTGCTATTGAAGAAAACAAAAGACTGGGTTTGCGCTCTTGTTGTCATCATGCCCAAATGGGTGTTGCAAGATGGAATGTATTAAACAGTGCAAGGGCCGGCATGACATCTATGGAGCATTGGTATGGATTGCCCGAAGCATTGTTTGAAGACAAAACAATTCAGAACTATCCGCTTAATTATAATTATGCCAATGAACAAAACCGTTTTGAAGAAGCAGGCCGTTTATGGAAACAAGCAGCTAAGCCTTACAGTGAGCATTGGAACAAAGTAATGAATGAACTGATTTCTCTTGATTATACACTCGATCCTACTTTTGAAATTTATGAAGCCAACCGCGACCTGATGCGTGCAAGGCGTGCAGAGTGGCACGAAGATTATACCATGCCTAAACTCTGGAAGTTTTACGAACCAAGCCGTGTATCTCATGGATCTTACTGGCTAAACTGGGGAACAGAACAGGAAGTAAGCTGGAAAGAGAATTATAAACTCTGGATGACTTTTATTAATGAATATAAAAATCGTGGTGGAAGAGTTACAGTAGGAACGGATGCAGGTTTTATTTACGAACTCTATGGGTTTTCTTATGTGAGGGAGCTTGAATTGCTGCGTGAGTCGGGCTTTCATCCGCTGGAAGTAATACGCAGTGCTACATTGTATGGTGCGCAGGCATTAGGTATGGAAAAAGATTTGGGAAGTGTGGAAGTGGGTAAGCTGGCAGATTTTGTAATTGTAGACGCAAATCCGCTGGAGAACCTTGCAGTATTGTACGGTACAGGTACAATTGGGTTGAATGAAAAGAATGAAGTAGTAAGACGTGGCGGCGTTAGCTATACTGTAAAAGATGGTATTGTGTATGATGCTAAAAAATTGCTGGCCGATGTAAAGAAAATGGTAGCAGATGAAAAAGCGAAGACAGGCTTTAAGATTACACAGGCGGGATTACAATAATAGAACGCTGATTTTTTTATAATGATTAAGATTAGTATAATTTGATTTTATAGGCTCACGTTATTGCAATGATGGTAATAATCTGCGAATCTGCGGCCAAAAATTTCTGCCGCAGATTCGCAGATTTTGCTTTAATAAAATAAAACATAAAAAAATCAACGTTCAATTTTAACCGCACGGACCATTTCTCTTTTATGCGGCGGGCCGGGAATCTTCTCGACTATTAGCCCCGCTTCTGCCATGGCTTTGCGTACAATAGATTTTGAACAATAGGTAGTAAGCACACTACCATTTTGCATAGCGGCATACAGTTTTTTAAAAGCAGCTACTGTCCAT
This sequence comes from Chitinophagaceae bacterium, assembly GCA_044227095.1. GTDB lineage: Bacteria > Bacteroidota > Bacteroidia > Chitinophagales > Chitinophagaceae > JACMLD01. Next base: position 1,033,063 of record JBGAFV010000001.1, on the reverse strand, counting down.
AAATCGGGCTGTATATCTGGCGCAAAAGCATCAAAGTATATTATATTGAACTGTTGATCTGCAGAATAATCAGTAAGGCTTATTTTTTTCTTTATAAAACTAAAATGAGGAGTAATGTCTATAACGGTATCCCACGCACACTCGTGCAACTGCTTAAAAAAGGTTTCCAGGTCTGGTCTTTGCAATTGTTCGCAATAATTTAGGGCTGCAATGATGTTTGGTTCAAGCGGGTGTGTTTCTATTGCTTCGTAATAAATCTTCTGTTTGCTTTTTTCTGCTTCTGCTAAAGTTAATAAAGCATTAAGCCCGGTTCCCAAACCCATTTCAAAAACCGACAACGCAATATGGCTGCCGTTTTTCCCGTTGAAATAACGCAATCCTGATTGTATAAAAACATGCATCGATTCCTGTATAGCGCCGTGAGAAGAATGATACGTCACTCCCATTTCAGGAATAGCAATGCTATGCGAACCATCTGTTGTAATAATAATTTCTCTTTTCATAATTCTTCGGCGTAAAATTATATCTTCATTCTATAAACCCTCTCTATGCCAGGGTAATAGAACAAGGGGTAAATATTTTTACAATGCATTATATCGAACATCTTTCAAAAGATAAAAAATTTAAAAAACTACTCGATAGGGAACCATTTGTTTTAAAACAACGAAAAAAGGTTTACCTGCATTTGTGCGGTTCTATTATGAGCCAGCAATTGTCTGTAAAAGTAGCCGATGTTATCTGGAAACGTTTTCTTGCTTTATACGATAAACATCCAACACCGGAACAGATTGTTGACACACCTCATGAAAAATTGCGTTCTATCGGACTTTCCAATGCCAAAGCAAATTATGTACAAAACGTGGCAAGGTTTGCTATGGAACAAGGCATGGATTGGAAGCAATTGCAAAAAATGACGAACGAAGAAATTACACAACACCTTATTCAAATTAAAGGTGTTGGCCGCTGGACAACTGAAATGATCCTCATGTTTGCGCTTGGCCGCGAAGATGTTTTTGCCATTGATGATCTTGGCATACAAAACGCCATGATTAAAATATACAAACTGGATAATACTGATAAGAAGAAACTAAAAGAAGATATGCTGCGCATTTCAAAAAAATGGAGCCCTTACAGAACTTATGCTTGCATGCATTTGTGGAAATGGAAAGACAATGCCCCGGAGACCAGTATTTAGTATTGAGTACATAGTATTCAGATACGCGTCACAAAATATTTTTAATCCGGGCTCTATCTAAACAATTATTCTTTCTCTTTAGGTCTTAATACTATATGCTATGTACTGAATACTCTCCCTTACGGCATTAACATCATATCTATTTTGTGAAGAATAAAATTACTGCTGGCAATTCTGTTGCCTTGTACAACAGATGCTGCAGATGAATTGCTATTGCCGGTAAATTGCGGGTCGCCATTTGTAAAAGTTACATTAATTGTTCCGCCATTTGCAACTGTTACGTTTGTTAAGCCAATAAAATTATTTGTAAAATAATTTACGGACAGCATATGATATTGCAGTATATTATTTAAAGTTGCAGGGTCTTCATTGTCTATATCAGTTAGTGTTGCATAACCAGCATTAATGAAAGCATTGTTATTGGGTGCAAGTATTGTAGTAGCCTGTGTAATAGAAGAAAGATTAATGCCAGCATGATTTAACGCTTCGGCAAAATAGGTAAGAGCGGTATCAGCGTTCAGCAATTGTGTTATTGAAGATTTTGGAATAAATAATGGTGAAGTTAATTTGTATACCAATGCATTGCTGCCGGGTAATTTTTGTAATAAAGCATTGCTGCCATTAAAATATATTGCTGTGCTGTCTGTGCCACCATACCCAAATACCTGCGGGCCCAGCAAACTATTGAAAGAAGAATAAACCTGCGCTGTTAAATGTGTAGCAGTGTCAATATAATGATAGCGTACAAATGAATCAAGGCTTTTTGCAGGCATTGCATTGATTACAGCACTCGTTATTCCCTGCGATGATAAAGCTGTGTTTGTCGGTAACAAAACTGTTATTGAATCTATGCTGTGAAACAATACACTATCTCCCGCTTTTTGAACAGCCATATTAAAAAGAGTAAGATCTGTATCTCCAATAACAAGGGCATACAACGGCGTTGATGGATTGAAAGAGGGTATCACCGGAGTTTTTGAACAAGAGTAGAACAGGAAAGTTCCTGTTATAAATAACTGAACAAAATGTTTAATAAACTTTCTTTTCATAAAATTTCAACGGTATGATTTTCACGCAATAATGATGCTGTATTTATTCTGGCGTTGTTGTTTGCAAAGCATTAACCAATACAATCATTCTTCTTTATTATAGTGTATACCATAAACGCAATATCCTTGCACTAATTGCATATAGCTTTTTCCTGTTAATAATATAAAGGGAAACATGGATTGAAACTCTTTATTTTAAATTTTATGTAGACGAGTATTAATTTTTTTCCACCTAAAGGCATCCTTCTTACCAAAGACAACGTACAACACAATATCCGTATTTATATCCCTTTTGAGTGTAAGTGTGGCAAGCTTACAAACTACCCTTGCTATTTTATTGTGCGCTAACCTATGCCGGTTTAAAAGGCAGCCTTTAACTATTTAATCATTAAAATTTTGTGTATGAAAAAGCAATCGCCTTTTTTCAGGTTGAAAACCTATGTCGTTCCGGTAATGGCTTTATTATTTTTATCAATTTTGTTGAAGAGTTGCTCAAAAGACAAAACTCCGGCTGCAGCTAAAATTACTTCAGTGCAACTTGCTGCTGATGCTTCGCTCGGAAATCTTTTGACTGATAATAAAGGGTACACACTCTATTATTTTTCAAACGATGTAAATGGGGGCATTAACAAATGCACAGGCGGCTGCCTTGCACTATGGCCTATTTTCTACGATTCTTTATTAAGTGCGTCAACACTTGGCTCTGGTTTAAATGTTGCAGACTTTGGAGTAATTACTGCCAGCACTGGACAGAAACAAACTACTTACAAAGGATGGCCATTGTATTATTATGCACCAAAAGATGCCAGCGGCGCAAATGTGCGTGAGTTGCCCGGTGTAAGAAGCGGAGAAAAAGTTGGAAATATATGGTTTGTTGTAAGGCCAGATTATACAATATTTCTTGCCAATAAAAAAGTTGCACCTCCTGCAAGCACAGACAGTACAACAAAAGAATTTTTAACAGACAGCGTAGGCAATACACTATACTATTTTACAAAAGATTCACTCAATCCAACAACATTGCCTACCAATTGTGTTGGTGGATGTATTACAACATGGCCTGTTTTCTATACGCCTAATCTAAACATTCCTTCACTGCTGGTTAAAGCTGACTTTGGAGAAATTACACGTACAGATGGAGCAGGCGGAACAACCAGGAAACAAACAACATACCGTGGCAGGCCACTTTATTATTATACACCTGATGCATTTACAAGGGGCACTGCAAAAGGAGAAGGCGTAGGAACCGTGTGGTGGGTAATGAAGCCGGATGTTGTTAAAATTAACTAATACTCTTTTTGCATTGTGGCGATATATAAAACCGGCAGAGATTTATCTGCTGGTTTTTATTATTAGAGCTGGCTAAGAATTTTTTTCAACTCCGCTGTGTAAACTGGGTTGTCGCTCATGTTATTATGGCCTTGTCCATCTAATGTTATAAGCGTATCTGCCGGTTTAAACTCCTGTTTTAATTTAAGTGAAGATTCATAATATATTACTTCATCTCTATTGCCATGAAAAATTGCAACAGACATTTTACAGGCTTTTAAATAAATACTTGTTTCAAACTTGTATTTTAAAAGAAAAGTTGGAATGATTTTGAAATTGTGGTGCACGATGTCTGTAAGGCTGAAGTAAGGAGCCTGCAATATTAATAAGGCAGGATTATTTACTGATGCAATCTTTGTGGCTGCGCCAGTGCCAATGGAATAGCCAAGGACTATAATTTTGTTTTCACTGTAACGCTTTAACAGACTATCGTATACCAACTGTACGTCAGAAAAAAATTGTTTTTCGCTGCTAATGGTGCCACCACTTTTTCCATAACCACGATAGTCTAACATAAAAAGATCGTAATTCAAATCTGTATATGTTTTTGCAATCTCGCCCCAACTTTGCAGATCGCCTGCATTACCATGTAAATAAAATATCAGGCCTTTGGTTGAATCTTTTGACTTAAATAAAACCCCATTTAAATTTATTCCATCAGCGGTTGCAAATTGTAGTTCTTCAAAAGGTTGTTTAAAAGAAAATTTATAGTTCGGACTTAGTTTACTTGGAAGGAAAATTAGTTTTTCCTGGGTGAAGTAAAGTAAAATGCATAGCACGATATAACTACCCGCAACTATTTTTAGCAATGTAAAAACCGTCTTCATACTTGTATAAATCAAATTGAATTATTTATAGAATTTCATTGCCATTTTAAAAACACTTTCTATTGCTTTTACAGGAATGTCTTTTTCCGGATCAATCAGCATAATTTTCATTCTCGCCCTCTTTTCCTGTATTAATAAAGGATGATTAATTGCGCCACCTTCCACAATTCCTATATAAGGTTGTTTGTATTTTTTATGTTGCCATAGATAGCAAAACATTTTGCCATTATAACAATACACAGGCATTCCGTATTTCCATGTTTCACTAATGTTTGTATTAAAACCAAGAATAATTTTGCGAAGTGCCAGCAGACAACTCTTTGCAGGTTCCTCCTGCTCAAGAAAATAATTATCAACTGGTTTTAGCATTTGCGAAATTGCAGTGAATGTATCTTTAATAAAAAACCGCAGCCTTATGAAGCTACGGTTTTTTATTAAAGATACATTCACTGCAATTTCTTATTTTATAAGTTTCAGTTCATTAATGATATTGGTGGCGCCACCAAGTTTATCTATGCACCACAAAACATAACGCACGTCTACGCAAATAGTGCGGTTAAGATTTTTATCAAATGCAATTTTATGGCTTAATGCTTCATAGTTGCCATCAAAGCATAACCCTATAAGATTTCCGGAAGCATCCATTACCGGTGAACCGGAATTACCACCGGTAATATCATTGGTGGTTATAAAACAGGTAACCAGGTCTTTTTTTATTTTATCGGCATATTGACCAAAGTCTTTGCTCTTAGCTTTTTCCAGCAAATTGGCAGGAAGATCAAACTCATCATCTCCTGGTTTGTATTTTTCCAATACACTCTGCATGGTTGTTTCATAATCGTAATGAACAGATGAATTAGGGCTGTAACTTTTTACATTGCCAAAGCTAACCCGCATTGTAAACGTAGCATCAGGATACATTTTCTTTGCTTTTGCGGTATCCATTTGCATAATGCCTTTAAGGTATAACCTGCCCAGCTCATTATTGGTGTTATAAAAAACCTGGTACGATTGTAAAAATTTATTTTGCCAGCTTTTTACAAAACTTGCAGCAACATTAAAAGCAGGATCTGCCTGCAATGTTGTAGCATCTTGCCTGGTTACGAATGCATTCCATTTGGCATCATCAAAAATCATAGTGTTTTTAAAAATGTCTGCAGCATATTTTCGATAAGTGTCTTCACTTTTTAAATCGCCATAACTGCCTTTTACACTTTCATAAAAAGAAATGGGGTGTTGGCTTTTTTCTATGTCTGTATAATATTTTAGTAAGATGGCAGCAACAATATTTTGATCGGAAGCTTTGTTTTCATTTTTAAGAAATGCAGTTCTTGCTTTATCTGCAGCAGCAATAGCATTGTTGATTGAGGCACTGCTACCCTGTTTTACCATTGCAATTTCTACCTGCATTAGCGTTGCGGCATATGCCAGCAATGGAGAACCGAGAATGCCTTCGTTAATATATTGGCGCTGTTTGCTATAAGGCCTCCATGCTGCATAGGCTTTTTCCCAATCACTTAAAATATTTTTGTATTCAGGTTTATCGTTGGCCCATTGCTGAAATTTTTCTTCGGCAGCTTTTTTCTGTCCGTATACATCGTATTTAATTAGTTGTTTGCTTTCGCCATCATAAAACTTCCAGTAGTTGGCAATAGATGCATAAGAAGATGCCAGTTGCAATCTTGTTGCAGGATCTTTTTTCATTTGGGCCAGCATTGCTTTAAGTCTTATATCACGCAGATCTACCAGTGAAGGATTGTCGATTTCTATTTTTTGTTTTACACTGAAAGATGTTTCATAACGATTGGTGCTGCCAGGATAACCGTATATCATGCTAAAGTCGCCATCCTTAAAACCTTTTATGGAAACAGGTAGAGAATATTTTGGTTTCAATGGAATATTATCACCGGAATAAGAAGCCGGTTTTCCATCTTTGCTCATGTATACACGAAATACTGAGAAATCGCCTGTTTGACGTGGCCATTCCCAGTTGTCTGTATCGCCACCAAATTTGCCAATGCTTTCTGCAGGCACGCCTACAAGGCGAACATCGCTGTAGCGCTGGTACACAAAAACCAAAAACTGGTTTGCTTTAAACAAAGGGCTTACCCTTGCTTCTATGCTTTGCGATGGATCTGAATAACGCTGATTAATAGATGCAAGTACATCTGATTGTTTCTGACTGCGTTCGGTTCCGGTGAGATCTCCCAAAAGAGAATCTACTTCTCTTGTTACATCTTCTATCTTTAATAAAAACTGAACGGTTATGGCTGTGCGAATTTCTTCTTGTTTTGATTTAGCATAAAATCCATCATGCAGGTAATTGTGTTCTACAGAGCTGGTATTGGCAACAGCTTCATAACCGCAATGGTGATTGGTAAAAATTAAACCTTCGCTGCTTACAATTTCGCCAGTGCAACCGCCACCAAAAATGATTACAGCATCTTTTATAGAAGGTTTATTAATGCTATACAATTGTTCTTTGGTAAGTTTGAGGCCACGCTTTACCATATCATTATATACCTGCTGGCCAAGCAATAAAGGAAGCCACATGCCTTCATCGGCCATAGATTTACAAACAGCACTTATAATTAAAACAACAGTTATAACGTACTTCTTCATGATTTATATTTTACAGCGACAAACCTACTAAATTTTAGATTGCAATATTGTTAGCAGTAAGAGAAAGAGGCCACGAAGATTGCGTTGTAGTGGTTTTTATTAATGAGTCCCGAAAGGACGGTGTATACATAGCGATGGGTGCAGCCCATTGCGTTTGAAGCACGTAACAATATGTTTGGCTATAGTCAATTGTGACTTTCATTTATAATCCAGCGCTTAAGCGCTGGATTAATGAAGCATCACCTAACATGGGCTTTAGCCCAATAATTCTGTTTAACTGTTTCGAAAACTTGCAGTACTACCCATCGCAAACTCTAATTAATAACTGATTAAAAAATGCGTAGAATGATAGAACCGCAGCCAGAGTTCCTAATTGATTTGCTGATGAAACGAGCGTGGCAACGAAGATGCCCAAAGAGCTTATGCCTGTTTCAAAATAATTTATTGAAATAATTTGAAACAGATTAATGATAATTAAAACTGGAATTTTCTTTCTACCATTCTTTTCAGTTTAGGTTGTGTTTGCAAACGTCTATCCATCATATTGCGAACGCTATCAGAAATAAACCAGTTCATAGCATAAGGCCCGCGGGACGATGTATCGCCACGTTCTTCCAGATCATTATACAAATGAATGGGATAATACAATGCTTTATTAACAGCAACAGAATCCGAACGCTGGTTTACATCGCTGGTAAATGCACGTAAGCGCATATCATTTACGGTGGTTTGCATATCGTATGCACCAAGAATTGTTAGCAAGGGCGAACTAAGATCATTCTTAAATGGCGTAACAGGATTTAAAATGCTATTGCCTTGCGGACTGTTTGTAATATGCAACACAACTATTTTTATTTTTTTCATTCGTTGCAACAATACAGAATTGGTAGTGGTATCGCCAACCTTAATCATGGCACGGATCATTTCCTGAACTACGCCAGCGCCAGAGTTGTCGAAATAGCCACCATCAACAAAGTAATGCTTCTTTGTACCTTTGAATGTTTGCTGATCAAGCCTGCCTGCAGGACTTATATACGGAAATCTTGCGCCAAGTATTGCCGCAGTACTTAACCGGATGCTGGTATCCGAAGCAAATAAATCTGCAACATCTACACGTTTGTTAAAAAGATTATCGTTAAGTTTTATACTGCTTACAACAGAAGGGTTTCCATCCTGCACACGTGTAGTGTTGATGCATAGAATTGGCATGCCATTGTACACAGGTTGCGTTACGCATTCATCAAAATAGGTGCTATCGAACCGCAATTTATAATGAGAACTGTCAATAGCTTTTTCAAACGCTGTTTCAAGCGCATCGGCCCTGTCCTGGTTAGGGATAAACCAGTTGATAACAGGAATGTAATTGAAATAATCGGGGCCAAGCATTCTTGCCAGCGTGTAAGTAAGAAAATCCTGGCGAAGAAAATTTTTTGCTGAAGTTTCATAAGCTGCAGTTGTATCCTGCTTGCTGGAATTTTTTAACAAAGCATAAAAAGCAGCAACGCCAACGCCGCCGCCAGAAGTTCCGGATAAACAAAAGACATGATTAGAAAATCTCTCTTTTCCATTTTGTATTGAACTGTCTTCTAGCCTTCCTAGTACCGAAGCTACCCAATAAGCAGATCTTGATGCGCCACCATTTGCCAGTACAAAATATACAGGGTACTCATTTGCTGTATCTATAGAAGGATGATTGATAAGCCATGCATTGAAGTATTGCTGTATGGTTTGCCTGTTTTTAAATACGGCAGCATCAGCGTTACGTTTATGCAATTCTGCAGTTCTTACAAAGTGATTTTCTGGTGTTGTAACTATACCTGCAATTAAAAAAATAATGAAATGGAGGTTTACACCTGTTTTAACTGAGAGAATGGTTAAGATATTTCCAAATGCCAGCAATACGGCAAACGCCAGTAGTACAAGCGGCATTGGCCCAATTATTACAGACATTTTAAAAGAAATGATAACTGCTATGTACAATACAAGGCTAATAATGCCCGTAATGATAAACCAAAGAAAATAACCATACTCTTTTTGATCGAGATTGATAAAAGCCATTAGTCTTTTTAAAAAACCTTGTATGCCGGTATTATGCCCTGCAAGTTTAGCTGCAGTTTTTAATGCATCTTCTTCTACCCATTTGCGACGGAGGTTTATGTAAAGCATATACACCAGCATCAGTAAAAAAGTCATAGCAAACAATACCGGTACTTTTGATAGCAAGCCTGTTACTTCCAGCATTACAACTAAAAGCAAAAAACTTATGCCAGCAATGGTAAACCAATGGCGGAGCCTGTTGCTGTTAATTTCGTTGTTTGTAAATCGTATTAATCGGTTATCTGCAAACCATGCAATTAAAAGACATGCCGCAAGCCATAATACAGGTTGTTTGCTTACCCAGGACTTAGTAAATAAGAGATCGGCAATGGCGAATAGTATAATAATAAAACAACCATATCCTGCAAGACGTGGAAACACATCTAAAAACCGTTGCTGAATTTCATAAACAGTTCCAAATTTATCTTCCGGCAATGTGGGAATAAACTGGTTGGCATAATATCGCTGCCTGTATAATTTTCCATAAGCAACAATACGGGATGAATACCAGCTTACATAAGCCCAGAAGGCAATGGCCATGAAAAAAGAAACCTTGATAAGAATATTGGTGCCAATAACATAAAATGCATTTCCACTGCGTGTATTTTCAGTAAATGAAATAAGGATGTCCTTTCCCTGGTCTAAAGAAATAAAACAGGCAAATGCAAGCAAAATAAAAATAACAGATGGGAAAAAAAGCCAGAGTGATTTTAGCAAATTGGAAATAAACCGTAGCAACTTTTTTGCCTTGTCTTGCAGGAAAGGTTTATCATCTGGTTGTGGCATTGGAATAATTCTTTGTAGGTTATATACGGAAAGTTACTGCTTTCCTGTATGCCTGCAATACCACAAAACGGTTAATAAACTTCTTTACACATTATCTGCATTTAATGTTTTCCATAAAACGTCTTTCAATTCTACGAGCCCTTGTTGTGTAACGGAAGAAATAAAAAGATGGGGAATACCTGATGGTAATTCTTTTTCTATTGCAGCTTTCAGTTCATCATCCAGCATATCGCTTTTACTGATGGCAATAATAAATTGTTTGTGCAGCAACTCAGGATTGTATTCTTTTAATTCGTTTACCAGGATGTCAAATTCTTTTTTATGATCGCTGCTGTCTGCCGGTATTAAAAACAATAAAACAGAATTGCGTTCTATATGCCGGAGAAAGCGATGGCCAAGCCCCTTGCCTTCTGCTGCGCCTTCTATAATACCCGGAAGATCTGCCATGCAAAAACTCCTTCCATCCCTATAAGCAACAATACCCAGCTGCGGTGCAATTGTAGTAAATGCATAATTGGCAATTTTTGGCGTAGCTGCAGTAACAGATGATAAAAGCGTTGATTTGCCAGCGTTAGGAAAACCTACTAATCCTACATCTGCAAGTACTTTCAGTTCTACAACCTTCCATGCTTCCTCGCCGGGTTCACCCGGTTGTGCATGTTCTGGCGCCTGGTTGGTAGCTGTAGCAAAATTGCTATTGCCAAGGCCGCCACGTCCGCCTTTTAGCCAAATCACTTCCTGGCCATGTTCCAGTATTTCTATTTGCTGTTCACCTGTTTCTTCATCCCGGCCTATTGTACCAAGCGGTACTTCTATAATAATGTCTTTACCGCTTCGACCACTACTATTATTCTTGCTGCCATTTTCACCGTTTTCTGCAAGTATGTTTTTAAAATAACGCAGGTGCAGCAGCGTCCATAAATTTTTGTTGCCCCTTAATATAATATGCGCACCGCGGCCACCATCGCCACCATCAGGGCCACCTTTAGCAGTTAGCTTATTACGCATAAAATGTTTGCTGCCAGCCCCTCCGTGCCCACTGCGACAAAATATGCGGATATAATCTATAAAGTTTGTTTTTTCCATCCGGCCGCAAAGATAACACTGTGCATGTGAAATTGAGTTCTTCCTTTTTTGCTTTAATAATGCTATTGAACCGGCATTTGTAACACGGATGGATCGGTTGAGGCGACGCTCCATTCAAAAACAGGAATTCTTTGGAGCAGACCTTAGAAAAGAAAATGTAAACTGAAGTGAATAAAAAAGAAAAACAGCAATAAGTTTCTTTTAAAATACAAACTCATTGCTGTTGAAGTATGCTGAGGAATTGTGTTTTCCGCATTATTAACTCAGCGCTAATTTTTTTGAACTTAATACTGCAATCCACAAACTTGTAATGCTATAACAAACCAGTGTAAATACTGCAGAAATTAAATAATGATCTTGTGCAAAAAATTTACTGCTAATGCTAAATGTAACTGCTATTAACAAAGGCATTAATAATGTAAGTAACGTTTTCATTTTAGTTGCTTTTTTTGGTTTTATGTTGAGGTTCTTTTTATGAACCGTTTACATATAATAGACCTTTAAAAAACAACCGGGTTTACCTTCAATTGTGAATGGTTTGTGAAACAATAAAGAAAGCCATAGGGATTTTACTATTATTAGCAGTCTTATTCTCCTTTAAATACAGGGGTGCGTTTTTCAATAAATGCAGCAATACCTTCATTATAATCTTGTGTACTGGCCGAAGCGTACTGCAGTTTATCTTCAGTTTGTAATTGTGTTTCAAAAGAATTGGTAAGCGATGCATTTAAAGCCTGCTTGGTGTATGCCAGTGCTTTTGTAGGCATAGCCGCAAGTGTTGCAGCAATCTTCATTGCTTCGGTAGCAAAAACATCATCTGCAAATACTTTATAGAGCATTCCATATTTTTCTGCATCTGCTGCACTTACTTTATCGCCCAGCATCATTAATGCAGATGCTTTTTGAAAACCTATTAACCTGGGCAATGTATAAGTTCCGCCGCTGTCTGGTATCAAACCAATTTTTGAAAACGCCTGTATAAAAGTGGCAGATTGTGTAGCCACAACAACATCGCAACAAAGGGCAATGTTTGCACCAGCACCAGCAGCAACACCGTTTACTGCACAAACCACTGGTTTCTCAATATTTCTTATTCGGGTTACAATGGGGTTATAATGGTCCTGTAATATTTCGCTGAGGTTTGGCGCATTATCGCCTGTCATTTCACTTAAATCCTGTCCTGCACAAAATGCTTTTCCATTACCTGTTAAATAAATTGCCCTTACGCTTTTATCTGCAGCACAATCGTCCAATACTTTTTGCAACAGCAAAGCCATTTGCCTGTTAAATGCATTGTATTTTTCAGGGCGGTTTAATGTAATAGTTGCAATAGCATTGTTTACAGAGAATAATATTGAATCCATATTAGTACTTAGTATTTGGGTTATTTTATTTTGGATTTCGAAATTTAGTGATTTCTGGATTTTTATCTCGACTGCATTCCGCCATTTTAAATCGAAAAATCTCTAAATTCCAAAATCAACAATTTTGATCTTATAAGTTGCTAATGGCATTTAAAATAATCAAATGGTTCCATGCAATCATTGCATTGGTACAATGCTTTGCAGGCGGTAGATCCAAACTGGCTTACTAATCGTGTATTGTAACTGTTGCAATGCGGACATTGAACTGCTTCATCTTCTGCAAACAGTTTTGTATCACAAACTGGCCGTGTAGGATTTGGCGGCGCAATACCATATGCTTTCAGTTTTTCTTTTCCCTGTTCGCTCATCCAGTCTGTTGTCCATGCAGGCGATAGTATGCTTGTAATTTTAATTTTTTTAAAACCATGTTCCAGCAAAATCATTTTAATTTCCATGCTAATAACATCCATAGCCGGGCAACCGCTATACGTGGGTGTAATTATTATTTCTGATTCATCACCGTTTATGATTACATCGCGAACTATACCCAGGTCTATTACAGACAATACAGGCACTTCAGGATCGGGCACCTGCTCAAGAAGGGATAATATTTTTTGTTTCGTTGTATCCATACCATTACCATTCTGCACCCGGATACGTTCTTTGCAGTACCTGCATTTCACTAAGCAATACAGCAAGGTGCTCTGTATGCATGCCTTGCTTTCCTGTAAGTTTCGTTTGCTGTTTTGAAGAGAGCTCTAAGGTTGCTGCTTTTACTATTTCTTTTGTTTTATTTGTCCATTGTTGTTGTATTTTATTCAAATCAACTGCAATGCCTTCGGCACACAATACGGTTTCATAATTTGCATTAGTAGTTAATTCTTTTGTGTAAGGCCATAATTCTTCTAACGCTTTGTTCATCCGTTCATTGCTTTCTTTTGTTCCATCTCCCAGGCGTATTACCCATTCTGCACTCCATCGCAAGTGATAGGTTACTTCCTTTAAAGATTTTTCGGCAATGGCTGCAAGTGTTGTGTCTTTGCTATTGATTAACTGCTGGTAAAAATAGAATTGGTAATTGCTGAAAAAAAACTGTCGCAATACAGTTACTGCCCAATCGCCTATTGGTAATTCTACCAATAAACAATTTCTAAAATCATTTGCATTGCGCAGGTAAGCAAGAGAATCTTCAGTAATGCCACCGATTGGTTGATTAGTTGATCCATTAATTAGTTGTGCTGCATATTGATAAAAATTTCTTGCTTGTCCAATCAGGTCAAGTGCTATGTTGCTGATGGCAATATCTTGTTCCAATATTGGCCCATGTCCGGTCCACTCTGCATTTCTTTGACCGAGGATCAGGGCGTTATCGGCAAGGTGGAGGGTGTAGTTGATTAGATCATCAGTTGATTGGTTGATCGGTTGATTAGTTGAATTGTTTATTAAAGAAAATTCCATCGTTCTATAAATTTTTTCTTAGTTCAACTAATTACATATTTTTTAATTCATCCGGAAGCTCATAAAAAGTAGGATGCCTGTATACCTTATCATTCGCAGGATCGTATAAACTTGCTGCTTCTGCAGCATTGCTTGCATGAATGTATTTTGATTCTACTACCCATATGCTAATTCCTTCTTGTCGTCTTGTATACACATCTCTCGCATTTTCTATTGCCATTTGTGCATCTGCAGCATGCAGGCTGCCAACATGTTTATGATCTAATCCCTGTTTGCTGCGAATGAATACTTCCCACAATGGCCAACTGTTTTTATCGGCGGCTAAAGGAATTGAATGAGGATCTTTAGATATGCCACCTGTATTTTCTTTATCGCCATAATCTCCGTAGCAATATTTTTTTATAAAATTTTTCATTGTGCAATGTTTGATGTTTATCAGGCACTTGCTTCAGCCTTCATTTTATTTTTTTTTCTTTGCTTGTCTGCGTACGCAATTGCAGCTTCTCTTACCCATGCACCATCTTCATGTGCTTTTATTCTTGCCGCCATTCTTTCCTTATTGCAAGGCCCGTTGCCATTAATAACGTTTTTAAATTCTTCCCAGTCAATAGGGCCAAAATCGTAATGTTGTTTTTGTTCATTCCATTTCAAATCAGGATCAGGAATGGTCATGCCCAGAATTTTTACCTGCTCTGCGCACATGTCTATAAAACGCTGACGTAATTCGTCATTGCTAAAGCGTTTTATTTTCCAGCGCATGCTTTGCGCACTATTGGGAGATGCATCATCATTGGGGCCAAACATCATTACACTGGGCCACCACCATCTGTTAATAGCATCCTGGCACATTGCTTTCTGTTCATCACTTCCTCTACTAAGAGTTAATAAAATTTCAAAACCCTGGCGCTGATGAAAACTTTCTTCTTTACAAATTCTTACCATTGCCCTTGCATACGGGCCATGAGAACAACGGCAAATAGGCACCTGGTTAATGATGGCCGCACCATCTACCAGCCAGCCAATAGCACCCATATCTGCCCAAGTAAGTGTTGGATAATTAAAGATGGAAGAATACTTTGCTTTGCCGCTATGCAGTTGATCTATCATTTCTTCTCTACTAATGCCCAAAGTTTCTGCAGCACTGTACAAGTATAAACCATGACCAGCTTCATCCTGCACTTTTGCAATAAGCGTTGCCTTGCGTTTTAATGTAGGCGCACGGCTAATCCAGTTGCCTTCTGGCAACATGCCAACAATTTCGCTATGCGCATGCTGGCTAATTTGCCTGATGAGCGTTTGCCGATATTTTTCCGGCATCCAATCCTTAGGTTCTATGCGGATATCGCTTTCAATTTTTTGTTCAAAAATTTTTTCTGCTTCCAGTTCAGACATGGTAAAACTTTTGCTTTCACCAAAGATAAAAATTATTTATTCAACCGCTAACAATTGTTAGTTTGATCTTGAACCAATAGTAAACAGCTTTTGAAACTATCTTTTTTAATACCAGCATTTGTTTTTTATGGCACCATCCTTGCGTCGCAAGCACTTCATCAGTATTGCCAATGGCTACGGGCGATTTATGTAAATGTTTCAGCATAAAATATAAACCGCTTTTCAATAATTAAAACGAAATTGCTTTCTCTTCAACATTGCCATATGAAAAATATAACCGCTTGTCTTTTGTTAGTTGCTTCCCTGTTGCTTGTCAGCAGCCAATGTAAAAAAAGCGCTGATAACAATTCACCTACTACACCGGTTACGCCACCCGTTACACCACCTGCAACCAACGATGTAGAATTCTGGCTCACCAAAAACGATAAATCTGTTTTGCTGCAACAGCAAAGCACTACACTTTCTTTCGGCACTATTGCTAATGCTAATATTGACATTGAAGCCGATACTACCGTGCAGTTTCAAACCATAGATGGCTTTGGTTATACACTTACCGGTGGCAGTGCACAGGTAATCAACAGCATGAATACAAATGATAAAGCAAACCTGCTGCAGGAATTATTTGGAAGCGGCGCAAATGGAATTGGTATAAGTTATTTGCGCATTAGCATTGGCGCATCCGACTTAAACAGCAATGTTTTTTCTTATGATGATATGCCAGCAGCACAAACAGATCCCACCCTGGCAAACTTCAGTCTTGCGCCAGATAAAGAAACAGGAACTGGTTTAATACCATTGCTAAAACAAATCCTTGCTATCAGCCCAAACATAAAAATTATTGCAACTCCCTGGAGTGCACCAGCTTGGATGAAAGACAATAACAGCACTATTGGCGGTAGCCTGCAACCTGCATATTACAGCGTATATGCGCAGTATTTTGTAAAGTACATTCAGGCAATGAAAGCAGAAGGAATAAGCATTACAGCCATTACGCCGCAAAATGAACCATTAAACCCTAATAATAACCCAAGCCTGCAAATGATTGCTACACAGGAAAGGGATTTTATAAAAAACAATCTCGGCCCTGCATTTCAAGCAGCAGGCATTACTACAAAAATTGTTTCTTATGATCACAATTGTGATCACCCGGATTATCCATTAACCATTTTAAACGATCCTGCAGCCAAATCATTTACAGATGGCAGTGCTTTTCATTTGTATGCAGGAGATATTAGCGCAATGAGTATTGTACATGATGCTTACCCCGATAAAAATTTATATTTTACTGAGCAATACACTGCATCAACAGGAGATTTTGGTGGAGATTTAAAATGGCACATTAAAAATGTAATCATTGGGTCTATGCGCAATTGGAGCCGCAATGCACTTGAATGGAACCTTGCCAACGATGCAAATTTTCAACCCTATACTCCCGGTGGATGCAGTACCTGCAAAGGCGCATTAACTATTAGTAATACTGTTACCCGTAATGTTGCCTATTATATTATAGCGCATGCTTCCAAATTTGTTCCTGCAGGTTCTGTAAGAATTGCCAGCAATATTTCCGGCAGCCTGCAAAATGTGGCTTTTAAAAGACCAGATGGGAAAAAGGTTTTAATTGCAGAAAATGATGGCGCATCAGCAATTGCTTTCAATATCAAGTTCAATAAGAAATGGGTGCCAGTATTGCTTGATGCAGGTTCGGTAGCTACTTTTATCTGGTAAAGCGTATAATTTTAACTGCAGGAATTATATTTTGGCAGATGTTTTTACAGGCTTTACAGGGCTGGCCATTAGGTTAAATTCTTTAGCCCAGGTTGCAAATGCAAGTGTTCTGAACAAAATATTATTGTAAGAAATTTTATTATTGTAGTATGCAGCATGCATATCTGCAAGCTGCGGAGAAAAAATACCCGGAAAAAGATGAATGCATTCTTTGAAGATACCATTAATAAATTCATAGTTGTGCTTAAACAACGCTTCTTCCGGTCCGGGAAAACCTAGTTTAGAATGTCTTGAATATACTTTTGGTGGCAGCGTATCTTTTAATGATTCTCGTAAAACCGCCTTGGTAGCGCCGTTCCTGATTATATAATTATCTGGTAAAGCAAGACAAAATTCAACAAGACGATGATCAAGAAATGGCAATCTTGATTCAATAGAATTCATCATTGAATTCCTGTCTTCAGACAGCAATTGATGGGGCAGGCTATAACTCTTTAATGCGTCTTTTGATAAATCGCTAAGCGACCTGTATTTTGAAATATCAAACCCGTTGCCTGGTTCATTTATCCATTTTGTATTGAGGTAGCCTTTAGCAGCCAGTTGTAATTGTTTGTTTGCCCTTTCCGTAAACCTTGGTATACCCATACCCGATACAATAAAGGATGCAAGCAAATCTTTTACCGGCTGGTTTTGCCTGGAGGCAGTGTCTTTTAAAGCACCTGCAAATTTCACGAGCTTTGCTTTTTTCAGCAACCCAAGCAGGTTTACCAAACTAAATTCGCCATATCCCCCAAGGTATTCATCTGCACCCTGTCCGCTAAGCATAATCCTGAAATCATTATTGGCAGCATTCTCAAACACTTTGTATTCAGAAAAAAAGCTACCGCTTAAAATAGGTTGATCCTGGTGGTATACAATTTTTTTAAGCAGCCCATTATCTATCAGCTCGTGTATATTGGGGTAGTTTTTATGATTCGTGAACTTATAATGCATTACTGCATCATTAATGTATTCAATTTCATTGTATCCGTGCTGCGTATAACAGGAAGAAAAAGTTGTAAGCTGGTTATTTATTTTTTTTGAAACGCCTACAATAGATGTACTGTCCAAACCGCCGGAAAGACATGCACCAACCGGCAGTTTTGATTCGCCATGCAGCAGTAAACTTTTTGTAAACAGGTCTTTAAAAACAACACTCGATTCTTTAAACGAGGTTGGTTTTACCCGCTTTACTTTGTTAATGTCATACCATTGTGTAATGCTAAAAGTATGCGATTGCAGGCTGTATGTAAGATTGTGGCCCGCCGGTAAAAAATTTACCCCCTCAAAAAAAGACTCGTTTACACTTTCAATTTTGCCGTGGTATAAGAAATTAAAAGCAGTTGCGTAATTGATACGTGGAGTAAAATCGTCAAAAGCAGTAAGCTGCTTAATTTCTGAGCCTAATATAAGTTTATTGCCAAGCTGGGCATAGAACAATGGCTTTATGCCAAACCTGTCCCTGCTGCAAAAAAATATTTTTTTATTGGTATCCAAAAGCACAAAAGACCACATGCCAATAAAATGCTTAAGACAATCACTTCCCCATTTATCATACGCAGCCATGATAACTTCTGTATCACTCATGGTATGAAATGTATAACCACTTTGTCTCAGATTTTCTCTTATTTCCCGAAAATTATAAATCTCTCCATTGTGCACTATAACATAGTGCATGTAAGACATGGGCTGCTTTCCCTGCACACTAAAATCTGTTATCTTCAGCATTCTCTGGCCAAGTGCAACATGATCGTCAAAATAAAAGCCCTCGCCATCCGGGCCACGGTGCTTTATTAAATCGTTCATTCGCTGTATCACAGCTTCATGAACTTTTTTGTTTTTTGAATCAATGATTACACTTATTCCGCACATGTATACTAGCTAATAGAGTGGTTATTATATTCAACTAGTTTTAACAGATTGTTACCTGTTCCAAATAGTTGCTATTTATTTCGGGTTTAGGTAAATATATAATAATATTAGATAATTGCAGATAAGTATTAGATTTTTATAGATGTAAACACCTATTTAAGATCAAAATCTATGAAAATCTTTTCGCTTCTTGGGTGCGATTGGCAGGTGAGGATATAGCCTTGCTTTATTTCTTCAGGCTCTAGGGCATAATTGGTGTCCATTGTTACTTGCCCGGATATGAGTTTGGCGCGGCAGGTAGCACAAACGCCACCCTTACAGGCAAAGGGTAAATCGGCACCAAGTTTTAATGCAGCATCCAGTATGGGGTCTCCATTGTAAGTGAGGGGAAAGTCAAAAGTCAGCCCATCCATTTTTATTGTTACAATACTGGTTTTATTGTCTGCTATATTGTTGATCGGGGCAGTCTCATTATTAATTACCTGCCCTTTTTGGCCAGGAACAGTGAACAATTCAAAATGAATTTTATTTTCAGCTACTGCTTTTTTGGCCAGGTAATCTTTCACACAAAAAATCATTTCTTCTGGTCCGCATATAAAAAACTCATCACAACTGTTTATATCCACCACATACCGGAAAATGGCATCACATTTATCGGCATCAATCCTGCCGGCATTAAGCGGCGTTTCTGTTTTTTCTCTGCTTAAAATATGGTGTACACTAAAACGGTTTACAAATTGATTTTTTAACGCCTCAAGCTGTTCCTTAAAAATGATGGACGCCCTGTTTCTATTGCCATAGAAAAGAATAAAACTGCTGCTGGTTTCTGTAGCAAGCGTAGTTTTTATAATTGATAAAAGTGGGGTAATGCCACTGCCTACGGCAAAAGCAACATATTTTTTATTGTTATCGCTTTGCAGTTGGGTGAAAAACTTACCGGTAGGTGGAAGCACTTCAATTGCACTTCCCTCTGTTAAATGCGTATGTGCCCAGGAAGAAAATTTTCCATCCGCTACTTTTTTAATGGCAATTCTTAACTCATCATCAGAAGGGCTGCTGCAGATAGAATAAGATCTTCTCAGTTCCTCTCCATTTATGATGACTTTAATAGTAATATTCTGACCTTGTATAAAAGCGAAAGTGTTTTTTAAATGGGGCGGAATGTCAAATGCTACAGAAATACAATCTGCTGTTTCTTTGCAGACGTCTTTTATAATAAGCTGATGAAAATGTGTGGCCACTGTTATTTATTTTGAAGGCCACCAATAAGAATGGCAATCATATTTTCTTCAAGTACTTCGCCGCTTATTTTTTGTTTGCTGCGGTGCCAGCTTTCTATACCACTTACTGCATGCAGCATAATAAGCACAGCCGTTGGCGCATCAATTTTTTTAATTTCATTTTTGCGAATGCCTTCTTCTATTATTGATGCAATACGCTGGCGGTAAACGCGGCGTTGTGTTTGTATATTAGAGAGATAAGGATCTTCGAGGTGTTTCCATTCACGGTCGCTCACATACACTTCTTCATAATGATGCACCATTTGCTGTATATGAAAACGTAAAACAGCTTCTATTTTCTTAAGCGAGGAAATATCTTCAGCATCTACTTTATCAATATGGCTCATAAACTTATTGGCAACCTTAAAACACAGTTCCTGCAATATTTCTGCTTTAGAACTAATGTGGTTGTAAAGGCTTGCTGCTTCCACGCCTACTTGTTCGGCAAGGTCACGCATAGAAGTAGCACTAAAACCGCGTTCGCGAAACAGACGGGCTGCGGTTTCAATAATTGTTTCTTTTCGGGTACTGTTTTTCCGCTGCCTTATTTTAGCCATAATAAAAACTTGAGGCTGCAAAATTAATACTAACCTGGTAACAAATGTTAGTTATATCAATCAATTCACCCCTTTTTTTATAACCCCGCATTGAAATAGCAGTTAAAAAACCGTAGGTTTGCGCCTGTTTTTAAAGGGGCTGGAAATGCAAATGGACGGCCTTTGCCCAAATACAAAATCATCAACTAACTAAATATTTATTATGTCTTTAATAGCAGTAGGTACCATGGCTTTTGATGCCATTGAAACACCCTTTGGCAAAACCGATAAAATTGTGGGTGGTTCGGCCACTTATGTGGCCTATGCTGCAAGCTATTTTGTAAAGCCGGTTCAGCAGGTATCTATTGTAGGGTTCGATTTTCCGAAAGAAGAAATGGAAGAGATGAAACGCCGCGGTATACAACTGGAAGGCGTAGAAATAATCCCCGATAAAAAATCATTTTTCTGGAGCGGCAAATACCATATGGATATGAACAGCCGCGACACGCTGGTTACAGATTTGAATGTACTGCTTGATTTCAACCCACAAATTCCATCCACTTACCAGGGGGCAGAATTTGTAATGCTGGGCAATCTTGATCCTGTAATTCAGAAACAGGTAATAGAGCAGCTTAAACCCCGTCCGAAGCTGATTGTAATGGACACCATGAATTTCTGGATGGACATAAAAATGCCCGAGTTGCTGGAAACCCTGAAATTGGTTGATGTTTTATTGGTAAACGATAGCGAAGCACGGCAATTGAGCGGCGAATTCTCTATTGTAAAAGCAGCAAAAAAAATAATGACCATGGGACCGAAATACCTGATTATTAAAAAAGGTGAACACGGCGCCCTGCTCTTCCATAAGAACGAAGTATTTTTTGCACCAGCCCTTCCGTTGGAAGAAGTTTTTGACCCCACCGGTGCCGGCGACACATTTGCCGGAGGTTTTGTAGGCTGGCTGGCCAAAACAAACGATATCTCTTTTAAAAACATGAAGACGGCTATCATTGTAGGCTCTGCCATGGCGTCTTACTGTGTAGAAAAATTTGGGCCAGACAGGCTTAAAGAAATTTCAAAAGAAGATATTGATAAGCGCATACAGGAATTTGTAAGCCTGGTGAGCTTCGATATCCAGCTCGGTTAACCGTTCATAGCGTTAACGTCTTGCTCATCAAAATAAAGCAGGCAACCATATAAGTTTCTGTATTTTCATAGCTTACCAAAATTGTAAAGCATATGAAAAAAATGGTTTACACTACTGTTACAGCTATGCTGTTGTCTGTAGTTTTTTATTCCTGTCAATCGGGCGGCAACACCTCTGCTGCTACAGAAGCTCCCAAACATTTTATTGATACTTCTACCATGGACCTGTCTGTAAAGCCAGGCGATAATTTCTTTGATTATGTAAATGGCGGATGGTATAAAAAAACAACCATACTGCCTACAGAAAGCAGCGCAGGCGCAGCCCTGGATTTATACAATCGTACAAAAGAACACATTCATTCAATACTCGACAGTGTGGCCAAAGGCGGATTTGCAAACGGCAGCATAGAACAAAAAGTAGGCGATTTTTATGCTTCAGGAATGGATTCTGCCACAATAGAAAAACTTGGTTACGATCCTTTAAAACCAACGCTGCAAAAAATTGATGCTATAAAAGATGCAGCCGGTATAATGAATTTTGTAGCTGATGAAACAGTAGAAGGAAATAATATTGTTGTAGCACTTGGTATTGGCCCAGATCAAAAAAACAGCGCTGTTAATATAGCAGGCGCATCACAAACCGGTTTAGGATTGCCCGACAGGGATTATTATTTTAAAAATGATCCTGCCACACTTGGCGTAGTAAAAGCGTATCAAACTTATGTTCAGAAAATATTTACACTTACCGGCGATGATAGCGTTACTGCTGCTAAAAAAATGATGGCGGTATATAATCTTGAAAAAGCCATGGCTGGCAGTCACCGCACAACTGTTGAATTGCGTGACCCGCAAAAAAATTATAACAAAACTGCACTGAAGGATCTGGATAGTAAAATGCCTGTTATTGGATGGTCTGTTCTTTTTAATAAGATTGGGTTTAAGATAGATTCTGCAGATATCAGCCAGCCTGCCTATTATGTAAAACTGAATGAACTTTTAAAAACAACACCAATCGATACATGGAAGGCTTACCTGCGTTTTAATTCAGTAAATGATGCAGCCAGTGCATTAAGCAGCGATTTTGTAAATGCAAAATTTGAATATGGGAAATCACTCTCCGGCCGCACAAAAATAAAACCACGTTGGGAGAGAATGTACCAATCAACCGATGCAAATCTTGGTGATGCATTAGGCGAGTTGTATGTAAAAAAATATTTTACTGCCGATGCAAAAGCAAGAATGCTTGAATTGGTAAATAACCTGCAAAAAGCATTTGAAGCAAGAATAAAAAATCTTGACTGGATGAACGACAGTACCAAGAAAGTATCCATCGACAAACTACATGCCTTTATTAAAAAGATTGGCTACCCGGATAAATGGAGAGATTATAGCAAGGTGTCAATTGATAAAGGCAAATATTACGATAACCTTGTTTCCTGCTCAAAAAATGAATACCAGTATCAATTAAGCAAGCTGGGCAAGCCAGTTGATAAAACGGAATGGGGAATGACAGCGCCAACCATTAATGCATATTACAATCCTTCTTTTAATGAAATTGTTTTTCCTGCTGGCATTTTGCAAACACCGTATTTCAATCTTGAAGCAGATGATGCTATAAATTATGGTGGTGTTGGTATGATAATTGGCCACGAAATGACACATGGTTTTGATGATGAGGGTGCACAATATGATAAGGATGGAAATCTTAAAACATGGTGGAGCAAGGAAGACAATGATAAGTTTAAAGCCAAAACAAAACTTGTTATTGATCAGTACAACAAGTTTACAGTGCTTGATTCTGTTCATGTAAATGGTGCGCTTACCACCGGAGAAAACATTGCAGATATTGGCGGTATTAATATTGCATACGATGCATTTAAGATGACAAAGCAGGGACAAGACACAACAAAAATAGATGGACTTACACCAGATCAACGTTTCTTTCTTTCGTTTGCACAAGGCTGGAGAAGCAAGTATAAAGAAGAAATTGTGAGACAATTAATAAACATAGATCCACATTCACCTGCCATTCACCGTGTAAACGGCCCGCTGATGCAGTTTACGCCTTTCTATAATGCCTTCAATATAAAAGAAGGAGATAAAATGTTTGTTGCAGAAAAAGACAGGATAAAGATTTGGTAAAAATACTTCACCCCCGGCCCCTCTCCATTTGCAATGGAGAAGGGTGCCTCTCGGGGAAAGTCTTTATTGATATCAGTCTGCTATCTCTTGAAAAAATAATTCCCCAATAATAATAACTTATACAAAACAGAGCATCCTTTTTGAAGAGCATATGCACTATTGATTTACATCGCACCACAAATATTTTTACTACTAGCAGTCTATTTATTTAAAGAGGAAATAATTTAAAGCATTTGCAAGAACGGCAGATGTCATTTGAAAGATACTTATTATAGTCATCAACCTTAAGACTGCTATTTATAAAGTATCGTACAGAGAGGCACCCCTCTATGCCGAAGGCGGAGAGGGGACGGGGGTGAGGTTATCACAACCGTCTCGCCAACGTAACTGCCTGCTTAAAATGTTTTGTTTTTCCTTGCAGGTTAAATGCCTCGGAGTATATAACGTACACGCCTATTGGCAGTTTTACGTTTTTATCATTCAGCCCATCCCAACGGAAATAACCCTGCAAACCGCACACGGCATTATGTATTAAATAGCGTACCGGCCTTCCATTGGCATCAAAAATGGTAATGTTGCAAACATAACCGGGCTCAGGAAATTGATAATTGATGGTAAGAAAATCATCAAAGCCGTCGTTATCCGGAGAAAATATTTTTGGAACAATGCTGATGTCTCCCGGCAATTGCACATTACTTCTGAATTGTGAGTTTTGATAGCCGGGTGTTCCATAACCAGCATTAGTTGCAGCAGAATGCCAGTTGGCCGCTTCCTGCGTTGGCTGGTTATAATCAATTCTCTCTAGTGCCACACCTTCATCGTTGTCAATCAACTTAAATTGCCAATGCTCATCGTAATTCAATTCATCAATAATTGCACCCTGTGCATTTAAGATTACAATATCGCCTTTGTCATCTGACATCGACGGCATTGAACTAATCGTTATAAATGCTATTGGATCTTTAGCCAGGTATTGGGTTTTTACTGAAAGCACATCTTCTGTTATTACAATATACTCTCCTGGAAACAGTAGCCTGTTTGCTGTGCTAATTTCCTTTGGTGTTGCAATTGCACCTGTTGCAGATCTGTTGGCGATATAGCAATCTTTTAAATCAATAATGGCACTGCTGCGGTTATACAATTCTATATAATCTGCGCCACCGGGTTTAGGATTGAATAATATTTCATTTATGACAAGATCAGCATAAGATGCTATTGCAGCTCTTCCCAATTTTGCTGTATGATAAGCACCAATAACATTACCAGAACAATCAGTAACATTTTTTGCATTGATGGTATACACTTTATTTGCAGCTAATGAAGATGACAACCGTAACTGTACCTGGTTAAAAAATGGTGAAGAAGCAATAACCGATTGCGGAATGCCAATATTATCGCTGATAGAATAATTAGAAGCAATAACAGCTAATGCACTGTCAAGCGGTTCATCAAACGTTAGTGTAATATTGCTGCTGTCAGAAGCAAAAGCATTTAACAATACCGGCGGTTGTACATCACTGTTAATGGCATCAACAGAATTTTTCTTTCCGGGACTACCGCCTTTTGTACTAATGCTGGCTGTCCAATTTGTAAAGCCGCTACACGGATTTTTAGTATCAATCATTTCAAGCGTCCATCCACCCTGGCTTTTAACAGCATTCTGATACCACGTGCTGCTATAATTAACTGCGTGAATTATTTTTCCCTCTTTAGATCGGAGGTACAATTGATCTTCATCGTTGTTTAATGATGGGAAACTGCTAACACCTATAGTTGTACCGAATGAATTGAATAAAGCAACATTACTATTAGAACAAATAATTACAAAGCTGTCGGGCTGCAGTATAAAATTTATAGCGATGGTTGCAAAACCGGTTGCATCGCCAATGCGCCAGCCATTAAGGTTTAAAAAATGAGGTGATACATTCTTCAGTTCAATAAATTCTGCATTAGGAAGGCCAATAACAGGAGAGGGATCGGCCATAATTTCATCAATAACTATATTATATGGATTTGCAATTTGTGCCTGTGTACACAAACCAAGTACAACCAGAACAATCGTTAGTTTCTGTTTCATAGATAAGGCCGCTTTGCTGGTAAGTAGAAAATGATGTTGCTTAGGTTGCAAACATTTTTTCAGTAAATAATTTTGGATTAATAAGATTGCTGCATTACTTTTGGCCTCGTGAAAAAAATTACAACTATAACAAAGCGCATAAAGAAACATTCCACAACGGGAGGTTATTGATCGTTTTGTTATAACAAGATATTCATAGGCCCCCGGTACACCGGGGGCTTTTTATTATATCACCATTTAAAACAGAAAAACAACGGCAATAAACCGTTCAACTGGTTGCTAAAAAAACAATTATGAAACAGTTAAAAGTTGCAGTAGTAGGCGCTACCGGTTTGGTAGGTACCAAAATGTTACAAGTATTGGCAGAACGTAATTTCCCTGTAAGCGATTTGCTTCCCGTGGCTTCAGAAAAATCTGTAGGCAAGGAAGTAGAATACAAAGGAAAGAAATACAAGGTTGTAAGTATGGCGGATGCTATTGCAGCCAAACCTGATGTAGCAATCTTTTCTGCAGGTGGCAGCACTTCGCTTGAGTGGGCGCCAAAATTTGCAGAAGCCGGAATAACTGTAATTGACAATTCTTCTGCATGGAGAATGGATGCAACCAAACCATTGATAGTACCAGAAATAAATGCAGACATTTTAACCGCATCAGATAAAATTATTGCTAACCCCAATTGTTCTACTATACAAATGGTGGTGGCGCTTAACCCATTGCACAAAAAATACAATATTAAAAGAATTGTTGTATCAACCTACCAGAGTGTAACAGGTACTGGCGTAAAAGCAGTAACACAGTTGATGAATGAACGCAAAGGCGTAAAAGGCGAAATGGCTTATAAATATCCTATTGATCTGAATGTAATTCCGCAGATTGATGTGTTTACTGAAAACGGTTACACCAAAGAAGAAATGAAAATGGTGAAAGAAACCAAAAAAATTATGCGTGATGATAATATACGTGTAACGGCTACCACTGTACGCATACCGGTTATGGGCGGCCATAGTGAATCTGTGAATGTAGAGTTTAGCAATGATTTTGATTTGGACGAAGTAAAAGAATTATTGAAAACTGCACCCGGCGTTGTTGTAGTGGATGATCTTGCTAACCAGCAATACCCAATGCCAATGGATGCACATGAAAAAGATGAAGTGTTTGTGGGAAGACTTAGAAGAGATGAAACCCAACCCAATACTTTAAACATGTGGATTGTGAGCGATAACCTGCGCAAAGGTGCTGCAACCAATGCTGTGCAGATTGCAGAATATTTAAACGCTCAAGGAATATTTTAGGCTAAGAGGTTAAAGGAGAAAAGGAGGGTTGGCGGTAGGACTAAGCGCACAAAAGAAAAAAAGTGTAATTGCCGCAGATGCACGGATTTTTATAACAGACAAGATTAAACGCGGATCTGCATTTATTTACAAGGGAAGTTTTGTATCTCCAGTCTGCAGCGCTCTTTTTCTCCTACTCCTCCTGCCATAAAAAAATAATGCCCCGCTGTAGAAACAGCGGGACATCTTGGTTAAGGCTCTGATTAGTAGCTATTTTAAAATCGCTGATGCGATTATTTTTTTAAGAGAACCAAAGATAATAGCGTTGAGCTGTTATTCCAATAGTAAAACATACCCTAAAGCGGGTATTTTTATTGGTATCATTCAATTTTTTTCAGCTCATTGTCTACAAATTGCATAAGCTGTTTAATATTCTCTTCTCCGAAGTTAAATTTCAACCCTGCTGCTTCATAAAGTTTGGGTAATGTAGCTGTACCTCCAAGACTGAGGGCTTTGGAATAATTATCAAGCGCAGCTTCTTTGTTTTGTTTGAATTGTTTCCACAAACCAATAGCACCAAGTTGCGCAATACCGTATTCAATATAATAAAACGGAACTTCAAACAAATGAAGCTGTCTTTGCCAGCTTGTACTGCGATAATTTTCAAGTCCGCTGAAATCTATCACCTTACTTGAAAACTCATTTAATATTTCTACCCATTTTTCTGCACGTTGTTCAGGCGTATGTGTTGGGTTTTCATACACCCAATGTTGAAATTTATCTATTGTTGCAATCCACGGAAATATGGTAATAACACGTTCTAACTGGTGCTCTTTAGCACGTGTAAGTTCTTCCTGGCTGCTGAAGAAAACATCCCAGTAATCCATGCTAAAAAGTTCCATGGCCATACTGGCTACTTCTGCAATTTCCATTGGGTATTCTTTAAAAGAACTTAATGGAAGCGGATGTGCAAGAAACGAATGTACTGCATGGCCACCTTCATGCACCATTGTTGTAACATCGCTCATCTGGCCTGCAGCATTCATAAAAATAAATGGTGCGCCTGTTTCTGCAAGCGGGCAGTTATATCCGCCGGGTGCTTTTCCTTTACGGCTTTCAAGATCAAACCTGTGCATCTCATTCATTTTGCGAAGACAGTCTGCAAAGAATGGCCTTATCTTTTCAAAGCAGGCTATGCTTTTTTGCAAAAGCTCTTCACCTGTTTTAAAAGGACGCAATGGAGCTGTTCCTTCTGGTTCTGCTTCCAGGTCCCACGGACGTAAAACATCTATGCCCAGCTTTTTCTTTTTTGCTTCGTAAATTTTATCAACCAGCGGAAGGATATATTTTTTTACAGAGTTGTGAAACTCAAAACAATCTTCTTTGCTGTAGTCGAAACGGCCAAGGTCTGCAAATTTATAATCGCGGTAATTTTCAAAACCAGCATTCTTTGCTACCTGTTGTCTTTTTTCAATCAATTGAGAATAGAGATTGCCCAGCGCTTCTTTATCCTGCAACCTTCTTTCATTTATTTTGCGATAAACGCTTTCGCGGAGATTTCTATCGTGGCTTTCTAAAAATTTAGCGGCTTGCTGCAGTGTGTATTCTTTTCCTTCTACTTCAACGGTCATTTTACCAGAGATAACACCAAACTGCTGGCCCATTACGCTCAGTTCTGAAAGAATAGGGATGTTGATTTCCCTGAATAAATCAATACTCTTTTTTACGCTACGCAGGTATGTAAAATACAATTGCTGATCAAGTTCTGCAGTATAAGGGCATTCAATAAGCTTGCGGTTAATTTTATCTGCGTAAGGTTGTATTTTGGGTTGAACCTGTGTAACAAAAAAAACAAAAGCTTCTTCCAGCGATTTGTTTTCTGTATCGCAGGTCATTTTAATTTGCCTCCAGCATGCATCTTCACTTATTACAGCTTCCAGTTCACTGCTGTCTTTTAACCATTGTTCCAGATCTGCTTTTGAGCTAAGCGGCCTGTCTAGTAATTGCTGAAAATAGGGTTCCAGGTTTTCCCAATTGGTAATGGTAAAATCTGCCGGTAAAAATTTTCTTGGCAATGCTTTTATATCTGCGCTTGCTTTTATCATAAGATTGATTGTTTAAAAAACTACAGGCTACTGCTTCAGGTTCAAAAAAATACTGAAGCCTTACTGCGGTAGCCTGTGCTATTAATGGTTTGTTATTATTTCTTTTTTGGTGCTGCCTTTTTCTTTGGCGCTTCTTCGGCAGGTTTTTCTTTTGCTGCTTTTGTAGCGGGTTTGGCCGTTTTGGAAGCGGCTGCTTTTGCAGGTTTTTCTTCTGCTTCTTTTTTCTTTGGCGCTGCTTTCTTTTTAGGTGCTTCTTCTTCTGCTACAGGTTCTTCTTTAACAGCTTTAGCAGGTTTGGCTGCAGGTTTTTCTTTTGCTGGCGCAGCTTTTTTCTCTTCTTCTACTACTGGTGCTTCCTCTTCTTCAGCTGGTGGCTCAGACAATTTAATTTCTATATTGTTTTTCTGAAGAATTTCAAACCACTTTACAATCTTCTTCATATCGCTGCTGTAGACTCTTTCAAAATCCAGGTCGGGATATGCGCTTTCAAAATATTTTTTTATTGCGGCATTGTCTTTAGTATCGGGCAATGCTGCTTTGCTATTTTGCATCGCCAGCAATATATCTACCAGGTTTACATTTTCTTTTACCGTATAAATTTCTATACTCTCCAGGTGTGAGAAATTATGAATACGGCTGGAAACAAATTTTGTTGTTTTATCATCCAGTGAACGTACAATAGCACCGTCGTTTTTGCTGCTGATAAGTTCGTGCAAACCGGGCAAACCAGAAACGGCTATGATTTTACTATAATCCATACAATTTTTGTTTTTTAAAGGACGTGCAAGATACAGGAAAACCCGGTAATATAGCCACGCCATTTGAACCACGGAAAGAGGAAAGAAGTCGGGAGTTCATAGTCTATAGTTCATAGCCCTTTGTACTGCCGATGAACTGAGCGTAGCAACGATGATGCCATGAAAAACAGATGCTGGCACCCAAAGTATAATTCTAAAAAACCTGTGTATCTCCGTGTCCCCGGAGCCTCTGGGTTAGCTCTCCGTAAAAACGCCCTTGAATTTAAAAAAAGTAGTCTCTGCATAAAAAATGCGGGCAGTGGTATTGATATCGCCGGAAGCGAGCAGGGTATAATTGATTTCGATATGAATGGTGCTGTTTTTGCCGGGATCTATGACGGAAAGGAACTTTAAATCTAAACCAGTATGGAGCCGCAAATGTTTGCTGGTGGCAGATTCCAGCACCTCCCTTACTATCTGCATCATACAAACACCGGGTACAACAGGCTGACCCGGGAAATGCCCTTTAAAAATCTCATGGTCGGGATTAATTGCCAGGATTGCCTCTATCTTATCAGCCTCTGTTACCGTATTGGTTACTGTATAAAAATCGCCCGCTAAAATCATTGCTTCAATTTTTTTAACCCAATGGTAAAGTTAAAATTTTCGTGAGTGATTCCAATGCTATCCGGCATGCCTGCTTCATAATCTTTCATGATTACAGTTACCACCGGTTTTCTTTTGGATGCCCGCTCCAGCCTTATAAGTTGCTGACAGGTACTGTCTGTAATATAATAATTATTGCCTTTTTCCTGCGGAAAACCATAATAAATAAGTCCATCTTTTTTTAGCATGAAAGATTGTTCTGCAGCAAGATGCTGCATTAAAACAATTTCAAAATCTTTGCGAAGTGTGGTTAGCACAGCTTTTTTATCCATTTGTGGCAGCACATAATAAACTTTAAAAACACCGGCAGCAGAAAATTCAAAGTCGAAATATTTAAAACCCATTTCGTTTGAAAAAACAATTCTTGTACTGCTATCGGGCATAGATTTTAAAAGCAGCAGTCCACTGAGGTGTTTGCCCACTACATCAACTTTTGTATTATACAGGGTTCTTGTAAAAGCCGGCTTGAATTTTTGCAGGCATGAAACATCAGTTCCTGTTTTTTTTGAACCTTTATATACAGAACTGCAGGCTGCCAAAAAAAACAGGCAACTACTTAATAAAAAATAACGCATCTGCAATAACGGCATTCAATTCTTTATTGGTGAAACTGATAATAGTATTGTCGCCCGATTGTTCATACATCTCAAGCTTATTAACTGAATAATCTTTTTTTGACAATATAATATTGATGTTTTTAAAATAATCTTTCATTCCTTTTGCAACTGGTGATAGCTCTATAAGCCAGGTTGATGCATTTTCAAATGCCGCCACTTTAAAATCCGGGTTGCTTAATGCAGTGCCCTGCACGCAATCTACCATCATGCGGTTGATTTGCTGAAAAAGTTTGTTTGATTTTGTGGAGATTTTATTTTCTTTCTGTCCGTCTTTTACATAAACATTGTTTTTGTTTATGATAACCAGGTATTGATATGGCTGCGTGTATTCCATACGCACCATGTCGTCTTTCTTAAACCAGAATTTTCCTTTAGAGATAATTTTTTCCGATAGCATGGTGAGGTTTTTCTCCTGCGCAAAATCTGCCTTAACAGATTGCATTTGTTTGGAGGCAGTAGCAAACTGATCTTTAAATGCAGTCATTTCTGCTACAGGTTTATAGCCTGCGTACTGAGCAAAAAGGGCGGTGCTGGTTACAAACAAAAACATCATTAATAAGAGGCCACGCACACACCCCTCTCTATTGAAGAGGGAAAGGGGTGAGATCAAAATTTTTTTAAACATAGGGCGAAACGTTTAATAACTTATCGATGCGCACAAATTCATATCCTTTGTTTTTTGCCAGCTCAATAAAGCGTGGCAATATGGCTAATGTAGTCTTGCTTGTATCGTGCAGCAAAATAATTGAACCAGGTTTTAATTGGTTGCTTATTTTTTGCAATAGTTTTTCTTCTCCTTTTATTACAGTATCAAGGCTTCTAATATTCCATCCTATAGCAGTTAAACCGTTTTTGCTCATTACAGTTTTCATATTGGGTGTTGTTACACCATATGGCGGCCTGAACAATTTTGGTATTACGCCAACCAGTTCTCTTACAGTTTCGCTCATCAGCCCTACATCATTCAGCATTTTTTTTGTTGAAAAAAGATCGAACCAAAAATGATGTGAAAAACTATGGTTGCCAATAATATGCCCTTCGTCTTTAATTTGCTTCAATAAATCTTCATTGCCTGCAATATTTTTACCAATACAAAAAAAGACAGCCGGAACATTATTTGCTTTTAACACCTGCAGAATTTCTGCTGTATATTTTTTAGCCGGTCCATCATCGAAGCTAATAGCAATTTGTTTTTCTTGCGTGTTGGCTTTGCACAAAACTTTCATAAAAAAATTGCTGCCCACATAATAAGAACCGTAAAAAAGTACCAACGAATAAATAAATGCAACCAGGATAAAAATATAAAATGGAATGTGATAGCGAAGATCAATACCTCCCAACATTAGCACGATAATGATAAAAGCAATATTGGTATTTTTAAAATTCAGCATGCGCTTATCAGCATTAATGAATGATGTATACCGAGGTAGTGATTGTAAATAAGAATGCGTTTTATCTTTTGCGGAGAAGGAATATTTATTGTTAATGGCAACTTTCCATTTTTAATGATTGATGTTGCCAACCACAGAGCAAAAGCTGTGCTGGTAGGATATTCTCCGCAAAGGTATTTGTAAGGGATACTTGTATTGGCTTTAAAAATATTTTCCTGCAGCTTTTTATAAACTGCATCCTCTTTTGCATCGCCATTATTACCCATTATTACAAGATCAATATCTGCAGGTGAAAGAGAATTTGTTTTTAAAAAGTTCAATACTTCACCTTCAATTACATCACCATTTTCGGGTTTGTAAAATGTATGTAATGCATCAAGTGCAGCATAATCATTTGCTGATGATTGGTTGCTTAATAAAAAAAATGCTGCGCCTTCGCCCGCTATTGTTCCTTTTGATTCAGAATTGTACAATGCTGTATTAGCAATGGTTCCGTTTTTATACAAACCAAACCTGCTAAGTATAGCATGGCTATAATCTGTTATCTCGTCTGCAGCACCAGTTAAAACAGTTGTTGCAGCATTTTCTTCAAGCAACATTATTGCGTCCAGCAATGCGCTTTCAAAAGAAAAACCGCGGTGTACAAATGTGTTGTTATAGTTATGGCACTGCAACAGTAAAGCTATTTGCGCACCAATTGTATTGTGAGTGGATTGTATAAAAGCAGTTGGTGTAAGCATCTCTTCATTTTGCTCCACAAGCTTTTTTAGAAAAATGCCTGTATCATCGAGACAACCATAGGCCGTGCCCATTACAATAGCATCAGGATTAATAACACCTGCTTCCTGCAAACATTCCATAGCTGAAGCTGTGCCCATTTTTATAATGCGGCTCATGCGGCGTATAAACTTTGCATCAATGTATTTTAGGTAATCAGGCTCTGTACAACGCAAACGGTTACCAGTTTGCTCTACCAATTCTTGCAGCAGTGGTCCTTTGCCAAAAGTTTTTTGTGGTGATATATTGCCAGTAGAACGGATAAATGTTTTCATCTTACAGTTTTGAAAAAATTAAAGATGAACAATTGCCACCAAAACCAAATGAATTGCTAAGCACGTGCTCTACTGCTACATTTTTTTGAAAAACAATTTCTGGTACAAAAGGCAATGCCGTCATTGTCGTTTTAAGACGAAGATTGGGATAAATAATGCCATGCTTAATAGCAAGTGCAGAAAAAACGGCTTCTATTCCGCCACTTGCACCAAGCGTATGACCGGTAAATGCTTTTGTTGAACTCATTTTAGGATAATGCGGTTCAAACAAACGTTGTATAGCGGTGCCTTCAGAAATGTCATTATTGTAAGTGCCGGTGCCGTGCAAATTTATATAACTGATGTTTTTTGTTTGCAACCCGCTTAATGCCAAAGCGCCTTTCATGGCTGCGTAAGAACCGGCACCATCCGGAGATGAAGCAGTTTGATGATGCGCATCATTTGCATTGGCATAGCCGCTAAGCGTACAATACGGTTTGTTCTTTAGTGTAGCTGCAACTTTTTCTGATACCATTACTATATAACCTGCACCTTCACCCAAATTTAATCCGCGACGGTTTTCATCAAATGGTGTACACCATTCTTTATCCAGTATCTGCAATGTATTAAAACCATTCAAAGTAAATTTTGTAAGTGCATCTGCCCCACCTGCAACCACAATATCCAGTATGCCGTGCTTAATTAACCTCGCACCAAAAAAAATACTGTTGGCGCTGGAAGAGCAAGCTGTGCTGATGGTAGTAACATAATTTTTTATGCCCAGCTTGTCTGCAACCAGTTCGGTTACAGCACCACATTCGTGGTTTACTGCATCTCTAAGTTTACCTTTTGCATTGTTGTTTAAAAAACTGGCAAAGAAGTTTTCGGTTTTATCCATTCCGCCTACAGAGTTGGCAGAGATAAAACCCGTACGCAGGTTGCCAGTATGTTCAATGCCTGCATCCTGCCATGCTTCTTTTGCGGCCATCATTGCCAACAGTGCAGTACGACTTGTATTTGCACCAAGACCAGTTAATGAAGCAAGTGCTTCATTACTGAGTTTTACTTCTGCTACAGGCAGTACATTTTTATGAATGCTATTGAGAGAAGTAATATCGCCAATACCGGCTGCTCCGTTTTCCAGCGATTGCAAACAGCTTTTCACATTGTTGCCAATAGCGGAAACAACACCTGTACCTGCCACATAAACTGCTGCGCTTTTATTATACATTGTTTGCTAACTATGCCTGGTGGCTTTTAATATATTCTGCCATTGTTCTTACACTCTTAAAAACTTTAGGCCCTTCTTCTGCATTGTTCAGTTTAATATTGTATTGCTGCTGCAAAAGAACAATCAGTTCCAGCGCATCAATAGAATCAAGGCCCAGGCCTTCTACAAATAATGGCTGATCATCACCAATGTCTTCAGGTTTTATATGCTGAAGGTTTAATTGTTCAACAATCTGCTTTTTCAAATCCGTCATTAACTTATCCATGTGTTGTGCTATATGTATGATGAATATTTTCTTCTGAAAAATTTATACTGTTTTGGTTTTTCTTTTTTTCTGCCAGGTATAATACGGCGTTGTATTTATTACCTGTTATTTCTGTCCATCCGCAAATACATGCCTCTAATGCGCCAGTTTCAAATAAATGCGAAACATATTCCTGTATGAACTTTGCATTAAAGGTTTCAAAAATAAAAAAATCATTCTCTCCTTTAAACTGGTTGCGTATGCAAATCTCGCCCAGTACAATATTTGGCAAGGTATATACAAATAATGCAGGACTGGCAATTGTTTTTACCGATTCGTAATATTTAATATCAGTATCAAGGCTGCTGTTTTTGTTTGAGAATACCAGGCCAATATCTTCTGGCTGGTACAATGTTTTGTCAAAAGAATTGTGCAGCAGTATTTCTGTTGCCAGCCAGCCCAGCTTACTAAGGCTATCCATTTTATAAAACTTTGGATAGTTTATGCCAAAGTGCTGATAGGCGGCAATAAAAAAATCGGTTGCATTTGCTTCACTGTTTTCAAATACCTTTTTGCCATCTTTAACAACAACATTATTGGTAATGCTACAGCTGGCGTTGATATATAAGTTGTCTGTCAAAATGTAATATTAATTTGCCTTCAGTGCATTGTATTTATCACGGGCTTCAATTGTCTTGGCCAGTTTTGTTATTGCGGTTTTTCCGTCTTTTACAAAATCGTTGCTCAAATCCCAAACATATCCAGCCAGTACAGAACAGATTTTATTTTTTATTTCCTGCACGGGATTGTCTGCAAAGAAAATGGTGTCCAATGTACCATCGTACCATGCTTCCACATAATCCCGGAATGTATTTACGCCCTGCATTACAGGTTGCATGTATTCTTTTTCCCAGTCAATTTCTTCTCCTTTTAATTTTCTTATAACCAAATGCGCTGCTGTTTGGCTGGATACAGTTGCCAGCGTAACGCCTGATGAAAAAATCGGATCAAGAAATTCTGTTACATTGCCTGTAAGCACAAAACCTTCGCCATAAAATTTATTGGTAGTGGTAGACCAGGATTCAAGTGTTTTTGTTTCAAACATAAACTCCACGTTTTTGAACCTTTCTGCCAGGTAAGGTTCTGATGCAATAAGTGTGCGCAGTTGTTGTTCGTTGTTGCCTTCCAGGTGCTTAAAAAATTCGGGGTGGCCTACAAAACCCAAAGAAGTAATTCCGCTGGAGAATGGAATGATCCAAATCCATACACCGGGTTTATGTACAACGATGGTAATGCGGTTTGGTTCATCGGCCATAGAACGTTTTGTATCGTTGGTATGTACAAACAAAGCTTTGCGCGGAGGTTGTGTAGATGGTTTATCAAGATTGAACAAACGCGGAATAACCCTTCCGTAACCACTGCCATCTATAATAAACCTTGCTTCAATTTTTGTTTGATTGCCGTTTTTATCTTCTACTGTTGTTACAGAATCTGCACCATTAAATTCAATACCGGTTACTGTTGTTTCATAACATACTGGAATGTCCATTTTTTCTGCAGTGTCTGCAAGGGTTTTATCAAACTCACCGCGGGGTACCTGCCACGTCCAGTTCCAGCCGGCAGTAAATTGATCTGCAAAAAAGTAATCGCAGATTTTACCATTCTTTACAAACTTGGCCCCAAACTTTTCCTGGAACCCTTTTTCTTTTATGGCATCTACAAAACCTGCTTCAGTTAAGGCTTCCATGCAACGCGGCAAAAGGCTTTCGCCAATTACAAATCTTGGAAAAGTTAGTTTTTCTACAATCTTTACACTGTAACCTGCTTTTTTTACAATAGCAGCCGCTACTGTTCCCGAAGGGCCAGCACCAATTACCAGTACATCAACTTTTTCTGTATTCATGTGATAAGTATAAATCGTTTAAGCATCTTCGATGCGAAAAACAGAACGCTGATTGTTATGATTTTTATGAAAACGCTGATGGCAGAATAATTTAAAAAATCATAGCAATCATAGTTATCATAAAAATCTGCGTTCTATTATTTAAAAAGCCGCAGGGCTTACATTATTTCCTTTTCTTGCACTTTAACAGTGTTTGGCTAAGGCCAATATGATCTGTTT
Organism: Chitinophagaceae bacterium; assembly: GCA_044227095.1. Taxonomy (GTDB): domain Bacteria; phylum Bacteroidota; class Bacteroidia; order Chitinophagales; family Chitinophagaceae; genus JACMLD01. The sequence continues at coordinate 995,626 of JBGAFV010000001.1, read as the reverse complement.
GTTCTGCAATATCAAAACCTGCTTCATGCACACAGGCCAAAAAAGTTTCTGCACTGTACATCTGGCTATTGCCATTGGCAAGCGCAGTAAAATACAATGATGTTTGCTGAAGGCAGAATGCCGCTATTTCAAATTTTTGCTTATCCCAGAAAGGTTCAAGTATAAAAACATAACCATCATCATTAATAGCTTCACGACACCTTTTTAAGATAGAAACAATTTCAGCTTCAGAAAAACAATCAAGAAACTGGCTCATCCATACTGCATCAAAACCTGTTGGAAATTTTACGGATTCATCCAGCAAATTTACAGGCGAAAAAGAAATGCGATCTGTTAAACCAAGATCTGCAACTTTCTTCTTTGCTACATTAAGCTGGCCCGGTAAATCCATAATGGTAACATGAATGTCTGGCGAAAAATTTGAGGACGCAATGGCCCACTTGCCGGTATTACCACCAACATCCAGCAATTTTTTTATACCATTGTTGTATACTTTGGGCAAGACTAACGGAAAAGCATCGTCAGAAAAATAATGATCAAAACTGAACCAGCTTTTTTGTACATGCTCCGGCAATTGAGAAAGGCCTTCATAAATAGTTGTCCATTCTCCAAATTCTTTTAAGCCAACGGGGTTGCCTGTTTCGATGCTTTTATCCAAATCAAAAAGACCTTTATAATTTACATCGTGCACAAAATTCATATTGGTAATGGTAAGCGGATCATGCAAAATAAAATAACCCGTTTTGCCCAGTGTATATTTTTTATTGTTAATCAATACCAACCCCATACCAAGGCCAGACTCCAGCAAAACCCTTACACCATAACGTGGTAGTTTTACTTTTTCAATAATCTCTTCTATAGTTAATCCATTGCCGCCACTGTTTTCAATTTCTTTTAAAATACCTGTGTTTCTTAAGATGCGTGCTGCCTGGAAAATAACCGGGCCAAAGGCAATCCATTGTGCCATTTCTTTTGCTTCAAAAGCTGACTTCTTTTCTTTCCTGAAAAAATTCATACAGCAGTATATATTTTGGGTCTTTTAAATTAATGGTTTGTTTTACTGAATACCAGCGCCGCATTGCAGCCACCAAAACCAGAAGCCGTTTTAAGACAATGACTGGTTTCTATAGTTGTTGTTTCCTTGCAAATATTAACCGGTGCTGAAACACCTTTTTGCTGAAATCCATTAGTTGCTATCATTTTATTTTGCTGCAAAGAACGTATAGCTATTGCAGATTCTACAACACCGGCTGCACCTAATGTATGTCCGTAATAACCTTTTAAACTGTTTAATGGTATGTCTTCCATTCCGGCAAGTGAAAATGCTTTGGCTTCCATCTCATCGTTATAAACAGTAGCAGTACCATGTGCAGAAATAAAACCAATATCTTTTGAAGAAACATTTGCCTGGCGCATTGCTTTATTAATGGCAATGCAAAGTTCTTGTCCGCTGCGGCTTGGACCAGATATATGATTGGCATCATTAGTAACAGCGCCTCCACTAAGTTGTACATTACTCTTTGTTTCTGTAGAAAGTATAATGGTTGCTGCTGCTTCTCCCAAATTAATGCCGTTGCGTGCTGCATCAAATGGTTTGCATGGCCCTGCACTTATAGCCTGGAAGGATTGAAAACCTGAAAGAATAAAAGAAGTAATAATATCTGCACCAACAACAATTGCATGTTTGTATTTGCCGGTTTCTAAAAACCGTTTACCGGTTAGCAATGCTGTAAGGCCAGATATGCATGCATTGCTGATAACAACCGGATCATTTGCTAAATGCAAATGCGTTGCAATTTTTTTTGCTGAAGTATAAAGGCCAATATTTTCTTTTACTGATTCTGTAATTGTACCAGGTTCCAGCAATGATACATTTCCTTTTGTGCTTGAAATGATAAGTATGGCAGAAGCGGATTGTATATCAACATTGCAATTTTGCAAAGCATTATTTATTGAAAGCAGGAGCAGTTGTTCAAACTTTGTAAATGCAGGGTTGGAAGTGAGTTGGTTGTTTGTACCTGCTGTAAAGAGTGATGCATAAAACGCAACAGGCGAAACAGCTGGCAGAAGATGTTGCTTAATTCCGGAAGCGTTGTTCAGCAGGGCATGAAAATTTTTTTCCGCGGTATCACCAACAGGAGAAAAAATATTATCTGCAACAACATAAACATTCTTCATCATTTCTTAATTAAACAGGAACATGTTCTTTTTTCCATGCTTCAAAAAAAGGCGGATTGGTTAGCTGTAACAAAGATTTTTCTTTATCTAAAAAAACCTGTACCGAAGAACCTTTTGCAACAAGCACATTATTGGCTGCATTGTAAATGTTGTATTGAAAAACAATCTTTGCAGCTTCACAGGGAATGTATTTTGTTTCTACAACCATCTTATCGCCGTATCGCAGGCTAAGCTTATAATCGCAGGTAACACTTACTATAGGTACTACATAACCCTGTTTATAAAAATCGAGGTAGCGTAAGCCATGTGTATTTCCAAATGCTTCACGGCCATCTTCAAAATAGCGGATGTAATGCCCATGCCACACAATGCCCAGCGGATCGGCTTCATTAAAACGTACCGGTATTTCTGTTCTCTCTGTCAGGAATTTTTTCATGCTATATTTATTCTCAAACGAAATACCTTATAATTCTTATTGGTATTTTGCTTTCCATTCTTTATACTTATCACTTTCTATATCGTCAAGCAAATTTTTAATAGAAGAAGCCCAAAGGTTGCGGAAACTAAAACCGCCTTTTGTTTTTTCTTCCATACGCTCCGTCATCAATACCTTTTTGGCTTTTATGTCTATAAATGTTACCCAAATGGCAGAGGCTTTGCCCGATTTGCTCATTGCTTCCATTACAAACAAAATACCGAGGCCTTTCTTATCGCCAAAATCAAAACCTTTAACCAGTGTATTAATATCTTCTGGTTTTAAACGGTGAAAATCGCTTGTGTTGGTAGATTTAATTTTACCAGCGTCGGCCTGAAGGTTTCTTTTATTTACCATGCCCAGGTCGTGATCGATATTGCTTTTATGAAATGCGCCGTTTACATCATACTTTTTTGCTTCTGTAAGAATAAGTTCGTTTATGCCTGCATATTGCCTGTCACGAACATCTATTTCATTTGCAGTGGCATCATCAATCAATCTTGTTTGTGTAAAATCTATTCCCAAATAAAGTGCTGTTGTTTCGCTTGAATTAAAAAACTCTTTGAGTGTTTGCGAAAATGCTGATAACGGTAAAGAAAGCAAAAAAATAAATGACATGAAAATGCCGGCGTTTACTAAACGTTTCATGGTTAAATTTTTTTATGATTTTTAATAAAAATTTTCATTTCACATTTCGCCAGTATTTTACCATTGCAGCTAACCGTTCCTTTTACCACAGTAACATCAAATACCTGGTTGCCGGTAATAAGAACAGTTTCCAATACATCGCCTACTGCTGGTAATGCCAGTACTTCAAAATTTTTAACAGCGCCAATATAACCTATCCTTACTGGTGAATTGTCTTTTTGCGCTTCATAGCCTGCTCTTGCTGCAGCGGTTTGTGCAATGTTTTCAAGCAGGCCGGGTTCTGTAAGCAAACCATTTTCTACAAAAATATTATCGGCCCTTACCTGCAGTTGTGTGCTGGTATGTGTGCCATCAGAACCGGTAAGCTCATCTATCATTACAAAAGGCTTCCGTTGCGGTATCAGCGATTCTATATTTTCTTTTAGTACTAACATTTACGCTTGCCAGAAATTATAATAATTAAACCATTGCTCAGGGTACAGCTTTGCTTTTTCTTCCATTTGTGCAGCAAAATCTTTTAACACCTGCTGCGTCATTGCGTCTTTGGTTAACCCTGCATAATCTTTTATTTCACTTGCATAGAAGTGATAGTGAAAATTTGTTTCTTTAAAAGCAAATACAAAAGAAAGCGGTACTTTAAATGTAGCGGCCAATACAAACGGGCCTGCCGGAAACTTTGCAGGCTCACCCAAAAAATTACAGGTTAATGTTTTATTGCCTTCTACAAACCTGTCTGCATGTATACAAACCAGTTCATTATTTTTTAGCGCTTCGCTGATTGCATATATATGCGAAAGATCGTCTTTAATCACTATCACATTCATATTTCTTTTGCCCGTTACCCCTTCCATATATTTTTTTATCTGCTCATGCTCGCCATCATACATCACTATATTAATCTTTGTTTCCAGTCTTATTAATAAATGGCCAGCAATTTCCCAGTTACCGAGGTGAGCACTTAACAACAAGCCGCCTTTTTTTAGTGCTGTTATTTTGTGCAGGTTTTCTTCGCCATCAAAATTGAAGGTGAATTTATTTTTTATACCAGCCATAACAACCACTTTGTCAATTATCGTTTGCCCAAGCCTGTAATAATTTTTATACAACAGGCCAATTGATTTTAAACGGCCGAAATGTAACTTTTTATGAAAATAATAAAATATGAGTTTTGATGACCGGAACGAGAACAAAAAATAATAAATAACCACAAGCCTGAGTAACAAATAAGCGGGCATAACCCCCAGGTGTTTCAGGATACTAACAAAAATGCGGTAACCAAGTGGTGTGCCCCTGCTTTTACCTTGCCAGGAAGGCATTATGCGAGTTCTTTTGCATTAACGCGGCGGGTTACATAATCATAGAAATCCTGGAATGTGATGATGCCGGTAAAATCTTCTGGTTTTACTTTAAAACCAAAATTGCTTTCTACCACTACTACAAGGTCTATATAATCCAGGCTATCCAGATCAAGTGTTTCTTTGAGGTTGGCTTCCGGGGTAATTTTGCCCGGATCTACTTCAAATTCTTCTGCAATGAATTCGTTTATTTTAAGGATAATGTCTACGTTGTTCATATGAGTAATATTATCAGGTCCACTTTTTTACAACCAGGGATGAATTTGTTCCCCCAAACCCGAAGGAATTCGACAAAAATATTTCAAATTCTTTATTAATCGTATTTTTTACTATGTTCAGTTTGGCAGAATCTTCGTCGGGGTTTTCAAAGTTGATGTTTGGCGCCACAAAACCGTTTTGCATCATCAGCATAGAATACACAATTTCACTCGCCCCCGCCATCCAGCACTCGTGCCCGGTCATAGATTTTGTTGAACTTACATAAGGCAGCGATGCCCCAAAAACCTGATCAATTGCCTTTGCTTCGCTTGCATCGCCGGCCGGAGTAGACGTTGCATGTGCATTAATATAGGCAATGTCTTTAGCCATTAGGCCAGCATCTTTTAAAGCCATGCTTAATGCCCGTACCGGTCCATCAACAGTTGGGTTAGAAATATGCCCGCCGTTGGAAGAAAAACCATAACCTAATATCTCGCCTAAAATGGGCGCACCTCTTTTTTGGGCCGATTCGAGGCTTTCGATAATAACCGTGGCTGCACCACCGCTGGGTATAAGGCCATCCCTGTCCCTGTCAAAAGGCCTTGATGCTTTTGCCGGGTCTGATTCACGGATGGAAAAAGCTGACAAAGCATCAAAATTGCCCATTGAATATTTGTTTACTTCCTGCGCACCGCCGCAGATAACGCATTCCTGCAAACCACTTTTTATAAAATGATAACCCAAACCAATTGCATGGGAACCGCTTGCACACGCCGCACTAACGGTAAAATTAATGCCACGAAGTTTAAATATGGTAGCCAGGTTCATGGTTACTGTAGAGTTCATGGTCTGAAAAACAGAACCCGAACCTACCAGCATGGTATCTTTTTTTTCACGAATAACATCAGTTCCATGCACTACAGGTTCTGCAGAACTATCATTGCCATACAACACACCTACTTCTTTGCTATCAATATAATCCTGATCCATTTTTGCCTGCTTCAATGCTTCTATTGTAGCCAGGTAAGCATATTCGCCCTGTTCCGGAAGCATAATCCTTGCCCGCCTGTCTAGCAAGCCTTTCAGGTTTGGCCTTTCTACAAAACCAGTAAGGGCACTTCTGTAACCAAAAGCTTTGCGTTCGGCATCAAACACAATACCCGACTTACCATCATACAACGATTGCTTTACCTCGTCAAGGTTTTTACCAAGACAAGAATAAATGCCCATTCCTGTTATCACTACTCTGTTCATATAGTATGTAGTATAGCGTATTTAGTATAAAGACAAATGATTTTTATTGAGCCGGCATCATAACAATGATTGATCATCCTTGCGTCGCACTCTTCAGCTATTGTAAAACGAATAAACAGGCCCTGGTTAAACAACGCTATATTCACTGCTTCAACAAAATCTATATACTGAATACTAAAATCTAAATACTTGAAATTCTCCAACGTTATTTTACCGGCATCTGTCTGCACCGGCATAAAAATAATTCAAGACCACGTATTTATCTATAGATTTTTATACTCCTAACTGGTACGTTTTGCAAAGCTGCTTATTCTTTGCAAAGATCAATATTATTAACTTTATAAACAGCTGTACTGCCTAATGTTTTTTAGCACGTAAAACCAATAAAAAGTTTTTGTGAAAATTATAGCTGGATTAATTGTATCAGGAATACAAGCCGCCATTTACAGATAATACTTCTGCTGTTATATATCCGGATTCTTTGGAAGCAAGAAATGCAACTGCATGGGCTACTTCTTCCGGCAGTCCAAAACGTTTTACCGGAACCATGGCGGCCAGTTCTTTTTCGTTTAAGTCTTCCGTCATGTCTGTTTTAATAAAACCTGGTGCAACTGCATTTACAGTAATGCCACGGCGGCCAATTTCCTGTGCTAATGCTTTTGTGGCGCCAATTACACCTGCTTTGGCTGCGGAGTAATTTGTTTGTCCCGCCATTCCTTTTAAGCCCGATAAAGAAACTACATTAATAATGCGGCCATACCTTTTCAGCAACATGCCATTAAGTACAAGACGGGTCACATAAAAAAATCCATCGAGACTTGTTTTTAGCACATCATCCCACTGGCTGTCTTTCATAAACACCATCAGGCCGTCTTCTTTTATGCCGGCATTGTTAACCAACACTTCAATATTTTTTTCTTTATTGGTTTCTATCCAGCCGCCCAGCTTTTGCTGAATGTCTTCTTTTTGGGCTACATCAAACTGAATTAATTCACCATCTCCACCATTTGCTTTTATTAATGCAATGGTATTGGAAGCTTCTGTTTCGTTGCCTTTATAATTTACCAATACATAATAGCCCATAGTTGCCAGTTTTATACAAATGGCCCTTCCTATTCCTCGAGATCCGCCGGTTACTAAAGCACAGTTCATTTGTGATGGTTATTATTGGTAAGATTGGTGTTTGAACCTATTTGGCAAGTGATGCTGAAACCTGTTTTGCTTCTGCCCTTGCAGAAAAAACATTTTCTGCTTTTTCCAGGTAGGTTTTTACCTGTTTCAATTCTTTGTACATGGGTTTGTCTTCAATAAACTTCGGAAATATATTTCTTACTTCTTTGTATACACGCAAGGTATAGCTTGAAAGTTTATCTGTACACTCAAGAAAATCTACAGCCTGCAATACGGCTATCATTTGTATAGCTAATACTTCAAAAGAATTGTCTATTACTCTTTTTGTAATATTGGCAGCATTGCAGCCCATGCTTACAATATCCTGGTTGTCGTTGTTATTGGGTATGCTATGCACATACATAGGAAATGAAAGTGTTTGATTTTCTGCTACGGTAGATGTTGCAGAAAACTGCATGCCCTGTACACCAAAATTAAAACCCAGTACACCGAGGTTTACAAAAGGTGGAAATTTCTGGTTCAGTTTATCGTTCAGTAAATAATTAAGTTGTCTTTCTGCCAGCATAGAAAGCTTGGTGGTGGCCACTTTCAGCTTATCCATTTCAAGCGAAACATAATCGCCATGAAAATTTCCGCCGTGAAAAATGTTTTCGTTGGCAACATCTATTACCGGGTTATCATTTACTGAATTCAGTTCGTTCACCACAACTTCTTCTGCTGCCATAATGGTATCGTAAATAGGGCCAAGCACCTGGCTTACACAACGCAAAGAATAATATTCCTGCACTTTGTCTTCAAATACTTCCTGGTTAATGTTTTCTGCTTTGTATAAATGCTGGCTGCGGCTGCGGATCATTTTACTGTCCTTCAGCATTTCCCGCTCCATAGCAGCAATCTTGTTTTGCCCGGTATGTTTCTTAACTACATTCAGTTCATAAGAATAATGGTCGTCAAAAGCTTCTACCACTTCATTGGTCATGGCAGAAAGTGTAACCGACCATTCCAACAATTTTTTTGCTTCAATAATATTTACAAGGCCTATACCCGTCATGGCAGAAGTGCCATTTAAAATAGCCAATCCTTCACGCATGTAAATGGTGAGCGGTTTTATGCCGAGTTCTTTAAACACTTTTTCTGTTGGCTGCATGGTTTCTTCATAAATCACTTCGCCTTCGCCAATCAACACCAGTGCCAGGTGCGCCAGTTGTACCAGGTCTCCGCTGGCGCCAACGCCGCCATGCTCATAAATACAGGGGTATACATTTTTGTTAATGAGTGTTGCTAAAAGTTCAACCGTATCTGTATGAACACCGGAAAAACCTTGTAACAAACTGTTTAAACGGGCCAGCATTAATGCTTTTACCAATACAGGCTCAAGCAGCTTGCCACCGCCGGAGCAATGGCTTCTTATAAGATTGTATTGTAATTGTGTAATGTTTTCTTCGCTAACCTTGTATTGGGCCATTGGGCCAAACCCGGTATTGATACCATAAATCAGTTTGTTCCTGGAAAACCTTTTAAGAAATTGGTGGCTTTCGTCTACTTTTTTAAGCGCAGCCGCGGGTATGGAAACCTGTTTCCCTTTAAATAAGATTTCATTACAATCATTCAGAGTGAGCTGTTTTTCCACAATAACGTTCATAAACCTGTTTGATAAGGGTTGAAAGCACCAAAAATAATATAAAGACGGGATATATTGGTTTTGAATGCAGAAGAGGTTGGCGGGGCAGGTTTCACGCAGAGAAAAGCTACAAGCAGTTAGCTATTAGCTGCAAGCTTAGTAGTTTCTAAGAAACTTTCCGTGTTATCATCCTAATAGCTGTTGCTATAAAAGTTTGTTCAATTAAACGCTGCGACTTCACTATGGTTGTAGGCAACACTGTGCTTCCTCGTATCATCTGTGCCTCCGTGGTAAAGAAAAGCTACAAGCAGTTAGCTATTAGCTGCAAGCCGTTTTGAAGAAACACCTGTGTATCTGCGGTTAATTTTCTGAACCAGGATTTATTGCCCGCCCGAACGACGTTTAGTCAGGCGGAGATTAAAAGATTAATAGGATAATTTGTTTACATCGAAGATGTCCCTGTGTGTCGCCTCAAAAGAGATCCGCCTTTAGGCGCATTAATGCAATCTCCGCATTTCAGTATTTGATCGTTAAATACCTTCTGTGCTTCTTTGTGTTCCCTGTGTCTCCGTGGTTATTTATCAATTTATCTCTTATCTATAAACTTCAATGGTTTTCTAACACCTTCCGGAAATTGCATCTTTTGTATTTCCTGCGCAGCAACATATTTTACATGCGGACTTACACGAAGCTTTGCTTGCAAATAGGCCCGTATGCGCCTGTCTGTTTCTTCGTTATTGTTAGATGGTAAAATGTAAAGCAGCACTTCATCCATGCCAATATCATTGCTGCTAACCTCTGCTATATAATCAAGCACTTCTTCCATTTCATTTAATAAATCAAACAATGCCGGCGGATATAATGTAGTGCCCTTGTATTTTATCATTTGCTTTTTGCGGCCAAGAACTGGCGAGAGGCGCAATGTATTGCGTCCGCAACTACAGGTATCATTCATGTACATGCATATGTCCCCCGTTTTATAACGCAATAGCGGCATGCCTTCTACACCAAGTGTTGTAATGGTTACTTCGCCTTCTTCACCGGGGGCAACAGTTTCATTGTTATCATTCAGCAATTCTACAATCAGTAAATCTGTATTGTGATGGCCTCCTTTGCCGGCACCACATTCTGTAAATGCTGTTTGCATTTCTGTACTGGCATAGGTAGAATACAATTGTATATTCCATGCTTCAGTAATTTTTTTGCCAAGTATGTTTAAAGAGAAATCTGTATTGCGAATGTTTTCTCCTATACAAATGGCTTTCCTAACAGAACTTTTATTGATATCAATTTTATGCTCGGCAGCATATTGTATCAGTTTAAGAATAAATGAAGGCACAGCTACTATAGCAGTTGGCCCAATGCGCTGTATGGTTTGCCATTGCAAAGATGGAACGCCGGGCCCAACACGTATAATGCCTGCGCCCATTTTACGAATGCCTGCATAATATGCCATGCCCGCCATAAACTGCCTGTCGAGTGTAAGCATAAGCTGATAAATATCATCAGCTTTTCCGTCGGCACATAAAAAAGAACTGTATTCATTAAATGCAAGGCGCTGCAGATCGTTTTCGGTAAGTGCAATGGTTACAGGACTGCCCAAGGTGCCGGAAGTAGAAGTGTATTCAATGATTTTATTTTTTGGTACACATAAAAATTCATCATTGTATAGCTGCAGATCTTCTTTTGTTGTTACAGGAATTTTTTGCAAATCGGCTAGTGTCTTTACAGCAGCGATATTGATGTTATGCTGTAAAAACATTTTTTTATAAAAAGGGGAATGATGTTGCAAATAAGCAAGCACCGATTGCAGTTTTTCTTCCTGCAATTGTTTTATTGTTTCTTTTGTTTGCCAGGCTGTTTGTGTTGAATACTCCATTGTAAATTATATCCGTAAGAATAAAGATAATGAGATTCGTTCAAGTGGTCGGTGTACTCACCGGCCATAGCTTTATCCTTCAATTATTACTACAGCTATTGCCACTGTTTTTACATGCGATAATGAAACCGAAATGGTTCCTGTTTTTGCCGGTGAAAGCGTTGCGGCAGTAATGCCACTTAAAATGATTAGGGGTTTGCCATTTTCATCATTCTCAATTTCTATTTCGTTGAATGCTGTACCAGTAGCCCAACCTGTACCTATAGCTTTTAAAAATGCTTCCTTTGCGGCAAATCGTGCAGCATAGTGTTCGTATTTATTTGCTTTTGATTCGCAATAACTGATCTCGTCTGCAGAGAAAACCAACTCACGAAAACCCTGCTCCTTACCTATTTTTTCGGCAATGCGTTCCACTTCTGCTATGTCTGTGCCAATGCCTTTTATCATAATCAGGATTTTGTTTTTTTAATGCAGGCTGCTATCTGCGCATTAATATGATCTTCTTCTTTTTTTGTTGCTATTGTTTTTGTAAGCGCAGTTTTGTAATAAACCAATGCTTCGGTGTATTTTTTTTGTTTGAATAAATAATCGCCGGCAATTACATAGGTATGATAATATTCCGGGTTGCTCATTACAAGGCTATCTATATTGATGCTACCACCATCTGCAATGCGTTGCTTGTAAGATCTGAAGAGGGTAAAATTTTTAAACGAACTGCTTAGCAAAAAGCTATCTGCCGGAATAGTTAACGCCGCTTCGTTAATTTCTTTGTTTTCTTTCATTCCCTGTAGTGCAAACATTTTATGTAAGTCGTATGCCACATACTGTCCCAATTGCCACGGCGAAGTAGAAACCCAAACCAATAATTTCTTTGGCTCAAACACAACAGAATGGTGTGCAATTAACTGGTTGATGGCTTTTTCATTGCCCATACCAATGTTTGCATTGTTAAGTCCGTAACGATCTCTCAATACATTAACTGTTTTTAAAACAGTGTTGGTGCCGTTTGTGTCTATCAGCTCCATCACTCTTTTATAGCGATAATCAGATGCGCTTTCATTTATTTGTTCAATATTGGCTTTGCTGTTCACTAAATCATTTCCCTGGAAGTGATTGGCACAAACAATGTATTTTTTATGTGGATCGTATACATCAAGTGTGTCTGGTGTTTTTTCTATAATGATGGCTTTATTGTCTGCAGCAGATGCAACCAGGAATGCTTCTGATACAAACATCTTTCTTTTGTGTGCTATGGCAATGGCTTCGTTTGTATTCTTTGCATACTGCAATATTTCTCTTGCTACCAGTGAAACAGGCGTAGCAGAACCAGAAGGAATACTTGTTTTATCTGCGTTAATGGTTACTGTTAGTCCCTGGTCGTTCATGCCGGATACTGAGCCAATAAATCCACCCCAGGTAATGGTCATAAATTTATGGCCTTGAGATGGGTTAAAGAACGCAACAATTTTATCTTCTGCAAATTTATCGCCTACATAAAAATCAAAGTTGCGGCCTATTATCATATTGCTGTCTGCGGCATTGCCCCATGTACCAAAAGATGTACAACCTACAAGCGCCATACTCTGCAATGCATGGCCAATATCGTGTGCTGCATGATAGTTTAATATGCGCTGGTAGTTTGAACCTATGTAGCCATATTTATCTGATGCAGAATTAGAAATGCCATAAATTTCTTCTTTGTATTCTTCCGTTACATTATCAGGCAGGTTGCGGTTAAACCAGCCAATAGCATACTTTAAAAAATGCCTGTAAAAATTTGAAGGAATCATTTTATTGATCTGATCGGTAAAATGATCTTCCTGTCTTTGCACCAGTTCTTTTGTAAGCTTTCCATTTACAACACCCATTTCATAGGGATTGCCTTCAACATACAATTCATACAAGCCGCTGCTGCTTTTACGAAACCAGTTGTTGTTAATGGCATACAATCCGGGTGATGGTTCAGTTCGTTGCAATTGAAGACTGCTTGTATCTGCCGGTTTTGGCGGATTAACATTGGCTATTATTGCAAGCCATATAAAACCAATAATCAGTAAACCTGTTATGACAAGGAATACACGCAGTAGCCTCCGTCCAATTTTTTTCATTTTAAGCATTCCTGATTTTTTCAATGATACTATCGTTGCCCATAACCGCCATGCTGGTAATAAGACCGCTCATGGTTGCGCCCAATATTCCATGCAGGTTAAGGTTTTGCCCTGTAAAATACAAATTGGGCAATTTTGTTTTAGGCGAAATAAAAGTTTTTAAAGGATCTTTATAATCTTTAGCAATTCCATACATCGAACCATCATCGTTTCCAATATAATCCCGGAAAGAAAGTGGTGTTGATGTATAATAGGAATAGATGCAGTTTCTTAAACCGGGAAATTTTTTTTCAACTTCATCCAGTAGTTTTTCGGCTTTTCTTTTTTTAAATGCATCATAAGTTTCTCCGCGATGGTTTATAGCAGAAACAGTATTAAACGTATGCTGCCATTCTTTTACTTCCTCGTAATGCATATATGTAAGTAAAGACAATCCTTCTGCATATTCTCCACTCCTTGAAGTAGCAGGTACAAAAAAGCAATAACCAAGCGGCCAGCTTTCTTCTGTATAATTGGCCATATCCCATATGCGATCTTCTTTGTGGCAATAATAGTTGTGTTTAAAATACCTGAAGCATCCTTTTTTTAAAACAATGTTTACAGTAAAAGACGATACAGAGTTTTGCAAACTTTTAAGTCGTTTGCGGTACGCATTTTTTATTATGTGGGAATTGGTAAGCTCAAGCGTTTTTAGCGGGTGCATATTGCTGATGAAAATATGAGCATGCATTTGTCTTCCATCTGCCAATTGCACATAAGCAATTTTTCCATCTTCTTCTACAATGCCATTTACTTCTGCATGTCTTATAATTTCTCCACCTCTTTCGCGGATATTGCCAGCCATTATTTTTGCAATCTGCGAACCACCGTCTACACATTTCCACGAACTTTCAATATAATGGTTCAATATTAATGCGTGTACATAAAATGGGGTTTTTTCAGATTCGCATGCATATAAATAATTATTGCCTGCCAGCACTGCCTGTAATTTTTTATTACTGGTAAGAGACTCAATAAATTTTTTTGTGCTGATGCCCAGCACCGCTGCTTTTTCATCTTCGCTGCCTTTGCGTAAATTGTAGAGCGGAAAACTGTTACACACTTCTTTTATTTTATCGCAATAAGTACGCAATGCTTTTTCTTCATCCGGAAAATCTGCAAGCAATTTTTTTATAAAATTTTCGTAGCCTTGTGCGTAAATGTATTCGTGCGGGTCATTGTCAATAATAATCTTATCAAAAACATCTTCATCCATTTTTTGCAACTTCAGTTTATCCATCATGCCCAGGTATTTAAAAACCTGGTAAAGGTTTTGTCCTTTTTCCAACCCGCCGAGGTAATGAACGCCGGAATCAAAAACAACCTTATCCCTTGCATAGGTTTGCAATGAACCGCCAATCTGTTTGTTTTTTTCCAGTATGCATATTTTATAACCTTCGCGGCTGAGAATGTCTCCGCAAACAAGGCCGCCCATTCCGCTGCCAATAATTATTATATCGTACTTGTCTGCCATTCTCTTTTATGCATGCTTTAAAACAAAAATGATATTGGAAGTATATTTTGTTTCATCAATTTCTGTACATATCATATTGTTTGCCGAAGCTATTTCCCTAATTGTATTGCCCGATAAAAATGATAAACCTTTATCAGTAGTTTTATTAAAACCAATTATTCCGGTAGAAAAAGCTTCGGTAAGTTTTGTGCCTTTATGCCTTTCTTGCAAATCTGTATTGCCATCGCGGATAATAACCATTCCGCCGGGGTTAATGCTGTCAATGCTTTTTTGAATAACCAATTTTTGTTGTTCGGGTTGCAGGTAATGCAAAATATCCAGCATTGTTATTGCATCGTACTTCTCAAAATTATATTGAAGGATATCTGTGCAAACAAAGCGGATGTTTTCATCCTTGCTAAAACAATGGTTGGCGGTAGCAATCTTTTGTTCATCGTAATCAATACCGGTAATATGCCTTTCGGGCGAAACAAAATGAAGCATGTAAGGCATAAATCCGTAGCCGCAACCAATATCCAGTATATTGGCCTTGCGGGGTAGCAAATCGTTAAAGACGCGGTAGTTTTTTTCCATCCTCACTTTTATACGCATATACCATTCCAATACCGGTCCTTTGTAAATATAATTATACCGGAGCTTTTCATTAAAATAAGCAGGCTGCTCCATTTTTTCTTTTAGTAAAGCAAACTCAGTTTTAAAATACCGGCTTATTTTTTTTGTACGTTCTGC
Source organism: Chitinophagaceae bacterium (assembly GCA_044227095.1). GTDB lineage: Bacteria > Bacteroidota > Bacteroidia > Chitinophagales > Chitinophagaceae > JACMLD01. Next base: position 980,537 of record JBGAFV010000001.1, on the reverse strand, counting down.
ATAACCCGTTCCATAACTTGTATCTCCGGGTTTTATTCTTGGAAGGTAAGACATTGTTATTTCACCATCTTTCACCAGGAAGTCATCCTTGCTCAGTGCATCACTGGCACCGTGTATAAGTACAGGCAATATATCAAGTTGCAGTTTCTCTGCTAAAAAAAATGCACCCTTATGAAATCTTTGCAAATGCCCGTCTTCAGATCTGGTTGCTTCAGGAAAAACGACAACTGAGTAACCCTTCTTTACACGTTCAGCAATTTTATCGACGCCTTCTTCTGTATTCTCTGTGGTGGGAAAATAATCAGCAGTGCGTACAATGAAACCTACAAAAGGAAGGTTCCATACTCGTTTGTTGATAAATAAGATAACTTTTGGGTTCATCATCATGGTAAGCAATACATCTAGTGATGATGAATGATTGCATATGACAACTGCAGGCGTTGAAAAATTTTCGTTGAGTGGGTTAACGATTCGTTTTTTTACATTAGGCATGATGTATAAAACACTGCGTGTAAACTTTGCAATCAATGTGTGATAGATCAGTTTTCCCTTCTCTTTATTAAATGGGTTAAGTTTTACAAGGATTAAAGCCGCGGTTGCCAGCACTACGCTTCCTGATGCAAAATAAAAAAAAGCGAAAGCTGATTTTAGCAATCCAAAAAATGTCCACGGAAAACGATTGTTGCTAATCCTGTTTTTTATAAGGAAGTTGAACAGAAAAGGAATCAGCAACTGCCCTATAACAACAACACAAAGAATACCTATAATGGCAATAATGGCAATGGATTTTAGCGCAGGATGTTTTGCAAAAATCAATACCCCCAAACCTGCAATGGTAGTTATGGCAGAAAGCAGGATAGAAGATTTGTACGACGCAAGGTTTTTCTTACCGGTTTTATATTCCTGCAGCAGGCCGTCCATTATAAAGAGACTGTAATCATCGCCGAGGCCAAAAATTAATGCGGAGATAATAATGTTTACAATGTTGAATGTAATGCCGAGTATACCCATAATGCCCAATATCCAGACCCAACTAATGAACATTGGTATAAAAGAGACCAGTGTAAGTTCTATACGGCCATAAGAAATTAAAAGAACAACAAACACAAGTATAGAAGACATTAATGCAATGCTTCCAAAATCTGCATTAATAATTTCTGCAAATTTACCGGTGAGGTATTGCTTGTCTATAACAGTTGTTGCTGCATTTTTATTGAAAGCATTGTATAGTTGTTGCCGGTTTTGGGGTGTTACTTTAACCAGTGTTATTATTGTAGTTTTGCCGGGCTTCTCAGTAATATAATCTGCTAAGAAATTTTTCCTGATATCAATAGCTGCGCTATCCCTTGTAATTGTATATTTTTTGTTCAGCAGTTCTGTAAAAGGAGCAAAGGCGGTTGTATTGTATTTTAAAGCGGCGCCTTCTCTTTGTAATGTAGCAAGCAATTGATATTTTTTTTCTGTTGTCCAGTAGCTGTTCCACCGGTTTATTTTTTCTTGCTGCATTTTTTTTGAAAGAATAAAAGAAGAAACACCGGAATATTTGTTTATGATCCCTTTCTGCTTAAGATCTTCTGCAATGGTTACAGCCAGTTCATTTTTTTGCAGTGCTTCATCCATTGTACTGCCGGTAGAAATAAGATAAACAGATTGCAAAGCATAAGCATTGATTTTTGTTATGCTGCTATCTGCTTTCTTCAACCGGTTGCTCATAAAATTCATGCGCATCATATCTGGCTCAAACCTTACATACTGTGCTGTATAGGCAAATACAAGCGTAAGCAAAACGATAACTGCAATAATTGCCTTATTGTGTTCCGGGCGCCAGCCGGCTATTTTATCAATCCACGAAAGCTTTGGTGCTGTTGTTTTTTTCTCTTCCGCCTTGCTTACAATTAAATGAGGAAGAAAAATTAATGAACAAAGTGAAGCACCTACAAGGCTTAATGCAGCAAATAAACCCAGGTCTTTCAACATAGTTGATTTTACAAACAAGAGGCAAAGAAAACCACCAACAGTTGTAAGACTGCCTACGGTTAATGGCATGGTAAGATCTGCTATTACCTGCCGTATGCTATGTGTGTGACGATAGTGATTAAAAACATGCAAAGAATAATTTACGGCAATGCCCAGTATAACCGAACCTGTACCCAATGCTATAACGGAAATCTTTCCTTTAATAAGGTATAACAGTGCAAGCGAAAACAATGCACCAAAAGCCACCGGCACCAATATAAGAAATGGCGCTCTTTTTTTACGGAAATAAAAACCTATGAAGAGGATAAGAAAAACAAGTGTGATGCCCTGCGTAAACATGGTATCTTTTCTCAATTGTGCTGCATTGTTTGCAGATACTGCGGTTGCGCCAAAATAATCAGCCGATACATTTTTATAAACTGAATTGCTAAGGCTGTCAATTGTTTTGTCGAGGCCTTTTATTAATAATTGATTTTTGCCTGTATTTGCAGGAGGATAAGCAGGTGTAATAAACAGCATAAGGTGCTGCTGGTTTTTTGTAACGATGTAACTATCGTACAATTCAAAATTTTCATCGTATTGGAGCTGCTGCAATTTTTTTAACCCAAGAAAAGAAATGCCAACAGGATCTTTTACAATAATGCTTTTAAGTGCAATGCCTGCGGGCGAACCTAATGTGCGAATATTTTTTTGAAGTGTTTGCGCAACAACAGCCGGCTGTATTAATGTATCTATGGCTGCATAATCTTTTTTATCGAGGTATAAAGGCAGTTGTTCACTAACAGAACCAAACAGCTGTAGCACCAGGCTGTCATCGGCCCTGTCTTGTATTTTAGCAATGTATTCTGCATAATTATTTTTGAGTGTAGAAACAAAAGCATCAGCATAAGTAACAAGGCTATCGGGCTGAGCTTCTTTAAGTGTATCGCTTAAAGATATTGTTACAACCAGCTTGTCAAGGAATTTTGAATTTTGAAAAACCTCGTTCAGTTTTTCAATTTTTTCATCCTGCGGCAAAATGCTGGCAATATCTTCTTCCAGCTTTATTTTATACGCAAAAAAACCTGTTAGCAGAAAACTGCCTGTAAACACAACCCAAAACAATAAGCGGTGTTTTTCAAAAAAATTATAAAGGCGGATAAAAATTTTTTCCATGCAGGTTGTCTTATGCAGCCACTGTCATTTTTCTTTTAAAAACCTTCATCAGTATATAACTCAGTAAACCCAGTGCCAGTGCAGCTATAACTGCCAGCGTAATACTTCCGTACAGGTATTGCTGCAGGTTTGCTTTTATATCGTGCAAACTAATGTTTTTACTGAATACAATGTTCATGGCATGCGTGCCCATCCACCATGCGCCCATTTTATAACTCAGGTATATAATAAGCGGTATCATAGGCGGGATACTAATATTTGCGGCTATAATGACAAGCCCCTTGTTCAATTTTAAAATGATGGATAAGAAAATAGCCAGCACAAGCTGAAAACCCCACAAGGGTATAATGCCCATAAATACACCAAAAGCAATAGACAGCGCTTTTTTTTCATCGCTATGGTGCGGGTTTAATAAATGCTGGTTCAGGAACTCAACTCTTTTTTGTTTGTTGAAAATGCCCCTGATAAAATTTCGTGGAATGATATATAATGCGGTTATGAGTACAAGAAAAGTATTTAGTATACTGATGCGGGTAAAATCTTTTACCGGCCTGAAATGAGAAACACGTTCTCCTGCAGGAGCATAATAAACGCTTACAGGAACGGAAACAATATTAACGCCTTTCCATGCGGCCCTTACCAGCACTTCAATTTCAAACTCAAAGCGGCGGGTAAAAAAATAAATTTTTTGCAGTGGTTCAAGCGGATATAAACGATAACCAGATTGTGTATCGGGCATTACAATACCTGTTTCTATCTTAAACCAAAAATTTGAAAAGCGGTTACCGAAACTACTTTTGCCGGGTACTGTTTCCTGGTCCATATTTCTTGCACCAATAATAATAGCATTGGGTTCCTGCTGCAGTTTATCAAGAAACTTGTAAAGGTCTTTTGCAAAATGCTGCCCGTCAGAATCTATTGATATAGCATATTTATACCCTTTTGTATATGCATAATTGAAACCAGTGCGCAATGCAAGACCCTTTCCTTTATTAGAAGGTTGTGTAATTATTTGCAAAGCGGGGAAATTTTGCAGCAATTGCGCTGTATTATCAGTGCTGCCATCATTTACAACAATAACCTCATTTGTATATTGCAAAACATCGGTAATAACAGCTGCAAGGGTATTGCTGTTATTGTAAGTAGGTATTAATACACATGCGCCCAACTCTTTAAACCTTGTATTTACGTTTGTTGTCTGGTTCATTGTTTCTCCCTTCTCTGTCATTGAGCAACCAATACGTAGTTAGTAGTAATAGAATTGCTGCTGTGATATTTTCAGAATGTAAAATTAAGTTTAATTAGAATGATAGCGAAGCTCTTGTAATAAATGACAGCAGCGGGATAAGTGTTGCTGTTTAAACCGCCACAGGTTTTTGGGCATGGTTATCGTCAAATAAAAAAATAATACAGTTTTTCATGCAGAAATCTACACTTTTACTGGTTATTGCCATGTTATTATTAAAAGCAATGCAGGGGCAGGTAAAGCCGGTAAACATTAAAGGGCAATTAACAGACAGTACCAGCAAAACGCCAATTTCGGGTGCACGCATAGATCTGTTTTCTTTTAATGATAGTACAGCGTATAATGCAGTTACCGATAAAGATGGCAATTTTACTATTGCCATACAGCATGCAGACAGCTTCAGGGTTTTAATTACTACACAGGATTATCCTTTAATTACCAGCGTTTGGAGAATTACAGATTCTGCTTCCAACCAGGGTGTAATTGCCATTGCAAAAAGAACTGCGGTAGTAGCAGATAATGTTTCGGCGAATGCTGTTGCTATAGCAAACGGAGTTCAAACAACAGGCGGCAGCACAGTTACAGGAACACTTTCTATTTCTGGTATTTTGCAGGATAAGGCTGATAAAACACCCGTTAAAAATGCTACTGTAAACATAAAATCAAAAAAGGATTCTACATTTAAACACGATGCAGTTTCAGACAACAAGGGATATTTTTCTTTTACAGACTTACCTGCAGATACATTTATTATATCGTTCAGTTCTATTGGTTATGAGTTTGTGGATCTGCAGATAAACCCAACGCAATCAAATATCAACCTGGGAGTGGTGTATATTCCTAAAACATCTAAAGAACTGGAAGGTGTAACAGTGGTAGCTAAAACGCCGCCTGCCCAGCAAAAAGCAGATACAGTTCAATACAATGCCAATGCATTTAAAGTAAACCCGGATGCTACTACCGAAGACCTGATTAAAAAAATGCCGGGCATTACTGTAGATAAAAATGGTACTGTAACTGCACATGGAGAACAGGTACAAAAAGTAACCATTAATGGAAAAGATTTTTTTGGCGATGATGCTACTGCAGCATTGCGCAATCTTCCATCTGAAGTAGTTGATAAGATACAAGTGTTTGACAGGCTGAGCGACCAGGCTGCTTTTACCGGTTTTGATGATGGTAATTCAGTCAAAGCCATCAACATTGTTACAAAATCAAGCATAAAAAACGGGCAGTTTGGAAGAGTGTATGCAGGCTATGGTACAAATGATAGATATTCTGCCGGTGGTAATGTAAGCACTTTCAATGGTAACAGGCGTATATCCGTTGTCGGTAGTTTCAATAATATCAATCAACAAAACTTTTCTTCACAAGATTTATTGGGAGTAACCAGTGGTGGTAGCGGCGGCAACTTTGGCGGAGGAGGTGGAGGTGGCCGTGGGGGTGGTGGCCGCGGCGGCGGAGGTGGCCGTGGTGGAGGTGGAAATGGCGGAGGCGGTACAGATAATTTTACTGTTGGACAGCAACCGGGTATCAGTAAAACAAATGCTGTTGGTATTAATTTTCTTGATAAATGGGGGCCGAAACTGGATGTACAAGCGAGTTATTTTTTTAACAACAGTACTAACGTTAATGAAAAGGAATTACACAGCCAGACATTGGGTTCGGGCAAAACACAGTATACAGATCAAACCAGTTCAAGCATCAGCAAAAACAATAACCATCGCCTTAATATGCGGTTAGAATATAAGTTCGATTCCAGTAACTCGCTTATTATTACACCAAGCCTGAATTTTCAGAACAACAATACTTTTAGTACCAGCAATTCTCAAACTTATTATGGTGCAGCAGATACTTCTAATACAGCACAGAGTATTAGTAATTCCGAAAGGAGTGGTTATAGCCTGCGCAATAATATTCTTTACCGCCATAGTTTTGCCAACAGGAGAAGAACATTGTCTGTAAACTTTAATACCACATTTAATAAAAATGATGGCGAAAGTTATATACTGCAACACCTTCGTTTTTTTGAAAATAATATAGCTACTGATTCATTGCAAAACCAATATACCAATAACCCAACTAATGGCTATACACTTTCAGGAAATATCGCTTATACAGAGCCGATAGGTAAAAAAGGACAATTGCAATTCAATTATTCGCCATCTTATTCTAAAAGCAAAGCAGATCAGCAAACATTTTTGTACGATAGTGCGGGTAAAGGATACACGGAATTTAGCAGTATACTCAGCAATCGTTTTGATAACACAGTTACTACAAACAACGGCGGCATAAGTTACAGGCTTGGCACTACAAGAGACAACCAGTTTTCTGTTGGGGTAAACCTTCAAAATTCTAAACTGGAAAGCAACCGCATCTATCCAACTGTAAGTACGGTTAACCAGTCTTTTACCAATGTACTGCCCAATCTTATGTTCAGAAGAAAACTATCTGCAAAAAGTAGCATCAATATTTTTTATCGTGCCAGCACCAACTTTCCCAGCGTAACGCAATTGCAGGATGTTGTTAACCTTAGCAACCCGCTAAGAGTAACAACGGGTAATCCGGAACTGAAACAATCTTACACCAATTTTCTTTCGGCACGTTATATTTTTACCAATACTACCAAAGGACAAAGTTTCTTTGCTAACGTTTTTTTACAAACTCAGAGCAATTACATTTCAAGCGCAACATATGTTGCAAGTGCAGACTCAACCATACAACAAGGTATTGTGCTAAAAAGCGGCTCGCAATTGATTAAGCCAATAAACCTTAACGGGTATAAAAGCCTTCGTTCGTTTCTTACTTTTAGTCAGCCAGTAAGTTTTATTAAATCAAACATAAACCTTAGTGCAGGGTTTACCTATTCAAGATTGCCAGGTGTTATTAATTACCAGGAGACAGTCACCAATAACTATGTGTACAATGCAGGTGTAGTTATTGCCAGCAATATAAGCCAGTATGTAGATTTTAATATTTCTTACAATGCCAATTTTAACAATACAAAAAGCACAGCAGCGGGCCAGGCAGATCAGAAATATGTAAACCAGGTAACAAGTATTCAATTTAACCTGTTATCAAAAAAGGGGTGGTTTATACAGAACGATTTAACCAATCAAACATATACAGGTTTATCTGAGGGGTTGAACCAAAGCTATTGGTTATGGAATGCAGGCGTTGGAAAAAAATTCCTGAAGAACAATGTGGGCGAATTAAAACTATCTGTATTTGATTTATTGAAGCAAAACCAAAGTATAGTGCGTACAGTGCAGGAAAACTATATTGAAGATTCAAGATCAAATGTTTTGCAACAATACTTCATGCTCACTTTTACATATAGCCTAAGAAATTTTGGTACACCTGCAAAAGCACCAGCGGGAAGGACGAGGAGACCGGCTGATTTTTAGTCTATAGTCCTTTGGGTTTCAAAAGTTCATAGTTCGGGAGTTCATAGTAGTCTCTGATCGTACACCAAAAAAATGCATCGTAGAAAAAATTTGAAGTTATTATAGTGAGGGACTATCGAACTCCGAACTTAATAACTATGAACTCATCCCGCTAATCCTGGTTCAGACAGTCGTTCATAATTTTAACGCAGGTTGGCACATAAACAAATAGTAATCTGCGAATCTGCGGCCACCCCACTAATCAAAATCTAATTTTAAAAGCTAACAGTGTAAAAGCTGTTATTATTTTACGTAATATCGTTCCAAGTAAAAACCCAACTGTTTTGGATGAGAGAACCTTGGTAGAGCAATTAAAACAGGGCGATGAAAATGCGTTTAAAATAATTGTGACCTCGTGGCAGGATATGGTATACAACACCGCAATGGGTATTTTGCAATCTGCAGAAGATGCCGAAGATGTAGCACAGGAAGTTTTTGTACAGGTATACGAATCTATCCATACATTTAAAGGAGAATCAAAGCTGTCTACCTGGCTTTACCGCATTACCACCAGCAAGGCCCTGGACCACATCAGACGAAAAAAAAGAAAAAAGAGGTTTGCCTTTGTACAAAACCTGTTTGGGGAGAATAACGAGGTTATTATTCAGCCGCCCGATTTTCACCATCCGGGTGTGGTGCTGGACAAAAAAGAAGATGCCGCTGAATTGTTTAAGGCCATTGAGAAACTACCCGATAACCAGAAAACAGCATTCGTACTCAATAAAGTAGAAGGGTTAAATTACCAGGAAATCAGTGAGATAATGCAAACAACGGTATCATCAGTAGAGTCTTTGCTGCACCGGGCAAAAAGTAACCTTAGAAAGTGGTTGCAGCATACTTACAATAACAAAAATAAATAGCGCAGGTTTTGTATTCATTTCCCGTCAAATTAAAGAGCACTGAAAATATGGAACAGAAAAAAGAAATAGAAAACATCCTCAATAGCCTGGATGGCCTCCAAAAAGCCAGTCCCGGTGATTTCTTTTTTACCCGTGTGCAGGCAAGGTTGCAAAATGAAGAAATCAGCTTCTGGGGCAGAATAACAGCTTTTATAACCAGGCCCACTGTAGCAATGGCTACACTTTGCCTTATCTTTTTGCTGAATGCTGCAGCCCTTTTTTATCAACGTACATTTTCATCGGCCCCTGCATTTGCAGAACAGCTAGAACAACAAAGTGCTGATGATTACAACACCACACTGGCTGCCAATTCTTATTACGATGACAATTCAGATGCACACTAATGAATAATTCTAAAACAAGGCCCCTCATATTCCTGGTAATATTTCTTATACTCACCAATATTGCCATGCTGTTATATTTCACTGTATTTAATAAACAGGGTGAGAAACCCGGCCGTGGAGAAAAACGTGGCCCTATCAGCAGTTTTCTGCAAAACGATGTTGGTTTTAGTAAAGAGCAAATGGATATGCTTGATAGCCTTAAGAAACAACACAGAGCCACTATAAAACCATTGTTTGATGAACTGGGAAAAAGCAAAGATAATTTTTACCAGCTTATTGGCAAACCCGGTGTTACCGATTCTGTATTAACAGCAGGTGCAAACGAAATAGGAAAAAAGCAGGCTGCGCTGGATATGCAGTTTTACCAGAATTTTATGAGCATCCGCAAGCTGTGTACAGAACAGCAATTGATAAAATTTGATTCGGCAATGCCAGCTATTGCCAGTAAAATGATGCAGCCCTGGCAAAAAAATGGCAGGCCGCCAAGAAAAGACAGTTCAGATACAAAACATTAAGTAAAATCTTTCCGGCAGCCGCAGGTTTTATGGTTTGATGGCATCCAAATTAAAACATCTTTAATAACGATTAAATCTACAGGCAATGAAAAAGAAAATGCTTTTATTGGCAAGTGTTGCAGTGATGGCAGTATTTGCAGTTAATGCGCAACAGCCAGGTGGCGGACAACGAATGACCGTTGAAGAACGAACAAAAATGGTGATGGATAAACTGGCAGATTTTAAACTGGATAAAGACAAATATGCGTTAACAGATAGCGCAATAATTACCTATTACAGGGGTGGACAAAAAATGAGGGAAGAAATGATGGCAGCCGGTGGACAGCCAGACAGAGATGCCATGCGTGAAAAAATGCAGAAACTTGGAGCCGAAAGAGATGACAAACTGAAAAAAATCTTTACTGATGATCAGTTTAAGAAATGGAAAGATGAAATAGAACCAAGCTTACGCCCACAGAGACCACCACAAGGCGGGGGCAACAGTTAATATAAGTATTGATAAACCATAGATTCGCATTTGGAATAAACCCTGCTTCTTTATTGGAAGCGGGGTTTTTATTTGCGTTCGCTATTTCTTTGCACTCTTTCCGAGAAATAAAATAGCCAAATAGCCACGGAGGCACGAAGAACACAAAGAAGCACGGAAGGCCTTTAACGATCAAATACTGAAATGCTGAGATTATATTAATTCATTTAAAGACAGATCTTATTTGAGGCAACACACGGAGACCTCTTCGATGTAAACAAATTATTGTTAATCCTATTTATCCTTTCATCCCCGCCCGACTTAACGTCGTTCGGGCGGGCAATAAATCCCAGTTCAGATAATTTATTTACCTGCCCATTCTTTAAAAGCGCTTACATTTTCCTGGCTTATAATAATTTCTTCATCAAGTGGCGGATCAACTTCAATCAGTAATTTACTTTTAGGATAAGCTTTTATTTTTTTAATGGATTGTATGTTTACGAGAAACTTTCTGTTTAGCCTGTAAAATTGGGCAGGATTGGTTTCTTTTTCAAGATCAGCCAGTGATTTATCAAGAATAAATTTTTGCCCTTTGCTGTCAACCATGCAAACCAGTTTATGTGTTGCATAGAAATAAGCAATTTCTTCTGTACGCACAGATACATAATCCATTCCTTTTTTTACCAGGAAACGTTTTTTATAAACAGCATCGCCGCTGTGTTTTTGCCATTGCTGCAACTGCTGAAAATTGCCGGTAAAAAACTGTTTTAATTTTTCAAATTTTTGAAGAGCGGTTTCTAGTTTTTCCTGTTTAACAGGTTTTAATAAATAATCAATGCTATTGTGTTCAAAAGCTTCCTGCCAGTATTCATCAAAAGCAGTTGTAAAAATAACCGGGCATGTGATAGTAACGTTGTCGAAGATTTTAAATGATAACCCATCGGTAAGTTCTATATCCATAAAAATTAAATCGGGCGAAGGGTGTTGCTGCAGCCATTCTGTAGCAGACTGCACACTGTTTAATATGTCCTCTACAATAATCCCCTTATCAGCCTGTATAATAGCCTTCTGCAATTTTTGTGCAGCGGGTTTTTCATCTTCAATAATAATTACTTTCATTGCTATACAATTTTAAGAATTGGTAAAACAACCGTGAAATTGTTTTCATTTTCTGTAACCGTAATTGTTTTGCCGGCAATCAGTTTATATCTTTCATCAAGATTTTTTAACCCAATTTTTGAAGAAGGTTTGCGCAATTCTTTTTTCCTGATTTGATTGGTAAAAATAAGTGTATCATTTTCAAAATGTATTTGCATTTTCAACGGGCTTGCATCAGAAAATTCATTGTGCTTAATAGCATTTTCCATCAGTACCTGTAAAGATATTGGCGGTAAAAGATATTGTTCAAAAATTTCATAGTTTGCAGGAAGCTGCAATTGCACAGCGTTTTCAAACCTTATCTTTAATAATGAAAAGTATGCTTCAAGAAAATTAATTTCTTCCTGCAGCAAAACAAGATCCCTTGCTTTGTTTTGCAAAATGTAACGGTAAACACCCGCCATATTATCATTAAACTGTTTTGCTTTAGCGGGTTTCTCTTCTATAAGATATGATAATGTATTAAGCGAATTAAAAATAAAATGCGGATCAATTTGATTCTTTAATGCTTCCAGTTCTGCTTCGGCCCTTGCCCTTTCTAATTGTTCTGCACGCAGCATTTCACTTTCAGATTCTTTTACAAGGAAAACAGTTTCATAAACATGCGTAATAAAAATTACACAAATCATAATAATGAGAGATGCGGTAAATACAATCTGCCAGTTAGTATTTGTGCTTGCAAAAATATGGTACCACCCAACCAGCAATAAAACGCTTACCGGGATGGTATAAAAAGAAATGCCCAGCAGCAACACAATAATTTTTCTTACTGGTTTTTTATACCAATCTACATAACTGCGCATGCTGAACAACAGGTAACGGTTTCCTTCCCAAATAACAAAGGCAATAAAAATGCTGTATAAAAAGCTTAGCTTAACCTGCCATGTAGAAAAATTTTGTCCGTTTACCATACCGGTAATTAACGGAATAGCAATGCCGAAGAAAGGAATCAGGATAGCCCTGAAGCCTATATCGTTTATTTTTTCATCGGTAGCCACGTGTTTCATCGGCATATTTTGGTTTTGGTCGGTGCCAGTTACCGGTTCGTTCGTTTTGATTTGCCGTTGTAAAGTTTGGAAATTAGTTTAGATAACAGAATTATTTCACCCCTAAATAAAAAACACATGCACACAATCAATTGGCTGGCCGTATTGGTAGCAGGCATTTCTGCATTTGCGGTTGGTGGTATCTGGTACTCCCCGGGTCTTTTTGGTAAAGCCTGGATGAAAGACAGCAACCTTACCGAAGAAGAAATCCAAAAAGGCAACAAAGGAAAAATCTTTGGCTTTACCCTTATTTTTTCTTTGCTGATGGCTGTTAACCTTGCTATGTTTTTACAGGATTCTTCCTGTCAGAAAACAGATATTAAATGGGGAATGACGGCAGGTTTTTTAGCAGGCATATGGACGTTTTGTGCCGTTGCTATACACAGTTTATTTGAACTGAAAACATGGAGACTGATATTGATTAACGGCGGCTATACAATTGTAGCATTAGTTTTAATGGGTGCTATTATTGGCGTGTGGAGATAATGATATGAAAGGTAAATTACAATGATAAAGGCAACAGCATTTGTAACAAGATATTTGTCATACAGAAAAGTTATGCGGAATATCCTGTTATTGATCTTCAGTTTTTCTTTTGCTTCAATAGCCCAAGCGCAGGCGACGGCTAATCAGCATCCGTGTGCAATTGATCCTGTTTACAGGCAATTTGATTTCTGGATTGGCGAATGGGAAGCATTTAATACCAATGGGAAAAAAGCCGGCGACAGTAAAATAAGCCTGCTACTTGATAGCTGTATTATTTTTGAAGAATGGACAAGTACCCAGGCGGGATATGCAGGTAAAAGTTATAACACCTATAACCCCGTTACTAAAAAATGGCAGCAATACTGGGTTGATAATAGAGGCGGCATTACCGAATACTTCAACGGGCATTTTGAAAATAATACAATGGTATTGCAAACCACTAACACAAAACAGCCGGATGGCCAATACAAAATTCTGAAAATGAGTTTTTATAATCTTGGTCCGGATAAGGTAAGACAGTTTGGTGAAAGCTCTGCAGACCAGGGCAAAACCTGGAAAACAGATTTTGATTTGGAATACAGAAGAAAGAAATAAATTTATAGAAAATACCTTGCCGCATGCCTTATAAAAATGCCATTAGCTGGGTTGAGATACCAGCCGCAGATTTAAATCGTGCACAAAAATTTTACGAAACTATATTTGACATTAGTATGAATTCTATGGAATTTGCGAATATAAAAATGCGCATGTTCCCGCTGGATGATATGATGGGTGTTGGCGGTGCGCTGGTTGATAGTGGTGGCTTTCATAAACCTTCTGGTACCGATGGTCCGCTTGTTTATCTTAATGCTAACCCCGATGTACAGCTTGTACTTGATAAAGTAGAAGCAGCAGGTGGTAAAATTATGGTGCCTAAAACATTAATCTCTCCCGAACTCGGCCATATGGCAGTTATTACAGACACAGAAGGCAATCGCATTGCGTTTCATTCTATACCACCTGCAGAATAATAAGTTTATTTACCTGATTCATTAATTGCAGCTTCAACTTCCTTGCTGCCTGGTTCTACAGCTGGTCCAAAATAATTGACCAGCACTCCATCTTCGTTTATAAGATATTTGGCAAAATTCCAGGAAGGTGCTTTGCTGTTCCATCCATTCTTTGCGGGATCGCTCAGCCACTGAAAAATATTATTTTGACTTGGTGTTTTTATTACAACACTTTTTAGCGCCAATGGAAAAGTAACACCATAATTTTTTTTACAAAATGTTGCTATATCTGCATCATTCCCTTTTTCCTGTGCTGCAAAATCATTAGCCGGAAAACCGATGATTACAAGTTTGCTGTTGTACTGGTTGTATAATTTTTGCAATTGCTCATACTGGCCTGTATAACCACAATCAGAGGCAGTATTCACCAATAATATTTTTTTTCCTTTTAGTGAAGACATGTTTAAAACGCTGCCATCATTTAGCGCAACCTGTAAGGAGAAAAATGATACGGGCGGAATTGTTTTATTATTGGTAAGAACTGTATTATTCTTATTGTTTGTTTTATTAAGCCACAAAAACATTGGATATACTGCTTTTAAAATTTTTTGCCGGGCTGTCATATTTGCTGAATTTCTGTTTACAATCATTACATAACCCCAAAACACGAGGACAAACATTGCTATAACAATAAAAATGTTTTTAATCCTCCTTAACATGCTGGTAATTATTTACTGCAAGGTATGATAGAATTCTGCGATTTTAGTCTATTAAAACATGTATTTAATACTTCTTCTTGTCATTAAAGTAAAATAAAAATCTCAGCTTCAAGAAGAAGTTTGAGAAAAACCTAATTAATGTAAGACTGCAAAAAAGTAATTCTATTGATTTACTTACTAATAACGTATATCAACCTTTAATATGTTTGCGCAAAACTATTTTGGCTAAAAATTTATGTTATTTTACGCCCCTTATTACTATTAAATAAACCTATATGAAAAAAGCTCTCACCCTTTTGTTTCTGATTTGTTGTTTAGTTAAAGCAAATTGCCAGGAAAAATCAACGAAAGAAAAATTATTGACTGAATTGTCTTCTATCGCTTGCAAATGTGTTGATTCAATAGATGCAGTCAGTAATTCAAATGAAGAAATAACCAAGCTGGTTAGCAAGTGTATTACTAAAGTTACAGGTGCTTACCAATTAGGGTTAAAACTGGCTGATATAGAAAGCTTGAAAAAAACTTCAACAGAAAAAGATGGCAAAAAGCAAATCAATATTTCATTAAATAACAATCAAAATTCAGACGAGTATAAAGATGCTTATCATGATATTGAAAAATACATGGCGGCTAATTGCCCATCTGTGCGGAGTAAACTCTCTGTAAATAATAAGCAAAACAATAAATCTTTTTCTGAAAATAAAGAAGCGCTGGATGCCTATTCAAAAGGGGTTGATGAATTAAAGAAGGATAATTATAAAGACGCTTTGAATTATTTTTCCAAAGCAGTAAAAAGCGATCCTGAATTTGTTTTTGCCTGGGATAACCTGGGTTTGTGCTATAGACGAACAGGTGATTACGATAAAGCGCTTGAAGTATACAAAAGATCGTTGCAAATAGATCCCAACGGTGTAACGCCTTTGCAGAATATTGCTGTTGTTTACCAATCCAAAAAACTATACGACGAAGCAATAAAAGCATACGAGAAGCTTTCGACACTGGATAAGGGAAACGCTGAAGTGTATTTTGGTTTAGGGCAAGCATATGCTTCTAAGGGAGACTTTGAAAAAGGACTTGATAATATTTGCAAGGCATATAATTTATACGATGCAGGTAAATCGCCATACAGGTCAGATGCGGAACAAATTATTCAAATGCTTTACGCAGAAATGAAAAAGCAGGGTAAAGAAGATAAGTTCAAAGAAATTTTGAAGGCAAATAATATCACACCAAAATAAATATTTTAAAAGTCTGCCTGCCGATCTATCTAATCAACCACTTCAGCAATTTCATTTTTCCTTTAAAAGAAGGATATTTTATTAAAGGATCGAACCATGTGGGTGTTTTTAATACTGGCTTTTGTCTTGTAAAAGTATTGAAAGTAAATTTTCCGTGATATGCGCCAATGCCGCTGTTACCAACCCCGCCAAATGGAAGATGGTGGTTGGTAAAATGCCAATCTGCATTGTTGATGCAGCCGCCACCAAATGGTATGGCATCAATCCATTCTTTCTCTTTGTTTTTGGATGATGTAAAAAGATAGAATGCAAGCGGATTGGCATTGCGTTGTACAATATTCATTGCTTCATTAGTATTGGTAAATCCATATACCGGAAGCAATGGCCCAAAAATTTCCTGTGTCATTAGTGTTGCATCAAGAGGCACATTCTCAAGTAAAGTTGGTGCAATAAACAACTTGCTTTTATCATGCTGTCCTCCGTAAATAATATTTCCCTGGTTTAAATAACCTGTAAGCGTATCAAATCTTTTTTCGTTTATAATTTTTCCATAATCATAACTCTCGGCTGCATTCGCCCCATAAAAATTTTCAATTTCCTTTTTTATATTTTCAAGCAATTTATTTTTTACAGAATCGTGAACAAGCAGGTAATCTGGTGCTATACATGTTTGGCCTACGTTTAAAAATTTCCCTAATACAATTCTGCGTGCGGCTACTTCAATATTAGCATCTGCTTCTACTATTGCAGGGCTTTTTCCACCCAACTCTAAAGTAACTGGTACAAGATCTTTTGCCGCAAACTGGTAAATAATTTTTCCTACCGGGATGCTGCCAGTATAAAAAACATAATCGAACCTAAAGGCATTCATCATTTGCGGAATAACAACAGCGCCATCGCCCTGCGCAACTTTTATGTATTCTGATGGAAAGAGTGCAGTAATTATTTTTTCAACTATAGTAGCTGTTGCCGGTGCAAGTTCGGAGGGTTTAACAACTGCACAATTTCCACCAGCAATAGCACCAACAAGCGGAATCAGTAATAATTGCAACGGGTAATTCCAGGGAGATATAATCAATACTACACCTAAAGGATCTCTGTAAATTTTACTGGAGGATGGCAGGTTAATTAAATCCGTTCCTGCATTTGCAGGTTCCATCCAATTGTGCAGGTTTTTTATAGTAAGGTTAATTTCACTTAGCAATAAACCCAATTCGGTTGCGTATGCTTCTTCAGGGTTTTTTTTAAGATCAGCATACAAAGCTTCGTTGATAGCTTTTTCATTTGCAATCAATGCCGCTTTTAATTTTTGCAATTGCGCTTTCCTGAATGCATAGCTTCTTGCAGCGCCACTGTTAAAATAAGTACGCAATGCTGAAAGCGAGGCAAGTATATTATCGTTTTCCATAAAAGTTAATTGAGGGGATAGCTATTACAATAAAAACAATGATGTAAGCCATACCATTAACAAAGTTACCAAACCCATTAATGCAGAAGCAACAGTGTATACCTTAAGCATGCTTTTCATATCAATACCTGAAAACTTTGCGATTACCCAAAAGTATGCATCGTTAGCATGAGATAGCATCATAGAACCGCCGCCCATTGCAAGTACACACAATAGTTTTCCATTGGCTGTATCTAAACCAAGTGCCGGAAGCAACGGTTGCACAATAGAAGCCGCGGTAATAATAGCTACGGTAGAAGATCCTTGTGCGGTTTTTAAAATAGCTGTAATCAGGAATGGAAATAAAAGGCCCATACTGCCCAGTGCTACCGATTCGCTAAAATGCTGGCCAATTTTTGCAGCAGCCAACACGGCACCAAAAGCACCACCCGCGCCAATAATTACCAGTATGCCACCTGCTTTTTCCGCTGCGTCTGTAAGCAAATGGCTAACTGTTGAAGTAGTCCATTTGCGTACTGCTGCAAATGCAAGTAAAACACCTACTGATAATGCAATTACAGGATCGCCTGCTACAACAAACAGTTTAATCCAAAAAGGATTAGTACCTGAATTTTCTGTTGAAAGAAAAGATTTGATAGCAATAAGAAGAATAGGAACAACAACGGGAAGCAAGGCGCCAAAAAGTGTTGGTAGTTTTTCCTGGTTATTTTCAATTATTTCTTCTTTATGATTTACTGACGGGACTTTTTTACCTGCATAGTTTGCCCACCAGTAACCAACCAGCATGGCAGGAACTGCGATAGCAATACCTGTTAAAATCAGCTTTCCAAAATCAACCCCAATAGTTACTGCTGCAGCAGTAGCACCAGGATGAGGTGGAATTAAACAATGCACGGCATACAAGCCCGTGGCCAGCGAAACACTCATGATTGTAACAGGTGTTGCAGTGCGCTTTGCCATTGAAAGATTTAGCCCGTTGAGAACCATATAACCCGAATCGCAAAAAACAGGAAGACCAGCAACGAAACCAGTAATGCTCATGGCTAGCGGCGCATATTTATGTCCGGTCTTTTTACTTATAAAAGATGCTATTACACTAGTGCTTCCGGTATGTTGCAATACAAGGCCAAGTGTAGTGCCAAGCACAATGATAAACCCAAGCGATTTCATGATGTTTCCAAAGCCATCTTTAGCAGTTGTAATAATATCTGCTATTGGCATTTGTATACCCAATCCCACAACAAAACAGGCAAGCAACAAAGCAAAAAAAGCATGCACTTTAAAACGGGCGGTAAGCAAAACAATAAAAGCAATGCCTATTATAAGAAAGATGATAAGCTGGGGAAAGGAAGCAGTCATACACACAAGATCAAAAATATATTTTGCTTTGCCAAACCACGTAAATCTCCTGTGTTACTTTGTGTTCTTGGTGGCACCGTGGTTAAAATGGATTTATAAATTCTTTAACCAAACAGATTTTGCAAACCTCTTTGCTGCTTTATACATTTATACAAATAATTCCCCAAACCTTTATGGACCCCGATAACCAGGGAACTGCACAGTCAGTTTCCATTTTTCTAAGAACAACATTGTTCCTGGTATGTATTGCCGTATACCAGAAAACCGGCAAAAGCACTTTTAAAATTGATCATCCCAACGTTTCTTCAAAACCTGTTGCAGTTGTAACACATACAAAGCCGCCTGCAAAAAAGAAGAAGAAAAAAATTTACCTAACGTTTGATGACGGCCCCAACAAAGGCACGCAAAAAGTATTGCACATTATGCAGCAGGAAGAAGTGCCGGTAACATTTTTTATTGTGGGCGAACATGTATTTGCAAGCGCAGGTCAGCAGCAAACATGGGACAGTCTTAAAATGGCAAAGCAAATTGAATTGTGCAACCACAGTTATACGCATGCAGAACACAATCATTTTGATGCTTACTATAATCACCCCGATTCTGTAATCAACGATTTTAAACGAAGCCAGGATAGCCTGCAACTGGATAATAATGTTTGCCGCACACCCGGCAGGAATACATGGCGCATAGACACATTGCAGTATACAGATTTAAAAAAGAGTAAGAACGCAGTTGATTCGTTACAGAAAGCAGGTTTTGCTATTATGGGCTGGGATCTTGAATGGCATTATAATCCAAAAGATCTTACACTGCAAAATACTGCTGATGATTTAATGCGGCAGATTGATAGCGTATTTACGCACAACAGAACAAGATCTCCTGAAAGATTGGTATTGCTTGCCCACGACCAGGTATATGCGGATGCTAATGATTCTATAGAGCTGCATAATTTTATACGGCTCTTAAAACAGAATGAAGATTATGAACTTGAGCTGGTAAGCAATTACCCGGGAATAAAGAACTAAGAGGAGGAAAGAGAAAAGGAGGGAAATAACTCTGTGCGACACCCACCTCTCTTTTTCTTCTTCACCCTCTTAGCAACTATTGCATTGCCTTGTAAATAGCTTCCATAATTTTTGGCCGCACATTCATTGTTGATATTTTGCCATTAGTGCCGCCATCAGGATTTACACGGTTCGATAAAAAAATAAAACTGATATTGTATTTAGGGTCTACCCAAAAACAAGTGCCGGTATAACCAGTGTGCCCGATTGTTTGCGGCGATGCAGATAATGCCGGGTATGGTTCTTTTCTTGTAGCATTGTCTTTTTCGGGTTTATCAAAACCTAAACCTCTGCGACTATTTTCGCTATGGTATTCAGAAAAATAATTGATGGTTTCTTTTTTTATAAACTGCTGTCCGTTAAAGCTACCGCCATTCAAAAGCATCTGGCATAAGATGGCCAAATCATATGCATTGCTAAACAATCCTGCATGGCCGGCAACACCACCAAACATTGCAGCGCCGGGGTCGTGAACATCTCCCCATAACAATTGGTTGCGAAAACCTTTTTCATTTTCTGTAGGCGCAATATCATTCAGCGGAAAACGATCACGTGGTTTAAAACCTGTGCCCACTAAGCCAAGCTTATCGTAAAAATTAGTTTTTACGTATTGATCTAATGTTTGTCCGCTTAATGCTTCTACTATTTTTCCAAGAAAAATAAAATCATTATCACTATACACATACTCACCTTTTTTGCTCAAGGGACTTTTAATAATGCGTTCGTAAATTGTATCAGTCCAGTCGTTGCGCATAAACATATGATCGGCTACCCTTACACTGTGCAAAGAATCTGGTTTATAAGAAAAGAATTTTCCGGAAACCAAATCAATTTTATTGGTATCAATTGTTTCTTTATAAAAAGGGATAAACGATTTCAATCCTGCCTGGTGCAGTAAAATGTCCCATATTTTTAAATCTTGTTTATTGGTTCCTTTTGTCCACGGCAAATAATCACCCAGCGTATTTTGCAAACCAATTTTTCCTTCATCATACAATTTCATTACAGACAAAAGCGTAGCCATTATTTTGGTTACCGATGCCATATCGTAAATGGTTTCACGATAAACAGGTTGTGTACTATCATAAGTTAAATAGCCATAAGATTTATCAAAAACAATTTTACCATCCTTTGCCACCAATACTACACAACCCGGAAACGCATGTTTTTTTATAGCATCATTTGCTATAGAATCAATAACGTTTAGTTTAGCCGCATTCAGGTTTACTAATGAAGGCGCTACTTCAGGCATAAGCCGAACGGGAGAAATACCTGCACCGTAAGCAAGTGTTGGGCAAACTGTAACTGGTAATCTTCCTCTCGCTACAAAACGGCCATTCAATAAATCTGCAGCGGTTTGCTGAACTATGTCGTCGTCTTCATAACATGCTACCAATGTTTTTGCAGCACAGAAATTTTTTATGGCGTATGGATTTCCAAAAGCAAATGTTATGGTGCTGAATTGTTGTTGTATTTGCGTTATGAGCGATAACGCTGTTGAGCTTATACCAAAGTTATTTGCAGGATACCTTGCATAATTGTGCAATCCTATAACAACAACATCATACCTGTTTTTTATTAAATTCAACAGCGATGAAGCTTGCGTACTGTCTAATTTAAAATCAAAAAGATAAGTATGCGCTTTGTAATCTGTGCGCATGCGCTGTGCAAATGCATTATCCTGTGTAAGCCCAAAGCCAATATAAGCTATTCGCTTTTTTGTATTAACAGGCAGCGGAAATACAAAAGGTTCATCATTGCGTAAAAGTGTAAGTGCATTTTCGGCAACCATTCTCTTTACCGAAGGAATTTTTTCGTTTAGATCTTCAGTAAGATGGTAAGTATCTATTGGTTTATAATTAGCAAGGCCATATTGATATTTTGCCAGCAGCACTTTTTTAAGGTGCATATCAATGTCATTCCAGCTAAGTTTTTTTTGTTTGATGGCAAGTTTAATTTTTTCAATGGCGCCGGGTATATCACCGGGAAGACAGAGCATATCATTGCCAGCTATCAGAGATTGTGCAGATGCTTCACCATCAGGAAAAAACTTAGCAACGCCTTTCATTTCAAGCGCATCTGTAAATGTGAGGCCGGTAAAACCAAGTTCATTTCTTAATAGTGTTGTTACATTTTTGTAAGAAATAGAAGTAGGGCGATTGGCTGTATTGTCAATTGCTGGAATAGAAAGATGCGCTACCATCATACTGCCAACGCCTGCTTTTATCATTTCATGAAAAGGATAGATCTCCAGCGAATCAAGTTGCTCTTTTGTTTTATTAATAACAGGAAGGTCTAAGTGAGAATCTACTGCTACGTCTCCATGACCTGGAAAATGTTTGGCGCAGGCCATTACACCCGCATCCTGCAATCCACGCATATAGTTAACGCCAAAAGAAGAAACCTTGTATTTGTCTTCACCAAAAGAACGATCATTAATAACAGGGTTATCGGGATTGTTATTGATATCAACAACAGGCGCATAGTTTACCTGTATGCCAACACGTTTACATTGTTCTCCCACAATTTTTCCATATTGGTATACCAATGCAGGATCAGACATTGCACCAAGCATCATTTGTCTCGGCATAAAATCTACACTATCCATGCGCATGCCCACACCATTTTCACCATCAATGCAAATAAGTATTGGTGTTTTTGCAATAGACTGAAAATAGTTAAGATAATTTGCCTGCGTAACCGGCCCACCCTGGAACAAACAAATACCGCCAATATTGTATTTGCGTATTGCTTCTTCTACTTCCTGGTTATGAAAAACAACTTCAGTTTTTGCAGCATTGCCACTTGAAAGCCTAACTACCATCAGTTGCGCAATTTTTTGATCGTTGGTTAATGTTTTAAAAACACTATCCACCCATTGATTGGCATTGAGCAAAGAGCTACGCTGTGCAAAAGCAGAAAACTGTATGAACAATACAAAAAACAAAATGATTTTCTTCATAACAACATCTTAATTGGCTTACAAAGTAAGAAGAAATAGGCTAAGAGAATGAAGTGAAAAAAGGGAATGGTATTTTTTAATGTCTGGAAATCAAACCACTGGTAAAAATCAATGCAATAATTGGTTGTAAACCCAGGGCAGGTCCGCAGTTGATAAATATGGCCTGCAATTTACTTTTAAGATCTTTCTCTGTGGAAAGGTTTGTATTCACCCATATAGAGACTATTGTATTTAATCATTTCTCCTGTTTTCTCTATTGTTCTGTAATTGCTAAAAGAAACCCCTTTTCTCTTTGTTCTCTTAGCGCTAATTTCGCATATTAAACAAAGAGCCATTTTGCCAGACATTATACAGTTATTGCCCGATAATATCGCCAACCAGATTGCAGCAGGTGAGGTTATTCAACGCCCCGCCAGTGCTGTAAAAGAATTATTGGAAAATGCGGTGGATGCCGGCGCTACCGAAATCAGGCTTGTTATTAATGATGCTGGTAAGGCATTGATACAAGTGATAGACAATGGCAAAGGCATGAGCGAAACAGATGCACGCATGGCCTTTGAAAGACACGCTACTTCAAAAATTGCCAATATAGATGACCTGTTCAGGATACGCACTATGGGTTTTAGAGGAGAAGCATTGGCTTCTATTGCGGCTGTAGCACAGGTAGAACTAAAAACAAAAAGGGCAGAAGATGATGCAGGCACTTTTATTGAAATTGAAAACAGTACGGTAATAAAGCAGGAGCCAATTGCGGCTAAAACAGGTACCAGTATTGCCATGAAAAATGTTTTCTTTAATGTGCCTGCCCGCAGAAATTTTTTGAAAAGCAATGCATCCGAAACAAGGCATATTGTAGATGAATTCATCCGTGTGGCAATGGCCTTCCCGGAAATATTTTTTTCGCTTACAGGCAATGGACAAGAAATGTTTCACCTGGAAAGAGGCAGCCTTAAGCAACGCATCGTACAAATTCTTGGCAACAGTTACAATTCAAAACTGGTAGCTGTACAGGAGCAAACAGATTACCTAAATATTTATGGCTTTGTTGGCAAACCGGAAACTGCTAAGAAGACAAGAGGGGACCAATACTTTTTTGTAAACAATCGTTTTATAAAAAGTGCTTACCTCCATCATGCTGTAATGAACGCCTTCCAGGAAATTATTGCAGCAGACAGCTTTCCTGCCTATGTATTGTTTATTGATTTGGATCCTTCGCAAATAGATATAAACGTTCATCCAACAAAACAGGAAATAAAATTTGAAGACGAAAAAATTGTTTACGCTTTTGTGCATGCAGCTATCAAACATGCACTTGCGCAGTTTAGCATAACGCCAACATTGGAGTTTGATCTTGATATTAATATCCAGCAGCTTGATGCAGTGTCTAAACCATTTACAGCAGATAAACAGGCAGCAGCTACTTCATCGGACCTGTATAAAAATTTTACACAAAAAAACCAGGCGCATTTTATATCGCCAGATAATAAATCAGAATTAAAACACTGGCGTGATTTTTATGAACCTTCGGGAGGAACAGCCCAACCGCAAAAATTCGAATCGCTGTTAGACACTATTAGAAATCCAGAGTCAACAGACGATTCATTCTCTCAACAAATTTCAGGAGGAAGCGGAATCCGTTTTGAAGTGTTAACTGATTCTCCATTTCTGCAGTTGCATCAATCTTATATTGTTGCTGCTACTACAAGAGGCTATATTTTAGTTCAGCAGCAATTGGCACACGAAAGGGTTTTGTATGAAAAATTTAGTGATGCCTTAAAGGGAAAATCAATTGCAGTTCAGCAGAGTTTGTTTCCGGTAACATTGCATTTTGCCACTCAGGATGCAATACTCTTAAATGAATTGCTGGAAGAATTGAATGTTTTGGGTTACCAGGTAGAACCTTTTGGCAAAGATGCTTTTGTTGTGCAGGGTACACCGGCAGATCTGGAAAAAGGAGATGAGAAAAAAGCAATTGAAGATTTACTGGAACAGTATAAACATTTTAGCAGCGATGTTAAGTTTTCAAAAAGGGAAAAACTTATTCGTGCTATGGCTTATCAGCAGGCTATTAAACCCGGCAAATCTTTAACAGATAAAGAGATGAAAACGCTGGTTACTGATTTGTTTGCCTGTTTGCAACCTAATATAACGGCAAGCGGAAAGCCAACCTATATTGAATTTAAAAATGATTACCTCGAGAAATTGTTCGACAGAAGTTAATAAGTACTCCATTCTTTTAGAGCGGGTATAAAAAAATTGCGGATAGTTTTTCGCCACCCGCAATTCTCATTATCCATCTGATGACCACCTACTGATTTTTAGGGACTGTATTTTTATTCCTGCTTTCAAATATATTATAACGTACAAAAAACAAAAGTGATTCATTGCGGTAAACTGTTGGCGGCAATGAAGACGATACAGTTGTATTAACCGCATTTTTAAATGATTGATTGTAACGTACACCTACAGAAAAACGATTGATATAATATTCTGCGCCAAGCTGCCAGCGCCATTCGTTAGGAGCAATCTTTGCAGCAATGGAATCATCTTTAAATTTCAGCAAATCTGTTGTAACACTGCTGGCATGGTCTGGCCCGGATAATGTAACGTATTGTTTTTCCTGTATTGATGCAAGTCCGCTTTGAAAAGATGAAAACTGTATACCTGCAGAAAGAAAAAGATTATTTATAGGGCTGTAATGAAGACTCACAGGCCAGTTAAAATAATACATCTTCTGAATGTAAATAGATTTTTCCTGGCTTATACCCTGTTGTGCAGAAATCTCGCTGCTCTGCCTGTAAGCAAGCAACTGCGGGGTAAGCTGCGGCGAAACAAAATTTAATTCTGTTTGCAGGTACACGTAATTGTTTAAATGAAACTGAAGATAAGGCGAAGGGATATAATCACTAAGCATGCTTGCACCCGATTTTGCATTCATGTTATAATTAAACCTGTTTTGCGCATGCACGGGAATGTTTGTACTTAACGAAAGACCAGCAGCCCACCATGGGTCTGCATCTATGCGCATGCTGAATGGTTTAAAAACATTGCTAAGGTTAAGGTGCAAAGATTTTTTGTCTTTTTTGTCCATCAATGCTATTTCATTTTCACGCTGGGCTTTTGCTACAGCTTTTTTTGTTTCGCTGTTAAGCATATTGTTTTCATCCGGCGTTTTGGAAATATCATTATTAGCTTCAGCAAGTGAAGTATTATAAGTTGGAATTGGTTGTTGTGTTTTTAAACCCGTAAGCCTTTCCAACCATTCTTTTTGTTTTGCTGTGGCTGGTTCATTAAAAGGAGCAACTGCATTAGTTGTTAGGCTGCTATTAATATTGTTGTTTGATGCATCATCAGCATCGTAATTGGCAATTGTATTATGTCCGCTTCTTTTGCCGTTTTTGTAACCAGGTTTATTTTTTTGTGCTGAAGACTGTAAAGGAATACCATTGCTGGTATTTGCAGCTATGTTCAGCGCAGTATTGTTATTATTGCCAGAAACATTTGCGCCCTGTTTTTTATTGCTATAAGCTATATTACTATAAGCTTTTTTATATGTGCTGTTTTTTACAGCAACATCGTTTACAGTTTTGTTTGAAGTTTCAGAGGCAAGTCCATCATTATTCTTCTTATTGCTGGAAGCTGATGAATTTTCAGCAATGTTTTTATCAGCCTCTTTTTTAATTACTGTTGCGATTGATTTATCTGCAACACTACTGGTTTCATTTTTTTCAGCTGTATTGTTTGTATGCTCTTCTTTTAGTGTAATGTTATTATCAATAGCTGTTGTTTGATTTTTATTTGGTTTAACTGTGTTGCCTGTTCCATCGTTGGTTGAAGGTACAGTTGCGTTGGTTTTGGATAAAGAAGCAGGTGGCGTTGATGATTTACTGTCAATATACAGCCAGAAGCTTGCTGAAAGCACAATGGCTAAAATGCCAATGCGCCACCATCCACTGTTACCGGGTGGGCGATTGCGGCCTCCAGCACCTGCATCATCATTATCGTCCAGCAAACGCTTCATTTGCTGCCAGGATGCGTCTGCATCCGGTGCTTTAAGCTGCCGAAGCTTATCGGCAATTAATTGCTCATAAGGTTGTCTCAGGTTCATTTTACTGCGTACATGGTTAGTAATAATTGTTTTAATTGTCTGCGTGCTTCGCTAAGGTGCCATTTGCTTGTTCCATCGCTTATACCCAGCATATTTCCTATTTCCCTATGGTTAAAACCTTCTATCACGTATAAATTAAAAACGGTTTGGGTTGCCATCGGTAATTTTTGAACCAGTTGAAGCACTTCTGCTGAACTCATTCTTTGTATCGCCTCATTGTCTGTACTTCCTGTGTCGTGTGTATCTTTTAATTCTACCTGGTTTTTAAACTTTTGCCTCGAGCGGATAAAATCAATAGCACTGTTTACCATAATCGTTTTTATCCAGGTATACAATGATGCTTTTGCTGCGTCGTATGTTTCAAGGTGTTTAAACACTTTTAAAAAACCATTGTGTAAAACCTCAAGCGCATCTTCTTCATTTCTTGTATACCGCATGCAAATGCTTATCATGGGTCCATAAAATTGTTTGTAAAACAACTCCTGGGCCTTGCGGTCGTTTTTTATGCAACCTTCAAGCACTTTGCTATCTATCCATTCTGCTGACAATAGTTCGTGGTTTTATTCCGGCCGGGTAAATAAATAATGATGACTTTTTTGAACGCCATACCATTTTGCTTATTGCCATTTTCAGGCATGTCATTCTGTTAAAGTTACATCCTTATAAACGCTGCCTCAAGCCCTCTTATGCAGTGTTTACCCGGTTAAAGGCTGCTGAAATTCTTATCACTTTGCTATCTGCTTGTTTTACAGGCTTTTCATTAGAAAAACCAGCTCATTAGGATACGTTATTGAGTTATTAATGGTTGGAAAACCAGAAAAAAATCCCCCCGAAAGAATTCAGGGGGAAAGAAAACGGCCGAAGCCCACGAAAAAATAATTGCATTACCCTTTTACAAAACGGGTATACCAAACCCCTGTACTGCTTTTAATTTCAACCATGTACAATCCGTTGCTTAGTTGCTGAACTGGTAGCGTATAGCGGTTGGTGCCAGAAACACCATTTCTTTTGAACGATGATCTTGCAGCCCCGCTGCCATCTACAAAACTGATAGACAACTGGCCGGGTACATCCAGTTTTACCTCTATGGAAACTGAACTAACTGCAGGGTTTGGAAAAACCGCTATTCTACCCCCGTTGGGTGTTTGCTCAATGGTTATTGTTTCGCAACGGGTAGTAATGCACTGGCCATCCTTTACAGTAAGGCAAACGTTGTATTTGCCTGGTTTTGAATAAGCATGATAAACAATTCTTCCTGTTGCACCGGTACTATCGCCAAAACCCCAGGCATAAACTGCGGAACTGCTTTGGTATAAGGCTTCAAATTTTGTACTGGCTATACTGTTTGGCGAAGCGTAATGACTAAAGTTTGCATTTACTGCGCAAGTATCGGCTTTTATGATCCTTACTGTATCGCAATATTCGCTCACACATCCATTAAGGCTGATTACTTTAAGGCAAACATTGTAAACGCCAGGCTTATCGTATTCGTGGAAGCTGTTATAGTCACGTGATGTTGATCCATCACCATAAGACCAATAGGTTTGCCATATTGTATTTACCGGTTGCGAAACATTGTCAAAATAAACCGTATTCCATTTTGCTGTGTTATGTTGCTTTTCAAAACGAGCAATAACATTGCATGTTTTTATTTCAATTTGCTGACAGGTTTCTTTGCGGCAACCTGTACTTTCTGCAACAAGACAAACATTATATTTTCCCGGCTGTGCATAAAGATGAGATGCATTTACATCGTGAGAAAAACTTTTGTCGCCAAAACTCCAGGTATAATGTGTTCCCTGCACAGAATCAGCGGTAAGATTTGTAAAATAAACTTTAGCAGGATTACTATCGCTTGCCTTCCAGCTAAAAGATGGTTTTACATTGCACTGTGTGGTACAAACTACAGTTACAGAATCGCAATAATAATTTGTACAATTATTTGCTGTGGTTACTACAAGACAAACAGCATATCTTCCTTCTTTACTATAAGTATGAACGGGGTTAGCATCATTAGATCCGTCGCCATCACCAAATTTCCAGGCAAAATGCATATTGGCAGTTACGGGGGCAGAATAATTAATGAACCTGATTTTTTTACAGTCGGCAGAATCTCTTTTCCATTCAAACCGTGCAGTTGTGTTACACACAGTATCACAAATAGCAATTACACTATCACAATATTCTTTCCTGCAATTGGCACCAACTTCTTCTACAAGGCAAACATAATATTTACCTGGTTTGGCGTATTCGTGCCTTGGGCTCAAATCATGAGAAGAAGTTCCATCGCCAAAGTTCCATGTAAAGTGGGCATCATTACCAGCAGGGGTTGATGCATTAGTGAAGTAAATGATTGTACAATTAGCACCATCTTTTCTGTATTGAAATTTAGGAGCAAGTACGCAATTGCCGATGCTGTCAATGACTTCTAACTCATCGCAATATTTGCTGCTGCAACCAGCGCTTGTTTCAATTTGCAGGCAAACATTGTATTTGCCGGGTTTAGAAAATGTATGCAGCGGCGACGATACATCTGAAGTAGTTCCATCACCAAAATCCCAAAATGTTTTTTTAATTTGACTGGTAGCTGAAGCGTTATTATAAAACTGGTAAGAAAGTGTTCCGTAGTTTTTTTGATAGCTGAATAATGCATTGCATTGTTCAACCCATTCAACTGTAATTATTTTAACTATAGAATCGTGGCAGTTTGTGCCAGGCTTTTCCATAAAGTGTTTTACTTCATATTTCCCAGGTTTTTCATACTCATGCGTTGCCATTCCATTGGCAGCAACTGTTATTGATGCACCATCGCCGAACAACCAGCGATGATTGGTTCCCAAAGAATCTTTGGCAAAAAAATAAACGAGGCTGGAGTTGGGTGCAACTGAATAATTAAAATCAGCAGAACAACTTGAGGATTGGGCTATACTAAATGTATAGCAGCAAGATGCCAGCAACAAAAATGCGAGTCGGTTCAATCGTAACATAATGTTTAAGTTTTGGGATTATTTCGTGGAGCTCCGATTGACCGTAAATTTTCTGGGGAATGTATTGTTGTTACATAATAATTGGTTTGTTTTGCTTTTACGCAAGTATTGCAGCAAGGGTTGGTAATAAAAAAAAGATCCCCCGAATGCCGTTCGGGGGAAATGAAAAACTGGCCGGAGCCCACGAAAATTATAACAAGTACCTGTTTACAGGGAACAGAAAAACGGGTCTTTGCAGCAAAAAAATACGATATATAAAAAAGAAAGGTTGGTTTTTTTAAAAGATAAATGCAATAATTACAGGTTATACTTAATTCAGCCTAGCGGTTGAATATTAATTCTTCTGTCTGATGGACTCAATAAATTTTTCAATCGATCTTCTTACGCTTCTTCCCGTTGTTTGATGATTGTTTACAAGAACTGAAAAAACAAGCGTTTTATTTTTTTTGGTGATGAGATAGCCGCTTAATGCAACAACTCCTGTAAGCGTACCTGTTTTGGCATAAATAAAACTACTGTCTTTTGTATAATAATTGGTGAGGGTTCCTTTGTTGCCTGTTGGAAATATGGAGCTGATGCGTTTCCACGAAAAATCCTGTTTCATTTTATTAAGCACCCAAACAAAATCTTGCGGCGTAAATAAATTAAAGCGGCTTAGCCCACTGCCATCGGCCCAACTGGGTTTTTGCGGAAGATCTTTAAAATCTGTTTTTAGCAAGGTATCTATTATGCGTTCATCATTCATTGTTCCCAGTAATTGATTGCTTACCATCAACAAGGTTTGTTCAGCAAAAAAATTATCGCTCCGGTGCATCATGGGTTTAAAAACAGAATCTGATGGCTGCGATTTTATGGTTCGAAAATGCATGTTTCCGGATGGAAGTTTTTCAACAGGTTTTA
Source organism: Chitinophagaceae bacterium (assembly GCA_044227095.1). Lineage (GTDB taxonomy): Bacteria > Bacteroidota > Bacteroidia > Chitinophagales > Chitinophagaceae > JACMLD01. The sequence continues at coordinate 950,065 of JBGAFV010000001.1, read as the reverse complement.
TTTCTTTGCCAATAGTATCTTTTAATAACTCCAGCGCAGAAGCAATTCCATTAGTAACAAAAGGAAAATTGATCGATTTGTTTTTTTCTTTTCCTTCCGTAATGGTAAAAATATTTTCATTAAGCAATCTGTCTACTTTAAAGCTGCTGCTACTTGTATCGGAGCTAAAATTTAATTTCCAGTTAATTTCCGGTTCTGTGTATACGGTGATTTGTGGTTTTTCGCCCAATGCTTCATTTGTTTCGTTGATAACTGTTTGAACAAATTTTATAGTGTTGCCATATACAGGAAGCGGGCTGCGGTCTTCCATATCATCTGAATTATAATCATCCCACGACCAACCAACGCCCCAGGCGTTTTCTTGCCAGTTGTTGTTTATGATATAAATATTTTTTTGTGCATGCTGTAAAAGAGATACAACGGGCTGATTGCTATAATCGCGGTGCAAAAACGTAGGATCGCCTGTTGGCTGAATAAACAAATCGTTACCAGATGTTGCATAAAGAAGGCCGGGTAAGCTATCGCCCAAATATTTCATACCGGCATAGCAACTGAAGATTTTTGTATTGGAGGCGGGTGTAAAAAATTTATCACTTTGATAATTATACCAGAATTTATTGGTGGCAGGTTCAAAAATGCAGATACCAATATGTGCAGACGAAAGCTCCCGAGATTCTAATAAATTTTCTTTGGCCGACGCATCTATTTTCTTTTGTAATGAACAGGAAGAACAAGTAAGAATAAAAATAAACAGTGTTAATAATCTATAGCGGTGAATTTGCTTTACAATCCGAACATTGAGCATTGGCGATTGATTATTGAACATTAAGTATAGAAACTGTTGCTTATAAGGGTATGTTATCTAACTTCTTTCCTGCGCCCTTAGCCATCTTTCGGGTATTTCGTTACTACTGGCCAGCAGGTAATCTTTATATGAACAGGCTATAAATTTATTATCTGGCAACTGCATCCACCAGCGGCCTGTTTTTTTGCTTTGCAGAAATACGGTCTGCACTTCTGCAAATGCCATATGATATTCATTAAAAGATTCTTTTTCTTCAAGCTTTGCTTCCCGGCGGCCACGGCTGCGGCCATCAAGCAAATACCAAAGCATATGGCTGATTTGTTTTGCAGTTAAATCTTCTTTGTCCTTTGCAGGATCGTAACCGTAAATACCAATGCTGGTAGTATTGGGGCTCATACCTGCATAGCGCATCAGCAAACAACTTTCTTCGCCATTAAACCCATTGGGAGAAACAGTATTGGCCGGCGCATAAGCATGGGCGATAGCTGAGATATCAAAACTCAGCATCTGGCAATTGCGGATAACCGGTTCCATTTCATCCATGCTTTCTTTTACATTACCAACACGGAAACAATCAAAGCGCAATTTGTCCATCGTTTCCAACATATTAGGATGAACATAAAAACTTTGAAAGCCAATGTGGTTATAATGCCGTATATAATTTGGTTCGCTGGTTAAAAGCTCCATTAAAAAATTATCGCTGCGCAAAGAAGAGCTGATGTTTAGATCAATCAGTGCATCCACACAACTTACTTCTATAACCTGTTTTTTAGCACTGAAAGATTGATATTGTGCTAAAGTAAGATCATGAGATCCGCCTATAAAAATGACTGTCTTTTTTTCGTTTAGCAATTCATTCAGCACAGTTTTCACTGCAGCATAACTATCCTGCAAAGAAGCACCGGTTTTTATATTGCCGATGTCTGCAAGTTTTAAATCGCTATGCCAGTAATAGAGCTGATAAAATTGACGTCTCACCGCATCGGCAGCAGATATGCTATCGCTACTATTTGTTTTCCCGTTACCCCTTTGTTCGTTGCAACCAACAATAACAATATCAGCATCAAAAATATCCGGGAACTCATTTTCGTACACAACGATTGTTTTGCCAATCTGTCCATCGTGATATAATTGATCGTCAGATAACTGGGCAAGACTAACAGGAGACAAAAAATCAGTAAGGTTAAAATAATCACTCATGCGCCAAAGGTTAGGCACCAAAATTAACCGTATTTGTAACAACACAACGATCAGTGCTCAACTTATTTGCGGTTGCTTCTTCCTAATGCGAGGCTTATTTTAAGCATGCATGAAAAATATGCATCCCTGTTGGCCGGGTTTCCCCGAATTTCGTTTTCCTTGTTCTTCATACCCGTCATTAGTTCATTACTTCTGTCTGATAGCTGTAAAGAAAGCGCAGCAGCTGTTGGTGATAAGTATTTGCTGAAAAGAGACGGATCGGCATACCTGGTGCTTACATCATCAAGGTAATCGGTGCCGGTAAAACGATAAAGAAATTCTAATCGGAAATTGATTAAACCAGCCATATCGTATTTAATACCTGCGCCAACAGGAAGGCACCAGCTAAAAGTTTTGTATTCTCTTCTATCGGGATATTCTTTAAAACCTTCGCCTTCTGTATGGAGCGGACGAAGGTCTACCCAAACATTATTTATAAAAGCTCGTGGCGTATAATTAAATGCGCCAAAACCTGCGGCAAGATATGGCGACAATAAAAAGGGACTTCTTTCTTTATAAAACATTTGTAGCACATGCAGTTCGCTAATAAAGGAAAGTTCAATAACAGTTGTTTTAAATTGAAGGTTTCTCAGGTAACGGTTCCTGGCCAGATCGGTAGCATTTTTTAATTCAGCATCACTGCCCGTTACTTCAGCAAAAGCGGCTTCTAACCGGGCGGCGATAATTGATTGCCATGTAGCACTTGCAAATAAGCTTCCACAAAACCGTGTTTTGTTCCAGTTTATGTCTTTAATAAATTTTCCGCCTGTTCCATTTTTTCCACCAATATCTGTAAGGCAATTTATTGCGCCGGCAGATGCGCCAATTTCCCATAATAATTCCGGCTCAGGATTATTACCGGTAGAAAAGTAAGACTGTGCGTTAAGATACGGCATTACAAACAGGCCAATAAGCAGGCATCCACTGTAAATAAATTTCATGCATAAGGTTTGCTATAGAGCAAATTATGCAAGGAATATGGAGCGAGGAAAAACGCTGCAATGTTTTTCCCTCAGTTTAAAATGATGAAAGAATCGATTTTAAATGAGCTTTTATTTATTGATTAATGGGCGTAATAATGCTGTGTGGTAAAATATTTTTCTGATAATATTTACAAACTGGCTTTAATCCGCACTGGCTGCATTTGGGATTGCGGGCTATGCAAACATATCTGCCATGAAGGATAAGCCAGTGATGGGCTTTATGAATCAATTCCCGGGGGATGTATTTTATCAATTGTTTTTCTGTTGCAAGTGGTGTTTTGGCATTTACCGTTAAACCAATTCTTGCCGAAACACGAAACACATGCGTATCTACTGCCATATTTGGTTGTTCATCTACAACGGAGGTAATTACATTAGCAGTTTTTCTTCCAACACCGGGTAGTTTTATTAATTCATCAACGGTCATTGGTACTTCGCCATTAAAATCTTTTACCAGCATATTGGCCATGCCAATAAGGTGTTTGGTTTTGTTATTGGGATAAGAGATGCTTTTAATCAGCGGAAACAATTCATCAAAACTGGCTTTAGATAAACTTTCTGCATCAGGATATTCATCAAAAATGGCGGGTGTAGTTATATTTACCCTTTTATCCGTGCACTGGGCAGACAATATAACAGCTACCAGTAATTGAAAAGGGTTATCGTATAGTAATTCTGTTTCAGCATCTGGAACATGCTGTTCAAAATATTTTATAACGAAGTCGAAACGTTCTTTTCTTGTCACGCTATTAAGGTTTATGGTGGGAGGCGTAAGGTTTAGGGTTTAAAGATTTCTCATTTTAAAAATCATCTGCTTATCAAAGGATGTATTAATGTCTTGCTATTATTGGTTTGTAGCGCTGCATATTGATACAAATGTACAAGAGTGCGACGCAAGAATATTAAATAGAATTCCTATTGCTTGGCAAAAAAAAATATAGCACTTAAATGACCCCAATTACTAATTATAAATTATTAATTGCTAATTAACATTCTTCTGATGTTCTATCACAAACGCAATCAACTCTTCAAGCGTTACATTAATCCGTGAAAGCGCATCGCTAATATCATCGCGGTTTACCTGTGCGGCAAAAGCCAGGTTTTTTAATTTCTTTTTTACACTGTTTACATCCATGCCTTCATATTTTGTGGGGCGGATTAACGCCGATGCATGAACGAAGCCAGACAGTTCGTCAAAAGCATAAATCATTTTGTCCATTGTATTCTCGGGTTCCACTCCAAAATATTTTGGTCCGTGAGAAGCTACGCAATGAATAATATCCGGATCAATATTTAAAGCTTCGAGGTGTTCTATAATGATTCGGCAATGATCATCGGGATGTTTTTCCCAATCGGCATCGTGCAGCAAACCGGCCAGCTCCCATTTAAGTGCTGTTTTTTCGTCTGCATTTTCTTTTTCAATGGCCCACGCCTTCATTACTGCTGCTACCTGTTTCATATGCAAGCGAAGGCGTTCGTTGGGCACCCATTCGTTTAGCAATTGATTGGCTTCTTCAATGGTCATTGTATTGCCAGCGTTGGCAGGGTTTCCAAAAACAGAGCGGCCAAGGAGATGAACAGACATATATATTAAGTGTTTGAAATGATAAATATAAGTAACGCTTCGCTTTATAAAATGGAACGCAGATTATTAGGATTCTGATGAAATAATATGCGTATTCTTTGGGCAACGGATGCTCTGTATTCAACCGGCAAGTAAATCATACCTGATCATAAAAATCAGCAAAATCTGCGTTCTATTTCCCGCATCGAAGGTGCTTTTATTTTGAACGTCAAAATTTTTATTGTAAATCAATTAGTTGTAAAGGTGCCTTACAAAAATAGTTTGTTCTTTCTTGTTTTATTCTAATGCTGCACCTTACCTTCGCAGTCCAAAAAATTATGGCTTCCGGGATAGCGGGGCCTTCATAAAAAAAGAAAACAAATGAGCAAATTACATTTCACAACCAAACATGCAAACGCGGCTACCGTACAACGTGACTGGTATGTTGTAGACGGTACTAATCAAACCGTAGGACGCATGAGCGCAAGAATTGCCGCTGTATTACGCGGTAAGAACAAAGCCTATTTTACACCGCACGTAGACTGCGGCGATTTTGTAATCATTACCAATGCAGACAAAGTTGTATTTACAGGAAACAAAGGCGAGCAGAAGCAATACCAGAATTTTAGTGGTTACCCAGGTGGTTTGAAGGAAGAAGCAGCGCAGGATTTATTGCGCCGCCGTCCTGAAGTAGTACTGGAAAGGGCCATCAAAGGTATGTTGCCAAAAAATCGTCTTGGCCGCCAGATGTATAAGAAATTGTTTGTGTATGCAGCGCCAACACATCCGCATACTGCACAGCAACCAAAAGATCTGAAATTCTAATTTAAAATTCCTAATTAATACTATAAATGGAAAAGCAAAAAAATGCCGTTGGTCGCCGTAAAGCCGCTGTTACCCGTGTATTTATTACAAAGGGTGAAGGCAAGGTTACCGTAAACGATAAAGATTATAAAACTTATTTCCCATTAGTGTACCTGCAAAATCAGGTAGAGCTGCCATTGAAAACCATTGAAGCTGCAGGTAAGTTTGATGTTGTTATTAATGCAACTGGTGGTGGCGTAAAAGGTCAGGCAGAAGCCGCAAAACTGGGTATTGCCCGTGCTTTGCTGGAAGTAAACCCTGAGTTTCGTCCGCAGCTGAAAGCAGCAGGTTTGTTACATCGCGATCCAAGAGTAGTGGAGCGTAAAAAACCAGGTAAGAAGAAAGCACGCAGAAGCTACCAGTTCAGCAAACGTTAATACAAGCTGTTGGCTATTAGCTTTTAGCTATTAGTTGACGGAATAAAGAAATTATATTTTTTAAACGGCTAACGGCTAAAAGCTAATAGCTAAAAGCTAAAAATAAACAATGGAAAACAACACTTCATTACAACAGCAATTACTAGACGCTGGTGTTCATTTTGGCCACCTGCGCAAGAAGTGGAACCCCAAGATGTTGCCTTACATCTTTGCAGAAAAAAAAGGCATTCACATTATTGATCTTAATAAAACTACAGAGAGCCTGCAGGAAGTTTCAGGTATACTGAAACAAATTGCACGCAGTGGTAAAAAGATCATGTTTGTGGGTACAAAAAAACAAGCCAAAGAAATTGTAACAGAATGCGCAAAAAGGATAAACATGCCTTTTGTTACAGAACGTTGGCTGGGTGGTATGCTTACCAATTTTAACACCGTTCGTAAGAGTGTAAAGAAAATGCAGAGCATTGAAAAAATGCTAACTGACGGTACACTGGAAAGCATCACTAAAAAAGAACGCCTTACATTAACCCGCGATAAGGAAAAAATGGAAAAAGTATTGGGCGGTATAGCTCAGCTTGGCCGTGTACCGGCTGCTTTATTCCTTATAGATATTGGTCATGAGCACATTGCTCTTGCAGAAGCAAAACGTTTGGGCATTCTTACATTTGGTATGGTAGATACCAATTGCGACCCTAACAAAGTTGATTATGCTATTCCTGCAAATGACGATGCTACAAAATCAATTGCTATTATAGTTAATTATATCGTAGCTGCTATTGCAGAAGGGTTAACAGAACGCCAGGCTGCTAAAGATGAAGAAGGAGAAGATACAACTGATGATGAAAAAGAAAGGAAAGCAGCACGTTTGCAAGCTGAAGCTGATGCTGAAGGTGGCCGTGGTGGTAGAGGTGGAAGCCGTGGACCAGGTGGTGGCGGTGGTGCAGGTAAACGTCGTGTAGGCGGACCAGGTGGTGGCGCAGGCGGCGGTGGTAATCGCAGGCCCGGAGGTGGAAGATAGTCTATAGCCCCTAGTTCATATTCTTTAGTCAGAACCAGTGTAACTTATTAAATGATAAGAAACTGATTGAATGAAAGCAGGTATGAACAAATAGAGGAATGATACGTAAGTATTAAGAAATAGTAAAGATGGAGATTGAGCTGCGTTAATGAGTATGCAGATGATAATTTTGATGCTCACTTTCATTTAAACCAATTCTTAATTACTAATTTTTAATTATTAATTTTTATCTATGTCAACAGTAACTATAAGTGCGCAGGATATAAACAAACTGCGCCAGATGACAGGAGCCGGCATGATGGATTGCCGTAAAGCATTAACAGAAACAAACGGAGATTTTGAAGCAGCTATTGACTGGTTGCGCAAACAAGGACAGAAAGTTGCTGCTAAGCGCAGCGACCGTGAAGCAAAAGAAGGTGTGGTAATAGCACAAACAACTGCCGATAATAAAACTGGCCTGGTAGTTTGCATCAGTTGCGAAACAGACTTTGTTAGCAAAAATGCAGATTTTGTTGCTTTTGCGCAGAGCATTGCAGATGCTGCAATTGCAAATAATGTAAAGAGCGCAGAAGAATTGAACGAGGCAACTGTTAATGGAGTTAAAGTAGCAGAATTGATAAACGATAAGCTTGCATCAATTGGAGAAAAGATTGGTATCAGCAAATTTGAAAGAGTAGATGCTCCTTACGTAGCAGCGTATATACACGGTGCTTACCGTATGGGTGTATTGGTTGGCCTTAACAAAGAAGCAAGTGAAGCTGGTAAAGATGTAGCAATGCAGATTGCGGCTATGAACCCTGTAGCAGTTGATGCAGCCTCTGTACCTGCTGCAACCATTGCACGTGAGAAAGATATTATTGTAGAACTGATGAAGCAGGATCCTAAAATGGCTGGTAAAACTGATGACATGCTGGCTAAAATTGCAGACGGTAAAATGGGTGCATTCTTTAAAGAGCAAACATTACTTGCACAGGCTTTTGTAAAAGATGCCGGCAAATCTGTAGGTGATTATTTGAAAGAGCATGGCGTAACCGTAACTGAATTTAAAAGAGTAGCACTGGGATAATAATAACTTTTAAGAATAATAGAAAAGGGAACTTCACAGTTCCCTTTTCTATTATGTAGTAGAATTTTATGCAAGTTATATAGCCTTAAGCCTGCAATGAATGGTAAAATCCAGGCAATATTTTCTTTAGCATATTCAACATAAATACACCAATAATAGCTCCGAGGGTGTTTAATAGAATATCATCAATATCTGCTACGCCAATGCTAAATATAAATTGTGTTACTTCAACACAAATGCTCAGTATAAAAGCATACAGTATAATCTTCCCGGCACTTTCAATTTTAAAAACTACAGAAAAAAAGAAAGGCAAAGGGATAAACAATATTATGTTTCCAAAAAGATCTGTAAGAAGCTCCCATCTTTCTACAGACGACAATGAGTGATAAATACTAATCTGCGCCAGTTTTGCTTTTAAAGGAATAAGGTTTACGGGCTCGTTATGCATTAAAAATGTTGGATGAGGCCTTCGTCTGGCGAGGAAAAAAATATAGAAAAGTATTGAAGCGTAAAAGAATCCTGCTGCTCTAACGAAAAATTTCATGCAGTGAAATTAAAAATATTTTATTTCAGCAAAGTATTCTGGATTATGCAATTGCTGTAAATAAATATGGTTTAATAAGATGCTAATTATGCACTTTATTAAACCATACAAAATTTTTACCTCGCAAAACCTGCTAAGGCTATTCAAATTTGCTGCCGCTTACTTTAAGCCCAAGGATAAAAGCCAGGTTATTGGTAGTTCTGTATTGTGGCGTTTTCTTTCTCAGCAACTTAATATTTGTAACTGGTTCTGCTTTAGCTGAAACACAATAACCAACAGAAGGTAGACTGATTGAGTAAGTATTATCACCTGAAAAAATCGGATTAATATATTGCTGGGCATCATTTGCAGTTGCATGCAAACTAAGTTTGGTAAGTTGTACACTTTCATGCGCTTCTAAAAACCGTTGCAACGAATCAATCTCCGCATATGGAAAAATTGCAACATTCTGTTGCCAATAAACCACATTAATAATATCGCTGATTTTTGATAGCGATACCAATGCGGCATCATTATATACCTGAACAAAAATAAGAGAAGGAAAAAGAGATGTAGTTGTACTCTTTTTTTGAGAGCCATCATCTGCTATAACGCGGTTCTGCGGCCAGTAATGCACTATTCCCTTTTTCTCCAACAGCTTGCAAACTTTTTTCTCGCAGTTAGGGCGTGTAAAAACAGCATTCCAGTTGTGGTTAGTATTCATAATTCAGGTTTGTTTTGTTTGAGCGGATAAACCTATTTTCAAAAGGATACGGTATTGAAATTTTCAATTGCATACAACTAGTGCAGCAAAAGCTAAGCCTATATTTAAATGCATAAAAAAGGAAAATCCTTTAGTAGCAATTACATCATGTTTAATCAGAACTAAGCCATATGGAGCAAATCGTAGCAATATTGGAATCTTCCTGTTTAGTGCGGAAGATCTACAGGCTTATCGGGAGGACTGGGATTAACTTGAACAAATATAGCGCAAAAATTAAGAATATATATAGGGTTTCTACGATACAATAAGTTCGCCGTTACAAAGTGATACAAATTAATAATTTTTTAAACTAACACGTGTTAGTTCTAGTGTTAACCAGAACTTATTCTATAACTATATGGTAATATGCAAGTTTTGATGGGTTTAACAGGCAGGTCATTACGCAGGCTTTACCGTACTCATTGTTTCGGGCAGGCTGATTGTGTGTTGCTGAATAGAAGAAGATTGAGCAGTGCTAATGTTTTGGAAGTATTCTTCATCTTTTGGCAGTGCACCAGTAACGTTTTGTACATCAGGATTGATGGTTAAAAAATAATAGCTCATTACTTTATCAATACTAAGATGACTGGTTGCATATTTGAGCGCATTGTTTTTTAATGCAAACTGGTCCTGAAAAACAGCACTTTTTATTGCTTCGGTTAATGCATCCTCGTTTTCCGGTTCAGTTAAAATACCAAGATTAAATTTTGCAACCAGGTTATACAGGCTGGTATTTTCTGAAGCGGTAACAATTACAAGCCCGCCTACAGCGCAAATAGTTGTTAGTTTAGAGGGAAGGAATAATTCATTCTCGTTGGCCTTTTGCAATACAAGGTGCACATCGGCCATGTTTATAAACTGGTTGAATTTTTCTGTTGGCTGTAGTGGCATGAAAAATACATTCTGCAACTTCATTTCTTTTGCAAGATCAACCAGTTGACTTTTATAAGGGCCGGAGCCGCAAATAACAAATTTGATGAATGACATATCCTGCAATGACTGTGCAATTCGCAATAAAGATTTTATGCCCTGCTTTTCACCGATGGCGCCTGAATAAAGTACAATTTTATCTGTAGGAGAAAAATTGAATTGTTGTTTAAGCTGATCTTTATTGGTAATAGGATGAAAAATTGTGGTATCAACCCAATTGGGAAACATAATAACCCTCCGGTTGTATTTTGCCTTTATTTTTTTGATCATCCCTTCAGAAATACTGCTTACAAAATCTGCTTTGCGAATAATAAACCGTTCCAGCCAAAACATTGTACGCACAAGAAATTTTGATTTGATCATGCCCAGTTCTACTGCTGCATCAATCTGCAGATCCTGTATATGGTAAATGAGCTTCGCACCTTTTATTTTTTTGTATAAATAGCCCAGCAATCCAACCTGGAAAGGCGGTGCTACCACCATTACAAAATCATATTTTTTTCGGAAGAGCAAACGAATTACCTGGAAAAAAGCGGTAATAAAAAAGGCGAGGTCTGACAATACCCTTTTTAATCCAGTAGGTATAGCAGGAACATAATGCGGACAGCGGTACACAGTAATTTTTGCGCCGTTCGCTAATTTTCTTTCTTCTTTTTTATACCATGATGCTTTGCTGGCATATGGCTCTTGCACCTGCCAGAAAGGGTAATAAGGATAGGTGGTCACCACGCCGCAATCATACTGCTGCTGAGCCAGCCAATCCATCATTTCTGTATTGTATTTGCCAATACCTGTGGGTTCGGGATAATAGTTCCCGCCTAATAAAAGAATGCTTTTGTTTTTCATTCAGGACAAGGTTAAAGGGTTCATATAATGGATTAATAATTCTACGTGAATAGAAAATTTTAAAAATTAATAAAACTAATTGGAAGCAATCAGGTGAATGCGTTCAGTATTCTTAATGAGGTGGAGGAAGAAGATGTACAATCGCCGATATTATTCCTATAAGCACGCAGATTCAATATGGCTGGCAATTAAACAACTAAGTGTTTCCATAAATGTAATGCTTTTAAAGCAACAGTATAGTAAAAACATTTGCACATTAGTAATTAAAAAACGGTTAAAGTGAATAGTTTACCAAGATCAAGCCGATTGCTAATACTCAGATTCACAAACCCGCATAGCGTTACCAATTACAGTGAGTTTATTTACTTTAACTATTTTACCAGTTTTTCAATAAAGCAGTGTTCACCTTCCTATCCGGTAGTTGGAGCAGGCGAAAGTTTACTCTTTCTCCGCACCCCTTCTTTTATAAAAGGTATTTCAACTATAAAATGAAATACATAGGCAATCGCTACACAAAAAACAATACCAGCTATAACTATAAATGAATTTACAGGAAGTTTGTTGCCATTAATTTTCATAACTATACCAGACAAAAAAACCAAAATTGGAAAATGTATGATATAAAGTGTGTAAGAAAAATTTCCAACTGGTGCTAGTTTCTCAAGCAGTTTTAGGTTTTTATTGTTTTCATTAAGCCAGAGTAAATACCCTAGTATTGCTGAAAACAAAAAGGAAATCTGTAAATCATGAAAGCGATCATTTTTTGGAAAAAGAAAGAGCAATAAAAAACCTGTAGTACATAAAATTGAAAATCGCGGTAGTTTTATTAAAATCCTATCTGCAAAACTTTCCGCAAGAAGCACGCCAAGCCACCAGCAAATCATACTTGAAAACACTCCCCTTAAAAGTTGTTCTGGCCAAGCATTCTTAAAAAAACTAAAAATAAATAAGAGGAGGATTGCCGCAGTTGAATACCAAATTTGTTTCCTGGAAAAAAATAAAAAAACAGGGTATACCAGGTAGAACCACCATTCAAACTTTAAAGACCATGCCGGGCCGTTTGTTCCAAAAAGAGGAACGTATTCATTGTATATAAATAAAAGATTACCAACGAATGCACTTAAACCATATTTACTTGCTCCAATGTTTTCGTTTATAAGCGTATAAGATGAAGTGCCGGAATAAATTGTAAAACCCAATTTATTTCCTGTAAAATCTAGTAGTAATGTAAGGAAAAGCGCTAAAATAAAAGGAGGGTATATTCTTTTTGCTCTTTTGTATAAATATTCTGTCCAGTTTAATGAAGCCATAGGATTGACAGCTAATTTATTTGCATACTTGAGATGAATTACAAAACCCGATAGCACAAAAAAGAACAATACAAATTCGTGCCCCCATTTAAAAATTGAAAAGAACCACATTAATGCTTTATCTGCAACAGAATATTTTTCAGGATGCAGGTAATAGCCCTGGCCAAATCCCTCCCATAAAAGCCAACGTGCATGATGTGCTACCACATAAAGTGCAGCAATCCCTCTTAGGCCATCCAGGAACAGAAGTTTTTTTCTCATTCAGTATTTAAATTATAGCCTGCTAGCTATTCTTTATTTCTTCGTATAATTTATAATAGGAATCAGCAATTGCATTTGAGTTAAACCTTAATTTATTTTCCCTGCCATTTTGTATGAGTGATGTTCTGTAGCTTTCGTCGTTAATTAATTTTAGTACAGCTGTTTTTATGTCTCCTATGTTATAAGGATCAATCAAACAGGCAGCATTGCCCGCAATCTCCGGCATAGAAGAAAGGTTGCTGGTAATAACAACCCGCTCAACAGCATTCGCTTCAATAATTGGCATTCCAAATCCTTCAGAAGTAGATATAAACATAAGCATATCACATTCTTTGTATTTCTCAATCATACGATCAGCACTAATATTATACTCATTGCTAAACTCGATATTGTTTGAGTTTAATGCACTCTTATGTTCTTCTGAAAGCTTTCCAACAATAGTGAGGTGACATTCAATCCCTTTAAGTGCTTCTATTACACGTGGCAGGTTTTTATTGTAGCCAGTTCCAATTTGCAGTATGGTTGGTTTTTTACTGTTAAAAGGTTTAGGAAAGGGTATATAAGCAGGATCTATTGCTACCGGTATTACCTTAATCTTCTGTGGATGACAATTAGTATAATGAATTATTTCTTTTTTTGTCTCTTCAGATATTGCAGTAACAACTCTTGCTCTTGAAACTGGTGCTGACAAATACAACCATTTAATTATTTTTTTTGACAGGCCGGTTTTTCTTGTCATCATGCCACAATCAAGTATTGTTAGAACAACCCTGTTTTTTTTCATCAATAAATCAAGAAAATGAATTTCGCCAGTAATATGATTTACATCTTTACCTTGCCTGAAGCAGGCCTGAACAATATTTATGATTTTGGTATAATACCCATCATTGTAGCATTTTGAAATATAAATCTTTGAATCAATTCTATTTCCCAGGCTTTGTCTTAAATCGTTAAAAACCTGCTCCAGGCTGAAGCTAAAGCCCTTGCGTGGTTTTCTTTGAAAGAAATTTACTTTAATACGCATAGTCTACACAGTTTCCGGCTTACATTTTTTATAAAAACTAAATTGGCTACAGTAAAAAATTGTTATGATTACCAATGTTTGCGTTTTGCAACATATTCTGTCCGCTTTTGGTAAATAAAACTGCAGCTAATTTTTCTGCCGATGTTCTTTTTTGCAGTTCGTCTGTAAAATAAAATGAACTCTCAGCTTTGTCTGCAGTTAACTTCAAAATATAATAACCATGCCTTTGCAGATCAGCAAATTTTAAATTTGGATTAGGATTATAATTTAGCGGCAGCGGTAGCTTTTTATTGATCATCGATTGGAAAGTATTGGCATAAAACTTATCCATTTTCTCATCAAAGTTTGCAGAGGTAATACTTGGTGCGGCAAATTCAACTGCTACTGAGCCTTTTCCGGTTGAAGAATCATACGTTGCATTTTCTCCTTTGCGGCTAAATTTAGTAGCCCTTGCAGTAACATTAAACGCCAATGCGCAATGCATACTGGCAGACATGATGATTACATTGTTAATCTTATTGGCACTAATATGATTAATGACAGTATCTCTTTCAACAGGATAACCTTCCCAATAATCAAGTAAAGTGCTTTCCAGAACAGAAACTTTATCTGCAAAATGACCGCCGATATTCGCCCATTTTACATCAATCTGAGAAAATATTACCTGGCTACCCAATAATTTCCAACGACTGGACGAATTATTTAATTGCGCAAAAAGCCATTGTTTTTGCTCTTTTCCAAGTATTGTACGATCTGGCAAAAAAAGCGCAGGATCTGAAGTGTTAGAAACTTGCTTGTCCCTTCCTTCAATCCTTGTATCTAATAGTATTAAATCTGCCAGGTTGCCAAAACGGATAGTGCGATAAATTTTTTCTGCATTTCCACGAATAGGCATCCATTCAGCATATACTTGTCTTGCAGCGCCTTTGCGAATATTCCAATCTCCGTCACGTTGTTCATTATGCCCCTGCGCCCCATCTTTCCATGCATTGTTTGATATTTCATGATCATCCCATATTGTAATAAAAGGATGCGTTTTGTGTGCAGCTTGTAAATCTGGATCTAAACGGTTCAGTGAATATCTTCTGCGATAATAATGCAGCCACCATTCTCTTGTTCGGTTAAAATGTGTTGCTTCATATTCATCTTCATCAACATTATTTTTTGAATCGAAATCTCTAAACGTGCCTTCATATATATAATCTCCCAGGTGAACTACTGCATCTAGTTCTTCACGCTTTGCAATGTTTCCAAGTGCGTTATAATAACCGGCTGAAAAATCACTGCAGGAAATAACGGCGAGTTGTAATTCATTGTCATCGTTTGCGCTTGTTTTTGTTTTGCCTATTGGAGATTTTATATCGTTATAAATAAACCTGTAATAGTAAGTAGTTTTTAATGTTAGATTATTTATATCAACTTTAATGCAATAGTCTTCCAGTGAACTTGTCTTCGCAATTCCACTTTGAATAATATTTGCGCATGCTTCATCTCCTGCTATAATCCATATTACGGAAATGACAGGATCAGTTGCTCCGCTTATTCTTGTCCAGATAATAATTTGCGACTCAAGCGGATCTCCTGATGCGACACCATGAAGAAAATAATCTGCACCTGGTAATTCCGGTTTTTTTGCTGCAATAGAAAAACTTTCAAATGCATAAGAGTAGCCAGTACTTAAAATTGCACCAGCAGTTATAACAGTAGTTTTAATGAATTTTTTTCTATCTAACATTTAAATCTGCTTCTGTAATCTTTTTCTTTTTAGTTCTTTCATTTTTATTTGAATGAGATATTCATAATACGCCATATTGGTACAATACGTAAAACCGGGACCTCCTTCTAAAAAACCTAATTTTAAAACATAGCTAAAAAAAAAGCGAAGAAGCGGCCATCCGGGCATTCTGCTTAACCAGGATTTAATTGCCGGATTACGAACACTTCCATGTGAATTAAATATGTTTTTGAAAGGAGGACAGTTATTAAGTCTTGCTGCAGCTTCAAGGCTTGAATATTTATTATGACGTTCAATCCAGTGGTGCCATCCTTTGGAAAAACCATTGTGTATGTATGGTTCTTTGATGTATTCTATATGCCCTGTTATATCTGCTTCTTTCTGTCCATGACCAAAATCTGTAAACCTTGCTTTTCCTTTTTGTAATAAACGAAACTGCCATTTAGGAAAATTATCACAGCGTTTTAACCATGTATCATATAGCATCATTTTCCAGCAACAATAAAATCCAGCTATATTTTCAGAAGCAGTATTAATAGCTGTAATCATTGCCAAATGAAATTTTTCTGTTACTGTTTCATCTGCATCAAGAAATAATATCCAGTTGTTTTTTATAGCAAGCGTATCAAGTGCAAAGTTTCTTTGTTTGCCAAAACTCTCAAATGGATGTATTGCTATTGCAGCATTATGTTTTGTGGCTATTTCCAATGTTCTGTCGGTACTGCCAGAATCCAGAACATGTATATCATCGCACCAATGAACTGATTGTAAACATTTCGGAAGGTCAACTTCTTCGTTTTTGGTTAGGATTATTACTGAGATCATTTATAATAAAAGGGAAACGGATCTAATTTTTAAAATGATTTTCAAATGTGGTATTTATAAATCTAACTCAGCATTTATTAATTGCTAACAATGTTGCGAACACCAATTTGGTGTGCAGGATTGCCAGCAACAATATTGAAGTCTGGAACATCTTTTGTTACAACACTGCAAGCGCCAACAATAGAATTTTCCCCAATAATAATTCCAGGCATAATAAAAGCCCTCGCTCCTATAAAAGCATTTTTATTAATTTTTATAGGGCTGGTTAATAAATTCATTGTTGGATGATTGAATGCATGTGTTCCTGTACATAGGTATGCTTCTTGGGCAACAGTTGCATTCTCGAGAATTTCAATGATGCCCAGTGAGTAAATATTAGCACGGTCTCCAATAGCAGCTTTATCGTGGATAATTAAATTCCACGGAATTTGTATGCGGCATCTTTGATGAATAAAGGGTTTTCCAAACACTTTACCGCCAAACACTTTAACCCAAAATAATCTCCACAGGTTAAATGGTTTTGGTGTCCATGAACAAAATATTTTCCATGATATATTCCATAACATCATTTTTATACGTTGACTGGGTGTCCATGGACTATCATATGGGCTTAATTGATTATGAACTTTCATACAGTACTCATGGCCGGGTAGCCGGATGTAATTTTTATTTTCTCAAATTCTTTAATGAACTCAGAACCGAGATGTGAAGTAGAATGTGTATTACGAACGTTGATTGCTTCATTAGATAGCCTGTTCCTTAATTCAGAATCCGTTTGTAATTTTTCGATTTCATTTCTTAGCAATATTTCAGGATTACTACTTCTGTGATCAAATATTAAACCGTTGTAGCCATGCGTAATAAAATCAGTGAAACAGGATAAATTAGAAACAACAGGAACGCAACCCCAAGCCATAGCTTCCAACGGAGCAAGGCCAAACGTTTCACCTTTTTCTGCTACAGAAGGATAAATAAAAATGGAAGCTTCTGAATAATATTCATTTAGTTTATCAATATTAAAAACAGGTCCTACAAATTCTACGTTAGCATTTTCTGCAATTTTTTTTAATGAAAGCAAGTAATCAGTTCCTCCGCCTCCCTGGCTTATTTCCCATGGACCTACAATTTTAAGTTGCCAATCGTTCTTAAGCATTGCAAATGCACGTAACAAATGGTCTAAACCTTTTTCCGGATGTATTCGGCCAGTGTAAAGAAGAACCTTTTTTTTATTAGTTGAATTATCTTTTGAGAAATCATTAAACGGCAACGGATTTGGAATCATAATTACTTTGTGGTGTACATTATCATTAAGTTCTTTTTTGATAGCTGTAGCAACGGGAGTAGAATTTGCCCTGTATCTTGAAATGCCTTTATACCATTTAAACTGGCCCTTAGGCATGCGCTGCACATCTACTACACAGCGTTCTTTTAATTTTGATGGTAAAAGAATAGGAGACCAAAAAGTATTTGTAATGATTACATCCGAATCATGAGGAATAAGTTTAATTGCATTAGACGTGTACAAGAAATCTAAAAATTTCAGGTACAACCCGGAAGACGGACTATTATAACCAGAAACTCTTTTGAAACATACACCATCTATCCATTCTTCTTTGGGCATATCAGGAAAAGTACGTGAGATATGAATGACTTCATGTCCTTTTGCTGCGAAATCTTTGCCTAATGCGTACCACATTTTTTCTACTGCCCCGCCTAACTTTGGGGGTACAGGTAAAAAAGCTCCCTGTAGAATAACTATTTTCAAAGCAGCTGTATTTTTTTAATGAGCTTAGTTAGTGGAATCTATTAGTCGTTGTGAAATAGTTTCTATTTTAAAATCGGAATGAAAAACCCGTCCTGCATTTTTAGCCATATCCATTCTTTCTTCAAAAGATAAATTACTCCAATCTTTCAATAATTTTTTTGTGCCTTCTAAACTATCGTCTGCTACTATTCCTCCGCCTCCTGCAATTATTTCTTTCCAAATGTTTATTTGATTAGAAATTAAAACCGGTTTATTACAAGCAAGTGCTTCCACAACCGAAATACCAAAATTTTCCTGGTGGCTGGGCAATATAAAAGCCTCGCAATTATAAAACGCTCCCCATTTTGCATCACCTTCCAGCATGCCTGGAAACCAAACAAAATTTTTAAGCATGGGATTTGTTTGAACGTATGCTTGTAATTCTAAGCCCATTTTTGTATCCAGGCCAGGGCCGGCGATAACTAATTTTGGAACTGTTGATCTATTCTTTACGCTTTCTTTATGTAAATTTTCGTAGGCGTGGATTAATATATCAACACCTTTCTTTTCATGGATTCTTCCAAGAAATAGAATAAACGGCTCATTTTTTAATTCGGGGCATTTTAAATAAAAAGCTTGTTTAATTGCATCAGAAAAGGCGGGAGGTTCCTGAATGCCTAATCCGAGAATTATTTCTTTTTGCGGGCGATAGGGATGAAAAGTATGTTGGGCTAATTGTCGCTCCCTCTCACAGGTAAATAACAATGCCTTTGCAGCATTTATCGTTTTTGATTCAATCAGCTTCCAATAAATATAGTTTCTAATGGCTTTTAGTTTCCTGTTATTTTCTTTTTGGAAATAAGGATCAAGCATACCATGAGGCATTACAAAAAAGGAAGGCATTGCTCCATCACTTGCTAAGAATTTCTTTTTTAAAATTGTTATCGCTTTCCGTGTGGCATAACCATTATAAAGCCATAAGCCATGCAGCACTACAATATTAAAGTTTGAAAGATTCTTAACAAGCCAGGGAACAAGTTTTTTATTATAGCCCCAGGCGGTTTTTCCAGTTCCCAATGCATGTGTTTTAAATGTATACTTTTTAAGGTATAATGCATCAGGATCATCAAGACTAATTACTTCACTTGCAACTTTATGATTTTCTAACCCCGCAATTAATAATCTTACAGCTTCACATACTCCGCCGGTTGAAGGATCCATTTTATTTACTACATGTAAGACTTTCAAATTTTAAATGGGTTGTTTTCTTTAGGTTCATCTTTGTTTAATTATTTTCTTGCTGGTACATTTCTTCTATAAATGAATCTGCAGAAGATTGTATAGAATAATTTTCCAACAGCTTGTTAGCCCATTCAAAGTTTCTTTCAAATTGTGAAAGCTCAGTAATTTTATTCGCAAGGTCGGTAGCATCACCTTCCTGGAAAATTCTAAACCTTTCCCAGTCTTTAAAATTTTCACCACTGCCCACAGCATTGCTTACAACAACACTGCAACCTGCCTGCATGGCCTCATTGGCTACAAGGCCCCAAGTTTCTCCTGCTCTTCTCGATGGCAATACCAATATGTCCATTGCTAAGTAATGACCGGCAAGTTGTGATTGGTTGATAAAGCCGGCAAAAAAACTTTCTATCCCTAACTGCTCAACTGTTTGTTTTGATAATTCAAATAATTTTTCTTGCAAGGGGCCGCTCCCTATAAAGTATAGAAAAATTTTCTTTTGCAATTGCTTTGAAAGGTGACCGAGCATTGTATAAATAATTTCAGGATTTTTTTTGTCGATAAATTTTCCTGAAAACCCAACTACGATTTTATCTTCACTAATATTGGCAGAGACCCTTGCCTGCTTTCTTAATAATTTTTTTTCATCGGCAGTAAAATTTTCAAACCTGTTTATTGTGCCATACAGGGCTGGTTTTAATTTGGATTGTTTTACGCCGTGATGCAAATAATGTTGTTTATTGAGTTCGCCAATAAAAAAACCTTTTGCTAAACCACTATACAATGTTTTGTATATGGCGGAGCGTATTATTGTTTTGAACTTTGCACGGTTAACAGCGAAATCTTGTGTTTCGCAACGAAGCCAGACAGGTATATTATTAAGACGACCAAAAATGTAAGCAGTTAAATCGTACCTGTAATTAAACCCGGTAAGCAATATTGCTGAGGGCTTCATTTCATCAATGATCTGTTTAACCCCTTTTCCGGTTAATGATTTCCATCCGGAGAGCGGAACACCCTTTTCGCAATTAAGAACTGTATAGTTATATCCGGTTAATAATGGTTCATCCCAAATTAATGTACGTCCGAAATCTGTATCTGAATGTCCTCTTACTGTACAATCTGAAGCATACACCACATGAATTGATCCGGGTTTATGCTGTTCTATAGCTTGCCATATAGGAACCCTGTATTGAACGGGGTGGGAGTCAAATATCAGGAGACGGATACTCATGTTTAAATTTTGAACGCAGCAATAAAATGTTATACTGCAAGAACTTTATACGCCAGGCGATGCTGAAAAGATCTTTTTCTTTGTTAATAAAGTGCTTTCATTAATTGATATGCCAAGTCTTTTAATAAACCAAAGGGCGATATAATACACAAACAACGTTTGCCAGATTCCGCGAAAAAGCATTCCAAAGAGATTTGTTACACCATCAAGACTAATATTGGTGAATAATTGAAAAGCTACAAAAAGCCCAAACGTTGAAAAATTCCATGCAAGAGTTGAACTGTTACTAAAAGTAGTGATAAGCCCCTGGAATATTATAAATATAAGAAGATAGAATATTGTTAAATAAAAAGGATAAAACCATCCGTATAATGCAAACGAGTGTGCAGGTATTGAACCAACGCGTTGCCCTCCCAGTTCTCCTTTACCACCAAAAGCTTCCATTAAGTCGCCAATAGAATTTGCATTGATGGCTTCTTTATCCAGTTTAATTTTAAATAATTGTAGCAATGGGTCGGGTGCCAGAACAATCGTTTTATCACGTGTAACTTGCGCTAAAGCAGAATACGAAGCTTTATTAAATAAACTTAAACGGTGAAAGCAATTATCATCATATTTTATTTGTACAAAGCGGCCTATAAAATCATTGTCAATATAATTTTCCTGCCATTCTTCATCTGGTCTTGCATCATTATCAAAAGCAGCAATCATTTTTCTATAATTGGTCATGGATTCTTTGTCAAAAAAGCGTTTAAATGTGGCCGTGATTTGCGCTTCAGTACTCCTGGTAGTACGCTGCTCCCTTTCCATTAAAATGGCTGTAGAAAAATCTAATAGTTGCACACTAATAACAACAGCCAGGCTAAATACAACAAATCCTCTTAGCAGCATTTTATTGGTAATATTGATTAGACCCATAAGCAGCACTATTGTCCACGACATTCCAACTATTGCAAATGGACCTATGAGGCCCATTCTGCTGTTATTTGCAAATGACAAACCTACCTGAACGAAATAATACAATAACAACCACCATTTTTTATTTTTTGCATTTAAATAATTCCAGTAAGGTGGTATAAGTAAAAGGAATGGTACCCATGTAAGAAAAGTAAACCCGTCAAGAATTTTTATAAATGTTACAGGTAAAGCAAAGTGTTTTATTACAGAACTTGTTAAGCCAATGCATCCCATTGCCCATATTGCATTAATTGGTAGGAATGATCGGGTGTTTAGTGCTGTACCAATATTGCTCATTTTGAGGCGGACATTTGATAGAAGGGCAGTTGATGCCAGGAAATGAGCACCCAAAAGAACAATAGCAAAAATAAACCTGTGTAAAAAAATTGTTTCGGGCTGAATTAAGGTATATATCAGGGAATGACCATCGAGCAATGTGCCAATCATTGGTGCAATACTGTTGGCTGCTATTATGTAAAAAACAACCGTTGCTGTTAAAGCTTTGCTTATACTGGAATTGTAAGTTTGAAATATCAGTAAGCATGCAATAATAAACGTGCTAAAACAAACCAGGTTAGAAGAAACATTAAACCTGCTATTGTCTTTATAAATTTGCACAATCAAAACAAGCAGCGCCAATAAGATTAATCCCCGGCGTAACAGTAAGAGCGTTGCTTTAAATTCAATTAATTTTTTAGCCTGCAACATTAATTGAAATTGAATTTTAAATCTGTCAATAGATTCTTCATTTGTGCTTCGAGTGTACAATTATTTGCTAAAAGCTTTTGGTAATATTTTTCTCCTAATTGCTTGCACAAATCCTGGTTTTTAAGAAGGTATAATAACTGGCTCAGGCACTCTTCTTTTGTTGAAAAAAGTAGTGTATTGCTGTCTTCAGCAAAAAAATGTTCATGAAAAGGCGTTTTTTCTGCCAGTAATACAGCAGCGCAAGATGGTACTTCGTAAGTACGCATGGTCCACTCGTCTTTGTTTGAATGAGAAACCAAACCTAAACAAACCATAGAACTTCTTATTACTTCAGCATATGCCTCACCTTCTACGGCAGGATGAAAATTGTGAGGGAATTTTTTAGGCAAATCGCTGCGTTGAGACCATTTGTTTCCAAAAACGTGTAAGGGTATTTTATTCTCAAGCAAATATTCCATCAGCGCTGCTCTATTATCCATACAAGTGCCTACAAAACTTACCGGGTATTTGGTTGGAAGTTTTGCAGGATGAAATAGAGGAGAGTAAATACCATGCAACCATATCCTGCATTTTTTTGCGCCAAGTGCAGTAAGCTGTGTAATATCATCTTGACGTTTTACAAGGTGCATGTCAAACTCTGGAACGGCTTTAAAATAATCCTTCCACATCCATTTGTCCTTTGCCCTGCTTCCCCACGGATTATCATCCTGGAAAGAAATAAGATAAGGCGCTTTTTGTAATTCTTTTAATTGCTTTAATAAGGAGATTTGTATTTCCTGCGGCCATTCAAACCAAACTATATCTGGTTTTACCTGTTCAGATAATTTAATTATATCTGCAGGCAGGTTACTAATGTTATAGAATAGTTTTGGCGATTTTAAAACCTTTCCTGCGTATGAGATTAATTTATTTATAAAAGGAAATGCTGGTATTTTTTTTGAAAAATATTTATCCTTGTCAATCTTGTATACAATAGCACCACATTGTTGCAAAGCCCACATTCTTTGAATTCCGGATGAGCTTGGGTTGCTAAGACTTGCCACAAAAATTACTTTCATTGCTTTATAATTACGCCCACCATTTGCATTTCTTTCCCATCTGCTCTGCCCAACTTTGTTCTGAAGGTAAACCAAGAAGTAAATTTTCGTCTGGATAAAATGCCCTCAACCGATCAATATGTTTTATAGTTTCGTTTATAAAAGACTCCACAGAATTACCAGTGATCGCAACCCAAGGATTGTTTGTGAGTATTTCTGAAATCCTGGATTCAATATTTAATACAACTGGCACCTGCCTGTACAATGATTCAAGAACAGGAAGCCCATAACCCTGTACAGCGGGTACAAGAACAATATCCGACTTGCAATATTCTTCTTCAATCTGTTCGTCTGTAAGAAATCCGGGAAACTGCACTATATCATTTACGCCTAATAAGGATGCTTTATTTTTTAAAGAATCTCTTACAGGGCCCATTCCGGCGATGTTGATTTCAATACCCTGAAATAATTCACTAAAGCGTTTTTCTTTTTTTAACGTTAGCGCCAATTCCAAAATCCAATCTAAGTTCTTTGTTGCTGCATGCCGGCAAATTGAGAAAAAGCGCAGTTTATTATTTTTTAAACGGGGCGATTTATTTATAGTCTTAACCGGCGGCACTCCACCCTGGTATAATACTTCAAAAGGCATATTAAACAGTTGTTCCAGTTCATTTGCATTTCGTTGCGTCATAGTTATACGCACTGTTGATAATTGAACACCTCTTTTATTTAGCCAGGTTGAAATAGATTTTCTCGGAATAGAAATTATTGTTTTCAATGTTTTTTTTTCTTCCGGGAGTGTTACAAGACTTGGTGGATCTGTATAATGAAGAACAAAGGAATTTAATTTTAAAATGGCAGCATAAAAACCTGCTTTGTTTCCAAAGAATAAAGGAAGGCCTTTTATTTGAGATTTGTTTTTTGTAAGCCAGTTGCGCAAACGCCTACTTTTGATAAATGGGTTTGGATGATCATTTAAAACAACAACTTCCAGATTTGGCCAATACTGTTTAATATCGATGAGGTCATAAAAACAAATAAGCAAAGGAGTAAACCCTTGTCTTGAAATTTCAATAGAGAGACCGAGAATATTCCTTTCAATTCCACCGTACTCACCAATATGCGGATAAAAAATTACTACTTTTTCAGGTTGGGGCACTACTGTTGTTTTACTGTTTTTTTCTATAAATGGCATATCCAAAACCTGCTGGTTGAAACCATTGACCAAGACGACCATTCATTTTTTTAATCTTTGCGAAACGATCTATGTACAATTCATAATTTTCATAAACTCCAGGTTGATCGGAAGCGGAATGATTCTGTTGTATAATGAAGTATTCCAAATCTGATTTTATGGTTTTAGAAAATGCATATTCTTCATATAGCAAAACACGATTGTTTTTCATATTGTCAATAAGAACAAATAAGCCGGCTGAAAATGCAATACCAGACAATTGGGGTAAATCAGACTTAAGGTTTCTTTGCGATTGCTCGAGTGAAGGGCCATTCCATTTACCCAAACGTGCAATACCAATTAATAATGGGTCAATTGTAGAAATGCCAAAAACAGCTAATACAGTTATAAATAAATATTTTGGGTGTGGTTGTAATTGATTAAGCGACGGTAATGAAAGAATAATTAATAAAAACAATGGCACCAAACCTGCACTTACATACCAGCCAGAAATTGTGGTATAATAAATAAGTGCAAAAAAAACTAAAACAATACCAAGGCGAAATACATTTTTTAATAGCAGGTTAAGTTTAATGGAATTTAACAAGATGAACGAAATGATAAACGTTAGTAAAACAATAGCACCCATAAAAAAATGTCCTGAAAATAAAAGCCAGTGCCGCCAGGATGATATTGTGCCGAAAGTTTTTAAAGTTTTAGTATGCGTACCAATTCCGGTAATCCATTCAGAAAACTGGTAAGGATAAATTTGAAATGCAAGAAAAACAGATAAGCCTAATCCAATTGCCGAGAATACAATGGCAGACACAAGAGATTTGGAAAACCCCAGTTGCAATGGCAAGTATATTGATAGGGCAAGCGCAACAAAAAAAGCATTTAATGGACTTGTTACTGTTAGTAAACCAACAATTATTCCAACTAATAAATTTTTCTGATAACTATTTTTTAATTGCAAAACAAGAATACCAATAAGTATAAGTAGTATGGACAGCGTTTCAGAACGACCCTGCAACCCAATGAGAAAGCCTCCTTCTGTCATTAACATTAATACTAACAACAAGCTACTTATTAGTAAAGAATTTTTCTTTGTGTGTATATGAATAATAGCTGCTGTTAGTATAAGACACAGTATGTTTAGAATACTGTATGCAAATGCAATTTGAGTGTACGTAGATGTGTGAAATACGTCGCTTAATAAAACCTGGAATAAAAACCCGTGCCATATAAAGCGTCCATCATGATGAGGCGAATAATTATATGCTGTTTGATAATACTCATTTATCAATCCATGTCCGTTGGTATAACTTATTATTTGTGGAAGAAAATATTCTGCGTCACCATCAAGCATACTTTTAAAGTTGTATGATGAAAACAGAATATAAATTGTAACGAATACTGTTATGGCGAAAAAAAGAATATTTTTTTTTATCGCTGTGTTCATGCCTCGGCCTTAAAAGTAGTTTTTGTTGTATTGTTAATGGCCGAAATACTTCGTACAATCCCATCTGTATATGTTTTCCATCCTCCCAATTCTTTTACACGGCTAATGCAAGATGCACTCATCTTGTTTCTAAGCAAAGGGTCGTCTGCTAATAATGTAAAAGCAGATACCAGTGCTTCAACATTTCGTGCTTCAACAATCAAACCCTCTTTCTTATTGGTGAACAAAGTTTGAGATCCGGTATTAGGTGTGGCAATTACCGGGCATCCGCAAGCCATTGCCTGCGCCTGAACCAATGCCAGGCCCTCTTCAATACTTGGAAGCACCAATGCGTGTGCTGTAGAAAGTATATCCTTTACTTTGTTTCTTGGTATAATACCTGTGAAAATAACATTTGCGTCAGCAAGTTTTGTAATTAAGGGTTTAAGTTGCTCATCCACATTTCCTACTACAACCAACTCTTTTGCAGGATGCTTAAATTCTTTGAATGCATTTAGAAGATAAGGCGCTCCTTTTCTTAAGGAGAATTGTCCAACAAAAACCAATCTGAATTTATCAGCAGGAGGAGTGCCTACAGGATAAAATTCATCAAGCGATACACCATATGGTACAACTTTTAATTTGGCAGCATCAACACCCTGGCCAATAAAAGTATCTCTAACAAAATCAGATGGTATGGTAATTAAATTTGCTTCTTCAGCTTCTGCTATTTCATTTTCGATAAGCCAGGGATCAATATCTGTCCAGTTAAACCCCCAACGTTCATACTCTTGTTTTAAAATTGTGTTTGCATATTTGATATGCGAGGATCCCCGATCCATAATATAATTGCCACCTCTATTTTTTATTAATCTGCCAGCTTTTAAACCGGTACCAGAAATGCCAATATATGCATCACAATCCGGAAGTTTTTTTGCCACCCATGCTGAAAACATTTTTGTTTGGGTAACGGATAATTTTGTGTCCATCCACCCTGTGTAAAAAGGGAGCTTATTAGCTGAATAACGTATTCCCTGCATCAAAAAATTACAGGAAATTTTATCTAACGGAATATTTTGCTCTATGGATTCCTTTTTTGCCTTCCACCAGGGCAGGGAAGTAAAGATTTTTTCCAGCAGCCCAAGTTTGTTTAATTCACGTGCTAAATCAAAATGGTGATAACGAACCCATGTTGACTGAACTATTTTCATTGGAGTATAAACTAGTTTAACAGTATTATTTAAATCAATGATCTTCTATTACCTTAAAAGATAAAGAAGCCTTGATGTTTTAAAGACTTGCAGGGCGGCAGCAAAAGAGAATTTCAGGAACCTGGTGATGATAGGCAAAATCTTTTCTTATTTTATGATAATACCATTTTAAAGAAATTTCTTTGGGATTGCGCACATTTAAAATATACTTCAACATATCCCATGCTTTTTTTGCTAAAGGTTTATTTTCAGCGATGCTTTCATGGGTTAATAAATCATGCGGCACCTGGTTAAACACTTTTTCATTATTGTCTTTCCCGCTTCCTTCATACCTAAAAAATTCAATGTTATTAAACCCATTTTGTGTAAGCACATCATGAATATTAAATATGTCACACTTCCACATGTGCGCAGGATTTATGAGGTGCATGTATTTTGATTCATTCTTTTTTAAAAGATTAAAGAAGTCATCAATAGGTACATATTTTGGGTTTGAGTCACACGGTAAGGCGCTTGTAAAAAAACCATCTTTATCAAGTATGCTTTTAACTCCTTTTAAAACTTTATCACGTGGTGGTCCCAGGTGTTCAAGAACATGATTAGAAAAGCAAACATCAAAAGAATTTTTTGAAAAAGCTTTGTCCAGATCGGCTATATTAAGCTCGATTAAATTCTTGAAAAATGTTTTTTCTGAAATTTTAAAATCTACCCCGGTAATTTGCCATTTTGGAAAAAGCGTTTGTGCTACCAGGCATTCAAGACCAGGATTAGCTCCAATACAAAGCACCCTGCTATCATCCTTGAGTTTATATGTTTTGTTTAACCAGTAAAACTTCCAGATTAGTTTTGAAATTTCAATTGCGGGCACAGGAATTTTTTTAAACACATCCAGACAGCGTTCATCTAATTTAAAATC
Organism: Chitinophagaceae bacterium; assembly: GCA_044227095.1. Taxonomy (GTDB): domain Bacteria; phylum Bacteroidota; class Bacteroidia; order Chitinophagales; family Chitinophagaceae; genus JACMLD01. The sequence goes on along the minus strand of JBGAFV010000001.1, from coordinate 922,271 downwards.
CTGTATTTGTTTAATAGAAATTGAATAGGCATTGGTATTTGAAATGGAATGTTGCCAATTATCTTTATTGGTTACTTTTTTCCTTAGCTGATTGTTCATTTTGCTATCGGGTCCAATCAAATCAGCATGATATTGCAGGTATGAAATTTCATGCTCATCAAGACCGGTCAATAAAAAACCTTCCCTGGAAAATGTATATCCATCTATGCTTTCAGTTTTCATTCATTACTTGTTTAATTGGGTAATTGCTTTACCGGGTTTAAAAAATATAACTTTTCAGTCTGTTAAGCAGAATAAATGATTGCGCCATTAAATTCACAACTGCAGCTATGAATAATGCAATAGATGCTTGTTCCACAGTATGAAGTCCCACAATTGCTATGTATACAAAATAGATTGTGTTTGCAAAAATTGGTACCCACCATTGGTTTTTCGTTTCCCCTCTTGAAAATTGAGCAGATTGCAAAAGACCCGATAATCGTTCAACACCTGAAGCAGCTACAGACCAAAGCAAAGCTGTTCCTATATTTTTATATTTTTCTCCCAAAATCCATAACCATACGTTGGGAAAAAGCCAGGCAGACATTAATAACGCGGAAGCAATTAATAAAACAGCTATAAAACATAAGAGAAGGCGTTGTAAAAATTTTCTTACATCTGATATAGCGCCTAACCTCGGAAGTATAACCAACTCCACTGCTTTATCCATCATGGCAAAAAGGGCCATAATTCTTCCAAGCGCAGCAGCTTCTGCTATTACAGAAGTGCTGCTAATTAAATATATTATTGAACTTCTAAAAAAAACAGAAATATAAAAGAAATAGTAGGGGAATAATATCGGCCGCAATAATTCCCAATACTTTTTTTTGTATGAGCTCAGGTCTGTAATTGGTTGTAATTGGAAACCCGAAAACTTTTTATTGATATAATATAGGCACCAAACATTGGTAATTGCAGAAATTAAAAGATATACCCAAGATAAATGTTCTTTGTTTGTTAATAGGGGCAATATCAGTACAATAAAGAAAACTACAAGTGCAAGTCTTAAAATACATTCCTTAAGCGAAATAGTAAAAGGAAATAATGGTTTGCCATATACTTTGTAGGCACTTTCTTTTAACCAATAATTATATTGGCAAATGGCTACAGTAAGAGCGAAAAATAAACCGGTAATAAATGAAATGGATAACCATCCTCTTATGTATGCCGAAATTAGCCAGTATGCGAGGCCAACAATTATTGCAACAATAAACAGCGGAAAATTTAGACGTTTAAAGGCGAGTGTTGTTTTTCTTAACTCCTCGGCAGATAAGCCAACACGATTTGCAAAAGGAATAAAAATTGCTGTAACACTAAACCCAGCCCAAATTAGCAAAGTGGTTCCACCTGTATTTAATAAATTGAAAATAGCATAATCTTCTTTAGATAGATGCCGGATTATTAAGAAGCCAACAATGGCGCCAATACCCATTTGCACTGCCTGTAAACCTGCCGCACCCGATAGCTGCAATAAAATGGATTTATTTGGCAGAAACTTCTGCGAGCTTGCCCGGATTTTTGTTGCTGTTTTTAACATGCTTGACAAACCAGGCTTAAATGTGATTATTTTTTAAATCTCTATAGATCATTGAAAGAAAAATTCAGAAGGAGAATTGTATACTTTTTATTGGCTGATTTTATTCAAGCTTTACGTTAAAGCTTTAGATGCATCATATTCATAGTATTTATTTGCATCTTTTCGTTTGATATCATTTATTAGAATGCCAATGGGCCCAAATTTTTTATTCTGGTGAATGGTTTTTATAAAATCCAGTTGTTTTTTCACTGTAACTCCAAACCTGATAATATATACAACAATGTCGCTAAGTTCGCCCAATATAAAGGCATCGCTAACCAATTTAACAGGAGGTGAGTCAACAACTATATAATCATACTTCTCTCTTAATTCGGTAAATAATTTTCTGCAATTATCGGATAACAACAAATCTGCGGGGTTAGCTGGTATTGGCCCGGAAAGATAAATATGGAGGTTAGGTATTTCTTCTACGGAATTGCACAATGCAGAAAGATCGGTTACCTCGCCAGACAAATAATTTGTTATTCCGGCATTATTTTCAAAATTTAAATTAACTCCAATGCTGGGTTTCCTTATATCAAATTCAAGTAGCGCTACTTTTTTTCCGGGCATTGCGTATACAGCGGCCAAATTGAGGCTTGCAAAAGATTTGCCTTCTCCACTAACTGACGATGTAACGAGAATTACTTTATTTCTATTTTCCAGTTTTTTGAGTAAAAATGAAAGATTAGTTCTTATTAACCTGAATTGCTCTCCGGTAATGCTCCTGCCTAAAATAGCAACAGGTTGTCTTTTCTTTCTTTCAATATGACTTACGTCTCCCAACACAGGCAAAGATGTAGCCTTACTAATTTCTTCAACCGTGTTTATTTTATCGTTCAAAATATTTTTTAGGTAAAAAAGACCGAATGCAAGTAGCAATCCTAATAATGTTGCATAAAAGGTGATGATTTTTGTATTAGGCTCAACAGGTCCATACCCAACAGCAGGATCAATTTGTTTATAATGCGGCACGTTTGATGCAGTAATGGAAATTGCTGCTTCTTCTCGTTTTTGTAAGAGGTAGAGGTACAAACCTTCTGTAATATTTTGTTTCCTTTTAATTTCCTGCAATAGCCTTTCGTTGTGTGGTAACGATGAAAGAAAGTTTTTGTATTGGTTGTTTTGTTGCTGAAAATTGTCTTCCTGCATTTTCAGATTTTTGCCAATGTTGGTAAGGCTTTCAAGAATACTTGTTTTGATATTGGCAATTTGAGTATTCAGGTCTTGCATAACAGTACTGTTGGGAGCAACAAGAGGAGCTTCTCTTTCTCTCTTAAGCTGAAGATCGTTATACTGTGTAATTAAAGAAGCCAATGTAGCATCATTAAGGCCAAGAGACGAAGGAACTAATTTGCCGGTATTGGATGGGTTTGCGAAATATTCAAGAATCATTGAGGCAATTCCCTGCTGAATGCTAATATCCTTTATTGTCTTATTAACATCGCTTGAATTTGCCAACGATTGTGTTGATTGTTCTCTCACATCAACAAGTTGTTTACTGCCCTGGTATGTTTCTAAATTGCCTTCAACACCTTTTAATTCCCCTGATATATTTAACAGCCTGTCATCAATAAAACTAACGGTGCTTTCAGAAAGCTTGTTTCTGTCTTCAATATCAGATTCATTAAATTCTTTGAACAATGCATTTAAAATATCTTCAGCTTTGTATTTGTTTTGGGTAGTAATAGAAAGTTTTATAGCACTTGTTTTAGAATCATACGCTACTGCTGTTAAACTTTCCGACAATTCATTTGCAGCTTCTTTAGTTGATTGTACTTTAATGCTGTAATCATTTTTTCCAGGATGAATTATTCCCTTAGGTTTTAAAACAAAATCCGTATTGTCTATAGTAAACGGTTCATTCCATTTAAATACAGCTTCTTTGGTTGTATTATTTAAAACAAATGAAAACGCACCACCAGTACTACTTAAATTTTTTAAGTAAAGAATAAAGCCTCTATTAATTATTACATTGGTCCCTTTGGAAGGGGCTAAAATAAATGGGGCGTCTTTGTAAATCTCAACTGGTAGAAACCTGGTTTTTTGAAAGTAAGATATATTGAACCCATTCTTAGCTACAGCCCTTTCCATTAAACTAGAAGAGCCAATCAATAAAATTTCATTACTAATATTTACTTGTTTTTTGCCACTTAAAGCAGTTGCAATCAAATCGTCGGAAGTCTTTTGACCAATATCGGCGCTTTTAACCAGAAAATTAGTGGTAGCCATATATTTAGTGGTAGTGTAACGGCTGTATAAAATTCCGGCCGATACACAAATAACGAAACAACCCAGGAATACTGGCCAAAAACGTAAGTACGCAATTAAAGTTTCCCGTAAAGTTTTGGAAGGGTTGTTCTCAACTGCAAACATTCCATTGTCTTCTGTATTCATTATTAATTTTTTGTTGCTAAAACAATTAATGTTGCTACGCTTACCATTGTTGCCAGAACTGTAAAGAATAATCCAGTTCTTCTTTGTTTTTCAGGATCTACATTCAGGTTTTTTAGCTTGTACGCATTAGGACTAACATATACAATGTCATTGGGCTGCAAGAAATAAACGGGGGATTGAAAAACATCTTTGTTTCTAAGATCAATAATGTGCGTTACTTTTCCATTACCCTCTTCCCGAATAACTTTTATGTCTTCTCTTTTTCCATAATCAGTTAAATCCCCGGCTGCACTTAGCGCATCTATAATAGTTACTTTATCAACTTGAAACTTTTGTGTTCCGGGATTTTTTACCTCGCCTAGTACATTAATATTAAACTGTAAAAAGCGTATAAGAACTGTGGGATTTTTAACGTAATCTGTTAACTTTTGCACCAACAAAGTTTGTAATTGTTCTTTTGTTAAACCTGCAGCTTTAATAGCGCCAATAACCGGCATATCAATATTTCCATTTGTGTTAACCTGGTAACCTTGTAACGGCGAGCCCTGTGAAGAAGGCAAGTTGAAGATTGCAGCCTGCTCCTGGTTTAATGTACGACTGGAAACCTGTATGCTTAATAAATCATTTGGTTGAATAATGTTTTCCTTTTGGTGCGTCAATACCGTATCGGCCCCATCTCTGAAATAAATATAATTGGTATTTACTTTTTTTGATGTTCCGCATGACATAAGAAGACACATTACAACTGTAATCAGGCTTAATTGTAGGCAAGGGAAGAAAGAAACTGCAGTATTTTGTTTCATACTATTAAATTTCAAATGGCTGTTTTGAATAAGGAGTATTTTTTTTGAACAATTTTAATATTTGTTACAGGTCTGTTTTTTGCGATTACCGTGTACCCAATTGATGGCAGTTGTATTTGATAGATGTTCCCTGCATCAACGGGTTCATAATTACGTTGCAAATCTTGTCTTATTACTGTTACTGTTTCATGCGATTCTATGAAATTGCGCAGAATTTGAATTTCATGCGATGGTATAACAACAGGCTGCTGTTTCCAGTAAACCAGGTTAATAACATTGGGCAATTGAACCAGGGATGCCAATTGTATATTATCCTTCGGCCGCACAAAAATGATGGATGGAAAAAGAGACACCATAACAGATTTTCTCTTAATAAAACCGTTGACGGTTACATAGTTTTTAGCTGAATAGTGTTCAATTCCCTTTTTGCTTAATGACTGGGTAACTTTTTTTTCGCAATTGCGCCGGATGTAAATGGCATTCCAGGGTAAAGTTGCATTCATACATTGAGGTTTAGAGCGTTAATCACGCTGAGATAGGCGATTATTTCCAAAAAGACAATGGCTTCGCCTCTCTCAGTCACAGAAGTTACTGAGCCATTGCTGTTATACATTGAATTGTAAAGACACGCAAGCCGTTACATTTCATGTAACCAACAATCGTTTAATAATAAAGTCATATGGGAGCAGAGAGAAGACTGATATGCCATCTTTCTAAGAGATATTGAATACAAGGACTGTATTGTGGCTAATCAGCATAGGAATAGGACTAAGGTTTTTCAAATATAGCGTAAAATTTAATTATATGTACAAGCTTTTAAGTTCTTGTAGTAATTAAAAATTATAAAGGAACATTATAAATATATGCAAACAGGGATGGAAACACACTATCTTTTTTTAAAGTTTTTTTGAATTTCTCCTCTGAAGGTTTTTAAAAATGATCCTAATCAAAATTTAACGCAAATGCGCAGAGACGTTGGCAATTAAACTAACGGTTGTTATTTAAGATGGTACAACCCTTTTCGGCATTACAAGAAGTTTAAAAAGTAAATGTCATTTTGGATGATTTAATTGACTAGCTTTTTTTAGAATACCTGTTTTTAAGAGGGCTATCAGAAAATCTTTAAAAAAGGGCAATTAAAATTTAAAACAATTGCATTTAGCTCCTTTCCATATCAATTGGATGTCTGCCGATTAAATTCATATATTCGCAACGAATTATTTTAATATGGCATTAAAGTACAAACGTGTTTTGCTAAAGCTTTCCGGAGAGGCATTAATGGGTAAAAGTGATGATGGATATGAACCTTTAAGTCCGGCAATTTTATCACAATACGCCAAAGAGGTTAAATCTATTGTAGATGCTGGTGCAGAACTGGCCATTGTAATAGGCGGCGGCAATATTTACAGGGGGATGAATGAAGCAGAAACAGGTATTGAACGTGCCCATGGAGATTATATGGGAATGCTGGCAACAGTAATCAATGGAATGGCATTACAGGCAGCCCTTGAAAAAGCTGGCGTATATACACGTTTGCAAAGTGCTATTAAAATGGAACAAATTGCAGAGCCTTATATCCGCCGTCGTGCAATGCGCCACGTAGAAAAAGGACGTGTGGTTATTTTTGGTGCAGGTACAGGTAACCCATATTTTACAACAGATACTGCTGGTTCTCTTCGGGCAATAGAAATAAAAGCTGAAGTGATATTAAAAGGTACAAGGGTAGATGGCATATATACGGCAGACCCCGAAAAGGATCCGAAAGCCACTAAATACGATACCATTTCTTTTGCTGAGTGTATTTCCAAAAACCTAAAAGTGATGGATATGACGGCTTTTACACTATGCATGGAAAACCAATTGCCCATTATTGTATTCGATATGAACAAACCAGGAAACTTATTAAAAGTTGTGCAGGGAGAAAATGTGGGAACGCTTGTAAAATAAACATGGCTTCTATAAAAGCTTCCAAAAAAAATAAAAAACTCCCTTACTAAAAAGTAAGGGAGTTTTCATTTTAATAAGATGATTTAATTTTACACACCTGTTTCATTTGCAGCAGGCTAAACTATTTATGAACATTGCAGATATAAGAAAAGACTACAGGCAGCAATCACTTTCTGAAAATGAGGTGGATTCTAATCCTTTTAAACAATTTGAACGTTGGTGGAATGATGCCACAAATTCTGGTATTGATGAAGTAAATGCAATGACGCTTGCCACAGCTTCTGTTACAGGATTGCCAGCAGCAAGAATTGTTTTATTGAAGGGTTTTGATGAGAAGGGTTTTGTTTTCTTTAGTAATTACGAAAGCTTTAAAGGAATGCAGCTCGATGAAAATCCAAGGGCATGTCTTGTTTTTTTCTGGAAGGAACTTGAACGCCAGGTGCGCATTACCGGTCTTGTTGAAAAAACTACTGCGGCAGAAAGTGATGCATACTTTAACAGCAGACCGGCTACAAGTCGGATAGGTGCATGGTCTTCTCCGCAAAGCCGCATTATAAATAACCGGCAATGGCTTGAGGAAAATGAAAAAAAAATTACAGAAATATTTGAAGGAAAAGCAATAACAAGGCCCGAACATTGGGGTGGTTACCGTGTAAAACCTATTACAATTGAATTCTGGCAGGGAAGGGCAAGCCGGCTGCACGATCGCATTCAATATACCTTACAGGATACAGGAGATTGGCTGATTGAGAGATTAGCGCCGTAATTTAATTAGCTGATCAGTTGAGTAGTTGATAGTACTTTATAAAATATTTTACTAGTCAACTGCTCAACTAATCAACCAATAAACTATTTAGTTTTTTTAGCTGCTGCTTTTTTTACAACAGGTGCGTTGGCTGGCCTGCTTTTACCAAAAGAGCCTTTAAAAATTTTTCCTTTTTTTGTTTTTTTATCACCTCTGCCCATAATAAAGTTATTTTTTGTTTTTAAAATTTACTTGTGATTGTTTATTGTGTTGTAAAGATACACATCAAAGTAAAAGCCCCGAAACTTGATTTTAAGTACCGGGGCCTTTAAATAAGGTTGTGTGGCTTTATAATTTTGCAGCCAATTCTTTTCCTGCTTTAAATTTAGCTACTTTACGTGCTTTAATTTTTATTACTGCGCCTGTTTGCGGGTTACGGCCATTACGTGCAGCTCTTTTGCTAACAGAGAAAGTTCCAAAACCAACAAGGGTAACTTTACCGCCCCCTTTTAAAGTTTTTGTCACTGCTTCAATAAAAGAATCCAAAACAGCATTACCCTGTGTTTTTGTAATGCCTGCATCGTCAGAAATTTTTGCAATTAATTCAGCTTTGTTCATGATGTGATGTTTTTAAAATTTAACGCCTGACAAATTTAGAAGGTTTTACTTTCCGGCAAAATTTTTTTGCATTTTTTTAAGTATGAAAAAAATGCTGTAACCCGCGTGGAACAAGCATCCTGACTGTTGTGCCTAAAAAATATTTTTTTGTAAAAGATGTCTTAACAGGCTGAAAGCGCCGCCAGTTAAGGGTTTCAGGGTTGCAATGGCTGAAGTGCTTGCCAGTATTGGGTTTAAGCGAAATGCAATTGTTTAATCAAAAAATAATGCGAAGTATTTTATTATCCACAGTATTACTGTATAACTTCAAGAGCAGAGTGGAAAGAAATGGCTGCATCTTTCCATTTATTCAAAGTTTTTTTCCTTAACTGCATTGCACATAAACTAATGTATTGCCGGTATGCATCTGCAGACAATGCTGTGTACTGAACAGCATATGTTTTTCCTTCTTCATCATCATGTTCCAGCAAATGCAATAATTTATAGTCTGAAAAAAAACCCGAGGCCATTACTTCAGGTATATGTTCATCTCGCTGCCATTGAAGCCATGCTGCATCAATAGTATTGTGCACTTTGGTAGTAATATTATAAAGTATCATTTGTGAAACAAGGTGGTTGATTCTTCTTCGTCTGAATTTTAATACATTTCGCAAATGTGAAATAGTCAATTTATTCTTGTGCCGGTTCTATTTTTTCAAATCCAAATAAACGGGGCAATGATCGCTATGTTTTATATCAGGATAAATATCTGATGCTTTTACATTTTTTCTGAGTGGCTCGGTTACATTTATATAATCTATTCTCCACCCTTTATTTTGTAAGCGTACACTGGGAAAACGCTGGCTCCACCAACTATAGCGGTGTGGTTCAGGATGCAATTCTCTAAAAGTATCCATCCATCCGTTCCCAAGAAATTTATCCATCCATGCCCTTTCTTCTGGTAAAAACCCGGATGATTTTTTGTTTCCTTTTGGATCGTGAATATCAATTTCTTTATGTGCAATATTGTAATCGCCGCATAAAATCAGTTTGGGATATTTTTTCTTTAGTGTGTTCAGGTAATTATAAAATTCATCAAGCCATTCGTATTTAAATGTTTGTCGTTCATCTCCCGAAGTACCGGAAGGAAAATATGCATTGATTAAACGTATATCTCCAAAATCAAGCTGCAATACACGGCCTTCATCATCACTCACTTTATGGCCAGTTCCATATTCAACATTGTCGGGTTTTATTTTTGTAAAAACAGCCACACCGCTATATCCTTTTTTTTGCGCAGAAAACCAATAATCGTGAAACCCCAAGTCTGTAAATTGTTTATGATCTACATTGTCTTTAGCGGCTTTGGTTTCCTGTACACAAATAATATCTGCAGGATTTGTTTTTAGCCAGTCAATAAAACCTTTGGTCATTGCAGAACGGATGCCATTTACATTGTAACTGATGATGCGCATAATAATAAATTGTGTGCTGCAAGGTAATAAAATGATATGGTTGTGGCACAGCCATACTGATTTTTTTGCTGCTTCTTATTTAATGCTATAACCATCATTAATCTGAGGTTAATACCAGCATACTGTAGATTTTATCTTTTATCTTTATTTTATTATGGCAGCAAAAGAAAAAATTATTTCTTCAATAAACCCGGTTTATTTAGAAGGACCGCAAAGCAGGAGTTACGAATTTTTTTTTGCAATCCGTGTATTTGCACAGCTCATAAAGGGATTCAGGACATTGCATTTTGCAGGTCCGTGCATTACTGTTTTTGGTTCGGCCCGCTTTAAAGAAGATCATCCCTATTATATTGCTGCCCGTGAAATGGGTAAGCAAATTGCCGGATTGGGTTTTACTACAATGACAGGTGGCGGCCCTGGTATTATGGAAGCTGCTAACAGGGGTGCATTTGAAAATGGAGGACAATCTGTAGGGTGTAATATTCAACTTCCGTTTGAGCAGAAGCCTAACCCCTATGTACAAATCAGCTTAACGATAAAATACTTTTTTATCCGCAAAGCCCTGCTCGAGAAATATTCTTATGCTTTCATCATTATGCCGGGTGGTTTTGGCACAATGGATGAATTTTTTGAAACACTTACATTGGTTCAAACTAAAATGATTTCACAGTTTCCGCTGATATTATTTGGTAAATCTTTTTACCAGCCATTGATGGATTATTTACACTTTATGGCGGAACAAAAAACAATTGCACCAGAAGATTTGCAACTTGTATTGCTTACAGACAGCACAGAAGAAGCAATAGAACATATCAGAAAGTACATTACCGGTAATTATAAAGTAAAACCACGAAAACGCTTGTGGTGGTTGTTTGAGAAAAGATAAACAGGAAATGTCTGATGTCTGATGTATTGATGTCTGATTTGTTCTATACGGGATTACATCATTATTTTGAACACATTGAAATGGCAGGAAAATGAGAAGCTAATTATTTGTTGGTTAGCCGTAATAAACGATATCAGACATCAATACATCAGACATCTGAAATACTACTTTCTCTTCACCAGCTTTGTACTTATTATTCTTACATCACGCAAAGGCCTGTCGCCGCCCTGTCTTCCGCTAGTAGGCACTGCGGCTATACTGTCAATAACATTTAATCCACTAATTACTTCTCCAAATACAGTATAGGTACTGTCGAGGTGTGGCGTACCGCCAATTGTTTTATAAACTAACCTGTGTGTTGCCGGTAGTTTTTTTCCTTTTAAACGAAATGTTTCAACAGAATCAAGTGCCGCATCTGTAAAAATTCTTCCCTGTACTATATAAAACTGGCTTCCGCTGCTGGCTTTTTTAGGGTTTACATCATCGCTTTGTCTTGCTGCAGCAATAACGCCTTTCTTATGAAACAACACCGGATTTATTTCTGCAGGAATAGTATAAGATGGACCGCCATCACCCAATTGAACAGACTGCTTTGCATGTTTACTGTTAGGATCGCCGGCTTGTATCATAAAATGATTGATAACACGGTGAAAAAGTATACTGTCGTAATAATGGTCTTTTACCAGTTGTAAAAAATTATTGCGGTGCAATGGTGTAAGATCGGAGAGGCGAATTACCATTGTGCCTTTGTCTGTAACCATTTCAACATCCTTGGTAAGATCATGCTTTCTCAGGCTACCGCTAATTTTTGGATTACAGTTTGTGAATATTAATGCTGATAAAAGAATGACAGTTGCTTTTCTCATACAATATAAGGCGTAAGGTAAAGGATTGAAGGTATTAAGGTCTTTTATATGCTGAAACGTTGCTTAAATAAACGCTGATTAACACTAAAGACTTATACCTTACACTTACATCTTCCAGCTTTCTTAAAATCCTTTCTCATCAAAATACAACAGCACATGATCTTTCATAAAATTTTCCTGTGCTATAAGATCCATCACCGGAAGAGCTTTTAATTGCCTGTAATGTGGCCATCCGTCTGCATCCACACCTTCCATTTCATAATAGCCGCTGGGAGATAATAAAGTGCACACAGCCACGTGCATCAGGTCTTGCTTTTGTTCTTTGGTAAACTTTTCTTTTATATCGCCAAGTTCCTGCACGCCTATAAGAAAAAGAATAGTTTCCATATCTGGTTTCTTATTAAACCGTTCCATTAATTTTTCTTCCAGTTTCCACCACCTTGCCTGTAAATCATCTTGTACTTGCATGTTGCAAAGATAATGCAATGAACCAATGTTTTTTGTTGCCAGCTTAAGTACAGGTGGCATCTTTTCTTGCGTCGCACACTTCAACAGCAAAGCATTGTTGATCGCTTGCTGCTACAACATTGCTAAAAGATGTTATATGGTACAAGTGTGCGACGCAACCAAAGCCTAATTGTAATACTATTGCTGGGTTCATAAAACTATCGGAACCGTTTCTGCTTATTCAATATCTTCAATAAAATTTTTTAAGTGATGGATTTTTACAAAGACCAGTTCCAAATTTCTACTAATAAAAACAAAATAAATATTGAGTATGTGCACCAGTTTCTTAGCCATTCTTACTGGGCAGAAAATATTCCTGTTGCTATTGTAAAAAAATCAATTGAGAACTCCATGTGTTTTGGTGTGTATGAAAATAACAAGCAGGTAGGTTTTGCAAGAGTAGTTACAGACCATGCTACTTTTGGTTACCTGGCCGATGTTTTTATAGATGAAAATTACCGCGGCAAAGGTTTAAGCAAATGGTTGATGGAAATAATCATGGGCCATCCGGAATTGCAGGGGTTTCGGAGTTGGCAACTGGCAACAAGAGATGCACATGGTTTGTATGCCCAGTTTGGCTTTAAACCATTGCAAAACCCCGAACGCCTTATGCGTATTGTGATAGAAGATATTTATAAGAAGAAAAATTAAACGGCTTTTTCTACCTGTACAGCTGTACCATAAGCCAGTACTTCTGTAATACCATTCATTACTTCATTGGCATCGTACCGCATATTGATGATAGCATTTGCGCCTCGTTCTGCTGCGTGTTGCATCATTAATTGAAAAGCTTCATGCCTGGTTTTTTCGCATAAATCAACATAAATAGAAATGGTGCCGCCAAAAAGCGATTGAAAACCACCGGCCATATTGCCCAATAAGCTTCTGGATCTTACAGTAATGCCTCTTACTACGCCAAGGTTTTTTGTAACACGGTAACCATTAAGTTCAATACTTGTGGTAATCATGGTTTGATCTATCATAACGGTAAATTTTTTACTAAAGCTATGCAAATACTGCGTTTTAATTATTACGCAGATTGAATGTTAATACGCTGACTCCGCGGCAATTTGCCATTACTAAAATGCACCCAAACAATTACCTTTGCCGCAAATTTTATTGAAATGTTACAGGTGGCTTTTATAAAGCAAAATGCAGAACTGGTTAAGCAAAGGCTGGCGGTAAGAAATTTTAAACAGCCCGAACTTGTAGACGAGCTGCTGAAATGGGATGAAAAGCGCAGACAATACCAGCTTGAACAGGAAGAGATACAGGCGAAAATTAATGCTTCATCAAAAGAAATTGGCCAGTTTATGGCTAAGGGCGAAAAAGAAAAAGCAGAACAGGCAAAAGCTAAGGTTGCAGAATGGAAAACGCAATTAGCACCTGATAAACTGAACGAAGCTGAAAAAAATATTGAAGCCATTTTGTATTTGCTTCCAAACCTGCCTTCAGAAAAAGTACCACCCGGTAAAACACCAGAAGACAATGTAGTGGTAAGAGAAGGTGGCAGCAAACCTGCTTTGCATGCAGGTGCAGTACCGCATTGGGATCTTACTACTAAATACAATCTTATCAATTTTGAACTGGGCAATAAAATAACCGGCAGCGGATTTCCGGTGTATATTAATAAAGGTGCAAAATTGCAAAGGGCATTAATTCAATATTTTCTTGATTACAACACTGCTGCAGGTTATATGGAAGTATTGCCGCCTTTTGTTGTTAATGAGGCATCTGCTTATGGTACAGGTCAACTGCCCGATAAAGAAGGACAGATGTATCATGTAACAGAAGATAATTTTTATCTTATTCCTACAGCTGAAGTGCCGGTAACAAATATTTATAGAGATGTTATTTTAAAGGAAACAGATTTTCCGGTTAAGATGACGGCATACACACCATGTTTTAGAAGAGAAGCAGGCAGCTATGGTAAAGATGTGCGTGGCTTAAACCGCCTTCATCAATTTGAAAAAGTAGAAATTGTGCAAATGGTTTCTCCAGATAAAAGTTATGATGTGCTGGAAGAAATGGTAGTGCATGTAGAGAACCTTTTGCAATCGCTGGAACTTCCTTACCGCATTTTAAAATTATGTGGTGGAGATATGGGTTTTACTTCTGCACTTACTTACGATTTTGAAGTATACAGCGCTGCTCAGCAAAAATGGCTGGAAGTAAGTTCTGTAAGTAATTTTGAAAGTTACCAGGCCAATCGTTTAAAGGCAAGGTTTAAAGATGCAGCAGGAAAAATGCAGTTGGTGCATACACTCAACGGCAGCTCATTGGCGTTGCCGAGAATTGTGGCGTGTTTGCTGGAAAATAACCAGGGAGAAAATAGTATAAAGCTGCCCAAAGTTTTGCATAATTATTTTGGTGCTGCTTCAATTTCTTAATGGTTGTGTTGACGTTCTCATTTTACAGTTTCATCATTTCAATATTAACCTATGTGGGAATCCATTGCCCGATTTGTATTAAAGAATAAACTTGCTTTACTGATATTCCTGGCCATTGTTACCGCTTTTATGGGCTGGCATGCATCTAAAGTTCAGTTGAGTTATGATTTTACCGGAGCTATACCAACCGACAATGCAAAATTTGCAGATTACCAGCGTTTCCGCAAGCAGTTTGGTGAAGATGGCAATATGCTGGTAATAGGTTTGCAAACACCAGATTTGTTTAATGAAAAAGTGTTCAGGGATTTTGCAGCATTAGGTTCACAACTAAAAACTATTAAAGGCGTAGAAAACATTCTCAGCATTCCCGGTACAGTTACACTTGTAAAAGATTCTGTTGCTGGTTTGAAGGCGGAAAATATTTTTGATTTAAAAATTCCTTCAACCAGTTCGGATGCAGTAAGCATTCAGCATTTTGATAGCAGCAAAAATTTATTTTTCAGCCTGCCATTTTATAAAAACGTATTGTACAATCCGCAAACCAATGCCACACTGATGGCAGTACGCATTAATAAAGATGTGTTACTATCCAAAGAAAGAACAGTTGTGGTAGGTCATGTTGTTGATGCTGCAGAAGCATTTGGGAAAAAATATTCTATAGAAATGCACTACAGCGGACTTCCGCTGATACGTACCCAGCTTGCAGACAGGATGAAAAAAGAAATGAAATGGTTTTTAATTGGTTCTGTATTGCTTTCTGCCATCATCCTTATTATATTTTTCAGGAGTTTCAGCACAATGTTATTGTCTCTTGTAGTGGTGCTTACAGGCGTGGTTTGGAGTGTAGGAACACTTCACCTATTTACGTATAAAATCAGCCTTCTTACTGTTCTTATTCCACCATTAATTGTTGTTATTGGCATACCCAACTGTATTTATTTCCTCAATAAATACCATATCTCTTACATAGAATCGAAAAACAAAAATGAATCGCTGGTAAAGATGATAAGCAAAATGGGCATTGTAACCCTGTTTTGCAATATAGCTGCTGCAATTGGTTTTGCTGTATTTGCGTTAACCAAAAGCCCTATTTTAAAAGAATTTGGTGCAGTGGCCGGTATCAATATCTTTTTATTGTTTTTTATATCGCTCATATTAATACCCGCTGTTCTTTCTTACCTGCCCGAACCAAAAGAAAGGCATACAAAATATTTAGAAAACAAATGGCTGCAAGCACTCTTAGATAAGTTAGAACTGTGGGCACTTAACCACCGCGGAATAATTTATGGGGCAACAACTGTTGTGCTTTTTCTGGCTATAGCTGGTATTTTTCGTTTGAGATCTGAAGGATTTATTGTAGATGATTTGCCAAAGACAGATAAAATTTATACCGACTTAAAATTTTTCGAAAAAAATTTTAAAGGTGTAATGCCTTTAGAGATTGTAATTGATACCAAGCAAAAAAATGGTTTGCGCAAAAACCCTTTGCAAATTTTTGGACAAATAGATTCTTTATCGCAATACATAGCATCGTTGCCGGAAACCGGCAAACCTTTATCGCTTGTTGAAGGATTAAAATTTGTTCGTCAGGCTTATTATGATGGTGATAGCAGTAATTATGGATTGCCCAATTCTTTTGATATCAGTTTTCTTGCATCTTATCTTAATACTAAAAAGGTAGCTGGCGGCGGCGATGGGGGAAATCTTACAAAATTGCTGAGTTCATTTATGGATAGCAGCAAGCAAAAGGCACGCATTAGTGTAAATATGGCCGATGTTGGTAGCAAAAAGCTACCGGTCTTGTTAGACCAAATTCAAGATCAGGCCAACCATTATTTTGATACAACCAAATATTCGGTAACACTAACTGGCGCAAGCGTTACTTTTCTTGAAGGCAGCAGTTTTATTATTAAAGGGTTGAAAGATAGCATTCTATGGGCATTTGGCCTTATTGCTTTGTGCATGCTCTATTTGTTCCGATCTGTAAGAATACTTTTTTGTTCTTTAATACCCAATCTTATACCGCTTGTTATAACTGCAGGTGTAATGGGTTGGGTAGGCGTGGCGCTAAAGCCGTCAACCGTATTGGTATTCAGTATAGCATTGGGTATTGCTATAGATATTACCATTCGTTTCCTCGTTAATTATAAGCAGGAACAAAAAGGCAGTGACTTAGACCAAAAACAGCTTGTGGTTAAAACCATTCATTCCACGGGCATTAGCATTATATATACCTCACTTGTGCTGGCGGCAGGTTTTATTATATTCTGTTTCAGCGGGTTTGGAAGTACACAGTCGCTAGGTTGGCTTACTTCTCTCACACTTATAGTGGCAACTTTTACTAATCTTATCTTGTTGCCAGCATTATTAATCAATAGTCTAAAAAAGAGATTAAAAAAGGGTTAATTAACGCAGCATTTACCAAGTTTAACTGTCTTTTATCATGTCTGTTTTACGATACTCGTAAAACCCCTTATTTTTTAGTAAACCAAATAAAGTTAAACATGAGAAAACTAATGCTCCTGATGGGGGTTTTGTTGTTTGCCACTATGCAACTTTTGGCTCAGCAAAGAACCCTCACTGGCAAAGTGACAGATGCTAATGGTACGCCTGTACCCAATGCATCTGTAGTTGTAAAAGGAACTACTACAGGTACTACTACCAATGCAGATGGCAATTTCACTCTTACAGTGCCAGCTACAGCAAAAACAATCGTTATTTCTTCTGTTGGCCTTTCGGCAACAGAAATTAGCATTGGCAGCAAAACTGTTATCAATGCTTCACTAGTATCTACAGACAAAAGCTTGTCTGAAGTAGTGGTGGTAGGTTACGGTACACAGCAGAAAAAAGCCTTTACCGGTTCTTCTGCAAAAATTGATACCAAAGAGTTTGCAAATCTTATGAGCCCGTCAGTAGATAAACAACTGGCCGGCCGTGCACCAGGTGTACAGGTGACTAATGTAGGCGGTTCTGTAAACACGCCTGCACGTATACGCATCAGGGGTATTCAGTCTATAACTGGTAATAACGATCCTTTGATTGTTGTAGATGGTGTACCAATGGTAAGCGGCAACCTTGCTGCGGTTGGTAACTCAAATACTTTGGGCGATATTAACCCTAACGATATAGAATCAATTGATGTATTAAAAGACGGATCAGCTACTGCAATTTATGGTTCAAGAGCTGCTGGTGGTGTTATTTTAATTACAACTAAAAAAGGTGTTAAAGGCCGTGCTAAAGTTAGCTACGATGCATCTTTTGGATTTAGCAGCATAGCAAAGAAATTTGACTTGCTGAATGCAAAACAATTTGAGCTGATTGCAAATGAAAAATTAACCAATGCCGGTCAGCCTATCAGGGCTGGTGTAAATGCAAGTGCAGATACATCTGATACAGATTGGCAGAAAGCAGTAATGAACAACAATGCTTTTGTACAAAGCCAAACTTTAAGCATCCAGGGTGGTAGCGACAAAACTGCTTATTATCTTTCTTTCAACTATTCTAATCAGAAAGGTATTATTGTAAGCAATCTTAACAGGGCTTACCGTATAAGAATGAACCTTGACCATGAGCTGAACAAGTTTATTAAAGTTGGTAACAATTTATCAATTTCAAGACAGCAGGACTATGGCCAGAATGAAGGTTCTAATGCTTTAGGTGGATCAATCGCTTCTACATTGCGTTTGCTGCCAAACGTTTCTCCTTATGCTAATACACTTTCTGGTTATAACATTCTTGCTCCAACAGCAAACCAGATGGATAAAGGACCTAACGGATCTACTATTGATGATAACTTCAGCAATACGGCCTATACTTTAAGGGCTGATAAATATTATTCTGACAAGTACCGCATTATGGACAATGCTTATTTGGAAGCATCAATTGTAAAAGGTCTTAAACTGCGTACACAAGTTGGTATTGACATGTTGAATGATTACAGTTACCAGGGCCTTAACCCTTATCATGGTGATGGATTTGGTAAAGGTGAAAACTACAATGCAACACAGAACTGGTTGCGTTTGGTTTGGTCAAACTATTTCAATTATAACCTTTCTCTTAAAGGACATAATTTTTATGTAACTGCAGGTAATGAAGTTCAGAAACAAACTTACAAATGGTTTTCTGCAGACGGAACCCCAATCTCAGATCCATTCTTTGTAGGACAGAACGTAATTTCAAATTCAAACGGCGTACAGAGCGTTGGCGGTAATTTGGATAATACCGGTTTCAGTTCTTTATTCGGACGTTTTAACTACGATTTCAAAAACAAATACTTTATACAGGGAACAATCCGCAGGGATGGACAAAGCTCACTTGCACCAGGCAAGAAATATGGTACTTTCCCTGGTTACTCAATAGGATGGCGCCCTTCTCAGGAAAGTTTCTGGCAGAATTCATCATTCCTGAATACATGGTTCAGCGAAGCAAAACTAAAAGCATCTTATGCTAAAGTAGGTAACGCATTAAGTGGCTATCCTTACCTTACTACTTTTGGCGCTGCATTGTATGGCAATATCGGTGCTATTAATCCTTCTGGTGTGGGTAATGCAGATTTGCAATGGGAAACCAGTTCTAAATATGATATAGGTATAGAATTGGGCTTGTTCAAAAACAGGTTCAACTTTACTGCCGACTGGTTCCTGAACGACGTTGATAACCTGGTATTAAACGTTCCGCAGCCATTAAGCGCCGGCCTTGTAGGTTCTCTTGATTTGTTAGGTGGAACAATTCCGCAGAACATCGGAAAATTACAAAACAGGGGTATTGAACTTTCTTTGAGTGGTAACATTATGAAAAGCCATGACTTTAGCTGGGATTTCAATGTAAACTATTCAAAAGTTACTAATAAAATTACCGCCCTGTATAATGTAGGTGGTGTGCCTGTGTCAAACATTGCAAGCACATACAATGTTACACGTGTAGGAGATCCTATCAATATTATTTATGGTTACCAGTCTGCTGGTGTAAACCAGGCTAATGGTAATGCCATGTGGTATAAAGCAGATGGTTCTATTGTTCAGTACAATACAAATGCATCTGCAGGTACGGTAGGTAATTTCTACCTTGCTGATAAAGTAACTGGTGCTGTAGGTGCAGCATCTTCTCTTGCTTCTACTGATAAAACAAACCTGGGTACAAGTACACCAACATGGTATGGCGCTTTCAGCAACTCTTTCAGCTATAAACAATTTGGTCTAGACTTCATGTTCCGTTATTCTGGCGGTAACAAAATCATGAACTATACACGCCAAGAAGCATTATTTAACATGAGCTTCCAAAACAATGGTAAAGACATAATGAACAGATGGACTACGCCAGGACAGGTTACTGATGTTCCAAGATTGTATTATGGTTTAGCTGCTAATATGAACCAAACCAGCAATGCCAATTCAAGGTTTGTAGAAAAAGGCGATTATTTGCGTTTGCAAAACATTGTGTTTACCTACACAATTAATCCAAAGAGCATTGATCAATGGACTAAGGGCTATGTAAAATCTATAAAGCTTTTTGCACAAGCGCAAAATGTGTATGTATGGACCAAATACAAAGGATCTGATCCTGATAACATCAGCTCTTTGGGTGTAGATGCTGCAGTTGCTCCGCAGATTAGAACCATTTCTTTTGGTCTATCTGCAGGATTCTGATTCTTTGATAAAATTTAAAATATTCTTGACATGAAGAAAATAATTATAGTTCTAGTTTTTGCAGCTTCTTTGTTTAGTTGCAAAAAAGTATTGGATACCTCTCCCAATAATAATATTACAGATGCTACGGCATTTGCTACTGCAGACCGTTGTTTGCTTAGTTTATACGGTATTTATGACGCAGCTCAAAGTACTTCTTTTGTAAACGGTACTACCGATAAGAGAGGCTATCCTTTTGGCGCAGCTAACATTGAACAAGGCGATATGCGTGGTGAAGATATGTTCAACGTAGCGGCTTTCTTCCAGGTAACTTACCAGGGAACATATAATTCTACTGCACCCAATTGTGTTGGTTTGTGGAAAGGTTTATATATCCTGATCAACGATGCAAACATTGGTATAGATGGTTTTCGCAAAGCCGGTAGCGGTGGTATTTTATCCTCTGCCCTTGCAACACAGTACGAAGCAGAATGCCGCTTTTTAAGGGCTATGTCGCATCACGAAGCTTTGATTCACTGGGCACGTCCTTTCCTGGATGGAAATGGCAACCAGGTGGGTATTCCTTACAGGGATGCACCAATAAGCAACAGCGACGCAGTTGCAAGCATCTTAAATACGCCACGTATGCGTGTTGATAGTGTATACATGAAGATACTGGCCGACCTTGATTTTGCTGAAACTAACCTGCCTGCTACACAAACTGGTACAGGCGCAAGTACATACAGGGCTACTAAAGCAGCTGCTATTGCTTTAAAAATGAGAATCAAAGCACACATGGGTCTTTGGACAACCGGCACTTTTATGGGTGCAAGTGTTCTAGGTGTAAAAGAAGAAGGTGCTAAACTGGTTCCAGCTACTGTAAATCCATTAACGCCAACATCAGTGGTAAGTCCTATAGGTAATTGGGCTTTAACAGCTAACCCAGACGGACCATTTGCGAATAATGCATCAACAGAAAGCGTTTTTTCTATTAAAAACGATGCATCTGATGCGCCAAGCAGCAATGGTGGTTTAGCAGCAATGTATGGTGCAGCAAGCAATGTAGGTACTACACCAGGTCGCGGTCTTGTAGGCATTTCTCCTGTTATCTGGAACAATGCAGGCTGGCTTTGCGATGATAAAAGACGTGGTTCAACTATGATAATTGCCGGATTGAACAATGCAGGTAACCAGAGTTACTTCATTACCAAATACCGCGATTATACTAACAGGGGTGACTATGCGCCGCAAATCAGGTATGCAGAAGTATTGCTTACACTGGCAGAAGCTGAAGCAAGACTTTCAGGAACAGTTTCTACAAGAGCGGTTGATTTAGTAAACGTTGTTAGAAACAGATCTTTGGCTACACCTGCAGCACAACAGTATACTGCTGCTGGTTTTGCCGCAAAAAATGATCTAATAAAAGCAATTTTATTAGAGCGCAGAATTGAGTTTCTTGGTGAAGGAAGACGTTGGAGCGATATTTCTCGCCTGGCGAAAGATCCTGATTTCACTACTGGTGGTATACCTGCTAAAGCTGTAAACGGAAACAATGGTTCAGCAGGTTTTGCAGCATATGTATGCGGCGCTGGTTATACGCCAGGTCAGGCAGCAATTCCTTATACAGATTATCGTTTTGTATGGCCTATACCTCAAAGCGAAAGGGATGCTAACCCCATTATTGCTCAGAATCCTACGTATTAAATAATTTAATTACTATACGTTAGTCCCCGCACATTGTGCGGGGATTTTTTTATGCGTAAAGAAAGCGAAATGTGCCTGTAATACATATTATAAAAATCAATATATGCACATTAGTATTTTTTATAATGTATATAAATTTTTTTAAATTTTAATTATTTCTTAATTTCAATTAAACCGATATAACCAAATTTTCGGTTTAACCAGACTAAGAAACTGGTTTATTAACTAACTACTAAACTTAAAACATGAGAAAACTCCTACTCCTGCTGGGGGTTGTTATGCTTTGCGTACAACTCTCCGCTCAGCAGAGAACCATCAACGGTATTATTACCGATGACAAAACAAACCCAATTCCCAATGCCACTATTCTTGTTAAAGGCACTTCTGCGGGAACTGTTAGTAATGTAAATGGAACTTTTACTTTAAAAATAACCAAGGGCGATTTCCTGGTTATATCTTCCCTGGGATTTGAAACAACCACACTTGCTATAACAGACAACATGTCTGTTAAACTGAAAGCAGATCCAAATGCTTTAAGCGAAGTTGTTGTTACTGGTGTGGGCGTTGCTACCAGTAAAAAGCGATTGCCAATTTCTGTTGAAACAATTACAGGCGATAAATTAACTAACGTTGCCACACAATCGATTACACAAGCTTTATCAGGTAAAGTTGCAGGAGCTCAAATCACAAGTAAAGAAGGTACACCTGGAGCACCAATGAATATTTTATTACGCGGCATTAATTCATTAAGAGGAGGAACAGGGCCAATGATACTGGTTGATGGTCTTGAAGTACGTGCCACGGATTTAGGAGCATTAGATCTGAATAACGTAGAAAGAATAGAAGTTGTAGAAGGAGCAGCCTCTTCTACTATCTATGGCGCACAGGGTGCCAACGGTGTTATACAGGTATTTACCAAAAAAGGCCGGGCCGGCCAGACAGAGATTAATGTTGCTTCCAGTTATGGCGTTAGCAATTTTTTAAATTCTGGCAACATGAAACAAGCAACTACACATGGTTTTAAAACCGATGCAAACAACAACGTGGTAGATGCAGCGGGAAATATTTTACAAATAAAAGCTGATGGTACATTAACAGCGGGAGTAAATCCTTCAGGTGTAAACCAGGGTTCGCTTGTTTGGGCAGGTACAAGCCCAACCACGGACGGAAGTAAACTATACAATCAGAATTTAAAATATTACGATCACTTTAAGCAATTGTTTGCTTCAGCAGCAAGGACAAATGTAAGTGTAAACATAGCAGGTGGTGGAAATAAAACAGATTTTGCTTTAACTGTTTCAAACACTACAGAAGAAAGTGTTGTAAAAGACAATGGTACATTAAGACGTGCCAATTTAACTGCCAACATAGGTGCAGAATTATTTAAAGGGTTTAAAATTCGTTCTATAACACAATTGGTATATCAAAAGAATGATTTTAATCCATATTTTACAGCTGGCGTAAGTAGTACTTTTTTCAGAGCTCTTAATACCTCTCCTTTCTTTGATTTTGACTGGAAAGATGCCAACGGCGATTATGCATATGCGTTAAATGCATCACCAGTAAGTGTTAACGGGTATAATCCTAACTATTACAAAGAATATTCTTTTGGTTCAGACCAGACAATTGATGTTATACAGAATATTCAGGCTTCTTATAAAGTAAACCGTTTTTTAGATCTTGACTTTAAATACGGTATTAACTACGAAAAAGAAGACATTAACCAGGTTTACAAGAATCAAACACAGAATATTAATATCAACAGCAGAAGCGTTACAGGCATTGGAGGCTTTAATGGCAAAGAAGGAAGTATTTTTAATTATGCTTATAATACTACTTTTCAAAATGCTTTAACTACAGCAACATTGCATATAGATCTGCTGAATGATTTGCATACAAAAATTCCATTGACTACTACTACACAAGTTGGATATGACTATCGTAAAAATGTTTACAAGCAATACAACACTTCTGGTGATGGCTTGCAGTTGTATCCAATTTACAATATGAACCAAACAAGTACACAGGTGGTTAACAGTGATTTTGTAAGACCATTTGTAACATTTGGTACTTACCTGAGTGAATCATTAGACTATGCTGGCATTTTTGGCGTAAGAGGTGGTTTTAGAAGCGACTATTCTTCTGCATTTGGCCAGGGATCGCAGGCGCAAACTTTTTACAACGCAAATGGGTTCTTCAGATTATCACAACTTGGTTTTTGGAAAGGTAGCCTTTCCACTATTATTCCAGAATTTAAATTACGCGGCGGTTATGGTGAAGCAGGTATACAACCAGGCGCTTTTGACAGGTATGTAACCTTAAGCACAAGAACAATAGGAACCAACCTTGCGTTTTACACACCAAGTGTTCAGTCAAACCCAGATTTGAGTGTAGAAATTTCAAAAGAAAAAGAAATTGGTGCTGATATCACTTTCAAACTTGCCAAAGGAATATGGCTTTCAAACCTAACATTAAGTGGAACGGTTTGGAAAAGAACCAGCGAAGATGTAATCTACCAGGTAGATGCTCCTCCAACATCTGGTGGTGCAGGTTTTTTAACCAATTCATTTTCTCTCTCTTCTAATGGTTACACATTTATCCTGAACCTGGGTGTATTAAAAGCGAAGAATTTTAGCTGGGACTTTACAGCAAACTTCAATCACCAGAGTTCAAAGATTGATGCAATCAGCACAGGCCAGCCAATTATTGTAACAAGTGGTGCCGGTTATGGTAACTATGTACTTGAAGCTGGCTCAAAAATTGGTCAACTTTATGGTTTAAAAACATTTCGTGATGTAAACCAGACCAGACAAGATGGTACACCATATATAGCAAAAGCAGACCAGGGTAAATACCAAGTGGTAAATGGTACCTTGGTTGATACTGCCACAAGAGGCATTCAATTTACCAACCAGAATTATTCTTACGGCGACCCTAACCCGAAGTTCAATATGTCTTTCATAAACAACTTTAGCTATAAAGGCATTTCACTTTCAATTCAGTTTGATTGGGTTCATGGAAGCCATTTGTACAACCAGATGAAAGAATGGATGTACCGCGATGGTATACATGGTGATTATGGCAATAAACTAACTATCAACGGACAGACTGCTGCATATGCTGCTTATTACACCAGTGCTTATGGAGATATGTGGGGCAGTATAAACGGTGCAAGAAATTCTATTAAAGATTATTTCTTTGAAGATGCTTCTTTTGTGCGGTTAAGAAATCTTAGTATTGGTTTTGATATTTTACAATTTACCAAAATCAAATACTTCAAAAAACTTCAGTTTGTACTTACCGGAAGAAATTTACTTACCTGGACCAAGTACACAGGTATGGATCCTGAAACGAGCTCCGGTACTACTAACTCAGGTTTCGACAGAGGTGTAGATTATGCAACAACACCTAATAACAGAACGCTCCAGGTTGGATTAAACCTTGGATTTTAACCTTAACCCGCAATTAAAATTATGTATAGCATGAAAAATAAAATATTTTATATACTAATTGCCGCTTTTATACTGGTGAGTACCAGCTGTAAAAAAAGCGAACTAAATGTACAAAATCCTAATAGCCCAACACCTGAAAGTGCAGCAACAGAACCAGGTATTCTTTCTTTAGGATTGGGAGCCGTTTACCAAAATGGATTTAATGGCATAACAGATTCAAGATATACAGGATCATTTTTAGGCAGCAGCTATTGGTTCCTTGGTCCGGCTTATCTAGATGAAATGGCAGATGTTGTAACCGCAGAAGCTGCTAATAATATTACAAACCAGATTAGTGTTCCGGATTATTATATAGATGATGCAGCAACAAGGTTTACCAATACCGCACCTGCAAAAAATGTTGCCCGTCTCAATAACTCAAGAACAAAAGCTGGTTCAAACATGTATTATTATGAATGGACCTGGATGTATTATCTGAACAATGCCTGCAATGGTATTCTTTCAGTTGCAGATAAAACAAGTTTTACGGGAGATGCTACTTCCAAAAGGAGTGCCATTAAAGCATGGGCTTATTTCTGGAAAGGTTATGCTTACTCGCATATTGGCTCTCTCTATTATGCAGGTCTTATAAAAGATGATTACAATGCACTTAGTAATGATTACAAATCCAGCGCAGATATAATTGCAGCATCTAATGCAAATTTTGATAAGGCAATTACTGCACTTAATGCTGTAACTAATGTTACTGATTATTCTACAGTGCTCAAATATTTAATTCCTACTCCCTGCCAGGTTGGAAAAGGTGTAGTGCCCACACCAACAATGTGGATACATAACATCAATACAATGAAAGCCCGAAACATTTTGGTAAATAAAAGACTGAAAGATATGACTGCTACAGACTGGAACAATATCTTAACTCTTGTGGGCAATGGAATAACTGCCAGCGATTATGTTTTTACAGGCCGTTCATCATCTACCAATAGTTTCTTAAGCGCTACTAGCGGTTCTGTATCTGCATTAACTATAGGTAACCCAACAGGCACTACCTATAAAATATCAGAAAGGTTGATCCAGGAATTTAAAACAGGTGATAAAAGACTTTCTACAAATTTTAGTGCTGCTACACTTTACCTTAATCAGAAAGGTGGTATTACATTTAGTACACGCTATACTTTGCTGGATGTGGCCTCGTCAAGCACTGCTGGCACAGTTGGCGGATACGGAAGTAAAACAGTAGGTGCTTACGAATTATTCCTTGCAGGCTCTTATGAAGAAAATGAACTCATGAAAGCAGAAGCAAACATTAAACTTGGAAATATTGCTACAGGCCTTGCAAGTGTAGACGCTGTAAGAACTTACCAGGGTGCGGCATTAGCGGCAGTTTCGGGAGTAGTAACAGATCCTGTGCTGGCTTATGAAGAATTGAGAAGAGAAAGAAGAGTAGCTCTTTTGTTCAGAAATGTTTCCTTCTATGATGCAAGAAGATGGGGCGTGATAGACGATATTTCTGCTGGTGGCGGAAGAACAGGTTGTGTAGTTGTAAACTCTACAACCGGCGCAGTTAGTACCAATGCTACAATCAATTATAATTTCCTTGATTACTGGGATGTACCAGATGATGAGACTTCTTTAAATACTCCATCTGCAACAAGTGCACCAGTTAAAAACCCTAAACCATAATTTGGGTAAACAGGTAGGTTAAGTTTAAAAAAGATGCCGCTTCATAAAAGAAGCGGCATCTTTTTTAAACGCAATAGAGCTTTTGTATTTTACTTCAGCACCTCGCTCAATTTATTTTCCAATTCAGCGCCGCGTAAACTTTCAGCTATTATTTTTCCTTGAGGGTCTATTAATACATTGTAAGGAATACTTTCAAACCTGAATGTTTGTACAGCTTTGCTGTTCCAGTATTGCAGGTCGCTTACATGCTGCCAGGTAAGTTGATCGTCATGTATCGCTTTTAGCCATTTGTCTTTTTCTCCATTTCTGTCTAATGAAACGCCGAGTATGGTAAAATTTTTATCCTTAAACCGGTTGTATGCATTTACAACATTTGGGTTTTCCATGCGGCATGGCCCGCACCAGCTTGCCCAAAAATCTACCAGCAAATATTTACCACGAAATGAAGCAATAGAAATTGTTTTTCCATCAGGTGAAGGCAATTCAAGATCTGGCGCCTGCTTGCCCGTCCACGAACTGCTTGCCTGTCTTCTTAAATTCATTTGCGCCTGTTGCATATCATACGTAGCCTTAAGTTGTGCAAGCGGTTTGTGTTCAGGAAATCTTTTTACAACAGTATTCAGCAATTTTCCAAACTCATCACTCTGAAAAGATCTTGAACCCATTCCCAATGCAAAAATGCTTTCCGCAGGACTATCTGCTTTATCAATAAACGCAGCAAGGTATTCATTAAGAGAAACGATAGCTTTGTTTTTACGTGTTGTGGCAGCAATCAACAAACTATCTGTTCCGCCAAATTGTTTAAGGCTGTCTATTTCAGACAATATGCTATTGATAGCGTAAGCTTTTTCATCGTAATGATTAATAAAGCTTTTAAGGTGCTCACTTGCTTCAGAACCAGACACAGTATAGTAATTGTCTTTCTTGCTTAAATCAATCTCTACATTTATTTTTTCTACATCATTAATAATTAATACCACTGGTCCTTTCTCAATTACCAGTTGGTAGATTCCTTCTTCTTTGCCTGTTCCTTTCAAATCAATTTTTCCATCCTTTCCTTTTAATACAGATGAATCAAGCAGCACAGGATGAGCATCTCCACCATAAGGAATTTCTTCCAGCATTATATGCGTAGTGTTTATTGCAACAACAGAATCCTGCGATTTATCGTCGTAGTTCTGTGGAATCATTTTATCTGCATTCTTATATGTAACGCTTACTGTAAAATTTCCTTTGTTTTTAGCAGTACAGGACGCAAAAACAATAGCCACATAAAAAAGTATACAGGTATTTCTTAAAGGATTTTTAAACATAAATAGGTTTTAAAAAGTAAGCCAGCGTTGTACTTGTTATCGAAAATTAATTATTGAGCTTCTCTGTTAATAATTGTGTTGCTACTTTAGGATCTGCTTTCCCCTTTGATACTTTTTTTACTTCGCCCATAAACAAACCAATTAACCCCTTTTTCCCTTTCTTGTATTCTGCTACTTTATCGGGCATACTTGCAAGCACTTCATCTACCC
This sequence comes from Chitinophagaceae bacterium, assembly GCA_044227095.1. Classification (GTDB taxonomy): domain Bacteria; phylum Bacteroidota; class Bacteroidia; order Chitinophagales; family Chitinophagaceae; genus JACMLD01. The sequence continues at coordinate 894,057 of JBGAFV010000001.1, read as the reverse complement.
AGCCTGCTATTGCGCTGCTGTCAGAATCCTGCAATACATTTAATGCGGTTGCTGTTTGCAATGGATCTGTTGATTGGCTTTCAATGATTGCATTAAGCACTTTAGAAGAAGCTACGGAAAAACTGAGTTTTCCGTTTTCTACCAATTCTATTAATGCTGAAAGTGTTTTTGGGGCAACAGGAAACTGATCTATCTGTACTGCATGCTCGTTGAGATAAGATTTTACCGGCCCAAGCAACCAGTTGGCAGCAGCTTTATACTGATTGGTATTTTTAATTAGTGCTTCAAAAAATGCAATGGTTTCTTTGTCATCACAAATTACCCTTGCATCATAATCGCTCAGTAATAATTTCGATTTGTATTTTTCTACCAAAACTTCAGGAAGTTCCGGCATGGCATTTTTAATCTGGCTTATTTGCGTTTCTGTTACAATAAACGGTGGCAAATCCGGATCGGGAAAATAGCGGTAATCATTTGCTTCCTCTTTGCTGCGCAAAGAAAAGGTAGTATCGTTTGTAGCATCAAAACTTCTTGTTTGTTGTTCAATGGTTTTGCCATTTTCCACCAACTCAATCATGCGCTTCACTTCATACTCAATGGCTTTGCGCACATTGCGGATAGAATTAAGATTCTTTACTTCTACTTTTACGCCCAATTTTTTCTCTCCTTTAAGGCGAATAGAAATGTTGGCATCGCAACGCATACTTCCTTCTTCCATATTGCCATCACAAACAGTAAGGTAACGAACAAGTTTGCGCAACTCTGTTATATATGCTGCAGCATCTTCCGCATTGTGTAGATCAGGTTCTGTTACTATTTCTACCAGCGGAACACCTGCACGGTTGTAATCAATACAACTGTTATTGCTATCTATATCATGAATACTTTTGCCGGCATCTTCTTCAAGATGTATGCGGTTTAACTGTACCTGCTTTTCGCCTTCGGCAGTTCTTATGGTTACATAACCGCCTTTGCAAATAGGAGTAGTATGCTGAGATATCTGGTAGCCTTTTGAAAGATCGGGATAAAAATAATTTTTACGGGCAAAGTAATTCTTGTGTTCAATTTCGCAATGGCAGGCAAGGCCGAGGCGAATGGCCAGTTCAACTGCCTGTTTATTTAATTTGGGTAATGTACCAGGATAAGCCAGTGTTATTTCGCTGATATGCGTATTGGGTTCTGCACCAAAAGATGCACTATCTCCACAAAATAATTTGCTTTTTGTAAGTAACTGGGCATGCACTTCCAGACCAATAACGGTTTCGTACTTATCGTAATTAATCATAACTGTTCCTTCGCCGCAGGCTGTTAATCAGCGGCAGCGACCGCAAAAATACCGCATCACAACCGATTTTCCTGTCTGCTTTATGACCCAAAGCGGAAATTATAATGCCCGGATTAACCAAAAATAAAAAAGCCATCATGTTTTACTATGATGGCTTTTTTATAGATAGGGCCAGTTTATTTCAAAAGCAATACTATATGCTGAGTACTAAGTATTTCTTAAAGACTTGTTGTTTTGAGGTTTTTTGGAATTTTTACTTCCAGTTCCTGGGGTTTTCCATCGCGGGTAATTTTTACTTTAAAATTACCTTTATCTATAGCAGCTCTTGACAGTTCTCTCAACTGATCAATATTATTTACATCGGTACCGTCAAAGGTTGTAATGATATCGCCTTCTTTTATACCAGCTTTTTCTGCGGCAGATTCATCATCTACATCCAGCACTTTAAGGCCCTTTCCATCTTCTGTTTCCTGTGCTTTTAGTCCAAGCCTGCGTTTGCTGGTATTCCAGGAATAGCCCATGCCATTATCAAAGTTGAAATTTTTAAACTCGTATGCCTGGGGCGTTGAAAATGAAAATGTTTCATTTTTTCTCTTGGTTAGCGTAGCAGTTGCCTTCATGTCTTTCTTATCTCTTTTGTAGGCAACAGTTATTTTATCATCGGGTTTAAATTTGCCAATTGTTTTGGTGAGTTCTTCAGGCGAAGCAATTTTTGTTTCATTGATCTTAGTAATAACATCACCTTTTTTCAAACCCGCTTTTTCTGCACCGCTTTCAGATGACACACTTGTAATGGTTACGCCTTCACCTTTTGCAGTTTCTGTGCCTACACCTAAAAATGCTTTATTGGTATTGCCACTATTAATGGTTACAAAATTATCTGCATTGCCATAGCTGTATGCATTAGCTCCGCCCCTAAATCTTGTACGTGGCGCATACATATCGCCGTCAACATTTACATCTATATGCTTGCGGCGAGAAATGTTTACATCATCACTTTTATATTCCGATAATGGTTTGCCATCTACTGTTATATCATCACCTTTTATTTCTATAGTAACTTTTGTATCTGTATTTATTTTACGATTGATTATAATTACATCGTCGCTGCGTTTTGTGGTAGTAGTGTTATTATTACTGTTTGCATCTTTGTTTGCATCCTGCGCAAAACTTACGGTTGTAGTTAAAGCAAGCAGCGTAACAACACCGGCAGCTTTTAATAAATATTGTTTCATACTGAGTTTTTTGAAATGATTTAATCTGTCTACGTTTTGTTTCGTAGTTCAAATATAGGGGGAATTTATGAATTACGAAAACTTTCGGAAATCATAAATTAAGCGGCAATAAAAAGGTGCCGGGCGGTATTGATGGGGGAGCAATGGCAAATTATCGTAAATACACTGAGTAAGCTTACTACCCGCTTCAGGGTATTGGCAGATCAATTCAGCAAAGCGATATTCGTTTCTACCTAAACCAACTGCAGATGTTTTTATCGTTAGAAGCCAGCTTCAACTTTGTGTCTGTTCTGTGCATGATCTACAGCCTTATCATAATTATTGTATGCATCAGGTGGATAAAAGATATCTATAAAATAAAGCGGAATAATAAAATATAACCTCACCCCCGGCCCCTCTATACCGAAGGTGGAGAGGGGTGCCTCTCTGCCAAATACCTTCCTATTTCAGTTAGCGTCTAATTTTGTCTGTTTTTATTATGATACAGGCATCTGTTCTTTGAGGAACAGTCTTGCGTCGCACACTTCAACAATAAATTGCTTTTGAACAGCTGAATAATGTTATATAGTACACGAGTGCGACGCAACATACGTTGCTATGAAAACCAAAGCGGGTATCATAATTTATTACTTCCAAAAAATATTTTAAAAATTGCTTTATAAAAGAATTCAAGACTGCTATTAATAAAGACTTTTATGGAGAGGGGACGGGGGTGAGGTTATTATAGCAACCCCTTCACCTTTTCAATTACCTGCTGCAAATTACCAGCTTCCTGTCCGCCTGCGGTTGCCAATGTTTTTTGTCCTCCTCCTCCGCCTTTTATTAAGGGAGCAATATGTTCTTTAATGATTTTGCCTGCATCCAGATTTTTAGCTGCTGCTACAGTTTCGGCAATGCCTATAGCAACAAATGGTTTGCCGCCAATATTGGCACAAAGCACAGCAACATGATCATGCAATTTGCTTTTAAGATCGAAACAAAGTTTCTTTAAAGCATCAGCATTGCTTACTTCAACAACATCGCCAATAAACGTAACACCATTGATGATTTCATCTTTGTGCAATAGTTCGTTGCGAATGCCAACAAGCATCCTGTCTTCCAGGTGTTCCAGTTTTTTCTTTAACGTTGCTGTTTCGGTAAGCAGGTTATCTATTGCCTTACTTAAATCTGCAGGGTTTTTTAATTGCTCTTTTGCTTCCTGCAATTGCGACAGTTCGTTATTAATATAAGATTGGGCAGCTGCGCCAGATACAGCTTCTATTCTTCTTACGCCTGCTGCTACTGCAGTTTCCTGTTTTATTTTAAAGAAACCAAGCTCTCCTGTAGCGCCTGCATGTGTGCCACCGCAAAGTTCTACTGAATAATTAGGATCGATAATAACTACCCGGACAATATCTCCATACTTCTCGCCAAACAAAGCCATTGCGCCGAGCTTTAATGCTTCTTCTTTGGGTAATTGTTTTATAACAACGGGAATGTTCTCTCTTATTTTTTCATTAACGATGTTCTCCACTTTTGTAATTTCTTCATCCGTCATTTTAGAGAAATGCGAAAAGTCGAAGCGCAAATGTTCTTCACTTACCAAAGAGCCTTTTTGTGCTACATGCGTACCCAATACCAATCGTAATGCTGCATGCAATAAATGTGTAGCAGAATGGTGCAGCGCAATAGCCTTTCTTTTTTGTATATCTACTTTAGCGTCTACTTCCCCTACTAAATCTTCCGGAATGGCATCTGCAAAATGAATGATGAGATCATTCTCTTTTTTTGTATTTGTAATTACTAATTTTTCATTATTAATAATTAATTCACCCGTGTCGCCTACCTGTCCGCCACTCTCTGCATAAAAAGGCGTTGTATCAAGTACAAGCTGATAAGATTCTTTTCCCTTAGCTTTTACTTTACGGTACTTAACAATTTTGCTTTTTGTTTCCAGCGAATCATAACCCACAAACTTATTGGCAACATTATCAATTAGCGTTGTCCAGTCTTCTGTATCCATTGCAGCTGCTGCTTTGGAACGGTTTTTTTGTTCCTGCATGGCTTTTTCAAAACCTGGCATATCTACAGACCAACCCACTTCATGCGCCATAAGTTGTGTTAAGTCTATAGGAAAACCAAAAGTGTCGAATAATTCAAATGCAAGTTTCCCTTCCATTGCTTTGCCAGCTGCTGATTGCTTATTCTTATCAGCATAATATTCTTCAAATCTTTTAATGCCTTTATCTAGCGTTCTTAAAAACGCTTCCTCTTCTTCCCGCACCACTTTTGTTACAAACTCCAATTGAAAGTTCAGTTCAAAAAATACATTTTCAAACTGCTTCGCCAATACAGGCATCAGCTGGTATAATAATGGTTGTTTATAATCCAAATAAGAATAATAATAACGAACCGCCCTGCGCAGTATTCTTCTTATTACATAACCCGCGCCTGTGTTAGAAGGCAATTGCCCGTCTGCAATAGTAAATGCAATAGCCCTTATATGATCTGCTATTACACGAAATGCAATGGCCTGTTTGGTATCGCCAAAATCATATTTCTTACCAACAATTTTTTCTATTGCGGCAATTGTTCCGGTAAATACATCTGTATCGTAGTTGCTGGTTTTGCCTTGTATAACACGTACCAGTCTTTCAAAACCCATACCTGTGTCTACATGCTTGGCTGGTAAAGATTGCAAGCTGCCATCTTTCAGCCGGTTAAACTGCATAAACACATTGTTCCAAATCTCTATCACCTGCGGGTGATCATTGTTTACCAGCGTTTTTCCATCTACCTGTTTTCTTTCTGCATCTGGTCTGCAATCCACATGTATTTCGCTGCAGGGGCCGCATGGGCCGGTATCGCCCATCTCCCAAAAATTATCTTTTTTATTGCCCAATAAAATCCGGTCTTCAGGTATCCATTTTTTCCATTCTTCAAAAGCTTCCTCATCTTTTGCCAGCCCTTCTTTATGGTCACCTTTAAAAATGGTAACATACAGCCGGTCTTTATCAAGGTTTAGTTCTTTTGTCAGCAGCTCCCAGCTCCACTCAATGGCTTCTTTTTTAAAGTAATCGCCAAAGCTCCAGTTGCCCAGCATCTCAAACATGGTATGGTGATAGGTGTCTACACCTACTTCTTCCAAATCGTTATGCTTTCCGCTTACACGTAAGCATTTCTGTGTGTCGGCCACGCGGGAGTGCTCTGGCTTTTTATTGCCCAGGAAATAATCTTTAAACTGGTTCATACCCGCATTGGTAAACAGCAGGGTAGGGTCGTTTTTTATAACAATGGGTGCAGATGGCACAATGGTATGTCCCTTCGATTGAAAGAAATCCAAAAACTTTTGACGAATGGCTGCGCTGGTTAACATACTGGAACAATCTTTGGTTGTTAGTTGCCCTTCTAAAGGCTATATTTGATAATAATACGCTTTTAAAAAGTGTTTGCAAAGGTAAGGATAAGGCCCCAGTATGCTATAACCGGGGCTGTTTGGCCGGTGAAGAAATGTTTGAAAGCAATGAATGTATTTTACAATATCAATGACAGCCTAAACTATTTTCTGCCAACTGGGGTATGAAAAAAATCAAGTATTACTATAATACCAATACGCTTCGATATGAAAAGCTGGAAACCCCGTTGCGGGTTAAACTCCTGCGCATATTGGGATTTATAGCTGCTTCTGTTGTTACCGCCATCATTATTGTTTCTATCGCCTTTAAATATGTAGATTCTCCCAAAGAAAAAATATTGCGCCAGCAGTATGAATCGGCTGCAGAAAACTATGATATCCTCAACGACCAGGTAAAAAAACTGCAACAGCAAATGGGCGACTTGGAGAAACGCGATAACAATGTGTACCGTGCCATTTTTGAAGCCAATCCCATACCAGACAGTGCCAGGGCACATGCTATGGAAAAAATGAAGGAGATACAACTGGTACAGAATATGAGCCAGAGCGATTTGTCTGGTGCAATTGCTACAAGCCTCAATAATCTTTCCCAGCGTATAGCTTTTCAAAATAAATCGTTTGAAGAAATTGGCGGCTTTATAAAAAACAAAGAAGTGTTGCTGTCTTGCACACCTGCTATACAACCTGTAAGCAATAAAGATCTCAGTCGCGTTGCCTCTGGCTTTGGCTATCGCATTGACCCTGTTTATAAAACAGTAAAAATGCATGCCGGACTGGATTTTGCCGCACCGCAGGGCACACCCATTTATGCAACAGCCAATGGAACGGTTACCACTGGCGGCAATACCGGAAACGGCTACGGCAACCACGTTGTTATTAATCATGGTTACGGTTACGAAACTTTATACGGCCATATGGTGCGTGTAAAAGTGCGTGCCGGACAAAAAGTAAAACGTGGCGAAATTATTGGCTGGGTAGGCAGTACAGGAAAAAGTACCGGACCGCATTGCCATTACGAGGTACATAAAAACGGCCAGCATGTAGACCCTGTTTACTTCTTCTATAATGATCTTACGCCAGAGCAGTACGATCGTTTGCTTAAGCTGGCTACATCTCCTAATCAGAGCTTTGATTGATCTAGTTATTAGTTGTTAGCTGCAAGCTGCAAGTTTGTTCCTGAGAATTTATAGAGAGAGCTGTTAGTTGTTAGCTACAAGCTACAGGCTTGTTCCTGGGAATTTATAGAGGGAGTTATTAGCTGTTAGCTGCAAGCTGCAAGTTTGTTCCTGAGAATTTATAGAGAGAGCTGTTAGTTGTTAGCTACAAGCTACAGGCTTGTTCCTGGGAATTTATAAGGGAGTTATTAGCTGTTAGCTACAAGCTGCAAGTTTGTTCCTGGGAATTTTATAGCGGATAAGAGTTTAATTCAGCGTAAGCGTAGCAAATGGCTTGCAGCTTGTAGCTAACAACTTGCAGCTAATAGCTAACAGCTTGCAGCTTCTATTAGCATCTTTCTTACCCAATTTTTCCACAAAGCCCATCATCCTTGCGTCGCACACTTCAACGGCAGTATCTTTGCTATACTACAGTTTATAATGCAGGAGCTTAAGCAAATAACCATTTCGTTTGATGAAATTCCGGAACAGCCCGTGCCGGAAAAAGAACCTGTTGTTAATGAAGCAACAGCACCTGCTGCAAAAAAACGTGGCCGCAAACCCAAGCCTGCGCCACTGGTTCCCAAACAACCTTCTAAACGTGGACGGCTTTCTTTAAAAGAAATTGATGCCGCTATAGATGCTGTTGAAATACCGCAAGATGAAATTCTTTACCAGAAAAGATATTATTCAATAGGACAGGTAGCAGAAATGTTTCATGTAAACCATTCTTTGCTGCGCATGTGGGCCAATGAGTTTGATGATTGCCTGGAAACAAAAAAGAATAAAAAAGGAGATCGTTATTTCCGCCCGGAAGACATAAAAACCCTTGAATTTATACATCACCTGTTGCGCCAGCGCAAGTTTACTACACAAGGTGCCCGCGACTTCATGAAAAAAAATAAAAACGCCAATGAGCGTTTTGCCATCATTCAGTCTATGCAAAAACTAAAGACTTTTTTGCTGGAGATTAAAGCTTCTTTATAAAAACAAAAGCGATGGACTGCCATCCACCGCTTTACATCCATTGCCCTTTAGGGGCTTTTTTTATTGCTTAACAAACCAACTTTCAACTTATATTATTGCGATAGGCTGCACCTATCGCTTTTGTGCATCGCCCTTTCAAGGCTTTCTACTAATCAACTGATCAACCACTCAACCTATCTGCACGATAGCTGCACCTATCGCTTTTGTGCATCGCCCTTTCAGGGCTATTACTCATGAACTGATCAAACACTCAACCTATCTGCACGATAGGCTGTACCTATCGCTTTTGTGCATCGCCCTTTCAGGGCTTTCTACTAATCAGCTGATCAACCACTCAACTATTCTACAATCAAACTAACATCTAAAGACTAGAAGCTCATAGCTAACAGCTTCTTCAACTACTGCTTTGTAACTATCGTGTGCTCTTCGCCATTAGCACCATTAATTGTAAAAATATACTGGCCTTTAGAAAATTCATCAATCGAAACTGCAATGGTATTGTTTGCAACTACAGGCGTGTTTTTTATAGTTTTAACCACACGGCCCTGCATATCGTGAATAGTAGTGCTAACAGCTTCATTGCTTTTTATTCCGCTGCTTGTTATATAAACCATAGCTGTTGCAGGATTGGGAAATGATTTAATAGTTATTGAGTTACCCTGCGCAGCGAATGATACTACTTTGGCAGTACTGTAATCAACATTTCCATTAATGTCTACCATTTTAAGGCGGTAATAAATTTTTACACCATTTAAGTTTACGTTGCTTAAGTTATCAGTAAAGCTGTAAAAAGAATTGCTTCCTTTTGCATTTACCCTGCCCACATTTGAATATGTAACAGCATTATCTGTTGATCTTTCAACCTGGTAATAATCAAAACCACTTTCAACAGCTGCCTGCCATTGCAATACAGCAGTTGATTTTACAGGAGAAGCTTCAAAACTGCTTAATACCACAGGAAGTACTGTATTGGGTGTAAACACTGTACCACCAATTCCGCTACCTGATGATGGGGCACCATTTGCAGCAGCAGGTGCACCAGAAACATTTGAATTGGTACCACCAATACCTTCATTGTCTGTAATACTTACATTGGTAGGCGTACCAACTACACCAGACATGATAGTAACTCCTTTACCACCACCTGCACCGCCACCATGTTCGCCACCATCATTTACATTACCGCCATTACCACCGCTTGTATTAATATTAATAGGGCATGAACCATTTGCAGAGTAAGAAGCAGCCTGTATTAAAACAGTACCACCAGCGCCGCCTCCACCTGCACCATCATTACCAGCATTTGCGGCAGAATTGCCTTTTGCAGAAATATAAACATTGCCCGCACTGCTGTTGCAACCTGCAGTACTTCTTATAGAGTTGGCATATATCATTACAATACCACCACCATTTGCACCATTAGAGCCTACACCATTGTTTTGCTGGCCACCGCCACCACCGCCACCCATAAAAAATCGTGTACCAGAAATATAAGTGCTTAAATCAATACCACCTATACCAGCACCGGTTGTAGTGCTAGAGCAGCTCCAGCCGGTTCCACCAATACCACCTGCAGTTAAATTGCCACCGCCACCACCACCTGTGTTATTGTAATTACCGCCACCGCCTCCATTCAATACTTTTCCTCTCGCTACTGTATAAACTCCGTTTGTATTGTGTATGCCTTCGCCTTTATATCCATAATAAGTTGTTGAAACACCACCAGCATTGTCGTAGTAAGTATTAGGGTCGCAGGTATAATCAGCAGGTGCATTTGCGCCCATAGCACCGCCCCTGAAACCTTTTCCATCAACTGAAATATTTGCATTCAATGTTAATCTTCCGGTTACTTTAAAAGCAAGAACACCACCGGTTGCACCATTCCACGCAGCAGCTGTTAGATCACTGTTTACATTATAATTGCCACCGCCACCCATTGTTGGGTAAGAAATAATTTGTACGCGACTATTATTATTAAAATGATAAGCATTTTTAAGTGAACCACTTAATGTAATGGTGGTGCTTGTTACAGCAGAAATGGTAACTACTTCTGAAAGACCTGCAGACCGAATGTTGCCGAGGTTACCAAAACCAGTGTTGTTACCTGTATTTGTACCAATGGTGCTATCCTGCATTTGCATTACTATTGCTTCACCGGTAGTAAATGTGCCGGTTGCACCTGTAATAGTTAATGAAGTACCGCTAACAGCAGTAACCCTAGCATAAACATTTATCACAGTTTGTGAAAAAGATATTGCTGGTATTAATAGTGCAATCAGCAAAAAGGGTTTAATAGAGAGTTTCATCGGTAACAGATTTGCTACTTAGAACTTAATAAGTGTGCCAGATCGCAACGGCTTCATAGTCAATAGTATAATGCTAAGGGTTTGCGGCAATTATTCCGAAAATGGGAGCTGGGTTCCAAAAATGATTTTTTGGGAAAACTGATAAAACGCTGGAAAAAAACTATTGGGGGGAAAGGTTGCCGCTGATTTTTACTTCTGTATTAAGGCCGGCCAGTTCTATTTTTAAAGCAGCCATAGATTTAATAATGCTGAAGTTTACTTTCTCTTTTAGTTCATTAAAATCTGCAATGGGGATAGCGTTTGTGTAATATTCTACCGTTATGATGTATGCATTATTGACAATATTGTTGAGCATAATTACTTTGGTAACAATAAGCGGTTGATCTGTTATACGTTTAATTTCATTAAGCAGTTGTTGCAACTGATCTGCTGAAGTGCCAAGACTTATTTCCAGCCTTATATCTACCCTGCGATGTGTGCGCAGTGTGAGGTTATCCATAATGCTATCTACCATTTGTTTATTTGGAACAGTAACATATGTTTTATGATCTGTTCTGACGCGGGTGCTGCGCAAACCAATTTTTTCTACTGTGCCGGTAAAGCCCTGCACTTTTATTAGATCGCCTACATTAAACGGTTTGTCGAAAAATATGATAAAAGATGCGATAAGATTTTCGAGGCTTTCTTTTGCTGCAAGAGCAAGTGCTGCGCCTATTAAACCAAACCCTGCCAGTAATGCACCAATGTCTTTATTAAATGAAAAATGAATAATTAGCAAAATGCCAATAATGCCAATGATCACTTTTAAAAAATCCCTGAAAAAAACAATCAACTGATTGTCGCGTATATCATCAGTGTTGTTAGCCCTGTCTTCAAGAAAAAGTGCAATAAAATCTATAGTCCTTAGCAACAGCCATATAAAAGCAGCGATTATAAGTCCTGTGCCAATGCTGTCAATAATTTCTTTGGAAGTAATTCTATGTATATCAAAATTGAAAGCCTTTGGGAAATGAAGTTTATCAAGCGCTATAAAAGAAATAAGAATAATTAGAAAGCCTTGTACCGGTGCCAGTAATAATTGGTTGAAAGATTCTTTTTGCAGCTTCCACGTAGTACGTTTCAGAAAATGAAAAAACAACCCGGTTACATAACGCGAAAGATATTTTTTTAGCAACAGCGCAATAAGAATAGCACCAAAACAAATGAGGTAGCTGAGTACTGTATTATCAAGTATAACTGTTTGCAAAATTTTCATAAATAAGAACCATTAAAACAAAGTCAAAATTAAAAGAGTTGGCTTCACTAAATGAAAGTTTATTTTAGCCCGCAAAGTTGTTAGATTCTATAGGGAATAAATGTACAACCGGCCGCCCTTAAGGCAAAAGAGCCTGTCTCCTGCAATACGTATTTTATCAGTGTTTTTTAAAATGCCGGGCAGTGATTTTTCTTCTAATGAAAGGCTCGACAATTGATAACGTTCAAGCAAGACGCCTTTTCTTCCAACAATATATTTGCCCGCCATTTGAAAATCTTGCCAGCCAATAAAAGCCAGTTTGTTTTTTAAAGTACCGAAGTAATCAAAGATGAGCAGGCCTTTTGTACTATCATATAAGTATACAAGCCTGTCGTGGTCTTCCATAATTGCGGGAGAAGGGGCTTCATCTAATTGCAGGCGAAAATCGCCGGTTTGATCAATGATGTTGCCATCGTCTCCAATTTTTTTCAGCTTAGCTTCTCCTTCATCATATACCCAAACAGCATTATCGTAACTCTGGCAAATGGTCTTTGCCTGGAATATATTTTGTTTGCGCAGATCAATAGTTGTTCTTGTATTCAATAATCGGTCAAGTACAACAATGGTCCCAAAATCGCGGTAATACAATAATATCTTAAGTGGATTGCCTGCGTCAATAGAATAAACCTTGCCGTACTTGCGTATGTCATTGTAAATAGCTACAGAATCAAAACCAGGTGTTAGTTTCTTTAACTGGTTATTACTGTCGAGCAGAAAAATATTGCCGAGGTTATCAACAGTAAAATCAGTAAAGCCGCCTTTAATTGTATTTATCAATGGCAAAGAGCTGTCCTTTTGCGGAAAAGCCACAACAGCAGATAAAAGACAGCTTGCTATAATAAAGATTTTTTTCACTTGGTATGGTATTTTAATTCCAGGCTGTTGCCGTCAAACACAGCATAGGTATCGTAACGTATCCAATCGCCAAGATTTATATACCTGCTGTTATTGGGCAATGCAAAATCTATTGGCAAATGCCTGTGCCCAAAAATAAAATAATCGAACCTTTCTTTTTGCAACACTTCTTTGGAATACGCAATCAGCCATTCTTTTTCTTCGCCTAAGAATGTATCATCTAACTGGCCGGTAGCGGCGCGGCTGCTGCGGCTCATATAATTGGCAATGCCAACGCCAACCGCAGGTGGTAAAATACCAAACAGCCATTGGCAAACAGGGTTACGAAAAATTTTTTTGATAAACTTATACCCATGATCACCGGGGCCTAAACCATCGCCATGACCTATGTAAAACTTTTTATCATTAAAAGAAAAAGTTTTTGGCTCAAAATAAACTGGTATGTTCAGTTCTTTTTCAAAATAGCCTTTCATCCACATATCGTGGTTGCCCACAAAAAAATACATAGGTATTCCGCTATCTGTTATAGAAGCCATTTTGCCGAGTATGCGAACATAACCTTTGGGTACAACCGTACGATATTCGTACCAGAAATCAAATAAATCGCCTACTATAAAAATAGCTGCTGCATCATGTGTAATGCTGTCGAGAAACTGCACAATCTTTTTTTCGCGTTCCAAACTGCTTTTATAATCCGGTGCGCCGAGGTGAAAGTCTGAGAGAAAATATATTTTTTTGCCGGGTAGCAGTTGCATGTGTTATGAGTTCTTTTGCTTCAGGTATTCCAATACATCTCCGGAAACAATCAGTGGCTTGCCGTTCACATCATTGTTGTACCAGTATATCCATGCATCTGTAGTTTCATTGTTGATATAAACAGTAGTCATTTCACGAATGTATAAAGCGGGTTCTCCTGGTTCGGGGTTCACGCCTTCATAATCATCCACCTGCGCAATTGCCCAGGAGAATTCTTGTTGTTCTTTTAAGCGATATAATTCACCAACTATAAAAACTTCATCGGTTGTTGGCAATGCTGCAGGATAGCTTCCAAGATCATATAACTTGCCTTTTACTTTTGCGCTGCCCACCAGCTCAAAATGATTGCTGATATAAGCATAAGCAGGATGATTAAACCCGCTGCGCAATGAACCATAAACGAATAGTTGCTGATTGGCCGATTTCATACATCTCAAAGATAAATGGTAAAAACTGATTTTGTATTTTGAGATTTCGGGATTTTGGAATCTTGTGATTTCTTATGGTTTTTAGTATTTCACCAAATCATTCAACTCCCAAATCTCGCAATAAACAATTGATTTAAATCTTGTCTATCAGAAAAACATACACTTCCTTAGGTCCGTGTACACCTGTTACAAGTGTTTTTTCAATGTCTGCAGTGCGGCTGGGACCGGATGCAAAACTGATTAAGGATGGAATATTGGCGCCGTATTTTTCTTTAATTAATTGCAAAGCATCTTTTACATCGTACACCAATTGCGCTGTAAATGCAATGCAAATATGTACAGGCGCATATACGCTTACTGTTCTTCCACTTTCACTGGCGGCGGTTAAAACAATGCTGCCGGTTCTTGCTACAAGGCTTTCGCAGGTGGTAATGCTTGCATCGCAGGCTTCCAGTGAAGTATTAGAAAAACCGTTGAATGATTCTTTGGCAAGCGATTGCTTTATTTGTTGCTCATTACAAAAAATATTGGTCCAGTTTTTTTCTGCAATAAGTTGATTGAGTTGCCCGGCCAATTCTGAAAAGTTAAGACAGAATGCAAACTTGCCCTGCAGCTTTGTAAATTCTTCTGCAAATTGTATTTCAAGTTCTTTTTGTGAAGGATGGAATAAAGAGTTAGAGCCTTCACTTTGCGGAAAAGGAAGAGGCGTTGATTCACTCAACGCCTTTCTTATTTTTTTAAGGATAACTTCTTTGGAAGAAGAATCGCTCATACATAATATTTTAAAACCCGAGTTATGTTTGTACTATGTCATTAGTAGAATTTCGGAATTTAGTGATTTCGGGATTTTGTTTTAAAAGAGTTGTTCAATAAAAATCTAAAAATCCCCAAATCTCAAAATCAGCAATTTCAACAAAGATCTAATTAGTTGTGTGCTTTATTAGTTACACCACTATCATATGGAGGAACACCTTCGCTAATTGTACCATCTGGTGTATGTCCTTCTTTGTTATCTACATTCAGCAATTTCTTTTCTTCAAAAGGCCTTTTGCCAATTAGTGCTTCTACATCGCTCTGGAACAATACTTCTTTTTCCAGCAATGCTTCTGCCAGTTTAGCTACTTCAGCTTTCTTTTCTATCAGCAATTTTTTTGTTCTGTCAAATGCATCATCTATCAGTTTTCTTACTTCCTGGTCTATTATTTTAGATGTTTCTTCAGAGTAAGGTTTGGTGAATGCATTTTCCTGTTGCGGATCGTAAAAACTTACATTGCCTACTTTATCGTTCATACCATACACGGTAACCATTGCGTAAGCTGTACGTGTAATCTGCTGCAAATCGTTTTGTGCACCGGTAGAAATTTTATTGAAGAAAATATCTTCACTGGCACGGCCACCAAGTGTCATACAAATCTGGTCAGTAAGTTGATCTGTATTGTACAAATACTGTTCTTTAGGTGTGTATTGCGCATAACCCAAAGCTGCTGTTCCCCTTGGAACGATAGTAACTTTCAGCAATGGATATGCATGCTCCAGGAACCATCCACAAATAGCATGGCCAGCCTCGTGGTAAGCGATGATTTTTTTCTCGTCTGGAGAAATGATTTTATTTTTCTTTTCCAATCCGCCAATAACACGGTCTATTGCGTCCTGGAAATCGGCCATATCAACTGCATCTTTGTTTTTTCTTGCAGCAATCAATGCAGCTTCATTACATACATTGGCAATATCTGCACCGGCAAAACCTGGTGTTTGTTCTGCCAGTTTAAAAATATCGAGTGTCTGAGAAATTTTTATTGGCTTAAGGTGAACTTTAAAAATATGTTCACGGCCTTTAAGATCTGGTTTATCAATTTCAATCTGCCTATCAAAACGGCCTGGACGAAGTAACGCAGTATCCAATACATCTGGCCTGTTGGTAGCAGCAAGTACTATAATACCGGTTTCTCCGCTAAAGCCATCCATTTCTACCAGCAACTGGTTTAAGGTACTTTCTCTTTCGTCGTTGCTCATTACAGCGTTCTTACCTCTTGCACGGCCTATTGCATCAATCTCATCAATAAAAATTATACAAGGTGCTTTTTCTCTTGCTTGTTTAAATAAATCGCGAACACGGCTTGCGCCCACACCAACAAACAATTCCACAAAGTCTGAACCGCTCATTGAGAAAAATGGTACCTGCGCCTCACCTGCCATTGCTTTTGCCAACAGGGTTTTACCAGTACCGGGAGGGCCAACAAGCAACGCACCTTTTGGAATTTTACCACCAAGTGCCGTATACTTTTTTGGATTCTTGAGGAAGTCAACAATTTCCATCACTTCTACTTTTGCTTCGTCAAGTCCGGCAACATCATTAAAGGTGATGTTTACCCTGGTGCCTTTATCAAACAAAGTAGCTTTTGATTTACCAATATTGAAGATGCCGCCTGGTCCACCGGCGCCACCGCCGCCGCTTCCCATTTTGCGCATAAAAAGAACCAGTATAACAACAATAGCAAGAATAGGCAGCAATATATTAAGGGCAGGTGCTACCCAATCGCCTTCGGTATCATATTTTTTATCTACTTCTTTTAGATTTGGATGCTTTGAATAAAAATCCCGCAGGTCATCAGCAAAAATTTCAGGTTTGGCAATGGTAAATTGAAATTGCGGGCCTTCTTTGCCAAGTGGGGTTTGGCGAGAAGACAATCTTCTTACATACATATCTTTTCTGAGGCTATCAGGAAAGATATATACCCTTACCATGTTTTTATTGCTAATGATATCCAGCTTATTTACATCACCACTCAATAGCATTTTTTGAAAATCCTGTTGGGTAATGTCTTCAGCCGTTGGCGTAAATTTTCCGCTGAAAATCTGAAAGCCAATTAATATCACAGCAATAGCTGCCCAAACCCAGTATATATTAAATCTCGGAGTGCGTTTAGGATCTTCATTATTTCCCTGCTGTGGGCGTATCCTGTTTCCTTTTTCGTTCGGTTTCAAGTCTTCCTGTGCCATGTTGTTTTTTGTGTCTACTAAATAAAATGCTTTTGCAGCACGTTTGTTCGAAATTGGGGTTATAAACTTTTATATTAACAAGTTAATCGTGTTCGGCTATACTGGCATCGCTCCACATTTCTTCCAGTTTATAAAATTTCCTGGATTCTTCATGCATTACATGCACCACTACATTTACGTAATCTACCAATACCCATTGGGAGTTGTGCTGTCCTTCGTGCCTGAAGGGTGATTCGCCGCATTCGTCCTTTACCATTGCTTCTACATGGTCTGATATTGCTTTAACCTGCGTACTGTTGGAAGCATGGCATATCACAAAAAAATCTGTAACTGCTTCCGGTATCTTGTGCAGGTCTAATGAAACAATGTTTTCCCCTTTTTTTTGCTGAATGGCGTGGATGATGGTTTTAAAAATTTTCGAGTTCCTCGTTAATCTGGTTATGCCGCCCGGCCTGCGGTTAGCTAACATGCTCAGTTGTTCCAAATAGTCAAAGCGTTTAAGTGAATAAAGTATAATAATTTAAGTGAAGCATTTTTATGTCAATCGCCCAGTTGTTGTATACCTGTTGTAATAACAAAATAGGCAATTATATTTATCCGGAAACGTATCCTGCCTAAAATCTTATTTTCGCTGTTGCCAAAAGTACAAATGTTTAATCATTCAGCACAGCATGTTTTCTGCAAACGGACACCTAACCATTTTAGAATCAGTTGACAGTACCAACAACTATGCCATGGCAATGGTTCGCACCGGAATGGCAAAGCATGGCGATGGCTTTTTTGCATTGGAACAAGTAAAGGGAAAAGGCCAGCATGGCAAAACCTGGGTTACCGAACCCGGCACGAACATCATTCTTACATTGGTATTGCAGCCTTTAGCATTGCAACTCAATCGTCAATTTGAATTAAGCATGGCCATTGCATTGGGCGTGTATGATTTTTTTAGCCACTATGCAGGAGATGAAACTACTATAAAATGGCCCAATGATATTTACTGGCGTGACAGAAAGGCAGGGGGGATTCTTATTGAGTCTATAGTCGGAAATGAAAACCAGGTTCAAGGTTCAGGGTTCATAGTTCCTAATTCGCGGCTTACGGAGGAAGAACTTCGAACTTCGAACCATGAACTTCAAACTTCCTGGCGCTGGGCCATTGTAGGCATGGGTATTAATATCAATCAAACCAGCTTCCCAGAAAATATTCGCAACGCTGTTTCATTAAAACAAATAACAGGTAAAAACTGGGATGTAATTGAGTTGGCAAAAAAACTCAGTGACCATGTACAAAATCGCTTTGCACAATTGCTGGCGGGCAAAAATTTATTGATTGATTATAACAATCATCTTTTTAAAAAAGGACAAACGGTAAAGCTTAAAAAAGAAAACCGCGTTTTTGAAGCCTTGATTAAAGAAGTAACAAAGCAAGGCCAGTTGATAGCAGTAACCGGGGTAGAAGAACATTTTAATTTTGGTGAAGTGGAATGGATCTTAGATCGTTGATGCCTGATTTTTTGATGTTTGATTTGGCAAAGGGTTTTATCCTTCGCTATAATACTTCGGCCTTTCAGGCATTTTCGTACTTATATTTTTGCAACTGCGCATTAAGGAAATCAGAAATCCCCACATCAGCAATCAGCGATAGTATTCAACTTACTCTAAATGGTGGAATGTATTTATCAAGGCTTTCATCTTCTTCGGCAGCACGGGCTTCTTTTTCAAATTTGTTATTGTAATAACCGTGTTTAATACTTTCTGCAAGATATTTTAAGAGGAACATGATATACCCGTGTTTTTCAAATTGCTGAATATGCACCAGTTCGTGCCTTACCCATTTGCGGTTATTAATAAATTCCTGTTTGGTAGTATCGTGCAATAAAATGGTTTTGCCCAGCACCATAGCCATTTTATCCTGCTTCAGTTTACGGGCTGCAATGCGTGCCAGAAAGGAGTCTTCTTTTATATAATACTTCACAACCACAAAATAATATAATAATTTATGCTTAGGAAGAGACAATAGCAGGTAATTTGATATTGATGTTATTTTAACTTTCTGAAAGCGCTGTTTACAAGATAAACCCCATAAAGCACAATAGCCCCGCCAACTACAATAAATGATGTAAGCCTTTCATTAAACAGCAGCGAGCCTAATAAAACTGCAACTATAGGATTGATGTAGGCATACAATGAAGTTTGTTCTGCACTAAGATGTTGCAAAGCATATAAGTATGCCAGAAAGGAAATAACAGAGCCGAAAATAACCAGGTAGCCAATAGCAGTCCATGCCTGCCAGGGAATATGCTTTATTGGTACTGCATTGCCAGTAACCTGCGAAACGGTATACAGCACCATTCCGGAAATAACCATTTGCAACCCAATACTGAAATACGGGTTAAAAGATTTTGCATGTTTTTTTGTGTAGATAGTACCCATTGCCCACGTCCATGTAGCAGCAAGAGAAATAATAATGCCCATTGTAAAACCGGGATCTAAAAAATCGTGGAGGTGTTCAAAGAAAATAAAACAGATGCCTGCAAAGCCAAGCGCAAAACCAATAATTGCTTTGGGAGATAGTGCTGGTCCGCGGGTAAAGAAACTATTTACCACCAGCCATAAAGGAACAATGGCATTGATTATTGCTGCTAATCCACCAGAAATGTATTTCAGTCCCCATGTGGCAAGGCCATTGCTAAGAATAAAATTGAACAAAGCCAGTACTAAAATATTTTTCCAGTCTTTAAGCCCTGGCCAGCTTGCTTTGCCAGTGGCGATGAAATAGATAATATAAATTAAGCCGCCTGTAAACTGTCTTATACCTGCCATTTGAAATGCGGGCATATGCTTTACACCTTGTTTACTTGCCAGCCATGTAGTACCCCAGAAAAAGCAAACTGCTGCAAGTGCCACATACGCTTTTGTACGTGTGCTTCGCTGCCGGATGTTTACCGGGTTGTAAGGAGAGGATAAGATGGTGGAGATGAAGTCGGACATTTTAAGCTGCAAGGGTTAAGTTACAAGCTGCAAGTTACTGACTCATACTTGCAGCTTGTAAATTATAATGCAAAGACACTTGGCTTGGAGCTTGAACCTTATAGCTTGCGGCTTTCCTAATGCTTGAAATGTCTCAATCCTGTTATTACCATTGCAAGGTTATGCTGTTTGCAGTATTCAATAGAATCTTTATCTCTTATGGAACCACCAGGCTGAATAAAAGCAGTGATGCCGGCTTCGTGGCCAAGCTTTACGCAATCATTAAACGGAAAGAATGCATCACTTGCCATAACAGCGCCTGTCAAATCGAAATTAAACTGTTTTGCTTTTTCTACGGCATGGCGCAAAGCGTCTATGCGACTGGTTTGTCCGCAGCCTTTGCCAATAAGTTGTTTGTTTTTTACCAGTGCAATGGCATTGCTCTTAAGATGTTTGCAAACCAGGTTAGCGAAAATAAGATCTGCATTTTCATTAGCTGTTGCCGGTCTTGTACCTGCTTCGTCCCATTCTTTGTAATTGCCTTCATCTGTTTGTTGTATCAATACACCATTGAGTATAGATTTATACAACTGTTTATTGTGCGGTGCTTTTTTAAGTTGCAGCAAGATGCGGTTCTTTTTTGATTTAAGAATGGCAAGAGCATCTTCATTAAACGCAGGGGCTATCAGTACTTCAAAAAAGATTTCATTAATGGCTTCAGCAGTTGCTTTATCTATAGTGCCGTTGCAGACAAGAACGCCGCCAAAAGCACTTTCATTATCGCCTGCTAGTGCTGCGTCCCATGCTTCTTTTACAGAAGGCCTTGTGGCTACGCCGCATACATTTGTGTGCTTAATGATTGCAAAAACAACATCTTCAGTTGTTATGCCATTGTGTAAAGATTTTGGAAACTCGCTTATCAATTGTATAGCAGCATCTGCATCTACTATATTGTTATAAGAAAGTTCTTTTCCATTGAGCTGATCAAAAATTTCTTCTGTGTTGCCATAGAAGATACCACCTTGATGCGGGTTTTCGCCATAGCGCATAGCTTTTGGCCCTGGTACAGATGCATGAAAATATTCAGCACCAGATGGATTGAAGTATTGAGTAATAGCCACATCATAATGCGCTACTATTTCAAACGCTTTTGCTGCATAAGCCCTGCGTTGTTCAAGCGTAGTTTCTCCTTTTTGTTCCTGCAGCACTTGGGTAAGCGGGGCATAATCTTTTTTTGCAGCCACAACTACCACGTCTTTATAATTTTTTGCAGCACCGCGGATCATAGAAGGGCCGCCGATATCTATTTTTTCTATGATCAAATTTTCATCTGTAGTGCTGGCAACTGTTTCTTCAAATGGGTACAAGTCTACAATTACCAAATCAATTTCAGGAATTTTATATTCCTTCATTTCTTTTACATGCTGTTCATCGCTGCGTTTGCCAAGTATTCCACCAAAAACTACGGGGTGCAATGTTTTCACCCTTCCACCCAAAATAGAAGGATAGCCAGTAAGATTTTCAACAGGGGTTACCGGCAGGTTAAGTTTTTCAATAAATGTTTGTGTGCCGCCCGTGCTGTATATGGTAACACCAAGCTCGTGAAGTTGCTGTACAAGGGGTTCAAGCCCGTCTTTATAAAAAACAGAGATTAATGCAGATTGAATTTTTTTGTTCATTGTTTATTGAGGTTAATGGTGGAAAGTATAAGATTTATGGTGTTTGCATTTAATATTCCTGCCTTACACCTTATACCTTTTTCCTTTCACCCTTTAAGGGCGCAAAAGTAATTAATCCATCTTCATCACAAAAGCCCCGTTTTCCACTACGTAAAAGCAGGACAGGCCAAGGTTTGCGGCTTCTGTCTTCCACTTATTCACCTTCCATGTGGCGTTTGAAGCATCAAAAACAAGTTGTTTGCAATGAAAAGTTTGTTGCAACTGCGCCATTTGTACCGGGGCATTTTTTGACACAATCACCACATCGGCATTTATATTTTTGGCAGTTTGATAGTAATTGAGAGCACCATCAACAACAGCAATTGTTTTATTATTGAAAACATGCAATGGGGAAGCATTTTGTAAATAATGCAATGTATCTGTACTATTTATCCGGTGCAAAATCCTGGAAGGTTTTAGGTGAAAGTTTTGCAGAAAATCATCTTCAAGCAAATCCTTATCGCCCATAAAAAAATAATTTCTGCCACTGATAAAATCTATTGCCTGTCGTTTAGGAACATTGTATACAATAAGTTCCTGCTGTTGCTGCGCATTAATAAATGAAGCGGAGCGTATAGCAAGAAATCCAAACAATAAAACAAGACTGGTAAGGAAAGCTTTTTTATTTTCTTGCATGAGCCAGTACGCTGCAGTAGCAATAAAACCATACAATAGTATTACCTGCAGCATGTTTATCTGCAAACCATTCCATAAAGAAAATGGAAGGCTTTCCATGTGTTCAATAAAACTGTTGAGCATGTAAATAAGCCAATGCAGTAAAACACCCAAAGGTTTTGCCAGTGCGGGCAAAGGTGCAACAACGCACAATACAATTTCCAGCAAAACAATAAGGCTGGAAAGTGGAACAGCGGGCAAATTGGTAATTAAAAAATAAACAGGAAACTGGTGAAAATGATAAATGCTTACTGGTGTAGTAAGCACTTGTGCGGCTATGGTAACAGCCATCAATTTCCATATGGTATCAATTCCTTTGTTTTTAAAATACAGAAGATTGTAAATGGGTTTCATAAAAATTACAATACTCAATACTGCTGTGTACGATAATTGAAAACCTGCATCCCATAACCAGAATGGATTTATGCAAAGCAATATAAATGCAGAAGCAGCAAGCGAATTATAGATGTATGTTTTTCTTTCCATACTTTGGCCAATTACAATACAGGTAAACATTACTGCAGAGCGAAGAATGGAAGGCCCGCCACCCGCAAGCAATGCAAACAGCCATAACCCTGTAATAACCAAAACCGGCGATAACCATTTTGTATGTTTTCTTTTTTTTAATGGAGCCAGTATAAGTGTAAGCAGCCAATAGATCAATCCCAAATGCATTCCGGATATAGCAATTACATGCACTACGCCAGTGTTGGTGTAAGATTGCACCAATGTTTTATCAAGATCATCTTTATAACCAACCAGCAGTGCTTCTGCAAGTCCTGCTTCTTTTTCCCCGGAAATGTAACGTGTAATAATCTTCAACACCTTTTCTCTTGTGGCCAATAGAAAATCATTTACCAGGCTTTTATTTTTATCGGCCAGTAAAACATAGTCACCTGCACCTAAGAAAACCTGGTGATGAATGTTTTGTAAAGCACTGTATTGTTCATAATTAAAACAACCAGGGTTTCCTGAATTTTTTATGGGCTGCAATGTTGTGTTGAAAATAATTTGTGTGCCATAACCCAGTTGCTGCGCAGTACTGTCTTTTTTGAAATAGATGATGATGTTCCCTTTTACATTGTAAGCAGTGTCTTCCTGTATTAATTGTTGTACAGATGCAGTTGCTTTAAAAGAATTGGTTTTTTCTGAAAGCGGTTCCTGCAATGTTGCCACTACATATACTTTAGGCTGATAGAAATGATTGATCCATTGTTGCTGGTGCGCAACATCTTTATACCATATTATAAGCATGCCCAGCGAAATAAAAAGCACATTGATAAACACGCCATTAAACCAGGCAAGCCTGAATTTTAAAAAAGAACTCCGAAGGTTAAATGCAATAATGGCTATTGTGCTAATAATGCCAAGCGCCTTGCAAAAAGAAACAGGTATTGGGCAATACCATTGTAACAGCATACCTGCAATTAATGGAATAATAAGTCGTACAAAAGGGGCTTGTTTCCAAGGGTATAAGGTTTGTTGCGGCATAAGGAAAGGTAGAAAAACAGCAAATTGACAACAAAGATGGTTTTTATTAAAGGTTATTTAATTGTTTCGGAATGAGTTGTGTTTGCTGCATTGTTACCTTTAGTACTCAAATTTGATAATAATGAGAAAACTTGTTTTTATTATTTTCATTCTTGCAGGCAAATATTGTTTTTGCCAGCAGCCTGTTATTGAGGTAGCCAATATCGTTAAGCTACCTAATGGATGGTCTTTAAGCCCGGCAGGTAAAAGTTTGCCATTGGGAGATTTGCCATTGAATATTGCAGTATCTGCAGATAAAAAATATATGGCTGTAACCAACAATGGCCAAAGTGTGCAAAGCCTTCAGTTGATAGATGTACAGGCAGAAAAAATACTTGACAGTGTTGTTATACCCAAAAGCTGGTATGGATTAAAGTTTAATAGCAGCGGTAAAAAATTATATGCTTCTGGTGGAAACGATAATTGGATTTTAGTGTATGCTGTTATCAACAATAAACTTGTATTAAAAGATAGCCTGGTACTGGGTAAGAAATGGCCCGAAAAAATTTCTCCCGCAGGTATAGAGATAGATGATGATAAGAACATCATGTATGTTGTTACAAAAGAAAACAATTCTTTGTATGTGCTGGATATGATGAGCAAAGCCATCCTTAAAAAAATATCATTGGGTGGTGAAGGCTTTTCCTGTCTTCTTTCTTCTAATAAAAAGGAATTGTATGTAAGTTGCTGGGGTTGTGATAAAGTGATTATTGTAAATACTGCTGATTATACTATTGCAGGTGAGATAAAAGTTGGCGATAACCCCAACGCCATGTGCCTTAATAAAAAAGGCAATTATCTTTTTGTAGCCAATGCAAATGATAACAACGTTTCAGTAATAAACCTGCCACAGAAAAAAATTGTAGAAACACTAAACGCCGCTTTATATCCTGATGCCCCTAATGGATCTACTACCAACGGACTAGCATTAAGTGCCAATGAAAAAACATTGTACATTGCCAATGCAGATAATAATTGCATTGCAGTTTTTGATGTAAGGAAACCCGGTCTTAGCAAAAGCAAAGGTTTTATACCGGTGGGCTGGTACCCAACCTGCGTTAAAGTAATTGGTAAAAAACTTTTTGTAAGCAATGGAAAAGGATTTTCTTCTATGGCAAATCCTTATGGCCCTAATCCTGTAAGGCCAAAAGAAGAAGTGATTTACCAGGGTGGCGATAGAACCAAACCTATATCTGTACAATATATTGGCGGGCTTTTTAAAGGAACGCTGAGTATTATTGATGAACCAACCGATGCGCAACTTAGCCAGTATTCATCCCTTGTTTATAAAAACACGCCTTATACAAAAGAAAAAGAAAGCATTACTACCGGAGAACCAGGAAATCCTGTGCCAATGAAAACGGGCAATGCATCGCCAATAAAATATGTTTTCTACATTATTAAAGAAAACCGCACTTATGACCAGGTGCTTGGAGATATGAAAGAAGGAAATGGAGATCCATCGCTTGTTTTGTTTGGAGAAAAAATTACGCCCAACCTTCATAAACTGGCAAAAGAATTTGTACTGCTTGATAATTTTTATGTAGATGCAGAAGTAAGCATGGATGGCCATACATGGACTACTGCGGCTTATGCAAATGATTATCTCGAAAAAACATGGCCAACCAGTTATGGTGGCCGTGGTGGAACTTATGATGGTGAAGGCAACCGTGCTATTGCCAATAATAAAAATGGTTTTATATGGGATCAATGTAAACGTGCAAGCTTAAGCTATCGCACTTACGGAGAGTTTGCAGATGATGCAAAAGCCAATATTGAAATTTTAAAAAATCATTTTTGTCCGTATTACACCGGCTGGAATATGAATGTGCGTGATACAACACGTGTAAATCAATGGAAGCAGGAGTTTGATTCTTTACTGGCTGCTGGTAATGTACCACGTTTTAATACTGTGCGTATGGGTAATGATCATACCGAAGGATTGAAAAAAGGAAGGCCTACACCTTATGCCCATGTAGCAGATAACGATTTAGCTGTTGGTATGTTTATAGAATATTTAAGCAAGAGCCCTATCTGGAAAGAGACTGCTGTTTTTGTAATTGAAGATGATGCGCAAAACGGCGCCGATCATGTAGATGCACATCGCAGCACTGCTTATATCGCTGGTGGTTTTGTAAAAAGAGGATTTGTAGATCACACCATGTATTCTACTTCTTCTATGCTGCGTACAATAGAACTTATACTGGGCATGCCGCCTATGAGCCAATATGATGCAGCAGCTACGCCAATGTGGAATTGTTTTAGTGCACAACCTAATCTTGCTGCGTTTGAAACAGTACATCCCAATATTGATTTGTCTGAAAAAAATACGGCGCTTAATGAATGGCAGCAGCGATCAGAAAAATTTAATCTTGCTAAAGAAGATGCAGTACCGGATCTTGAATTTAATATCGTGTTATGGCATGGCTTAAAAGGATCTGATATTATTTTTCCTGCACCTAAAAGAGCTGCCTTTGTAAAATTGAAAGACGGTAAAGACGATGACGATTAAGATGGTGAAAGGCAGAAGATGTAAGGCATAGGCTATTAACTTTTTTTAGACCAGCATCAGTAACACAGATTGATCATCGTTGCTACGCTCAGTTCAACGGTTGGAACAATGGGTATTCATAAAATCTTTTGCGCACTTTGCGTTCTCAGCGTGAAACTTTATCCCCTTATCCCCCTAACATTTTGTTTATATAGACTATTTGCCCAAGGTGATAAATATTGTGTTGAACTAATCCATTGATCAAAAAACGAAAATTATATTTTCTGTAATCAACAATTTCTTCCAGGAAAATATCTTTTCTTATTTGTAAATGTTCTACAATTTTATTGTGTGATGTTTTTAATGCAGCCAACCCTTTTTGCCATGTATGAATGGACGGATCAATAGTTCGCCAGTCCAATGCTTCAAGTGCCGCCATATCGTGTATAGGAATTTTTTCTATTCGCTGTTGCACAAATTCGGCCCATGTAAGCATATGGTACAGCAAATCAATTAAAGAATGATTGTTGTCTGGTCGTTCATAAACTTTTGCATCATTAATTTCTTCCAGCATTTCATAAACCGCTCTTCCATACCAGGGCTGACCATTTAATACTTCCTGCAGGTTGTGTACAATGGTTTGAATTTCTTTGTTCATATAATTAAGGTACTAAAGATTATAAAATGTGCAATGGAACGCAGATTTTTATGGCGGTTAGGAACAGGTATGATTTTTTTACAGCGGGAAATAAGTTTTAGTTGCAGAATGCGCAGATTGTTTTTACCACATAGGAGCAATAGAACCATAGGCCCACATAGAAACGTTTTGTTCTTCTTTGCGCTGCACCTTTGCGTGCTTTGCAAGCAATGAGTTTTAGCAGCAGAATGCGCAGATTGTTTTTACCACATAGGAGCAATAGAATCATAGGCCCACATAGAAATGTTTTGTTCTTCTTTGCGCTGCACCTTTGCGTGCTTTGCAAGCAATGAGTTTTAGCAGCAGAATGTGCAGATTGTTTTTACCACATAGGAGCAATAGAATCATAGGTCCACATAGAAATGTTTTGTTCTTCTTTGAGCTGCGCCTTTGCGTGCTTTGCGAGAAATAAACAGAAATAAAAAAAGGATAGCCATTAAAAGCTATCCTTCAATCTTTTTAATCCTCCCAAATCCTCGTTTTACTTGCTCAAATACATACTTCTGTCTTTATACAACTGCCTGAAGTATGGGTCTCGCAAGTCTTTTATAAAACGGATAGCTTCTCCGGTGCTTTTCATTTCTGGTCCTAGTTCTTTATTTACACCAGGGAATTTATTAAAGCTAAATACCGGTTCTTTAATAGCAAAGCCTTTTAGCTTCTTCTCAAACTTAAAGTCTTTTAGTTTGTGGCCACCAATCATTACTTTGGTAGCTACATTAAGATATGGTATCTGGTAAGCTTTTGCAATAAACGGTGTGGTGCGAGATGCACGTGGGTTAGCTTCTATCACAAAAACTTTACTGTCTTTAATAGCAAACTGAATATTGATAAGGCCTTTGATGTTTAAAGCCCTTGCAATTTTCTCTGCATATTCCTCCATGGTATGTACTACCAACGGTGTAAGGTTGAATTGTGGCAGCACAGCATTGCTATCGCCACTATGTATACCTGCAGGTTCTATATGTTCCATTACACCCATTACATGAAAATTCTCACCGTCAAATATGCCATCAATTTCAGCTTCCTGGCAACGGTCTAAGAAATGATCTACCAATATTTTATTGCCGGGCAAATGTTTTAATAAACTAACTACGGCGCTTTCTACTTCATCATCATTAATAACAATACGCATTCTTTGTCCGCCAAGAACATAACTTGGGCGCACCAAAACCGGGTAGCCTACACGGTTAGCAACTTCTACCGCTTCATCTACTGTTTCTGCAGTGCCATAAGAAGGATATGGAACATCAAGTTCTTTCAGCATATCACTAAAGCGGCCACGGTCTTCGGCAATGTCCATGCTATCGTAAGAAGTGCCGATTATTTTTATACCTTTTTTGTGCAGGCGTTCTGCAAGTTTCAATGCCGTTTGTCCACCCAATTGCACAATTACACCTTCTGGTTTTTCAAGTTCAATAATTTCCCAAAGGTTTTCCCAATAGACAGGTTCAAAATAAAGTTTATCGGCCATGTCAAAATCGGTAGACACAGTTTCCGGGTTACAGTTTACCATTATGGCTTCGTAACCGCATTCTTTTATAGCAAGTAAACCATGCACACAGCAGTAATCAAATTCAATACCCTGGCCAATTCGGTTTGGTCCAGAACCAAGTACAATGATCTTTTTCTTATCGGTTACTTTGCTTTCGTTTGAATTTCCTTTTTCAAAAGTGGAATAGAAGTATGGTGTTTTTGCTTCAAACTCTGCGCTGCAGGTATCTACCATTTTAAATACACGGGTAATGCCAGCGGCTTTTCTTTTTTCATACACTGCTTCTTCATTGCTGTCGTTCATTATTTTCGAAATCTGCTCATCACTAAAACCGTGACGTTTGCTTTTTTCAAGCAGTTCCAGCGGCAATGTTTCCAGTTTGTATTTGGCTATTTCTTTTTCAATTTCACAAATCAGTTTTATCTGGTTAAGGAACCAGCGATCAATACCATTGGTAGCTTTTGAGATAGTGCTTACAGAAATGCCCATCATCAGCGCATCTTTTATTCGGAAGATGCGATCCCATTTTGGCGTCTTCAGGTATTCAATTAATTCCTCTGCATGCATCTGGCTTTTGCCATAATAGCCAAGGCCAACGGCATTGTTTTCTAAACTCTGACATGCTTTTTGAACAGCTTCTGTAAAGCTTCTGCCGATAGACATTACTTCACCAACACTTTTCATTTGCAGGCCAAGTGTATCGTTAGCACCTTTGAATTTATCAAAATTCCAGCGGGGCATTTTTACAATTACATAATCCAACGCCGGTTCAAAATATGCAGAAGTGTTTTTGGTGATCTGATTTTCCAACTCATCCAAATAATAACCAATAGCAAGTTTGGCTGCAATTTTAGCAATTGGATAACCAGTTGCTTTAGAAGCCAGCGCAGAAGAACGGCTTACACGAGGATTAATTTCAATCGCTATAATTTCTTCTGTATCCGGATTTAATGCAAACTGAACATTGCAACCTCCGGCAAAATTGCCCAGGTCACGCATCATGCGTATGGCAGTGTTGCGCATCAATTGAAAGGCAGTATCGCTAAGGGTCATTGCAGGCGCAACGGTTATAGAATCTCCCGTGTGTACGCCCATAGGATCAAAATTCTCAACGGTACATATAATAACAACGTTGTCGTTTGAATCTCTCAATAGTTCCAACTCAAATTCTTTCCAGCCAAGCACTGCTTTTTCTACCAGCACTTCGTGAATAGGGGAAGCCTGCAGGCCACGGTTAAGGGCTTCATCCAAATCGTCTTTATCGTGTACAAAACCACCACCGGTTCCACCTAAAGTAAAAGATGGACGAATTACCAATGGAAAACCTATTTGCTGGGCAAATTCTTTTCCTTCTAAAAATGAATTGGCAGTTTTAGCAGTAGCCACAGGCACATTCATTTCTATCATCCACTGGCGGAATTTTTCGCGGTCTTCTGCTTTGTCAATCGCTTTAATGTCTACGCCTATTAAACGCACATTGTATTTCTGCCAAATGCCCAAATCTTCTGCTTCTTTGGCAAGATTAAGGGCTGTTTGTCCGCCCATTGTAGGCAATACCGCATCTATTTGATTTTCTTCCAGTATTTGTTCAATACTTTCTACCGTTAATGGTAAAAGGTAAACCCTGTCGGCCATCATGGGGTCTGTCATAATAGTGGCCGGGTTGCTGTTAATCAGTATTACTTTAATTCCTTCTTCTCTCAAACTGCGGGCAGCTTGTGTACCCGAATAATCAAACTCACAGGCCTGTCCGATAATAATTGGGCCCGAACCGATAATAAGAACTGAACGTATGGAAGTGTCTTTTGGCATAATAGGTTAATTCGCTTGTATAGCAGCCTCTGTTGGAAGGGAGAGGCCGGTCAAACAAATTGCGCAAAAGTAAGGGAGTGAAAGAATATATTGCTGTTATTTTTTTAAAGGAGTTTTACACAGGGGCACTGTGCATTTTTTACGAACGATGGTTTGTATAGTGAATTAGAAACAGCGGTGAGGCACTTGTGCTATCTGGATTTTTCTTTGGAATTAAAAAAGCCTTAATTGCTATAATTTTTTTACAGGTATATCAACAAAAAACCCGGACAAGAAGTCCGGGCTTTTTTATTGCTCAGGTTAACTAATATTAGCTGTTGTGAAAAGCGGCCCATTCAACATCATCAAGCACCACTTGTCCTTTGCGCTGTGCCATACGCTTTCTTGCAAGCTGGCGCTTTTCATCGTAACTGGTTTTCCATTTGTAAACCAATTTTTGTTTTGCTTCCTGTCCTTTTACCCATCCTACTACTGTGGCAAATATCATTACAACACTGAGGAGAAGGTTTCTGTAAAAATTTTTCATGGTAATAAGCGTTTAATGCAATTCTATTATATAAGACGCACTTTATATGTCAAACGCTGTACCATAGTTCAAAAAAAACCATACCATAAACCGGGTATTTTTAATAATCATTGTTAAAGATGGTTAATTGAGCGAGGATATATTGAGCGTAAGCATTTAGCTTTGCCGGAATTTTAAAATTATTAAACTCATAATACTGTAGATGCGGCTATTATTACTTGTTTTGTTTATTGGTGTGATGGAGGTTTGTCATGGCCAGGCATTTGTACCCGAAAGCTATCCCAAAGGATACTTCAGAAGCCCGTTAGATATACCTATTAGCCTCGCAGGAAATTTTGGAGAACTGCGGCCTAATCATTACCACATGGGTTTTGATTTGAAAACCGATCATCGTGAAAACCTGTTGGTACATGCTGCTGCGGATGGCTATATCGCCAAAATAAAAATTGAACCAGCTGGTTTTGGGCGTGCTATTTATATCAATCACCCCAATGGCTTTACTACTGTATATGGACATTTGAATGCTTTTATTCCTGAACTGGATGCATGGCTGAAACAGCAACAATATAAAATGGAATCGTGGAGGGTTTTTCTTGATCTGCCGCCCAATCTTTTTCCGGTAAAAAAAGGAGACCTTATTGCCTATAGCGGCAATACCGGCGGTAGCCAGGGGCCGCATGTGCATTTTGAAATTAGAAAAACAGAGGATGATGTAAACCGTAACCCCATGCTGTTTGGGTTTCCGCTTGCAGATAATACCAAACCAACCATTAGCAGGCTTGCTGTATACGACAGGCGACTGAGCTTGTATGAACAATCGCCCAGGCTAATCCCCATTAAAAAAATAGCCAGCGGTTATACCACCACTGTGCCGGTAGTTATAGTGAACTCGCCAAAAATCAGTTTTGCCATTTCTGCTTCTGATACGCATAGTGGTTCAACCAATCCCAACGGAATTTTTGAAGCAGATATATCTGATAATGAAAAACTGGTTGTGGCTTTTCAGATGGATAAGATAAGTTATAGCAATACCAGGAACCTAAATGCACATATAGATTATAAAACAAAGGCCAATGGCGGACCGTACCTCCAACAATTATTTGAGCTGCCTGGCTATACCAATAGCATTTACAAAAAAGTAAATGGAGATGGCGCTATTGATATAAGCGATGGCAATGAACACACTATTAAAATAGCCGTTAAAGACGCATATAATAACACAGTAGTTTTATCAACCAAAGTGAAGTATTCAGGAAGCCCTGCTGCTATTGCCAATTACCCTGGTAAAATGTATTACCCGCAGATGCTTGATGGAACAGAAAATACAGACTGCGAATTTTTTGTTGGAGAGCGCAGCTTATACGATTCTGTACACATTGCATATAAAAGAACTGCAGCAGCACCTGCTACTGTTGTATCTGGTGTGCATACCATTGGTGCAGCATATATTCCTTTATACGATTCTTTAACAGTAAGAATAAAACCAGTGGTTCCGCTGGATGCAGAAAAACGTAACCGAATTGTGATGCAAAGATTTGCTGGCAGCAAACAGGACGTGCAAAAACCAGAATGGCAAAAAGGTTGGGCTGCAGCTAAGTTTAGGGATATGGGCAGCTTTCAGTTGGTGTTGGATGAAACGCCTCCGGAAATTGTTCCTGTTGGTTTTAAAGATGGTGCCAATATGAGCAAGGCATCACGCATAGTATTTATAATAAAGGATAACCTTGATGAGTTTAAAAACTTCAGGGCAGAACTGGATGGCAAATGGCTGCGTTTTACCAATGATAAAGGCAAAAGTTTTATTTATATTTTCGATGAAAAATGTGCCCCGGGCCAACATAGTTTAAAAATAAGTGTTGAAGATGAAGCGGGAAATGTTGCGGAAAAAACATTTACGTTCACAAGATGATGGGCAATGTGAAAGTGTGGAGATGTGAAAATGTGCAAATGAAGAAGTGGTTAGATAAAGTTTCACGCAACGAACACGGCGAAGCAGCGAACACAAAGAGCAACTCATTTTCCTGTGTGACGAAACTCTTGTAACTCTGTGGTAAAATATTCAGCGATTTGGTATTGGTCATGAAAATTGAATTATAGAATTTCCACATTTGCAAATTCATCACATTTTCACATTTGTATTATGATTTTACAAGAAGGAGATAAAGCACCAGCATTTACAGCCGCCGATCAAAACGGCAATAAAATTTCTTTGGCAGATTTTAAAGGCAGGAAAGTTGTGTTGTTTTTTTATCCTGAAGATGATACGCCTACATGCACAATACAAGCCTGCAACCTTCGCGACAATTACGCTTTGCTAAGAAAAGAAGGATTTGAAGTGCTTGGCATAAGCCCTGATGAAGAAAAAAAGCATAAAAAATTTGAAGCCAAATATTCCCTTCCTTTTACATTGCTGGCAGATCCTTCTCATGCAGTTATAGATAAATACGGCGTTTGGGGCATGAAAAAATTATATGGCCGCGAATATATGGGCCTTCATCGCACTACTTTTTTGGTTGATGAAAAAGGTATTATCAGAAAAATTTTTCAACGCCCAAAAAACAAACAGCATGCACAGGAAATAGTTAAGGCATGGAAAGAACTCTAATATAATATGTAAATGTGGTGAATGTGCTAATGTGAAAGTGAAGAAGACATTTGCTTTATAAAGAAATTGAGTATAGAATAAATCAGCCATCATAAAATCAGCTATCAGCCATTTACTTATTAAATTCTCTCATTAGAACATTTCTCAGATTCCCACACTTTCACATTATCTCGTCTTTGCAGACAATATTGCAGCATATTCTACAGTTTTAGCAGGTGGTAATTACAGTAGTGTAAGAAAGCCGGGCAACCCAAAACCTTTTAGTGCCGTATGATTATTAAAATAGAAAAGCATTGCGCCGGCGCAATATTGCTGTAATCATTATCAACAAACAACTATACCATGCGTGCAGCCAGATTGATGGTTATTTTTTTATGTTATCTTTTTTTTATTATAGCAGGTGGATGCGCTTACGCAAAAAAAGATGTAATAGCAACGCCTTGTGTTATACCTGCCAGCGTTTCTTATAATACAGATATTGCTCCAATTATTGCGGCAAATTGTTCTGGTTGCCATAGCACGGCTTCGCCAAGCTCGGGCATATTGCTAGACGATTATGATGGACTTAAATTTTATGCTGCTAACGGTTACCTGTATGGGTGTATAAGTCATGCACCGGGCTACAGGCCAATGCCAGATGATGGAGGCAAACTGAGCGATTGCACAATTGCTACAATAAAAAAATGGATTGATACAGGCACCCCACATTAACCAGAAGTAACTTTTACCCAACCTAAATATATTTCAAGATGAAGGCCATATTTATTTTATTGCTCTCCGTATTTTTTTTACAGCAAGTATGTGCGCAAGATGATATTATGAAGTCTTTGCAGGATTCAACTGCAAGAAGAGAATATGTAAGCGGAACTTTTAAATCTACAAGGGTAATTAACGGGCATTCTGTAGAAATGTTAGGACCAGGCGTAATGGATGTTCGCATCCTGCACAGGTTTGGTCCAATAAACCAGGGCATCAGTCAATTCTTTGGATTAGATCAGGCAAGTATGCGTCTTGGATTTGATTATGGCATTTCAAAGAATTTTACAATTGGTATTGGCCGCACTACTACATTAAAAGAATACGATGGATTTTTAAAATACAGGTTGGTGCAGCAATCAAAAGGGCCGGGTTCTTTTCCATTTTCCATTGTAGCAGTAATCGGCATGTCTGTTCAAACGTATAATAACCTGGATACGTCTAAAAAAGTTTCATTCAATTCACGTACTGGTTATTATTACCAGGCAATTGTAGGTAGAAAATTTTCATCGCACTTTAGCATGCAACTTAGTCCTACACTTGTGCATAGAAATGAAGTAGCCATTGCAGATGAAAATGATATTTTTGCGCTGGGTGTAGGAGCACGTTATAAATTCAGCAAACGCATGGCTTTAGTGGTTGATTATTTCTATGTAACAAATGGTTTTCCGCATTCACAAGGCACAAACCCATTGTCTATTGGTATTGATATTGAAACCGGTGGCCACGTTTTTCAGTTACATTTTTCCAATACCAGCGGCATGAACGAAAGAGCCTTTATTACTCAAACCACCAACAAATGGGGTAGTGGCGAAATACAGTTTGGTTTTAATTTATCGAGGGTATTTAATCTAAAAAAACATACAGTACCGGCTAAGTGAGTATAAAATATCCAGTATTTAGTATTGAGAAAAAGCCAGTTGATGCATTACAAATTGAAATAGATTCTTTACCACATATCTGAATACTAATATCTAAACGCCACATTTTTAGAAGCAGATACTGCGAGTCTATATACTAACATCTGCATACTATCTTTTTTGTGTTTAGGGGGTATAGGTAACAACCCTGCCTATTCATGGGCAGGGATTTAAAGTTTAGAAGTTATAAGCATCCCAATAAATATTCTCTTTCATAAAAACTTCGTAGGCTTCTTTCCATCCGGCAAAAGTTTTATCGCTTCCTAAAAATTGATTGTGCCAGATAATAACAAACAATCCATTGAATTTTTTAATGGTATTGTAATAATGAATCAATTCTTCGTAAGCCTGTTGCGGTGTAAGTTTTTGTTCGTAAAAAGAATTGGCATCCATAAAGCAAAAAGGAAAAAGCTGCAATTGTGTAGGCTCATTTTTTTCAAGATCGAACCAATAAAAAGAAGATGCTACAGATGCACGAAAGCCATTAATGCTTCCATAACCCATAGAATAATCTTTTAGCAAACCACATTCTATATATCGTCTGAACGTTTTTGGCAGTGTAAATTTTATATAATGCTGACGGCTATATTCAACAGGTTTATCAATAATTACTTCAAGCCATTCTTTTTCTTCCAGTATTGTTTTATTGTTATCGGCAACACTGCTTTGCCACGATGGATGAAGGCCTGTTTTGTATACAACAGAAAAATATGCGATTAAATTCTGCAATGCTTTGGATGATGTAGGAATATTCCTGTCGTATCCCTGCCATTTTTGGGCAACTAAAAAAAAGTAAACAGGTTTTATTTTGCAATACAGGTGCAATGCATCAAGCCATTCATAAGAATCATATGGATCTTTTTGCTTTTTGGCAAGTACATTCCACCTTTCTTTTACCTGTTGCCATTTTCCTTCTTTTATTGATTTGGCAAAGCCGGCCAAATTGCGCAGAAAACCTTTATTGAGGTAAGACCATGCAATATCAATGTCGTAAGTAGGTATAAATTTAAAAAGCTTTCGCCTGAAGGTTATAGCAGGAAATTTTTTCTTTAGTATTTTCTTAAGTTCATCAAGCCAGATATTTACCAGCGGAAGCTGTAAAAAATGTTCTTTAAAAGCAAGTGAGTTGGTATGTGCATACCTGCCATATTCATCTTTTTCATGCGGAAGGTATTCTTCATACCTCGATATTAAGTAAAAAGATGCAGCAAGTACATCAAACGGCATATCGCCCCTTGTTTGAAAAAATGCTTTATGATAATCAGATTCAAAACATTCTATTGTTTGTGGTTTAATGTCTGTCTCAAACAATAATGGAACTGGTTTTATGTAAAACTCCTGTTCAGAGAAATCATTGTCAGAATAATTGAAACGCGGGCCATTGAATGAGGTAAATACAGACGCATCGATTGTAATTCTAAAAGGTTCGTCAGATAATTCTTTGCCGATAAAATCAACAATGTATTGCAGTCTTGGCGTTATGGTATGCGTATAGAATAATAACATCCGTATATAATAATAGTCAGCCATTATGCCGACTATCTACAAATATATTCTCAAAATACTTGTTTTAATCATTCACTTTATGCTTCTCTTTCCACATCTCATTAAACGTCTTTTCTGCAAAATCCAGGTCGCCCCGGTGTGCTGTCCATCCCTTAAATACTTTGTTTACCAACTGGTTTTTTATTTTTCTGCTGCCTTTGTTCATAAGGTTTCTTTTGAGGCTTGCTGTTTTCCATACTTTCCAGGCAATTTTTTCTGTCCACGCAGATGCACCCTGTTCAACAGCTTCGTGCCTGTTTTCCAGCAATAGTTCATGCAAATTAATTTTTACTGCGCAAACTTCTGTACAGTTTCCGCATAGTGAAGAAGCATAGCTTAAATGTTTCCATTCTCCCATTTGCTTCAGGTGCGGGGTAATTACAGCGCCAATAGGACCGCTATAGGTGGTTCCATAAGCATGGCCACCAATGTTTTTATATACAGGGCAGGCATTTAAACAAGCACCGCAGCGTATGCAATACAAGCTTTCTCTTGTTTTTGGATTGGCGAGGATATTAGTCCGCCCATTGTCTAGCAAAATAACATACATTTCTTCCGGACCATCTGTTTCATCTTGCTGGCGTGGGCCGGTAACAATGGTATTGTAAACAGTAAGTTTTTGCCCGGTGCCAAAAGTAGAAAGCAGCGGCCAGAATAAACCCAAATCGTTTACCGAAGGAATTATTTTTTCTATACCGGCAATAGCTATATGTGTTTTTGGAAAAGCGCAGCTAAGCCTTGCATTGCCTTCATTTTCGGTTACAGCAATAGCACCTATATCTGCAATTAAAAAATTGGCGCCGGTAATTCCAATTTCTGC
Source organism: Chitinophagaceae bacterium (assembly GCA_044227095.1). Lineage (GTDB taxonomy): Bacteria > Bacteroidota > Bacteroidia > Chitinophagales > Chitinophagaceae > JACMLD01. Next base: position 856,807 of record JBGAFV010000001.1, on the reverse strand, counting down.
TTCTGTATATTTTGTACGCAATTTCTCCCTGGCAATAAGTGTAAGTGCTTCGGGAGATAAATTGGGCGCAGTGTGCAGTTTTTCATAAAAAAGTTTAGCTACGTCTTCCTTGCTCTTGTGCATGGCAGGCGTAACAATATGATAAGGTGGCTCTCCATCCAGTTGCTGAATGTATTCACCCAAATCTGTCTCTACGCTTTCAATACCGTTTTCGTGTAAAAAATCATTCAGCTTCAATTCTTCTGTAACCATGCTTTTGCTTTTCACAATGCTGCGGCAATTTTTTGCTTCACAGATTTTTTTTATTTCCTGCAAAGCTTCCTTAGCATCAGAAGCCCATATTACTTTGCCACCACGTTTCTTAAAAGCTGCTTCAAAATTTTCGAGGTATGTATCCAGAGATTCTATTGCACGCCATTTAGTGTTTTTCGCTCTTTCCCTTACTGTATTAATGTCCGGAAATTGTTGTTTGCCTGCAGGAACTGAAGTATTGTATTTGCCAATATTGAAATTGATTTTTCTTCTGTGATCCAAATCGGCCGACTTAACCGTGCTTTTGGCATTAAACATTGAAGCAGATTCGGACATTGTATTTGTTTTTGCTTAGTAATTCAATATTCGTGAGGTGTCAATCGTCAGTTGCGGGTGAGTTTTCGCCATTCACGTCTCACGATTCACGTTTAGGCGATTTAAAATATTCCGCCGCTACCTGCTCCAGCAAACCATAAAACTCTTCTCCATATTTCCTGGTTATGGCTTCTTTTAAAAAAACATACGTTGGCACTTTAAGCTTTTCACCAAGTTTGCATGCAGGATTGCACATGGTTTCACGCGGCTCATAATTGAGCATTTCATATGTTTTGGTTTTCTTTACCTTAATAGGATAAAGATGGCAACTGATGGGTTTCTTCCATTTTATTTTGCCCTCATTATATGCTTGTTCAAATGCACACATTATAACACCTTTCTTATCGCGGTAACCATATGCGCATAGTTTGCCGCCAATTGTTGGTGTTACCCATCCAAATTCTCTATCGTACTGGTATCGGCCTTCTTTCTCAACAGTGGCAATGCCTTCTTTGGTCATGTATGGCTTTACAATTTCAAAAGAATTGTTTACTTCTTCCAGTTCTGCTTTGGTAAGCGGTGCGCCTGCATCTCCATCTTCGCAACAGCCGCCTTTGCATTTTGAAAGATCGCAAACAAATTGTGCTTCTATCACATCATCACTTATCAGTACATTTTCTATTGCTATCACGGTGAATGTTTATTGTGCAAATTTACGGCTAAGAGGGAAAGAAGAAAGAGAAATTTAATCGCACAGAGTTAACGGGGCTAGCAGAGATAAAAGAAAAAATTAGTTGATAGATATACAGGTTACTGATTGGCCACATTCTCCAGTTCTGGGTTCGTAGTTCAAAATTTTACGTACGATACAAAAAATCATTTCCTCTGCTGACTCTGTTAACTCTTTGCGCAAACCTCGTTGTTCTTCTTTTCTCTTTGCACTCTTAGCTCATTTCCATGTAAGGCTGTTAATCAAATGTTTCATATCCTGTTGCAAAAAATGATTGACTATACCCAGCGAATCGGCATTAGGAGTAGCATCAAAATATAAAGCGCCGCGTAAAAAATGTTTTACAGAATCCGTTACAAGAAACTGGTTGGCTGTAGCAGCGTTGCCACCAATTTTAAAATAAATACCGCTGATATTATTTTGTGTTCTAAACAAACTGTCTTCAATAGAAGCAGCTTTCACCGAATGTTTATACGTAAGCGCATAAGAGCTTTTAATAAGGTTATCAAATGTATTCACCGCCATAGAATCAACATAATTGCCTTTAGCGTCGCGGGTTTTAAAACGGCTTTTGCCACCTATTTCAAGATAGCTGATGTAAATTTTGCCGTGGAAATTCGGGAACTCAATATTCAGCCAATAAGGATTTTCTGGTTGCTCTTCAAAAAAAGTACTGTCTTGTACAATGCTTGCATATGAAGGGTATTCAAACTTGTATGGGTATCCTGCCTTATCAAATTGCTGGTAACTGTGTTGCGGAAAATCAATTTTATAATACCCACGTGGGCGTGGTGTATATACACTGTTACACGATGATGTAATTATAAGGAACAGAATGGATACAAATAAAGTGCTGGTTCTTTTTTGTTTTAGCTGTGGCATAAATTCTTCTATGGTTTGGAAACCGGCTTAACAACTATTTTTACTTTTTTAATACGGTTACGGTCCAGCTCAAGTATGGTAAAATCAAAATCGCCGCTGGATACAACATCATTTACTGCCGGAAAATGACCGGCAATTTCAAGTATAAGACCGGCCAGCGAATCACTGTCTCCGCGTACCTGTTCAAAAGTATCTGGAGGAATGTCCATTACCTTGCAGATATCGTTAATCATGGTACGGCCTTCAAAAATATAGTTGTAGTCGTCTATTTTACTTTCGCTGCTTTCTTCGTCGTCAAACTCATCTTTTATATCGCCTGTAATTTCTTCCATTATGTCTTCCATTGTTACAATGCCGCTTGTTCCGCCAAACTCATCTACCACAACGGCAAAGTGTATGCGCTTTCCCTGGAATTCTTTAAGTAGATCTTCAATCAGTTTTTGTTCATGTACAAAATACGGTTGCCGCATTAATGTATGCCAGCTAAAGCTATCGCTTTCTCTAAGATGTGGTAAAACATCTTTTGTATGAATAATGCCAACAACCTCATCAAGATTTTCTTTATAAACCGGCAAGCGGGAATAGTGCAGTTCAGATAATTTTTTTATCAACTCATTAAAACTCAGTTTTTCATTTATACCGCAAACATCCAGCCTGGTTGTCATTACCTGCTTTACCGTAATGTTGCTGAATTTAACTATGCCTTTAAGGATACTTTTCTCTTTTTCACTTGCATCTGTACTGGCTGTAATGTCTATGGCGCTATCAAGTTCTTCAAGACTGTAAGAAGCAGCTTTTTTACCAAGAAAATTTTCTACTCCGTCTGATATGCTTACCATCCATACACTTATTCTTCTAAACAGCAGGTGGATGATTTCAACAATATAAGAAGCATTGTAAGCAAAGCGAAGATTGTTTTGAGAGGCCCACACTTTTGGTAAAACTTTGCCAAAAAGTACAAGAAAAAAACTGATAATAATAATTTTTATAACGGCTATCCATACACTTTCTTTGTTTAAATCCAGCACCTGGTCTATCAAAAAATTTGAAAGGATAATGATAGCAATGTTTATAAGTGTGCTGGCAATTAATAAAGAAGCAAGCAGTGTTTTAGGATCTTCAAGTAAACTTACAATGCGTTTCCAACCGGCATCATGCTTAGTTTTAAGCATGTTTACATCTTTATAATTAAGAGAGAAAAAAGCAACTTCTGCACCCGAAACAAAGAATGTAACAAGCAGCAAAAATAATATGAGTACAACAAGCAGGGTAATGCCCTGCGTATTGGCAGCCATTAAAAAAGCAAAGGAGCAATGAAAAGCATTAAAATCCGACAGGTAATCCAAAGCGGCGATTTTTCGTTATTAATTTGCTTTTGAACGGGCAGAAGCATTATTCCATTTAAAATGGACAAGCGCAAAGTTGCAATAAATTTTCATTAAAAAGGCAAGTCGCCGGGAGGTTCGGCCGGGGGAGGTGCATCTGGGCTACCCAGGTTGTCTATCGGTCCCTCATGCCCTGCACCATGGTTGCCATCATTTCTTTTATCCAGCATGATAAGGTTGTCTCCAACAACCTCTGTAGCAAATTTCTTATTGCCTTCTTTGTCCTCCCAGCTGCGGGTGCGCAGCCGTCCTTCAATATATACAAGGCTCCCTTTGTGCAAATATTTTTCTGCTAAGTCTGCAAGGCCGCGCCATAAAACAACGGTGTGCCATTCAGTTTGCGAAATTAGTTTTCCAGACCTGTCTTTATACGTTTCTGTGGTTGCGAGAGAAAATTTTGCAACTCCAATATTGCCTTCCAGGTATTGTACATCCGGGTCTTTTCCAAGATTGCCAATAAGCATCACCCTGTTAACGCCACGCATAGTAGATAATTTATTATGAAATAATCACCGCATAATCATCGCCTGGTTTAATTCTCCTTTAAAGTTAAATTTTTTCAGGTAAACAAATGCTTTTTTTTAGGCAGTAAAAAGAGCTTTTTAACAAGCGGTTTTTGTAGCATTCCTGCATATAAGCAATAAGCGATAAAAAGGGAGTATAAAGATATTTCGCAATTGCTGGGAGTCTAAATTAAGGAACGCAGATTATTATGATAGTTAAGATAAGCACATGCTTTCTTCTTTAACATTTATCTGGGTTCTTTCATCTACAAAAAATCAACGAAAAAAAATCTTCTGTTATAATCGCAAAGAATTATCCTGTCATAAGCATCAGCGTTCCTTATTATTAAAACAACTGCGTGGGCTTGCTATTGTTATAGAGATAAGCAGTAATAAATTTTGGAAAGGCGTAGTTAACAAGTTTCGATTTTTTTACCAGCTCATAGTCTTTTAAACTTGCAGGCAGTGCAGCGGTTTCTAATTCTATAAACTGGCCAATAATGGTTTGGTGCGTTAATTGCTGACGGTATACAGGCGAAATGTTTTTTATTTTGAAAGAATGTTTACCTATCAGTTTTGTAATAACGGGTTTTAAATTTTTCTCACCTGGTTCCAGCAATTGATCGTTTTCATACAATACAAACTCGTACAAATTTTCCCAAATGTCTTTGCTGTTTCTTTTACGTATGGGGATGCTTCCGTTTACATTCAGTATAAAATAATAAAGCCACCTGGTTTTTTTTATTAATTGTTTTTCTTTTACCGGCAACTGTTGTATGGTATTGTGTTTAAAGGCCTGGCAATCCTTTTTCTGAGGGCATTGTTTGCAAAGCGGTTGTTTGGGTTTACAAATAACTGCACCAAAGTCCATAATAGCCTGGTTATATTGGCCGGGATAATGTTTGTCAATCAGTTCATCTGCAAGACGTGTATATAATTTTTTTCCGGCAGTACTGTCAATAGGCGTGGAAATTCCAAAATACCTGGATAGCACCCTTAGCACATTTCCATCTATAACTGCATGTGGTAAATTAAAAGCAAAAGAAGCAATAGCTGCTGCGGTATAAGGACCAATACCTTTTAATGCAAGAATGCTTTCATAATCATCTGGAAATTTTCCTTTTCTTTCTTTGCTGATAAATTGCGCTGTAGCAATGAGGTTTTTACACCTTGTATAGTAACCAAGGCCCTCCCAAAGTTTAAATACCTTTTCGGATGGTGCTTTTGCAAGTTGCTGTATAGTAGGAAATGTTTTTACAAAACGCTCATAATAGCCCAGGCCTTGTTCAACCCTTGTTTGCTGAAGAATAATTTCGCTTAACCAAATTTTATAGGGGTCTTTTTCACCCTTCCAGGGCATGGACCGGGTATTGCTATTAAGGTTCCATTCCATCAATTCTCTGGTAAAATCGGGTCTCATACTGCTTTAAGCGGCCAAAATTTAGAGGTAAACAGGGTAAAAATAGCCAGAATTTCTACTTTTTGGCGCTTTATTCTTCAAAATCAGTATTTTATCCAAGAATTGGTAAAAAGAAAAGTTCTTTTTATATTATCTTCGTAATTGGTTATGAACCAGATATGAAAATGACAAAAATTTCGTTTTGTTACAGATACAAATTATAAACCCATCAAGTTTTCAACAAAATGAGAAAAGCAGATTTAATTAATCAGATTGCCGAAAAAACCGGTATCCCCAAAATTGATGTATTGGTAACTCTTGAAGCAATGTTTAAAGAAGTAAAAGATACATTGGCACAGGGAGAAAATATTTATATCCGCGGTTTCGGCAGTTTTATTACAAAGAAAAGGGCAGCAAAAATTGGACGTAACATTAAAAAGAATGTTGCTGTTCACATTCCCGAGCATTTTATCCCTGCATTCAAACCCGCAAAGGAATTTGTGCAGGAAGTTAAAAAGCTTGAAACAGTTAAAGAAGATCAACCAAACCCCGATGCTGAGATGTAAATTGCATTCCTAATTTTCTAGTAAGTGAAGAAACAGCAATTTATTCTCGTAGGTTCTGGCCTTGTTCTGTTACTGTTGATCTATTTCTTTGGTAATACTACGCCTCCTCAAAAACAGCACACTGCTGCTGAGGTGGCAAAAGATGCATCGCCCAAAAAAATTGATGCGGCAGTTATTCTGGAAGCTGCCAAACAAAAATTATCTCCGGCACAACAAGCCTATGTTACCCGCCTGGAGTCTGGCGTTGTACGCGGAGATGTTAAAGATCAACAGGTTAAGGTATATCGGCAACTCGCCGGTTTCTGGAAGGATTCTGTCCATTTTTTTGAACCTTACGCCTATTATACCGGGGCTGCCGCCAAGTTGGAAAATTCTGAAAAAAGTCTCACCTTCGCAGCCCGCCAATTTTTAAACGAATTGAAAGGAACTAACCAGCCTGCAGTAAAGCAGTGGATGGCAGACGAGAGTAAAGACCTGTTTGAAAGAGCGCTGGTGATAAACCCAAATAACGATTCTTCTAAAATTGGATTAGGAAGTTGTTACATATTTGGAAGTAGTGCGGCCAATCAGCAGGAGATGATGATGGGCATTCAAAAAATTCTTGAAGTAGCCCGCAGGGATAGCACCAATATGTATGCGCAATTGATGCTTGGTATTGGTGGAGTAGTATCCGGACAGTTGGATAAAGCAATTGTGCGGTTAAAGACAGTAGCAGAGCACGAACCCAATAACCTTGAAGCAGTTTTTATGCTTGCAGAAGCATATGAAAGAAAAGGTGAGAATGCAGAAGCAGTTCATTGGTATGAAGCAGGAAAAAAACTTATCTCCAACCCGGAAATGATTGGAGAGATTGATAAAAAGATAAAGTCATTAAAATAATTATTTAACTCAAACACTGTCATCAATGCCTTGTGGTAAAAAGAGAAAGCGTCATAAAATAGCAACGCATAAACGTAAAAAGAGACTAAGAAAAAATCGTCATAAGAAGAGAAATAAATAACTTTCAGTAAGGCCTGTTTGTGTGTAGCAGGCCTTGCTTTTCTTTTTTTAAGCTGAATCCATTTACCTGCCTTCTAAGTAGTGTGCACGATTGCCGTATTTATATAAGCCATGGATAGATTGCATGTAAAGCTACTTCAGTGCCTTTCCTTTTAGTGTGTGATTGGTTATACTTTTGTAAAAGTGATTACGATTGAACAAGGAACTTATTATTAACGCCGCTCCGCAGGGAGTAGAAATCGCCCTTCTCGAGGATAAGAAACTGGTAGAATTGCATAACGAAAAAACGGATGCAAGTTTTGCCGTTGGCGATTTATACCTGGGAAAAGTTAAAAAACTTATTCCGGGACTGAATGCTGCATTTGTAGATGTAGGATTTGAGAAAGATGCCTTTCTCCATTACACCGACCTCAGCCCGTATGCAAAGTCTTTGCTTAAGTTTACCCAAATTGCTATTAATGATCAAAATGAAAATGGTTTTGATTTTGGGCAGTTCCAGGTAGAACCTGAAATTATTAAGACAGGAAAGATAAATGAAGTGTTGGGTGGTAAACCCAATATACTGGTTCAGATATTAAAAGAACCTATTGCAGCAAAAGGCCCCCGCCTTAGTTGCGAAATTTCTTTGCCCGGCCGCTTTGTGGTTATTACTCCTTTTAATGATATTGTAGCAGTTTCAAGAAAAATACATTCTTCAGACGAAAGAAAACGCCTGCAGAAAATTATTGAAGCCATCAAACCAAAAAACTTTGGTGTAATTGTGCGTACTGCTGCAGAAGGAAAGAATACAGCAGAACTGCATGAAGATTTGCTTGCACTAGTAGAGACATGGAAGATTATACAGCAGAACCTGAAAAATGCCGTTGCCCCCGCAAAAGTTTTAAGCGAACAAACAAAGACTACCAGCATTCTCCGCGATTTGCTGAATGAAGATTTTAACCGCATTGTTGTAAATGATAAAAACATTTTTAACGATGCAAAAAATTATATTCAGCGTATTGCACCAGAGAAAGCAGATATTGTTTCGTTTTACCACAATGGTTCTCCCATTTTTGATCAGTACGGTGTTACAAAACAGGTAAAAGCTGCTTTTGGAAAAACAGTAAACCTGCCAAGTGGCGCCTACCTTATTATTGAACACACAGAAGCATTGCATGTAATAGATATCAACAGCGGGTATAAAAGTGTGAGCAATAACCAGGAGCAAAATGCACTGGAAACAAATATGGAAGCTGCGGACGAAATTGCACGTCAATTACGTTTGAGGGATTTGGGCGGTATTATTGTGGCAGACTTTATAGACATGAAGTTGCCTGATAACAAGCGCAAACTAATGGAAGCGATGGAAGGCTTTATGCGTACAGACCGTGCAAAGCATGCAGTGTTGCCCATTTCAAAATTTGGGCTGATGCAGATTACCCGCCAGCGTATGAAGCCCGAGGTAAATATTAACACCCAGGAGATTTGCCCAAGCTGTAACGGAACTGGTAAAATTTCCAGCGCATTAATATTGGAAGACGAAATTGAAAAGAACTTAAACTACCTGCTTACACATAAACATACAGATTTGTGCCTCGTTGTGCACCCTATTATGTATGCCTATCTTACTAAAGGTGGTATGTTTCGCTCAAAACTGTGGAAATGGCGCTGGAAGCACAAACAACGCATCAAGCTAAAAGAAAACACCAATTACCATCTTACCGAATTTCATTTTTACGATAATCATGATGAAGAAATAAAATTGTAATCATAAATTCTTTAAAATAAAAAGACCGCTTCAAATAATGAAGCGGTCTTTTTATTATTTCATACAGCAAATGCGGTTAATTAATTATCCCAGAAAACTTTTGGTGAAAACAATGTTGAAGCTGCAACATTTGCTTTGTTATAAGAATATTCTGTTTGCGGATAAAGAAATCTCCTTGGCACATTGGCTCCTGTAACAGGCGTTAAAGCAGGACTTCCGGTACGGCGCCATACTGTAAATGCTTCAGGGTTTAAATAGAGCGCAATGTATTCTTCGGCTGCTATCTGGCCAATTGCACCTGCTGCTGTTGCAGGTAATGTTCCGTTTGCAGCAACATAAGTTGCAATATCAGCATCGGCCACACCCAGTTTTTTCATATTGGCGGTTATGCCTGCCTGGTAGATTGTTTGCGCTGCTGCTACTGTTCCACCAGATGTTATAGTGGCTTCTGCTTTCATAAACTGTAATTCATCATAAGTAATCAATTCAACAGGTGAGCTGATGTCTCCATAATAAGAACCCATGCCAACGCCATTCACATCATTAAAGCTCGGGTCTGTATAGATAAGATAACGGGGATCGTTATTTGCCTGCATCTTTGTTCCCAGCGGACTTGCATCAAAAACAATATCTGCTCTTTGTTCATTAAACTGGTACCATGGATTGGCTGAAGTTTCTGTGCTGCCAAACATATACACGGCATTATCACTGTTTGATGAAAATGACAATGCAATTTCGCTTAGTGCACTTGCGGCCATGGCTGCACTTCCTTTACTCTGATGAATATACAATCTTGCTTTTATTGCATGTGCAAATTTTATCCATTTGGTAGTATTTCCTCCATATATAACATCTTCTCCACCTGGAACGTCAGGGCCTTTGCTGGCTCCAAGCATTGTAATTGCTGTGTTAAGAAGATTGTTTATAGTATCATAAAGTGCTTTATCGTTATCATATTTTGGCTGAAGATTAGCAGAACCTTTAAAGCCATCTGAATAAGGAAGACTTCCCCAGTTGTCTACACCCAATTGCAGGCTGTAAGCCATTAACACCCGGCTTATACCACCATAAGCATTATCACCTTTGGAATCAGAAATCTGCATTAAGACTTTATTATTTTCCATAACGGAAGTAAATAAATTACCCCATGGGCTGTCAAAATCAACAGATGTGAATGTATATTGATAGTATCCCTGTGCCTGGCGTGATCCGCCTAATGTTTGCTGGGTAATTAAAGAGGTGTAACGTGAGAAATCACCTCCTTGTGTGTAAGCCAGCGTTCCTTCTACAGTAGATAACATAACAGACGGAATAATGCTGGATGGCTCTGGCGCATTTGGATTAACATTTACATCTGTAAAAAATGTTTTTTTACAGGATGTTGCCAATGCTATGCTTAAAAGCGCAGTATAAATAATTGTTTTATTTCTTAAATTCTTCATAACGGTATTTTCAAAATTTTCAATGAATTAATTACAATCCAACATTTAAACGAACTCCATAACTTTTGGTTCCTGGATTGTTAAAGTAATCAAGTCCCTGGCCATTTACAGGTCCTGCAAGGCTCGTTTCAGGATCAACGCCTTTGTATTTAGTCCATAAAACAGGATTGTTTGCAAACACAGTTACAGAAAGGGTTGAGAAAACAGATTTTTTTGGAGCACCCTGGAAGAAATCATAAGTCAAACTCAATTGACGGATTCTTACAAACGAACTTTTTTCAACACTTTGTTCTGCTGGGCCGATAAAACTGCTTCCTATATTTTGCCAGTAGTACTGGTTGTAGGTTGTCGATACTGTATTGATGCCGCCTGGTTTAGCCACTTCAGTAACACCATCTGTTGCATAATGAACAACATTTCCGTTTGCATCGAGGTGGCCTGCTACACCAGCAAAAGTAGTTGCCTGGCCACGGTTAGCAGTTTCCGCAGATGTTCCAAAATAAGACATAGCGCCTCTTGTTCCATTCCATATATCACCACCATGCCTTACATCAATCTGAAATCCAAATGAAAGATGTTTGTAAGTAAGTGTGTTAATTACAGATCCTACCCAATCAGGGTTTACATCACCTATAGCTGCATTTTGTGTGCTTACAATCGGCATTCCATAACCAGGATCTCCTTTAGTATCATTAATCAATAACGGGCTTTTCATGTCATTGGGGTCAGAACGCTGGTAAACGCTACCATAAATCTGTCCAAATGCCTTACCTGCAATAGCATCAATTTCTCCATTCTGGAAACCAGCAATCAATACTTTAGGTACGCCGGTAGCAAGCGATACTACTTTGTTTATGTTTCTAGACCAGTTAACACTGATATCCCATCTGAAATCTTTTGTTTTATATGGTACGCCTGCCAATGTTAATTCTAATCCTTTATTGGTAATAGTAGCAGCATTCAGCAATTGTGCGCCAAATCCTGTTGAATAAGCAATTGGCACTATTAGGATTACATCAGTAGATTTTGAATAGTATGCTGTGGCATTCAATGTTAACCTGTTTTTGAAAAAGCCGAGGTCTGTACCAAGTTCGTAAGAATTTGTTTTTTCTGCTTTCAGGTTAGGGTTACCAATTGTGGTGGTTGTAGAGCTAAGTTGGTAACCTGCATTTCCATTAATAGGAAACTGAATACCTGTTGTAAATCCATCGGTAATTCCTGCCTGACCAAAATAAGTTTGTAAACCTTGTATTGGTGCATCTTTACCAACCTGTGCAGCTGATATTCTTAGTTTACCGTAATTAAGAATCTTGTTATCTGCTAAGGCTGGTATTTTTGTAAACTCGTAAGCAAGGCTTGCAGAAGGATAGAAGAAACTATTGTTTGCTGCAGGAAGTGTAGAAGAAGTTTCTCTTCTTCCTGTAAGTGTCAGGAACAACATATCCCTGTATCCAAGATGTGCTTCTGCATAAAATGCCATTGTACGTTTTCTTTGTTCAGCTTCACTACTTGTATAGGAAGTTGCGTTAGACATATCAAGAAAACCGGGCAATACAAAGCCGGTGCCATGGGCAAGTTTAGCATCGTTTTTATAAGTAAAATAATTGTGACCGAGTAAAAGAGATCCTGTAAAATCTTTTGAAAGATCTTTTTTAAGGTTTACAGTAAAATCTGAATTGAACTGTTGATTGTAATAATTCAACAGGTGAATGGCACCTGCAGGAAATGCATTAGAGAAAATATCATAAGCATTCTTTGCAGTTTGAGAATAAACGTCACCACCAACTCGGTAAGTAAAAGAGATCCAATCATACAATTGATAGTTTGCCTGTCCAAAACCAAGAATACGGTTTACGTCTTCATGGAAAGGATTTTTGTTAACTGTCCAATAAGGGTTATCATAACCTGCACCACCCCTGTAATCTCTTTGCTGACCTGTACCATTTTGCTGAATATAAGACGCTGGGTTATCGGCTGCATCTTTTAAACCATAAGAGTTATCAAAGGTTGTAGGTGTACGCAACAGGCCAAGCATTACACTCGAAATATTGGATCCCTGCTGTATTTTATCGTTGGTTGATTTTGTATAGGTAACACCAGCTGAAATGCTGAATTTATCCGTTACATTACTTTGTCCACTGACGCTAAAAGTAGTTTTGTTGTATTTGGATTTTGGAATAATTCCTTTTTGATCTACATTTCCGATTGAGATGCGGAAACCTGATTTAAGATTTCCACCAGACAATGCAATGTTGTTGTTGTATGTTGTACCGGTCTGAAAAAACTCATACGGGTCATATGCATATACAGGCGTTTTCTTTGTTGGGTCAGAAGCGCCTACTATATTGCCATGCGGGTCCCAAATATTTGTATTTCCATCCCAGAATAATGTATCGAGCTTAGCTCCCCATGTAAGCCTTCTGTCAGCACCACCTTTTGGTCCCTGGTAAATGCCATTACCGCCCTGAGAATAAATATTTTGGCGTTCAGGCAAACGGCTTACTTTATCGAATGTTACAGATGAATTGAACGTTACACTCGTACCACGCTTACCGCTGCTTTTTTTAGTTGTAATAATTAATGCGCCACTTGCTGCCTGGATACCATACAAAGCTGTTGCAGCAGGGCCTTTTAATAATGTTATTGATTCAATGTCATTAGGGTTTAAATCAACACCCCTGTTTGTAGGTTGTACCCCACCTGTAAGGTTACTGTTTGAACCAGAAACGTTTGGATTGGCAGAGGTAGCATCATAGTTGTTTACTGAGTTATCTACAGGAACACCATCAACAACCATTAAAGGCTGGTTGTTTCCTGTTATAGATGTTACACCTCTCAGGCGGATGTAAGTACCACCGCCAGGATCGCCTCCGCTATTAATAACAGTAAGACCAGAAGCTTTTCCGTTTAGTTCACCAAGTGGGTTACCTGTTCCAGATTTATTTATCTGGTCGCTGCTAATAGTTTGAGTAGCTGTGGCAAGCTCTCTTTTTTCTCTTTTTATTCCTAATGCAGTAACTACTACTTCGGTTAACCCTTTTACTTCCTGGGTTAACGAAACTGTGATATTGTCGGAAGCAGCAATTTCTTTTGATTCAAAACCAACAGCACTTATAACAAGTGTTGCACCAGGTTTGGTATTGATAACAAAACTTCCATCCGCACCTGATTTAATTCCTTTTTTAGATCCTTTTATAACTACCGACGCATCGGGTATACCAGCTCCGCTGGCATCTGTAATTTTTCCGTGTACATCTGTATTCTGCGCAAACAGCATTTGCACAGAGATAGTACACAATACAAGTAATAATCCATACAATCTTTTCATAACTACATTTTTGGTTTTCATTAATTAATCTTTACACATGTATATATCCAAATGCTGCAATAATTATTTGCGCATTGTAGATGCTTGGTTTATGAAGTAAACTTGTCTTGAAGAAAATGAGGTAATGGGTGACGTAAAAGAAAATAGTATCGTGAAGAATTGTTCATTCTACTTTGTGGTTTGGTTGTATTTGGTAAGTGTTAAATTTTTAACAGCTAATAGGATGACATTGGCAAATCTGAAAATGCTGCATTTTTTTCAGCACTCGATAAGTTGTAAGCTTAAAATCTTTGTTATTGCAATGTTAACCGGCACAATCATGATTACATCAGTTTAAAACTTATCATGATATTAATTTTTTTAATACGCAAATGCTTTGACGAGTTGGGGAACTATTTGCACACTTTATTAAAAACGCATTAATTAACAATAGAAGAATATTATTATCATTACTATTCATTTTTAATTAATGATTTGCATCTGCAATAATATTTTCTATCAAACAAAAAAAGCCCCCCGATTTTATCGGGGGGCTTTTAAAAAAGAAAAAAAGTTTATTGTTTCTGTAAAATCAGCTTGTTTGCGCCATAGTCTCCACCACCATTATCTGTATGTATAATGCTTAGTGTTATGAAACCAGTGCATGAGAACACATAACCTGCAACACCACCAGCACCAGCACCTACGCCAGAATACTGAGTTGAAGCAGGACCGCCATATCTTCCATAAACTACTTTAGGAATAGTAGCAGTTCCTGTAGCAGGATCTACATTTACAAGTAATGGTGTAATTACTGTTCCGCCACCGGGATATACCTGGCTTAGGTTTATCTGGTTTGCACCGGGGCCATCTGTAACTGTTACAGTAGCGCCAGGTGCCCAATCTGCCCAGTCGTCTCTTACAACTTTATATAAACCTGTCATGCCACCTGTAAACGGACAAACCACATATACGGTAAAAGAAAAACCAGAGGAATAAGCAGGGCCGGTAACTAAACCTCCACCGCCATTATCACCGGCATTATTTATGTCGTAATTTTTACCACTTTTGGTTACTGCTCTTGGAAAGAAAGTAAAAATAGAACCAGGTGCAAAAGAAGAAGCAGGAACACCAAATGCTGTAGCCAGTTCTGCTGTAGTAGCTGCCAAATCTACTTTGCTTCCAGCTGTATAAGGTACAGTTTTTACAACTTTCCATGTTGTGGTATCTGTTGATGTACCCAATGTAGCATATAATACAATATGATCTACAGTTTCACCAGCCGGGTATTGATGAACAACTACGCCTACCTTAGAAGTGCTGCTAAGCACATTAAGGTTGGGGTTGATAGTACTGTCTATTACTAAATAAGTACCAACTGCAAGGTTAGTTACATCTGTGAGGGGGTTTATATTACCACCCGTTTTTTTACACGAGTTGAGGCCGGCAAAAACTGCACAGGCCGCAAGAATTATAATTAAGAATTTCTTCATAGCTTCTTTTTTATTGAAATTATTTTACAAAATTATTATCAGTGTGATTATCCCAGAACACTCTTTGAACAGCATTGCCCGGATCTTTCTGAGCAGGTGCGTTTGAGTTTCTGTTTACAAATACAGACGGATAAAAGAAAGAATACATAAAGAAACCAGGGTTTGGAACTGCAACTGCTATTTGTATTCCCGCAGGTTTTCCGGTTCTCCTGAGGTTATTGTAAGGCTCAAGTCCATTACCCCACAAAGCGAGATAGTACTCTGTCATTACAATATTCAAACGTGAGTCTGCTGTAGTTGCAGTATCGTAATTGGCCAATACCTTATTAATATAATTGGTTACCTGAGTGCTGCTTGGAACGTAAGCAGGATCTGGTGTTACATTAACTGTTGAAGGGAATGCCATTACTTTAGTAA
Organism: Chitinophagaceae bacterium; assembly: GCA_044227095.1. Classification (GTDB taxonomy): domain Bacteria; phylum Bacteroidota; class Bacteroidia; order Chitinophagales; family Chitinophagaceae; genus JACMLD01. The sequence continues at coordinate 841,370 of JBGAFV010000001.1, read as the reverse complement.
TAGACGCTGTAACGCCTTTCTGCAGTAAATCTCTTGTTGTTCCTGCACTTGTTATACCAAGCGTAAGAGAAGCTTCTGCCTGCAAAAATGAAGTATAAGATGATAACCATATTGGGTTAATACCTTGTCCTTGTCCACCTAATCCAAGGCTTACAGCTTTAAACTGGTCAGCATCAAATTGTCCACCGGCAGGATAAACACCCCAGGCAGTAGTAGCACCGCCGTCTGGTGGCGCACCGCTGTTGTCGCCATGGTCGCGGCCATGATAACCTTTACCTACTGTGCAATATGGAGTTTGGTCAGGAACTGCAGGATACCATGAAGGAAACTGTGAATTACCGAACTGTGATTTTGCAAAGCAAGGACAAGTTGCAGATGTAGCCCAGTTATAATTACCCACCTGGCGATAGAAATAGTAACGCATTCTTGGGTCACCACTTGTATTGTTGGTAACGCCAGCATATTTCTGTGTACCCATCAGCCACATAAAATAATTGGAAAGATATTCGCCATTACCTGTGTTGGTATAATCTGTACCATAGTGTGGGTGCCTGCTGTCTGGTGAAACGACATTTGTTCCAAACTTGAAAACAAAGTCTTGTGCAGGTGTATTGATTAGGTTGTTTTCCGTAAGCAAGGCCTGTATTTTAGCAGTTGCAGAATTATCAACCAGGCGGGTTTGCATATAAAGTTTAAGCTTTAATGTTTTTGCAAAGGTTACCCAGTTTGCTTTGCTTCCACCATAAAACAAATCTGTTCCGTTAAAAGCAGCTGCATTGGGTTTTGCAAAATCAAGAATAGCGCTATCCAATAAAGACTGCGCTGCAGCATACACGCTTGCGCCACCATCTACTTTTGGAACTGTATTTTCATTACCCAGGTTTGCTTCTGTGTAAGGCACATCTCCAAAGTTATCTACCAGGATAGTCATGGTAAATGCTTTCAGAATACGGCCAATACCAGACTGCAGGTATTTGCGCTGTGATTGTGCAAGCGGAATCATTGCATTCACATTGGTAAGAACACCGGCATATGCTGTTTGCCATTGGCCATCAAAACTTGCAGGAGTATAGCCGTTTCTGTAGAAAGGGCCGGTCCAGTGTTGCTGCCTGCTTAATTGTGCGCCATAATCGCCTGCAACGTTCCATAAAGTTGCAAAATCAAGTTGTACTTCATTTAGATATAAATCAACATCTGCTGTTGATGGGCTGGGATAATTGGGATTGGTTAATAATTTATCAAATGTTTTTTTGCAGGATGATAATCCCGAAAGCAACAGAATCCCCAATATCGCACCAAATATTTTTTTATGATTCATGATTTACTTTTTAATGTTTTAGAAAGTTACTCTTATGCTTGCACCCATGCGGCGTGCAGAAGGACCTGAAAGAAATTCAAATCCACGGCCATTGCCTACACCCAATCCTGATGCTTCCGGATCAAAATGCACATACTTTGGAAAATTAGGTGCATAGTACCAGAGGTTAGTTCCGGAAAGACTTATGGAAACAGAACCAAATGGTGTTTTAGTAAGCATGTTTGCAGGCAGGCTATAAGAAAGAGAAGCTTCCCTTAACCTGATGCAGGTTGCATCATAAATAGCAGATTCGTCTGCGGCACCATTTGTAATGCTATTGCCATAATAAGCCTGAGAAGAAGATATCTGTATATTGTTTGGTTGTCCATTTTCCAGAACACCCGGCAATATATAAGAAGCCTGCCTGTCAAACTGTGTATCTTTTGTTACACCACGGCCAAGCAAAGCGCCTGCAGTACCAGAGAACATTTCTCCGCCAACAGTATAATCCCATTGCATGCGGAAACTGAAAGCTTTATAACTTAGGGTACTGATACCTGTTAGTTTGTATTTTGGATTAGGATCTCCAATTACACCAATATCATTTGAGTTGATATAGTTACCATCTGTACCAACGAGGCGCTGTCCTGTTTTAGGGTCACGCTGAAAATAGTTGGCCATAATAACACCTAGTGGATATCCATTTTTTGCGAATGTACCTTCATTAGAATAACCTGCTGTATTTACCTGTGGCAGATAATCTGGTATGTCAGATACCATGCTCTTATTTAGCGCATACAATCCGTCTACATGCCATCTCCAGTCCCTGTTTCTTACGATGTCAACACCTAATTGTATCTCTACGCCTTTATTGGTTACAGTACCAGCATTAATTTGCTGAGCTGTATAACCAGTACTTGGATCAAGATCCCTTCTTAAGATTTGGTCATTGGCAGTTCTTTTATAGAATGTCAAATCCAATGAAACCCTGTTGTCTATAAACTTACCTTCTATACCAGCTTCTACTTCTTTCAGTAGCTCAGGTTTAAGATTGCTGTTGGGCAAAAGGTTTGGTATAGAGTTTACGTTAACAGAATTGCCTGTTGATGTTATAAACGCTCTTGATGCAATAAACAAAGATGTTCTTGTTGCATATGGAGGAGGGAAATTGGCGCTGGTAGAATATCCAACACGCAATTTCAGGTAGTTGATGTTTTTATTGTTCTGCAATGCAGGGATAGCGGAAGTAGGAATAAATGACAGGGCAACGTTTGGATAAAAAATGCTCCTGTTAGGCGCTTCTACTGTAGATTTCCAGCTATTGCGGCCACCAAAGGTTAAGTATGCAAGTCCTTTATAGTCTACTGTTCCAAAACCAAAAACGCCAATACCCAGTGTTTCTGAAGAATACACGAGGTTAGTGCCATTTTCACTGGTAGTAGTGTGGTTAATGAAATTAGCATGGTTCATCAGGCCATATACAAGTTGCTGTGTACTTGTCATACCAGTTTGTTCATACAGGTCTTTTCTTGCGTTAACACCTGCATCTACACTCAAACTAAAATCTCTGCTAAGCGGGTGAGCATAGCTTGCTTGTAATGTATGATCCCAAATGGTATTGATACCTGTAGATGATCTCATAATTCCAGTAGGGGTAGCAACACCGCCTTTGTTCTGAGAATATTCCTGGTATTCTGAGTAATTATCATATCCTACGCGGTATGTAATGTTCAACTCTTTTGAGATGTCATATTTTGTACTCATCTGTCCATATACCCTGCTAACCTTGTCAACAGTAAAAGAATTGTACAAGGTCCAGCGTGGGTTTTGAATACCATTGTCGTTACGGTAGTATACCTGTGAGTGATCTGATGGTTTTTCATAAGGAAGCCCCATAAGATCTACCGCTGTTGGTGTATACAATACGTTACCAAATACAGAAGTGTTTACGGCATTGTTTCCGTAACTGTTACTTGTGGGTGGAGATTTAACGTTAGTGCTAACATAGTTCATGGTACCACTTATGGTAAACTTGTTGCTCAGTTTGGCTGTACCACCAATGCCAAAATTGTTTTTTATAAGCGTGTTGCCGGGTAAATAGCCTTTTTCATCTGTATGGCTATAGTTCATGTTGTAGTTAATGCCAGCTGCAGAGCCACCGAGGTTTACTGCAGTAGTGCTGGTAGTACCAGTTCTGAAATACCTGGGTACACTGTTATAATATTTGTATTCATAAGGAACACCTTTGTATTCCGGAAAATCTGCATTAAGAGAAGCTTTATCGTAAGGATGTGTTACCAATGCTGGTGGACTTGTAAACTTAGCTCCCCAGTTACTGAAGAATAATAAACCAAGGCTCAAATCGAAACCACCACCATATGAAGTATTGTATTCTGGTAAAACTGCTTTTGTTGCGAACAAAGATTGTGAAACAGAAATTTCAGTTTTCTTTTTAGCAGTAGAAGTAGAGCCATTTTTGGTAGTAATTAAGATAACGCCATTTCTTCCGGCCTCACCATAAAGTGTAACCGCACTTAATCCTTTTAATACGTTTACGTTTTCTATATTGTTAGGATCAAGATCCAGAAAGCGGCTAGAAGTCTGAGTGCCATAGGTAAAGTCTGCCTGTGTATTGGTAGAACTGTTAAAAGGCACACCATCTACAACAAATAAAGGCGAAGAAGAACCAGTGATAGTACTAATACCGCGAATATTAATGTTTGTACCACTACCGCTAAGACCGCTGGTGCTTAATACATTTAAACCAGGGGCTTTGCCGCTTAATATCCTTCCTAAGTCGGCTTCGGGCCTTAGTTCAAGGTCTTTTTTACCTACTGTAGATACCGCATACCCTAAAGCTTTTTTATCTTTTTTGATACCGGAAGCTGTAACAACCACTTCACTCAACGCGGTGTTGGAAGAAGCCATTACAATTACAAGAGATGAAGTGCCTGCAGTTACCTGCTGTTTGTCGTATCCGATACTGGAGACAACCAGTGTAGTACCGGGCTTTGTGGTTAGTTTGAAGAGACCGTTTGCATCTGTGGTTGTCCCTTTTTTTGAGTTTTTCTCCTGAACTGAAGCTCCGCCAATCGGGTTCCCCTTATCATCGGAGACTTTGCCGGAAACTTCAACAGTCTGTGAGATGGCTGTGTTGCATAAACAGGCCAAGCCCACTAAGCAGCTTAGTAGTTTTCTCATGTTGTTGTTTTGATTTTTATTTAGATGTACTTAAAACTAAGTTAAAATAGATAAACGGCAAAAACTAAAAGCTCAGGCATGCAACCGTAAAAGACTTTTCAACGGCTAAGGGGAGATAAGGTAAATGGTTTAAGTAAATTTAAGGCATTACACCCAATTTAAATTAATTTATATTAAAAAAAATTTAACTGTTTTTGTCATGCATTATAGCTGCATTAATTTTTGTTAACGGCAAAGACATGATCACTTCCTGTTAACAAAAAGATACTGTTTTATTATAGTGCTTTAAACTTATCATGATCACTATATATTATTGCATTGGTGATGCTTACTTTGTACTAATTGCAATTTTTCTTAATGGAAATAAGTTGCCCATCTTTTTCTGTATACTTCTTTATTGCCTCAATGCCCGTCATAAATTATTTCAGAGGTATAAATAATATAGCCAAGGTTATATTATAGAGTGATTGGGTCAAAATCATTTATCTCTGCAAATAATCGTTACTCCGTTTTGTGTTTTTTATAATATCATTTAAACACTTACCTGGAGGCAGGGCCATGTTTTACTTGGGCAACCAATCATCCTTGGGAAAGAGCAAATTGGTTTAATACATATAGTTATATTTTATAATATGAAAACCACTATTTTACCCCAACACCTGGTATTAAGGAGGTATTAAAAAATCACTTTATACCGCATTATCCGGTACGGGTATCTGCTTAACCCGGATAGGGATTATTGCTGAAAAATGAAATTTGAATGGCTGGTTTTATTTTTCTTTTAATAAAGGCATAACACAGATTTTCAGCAAGTTGTAGTAACCTTTCGATTACCATTGCCTGTTAGATGCGACGTTTAATTTTTTTTATATTTAATTGGTTGTCAAATAATTATAAGGGTTAAAATGTGGCCGGTGTAAAATTATGCCTAACCGAAAAGTTATTCACAGCCACAAAAAATAATTTTGTAGTGTGGCGCATATTTGTAATTTAGTGCTAGAATTTAATGGGTTAGTAAGTAAAGGGCCGGTAGTAATACTGGCCCTTTTACTTTTTATAAATTATTCACGTTGTAATCTTACAATACTGTTGTTGTAAACAACTTGTTGATGTAATAAATCAACATCATCTTTATACATTCAATCTTATTTCTAACATCAACGCTACATACTTTCAATTATACATTACAATCTTTTTTTAAAATAAGGCGTTTACATTTTCTTGTTTTTATTTACTGCGATAATAATCTTAAAAGAGTTGCTTCATATCTTTAATAAATGAGCAAAGTAAAAACAGCTTTCTTTTGCCGGAACTGCGGATATGAAAGTGCAAAATGGTTGGGTAAATGTCCTTCATGTAATCAATGGAATACTTTTACTGAAGAAGTTATTCAAAAAGAAAATTCCAAAACAGCGAATAATAACTGGGATGATTATACAGAAGAAAAAAGTGAACGTACTGTTTTATTAAAAGATATTAAAAGCAGCGAGGAAAAAAGAATCATTACAGCAGATACAGAATTAAATCGTGTATTGGGCGGTGGTATTGTTACGGGAAGTATTGTGCTGGTTGCAGGCGAACCTGGTATTGGTAAATCAACTCTTTTTCTACAAGTTGGTTTGCAATTGAAAGATATAGTAACATTATACATAAGCGGGGAAGAAAGTGCACAACAAATTAAAATGCGTGCCAACAGGCTTTCTGTAAAAAACGATAATTTTTACCTGCTTACAGAAACCAATACACAAACTATTTTCCAGGAGATTAAAAAACTAAAACCGCAGTTGGTAATTGTAGATTCTGTACAAACTTTGCAAACACCTTATATAGAATCATCTCCCGGAAGCGTTTCTCAAATTCGCGAAAGTGCTGCAGAATTACAGCGGTTTGCCAAAGAAACAAACACACCTGTTTTTTTAATTGGTCATATTACAAAAGATGGAAGTATAGCAGGCCCGAAAATATTAGAGCATATGGTAGATACTGTATTGCAGTTTGAAGGAGATCATCATTATGCCTATCGGATTTTAAGAACATTAAAAAACAGGTTTGGTGGTACTGCAGAACTGGGTATATATGAAATGAGAGAAGAAGGCATGCGTGGTGTTGTTAACCCTAGTGAAATACTTATTACGCAAAAGGAAGATCAGTTAAGTGGTATTGCAATTGCTGCAGCAATAGAAGGCATGAGGCCTTTATTAATAGAAGTGCAGGCACTTGTTACCCAATCTGTTTATGGAACACCACAACGTACTGTTAGCGGATTTGATCTAAGGCGTTTGCAACTATTGCTCGCCGTACTGGAGAAAAGAGGCGGATTTCATTTTGGTGTAAAAGACGTTTTCTTAAATATTGCTGGTGGGTTTAAAATAGAAGATCCTTCCATTGAACTGGCAGTGTTGTGTGCCTTATTAAGTTCTTACGATGATACTAATATTCCAATGAACATATGTTTTGCCGGCGAGGTTGGTTTAAGTGGAGAAATACGTGCTGTTAACCGAATAGAACAACGCATTGCTGAAGCGGAGAAATTAGGGTTTGAAAAAATTATACTTTCAAAGTATAACCAGAAAAGCCTTTCAAAACAAAAATTCAATATAGAAATTATAACTGTAAGCAAAGTAGAAGAGGTGTATACATTGCTGTTTTAATTTTATGATAGCATTGAAAACAATATTAAACGATTTCTCTCATTTGTTTTTTCCGCATGTATGTGCAGGATGCAGTACAGATAATATTGATCTGCAATCAACCTTGTGTATTCAATGCATGAGCCAGTTTCCGCTTACTAATTTTCATTTTCATGCAAATAACCCTGTAGAGAAACGTTTTTGGGGAAGAATTCCGCTAGCATCTGCTACATCTCTATGTCATTTTACCAGTGGTTCGCTCATACAGCATTTACTTCATCAGCTTAAATATAAAGGCAATAAAGAAGCAGGTTATTTTTTAGGAAGGCTTATGGGCAATGCGCTAAACGAAACAGAACGTTTCCGGCATATTGATGTATTGGTTCCTTTACCACTTTACCAGCAAAGGGAAAGAAAGCGGGGTTATAACCAGGCAACCGTTTTGTGCCATGGCATAGCTGATGTTATGGGTATTCCTGTTGCAGCCAATGCCATAAGGCGTGTATCGGCTACAGAAACACAAACCCGCAAAACACGTATTGAAAGATGGAAAAATATGGAGGGTAGGTTTGAACTAATAAAACCGGAAACTATTGCGGGTAAACATGTATTGCTTGTAGATGATGTAATAACCACAGGCGCAACATTGGAAGCATGTGGGCACGAAATATTAGCAGCCAAAGATGTAAAACTTAGTATTGCCACACTTGCATATACTGTTTAGTTAAAAAAAACGTTTAACAGGGTATAGTACTTTTGAAACTACATGATGCGAACCTTTATTTATACCGGAATTGTATTGATTATTTTATTTGGTGGCTGCAAAAAAGACACATTTATTACCAGTAAGGACGCACAATTATTTTTAAGTGCAGACACACTGCATTTTGATACCGTTTTTACTTCTACTGGTTCAATTACCCAAATGTTTAAAATAAAAAACGGAAACAATCAAAAATTAAAGATTGATGATGTTACGCTGCAGGGCGGCCCTACTTCTCCCTTTAAAATTAATGTAGACGGTACTACGGGCCCCGCTGTAAATAATATTGTATTGGAAGCCAATGACAGCATATTTGTTTTTGTTACAGTAACCATTAACCCAACACTTGTTACACAATCTTTTGTTGTAAGAGACAGTATAAGAATTGAAAGCAATGGCAATAAAACTTACGTACAACTGGAAGCTTATGGACAAAACGCACACTTTTTGCGCAATGTGAAAGTTACCGGTAATACTGTGTGGACTAATGATCTTCCTTATGTTATCCTTGGCGGGATGCAAATAGACACAACAGCTGTACTTACTATAGAAAAAGGTTGCAGAATTTATTTACATGCAGATGCACCATTGTTTGTGGATGGCTCTTTAATTGTAAACGGAGAAAAAGATACAGCGTCAAGAGTATATTTTAGCGGAGACAGGTTAGATTATCCTTATAGCGAATATCCTGCGGGGTGGCCGGGCATTTATTTCAGGGGCACCAGCAAAAACAATGTTTTAAGTTATGCAGTTGTACGCAATGCATACCAGGGGCTGGTGGCACAAGGACCATCTGTTAACGCAAACCCTAAGCTTATTTTAAACGAGTGTATTATTGACAATATTTATGATGCAGGTTTATACGGAATTCAGACATCTATTAATGCAACCAACTGCCTTATCAGCAATTGCGGAAAAAATGTACAATTGGTATTGGGGGGCAATTATAAGTTTATTCATTGCAGCATGCCAACTATTGCTAATAATTACATAACACACAAGGATCCTGTCTTGTATGTTAGCAATTATGTGCAGGCAGGAGGGAGTTTTTTTACTGATAACCTTACTGCTAATTTTACAAATTGTATTGTATGGAGCGAAAACAGTACAGCAGAGAACGAAGTGGTTACTTCAAAACAAACTGGTAGCACATTCAATGTAAACTTTACCAATTGCCTTTGGAAAGTAAAAACAACACCTTCAGATGTTACTGCTACAAATATCATAAGCAACCAGAACCCGCTTTTTGACAGTGTAAACGTTTCAAAAAATTATTACAGCTTTAGGTTAAAAGAAAATTCTCCCGCTATTAACAAAGGCGCTGCCAGTACAGTTACTATAGATTTGGATGGTAATCCAAGGCCTGTTGCCCAGCCCGACATGGGTGCTTACGAAAAGCAATAATTGGTTTTATAGGGTTTAAATTGATTTTAATCTGCAAAATCTGGGGCAAAAGAATAAGGGGAAATAATTTAACTTCACCACTCAACCTTATTAGCATCAAATTTGTTGATGATTCTTTACATTTAAAAACCAAATAAAACAATATATCATGTTACGCATCGCTCTACTGGCATTAACCTTTGCAGCATTTAGCAGTATTTATGATTTTAAAGTTACCGGCCTCGATGGAAAGGCTATTAACCTTTCAAACTACAAAGGCAAAAAAATACTGATAGTAAACACAGCGTCTAAATGTGGCAATACACCACAGTATGAAACGCTGGAAAAATTATATGAAACCCACAAAGACAAACTTGTTGTAATAGGGTTTCCGGCAAATAATTTTCACGAGCAGGAGCCGGGTACAAACGCAGATATACAGGAGTTTTGCAAAAAGAATTATGGTGTAAGTTTTCCAATGTCTGAAAAAGTATCTGTAAAGGGAGACGATATAGCACCTTTGTTTAAATACCTGGTTGAAGAAGCTGATAAAATGGGTGTAAAGGATCCCATAAAATGGAATTTTACAAAGTTTTTGGTTGATGAAAACGGCAAGCTGATTACAGTAATAGACAATAGGGTTAAAGGCCAGGAATTAACCGATGCAGTTACCAAATACCTTAATTAAAAGCTTGAAATACATGCATTAAGCTTAAGGGTTGCCACTAATAAGGCAACCCTTTTTTATGCCCTGAAAACAGCTTATCTGGCAAAAAAGGCCATTCGTCTGAAATAAGGATGCTTTACCCGAAATGATTTAAAAAGCAGCCTTAAAAAGAGGAGCTTTGTTCTAATCAAATTCAAACTGGACTCTGAATTTTGAGGTTGTAAATCATTCCGTCAATAAATACAAACCGCTTTTTTAGGCGGTTTTATTTTTTTAATTATTACAAAGTTTCTTCTTTTAAAAAATAAAAAGCCTACTCCTTATTCATCATTTGTGCAATACATATTTATTAGCAAAGGCTTGTCGTATAAAAGCACCAATTCATCGAAGCAAAGGCTTTCCCGCCCGAAAAAATAAAAATTTACACTATTAAATGAAGAGATTTATAGTATCAAATTCAAACTGGACATTGAATTGATGAGGTTGTAATCTTCCGTCAAAAAATTAAAGGTTCCATTGAAGCCGGAACACCTTTAAATATAAGCCGCTCTCTAAAAGGAGCGGTTTTTATTTTTATCATTATAAACAAGAACTGAAAGATGTAATTTCATTTTTAACCATGATTTGCCCGTAGTGTTTATTCTTTATATTTGAAACTTTAAAAATAACCGATGAAGTTGCAGTTGTGTAGTTGGCTATTACTACTGTTGTTAGCACCCGGCCTTTACCTTGTTGCGCAGGAAAATAAACAGAGCAGCTTTAATAAAAGCGATTTTTACAATGCTATGGCTGCAAAGAATGAAGATGAGATTGATAAACAACTGGATGTAATAAAACTAGCCGGAACTGCAGATAAAGCCGGATTTGAAGGAGCGTTATTAATGAAAAAGGCAGGCATAGCAAAAGGGCCTAAAAAAAAACTGGATCTATTTAAAGCTGGTCATAAAAAACTTGAAAGCGCTTTAAAAAAAGACAGTTCAAATGTTGAGTTTCATTTTTTAAGGCTGATGATACAGGAGAACGCACCCTCCATTCTTGGCTATAAAAGAAACCTGGAAAGCGACAGGCTGTATATAAAAAACAATTTTAGCAAAATGCCGGCCGTTGCCCGCGAAGCAGCCATAAACTATAGCAAGGCATCAAAAATTTTAAAACCGGCAGATTTGTAACGGGTAATGATATGAGTAAAAAAATATTAGCCATTTATTATTCACAATCTGGCCAGCTTGCGCAAATTGTTGACAATTTTACATCAGTATTTACAGCAGCAGGTGCATCAGTAGAAAAAGTAAATGTGTACCCTCAGCCCGGTTTTAGTTTTCCATGGAACTCAAAAAGATTTTTTGATGCCATGCCAGAAAGTGTATTGGGAATAACTTCGCAACTGGTGCCATTTCAATTAAAAGAAGATTCTTACGATTTGATTATTTTTGCCTATCAACCATGGTATTTATCGCCCAGTATTCCTGCAAACACCATTTTAAATCACCCTTCGTTTAAGGCTGTTTTAAAAAATACACCGGTAGTAACAATTATTGGAGCAAGAAATATGTGGCTGAAAGCCCAGGAAAAGGTAAAAAATACATTGCATGGTTATGGCGCAAAATTGGTGGGCAATATAGCATTGGTAGACAGGAACAGCAACCTTATAAGCGGCATAACCATTCTTTATTGGATGATGACGGGAAAGAAAGACAGCATGTGGGGCATTTTTCCAAAGCCCGGTGTGTCTGCAGATGATATAGAAAATGTAAAAGTTTTTGGGGCAACCACACTGCAGTGTTTAAATAATAACAATTGGGAAACATTGCAGCCGGCTTTAATTGAACAAAAGGCAGTAGAAGTAAAATCTAATCTTATGTTTATTGAGCCGAGGGCCACTAAATTGTTTTCTATTTGGGCAGGTTTTATCATTAAAAGAAAAAACAGATCAGCATGGCTGGTTGTATTTAAATATTACCTTTTGATTGCTTTGTTTATTATTGCGCCGGTAGTCTTAATTATAAACAATTTGCTCTTCAGACCATTTTTGGGTAAAAGTATAGCCAGGAAGAAACAATATTATTTAGCAGTTAACTAACCATTATTGTAGATGTCGTTTAAAGAAGTTTATATTACAAAAACAGCCAGTTACTTACCAAATGAACCTGTTTCCAATGATGAAATGGAAGAGTATTTAGGACTGATAAATGCCAAGCCTTCCAAATCAAGAAGAATTGTATTGCGGAACAATGGTATCAAAAGAAGATTTTACGCCATTACCAAAGAAGGAAAGGCTACGCATACCAATGCAGAAATGACTGCACTTGCCATCAGGGAATTGTTTGACAATAAGCCTGAAGGATTAAAATCTTTTCAATTGCTAAGTTGTGGTACTTCATCTCCAGACCAGATGATGCCATCTCATGCAGTAATGGTGCATGGTTGGTTGCCCGAAACAAATGCCATTGAAGTAGTATCACCATCCGGTGTTTGCTGCGCAGGCATGCATGCGTTCAAATACGCATTCATGGCTGTTCGTACTGGCGATGTTGAAACTGCTGTAACAACCGGCTCAGAAAGATTATCACGTGTACTGCGTTCTGATGCTTTTGAAGAAGAAGCACTGAAGCTGGCGCAATTGGATGAAAATCCATTCATTGGTTTTGAAAAAGAATTTTTGAGATGGATGCTCTCTGACGGTGCAGCTGCCTTTCTTTTGTCAAACAAAAAGAATGAAAACGGTTTAAATCTGCGTATAGAATGGATTGAAGGCGTATCGTATGCTAACCAGATGGAAGCATGTATGTACATGGCCAGCGATAAAATGAAAGACGGAACGCTGAAGAGTTATATGGATTATACACCAGAAGAAATTATTGCGCAATCTATATTAACCATTAAGCAGGATGTAAAATTGCTAAGTGAAAATATAGTTAGGCTTGGCGGAATAAAATTCAGGGAGCTATTGCATGAAAAAGGATTGAAATCAAGTGATATTGATTACTTCCTGCCACATATGTCAAGCGAGTTTTTCAGAACTAAAATTGCTGAAGAACTTGAACTGAATGGCAATTCTATTGAAAGAGAAAAATGGTTTACAAATCTTGATAGCATAGGAAATGTAGGCGCAGGTTCTGTTTATCTTATGATTGATGAACTGTTTAAAAGCGGCAGACTTAAAAAGGGAGAAAAAATAATGTTAATGGTGCCCGAAAGCTCCAGGTTCTCTTACGTATATGCGTTTATGACCGTTTGCTGATTTTTTTGCGCAATGTTTTTTAGTTAAAAATATTTCTTCACTGCTAATAAAAGCTGTATGAAAAAAGAAAACATTCCGCAAGACCCAAGTGCCCTTGATAAATTTACCAAAGAAGTTGTGTATGCCGTAGACAATTCAGGAAATTATACCACTGAACTGAGCCGCGGATGGGAAGTAAAAGCTACTGCACTTGATGTTGCCTGGCAGGATATTGAAGAGCGTATTGCAGCAGCAAAACAAAAAGTTTTAAATAAAGAAGCAAGCCCGCTTTTATTTTTTATGGAACTGCGCTTAATGGATACCGGTATAGTATGTGCTTATACGGGCTTCTGGAAATGGCAGGTAAAACGCCACCTCAAACCATCTGTTTTTGATAAATTATCCGATAGGAAGTTGCAGAAATACGCTGAAGCGTTTAATGTTACTATAACTGAGCTTAAAACCATGGAAGTGCATGAAGGTTAATTTTGAGCACTTGCAGGCCGCACACTGCGAGAACGGTGTTACTACCAACCTGTTAAGAACAATTGGCATAAGAAGCATGACAGAGCCTATGGTTTTTGGTATTGGCTCCGGTCTTTTTTTTGTTTATATACCTCTTTTAAAAATAAACAACGGACCTGCTATTGCGTTCCGTACACAACCCGGACTTATTTTTAAAAGAACCTGCAAAACTTTGGGTATACCTATTGTAAGAAAAAAATTCAGCTCAAAACAGGAAGCAGAAAAATTTTTGATGGAATGTCTTGAACAAGGACATCCTGTTGGTTGCCAGGTAGGCGTATACTATCTTACTTATTTCCCTAAAGAATATCGTTTTCATTTTAATGCGCATAACTTAATTGTTTACGGAAGAGAAGGCGATAACTTTCTGGTGAGTGATCCTGTAATGGAAAATGTAACCACGTTATCTGCTTACGAACTGGAAAGGGTTCGTTTTGCAAAAGGTGCTTTGGCACCGAAAGGGCAGATTTATTATCCTAAAGAACAACGTGTAATAACAGACGACCAGGTAAGAAGGGCTATTGTAACTGGTGTAAAAAGAAATGTGCGGGACATGCTTCATATTCCCGGAAGCTTTGCCGGAGTTAGTGGCATAGCTTATACCGGAAGAAAAATAAAAAAATGGAGAGATAAGCTTGGTTTGCATAAAGCAGGTTTGTACCTGGCACAATTGGTGCGCATGCAGGAAGAGATAGGAACCGGCGGTGGCGGCTTTCGTTATATCTATGGCGCTTTTTTACAGCAGGCACATGCATTTCATGCCAATGATGCGTTGATGAATATTTCAGCAGAGTTTACAAAAGCTGGAGACCTTTGGCGTACTGCTGCTGTGCAGGCTGCAGGTATTTATAAAGGAAGACTGAGCAGCCAGGAAGATTTTAATACAATGGGCGATTACCTTATTGAAATAGCTGCGATAGAGAAAAAAGCATTTCAGGATCTTTCTAAAATTAAATGGCATTCATGAGCAATGCCGCTGTAAGCATACATGATCTTGCCTTTACGTACGAAGGCCAATCACAACCTGTTTTTAAGCAGCTTGATTTGCAAATTGCAGCAGGTGAACGTTTTGGTTTGTTTGGTCCTAATGGCGCCGGTAAAACTACATTAATACATTGCATGACCGGCTTGCTTTCATTTTACTCAGGAAGTATAGAACTGATGGGCAACAAGGTATTGCCGCATTATAAATCAGTTAATAACATTTTTGGCTTTGTACCACAGGATTTTTCTTTTTACCAGGAGCTAACGCCTGTAGAAAACCTTGAATTTTTTGGCGCATGGTATGGCCTTAATAAAAAACAAATCAAACAAAGAACAACAGAACTGCTGGAAGTACTCGGCCTTGCCGAAGTAGGAAAAAAACAAGTACAGAAGTTTTCTGGCGGAATGAAAAGAAGGGTAAACCTTGCCATAGGCGTTTTGCACCAGCCACAGGTTTTATTTTTAGATGAACCAACAGTAGGTGTAGATGTACAAACGAGGCATGCAATGATAGACTATTTGAAAGCTCTGAATAAAAATGGTACTACATTAATTTATACATCTCACCAACTAACAGAAGCTGAAGAACTGTGCAATAAAATTGCTTTGTTTGACATGGGGAATATTATTGCGCATGGAACATTGCAGCAATTGTTAACAGCAAATAATGAAGAAAGCCTGGAAGGATTGTTTATAAAATTAACAGGAAGAGCGTACAGGGATTAGAAGATTGAATATTTTTTGCAGCATGGCGTATTAAAGTTCAATACTAAATAATTAAAACATAAATAGAGTTATTAGCAACGCATGTTCAAACTTTGGGCTACCATACTAAAAGACATCCGCATATTAACCCGCGACAAAGCAGGACTTGCACTGATGTTTGTTATGCCCATATTGCTTGCTATTGTAATTACAGCAATACAAAATAGCACGTTTGAACTTGTAAATGATAATAAAGTTCCGCTGCTGCTTTGCAATAAAGATACGGGCAGTGCAAGCATACAATTGGTGCAGGCTATAGAAAAGATTGGCATGTTTGAAATAAAGCAGGTTACCAAAGATGCAAGTGAAAAACAGATAACAGACCGCATGCATGCAAAAGATGCGCTGGTTGCTATTGTAATACCACTCAATTTTTCTGCTACCATCAATGCAAAAGCAAAAAATATTTCTGCAAGGGCATTGAATGAATTTGGCATGCAGAATGACAGCATAAAATCAACTTCGATTGCTATAGAACAGGTTACTTTATATTATCATCCTGTACTGCAACAATCTTTCAGAAGTTCCATACAAGGTGCATTGTATAGTGCATTGCAGATTGTAGAAAACAAACAGCTTTTGCAGCGCCTTTATTTTTCGCTTAATGAGAAAGAAATGCCCGATTCTTTTGAACACGAAATTGTAAGCAACCAATCAGGTATAAAAGAAATTCCAGTTTCACGCAATGGCAGCAGAAACATTCCCAATGCCACGCAACATAATATACCTGCGTGGACCATTTTCGCTATGTTTTTTATAGTGATTTCTCTTGGAAGCAGTGTGGTAAGAGAAAAATTAAATGGCAGTTTTCTTCGTCTTAAAACATTACCCACCAGTTTTCTTGTGGCGTTATTATCAAAACAAATAGCGTACATGTTTGTAACGCTTGCGCAAACAGCGGCTATTTTTTCTATTGGTGTTTGGTTATTTCCGCACATTGGCCTTCCGGCATTAAACATTCCGGCAGATAAATTTGGCTTACTCATTGTAAGTATTATTTGTGGATGGTGTGCTGTTAGTTATGCTATTTGTATTGGTGTTTTGGCAAACACTCAGGAACAGGCAAATGGTTTTGGTGCAGTATCAATTGTTTTGCTGGCAGCCATTGGGGGAATACTGGTTCCGTCTTTTGCGATGCCAGCTTCATTCCAGGGCCTAATGAAACTATCGCCATTGCATTGGTGCTTGGAAGCGTTTTATGGTTTATTTTTAGAGGGCGGAAAACTTAAAGATGTTTTACTGAATATTTTACCATTAATAGGCATTACTTTGCTAACACAAATTATTACACTGTACAGCCTCAAACGAAAAAACCTGATCTGAAATATTTACAATGGAAACAACACAACTAAAACAGCAGTTAAAGAAACAAATTGTTGAGTTTCTTAACCTGATTAATGTAAAGCCCGAAGACATTAAAGATGATGAGCCATTATTTGGTACGGGACTTGGACTGGATTCTATTGATTCCATTGAACTGATTGTTTTGCTGAGCAGGGAATATGGCATTAACATCCAGGATCCTAAGGAAGGACGTAAAATACTGGTTGATATTAATACTATGGCAGACTATATTGAAAAAAACAGGACGAAGTAAATTCCTTTTTAGTGAGCAGGATTTTTGTTACAGGCATGGGGGCAATAAGCGCTATTGGTAATACTGTAGCAGAAAACCGTATGGCACTCGTACAAGGCAAATGCGGTATTGGTTCGCTGGAACTGTTTGCTACAAAATACGCAGACCTTTTACCTTTTGGTGAGATTAAATCATCTAACACTTTATTGCAGGATAAATTAAAAGCGAACGATCGTGGTATTAACCGTACTACTTTACTCGCCCTTCATGCATTTGAAGAAGCAATAGCAGATGCAGGAATAACCTCTTCTCAACTAACCCGCTTTGATACAGCATTGATTGGTGCAAGCACTGTTGGCGGTATGTGTTTAACAGATGAATTGTACACCGATGCTAACAAAACAGAAAACGGTTCTGAATATTTGTCTTCTTATGATTGTGCGTCTATAAATATTTATTTGCAAAAGCGATTTGGCATTAATGGCATTGTCAATACCTTAAACACTGCCTGCTCTTCTTCTGCAAATTCAATTTTATATGGTGCAAGGTTAATAAAAAATGGTTGGGCAGACAGGGCTATTGTTGGCGGAGCCGACAGCCTTGCAAAATTTACCATTAATGGATTTAATGCCTTGCATATTTTATCGCCAGATAAATGCACACCATTTGATGAAAACCGCAAAGGCTTGAACCTTGGAGAAGCGGCAGCATTTCTTGTATTGGAAAAAGAAGAACATGCTAAAGGGAAAAAAGTATATGCAGAACTAACAGGATATTGCAATACGAACGATGCATTTCATGCATCATCATTGTCTGAAGAAGGCGACGGCCCATACCTCTCTATGAAAGGTGCGCTTGATGTAGCAGGCATTTCGCCAGAGAAAATAAGTTTTATAAACGCACATGGCACGGGCACAGAGAACAATGATTTAGCAGAAAGCAATGCAATGATACGTTTGTTTAAAGACGTGCCTGCTTTTTCATCTACAAAATCAAATACCGGTCATACATTAGGTGCAGCAGGTGCTATAGAAGCTGTGTACAGTGTTTTAAATCTTAACAACCAGGAAGTGTACCCTGCTTTACATTTTAATAAACCAATTGCAGCAACTGGATTGGTGCCTGTACAATTGTATAACCAAATGCCATTGCAGCATGTAATGTCAAACTCATTTGGGTTTGGTGGTAATTGTGCGTCGTTAATTTTTTCAAAGTACAGTTAAAGAGTTCATTGTACAAGCAACTATGAACTATCGAACCCCGAACTAACAAAATTTAAGTTTTATTCGCATTTAAAAGATATGTTTTACATTCATCAGTTATCATGCATTTCCCCGCAGCAAACTTTTAATGATGTTGCTATTGATGTATTGCATAATAATGTAAATGGAAAGCTGCAGGTAATAGAACCATCTTATGAAGGAATCCCTTCTGGTATTTTACGCAGGATGGGCAAGGCCATAAGAATAGGAACCGGTGCAGCTTTGCCTGTTATTAAAAGCAATGTTCAGCCTGTTGATGGTATTATTATAGGTACTGCAAATGGTGGAATGGAAGACTGCATTAAATTTCTAAACCAAATTGTAGCCTATGAAGAAGGCATGCTTACACCTACCAATTTTGTGCAGAGCACTACCAATGCCATTGCAGCCCAAATAGGTTTATTGAGTGCCAACAAATCTTACAATACAACACATGTACACCGCGGACTTGCATTTGAAAATGCTTTGCTGGACGCAGCTATGATGATTAAAGAAAATCCTGCCGCAACATACTTAGTAGGTGGCGCAGATGAAATTTCCTCTTACAATTATAATATAGAATTGCTGGACGGCTGGTATAAAAGTGAACAGATCAATTCAAAAGATCTTTATACCACTACAACACCTGGAAGCATTGCAGGCGAGGGTGCTGCTATGTTTATTGTAAACAACACCAAAGAGAATGCTACTGCAAAAGTTGCCGGGCTTCATTTTTTACATACAGATGATGAATTACTGGTAGCAGATCAGTTAGGACTTTTTTTTGCGAAGCATTTACAAGGAGAAAAGAAAATTGATCTCTTGTTATCTGGCGAAAATGGCGATAGCCGTTTGTTACATTATTACAATGCATGTGAAACTGTTTTAAAAAATAAGACAGCTGTTGCCCGTTTTAAACATATGGTGGGAGAATATCCTTCTTCTTCCGCTGCTGCAACATGGCTGGCCTGTACAATTTTAAAAGATCAATCGGTGCCAAAGCATATGCTTAAGTATGATATAGTTCCTCAAAACTATAATCGGGTTCTTATTTACAACAATTACAAAGGAAACCAACACAGTTTTGTTTTGATAGAAAGGGATTGATTTTTATAAGTTGGTTCTTATCTATTAGCAGGAAAAAAATCAATACAATTTCAGCAACAACGCTTTAATCTCCTCATACTTTGTCCATGGTATAAAATGATTGGCATCAGGAAAAATCAGTTCATGAATTGCAGATGCATTGGTAAGCATTTTTTTATCGTAATCAACATTAGCAAAGGGCACCATATTATCTTTCATACCATGTACAATATAAACCGGGCAGGTTATTTTCGGGAAATCTGTTTTCAGGTATACAAGATCTGTTTTTAAATACCATAACTCTTCATTCGATGGTCGCAAAGCACCAGGCACAAAATAATTAAGTGGTGTTTTATACAAAACAGGCCGCCACTTTTCAGGAGCTTCCTGTGCCGGATCGTTTGAACCTGCCAGTAAAACCAATGCGGCAATTCGCCCAGGGTTATCTGCAGTAAGTTTTACAACCATTGGCCCACCAAGTGAATGGCCAACAAGATAAAGCGGTTTGCCATTTTTTATATAATCAAACAAAGGGCTAATAATTATAGATTGAGCTGCCAGGTTTAGCGGCTTGCCATAATCGCTATGGCCAAAGCCCGGCCTGTCTATAGAAATTAAACGAAATTTTTGCAGCAGATCTTTATCTCCCAGGTATTGTTCAAATGCATCCCAACTGCCAGGTGTGCCATGTACAAAAACAATAGTAGGCAAACTATCATTGCCGGTTTTTAAATAGTGTAGTTTGCGATCATTTACTGTAATGGTATTAATCACCACATCTACATTTCTCGCTTTAAATTTTTTGGTTGCATCAGCATCACTCATTCTAAAGGTCATGCAACTTTGAGCCATTATTAGCCATAGTATAAGTATAATACCAATTATTATTGATGTCTTCATAAGAAAACGTTTCATCATTATAAGATTACGATGAATATGCTGTTAATGGTTTCCTTTCCTAAAAATAATGATTGATGACTGAAGTTTTTGCAAAGGATTGATAGAAGGAAAATAGCCGAAGATGTGCAGATTTTTTGTTAATGCAAACCAATAATTAATTGATCACTTCACTTTGTTATGATGCAGTATCTATCAAGTTATGTTCAGTGAAGACACCGACCATGGCGCAAAATATAATGCCGCAGATGCGCAGATTATACCACTATGGAACACGAGTTTTTCAGCGATAAAAAATTTCTCAAGCACTGAACTCCTTTGCGTAAATTTTATAAAATTACTGCAGATGTGAAGGTTGAAAATATTGCATTAAAGCATCCTGTTAATCCCACCAATCCAATAAATCCTGGTTCAGACATTTACTTCTTCTTAATTGGCGGACCTGGTTTTTCCCTATTAGGATTATTATCTCCGCCTGGCGGTTGCTGACCAGGATTGTTTTGTTGCGGACGTTGATTGCCACTATTGCGCTGTGGTGGATTGTTGCCGCTTTTTTGCTGCGGATTATTTCCACCCTGGCGTTGCTGCGGATTGTTTTGGTTTCCGCCCGGGCGGGATTGTTGTGCCGGGGTATTGGGTTGATTGGGTTTTTGTGGTTGATTGTTTCCGCGTTGTTGCGGTCCATTATTTCTTTGTTGCTGGTTACCTCCACGATTACCACCTTGCTGCCTGTGTTTGCGATCTGCTTTTTCCAAAGTATTCAGGCTAATCTGACCAACCAGCTCCACAAAACCACCTCTTTCAGTTTCTTCTTTGGGTTTGCTGCTGGTAACTTCTACTGCTTCCAGCTCTTCAGGTATTACACCTTGGGCATTCAGCTGTTTTATTTTTCTAACCCTTTCTATAGTAACGGGGTATTGCTTATTGCTGTCGGGCAGCGTATACCACATCAGGTTTTTGAAAATATCTTTCTTAATAAGAAAAGCATTGCCACGTGCTACTTGTAGCGTATCTGCATTATCAGGAAAATGTTGTAATGCATCAAGGTAGGTATCCAGTTCGTAATTAAGGCAGCATTTTAACCTGCCGCACTGGCCACTTAATTTGGTTTGATTGATAGAAAGGTTTTGATACCGTGCGGCAGTTGTGTTTACACTTTTAAAATCGCTAAGCCAGCTGCTGCAGCATAGTTCTCTTCCGCAACTGCCAATGCCGCCTACTTTTGCAGCTTCCTGCCTTGCACCAATCTGGCGCATTTCTACTTTTACTTTAAACTCGCTGGCAAATACACGAATCAGTTCACGAAAGTCTACACGGTCATCAGCTATATAAAAGAAGGTAGCTTTGCGTCCATCGGCCTGCATTTCTACTTCAGTCAGCTTCATGTTTAGCTTAAGCTGTTTAGAAATAGCACGACTACGGATAAGCGCAGCTTTTTCGCGGGATTTATTCTGTTTCCAGGTTTCTATATCACGGTCTGTAGCGCGGCGTAGAATCTTTTTCATTTCCGGGTTAAACTCATCGCCACCTTTTTTCTTAATCTGCAGACGAACAATTTCACCAGTCATTGTTACTTCACCTACATCAAAACCACTAACGCCTTCAACGCTTACCAATTCACCTTTTTCAAAATATTGTAAAGAAGGATTTCTGAAAAAGTCTTTACGGCTGCCATTATTAAAACTAATCTCTACTACTTTGCATGCACTTTCCGGGTCTGCAAAAGGGAGATTTGCCAGCCAATCGTGTACGTTTAATCTATTACAACCGCCGCTGCTGCAACCACCGTTGCTTTTGCAGCCATTAGGTTTTCCGGTACCGCAACTTCCACAGCCCATATAGATAATCAGTTAAAAATGAATAAATGCTATTGCCGCTTTTAATGCAGTGCAATAACTATGTATAAACGCTGTGGTGGAAATTTGTTATGGGCCGGGCAGTAATTCTTTATTAGAAAATTGTTGCGCCTGTCCCGCTTAAGGCTTTGTGGTTTTGCCAGCGGGATCGCACTTGGTAAAATTGATCCGGCAAAAACCAAACTATAAACAAAACTGCCCCTGAAAGTCTAAAACCCAAAATATTTATAAAGGCAATTGCAACAAATGTTCTCAAAAATTTCTACCGCACATAAACACACTAATTTCATGCACACTTTATCCACCATTCAGCTCAATTAACCAAAAGTAATGATTTATTAGCAATGATGTGGTACAGTTTAATAGTGAGGGCGTGGAAGAGCATCTTGCCATGGGCATTGCGTTCTATATAGTATGCGGCATTGTCCAGTTCTTCTATTATGGCCTGTTGCTGGTTTATATCGGCCAGTTTGTTGAGCCTCAGGGCAAAATCCTTTTCTTTTTCGGGCATATTTTGCGCATAACTGCTATCCGGTCCAAGGGTTTTCAGGCGCACACTCTGTTCCAGTAAATGGTTAAAATAGCGTAAAAACTGTTTTTGCTTTTCCCTTCCATGTTTGCTTATTTCTTCTACCCATTTTACCTGCGCCACAGGGCCGCCTTTTAGCGTAGCGTTCAGCCATTCACGCAACAAATCCTGCCAGTCATCTTCTGCATGTTGTAAAAGTTGAAGGGCTTCGCGGTAATTGCCTTCGCTTATACTGGCTACCTGGCTGGCCTGGCCAGGTGCAATGTTTGCCCTTTCGGTTAATGCTGCGGCTACTTCCCTGTTACTAAGGCCAGGAATTTTTACCAATTGACAGCGAGATATTATAGTAGGCAATATCTGCGATTCACTTTCTGCCACCAGGATAAACAAAGTGTCTGGCGGCGGTTCTTCAATCAGCTTCAATAATTTATTGCCTTCTTTGCCCAGGTATTCGGGCATCCACATAATTAAGATCTTGTAGCCGCTTTCAAAACTTTTAAGGCTGAGTTTTTTTATAATTTCATTGCATTCGTGCGCAGAAATATTTCCTTGTTTGTTTTCAGCATTAATAAATTGCAGCCAGTCAAACACATTTCCATATGGAGATTGCTCAATAAATTCTCTCCATTCGCTAATATAATCTGTGCTTAAAGGTTTATCGCCAGATTTTCTTGGTATAACCGGGTAAGAAAAATGTATATCGGGATGAATATTTTTTTGTGCTTTAGTGCATGAAGCGCAGGTGCCGCAGGAATCAGTCATTAGCCGCGGGTCATTTGTAGGGGGCGGAGCGTCACCAAATAAAGATGGTTCTGCTTTTGGCGCTTTTCCGTTTACTGTTTCGCAAATAATATACTGCGCAAAAGCTATGGCGAGCGGCAAAGCACCGCTGCCTTCTTTTCCTAAAAATAATAAAGCATGGCTAAGCCGGTTGTGTTGCACAAGTTCTGCTAATTGCTGTTTAACAGTTGATTGTGCTATTATTTCTTTGAATTGCATTGGGGCAAAGATAAATGAAAAGGTGTAAGGTGGAGGGTATAGGGTGTTGTGATAGCTCACAGTTCTTAGTTTGGAAGTTTCTTCCTTATACCCTACACCTTTAACCTTAAACCTCTTTCTCCGGGCAATAAAATTTAACTACCAGCAACAAAAACCATTTTGTAATTTGCTGGTTCTAAAAATCTAAACTATGGCTCTTTTTAAATCTGGTAATCCGGCATTAAATGAAAAAACCTTTCAGCAGTCTGCACAGATATATGATGCAGATGTTGTAAAGATGACAGAAAGAGGAACATTGAATAAGTTCTTTCTTTTGTTTTTATTGGTAATGGCTACAGCATCTGTTACATGGAATGCATTTGGCCAGGGTAAAGATGTTACCTCTTGGTTGTGGATTGGACTTATTGGAGGGTTCATTACTGCACTAGTGCTAATTTTTAAACCAATGTGGGCAACATTTCTTGCGCCTGTTTATGCATTGTTTGAAGGTGTTTTTATTGGCGGCGTTTCTGCTGTGTACAATTTTGCATTCAATAGAACAGCAGATGGTGAAGTTGCAAGTGCTACGGGCGGCATTGTAATGCAGGCTGTAGGATTAACTTTTGCAGTTGTAATTGCCATGTTTTTATTATACCGTTTCAAAGTAATAAAAGCAACTGAGCAATTTAAATCTGTAATTATTACTGCTACGGCGGGCATTGCCATTTTTTATTTGCTGGCAATAGCACTGCGTTTTTTTCATATTGATATGCCACTGATTCACTCAAGCGGCACATTGGGCATTGTGTTTTCTCTGGTGGTTGTATGTATAGCTGCATTAAACCTCATTCTTGATTTTGACAGAATAGAGCAGGGCGTTGCAGCCGGCTTACCAAAATATATGGAATGGTACGGTGCTTTTGGTTTGCTGGTAACCATTGTTTGGTTATACCTGGAAATACTTCGCCTGCTTGCTAAATTAAACAGGCGTTAAGTTTATAGAACGCAGATTTTTGTGATTAAGCAGATTAATTATGATTTGTCTTAACCATACTTATAATCTGCATTTTGTTTTTTGCAAAAAATACAAATGAATTTACAGGAAAAGCCGCTTACATTGTAAGCGGCTTTTCTTTATTATTTGTCTGAACTCCATAATTAGAATGATAAGGCTAGCAACTGAAAGCTTCTTTAGAATCCATCACCATCCAACAAATTGCCCAATCCGCCCAATATGCTTCCTTCTTCTTTTCTGCGGCCAAACTGCGGACTATAAGAAACTATTTTACTTGCAAGGCGACTAATGGGTAAAGACTGCAACCAAACTTTTCCGGGGCCGCGTAATACTGCAAAGAACAAACCTTCACCACCAAAGATCCAGTTGCGTACACCACGCACCAGTTCAATATCAAAATTAATTCCACCGGTATATGCAACTACACAACCTGTATCTACGCGAAGCAATTCTCCCGGCTGTAATGTTTTTTCAACCACATAGCCACCAGCATGCACAAACGCCATTCCATCACCTTCCAGTTTCTCCATTATAAAACCTTCGCCGCCAAAGATGCCTGTACCTAACCTGCGCTGAAATGCAATGCCAATGCTTACACCTTTTGCTGCGCACAAGAAAGCATCTTTTTGTGCAATAATGGTACCGCCAAGCTGCTGCAAATCGAGCGGAATAACTTTTCCGGTATAAGGCGCTGCAAAACTTACCCTGCGTTTGCCTGCGCCAGTATTTGTAAACGCAGTCATAAATAAACTCTCGCCAACGAGTATACGCTTCCCTGCCGAAAACAATTTATCCAGTAAGCCGCCATTCTGTTGTTTTGATCCATCGCCAAAAATACTTTGCATTACAATGTTGTCATCCATCATCATAAACGCACCGCTTTCTGCAATAGCAGTTTCATTGGGGTCGAGTTCTATTTCTACAAACTGCAATTCTTCGCCATAAATTTTATAATCTATTTCATGGTTGTTTCTCATTGTATAATTTTTTATGAAGGTAAAAAAGATTGAATTTTCCTGGGAGCCTTTTCGGACAGGTCGTTTTTTTGTCGGTAAAGTCGTTGATTTTTCCGGCAAATGGTCCCTGAGATATTCTCTAAATTTAACTTGAGCAGGTGAAAAGAAATGCGAAGCGGTTTCCAAAAGATTTTATGTTTACGCTGACAGAGAAAGAATACACCAACTTGAAGTCGCAAAAATTCGACACCAAGTTGGTGTGGCAGAAGAATGTTGCCAAATGCTTTTACAAAGCAGGTAGTAGCTATTAAACACTACGATTAACCAATCATTATTAACATAGGATTACTGTCTTATTATAAAAGCAATGTCCCCGGTAAAGGGGACATTCTTTCAATACTTCCTGTCTGTTAGTCAAACAATCACCTGTTATTCTATTACTATTATTAAAACCAACTTCCTATAAATGCTTCATTTGCTTCTTTGCCGGCAAGTTTTCTGCGCCTGCGGCTTACACTTGCACGTTGTATAAGTGCAGATACAATCATTAATGGCATAAACAGGAAGATCATTGGTGGAATACCCATAAATGAAATCCATTTACCACCATACTGCCTTCTCATTGGCCTTCTTAAGCGTTCTGCAATTAAATACATGCCTGGTACCATAAACAATGTCATGAAAAACGCAAATGCCAAACCGAATATGATTGTCCAGCTTAACGGTTTCCAGAATGCAACGTTATCTCCACCAAAGAAAATATGCGGATTTAGTTCAGAAAACAACGTAACGAAGTTGATATTGAAACCAACAGCTATCGGTATAAATGCAAGGATAGCTGCTACTGCTGTAAGCAATACAGGTATAATACGTGTCTTACCTGCTTGTATAACCGCTTCTTTTGTTTTCATTCCTCTTCCACGCAACTCATCTGTAAATTCAATCACAAGGATACCATTCTTTACCACTATACCTGCCAAACCTACAATACCAAGGCCTGTCATTAAAACAGACACTTCCATGCCTGAAATGGCAAAACCCAAAAACACTCCGATAACGCTGAAAATAATTTCCGTTAAGATGATAATAGGTTTGCTGACTGAATTAAATTGTGTTACCAACACCAATAGAATGCATGCTAATGCAATAACTAATGCACCAAATAGAAACCTTCCTGTTTCGGCCTGTTGTTCACCTTCTCCTGTTTGTTTAATGGTTACACCATCAGCTTTCTTTTTAAAATTTGCAATGTCTTTCGCAATCTCCACATTTACTGCGGTAGCATTGTAACCCTGGGTGGTTAGCACGTTTGAACGAAGCGTAATAACTCTTTTCTGGTTTTTACGTTTTACGCTACCCAATGTACTGGTAGGTTCTACTGTTACTAATGAACTGATTGGAATATTTTTAATAGCACCACCACTGGCAATATCGCGGAAAGACACACGCATGTTTAACAAGTTGGTAAGGCTTTGCCGTTGCAATTCATTGTTGCGTAATTGTATTTTATACTCTTCCTTGCCTTCTTTTATTTTAGAAACTTCACGTCCAAACAATGCAGTACGTACCTGCTGGCCAATCTGTGCAGACGAAACTCCTTCTATTAATGCCCGCTCACGGTTAACTGTAAGCGTAATTTCAGGATTGGTAAGATCTACATCCATTTTTAATTCTTCCACACCGGGTACCTGTAATGAATCCAGGTAATTTTTTAGGTTACTTGCAGTCTTAATCAATGCATCAAAATCTTCACTGGCAATTTCTATATTAACTGGTGGATCTGTGGGTGGGCCACCGCTTTCCTGGTCTACACTAATTTCACCACCAGGTATACCATTCATTACAGCTCGTATTTTATCAAGATACGGTTTAGTGGATACGCCATCACGTTTTTCATATTCGACAAAAGATACTTGCACACGGCCAAGTTCACTTCTGGTGCTTCGATCGCCTGCAGCTGGATCGCTTGCGCCTATTGCCACGTTGCTGATAACACTTTCCACCAGTGGATTCTTTTTACCATTCTCTGTTCCCAGCACTTTATTTACCCGGGCTTCCAGTATACGGGTAACGGAATCGGTATATTCAACATTGGTACCTACTGGTAGTTTGAGATAAACATACACCTGGTTAGGATCGGCTTTCGGGAAAAACACAACACCTACATGGCCTGAATTTATTGAGGCAACAAAAACAAAAAACGAAATTATTAAAAGCCCAAAAGTGCCCAGTAACAGATGAACAGGTCTCCAACCATTCAAAGCCCATTTTAAAAGACTTTCATAGTGACCCATAATCCAGGGTAAAACCTTGTTTTGAAAAGCATGAATGGCGCCTTCAAGCACATAACGGTTTAAAATCACCATCAACATAAAGAAGATAAGAAGATTGCCCAGGAAGGTGAACCCAGCAAGGTCAAACAAAATACCAAAACCTATTGAAACCCAGAAGTAAGGTTTTTTAAAGATCGCACTCTTCGGTTCATCTACCCCTTCTTCATGATTCATAAAATCTACTGCAAAAACCGGGTTCATAATAAATGCAACAATCAAAGAAGCTGCTAGCGTAAAAATGAGCATGGTAGGCAGGTAAATCATAAACTTACCAATGATACCTGGCCAGAACATTAATGGAAAGAAAGGCGCCAGCATGGTTAAAGTACCTGCAAGTACAGGTACAAATACTTCCCCTGCAGCCATACGTGCAGCTATAGTCGAACTTAATTTTCCTTTTCCTTCAACAAAAATACGGTGTGTGTTTTCAATTACCACAATAGCATCATCTACTATAATACCCAGTGCAAACAACAATGCAAACAGCACCATAAAATTGAGGGTAACATGCGTGCCGATAATTAGATCTGCCGCTGGCAAAAAAACAAACGCAACAAACATACTGAGCGGTACCGACAACGCCACAAAGAAGGCATTGGTAATACCCATAAAAAACATCAACACAATTAGTACCAGTAAGAAACCAATAACAATTGAGTTTACCAGGTCCTTAAATGATGCTTTTGTTTTTATGCTTTGATCACCTGTTATAATTGCCTTTAAATCTTTCGGAAAAATAACACCTCTTGATTCTTCCACTAGTTTTTGTACGGCCTCGCTGGTTTCAATTAGGTTTTCACCAGCACGTTTAATGATATTTAATGTAACTACATTTTTACCATCGAGGCGTGCATAGCTTTCACGCTCTTTAGTAGTATCTTTTATTGTAGCAATGTCTTTTAGATAGATAGGGCCGCCACCGGTGTTGCGCACCAATATTTGCGAAATATCATTTGCTGTTTTTAACTGACCTTTCAGTTGCAATGTGCGTTTCATATTGCCCACATCCAGCAAACCACCGGAGATATCCATATTCTCACTTGCTACTGCATTGCTGATATCATTAAAAGTTACACCTGCAGTTTGCATCCTGAAATTGTCTACATTAATCTGGAACTCACGTTCTGGCGCACCAACAACATCAATACGGTTTATTTGTGGTAAATCTTCCAACCTGTCTTTTAAATCATCAGAATACTTTTTCAGTTTCTGTAAATCATAATCACCACTAAGGTTTACGTACATGATGGGCTGATCGCTCAGGTTTACTTCCAGCGCTGTAGGTTCTTGCGTAAGATCTGTCGGCAAATCCTGTTTGGCTTTGTCTATAGCATCTTTTACTTTTTGAAGTGCCACTTCCGTTTTTACGTCAGTATCAAACTCTACAATAATAGCAGAATAATCCTGCTGAGATGTACTGGTGAATTTATTGATCTTTGCACCGGTAATGCCTTTGATTTGTTTTTCAATTGGCCTTGTTACCAGGTTCTCCATATCTTTTGGAGAATTACCTACGTATATGGTAGATACATAAATGTTAGGTATAACAATGTCCGGAAATTGTTCCTTTGGTAAGGAAACAAATTTATATACGCCCCAGCCGCTAACAAATAGCATTACTAAGTAAATAGCTGTTTTATTGCTAATACTCCAGCTGGTTGGCCCGAATTCCTTAAATTTTCCTTTTATATTTTCTAATACGCTCATACAGTTGGTTTAATTCGTGATTCGTGAGCCGTGAGTCGTCGGTGAGTAACTTTCATAAAAGTCTCACGATTGACACCTCACAATTCTCGTTATTATTTCGCGTCTGTTGTTAAAAGCTGTCCTTCGTACAAACTTTGATAGCCATCTGTTACTACTACATCGCCTGCCTGCAAACCACTTTTTATCTCCATTTTATCTCCGTAAAACTGTCCAATCACTACTGGTTTTTTTCTGGCGATCATTTTGCCATTTTCTTTTACTGCTACCATTACAAATTTTCCTTTCTCATCACTCTGTACAGTATTTACAGGAACAGTAATGCTGTTGCCAATATTATAATCCTGTATTCTTACAAGCGCAATCTGGTTAGGTCTCAGATCTGGGCTAGGGGGTAGTTTTGCTTCCACAAAAAAACTGCGGTTTACAGGATCAATTGATTTACCTGTTACAGTTACTGTTGCGTCTATTGTCTTGTTCAAATCGGGCAATGTTATACTAACCTTGCTTCCAACATTTACTTTACCGAGGTAATTTTCAGGAATGTTTACAGTAGCTTTTAGATTGCTGTTGTTTACAACTACTATTTGCGCAGCATTACCCAATACACCAGTAAACATTTCTCCAACCCTTACATTTACTGCTTCTACTGATCCATCAACATCGCTCACCACATTAGTAAAAGACAATTGCTCTTTGGTAATTTTCAATTGTTCTTCTGCACTTTTTAGCTGGCTTTCTGTAGTTTTTACATTGTTTTGTGCATTTACCAGTTGTACTTCGGTACCAATTTTCTGATCCCACAAATTCTGCTGGCGTCTAGCTATGTCTTTTGCGTACGCTAATTGTGTTCTGATGGTTTCAATTCCCTGCTCTGCAGTTACAACACTTTGCCTTGCAATAGCATCATCCAGTTTTAATAAAGGTTGTCCTTTTTTTACTTTATCGCCTCTTTTTACATAGACAGCCCTTACAACACCACCACCATTACGGGGAGCTATATATGAAATATTTACAGACTCAATCTTGCCCTGTAAATCTATAAAGTGATTAAAGTTTTCAGGAGCAATAGTTGTCAGCGTTACCAGTTTGGCCTTTTCTGCTTTTGCAGAGGCTGTATCCAGCTTGGTAATTTCACCTTCCAGTTTCTTTACCTGGGTTTTTAATTTTTCAAGCTCTGCTTTTTTATCGTTCAGCGAAGCATTGCTGTCTTTTGAACTGCTGCCGCAGGCTGCCAGCGTTAATACCAACGAAGCAACAAGTGAAGTTTTTAAAATGAATTGCATATACTTAAATTTTGTAGTCATGTTAGTTAGGTTTTTTAAAGTTTTCCAGTTGCTTTTAAATAATCAATCTTTGCCACTATTGCATCAAACACTGCGTTTATATAATTTGTCTGCGCTTGTTTAAGATCTGTTTGTGCGGCAGTTATTTCGGTATTTGAACCTGTACCTACTTCAAATTTTTTCTTGGTTTGATCATACACTGTTTCTGCCAGCACCATATTTTTTTTCTGATAATCAAGTGTTGTAACTGCGGCAATAAAATCCAACTTTGCTTTTTCTACTTCCTGGTCTATCTGTATTTTAAGATTATCTATCTGGTTCTGTGTTTGCTGCAACTGTATGGAAGCCTGTCCTATTCTTGCTTTAGTAGCAAATCCTTTAAAGATGGGGATAGACATTCTCAGGTTGATGGCAGAAATATTATACCAATCGCCAGTATTTAAAAAAGTAAATGCATTACGCTGTGCACTTTTGTAATAATTGCCTGTTAAACTAAGTGAAGGCAACTGGCTTAGCTGGTAGCGCCTAACATTAAACTCATTCAGCTTTTTTCCAAGTTCGGCATACTGGTAATCTTTCCTGTCTTTATAGTTAAAGTCTGCCAGCAATAAAGCATTTCGTTTTATCTGTTCTTCATCAAGTGTATCTGTTAGCGCCAGTGAATCCTGGATAGGCATTCCTATAAGAAATTTAAGACCAAGATATCCGTTGGAAATAGTGTTTAGCGATTTTAATTTTTCTGTTTGAAGATTTGCCAGCTGCACTTCTACTTTATTAATATCAAGCTGTTCTGCAAAACCATTTTTATACAATTCTTTTGTATCGTGCGAAAGTTTTTCTGTACGTTCTATATTGGCATCAATCAAATCAACCAATGTTTTGCTTGCGAGCAACTGGTAATAAATTTTGTAAACATTTGTTCTTACCATTTCATCTGTTACTTCAGCATATTTTGTTTGCCATTGCATTGAGGTGCTGCGGGCTTTCAACCCAATAAACACTTGCCCATCAAACAAAAGCTGGCTGAGATCTACTCCGGCTACGGCATTGTACTTTGTGCCAAACTGTGCAGCAATAACACCAAAGTCTGATGGCATTTGAATTGGGTTGCCATTACCATCTTTTACACCCTGGTCTATTAAAACCTGGTAAACAGACGGAGAAATAAAGTTGGGTAATACCTGTGTAGCAACATAGGGATTGTATGTAAGACCAATACTGCCCGTTACTTGCGGAAGTGCTGCTGCAGTTACTTCCCTGTTTTGTTGTTCCTGCAGTTTAATACCGAGTAACGCATTCTTAACCTGAACATTATTTTTCTTTGCGTAATCAAGCGTTTGTTGAAGAGAAAATGAATGTTTTTCCTGCGCAAGTGCCGGTAGCGCCAATGCGGTTAACCCAATCCATGCTATTATTTTATTTAGTCTTTGCATCACTTACAATTTTTTTGGTTCTTTCTTGTTTGTATTTTAATATTAGTTTATAGCCTTTTGCATTTACAAGGCCATGTGTGTACAGTAAAATAATTTCCTGTTCAATATCGCCAAGGTTATTTTTGGTCTTGGCCTGAAACTCAGGATCAAATGAAAACAGCATACTGTCTACCCTAAACCTTGCAACGATATTTATATTGATATCATCCCGGTACAAATCTTCTTTAATGCCCCTTATAAGATTTTCGCGGATTACATTATACAGGTAATCGTTTTTATGTTTGTGAAATTTGAGGAAAGCCCTTGGGTGATATTTCTGCATATCGTATATCACCGAAGCGTTCATTGATTTAAACATTTCCACAACCATATCCAATGCAAGAAAAAGCTCGTGTACTGCATTTTCAGATCTACTTTTATCCAGCTTACAGCAATCTTCGTTGTGATTGATTTCTTCTTCAATTACTGCATCCACCAACTCATCTTTATCCGCATAATACTGGTAAATGGTTTTCTTGCTCATTCCCAGGCTATTGGCAATATCATCCATACTCACACTGCGTATTCCGTATTTCATGAACAAGTCAGTAGCCTGTAATTTGATGCGCTCTTTATTGTCTATTTCTGTCATAATTTGGGGCACAAAACTATGGAAACTATTTTTGTTACAGAAGTTTCCATGCAATTTTTTTCTGCCATTCATCCCAAAATAGCTAACAGGTATTAGTAAAACTGCTGTTAAACGCTGTTGCTTAATGCAATAATTTAAAAACAGGCAGCAAATGATTTTTTTGTGTGAACTTTACGTTTCATACCATTTATAACTATTATGAGTTTATCGGCCCGGAATGAATGGCGCTGGCGAAAAATTTTGCAATACCTCTTACAGGGACTTTTAGTAACTGCGCCGGTTGCCATTACCATCTATCTTATTTATTGGTTTGTAACATCTGTAGACAGTTGGTTGCCCATCTTTACTGTAAAAGATGTAGATGGAAAAATTGTAACCCGCAACTATGGTTTGGGTTTTGTCGTCATTATAGCTGCGCTAATAGCAATTGGTTTTTTAAGTTCTAATTTTCTTACCAGCCGCATATTCAATTTATTTGATAGCTGGCTTGAAAGAACACCCGGCATAAAATTTATTTATTCTTCTGTAAAAGATTTTTTTGAAGCTTTTGCAGGCAATAAGCGCAAGTTTAAAAAAGCAGTACTGGTTAGTATTTTTCAACCAGATGTTTTTCAACTGGGCTTTATTACGGATGAGGATGCCAGTGAGTTTGGCCTTATTGATTATATATCTGTTTACGTGCCCAATTCCTATGCGGTTACCGGCCAATTGTATATGGTACCAAAGAATAAAATAAGAATTCTGGAAGATGTAAGCCCTTCAGATGTTTTGAAATATGCCATCAGCGGCGGCGTGGCGGAAGTAGACGAAGATAAACACCATGATGCGCATAAGACGGTGTAAATGGGTGAATAATGCATTTGGGTATCAGCATTTGTTTTTTATGTGATCATCGTTGCTACGCTCAGTTTATCAGTTGTACATGTGGCAACTTTTTTTGCGAAGGGCTTTACCCTTCGCTACGAATACAACACCCCTCCGGGGCTATGCGTGAAGCCCTGAAAGGGCGTAGTATAATTAGCCCGGTGCGCAATGATGATGATAATTTTTTTGCGGAAGGGCTTTTATCCTTCGCTACGAATACAACACCCCCTCCGGGGTTATACGTGAAGCCCTGACAGGGCGTAGTATAATTAGCACTGGGTGCAGCCCGGTGCGCAATGATGATGATAATTTTTTTGCGAAGGGCTTTACCCTTCGCTACGAATACAACACCCCTCCGGGGCTATGCGTGAAGCCCTGAAAGGGCGTAGTATAATTAGCACTG
Source organism: Chitinophagaceae bacterium (assembly GCA_044227095.1). Lineage (GTDB taxonomy): Bacteria > Bacteroidota > Bacteroidia > Chitinophagales > Chitinophagaceae > JACMLD01. The sequence continues at coordinate 807,147 of JBGAFV010000001.1, read as the reverse complement.
GGTGCAGCCCGGTGCGCAATGATGATGATAATTTTTTTGCGAAGGGCTTTACCCTTCGCTACAAATACAACACCCCCTCCGGGGTTATACGTGAAGCCCTGAAAGGGCGTAGTATAATTAGCCCGGTGCGCAATGATGATGATAATTTTTTTGCGGAAGGGCTTTTATCCTTCGCTACAAATACAACACCCCCTCCGGGGTTATACGTGAAGCCCTGACAGGGCGTAGTATAATTAGCACTGGGTGCAGCACTGTGCGCAATGATGATGATAATTTTTTTGCGAAGGGCTCTACCCTTCGCTACGAATACAACACCCCTCCGGGGTTATACGTGAAGCCCTGAAAGGGCGTAGTATAATTAGCACAGGGCGCAGCCTTGTGCTAAATGATGATTGTTGAAACCAAACCACAAATAAACCTTATTCATGACTGTTAGTAAAAAGCTATTGCTTTTCTTAACTCTCTTATTGAGTTTTCATACTTCTTACTGCTGGGGGTTTTATGCCCACAAACAAATTAATTACTACGCTGTTTTTTTACTGCCACCAGAAATGCTGGTATTGTATAAGCCCAATATTGCTTTTCTTACTGAACATGCAGTTGATCCCGATAAAAGGCGCTATGCAGTTGCCGAAGAAGGCCCGCGCCATTACATTGATATTGATCATTACGGTAAAAATGCTTTTGCGGTGCTGCCACAAAAATGGGATAGCGCTGTTAAAAAATTTTCTGCTGATACACTGGCTGCACATGGTATTGCGCCGTGGTGGATACAAACAATGATGCACAGGCTTACAGCTGCGTTTAAAGAAAAAAATCAAACTAAAATTTTAAAACTGTCTGCAGAAATCGGTCATTATATTGCCGATGCACATGTGCCCTTGCACGCCAGCAGCAATCATAATGGGCAATTGACTGGCCAGGTAGGCATTCACGGTTTTTGGGAAAGCCGTTTGCCTGAACTGCTTGCAGAAAAAGAGTGGGATTTTTTTATTGGCAAAGCAGATTATATAGCTAATCCTGCTTCATTTATCTGGAAGCGCATGTATGAAAGTGCAGCAGCTGCGGATACTGTACTAAAAGCTGAAAAGAGATTATCTGCTGAGTTTGGAACAGATCAGCGCTTTGCTTTTGAAGAAAGAAATGGTGTACTGGTGCGGCAGTACTCATCTGCGTATGCCCGTGCATACAATACAGTTTTGAAAGGAATGGCTGAAAGAAGGATGCGTCAATCCATTTATGCAGTAGCCAGCTTTTGGTATACTGCATGGGTAAACGCTGGTCAGCCAGATTTAAAAGAACTCTCCGGTAAAACATTTACTGAAGAAGATATAAAAGAATTTGAAAACCTTGATTTACAGTGGATTTCGCATCAAGATGGTAATGAGCACAAAGAGTAATATTATGATTTCTATAGTTTAAATTATCTCTTTAAAACCGCTGTGTTCCTTGTGTCTCTGTGGTTCATTTAAGTTACCTTTGCAACTCAATTTTTTTTTTGACACATTAATATTCAGCAGCAGTGGTACATAATTTCAATTCTGGTCCCAGTGTTTTACCAAAAGAAGTATTTGAGCAGGCCAGCCAGGCAGTTATCAATTTTAATAATTCTGGTTTATCTATTTTAGAAATAGGGCATCGCACTACTATGTTCCAGGAAGTGCTTGATAAAGCTGTTTCACTTTCAAAAGAACTCATGCATTTGGATAATGACCATGAAGTATTGTTTTTGCATGGCGGCGCTTCTACACAATTTTTCCAGGTGCCTATGAACCTGCTGGATGATAATGCAACAGCTGCTTATCTTGATTGCGGAACCTTCAGTTCAAAAGCAATTAAAGAAGCAAAAGTATTTGGCAATGTAAACCTGCTGGCTTCATCAAAAGATAAAAATTATACTTATATACCCAAAGGTTATACTATACCTGAAGATGCAACTTACTTTCATTATACTACCAATAATACAATAGAAGGCACGCAGATGCATTCAATTCCGGATACAAACGTGCCGCTGGTAGCAGATATGAGCAGCGATATATTAAGCAGGGAAATGGATTTTAACCGTTTTGCACTGATATATGCAGGCGCACAAAAAAATATAGGTGCTGCAGGTGTAAACATGGTAATTGTTAAAAAAGATATACTGGGCAAAATAAACCGTAAGCTGCCTTCTATGATGGATTACAGGGCGCATATAGAAAATGGTTCTATGTTAAATACGCCGCCTGTGTTTGCTATATATGTTTGCATGCTTACTTTAAATTGGTTAAAAAAACAAGGTGGGGTTGCTGCAATAGAAAAGATAAACAATGCAAAGGCAAAACTAATGTACGATACACTGGATGCATTGCCATTATTTACGCCCAAAGTTGCAAAAGAAGACAGGAGTATGATGAATGCAGTTTGGATAATGAATAATGAAGAACTTGAGAAAGAGTTTTTAGCAGAATGCAAGAAAAATGAAATGGTGGGCATAAAAGGACACAGAACTGTTGGCGGTTTCAGGGCATCTATGTACAATGCTTTGGAAATGGATAGTGTAAAAGAACTAACCGATTTAATGAAAGATTTTGCCAGGAGAAAAGGCTAAGCAATAAATACCGCAATCAGAAAATCAGCAATCCTCACGTATTTAATATTAAAATCGATATCAACAATTCATGGCAACTATTGTTCCGTTTAAAGCACTAAGGCCCAAACCAGAACTCGCTTCAAAACTTGCATCAGCACCTTATGATGTAATGAACTCTGCCGAAGCAAGGCAGGAAGTAAAAGGTAATGCCTATTCATTTTTGCACATTACAAAATCTGAAGTGGATTTACCTGAAAATATTGATATACACTCGCAAGCTGTTTACGACAGGGCAAAAGAAAATCTTGACGCATTCATCAGGAAAGAAATTTTGTTCCGCGAACTAAAACCCTGTTTATACATTTACCAATTGGTAATGAATGGACGAAGCCAGACAGGCCTTGTTTGCGGCAGCACTGTTGATGATTATGAAAACGACATTATTAAAAAACACGAATTTACCAGGCCCGAAAAAGAACAGGATCGTATTAATCATATAAAAACAAGTGGCGCACAAACCGGTAATGTATTTATTGCTTATAGAAATGTAGACGAAATTGATACGCTGATAAACAACTGGAAAAAAACACATGAACCGGTATATGATTTTGTGGCCGACGATAAAATTGCACATACCATTTGGGTAGTAAACGATAGTAAAGTAATTGACAGCATAACAAATTTGTTTACAACAAAAGTTCCGTTTACATATATAGCAGATGGTCACCACCGTGCGGCTTCTGCTGCAAAAGTGCGCAAAGCGTTGGGCGCAGCTGCTACAGAAGGGGCTGATTATTTTCTTACTACACTTTTTCCTAGCAATCAATTGCACATAATGGATTATAACCGTGTTATAAAAGATTTGAACGGTTTATCAGCTGCGGATTTTATCAAAAAACTGCAGGAAGATTTTGACTGTGAACTGGTGGGCAAAACTGTTTATCAGCCTAAAGCTTTGCATAGCTTTGGCATGTACCTCGATGGAAACTGGTATAAGCTTACTGCAAAAAAAGGAAGTTATTCAAATGACCCAATTGGTGTATTGGATGTAACCATTCTTTCAGAAAAAGTTTTGGATAAATTACTGGGTATAAAAGATCAACGTACAGATAAACGCATTGATTTTGTGGGCGGCATACGCGGACTTTCTGAACTTGAAAAAAGGGTAAACAGCGGAGAAATGAAAGTGGCATTCAGTCTGTACCCTGTAAGCCTTACACAATTGTTTGATATTGCAGACAGCGGCAATGTAATGCCACCTAAAAGCACATGGTTTGAACCAAAATTGCGTGATGGATTACTGACACATCTTATATATGAATAGCAATGGCTCCTGCTAATCTGTTTTTAACAAATGAGCGGGACAACCAGTTTCACTAAAATTTTATCTTTGGCAGTATGAAAAAGATTGCACAATTACTATCGTGTTTTTTAATTGCCGGCTTAATGAACGTTGATGCGCAGGATGCAAAAACATTACAGGAAACGGCGCATAATTTTATAAAAGACGGAGATTACAGCAATGCTGTTCTTGTATTGAATAAAGCGCATGCACAGGAGCCGGATAATTTAAGCATCAGCAAAGATCTTGCGCTGACTTACTACCAGAAATCTGATTATCCTAAAATGCAAACTGTAATGAAGCCTTTGCTGGAAAGGCCAGATGCAGATGTGGAAGTGTATCAGTTGGGCGGAATGCTATACAAAGTAATTAATGATACTAAAGAAGCAGAAAAGGTTTATAAAAAAGGATTGAAAGCGTTTCCGGATAGTGGCCCATTGTTGAGCGATTATGGAGAATTGCTCTGGGCAAAACAAGATTATAGTGCTATAAAATTATGGGAACACGGTATACAGGCAGATCCGTCTTATACCGGCAATTATTACAATGCTGCCAAGTATTATTATTTTACACGGGATAAAGCATGGAGCCTTATTTACGGTGAAATGTTTGTAAACATGGAAAGCTATAGCCGCCGCACTGTAGAAATAAAAAATCTGCTGGTGGAAGGCTATAAAAAATTGTATACTGATGCAGATATGATGAAAGGGCAGGATACTAAAAATGAATTTGCGACTGCTTATCTTGCTGCAATGAACCGGCAATCTGATCTTGCAAAAAAAGGCATTACACCAGAAACATTGACAATGATACGCACTCGTTTTATTCTTGACTGGTTTGAAAAAGATGCTTCCAAATTTCCTTTTAAATTATTCGACTACCAACGCCAGCTATTAAAAGAAGGTAGCTTTAATGCATACAACCAGTGGTTGTATGGAAGCGTTCAAAATCCTGCTGCATTTGAAACATGGACAAGCACACACAGCACAGAGTATAAACAATTTACTACAGTACAAAGCAGCCGTCTTTTTAAATTACCGCCCGGGCAGTATTACCAGAGTGCAAAATAATAATAACTAACTTTAACAATAATCAGCCCGGTTTATATGCCGGGCTTTTTTATTCCTGCTTTTTTATTTAATTTCAGCAGGGTGATACGAGTTAAAATTTTATTTTTTAACCGCTATAGCAAAAGGCTGCTCTACAGCATTTAATAAAACAATTAACGATTGCAATAAAATGGAGCCAAAAAGATTATTTGATTGTATTGAATATCACTTGCAGCAAAAGCCATCTCCAGATATGCTGGCTGCTAAGGAAAGCGGTAAATGGCGCACTTACAGTACGCAGGAAGTAAAGGAGATTACAGATAAACTCGCAGGCGGCCTTATTAATATGGGTATTAGCTGCGGAGATATGACGGATGCAGGCAGGGACAAAATAGCAATACTTTGTAAAAACCGACCCGAATGGATTATGCTTGATCTTGCAGTGCAGCAAATTGGTGCGGTGCTAACACCGGTTTATCCTACCATTAATATAAACGAACTTGAGTTTGTGCTGAATGATGCCCAGGTGAAAATGGTTTTTGTAAATGATGAAGACGGCTATCATAAAGTAATGAGCATAAAAGACAGGCTTCCTTCTGTTAAAGAAATCTTTTCTTTTGAACATGTAACAAATGCCCGTCACTGGAAAGAAGTAATGAATGCTTCTACTGTAGATTCAATTGCAAGTATTAAATCTATTTCAGGGAAAATTGGATATGAAGATCTTGCTACAATAATTTATACTTCTGGTACAACAGGCACACCAAAAGGCGTAATGCTGAGCCATAAAAATATATTGAGCAATGTTATTGACAGTATGCCATGTTTTCCACCGGGAGAGTATTTGCGTGCATTAAGTTTTTTACCGCTCAATCATATTTTTGAAAGAATGGTTACTTACCTGTACCTGTTCAGGGGCACATCAGTTTATTATGCAGAAAGCCTTGATACAATTGGGGATAACCTTAAGGAAGTAAAACCTAACCTGTTTACAACAGTTCCGCGATTACTGGAAAAAGTGTACGACAGGATTATGATTAAAGGCAATGAGCTTACTGGCGCAAAAAAGAAATTATTTTTCTGGGCGCATTCTCTTGCAGAAAAATTTGAGATCAACAAAAACCAGGGCTTCTGGTACAATATGCAACTGGCACTTGCCAATAAATTAATTTTCAGCAAATGGAGAGAGGGATTAGGAAATAACCTTGTATGTATTGTAACTGGCGGCGCTGCCTGCCAGGTAAGATTGATACGCATTTTTACTGCAGCCAAAATTCCGATAATGGAAGGGTATGGACTTACAGAAACATCGCCAGTGATTAGTGTAAATCGGTTTAATGAAGCAGATCGCAAATTTGGAACAGTAGGTCCATTAATAAAAAATGTGGAAGTAAAGATTGCTGAAGACGGAGAAATATTATGCAAAGGCCCTAACGTTATGATGGGTTATTATAAAAGGCCCGATTTAACCGCAGAAGCAATGAGCGGCGAGTGGTACCACACTGGTGATATTGGCGTACAGGACGGGGAATTCCTGAAAATTACGGATCGTAAAAAAGAATTGTTTAAAACAAGCGGCGGAAAATATGTAGCCCCATTGCCTATAGAAAACAAGTTGAAGGAATCTATGTACGTTGAACAGGTAATGGTTGTAGGTTCTGAGCGAAAATTTGTAGGAGCACTTATTGTACCGTCATTTCCTAATTTAAAAGACTGGTGCAGGCAAAATAATATTGGCTATACCACCAACGAAGAAATTATACATAACCCTGCTGTAATAGCGATGTATAAAGAATTGGTGGAAAGTTTCAATAAATTCTTTAACCATGTAGAGCAGATTAAAAAATTTCAATTGCTGGAACATGAATGGAGTATAGATACAGGTGAAATGACGCCAAAGATGAGCATCAAAAGAAAAGTGGTAATGGAAAAATACAGGGATGCAATTGAAAGAATTTATGCTTAACGCGTTTGATAACCACGGTGACACGAAGGACAAAAACATGCACAGAAGGCAATTCTCTGTGCAACACAGTTGTTTCTGTGACCCTGTGGTTTAAGAAACTCCAGATAAAAAGTTAGTTAAAAAGAAAAGGTTCCGTTTTACCGGAATCTTTTAAATTATACCTGAATAAACAGTTTACTGGGCTACCGCCTCCCTGTTTTCTATTATATCCCTGTCTGGAATGGAAATATCTGTAAGTTTTACTTTTCCTCTTTCTTTTCTTATTACACGAGAGAAAAGAGAAATTTCCTTATCGAACAAAAAGCGGAAAAATAATTTTGTCCATGATGTATGATATTGCAGTGAATTATAAAAACTTCCTGCAGTTGATCTTACCTGTGGCAATTTGTTCCATGGAATAGATGGAAAATCGTGATGCTCGTTATGATAACCCACATTAAATGCAACAGTATTTAAAATGCCATAATAGCTATGCGTTTCCTGTTCTTCTCCACTGGTAAGATAATGTTCCTGTATCCAGCGGGCGCCAAGCGGGTGAAGGCCTATAGAGAAAAAGAAACTGAACAGCAGGTACAGAATTGCTTTCAATCCAAAAAAGTAACAGATAGCTGCAATAAACAATGCTTCCATTGCAAAATTGGCAACTACCCAGGCATCCACAGGTTTTATTTCTTTAAGGCGTGAAATACGGAATAACTGAAAGATGGGATAAAACAAAAGCCATAATACTTTTCCGATAAAATAATTATTGATAAGCTTTGCTTCCCATTTGTTTGGCAAATCTGCATCCAGTTCATGCACACCCTGGAAGGAGTGGTGTTTTATATGATAACGCTCAAACGAAATAGAACTTGGAAAAAGTTGTGGCAGATTAGCCAGTATGCCGGCCCAACGATTTGCTGCACGATTTTTAAAAAGCAGGTGATGCGCACATTCATGTATCATTACAAACAACGCATGGTCTGCAAAAGCACCAAGCAAATAAGCAGCACCAACAACCAACCACCAGGATTGATCTTTTAGTAACCACGCCATTACTACCTGGAAGGCAACAATACCAACAATAACAAAAAAGGTATTGGGATTTTTACCGATCAGTTGACGCATCTCCGGATGCTCCTGTAAAATTTGTTTGGTACGGCTACGGTGTGGTTCAGGTTTTTCTGAATGTACAAAGTCGAATCTTATTGCCATATTGTAGTAATATACTTTTTGAAAAGTGGCTAAGATACCGATATAAATTCAATATAAAGTAGCCGAATATAATTTTATGATTTTGAATAGATTAAGCCCTGTTTTTTTGTGCTGTGATTCATCAAAATAAATAAAAAAAACCGCCGGTAGAAACCAGGCGGTTTGAGAAAAAACAGCTAAACTATACCTATTTAAAAAACAACTTAATTATTTCTTTTTCATTGGTAGCCTGGTTAAACACCACCAGGTAATAAACACCACTTGCAATTGTGCCTGGTCTTTGTATTGTTTTTGTATCGCCAGGTCTTACAGCATACATGTTGTTCATCACAACTTTTCCGTCTGCACCTACAAGTGTTACATTGTAGTTAGCACTTGCCAAAGGCTGGAACCTGATGCTGAATGATTCTGCAACGGGGTTAGGCATTACAGATACAGACACTCTTCCTTTTTTGTTTACTATTTCAATATCGCTGTAAGCAATGGTGCCATTAGGTTTTATAATTCTAAGCCTGTAATAATTTTTCCCTGGTATAGAAGTAAGGTCAGAGAAATAATACTGGCTTGTTGAAATATTGTTGTTAGATGATACTTCTACATTACCCAGTTCTTTAAAATTGATACCGTCTGCACTTCTTTCTACTACAAATGATTTGGCATCAAATGAACGGGCAGTTATCCATTTTACCTGTACATTGTCTCCGTTAGGTGCAGCGCTGAACGATAAACCATTTACTGCAAGTAATAACCCACCGCATGCACCGGTAACACGGAATGTAGAAACTTTCTGAAGACAACCGCTGTTTACAGACATCACGTTTACATATATACCTGTATCAGATGGCAACAGGTAAGGTATTGTGTGCGTTTGGTTATTGTCTACCATTACGCTGTCTGTAGCACTTGTCTTTTTATACCATGTATAGCTTGCGTTGGCAACAGTATCAACTGAAAGTGTAATGTTGTTATAATAACAATCAGATGATGCAGTAATAATTGTATTGGCCAACGGTAATATACTTGCGTCGTTAATGGTAGCATTGCCACAAGCATCTATTACACGTAAACGCACCAGTGAATAAGTTGTACCGTTGCTGATAGCAAAAGTAGAAGCTGCCTGCGGTGCCTTAATAATTGAAGGCGAAGATGGAAGGCTTCCGATAATCTCATATGTAAACGGAGCTATACCACCAGATGCTGCTGCACTTACGCTAAAGTTATTGTTGTTACACTGGTAAACAGCAGACTGATCAAGACTTGGGTAATTGTAAGCTTTCAGGTTGAAAGTATCATACACAAGGTTACCGCAATTTTGCAAAGTATACTTAATAATATAAGTAGCAGGCTGCATGTTTGAGAATGTATAATTAGAACCACTCTGTGTTGAATAATTTATACTAACCGGTGATCCGTCTTTGCTTATAATAGAAGGCGTAATGGCTCCACCACTAAACTGTGCATTTACCAATAAGTCTCCAGAACCATTTAACCACAAGCCACCAGGACATTTAGAATTGGCATTGATGCTTTTGCTTAACGTATAAACAAGTGGTGTTACAGTTGCAGAGTCTTTACCGGTACAAGCACCAGAAGCTACTATTTTATAATTGTAACCAGCAGGCAAACCAGCCAAACCGCTTACAACTGTAGATGCTGTACCAGATGATGTAGTATTAACCAGCATACCCCACGGATTGTAAACCTTAATTGTATATGGAGCCACGCCATTGCTGATGTTTACAGTAAGGTCTGTTTTACCAATAGTACAAGATGCTACTGAACTAACGCTGATATTTACCGGCGTTGGGTTTACAGTAAAGCAACGTGTAATAGTAGTATCGAAACATGTATTAACTACCTGTATGCAATATGAACCGTAAAGAATATTATTAAATGTACCTGTTGTATTACTATCTATAGCAGTATTTGTATTGTCAAGCAGGTAATATTTAGGGCTGGTAAGGTTTGACTGACCTGTAATGTTTGCACTAAAAGTAGTACATGCTTTGTTGCTGATGTTCACTGTGCCACCTACTGCAGGTACAGGAACGGTAACGCTGAAGCAACGCTGAATGGTAGTATCAAAACAACCGGGATCGTTTGTTATTTGTATGCAGTAAGAACCATAAGGCAGGTTATTAAATACACCAGAGGTATTACTGTCTATTTTAGTATTACCAGCATCAAATAAATAATACTTGGGATTGTTAAGGTTTTGCTGTCCTGTAACAGTTGCAGTAAAACCAGCACAAACTTTATTGCTGATGTTTACACCGCCTGCAGCAGGTACAGGTGCCCCAAGCGTAAAGCAACGAAGAATGGTTGTATCGTAACATGTAGGCTCATTCTGTATTTGCATACAATAAGATCCATAAACAATATTGTTGAATACACCAGTGCTGTTACATGCTATTACATTATTGCTGCCATCTATAAGGCAATATTGGGGATTGGTAACATTTCCCTGGCCTGTAACACTTACAGTAAACGTAGTACAGGTTCTGTTTGAATAATTAAGGCTTGCACCTACAACTGGTACGGGCCTTTTTTGAGTAAAGCAACGTGTAATTACAGTTCCTGTACAGCCGTCAGTAACATTAATGCAATAAGAACCGTAATGAATATTAGTGAACACACCTGTAGTATTGCAACTTACCAGGTTATTTGCACTATCATAAAGGCAATATTGTGGTGAAGTAAGATTTTGCTGACCGTTGACGGTTGCATCAAAACCACTGCACACAAGATTGCTGATACCAACAGTTGCACCAACCGCAACAGTTGGGTGAGCTGCACTAAAGCAACGGCTAAAGGTTGTATCGTAGCAGTTGTCTTTAATTGATATGCAATAACTGCCATAAGGAACATTATTAAATACACCAGTTGTGTTGCAGGTAACCAGCACATTAGAACTATTATATAAACAATACTGCGGATTAGTAAGATTTTGCTGACCTGTAACAGTTGCAGTAAAATCTGTACACTGGTAATTGCTAACCGTTACAGATGCGTTTACATTTGGAATATAGCTGTCTGTAAGTGAAAGCGTTTGCCTGTTTCCGCAACCGTCTTTTATTATTAATGTAGCACGGCGGTAATTGCTTTTATAAAAACTAAAATTCCTGTTTGTAGACCATGTTGTATCTCCTGCTACTACTGTAGCTCCATACGTAAAGCCGCTGAAAACAGAACCAGAAGCATTATTATTACCCCTGTTGTCTGAAGCGCCAATAGTAACCTTTATACTATCGCAAGAAGGCTTTGACCATGACAAAATAGAAGGCGTCCATGAATAATTTGCTACAGTAATTATCCTTGTTTGTAAACCACCGCAAGAGTCGCTTAACTGTACATAATAATCACCAGCAGTAAGACCAGTAAAAACACCGGTAGTATTTGTTGTACCTATATGTGAAGATGAAGGAGAAATAATGGTGAAATTAAATGGTGCACGACCATACTGAAGATTGGTAACAGAAACACTTCCATCGGCAGCGTTTATACAACTTACATCTGTAACATTAAGATTAAAACGCGGGTCCTGGTAATTGCCACCAACTACAACGTTATTCTGATCTATCGTACATCCTGAAGTAATGTCTTTAACTTTAACGGAATAAGTACCTGGCTGCAGACCATCTATAATATTAGAAGAAGTATTTGTACTAAACGATGTGCCTGTTACTATATAATTATAGTTACCAGAACCACCGGTTACAGTAATTGTAATACTACCGGTTGCTTTACATCTAGAATCTGCAGTAGAAACAGAAATACCCAGCGAACAGGTTTGAGCTGCTGCCGTTCCTGCAATTATGCATATTATTATTATAGTCATGCACAATTGACGAAATGAGGAAAGTTGTTTCATGGGTACGTTTTTAAGTTTAGCTGTTGAATACTGTATTTTAAAACCGATTAATACTTTATTTAAAACACCGTATTTTCTGCAGTAATATTAGTAGCATTACTGATGATATGCAATGACGTTTAGACGATAAGGCACACAGCAACTACAAAGGCCGATTCAAATCCTTGAGTAATAAACATTTGGTAATTTTATATGTGTTTTGATTTTCGACGAACGGATGATATTGGCCGATAAGCAAAAAATAGGGGTTAAACTCTTAGGTTTTATAAGGTTTTAACCTTAGCTTTTTTTTCATTTTTTAATTTTTAAGGCCTGTAACGAATAATAAATACACCGTACCGAAAAAATTGGCTGAATTGAAAAATGATAGCTTAAAGTGAAGATTGATTTTTTTTCCGGGCTATTACTGGTTAATTATTTTTTGCATTAAGTATTGATACCTGCTTTTTGGAAGTGTTTTAGTCGCTTTTATTTGACAAGCTGTTAACCGAAGAATTTCGTTCGTTTGTCGTTGATCTTTTCCCGGCATCTTGTGGTACCAATAATAGTGTAACATTCATTACTTAGATATATTTATGACAGGAAGACATTTTTTAAATAACAGCCTTTATTGTAAAATCATAAATTAAATTGGTTCCTTTAAAATCAGCATTTGTTAATAAGAAAATTGATTATTATGGATAGCGAAATATTGGTGCGTTTTTTACTGGCAGCTTTGTGGGGAGGTATTGTAGGGCTGGAAAGAGAATACCGCAGCAAATCTGCCGGTTTCCGGACTATGATAATGATTTCTGTTGGCGCCTGCTTCTTTACTATTATGTCTAAAGCTATTGGTGGTTCGGCAAACGGAGACAGGATTGCTTCTAATATTGTAACAGGCATTGGTTTTCTTGGTGCAGGTGTTATTTTTCGTGGTGGAGAAAACAGGGTAAGTGGCATTACTACTTCTGCTACCATCTGGGCTGTGGCAGCCATCGGTATGGGTATTGGTTCGGGTTATTATTTTGCTGCAGCTTCTGCAAGTTTCTTAATCATTTTTGTACTTGCCATATTGCCTTATGTTGAAAGTATGATAGATAAGCTGAGCCAGACAAAAACTTACCTTATCCAAAGAAGTTACAGCGAAAATGCATTACAGGTGTATGAAGCAATTATGCAACAGCATAAACTGATTTACAAAAGAACAACGCTGGTAAAACAAAGAGATATTATTACCATTACATGGGATGTACGTGGCGCTGCAAAAAACCACGATGCTTTTTGCCATATTATTGCTGCAGATGAACTTGTGCAACGGTTTGAATATTGAAAAATAAAAAGCCCTGCAAAACATATGTTCTGCAGGGCTGGCTGTTTACACACCCGGTTTATTTCAATTCGGTAAAATAGCCAACCTGGCCATCCATTGTAACTTGTACTACTATTGTTTTATTGTCTTTTTGCAACTCTACAAAATAATTGTCTTCATCATCAAAACTGTTATTGTATAAAACCATGTTTGTGTCATTTGCTTCATTATCATCAAAAAAAACAACTGTATTTACTGTGTAATCTTTATATTCTTTTCTTAACTGTTTTTGTGCGTCTGCAGGCAAATCTTCAAAACGCTTTGTGCAGGTTGTGCCTACCAGTTGGCCTTCAAAATCGTAATAGGCAATGGTTTTTACACCATTATTATCAAAAGTGGCCTCATCAAAAGTTTTTGAATTTCTCCATGTGGCTTCAGGATGGTCGCCAAAATTCCTGTAGAACTCCTGTTTAGACTGATAGCTTACTTCGTTAGATTGCATTTTTAATGCAGTACGTTCTTCTTTCTTTTCTTTTTTAATTTCTTTCCTTTCTTCCTTGTTTGGCTTTGTGTCATTTTTTGCAATAAGATTGTCTGTTTGTGCATTTGCGCTTATAAAAGTCATTAAAATTGCTGCTGATGCAAAGAATACCTTTTTCATTGTATTAAAGTTTATTATTAAAAAATTGTTACTTGCTTATTATTATTAGAAATCTGTTTTTAATTAACATAGTTGTTTGCTTGCCGGCCATATACAGGAAGCTTAAAAGCTATTTCGCAATCACTATTCGTGTTATCGTACAGGTAAAAGCTAAGGTTCCATTTATTTATCGTTGGTTCGTCTATTGCTATTTCTTTATCAAGTACCAGTAGCCCCGTGCAATTGCCAGTATTGGTTTCATCTTTTATTATTCCTTCTATTATAAATACAAGGCCATCATTTTTATCATCAGTTAAATCAATGGCAAGGCCAGGATAAATATTTGCTTCAACGCTAACCCTTTGTTTATGACAATCAAACCAGTTTTCTTCTGCGTGTTTATTAGAAGAGATCATATATTGCCAGTCGCCTTCCAGTTTAAAATTTTCATGCTCAAAATCTATATTCACGTTTACAAGCGATGAAGGAATACAAGCGGATTTATTTTCTGAATATTTTGCAGGTAGCGCTGCGGGTGAAACGCAGTAATTGAATTGTTTAAAAAGATCAGTCATAACCGTTATTTTTTTTGATGCTGTAAACCTACAAACATGATGAACGCATCAAATCACAAGATCGACGAAACGGCAAAAGCTGTCGGTGATTCCGGAAAACTTATAGTGAAGAATAAAATTCCCTTGCATCTTCAAGGGCATCATTGCAGATTTGCTTCAATTTGTTAATGTATTCTATGCATTCATTAACATTATTGTTATTGTACTCTAGTCCGTCAAGCAATGGTTGAAGTATATCTGTTAAGCCCATAACAGATACTGTGGTCTTCATGTTATGTGCAATAGTGGCGATATTGGTATAATCCTTTTTATCGATTGCTACATCTAGCGCAAGTATATCCGCAGGTATGGTTTCTATAAATTGTGCTGTAACAGTTTTCTCATACACGGTATTGCCGTTGCTAACTTCACGCATATAATTCAGGTTGATGCACCTGTAGCTGTTTGCTATTCTGGTGTTATCGCTCTCTTTAATTTCGGTTGGTGTGTTTGTATATTTCTGTACAAGGGCAAGCAAAGCATTTTCAATTATGGGTTTGGAAATATAGTCGTTCATTCCATGCCGTATGCATTTTTCCTTTTCGCCGGCAAGCGCATGTGCAGTCATGGCTACAATCGGAATGTCAAGTTTTAGTTGCTGCCTTATCAATTCTGTAACAGTATAACCATCCATATCCGGCATTTGAATGTCCATTAGCACAAGATCAAATTTTTTGTTTTGAAGTTGCTCAATAGCATTTTTTCCGCTTGTAGCTATGCTGTATGGCAATTGCCAGTTGCCAAACATATGTTTCATTAGGGTTTGGTTTATCTCGTTATCTTCTACTACAAGTATATGGCTATTGACAGGCGAAACAAGTTTGTTTAAGGGCGAACTATTATTTATAATTTCGGAAGCGTCAACTTTTTTATAAGGAATAACAAAACTAAACTCACTGCCTGCACCCGGCTCACTTTTAACATTGATGCTTCCATGCTGAAGCATTACAAGGTCTTTTACGATGGAAAGCCCCAGGCCTGTGCCACCATATTTGCGGGTAATAGATGTTTCAGCCTGTGTAAACCTATCGAAGATATTCGGTAATTCTTTTTTACTGATGCCTATTCCAGTGTCTTTAATACTGAAATAGACCTGTACAATATTGTCAGAAAGGTTTTTGACTTCAACATTTACAGCGATGCCTCCTGTTTCAGTAAATTTTACCGCGTTACCTATAAGGTTCACCAAAATTTGTGTAAGCCTTCCCGCATCGCCTTCAAGAAGATTGGGGATATCTTTATGCACTGTTACAATCAACGAAAGATTTTTTTCTTTTATTTTTTGAA
The DNA here is from genome assembly GCA_044227095.1 of Chitinophagaceae bacterium. Classification (GTDB taxonomy): domain Bacteria; phylum Bacteroidota; class Bacteroidia; order Chitinophagales; family Chitinophagaceae; genus JACMLD01. Next base: position 791,324 of record JBGAFV010000001.1, on the reverse strand, counting down.
GAAACATGGTTTCTATAGAATGAAGCATTTCACGAAGGCTGAAAGGCACAGATTCTATACGCATCATTCCTGCTTCAAACTTTGAAAAATCAAGAATATCGTTTATGATTGTAAGCAGATTTTCACCAGATTTTTGAATGGCTTGTACATGTTCATTCAAATTCTTGCCAAGATCTTTTTTTTGCAGCAACCCGGTAAAACCCAGAATTGCGTTTAATGGTGTGCGTATTTCGTGGCTCATATTGGCCATAAAATTTTCTTTCACTTTTGCAGCTTCTTTTACACGTTTTTCTGAAGCGTCCAGTTGTGTGATTAGCTGATTTTGCTGCCTCACCCTGTTTATAATAAACCAGAATAATGCAGCCCCACTGGCTGCAACCATTATTAAAAGAATAGTACTCCAGCTTCGTGCACGTTGGCCACTTTTATCAACGGCTGCTGTAACATCAGTAAGCAATTGCCGGCGGCTGCTCTCAAGTTTATGCGTTACTGCTGTAATGGAATCGGTGAGTTGTTTTCCACGGGCATTATTAATAAGTGTATCAGGTGTATTTTTTCTCTGCTGGTGAAGCAACTGTAATGCACGGCTGTTAAAATAAATTTTTTCGTGTATAATAGCATCCAGCTGATCTATGTATTTTACCGAGCTGTCGTTATCATCTATTTTTTGCAACCTGCCAAGATTGATTTCTATATTATTTATTGCCTGCTCCAATCCTGGAATTTGCGCAGTGTCTTTTGAATTTAACGCCGATGCAACACCGCTTTCAACAGCAACAATGTTTTTTCTAAGATCACGCAGTTCGGCTTCTACTTTAAATTCATTAACCACTTTCTCATTTCCGGCTATCAGTGCGTTAATATTTTTTGATGAATTGTATTGTATAAAAATCAGCAACAGGTTTCCTGTTATAAATGCTGCTGTTATATAATAGATAAAACGGTTGCTTGCCATTGTAAACAATTCTCTGGCTAATTTAAATTAAAATGAGGGTTGACAGGAGCTTGTAGCCAGATTTTAAAGGCTAATAACAAATTAATAAGTAAATAAGACAATGCAATCAATTGGCAATTGCGGCGATTTTTTAGTTGCCATCCTGGTAATATGTTTTACAAAACATTTATTCTTTTGTTAAGAGCATTACGGTATGCATCGGCTACCGGAATTAATTTGTTGTTGATAACAATTGCGCCATCTTGCAGCATATCTATTTTGCTAATAGCAATAATATAAGATCTGTGCACCCTTAAAAATGCATTTGATGGCAAGCGTTCTTCTACAGATTTTAAAGTAGTATGTACGGCATAAAATTTTTGCGGCGTAAAAAGCTTTACATAGTCGCCCATTGCTTCTGCATACAAAATGTCTTCAAATTTTAATTTGCGTACAACATTAGAATCTCGGATGAATATAAACTCATCTTCCGCCATTTTTATTTCTTCAGTAGCGCTCTGGCAAATTTCTCTTGCCTTGTCTACGGCCTGCAAAAAACGGGCGGGCATTACCGGTTTTACAATATAATCTGCCACGTTTAATTCAAAAGCCTCTGCTGCATAATCTCTTTTTGAAGTAGTAAAAATTATAATAGGGCTGTTCTTTCCAAGGTTTTTGGTAAGTTCAAGGCCTGTCATTCCGGGCATTTCAATATCAAGAAAAAGAATGTCAATACTATTTTTCTGCAGAAAATTATAGGCATCTATTGCTGTTGCGCATTCCCCGCTAATAATAATATCCTTAACCTGTGCAGCAAGTTGTTGCAGCGTGGCCCTGGCAATTTTATTGTCATCTACAATTAAACAGTTCATGCTATAAAAATATGAATTCTGTGCGGGGGAAAGATCCCGGTTTTTTAAGATAATTATGATTAAGAGTATTCAGTTACTTATGTTTGTATTCTGTAAAATGCTATTATGAAACTCTTTATCACCCTTGCCACATTCCTTGCCTTTATTTCTATTAACGGTTTAGCACAGAAAATGCCAAAGCCTGTACAAATGTTTAATGGAAAAGATTTGAAAGGCTGGACAATTAAAATTAAAGACCATCCTGTTAATGAAAATTTTGGCAATACCTTTCGTGTAGAAGATGGTGTAATGAAAGTGAGGTATGATCAATACGATGATTTTAAAGAACAGTATGGCCATATCTTTTACAAAAAGAAATTCAGCGCTTACTTACTTGTAGTAGAATATCGTTTTTTAGGAGACCAGGTAAAGAACGGTCCCGGTTGGGCTTTCCGCAATAGTGGAGCAATGTTGCATTGCCAAAGTCCTGAAAGCATGAAAGTAGAACAGGATTTTCCTATTTCTATGGAAGAGCAATTGCTTGGTGGTAATGGTACAGATGAGAGATCTACAGTAAATTTATGTACACCTGGTACAAACGTTGTACTGGACGGAAAACTATATACACAGCATTGTGTCAACTCCAGGTCAAAAACATTTCATGGAGATCAGTGGGTGCATGTAGAGGCGTTGGTTTTAGGCGATTCTATTATAAAGCATATTGCTGAGAAAGATACAGTGCTGGTGTATACAAAACCACAGTATGATGGTCGCGACAAATGGGTAAAGGCAATGGGTTATAAAGATGGCGAACTGATTAAGGAAGGCTATATTTCTTTACAGAGTGAAAGCCATCCGTGTGAATTCAGGAAAGTAGAAATTTATGATCTTAGCAGCTATATGGGCAATCAGGAAAAATTAAAAAAAGTGATTGCTGCATTACAACAAAGAAGACAATAATCATTTGTAAAAATTATAGCGGCATAGGCAAATGAAAATATTTACCTTCGGGTTATATGGATGCAGCTATCCTGAAAAATAAATCTCCTGAACAATTAAGGCTGGCAACGAGTGTATTTTTTTTCATTTCCGGCTTTGGATATTCTACCTGGGCTTCAAGAATTCCTTCTGTACAACAACACCTTCATCTTAATGAGGCCGAGCTTGGTGGCGTTTTACTGGCAATGCCAATCGGTCTTATCTTAACACTGCCCATTACCGGAAAACTGCTCGGACATTTTGAAAGCAGGATGATTATGTTCATCGGGGCACTTGTTTTTAACAGCCTGCTTGCATTACCAGGTTTTGTTGTAAATACTTTACAACTGGTAATAGTGTTGTTTTGTTTTGGTTCCGCAAGAAATTTAATGAACTTATCCGCCAATACACAGGCGGTTTATGTGCAGGCATTATACAGCCGTTCTATTCTTACCACAATGCATGGCATCTGGAGTCTTGCCGGTTTTGCCGGTGCCGGACTTGGATATTTAATGGTACTGTTTAATGTAAAAACAAGCTGGCACCTCCTAAGTGTAAGTATCATAATGGTGATTACGGCTATTCTTTGTTTCCCCTATACGTTGGAAAGAAAGCCCGAACCACAGGTAAAGAAACCTGTGTTCTCATTGCCTGATAAGCAGATGATGAAGTTTGCACTAATTTGTTTTGGTGTAATGGCCTGCGAAAACATTATGTATGATTGGAGCGGCATTTATTTCCTCAAAGTAATCCATTCATCAAAACCTGCTTCTATTGCTGCTTATGTTATTTATATGGTAATGATGACTACCGGCCGTTTGGTTGGCGATAAACTGGTAGGCATTATGGGTATAAAAAAATTGCTTACATACAGTGGTTGGTTTGTTTTTTTAGGATTGATGATAGCAGTGTTGCTGCCTTTCCAATTAACGGCCAGTCTTGGTTTTGCATTGGTTGGTTTGGGTGTATCATGTGTAGTGCCTTTGGTTTTTGCAGTTGCCGGTAAAATAAAGGGAAGTAATACAGGCCAGTCGCTGGCGGCTGTATCAACCATTGGTTATCTTGGCTTTTTATTAGTTCCACCAATGGTAGGTTTTATAGCAGAAGCTACCAATTTGCGGTGGTCTTTTGCTGTTATAGCGCTTATGTCTACTGTTATTATTTTTAATGTAGCTAAGTTGCCCGATGTAAATGCTACAGAAGAGGAGATAGGTCAAGTAGAAGAAATCTGATTTAACTATTACGTTAATTCTGCTTCACACATTCATCTATTGCCTTGCTGATATTCTCTAATCCCATTGCAAAAGTTGCAGCATCAGTCCAGCCAAATCCAATACGCATATAAGTATCAGGCATAGCAAACCAATGACCCGGTCCTACCATGGTTTTATATTTTTGCATGAGCAGGGTATAAAATTTTTCTGTATCAACATTTATATTATTCGTAAATTTTGGAAAACAGACGACGCCTCCTTTTGGTAAAACAGCTTCTAATCTTTTTTCTCTTTTTAGCCAGTTGCACAACAAGTCAAAATTTTCCATTGCATTTTTATTGATAGCAATTGCAAATTTTTCTTTCTGTTTGTAAAATTGATAAGCCACTTCTTCATCAAGTGCAGAGTTGCTGATGTAGATCATTTCTTTGGCAGCAAGAAAAAGCTCAAGCAGGTTTTCATCCTGTGTTATCAACCAGCCAATTCTTAAGCCCGGCAATCCAAACGCTTTTGATAAAGAAGACACACTGATTACTTTTTTGCTTCTGCCTGCAATGTATGTGTAAGGAGTTTTAAAACAAGCATCACGATAGGTCTCATCAGTAAGCAACCAGATATTCTTTTGCTCAGCAAGTTTTATTACAGCGTTTATCTCTTCATCAGTCATTAACATACCTGTAGGGTTATGCGGCGTTGTAATGCTGATAAGTTTTGTGTTGGATTGAATAGCTGCTTCAATTGCAGCAATGTTTATTCGCCAGTGGTCTTCAAATTTTAGATCAATATATGTAATAGCGCAGCCAATAGTTACAGGTACTTCAATATTGGTTGCATAATTTGGCCTTACTACTATTAAATGATCTTTAGGAGCGAGCAATGAACTGTTAATAATAAATAAGGCGCCTGCAGCACCGTTGGTAAGCAGTACTTGATCTGTATGCAAACCTGCTTCTGTTGCAATTAGTTTTCTCAGATCGTTGTGGCCGCGATGGGCAATATATTCCAGTTTTAAATTGTTGAGAGAAAGATTGAGTTCAGAAAACCGTAGATCAGTAACGGAGCTTTCCGCAAGGTTGTATACAATATTATCGTACCCGGTTTCTTCGGGAGATTCTTTTTCTATGGGCATTCTTTTATAATCCATAATAGCGCTTAATTCATAAACTGATGAGTTGTGTATTCTTTTTTATATTCATCACATAGACACAATTAATTCATAAGAGTTGATAGGTTATTGAAGAACAAAGTCTGCGAATAGATCTCATTATACAGATAACGCCCTGCTGTATTTGTTCCTGTACTGAACCGGGGAAAGGCCTGTTATTTTTTTGAACGTAGTGCGAAATGCTTTTGTATCTGTATACCCAACATTATACATTACTTCATTCACGTTTTCGCTGGAAGATTCAAGGCTTTTCTTTGCTACTTCCATTTTTACACGCTGAATGTATTCTACTACTGTATTGCTGGTGGCTTTTTTAAACCGGCGTTCAAGATTGCGGCGGCCCAATGCAAGCATGGAAGCAAGTTGATCGACAGTTATTTTTTCTTCAAAATTATTTTCAATAAACTCCTGCGCTTTTTTTACAGGTTCATCCATATGCGATTTCTGCCCCTGGAAAATAATAAACGGACTTTGACTGATGCGATCGATATCAATCATAAAAGCTTTGGCAGTGAGTACTGCAACATCGCGGCCCGCATGTTTTTCAATTAAATAAATAAGCAGGTTAAGATATGCATAAGCACCGCCACTGGTATAAATACCATCTTCTTCCGTCATAATTTTATCATCAACCAATTTTACTTCAGGAAAAAGTGCCCTGAATTCATTTGCAGTTGACCAGTGTGTGGCACATTGCCTTCCGTTCAATAAGCCGGTAGATGCAAGAAAAAATGCGCCAATGCACAGGCTTATTACTTCAGCGCCATTTTTATATTGTTCTTTTATCCATGGAATAAAAGCGGCATTCTCTTCAAGTGATTTTTTAAGATCACTGTGTATAGCAGGTATAATAATCATATCAGTTTTAGGTACATCCTGCAATAACTGATCTGGTTTTATTGTAAAACGCCCGTCTCTTTGTTTGGTTTCTTTCTGTAAACCCACCAAATGAACATCAAACATTGGTTCTCTTCCCGTTAAACTAAGAAATTTATTTACTTCCGTTAATATTTGGTGTGTACCATCAATATTAGGAAGACTGGTATGCCCGATTGGTATTAATATGGAAATGTGTTTCATAAAGTAAATATAGAGAAAATTGATGTCGCAATTAACCCTCTTATTGCCGTGTTTACCACCCGTGCTGTTTTATAAAGAAGGATAGATTTGTACAGCACGAAAAATAGTACAAAGGGAGCTTAGCAACCTACCAACAACTTTAAGTATCACTAAATATTTTGTATGCTGCTAAAAAATAAAACAGCTGTTCTTTATGGTGGCCGCCCTGTGGGTGCAGCCCTAGCAAGAGCATTTGCAGAAGAAGGTGCCCGTGTTTTTATTGCACGTAGAAATGAATCATTGTTAAACGAAACCAAGAATACAATTGCTTTGAGATCTGCAGGTTTTCCTGACACACTTGGTGTGCATGAAGTGTTTTATCTACATGTAGCGAATGCAGGCATTACATGTGAGCAGTTTGATAAAGAATTTGCAGAACGCATTATGCTAAAACGTTTGCCGATGCTACTGTGTTGATGGCTCTTGGTAAAGCAAATGCAGTTACTGCTGCTGTATTAAATATTACCTGTGGTGAATTAGCAGATTAAAATGAATGTTATGGAAATAAATGTTTTGTCTACCGAAATCAGAAAGACATGTGCTGAGTTTTTAGAATTGATTTCTTCATTAACCGAAACGCAAATCAATACAATCCCTTTTGCAAAAAGCTGGACGGCAGCACAGGTAGCAACGCATGTTACCAAATCTAACTTTGGTATTGCACAGGCATTGCAAATGGAAGGTAAACCTGCACAACGCAGTTCAGACATGAGGATAAAAGAATTGAGCGATACTTTCTTAGACTTTTCTATTAAGATGCAGTCACCTGCATTTATTGTTCCTGAAGATGTACAGTATAAAAAAGAAGCAGTATTGTCTTTGCTTCAAAAATCAAATGAACAGTTGAGCAATCAAATTAATACTGCTAACCCGGAAGAAATGATAAATCTTCCGGCAGCATTTGGAGAAATAACAAAACTTGAACTGGTTCATTTTGTATTATACCATACTCAGCGTCATCTTCGCCAGTTGAAAAATATTGTAGGGCATATTTAAATTGATTAAAACCAAAACGATGCAGTATACCTGCGGGACTACTATGGATTGATTTGGATTTATATAAACAGGTTGCCGCAGATTCGCAGATTATATCCTGCTAAAGATGTACAAAAACTATAAAGATTTGCAATAACTAAACTATCCTGCAAATCCAATTAATACCAGTTCAGACAATAATTGTATTTTTGCCGCCTCCGTGTTTCTCACCACATCATTGTGTTTCCGTGGTTCAATAAAAACAGAAAGGAATAAATCGATATGACTGTATCAAACACCAGAACTAAGCAGCAAACATTTTTTTTGATTTTGATGCTGGGTGCACTAAATACCATTACACCTTTTTCTATAGACATGTACTTGCCGGGTTTTCCGGAAATAGCACATGACTTAAATACATCTATAGGAAATGTTGCCTTGTCTGTATCTACATATTTTCTTGGTTTTGCATTGGGGCAAATTGTATACGGGCCTTTGTTAGATCGGTTTGGTAGAAAAAGACCGCTCTATGTGGGTTTGACTTTGTATATTCTCGCATCGTTTGGATGTATTTCGTTTCCATCAATAAGCGGGTTGTTATTACTAAGGTTTATACAGGCATTAACAGGTTGTGTTGCTTCTGTAGCTGCAATGGCTATGGTGCGTGATTTTTTTCCTGTAAAGGAAAGTGCTAAAATTATTTCACTGCTTGTATTAATACTCGGTGCATCGCCATTGCTTGCGCCTACCATTGGCAGTTTTGTAATAACATCACTTGGGTGGCATTGGGTATTTGTATTGCTTGCGCTTATTGTTTTAATTATACTTGTACTAATCATTTTCTTTTTGCCGGAAGGGCATCAGCCAGATAAAACAATGTCGCTAAAACCAGAACCGATTATAAAGGGTTTTAAAGAAGTGCTGGTAAAGCAACAATTTTACGTGTATTCGCTTGCTGGTACTTTTTCGTTTGCAGGATTGTTTGCTTATGTGGCGGGATCGCCTGCAATTTTTATGGGAGAATTTCATCTTACCGCCAAAGTATACGGGGCCATTTTTGCATTTCTTTCAGTAGGTTTTATTGGTGGAAGTCAGTTGAATCATTACCTGTTGCGCAAATGGAGCAATCAGCAAATATTTAAGACAACTGTTATAATACAGGTTTGCGCAGCGTTTGTTTATTTTATTGGTTCTTATAATCACTGGTTTGATATTGCTGGAAATATTGCTTGCTTATTTATAGTGTTGTCTTGTGCAGGGCTTACTTATCCAAATGCAGCAGCTATTGCCCTGGCACCTTTTTCAAAAAATGCAGGAACTGCTTCTGCATTACTTGGTTTTATACAAATTGGAATAGGTGGATTAATTTCTTCCGGCTCAGGCCTTTTGCCTTTTAGTGGAGATCTTTCTACGGCCATTACCATGGCAGTGTCTTCTGCAATTGCACTTTGTATTTTGTTAATAACAGGTAATAGTATAGAACAATCTGTAACCGAAGAAATTAATCTGGTGCATTAAGGAGCTTTAATTGCATAAGGTTGCTTTTTTGAATAATATTTTTTGTAAAATCGGTACACAATTGTCGCAATTTTCCCCCGACAATGTCGCATCTGCAACCCATGCAACCAAAACGTTTCATATATCTTTGAGATAGTAATGCAGATAGCTGTTCAGATATGAGCGGAGATAGTTTCCAGACGGTATTGCGAAGCAAAAATGGAAAACCTGAAAAAATATCGGAATGTATTTTCCGGTATCATAAAAACTGGGAGACAAGATCTAACTCATTGTAGAATTACCTCAAACAATTGCATCAATTTAAAAATAAAAGCCGTAGTAAAAAGAAATAATTTTAATAACGGTTGCATTTTATAACAAACTAAACCAAAAGCATATGAGTATTTTAATTACCATTATCAGTATAATAGGTGGGCTGTTTATAGCAATTCTCTTTATAGCTTTATTTCTTAAAAGAGAATACACTGTTGAAAGATCAGTAACTATTAATCAGCCTGTAGCTAGTGTTTTTAATTACATAAAGTATATAAAAAACCAGGATGAGTACAGTGTTTGGAACAAGCTGGATCCTTCAATGAAAAAAACGTACACAGGCACGGATGGTACGCCCGGTTTTGTATATGCATGGGATAGTACTAATAAGCAGGCTGGTAAAGGAGAACAGGAAATAACAGCTATAAAAGAGAACGACAGAGTTGATATGGCCATTCATTTTATTCGCCCTTTTGAAGGAAGATCACTTGCTTATATGACAACAACAAATGCACAAAACAATAGCACAAATGTAAAATGGGGTATTAATGGTAAAATGAATTATCCAATGAACATTATGCTGCTGGTAATGAATATGGAAAAAATGATTGGCAAAGATTTGGCGGGTGGGTTAGATAGCCTGAAAACGTTACTTGAAAAATAATAAACGTATAATTTCTTTAGTTGCTTTAAAAACGATTGTGTAATTGATAATTTAAAAATCACAAAAATGACTATCAATCCTTATTTAAATTTCCCTGGCACCACAGAAGCCGCGTTTAATTTTTACAAATCTGTATTTGGCGGCGAGTTTAGTGTACTACAGCGCTTTGGTGATGGACCGGAAAGTGATAAAGTACCAGCTGCGTTAAAGGACAAGATTATGCACGTTTCTTTACCAATAGCTGCCGGTTATATATTGATGGCTACCGATGCACTTCCAGAAATGGGTTTTTCTGTAAAGCAGGGAAACAATTATTATATCAGCCTTAGCCCGGATAGCAGGGAAGAGGCAAAAAGAATTTTTGATGGATTGTCTGCCGGTGGCAAAGTAGAAATGGATCTCCAGGACGCATTTTGGGGCGCCTACTTTGGTTCTTTTGAAGATAAGTTTGGCATTAAATGGATGGTGAACTACGCTAAAATGCCTTAATCTATTTTAGGACTTAGCATTCAGTATATAGACTTTGTAGCAAGATGTGTTCATTTATTCTCAGTCTATACCAGGATCCTTATGCGCTATACTTTTATTAATAATTACTTTGATTTAAAATTTTGAAAATGAAAAAGACAAATATAATCTATTGGATTTTTACTATTCTACTTGTAGGACTAATGCTGTTCAGTGGCATCATGAACCTGCTGGTAACACAGTCGTCTATTGATTTAATAACAACGAAACTTCATTATCCGCAATATTTTATTCCCTTTATTGGTTTTGCAAAAACACTTGGGGCTATTGTGCTTTTAATACCCGGCTTTCCACGAATAAAAGAATGGGTATACGCCGGCTTTACTTATGATTTAATTGCAGCTACTTATTCCAGCATTAGTCTTGGTGAAAAAGCCAGTGCATGGGGAGGCATGCTTATTTTCTTTGCAATACTTGCAGGTTCTTATATCTACTATCATAAAAGATTAAAAGGCCTGTCTTCAAAAAACTAAACAATAGTTTGTGATGATAGAAGTTTTTAAAACAAATATTCAAAAAGCTTCACAGGCAAAAAGAATGGTTGCCCTGCTGCTGAGACATTTTCCCGACAGCAGGGTAAATGTAGATCTGCACGATTGTGATAAAGTGCTCCGGATTGAAGGCTGCAATTTTATGCCTGCCACAGTAATGCGGCTAATTAAAGAACATGGATTTATGTGCAGTGTGCTGGAGTAATGTTTAAAAAATGTAATGAGAACTGGTTGAAAGATCCTCATTTTTGATAAAAGACCGTAGTCAATAAAAGACTACGGTCTTTTATTTAAAGAAATATGCGGTGCCAAAACTATTTATACTTGCTGGCGTTTGCGAAAAAATTTTTATTAAATGCCAGAGCTCCTGGTAAGCCTGTATTGTTTTTAAGCTGGTTTCATTTTAATATTACTTCGGGACAATTGCTATTCGCATCCCAAACAAAAAGAGTGTTGGTGACCGTTAGGGTGTTATGCAACTTGTTTTCTCAAACCGAAGTAAATGGTTGTTCAGCAACCTGATCCGCAATCAATTCCACTTTTTTTACCAGTTAATTTTAAGAATAAATATAATAAGTAATAAAATATAAGTTGAATTACTTAAAAATATCAGTCATTCAATAAAATCGCAATATAAATTTATTTGCATCCGTTTGCCTATAGAAAAGCCTATCATACGAGTTAATACAAGGGCACTTTGCAAAAAAATAAGCAGGTATAAATTATATGGCGATATATTTTTTTAACAATTAAAGTAAAATTCAAACAATGAAAAAAGGAACAAAATTAATTCTTGCTGTCCTGGTAATGATAGTATCTGCATCTGGTGCTTATGCCCAGGCTACTGCTACGTCTCCTGCATCAGCTACTATTGTATCACCTATCAGCATTCTGAAAACAATTGACATGGACTTTGGTAATGTAGCAGTGCAAGCTGCCGCAGGCGGCACAGTTGTACTTACACCAGCAAGTTCACGTACAAGTACTGGCGGTGTTACACTTCCTGCTACAGCGGGTACAGTGGCTGCTGCTTCTTTTACCGTAACAGGGGCTACTGGCTATACCTATGCAATAACATTGCCGGCTACTGCTACTATCAGCAATGGTGGAAACAACATGACAGTTGATGGGTTTACCAGTACACCTTCTGCTACAGGTATATTAACTACAGGTACACAAACACTGCTTGTGGGTGCTACATTGAATGTGGGCGCAGGTCAGGCTGCAGGTGTTTACACAACAGCAACGCCGTTTAGCGTAACCGTGAATTACAATTAATCTTTTCCATTAAAGAAAACGTTGGACGAACAACGTTTTCTTTTTCTTTTTTTGACGAAAGGAAATCATCAATATCATGATAAAGCCACAAACTAACTTCTATATAAAAAGATTTATTAAAATAGCTACCCTACTGTTATTGCTACACCCTTTTTTTTCCTGCTTTGTTTGCGCCCAGGGAAACCTGCTGCTGATGCCACGAAGGGTTGTTTTTGAGGGATCGAAAAGATATGAAGAAATAAACCTCGCCAATACCGGAAAAGATACGGCACGGTATGTTATTTCTCTTATGCATGTACGAATGGCGGAAGATGGAAGTTTTGAAGAGATTACTGAACCGGGGGAAGGTGAAAATTTTGCAGATAAATACATTCGTTTTTTTCCGCGGAGCGTTACGCTTGGCCCCGATGAATCGCAAGTGGTAAAAATACAACTCAACAGATCAAATGAACTTACTGCGGGAGAATATCGTTCACATATTTATTTCAGGGCTATTCCCAATGATGCTCCCCGCGGAGAAAGCCAACCTGTAAAAGACTCTTCTATTTCTATAAAACTCATTCCCGTTTTTGGTATATCCATCCCCGTTATAATAAGGGTAGGCGAAGTAAATACTGAAGTAAGCTTGTCCGGTCTTTTTATGGAAATGGCAGCAGATACAATTCCGGTATTGAATATGACTTTTCAACGCAGGGGCAACATGTCAGTATATGGCGATATTTCGGTTGATTATATTTCTGAACAGGGTAAAGCTATTTCTGCAGGCATGGTAAAAGGCATAGCCGTTTATTCACCAAACCCCGTACGTCGCGTTAAAATCAACCTGGAAAATCACCGGGGCATAAATTACCATGCAGGTAAACTTCATATTACCTATACCAGTCCGGCAGAATCAAAGCCGGCGAAAATTGCCGAGGCTGATCTTGTGTTGCATTGATTTTTTAAATTAATTTCTCATGAAAAACAAATACTGTATAATCTTAACAGCAATTTTTTTCTGTGCTGTAAAAGTTTCAGCACAATCTGTTGTGGTTACAGACGATAATACTTATGTAACAGGCCAGGCATCTTCCGTGCTGGACGTAAAATCAACTGCAAAAGGTTTTTTAGCACCACGGATGACGTCCGCACAAAGAAATGCCATTACCAGTCCGGCAGATGGTTTGCTTGTTTACCAGACAGACGGAACCAAAGGGTTTTATTACTATAACGCTTCTTCATGGACTATTCTTGGTACAGGGATTGGCAGCCAGTGGACAACTTCGGGTAATGCTATTTATTACAATACCGGTAATGTTGGAGTAGGTGTTAGCAATCCCACATTGCCGCTGGTGGTAAAGGATACTATGGAAATCCGGCGTGTGGGCAGCTTGTCTGAATTGTTGTTTACCAATACTATTGGCAGCGGCGATTTCCGGATAGGTTCAGATGGTGGCAATATGTATTTACAAAGTGGCGGTGGCAGAAACTTGCAGATGGGCGGGTTTGGTGGTATTGTATTTAGCGGTGACAGGCAGGTAACTGCGTTTCCCGCCTATACAGCCGCGGGTAGCAATACAAACGTATTGGCATTGGCGCAGCGGGATGCTAGCGTGCCACTGGCCGTGCAGGCAAATTCTGCTACGCAAACGGCTAATCTTATGGAATGGCGTTCGTCTGCGGCAACGCTGAACGTAGTTGACAAGAGTGGAAATTTTGGAATTGGAGTTACCGCTCCCACTTCAAAATTACATGTAGCCGGCACCAATCCATTAACATTGAATGGTGTACAAACAGGTGCTCTTTCGGATAGTTTATTAACAATTACAGCTGGTATAGTGCGGAAGCTTCCATTTTCTTCAATTGCACAGAGCCAGTGGACAACTTCTGGTAATAATATTTATTTCAATACAGGTAATGTAGGCGTGGGAGTAAATAACCCAACGCTTCCATTGGTAGTAAAAGATACACTGGAGATAAGGCGTGTGGGTGCCATGTCGGAATTGTTGTTTACCAACACCTCCGGAGCCGGGGATTTGCGTATTGCAGGCGATGGTGGTGATCTTTTCTGGCAGGGCGGTGGTGGAAGGAATCTGCAGATGGGTGCATACTGGGGGCTAATACTTGCAGGTGACCGGCAGACAACGGCTTTTCCTGCTTTTTCACCGGGAACAGGAAATACTAACGTACTGGCACTTGCGCAGAGGGACGTAAGCGTTCCACTGGCCGTACAGGGAAATTCTGCTACGCAATCAGCCAATCTCATGGAGTGGCGTTCGTCTGCCGCAACACTGGATGTTGTGAACAAAGACGGAGATGTTGGAATAGGCGTTACTTCTCCAACAGCCAGCCTGCACCTGAAAGCAGGCACTGCCACAGCAACAACAGCACCTTTAAAGTTTACAGCAGGTACCAATATGACCACAGCAGAAACCGGTGCAGTAGAATTTGATGGTACCAATTATTTTGTAACGACGGGAACAACGCGGTATACGCTGGCAAAAACGCTTACTGCTACCGCAACTATTGACTTTCCTTCCACACCTTCCAGGAGTTCCAGCGATATAGCCATTACGCTCAATGGTGCGGTAAGCGGAGATGTTGTGCTGCTGGGTGTTTCAACGTCTTCGGTTTTAGCCAATAGTTGCTATACGGCTTTTGTATCTGCAGCCAATACAGTTACAGTAAGGTTTAGCAATTATCAGACAGGGTCTTCAAACCCCACATCAGGCATTTTCAGGGTTACAATCGTAAAATATTAATCGTTTTGTTTTACTTCTAATAAAATAATAATAAGGTTGAAGAAAATCCTGTACATATTGTTTGCTGCTATTTTTGTTTCACATTTTTGCGCAATGGCGCAGGGGCTGATTATACCTCCAGGGGCCTATGTAATTGCCGGTAACGGCAATATTGTTACCAAAAATAACTGGGTTAATAACGGCAGCTTTACACACAATGGCGGTACAGTTATATTTAACGGAACAACGCAAACACTCAGTGGCAGCAGTGCAACAACTTTTAACAACCTTACTGTTGTAGCGGGCAGTACAACTACTATAACTTCTGCAGGCCATAAACTTAGAAACGTTTTGCTAAGTAATGGTACACTTAATGCCAACAATAACCTTACGTTACTTTCTACCGCAGCACAAACAGCAGCTATAGATGGAACTGGTACGGGCGAAGTGCTGGGCAACCTTATTATACAAAGGTATATTGCTTCGGGTTTGGGGTATAAATATCTAAGCTCTCCTTTCCAAAATGATACAGTTGGTGATTTTGCAAATGATATGAACCTTGCGGCCAGCTTCCCCACTTTTTACAGCCACGATGAAAGTCTTGTAAGTACCGGTTGGACTGCTTATAACGCCGGGGCCGGAGTGCTGAACCCCATGCAGGGATATGCAGCAAACCTCGGTGCTTCTGCTTCGCCAATAACAATAGATCTGAAAGGTGTTGTAAACAATCATACGGTTTCAAGAACATTGTTCAATCACAATATGGCGTATACAAAAGGGTTCAGCCTTGTAGGTAACCCTTATCCGTCGCCTGTAGACTGGGCTGCGGCCTCTGGCTGGACGAAAACTAATATTGACAACGCTGTTTATTATTTTAACGCCAGTACAACTGATCAATATTCGGGTGTGTATAGCAGTTATATAAACGGGGTATCCAGCGATGGCATTGCAGGAAGCACCATACCCGCCATGCAGGGTTTTTTTGTACATGTTAGCAATGGTACTTTTCCTGTTACTGCATTGCTGAGTGCAACCAATAGTGTAAGGATATTCAATTCAACGGCAACTTTTTTCAGGGTATATGATCAAGACAACAAGCCGATGGTGAGACTTACAGCCAGTTTCGCGGATGAAACAACAGCAGCTGATCCGGTAGCGTTTTATTTTTCAGATAATGCAGCCGGCAGAAAATTTAATAAAGAACTGGATGCATTAAAACTGCTGAATACAGATAATGGGATACCCAACCTGTTTGCAGTATCAGCCGATGCTGAAAAGCTTTCCATCAACGGATTAATGACACCACATGATACTATTTCATCAGCAGCGCTTGGCCTCATTACCAAAAAAGACGGATGGATAAGTTTTCACGCACAGGCTATAAAGAATATACCTGCCGGGGTTGATATTATGTTGACTGATCTTGCAACAGGTGTAAACCAGGATCTGCAAAAGGATTCAACATACCGTTTGTTTATACCTGCAGGTGAATATGAAAACAGGTTCTTCCTCAATTTTATTGCAAAAACACCTGCTTCAACAGTTAGCAACCCGGTTGTAAATACCAGCGGATCGTTTTCTGCCTACAGTGCCGGCGGGCAGCTATATATAAATCCCAATCTTCCATCCGGCGAGAAAGCGAATATAACGGTCATCAGTATGCTTGGACAGGTTGTATACAAAGGAGAAGTGAGTGGCAGTGTTGCTCAGCTTGTCAATGCTAACCTTGCAAGTGCAGTGTATGTAATACATTTTTCCAGCGGTTCAAAAAATTATTCAAGAAAATTTTTTATAACAAACCGGTGAAAAATAAATTTTGCATACCAGCTTACGGGGGAATACACCGGTCAGTAATTTGCGCGGTAATTTTACTTATTGTCTGCCTTTCGGTTAACGGTCAGCCGCCACCACCGCCCAAACCAATTACCATTTATACCAACCCTGCACAGGGCTTAATTTTTGGTGCTTTTTACCAGGGTGCGTCAGGCGGTACTATTATTGTAAACCACGATGGCACCCGTTCCGCTACCGGAAGTCTTGTACTTGCCAGTCTCGGCTACACTTACTCGGCTGCCATTTTTGAAATTGATGCTAACCAGGGAACGGCTATTTCTATTATGAACGGACCCGATGTTATGCTGAGCGGAAGTAACGGCGGTTCTATCAGTTTGCATATCGGCTCTGCAAGTACAGGCGCTTCTTTTGTTACCTCCGTTGTTTCGCCTGCACGTACACAGGTAAGAATTGGAGGAACACTTACTGTAGGCAACCCCCTTGCAAATCCATCTGGAAACTACAGCGGTTCATTTTCAGTAACATTCATCCAGCAATAAAAAATGCTGACAATATTTATTTGAACGGGCAATATGAAATATATCAATCTATTTAGTCAAGAGAAAAAGCAACCTGGCAACAGGCTTGTTTTTTTGCTGCTGGTATATTTGCCGTTGCTATTCTTTTCATCGCTAAAGACGATGGCGTCGGCTGATCCCGACCCGGGTTCATCTTTCGACGAAATACTTGTTTTTATGAATGTGCAGGGGGTGGGCAATGTACAGATACCCGCAGCCATCCGCAATGAAACGGCTTATTTATCAATTACAGATGTGTTCCGGTTTTTAAAAATATACAATACAGTTTCTCCCGGACAGGATTCCATCACCGGTTTTTTTATATCTCCAAAGGCGGTATTTGTTATTGATAAAATGCATAACATGGTAGAATACCTCGGAAAAAAAATTGAATTACCTGCCGATGGTTTTATACAGGATGGTACGTATTTGTATTTGCGCATAGATTATTATAACTCCATTTTTGGCCTGCAGTGTAAATTTAATTTTCGCAGCCTTTCTGTAACACTTGCTACGGATTTAGAATTGCCGGTAATAAAGGAAATGCGGCAACAGGCCATGCGTAATAATATCGGAAAGCTAAATGGTGAAACAATAGCTGATACAATTATTGGCCGTAGTTACCCGCTTTTTAAATTTGGAATGGCAGACTGGGCCGTGAGCAATACGCAGGATATTCAGAAAAAAACGACTGATACAAGGATTAATCTTTCACTTGGAGGGGTATTAGTGGGAGGGGAAACAAATATTTTTCTTAATTACAATAATAAAACACCCTTTAATGAGCGGGGGCAGTACTACCAATGGCGCTATGTTGATAACGATAATAAGGCGGTAAGGCAGGTAACTGCAGGGAAAGTTTTTACAGCTTCCACAGCTTCCATTTATTCACCAGTTATAGGCGCGCAGGTTACCAATGCACCCGCAATTTACAGACGCTCTTTCGGTACTTATAGTCTTACCTATTATGTAGAGGCAGGATGGATTGCAGAACTCTATGTAAACAATACACTGGTAGATTATGCAAAAGCAGATGTTACAGGTATGGCGCATTTCCAGGTGCCGCTGGTATATGGTAATTCATTGGTAAAAATCCGCTTTTATAGTCCATGGGGAGAAGAGCGAAGCAGCGAACAGAATATCGTAATCCCATTTAATTTTCTGCCCCGTCATGAGTTTCAATATACTGCAGGCGCAGGCATTGTGGAAGACACAATTAACAGCAGGTTTGGAAGAGTAACCGCAAGTTACGGAGCCAGCAAACGCCTGACTGTTGGCGCAGGGATAGAATACTTGTCTTCCGTAAGCACAGGTAAATCCATGCCATTTATAAACGCCTCGCTCAGGGTTGGTTCAAACCTTTTGTTTTCCGGGGAATATACTCATGGGGTAAGAACTAAACTGGTGAGC
This sequence comes from Chitinophagaceae bacterium, assembly GCA_044227095.1. GTDB lineage: Bacteria > Bacteroidota > Bacteroidia > Chitinophagales > Chitinophagaceae > JACMLD01. The sequence continues at coordinate 772,876 of JBGAFV010000001.1, read as the reverse complement.
AGTTATCATTTGCCTTCTGATCTCCAGGTAGAACTTAACTATACACGCTATAAGAGCGGGCAAAAAGCAATCAATAATACTTTTCTTGAAGAGAGAAGAATGATGCTGTCATACCCTTTCCGCAGTAAAAAATTTACATTGTTTTCAAAATTATCTGCCTACCAGGTGATAGTTCCTGATTTTAAGTTTTCAGGCACTTCAAAATACACTACAGTTGAAGCCTTATTTTCGGGAGTAGTGGCGGGTATGAATACCAATTTTACAACGGACGCCGTATTTACCGGCTTGCCTGTTGCGTATGTTTACAGTACACTTTCAATGGCTTTTCGGTTACCTGCAAAAATGCTTTTTACCCCAATAATACAGTATGAATACAATACGATGAAACTAAGTGATATAAGAGCAGAAATGGGAAAATACATTAACAGCCGCGGTTACTTGAATGTATATTTCGAGAACAATTATAAAACCGGGATACAAAGCGCCGGCATCGGCCTGCGATATGATTTTTCTTTTGGTGTTAGCGGATTATCTTTTACCCGCGGAAACCATGGCACAGGCAATAATGTACAATCTGCCAGTGGAAGCCTGATGTATGATGCTGCAACAAATCATACAAGGGTAAATAACAGGGCCAGTGTCGGCAAAGGGGCTATTTCCATATTACCTTATCTGGATCTTAACGGGAATGGGCATCGTGATACTGGTGAACCAGTTGTACCCGGAATTGGGGTAAGCATCAATGGTGGACGCATGCGGTATAATAAAACAGATAAAAGCATACAGGTAACAGATTTGGAAGCATACATCGCTTATACTATAAAGCTTACCGAAACATTTGAAAACATAGCCTGGCGTATCCGTAATAAAACAATAGCTATCACGATTGATCCCAACCAGTTTAAAGTGCTGGAAGTACCGGTTGCTATTGTTAATGAAGTTGCAGGCATGGTGTACTTGAATGTTGATGGCATGCAAAAGCCGTTTTCAGGAATGATCATAAATTTTTACCGCGCAGATAATACCCCGGCGGGCCAGGTGATTACAGAACAAGACGGCTCTTTTAGTTATAGTGGCCTGGTTCCGGGTGTTTATAGTGTGCAAATTAATAAAGCGCAAATGGAGAAACTGGGTTTTAAATCATTGATGGATGCATTGTCTGTTACCGTCAAAGCAGATAAAGATGGTGCTTATGTAGACGGGCTGAATTTTATTCTGCAGTCCGTAAAATAATACCTGTTTTTAATACAATAACACAAACATTTCCTGTAAAAACAAAGTCCGGATAAAGTATTTTTATCGAAAGATAACGATGCATATGAAATGGATAATGGCGGCATTTTTATTAATTGGTATAACAACCCGTGCGCAACAGCAGGTAATTCAATTATACAATGGTAAAGCACCAGGTTCTGAAAGATGGACCTGGAATGAAAGTGAAACCAGCATAAATATGTTCAATACGCTGATTGTTTACAATGTAGCGCAACCAACATTAACAGTATTTACGCCGGCAAGCGGCACATCCAATGGAACCGCTGTAATTGTTGCGCCGGGTGGAGCCTTTCACAATCTGTCTTACAACAATGAAGGGGTTGATGTGGCCAAATGGCTCAACAAAAAAGGCGTTACTGTTTTGTATTAAAATACAGGCTTGTGCACAGCGTTACAAATGATCCTGTAAAGGAACTGGTAGATAAGTTCAAAGATTTTAAAAAACTGGATGAAGAAAATGATTCTGTTGTTAACATGGCCATGAACGATGGGATGACTGCTGTTCGGTATGTGCGCCAACATGCTGCCGCATTAAAAGTTAGCCCCTCACGTATTGGCTTTATGGGCTTCTCTGCAGGCGGCACATTAACCATGTGTGTAGCTTACAATGGCACGGCTGAAAGCCGTCCTGATTTTGTTGCGCCTATTTATGCTTATGGCAATGCTATTATCGGCACAACTGTTCCGGCAGAAAAAATGCCTGCATTTATTGTAGCAGCAACAGACGATGCATTGGTGCCTGCATCGCACAGTGTAAATATTTACAGCAAATGGACTGCTGCAAAACAACCTGCAGAGCTGCATTTGTATGAAAAAGGTGGTCATGGTTTTGGAATGAAAACGCAAAATATTCCTGCCGATGGCTGGATAGAACGTTTTGCAGAATGGTTACATATGCAGGGTTATTTGTAAGATACATGCAGGTTAATACAAGCCAGGTTACTATTTTGCTTGCCTTCTATATTTTTTGCGGAACAGGTAACTACCTGTTAAAACTTCAAAATTGCGGCGGTATATAGCTGTGCAGCGTATCTTTAAAAAAATAAGATCGTTTTGACGCCTAAGTTTATTTTCACTTGTATACTGGTATTTTCTGTATCATTAAACATTTTTTCGCAAAGAATGGATGGTGCCGGCGGAGGCAATAGCAGTATTGGTATTTCTTATACAGGTGTGCCGGTACAATCTTTTAAAGACACCAGCGGAGGCTTTGGTTATCACGCATTGGGCTTAAATATCAGCCTGCCATTATTTAGTAATAGGGATAAGATAGTTGATAACATGCAGAAAGATGGTAAAATGCATTTTTACCAGGTTTCCGGGCGTGCTGCTTTTGATGCCTTTCATTCAACTATCGGGTTTTTAAAAGATCAGCGTAATTTTTATGCAGCGTCAGCCGGATTGGGTGGCATATTTTCAAGTGGTAAGAAAAGTTTCATTAGTACAGAAGCCACTATTGGGATTGCAGCAGATGATGAAGTAATAAAAGGAAATGATTTAAAATATCGCTTTGCGGGATCTTTTATTGTAAATAACCGCCATAGTGCCACTGTAATGTATCAGTATGGAATAGTGTTTACCTATGCGTTTGGCCGGCCGCTTCCTCTACCGGTATTGGGTATACGTAAAAAATTTTCTAAAACATGGACTTTTTCGGCTATACTTCCCGCTGTTATACAGTTTACAGACAGGCTGAATAAACAAATGAGTGTAAGTTTTTTAATAAGGCCTGTAGGAAACCGTTTTCAATTGCAGAATAAAAATGATTTTTACAACAGCCCTTCTTCTACGGTTTACCTTCAATTACGTCAATTTGAACTGGGAGCCTCCTGGCAATACAGGTTTGCCAAACAATTCAGCCTTAGTGCTGATGCAGGGTTTTTGAGTGGTGGTAAAATAAAAATAACCGAGCCTGAGGACATAAAGACTATAGTGTATTCTGCCAATACCAAAGCCGGTGTTAGGTTTCGTGTATCGCTCCGCTACCATTTGCCTCACAAAAAAACTGGTGCAAATGCGCTGGATGATGAAATGTTAAGGCTTAATTAACTAACTGCCATGCAACATTTTTTGCGATTTGCGTTTTTTTTGTTCAACACATTGTAACAATTACTGCCGTCCCCTCGTCTCTATAATTCTAAAACCTCTGTAAATGAAAATAAGGCTCCATGAAATAGAGTTCGGCGCCGGCAACACCGGTAAAAGCAAGGGGTTTTACCAGGCTATTTTGGGATTAGATCCTGTTATTGACCAGGACGAAATGATGGTTTTTAATTCCGGCGTGGCTGGGGTAGATTTTAATATTTCTGAACAACAGCCAGTTAGTAAAGTAACAGCCAGTTTTTTAACTACAGATCTGCAGAAAATAATTGATCGGCTTAAATTAACGGGTGTTGTTTTTGAAGGGCCATTAACAACACAATTTGGAATGCTTTCTATTTCATTGAAAGATCCCGATGGAAATTACATAAAGATTAATCAGCCTACATCAGAGTCTCCCAGTTGGCTTAAAGTATAAATTCGGTTCTATATTAACGTTAGTAAATATATGCTTCACTATATTACTTGCTTTCATACTCACGGCTTTCTATTATTTTATATTCAATCTTTCACAAAATAACTTTTTGCTCATCTACATGCTTTAAATCCAGCTTTGGGCTGCTTCAACAAACAATTTGCAACAGCGTTTCGTATTTTGCCGCTTAAACCCATTTCTTTACGACCAGCCAATTATTTTACCGTTCATCATACATACTTTACCGGCTGGAGAACAAAAAATACCGTTCCTGCGGGATGTTCTTTAAAGAAATGTTAACACACTCTATATTTGGTCTATCAAATCAAAACGGAGTATAACTCCAAACAAAATGAACACAGCATAGCGTTTTTATTTGCCCGGTCTCTATAAGGGTAAAACTAACGGCAATCTCCAGTCTGAAAATTTCCAGTAAAGATTTACCGCGTTTTAAAAAAGGAAGGTTGAAAAACTTTGCCCATCCCTTTTACACTTAAGTAATTCAAACATCAGTAAAATGAAACGGATTATTTCGTTGGTGATTTCTATTGCCCTTATGTTACTGCTTGCATATAACGCAGGTATAAAAGTGCCTTACGCAGGTAACGTAAAAGTGCAACCGAAAATTGAAGACAGTAGTTTCAATGCTGATGATGATTTGCCCATAAGCTGTAGCGGCTTACTGACCTGGCATCCCTTTTATTGATCATTGGAAAAGTTTTTAAAAATGACATAGCAGTACACTGCCGTGAATGGCCATGCTATGCCCAGTAAAATGTAAAACACGATGGATAACACCATTTATTATTAAATATAAAACAAGCAAACTATGGCCGGCATTGGTAAAAAAATTCTTTCGGCTTTTGTGGAAGTAACAGATAAAGAAACATCTGTAAATAAAGCCGAAGAAGTAAAGCATTCTTCCACGCTAAACCCAGTTGTAAGTACAGACAGGTATGCAGACAATGAAAAATTCAGGCAATATTTTGAAAAGCTTTTTAACGAAGCGAACATGCCTGGGCCGGATTACTATGAGTTTTCAAAAATGATTGAAGCGATGAATGGTATACCCGATGAGAAAGCAAGATTCAGCGCTGCATTTGCAGGATTACAAGTGCAGGGCCTAAGTAAACAAAAGTTGCTTGAAACCGCTGCTGCTTACTTGCAGGTGTTGGATAAAGACGAGGCTAATTTTCTTTCTACTGTTGATACAGCAGTCGAGCAGAAAGTATTAGCAAAGAGAAAAGAGATTGAGCAGAAAACAGAAAAGGTTCGCCAATTGACAAACGAAATCAACGATTTGCAAAACCAGGTAGGTGTTCTAACAAATGAAGTAAAAGAAAGTGAACAAAAATTGGCGGAAAGTTCTGACGGATATAAAAGCGCAATGAAAAATATAAAGCAAAGAATTGAAAACGAAATTGAAAAAATTAAATCATTCATTAACTAAAAAAACATAAACAATGGTAAACCTTAATCAACAATCTAAAAAAACAAAATGGCTGGCTGAGCCAAAAAATGTTGCTACAGCCATTGTAGGCATTTCATTATTTGCAGGGCTGGGCTATGCGTTCCTTACATATGTATTGCCCTGGTTAGTTACTGTTACCTGGAACCTGGTAAACCTTGTAATTGGTGGTGTAGTGCTTGGAACTTTATTAATGATAGTTACCAATAAAAAATTCTGGCGTGCACTTAAATACATGTCTGAGTTTATTGCCAACTACACAATTGGTTTTGCTATAGAGTTAAACCCCTTTAGCATACTGCAAACAAAGATTGAACAGGGATATGACGACAGGAATACATTATACAGGCAGGGTGCAAGGTTAAAAGGCAAACAAAGTGAATTGATGGACAAGCTGTCTGCAAAGGAAAATGAATTGAAGCTGAATGTGCAGAAGGTAAACATTTTAAAAACAGAGAATGCCAACTCAAGGCAATTGGATTTGTATGCAAACAATGTATTGCGTTGCAGGGAGTATATAGATAATGTAACGCCGGTAGTAAGTGATTTGAACAAGCTGATAAAGTTTGCAGATATGGCTTATGAAGAGAGTGGTATAATGCTGGAAGATGCAAAACTAGACCTGGAAGCGAAAAAGGATTTGTATTATTCTGTAACCACAGGTTTATCTGCTGTAAGCAGTGCCATGAAAGCTTTTAAAGGTGATGATGATTTGAACCGGGATGCTGAAAAAGCCCTTGCTGTTTTAAAAGAACAAATAGGTGAAAAGATTGGCCACATTAAATCTGCCATAAACGTAACGTCAAGATTTATGGATGATAAAGTACTGGAAGATAAAGCTAAGTCTGCACAGGCAATAGAACTGATTAGCAAGTTTAATATGCAAAGCGACTTTAATTATACCAATACTACACTTGATAGCGGTAAAGACAATGGACGATTAAGCGATGTAAAAATCAATGATCGCTACAAAGGTCTTATAGAATAAACAATCCACGAAAAATACAACAGTACAACAAAGTACTGCAGATGACGGGTGCGACGCAACGATGTACAATCTATGCGATGCAGCTGGCTACCTAATCCATGCCCAAAGAAAACCAAAAACAACATTTAAAAAACGAAATAAAATACTACAACTATGTCAGTTAAATTAAAACCCGCAGGAAAATTATTCATCATTGCCGCTGTAATTGCAGCAGGTATATTAGGTGTAAGATGGTATCAGCAACAGCCAAAAGAAGTTGGCCAGTCTGTTGAACTTGGTAAAGTAACATTACCAGATGCAAAAGATGCTTCATTAAGCAGCAATGCTGTGCAGCTTGCAATGCCATTGCCCGCTACTGCTGTTAATGGTGGTACTGCCATTACATGGGAGCGTATGGCGTGGAACTCACAATTCTCTGCTATGTATGCAAATGGTGGAGTGCGTACAACCAAAGGTTCTTTGTTTGATAAAGCAAAGCTTGATGTTACTTATGTACGCCAGGATGATTGCAATAAACAAATGGCAGACCTTGTAAAGTTTGCAAACGAGTATAAAACAAATACCAATGCGCCGGCAGTGTTTATTACGTTTATGGGTGATGGTATGCCAGCGTTTATGACTTCTTTATCTAAGGAACTTGAACCCCTTGGCGCAGAATACCAACCCATTATTATACCGGTTACACACGGTAAATCTTATGGTGAAGACCAGGTGATGGCACCGCCTTCATGGAAACAGGATCCGCACAATGCTCTTGGTAAATGTGTTGCTGGTGTATTGCGTGATGGTGATGTAAATATTTTGCTAAAATGGGCGGGCGACAACGGTTTAAAAGTAAACCCTGACGAAACAACTTATGACGCAAATGCAATTAACATTATTGCTGCTGCCGATTTTTTGGATGCACCAACAAAATACATTAGTGGTTATTCTGAAAAAAGAAAAGTAGTGCAGAATGGTAAAACAATTGGTAAAGACACAACAGTTGGCGTTGATGCTGTTGCTACATGGACACCCGGTGATGTGAACGTAGCTGTGAAGAAAGGTGGATTGGTAACTATTGCAAGTACAAAACAATATGCTTCGCAAATGAGCAACCAGACAATTGTGATAAAGAAATGGGCTTACGATCACAGAACAGATGTGGAGAATATGATTATTGCTTTAGCTGAAGCTGGCGACCAGGTGCGTTCTTTTAATGAAGCAAAAGAGTTTGCTGCAAAAGTAAGCGCCGAAGTTTACCAGGAACAGAACGCTGCTTATTGGTTGAAGTATTATAATGGTGTTGAAGAAAAAGATATACAGGGTTTAAAAGTAAACCTGGGTGGTTCAATGGTATTTAACCTTGCAGACATGGCCAATACTTATGGTTTGGGCGATGATAAGGTAGACAGGTACAAAGCTGTATACAATACGTTTGGTAATCTTATGGTGAAAATGTATCCTTCTATTATGCCAGGTTTTATGCCTTATGAAAAAGCAGTTGATAAATCTTTTTTGTTTTCTGTAATGTCTAACCACCCGGAACTGTTGCAGGGCAAGGCTATTGAAAATAAATATGCCAATGAGATTACAGAAGCTGTGTCTTCTAAATCTTATAGCATAGAATTTGAAACAGGTGCTGCAACCATTAAACCTGGTTCATTCAAATTATTGAATGAAATTTTTGAATCGGCTGTAGTAGCAGAAGGTTTAAAGCTGGGTGTTTACGGTCATACCGATAACAATGGTACTGACGCAGTAAATATTCCATTGTCTGAGAAAAGGGCAGAAGCCGTAAAACAATATCTAATCAGCAAAGGATTGCCTGTAAACCGTATAGAATCAAAAGGCTTTGGTTCATCAAAACCAATAGCAGATAATAATTCTGATGCGGGAAGAAGCAGGAACCGCCGTGTAGAAATTGTGTTGGGTGAGTAATGGTTATTAAATAGCTGCTGCTGTAAAGTGCGGCAGCTATTATTTTTTTTAATTCTACAGATTTACAAATTCTGTTTCTATTTATTTAAATCTGCAAATCTGGGAATGGTCTTTTAACTTTTTAATATTACAACAATGAAAAAAATATTTAGCCCTTTTGCAAAAATCAGCAGGCAGGCTTTTATAATAATGATTGTAATGCAGGCGGCAATTACTTTACTGTTGTGGCAAACAGGTTCTAATGGTTTAATTCCACCACCGGGCAAAGTAGCAAGCGCTTTTGTACATCTTTTATCGGGCAGGTTGCTTATAGATAATTTATTGGTGAGTTTGTTGCTAACGGTAAAAGCAATGTTGTTTTCTATAGTAATAACATTGGTATTTGTTTATCTATCCCCGCTGCCATTCTTTAAAAGTATTGCGCAGTTTATTGTAAAGTGCAGGTACCTTACATTAACGGGCCTGATATTTATTTTTACACTTCTTACAAGAGATGGAAGCACATTAAAGTTATCGTTGCTCATATTTGGCATCGTTCCATTTTTTGCCTGTTCTTTTCTTGCAGTTGTTTTAAACATAGACAAGCAGGAGTTTGAATTGTGCAAAACACTTGGCTATAATAACTGGCAAACCTTGTATGAAGTAATTATTATAGGAAAAGCAGACCAGGCATTTGAAATATTGCGGCAAAACTTTGCTATTTCCTGGTTGATGATAACAATGGTAGAAGGCCTCAATATGAGCGAAGGCGGCATCGGTGCATTAATGATTAAATACAATAAGTATAATGATCTTACTAATGTGCTTGCATTGCAACTCGTTATTTTTCTCACAGGTTTATTATTTGATTATTTATTGGGAAGCATGCGTGAATGGCTGTTTCCCTATACTAAACTACAAACGCAATTATCATGACAGCATATACAAAAAAACAGGTTTTGCTTAAAGCAGAACATGTACAACTACAATTTGGTAACGATATTATTTTAAGAGACATCAACTTTGAGATTAAAGATATTGTTAGGCCCGGAATGATGCAGGGACAAGTGGTTTCATTAATTGGCAGAAGTGGTATGGGCAAAACCCAATTGTTTAAATTATTATCTGGTTTACAAAAACCAAGTTCTGGAAATATTTATTTGCAGGATAATAAAACTGTAAAAGCCGGTGACATGGGCGTTATCTTTCAAAACTATTATTTGTTTGAATGGAGAACAGTATACCAATCTCTCTTGCTTGCTGCAAAACAAAATATTGCATTAAAAGGCAAAGAAAAAGAAACCATTGAGGCATATGCCGAGCGTTTCCAGTTAGCTGATCAGTTAAAACAATTTCCGCAACAGTTATCTGGCGGACAAAGACAACGTGCAAGCATTATTCAGCAATTGCTTAAGGGATCTGATTTTCTTTTGCTTGATGAACCATTCTCAGGACTTGATGTTTGCGTACTTGATAAAGTTGTTGAATTGCTGCTGGAAGTTTCTGTGTCTGATGAGTTTAAAACACTCATCATAGTTTCACACGATATACCAGCCTGTGTGGCTATTGCAGATACTGTATTTATTTTAGGTAAAGAAACCGGAAAACCTGGTGCTACTATTGTACGTGAAATAGATTTGATAGAACGTGAGCTAAGCTGGCAAAAAGATGTACGACATTTAAAGCAATTTGCACAAACAGTAGAAGAAATAAAATCGTGCCTGTAGAAATATTGTGTAATTACAGCCTGTAAAATGCAGTTAATCCTGCTCCATGTGTACCAAAAGGTAAAATACTAAGGTGTTGATTTTTTACCGGTTTGTGTTTGTGGAATGCAGGCGTTAAGATGCCCGATAAAGTACCAACAGTAGCGCCGAGTAAAATATCTGTAGGAAAATGTTCTCCCGCTGCCTGCCTGTAATAGGCAGTAAATGCTGTAAGCGCACCAGCAGCGCTGTAATACAACCATTTTATTTTTGAATCCGGATGGTATTCAGAAAAAACTTTTGCTATAAAAAAAGTAGAAGTGGCAACGAGGGCAACATGTCCTGCAAAAAAAGATTTCTTTTGTTCAGAATCGGTACGCTTGGCTATTGGTGTTTCGGCGCTGTACACCATTGGTCGCAATCGGTTTGTATAACCGGCGGCAGAAGTATATAGCACGCCGGTTATTGTCATTGCTTCTGCATACAAAAAACTCAGCTTAAAAAAATCTTTCCGCATTTTGTTATCAATAGCAAAAAATAAAAACGGTAATGGCGCAGCTACATAAAATGGTATATAGCTTATGTTATCTTTTTTTTCTGAATAAGGACGGACGCCCCATCTGTCGAACCAGTTGACATCAGATTTATCGAGGCTTTCTACATATGACTGTGAAGAAGGTGTTTTAGAAGATATCCTTGAAAAATTATACAGTGTAAAACCAGCTGTAACTGCAAATAAAGGAATATCCACTTTTGGTTTTATAAAATAATGTTGTGTGCTTGTAAGAGGCAGTAGCGAATCTTCTTTTACTGCCTGTGCAAAACCGGCCAGATTGCTTACTGTAAATACTACAACAAAAAAGATTCTTTTCGGCATAACTAAATTTACTTGAAAAAATCATTTTACGATGGAATATTCCCTCTAAAAAATCTACTGCTATAAAATCTGCGTAAACTATCCGGGATTTTTTATTTTTGAATCTATCCTGGCTAATACATTTTATAATGCAGGGCAATACCAGTCAATTTTACAGCCAACTGCCTGTTAATCGTTCCACACTTACTGAATTGTTAGTGAACAGCAGCCTGTTTTATACAGTGCCTGGTGATTGGTATGTTATCATCACCGATATAAAAAATTCTACCAACGCAGTAAAAAATGGCTTGCACGAAAATGTAAATCTTGTTGCGGCTGGAAGCATTGTGGCTATTCTCAACCTTGCCTTTAAAGAAAATATCAGCATACCATTCTTTTTTGGAGGTGATGGCGCTACATTTCTTATTCCGCCTGTTTTAATTGATAAAGCAATACCCGCATTGCTCTTGTATAAAATGCAAACACAGGAGAATTTTAATCTTGAACTGCGGGTTGGTTACATACCTGTAAGCGAGATCTATACAAAGAACCATCAATTAATTATTAGCAAATTTAGTTTCTCAGCATTTTTTCCTATACCTATTGTTTTGGGTACAGGGTTGAATTATGCTGAATCAATTATAAAAGGCAATAATTATTTGCCTGGCGAACACAAGGCGCAGGATGAAGATCTGGATCTAAACGGTATGCAATGTAGATGGGATAGAATACCTCCGCCAGAAAATATGGAGGAAGTAGTTACCCTGCTTGTTGTTGCGAGAGAAGCTGCACAACAACAAATAATTTTTGGCGATGTAATGAAACTGATTGACCAGGTTTATGGTGCGCCACCAAAACGGCAGCCTATTTCTGTAGCTAAACTTCAATTAAAAACAACGTTTAACCGATTGGGAAAAGAGATGCGTACAAGAATAGGAAAAATTAAACTGATAGACCTCATTTATCTATGGGGGTATTCAATTGTTGGAAAGCTGTATTTCAAAACAAAAAAAGGAAAGCATTATCTAACCCGTTTGGTTGAAATGTCTGACACATTGGTTATAGATGGCAAGATCAATACAGTAATATCTGGCACATCAGCACAAAGAAATGAATTGCAAAATGCATTGGACAAGTTAGAAAGCGAAGGTAAAATTGTATACGGAATGCACGTAAGCAATTCATCTATTATGTCTTGCTATGTGCGTGATTTGGAAGACGGTCACATTCATTTTGTAGATGGCGCAGAAGGAGGATATACACTTGCAGCCGGTATGCTGAAAAAGAAGTAGAATCAATACAGGAATAAAAAATCTTAAAAGAAATTTGGGTAACTCAAAAGTTACGTATATATTTGAGTAACTAAAAAGTTACATATATGAGTTTAGGTATAACACATCAGATTTTTTATAATCACCCTGTTGAAGCAGTTTGGGAGTATCTCACCAATGCAGAACTGCTTTCTCAATGGTTAATGCCCAACAATTTTGAATTGATTGCAGGGCATGAATTTCAATTTAAAACAAAGCCCATGCCCCAGTTTGAAAGCGATGGAATTTTTCATTGCAAGGTATTGGAGATAATGCCTTTTAAAAAGCTTTCTTATTCGTGGAAAACGGGTACGGGCAATGGAGAGTCATCGTTAGATTCTCTTGTTGTGTGGACATTGGTTGAAAAAGATAATGGAACCGAACTTAACCTGTCGCACACAGGATTTAAAGAAATTGAAAACCTTGGCATCTACACTGGCATGAACGGTGGATGGCTAAGCAATATGAAAAAAGTTATCGGTTTTTTAAATACAACTACGCATGGCACAACCAACACTTGATATATTCCAGGCTATAGGAGATCCAAGCAGGAGACAAATTTTGCAATTGCTTTCAAAAGAAAGCAAAACTATAAATGCATTGGCCGAAAATTTTGACATGAGCCGTCCCGCAGTATCCAAGCACATAAAAATATTGTACAGCAATGGTTTTATATCAATAGAAGATAAAGGAAGAGAACGATACTGTACCTTAAATAAGGATGGATTTAATGATTTGCAGGAGTGGATTAATTATTTTGATAGTTTCTGGAAAACAAAACTTAAAAAACTGGATGTTTTATTGAACAGTCAGTCTAAAAAAAGTAAAATGAATTGATTGCGGCATGCCGTTCTTAAAAAATTAATGGCGTTGGCGTTGTTTAATGAAGCTCGATGTATCAAACCATTTCTTTGTTGTATTTGTTTTTGTATTCCAGTGGAGACATTCCGGTTATTTTTCTAAATACTTCACGAAATGCTTTTACATCTGTATAACCAACTTCATACATTACTTCATTGATTGTTTTGCGGCTGGTTTCAAATGTTTTTTTAGCTGATTCAATTTTTACACGTTGTGCATATTCAAGCGGAGTGTTGCCGGTGGCTTTAATAAATCGCCTGTCAAAATTTCGTCTGCCAACTGCAAGTTTTGAAGACAAATGTTCAACAGAAATTTTTTCGTGTGGTTTACTTTCGATGTAAGCCTGTGCTTTTTGTACAATTTCATCGCCATGCATTTTCTGACCTGTAAATATGGTGAATGCAGACTGGCTGTTTCGATCCATTTCTATCTGAAAAATTTTAGAACAGTAAATTGCCGTTTCCCTGCCGTAATATTTTTCAACCAGGTAAATAAGCAGGTTAAGAAATGAATAAGCACCGCCGTTTGTATAAATGCCGTGTTCGTCTGTAATTAATTGATCTGCCTGGAGGTTTACATTTGGAAACATATTCCTGAAAGTATCTTCATGTGCCCAATGTGTTGAACAATTTTTTCCATCGAGTATGCCAGACGAAGCAAGAATAAATGCGCCGGAACAAATACTCGCTATTTCAGCACCATCTTTGTATTGTTGCTCAATCCAGTCGATAAGCAATTGGTTTTCTTTAGTAGCTTGTTTATAACTGCGGATTGCAGTAGAAGGGATAATGATAAGATTTGTTCTTTTTATAGATGAAATATTGGCTTGCGGTTTTACTGTAAATAGCCCGTTATTGATTTCTACAGTCTTTGACAGGCCAGCAAGCTCAACTGTAAACAATTCTTTTTTGCCCAATTTTTTCATGTATCCGTTTGCTGTTGTAAATATTTCATAAGCACCGGCAATACATGCAACAGTACTAAGGTTGCTTTGGTTATGGGGGACTATTATACTGAGGTGTTTCATTTTTTTATTATAAAGATAGGAGATTTGAATGTCCATATCAACCCGTTAAAATGTCTGTTTTACACCCCATATAACTAAAATTAAGACAATACATTTGTTGAGTTAATGAATAGTTTAAATAACATTTTTTATAAAATATAAAATCATGACGAATCAAAATTATACAACAATATTTGTAGTAGACAAAACCCCTGAGCAAGTATTTGATGCCATTAATAATGTACGCGGGTGGTGGAATGAAGCAGCAAAAGGTAATTCTGAAAAATTAAACGATGAGTTTTCTGTTCAGTTTGGTGATGTGCATTATTCAAAACATAAACTAATAGAAGTTGTACCAGGAAAAAAAATTGTGTGGCTTGTTACAGACAGCTCGTTAAGTTCATTTAAAAATAAAAGCGAATGGACAGGCACAAAAAATATTTTTGAAATTGAGAATGAAAACGGCAAAACCGTAATCAATTTTACGCATATTGGCCTTACACCCGGGCTTGAATGTTTTGGCAGTTGTTCTGGTGGCTGGAATTATTTTCTGCCAGGAAGCTTGCTCCCTTTTATTACTACCGGCAAAGGAAAACCGAATAAGAAAACAGAAACGGTATAATATTAATTCAGCAATCAAAAAAATAAGATATGGGAAATGAGAATTTTTCTGCAACATTCCTTGTAGATCAATCGCCGAGAGAAGTATTTAATGCTATAAATAATGTACGCGGATGGTGGTCTGAAGAAATTGAAGGAAATACTGAAAAGCTAGGCGATGAGTTTGTTTACCATTACCAGGATATTCATAAGTGTACAATGAAGCTTGTGGAAGTGGTGCCAGAAAAGAAAGTAGTGTGGCTTGTACTGAACAATTATTTCAGTTTTACAAAAGACACAACAGAATGGACGGGAACAAAAATTATTTTTGAAATTAACCGTAAAGGAAATAAAACAGAACTCATCTTTACTCATGTAGGCCTGGTGCCAGAATATGAATGCTACAGCGCCTGCGTAAACGGTTGGAGCCAGTATATAAAAGAGAGCCTGTTTAGCTTAATAACTACCGGTAAGGGACAACCAAACTCCAGGGAGAAAGCATATACTGTTCATGAAGTAGCATTAAGGTTTAATGAACTTGCCCAACAAGAAAAATGGTTCGAGATACAGGATGCGTTCTTTGCAGATGATGTAAAGAGCATAGAGCCATCAGGTTCGCCCTATATGGGTTATGCTGAAGGCAAGGACGCCGTTCGCAAAAAAGGGGAGGGGTTTGTAAAAACGATTACCGCATTTCATGGTGCAAGCACAACAGCACCTGTAATAGCGGGCAATCATTTTGCTGTAGGCCGGGAAGTAGATATTACTGTGCAACAACATGGCAGAATACAAATGAAGCAGATAATGTTGTATGAAGTAAGAGATGGTAAGATAATTTCTGAGCAGTTTTTTTATTGATGTTGAAAATCGTAAGGTTGCAAACTGTCACCTCAAAATTGAAAATATTCGCAAACTCCACTTGGCATCATCGTTTTAAAAGAGCCATTCTTATACCTTTTGGAGATTAAAATGAGTTCCAATCCTTATGCCCTCCCAGAAAAATCTTACACATAAATAAAAAAATCCCTATTTTTAGTTTCTTGAAGAAACTAATTGCCATAGTCCTGCTTGCTGTTCACGTGTTTAACCTGGGTGGTTATTCAGCGTTGTTCAGCTATTTTATGCAGCAATCCAACCAGCAATTTGTACAGCAATTAGACCAGCACGCATATAATGAATCTGAACTTGTTGAGGTAGGTATTCCCCTGCATTTGCCATATATACAGAACAGCGGCGCATTTGAGCGCATAGACGGTTCCGTTGAAAACAATGGCATTCACTACAATTTTGTAAAACGGCGCATACATAACGACACACTATATATTATGTGCCTGCCCAATCAGCAAAAAACAGAATTGGCAAAAGGCAAATCCAGTTACGCCGGCGAAGTGAATGATTTTGCTAGTGGTAAAAAAGAAAAAGAATCAACTGTAAAAAAAGCAGGGCCTAATGCGGAATACAGCAACGAAATTGCTCAATACAACTTTGTATTGACTGATAATATTCTTTCTCAAAAGAACAATACACTAACCACTCCACTGGTTACAACAACTTCACCAACGCCGGAGCATCCTCCAAAAGCTTCCTGCTGATTTTTTTTGCAACGCAACCATAGTGGTTGCCCTTTTCTCAAATCATACTGTAAAATCTTATGCAGCTGCATTTTAATAATGCATGGCATGCTTCAAACTTTCGTACTAAATAATTTTCTTTTTGTAAACAACAGGAAAATTATTGATGAAAGATGTAGTAAGGTTTTATAGTAACGTATAAACAAAAATTTTCGATGCCATATATTCCGCTAGAAGAGCATTTGCCCGGCATTACCGGCTTGCTAGAATACAGAAAAGATAGTGCTGCGCCAATACGTGAGTTAACACAAATATTGTTGCGCGGGCCTTCATCATTAACCGAAGGAGAAAGAGAGCTGATTGCCACTATTGTTTCTCATCGGAACGAATGCAAGTTTTGCGTTAGTGCACATGCAGCTATTGCCGAAGTTTTACTGGGCGATGCAGAAACAGCCCAGAAAGTGAGGACTGATATTAATACAGCACCTGTAAGCGATAAGATGAAAGCACTGCTTACCATTGCCGCACAAACACAAGAAAGTGGATTGGCCGTAACTGCAGCATCTATAGATAATGCAAAAGCAGCCGGCGCTACCGATATTGAAATTCATGACACTGTTTTAATTGCTGCACTTTTTTGTTTGTACAACAGGTATGTAGATGGATTGGCTACAGTTACACCAACAGATCCCGCTTTTTACAATGGCCTTGCAGAAAGATTAAAAAACCACGGCTATAACCGTTTGCCACAAGGGTATGAACACTTAAAAGATAAATCATGAACCAGCAGCAAAAAATAACTTCTTATCACTGGGTGTTGTTTATTATTTGTTTTCTCAGCACTGCTTTTGCTGGTATTGTTTCTACGCTTATGTCTGTGTATTTACCCGTAGCAGTAAAAGATTTGCTGGGCAACAAAAATGCAGATGAACTGAACAACATCAGCGCTTACATCAATTCTATTTTTATTTTAGGCGGTGCGGTAGGCGGTTTTATAGCCGGCGTTATTTGCGATAAAGCAGGAAGAAAAAAAGCATTAATCTTTTCCGTAGCATGCCTTGGCGTATTTACGTTGCTTACTGGTTATATGTCTAATTGGTGGGGCGTAGTTATTTGCAGATTTTTTACTGGTTTTGGTTTAGGTGCCATACTGGTAGCTACTACCACTATCATGATGGAAGAATGGCCAGAGAAATCACGGGCAATATTTATGGGCTTTTTGTCCATCTCCATGCCTGTTGGTATTTTTTCAGCTGGTGCTATTGACTATTTTGTTTCATCATGGCGCCAGGCCTTTGATATTGGTTTACTTCCCATTGCAATTGCACTGCTTTCTATCTGGTTATTGAAAGAATCTGATAAATGGATTTCTGGAAATATTTCAAACGAATCACAAACAAACAAAAGCGAAAATATTTTTTCGGCTGCACATAAACCTAATCTTATTACAGGCTCACTCATATTTGGCACCATGCTTATCGGGTTATGGGCTATTTTTTCTTGGTTGCCTACATGGATACAAGCACTGGTTATTAACGGTGATGCGCAAAAGCCACGTGGCATTAGTATGATGATGATGGGCATTGGGGGTTTAGCAGGAGGCTTTTTTTCAGGGTGGCTAACAAATGCTATGGGTTTGCGCAAAGCCATGCTGCTTTGTTTTAGCGTTGCAGCTGTTATGTGTTTTATTTTATTCAAAACAAACACAACGTTCTCTCCAATTATTTATGCAGAAATACTGGTGCTTGCATTGTTCTTTGGTGTAAGCCAGGGTGTGTTGTCGGTATACATTCCTTTACTTTTTCCGGTTGCTGTGCGTGGTACAGCTACCGGTTTTTGTTTCAATATAGGAAGATTGCTTACCGCTACTGCTGTATTGTTTGTAGGTGTGCTGGTAACAGAATTAGGCGGGTATAGCAATGCGCTTTTTATTTTTTCAGGCGTATTTGTAATTGGATGGCTTGTTACATTTTTTACAAAAGATAAAGTTGCAGTAGAAGCGGGCATGCAGGAGCTAGCGGTAGAGTAGGTGATTGGTTGAATAATTGATCAGTTGATTTGTTGTGAGTATGTTTTGTGGTGATCAGCAGTATATCGTTATTAAACATCGTTGTGTCACTCACTTCAACTGTAAAACTTTATTCAACACTAACTACTCACGATTCACGACTGACACCTCACGATTGAAGATTGACGATTAAAACCAAAATAATGGCACATATACAAGTAGAAGAAGGAATTCCGGGTATAAGAAGCCTGGTAATGTTCAGGCCAGAAACTGGCAAGCCTTTATATGAATTGGCACAAGTATTATTAAGAGGCGAGTCTTCGCTCACAGAAGCAGAAAGGGAATTGATTGCTGCCTATGTTTCTCACCTCAACAAATGTGTTTTCTGCGCCAGCAGTCATGCCGCAGCAGCAAGATGTTTGCTGGGCGACAAAAGAAACATTGTTGATGAAGTGCTGAATGATATGCAACAGGCAGGTATAAACGAAAAAATAAAATCGTTGTTGCACATTGCCGGTAAAGTGCAGGTGTTGGGTAGAGAAGTAAAAACAGAAGATATAGCTTCTGCAAGAGAACTAGGTGCAACAGACAGGGAAATACACGATACAGTATTGATAGCCGCTACATTCTGCATGTTTAATCGCTATGTAGACGGGCTTGCAAGTTTGACACCTACAGACCCTGCTGTTTACGAAGCCATGGGCGAACGAATGAAAAACGGATATGTGCTGCCGCAGGCCCAATCCTTAAAATGAAATCAATCAGTAACCAATCAACTAATCAATCAACAATGGCATATATTAATTTACAAAACGATCTTCCCGGTATAAGAGGGCCAATGGCTTTCAGTCCTGCAACTGCACAGTATCTGAATGAGCTGGCAGAAATTCTATTGCACAGCGAAAACAACTCACTAAGTCGTGGCGACAGAGAAATGATAGGCGCATATGTGTCATCGCAAAACGATTGCTTTTTTTGCCAGAACGTTCACGGCGCTATGGCGCAACATTATTTTCAATGCAGCACACAGCTTATTGATGATATAAAAGCAGATTACATGTCTGCCCCGATTTCGGATAAACTAAAAGCGTTGCTCAACATTGCAGGAAGTGTTCAAAAAGGTGGCAAATATGTTACTACTGCGCAAATAGACCATGCAAAAGAAAATGGTGCTACAGACAAAGAAATACATGACACTGTATTGATTGCCGCAGCTTTTTGCATGTTTAACCGCTATGTAGATGGATTGAATACATGGGCACCGCAAGACAGGCAAATGTATATAGACCGTGCACCCATGCGTGCAGCAGATGGCTATGCCGGAAGCAATCCGCATAAATAATTCAATAATTTATTACACAAAAAAATAAAACATGCCACATATAGATGTAGACAAAAACCTTCCTGGTATAAGAGCGTTGCTTGCTTTTAGCCCGGAGACAGCAGAACCAATGGGTGCATTAACCAATTTGCTTTTGCGCAGCAATGATGGTTTAAGCATGACAGACCGTGAACTGATTGCCGCACATGTATCTTATCTAAACGATTGTTTTTATTGTCATCAATCGCACGGAGAAATAGCAGTATGCTATTTAAATGGCGACAAGCAACTTGTAAACAACGTAAAAACAGATTACCAATCAGCTCCTATAACAGACAAACTGAAATCATTGCTTGCTATTGCGGGCAGTGTGCAGAAAGGTGGTAAACATGTTACACAAGATCAGATCGATAAAGCAAAAAGTTTGGGTGCTACAGATAAAGACATTCACGATACTGTACTTATTGCAGCAGCGTTTTGCATGTTTAACCGTTACGTAGACGGACTTGGTGCTACAACACCATCTGATCTTTCTACTTATCCAATAAGGGCAAAGCAGGTTGCAGAGCATGGTTATGGCAATCATATCTTTTCAAAAAATCAACCAGTATAACAATAACATACACCTCAAAATCGAAAACAATTTTTTAAAACCGAAGATTAATTAATACGCTAATGAGAAGATTATTATTAATGGCATCAGGACTTATCATTGCGGCTTTGTTGCCGGGGTTCCTGTTAGCACAAGTAAAAACAGTTAATGGAAGAATAACTGACAGTAAAGGCAATCCTGTTCCCGGGGTTTCTGTAGTTGTACAAAAAACAGCGCAGGCAACTGCTACAGACAGGGACGGAAAATTTAGTATAACTGTTCCGGAAAATACACAGCTTACTATCAGTTCAATTGGGTTTAGAACACAAACAATAAATACTACATCGCTGAGCGGAGACGTGCAACTAAAACTGGAAGAAGACGTGGCCCGGCTTGACGAAGTAGTTGTAACCGGTCTTGCTACCAGCGTTAAAAGAAGAAATCTTGCTAATGCAGTAGCCACCATTTCATCAAAAGAACTAAATGGTGTGGCGCCTGCACAAACATTTGATGCGGCACTGAATGGAAAAATACCCGGTGCTTATATTAACGCAAATACCGGTGCACCCGGTGGCGGTATTTCTGTAAAACTGCGTGGTGTAACCTCTGTATTTGGAAATACACAACCATTATATGTTATAGATGGTGTGTTTGTAGATAATAGCTCTACATCTGCAGGTCTTAACGCTGTTACATCTGCCGGTTCTGGTGGTGCGCCTACTTCTAATCAGGACAATCCATCAAGCCGTATTGCAGATATACGTGCAGAAGATATTGAGAGTATGGAAATTTTAAAAGGTGCTTCTGCTGCCGCTATCTATGGATCTAAAGCTGCTGCAGGTGTTATCATTATAAACACAAAAAAAGGTAAACAGGGAAAAACGCAGGTTACCTTATCACAGGATCTTGGTTTTATTAAAGTAAGAAAATTACTCGGCGTTCGTGAGTTTACGGCAGACAGGGCTGCAAGTTTATCAAGTGATCCTGCTACCAGTGCAGCATTAAGTGCACAATACACTGCTGCAAAAAATGCAGGTAAAATATACAATTACGAAAAAGAAGTATTTGGCAATACAGGGTTTGCAAGAAATACTGTGTTAAGCATGAGTGGCGGTGGCGAAAAAACGGGTTTTTATTTTTCTGCTGCGCAAAAGGATGAAGGTGGCATTGTAAAGAATACTGGTTATCGCAATTCAAGCATTCGGCTGAATTTAGATCACAGGTTAACTGATAATATTAAAATTGGCATCAGCACCAATTATATCAATTCATCTTCAGACAGGGGTTTAACAGGTAATGACAATGCCGGTGTTACATTTGGTATTGCTTTATCTTCTACGCCATCGTTTGCAGAATTGCACCCGGATGCTTTTGGCAATTATCCCAATAACCAATTTGCAGCAAGCAATCCTTTGCAAACAATTGCGCTCATGAAGAACAATGAATCAGTAAACCGCTTCATTACAGGCGTTAACCTTGATGCGATACTGCAAAGAAGCAGTAAAAGCACTACAAGATTTATTGCAAGAGGCGGGTTTGATTTCTATAATCTTGAAACAAATGCATTGTTCCCAAGCAACCTGCAATTTCAATCTGTAGCAAAGGGAACATCAATACAAGGCTTTACCAAAAACCTCAACACCAACTTTATTGCTTCATTGGTAAACGTGTTTACTGCATCTGATAAATTATCGCTTACTACATCTGCCGGTCTTACACAGGAAACTGGTGATTATAATAACCTCCTGAACGTTGCAACACAGGTAATATCCGGCCAGTCTAATGTAGACCAGGCCGGCGCATTAAATGCAACACAGTTCAGAACAAAATACCAGAACAACGGTATTTTTATACAGGAAGAGGCAACTATTGCAGATGCTATTTTGCTAACTGCCGGCGTTCGTTTTGATCAATCTTCTAATAACGGCGATGCATCTAAATATTATGTTTATCCTAAAGCAGGTGTTTCATGGAACCTAACGCGGATGGGTATAATAAAAGAAGGTTTTTTTGATAACGTGAAATTGCGTGCGGCTTACGGACAGGCAAACAATGTGCCTGCATACGGTAGTAAGTTTACATCGATGGTTGTATCTAATATTGCTGGCAATCCGGGTGTTCTTATTGGTACTGCAAAAGGTAATCCTGATATTAAACCCGAAAGACAATCAGAATTTGAAGCCGGTGTTGACTTCAGTATTTTAAAAGGAAAGGTATCTTTCCAGCTTACTTACTACAATAAAAACGTGGATGATTTCCTGATGCAGAGCAACCTGCCATCTTCTTCCGGTTTTATTTACAAATGGGTAAATGCGGGCAACCTGCGCAATCGCGGTATAGAATTAGGATTGAATGCAAGGCCAG
Organism: Chitinophagaceae bacterium; assembly: GCA_044227095.1. Taxonomy (GTDB): domain Bacteria; phylum Bacteroidota; class Bacteroidia; order Chitinophagales; family Chitinophagaceae; genus JACMLD01. The sequence continues at coordinate 750,536 of JBGAFV010000001.1, read as the reverse complement.
TATCAACCAAAACCATTACATGGAATACTTCAGTTAATTTCTGGCTGAACAGATCGCTGGTTACCAAACTTACTATTCCATCTGTACCACAAGGATCTTTTGGTTATGTACTTGGTTCTTTCCAAATACAGGAAGGACAATCTGCTACGCAAATACTTGGTCTTAACGGACAAGGTGTTGGAAAGCTGGGGGATGCTGAACCAAGGTTCCAGATGAACACTTATAACGAAGTGACGTTTAAAAACAGGTTAAGCCTGCGCTTTCTATTGCATTGGAAACAAGGCGGACAGAATGTAAATCTGACAACACTGCAAAACGACTTTGGTCAAACGAGTGCAGATTTTGATAACGTAACAAACAAAGCAGGTTTGCCCGATGGTATTTACAGAATTTCAAAAGTAGGCTCTACTGCAGAAGAGTTTGTACAAAATTCCGGCTATCTGCGTTTACGTGAGATAGGATTGTATTATACATTCCCTAATACGGGAGTTAAATTTATTAGAAGCATACGCACAGGTGTTTCACTTAATAATTATCTCACTATTACCAAATACAAGTCTTACGATCCGGAAGTATCAAACTTTGGTACTGGTTTTTCAACAGGCGTGGACGTAGATCCTTATCCTGCTGTTAAACGTGCAAACTTTCACCTGTCTATTGAATTCTAAACTGATTATCATTTTAACCGATGAAAGGACTATTTAAAAAATACGAAATGAAAAAAAATATCATCATACACTTAATATTACTGGCAGGGGCTACCGGCTTGTTTTTCTCCTGCAAAAAAGATTATGGCAACCTCAACAGCCCCACGGTAGAACAATTTTTAAATGACGCCAGCAAAGACCAGTTGAATAACCTGGTGAGCGGAACAGAATCCGGCATGCGTAACCAGCTTTCATTTTACCTGGATGATATAGGCAGCATTGGCAGGGAAGGTTATCGCTTTTCAGGATCAGAACCAAGATATGTAACTGATTTGCTGGGCGCTAATAGTGCTACATTAAGTAATAGTAATTTTTACATCACCAATCCATGGGCTGCACGTTACCGTGTAGTAAAAAATTGCAATGTATTAATACAGGCAGCTACCAATTCTACTTCCATAACGGCAGCACAAAAAAGCGGCTATATAGGTTTTGCAAGAACGATAAAAGCATACCAGCTTTTATTGAATTTAAACCTTACTTCTACCAATGGTATTCGTGTTGATGTTGCAGACCCGGATCACCTGGGACCATTTCTAAATTATACCAATTCATTAGCCGCTATTACTTCATTGCTCGATTCTGCTAAAACAGATCTCAGTGGTGCAACTATTTCATTTACACTTGCAGGCTTTGCGGGTTTTAATGATGCAGCAGGTTTTCTTTCTTTTAACCGTGCATTAGCAGCAAGGGTAGCTGTTTACCAGCAAAACTGGGACGTTGCATTAGCTGCTTTAAATGCGTCTTTCTTTGGGTTGAATAAACCCTTTGCCCTTGGCGTAAACCATGTATTTAGCACAGGTTCAGGAGATCAGTTAAACCCAATGTTTATTCCACAAGACCAAACAGGTGAAATAAGGGTAGCGCATCCTTCTTTTGCAACAGATATCGAAGCAAATGACGATAGGATAAATAAAGCTACTTTGCGCACAGCTACTGCTTCATTAAGCGGTTTGTCTTCTAACAGGGATGTATGGGTATATACTTCAAGCACTGCAACTATACCCATTATACGCAATGAAGAATTAATTCTTATTTATGCTGAAGCAAGTATTCAAAAGAATAACCTTTCAGATGCTGTAACAGCTATCAACAAAATAAGAACAGGTCACAATCTGCCTGTTTATAGCGGCACTGTATCACAATCAGCACTTATTACAGAAATGCTAAACCAGAGAAGGTTTTCATTATTTTATGAAGGCCATCGCTGGATAGATATGCGCAGGTACAATTTGCTGGCGCAATTGCCTATAGACAGAACAGGCGATGATGTTTGGGATAAATTTCCTTTGCCGGTTTCAGAACAATAAATAATTTTCGTAATCAGCCTGACGTCTTCGCCTGGCTGATTACGAAAACAAAGCATCGACGCACAAAACAACTAAACATGAAACGTTTTATTTTAATTACCGGTTTATTATTACTGTTTGCAGCAGAAATTGCAAGGGTATATTTTATTATGCCTTTTCCCGGAAGCCAGAAATCAGACAGTATTGGATTTGCGTATTGGTTAGGAAGAAATATTACAATAATAAGAGTAGTCTTGTTATTGCTGATTGCATTTCCATTGATACGATGTTTTGCAAATGACAAAAGATGGAGGAAGGTTTTACTTGCTTTGGTGTTGCTATTGTATGGTGTTATCTTTTATTTTTTCAATTTCAGGTTTGAGGCAGATAAAATGTTTTATCAGCCAAAAAATAAAAACTTTGCTGCTGCCTCTTATGCTGGCGCAGACACAGTACTTGTTATTGGCGTTGCCATTAATGGCGAAGCAAAAGCTTTCCCTATACAAATCATCGGTTACCACCACCAGGTTAGGGATAGTATTGGCAATACCCCGGTTATTGTTACCTATTGTACAGTTTGCAGAACAGGCCGTGTGTTTAGTCCGATAGTAAATGGTAAACTGGAAACGTTCAGGCTTGTAGGCATGGATCATTTTAATGCCATGTTTGAAGATGCCACTACCAAAAGCTGGTGGCAACAGGCAACAGGTGTTGCTATTGCAGGGGCATTAAAAGGACAATCGCTTACAGAAATTCCATCGCAGCAATTATCACTGGCAACCTGGTTGAGGTTGCATCCCAACACGACTGTACTGCAACCAGATAGTTTGTACAAAAAACAATATTCTGACTTAAATAACTACAATAAAGGCACCATTAAAGGTTCGCTTGAAAAAAGGGATTCTGCTTCATGGCAATTCAAATCCTGGGTGGTAGGTGTCTTACATAATAAGTTCGCAAAGGCCTACGACTGGAATGAACTGGTAAAAAAAGAATTGATACAGGATTCTTTACCAAACATGCCTGTAATACTGGCACTTGAAAATGATTCTGTTTCTTTTCATGTTTGGAGCAGGCGAGTTAACAATCAAACACTGCATTTTACAAAAAACAAAACCCTGAATAATTTGACTGATGATGAAACACATTCTACCTGGGATATGAATGGTACTTGTGTTGATGGTACATTAAAAGGAGAGCAGTTAACAACCATTGCAGCTTACCAGGAGTTCTGGCATTCTTGGAAAAATTTTCACCCTGCTACCAGCAGGTATGAATAATAATGGTTCTCATGAGCAGTTTTAACACAAAAGCCCGCAAGTTGCAATAACTGCGGGCTTTTTGTTTATATAGGTCTAAGAAATTAGAACGCAGATTTTGATGATTGTTAAGAGTCGATATGATAATCATTAAATCTTTATAGCTCACAAGCATAAATCATTTAAATCATGAGAATCATAGCAATCAGCGTTCTATTGTTCCGTAAGGAACTTAATCTTGTAGTGTGAAGTAGCCCCAAGGGTCGAAGACTCGAACCAGGTTTTAGAAGACCTAAGGGAATTGTGTATGAAACGGGACAATAATAGATGTTAGAATGTAATAAAAAGTTCGAGTATGTTATTTAGGGCCAACTAAAGAAGGTAGATACATCTTGCCAGTTGACACTATTGCCCCTTATGATTCTTGGAATTAGTTAATTTTAAACGTTTGGAAGCGTTTAAATTGGATACTTATAATGCGTATTGTCGCTAAAGAAACAATGAAGCGGCATTACTACTTATTTGATTTTCAATACTATTTTTTGGGGAGGGATAGGGTATAATAATGTAAACCTATGAGTTGGAGGTAATGCTGTTGGACACATCAAAAAATGCGAATGGACATAATTAATTTAATAGCAAAGTCATCCTTACATCTTATAATGTTGCGACCAAGCGATAAAGAACCAATGGGTTTTGGTAGTGGTTGCATTGTGTCTTACAAAAAACGATTTTTCCTGCTTTCCGTAGCCCATGTGACAGACATTGACGGACTTGCAACTTGTATTGAAACAAATCAACTTTTTGCTGACCTTCATACTCCACTTTATTCAGTAGGAGCTATGTGTTATTTTGACCAGTACAAATTGCCTAAAGACAAAAACTTGAAAGAAATAAAAACTTTTGAAGACCTGACAACGAACTTTGACGAAACGCTTGACATTACTTTTTGTGAAATAAAAGAAAACATTACATTACTTCAACCCGAATGGGATTTTGGTGCTTATAAAATTGAAAAGGGCGAGAAGGTTTCATTAAACCTTGAATTAGCTGGACAGCCAGAAAAAGGAAAACTTTTTGGACTTTGCGGTAGAGTGAGACAAGATGTTGTTGGCATTCAATTAAGAAGCCAACCAACATTAAAACTTGACTTAGAATATCAAGGAACAACAGGACGATTTCATTATTTTTTATTGCCAGAACTAATAAAAGATGTGGACGATTACAGCGGTTGCAGTGGATCTCCAATATTAGATGAAGATGGAAAATTGGTAGCTCTGACAGCTTCTGTTATGCGAAACACTAAATTAATTTTTGGGTTTTCAATTGACGAGTGTAAAAAGTTACTTGACCTTGCTATTGAGACAAACCTCGTATAAGCACTACCGCCAACAAAAGTATGCAATAGCAGGAGGCGACGGAACTCACTTCGGCAGCAGTAATTCTTATCATCTTCAGTTATCGGCTGACAATTCGCTATTAAGCATTTGTAGTTATCTTCGGCAAAACAAATAAATCAGCTTCTTCACCAGCGTGATGGAACCCAGAATGACCTGGCATCGCAAATATCGATTCGTTGCCTGCTATGCCATAGGACGCACTACAAAATTTAGTAGCATGACAAGACAAATATTTTTTCTTACACTATTACTCAACTGCGGACACAAAGCCGCAGCACAATTCAATTATCCTGTTACTAAAACAGTGGACAGTGCTGACACATGGCACAACGTAACAGTAAAAGACCCTTACCGATGGCTGGAGAACCTGAATAATCCCGAAGTAATAAACTGGTTTAAAACACAGACCAATTTTACCGATAGTATACTAAATAATCTGCCGTATGCCAATACATTATTTAATGAATTGAATAAGTTGGACGTTGTCCTGCCTGAACTAAAATTTGATGTAAGGCGAATAGGCAACTCTATATTTTATAATCAAACAAAAACAGGTGAAGGTAAATTAAAAATTTACAGGCAGTTCGACAATGCAAGTTCGCCGCAAGTGATTGCATCAGCTGAAATGTGGGGCGATAACTACAACCTGTCGTCCAGCTATGAGTTTGACCCATCCGAAAAATACATTGCCATTTACGCTCACGAAGGTGGAAAGGAAATAAATGAAGTGAAAATTTACAGTATTGCAGAAAACAAAATGCTACCTGATAGGATAACTGGCAGTTACAAGGGATTTATAAATAACCAAAACGGGGTATTTTACTATGTACAGCTTCCTTCATACAACACCCATGAAACCTATATGCATCACAATGATGAAATTTTTAAAACACATATTATAGGTACAGACACAGCATCTGACAAAGTGATTGTCAGCAAACAAAACAGCTCCGAATTTATGAACTATACAGATGGCAGGTATTTTTGGGAAATACTGACTTTTAAGGGTTGTAGCTATGAATTTGCCGGAGTATATCAAACTTCCTTTGCCGAAATATGGTACAGAAAATCCGCAACAGCCAAATGGAATAAATTGTTCGAAATGAGTGATATGGTTGTGGCTGGCAATATCTATTACTTCAATAACAAGCTTTATTATAATTGTTTAAAAAATGTACCCAATGGCACTATAAAAATGTTGGATTTAAACAACCCCACTGCAATTCCTAAAACAATTTTACCTGGACAAGCCGACCCAATCAGCTATTATGCCATTGCCCAAACAAAAAATTATCTCATTGTGCCATTTAAAAAAAATGGTGTTACCACATATTCTAAATTCATTTACCTGCCAACCAATAAAATTACCGCTTCACCCTTTAAAGAAAATACGTCAAGCATACAGTATTGGGCAATAAACATGAATAAAAACGACAACGTTTTAATTCAAAGAGAAGGATGGACAAATTATCCACAAGTAACCGATGCAGTTATTGGAAACCCAAAAGAAACACCCAATAAATACTTAACCCTTAATTCACTTCCTTTTGCCGACAATTTAGTAGTAGAAGAAAAAGAAGTACCAAGTTACGATGGCACATTGGTGCCACTAACCATTATCCGGAGAAAGGATTTACAACTGAATGGCAACAATGTAGCCATTGTAATGGGCTATGGCGCTTATGGTGACCCTGTTCTGACTAATTATTTCCACCGCTCTTATGCAATGCTTGCCAATAAAGGAGTCGTTTGTTGCTTTGCCCATGTAAGGGGAGGTGGCGAAAAAGGAAATAACTGGCATATAGGCGGTATGAAACAAAGCAAACCCAATAGCTGGAAAGACTTTAATGCCTGTGCAGAATATCTTGTTGCAAAGGGTTATACATCACCAGCGCATTTAGCCTGTGAAGGTAGAAGTGCAGGCGGCATACTTATAGGCAGGGCTATTACCGAACGACCCGACCTTTGGGCTTGTGCAGTGCCTGAAGTAGGCGTACTGAATGTTTTGCGTGGCGAATATTCGTCTCATGGCAAGTCTCAAAACGATGAATATGGAGCAATAGACAACATCAATGAGTTTTTTGCCCTGATGGAAAGTGATGCCTTGCTGCACATTCAAAAGGGGACAAAATATCCTGCCATGCTGGTGGCGACAGGTTGGGACGACCCAAGGGTAAGCAGTTGGCTATGTGCAAAATTTGCTGCTGCTGCACAAAACGCAACAGCTTCTGACAAACCTATTTTGCTGAAAGTAGATTATAATGCTGGACATGGTGCTGGTAGTGCCGACAAACAAACAATATTTAAAAACCGGGCAAAAACATATGCCTTTATGTTATGGCAATGTGGGTTTGACAAAGCAAATAAGTATGACTAACAAAGGTACAAGCAGACAACATTCGGTTTTATGCAAGCTGGGATTGATCTCGTAACATCAGCTAATTGCAAATCCAAGCTGTTGTTCGGGCTGGACAAACAACTTTAAACTTTAGTTCTTAGATTCAACTTTATATTTTCAATCAGCAGCGGTTGCTGGCAGAAGGAATTCTAATACACCAACTGCACATAGCCCTGTTAGTTTGTGGCAAGCTTACGCGACACGCCCTGCAAAACCAAAAATCTGACCAATCTCATTTTTTGACCTACATCAAAGTTTGAAAAAAATAAGCGTTGCATTTTTGCACCATTATTATATTTTAAACATTTCAAAAAATGAAAAAGAAACATTTTAAGTACATCAACACCTTGTTTGTGGTTATTCCAATGACGTTGATTATGGCTTTCGTGGGACTGATGCGGAACTATGGCTTTGGCGAAGATTGGTTTTTCAAATTCCTAAAAGCGTGGAGCGCCATGTTGCCTGTGGCTTATATTGCAGCATTCCTTATCATTCCGAATGCCCGAAAATTGGCAGAGAAGTTAGCTGTAAAAGAGTAAATTAGCAACCTGAAAATTTTGAATGTACGAACAACTTACGTATTACATCAGCAACCAAATCAAAGTCGGTGAAGACGAATTAAAGACCATTCTTTCTTACTTCAAACCCTTGAAATTAAAGAAAAACGAACTTTTAGTCACTCACGGGCAAACCAGCCAACGGACATTTTTCGTTGGCAAAGGTTGTTTGCGAATATTTTTCATCAACGAAGACGCACAAGATGCGACAAGGTATTTTGCCTTTGAAAATCAGTTTGCAACGGCATTGGTAAGTTTCATTACAGGCGAGCCTTCAGAAGAATTTATACAGGCTGCCGAACATTCTGAACTGCTTTATATTACACACACAGATTTTTACCATCTACTTGAAATTATTCCGCAATGGGAAAAATTCTACCGTCATTATCTCGAAAAAGCCTACGTAAATAACACCAAACGGTTGATGTCTTTCCTCACACAAGACGCCACCGAAAAATACCGCCAACTTTTAGAGGAAAGCCCAATCATTGTAAGGCGTTTGCCCAACAAAATGGTGGCTTCTTATCTCAACATTTCGCAGGAAACGCTGAGCCGTTTGAAATCGAAAATCTGAATAGTAGGATCTTTCAGGTGCTCAATTTCTTTTTAGCAAGCCAGCCCATATAAATGGATGATTGAAAAAAGCGAAGCGGTTTCTCAAATCCGGCTTCCTGCAACAATTCCGACAACCTGTCTTCTGAAACAGTATACAGTTCGTTTTCTATTCTGTTTAAACGATTGTTGATTTGTTCTTCGTCTAAACCGTTTGGTAAAAGAAGTTTAAGCACTTTTAAGTTTTGTTTGATGTGGTTTTTGTCGCTGTTATGCCGAGCATTACAAATGTTGCCCCCGGAACCAATCTGTCAGAAATATCTTTCAATAAATTTACCTTCTTGCCATCGTCTTCAAGAAAATGCAAAACCAGCAAGAGTGTTGCAGCACTATACTTTTTTCCAATGTCCAGGTCGGAAATTAAGCCTTCAATTAATGTTACATTGTTGTATGCCTGAAATTTTTCGTTCGCTTGTTTAACCATTTCAGGCGATGGGTCAATGCCTGTTATAGTCAATGTTGTGATGCCGTACAAATCTTTCTATTTCGTTTCCTGTTCCGCAACCAACTACTAACAAATCCTTTTCTTTTGTTTCACCTAAAAGTCTAGGCAAACGGTCTAAAAAATAATGGTAGCTTGGTATCCACATTTCTACAAACTTATTGTAGCCTGATGCTCTTTCGTTTTCAAATATTTCTATGTTGCTCATCTATTTTATTATGTATAAAATTCAGATTTAAAATATACGGTTATTTATCTAAGTACGCCCCTTTTTTATATAGATAACGTACCGCTTCCGTCACTGCTTGCTTCGGATTTTTCGGATTAAACTCCAACTCTGTGCGTGCTTTTGAAATGTCAAAATCTTGTTGAAGTCCCGAAAACATTGCAATGTCTTTGGTCGTAAGCAAGGGGGCATTTCCTGTTATTTTGCTTCCAATTTCCATAAACCATGCAACGGTAAAAAGCAGCGGTTTTGGAACAGCGGCAGGAAGTTTAATTTTCAATTCGGGAAAAAGTTCCTGAGCAATTTTTGTAGTGTCTTTTATAGACATACATTTTTCGTTTGCCAAAATATAGCGCTCGCCATTCCTGCCTTTTATTGCCGCTAAATAGCACCCTTCAGCAACGTCTTTTACGTCAATCCAATTGAGCGTGATATTTGTTTCAACAGGAATTTGTTTTTTTAAGATAAGGTTGATGATGTTGTACGAAACGCTTAATGGTGCAAATGCTTCGCTCCCAATCATTGCGGAGGGCAACACAGTTACCAGCTCAATATTATGTTTTTCAGCCAACTCAAATGCTAATTTTTCCCCATCATTTTTTGAGTTGAAATACACATCTCTGCGGTCTGGATTGTACCCGTTGCTTTCCTTGGCAGGAAGTTTGGAATAATCCAATGCAGCTATTGAACTTACATAGACAATACGTTTCACACCTGCTTCGGCAGCAGCTTCTATTTGTAATCTCGTACCGTCTATATTAACGTCATAGATTTCTTTTTTAGGGTCTTTTGCCCAAAGCTTAAACATAGCGCCAACGGCATAGAATGTTTCTACATCTTGCAATGCGTTTACAAGTGATTGCTTATTGGTAATGTCGGCTTGCACTACTTCGCAGTTCAGGCCTGCAAAGGGGAGTGCATTTTTTATATTACGTACCGAAGCTCTTACAGGAATGCCTTTTTCAATCAAAAATCTTACTAGGTTGTTACCTAAATGTCCGTTTGCGCCGGTAACCAATGCTAAATTTTTCTGCGCCATAATTTTGTGTATTTGAATCAAGGAGCAAAATTCAACATTGTTTTTTCAAATGCACTTCGCAAATGTTACTTAATGATTTCTTTTCGTATCCTGCTCAAACTTTTCGGGTTAATACCCAGAAAAGAAGCGATGTATTGCAATGGCACGTTGTGCAAAATATCGGGATAGTTTTGCATCAGTTTGAGGTATCGTTGTTCAGCCGAGAGTGTCGCCAATTCTTTCGAGCGGTTATCGTTGTAGGCGAGTGATTGTTGAAAAACAAAAATGCTAAAATCCTTAAATGCTGTGCTTTGCCGTGTCAATAAATCCAGGTTTTCTTTGGTAATTCTTAGCAATTCACATTCCGTAATACACTCCAAATTTTCAGTTGATTTTGTTTGTTGGATAAAGTTGGAGTACGAAGTAATAAATCCTGGCGGGCAATTGATGTGTGTTGTTACTTCATCGCCATTGTCGTTGTAATGAAAAAGTCTCACAAAGCCTGAAACTACGAAATAGAGATATTTCGGTATTTTATTTTCTTCTTCGATAAGTCTATTTTTTGGCGAAAGCACGGGTTCAAAATATTGTCGGCACAAGTCCGTGTCGTCGTCGGGAAGTGTTACATTTTGAGATATGAGATTCAGAAGATGTTCGTACATTCTACAAAGTTAGAAAAATCTGTCTTCTTGGCTGGAGAATCCATAGGCTTGTGATCGCAAAGCACTTGTTTTCGTATTAACCAGCCCTCCTTTGTTATGGTGCAAAATTTTGACCTATATCAAAGTTCATTGGACAGGCTGTAAATAATTTTGCTGCTATAAAATTGAAATCGATGAACCATCAAAAAGAATTGACAATACAAAGCGGAACGGTTTTGGAAAACAAAAAAATTGCAGAACATACCTTTCATTTAAAAGTCCAAAGCGATGATTTTGGTAAAATGCAATATGTGGCAGGTTTTACTGCAGATATATTTTTGGGCAATCCATTTCATGACAACCATTGCGAAGACCGAAAATATTCCTTTTGGAATTACGAACCTGTTTATCGCATTGCCGACTTTGCCATTTGTACTTTTTCAAACGGAAAAGGAGCGGAATGGATACGAAAATTGCAGCAAGGCGACAGCATTTATTTCAAACAACCACGAGGAAAATTATTGGCTGACAATAGTGCCGAAAATTATTTACTGATTGGCGACATCACTTCGTTATCGCATTTATATGAAATCAACAGAAACCTTGCAGTAAGCAAAAATGTTTTTAGTTTTATTTATGCAGAACAGGAAGCCGATTTTTTTACCGATATTGACAACAGTTTTCCGTTCAATCATCATATTATCACACCAACGCTGGCTGATATAGTAGTCAATACAATCATCAGCAGCTTACCCCAAAATCTTAACCATACCATTGCTTATATTTTCGGACATCCAGAAGTCTGTACTGCTTTCCACAACTATCTCAAACACGACAGAAATTTGCCTTTACAAAACTTACGGACAAAACCTTTTTGGAAAATGACAGAGAAAAAGCCAATCACTAACAAAGTATTGCCGCAATAGGACTGACGTTTTTCTATTGATCTTTTGTGCACGATTTATACTTTTGTACTTCGGTTGAGCGGTAGTGTTACTAGTCTCTCACTTCGGTAATACCCCAAATACAGTAGGCAATTTTTTGCCCCAAAGAAAAGGCTATTCTATATAGTTTGATAAATCAGATTATGGAAAAAACTAATGACTGTAAAAATTAAAAACCCGACAATCACACTCTCGATTTTTAATTTTCAAAACTGTAGCTGTAAAGCGACGTCTGTTGTAGAATAATTTATTTACTAAAGACACCGAAGATCTTTAATATGATTGATAGCAAAGTAAGTAACATCGATATAGTTGCTGTAGCTGGGTGGGTAATGAAGGCCCTGAGTCGGTTTGTAGTATTATTCTTGCCAATTTTTAAGTTTTTTGAAATTACTTTGTTTACAACATCTAAAATAAAATTAACCTTACAGCGAAGTGACTCCAGTATTTTCGGAAAATCCAATTGTTTAAAAGCTATTGCTTCTTCTGAAAGGGTTAAGAAGCCATCTTTAAAATTCCCTTTATTGTTCGTTTTCATTAAATTATCTAATTGCGGGTCTTTTTCATAACTTGAACTGTATATTTTTTTCAATACATCATTAAGATTAATTCTATTTTGAAACGGAATCTCATTGAAATCTTTTCCATTTTCATCAATTAGGACTTTATATCTATGTGCAATTGCTTCAAAGCCAAAATGAACATCATTCATGTCCCAATGTAACCATTTATAACCATCTTTTGTTTTTACAAAATTATTAAACCCCGTTAGCAAACGGCTTTCAAGGAGATCATAATAATCAGCAATATTTTCTCTAATCACTTTTGCTTTTTCTGCCTCATGATTTATGGCAAATGTATATGTAGTAGCGCCATCCAATGATTTAATCATTATAGCTATTATCCTTGGGGTTGCAACACCTTGGTCATTGTCATTTAGGTTTTGCCTCGAGTAATGGATAAACAACACTTGGCTAGAGTTTTCTTTCAAGTGCTGTAAAACTTTTAATTCTCTATTTTTTGAATCGTCGCTCATTAAGGTCTTTGCTTAAATTTTAATCCCGAAGAACAAATTTTGTTAAATAAGCATTCTTTGCAAATAGCCTTAATGTCAACTCTTATAAAATTCTGACTTCTTATCACTGTTGCAGCTTCTGTAATTCTTTCCTGTGTTTTTTCTAAGTGGTCTTCACTAAGCACTTTTCTAATTAATTCGTGGTTGTTTTCAAGGTCATATATTTGAATATAGTCAGCTTTCTCACCAGTTAATTCTCTATGGCCAAGAGCATATAGGTTTAGTTGTAATTCAGTGGTTTTTTGCTTTTGTGCATCCTCACTCGACTTAAATTCGATGATTGTTGTTTCGTATTTTTCTTCATATAGTTTCTTTTTAATTAAGTCAATTTTGCCTGTAACCAAAATTCCTTCATCAAGGTTCAATTGAATTTCCTGCTCAACAAACTCTATTTGACTTAAAGAGGGCTCATTTTTTCTGAAATATTCTAAAACTCTGCTTTTCACTAACTCTCTCATCTGCCCCAATATTGGCGATGTCCCCAAATAAGGGAAATATGATTGTTGTGAGGCTATTTCTTCTACTACTGACTCATTAAATTTCTCACCGAGTTTGCTTCGTTTGTGAATTTCCATTAAACTATTATGGAGCGAACGTCCAAAGCCCATTCGTTGATTTAAGGGATAGCTAAACCCGTACATGGATGCCAGTTTGAACCTATACTCGCATTCAAAAAAGTCTTTAAGAACACTAAAGTTTAAAGTAATTGAAATAACCTCATCTTTAGGTTCAGGCTTAATTCTTTTGCGATTTCTAAAATCTACAATGTTGCTAACAATTTCATTAGATTCCGAAAGTTCCTCAACGAACTCAGACGGTTTTCTATATAATTGATTGTTGGCGTCTGGTGCTCTCGAGATAAAAAGATACTTTTGAGCTCTTGTTAACGCTACATAAAAAAGCCTTCTTTCATCTTCAATATCTCCAACATATCTGTTTTGATTTTCTATAAGCGACGGAGACAAAAAATGCCATTCGGTAAGACCTCCCGGTTTTTTAGCAGGCAAATAGTTTTTATTAAGCCCAGGAATAAATACAACTGGAAATTCAAGCCCCTTTGCTTGATGTACAGTCATTATTTGAACTGCCCTAGGCGTTTTATATGGATTATTTAACCATCCTTCTGGATAATAGTCTCTTGCCGCGTATTGCAGAAAGTTTAGGAAATTGAATAAGTGGAAACTTGGCTGAGAACTATTAAAATTAATTTCTTCAAAATCGTTTATAACCTGACTAAATTTTCCAAGATTATACATTACAATTTCCGAATTGATTTCCTGGTTAAATTTTTCCTCGGTTATTTCTGCTTTAGCAAGAAAATTCCAATATACATCTTGTAAATTATATGCCCAAACTGGTTTGCCTTTTCCATCTATTTGCTTTTCGGGAAATTGCGTATCTAAATATTTTGTAGCGCTGAGTAGATTATTTTTTTCTATAGAATTGTTCGGAATATCCAGCCATATTTTCGTCAGCTCTGCCGCACTAATTTCTTTGTACAAATATTTAAAGATCGATGTGGCTGCCTTTACTTCCGCGACATTGAATAATTGATTTACGCCAGCAGTAATGTATGGGATTTGAAACTCGTCAAGTTTTTGAACTATTTGTTCTGTTTTACTCCAAGTCCTCAGCAAAATTGCAAAATCCGAATAATCTAAACCTCTTTCCTGTTCGCCGTCTTTAAAAGCAGTACCGTACAAATTTCTAATTGTCCTAGCTATAAAATCATTTTCATCTTCAATTGTATCGAAGCCATTAAATAAAAGATCTTCATTCTTTACAAAAGTTTGCTTTTGTGCAGAATTCATGGTTTTGGGTAGGCGATTATTTTTTGATATAATCGTTTCTGCTAAAGACGTAATTCCCTTTGAACTTCTAAAATTCTCTTCTAATTTAACTTCTAATGCTGGCTTATATTTGTTTAAAAAATCTTTTATGAATTGATTATTACTACCTCTCCACTGGTAGATATTTTGATCATCATCTCCAACTACAGTAATTATTGGTTTAGCTGTTTCGTATAACTTTTCAATTAATTTTTCTTGTATAGGATTTATATCCTGATATTCATCTACAATAAGATACTTTAAATCTAATTTGATTTTATTAAATAATTCTTTTTTGTCCGAAAGTCTTTCAATTGCCTCTGTCATAATCATGGTAAAGTCAAAATAGCAATTTGCTTTGAGAGTATCTTCATACTTTGTCTTAGCTTGTAGAATATTAGTTGGAAGTAGTCCGGTTAATGTTGATTCCCGTATAATATTCATAACTTGTATAAAGCGTCCTGTGTCTACAAAAATTTTCATTGGCGGGCCTGGCTCGGAAGAAGCTGGTGTAAACTTAGTTATATCGCCCATCCCGATTCTATTGTAATTTTTATCAACAAAAAGTCGAAGTTTAATATCGCTTAAAACAGAAAACTTTTGATATTTATACTCATTTTCTTGTAGAGCCTTGAGACACCAGCCGTGTATGGTCCCAATATACATATCGGCAATTCCTTTTATTTCTCTTAGAGTTTCATCCTCATTTACAAACTTTAAAATTTTATTTTTAAGCTCGGCTGCGGCTTTGTCCGTATATGTAAATGCAATAATATTTTTGGGGTGTATATTCAAACCGTTTTTGGGATCTAGCAAATAAGCAACTTTTCCTGCAATTGTGCTAGTCTTGCCCGAACCAGCACAGGCGATTATTCTTAGATTAGTATTATTTGATTCTACTGCTATTCTTTGTGGTTGCGTAAAAGATAACATTTTTAGCTTTTTTGCATTACAACTATAAATTCCTTATTCATCATAGAGCTTTTATCCCCTGTAACTCCTAATGGGCTGTTTTTTCTTGGCAATCGTTTATTTGAAATTTTCCTTTCGAATGTTGCTTTGTGATTAAATCCATTTGCTTCAAAAAAGTCTTTTGTGATTTGATGAGTAGGTAACGTAACACCTCTAACACAACGGTTACTTACAACATAGCATATTGTAACTTTTTTCTTTACACTTTTTGAAATATTATTAATTGAATTTTGGTAATCTGCATAAAAAGCTGAAACGTCTAAACCTCTTTTTTCATCGGTCTTACAGATTTTGTGAATCCCGGATTTCAACACTTTGCTCTCGAAATCTCCTACTTTATCTGCTCTTTTTCCTCCCATTAATTCAGAGTCGATTTTTGTCGCAGTTGCAATATTTAGCCATTGATTTGTTAGTCTAGAAAATTGTCCATAAGCTACTGTCGTCGCTGAATCTCCGTAAGGCGGTGAAGTAACAATCAAATCGGGGAGTTCATCTTTAAAAAGATCGGATGGGGTTACTTTAACTGTATTGAAATCAAAGACATCAGTTTTCGATTCATTTTTTTTGAGTTTAATAAAGTCTAATAAGCCTTTTCGATTTCTTGAAAGAGTTCTTTCAATTGCATTGAAAACATCTGGCTTAAAAGTCTTTATTTTCTCGCCGTCCATTTTATACAATTTAAACTCATTTTTTCTAGTCCAAGAACACTCTCTTATTGTTTGGCTAAATGCAACTAGAAAAAAATCTTTAGCATGCTGGTCTTGTATATTATCTATATATTGTTTAACAACCGCCAAGTCGGTAGTAACACCTTTTGAGAACCAGAAATCTATATTTTGAAATATAGGTTTTATAACAGAATCTTTTTTAGAAAAATCGAATCTGAATTGAAATAGATAGTCGTAAAAATCTTTAATCAGTAAATCAAGTGTTTGAGGTTCAATTATGCTGGTTTTGGCTTTCGAAATTAGCCTTGCAAGGGGGTTGAGATCCATTCCAATCGCATTTATTCCAGCCAAATTTGCTTCTACAAGAGACGTTCCTGTTCCACAATAAGGATCATAAAGCAACCTCTTGCCTTTGCCGTACTCTTTAATTAATTGAGCCGCAATTTGCGGAACCATCATGGCAGGATATGTATGAAAGCCATGAGTAGCATATTTTGTATCTGACTCGGTAAAATTCCAATCTAGTTGATTCATTGGTGCAATTGTCATAAATGAATTTAATAGTAAACCAAGGTGATAGTAAAGTGCTGATTATCAATTAAACGTGTAGGCTGAATGTACAGTTGCTAGTCGCATAGTAATAGTTAAGGTTTTGATTAAGGATTTTATGGGTTACTAAAGATACAGAAATATAAATTATTAGTAAATAGCTAATTAGCGGAATTTTATTAAAAGAATATTGCTATCTCCCCTCCTTGATTAAACCTACCCATCTGGGCTGCTTTGCCTTTTTCTGGTATTTCAATTACAACATCCACATCATGCTGGAATGTGTTTGCACCACGGAATTTGCCATCTTTAGTTGTCTGGAAAATAAACACAAAGGATTTAGTTGGATTTGACTTTTTGAGACGACTTAAATCTTCTGGTCCAAGTCCTAATTTATTTACACTGTCCAGAAATATAAAATCGTACTGTGATAAATCATCCGGCAATACAGAGCCTACAAATAGATTTGGATGCGCTACCTCTTTATCATTAAGCTTTTGCTGCAGGGTATAATCAAGTCCTTCTTCTTTAGCCACATACAAGACCTTGCCATGATTCCGTGCCAAATAGCCAGCAAATTCAACGCACAAGTAAGATTTGCCCATCTTAGGTTTTCCAAAAACCATTGCTGTAAAATTTCGGGAAGGATCACCTATCAGGTCAAACCATTTTCCTTTCAGACCAATAGTTTCAAATTCCATGTTCACAAAATCCATGCTGTTCATCACAGTGGGTATTCCGCTCAAATCCTGGCAAGCGCAACCTAGTATACCTTCCAGGCCATTTAAGGTAGCTTTTTCTATTTCCAGTACTTTCAAATTCTTATTAGTTGTAAAAGCCTTCAGGTTCTTTTTGATTTCATGGATTTCGATGATGTAAGAATCATTATCCGTAATCCTGCCTTTTTCAATCGCACGATTAATCTGCGCAAGCAATTGCTTCGCTTTTTCTTTCATTCCTGGCTTACCGTTGATGGTAATATATCTCTTGATAAAGCCAATAGAGGCCATTATCTTTTCTTCTCCGGTAAGCTTTTTTAAAGCCTCATACGTTTCAGGTTTGAGGGCTACTTTAATTTTAGCTTTCATGCCATTATAAAGCCCAAGTAGTTTATCCTGTATAAATCGTATTTGCTCTGCATAAGCAGATGTTTTGCGGATACGCTTTTCCAGGATGTTTTTTTGCAAAGCATTGATAAAACGGAGTATCTCTTCTTTGGTTTTTGTTTTGCCATTCAGGTTCACAAAACGCTTGATGAATCGAAGTTCATCCGGGATGCGTTCGACCATTATTGGTTCATGCTGCCGGTGTTTTTCTTTGGTTGATTTACTATCCTTTTTAACCGGCGAACCCCCAGGATTAGTTATTTCATGCCTCGCCTTAACCTCGTTGATAATTTCCTGTTTCGGTTGGTGACGAACTTGTTTTCCCTGCCTTTTTTTTCCTGTTTTTTTTGCATTGTTTACTAACTCGTTCAACTTGTCAAGGTAAATATCAATAGTCTTTTTTATAGGCTCACTGGACTCGTAGGATGTCCAGTTTTCACCACTATTGGTAGCTTTTACCATGAATTCATGCCCTTTGCTTAAGGCTTCTGGCAGGGCTGCAAAGTCTATATTGTGGATATGTGTAAAATAGTTTTCACGGGTAATCATAAATATTCTATTTTGAAATTCTATAATTGACTATTATGTCTTCAAAACCTTCCCCATCTTTACAGCAACCCTATGTCACCACCATGCATATCCTTTCTACCGGCGAAGTGCTCCAGGGATTAAAGCAATATGAGAAAATGGAAGACCGGTTTTCCTGGGTTGATAAACCAGAACTCATAAAAAGAATACAGTCATTAAGAGCCATTACTGATAGAAATAAACGGTCTGTTATCGTGTTGTATGAGAAAGGGCAGATCATTAAAGAATTTTTGAATGTTGATAAGGATTTTCAGCCGACAAATGCTGACTAAGCTGCCAAAAGCTCTAATTCCAATAATAGAGCCTCTGCTTCCAGTTCTATCAATTTTAGTTTCCCGGTTTCATCTTGCGGCTTCTCCATATCTGGCAATTGGATGGGGTTACGATTGGATTGCCTAATTACTGTATCCAGTTTTAAATCACGTGCTTGGGAGGAATGAATGGTGATAGAACAACTATGATTATCCTGTAGTACATGCACCAGTTTTTCAATATTCTGGGTCGGTAACCATGCAACCATTTTATCCGATGTTTTCTCAAAATTGTTATCCTTCACAAGGGCGAGTATTTCCTTATCCAGGTAGATACTACCACCTTTAACTCTTGAAGCTGCGACAATGATTTTGTAGTTATCTCCCTGCCGAAAAAAAGAAATGCCATTATTGGTAACGATATGCCCATTGGAAGTAATCGATTTAATAAGCTGTAACGCTTTTAATATAGGGATGACCATTTTATCTTGCTGTTGCTCACTGGTTGTCCAGTTTTCAGGCATCAATATGCCTTTCTTCGTTTGTTGGTTGATGGTAGTATAGCTAACCAGTTTGCCCCTAAAATCACTAAATGCCTGTAACAAGTTGCCGGTAATGATATACCTGGTCTTTCGGTTGACACTGTTTTGTTTGGTATAATTCTCCCATAGATTAAGCAATTCATACGGCTCAGGTTGGGTGATGTCTATACTACTACCAATTACCGCCAGGATTTCCTCGTTGTATGATGCCGGTATAGCCAGGTATTTGGTGCTGCTGGCAATGGCAAAACGCATTCTTATCGCAGATGGCGCATATGGATTTCCTTTCGTCTTATCAATAACAAAACCAAGAAAGACAGCCGGTAGAATGTCTTTTTCTGTTCCAACACCTTCAACCGGATAATTTAAAAAACGTCCTGGGTAAAAGAAATTAAATGCCTTTAACATATAATCTCTTCGTTTGTCAAAATTTCGCTCAATACTGGTAAGCTGTGTTTCTCTGGCTTGTTCTATTTCTTGTTGCCGCTGTTCAATCGCTTCATACCAGGCGTCTTCTCCCTCGTGCTCTAATATTTTCTGGATTTTTTTCTCTGCTGCGATGCTCATTTTCAGCAGATCGTATTTTGCGTGCGCGTCTGCTAGTTCTTTTGCAAGTCTTTGTTCAATGCCGATTTTAAAATCTTTGATGATGTCCTCCTGCAACTCCCGTGGCGACTTTCCTTTTAAGCTTTCCACTATCAGGTTTTCCAGTTCAGCACGGTTAAAAGGCTTTTTCAGCACATTCGCTTTTACTGTCTCCAGAATGCTATCATCACCAAATGCACTGTCTGTTCCTCTGCCCATTTTAATAACCTTACTACTTATCGTTTCTGCTTCCAGGTTCATGGCTTCCACTTCGAGATCGTATTCCCCGATTTGTTTTAAGTATTCAATGTAGTCGTTGTACCGTTCGCCGATTTCATTGTAAAAGCCCTGTTGCATTTTCGTAGAAAGCACCGCTACACGCCCTGATACTTTTAAAGACGCTTCTTCCATTGTGTTAAAACTGCCATTACTGTTTTCGTTGTTATCATTTAAATGCAGCGGGTCATCCAGCAAGTCATTGACATCCGTATTTTCAGTCAAATAATCCTTTACTATTTTATCACCGTACTTGTTAAGAAAATCAGGCACATCCAGAATTTTAGTGGATTGCTTTTGATTTGAAGTCGTATTAGCATCCAGGGATTTTAATTTTTTTTGCAGGATCATCATGAGTCTTTTTTCTGCCGGGATGGCCGATGTTACATAATCATAGATTGGTTTAAGCAACTGACCTGTTCTATTGATCCTTCCTCTTTTTTGCACCTCAGTAGATATATCCAGTTCTGCCTGCAGCACTATCATGACCCGCTGACGCACCTGGTCTTTAGGAACTTTGACAGTGGTAATCGCATGCGCGGACGCGCCGGTAGAACCGGACTGGTTTATCATCAGTACATCTACTTCATTGTTGTTGAACTGACGAAAAGCGTCATTGGTGTTGATGCGTTTACGGGTGAGTATTTTGCCTTGCATGGTAGGTCCCATCAATTGCACTTCGTATTTTCTGCCGGTTACTTCAGCCACTCTATAACCAGCGTCTGTGATACGTTTAATGATGATGTCAATGGGAGAGATACTAATCCCTGTAGAAATATTCTTAATTTTTTCGAGTATGCGGTTATACTCCTGCTGGGCGCCTGTTGATAGCTCGGATAATTCAAAATGTTTGTAAACGGGATTGCCATCTATATCCCTTACCGTATAGCGCATTACCCCATTTAATCCTTTTAGCAATACTTCAGAAAAATCGGTATTAATAATATCTCCATCGTTTACAGGCAGTCCGTTTTCATTTTCCATATTTTCAATAAAGCTGCCCATCGTTGAAGCGAAAGCAATAACGGGCTTCTTACCTTCTTGCAAACGTGCAATCGCTTGCTCTGCGACGGCTTCTGCTTTTAAGGAAAACAGCATTTGATTGATGACCTGGAAGACTTTGGAAAAATAAGGCAGGTTGTCTACTCCTGCCTGCGAAGTGCCGTCCCGCACTACTACTTCTTTGCCTTCAGCTACTGCTAGTTCGTCCAGGTCTTCCACCATTTTATTTACATAAATCGATTGAAAAGCGATAATGTCCCGCAGTACTTTGGTAATATTGTCAGATACGGCTTGATGCTCTTCTGCTTTCTCGTCAAGTGAGATATAGTTTACTTCAATGCCTTCAAAAGATCTTTCCCGCCGTATCATCTGTCCCTCTGCTACAAGTTGGGAAGAAAGAATTTCCTGCAAGGCAACACCACCTTTGTTGATGGAAAAAACCAGGTCTTCCTTTGACATATTACAATCTGCGATGGCAGTTTTCATGGCATAGATGGGCATATTATCGGGTCGCTTGGCAAAAGTGGCAGACAGGAATACAACACCACGCGTATTTCGCAAGACCTCCTGCATAAATTCACCGGTATTGGATGAGCCACTGCTGTTATGCGCTTCGTCCAGGATAAAAATATTGTCAGATGCTATTGCTTTGAGAAAATTGGGCTTTTCCGGTTTCTTTTCAGCAGCATTGAATTGCGTGTACGTAGCAATAACAAAATCATATTCTCCCGGAATGTTTCTGGATATAAGTATTTCTTGTTGTTTATTTAGTGGGGGAGCCTGGTAAATAATTTCTCCGTCTTCATCTTTGATATCTGTTTTGGTATCCCTGCTGTTTACTATAAAAGGTTTTAAGTGCGCAGAACCTATGGCAGCCAGATCACGGTAAATGTCTGAAAAGAGGTTAGCCTTTTCCGTTAGGAACACCGGTTTAAGTCCCTGGTTGACGCCGTAGCGGATCATGGAAGCTGCCACCCGACCTTTCCCTATGCCAGTCTGGTCGCCAATGATAATGCCCTGCTGCCTGGCTTCAATATTGTAAATCGCCATTGCCACTGCATCAATCTGCTCGGCAGACAATACCCGGCACAGTGCTGTTTTTGTAGGATAGTTTAAACGATGCCTTACGAAATTATCCACATCACCACCTACTTCCTGTCTAACCCTTTCAATGGCAGTTTGTGTTTCAAAGGACATACTGTCCGGCACTTGAGTATCTAATACAACACAAGCCTGCGAAGCAGGCTCGTAAGGTGCACCAAGCGAGTCGTCGTCTCCGGCCCCCTCCAAACCTCCCCGGGTGGGGGAGGCTTTTGAAGTATTGCCTTTATCAATGATAAATAGTTGATAACCCTCACTGTTTAATTGATCCCTGATTGCCGGTAATTTTTCCGGTGAAATGCTAACTCCATAAACTTTCTTTCCTTTAACAACATCATACTGTTCAAAGGGCAATGAGAACATGTAGACCAGCCGGTCGGCATCATTATCAAAAGTTTCGTACTTGCCGGTGGATTCATTTTTTATCAGAATAAGAATTTTAAAAAATGTTTTATATTTTTCACGCAATGTCAAATATAGCTGGTAGACCAGTTCATTGATATTGCCATTAATGCCATTAAGGTTTTTTGCCAACTCCAATTCTAAAGCAAGTGCTTCAGCTTCCAGTTCCATTCTTTTCATAAAATCAGTATTAGTCTTTTTGGTATGTGCAGGATGTTCAATCTGTTTAGCCATCGCATCCATCACCCTATCGAATAGTTCGTCGAAGGTTTTTACCTCTGCATCTTTTAGACTACTATAAACAGGTGCAGCCCCTGAAGCCGGATCTTTGCGACCGTTAATCAATATCAGGCGAACATCAAAGGAAGTTCCCTGACGGGAATACAGTTTAGCTCCGTTGATGTTGATTACATCCATGACATAGTAGCGGCTATACAGGTAATTAAAAAATATCCTGTTTTTGCCTGCCTGTATGCGACCCTTCTCATCCCAACGGGTATGGCCACCTATGATGATAGCCGCTCTACCATAATTAACCATCGTATCTAATGCTCGGAGTGCCATCACATGCTCGAGTGGTTTGATACCAAAAGTTTCATAATACTGGTTGCTTTCCATCATTCCAAAAGGCGGATTGGTCAGCACAGCACTGAACAAGCCTTGTTTACCAGCAAATGATTTAGAAGCATCCAAAGCAGTTATAGCCTTATATCCTTGCGTTTGCAAATTCCGGTTACGTAAATGATCGATTTCATTTACATATATCCGTGCGGGGTTTCCTGCAATTGTAAGTAATCCATTACCGGCTGAAGGCTCGAAGGCATACCCATTGCGCTGTTCCAGTTTATCCAATTCACAGAACACACCGGCTAAGTAGCTAATCGGTGCAGGCGTAGAATACTGTTGTAATAAAATACTCTGCGAAGTGCGATGCGAGAGGTTGACTTGTGCATGATACAGTTCCACTATTTTATCGAATCTTTCACGTATGCTTCCTTCGGTATGCGCCAGTTGTCTTGCCCTTTTTACAATAGCCAGTTCCGTATATTCTTTTACTTCAGTTTTATTCGTGATACCAAAGCCTGCCGCCAGTTTCTCTATAGAAACCTTATTGTGCCTGGTATGGACAGTCAGTTCTGCCTCAACAGCTTGAGTAAATTTGCTTGCGGCTTCTATAGTAGCAATTGCATGTCGCATAGGTACCAAAATAAACTTTCAACGACCCGGCTCAAAAGGCGCGTTATTACTATATATCCAACTGTTGATTTGATTCAGCATAATATCGGCTGAAGTAGACGGTGGGGATATAACATCCTTGAAGCTGATAAAGATGTTGTTCATACAACAATCCAATTGGATTTTGATAATGCTATCGCGGATAACAGATACATTTTTAATAGCTGTTTTATGAATAAGCACTGTATTACCGTCCAGCACAAATGCGATGCAAACACCATTATCGTAAAGATTGTATATCATATGTTTTAATATGCTTGGCCGCAATCATCGCCAGCCCTAAATGAATATTTTTCTAATCTTGTTTTTTGATCAGTAAAAAACTTCTGCAATTCATGATGAGCTTTATACAAGTCCTATAATTAATGATTTAAAAAGCGCTACATTTCTATTTGCTATTTTTTACAAGATCTGCAATACCTTCTCCAATCAGTGAACCCAGGAAGCCGCCCAACATTACATAAGGAGCAGCATCCTTGCCATCTGCTTTCGCATACCAGTAACTAAGCAGTGATACGACCAGTGTACTACCGGTAATAATTGTTTTTTCCTTCATAATTACTTATGGGTTAAATAATCAGTAGTAAATGCAGACAGGATAGCAGCGCCTATAACGAGCAACCTGTTCCCACGTTTTTGTCGTCGTGACTTTTTCTCCAGCTTCCGGTTATCTGATAGAAGATTTTCCTGCAGGGCTAATGATTGTTTCAGCAGCACGGATGTCTGCTCATATTGATTGGTTTTCTCTTCAATGACACTATCCTTTACTGTTATAAGGTTATCCAAGGTATTAATTTGCAGTTCATATAAACTGTCTTTGGTGGCAGTGATTTGCATGTATTCAGCGGTCTGCTCTGCCAGCGAATCACAAGGCGTTAAGCTGCTGTCTACCGGAATATGTACAGCTTCTTCTTTTTCCAATAGTTCACTTGCAGCAAAGCCTTTGGGAGCGATCAGATTCTTTATTGTTTTCTCTTTACTTTTCGCTTTTGACCTTACTGCGATGAGTTGATTATGATAACTAGTAATTTTATTCTGCAATAATTCATTCTGTCCTTCCAGCAAGTCTATTCTGACCTGGTAGTCCTTATTAATACTATCAGCCATCTTTTGTATGATTTTGGGTGTAAGAACATCATGAGTTTTAACAGAATGATTATTACAGTCGCTCATTAATAGTAATGCAATAACAAATCCCATTACAAAAGGAATAAGGGCTAAGATAGGAGTAGATCTAAGTTTAAATGAGAACATAGTGTACGGATTATAATTTTCAATAAGGTTTAGTTAGAGGTTTTCTTTTCGATGGAGTAGCCGAAGCAGCCAGCACCCACCAGGCTGACAAATGCGTAAAACATAAACTCCGGCACCGCTAAATGAAAAAACTGTGCAGCCGCCCAGCTAATAATGATGACTACGATGAATAGCACAGTGGCGATTTCGCGAAGGCTGAACTCACCATTCTTGTCTTTTAATATTGCCAATAAAAAATGTTTCATGGTTCAAGAATTTTATAGGTTACATATGCAGCACCAACACCGGCTCCTATGCCTGTAAGGCTCATGAGTAGCATTTTTCGCTCGGCTCTTGTAATCGCTCTTTTATCGATCAGTGTATAAGTAAAGCTGTTGCCATACATCGTTTTGTGTTTTTCACATAGCTGCATAAATAGATTGAACTCATTGATATTTGCAAACACCTGGCAACCCGCTGAATATTTATCCACTTCTTTAGTAATACCATTAGACGAAGCATGATGAATATTGATGCCATATATTCCCACCTGTTTAGTGCCGTTATAAAAATCAAGTACAGCATTCCGGTCATAGTCTCTGATAATCGTAACCGGTTTTACTTGCACGAGCGCATAATATTTACTCCGGTGAAGACCGATCTGGTAAGCATGCTGGTATTGTCCTTGCGCAAGTATAGCTGTCCCTTGCGCCTGCAAAGGGTTTTGCAGCCAGTAGGTGCCCGGATCGGTGGTAGCAGGGAAAATATACTGTATCCATTGGTTGTTATTGTTTTTAAAGAATAGGTGAATGGTATCATCAAACTGGTTTGGTACTGTGCTGTCAGACCGGATACCGAGTATGTTTAATTCAAATGGCCTGGTATATACCCGGTAGTTTTTTGAGCCAAGCGTTTGTATGATAGCTTTCAGCATCAAACAGCGATGGAATGTTCAGGCCGGTAATGTTTCAGCCATTCTTTCACATCAAATGCCGGGCAGGCTTTTATCCACTCTGTGTACTCGATAAAGCCATCGTGATTTTTATCCGGACTAAAATCGCGGTGACCAAGTATCACGGCATCAGGATAT
The DNA here is from genome assembly GCA_044227095.1 of Chitinophagaceae bacterium. GTDB lineage: Bacteria > Bacteroidota > Bacteroidia > Chitinophagales > Chitinophagaceae > JACMLD01. Next base: position 724,538 of record JBGAFV010000001.1, on the reverse strand, counting down.
TTTGTCGCCAGTTCTTTGAGCTTGTTGTACAAGGATAATTTTTGCTGGTCGGTGCGATTGTCAAATGGTTTTCCATTTTCTGCAATACCACCGATATAAGAGATGTGAATAGCATTTTTGTTAAATCCTGCTACGCCGTTGGAAATATTTTCTTCTGCGTTGATGTTGACGATGGTGCCATCCCGCTGGATGATATAATGATAACCGGGATTTTTCCAGTGAAGGATTTCTAGCCAGTAGCGCTCAATGCTTTCAATGGTGGCTGTCACGGCTGTAGCCGTGCAATGGACCACGATGTATTTTATCTCTCTCATGGGTTTAGATTGAATAAGTATGCGATATTGAGCTATGCCGATATTGATAAATCTGGTTCATAATTTCGCAGCCATTCTTTTACGCTAAAGCCTGGGCAGTTAGCAGAAGCATCCAGGTCATTATGCCCGCAAATAGATGCGCCATTGTATTTTACTGATAAAGCCACCAGTTTATTAAACAGGGCTTCTTCCTGCACCGGTGTGCGGGTATCGCCAAGTGCCCCGGATTTATTACGGCCGCCTGTATATGCAATATGAATTGCCTCGTTATCTACTTCTGGCAGGTGTTTGATTACGTTTTCTTCTGCGTGTATTTTTTTTATTTCTCCATTTCTTTCTACTACATAATGGAAGAATCCATAGTGCTGGCTAACCTTTGGATCAAATGTGGCAGTGTTGTGCACAACGATATGCTTAATAAATCTTTTCATCGGTTTATATCAGTTTAAATATTGTACGGATTTAGAATAGACCAGGAAATACTTTCCATTGTTTTCAAATAGGGTGTAGTCCAATTTGCGGGACACTTCATTGCCGAGTACCATGCGTGCAGGCACCGGCACACCATTCACTGCATCCACCCAGATGGTAGCTGGTTCAATTGTAACAATGGGTTTACCATCAAATCCAGACAAGCTCCATTTATTGCCATCAAACTGCAAGCCCATGCGCAGAAATTCAAACTTGATAGCTTCCTTTTGCGCTGCTGTAGAAAATGTATTGAGTAACCCATTTACAATGGTTTGCCGGATGCCCCCTATACGATTTTGCTTAAAGAGATCATTGGCTGCAGCATAATCTTCCGTGGACTGCATTTGCTTTAAGAGCGATAAAGCTTTATTGTAATTATTGGACGCAACAGCCTTATAGAGTTCGGTTCCGAGCGTTGATTTATCCACTTTGATGGATTGGGTCAACACATTGAATGTGCTTTCATTGACGGTGGCAGGAATGCCAGCTTTCTTTAAAGCATTTAGTAGTTCAGAACCGAACTGGCCATCGGCACCATACTTAGCAAGGATTGACTTGCCGTATTTAGCTATCAAAGCTTGTTGCAATAGCTTTACTTTATCCCCCTTACTGCCTTTTTTGAGTGGGAAGCTATCGCTGCTCGCTGAACTAGTCTCATTACCTGAAGCTGTATGTAGTTTTCGGCTATTGGTGAGTGTTGGATTGGTTGTAACGGAGCTGGCAACATTTGCTTGCATGCTCGACGAACCGGTTTTCAAAAGTTCCTCCAGGCTTGATCCTCCGGCACTCGCTTTTCTTTTTTTCCAGTACTGCCAGCCAAAATAACCCAGGATACCCGCTGCACCAACGGCCAATGAACCTACAATAATTTTCTTCTTATTTGTTTTTTTAGATGCCTTTGAGGAGCCGGTTCTTGTAGTTCTACTTTTGACCGTTTTATTTCTTTTTGTTTTCATAGGGATTATCACTTCGGTTTTTTTAGAATAATATTCATCATCGGCTGGTATTCCCAGAACTCCAGTTCATTTTTTAGATCTTTTACCAGTTCATTTCCATAGAGCTTTTGGTAAATCGTAGCCGTTTGCCAGAAATCTGCTTGCGTGGGTATTTCAATGAAAACTGCTTTGATGGCTTGTTCATCAGTTCCAGGTATGCCCCAATAGGTAATATCAAAAGCCGCTTTTAATCTTTTGGCCCACTCCCCAAATTGCAAGGGCGTTGATTGTATTTTAATTGGTGATGAACCCTTATCAGGCTTTGCGCCAATGATCGCGAGCATTTCACTATACTCACTGCTGGTTAGTTCATCCTGCATATCTGCCATCATGCTGCGTGTATACAGTTTTTGATAAGAGTTAATAGTCTTCTTGAATTCTTCCTTGCTTGGTATCGCTTGCACCGTCTTACGCAATGCTTCTTTATTAGTTCCCCATCCAAAAGGCATGTCATTTTCAAAAGCCATTTTTATCTGCTTGGCATAGGTGGCAGGATTAGCTTCTTCAAATGTTTTTTTCTCCTCTGCAGTAGCCCTTGCCTTGCGTACGATATGCCTTACAATAAAGAAACTTCCACCAATCACAACCAGACCGGCTATGCTATATCCGATTTTTTCTTTGAGGGTAAAGGAGCCGCTGTCGTGGGTGGAAGTTTCAGTGTTCATAGGGATATGGAATTAAAAACGCAGCCAGTTATACACCTAAATATTTTTTTGCCAGTGCAGTTTTCACAGGGTCATGCTTTATTACATGAGCCAACTTGCTTAATTCCTTTTCGGTTAGTTTGCTGGCAAGCGTTGTTAAGGCTTTCATTTTTGCTTCTGCTTCAGTGGGGGATAGTGCCGCAAGCGTGATCTCGAATTGGTATTTATTCATAAGATTATTTTGTTTCGATGTTTAATAAATCAGCTACTATTTTTACCTGTTCTGGCTGGGTATTGAACTTCCTGATAATATGCATGATACTTTCCAGTTGTGCATCATCAAAATTTTCGCCCATTTCCTCCAGTATGGACAGGTAACGAAGCTGTTGTTCATTTAAAGTACCGCTGGCATCGGCATTTGGTTTTTTCTGATAGCTGGCATGTGATTCTTCAGTATTACTACTTGGTTGCTTTGCTTCAGCATTTACAAACCCACCCAGCCCCATCTTTTCGAGTGCCGGGGAGTTTTTCATCGCCAGTTTTTCTATCAGTACGCCACCAAATTCCACCAGGTCAATCTTGCCCAATTTGTATTTATTGGTCTTAGATTCTTCCAGTTGCTGTTCCAGGGTCTCCGCATATTCTTCTGCTTCTTCGAGTTGCTTTTTAGTTTCTTCCAACTCGTTTTGTAGTCGACCCAGTTCATGCTCACGGTCTCGGGCAGTCAGTTTCTCCTGTATGATATTATCGATCTCACCCAGGCCACCAGTAGGCTGTTGTTGTTGCGATTGCTTTTGCTGTTGCACGTAGAAGCAATACTGGTCATTGCGTGGCGACAGGTTTGAATTATAAATGAGGATGCGGATCTTTTCTGTATTCTCATTCATATAATATTCAAAACTGTCAAAGTCCTTTGGGTCTTCTGTTTTTGGCACACATTTCAGTGAATCCACGAATATTTCAAAAGGGCGTGCATGGCCTTTGCCTGCCATATCTTCCAGGAAGTATTTCAGCTTGTCAATCTTTAGTTGATCATATGTATCGTTGATTACTGGCATAATTTATTGACAAAGGGGCTTACAAAAATTTGGAATGACTTGTATAAACCGGCAATGGCTGATAAAAATGGATTGATTGGTAATAGTGATTTCTCCCCTGTGTTCGTATTGTAATTCATTGGCAAGCTGTTCACTCAAATCAAACACGCCTGCATGGCTTTCAATTCGTTTATCGCAGTAAGGTTCCAGTAGAATCATAAACTGATTATGAAGACTGAGCACCCTTGTTTCAACAGGTTGCAAAACCAAATGCCTCACGCGAAAAGAATATTGACCATCATAGCCTAATTCACAAGCGCGTTTATTCATATATGCAAGTGCTATATTTCCATTCATATTTCATGGTTTACATTTTTCAATCCAGAGGTACAATAGCAAATTGTAGGTCAGTGAATAGTATTCGTCTATGCCATACTGGTTTTTAAAAAAGCCTTCCACCATTCCATTAGTACCTACACTCAAGGATAATTCTTCCTTTTTTCCGGCGTGTGTCCATAGCTGTGGCTCCCATAAAGCCACCGCTACCTGTTCATGCAATTTTTTATTCCTGTTTTCCACTAAATCCATTTGTAAAAAACAATTTTCTGCACCTGCGCTCTGAAGGCTTAAACGTCCAATTGGTTTATTGGAAGGAACTGCGAAGGATGGATCACCCAACGGGTTCACAAACGCTACCATCATCCTGGCGTTTTGTAACGGTATACCGTAGCTACCCGATAAGCCATACTCGAAGCCGATGATCCGTTTCGCATCTTTCGGTAACTGGATTTGAAATTGCACGAGCTGCCCTATCTTTTCTATCCATAGTTTCTTTATGATTACTTCTTCGGTCATCATGCCTGTTCATTGATTTCACAATCGAGATAGATAGATACGCGGTAGCTCTCGTAAATCGTATTGGACGCGTTAGTGTCTTTATAGTCCACTTTAATCTTACCATTGCCAGGTTCAATACCGCCCAGGTTGTAATAGCGGTCATTAGGAGATACATTGATCCCTGTCATCAGGAGCTTGCATTCATAATTTTCCGGGAAGATCTCCTGGCGGTTGATTTCTACCTTAGCAGCACCGCGATAATATAGGAAATCGTCTCTGTCAGCCGTGAATACAAGGCCATGCAACGCAACAACAGTTTTGTCCAGTTCAAACGTTTGGGATTGTATTGCATCGGGCTCGGTTATATTCAGATCAAATCGTTTCTTAATTCTTTTTTGCATTTTTTCTGCTTTATGCGGTTGAAAGGTTGCCACCAGCTTTCTGGAACATCCCTGCCAGCAAAGCCAGTTTATTCTCGTGCTGACCATATCCTGCACCTGGCAGCGACGCCCATATCTTGCGGCATTTATAAATTGCTTGCTCGAGGTTACCCGCCAGTACATCCGGCAATGCATTCTTTTTTCGTATCAGTTCTATTGCTGCTTTATCCTGGGATGCAGGGGAAAAATCAGGCAACTTCAGCGCTGTTTGCAACTCTACCCAAACCCTGTTGAGTATCATGTAGGCGCCTGCTGCCGTGCTGGTAATACCCCATTTGGTAACAGGCGTGTTAGGGTGTTGCGAAAAATCATTAAATAAACTCCCCCCGTACAAAGTGTGGTAAGCATTGGGGCCGTAAGTACCTTCTGAATATTGTATCATGAGTAAGAAGGCTTTCATGTTGGCAAGTTCCAGAGGTGTCAAAGCGTACGGATTTCGTTTTTTTATAATTACATGTATACAAAAGGGCGTAATAAGGGCTGCCGCAATAGCAGCCCATTGGTATTTGTTCAGTAGCATTAGCTAAAAAGTTCCCTTAAGGTGTGGTAATGGTTCCGTGGAGAGCAGCATAGATATAGGTGTTCGCTGCAATGCCTTCGGTAGAACCTAATTCAAGTGTGAGTTCGATTAATATATCGTCTTCAATCAGGCGCGGATTGGCAAGCTTATAGTATCCAATGGGTACCTGATGGTACGAACCTGTTTTAAAAAGCACGGTGCTGGTCTCTGGAAAAATTTGTTTTTTGTTTGCTTTGAGGTTTAGTTCGCCGTTAGCAATGGCATTGAAATTCTCCAATCCTTTAAACTCAGTAGCCATAATTTTATCCTTGGTCGCATCTGCGCTTACCCCTGCCAGTAAGTAAAGCCCCGACACTAGTAATGCCTGATTCTTGGGTAGTTTGGCATTAGAGATATTGCGCAGGCCAATTTCTTTGTCATCCTGGGTTTCAAAAAGCTTGATGGTTTTTGAAGTGACCGGTTTGATGGAATACACGAGCGTATCTGCCAGGCGCAACGTGCCGTTAGCTAATCCTTCTTTAATATGGGAAGGAAGTTCTCCAAAGAACTTTTCCATTTCTGCGCGTGAGCCGCGGCTGGGTGAGCCTGTATTGGAGAGTTTATTGATGGTGCGCTGCCGTTTGATGGGGTTCATTCGGCGTAGTGCGCCCAGTAGCTCGCCGTCTTCTACGCCATCAATGCCAATTAATGCCCCTGCGTTGCTGTATTCTTCTACGCCTTCGAGTAAGCCTAACATAGTGTAAGGTTTTAAGATTGCTAAAATTGTTTTTAAATAAGGTAATCGGATAAGTATTTCTGAAGACTACATGATATGGTCATCCATATCCAGCAGACCGATTTGTAGATCATCGTCTCCACTCATTTGTCCCTGGAACTGCCTGGCACTATCTTCAATCTGTTGTTCAATATCATCGAGAGCAGCGAGGTTGCCATTCATGCTATCAGGATAAGTGAAGTATTGGAGTTCACCTACGCCACTGGTGCCGGAGCTTTTCTTCTTTAAGATTTTATCCAGGTAAAATTTTTCGCTCATACTTTCTTTATAAGCTTGCAGCCGTTCCTTTACGCCTGCCAGCCCTTCCAGTCCGCTTACAGCCGCATTGCTTTTATTAAATCCGTTCGCTGCCATCATGCCCACCCCTAAGAGTTGCACGATACGGTTACCGGAATAATGACCGAAGCCGGTAGTAGCAAGACCAACAACCATCGAAGGTTTACCGATAGCAGCTCCAATCAGACCACCACCCAGTACAGCCACCAGTATATCTTTACCGGTTTCAAGGGCGGTGTTTTTTGCATTGCCTTTCGTGGGTAACCCGTCCTGGAGACCGGAGAGAAAATGCTTTTTATTTGCCCGGCTTTTATAACGGTTTTTCTTTTTTGCCATAATAATTTATTTATGCTTTCAGATTAGATGTCAGAAATTATATAAGTGCAACAGCGTGTTTTTGCCTATGTTTTGATTTGCGATTGTGCTGTTTATGGAATTTCTTTTTCTTTTTTCGTTTGGGAATACCAGCAAGTGCATGTCTCACGGGTGAGGCTTTACCTGCTGACTTACCGGATTTGGATAAAGAATAAGCAATCGCTACGGCCGTTAAACCACCAATACCAATAACCGCAGGTTTGAGCCATTTTTTATTTTTCTCCCAGAAGCCTTTATTGTCATCCTGATTACCGGCATTGGTTGTACTATCTGTGTTTTCTTTGGTGGCAACGGTCTTATCCTCGGAAGTTTGACTTTCACTATTTGTTGTTAGCATTGCTTCATTGGATGAGCCATTGTTCGATGTTGTCAGTAGTGTATTTTCGTTGGCGCTACCAGATGAACTACTTACATCATCAGAAGTAGCCATCCGGGAAGAACTATTGCTTGTAGCAGTAGTTGTAGCATTCGCAGCAGATGAACTGATGTTATTTTCCGGTGCATCTGTTTTGCTCTCATCAAAATCTTCTGATTCCTTGCCTTTCTTTTTAAATATATCGCCCACTGACTTTAAAGAAGCTACAATGCCGGCAATCACGCCCATCGCGGCCCCAATACTTGCCAGTGTTATCGGTTCACCGAGTTCACCTAATCCACGGAACCCTTGCATACCCTCTACATTTTCCGATATAAAAATATCTCTCCCTAAAACCTGATCGAGTGGAGTGGAGGCGTTCATAGCATCATGCCATTCTATCATCGGTAACATACCAAGACCGCTGACGGCTTTATCTTTGTTGCCTTTTCCTTTAAGAATAGCTTTTTTAAGATTGCCTGGACTTCCTCCGGCACCGTAGAAAATTTCCTCCAGCTTTTGCCTGGTCTTTACCAGTTTTTGAAAACGTTCCAGGTCAATACCCTTTGCTGAGGCTTGTTCTTGTGTGAGATAACTCCACCGTAGTCGCTTAGCGACGTTTTTTATGTTCAGTTTCATCGCGGCAAGTACACCGTTGCGTAACAATACTGTTGCCGGATTTACTTTGTTTACAACGTTCAGCATCTTTTTGAAAATCCCTTTCTTCTTTTTCTTCGCGGCTGGCAGTGAAGAACCGGCATTGGCGGAAGGGATTAGGCTGGACTTTACGGCTTTCTGCATTTTCTTTGAAAGCCGCATAGGAGTTGATTTTGCAAAGGCGGGGTTGGTTTTACTTTTTACCATGTTTTTCCTGATAACCTTGCCGAGTTCTTCTGTGCAATCGCCGTCAAAACCATTTAAATATTGTAAATCCATAGGATAATCTTTTTTCTCAGAATAAGGTACTTCGTAATCAAACTTGTCTGTCACGCAATCAATCACTATTTCTTTTTTTGACGCCGGCACAACGGGGTAGATATGCTGAAAGTAATCGCGGTGATACTTGGTTATTCTTAATGTATGCCGAATACCCAGGTTAGCCAGGATACTGGATATAAACACCGAATAACAATCGCAATCTACCCCTACCTTTCTGTCGTGCCAGGTTCTTGCAGGACTTCTTATCTGCTCATAACCCTCTTGGTCTTTTTTGTAATTGATATGCCCGTAAACAAAATGCCAGATATTGCGGCAGGTGTCATAAAGCGTACTTCCTTTTAATTGCTGTGCAATGCGTTTTGTCTGCGGTAATGTGTCATGCACTACCTTGGAAATAAAGGCAACCGTATCATATACATCAGCGTTGCGCCTTATGGTCTTGTTGTCATTCTCTGAAGCAGGGAATAGTCTATCGTATTCATAACCGGGTTTTATATGTCGCGTTTTTCTTGCTTCCATTACCTTTATTCCATTACAGTTATTGTTGAATGGTTATTTCATGGCTTTCTTCAAAAGGAATGTTTACTAAGCCAAGCCCAATAGTTGTGATCATCGTAGCCGTAATTTTTACAGGCTCTCTTTTTTGTATCGCTTTTAAAATGGAAGTCGAAACAGTAAAAATGCTCATGATGGGAATCTCAACCAATATGTTATCTACTTTAGCCTGCCCATACGCCCCAATAACAATGTCTTTGTCTATTGCCTGCGAACTGCCTACCAATGTCCCCTTATGCGTGAGCTTAATAAAAGGAAACTTGATAGAGAAACTGCCCTTTGCCGGATTTTTTAGTAACAGGTTCAACCGGATAGTAATGCCTTTCCAATTCACCGAATAAATACTTGCTTCAGGTATCACCGTTAGCTGTGCGGTTGTTTTTTTCATCTTCAGGTAGTACCTGAATCCGGCAATCAATCCGCCACCCAGTAGCGTTATTTTAAGCGCATTATTCATGAACAGGTTTAAGCTTCTGGATTTGAATTGTTATCACTACTTATCGGCGACTTTTTCGCTTGCGATCCAGGTAATCGGCCATCAGTTTATATCCGAACCATATGCCACCACCCATTAAAGCCTTAATACCATAATCCAACATCCCGTTGAAATCAAGATTGGCTAAAAGAATGAAGCCCGTAAGTAAAATATTACTTGAGGTAGAATGTTCCGAGTGAATTGACTTATCCATAGGGTTTCTGTGTTTTTGATAAGACAAAGATTAAACGGCTTTAAATAGTGCTTTACTGGTTTGAGAGCGATTGTTCCCGATAAGTGCAAAGAATTCCTGATAAGCTTAAACAATGCACTTTAATTCTTTTTTCAAAACACTAAACCGCACGCTATCGTTAGTACACATGGCTAATTCAGCTATTTCAAGACTAGTTGATATGGTCTGTTTTCGTACGGAGGATTGTTCGGAAACGAACACTGCTTTAAACACATTATATTATAAGGCAATTGATAATAAATAAGTTAGGCTATTGGCACAACCATTGTCTGGTTTAATATAAAAGTCATTCGAAAAGCTTAAATGTCTTGCAATTTCAATTTAAGCGCATCCCTACGTGTATACTAAAACAATAACAAATGTTGAGAAACTATTTGAAAACTGCATGGCGAAATATAGTCGGCAACAAAACATATTCTTTCATCAATATTTTAGGGTTGGCAGGAGGGGTGACCTGCACGTTGCTTATATTACTTTGGGTGCAAAGCGAGCAGAAAGTAGATGCTTTTCATGCAAAAGGAGACAGGCTATATAAGGTCTACGAGCGCGAGTACTACTCCGATCATACTGATGGCAACTACGATACCCCGGGTATTCTGGCTGAGGAATTAAAAAAGCAGATCCCTGAAGTTGAAGATGCCATATCCACAGAAGATGATGTTCGCAGTCACGTCTTGCAATATGGGGAGAAGATTATATCCGTAGAGGGAATGGCAGCAGGCGAAGGTCTTTTTCGCATGTTCAGTTACCCGCTTTTACAAGGCATTGCTAGCAGTGCATTGACTTCACCTGCAAATATTGCCATTTCAAAAAAAATATCAGTTGATTTTTTTGAAAGCCCGCAGAATGCCATGGGCAAGACAATTCGCTTTGACGATAAGCATGAATATATTGTTTCGGCCGTTTTTGATGATTTGCCGAGTACCGCGTCCTTAAAATTTGATTTTGTCATCAGCTGGCAAAACTTTTTAAAAGACAATGATTGGGCAAGTAACTGGGGGAGCAGCGGCCCGTTGACGTACTTATTGTTGCGTAACGGCGCCAACGCGCAATTGGTTGATAAAAAAATTAGTAGGTTCCTGGATAGGTACACAAAAAATAATGATCCCGCCTATCATGTAGAGTATGGGCTACAAAAGTTTAGCGAGGTTTATTTGCACAGCCATTTTACTGATGGAAGATTAGATGGCGGCCGTATTGAATACGTACACCTGTTCAATATTATCGCAGCTTTTGTTTTACTTATTGCTTGTATAAATTTCATGAATTTAACCACTGCGCATTCTTTAAAAAGAGCTAAAGAGGTAGGTATTCGCAAAACCGTTGGAGCATTGCGTACGACATTAGTGCAGCAGTTTATTGGGGAGTCTATAATATTGACCGCTGTATCTGTAGCTATAGCACTTGCACTAACGATCTTAGTATTGCCATTATTTAACCATGTTACCCAAAAACAAATAACCATACCTTATGAAAGTGTTGCCTTTTGGATACAATTACTTTGCCTGACACTCATCACCGGCCTGGTGTCTGGTAGTTACCCGGCACTTTTCCTTTCATCATTTACCCCAGTGAAGGTGTTAAAAAGTGCTGCAAAGCTTAGTAATGGTGCAATCTGGTTTAGAAAAGGACTTGTGGTGTTCCAGTTTGTGCTTTCAATAGTGTTAATCACTGGCACTATTGTAATAACAAAACAAATAGCATTTATACAGCACCGCAACCTTGGGTATGATCGGGAAAACCTTATATACGTTCCTCTGGTAGGTGAACTAAAAGCCAAGTTCGGCCTTTTCAAGCAGGAAGCGTTGAATTTGTCCGGTATCCAGGGCATAAGCCGCATATCAAACAATCCATCATCACTTAACCAACAAACCAACAATGTCCAATGGGAAGGACAGCAATCTGGTGTTCTTGTTTCGTTTGAGCACCCAAATGTTGGATATGATTTCGCCTCTACCATGAAACTGGCTTTCAATAGCGGACGCGATTTTTCCTTGGATCATCCTACAGATAAAGATGCTGCTATTATTAACGAAACGGCTGCTCAAAAAATGGGGTACAAAGATGCGGTGGGCCGCAGCCTTTCAATCAATGGACATAAAATAATTATCATAGGCGTACTAAAAGATTTTCACTTTAGATCTTTGCATGAACAAATACAGCCCATGATAGTGGAGTTGAATGCAGCGGCCAATTATGGCTACGGGCTGGTACGAACACATCCTGGAAAAACAAAGGAGGCTCTGACAAACCTTGCAACAATATGCAAAGATCTAAACCCACAATTTCCGTTCAACTATACCTTTTCTGATGAAGAATACCAAAAGTTGTACAACAATGAGCAAGTGGTGGGTGCGCTTTCAAGCGCTTTCTCTGGTCTGGCCATTTTTATTTCGTGCCTGGGTTTATTGGGACTAGTAATTTTTACCGCGGCACAGCGTACAAAAGAAATCGGGGTACGCAAAGTGTTGGGCGCATCTGTAATCAATATTGTGAGGCTTATTTCCGCAGATTTCCTTAAGCTCGTTTTAATTGCAATTCTTATAGCGACGCCTATTGCATGGTGGGCAATTAAAGCCTGGTTGAATGACTATGCTTATAAAATTGACATTAGCTTGATAACATTTTTATATGCTGGTAGCCTTGTTATAACCTTCGCTTTATTAACGATAAGCTTCCAAATTATTAAAGCAGCACTTGCGAATCCTGTAAAAAGCTTGCGTAGTGAATAATTTCGATCAGTTGAATAGATCTGACCGGGGGAAAGCGTTTTTATCTTGTGTCAGAGAAAGTGTCTTTTATTTACAAATATTTTACTTTGCAATACTCCCCGGTTAGATACTACAACACGATAAATATAGCGGACTCTTTAGTCCTCATAGTCTTCGGGTATTCCTAATTTGTCAATAATAACTTTTACCTGGTTAATGGTATAATACCTTCCATTTCTCTCGCCTATAATTTCTTCGAATGGTTTAACCCATCGCATGAATGTCTTTTTGCAGACTTTATAAATTCTTGACAAATCCTGGGCAGTGTATGCCCGCATTGGGAACTTGGGTTTGAGGTTTTCCATAGTTTGATTATTTAATGGATGTAATTAGTATACGAAAATGTAATAGGCTGATCGAGTCAAGGCTAATCCTCCACTTTCTGTTAAGTAGCTTCAAGCCCTTACTTCAGTAAAAAACATGTAGCCGAGTAAAAAGCAATGGGATTGGGCGGGATAACTTTTCACTTGGAGCCACACGTGTAACGGAGACGGTTGATGCAATAAAATCATGAGATAGTTTGCTATATTATTACTAATGGCAGGTAATCTTCTCGAGGTAAATCTTACCGTAAGCAAAATATAGAAATAGAAAAATTTCCAGGTTGATATAGAAATGTTCACTTGCTTATCATTCATTGCCGGCGGGAATATTTGAATTCCGCTCTTTAGTTGTTTAGCTAATAGTGGTCTTTGCATGGATATATGGTATTGGAAATACAAAGTTCAAGTATTACCATTATACATTGTCTCTTTTTGTTTCGATAGTGTTCTTATTTTACTAGTTTTTGTCGATTTTTGTCGATTCATATCGAAAAGTCGTTTCACGGGGAAACTTTTTTTCGCAAACAATATCTTCTCTTAACGCTGATCTGAATTTGCAAACTGTTTATTAAACATAGGTGGAATACCTAGCTTTTGGAAAATGATCTCGACCTGAGCTGTTGTGTAGTAATGACCGTTGCGACTTCCAATTTCTTCTTTGTACGGTAAAAGCCATCGGTTAAAAGTTGGTTTTGAAACAAGATAATAGAATGCTAGTTGCTTGGTAGAGTAATGCCTGATTTTAGGAGTAAGGGGTTTCATTCATACAGTTTTAAGGATTTACTTAATACTGGTAAAGTTCTTATTTCAGTGTTGGAACTCGCGAAACAAATAATTATTCAATCGGTACAAAATGTATTGCAAAGGGTTAACAAAGGAAGCAATCAAACATTCATATTTTAAATTTGAAGCGTATTGACGTAGTTGATTTGAAATGAAGTGGTGAGTTTAAATTTATAAATTCCAGGATAAGGTTTAATGGTTAAGACGAGTGTCTAAAACAACCTCATATTTTATAAGTCTGCTTCCGTTTTAACTTATCCGTTTTAACCCCTAATAACTTGAATTCAATCATTAAAGTTCTCGCCATTTGCAAGAGAAATATATTTATTGAAGCTATTCTGCCTTTGCTTAAGCTCAACAATATCGAAATAATTTCTATTTGCTATAATGGTGTCACTGGTATAGAAACTTATCAAAAAAGCAACCCGCATTTGGTAGTACTGGATGCAAACTGGCCCTTTTCTTCTTATTGTTATTCAGGCGTTGAAGTTGCTGCGCAACTAAAATCAATCGATTCCAACTGCAAAATCGTTGTGGCGACAAATTACTATGAACTCCAAACAATTAATACTTTTGGAAATTATATAGATGGCTATTTTTATAAAACCATGGCAGATGTGTTGCCATTTATGGTTGAATGTTTTAGGAATGTTAGCAACAATAAGAAGCACTTTCCATGAACTGATATTTCTAATCAAATCCTTCAGAAAAAAAATCTTTCGGTTTCATTCCTAACCCGTCGATGATTTTTAAAAGGGTACGCAATCTTATATCGTCAAATGCTCCGGTTTCGTATTTTGACATCCCCACTCTTGACACTTCTATATCATAAGCAAAAAGTTCTGCGGAACTGAACCCATTTTTCTTTCGTAAGCTTTTAATTCTTTTCCCAACTCTTGAAAGAAATTCGTCGTGATTGAAGTGCCCAAGGACTGCTTTCTTGCGTTCTGCTTTTTTTGTTTTACGAGTCATAACGCAATTAACATGATGAGGTAATGAAAAATAACTTATTATAATATACTCATTATAAATACCTTATCATATTGAGGGTTGTTATTTCGATTTTTCATATATTCGCAATGAAACATATTTTTGCGAATCCTTCATAATTAATTTGAAGCTTTCGCTTTGAGTCTCGTAACTGAAACGTAGGAATTTCAATTACCACGAGATGATAAGCAGGGCTCACGTTTAGGCGTGGGCTCCCTTATTCGTGGTACGGCTCCTACGGCCTCAGTTACGGTAAGTGGAGACCTGCGCCATTTTTTTTGCCTTACGCATTAGACTCAAGAACCATTTTATGATTCTATTCTTTTGCGACAAAATGATCAAAATAGGACCCTTAGTCAAATCCGTTCATTCCAAAATGGCGAGGAAAATGGCTTTAATTTCTTCTTCAGGCAATACTATCCTGCTTTAACTTACTATTCTTTTAAAATTGTAAATGACCAAGCCGAAGCCGAAGAAATTGCCAGTGAAGCGTTAATAAAACTATGGGAGAGAAGAGACAAATTTGACAGCTACTTGCCTATTAAATCATTTCTGTACACAACCGTCAGGAACGCAAGTGTAGACTATTTGCGCAAACAAAACAGAGCAGCTAAGAATTTAAAGGAATTGGGATACATAACAGATCTATCAGAAAAAAATGCTTTTGAATTATTTGTAGAAGGAGAAACCTACCAGGAAATATTAAGTGCAATTAGCGCACTGCCTCCCCAGTGCAAGAGAATTTTTTCAATGCTTTTTTTTGAAGGGAAAGAATATCCGGAAATAGCCCGGGAACTAAACCTTACGGAAGCCACCGTCCGTAGTCAAAAAGCAAGAGCTATTACTTTAATAAGACGACAAATAGGTCTTGGAATGTCTCTTTTAATATCTTTACTTTTTTTACACTCAGAATAAATTTCATTCACTTTTGCACAAATCCCTCGGGTGCTCGTTTTAGTTTATTAGAATCCCATTATAACCCACCTTTAAATCTGTAAAACGGGATTTAGTCCTAACTTACCAGTATGGAAGAAAAGCGTCCTAAATATAGTGATAAGGAGGCCGAACGTATAGGTCATCTGCTTGGAGGGTTCATCCGTGATACATTGACCAGAGAGCAACGTCTGGAACTGGACGACTGGCTTGAGGAGAGCGAGGACAATATGCAGCTTTTTTTAAAGATAACAGATGAGCAAAACGTTGATGCTGCCATGAAGTTGATGGGGCAGGTGAATACAGAAAAAGCGCTGGCAAATGCTAAAGAAAAAATCAGCTTTAATAAACGAAGTTCCAGGTTGCGTAGTATAAGGCTTTGGCAAGGCATAGCTGCAGCATGCATCATTATTATTTTCACTGTTCTTTATTTCATGAAGGCAGGTGATCAAGACCGCAAACCAAATCTTACCGATGTTGCCAAAAATGATTTAATACCGGGAACAAATAAAGCAACGCTGACCCTGGAAGATGGAAAAGTGATAAACCTGGATGCTGGTGCACCTGACACTAGTTTAGGTGACAAGCTGAATATCTTTCAAAAGAAAGGAGAGGTTTATTATAACAGCAGTAATAGCTTATCGAATACTAATATCTATCATACACTCAACGTACCAAGGGGTGGTCAATATAAGCTCATATTACCCGATGGCACGAAGGTTTGGTTGAATGCCGCATCTTCTATTCGGTATCCGGTTGCGTTCAACGGAGATGAAAGAAGAGTATTTGTTACAGGTGAAACTTTTTTCGAGGTTGCAAAAGATAAAACGAAGCCGTTTCGGGTAGTAGCGGATAGCATAACCGTAGAAGCATTAGGGACAAAGTTCAATGTGAATATTTATGACAATGAGCCAGATCAGTCCGCTACCCTTGTTGAAGGGTCAGTGTTGGTCACAAAAGGCGAAAAGAAGACTGTGCTCAAGCCAGGCGAGCAAATTCATTCGTTAAATAAAGGTTTTGCTATTGAGAATCCAGCAATGGATGATATTATTGCGTGGACAGACAACGAGTTTAAATATACAGATGCGCCACTCGATGTTATAATGCGTGACGTAGAGAGATGGTATGATGCTGAAGTGGTTTATGAGACCAGTTCAACAGAGCAATTTACAGCAAACATGTCCAGGGACTTGCCTTTGTCTAAATTGTTGTACGTACTTGAATTAACCAAGCGTGTACACTTTAGAATTGAAAACAAAAGAATAACAGTAATTAAATGAAAAGCCAAATAGGTTAATAAAAAACCGGGAAGTGTTTGCGTCACTGCCCGGCAATATCTGAGTTAGCCAAATAACAATCGTTCAACTGTAATTATGTAACCCAAAAACCAAAACTATGGTATTGTGTCCATTCTGCAAAAGAGCAGAACAGGCAAAAGCGATTAATAAACTATTAATAATCGCATGGAGCCTTATTGTTTCCTTATCTGTACTTTGTTCCACCTCTCATGGTCAACAGTCAAAAACGGGTATCACCCTGTCATTGACAAACGCTCACCTGACAACCGTATTTCGAGAAGTTCAGAAACAATCTGATTACCGGTTCGTATACACAAAAGACCAGTTAAAGAATGCAGAGAAAGTTTCTATCAATGTAAAAAATGAAAACATTGAAACGGTACTGTCCGTTTGCTTCCGCAACCAGCCTGTTACCTATGTAATAGAAGAAAAGCAAATTGTCATTCAGGTCAAAGAACAGGCAACTAGTAGTGATACCAAAGAAGTAACCCCATTATTGATTGATGTAAAAGGTAATGTATTAAACCCCCAAGGCGACCCCATTGAAGGCGCATCGGTTAGGATACAAGAAACTTCAATAGGGACTATTGCCAATGAGAAGGGAGCATTCTTTCTTCCGCATACACGACCCGGCTCAGTAATTATAGTTAGCAGCGTTGGATATGAACAACAAGCGATACCATTGCAGGGAAGGTCAGTTATAACTGTAAAGTTAAAAAACAATATTTCCAAATTAGACGAGACCCTTGTAATCGCTTATGGTAATACAACCAGGCGACTTAGTACAGGCAGTGTAAGTAAGGTGTCTGAAGCGGATATCAGTAAGCAGCCTGTCTCAAACCCTCTTAGCGCCATTCAAGGCAGGGCGGCAGGTGTTTACATAAATACACAGAATGGTTTACCCGGAGGCAACCTGGTGGTTCAAATAAGAGGCAAAGGGTCAATCAATGCTGGTACAGAACCTTTATACGTAATAGATGGAGTGCCCTTCAATTCTACTCCATTGAATTCATCATTTAGTACGCTAACCGATGGCGCTGCCGGTGCTACCAGCCCTTTGAATAGTATTAATCCTGCTGATATCGCGAGTATCGAAATCCTCAAAGATGCTGACGCAACGGCTATATACGGCTCAAGAGCGGCTAATGGTGTGGTAATGATTACAACAAAAAGGGGGGCGTCTGGACAAACAAAATTTGATGCAGACTACTACACAAGTTTTAGCAAGCTGGCAAACTACCCTAAAATGCTGAATATTCAGCAGTATTTGCAAATACGTCATGAAGGTTTTTCAAATGATGGAGTTACTCCTACCTTGTCCAATGCGCCAGAACTGCTCAAATGGGATACAACCGCCTCAACAAATTGGGCAAAATATATGCTTGGCAAAACTGCTGTCGCATCCAATGCCCAGGTAAGTATCTCCGGGGGAAATGCAAATACTAATTTTCTGATAAGTGGTAACTACAGAAGAGAAGGATCTGTGTTGAGAGGCGATCAGCATTATAGCCGGGGCGGTGCTCATTTTCTGTTGCACAATAATTCTGCAGATAAAAAACTATCCCTGGATTTTTCAGGTAGCTATAGTGCTGATAACAACCAATTGCTTTCTTCAAGTGTAACCAGCGTTTTTACGTTAGCTCCTAATACACCTATTTATGATGATGCTGGGAACTTTAATTGGGTAGGGATTTCTTCTATCAATCCCGATGCAGTGTTAAAACGCAAATCGACTAGCAAAACAAACAATCTTATCTCCAATGCTTCAGTAAACTATTTGATTTTCCCTCATCTTAAAATACGCGCAAGTGTTGGTTATACCAGGACAGAAATGGATCAGGTGATGACCTATCCTAAAATTTCCTTCAACCCCAACCAGGGTTCATTAAGCTATGCCTATTTTGGCAATAACAAAATATCATCGGTGATAGCAGAGTCACAGGCAGAATACTCCAAAGCCATTGGTAACGGAAATCTTAGTTTGCTGGCAGGAGTTTCCTGGCAGCAGACTATACAGGAAGGAAATTTTATTTATGCAAGCAATTACAGTAATGAAGACTTGCTGGAATTTATGGGTGCTGCAGGCTCGCTATCGGCAACCAATCAATATACTCAATATAAATATGCCTCGCTTTTCAGCAGGCTCCATTACGATTACAAGAAAAAATACCTGTTAAATGTAAACGCAAGAAGAGATGGCTCCAGCCGCTTCGGACCGGGGTATCAATTCGGAAATTTTTGGTCAGTTGGGGCAGGCTGGATATTTACCGAAGAGCCTTTTTTAAGGAATGGCAGCATCATGAGCTATGGTAAACTACGGGGTAGCTATGGCATTACCGGCAATGACCAGATAAGCGATTATCAATATCTTTCCACGTATAGTACTACTGGCTCCATTTACCAGGACGTAGCAGGTTTAGCACCCACCAGGATTGCAAACGCCAATTTTCATTGGGAAAGTAACAGGAAACTGGAAATTGCACTGGAGATCGGTTTATTCAAAAACAGGGTGCTGGCTTCTGTGGCATGGTATAGAAACAGGAGCGGCGACCAATTGATTGATTATCCACTACCTTATATGAGTGGACCTTTTGGACATTATGTCGCCAATCTTCCGGCATTGATTGACAACAATGGCTTTGAATTTGAAGCTACGGCAAACATTATCAAAACGAATGCTGTTTCCTGGTCATTAAATGGTAATGTAACGATCCCTCGTAATAAGTTATTAGACTATCCTGGACTTGCCGCGTCTTCGTTTGCCAACACCTATGTTGTTGGAGAGGATATCAGCATCAAAAAGATGCTAAAATTTACTGGCATTGATAGCCAAACAGGATTGCCACAATACGCAGATGTAGATGGAGATGGTATTATCAGTACCCCAGGAGATTATACGATAGTAGGTCGGACCTCGCCTTATTTTTTTGGCGGCTTCGGTTCAGCTTTAACCTTTCGGGGTTTTCAGTTTGATGTTTTCCTGCAATTTGCTAAGCAATATGCCACAGGTCTGGCTACTATCCCTGGAACAAGAAGCAATAAATTCGAGATAGCACTTCAGCGATGGCAAAAAACGGGCGATCAGACATCTATCGCTAAAGCCACTGTCGCCCCTTCCGGCGAATATTATAATCTGGCACAATCCGATGCTACCTTCTTTAATGCCTCTTACATCAGGCTTAAAAATATTTCTATCTCCTACACTTTACCTGAAAAGATAATCCGGCGTATGGGGCTAAAAAGCTGTAAACTTTATTGCGAAGCCCAAAATCTTTTCACCTGGAAAAAACAAACGAACCTATTTGATCCCGAAACTGCCAATACCGGTATTGCTCCTTACAAAACCGTAGCAGCAGGCATTCACCTAACTTTTTAATCCACAAAGAATGAAACACTATATAAATTTTATGATACTAGTTTTAGGAGCCTTATTCAATACGTCTTGCAAAAAGATGATTGAAATTGACTCACCAAAAACACAATTGACCCCGGAAAAAGCATTTGCCAGTGATGAGAGTGCGGTAGCTACCATTTCAAGTATTTATGCTATATTCAATAGCACCATCGACGGAAGTATTTCTCCATCGATTGGTACATATTGTGATGAGTTAACAACAACAAGTGCAGATACGAAGGATCTTGAATATTTTAACGGCATTATTTCAACTGCAAACAGTAATAATTTAATCACCTGGCAATCGTTTTATTCAGTGGTATATCAGTCAAACTCGATACTCCAAAATATTGACGCAGCCGTTAACATTACTGCAACTACAAAAAGCCAGGTTAAAGGAGAAGCTTTATTTTTAAGAGCGGTATCTTATTTCTTCCTGGTTAATCTTTATGGCGATGTGCCACTACTATTATCAACCGATGTTAATGTCAACAAGCTGGCAGCAAGATCATCTATAGCAAAAGTTTATACACAGGTTATAAATGATTTATCGCAAGCAAAGGGCATTCTTTCGGATACATACCCTTCAGACGGTAAAGTGCGGGTAAATAAATGGGCTGCCAGTGCATTGCTATCGAGGGTTTATTTATACCAAAAAAACTGGGCGGCTGCTGAAACAGAATCTACCGCTATTATTACTTCCGGCTTTTATAGTTTAACCGGTGTACTGGCAAATGTTTTCAAGAACGACAGTGAGGAGTCTATTTTACAGTTTTGGACAAAGGATGGATATACTACTGTAGGTTTACTTTTCATACCCTCTGCAGGTTCCATTCCAACATATCCCATTCCTGCAAATTTGTTGAATAGTTTTGAAAATGGTGACCATCGTAAACAGGGTTGGTTAGATAGTATACTCCAGGGGAATAGTGCATTTTATTATCCTCACAAATATGAGCTCAACACTGAGGCTGGAAGCAATACCAGTGAATACGATGTGTTCTTAAGACTTGGAGAACAATATTTGATTCGTGCAGAAGCAAGAGCGCAGCAAGGCAGTATAACAGGTGCACAATCTGATCTAAATGTCATACGCAATAGGGCTGGACTAACTAACACTACTACCAGCGATAAAACCCTTCTGCTTTCTGCTATTGAACATGAAAGACAAATGGAACTTTTTACAGAATGGGGACAGCGTTTCTTCGATTTAAAAAGAAACGGCCATTTAAAATCCGTCATGTCGCAAATCAAACCTCAATGGCGTGACGCTTCTTCACTTTTTCCAATCCCTCAATATGAAATATTGAACAACCCTAATCTTACGCAGAACCCAGGCTACTAATTCAAAAAACAATATTGTTAAGTACTTAAAATCATTTTATAAATGAACAGGATTCTTTTTGCCCTTATGCTGAGTATTTTACTGAATATATCAAAAGCTCAACCGCTAAGAGAACTGAAAGTTGGAGACACGCTGCCGCCTGTAAACATTACCTATCTTGATGGAGATAAGTTAAAACAAACAACACTTTCATCATTGATAAAAGACAAGTTTGTTATCATCGATTTTTGGGCAACATGGTGTGCTGCCTGCCTTCGTTCTATGGCTGAAGGAGACTCTTTATCTAAAGCGATGAATGGAAAGTTTTTGATGCTACCAGTCACCTATGAATCCAGTACAAAAGTGGTTCCATTTGCGCAAAGAAATCCGATACTGAAAAAATTAAACTTACCATATGTAGTAGACGATTCTTTGCTTATGGGAGGATATTTCAAGTTCGCTGTTTTACCGCATCATGTGTGGGTAGACAATACCGGCATCATACAAGCAATTACATACCCAGACCAGTTAACTTATGAGAATGTCATTTCTTTCATTGGAAAAAAGGAACTGATAGTGGAAGAAAAGAACGATGATATAGACTTTGATATGCTAAAACCACTAAAAACGGGCGATAGTGCTTTTTTATACAGGTCGTTGCTCACCGCGTATCGTTCCGGACTATCAAATCAAATGGGCACGTTCGCGCCGTCAATGAAAGAGGATGCAAAAACCAATCGGTTCTTTGCTATTAATAAGGACATGTTAAGTTTATTTTATGCAGCTTATTCGTGCAATAACGGACCAATCAATATGAATAGAGTTGAAATAAATGTGCACGATTCTATAGGGTTAAATCCTTTTTTTGTAAACAATGGGCATCCAACTCGCATTTTGATAAAAGCAAATTGCTTTTGCTATGAGTTAAGGCTACCAACCCAGGTATCTTTGAGCGTATTGTATAATTTCGTACTAAATGACCTAAACCGGTTCTCTCCATACGTGGCTACTATCGAAAAAAGAACAAGAAAATGTTGGGCATTGATTAATAAGGATAAAAGCAAAAATCCTGTTGGCAGTAATAGCAAAACCCGAATAGTGTGGAACGCAGGTTTTGTACAAAAGATGTATAACAAGCCGATGTATTTGCTGGTAGAGTATCTGAACTGGAACCTTGAACTACCTTTAGTCGATGAATCAGGCTATGGAAATATTGGAGAGATGGAACTGGACATTACTGCCAATTCCTCTAAAGATGGAACGGTATATTTTGACACTGAGAAAGTACAAAAGACCTTAAATAGATATGGCTTTGATATTGTTGCTGTGGAGAGATTGGTAGACGTTTTAGTCATAAACCAAAAGTGAAAGATTAATAATAAGCCTGCTATAAGAGCAGGCTTATTATTAATTTTAATGCCTTATTGGGCAGTTTTTTTAATGTAGATAGGCAAAGGCTGATTATCTGCGTCATACGCTCTTGCGCAATTAACAGCCGTGCCATCAGGACAGCCAAAAGTCTGTTTGGCCATTGCTGCCGTTCCGGTATAGGTCACTACCGGGCTTAATTCAGCAGTGCCAGCGGCATTGAACTTATGCCAAACATAGGTTGGATCATTTGCGACAGGTTTTGTTTTTTTGTGAATAACCGCAAATGCGCTAAAACCAATAGCTATCAACAGGGCAAAAATCCCCAAACTAATTTTTTTCATAACCGATGTATTAATCAATGAATAATATGCCTACTATCTTATACAGGTCTTCGGCTTTGCCTGTTATTGCAATAAAATATAGAAGCGCTTTTCTGATAGTAAAGTTGGGACAAGAAGATTCACCCGACAAATAAAACACTTATCCAATCGGTACAAAAAGTTATTCAATTGGTCTAAAAAATAAAACAAGAATCAATTAGTTATTGTTTCCGTACCTGCCCTGGTGTATACCCAAAATAATTCCCAAAAGCTTTTACAAAATTGGCGAGATAGTCAAAACCCACGATTGCGGAAATTTCTTTTACAGGTTTAGTGGTATTCATGAGAAGGTCATAAGCTTTTTCCATCCTTGCTCTGAATAGACAATCATATATAGTTATTCCGAAAACTAGTTTAAAAAATTTCTTTAACCTGCTTTCACTAAGTCCCACCATAACTGAGATTTCCTTTATTGTGTAATGCTTACTGAGGTCATAAAGGATAATATTGTGCGCAGCATATACCTTATCCCTGACAATTCTTGGTACACCGGGATTGATTTCTTGTTTGGATTGGATTATAACCTCAAAGACGTAGTCGTTAATTCTATTTTCAAAGTAAATTTTTCTCCACTTTATTTCGTAAGGAGCTTTTAGCAAGTTATCTGTTATTCTTATCATTTCTGGTGATGCGAATAAATTAGATAACCCCTGGTAAGACTTTCCAGGGTTATTTGACAATGAACAAAAGTTTTTTAAAGACGGAAACGCATTAAATAGGGGTTCTAAAATAATTAAATCATAGGTAGAATCAAACATGTAATATTCCTTACCAGTCTCAAACGCAATTGAACGGGGAATATTTTTTTCATTAAAAAGTGCAAACTGTCCTTGTTTTAATTCGCCTTTCTCTTTTTCAAGGGTCTTCATTAAAACACTTCCTTTTAAAACTTGCCAGCTTCTAATTAAAAAAGGAAGTTTATATTCAAAAAACAGGGTTACACTACTCACTATATTAAAGACGAAGTAATTAATTGAATATCGCTCTGTTACCAGTTGCTGAATCGTTATTGTGCCAAAATCATTTTGCGAAAAAAGTATAGTACTCCCTGGCAACACTATCCCAGGACAGTGAGAGATGTTTAATGGTTGAAAAATTAGAGGACCGTATCTTTCAGAACTAATTCGCATACTCAAATGAGCCTATTATGTTAGCAACGTACAACGATTTACGTAAATACAGCGGTAATTTATGTTATTCCAAAGATTTTAAAATACCACAAAGCGGGTAAGAGTAAACCTTTACGAAACTTCACCAGATGAGTTTTAGTCTAAAAGGAGGAATAATAGAACAATATCCAAGGCAATTACGCTTGCCTTCGAAAAACAGCAATAAAACAGTTACAATGCGGGCAAAAGTCAAAGAAAATGGACATTTGCCTGACAAAAAAATTATGAGGGTTTAGGATTGGGGCGTTAGATAAGATGATCTGTGTCATTAGGTAAGATAGGGCGGCGTTACAAATGCTAGTGTCAAGACATAGTACAACACAGTTTTCAATAAAATTCAAAGCCTCCTTAATATTTATGAATAGGTCCGCAATTAATCCTTTATAGACTCCTAATATACCTACGAGGATGGCGCAGGTGACGTAAAGTGCAGCCAAACACAGCCACAAGTATTCTAGTCGGGCAACAGTTGATATGATAATAACAAAACCATAATAGAGCTAAACATAACTTCAGGAAGAGATATTTGCGTAACAAGGTTTAGTATTATTTTCATGACTGCTACGGAGTTAAGGTTGTGCAAATAAGCGATGGCAGTTTTAATAAAAATATTACATATTCTCATTAATTTAATCGCTAGAAAGTTTGTATGGCGTCAGATTTCTTCTAACGGAATGGACTTGTTTAATCAGAGTCTTCGAAAAAAACTTCTATCAGGCTTTCGACAGTTGAAAAGGCATTTCAACTTTGCAGAATATGCCATCGCTTTTCCTGTAAAAAGTCAAGATGCCACTTATACCTGTAGAAGTAATTGTTCCGGTAAATAATGCGATATTTTGAGGAAAGCTGCTCTCATCCTGCCTAAAATAGATAAGCAAGCTGTTCCCGCTTATTGAAGATGTAGACAGCGTATAGGAATGCTGGCTTTGCTGTGCAGAGGGTATACAACTGCCGGTCACCACTTTCTCTTTCATGGTAGTAGCAACATTCGCTGATAAAACGTTCTGATTGCTATTGCCTAGTTTAATGTCAAATACGGTGTTAATGTATTCAGCGCTCCAGGTACACAACCCTTTAAAATTTACAGCACCCGAACTGACTAAGTTGCCTGAGAATTTATTGTCAGGCGCTCCGGTTTCCGTTTTTTGGCAACTGCAAAACGAAATTAAAAAAGCAGCAACAATACAAATTGGTTTCATACTATTTTCTATTTACAATTAAAATTTGCATTAGCCAGTGAAGGCCCCCGGGTTATGCCGCCGCTGGTATTGGTGAAACTTATTTTTGAGGGCAGGTTGGTATTTGCGTCATATTCATAAGTATAAGTGAGGTAGTCTCCTTTGTCGTTTGGTCCCTGATTGTGCAGAAAGACTTTCAGCGGATTATTGGCTGAAGGCATGTATAAATAATACTCAAAATACCCCGCAGCGGTAAATGCATCGCTGTTAGCAATGCGGTGCAGATTGAAGACTGTGCCCAGGCTTTTATAAAAATTGGTGCGTGTGTCGTAGCCCTCTATTTCAATGGCTGTATAAACTGCTCTGGTGCCGTTTAGTTTAGTGCGTGCAGATCCTTTAATAAAATTTTCGCCGGCGTCATAAAGATAATCCACTGTGTCTTTGCTGTACAAAGCATCATTGATATCATAAGTTTGGATAATGGCTTGGATGACGTTGCCTTTGCCATTATACACATAGTCGGTTTCATAATCCCTGTGGGCTTTTGTTCTTTCAACTGAATGTTGCGGATAGCCTGCTGCGTTATAATTAGAATAGGAAGTTATAGTGGTATATTGATTGTCGGCTGCCATCGTAGCACTGTCATAACTACGAGTAAGCCTGTTATTAGCATCATATTCAAATTGAGTAGTAGACGGGGGTTGAGTGGTGCCGTTTTTGTATATCCTTGCTTTGATGAGATTGCCATTGCCAGCATATTCAAAAAAATAAGGATTGGCGGCTTCCGTAGCAGTCCATTTCACCAACTGACAGGTACTCGTTCCAGGTGGCGGTGTAGGAGGAAGCGGATTGTTTTTCTTGCAAGAGAACTGTATAATTGAAAGAATTAATAATGCTCCAATAATTGTTTTCATATATTTTGTTTGAGAAAAATATTTTATAGCTTTTTATTTACATCATCAGATTCATTGCACAATGCCTCTTTGTAATTTCTTACCAACTCGTCGTCTATTGTAACCTTTGTACCATCTGGAGATGTAATGGTTGTGCCCTTACCTAATGTAATAGTATTGATATAGTATTCCATCCGCACTTCAGTTGCCATCATGGCAATATATAATCCTATTTTACCATTATCCAATGTGCCATTCATGTATGCCGCTTCATTATTTTTGACAAAATCTTTTACTTTAGTGTATGCGCTGTTTACTTTGGAGGGGTTATAACAAGGGACTTCGTTCTCTGAGTCGCTTTTTTTTCCGCATGAAAATATTGTACATGCTACGATAGCAATTAGTAATGCACGTAGAATCTGAGGTAGGCACATAGTTCGGAGTTTTCCAATATAGCGGTCAATGCTTTCCGGGTTCATAATTGGTTTTTTATCGTGAAATAATATAATACAGAACCGTTGGTCAGCCCCATTTGGGTAGGGTTAATAATTATACTGAAAATTATAAGCCGTCTGATCGAAAGTCCAGGCTGTTTTACCATCAACTATCAGTAAAAATGAGAAATTGATTTTGTCGGTTGTGTTGAATATTTTATTCTTTACAGGAGGCTTGTTGTAGTCAATTGGAACAGGACGGGGATACCCAACACCGGCGGCATTGTCTAAAAAAACTAATTGGTAGGGATTGGCTGCCATTGTGTTCTCTTTCCATATGTGTCCTATTACATCAGCAGGCGGATTAGGTATTTTCTTAAAGGTTCTGTCAAATGAAAAATTATCTGGCAAAGGCTGGATGATTTTTGTAAAAACTGAATCTCCTTGCAATAGGGCAGACCATTTGTTTTGGGCGCCTGTTGCAAACCTGAAGCGTGCCGTGTCGCCATTTACTGACCAATACCCTTTTAGTGTAAAACCAGCGCTGTAAAAGGTGAAAGTTGAATCTGTACTGAAGGCGATGGCATATCCCCTGTATCCGGAGTTATTACCGTAGCCATTTTCGCCCTTATTAAGGTACAAGCCATACCATTCCGTATTTCTAAGGGCTGAGGTATTCTTTTCTGTTAAGGCTTGTAATGGATCCACGTTGCTTTCCTTTTTACAGGCTACCAGGGAAATAAGTATTAATGCCGACAGGATTTTCTGTTTCATAGCTTTTTGTATGTAGGACAAACCTACGCACACCAAAAGCCAGGGCAAATGCTAAACCGACAAAACGCTTTTTAAATCGGCGAAAATTGGGGTGTAGCCAAAATCACTACATTTGTTATATATGCCGCCAAGTGATCTGCACCCGGAAAATACCCGGCGTGTTTATAACTGTTTTATTGTGGATGATGATCAGATAGACAGGTTAGATACGCTGTCATTTTGCCGTCGTTATCCCTTTCTGCGGATAACGGGAGTATATGATTCGGGTATGGCAGCATTGCAAGCAGCCCGACTTCAGCTTCCGGATGTTTTATTGCTGGATATAGACATGGAAGATATTAGCGGGCTTGAGCTTCGGGAACAATTGCTAGCCGTCCAGGCTTGCATTTTTATTACCGCTTATCCCGACTATGCGATGGAAAGCTTCGAAAAGGCGGCGCTTGATTTTTTGGTAAAGCCTCTTTCTGCAAGCCGGTTTGATACGGCAATGCAAAGGCTGGAGCAATATCTTCTTATTCATCATAAAGCCAGGTTATTGGATTATACCCTGGGAGGCGATGCGGTTTTTATTAAAGAGGGGCATACCCAGGTGAAGATTTTGCTACATGAAATACTATACCTTGAAGCGCTGAAAGACTATACGGGTATTATAACGGCCACAAGGAAGTATTGCGTTCTATCTACCTTAACAGGCTTATTGGAGCAAAAGACGTTTGCCAAGTTTGTACGTATTCACCGGAGTTATGCTGTCCCCAAAAACTATATCACAAAGATTACCGCCAAAGAGGTATTTATAAATGATATAGCTCTTCCCCTGGGCGGCATTTATAAAGAATCCTTGAATTTTCTAACCCCATAGAACCTTATCATGCGATTCAATTTTGTCTTCGTTTTATTGCTAGTGTCCTTGATTGCACACTCACAAAAGCAAGGACGTTTGTTGATAGATTCACTGTTTCATGCGTTTCCATCCGCAGCTAACGATACCGTTAAAGCAAGGATATATAACCGCGTAGCGACCTATTACGTGGATGTGAATACAGACAGCGCTTTTTTGTATGCATCCAGCGGAATGCAATTAGCTCAAAAAATGAAATGGATGAAGGGTATAAGTGCATTTCATGTTTGTTACGGAAACATTTTTTCAAGTATGGGATTATTGGACTCCTGTCTTTTCAGGTATCAACAGGCACAAAACATTTCCATTGCTTTAAATGATACGGTAAACATGGCGGTCAATTATAATAATCTTGGCGGTATTGCCAATGCTAAAAGCGATTTTGTATTGGCTGCGGATTATTTTACGGCCACCTTAAAACTTGGGCTGGCATCAAAAAACACCTATTCAATAGGGTTAGCTTGCGAGAACCTGTCGTTGGTTTACTTCAATGAAAAAGATTATAAAAAGTCTCTGGCTTTTGCCCGTCAATCGCTTGATGCTTACGAAAAAGGGAAACACACAGAGTTAAAACAAAGTGCATTGAAAGCAATTGCCAATGCTTTCCGGGAAATGAAGCAGTATGATTCTGCCTTTAATTATTACCAGGAAGCCCTCAGGGTTTGCCGTAAAAATGATAACCTAATGAGCGAAGCCAGCACGCTTAATGCCCTGGCGCAATATTATGCAGGCCAGCAAGATTACGATAGCGCTTTGCAATATGGATTGGCTTCTAAAAAAATATGGGATTCCACGGGTCCTGCATTCGAAGACGCCATTAATAATACGGGGTTTATCGGCAATTATTATTTACAGCTGGCTAAGCGTGCAATGGTTCCTGCTGGAATTGCAAAACAGCCAACAGATCAATCTGTGCTGTTGTTAGAGCGGGCTCGGTATTTTTTATCAGAAGCGGTAAAAAATAATAAGATAGCCGGAAACAAAGTGGCTGAGTTGGAATTTCAACACAGCCTCGCAGAAGTATTAGCAATGACGGGAAATTATAAAGATGCTTACCTGAATGTAATTCATTACCAGGACATAAAAGACTCGTTATTTTCTCAGGAAAATAAAAACAAAATAGCTGGAGCAATCAGTCAATTGGAAATTGATAAAAAAAACCAAGAGATTACCATTAACCAACTTACTATTGCCAACCAACGTAGGCAACGCATTTTTTTCATCGTCGCTTTGTTGCTATTTGCTGTTATAGGGACGTTGTTTTACAGGCAAAGCTTACTTAGAAAGCGAACTAATGTTTCTTTATTAGCACTAAACAATCAATTAGATGAAGCTAACAAGCTTAAAGCAAGGTTCTTTGCCATTTTAAGTCATGATCTGCGAGCACCGGTTGCTAATCTGATGAGCTTTCTTAGGTTACAAAAAGAAGAGCCAGGTATAATGAATGCAGAAGAAGCAATTGCTGGAAGACAGAAAATTACTCAGGCTACAGAAGCATTAATAGGAAATATGGAAGCGATGTTACTATGGAGTAAAGGGCAAATGGAAAGCTTTAAACCTGTTATAACGAATGTGTCTGTAAAAGATCTATTTACTTTCATTACTGATTTCTTTGCAAGTGTAGAAAATGTAAAGCTCGTTGTCACAGATCCGGGAAATATAGAAATATATACTGATGAAAGTTACCTGCGCACCATTATGCAAAACCTTACTGCCAATGCTATCAAAGCCCTTAACATTACACCCAGTGCCTGTATTACCTGGGATGTAGTGAAAAAAGAACAAACGGTTCATTTGTCAATTAGTGACAATGGTCCCGGAATGAAACAAGGCGATTTGAATGCCTTTTATTCAAATGAGCCTGTGGCAAACAAAAAATATGGATTTGGCTTATACATGGTAAGAGAGCTTGCCAAAACCATTCACTGTAATATTGAATGTGATTCAGTTCCTTCAAAAGGAACGACATTTACACTTTCCTTTAATCATCCATCAGCATAGAAACGCCATTCACAAGACAAAAAATTGCTGCCAATGTTTCCAGTATAACCGAGAGCGACTTTTGGCCACCGGTTAGTTTTGCTCTTGCAGGTGGTCTTCGAAAGTGGTTGCATATACACAATTATTTTATCATAAAGTCTTCTGTCAATGTCTCGGAGTATTTCGTGGTCTGGGTGAAAGTATTCTGTTGTGTTGTTGCTTTCCTAGTACAGTACCATTCAAACCCTTGCCTGGTAGGTGTTGGTGTTCAGTCTCTACTCAACCCGTTTAAAAAAGAGTTTTCTTTTGTGCAAATGAACAAGAATAAAAAAGGTAGGCCATTCAACAAACTCAAAAAATAAATAGTAACATCAATTAGTTGGTGGATATATTTTTACCAACTGCCAAGAGAATTATTTGTAAATGGGAAGCCTATAATTGACAGAAATATTAATGGTTTTGTCACACTCATTGAAACATCTGAACGATTATAGGTTTTATAAACCTAGTATAAACATTGTTCCAGCTTCACCATTTAGCTGCACTCTAATAGTGCACCCTATAGATTTTGCAAGGTCACGGATGATGTGAAATCCTAAGCCATATTTTGATCCACTGCTTACAGTTTCATCATATAAAGCTTTCAACTGCTCTTCGTTAATGCCAGGGCCATTGTCTGCAAGAGAAAAGTATATAGTGCTATTTTCTGCCCATGCTTTCCATTCTATCACTGCATTCTGTGTGTTTTGTACTGCTTTAATAGCATTGGCGGTCAGGTTTTGCATAATTGTACGCAAATAATCTTCATCAGTATTTACAACCATGTTGCCGTCAGCAGGAAAAATAAGATCAATATTTTCGGTGCCTGCAAAAAAACGTTGCAGGTACCCAAACAAATCATTAACTGGGATAGCAGATATGTTTGGCTTAAAATATTCCATCTGTCCTTTGCTCCACAACAACACACCTTCCATTGTGTCCAGCAAAGTTTTCGCTGAGTCGGCTATATTATCTTCATTTTCCGCTATTTGCTGCTCATTCATCATGCGGGGCTTTTTCTTTTTCAGTTGCAAAAAATTAATGAAATTGGCAACAGGGCGGCGAAGGTCGTGACTGAGGATCCCAAAGAATTTTGCTTTTACTTTATTCGCTTCATCCAGCTCATCATTTAATTTCAGTAATGCAGTATTGGTTTTTTTGGAAATAATATTCTGACGGTATAGTAATCCCCCAATAATTATCAAAAAAGAAATCCCTGTTATTAATAGCCACATTTTCTTTTGCTGATTGCTTAACTGCAATTCCTTGTTCTCTATGGTTTTATTTTTAAGGTCAATTTCTTTCTGGTTTTCAAGTGCAGCAATTTTATTTTTATTCTGTTGCGAGTAAATGGAATCCTGGGTCTGGTGAAATATCCTATAATTCAGGTAGGCATTTTTGTAGTCTCCTTTAAAAGCCTGCAATTCTGCAAGGTTCGCAGAAAATGCAGACTCATTGTCTTTATCTCCTGTTTCTCTGCTTACGCTTACGCTTTTCTGCAAATACTTTTCCGCTAGCAACAATAAAGTAGCTTTATCCTGCGGTATGCTATTTTTTGCAAGCTGTGTTGCCCGAACAGGATTCTGAGAAGCGATTATATAATACAGTTTGCCGATTTCCCCCCGGTTAAATGTAGCAAAGTTTGAATGGTCACTTAAATCAGTAAATAGTTTTTCCGCTTTAAAATGGTAATCTAGTGCGAGGTTATAATTGTTGTGATACAATTTACCTAATTGAAAATAAATAAGGGCTTGGCCAAATTTATTATCCATCTTTTTCTGCATTTCCAACGCCTGAAGATTATATTTTATGGCATTTGCCGAATCGGCTAGTTCGTTATAGGTATCGGCAATGGCAATATATTCGTTTGCAATGCCCATACTATTTTTAGCCTGCTGTTGTTTCTTTAAAGCTTTAAAACTATAGTCGAGTGATTTGTTATAGTCTCTTTGCAAAAAATTAATTACAGCAATAGCAGAAAGGCTGTTGCCGGTGAGGCGGTCTTCGCCAGGCAGTTTTTCAAGAATATGCAAAGCTTCAAAGTATTTTTCAGCAGCACTAACATAATTCCCCATTCTTTCGTTGGCTACACCAAATGTATAGGCTGCAATAGCTGTATTTTTTTTATCGCCTTTTGTTTTGTAAAAATGATAAGCAAGTTTAATGTTTTCCAGTGCCTTATTATAATTCCCGGTAAAATTGTACACATTGCCGTAGTTTACCCAGCTTTTTGCAATGCCTTCATCCCATTTTATTTTCTCTGCCAATCTTGCCGCGCTATCTGCATAGGAAATTGCTTTGTTTAAATCCAGGTCAATGTACACATCAGAAATTCTGAGGTAATTTTTTACTCTTCCGCTGTCAGAACTGGTAGCTGGAATTTCTTTTTTTAATGAATCAATTAACGCTTCGCCATTTTTTTGCGAAAATGCCTGCGAAGAAATGCTGTAGAGGAACAGCATAAAAAAATACTTCATAGGCTATGCATTAATTCCTTTTAATGAGTTTTTGTACATCCTTCCCACGGGTAATGCGATATCATTTATCACTACCTCGTTGGTGTTTATTTTTTTTATAAAATGCTTCTGTACAGCATAACTGCGATGAATGCGAATAAAGCTACTAAATGGCTTTTCCTGGATCAGTGTACCTAGTGGGGTAAGTATAGTATATTTTTTATCGGCTGTTATGATACGGGTGTAATTTTTTAGTGCCTCCAGGTAAATGATTTCGTGCAGTTGTAGCTTTATCTGACTATGCCCGTCTTTTATGAAAACAGTATCAGCTCCGATGGTATGGGCAAGTAATCCAGCCTTTTTGTGTATCTCTAAATATTGCTGAAGTCTTTCCATTGTTTTGGCAAACCTCTCATCGGTAAATGGCTTAAGCAGAAAATCCAGCGCTGCCATTTCAAAACCTTCCACAGCATAATCTGGGTAAGAAGTTATAAAAATACAAGCAGGCACTTGTAGTAATTGCTTACGGAGCTCCAGTCCGCTCATGCCAGGCATGTCAATATCTAAAAATAAAACATCAGGCATATTTTTTTCAGCTGCGGCTAATGCCTGTACAGGTGAGCTATATTCACCAAGCACTTTCATAAAGGAAAAGTCTTCAATAAAAGCGAGTGCTGTCATCCTGTCCACCACATCATCATCGACTACCATGCACGTAATTTTATTTGTCACGTATTTAACAGGTTATAATGAATAATAATACGCTTACAAAGATACTCAATATGGTCAAAATGGGCTGCTGGGCAATTATTCCGGTCGTTAAGATAATCCCCATTTTTTGTAGTGGGCATCTATGGTAGGTTTGTTATCATATAAATAACCCACTCTTAATGTATGAAAACAGGTAAAGTTTCCGTATCGCTGCTTATGCTCGCTTTTACATTTTGTATAATCAGTTGCAATAAGGATAAGGATATTACACAAAACCCAATACCTGCACCACTTGCTATAAGTGCCGATGTATATGTGGCAGGTGCTGAGTTCAATGGTACAGTATATGTAGCCAAAATTTGGAAAAATGGCACAGCATACAACGTGTCAGATGGTACAAAAAATGCCGTCGCGACAGGTGTATATGTAAAAGGGTTGGATGTGTATGTATCTTTTACAGATAATACAAGTGGCAGAAGAAGAGCCAAGCTGTGGAAGAACGGTACGGAGACCACCTTACTTTTTCCTGATATTAACGACCCCTTTGTAGAATCTGCTGCTAATGGAATTTGTAATGGTGTCGTTGCAGGCTACTATCGAACGGCAAGTACAGGTCGATCTGTAGCTGTTTACTGGGATGATAACGGCAGCAAGCAATTATCAAACCCAGCTACCAATAACGCGGAAGCCACGGGTATACACATAAAAACCATCAACAATTTTACCCGTACCAGCGTAAGCGGAAATGTAGAAACAAATAATAACGGAACATACCAACAACGGGCATTTTTTTTCGGTAACCAATTATCTAATCCTTCACTTAATATTTTAAGTGGCGCGCAGGCTGCCGGTTATGGGTATGCCAGTTTTATAAACGATAATGGTTTTACTTATACAGCAGGCAGGTATGCTAGCTTGCCAATACTCTGGTTTGAAGGTGGTTCTTCCATTACCATGTCTAATAATCTTGGGTTTGCATACGGATTGTGTGTCACAGGCTATAGTAATGTATACGTTGCGGGCAGCGAATTACTAAACGGAAAATATGTTGCAAAACTTTGGAGTGGTGATTATCAAACAGGATCACTTCAGTCCACCAATCTCGGTAACGGGCAATATCAATCCGGGGCAACTGGTGTACAGGTAATAGATGGCAATACATTCGTTTGCGGCGATGAGTATGATGGTACCGGTAAAACCTTCGCCAAGTACTGGAAAAATGGAACGCCTGTTGTTGTGGGCGGCGCTAGCAGTTATGCCAATGCCATTTATATAGTAAAGAAATAGTTTTTCTACCGGGAACTGTTCTCTGATGATAATGCGTTGGTGAAATCCTGGTCAGCTACAATGGTCTTGTTCAGAAAATAAATACATAACAATGAATCAATCAATAAACAGCAATACCCGAAGGGATGCCATAGGAAAAATGCTGCTGGCAATGGCAGGTGTAAGCCTGTTACCTTTTGTATCTACAGCAAATACTGAAATTGAGGTTAGAACAAATAGTACAACCAATGAGAAACTGCAACCTTTTTACATAGCACCAGCCGAACCATTGCAGCCCGGCCCGGGCGGGTTGGATATCCGCACACTTATACACAGTTCGCAAACCAATAAACAATTTTCTTGCGTGGAGTTTGCTGTAGCTGCAAAGAAAATGGGACCTGCACCGCATTACCATAAAGAACTGGACGAACTGATGTATGTGCTGGAAGGTGCTGCTACCGTAATAGTGGAAGACACGGTATATGAAATCCCGGCAGGTGGCTGGCATTTTCGTCCGCGTAATTTAGTGCATACATTTTTCAATAATACCGATAAACTCTTTCGAGGAATCGACATGTACTTTAACCAGAATTTTGAAGATTACCTGGAAGAGATGTTTCATAAAATAATTCCGGAAATGCAACAGAAAAAGCTGATGCCGGAAGATCCAAGTATTGCAAAGCGCATGCATTCCCTGCATGAAAAATTCGGCATGGTGGGTTTTCCTGAAAAACGACAGCCTATTATTGACAAATACGGTTTGCTGGCATAAGAATCAATTTGAAACCAACCCTAACTTTAAAAAGCATACCATAAAAAATGAAAAATTTAATACTGAAAATCTTTTTCTTTCTATTCATTTGCAAGCATTCCATTGCGCAAAACGTAGGTATAAGCACAACTACACCTTCGCAAAGACTGGATGTAAATGGAAAAATAAAAATTGGCAACGATGCTGCTGCAGCTACGGAGGGTACCATCCGTTACAATGAAGTAATGCAGGATTTTGAAGGCTTTAATGGTCTGGAGTGGAAATCACTGACTGGATCTTATAATAATGCACCACTGGTGAACAATGCTGGTGCAGCAGAAAATCTAGGCTATGCCGTTGCCATACATGGCAACTATGTAGTAGTTGGTGCTCCGGTAAATAACTGGGTTTGTGGGGGTGGTGCAAAAAATGGGAAAGCTTATATTTTTAAGAAAACAGGCAACTCATGGGCTTATGTACAAGATATTACACCAACAGCCGCTGCTTTAGGTGTAGGCTGTAACCAGCAATATGGTAAAGCAGTAGCCATTTATGATAATTATATTGCGGTATCGGCTCCTAATGCGGAAGTAAACGGTTTTAGCGAAGCAGGGGCGGTGTTTATTTACAAGCTTGCTGGAAACAGCTTTAGCTATTTGCAAAAAGTTACGGCAAGCAATGCTGCCACATCAGAACATTTTGGAAGCTCCTTAAGTATTTATGGCAACTATCTTGCCATTGGTGCAAGTGGTTCGCAATATGTTGCATATCCCTCTGCTATTGGCAGGGCATACATTTTTAGCAAAAGCACAAACACATTTACGGAGCAGCAGATAGTTAACAACCCAACCAGTAATTATAATGACCAATTTGGTGTTTCGGTTGGTATAGATAGTACAACGCTTGCCATTGGCAGTGCCTATTGCACAGTAGGCGCCAATGCCAATCAAGGCAAAGTGTATATGTACAAAATTGCAGGTGCCACTTATAATTTTGCCAATGAAATAGTACATGGTGTTGCAAACGCGAACGACAATTTTGGATGGTCGGTTTCTCTAAATGGTAATGACTTAGCAATTGGGTGTCCCAATTACGATGTAGGCGGAGTGCTTATAAACTGTGGTGCCGTTTTTACCGTTACAAAAGATATTAACGGTAATTTTCCAGGCAGCAGTTTATCCATTATTACCAATAGTGAAGAAGCCAGCGAAAAACAGTTTGGATTTAGTGTATCTGTTTGTCAAAACAAACTGGTGGTAGGAGCGCCTGGTGGTACAAATAACACTATGAATAATTATTTTGGAGCTGTTCATTTATATGCCAAACCTGCTTCTGTATGGCAGTTTACCAGGGTATTAAGCAGGGGAAACGCAGCTACAGATTTTTTTAACGGCTACTCCGTATCATTACAAGGTTTAAATTATGCCATTGGCGATCCTGGTGCAATGATCAACGGAAAGAATATCATTGGTGATGTTCGGTATTAAACTTTATAAATAGCCGTGTATGAAAAGGTTTTTTACAATGTTTGTATTCTTACTGTCTGCTTTCTCCCTATTACAGGCACAGGTGGCAGTACAGGCAGGTGCTGAAATTAGAACAACCAACAATGCTGTAATAGTTTTGCAGGATATTGATTTGTTGAATAACGGTAACATTAATCAAGCCGTAGGTGATGGATTATTTGTTTTTAACGGCAGCAGCAATACGTTAATTTCAGGCAGTGGTAATACCTTTTTTAATAAGTTAGAAATTGCTAAACTTACTGCTGCCAAAGTATCTTTATTACAAAACATTCACATCATAAGCAATATAAATTTTACATCGGGCTTTATTGATTTAAACAGTAATAATATTTTATTGCAACCATCAGCTTTGTTAAATGGCGAAAATGAGAACAGCCGGATTATAGGAGCAGCGGGCGGCTATATAGAAATTACCAATACTCTAACAGCGCCAATTGCATTTAATGCAGGCAATATGGGAGCGGTAATTACATCTTCTCAAAATTTAGGCGCCACTGTCATACGAAGAGGACATGTGTCTCAAAAAAATAGTAATGGGGCAGGAAGTTCTATACTCCGGTACTACGATATAATGCCCACTAACAATAACGGACTAAATGCCACTCTCCGTACTAATTATTTTGATGCTGAGTTAAATGGCTTAGATGAAAACTTATTGATTTTATGGAAAAGTCCGGATAACCTTAACTGGATAGCACAGGGTTTTTCAACAAGAAATACAGCCGGCAATTTTGTAGAAAAAACGGGAGTTGCTGATTTCTCATGGTGGACATTATCTACGACAAATAATGCACTTCCTATAACTTTTATTTCGTTCAACGTGCAATGCGATAATGGTAATGCAATCCTATTTTGGAAAACCGAGCAGGAGCAAAACAGCAACCGATTTGAAGTGCAGAAAAGCATAGATGGCATTCAATGGCAAACGGCTGCTGTTTTACCTGCCGCTGGCAACAGCAGCATTGAAAGGTCTTATACATACACTGACGATTCCCTTACTTCAGGAAAAATATTTTATAGGATTAAAGAAGTTGATTTTGACGGGAAGTATATGTATACAGCAATTAAACAGTTGGACTGCGGAAACAGTAGCAAGGAGATAACGCTATGGCCAAATCCTGTCCAACAAACTTTGAACATTAGCATCATTTCAAATGAAAAAAATAAAGCTTCTATAAAACTGTTTGATTCGAAAGGAGCAAATGTTCATGTCAAAAGTGCCGAATTACAAAAAGGAAATAATATGCTGCAAATGAATCTGGAAAAATTGCCTGCGGGGGTATATACTATTAAAATTTACTTTAGCAATAGAGCAGAGAGTATGAGCAGGTTGTTAATTAAGAATTGACCCAAAGGAGAAGAGAGTACTAATCTTTTCCCAATCGGGAGCAAATGTTTTGTAATTTTATACAAGGCTTTCAGGATCGGGTTAGAACTTTGTCTACAAGGCAAGGAAATAGTCAAAGTATTAGCCAAAAACCTTTGTAAAACTTGCAGAGTAGGCTGTCATTAATGCCAACTATAAACGCGATTCGCATAATCGGTACTTAAGTCATACTATAATAGTTTTCTCCAGATACAATACTTTTTCCCCTGGTGCTCCTAATGCTGATTAATTAATTTTTATTTGATATTAATTAAAATCGTTTAAGATGTTTAGCAGTTAGCATGGTGGCGTTACGGCCTGTTGAACAAATAAACTTTCCAGAGACTGAAAATATTTGGAAAAAAGCAAAAACATCCTTTGCTAGAAGAGTACAAGTTTTATAATGAAGTTAGTAAATGGAAAATTAAAGAAAATGTCCAATAATTCTTGATGAAATGATTCAGAAATGATATTAGTGTATTGCGATATGGCCAAATATTCTATGTGAGAAACAGTCTGATTATTTAGAAAGAAGATTGAGATTGAAAATAGCAGCCGAGTAAATATAGTATGGTAATTATCGAAGAGTAAGTTAGTCTAATGCCTCCCCCCTCACCTTTTAAGTCACTTCTGCAATCTTTAGTCTCAAGAGAAACATTACGCCTTTTGTTATCCATTCAGAAAACGTGTTCATCATTCCCAAACAGGCGTTCGCCAAGCGAAAAGGCAGGTTTACATAAAGTTCAAAATTATATCATGGCGATGTCGGACATTCGTGAATGCCCTATGTTCAAAAGCTGTGGTGTACATATAAGATGATGTAACTGACATCTCAGATTTGAAGATGCACCGCTGGTGCTTATGATTTCTATTTTTTTTAATTGATAATAACAAGAATTACTGTAGGAAATATTTTCTAAGATTTAAATATAAGACTAATATGATAAGATGTATTATAATCGACGACGAGATTGCTGGAATAGAAGTGCTCTCAATTCATACTAGCAGGCTCTCAAATATTGAACTGGTGGGAACAGACACCGATCCAATTCGGGGTATTGAGTTGATAAAAGAGAAGGCACCAGATTTAGTATTATCTGATTTTGATATGAATGATGTAAACGGATTGGACTTGGCAAAGCAAATAGACAAATCCATTGCTGTCATTATCTGCACAGGAGATCCTAAAATTGTCAAAGAGAATTTGGGAGAAAATGTCGTTGGCTACTTACAGAAGCCAATAGTTTTCAGAGAATTTGAAAAAGCAATTCTGCAACTTATTAGTAAGAGGTCGAGTCAACCACCCATTGAAGATTAATAAACCAGTGTATGTAAAATCTCAATGCATTATAAAACGTACAAACACCATTGACAAATGGTGAACTACGCAAGACAAAATATATTGCTGCAAGTTTAAAGTCAATAGCTATTTAAGGCGAGAACATTTTTATAGAAAACAATGAAGGGACGAATACATCAATTAGTGCATCAATTTACTGCATTGCCGTGCCTTTTCGCACCAAACCGGGACAGTTAGTAAACCGGCGGGGATAAATTTGCTTTAAAAATCCTATGTCAAAAGTTATTCACTTTCAGGACTGGCTTGATCAAAACCCACAAAATTCCCTGGAGAGTAAAGAACTGTTTCTTTCTGAAGAGCAAGTCAGGTCATTTCCACAGTTCAAAGATGTAACTCCGCAAGAGGTTGAAAATATTATCGTTACCCTACATGATTTAGCACTTGTCTCCTATGAAATGTTTTGCCGGGAAGCCCCACAAGAAGATAACGTTAGAAAAGCTGCATAATTTTCAATAAATATTTGCGTAAATTGTTGATTATCAATAATATTGACTACTGATTATTAAAAATACCCGCTATGGAAACAAAAGAAGTATTCTCCAAATATGCTAAGGGCAGCGTTGCTGTTTTTTCTGAAGCTTTTGATTGTGTTATTTACACCAGGGTCTCAAGTAAAGAACAGATGGAAAACATGAGCCTTGAATCGCAGATGAAGGCATGTAACCAATACGCAAATAAAAACAGATATAATGTGCTGGGATATTTCGGTGGTACATATGAGTCTGCGGATAGTGATGAACGTAAGGAGTTTAAAAAAATGATAGAGTTCTGTAAAAAGAAAAAGAGTGCATCGCTAAAAATAATCGTTTACAGCCTTGAAAGATTTAGCCGGACTGGGGATAATGCTATATGGCTATCACGGCAATTACGGGAATTAGGTATCCAGATAGTTTCTGTTACCCAACCTATCGATACTAATAATCCTGCAGGTGTATTACAACAAAATATTCTCTTCCTTTTTAGCCAATACGATAATGATCTAAGAAGACAAAAAACCATTACCGGTATGAGGGAACATTTGGAAGCAGGTATATGGTGTTGCCAGGCACCGAAAGGCTATGACAATGTCACTATTAATGGTGAGAAATCTGTAATCATAAATGAAGAAGGAAAGTTGTTACGCAAAGCCTTTTTGTGGAAAGCAAATGAAGGCATTACAATGGTTGAGATTGTAAAACGGTTGTCAGCTCTTGGACTTAAAATTAAGCACAATCACTTAAGCGCATTACTATCCAACCCGTTTTATTGTGGTATGATAAGTCACAAACTTCTTGAGGGTAGAATAATAGAAGGGCGGCATGAAAAACTTATATCAAAAGAGATTTTTCTAAAAGTTAATAATGAAAAGAGCAAAATCCCTAGTGGTTATAAATCCAATATTTTCAACGAAAACGTTCCATTAAAAATGTATGCTAAGTGCGAAGGTTGCGGCGAAAATTTAAGAGGCTACATAGTTAAAAAGAAAGGACTTTACTATTATAAATGTGATGGCAAAGGGAAATGCGCCTGCAATGTCAGTGCAAGTAAGATGCACAAAAAATATGAAAAACTTCTTGAAGATATTACCTTGAAAGATGAATATATAGAACTTTATAAAATTCAGCTTCGCCAAATTTATAGTACTCTTAATGATGAAAGAGCAGTGAATGTTGAGCAGTATAAATCCAAGATAACAGAATTGGATAATAAACTAGAAAGGCTTGAAGAAAGATTTATTAATGAAGAGATAAAGCCCGATATGTATTATAAACATTCAGACAAGATGAAGGCAGAAAGAGAGGAATACCAGCACTATCTTGAAAAAACTGTATTTAGCACCTCGAACCTTGAAAAATACATTGAAAGATCATTGGAATATGTCCTGGAACTCCCGTCAGTATGGGCTTCCAGCGATTTTGAAGGAAAAAGGAAATTGCAAAAACTTATTTTCCCAGATGGTTTTTTTTATGATAAGAAAAATGACCAAACTCGAACCGAAAAAATGAATAGCGTATTTGCCACAATTGCTTCACTGCGAGGCAATATTGAACAAAAAGAAACCGGAACTCCTGAAGTTATTTTCAAAAATTCCGGTTTGGTAGCTCCGACAGGAATCGAACCTGTATCTAAAGTTTAGGAAACTTCTATTCTATCCATTGAACTACGGAGCCAGCGAAATGTGGAAATATGAATCCTCCACATTAATCATGTTTTTAAAGAACTAACCCGGTTCAGGTATTTTCATATTCATCACATTTTCACATCCCCATATTCTTTTCCGGGCGGCAAAAATAAGCCATTCCTTCTAAATACCATACTGTAAATTGCAGTTGTTTAATAGCTATCTTCCATCTTCTAAAATAAATATGTATCATGAAAAAAGGCTTGCCATTTTTATTTGCTTTTATGCTGCTAATGGGTTGTTTTGCAACAGTTGCTGTTAATGCTCAATCTTCCGGCGCACGCCTTAACCATATTGCACTTTATGTGCTCGATTTAAAAACAAGCACCGATTTCTATATAAAAGTAGTAGGGCTAGATACCATTCCCGAACCTTTTCATGATGGCCGGCATACATGGTTTTCTATTGGCCCTAAAAGTCACTTGCACATTATCTCCGGCGTAAAAACACCGTTGCCGAAAGAAAAAAACACCCATCTCTGTTTTACCGTGGCTTCTGTTGAAGATTTTATACCCAGGCTTACCAAAAACAATGTGCCTTTTGAAAGTTGGACGGGTGAAAAACAAACCTTCACCAAAAGGGTAGACGGCGTAAAACAAATTTATTTTCAGGACCCTGATGGCTATTGGATTGAAGTGAACGATGCGAGGGAGTAGTCGGGAGTCAAGAGTCGTTAGTCAGGAAATCTTTGTAAAATGTATTGACCACCGACTACCGACTGACGACTATCAACTATATTTGCCTCCTTCTAAAAAAGGCTATAACTATGAAGTTTTACAATATTATTATTCGTTACCGCTTACATATCGGCATCGCTCTGATTGTGCTTGGCGTGGTGGTAAATGTTTGGGGCAACAGTTTCTGGGCTGCTTTTCCTGCTTACTTAATTGGCATTGTGCTCATCTTTGGTCATTTCTTTTTTGGCCCCCTGCGTTTAATACAGGAATACATGGAAAACGGCGATATGGAAGGTGCTGAAAAAGTATTGAACTCTATTAAGTTTCCCAACTTGATGTATAAACCCATCCGCTCTGTTTATTATACATTGAAAGGAAATGTAGCCATGATGAAGCAGGATTTTGATGGTGCAGAAAAAAACATGAAGAAAGGTTTGGACCTGGGTATGCCCATGAAGGAAGCAGAAGGCGCAAGCTTGCTGCAAATGGGTATGTTGTCTATGCAAAAAAATGATATCCGCCAGGCGGAATCTTATATA
Source organism: Chitinophagaceae bacterium (assembly GCA_044227095.1). Lineage (GTDB taxonomy): Bacteria > Bacteroidota > Bacteroidia > Chitinophagales > Chitinophagaceae > JACMLD01. The sequence goes on along the minus strand of JBGAFV010000001.1, from coordinate 681,532 downwards.
CGCTCTGCTATACGCAAAGGCCTGCCAGATAAAGAAAATGAAGCCGCTGCTTATTTGCAGTTGTGCAGCATTATGATGACAAAAAGAGAATTCCGCGCAGCTAAAGAATTTTTTAGAAAAGCAAAAGGTTTAAAACCTACCACTCCGCAAATAGTAGATCAGATAAAACAGGTAGAGAAATACATTAGCCGTATACCCGGATAATTATTAATTAAATTCCAGTACTTGTTTTTCTCCGGGAAAGAATCCAAAAACTTCTCCTGTTTTATTATACCTGAAATTAAAAATCTGCCTGAGTTTTTTGCGCACAAATAACGTGTTGGCAATATCGCCCAATAACCAAAAAGGATTTCTGTAGTGAACAATATCCGTCATTATTACCCCGCCTTCTATTGCTGAAAAATGATGCTGATGATGCCATAAACTGTATGGACCTTTGCGTTGCTCATCTACAAAATAATTGTTTTCTTTTACATGGGTAATCTCTGTCATCCAGTAAACTGGTATGCCTGCAATAGGATTTACTTTGTATTCTATAATCTGCCCTGCATAAATACTGTTGCTGCTGTTAGTAGAAATAACCTTGAAATTAAGGCTGGGTGGAGTGATATTTTTTAGATTGGCCGGGTTTGAAAAAAACGCCCATACATCTTCTTTACTGGCAGGAATTTTTTGAACTGCTTTTATACAATAAACCGCCATGGACTAACAATTTTATTAGTTCAAACAGTTGGCATGCACAAAGGTTCGGGCAGAAAGGGCTTTTGTTTGTATTTACGAAGCTTGCGCAAATGCCACACCCATAGAACTTTCCAACACACGGGTAATGGTGTTTTTAAGGCGTGGCAATGTAAAAATGGTTTTTTCAATATATTCTACAACACCAAGCTTGAGTATAGATGAGGTTACGGCTACTTCTGCATTGCTTGAAAAAAATATAACGGGAGAAGTTGAAGTGGTTTTCTTTAATTGTTTCAATACATCATATCCATTAATAAGCCCATCAAGATTGTAATCAAGAATAATAAGATCCGGGCAACGATCCAGTTCTGCGAGAAAATTTTCGCCGGTGCTGAAAATATGAATGTCCTGGCTGATGTTTTCCAGTTGCTTTAATACAAGCGTTTGGTAAACGGGATTATCCTCTACTATAAAAATCTTTGGCTGGGCTTTTTGCATATTTGTTCGTCTTGTGCTGTTGATGATTCAACAATACTGCCAAACGAAGTTTTAAAGCAAAGCGCTGGAAATCAAACCAAAATAAAAAAGGAAACAAAATGGCGCTTCCCAAAACCGGAATTTTCCATCGGGTACGGGAAGTTTAGAGAGAAAAATCGGCTTTTAATTGAAGGATGCAATCATTAATGATCGTAGTTACACGATTTATATAAGGCAGAAGAGTGCTGGTATCTTTTTCATGTTTGCCATTGTGTTCAATCAGCCGTATATCATCTTTTAATGAAACAATGCCCATTGAATCTACAGTTGATTTTAATTTATGCGCAATTTTACCCATGCGCTGCCATTCCTGTTGGTCATGTGCTTCTTTTAAATCTTTCACGCCGGGAGGAACAGTTTCAATAAACAATTGCACCATCTTATTAATAAATCCTTCATCGCCACCAGATACAGATCTTACCATAGAAAGGTCATACAGGGAAGCTGGTTTGTTTTCTCCTGTTTGTTGCGGACTTACGGGTGAATTATCGTTATTGTTTTCTATCACTTTTCCTTCCAGGTTTTTTTTGATGACATTAAAAAGACTTTCCTCGGTAAATGGTTTGGAAAGATAATCATTCATACCGGCTTCAAGATAGGTATCACTATCGCCTTTTAATGCATTTGCTGTAAGTGCAATAATAGGTATAGCCGCTTTCTGTGCATCGGGCAATAGCCTTATTTGCTTTGTTGCAGTAATGCCATCCATCTCAGGCATTTGTATGTCCATCAATATTAAATCGAAATTATTTTCTTTAAGTGCGTCAATGGCTTTTTGCCCGTTATCTGCAATAAATATCTCAAAGCCCCATCCCTGCATAATATGTTTTGCGAGGAACTGGTTAAGCTCTACATCTTCTGCCAGTAAAACACGGCATTTGCCCAGCGAAGCATAATTGATTGTTCCTGCGGGAGTGTTTTCTTCCGGCACTGCTGCATGTTTTTTATAAGGAAGAATAAACCTGAAAGTAGTGCCTTCATTTATGATGCTTTGCATCCACAATTCGCCACCCTGCAGTTCTATAAGATTTTTGCAAATGGAAAGACCCAGGCCCGTGCCACCATACTTTCTGCTTGTGGTAGCACTTACCTGCTGGTAAGGTGTAAAAATGCTTTTCAATTTATCGTCCGGAATACCAATGCCCGTATCTTCTACAATAAACTCAATTGCCATCCAGTCTTCTTTATCAAACTTAAGATGAGTGCCCAGTGTAATGCGGCCTTTCTCTGTAAACTTGATAGCATTGCTTAAAAAATTATTCAGAATTTGTGCAAGCCTGTGTGCATCTCCCTCTACATACAAATCTTTTGGCAACTGATTTTTTTGAAAGAGAATAATGCCTTTCTCTTCAGCTTTATAGCCAAATGAACGAATAATTGAACCTATTTTATCTGAAATATTGAAAGGAATTTCTTCCAACTGCATTTTGCCAGCTTCTATTTTTTCAAGGTCAAGAATATCATTTACAATAGCCAGCAGGTTATTGGCCGAATCTTGTATAATATTAAGATAGTTTTTCTGCTCTTTATCGAGCCCTGTTTTTGCCATTAATGCAGCCACACCCAATATACCATTCATGGGTGTACGAATTTCGTGGCTCATATTTGCAAGGAAGGCTTTTTTTGCTGCGGCAGAATCTTCTGTTGCTTTTTTTGCCTGCATCAGTTCCTGCTCTGCCAATATGCGTTGTGTAATGTCCTGAGAAAAACCAATGATATAAGGTTCTACGCCTGGTTCTTCCACTTTATAATTCTGGTAAAGCAGGTAAATTTTTTTTCCGGATTTGTTGATAACACTAAACACGCCTTGTGAACGGCCATTTCTGTTAATTACATCAAGATAGTTTGTTGCAAAAAGATCCTGCTGTTGCAGCGGAATAAAATCTTTAATACTCCTGCCCGTCATTTCCTGTTCTGTGTATTGCAAAGCATGTTGTATGGCGGGATTGGTAGTAAGTATTCTGCCATTGAGTTCATGTGTGCAGATAAGTGCCTGGCTATAGTTAAACAAATCGCGGTATCGTTTTTCGCTGCGCAATACCTGTTCTTCAATTTTTTTTCTTTCGGTTATATTAATGCCATAACCAATTACCATTTTTATAGCGCCGCTTTCATCCGTTACAGGAAATAATTTTCTCAGCAGTATTTCCTGATCACCGTTTTTTGTAGTCATTTGTTCTTCCCACTCTACCTGTTGCTTTGTTTGCATTAATTGATCGAACAAAGCTTTTCTGCGTGCTGCCAGTGATATATCTTTTCCCCGGCGTGCAAAAAATTCTTCATCATTTTTTCCAATCATCCAACTGCGCATTTCCGGATCACTTACTGCAACAGGATTAAGAAAAAGATAACGGCCTTCCGTATCCAATACAGCAATGTCTGAAGGAATAAAATTCAGGATCTCTTCATAGAAATCCCGTTGCAATAATTGAAATTCGTGATCAGTTGTCATTGCACTGTTTTATAAACATTACTTTGTATAGCTGTATTTCTTCTGTGAAGTATATTTTTAACTAACTACAAGCTCTTTGCTTTGTATCATTCTGTAAATAGTAGACTTGCCAATATCTAGCAGCTTTGCCACCAGCAATACATCTCCTTTGTTTTTATTAAGGTAATGCTGAATGATAAAGTTGGTATGTTCACGAAGTGTTTTACCATTGGCGAAAATATCTGTAACGTTAGCTGCTGTATTTATTATAATATTTTCTGCTTCAATAACTGGACCATCGCTCATAACCACGGCAAGGTCAATTACAGATTTAAGTTCACGCACATTACCGGGAAAACGATAATGCATTAATTTTTGCTGTGCTTCAGAAGACAATGTTTTTTTCTCTGTTTTATTTTCCGTGCAGAACAATTCTATAAAATGTTTGGAAAGCATCAGTATATCGCTGCTACGTTCTCTTAATGATGGAAGATTGATAGGCAAACCATAAAGACGATAATACAAATCTTCGCGGAATGTTTTTGCCTGTACAGATTCAAGCAAATTTTTGTGTGTGGCCGTAATGATGCGAGCATTTACTGGTATTACCTGGTTATCTCCCACACGTGTAATTTCTTTTTCCTGCAATACACGCAAAAGTTTTGTTTGCAGGTTTATGTCCATTTCTCCAATCTCATCAAGAAAAAGTGTACCGCCATCAGCTTCTTCAAATTTTCCTATACGACGGGTAACTGCCCCGGTAAATGCCCCTTTTTCATGGCCAAACAATTCACTCTCTATTAAATCTTTTGGAATAGCTGTTACGTTTACAGCAACAAATGGTTTCTTTCTTCTTTCAGAATTATAATGAATGGCTTTCGCCACCATTTCTTTACCAGAACCTGTTTCGCCATAAATAGATACGCTAATATTTGTTTGCACCGCTTTTTCAATCATGCTAAAAACTTTCTGCATCGGCTCACTGTTTCCAATCATTGTTTTGGAAAAATCGTATTTGCGGCCTACTTCTGTTCTTAGTTGTTCTACTTCCTGTTTCAATCCTGCTATTTCATGCAAATGCTGAATGCTGTTCCACAAACGATCTTTTGTGTCATCGTCTTTTACAATATAATCGAATGCGCCGTTCTTCAACAAGTTGATGGCGGTAGCAACATCTTCCTGTCCGGATATAATAATAACCTGGGTATTGCTGTTGTTTTCTTTAATTTTTTTGAGGGCTTCGCCACCATCGCAATCAGGAAGGGAATAATCGAGTGTAACCACCTGCGGGTTTTCGTGAAGTGATCCAAAAAAAGTAGCGGAGTTTTCAAAACGCCTCACTTCATAATCCGGGTTGAGAGAGAGATAATGCTGTAGCATGGAGCCATACCAAACATCGTCTTCTAAGATGAAGATCTTAAACGCAGAGCGATTTTTCATAAAACTGGATTTTCTTCTTTACGTATATACATATAACGCAGAAGTTTCAATTTTATTCCCAAATGAGGAAGGTTTCCTTTTTCCGGCAGTATTTTTTTTCAGGCATCCAAGTTATTAATTATCAACGTGTCAATGTTTCCACTTACAAGACAGAAAAGGTTGATCTAAGTGAATCCCTATCTTTGAAGTATGCAGGATGCAAAAAATAAACTAGCAGAAAAATTCAACGCGGAATACCAAAAACTGAACGAACAGCAACGGAAAGCAGTAGACACAATTGAAGGCCCTGTAATGGTGAATGCTGGTCCGGGCACCGGCAAAACACAGATATTGGCTTTGCGCATTGCCAATATTTTGCGGCAAACAGATACTAATCCAAACAACATACTTTGTTTAACCTATACAGACAACGGCGCCGTAGAAATGCGCAACCGCCTCCTGAAAATAATTGGCAGTGCCGCTTACAATGTGCGCATTCATACTTTTCATTCTTTTTGCAATGAAGTAATACAGGATAATCTTACATGGTTTGGCAAATTAAACCTTGCGCCAATTGGAGATTTGGAAGAGATTGATTTGTTCTACAAGCTTATTGACAGCATTGAAAAAGATAACCCGCTAAAAAGGTTCAGGGGAGAAGTATATTATGAAAAAGACCGGCTAAAATCTTTGTACAGCTTAATGAAAAAAGAAGCATGGCAGCCGGCTTATCTTAATGAGCGCATTGATGCTTACATAAAAGAATTACCCACCACGGAAGGGTTTTTTTACAAAAAAAAATATAAAGAGTTTAATGCCGGTGATCCAAAACCTGCAGCTATTGGAGACGAAACGGACAGGATGGAAATGCTCCGTGCTGCGGTAAACCTTTTTCCACGCTATAATGAAATGATGGCACAACTGGGCCGCTACAATTTTGACGATATGATATTGTGGGTGCTGGATGCTTTTGATCGTAATAAAAATATTCTGCTGGATTACCAGGAGCGTTTTTTATATTTTTTGGTTGATGAATTTCAGGATACAAGCCGCTCGCAAAACCTGCTGCTGCAAAAACTTACTGGCTATTGGGATGTGCCCAACCTTTTTGTAGTGGGTGATGCCGACCAGAGTATTTTTTCTTTCCAGGATGCTAACGTAGAAAACATTGTTGAAGTAGAAGAAAAATATGCAGACAGTCTCACAAAGATTGATCTTACCAATAACTACCGCTCTGTTCAGAATGTTCTTACCGCTGCACATCGTTTAATTAAAAACAATACAGTAAGAACCGTATTGCCAGAAAATGATAAGCCGCTTATTGCTTCCAATCAAAATCTTGCAGGTATAAATATTGATCCGCAAATTGCCGAATATGCTAATCCTGCACAAGAAGCCATTGATATCGCCATACAAATTGAAGCGTTACTTAACCAGGGAATAAGCGGAAAAGAAATTGCAGTTATCTATCGCAATCATGCACAGGTAGAACCCATTATTGCAATGCTGGAAGAAAAAGGAATTCCGGTAAATACAAGAAAAAAAGTTAACCTGCTTGATCTGCCCTTTATTCAGAACATACAGCATATACTCAATTGGATTAGCAGGGAAAAATACATTTCGTATAGTGCTGATGATATTTTATTTCAGTTGCTGCACAGCGATTTCTTTTCTATTTCGACATTAGAAATTGCAAAACTTAGCATGACGGTATATGCAAAAAACAGAGCCAGCAGGGAAGATGTTTTTTCTTTGCGCAGGTTAATAGCAGAATCATCATCGCCCAAAGCGGATCTGTTTAATCAGCCTAACGGACAATCTGTAAAAGAAGTAAGCGATATGCTGGAAGATTTGTTGAAAGCTTCTGGTAACAGCACCATTCAACAATTGCTTGAAAGGTTAATTCAAAAAGCAGGCGTGCTTTCTTTTATTATGAAAAGCCCGGAAAAGCCATGGCTGATGCAGGTGCTTAGTGCATTCTTTAATCATTTAAAAGAAGAAACTAAACGCAACCCCGAATTAACACTGGAACAATGGCTGGCCAATATGGAGCTGATGCGCAAAAACAACCTTGCTATACCGTTGTATAAACTAACCGCAAGCGATGAAGGTGTAAATATGGTAACAGCTCATGGAGCAAAAGGATCTGAATATGCCCACGTTTTTGTTATTGGCTGTACACAAAACATTTGGGATACTACAGGCAATAATGCAAAGTATAATTATAAACTACCCGATAACCTGGTGGCTATTCATCGCTCTGCTACTAATCTTGAAGAAAGCAGGCGCCTTTTTTATGTAGCCATTACCCGTGTAAAAACGCATTTGCATGTTTCATATCCTGTAAAGAATGATAAAGATAAAGAACAGATTCAAAGTACATTTATTACAGAGCTGATAGAAAATAGTAGCTTAACTGTAGCGCATAAAACAGTACCAGACGAATTGCTGACCGATTATCTTTTATTGCAGTTTAAAGAAAAAGCAAGACCCGAAATACAACTGGTAGAAGATGAATACATAAACCAGTTGCTGAAAAAGTACACCATGAGTGTTACGCACCTTAATAATTTTTTAGATTGCCCGCTCAAGTTTTATTATACCAACCTTATAAGAGTGCCGGCTGCTAAGAGCGAAAGCATGGCGTTTGGTAGCGCAGTGCATTGGGCATTAGAAAGGTTATTTGTAAAAATGCGTGAACGTAATAATGTTTTTCCTCCGGCTCGGGAACTGGTAGATGATTTTAACTGGCACATGAAGAACAACCGGGAAGCTTTTACACCTGAAGCATTTAAACTGAAAACCGATTACGGAGAGAAAATATTACCCGCTTATTATAATTACCACATCAACCGGTGGAACAAAGTTGTGATTGCCGAAAAAGCAGTGCGTAATGTAACTGTACAGGGCATACCTATAAATGGCAAGCTGGACAAACTGGAGTTTACAGGCAAACTTGTAAATGTGGTAGATTATAAAACCGGCAAGTATGAGAATGCAAAGAAAAAATTATTGTCGCCAGGCGATAAAGAACCAGCCGGTGGCGATTATTGGCGACAGGCGGTGTTTTATAAAATTTTGCTCGATAACGATAAAACCAACGACTGGCAGGTAGTAAGCACAGAGTTTGATTTTATTGAACCGGTAAATGATATTTATAAAACCGAAATTGTAGAAATCAATCAAACTGATATAATAAAGGTTACTGATCAGATAAAAGATACCTGGCAAAAAATTCAGGCAAAAGAATTTAAAACAGGCTGCGGAAAAAAAGATTGTGATTGGTGTAATTTTGTAAAAGCCAACCATCTTGCTGTAACACTTCATCCACCGGAAGAAGAGGAAGAAACAGTTGCATAACAACAGCTTTAACCTTTCTTAATAACCGAAACAACTTATGTTTGCAACTTTATGAGCCGCAAATTACCTGCATTATTACTGATTTTGCCTGTGATTGTTTTTTTTACAATTTCTTTCGGCGGCTGCGCCAATGCCATAGCTCCAAGCGGCGGCCCGAGAGATTCTTTGCCACCACTGTTGGTTGGGGTTACACCAAAAGATTCATCAGAGAACTTTAATGCTAAAAAAGTAACGTTTACATTTAATGAATTTGTGCAGTTGGATAATGTGCACGATAACCTTATTGTTTCTCCCGTTCCAAAGCATGAGCCCATTATAGAATCAAAACTAAAAACGGTTACCATCAGGATAAAAGATACGCTGGAAGAAAATACAACGTACGCTTATAATTTTGGAAGGGCCATCAAGGACATTAACGAAGGAAATATACTGAAGAACTTTACCTATGTGTTTTCTACCGGCGCTTATATAGATAGCCTGGACCTAACAGGAAATGTATTGCTTGCAGAAACTGGTTTGCCAGACAGTACACTTATTGTAATGCTGCACCGTAACGGAGATGACTCAGCGCTTATTAAAGAGAAGCCGAGATATATTGCAAAACTCGATAGCACAGGCCAGTTTCATTTTAGACATCTGCCTTCCGGCATTTTCTATTTGTATGCACTAAAAGATGAAAGCGGCCAGAAAAAATACATTTCCAAAAGACAACTTTTTGCATTTGCTGATAAACCTGTAACTGTTGGTGCCAATAACACACCAGTAACCATGTATGCATTTGCAGAAAAAGATACTTCAAAACCGATAGCTAAAACCACTAAACCTATTGGTGGTGCCAAACCAGATAAAGACAAAGAAAAAGACAAACGCCTTAAATTTTCTGTAAATCTCGAAAACGGGCAACAGGATTTGCTGGGCAATCTTGTATTTACGTTTAATGATCCTTTAAAAAAATTCGACTCTTCTAAAATAGTTTTTACAGACGAAGCATTTAAACCCATTACACAATACAAGCTGATTAAAGACACCAGTAACAAAAAAATTACAATCATCTACAAATGGCCCGAAAACACTGCCTTTAATTTAATTGCAGACAGAGAATTTGCAGAAGATTCTGCCGGACGAAAAATTCCCAGAACCGATACGCTCAACTTCAGGACAATGAAGGAATCTGATTATGGTAATGTAACTATACGGTTTAATAATCTGGACATTGCTAAAAAACCTGTATTGCAAATTTTGCAGTCGGGCACAGTTAAAGATTCTGCAAGGCTTACCAGCAGGGATTATAAAGTAAAACTCTTTAAGCCCGGCGAATACGAGATGCGTATTTTGTACGATGAGAACAACAATTTTATATGGGATGCCGGAGAGTTTTTTGGAAAGCGCAGGCAGCCTGAAAAAGTAATTGCCATCAAACGTAAATTGAATGTAAAGGCCAACTGGGATAATGATAATACCATTGATTTATAACGCTATGTTAGGCCCGCAGCTTTACACCTTCTAATTTTCTTTCTCAATAATTTTTGCTTTTTCACGTTTAGGGTTACACCCGTATCCTCCTTTATTACTATAACCCAATAATCTTAGTATGAAAAAGCCAGGCTTGCTTTGTGCAGGAATTCTTTCTGCATGTATTCTTTCCGCTCAACCTTCGTTTCAAACTTCTTTACAGGCAGGTATATCATTACCCTTAAATAGTAATGAGGTAAATGATACACATGCGGGTAAGGCTATTCATTTTGGCAACAGCCTCGATTATACATTTGGCAACAGCAAAACCAGGTTTGGGTTAGGTGCTTATATTGGTTATATCAACTCTATTTCCGCAGATAATAAATACAAAGAAATAGGAACGAGCATTGCAGAGAGATACGGCTTGCAATCATCTCAACTTACTTACAACGCTTCTTCGTTTAAAAGTGCACATATTCTTGTGGGGCCTGTTGCATCTTTTGGTTCTGAAAAATTTAGTGCCAATATATGGGCTAAAGGCGGCTATGGTTTAAATGAACCTTCACGTTATTCAGTTATATCAAGAGAAAATGGTGCGCTAAACAATATATACGTTACTCAAAGCGGCGAAAATAAAAACGGGTTGGCCTATAGTGCAGGTGCAGGCATTAAAATGGCTATATCAGAATATGTAGCATTGCAGTTGTCTGCAGCATATTTTAGCACGCAAACAGACCAGGTCAATTATAATTTCGACAGGGAGAAAGGAACAAGGCCTTTGTATTATACTGCCTCTAATCAGTTTATACAGGCATCGGCTGGTTTGCAATTTACCATTGGTAATGCCGGAAAAAAGAATAACCGCTCTTATGCTGCACAATCATTGAACGGCGATACGGATCAGCCGTCTGCGGCAAAAATGGATCAAAAAATAAAAACTAAAAGCAATATTAAAAACGATCGCTTGAGCAATCCGGCGGGCAACAACGCAGATGATAACAACAGCGATAGCGATTCACTTTTCTTTTCTCCACAAAAGATTGAACTGCGTTCAAAGGTTTCAGATTTTGGAATGAGCCGTATTCAATTGCAGTCTGTTGACAATTACCTAACAGGTTTTGTATACCAGTCTGCCAACGGACCAGTTATCAGTCAATGTGGTGCCAATGCCATGCCCGGAGATCCTGTTCCGGGTATTGATGTGAGGTTAAGACGCAACGGTGCTATTGTACATGCCGATTTTGTAACAGCACGAACCAATAAGGATGGAAGTTTTTCTTTTAACAATATAACGCCGGGCAATTATACTGCAGAGGCTGGCGAAGCCTCAATGGATATTACAGTGATGGGCAACCAGGGAAATAATTTTAAAACGTTAGACGTAATAGGAGGCAGTTGTAACAATACAAAACAAAACTATGTTATTACCGCAGGTGATAAAACATATGTTGAAGTAGTACCTGCACGTGAAGCTTCTTCTGGTATGGCTACTGGTAAGCATATTGGCAATGTTAAGTATGAAAATTTTACTGCGCTTGCGCCACGTGATGCAGCATCTGGCATGGCTACAGGAAAACGCATGCACAAACCAATGCTGGTAGCCAATACAGATTTTGATATTAATTATGAAAAGATCGTAACTGAAGACGGCCGTTACTATGCAGAAGTTATTACTGCACGTGAAGCTGGCAGCGGCATGGCTACTGGTCGCCGCAGCATTGTGGTAACAGGCGATGTAGATGGAGATGGTATTGATGACAATGCTGTTGTTTCTCCACGAGATGCAGCATCGGGCATGCCAACAGGCAGGCGCATGCATAAACCAATAGTTATTACTAAAGAACTCAACATTACAGAAAACGAAATCGTTTCACCACGGGATGCTACATCTGGCATGGCAACAGGAAGAAGGATGCATAAGCCATTTGTTGTAACAATGAACCTTGAAGATGATGATAATACAGCAATGGATGCACGTGAAGCAGGAAGTGGAATGGCAACCGGCAGAAGGCAATACCAACCAATTGTGGTAAGAATTTATCCCGATGAAAACAGTTATGAAGAACTGGTTCCACGAGATGCAGCGAGCGGAATGGCTACTGGTAAACGTATGCATAAACCTTTTGTCATTACAAAAGAATTGGGTTTTACTGCAGACGGACAGGAAGTAACTACCTATAAAATTATTCATCGCGATATTGCTGCACGCAATGTATTAACAGAAAGAGATGCAGCTGGCGGAATGCCAACCGGAAGAAGACTAAATAAAAAAGCAGAAGAAGTATATACTCCGTGGGATAATGATATAGATGAGGGTGTAGTAAGCAATCCGCTGTACCAGGAAGAAGGTACAAAAGGCGTAAACCCATTGTATGAACCCAAAGGCAATTTACGGGTAATGGGAAGTAACGGTAAAGAACACACTATTTTATTGCCGGATGCAATCGCTTTGCAAAACCCAACGGCTGTTGCAGAAAACAATACTTACGATGTACAACCGGTTAAATGGATGGCGCCGGAAAGTATTAACAATGGCGCAGCAGGAAAAAGCATCAATGAGAAAGGCGTTAAAAGAAGTGAGGCTTCCAAAAAAGGCATTACTGAAAAAGGAATTAAAATGACTTCAGAAAATATGGAAGCCAATTCCGAACGCAAAGGATGGGACGGAACCGTAAAAGGCGGCAGCAAAGTGGAAGAATCAAATGCTGAACGCAAAGGATGGGATGGAACAGTAAAAGGCGGCAGCAAAGTAGAAGAATCAAAAGTAGTAGTAAGAGGTTGGGACCCTGAGAAAAAACAGGAAATTACAATAAATGAAACCAGTCGCCTCCGCTGCCAGGATGGTACTTGTGCGGTAGAAGGCATTGTAAATATTGATGGCAAAGATTATGAAGCAGTAATCTATGGTGTATTAAAAACCAGGCACGAAACCGCCAAGAACAGTATTAGCAACATTAGGTAAGCCATTAGCTATTAGCTGTTAGTTGGGGCTATGCTTTGATGTGCAATGTTTTCATCAAAAATTTTATAATAGCTCATGTGGCCAATTGTAGCTGCTGATTAAAAGACCTAATGGCTAACAGCTAAAAGCTAACGACTCCCGACTAAAGATTATCTTCGCACCATGCAATTCTCTTCTTCTTTACTGGAAAATGCGGTGAACGAATTTGCCAAACTGCCGGGCATTGGTAAAAAAACTGCTTTGCGCCTGGTATTGCAATTATTAAAAACAGCACCGGAAAAAGTAAATGCTTTTGGCGAAGCCATTATAAAAATGCGTGAGCAGATAAAATACTGCCAGCGTTGTTACAATATAGCAGACGCAGATATTTGTTCCATCTGTGCCAATAGTATGCGCAAACAGCAAATGGTTTGCGTGGTAGAAAACATTCGTGATGTAATAGCAATAGAAAGCACCCAGCAATACAATGGCATTTATCATGTTTTGGGTGGCATTATTTCTCCGCTGGATGGTATTGGTCCCGATCAATTGAATATAGAATCTCTGGTAAGCCGCATGCACAAAGAAAATACAGAAGAGCTCATTTTTGCGCTAAACCCAAACATACAAGGAGATACTACCATTTATTATATCCAGAAAAAATTGCAGGATCTTCCATTGCGCATTACAACCATTTCACGTGGCATTGCTTTTGGCGGTGAGCTTGAATATGCAGATGAAATGACGCTTGCCCGAAGCCTGCAAAGCCGCCTGCCGGTAGAAAATTATGTTTCTAAAGGCCTGTAAAAGAGTATAGCCGCAGATTAGCTTACTAAGCTGCAGCTATACTCAATGTATTTTATTATAGCCAACGTCAGTACTACTATTAAGCTTCGGTTGTGTCACTCACTTGTACAGTATAGCATTGTGCAGCTATTGCCTTTAAAAATCTGCGGCATTCAGGCATATTAAACCCCTTGTTATTATCATTTCTTATCGTAAATTTGCAACTCAATTACAGGCCGATTTGTTTATTGTTCAGCCTGTTTAAAAACTGAACTAATAAACGATGATTATTCTGGATAGCTTCTCCAAAATTTCCTCGTTAAATAGTTTGGTTCAGATCTTAACCGTAACGGAGCATCATTTAGTGCTACCATCGTTTCATTGCAGAAATTAGTACAACTGTACAAGAGTGCGACGCAAGGAAGCTCAATAGTAGCAATACAGGCTGGTTTATAAAAGCACTTCGCTAAATACTGCTCTTATTATTTTATTAACTGCTTGCACTTTTGTGTTGGCGGTTTAAAACTTCAGGCTATGGCAGATATAAGAAGAGAATTAGAAAAACGCATACTTATTATTGATGGCGCTATGGGCACCATGATACAGCGGCATAAGCTGGAAGAAAAAGATTACCGCGGCGAAAGGTTTAAAGACTGGCATACTGATGTTAAGGGCAATAATGATTTGCTTAGCATTACAAGGCCTGATATTATTATTGGTATTCACAAACAATATTTGGAAGCAGGTGCAGACATTATAGAAACCAATACATTCAGCAGCACAGTTATTGCACAGGCAGATTATGATATGCAATCACTGGCTTACGAAATGAATGTGGCTTCTGCAAAATGTGCACGCATAGCCGCAGATGAATACACGGCTAAAGACCCGGCAAAGCCACGTTTTGTAGCAGGTGCTATTGGTCCGCTAAATAAAACATTGTCACTTTCTCCTGATGTAAACAATCCCGGTTACCGTGCCGTTACTTTTGATGAAGTAGTAGAAGCTTATATTGAACAGATAAAAGGTTTGGTAGACGGAGGTGTAGATACTTTGCTGATAGAAACCATTTTTGATACATTAAACGCAAAGGCAGCGGTGTTTGCTGCTAAAAAATATTTCAGGGAATCTGGCGGAACAGAATTGCCAATAATGATCTCTGGCACTATTACTGACGCCAGCGGAAGAACATTAAGCGGACAGACACTGGAAGCTTTTTATGTTTCGCTTATGCACGCAAAGCCGCTGAGTATTGGTTTAAACTGTGCGTTGGGTGCAAGCGAAATGCGTCCGCATATAGAAGAACTTAGCCAGATAGCGGGGTGTTATACTTCTGCTTATCCCAATGCCGGCCTGCCAAATGCATTTGGTGAGTACGATGAGCAACCGCATGAAACAGCGCATATAATAGAAGAATGGGCTGCCAATGGCTGGCTGAATATTGTTGGTGGTTGTTGCGGTACCACACCAGATCATATTAAACACATTGCAGATGAAGTAGCAAAATTTGAACCGCGGAAAAGGCCGGTGGTAGAGGCGGCATTATAATTTCGAGATTTCTGGATTGAGTGATTTTGAGATTTCTTTTGCTGTTCATTTTAGTAAATCACAAAATTTCTCAATCACAAAATCAGCAATATAAAATTGAAAAAGATTTATGTCAGACACAATTACTATAAAACCTTATTTGCGTTTAAGTGGTCTTGAACCTTTAATTGTAAGGCCGGAGACCAACTTCATTAATGTGGGCGAAAGGACCAATGTAACCGGTTCTAAAAAATTTGCACGCCTTATTAAAGAAAATAAATACGAAGAAGCGCTAAGCGTAGCCAGGCAACAGGTAGAAAATGGTGCGCAAATTCTTGACGTAAATATGGACGATGCATTGCTGGATGGTATTGTAGCCATGACAACATTCATTAACCTTGTGCAGAGCGAGCCTGATATTGCCAAGATACCCATCATGCTCGACAGCTCTAAGTTTCCTATTATAGAAGCCGGGTTAAAATGTGTGCAGGGAAAATGCATTGTTAACTCCATCTCCATGAAAGAAGGAGAAGAAAAATTTATTGAACAAGCTATTATCTGCCAGGCATACGGCGCATCGGTTATTGTAATGGCATTTGATGAAAAAGGACAGGCAGATACAAAAGAACGCAAAATAGAAATCTGTCATCGTGCTTATAAAATCTTAACAGAGAAAGTAGGTTTTGATCCGCAGGATATTATTTTCGACCCAAACATTTTTGCTATTGCAACCGGTATAGAAGAGCATAACAACTATGCTGTGGATTTTATAGAGGCTACAAGAGAAATAAAAAGACTGATGCCATTGGCAAAAGTTAGCGGTGGTGTAAGTAATGTATCATTCTCTTTTCGTGGAAACGACCATGTTAGGGAAGCTATACACAGTGTGTTTCTTTTCTATGCTATTAAAGCAGGAATGGATATGGGCATTGTAAACGCCGGCCAGTTGGTAGTATATGATGAAATAGAACCACAGCTGCGCCAAATGTGCGAAGATGTAATTCTTAACCGTAATAACGATAGCAATGAAGCCACAGAGAAACTGATCAATTTTGCGGAGACTGTAAAATCCAAAGGAAAAGAAATTGTAAAGGATGATGCATGGAGAAATACCAGTGTGGAAGAAAGATTGAAACACTCATTGGTTAATGGCATTACCGATTATATAGATGCAGATACAGAAGAAGCAAGACAAAAATATCCCAAACCGCTGGATGTAATAGAAGGGCCTTTGATGGACGGCATGAACGTAGTAGGTGATTTGTTTGGCAGTGGCAAAATGTTTTTGCCCCAGGTGGTAAAGAGTGCAAGAGTAATGAAGAAATCGGTGGCTGTGCTTACTCCTTTTATAGAATTGGAAAAAGAACAGCGCAAACAGGCCAATGCATTAAACGGAACTGTTGATGAAGAAACAGCAGGCGCAGCAAAAATTTTATTAGCTACCGTAAAAGGAGATGTGCACGATATTGGTAAAAACATTGTAGGTGTTGTATTGGGTTGTAATGGGTATGATATTATCGATTTAGGTGTAATGGTGCCAACAGATAAAATTTTAGATACAGCACAGAAAGAGAAAGTAGATATAATTGGTTTAAGCGGATTGATAACACCATCGCTGGATGAAATGGTGCATGTGGCACATGAAATGAAACGCCGCGGTATGAAACAACCTTTGCTTATCGGCGGTGCTACTACATCTCGCATGCATACAGCTGTAAAAATAGCGCCGCAATACAATGAAGGTGTAGTACATGTTCTGGATGCATCAAGAAGTGTAACGGTTGCCGGTTCTTTGTTGAACGATCAAAAACCAGCTTTTCTTACTAACATTAGAACAGAATACACAAAGCTGAAAGAAGATTTTGGCAATAAGAAATCAGTAAAACAATTTTTAACGCTGACAGAAGCGCAGGCCAATAAAGTAAAAATAAATTGGGAAGCCTTTACACCAATTGCTCCTTCTTTTACTGGTACAAAAATTTTTGATGCTGTTGCGTTGGAAGAAATAGCAAAGTATATAGACTGGCAGCCATTCTTTATTGCATGGGAGCTGCATGGAAAATTTCCACAAATATTAAGTGATGAAAAAGTAGGCAAGGAAGCAACAAAATTGTATGAAGATGCCAATAAGTTGTTAGATCAGATTATAAGAGAGAAATGGCTGCAGCCCCGCGGCGTAATTGGTTTCTGGCCTGCTAACAGCGATGCTAAGGATACCATAACTGTAAAAGATAAAACCGGTAATGTGTCGCTGGAATCTTTGCGCCAGCAAATAAAGAAGGCGGAAGGTCAGCCAAACATGTCTTTAACAGATTTTATTGCACCAGCTTCAACCGGCAAGCAAGATTATATAGGTGCTTTTACAGTAACCATACAGGGAATTGAAACGCACATCAAACGTTTTGAAACTGCACTTGATGATTACAATAAAATTACTTTGCAGGCGCTGGCAGACAGATTAGCTGAGGCATTTGCGGAGTACCTGCATGAGAAAGTGCGTAAAGAATATTGGGGCTATGCCAAAGAAGAACATCTTAACAATGAAGAGTTGATTAAAGAATCTTATTCTGGCATTCGTCCGGCGCCGGGTTATCCTGCATGCCCGGATCATACAGAGAAATACAAGTTGTTTAATTTATTAGGCGGAAAAGAAGCAACAGGCATTACACTAACAGAATCGCTTGCTATGTATCCTGCATCTTCTGTAAGCGGCTGGTACTTTGCTCATCCGGAAAGTAAATATTTTGGTGTGGGTAAAATAGATAAAAGCCAGGTAGAAGATTATGCAAAAAGAAAAAACATGCCATTAGAAGAAGTAGAAAGATGGTTGAGGCCGGTGTTGGATTATGATGTCTGAACCAGGATTTAGGAGGATTAAAGAGATTAATAGGATGGGTACATAAATATTATTGTGAGCATCCTCGTTCGCTCTGTCTCTTAGCTTTATCTGGTATCGAAGATACTCCCTGTGCATCGTCTTAAAAGCAATTAAGTAATAAGTGCTGTGAAAGAAAATATGACGATTTTAAAACGCATCAATAAACAACTTCTGTGCTTCGCTGTGTCCACCGCGTCTCTGTAGTTAGATCCTTAACAATCAATAAAGAAACTAAATAAGCAAAACCCAATACCTTTGCAGTGTTTTTAAAGAGCGAGAAACCAAAAAGAAAATGATGAGAAAGAAAAGTATTTTATTTACTGCATTTGCAATATTTATAGCATCATCTTTTACAGTTAATGCACAAACTGAGGCACCGCACCGCCGTGGCGAATTGTATTTCTCCTGGGGCTATAATACAGAATGGTATACCAAAAGCAATATCAAAATATCTCAGCCTGCTTTGGGCAACGATTTCACTTTTAAAAATGTAAGTGGCCACGACCATCGCGGATGGGACGAAGGCTTATTTTCAAAAGCACTTACTATTCCGCAATACAATTACAGGCTTGGTTATTTCTTTGGTAATAAAGGCGATTGGGGTATTGAAATTAATTTCGATCATACCAAATACATTTTTGCAGATAACCAGATGGTGCATATAAAAGGAAGGATGAACAATAAAGATGTTGACGGTTATGCACGTTTTGTACAAAACGATGCACCGGGTGCAGACAGCAGCTCCTATTATTTTTTAAACAATGGCGCTAATTTTCTTTTATTCAATATTATGAAGCGCTGGAATTTTACTGCAAATAAAAAAGGAACAATAAAACTTGATGGCATTGCAAAATTTGGAGTAGGCCCTTTGTTTCCGCATGTGCAGAATAAATTTTTTGATCAGCCTGAAAACAATCCAGACTTTCAGATTGGTGGCTGGAATACAGGTATAGAAGGCGCTTTGCGTTCTACATTTTACAAACATGTTTACCTGGAACTTGCTGGGAAGCTGGATTATGCCCGTTACTCTCATCTCCATATTTACGAGGGATCTGCAAGGCAGGCTTTTGGTACCGCAGAAATTATTCTAAGTCTTGGTCTCACTATGAATACCGGCAAGAAGAAATAATGCGAATGTTTTCTAAAACAAATTCAATTCAAAAAATTCAAGAAAGCAGGCAGTAGTATTAAAACAGAAGTGGATAATCATGCCATACCAAATAGTTTCTTCTTTCATTCTTATATAACCCAGCCACAATGCAAAAGGCAGTAACCAGAAAAAAGAAACAAAACTGAGGTGAAGTATTGTAAAAAGAAAGGCTGATATAAATATGGCTTGCCTTGCATCGGTTATTTTATTTAAACCTTCCTGCATTACACCGCGAAAAGCAAGTTCTTCAAAAATTGCGGGTTGCAAAGCCACTGCAAGAACAGTAATAAACTTAGCGTACTTTAAATGGCTAAAGGCCGAATAATAATAAAACTCGGTATCAAAAATTGTTTTATTAAGCCATTTAACGGTATAGTTAACTACAATAGCGCCAATAACAGCTGTCAGGCTATAGCCAATTACTTTGTTGATAGAAAAATTTGGCCAGCGAAATAATCTTTTCAAATCTTTCCAAAACAAAACAACGTACACTAGCGTAAAAATAGAAAGCACACCATCTGCAATCAGCAACGGTATAAGGCCACGTGTAAATGTTGTAAAGTTAGAAACAAGACAAACAGTAAGGTGCACACCAAAAAATATTGCAAGTATTATTAACCTGCTTCGTTTTTCTTCTGCATCTTCAATATCTGGTTCGGCCTGTATTACACCACAATGATTGCAAAACCTTGCATCTGCTTCAATGGGTTGATTGCAATGGGCACAATAATCTTGTTCTTCTATTTGTGCTTCTTGTGTGTTCATTAATTAATACTTCTGAAACTATAAGTGATCTTCGCCGTTAGATCTCAATATTTAATTCTTTCAACACTACAGCCAGTTGTGAGGGAGATTGAAAATGGATGCTTTTAATTCCCATGGCTTCTCCTGCTGCAACATTGCGGAGGTTATCGTCTATAAAAATTGCTTTGGACGCATCAATATTAAAACGGGTTAAAAGCAATTGATAAAATTCAGGAAATGGCTTTCTTGTTTTTTCTACGCCACTAACCAGTCTTCCATCAAACCAATAAAGAAAAGCATGGCGCACCAGTGCAATCTGAAATAATTCTGCCTGCCAGTTGGTTAGTGCATACAATTTATATTTTCCGCTTTGTTTTAATTTGCGCAAAATCTCTACCGTTTCAGGAATAGGGCCACGCAGCATTTCCGTCCAGCGGCCATAAAAATCACGAATGGCATTTTCCCATTCAGGAAATTTTGCTACCAGTTCTTGCGTTGCATCGCTAATGGGTTTGCCTGCATCCTGTTCTTCATTCCAATCGCCGGTACAAACTTTTGAGAAAAAGAAATCACGTTTCTCCTGGCTTTCAAAATATTTTTCATCGTATACATAAAGCGGATTCCAGTCTAAGAGTACACCGCCTAAATCAAAAATGATGGTATCTATTGCGGCCATATTCAATTTTCTTTTTAATAAATGAGATGAGTTAAATAAGCATTTGCATAATTGTTTACTACCCGTTATTGCAACTCAACAAAACTACTGTTGGTATCTGTTGCTAAAAATTTATTTCGGGTAGCCACAAATGAAGCTACAAGGTTTAATACAAGTACAAAAGACAAGCCGGCTGCAAGGTTTACTTTTTCTGCCACCATTCCTATAACAGAAGGACCAAATAAAAAACCTATTAAGCCCCCGCTTGCAATAGAAGACAATCCAACTGTGGGACTAATGCCCGGCACATTGGCCGCCGCACTGAATAAGATTGGTACTACACAGGCATATCCAATACCAACAATGCTAAAACCAAAGATGGCCATTAGCTTGCTATGGAACGCAATTGCGAATAAAAAACCTGTTGCTGCAATAAGAGTTCCGCCTACTACAATTTTCTTGGCTCCGGTCTTAGGTATCAGCGCATCGCCATTAAAACGGCCAAGCGCCATCATAATAGAGAAGCCGCCATAACCAAGACCAGCCATTGCAACAGTACTATGCAACGACTCTTTTAAATAAATAGCACTCCAGTCTGCTATGCTACCTTCGCCCATAAAACTTACAAAGCAAATAAATGCAAGACCTATAATTGAAAAAGGTGGTGTAGATAATGAAGATCCGGAATGGATAAATACTTTGTGTGTGAGCAGGTGTTCACGTATAATAAACAAGATCAAAATAATTGCAGCGGCTACAAATAATATTTGGTAGGCAGCGGCAATGTGCAGGCTATAAAATATAGCAGCCAATCCAATACTTACACCTCCGCCCAGGCTGTACATGCCATGACAACTGCTCATTATCCGCTTGTGGTATTTCTTTTCAATAATGTCTATTACTGCATTAATGGATACGCCATTAAAAAAACCTATCAACCCAATAGCAAATAATACAATCCAGAAAACAAATTTATACTGCACTGTTACCATCAGTATAAATAAAAGACATTGAATAATAGGGCCTATCAGCAACCATTTGCCAACTTTTATACGGCTGAATAATTTTGATGATAACGCAACTCCCGTAAGAGAGCCAACCGGAGAAAGCAATAAAGACAAACCAAGTGTACCATCTGTAAAACCAAGCCTTTGTTTTATGGCAGGAAGTGCTGCCACCCATATACCCAACAAAAGGCTGCTAACGCTAAGCAGAAAGCCCATGGTAAATCCCGGCTTATGTTTTACAAAGGCAATTAGGTTTTTTAGCATAGTAGCGTTACTTGTACCTGAGCTTAAAATATAGCATTACGCACGATAAAAGCAAAACCGTACTGTTGGTGTAAATAATAGAGCCATTTTTTATAACGATGCCGTAAATAAGCCATAAAACAACACTGGTAGTGGCAAACAAAAACATCATTAAAGAAATATCTTTTGCAGATTTTGTCTTCCAGGTTTTAATAACCTGTGGCAGAAATACAATTGAAGACATAGTGCCCGCTACATAACCCAGAATTTCTATTGGCTGCATATGCTTAAGGTTAAAGTTGAAAGGTGTAGGGTTGAAGGTTGAAAGCTTATAATTTTTACTTGATTTTTAAAATATAAATGCAATTTAAGTTATCTGACCTTACACCCTAAGCCTTTCACCCTGTACCCTAAATAGTTATTTCAATTCTGTTTGCATCGGGGTCCAGTACTACACTTTCATAATAGCCGTCGCCCGTCCAGCGGGGTTCGCCCAATACCTGGTAGCCTGCTTCACGGATACTGTTCGTTAAAGCATCTACATTTTCTTTGCTTCCCGTGCTTATGGCAAAATGGATAAGCCCTGTATATTGGGCAAGTGCATCATTATTATTTAAGGGTATGCCCGGCATTTCCATAAGCTCCAGCCTTGTACCATCATCAAAAGAAAGAAAATAAGAGTTGAATTGTTTCTTTGGGTTATGGTATTTTTCGTTGGGTACAGCACCAAAAAAACGAACATAAAAAGCTTTCAATCGTTCAAGCTGATGTGTCCAGATAGCCAGGTGCTCTATTTTCATGATTTGAATATAACAGTCCGTTTGGCTCTATAAGATGCTTTGCCGCCAAACTGGCGCTAAATTACTTTCCTAATCTGAGAAACAGTTGAAATAATTTCGTTGGGTTTTCTTAACCTTGCAACATAAAACTTAAGTCATGAACATACCGGCAAACCTGCGCTACACAAAAGATCACGAATGGATTAGCTTAGAAGGCAATATTGCTACAATTGGCATTACTGATTTTGCCCAGGGCGAATTAGGAGACATTGTATATGTAGAAATTGAAACTGTTGGTAAACCCCTGGAGGCCGAAGCCGTTTTTGGTACGGTAGAAGCTGTAAAAACAGTGAGTGATTTGTTCCTGCCGGTTTCAGGCACAATTAATGAAGTTAATCCTGCATTGGCAAATCAGCCAGAACTGGTAAATACAGATTGTTATGGCGAAGGATGGATGATTAAGATGACGGTAACCAATCCGGCAGACGTTGCCAAACTGTTAGATGCCGCTGCTTACCAGGCTGTTGTTGGGTAAGTTAATCCACAATTAGAAAATTTAAATCCACAGTAAATACTATTTCGTATATGGAGTAGCGGTGCAACGTGTAATTTATTTTGCGCCGCATTCCACAAACCACCAATCAGATTTGAATAATACTGTTACATATAATGAACAGGAACTGGTGTTGTTACTGAAAGCAAAAGATCAACAATCTTTTAGCTATCTGTACGACAATTACTCCGGTGCGCTGTACAGTATTGTATTGCAGGTGGTGCCAGATAAAGAACTGGCAAGCGATGTTTTGCAAGAGGTTTTTGTAAACATCTGGCGGAAAATTGAAAGCTATGATCCCACTAAAGGCCGCCTTTTTACCTGGATGCTGAATGTAGCCCGTAATTTAGCCATAGACATGGTTAGGTCTAAAGCATACCAAAACAGCCAGAAAAACCAATCTTTGCCGGAAACGGAATATTTTGATAAAGGTGGGGCAAGTACACAATTGAGTATAGATAATATTGGGCTAAAGAAAGTAATATACAAACTGAAAACTGAACACAGGGTGCTGATAGATCTGGCCTATTTTAAAGGATACACACACGAAGAGATAGCAGAAATTGAAAGTTTGCCATTGGGTACAGTAAAAACAAGAATAAGAAGTGCATTAATACAATTGAGAGATTTTATAAAGTGAATATACAGGAATACATATCAAGCGGCATTGTTGAAAGCTATGTGCTGGGTTTGGCCAGTAACGAAGAACGCATAGAGTTTGAACAACTTTGCGCTGCCCATGCAGAAGTAAAAGCTGCAAGGGATGCTTTTGAGCTAAGCCTCGAAAAGCATGCGCTTGATAATGCTATTGCTCCGCCACAAGACCTGAAGCAAAAAATATTTGCAGATATAAATCCAGGAAGCCAACCTGTAAAGAATATAACACAACCACTAACGCCGGTGCGTTCACTAAGCTTTACAAAATTTCTTGCAGCAGCATCTGTTATTTTATTAGTAGGAAGCACTTTGCTGAACTTCTATTTTTATAACAAATACAAAGCTTCTGCAACACAGCTTGATGAAATGATTGCAAGCACCCAGCAAATGGCAAAAAACAACTCCATTATGCAAACCAAAGTGGAGAACTATGAACAGGCACTGAATATTATTAAAGACACCAACATGGCTGTTATTGCTATGAAGGGCCAGTCTGTTGCACCACAAAGCGCCACTACTGTTTATTGGGATAAACAAACAAAAGATGTTTACCTGCTGGTAAACGGGCTTCCTCAACCCGCCGCAGGAAAACAATACCAGTTATGGGCAATTGTAGATGGTACACCAGTTAGCGCTGGTTTATTAAATATAAATGAAGCCTATGCAAACGGCCTCGTTAAAATGAGCAATATTCCAAAAGCGCAGGCTTTTGCTATTACATTAGAAAATGAAGGTGGAAGCAAAACACCAACCATGCCTATTTATGTAGTGGGCAAAACATAACCTTTGCATAAAGCACTTATCTCTACTGCTGTTTTCTTTTTCATAGTAAATGTTTTAGATTAGCAAAAAAACAAGGCGTGATCAACCGATTTTTAAGCAAATCTTTTTGGGCTATTGCCTGGACGCTTATGATCCAGGTTTTATTATGTTTACCAGGTTCTACTATTCCTTCTGGCGGATTGTTTAATATTCCCAACTTAGACAAAATAGTACACGTTGTTTTATTTGGAACTTTTACTGCATTATGGTGCTATTACTATTACCTGAAAGGGAAAACACCATCGCAGCTTAAAACCATTTTTTTTCTTGTTTATCTTTTTGCAGTGGCGAATGGAATTGCACTTGAATTTATACAGCGGGATTATATACCCAACAGAAGTTTCGACCTGGGAGATATTATTGCAGATGTACTTGCTGCCAGTATTGCTTACGGAATCTGTTCCATCAAACTAATAAGAACCTCCGCGTAAAATAAAGGCCCCTGTTGAAACAGGGGCCGTAACCAAAACTAACTGCTTATGAGAAAATTGACTGCTTATGAGAGAGAGAGTCTTTATAAGAACTTCTTTATGTGTAACGCAAATCAGGTGCCATTAGTATGATGATATTGGTTAAAAAAGGTTTAAAGCACTACCGTTATTATACTCGTTAAAATACGGTTATTACATAAATTCAGATTGCCGGTTTGCTGAAATGCAGTACCAACAAGGCTTACAGCGTAAAAAGAAAATATCATCCGCCTATCAGCATTAAAATAACATAAAAAAAGCACCCGGTTAAAGGTGCTTATGTTGTAGAAAATAGTACACGTTGTTTTCGGAATTATTTGCCCATCAAACCTTTTATTGTATCTAAAATACCACCGCCGCCACTGTTATTTGATGTTGCACCACCGCCGGTAAACTGGCTTAGGATGCCCTGTATATCTAAACCACCGGCACCACCAGCCTGGTTTCCACCACCAGCAAGGCTTCCAATAATATTTTGAATGTTGAAGTTATTGTTGTTGGGATCATTTGTTTGGTGAACCAGTTTTTGCAACACCATCGGTATAAGACTGGATGCAATACCACTTGCAGCGCCTTCATTCAAACCAAATTTACCCATGAGGTTTTGAATAAAATTGCCTTGTATTTGTTGTGATGCGGGATGGTTGGCAATATCTACATCGCCACCTTGTTGGTTAAAAAGACTTGCTACATCCTGTACATTGCCGCTGGCCAACATGCCTTTAAGGCTATCCATAATAGAACTGCCTGCTTCTGAAATAGCGGCGTCATTATGTTGATTAGGAATAGCAGGATTATCTACAATAGCGCTGCCTGCATTTTGTTTTATCAGGTCTAAAAGATTTTCTAACATAAGTATGAAGTTTAGATCAGTTAAGTTAGAATTTAAATCACGAAGGTTGCAAGGCAGCCTATTATTTTTTTAATATGAAAAACAAAAAGCAGTAGAAATAACAATTGCAAGTAGATATTTACTGGCGGTTTTTGTTAATTCTGCCGCGTCATTTTTTCTGCGTTCTCAGCAAATTGCAGTTTATCTATCAGTTCTTTTATTTCTCCGTTAAGAACTGCATCAAGATTATATAACGTAAGGCCAATACGGTGATCGGTTACTCTTCCCTGCGGAAAATTATAAGTGCGTATTTTGGCGCTTCTGTCGCCAGTGCTTACAAGGCTTTTGCGCTGGCGTGCAATTTCATCTTCCTGTTTGCGCACCTGCTCTTCGTATAATTTTGTACGCAGCATTTGCATAGCTTTCTCTCTGTTGCCCAGCTGACTGCGTTCAGTTTGGCAAACCACTACTACGCCAGTAGGTATATGGGTAAGAAAAACTTTTGTTTCTACTTTGTTTACATTTTGTCCGCCTGCGCCACCGCTTCTTGCAGTTTCCATTTTTACATCGCTCTCCTTCAATTCAAAATCTACTTCTTCAGCTTCGGGCATTACAGCTACCGTTGCAGCGCTGGTATGTACACGGCCACTGCCCTCTGTATCGGGTACACGTTGTACGCGGTGTACACCACTTTCAAATTTTAAAGTACCGTACACATCATCGCCTACCACTTCTACCTGCACTTCTTTATAACCGCCTACTGTGCCTTCGTTTTCAGAAAGTATAGCAGTTTTCCAACCACGTCTTTCGCAGTATTTAATATACATGCGCAATAAGTCTCCTGCAAACAAACTGGCTTCATCGCCGCCGGTGCCAGCACGTATTTCAAGAATGGCATTCTTTTCATCCTGAGGATCTTTTGGTATAAGCATCTGGCGTATAGAAGATTCCATTTCTTCTTTTCTTTCTTCCAGCCCGGTTACTTCTGCTTTTGCCAGTTCACGCAATTCTTCATCGTCTCCATTTAGCGCTTCCTTATTAAAATCAATATCGCCCAGAAGGCGTTTATAATCTTCATAAGCAGTTACAATTTTTTCTAGGCTGCGGTATTCCTTGCTCATGGCACCAAACTTCTGGTTGTTGCTCACAATCTCTGGGTTGCTAAGCGCAACGCCCAAATCTGTAAACTTTGCTTTTATGGCTTCTAACTTATCTAACATGTAAAATTTCTTCAGCTTTTAAGAAGCGGCAAAATTAAACCATCGTGGGCATTATAACCAAAGAATGTATACCTCATCCCCGTCCCTTCTCTAACGAAGTTGGAGAAGGGTGCTTCTCCGCACAATAGTTTATAAATTGCTGGCAGTGAGCTTATGAAATGCTGAGACACAGTTATGTTACCAGCATTTGTAATTCTATTAAACATCCTTGCCCGTCCGAATGGCAGCCGGGCGGACGTCGCACACTTCAACCACAAATCTTTATTAACCGTTTTTCTTCTCGCCATTCACTACTTCCACTCACGTCTCCCGGTTCCCATCTTCCTTATTACCTTCGCGGCATGACATTCAGGAAATTCAGCGCAGCACAATTGTTCGACGGGTACACGTTGCAAAACGATAAAGTATTAATTACAACAGAAGACGGTACTATAGAAAATATTGTTGACACAAAGGAAGCTGGTGACGATATTGAAAAACTTGACGGCATACTTATTCCCGGACTTATCAATTGTCATTGCCACCTTGAACTAAGCCATCTTAAAGATGTTATTCCACCACATACAGGTTTAGTAGAGTTTTTGTGCAGTGTGGTTACCAAAAGAGGTTTTGCTGCAGAAGTGGTGCAGGAAAAAATTGAAAAAGCAGAACACGAAATGTACAATAACGGCATTATAGCCGTAGGCGATATTTGCAATACAGCTGATGCGGTGCGTGTAAAAAGCATGAGCAAAATGCGCTGGCAAAGTTTTATAGAAGTATTAAGTTTTACAGATGCCAAAGCATTAGAAAACATGGCACATTATGAAACGGTATTAAAAGTTCATAACGATAATTTGCCATTGCCAAACAGAAATGTTTTAACGCCGCATGCACCTTACAGCATTAGCCCGCAAACTTTTGAACTGATTAATACTGCTACTGCCGGAAAAACAATTTCTATACACAACCAGGAACACCCCGCAGAAGATGAATTGTATAAAACCGGTGAGGGAGGTTATCTGAGATTGTTTAAAATTTTTGGTGTAGAAAAATCGCCTTTCCCGGTTACCGGCAAAAGCAGTATACGTTCTTATCTTCCGCATTTTAAAAATGGACAAACCATTTTTTTAATTCACAATACTTATATGCCCGAAGAAGACATTGTATTTGCGAACGATTATGCAAATGCAAACGGATTGAAACTGGTATATTGTTTTTGCCCCAATGCCAATCAGTATATTGAAAACAAACTGCCGGCAGTTGAAAGATTTATCAATAATAATTGTGCAATTGTATTGGGCACCGATAGTTATAGCAGCAATTGGCAATTAAGCATTGCAAAAGAAATACAAACACTTCACAACAATTTTCCTGCACTAAGCCTTGAAACTATTTTGCAATGGGCCACCAGCAATGGAGCAAAAGCATTGCAATGGCAAAACGAACTGGGCAGTTTTAATAAAGGAATGAAGCCCGGTATAACGCTATTGGCAAAGGATTTGAGTTCTTCAAAGAAGATCTTATAGAATTCCGATGCGTGAAGACACGCACTTCGACCGTGGTTGGTGTCCCACCACCACACACTTGCACCGCGTTAAATATTCAACCCCTTTAGGGTTGCTGGCTGATTTTTTGGTTTCCGCAGGTTTCATCGGCGGTTATTATAATTAAAACCTTTCAGGCTTTTCTGCAGCAATTTTTTTGACGTCCTGGTTGGTGTCCCCACCAATCCCAGTTTAAAATATTCAACCCCTTTAAGGTTGCTGGCTGATTGGTTGGTTTCCGCAGGTTTCATCGGCGGTTATTATAATTTAACCTTTCAGGTTTTTTTGCAGCAATTTTTTTTGACGAAGCGAATGTTTATTATCACTCATTGTATAATTAATAAAGTATCATGCGGAGAGGCACCCCTCTACACGAAGTGGAGAGGGGCCGGGGGTGAGGTTATAACACTTCCTGCAGCACAGGCAATGTTTTCATGGTGCCAAAATCTTGTATATGCAATGCATAAAACTGCTGGTATGCTGTCATTAATATTCTTCTTGATTCTTTATTAAGTTGTATTGCACTCAGTTCGTGCGGTTGCATGGTTTTTAGCAATTGCGAAGTAGTATAACTGTGTGGTTCTGCCAAAAAATAAGGATGAACCGGTTGTTCATGTATAAATTCTCCTTCCTGTAAATCGAGATAATTGTTCTGTGGCGTATACTCATCAGAAAGACGGAAGCCATAGATAGTGGCAAGGTGCAAAGAAAAGAAGAGCGGAAAATTGGCTACCACATTCTGATCGCTTTCATCCAAATGCATAAATGAATCTTCAATAAAATGAAAGAGGTTTGTGTTTTGTTCGGGCTCTTTAATTGTTTTCGATAACAATTCAACCATAAAAAGTGCTACAGAGTTTTTAAAAATATTGGAAAAAATATTTTTATACAGGAAACCCCATTTGTATTCCTTAATGCGGTGCAGGTTTTTTAAATCGTTGTGGTAAACAATCAAATCGAGTATAGCACCATGCTGAAACAAATTTGCTTTTCCTGATCCCTTTTTAGAAGATGTTCTTACACCATTTATAAGGTAAGACTGCAAACCAAAGAGCTCTGTATAAATAGCAGCAATGATGCTTGTTTCGCCGTATTTAACCGTGCGCAGTACAATGCCTTTTGTTTTGTGTGTGGTTGACATTGAGTATTACTTTATTTCTGCCTTTTTGCTGATTAGGATCTAAAATTGATTAAGTCAATCTTCTATTACGTTCTTACCTGTCATGCTGCAAGCATCCCGTGGAATTATTTATCGAATTATGATACAATTGTTCAGCTTATTGCTATATCACGTTCACGGGTTTTTACAGAACGATAGGGGATGATTAAGCAATATTGTCTTTCACTTATTCCGCTGCAGACATGGTCGTCGTTCTCATCGATCACTTAAAGCTATTGCTCAGCCTATCTCACTTCCCAATAAAAACAATTTTAGTAGCTAACTTTTCTGTTCTTGTGTCATCACTTATCAATACAAGATAAACGCCGGTTGCTACACGGCCTCCTTTATAATTTTTTCCGTTCCATACAGCCTGTCCGCCTAGTGCACGGGTTTGATAAACCAGTCTTCCATTAAGCTCAGTAATTTTTACGAGTGCGTTATCAACCAGTCCGCGAATAGCTATTGTACCATCATAACCTGGCGGAACAGGATTGGGAAATACAAGTACATCTGAATTTGTTGATCCGCCCTCGGTAGCCGTACTTCTAAATGAGCAAATACCTTTAGCAGTGGTAATAAAGACTTCACCTGTCTTACCATCTATTGCAATATTGCGCACATCATTGTTCAGCAATAAACTATTGCTTTCTGTAAACCGGTAAATAATTTTATCACCTTCGGGGCTAATCAGCCATAGTCCATTTTTTGTTCCTACCCATTTTCTATCTGCACCATCAACAGCAATAGTTTGCACTTGTTCATCTGCAAAAAGATAACCGGCAAAATTATCCTGTTGTACAATAGGTAATACCGCATCGCAGCCCTTTGCGCTGAAAATATCCTGCGGACATTGTACAACGCCTATGCCTTTGGTAGTGCCAACCCATATAAAACTGTTTTTGTCTTTGGCTATGCACAGCACATTGTTATTGGGCAGGTTACCGTTTCCTTTGCCTGTTGTATATAATTTCCATTTATCATCGCCAGAATTTTCTATGGTCTGGCCGGTATTAAAGCAAATCAAACCATTGCCGGGCGAAACAATCCATTTCTGGTTAAAATTGTCAATCACAATTTGTGAAACAGCATTGTTGCTAACAGAAAAAGGCAAAAAGAATTTGTTCCAGTTGCCATCAGCTTTTTTTACAACAATATTTTGAACGGCACCATAATCAGCAATCCACAAATTATTTTCAGCATCAAACGCAAGCCCTGTAATAAAATAATTGTTAGGGTTGCTAAACGAAGGTGGTATTGGCGAACCCTGTTTAAAAACCTGTATTGTTTTATCGTTTATAAGATGTAAAAGGCCGCCACCGTAAGATCCTGCCCATGCAGTATTATCTTTTGGGTCAGCCGTCACCGCTATAAGGTCATACAAACTGTCTAACCCTGGTATATTTTCTTTTGTAAAATTTGACCATTCATCATTGGTAAAACGATATAACCCGTTTTTAGTAAAGGTATTTGTCCATGTTGGCGTAACTGTGCCTGATGCTGCCCATAAAATATTGTTGCTTGCTGTCATTTGCCCGGTAGCAATTGAATACGGGGAATTGGGCTGATACCTTTGCGCAACAGCGCTGCTGTATGCAAGTAACCCTGCTGCGCTGTCTGCTACCCAAACTGTATTTTGTAGGGTAATGGCTTGTGCTGGATTAAGAAGAACGCCAGATTGTATTATTGTTTTATCAATGGCAGCAGCGTTATTCATTACTAACACTCTTGCAGCGCCGGATTTTTGCTCGCTGATTATTATTCTGTTTTCTGTTGTTGTTGTATTGTTAAGGCGCCATCCGTCAGTATATAACAAACCCCACGTATTCCCATTCAATACAAATAAAGAATCGGTTTTTTGTACAATTATTTTTGTTTGCACTGCAAGTACATTATTACAAGCGCCTGCTGCAAGGCCATTACTTCCGCTAAGCAATTGCCAGTTACGATAATCTGCAAGATTAACTCCGGTTACTGGTGCACGTTTTAACCCCTCTTCTGTAGCTGCGTAAAAATAAGTGCCATCGGTTGTTATGCCATTTACCTTTATGGTGTTTCCAGTAGAGCCAATGGTATATGTGTCTTTTACTTCGTACTTGTTTTCATCAATAACTATAATGCCTATGCCACTGCAGAGATAGGCATTGCCCTGGTAGCAAAAAATATTGTAAATGGTTTTATCGCCTGTTATGCTTTTTTGTTTGATGGCATCAATGTTATAAACTTTGCCATTCTGTAAAATATCAATATTGCTATTGTAATAAGCAACAACAAGTTTTTCTGTACTGGCATCCCACTGCATAGATTGAATGCCGGTTTCGTGCAGGCCAGTCATTTTGCTAAACCGTTCTATTGTATTGTCTGCCGCATCTACACTGAATAAGGCATAAGGCGTAGCACAAAATATGCCTTCTTTGGATTGGGTAACCTGTATGGCCTGGTTGTAAGAAAGATGTTCTCTCCATTGCCCGATAGGCGGCAACTGTGCTTTTACAAAAAAGCCGAAGCACAGAAAAAAATAAAAGAGTACAAATCTTTTTTGCATCGGCTTCAAAGTTAGTTGATTAGTTGAATTCAGGTAACTGGTTGATCAATTGATCTGTTGATTAGTGTGCTTAGTCGTTTATTAACTAAAAACCTTTCGGATCACCAACTAAACCATTAAACCAATCGTTTATAAACAAGTCCTATCTTTTCAACTCAAAAAATAAAGGAATGAGTGTGTCCAGTCAACAGAAAAACCTGCATTTATTGTGGCGTGCCGGTTTCGGCCCTTCTCCGGAAGATCTTACAACAATTGTCTCTGCCAATCCTGCTTCTATTTATAAAAACATGGTATCAGCATCGCATAAGTCTCCTGTTTATATAGATGTAGCCGATAATGATTTGAAGCAATTGTTAATGGACATGCAGCAAAACGGGGGCATGCGCCGCCAGCAACTTACAGAAGAACAAAGAAAATCATTAAGGGTAAAATCGAGAGATGGTTTAAAAGACCTGAACCTTGCATGGCTTGGGCAAATGATAACCAGTCCCCAGCAATTGCGAGAAAAAATGAGCCTTTTCTGGCATGGACATTTTGCTACAAGAACAATAAATATATTTTACCAGCAAAAGCTGCTGGATGTTATCCGCACCAATGCGCTGGGCAATTTTGGTGATTTACTAAAAGAAGTGAGTAAAAGCGCTTCTATGATCAATTTCCTCAACAATAACCAAAACAGGAAAGATCATCCCAATGAAAATTTTGCCCGTGAAGTAATGGAACTGTTTACACTTGGCCGTGGAAATTATACTGAAAACGATATTAAAGAAAGTGCGAGGGCCTTTACAGGTTGGGGGGCAGATATAAATGGTGATTTTGTTTTCAGGGAAAGACAACATGATGATGGCGACAAAAAATTTCTTGGCAAGACTGGGCGCTTTAATGGCGATGACATTTTGAAAATTATACTTGAACAAAAACAAACAGCCCGTTTTATTACACAGAAGATCTACAGGTATTTTGTAAATGCTGATGTTGACCAGGATAAGGTTGAATTTCTTGCAAATCGTTTTTACCAGCATTATGATATTGAAAAACTGATGACTGATATTTTTACCAGCGATTGGTTTTATGCCGAAAAAAATATTGGGGCAAAAATAAAATCGCCGGTAGAGCTGATTGTTGGCATAAGACGTGAATTGCCAATGGAAATTAATAACGAAGCATCGCAATTATTGCTGCAACGTTTGCTGGGACAAATACTTTTTTATCCTCCTAATGTAGCGGGTTGGCCAGGTGGTAAAAACTGGATTGATAGTTCTACATTAATGATGCGCCTGCGCATACCCGAACTTATATACGCAGGCGATAGTTTTAAAATGAAACCAAAAGATGATGATGACCAGATGATGGGAATAAAGGATAGGGACGATGCAGGTAACGATGATAACAACGCTTTACCAAAAGCCGGAAAAAGAAACAACGGCAATGGTAAAGGGCAACAGATAATGGCAACCATTAACTGGAGCAACTACATAAAACAATTTGAATCAGTTTCAAGAGAAAATCTTGTAGCTGCTATTTCAAGTTCATTGCTGCAAACAAAAACATCCATTAGCGCTGATACACTGACGAAATATACAGATAGCAGTAGCAGGGAAAATTTTATTAAAACAACTACTATTCAATTGATGAGTACACCGGAGTACCAATTGTGCTAAAAACAGCCATCAGCTGCAAGCTGTTAGCCATTAGCTAATAGTTCATACAGCTAAAAGCTCAAAGCTTATAATATGCATATTAAACGTAAACAATTCATTCAACTCGGTTCGCTGGCAACAGCATCTATGTTTTTGCCAAAATTTATGAAGGCATTTGAAGCGCCGCGTATGGTTCCTGCCGGTAATAAAGTAATGGTGGTATTGCAAATGAGTGGTGGCAATGATGGGCTTAATACAGTAATACCCGTAAGGAATGATTTGTATTATAACGCAAGGCCAAAGCTGGGTATAAAAAAAGATGAAGCTTTATTAATAACTGATGAGGTTGGGCTTAACCCTGCGCTAACTGCGTTTAAAGGTTTGTACGATGATGGAAGCCTGGGCATTATGAACAGTGTTGGTTATCCAAATCCTGATCGTTCTCATTTTCGCAGCATGGATATATGGCAAAGCGCCAGCAATAGCGATGAGTATGTAAATAATGGATGGATTGGCCGCTACCTTGATGCGCAATGCAGTGGATGTGATAAACCAGTACAGGCTTTGGAGATTGATGATGTGCTAAGCCTCTCTATGAAAGGAGAAAAAATGAATGGTATTGCTATGCGTGATCCAAAACGTTTGTACAATACCAGCCACGAAAAATATTTTAAAGACATGTTGTCGCAGCACAAAGATGAACCCGGTGAGCAACCGGTAGATTATTTGTACAAGACAATGGCTGAAACACTGAGCAGTGCAGATTATATTTTTGAACAAAGCAAGCTAAGGCCAACAACGGCGCAATACCCTGCAACAGGTTTGGGACAAAGCCTTAAAACCATTGCATCACTTGTTTTTTCTGATATCAATACTAAAGTGTATTATGTTTCTCTTGGCAGTTTTGATACGCATGTAGGGCAGGAAGGACAGCAGAAAAGATTGTTTACAGAAATGAACGATGCCATTAAAGCTTTTGTGGATGATCTTAAAGCAAACAACCGTTTCCAGGATGTGATGCTAATGACTTTCTCTGAATTTGGAAGAAGGGTAACCCAAAATGCAAGCGGCGGAACAGACCACGGCACGGCTAACAATATGTTTTTTGTAAGTGGAGGTTTAAAACAAAAAGGCCTGTTGAATGCTATGCCTAACCTGAATGATTTGCAGGATGGAGATTTAAAACACAGCGTAGATTTTAAAGATGTATATGCTACGGTTTTAAACAAATGGCTAAAAGCAGACGATGTACAGATTCTTGGAAAGAAATCGAACTACCTCAGTTTTGTATAACCTGATAAATGGAAAAAATAAGCCCCGCATTCTTACGAAGCGGGGCTTTTATTTATTTTGAGTCAACCAACTTTTATCCATTTTGTACCGGACAAACATGCGGCACACTCTTTTTTTAATCTAACAATTACCAGCCTTGTTTTGCGATACCGGCTTTAATTGCTGCCAGGGCTTTTTCTTCACCAAGCAGGGTAGTCAGTTTATTTCCCTTGCCATCATTGCCTTGGGCCATATAAGCGCCTTTTGCTGTTTTGGTAATCACTGCATCAAGAATTTTAACGCCTTTCTCTTTTGTTTTTACGTTGTAGGCGGTTAATGTAACTTCTTCAGACATAATTAATTTATTTTAAATGGTTATAAATCCAGTAAACTGAGTTTAAAGGTAATCAGAATAATTCAAATAGCTTGCCAGCCTGTGTATGCCACACTTTTTTTGTGCTTTCATTTATACGTAACTCGTTAAGCATCAACCTTTGCGTATTTAGCATGAGATTCTATAAATTCACGACGGGGGGCAACTTCATCACCCATCAGCATGCTGAAAACCCGGTCTGCTTCTGTAGCACTATCAATAGAAACACGTTTTAAAGTGCGGCTATTGGGGTTCATGGTGGTTTCCCACAACTGCTCGGCATTCATTTCTCCCAAACCTTTATAGCGCTGGATAGTAACGCTGTCTTCTTTGCCATTGCCAAGTTTTTCTACCAGGGCCTTGCGCTGTTCATCATTCCATGCATAAGCCTGATCTTTTCCTTTTTTAACCAGGTAAAGTGGCGGCTGTGCTATAAATACATAGCCCTGCTCTACCAGTTCTTTCATATAACGGTAGATGAAAGTGAGGATAAGGGTAGCAATATGGCTTCCGTCCACATCGGCATCGGTCATGATAATAAGCTTGTGGTAACGGAGTTTTTGAATGTTTAATGCTTTCGGATCGTCTGGTGTGCCCACGGTTACACCCAGCGCTGTGTACATATTGCGGATTTCCTCATTCTCGTAAATACGGTGTTCCATGGCTTTTTCCACGTTAAGGATTTTACCTCTTAATGGCAAAATGGCCTGGAAGCTGCGGTCGCGGCCCTGTTTGGCGGTACCACCCGCAGAATCCCCTTCGACAAGGTATATTTCGCAACGTTCTGGGTCACGGTCGGAGCAATCGGCCAGTTTGCCTGGTAAACCGCCACCGCTTAATACGTTTTTGCGCTGAATCAGCTCACGAGCTTTTTTAGCAGCGGCCCTTGCCTGTGCCGCAAGTATTACTTTGTTAATGATGTTTTTTGCTTCCTTTGGATTTTCTTCCAGGAATGCTACCAGTACTTTGGAAACGGTAGCGTCTACCACACCGCTAACATCGCTGTTGCCCAATTTTGTTTTGGTTTGTCCTTCAAACTGGGGCTCGGGTACTTTTACAGAAATGATAGTGCTAAGACCTTCCCTGAAATCATCACCTTCAATTTCAACCTTGGCTTTTTCAAAGAGGTTTTGTTCATCGCCATATTTTTTAAATACGCGGGTAAGCGCTTTTCTAAAACCGGTAACATGCGTACCACCTTCAATGGTGTTGATGTTGTTTACATAAGAGTAGATATGTTCGCTGTAACTATCGTTATAAGTAAGTGCTACTTCCACAGCTACATTGCTTACTGCATCGTGCCCTTCAACAAAAATTACTTTGGGCAATAATGGATTGCGGCCAGCATTTTTATCCAGCATCTCCACAAATTCTATAATACCACCTTCGCTGTAAAATTCTTTTGAATAAACGGAACCATCTTCATTTTTCTCACGCAAGTCTTTAAGGTTGATGTGTATGCCGCGATTGAGATAAGACAGCTCACGAAGACGCCCTTCTAAAATATCTTTTTTATAAGTAGTAGTGGTAAAAATAGAACTGTCGGGCCAAAAGTGAGTGGTGGTGCCGGTTGTATCGCTTACGCCAATTTCGCGTACAGAATATTGTGGTATACCTATCTTATATTCCTGCTCAAATATTTTTCCTTCTCTTCTAACGGTTACATGCAAGTGCGTACTGAGTGCGTTTACGCAACTAACACCCACGCCGTGCAAACCGCCAGATACTTTGTAAGTGTCTTTATCAAACTTGCCACCGGCATGCAATACTGTCATTACAATTTCCAGTGCCGATTTTTTTTCTTTAGTAGTAAGGCCGGTAGGAATACCACGGCCATCGTCTTCTACAGAAATTGAATTGTCTTCGTGTATGGTTACGTTTATGTTTTTGCAAAAACCCGCAAGTGCTTCGTCAATTGAATTGTCTACTACTTCATATACCAGGTGGTGCAAACCTTTTTCGCTCACATCGCCAATGTACATGGCTGGTCTTTTGCGAACGGCCTCAAGACCCTCGAGTACCTGTATATTATCTGCTTCGTAACTATGGTTTTTTGGAACTATTTTATCAGAAGTTTCTATGCTCATTTTGGGGTATTAAAACGCCGTTAAACAATCTAAATTTTAGGTACGCAAAGTTAAGAAAAATAAAGGGCTTTTTTCTATTTAAACTAATGATTTTAATACTGTTTTATCAAGGTTTTTAGTGGGTTATTAACAATGGATTTTGGGTAGTATTTAGTATTGAGTATATACTATTCAGATTTGGTAGCAAGTATTCATTTTTTGACCGTCAAGTGTTATATAAAAAATTTCAGACCGGATGTTTAAATGCTATATACTCAATACTGAGTATTTGGTTGAAATCATTACAAAAGGGTGACAATTGCGAGCCTTTCGTTTTAGGCAGATTGATGTTGTAACAGTACATTTGCAAACGGATTATGATTCAACCTCAGGACATACTCACACTGGCACATAAGCAACCTGTTATGCAGGAGCAACTGTTAATGATGCACGAAAAAGGGCAGCAAATACCCGGTTCTGTACAATATTCCATTCGCAGGTACAACAAACAGCCTTTATGGAATATGGAGGATGTGGGTATGCTGGTGTATCATTTTAAGAAGGATGATCCGGCTGAAAATCATCTCGAACTCCGTTTTTGTATTGCGGGCAATATGTATTGCCGTAAGAATGAAACTGAATGCAATAGCTGCAAGTTGAATACTTCCAATAGCTGCGAAGAAAGAATGGAAAGTGTGGATGTGATAAGCGTTCGTTTTTCGCCCATGCATTTATCGCAGTTTGCAAAACCTGTTAAACCCAATAATAAACTTGCCGAAAATATTTTGGGTTTTACACACAGTTCTTCTTTCTCAAAAACATTATCTCTCTGCAGCCGTACCCGCATGGTGCTGGAAACACTGCTGAACCATTCTTATACTGGTTCGCTTGAAAATATTTACATCAACGCACAAACACAAATGCTGCTTTTGTACAGCCTTGAATGTATGCTGGGTGATAAAGATGTAGAAGCTTTTCAATGTAAGTTTTTAGCAAACGACCAGGACAGGGAAAAGATCATTAAATCCAGAGAGATTTTACTTCAGCATATTGGTGAGCCACTCACCATTAAAGAACTGAGCCGTAAAGTGGCTATTAATGAGTGCTACCTCAAGAAAGGCTTTAAAGAATTGTTTGGCACTACAATATTTGATTTTTACCAGAGCCAGCGCATGGAACATGCCCGTTACCTTTTGTACGAAAAGGGGCTGAGCGTTACCGAAGTTTCTATGTTACTGGGTTACTCATCTATATCTCACTTCTCTACTGCTTTTAAAAAACACACAGGGCTTAAACCATGTGAATTGTTGCTGCATTAACCCCCCCCCCCGCCTCCCAGGGTAAGAACATACCTATTGTCATTCATCGATCAGTTTCCTTTTTGCGTAAAACGTGTTTCCAAAAGCGTAACCAGAATAAAATGCAGCGGCTGATATTTGTTTATTCAATTTATAAAATTCTTTGCCATGTGTGATTTTCATACCTGTTACCAGCACGATACTAAAGGCTATATTGTACAATGCAAGGAGTGTCGGAGATTACAAATGGGTTACGGAAACATAATGATAGTTTTTCATCCGGATGAATTTGAATCTTTCCGCAAAATGGTAACAGATCTAAACAACCAGCAACCACCAGAAGAGCGTAGAAACCTGAAACATATTGTTATTCCCACACCATCGGATTGTGTAAGACTTTTATTAAGCCGAAACGATCTTGCTGAACTAAACACAATGCTGGAAGAAGCAGATAACGAAATAAAAGCACTACAGATGCTAGAGTTGTTTAGTTGCTAGTCTTGCAGTATGTAGATGTTAGTATATATTTTAACTGCTGCACAGTTAAAAGGCAGCGTAAAAGGACTATTGAACAAGTACATTGATAAAGCCGAAACAAAAACAACTGGCTTCTAAATAAATTAATACAGTATTTATAGTTCAATAATAAAGCCTCCGTATATCGGAGGCTTTATTTTATAGTATTGTTAATCCAAACCCGGGGTTATTATTAGTGAGCATATAGCCATCTTCAATAACAAAGCCGCCGCTTACTACATCTTCTGCCAAATCAAAACTGCCATCAAGATCAATATATTTTGTATGAGGGCATGCAAATGCGGCATGCAATGCAGCTGTAATGCTTACAATGCTTTCATCGTTGCATCCCCAAAATAAATCAATGCCTGCAGGTTTGGCAACATTTGCAATTTCCATGGCGCCGCAAATGCCACCGCATTTCATTAGTTTGATATTAAATATGCCATACAATTTTTCCTGTGCAAGTAACAATGCGGCAGCAGCATTTTTTAAAGACTCATCTGCAGCAAGCATAGAACGGGCGGCAAAGTTCAAAAGAAGCAAATCTTTGTCTGTTGCTGGTAACAATGGCTGTTCAATCAATTCTACCCCTGCATCTTTTGTTTGTTTTATAAAATCTTTTAGCTGATCTATATCGTAACCTGTATTAGCATCAACCCGAATAATAAAATGATTGCCGAATTTTTCTCTTAGTTTGATAATGCGTTCTGCGTCTGTATCACTATCAAGTCCTGTTTTTACTTTTAGTACACGAAAGCCCATAGCATAATATTCATTTGCTTCTTCAATAGTAGCAACAACATCTTTTATGCCGATGGTTACAGAAGTAAGCATTTTTGTATGCTGCCTTCCATAAAAATCTACAACCGGTATGCCCAGGAATTGAGCGAAAGCATCGTGCAATGCAATATCAATACAAGCTTGTGTGCCGGGTAAATTGACGAAGTGGTTTCTGCATGTATCAATATGATGAAGAAAGTGGCGTATGTCTTTTCCAACAAGGTGCTGAATAAAACCGGAATGAAGGTTTTGAAAAGTTTGTGCAGGTGTTTCTCCCACTACTTCTGGCGCAGGGTTTGCAGCGCCAATACCTTTAATGCCGTTCTCTAAAGTAATCTCAAGAAAAATATTTTCAACATCAGAAATTACTTCCCTTGCAATAGTATAAGGCTTTTGCAGTGCAAGGTTTTTTTTGTAGGCATGAACAGTTTTTATTTTCATTGTGCTGCCTGTGTTTTTGTTTTGATCAGTTGCGCTATAACGGGAACTATTTTTTTGCAACCTTCCTGTAAGGGTAGCATAACGGGAATGCCTAACTTTTTTTCATATTCAGCCTGGAAAGAAAATGCTTCTTCTTTGCTGCAAAGCTCTGTATTAAGTGCCACTGCTATAACAGTTGAGCCAAAAAGTTTAATAAGCGCAATCTCTGATTCTACAGAGGGAATTGGTCCCCACGCAGGGTCATGCTCATAATAATGCCTTTTTGGTGCATGTACGAGTATTACAGATTTTGCATTGCCAGATACCAGCATTTCAGAGCCGCATGGGCCGCTGGGATTGCGCAATGCAGATTGTCCTTCAATAAAAATTACATCTGGCTTTGCCAGTTCATTGCAGCTAAGAATGGCATGTTCCAGTTCACCAGAAACAAAATCGTTCAGTGTACTGTCGAATATAAAACCATATTTTCCTCCCTGCAACCAGCCCGTTTGCCCTGTGTAAATCATTTCTGCGTGTATGCCGGCATCATTGCATTCATTCATTACAAATCTTGTAGTGGTCCTTTTGCCCAATGCACAATCGGTACCAATCACTGCAAAAACAGGCGTTTGCATGCTAAAGATCTTACCGCTCCAGAAGTGCAGGTCCTTTCTTTTTTTAGGAAGACGGATATCTATCAGCTCCACACCATTATCATCTGCCAGTTGTTTTATATCGGGCCGTTGAGATAAATAATCATGCAATCCGTTTACAATAGAAAGTTTATAACTGATGGCTGTTTTTACCTGTTCAATCAAATCGCCAGGAAAAATGCCACCAACTGTTGCAACGCCTACAATGCAAACTGATGGGTCTGTTTTTATAGCATCTTCTACTGTTGCAAAAACAGGTATGCCACGTTTTTTTCCATCCAGTACTTCGCCTGCATCTTTACCAGCATGCGCATGATCTACAATGCCTGTTATTTCAAAACGTTTGCTTTCGCGGATAAGGCCGTGGGCAGTTTTTGCATCTCCGGTAGCAAGCAAACCGTTTGTTATTATAATAGCTTTTTCCATCTTTAATAAATACGGGGCTGATTAAAACAGATTTTATTTCTTAGTTTTAAACGAATATACCAATCAATACCTCCGCTTAAAACAATTTGCATGAGAAAAATAATCTTCCTGCTTATTATAGCATGCCCATTTTTGTCTATTGCCCAATGGAATGCAAAAATTAAAACAGTAGATTCTGCGTTAACCAGTTTGTATGAGCGGCAACTCTTCAATGGTACTGTGCTGATTGCCGAAAAAGGAAAAGTATTGTACAAAAAAGCGTTTGGTATAGCAGGTATTTCCGCAAAACAACTTACAACTGCTTCGGCATTTAACCTGGCATCTGTTTCA
Organism: Chitinophagaceae bacterium; assembly: GCA_044227095.1. Classification (GTDB taxonomy): domain Bacteria; phylum Bacteroidota; class Bacteroidia; order Chitinophagales; family Chitinophagaceae; genus JACMLD01. Next base: position 639,378 of record JBGAFV010000001.1, on the reverse strand, counting down.
AAGCAATTTTTTGCCATGATGGTAATGATACTCAAAGAACAGGGCAAACTGCAATATGATGATGCAGTGCAAAAATATTTACCCTCTTTTCCATATCCTGAAATTAAATTACGGCATTTACTAAACCAGGTTTCTGGGTTGCCTGAATATTTTGATGTAGCTGATCGTTACAGAACCCTGCTGGATACACTTACAAATGAAACAATGCTGGCGTTACTGGCCAAAAAAAAACCAGCGCTGATTTTTAAGCCTGGTGAAAGATGGCAATATTGCAATACCAATTATACAACACTTGCTTCTGTAATTGAAAAAGTATCGGGTGTTTCCTGTGCTGCATTTTTTGACGAGAAAATTGTGCAGCCGCTAAAGCTGAGCAATACCTATATCTATAATCTCACCATGAAAACGTATCCGCCTTCCCGCGTGTTTGGTTTTCATTATGAAAAAGGAAAACCAGTTGCAGAAGATTTGGTTTGGCTGGATGGTATTGTGGGCGATGGCAATGTATATTCTTCTGTGGAAGATTTATACAAATGGGATCAGGCGTTGTACACGGAGAAACTAGTGAAGCAATCAACATTTAAAGAAGCCATTACACCGGGTAAATTAAATGATGGCAGCAATACGCAATATGGTTTTGGCTGGTTTGTGCAAAAAGACGGGGGCGAGGTAGATCATACAGGTGGCTGGGTTGGTTTCCGCACATATATAGATCGTTTTACTGCAAGCAATCAAACGCTTATTTTGCTGAATAATGATCAGAATTTTATCTCACGGGGTGTTGTAAAAAATATTTTACTGGGCAAACCCTATACAATACCGCAAACACAGCTTATTACCAATATTCAGTTGATAGATGGCACTGGTACCCCGGCAAAAAAATCTGCTGTGAGAATAATTGATAACAGGATAAAAGATATTGGCAATCTTACAGCTTTTAAAGATGAAACAGTGATTGACGGAAAAGGGTGCATTCTTGCGCCAGGATTTATAGATAGCCACAGTCATCATGAACGAGGATTAGATGATGATGCCTCAGCTATAGCTGCCGTTAACCAGGGCATTACTACAATTGTTATAGGACAGGATGGAGAATCGTGGCCGGTTGATACTTTAAAAGAAAGATTTAAAAAACGCCCTGTTGCAATTAATATCGCTACTTATACCGGCCATGCATCGCTTCGCGAAATGGTAATGAAGAATACATTGCTGCGTGCTGCTGATTCTAATGAAGTAAATGCCATGAAAAAATTATTGGCAGATGATATACAAAAAGGCTCATTGGGATTATCTACCGGGCTTGAATATGAAGAAGGCTTTTACTCCACGAGGGACGAAGTGATTGAGCTGGCAAAAGCAACAGCAGCTGCTGGTGGCCGTTATATAAGTCATATACGTAGTGAAGACATGAATATTGAAAGCTCTATTGAGGAAATTATCAATATTGGAAGGGAAGCAAAACTACCGGTACAGATTTCTCATTTTAAAATTGCGATGCGCAGCAAATGGGGAAATGCTGCAGATATATTGGCGCAGTTGCAGCAAGCACGTTCAGAAGGCATAGACATTACGGCCGATTGCTATCCTTATACCATGTGGTCGTCTACACCGCGGGTTCTGTTTCCTAAAAAGGATTTTGACAATGAAGCCAGTGCGTTGTATGCCACGCAGGAATTGTTTGATCCTTCAGCATCTGTAATGACTTATTTTCCTGCCAATAAAAACTACGAAGGCAAAACTATTAGTGAGATTGCAAAAATGAACAATGAATCTGATGCCCGTGCGTTGATGCGTGTTGTAAGAGAAGCAGGAGATAAAGGCGCTGCCATTGCCGGGGCTTCTATGCTGGACGAAGATGTAATCAATTTTTTAAAATGGAATTATACTAATATTTGTTCAGACGGATCTAATGGCGGTCATCCACGTGGCTATGGCGCTTTTACACGTGTGCTTGGGCGTTATGTTCGCGATAAAAAAATTATGCCAATAGAAACTGCGGTATATAAAATGACGGGGCTTACCGCAGAACATCTTGGAATATCTAATAGGGGCATTGTTGCTCCCGGTTATTTTGCAGATCTTGTTTTGTTTGATCCTGCAACTGTTGCTGATAATTCTACCATGACAAAATCTAAAGAATTGTCATCGGGCATAGAAATGGTTTGGGTAAATGGTAAAATAGTATACAGAAATAAAAAAGTAACCGGCACTTTGCCAGGTGTATTTATTAGCCGGCGTTAGTTAATAGCACAATTTTAAACTGAACGCTGATTTTTATGATTAAAGTGATTGTAATGATTTTTTAATAAGCTGCTGTATGAAGCATCTGACTTCATTACTATCTATGTTCTTCCCGAACTTTGTTTGAAAAAAAATATTCCTGAGCGGAATACAAGATTCTATCAATAGTTATTGCTGCATAACACGAGCCGTTGCCAATCTTTCAAAAGATGAAGCGAGCCTGCCGATTGAATTTGTTGAGGCGGGCGTGGCAACGATGCTGCCATGAAAAACTACAGATGTAATCATAATTAACCCCTAGTCTATTAACAAATTCTCTTCTGTCACAATAAGGTCAGTTTCCTTATTGCGTAAAACAGTTTCCGCATTTTGATAATCATTCAATTACTCCACAATTAAATTCGTAGCTGAAAGAAAAAACTTTTTATAGGGCCATTATTGGGTTTCTTTTCATTAAGAAAGTTTTTTTTAATGCAGGAGTTTTTCCATAGTGTGCCCGCCAAAACAAACTTATGTGTAAAATGAAAAAGTTAGCCGTCCTTATTGTAGTGGTAGCAATTAGTTTTATAAATAGTAAAGCACAGGCACAGCATACAGGCATTATTGAAGGAAAAGTTACAACAGCAGATAATAAACCAGCAGAAGGTGTTACTGTTTTATTGAAAAACCTGAGCAGGAATGCAGTTGCAGATAACAATGGCGTGTTTAAAATTAAAAATGTACAGCCGGGAACGCAAACCGTGGTAATAAGCCTCGTTGGTTATAAAGATGCTGAACAGGAAGTAACAGTTGAAAATGGCAAAACAAGCAATGTAAATATTCAGCTAAGCCTTTCTGATAAACAACTGAACGAAGTAGTGGTAGTAGCTAATAAAAATAATTTTAAAACAAATCGCCTCTCTAATTCATTGCGTTTGCAAACACCTATTCTTAACGTTCCGCAAAACATACAGGTAATAACTGGTAAACTGATAAACGATCAGCAAATATTTGATATGCTTGAAGGCGTTACCCGTAATGTAAGTGGAGCATCAAGAGTAGAACACTGGGATAACTATGCACGTATAACCATGCGTGGCAGTAATGTTGGGGCTTTTAGAAATGGTATGAACGTCTCTACCACATGGGGCCCGCTTACTGAAGACATGAGCATGGTAGAACGTATTGAATTTGTAAAAGGCCCTGCAGGTTTTATGCTGGCTAACGGCGACCCAAGCGGCTTTTATAATATTGTTACAAAAAAACCAAGCGGCAGAACAAAAGGAGAAGCAAGTATTTCTTTAGGAAGTTTTGATTTTTACAGGGCTGCCGTTGATTTAGATGGCAAACTATCAGGCGATGGAAAATTATTGTACCGCCTTAATGTAATGGGCCAGTTAAAAGGTTCGCAAAGGCCATTCGATTTTAATAACCGTTATACCATTGCACCGGTAATAAAATATTTGGTTGATGATAAAACATCTTTAACGCTTGAGTATACGCACCAGTTTTCGCAGGTAAACATTATTGGCTCTAATTATCTTTTTTCTAAAAAAGGTTATGCTGATTTGCCACGCAATTTTACCAATGCAGAAGGCAACCTGCCGCCAACAAACATGAATGAAAGAAGCATACTGGCTATTATAGAACATAAAATTAATAACGACTGGAAGTTTACAGCACAAGGCACTTATCTTAATTACCAGCAGGAAGGTATGAGCATGTGGCCTGCATGGCCCGATGGATTTGTACCCGGCAATGATAGTTTATTGAACAGGGGCGTTAGCAGTTGGGATGTTTTGGGTATGGCCAAAATAGGACAGATGTTTCTTACAGGTGAGGCAAGAACAGGAAGCGTTCTTCATAAAATACTGGCTGGTGTAGACATGAGCAATAAAGATTATTATCACGATTGGAACCAGTCTGCTTCATTAGGAACACTAAATATTTATAAACCTGTTTATGGTGTTTCATCTCTTTCAAACGAGTTTGATCGCAGCAAATCATTAAGAGAAAGGGGCGTTCATTACTACAATGCTTATACAGGTTTGTATGTGCAGGATGAACTGAATTTTTTTGATAGCAAACTACGATTAACCCTTGCCGGCAGATATACTACACTTAAAACCGGAGATGTATATTCTGGTTCTTACTCAAAGAGCAGGTTTACACCACGCATTGGCCTTAGCTACTCCATTGATAAAAATACTTCGGCTTATTTTGTATCTGATCAGTCATTTATGGAAAACTATGGAAGCGACTGGCAGGGCAAAAGTTTTGATCCTATCGTTGGCGCCAATCTTGAACTTGGTCTTAAAAGAGATTGGATGAATGGCAAATGGAATTCTTCTGTTGCTGTTTACCAGATTACAAGAAACAATGTATTAACTACAGATTTTGATCATACTAATCCATTAGGCCAATATTATCAACGTCAGTCTGGTCAGCAAAAAACAAAAGGTATAGAAGTTGATATTAAAGGGAAAATTTTACCAAACCTGGATGTGATTATTAACTATGCTTATACAGAAGCAAAAATTACAAAAGACAGTGATCCAAAAGTTGTAGGCAACCAGGTAGCAGGCTCTACAAGGCATATTCAGAACTCGTGGTTAAATTACAGGTTCGATAATGGTGTAATGAATGGTTTTGGTATATCAATAGGTTATCAATACCAGGTAAAACGTTCGCCCTGGTATGTGTTTGATAATTCTGCTAACAGTTTACCAGATTATTTCAGGCTGGATGGCAGTTTATCCTATGTAAAAGATAAAATGAGTTTTAACCTGGTGGTAAATAATATCCTTAATAAATATTTATACTCAGGCGCACCTTATTCAACATCTACTCAAACATATTACTACTGGCAGGCAGAACCTGGTACCAATGTTAGGTTTAGTGTTGGTTATAAATTTTAGGATTAATGCGGATAAAAAAAATTATTGGTAAAACACATCTATGGCTCGGATTAACGTCCGGGCTTATAGTTTTTTTATTAGGCATCACCGGTTGTATACTTGCGTTTGAACAGGAAATAAGAAATGCAACCGAACCTTATCGTTTTGTACAGTCAGAAAATAAGCCACTGTTGCCACCTGCGTTATTAAAAGACCTTGCAGAAAAAAAATTGGATGGAAAAAAAGCCAACAGCATTGATTATGGCAAACCTGGCGATGCTGTAATTGTTTCTTATTATGATGAAGACAATTATAAAATTGTTGCGCTTAACCCTTACAGCGGTAATGTACTGAAAGTAAAAAACATGAACCGTGATTTTTTTCGTGTGGTGCTTGATGGACATTTTTATTTGTGGTTGCCACATACAATTGGCCAAATAATTATGGCCAGCGCTACTTTAATTTTCCTGGTAATGATGATTAGCGGCCTTATACTTTGGTGGCCCAAAAACAAAGCAGCACGCAAACAAAGGTTTAGTATAAAATGGAACGCCAGATGGCGCCGTGTAAATTATGATCTGCACAATGTATTTGGGTTTTATATGACGTGGGTAGCTCTTTTCTTAGCTATTACCGGACTTGTAATGGGCTTTGAGTGGTTTGCAAAATCTGTGTACTGGGTTAGTTCTGCAGGTAAAACTATGCCAGCATATTTTGCACCTTCTTCAGATACTTCGCTTGCTGTAAATGATAAACAAAAAACCATGAATGCTGTATGGCAGCAAATGATGCAAAAGAAAAGTAACAATGAAAGCATCAGCATTTTTTTTACCGCAAGTCCGGCAGAGTGTCTTTCAATCAATCTTAATCATCGGCCTGGCACTTATTATAATATAGACAGTTATTATTTTGATCAATACACCGGAAAGGAATTAGAAGGAAAAGGAACATATGCCGGTGCATTTAAAAAAGCAACCGTAGCCGATAAAATAAAACGGATGAATTATGATATACATGTAGGCGCTATACTCGGCCTTCCCGGAAAAATTATGGCTTTCTTTGCCAGCCTTATTGCAGCAAGTCTTCCTGTTACAGGATTTTATATTTGGTGGGGCAGAAAAAAGAAAAAAACTGGTTTGACTGATGTTAATGCAATTAATAACAATGAATTAAAATTATCCTGAGTTGCTACAATAAAATGTTTTTTTTGGGTGAGCATTGGTTCAGCTGTCGGCACCTGTTGCGTCGCACAATTAAGCAGTATATCCTTAAGCACCGGCTTTGACAAAGCATTTTTAAAGCATATGTAAGCATTTTTACTGCTAAAAAATATTTTCTACCTCTTTTAATGGTCTGCTAATAGTATTGTTGCAATTTTGCAGCATTATCATCGTTACCTCACCATGAACAAAAAGATAATTTGCTGCTTATTTGTATTCATCTTTTTTTACACCAGCTTTTTGTCAGCGCAAAACAATGCGCCACAACGCGACACGGCTGCACAATTAGTAAACCGCACAGATACTGCTGTGCGCCGGCCAGACAGTACACGTCGGCGCTATTTTGACACAACTCTTTTTGCAGATAATAATGTTCTTACACAAAGCGATTACCTGTTACGTATCCAGAACGTTTATCAAACGCTTAATCGTGTACCCGTTGTTACTGGTTCTTTTGATAAACTGGAAGAGATAGCTTCCGGGCTTGACGAAAGCGATACTGCACTTGCTGTAATCAGGGAACGGATATCTGTTAACGATCGTACCCTTAACCTGCGCAACCTGCAAATGTTTTATACGCTATTAGAAGCAATACAACAGGGAGATAAAAAATTTGCTGACTTGTTGAATGAATACGATAATGAGCTGGATACGCTGAAAAGAAAAGTTCTTGATCTGCGCAAAGACACCACATTGCGACAAGCGTTCAGGGATTCTGTATTAAGACAAAGCTTAAGTGCCCAGTTAAAAGGCCTGCGTGCAAAATGGAGACTAACAGATACTTTGGTAAGAAAAGCTACCAATGATATTAATAGCCTTAAAGCACACGCATCTGCCAATAATATTACAGTTGCAGAATTGCTCAATCAAACCAATACTTTGTTGGCTAAAGTTGGGCCCCGTGCTTTTACCAAAGAAAGAAATTATATATGGGAAACGCGGGCACCGAGGCCACCGGGTTTTTCAAATGCACAAAATTTCCGCAGATCTATTGACAGTGAGAACAAGGCAGTAAAATATTATTTTAGAAATACCCAATCAAAAAGAGCATGGCTTTTACTAACAGGTTTAATCTTTTTCTTTTGGGTATTTAATAACTATCGCTTGTTAAAGAAAGCAAACAAGTTGCAATTGCTAGAATCTTTTCACTTTAAATACATCAACCCCCTACCAATAGCTGCCTGCTTAGTATGGATGCTTACACTTGCACCGCTTTTCGATTTACATGCCCCGGCAATTTATATAGAATCCACCCAGTTTTTAATGATGCTTGTACTCACCGGCCTTTTTTGGAAACGCTGGCCGCAAAAAATGTTTTATTGTTGGTGTGGTATAGTGATTTTATTTGTATTGCTATCGGGTACACGCATTGTGGGCCTTCCTTTTTCTATACAGCGCTGGTGGGTATTGTTTGTAAATGGAGTTGCTATTTTTCTTGGCCTCATGTTCTGGCGGCAATTAATAAAGGCAAAAGAAAGTAAAGCGCTATTTTTTGGAACAGGTATTTACATTGCTTTAAATTTCCTGGCCGTTGTTTGTAACATTTTTGGTCGTTCTACGCTTACACAAATATTTGGCTATACTTCCATTTATACTTTTGCACAAATTATTTCATTAACTGTTTTTGTAAAATTATTGGAAGAAGCGTTTTTGTTGCAGATACAAACCAGCAGGGTAAGAAAAAATTATCCTGATTATTTTGATGCGGCGCCTATTATTAAAGGCATCAACAGGCTGGTGACGGTTGTAGCCGTTGTTATCTGTATTATTGCAGTTACCACCAACCTTAATATTTACAATTTTGTGTACGATATGCTGGAGTCTTTCCTTGTATCACCACAAGAGATAGGAAGCATTTCTTTTACATTTGGTGGCGTGGTACTGTTTCTTGGTATTATATGGGTAGCAAATTTTTTGCAGAAATACATTGCTTATTTTTTTGGCGATATTGGCGACGATGCTGCATTTGATAATAAAGGCCAAAGATCCCGCCTGATGATTACACGTCTTGTTTTATTGATTGCAGGTTTTTTACTGGCAGTAGCCGCTTCTGGCTTGCCTATGGATAAGATAACCGTAATACTTGGTGCATTGGGCGTTGGTATTGGTTTGGGTTTGCAGGGAATTGTAAACAATTTTGTATCGGGTATTATACTCATCTTTGACAGGCCATTGCGCATAGGCGATACCGTTGAAGTAGGCGATAAAAAAGGAAGGGTAAAAGAAATTAGTATACGGTCCAGTACTTTGCTAACACCCGATGGCGCAGAAGTAATTATACCAAATGGTGATTTGCTTGCGCATAATATTGTAAACTGGACGCTGAGCAATAATCATATAAAAGTAGAATTGCCGGTTACGGTAGATAAGTTGCCGGATGCTGAAGCTATTGAAAAAGGATTTGCTGAAATTTTAAAAGAAAATTCAAACGTATTAACACAGCGTCAGCCGGAAGTTTTATTTACTTACCTGAAAGGAACAACAGTGAAAATTGATTTTTCTTTCTGGTGCAAAGATGTATCTAGGGTTGATAACGCTAAAAGCGATGTGAGTAAAGCTATATATCATCTTTTACAGGAGAAAGGCATTAATTTGGTTTGATGTGAAGCCGTAAGGCGTGAATTGTGAGACGTAAGTGGTGAGAAGTGAGCGGAAAAAGATTAATAAAGATTTGCCGTACAAGGGTGCGACGTCCGTCCGGCTGCCATTCGGACGGGCAATGATGTTAAATAGCGTTTCACTGCTGGGTAAATAATCATTCTATTTCGATTCTTGCCTCTCGTCTTTTGATTATATCTCCTTTAAACTATCTTCTGCCGCGGCAATTGTTGTATCCAAATCTTCCTTGCTTAATGCATTGTTTAAAAACCAGCTTTCAAAAGCAGAAGGCGGAAGATAAATGCCACGCTGTAGCATAGCATGAAAAAACTGATTGAATTTTTTATTATCTGCAGCAGCCGCATCTGCAAAATTATTGACGGGCTTATCGCTAAAGTGTACACTTAGCATAGAACCAAATTGGTTAATGATAAATGGCTTGCCCCAATTGTTTAATACTTTTTGCAAGCCATCACGCAGGTAAACAGTTTTTTCATCCAGTTCCTTATAAATCCTGGGTTGATCTTTTAATGTTTGCAACATGGTATAGCCCGCAATCATTGCAATAGGGTTGCCGCTTAAAGTTCCCGCCTGGTATACATTTCCAAGCGGAGCAATATGCTGCATAATTTCTTTCTTGCCACCAAAGGCCCCAACCGGCATACCCCCACCAATTACTTTTCCATAGGTTACAAGGTCTGCATCAATGCTTAATTTCTCCTGCGCACCACCAGCAGCAAGCCTGAAGCCAGTCATTACTTCATCAAAAATCAATACAATGTTTTCTTTGCTGCATAGTTCCCGCAATCCTTCCAAAAACCCTTTTTGCGGAAGTATGCAGCCCATATTGCCAGCTACCGGTTCTATAATAATAGCAGCTATTTCATTTTTATTTTCAGTAACCAATTGTTTTACTGCGGGTAGATCATTATAAGCGCAGGTAAGCGTATCATTGGAAACGCCACCAGTTACACCTGGCACTGTTTGTATATTAAACGTAGCCAATCCGCTGCCGGCTTTTACTAAAAACGCATCTGCATGGCCATGATAACAACCTTCAAACTTGATGAATTTATTTTTACCGGTATAACCTCTTGCTAATCGCAAAGCACTCATACATGCTTCTGTACCGCTGCTTACCATACGCACCATATCTATATTAGGTGCCATGCTGGTAATAAGTTCTGCCATTTTTATTTCAAGTTCAGTAGGCGCACCATAAGAAGTAGAATGCACTGCCTGTTCCTGTATAGCTTTTACAACAGCAGGATAAGCATGGCCCAATATCATTGGCCCCCATGAAGCTATATAGTCAATGTATTTGTTTCCATCAGCATCAAAAAGATAAGTTCCTTTTGCATTTTGCATGAATAACGGTGTGCCACCAACACTTTTAAATGCACGTACAGGAGAATTAACACCACCCGGAATTGTTTTCTGTGCACGTTCAAATAATGCCTTGCTTGTTTCAATATTCATTATATAATGAGCCTTTTTCTTAATAAAATTAATTTGCCTTATTACTTTAGGTCTCACGATTGCGGCCTCCCGACTTGTCCTCCGTGAAACCTATGTGTTCTCCGCGCCTCCGTGGCTATAAAGCCGCCAATAAACCTGGCTTGCTGTGATGCATTTTTAACACCAGTTCGCCAAACAAAGTATTTGCCCATGCAAACCATTTGCGTGTAAAGTTATTAGCATCATCTTTATGAAACGATTCGTGCATAAATCCAGTACCTGCGTGAGAGGAAACCAGCATGCTAAGGCATTTTTTTATTTCAGCATCATTAGTGCTGGTAAGTGCACGCATGGTAATGCCTAAAGGCCATATCATTTGCATGCCTGCATGCGGGCCACCAATGCCTTCTGCTACTTTTCCTTTAAAGAAGAATGGGTTGCTTTCGCTTAAAACCAATTTTCGTGTTGATTGATAAATTGGATCGCTTACCGGTCTTGCATCTAAATAAGGAAGTGATAACAGGCTGGGCACATTGGCATCATCCATTAAATTGAAACTGCCAAAACCATTTACTTCATAAGCATATACTTTTCCAAACTGCGCATGTGCTACAACGGCATATTGTTGCAAAGCCTTTTCTACTTCAGTAGCAAGCTGCTGGCATTCGTTTGCTAATGCAGCATCTTTATAAATTTTATTAACCATTTCTGCGGCCTGCTTCAAGGAAACAACCGCAAAAAAATTAGAAGGAATTAAATACGGAAAAATTGTGGCATCATCGCTGGGGCGGAACATAGAACAAATAAGCCCAACAGGTTTTACAGGATAGCCATAACCACCAAGCGGAACCCCATCTGTGGCCCATGCGGTATTGCGTTGAAAAGTGTAAGGCCCATTGCCAGTTTTCCTTTGTTGCTCTTTAAAAGTTTTTACAATTAAAGCAACTGTTTCTTTCCAGCTGTTATCAAATGGTTTCGTGTCGCCGGTAAGCTGCCAGTATTTATGTGCAAGTCTTATTGGATAGCACAATGAATCAATTTCCCATTTGCGCTCATGTATGCCGGGTTTCATGTCTGTAATATCTGTATGCTTCCACTCGCTTACTTTATTCTCGTCTTTATAAAATGCATTGGCATATGGGTCTTTGCGGATACATTTTGACTGATGATTAATAACACCTGCAATAAGTTGTTGCAATTTTTCATCGCCTTTTACCAATGAGAGATAGGGCCAAACCTGTGCTGTGCTATCACGCAGCCACATAGCGTCTATGTCTCCGGTAATTACATAAGTGTCGGGTTTGCCATCGAGTATTTCAAAATCAACCGTTGTATCTAATGTATTGGGAAAGCAGTTTTCAAACAACCACGCAATTTCTTTGCCGGGCAAAGATTTTTTAATGGCGGCTATGGCTTCTTCTACATGTGCACTGGTAAACTTTCTTTGTGCCAGTGGCGGTCTTTTGCTTTCAAAATCTTGTACACCTGTTGCAAATACATTGGTTTTATGCAATAACATGCCTGTGCTTAGTGCAGCACTTGTTTTTATGAATTGTCTTCTGTCGGTCATAGTTGAATGATTTTTTTATTGAGCACCTTCGGTACGAAATGGAACGCTGATTGCCATGATTTTTAAGATAAGGTAAGATTTTTGATCTATCATAGTTATCATCACAATCATAAAAATCTGTATTCCGTTTTCAATCGCGAAGCAATACACACCTTCGGTGTAATATAGGACGCTGATTGTTATGATTCTTAACATTAATAAGATTGTTTGTTTTAGTCATAGTTATCATCACAATCATAAAAATCTGTGTTCCATTCAATCCTATTAATCCTTCTAAATCCTGGTTCAGACAATTAACTTCACCGCTTCTCGTGCAAAATACGTTGCTATTAAATCTGCGCCTGCTCTTTTCATAGAAGTAAGTGTTTCTATTATAGCTTTGTTTTCATCTATCCAGCCCATTTTTGCAGCAGCTTTTACCATGGCATATTCTCCACTAATGTTGTATGCACTAACGGGCACCTGTACTGTATTTTTTACCTCACGGATAATATCAAGGTAAGAGAGCGCCGGTTTTACCATTACAATATCTGCACCTTCTTCCACATCCATCAAAGCTTCTTTAATGGCTTCAGTGCGATTAGCATAATTCATCTGGTAAGTTTTCTTATCACCAAATCCGGGGGCACTGTCCAATGCATCTCTAAATGGCCCGTAAAAACATGAAGCATATTTGGCGCTATAAGCCATAATGCCTGTTTTTGTAAAGTTGTTTTCTTCAAATGCTTTTCTTATGGCGCCAATACGGCCATCCATCATATCGCTGGGGGCAACAAAATCTGCACCAGCCTCAGCGTGGCTAAGGCTCATTTTTATAAGTGCCTCAACTGTTTCATCGTTTACTATTTCACCGTCTTTTACAATGCCGTCATGGCCGTAAATAGAATATGGGTCCAATGCTACATCAGTCATTACAACCATTTCAGGTACTGCATCTTTAATAGCTTTTATGCTGCGCTGCATTAATCCATTTTTGTTCCATGCTTCTTTGCCGGTATTGTCTTTGGTATCGTCTTTTGCTTTTATAAATAACAATATGCATTTGATGCCCATGCCCCACAATTCTTTTACTTCTTTTACCGTCACGTCAAGGCTATTGCGGTAATAACCTGGCATAGAGGTAATTTCAGTTTTTATGTTTTGGCCTTCATCAATAAACAATGGGGCTATAAAGTCGTTAGGCGACAAAGACGTTTCTGCCACCAGGCTTCTTATTGATGGACTTGTTCTAAGAATGCGGTTTCGCTTTTGTAGATACACGATTTATTGCTGATTTTGAGATTTAGTGATTTTGAGATTTTTTTGATCCCTGTTTTTTTTAGCAGTTAAATCTGCTGCGTTAAAAATGCTTACCAACTCATTTGCTTCCTTAATTAAGAAATCCAATTGACTGCTCGATGTTACTGGCAACAAAGCTGCATCTTTTACAATTTGTAACCAATATAAAGATTCGTCGGCTTCTTCAAGAACTATTTCAATTTTATAAATAAAATCTGCTTTGGACTTACCCCTACATGCTGCTCCATAATTAGCGCCAACTGACCCTGCTGATCTTATTAATTGTTTAGCGGTTTCGAAACCTGCAGCTTTTTTTGGTAATAAGGTACAGATCTTAATAACATCAATATGAAATTCCTTTGTTCGTTGCTGTAATTCGAATTTTGTCATAAGCAAACTTTTATCGAATCACAATATCGAAATTAGCTTTGAAGGAGGGTAGGTTTTATCATCATTGTTATTTGATGTTTTTCACCTACATCACAAAATCCCGCAATCCCAAAATCGAAAATCGTCACATCAGACATCAGCCATCAATCCAATCTCTGGGCTTCAAACAAACTTGTAAAAGCTTGTCTTCCTCGCTACCAGCTTCCGGTTTATAATCATATTCAAACCTAACGGTTGGTGGCAGGCTCATTAAAATACTTTCTGTTCTTCCATTGGTTTTTATTCCGAATAAAGTACCACGATCATGCAAGAGATTGAACTCTACATAGCGGCCCCTTCTTATTTCCTGCCAGTGTTTTTGTGTGTCATCAAATAACATGTCTTTTCTTCTTTTTACAATAGGCAGGTATCCATCGAGAAAGGCATTGCCATTGGCTTCCTGGAATTTGCGTAGTCTTTCTGCTGCTTCATCGTTTTCCGGACGAAGATGATCATAAAATGCACCGCCAATTCCCCTGCTTTCATTATTGCGGTGACTGTTTACAAAATATTCATCGCAACGTTTTTTATAGGTAGGATAAAGATCGGTTCCAAATTTATCCATTGTATTTTTTATGGTTAGATGAAAATGTTTTGCATCTTCTTCAAACAAATAATAAGGCGTAAGATCTGTGCCACCCCCAAACCAGCGGTCGCAAACATTGTCATTGGCATCGTATAATTCAAAGTAGCGCCAATTGGCATGCACCGTAGGCACATAAGGATTAGAAGGATGCAATACCAAAGATAAACCTGCGGCAAACCATTTTGCTGCGCCTTCCACACCAAGCTGTGCTTTCATTTTATCTTTTACATGCCCGTAAACCACTGACGTATTTACGCCGCCTTTTTCAAATACATTGCCATTGCTGATGACACGTGTTTTACCACCACCGCCGCGGCCTTCGGCCCTTTCCCAGTTGTCTTCAATAAATTTAGCTTTGCCATCAATGGTTTCCAGTGCAATGCAAATGTCATCCTGCAGGTGATAGATATAGTCTATCCATTGCCCTCTAAATGCCTGGGTAGAAGTTTTATAATTCGGGGCTGTATCCATGATTTAACTTTTTAGACACCTTCGGTCTGAATATGGAACGCTGATTTTTATGGTTTTTATGATTAAAATGATTTGATATTAGATTGTTAAGTTAAGACTGTTCAACAATAATCTTACTGTCGAACTGAGCGTAGCAACAATGAATCATCTGTGTTATTATGCTCGTTCAATAATATTCATTCTTGTTTAAAAGATATTATCATACTTAATCTTAACAATCATAAAAATCAGCGTTCCATCTTAACCGCGAAGCGGTGAGTATTCCTTCACCGTATCTACAAATGCTTTTGCATGATCTACCGGCACATTTGGTAATATACCGTGCCCGAGGTTTGCAATATAATTTCCTTTGCCAAACGAATCCAGCATTGTCTTTACTTCCTGTTTTATAACTGGTATGGGCGATAAAAGTTTTGCAGGATCAAAATTTCCCTGTAATGTAATGTTGTTGCCTGCAAATTTTCTTGCCATAGGTGCATCAATACACCAGTCTATACCAAGTCCGTGTGCACCGGTGGCAGCCATGCTTTCCAATGAATGCCATGCACCTTTTGCAAAAATAATTACAGGTGCATGATCTTTAAGTGCTGTTACAATCTGACGTATATAGCGCAAAGAAATATTTTCAAAGTCAGCAGGGCTTAATAAGCCGCCCCAGCTATCAAAAATTTGCACTGTATCTGCACCTGCTTCTACTTGTGCTTTTAAATAAGCAATAGTGGTATCGGTTATCATTTGTAACAACTGGTGTGCAAGTTGTGGCTGGGTATAACAAAAAGCTTTTGCTTCATCAAAAGTTTTGGAACCTTTTCCCTGCACCATATAACAAAGCAATGTCCACGGTGCACCTGCAAAACCGATTAGCGGTACACGGCCGTTTAATTCCTGCTTAATTAGTTTAATAGCATCAAAAACATATTGCAGTGTTTCATGAACTTCGGGTACCCGTACCCGTTGTAAATCGTTGCTGGTTTTTATCGGGTCTGGTAAAACCGGGCCTTTGCTTTCTATCAATTGCACTTCAAGTCCCATAGCTTGCGGCACTACCAAAATGTCAGAAAACAAAATAGCCGCATCCACACCAATAATATCTACAGGCTGCAATGTTATTTCGCAAGCGAGTGCGGGTGTCTGGCAGCGTTCAAAGAATCCGTACTTTTCTCTTAGCACCATATATTGTGGCAGGTAGCGGCCGGCTTGTCGCATCATCCATACGGGTATTCTTTCTGTTGGTTCTCCGCGCAGGGTCCTTAAAAGGAGGTCGTTTTTTATTGTACTCATAATTATTTTTCGTTGTTCACAAAATGAGCAATGGCCTTTTGTAATAAACTTTCTTTGCCAGGCGCATCGCTGATAAGAACATTATTGTTACTGTATTTTTTTATAGTATTTTTTGTAGTATTCCCAATGGCAAATAGTGTAGTGTCTTTATCAATTTTATTTATAGAAAAAAAACTCTGCACCGCACTCGGGCTAAAAAAAAGTATACCGTTGTATTTTTTATTGATAAGCTTTGGTGTAGCAATGGTTTGGTAAACAATTATTTCATTTACTTCAATGTCGTTATCACGCAGTATATCGGGCAATTCATCTCTTCTCTGGTCACCACAGAAAAAAAATACACTGTCTGTGTAAGCCTCATCTGCAATTAATTGTGCTAGTGATGAGGCATCATCTGCGGTACCCGCTATGTTGTTTTCTCCAAAATATTTCTTGGCCAGTTGTTGTGTTGTATAGCCTATGCAATATATCATCCAGTCGGGTTGTTCATCATTCATTTGTTCTGCCACTGCTTCCACAGCGTTCATGCTGGTAAAAACAATAGTAGCAGATTGAATCAGCGCTTGTTCAATTTCCTGTTGCACTTCTACAGATTGAATAGGTGCAGTATCTATAAAACATTCAACACTTACGTCAATACCCAGACTGGCAGCATCGTCTATTACAGATGCTGACAAGGGCCTTGTAGATAATATGGTAATTTTATTTTGCTGCATTTCTTATCCCTTCAATCATTTCCTGTGCGCCTTTTTGTAAAATATCATTAGCAGCCTTTGCCCCTAATGCAGCTGCATCTTTTATTAAAACGGTTGCAGATGTTTCTACTTTTTTAGAACCGTCTGTTGCCACAATATTCCCTTTGAAGGTTAGCATATCATTTTCTATTTCTGCCAATGCGCTGATGGGCGTAGAGCAACCGCCCAATAATGTTTTTAAAAAATCACGTTCTATAGTTACGCAAAGTGCAGTTGCTTCATCATTAAAATGATGGCAGGCATCAACGCAAAAATCATCGCCTTTCCTGCACACTACCATTATAGCGCCTTGTGCAGGTGCAGGTAACATCCAGTCGAGTTCTATAGCGTTTGCAGGACGTAAATTTATTCTTTCTAAACCAGCTGCCGCAAAGATTGCGCCCTGCCAGTTATTATCCTGTACTTTTTGCAAGCGGGTATTTACATTGCCACGCAAATTTTCTATAGTATGATTGGGATAACGGTGAAGCCACTGTGCTTTTCTGCGTATGCTGCTTGTAGCAATAACTGCAGCAGCTGAAGTATCTTCCAAAAAAGATCTGGATGTTTTATATACCAAAAGGTCTTTGTACGAGGCCCTTTTTAGTACAGCAGCCTGTACAATACCATTAGCCAGTTGTACTGGCACATCTTTCATAGAATGAACGGCAATATCAATTTTATTATTTAGCAGTGCAATATCCAGGCTGCGGGTAAAAACGCCTTGCACGCCTATGGCATATAAAGGTGTTATAAGATCTATATCACCTTCGCTTTTTATAAATACAAGCTCACTTTCAAAGCCATTTTCTTTTAGTAATTGCTGTACGGCAGTTGCCTGCCACACTGCAAGCTGGCTTTCTCTTGTGCCAATCCGTATTTTGTTTTTCATTGAAAGATTAGTTTGTACCGGTAGCCATAAAATCGTTGATGGCTTCAATATACTGGCAACCACGCTGATCCTGCTGCCGCATTTTTACAGCCATTGTAGTAATTACTTTTTGTATCCTGGCTTCGGGCTTTTCAGCAGTAAAATTAACAAATGCTGGGGCTGAATAAGCACCGGTATCAATCTGGCAAAAATGTATTTGCTCCAGTTTATCTTTTACAGCTTTAAGTACGGGTACATGTTTGCGCATGTTGAACCACTCTGTAAATTCTGCAGTATGTGCTGCTATGATAGCTTTTGCTTTAGGAACTTCTTTTTTTCTTCTGTTTAAGGTTTCATCTTTCAGTTTAGAAAGATCGTCTACGTTTACCAAAGTTATATTGGGCAGGTATTGCGCTGCGGTTTCTACATTATAGGGAATAGATAAATCGATGATGAGTTTATCGCCATGGCCTTTTAAATGCGATGTAAGTATAGTAGGTTCAGCAGCATTGGTAGCTACCAAAATAATATCTGCCTTTGCAATTTGCTCAGACAATAATGAAATAGGTGCATGCTGCAGGCCAAGTTCATTGGCCAAATCGCTTGCTTTTTCTGGTGTGCGATTAATTAAAGTAATATTGGTAGTGCCAACATAATCCACCAGGTTTTTACAGGTGTTACGGCCAATTTTACCTGTGCCCAGCAAAAGGATTTTTTTATTGGCGGGATTAACTATTTTCTCTTTTATATATTGAACAGCAGCAAATGAAACAGAAACAGTTCCGCCACTAAGGGCAGTTTGGTTTTTAATAGCTTTTGAAGATTGTAACACAGTGCTAACCATTCTATCTAAAGTAGCACCAATAAAACCTTTGTCGCGGGCAAGCTTTACAGATTGTTTTATTTGGCCTATAATTTCATAATCGCCCAGTATTTGAGAATCAAGCCCGGCAGCTACATTAAAAAGATGTTCAACCGCAGCAGGCCCGTTTTTTATATAAGCCATTTCATTAAAAGCTTTTGCATCTCCTGAGGTTTGGGTGCAAAGCAGTTGTATTAATTGCTGTACATTTTCTGCAATACCATAAATCTCTGTGCGGTTGCAGGTAGAAAGGATAAACAATTCATGAATGCCTGATTGCAGAGCGAGTTCCAGCACGGCATTGTAATGGTCGGTATTAATTGCAAATTCGCCTCTTACAGATGCGTCTGTTTTTTTATAATTGATGCCGGCAATGCAAAAATTCTCTATAACGCTATGGTCAATTCCTTTCATGTAAACAGTTTCTGTAAATCAGTACGGCGAAATTAGCTTAGTGGCTACCAAAAAACGAAATTCAATGTCATTAGACTGTCATTTTTTATGATGAATTCTGTTAACCAGCAATTATCATCAACTTATTTCAAAACAGTGGTTTGCCATTTTGAAGCGGGAGTGAGTACATTTGCAAACATTTTATAAGTTATGGCACAAGCAGTAAAAAGAGGGGTTATGCTGATGAATTTGGGTTCGCCGGACAGCACCGAAGTAAAAGATGTAACCCGTTATCTAAAAGAGTTTTTAATGGATGAAAGGGTAATTGATTATTCTTACCTGGCAAGAACACTGCTCGTAAAGGGTCTCATAGTTCCATTTCGTGCACCAAAATCTGCAGCTGCTTATAAAACCATCTGGACGAAAGAAGGATCGCCATTGGTGGTGTTAACCAAACAATTAAAAGATGCATTGCAGCAGCAGGTAGAAGAAAAAGTGGTAGTGAGTATGCGTTATGGAAACCCTAATCCCGAAGCGGCTTTTGAAGAACTCTTGCAAAAGGAACCCGGCCTGCAAGAAGTAATACTGGTACCATTATACCCGCATTATGCTATGAGCAGCTACGAAACTGCTGTAGAGCATGTAATGAACACTTACCGCAAGAAAAAATATCCTTTTGCCATCAATACCATCAAACCGTTTTATAATGAACCGCATTATATAGCGGCTATGGTAGAAAATATGCGTCCATACCTGCAACAGGATTATGATCATATTTTGTTCAGCTACCACGGTATACCAGAAAGGCATGTGCGTAAAAGTGATCCTACTGGTAGCCATTGCCTTCAAATGCCCGATTGTTGCAATACTCCCTCTGTTGCACATGCTACCTGTTACCGCCACCAGGTGTTTGATACCACAAAAAAAATTGTGCAATCGCTAAATATTCCGGAAGGCAAGTACAGTCTTTCGTTTCAATCAAGATTAGGTAAAGGCTGGCTGCAACCTTTTACAGATAAAAGATTTGAGGAAATGCCCAAAGAAGGTGTCAAAAAATTAATTGTCATTAGTCCGGCTTTTGTTAGTGATTGTTTGGAAACGCTGGAGGAATTGGAAGAACGTGGTAAAGAAAGTTTTTTAGCAGCAGGGGGGGAGCGTTTTACAATGGTGCCTTGTCTTAATATTCATCCGCTGTGGGTAAGTGCCATTGCAGGATGGATTAAAGATTATGCTGCGGGAAATAAAGAGATGATAACAGCTTCGGTGTAATATGGAACGCGGATTATTATGATTTTTAAGATTGGAATGATAGAACTTAATGGCCGCAGATTCGCAGATTAATCAGATGGTTTAACTTTTAAGAGGCGATTGATGAATTATTATTCATGGAAATCATCACAATTATAAAAATCAGTGTTGCGTTTTAATCGCGAAACGATAATGAACACCTTCGGTGTAATATGGAACGCAGATTATTATGATTTTTAAGATTGGAATGATAGAACTTAATTGCCGCAGATTCGCAGATTAATCAGATGGTTTAACTTTTAAGAGGCGATTGATGAATTATTATTCATAGAAATCATCGCAATCATAAAAATCAGTGTTGCATTTTAATCGCGAAACGATAATGAACACCTTCGGTGTAATATGGAACGCGGATTATTATGATTTTTAAGATTGGAATGATAGAACTTAATGGCCGCAGATTGATCAGATGGTTTAACTTTTAAGAGGTGATTGATGAATTATTATTCATAGAAATCATCGCAATCATAAAAATCAGTGTTCCGTTTTAATCGTGAAACGATAATGAGCACCTTCGGTGTAATGTGGAACACAGATTATTATGATTTTTAAGATTGGAATGATAGAACTTAATGGCCGCAGATTCGCAGATTAATCAGATGGTTTAACTTTTAAGAGGCGATTGATGAATTATTATTCATAGAAATCATCAAAATCATAAAAATCAGTGTTCCGTTTTATCACAATCATCAAAATCTGCGTTCTATTTGTATACCTAATCAATTAAAATGTATTTATACATAAAAGCGCTGCATATTATTTTTATTGTTACCTGGTTTGCCGGGTTGTTTTACATGCCCCGTCTGCTTATTTACAATACAGAAGCTAATGAGAAACCAGCACCGGTTAGCGCTGCACTACACGAAACTTTTATTGTAATGATAAAGCGGTTGTGGTGGGGCATTACCTGGCCGTCTGCAATTCTTACACTAATCTTTGGCAGCAGCACCTGGTATTTAATGGGCAATTTGCCATCGTGGTTAATGGTAAAACTGTGTTTTGTAGTTGGACTTTATATTTATCATTTTACACTGCACATTATTATACAACAACAGGTAAAAGGCATTTACAAATATTCTTCTCAGCAATTAAGAATTTGGAACGAAGTAGCCACTATTTTTTTAGTAGCCATTGTAATGCTGGCGGTAGTAAAGCAGGCCTTAAGTTTTGTTTGGGCACTTGTTGGTCTACTGGCTTTTATTATTGTATTGATGAGTGCAATAAAAATTTACAAAATGATCCGGAGTAGGAAAGTTCAATAATAATGCACTTACTTTTTTTCGCTTACTTCAAACAATTCTCCGTCGTAAAATTTATTCAGCACTACTTCAAAGCCCAGGGTATTTAACGCTGCGCCAGTTTGCTCAATAATGGTATTGCCATCCATTCTTTTTACTAAATAAATCTTGTTAGGGTCAAGTGCCTGAATGGTAACTATACGTTTTGTTTCGGCTGATCCATGCCTGAAAATACCAACAATGCCACCAGTTTTTGTTTTGGTATTGATACGCTGATAGCCATCCCACATGCCTTGCGCAGGCTCGCCAAAACCTGGCAAATCCTGCCTGAAACTCATTATTTCATAGCGGTTCTCCATTAACTGCAACCAATCTGCATATGATCTGTACCTGGCAAGATCTGTAGCTGATAGTTTTCTTGGATCGCCCAGCATTATAGGTAAGGAACCTGCCAATGATTTTATATGCATATCCCAATTAGTATCTTCCATTGGCGGATTACCAATAACCAACGCGGTGGATGGAATAGCTGGCGAACGCCACCATGCCATATTGCGAATACGCAGGTCTACTTTTTCTTCGGGCCCGGAAAAATTGGAGAGCCAATTTCCTTCGGCATGTTTTAGCATTGCATAGTCAATTAACTGAAGTCCCCCCATTGTTTCAAAAGTGCAGTCGATAAACAATGCGGGTTTTGCAGCATGTAATTGATCAAATAATTTCCAAACACTTTCGTAATTGGTATACAAAGATTCATTGTGGTCTTTATGCCCTGCGTGATTGGTAGCATAACAACCCGTTTCTTTATCATTGAAACGATATGGGCTGGTAACAACGGTAAAATCGAGTTTCAAATATTCAAGCCCGTATTCTAGCATTAATTTTGATAAAACATCTTTGATGTAATTGTACCACCCCGTACCAAAACATGCTGTACGCATAGAAGAATCGTTTATATGCAGGTTGAAAAAATCCTGCTTTTCTCCTCGTACAAACCATTCAGGATGTTTTTTAAAAACCTCGCTGCTGCTGGATGCGCTTCCAATGCTTACCCATAAGCCGGGTTTCATGCCCAGCGATTTTATGTACTCAAAAACGGGTTTCAGGCCATTAGGAAATTTCTTTTTATCAATTATCCAATCGCCATAATTGGTTTGCCATCCATCATCAATTACAAACTCTTTCATGCCAGCGTTGGCAGCAGCTTTCGCAAGCTCCATTATCAATTGCTCATTGATATTTTTAAAAAACGGCTCCCAGGTATTATAGACAAATGTTGGTTTTTTTGAGAGTTGAGAAAGCCGGGTACCCAAATGGCTGTTAACAAATTCAGCTACAGCAGTGCTTAACATCTCATCGGATTCTTTATGGTTGTTATATACCATTGTAAACACTTGTGGCGTAGAAAACGATTCTCCTTTGCCGATGTATTTTCTAAACGGGTAACGGGCATCCTTATGCGTAAGTCCGGCAACAATAAATGGCTCGTTCCAAAATACTGATGTATGTTTAACTACCCCGGCTGCTTCATTGCCAATAACAATGCCTTGCATAGAAGCACTGTTGTGCACAATGGTTAATGCATCCTGCATATTGCCATCGTATTGGCCAATGGAACGTCTTCTGCCGTAATCGTGGCAAATCCAGCTATCAGTAGTTGTATTAAAGGAAGAAGTATTGAATTTTTCTACGTCTACAGATTCGAGTATAAAAGTTTCAGCAGTATTATTTTTTATGACCAGGTTTTTTCTAATGGCGGGAGAATTAGGATACAATAGAAATTGTACAGTGAGTTCTATTTTTTTGTCTGCACTCTCAAGGGTTACAGAAACCCCATCGCCTTGCATTGAATCAGCATATTTTGCAATGGTTTTAAGTGTCCAATTGCTTTGGCCGGAATAAACGGCATTGTTTATCTCAAACTGAAAATCGGGGTTTTCTTTTCCGAAATAACTAAAATTTCCTTTTGAAGGTTTATAACCAGTAGTGATGAAATGGCCTTTATCCGACGGTAGTTGTATGGTTCTCTCAACAATGCCATTATCTAATTTTAGCTCATTGTTTTTCCATGAAGCAAAGGGCTGTGCTGTAACCAACAAACTAGTAGCAAGCGTAAAAAATATTATGGAAGTAAAAGTTCTTACAATCGACATCAACTTGTTTATTATTTAAATTAAAGCAAATTGATGAGATATAAGTTACTAGGCGTTATATAAAGCAAAAAGCCTTTCATAATTAATGAAAGGCTTTTTAATATGGTTACAGAGCCGTACCTACGTGTCTGAACCCGGGTTCATCTGAAGAATTGGATAAATAAGAAGGTTTTTAGGATAGCAATCAAGGCATTAAAACGGGCGTATATAAAAATCAAATAAATTTCAGTTTTAAAAGGAAGGGGAGTAGGAATACTCCCCTTTTAACCCCTAAACCCTAAACCGTAGAAAGAGGTATTAATGTTTTATACTTAGTTGGATAGTTGTTTTACTATTATGAATCGTATTTTCAACAGGTTGATATTCATGGCCCTGTGGCCATTTTAATTACTGGCTACAACTTTCAGAAACTATGCCAAAGCCGAAAAATGTGGATAACTGAAGCTGTTGATCAGCCTGATTACCCGAATATTTAAGCATTTCTTTAACAAAATAAGGTAATGATCAAACTCATGCCGATAAGCCCCTATTCTATATATCCGGTTGCGATTATGATGCCAGCTTTTAAAAAAGGGTTTAGTAATTAGCAATGATTATTAAAATCTCTGTTTGTGGCCATCTTTTTCACATGCTATTTATCTTACCTTTGCACACCATTAAAAAATGGGTGATCCTGCCCGTATTCAGACTTTCAGACTGTTTTATAATATGGCATCCAAATACAAAGAATTTAAGGGGTTAAACCTGCCTTCCATTGAGAAAGAAATACTTGCTGAATGGGAGCAAAGCCGTGCATTTGAAAAAAGTGTTGAACTAAGAGAAGGTGCTACACCTTTTGTATTTTATGAAGGGCCGCCAAGTGCCAATGGTATGCCCGGCATTCACCACGTTATATCAAGAACATTAAAAGACCTGGTTTGCCGCTATAAAACCATGAAAGGTTTCCAGGTAAAGCGCAAGGGTGGTTGGGATACGCATGGACTTCCTATAGAACTGGGTGTTGAAAAAGAATTGGGCATTACCAAAGAAGACATCGGCAAAAAAATATCTGTAGAAGAATACAACAGAAAATGCCGCGAAGCGGTGATGCGCTATAAAGACAAGTGGGATGATGTAACCAAAAAGATGGGTTATTGGGTAGATCTGAACAATCCTTATGTAACTTTTGAAAACGATTATATAGAAACGCTTTGGTGGATTTTAAGCGAACTCTATAAGAAAGGTTATTTGTACGAAAGCGTTAGCATACAACCTTATTCTCCTGCAGCAGGTACAGGTTTAAGCTCTCACGAACTAAACCAGCCCGGCACTTATAAAATGGTAAAAGATACCAGCGCCGTGGCCATGTTTAAAGCAGTGAAGAATGAGAAAAGTCAATTCTTATTTGATGCAGCTGACTCAGGACTATCGGCTAATGACTCCGAACTTTTCTTCATGGCCTGGACCACCACACCATGGACGCTTCCTTCCAACCTGGGATTAACCGTTGGTGCCAATATAGATTATGTGCTGGTAAAGACATTCAATCCTTATACGCATCTTCCAATAAACATTGTGCTGGCAAAAGCATTGTTATCAAAATATTTTAAGGAAGAAGCAAAGGATGGAGATTTTGATGCGCACAATGAAGGCAATAAACTTATTCCCTGGAAAATACTGTCAGAATTTAAAGGCAAACAACTTGAAGGTTGCAGCTACGAACAGTTGCTTCCGTATGAAGCCAATTCAATAGAAAGAATACAGGAAATAACGCCGGGTGCAAAACCATTTCAGGTAATGGTAGACAGTTTTGTAACCACAGAAGATGGTACCGGCATTGTACATACTGCTCCTGCATTTGGTGCAGATGACTATAAAGTTGGTAAGAAATATAATATCGGCATACTCACACTTGTAGACAGGCAGGGAAAATTTGTAGATGGCCTGGGCGAATTCAGTAGCCGCTATGTAAAGAATTATAAAGACCAGAAAGATTATGTGGATGTAAACGTAGACATCAGCGTAAAATTAAAACTGGAAAACCGTGCTTTTAAAATAGAAAAGTACGAACACAATTACCCACATTGCTGGCGTACAGATAAACCGGTTTTATATTACCCGCTTGACGCATGGTTTATAAAAACTACTGCAGTTAAAGACAGGATGGTAGAACTGAATAAAACCATAAACTGGAAACCAAAATCAACCGGCGAAGGCCGCTTTGGCAATTGGTTGGAAAATATGGTTGACTGGAACCTTAGCCGCAGCCGGTTTTGGGGAACGCCATTGCCTATCTGGAAAACAGAAGATGCCAGTGAAGAAAAATGTATTGGCAGTGTAGCAGAACTAAATGCTGAAATAAGAAAGGCAACCGAAGTATTGGGTGGCGATACCAATAAAAATTATTTCCACGATGGTATTCTTGATTTGCACAAACCTTATGTAGATGAAATAGTATTGGTGAGCAAAGACGGCAAGCCAATGAAAAGAGTGCCAGATCTAATAGACGTTTGGTTTGATAGTGGCGCCATGCCTTATGCGCAATGGCATTTTCCTTTTGAGAATAAAGAAACATTTCAACAGGCTTTTCCTGCAGATTTTATAGCAGAAGGTGTAGACCAGACACGTGGCTGGTTTTATACTTTGCATGCATTAGGCGTAATGTTGTTTGATAGTGTTGCTTATAAAACCTGTGTATCAAACGGGTTGGTATTGGATAAGAATGGCAACAAGATGAGCAAGCGTCTCGGCAATGTAGTAGATCCATTTGCTACAATTGAACAATTTGGCGCAGATGCAACACGCTGGTACCTTATTACCAATGCATCTCCCTGGGATAATCTTAAATTTGATCTGGAAGGCATTAAAGAAATTCAAAGAAAATTCTTTGGTACACTTTATAATACCTACCAGTTTTTTGCATTATATGCTAATGTAGATGGGTTTGCTTTTAAAGAAGCATACATTCCGCTTGAGAAAAGGCCGGAAATAGATCGCTGGATACTTTCATCATTAAATACACTGGTAAAAAAAATAACAGAAAATTTTGATGAGTACGAGCCTACAGCTGCAGGAAGATTAATAGAAGATTTTGTAGATGAAAACCTGAGCAACTGGTATGTGCGTTTATGCCGCCGCCGTTTCTGGAAAGGAGAATATGAGCAGGATAAAATAGCGGCGTATCAAACTTTATACGAATGCCTGGAAACTGTATTGCGCTTAATGGCACCGGTTTCACCTTTTTTCAGCGATGCAATTTTTAAGCAGTTGAATGCAGTAAGCAATCGTTTTAAAGTAAGTTCGGTACACCATGCAGATTTTCCTGTAGCTAATGAAAAAGTAATAGACCAGTTGCTGGAAGAAAGGATGACACTGGCACAGGATGCTTCCTCGCTTGTATTATCGCTTAGAAAGAAAATAAATATAAAGGTTCGTCAGCCGCTGCAAAAAATACTTGTGCCTGTGTTTAACACCGGTATGAAGGCACAGTTCGAAAAAATTGCAGACCTGGTAAAAAGCGAAGTAAATGTAAAGGAGATAGAATACCTGGAAGAAGACAATGGTTTTATCAGTAAAAAAATAAAACCCAATTATGTGGCACTTGGCAAACGCCTTGGCCCTAAAATGAAAGCGGTAGCTGCTGCTTTGGCAGCATTTACACAGGCAGATATCAGCAAATTAGAAAAAGAAGGTTCTTATTCATTGCTGATTGAAAACGAACCCGTAATATTACAAGTCGCTGACACTGACATCAGCAGTGAGGATATTCCTGGCTGGATGGTGGCTAATAAAGGCAGCCTTACTGTGGCCCTGGATGTAACAGTAACCCCGGAACTGGAGGAAGAAGGTAATGCAAGGGAGATTGTGAACCGCATTCAGAAAATCCGCAAAGACAATGGTTATGAATTAACTGACAGGATATTGGTACAATTGACACAGCATAAAGATTTGGCTGCATCTGTCAATAAGTATAATACCTATATTTGCGCCGAAATTCTGGCAGATAAACTGGAGTTTGTGCCTGAAATCAGCAATGGCACCGAAATTGAAGTGAACGACATTCCGCTGAAAGTGTTTGTCACAAAAAAAGTATAACAAGTATGGCAGTAAAGAAGAAAGCAGCTAAACCGGCAAAGAAAGCCCCTGCTAAACCTGCTCCGCACAAGGCGGGGAAGCCAGCCCCGGCAAAAAAGCCGGTGGCAAAAAAGCCAGCGCCAAAACCAGTACCAGCTCCTAAAAAAGCTGCAAAACCAGCTCCTAAGCCAGTGCCTGCTAAACCTGCCCCTGTGGCAAAACCAGCAGCCAGGCCCATAGCTGCAAAGAAGCCGGTTGCCGCGCCAACAATAAAATCTGTTATTAAACCAAAAGCAGAATCTGTGCCCGTAAAGAAACCAGAAGTAAAGAAACCAGAAGCAATTACAGCGCCGCAAAAGCCTTATGTACCACCGAAGCCAACTTTTAAACCTGTTACAAACACGCCACCACCAGTTCCTAAAAAGCAACCGGTTAGCGATAAACCGGCTAAAGTGGCTATACCTGAGATAAAGACAAAAACAGTACGTAAATACCATCCAGACTTTACAAAATCTGTATTAGATCAACCAGCAGAACAAATTTCCGGACCAACTATGAGATATAGCGACGCAGAATTATTAGAATTCAGAGAAATTATTACAAAGAAATTAGATGCCGCAAAAAAAGAGCTTACTTATCTGCAGGGCTTAATTACCCGCAAAGATGAAATGGGTGGTGATAATGATGACGGCCGTTATATGACAATGGAAGATGGCGGCATGAGTATGGAACGTGAGCAGCTGAGCCAAATGGCCAGCCGTCAGATTACTTTCATAGACCACCTGGAAAAAGCATTGATGCGTATAGAAAATAAAACCTATGGCATTTGCCGTGTAACTGGTAAATTAATAGATAAAGCTCGTCTGCGTGCTGTGCCCCATGCTACACTAAGCATAGAAGCAAAGCAAATGATGAACAAATAAATAATTACTATCCTATAGTGTTTAACGAATATGCTCTTTGGGCATATTCGTTTTTTTTTGGCCAAATAAAAGGATGATTAGTCTTTTGTTGGAATAACAAACAGGGGGATTTTGCTGTGGCGCATAACTTTTTCAGCAACGCTTCCCATTAATATTTTATTCAGCCCGCTGCGGCTGTGTGTGCCCAGCACAATGATATCTGCACTTGTATCAGTAGCAGTTTTAACAATGGTATTAGCAGCGTCTCCCTCACGTACCATTATTTCTATAGACGCATCATCCAGATGTTCTTTTGATTTGGCAAGAAATAAAACAGCCGCATTTTTTATTTCCTTTATAGTATCTGCAGCCGATAAAACTTCGGGACCAATAAAGTTATTAAAACCCATAATGGGCGAATACTCGTAAGCAGCATAATAAGCAGGTTCTGCCAATACATGCAGTAATACTATTTCTGCATTCATAGACCTGGCAAGGTTGTAGCCTGTTTCTGCAATTTTCTGTGCACTGGGATTGTAATCGAGTGCAATTAATATTTTTTTCATACTTCACAAAGCAATGTTTTATAACTGCTATAATAAAATCTTACAGAAATAATGCCAGCAAAAAATGCTTGTTAACCCAAAAAATGATGGAAGTACAAAAACTAAACTGCTTTAAGAATTTGCTGAAGAAGGCCATAAATAAGCCGTAAATTTGCAGATTATAGTTAATAATATGGAAGAAGGAAAACGTCAAAAGCAGGTAGCAGGTCTTATACACGAATATATGACTGATATTTTTCAGCGCCTGGGGCTGAGTATGATTAATGGCGGCATGGTGTCTATTTCCAGTGTGAAAATTACACCCGATTTGCTTGAAGCAAGAATATACCTTAGCTTTTTCCAGGTGAAGGATACGGATGCAGCAATGAAAAAAATTGATGACCGTGCATGGGAAATTAAAAAAGAAATTGTGGCACGTGTAAAACATCAGTTGCGCCGCATTCCTGAAATCAGGTATTTTACTGATGATACACTTGACAATGTTTTTAAGATGGAAGAATTGTTTAAGAAGATAAAAGAAGAAAAGAAAGGAGAGTAGGGAGTTGCTAGCTGTAAGTTACAAGCTGCAAGCAACAAGACATTTGAAAGCGATTTGATTTTTTATATTGGACATTTCATAAGCATATATTTTCCTAATTGTATTTTTTAAAGCCAATAGCTAAAAACTTGTAGCTAGTAGCTTTTGACTAGCAGCTAAAAAATGAATTTCCTCTTTGCCTGGCGTTATTTTAAAGCAAAAAAATCTACCAATGCAATAAACATTATTGCGTGGATTAGTGTGCTGGCAATGGGAGTTGGTACAGCAGCATTAATTATTTTGCTAAGCGTTTTTAATGGGTTTGAAGATCTTGTAAAATCATTATACGCAGATTTTTATACCGATCTGAAAATATCTCCTGCATCCGGAAAAGTTTTACAATTAACAGAAGACCAAAAAAAGAAAATTGCCCAATGGCCCGGTATTAGCGCTGTATCTTTTACAATGGAAGAAAAGGCGCTGATGCAAAATGGCGATTACCCCGCAATTGTTTCTATAAAAGGTGTTGATGAAAACTATGAAAAAGTTACCAATGTAGCAGGCAGATTAATTCGTGGCAAATTTTTGCTGGGCGATTCTGATAAACCTGCTGTAGTGCTTGGCGCAGGTGTAGAAGCAAATCTTGGTATTGAAAGTGATCGGTCCATTTTGCCAGTTACAGTAACACTGCCCAAAAGAGGAATGAGCAATATAGAATATGCAGACCCCCTACAATCTTTAAGTACAGACAATATAGCGGCGGCAGGTGCTTTTGCAATACAGCAGGATTTTGATAACAATTATGCTATTACCAACCTTGCATTTGTAAAACGTATGCTTGGCCTGCAACCAAATGAATATGGTGCAGTAGAAATAACCATTGCAGATAAAACAAAGGCAGAAGAAATTAAAAATGGCCTCTCGCAATTGCTTGGTAAAAATTATTCTGTACAAACCATGTATGAACAAAACCAAAGTTTATACAGTACTATGCGCAACGAAAAGTGGTTCATTTTTGTGTTGCTTTCATTTATACTGGTAGTAGCTGCTTTTACCATGATTGGCGCATTAACTATGCTTGTGCTTGAAAAACAAAAAGACATACAAATTTTAAAAGCAATGGGCAGCAGCAATGGCCAGGTACAGAAAATATTTTTAAGTGAAGGAATGTTGCTAGCTGGTATTGGAGGCATAGGAGGCGTAATACTGGCATTTATTATTGGCTGGCTGCAGGTAAAATTTAAACTGATAAAATTGCAGGGGAGTACTTTTTTAATAGATCACTATCCCGTAAAATTTCTTCTTTCTGATGTGATGCTGGTTTTTGTTACAGTTGTTCTTATCTCTTTGCTGGCATCGTGGTTTCCTTCTCGTAAAGCTGCTATGCAGCCCATTGCGCTTAAGTCGTGATATTAATGTCTGATATCTGATGTGATGATGTTTGATTTCTGCAATGTTGATGATGCTTCATTACTCTTTTATTGTTTTTGCGATAAGTTGACCAATGATATAAAGATGAAGTGTGCGACGCAAGTAAAGCTCAGTAAAGTTCTACTGCTGATAACAAAATAAAAACCCTGCATTTTAGTGCAGGGCTTATAATTGATAAGTTTTATTGCAGATTAATAATCGCCCAAAGTTTCGGGCAATTGCGCTAATGCTTTTGCCAGCTGTTCATCATTTGGTGCTACGCCGTGCCATTCGTGGTGGCCTTCCATAAAATCTACGCCACTGCCCATAACCGTTTTCATTAAAATAACGATGGGCTTGCCTTTGCCAACAAATGTTTTTGCTTTTTCAAGTGCTTCCAGTACAGCGTTTATATCATTGCCGTTTTCCAGGTGAATAACTTCCCAGCCAAAGGCAGCAAATTTTATATCGAGGTTACCAAGGTTCATTACATTGGTAGTGGTGCCGTCTATTTGCTGTCCGTTCCAGTCAATAGTAGAAATAAGGTTATCTATCTTATGGTGGGCGGCAAACATAATGGCTTCCCAGTTCTGACCTTCATCCAGTTCTCCGTCTCCATGGAGTGAGAAAACCACATTTTTCTCTTTATTGAGCTTTTTTGTAATTGCTGCGCCAATAGCAACGCTCATGCCCTGGCCGAGCGAACCCGAAGCCACCCTTATGCCGGGTAAATGTTCATGTGTAGCCGGATGCCCCTGTAAACGACTATTTAATTTACGAAACGTGGCTAGTTCTTTAACATCAAAATATCCGGAACGGGCAAGCGTTGAATAGAAAACCGGGGAAATATGACCGTTTGACAAGAAGAAAACATCTTCATTGGTAGCATTCATATTAAAATCGGGGTTATGCTTTAATACTTTAAAATACAAAGCAGTAAAGTAATCTGCACAACCTAAAGAGCCACCTGGGTGACCACTTGCTGCACCATGTACCATGCGAACAATATCCCTGCGTATTTGGGTAGCTATGTCTTTGAGTTCGGCCATAAAATAAATGTTTTCTGGTGGCGGCAAAGCTAAATGAATTTTTAAAAGAAAATCAGGGCGGGGCAAACTTTTATGTGGCAGAATTCGTCTTTTTTATTTCTCTAAATGGCACAACGTTGAACCGTTGTATTTCAAAAAGATGCGGTATCTTGCACGCCGGAACAGAAAATTAAAATGTGGTTGGAGATCTGGTAATAGTCTTATTTACAAACGCCTAATCATTTTTAATGTTTGATATTATACTTTCATTATCGATAGCGTTTACCGTTACGTATTTATCAATACCCGTTATTATTTTTGTTGCCAATATCAAAAAGCTATACGATGTTCCTGATGCCCGCAAAATTCATGACACACCAATTCCTTCATTAGGTGGACTGGGTATTTACTCCGGCTTTGTAATTGCATCACTTACCATTATTAATTTTAGCCAGGCTGCAGAGTTTCAATATTTTTTTGCAGCATTCTTTGTAATATTTTTTCTTGGCCTTAAAGACGATATACTTGATATTACACCAATTAAAAAATTTATAGGCCAGGTAGGCGCTGCTTTCCTAATAATATATAAGGGAAACGTGCAAATACAAAGTATGCATGGCTTTTTGGGATATGAGCAATTGCCACCAATGGCAAGCCTTGTATTTACCTATCTTACTGTTATTGTAATTATCAATTCATTTAATCTTATTGATGGTGTTGATGGCCTTGCAAGTAGCCTTGCTTTAATGGCTGCTATTATTTTTGGAGCATATTTTTATGCAGCCGGTTTGTTGCCTTATGCAATTTTATCTTTTGCAACAGCAGGAAGCCTTATAGCATTTCTGATTTTTAATTTTCAGCCTGCAAAAATATTTATGGGCGATACCGGTTCGTTATTATTAGGAGTAATAAATGCAATCCTGGTTATAAAGTTTATTAATGTAGCAAATCTTCCCGATAATAAAGTGCCTATAATGGCTGCACCTGCAGTTGGCTTTTCTATTTTAATGATACCACTGCTGGACACTCTTCGCGTTTTTGGAATACGCATTGGCCACCGTCGTTCACCATTTAGCCCCGATAGAAATCATATCCATCATATTTTGCTCGACAGGGGCTGGTCGCACAAAACCATTACTATAACAATTGTTTGCGTTAACCTTGCCGCTATCTATATTGTTTACATGCTACGCTTTATTGGCTGTACATGGTTAATACTTGGAATTTTCGCTATCTTTTTCTCTGTCATCGGGCTATTGTATTACAGTCGCAAGAGAAATAGATTGGTTGTTGCAAAACCAGTTAGCAACATGAAAGGTTCTTCCAAAATAGTATCCATTACAAAAGATGCTGTTTACGAGCAGAAATAATACTAGACTGTTTTAGCAGCTTTCCCATTGGCACTAAAAATTTCCTTTTTTTGCAGAACGTAGATTGATTTTATGCCTCTGATAAGGCTTACAGGCTATAACAAACTATTTACAGTATATTGATTCCTGTTTTCAGCTAAGGTTTGTTAGATTTGCAACCGCTTAACTTTATACAATTATGCAAGAGAACCTGGATAAAATCCTGAATGGCATCGAGGAATCCATGAAAAAAGCGCTTACTCACCTCGAAACGGAACTGGTAAAAGTAAGGGCTGGAAAAGCCAACCCAAATATATTGGATGGATTGGTGGTGGATTACTACGGCAATCCCACGCCTATAAATCAGATAGGAAATGTTTCTGTATTGGATGCAAGAACACTCTCCATTCAGCCCTGGGAAAAAAATATGCTGCAACCAATAGAAAAAGCCATTATGGCTTCCAACATTGGTATTACACCCCAAAATGATGGAATGAATATCCGTTTGTTTCTTCCGCCCCTTACTGAAGAAAGAAGAAAGGAACTGGTAAAAAGAGCTAATGGAGAAGGAGAACAGTCTAAAGTTGCAGTACGCAGCATACGCCGCGATGCCATTGAAAGCATAAAAAAACTGCAAAAAGACGGTTTAAGTGAAGACGCTGGAAAAGATGCAGAAAAAGATATTCAGAATACAACAGATAAATACATCACTGCTATTGAAAAAACCCTTGCATCAAAGGAAAAAGAAATTATGTCGGTATAAGAAGCGTATTTCTGATTTTGTGATTGATTGATTTTGAGATTTACTTAGGTCTTAGCCTCAAAAGGAATCTCAAAATCTCAAAATTCCGAAATCACAAAATTTCAATATTTCACAATCCTGCTATTGCATTTAAAATAATTCTACTCGCTTCTTCAATCTGTTCTTCCGAAATAGTTAATGGCGGTGCAATACGCAAGCATTGCGGAGCAAATAAAAACCAGTCTGTAAGAAGGCCGTTAGCCAGGCAATTGTCAATTACTTTTTTATTGGTTTCAAAACTATCAAATTCAAGCGCCATCCATAATCCGGCAGAATGGATTTTTTTTATGGAAGTATGCACCAGCAGTTTTTTAAAAAGTTGTTCTTTTTGCTTTATTGCATCAATATAGCCATCATCTATAAGCGCTTTAAATCCTGCAAGGCCTGCAGCGCAGCTAACAGGATGCCCTCCAAAAGTTGTAATATGCCCAAGTACAGGATTAGCAGTTAGTGTGGCCATTAAAGTTCTGTCTGCAATGAAAGCACCTAGTGGCATACCTGCGCCTAAGGCTTTGCCCAGCAATAATATATCTGGCACTACATTATATTGTTGAAATGCCCATAATGTGCCCGTTCTGCCAAAGCCTGCCTGTATTTCATCTAATACAAGCAGTACGCCATGTTGATCACATTTTTTTCTAAGTGCAATTATCCAATTTTTATCAGGCGGAATAACCCCGCTTTCTGCTTGTATGGTTTCTACAAATACACAAGCTGTTTTATTGCTTATAAAATCAAGTGAACCTGTTTTATTGTAGTCGAGGTGCAATACATCTGGTAATAATGGCCTGAAAGCATTTCTCCAGTATTCGTCTCCCATTATACTTAATGCGCCTTGTGTAGATCCGTGATATGCATTTTTAAAAGCAATAATTTGTGAGCGACCAGTAACACGTTTGGCAAGTTTCATTGCACCTTCTGTAGCTTCTGCACCAGAATTAGTAAAATACACGCAATTAAGCGACGCAGGTAAATTATCGGCCAGCATTTTTGCATACTGTACTTGTGGAGATTGTATAAACTCACCGTATACCAGCACGTGCAGGTATTTGCTTGCCTGTTCGTTAATAGCTTTTGTAACAGCCGGGTGGCAATGCCCAATATTACATACACTAATGCCGCCAATCAGATCAAGGTATTTTTTTCCATCTGTATCAAAAAGATAGCAACCATTTGCACGAGTAATTTCTAGTGCAAGTGGTGCGGGAGATGTTTGTGCAACATGCTGCAGAAAAAGTGCACGTTGGTTCATTGTTATAATAATATTTCAGCAAAGAACGCAAAGCAATGGCAAAGCCACAAAGAATTTTAATCTTTACAAAAGATGGTATTAAACCAGTTTGTTGTAAATTGATAAAGAAGCGATTGATATCATCATCATCATTGTAACCTGTTTAAAAATATTTTATGGCAGTAATTATGCATGTAAACGGAACTTATCCAAAGTTTGGGAATGATTGTTTTCTTGCACCAAATGCTACCATAGTGGGCGATGTAGAAACAGGAGACCAATGTAGCATATGGTTTAATGCAGTTGTACGTGGCGATGTGAATAGCATACGCATGGGCAACAAAGTAAATGTTCAGGATGGCGCTGTATTGCATGCCACTTTCGAAAAAACCAAAGTTGTTATTGGCAATAATGTTTCTATTGGGCATAATGCCATTGTGCATGGATGTACATTAGAAGATAATGTGCTGATAGGTATGGGCGCAATTGTAATGGATAATGTGATAGTGCACAGTAATACAATTATAGGTGCAGGAGCGGTAGTGCTTGAAGGAACGATTTGTGAAGCAGGCAGTATCTATGCCGGCATACCCGCAAAAAAAGTAAAAGAAATATCTGCTGAACTTGTTAACGGAGAGATAAACCGGATTGCCAACAATTATATCCGTTATGCCGGTTGGTTTAAAGATCAGGCGCCCCTTGCCGATCCTGCAAAATGATGTTTAAAAAGCACTAAGCCAGTGCTGAATTTAATCAACCTTTTTATTTTTTTTTGATAAACCGGCGAATAAATGCTTCCATTTATCGAAACTACGTGTGTTTGCTTGCATTATAAGCATAATATTTATAAGTTTATACCGTTGATAAGAAAATGCAGCACCCGATATGAAAGCCCGTTTTTTAATAACCGCACTTTTTTTATTAACCATTGCTTGTACTAACAGCTCTTGCAGTGCCTGGAATAAAGTGTTTGGCCCCAAATATGGTTGCCCGGCAAGTGGAAAAAATACAGGTGCAGAACGTGTGCTAACAGGAGAAAAAGTACCGAAGGCAAAGAAGTTCAAAGCGTAGCAAATTGTTCCTTTAACAAGGACTATTTATACACCTAAAATCCGTACATATGAGCCTTACCCTCCGAACCGACTTCGGTTGCACCGAAGCTGTAATAGACGACGATTGCGGTCTTAAAAGATTTTATGAAGTTGCCGATATATTAAGCGATGATCTTGAAATTAAATTTCTAACCAAACTGGATGATTTTGATTCGCTGGTATGGGACTTCGCCTACAAAGGCCGTACACTAACACTTCACTACAATATTTACACCGGCATTTCTATTTACCCGCATAAATTCAGGGAAGCTCCGCGCCGTGATAACGACGCTGTAGTGGAAGTAGCACAATTTTTAGAAACTAAATTAATGGTGAATACCGCCAGAAAATATTTATCATAAACACTTTTCGTTGATCCGTACCTTGGTTTTCATTGCGAACCGCTC
Organism: Chitinophagaceae bacterium; assembly: GCA_044227095.1. GTDB lineage: Bacteria > Bacteroidota > Bacteroidia > Chitinophagales > Chitinophagaceae > JACMLD01. Next base: position 602,455 of record JBGAFV010000001.1, on the reverse strand, counting down.
TTTTGTTGAGCGGTTTTTTTTGTTGATGACAAGAGAGGCTTAATAGGTTTTCTCCTCTATGGATTCAAGAATGTTGTAGTAACTAACGTAACGGTCTTCTGCAATTCTATTATCCGCCACAGCTTGCTTTATTGCGCAACCCGGCTCACTGGTATGCAGGCAATTATTAAACTGGCATTCATTAATAAGCAAACGCATTTCCGGAAAATAATGCGACAATTCCTGCTTGCTGATGTTTACCAGGCCAAATTCTCTTATACCCGGCGTGTCAATAATTTTACCTCCTTCCGGTAAATCAAACATTTCGGCAAAAGTAGTAGTATGTAATCCTTTACCACTCCAGTCGCTCACTTCCTGTGTACGCAAAACCAGTTCTGGAAATACTGCATTGATAAAAGATGATTTGCCAACACCCGAATGGCCGCTCATTAATGACGTTTTATCTTTCAGCAAAGCTTTTACTTCATCCACACCTGTGTTTTCCTTTACACTCATTGCAACTATTTTGTAGCCGATATCTTCGTACATATCACGCAAAGCTTGCAGCTTTTCAAGTTCCTTTTTTTTATAAACATCAGTTTTATTAAACACTATAATGGCAGGAACATGGTATGCTTCTGAAGTAATTAAAAAACGATCAATAAAACCTTGCGAAGTACGTGGCTCTTTTAGCGTAACAAATAATAAAGATTGATCTAGGTTTGATGCTACAATGTGGTGATGCATCCTGTGAGACGGAGATTGCCTGTTAATATAATTTCGACGCTCATAAATGCGGGTTATAGTAGCTGTATTTTCAAGTTCGTTTTCTAATTCCAGCTCCACTTCGTCGCCCACCGCAATAGGATTGGTAGAAGTGATGGACTCATCCATTTTAAAAATACCCTTGATACGGGCATTTAAAATGCGTCCGCCTGCTGTTTTGGTTGTGTACCAGCTACCGGTGGATTTGTATACTAAGGCTTTCATTGCGGCGCTAAATTACGGTGTTTCTGGTAGCGGACGCTAAAGTGAGAGAAGCATTGTATGGAACGGCTAAGGAAACTTTTTAAAAATTGTAAAACGCATTATCATTTCTGTAAGCAAAAATGCAATTGCCAGTATGGCAAAAGGAAAGAATTTTTCTGTATAACGTTTTAGTGCTGTTACTTCTATTTTTGATTTTTCCAGTTTATCAATTTCAGTATAAATATTTTTAAGACTTTCATTGTCTTTAGCACGAAAATACTTTCCGCCGGTTTCATCAGCTATTTGCGTGAGCAGTTTTTCATCAATATTTACTTTTTCACGTTGCATAACAACAGCACCTGTTTGTGTTTGCATAGGCGTTTGCGCAAAACCTTCTGTGCCTACGCCAATAGTATACACTTTAACACCTGTAGCTTTGGCCAGCTCTTTGGCAGTAAGCGGCGGTATTTGACCGCCATTATTTTCGCCATCAGTTAAAAGAATTACTACTTTGCTTTTTGATTTAGAGGAACGCAACCTGTCTACACTGGTAGCAAGCCCCGAACCAATTGCAGTACCATCTTCTAGCAATCCACTCTGTATATTGTAAATCTGTTCTTTTAAAACGGTTTGGTCTGTAGTTAATGGACAAAGTGTAAAACTTTCGCCGGAAAAAATAACTATAGCTATTCTGTCTGTTGGCCTGTTGGCAACAAAATTGGCGGCTACTTCTTTTGCTGCTTCCATGCGGTTTGGTGTAAAATCCTGCGCAAGCATGCTGCCACTTACATCAATAGCAAGAACAATATCCACGCCTTCACCATTAACCAGTTCTTCATCGTTCCTCGTTTGCGGGCGGGCAAGTGCAAGAATAACACAGCTAATGCACAGTAGTCTTAAAATAAACAGCGAGTGCCTGAATGTTGTTTTCCAGGAACGGATGCCCCTTACTTTAGTAATAGAAGAAATTTGAACACTGGCTTGTGTACGCGGCATGCGCATTAAATACCACCATATAAGCAGGGGCAGCAATGCAAACAGCAGCATCATCCACGGCTGGGCAAAAGTTATATTTTTAAAATAGTCAAAAACCAAAGCCTTTATAATTAAATATGTTGTTACTGAATAATTGTTTCTAACTGCTGCACCGATTTTTTAATTGTTTCAAAAGCTTTTTCATTCTCTTGTGCTTCGGGCAGGTATTTTGCAAACTTCACTGCATCGTTCATTCTAAGCACTTGTACAAGCAATGTAAAATCATTTGCAGGCAAATTGAATTTATTAAGCTGCATCATCAATTCGCCACTTGTTTTTTCCATGGTAGCGATGTTTGTTTTACGATAGAGATAAGATCTTAAAATATCGTTTAGTGCAGTATGAAATATTTTTGTGCGTGATGGTTCTGCAAAACCGTTTTTTTGTAAATCTTCCAATGCCTGCAATGCTTCCTGTATAGGAGATAATTTTGAGACTGGTTTTTTTATAACAGGTGCTGCGGCTTTGGTTATTTTTTTTCTTACAAAATAAATAACAGCCAATAAAGACAATACTGCCAGCCCAAGCAATATCCAATTAATATAACGTGTTGATGTATTCTCTACTTCAATAATTTCTTTTATATCGTGATAATCCTGGCTGGCATCAAAGTTTGAATAAGCTACCGATACAGGGATAGAATCTGTAAGGTATTCCTTATTGCCAATAGAAAGTGGAAGAGAGGGTAGTGCCCAGCGGCCTGAATCGAAACTTGTAATGGTAATCGTTTGATGATAAATCCTGCTATCGCCGGAAAAAGAAGTATCTATTTTTCCTTTGTCTATAAATTCAAAATGTGCGATTGAATCAACAGGAAACCATTTTGCATCTGCGCTGTTGGGTACTTTAGCCTCCAGTTTTAATGCAATGGGTTCGCCAATCATTATTTTATCCCTGTTAACAGATGCCCTTACAGATACTTCTGCTTGTGAAAAACCAAAAGCACAGAAAAAAATAGAAACAATAACGGTAATGATATGTGGGGTTATTCTATTCATTAAAAAAGATAGCGGTGCTGCCGGTTTATTTATGTCGTCCAATAAAAAATTTCTGCAAAATTTTTACATAGTCATCGTCTGTGCGTACGTGTAATAAATCGCTGCCGCTTTTTAAGAAAAGGTTTTTACACCATTCAGTATGTTCAAAAAATCTTTTTTCATATTGCTGCCTTACCCAGTAGTCGCTGCTGTCTATCCATTTGCTGTCGCCGGTTTCTTCATCACTTACCTGCAGCAGCCCGGCATCTGGTAATTGTACATCCATCTTGTCATATACTTTAATGCCAATAATATCATGTTTTTTGCCAGCTACTTTTAATGAATCAGTAAAACTTTCATCTAAAAAATCACTCAGCACAAATGAAATACTTTTTTGGCGGGTAGAATTACTGAAGAAACGCAGCGCATTGCCAAGGTTTGTGCCTTTACTGTTTGATTCTGCTGTTAGCAACTCACGCACAATATACAGTGCATGTTGCTTCCCTTTCTTTGGCGGAATGTATTTTTCTACCTTATCGCTAAAAAAGATAACGCCTACTTTATCATTATTGCTGATGGCAGAAAATGTAAGCACTGCCCCAATTTCTGTAACCAGGTCTTTCTTGCGGGCATGCACCGTACCAAATAATGAGCTGGCACTTACATCAACCAGGAGCATTACAGTTAGTTCACGTTCTTCTTCAAACAATTTTGTAAATGGAGTAGAAAACCTGGCACTTACATTCCAGTCAATAAAACGTACATCATCGCCGGGATAATATTCCCTTACCTCACGAAAGCTCATGCCACGGCCTTTGAATGCAGAATGATATTCTCCTGTAAAAAGATGCTGTGTAATCTTTTTACTTTTTATCTCCAGCTCTTTTACTTTTTTTAATATTTCTGCGGTTGTAAGCAAGGCTTCTGATTGAACAGTTTTATTTAGTATTGAAATCTTTTATTTCTGATTACTGAATTTTTGGATTTTGAGATTTCTTTTTATGTAGCAATAAGGCAAATCACAAAATCACCCAATCACACAATCACACAATTACGGTACGCTGATTACTTTCAGGATATCGTCTATCACATTTTCTACATTTACGTTTTCTGCCTCGGCTTCATACGTTAAACCAATACGATGCCTTAATACGTCTTTTGAAATTGCACGTACATCTTCCGGTATTACATAACCGCGTTTATTAAGAAATGCATTTGCTTTAGCAGCAAGCGCAAGGTTTATGCTTGCACGAGGTGAACCGCCATAAGCAATGAGTGGTTTTAATTTTTGCAAATTGTATTTTTCAGGAAAGCGGGTGGCAAATACAATATCAAGAATATAGCTTTCTACTTTTTCATCCATATAAATGCTTCTTACCAGGTCTTTAGCCTGAAGAATCTCTTGTATGGAAACAACCTGGCTTACTTCGGGGGCTTTTAACCCCTGTACGTTTTGCCTTATAATTAACTGCTCTTCGCTTTTAGAAGGATAATCAACCACAACTTTCATAATAAACCTGTCGGCCTGCGCTTCTGGTAATGCATAAGTGCCTTCCTGCTCTAATGGATTTTGAGTGGCAAGTACAAGAAAGGGATTTTCAAGTTTATAGGTAGTATCGCCAATAGTTACCTGTCTTTCCTGCATGGCTTCCAGCAAGGCACTTTGCACTTTTGCAGGGGCACGGTTTATTTCATCGGCCAGTAAAAAGTTGGTAAAAATAGGGCCCTTGCGTACTACAAATTCATTGCGTTGTTGCTGGTAAATCATTGTACCGGTTACATCGGCGGGCAATAAATCCGGGGTAAATTGTATGCGGCTAAACTTTGCATTGATTGCCTGGGCAAGTGATTTTATAGCTAATGTTTTTGCAAGGCCAGGTACACCTTCCAGCAACACATGGCCATTGCTAAGCAATCCTATCAGCAGCCTGTCAAGCATATATTGCTGGCCCACTATAATTCTGCCTACTTCATCCCTTAGCCTGTCTGTAAAAACTGACTGGTATTGTATTTTTTCGTTCAACTGCCTGATATCGTCTGCGGTTTGGAGCATAAAAATTGATTAAAGAATTATTGTCGCTAATTTTATAGTAATAGTACTAAAGGACTGCTAACTGTTTTAATTTATTATCAGTCAAATAACTGTATTTGCTGGTAAAAATACGAACAACCAGCTTGCAATTCTTTTGCCAATATAGCCACTTATATAAAATTTTGTTAAGCGAAAACACTTGATCATACAATAAAACAATATATAAATCAGTTTATATGCAAGAATCGAATAATTTAAAAAATCCACCCATGAAACCAGCAGTATTGAAAATACTTGCTTTTAGCTTGCTACTTATCACTGCAGTCTCCTGCTCAAAGAGTGATAGCCCGGCACCGGTGGCACCCAAATCAAAAACAATTTTACTGACACAAAATTCATGGAAGGTACTATCTGTAGGCCTTGACGCAAACAAAGACGGCACTGCAGAAAGTGATGTAACTGTATTGGTACAGGCCTGCAAGCTTGACAATGTCTATACATTTAAAACCGATGGTACAGGCAGTGCTGACGAAGGCACTACAAAGTGCAACAGCACCGATCCGCAATCAGTAGCGTTTACATGGGTTTTTAAAAGTTCTGAAACAATTTTAAGCGGAAACTTCGGACTAATAAATGGGGATGCAACAATCATTTCTATGGATGATACGAAACTTGTTGTAGGCTACGATGATACAAGTACATCGAACCACCTGATAGCTACTTTTAAACACTAATTCAACTTTTGATTTCATAAACAACCAACAGCCGCCTGCTATTCTTAGCGGGTGGCTTTATTTTTTGAAGCAAGCTGCTAGTTATTAGCTGCAAGCAATGAACTGCCAGCTGTTATTTACAAGCTGCAAGTTTTGCGGCCAGGAGTTATTACTTGGTAGCAATTAAATATTAATGGTTAGTGTTCGTAATGGACGGCTTATAGCTTTCAGCTAATTGCTAACAGCTAAGAAAGGTATTTCCCCACAATGGGCATTCTTCTTCCTACCCCAAACGCTTTGCAGCTTACACGTATAATGGGGCAGAACTGGTTGCGTTTGTATTCATTGGTATTTACAAGTTTCAGGATTCGTTTTACCAATGCTTCATCAATACCCATGGCAACAATCTCGTTTGGTCCCTGCCGCCTTTCTATATACTGATACAACACCTTGTCCAGTATGTCATATTCAGGCAGGCTGTCGCTGTCTTTTTGATTGGGGCGCAGTTCAGCAGAAGGCGCTTTGTTTATAATGTTTGCGGGAATTATTTCTTTGTCTTTGTTCAGGTATCGTGCCAGCGCATACACCTGTATTTTATACACATCTCCAATAACGCTTAAGCCGCCTGCCATATCTCCGTACAATGTACCATAACCCGTAGAAAGTTCGCTTTTGTTGGATGTATTCAGCAATATATAACCGAATTTATTGGCAATGGCCATAAGCAGGTTGCCCCTGCTGCGGCTTTGTATATTTTCTTCGGCAACACTAAAAGGGAGATCTTTAAAAATAGGTTTCAGCTCATCAATAAAAGAAGTATAAATATTTTTTATAGGAACAATATCGTAAGGATTGCCAAGATTCTTACTCAGCTTTTCTGCATCACTTACTGAATGATCTGTAGAATATTGAGAAGGCATTAATACAGCCCTTACATTTTCTGGCCCTAAGGCTTCGCAGGCAAGTGCAAGTACCACTGCACTGTCTATACCACCACTGCTTCCAAGAATAGCTTTTGTAAAACCCATTTTGCTGAAATAATCCCTTATACCAAGTATCAGGGCACTGTGTATTTCTCTTATATTTTTTTCAGCAACGAGGTAATCTACTATAGCATCCGGGTTACTGATTTTTGAAACCCGCATGTCTTTATCAAACTGGCTGGTAGTGGTAACAGGCTTTACAAATACTTCTTCATTAGCAATAAGTTTTTTTTCTGGCAATGCTACTACAGCAAAATCTTCTTCAAAATATTTCATCTCTTTTATAATAGTGCCATTGGCATCCATAACAAGGCTGCCGCCATCAAAAACAATTTCGGTTTGTGAGCCAACGGTATTGCAGTAAAACATGGGTATTCCATATTTCATTACGTTTACCCTTATTACTTCCTTTCTGTCATCATCGTGGTCGTAATCAAAAGGAGAAGCAGAAATATTAAGCATTACATCAGGCTGCTGCTTTATTAATATATCCATGGGGCAAATCCGGTAGAGTGGATTATCACCAAGGTTCCAGATGTCTTCGCAAATGGTAAGTGCAATTTTTTTTCCTTTAAAAGAAATTACCTGCCAGTCGTAAGCAGGTTCAAAATAGCGGTATTCATCAAACACATCGTAGGTAGGCAAGCATGTTTTTTGTACCGTGCATTTAACCTGCTTTTCGTATAAAAACCATGCGGAGTTAAATAGATCTTTTCCCTGGGGATTAGCGTTTCTCTGCGGACTGCCCACCACAACTGCAATGGTATCTGCATGTTCTTTTATAACATCAATAGCAGCATAGCATTTGTTCATAAAATCGTTGAACTCTACAAAGTCGCGGGGAGGGTAGCCACAAACGCACAATTCTGTAAACATTATTAAATCTGCACCCTGTTTTTTTGCTTCGTTTATTGAGCTTATGATTTTTTGAGTGTTGCTTTCAAAATTGCCGATATGGTAATTCTGCTGTGCCAGTGCTATTTTCATACTGCAAATTTATCGCTTTATAAGAACTTCTGATTTTGTGCATGAATGATTTTGAATTTGCTTTAGTGATCAGGCAGAGAAGAATTTTCAAAATCTCAAAATTCCGCAATCAGCAATAGTTTTACAATTATATTTACAACATTCTTCAACCTGCATCGTTGATACAGCTATGAACAAATTGATTGTAACCTTTTTAGCGCTTATTGCATTAAGCAGTTGTGGTGGTAAAAATGCACCCGATGTTTCTGGTATAAAAGTAGAGGTGCCTATTGTGCGGTTCGATAAAGATTTTTTTAGCGCAGATACTGTACACATCATGGAAAGCCTGGATGCTGTAGACAAAAAATATCCGTATTTCTTTGCCGATTTTATTCATAACATTGTTGTTGGCGGAACAACAGATACGATACGTGAATTGCCTTTTATACTCAATGCGTATATCCGCAACAGCCGCCCCTTGTACGATTCTGTTCAGAAAAAATTTCCCGATTTAGGTAATACAGCAGAACAACTTAAACAGGGTTTCCAGTATGTAAAATATTATTTTCCGGAGTACCAGGTTCCGCACGTGGTTACTTACGTTGGCCTTATTGGAGATCCTTCAATAGCACTAACTAAAGATGCATTGGCTATTGGTTTGCAAATGTACCTCGGTAAAAACTTCAGCGCATACAATACAATTGAAGCAATTGATAAATTTCCGCAGTACATCAGCCGCAGGTTTGATGCGCAGTATATACCGGTGAATTGTTTTCAAAATATTGGCCAGGATATTTATCCTGAAAAACAGGGGCTAACATTGATTGAACAAATGGTTGAAAAAGGAAAACAATGGTGGCTGGTTGATAAATTTTTACCTAATGCACCAGATAGTTTAAAAACAGGGTTTACACAGGCGCAGATAGACTGGTGCAAAAAAAATGAAGGACTTATCTGGAACTATCTTATTACCAACAATGATATTTATACCACAGATCCATCACTCATTCAAAACTTTATTGGCGAAGCACCTAAAACAGATGGCATGCCCGATGCATCTCCGGGTAATATTGGCCAATGGATGGGGTGGCAGATTGTACAAAAGTTTGCAAATGACAATAGCAGTTTCTCCATTAAAAAAATCCTGCAAACTGATCCTAAGAAATTGTTTGAAGGATCTAAATACAAACCTAAATAGTAAGTGCTAAGATAATAGTATAAAGTATTAAGATCTAAATGCTAAGTACTGTTTTGTTACGCTGCCTGCAATGCGCCTGGTTTTCTGCCAAGCTGGTACATCATTCTAAAATGAGAAGCCAGGGAGCCAATAAAAGTTGGGAAACTGTTATAAGGAAGATCAAATTCTTCGCATGTTTTTTTTACGATACCGCTAATAGCAGGATAATGTATATGACTGATGCGGGGAAATAAATGGTGCTCTACCTGGTAATTTAATCCACCTACATACCAGTTAATAAATTTGTTTCGCGGAGCAAAATTGGCTGTTGTTTTTATCTGGTGAATGGCCCATTCGTTTTCAACAAGCTTATGCTCCATACCAGCAGCAGCTACAAATTCTACATGCTCTACTACGTGTGCTAATTGAAAGATAAGCGCCAGCGTAAGCCCCATGGCTACGTGCATGCATACAAAACCCAATGCCCATGCACCCCAGCCCACAAAATGAACAGGGATTCCTACGTAAAACACTACATACATTACTTTGCTTGCCCAGAAAATAACATGTTCTCTCACACTCATTTTTTGTAATGGCGTAGTAAAAACTTTCTGCTGAAAATATTTATTGAAATCCATTAATGCCACCCAGGCCATAGAAGATATAGCGTATACAAGTACAACATAAATATGCTGAAACCTGTGGGCCGGCACCCATTTCTGAGAACCGCACTGGCGCATCAATGGGCTTTTTGCAATATCATCATCCACGCCGTCTATATTGGTATAAGTATGGTGTACAATGTTGTGTTTAAATTTCCATATAAATGCATTACCGCCCAGTGCATTTAAGCTAAGGCCCATAAAATCATTCAGCCATTTTTTGCTGGAATAACTTCCATGACAGGCATCGTGCATTATATTAAAACCAATACTTGCCAGTATAAAGCCAAGCAATGCGCAAAGTGACAATGAAAGAAAAGCAGGCATGCTAACAGAAAGCAGCACAACATATAGGCAGATTGCAGAGGGAATAAGCAAAAGTGTTTTGCTGTATAATTTCCAGTTGCCGGTAGGTTTTAAATTGTTGTCTTCAAAATACTGATCTACATTTAACTTAAGGGCATTATAGAAAACTTTGTTCTTGTTGTTGAAAGTTACTTTAGGCATTTGCGTGAATTTACCCTTTGGTTTAACATTAGTAATACAGGTGATCGGCAGGCTCTCCAATCTGTACTTAATACGAAAAAAAACAGGTTTATATTGCCCACAGAAATTAACAGGCGCAAGATAGTTCATTTAGCCTACGAAAAAGTTGAGCATCGTCATATTGGCTATCTGTTAAGAAGGCAATATTTAGCGCCTATTTGGTTATTTTCTCTTTTATAAGCTGACGTACAGCCTGTAACTGGGCAACATCTGCAAAAGCGTCTTTAGGAACAAGAAAAAAAGACCTTGCATCAAAATAGAGATGAAAAAAATACGGGCTTTCCAAAAAACTACTGAAAGCAGTCCATGGCCATCCTTTAGAGCCGTTTTTATTAGACAATTCCACTCCTTCTTCTTCAAAGCGAATAGAAAAATTATCCTTGAAAGTAGCTTCCCTTTTATAAATAGCTGCGGGTAAAATTCTCCAGACTACCAGCATAAGGCAAATCCAAAGAATAGAAAAAATAGTAAAAGCCATTCCCTCTATTTTTTTCATGGCAAACAGAACAGCAGACACAATAGCAAATACATTTACCAGTATTACAAGAATTTTAATTTCCTGCCGGGAAAGAAAATGATACCGCAATGCCTGCAATACCTGCTTTTTGTCATAGCCAAAATGTACCGTCATAGCAGCCTTATATTTTGAGGGCGTAAAGCTAATGACTGAAAGGCAAATCTGTTTAAATTCTTTCAATACAGCGTATTGATTGTTTGCTTCGTGTATTCACAAACAAAAAAGCGGCAACTCAATTGTTGCCGCGTATAAATTTTTACAATAAAATATAGTTGAACTTATCTTATGTCTCTGCACTTTTTATAATGATGATTGGCTGCCTGGTCTGGTGTAAGTGCACGGCTACAGGAAGAAAATGCTATAATTACGAGTAGAATGGTGATAATGGTTTTCATTTCAGGATTATTTTCATGTTTAACGCTGAAGCCAGTAAAATATTATTTATTTTTTTATATTATTTCTAATTATTTCCATAGTCAGGACAATTTAAATGTTTTTGCAACGTTGCAAGCCGCTCTAAAGCATGCCCTGGAACTAAAGATTCTTAACACGTGTTTTGTAAATGTGTTTTATCTTACACCACCTTTTTAAACATTAAACAACCTTAGTATGAAACGAATCGCAAGTTTTATTTTGTTAGCAGCAGCAATGTTTTTCTTTTCAGGAATTAATGCACAAAAAATAAATATTCTTGAAGGAGATCTTGCACCGCTTAAAGGAGAAAAAAATATTAATACTGAATTTACCTACGATAATATGGCCGTAGGGAAATTTAAAACAGAAGCCGAGTACGTCGCTAAAAAAACAGAAGAGTATAACAAGAAAGAACCAGGCAAAGGCGATAAATGGGCACAGGCATGGGTAGATGACCGTGTAGGAAACTACGACAGAAAATTTAATGAACTGTTTGAAAAATACAGCGACATTGTAGTAAGCTCTACAAAGAAAAGTGCCAAGTACACTTTAATTTATAAAACCATTTTTACAGAGCCAGGTTACAATATTTATATTTCAAGAAAGAATGCAGAAACAGATGCTGAAGTATGGATTGTAGAAACTGCCAATCCTTCTAAAGTAATTGCAAAACTGGAAGTAAAGAATGCAAAAGGAAGAACATTTGGCGGTAACGATTATGCATCCAGCGAAAGAATTGCAGAATGTTATGCTGATGCAGGAAAAGCATTGGGCAAATTCATAAAAAATAAGCTTGATTAAGCAGTTATAAAACGTTTTTGAAAAGGTGCGGCACACGCACCTTTTTTATTTGTTGAAATTGACAGAAACAGAAGATGTTTCCAATAAAAAATCCGCTCAATAAGAGCGGATTTTGGTTTTTATAATCAACCGTCCAAAGTTGTCTCGTTTATGAACAGCCCATGCTGTTGCCGCAGTTAAGGCATTTGTAGCAGGTACCGCTGCGGATGGTTATATGCCCGCAGGTATTACAAGCCGGCGCATCGCTTTGCATGCTCTTAGCTGCAGCGTTAACTGCATCCATACTATTGCCATCCATTCTTGCAGCGCTTACAGGTTTTGTTCCTTTAACAGGCTCTGTGCTTTTGCCAACAGCTGCTACAATTCTTACATCGCTTAACTCAGGTGTCTTTTTCTCGTATTCAAGCGAGGTAGGTATTTCATCCCAATCGTCTGTACCAGTGTTTAGCAATTCTGGTTTATCCAACACATGCACAAGATCTGTTCTGCCTAAATATTCGTAAGCAAGTGCACGGAAGATAAAGTCAACTATAGAAGTAGTAGATTTTATGTTTGGATGATCTACCATGCCAGATGGTTCAAAGCGGGTGAATACAAACTTCTCTACAAATTCTTCTAATGGAACGCCGTATTGCAAGCCAATAGAAATTGAAATAGCGAAACAGTTAAGCATGCTGCGCATAGTAGCGCCTTCTTTCGCCATATCAATAAAGATTTCTCCTACAGTGCCATCATTGTATTCGCCGGTTCTTAAGAATAATGCCTGGCCGTTTATTTTTGCCTTTTGTGTAAAGCCGCGGCGTTTGGCTGGTAATGTTCTTCTTTCAACAATCATTGCCAGCTGGCGTTTCAATTTTGTATCAGGAGAAGATTGAACACGTTTCTGTACTTCTTCTAACAGGTCTTCTACTGTTAGCTTGCTCATATCAACAATATTGGAAACTGCTTCTTCTGGAGCTGCTGTTTCTTTTTCTGTTGCGTCCTGGTCTTTTTTCTTTTTATCTGATTTGTTGCTCAACGGCTGGCTTAGTTTAGAACCATCGCGGTAAAGCGCATTGGCTTTTAAACCCAGTTGCCAGCTTAGCATATAGCAATCTGCTATTTCTTCTACATTGGCCTCATTGGGCAGGTTGATTGTTTTTGAAATAGCACCGCTTAAGAAAGGTTGTGCTGCACCCATCATGCGTATGTGGCCATATGCATGTATATAGCGTTCGCCTTTTTTACCGCACTTATTAGCACAATCAAATACAGGAAGGTGTTCTGCTTTCAGGAAAGGGGCACCTTCTACAGTACCCGTACCGCAGATATAATCATTAGCTGCATCAATTTGTGCTTCTGAAAATCCCAGTGCTTCCAGCAGGTTCCATTCAAAATTGAAATATTGCTCTGGTTTAAAGCCAAGTCTTTGCAAACAAGCTTCGCCCAAAGTGTATACGTTGAATACAAACCCAATTTCAAAAGCAGCAACAGCGGCAGTGTCCAGTTTTTTTATTTCATCAGATAAAAATCCTTTTTCGCTTAACGACTGATGATTGATATGCGGCGCACCTGCAAAACTTCCGGAACCTACTGCATATTTTACAATGCTGTCTGTTTGCTTCTCATCGTACCCAAGATTTTTTAACGCTTGAGGTACAGACTGATTGATGATTTTAAAATAACCACCACCGCTTAGTTTTTTAAATTTCACCAAAGCAAAATCTGGTTCTACACCGGTAGTATCGCAATCCATTACAAGACCGATGGTGCCTGTTGGTGCAATTACTGTTACCTGCGCATTGCGGTAACCATGTTTTTCGCCCAGTTGTACTGCATCATCCCATGCTTTGGTAGCAGCTTTCAATAAATTATCCGGGCAATATTTTGCTTTAATACCCTGGGGTTTTAGGCTCAGGTTTTCATATTCATCAGCATCATAAGCAGCAAGGCGGTGATTGCGCATTACACGCAGCATATGTGCTTTGTTTTCTTCGTATTTGGCAAATGGTCCGAGAATAGAAGCAAGTTCTGCAGATGTTTTATAAGCAATACCTGTCATGATAGCTGTTATTGCACCTGCAATACCACGTGCTTCTTCGCTATCGTAAGGAATACCGCTAACCATCAGCATAGAACCCAGGTTTGCATAGCCAAGACCAAGTGTTCTGTAATCATAAGAAAGTTGTGCTACTTCTTTTGATGGGAACTGCGCCATCAATACAGATATTTCAAGTACAACTGTCCATAAACGGCATGTATCCTGGAAGCCTTCAACATCAAATATATTTTTCTCTGCGTCAAAAAACTGGCGCAGGTTTACTGATGCAAGGTTGCAGGCAGTATTGTCCAGGAACATGTATTCACTGCAAGGGTTAGAAGCCCTGATAGGACCGCCTTCGGGACAAGTATGCCATTCATTAATTGTAGTGTCGTATTGTGTACCTGGGTCTGCGCAGCGCCAGGCAGCGTAAGCAATTTTATTCCACAATTCACGGGCAGGTATTTTCTTCATTACACGTCCGTCTGTTCTTGCTTTCAATTCCCAGTCTTCATTCTTTTCCAGTTTTTCGAAGAAAGAATTGGGTATACGTACAGAATTGTTTGAGTTTTGTCCGCTAACAGTTCTGTAAGCTTCGCCTTCATAGTCGCTGGCATAACCGGCTTCAATCAAAGCGCCTACTTTCTTTTCTTCTTCTACTTTCCAATCAATAAAGTCAAGTACTTCAGGGTGATCAAGATCCAGGCAAACCATTTTGGCTGCACGGCGTGTAGTACCACCGCTTTTAATAGCACCAGCTGCACGGTCTCCAATTTTTAGAAAGCTCATTAGGCCGGAAGAGGTTCCACCACCGCTTAATTTTTCACCTTCTGCACGGATGTTGGAATAATTGGTGCCAACGCCACTGCCGTATTTAAAAATCCTTGCTTCGCGTACCCACAGATCCATAATGCCGCCTTCGTTTACCAAATCATCGGTAACACTTAATATAAAGCAGGCGTGAGGCTGAGGACGCTCATATGCTGAAGTTGATTTCTTTAAAACGCTGTCTGCAGGGTCTACATAATAATGTCCCTGTGGTTTTCCTTTTATACCATAGCTTTCATACAAACCCGTATTAAACCATTGCGGACTATTAGGCACGCAAGCCTGGTTTAAAATGCTGTACACCATTTCATCATAAAAAATGGTAGCATCTTTTTCTGAAGCAAAATAATTATAACGCTCTCCCCATACTTTCCAGCAATTGGCCATGCGGTGTGCTACCTGTTTGGCAGAAGTTTCACGGCCCAGCGACCCATCTGGCTGTGGTACCCCGGCCTTGCGAAAATATTTCTGCGCAAGGATATCAGTTGCAATCTGGCTCCACCCTTTTGGCACTTCACAATTGTTCATTTCAAACACCACTTCACCACTTGGATTTCGTATAACAGAAGTACGGTAATCGTATTCAAACTGGTCGAATACTGACACAGCATCTTTTGTAAAACGGCGGCTAAAGCTTAGGCCGTTTGCGGGTTTCTTTTTATTTGTCATGGAGCGTTTTATTTCCGGGTTAGTAAAAAATTTATGAGGAAAACGAAAATATCTTTTGCATTTCATATTCCCCTGTTTCAAATATTAACAGCATGTGGAAAAAAGCTGTTAACAATTTGGTAACCCGCACTGGTAGGGGTTCTCTTAATTTTTGCACATAAACGGAGCTAAAAAGTCTTAAAAAATTTTTGGAATTAATCGGGAAAAACTCTAATTAAAATTATTGTTGATATTTCAGGTTTTGCTTGTGGTTGCAATCCGCTTTTTTATACAGGTAAATGAGTTTATTTTTATATAAAACAAGTTTAAAATTACTAACAGTAATGGGTAAACTATTTTTATGTTATGAAGGGTTTTGCGCAGCGTAACTCGGGATAATGTAATTTATATAACCAGCCTGTTTGTATTGTATCCAACCTTCGGGTATATTTACCCGTAACCACATATGATTGATTTTAATACGAAGGGGTTTTACAGAACGAAGAGCATAAATACGTAGATTAGCAGAAAAAGCCCGCTTTCAAAATACAAAGCTTTAAAAGTAGGCCCTTTTGGAAAAGTTTTTGCATTTTTGCAATAACAAGGAACAACAGCCCGATGAAGATCCGATTGTATCAACACTTACTGGAAAAAAAAGCCAAAGGACAAAAATCCTTTGCCGTACTTATAGACCCTGACAAGGTAAATGAGGAAAAGATCGATCAACTTACACAACTGGCAACAGAAGCAAAAGCAGATTATTTATTTGTTGGTGGCAGCCTTGTTATTTCCAATCACCTGGATGTTGTAGTTCAGCGCATCAAGAACAATTGCAGTATTCCGGTTATACTCTTCCCGGGAAGCCCTTCTCAGATTTCAGTTCATGCAGACGGATTACTTTACTTATCGCTAATTTCTGGAAGAAATCCTGAATTGCTGATTGGGCAACATGTAATTTCTGCAGCCGCGGTAAAACTTAGCGGACTGGAAATTATTTCTACCGGTTATATGGTTATAGACGGCGGCGCCCCTACTACTGTTTCTTATATCAGCAATGCTGCGCCTGTTCCGGCAGATAAGAATGAAATTGCTATGTGTACCGCAATGGCAGGAGAAATGCTGGGAATGAAAGTTATTTATATGGATGCAGGCAGCGGCGCTAAAAGGCCTGTTTCAGAAAGCATGATTGAAAAAGTTTCTAAAAGCATAGAAATACCACTAATTGTTGGCGGCGGCATTACAAACCCCGAAAAAGCCTATCTCAATTGCAAAGCCGGTGCAGACGTACTGGTAATTGGTAATGCCATAGAAAAAGATATTTCGCTTATTAAAGAAATGAGCGCAGCAATACATTCTATTCCTGTATCTGCATTGTAGAAGCTTACTTTCAACTATTCAACACATAGGATCGATAGGTACAATAGAAGCACAATAGAAGAAGTTTATGTGTATCTATGTTTCTATTGATACTGTGTGGTAAATTAATCTGCGAATCTTCCGCTATTGTTTTACCTAAGGTCTGCTGTATTAACCCGTGTTGGAGAATCTTTTCCGCTTATAATGGTTTCAGAACTTTTGGCAATGGCTTTTATTATCATGGCCATATTTTTCATATCCAGTGTTTGTATTTCATCGCTTGCTTTATGGTAATTGGGCTCGTTGTCCATTTTAGAAGTAGAAATGGTATGTGCTGGTACACCAAGCCGTGCAAGCGTTGCATTATCGCTACGATAAAACAATTGCTCTGCTGTATAAGGGTCTGGATAAAATTTAAACTGTGTGCCTGCCAGGTTTTTCTCAAGAATTTTGCCCATGTCGGTTTTTTCATAACCTGTTATATAAGCCGAATTTTTTCCCCACTTGCTTTCGGTTCCTATCATTTCAATATTAAACATGGCCATTACTTTAGCTGCATCAAATTGTTTTGAAAAATACTGAGAACCAAACCCACCTTCTTCTTCTGCAGTAAAAGCAGCAAATACAATTGTTCTTTCATTATTGCCAAGCGCTTTAAAATATTTTGCCAGCATAATTACTGCTGTTGTACCTGCGGCATCATCATTAGCACCGTTATAAATAGAATCTCCGTTCTCCGGCTTTCCTATACCAAGATGATCATAATGCCCCGAAAAAATAACAAATTCATCTGCTTTTGATTTGCCCGGCAATACGCCAACTACATTGGCCAGTTTGGTTTCTGTAATCTCATGCGTTGCTTCAATCTCATATTTTGCAGGATCTGTTGCCGTTAATACAAACACAGTGCTGTTGGGAGAAGTAAAAAGATTTCTTTTAAAACCAGATAAACGCGGAAAGTTTTTAGAATAACTGGTGTCTACAATTACCAGGTAGTTTTTATTTTTTCCAACATATTTATACGCTTCCTGGAAAAGATTGCTTCCGGCTTTTATGTATACTTTTTCAAAGCCAGACTGGTCATTTATTTTTACTGAAGGTTGTGAAGTGATAAAAACAACACTTTTGTTATCTGCAGCATTGCCATCAAGTACAGCAGTTGTGCTTACAAACTTTGGGGTTACCATGCTAAACTCCTGTCGGTAGCTATTGCTTTGATTCCATGTTTGCAGCCCTGCGTTTTTAAATTCGCTGGCAATAAATGCAGCAGCTTTATCTATGTCTGCGGGTTTAAATGCATTGCGCCCCCGCATTTCGTTTGATGACAATTTTTTTTCTATGCGCTCCACTTCTTTGGCGTTAATGATCTTATTTACTTTCTGGCCAAAAGAAAAACAGGTTATTGTTGCCAATAAACCTGTTGCAAATAGTTTCATTATGTGTCTCCTCATTGAAAATAAAAATTTAAAAATCGAAAGTAAAATGAGTGTTTAAAAAAAAGATCAATCAGGGTTACAATTGCTGAATGGAGCGTCGCAACTCAGATCAATCTGTGTTATTAAAGCCGGTTTAATAAAATTAAAAGCATCTAAAAGATGGCAGCTTTCTTACAAGCTCATCATCTCTTTAAACTTAACTGTTTGCCTTCTGCTCACTTCAATTTTTTCGCCGCCTTTCATTTCTAACAACAGGCCGCCGTTAAAATAAGGTTCTATTTTATCAATCAGGCGCAGGTTTACAATGTGTTTCCTGTTGGCCCTGAAGAATGTTTTTTCATCCAGCCTCTCTTCCAATGCATTCAGCGATTTTAAGATCAATGGTTTATTTGGGCCAAAGAATACTTTTGCATAGTTGCCCACGCTTTCAAACAGTCTTATCTCATTCAGTTTTACAAACCAGCAACGTTCACCATCTTTTACAAAAACCTGGTCATCTTCATGCAGCATTTCACGGTTTGCATTTCCCTCACCGTTATTTACTGTTTGTTCTTTTTCTTCCTGTATGTGCAATTTCTGAATAGCATCTGCAAGCCTCCTTGGTTCAACTGGTTTTAGCAGATAGTCAAGTGCATTTACTTCAAACGCTTTCAATGCATATTCATCATAGGCAGTGGTGAATATTACATGCGGGGCTTTATCAAGCTCGGCCAGCATATCAAAACCGGTTTTGCCCGGCATTTGTATGTCAAGAAAAATCAGGTCGGGGTTAATGGTTTCAATTTTTTCTAAACCCTCGTTGGCATTTGCGCCTTCTGCAACCACTTCTATTTCCGGAAAATCTACCAGCAGTTTTCTAAGCTCGTTTCTTGCCAGTCTTTCATCGTCAATAATAATAGCTCTTATCATGTTATTGTATTTATGCAACGGCTGCTACAGGAAGAATAACTTTCGCTTCTACTGTATCGCCATTAATTTCCTTTATTGTAAAATTTGCTTTCTCTCCAAATAAAAGCTGCAGCCTGTTTTGTGTACTGGTTAATCCAAAACCATCGACATTATAAGAACCATTTAAATGACCGGTGTTTTGTACTACCAGTTCGTGATGGTTATACCTGAAGTCTGAAATTATTTTTACCGTTCCGCCACTCACCTGTTTGCTAATGCCATGCTTAATGGCATTCTCTACCAGTGTTTGCAGCATCATTGGTGGCACAGGCTGGTCAAGCGTATCTTCATCAATATCGTATTCAATTTTAAGCCGGTCTTCAAAACGAATGTATTCAAGTGCTAAATAGTCTTTCACAATATTCAATTCCCGCTCAAAAGGAACAGTTTCCAATTTATCTGATTGCATGCTGCTGCGCAGGATATTGCTCAACTCTGTAATAGCACCTCTTGCACGCAAAGGATTTTCGTCTATCAGTGCCCGTATGCTGTTTAGTGCGTTGAAAATAAAATGCGGATTAATATGCGACTTGATTGTTTTTAATTCGAGCTCTTTTACAAGTGTTTCAAGTTTTAGCGTATCTACCTGCTGGCGGCGGCTTTTCTGTACATAGTGATAGATATAATAAATGCAGTTCCAGATAAACAGGTAAAAGAAAGAATTAAAAGAATTGGCCAGTATAAGTTTTGAAAGCGTTATTTGTTTTTTGCCGGCAGCAGCTTCGTGCAGGAGGTTAAAATAATCCAGTAAAAAAGTTTCGGAAATACCTGTAGCAAAAGAAAAAACAAAAGTTATAAAAATGAAACCAAAAATCTGTTGTTCTACGGGTTTGATAAGGATGTTTGCTTTATTAATAACCATCCTCATAATATGTGAAAGGGTAATGCCGAGTGCCAGGTACACAAGAATGCCGTAAACAAATTTCATGTTAAACCGGTCAAATGTATAGGCATAAAAAACATTTACCAGGATACACAAACCCCAGCCGAATAGCTGGAAAAGCCAATAAGTTGGAATCCTTTTTAAAACGCTCATAAGCAAAGCTATTATTAAAACCCCGCCACTAATATAGGTAATTGTATGAATGGTTAAATAAGTCAATAACGGCCCGTTTGGTTCTTGTTAATCCGCCAGCAGGGGCCAGCCAGCCGGCCAGAAATACGAGTTATAGCAATTTTGCGTTATAAAACGGCTATGATGCGTATCTTTGAGTACTCACTTATTCAATATGGAAATATCACCCGGACCGTTGTTGAAGACAATCAATTCTCCTGCAGATCTTAAAAAAATCAGCAAAGAACAACTGCACCAGGTTTGTGATGAACTGCGTCAGTATATAATAGACGTAGTAAGCGTTTACGGCGGGCACTTTGGCGCCAGCCTCGGTGTAGTAGAACTTAGCGTAGCACTTCACTATATTTACAACACGCCATACGATCAGCTTGTTTGGGATGTAGGCCACCAGGCTTATGGTCATAAAATACTCACAGGTCGCCGCGATAATTTTTATACCAACCGCAAATACAAGGGTTTAAGCGGTTTTCCAAAGCGCAGTGAAAGTGAATATGATACTTTTGGCGTTGGTCATTCTTCTACCTCCATATCTGCTGCCCTGGGCATGGCCATGGCCGCCAAATACAAAAAAGAAGACAGGAAATCTGTTGCTATTATTGGTGATGGCGCCATGACAGCCGGACTTGCATTTGAAGGCATGAACCACGCAGGTGTGGCTGATGCGGACACTCTTATTATACTTAACGACAATTGCATGAGCATCGACCCCAATGTTGGTGCACTTAAAGAATACCTTACAGATATTGCTACTTCGCAGACGTACAATAAACTGAAAGATGATATCTGGAAAGCTTTGGGCAAATTGCCTGTTGGTAAAACCTTTACAAGGGATATGGCCAGCAAGCTTGAACACAGCATTAAAGGTTTTGTTAGCCGCAGCAGTAATTTATTTGAAGCGCTTAACCTTCGTTATTTTGGTCCAATAGACGGTCATAATATTACCAAGCTGGTAGATACTTTACAGGATTTGAAAAATATACCAGGCCCCAAACTTTTGCATATTGTAACTGTAAAAGGGAAGGGTTATTCGCTTGCAGAAAAAGATCAAACCAAATGGCACGCCCCCGGTTTATTTGATAAGATTACCGGCGAGATTTATAAGAAACAATACGATATTCCACAGCCGCCCAAATACCAGGATGTATTTGGCCATACTATTATTGAACTTGCAGAAAAGAACGATAAGATTTTTGGAATAACCCCCGCAATGCCCAGCGGGTCTTCTTTAAAATATATGATGGATAAAATGCCCGACCGTGCTTTTGACGTGGGCATTACAGAACAACATGCAGTAACATTAAGTGCAGGCATGGCTACCCAGGGCATGAAAGTGTTCTGCAATATTTACTCATCTTTTATGCAAAGGGCTTACGACCAGGTATTGCACGATGTAGCTATTCAAAAACTGCCTGTTATATTTTGTTTAGACAGGGCAGGACTTGTTGGTGAAGACGGGCCAACACACCACGGCGCTTATGATATTGCGTACATGCGTTGTATTCCGGGTATGGTCATCAGCGCACCTATGAATGAAAGTGAATTAAGAAACCTGATGTACACTGCACAACTGGATGAAACCAAAAATCCTTTTGTAATCCGTTATCCACGTGGAGAAGGTGTAATGCCGGAGTGGCGCACAGAAATGAAGAAGATTGAAATTGGTACCGGAAGAAAATTGAAAGATGGAAAAGATATTGCCATTCTTTCATTAGGCCACCCGGGCAATTTTGCAGCCGCTGCCATAAGAGATTTAAAAAATAATGGCCTTAACCCGGCACATTACGATATGCGTTTTGCAAAACCACTTGATGAAGCAATGCTGCATGAAGTATTTAGCAAGTACAATAAAATAATTACTGTTGAGGACGGAACCATCACCGGCGGATTTGGTACAGCAGTAGGTGAATTTATGATAGCCAACCAGTACACGGCACATATAAAAATGCTGGGCATACCCGATCATTATATTGAACATGGAAGTTTAAAAGAACTGCATAAAGAGTGTGGTTATGATGCCAATGGTATTGCAGATGCAGTAAGAGAAATGATGAAGGAAAGTATTGCAATAACAGTGTAATAAAATATTTGGCTGAATAAATATTGATACCGGTGCAATTGCGCCGGTATTTTTTTGTGCCTATCATTTGAGCTTTGGGGATTACCCTTGCGTCGCACATTTCTACTGCAAACCAATATTCATCTTTAGGCTGCTCCAGCATTTTATATTAACGAAAACACTGCCTGTTAAATAATCTCCAACACTTTAGTTTTTCATTCACACAGCTTATGGAAGGGGATGCGTTATGCATCTGCGCAAAAAATAAACTTATTTATGAAACGCTTCTTCCTGGCTGCGGTAATCATCCTGTTATTATTTACAGTAAGCAGTGCAGCATGGTACGTAAACAAATTGCACCACAACAATAAACCTTCAATACATATAGCAAGCCTTCCTGTTATTGATAATGCTGCAACAGCAAAAATAAATACCATGGCCAGGCAGGCTGCACAATATGCATCAACCAAAAAAATGAATACGCAGTTTTGTTTCTTGATAGATATGACGATTGCATCTGGCAGGCAACGTTTTTTTGTGTACGATATGAAAAAGCAAACGATCATAAAATCTGGCCTGGTTACACACGGACGTTGTAATGAAAACTGGCTTACCGGCAGGAAGTATGATAATGCAATTGGATGTGGTTGCACATCATTAGGCAAATACAAAGTTGGCAATGCTTATAATGGAAAGTTTGGACTTGCTTATAAATTGTATGGATTAGAAGCTGCAAACAGCAATGCATATAACAGGTTTGTAGTATTGCATTCAATGCAGTGTGTGCCAGAAGCCGCAGTCGATCCTTATCCCATTTGCCAGAGCGATGGTTGTCCAACTGTATCCCCGGGATTTCTTAAAGAGCTCTCACCAATGATTAATGCAAGCAAACAACCTGTATTGCTCTGGATATTTGGTTAGCATCGTAATAACACAGGCGTGGTTTTACGATCAAAAAAATATTATCTGAAGAAGGCTTAATATTTTTTTAATCTTGTTTTAAACCTCGCAGCATGCGTTGCGTCTATCCTTTGTAAATAATTTAAAAAAATAAAAATTACTTTATGAAAAAGAATTTTGTATCTGCCGCTTTAGTACTTGCTTTTGTAACAATAGCATCTGCAGCCTCTGCACAAACAGCAACTCCGGTTGTAAAAGAAAGACAGGAAAATCAGCAGAAAAGAATAGCTGAAGGCGTTAAAAGCGGTGAGTTAACTGCGAAAGAAACAGAACACCTTGAAGCACGTGAAGTAAAAATTCAGGAAGATAAAAAAGAAGCAAAAGCCGATGGTGTTGTGACAAACAAAGAAAGAGCAAAATTGCACAGGGAGCAGGATCGTGCAAGCCGTGCTATTTATCGTCAAAAACACGACGCACAGGTTAGGCATTAATCAATTACAATAGAAATATTCATCAAAGCCCGGTATTTATTACCGGGCTTTGTATTTTTTACGATCAAATTTTTCAAATTCTCGTAAAATTACTATTGCAGTAATTACTTATTTTTTCAACTTTTGTATTGTAAAGATTCTATCAGTACAGGCATAAGTAACCGACGCTAATAATTTTGAAAAGTTCCGCAAATCCCCAATCCGGTTAAACCAATCAAGGTTTTTTTTCATCTCGTATTAAATTCGTACCCATGTACCCTAAGTATTTACAAACCTTAACCGGGTTAATCTTCATTACGTTTACTGCGTGCACAGGCGTCCGGTCTGTTACAAGTGCTGATAATTACAATATGCCAGCACTAACTTTAAACAATAAACCATTTATAGGCCCGCCTGAATATATTCCTGACACCATCGCAACAGCTAAGTCTTCGCCAAAAATTATTGAGAAAGGCGGTAAATATGTTTTTATACCACCTGCTTATATGCGAATGAAACCTGAAATGGGTTCGGATAATTATTCTGCTGAAACATTGAAACAAAAAATCAGTAAGATTAAAAAATTTGCAGCTGCCAACAATTATGATACGGCTGTAGCTTTTTTTGTAGACATGAGAATGAAATCTTCCAAAGAACGTTTTTTTGTAGTTGATATGCACAATGGTGCAATTCTTAAAAAAGGCTTAGTGGCCCACGGAAAAGGAAATGAAAAATTTACGTTCAATCGAAAGTTTTCAAACGATGAAGGCAGCAACTGTACTTCTTTAGGTGTTTATAAAGTAGGTAAGGCATATAATGGCTTTTTTGGGTTGTCGTACAAATTATATGGCTTAAATAAAACAAACAGCAATGCTGTAAAAAGATATGTTGTCCTTCATTCTATGGGAAGCATACCAGAAGAAGAAAGCATATACCCTATAACACAAACAGAAGGATGCCCCGCAGTGGCACCAGCGTTTCTAGATCAGCTGATTCCTATTATAGACAATGCACCTAAAAATATTTTGCTTTATATCTATTACGGAAACGAAAAATAATTCTGATTAGTTTTAGAAAAGTAACAAAGACCGGTAAAGCCGGTCTTTGTTGTTATATATAATCTCTAACTGTGTTGATAACGCAGATACAATTTTCAAAATGATATTTTGTTTCCACTTTACGGGAATAATTTATGGGCCAGCAAAACATTCCTATCTTTCAACCTGTATAGCTGTAAGAAAAAAGCTGAACAACCTGCTAAAAACAATCAAGATTATTATGAAAGGGAACAAAGTAATTGTATTAACATTACTATTCGGTATGTGTGCCATGAATAAAAATTTGGCGCAAACAACAGACGCAATGCTGCCGAAACTAATTGAAAAGGATGGAAGGCATGCGTTGCTGGTAGATGGAAAGCCTTTTTTAATCCTGGGTGGGCAGGCACATAATTCAAGTGGATGGCCGGGTATGTTGCCACAATTATGGTCAGCTGTTAACGTAATGAACGCAAATACGCTTGAGGTTCCTATTTACTGGGAACAGGTAGAACCGCAACCCGGCAAATTCGATTTCTCGCTTATTGATACCTTGCTGGTTCAATCACGTGCACATAATGTAAGATTGGTATTGCTTTGGTTTGCTACCTGGAAAAACGGCAGCAATCATTATATGCCAGAATGGATGAAACATGATGCCGGAAAATATCCCAATATAACAGGTAAGAACGGCCAGCCGGTAGATTCACCCTCACCACATGCAAAAGCTACGCTGGAAGCAGATATAAAAGCTTTTAGTGCTGTAATGCGTTATCTGAAAAAAGCAGATGAGCAGCATACAGTAATAATGGTACAAGTAGAAAATGAGCCGGGTTCCTGGGGTTCTGTTAGTGATTATTCAACATTGGCGCAAAAATCATTTGATGGCCCTGTACCTGCAGCATTATTGAAACCCGAAGTACTCAAAGCATTAAATACACCGATAGTTAGCAAAGGAACCTGGAAAGAAGTTTTTGCCGGCAATGCCGATGAATATTTTCATGCATGGTCGGTTGCAAGTTTTATAGGCCAGGTGGCAGCAGCTGGTAAAGCCGAATACCCGTTACCGTTATATGTTAATGCAGCGTTGCGGGATCCCTTAACCAATCCACCTGCTACATCTTATGAAAGTGGTGGGCCAACAGATAATGTAATCCCTATTTGGAAAGCAGCAGCGCCAATGATTGATTTATTAGCGCCTGATATTTATTTATCTGGCACCGAAAGAATTTTAAAAGTGATAGAATTGTATGACAGGCCAGATAACGCATTGTTTGTACCGGAGGCAGGACTTCATTTGCTTAACGCAAAATACTTTTACGAAGTAATTGCACGGGGAGGAATTGGCTTTTCTCCTTTTGGTATTGATGGTAATGGTGTAACAGCGGAATCAGTTGTTGCCGGCCGTTTGAAACCGTTTGCAATGGATTATGCTATGGCTGCACCTATGATGCGTGAACTGGCTAATTGGGCATACGAAGGAAAGATAAAAGCAGTAGTAGAACATGAAGATCATAAACCACAAACAATTGCATTAGGTTCATGGGAAGCTATTGTGTCTTTTGGTACTGCCGGCAGAGGAAACCAGGCACCAGCCAACGAAGAGCCAATTGGCAAACTGATGATAGCAAAACTGAACGAAAATAATTTTGTTGCAATGGGTTCATTAAGTCATATAAGTTTTAGGCCGGTTGGCAGCAATGCAGGTAAAGCCTGGCAATACCTGAAAGTAGAAGAAGGCAAATATGATAACGGTGTGTTTAAACCGATCCGCATTCTTAATGGAGATGAAACAGATTGGGGCGGCCCTCGTTTTGGCGAAACATCTTCGGTGTATAAGATTAGTCTTATTACCAGGTAATCAAATGGCTGATGTCTGATTTTTAAATGTCTGATTTGTTTGTAATGCAAGTCAAAATAATTTGAGCAATTGCGCACAAAGCAAATCAGAAATCCTATATCAGCCATCAGCCATTAATTAATATTCAAGAACACCCATCTTCCCTGCTTCATAATCGCCAATGGCTTTTTGTATTTCTTCAAAACTGTTCATTACAAAAGGGCCATAGCTTACTACTTTTTCTTTGATGGGCTCTCCACCAAAGATTAAAAGTGATGCGTCTTCCGTTGCAGTAAATGCAAGCTGGTTGCCATCAATATTAAAATTGACAAGTTCTCCTGCTATTGGTTCTTTATTCAGCACTTTTATTCTTCCGCTCATAATATATACGGCTGTGCTGTAATTTTCTTTTACAGGTACAGTAACCAATTCACCTTTTTTAATTTTTATATGATAAAGGAACATTGGTGTATGTGTAGCGATAGGCGAAACTTTTCCATTGTATTCACCAATCAATAGTTTGAACCAGGTATTTTTTGTTTCTATTACGGGAAATGTTTCAGCGCTATAATGTTTAAAAGTTGAATCAAGTTGTTTTTTATCTGCCGGCAAATTGATCCACAACTGCAACAATTGTACAATGCCCCCTTCTTTCAACATTTTTTCAGTAGGCCCTTCAGAATGAAGAATACCAGAACCAGAAGTCATCCAATTTATATCACCTGCTTTTGCAACCTGATCATGTCCTTTACTATCGCGGTGAAAAAATTCTCCATCCAGTAAATAAGTTACTACTTCAAAACCTGCATGCGGGTGTGGTGGTAATCTTGTTTCCGATCCCGCTTTTAATTCAAACGGACTCATGTGGTGAACCAGCAAAAATGGATCAACCTGTTTGAGGTTGCGTGTTGGCAATACATTTTTTATTTTAAAATCGCCTACGCTTTCATTTGTTGCATTTTCTATTTGTGCTATTGTTCTTGTGGTCATAAAGACCTCCTTTTTATTTTAATTTAAATTCATTGGTACTTCAATTGCAAGAATTGAAGTGTTTTCATCGGCAATTATTTTTACTGCATCGGTTTCATACACACCAATGGCATCTCTTTTACCAAGTTGTTTTTCTGCAATAGATGCTTTCCCATCTAATATAAAAAAGTAAACACCACTTCCACTGAATGTATTTTTATATTCAATCGCGCCGCCTTTATCAATTGTGGCTAATGAGAATTTCGCATCCTGGTTTATCCATACTGCATTATCATTTTTATCAGGACTAACCACTACCTGCCATTTATTTTTTCTATCAGCAGTAGCAAAAGCTTTTTGCTCATACCTTGGTGTTATATCTCTCTGCTTTGGAAAAATCCATACCTGTAAAAAGTTTACAGGGTCTGTTTTCGAAGCATTAAATTCTGAATGCGACAAACCGGAACCGGCACTCATTATTTGTACATCGCCTGTATTAATAACTTCACTTCTGCCGGTGCTGTCTTTGTGTGCTAATGCCCCGGATAACGGAATGGATACAATTTCCATATTATCGTGCGGGTGTGTACCAAAGCCAGCGCCACCTTTTACCATATCATCATTTAAAACCCTTAAGGCGCCAAAATGCATTTTTTGTGCATTATGCCATTGTCCAAAACTGAATGAATGATAACTGTCTAACCAGCCAAAATTTGCGTGCCCCCTTTCAGCAGCGGGGTGGAATATTGTTTGCATGATTTATTTAATTTTGATGTTTAAACATCAATTTGTATACCAATATCAAAAAAAGAGATTAAAGGGCTGTTTTCCGGCCTATTTGTCAATTTATTATTTAAATACGGCTTCTGGGTTGTATTGGGACTATTTCAGGCCTGTTCGTCAGTAATTTTATGCAGGATTGGCGGGTGGCAGCACAAATTCTACATCTTCTTCCCTATTTTCATTAAACTCAATAATGAAATTATTCCTGCCTTCACCGGTGATAATGGACATATATCTCTGTTGGGCCAGCTCAAGCAAGGAAAGGAAAATAAAAAGGGCGTGGATCCTGTTTTCGCAGATGTCGAATATTTTTTCAAACGCAGTTGTTTTTTCTGCCTGTACTTTTTTCAGCAAAAACTCCCTGCTTTCTTCCATGGTGTAATTATACCTTACTACAGTATGTACAGGTCTGTGGTTGCGGTCGTACATACGCTGCATTGCCTTTTCAAAGGCTTTCATCAGCTTATATAAAGTGATGTTCTGAATTTCTGTGCCTTCGCCGGCTTCTTCGCCAATGGCAGCAATTTCTTTTGAAAGGTTGCCGCGTTTTACCATTAGCATTCTTATGGCTTCCATATCTGCCATTTGTGCGGCAGCTTCCTTGTATTTTTTGTACTCAAGTATCTTATCAATCAATTCCTGCCGTGGATCTATTTCATTGCCCTGTGCGTCAATTTCTTTTCTTGGCAAAAGCATTTTGGCTTTAATGCGCATTAGGGTTGATACAAAAAGTATAAACTCGCTTGATAATTCGATGTTTAGTTTTTCCTGCTGGTGTACAAAATCAAGAAAATCTTTTATGATTTTGGTAATGGGAATATTGTAAATATCCAGTTCATCACGTTCTATAAAAAACAATAAAAGGTCGAAAGGGCCTTCAAACTGCGCTAATTTAATCTGGTATGATGGTGCACTCACTTTAGTCTGTTTACTGCTTTAAAATAAAGGATCCCGGTACAAACCGGGATCCAACAAATGTAAGGAAATAATATGGCAGATGCCGGGCACGAAATTCACATTCGGCCCACGTTTTTTATTAGAATTTTGCAGTGTATCCTACTCCAATATACTCTCTCAACTGTGTGCGGGCCCCGGTTTTGGTTGGGCCAAATAAGCGAACATCATCATCATAAATTACATCAAGCCCAAGGTTTACAGATAATCCTTTAAAGAAGTTGAAGCTTAAAAGATTGGTCATAAAAACATCTATATTCTGCGGATTGTGTTTGTAATTAGAAAACAAGTCGAGTTTTCCTTTATAAATAACTTTTTTCGGAACAAATTCTTTGAGATAGTTGGCGCTTAGGTAAGCGCCTATTTCGTTGTTAACTGTTTTGCCCAATGGCACGCCGTAAACGTTTCCTTTGTCATTGGGTGTTAATGGATTTAAACCAGTAGCAGTTACTATTACCCAACGGCTGGTAATGGGCGAAAGAAAAAGTGAGAATTCGCTGTTTGGTTTATAATCAAGACCCAATGCCAGTGTAGCATAGCCAGGTGATAAAAATTCGGAAGTAAGAATAGATGAATCTGGTTTTGGATAATCGTAACCAGGCGCAAATTGTGTACGGAAGTTAAACAACACACTTGCGTACCATTTGCTGGTAGGCGATAATTTATAACCGTATTTGGAAGTAAGATCTATGCGGTCATTGCTTTTACGCGAGCCTAAAGAAGTTGTTTTTACAAAACCCAATGCAAGATCTAAATTGTTATCCCATGCGTGCCTGTCTTTTGCATAAAAAGCATGCAGGTTTAAAAATCCATTTACGTTCAGAGATAAATCATCTCCACCAGCTGCCCAGTTGGAAAGCGAAGTTTGACCAAAAGTGAGATTAAACAAACCACCCGTTTTCCAGATTTTTGGAATAGTATCGTTAGGATCTTTAGTGATTGCTTTTGAGCCAGCGGCTTTTAAATCCTGTACAGTTTGGTCCTGTGCATTTGCAGATAAAATAATTGCAAGTAAAGCAGCGGACAAAAATATTTTTTTCATTTTTAGGTTTTTAAATTTTAAAGTAATACGGGCTTTAGGCGGCAGGCAATAATCCTTAGTTGCAAAAAGAAATGTTGAATATTTCTATAAAAACGGCATTTCAATAAAAATTGAAATGCCGGCAAATATAGTTTGAATTGATTGCTTAATTGTAGAGTTGGTTCTACAAGCAATAAAAAATTTTCTGCGTTAGAAACGATTGCTTATGCTGTTAAGCTTTTTAAAAGATTGAAAATCATTGACCGTTACACTAGGCAAACCCAACGATTTTTTATTTTTTATTTATTCTTTAATAAGTCACGAATTTCTGTAAGCAATGTTTCTGATGGGGTTGGTGCAGCCGCAACATTCAATTTATCTCTCCACTTGTTCAATCCTTTTACAAGAAGGAACATAACAAAGGCCGTTATTATAAAATCTACAATGGCCTGGATTAGCAATCCATAAGGGAAAACAGTAGTGCCAACGGTAAGCGCAGCAGTTTTTAAATCTACTTTGCCCAAAACCAATGCAAGTATTGGAGAAATAATTGCATCATTAAAGCCGCTTACAATTTTTCCGAAGGCGCCACCTACTACTACGCCAATGGCTAAATCGATAAAATTGCCTTTCATGGCAAATTCTCTGAATTCTTTTACGAAACCCATAGTTAGTTGTTTTAGTTGAAAAGGAAAAGTGTTACGTATAAATTTACGACTTAGTTGTAATTCTATAGCTAATCGTTGCATCAAATCATAAAAAACTATTTTTTTAATCCCGGAAATTGCATTTTTAAGTCTGTAAGCGCTTTGTGAAGCTGGCTGGCTATAATATATTCTTTATACCAGTTTTGATCTGAAGGCACAATGGTCCAGGGAACGTTGTTGCAGTTTTCAAAACAGTCTTCGTACATGGTTATATAGTCTTTCCATAATTTTGCTTCGGAAAAATCATTTTCATTGTATTTCCATTGTTTGGTAGGATCTTTAATTCTTTCCTGCAATCGTTCCTGCTGCTCTTCAGGCGAAATATGCAGATAAAATTTGAGGATGATGGTATTGTTATGTTCTACCAGTAATTTTTCAAAATCATTAATGGCCTGCATTCTTTTTTTTGCGGTATTATCATCGCACCACTTATGCACCCTTGTAATAAGAATATCTTCATAATGAGAGCGGTTGAAAATTTGTATCATTCCTTTTGCGGGGGCATGACTGTGTATTCTCCATAAAAAATCATGCGATAATTCTTCGGAAGTCGGTGCTTTGTATGATTTTACTGTTACACCCTGCGGGTTTAGCTTGCCAAAAACATTTCTTGTAACGCCGTCTTTGCCACTGGCATCCATTCCCTGTATTACAATCAATACCGAATGCTTTCCCTCTGCGTACAAAAGATTTTGCAGTTCATTAAGGTCATCCGTTAGTTTTATATTCTTTTCTTTTGTTTCCTGTTTGTCAAAACCTTTTGGCGCCCTTGTATCTATATCTCCCAGTTTTATTTTAGCCATAATATATTTTTTATGAAGGTAAAAAGTTGTTTCGCAGACAGCTTGATAAAAATACAATCAGAGTTTTATAACAGTGATGTGTAACTGTAAAATTAAGCCATCAATTTAAATACAACAGCGGCGAGTAATCCACCCACAACAGGCCCAAGTACCGGTATCCAGGCATAGCCCCAATCGCTATCCCTTTTACCGGGAATTGGCAATATGGCATGCATAATACGAGGGCCAAGATCCCTTGCAGGGTTTATGGCATAACCCGTTGGGCCGCCAAGTGATAGGCCAATGCCCAATACCAGCAACGCAACAGGAAGTGTATTTAAAGAACCCAGGCTGCTGGCTGGCGATACAATGTATAAAACAGTATAAACAAGTAAAAAAGTAGCAATAAGTTCTGTTATTAAATTATTAGGGGTACTGCGTATAGCGGGGCCTGTACAAAACACGGCGAGTTTTGCATCTGCATCCTGCGTAGCATTGAAATGTAGTTTGTAACTAAGCCATACCAGTAAAGCGCCAAACATAGCGCCTGTCAATTGCCCTGCAATGTAAACAGGTACTTCTGCCCAGCTAAAACTGTTTCCTAAATACGCAGCAGCAATTGTAAAAGCAGGGTTAAGATGTGCTTTGCTGAAATGAGAAGCAACAAAAAGGCCGGCAAATACTGCAATGGCCCATCCAAAAGCAATTACAATAAGGCCGCTGTTATTGCCCTTTGTTTTATTAAGTACAACATTAGCTACTACGCCATCTCCCAGCAGTATAAGAATAGCCGTGCCAATAAATTCACCGAAAAAAGGATACATAATCTTTGGTTTTAGTTAGTGGTTAGCAAGCGGAATATAGTTAAGGGCAATTTTTTTAAATGCGGCAAGCTGATCGTCTTCCCATTTTTTGTCTTTGCTCATTAGTTTTGCCATTAGCGATGCAACACCAGGTGCGGCTTCCAGCGCAGCTTTTGCATCAAGCAAAATAGCCCTTGTTCTTCTTGCCAGCGCATCATCTACAGTAATACACATTTCTTCCTGTACCGCCCAGGCAATAGCCGCTTTTGTGTACGGAAGGCGTTCGTGTATTTTTTCTGAAAGTGAACCGTCTTTTGCAGCAAGTGCAGCAATAGCAGGTTGATCGCTTCCATAAAAATAATAATCGTTATTATAATCGCTGGTGGGTTGTGCACCGTGTATTGAAAGGGTTTCTGTAATGCACTCTTTTGTTGGCAGCATACTATTAACAGCAGCGGTGTTCACCACATCTTCGGCCATTTTGCGGTAAGTAGTCCATTTGCCGCCGAGAATATTTATTAAGCCCGATGAAGAAATGGTTATAACATGATCCCGTGACAGTTCTGCTGTTTTTTTACTTTCTGCTTTTACTAGCGGTCTCAAACCAGCGAAAATGCTTCTCACATCATGTATGGTAGGATCTTTTGTAAGGTACCTGCCAATATGCTGAATAATAAAATCTACTTCATCTGCCTGCGCAAGTGGTTCTTCGTTAATTTTTTTTACGGCTGTATCTGTAGTACCTACAATTATTTTTTTATGCCAGGGTACAGCAAATAAAACTCTTCCATCGTCTGTATGTGGAATCATAATGGCGCTGTTGCCGGGAAGGTATTCTTCATCAAGCACAATATGTATGCCCTGGCTTGGGGCTATTGTTTTTGTTTTTGCGCTATCATCCATATGCTGTACTGCATCGCTAAATACGCCTGTAGCATTAATAACTGCTTTACATTTTATTTCGTATTCTTTTCCGCTTAACTGATCTTTTACCTGTACACCACTTATTTTGTTATTGCTTTTAATAAAACCTTTTACTCCGCAATAATTAATTAAACAACCACCTTGTGCTGCTGCTGTTTGCGCCATGTTAATAGCAAGCCTGGCATCATCAAATTGGCCATCGTGGTATAAAACACCACCACGCAAATCCGTGGGGTCGAGTGTGGGTGCAAGCTCCAGTACTTCTTCTTTGCTAAGCCATTGAGAGGGCCCAAGTCCGAGATTGCCACTCATCCAGTCGTATACTTTAAGGCCAACGCCATAGTATGGGCCTTCCCACCATTTATAGTTAGGAACAATAAAAGATTGATTTTTTACAAGGTGTGGTGCATTTTTTTTCAACGTGCCCCTTTCTTTTAAAGCATCCATCACCAATTTTATATTTCCCTGCTGAAGATAACGGACACCACCATGCACCAGTTTGGTAGAACGTGATGATGTGCCTTTTGCAAAATCTGTTTGCTCAAATAAAATAGTAGTATAACCACGAGAGGCCGCATCTATTGCTGCCCCTAAACCAGTAGCGCCACCGCCAATAATACAGATATCCCATTCTTTTGTATGAGATTCCATTTGATCAATCATCTTTTGCCGATTCATAAGTTAGTCTTTAGTCTGTAGTCGATAGTCTTTAGTCGTGAGGCGTCAGTCGTGAATCGTTAGATAGTAGACTGATGCTAGCGCAAAAAACTACTGACTCACGACTACCACTTATGACTCATCATCCGCCCATGCAATACTTGCTTTTACTGCCCGCTGCCATCCTTTTAATAGTTCTTTTACTTTTTCTTTTTCCATTGCAGGTGTAAACGTTTTATCTGCCTGCCATTGTTTTTGCACTTCTTCAATATTATTCCAATAGCCAACGGCAAGGCCTGCAAGATAAGCTGCACCTAAAGCAGTTGTTTCATATACTTTTGGCCGCACCACGGGCACTTGCAGAATACTGCTCTGAAATTGCATAAGCGTATTATTAATAGTAGCGCCGCCATCAACCCTTAATTCTTTTATGCTGATGCCTGAGTCTGATTCCATTGCTTTTAAAATATCTGTTACCTGGTAGGTAATACTTTCTAACGCAGCTCTTGCAATATGGGCTTTGCTGGTACCACGTGTAACACCAAATATGCTGCCCCGCGCATATTGGTTCCAGTGAGGAGCACCAAGACCCGCAAAAGCCGGTACCATATACACACCTCCTGTATCTTTTACTTCCTGCGCCAATGCTTCTATTTCTGAAGCTGATCTTATAACCTGCAGGCCGTCTCTAAGCCATTGCACAACAGCACCAGCAATAAAAATACTTCCTTCCAGCGCATAAGAAACTTTGTTGTTTATTTTCCATGCAACAGTGGTAAGAAGATTATTGGCTGAGCTTACTGCTTTATCGCCAGTATTCATCAGCATAAAACATCCGGTGCCGTAGGTGTTCTTAACCATACCTGCGCCGGTACACATTTGCCCGAACAATGCAGATTGCTGATCACCTGCAATACCTGCTATTGCAATATCGCCATGTTCTGTTATACCATATTTTTCACTCGATTGTTTTATTTCTGGCAAAACAGATTTTGGTATATCAAACAATTGCAGCAACTCATTATCCCACTCACAAGTATGAATATTGGCGAGCATTGTTCTTGATGCGTTAGATACATCGGTGATATGCAGCTTGCCTCCCGATAGCTTCCAGGTAATCCATGTATCTACTGTGCCAAATGCAAGTTCTCCTTTGTTTGCTTTTTCTCTTGCGCCTGCTACATTATCCAGGATCCATTTCAATTTTGTAGCAGAGAAATAAGCGTCAATAATCAACCCTGTTTTTTGTTGAATTGTAGCAGCCATTCCTTTTGCTTTCAATTCATCGCACAAAGATGCTGTACGCCTGTCTTGCCATACAATAGCATTATAAATTGGCTTACTTGTTTTTCTATCCCAAACTATTGTTGTTTCCCGCTGATTGGTAATACCAATGGCAGCTATTTGTTTGGTAACAATATTTTGCTTGGCAATTACCTCCGCCATTACACTAAACTGAGAACTCCATATCTCTTCTGCATCATGCTCTACCCAGGCAGGTTGCGGATAAATCTGTTTAAATTCTTTTTGTGCCGTGGTAACAATATCGCCGTTATGATTAAATAATATGGCCCTTGAACTTGTAGTGCCCTGGTCCAGGGCCAGAATGTAAGATTCGTTCATATGCAATCGTTGGTATTTAGGACAAGTAAGATAGGAAAAAAGAAAGGAATATTTGTTAAGAATCTGATCATATCAGCGAAGTGTTTTTTTGGCTGTCATGTTTTTTAAAATGCGGTACAATAACCTGTTTCATTTTTATTAACTTCATTGCATTGATAAATGCAGGATACAGTTTTTAAATTATTAAGTTACTAAACGATTAAATGCTTCTTTCATAAAAAAGTCTCTAGTAATATTTTTTCTTAGCACAGTTAATATACTGTTTACATCGCCGGGTGATCCTTTGCCACATATCAGGCAGGCACTGGCGAAATATTATCACAATTATCCGCAGGAAAAAGTTTACCTGCTTTTCGACAAACAATCTTACTACTCTTCAGAAACAGTTTGGTTTAGCGGATATGTTACTTATCAATCCAAACCAACATTGTTAAGCAATATTGTTTATGCGGAACTGTTTAGCGATAAAGGATTGGTGATAAAAAGGGCGATGCTGCCCGTAAACAAAGGCGTTGTTTCAGGAGAATTTGTATTGCCTGCAAACTTGCCGGCTGGCAACTATTATGTACGGGCTTATACTGCCTGGATGCTCAATTTCAATTCTTCATTATTTTTTTACCAGAAAATTTCGGTTAAGGATAGGGGAAAGGCTGACAGAAAAGTTACTGGTTCTTCACATGCTGATTTTTCTGTTCAATTTTTTCCGGAAAGTGGTAATATGATAAACAGGCTTACCAGCCTTATTGCCTTTAAGGCGGCAGATACAAACGGTTTACCGGTAAATATATCAGGAAAAATATTTAATAACCTTGGCGATACCATTGCCTCGATTAAAACAATACATGGCGGTATGGGCAGTTTTGTTATTCATTGTACGCCACAAACAAATTATACAGCGCTGGTAACAGCAAATGGCATCACAAAAAAAATTGCTCTGCCCAATGTACAAGCAAGCGGAATTGTATTACACACAGAAACCCATAATTACAATACTGGCGATAGTGTGTTTTTTCATATTTCGAGAAGCGGTGTAAATAAAGAAAAATTTGAAAACCTTATTTTATGTGCGCAAATGGAAAATCATTTTTCTGTAACTAAGGTTCATTTTGCTGAATCTACTTTTAATGATCCATTTGATACTTCACTTACTGCGCCTTATCCTTTGCTGCTAAATAATTTTGGAAGTGGGGTGCTTCAATTATCCGTATTAAACGAAGATGGAAATACACTTGCAGAGAGATTGGTTTTTCTTCATGGAAAAAAAACAGGTACACCTGAATTAAAGCCATCGGCAATTAGCAGCAATAACAAAAAAGAGTTTTCTATTGCATTGCCCGATGATTACAAAGGAACAATTGCTGTGGCTGCAACTGATGCAGACAATGAAGCCACTAGCAATAACAGCAGTTATATCCGCTCTGCAATTTTGCTTTCGGCAGAAGTAGATAAACCTATTTATGAACCGGAATGGTATTTTGATGAAAACCGGGAAGCGGCTAATGGACTTGATGTATTGTTGCTAACCTGTAAATCTACCAAACCTAGGCTCCAGTCATTATTAAATAACTATGAAGAGCGAATAAAATATTTACCTGAAAAATCTATTTCTCTTAAGGGAAGGGCTTTTGAAATGAATGGAGAAAAAAGAACCCCGTTGGCAAACGGATCGTTGTTTCTTATTCTAAAAGCTGCGGCTGATTCAATTTCTATGCCTTTAAATGTAAATACAGATAGTGCAGGTTTTTTTATTTTGAATGATTTGAACTTTCGCGATACTGCAACACTATATGTGCAAACAGGTACAAAATTACAAGGTCATACCAATAACAATATTGCGCTTGAATTTTATAAAAATGTTTTTGATTCTATTGCACGTAATAATTATGTTATTGCTCCAACAGTTCTCAATACCAAATTCTACAGCATGAACGTGGATAGCATTTATCTTAACAACATTTCTGGCAACAATGGAAAAATGCTGCAGAATGTTACAGTAACTGCTAAAACAAAAACACATTTGGATAGTGTGCTGGCAAGATATGCAAGCGGGGTATTTGCCAATCCTGGTGTTTGGGCACAAACAATGGATCTAACAAATGATCCTATCACGATAAATTCTGATCAGGGAGTATTGGAATGGCTTAATGGAAAAGCGCCGGGCTTAAATTATAGTTATGAACATGGAAAGCCAATTATCTACTGGCGTTTCTCAAATATAATAGCTGGTTTGTCTGCAATAGAACAATTAAAATTAAATGCGCCTGCTTTTTTCCTGAATGAAAATTTACTGAGCTCCGGGCCGGATGGTTATGATGGTGCAATTGATTTGCTCTCTGGTATAAGAATGGCAGATGTAGCATTAATTAGGATTTTTAAACCGGGCACTTTACCAAATGTTCCGGATAACGGGCCGCATGGTGCTGTTGCCATTTATCTTAAAAATGGAAAAGAAATAGAGAAGCCGGTTACAAAAATAAATTTTGAGAAATTGTATAAAACCGGTTACAAGATAAACAACGAATTTAAGCATATGCCTAACAGTGCTACATTATATTGGAACCCTTCTTTAAATGTAAACCCGCTTACTCATGAGGTAACGTTTAGTTTTGAAAATTCTGGTGCTAAGCGCATTCGTATAATTGTAGAAGGTATGGACGAAAACGGACAGATAATAAGCATAAGCCAGGTGGTTAATAATAATCAATGAGCTGCATCAGAATGAAAAGAATAGTATTAATCATACTGGCAAATAGTTTTCTTTGTTGTGCTGTTATAGCACAAAATGCAATTACAGGAAAGGTAATCGAGGTAAATACAAAACAGCCTGTAACTGGCGCTACGGTTTATTTAAGCAATTCTTCAACAGGAAACAATACAGACGATAAAGGAAATTTCATTTTAAAAAAGCTACCCAATACAAATTTTACGCTTGTTGTATCATGCATTGGGTACGAAACATTTGTAAAAGATTTTCAGCACATGCCTTTGGGCAATATTACTATAGAGCTAACGAGAAAAGCTGCTGAACTTAACGAAGTAATTGTAACGCCGGCAGAAAAGAACGGATGGATAAACTGGGGCGATTTGTTTTTAGAACATTTTATAGGAACCTCTGTTTATGCCCGCAGTTGCAAAATTGTAAACCTTAAGGTTTTAAAATTCAGAAGAAATGAAAAGGAGAACTCACTGCTGGTATCTGCTATTGAACCGGTAATTATAGAAAATAAAGCATTGGGTTATACTATCAAGTACGATTTAAAAGAGTTTAGGTATTATTTTACTGACAATACTGTATTTTATTCTGGTAATGCTTTGTTTGAAGAAATGAGTACGGATAACAATAAAACAGCAATGAAGTGTAAAGAGGCAAGGCAGAAAGTATACGATGTTTCATTATTGCATTTTATGCGAAGCTTATATGCGGGTACAACTGAAGCAGAAGGCTTCAGGATTTTGCGGAAAATAAACAAAGAAACATTTGAACTTAAAAAGAAGGAAATAGTGGCAGAGGAGTATAATGGAATAGAAAATTTTGATACCATTTACGAGATTAGCAATGAGAAAACACAAATAAAAATTGTTGCAAATGCAAATGCCACTAAACGGACAAGCAATTTTGATAGCGATAAAGCATCCATAAGCAGTATTCTTTCTTACAATAATGGAAACGCACAAATGAATTTTACAGATACCTTACAGGTTCTCTATACAAAGGTTCCTCCGCCATTTGAATACGTTAAATATGCAGGTGATAACCTGAATACAAAAGCGATTGCGTCTGAGATTAGTCTTATTCATCAAAGCCCTATTACTATTATGGCTGAAGGAAATTTTGCACCAAACAATCTTTCTATGAATGGCTTTTGGGGGTGGTGGGAGAAAATTTCTATAATGCTGCCTTACGATTACCAGCCACAAAATAATATTACAGCACTAAACGGAAACTAAAGAACACGCCAAATCTTTTTGCCCCCTCCGGTGGAAGAGGTCTTGGAAAGAGACGCCACACAAAATCAAGCCTGAAAAATTTTAAGATATTGTCTACGCCAGTGCCAACTTCCATATAGGTTTGGCCATTAAGCGATTTAAATGGATAATCAGGCACTGTGTTGTATACTTTGTTGGCATCGCTTAAACTTCCCCATAAGCCTTTGGCTGTCCAAAATTGCCTGAATTTTAATTTTCTTGTAAATGGTATAAAGCGAAACAACCCTGCACCAAAATTATGCTCCAGGCCAAAACCAAAATATTTATCGTGTATATATTCCCAGCGGTTCATGAGACTGTAAGCATATTTGTTGTAATAATAAATTTCATTGCCCGGCGCTACATCCAGCAGCATATAAGGTAAAGTGCCGTTTGTTTTACCGGCAAATACATTATAGTAAAGATCTCCCAGGGGCGGAATTTGTATAAAATCTGAAATGCCGCCGGAGATTTTTGTATAATTATAACTGCTACCCAATACACCGCTGATGCCTTTAGAAAATTTTATTTCGCCAATAGGATAGGGGCTGCCCAGGCTATACCTGTAGAAATAGGTTTCAAAAAATTTTTCAAGATAGGCAAACCGGAATTTTATGCTTGTCTCGAAGTTATTAAACACATCGCCGCTTTCTTTTGGATAATATGATTTGGGAGGAAGATTACGCAACGGATTGTATTGTTTGCTGCTGCTGCTAAGGGTTACAGAAAAACCAGAATGCCATTCTTTAAAATAGTCAACTCTTTTTTCTTCTGTAAACATATATTTTAGCGGCACACCTGCTTTGCGTATGGCAAGCGCAAAAATATTATCCTGGCTTACTTCATCAAGATATTGCTGACCATAATCAATGTCGTAAAAATATTTGGCAAATATGTATGACCGCGGGTTCCTGTTAAAAAGGTACATGCCATCTGCTTCATACTTAAATTTTTTATCAACAAAGCCATAAGCAAGATAACCGTGAAGGATGAGATTTTTATTAAAGCCACGGTTGGTGCCAAGATCAAACCTTGTGCGCAAACCCTCCAGTGCATTGGTGTATATCCAGTTTTGCCAGGGGCCAATCTGGTAATTGCCTACATTTAAGTAACCGGTGCCAATAAAATTGAGGTAGTTGGTGTATTTTATAAACACAGGCATTTTTTGCAAAGTGTCTATCATTTTATACACCGATTTTTCATTTTTGCTTAGGTCTTCATGCCTTTGCTGTTCCCAGTAACCATCTGGTTTATCACGTGCATTATCAGCAAAAATAATTTCCTGCATAATTTTATTTTTTTGCAGGCTGTCGTCAATAAAAGGCTGATCCCTTACAATATCTTTATAGGTAGTTGTTTTTCTTGCAATAATGCCGGCTTTGGTTTTGCCAGCAATATTAAAGTCTACCACAAACTTGTCTTTTACCAAAAACCATGTACTGTCATCAATTAAATTATATTCCTGTATGAGGCTTAGTTTATCTACAAAATTGATATTGGCTTCCGATGCGAGGTACATGGTCATCTTTTGTATGGCCCATGTGGTATCGTGCACCCAGCAATCTCCCTGGAAGGTGCTTTCGCCTTTTCTTTTTGGGGTAAAGCTCATATGTATAAGCCGCCTGCCATTTACAAACTGCGAGTCGAGAACAGTATAGCGGTAATAATTATCCCCGTTATCACTTATAGGGCTTACAAATTTTTTATCGAATACAGGAACAAAATTAGAATATACGTCTACGTTAGCATCTGTACCGCCAAGCAGCCTGCTGATGCTTTCATTATCTACCCCTTCAGATTTGCTGCCTTTAATTATTTCTCTTGTTTTGAAAGGTTTTTTCTGGTAGTAATAATCCGAAATCGATTCAGTTAGAAATACAGGCAAAAAAGGAGGGCCTTCTGTTGTATCTATATTATCTAAAACAAAACCAAATGGCTTTAGGAGCTTGCGTTGTTTTAATTTTTCTTTATCGATGCGGTTAAGATCCAGTTCTATTTTGTTGTACAGCTCATACTTAAAATTGTTAAACCTGTACCTGTCATTTTCCGGTTTGTGTTTTACAATGCGTTTCCACATAAGGTAGCCACGGTCTATTTTTCTTTTTACCACAACTTCGGCAGTTGTTTTGCCACGTTCAAGTTTTATAACCAGGTTGATTGTATTACCGGCTTTATTCATAAAAACCGAATCGATAGCCACTTTGTAATCTTTGTAGCCAACATAAGTTACAAGCAAAGTATCGGCTGGCCATTCATCAAACCTGAAAATAAAATTGCCGGCAGAATCGCTGAGTTTGCCATTGCTGCTCTTTATAAAACTTACTGAAGCAAACGGTACACGTTCGTCGCTAAGTGCATCTTTTATAAAACCTTTGATTATTTTATTTTGGGCAAACATATTACCCGGTCGCAAAAAGCAACCAAAGAGAAGGATAAGATAACAGCCCGCTTTCAAAAGGTTCATACCTTTCAAAAATAAGGTTTGCAGTCCAAAACTACCAGATTAATGCGGCAGACCGGTATTTTACAGCGGCAGGAATACGTGTCTTTATTTATTTTGAAAATCATTTGGAAGAATGGGGATTTTCTTTTTACTTTGTTTTTCAAAGTGCTTTTTATATGAGCAATCATCAGCAAAGCTTAGCAGATTTACAAGATATAAAACGAATGATGGAGCGGAGCAGCCGCTTTATCAGTTTAAGTGGTTTAAGCGGTGTTGCCGCAGGTTGCCTTGGGCTTATTGCATCGGCGTTTGCATATAGCTGGATTTATAGTTATTATACAGATTACAATGGAAGAGGTACATGGGCAGTGGTTGATTATGTTCAGTTAGAATGGAAACTTTTTTTTCTTGCACTTATTACACTTGGCCTTGCATTGCTTTCGGGGTTTTATTTTACATGGAGAAAAGCAAAAAAGAATAGCATTGAAATCTGGAACAGCAGTAGCAAAAGATTAATTATAAACTTGTGCATTCCTCTTGCTACAGGTGGCATTTTTGTTCTTGCCATGTTAATGCACAATGAATGGCGTTTTGCCGGCCCGGCCTGCCTGCTGTTTTATGGGTTGGCTTTAATAAACGGAAGCAAGTATACGCTGGATGAAATACGTTACCTGGGTATGTGTGAAATAATCCTCGGTTGTATAAATTTATTTTTTCCGGGTTATGGGCTTTATTTTTGGGCTGCAGGATTTGGTATTTTGCATATTATTTACGGCATCCTTATGTGGAATAAATATGAAAGGGCGGAAACTGCATAATACAGAGAGTAATGAAGAATCCGATAGAAAATCTGAATAAAATTTTCGACAGCCGTATACGCCTGGGCATCATGAGTGCACTAATGGTAAATGCGGAGGTAAATTTTAATGAGCTTAAAGAACTGATTGATGTTACAGACGGAAATCTTGCATCTCACCTAAAAACATTGGAAGAAAATGGATTTATTAAAATACAAAAAGGTTTTATCGGCCGCAAAACCAACACACTTTATTCTGTTACCAAAGCAGGTGAAAAAGCTTTTAAGCAACACCTTGATGCACTCGAAAAAATGATTAAATCAATTAACTAAATTTTTTTTGTATGAACACTTTGAAATTCAAAGTACTTTTAATTAGAGAGAGTTTGTTAATCTTTCTTAAAGCTGTTGGTGTTTATCTTCTCATTACACTTCCAGTACTGGTTACGCTTCCGGAGATGTATGAACTGTCTGCACTCTATGCCATCAGTTTTGGCTGGGTAGCATGGCTATTTTTTCTTTCAGCATTTTATTTCCTACAAAAAATAAGAGCAGGGTTAGTAGCAAAAACAATTACGCTGTATGTATCTGTTGCTGCAGGGGTAGTAATTGCTTTTCAGTTAATGGAAGTAACAAAAGTGGAGTATGGTATCTGGCAATCCGGCCCTTTCCTGATGTTTCCTGCTGTTGCAATAATCTCAGGTTGGATA
Organism: Chitinophagaceae bacterium; assembly: GCA_044227095.1. Taxonomy (GTDB): domain Bacteria; phylum Bacteroidota; class Bacteroidia; order Chitinophagales; family Chitinophagaceae; genus JACMLD01. The sequence continues at coordinate 558,932 of JBGAFV010000001.1, read as the reverse complement.
AGCCTTGCCATTGCACGCAAAACCATTTCAACAGTATTTACAGTTGAAAAAGGCAATGCTTATGAAATCATCGCTTCAAACAGGTATTAATACAGCACTATGAAGTTTTTTCAAATTATAACCAAATCAGCAAAGCCGCTTACACTGGCGTTGCGCATATGGTTCTTTACAAGCCTCGTGTTTGGCACTGCTTTTATGTGCTATATGATTTTTAAGGGCGATAATTTTTGGGCTGGTATAATGGCAGCAATAGTTGCAGGCGTAGCAAGCCTGCCGGTATTACTGGTTTTAATAATTGCACTTCCATTTATTGGAGAACTGCAACGCCCACAAAATGACAAAATAATAAGGCTGGTTATACTTTGTTTTGTATGCACACTGCCATATGGTTTTCTTGGTGGAAGCGTTTTTGCCACCAGCTATGACAATAATCATTATCTAACAGACTTTATTACGTATGCTCTTGAAACCGCAGGTGCATTGTTTGCTTGTAGTGTTGCAGCCATGTTATTAACCCGCAATTCAATTATTGCATACTTCTCTTTTTCTCAATACGAATCTTTTTCAAATTCATTAACTCAAATACATCTCCAAATGGAAACAGAACAAAAGTCTTACACAATGCCTGAGGAAAAATCAAACTCAAACAAAACACTTATTAAAGGAGTCATTACAGGCGTACTTATTCTTGTAATGATGATTCCCACACTTTTTGTTTCTAACCTTGTTACAGAAAGAGAAGAACGCCAGAAAGATGTGGTGAAAGAAGTAACCGGCAAATGGGCGTCAGATCAAATCATTGCAGGGCCGTATATTTTTCTTCCTTATACAGTTAACACAGTTAGCGACGATAATAAAGTTGTTGTTGAACATAAACATATTTCGCTCTTACCAGAGAACCTCTCTGTAACAGGAGAAATTACACCTGAGATAAGGCCAAGATCAATTTATAAAGTGTTGCTGTATAAAAGTAACCTGAAGGGTAGCGGGAATTTTTCTATTCATCTTCCAAAAGAAATTGATCCTGCGTCTTTGCAATTAGCCGATGCAAAAATTTGTTTTGGTATTACAGATTTTAAAGGCATTGAAGAAAAGATAGCCATTAATTTTAACGGCGCTAATTATGAATTATCTCCCGGCCTGCCTTCGAACGATATTGATACAAATGGTTTGTCTGCACCAGTTAATTTAAGCGCAACAGATTTTGGAAAGGATCTTCAATTCAACATGCAATTGAAAATTAAAGGAAGTGATCAGTTGCATTTTGTTCCGCTAAGTGGCAACAGCAGTGTAGAACTTAAATCTAGCTGGGCCAATCCTGCTTTTGATGGAAATAATTTACCAGGGGAAAGAACAGTAACTGAAAATGGTTTTACTGCTAAATGGAAAATAAACAAAGCCAATCTTCCTTTTGGTACAGTTTTGCCCGGTACAACTTTTAATAAAAACAGTTTTGCTTTTGGTGTTAGCATGTTGCAACCTGCAGATCAATATGCCAAAACAATGCGCAGCGTTAAGTATGCTATCCTGTTTATCGGTCTAACTTTTTCTTTGTTTTTTATTGTTGAAGTGATGCAAAAGAAGCCTTTGCACCCTGTACAATATGTGCTGGTTGGGCTTGCACTTGTTATCTTTTATACCTTATTGCTTTCTTTTAGCGAATTTATTTTGTTTGACCAGGCATACCTCGTTGCGTCTTTTGCTACAATAATGCTGATAACGCTATATGCAAAAAGTCATTTTCAAAATTGGAAAACGGCTGTTTTGTTTGGTGCTGTATTAAGCGGTCTTTATGGTTTCATTTTTATACTTATCCGGCTTGAAGATACAGCCTTGCTTATAGGAAGCATTGGTTTGTTCCTTGTATTGGCATTGGTAATGTATGGAAGCAGAAAAGTAAACTGGTACAATACCACTGCTACAGAAAGCGAAATAGCATCTGCTTAATCTTAATTATTAACTGATATTAATTTATACCCAGCCCGTCTCATTGGAGATATGCGAAAAGAAGTCGCTCCTTATCCAGGGAGGGACAGAGGCGGGCACTAAAAAAACAGATGATGCAAACACAAAAATTTTCATTGAAGCGAAGGGCAAAGAGTTTTCATTTTGCTTTTGAAGGATTGTATTATTTTTTTGGTACGCAGCACAATGCCATCATTCATGCTGCAGCTACTGTTGTTGTAATTATTGCGGCTGTTGTAGTGCAATTGCCAGTAACAAAATTATTGTTCGTTATAACTGCTATCGGTCTTGTGTGGATGGCAGAACTGTTCAACACTGCTATTGAACACCTGTGTGATTTGGTGAGTCCGCAACAGCATCCCAAAGTAAAATTTATTAAAGATGTATCTGCAGCGGCTGTACTTGTAACTGCAATTGCTGCCTTTGTAACTGCCTGTATCATTTTTATACCTGCATTTTTATGATAAAGAATATTTTTCTTAAACCTGGTTTTTTCCGTACGTATTTTTTGAAAACCGAAATACAACGCCTGTTGCTTACCTCTGTATCCTTTGGTTTTCTGTTACTGCTGGCAAGGGTGTTCTATACGGGGAGCATAATGTTTGCTTTCCTGGTATGGAACATCTTCCTTGCCTTTGTACCGTGGTTTATTTCTTACACACTAACACTTCGGCCGGCATGGATAGAAAACAGGTGGAAGTTTGCCATCATATTTACAGTATGGCTGCTTTTTATACCCAATTCGTTTTACATGCTTACAGATCTTTTCCATTTGTACGACAGTTATTCTGTACCACGCTGGTATGACCTGATGCTGATTTTCTGTTTTGTATGGAATGCAATGCTGATGGGCATACTCTCTGTACGCCACATGGAAAAAATAATTCAGTCGGTATGGTTGCGCAAATCTGTATGGTGGTTTGTGTATCCCGTCATGCTGCTAAATGCTTTTGGCATTTATGTGGGCAGGTATATGCGTTACAACAGTTGGGATATTGTGAGTAATCCATTTCAATTGCTGCAAGACGCTTATCATATTCTCCTGCATCCTGTTTACAATAGAAATGCCTGGGCAATGGTAATTGTGTTTTCTTTTTTCCTGAGCATTGTTTATATGATGCTGAGAAGATTGAGCAGGACTTCCTGATCGTTAATTAGAATAGCTAATAATGCAAAGAAAATAATTACATGAAAATTCTGATTATTAATCCACCCCATTTGTCAATAGGAAGCAGAATGGCAAAAGAACATTTGCCACCGTTGGGGCTTTTATCAATTGGCGGGCCTTTAATTGATGCAGGCCATCACGTAGAACTTTTGGATGCAGATTATTATAATTATAAAATTGAGATTGTAGTAGAAAAAATAATCAACAATAATCCTGATGTAATCATGCTTGGCCATTCAGGTTCAACTTCTGCACAGCCTATTATAAATGAGATAACCCAGAAAGTAAGGCGGCGGCATTCAAAAATTAAAATAATCATTGGTGGCGTTTTTCCAACATACCATTGGAATGAAATACTGGAAGATAATCCGCAAATTGATTTTATAGTTTGTGGTGAGGGTGAAGAAATAATAGGAAATTTAATTACCGCGATAGCTAATGGAACAAATCCTGAGATTATAAAAGGGTTGGCTTTTCGTGCTAATGGTGTTCCGCTAAAAACATCGCCAGCAGAAAATATTAAGAACCTTGATGATTTTCGTATCGGTTGGGAACTGATGAAAGGCTATAACTATACTTATTGGGGAAAGCGAAAAGCTGTTGTTATACAATTTTCAAGAGGTTGTCCTTATCCCTGCACTTATTGCGGGCAAAGCTTATTCTGGAAAAAGTGGAGACACAGAAGTGCACAATCACTGGCAAATGAAATTGAAATGTTGCACAAAGAACATGGCGTTATTGTTTTCAATTTTGCTGATGAAAACCCATCTTCAAATCCAAAAGCCTGGAAAGAATTTTTAGAAACGTTAATTGCTAAAAACCTGAAACTGATTTTAGTTGGTTCAATCAGGGCCGATAATATTGTTAGGGATGCGGACTTTTTGCATTTATATAAAAAGGCCGGCTTTGAAAGATTTTTATTGGGCATTGAAAATTATGATGAAGTAGTTCTTGAGAAAATTAAAAAAGCCGGAACGATATCAAAAGACAAAGAGGCAATTCAGCTTTTAAGAAAACACAACATACTATCAATGGCTACGTATGTAGTTGGGTTTGGGGAAGAAAGAACGAAAGATTTTTATAACAGTTTAAAACAACTTCTTTCATACGATCCTGACCAGGTGCAACTATTATATGTAACACCGCACAAGTGGACGCCTTATTATGAAGAAGTGAAAGAGAAGGAAATAATTCTAACTGATCAGCGCAAATGGGATTACAAGCACCAGGTAATTAAGACACAGTATTTAAAACCCTGGCTCGTTATTATTTACGTGAAACTTATTGAAATCATTTTACAAGCAAGGCCTGCTGCATTAAAGCGATTGTTCTTTCATCCTGAAGCTAGATTAAGAAGTGCTATGCGTTGGTATACAAGAATAGGAAGAAGGGTTTGGTTATGGGAGTTGTACCAATTCTTCTTTGTAACCAGGCTATCAACAGAAAAAATTAAAATGAAAAATTTCTGGAAATAAAAACCACCCATATGAAAAGCTCACTTGAATGGATTGACTACTTCAGGCAAAACCTGGAAAAAAAACGAATAGACTGGACAATACAACCGCAGTTAGCAGATCCAGAAAGAAGAAATATAGTAAAGTCGATGCAGGCATGGCAATTGGGAGAAACGTCTGAAGGAATGCAATTGAAAGCTGCAGCCAAAAAATATGCAAACCGTATTGGCGACGACTTTTATTGCGAAGCAATTGATCTCTTTATAAAAGAAGAGCAGAAGCATGGCAATAACCTTGGGCGTTATCTTGATTTAATTGGTGAGAAAAGAATTAAAAAAGATTGGGGCGATAGCCTGTTTAGAAAAATAAGGCACTTAAACACCAGCATGGAAATGTGGACGATTACAGTGATAATTGTTGAAAGTGCTGCGCAGGTATATTACCAGGCTTTAAAAGATGCTACCAAATGCACATTGCTAAAACAAATTTGTACAGATATATTAATAGATGAAGCAGCTCATATTGATTTCCAGGTACAACGTCTCGCTATTATTTTTTCAGGGAAAACAGTGCTGCAAAGAATTATTTGTTGCCAGCTGTACCAGCTCTTTTATTTTTCTACTGCACTTGTAGTGTGGGTGGCGCACCGCAAGCTTTTTAAGGCTGGCAATATTTCTTTATCAAAATACTTCCGCAAAATGAATGTGAAGTTTAAGAAAGCTGTGCATCGGCTATACAATGGTAAAACTTTTTCCGATATGCCAATATTAACCATTAACCATCCTGTGTAAACAAAAAGCCCCGCTCTCATAAGGCGGGGCTTTTTTATGTTTTTATTTCTTAGAAATCTATTCCCATTCCAAAATACCAGATTGGCTTGCCGCGGAAGAAGCGATCCATTGGCCATGCAGCATCAAGCTTTAAGAAGTAACCCAGTAAAGTACTGCGTGCACCAAAACCATAACCACCCACAAATGGCCCTATGCCACCTGCTTTTATGTTTACAGAAACAGGGTTGTTTGGATCGTTCTCATCGGTATAAACAATATGCGGACGTTCAATTTTATTGTATGCACCATTCCATGCAGAACCTAAATCTATAAACTGTGTAAGTTGGAAATTGCGCAGGAATGCATTGTTTATAGGCTTATTAAAGAATGTTGTAAATACCGGAAGACGGAACTCACTGTTAATAACAACCGCATTGTTGCCATTGGCTACGTTTTGGTTAAAACCACGCATGTTAACAGCAAGCGTTTGGTAAGCATATTCAGGATCTTGTGGCGTAATACCTGTATTTGCTTTTGGAAAAAGCCATCCATCTGCACCGCCGAGATAATAAAGCATTTTTTGGTTGCCCCAGCTAAAGTCTGCGCCAACACGGCCTGCCCAAATAAAGTTGCGGTAAATAGGATAGTAATAGCGGATATCAGTTCCAAAATTGAAATTGCCACGACCGCCGTTTATTGTATCCTTTTTGAGGTTGTTATTAAAGTCTATGTAAAACTTATAACGCATGCCTTTATAAATATTGGTGGCAGGAGCAATAGTGTTATCATAAACATATTCCAGGTGGGTGAGCAGGTAAGATTGTTTTTGATCTGGTACCTGCAATGAAATATCATCTGCACCTCGGGTAACATACCTGTCTGTACGCATACCAACAGAAATGCGGATGCTTTTCAGTTTATCAAAAGGATATTTTACAATGCCCTGGTATAGGTTGGTATAAAGTTTAGCTTCGTACATGCCCAGGTATCCAATTTGCGTGGAGCGGTAATACACAGCAGAATAATCAATACGTTTTTTCAGGTAATCAAATCGTGCAAACCATTCGCCACCGGCATCAAACAAAGAATTATTTGTACTTATAAAAGATGTACCGAGCCCTGTACCAGAGCTTACGCCTACACCTGTACCGGCAGTATTAATAAGGGGTATGCGTATGGCGCCTGTAAAACGAATGTCTTCCATTACATCATATACACTTGCTTTAAGTAAACCATTAAAGCCGCTATTGCTGCTCAATACAACTGGCAGGCTGCCAGTATATGGCTGGTAACGGCTTACCAGTACATCGTTATTAAAACCCGCGGAGACATTGTCGCCAAAAAATTTCAGTTTATAATCGTAGTGTTTTGCTTTTCTTAGTACAGATGGCGGAAGACTGCTGAATTTGTCATCATTAACCTGGTTGGCAGGCTTCACATCTTTTTTCTCGTTTTCAAATTCGTTTTCAAATGCATCTTTCTTTCGGGTGGTATCTGCAGCAGCTTGTAAAACTTTGGCAGCCTGTGCTTTGGCTATGCGATCTGCTTCTATGGTTTTTCGTCTGAAATCTGTAGGCTGCGGATTTATATTTCTTTTCTTAAGGCTGTTGTCATCTACTTTTAATTTGTACATAAATAACAAATCGCCTTCCTGTCTTATTTCACTAACCAAACCATTATCGCCGGCAATTTTTGTTTCTTTTAAAGAACTTTGGTAATTGGTCATCGGAAACACATAGGCCGAATCATTGGTAATAGAAAATGTAAACATTGAATCTGGCTCACTTTTCTGGTTTACTTTTAAAACAGAATCCAGTTCTTTATAATCCGGGTTGTGTAAAATATCATCGCCAATTTTATATACTGTATCCACACCTGCTCTTCTTGTAGTAAAGAAACCTGCCCAACGATTGCCAATACCATTCTCATCACTTACATAGGTAAAATGTGCAGAGTTATATTGTACAGGGTAGCGGGCATTGCCGTATTTGAGGCGGCTTAACTGCGATATTTGTTTGTATTCGCTCCTGTTCCAGTTATCTATAAGGAATATGTTATAATGATTGTCTGATGGCAATACAGTGTCTCCTGTTGGTGCATTTGCACTTGGCCTGTTTGAAGAATAGATAATACCTGTTTTGCCGGGGAAAGCTATAAAGCTTGCATCAAGATCGTCATACACATCATTGGTTATTTGTTCAACTGTGCCCGCATCAATTTTATAAGTAAAAATGTCTGACTGGCCATTGCGTACAGCACTAAAGATAAGTGTGTTCTTGTCCAGCATAAATTTCATGTCCTGCACCTGGTCAAAATCCGGTATGTCTTGCTTAATGGGTTTATAGCGTTTCAGCAAATCATAAACAAACAATTTTATTTTTCCTTCGGCATTATATAAAACTGCAAGCATTGTGCCTTTGCCATCCCATGCCATAAGCGGGTAATTGGGGTTGCGTTCATTTTCTTCCATCAATACACCTGTTTTCAGCAATACTTTACGGTTGATGAAATTCTCATACAGCACAACACAATATTTGCCATTCTTGTATTCTGTAATGGCATAGGTTTGGCTGCGTGGTGCAGGGTTAGGAGAGTAGCGGAAGAAATCTTTATGGGCATTTACTTCTTCTGTTGTTTGTACAGAACCTTTAGGCTGATTGCGCCGTCCGCGGATATCCTTATCGTACCTCTCTTCCTGGTAAGCCATAAAGTCTTTCAGCACTTCTTTAAATTTCTTTTTGGCAATGCGGTTAGAAGCACTGTTAAGATTGCGGTATACCCTTGCCAGGTAAAGAAAGTAGGTTACATTTTCTTTTTTATATTTTTCTGAAATGTAGTACCAGAAAGAGTGGCCTGCTAAAAGAGGTTTTTCAAACGCAAACTGGTAGAAGTTTCTGTATTTTCCGGAAAGGATAGCAGATTTCAACTGATCGTCCAGTTCTGTGCTCCAGTTTTCTGCAGCATAATCTACATAGCCATCTGTAAGCCATTTGGGTAAATCAAGCAAAGCCTGGTTAGCGGCAAATTCTCCAAGGTCATCGCCAAACAAAACATTGTCTAATAAAATTTTTGCTATACCGCTGCGTACCTGCCGGCGCAAGTTGGCATGATCTCCATTGTAATAGACCAGCATTTTATTGTTAACCAGTTTTGTAATGCCCCCGGAAGTTTGCCAATCGAGGCTTAGCCCGATGTTGGACTGCTGCATTTCATCGTAACTGTTGTAAATAACAATATTTGCACGGCGCTGTAAGCCATATTCTACAAAGCTTTCAATATCCGACAATTCTTTTTCCGCAACCTGGGCAACATATTTTGCCAGTTCTTCGCCATTTTGAGAATAATATGAATTAAAATTATCGGTTTGGTAATATGCCCATTTAAATTTTTTGTATTGAACCCTGTTTTTTCCAAACTCCGTTGTACTTAATTGAGCAAAAATGAAAGAGCAAAAAAAGAGGCCAGTGGTAAGTAATGCTATTTTCTTCATGCTAAAAAATTGCTGTGTCAAACTATTCTTCTGAAATTGCATACCTGGTATTTAGTAATTAAAATTATGCTATTTGGGCGATATGGATGCACGGACCGAAACTCAAAATAAACCATCAATTTTGCATGCCATATACCCGGATTAGCGCCGCATTAAAAAGCCCCGGTAACGGTTTGCCGGTACGGGCAAGATAAAGATTGCGCTGTTATTTTGTATTACCACTCATTTAATTAAAAAAAGAACGATTTATGTTAACAGTTACGTCTTTTGTTTTCAGCCCGATTGCTGAAAATACCTATGTTTTACATAACGAAGCAGGCGACTGTATCATTATAGACCCGGGCTGTTATTTTGGTAATGAACGCAGGGAACTATCTGAATATATTTCACAAAACGAGTTGCGGCCTAAATATTTGTTAAATACCCATTGTCACCTCGACCATGTATTTGGCAACAAGTTTATTTATGAAACCTGGCAACTGGAATTGTTCATCCACCCTAACGAGCAACTGGTACTGGAAAACGCACCAGCAGCAGGCTTGCGTTGGGGTATGCCCTTTGACAATTACAAGGGCCCGCTTCATTTTTTACGTGAAGGCGAACTGATCCGGTTGGGTAATGCTGTATTAAAAGTGCTATTTGCTCCCGGTCATAGCCCCGGTCATATTTGTTTTTACTGCCAGCAACAGAATTTTGTTATTGGCGGCGATGTTTTGTTTAAGATGGGTATCGGAAGAACTGATTTGCCCGGGGGCGATACAAATACATTGCTTGAAAGCGTCCGCGAAGTATTATACGTACTGCCTGATGAAACGGTTGTCTATCCCGGTCACGGGGAACCAACAACAATTGGTTTTGAAAAAGCCAATAACCCCTTTGTTAATGCTAAAAACGGGTAAAATAATCCATTAGGATTTGGGTAAGGTTTAGCGCAGGTATTTTCCTATAACAGGCATTTTTTGAAATTCCTTTTTTTCTATTTTAAGAATAAACAGCAGGAAAGAGGCAAGTAACACAACCCCCGCAAAAATGCCGAATATAAATGAGGGAAAGAAGTAACGTAGGCCTTTGTGTACAAAAAAAACTAAGACTACTATAACAATATACGCTACAAGCTTCTTCCAGGCATACGGCACATGATAATATTTTTGCCCCCCTATATAAGACAGCAACATCATACTTCCATAGCAGAAAAAAGTGGCCCATGCGCAGGCGGTATAGCTGTAAACAGGTATAAATAAATAATTAATTGCTATGGTAATGCCAGCGCCAATTAGCGTAATATAGGCACCTGTCATTGTTTTGTTGGTGAGTTTGTACCAGATGGAGAGGTTATAGTAAATGCCCAAAAACATATTGGCCAGCAAGAGTATGGGCACTACCTTCAACCCTGCCCACATTATTTTGTTGGTTATAAAATATTTCCAGATGTCAAGAAACAACACTACAACCAGGAACATGGTGCAGATAGTAATTACAAAAAACTTCATTACCCGTGCATATACCTTTTGCGGATTTTCGCCTGCGGCTTGTTTAAAGAAAAAAGGTTCGGCGCCCATACGAAAAGCTTGAATAAACAATGTAATCAAGATGGATAGTTTGTAGCAAGCGCTGTAAGTACCTACTTCCGCATGTTTTGCGGTTTCGCCAATGACAGGCGACCACCAACCAAGCATGATTCGATCAAAAGTTTCATTAATAACACCCCCAAAACCTACAACTAGCAATGGTAAAGTGTAAACAATCATCTCTTTCCACAATGTCTTATCGAACTTCCATTCTAGCGCTGAAACTTCTTTCCATAATAAGAGAATTGTAGACAACGAAGCAATAAGATTGGCGATAATAAGGTATGCTACACCATTATTTTTGTAATAAAACAATTGCACAATACTATTTGAATCTGCTGCAACCAGCCTTGGACAAACAGAAATAAAAAAATAGGAAAAAGCAATATTGACCAGTATACTGCTTATGCGGATGATAGCAAATTTTACAGGACGACCATCCTGCCTTAGTTTTGCCAAAGGTACCAGCGCAAGGGTATCTAACGCAATAATGAGTGTGCCCAGCGTAATATATTCCGGGTGATTTTTTACAGAGATTATATTTGCAATACTTTTGTTGCAAAGGATAATTAAAAAAGTAAACAAAAGCGTACTGAAGATGAGGGAAATTGAAGCTGTATTATAGAGTGTTTTCTTATGTTCTTCTCTTTGTACAAAGCGGAAAAAAGCGGTTTCCATACCATAACTGAAAATAACTGTCAGAAAAGGTAGAATGGCATAAACAAGACTGTATTCGCCATATTGAGAATCCAGCAGTACCCCGGTTAAATAGGGAGTAAGAAGGTAATTCAGGAAACGAGATACAATAGTGCTTCCCCCATACCAGAGCGTTTGCCCGGCTAAGTTTTTTATTCCGCTCAATTAGCAAAAGATTTTGGCAAATGTAGTTTTTTTGCATTGCGGAAGGTTCTTTTTTACTTTCTTTATTATGCAACCTAAGTTAATTGTGAACCATCTTATTATAAATTAAAAAAAGGGTATGAAACGACTATTTATTTTATTTTTTTTAGTGACGGCTGCAGCCGCTGTTAGCGCACAGCCAAAAGCAGTAGAAGGGCGTTCAGAATTTCAGAAATCACTTCAGCCCGATGTAAGAATTACAATTCCTTACGCGGAAGATGTAATAGAAAAGGCAATTGATGAATACATGAATAAAAAGGGTTTAAAGGGTAGTAGTGTTGGCGGTTTTAAAGTATACCGTAACTATAAACTGGAAGGCCAGGATCACAACAGCGATTTGTATTTTAAAGTAGATCGCAAAAGCAGGTCAGAAAAAGATGTTTCAATCGTTTACCTGATGATAGCCAAAACCGCAGAAGATGTAAAATCAAGAAAGTTAAACGATAGTACCGGTCTTCAGCTTGAAGGAGGGAAAGAATTATTAGACGGCATGCTGGCTTCTTTTGAAGCCTATAACCTGGAAGTAGAGATAAAAAACCAGGAAGCCGTGGTTAAAAAAGCACAAGGCAAATACGACGGCCTGGTGTCTGATCAAAAAGACCTGGAGAAAAAAATGAGAAATATACAGGACAAACAGGCGCAGAATAAAAAAGATCAGGAAAAACAAAGTGAGGAAATAAAAAGGTACATTAATGGAGACGATAAGGAAATGGCCAAGGCTCAAAAGAAATTAAGAAACCTTACCGATGATGAATTGGATTACGATAAGTCGCTCAAAAACACAATTGATAAACTTGAACAAAACAAAAGAGACCAGCAAGCGCAAGCCGATGAAGTAAAGAAACAAAAAGATATTTTAGATACTATTATTGCAAAACGCAAATAATTGTAAAATTGATTTTTAAAAAGCCTTCCAGATGGAAGGCTTTTTAATTGCTACTACATGCCGTTTTTTTATCATTAATTGGGATGAAACGTTATATTTCAATAAATTACATTTTAGTAAAAATTATTTAAAGATTGCATGAACGCTCCTGGCAAATCAAAAAAATGGAGGAAATGGTTATTGACGCTATTGCTTGTAATAGTGGCGGCTACTGGCGTTTTGTATTATATAATTAATTATCGTTTAAAAGATATTCTGCAACTGGTTGTTGCAAAAGAATCGAAGAATAATTATAAGCTGGGCCTTTCTTCGATTGAATTTTCATTGCTTAAAAAAAATATCGTTATAAAAAATGCAGAACTTTTTTGTAACGATACGCTTAATACATCCCCGCATTACACTGTAAAAATTCCGTCTTTATATTTTGCCATCCAGTCCTGGAGCGATTTGATTTTTCATAAGAAAATTTCTATAGATAGCCTTTCTGTACTAAATCCGGAATTAACCTCTCATGAACATTTTGCTCTAAATAATAAGCCGGCCAGTTCTGTAAGTTTCCAGGCTTCGGCTATTTCAAAAAATATTCAGCAATTGTTATTACAACTTGAAGTACGTTCTTTTCAAATCCAAAATGCATCTTTTACGGCATCAAGGTCCGGTTCTAATGTTCCCCTGGTTGTAAATAATATTAATTTTTCTATTCGTAATTTCTCAAAACAATCAGCAGACAGCAGCCGACTTTTTTCTTCAGACGATATTGATTTATCTATTACAGATCAGCATTGGGCTTTTCCAGACGGCAGGCGTGAAGTAAAATTTAAGCGGTTTCATTTTTCGGGCCAGAACCAATTTTTTGAACTTGACTCCTGTTCATTTCATGCAGATTCATCAGGAGAAAAAAGAGCGATGTCTTTAGAGGCAGAAAAAATCTTTTTCAATTCTAAACAATTAACTGCTTTGTATGAGCAGGATGCACTGCTGCTTGATACATTGATTTGCTACAGGCCGGTTTTAAATATTGAATCTACTACCAAAGCAGTTACTCAACAAGACAATAATAGTTCCGCAAGTAAAATTATAGGACAATTTTTTTCAAACATCAGCATCGGCTTTATTGACGTTAAAGACGGAGAAATTTCTGTTATTAATAAGTATAGGCCCAATTATCAAACGCAGAAAGCAAACTTAAGGGCCTATAACCTGAGCATTACGCCTAAGAATGATGCTTCAATTACCACAGATAGTATTGATCTCAGTTTAAAAAACCTGGCATTCTTAACTACAGACAGTTTATTTCAGCTTACAGTAGATGAGTTTAATCTTAAACAAAATGATGTTGTTTTTAAAAATGCAGTGTACGCACCCACTGCAAAAAATAATAGTGATAAAGGTTTTTCATTTACTGCACCTTCTCTCCATTTGAAAAATATCAGCCTTGAATCATTAATGTATAAAAAGCTTGTAGCAGATACTGCCGAATTGAATAAACCGATGATTACTGTATTCGATAAATCAAAAACAAAACAACAAACAGATAGTAGCCTAGTAAAAGTTAAAAAGTCGCAACAAAAAAAGAAAAGTTTTTACCAAACGCTGCATGGTTTAAGTGAATTAATAGACGTACAACATTTTAATATAATTGATGGCAACCTCGGTTATACTGCTTCGGGGGCTTTTCCTATGAAAATGAGCATGAAAAACCTGGATGCTTCAATTTTACTGAATAAACTTTTCAATAGCGATTCTTTGATTGATATTAAAAGATCTTTACCCGAAGTGTCTGCAGAACAAATAACTGTTCAATCGGCAAAAGTAAATCTTGGTATTACCAATTACGATTTCAAAGGAGACAGGAGACATAACAAGGCAGATGAATTTTATATTTCTCTTGCTAATGGTACATCAGTTAAAGGAAAAAAATTGTACTGGGAAGTATTGGACTGGGACATGTATGTGAATCATAAAATCGTACAGATTGATTACCTGAAGTTGCATGAGTTGTTTGTTGACGTACAAAAAAAAGAACAATCTTCAGCCTCAAATACATCAACCCAAAAGGATTTGCCGGTATTGAATATTGCAAGAATAGATTTGGATCTTATTCATTTCAATGATTCATCTGCAAAGAATACACTCCAATTTAATGCATCGGGTATATGTTTGGATAATATCGGTTCAAAAAAGAAATTCTTTACCTGGAACAATGCTGAAGGCGTTGTAAACAATTTTGCCTTTAATGCACCCGGGAAAAATATTGCTGTAGAGAAAATTATTTTTAATACAGCATATGAAACAAGTGTTCGGCAAATGAAAGCTGATATAAAAAATGATAAAGGGTATACAAAAATAGATCTTCCAAAAGCAGCTATAAAAACAGACATTCATTCAACTGATTTCTCTCTGCTGCATCTTCCTTTAATTGAAGCGGATAATGCAATAGTTGATATTTATAAAAAATATGCAGAGCCGAAAGCGAGTGGCATAGCTAAACCTGTATCAATACCTCTGGCACTTAAAGCTGACAAACTTATTGTAAAAAAAGCCGCAATAAAATATACCAATGAAACGAGCCGCGATACGATACAGGTTACTACCGGTATTAATGTTAATGCGGACGATATTACTACATTCAAAAAGCAGAAAGACCTTTTTCAGTATAGTAAAGTAATAATTGGATTTAATGATCTTACAATAAACAAAGGAAAGCTTGATCTTGCTGTACCCGCTTCTACATTAGCACTGCTAAATGGTAATGCAGAAAAAAATGCTTCAGGCAAAATAACGCTGCAAAGTGCTGTAACAGTAAAATGGACAGATGCAGCCGTTAATTTGAAACAAACAGATACCACAGGTATTACAGCAAATAAGTTATCGGGTTCTTTTATTGATGAATCTTTCAGGTATAGTCCAGGAATGAAAATGCAATGGCAGGCGCTAACGCATAAATTATCTCTCAGCAATGGCTATGGCATTTATAAAGGCAAAGACATTACTGCTACAGCAGGGAATATAATGTGGAACCCATCAAAAGATCTTTTAAGCCTTCGCAAATTTTCTGTATTACCAAACCTTGATATCAAACAAACATTTAGTAAGCCAAATGCATGGCAGGGTGATTATATGGAGATAAGAGGCGAAGCTGTTGATATTAGCGGTATCAGGTTTAACCGTACAGCAGAAGACTCATCTGTTACTGTGAAAAAAATTGTACTCGACAGTATTTCTTTAGCAACTACCAGGGATAAACGCATGCCGTTTAAACATGGCGTAGAAAAGCCCATGCCCGCAGAAATGATTAATACGCTTAAAATGCCTTTGCTTGCAGATTCTCTGGTTATTAAGCGGAGTAAAGTAACGGTAAATGAAATTGCTATAAAATCTGGCAAACAGGGTACAGTTCCACTAAATGATATTAATGCTGTAATTACAAATTTTAAAAACAGGGGCAATAGCAAAGACAGTCTTATTGTTGTTGCCAATGCACGTTTAATAAATTATAAGGTTGATAAGTTTGTTTATAAAGAAGCTTATGGAGATTCTTTATCGTATTTTTTTGCAGGAGTACATGTTTCACCAATGGCATTGCCGGAATTTAGCACTGTAACCATACCGCTGGCATCTATAGGAGTTGATAAAGGGAATGCAGATACTTTGTATGCGATGTGGGTTGGTAATAAATATGCAGCAGTTGGCCACATGAATTTTTATTACAAAGGGCTTAAAGTACGTCTGCTGGATTCAAAAGATAGTAACAAAAAGAGTTTTATCCTTTCTATTGGCAATGCATTAGCCGGTGTTATTTTGCATAAAAACAACGATAAAACATCTGAGATGTTTTTCCTTCGCGACCGTGAAAAATTTATTTTTAATTATTGGGTAAAAACAATTTTAGCAGGATTGTCAACCAGTGCAGGCATTAAAAGAAATAAAAAAATGCTGAAGAAATATAATAGTGTGAAAGGGCAATATTCTTTACCTGTATTGTCTAATTGATTAGTAGAATACAAAAACAATGGAAGCTTTTGCGTATATAGAAACTGTTATAGATAACCTTATTTCGTGCATTTGTTATAAGTTCTCTATGTTTTCTGATTTTAATTATTAATTACAGTATCTACACTAAACATTTTGGAATAATTTTCTGAAATATCTTTTGCCATTAAACCCGGAGAAGTGCAGGAAGGAACAGTAGATATTTTTATCTGGTGCGGGTTAAAAAACCAGGCATTGGTATTGGCGTTTATATTAATAATGTTTTTGCTGCCTGCTGAAGATGATACCTGCAGATAATTGCCAAAAGGAAAAAGTAAGGTTGGTTTTCTCAAAACGCTGTTATCTCCGGTAAAGCCACTAATGCTATATACTATTTGGTTAGATTGCGAAGACATAGGAGAACTCCCCTCCAGTTTTGCCATTGTATAACCTTCTGTTTTTGAAATGAACATGCCTTTTTTAGGATCCATTGCGCCAGTTTGTTTTCCGCTCATGTTACGGGCACTGTCTAATCCAATCAAAAATGAAATGCGATTATAAGTAAAAGCAGGTGCCAATAATTTTACAGCCCATGTTGTAGAATCAGCAGCATCTACAAGAAAGCATTTGGCAGTGTCTATATGGTAAGTGCGACCAGAATCTGTATTGATAAGATCAAACTTGCTTACATAAAATTTAAACGCAGATACTTTGTATTCTTCTTTCCAGAAATTACGATAGGTTGAGTCAAAACTTAACTTCAACGTATCTACCATAGGAATGAAATTGATAGTTAGGTTAAAACTATCTTCCAGAGGTGTTGTAGATTTTGCAATGCCACTGGCGCTGTATTCTTTTGAGCAACCGGCAAATGCAGCAGCTAAAATGATGAAGTAGAGGAATATTTTAAACTGGTTTTTCATGGTGCGTATTTCAGTGGTCAGCTGTTATTGATCGTATTGGATTTTTTGTCTTTGCTGTTTTGTATCGCTTTTCCTTTTTTTATTTTCTATCCTTTTCTCTTTTGCTTGTTTCGAAGGTTTTGTAGCGATTCTTGCTTTTTTCTTTTTTAGCGCTTCAACCAGCAGGCTGTTCATTTTTTTAATCACTTCTTCCTTATTGGCCAACTGGGTTCTGTGCGTTTGGCTTCTCACCTGCAAAAACCCTTCCGAATTGATGCGGTTATCCAATTTTTTCAGCAATAATTCTTTTTGTGCATCAGATAATAAAACCGATGCCGATACGTTGAAACTGCCTTCTGCGGCTGTTTCTACCTTATTTACATTCTGTCCTCCTTTTCCTCCGCTCCGGAATGTTTTAAAAACGATTTCTGTAGAAACGTCTGTCATAACCATTAATATTGTGTTGAATAGTAAATTTACGCACAATATAATCAATCAATGAGAGCAGTCGTACAAAGGGTATCGTATGCAAACGTGTCTATAGATGGTAACATACGCTCGGCCATAGAAAAGGGTTTGCTGATATTGGCGGGCATAGAAGATGCCGATACTGAAGAAGACCTGGAATGGTTAAGTACAAAAATTGTAAACCTGCGTATTTTCGACGATGCTGATGGTGTAATGAATTTGGATGTAAAACAAATTGACGGTAGCATTTTACTTATCAGCCAGTTTACATTACATGCCGCTACTAAAAAAGGCAATCGTCCCTCTTACATAAAAGCAGCAAAGCCTCCAATAGCAATTCCTCTTTATGAAAAATTTATTCAGCAACTTGAAAAAGATTTGGGTAAGCCAATAGGCACAGGTGTGTTTGGTGCAGATATGAAAGTGAGTTTATTAAATGACGGGCCGGTAACTATTATTATCGATACAAAAAATAAAGAATAGCACGAATTATATCGAATTACACAAATTATGGCTGATATTATTCTTAAGGACGAATACTACAAAATAATTGGTGTGTGTATGGAAGTGCATAGATTATTGGGTATGGCCTTTAAAGAAATCGTTTATAAAGATGCTTTGGCACTGGAATTTAAAAGCCAGGGTATTTCTGTTGTTAGAGAGAAAAGTTTGAAATTACTTATAAGGGCATCATACTGCCTCATAAATATTACGCAAATTTTATTGTTTATGATTCTATTATATTGGAAGTAAAAGCAACACCATTGATCGTAAATAATTTTGTTTCTTAAACTATAAATTATCTGAAAGCATCTGGATTAAAGCTCGGAATTATTGTAAACTTTGGAGAAAAATCGCTTACATCTAAAAGAGTCGTTTTTTGAAATTCGTGTAATTAGTAAAAGTTCGTGCTAGATAATAAAACAAGGAATAAAATATGTACGATATAGAAACCAGGGAAGATATTTACCACCTCATGGAATGTTTTTATGCAAAGGCTTTAAAGGATGAAGTGATTGGTTATTTTTTTACCGAAGTAGCTAAAATAAACCTGCAAGAACATTTACCTGTTATTACAGATTTTTGGGAGATGATTATATTGGGAACAAATAAATACAATAAAAATGCTATTGCAGTTCATACCAATTTGCACAAGCAATCTGCAATGGAAGAAAAACACTTTAAACGCTGGTTGCAATTGTTTACAGAAACAGTGGATGAATTGTATAGTGGTAATAATGCCGAATTGGCCAAGCAAAGAGCAATATCTGTAGCAACAGTTATTAAAATAAAAACACTTCATTCTTCACCAATAAATATTTATAAGGATGACAATACAGGAAGCGCAACAACAGGTGGATAGCTGGATAAAAACAGTAGGGGTTCGATATTTTAATGAACTTACCAACCTGGGCATACTTATGGAAGAAGTAGGGGAGCTTTCACGTTTAATGGTACGCACCTATGGCGAACAATCATTTAAGGAAACTGATAAAGGAAAAGATATTGCAGATGAGATGGCAGACGTATTGTGGGTATTGATGTGTCTCGCTAACCAAACTGGTGTAAACCTTACAGACGCTTTGCAAAAAAATTTTGAAAAGAAAATCATCAGGGATGCACAGCGGCATAAGGATAATGATAAACTGATTAGTTGATAGAATTTGATGTAGTTAAATATAATTCTGCGAAACCCCCTTTCTATAAAAACATGCAGCTCTAGTTCTACCCTTTTAGTAATCAACTAACCACCAGTCAACCGATCAACCAATCAACCGATAAACTTATATTTGCAGCCTTATGGCAAACGAAACAAACAGGTTCCAGGCAATTATAGCCCACTGTAAAGAATACGGATTTATATTTCCCAGCAGCGAAATCTATGATGGTTTAAGTGCGGTATACGATTACGGCCAGTACGGCAGTGAACTCAAAAAAAATATTAAAGACTACTGGTGGAAAAGCATGACCCAGTTGCAGGAAAACATTGTAGGTATTGACGCAGCCATTTTTATGCACCCCACTACATGGAAAGCCAGCGGACATGTTGATAATTTCAGCGACCCGATGATTGACAATAAAGACAGCAAAAAAAGATATAGGGTAGACCATCTTATTGAGGCTTTTGCTGAAGAATTAAAGGCGAAAGGCGAAAACAAATCCGCTGAAGATGTTCTATCCGCTATGGATGCATTGCTGGCCAAAGACGATTTTGCAGGACTTAAAAAACTAATAGAAGACAATAAAATAAAATGCAGTGTTAGTGGCACTGCAAACTGGACGGACATCCGCCAGTTTAACCTGATGTTTTCTACCGAGTTTGGTGCTACAGCTTCTTCAGAAGATGGAGATAGTAAGGTTTACCTGAGACCAGAAACTGCACAGGGTATTTTTGTAAATTTTCTGAATGTACAAAAAACCGGCAGAATGAAAATTCCTTTCGGTATTGCGCAAATAGGCAAGGCATTTCGTAATGAAATTGTGGCCAGGCAATTTATCTTCCGCATGCGTGAATTTGAGCAAATGGAAATGCAGTTTTTTGTACGCCCCGGCACAGAAGGCGAGTGGTACAAATTCTGGAAAGAAGAACGTTTAAAATGGCATCTCAGCCTCGGTACAGACCCGTCAAAATACAGGTACCACGATCATATAAAACTGGCCCATTATGCAAAAGAAGCCTGCGATATAGAATACGATTTTCCAATGGGTTTTAAGGAAGTTGAAGGTATCCATTCAAGATCCGACTTTGATTTAAGCCAGCATCAGCAATACAGCAAAAAGAAAATGCAGTATTTTGACAATGATTTGGACAGTAACGGCAAACCCTTTGGTAACTATATTCCGTATGTAATAGAGACTTCTATTGGTTTAGACAGGATGTTTTTACTTATTATGAGCAACGCTTATACTGAAGAAGATTTAAGCAGCGTTGATAAGCAGGATAGCAGGGTGGTTTTAAAATTTCCGCCTAAACTGGCCCCGGTTAAACTGGCAATTTTGCCGCTATTAAAAAAAGATGGTTTACCGGAAATTGCACGTAGTATAATGAATGAATGCAAGCCCTTTTTCAGGTGCTTTTATGAAGAGAAAGATGCAATTGGCAAACGTTACAGAAGGATGGATGCAATTGGAACGCCTTTTTGTATAACCGTAGACCACCAGACAAAAGAAGATAATACGGTTACAATACGCTACCGCGACAGTATGCAGCAAGAAAGAGTTGCGGTAAGCAACATCAGGCAAATTATAGAGAAACACATTTAATTAAATTTTAACTCGTTAGCAGGCATTTATTTTTGTGTATAAGTACTCGCCAATATGTAGAAAAAATACCTTTCATGTTATCAAATCAATTATTAATTTTGATTAATATCCATGCTGAAAACTATTAAGAAATAATTAAATAACAACCCCTTATGCTTGCTTTCCTTGAAATTTCAATCAACCTGATTTTATTGGCAGCTATTGTTATTATTGCTACCGGCGTGGGGTATCTGTTTAATGCTGCAGTAATTAAGAAACAGAAATCAAATATTGTAAAATTGGAATCTGAAATGCTGAAAAATCATGCAGAAATTTTACAGTTGCAAAAAGAATTATCAGAGAAAGAAAATATATCTTCTAAAACACCCATTTTTTCTATTGCAGATAATGCTTCAGAATTATTGAAAGAGCAAGCTGCAGGGGCAAGACTTTCTAAAAAAGTATCAGGCGGAGGAAAGTCTTCATCTTAATAGTTCTGTTTTTATCTTTCTAATTGTTTTCCAGTAATCGTTTAAAATTTTAGTATAACCAAATACTATAAGATAATTGGCTGCGTATAAAATAAGAGATCTGATAAACCTATAGAAAATGATTTTTACCCATCCTGTATTATTCAACGTTATCGTTGCATTCTTTATCGCCTTTACATCCGGCTGGCTTGTTTTTGTAATTATTGACAGGCGTTCTGCAAACTTAAAACGCCGTATGGGTAAGCTTGAAAAAGAGAAACAAACACTTCTTCTTCATACGCAACAACTAGAAGCGCAATTGGAGCAGCCTCATTTAATTAGTAATAACACGCCGGTTATTTCAATGTCTTCTTCTGTAAAAATGAATAAAACAAAAGACGCAGGTATATAAAATTTTACTCTGCACATATTTGGATATTAAGAAAACGCCGAACTATATAATAAACACAACAACTTTCTATTATTCCTTCGCCATCATTTTTTGCAGTCTTCGTGTAATCAGGAACAAAATTAGTGAGGCAATGCTTGCCATAGTTAAAAACAACAAAAAGAACTCGTACAGGTTATGCATCTTATAACCCAGAAAAGACGTTACATTACCATTATCCGGATATAAAGAACTAAGTACACCAGCCACCTTATTGCCAAACGCATTTGCAGTAAACCATATGGCCATTAACAGGGAAGAAAATTTTAAGGGCGATAATTTATTTACGAGACTCATGCCTATGGGGGAAAGACTAAGTTCCCCCATAGTATGCAATGCATACATGCCGGTAAGCCATATCATAGATACTCTAACACCGGGTTGAACATTATCTACCCCTTTTGCAATCCACAAATATCCAAGAGCCAACAATAACAAGCCGAGCGCCATTTTAGTAGGAGAAGAAGGCTCTCTTTTGCCAAGGTTTAACCATAGCCATGCAAAGAAAGGCGCAAACAAAACCACAAATGTAGAGTTAAGCGATTGAAACCAGCTTGCTGGTATTTCTTCAATGGTTATATGAGAAGCCCCTTTTGAAAGAAGATAAATGTTTGCAATAAGAATACCGCCTGCAAAAGCAACGAGCAAACCGTAAACAGTAATACGCAATGTGGCATCAAAAGCAGTTGCAAGGTTTTTAGCTACTTTTTTAAACAATGTAAATATGAAATAGAGCAAGCCTGCAGATACAATGCCTATTAACCATACCGGTATTTTTAATCCAAGACTGCGATCTGTTTCTGCATCAGCAAAAAAAGTAAGTGAAGCACCAGCCTGTTCAAAAGCCGCCCAGAAAAAAATTACAAAAAAGCACACCACAAAAATTACTATCACTTTACTCTTTTCTACTTTAGTTAAAGTCTTATCCATAAAAATAATTACCGGTATAATTACAATACAGGCAATCAGTAAATAAAAAAGATAGTTAACTATAGTATCCAGGTAAAGTAATCCAATACATGCACTTGCCAATACTGCCAGCCCAAGTATAGTTGGTATAGGCGATAGCATTATTTTAGGAGTGTTTGCCGGAACAAGGCCAAGTACATTATTATCTGGGTCGGTTATATATTTATGAAAGAACTTTTGTACCAATACACTAATAATCATTCCAATACCGCCAATTAAAAATGCCCAGCGAAAATCTGCGGGATTTCCTGTGTCGCCAAAAAGTCCGCATATAAAAGGCCCCAGCATACCACCGGTATTAATGCCCATATAAAAAATAGTATACGCTGCATCTTTGCGGTGATCATTTTTGGGATATAGCTGTCCTACAAGCGAAGAGATATTGGGTTTAAAAAAACCATTGCCTGCAATCATTAACCCAAGTCCGGAATAAAATAAGAAAGTAGCAATGCCGGGGTTGGAACTGTATATGCTTCCGCAAGTAAATAAAACCACTTCGCCAATTGCCATTACAATACCGCCAGAAATAATAGAACGTTTATTGCCCCAGTACCTGTCTGCCATAAACCCGCCCAGCAAAGGCGTAAGGTAAACAAGGCTTAAATAACTACCGTAAAGATTTGAAGCAAATGCATGGTTGAACAACAGGGCTTTAGTCATGAATAAAACCAGCATGGCACGCATGCCATAAAAATTAAACCGCTCCCACATTTCCGTTGCAAACAAAATATACAAACCTTTAGGATGTCCTTTTTGAGCAATCTCGTGTTCTGGCATAAATATATTTTAATGATCGGGTAAATGGTTTATATGCCAATGTACAGAGATTTAATGAATGCTGTATACAACATCTCATAAATTTGACCTTAGTTTACGATATTTGCTTTTCGTGTAAATTGTTAATACGAAAGGCAAATCATTATTTATTTTTCAGGTTGAAATAATCCATTCATGAAAATTCTATT
Source organism: Chitinophagaceae bacterium (assembly GCA_044227095.1). Taxonomy (GTDB): domain Bacteria; phylum Bacteroidota; class Bacteroidia; order Chitinophagales; family Chitinophagaceae; genus JACMLD01. The sequence continues at coordinate 535,294 of JBGAFV010000001.1, read as the reverse complement.
GTTAGGTTCTGGTGGCCGGGAACATGCATTGGCGTGGAAGCTGGCACAAAGCAGCAAATGCAGTAAACTCTTTATTGCACCCGGCAATGGTGGCACCTCACAATGCGGACAAAATGTTTCTCTTGCAATTACAGACTTTAATGCCATTGGCCAATTTTGTTTACAGGAACAGGTAGAAATGGTGATTGTTGGTCCGGAAGAACCACTTGTAAAAGGTATTGTTGATTACTTCAGGGCAGATGCAAAATTGCAATCTATAATTATTATTGGTCCATCACAACATGCAGCCCAGTTAGAAGGAAGCAAAACTTTTGCAAAAGAGTTTATGAAAAAGTACAACGTTCCAACTGCAGGCTACCGGGAGTTTGATGCATCCAGTTACGAAGAAGGCGTTCGTTATATAAACCAGCACAGTTTGCCGGTTGTATTAAAAGCTGATGGACTTGCCGCAGGCAAAGGCGTATTAATTTGTCATAACCATATTGAAGCAGGTGCTGAGTTTGAATTAATGATACAAAGAAACAAATTTGGCGAAGCAGGCCGTAAAGTTGTTGTAGAAGAATTTTTGGAAGGTATTGAGCTAAGCATGTTTGTACTTACAGATGGAGTGAATTATGTTATACTTCCGGAAGCAAAAGATTATAAACGTATTGGTGTAGGCGATACAGGATTGAATACAGGCGGCATGGGTGCAGTAAGCCCGGTACCATTTGCAGACGATGAGTTCATGGAAAAAATTGAAGAGAGAATTGTACGCACTACCATTAAAGGCCTGCAGGCTGAAGCAATGGATTACAAAGGCTTTGTTTTTATAGGAATAATAAAAGTAGGCGATGAACCTTTTGTAATAGAATACAATTGCCGTATGGGCGACCCTGAAACAGAAGTGGTGATACCAAGGTTGAAAAATGATCTCGTGGATTTATTCATCAGCACTGCTGAGCAAAAATTAAATGAAGTAAAGGTTGATTGTGACGACAGGTATGCATGCACTGTTATGACAGTTAGCGGTGGTTACCCCGGAGAATTTGAAAAAGGATTCGAAATTGAAGGACTTGAAAACGAAGTTGGTCCAGATAGTATTGTTTTTCATGCAGCCACATTAAGCGCATATGGTTCTGTACTTACCAATGGCGGAAGGGTTTTTTGTGTTACTTCTTTTGGTGATTCTGTTACCGACGCTGTTGATAAATCTATGGAAGTGCTGGGCAATATCCATTTTGAAAACATGTACTTCCGTAAAGATATCGGGTACGAATTTGCTTAACAGTTCGCAGTTCTTAGTCAGGAGTTTGCAGTTTTTTTGCACGGCAAACGAACTATGAACTAAAAACCATGAACTAAGAACTATTTTATGCACTATAGCGATTACCTGCAAACAGAAAAAATATTAAACGCACAATTCCCCGAAAGTGATAAACTGGATCTTCACGCACATGATGAAATGCTGTTCATCATTATTCATCAAACTTATGAGCTTTGGTTTAAGCAACTGTTGTATGAAATAAATTCTGTGAATAGCATTATGCAGAAACCTGCACTTAATGATAACTCACCAGAATTGCAAACAGTTGTGCATCGCCTTTCCAGGTGTGTTACCATTTTGAAGTTGCTGGTACAGCAAATAGATATTATGGAAACCATGACGCCAATGGACTTTCTTGATTTCCGTGATATGTTGCGGCCTGCTTCCGGTTTTCAAAGTATTCAATTTAAAATACTTGAAGCAACCTTAGGCCTTCGTTTTGAAGACAGGTATGGGCAAAATTATTATGTGTCGCAATTGCGTAATAGTGAGACGGAAAGTGTAAAAAAAGCTGAACAGGAAATTTCCCTGGCAGAGCTGGTAAACAACTGGCTGGAAAGAATGCCTTTTTTTGATGAAGAATCAAACTGGAAAAACTTTCAGTATACAAAAACAAATGATAGCGATGTAGCTGAAGGAACGCATGTTTACTGGAAAGAATATAGAGATTGTTATAAAAACAGCCTTGCACAAAAAGAAGCAGGAAATTTAGAAATATTTGATAAAGTATTCCTGCAAGGCGCAGGCGAAAGAAAATTATCAGCAAAAGCATCCCGTGCAGCTTTGTTTATAATGTTATATCGTGGTTATCCTGTATTGCAATTGCCTTTTCAGCTTTTAAACAATTTACTTGAGATTGATGAACAACTGAGCACATGGCGCTACAGGCATATGAGCATGGTGCATCGCATGATAGGAAAGCGCATAGGCACCGGCGGTAGTACAGGTAAAGATTACCTGATGGCTGCTTTAAACAAACATTATATTTTTAAAGAACTGGCAGACCTTACCAGCTTTCTTATTGAAAGAAGAAAATTGCCGCGATTAAGTTTGCAAATGGAAACAAGGCTTGGATTTGTTCACTAAACGATAATTATTTTTATGACTAACGGATACGTATAGTCTTTTTTAATTCAATTCAGTTTTTTTTGGGTTTTTTGATGCATCCGGTTGGTTAAAAGATTCTCTGAAAATGCATAGAAAAGGGCGTTAACCGGCAAGCCCTTTTAGTACCGAATACAAAAATACTGGCAGCCATTTCCACAATATTCATCTTTTAAGGCACGTTTAACAGTGGGGCAGATGTGAAAAAAAACCTTGATTGGCAAGCACTTGGCTTTGTTTATTCGAATTATTTCCTTCAATTTTGCACCCATTATATCCTGTTCAAAATCACAGACTGAAAACACATGGGACTTTTTAATTTTTTTACGCAAGAGATAGCAATTGACCTGGGTACTGCCAATACCCTCATCATATATAACGATGAAGTAGTAGTAAACGAACCATCTATTGTGGCACTGAACCGTAATAACCCCAAAGACGTGCTGGCTGTGGGCAAGAAGGCATTGATGATGCACGAAAAAACCCACGAAAGCATCCGCACGGTTCGCCCGCTTAAAGACGGTGTAATAGCCGATTTTAACGCCGCTGAGCTGATGATAAGGGAGATGATCAAAATGATCCACCCTAAAAAGCCTTTGTTTCCGCCAAGCTGGCGCATGATGATATGCATTCCGTCTTCTATTACAGAAGTGGAAAAACGTGCCGTGCGTGACAGTGCAGAACAGGCTGGCGCCAAAGAAGTTTACCTGCTGCACGAGCCTATGGCCGCGGCTTTAGGTATTGGCATAGACGTAGAAGAGCCTGTTGGAAACATGATAATAGACATTGGTGGCGGAACTACCGGCATTACCGTAATAGCACTTGCAGGTATTGTTTGCGACCAGTCTATCCGCATAGCTGGTGATGAATTTACAGCAGATATTATGGAGGCATTGCGCCGTTATCATAGCTTGCTCATTGGTGAGCGTACTGCAGAACAAATCAAGATAAACATAGGCGCTGCCATGAAAGATCTTGAAAACCCGCCTGAAGACATTCCTGTAAACGGCCGCGACCTTGTAACAGGTATACCTAAACAAATTATGGTAAGCTTCCAGGAAATTGCTGAAGCCCTTGATAAAAGCATTTTTAAAATAGAAGAGGCAATTCTTAAAGCATTGGAAACAACGCCACCAGAGCTTGCTGGCGATATTTACCGCCGTGGCCTTTATCTTACAGGAGGCGGTGCGCTGTTGCGTGGCCTCGATAAGCGTTTGAGCCAGAAAATTAAACTACCCGTACACATTGCCGATGATCCACTGAAAAGTGTGGTACGAGGTACAGGCCTTGCTTTAAAACACTACGACAGGTACCCATTTGTAATGCGATAAAAAATTAAGTACAAAGCCGGAAGCAGTTCCTGGCTTTGTACTTTAACTATAAACCTCCTTCTGTGCGAAATATATTTCTCTTCATCAGAAAGTTTTCTAACTTCTTATTCTTCCTGGTGTTGCAGATAATTTCTCTTTACTTTCTTTTTACGTACAACAAGTTTCACGAGGCCGCATTTATGAATATTGCGGGAGAGTTTACCGGCCGCATAAGCCAGCGCTATAATAATGTTCAATACTATTTTCAGTTAAAAAGCACCAACGATTCGCTGGTTAAGCAAAATACCCATCTGCTTAACCTCTTGCGCCAGGATTATGAAGGTGCCGATACCAGCACAAGATTTTTTACAGATACCTTACGGCTGGATTCATTGCTCACCATTCAGCGTTTTAAATATTACGATGCCAAAATAGTAGGAAGTTTTACCAGTACACAAAACAACTATCTCACCATTCACCGTGGCACCAACCAGGGCTTGCCCAAAACAAAAGAATGGGGCGTTATCAGCCCTAATGGAATTGCAGGCAGGCTTGTTTCTGTAGGAGATAATTTTTCTGTGGTGATGAGTGTACTTCATAAACAGTTTAAAGTAAACTCAATGCTGAAGAAAGGTGGCGAATCAGGCCCGGTTTCCTGGGATGGAGAAAGCTCTAATTACCTTACACTGGCCAATATTCCTAAAAGTGCCAAAGTTGCAAAAGGTGATTCTGTTATAACAAGCAATGTCTCTGATATTTACCCTCCCGGAATTATGGTAGGTACAGTAGCAGAAATTGTAGATGATAAGAGCAGTAATTTTTATATACTGAAATTGAAACCGGCAACAAATTTTTCAAACCTGCAGTTTGTTTATGTGCTGGAAGATTTGCAAAGAGACGAACGTCAGAAATTAGAAGATCCTATTAAGAAGGGAAAATGAGCACACTTGTAAAAAATATTATCCGCTTTGCTTTATTTATACTGGTGCAGGTCTTTGTGTTGCACCATGTGCCACCGCTTCATAAATTCATTACACCCTACCTTTATTTTCTCTTTATTATATGGCTGCCGTTCGGTATGAGCCGCGGCATGCTTATGCTGCTTGCTTTTATTTATGGCTTAACCCTTGATTATTTTCTGCATGATCCAGGCCTGCACGCCGCAGCCTGTGTGCTTATTGCTTATGTACGGCCATTCCTTATAAATATGCTCATTCGCCAGGAAGGCGATGAACTGAATTATGCTTCTCCTTCCATCAGAAGTATGGGCTGGGCGCCTTACTTTATGCTGGTATTTATTCTAACGTTTCTGCACAATGGCTATGTAGTATTTTTAGAGTGGATGCAGTTTGGCACTTTCTTTTATTTCCTGGGAAAAGTGCTGGCCACTACTGGTATAAGCATGTTATTAATACTTATTACAGAGCTGCTGTTTTTCCGCAAAGAAAAATTCCGCACTAATACGGTGTAATCGTGAGACGTGAGGCGTCAGTCGTGAGGCTTTTAACTATTTTTTTTGACTACCGACTATTGACTATCGACTCCTGACTTACTATTGACGATTCACGCCTAACGTTAAAAAAATAAATCTTTATACCTCCACAATAAAATATATCATTTCTTCATTCGTAATTTGCACCCGGTAATTCCCTTTCTACACTATGTCCGTTTTTAATCAGTCTCGCAGCAATATTATCAGGCTAATTTTCCTGGGTGTTTTTGTAATTATTCTTGGTCAGCTTATCAATCTTCAGCTTTTTTCTGATAAATACAAAGCAGCAGCCATGAACAATGCGTTGTTTGCAAAAGTTATTTATCCCGATAGAGGTATTATTTACGATCGCAAAAACAGGGCTATTCTTAATAATACAATTTTGTACGACCTGGTAGTAACACCTAACCAGGTAAAAAATATAGATACATTGGCGCTTTGCGACTTGTTGGCAATTGATAGCGCCGAGTTTAGAAAAAGAATGAATGACGCTTCATTTAAGAATGGCAAGTTTCGCCCTTCGGTTTTTGAAGACCTGCTTCCGCCGGCTTTGTACGCAAAGCTTGATGAAAACATCTGGAAATTTCCCGGCTTTGATTTGGTAGAAAGGCCTGTACGGCAATATCCTTTTAATGCCGCCGCACACATTATGGGTTATGTAGGTGAGGCAGATTCATCCGTTATTAAAAGATCAAATGGTTTTTACCGCATGGGCGATTATGTGGGCAGAAGCGGTATGGAACAATCTTATGAAGATATACTTCGCGGCCAGCGGGGTGTTAAATACATTATTAAAGACAACAAAAATCGCTTGCAGGGAAGTTATGAAAATGGGCGTGATGATACAGCAGCAGTTGCAGGCAGGGGATTGCGAACTTATTTAGATGTGGAGGTTCAGCAATTGGCAGAAAAGCTAATGTCAAATAAAGTAGGAGCAGTAGTAGCCATCGAGCCTAAAACTGGTGGTATTATTGCAATGGTTTCCGGTCCTAATTTCGACCCTAATAATTTAACAGGGCCAAGTAAACAACAGAATTATTCAAAACTTGCACTTGATGTTTCTGCACCTTTATTAAACCGTGCTATTAAGGGTCAATATCCTCCGGGTTCAACTTATAAACCATTAGGAGCTTTGGTTGCTTTAGACGAAGGTGTTATTACGCCGAGTTATGGTATTGCGTGCAGGGGATCATATAATGCATGTGGCAAACCGGTAAAATGCCTGGAAACATGGCCAGGCCATGCTGCTAATCTTCGTTTGGGTATCGCTCATTCATGCAATTCATTTTTTTGTAGTGTATTTCGTCTTGCAGTAGATAATCCCAAGTATCGTAGTGCTAGAACAGGTCTTACCAAATGGAAAGAATATATGAATGCGTTTGGGCTTGGCCACAGAATAGCCGTTGATTTACCGAGTGAAGATGGTGGTAATGTTCCGGATACAACACAGTATGATAAAGAATACCATGGTTCGTGGAATTCATGTACAATGAAGACAATCGGTATTGGCCAGGATAAATTATTAATAACACCACTCCAAATGGCCAATGCTATGTGTATAGTTGCAAACAAAGGATATTACTATACACCACATTTTGTTGGAAAGATAGATGGCGAGACAAAAGACGATACAGTTCTTGCAAAGTTTAGAAGGAAGCATGAAGTATTAACCCATATTCCTGATGAGTCTTATGAAGAAGTAATCAGCGGTATGCAGGATGTGGTTGAAATTGGTACTGCACGGGTAGCAAAATTTCCCGGTATTAATGTTTGTGCAAAAACTGGTACAGCAGAAAACTATAGGATAATAGAGGGCAAAAGAGTAAAACTAAAAGACAATTCTATGTTTGTACTTTTTGCACCAAGAGAAAACCCTAAGATTGCAATAGCAGTTGTAGTAGAGAATGCAGGTTTTGGTGCAACCTGGGCTGGTCCTATTGCTTCCTTATTAATGGAAAAATTTTTAAACGATACATTAAGAACAGAGCGGTTGAAAGAAGTAGATCGCATTGCGAGTGCTAATTTAATGCCTGGTTATTTGAAGAGGTTACAGTATCATGAAGATTCAAGTCGTGCTGCACAATGGGCCAGGCAAACTGGTGATAGTACCCGTTGGTTTAAATATTTGTCTCCTGCCTACAGAATGATGCAATTGGATACAACTAAAAAGCCGAACGATAAAATACCACAGGATCTTAAGAAAAGCCCTATAATAAAACCAAAAGACAGCGTAACACCTAAGAGAACAGACCCTAGTACAAAATAACATGAACCAAAAGAATGTTGCAATATCAAAAGGCGCAGATCCATTGCTGATATGGTTATACATCATACTGGCATCTATTGGTGTGCTGAGTATATTTGCGGCTACTTATAAAGAAGGTGATGATGTAATAAAAACATTTTTATCCCTTAAAACAGATTATAGCCGCCAGGCATTGTTCTTTATTATTTCGGGCGTGTTTGCAACTTTTGTTTTATTAACCGACAGTAAATTTTTTACTGCTACAGCTAACTTGTTTTATGCTGCGGGCATTTTGCTCATGCTGCTGGTTTTTCCTTTTCATAGTGATATAAAAGGAACTAAGTCTATTATAAAATTTGGAAGTGCCATACAGTTGCAACCAGCAGAGTTGTGTAAACTTTTTGTAAACCTTGCGCTGGCAAAATATCTTTCGAGGGTAGAAACAGATTTTAAGAAAACATCATCGCAATTAATTGCTGCCGCTATAGCTGTAACACCAGCTATACTCAGTATTATGCAAAGTGAAACCGGACTAGCGCTTGTTTATTTTTCTTTTTTCCTGGTGATGTTCCGCGAAGGGTTACCTGCGGTTGTACTGGTAATCGGTTTTTCACTTGGCATTTTGGTAGTAGCCACATTAATAATGTCGCCAAATATCTTGGCCCTTATACTTACCGGTATTGCAGCAATTGCCATTTATGTTATGCGCCGTCAAATAAAACGAGGTAAAGAAACGCTGGTAATAATACTTGCAATCTGGGCAGCCTGCGTGGGTATACAGCGTTTTGCCGTGCCATTTGCATTTAAACATGCATTTAAAGGATACCAGGTGGAAAGAATTTACAGCATGTTGGGTAAGGATGTGCCTGAGGGGTATATTAAAAAAGGCGCTGAGCAGGAAGATCCGGAAAAAGCACAGAAGAAAAAAGAAGCCGGGGATTACAACGTAAAGCAAAGTAAAATTGCAATAGGCAGCGGTGGCTTTTTTGGTAAAGGACTTTTAAAAGGCACACAAACAAGAAATGGTTTTGTACCAGAGCAAAGAACCGATTTTATTTTTTGTACTATAGGAGAAGGCTTTGGTTTTATGGGCAGCTTTTTGCTTTTGTGTATTTACCTGTTGCTTTTAATGCGTATTATTACAGTAGCTGAACGGCAACGAAGTGTGTTTAGCCGTTGTTATGCATATGGGGTAGCATCTGTTATTTTCTTTCACATTACTATCAATATTTGTATGACCATTGGGCTTGCGCCGGTAATTGGCATTCCATTGCCATTTATAAGTTATGGCGGTACAGCCTTACTTACTTTTACAATGTTACTCTTTATACTCATCAGGCTTGATGCAGACAGGCAAATGGTGCTGCGCTAAGGTGTAAGGTATGAGGTGTAAGCAAAGCGTTCGAGCCTTAAACCTTCCACCCTAAACCTTTAACCTTTCTTACCTTTGCCGCATGAAAATAATTCCTTTAAGCGAGGGCTCTTTTACTATAGATAAAACAAAACTTTTTGTTCCATTTGATACAGATAAAGATGATTTGCAAAAACGCAGCGTTGGGAGTTTGCTGGTAGAAGTGCAACCTTTTGTTATTGTTACATCAGAAGATGTATTGTTGCTGGATACAGGTTTGGGTTTTGAAAAAGACGGCGTATTGCAGCTGCATCAAAACCTTATGGATGCAGGCATCAACCCTTCAGAAATTACAAAAGTACTAATGAGCCATTTGCATAAAGATCATGCAGGTGGCATCAGCAAAAAAAACAATTCAACTGGCAAATACGAAATTGCTTTTCCGAAGGCTACTTATTATGTACAAAAAAAAGAATTGGCATTTGCGCTTGAAAAAGGTCTTCCTTCTTACATACCAGAAGAACTGGAATGCCTTTCAACTGCTTCAAATATTCAGTTTCTTGATGGCAATGGCGTTCTTGATAGCTATATTAAATACGAAGTAACGGCAGGGCATAGCCCATACCACCAGGTGTTCTGGATTGCAGATGCAGGCGAAAAAGTTTTTTTTGGTGCAGATGATGCGCCGCAACTTGGACAAATGAAAAACAAGTTTGTAGCCAAGTATGATTTTGATGGTAAGAAATGTATGGAACTACGTCAGCATTGGTGGAAACAGGGGGCAGAAGAAGGCTGGACTTTTTTATTTTACCACGATATAAAAACTCCAGTATATAAGCACTAATAGACACGAATGCGATGTTAACCCCGAGCCTTTAGGCCGGGGAAATAAAGCATAAATATTATGTTACGGCTTTAGCCAAATATTTCGGCTAAAGCCAGTTAAAAAGCATTTGATGTACCCCGGCCTAAAGGCACGGGGATTATAAAGAATCTTTGGATTTATATGGATTTAATGCTTGAAACAATCCAAGAATTGAAATTTCTTTTGGCTTTCATTCGTGTATAAAAAAAGAGGCCAGCTAATAAAAGCCGGCCTTGCTAACCTATGAAAAACACCTGAAAGACGTTGTTATTCCCGCAAGCCACGTTTGTTTAACTGGCGTTCCATGCGGCGTTCTTGCAATTCCCGCTGAATCAATAACCCAAAATCTTTTTCTGAACGAAAGAACGTGTTTACTTTTTCTGCAGACAAGGCTTTGCCAAATTCACCATTGTATTTTTTGCGAACGTTTAATATTTTATCCTCCATTTCTATTTCCGGCGTATTCTTTTGTTTCTGCTCAAGCCTAATGGCACGTATTTCTTCTGTATACTTGTTATAGATAGGCCAGAAACGTTGTGCTTCTTCCGGAGACAGATCTAATTTTTTTGTGAGGTAAGCAATCTTTAATGCCTGCAATTTCTCACCATCCTGCGCCTGCACATGCAGTAAACTGCCAAAGGCCAATAACAGTATAAGTAAATATTTTTTCATTTCACTCCAAGTTTAGTTAGTAATAGGTGTTTCAAGATGCTGGTCTGTAGCATATTGCTGGAGTTCTTCATCGGATATATTGGCTAACAAATCTTTTGAATCTTTTTCAGTGATATCACCTGCTGTTGCTGCAGTAGTATCAGCTTCCGCCATTGATGCAGTACTGATTTCAGAAAAATTCAATATTTCAGCATCAGTTGCTTTTTTAATACCCTGCTCTATAGATGCAATTGTATCTGCAGGTGCTGTGGGTTTAAAATACATCCACGCACCAGTTGCTATTAAACCTGTAACAACTGCAGCCGCAGCATAACGCATCATCTTTTTACCGAAGCCAATTGAAATTGCTTTAGCGGGTTGTTGATTCCTTACTTTTTTTAAAATTACATCTACTGTATTATCAAAATAACCAGCGGGTACTTCATACACTTGCTTGTCTTTAAGTGCAAGCATTACCGGCGATAAATTTTCCAGCTCTTCATTTACAAAATCAATTGCTTTTACGCCGGCAACGATATTATCTGAAATATCATTGAAATAACCTTCTGGTGTAACAAAAGGATTTTTCTTGCCAATGCCACCTAATAAAGGCGATAACAATTCAATTTCTTCTTTGGGGTTTTCAGTTTCCTGGGCTTTAATGCGGTTGATGATATTACCTGCCAATCCATCAAAATAACCTTTCGGAACTTCGTAAAGATTGTCTTTATTAATATCCAAAGCAGGCTCGGCAGTTTGCTTATCGGTTTCTTGTGTTTTAATGCGGTTAAGAACAGATGCGGCCAATCCATCAAAATAACCTTGCGGCACCTGGTAAAGATTGTCTTTACTAATGTTTAAAACAGGATCGGTACCAGCTTTTTCTTCTATTGCAATCCTTAGCATTACATGCGTTGCCAGCCCTTCAAAATAACCTTGCGGTACAGTATAAGTTGGCTGATGGCCAATAGCGGCTACAACCGGGCTTATGTCCTTCAGTTCATGTAATATGGGATTGATATTGCTCATTGTACTGTGCTAAGACGGGGGCTGATAAACAAAGTTTAATGATTTAGAATAAAATCCTCAATTTTTTTAACAGCATGATGGTAGCTGGCTTTTAATGCCCCTTCACTGGTTTCCAGCACTTTGCTCATTTCTTCGTAAGGCATTTCATCATAATACCTTAGGTTGAAAACGATGCGTTGTTTCTCTGGCAATTGCTGCATGGCCAGTTGAAGCTTCCACTCCAGTTTGTTGGGGTCAAAATGCTTATCGGCTTTAATAGTATTGCTGAGGCCCGTTTCTACATCGCCATCAATTGAAACAGTAGATTTTCTTTTTTTCTGTTCAATAAAAGTGAGGCATTCGTTGGTGGCAATACGATAAAGCCAGGTATAAAGCTGACTGTCTTCCCGGAAGTTTTCCAGGCCGTTCCATACACGGATAAAAACGTTTTGTAAAACATCATTGGCGTCTTCGTGCTCTACCACCATACGGCGTATGTGCCAGTAGAGCTTTTCCTGGTATTTTTTAATAATAGCAGTAAACGCCTTTTCTTTTGTAGAAGGGTTCCGGAATTCCAAAAGCAATTCCGCATCCTGCATAACAACTGCCATAGGTTAGCTTTTTGTTTAGCAATTTTGTTTGACCCTGTGATTGGGTATTCGTTTAACGTGTCAAAAGAAAAATTATTGACGCCCGACAATTGTATTTGGTTGTTTTTACACTGCCCATTGCAGAAATAACCAACGCTTAACTGGTACAAAGGTTTAAGGTAAGAAAAAGCCCCCTGCAATAACCGGGGGCTCCTTAATTATAATGCTTTTTTAAGCTTTTTTTCGTGCTATAACTTTTTCTGCTGCAGCAATAATATGCGAAGCGGTAAGGCCATATTTTTCCAGCAATTGCGCTGGTGTTCCGCTCTCGCCGAACGTGTCGTTTGTTCCTACATATTCTATGGGAACAGGCAGGTTTTTAGCAGCTACCTGTGCAATGCTGTCTCCCAATCCACCAATAATATTATGCTCTTCTACAGTAACCGCACATTTAGTTTTGGTTATTGATTTTAAAACGGCTTCATTATCCAGTGGCTTAATTGTATGAATGTTGATTACTTCTACGCTGATGCCTTTTTCCTGCAGGGCGATGCCAGCTTCAATGGCTTTCCATACCATATGACCGCAGGCGAATATGCTTACATCTGTTCCTTCAGAAAAAATCTGTGCTTTGCCTATTTCAAATGGAAGATCGGCAGTAAAAATTGGCCAAACTGGTCTGCCAAAACGAAGGTAAACAGGGCCTTCGTAGTCGGCAATCGCTTTGGTTGCGGCTTTTGTCTGTGCATAATCGCAAGGAACAATTACCGTCATACCGGGCAGCATTTTCATCATGCCAATATCTTCAAGAATCTGGTGAGTAGCACCATCTTCACCTAATGTAAGACCTGCATGAGAAGCACATATTTTTACATTTTTGCCTGAATAAGCAACCGACTGGCGTATTTGATCATATACACGGCCGGTTGAGAAATTGGCAAAAGTGGTAGTATAAGGAATTTTACCGCCAATGGTTAAACCAGCAGCAATGCTAATCATGTTTGCTTCAGCAATACCACATTGTACAAACCTTTCAGGAAATTCTTTGATGAACTGGTTCAGCTTCATTGACCCAAGCAGGTCTGCTGTAAGTGCTACAATGTTTGAATTGGTTCTTGCGGCCTCTGCTATACCATCTCCAAAGCCACTGCGTGTATCTTTCTGGCCCGTTGGTGTAATATCTTTTAACGCCATTTATTTTTGTTTAGAGACGCAAAGTAAAGAAGAAGTTGGCAGTTTTGGGAATCAATTTTGGGGACACAGCGTTCACAGTTCTTTGTTCGATCGTTCATAGTTGCTTTACTTAGCCAAAATGGTTGGTATCGCTAACTATGAACTGTGAACTATAAACTTTCTAAACTAGTTCAGTCCCGCATTTTGTTTATTATAAAGCTTTGCATCTACTTTCAGTCTTTGTTCCCATTTCCAGGCTGTTAGCATCATATCCTCAAGCGAATATTTAATTTGCCAGCCTAGCTGGGTAACTGCCAGTTCATTATTGGCGTAAATGGCAATAACATCACCGGGGCGGCGTGGGGCAATTACATAATTGAGCTTTACACCGCTAACTTTTTCAAAAGTATTAATAGCTTCCAGTACTGTTACACCATTGCCTGTACCAAGGTTAAATACTTCGCATTTCTTATCGGTGCGTTCTTCTATAAGATATAGCAAAGACAGGGTGTGCGCATGGGCAATATCACAAACATGTATAAAATCACGCAGGCAGGAGCCATCTCTTGTTGGATAATCATCTCCAAAAACTTTCATCTGTGGCAGTTTGCCAACTGCGGTTTGTGTAATGGCCGGAACAAGATTGGCCGGTTTGCCAATAGGCAATTCGCCTATTTGTATGCTTGGGTGCGCACCAACAGGATTGAAATATCTTAAAAGTATAGATTGTACCTGGTTAGATTTAGAGAACTCATTGATGATTTGTTCGCCCATTTGCTTGGTATAGCCGTACGGTGATTCTGCTGGTTTGGGTGGTGTTTTTTCTGTTACTGGTATTACATCCGGGTTGCCATAAACAGTGCATGAAGAAGAGAAAACAAAGTAGGGAATTTTAAATTCATGAACACATTTAAGCAGGTTAATAAGCGATACGATATTGTTTTCGAAATACATTAACGGCTCTTCTACCGATTCGCCCACAGCTTTATAAGCTGCAAAATGAATGATGCCCGCTATATCATCATTCTCCTGGAAAATAGCGAATGTATCATCGTAATTGCAAAGATCTACTTTATAGTTTTTTACTTTTTTGCCTGTTATTTTTTCTACCCCTTCAAGGATACGGGCAGAAGAACGGGAGTTATTGTCAACAGAAATTACATCAAAACCATTTTCCAGTAAATCAACCACGGTATGAGAGCCTATATAACCACATCCGCCGGTAACAAGTATTTTTTTCATTGTTGCAAATTGATAAGTGAGTGCAAGATGTGAACAATTTAGGCTATTTCCAAATTGGGTAACCTCAAATGATAGCCACGGAGACACAAAGGACATGGAGAAACACTGAGGCATTTGATGATGCGCACCACTAAGGATTGTTTTAAAGCGTTTATTGGCGAGTGGCTTTTGAGGCGATACACGGAAGCATCTGCGATGCAATGGGAAACTTATTATCTCATTAATCCTAATAATCCTTTCAAGTCCGCTTCGCGTAGAATGGAAAGCTGATCTTTATGATCAAAATGATTTATTACCTATCAACCCTAAAAAGTAAATCATACTATATTAAAACAATCATGAAAATCTGCGTTCTATTATTCAAGATTCATCAGGTATTGGCCATAACCGCTTTTCAGCAAGGGCTTGGCTAATGTTTGCAATTGCTCTTTTGTTATAAATCCTTTACGCCATGCAATTTCTTCAATGCAGGCAATTTTAATGCCCTGTCTTTGTTCAATTACCTGCACAAACATAGAGGCTTGCATTAAAGAATCAAAAGTGCCAGTATCCAACCATGCTGTGCCTCGATCAAGAATAGAAACTTTTAGTTTTCCTCTTTGCAGGTATTCTTTATTTACATCTGTTATTTCATATTCACCACGCGGACTAGGTTTTAATTCTTTTGCAATCTTCACTACATCGTTATCATAAAAATATAATCCCGGTACTGCATAATTGCTTTTTGGTTGCGCAGGTTTTTCTTCAATAGAAATGGCTTTCATGTTTTTGTCAAATTCCACAACACCATATCTTTCAGGATCGCTTACATGGTATGCATATACAATACCGCCGTCCGGATTTGAATTTGTTTGCAATGTTTTACCAAGACCTGCGCCATAAAAAATATTATCGCCCAGCACAAGCGCAACACTATCATCGCCAATAAATTTTTCGCCAATTACAAAAGCCTGCGCAAGTCCATTAGGCAATGGTTGTTCTGCATAAGAAAAATTAAGTCCGAGGTTTTTACCGTCGCCAAATAATTTTTTAAACAGCGGCAAATCATGCGGTGTTGATATAATAAGAATATCGCTTATGCCAGCCAGCATAAGTGTAGAGAGTGGATAATAGATCATCGGTTTATCATACACTGGCATTATTTGTTTGCTGATGGCATAAGTTATAGGATGTAAACGGGTGCCTGATCCGCCTGCAAGTATGATTCCCTTCATTTGTATTTTATTTTAAACAGTAAGTTATTAATAACGAAACGGCAAACAAGATAGATAAGTTACTGCAAAATAAAAAGCAACGCGGTGAGGCGTTGCTTTAGAATAAAATGCTTTTAAAAACTATACAAAAATTTTCACGATATAGTAAACAATCGCGGCAATCAGAGCGCTAACGGGGATGGTTAGTATCCAGGCCCACATCAGGTTAATGGTTACACCCCAGCGAACGGCAGACAAGCGCTTGGTAGCACCTACCCCTATGATAGAACCCGTGATGGTATGGGTAGTGCTTACGGGAATACCAAAATGTTCAGTCAAATATAACGTGATGGCACCAGCAGTTTCTGCGGCTACACCTTCCAGTGGGGTCACCTTGGTAATTCGGGTACCCATGGTTTTGATAATCTTCCAGCCGCCACTCATAGTGCCTAAGCCAATGGCAATAAAGCTGGAAAATGGTACCCACCAGTATTCTTTCACAAATTCATCAAAACTAAGATCACGGCCTTGTGTTTTTTGGTAAAATATCATGGCAGCACCGATAATGCCCATCACTTTCTGGGCATCGTTACCACCGTGTCCGAGGCTGAATAAACCGGATGACACCAACTGCAAACGCCTGAACCAGGCATCGGCTTTGTAGGGGTTTGCCCGCTGGCATATATTTACAATCAGCAGGGTAAGAATGAACGCGATGATCATACCAATGAGCGGTGCCGCAAAAATGAACAGGAAAGTTGGGATCACTTTGCCATAATTAACAACTGTATGGCCAGCATCAGACAAGCCTTTGGCATGTGCAATCGCCGCTCCAATAAATCCACCCATTAATGTGTGTGATGAAGATGACGGAATACCAAACCACCAGGTAAGCAGGTTCCAGATAATGGCGGCGATAAGACCGGAAAAAATTACTTCCAGGGTCACAAATTCAGGGTTAACCCATTTGGCAACCGTGCTACCAATATTGAAATGCCCGATAATATACTTTGAAACAAAAAACGCTGCAAAATTGAATACCGCTGCCCATAATACGGCCTGAAACGGCGTTAATACTTTAGTAGAAACAATAGTGGCAATAGAATTGGCAGCGTCGTGAAAACCATTTATATAATCGAAGACCAGCGCAAGTATGATGATGATAACAAGAAAGGTCATAGCGAAATGTGTAAATATGTAAATGTGGTAATGTGGAAATTAAACAAAAGGTAAATGGCTTCTTCATTTGCACATTTATCACATTTGTTACATTTTCACATTGGTATTACGCGTATTTTATAATGATTGATTCAATAACGTTGGCTGCATCCTCACATTTATCAGTAACAATTTCCATTACCTGGTAAATTTCTCTTTTTTTAATAACCTCTTTAGCATCGGGTTCGGTTTCAAAAAGGCGATCAATACTCAAGTCAAAAATATCATCGGCCTGGTTTTCTATGCTGTTTACTTTTACCAGTGCATCTGTAATCTGGCGCATATTCTTCATATCGCGAAGCTCTACTACAGCATTTTTTATCTGGTCAGCACCCTGGTCAATCAGATCGGCCATTTTTTGTATCCCCTGATCGTTAGGGTTTACTTTATAGAAGTTGATTTTTTTAGCGGAAGAATAAATGTAGTCTGCTATATCATCTAGTGCAGATGCCAGGTAGTGAATATCTTCCCTATCGAAAGGTGTAATAAAATTGCGGCCCAGTTCTGTAAAAATGCGATGGGTAAAATCGTCGTTTACATGTTCAAGATCTTCCATCTTTGAAATCAGTGCAGCACGTTTATCAAAATCGGGTTCCGCTACCACATCTTTCATCAGCTTGCCCATTTGTGCTACGGTAGCTGCCACTTCTTCAAACAAAGAATAAAAAACCCTGTCTTTTGGCATGAATATTTTCAGAAACGAATTGGCCATACACTAAAATTTGGGCAAAAATAGAGAGTTTGGATTTGGTTTCGGGTAATTAATGTTTGGTAATAATTTCTTAACATAGAAAATGTTTTTCAATAGTTTTGGGAGCTTATACAAATAACCAAAATGATAAAAAGACTGCCGGCGCTCCTTTTATTGGTATTTATTGTAAATGAAGCCAATAGCCAGTTTTTGATGGATATGATAGATACTACCAAGGATGCTGGCAAGGGGCTTTTTTCGCTATACAAAAATTATAACCACATCCGTATTGGGGGCTACCTGCAGCCCCAGTTCCAGGTAGCCAGTACAAAGGGCCAGCCCAGTTATGCGGGTGGCGATTTTGCACCTCACGTAGATAACCGCTTTGCTTTGCGCAGGGGGCGCATCCGCTTTGATTATGCCCGTTTTAATAGTCAAAATTTGCCGGTGCTCCAGTTTGTCTTTCAATTTGATGGAACCGAAAAAGGAGTTTTCATAAGAGATTTCTGGGGAAGGTTTTTTGAAAACAAGTACCAGTTGTTTTCTTTTAGTATGGGCATGTTTGCCAGGCCATTTGGATACGAAGTAAACCTCGGCTCTCCGGATAGAGAATCTCCGGAAAGAGGAAGAATGTCGCAAATATTAATGAAAGTAGAAAGAGATCTCGGCGCTATGATTTCTTTTGAACCCAGGAAAAAAGATAACCCCCTTCGGCATTTTAAACTGGATGTGGGCATTTTTAACGGACCGGGTTTAACAGCAGCCGCAGATTATGACTCCTACAAGGATCTTATAACAAGGGCATCGCTTAAACCAATCAACCTTTCAAAAAAAATAATGCTGTCTGCAGGCCTTTCTTATTTCAACGGAGGCTTTCTGCAAAACACAAAATACATGAACCATGTAGGTAATACCAGTGGTCTAAAATTATTTATAACAGATTCTACCCTTTCTAATCTTAACAGCAAAGCGCCGCGTAAATATGCCGGGGCAGATATACAAATAAAGATGAAGCAAAAAGCAGGCTTTACAGAATTCAGGGCAGAATACTGGCAGGGAACACAAACTGCAACGGCCAATACTAGCGAAACACCGCCTGCTTTACTTACAGAGCCTTCTTACACAAGGAAATTTAATGGAGCATTTTTTTACCTGTTGCATAACATATTCAACTATCATCACCAGTTGTGTGTTAAATACGATTGGTATGATCCTAATACAAAAGTTGCCGGCAACGATATTGGAAAACCAGGCTCCAATCTTAATGCAACAGACATAAAATACAGCACCCTTGGTTTGGGGTATAATTATTACATCAATGATAACCTGAAGCTTTTGCTATGGTATGATTATGTAATGAACGAAAATACCCAGCTTGCAGGTTACACTTCAGATCTTAAAGACAATCTTTTTACTTTTCGTCTCCAGTTCCGTTTTTAAAAACCAGTCATCAGTCTGATTGATAATAATTGCATAAACATCGCATCATATTCCGCTAACAAGGCGAAGATACTTTTGTGCCGGTTCTATAAGATTGTTGGTAAAACAATGGTTGTAAAATCAAGCAAAGTAGCATTTTCTCATGCAGTACCGCCCTGGTTTTTACCGGGGCGTTTTTTTATGTTCCACCTTCACCCCATTATAATTTTAATAGCCGGATTGGCAAAACTTAACATTGTCAATCTTAAGTTTAGGTTATATTTAAGTTATTAACTTAATTACTAAACAATCAAATAATATGAGCGAAAAAGAGACTCCGGCACTGGAAAAGAAGGTTACAAAAAAAGAAGCCCGCAAAGCTGTTTTCGAAAAACTTTCTGGTGCATTGGCGGAGTATAAAAACAAGCTGGATAAAAAGAAATTCGAAAGCAACCTTAGAAAAGCAAGTAAGCTTTTTGCAGTAGAGCTGGTAAAAGCTTCTAAAAAAAATCGTAAGCACGAAAGAAAATTAAAAGCTGTTACTGATAAAAAAGAAACGGACGCTAAAAAATAAATTGTTCTAACTTTTCGGTTATATGGCTATCGTAAAAAATTACGGTAGCCTTTTTATTTGTACCTATTGTAATTGAGACAATAAAGATGATAAGCAATATAGTGTTAGTGTTCATTTCAAATTTACCTGCATTAAAAATACAGGCTGGATAATGTTTTAGTAACATAGCGTTTAAATTTCCATCACATTACAATAACCTTAGCATCACAATGCCATAATGCCTTGTTTAAATGACCAAGCGAGTTTTGCATTTTATTAACAATGCAACCAAACTACGCAATTATGAACAAGCACTCTCTTTTAAGAAGAGGCGGACTACTAGCAGGAATGATGATTTACTCGCTGCTCAGTTTTTGCCAAAACACAATTAAAGGGCATGTTGTCTCTGCTGAAGATCAAAAACCGGTAGCAGGCGCTACTGTTTCAGTAAAAGGAAGTACAACCAAATTAACCAGTACAGATCAAAACGGAGATTTTTCTATTAATGCCGATAATAATGCTGTATTAATTGTTACCAGCG
Source organism: Chitinophagaceae bacterium (assembly GCA_044227095.1). Classification (GTDB taxonomy): domain Bacteria; phylum Bacteroidota; class Bacteroidia; order Chitinophagales; family Chitinophagaceae; genus JACMLD01. The sequence continues at coordinate 515,342 of JBGAFV010000001.1, read as the reverse complement.
TTGGCTTTTCTAATCGCGAAATAAAAGCCGCAGGTAATTTGGGCAATATTATTCTTGTTACTGATGCAAGAAACCTGAATGAAGTTGTGGTAACAGCGCTTGGTATAAAAAAAGAAACCAAACGCCTTGGTTACGCTGTGCAGGAAGTAAAGGGAGAGGATCTTACAAAAGCACGTGATGCTAACCCAATTTCTGGTTTAACCGGAAAAGTTGCTGGTCTGTCTGTTGGACCCAATGCAGAATTGCTAAGAAAGCCACTGGTATTACTGCGCGGTAATGAAATCACTTTATATGTTGTAGATGGAATTCCTATCAGTTCAGATACATGGAATATTAGCCCCGATGATATAGAAACATATACTGTTTTAAAAGGACCAAGTGCGGCTGCCTTATATGGAAGCAGGGCACAAAATGGCGCCATATTAATCAGTACAAAAAAAGGAAATAAACGCAAAGGCTTTGTAGTTGAGTTTAACAGCAGCAATGTAATTGATAAAGGTTTTCTAGCTTTTCCAAGAACGCAGGATTCTTATGGTGGTGGCGAAAATACTTACTACCAGTTTGTAGATGGTAAAGGTGGCGCACCTGGTGGAGTTGACGGCGACTATGATGTTTGGGGCCCTTATTTTAATGGCCAATTAATTCCGCAATATGATAGTCCTGTAGATCCAGTTACAGGTGTAAGAAAAGGTACGCCTTATGTTGCAAGAGGTAAAAACAACCTTAACCGTTTTTTGCAAACTGGTTTTCAAACTACCAATAATTTATCGTTAAGTGCAAGCGGAGATAATTATAACCTTCGTTTTTCTCTTTCGCATTCTTACCAGAAAAGTTATATACCCAATAACTATCTCAATATTACCAACTTTAACATGTATGGTTCATACAATCCAACTCCTCGCCTTAAAATAGAATCAAACTTAAATTTCAACAGGCAGTATACACCAAACTTTCCTGATGTAGACTATGGCCCCAACAGTTTGCTGTACAATATTTCTGTTTGGACAGGTGCTGATTGGGATGTTGATCAGATGAAAGATTACTGGCAGGCGGGTAAAGTTGGAACACAATCCATATTTGCAGAATACCAGCGTTATCATAATCCATACTTCCAGGTAAATGAATGGCTGAGGGGCCATTATAAAAATGATATCTACGGATATGTTTCTGCCAATTATAAAATAAATAATCACATCAATACTACGCTCCGTACACAGATTACCACTTACGGTTTACTGCGCACAGAAAAAATGCCTTTCTCTGCACACCCTTATGGACGTGAAGGCAACCTGGGCGATTATCGTGAAGACAGGCGTAATTTATTTGAGAACAATACCGAATTACAGGTTAATGCTAATTACACTATTAAAAACTTCCTGAACTTATCTGGCTTAGTGGGTGGAAACATCAGAAGCTTTAATTATAATAGTAACTGGACTTCTACAGATTACCTTAACGTACCAAACGTATATGCATTTTCTAACTCTAAAAATGCAGTTCAATCTTCTAGTTTTTCTTCTGATATGCGTGTACTTAGTGCTTATTATTCTTTGGATGCAACGTTTGGAAAATTTCTTACGCTTTCTACGACAGGGCGAGTTGATAAAAGTTCTGCAATGCCTGTAAATAATAATGCTTTCTTCTATCCAAGTGCATCAATATCATCAGTAATATCAGACTATATAAAACTTCCTTCAATTATTTCTTTCTTGAAAATACGTGGTTCGTTTGCTTCTGTACGAGACGTTGCTACGAAAGCAACAATTGGCCCGGCACCATTTAATACCATTACTGCATTTGGCAATAATCCTGCTGGAAAAGATCCTTTTACTTATAATCCTTTGAACTATGGTAATAATTATGAATCTTCTTACGGAGGTCCGGATTATTCGCTTATACCAGTATTTTCTACTGCTAAACCTTACAACAGTCAGCCGGCTGCTTATAATACAACATCTTTGTTCGATCCAAATATCAAAACCTCATTGCGTGTAAACTATGAAGAAGGGTTTGATATTAAATTTCTCAATAACCGTTTAGGATTGAGTGCAACAGCATTTCAATATATAGACGGCCCTTTTATTCTTAACAATGCTATTTCAACTGCTACTGGTTTTAGCACTTACAGATTAAATGCTTTGAAGACTAAAAAAACCGGGTATGAATTATCATTGATGGGATCTCCTTTAAGAAATCAAAATGGATTAAGCTGGGATGTGCTGGTTAACTGGAGCACTTATAAAGATGTATATAAAGAACTACCTCCGGGACAAACTGTTTATCAAACTTCTAATAATCCATTTTCTCACGTTGGAGATCGCACTGATAAATTATATTCCTCAGCATTTGCAAGAGCACAGGATGGCCAGATTATTAATGATGCCAGCGGCAAACCCATCAGAACAAATGTTGCCAGGTATATGGGTAATTTAAATTCTGATTATTCATGGAGTATCTACAATAAGTTTAACTATAAAGGTTTTACACTGGGCTTTCAGTTTGATGGGAGAGTTGGCGGTGTAACGGTTGACTATATGCATATTAAAACCATGCAAGGTGGTAGAAACATTGAAACTGCAGAAGGCGCATTAGGTGCAGCAAGGTATAAAGACTGGCAGGCATTTCCTGCAAACAATATCAATCCTGATCCTTCTTACAAAGGAAGTTATGTTGGAGAAGGTGTAGTAGTGTCTAATAATGTTGCTATCAACTTTGATAACAATGGCAATATTACCAATTACAAAGACCTCACGTTTGCTACAAACAAACAAGTGGCACTGGTGCAGGATTATGTTAGCAAGTATTATGGTACAGATGAAGCTAATCTTATGAGCAAAACTTTTGCAAAACTGAGAGAGGTTACAATTGGGTATGATGTACCATCCAAGATGTTGCCCAAATATTTTTCTAAAATCAGTGTATCGCTGGTTGGTCGTAATTTATTTTACTTCTATAAGGATAAACGTTTTAAAGACGTGGATCTTGATCAATACCCACAAGGCCTTTCGCTTACAAGTTTGCAATCGCCTACTACCCGCCGTTATGGTTTTAACATCAACCTTACTTTTTAAATTGTTTAAGTATACTATCATGAAAAAAATAAATATACTGTTGGTCATCATTGTTATAGTGATAGCATCAGCAAGTTGTAAAAAAAGTTTTTCGGATCTCAGTCAAAACAATAATAAGCCTACATCTGTGCCACCATCATTGTTATTTACAGGTGTATTGGTAGATATGCACGATGAGCCGTCTCAGAGTTCAGAAATTTATGCGCAGTATTATATTTATAATTACGATTATTACGGCACAAATCAATACAACTTTGGCAGCGGTTCTAATTATTACAGCACATTGCAAAACGTTATTAAAATGGAAGCTGCTGCTGTAAGTACTGGTAGCAATGCTTTAAACAGTTATAGTGCATTGGGTAAATTTTTCAGGGCGTTTTTGTTTACAAAAATGAGTTTGCAGATGGGTGATATACCAATGACACAGGCTTTGCAAGGCGCCGCTGTATTAACGCCTGCTTATGATGCACAAAAAACTGTATTTAAAACTGCTTTGGCGCTGCTGGATACAGCCAATACAAATATTGCAGCGCTGATTGCAAAAGGAGCAAATGATTTATCTGGCGATATTTATTACGGAAACGATATTAAGAAATGGCAGAAAGCTGTTAATACGTATAAACTTAGGCTACTTATTCACCTCAGTAAAAAAACTGGTGATGCAGACTTAAGCATTGCGCAGCAATTTGCAGCCATCTATAATGATCCGGTTAAATATCCAATTTTTACAGGAACTGCAGATGATCTTCAGTACAATTTTGTAACGCCTACTAATTATTATCCTGATAACCCTTCCAACTATGGTTTTAATGGTGGCCGTAAAAACATGTCTTTAACACATGTTGGATTGCTTAAACAATTTAATGATCCGCGTTTGTTTATTGTTGCAGAACCTGCAAGGTATTATGTAGATAACCTCGGCCAGAAAGACACAAGCTTTTCATCTTTTTACGGGGCAGATCCGGGCATGGACTTGGGTATTATGTATGCTGAAGCAACTGCAGGCAAATATTCTTTCCTCAATAGAAAACATTTTTATTCTACTTATACTGCAGAACCTGCAATACAACTTGGTTATATAGAAATGTGTTTCAACATTGCTGAAGCAGCCAACCGTGGTTGGATTACAGCCAATGCAGAAGACTGGTATGTAAAGGGCATTAAAGCTTCAATGGCTTTTTATGGTATTGGTACCGGTGGAGCAACAACTGTGGCCGCATATTTTTACAGACCAGGATCAACTGATGTTACTAATCTTCAAAACTATGATGTGCGTTCTATTCCATTCAATTTTGCTGATTATTATGCACAGCCATCAATAAAATATTCCGGAACTGCTGCAACAGCACTTACACAGATTATACAGCAAAAATATATAGCCTTGTTCCGCCAGTCTGGGTTAGAATCTTATTTTACTTACAGAAGAACAGGCGTGCCTGCTTTTACAACTGGTTCCGGAACCGGAAACAGCGGCCGTATTGCTACAAGGTTTAAATATTCTGGAAGCGAACAATCTGCCAATACACAGAATTATAATGCTGCACTATCTGCACAGTTTAATGGGGTTGATGATATTAACGGTGTTATGTGGTTGTTGAAATAGTATACAATGATTGAATAATAAAATTGAAGACCTCATCATAATAAGGCGAAACTAATAGTAGTTTCGCCTTATTACTAAAATGATTACTGTGCAATTTTTTAAAAACCCAATTCTTGCTGTTACAGCAATCCTGCTTTTTCCCCAGTTTTTATCAGCCCAAAAAAAAGTTGAGTTGCTTTCGGTTCCCGGTAGTGCAGAATATTGTAAAATTGATACTGCAGGTATTACAGTAGTGCCCAGCGGCCGTTTTCTTACGCCAGCAGGAAAACTAATACGAATAACCAATGATCCATTTGGTATGGCTATTTCGCCAAATGGAAAAAAAGCAGTTACGCTTCATAATGGAGTATTTACAATAATTGATCTGGCAACACTGCAACCTATAAGGGTGCCGGGTTATAATAATAAACTCAATTCTCCTTTAGCACACCAACCATTAAATGCAAGTCCGTTTTCAGATTCGGCCACACAAACTACAATTACCACGGCTTTGCCAGAAGGTTCTTTTTTAGGAGTAGCTTTTGCGCCTGATTCAAAAACAGTTTATTTAAGTGGTGGAGATAATGGCGCAGTGATTGTGTACGATATAGAAAAATTGCAGCGCAAAGATTCTATAACACTTAATGGAAACGTAAATGGAATTTCTTTTGACGACAGTTTTACTTCCGATCTTTTATTAAACCAGGATGCTAATGAATTATTGATATTAGACAGGGGAAATTTTAGACTTGTGCGCTATGATATCAATACTAAAAAAATAATTGCTTCTATTCCTTCCGGACGTCAGCCCTTTGGTCTTGCACTAAGCGCAGATAAGAAAATGGCGTTTGTTGCCAACGTTGGCATGTATTCTTATCCTTTAGTAGAAGGTATGACGGAAAATAATTACGATTCTATGATGATCTCGCATCATCCCTATGCAGATAATTCAAAAGAATCTATTAATGGAACTGTGGTTGAAGGGAAAAAAATACCCGGCGTAGGAAGCCCGTCTTCACCAGATGCTATGAGTGTGTTTACAATTGATCTTGCTAGCAATAAAGTGATTGATAAATTTAAAACAGGTTTTCAGGTTGGCCAAATGATAGAAGACGCAAGAGTGGTAGGAGGGGCAAGTCCAAACTCAATTGCTGTTGGAAAACAATATGCATATGTTACAAATGCTACCAACGATAACATTAGTGTTATTGATTACAGAAACCATATAATCAAAGGACATATACAGATAACTGCAGATAAACGAATTGACAAATACCGTGGCCTTCTGCCATTTGGTATTGCGTTAAGCAAAGATGAAAAAACATTGTATGTAGCCTTGCTTGGTTTTAATGCTGTAGCGGTAATAGATGTAGAAACAAAAATCACTAAAGGTTTAATACCAACAGGCTGGGGGCCAACAAGAATTCAACTATCTGCAGATGAAAAAGAAATGTACATTATTACCTGTCGCGGACTAGGTGCAGGGCCCAATGGTGGCGCAGGCTTTATTGCTCCTCCACAAGGAACGTATATTGGCGATATTCAACTAGGCAGTTTTCAAAAAGTAGCTGTGCCATCCGCAGAAGAACTTATTTCCTATACCAAACAGGTTATCAACAATACGTTTGTACAAACAGAAGCAAATGATCTTCCTGAAAACCCGCTGCCTGTTTTGCCTGGCGCACATGCAAGCCCCATTAAATACATTGTTTACATAACAAAGGAAAACAGAAGTTATGATGAAGTGTTTGGACAAATGGAGAATACAAAAGCAGACAGCACATTAGCAAGGTTTGGTGTAAACTGCGAGTATACTTTTCCTGATTCGATGCGTCGTAAACTTTCAAATCTAAAGGTTACGCCCAATCATCGTAAAATTGCCAAACAGTTTTCATTCAGCGATAATTTCTATTGCGATAGTGATGCGTCTATACATGGACATCATTGGATGGTGGGCGTAATACCCAACGAATGGGTGGAAGCTAATTCTAGTGTTCATAAAACAGCAAAAATTTTTTCAAAGGCACCGGGTCGCCGTTTTCCTGGATCTACAGGTAGCATGGATCCGGAAGATTACGCAGAAATTGGTGGTATGTGGGAAGCATTGGAAAGAAAGAAAATAAATTTTTACAACTTTGGAGAAGCAAATGAAACTGCACACGTGCGTGAAGAATGGATGGATACTGCTACAGGCGCAGCACATTCGGTAATGGTACCCATGCAAAAAGCTTTGTTTACAAGAACAAGTCATAACTATGCCGGCTTTAATACCAATATACCAGATCAATTCCGCATGAACCAGTTTGAAACTGAGTTCACAAAAAGGTGGATTAAAGGAAAAATGGCAATGCCTTCTTTAATTACGATGCAGGTGCCAAACGATCATACAGCAGATCCCAGGCCTGAAGACGGCTATTATTCTTCTCATTCTTTTGTAGCTGATAATGATTTGGCGGTAGGAAGAATATTGCATTTTCTATCCCGTACTAAATACTGGAAAAATATGCTGGTAATTATTACTGAAGATGATCCGCAGGGCGGCGTGGATCATATTGATGCGCACCGCAGTATTTTGATGATGGCGGGGCCTTATGTAAAGAAGGGATATATTAGTCATACACATGCAAATTTTGGTTCGGTGCTGAAAGTAATTTATAATATTTTAGCTGTTCCTTATGTAAACCAGTACGATGTAACAGCTTCATTGTTGCAGGATTTTTTTACGAACAAACCTGATTTTTCAGTGTATAACCTTGAAATGAATGACAATCGTATTTTTAATGTTACGAAGGCAATGAAAAAATATCATCGAGATATTGACTGGCGCAAAGTAGAAGCTGGACCGGACATGGATGACGAAGATGAATTGCGTGCAGCACATTATAATGATAAAAAGAAAACAAAAAAATAAATCAATACTAATACAAGTTATTATGATAAGAATGATGTTTTTATTGTTGATGATTTTTGCAGCGGTTAATTTATATGCGCAACCTAAAACCGAAAATGTAGTAATTGTTACATTAGATGGTATGCGCTGGCAGGAAGTTTTTGAAGGTGTTGATATGGATATTATGAACGACAAAAATTTTACGCATGACAGAGATGAAGTGAAAAAGAAATTTTGGGATTCTGACGAAGAAGAAAGAAGAAAAAAATTGTTTCCTTTTTTCTGGAGTACTATTTCCGCAAAAGGACAACTCTACGGCAACAGGAAATATTTTAATAAGCTCGATAATTCAAATCCGTATTGGTTTTCTTATCCAGGCTATAACGAAATTTTTACGGGCTATCCGGATTCTGCTGCTAATTCAAACGATAAAATATACAACCCTAATGAAAATGTACTTGAATACATTAACAAACAAAAAGGTTTTACAGGTAAAGTAGCTGCATTTACCACCTGGGATGTTTTCCCCTATATTCTAAACAACAAAAGAAACGGTATTTATGTAAATGCAGATATAGACACAATAAAATTGAATAGCCCGGGCCTGAAGCTTATTAATGATATACAATTTCTTACTGCAAAACCATCAGGTGCAAGACCTGATATTCTAACTTATATGGCTGGTCGCGAATACCTGAAAGCCTATAAACCCAAATTGCTGTATATTGCTTTTGACGAAACAGATCATTTTGCACATGAAGGCTCTTATGATCAATACCTGGGAGCGGCCCATGCAGAAGATGCAATGATTGCAGACTTATGGAACACACTACAAGATATGCCCCAGTATAAAGATAAAACAACTTTGATAGTAACATGCGATCATGGAAGGGGCGATAAAGTGAAATCTACCTGGAGAGACCATGGTGCCAAGATTGCTGATGCACATGAATTATGGCTGGCAGTAATTGGGCCCGACACCGCACCTACAGGAGAGGTAAAAACTGAAGGTCAATTGTATCAAAAACAAATTGCTGCAACCATTGCAAAATTGCTTGGTTTCAATTTTATTACTAATCACCCTGTAGGCAATCCTATTAATTCTATTCTAAAAAAATAATGCAATGCAATCAACTACGCAAATTGAATCTGTAGTAAATGAAATTTTTGATCTCTACGCCAAACATGGTGCAGAAGAATATGCAGGAGAAAAAGTATCGCAGCTAGAACACATGGTACAGGCTGCACAGCTGGCAATGGAAGGAGGATATGATGATGAAGTTGTGCTGGCTGCGTTTTTACACGATGTTGGCCATCTTTTACCTATTACTCATCCCGAAGAATCAATGGATGGTTATGGCATGATGGATCATGAAAAAGTAGGTGCAGACTTTTTGCGCAAAGTTGGTTTTTCTGATCGTATGTGCAGGTTGATAGCATCTCACGTAAATGCAAAACGTTATCTCACCTGGAAATATCCTGAATATTATAACCAGCTTTCAGGTGCAAGTAAAAAAACACTGGAATACCAGGGCGGAAGAATGGAAGAAAAGGAAGCGTTGGCATTTGAAGCCGATCCTTTATTTGATTTATATATACAGATGCGCCGCTGGGATGAAGCTGCCAAAATAGAAAACCTTCCAGTTCCCGATATTAATTTATTCCGGCTTAAAGCCATTGAACATTTACAGAAAGCGTTAAACTGATATAGTTTGCCGGATTTTTTTTATTTAAGTCTGGTACAAAACAAAGTTAGCTGTTTCAGATCTTCAAGATTTTGAAAATTTGTTTTATGCGCTGTTACGAACGACTGGATTTCATTTTTATAATTGGGGAAAGCATTTAAATATCCCTGCAGGTTAGCTTTTTCATTCCTGAATTTTTTATAAAAGAGGTAGTAAACATTTTCTTTTATAACAATGATGTCTTCATTAACCGTCAACTTTGAATTGATGACATGGTACGCACTAAGGCTTTCATAAGATTGCCCGGAAGCGTTATTAACCGGAAGCCCATATGCACCTAATTTAACGGGACGGAATTCAATTTTTTGTTTCATTACCAGTTTGCAGTTTTCATAATTTGCTATAACCTGGTAATAGCCATTGTGGTAATAAAATAAACTTGTATCAATAGAAACAGAATCGATTGTTTCCGGGTTTGAAATAGCAAGCGTATCACCATTTGTGTCAATAAATTGTATGAGGCCGAGATAGATATTGTAATTCAGTTTTCCACCGCTTGTATTACCATTTCTAAAAGTAACAATACCATCTGTAAAGGCAGGAAAACGGTACATGCCGTATGATGACAATACAGCGGAAAGATCTTCACCGGCTTTAACCGTTATTTTTTCTGGTTGCTGTGCAGAACCTGCAATAGAGATCAATTGCACAAACAAAAGTATGATTATGTATTTCTGCATAACCATAAATATATTTTATTCAGTTGGTTAACCAAAGATTTGTTTAACACTTTCTTCAGCAAGCCCGGCGCTTCCTGTCATGCCTTTGCCACCAATTGCAGTGACCACATGGATATTTGTTTCTACTTCTTTTCTAAATACGTCATGGCTTTTGCTTTGCCCATAATAGCCATTCCAGCAGGAAGCGATGGTCCAGTCAGGCAAATCAAAAATTCTTTTGGCTTCATCAATTATAATTTGATTGATTTGCTGGCTTACTTCAAAACCAAGTTTATCCTGTTCTTTTGCATCTGCATATTCATGCGAATCGCCTATAATAATACTTCCGTCTGCGGCTTGTTTAAAAAGAATATGTACGCCCCATTTTTTGAACCTGTCTTCTATAACATTTGCGTGTAAAGAAGAAAAAGAAGGACATTCGTGAAAGCTTTCATACCTGCGTATGCTTAACCCTGTAAGGATTGAACCCTTCAATATGTAGTTTGGTTGTGGCACAGTACGCATCATCTGCAGTTTTGAAACTTCTATATCACTTTCATAAAACACCTGCGGATAAAGGTGGCGGAAGTCTCTTCCATTGCAGATGATGATTTTATCTGCAGTATAGCTATTGCCAAGATTGTCTTCAGCAATGCATTTACCATTTATATACCCACAATAGTTGATTAATGTATTAGGCAAATAAGTTAAAGCCAGTTGCTCCTGCATAAAGCCAATAACTCGGTGTATCATTTTATCAGGCTCTACAGTTACTTCTTCCGGGAAAAAAATGCCGCCTTTGCAATAACTTTCTTTTAAGCCGGCATATTTCTCAAGACAGCTTTCTTTGTTCAACAGAACAGAAGTATATCCATCTTTTCTGTTTATGTCTGCCAGTTCATTTATAAGTATCAATTCCGTTTCATCTGAAGCAATATAAACCGAGCCATTTTGCCGTACAGAAATATCGAACCTGCTTTGAAGCGATTTATAAATTTCAAGGCTTCTTCTTCCATATTCTTGCCATTTACCCCTGCTCATGCCAGATGGCACTACCTGGCCAAAATTGCGTACTGTGGCTTCCTGCGGTTTTAGATCTTTTTCAAGCAATAGTACTTTTAAACCTTTATTGCATGCATGGTAAGCATGAAAACTGCCTAATGCGCCGGCGCCAATAATGATTAAATCGTAGTGAGGGGGATTTTTGCCCATATCAATTAAAAACGTTGGATTTGTATTTGTTCTTAAAATATATCCAGGAAAAAAGTATGCTGATAATTCCAATAACTGCTAATATAAAACTGATGTTAAGGAAATAGCTAAGCCAGTTTATTTTAGGACTGAATACTTCTTTATTGACAATAATAAAACAGCTTCCCAAATAACCAATTGAATCCATAAAATAAAAGAAGAACCCAATATTGCCTTTTACTTTAAATGCAGATATAAATCTGTCGAGGAATAAGCATTGCAATGTATTATAGCAAACATACAGCCCGATGGTATATACAATAAGGTTAAATACAGGATCCAGCAATTGCAGCCGTAGAAACAAAGCAGAAAACAAAACAATGCAAAGTCCGCAACCAATAGCAATGTGATGTGCGGCAATACTTTTGAAATGATTTTTAAAACCAGTGAGCAATAAAAGTAAAAGTAACACAGCAACAGCTGCTATCGTTTCCATTTGTGTAAAAATGGCTGGTTTAAAAGAAGGTTTTAGTGTACGCAGTATCTCAACACCATAATTATCTTTTACATCTCGCAATATAGTTAGCAGCAGGTTTAAAACAGTAATAGCTACAAGACCGGCAGTAAATTTTTTAAATAAGGCTATGCGTTCTTTGGCATTCATGGTTACTCTTACGCCACGGCTCCTGGTTTCTTCTTCTGTAGGCGGAGGTATTTTTGTAAGCATCCAAACTGCCAGTAAAAGCAGCGGAACGTACAACAAGCCTGCAACAAAGGGTGTATATATTTCGGGTATCTTCCAATATTCTATACAAACCCTGCCAATACTTTTTGCAACACCTGAACTAAAAATAAAATTGGTGCTGAGTATAAGTGCTAGGAGGTCGGTAAATTTTCTTCCTTCTATAAAACTAAAAACAAGCCCCCATATAAGCCCGAGCGAAAGTCCGTTGGTGAAAAGAAAAAAAACATTAAATGGTTTTGGCACTAAGCCCAATAGCAATAAACTTAGTTCTGCAGTGCCTATTAAACCTAAAATGTATAATGCACGTTTGGCTTTATTAACTTCCGAAATAAATTTTATGCCTATAAACTTAGCAGTCATGTAACCAAATACCTGTGCTACAACCAGTGCAGATTTTAAAGAAATGCCAAAGGCTTTTTCTCCGTCAAAAGTTGTGGCACTAAATGGTTTTCTAAAACCATACATGCAAAAATAAGTAGCAAAACTGGCAAACGCCGCCCATACTAACAGGCCGGTTGCAGATTTTGTAATGGTATTTTTTTGTGCAGAAACTTGCAGCATTCAACGAAAATATTGATAACCGTAAAATACACAATTGCAGTGGTATTAAATCATCAATAAATTTATCGCCTGCGGCGGGAGAGATGGAACACTGATTTTTATGATAGTGATGATTAATAAGATTTAATGCTTTGGCCGCCAATTCGCAGATTAGCGTATTGCAGCAAAAATCTGCGAATCTGCGGCTAAACTATTTAACCTTGGTAATCATGAAAATCTGCTTTACTTTATTTAGGAATGATTAATCTTTTTTTGCATCGAGGGTAAAGCCAACAGAAGTGCCTATATCTGGCGTACTGCGCACATGTATAGATTGGCCATGTGCTTCTATAATATGTTTGCAAATAGCAAGCCCGAGGCCTGTGCCACCTTTGTCTCGGCTACGGGCTGCATCTGTTCTGTAAAAGCGTTCAAATATGCGGGAGAGGTGTTCTTCTTCAATACCAATTCCATCGTCGCTTATTTCTGTAAGCACGTGTTCGCCATCGGTTTTATAAATGCTGGCCACAATATTGCCATCAGTTTTACCATATTTAAAAGCATTTTCTACAAGGTTTATCAACACCTGTCTTATTTTTTCTTTATCAGCAAAAACAATCACGGGTGCTTCACATCCTTTTTTAATACTGCAAACAATATGTTTTTTTTCAAGCTTGATAGATAAGGATTCAAATACTTCTTTTATCAGTTCCTGTATAACAAAGTTTTGTTTGTACAGCAATTGCTCGCCACTTTCCAGCTTTGAAATTTCGTCAAGATCGTTCATCAGGTTTACAAGCCTGTCAATATTACGACTGGCGTTTTCCAAAAATTTCTTTCTTATTTCCGGTTGTTCCATGGCGCCATCCAGCAATGTATCTACATAACCCTGTATAGCGAAAATGGGCGTTTTAAATTCATGTGCCAGGTTTTGTAAAAATTCTTTGCGGTAAATTTCATTTTCTTTCAGTATCTCAATTTCGGCTTTGCGTTGTTCGGCCCATTTTTCTACATCTTCGCTAACCTCATCAATACTTTTTTTGGGAAGTATGTATTTGTAATACGTTTCTTCTTTTTTACTGGCTTTGGTTTGGTAAATAAATTTATAAATGAGTTTGATACGCCGGTAAATAAATTCCTGCAGCAGAAAGTTGATAAGCGAATAAGAAATGATGAACAATACAACCAGTGTAATAATGGCAATCCACCAGCTTTTAATAAAAATATAATTGGCCAATGCTACAAGTACAGATATTGATAAAGCATTTACTGCAGCTACCTGGCGGGGAGAAAGGTTTTTAAAATCCATTTAAAAGTACTGGGTATTTAGTATTGAGTATTCAGACAAGGCGCAAAACTATTGTTGTGAAGGTACTAAATACTTATATTTTTGATGTAAGGCTTATCTTACTATACTGAAAAGTACAGCGTATTTAATATTAAGTATTGAGACATGGCAAAAAAAGAATCAGGCGAAGATTCTAAATACTTATTTTTTGATCTAAGACTCTTATTACTATCCCGGGTCAATACAATCTCTCAGGCACCTGGTCTAAATACTAAATACCGAGTACTATATACTCACTACAGATTGAACTTATAACCAACCCCTTTTACAGTGGTAATGCAATCCATATCCAGCTTCTGGCGTATTTTACGGATATGTACATCAATAGTACGGTCGCCTACAATAACATCATTGCCCCATACCTGGTTAAGTATTTCGTTGCGCAAAAAAACACGACCTGGTTTTGCAGCCAGCAGATAAAGCAGTTCAAATTCTTTTTTTGCCAGTATCATTTCTTCATTGTTCACCTTTACTATATACTGTACCGGATCTATTAGCAGGTTATCAAACTGCAAACTGTTATTACTATCTGTAGTCGGTTTACCCAGGCGACGGAAGAGTGCATTTACACGGCTTACAAGTACTTTTGTACTGATAGGTTTGCTTACATAATCATCAGCGCCGGTATCAAGTCCTTTTATTTGCGAAGATTCATCGCTAAGGGCAGTGAGGAATATAATGAGTGTTTCTTTAAACCCGGGTTGGGCCCGCAAAATAGAACATACTTCAACCCCCGTTTTTTTGGGCATCATTATATCCAGTATAATAAGATCTGGTTTTATCTGTTTGGCTTTTGTAAGTGCCTCATCGCCATCTTTGGCAGTATAAACCTCGTAACCTTCCTGTTTGAGGTTATAATGTAGTATTTCCAGTATATCCGGCTCGTCGTCTGCAATCAATATCTTTTTTCCCTTGCTTTCCATGTATACCGTTTATTTGCGCAAACCTACTTTAAATGCACTTTCCGGTGAAATGATAATGTTAAGTTTACAATTTCTTAATACAGTAAGCTTTCATCTGCAGGTATACAGATGCAGGAATCAATTGTTCATTCCTTACTTTTCTTATCAGGAATTGAACAAAACGCATAGCAAAAAATTGCTGCCAACTAATAGGTAAATGTGTTTTTTGTAGTAATTTTTAAATAACCCTCAACAGAAACACAATTTTCCGCTTTTGTGCAGCGTATTGGTAGTATTTTTGCCCTTAATTATCTGATTGTCTTTTTTATGCGTAAATTTTTACCGGCTTACCTTATTATTCTAATCTGTACCTGTTTAACCACACAGGCCCAGCTTCCTGCTTACAGGTTTATTGCCGATAAAGGAAGGGTAATATTTCACGACAAAGTAGATGCCCAGCAAAAAGCGATAGATGAAATGGATGGTAAAAAAGACAATGCCATCAACTTAACAAAAGATCCCACCATTAATGGCCAGATAGAATATGCAGTATTAGACAGGGTAGATGAATTGCAACAAAAAATAGAGTTGGATTCTGTTTTATCGCATTCTTCCAAAGTAAAATATATTTTGGGATTGGAAACCCTGCTTAATGGTTATAAAACCAATTTGTTTAAAAGAGATTTTCCAATATCAATTGCAGCAGAACTTGTAAATGCTTATGAAAAAGCTATGCAGCTTGATATAAAAAATGAAAGCATAGAACCAGTAGTAAGAGAAAATAGTTATGCTGTAGGAAAGATTTTGATTGATTGTTTCAAATTCCCCGAAAATGCAGGTGTAAAAGCATCGGCACCTATTTTACTGGAGAAATACATACAGCTTCATCCCAACGAAATACTAACCATTTTGCAACGCAATCCAGATATTCCTGTTGCAGATAGTCTTATAAAAGTAGCTGCACACAATGATGTAAGAAAGTTTTACAATTACGCAGCCGTTGGCGATAAACTTGGGGCACGCATCCGCTCACTCGATGATCCTTTTGTTCGTACCATTTCAAAAATGGCGGTTAGTAAAAGTGGACAGCTATATTATCCGTTTATTGATCAGTTGTTAAGCAATCAAATAAGTTTTGACGAATTAGACAGAGTAAAGGATGATAACGTTGCCTATTACAAATTGCTGGTTAAAACAAGAATATCTTATGCATCGAGAATGCTTTCGCCTGCAAAAGATACGCCCATGGAAATGAAATCGCTCACAACTATGTTGGGTAATAAAGCAAGGGAAGCATTTGTAAATGTAATAAACGGTCTGCACGATGAACCAGATCCGGTTCGGTTTAAATGCCTTGAACCATTAACGCCGCAGGAACTTTACTACCTCTGCGTAACAAGCGAAGATGTAATTTATACTTCAAGTTACCTGGGGGTATTTAAACGCATCTTTGAAAAAATGAAAGCGCCGCGTGGCGATAGTCTTATAATGAGTGTAAGGGCAGATTATTTCCGCAAGTTTATAAAAATGTCTGCGGCATACAATACACTCGATACACTTTTAAAATCTATGCCTCCTGAAAATGCTACTACATTAATGAAAGCATTTATTATAGGGCTTGAAAAAACAACTTCTTTATCCTCTGTTGAAGATGCAGTAGACGTGGCAGATTCTTACAGCAGCATTGTTGAAAAAAATAAAGCACTTGCAGAATTTATGCTGGATGAAGCCAACCTTAATTATGATCGTTGTGTAAAGGCGAACGACAAAAACGGCATGGTGGTATACCGGCTGGAAAAGACATTGTTTGAATCTGCTGATACAGCCACGAAAGTTGATCTTTCAAAGGAACTGGGTATTCCGCCCATTTATACAGTTGCCAATAAAGGTCTTGCTGATGATAGTGGCAGGGTGATAGAGCAGGCGTTTTTTTATGGTGGAGATGAAGACAAAGACGGACAAACATCTTACGCAAATTTTAAAGGGTTGTTTGTTAATAAAGCTGAATGGAAAATGACCGAGAATGAAAGCTGGCTAACCGTAAAATCTGTAAAAGGCAAACCAGTATGGATATTTGCCAACCGTCCGCTGGATGGCCCAGATGACCCCGATGAAAAAGCACAGGATAAGCTGGAGGCTTACCTCAATGCACAGCATCTTAAGCCAACCATTTTTATACACCGCGGCCATAGTTATCATGTTAAATATTCATTGAAGCGCATTCAACCAACTGCCCGCATTGTAGTATTGGGTTCGTGCGGTGGTTATAACAACTTAAATGATGTGCTTACCATTAGTAACGATGCACATATCATTTCATCTAAACAGGTTGGTACTAAAACAGTAAACGAGCCTATACTACAGGCAATAAACAATACATTGCTAAACGGAAAAAGTATTGAATGGTTGCCTATGTGGAAAGACCTTGGCAAGAAATTTTCTACCAGTACTTTAAAAGAAAAGTTTGATGATTATATTCCTCCGTATAAAAACCTCGGCGCTATATTCATAAAGGCTTACCGCAGGGCAATAAACACAGAAAGCGATTAGGAATAGCTGATGTATTGATGTATGATTTCTTTTGGTGAAACATGCATCCTATATAAAAGCTATAAGCCATCCAAAAATCAGCCATCAGACATTTTCTCTTTGTTCTATCTTTGTATACTATGGCAGAAACGCAGCCCAGGAAAAAGATTTTTGATTTTGCATTGCTGAAACGTGTATTTCGTTTTGCAGCGCCTTACAAAAGAAAATTCTATACTTCTTTAACGCTCTCTGTAGTGCTGGCTGTTCTCGCACCTATTCGCCCATACCTCGTACAGGTTACCATTAATAAATATGTAAAAGGTGGAATGGATGAAGCGGCAGGCCATCGCAATTTTTTTCTTGAAATGGTAGTTACCATTACCATTATTCAGATAGTATTATTGATTGCCGAAAGTATAATAAGGTTTTACTTTTCTTATATAACTGCATGGCTTGGACAAAACGTAGTAAAAGATATGCGGGTGCAGGTATACAATAAAATACTTGGTCTTAATCTTTCACAATTTGACAAAACGCCGATAGGAACACTAACTACACGTACAATCAATGACATTGAATCGATCAATGATATTTTTTCAGATGGGTTGATCCCTATTATTGCCGATATGCTTTCTATTATTTCTGTATTGATTGTAATGTTTGTGGTAGACTGGAAATTATCGCTTATCTGCCTCGCACCTTTTCCAGTGCTTATTGTTGCCACTTATTTCTTTAAGGAAGCAGTTAATAAATCTTTTATCCGTGTGCGCAATGCCGTAGCAGCACTTAATGCTTTTGTACAGGAGCACATAACCGGCATGCATGTGCTGCAAGCTTTTGCTGCAGAAGAAAGAGAAGCGGCCAAGTTTAGAAAGATTAATAAAGATCATCGCAACGCAAACATCAATGCCATTTTTGCATATTCTGTTTTTTTTCCTGTAGTTGAAATTGTTCTTGCGGTATCTACCAGTTTGTTAATATGGTATGCAGCAAGAGAAGCGCATTTAATACAAGCTACAGAGCCTGCAGCAGCTGCTGCAATGATAGGAAAAATGATTTCATTCTTTCTGTTTTTGAATTTATTGTTCAGACCACTCCGAGTAATTGCGGATAAATTCAATGTATTGCAGATGGGAATGATTGCCGGGGAAAGGGTGTTTAAAGTGCTGGACAATGAAGATTTTATTCCGGATTCTAAAAAAGGAAATTACACGCCGGATGTTGTAAAAGGGAAAATTGAATTTGATAAGGTTTATTTTGCGTATACAGATGACCGGTATGTACTTAAGAATATTTCTTTTACTATTCAGCCTGGAGAAACATTGGCTATTGTAGGACATACCGGAAGTGGAAAAACTTCCATTATAAGTTTATTAAATCGTTTATACCATATACAAAAAGGAGAAATAAAAGTTGATGATGTAAACATTGAACAATATAACCTCGATACGCTGAGAAGCAGGATAGGAATTGTATTGCAGGATGTTTTTCTTTTTTCGGGCTCGGTTATGGATAATATAACCTTACGCAATGCAACAATTACACATGAGAAAGTAATTGAAGCTGCAAAGCTTATAGGCATGCACGATTTTATTATGGAATTGCCTGGTGGTTATAATTACAATGTAATGGAAAGGGGCGCCACACTTTCATTGGGCCAACGCCAATTGCTTTCTTTTATAAGAGCACTTTTGTACAATCCTTCTATATTGGTGCTGGATGAAGCAACTTCATCTGTAGATACGTCCAGCGAACAACTTATTCAAAATGCAATTGATAAATTAATTGCCGGAAGAACGTCTATTATTATTGCTCATCGTTTATCTACAATCAGAAAAGCAAATAAAATAATTGTGCTTGATAAAGGTGAAATAAAAGAAATGGGTTCTCACGATGAGTTAATAAAAAACAATAGTTTTTATACACGCCTTTACGAAATGCAGTTTGAAAAAAAAGTTGCGCCTGCTCTTTAAATCATCATTCCAATATTAAAAATTGTCAAAAAATTTAGTAATTTGGTAGTATGGAACAAGAGGGGAAAAAATATACAGGCAATAGGCATTTAACGAGCATTGTTCGCGAAGACCCGGCTGTGTATGAAAGCCGCGAAGCACTTGAAGATGCACGGTTGAGAGAAGCCATTAATAGAACCGATACAGAAAAATTCTACATGTTTACAAGGATGATGCGCATTAATATGATGATGAAAAATGCTAAAATAACTTATAAACAGAACAAGTAACTCGTCTTTTAAAATGGATATACTTGATGAAGAATTGCTTAAGTTCTGGACTTATCCTCAATAAACACAAGGTTCAATATGTAATGGTTGGTGGATTTGCAGTTAATCTTTATGGCTATGTGCGGGCCACAAATGATGTCGATTTATTACTAAAAGACGACCTTCTCAACAGGCAAAATCTCGCTAAAGCTTTTTCAGAATTAGGTTACGGTGGTATATCATTTGAACAATTGCAGTTTGTACCCGAATGGACTAATTTTTATATTGGTACAGGAGTTCAATTGGATATCATGACTTCTCTTAAAGGTGTTGATCTCACATTTGATGAATGCCTGCAAATGGCGCCTGTGGCTGAAATTGAAGGCATTATGGTTCCATTTCTCCACATCAACCACCTCATTCAAAATAAAAAAATAGTTAATCGGCCCAAAGACCAGATTGATGTGATGGAACTGGAGAAAATTAAAAAGATACTGGAGGAGGGGCAGCAGTAATGGATCGAAACTCTTCTTACGCCCACCACTCACGATTCACGTTCCTATATCATCTTCTCATCAATGAATGTCCCATCTGCTTTAAACTGTGCCTGCCAGCGCTGGCTGCCAATAAAAAACTTTACTATATAAGTGGTGCCATGTTCCAGTTCCCACTCGATTTGCCCGGAAGCAGCGGGGTACTTTGTATTATATGTACTCATAACAGTAGAAGGGACCTGGGAGGCATCAATATGAACATCACTGCTGCTATTGTTGCTTTTTGAACAAGCTAAAAGGGTAAGGCTGAGGCAAAATGCCAGGAATAATTTTTTTATCATTTTCTGAGGGTTGTTTAGCTCATATACGGACAAAAGTGCCGGAGCGTTGCCAGCACCAGAACAGGTATCTTTTTTTCCTGATCGTTCACGGTTTTTAAACCCACCTCCTTATCTTTGCGCCAAATTTAGGAACCAGTATGTTTTCAAAGAGCCTCAAATCCTTATTGGCAGCGGTTTTCAGCCTTTTTTCCTTATTTATTTATACCAGCGCATTTTCTCAGCCCGACGCGGAAAAAAAAGAGGAAAAGAAAGGTTTTAATGGTAAGGAAATCATTTTTGGCCACGTTTTAAACAGTCATGAGTTTCATATAATAGGTAGTGAAAAAGATCCGGTTTCAATTCCTCTCCCCATTATCCTTTATTCAAAGCAAAGAGGTTTAGAGGCTTTTATGTCATCTAAGTTTCATCATGGAGAAGAGAATTATCGTAACTACATGATGCTCACTGAGGAAAAGATTGAAGAATTGCACCTTGATCCCAAAACATACAATGCACAGGATATTGTGGCAGTAAATGAAGCAGGCGAAATTGATCCCTCTATTCAGATTTATGATATTTCTCTTACCCGCAATGTGGTGCAGATGTTACTGGCGCTTTTCATCTTTACATGGATTATGCTTAGCATAGCCAAAAAATACAAGATGGGCCAGGGCGTTACTACTGCTCCTAAAGGTGCACAGGGATTGCTGGAACCAGTTATCATTTTTGTACGTGATGAAGTAGCAATACCCAACCTTGGTAAAAAACATGTAAAATACCTGCCTTTCTTATTAACGGTTTTCTTTTTCATACTCATCAACAATATTTTCGGTTTAATACCAGGTTCTGCAAATGTTACAGGCAATATTGCTTTTACTGTTGTTCTGGGTATTATTTCGTTTGTGGTAATTATGTTCAGCACAAATGGTCATTACTGGATGCATATCTTTAATCCCCCAGGTGTGCCTTTTGGTGTAAAGCTGATTCTTGTACCAGTAGAGTTTCTTAGCGTATTTATTAAGCCATTCGCTCTTATTATCCGTCTTTTTGCCAACATGGTGGCAGGTCACATCATTATTATTTGTTTGATTTCCCTGATCTTTATTTTTGGTAACATGCATGCAGCAGCAGGCTGGGGCACAGCTCCATTCTCGCTGGCATTTACCATATTTATTTATATGATTGAAGTGCTGGTGGCTTTTCTGCAGGCATTTATTTTTACGATGCTTACAGCTGTGTTTATCGGCCAGGCAATGGAGGGGGATCATGATCACGACCATCATGAACACGAAAATGGTTTACCTGATGTGCCTGTGATGGCGTAATGAAATTTGTTTTTTTATCACTAAATATAAAGTCACAATTATGGATTTAATGACTATTCTTCTTAGCTCGCCAGTAGCGAATGCCGGTGGTGCCGTTGGCGCCGGACTTGCAGCAATAGGTGCAGGTATTGGTATTGGCCAGATTGGTAAGGGTGCAGTAGAAGCTATTGCCCGTCAGCCAGAAGCATCAAACGACATCAGGGCCAACATGATTCTTACAGCTGCGCTTGTAGAAGGTGCTGCACTGTTTGCAATCATTGTAGGTTTCCTTGCAATGATCTTCTAATCATTGTACAACGAATAACTGCATCCGATGCAAAGGGCGGAGGGTGCAGTTTATTATCACTCCGTGATTTTTTTACGCGATATTGAAACGTTCAAACATAAATAGGTTATGAAATTACTTCTTCCCGAATATGGTTTACTGATATGGACACTAGTCGCCTTCCTGGTAGTGTTTTTTATTTTGAAAAAATTTGCATGGCCAGCTATTGTGCAAGGCCTTGCAGACAGGGAAAAATCAATTGCAGATTCTCTTGCCACAGCAGAAAAAGTAAAAGCTGAAATGATGCAGCTTAAAAGCGACAATGAAGCATTGTTGGTAAAAGCACGTGAAGAAAGGGCTTCTTTGATTAAAGACGCAAAAGATACTGCTGATAAAATGGTAGCCGATGCAAAAGATAAGGCAAAGAATGAATACGACCGTATAGTTGCAGATGCACAGTCTGCAATTAACCAGCAAAAAATGGCCGCTATTACAGATCTTAAAAACCAGGTAGGTAACCTTGTTATAGAAATATCTGAAAAAGTATTGCGCAGGGAACTGGGTAATAAAGCAGAACAGGAGAAGTACATTAAAGATCTGGCAAACGAAGTAAAACTCAACTAATAAGCTATTAGCTATTAGCTGTTAGCCGTTAGTAAAAGAACGGTTCTCTGCTAAAAGCTAAGGCTAAAAGCTAAAAGCTAAAAAATGCCCAATCCACGTTTAGCAGGCAGGTACGCAAAAAGTTTGGTTGATTTAGCTGTAGAGCGAAATCAGCTTGAAGCAGTATATAAAGACATGCAATACCTGCAGGCTGTTTGCAAAACAAGTCCGCAATTTGTTAGTGTTTTACGCAGCCCTGTAATCAGTGCTGATAAGAAACAAAATATTTTGTCTGCCATTACAGATGGCAAAGTGAGCGACTTGACTGCATTATTCAACAAATTGCTCATAAGCAAAACACGTGAGGAGTATATTCCTGAAATTATAGCTGCATTTATAGGTTTGTATAACGACATGAAAGGTATTCATACCGTTAAACTTACTACTGCTACACCTATAAGTGAAGATGTGAAGCAATCAATTGTTTCAAAAATAAAAGCAGAAACAAGCCTTCAGCATATAGAACTTGAAACAAGTGTAAAAGAAGAGTTGATTGGTGGTTTTGTACTGGAATTTAATAATAACCTGGTTGATGCTAGTATAGAAAGGGATTTGAGGGATATAAAGAAACAGTTTGGCAAGAACGTTTATATACAGCAGATACGCTAAGAAAAAAGTATACAATTTTAAGTCACTATATTTTTTTAAACATTCCGGCTGTAGCCGGCGATAAATAAAAAATCATGGCAGAAATTAAACCAGATGAAATATCTGCAATACTGCGCCAGCAACTGAGCAACTTTAATGCAAATGCAGAATTGGAAGAAGTAGGTACCGTATTACAGGTAGGCGATGGTATTGCCCGTGTTTACGGCCTTAACAATGTACGTTCAGGCGAACTTGTAGAGTTTGAGAACGGTGTTAAAGCAATTGCGCTTAACCTTGAAGAAGATAATGTGGGTGTGGTATTGATGGGTGAAAGCGGTGGCATTAAAGAAGGTTCAAAAGTGCGCAGAACAGGTAATATTGCTTCTATACGTGTAGGTGATGGTCTTGCAGGCCGCGTAATCAACATGCTGGGGGAGCCAATTGATGGTAAAGGCCCAATTGCCGGCGAATTATATGAAATGCCATTGGAGCGCAAAGCCCCCGGTGTTATCTTTCGTGAACCAGTAAAAGAACCATTGCAGACAGGTATTAAGGCTATTGATGCCATGATTCCTATCGGCCGCGGACAACGTGAACTTGTAATTGGCGACCGCCAGACTGGTAAAACCGCTATTTGCGTTGATACCATCATCAACCAGAAAGAATTTTACAATGCAGGCAAACCTGTTTATTGTATATATGTTGCTATAGGACAGAAAGCATCTACCATTGCTGGTGTTATGAAAACGCTGGAAGAAAATGGTGCAATGGCTTATACAACTATTGTTGCAGCTTCTGCTTCAGATCCTGCCCCACAACAGTTCTATGCTCCTTTTGCCGGTGCTGCTATTGGAGAATTCTTCCGTGACACCGGTCGCCCTGCTTTGATTATCTATGATGATTTGTCAAAACAGGCTGTGGCTTACCGTGAGGTTTCATTGTTGTTGCGCCGTCCACCAGGCCGTGAGGCTTATCCTGGCGACGTATTCTACCTCCACAGCCGTTTGCTGGAAAGAGCTGCCAAAGTAATTGCAAAAGATGATGTGGCTAAGAAGATGAATGATTTGCCAGATTCTATTAAGCACCTGGTAAAAGGCGGTGGTTCATTAACAGCATTGCCAATTATTGAAACACAGGCAGGTGACGTATCTGCTTATATTCCTACAAACGTTATTTCTATTACAGACGGACAGATATTTTTGGAAGGTAACTTGTTTAATGCTGGTATACGTCCTGCAATTAACGTAGGTATCTCCGTTAGTCGTGTGGGTGGTAACGCTCAGATTAAATCAATGAAAAAAGTTGCCGGTACACTTAAACTTGACCAGGCACTTTACCGTGAGCTTGAAGCGTTTTCTAAGTTTGGTGGCGACCTGGATGCAGCTACAAAGAATGTAATTGATAAAGGCGCACGTAACGTGGAAATATTGAAACAGGCACAGTATTCTCCTTTCAGTGTAGAAAAACAGGTAGCTATAATTTACCTCGGTACACAAGGGTTACTTCAGGGTGTTGCTGTAAAAAATGTAAAAGCATTTGAAGAACATTTTCTTACAGAAATGGAAACCAAACTACCCGATGTATTGGCCGATTTCAAAAAAGGAAACCTTAGCGACGATAATTTGAAACGCATGGTAGACCTTGCAAAAAATATTATACCAGCTTATAAATAAGCGTTTTATATTTTTTTTGATAAAAGAGCGGATCGTAAAGGTCCGCTCTTTTATTTTCTATAAATCCAACTTTACAGTCCATTAATCGAAAGATTAATACAACCCAGCGAAAAAAAATAAGTATTTTTTTTTAGAAACACTTGCATCTTCGGAATTTACGGTTAATCTTTGTGTTACCGGGTTGCTAACCGGAACAAACGAACCCAATCTTCCTTCTGAATTTACCGTACCAATTTCCTTCACTGAATTAGTCTCAGTTTTACTTTATTATAATCCTCCAATTCTCCTGGAAAAGTCATCCTGATTTTCTCCAATGCCTGTGGCCGTACAACTTTAATCGTGACCCTTTCAAATCGTACTTTATGAAACTTTTGTACCCCACTTTTGTAATCGATGTTTTTTCTACTTTATTAAAAGCAGGCATAGCAGTGTTAATGCTTATCGCAGCTTTTTCTTCTGCTGCTAATGCTCAAAACTCTCAGGAGTTGGTGTTTAAAAATGCAGTACTTCAGTCTGGTGTTGCTGGTGCAGATGGTGCTGTTTACCGTTTTCCTTCTGTAATGGCCGGAACCGATGCACTGGTAAAAATAAATGGCCGTTCTTCTTCAATGGTACAACTGGTTACAATAGATTTAACCACTACAGGTTTTGAAAAATCTTTTCAACCACAGGTAACTTACGGAAGCAACAATACAGCACCTGCGGGTAATTCAGATTGGTGGATGGAATTCCAGGTATCATTTGTTCAATCTTATACAAATAGTGCTACTAACGTTACAAAGTTTGATGTTACCGGTATTGATATTGATGGTAACGATGATAAAATAAGCGAATACCAGTCTTATTACGGATTACAATCTTATACACTGGAAGATAATTCTGCACTTACAGTGAGCGATGTTAAAGAAACAGTAGCAGGAGTTCTTAAAACAACAGGCAAACGTTTTAACGGTCCGGTAAAATATTATGTTGGTGTAGATACAAATGCTACAACAGTAATGGCTACCAGCACTTATGTAAATACAAATACTTTCAGGTTGCGTACTGGCGCCGTAAGTACAGGTGTGAGTGGTGCTGCAGACAGAATGTATTCTTTGTGGTTTAAATCATTTAGTTATGATGCAGCTATTACAACCACATTGCCTGTAACAGTTATTAACTGGAACGCTTCTTATATCAATAACAATATTGCCCTGAAATGGACAACCACTTCAGAAAAAAATTCAAGCCATTTTATTATAGAAAGAAGTTTTGATGGTGTTGAATATTCTGATATAGCCATGCTTTTTGCCGCAGGCAACAGCGATATGGCTATCAACTATACTTATAACGATAAGCTGCCTTCAGGTAACAGCGGCATTATCTACTACCGTCTTAAAATGGTAGACCTGGATGGCCGTTATAAATCAACTGATGTAAGAATAGTACGCATTGGAAAATCAGGCGATGATGTTAAAATACTTGCTTACCCTAACCCTGTAGTCAATGATCTTAGAATAACAGTTCCGCAAAACTGGCAGGGTAAAACAATAGGCTACCAGGTTACAAATTCAAATGGCCAGGTTGTAAAATCATATACTGTTCAATACGCTGGCCAAACAGAAATCATTAACATGTCTCAGGTACCCGCAGGCATGTACGTAGTAAGGGTTATAAACGGAAATGAATCAGCTGTTCAATCAATAGTTAAATCGAACAAATAAGAATTTAGTTTTAAAGGGTACGATCAACAACGCCCTGTTTTTCTAAACGGGGCTCTATTTAAAAAGATGCTGACACATTCAGCTTAAGATATTCGAACGATTTATTTTAAAGGGTACGATCAACAACGCCGGGCATGTCTATGCCTGGCTTTTTTTTGTCTGAACCGGTAATTGTCTGAACCAGGATTTATAAGATTAAAGAGATTAATAGGATTGGTTTGTTTACATCGACGATGCTCCCGTGTATTGCCTTAAAATAGATCCTGCATAAAACGTATTAATAAAGACTTCAGCACCGCTGTAATTGATCATAAATTCCTTCTGTGCTTCTCTGTGTTATCTGTGCCTCTGTGGTTAAATTGTATGAACCAGGATTTATGCGATTAACGAGATTAATGGGATTATCGCTGCTTTTTTTTGGGAATAAGCTCAATGGCCGTTTGCTGCTGAAGGAGTGACACAACTTAGGTTTGGCCTTATTCTGCAGATTGTCCCAAAATCAATTTGGTTTATATTATAAACTAGTTTATGTTTGATGTAAATTTAAGCAAGTGAGACAGATTTTCGTTTTATTAAACCTTATCCTTTTAAGCGGTATTTGCATGGCCCAGGTGCTTGTTTCGGGCAAAATAAAAGACAATAAAGGCCGTCCTGTGACTGGTGCCAGCATCGCTATAAAAGATTCTTATGACGGTGGTACTTCAGACAGTCTGGGACATTTTCGTTTTAAAACAACTGAGAAAGGGGCGCATACACTTACAGTAAGCTCTATCGGTTTTAAAGGCTACGAGCAGCCCATTACCATCGGTTCTGAGCCATTGGTACTGGATATACCGCTTAAAGAAGAGCCTAATGAATTGAGGGCTGTTACCATTACAGCGGGTTCTTTTGCAGCAGGAGATTCTAAACGTGGTGCCGTTATGAGTTCACTGGATATTGCTACCACCGCAGGTTCTAATGCAGACATTACAGCTGCTTTAAAAACTTTGCCCGGTGCACAGCAAGTAGGAGAGCAGGAAGGACTTTTTGTAAGAGGAGGCGCTGGTTACGAAGCTAAACAGTATATTGATGGAACGCTGGTTAATAATCCTTATAATACCAGTGTGCCGGATATAGCACAGCGTGGCCGTTTTTCTCCCTTTTTGTTTAAAGGAACTGTTTTTAGCACGGGCGGGTATTCTGCTTTATATGGCCAGGCATTATCGTCTGTTTTATTGCTTGAGTCAATAGATCTTCCTGAGAAGTCTGAAGTTGATGCTACTATTTCTCCATTGTTTTTAGGGTTGGGAACACAGCAGCTGGCAAAAGATAAAAAATCATCCTGGGGTATTAATTATGGTTATACCAATGTGGGACTGTATTTTAAGCTGGTACCACAAACGCCTGATTATTTTAAAATGCCGCAATTTCATTCGGGCGATGCCAACTTCAGGATAAAAACAAAAAGGGGCGGCATGATAAAATACTATACCACATTTGCGCACAGCACACTTGGTTTACGCCGGCCCGATATAGACAGCAGCTATTTAAAGAACGCATTTGATTTGCAAAACAACAACTGGTATAACAACCTTAGCTGGAAAGAATACCTGGGAAAACGCTGGAAGATGGATCTGGGCGGAGGTTATAGTATCAATAGGGATAATATTGTAATGGCAGTACAGGATTCGGCCAATAACCAAAAACATTTTGACAATTCGGTTTATTGGATGAATTCTAAAAACGCTACAATAGTAAACCGCCAGGATCTTGCGCAGTTGAAAGCTGTATTTGAAAAGAAATTAAGTGGCATAAGTGCTATTCGTTTTGGTAGCGAATACCAGCGTTTCTATAACACCACTATTTACAACGATACATTACATAAGCTGATAGACAATTACACATCAGTATTTGCAGAGTCTGATATTTATATTACCAACGGGCTGGCAGCAAAAATTGGTTTGCGTGGAGAGTATTCATCTGTTATACAAAAAGCAGATTTGGCGCCACGGGTATCATTTGCTTACAAAACAGGTAAAGACGGGCAAGTGTCATTTGCATACGGTGTTTTTTACCAGAAGCCAGAGAACAATCAATTGTTTTATACAACCGCTCTTGGTTTTACAAGAGCTACACACTATGTTCTTAATTACCAAAAAATGTCGAGAGACAGGGTATTTAGGGTAGAAGCTTATTATAAGAAGTATGATGACTTGATTAAGACTGTACCGTACAATTATTATTATTCTTCTTATAACAATACTGGCAATGGTTATGCAAAAGGCATAGAACTTTTCTGGCGTGATAAAAAATCTATAAAAGATTTTGATTACTGGGTTAGCTATTCTTACCTGGATACAAAACGCAATTACATGAATTTTACAGAATCGATGACGCCAAACTTTGCAGCAACACATACTGCATCAATTGTTATGAAACGCTTTTTTACTAAAATGAAAACCGGTTTCAATTTTACATACAGTTATGCAACCGGAAGACCTTACTATAATATTATGCTTAACGGCGGAAACAAATATTATGTGGCAGACCAGGGAAAAACAAAAAGTTATAATACACTCAACTTCAGTATGGAGTATGTGCCTTCTGTTGGTAAAACAAATGCAAAATCCTTTATTGTTTGGTTTGCCAGCGTTAGCAATATTCTTGGGTATAATGCTGTATACGGATACAATTACTCTTACAGCGGCATGTTTAAACAACCTGTAACGCCTACTGCCAACCGTTTTTATTTTATAGGTTGCTTTATAAGCTGGGGTGTTGACAGATCGCAAGATGCCATCAATAATAATTTATAAAACCATTTTTTAAAACAACATCAATCACTAAACTATCATTTATGAAAAGGTTCGTTCTTTCTCTTCTTTTATGCAGTGCAATGTTTGCAGGTTTTGCACAAAGCGATAAGTATTCAGCTGTTATGCAAAAAAATATAGCAGCGCTGGATGCAGCAAAATCTAAAGCAGATTTGCAAGATGTGGCTGCTTCCTTTGAACGTGTAGGTGATGCCGAAAAAACACAATGGCTGCCTTACTATTATGCAGCACTGGCACAAACGTGGATTGGCTGGATGCCAGAAGTAAAAGACAAGGATGCTAATGCTGAACAGATAAAAAAGTACCTGGCAAAAGCTGAAGCTATTGAAAAAAATGCCGAAACTTATGCAGTAGAAAACATGCTGGCAACACAGCAGATGCTTATAGATCCGCAAACACGTTGGGCAACTTATGGCCAACAGGCATCCAATGCTTTAAAAGAAGGATTAAAGCTCGATCCTAATAATCCAAGACTTTATTATTTGCAGGGCGAAAGCCTTTTTGGTACACCAGAACAATTTGGCGGTGGTAAGGCAAAAGCAAAACCTGTATTTGAAAAATCTGTTGCACTTTTTAAATCGGCCCAACCCAAACCTTTATACCCAACATGGGGTCAGAAACAGGCAGAAGATAAACTGGCTCAATGCCAATAACATTTTACTGTAACTAAAATGTGGATTGTGTTACTGCAAACAGCAGTAACACAATTTTATATTTGATAATTAAACAAGCAACATGCAGGACGATAATACTATCACGCAACAACAAAGCCTTGCTATTATTGAATCTATGATCAATAAGGCAAAAAACCAGTTTAGCGAAAATGGTTTTGCCTATTTGTTATGGGGATGGGTAGTGCTTTTTTGCAGCTTGTCTCAGTTTGTGCTGCAATATTTTTATCAGTATCCCCGGCATTATATGGTATGGATGTTTACATGGGTTGCAGCAATTGTACAAGTTGTTTACTCCATTAAAAAAGGCAGGAAGAGGCTGGTAAAAACTTATACCGATGAAATTACCGGTTATGTGTGGCTGGCTTTTGTTGTTATGCTTTTATTGGCCGGGGCCCCTATTGGTAGCAAATTACGACCGGATCAGTTTTATGTTGTGAATATTATTATACTGATACTTTATGGTATGCCTACTTTTCTTTCAGGAATTATCTTAAAATTCAGGCCGTTGATGATTGGCGGCATATGCTGTTGGGCATTGTCGTTGTTGGCCAGCTTTGTGCCACATGCATTTACTACTTTACTTATAAGCTTTGCCGTTATTGTAGCGTGGATAATTCCAGGCTACCTGCTGCAAAGCCGGTATAAAAAAGAAAATATATAGTTATGGAAACAGAACTCATAACACGTGAAGAAAGCCTGCAAATCATTCAGCAAATGATAAGCACGGCTAAAAACGAACAGAAAGATGATGGTAAAGGATGGATTGTGTGGGGCTGGTTATTATTTGCTGCGTCAATATTCTCGTTTATCAACCTTAAAATAGAACTTGTAAATCCTTACTTTTTCTGGGATGTGCTTGGCGTATCAACAATAGTACTTACACGTATTATGTTTTTCAGAAAAGACGATAAGGTTAAAACGTATACAGGTGAGTTATTCAAAAAACTAAACATCGGTTTTTTTATTTCACTTTTGTTTATAGTGCTGGCTATTAATGTAAAAGTTATTACGCCAGTTGCAGGTTTTGCTTTATTGATTAACCTATACGGTTTCTGGACACTTATTTATGGAACGGCACTAAATTTTAAGCCTTCTATTATAGCTGCTTTTATTGTATGGGCACTTGGCTTTGCAGCGTTGTTTGTAAAAACATTTGATTTAACCATGATCATACACGCAGGTGCTGCACTTGCCGGTTTTATAATTCCGGGCCATATTGCCAACAAACAATTTAAGGAACCGTCTGCCGGTAAAAATATAGTGCGTGTTTAAAGATCTAGACCCCATATTGCATTCTCAGTTGCGGCTTGCCGTTATGTCTCTTCTTATAAGTGTAAAAGAAGCGGAGTTTACATTTATACGTGAGAAAACCAATGCTACTGCAGGTAACCTGAGTGTGCAGGTAAACAAATTGAAAGAAGCCGGCTATATTGATGTAATAAAACAGTTTAAAGACAATTATCCTCAAACCATTTGTAAAATAACGGCTGCCGGTATTAATGCGTTTGATGAATATGTAAAAAACCTGCAGTCTTACCTGGGCAAATAATAGTTACAGCGATAGTTATACAAATTTTGAGCCTCTTCTAAAAACAATAATCCCCTCCGTTGCCGGAGGGGATATTTTTTACCTCTGTAGAAACCTGTTATTTTAATTTTTTATGAGCTTAACGTTCATGCGTTCGTTGCTGTTTACAATTACCTCAAGGAAATAAACACCAGCTTGTAAACGGCTTGTACCTTCAAGTGTAAGGTTGTTATTGCCACTTGTGCCACGGCTTGTTTTGCGCATTACTTCAATACCACTGCTGTTAGCAACTTTTAGTACGATGTAAGAATTTTCATTCAGCTGTACATTCACTTTAATATCATTGATAGCGGGATTAGGTGTTACGCTTAATGACTGTAAAGATTTGGTGCGGTAAACACGAACCACCAGCACTTTTGTATAAGCCGTTTTACCATCTGCATCAACTTGTTTCAGGCGATAATAAACATCATTTTTATTAAGCGCTGTTTTGCTGATGTCGTCATTCAATTCATACTCGTGTCTTATAGATGAAGTGCCCATGCCTTTTACTGTACCAACAGATTTAAAGCTTAAACCATCGAAACTGCGTTCAACTTCAAAATGGTCATTGTTTACTTCAAAAGTAGAAATCCATTTTACGTTTACTTTATCGTTTGAATACACCGCATTAAAATCAACAATAGTAACTGGCAGTGTGCCGTTGGTTACAAATGTTATTAATACTGTTGCAGGATCTGAACACAATCCAAAATTATCGCAGGCTATATAAGTAAAGCTTGTAGTTAAACCCGCAAAGCCAGGATTAGGGGTAAAAGTAAAATGTCCTGAATTATCCAAAACAACAGTTCCGTCAGGAGAAGGTGTTATTACTGAAGCAGTCATGTTGCCATTTTCAGGGTCGCTGTCATTTGGTAATACATCGCCACTTGCTGAACGTGATGGAGAGCCGGCAAAATAATCATTCACTGCAACTGGCGGCTGATTGCAACCACCTGCATAGCATGTAGCAGCGCCTAAACTCAATTGGTCAATTGCAATACGATTGTCTCCACCATTGCCCTGGTAATTAATATAAATTTTTCTGCAGGCAGAAACATTTGTAGAAAGATTTTTGTTGTACGTATATACGCTTGTGTTATTGTTTCCTGTAAGATCAATGTGATCCAGCTGTTTAACAACATTGTTGTTTTCGTCGGTAAGATAAATGTTGATCCAATGGCTGCCTGTTACAAGTGCACTAAACTTATAGGAAAAAGAAACCTGGATATCTCCAGACAAAGCTAATAAAGGAGAATAAATGCCTGTGTTTTGAGAGCTGGTTGCAGTAGTGCCAGATACCATAGCGCCATCGCCTTCAATAGCAGGGTCCCAGCCGTTATTGATATCAAAATCGTGAAATTGCCAGCAATGATTTTGTAAATAGCCTTTTACTTGTGAAAGACCCGCATTGGGACGGCTATTAAAGTTTTCGGTAGTTTGCGCAAAAGCCCCTGTGATTGCAAAAACTGATGCAAACAGTGTGATGATCCGTTTCATTTTTGTACGTTTCAGAAGGTTAACAATAAAAAAGTAAAAAGCACTAAGGGCATTTCGCAGGAGAGGACAACCGTATGTCTAAAAAAATTATTTCTTTTTGTGCGGTTTTTGCTTGGATGAGTGCATGGCACAAGATTGGAAACTGGCAGTATTTTATAGAAATTGGTGTTCTGGGAGGTCTTTGGGAATTGGGGCAACCTTGTTGTTAGTTGCAGAGTATTTTCGAAGGATGGTTTGTAAATGTAGAGAGTGTGCCCCAAGTATGCAAGCATTTATTCATTTTTTTTTTATTTGTCTGGACAGCTGCCATTTTTGAAGTATTTTATGTGGGGGGAAAAGCAACTTAATATTTCCATCCTTTTAACAACAAAACAGGTTATAACTGGTAATTAGCCAGTAACTTGCAATATTATTTAATCATGGATGTTTTAAACGTATCCAATCTTACTAAAAAGTTCGGCAACTTTACGGCAGTTTCTGATCTTTCCTTTACTATACATGAAGCCGATATATATGGTTTCCTGGGCCAGAACGGGGCCGGTAAATCTACTACCATCCGCATGCTGCTTACACTTATAACCCCTTCAGATGGCAAGATTGAATTTTTTGGGCTGGATCTTTACACGCATCGAAAAGAGATATTGCGCCAGGTAGGTGCAGTAATAGAACGCCCCGATCTCTATAAATATCTTTCAGCTTTTGAAAACCTTCAGCTTTTTGCAAAAATGAGCGGCCTGCGCCTGCAGCGGAAACAATTAATGGAACAACTGGAAATGGTAGGTCTGGCAGAACGGGCAGACAGTAAAGCAAAAACTTTTTCGCAGGGTATGAAACAACGGTTGGGTATTGCTATAGCATTGGTACATAATCCGCAATTGATTATTCTTGATGAACCTGTAAACGGATTGGATCCCCAGGGCATTGCCGACATGCGAAACCTGGTAATGCATTTAAGCAGGCACCTTAGGAAAACAGTGTTGGTTTCATCTCACCTTTTAAATGAAATGGAACAGATTGCAACCCGTATGTTAATAATAGATAAGGGAAAAAAAATTATTGAAGGAAGTGTGAATGATTTATTTGATCCTGCCAAAACTGTTGTGGAAATAGATATTAATGATGCAAATATTGCTGCTGAAAAAATAAAGCTAAGCAATTGGTCCGGGCATTTACAGGAAGTGGGTGCAGGAAGGATTTTGCTACAGGTGCATAAAGATCAACTGGCTGTATTAAACAAAGATCTTGTCGAAATGGGTTTGCAAATAACAGCGTTTAAACCTGCAAACTCATTGGAAAAATATTTTTTATCATTAACAGGTTCCAATCAGCATGTGGCAACTTTTACAAATTGAATTGTTTAAAATATTCCGCAAGCCAAGAACTTATATAAGTTTTGGAGCCATTGCCGCAATGGTAATTATTGTACAGGTTGCTTTAAAGTTCGACGGGCAATCTTACATTGAGTTTATACTTGGGTCTTTAAAAGACACACTGGATATACCCTATGCTACTATTTTAAACGGATACTTCGTTTGCTGGGTTGTTCTTAACCTGCTGCTGATACATATCCCATTGCTAATAGCCCTTGTGGCCGGAGACCAAATTGCAGGAGAAGCAAATATGGGCACATTGCGTTTGCTGGTATCTAAACCTGCAAGCCGTGTTCAGCTTATGCTGGCCAAATTTTTCGCTACAGTTATTTATACAGGTTTATTATTGGCATGGATGGCGCTTCTTTCACTTTTGCTTAGCATGATACTGTTTGGCACAAACGATCTTATTGTAGCAAGAAGCAATGCACTTGAAATAATAAGCAAAGATGATATTATGTGGCGGTACCTCGCTGCATTTGCGTATGCAACCGTAGCACTGACTACTGTAGCTTCTCTTGCTTTTTTATTGTCTGTATTTGCAGACAATTCTATCGGCCCAATTGTTTCAACAATTAGTATTGTTATTGTATTTACCATTTTATCTGAGCTGCAGATACCGCTGTACGACAGAACTGTAAAACCCTACCTTTTTACATCTCATATGCTGGGGTGGAAAGGGTTTTTTTACGTGAAAACAGATAGTGAAGGAACAAGTATCGCAGGCTCTGTTGCTAACCTGTCTGCTGTTTTTAAAAGCATGAGTATCCTGCTGGCCTATATTTTTTTATTTACTGGTTCTGCAATTGCAATATTTAAGAAGAAAGATATTTTGAGTTAATAGTGTACTATGAAAAAGATTTTTAAACTTTTTGTTGTATTCATTGCGCTTGCTTATAATGGCTATGCGCAGGATGCAACGGCTTTGGTGCAAAAGGTAAAAGCTAAACTGGATAAAGTAAACGATTATGAAGCCAGCGGCGAGATGAAGACCAATATAAGTTTTATGAAAGTGCCTGCTGCACAGGTAAAGGTCTATTTTAAAAAGCCGGGTAAAATAAAAATTAAAAATGAAAAAGGCATTTCACTGGTGCCTAAGGGAACTGTTAGCATTAGCCTGAACAATTTGCTAAGCGGTCAATACCAGGCCCTTGATGGTGGCGCAGATAATGTAAATGGTGTTGCTGTAAAAGTGATAAAATTATTGCCGCTTGATGAAAACAGTGAGGTGGTGCTTTCCAAACTATATATCGATGAGAAAAATTTACTAATACTGAAAGCAAAAACCACCACCCGCGAAAGCGGAACAAATGAACTTGAAATGAGTTATGGAAAGTTTGCTGCTTATGCATTGCCCGATAAAATAGTTTTTACATTTAATACACAGGATTATAAACTGCCCAAAGGGGTAACTTTTGATTACGATGATGGAAGCCAGAAAAAAACGGAGGCAGCTTCTAAAGAAAACCAGCGGGGAAAAATAGAAATTATGTACAGCGCTTACTTAATTAATAAAGGTATTAGTGATGAGGTGTTTAAATAAGGTTAGGTATTGCGTTAGATAACCACAGAGGCGCGGATGACAGAGGGAAGCACAGTTTTTTTGATCAAATACAGAGATAGTTTGGGTATAGAAAAAACGTTTTATTGAATATTTCCATTAAGGCGGTACACAGCGGGCATCTGCGATGCTGGATAACCACGGACACACGAAAAATATATCGATGAACGGGTCAAAACATTCCTGTGTTTCTTCGTGTTCTCTGCGCCTCCGCGGTTCAAAGCTCGCAGCAAATCAGTAACTTTACCAACATTGCAAAAAAGAAAATAGTATGCATCAGCAAAATCAAGTTCATTCAAGACCAGTTATCGGTATTTCCTGCGGAGATATTAATGGCATAGGTATTGAGCTCATTATAAAAGCACTTACAGATACACGTCTTCTTGAAATTTGTACACCTGTGGTTTTTGCATCTAATAAAGTGATCAATTTTTACAGGAAGTCGGTTCCGGAGTTCAACTTTAATTATCAAAATACAAAAGAACTGAACCGCATCAGCCCAAAACAAGTAACCATCTATAATTGCTGGGAAGAAGAAATAGCTATTAATCCCGGTACACTCAACGATGTGGGTGGAATTTACGCTATCAAATCGCTTACAATAGCTGGCAATGCATTAAAAGATAAAAAAATTGACGGGTTGGTAACAGCGCCAATCCATAAAAAGAATTCGCAAACAGCAGACTTTAATTATACAGGGCATACACCATATCTTAAAAATTTATTCGGTGCAAAAGATGTGTTGATGCTAATGGTAGCAGACAACATGAAAGTAGGATTGGTAACAGAACATGTGCCTGTAAGCGAAGTGGCAAAACATATTTCTAAGGAAGCGATAATTTCAAAGCTGTCTATCTTAAAAGACAGTCTCCAAAAAGATTTTGGAATTGACAAACCTAAAATTGCCGTCCTTGGCTTAAATCCACACGCAGGCGATGACGGCCTTGTTGGAAAAGAAGAAGAAGAAATTATTAAACCGGCAATAAAAGATTTTAAACAAAGCAATAGCAATGTAATTGTGTTTGGTCCATATAGCGCTGATGCATTTTTTGCACGTGGCCAGCATGAAAAGTTTGATGCTGTACTAGCCATGTATCACGACCAGGGGCTTATTCCTTTTAAATCACTTGCAAAAGGCGAAGGTGTAAATTATAGTGCAGGTTTGACTGGTGTAAGAACTTCTCCAGACCATGGTACTGCATTTGATATAGCTGGTAAAAACAAAGCAGATGCTTCTTCTTTCCTCGCTGCTATCTTTAAATGCGCAGATATTATTAAGCAACGAAGCGAATTTGAGGAATATCATAAAAATCCATTGAAACGAATGAAAGATAAACTTCTTGCCGGAGCAGTGGATGAAAAGATTGATATTGAACTAGAGGGTTAGAAGCCTCAAGCTGCTTGCTTTAGGTTGCTAGCTTTTAGCTGCAAGCTTCAAGCTGAACCACGGAAACACAGGGAACACAAAGCAACACAGCGAGATTTTGGCCCGCGTCTCTGTGGTTACGAAACATCGAAGACACCACTGTTTAATCGCCTCAAAAGAAATTTCCAATAAAGCATTTTAATACAATCAAAGTATCTCTGTATTTGATCTATAAAACCCTGTGCTTCCCATGTCCTCCGCGTCTCTGCGGTTACGAAACATCGAAGATGCCACTGTGTAATCGCCTCAAAAGAAATTTCCAATAAAGCATTTCAATACAATCAAAGTATCTCTGTATTTGATCGATAAAACCCTGTGCTTCCCGATGTACTCCGTGTCTCTGTGGTTACGAAACATCGAAGATGCCACTGTGTAATCGCCTCAAAAGAAATTTCCAATAAAGCATTTCAATACAATCAAAGTATCTCTGTATTTGATCGATAAAACCCTTTGCTTCCCGATGTTCTCCGTGTCTCTGTGGTTAGATAGGTACTGTCTCTGAGGTTTAATATCAATGCACCCCAGTAGTATCAGTAAGTGTAAGCAAAAAAGATTTCAATTCCTTCATTTCTGTTTTGGTAAGCTGCAATTTATTTGCAGGTAAAGTTTGATTAGGTACATCCAATCCCAGTCCTTGTCCGCCACCTTTATTGTAAAAGTCAATCACTTCTTCTAATGTTTTGTAAACACCATTATGCATATAAGGTGCAGTAAGTTCAATGTTGCGCAGCGTAGGAGTTTTAAATGCATGATTAAAAAATGGAGCTTTCAAAACCGCAATCCTTCCCGGGTCTTTATCAAGCACTGGATGCACAGTATCCCTTGTTGCAGGCACGCCCAATACTTCAGATTCCTGGTAATAATAAGTGGGTGGCTTGGAACCATTAAATAATGGAACGTAATGGCAAGTTGCACATTTAGCCTTGCCCATAAAAATATTAAAACCATTTACTTCAGTAGCACTCATTTTAGTTTTATCTCCGCGTATGTATTTATCGAAACGTGAATTATAACTCACCAGTGTACGCAGGTACATAGCAATGGCATTTACAATTTTTTTGCCTGACATTACTGTATCTGTAAACGGATAAGCCTTATTGTATAAATCTGCATACTCTTTTTGATGAATAATTTTTTCAATAGCACTCTCTGCACTTTTATTCATTTCTTTATCATTGCTCAGCACTTCTGTTATCAGGTGATCAAGCGAAGCCTGCCTGCTATCATAAAAAAGATTGCGTTGCAATGCTGCATTCCATAGCGTGGGTGTGTTGCGTGGCAATGTTGAATGTTCGTCAATTTGCAGTGCAGTAGTTAAACCATCAGTAAAAGCTTTGTCCGGATGATGACAACCTGCGCAGGATCTTTTACCGCTGGTTGACAGCAATGGTTCATAAAATAATTTTTTGCCCAATACAATTCTTGCATTAGTTATTGTATCATCACCAATGTAAGTATTGAGCCGGAGACTTTTTTCGTCGAAGAGATTACCAGTTCTTTTTATAAGCGAATATCTCGCCTGTCTTTCTTTATAGCCCATTTCATCTTTTGCTTTGCTGAACCAACTGCAAACAGGATTTATAAAATGGGTAATAAACTCCATCCGGTTAAAGCGGTTGAAGTTGTTATGCTGAATGCAATATTGTTTAGCTTCATCAAGCAATTGCATAGCATTGCTAAAGCCGTCAATGTTTTTTTCTTTTATTTCATCTTTGAAAGATTGTATTACAAACTGTACGCTTGATAAAGACGCATAGGTTTCCTGCACAGAAATTTGTGCAATAGGAGAATCAAAACCACTGATGCCGAGGGCAATAATTCTGTACAGTTCTTCAGTTACTGCATCGGGTATATAATCATCCGGTTCAAAAACCATTTTGTTATTGCCAATGCCATTTGAAATGGAAAGAAGTTTATCAATATAATTTAGCAGATCTTTCTTTTTGCTCCTGTTATAATGCGGATAAATAAAGGATTCAATCATCTGGAAACCCTGTGGTTCCTGTAATGCTTCCGGGTCTTCTTCTTCTATAAAATCAATAGCAAGGCCATTAAATTTCGGTGCATCCAGTTCCAGGTAATATTCAATAAACAATTCAATATGCTTGTAAGAGAGGCGGGCCTGTAAAAAATTTTGTTGTATTATTTTTTCATTCTGGCCTTGCGTTACACTTTTTTTAAGTGTATTTATTTTTTCTGACAGATCTGTAAACTGTGTGTGGTAGTATTCTTTTATTTTTTCTTTGGCTGTGTCATTTTGTGCAGAGTGGAAAGACAGCAGCAATACGCCAACTATAATGCATGATATAACAACCAGCTTTTTTTTCATTGAAACAACCCTGATATTTTTTTAAAGTTATGCCAATTGGCAAGTACTTCTAAAATCCACTTAAAAATAAATCCCTTTCGAAGCAATTCAAAAGGGATTTATTTTTTGATTATTTATTTGACGATCAATTTTTCAGTCATCCTGCTACCATCCTGTGCTTCTGTATTTATTATATAGATGCCTGCTGGCAGGTTGAACCTTAGCGGGTTGCTGCCGGGCTGTACCTGCCATTGTTTGCTGTACACTTCGGCACCACCTGTATTGTATACTTTAATTTTCACCAGTTGCTTTTTGGCACTTTGTAAAACCGTGTTTACTTCGTTATTAACCGCAG
Source organism: Chitinophagaceae bacterium (assembly GCA_044227095.1). Lineage (GTDB taxonomy): Bacteria > Bacteroidota > Bacteroidia > Chitinophagales > Chitinophagaceae > JACMLD01. The sequence continues at coordinate 475,314 of JBGAFV010000001.1, read as the reverse complement.
GATTAGGCTGAATAGAAATACTGAAATCTTTTACCGAACTATTGTTTACAGTTTTTATGCCTGCAATTTTGGTGTCGCCGTCTTTATCGGTTGCAGATAAACGATAGTAACTTACACCTGGCAATGGATCCCTGTCTATAAATTCATAATTGGTGGCGCTTGCGGAGTTTCCTTTACCAGGCATAATTATAACCATTTCATAATCCCTGCCATTAGCAGATCTTTCTATGGTAAAATAGTCGTTGTTTATTTCCTGTGTGGTTGTCCAGTTCACAAATACATTTTTATTTTTCAACAATGCATTGTAATTAATAACTGATACTGCCAGTGTAGAAATAACCTGCAACTGGAATGTATCTGCTATACAAGTTGCTTTGGGAGAAATGCTGTCGTTTACATAATAAGTATAGGTGCCACTTGCAGACGGCGTTACAGAAAAAGTACGGTTGGTTCCCTGTGTAACAATTGGCGGAAAAGGTGCAGTATACCAGTTATATCCTCCAATCCATGATGCTGTAAGCGTTGTTGGTGTGTTTACTGTTGTGTTCACTACAGTCTTTTTGTTTACACCTTTCATGATAGTGAATTGATCATGCGTACCACCACTGCCTGCAAATTTTGCATCAAGCCTGTTGTCTTGTATTTCTAAATACATAGAACCTGCTTCTCCGTTTGTGCTTCCGCTATAGTTTTTATAATAGAATGCAGGGAACATAGCATTGGTTCCGCCTCCAATCTGCCCTGCTGATCCGGCTACTATATACACTGTGCCATGGTTATAAGTGCTGTCTATAGTAAAATATGGGCACGATGTAGTTGCAGCATTAAAGTCTGATGAAGCAACATTTCCTGCTGTACCATCATATCTTCCGCTGGAAGTGCTCATTTTGTTGGCTGCAGTAAATGAAGTTGCAAAACTTGTATGTCCTTTAATGAGGAAAGTTCTTTCATACACGTGGCTATGACCAGTTAATACAATGTCTACACCAAATCGTTCAAAAATAGGGGCTATATACTTGCGCAGTGCAACAAGATCAGATTCACCATCTGATGAATAACCCGATACATGTGTGCCATTGGTATAAGGCGGATGGTGCATACATACAATAGTCCATTTATGCGTACCTGCATTAGCAGCTAAATCCTGTTTTAACCATTTGGCCTGTGGTCCGTTTGTAGTATCATCAAAAAGCCTTGTATACTTGGCAATATTGGTTGGGTCAGTTGGATCTGGCGTATAGCCATAAGAATCCAGCATAATGAAATGAATATTGCCGTAATCAGCAGAATAATATTGTTCTGTGCCTGATGCTACACCACCAGATTCACCTGCTGTAGGAAGTGTGAAAATGCTGTAATAAGGAATATTACGTGTGTAACGCAGGTTGCTCGATAGCGGCGTGCTGGCATCATTTGCATATTCGTGGTTGCCTGGCACCGGAAGCACTACGTGACTTGGAAATATATTGTCGTTGTAAATATTAAAGAAGTTGCTTTGATGCTCTGTTTGCAAGCCTGCATTGTATGCATTATCGCCCAGCATTATCGCCAGTTCTGAATTGTTGTACCCGTTTCTAAGATCAAGATATGCATCTCTTGTAGATTTTTGAACACTGTTACCGGTTCCGGGATCACCAAAAACACCAATACGAATTTTGCGTGTAGTATTAGCAGGGGGTGCTGTAGTAAAATAATTCCGGTAACTGCCTTTAACTATAGAATTAGCAGAACCAACAGCATAAAAATATTTTGTATCGGCTGTTAAGCCAGTTATGCGCAATTCATGTTCTGTAACAGATGTATTATCTGAAAGTGTGGATGTAAGTGAGTTTTCAGAAGAACCATATTTCAATCTTGATGTAGTAGCTGATGCAGTGGTCCACCGAATACTTACTGCAGTTCCATTAAGCATTTGTAATAAAGGTCCACGTATGATATCTGGTTCTGCTGCACCGGTATTACCCACCAATTGCATATCAAAAGTAAGATCACTGCTGCTAGCCGAAGTTTGATGAAGTTCAACAGCAATTGTATTTGAGCCTTCTGCAAAATAACTGGCAGGCACTGAGTAAGAATTTATAGTTTGCCCATCATCAGCAGCATTGGTAGCAGTTGTTGTGTACGTGGCACCTGCAGCTAATAAATCTCTTACCACTTCAACACCATTTACATAAACTGCCATGCCATCATCTCGGTAAGCATTAATGGTAAACGAAGAATAATTGCTTACGCCGGTAATATTAAATGTCTTTCTGAAGTAGGTAGTAATATATTTTGTGCCGCAGGATGGAGCAGTTGGTTCTGCTGCCGGGTAATTTGAAGTGCCACAGCCAGAGAACACATAGGTATTTTCGACATCACCATAACCAAATTTTCCGGTGCCTGTTTTCCATGAAGCATCACTAAATGCTGCAGGAATCCAGGCTGTGCCCTGGTTGCTTCCATTGTCAAGATATTTCCACGTTGATCCAAAATTAAAAATTGTTCCACCGGCAGGTTTTGCAATCAGTTCAAGATCGAAAGTAAGGTCTGAACTACTGGCTGAATTTTGGTGAACTTCTACTGCTATCAAATTATTTCCGCTCACAAATGATGTTGTTGGAATGTCAAACGTAATAATAGTGTTGCCATTTTCCGCTGCAGCAGCAGATGCAAGTGTAGCATTTGTTGGTGTGCCTGCAGGCATATTGGTACGGGCAACTTCTGTTCCGTTTACATAAATAACAGCACCATCATCTATATAGGTATTGAGGCGGATGCCACTGTATAAACTAATGTCGGCGATATTGAGCGTTTTACGGAAATAGGTAGTAATGTATTTGCTGGATGGGTTGCCGCCATAGCTAACTGCAGTGCGTTCTTTAAAATCTCCGTAACCAAGTTCAGCTGGTCCGCTATTCCATGCGGCATCATTGAAAGAAACATTGCGCCAATCCGCCGCACCCGATCCTGTGGGTGCTGCTGTACCATTGTCTAGGTATTTCCATGTTGAGCCAAACTTAACATAGGTAGTATCTGCAAATGCAGTTGCTTGTATAAAACAAGTTGCAATAATTGCCAGCAGGCAATAAAGGGGGTTGTTGGGTTTCATTGATATTGGTTAAAACTTAACTAAGTGTTTACTAGTAATTAATTTCTATGTAATCTCTTAATATGTTTAAATTAATTTAGCTATTGACCTCGTTTTTAATTTTTTATGATTCATACTGATCTTAATATTAATAAGTATATGAGCGTATAACGCAATTAAATAATGTTTAGTAGCGTTTAGCATTAAAATATTATTTTTTTGTTATTATTTTTTAGAAAGCATGTTGTGATTCAATCAGTTTGAATCCTCAAACAACCCAAACTGTCATATTGCTCAAAAGGCACACAATAATTTTTTAAGCGATCAATGGCAGGATCTTAACCCAGAAAATATGAAGAACCCTTCCCGCTATTTGCTTATTGCCCTGGCTATTTTTGGGGCAACTGAAATAGGTGCACAGGTTATAAGACCGTTTACTCCACGCTATACAAATGCGTCGGTTCGCGGCAATATCAAATTTGTTTCAAACAATATTATTACTACAGCAGGTGGCGTAACCAATGAAACACCACCATCGGGTACAGGAACCAATAATAGCGGTGCAGGTGTAAATCTCGATGTTGACAATCCGCCAAACACCGTTTTCTTTACCTACAATGCTTCCTGGAAGTATTTTGACACAGTAAATGTGGCCCATCAACCTTACCTCACCAACTGGAATACGGTTGCGTACAATGATGCAGCATGGAAATCGGGGATTGGTCAATTAGGCTATGGCGATGGCGATGAAGCAACAACAGTATTTGCGGGATGTACCCCTGTTGCGAGCTGCGGTACTAAAAATATCTCTACTTATTTTAGAAAAGTTGTCAATATTCCTAACCCATCTTTGTTTAGCAGCTTTCTTATGAATGTACACCGCGATGATGGAATTGTTGTGTACGTAAATGGGGTAGAGGTAGCAAGAGACAATATGCCAACAGGCGTTATTACCTATACAACTACTACTGCTAATGCTGCAGATGATGGCAATACTGTTATTCCTTTAACAATAAGCCCGTCTGCGTTTTCTGCGGGTAATAATACAATTGCCGTTGAAATTCACCAGACAACAGCCAGCAGTAGTGATATTAGTTTTGATATGGAGCTGAATGGTGTACCTACAAATAATACCTATAATTCTACCAGTTCAGATCTTACTTTAAATGGTTGCAGTGAGGTGTTATGGGCAGGCCTTTACTGGGGTGCATCACTTGGTGGCAGCGGAGACGTAACCTGGAAAGTAGGATACGATACTGTATTATTAAAAGTGCCCGGTGCATCTGTTTACAGCAAAGTGGTTTCTCAGCAAACGGATTTACATAATTACAATGTTGGCTCGAACCACAATGGCTATACAGCTTTTGCCGATGTAACATCTTTGATTAATAAGTTTAGCGCAAACGGAACTTATACAGTGGCTAACCAGGTAGTACCGGTATCAACAGGGTTATCAAACCAATCTGCAGGATGGACACTGGTTATAGCGTATAAAAACAATGTTGAAATACCCAGGAACCTTGTAGTGTTTGATGGCTTTAGTATAGTAGCCAGTGGCACACAAAACGATATTCCAATCGGCGGTTTTACAACGCCACTAACCGGGCCCGTTAGTTGCGAACTTGGCGCTGTATGTTATGATGGCGACAGGGGAAGTAGTGATGGTTTCTTTTTTAAACAGGATTCTTCTGCAGCCGGTGTATATACTGATCTTACGCCTAATGCCAGCAGTAACCTCAGTGATATGTGGAACAGCACTATTTCTTATATGGGCGCCAATGTTACTACCCGAAACCCCGCACATGCCAATACGTTGGGCTATGATGCAGATATATTGCAATTGCCCAATAGTGCCAACTCTGTGCTGGGCAATAATAAAACTTCGGCCCGAATAAGAATTAGTTCGCCATCATCTGGTGGAGAAAACTTTTTTCTTCAAGTTGTTACTTCTGCTATATCAGTAGCCAACCCAAGTTTTTACATGATTAAGGGTTCAACTGATCTCAGTGGTGGTTCGTGGTTATCAGGCGATAGCCTGCTGTACAAAATAAATACGCTTAACAACGGAACAGATACAAGTGCTACTACAGTAATTACAGATACTTTGCCTGCCAATGTAAATTATAAACCAGGTAGTCTTGCAATAAACAATGTTCCTAAAACAGATGCAGCTGGTGATGATGAAGCAGAATATGATCCAATAGGCAGAAGAGTAATTTTCAGGATAGGAACAGGTGCAACTGCGGTTAGCGGCGGCCAGGTTATCCCTAACAAAGCAGATTCTGTAAGCTTTAAAGTAAATGCAACAGATGTGTGCCAGATAATTGCATGTAATGCTACTGCATCCAACCAGGCACGTATAGATTATATCGGTAAAAATTCTTTGCAGGTATTGTTTGATCACAGTGGTTATTTAAGTGCGGGTTGTTTTGTAGAAGGGGCTATTACCAATACTATAACAGGACCGTGTAAGTCAAGAGGAGATACTTCACTGGTAAATTTATGCCCTTCACTTACAGTAACATTGCCTTCTTCGTTATACAGTGGCTATACATTTTATAATGCCATACCATTTATACCGGCAAACCAGTTTAACCCTGCAACAGCAATTACAGCAGGAAGCACTTATTATGCATTCTGGAATTCAGGTATTGGTTGTACGGATACAGTTAGGTTTAATGTTTTACTGCAACCATGTCCTGATATTGATGACGACAATGATGGTATACCTGATTATGTAGAAAGCAATGGTGCAGATGCATTTGCTGATGATGATAGCGATGGTATCCCAAATTTTACAGATGCTTCTTATCCCGGTTTTGTTGATGTTAATAATGATGGCGTGAATGACCATTTTGATACCGATTTGGATGGTATACCTAACCAAATGGATCTTGACAGTGATAACGATGGTATACCCGATGTTGTAGAAGCAGGCGGTGTAGATGCAAACGGAGACGGAAGAATTGATAATTATACAGACACAGATAACGACGGCCTTTCACAAAATGTAGACGCCAATAATACCGGTCAGGCAGGTTCTGGCAACGGCCTGGGTTTGCGTGATACTGATGCAGATGGCATACCCGATTATATAGATCTTGATAGTGATAATGATGGTATACCAGATGTTGTGGAAGCAGGCGGTACAGATGCAAACAATGATGGTATGATTGACAATTATACCGATAGTGATGCAGATGGTTTTTCAGATGCAGTTGATGGAGATGTAGGCAACGATGGTACTGCAGAAAACAGCGCAAATGCATTGCTGAGAACAGGCGCAGATATAAACAATGATGGCCGTGCAGATTCTTATCCGTATAAAAATATGGACAATGACAGTAAAGCAAATCCATATGATCTTGATAGCGATGGTGATGGTATTACTGATGTAAGAGAAGCAGGTTTAACAGACGCAGACAGCAATGGCCGCATAGATGGTGCAATTGGCACCAATGGCTGGAGTACAGTTGTTGATGCAATGCCAGTATTTACGCCGCTTAATTCCGATGCCGGTGGTAATCCCGATTATATTGACATTGATTCAGACAATGATGGTATACCAGATAATGTAGAAGGGTTATCAACTTCAAGCTATCTGTTGCCAACCTATACAGATACAGACGGAGACGGTATTGACAATGCTTATGATAACATTGTTGGCTTTGGTGGCAATGGCATTACACCAAATGATCAGGATGCAGATGGCCAGCCTGATTATCGTGATACAGATACAGATAATGATGGGTCATTAGATATTATTGAAGGAAATGATCTAAACAACAATTGTAAAGTAGATGATTTGGTTACGCTAACCGGAATTGATACAGACGGCGATGGTCTTGATGACAGGTTTGACACAGATAATACATCTGCAAAAGCCACTTCTTCCCGCATGGGACCAGCAGGAAGTTTAACCGGCGATCCAACACCAGGCTCAATAACAAGAGTACAGAACTGTAATGGTTCTTTTGAACGCGACTGGCGTTTTCAACCTTATGTTCTTGCGCTTGATTTCTTAAACATAAGCGGCGAACTGGCAAATGAATCTGTAAAATTAAGCTGGGTAGTTACTTCCGATAAGAGTATTGATGATTTTATTATCGAACGCAGTACAGATGGTGTAAATTTTTATAAAATTCAGGATGTTGCCGGAACAGTGGGTGCTTGCAATGCAAAATTGTTTACTGCAATAGATAACCAGCTTAATGGCATCCAGGTAGCAAAATGGTATTATCGTATAAAAGCAGTAAGTAAAACAACGGGTAAGTACAGCAACCAGGTTATAATAAGAAGCAAACCTAAAAATAGTACAAGCCTGTCGCCAAATCCTGCAAATGATGTTGTGCATGTAACGGTAGAGTCTGTTAATTCAACACTAGTAAAAATAAATGTGCTTGATGCAGCCGGAAAACATATTCTCAGCCAATCGCACCAGGTGTACAGCGGCACAAATAATTTTGAACTGAATGAAGTAAGCGCTTTGCAAAAAGGTGTTTACATTGTACAGATTGTATTAAACGACAAAGTATTTAATCAGCGGTTGATTATACAACGTTAGGGTAGCGTTGTTATTAATGAAATAATATAAAGAAGGCCATGTCAAACAACATGGCTTTCTTCTTTTTTTGGGGACAAGCATTTTTTCTTTAAGCAGCAGTGTTGCGTCGCACACTTGTACAGTAGTTCAATAATGATCCGTTATGCCGCAGGTATCGGCAGAAGAAACTTAGCATAGGCAATCAGCATTAATAAGAAGAATATTTTTTTGTTTTATCAATCTGCGAACCTGCATCCAAATCTTTCTATACAGTGACTTGTCGTTTTACTTGGTTCCAATATTAAGACTGACTGATTTTGAACTATTGTTATTTACAAGTTTAATACCTGCTATCTTAATATCTCCATTTTTGTCGGTCGCCGTTAACCGGTAATAGTTAGCTCCTTCCAAAGCATTGTTATCAATAAACTCATAATTGGTAGCAGCAACAGCATTTCCTTTACCCGGTATTACCATTACCATATTATAATCTGTTCCGTTTGCAGATCTTTCTATTGTAAAATAATCACTGTTCAATTCCTGCATGGTTGTCCAGTTTACTATTACTTTATTATTTTTTACTAAAGCGTTATAATTAACAACGGCAACAGCCAGTGAAGAAGTTACCTGTACTAGGAAAGTATCTGCAATACAGGTTTTATTATTGTTGATACTATCATTTACATAATAAGTAAAATTGCCTGCAGAAGAAGGTTTAAGCAATAGTGTACGTGCCGTATCCTGGTTGCCGTCTGTTGTGTACCAGTTATAGTTGCCAACCCAGGAAGCAGTTAATGTAGTTGGTTTATTTACAGTTGTATTGATGATGGTATTTTTGTTTACACCTTTCATGATGGTAAAACGGTCACGCACTTTTCCGCTGCCACCAACAAATTTTGCATCAAGACGGTTGTCTTCCACTTCCAGGTATAACGCACCAGATTCTCCTCCCGGATCTCCCGAATAATTTTTGTAATAGAAAACCGGGAATTGTGAATTGGTTCCGCCGCCAACCTGCCCTGCAGAGCCAGCAGTTACATAAACTGTTCCATGTTTGTAAACGCTGTCTATTGTAAAGTATGGGCACGATTTAGCTGTGCCATCATACTTGGCACTTGATCCATCAATCCTGGTTCCTGCACCTTCTGTTGAAGTATTAAAGGGTGTAGACAATCCCGTATGATCTTTTACAAGAAAAGTTCTTTCATAAACATGGCTGTGCCCTGCCAGCACAACGTCAACGCCAAAGCGTTCAAGTATCGGTGTTATCTGCTGGCGTATGGCAATAAGATCTTTTTCAGTGTCGGAGTTGTGTGTGCCATGTGTATATGGCGGATGATGAAGACAAACAATGGTCCATTTGTGCAAACCGGCAGTAGCCGCAAGATCGGCTTTAAGCCACAATGCCTGTTTGCCAGTAGAATCATACAATAATTTATTGTCGTCATAACCATAAGAATCAAGCATGATAAAATGGATATTGCCATAGTCAAACGAGTAATAATGCTCTGTGCCAGATACTGTGCCGCCGCATTCTGCCTTGGTTGGCAATATAAAATTGTCGTAGTAAGATATGGCATGTGTACCACGCAAACCTGCTACGCCAGCAGGGTCATTATCATATTCATGATTGCCGGGAACAGGAAATACAGGATGATTATCAAAAACATTATTATCATAAATATTAAAACAATTGGCCTGGTACTGGGCATCGGTACCACCGCTATAGGCATTGTCTCCTAATAACAAAGCAAGATCCGGCCGGCTTCCTTTACTTAAATGCATATAACCATCCCGAACTGCTTTTTGCACATTGTTTCCTGTTCCTGCATCACCAAATACTGCAATTCTTATTTTACGTTTTGTAGTGGCAGGAGGAGCAGTTGTAAATGAGTTTCTGTAACTGCCTTTAATAATTGAGGTAGTAGATCCAATGGCATAATAATACCTGGTATCTGGTTTTAACCCGGTAATGCTCAGCTCATGTTTGGTAGTTTGCTTATTGTCTGCAATTACAGATGTTAAACTGTTTTCTGATGTACCATATTTTACCCTCGATGTTGCATTGCCTGCAGTATTCCATTTAATAGTAACCGATGTTTGGTTTAGCATCTGTAATAATGGCCCCCGCGAAATAATTTGCTCTGCAGATTTACCTGCACCAACAAGTTCAAGATCAAATACAAGATCTGAACTGCTAATTGTATTCTGATGAACTTCTACCGCAATTGTATTTTTACCCGAACGAAAACTTGAAGACGGCACCGAAAAACTTTGTATAGCATGTCCATCTTCTGCAGCAGCTGCAGTTGCCGCTGTGGTATAAGTTATTGTATCTGGTAAATTGGTTTTAATAACTTGTACACCATTTACATAAACAATAGCACCATCATCTAAATACATATTTATATTGAAAGAAGAAAAGCTGGATGGATTGCCAATAGTAACCGAAGTTCTGAAATAGGTAGTAATGTATTTATTGCTGGCATTACCTCCATAACTTATTACTGTTCTTTCATTAGATTCGCCATAACCGAGTTGCGCAGGTCCGGATGGCCAAGTAATATTGCCTTTTTTCCAGTTGCCATTGTCCTGGTTACTACCATCATCAAGGTATTGCCAGGAAGAACCAAATTTTATAAAAGTAGTATCAGCAAGCGCTTTAGAAGATGCAAACAGCAGCAATACAACACTTAGTAATACAGGTGCAATAGAGATTCTCATCTGTTGAATTTTAAGCTTTATATAATCAGGAAATTAAGGTACGATAATTACCCATTTGGTTTTGCAATGGTAAATGAATTGTATGTGAACGTTGCACTGGATATGGTTTTTTTAAAAGACAGGCTATACAAGACTGAAATATAAGCAAGGTTTTTGTTTCGCCAATTGCTTACCTGTATTTTTGCAGGAATGTATACACTAAAGAAATCTCTTGGCCAGCATTTTTTAAAGGATGAGGATATTTGCCGAAGGATAGTTGAAGCATTGAAGCAAACTCCTTTTCAGCAATTGCTTGAAGTTGGCCCGGGCGGCGGTGCTCTTACAAAATACCTTTTGCCCATAACCAATATTGATTTTAAATGTGTGGAAGTAGACGATGAAAAAGTACAATGGTTAGTAAAAACTTATCCGCAGTTAAAAGATAAAATCATTCATAAAAGTTTTTTAGACATTGAAAAACCCTTTGATGGACAATTTACAGTAGTGGGCAATTTCCCTTATAATATTTCATCGCAGATTGTTTTTAAAGTACTGGAGTGGAAAGCAGATGTGGAATGTATGATTGGCATGTTTCAAAAAGAAGTTGCAGAAAGGATTGTTGCAAAAGAAGGAAGCAAAGTTTATGGGGTTACCAGTGTGTTGGTACAATCTTTTTTTGATACAGAATATTTGTTTGAAGTGAGTGAAGATGCATTCAATCCTCCACCTAAAGTAAAAAGTGCTGTTATAAGATTAACGCCAGCCAGGCAAGTGCCTGAAATGAAAAGTGAACGACAGCTTTTTCTATTGGTAAAAACAGCATTTAACCAACGAAGAAAAACATTGCGCAATGCGGTGAAAGCTTTGTTTGAGCCAGTAGAACTAGAAGCTCCTATTTTTAATAAACGTGCAGAACAACTTAGCATCGCACAATTTGCAGCCCTTACATTTAAAATGCGTTAACCCCGGATATGAGAAAAGTTATTATTACAGCAAAAGTGCACGATTACCTGAAAGAACGTCTTTCCAGCAATGGTTTTGAAATTGTTTATCAGCCACAGATAAGTTATGCCGAACTGGAAAAAATTATACCCGAAGCAGAAGGTCTTATTGTAACAACAAGGCTTACTATTGATAAAAATATTATTGACAAAGCCCCTTTGCTTAAATGGATAGGCCGCCTCGGCAGCGGAATGGAATTGATAGATACTGTTTATGCAGAATCAAAAGGTATTGCATGTGTTAGCAGTCCTGAAGGAAACCGCAATGCAGTAGGAGAGCAGGCACTTGGCATGCTGCTAAGCCTGATGAACAATATTAATAAAAGCATGCAGGAAGTAAAGGAAGGCAAATGGATACGCGATGAAAACCGCGGTGTAGAACTTACAGGAAAAACAGTAGGTATTATCGGTTTTGGCAATGCAGGCTCGGCCTTTGCCAAAGTGCTTTCTTCTTTCGATGTAACTATTCTTGCGTACGACAAATACAAAAATGGTTTTGCAAAAGGCAATATAAAAGAAGCCAATCTTGAACAGGTTTGCAGGTATGCAGATGTCATCAGCTTTCATGTGCCACTAACAGCAGAAACACAGCATATGGCCAATGATTCATTTTTTAATGCACTGGAGCAAAAGCCTTATTTCATCAATGCCTCCCGCGGAAAGGTGCATGATACTGCCGCTGTCATAAATGCCCTGCAAAACAAAAAGATTGCCGGTGCCGCACTTGATGTACTTGAAAATGAAAAGCTGGATACTTATACTGCATTACAAAAAGAGCAACTGCAATGGTTGCTGGCACAGCCAAATGTTATTATCACTCCGCATATAGCAGGTTATACCCACGAAGCTTTTTATAAAATGGCCAAAGTAGTACTGGATAAGCTAAACCTGTAAATAGCTTGTGCATCACTGTTACCAATTTTAAAAGGTTTAATCGAAACCCGAATTTATTTTCTATCTCACGTCTCACCACTGACGCCTCACAATTAGCGTCTCGCTTTTTAACACTTGCTTATCATCATCCGGTATGCTTTTTTAATGAGTAGAGTAAACGCATTTTTATGAAAAGAAATCTACTCCTTTTTTTATCTGCAGGTTTAATAATTATGCTTGCATCTTCCTGCACCAAGTATGTTGATACGCCTTATGTTGCTCCGCTAACAGGCAAATGGTATTTGCAGGGTGTTGAAAGATATGATGGATATAAATGGCAAGGCATCAGCACTGGTTATGAAAATGGCACTTTTGTTTTTTATGCAAATGGAAATGTTTCTTACAGCGATGCATTAGGATCGTTGCGTGGCAGTTGGAGTATGTATCCTGTAACCGATGGTTATTATGATGGATACGGACATTACCGAGAAGGTTATCACAATGTGTTTTCATTGCTGATGTATGAAAGCGGAAACAACAATCCGGCTGCGGACTGGGTTTTTGATGACAACGATTATAACGGTGGCGGAAGTTTTAAGGCCGTCTTTACATCGGGTAGCTACACTTACGAGTATACTTTTGTAAGGGAATAGCCTTAGCTTTTGGCTACAATAAGTTTTTGAAGACTTTGCAATAAGCCTAAGTTGCCCATTGTGCAAAAGATGAAGTGCTTGCGACGCAACGATGACGCCATAAAAAAACCAATGCTGGTAGAAAAAGGGATTTATTTTTTGCACAACAAGCTGGTTAAGAAAAGAATAAAACACGGCTAACTTTAATTTTTTCGGGCAGGCACTTGCCTTTTTCAGTCAAAAATTTTCATATCTTCGTTAATATGGCAACGCTTCAGTAACACATCTGGGGCGTTGTTATTTTTTTCTGTTCACTATCAAAGTAAAGTGTTATGAGTGAAGTAATTTATGTGACAAAAGAAACGCTGGAACAGCTTAAAGCAGAGCTGCAGCGTATGAAAACAATAGATCGTCCAGCGGCTTCAAAAGCCATAGCAGAAGCACGTGAAAAAGGCGATTTGAAAGAAAACGCAGAGTATGATGCCGCCAAAGAAGCGCAGGGCCTCCTGGAAGCAAGATTGAAAAAAATGGAAAGTGATCTTGCCAATGTACGTATTGTAGATACGAATGCAATTGATACTTCTAAAGTGAGCATCCTTACCAAAGTTGCACTTGTAAATATGAATACAAAGAAGCAGGTAAGCTACCAGATTGTTTCTGAAAAAGAAGCAGATTTAAAACTGGGTAAGATTTCTGTAACTTCTCCTATAGGAAAATCTTTGTTGGGTAAAGTAGTGGGAGATGTAGTAGACGTAAATGTACCAGCAGGCGTTATTAAGTTTAAAGTAGAAAGCATTACAGCATAATAAACTTATTGCAAGCTATTATTAATGGGCTGATTTTTTCAGCTCATTTTTTTTAGCCTTCGGCTTATTAAATAGAATGCGGATTATTATGATTGTTATGATGAAAATGATAAATCTGCGCATCTGCGGGCTTGAAGCCTTCGGCTAAATTGTCTGAACCTGGATTTATTGCCCGCCCGAGCGGCGTTCAGTCGGGCGGGGATTGAAGAGATTTTCAGGATAGATCTGTCTACTATAATTTTCCTATACCTCTGTAAAAGCTTCTTGTTTTGTGTGGTAAAATAATCTGCGCATCTGCGGCTTAAAGTAATCTCCGTGAAACCTCCGAGTCCTTAGTGTCTCCGTGGCTAATTTGTAATAAAACACTAATTTTATCTATGACCATTTTTTCAAAAATAATAGCCGGGCAGATTCCTTCTTATAAAATTGCGGAAGACGATTTGTTCTTTGCATTTCTTGATATTGCCCCACTACGGCAAGGGCATACACTTGTAATACCAAAAATAGAAACTGATAAGTTTTTTGATGTGCCCGATGATTACCTCTCACGCATTTTATTGTTTGCAAAACCCATTGCACAGGCTATAGAAAAAGCGTTTGAATGTAACCGCTGCGGCATAACTGTTATTGGACTTGAAGTTCCGCATGCGCATATGCATTTGATACCGATTGATTCTGTACACGACATGGACTTTAAAAAGCCAAAGCTGAAATTAACCCCTGAAGAATTTAAAGCTGTACAGGAAAAAATAATCGCAAATCTTTAAACCTTTTATTGCATCGTCATTATTGCGGCTAATGTTTCTATTCCTTCGTAAAGAAAACTGATTTTTACATTTTCATTTTCTGCGTGCTGGTTATTATCGTAATTCACAATAGGAATACTAATCACTTTGGCGCCAAGTTGCTTTTCAAATAAATACAAAGGAAGGCTGCCACCGCTTGAGGGCAATAAAACTACCGGGTAATTTACGGTAGCCTGAATGGCTTTAATTACAGATTGTGCTTCCGGCAGGTTCATGGGTGTGCGTTGCGCATTGTAACCATCTCCGGTAGTTATAACTTTTATAATTTTTGCATGCTCTAATCTTTCGGCATCAGTAGGCTCACGGTTTATAATATAATAGCCCTTTGCTGCAATATGATCTTTTACTTTTTGTACCTGCCTGTCTGCATCATTGCCCAATACCAGCCTGAGGTCTAGCGTAGCTGTTGCAACAGTTGGAATAATATTAGCGGCCAGCTTTCCCGTATTTGCGCTTTGTATACCGTTAATGTTTAGTGTAGGTTGCAGTAGCAATTCAAGGAAAGCTTTTCCATCGCCATCGGGTTGGGCAATGCCCAATTCTTTTTTTAACACGGGTTCTATATCTGGCACTTTTGCAATGGCTTGTTTTTCTTCTGCAGTTAATGGAACCACATCATCATAAAATCCTTTTATCAGCACATTGCCTTTTTCATCTTTCATGGTGGCAAGCAGTTGCACCATCATCATTGCCGGGTTAGGTGCCCAATTGCCATAGTTGCCACTGTGCAGCGGGCGTTTTGGGCCATACACTGTGAGATCTATATGCGTATCTCCGCGTACACCAAACGACACTAATTTTTTTCCGGATACATGTCTTGGCCCATCAACAATTATCCATAAATCTGCTACAAGTTTGTTTTTGTTTTGCTCAAAAATTTCTCCCAGGTGCAGCGAACCAACTTCTTCTTCACCTTCAAAAAAGAATTTTATGTTGTGCGTTAATTTAATTCCGCTTTTTATCAATGCATCATATGCGTTTAATATAGCCATTACGCCTGCTTTATCATCTGCACTACCGCGGCCCGATAAACGCCAGTTGTTATTAATGCTGTCTCCTTTTTTATAGTTAATTATGCTGCCACCCTGTTCAACTGGTGCTGTAATAAATACTGGTGTAAATGGTTGCAATCCGCCGGTCCATTGTTTTGGGTTTACCGGTTGGCCATCATAATGCGCATAGTAAGCAATTGTTTTTGTGGCGCCGGGTACTTTTATCTCTCCAAATACAGCAGGGTTAACGCCGGCAGTTTTACCATGCAGTAAGCTGCCTTCAATGCCACGTTGTTTCATCATTTTTATAATAAATGAAGCGTTCAACGGCATGTTTGCAGTATCAGAAGATACATTGGGTATAGCAACGAATTGTATATACTCATCAATAATTGCATTTTGATTGGTCTTGCAGAATTGTGTAATTTTTTGCATCGGTGGTTGTGCAAACGTTGTTGCTGTTGTTATAAGCAATGCAGATAACATAGCTAAAAAGCAGTTGGGGTATTTCATTGGTTAATTATAAGGTTAGCCAAACAAATTAAATCAGAAGTGTAATATTCAGCAGGCAAGAAGAGTAAGTTAGTAATTTATTTTCTTTTTACACGACCAGGGTTTTGGGCGATAAAATTTTCCCAGCCTTTCGTTTTTTTTGTTGCTGGTTTTGCGGTGGTTGTTTTTAACGGCGATTGTTGTATTGCAGAACTGGTTTGGAAATGATGGCATAATGCCACAGCAAGCGCATCAGATGCATCGTAATATTTAACATCGGCATCTGCAAGTTTCAGAATTGTTTGCAGCATTTTCCATACCTGCTGTTTATCTGCATTGCCATTGCCTGTTATAGACTGTTTTATTTTTTTGGGTGAATATTCCGTTACGGGTATTTGCGACTGCATGGCAGCTGCTATAGCAACGCCCTGCGCACGGCCAAGCTTTAGCATGCTTTGTACATTCTTTCCAAAAAAAGGTGCTTCTATGGCAAAGAGATGGGGTTTGTGCTGTACAATCAGCTTCGAAACCGTTGTGTGGATTACTTCAAGCCGCTCGTATATATCTTTTTTACCGCCAAGTTTTAAAACATCCATTTCAATAACATGGATTGAATTTCCGTTTATGGCTATAAGGCCATAACCCATTACCACTGTACCAGGGTCTATTCCTAAAATTATTTTAGATTTCGTTTGCAAAAAGTAACTGTTATTTTTGAGCAGATGTTTATTAAAAACAAAAATATCAAAATACTGGTCAACTATTGTTTAGGGCCGGTTTTATTCATTTGGTTTTCTTACGCTATTTACCAACAGGTAAAAACGCAACCGCATTTGCAGGATGCATTGCACAATTTGCGGTTGTCTGTAACAGGTGTACAATCGTGGAGGATTTACCTCGCATTATTGCTGGTGCCTGTTAACTGGGGCATAGAAGCAAGGAAATGGCAGGTATTGATAAAGTCTGTTGAAGCCATCAGTTTTTTCAGTTCTTTTAAAGCAGTGCTTGCAGGCCTGGCATTTTCTATGAACACACCTAACCGCATTGGTGAATATGGCGGCAGGGTAATATATGTGCATGAAGGGCACCGGTGGAAAGCATTTTCGTTAACCATCATTGGCAGTTTCAGCCAGTTAATTATTACGCTGGTAATGGGTTTGGGCGGGTTGATATTTTTATTGTTCAATCCTGTAACAGCAGCGGGCATTTCGGGGTATTATATCTGGATAAAGGTTTTATTGTCTGGAACAATATTGGTAACAGCCTTTCTTTCTTTATTGTACTTCCGGCTGGGGCAGATTATAAAATGGGCAGAAAAACTACCAAAAGCAGCAAAGTACCTTCAGCATATTGCCGTTATAGAAGATCTTCCTGTTACAATTTTGTTAAGAACAATCTGTCTTTCATTTGCACGTTATATCATTTTTGTATTTCAATATATCTTACTGCTGCAATTGTTTAGTGTAGAAGTGGCGGTTTGGCATTCCTTTTGGCTCATTAGTGTATTATATCTTATTCTAGCCATAACACCCACTATTGCACTTGCGGAAGCAGGTATACGCGGACAGGTAAGTCTTTTGTTGTTTACATTGGTTAGTGCCAATAAATTTGGAATTGCAGGCGCAGCAACGGCTATCTGGTTTATAAATCTTGTAATACCGGCATTGTGTGGCAGCCTTTTATTTTTAAGTTTAAAAATATTTTCAGATAAATGAAGAAACCTCTATTCCTCACCCTGCTGTTGTGTTGTTGTATTGTGGTAAATGCCGGCGATGAATTTTGTGGAATTCGCAATACTGCATTTCAATCTGGGGAGCAAAGTGTTTTTAAGGTGTATTACACATTGGGCGTTTACATAGCTGCAGGCGAAGCAAGTTTTAATATAACCACTGAAAACTATAACAACAAACCTGTTTACCATATTACAGGTGAAGGCAAAACATATAGTTTTTACGATAGTTTTTTTAGGGTGAGGGATAAGTATGAAACATTTGTAGACACTGCATCATTATTACCATTAAAATTTCTACGCCATGTAGAAGAAGGAACTTATCGCAAGAATGAAAATGTAAGTTTCAATCACCAGGCTGGTACTGCTGTTACCAACGAAGGTGTTTTTAAAGTGCCCAATTGCGTACAAGATGTAGTAAGCGCAATTTTTTATGCCCGCAATATAGACTTCAACAAATACAAACCGGAAGATAAAATTCCGTTTACCATGTTTCTTGATAATGAGAATTACAATTTGTACATCCGTTATCTTGGCAAAGAAGTTATTAAAACCAAATATGGAAAATTTAAAGCCATTAAGTTTAAACCCTTGCTTGTAAAAGGAACCATTTTTGAAGGTGGCGAAAAAATGATCGTATGGGTAAGCGATGATGCCAATCATCTGCCTTTGCGTGTAGAAAGCCCCATTAGCGTAGGAAGTATAAAAGTAGATATGATGAGTTATAAAAACCTGCGCTATCCTCTCACATCATTGGTTTCTGTACGATAGATAATTTGCAGGTAATATTACGGTGACTATTTCACAATACTGAACCAGCTGCAGGCAGTAATAACCACCATTTTTTTTCAAAAAAACATAAGGTTTTTATTTTAAGGCGTGATTATCTGCCTATGAACACATATGTGTTAATTGGCCGTGAACCTGTATTGTTTTTTTTGATTTATCATTTTATCTTACCAATCCAGTATTATATGAAAAAAATATTTCTAAGTTTATTAATCATTCCTTTTACCGGTATTGGTAAAGTGAATAAAGCTCCCAAAACGGGTAATAACCCCGTTGAAATTCGTTCCGGCGAATGGCCAATACTGATTGAAAAAAAGATAGGGCAATCAGATACTTCATACTCTCTTCAATTTCGCGATGTAAAAGTGATAAGCACCGTGGTAATGGATACACTGTCATTTCCCAATTTATCGCAGTTGAAATATTTTGAAAAAGCATTGACAGCTTTAAAAACCGGTAACAATGGAGATATTGCCCGGTTTAAAAATTATTCTATAAAAAGAGCAGATAAAAAATACGAGGGTGTATGGTATTTGCTTGAAATAAAATGGGGTTTAACCGATTTCAGGCAATCTGAAGCAGACCTTATGATTAAAACAATAAGAGAGGCAAAATTTTAAATACCTGAAAAATCTATCCTGCAAAATCATAAAAATAAATTTTCAATTATACCGATTCATTTTAATAACAAGCATAAAGAATATAACTATGAAACAACTTATTTTTTTGGCCTTATTTCTTCCGTTTGCCGCTAAAGCACAGTTTACTATTGTAAATAATTCTACCGTTAGTCTCCTTGAACTAAGACAAGGTGAAAAATGGCCAATCAACCTGCAAAGAGTTACCAAAGAGTCTGACACTTGTTATGTACTTCAGTTTCGTGATCAGCAATCTTCTATTTCAGACATCATGACCGATCTGCGTTTTCCAAACCTGACGCAACTGAAATATTTTCAACAGGGATTGACCGCGTTAAAGAAAGGCGCTACAGGGGATATTGCTAAATTTAAAGACTATACCATCAAAAGGGTTGATATAAAGAAAGAAGGCACATGGTATATTCTTAGCTGCGAATTGGGTGCTATCACTAATTTCAAACAGCCGGAGGCAGATAAAATGATTGCTGCAATTACTATTTTATAAACTATTATATTCAGTAAAAAGCGTTTGCTCCAGAACACCGGGGTAAACGCTTTTTGTATTTAAAGGATTATATTTCTTTGAGTGTAAATATTTCTTTCTGCCTTATTCCTTTTTCGGTCATCTGCAAATTGCAGCATTCAATTCTGGGGTCATGTTCAAAAAATAGAGTATAATCTTTTTCGAGTGCGTCTTTTAAAAACAATTTTTTTTCGTTGATTGTAGTTAGCGGAAACATATCGTAACCCATTACATAAGGCAATGGAATATGACTTGCAGAAGGCAACAAATCCGCCATGTATACAATCGTTTTGTTGTTGTAGTTAATAACTGGCAGCATCATAGCATCTGTATGACCGCTAACCATTATTACAGAAATATTATCCGTTATGCCAGAAGAGAAAGGTTTTATAACTGAAGCCTCATTGCTTGCAGGTATAAACTTTAATTGGCCGCTTTGTTCTATAGGAAGAATATTTTCTTTTAAAAAGGAAGCTTTCTCTCTTTCATTGGGCTCTGTTGCCCATTTCCAGTGGCGGGCATTGCTCCAGTAGGTTGCATTTTTAAAAGCTGGCACCAATGCATTGCCTTGTCTTTTAATAGCGCCTCCACAATGATCAAAATGCAAATGGGTTAAGAAAACATCGGTAATATCATCGCTGCTAAAACCATGTTTTGCCAATGATTTGTCAAGCGTATCATCTCCATGCAAATAATAATGACTAAAAAATTTTGCATCCTGTTTGTCGCCATTGCCGGTATCAATAAGAACCAGTCTGTTATTATCTTCTATTAATAAACAACGTAAGGCCCAACTGCATAAATTGTTTTCATCTGCAGGATTTAGTTTATTCCAGATACTCTTTGGAACCACGCCATACATAGCGCCGCCGTCAAGTTTAAAAAATCCGGTATCAATAGTGTATAAGCGCATGTGCTAGTTTGTCTTTTTTATTTTCTGTGCAGTAAGTAAAAGAAAAAGCAAACCTAACACAAAAAATAAAGTGAGCACCAGTAAAGAGCTGCGCATAGAATGCGTGATGCCTTCAATCAATCCAAAACTAATAAGGCCGATTACAATGGCCAGTTTTTCAGTTACATCATAAAAACTAAAAAATGATGCGGTGTCTTTTGTTTCGGGCATAAACTTGGAATAAGACGATCGGCTCATAGATTGTATGCCGCCCATTACAAGTCCTACAAGAGAAGCCAGTATATAAAACTGTGTTTCTGTTTTCATGTAATAACCGGTAAGACAAATTCCAATCCACAACAGCACAGTAAGAATTAAAACTTTTATGTTGCCAATGCGGTTAGACAGTTTTGACATGCCAATAGCCCCGGCGATTGCTACCAGTTGTATTATAACCGCGGTGATAATAAGCTTGGTGTTTTCAAGCTTTAATTCTTTAATGCCAAAATCTATGGCAACCAGCATTACGGTTTGTACACCCATGCTGTAAAAAAAGAATGCAGAGAGGTAACGTTTCAATACGGGCAGGTGTACCAACTGATCCCATACTTTTTTTAATTCTACAAAGCCGTTGGCAAGAACATGTGTTTTTAACTGCCGTTCAGATTTTGGACTAATGGGCAAAACATTAAACGTTATCTGCGCAAAGCTCACCCACCAAATGCCTACCAGTAGAAAAGTTATTTTTAATGGTGTTTCGCTTTCTGGCATCAATAACACAAGGCCAAAACCAATCAATTGCATCAGTACACTTCCTATATAACCAAAAGCATAGCCTTTAGCACTAACGCGGTCCATATCTTTTTCCTCTGCAATTTCTGGCAGGTAAGAATTGTAGAAAACCTGGCTGCCATAAAAACCAATGCCGGCAAACATGAGGCAAAACAAACCGAGGTATACATGGCTTTTATCAAAGAAAAATAGAAGTGAACAACTTGCTGCGCCCATGTAACAGAAAAAGCGCATAAAATTTTTCTTATTGCCTTTATAGTCTGCAATAGAAGAAAGTATGGGCGACATAAATGCAATAACCAAAAACCCTGTAGCCATTACATAGTCTTTCAATTCTGTATTTACATAAGTTCTGCCCAAGAAATGAATACCATCCGGGAAGTTGGTGAGAGAAGTTACAACTGCATAATAAGCAGGAAAAAAAGTGGTGGTAATAACCAGGTTATACACTGAGTTTGCCCAGTCGAACATAGCCCAGCCGTTAATTACTTTTTTAGAAGCAGTTTGCATAAATACAAATGTGAGAATGTGAAAATATGGAAATGTGAAAGTGCTTTTATAATTTCTTTATTACAATTGTGGAGAGGATTACGGCATCGGCCATTTGTCACATTCATCACATTTTTCTCACTTCCACATTTCTCACATTATTTAATGGCGCCATTATAAATAAGCACCAACACAATTATGCCTAAAGCAATACGGTAATAGCCAAACAATTTAAATCCGTATTTCTGTAAATAACCAATAAAAAATTTAATGGCCAGCATGGCTACAATAAACGCAACAACATTGCCAAGCCCAAGTATTATAAGGTTATGTTTGTCTTTAAGAATTTCAGGATGGGTTTTAAAAGTCTTTAGCAATTTATAACCTGTAGCAGCTGCCATGGTTGGTACAGCAAGAAAGAAAGAAAATTCAGCAGCAACACGCCTGTCCAGCTTTTGTGTCATACCACCAATAATACTTGCTGCACTTCTGCTTACGCCGGGTATCATAGCAAGACATTGCCATATACCAATTATAAAACCTTTAGTATAGCTGATGTCTTTCTCTTCAGTAATAGTTGGATTTTTAAAAAGCTTGTCTACAAACAATAAGATAATACCACCAACAAGCAGGCTAATAGCTACTGTAGTGGGGCTCTCCAGCAGTTCATCAATTTTATCTGAAAGTAATTTACCCAATACCAATGCCGGTATAACTGCTACAATAAGTTTTAGGTAAAACTGCCATTTGCTGAAATCGAAAAACTTTTTCCAGTATAAAACCACTACAGAAAGTATTGCGCCAAGCTGAATGGCAATTTCAAACAACTTTACAAAATCATCTTTACTAATGCCCATTACAGAGCTGGCAATAATCATGTGGCCGGTAGAGGAAACGGGTAAAAATTCGGTTAACCCTTCTATAATTGCAATTATTATGGATTGGATGGTACTCATAAAACAGGATGGCGATTTAATTATTTAGCGCAGCATAAACATATATAAAAAAGGCGATGATTTCTCATCGCCAATAAATATTTATCAATAAATCGCTTTAAGCATTGCTTTTTGGTTTTTTGAAGATGGCAAATATTTCCAGCGCCAGGCCAATAACTATAACCAACGGGGCAATGGTTATGCGGGTAGTGCTGTACACTTCTTTCTGATCAAAAACTGCGGGGTTATCACTTTTACCGCCTGCCATTAACAACATTCCAAGTGCTATTACGGCAATGCCCGCAATCATCCATATGTAATTGTCTTTTGTAAAAAGCGGAGCAGATGTTTTTGCTGCTGTTGGTTTCTTTTCGCTCATGGTCTTTGTGTTAGGGGTGCAATATAGGAAAAATGAGTCGATAGTCGATAGCCCGTAGTCGATAGTCCGGCCTGACTAATGACTCCCGACTAATAAAGATCGTCCAGTTTCATTTTCAGGTATTTAATTACGCTACGGTGGGTGCTTACAAAAGAAATAACCACGCCCAGCAGGATAATTGATATAAAAAGTATAGACAGAAGCGCATAATCTCTCAGGGCACGTATTTCCGGCAGCCATTTCTCAAACACCAGTATAACCGCAAGGATGCCCAATACCGCAATTACACCACTGATAGCCCCATTAATTATGGCTTTGATGTTCATAGGACGGGCAATGAACCCACGGGTAGCACCAACCATTTGCATTGTTTTAATTAAGAAGCGGTTGCTAAACATGGCTAGTTTAATGGTATTGTCTATGAGAATAATTACCACTACAGAAATAATAATGGCAATTACCAGTAGGCCGATGCTTATTTTACGGATGATGTTATTTAGGTTACTCACCAGTGATTGGGGGTATTTTACTTCGCTTACGGCAATATTCTGTTGAAGGTCGTTTTGTATTTTAACAAGTGAATCTGTAACAGAATATTCTTTTTTGATGTTAAAATAGATAGTAGCGGGAAGCGGGTTTTTGTCCAGTACGCCTACCCAGTCTTTATTGCCATCGTCGAGGTATTTCTTTTTAGCGAGGTCTTTGGTAACGTATTCGTAAGTCCTGATATAAGGCTGGGAAGCGAGGTATTGAACAAGGTTAGCACTGTCTTTAGGTGAAACGTTTTCGCGGATAAACACACTCACTTCCACATTTTCTTTAAAATACTGCCCAAGTTTATTGGCATTGATAACAAACCAGCCCAGTACGCCCAAAAGGATTAAGATTAGTGATACACCCAAAATGGACATAAAATAAGAGGGTTGAGAACGTTTGCTGGATGATTTACCACTTTGCTCCATAAAGATGTTGATTTTAACGGGTCTGCACTAATTTTGAAAAGGGCAAAAATAGCGGATTCTGCAGCACAAATGTTATTTTTGCGGCCTCTTTAACGATTGCGCTTCGCAAAATATTTTAGTAGTGATTGAACAGAGCTGCTAATTAAGATTTTTTTAAGTCTTTATTGGTTGGATGCATGGCCTGACGTCTTCGTCTGACTATGCTTGCGGTTCAGATCTGACGCCCTCGTCTGACCTGAATCAAATGGTTCTATAATGATTTGCAGGTGAAGAGTGCGACGCAACGATGATGCCCATAAAACCAATGATGATAACACAATAATTAATTTCCCGGATAAACATGGAATACAATTTTAGAAAGATTGAGCAGGAATGGCAAAAAAAGTGGACGGAGACGGAAGCATATAAAGTGAGCAATGCATCGTCTAAACCCAAATTTTATGTGCTTGACATGTTTCCTTACCCTAGTGGTGCGGGACTGCATGTAGGCCATCCGCTTGGCTATATTGCGTCGGATATTTATGCCCGTTATAAAAGATTAAAAGGCTTTAACGTACTTCACCCAATGGGGTACGATAGTTTTGGTTTGCCGGCAGAACAATATGCATTGGAAACAGGACAGCATCCCGCTGTTACCACGCAAAAAAATATTGCTACGTTCCGCAGTCAACTGGATAAAATTGGTTTTTGTTTTGACTGGAGCCGCGAAATACGCACCAGCGATCCGAATTATTATAAATGGACGCAATGGATCTTTTTGCAATTGTTTGAAAGCTGGTACAACCCGGCAAGCAATAAGGCCGAAAGTGTAGAGACGTTAATCAATATTTTTGAATTGCACGGCACCGGCAATTCAGACTTCAGGCATCAGGCATCTTTTTCTGCTGCTGAATGGAAGGCTTTCAGTGATGCACGCAAACAAGAAATTTTGATGGGTTATCGCCTTGCATTTTCTTCTTATGGAGAAGTAAACTGGTGCGAGGCGTTGGGTACTGTACTTGCCAACGATGAAGTAATAAACGGCGTAAGCGAGCGTGGTGGCCATCCTGTAATAAAAAAGAAAATGCGTCAATGGTATTTGCGCATTACAGCATATGCAGACAGGTTGTTGGAGGGATTGGAGAAAGTAGAGTTTTCGGAATCATTAAAAGAACAACAACGCAACTGGATTGGTAAAAGCCAGGGAGCTGAGATAAGCTTCGAGCTGAAAACAGCTTCGGGCTCCGAGCAGAAAGCCGCTGACGGCTCGCAGCTTGCAGCTCAAAGCTCAAAGCTGATCGTTTACACTACCCGTCCCGATACCATTTTCGGTGTAGACTTTATGGTGATTGCCCCCGAGCATGAACTGGTGGCAAAGATTACAACGCCAGATCAAAAAGAAGCAATTGACAAATACCTGGCCTATGTAAAAAGCCGCAGCGACCGTGAACGCATGGCTGAAGTAAAACAAATTACCGGTTGCTTTACGGGTGCATACGCTTTCAATCCTTTTGATGGTCGTGAAATACCTGTGTGGATTGCCGAATATGTTTTGGCAGGTTACGGAACTGGTGCTATTATGGCTGTGCCTTGTGGTGATCAGCGAGATTATGATTTTGCCAAACACTTTAATATACCCATTACCAATATTATTGGCGATGCATTTGACGGAACAACAGCTAACGCAACAAAGGATGCAAAGCTTACCAATTCTGGTTTCTTAAATGGTATGGTGATGCGTGATGCAATGGATATTGTGATTACAAAACTGGTGGAGATGGGTATTGGCAAACGCCAGATCAATTACAAAATGCGTGATGCCGGTTTTAGCCGCCAGCGTTACTGGGGCGAGCCTTTTCCTATAGTATGGAAAGACGGTGAAGCATACCCGTTAGATGAAAAAGAACTACCGCTTGAACTGCCGCATGTAGATAAATATGGTCCCGGCCCGCAGGGCGAAGGACCGTTGGCGAATTTAAAAGAGTGGACCTCACCCCCTGCCCCTCTCCATAAAATGGCGAGGGGTGCCTCTCCGCAGGATGCTTTACAAAAACAAGCAGGGGGAAATACAGGAAATTATGATGTGGACGAAGAAAATTCGCTTGTTGAAGAACCTGTTCCTCATTATAGTGTAAGCACGCCAAAGCAATATGAGTTAGCAAGAGAAAATCGCAAAGGTCATACTGAGGCTGAACAAGTTTTGTGGAAAGAATTGAGGGATAATAATCTCGGCGAAAAATTCAGAAGACAACATCCTATTGACGCATACATTGTAGATTTTATTTGCCTGCAAAAAAGATTAATAATAGAAGCAGATGGGGGTTATCATGAAGATGCAGAACAAAAAGATTATGATGAACAGCGGACTTCCATATTAAATGAAATAGGTTTTAAAGTTATTCGCTTTGCAAACGATGAAATAATAAAAAATACAAAAACTGTTATAAAGCAAATTCAAACTGCTTTAAAAGAACAAACAACTACTATACAGAACGAAGCTGCTCAGCAACCGCAGACTGTGATTAATAAGCAAACCAGCGGAGGGGCACCCCTCGCCACCGAAGGTGGAGAGGGGACGGGGGTGAGGTGGATCCGCGAAACTTCTACCATGCCCGGTTATGCGGGTTCTTCGTGGTATTTTCTGCGCTATATGGATCCGCACAATGATGCGGTGTTTTGCGATAGAAAAGTAAGCGATTACTGGAACCAGGTAGATGTATATGTAGGTGGAACAGAACATGCGGTTGGGCATTTGCTTTATAGCCGAATGTGGACTAAATTTTTATACGACCGTGGTTATATAAGTTATGATGAACCGTATAAAAGATTGATCAATCAGGGGATGATAACGGGAAGCAGCAGATTGGTTTATCGAAAAAAAGGGACGCAAACATTTTATTCTAAAGATATCATAACTGATATTGCTGATTTTGATGAATTGCACGTGGATGTAAATATTGTAGACGGTTTAGAGCTAGATACTAATTCTTTTAAGAAATGGAAGAATGGTGAGTTTGCTGATGCTGAATTTGTTTTAAACGAAGGGAAATATATCTGCGGTGTGGAAACAGAAAAAATGTCCAAATCAAAATATAATACGGTTAACCCAAATGATTTGGTAGAAAAATTTGGCGCAGATACTTTCCGCATGTATGAAATGTTTCTTGGCCCCGTAGAAGCCAGCAAACCCTGGGATACAAAAGGCATTGAAGGTGTGCACCGCTTTCTTAAAAAATTATGGCGCTTATTTAATGATGAAATAAAAGGTAAGGTTTGGAAAGATGAAAAACCTACAGCAGAAGAATTGAAAATTTTGCACCGCACCATCAGGAAGATAGAAGATGATACAGAAAGGTTTTCGTTTAATACTGCAGTAAGTTCTTTCATGATTTGTGTAAACGAACTGAATGATCTGAAATGCAATAAAAAAGAAATACTGGAACAGGTATTGGTTTTACTAACACCGTATGCCCCACATATTGCTGAAGAGCTTTGGCACCAGTTAGGCAATAGCGGCAGTGTGCTTGATGCTGCTTACCCGGTATTTAATGAAAAATACGTGGCAGAATCATCCAAAGAATATCCTGTATCTGTAAATGGAAAAGTGCGTACCAATATAAACATTGCATTGGATGCGGCACAACCAGAAGTAGAACAATTGGTACTGGCCAATGAAACAATACAGAAATGGCTGGAAGGAAAACCGCCTAAAAAAATCATTTACGTAAAAAATAAAATGGTGAATGTAGTGATATAAGATCTGTTATATTTCTCGCAAAGACGCAAAAGGGAAGCAAAGAATATATTTTTTGCTTCCCTTTTTATTTGTCTAATCTCTTATAATTCTATTGTATCGAAAATGCTCCTGTGTATCACCTTAAAAGCTACAAGCTGCTAGCTCTGATTGTTTTGAAGAAACACTCAGTGTATTGCCTCAAAAGCTATCGATAATAAACACACTTGATGCTATCCGAGTTTCTTTATCATTCGACATAAATCTCTCCGTGCTTCTCTGTGTCTCTGCGCCTCCGTGGTAAAAAAACCTACTAATCCTTCTGTTTCACAAACCGTATCAACGCACTCGTTCCTTCATCTGCAAAAAGCCTTGCTTCGTATTGTTTATGCCCAACATTGGCCACCAGGTAAGATGTATTGGGCGGAATAGAACCCAGGTTTTCTGCTACCAGCACCAGTTCATTGTCTTCCTGCAATTCTGCAGCAAGTATTTTTATTATTTGCGGTTCACCTCCCAGTAAAATATGTTCACGGACAAGGCGACCATTTAAGAATATGGCAATTGAATCGCCGTCTATAGCTGCATTGTCGTAGAATTTTAATTCAATAAAAGGTGCGGTAACTGGTATCACCATCTGCAATTTGTTTTGCCTGCTGCTGAATTTTTCCTGGTTGGTGGAAGGTTTTTTAGCTGCTATATTTTTATCGGCAACAGGGGGTGTTTTAATAAGAGGAGCTGCTTTTGTTTTTTCTGCAGTAATTGTTTGTGGTGTTACAGCTGCAATTGCTTCTTCTTCCGGATATTTTTTAGGCCCGCTCACCAATTGCCCAATGCTATCTATAATATACGGATTGTTTGCGCCTGCAATGTAATTGTCAATTACCCAATCCCATTCATCAGGAAAACTTGTGCCGGGCACTTTTTGTAAATGAATATTTCCTTTGCTGATGTTTTTATTGTCGCGTACAGTACTGGTTCCATCAAGCAACATTTTATCTTCTCCCGGGCAATTAAAATCTGCTACATTCAAAGAAGGTTCATTAGCCGGGCTATAGCCACTACTCAGCAGTTCATCATCCCACCAGATTACATCATTTGTTTGGGGATCAAAATAACCTTTAATGCTATACCGCCTGAAATTGTTTTTTGAACCGTAATAAGATGAACCAGTAAGGCTATCGCCGGATTTGATAATCTTTAGTTCTACACTAGTAGATTTTATCTTTCCTTTCCAGATACCGGTTATTTGCTGTGCATGTGCGTTACCAACAACAGCCATCAGTAATACTGCAATAAAAAGATGGAGGGTATAATGTTTTTTCAATCAGGGATGTTTTATGTAAACAAAACGGATTTAAGAGAAATGTATTTTGCTTTATAAATCTTTTAACTTTATGCAAAAAGAAAGCCAGTACAGCAAATCAACCAATTTGAGTTATTAATTGTTTTAAGATTAAAGACTTATTTATGGCAAAACCATCCCTACAACTTATTGAAGCATTAAGATCTTCAGCCGCAAGTATAAAAAATGGCAATCACTATGCATGGGGGCATCATGGCGCATGCAATTGCGGACACCTGCTACAGGTAATAACAAAACTTGATGAAAAGGAAATATTGCGCCATGCACATACAGGCACAGGTGAGTGGACGGAGCTTGCTGCAGAATCTTGTGCAGTAACAGGTGCACCGTTAAGTTTGTTGCTTTTAAAACTTGAAGAAGCAGGACTTACAGCCACCGATATTCACAATATTGAATACCTCGATAATAAAGAAGTATTGCAGCATTTGCAAGGTGGTTTTCGCTGGTTAAAGAAAAACGTGAGGCAGGATGTTGTAGATTATTTTGAAGCATTTGCAAATTTGCTGGAAGAAAAGTTGTTGCAACAAATAAATATACCAGCAGATTTTTTTGCAGCGCATAAACATGAAACGATTGTATCGGTATAAATTTCAATAAGCTTCTATGGTATTTTACTTAGTTTTTTTAAGCTTATAATTAATGTAAACTGTTCATCGCTTTTTTGCAACTCTTTACAGATTAAATGATACACTTCAGCCAATAGATATTTTTTAATCGGACGATTTGATCATCTTTACATTGTATTTCTGATTTAGGTGATCAGTTTCTCATAGCAGTTAGTTTTGGTTATCCCCCCGGTATTCTTATCGGGGGTTTTTTATTAGGGTAAGCCTAATCGGTTGTATATTTATCCAGTGGTAATTTTTTTTAATTGCAGTGGAAATAAGAATACAATGGAATTGAATCCCGTCAATCAATTGTTAAATAAATACGCAAACACTTTTCACAATGTGGTGCCTTTTGTGGCTGGTAAAGACAAATTGCTGCAACTTGATTTTACTGAAAACAATAAAACACTAACTGAAGATGTATATAATGATCTCAATAAATTTTGTGTATACATAAACAATCAGCTTGCCGATAACAAATGTAAATATGGTATTGGAGGCTATAATGAACGGAGAGTGATTTATGCAGCAAGCAATCATTTTGATGCAGATGATGAACCACGAAGGTTACACCTTGGCGTAGATATTTGGGGAGCTGCCGGAACACCAATCTTTGCTTTTTCCGGGGGAAGGGTGCATAGTTTTGCATTCAATAATAATAAAGGCGATTACGGAGCAACGCTGGTACTTCTTCATCAACTGGATGGTGTTGCATTTTATACTTTGTACGGCCACATCAGCTTAAAAGATATAGAGAACATTAATACTTCGCAATATATTGTGCGGGGGCAGGAGATAGCGCATTTTGGCGAGCCCGAAGAAAATGGTAACTGGCCACCGCATTTGCATTTCCAGGTTATTATTGATATGGAACTAAAACAAGGAGATTATCCCGGCGTATGCAGGTTTAGCCAGCGTGAAAAATATTTAAACAATTGTCCAGACCCGGAATTAATTCTACAGATGCAAAAGTTTGTTAGTTAAAATTATCTGTTCAACTAAAAGTAGCTTTTACAAAACGGCATTTGCAATTTCTTCCCATTCTTTATCTAAGCTATAGGCAGGCATTTTTTTTCCGGCACGGTTGTACCAATAACCAGCATTGCTGTTATCTCCTTCTTTGCGGTGAAGGTAGGCATGAATCCATGCAGCAGTTCTGTCTTCTATGTCCTGTATTATTGTATGTGCAGTGTGCCAGTCTCCTTTGGCATCGTGCCATAATGATAGCGCATATTGATTAAGCGTTGCTGGAGGCAATGCATCCTTTGTACTTTTGTTGAATTCATCAAATTGCATAACTTCAAATGATTTTTGGAGTAAATAGTTACACGGTATTTCGGTATAATTAATTATTTATTTTAATTCATACAACTATGTGCTAGCCCCGACCGTCTCAATTCCATCATTTCAAAAACACAAAACAACTACAATTATGTCATTTAACCTGCTCGACTCGGTAAAAGGTCTTTTTACCGATAATCTTATTTCTACGGCTGCATCTTCATTGAATGAAAGCGAAGGTGGTATTCAAAAAGCATTAAGTGGTGCAATTCCTGCAATACTTGCAGGCCTCGTTGGCAAAGCCGATAACCACGAAGGTGCTGCCAGCATTCTTGAGATGGCAAAGCAATCAGCCGGCTCTGGCTTATTAAGTAACATTAGTGGTTTTTTAGGAAATGGTAATAATAATTTGTTGAGCAAAGGTGCTGAAATGCTGAAAGGTGTTTTGGGCGATAAAGCGGGAGGCATAGCAAGCCTGGTGTCTAATTTTGCGGGCATCAAACATTCGTCATCATCTTCTATTTTAAGTATGGTTGCACCTGTTGCCTTAGGTGCATTGGGCAATCATGCTGCAGAGAATAATTTAAGTGCAGGTGGTTTAATGAGTTTTCTTTCCAGTCAGAAAAATAGTATAATGAGTGCATTGCCTGCCAGCCTGGGATCAATTACAGGCCTGCTTGGTATAGGTGCTGCGTCTAGCGCAGTAACAGGCGAAGCACATAAAGTAACCGCATCTGCACATCATGCAGTGCACGAAGCAGAAAGTGAAACAGGAAATGGAATGAAATTTTTATTGCCATTACTCCTGGCAATATTTGCTGTAGCTATTGGCATCTATTTGTTTAAAGGATGTGGCAGCAGCACACATGAAGCAGCACCAATGGTAGACACAGCGGTTGCCAAAGCAGCTGAAGAACCGGCAAAACCTGTAACAACTGCACGTGAATTATTTAAAGTGAAATTGCCAGACGGTGTTATTCTTGATGCATACAAAGGCGGAATAGAAGATCAACTGGTAACTTTTCTTGGAACTGATTACAAAAAATTGGGCGAAGATTCATTGAAAAAAATATGGTTCAATTTTGATGATCTGAATTTTGAAACCGGTAATGCAGTTATTACTGCGGAAAGCCAGAAACAGGTAAACAACATTGCTGCTATACTAAAAGCTTTCCCTGCATCTAAATTAAAAATTGGCGGCTATACAGATAAAACTGGTGATGAAGCAACTAATAAAAAGTTATCTGATGCAAGGGCAAAATCTGTACAGGCTGCATTAACAAAAGCTGGTGTTGAAAAACAAATTATTGGTGCAGAAGGTTATGGTTCTGAACAAGCCATTTATGCTGCCGACGCACCTGATTCTGATAGAATCAAAGATCGCCACGTTTCAGTTAGCGTAAGATTATAATTACCTTTGAAAACAGATAATAAAAAAGTGCGGCAGTTTACCTGTCGCACTTTTTTATTGTTGATTGTTCAGCATAATTAATGCGCTGCTGTTGCTGCGCCTTTGTTATAAACTGCTGCAAACTTTTTAGCGAAATCTGTAAGCCTTACTTTTCCGGAAACACCGGGATTAATGTTCCAGTAATCTTCATTCATTTTACCGGTATTTAGTGCATGACCCATTTCTGCATAATTTTTTGAAATCTCTTCCGGCAAACCTGCTTGTATGCCACCCTGCAATGCCTGCTCATCAGAAAATTCAACCCATTTAAGATCTGGTTTGCCAATTGCATTTCCTAAAGCAACAGCAATATCATCTGTACTTACTTCATCACTTGAAATATATTCAACACTATGCCCTGTAAAATCTTTATTTAATAATTTTTGTATAGCAACAGTTGCAATATCATAAGGATCAACCACTACAAATTTTTTGTTGCTAAAACTAAAGTTGCTGCCTGCAATGCCAAGATTTTTTATAAGACCGATATTGGCAAACAAGTTGTTGTAAAAATAGCCCGGGCGCAGGTGTTTTATATTTACATCGGTTAATGTGTTTAGTGCCTGCTCTGCTCTGTAAACGCCGCTTACTGGTCCTGCTCCATCTGCCATATGTGCGCCAATGCTGCTAAGGTTCACCACATATTTTATATTATTGGCTTTAATTGCATTTGCATAGATTTTTCCAATATTTCCAATATGGCTTTTCCAGTCTTTTGGCGTAATAGTTGGTGGCACCATTGTATACACTATATCTGCTCCTTTAAATGCGTTTGTAACAAATGCACTGTCTTCTAAAGAACCAACAAATGCTTTTGCGCCAAGTTGCTCAATATCTTTTACACGGTCATGCGAACTGGTAATAACTGATACTTCATGTCCGGCTTTTACTAATGCTTCAACAATTGGTTTGCTGATATTGCCAAGCGATCCTGTAATTGTGTACTTCATGATTTTGATTTTTAAATGTGAAATGTTTATTTATTATATTTGTATATACAAATAATGGGTTAAAAAAAATCAACCCGTTATTTTATCAGAAATTTTATTCATGTTGTTTACAAAGCGAACACAGTCTTCTTTACCAAAAATGCTATTGCAATTTTTTTGAAATTCTTCTGCGCATTCCTGTAACACCAACTTCATCTCTTTGCTTTTGTTGGTTGGATATACATAAGTGGTTTTGCCTTCGGTATGCCGTGTTACCAATTTTTTTTCTTCGAGCTTCTCTATTAACCGTGTAATGGTACTTGGTGTTAAATGCAATTCTTCACTTAGCATGCCTGGTTGTACACCAGGGTCATTTAAAACAATCATCAGTAAATAAGCATGACTGGGGGCCAGATCAACTTTATTCCAAACAGCAACAGCCATTTTTTCTGTTTTACGTGCCAATGCATTGCTTGAAAAATACATGCACATTCCGTATCTGCTGTCTGATGTTTTCATTTACCTGCTTGGCTGAAATTTTTTGATAGGACAAAGATAAAGGCTTTTTATTTGTATATACAAATATTTTATAAAAAATTTTTCCACCCTCCCAATGGGGTTTGTTATTTTTACAATATGGCTAATCCAAACCTTTCTTCAGATAAGGGAGCATTATCGGCAGCAGATCGGGAATTTGAAAACAATATCCGTCCGGCAGCTATTGCAGACTTTGCCGGGCAACCTCAATTAATAGAAAACTTATTGGTTTTTATTAAGGCCACCAAAATGCGGGGAGAAGCATTGGATCACGTTTTGTTTCATGGGCCGCCGGGTTTAGGCAAAACAACTTTATCAAGAATTGTGGCCAATGAGCTGGGCGTTAATATAAAAGAAACTTCAGGGCCAGTTATTGAAAAACCCGGGGATCTTGCCGGCCTTCTAACCAATCTTGAACCAAACGATGTGTTGTTTATAGATGAAATCCATCGCTTAAGCACCGTAGTGGAAGAATATTTATACGCAGCTATGGAAGATTACCGGATTGATATTATGATTGATACCGGGCCTAACGCAAGAAGCATTCAGATTAACATTAACCCATTTACTCTAATTGGTGCTACTACACGTAGCGGTTTACTAACAGCACCTTTATTATCGAGGTTTGCTATTAAATCCAGGCTTGAGTATTACAACAGCGATACACTTCTTAAGATAGTAACGAGGTCTGCTAATATTTTAAATACCCGCATTAGTTCAGATGCAGCGGGAGAAATAGCCAGGCGCAGCCGTGGTACGCCACGTATTGCAAACGGTCTTTTACGTAGGGTTAGAGATTTTGCCCAGGTGCTAAATGATGGAAACATTGACATTGGCATTACAAAGCATGCTTTAAAAGCGCTTAATGTGGATGAATATGGCCTGGACGATATGGACAACCGTATACTGCTGGCTATTATTGATAAATTTAAAGGCGGCCCTGTTGGCATTACAACCATTGCAACTGCAGTAGGCGAGGAGCCAGGTACATTGGAAGAAGTGTATGAACCGTTTTTAATACAGGAGGGATTTATTAAGCGAACACCCCGCGGAAGAGAGGCTACGCATAAAGCATATGATCATTTAGGCAAAACATCTTTTGGAAAAGAAAGCCCTGGTTTACTTTTTTCTGAATAAGCTTTTATAATTGGTTTGCAAATTTTTTAGGATAATCAATAAGTATTAAATAAGGGGTTCATTATATAATGTAAAATAAACACTTATTGCCCCAAAAAACTGGTTTTTAATGTGGTTATCATTTTTTACTTCTTTAACTTTAAAGTGATAAACAATTTTACGAGACATTTTTGCAATGAAAAAGCGGACAAATTTGCCCGCTTTTCATTTTATATTAATAACCAAAGTTATTATTAAACTGCCACCGGTGCTACCAGCCTGAAACCATTTCCGTGGATATTTACAATTTCAATTGCTGAATCGTCTTTAAGGTATTTGCGCAATTTTGCAATGTATACGTCCATGCTGCGGCCATTAAAATAAGTATCACTACCCCATATTTTTTTCAATGCTTGTTCTCTTGGCAGCAAATCATTAATGTGTTCGCAAAGCATTTTAAGCAATTCATTTTCTTTGGGAGAAAGTGTTTGCATTTTTCCACTATGGCTTAATTCTCTAAGCTTGGGGTTAAAATGATAGCTGCTTAAGTTGTATTCCTTGTTTTCCTGCTCACGGTTCAGTTCTTCGTTTCTTTTTAAGATTGCCTTTATTTTAAGCAACAACACTTCACTGTCAAAAGGTTTGGTGATATAATCATCCGCACCCAACTTGTAACCCTGTATAATATCTTCCTTCATTGTTTTTGCACTCAGAAAGAATAAAGGAATATCAGGATCTACGTCGCGTATTTCTTCTGCCAATGTAAAACCATCCATATGCGGCATCATAACATCCAACAGGCAGAGATCAAATTTTTCACGCTGAAAAGCGGCAAGGCCCAGGCGGCCGTCTCTTTCCAGTGTTACGTCGTAATCATTTAATTCTAGGTAATTCTTTAGCACACTTCCCAGGTTGGGGTCATCCTCACACAATAAAAGTTTTGCTTTTGTCTCCATGGTTTAAAAATGTTTAGTAACACAAATAGAATCAAATCATTTGCCGGTATCGTAAACCAGCCCTGTAATGTTTTGTTAATACTGAAGGTACTTAAATTTGCATTTCAATTGAAAAATACAAACTATGGCATTGCATATAACACCCGATAATAAGTTTAAAAAACTGGTAATAATTGGAGACAGGCTTCTAATACGCCCTTCTAAATCTGATGAACGCACACAAAGCGGACTTTACCTGCCGCCGGGTGTGCAGGAAAAAGAAAAAGTACAACAAGGCTATGTAATAAAAGCCGGCCCCGGTTACGCAATACCCATGCCTGCAGATGATGAACCCTGGAAAACAGAAGAAGATAAAGTAAAGTATATACCCTTGCAGGCTAAAGAAGGCGATCTTGCCATTTTCCTGGTAAGCGGCGCTACTGAAATTATGTACGAGAATGAAAAATATTTCATCGTACCACAAGGCGCTATATTGATGTTGGAAAGAGAAGAAGATTTTTAATAGCCGTAAGTTTTTAGTTGCAAGTTTCTAGCTGTTAGCAAAGATGCTATTAGCTTTTAGCCGTTAGCTGTTAGTAAGAAAATGAAGAGATATATTTGATCAATAAAGATTTGCTGATGAAGTGTGCGACGCAAGAATGATAAATAGAAATCGTACTGCTGGATTCCAAAAAACTATTTGCTGAAAATGTATCTCAAAAGAATATTGGGGGTTTGCTTTCAAGCCCCACACTGGGTGATTTAGGAGGTTATTTCCCTGCAATCTTTACAAATACCATTTACTACCATTTCTACCTGGGTAGCCTGGTAGCCATTGGGTAATCTTACTTCCGGCACTACAATGTCTTCAAGGCAAATGGTATTGCTGCATTTGCTGCAAACAAAATGTACATGATGGTCGTGGTGATGGCCTTCTGTGCATGCATCTTTGCATAAAGCGTATAAAATAGAATTATCTGCAGTGGGGATGGTATGTATAATTCCTTTTTCAACAAAAGTTTGCAAAGTGCGATAAACGGTAACCCGGTCGAAATTGGCGCCGCTTTTCTTTTCTATATCTGCATGCGCTAATGCACCGTTTTGCAACAGAAAAAGTTCGAGTATTTTAGACCTGCTGTCTGTAATACTCAACTGGTTCTTTTTTAAAAGTTGTTGTATTTGCTGGGTAATAACCATTGCTTTCAAAAATTTAACCGCTACTGGTTAAAAAGCGAATTTACGAAATTGCCACCTTCTTTTTCGTTCAGCAGTTTGGGAATGTCTTTCTTAAGTTCATCCAGTTCTTCTTGTTTAAGCCCGTCGTATATTTTTCTTACACGCCCGGCTTTATCTACCAATGCAAAGAATTGGGTATGAATAAACTGGTTTTCAATTTTATCATTTCCATTTTTTGGATCGTCCAGCAAATAACTAACCCGTGCTGCACGGTATAAACTATCTTTTCTGCCGGTAAGAAAAAACCAGTTTCCGCCATCTACGCCCAGCGAATCTGCATATCTTTTCATACGGGCTACTGTGTCTGTTTCCGGGTCTACAGAATGAGAAAGTATCATAAAGCCTTTCTCTTTTTTAAAAGAATTGTATACCTGCTTCATATTGGTATTCATTCTTGGACAAATGCCTTTGCAGGTAGTAAAAAAATATTCTGCCACATATACTTTGCCGGCAACATCTTTTTGGGTTATGGTTTCATTGTTCTGGTCCTGAAAGGAAAACGGTTGTACATAACTCAGCACAGGCAGTTTAACATCGCCAAAACCGGGTATTGTAAGCTTAAGACCGTAATAAAAGCCAGCAAAAAGCAAGACGAAAAAGGCAAAATAAATGAGCGGTTTTCTTTTCATAACGGCGCAAAGTTACGTGAGTAAGAGGGCAGTTGCACAAGCTGTTGTTGTAACCCCAGCAAGGCGGAATAATAATTTATACAAATTCTTGCAACTTAGTTGCATTTATGCTGTATATTTGCCTCCGAATGAATAATAAGATAAACTGGGATGCATTAGGTATAACCACTTCTATAGCCTGTGCCATACATTGTGCTGTGCTGCCGTTGCTATTAACAAGTTTGCCGGTTTTTGGTTTTGATATTATTCAGAATGATGCATTTGAATATGGAATGATTTTACTGGCCTTTGTGGTGGGTGTATTTGCATTAAGTCATGGTTTTAGGAAGCATCATCACCGCTTTACACCACTAACCATTTTTAGCATTGGTATTTTGTTTCTGCTGGCCAAGCAAGCCTGGCATGCATTGCATATCTGGTTGCTGGTTCCGGCGGTAATTGCAATAATCTCTGCACATTATTTAAACTATCGCCTTTCTAAAGTTCATGCACATGTAAAGGGCGAGGAGTGTACACACTGATTGTCTGAACCAGGATTTGGAAGAATTTTTGGGATTAATAGGATATTCTGTTTATTGTATTGTTGCATTATAGCCAGCTACAATATTTTACACTCTTAGCTAGCGTGCCGATGCCTTAATAATATCTTAATCTGCGAATCTGCGGCTTCATGTCTATAATAGTCTCAGTGCTTCTTAGTGTTCCCAGTGTCTGCGTGGTTATAGTGGTTAGAAACGGCCAGAAGTAATTTTTTATCGTTATTTTTGTACCTCAATTTTTTATTATGATTAAAACAGGCAGCCCGGTAATAAGCATTTACACAGAAATGACGCCCAATCCGGAAACAATGAAGTTTGTGGCCAATAAGCTGTTGTATCCAGGCAAGAGTATAGACTTCCAGGAAATGGAAGCGGCAAAACCTTCTCCACTTGCAACTGAATTATTTGGTTTCCCTTTTATAAAAGCAGTTTTTATAGCAAGCAATTTTGTTACACTTACAAAAACGCCGGAAACAGAATGGAGCGATGTAATTCCTTCTATCCGCCAGTTTCTTAAAGAGTATCTTGAAGAAGGAAAAACAATTGTAAATGAAGATGAGATTGCTGTAATGAAACAGGAAAGCACCAACACTGTTGCAGCAGATGATGACGATGTGGTAAAACGCATTAAAGAATTACTAGAAAATTATGTAAAGCCTGCAGTAGAGATGGATGGTGGCGCTATACAGTTTAAAAGTTATGATGAAGGCGTGGTAAACCTTATGTTGCAGGGAAGTTGCAGCGGATGTCCTTCTTCAATGATAACATTAAAAGCAGGAATAGAAGGTATGATGAAACGCATGATACCAGAAGTAAAAGAAGTTGTGGCAGAAGCAGAATAAATTAATTTTAATCTTACTTATAAAAAAGCGCCTCTAATATGAGGCGCTTTTTTTATGTCTGAACCGGGATTAATAAGATTTTTGGGATGAACAGGATAGTGATACTAATAATTGCAACGATACTTTTTGTTTGCTATCATAACAATCATAAAAATCTCCCGACCTTCCGGTACGGGACACAGTGTGTTCTGGTTTTAATCTGCCAATTTGCGGCTCATATTACGTTGTATAGAAAAATTCTTCTTTCACTACTTTTCCATCTTTTACTTCGTACACGCAAACTTCTTCCATAGTCATTCGGCCCATTCCTTTAAATGTAGCTTCAAAAGATGCAGCAAGTGCAAACATATTGCCTGCAATAACAGGGTCGCTTACGGTACTGCTATGCACAGCTTCAATCATTGCCTGGAAATTATGTCCTTTTTCAACAATAGCATCAAGGCCTTTTACGCTTTGCAATCCGGGAGATCCTTCTGGTTCTATACTAATAGCATCTTTACTGTATAATTCTTTTTGTGCAGTTTCATATTTTCCCTGGCGGCATAATTCTGCAAGGCGGTTTGCAATTTCTTTTACAGTCATAAAAAAGATTTAAGGTGAAGAATAGTTTTACAAAAGATACTATCCTTTTTTAAGACTATAAATTAATAAAGTGTTATGCTGTTGTTTTATTGCATACGGCTATCTTTGATATAATTTAATACAATATCTGTTGCAGGAAATTTTACATCAGTTTATAGAAGGAATAAAAAATACTACCTGGCTGGAGTTTGTAGCTGTCTTATTTGGTATTGCAAGTGTTGTTTTTTCCCGCATGGAAAATATATTGGTTTATCCTACCGGTATTATAAATACAGTTTTGTATACATGGTTTTGTTTTAAATGGTGGAATTTATATGCTGAAGGCAGCCTTAATTTTTATTACACCGTAATGAGTTTGTATGGCTGGTATGTATGGACACGCAAGAAAGAAGGACATGTTATACCCATTACATACAATAACCGCAAAGACTGGATCATTAGCATTTCTTTTTTTGTGCTAAGCTGGATTGTGCTTTATTACGTTTTAAAAAATCATACCAATAGTACTGTGCCGTGGGCCGATTCTTTTGCATCTGCATCAGCTTATACCGGCATGTGGCAAATGGCAAGAAAGAAAGTTGAAAATTGGGTGTGGTGGATCATTACCAACTTTGTTTCTATTCCGCTTTACTTTTATAAACATGCTGTATTTACCAGCGTTCAATATCTTGTTTTCCTTATCCTTGCTATTATGGGTTTAGTTACCTGGATTAAAAAAATAAAACCAGCAAATGCTTAAGAAAATTGTTGTTATTGGTCCGGAATCTACAGGCAAGAGTACCCTTTGCGAAAAACTGGCTGCGCATTACAACACCGAATGGTGCCCAGAATATGCAAGGGAATATTTATTGAAATATGGTACAGATTACAGTTATGATAACCTGCTGGAAATAGCAAAAGGACAAGTTGCACTTGAAGAAAAAAGTATTGCTACTATAGAAAAAAACGCACAGCTCGCAGCTAATAGCTCACAGCTTCTCTTTATAGACACAGACATGTACGTGATGCAGGTATGGTGCCAGTTCGTTTTTGGAAAAGTTCATTCGTGGATACTGAACCAGGTTATACATAGAAAATACGATCTCTATCTTTTATGTAATGTAGATCTGCCCTGGGTAAAAGATGAATTGAGAGAATACCCGGATCTGGAAAGAAGACAAAAGCTATACAATATTTATAAAGGGATAATGATTAACCAGGCTGTTCCCTGGATTGACATTAGCGGAAATTATGATGAACGTTTGCAAAAAGCCATTGATGCAGTTGACGCACTATAGGCATTTATATTTTCTACTGAATATTGATTGTTGAGCATTGTGTATGGAATATTTTTTTGAAACATACAATATTCAATAACCAATTCTCAATGCTAGATATAAATCTTCAACTAGAGTTTTATTTCCCTTTTATTGTTTCTCCTCCTACAATTGGTTCAAGATCTTCATCTCCGGAAAGATTGTTCATTTGGTGCATAATCCACGGATAACGGATAGCCACCGGCCGTGACAATGGTTTAATGGTATATTTTTTTGGATTGGGAAGGCAGGCCGCTATCATAGCTGCTTCCTGCTGAGACAAACGGGCTGCGGGTTTCTTAAAATTATTTTGTGCTGCGGCTTCAATTCCAAAAATGCCATTGCCCATTTCAGCCACATTCATATACACTTCCAGTATGCGCTTTTTGCCCCATACCAGTTCTATCATAAAAGTAAAATAGGTTTCCATGGCTTTGCGAAACCAACTGCGCCCCTGCCATAAAAAAACATTTTTTGCAACTTGCTGACTAATGGTAGAAGCACCGTGCAACGATTTGCTTTTGCTATTGTGCTTCATTGCCTTTTCTATAGACTTAAAATCAAACCCATTGTGATCTGCAAACAGCTGATCTTCCGATGCAATAACAGCCAGCTTAGCATTCTCTGCAATTTTTTCTGAAGAAACGTATGTTCTTTTGAGGCCATAGCCGCTAATCCAACTGCTTAATTGCGTTAATGTAATTGGCGGATTTATCCACTTTAGTATAATGATGTAAATAAACTGCGAAATAAAAAGAATAAGAAATACACGTTTTGTAATACGCCAGATTTTTGCCAATAATCCATTTTCCTTAACAGCCA
Source organism: Chitinophagaceae bacterium (assembly GCA_044227095.1). Lineage (GTDB taxonomy): Bacteria > Bacteroidota > Bacteroidia > Chitinophagales > Chitinophagaceae > JACMLD01. The sequence goes on along the minus strand of JBGAFV010000001.1, from coordinate 433,389 downwards.
TGTAGAAAAAACATTTTTAACGGGCATGAAGATAAAACACTAACGCACAACAATGAAAACTAATAACGTAAACAGGTAATGTTTGGTATTGGCGCTGAAGTTGTTTATGGAATTATAGCTTTAAAACCCGCGCAAGTGTTTTTTTGTATCAACCATATGCACGTACTCTATATGGTATTTGTTTTTATGCTTTCCGATGTATTTTAAAAGAAAACCTGTAGCTACAGCACCCGCCGCAATGCCAAGACTGGTTAAGTTTTTAGAATCAGTAACGGGTTCGTGTAAATAGGCTCCATTGATAAGGTTTAATGCAGCGTATCCTGCACCGCCTATTATTAAAATATTCCCAATGGTTGCCTCTGGATTTTTTATTTTATCAGACACATCTACCTTTTCAATTTCTTTATAATTGAAACCACTCAGGTACTGGCCAACAGTATCAAGGAAAGGTATACCCATGTAATTTATCATTTGCCTGATGTCGTACTCCTGTACAAAAATGCTGTCGTTGCGTATGGCAGTAATCATACCACTGGCTTGCCTTTTATCGTATGTTTGGAGTGATATAGGAACGCCAGGGAAAAAACTTTTTACAGTTTTATTGTTTCTTTTTTTTACGGTGATAAAGTCGCTGGCCTGCGAAAAAATTTTTACGGATGCAGTGAGGAATATAAGTAGCAGTAGAACTTTAGTCATGACAAAGTAAATTACTTCAGTTGATTTATATATTCCGCAGTTTTTTGTTAAAAAGAAGTTGTGGCGATTGCCGAAAAGGCTAGGCCCTAAGAATAGGTTTCAGGTTATCTATATGAAATATTGTTTCATACAAAAGAAAGCCCCCAAAGACAATGAGAATGGTGCCTGCAATTTTATTGATAAGGGAAATGTTATGAATGGTGAGTTTAGTCCTTAATTTTTCTGCCAGCAATACTTTAAGAACATCTGCACCTATGTTTATAAGAATGCAGGTGGCAAAGATTACGATGCGCTGGTTAATATCGTATTTAATAGAAAAGCCCAGCGCATATAAAAACCAGGTAAGCAGCAATACCGGGTTTAGTGTATTGATTAAAAATCCTGAAAGAAAAATTTTTGCGGCATCCCTTTTTCTGAAGCGGACTTCGTTTCCGTTGGCATCGGTACGCAGGGTTACTTTTTTGAGGAAAAGGTAATATGCACCCATGCCTATTAAAAAAATACTGCCGGCATAACCGATGGCTTTTTTGTATTCCAATACATCTTTAACAACTTCAGAAAAAAGATTGCTTACAATAACAAGTACAATATCGCTAAGCCATACACCGGCCACAAAACTAAACCCTCCTTTTATACCATTGTTAAGGCTTTGTTTGATGATAGTAAAAATGACAGGGCCCACCGATATCACCAGGAAAAACCCAAGGATGCAACCTACAATTAATGCTTCTCCCATTCTTTGTTTTTATAAGGTTACTTAAAGATAAATAAAACAACCCTCCTGTATATGCGAAGTGAGAAAGGGGCCGGTTTCGGTATACAATTATAACACTCCGTTTGCAATAAACTGCTGCCAGTCCTGCAATAATTTTCCTTTTAATACCCTTGGAAATTTATGCTGGCCGCCAACTTTTCCCTGCGCCTGCATAAATTCCATAAAACTGTTTTCTTTTAGAACAGTAACAAAAATATCTTTTAGTGCACTTTTCCTTTCTACTGCGTAATCGTCATTCAGTTCTTTTAAATGATCGTCAATCTTTTGTTTTATTGCTGCTGCATTAACAGCATCGTCACATGCAATATACCAGTTGTGTGCAAAGAAATTGCCAAAAGGCACACCTGCAACTGTAAATTCAGGAATAGATATGTTTAAGTCTTCGCTGGTAAGCTGAATGGCTTTTGTCATGTTCTCTACGCTAAGGTGTTCCCCAACCAGGCTGAGGTAATGTTTTGTGCGGCCGGTTATTACTATTTCGCAGCGTTCTTTATCGGTAAAACGAATGGTATCACCAATCAGGTAGCGCCATGCACCAGCGGCTGTACTTAAGAGCAAAGCATAGTCCTTTCCTTCTTCCACTTCATGTATCATCAATGCTTCAGGGTTGGCAATCATATTGCCTTCGCCATCAAAGTTGTCATCATTAAAAGGCACAAACTCAAGAAAAATATGTTCGTTGGTTACAAGGCGCATTCCCTTTGCATATTGCCTGTCCTGGTAAGCAATAAAACCTTCAGATGCGAGGTAGGTTTCAATATACGTTAGCGGCTTTGCCAATAGTTTTTCAAAACCTTTCTTATACGGTTCAAAAGAAACACCGCCATGTACAAAAAAAGCAAGGTTAGGCCATATATCGTGTATGGTTTTTACATTGTAGCGTTCAATAATTTTTTCCATGCAAAGTTGTATCCATGCAGGTACGCCTACAATAAAACCAATATCCCAGTTAGGTGCTTCTTCTACAATCTCTTCAAGTTTTTTTGTCCAGTCTTTTTCTTTAGCAATTTTTTTCCCAGGTTTATAAAATGGAGAAAACCAGAAGGGAACTTTTTTTGCAGTAATGCCACTCAAATCTCCGGAATAATAACCACGCCCTTTTTGTAATGATGTACTTCCGCCAATCATTAGCCATCCTTTACTTACAGATCTTACGGGAATATCTTCGTAAGTGCGCAGGCTTAGCAGTTGCTTAATCATTACAATCCTGTTGCCGCGTAAAAGGTCTTTTGTAATAGGTATGTATTTGCTTGCAGCTTCAGATGTGCCGGAGCTGAGTGCATAATATTTTATTTTGTCGGGCCAGCAAACATCAGGTATACCTTCAAGTGTTTTATGCCACCAGTCTTTATAAATTTTATTGTAATTGCTTGCAGGTACCAGTTCCTGGAATTTTTTGCCGGGGTGTTTGCTAAAAAGAATTTCATCAAAAAGATATTGCTGGCCGAATTCTGTAAACCTGGCTTTCTTCAGTAATTTCTTTAGCACCTTTATCTGCTGACGCCTCGGCGAGTTGGCTGGCAGGCGTAGAGCTTTTGCTACTGTTTTAGGCAAATGAAGGTCTATAATGGCCATAGAACGATAAGCAATGATTGATGAGCTTCAAAATTAAGCATTGCAGGTATAAAAAAGGCAGTCTGCCAAAGTTTTATAGTAACGGTAAATAACTGCATCGTGTAATCCTATCAATTCCATTTTTTATCACAAGGTTTGCCAGTACGCATTCTTTTTATAAAATGCAGAAACCACATATTATTTCACTAACAGTAACATTGCTTATTATTATGCTGGTTAACAAAATTTTCTTTTCTAATTCTGTCAATCGTGTAACTTTCCTTCAAATAAATCTATTATGGCAGATCAGGCAAAATTTCTTGAAGCAATAAAAAGCGGTTATACATTTAAAGGAGAAGCTGCTACTATTGGTGTGGCGATGTTAAATGGTGAAGTGGTTCCCGGTGCAAATATTATTCTGCCCTTAAAAACAATGAACCGCCATGGCCTTATTGCCGGCGCTACCGGTACCGGTAAAACAAAGACATTGCAGGTAATGAGTGAATGCCTCAGCGATGCCAGTGTACCAGTTTTATTAATGGATATTAAAGGTGACCTGAGTGGCATTGGCGCCCCGGGTACAGACAATGATAAAATAAAAGACAGGTTTCAGAAGCTGAACATGCAATACAAACCTGCAGCTTACCCTGTAGAATTTCTTACACTCAGCAATCAGAAAGGTACAAGGCTAAGAGCTACTGTAAGCGAGTTTGGTCCTATCCTTTTAAGTAAAATACTTGACCTTAATGATACACAGGAAGGATTGGTGGCGATGATTTTTAAATATTGCGATGACAGCAAACTGCCATTAATGGATCTGAAAGATTTTATAAAAGTGCTTCAGTATATAAGCAATGAAGGCAAGGCTGAAATAGAAAAATCGTATGGAAAAATTGCTACCACAAGTACAGGTACCATTTTAAGAAAAGTAGTTGAACTGCAACAACAAGGTGCCGATGTTTTCTTTGGAGAAAAAAGTTTTGAAGTAGCAGATCTCATGCGTATTTCCGATGATGGCCGTGGTATGGTATCTGTTTTACGTGTTACTGATTTGCAGGACAAACCTAAACTGTTTTCTACGTTTATGCTGCAGCTGCTGGCAGAATTGTATGCCAGCTGCCCCGAAGAAGGCGATTTGGATAAACCCAAACTGGTAATGTTTATAGATGAAGCACATCTTATTTTCCAGGAAGCAAGCGACGCTTTGCTGCAGCAGATTGAAACCATTGTAAAACTTATCCGCTCAAAAGGCATAGGTATTTTCTTTTGTACACAAAACCCAATGGATGTACCAGCCAGCGTATTGGCGCAATTAGGCTTAAAAGTGCAACATGCATTAAGGGCGTTTACTGCTGCTGACAGGAAAGTGATTAAACAAACTGCAGAAAACTACCCGGAAACTGAATTTTACAAAACAGAAGATCTTATTACACAAATGGGTATTGGCGAAGCATTAATTACCATGCTGAACGAGAAAGGCATTCCCACGCCGCTTGCACATACCATGTTGCTTGCCCCGCGCAGCCGAATGGATATTTTAAGTGATGCAGAAATAGACGGCATTGTAGGTAAATCAAAACTGGTGGGCAAATACAACCAGGAAATAGACAGCACCAGCGCTTATGAAATTCTTACACAAAAACTGGAAGATGCTGCCAAAAAAACTGAAGATGAAAAGCAGGACACAAAACCGGGCAAGGCTAAAGCAGAGCCAGACTTTTTTGATAACCCAATTGTAAAACAGGTTGGCAGAACTGCAGCCAGCGTTATTACCCGCGGTTTGCTTGGTGCTTTAGGGCTCGGCGGAAGAAGCAGCAAAAGCAAAAGCCTGTTTTAAATAACGTTGGTTTAGTTATTTGATATAAAAGTAGATCTGTAAACAAAAAATGTAATGAACGAAAAGGTTATTAGTAATTATTCCAAACTCAAACCATCTTTATTTTTTTTACCTGTAGTCTTGTTAAGCGCAATTGTTTTATTTCTTTATACTCAGGATTCTTTAAGTGCTGATAAATATGTACAAATTCAAAAAAAGGTTTTCTTTTTCATTAATTATAATTTAGGGCAGTTCCCAAACATTCTTTATAATGTTACCCAATTAGGGGATGCTTCAATTGCTTTGTCGCTTTTAAGCATTTTCATTGTATACGCTCCTAAAATGTGGGAGGCATTAATATCAGCATCGCTTATTTCTCTTATATTCTCCAGTGTATTAAAAAACATATTTTCTGTGCCAAGGCCTGCCGTTGTATTTGATAATAGCACTTTTACTATCATCGGGAATACAGCAGTTGGGCATGCCAGTTTACCTTCCGGGCACTCAATTACTGTGTTTACAATACTAACAATTTTGATGTTTGCATTTATGCCGAAAAAGGTTGACGTTAAAATTTTATGGTTTTTTTTAACTGTCGTTATTGGATTAATGATTGCGTTTACAAGAGTAGGTGTAGGGGCACATTATCCGCTTGATGTTATAACTGGCAGTATTATCGGTTATATCTCGGCACTTATAGGTATTTTTATCAATCGGAAATTTCCGGTTTGGACCTGGATCAACAATAAAAAATTTTACCCGGTTTTTATTGTATTGATATTGATTTCCTGCATTTCATTAATTAGCAGAATAATTGATGAAGGCCTGGTAATATATTATTTTACATTGATTAGTTTAATTGTTCCTCTTTATAAAATCACTTATGCGGTTGTTAAAAAATAATATAAAAATTATCCCTTTTGTTTTATTACTAAGTGCCCTTAATTTTTTATTCTTTCATTATCCCTTTTACAAATTTGTCTTTAATAATGTTGATTATAAAAGCCTGAATGGCATTAACATCATCATTTCTTTAATGATCCTGATGCTGGTGGTAAATGCCTTTGTCTTTTTAATCATTTTTTTTCTTTCACGCTTTGTTGGAAAATTTCTGTTGGTTTTGTTCTTTATTGTTAATGCAGTTGCAATTTACTTTGTTAATACCTACAATGTTATAATAGACGAAAGTATGGTAGGTAATGTGCTTAATACCGATTATGCTGAAGCTACAAGTTTCTTTTCTTTTAAATTGATACTATACATAGTTCTGCTTGGCGTTATTCCCAGTATTTATATCATTAAAGCTAAAATTATAAATATAACAGTAAAGCGATTTTTCATTATCATATCTTCTACTTTACTGTTTATTGCAATTGTAGCGTTTATCAATGCCAGCAATTGGTTGTGGATTGATAAAAACTCAAAAACATTAGGCGGACTTGCAATGCCCTGGTGTTATTCTGTAAATATTTCCCTCTTTTATTTGCATAAGCACCAGGAAAATAAAAAAGAAATATTATTGCCCAATGCTACAATAAAAGATAATGAGAAATCTGTTGTAGTGTTAGTTATAGGAGAATCTTCAAGAAGCGAGAATTATTCTTTGTATGGCTACCAGAAGAATACAAATCCTTTGCTTTCTAAAACGCCTGGCGTATTTCATTTCAATGCTACTTCTTGTGCTACCTATACTACTGCCGGCGTAAAGTGTATTTTAGAGCATACGCACACAGATGATTTGTATGAAATCTTGCCCAATTATTTAGATAGAAATGGCGTAGAGGTTATTTGGAGAACTACAAACTGGGGAGAGCCGCCAATACACATAAAGAATTATCAAAACAAAGAAGCCCAGATGAAGAATTGTAAAGGGGAAGGATGTGATTATGATGAAGTTCTTTTGAATGGTCTTAAAGAACAAATAGCAGCAAGTACAAAAAATAAAATATTAATAGTACTGCATACAAGCACAAGTCATGGGCCTACTTACAGTACAAAATACCCGCCTAAGTTTGAGACTTTTAAACCCGTTTGCAATAGTGTTGAATTAGGTAAATGTTCCCAGGCTGATTTAATCAATGCTTATGACAATACTATTGTATATACCGACTACATTTTATCTAATCTAATAGACAGTTTAAAACAATTAAAAGAATATAAAAGTGCAATGATTTTTGTTTCAGACCATGGCGAATCTTTAGGAGAGAAAAACCTATACATGCATGGGATGCCTTTAAGCCTTGCGCCAAAAGAGCAATATGATATTCCGTTTATAGTTTGGATGTCTGATAACAGTTCAAAACAATTGAAACCCAATAACGTGTTGTCTCAGGGCCATGTATTTCATAGTGTCTTAAATTTTTTAGGTGTACAAAGCCCTGTTTATAATGAGGAATTGAACATTTTTAAATAACTGATGTTTTAATGGTTTTATGAGATGAAGCAATCTGGTCTTAGCATACCAATGCATACAATGACGTTCGAAATCAATTAGTATTTCTCCACCAATCCATCCTCATTCACCGCAATCTTTTTTTCTGATTGTAAGAATTCAATTACCTGCCATACCTGTTCTTTTTTTAAATCTTTTAATTGAGTAAATAAAAAGCTGGTAGCAACAGGTCCGGAGTCAAGCATTGTTTCAATCCTGTTTTTTATAGATGCAAATATTTCGGGAGTAAGATTTGTTTTTTTCTGTTGCAGGCAATTGTCGCAAATGCCGCAGGGTAGCATATTGTTGTCGCCAAAATAATTACCGGTGATCATACTCCGGCAATCTTTAGTATTTTCTGTATAGCGAATAAAAGCATTCAATCTTTCCTGGAACTGGTCCTTTCTTTTTTTATAATTAACCTTGTTTATGCTTAGGTCTTCAGTCCTTACCCGAGATTGTAGTAAATACAATTGCGGGTTTTCTTTTTGCGGAGCATAATGTATAATCTGGTACCTGTGTAGTTCTGCCAGCATTTGTTTTATTTCTTCCACATCTTTTTTCAACCAGCCTGCCAGTTGTTTTTCTGATACAGCTACAGGCATATCAAAAATTCCCTCGTAAGAACGTAACAATGTTTTAATGAGTGGTTCAAGCAATTCTCTTTCTTTTTCAAATTCGTATAAGATTGCTTTATTGCAGATAAACTGGAGTTTGGAAGGAATGAATACCTGTTCACTAAAACTCATAAAGCCTTCCTGTTGCAGTACTTTCAGCACATTCATTACTTCAATAGCAGGCAGGTTAAATTTTTTTATGAAATCTGAAGTATCAAAATCAAAATAATTTCCTTCTCCTCCGCCAGCAGGCAATTGCAGATAATTAGCAATAGCCTGGTAAACATTTCTTATTACCTCAATATCAGGAAAACGAAGTTCTACCTGCTTATTTAACTCTTCAATTTCATCCGGCTGGTATAGCAACACAGCATAAGATTTTTTTTGATCCCTTCCTGCACGTCCGGCTTCCTGGTAATAGTTTTCCAAACAGTCGGGCATATCAAAATGCACCACCACACGCACATCTGGTTTGTCTATACCCATACCAAAAGCGTTGGTGCAAACAATGGTGCGGGTTTTATTAGCAATCCATTCTTCCTGTTTTTTACTACGTTCATCGGAAGATAAACCTGCATGATAAAAATCTGCGCTAATGTTATAAGTAGACAGTTGTTCGGCAATATCTTTCGTGCGGCGCCTGCTCCTGCAATACACAATGCTGCTGCCGGGTACACTGTTAAGTATATCAACCAGCTTATTCATTTTAGAATCTGCTTTAAAAACACTGTAAGAAAGATTAGGCCTTGCAAACGACTGACGAAAAATTTGATGATTGGTAAACTGTAATTTTTCGCAAATATCTGTTTGCACTTGTGGTGTTGCGGATGCAGTTAATGCAAGTACAGGAATATCGGGCAATTCTTCCCGAAGCAATGCAATGCGCAAATATGGCGGCCTGAAATCATAACCCCATTGAGAAATGCAATGCGCTTCATCTACAGCAATCAAACTAATATTTAATGCCGGTAAATATTCTTTAAACAAGCTTGTTTCTAATCTTTCCGGAGAAACATACAGGAACTTGCAATTGCTGGCTGCTGCTGTTTTCAAAGTGTTCAGCACTTCAAATCTTTTCATGCCGGAATAAATAGCAAAAGCAGTAATGTTTTTTTTACGAAGACTTTCTACCTGGTCTTTCATTAAAGCAATAAGCGGACTAATTACAAGGCATAGTCCATCTTTAGCCATTGCCGGCACCTGGTAACAAAGTGATTTACCACCACCAGTTGGCATAAGGGCAAGTGTATCTTTTCCTGCAAGAATAGATTGAATGATTTCTTCCTGCAATGGCCGGAAAGAATTAAAGCCCCAGTATTGTTGGAGGATTTTAGTGAGGTGTGAATTGTCAATCGTAAGCCGTGGGGCGTGAGACGTCACCAAACTATTATTTCCTATTTGATCGACGTTAGGCTTTTTCGACATTCGCTTGACTAATCATTTTTGAAAGTATTTGAAAAGTTCGGATAAAATACGGATTTAAAATCTCAGGCAACAATTCAACCTATTTTTTATTGGCATAAAAAAATTAAAAATGTAAAATCAAACTTTTGTGAATAAACGACTTGTCACTTAAACTTCACGCCTCACATTCTCACACTACTTTCTTCGCAAACAATCTCACTGAATTAATCGCCAATACAACATCGCTCAATCCCATTATTAAAGCTGCTGCTGCGGGGATAAATAATCCGAATGCAGCAAACGGAATAGCAATAATGTTATAAAAGAAAGCCCAGAAAAGATTTTGTTTAATGGTAATTAATGTGTGTTTGCCAAGGCCCAGTGCTTCTGGTAATTTTTGTAAACCATTGTTTATTAAAACTACATCGGCAGTTTGCATAGCCACTTGTGATGCATCGCCCATAGAAATACCAATGGTTGCTTTTGCCAGTGCTGGTGCATCATTAATGCCATCGCCCACCATTGCTACTGGTGCTTGCTTATTTAATGCTGCTATTTTTTCTAATTTTTGTTCGGGGGTTTGTTCTGCAATTACTTCATCAATGCCTAATTGATCCCCTAACATTTTTGTTTTAGAAAATTTATCACCACTTAGCAAATAAGTTTTTAAGCCTTTGTTTTTAAAATAGGTTACAACTTCTTTTGCTTCCGGCCTTGGTTCATCTTTTACGTCTATCCAGCCAAGTAGTGTATTGTTTTTTACAATGTAAACATTGTGTGTGTCTTCTTTTGTAAAATCGCCAGCAACTTTATATGATCCTGCAATAAAAACATCGCCATTGCTTGTTACTGCTTTCATGCCCAATCCTTTTATCTCTTCTATTTTTTGCCAGCGCTGTTCCTGTTTTGTTTTCCATTCGGCAGTAATGCATTGTGCAATAGGATGATTAGAATATTTTTCAAGTGAAAAAGCAATGCGCTTGAATTCATTTTCATCTATGCTAGTATCTGTTGCTTTCCATTGGTAAATAGAAAATTTACCGGTTGTAAGCGTACCGGTTTTATCGAACACAATTTGTTGTATGGTTTTAAAAGCTTCAAGGCTTTTAGCGTTGCGAAAGAGAATGCCATTTCTTGCTGCCCTTCCTAATCCTACTGCTATAGCAGCCGGTGTAGCAAGACCCATTGCACACGGACAAGCAATAACCAGCACGGCAATACTGCGCATTAAAGCAGGTGCAAACTGATGAAGCATAAAATAGTTGATGATGAAAGTAAGCAAAGCAATACCGAGTACAATCGGTACAAATATGGCGCTTATCTTGTCTGCCATTTGCTGTACAGGCGGCTTATCGCCTTGTGCTTTTTTTACAAGATCAATAATGTTTGCAAGCACAGAATGATTTGCTTCTGCTGTTACCTGTGCTTTTACTGTACCATCTATTAATAAACTTCCGCCAATCAATTTATCTTTTGGCTGTTTATGCAAAGGCAGGCTTTCGCCAGTAACAATGGCTTCGCTTACATTTCCTTCGCCCCATAAAATTTTACTATCTGCAGGAACCTGTTCGCCGGATTTTATCAATACCAAATCACCCGGTTTTAATTGATCATTGGGTAAAGGAAAAATAACTTCCTGGTGCTGATCATCAAAAGCAATCATATTGGCCATTACCTGCTGGTTTTTGGCAAGTTTGTTTAATGCACGTTGCGTGGTGGCAACAGAAACATCTTCCAGGTAATTGCCAAGAAAAACCAGTGTTATAATTGTAGCCGCGGTTTCGTAAAACAAATAGTTTTCACCGAGGTTAAAAATAGTTCCGGCAAGGCTATAGAAAAAAGCTGCGGTAGCACCCAATGCAATCAGCACATTCATGTTAGGAATACCATTCACCAAACCTTTTAAAGCACTTCTTCCAAAAAAATTCATACCAACAATATATACAGGCAGGCAAAGTGCAAATTGCAGCCACGGGTTCATTAGCCAGTGTATATGCACGGGCAGCATGTGCAGCATCAATACTAATGTGAATGGAAGGCAAATAAGCAACCAACGCAGGAATTTGTTCATGCCTTTTTCCTGGGTATGATGATGGTGGCCATCGTCTGCAACAACTTTATATCCTAAATCGTGTATACCTTTTTTTAAAGTGTCTTGAGAAATATTGCTGCTATTTTTTTCAAATAATACTTCTCCGCTAACAGGATTTACTTTTACATCCTGCATGCCCTGTTTTTTTAGATAAGAAGAAATGGTAAGGGCACAATTGGCGCAGTCCATACCTTCTACCTTCCAGTTAATTTTCTCCGTTATATCTTTCTCTATACTCACTTTCTTTCTTTTTTATTATAACTGCAAATTTACAATAAGCCTTACCTGCCACCTTGCTAAACAAGGAATAATAAATAAACATGGTTGCAAATAATCATTGCAATACAGCTTATGTAATCCCTTACCTACATTTGCTATAAATTCTATAACACAATGGCTGAACGAATGTTTACGCTGGAAACAATGCCCGCAATAGCAGCAGGTTTCATAGAAGAATTTAATAACCGGAAAGTGTTTGCATTTCACGGCCAGATGGGAGCTGGTAAAACTACTTTTATACACGCCCTGTGCGATGCATTAAGAGTAAGCAGCAGTGTTGGAAGCCCAACTTTTTCAATTATTAATGAATATGGATACCCCGGCGGAACAATTTATCATATTGATCTTTACCGCCTCAAAGACGAAGAAGAAGCCATCCGCGCCGGTGCAGAAGATTGTTTATATAGCGGCAATATTTGTTTTGTAGAGTGGCCCGACCGGGCACCGGGCCTTTTTCCAGACGATACAATACATGTTTACCTGGAAGCCGGTGCAGACCAAACCAGGCTTATGCGTATAGAAAATAAATAAGTATATTTGCCAGCCTGTACATTGTCTCAAAAAGCAGTGTTACCACCACAAAAAAGCGGCAATATATTTTTTTAGTGAAATAACTTGCTTATGAGTGAATGATGATAGTGATCTAATTAATCTGTAATTATCCGATCACAAAACCTATATAGCCACTATAACCTCTTTGCATGTCTCAGCAAAAGCCAATCATCAGTACTTCTTTCAGTTTTGAAACCTTAGAAGAAAAATTAGACATTAAACCCAAAGGCTCTGAGCTTGTAATTGGTATTCCCAAAGAAACCGCTTTCCAGGAAAACAGGATTGCATTAACACCTGATGCAGTAGGCGTATTGGTAAGCAATGGGCATAACGTAATTATAGAACACAATGCCGGCGATGCATCGCATTACCGCGATAAAGATTATTCTGAAGCCGGTGGTAAAATTGTATACGATAAAACTGAAGTATACCGTGCGCCGCTGCTGGTAAAAAGTGCACCGGTTATAGAAGAAGATCTTCCTTTTTTACAACCCAACCAGGTTATAATTTCTCCTATCCATTTAAGTGTGCTGAAGGCAGAGATATTGGAGAAGATGATGGAGAAAAAGATAACCGCCATTTCTTTTGAGAATTTAAAAGACGATAGCGATTCATACCCCATTGTGCGTAGCATGAGCGAGATTGCAGGAAGTGCTGTGATGCTGATAGCAGGACAATATCTTGGTTCTGCTAATCATGGTAAAGGTGTTTTGCTTGGCGGTATTTCTGGTATTCCACCTACCAAAGTAATTATAATTGGTGCCGGCATAGTTGGCGAATTTGCTGCAAGGGCGGCATTGGCGCTGGGCGCATCTGTAAAAATATTTGATAACAGTGTTTATCGTTTAAAACGTTTGCAGAACAATATTGGTCAGCGTATGTGGACCAGCGTTATAGAGCCGCGTATACTTGCCAAACAATTAAAAACCTGCGAAGTGGCAGTTGGTGCGTTGGGTTCCGACAGTGGCCGTACACCAATGATTGTTACAGAAGAAATGGTGAGTAATATGCGGCCGGGCAGTGTTATAATTGACGTTAGCATAGACCGCGGCGGTTGTTTTGAAACTTCAGAAATTACTACACACGAACATCCTATTTATATGAAATACGGGGTAATACATTATTGTGTACCCAATATTCCCTCTGGTTTTGCCCGTACTGCTTCGCAAGCCATCAGCAATGTGCTGATGCCTTTATTGCTGGAAGCAGGAGATGAAGGCGGTTTTGAAAATCTTATCTGGCATAAAGTACATCTGCGCACTGGCATTTATCTCTTTAAAGGCGCACTTACGAATTTCTACCTCAGCCAGCGGTTTGACTTGAAATATACTGATTTGAATTTGCTGATTGCAAGTCAGCGGTGATGCGGATTTGCAAGGATTATTGGGATTGAGAAGATAGGTTTGTTTATTGCAATACTCATTTTCCTCTGTGAAAAACTCCTGTAACACTGTGGTAAAATTGTATGAATCTGGATTCTTGATGTTGCTGTTAAGAATTTGCAGAATTACATTATCAAAAAAATTTGCGCATCTGCGGCAATCTTTTATAAATGGATCAAGCGTATTACCTCAACATATTTCAAAACGCTGCTGGTAAAATTGATAAAAAAATACTCAGCCAAAAGCAAATAGAGTTTGCTACAGGAATTGTTCTTGAATCCGTATTTCTGAAATTGTATAAATTAAGCTGGGCCAATCCTTCTGATAATCCATTAACTTCTCCTTCAAGAATATTTTTTTCTGTTTGGATTAATGATAAAGCCATTGCAGAAAATAAAATCTTCTATAACATACATGCATTAAAACTGCGCCAGCTAAAAGGGTATACCATTACAAGCAGGGCGTTTGCAGCTGATTTCAGAAAAGACTTTAGAAAGTTTGAAGGCAATTGGCCAAATGTAAGTGTAGATTACGGCCCGCTTACATTAATGGAAGGCTGGATTAAACTTAATGAAGCAACAATACAGAATGATGTCTTGAAACTTGCTCAACAATTTTTGGAGATTGACTATTTGATTGATGAGTTGCTGGAGAAGAATAAAAAATAACTTCAAATAACGATGATACAAAAATTGGAGGGGTTTATAGCATTTGGAATATACCTGTATATAATGGCACCATTGATGTTCGATGGATATAATAAGTTGATCACAAAAAGAACTTTCTTTTTGATTAATTATGCTGTTGCTGTTTTGTTATTATTGATCTATTTGATACTTGTAAAATATAAGACCGTTTTTGGTGATTCTAATTTGATTTGTATCATGGCTGCTCCTTTTCTGTTTCTCAACCTCTACAAGGCGTTTGAGTGGATTATTGCAAAAATCTATGAACGACAATTTATTTTAACTAACAGGTATATGTCAAAAACAAAATGGAAGTTTAATTTTTTAGATCAAATATTTACAATTCTGGCTGTTTTTGGGTCTATTGGTCTGCCATTCTTTTTTCACAAATTACTTTTGTATGTTCTATAAATTCTTAAACTCAAGCATACTTATCCTCTCCTTGCAAAACCCATATTCTGCTTCATCATTACTGCTTACAATAACAAGCCTGTCTTTGCAATAAGTATTAATTAATTGCTGGTAAAGCGCAATGCCGGTACCGTCTAAATTGGTGCAGGGCTCATCAAGTAAAATAACGGGTACATCAGAAAAAATAGCCTGCGCTAGTTTTACCCTTTGCTTCATGCCCGAAGAATAATAGCGGATTTGTTTATTGGCAGCATTATCAAGTCCTATTACGCTTATCATCTCTTTAATTGACAATGATGACAATAAGGGTTTGAAAGTTTGATGAAAATGAAGAAACTCTGTCACCGTCATTTCTTCTATTACTTCAAGATAGGGCGCAGCTATAGAAATATATTGGTAAAGGTTTTCTGTATCCGCAGCCGGCGTATGATCGATGTCTGATGTCTGATGCCCCCCGGCTAACGCCTCCCGACTAACGACTACCTTCCCTTCACTTAACCCAACAGCGCCACCAATAGCCTGCAGTAAAGTAGATTTGCCGGAACCATTCGGCCCAACAATAGCATAACTGTTTCCTGAAGTAAAACTGTAATTGAAACGACGGAAGATCCAATCGCGGTTAAAACGTTTTCCGGCATCAGATAGCGATATCGTCATCGGTACTGCCTTTTGTGTAGCGTTTAATGATGCCGCGGTTGCTTTCTCTTATAAATGTTACTATTTCATCGCGTTCATCAGAAGCGGCAAATTCTTCTTCCAGGTATTCAAGTGCCTGGCTTGTATTCATGCCTTTGTTGTAAATGATGCGATATATTTCGAGAATGTGATTGATTTTATCTACAGTAAACCCACGGCGTTTTAAACCAACAGAATTTACACCGGCATAACTTAATGGAACACGGCCTGCTTTTATATAAGGAGGAACATCTTTACCAACTAATGAACCACCACTAACAAATGAATGCTGGCCAATTTGTACAAACTGGTGTATGGCACACATACCACCCAGTATCGCCCAATCGCCCATAATAACATGACCGGCTACCTGTGTATTGTTGCTCATAATACAGTTGTTGCCAATGATGCAATCGTGTGCAATATGGCTGTATGCCATTATGAGGCAGTTCTTTCCAACTTTTGTTACCCAGCGATCTTTTGTACCACGGTGTATGGTTACAAATTCACGAATGGTAGTATTGTCTCCAACTTCTACTCGGGTTATTTCACCTTCAAATTTTAAATCCTGGGGATCGGCTGCTATAACAGCACCGGGGAAAATGCGGCAGTTCTTACCAATTCTTGCACCGTCCATAATGGTTACGTTGCTGCCAATCCATGTACCTTCACCAACTTCAACATTCTGGTGTATAACCGTAAAGGGATCAATCTTTACATTGGTAGCCAATTTAGCATTGGGGTGCACGTAAGTATGAGGGTGAATCATTGTATTTAAATTCTTAAGAATGGGTTTATTTGAAGCAACGGATTCATTGCTCCCTACTGGGCTTAACTTAGCACGACTTGTTTGTTGATTGGGTTTCAATTAATCAGTTGAATATGAAAAAATAAAGCCCGCCTCAATGCAAAAATATTAAAAAGCACGAAAGCAGCTAAAACATTAATTAACGGATGTTAGTAACGTTGGTCCATCCGTTCTGTTGTCTAAGGTATAGCCCGTTTTTGTTTAATATTTGTTAAGCTGCTTACAGCCGTCTTCAATAGTTACTGATTAACCTGATTTAGCCCCTTTTTACAAGCTGTGCAACCAAGTCTGCCTCTGTGGCTATTTTGTTACCGATATATACAGTTCCATGCATTTCGCAGATGCCTCTTCTTACAGGCGATATCAGTTCCATTTTCAGGATCATCGTATCACCGGGCACTACTTTTTGCTTGAATTTACAATTATCAATCTTTAAAAAATAGGTATCATAATCTCCCGGAGGCATGGCGTTGATGCAAAGTATGCCGCCTGTTTGAGCCAATGCTTCCACCTGTAAAACTCCTGGCATAACCGGGTTGCCGGGAAAATGCCCCACGAAATGCTGTTCGTTCATGGTTACATTTTTTATACCAACAATGTGCTTGTCTGTAAGCTCAATAATTTTATCAACCAATAAAAAAGGATAACGGTGCGGCAGTTTTTTTTCTATCTGCTGTGAGTTATACAGCGGTGGTTGATTAGGATTGTATACAGGTATATCCTTAGTGTGCTTATTTTTTTTGATGTATTGTTTAATTTTCTTCGCAAAGTCTACATTGGTAGAATGGCCCGGCCTGTGTGCCATAATATGGCCTTTAATAGGATAACCAATCAGTGCAAGGTCGCCAATTACATCCAGCAGTTTATGGCGTGCTGGTTCATTGGGGTAACGCAGTTCCAGGTTGTTGAGATAGCCTTCGCTTTTTACTTCTATTGTTTCTCGGCCAAATACTTTTGCAAGGCGTTCCATTTCTTCACTCGTTACAGGTTTGTCTACCACCACAATAGCATTGTTGATGTTGCCACCTTTAATAAGGTTATGCTCAAGCAGCAACTCAAGTTCATGCAAAAAACAAAATGTACGGCATGGCGCTATTTCTGTTTTAAATTCAGACATGCTTTTTAAACCTGCATGTTGTGTGCCCAATACAGGGCTATTAAAGTCGATAAGTGTGGTAATCTTATATTCCATTGCAGGCATCAATACCATTTCTACTCTTTTTACTTCATCGTAATGAGTAATGTTTGTATCTATGGTATACCATGCTTTGGCAGCATCCTGCTCCACTACGCCGGCGTCTTCTATAATTTCTACAAAAGGGGCGGAACTGCCATCAATGATGGGCATTTCAGGGCCATTAATTTCAATCAGGCAATTGTCTACACCCATACCAACCAGTGCAGCCAGTACATGTTCAACAGTGCTTATTTTAGCGCCATTGTCTTCAAGGGTAGTGCCGCGGGAAACATCGGTCACCAGGTCGCAATCAGCTTTAATAATAGGCTGTCCTGGCATATCTATGCGCTGAAACTGGAACCCAAAACCAGGATTGGCGGGTTTTAGCGTCATATCTGCATTAATACCTGTATGCAGGCCGGTGCCTGAAATGCTAACTGCTGCGCCTAAAGTGTGCTGTTTATCGGGATTGAAATGTTGATCCATGAATCGAAAATAAATTTAGTAACGCCCTTGCTGGTACGCTGGTTCATTTAAAATTGCGGCAAAGATAATTATTCAAAATCTAATGAGCAGGATAGATTCATTTGTGCGAAATTGAAAAGATAGAACGCTGATTCTTATGATTTTCATGATTTTACTGATTGCTTTAGAGAATAGAAAATCTGCGGGAATCTGCTTCGTCATAATAATCTGCGTTCCATTAACAAGCATAGCGCCGTAGATTTGACTCATGTTATCTGTCCGCCACGATGTATTTATTGAAGTTGCCAATCACCTCAGCTTTTCCAGGGCAGGTGAAGTGCTTTTTATTAGTCAGCCTGCTATAAGCAAGCATATAAAAACACTGGAAGAAAATTACAAAACCACGTTGTTTGAAAGAAAGGGCAATAGCATTATATTAACTGCAACAGGAAAAATTTTGTACGATCGGTTGCTGGAAGCAAAAAATATTCAGAAGCAACTTGAATTTGAAATCAGTACTGTACAAAGTCAGTTGAAAGCAAAAGGGCAACTAAAGCTTGGTGCCAGCACTACTGTTGCACTTTACATAATTCCAAAAGTCTTGTCTGAGTTTCACCAGAAATATCCCGATGTAAAAATTAGTTTGCTAAACCGCAATACAGATACTATTGTGCAGGCATTGTTAAATAATGATATTGATGTAGGTATAGTAGAAGGCAATAAAAAAATAAATGCTATCAGTTACCAGCCATTTATGACAGACGAAGTAATTGCTGTTTGTTCTGCTAAAAGCCCGATTGCAAAAAAACAAAGCATCAGCATAAATGATCTGCGGCATTTACCGGTTGCACTGCGTGAGCAGGGTTCTGGTACGCTTGCAGCATTAAAAGGGAGCCTGCAAAAATATAATCTTAAACTATCCGAACTGAATGTAGGTATAAGGCTTGCCGGAACTGAAGCACTAAAAAATTTTTTAAAAGAAGACAATTGTCTTGGCTTTTTACCACGCCGCTCCTTACTTAAGGAATTAAGAGACGGAGAACTGGTTGCGGTGAAAATTGAACAACTGCACATCATCCGCGATTTTTATTTTATTCAACGACAAGGAACAGAGAATGACGGATTGAGTAAAGCGTTTATAAAATTTGCGAAGATGCATTATATAAGATAGTCAGAAGTCTTTAGTCGATAGCCAAGAGCTACTAAATAGAAATCAAATTTCGAAATTGAAGGACTAAAGACTACCGACTACCGGCTATAGACTACCTATAACTTTTCGTTATGCCCTATAATGCTTCTGTATTGGTTTGGTTATAGCATCCTTTCTACTTTTGCAGTATGACAGCTATACCAGAAACCTTTTCTTATGCCGCTCACCTTGAATGTGCCCGCTGTAAAACAAGCTATGCGTTTACAAACATCAACACATATGCTACATGCTGCAATCAGCCGCTGGTAGTTAGGTACGATTATCCTTCGGGGTTTTGCAAAGGAGATCTCATTTTCCGCGAAAACAATATGTGGCGGTATTTTGAAGTATTGCCTGTAATGCAAAGAAAAAATATTGTAACACTTGGTGAAGGCATGACACCATTACTGCCATTGGAAAAATCTGCCGCCACACATGGTTTTGCAGATTTGCTAATGAAAGATGAATCGTTTAATCCAACAGGTTCTTTTAAAGCAAGGGGATTGAGTGCAGCAGTATCAAGGGCAAAAGAGCTGGGGATAGAAAAATGTATTGTGCCAACAGCTGGCAATGCAGGCGGTGCACTTGCTGCATATTGTGCAAAAGCAGGAATAGGATGCACTGTTGTAATGCCACGGCATACGCCCAATATATTTAAACAAGAATGCGAATTATATGGGGCTGAGTTGATACTTGTTGATGGGTTGATTAATGATTGCGCAAAAAAAGTAGCAGCATTAATGCAAACAGGTGCTTATTACGATGTATCTACATTAAAAGAACCATACAGGCTTGAAGGAAAGAAAACAATGGGTTATGAAATTGCAGAACAACTAAATTGGCAAATGCCCGATGTAATAATTTATCCTGCAGGCGGTGGTACTGGTTTAATTGGCATATGGAAAGCTTTTAAAGAAATGATTGAAATGGGTTGGATAGACGGAAGCCATTTACCAAAAATGATAGCAGTGCAGAGTATGCAATGTGCGCCGGTAGTAAGGGCATTTTACAATGCAGAAGGATGGAAAGATGGATTTGTGCCGCAAAAATCTATTGCTAATGGATTGGCAGTTCCCTTTCCTTTTGGTATGGATATGATGCAGGATGTATTGCACGAAAGCAATGGATTTGCATATGCGGTAAGTGAGGAAGAAATTATTGAAGGCATAAAAGAGTTTGCAAAAACAGAAGGCATTTTATTATCGCCGGAAGGTGCCGCAGTTTGGAAATCTTTATTGCATTTGCGCAGAATGAAAATAATTAATTCAGCAGATAAGATTGTGTTGATGAATACCGGCAGCGGATATAAATATTTAGAGAATATTGTGTGAAAATTGTTCTTATCACCATCATCTTTTTATGAAAAACCAAACCCTGAAGCTAACAGCTAAACTTTCTCTGCCATCAGTTGCTTTACCAGTTGTTCCAGTTCCTTTAATCTCTTTTCTATTTCTGGAAGGTTGCGGCTTACTACCTGGCTGCGTAATGCGGAAGTATAATCAAACGCAGGAGATCCGGTAACGGCGCTGTCTTTTGTTTTAATGGATTTGCTTACGCCACTTTGCGCATTTATTTTGCTGCCGTCCGCAATAGAGATATGTCCAACAACGCCAGCCTGCCCGCCAATCATTACACCGTTACCAATTTTTGTACTTCCGCTAATGCCGGCCTGCGCTGCAATAACGCTGCTATAACCCACTTCTACGTTATGGGCTATTTGTATAAGGTTATCAAGCTTGGCACCTTTTTTAATAAGCGTAGAACCAATAGTAGCACGGTCAATAGTAGCATTGGCGCCTATTTCTACATTGTCTTCAATAACAACATTACCAATCTGTGGTACTTTTTTAAAACTGCCATCTGCCTGTGGCGCAAAGCCAAATCCATCGCTGCCAATAACAGAACCAGCATGTACGGTTATATTTTTGCCCAATACACAATCGTGGTAAATTTTTACACCGGGATGAAGAATGGTGTTGTCACCAACTTTTACATTATTGCCCAAAAAAACATGTGGGTATATTTTTACGTTGTTTCCTATTTCTACATTGTCTGCTATATAAGCAAATGCGGCTATAAAAATTTTTTCGCCAAGCCTGGCGCTTTTTGAAATGTAATTGGGTTCCTGTATACCTACCATTTGCTGCGCAGCAATTTCCTGGTATTTAGCAAGCAAAGTGGCAAAAGCAGTGTATGCATCAGGTACACGTATAAGCGTTGCGCTTATGGCTTGTTTTAATTGCTGTGTTTCATTTATAATAATTACAGAAGCGGCGGTTGTATACAAATGTTCTTCGTATTTGGGATTGGCGAGGAAAGCTAACTGTCCCGCTTTTGCTTCTTCAATCTTACCAAAAGAAGTTACTTCCGCAGCGGCATTGCCTTCGGTTTTACCATTAATAAGCATTGCTATTTGTGCAGCAGTAAAAGTCATAGATATAAAGTTACTTGTTTTAAACGCAAGTTGTAATCAATAATACAATTTCGGGATTTGGTGATTTAGCGATTTATAACAAGGACGAAATCCCAAAATTTCAAAATCAGCAATTCCAATCTGTGTTTTTATAAAAGCGTTGGCTTAATTGCTATAATAGCAAATATAAAATTTTTTCATAGGCCGGCTGAGGTTGTGTTGTATTAAAGCGTTATCAACTTTTGAAATGTCTTTTATGCTTCCGTCTTTAAACAGGATATTGATATGTTCTTCAGCAGGATTATAGGTTGTGTTGCTTGCCTCACCTGTAAATACCAGGTAAGCTGCTTCTTCTTTGGATATTTTTAACTGGCTGCAAATATTATTCCGCAGCATTTCTTCGTATGCAGCGTCAAAAGGCTCACCCTGAAATTTAACTTTTAACAAACGTCTTTCTACCAAACCACGACATAAAACCGATAAGACCGTATCGGGATAACTTATCCAATTTTTAATTGTGCTTAGCACATCGTAATCGTCCATCATGCAAAACACAGAAAGATGTTCGCTAATGGCATTGCTGGCTTCAGGATTTTGCAGAAAAAAATCAAACTCCGGTGTACTTGCATGCAAATCTGCTCCTGCAGCAATCAACTCTTTTGCCCTGGCAATAATTTTTACCACTGTTTTTTCTGCACTTACTACTGTTTTGTGCAGGTATACCTGCCAGTACATCAACCTGCGTGATACAAGAAATTTTTCAATGGTATAAATGCCTTTCTCTTCTACCATCAATTCACTGTCTACTACTGTAAGCATTTTAAGAATGCGGTCGTAACCAATAGCACCTTCAGATACGCCGGAGAAAAAACTATCCCTTGTAAGGTAATCCATCCTGTCTACATCAAGCTGGCCGCTTACGAGCTGATGTAAAAATGGTTTGCTGTAATTATCATTAAAAATATCTATAGCAGTTTGCAGTTTGCCATCCATTTCTGCATTCATGTGGTGCATAATCAATAAAGAAAGATCTTCGTGATGAACATTTTCCAGCAGTTGGTATTCCAGTGCATGCGAAAATGGCCCGTGACCAATATCGTGCAAAAGGATAGCAATCTTTGCACCCAGTTCTTCATCAGCGGTTATTTCAATTCCCTTGCTTTTTAATTCTGACAAAGCGCAGCACATAAGATGATAAGCACCCAGTGAATGATGCAAACGAGAATGCACTGCACCCGGATAAACCATAGAGGCAAATGCCATTTGGTGCACACGTCTCAATCGTTGGTAATATGGGTGGGCAATAACCTGCAGCAGCAGCGGATGATCTATAGTGATAAAGCCGTAAACGGGGTCATTAATTATTTTTCTGGAAGATGCCATTACTGTTGTTTATTTGTTAAATCAACCAAGTCATGCAGCGAGCAAAAGTACAAAGGCTGGTTATATAAATTACATTTGTTTAGATAGAAGGTGCAAGTTGCAAGTTTAAAGCTGCAAGTATTCCACGCTTTCGGCTTGCTGCTAGCAGCTTGATCCTTGCAGCTTGAAATAAGCGACTTAAAAAATAGAAACGAAATTTAAATATAATCAACCATGGCTTTAGCAACTATACTCTGGGTCGATGATGAAATTGAAAGTTTGCAATCGCAGAAAATGTTTTTGGAAAATAAAGGGTATGCTGTACATACACTTACCAATGGTTTTGATGCTATTGATTATGTAAAAGAAAACCAGGTGGATGTTGTATTGCTGGATGAATCTATGCCTGGCATTACAGGACTTGAAACCATTGCCAAAATAAAGGAAGTAAACCAGCAGGTGCCGGTAGTGCTCATCACAAAAAATGAAACAGAAAATATAATGGATGAAGCCATTGGCAGCCAGATAAGCGATTACCTCATTAAACCCGTTAACCCAAACCAGGTTTGGCTTAGCCTTAAAAAAATACTTGATAATAAAAGACTGGTGGCAGAAAAAACAACATCGGCTTACCAGCAACAGTTCCGCAATTTGTTTATGGCGCTGAACAGTAACCCGGATTATAATGAGTGGATGGACATTTACAAAAAACTGGTGTATTGGGAACTTGAAATGGGTAAGAGCGATAGCCCGGAAATGATGGAAGTTTTTCAAACACAGAAACAGGAAGCCAATACGGAGTTCTTTAAGTTTATATCGAAAAATTATTTGTCGTGGGTTAGCCCAAAATCAAATGCAGCGGCGCCGGTTATGAGCCATACACTGATGCAGCAAAAAGTATTTCCAACAATTGAAAAAGGCGTTCCCACATTTTTTATACTGATAGATAACCTGAGGTTTGATCAATGGAAAGCCATTCAACCCATTTTTGCTGAAAGCTTCCGTATTATAGAAGAAGAAACTTTTTACAGTATACTGCCAACAGCAACGCAGTATGCACGCAATGCTATTTTCGCTGGCCTTATGCCGTTAGATATAGAAAAACAATTTCCTAATCAATGGAAAAATGATGAAGAAGAAGGCGGTAAAAATTTATACGAAGAAGATTTTTTACGCGGCCAGTTAAAAAGATTAAAAAAAGACAACGTTAAAATATCTTATACAAAAATTGTAAACAACCACGCTGGCCAGGAATTGGTTAATAATATTCATAACCTGCTGGGTAATGACTTAAATGTAATTGTGTACAATTTTGTAGATATGCTAAGCCATGCAAGAACAGAAATGGAAGTACTAAAAGAACTGGCTGGCGATGAAATGAGTTATCGTTCTTTAACACGTAGTTGGTTTGAACATTCACCGCTGCACCAGGCATTCAAAAAAATTGCCGATAAAAAAATAAACATTGTACTGGCAACAGATCACGGCACGGTAAGGGTTAAAACGCCCAATAAAGTAATTGGCGATAAACAGACCACTACCAATCTTCGCTATAAACATGGGCGTAACCTTAATTATGAACCAAGAGAAGTATTGGCGTTCCGCGATCCTAAAGAAGGTGGGTTGCCGGTGCCAACTGTTAATTCGTCTTTTATTTTTGCAAAGGAAGATGGTTTCTTATGCTATCCCAATAACTATAACTATTACGTAAACTATTACCGAAACACATTTCAGCACGGTGGCGTAAGTCTGGAAGAAATGATTGTACCAGTAATAAGGATGACGACAAAATAGTTCGGAGTTCGGAGTCTATAGTCGTTAGTCCGGAGACCATCAATAATTTATGGATAGACCGGTTACAGGTAAGTAATGGATGCCTGCATAAAAGAAATCAGGCATCTTTACATCAGACATCAGACATTTTTATTAACTCTTTGTGGAAAAACAATCCCGTGGTTTGTAAGCCATCAGCATATCTGCTGCTATTTTTGTAGTGAGTAAAAGCACCAGAAACAAAGTATATGAAATACAACCAGGCAGCATTAGATAAGATAGAAAAAATACTGGACGAGACCGGCTATGTGGTGCGGTATGAACGGGGAAATTTTCAGAGCGGATATTGTATACTGGAAGACCGTAAAGTAGTTGTACTGAACAAATTTCTGCAGATGGAGGGACGCATCAATACTTTGGTAGATATTATACCGCAACTTACTGTGGATATTGAAACGCTTTCTCCGGAAGCTAAAAAAACATATTTGGAAGTACTGGCTAAGTTTGAAGAAGAAGAGAAGTAGTTTATAGTTGGTAGTCAATAGTCTGTAGTCAAATAACATTTTCCCCTTGTCTTATCCTTCACTAACCATAACATTTTTAGGTACAGGCACAAGCAGTGGTGTACCAATGATAGCCTGCCCTTGCGAAGTTTGCAGTTCTGCAAATGCAAAAGACAAAAGGTTCCGGTGCAGTATGCTAATACAATCTGCTACTACAACACTGGTAATAGATACGGGGCCAGATTTCAGGAGTCAGATGCTGAGAGAAAATGTTAGAAATGTTGATGGAATTTTATTTACACATCCCCATAAAGACCATGTAGCCGGGCTGGATGATATACGGGCCTTTAATTATTTTTCAGGCAAGCCCATGAATATTTATGCCAATGAAATTACGCAGGAAGTCATCATCCGTGAGTTCCCTTACGCATTTGCAGATACCAAGTACCCCGGCCTGCCCGAAATAACTTTAAACCCAATAGACGAAGAACCTTTTTTGGTGGGAGATATTTTGGTGAAACCCGTGTTGGTATGGCATTTAAAGATGCCAGTGCTTGCATTCAGGTTCGGAAAGTTTACTTATATAACTGATGCTAACCGCATAGATGAATCGGAAAAAGAAAAAATAAAGGGAAGCGAAATACTGGTAATAAATGCGCTTAGAAAAGAAAAACATATCTCTCATTTTTCATTGGATGAAGCAATAGCCATTGCACAAGAACTTCGGGTACCACAAACCTACCTCACACATATCAGCCATCAAATGGGCAAACATGATGATGTAAATGCTGCACTTCCCAACGGCATAGCACTTGCGTATGATACATTACAAATAAAAATATAGATTTCGCTGGCAATTTGGTTCAGGAAATACATTTAATTTCCGGTAAACCTTATTGCTATGTGGAAGAAATTTGTAACCGATTATCTTAGTTTCACCAGGAAAGATCGCATTGGCGTGATGGTGCTTTTGTTCCTTATTGTTATAGTAGTGCTTTTGCCTTATTGCTGGCCTTCTGCAAAAATTAAAACATCTTCGGCAGAAGATATTCAAAAGATAAAAATGGCGGCAGCTCAATTAAAAAAAATTGATGACTCAGATAGCAATAACAATGATGCTGCACCGGGTCATTATGCTGAAAGAAGAAATTACAATAAAGAAAAAGCTGCAAGTTTTTATTTTGATCCCAATACACTTGATGCAGCTGGATGGAAACGTTTAGGTATCCGCGATAAAACCATCAGCACTATACAAAATTATTTAAGCAAAGGCGGAAAGTTTAAAAAGCCGGAAGACATTGGCAAAATCTATGGATTGTTTAAAGATGATTATGAACGCTTGCTTCCTTATGTGCAAATAAAAGATGAAGCTGCTACAAATATAAAAGACAACGAAGCAAAAAAGGAATATGCTATTGCTGATAAAAGAAATTATGCTGATAAAAAATTTACTGCGCCAAAAACTATTGATATCAACAATGCAGATACAACTGCATTTATTGCCTTGCCGGGCATTGGCAGTAAGCTGGCTGCACGCATTGTAAACTTCAGGGATAAGCTCGGTGGTTTTTATGATGTGCAACAGGTAGCAGAAACCTACGGATTGCCCGATTCTACTTTTATTAGAATACGATCATTACTGCAATGCAATCATCCCGTTGTTAAGCAAATCAATATTAATACTGAAGACGCCAATACATTGAAACAACATCCTTATATCCGTTGGAATTTGGCAAATGCCATTGTGCAATATAGAAACCAGCATGGCAATTTTAAATCTGTGGATGATTTGAAATTTATTGCTATTGTAACGCCGGAAGTATTTGATAAAATAAGGCATTATTTAGTTATTGAGTGATGTTTGATTTTTAGCTTTACTTTTTATTTCATTGCAAGCATAATCCAGATTAGATAATTCAAAAAAGGAAATAGTGTGTATTCTTATATAACTACTACTGCATTCTTGGTGATAATTATTGTGGCTTACAGAAATCATACGAAGTATAAGTGATGGATTGAGTTTGAGCCTTTATTTAATTTTTCCGGTCATTATTGATAATTTTCAAAAATATTTCCTAACGCTTGTTAGTATCAGAAAAAAATATTTACTTGCAGTTCGTTTCTAGTAACGGCCTCTAACCATTGCTTGCTTTTTTTCATCCTTAATTACGATTGCTTGCCTTTCTTATGGAATTTCAAACTTCAGAACTTACTCAACAAGTAGCTCAAACAGCCAGAGATTTTGCCCGCCAGTATATAAAGCCCCATGTTATGGAGTGGGACGAAGCACAAATTTTTCCCAAAGAAATATTTAAAGAAATGGGAAAACTTGGATTAATGGGTGTGCTGGTGCCAGAAGCATACGGTGGCAGCGGTCTCGGCTATTTTGAATACGTTACCATTATACAAGAGATAGCAAAAGTTTGCGGCTCTGTTGGCCTTAGCCTTGCTGCGCACAATTCACTTTGCACAGGCCATATTATGACGTTTGCCAGCGAAGAACAAAAGAAAAAATACCTTCCCAAACTTGCATCAGCAGAATTTATTGGCGCATGGGGTTTAACAGAACCCAATACCGGTAGCGATGCTGGCAATATGAAATGCGTAGCCGTAAAAGATGGTAATGATTGGGTGATTAACGGTACCAAAAGCTGGATTACACACGGCATCTCCGGCGATGTAGCTGTTTTAATTTGCCGTACCGGCGAACCAAGAACAAGAGACAATGCAACAGCTTTTATTATAGAAAGAGGAACGAAAGGTTTTAGTGGCGGAAAGAAAGAAAACAAACTGGGCATGCGTGCCAGCGAAACCGCAGAAATGATTTTTGATAATTGTCGAATACCAGATAGTTGTCGCATGGGTGGAGTAGGAGATGGCTTTAAACAGGCCATGAAAGTACTGGATGGTGGACGCATTTCTATTGCAGCCTTATCGCTTGGCATTGCCAAAGGTGCTTACGAAGCAGCTTTACAATACTCTAAAGAACGCCACCAGTTTGATCAACCAATTGCCAACTTCCAGGGCATTGCGTTTAAACTGGCAGATATGGCTACAGAAATTATGGCGGCAGAATTGCTAACCATGCAGGCAGCCGATATGAAGAATAAGAAAATGAACATGACCAAAGAAGCTGCTATGGCAAAATATTATGCCAGCGAAGTAGCTGTAAAAACCGCCAACGATGCTGTACAGATTTTTGGCGGTTATGGATATACCAAAGATTTTCCTGTAGAGAAACATTACCGAGATGCAAAACTTTGTACTATTGGAGAAGGCACTTCAGAAATTCAAAAAATTGTTATTGCTCGTGAAGCTTTGAAAAGATAACTAACAATTACTTGCTTATAATATGTCCCGGTTCAGGAATGACCGGGCTTTTTTGTGAAAAGTAATATTTTATCCTTATTACCAAAAATGAACGGCGAATCAGAGACATTTAATTCTTTTGTTATAAAAGGTATTCTTGCGAATAACGAATTTGGAATTACTAAAGTGAATGAACTAAAAAGTATCCAATCGGTTGTTTTTGATTTTAGTGAATATCCGGTAGCTGAAGAATTAATAAAATCTGGTCAATTTTATTTTGTAAATCAATCTTGTGTTCAAACTTTTCCAAGAGAGTATTTGGAAATAATGAAATTTACTGATCAGCATTCAGACAGATATTTGGTGACGGTTTATGATAGCGATGAACTTTGGCAGGATCCCCAGATAATTAAAATTTTTGTTTATCCCTCTAATGTATTGTTCTGATATTTGACGGTGTCCTACGCGACACCGTGATACCGCACAAAATTTATTTAAGTTTCACCGTTATGCAAAACTCCGTTGCGTGAGACACGCACCGGGGAAGCAGAAGTTGAATCATGGTTTTAATATAATCAGAGGAAATCAGCACTACAGGCAAATCAGACATCCTCACATCAGATATCAGACATTGTTCCTCATCCCAAAAAATCATCATCCTGTTTAGGTGCGTATTTGTCGAAAACTTTTTCTATAGCGCCGGCAAACAAGGGAAATTTATCTTTGGCAAAGTTTTTTACAATCTCTATAGATTTTAATGCTTGTTTTTCGGTAAGGCCTTCTGCCATCAATTTATTGATGAGTTCCTGCATAATTAAATTTTTAGTGGATTTGTATCAATGATAAAGTTAAAGCAATAAAAAACGCCCCGGGTATTCCGGAGCGTAGAAATATTTAAAAGTAACTTGTATTTTTTAGCCGAAGATTTTTACCACAAAGTTGAAAAGAGTTTTTCACAGAGGCAGAGGAGGCGTTTGCTACGACAAAAACAAAAAATCATACCTTATCATAACAATCATAAAAATCTGCGTTCTATTCATTGCGAAGCAATATCTAAGCAACTTTCAGCAAACTCATCTTGCTCTTATCAAATTTCTTCTTGGCGTATTCTACTGTAAGGTGAAATGTTTTTTCTTTACCAGAAGGCAGTTCAAACATAGCATCGGTTAATATGCTTTCGCAAATGCTGCGCAGGCCACGGGCACCCAGTTTAAACTCCATGGCTTTATCTACCATAAAGTCCATTACTTCTGCATCTATTTCCAATTTGATGCCTTCTATCTCAAACAGCTTTTTATATTGCTTAATGAGAGAGTTCTTTGGCTCGGTAAGAATAGAACGCAGCGTATTGGAGTCTAAAGGATTTAAATAAGTAACAACAGGTAAACGGCCCAGTAG
The DNA here is from genome assembly GCA_044227095.1 of Chitinophagaceae bacterium. Taxonomy (GTDB): domain Bacteria; phylum Bacteroidota; class Bacteroidia; order Chitinophagales; family Chitinophagaceae; genus JACMLD01. Next base: position 403,622 of record JBGAFV010000001.1, on the reverse strand, counting down.
CTCTGGTATCAAACCAAAATGTTTTAAGTCTGGCGCATTTACGTACTGCAACAGGTTTTTTTTCATGTTTTCCTGTTGTTCTTTATTTACGTTAAAACCAATTGCATTGGTGTTTACACGGCGTGCAATCAGTTTATCAATGCCATCAAAAGCACCTCCGCAAATAAAAAGTATATTCTGTGTATTTATTTTTATCAGCTTTTGTTCCGGGTGCTTGCGTCCGCCTTGTGGTGGTACCAGTACATCGGTTCCCTCAAGTAATTTAAGCATGCCCTGTTGTACGCCTTCTCCGCTTACATCACGGGTAATAGAAGGATTATCGCCTTTTCTTGCAATTTTATCAATCTCATCGATGTATACGATGCCTCGTTCTGCTGCAGCCACATCATAATTACAAACCTGCAGTAAACGGGTAAGAATGCTTTCTACATCTTCACCAACATAACCTGCTTCCGTAAATACAGTAGCATCAACAATAGCAAAAGGAACGTTTAGCAATTTGGCAATTGTTTTTGCCAGCAGAGTTTTACCGGTACCGGTTTCGCCCACCATAATAATGTTGCTCTTTTCAATCTCTACATCATTCTCTGTTACTTTTTGTTGCAGGCGTTTATAGTGATTGTATACTGCAACAGCTAATACTTTCTTGGCATCATCCTGGCCAATTACATATTCGTCAAGAAAGCGTTTTACTTCAACTGGTTTTTTGACATTGAGTTTAAACTGGGATGAACCCGGAGTTGTTTCACTGCGGATCATCAATTCCTGCTCAATAATTTCCTGTGCATGTTCTACACAGTTTTCACAGATATGTCCTTCCTGTCCTGCTATAAGGATTTTTACTTCATCGCGACTGCGGCCACAGAAAGAACAATGCAATGTATTTTTTGCCATAAATTATGTAGGTAAGCTTAAAATTAAGTTCCTCTTTTTTACGTAAAACGGGAACTGTAAAGGTCACAAACTTTTTTAGTTAATCCAACACTTAAATTTTAAAATAAAAAACCGCCATAAAAGCGGTTTTTAAGGTGTTTTAGCCAAAAACTGGCTTATAATTTTGTGATGATTTCGTCTACTATGCCATACTCAACTGATTCTTTGGCATCCATCCAGTAATCGCGGTCAAAATCTTTCATAATCTGCTCAAACTTTTTACCGCAGTTTTCTGCCAGGATTCGTGCAGAAATTTCTTTGGTTTTTTTAGTTTGCTTGGCCTGTATTTCAAGGTCTGCGCTTACGGCCTGGTAATGGCCGCCAATGCTTGGTTGATGGATCATTACCTCTGCATGCGGATAAGTAAAACGTCTTCCTTTTACACCACCGCTGAGTAAGATGGAACCCATAGAAGCTGCAAGTCCCATATTAATGGTGCTAACAGGGCTCTTTAGCATTTTCATGGTATCGTATATAACCATGCCACTGGTAACTATACCGCCGGGGCTGTTGATGAAGAATTTAATTTCTTCACCGGGTTTATCAGCATCCAGCAACAGCATTTTTGTAGTTACATCTTTGGCAGTTTTATCATCTACACCACCCCACAAATAAACACTGCGGGTTTCAAAAAAATATTTTTCCATCTTCTTCGCAAACATCATCATAGAATCTGGTTGCGCTTTTTCTTCTTTTGGTTCATCTTCAGGCTCATCATCCATCCTGAATGGTTTTATTAATGGTCTTTGGTGTAAATACATATGATTGGTATGTTTATTATTGTGATAGTAATTTTTATCGCGAAGCAAATAAATAGGCCTGAGTGTTATTCAGCCTTTTTTTCTTTTCTAGGATTGGTGAGTAAAACTTCATCTACCAAGCCATATTCTTTTGCTTCCACAGCTGTAAGCCAGTAATCACGTTCACTGTCTTTTTCAATTTGTTTGGAAGTTTTGCCAGTATGAAAAGCTGTAATCTCGTACAATTCTTTTTTCAGCTTTTTAATTTCGTTTACAGTAATTTCTATATCACTTGCCTGGCCGCCGATAGCGCCACTTGGCTGGTGCATCATAATGCGGCTGTGTTTTAATGCAGTGCGTTTACCTTTTGTTCCTGCACACATTAATACCTGGCCCATAGAAGCTGCCATGCCAATACAAATGGTAGATACATCCGGGGTAACATACTGCATCGTATCGTATACGCCAAGGCCGGAATAAACACTACCACCAGGACAATTGATATACATCTGTATATCGCGGTTGCGGTCTGTACTGTCTAAAAATAATAATTGCGCAGTTACAATATTGGCTACTTCGTCATTAATGGGGTAACCAAGAAAAATAATGCGGTCCATCATTAAACGGCTGTAAACGTCCATAACGGCAACGTTCATAGGACGTTCTTCAATAATGTTGGGAGTAAGATTGGTAACCTCGTATTTCTGGTAGTCATTGAGCGTGTTGCTGGAAATACCTCTGTGCTTCACAGCATATTTTTCGAATTCTTTTCCTAAATCTATCATGGTTTTTTCTGTTAATTGGTGAGGCAATTTAAGTTATTGTTCTTACCAAATACCATGCAAACCAAAAAATCAGACAAATTGACGGGGGAGGGAAGCTGTTAGCCTTTAGCTATTGGCTATTGGTTTCTTTTACTTCGTTATCAAATGACTTAAAACTAAAAAACTGTTAGTTCTTTTATTCGTCGCTAAAAGAACTAACAGCTCACAGCTAGTAGCTAAAAGCTGCCAGCCCTTATACTTCGCCAAAAAAGATAGCCATTAGTTTTTAATCTTTCGACATAAAAGCTAATGGCTATCAACTTACAGCTTGCAACAAGAACCTTGCAGCTATTAATGATGATGATGATGTTCTTCCTGCATTTTTGTAAATGCTTCTGCAGTAATATCTTTTTCAGTTGGGTTCACTTGTGTTTCAGCCCATGTAAAAACTTTGTCTGTTTGTATGCGGTGGTAACTGTCTTCAACAAATTTTTTGTCTTTCATCATGCGGTCTACATAATCATTTATCCATGGCTGGTCCATATCCATTGTGCTTCCGCCCATATAGCTAAAGAGTTGTGCTTTCGCAAACTCGCGGAGGTCTTCTGGTTTTACTTCAATGTTATTGTTTTTTACCAGTTGGTCTATTATCAATGTCCATTTTAAAGAATTGATAAAAGAAGGATATTCTGTTTCTACCTGTTCTGCTGTTTTTGGCTTTTCACCACCATTCTGCATCCAGCGTTTAAGGAATGATTCTGGAAAAGTAATTTGTGTATGATCCAGCAACTGGTGATAGATCTGATCACTAAGCTGGTTGCGGCTTTGCTGATCCCAGTATTTCTGAATGTCTTCCTTAACTGCATTTTTCAATTCTTCTTCTGTAGTAATTTCCTTATTAGGATAAGCAGCTTTAAAGAATTCTTCATTAAATTCTGCCTTTTCTATAAGACCAACTTTTGTAATTAATACGGTGAAGTATTTATCAGCGTCTTTTTCTTCGAGGCCAAGATCCTTCAATATAAAATCCCTTTCTTTTTCTTCAAATGCTATTGATGGCTGTATAGTAAAACTGTCGTTTTGTTTTTTGCCCATAAGGCTGGTGCGTAAAGAAGGCGCAAAATATTTTACCAGTAAAGAATTGTCTTTGGTAATACCACCTTCAATAGCGTTGCAATTAGCATCGCTTTCTGTAAAGGTTACGTTCAGTACGTTCTCGTCGCTGGTTACAGATTCCGGATCAGTCATTTTACCATTGCGTGTGCGCAGGCGGTCAATCTCTTCATTGATGCTTTCTTCTGTGGGTGTAACTTTGTAACGTGTAAGTTTTGCAGTGCCCAAATCGGGAATAGTAAATTCTGGTTTAAGGCCTACTTCAAATGCAAAAGCATATTCTGAAGGATTGCTCATGTTTAGCTGGCTTGCGTCATTTTCTGGCAAAGGAAGCGGCTGTGCAAAAATTTCCAGCTTCTCATTTACCATATAATCGGAAAGCCCTTTTTCTACACTTTTTAAAACTTCATCTGCAAATACAGAAGAGCCGTACATTTTTTTAACCATTCCGGCAGGCACCATGCCTTTGCGGAAACCTGGTATATTGGCCTGTTTGCTGTAAGATTTGATTGCTTTTTCGAAAGAAGGCAGGTAATCGTCCTTTGCTACTTTAACAACGATTTTTTCATTTAATAAACCGATGTTTTCCCTTGTAACTGTTGCCATTGTAATCCCTCTGTCCCCCTGAAGGGGAGACCTAGGTATAGTTTCCCTGCCAGAAGGCAATTTTTTTGATGATAAAAAATGTTCCTAAGAATAATTAATAACCACTGATAAAATTTTTATCAGTGGTTATACCGGCACCCCTTTAGGGGCCGGGGGTGTGCGGATGATAGGGGTCGAACCTACATGCCTTGCGGCGCTAGATCCTAAGTCTAGTGCGTCTGCCAATTTCGCCACATCCGCGTTTTAAAAGAGCGTTTTTAAATTTGGGATGGCAAAAGTAAGACTTTTGGAGTACAAAAGCCACGCTTTTTTCGTAAATTCGTTAGTGATGGAGACTGTTGCAGCTACGCCCAAATATAACCTCAACGATGAACAGGAGAAGAAGCTCATCTTACGCGAATACCGTGCTTTATTAAGAAGCCTTAAAACCAAGCTTAAGCCCGGTGATAAAGAGCTGATACGCCATGCTTTTGAAATGGCTGCCGAAGCGCATAAAACCATGCGCCGCAAAAGTGGCGAGCCCTATATCCTTCATCCATTAGCAGTTGCACAAATTTGTGTAGAAGAAATTGGCCTGGGCGTTCGTTCTACCATCTGTGCCCTTTTACACGATACAGTAGAAGATACTGATATTACTTTAGAAGATGTGCAGCGGGAGTTTGGACAGGAAATAGCCAGGATTGTAGACGGGCTCACAAAAATTTCCAATGTTATTGATGTAAACGCTTCTCAGCAGGCCGAAAATTTTAAAAAAATATTATTAACGCTTACCGATGACCCACGGGTTATATTAATAAAGCTGGCAGACCGCCTGCACAACATGCGCACACTGGAAAGCATGAAGCGGGAAAAGCAGTTAAAAATATCTTCCGAAACGGTGTATGTGTATGCTCCGCTGGCCCACCGCATGGGCTTATATAATATTAAGACCGAATTGGAAGATCTGGCCATGAAATACCTGGAGCTGGATACCTATAAAGAAATTGCCCGCAAACTTGCAGAAACAAAAAGAGAGCGTACCCGCTACATCAACGAATTCATCAGGCCTATAAAAGAAAAACTGGAGAAAGGGCATTATAAATTTGAAATACAGGGAAGGCCAAAAAGCATACACTCTATCTGGAACAAGATGAAGAAGAAAGGTGTGAGCTTTGAAGAAGTGTACGATTTGTTTGCCATTCGTATCATTCTCGATTCGCCGCAGGAAAAAGAGAAACAAGATTGCTGGAGCGTTTACTCAATGATAACGGATGAATACACGCCTTCGCCCGAACGTTTGCGTGACTGGCTTAGCAACCCCAAAAATAATGGTTACGAAGCATTGCATACAACAGTTATGGGGCCGCAGGGAAAATGGGTGGAAGTGCAGATACGTACAAGGCGCATGAATGAAATTGCAGAGAAAGGACTTGCTGCACACTGGAAATACAAAGAAGATACTTCTGATGAAAGCCGTTTCGATAAATGGTTTCAGCAAATACGTGAAGTGTTGAATACGCAGGATACAGACTCAATAGATTTCTTACAGGATTTTAAAACTTCTTTTCTTGCAGAAGATATTTATGTATACACACCAAAAGGCGATGTAAAAATGTTGCCTGTTGGTTCAACTGCACTTGACTTTGCTTTTTCTATTCATAGTGCTGTAGGTGCACAATGTATAGGTGCCAAAGTAAACCACAAACTGGTGCCCATTAGTTATAAATTAAGAAGCGGAGACCAGGTAGAAATTATTACATCTGCAAAACAAAAACCAACAGAAGACTGGCTTGGTTTTGTAGTTACTGCCAAAGCAAGGGCAAAAATAAAAGATGCGTTAAAAGAAGTAAAAAGGGCAATAGCGGACGAAGGCAAATACATACTTCAAAAAAAGCTGGAAGGCATAGGCGCCGGAATGAACCAGCACAATATTGATGAGCTTACCAATTTTTATAAGCTCAATTCTTCGCTTGATTTGTTTTATGATATCGCCGTAAAATCAATTGATCTTAAAGAACTGAAAGAGTTTAACAAATCTGGCGATAAACTGGAAATACCACGGCCTGCAAGAATTCCGGTAGAAATAAAAGACGGATCAATTTCTTCGCTTACCAAAAAAGATGCAGAACTGATCATTTTTGGCGAAAGCAGCGATAAGATTATGTATACGCTTGCCAATTGCTGCAAACCAATACCAGGCGATGATGTGTTTGGTTTTGTAACTACGGGCAAAGGATTAACGATACACCGCACCAATTGTCCTAATGCTGCAAAACTATTGGCAAACTACGGGCACCGTGTTGTAAAAACAAAATGGGCAAAAAATAAAGAGATATCATTTCTTACCGGTCTTAAAATTGTTGGACTTGATGATGTTGGTGTTATTCATAAAATCACCAACCTTATTTCTGGCGAAATGAAAATTAATATCAGCGCATTAACGGTAGAAGCGATTGAAGGAATTTTTCATGGCAATATAAAAGTGTTTGTACACGATAAAGAAGAACTGGAAGATTTAGTACAACGATTATTGAAACTTAGCGGTATACAATCTGTAGACAGGTATGATGCAGAGAAGGAATAGCTTTTTAATGTGGAATGTGCAGAATATGGAAATGTGAAAATGCGTTTTAGAAACATTTTTAATTTCAGAAAAGCTTAATAGCAATATACCTGTTGAAATGTGCGACGCAAGAATGCATAACCTGGCTACAATTGCTGGTTACATAAAAAATATAATTGATTAAACGATATTAAATCTGCAGTTAATTGTGTTTAATTGTCAGATTTTCCACATTTCCACATTTTTCACATTTTGATTTTTTGTATCATTCATTCCTCTATTTTTGCCCCTTTGTAATAACAGTTCAACATACATTTTTATGGTAGATGCGATACTGGGTTTGCAGTGGGGAGATGAAGGCAAGGGAAAGATTGTAGATTATTTTGCTCCAAACTATGATGTTATAGCCCGTTTCCAGGGCGGCCCCAATGCAGGGCATACTTTATATGTAGGCGATAAGAAAGTTGTATTGCACCAGATTCCTTCCGGTGTGTTTCATGAAAAGACAGTTAACCTTATTGGCAATGGTGTAGTGCTTGATCCGGTTACTTTAAAAAAAGAATGTGATATAGTAGCGTCTTTTGGTGTGGATATAAAGAAAAATTTATTTGTATCGCGTCGTACAAACATTATTGTACCAACGCACCGTGCCCTCGATAAAGCTTCAGAACTGGCCAAAGGCAATGAAAAAATAGGTTCAACTTTAAAGGGCATTGGCCCGGCCTACATGGATAAAACAGGTAGAAATGCTTTGCGTGTAGGCGATTTGCTGGATAAGAATTTTAATAAACTGTATGAACAGTTAAAACAAAAGCACCTGCAATTACTCGGCAATTTTAATTTTCATGAAGACATTAGTGAATGGGAAAATGAATTTTTTGAAGGTGTTGAAGTTTTAAGGAAACTTAATATTGTAAATGGAGAATATTTTATAAACGATAAAATAGCACAAGGAAATAAAATATTAGCAGAAGGTGCACAAGGAAGTATGCTTGATGTAGACTTTGGCACTTTTCCTTTTGTAACATCATCCAACACTACCAGCTCGGGAATTTGTTCCGGATTGGGAATAGCGCCACAACAAATACGCGATGTAATGGGCATTACCAAAGCATATTGCACACGGGTAGGCAGCGGCCCTTTTCCTACCGAATTAGATGATGCTACCGGCGAGGAATTGCGTAAACTTGGTAGCGAATTTGGTGCAACAACCGGAAGGCCACGCCGTTGCGGATGGATTGACCTTGTAGCATTAAAATATGCCTGCATGATAAATGGTGTTACAAAAATGATAATGACCAAAGCAGATATTTTAGATAATTTTAAAGATCTTGAAGTATGTACAGCTTATAATATTGATGGAAAGGAAAGTAAAGAAGTTCCATTCCAGATGATGCACCAGAATATTGTACCTGTATGGAAATCTTTTAGCGGATGGAATTGTAATACGGTTGCAGCGAAATCAGTTAAGGAATTGCCTGATAAAATGAAAACCTATGTAAACTTTATTAATGACTATATTGGTGTAAAAGTTTCACATATTTCAAACGGGCCGGGCAGAGAACAAATTATAGATGTGCAATAAAAAAAGAACAAAAAAATATTTAAAAAAATTTGGCGGATTAAAAACTTCGCTGAAATTTTACACTAATCAAAAATCCTATTAGACCATGGCGAAGTCAAGTAAGGACAAACCGGTAAAAAAGGCTGCACCAAAAGATGCAGATGAAAGAGACGAGAAACCATCTTCAAAATCCAAAAAGCAAATGGACGATGATGATGATGATGACATGGACGATGATGACGATCTTCCAAAGGCTGCAAAAGGCAAAGCTTCTAAAGGCAAAAAAGATGCAGACGATGATGACGATGATGACGACGTTGATGTAAACGACGACTGGGAAAAAGTGGAAGAAGAAGAAGACTGGGATCCTGACTTTGATGAATTTGATATTCCTAAATCAAAAACAAAGAAAGGCTCCGGATCGGGAGGGGCGTCTAAAAAAGGTAAAGGCGCCGATGATGATGATTTGGGTGTGGATGATGATTTCAAAGACATGGATCTATTTAATGACAGTGGCTTTGATGAGGAAGACGACGACTATTAAGCATTAAATAAGCGGCCAGCAGCGAACGAAAACCAATTAGCGCTGATACTTTGGATAGTAACTTTATTTCTTTTCCAATAACTGATTTCTTATACACAAAACAACAGGTGTTGAGTTGGGCAAACCAGTTCAGCACCTGTTGCTTTTTGGATAACCACCAATACAATTTCAATCATCACTCGTATGAATGTATAGCCGCTGCTGGTGCTGTAGATTTTATAGAACTTCCTGCTGGTAGTGCACTTGATCAATTTAAAAAATTTCAGCACAAACATAAAAGCTGGTTGTTCGGTCACCTGGGTTATGATCTTAAAAATGAAATAGAAGATATTACGTCTGCCAATGCAGATTCTATTCAGTTTCCTGATTTGTTTTTCTTTTCTCCGCAAACTGTTTTATTGCTTAACCAAAATGAACTTTGTATTTCTGCAGCAAATAAAGAAACAGCTAAACAGGTTTTTGATGCAGTTATAAAAATCCCTGTTCACCAGCAAACATTACCTGGAACTGATATCATTTTTGAACAACGTTTTTCAAAGCAGGCGTATATTGATACGATTAAAAAATTGCAGGAACATATTTTACGTGGCGATTGTTATGAAATAAACTTTTGCCAGGAGTTTTTTGCAAAACATGCGGCTATTGATCCGGTAAAAATATACCAGTTGCTCAGCAGTATTTCTCCTTCTCCATTTGCAGCATTTTATAAACTGAATGATAAGTACCTGCTTTGTGCAAGCCCTGAGCGTTATCTTAAAAAGCAGGGCAATAATATTGTTTCACAACCCATAAAAGGTACAGCAAAGAGAAGCATTGAAGATGCATCCGCAGATGCGTTTAACAAAGAACAGTTGTACAACAGCAGTAAAGACCGTTCGGAAAATGTAATGGTGGTGGATTTGGTACGAAATGATTTATCAAAACTTTGTATTGAAGGAAGTGTGCTGGTGGAAGAATTGTTTGGTATTTATTCATTTCCGCAGGTACACCAAATGCTGTCTACCATCAGTGGTACTTTACAACCAGGATTGTCTTTTTCTGAAATAATCCGCCAAACATTTCCTATGGGTTCTATGACAGGTGCACCAAAGAAAAAAGTAATGGAGCTGATAGAAAAATATGAAAAAACAAAACGTGGAATATTTTCCGGCGCAGTTGGATATATAGAACCTGGTGGTGATTTTGATTTTAATGTTGTTATTCGCAGTCTTATGTACAATCAATCTGCACAATATTTATCATACCTCGTTGGTTCGGGAATTACATTTTATAGCAAGGCAGAAGAAGAATATGAAGAGTGTTTATTAAAAGCAGAAGCAATAAGACAGGTTTTTAATTAGTATTCAGGATATAGACTTGGCGTTTAGTCTAAATGCTAATACTGCATACTCTATACTAACAAAAAAAGACACACCATGCGGCATGTCTTTTTATTAGTATAATGATAAATTTATTTCTTGGCCATTTTTGTGGCCATATTAATACTGTCTTTTGTTTTTTGAGTAGCGGGAGCAGGTACTTCTATATTAGTGACGTTGCTCAGCATCATCTGGATAGATTCATTTAAAATCTGGTATTTATTTGCATTGAACAATTCAAGTTTATCTGCAGGCAATTTTATTTCGTAACTATTATCAACACCTGCCATTACTTTATCAAAATCTGGATTGTAGCGGTTAAAGTCCGACATCTCCATCATTATATTTTTTGCAATAACAGCAGAGCGATATTTACCAGAAATTGTTTGTGTTTTTGCAGCTTCAAGTTCCTGTGGCGACAATTTGCGGTTAAAAATATAAGTACCATTTACACCATAATTTTCATCGGTTTCTTTTTTGGTAAGGGTGCATAAGCCGCCCTGGCCTTCAAAAATATAATGTGTACCAATGAATTTTTTTACATGGTTGCGGCTTTCTGTAGGCAGATAATATTGAAGATCCCAGAAATTGCGGCTGCCACTTTTACGAATCGCTTTAAGAACGTTGCCCGCACCACCGTTATATGCAGCTATTACAAGTAACCAATCGCCAAATTGATCATACAAATCATCAAGATATTTTGCAGCTGCGTGTGTGCTTTTAATGTAATTGGTTCTTTCATCCACTTTCCGGCTTACTTTTAGTCCAAGTGTTCTGGCGGTAGCCGGCATTAATTGCCACGGGCCTACAGCACCTGCCCACGAAACAGCGCCGGTATGCAGACGAGATTCAATAACCGCCAGGTATTTAAGTTCTTTGGGGAGATTATGAGCTGTAAGGATACCGTCCATTACATTAAAGTAAGGTTTACCCCAACCCTTCATGTCTTCAAGGTCTTCGGCGTTCTTTTCTATATAATCCTGTACAAAGCTAATGGCCCGGGGATTTAGGCGTGGACCGGCATTGTTATTAAGGTTATCATTATCGAAAAGGTCCTTAAAACCCTTCTTTTTTGCCACCGCAACCGGGGCGGCGGGGATTGGCCTGAGACTGTCTTTTACTGCTGCAACAGTTTCAATTGCTACTGCAGACGACTCCAGGGAGACGGCCTGCTGCGCATTTGCAAATGACAGTAAAGCCAGCATAAAGCATGGTAATAATAAAAACTTCTTCATTGTTGTAGTTTACGTTCACAAAATCAAAACCGCAGTTGGACAATGATTTCTTTCAGGAGGATACAGGAAAAGAAAAGTGCTGGATTAGCGGGGGATAGTGGAACTGGTAAAATGCAATTATTGAGCCAGTAATTGGTTCGCCAGGCGGAGCAAATATACCTCAGAAAACTGGTTTGTCATAGCCTGGAGGCCATAAGGAAGGCCATTTGAATGTTTGAAAAGGGGAATTGAGATAGCGGGAATGCCCACTAAATTGGCATAAACTGTATAAATATCAGCGAGATACATGGCTATTGGGTCGCCTGATTTCTCGCCTATTTTGAAGGCTGTTGAGGGCACTGTTGGCAAAACTATAACATCAAAATCCCTGAAGATTTCAATTGTTTTTTCCAGCAGTTTTTTTCGCACTTTTTGTGCCTGTGTATAGTAAGCATCGAAGTATCCGGCACTTAAAACAAAGGTTCCCAACAGGATACGTCTTTTTACTTCCTTCCCAAAACCTTCGGAACGGCTTTCTTTATAGAAATCGACCAAATCGAGGTTGGTTTGGGCGGTACGATAACCATATCTTACCCCATCATACCTTGAAAGATTGGAAGAAGCTTCGGCTGTAGTAAGCACATAATATGCAGGAACAATGTAGTCGAGCAAGCCAAAATTAACCGGTGATACTGTATGCCCCTGGCTGGTTAAATTGCCAATATATCCGGAAATGGTTTCAGACATTTCCTTATCAAGCCCCGGATGGTTGAGAGCTTCTTCAAAATAACCAATTCGGAGCTTTTTAGGGCTTTCTTTAATTGCTTCAGAATAAGTAGGCACTTCCAGCGTGGTAACGGTGCTATCAAATTCATCAGCCCCGGAAATTACTTCCAGCACAAGTGCAGTATCAGGAATATTTTTTGAAAAAATGCCGATTTGATCGAATGAAGAGCCGTACGCTATAAGTCCATAACGTGAAACCCTGCCATAAGTTGGCTTAAGGCCAACTACACCACAAAAATCTGCAGGTTGACGAACAGAGCCACCAGTATCGCTACCGAGACTAACCATACAAAGACCTGCCTGCACAGCCACTGCTGAACCACCAGAAGAACCGCCCGGAACCAGGGTTGTATCCAACGCATTCCTGGTTGCACCATAATAAGAGTTTTCATTGCTGGAACCCATAGCAAACTCATCGCAGTTGCAGGCGCCAATAATAATCGCCTCTTCGTCTAATAATTTCTGAACTGCAGTAGCATTATAGGTTGCTGTAAAACCTTGCAGAATGTGAGAGGCTGCAGTAACCTTGTGATCTTTATAGCAAATCACATCTTTTATACCAACAACAACACCATGCAATTTACCTGTTGGTTTGCCGGCTTTGCGTTGTTGATCTAGCAGAACGGCTTTTTGCAAAGCTTCTTCTGCATATACTTCAGTAAAAGCATTTAGATTTTTACCAGCTTGTATACGTTGCAAAAAAAACTCAACGGCTTCCACACAGGTGGAAGTGCCATTGAGTAAACTAGTTTGGTATTGTTGTATTGAGTGAAAACTAAACAAAAGGTTCGTACAAACTTCGAAAAAGAAATAATTAAAAAAGAACGGGTTTCAGAAAGACTAAGCTTTGTTTTCTTTTTCTTTTAAACCTTCTTCAATCTCTTTGGTAACATTACTTTTTGCATCATTGAACTCACGAATGCCTTTACCAAGACCTTTCATTAGTTCAGGAATTTTACGACCACCAAATAACAACAATACGATTATCAGGATGATAACAATCTCTTGTGTTCCCAGTACGCCCAACAACACAGGTTTTAAGTTTGCTTGTAGCATAATAAAATAATTGAAGTTCAAAGATAGTAAGAGACCGCAAAATGTATGCATATTTTATTTGCAATACATGATTATTAACGAAAAATGTATGGTATTATGCGCCTGGCAGATTTGCTTAACTGCCTGCTAACAAAAAACGGATGCAATCTGGGCATCCGTTTTAAAATATTTGAGTTGAAAAAACTATGCGTTTTCTTTCTGCACAACAGCCATTTTCTTTTCTTGGATTCTTGCTCTTTTACCGCTTCTTTCACGTAGATAGTACAATTTAGCACGGCGTACTTTACCAGTTTTGTTTAACACTATGCCGTCAATATTTGGCGAAAACAAAGGGAATGTTCTTTCTACGCCCACGCCATCAGATATTTTACGAACAGTAAAAGTCTGTGTGTGTGCCACACCTTGTCTTTTTATAACGTCTCCACGAAAACCCTGGATACGCTCTTTACCACCTTCAATAATTTTATAGTTAACAGTTACATTGTCGCCAGCTTTAAACTTTGGAAACTCCTTTCCTTTTGTTAACTGCTCATGTACAAATGCTACGGCGTTCATATCTTTAAAATTTATAGGACGGCGAAGGTAGGGGATTTTAGTGAAACTCAGAATATTAAAGGCTTTTTTCTTTGGAATTAGTAATTAAAAATTTGTAATTAAGAATTCTGCTTCACTATTTTGGTAAGCAAAACAAAACCAGCCTTTTTAGGGCTGGTTAATTATTAATCACTAATTATTAATTATCAATTGCCTATCTCGCCACATTCACGGCCCTTTTCTCCCTGATAACCGTCACTTTAATTTGACCGGGATAGGTCATTTCCGTCTGAATTTTTTGAGCTATTTCAAAAGAAAGTTTATCACTGTCTGCATCGGTTACTTTGTCTGCTTCTACAATCACCCTTAATTCTCTGCCCGCTTGTATGGCGTAGGCCTTTTCTACACCCTGGTAAGTAAGAGCAAGTGTTTCAAGCTCCTTAATACGCTGCAGATACTGCTGCATAATTTCCCTGCGGGCACCTGGTCTTGCGCCACTGATAGCATCGCAAGCCTGTATAACCGGAGAAATAACGTATTGCATTTCCATTTCATCGTGGTGGGCGCCAATAGCGTTTACTACGGCAGGGTTTTCACCATATTTTTCAGCCAGTCTTGCTCCTAGCAAAGCGTGGCTTAATTCACTTTCTTCATCCGGCACTTTACCAATATCGTGCAGCAAACCAGCACGTTTTGCCAGTTTGGGATTCATGCCCAACTCTGCCGCCATAGTAGCGCAAAGATTGGCTACTTCGCGGCTGTGCATTAAAAGATTTTGTCCGTAAGAAGAGCGGAAACGCATTTTACCTACAATACGCACCAGTTCTTTATGCAAACCATGTATACCCAGTTCAATAACAGTACGCTCACCAATTTCCATAATCTGTTCTTCTATCTGGCGGCGGGTTTTTTCTACCACTTCTTCAATACGGGCTGGGTGAATACGTCCGTCTGAAACAAGGCGTTGCAAACTCAACCGGGCTATTTCGCGACGAAGCGGATCAAAAGAAGAAAGAACGATTGCTTCAGGAGTATCATCTACTATCAAATCCACGCCAGTGGCAGCTTCTATGGCACGTATGTTACGACCTTCGCGGCCAATTATCTGCCCCTTTATTTCATCGCTTTCCAGGTTAAATACAGTGATGGAATTTTCTATGGCCTGTTCTGCTGCGGTACGCTGAATAGACTGGATAATAATTTTACGTGCCTCTTTATTAGCCTTTTGCTTGGCATCGTCAATTATTTCCTGTTGCAGACCAAGTGCACGTGATTGAGCTTCCTGTTTGAGGCTTTCTATCAGTTGTGCTTTAGCATCCTCAGCTGATAACTGTGCTACTTTTTCCAGGCGGCGAATATGCTCTTCCTGGTGTTTTTCAAGCTCAGTACGCTTTACATTAATTACTTCAATCTGCCGGTTAAGGTTTTCCTTAATGGCTTCATTTTCTTTAATCTGCTTATCGAGGCTGGTTTCTTTTTGGGTAATGCTGATTTCTTTTTGCTTTACCCTGTTTTCACTTTCGCCAATTTTGCGGTTGCGCTCAAGAACTTCTTTATCATGTTCTGCTTTAAGCTGAACATATTTTTCTTTAGCCTCTAGTATCTTTTCTTTTTTTGTTGTTTCGGCATTTGCCTGTGCATCTGCAATAATTTTCTGCGCCTGTTGTTCTGCTTCCTGAATTTTATTTTGTGTGTTTTTTGCGAAAACCAGCTTACCCGCTATAAGTCCGGCCACCAAAGCAACCACTGCTACAATAACCTCTATAATGGTAGAATCCATTGAATTTGTTTTTAATACGGTTTACAATCCTGTTATTATTTCTCTCCATTTGCATAAATATGGCTAAAATAAATAGGTAGTTGGCGAAAATACAAAAGATAGAGCAAATTATAAGTGTTGAAATTTTCATAAATGGCAGATGGGCATGAACTTGTTACAGTAATTTGCCGCCTTTAATTATTTTGAATGAAAAGACTATTTTCCTTTTGGCTTTTAATATTGTGTGTTCAACTGCTTTCTGCACAGCCAGGCCAGTTTACGGTTACTGGTGATATTAGCAGTTTAAAAGCACCGGTGGAGTGGGTTTTTCTGAGTTATTATGTGAATGAGCAGCATATAACAGACAGTGTGCTGGTAAAACAAGACAGCTATAATTTTAAAGGTAATATAGAAGGTGCTGTTCAGGCCGAACTGCGCATCAGGTACAAAGCAGACCGTGTGAACCCGGTGAGGATACCATTCAACAGCAAAAGGGATTATGCTATCGTTTTTCTTGAACCGGGCAATATTAATATTGCATCGCTGGATTCTTTTTCCAATGTAGCGGTAACAGGTTCTAAAGCCGATGCTGAATACCGCATTTTGCGAGAAATGGCCAGACCTTTTGATGAGCAACTTGCTATTTTATACAGGCAGTCTGCATTAGCACGAAGAAGCAATGATATAGCAACTGAAAGAGCCCTGGAAAATCAAATTGATAGTCTTAATGATATTGCCAATGACAAAATTTTTGGTGCATATGTAAAGAAAAACCCCAATTCTCCTATTGCACTATATGCGCTTAAAAACTGGGCTGGTTATGAAATTGATGCTGCTAAAATAGAGCCTGTGTTTAAAACACTTCCTGCTGCTGTGCGCAATTCAGCATCCGGAAAAG
This sequence comes from Chitinophagaceae bacterium, assembly GCA_044227095.1. Taxonomy (GTDB): domain Bacteria; phylum Bacteroidota; class Bacteroidia; order Chitinophagales; family Chitinophagaceae; genus JACMLD01. The sequence goes on along the minus strand of JBGAFV010000001.1, from coordinate 387,211 downwards.
CGATGCAGGAAAAAATAAATGTTGCCAGAAAAACAGGAATAGGACAACTGGCTATCGATTTTACACAAAACGATACATTAAGTAAGCCGGTTTCTTTACATTCTTTTCGTGGAAAATATGTGCTGCTCGATTTTTGGGCTTCGTGGTGCCGGCCTTGTCGTATGGAAAATCCATCTCTTGTAAATACTTTTAATAAGTACAAAGACAAAGGGTTTAATATATTGAGCGTATCGCTGGACAGGCCCGGTGCAAAAGATAGATGGTTAAAAGCTATACATGATGATGGACTTAACTGGTGGCATGTTTCTGATCTGCAATATTGGGACAATGCTGTAGCCAGGGAATACGGCATACAGGCAATTCCGCAAAACCTTTTATTGGATCCCACAGGGAAAATAATAGCAAAAAACCTTAGCGGAGAAATGCTTGACAAAAAACTGGCAATTATTTATCCTTAGTAATACAACCAAATATTTTTCAATTTGCTCTTCTGTATTTTATTACTTTGAAGCGCATTTTACCAAATCAATTATAAAAAATCATGAAAAGAAAAATTTTCCTACCCGTTGTTTTAATCTCGGCATTTGCATTAGGGGCTAATGCTCAAAAAATAGCGCTAACAAAAGGACAAAAACTGGAAGCTGTTACTACTACCAAGATGAACATGGAAGTAATGGGACAGACTATCGACAATGAAAATTCAACTTTCAGCAATGTGGAAGTAAAAGACGTAAATGCCAATGGATATGTTTTTACCAATACAATAAAGCGTCTTACTATGAAAATGAACGCTATGGGCCAGGACGTAAACTTTGATTCTGACAAGAAGGAAGATATGGAAGGCCAAATAGGGCAGACATTGAAAGATAAAATTGGTGCAACCCAGGAGGTACAAGTAAATAAAAAAGGCAAGGTTAGCAGTACAAAAGATACTTCTGCAAAGGCCGCAGGTGGTATGGCAGATGTAATGAATATGATGGGTGATATGTCGAACGGACAGCCTTATCCATTACTTATTCAATTGCCAGCTAAAAGCATTAAGCCGGGTGATTCATGGACGGATTCAAGCGGTACTACAGCTACGCTAAAAACAGTTACTACTTATACCTTAAAAAGCATTACTACAGATGGCGCTCTTGTAAGTTTTACCGGCACAATGGCAAAAACCGGCACTGTTGAGCAAAATGGTATGGAAATACAATTGGACATGTCTGGAACAACTAAAGGCGAAACTACTTATGAAGCAGGTTCGGGGCTGCTTAAAACGTCTTCAAGTTCTATGGATTTAAAAGGTACAATGGGCATTATGGGGCAGAATGCACCACTTTCTGCAGTAATTGAAGCTTCTGTTACAGCAAAGAAGTTATAAACGAACTATTACAAATAAAAAGGAGAAGGGGTTGAACTAACCTCTTCTCCTTTCTTTTTACTGACTTTTATTTTTCTAGTCCTGGGTTTGATCCAGCAACGACTCTATTTTTTCAAGCTGCTCGGTTATTTCGTTTACAGCCGGCAGGCTGCTGCCCGATTGTTGGGTAGCATACCACAGCACAACCATAGCTATATAATCCTGCATATCTTTTCCTGCAAACTGCGTTTTGAACTCTACCAGTTTCTCATTAATCAGTTTGATGGTTTTGCGCACAATTTCCTCGTCTTTAGGTTCTACTCTTACACGGTAAGTGCGGTCGCCAAGCAAAAGATTTATTGGAATTAATTCGCTCATAGTTGTTTGTTTCAAAATGATTTTATATATTTATTCACACTTTATCCACTTTAGGCCCGATCCAAATCCGTAGCAATGAAAAATTCACCTGCAACCGCTAAAAACGCCACTCATGTTTGCCAAAGTTAAGTCCCCGGTTTTTATTGATTCATTGAAATTTGAAGTTTCAGCGCCATCACCATCCTATCTTAAGGCTGTATTAAAAGATGATAAAGGAAGTATCTGCAGCACTTTTGAAACCAATACAGCCAAAGTAGAAAATGAATTGACCTGGCGAAACCTCAATGACCTTCCTTATGGTGTGTATACCTTGGAACTTTCTCACGGAAAAGATGAAATAAAAGTACGCCTTGTAAAGAGAGTATAACTATTCACTTAAAATAGTAATGCACCTGTCTATTTCTTTAATGTAGTGGTTCAGCCGCTTCTCCAGTTCCTTTTTATCTTCATTACTCATGTTATTGGTTGCAGTTTTAAGAATAGCTACTTTTTGTTCAAGCTCTTCTATTTGTTTACTTCTTTCTGAATGAATGCCCCTGATATCATTTAATTCTTTTCTCAATTTTTCATTGTCTTTCTGTAAAAAGCGGTATTGCTTCAGCAAATTCTGAAGTTTTTCATTGATGCGTTGTATGTGCTGTTCTAAGGGATTCATACAAAGAATGTATTGGGTGTATATGACTCAATTCATTTTTGTTGATAGTTGGTAGCTCTCCCACTGAAGGGATTCAATCCTTTAGTCAACACAAATTTTTAAACTACTTTCTTATTTCTGCACTTAGCTCCGTTTCCATTGCTGTCATTATTTTATTCATCATGCTATCAATCTCTTTGTCTGTAAGCGTTTTCTCATTGTCTAAAAAAGTAAAACTTACAGCAAGCGATTTTTTATCTTTTCCCAATTTATCGCTTTCAAAAACATCAAACAATTGCATTTGCTGCAGTTTGTCCAGTTTTATTTTTTGTACAGTTTTTTCAAGAGAATCGTATGCCGTTGTTTTAGGAAGTACCAAAGCAAGATCTCTTTGTACAGGTAATTGTTTTGGCAATTCTGCTATCTGTATATCTTTTCTCTGTGCCACCAGTTGTAATACTTTCGTCCAGTTAATATTAGCAAACCAAACGGGTTGCTTAATATCAAAAATGCCAAGAATGTTTTTATTAACGCCACCAAGTACAGCTATTGCATTATCATTAACAGCAAGTTCCATGCAATAATCTAATTTATTGTTTGCGGTATTGGTAAAAGAAATATTATCCCATCCTAATAAACTAAAAACCCGTTCTACTGCTCCCTTTACATAATACAGATCACTATTGCTGCCTTTGTTTTTCCATGCATCTTTTTTTGTTTGACCGGTTATATAAAGGCTAAGGTGTTCCTGTTCTTCGTAATTGCCCGGTTTATAAGTATGATAGGTTTTACCAAATTCAAAAAAAAGCAGGTTGCTGTTTTTCCTGTTAAGGTTATAAGATACAGACTGAAGCCCTGTTTCCAGCATAGAAGGGCGCATGATATTTAAATCTGCACTCAGGCTGTTCAGCATTTTAACTGTTGTTTCCAGTTCCTTTTCAGAATAGTATGCGCTGTTGGTAATAGAATTGGTAAATATTTCATTGAAGCCCAGCCCGGCCAGGTAATTAGCAGCTTTCTCTTTATAAATTTGTTTATAGCCATCTGTATCTACAGAAGGCGTAATGGTAATACTTGCAGGAATTTCAATATTATCGTACCCATCTATCCGCATAATTTCTTCTACCACATCTGCAGGTAAATGAATATCGGGTTTGCTGTATGGTGCCGCCACCCAAATATCATCCATACCTTCTTTTACTATATCAAAACCAAGACCGGTTAGAATGTCTTTTACCGTATCGGGATGATAATTTTTTCCGCTTAGCTTTTTGAGGTAATGGTATTTTAATTGTACCTGTGCTTTTTCCTTTTTATCTGGATAAACATCAATAATATCAGAACTGATGGTACCGCCTGCAAGTTCTTTTATGAGCAATGCGGCCCGTTTTAGCACGTTTACCGTATTGCTGATATCGGTATTTTTTTCAAAGCGGGTGGCGGCGTCTGTACGCAATCCATGTCTGAAAGATGTTTTGCGAATATCAATAGGATTAAACCATGCACTTTCTAAGAAAATATTCTTTGTTTGTTCTTTAACGCCGCTGGCTGTTCCGCCAAACACACCGGCAATGCACATAGGTTCTTCGCTGTTGCAAATCATTAAATCTTCTTTACCGAGCTTTCGTTCTTTATCATCCAGCGTGGTAAACAAAGTGCCATCGGGCAGGTTTTTTACAATTACTTTATTGCCTTTAATGGCATCTGCATCAAAAGCATGTAATGGCTGACCAGTTTCATGCAATATAAAGTTGGTAATATCTACTATATTGCTGATAGGTCTTAAACCGATAGATTTTAAACGCTGTTTCAACCAAAGTGGACTTTCCTTAACTGTAACACCACTTATGCTTACGCCACTGTAACGCTGGCATGCTTCTTTGTTTTCAATGCTAACGGCTATGGGCAAGCTATTATTATCTGGTTTAAAGGCATTAAAAGAAGGTGCTTTTACCCTGCTGCCTTTTTTATAATGATGCGTTAGATAGGCACAAACATCTTTTGCAACACCAAGATGGCTCATTGCATCCATCCGGTTGGGGGTAAGTCCAATTTCGTAAACCCAATCAGTATAAGGTTTAAAATAAGTTGCAGCGGGTGTGCCTGTTTTTATATTGGCAGGCAATATCATGATGCCTGCATGGTTATCGCTTAAACCAATTTCATCTTCGGCGCAAATCATACCATAACTTTCCTGGCCACGAATTTTTGCCAGTTTCATTGTTATTGGTTCACCGTTTTTTGGATATATAGTTGCACCAACAGGCGCTACCACAACTTTTTGGCCCACCGCTACATTGGGTGCGCCGCAAACAATCTGAAGCGGTTCTGCAGCACCAATGGTTACTTTGGTAAGTTTAAGTTTATCGGCATTAGGATGCTGGCTGCATTCAAGTACTTCACCAATCACAAGCCCTTCCAGGCCACCTTTCAGTTCTTCATATTTTTCGAGGCTTTCTACTTCAAGTCCCAATGAAGTTAAAATTCTGCTCAATCTTTCCGGCTCAATAATTTCAGGCAGGTATTCGCTCAGCCAATTGTAAGAAATAGTCATACGGTTGCTTCAGTTTCAATTTTCGCAAAGATAGAATATAAGTTCATAGTTCCGGAGTTCTTAGTTCTCTGTTCGGAACATGATATTTACAGTGTTGCAAGCCAACTATTGAACAATGAACTATGAACTTTCTTATACCTTTGTTTGATATGAAAGAAAAAAAACTTCACCCTTCTTCTATTGTCATTTTTGGTGCAAAAGGAGATCTTACCCGTCGTAAGCTTATTCCCGCTTTATATAATCTGTTTTTGAGCAAACATTTTCCGGATGTGTGCACTATTTTATGTGTAGACTACCTGCCTGTAAAGCCCGAAGAGTTTAAAAATGATTTGCTGGAAGGCATAAATGCTTTTTCAAGAAACGGCAAGGCTGATGCTGCAATGTGGGCAAAGTTTGCTTCTATGCTGGAGTATTTACAGGCCGATTTTATGAACCCCGATACCTATGTTACGTTAAAAAAGCAATTGGAAGGTTTTGAAAACCTGCACCCGCGGCAGGGCGTAAGGGTATTTTATTATGCAGTAGCCCCCCGTTTTATAGAAGTTATTTCTGATGGATTGTATAAACAAAAGATTTGCAGCAACAGCAAACTGCACAGGATTGTAATTGAAAAACCTTTTGGTTCCGATTTGGCTACTGCGCAAAGCTTAAACCGGTTTTTGCAGAAACGCTTTGCCGAAAAACAACTTTATCGCATAGATCATTATTTAGGTAAGGAAACAGTACAAAATATTCTGGCTTTCCGTTTTGCCAACCATGTATTTGAGCCATTATGGAACAATAAGTTTATAGATCATGTGCAGATTAGTGTGGCCGAAAGCGTAACTGTAGGCAGTCGCGGTGGTTATTACGACGGTGCAGGTGCAATAAGGGATATGATTCAAAATCATTTGTTGCAGTTGCTTTGCGTAGTTGCTATGGAATGCCCGGTAAAATACGAACCTGAAATTATCAGGAACAGCAAGGCTAAAGTTTTAAAAGATATAAAAATTTACAGGCCGGAAGATGTATTTAAAAATGTAGTCCGGGGTCAGTATACAGATGGTGTAATAAATAATCTGCCGCAGGCAGGCTACAGGGCCGAAGAACATGTTTTGCCAACTTCTGTAACCGATACCTATGTAGCGGCACGTATGTTTATTAATAACAAACGCTGGAAAGGTGTTCCATTTTTTTTGAGGACCGGTAAAGCTTTACAGCGACAAGCTTCAGTTATTGTTATTCAGTTTAAAGATTCGCCCTATAAAATTTTTAAGGATGATATTGTACCGAACCGTTTAATTATAAGCATACAGCCCGAACAGGAAATAAGTTTATTGTTTGAAAGTAAAATACCCGGTTTGCAAATGAAGCTTACGCCGGTAGAAATGGACTTTATGTATAAGGATGCGTATACGCAGGATATTCCCGAAGCATATGAAACACTTTTACTTGATGTGCTGGAAGGCGATGCTACATTATTTATGCGTGCAGACCAGGTAGAAGCTGCATGGAAAGTAGTAATGCCGGTTATTAATGCATGGAAAATATCGCCATCTAAACAATTGCGGTTTTACGTGCCCGGTAGTTGGGGTCCTGCAGCAGCTAATCACTTATTAAAACCTTTTGCGAAAGATTGGGTGTTATTGCCAGAAAATAACCGGCTAACACAGGATTTGAAACAGCTTGTTTAATTGAAATTTTATTACTTTCTGCAAATATTTTCAGGCCTGCTAAGTGTTTTTACCAGTAGCCACGGGCATTACAGGGCAGGCAGAAGCTGAAACCCTTTACTGGCGTACAAGTGTGCGACGCAAGAATGCCAAATAGCAGTTCTGTGGCTTGTTTCACAGCAAATAAAAACTATAAACCCGGCAAAATGGCGTTGCTATTGGATCCTATGGGTACGCTATTGCACCCAAACTTTTGCTAATATTTTGTTTTGCACTTCTTGTGGGGATTTTTATGTGGAAAAGGGTGATAAAATAAATTAAATTGTGGGTAAGCTCATTTACAAATGTGAATAAGCCCTAAAACCTGTGGATTTTGCTGTTAGTATAGTGGCAATAAATATAGAAGAACAAAATCTTTTCGGGTAGAAAAATGTAATTCTATATTCGCCGTCCTGTATTTGGGTAACAATTCCTTAACACGCAAAAGGCATTTGTTCTTCAAAAGCAAGAACACTCAGTTAACAAAGAACAGGTAATGTAATATCCAATAGAAAGCATACGTAGGATTGCTTAGAAATTTGAAAAACCAACAGGACATTAACCATTGCTATTAACCCATTTTCTGCCTGGAACAATATGGATTTGACTAACCTTAATAAAGACCGCGCCAAAAGCAGGCGCAAGAGTTCGATAGATTTAAGCACAATGGTGTATGGCAAAGTGCCACCACAAGCCAAAGACCTGGAAGAAGCGGTACTTGGTGCTATTATGCTTGAGAAAAGTGCATTTGATGTAGTGGCTGAAATTTTAAAACCAGAGTGTTTTTATATAGATGCGCACCAGCGTGTGTTTAAAGTGATGCAGGGCCTGCAGCAAAAAAATCAGCCCATAGATATTTTGACGGTAGTAGAGGAGCTGAAAAGTAAAGAAGAGCTTGAAATTGTTGGCGGCCCTTATTTTGTAACGCGGTTAACCAATGCCGTTGTCTCCAGCGCCAATATAGAAGCGCATGCACGTATTATTCTGCAAAAATTTATTCAGCGGGAATTAATCCGCATCAGTGGTGAAATCATCAATGATTCGTACGAAGATTCTACAGATGTTTTCGATTTATTGGATGATGCTGAAGGCAAACTTTTTGAAATTACCAATAACCACCTTCGTAAAAATTTTGATAAGATTGATGATGTGCTGGTAAAAACTGTGGCACGCATAGAAGATATGCGCCACAAAAACGAAGATATAACGGGTGTGCCTACCGGTTTTCCTACCCTTGACAAAGTAACTTATGGCTGGCAAAGTACCGACCTTATCATTCTTGCTGCCCGTCCATCTGTGGGTAAAACTGCTTTTGCGCTTAACCTTGCCCGTAATGCTGCACTTAACCCGGTAAAACCAACAGGTGTTGCATTCTTTAGCCTTGAAATGAGTGCAGGACAATTGGTACAGCGTATACTTTCTGCAGAAAGCGAAATATGGCTTGAAAAAATTGCCCGTGGCAAATTGGAAGAGCATGAAATGAAACAATTGTATGCTAAAGGCATTCAGCGTTTATCTGAAGCGCCGATTTTTATAGACGATACCGCTGCTCTAAACATTTTTGAGCTTCGAGCAAAATGCCGCCGTTTAAAAAACAAACACAATGTTGGGCTAATCATCATAGACTACCTGCAGTTGATGAGTGGCACCAGCAATGGTAATGGCAGCAACCGTGAGCAGGAAATCAGTAATATTTCCAGAAACCTGAAAGGGCTTGCTAAAGAATTGCAGGTGCCTATTATTGCATTAAGCCAGTTAAGCCGTGCGGTAGAATCAAGAAAAGAAGGAAACAAAATTCCGCAGTTGAGCGATTTGCGTGAATCTGGTGCTATTGAGCAGGATGCAGATATGGTAATGTTCCTTTACCGGCCGGAGTATTATGATATCAACCAGAATGAAATGGGCGAAAGCAATAAAGGAGAAACGCATGTACGTATCGCCAAACACCGTAATGGTAGCCTGGAAAATGTAAAACTGCGTGCCCTATTGCACATACAAAAATTTATTGAGGATGATGAAACCGGCGGTGCACCAGGTTTTGGTGGCGGTGGTAGCTTTAAAAGAATACCACCAGATGGCGGTGGCCACGAAGCGGGTGGTGGTGCTAAGCTATATGTACAGGCTGGCAGTAAAATGAACGATTTTCCGATGGATGAAGAAGACACACCATTTTAAAAATATTGGATTAGTAAGTGAGGGGCCCTGCAAATTGCGGGGCTTCTTTTTGTAAAGAGGTATTAGGTTAAGGATAAAGGGTATAAGGTGTTTATGTTTAAATTGCGTTTCTATAATTCATATTGAAAAGTAAAACGACTGTATACTTTAAGCCTTATACCTTACATCCTATACCTTTAACCTCTCCAAATGAGTCTTCCATTTTTTTATATTGAAAGCTTTGATACCGGCAGCAATGAACTTGAACTTGATGAAAGCAATTCCAGGCATGCAGTAAGTGTATTGCGAATGCAGGAAGGAGAGCAAATGTATGTTACCGACGGAAAGGGAAATTTGCTTACAGCCAGTATAAGCGATGCCCATAAAAAAAAATGCCGCATAGCCATTACCGGTATAAAGCACATAAAGCCACCCGCAGCAAAAACAGCCATCGGTATTTCGTTGGTTAAAAACCCGGTAAGGTTTGAATGGTTCCTGGAAAAAGCAACTGAAATAGGCATATCTATAATTTACCCTATCATTTGTGCAAGAACAGAAAAACAACATTTCAGGCACGATAGAATGAAGAATGTTTTGGTGAGTGCTATGCTGCAGAGCCGTCAATCCTGGTTGCCCGAATTGCATGAACCAGAAAGGCTTGAAAAAATTGTCAGCGGTGCTTTTTATCAGCAAAAATTTATTGCCCATTGTATTGAAGATGACAAGAAAAGTTTAACCGATGTTAATGATGCCGATGCAAGCCGATTGGTATTAATCGGTCCCGAAGGTGATTTTACCCAAGACGAAATTGCGGTAGCATTACAGCACGGTTTTATTGCCGTTTCATTAGGAGAAACAAGATTGCGGACAGAGACCGCCGGAATGGTTGCCGCAGTGCTGCTACAGACAACAAATAGTAAATCACAAAAATTATCATGATTTATGGATATAGATGCCCATACGCATCTCATAAAAATAGTACCTGTTTGTAGCAAATATTACCCAGGGTTAAGTTAATTGTTAAACAAATTAAATGGATGAACAAATTACTTTTTTTGAAATCCACTATTGCTCTATGCAAACCTTTAAAAGTGAAAATTAAATTTCCTTAACTTGCCAACAGGCAAAACCTTGATATAAAATGAATATTGATCCCGAAAGCAGAAAAGCCAAAAATTATATTTTAAGAAGGTCCATTCTCGATTATGGATGGGGAATTCTAATAGTAGGTATTGGTTTCTTTTTTGCTTTTTCAGAAAAATTCGGTTTTACAGTTGATCTGGCACCGATGTTCCGGTATGCTTTTGCAGGGCTTTGCGTGGTATATGGATCTTTTCGCATTTACCGTGGCTATAAAAAAAATTATTTTTCAGAATGAACATGAGTAAGACATTTCCCAAAAATTTAAGTACGGTTGTTGTAGTGGGTATAATTATGACGATGATAATATGTTCTTGCAGCAGTACGCCATCAAAACAATCAACAGCCGATGATACTAATACCAGTGGTACCATACACATCAGCGCAGACGAATCTTTTAAACCCGTAATAGATTCGCAGATAAAAGTTTTTGAAGCTTCCTTCCCCAACGCAAAAATTATAACGCATTATAAACCGGAAGCAGAATGCATCAGGGATTTAAATAACGACAGCATTCGCATGATTTTTATTACCCGCCCACTTAGCTCCGATGAAGAAGAACTGATGAAGAAAAAAATTGGCTTTGTACCAATTTATGGAAAGCTTGCCTCAGACGCAATTGCTGTTATTGTTAACAAAGATTCAAAGGATTCTTTGTTTGACATGAATGATATGCGTTCGTTGGTAAAAGGCACCAGCGGTTATAAATACAAAGTTGTGCTTGATGGGCTTACTTCTACAAGTACAGTGCGTTTTGTTACAGACAGTCTTGCCAAAGGACAACCATTGGGCAAAAATGTTATGGCAGCCACAAGCAGTGAAGGCGTTATTGATTATGTAGGCAACAATACCGATGCTATTGGCCTGGTGGGTGTAAGCTGGGTAGGAAACAAAGAAGATACAAGCACAACCAGTTTTTTACAGAAAGTTAAAATTGCGTCTCTTGAATGCGCCGTTTGCCAGCCAGTTGCCTATACAAAACCTTACCAGGCTAATATTGCCTACAAGCGCTACCCAATGATTCGCGGGTTATATTATATATTAAAAGAAAATTATAGTGGGCTTGGCAGCGGATTTGCCAATTTCCTCATCTACGAAAGAGGGCAGTTGATTTTTAAGCGGGCTTATCTGTTTCCTTCCCGCATGTCTTTTGAAGTGAGGGCAACTAAAATAAATTGATAACAGCAAAAAATAATGCCATTAAATTAAATTTATTTCAGCTTACCGGATTGGTTATTTTAATACATTTACAAGCACACTACAACTAAAAACAAAAGGAATCGACAATGAAGAAAATTACATTAAGCCTGGTAGCGGTAGCGGTGAGTGCAGGTGCGCTCTTAGCCCAAAGTGTTGACCAGGGTAAAAAATTTCTCTATTACAAGAGGTATAAAAGTGCCCAGGAACAATTTGAAAAAGTTTTGGCCGCTAATCCAAACGACATTAATGCGGTGTACTGGCTTGGACAAACTCATCTTTCAAACAAAAACCAGGCAGCAGCAAAAGATTTGTACCAGAAAGCACTTGCTACCAATGGTACTGCCCCTCTTATTTTAGTTGGTGTGGGGGAAATAGAATTGCTTGAAGGCAAATCAAACGATGCACGTCAACGTTTTGAAACAGCCATCAGCTTAACTAAAGCAAAAGACATAGATGTATTGAATGCAATTGGGCAGGCCAATGCAAATGTTGATACAAAGTCAGGTGATCCCAATTACGGTATAGAAAAATTGAATCTTGCCACTCAGATCAAAAATTTTAAAAACCCAGCTACCTATTCTATCATGGGCGATGCTTACCGCAAACTGGTAGATGGTGGTGCTGCAGTTACTTCTTACCAAAAAGCGCTTGGCCTGGATCCTAATTATGCCGAAGCACAATATAAAATTGGTAAAATCTATCTTACTCAAAACAACAAAGAACAGTTTTTACCAGCGTTTGAAAAAGCTATACAACTAGATGCTAATTATGCACCTGCTTATTATGAGTTGTATTATTACTATTATTTCCACGGAGATGTAGATAAGTCATTAACTTATTTTGATAAATATACTACCATCACCGATCCAACGCCAACAGTTGAATATGATAAAATTGGTAATTTGTATGCAGCAAAAAAATATGCTGATGTCATCGCAAAATCACAGGCAAAAATCAGTTCAGAGGGTGCAAATGCAGATCCACGTTATTATAAGCTGATTGCTTATTCTTATAGCGATCAGGGAGATTCTGTAAACGCTAAAAAATACATGGACGATTATTTTACCAAACAGAAACCGGAAGGTTTTGTACCGATGGATTACTCGTACAGGGCAGAACTGCTGGCTAAATTTCCAGGTAATGAAGCTGAAGCACTGGCTACTTATTCACGGGGAGTAGCAGCAGATACTTCATACGATGGCAAAGTTGAGTTATTAACTAAAGCAGCGGCTTTGTCAAAAAAAGTAGGAAAACGTGCTGAAGGTGCAGACTTTTTAATGCAACTGTATAAAATGAAGAAGAGCCCTTCTAATACAGACTTGTATGCACTTGGCCAGGAATATTACCAGGCGAAGAACTATAAAGTGGCTGATAGTATTTATTGCGGCGCATATGAATCAAAATACCCTGAAGAAATCTTTGGTTATTTGTGGTGCGCAAGAAGTAAACAAGCCCAGGATGATTCAACAAATTCTGGCGGATTGGCAGTAGAGGCTTATAAGACACTGGCAGAGAAAGGTAGGGCAATGGACTCAGTAAAATATAAAGTGCAAATTCTGGGTGCTTATTATTACCTGATCTCGTATTATAATGACGTTAAAAAGGACAAGGAAACAGCATTATTCTATATCAATAAGGGACTGGAAACAGATCCAACAAATGCTAACCTTGCAAACTTTAAAGAGATATTAAGCAGGCCTCCAGCTAAAGCGCCAACAAGACCGGCTGCTGCAAAACCTAAAACAGGTGCAAAGTAGTTTTTAAAAATAACCGGCTGATAACACAATAAAATTTTAAAAATCCCCTGTCTTAGACGGGGGATTTTTAATTTCAGGAATTTCATTTGCGATAGCGGGAATTTGGTGGTGCTGCCTTATTTTTGCGCTTTAACAATCCATCTTCTGAATGATATCATGGTTCCTACTTCAAGTAAACGCACCAATAGCTGATACGGCAAATGCAACCAGCTATTTACCCATAGCTATTCAACTTATTTTTGCAGTAATTTTTCTTAGCGCCATGATGGTCATTACACACTGGCTGGGCCCTAAGCGCAAAACATCAGATAAACTCGAAAACTTTGCCAGCGGTATAGAAAGTCATGGAGATGCACGTCAGCCAATGGCTATAAAATATTTTCTTGTTGCCATATTGTTTGTGTTGTTTGATGTGGAAGTGATTTTTTTCTATCCCTATGCCATTAACTTTAAAGAGTTAGGTTGGGCAGGGTTTGGAGCTGTTATTATGTTTGTAGCATTTTTTCTTGCAGGCTTTTTTTACATTATTAAAAAAGGCGCATTAACCTGGGAAGATTAGACCAATGTTATGCATATGGTAAATGTGGAAATGTGATGAATTGTTGATTGCGGGATTTAGGGATTTTGAGGTTTATTGGAAAATGTGATAAATGTGGGAGTGTGATAATTGCGGATGTAGAGATTTGGTGATTTTGAGTTTTTTTTTGAAAGCTGGATATAGGAGAATCAAAAAATTCCACAATCACAAAATCAGAAATTAGAGTCAAACATTCAATGCCAGTACTTGTTATTTAAGTTGAGCGTTTTAATCATTGTCAACTAAAAAAATATTATGGCCCGTCCGGTACAATTCAATGTAAAAAATGAAGGTGGTAAAGCCATACACACGGTTGCGCCACCAGAAGGTTATACGGGAGAAGGTTTTTTTACTACCAATCTTAGCAGCGTAGTTGGTCTTGCAAGAAAAAATTCTTTATGGCCGCTTCCGTTTGCTACTTCATGCTGTGGTATAGAATTTATGGCTACCATGGGTTCTCATTATGATTTGGCAAGGTTTGGTGCAGAAAGAGTAGGCTTCTCTCCGCGCCAGTGCGATTTGTTAATGGTGATGGGCACCATTGCAAAAAAAATGGGCCCGGTACTGCGCCAGGTTTACCTTCAAATGGCCGAACCGCGTTGGGTGCTTAGCATGGGTGCATGCGCATCTTCGGGCGGTATATTTGATACTTACAGTGTATTGCAGGGAATAGATCAGATTATACCTGTTGATGTATATATTCCTGGTTGCCCGCCAAGACCCGAAGCCGTGCTGGATGGTTTTATGAAAATACAAGAACTTGTAGGCAAGGAAAGTATCCGCCGCAGAAACGGGGAACAGTATAAGCAATTGATGGAGAGTTATGGAATACAGTAAGCTATTAGCCGCAAGCTATTAGCTATTAGTAAAGAAATAAAAGAATGTTTGCCCTGGCTAACAACTAAAGGCTAACAGCTAACAGCTCAAAAATGGCATTAACCAACGAAATAATCAAAGAGAAACTAACTGCAAAATTTGGTGATCAGCTAACCAATTTTGAAGAACCATATGGAATGCTTGCATTTGAAGCACCAAAAGAATTAAACCTTAAACTGCTGCAATTTTTATACGACGATCCTGAACTGCGGTTTCAATTCCTGACTACACTTTGCGGTGTTCATTACCCGGATCAAAAGGGAAGAGAACTGGCGATTGTTTACCACCTTCACAACCTGCAGGATAATGTACGCATCAGGTTTAAAATATTTACTGACATTGAGAAGCCCGATGTTTTTACAGCTACCAATTTATATGCAGCCGCTAACTGGATGGAGAGAGAGACGTATGATTTTTTTGGCGTAAACTTTATCGGTCACCCAAATCTGAAACGTATTCTTAATGTAGATGAGATGGATTATTTTCCGATGCGCAAAGAATTTCCGCTGGAAGACGGAACAAGAATTGATAAAGACGATGCAATGTTTGGAAGGTAGGTAGAATGTGAAAATGTGGAGATGTGATAATTGTTGATTGTGGGATTTAGGGATTTATTGGAAAATGTGATAAATGTGAAAGTGTGGTAAATGTGAAAATTATTGAGTGAAAATTGTTGATTGCGAAATGTAGAGATGTTGAGATTTGGTTTGAAGAATGAATAAAAGTAAATCAAGAAATCTCGCAATCACAAAATCATAAATAAAACAGTTATGATGAAAATGGCAAACAAATCATAACATCAGAAATCAGAGATTAATAAATACAGAATGTCCGAAGTAGCACACCATCATATTAAACTGCCCGAAGGTTCTATAGAAAAGCAAACCACTACGCTTAACCTCGGGCCTACACACCCCGCTACGCATGGTGTAATGCAGAATATACTGGAACTGGATGGCGAAAGAATTGTTTCTGCAGAACAAACTATCGGTTATATACACCGTGCTTTTGAAAAGCTGGCAGAGCGCCGTCCATTATTTCAAATAACTACAATTACAGACAGGTTAAATTATTGCTCATCGCCCATTAACAATATGGGATGGCATATTACCTGCGAGAAATTATTAAAAGTAAAAACACCAAAACGTGTAGACTATTTGCGTGTTATTATAATGGAGCTGGCAAGAATTGCAGACCATCTTATTTGTAATTCTATTGTTGGTGTTGATAGTGGTGCTTACACCGGTTTTCTTTACGTAATGCAATACCGCGAATTGATTTATGAAATATATGAAGAGGTTTGCGGATCCAGGTTAACCACCAATATTGGCCGCATAGGTGGCTTCGAAAGAAATTTTACCAATACTGCTTTTACAAAACTTGAAAAATTCCTGGATGAATATCCAAAAGTGCTTACAGAGTTTGAAAACCTCTTTAAGCGCAACAGGATTTTTATGGAACGCACGCAAGGCACAGGCGGCATTAGTGCAGAACGTGCATTGAATTACGGATTTACCGGTCCAAACCTGCGTGCAAGTGGTGTTGATTATGATGTTCGTGTTCACGCACCTTATAGCAGTTACGAAGATTTTGATTTCTCTGTTCCTGTAGGCAGTACCGGCGATAATTATGACAGGTTCTTAGTACGCAATGAAGAAATGCGCCAGTCGCTTTCTATTATTGAACAGGCTTATCGCAAAGTGCAGGCGTTTACAGGCGCTGAAGCAGAAGTTTATCATGCAGATGTACCAGAATATTATTTGCCAGAGAAGAAAGATGTGTATACAAAAATGGAAGCGTTGATCTGGCATTTCAAAATTATAATGGGCGAAACAGAAATACCTGCAGGCGAAGTATACCAGAGTGTAGAAGCAGGTAATGGAGAACTTGGTTTTTATTTAATAAGCGATGGCGGAAGAACACCTTATCGCTTACATTTCAGAAGACCTTGTTTTATTTATTACCAGGCATATAGTGAACTTACAAAAGGCGCTATGCTAAGCGATGCAATTATGACGATGAGTAGTTTGAATTTGATTGCAGGAGAACTAGATTCTTAGTGAATGTGATAAAGGAATTTTTGATTGCGGGATTTAGGGATTTTGAGATTGAAAAGGAGATACAAAACCGGAAGTATAAAGAAATTTTGAGATTGAATAAGATGACTGATTTGAAGCAAATCACAAAATCTCTCAATCTCGAAATCAGCAATAAAAAACAATATTTAAGATATTAATACCAGATTCTGGAAAGGTTTATATGATACAATTTTCAGACGATAAATTAAAAGAAGTAAACAGGCTGATAGCCCGCTACCCCGAGGGAAAGCAGAAGAGTGCTTTACTGCCTTTGCTGCACCTGGCGCAGGAAACTTTTGGCGGATGGTTAAGCGCAGAAACTATGGACTATGTAGCTTCTCTGCTTAAAATAGAACCTATAGAAGTGTATGAAGTGGCTACTTTTTATAGCATGTACAATTTAAAGCCCGTTGGCAAATATATGTTTGAAGTTTGCCAAACTGGTCCTTGTATGCTTAATGGAAGCGATGATATCATAAAATATATTGGAGAGAAATTGTCTATTAAACCAGGCGAAACAACTGCCGATGGTTTGTTTACATTGAAAACTGTGGAGTGCCTGGGTGCTTGCGGTTACGCACCTATGATGCAGATGGGAAAAACTTACCGCGAACACCTGACAAAAGAAAAAGTAGACGCTATAATAGAAGAATGCAGAAAAAGTGCAGCAGCAAATAATTAGAAAGAGTATTGCGCTGTGAGGTAAATAGCACGCCTGGTTTAAAACATAAAAGTGATTAAAGCCTTGCAATGAAACTAATACCCTTTATCTATTTTTCTGGCAATGCTGAAGAAGCGCTTAATTTTTATAAAGAAGTGTTCAATGGGCAAATTACGGTACTTACGCGTTTTGCAGATACACCAATGCCTGTTGAGGCAAGTGATAAGAATAAATTGATTCATGGCAGGTTGGTATTTGGTGATAATGTGATTTTGATTTCTGACGATCTTAGAAATGATACAAAGCCTGCAGCAGAAACACGACAGTTATTTGTTGAAATAAGGAGTACAGAAAAATTGAAACATTTATTTGAGCGACTTTGTAAAGATGGAAAAGTAATTATACCGCTTGCTTTACAGTTTTGGGGTGCTTTGTTTGGTAGTGTAGAAGATAAGTATGGAATTGTATGGAGGTTAAATTGCGAGGTAGAGAAAGGATAGGTTCTTTAGAAACAAGACTGCATGGTGTTGGATAAGGAACAGAAAGTAGAAGAGTGCGACGCAAGAATGTTGAATGAAGTAATAAAGCCGGCCTCATAAAAATAAATTGATAAGAAGTATCTAAATAAAGAATATGAATTAGCTCACGGCGTATAGCCAACAGCTAAAAGCTTTAAAAATGGGAAGAAAAGTACTGATAGACAAAGCAAATATTGAAGGCATACGCTATTACGATGTGTACCGCAAAAACGGTGGTTATGCATCTGTAGAAAAAGCATTTAACATGTCGCCGGCAGATGTGGTGGAAGAAGTAAAGAAAAGCGGCTTGCGTGGTCGTGGCGGTGCTGGGTTTCCTACCGGCATGAAATGGAGTTTCATCGCAAAGCCAGAAGGGGTTCCACGTCACCTGGTTTGTAATGCAGATGAAAGTGAACCCGGTACTTTTAAAGACAGGTATCTAATGGAGTTTATTCCGCACCTGCTTATTGAAGGTTTAATTGTAAGCTCTTTTGCATTGGGCAGCAATGCAACGTACATCTATATACGCGGAGAATATGCATGGATTGTAGACATACTTGAACAGGCAATTACCGAAGCAAAAAACAATGGCTGGCTGGGCAAAAATATTTTAGGTACTGGCTTTGATTGTGAAATTTATGTGCAGCGTGGTGCCGGTGCTTATATATGCGGAGAAGAAACAGCATTGATTGAATCGCTGGAAGGAAAGCGTGGCAATCCAAGAATTAAACCTCCATTCCCGGCCGTAAAAGGTGTGTGGGACAGGCCAACCGTGGTAAACAATGTAGAAACTTTAGCGGCTGTAGTTCCTATTATTAATTTGGGTGGGGAAGAATATGCAAAAATTGGTGTGGGCAAATCTACCGGCACCAAACTTATTTCTGCATGCGGCAATATTAATAAGCCTGGTGTTTATGAAATAGATATGACCATCTCTGTAGAAGAATTTATTTACAGCGATGAATATTGCGGCGGCATACCTAATGGAAAAAAATTAAAAGCTTGTATACCGGGTGGTTCATCGGTGCCCATTTTGCCTGCTAATCTTTTGTTCAAAACTGCAAAAGGCGAACAGCGCATGATGACTTATGAAAGCCTCAGCGATGGTGGCTTTGCTACTGGTTCTATGATGGGTAGCGGTGGTTTTATTGTATTTGATGAGGATCAGTGCGTGGTGCGTCATACGTATACGCTGGCTCGTTTTTATCGTCATGAAAGTTGTGGACAGTGTTCTCCTTGTCGCGAAGGAACTGGCTGGATGGAAAAGATTTTAAAGAATATAGAATTCGGCAAAGGCAAAATAAGCGATATAGATTTGTTGTGGGATATACAACGCAAGATAGAAGGCAATACTATTTGCCCGCTGGGCGATGCAGCAGCATGGCCAGTGGCAGCGGCCATCAGGCATTTCCGCGATGAATTTGAATGGCATGTATTGAACCCGGAAGAGAGCCAACGCAGAAATTATGGATTGGCGCATTATGCTGATGCGAGACCTGTAGCAACGCCGGCGTAATTTCGTGCAAGCGAGGCTAGGTTTCTCGCGGCGGACGCAAAGAGGCGAAGAACGCAACGATTTGTAGAAACGAGAAGAAGATATAATTGCTTACCTATGAATGAAAATGAACTGGCCACATTGGCTTTGGATATTTGTTTTATAATTCATAAGCAATATGGGCCGGGATTATTTGAAAGTGTGTACGAAGAGATCTTTTGTTATGAATGGGCAAAAACAGGGATTAATTTTAAAAGACAGCAAGGTATTCCGCTGATTCATGAAGAAGTAAAAATGGAAATTGGGTTTAGAGCAGATGTGATTTTAGATGATAAAGTATTAATTGAATTTAAGAGCGTTGAAGTATTAGCTGATTTGCATTTTAAACAAGTGCTTACTTATTTAAAGTTGACTGATTATAAGTTGGGGCTGTTAATAAATTTTAATGCGGTGTTATTGAAAGACGGAATAAGAAGAGTTGCTAATAGAATATAAAATCGCTGCGGTCGCTGCTCCTTTGCAGTCCGCTGCGTGAAACATAAATTATGGCTGAAGAAATAAAAAAAGAAGCGCCCAAATTATTTAAGGTTACCATCGATAATATTACTATTGAGGTAACCCCGGGAACATCTATACTGAATGCTGCAAGGCAGATTGGTGGTGAAGTGGCGCCTCCTGCCATGTGTTACTATACAAAACTACAGGGCAGTGGTGGTAAATGCCGTACATGCCTGGTAGAAGTAGCAGCTGGCTCTACGGCAGATCCCCGTCCAATGCCTAAACTGGTAGCAAGCTGCCGTACCAATGTAATGGATGGCATGATTGTAAAAAACATTACCAGCGATAAAGTAATTGATGCAAGAAATGGCGTAGTAGAATTTTTATTGATCAATCATCCGTTGGATTGCCCTATCTGCGACCAGGCCGGTGAGTGCCACCTGCAGGATCTTAGTTATGAGCATGGCAAAGAAGCTACACGTTATGAATTTCCAAGAAGAACTTTTGAGAAGCATGATCTCGGTCCGTATATACAATTGCATATGACGCGTTGCATCATGTGCTTTCGTTGTGTGTTTACTGCAGATCAGCTTACCAATAAAAGGGTACATGGTGTGCTTGACAGGGGAGATCATGCAGAGATTGCTACTTACATAGAGAAATCGCTTGATAATGATTTTATAGGAAATGTAATTGATGTTTGTCCCGTTGGTGCATTAACAGATAAAACATTCCGCTTTAAAAACAGGGTGTGGTTTACAAAACCGGTTGATGCACACCGTGATTGTCCTAAATGCTCCGGCAAAGCGCAGTTGTGGTTAAGAGGTAAAGAAGTATTTCGTGTTACAGCCCGCAAAGATGAATGGGGAGAAGTAAAAGACTGGATATGCAATGAATGCCGTTTTGAAAAGAAAGATACCAGCGATTGGGTGATAGAAGGGCCGGCACATGTAAACAGGCATTCGGTTATTTCGCAAGGGCATTACGAAAATGCGGTGAAACCAAATGAAACGATTGTGAATGTTCTTAACGGCCGCAGCCCGAAATTATTAATGGATATACATAGTGTGAGTGAAGTAAATAAGCCCAATATAAAATTGAGCCAGATAAAAGGGCCATCGCACAGCGATGATTTTAATAAGTAACGGATAATTTCAACTGCTTTAAAAGAATTTTAATAAATGACACTACTTGCTTTAGATTGGGGATTGCTAGGAGAAAAATTAACACTGGTGGTGATAATTGTTTCAGTGTCGCTGGTAATTGCCATGTATGAAACATATGCAGAACGTAAGATAGCTGCCTTCATACAAGATCGTATCGGCCCTAACCGTGCAGGCCCTTTTGGCCTTTTTCAACCACTGGCAGATGGTTTAAAGCTCTTCATGAAAGAAGAAATCATTCCTAATACTTCTAATAAATTTTTATTCATACTTGGGCCATGTCTTGCAATGATGACGGCAATGATGACAAGTGCTGTTATTCCCTGGGGAAGTCCTTTTCATATCAATTTTTTGGGAATCGACCGCGTTGTAAATCTGCAGATAGCAGACATTAATATTGGTATACTTTATGTTTTTGGCGTAGTAAGTCTAGGTGTATATGGAATTATGATCGGTGGTTGGTCATCCAATAATAAATTTTCGCTGATTGCCGCATTGCGTGGTGCATCGCAAATGATTTCTTACGAACTGGCAATGGGGCTTTCACTCATAGCGCTGTTAATGGTTACCGGTTCACTAAGTATGAAAACGATTGTTGAACAGCAAATGGCCAATGGTACGTGGAATATCTTTTATCAGCCTCTCGGTTTTTTAATATTTATTATTTGTGCATTTGCAGAATGTAATCGTACGCCATTCGATTTACCAGAAGCAGAAAATGAACTGAACTTTGGTTACCACCAGGAATATTCATCAATGAAACTGGGTTTTTATTTGTTTGCTGAATACATTAATATGTTTATCAGCAGTGCAATTATGTCAACCCTTTTCTTTGGTGGATATGATATACCTTTTGTAAATGATGTAGCACTTGGTCAGCATATTGGTAGCTGGTTACCTATTCTGCAGTTTCTTTGCTTCTTTGCTAAAATTGCAGGGTTTATATTTTTGTTTATGTGGGTAAGGTGGACGATACCACGTTTCCGTTACGATCAGCTAATGGATCTTGGCTGGAAAAAATTAGTTCCACTTGCATTGGTAAATATGATCATTACAGGTGCGGTAATACTTTTAATAAAATATGGCTGGCCTTTCTAAAAGAACAGCAACAATTGCGTTTAAGGGCAATAATAAATACTTGGTAGGTTGGATTGATAAAAATATTTTTGCGAACCTTTATAAATTGAAGAGGAGTACATCATGCAGGCATTAACAAACAGGGTAAAACAACTTGAGCGTAAGCCAATGACATGGCTGGAGCGTTTGTACCTCTGGAATATTTTCAAAGGCATGGTTATTACTTTTAAACACATTTTTAAAAGAAAAGCAACCATAAAATATCCTGAACAGAAAAGGCCATTCAGTCCCGTGTTCAGGGGTTTGCATATTTTGAACCGTGATGCAGAAGGCCGTGAAAATTGCACTGCCTGCGGATTGTGTGCAGTAGCCTGCCCTGCAGAAGCTATTACAATGGAAGGAGCAGAACGGAAGAAAGGAGAAGAGCATCTTTATAGAGAAGAAAAATATGCAGCCAAGTACGAGATAAACATGCTGCGTTGCATATTCTGTGGTTTGTGTGAAGAAGCTTGTCCCAAAGATGCTATCTACCTTACTGAAACATTTGCACCTGCCAATTTTCAGCGGCAAACATTTATTTATGGAAAGCAGGATTTGCTGATACCCGACCCTATTAAAGAACCAGAGTTGTATGCAAAAGCAGCAGGGGGAAGGGTGAGAAAACGTGAGTCGTGAGTCGTGGAAAAAATAGAACAGGTAAACTAATATAATAATAGAGAATTTGAACTGAAAGCTCGCAGCTAATAGCTCACAGCTAATAGCTAGAAACTCACAGCTAACAGCTTATAAAACTAACAATGGGAATTACACAAATATTATTCTGGTTTTTAACAGCGCTTGCCCTGGGTAGTGCATTAATGGTTGTGTTGAGTAAGAATCCTGTGTACAGTGTATTATTTCTTATTGTTGCATTCTTTGCCATCTCCGGGCATTATATTTTATTAAATGCACAATTTCTTGCCATTGTAAATATCATTGTATACGCCGGCGCCATTATGGTGCTTTTCCTTTTTGTAATTATGCTGATGAACCTTAATGCCGAGATGAACATACAGGGCAATAAGCTGATGCGATTTGCAGGATTTATTGCAGGCATGTGTTTGTTTCTTGTATTGGTAGCCGCATTAAAAGATGCCGGTATAAAAAAGGAAATAGTGCAAACAAATAGCGGAGATATAGGATTAATAAAAAATCTTGGAATAGCATTATTCAATCAATACGTTGTGCCTTTTGAAATAAGCAGTGTACTTTTTTTAAGTGCTATGGTTGGCGCAGTTGTGATTGGAAAGAAGGAATAGAGAGAAGATGCAAGCTGTTAGCTACTAGCTGCTGGCTGTTGCAATAATTTTATACATGCTTTTAATTGGCGGCTGTTTTTACTTGCAGCTTGCAACTAGAAGCCAATAGCTTGAAATATGCCGATAAATTATTACATATTTGTTTCGATAGCGCTGTTTTGCATTGGCGTAGCAGGTGTATTAACACGCCGCAATGCTATTATTGTTTTTATGTGCATAGAGTTAATGCTAAATGCAGTTAACTTATTGCTTGTGGCTTTTTCTAAAATGCATTATGCTTTAGGCGTAGCTAACAATGCAACAGCAGGTATAGACGGGCAATTATTTGTTTTCTTCATTATGGTGGTAGCAGCAGCAGAAGTAAGTGTGGGACTGGCTATTATTGTAATGATGTACAGGAATACACATTCGGCAGATATTAATTTTTTGAACAGGTTAAAACACTAAACCTCCTTTAGGGGATTGGGGTATGAGTAAATTAGTATTTTTAGTTCCATTGTTTCCATTGCTGGGTTTTCTCATCAATGGTTTGTTGCGCAAACAATTATCAAAATCTGCTACCGGGATTATTGGCAGCGGCGCTATACTGGCATCTTTTATTGTAAGTGTAATGTTGTTCCTTGATGTAAAAGCAGGTAAAACGGGCGTTGTTTCCTTATTCGATTTTCTCAGCTTCGACAAAATACATATCCCTTTTGCATTCCAGGTTGATCAGTTGTCTTCTTTATTTTTATTAATCATTACAGGTATAGGGTTTCTTATCCATCTTTATAGTACTGCCTACATGAAGGATGAAGAAGAACAACATTTTGCACGGTATTTTTCTTACCTCAACTTGTTTGTATTCTCAATGTTGTTACTGGTATTGGGCGCCAACTATCTTATTATGTTTATTGGTTGGGAAGGTGTGGGGCTTTGCTCTTATCTTCTAATCGGCTTCTGGTTTAAAAACAATGACTACAACAATGCTGCTAAAAAAGCATTTGTAATGAACCGCATTGGCGATCTTGGTTTTCTTCTCGCCATATTTTATTTGCTCGCAAAAGTTGGTTCAGTTTCTTATACAGAAGTATTTGCCAGTGCTTCTCAATTAACAGTTCCTACAGTTACTATTATAACATTATTATTGTTTGTAGGTGCTACGGGTAAAAGTGCGCAAATACCTTTGTACACATGGCTGCCAGATGCAATGGCAGGCCCCACACCTGTTTCGGCACTGATACATGCTGCTACCATGGTTACTGCAGGTATTTATATGATTGCACGCAGCAACATATTGTACACCATGGCACCGGTTTCGCAATCAGTAGTTGCCATTATTGGTTTGGCTACTGCTGTACTTGCGGCTACCATTGCGCTTAAACAAAACGATATTAAAAAAGTACTGGCTTATTCTACGGTTAGCCAGTTGGGTTATATGTTTCTTGGTCTTGGTGTTGGCGCTTATACCGGTGCCGTGTTTCATGTAATGACGCATGCATTTTTTAAAGCCCTATTGTTTCTCGGTGCTGGTTCTGTTATACATGCCATGCACCATGAGCAGGACATCCGCAATATGGGCGGACTGAAAAAATATTTACCTGTTACACATATTACTTTCCTTGCAGGATGTGTTGCCATTGCAGGCATTCCTCCCTTAAGCGGGTTCTTTTCTAAAGATGAAATTTTAGCTGCAGCTTACGAAAGCAATAAAATCTATTGGGTAATTGGTGTAATAACTGCGGGAATGACCGCTTTCTATATGTTCCGTTTGTATGCTACCACTTTTCTTGGAAAATTCAGGGGCACACACGAACAGGAACACCACTTGCATGAAAGCCCGGGAGCAATGACCATTCCACTAATAGTGCTGGCTATACTCGCTGTTTTTGGTGGCTTTATTGGTATTCCAGAAGTGTTTGTAAAAGATGGCCATTGGCTGGAACATTTTTTATCGCCAGTGTTTGAAGCATCTTATAAACTGAAAGAAATACATTCGGCTGATCATACAACAGAATATGCACTCATGGGTGCATCTGTATTAATAGCAGTTCTTGCAATAGCTTACGCGGTAAACAGGTTTAGTAAAAAACCAGATCTCGAAGAAGCTTCCGGACTCGGTAAAACGCTGGCCAATAAATGGTATGTTGATGAATTGTACGATAGTATAGTTGTAAAACCATTGGGGGCACTTGGTAAATTTTTGGATACTGCAATAGAAAAATCAGGTATAGACTGGTTAGTAAATGGTGTAGGTAAAGGTGTACAGTATGGAAGCCGTCAACTGCGTTTGCTGCAAAGCGGACAGGTAGGGAGCTATGTATTGTTAATGATAGCAGGAATGATAATACTGTTTGTATTGCAATTCTTTTTGAAAAAATAATTGAGAGGAAAATGGTAAGTGGAGCATGGTTACCAGGAAACAACAAGCAACAGAAAATAAAAATAGTGAAGTAGTAAATAAAGAAGTTGGTTGATTAAAAGCCCTCTTTCCATTTACCACTAACCACTCACCAAAAGATATGATAGCTGTTTTATTGATATTGGTTCCTTTAATTGGCGGACTTGCCTTGTTTGCAATAAAGAATGAAGGCAGTGCAAAAAGCCTTGCTTTGTTTACAAGTATGGTTGTGCTGGTAGTTTCGCTGCTGGGCCTTACTGTAATGAACAGCCCCGCACAACTAAATTGTAATGAAGAATGGCTGGGCTTACTCAATAGCCGCTTTCATATAGGGCTTGATGGCATGGGACAATTGCTTTGCTTACTTACGGCTGTTTCATTCCCTTTAATATTTGTATCTACCTGGAACAATGGTTATAAAGATGCTAATCGTTTTTATGCACTCATGTTGCTAAGCCAGGCCGGGTTAATGGGCGTTTTTCTTGCAATGGATGCGCTGTTGTTTTATTTCTTCTGGGAGCTTGCGCTTATTCCTGTTTATTTTCTTTCCTCTATATGGGGTGGCGAAAAAAGGATTGCAGCTACTTTTAAATTTTTCATCTACACTTTTGTTGGTTCGCTTATAATGCTTGTAGGCATTATCTGTATTTATTTTCAGGCACACCAGTCTTTCGATATGCAGGAATGGTATAAACTCAAATTGCTGCCTTCTAATCAAAACTGGTTGTTTTGGTCTTTATTCATAGCCTTTGCTATTAAAATGCCTATCTGGCCTTTTCATACCTGGCAGCCCGATGCATACGAACAATCACCAACACCGGTTACAATGGTGCTTAGCGGCATCATGGTAAAAATGGGTGTGTTTGCAATGTTGCGCTGGTTGGTACCAGTAATGCCAGAAGCTGTTTATCAATGGGGAGATACTGTTTCATTGCTTTGTCTTATAGGAATGATCTATGCATCGCTGATTGCAATTAGGCAAGACGATGTAAAACGATTGATCGCCTATTCATCTATTGCACACATGGGACTGATGTGCCTTGCTATTTTTGCATCGGATAAAAGCGGTTTACAAGGCGTAATGATGCAAATGTTTTCTCATGGTGTAAATATTATTGGTTTGTGGATAGTGGCTTACATAATAGAATCAAAATACCGCACACGCAAAATTTCTGAACTTGGCGGCATTGCGCAGAAAGATCCTGCACTGGCAATAATGCTGGTTATAATAGCACTTGCAAATATTGCGCTGCCTTTAACCAATGGGTTTATAGGAGAGTTTATGATGTTTAACGGCGTATTCTCAAGTCCTGTTACAAAGTATGGCGTTGTAGATACGGCTGTTGCGGGCATATGCATAATATTGGCAGCGGTGTATACGCTCAACATGATTAAGAAAGTTTTCTATGGCAATACCAATACAATTACGCAAACAGGCACACCAACATCATTTCCGGTGCTGGCATCCCTTGCAGTAATTGTAGTCATTATTTTTATTACAGGCGTGTACCCAAAACCATTAATGGAGATTACCAGTGGAACTGTTGATGCAATTTTGAAGTACATGAGAACATCTATATAAAGAAGAGTTTAACCAAAGTATGAATGCAATAATTTTTTCTGCCATCTGGGGCGTACTGATGATGTTTAGCGGCATATTTACTTCAAATAAAGCCGTTATCCGAAACCTTGCCATTGCGGGCATGGCATTATTGCTGTTACTTAATATAGCAGAGCTGAATCATTTTGTTCTTATTAAAGTGAATGTACGGGGAATGCTTTTTTTTGACAGCTTTGGCCTTTTGTTTAATACTGTTGCATTTGCTTCAACGCTTATCTATTTTTTACTGAGTGCAAAAGATGTAGAAGAAGTTGGCGTAAACCAGGCAGAATATTTTGCACTGATATTTTTTGTTTTGTGCGGCGTTAGCATCACATCTTCTTTCAATACACTGCTGATGCTGTTCCTGGGCATTGAAATTATTTCTATTCCGCTTTACATACTTACGGGCAGCGATAAACGAAACCTGAAAAGCAATGAAGCCTCTTTAAAATACTTTTTAATGGGCTCTTTTTCTACAGGTATTATGCTGATGGGCATTGCGCTTATTTATGGTGCTACCGGTTCTTTTGGTATTGAAAGCCTGAATAATAAAATAATAGCTGGCTTTGTGCCCGTTATGATTGCCGGTATGTTACTGCTGCTTATTTCTATGTCTTTTAAAGTTTCTGCAGCGCCTTTTCATTTCTGGACACCTGATGTATATGATGGCGCACCTACTGTGTTTACGTCTTTTATGGCTACCATTGTAAAGACTGCAGTATTTATAGCTTTTATTCGTTTGTTTGATGCAGGTTATGGCCAATCGCTGTACCAATGGCGTTTAACCATTGCCTTTATAATTGCTGCAACTTTGTTTATAGGAAATATAACCGCGGTTTTTCAACAAAGCGTAAAAAGAATGCTGGCTTACTCAAGTATTGCGCAGGCAGGCTTTATGTTTTTTGCGTTGTTTGGTTATAACGATTACGCCAAAGACGGCATCATTTTATATTCTGCTGCTTACAGCCTAGCTACAATTGGCATATTTGCGGTGCTTATTAAAATGAAAGACTACACATTTGAAGGGTACAATGGCCTTGCCAAACAACAGCCTTTACTGGCTGCCACTACTACTATCTTTCTTTTGTCGCTTGCTGGTATTCCGGCAACTGCAGGCTTCCTTGCAAAATATTATATGCTTGCAGCAGCTATTAAAAATGGCTCATATATCTGGCTTGTAATATTTGCAGTGCTTTGCGCAGCAGTTAGCGTTTACTATTATTTCAGGGTTATACAGGCCATGTATTTTAAAGAAGGCAATGGCCAGGTAAAAGAAGTTTCTTCTGTTTTTAAAATAGTATTGGTAATACTGGCTGGCCTGGTTATCCTATTGGGATTATATCCGCAGGTACTTTTAGGACAGATGTATTTTTAATGCTGATCTCTTTTGCTTCACTACCAGTTAATATTTTCTTCTCTTAGTTAATTGCTATCATGTATCTTGTTGGCGCCTGTTGGTGCATATGACTTCAACCAAAAAAAATATTACCGGTGAAAACATTCCCATGAAGCCATTCCTAAAATGGGCAGGCGGAAAAAGACAGTTGTTACCGCAATTCGATAATATTTATCCCCTTGTTTTAAAACAGGGCGGTATAAAAAATTATTACGAACCATTTTTAGGCAGCGGCGCAGTTTTCTTTGATATAGCACAACGGTATAACGTACGCAATGCTTTTTTGTCTGATGTTAATCCGGAGCTTGTATTAACCTACCAGGTTATACAGGCAAATGTTTTAAAACTGATTGCCGTTTTATCTGCTCATGAAAAAAAATATCTTACCCTGGACAAAGTAAAAAGGGAAAAGTATTTTTATAACCAGCGGGATTTGTTTAACAAACATCGCTTTGATACTGATTATTCCTGTACTAATAAAAAAGGAATTGAAAGGGCAGCTCAATTAATATTTTTAAACCGCACTTGTTACAATGGTTTGTTCAGGGTTAATTCAAAAGGAGAATTTAATACGCCTGCCGGCAATTATCAGCAGCCTTCTATTTGTGGATCAAAAAATCTTATAGCCGCGTCAAAGCTGTTAAGCAATGCTACTATTGTACAACAAGGTTTTACATCAGCCTTAAAAAATATTAAGCCTTCATCATTTATTTATTTCGATCCGCCTTACCGCCCGCTTAGCAAAACAGCCAGCTTTACAGCGTATAGCAAATCTGTGTTCCAGGATAAAGAACAGATCCTGCTTGCCAATTTGTACAGAAAGTTGGATAAAAAAGGGGCTTTGTTAATGCTCAGCAATTCAGATTCACCCGATAACTTTTTTGATACCCTATACAAAGGTTTTACTATTACAAAAGTGCCAGCCAAACGCCTTATTAATAAAGATGCTTCTAAAAGAGGCTATATTAATGAAATAGTGGTCACCAATTATCGGTCCGCATAAATTCTGGTACGTTGGCAAATCTCATTTCCCGCTTATATAAGACCTGGTGGGTTTTCAATCAGAATCCCTAATTTTAGTGTATGAAGTCAAGAGATACGATTTCGCTGTCGTTTCGCACTATCCGCAGCAATAAACTGCGTACTGGTCTTACTGTAGCTATTATAGCTTTGGGCATTGCCGCAGTTGTTGGCATTAACACAGCTATTGAAGCCATGACCCAAAAATTTACCGAAAGTTTTTCTGCAATGGGTGCCAACGGCTTCAGCCTTCGCTACAGGCAAATATGGAGAATGCAAAACAACCAGGGTTCTCAAAAAGAAAAGAAAGGACAGAAAAAAGAAAAGCAATCCAACCAGAATAAACCTATTACCAAACAACAGGCAGAAGATTTTAAACAGCTTTTTAAATTTCCTGCACAGGTAGGTTTATCAATGTGGGGCGGTGGAAATGCCATCATCAATTTTGAAAATAAAAAAACAAATCCAACGGTAAGGGTTTCTGGTGGCGATGATAATTTTATAGACCTGAACGGTTATAAACTCAGCTCCGGAAGAAATTTAAATGATCTTGATGTGCAATCTGGCCGTAATGTTTGCATGCTGGGTAAGGATGTAGCTACCACTTTATTTGGCGACAATGATGAAAGGCCAATAGATAAAATTATAAGGGTAAACAATATTCCTTACCGTGTAATTGGTGTATTAAAAGAAAAAGGGTCTACACTCGGTTTTAGCTGGGATAATGCCATTATCACTTCTTATAACAATGTGCGCAGGTTCTTTAACAGCGGTTCAAATTCTTCTTTTTCTATTGGCATTAAAGTACGCGACGTAAAATTGCTGGATGCTGCAATGGGCGAAGCAGAAGGCACTTTCCGTTCTGTAAGA
The DNA here is from genome assembly GCA_044227095.1 of Chitinophagaceae bacterium. GTDB lineage: Bacteria > Bacteroidota > Bacteroidia > Chitinophagales > Chitinophagaceae > JACMLD01. The sequence continues at coordinate 356,845 of JBGAFV010000001.1, read as the reverse complement.
AAACTTACTACCACAGAAGGCAATAATTTTTTAATAGACAAGAGCGATAGCTTTGTAGACATGCTGCTGAAAAATTTAAACTGGCTTACGCTTTCTGCGGTTGTAATCGGGCTTATAACATTGGTAGGCGCGGCAATTGGTTTAATGAATATAATGCTGGTAGCAGTTACAGAACGCACTAAAGAAGTTGGGTTAGTTAAAGCCATCGGTGGTAAACAAAGAAACGTGCGCAGCCAGTTTTTGTACGAATCAATTATCATTAGTTTGATGGGTGCTGCATTTGGTATTTTACTTGGCATATTGCTGGGCAATGCTGTGGGTATGCTTATGAGTACTGGCTTTGTTGTGCCCTGGAGATGGGTATTTGGAGGTATTGCAATTTGTTCGTTGGTTGGTTTGGCAGCAGGTATTTACCCAGCGCTTAAAGCTTCACGTCTCAATCCTATTGAAGCATTGCGGTACGAATAATTTTTCAATTACTTTTTTAGAATGATAGGCCGGAATGTATCCGGCTTTTTCTATGTCTCGCAAAGAGCTAGCGGGGCAATTAAATTTTTATAAAAGAGAAAATGAAATTTTTATTTTGTTGAAATAATATATCTTGAGCTATCCCTGACAACTGTTTAACCCCAAACATTCAACCAACACAATTGCATATGAAAAAGGCTTTAAAAGTCCTAGGCTATTTACTATTAGGTATTGTTCTTCTTGTAGCCATCGGACTAACTTATATAAAGCTTGCCCTGCCAAATGTAGGCGCCGCACCGGATTTAAAAATAGCTTATACTCCAGAAAAGATTGCAAGAGGTAAATACCTCGCAAATAATGTTGCAGTATGTACGGATTGTCATTCTACCCGCGACTGGACAAAGTTTGCCGGTCCGTTAATAGAAGGAACACTTGGCAAAGGCGGTGAACAATTTGGCAAGGAAGCCGGTTTTCCGGGTGAATATTTTTCAAAAAATATTACACCTGCCGGTATCAGCCGGTACACAGATGGGGAATTGTTTCGCCTTATTACAACGGGTGTTACCAAAGAAGGCAGGGCAATGTTCCCGGTAATGCCTTACAGAAATTATGGAAAAATGGACCCGGAAGATATTGAATCCATCATTGCTTATATCCGCTCGCTTCCGGCTATAGAAAATAATGTAAAGGAATCAAAGTCTGATTTTCCAATGAATTTTATTATAAACACTATACCCCAAAAAGCAAGTCCTGTAAAATTACCATCCACATCAGATACGGTTGCTTATGGTAAATATATGGTCACTGCCAGCTCATGTATTGAATGTCATACACAGGTTGATAAAGGACAGATTATAGAAAAACTTGCCTTTGGTGGCGGACGTGAATTTAAATTGCCTTGGGGTATGTTGCGCTCTTCAAACATTTCACCCGATGCTGCAACTGGTATAGGTTCATGGACAGAAGAGATGTTTGTAAAAAGATTTAAAGCATATGCAGATTCATCGTATCAGCCACCATTGGTTAAACCCGGTGAGTTCAACAGCATTATGCCATGGAATATGTATAGCAGGATGACAGCAGAAGACCTGGCAGCTATTTATAAATATTTAAAGACCGTAACGCCGATTGAAAATAAAGTAGTGAAATTTTCTGCGGCAATGGCTGCAAAATGATTTGTGTGTGGAATGACGTAACAAAAGTTTCTTAGCTAAACAACATTGAACTAACAAGCCGGTATTGATGCCGGCTTTTTTTATGTTAACACTGTTTTAGCATAATCTGCTGTGCAACTAAAACACTGCTGCATCAAAACGTTTTTATCCACTCTAAACCTTTTGTTATGCAAAGCAGTAAAATTTTACTTTCCTGTCTCTCTGTAATGTCTTTTTTATTTTCCTGTTCTTCTTTTTCTGACCAGAGCCCAATAGATGATGCCGGTAATTCCGGAACTGGTAAGAATGAACATATTCCTATGGATTCTACAGCGGCTGTTAGCTGGCTGGCCCATTCTGATAACACGCAATTTTTAAAAGGAAAGAACAATGAGTTTTACCTCTACATTAAACTCAGGGGAAATGATATTGCGCAAAATAAAAAACGTGTGCCACTTAATATTTCGCTGGTGCTGGACAGAAGTGGTTCTATGCAGGGCGATAAAATTAATTATGCAAAAAAAGCTGCTGCGTTTGTGATTGATCAAATGAATAGTGATGATATAGTTTCTATAGTTGATTATGATGACCAGGTTGATGTTATCAGTCCTTCTCAGCCCGTAAAAAATAAAGAAGTATTAAAAAAGAAGATTGATGCTTTGTTTGACAGGGGATCTACCAATTTAACCGGAGGTACACTTGAAGGATATAGCCAGGCGGAAAGTACAAAAAAAGATGGTTTTGTAAACCGTGTATTGCTTCTGACAGACGGGCTTGCAAATGTTGGCATTACCGAGCCATCACAAATTAAAAAATTGGTAGAAAAGAAATATACAGAGAAAGGTATTGCTTTATCAACTTTTGGATTGGGTGCAGATTACAATGAAGATTTATTAACCCAATTGGCAGAAACCGGCAGGGCTAATTATTATTTTATAGACAGCCCGGATAAAATACCTGCAATCTTTGCAAAAGAATTAAAAGGATTATTGAGTGTTGTGGCGCAAAATGCTGTTGTGCAGATACAGCTTCCTTTACAATTAGAACTGGTTAAAGTGTATGGTTATCCTTCAGAAACCAGTGGCAATACTGTTACTGTTCGCTTTAATGATATGTATGCTGCAGATGAAAAAGGAATACTAATAAAATTGAGATCAAAAAATGCGGTACAGGAAAAGCTAACAATTAATTGCCAAATGAATTATACCAGCGCAAGTGATTTTGAGAAAATAGTAGCGGAGAAAAAGCTAATCATTAATCCGGCTACCGATACTGTTTCCATTGCAAAAACTAAAAACAAGTTGGTAGAAGAAATGATTGGTTTATTTGAGTCTACAGAAAAATTTGATGATATACTAACAGATGTAGACAATGGTGATTATGACAGGGCAAAAGTAAAAGTAGATTCAGCAATACAGGAGTTGCAATTAAAACAGAAATCTATTCCATCTGCAAAACTGAAAAAGCAGGAAGAAAAACTTAGGGATTACAGTAACGAAATGGAGCATGTAAAAACAATGAGGGAAACGGATAAGAAGATGTACCAGAAGTCAAATAAATCCGAGAATTACAGAACCAAAAAAGGGAAAGAGCAATAATAAAAAATCCCCCGTTAAATGCGGGGGATTTTTATTAAAACAATTGATTTTTATTTAGGGTTTAATATTCTGTCAATTCTTTCAACCATATCCTGTAAATGGTAGCGGGTCATCTTATCTGTTACAGAAGGCAAAGCAGCATTAATATCAGCTTTAACACTGCGCAATGTTCCTTTTGCTACAGAAACAATATCTGTTTTCTTAACATCGGTTCCACCGAAAGTAATAACAATGCCACCAAAAGAACCAGTTGCAGGTGCAGGAGGATTAATGATAGCGCCAAACCTTTCAACATAAGCTTTTTGCAAATTGCGTCGATATACATCTATTGGTTTGCGGTTGTATAATTCAGTCCAGATATTTTTTTGCAGGTCGCTCATTAAATCAGTTAATGTGTAGGTGCTTTTGCCCAATACATTTTCTGCACTTATAAGTTTGTTCATGCGGTTATTAGTAAGCAAAGCATTTAAGGCACCTTCCATACGTGTGCCTATAACGCTTAGCATATCTGTACCGGTTTTACCAGCTATTTCATTATTGATTAGCCATGTGGGTGTGGTAAAAATATTTTTATTAAGAAACGCCATTGCTTCTTGCTGTGTGGCTTTTGGTACATACTCGTATACAGGACCGCTTTGTTCTACTTTTTTTGGCGTTTCGTAAATGCCACCAATATTTTTAATAACGTGGCCAAGGTAACGGTTAAACTGGATTACTACTTCGCCATAGAGTTCAGAAAGATCACCGTAATCTTCGTTGGGCACTTTTGTCCATTCCATAAGATTAGGCACAATGCGTTGCAGATTTTTTATACCGTATGTGCCTGCTTTCATTGCATTGTCGCTAAGATCTTCGTTCTGGGAATGCGGATCGTCGGGATTTACTTCTGTACCGAAGAAAAGTCGTTTGTTGCCCTGCAGCCGTTCTGTTGTTATTTTATTCAGTATAGGCACTTCTGCTTCTGGCGTAGTAGCCTCATAATATTTTTTATAGCCCCATTCAATAGCCCATTTATCATAATCGCCAATACGTGGGTATAAACCAACTGGCGAAATATTGTCTTCTGGTTGCGCTACATAATTAAAACGTGCATAATCCATAATAGATGGGGTATGACCGTTGGCTTCAACCCAGGCTTTGTCGCGAAGTTTTTCAACTGGTACAGTAGAGCTGGAACCATAGTTATGACGAAGACCGAGTGTATGGCCTACTTCATGAGAAGATACAAAACGGATCAGCTGTCCCATCAGTTCATCATCAAACTGCATTTTGCGTGCACGGGGATCGGTAGGGGAGCATTGTACAAAATACCAGTTTCTCAGCAGGCGCATAACATTGTGATACCAGTTGATATGGCTTTCAAGAATTTCACCACTGCGGGGATCGTGTATATTAGGTCCGCTTGCATTGGGTATTTCTGATGGTTTGTAAACAATTGCAGAAAACCTTGCGTCTTCAAGGCTCCAGGTGCTGTCTTCCTGCGGGGTAGGCGCCATTTTAGCCATAATAGCGTTTTTAAAACCAGCTTTTTCAAAAGCAGACTGCCAGTCGTTTACACCAGCTATTAAATAGGGCACCCATTTTTTTGGTGTTGCCGGATCAATATAATATACAATTGGTTTTTTGGGTTCTACCAGTTCGCCACGTTTGTATTTTTCAACGTCTTCGTCTTTAGGCTCAAGCTTCCATCTTACTACCATGTCAATATCTTTCACGCCCTGCGGGTTCGCGTCAAAATCTGTATACGTTCTGATAAAATAACCAACACGCGGATCGAAATACCGCTCTTGCATAGGTGTCTTTGGCAGCAATACCATAGAACTGTTAAGTTCCATTGTAAGCAATTGGCCGCTGCTTCCACCACCCAGAGGCGATGGCGAAGGGGCGCCAAATCCGCCACCGCTACTCTTGCTGTATGTTTTAACTGTTTTAATTTCTACGTTAAGCGGATAAGTTTTTACAGAAACGATATAAGATTTATCAGTTTGTTGTCCACCAACCTGGAACAGTGTTTTAAGATTAGCCGCAAAGTTCAGCACATCATTATCTGTATTGATGTAGCTGGTCATGTCTATAATGCTGCCGGTAGAATCTTTATTAAAAGCAGCTATATCAAAAGCGGCAACAATAGGTTGAATATTTGAATTCATTACAGCCTTGTACATAGGCTGTGTACTGTCTTTTGAAAGTTCATCAAAAGAAATTTTCTTGATAAAAATTTTATTATTGGGGCCTTTATCAAAAGTGATAACATTGTTGCCTATCTGGTCTCCCGCATAACCAAAAAAGAAAAAGCGCATACCGGCACCTGCTTTTGAAAGCCTGTTTACTACGAGTAGATCTCTTCCCATCAAAGAATCAGGAATTTCAAAATACCATTTGTCTTCTACCTTGTGTATTGTAAAAAGCCCTTTTTTGGTGATAGCTTTATCTGTTATTACATCCTTATAAGCTTTAGGTCCTTGTTTAGAAGAGGCCGGGAAACCATTAGAAGGAGGGGTGCCTGTAGCAGGTGTTGTGGGTGCAGCAGGCTTTTTATCCTGTGCTGAAACAGTAATCGTTAGTGCCAGCAAAGCCAGCACTGCCAGCCCTTTTGGATTAAATCTTAATATGTGCATGTAAATAAATTGTTTGGCGGTGAAATTAATTAAAAGATAATACGAAGTATTTGCCTTCTTATAAGAAAGGGAAAATTTTTATTTAAGAGGAAAAGTTTTCTTACATTTAATTCCTTTATCTTAACTTTTCCATCCAATATCTTCAGGCGGAGCCCTGTGCAAACAGCTCTGTTGTATAAAAACTCAACACCTATCTTGTGAAATCTTTGAAATAAATTATCTTTCTTAATGTGATTTTTTAATTTTTTTTTTCAGTAGAATTGTGTTTTAAAATCACACTACTTTTTTCATTCAAAAATTACTAAAAACTAAAAACAAACGATCATGGCAGAAACAAGACCAACTGCAGCTAAAGCTTCCACATCATCTGTGCAACCCAAAAGATCCAGTAATGCTATTTCGTGGTTGGCACCCCTGTGTTGTATTATTATCGGATACGTTCTCTGGCGTTTTGTGATTGGCAATCCTGAGAATTTTACTAAAGGCAAAGAAAATGGTGGTTTCTGGCCTGAACGCGATGGTGCAATAGGTGGTTTTGCAAAAATGTACCTGGGTGGTATCATTGTACCTATTCTAATCGGATGTTTGTTAACCGTTCTAACATTTGTTATTGAGCGTTTACTCACTGTTTTAAAAGCAAGCGGTACAGGTAACAATGCGGAATTTATCCGTAAAGTACAATATCACCTGGCTAACAGGAACGTAGACGCTGCTCTTACAGAGTGCGACAAACAAAAAGGTTCTGTAGGCAATGTAATGAAAGCAGGCCTGCGCAAATACAAAGAGCTAATCAGCGATACACAGCTGGATACTGAACAAAAAGTATTGTCTATTCAGAAAGAAGTAGAAGAAGCTACTGCACTGGAGCTGCCAATGCTGGAAAAAAACCTCGTTTTCCTTTCAACTATCGCTTCAGTAGCTACCCTGTTGGGTCTGTTGGGTACGGTTGTAGGTATGATTAAATCTTTCTCTGCCCTTGGTTCTGAAGGTGGTGGCGAAGCTGCTGCAAAACTTTCTCAGGGTATCTCAGAAGCCTTGTACAATACCGCATTGGGTATCGGTACTTCTGCTTTTGCCATTATTATGTATAATGTGTTTACTACAAAAATTGACGGCATCACTTATGGTATAGACGAAAGTGGTTTCACTTTAACACAAAGCTTTGCTTCTCTTTACAAATAAGAAAGTAAAAAGGGTTTCAGCTAAGGAAAATTGTGGAATCCGGCTAGTGTTGAATCTTTAAAGAGTGAACTAAAAAATCTATCATGCCAAAAGTAAAAGTAGCCAGAAAGAGTACGTCAATAGATATGACCGCTATGTGCGATGTGGCATTCCTGTTGCTTTCTTTCTTTATCCTTACAACAAAATTTAAACCTTCTGAAGCATTGGCGGTTACAACACCCAATTCAGTTTCTTCCAAAGCTGCTCCGGAAAATGACGTTGTATTGATTACAATAGATAAAGACGGCAAAGTGTACTTTTCAGTTTCTGACAAAAATGTTTCTGAAAAAAGGGATATCATTAAAGCCGTGAGCGACGCAAAACAGCTAAATCTCAGCGAGGCTCAGATAAAAGGTTTTGCCCGCGCCAATTCATATGTAGGTGTTCCTTTTTCACAATTACCGGGTTTATTAAGCACACCACCCGATGATGTGAAGAAAATAAAAATGGACGGCATACCAGTTACTGACTCAACCAATAACCAATTAGTTGATTGGTTGCATGCTGCAGCAACTGCTTTTGCCGGCCGTAAAATGGAAATACTTGTTAAAGGCGATAACGCCGCAAAATATCCTTCTTTCCAGGGCATATTAAATGCACTTAAAAAGAATGATCTTTTGAAATTCCAGATGGTAACCAATCCTGAAGGAGTACCAGTTGGTTCCGAGCTTTACAAAGCAAATATGAACAAGAAATAAGAAAGGTGCTTAACCAGAGTGCCATTTTAAATAACTAAAACATTTTGAGCCATGGCAGAAATGGATACCTCCGGTGGGGGTGGGCATAAAAAAGGGCCCGGCGTAAAAAAAGGTAAAAAGCTTTCTACCAGGGTGGATCTTACACCCATGGTAGATCTGGGTTTCCTGCTTATTACTTTTTTTATCTTCACCACAACAATGAGTCAGCCCACGGCAATGAAATTGAACCTGCCAAAGGATACTGACAAACCCGAAGAACAGAATAAAGTAAAAGAATCGGGCGTATTAACACTGATGCTGGGTAAAAATGACCAGGTGTATTATTATGAAGGTACCCTGGCCCCCGATGCATCTAACTTTAAAACATCAAATTTTAAAGACATCAGGAACGAGATCCTCAGTAAGAAAAAATCTACCGATCCTCAGGACTTTGTTGTGGTAATTAAGCCCGACAAAGATTGCACCTACAAAAACGTGGTTGATATGCTGGATGAAATGCTTATTAACGATGTAAAACGTTATGCAACAGTAGAAATTTCTGATGTAGAGTATCAGCTGATACAACGTACAGAAGGCCTTGCCAAATAAGGCGGCCGGGTTTTTGTGGAATTATAATTGAAACGCATCTTATTTTAAAAGAATTACCATGTTAGATGTTAACAAAATAATGAGTGCCGATATTCTGGACATCATTTTTGATGGCCGTAATAAGGAATATGGCGCTTATGAACTGCGCAAGTCATACAGCAAGCGGCTTACCATGGCCCTGGCGGGAATGGCGGCACTTCTCGTGCTGATATTTGCTGTATATTATATCTCAGATATAGTAGCGGCAAATAGCAAGAAAACACAAATGGTGGTGCAGGATGTGCAACTGGAAGAAATAAAACAGGAAGAAAAGAAAAATGAGCCGCCACCGCCACCACCTCCTCCAAAACAGGAACCACCAAAAGTGGAAATGGCTAAGTTTACTCCTCCTAAAATTGTAAAAGATGAGGAAGTAAAAGAAGAAGAAAAACCACCAGAACAAGATAAGCTGGAAGATACCAAAATCGGTACCGTAAACCAGGAAGGTATTAAAGACGAAGGTCTTGTTGCCCCGGTTGATAATGGTAAAGGTGTGGTAGAAGCGCCTAAGAAAGTTGAAGAAGACTGGGATAAAACTTTCACCAAAGTTGAAATCGAATCAGATTATCCCGGTGGACAAGGAGCATGGATACGCTATCTTACAAAAACACTGGCTTACCCTCAGGATGCACAGGATAACGAAATACAAGGTACTGTTGTAGTTCAGTTTATCGTGGATAAAGAAGGTAATGTTAGTGATGTAGAAGCTATCAGCGGACCAAACGAACTTAGGGGTGAAGCTGTTCGTGTAATTAAGAAAAGTGGTAAATGGACGCCAGCCGTTCAGAACGGACGCCAGGTAAAATCTTACAAAAAACAGCCTATTACTTTCAAACTGGAAGCTCAATAAGCATATTCTTACAAGATTATAAAAAATCCTCCCGAAGTATTTCGGGAGGATTTTTTATTGCCCTACTACATTTATTTTTGATGCTTAAATAATCAGCAATAAAATGAAAGCAAATGGTGGGGGATGGGAAGATACAATTGTGGCGCTGGCTACAGCACAGGGTATAGGTGCAATTGCTGTAATAAGACTAAGCGGACTGGATGCAATTAAAATAGCCGGCGATTTATTTCCATCAAAAAACCTGCAGGCAGAAGCTTCTCACACCGCACATGTAGGTGTATTGCAGGAAAATGGCAGTCTGCTGGATGAGGTTGTTATCACCATTTTTAAAGCACCTCGCTCTTATACAGGTGAAAATGTTGCAGAGATTTCTGTACATGGTTCACCTTTTATTATTGAGCAGGTTATACGTGCATGTATACGCAAAGGCGCAAGGTTAGCTAAACCCGGAGAGTTTACACAACGTGCATTTCTCAATGGTAAAATGGATCTTGCACAGGCAGAAGCGGTTGCTGATCTGATAGCAAGTAATACAGAAGCAAGTCGTAATACTGCCATTAAAAACATGCGTGGTGGGTTTTCACATGCATTGATTGAACTCCGTGAACAACTGATAAAGTTCTCTGCACTTATAGAACTGGAGCTTGACTTTGCTGAAGAAGACGTAGAGTTTGCAGACAGGCAGCAGTTTAAAGATCTTATTAATGAATTGCAATTGGCAACACGCAAATTGCTGCATTCTTTTGCGTTGGGCAATGTTATAAAAAATGGTGTGCAGGTAGCTATTATTGGTAAGCCAAACGCCGGCAAATCTACTTTGCTTAATACTTTGTTGAACGAAAACCGTGCTATTGTAAGTGAAATAGCAGGCACCACCCGCGACACAATTGAAGAAGTAATCAATATAAATGGATTGCTGTTCCGCCTCATTGATACTGCCGGTATACGCAGCCACACCAGCGATATAATTGAAAGCATTGGTGTGGCACGTACAATGGAAAAAAGAAAGCAGGCCGACCTGGTTATTTATTTGTTTGATGTAAATGATACAAGCCCTGCAGAACTTGCAACTGCTGAAAGCGATTTTAAAAAGGAACAGTTGCAATACCTGCTTGTTGCCAATAAATCAGATGCATCTGCAGCAACTGCAAAAGAAAAATTTAGGGATTTTCCTAATCTGCTTTTTATATCTGCAAAAGAACAATTACATATTGACGAACTTAAACATAAGCTTACAGGAATGGTAGCCGAAGGTGGCATCAACACAGAAGCTACGCTTGTTACCAATACACGGCATTATGAAGCGCTGCAAAAATTAGATCAATCATTGGGAGAAGTAGCAAACGGGCTTACAAAAAACATTTCCGGTGATTTGTTAGCACTTGATATCCGCAATTGTCTTCACTATCTCGGCGAAATAACAGGAGAAATAACCAATGAAGATCAATTGGATTATATTTTTAGCAAGTTTTGTATTGGGAAATAGGTCTTATAAGTCATTTAATATCAATCAATTATACTTTATTAACACATATAGTTAGATAATTTGCTACTATCATAATATGATGAAAATCAATAAATATTAGTTTTTTAAAAGGGCTTTTTTTGAAATTAGTTGTACCTCGTGTGGCTCTTTTTTATAGTATTTCATAAAATACAGGATAAAAAGTAATTTTGTAACGATTAGGCATATGCGATTTATTGTAAAACGAAGTAAAGCTGTGTAAAAAGAATGATCTTTGTAGAAAAAATTAAATGATATTGATCCAAAAAAATGTTTTATGATCATATTAAGAGTTTCAGAATTAATTTTAATTTTGAAAGGAAGGATTTATTCAACAGTAAAGGTGATGAAAGATGAGAGGAAAGCTAAGAAAGAAAAGATTGATATCAGGTAAGTATAGTTTATATATCGACTTTTACCCTCCGGTTTGGAATCCCGTTAAACAAGTATATACACGAAGAGAGTTTTTGAATTTGCATCTTCATGGGAAGCCTGTAACATTATTAGAAAAAAGAGAAAATCAGCTTTACCAGGAAATAGCGGATAAAATTTTTATCAAGCGGATGAAGTCTCTTATGCTTGATGCAAACGGCCTTTATAATAAGGATGCGTTAGAGTCTGATTTTTTTGAATACGCTTTAAATTTTATACGTAAAAAACAAAAAGATAAAATTGACACTACTCATTATGAAACCGCAGTAAAGTATTTGAAAGTTTGGGTGGGAGAGCACTGTAAATTGGGGCACATAAATGAAAAATTCCTGGAGAAGTTTAAAGAGCATTTGCTGACTACCACCTCACTCAAATCCAAACATGTTAAGCTGAATCAAAATTCTGCGGCCTCTTACTATGATAAGTTTGCCAATATAGTCCAGCAAGCATTTCTGGATGGATTACTCGCCGAAGACTATACTATAAAAGCATCAAGAATAAGTAACGTAGGGACATCCAGGCAAATCATAACCGCTGATGAATTGCGGTTATTGCTCGCAAACCCTGTTGATGATGAGCTTGTTTTTAAATCATCCATCTTTGCCTTGCTCACTGGCTGCAGATTTAGTGCGCTGAAAATCTTGCGCTGGAACCATTTCAATTATTCACCCAGCTTGAAATCGTGGTATATCTATTTTATCGATCCTAAACCCGACCGATCGTTCAAACATTTTATTAATCATCAGGCAATTGAGTTGTTAGGTGGTGTGCAGCAAGGAGATGCTTTGGTTTTTCACGGATTGGATTATTCGAGGACAAGGGCTAAGCTTAAGCAATGGTTTATCGATAATGGCCTTAAGGACAAAGCCAAGTTTCACAACTGGCGGCATAAATACGCTACCGATTTAATTGAAAAAGGCGAAGACTTGTATGTAGTGAGCAAAATGCTCAATCATAAGCACATTAAGACAACCCAGATCTATGCGCAGATGCCAGATGTAAACAAGGTCAAGGCTGCGGCAAAAGCGATGATCGAATTTAAATAATGCAGATATGTCGCACTTAACTTTAGAGCAGAGAATGGCGAAATTGGAACAAGAGGTTTCGGTTATCCAGAGACTGGTAACTGAGTTACCGGGCAAGTTATCTCAATTCAAGAGTGGACAAGAGAAGCCGGAAATAATGAACGCAAAAGAGCTCGCTGCGTTTATGAAGATTGATATCAATGTTATATACACAAAATGCGCAAAACGGGAAATACCATATTTCAAATTAGGTAAGCAGTACCGGTTTAAGAAGACGGAAATCCTGGATTGGATAAAAGAGCAAGAGGTAGAATCTGAGTTTTCAGTGGATGCATACGTTAACCGTTATTTGCAGAAAAACGAATTGAGGGGATAGCCGAAACTCCCCAGATTTTTTAGCCTGAACAATAGCCCAGATTTTTAGAATTCGATAGCTTTATTGTGGATATTCAATAGTTCCGTTTTCGTTAATCTTGATTTTTAGAAAATGCGAGACATATATTCTGTCTTCATCATTTAAAAATCCCTGTTCCAGTTTTTGAACGTTGCCATACAATGTTTTGAATTTTTCACCAGGAAATAATTGGAGAACCGGATCCGGGCTATAACGGGGTGATTTATCTGTTATAGAGCTCATCCAAATAAATTTTTTGAGCATGTACAGAATAAAGGTTTTGTCCTCCAATAATGTCGGAAAAATCTTAGTATATTCGTCCGGAGAGAGTGCAGCAAAATTGAGCAAGGCAAGATAGGTAATGAGTGGTGCTTTTTCCAGGAAACCTGCATGTAGCAAAGCCTGCGTCGCATTTTCAAAGTCTCGCTTTTCGTTTACCATTATGATTGGATAATTTTTCTTAATATATTCGTCAAAATCATATTCCTGACCAAACCGCCTATTTTCTTTAGTAAACAACCGGATAAAGTGACTGAAGTAAATGATCACCAGGTTTGGATAACCGTTTTGATTTTTAAACAACTGAAAAAAGTCATCATATAATTTTTCTTTCTTTTTTGATCTTGACAGCACATTAATGATGGCATTAGAAACTCTATGGTGATGTTCATCGAAATAACCAGGATGGCTGGTACAGAAGTTTATTATAGCTAACACAAGATCAAAATCATAATCTGGAAAAATTACAGCCAGTTTTTCACCGGAAAGCCGGTTAAAAATATCATCTATTGTTCCATTTTGCAGACTGGTAGATAAAATGTTCAACCGGGCTTTAGGACGTTCCATCAATTCGCGAAAGTCTTTTTCTTTAATATTGTTTTTGGTAAGCAAAAGACTAAAATAACGTTCAAAACAGGCAGGGTTCCAGATACGTTTTTCATTTATATCATCACGCATAAATTGGAGGGCCGAGTCAGGCAGCAATGCTTTTAGAATATCTTTTGTTGGTTGCTTGATGGTTTTGTATTGTTCCTCTGTTAGAATTGAATTGGGTAATTCCCGGCGACGGTAATTATCTGTATAAAATTTATAGAAATGGTGGTAGCTCGTGTTGTCAAAAAGTCTTATAGCTTCCAGCACGATAAAGTCTGTCGTATTGACTTCTGCAGCGATAGCGGGAAGGCGAAAGCTAAGTGAATTTAAATACCTTTTGATGTCTCTGACGTTAGAAAAATATGACGATAGATTTTTATATTCCCACCAGTGCCGCAGTTCATGAAAATCAATTTCCAGATCGCTGACTTCACTAAACTCGTGAAGTCCTGAAAAAAAGATTTTACTAAAATCGTCAGCGCCGATAGCAGGAATTGGATAATCAACCTGAATAATTTTTTCTATATAATCTTCTGCCTTATCATGGTATTCATTTTTAATTGCTTCATTTACTATCTCCTTATCAAAAGCAATAACATAAAAGATATTGCTGAAATTAAGGATCAGCGAAATGGCCTGAAACAACTGCAGGATTTCGTCTGTTGCCAGACGGTCAATATCATCTAAAAGTATAAATATTTTAGTATCTGATTTAAGCAGTATTTTTTCAATCTGTTCTTTTATTTCATAGATAGAATCATTCTTAGCAAAATAACTTAAAAATGATTCGATGCCTTGCTGCCATTCACCAGCAGTACTGCTGGCATATTTTACAAACTTGAACCCTTTCGTGAATTCAAGCAATTTTTTTGAAACGGAGGTTCTGCCTGTTTCAAAATCTTTCAATGATAATGCAAGCCTGATTAAAAAATTTTCTTTTACTCCCCCTTCTTTGTAAAACATCCAGGGGTTATATTCTATAATTTTTATCGGTTCTTTTTTCTTTTGGAGTTCTTTTAGTGCATGTTTAATATATGTCATCAAAGTAGACTTACCGCTTCCCCATTGCCCCGTGATCGAAATAGTGATTCCAGCACTGTTTTTCTTTGCATATTGCAGAAGAGATTTTGCAATTTCTTCAGCGAAATGTTTTCTTCCCAGCAGGTCATCTTCTATATTCGCTATTTTATCATTTAATATGGGCATAAATATTTCGAGTTTTTGAATCCATATCTGTTTATGTCATAAAGCAAGTTTTTGTATTAAGAGTAAAAGTTTTTCACAAACGTTGCTCTAAATGATACCATAATATTTTTTTAGGAATTCTCTCTTGTGCGGTTTTGTTACCATGATTGCAAAAGTTTCATGCAAATAAGTCCATACTTCATTTGGTTTTGGTAATTTTTTTCTCGATTTTAATTCTCTTAAAACCTGATCTGTTTCTATCATCGAAATATTATGAGACGACACTTTGGCATCAATCATGGAAACAATTTCATCGCCATAGCGCATAGAAGTTCTTAATTCGTCCCATGTCAGGCCAATATGATCATATTCAGAAGGTTTTAAAGATAATGGCTGATCGCTAATTCCTTCAAGGAACTTGGGAGTGGCAATGCCTCCGTTATGTGCAGCGGCGCAGCGAATTTTATAAAATCTAATCCAGGCGGTTGTTCTGTTTCCAAAGTCGATTCCATATAACTGGCTGGCATATTTTATCATATCCGGGACAGTTGAACTTTTTAGTATGGGAGCCCCTAAAGCTTGACCGACTGGATTGAGTTTTATTGGTGTTGTAGTCTCAGACGCATTTTCCACATTTCCAGCCGCAGCAATATAATAGAATGTAATTTCTTTCAAATAAGTTTCGAGAAAAGCGGTGTACATGACTAGGCAATGTAGCCTGTTACGTTCCATAAAAACAGGAAGCCATTTAATAGTTTCACTTACTTTTTGAGAATGCATTTTAGTGGCAAAAGAGGCGACAACTACATCTGCTGAAAATAAGTCAGGCTTTGCAGGTGCTAATATTTTATTTAAGCTATCTGCTCCCAATTGTTGTGTCCAATACATATCTGACAAATTCGAGGTTTTATTTCGAAAATTCCGAAAAGCAAGAGTGCTTTGCCAGTTTTTTATTATTGCCATATATTAATTTGGTTGTTATTTCGCCCAAGCAAGTATAAGCTTTTCAAGAATATCAGATTCTTCAAGCTTTTGCTTTATTGAACTGTGCAGAAATTTTTTTTGATCCCCAGGTAGTGATTTGGTAGCTATCATATACGCCCGTTTCGTCCAATTTGCAAACCTTGCCTGTTCTTCTTTTAACTGATAAATCCAGCCAGCAGAATTATAATGAATACTTGCAAGCAGGATTTTTCTACGAATATCTTCACTGCCATTTTTAAATAACTTAATCATACCATCAATATGATTGAGGTTCGGATTATATACAAATAAGTTCAATAAAGAAATCTGATAAAAGGGATTGGCATCAATTATTTCGTCTTCCAGCATTTCAAGTATTTTGCCCCCTATTAATTTCCAGTCCGAATCATAGTTGGCAGCACAGGAGTTAATATACAGGCAAACATCATTTAAAGCAGGTATAATATATTCGTAATTATTAATTGAAAAATCTATCGCATGCGGGATGCCAATTTGTGATAATCGCCGGTAAAGCCACCTTAATTTTTCAAAATTCTTTTCTTTTATATACTCATCCAATAAATCAACGATGTTTTGTTCGGACAGTTTATCCAAATCGTCTTCGTCAATCGTATCAAGGTTAATTTTCAGATACGGGTCATTTCCTGTATAAGATCTGATAATTTCAATAATTTCATTTTCAGCATCGTACACAGGTTCTTCAATCAGCATTTTCTTTGTTAGATTTAAGAAACCTACCGTATTATATATTTTGGTTTTTTGTCTTTGAAGCACCATACGTTGCTCTTTGTCCAGGATTTCAGCTAATTGTTGAATACGTACCCGGGCTTCTTTTTCATTTTTGCAGAAAAAAATGATGTCATCTACATATCTTTTAAAAGGTATACCCTGTAGAATTAAACTATCGTCTATGGGTATCAAGCTCATCTCTGCCAGTATATGTGAGCTGTGCGGCCCAATGGGTAACCCTCTTGAACTATTTTCATTTAATGTCAGCAATAATTCTTTAATAGATTTTTTTACTTCATTTGGAAAACCACAAGCGATTAGTTGGTTTTCAATGGTGTGTAAATAGATTTGATTGTAGAAATCTGAAATATCACAAGTGACAACAAAAGGGTAGTTATCCTTAAGTTCATATTCAATATACGCCTCCTCATCTTCGTCTTCCTTTATCGTGACTTTGTCTGCTACTTCTTCCTGACATTGTTTCCAAAATTTATTCCAGGCGTTTTTATTTTTGTATAATGTGCCGTCTGTTAGTGGGTCATAGCGATAACTAAAAACAATGTCACTTGATGCCCTTTTGTTCTCAATTAATTGTCCGAACTGAAAGATGATGGCGGCCAGCATGATGCTATCTGTAGGGTGAAGCTGAGTGGCGTTGCGGTAAGCAATATCATCTTTGGGAACAAGGAATCTCCTAGCTACATGCCATTTATAGTCTCCGAGATCAACTTTAATTAATTCGGTTACAAATTCATCCTCTAAATCGTTAATTATTGTTAATTCATACGGACGAGGGAAAAGGTCTGTATCGCTTTCTTTGAATAGATGTTTAATTGCCCAGCGATAGGATGATTCATTAAGTTTCATATAGACCGGTTATGTGTTTGAAATTTAATGATAATAATGAGTGCTAAGTTATATTTTAGCAACAGGATTTCCCTCTAATGCTTTCTTCACGAGATTAGCGAGAAAGGCTGCGAATGGAGCTATGTTTTGGTATACGCTTGCTTGTTCAAGCGATTGCATATAGCCCTCTCTTTGTTCAACGGGAATTACTGTCCATGGATAGCCACCGGAAGCCAGCATTACATTCATCAGAAAGCGGCCCATGCGGCCATTACCATCCATATAGGGATGGATAAACACAAATATGAAATGGCCCAGTGTTGCACGCACCGATGCTTCTTTTTCTTCTATTAATAAATCAAACAAAACCGGCATTGCATCTCTCAGCGCTTCTTTATTTAATGGCGTATGCAGTGAGCCTCCGATATAAACCTGGTGATTGCGGTAACCTGCAAGATCCGCTGGTTTTAGTAACCCCGCAACTACACTGGGTCCGAATAACTCACGGTACCAGATGCCATGTTCATCATCAGTGATCTGACCTGCATTGGCTCCTTCTAATATGCGTCTGATGCTTTGTTCTACTGCCTGGAAAGCATCCCAGTATCCTTTAGCCGCCATGGCATCACGTTGCTTCCGGTCTTCTTCATTTCCTTTTGCGTTCCATGTTCCTTTCCTGACTTTCTCAATCAAATCGGGTGTCACAATATATTTCTCAATGGACAATGAGTGGTAGGCGTCTGTTACAAATACTTCATCGACGCTCTTTATATAAGCTTTGGTATCCGCCGGCAATCCTGGTGCTGGCGGAAAAACTTGTATTACCTTTTCTCTCATTGCTTCCCACATTAAGCGTATCCGATTAGCATAAGGAGATTGCATACGGTTGGAGAGATGGACAGATACTTTAGATTCGTATGGATCTGTTTCACGTACTGCATAGCCAGCCTTTTCCATTGTTTGCAATATATCGTCAGCGATCTTTGCCTGTTGGATATTGCGAAATGCGCCTACCAGTCTTCCTGCTATTGCACTGTGTCCGCCGTCTAATAATAATTCAAGTATGCCCGAAGCTTCTTTTACTTGTGAGAGCGCTGCGCGTGTATCTATTGAATTTTGATCAAATGTTTTTGGGGATGCCCATACCAGCGAAGCTGGTAATGAAAAAAGCCTGATATTCCCTTGCTTGCTAATTTCATTTTCCGGGGGTAATTCACTACGCAACTGGAAGATGGATGTACCGGATAAAAGTTTAATAATTGAATTATTTGCCTTTGGAGATCGAATGATTAATTGCGTTGGAACGATGGTGCTACCGCCATGCAGTAGAAAAGATTGTTCTGGAGAAATGCACCATGCTTTGCCGAACTTATCTTCCAACATCTGTCCACAAAAATCCCAATAATTACTGTACCAATGCACAGTATCACCTGTTGCAGTTGGTGATGTTGAAATATACCATCCCTTAAAGACTTCCTGTATAAAACCGTTTTTTTCAAGGCGCTGACGGTCAGTCCTTCCCAAGCGTGTTGACTTTATTGCCACCCAGCCGGCTTCCTGCGCTTGCCTGAGTTTCTCAAGCGATACTGCAAGATTTTCTGTTGGTGTTGCCATAATTGTGAGGTTACACTAAAATGATGTTGTAAAGATACACTAAAATTGTGTTGTTAAATTACACTAAAAAGATGTTGTGAAGACACACTAAAATAGTGTTGTAATCTATATAGCATAATATCCAAAAATAATTTTTGAATTTAAAGGAGAAGGATCGTACATTAGATCAACACAACAAAATAATTGGGTGATGATACCTAACTGTACAATGGTAGAAAATAGTCCTTTTGGCCTCCTTCCACCAGGCATCTATGATGCCACACTGGAAGAGGTTAAAATAAGGTACGCAATAAATCCGAGGCGCATCGCTCTGTTCAAAGGAATGGAAATGGGCATAGAAAATTTGTTTTTAAGTGGTTGCCCCCTGCTGTATTTGGATGGGAGCTATATCACGACCAAACCTAGACCAGAGGACTATGAAATATGCTGGGATCCGCGATTTGTAATACCTGCATTACTAGATCCAATTTTGTTAGATTTTTCAGAAGAACGAAAACGACAAAAACAAAAATATGCAGGCGAGTATTTTCCATCCACAATGGTAGAGATAGGATCGGGCAAAGCATTTGCGGATTATTTCCAGAAAGACAAGCATTCAGGTGCGATAAAAGGTATAGTAAGAATTTATAACTATTTAACCAAAGGAGGTCCTATATGATAACCAACGATAGGCAGTATAAAATTGTAAAATCACAAATACAAGATTTTAAGCTTGCGTTGGATGCTTTCCCATTAGATCAACAAGAAACCGAAAACATTCATCCGATCATAATGGAGGCACAGCGAAATGCTATTTTGTCAAAATTGAATGAGTTAGTAAAGCAAACCGAAGAATATGATGCTTTAAAAGCCGGTCAGATACTTGTTACAAATGTAAGAACGCTCAAGGATTTACCCATTGCCTTGATCCAGTCCAGAATAGCCAATGGCTACTCTCAATCAAAACTTGCTGAAATGTTAGAAATGAAAGAGCAGCAGTTGCAGCGTTATGAGGCAGAACGATATGATTCAGCAAGCTTGAAAACATTATTGAAAATAGCAGAGGTACTTAAGATAAGATTGAACGCCGACATCCTTATCAAAGAAGTTGAAGCTCCGGCATTTTATGATATAAAACATTATCCTTTCAAACAGATATTCAACAGGAAGTGGTTTACCGGTTTTAGTGGTACTTTAAACGATGCAGTGAAAAATTCTGCAACGCTAATTGCTGAACTTTATCAGACAGCAGGAATCAGTAATCTACAAACCGCGTTTAACAGGCGTTCCATAAGAGCAGGTGCTTCTATTAATAATTATGCTTTAGAAATTTGGTACGCCCGGGTTATTATCAAGGCCCGTGAGCAGGAGCTAGATAATTATTTTATAAAAGAAGTTGTAACGGATCAATGGCTACACGATCTCAGGATACTTAGCACAGACCTACAAGGTCCATTGTTAGCAATTAACTATTTAAAAAATAGTGGAATACGGGTAATCATTGAACCAGCATTGGACGGAACGATGCTGGATGGTGCAGCTTTGCTACTGGATGATATGTATCCTGTTATTGCATTAACCCTGCGGTACGACAGGCTTGATAATTTTTGGTTTGTATTACTGCATGAACTGGCACACGTCGTCCTGCATCTTGGAAGTCTTTATAACATGATCTTCGATGACTTGGACAAAGATGCTGAAGGAACTGATAAAGAAAAAGAGGCAGATCTTTTTGCTTTAAATGCATTGATACCTGACAATGTTTGGAAAAAATCATTGGTTAGGTTTAGCCCTTCCAATGAAACTATCATTAACCAGGCCAAAGGTTTTCAAATTCATCCTGCATTAATCGCGGGCAGAATAAGGCGGCAGACAGGTAAGTATTTTCAATTCAACGACCTGATTGGCCAGGGCGAAGTCAGAAAATTATTCAACATTGATTTTTAATAACAACTATAAACTATAAGTAACATGAACAACACTTTCTATTTACCAATCTTAAAATCCAAACTGGGAGAGTTTGTGGCGTTGTCAAAACTGAGCTCTATTCAGATGGAATCTATTTCACCACTTTTTGAAGTAACTCCCTTGGAATGGGATCAAACAGAACGTAAAACGCCAAGATCCTGGGATGAACACCTTGATTCATTTTGTAAAAAAATTGTAACAAAGTGGAGACGAAACAATGCTTTTATTGATACCAGTCTGCTTAATTGGGAGGATAATGACAATACCCATAGGATAAGTTATGTATATGACAAGCTTGCTGCTCATAACTTATTTCCGGTGCCTGTCACATCTTTGATTATATCTACACAATTTCATAAAGCTTTCAAGTATATTATGAAACGTTATGGAATAAAAGAAATCGCGCTTCGCGTTAATCCAGGGGATGTAACAAATCCTGAATTCGAAAATATTGTACTTGAATTGCTGACCGACCTTGAAATAAAGCCACAAAACACACACTTGATTTTTGACTTGAAAGAACCAGATTTTTCAGAACCCGATGATTTCGCTGAAGGTATTACAGCAATGCTTGAAGAGTTTCCATTTTTAGCGGAATGGAAAACGTTTACTATTGCAGGTACATCTTTTCCATCCTCAAGTTCTATTAAAGAAGGTACTACAGCTTTCAGCAGGAATGAATGGAAGTTTTATAAATCATTAATTAAAAATTTGAAAACAACCAGTTATAAAAGGACTATTAATTACGGTGACTACAGTATAGTCAATCCCACTTATTTTGAATTCAATCCAAAGCTAATGTCCGCCAGTGCAAATATCAGATACACGCATAATGATCAATGGATTGTGGCGAAAGGAAAAGCGCTTAAAAATAAAACAGCTTTTACGCAATACTTAGGCCTTGCTGGTACAATAGTTGGCTCAAGGTATTATTATGGAGAGAAATATTCTGATGGTGATTATCACCTAGCTAAATGTGTTAGAAAAGAAGAAGGGCCAGGATCGCCAGCTGTATGGATGTGGGTTGGCCACAATCACCACTTCACGAAAGTGCTGCAGGATCTTTTCGCCATCCCTCCCGCGTCTTCAGGCAATTCATAACTAATTTGCTAAGATTAGAAGATGCGCAGGTGCCGGATAAAAGATCATACAATTCTTCTTTGGAAACAGTATTGTTTAATTTGCATTTCATTCTGTCATTCAATATTTCAAGAACCTCATTTTTCCAAAGCAATTGTGCCAGACCAAGGCAATTTCGGAATTTATTGGTTTTTGCAGGACGACGAAGGGTAAAGGAACAGGTTATGTCATCACTACCGCTAATTACATAGATGCCCCACCATTGTGGAATTGCTTCAATAACTTTGGTAAGATGATTGCTTGCCGTAATAATATACACGTTGTCAAACACCTCATTGTAAGCTATGATTTGATTAGGTAGTCTGTTAAGGGTGTCGTTTTGTGACTTGATTTCATATCCTATCATTTTGCCATCTACAACCGCGATATCCGCTCTTACCTGCCCGTTTCTTAAACCAAGCTCATCAATTATGAATGCATCTTGAGACGGATACGCTGCTTTTAAAACCTTTTGGTGAAAAGCCCTTCGAATGACATGGTCTTTCATGAAAAAGCCGTTTAAAAGATTATTTTACCGGAATGTGCCGGGCAAATATATTCTATTTGAAAATTGAATGCTGTTTCTGTTCAACTATTTAAAAAATTAATATATTCCTGCCAGCTTTATTAGTGAGCACACCGCAGAATTTATACTCGTACCTCGCTTTTCCAAAATTCTGGAACAGGAGCATAGAGCAGTGGTGCCTATTTAATACTGGGCGAGCAGGGAAGGTAGTTTAATAGCACGTAAATGTATGAACGGTTCGAGGTTTTTAATGGTTGCTTTCTGTGCCCGCCGCCCAAAAATTCTTAATCCTCAACAAGACCATATTGAAGTTAAATTCAACGAATCTCTTTTTTCACACGCCAGGTTATTGCAAGAGATAGGCGTTAAAGTATTTGCAGGTGTACCGCTCATATCAAATCTGAAACAATTGAATAGTGATTCGCCTTGTTCTTTTTTCAGTATTAGTCCAAACGGCAAAGAATGTATACTTCAACTGAATAAAACGGATGCGAGTGCGGACAGGCTACCCTCCGGCCTAAGTAAGGTTGAACCTTCGGAAATTCTTGCAAGCATTAACGATAAGCAAACGTACCATTATTGGGATCAGTTTATTGAAGCAGACAGAAAGGGCAGGCATAATAGACATTTCCCTTCCCGAAAGGGCGTTTATGGGCAGATGTACAAACCCGTTTATTTTCTTATTCCGGCTTTAAAGTAAAATAGCACAATTAATAACTGATTATTTTAAAAGTTTGGACAACTTAATCATGGCAAAAGTAACTTTGTAAAATACCATAACTTATTTATTACTATGCTACGTAATAAAAGGCTTTCGATTACTTATTTTGTCAATCTGATAAAATATGACATTCTCGCCATCATTATATTTTCGGGCTTTTGATCATAGCTGGTTACTAAAGGACGTATCGATTCCGCTTTCCATATCTTCATTTACACATTTACTATGATTTGATGTACGAAGTATGACGACTACAAATTCGATGCTGATACAAAACAGTGACATATCAGCATTGAAAATAATTCACTTTTAATAAATATAATTTGAAAAAAACAACTTCAATCATTTTCAATTTACCAAGGAAGGGCATTTATATTTGACAGACGAAATGTCATCGCAGGAATGCTGACCTCAAATAGCTTGGCTAATTCTTCAATGAGTTCAGGTTCCTGCAAGCCTGCATAGTTATCCTTTTCTAGTTCAGCCAGAATAAATTTTCTTGGCATCAATAGCTCTGCGGCAAATGCATTTGCCTCTTGTTCCTGTTTTAACTCTGCAGTATTATAGCTATTATGACTTCGGTATTTGACGATAAAATCTTTATCGACAAAAAGCTGTTCATTTTTTTTATTGTTGTGGAGCTGGTAATGGGCGATTTCATGGGAAATTGTAAAACGCCGCCTTGTTTTTGAATGATTTGGGTTGTATCCAATAAATCCTTTTCCATTCTCAATCACTAAAGCGCCGGAAACACTGTCACCCAAATCATAAGCGATGATATCAAGCCCGATACTTTTAGCGATTGCTTCTACATCCACTGATGGGGCCGTTATATTGTTTCCAGTTACCAATGAAAATGCTGCATGCTCAATCTGTTTACGATTAGAAGCCTGATAAGCCATGGGGATAGTTTATTTTTTTTGGGCAGAATAGCGTATAAATCCTTTGATTTTTTCTACGGTTGGGGCATCTAAAATCTCTTTCTGAATTTTTTTGATCATCACCGGGTCTACATCCTTACGGAATTTCTCAATTGATGGTATCAGCGTTGCCATGGGTACTTTTAAATACTCAGCAATTTCAACCAAAGTATGCAGCTGCACTTTTTGCTTTCCTGCTTCTATGTTTGCAATTGAAATTCTACTGACAAATCCTAAATGTTTGGAAAGTTCTTCCTGCTTGACGCCCGCCTTTATTCGGCTGCTCTTTATGGTGACACCGACCTGGTTGTAAAACGTGTCTTGCTCCTGTTTTGCTAACACAGCTATTTTTTAATTAAAGTAAAGATAACAAATTTTGCAAGAAAAAAAATTAATAATTACGTAATTATTAATTACTATGTTTTTTGATATCATAAATTAATAATTTTTTGTTGAATTGTTTTTTGTATATTTGTGTATTCTATGACATTAGAAAACCAGGCATCACTGCCTGGCCTTCTGAATCAATGATAGCATGGACACGCTTAGCAAGCTAAACGTCCTGTGCCTACAGAGATGTGACAATCAAATATATGGCACTTCGTTGATTTTCCAAGGTCAGTAATGCAAATGATTGCACTGGATGTAATTATCATTAAATTATTAAAGGCTTCCTTCCTTCTTTCACATAGTATTTATAAATGCCAATTGCAGCACGTGGGCTGCTGATTGGAATACTATGGTCCGATATTACCGGAGATATATACTTGGTATTAAGGCATTTTTCTCTTGCAGGGTGCAACCTGCATCATTTTTTTATTAAAATTTTTGAAGATGGAAGAAGTAATAATTTTCACAATCGATGACGATATTATAGATATTGAATGGTGTTTTATTCATGGCCACACGCCCCCAAAAGGAAGAAAGTATCGCTACAAGGTAGACGGCATTCCCTATGTTACGCATCACCATATAATGTCGGGTGAAGAAGTGTTGGTAGCCGCCGGTAAAAACGCAAAGGAATATATTTTGCGGCAAAAAATTCATGGTAGCTGGATTACTATTGAGCCAACGCATGAAATAGATTTTACAAAACACGGTATTGAAAAGTTTAAGACAATTAAGAATGAACACACTGAAGGCGAACAAACAAATGAAAAATCCCTGCGAAGGGATTTTTCATTGCTGGAAGAAGACGAAGATTACCTGAACAGCCTTGGACTGGATTGGGAATGCATACTGCAGGGCCCGGTTCAATGGGTTCTTGTTCACAATTACCCAATCCCGGCTGGATTTACCATCAATCAGGCAATTGTTGCAATACGTATCGAACCTCTATATCCGACAGTGCAACTGGACATGCTCTACTTTTATCCTGCAATCACAAGGAAAGATAACTTACCAATGGGTGCGTTAACAGATTTTCCACTTGACGAAAAAACCTTTCAACAATGGTCAAGGCACCGTACAGCAAATAACCCGTGGCGGCCAGGAATAGATAACCTGAGTACACATCTGCCTCTGGTAGCTGTGTGGCTTGAAAATGAATTCACCAAAAATCAAACCAATGCGCTACGAGCTTAGGATTGCCGGTAAGTTTTTAAAATCACTGAAAGCCCATCTTTTCCCAGGAGATGGGAAGGAGGCAGTTGCTATTCTGCTTTGCGGCAGACATGAAAACGCAGAACAATCAATATTGCTTTCACACCAATTGTTCCTTGTGCCTTACGAAGATTGTGAAAGGCATGTTGAATATGTCAGGTGGAAAACAAATACAATCATACCCTTGCTTGAAAAAGTTGAGAAATCAAATTTTGCTTTATTAAAAATTCATAGCCACCCTGGTAATCATCCTGAATTCTCAGATACTGATGATATATCGGATGTGGAATTTGGAAGAACTGCCTTTGACTGGAGCGAAACCAACAGTGTACATGGGTCAGCAGTCATGCTACCCAGCGGCGAGATATTTGGCCGCGTTGTTGATAACAAGCTTCAATTCACACCATTTCATAAGGTAAGTGTTGCAGGTAACTACATTCAAATTTGGCGACACGGGAAGGCAGGTGTTATTTCATTAAATGATACCGATGGATTTGCAGAACGTACCATGCAGGTGTTGGGTGAAAAAACATACCATCAATTAAAATCATTGAAG
This sequence comes from Chitinophagaceae bacterium, assembly GCA_044227095.1. GTDB lineage: Bacteria > Bacteroidota > Bacteroidia > Chitinophagales > Chitinophagaceae > JACMLD01. Next base: position 330,634 of record JBGAFV010000001.1, on the reverse strand, counting down.
ATCGGCGTTATTGGTTGTTCTGGTACAGGAAGTCCAACTATTGAACAATTATACAGGCTGGGAGTTGGTGAATTGGTAATTATCGATCCCGATGTGGTGGAAGTAAAAAATCTAAACCGGATTATTCAATCCCGTATGGCAGATGCGAAGAAGAAAAAAAAGAAAGTAGTGATGATGGCCACTGCAATAAACAAGGTAGGGCTTGGTACAAAAGTAATAGCGCTGGCAGCTGATTTGTTTGCATCTAAAAAAGCACTGCTGGAACTTATACAGTGCGATATCATTTTTGGATGTGTTGACGGCGCAGAAAGCCGTCACCTCATCAACCAGTTAACCAATTTTTACCTGATCCCATATTTTGACATGGGAGTGAGGATCGATGCTGACGGTAGTGGCGGCATTGAAGCAATCAGTGGCACTGGTCATTATATTCAACCAGGACTTTCGACCTTACTTAGTCGGCAGCTTTATACAATAAAACGACTGGAAGCAGAGAGTTTGCAAAGGCAAGATCCGGAAGAGTTTAAAAAAAGATTGAAAGCCGGGTATATTCACAACGTCCTAGTCAACAGACCTGCGGTTTTGCCGGTGAATATGTTGATCAGCAGTATGACCGTCATTGATTTTTTGAATCGGTTGCATTCGCACGCATTAAAAGAAGATGGCCCCGAAAACTATGCACGCATGCTAATGGACTTTAGTGCCAATTGTACCGAAAATAAAAATGAAGCCGCATTTGAAATAGATGAAGCTGCCGCGAAATATACAGGAAGAGGCGATTGCAGACCCTTTCTTAGAATCTCTGAACTTGATCGCTTATGAAAAAAAAGTTAAGTTGGGAAACATGGTGGAATAAACTTGTAAAAATATTTTCCAGTCAATATTCTTACAAAATTGTTCAGGATATTCCTAATAATATTGAGCCCGTTATAATTTATATTATTAAAGATGGAATGGTAGCAGATACACTTGTTTTTAAATGCCCATGCGGTTGCGGAAATGTAATACATCTTAATCTGCTGAACGACACATCGCCCTGCTGGAGATATAAGATTCAAAAAAAGAAAATATCCATTTCCCCATCAGTGCGGGCGCTGAAAGGATGTAAAAGCCATTTTTGGATCACGAATGGAAATGTAGATTGGTCAAGTTACAAATAACATAATAATCTTTTTTTAAGTTTTGTAAGGATTAGGCTTCACCTCCATCACAAATTTTATTCCGCTATTTTAGATATTTTATTTTAGTACTTATGTGTAATTTTTTTGGGAGAAGCTCAATTTGTTATGATTTTATTGTTCATGAACTTTATTGAATTTTATCAGATAGTCAAGACATAAATTGAGTTCTGCTTTTCAATAAATTCAAACATGTATTAGGATAGCATAATTTTATATTTTTTGGGAAGTAATTATTTTATTACTTTGCACATAACCTGTAAAGGTAAAACACGTAAGCTCTTGTAAAGTGTTGTAAAATTTTTTGTAGCGGTAAAAAAAGATTTTTTTATGTGCTACGATCTGCTCTCGTATTTTCTTCAGTGTAATTTATTTAGTCATAGCGATCATTACTTTCTGTATCGGCAAATGATTAATTTTTTATTTAACCTTATGAAGTCCATTGTGCCGATTTTACTAAACTGCATCCATAAAAATCATCTTACCAGACTTTCTGTAATCTTTTTTGCTATCTGCTTATCCTCCTGCGGCACAGTGCAGTTTTATAAAGAAACAGACAAACCAATTTTTTATTCCAACAAGAAAAATGCTGCAAATACTGAAGTAAGTGACTCGCTGAATGTGCTAACCTTTAATATTAAAGAAGCACAGAAAATAGATCTTGCCATTACAGAATTGAAAGAGTTTGAAAAGTCAAAAAGTATTGATGTCTATCTGCTACAGGAAATGGATGAAAACGGCGCAGCAACAATAGCAAAGGAATTACATCTGAATTATCTCTATATTCCTATTGTATACAACACAATGATTAAAAAAAATATTGGGAATGCTATTTTAACCAAAGGTACAATTGAGCTCCCTGTAAAACTGGTATTGCCACATTCTAAATGGATAAACAACAGGCGACGTCATGCTACGGTTGGTGAAGTAAATATTCATCAGAAGAAAATTTTAGTATACAGCGTTCATACAGAAACTTCTTCTATGAGACGGGAATATAGAATGGACCAGGTAGATACTATTATTGAACATGCAAAAACACAATTCCCGAATTATAATTATATTCTGATTGGCGGCGATTTCAATACCTTATATGCAAAAGATAGAAAGCGGATTATTGAGAAATTCAGTAACAATGGTTTTAATTGTGCAACTGATACTATAGGTTATACAGCAAAAGCTCTTATGGGTTTAATAAAACCACATCTCGATTATATTTTTTGTAAAGGACTTAATGTAATTAACGCGGATAAGATAACTACATCAAAAGCAAGTGATCATTTTCCTGTATTTGCAACACTTAAATGGCGATAGAATAATTGCAATACAACCATTCTTATCTAATTATATTCCTGCCTTTCTTAGCGCCTCCCTTATTTTTTTGGTGAGGACTTTGTCAAGCATAAATGCATTTACATAAACATCCATCATATCAACCAAAAAAGGAAAATGTGTTTTAATTTGTGTGCAGCATCTTTGGGCTTCATCCATTCTATTCAGTTCTGCAAGGCTTGCTGTTTTAAATAGCCATTCCCACGGAATGTGCGGCATGTTTATTTTTTCTGCCCAATATATTGCCTCTTCGTACTGTTCCTTGTAATAATAGTAAAAACTAATGCCACCATTAAACCACCATTGATAATATGGATTTAACTGAATGGATTCGTCCATCATTTTCATACCTTGCTCATACTCGCCGCAGCAGATTAAGAAAAAACCCATTGCACCCATAATGCCTGAAGCAGAAGGTTTAATTTTTGTCCATTCATTTACAATTCTTAGCGTTTCGGCTTTATTCTGAGAAAACAGGTAGGCAAGACCGAGTGTTTGATAACCATGCTGGCAAAGCGGATCTAACTTTACAGCTTTTCTTCCGCATGTAATGCTTTCCGCTAACGGATCGTTTACGCCAGCTGTATTATATCCCATAAAATAACCAGCTACAAAAATCTCCCCCAGCACAGCCCAACCTAACGCATACTCGGGACCGATAGCTACTGCATGCCGCATTGCCGCAATAGCCTTATGATAAATATCTTCATTGGTTTCATTTACAAAATGATAGTACCAGAAAATAGCATCGTATATCTTAAGATCCTCAATATTTGTATTGGGTGGAATTTTTGTAATATCCCTGAAGATCGCACCATAATAACCGGTAACCTGGCTTAGTACTTTTGTTACAATATCATCCTGTATTTCGAAAAGGTCCAGTACAGTACTTTTTCTTTCATAAGAACCAGCCCAAAGCTGTTCTCTTGTTTCGCTTACTACCATCTGTACCCTTACACGCAATTGTTTGGCGTTGCTTTGCACACTTCCTGTTAAAATATACTTTGCGTCGAGCACTAACCCTGCTTCGCGTACATCAGTTATACGATCCGCAATGCTACGGCATGAATAATAAGAAACAACCGAAAGTTCGGAATATCGTGCAAGCTCTGTACTTAATTGATCGCTTAAACCATCTTCAAAAAAAACAGCATTATTGTTAGCGGGAGCAGGGCTGTTATTTCTAAAAGGCAGCACTGCAATAGTTGGTTTTTTTCTTATAACATGGTTATGGTTATCGCTAAAAGAAATTGCAGGGGAGCCGGAGACAGACCGGCTATTAAATTCGGGGATATAAGTTCCTTTGGGAATTGAAATAACAATTTCATCATCTTTTCCTGCCCCAATATAGTATTCGTTGAGGTTGCGCCTTAGGCGCCCGGCATGTATGCGAACTACCGGGTCTGCCTGGGGATTGAACCCGCTCTTTTTTGCCAGCACTTTTACGGCAATGGTGTATTCTTTAAGATCACGAGCCCTGCCTTGTAGAGTTTCTTCTACAACAAAACGCAGAAATTGGGTCAAAGTCTTTGAATTCTGAAAAATTTCCGCTGAAAGAATGCGATCCAACTGTTCGTTCACCTGGTTAGAAGTGAAATTTTCTATAGCCACTTTACAGTACGTTTTACGGTTACATTACAGTAATAACTAATACAACTTGACTTGTTGCATCTAATATTGCATCCGGGTTTAATGGGTAAGCACAAGATATTACATTTTTTGTTGGAATTCCTCTAAAAACAATGCATAAAGAACTGAATAATATACTAGAACAGTTTCCCGAGCATAGGGCCAAAATACTTGCCCTTTTTAGCAGCAGTGAAGATTTTAAATCTTTATGCGATGATTACTGGCAATGCAAAAATTCTTTACAAAAATTCCGGGAGAATAAACTGGAAGACTCACGGGTAGAAGAGGAATACGTGCGCCTTTGTATTGAACTGGAAGATGATGCGCTAAGGTATTTGGAAAGAGAAAAATAAAAGCAAAATGATTAGCAACGAAAATTTTAAATATTCCTAACCATACAATCAAAATAATTAAAATAGACTACATGAAAAAAAATCCGGCCAAAAATATCTGGTTCATCTTCTTTTTCCTAACGATGGTTTTATCCGGACTATCCGTTACTGTTAGTGGACAGCAGAAAAAGAAAAATACTTCAACACAAAACAGGAATAGAAATAGTCCTTCAACTAATAATGTAAACCGTAATAATGTTGGCAATAACAACAATGTGAACATTAATAATAGCAAAACGAATGTAAACGTTAATGTAAACAACAGCAAAAACGTACACATCAATAACAGCCACAATACTGTTGTTGTACGCAGTACACATGTTTATGTGCGTCCTCCTTATGTGTACGGGGGCCATCGCTATTATTGTTTTCATCCGTACTATTATCATCCTTACCACCCTTACCATTGGGGGCCTGTTTATCACCCTTGGGGATTTTTTGTAGCTACTATGGCTACTACTGCCATCATTATTAGTGTGCAAAATCAGCAATATCATTACGATCAGGGGGTGTATTATGTAGCAACTACAGGAGGTTATACAGTAGTATCTGCGCCTATTGGTGCCACTGTAACCACATTGCCTCCTAATACGCAAACCGTTGTTGTAAACGAAACAACCAACAATTATTATTATGGCGGCACTTATTATGAAAAATCAGACAAGGGGTACAAGGTAGTGGCGCCGGTATCTGGTACCGTAGTTGAAAACCTGCCAGAAGGTGGAAAAGAAGAAAAGATTGGCGATGTTACTTATGTAAAAGTGGGAGAGACTTATTATCAGCCAATTCAAAAAGATGGAAAAAATATGTATGAAGTAGTATTAATTGAAACTGATAAAAAATAAATGATTGCGATTTTTAAAAAACTTAATAAAATGAATGCACTAAACTTAAAAATGAAAAACCCGTTTATATTAATGGTTACGGCTGCAATTGTTTTTTCTTCCTGCAACAATAGCGAACCAAAAGCAAAAGAAGAGGAAAAAACAGTTGCAAAGCCCAACGTATTGCTTATTGTTGGCGACGATTTGGGGTTCAGCGATATTGCTCCGTTTGGCAGTAATATAGAAACGCCTGTACTTACAAAACTTTCAAAGGAAGGTGTTTCATTTTCAAACTTTCATGTGTTGCCAACATGTTCACCCACCCGTTCTTGCTTGCTAACAGGTAATGATAACCACGTTGCTGGTGTAGGAATTATGAGTGAGATGGATTACCCTGCATTGCATGAGCAGCATCTGCCTGGTTATTCAGCTTCATTAAGCGAGCAGGTAGTAACCATACCAGAAGTTTTGCGTGAGAATGGCTATCATACTTATATGGTAGGCAAATGGCACCTTGGTGAAGGCCAAGGCCATGATCCATATGATCGTGGTTTTGAAGAAACATTTATTCTGGGTACTGGTGGTGGAAGTCATTTCAATGATAAGAGGGCGTTATCTCCATTGCAGCATATGGACTATACAAGAAATGGAAAACAGATTGAACTGCCAGAAGATTTTTATTCTTCCAGGAATTATACTGACTCAATGATACAGTTTATTGACAGGAATAAAGCAGATAAAAAACCATTTTTTGCCTTTCAATCTTATACAGCTGCCCATGATCCGCTACAGGCGCCCAAAGAATATATTGAAAAGTATAAAGGAAAATTTGGCATGGGCTGGGATTCTCTCAGAACAATAAGAGTAGATAATTTAAAAGCGTTAGGCATTATACCAAAAGATGTAAAAGGCGTGCCCAACCCTGCAATACCTAAATGGGAAAAATTACCTAAAGAAATGAGGGCAGAATTTGCCCGTGACATGGAAGTGTATGCAGCAATGATTGATTATATGGACATGAGCATCGGCCGTATAATTGATTATCTGAAGAAAGAAGGCATGTACGATAATACAATGATCATTTTTATGAGTGACAATGGTGCAAATGGGGCTCTTGCTACAACTTACCCGGGAAATGCAGATCATAAATACCTCAACACATTTAAAAATGATATGGAAAACCGTGGTTTGAAAAGTTCTTATGTAGAAATGGGGCCAGGTTGGGCACAAGCTGCTTCTTCACCATTCAGAATGTTTAAAACATTTGTTACAGAAGGTGGAATAAAAGCACCTTTGATTGTTAAAATGCCTGGACAGACTAAAGAAGCCGGACAATGGAACCAGGGCTTTGTTCATGTTACTGATATTATGCCTACTGTTCTTGACCTTGCTGGAGCAGCTTATCCTCAGCAAAATAAAAAAGGAAACAGCATTCATCCGCTTATTGGTAAATCTATAACACCAGTACTGCGTGGAGATTCTGCAACAATTCATCAGAACGACGGAATGGGTTACGAACTTTTTGAAATGAAAGCTTTTATAAAAGGAAACTGGAAGATTTTGAGATTACCAAAACCTTTTGGTACCGGACAATGGCAGCTATTTGATCTTAGCAAAGATCCTGTAGAAACAAATGATCTCTCTGCACAGTTTCCCGATGTTAAAAACAATTTGATAAAAGACTGGAATGATTATGCAAAGCAAAACAATGTATATGATCATCACGGCCATTACGATTCATTATATCAAAAAAGTTTTTCTCCCGGAAAAGAGAATGATTAATATTTTTTAAAAAATTATTTAAAGAGTTTTCAGGAACATTTATTCTAATAACACAAGTAAAAAAAATCATGCGGCAGTTATTTCAATCTCTAATTATTCTATCAGTGTTCACAATTTTAGCTGGTAAATGTTTAGCCCAGAACAAGGACGGTAAATGGAAATATACGCTTCAGCCTTATATAATGTTTCCAAACTTAAATGGAACTGTTGGTTTATCTGATCTTCCGGATGCAGATGTTAAAGCAAACCCCGGAGATGTATTCAGTCATTTAAAAATTGGTGCCATGCTTTACTTTGAGGCATACAATGATAAATGGGCATTTTCAAGCGATGTACTTTATATGAACCTCAAAAAAAATGTAGAAGGCAATAAGCTTGTTAATTATGGTGAAGCTACATCAAAACAACTGGCGTGGGAAGTAGCGGGAATGCGCAAAGTTATACCGTGGCTGGAATTGGGTGCTGGCTTAAGGTTGAACAGTCTTAATGCCGGATTGAATATTAATGTTAATAGTGGTGTGGGTGGGCAAACAACCAATAAAGTGTATTCTGGTACAAAAACATGGGTTGATCCAATACTTGTTACGCGGATAAAAATTCCTTCTAAAGGAAGGCTGTCAGCGCAATTGCGAACAGATATTGGCGGTTTCGGAATTGGTTCAAAATTCTGCTGGCAGGCACAACTGGATGGAAATTACCGCGTATCAAAATTATTAGACATTGGCCTTGGGTACCGCTTTATAGGTGTTAATTACGATAAAGGATCAGGCACGGAAAGATTTTTGTACAACGTAGACACATTTGGCCCGGCAATAAAATTTAGGTTTAATTTATAATTACTAAACGCAATTACGCAACAAAAGGTTACGTAAAAGCAAACCATAGAAAATCAAAAACTCAATAAAAATGAAACACGTTATTAACTTCTGCTTTCTGCTTTCAGCAGTAATGCTTATTTCATCATGCAGTTCATCTTTAAAAGTTAGTTCAGATTACGATAGAAGGGCTGAATTTTCCAAGTACAAAACTTTTTCTTTTTTTAGATTAACAGACAAGGGACCTGGCATTAGTGATTTAAACCGTGACAGGATTATAAATGCTATTAAAGGCGAAATGATAAAGAAAGGATTTGTAGAAGACAACAACAATCCGGATTTGCTGGTAAACGCAACAACTATAGTTAAAGAGAAAAAACAAGTATCTTCTACAACCAATTATTATGGTTATGGCGGTTACTATCGTCCATATGCATGGGGCCCTGGTTATGGTGGATCAACTACCTACAATGTTTATGAGTACAAAGATGGTTCGCTTATTATAGATGTACTGGCTGCTTCAGGAAATCAGTTGTTATGGCAGGGTACAGGCAATAAAGAAATAGATATTCCTTTTAAAAATGCTGATACTGAAATTCCTGTTATTGTTACAAAAATAATGGCAAGTTTTCCTCCGGGTAAATAAACAGGCAACCTCTTTTACTAAATTATTTTCTGGTTTACAGGTATGACGTATACAGATATATCATGTAAAAATTGCGGTAACCGGTACAGCGGAAGGTTCTGCAATATATGTGGCCAGAAAGCCAGCACTCACCGCATGACATGGAAGGAGATATTTCATTATCTCCCCCATGCTTTTTTACACCTTGGCGAAGGCTTTTTTTTCTCGCTGAAGGAACTCGCAAAAAGACCTGGTCATGCAATAAGAGAATACCTGGAAGGTAAAAGACAATCGCACTACAACCCTTTTCTAATGTTGCTGATACTGGCTGGCCTGTGTTCTTACCTGCTTGTGTTTTTAAAACTTCCAACCATACTTGCTTCAGTAGAAATTGGAAAACTTGAAATTGAAAAGCCGGTAATAGGGCATAAATTTTTTGCAATCAGAAACATCTTTTTTTGCATTATATGCAGTGTTGGCGATTATCTTTTTTTCTACAAGAAAAAATATGCACTGCCTGAAATGCTTGTAGCAAATGTTTTTTTGTTTTGCGGAATTACAGCATTGCAATTATTATTTATGCCCTTTTTTATACTATGCAGATATTTAGGTGTAATCATTTATGCGCAGCTCCTGTTTATAGCAATAGTATTGGTGTATATGTTTGTTGCCAGGTATCAATTTTTTAACGCAAAGGGTAATGGAAAGCTTATCGCCAAAATTATATTGGCGCTTGTAACTTATTTAATTATTTTTTTTGTGGTAGGAAGGCAAATAGTAAAGCCTTTTTTAAGTGCTTAATATTTTGAGTGTAATTTTTATGTATAACGACTGATATTTTTTAAGCAGTATGAAAAAGTACCTGCCTGTTTTTAACAGGCAAACATTAATAGTTGTGTTCCTTTCTACGGCAAGCGCCTGCTTGTCGTGGTACTTTCAGTTCAGGCTATATATAGATTTCCTGATACTGGGACTTATCATTGCGTTTCCATTAACACTCACAATGAAATTGGCTTTTAAAAGACGTGAACGTGCACTGCAAAGCCTTAGCAGTTTAAAAGCTTCAATCATGTCTTTATTTTATTCTTTTGAAAACCGCAATATAACCGCTGATAAAAAAAGAGAACTGGAAGTTATTTTAATAACACTGTCAGATAATTTGACAGCATATTTATCCGTACCCAAATCTGATTTTATAACTGTTCGGCGTTCTTCTGAAGCAATAGTAAAATTTGTAAGAACAAACAATGAGGAACTACAAGCCAGTTTCTCCTCAAAAGTTTTATTCTTTTTGCAGCGTGTAAATAAAGAGCTTGAGCTTTTATCGGCTATCAAGAACCATCATACACCTTCGGGAATACGTGGCCTTATCCTGATTGCTATTTACTTTTTTGCAATTTTTTATCCGGCTTCATTGCTTAATAAAACGGGCTTCGATGTGCAATTGTGGTATGTTATTGCTATGGGCCTTTTCAAATCTTTTATCTTAATCTCATTGTATAATACACAAGAACTGCTTGAGTATTTTTTTGAGCGGGAAACTGCAGATGCTATCCGCCTTGATGATTTTAGTTTTGCAGGATGGATAGACAGGCCAGTTGAAACGCCAATTGTTGCTGTTATTAAAAAGAAGAAAAAGGATAAACATTAATTAAACAACCATCATTTTGTAATGAAAACAACTGAATTATGAGAGCGATATTTTGTTGTATGCACTACTGGGCGAAAGCTTTTAAAATGCTTTCTGCCACCTGTATTTCATTACTCTGCTTTATTGCAACTGCAACTGCACAGAAAGCGAAAGATCCACTTTTCGACAATCAGCAGCCGTTGGACATTGGCCTGCACATTGATATAAGGACTGTAGCCAAAACCAAGAAAGATTCAGTATATCTTCCTCATAGACTTTATTACAAAACAACAGGCACCACGTATGATTCTATAAAAGTGAAATTGAAAAGCCGAGGCAATTTCAGGTTGAGTGAATGTTATTTTCCACCGCTATGGGTTAAGATGGAAGGAAAAAATACAAAAGGCAGTTGCTTTGAAGGAACAAAAAAATTAAAACTTGTTGTACCCTGTTACAATCGCTCAGAAAGTAATGCGCTTATTATACGAGAGCTACTTTGCTATAAACTTTACGAACTTATTTCGCCTTATTACTTTAAAACACGTTTGGTGAATATTGATTTTAAAGAGAAGCGTGGAAAAAAAGAAAAACAGTTTGCATTAAAAGGTATTCTTATTGAAGATCTTGAAAAAACGGCAAAGAGATTTCACGGAGAAGCTATGGAGACGATGAGGATTTCTCCTGCTGCTTTGCAGGATACTTGTATTTTACGTTTTGGATTTTTCCAGTACATGATTTCTAATACAGATCTGTCAAGCACACATCAGCATAATACAAAACTGATAAAAATTCCAAAAACAGGCTATGTGTCGATGCCTTATGATTTTGATATGTCTGGTTTGGTAGATGCACCTTACGCAGTGGTGTCACAGGTTGGAGATGAAACACTTTCAACAGAAAGTGTAAGAGACCGTGTGTATAGAGGATATTGCCGGTCTGAGGATGTGGCCCAGTGTGTAAGAAAAGAATTTCTTGCGAAGAAAGAAAAATTGTTAGCGCTGGCAGATGAGTATAAAAATGAATTGACAGAAAAAGAAATAAAAGGAATAAAGAAGTACCTCGAAGATTTTTTCCGTTGCCTTGAAGATGATGGTTCATTCAGGCGGAATATGCTTAACGTATGCAGACCAATACAATAAAATAATTAAACAACTTTTATCAAACAAAAACAATTGAATTATGAAGAAGATTATTTTCTATGCGCCATTGTTTGCACTTGGCGTTACAGTTATGAGTTGCGGAACAGGAAAAAAACTTAAAGCAGCAGAAGCAGATATACAAAAGCTAAATGGTGAAATAACACAGCTTCACAGCAAAACTGCAGAGTATGAAAGTAAAGCAGCTGAATATGAAAAGCAGGTAGCACAATTAAAAAACGAAAACCTTGCTTATGGTCGTGAAATGCAGGGTTGCCGCGAATTGAAAGAATCTATTCTTAAAAGAAATGAAGATTTTAAACAGGCGCTTGCAGAAGAAGGAACATCTATGGAGAAAATAGAAAAGAAATTTGAGGACGGATATGCAAAATTTGAAAAAGCAGGAGCAGAAGTTTCTTACAAAGAAGGTTTGCTGCATGTCTCTTTAAGCGATAAATTATTGTTTGCAAAAGGAAGCAGCAAAATTGGTGCAGAAGGAACAGAAGCATTGGCGGTAGTAGCAGAAGTAATGAACGAGAATCCAAAAATTCAGTTGTATGTAGTAGGTAACACAGATACAACGCATGTAAGAGGTATTGCAGACAACTGGTCGCTTAGCACAGAAAGGGCCAATACAATTGTGCGCATATTGCGTGATAAATATCATGTAAACCCTGCTAATTTAATAGCTGCCGGAAGAGGCAAGTATAACCCGGTTGCTGATAATTCTACCGAAGAAGGAAGAGCAAAAAACAGGCGCATTGATCTTATTATTAATGCTAACCTGGCAAAATTGTGGGATACTTATATGAAGTAAAAAAAGTTGACCCGGTTTTAATAAAGAAGCTAATAGGTAAATGTTGAGTGTAGATTTAAGGTTTCCCCCTCGGCAAATGCTGAGGGGGTTTATTTTTTTAATGAGTTGGTTATTTTTTTAGCGGGATAAGCTGTTGCAATTTTTCGTTTCTTAACCAAAGACCACCCCACATTAAGATGCCAAGATAAACCGGGAAAAGTATATGACTGAACAATGGATTATCAAGCCGCATGTTTGATGCAATTGCTCCGCCAAAATATGCTGTTAGCAATATTGCTCCCAGCACAGACGTACGTCCAATGGCGTAAAGAACAGTGGCAATCAATCCAATAATTCCCATAATAGCAATATGGTGTTCTGCATAGCCAAGGTCTAGCGTACCTTTTATTACTGCTTCAGGTTTTGCCAGTTTGCCTACACCATCCATCAACATAAAAAGTATTACTATCCAGCTCATAACACGGCCAGTCCATAGTTTGGATTTTGAAATTGGCTGTTGCATTTTTTTAGTTTTATACTTGAAACAATCGTATTTCCATATTCAATATACAGGCTTTTGCTGAATATTCGTAAAAAGCAAAATGCCATTTAGCACTTGCTAAATGGCATTCGTATAATTTATGGCTATGAAGATCTATCTTCCGTTAGACTTCAATACTGTTATATCTTTTTTAAGTTCGTCATCGTAAGTCTTTTTCACAATGTAATGCCATTGTTTATCGGATACATCTACAAAGAAAATCTCACCAAGCTTATGGGCCTTAACTGCCTCCTGGAACTCTTTAGGCATCATTAGTTCTCCAAAAAACCAGCCCGTATCGCCATGTGTATTATTGCCATCCATGGTGTAGTCATCAGATAGTTTTTCAAAAGGCGTTCCTGCATTTGCCTTTTGCACAATTATTTTTTTCATGCTGTCAATTTGCTGCATAGATAATGAACCCCCATCAAGAAAAACATAATTGGCACGGTACTTAACTGTTTCTGTTGCTTCAATAACTTTGTAAGTAACATATCCTACAGAAAACACATCGCCTTTATTCTGTCTCAGTAGTCTTTTTTCAATAAGCGAAGAATCTTTTCCGTACGATAAATGAAGAATGACTGGTTTAAGTGGTGCATTGGCTTTTATGTATTGCTCGGCTTCTGCAACAGTATTAATTTTTTGAAATTGCTCAGTTACAGTTTGCTGGGCAAAAATGGCTACGTTGAATGATAGTAGTAATAACAAACACGCAAAACTTTTTTTCATATCCTTGTGTTTAACTCCGGGCATAAAATGCCGCTATTTTATTTAAAAAAAATTGCTGTAAAACAGCAGAATGAAGATAGTATTTTTTCCTGCATGCCTGCCTTTATGCGCCTCTGTAGAACCAAATTATTAGTTAATTTATTTAACATAATTGCGGCTAACAAAATTGCCGGGCAATTGCTATAATAGAATGATAATAATGCAAACCTTTTTGCAATAAAAATCATCGATGATAGTATTTGCGGCTTCTTTTTTGGAAGCTATATTCATTAAAATAAAATTAATTATGCAGGTAATTCAATTAATTCAAAACAGGATTTATGAGATCAGGGGAGAAAGAGTGATGCTAGACAAAGATTTGGCTGCTTTGTATGAAGTAGAAACAAAAGTATTTAATCAGGCTATAAAAAGGAACAGCAAGCGTTTTCCGGGCGACTTTATGTTTCAGCTTACCAAAGACGAGTGGGCGAGCTTGAAGTTCCAAATTGAAACCCAGGAGAAACAGCACGATTCTTTAAGGTCACAAATTGTGACCTTAAAGACAGGACGAGGAGAACATAGCAAATACCTCCCCTATGTTTTTACAGAACAAGGCGTTGCTATGCTTAGCGGGGTACTAAACAGCGACCGGGCAATAAATATGAATATTGCCATTATGCGGGCTTTCGTAGAAGTACGACGTGTTTTAATGCAGGAAAATGATTTAAAAGAACAATTGAAAATGCTAAAAGAAAAGTTGGGTGAGCATGATGTGCAACTCAATCAAATCTATGACGCCATGGAAAACCTGTTAGATGAAAAAGCAAGCCAGCGTAAATGGGAAGACCGTGAGCGGATAGGATTTAAAAAATAGTTTTTTAGTGTCTCTAACAAAAAGGATTTATTTAGTCTATAAGAATAAGCAACGTACACAAAGAACTTCTTTGCGTACGTTGCTTTAAAAGAGAAACTATTCTTATGCTGTAATAGGCTTTTCATTAAACACACTCTGCTCCATTTCATCTGCACTGGGGCCATAAGGGCCGGGAATAGCAATGTTTAATAAACGAAGATAAACGCCCAGTTGTGCACGATGGTGTATGAGTTGAGACATGCTCATGCGCAATACATCGCCTTTGGTAGAAGTAAAATACACCTGTTCGCCGTTGCGCATAGTCCATTCTTTAGATAGCACACTGTCATCCACTTTTTCCAATTCTGCTGTACCTGCAGCAAGACGAGATTCAAAATAATCCATCAGGCCTTTATTATTGGTAAAAGGTTCTGGCTGGTAATTGGTAGTTGCAAAATCTAGTACATCTCTATCTAATGCAAGCTGTATCCAACCCGGTATTTCTGCCACATGCGTGGCCAGTCTTAACAGGCTCATGCTTTTGGGGTGGGGCTGCCAATCGTATTTTGCTGCCGGCACTATTTTTAACATGGCCCTGGTGGCAATAGCTTCTTCTGCTAACTGATGCTGGAAATAGGAGATGATTGTCTTTTTCATAATTGTTGTTTTTAATGATACAACAAAGTAAAAACCGGCCACTGACAACCCTATGGCAGGGCAATAAAAGAAAATTTAAAAAATGTGGAAATTATTTAGGGCAATGATAGAACGCTGATTTTTATGATTAGGCAGATTGGTATGATTTATTTATGGGTTACTTTAATTATAATAAAGATCTGTGTTTAATAGAAAATTAAAAGTTGAAGTGTGCGACGCAACCAAAGTTTAATAGTAGCAATACTGCCGGGTTCATAAAAAACATTTGTATAATCTGGCTAACAACTAATAGCTAAGGGCTTTAATAATTAACCGGTAATTGTTTCATGTAGTCGTTCATGCTTACATGTTTTTTGCGGGTGAAATCTTCTATGGTAGGTTTGATGCGCAGAATGCGGGCCACTTTAAAATCGCGGTAATCTTTTTTGAGATGACACCAGCCAATGAGGTGCCAGGCAAATGCATAGAATACAAGGCCAATTGGTTCTGCTTTTCTCTTTGAGACTTCATTCTTTGCATTGGTATATTCTATTTCTACCACTTTGCTATTGCTGATGGCCTGCTGAATAGTGGCGAGATACTCGTGATGTTGAATAAAACAAGGTGATGCCTGGAATTTTATATTGGAAGCCAGTAACTCTATTGCATCTTTTTGAGAAGAACGCAATACAGATTTTACTTTGGTAAGTGCAGTGGAATAATGTTGATGAATAGATTTATCTGCAAAGCCGGAAACAATAGACTCCATTAGCAAAAGTGCATTGGCTTCTTCTGAAGTAAAAGAAACGGGCGGAAGAAAATAACCGTTTACCACAAAGTATCCGCGGTAGGGTTCAAAGCTAACGGGAATGCCCTGCTCATTTAACGCTTTAATATCGCGATAAACAGATCTTATGCTGATGTTGAATTTCTCGGCGATTTTTTCGCAAGTAACATATTTTTTTGATTGCAGCATGGTTAAGATGCCGAAAAGCCTGTCGATGCGGTTCATAGGGTCAAATTTACTTTAATGATGACTGGTTTCTGAAGTAATGGCTGAGAATTTTTAATGAAATAATACAGCATTTAATGCTGTATTGGGCAATTGCTGTATTTTACAAACTGAAGCAATAAAAACTATTGTATGATAAAGATGGTTGTTTTTGACATGGCTGGCACCACAGTAAATGAAGACAATATTGTTTACAAAACACTGCAACAGTCTATTAATGAAAAAGGTTTTGATTTTAAACTTGATGAAGTGTTGCTGGAAGGCGCAGGCAAAGAAAAATTGCAGGCCATTAAAAGCATACTGAATGTATACGCCAAAAAAAACGACGAAGCCCTTGCCAAAGAAATTTATAAAAGATTTATTGTGCTGCTTGAACAGGCGTACAATACATTGCCAGTTTATCCGCAGAACAATGCTATACAGTTATTCAATTCGCTAAAAGAGAAAAATATACTGGTGATATTAAATACTGGTTATGATAATAAAACAGCAGAATCATTAATTGATAAATTGGGCTGGAAAAAAGGAAGGGATTTTGATGGACTTGTTACTGCAACTGATGTTGATAAAAACCGCCCTAACCCTGATATGATTTGGCTGGCAATGAAACAATTTAATATTGCCAATGCCGCCGAAGTAGCAAAAGTTGGCGATTCTATTATAGACATTGAAGAAGGAAAAAACGCCGGCTGCAGCCTTAATATTGGCATTACAACCGGCGCACATACATTGAAGCAACTGCAAACAGCAAAACCAAACTACATCATTAATGATCTTATAGAGCTATTGCCGTTGCTGAATTAATGGAGGTTTTTCATTTTTTAACGGGTTAGCATAATCTGTTTAAGCGCTTATTTATATTTTTTCAAAGTCTTTATTTCTGCTGCGGTTGCCAATTTTATACTGATGGCCGCACCGCCGCCAGCAGCAAGCATTGTGTTTATTGTTGTTGCATTATCAACAATAAAATGATCAATGCTGTAAGCTTCCGGATTTTCTTTCCAATCTGCATTGGCAGCATCGTGGTAAATGCTGGCAACGTATTTTATTCCTTTTTCAAGAAATGTTAGTGGTATTGTTGTTTGGCGGCTGCTTTCATCTGTAATAGCACCTATATACCAGTTGCCACTATTTTTTTCTTTGCGGGCAATGGTTATATAATCACCGGGTTCTGCTGCAATTATTTTTGTATCGTCCCAATCAACAGGTACATCTTTTATAAACTGAAACGCATCCATGTGTGGCTGATAATTTTCCGGTAAATCTGCCACCATTTGCACAGGACTGTATAATGTTACATACAATGCCAGTTGTTTGCAAAGTGTAGTATGCATTTGACGTGTTGGCGCATAACCTGTATAACCTTTCATTTTAAAAATGCCCGGCGTGTAATCCATCGGGCCACCTATCAATCTTGTAAAAGGTAAAATCGTCTCATGTTCGGGAGGGCTGCCATTGCTGAATGCGTTGTATTCATTTCCTCTTCCTGCCTCGCAGGCCAGCCAGTTAGGATAGGTGCGTTGCAATCCAGTAGGACGAACAGGTTCATGCGCATCCAGCATGATGCGGTGGTCTGCGGCTTTTTGTGCAACACGTACATAATGATCAACCATCCATTGTCCATCGTGGTGTTCTCCTCTTGGAATGATCCTGCCTACATAGCCTGTTTTTACAGAAGTATATCCGTACAAATTCATGAAACGATAAGCTGTATCCAGTTGCCGCTCATAATCTGTAGCTGAGCCGGAAGTTTCGTTGTGCATAATAAGGCTTACACCTTTTGATGCGGCGTATTGTGTGAGGTCTTTCACATCAAAATCGGGGTAGGGCTTTGTAAAATCAAAAACTTTTTCTTTCCAGTTGCCAAACCAGTCTTCCCAGCCGGTATTCCATCCTTCTATCAAAACGCCTTTAATATTATTTGCTGCTGCAAAATCTATATAGCGTTTAACATTAGCCGTATTTGCGCCATGTTTTCCATTTGGTATTAATTGACCATCTTTCAGGTTATAGGCATCGTCAGAATAATTCCAGCCGCTTTTAGCTGTTTGCATCTCCCACCAAACACCGGTAAACTTCATTGGTTTTATCCAATCTGTATTTTTAATAACAGAAGGTTCGTTCAGGTTTAATATCATGGTTGATGAAAGAATGGCCGGAGCATTATCGCTTATAATAATGGTACGCCATGGCGTTACAGCAGGCGCATGCAAGTAAGCTTTATTGCCAACAGGATCGGGAACAAGGCTTGTTGTTAATGAAAATGTTTTTCTGTCTGTATGCAGTTGCATGGAAGAATAATTTACCAGCGCTGCTTCATGAATGTTGATGTAAAGTCCGTCTGTAGTTTTCATCATCAGCGGTGTTTGTACGGCATAAGGATCTGGTGCTTCGCGAACTGCAATATCTGTAGCAGCGGCAACAATTGCCCGGTTGTCAATTTCACTGATGGATGAAGTAGTGTACAGGTATTCATTGCTGTCATAATCGCCAGGTATCCACCATGTTTTATGATTGCCAGCAAGATTAAATGCAGTCAGCTCGTCTTTTACAATAAAATATTTAAGATTTGGTTGTTGCGGAAATACATAACGGAAAGCAACGCCATCTTCAAACACACGAAATACAATACTAAGAAGACAATTGCCGGCATGTTTCGATTTTAATGCCACAGTCATTTCTTCGTAATGATTGCGGATATTTTTTGTTTCCCCCCAAACAGGTTGCCATGTTTCATCAAAAGATTTTTTTTGTGTGGCTGTTATTTCAAATGAAGTATAAAAAATGCTGTCTGTATTTAAATTAAAACCAAGACGTGAAGGAAGAATAACTGGTTTATTGTTGTAAGATGCTTCGTAAAAAGGGGTGCCATTTTTATCTAGTGAAAACTGTAGTTTCACTTTTCCCATTTCGAGGCTTTGTGTTTGCTGGGCGTTTGCAATTATGCAGGTGAACATAATTGCCAGGGCGGCAGTTAATTTACCAGGTATCATATGGCGCAAATGTTTAGCTGTTTATTAAAGCAACTGGAGATGCCGCATTAATAAACTTAAGTTTGAAAAAGCACTGCTAAAGTAAACTTTCAGATCCTGGAAAAATATAGATGTATTAATGAATACTTCATCTAAAATATTACATTGACTATTTGTGTTAGCGAAGAATTATAGACCCATAAAAAGAAAAAACCTGGTTCATTACCAGGTTTTTCTTTCACTATTGTACAATCATTTTAAAATATCAAAAACCAGTTTTTGTAAAAGCTGTTATGCCTTCTACTAGTACATCAAGGTTTTTGGTAGTAGTATATACATTTGGTGTAACCCTTACCCCTTTAATGTTTTCCCATTCTATGCCTACAGTATGCACTTTGTATTTTTCCATTAAAAATGATGATAACTCGCCTGGCTTTTTTCCTTCTACCAATACAGAACCAATGGCGCAACTAAAGCCAGGTTTAAGAGAAGTGTTGATTTTTATTTTTGGGTTGTCTTTTACTTTTGTAACCCAATAGTTTTTGAGGTACAATAATCTTTCTTCTTTTCTTTTTGCGCCAATCATTTCATGAAACTCTATTGCTTTTCCAATGGCTTGTTCTATAAAGAAAGGACGTGTGCCCAGGTTTTCAAATTTGCGGATGTCTTCGCTTTTTGGATCACCTCCTGCAAACATTGGGTAAATATTTTTGATCTTGTCTTTCTTTATATACAACATGCCGCTGCCTATGCATGCGCCAAGCCATTTGTGCAGGCTGGTGCCAAAATAATCTGCGCCCAGTTCTGGAATGGTAAATTCAAAATGAGCAAAGCTATGCGCACCATCTACTAATACGTCAATACCTTTTGTGTGTGCTGCATCAGCAATTTTTCTTACAGGCAATATCTGGCCGTTCCAGTTAATAATATGTGTTACCTGTACTACTTTTGTTTTTGAAGTAAATGCTTTTATGTATTGTGAGGCCATATACTCATTGTCTTCACTCGGCAATTCAAGATTTATCCAAACCAGTTTAATGCCATCGCGAAGCTCACGTTGTTTCCATGCGTTGATGGTATTGGGGTAATCCTGTTTAGAAAGAACAACTTCATCTCCTGCTTTTAAATCCAAACCAAAAATAACTGTCTCCAAAGATTCGGAAGCATTACGCTGAATGGCAATTTCTTCATTACTGCTTCCTGCAAGTTTTGCAAGATTTTTTCTTAGTGGCTCACGGCCCTGGTCTAATATCTGCCACATATAATAACTTGGGGCTTCACTGCAATAATCGTGATAGCGCTTCATTGTCTCCTGCACTGTTTTTGGTGATGGGGATACACCACCATTGTTGAGGTTTATTATAGAAGGAGAAACGGTATAGGATTGCTGTATATAATACCAGAAGTCTTCATCACTCGCCAATTGATCCGGCGGCGTATTAATGGCTCCGTTTAATGCTTTGTGCAGGTTGCGGCTCCATGCTGGTTGTGTTAGTGATGCTAATACTGCAGTAGCAGAAAATGCACTGGCTTTACTAAGAAAAGAACGACGGTTAAAAGCAGTCATGATGGTTTAGTTTTGGTTAAATCAGCAGAGAAAGAAAGTTAAGCAATTATTACCAAAATAATTATTGCAGGCATTAAAATATCGCTGCTTAACCAACACGAAACGGTTACATTGGAGTTGGGCGGGATTCTGCCAATATATTCCGCACTTTTGTTATCAGGTGTTCCATTTCAAAAGGCTTGGCAATATAATCATTGGCTTTGTATTCCTCCGTTATCTCGTTTATTCTTGAATTGGCCGATAGAAAAACAACAGGTATACCTGCGGTAAGCTTATTTTCTTTCAGGCGTTTGCATATTTCCCTTCCGTCTATGCCAGACATCCAAATATCAAGCAGTATAAGATCTGGCAGATCTTCTTTGTACTCAAAAATATCGTTGGCATTGCTGGTAGCATGTGTAATATAGCCGACCGACTTTAGCATCAGGCTTAAAATTTCAAGTATATCCGGATCGTCATCTGCAATAAATATCTTTTTCACGCCTTAAAGTTATTGTTTGATAAAAAAGGTTACAATACAGGCAATTCGAAATTAAAAGTTGATCCTTTTCCCTGTTCACTTTCTACACCAATAGTTCCGTTATGCCTTTTTATTATTTCCGCTGATATATATAATCCAAGACCAAGCCCTGAATAGGTATTTTCTTTTTCGCCATTTACGCGAAAAAACCTTTCAAAGATTTTTGATTGCTGATCTTTTGGAATGCCAAGTCCATAATCCTGTACGGAGAGCCTTATGTTTCCATTGCCTTCAGTTGTTTTTACTTTAATAATTGCGTTGCCGGGCGAGTATTTGCTGGCATTGTCTAAGAAATTGGTGATTACCTGGCCAATTTTATTTCTGTCGCCACTAACAGATTTTTTTGCCAGCAGCTCATATTCAATTGGGTGTTTGGTTACCCTTTCTGTTTCTTCTATAATTTCTTTTACAAGATCATTAAAATCAAATTTTTCTTCATGATAGCGCAATTGACCATTTTCTATTTTTCGTACATCAAGCAAATCGCTGATGAGATTGGTCAGTTTGTTTATCTGTATATCTGCCTTGGTTAATAAATCGGCGGCATTGCTGTTTCCTTCCTGCTGAAAATTGTACCGCAGCAATTGTACATAGCCTTTTATACTTGTAACAGGTGTTTTTAATTCATGACTGGCAATAGAAATAAATTCGTCTTTTCTGTCCAGTGCCCTTTTTTGTTCGTCAATGTCTGTGCTAATGCCAAACCATGCTACAATTTTATAGTCATCATTTTTAAACGGCAATGCCTGGCTGAAATGCCACCTGTATTCGCCAGTGCCTGCTTTAAGGCGGTGCATCATTTCAAAAGGATTGCCAGACGATAAAGAGGCTACCCATGCTGAAACATATTTTTCGATGTCTTCCTGGTGAATAAATAAATTGAAGTCGTCATTTACCTGAACGTAATCTATGCCTGTAAAATCAAACCAGCGTTTATTAAAATAATCAATTGCACCATTGGGCAAAGCTGTCCATACAATTGCGGGAATATTATCTGCCAGGAACTTAAAATGCTCCCTGCTTTTATACAATTCGTTCGTTCTTTCAATAACTGTTTGCTCAAGCTTGTCATTTAATTTTTTTGTGTTGAGCTGTGCATTTTCCAGTAAGACATTTTTTTTTCTTAGCTCCTCCTGCGTTTCTTTTTGAAAAGAGAGATCTGTAATAATAATGCTCATAGCGGTGCCGCCATCTATTTCCATTGTATTAAGCGATAATAATACAGGAATAGGTTTGTTGTTTTTACCGGGCAATATTACTTCAGCTTTGCATTCCTCATTCCATGCCATTGCAATTAACTTGTTTACTACCCCTCTGTAACCATCAGGTATAAAACTTTCAAATGTTTGCCCAAGAACTTTTGTTAGCGGAAGGTTTATCATGTTTGCAAAACTGGTATTGGAGTAAAGTACAATGCCTTCTTTGCTAATGGTTACTGCACCTTCTGTCATTTTTTCAATAAATACGCGGTAAGTATGATCAGCGGTTTTGAGGGTATAAATCTGGTGTACATCATCGTTCTTTACAATAAAAGCGTCTACATCTCCATTTCGTATAGCATCTATGGTATCCTGCGCTTCGCTAAGCTGCAGTTTCAGATCACCGATCTGCCGCATCAATTCTTCATATGATCTGTTGTCCTGCATTTGCGTAAAACTTTTTGGTCTATATTAATTCAAGTCCTTTTAAAACTTTATTTGTATCAGACATATTGCCAATTAAGCGCCTTATGGGTAATGGCGAATACCTAATCAGCAATGGTAAAGCAATCAATTGTTCGGCTTTAGCAGTTTGTGGTTCCTGGTAAATATCAATAATCTCAAGATCGTAACGGCCTTCAAGGTGTTTTTCACAAATTGTTTTCACATTATTAATGGCTTTTACAGAGTTTGGCGATGCCCCGGTTATAAACAGTTTTAGTGTATAGACAGGTTTTATTTCAAAGTGGTCTTGCATTTATAATTTTTAGGTGCGTTTAGGATTATTGACATTACGTGGTAACCGGAACAATATTCAAACCCACTAAAACTTTTTCTTCATTGGAAAGATCGCCAATGATTTTCCTAATGGGTTCCGGTACTTTTCTTACCAGGGTAGGAATAGCAAATATCTGGTCTCCTTCAGCCAGCTGAGGTTTTTCCAGCAGATCGATTACTTCAATCTGGTATTTGCCCTTTAAATGCGTTTCACAATATTTCTTAAGGTTATTTAAAGCGGTAAGAGATTTTGGTGTCTTACCGGCTATGTATAAACGCAGTTCCCATGTTTGCTGCTTTTCCATTTATTTACGTTTTGTGTTTTTTCCGCTCTTTATTTTATTTATGCCTTCAATATTTTTTGTATTATCCCTTAAGCGGATCAATTCTTTCCTGTCACTTTCCTGTACTGTTTTTTTCAGGTGGCTTTCAACGGAATCATTTTCCAGTTCTTCCTGCAAGGCATCAAATTCTGATGTAAGCGTTTTTATTTTGTATTGCAGCTCCTGTTTCTTTCTTTCTATTTCTTTATCTTTTCTTACAAGGCTGTGTTTCATTAAAATTTCTTCGGTTTTTTTCTGAAGTTTATGTGCTTCACGTGCAGAGCCTGTAAGCACACCTTCAGGAGCCAGGTAAACATCTTCCATTAAGAGGCCTTTATCTGTTATCATAAATTCCCTTACCTGGTTAGAGTGCTTCATGCCACGAGATTTCATTACATACAATCCGCGGTTGCGTTCACCATTCAATTCAATATCACGCACCTGTATCCATGCATCAACAAGAGACGATACAGATTCGTCTGCCTGCTCGTTTATGATTGTATTGGAAGTAAGTGCTGTAAATACAACTGTTATGTTGAGGCTTTGTAAAAAATCTAATAAACGGGTAATGATTGATGTAATTTCACTTGGTGAACCTACTGTTATAAGATTAGATATAGGATCCAATACAACAATATCAGGTTTATTTTTTTTGATGAGTTTATACATTACCACCAGGTGCATTTCTAATCCGTACATTGTTGGCCTGGATGCTTGAAATGTAAGAAGCCCTTTTTCCACATATGGTCTCATGTCTAAGCCAATAGACTTCATGTTCCGAATTATTTGATCAGGCGATTCTTCAAAAGCAAAATAGATACAACGCTTTCCTCTTCTGCAATTTTCTGCAGTGAAGCTTGCGGCAATACTCGTTTTTCCAGTTCCTGATGTGCCCGAAACAAGTATGCTGCTTCCTTTGTAAAATCCTTTTTCATCAAGCATTGCATCAAGCGATGGTATACCGGAAGAAATCCTCTCTGATGATACATTTGTTTCAAGCCGGAGCGAAGTAACCGGCAATACAGAAATTCCATCCGTATCAATTAAAAAAGGATATTC
Organism: Chitinophagaceae bacterium; assembly: GCA_044227095.1. GTDB lineage: Bacteria > Bacteroidota > Bacteroidia > Chitinophagales > Chitinophagaceae > JACMLD01. Next base: position 306,325 of record JBGAFV010000001.1, on the reverse strand, counting down.
GTTTGTGCCGTGTAAAGAACCCCTGTATTTAATGATGCGCAGGCGACGGGTTGAGATTTGGTTTATTACACGATTGTCTAAAAGAATTACACAATCTGATACATATTCCTCAAGCCCTTCTCGTGTTAATGCACCATTACCTTTTTCCCCGGTTATTACAGCAGTAACTTTCTTTTCTTTAAGCCATTGAAATAACCTGCGCAGTTCAGCACGCAAAATACCTTTGTCGCTCAATCCCAAAAAAAGATTTTCTATAGTATCAAGCACAATTCTTTTTGCGCCTATGCTATCTATTGCATGGCCCAGACGAACGAACAATCCATCCAAATCATATTCACCTGTTTCGGCAATTTCACTACGGTCTATATGCACATAATCTATGCGCATTTTATTTTGCGCAACAAGTTTCTTTAAATCAAACCCAAGCGATGTAACGTTTGCAGTAAGTTCTTCAGCCTTTTCTTCAAAAGCTACAAACACGCCCGGTTCATTATATAGTGTTACGCCTTTTACAATAAATTCTATTGAAAAAAGTGTTTTGCCGGATCCTGCTTCCCCGCATACAAGTGTAGGCCTTCCCGCAGGAAGACCGCCTAAGGTAATTTCATCAAAACCTGTAATGCCGGTTGGCGTTTTAGGTAATTGCTGTAATGATGTGTTTTTAATTTTCAGTTTTTCCATTCTGTATGGTTTAAAAAGGCAAAATATCAATCACCATAGATTAATTTTCGTACCAAAATAAAACCATGCAATACCTTCATTTTCATTAAGGCATTTTAAATGTACCACCTCATTTTGGGTAAATTAATTCCCAAATTGCTGGTTTAACCCAAAATAGTGTTAGTGAAAAAGCGTGTTGTAAGAAATGCTATCGCTCTTCTTTAAAATAGATTTTGTAAAATTTTCTGCCGTCAGGTTCCTGTCCCTGTTCAATCAAATCGCGGTTGCCATGAATATAGATGTGAAAATTTTTATCGAGTTTTAAAACACTTTTAAAAATGCGGGCCTGTTTTTTTACGGCGTTGCCCGATATGGAAAATGAATCTTCAATGGGCGAATCCATTTCCTGTTCGTATTCCTGCTTATAAGATTTAAATAGTGCGGCACCTTTAGGATTATCAATAACCACATTGCTGAATTCATCCAAATCAAACTGTTCATTTTCTTTAAAATAGCGAATAGAACGATTGAGCAGATCTATTTTATCTGCTTTTGAAATATCAAAGTCTTCATCCATTTTTTGGGTAACAAACTGTTTGTATGCGCTTAGTACATTGTGTGTTTGATTATAATTATCGTTCCTTATTTTTAATTGAAGAAATTCATCTGTCCAGTAAATAGCTTCTGTACGATTGGTTTGATCAATTACTGCTACTTTATATCCTTCTTCTTTTTCAGCATTGAAAATAATGCATCCTTTATCAAGTTTTTTTATATTGATGGCCAGTTCTTCGTAATTGATCTGAAAGTTTTTTCCTTCCTGGGTTATTTTTAGAAACGGTTCTTTTGATTCTGATTTAAAAATACCAACCGCGTCTAAAAGTTCACCTTCAACCTGTAACTGTTTAAAGTAAGAAATGTACAGTTCACCGGATTTTATTTTTGGGTTGTCGGTTTTATCGTACAGCAGTTTGGCAATTTGCTGACTGTTACTATGAAATGTTTCCGCATTTTCAAACATCATAGTGGCAAAATGAAAGACTTCATTCAGTTGCAAATTATCTGTAGGGTGCGAAAACCTGTATATTTCATTTGTTTTTTCAAACGGCTGAACAAAATATTTCATTAATAATTCGCCCAGTGTTTCATCGGTTAATGAAATGGGTTGCTCAGATAACACCAGCGTTTCATCCATGTTTTTATTGCCGGTTTTGTGAACAGATAATTGGGCGATGGATGCGTCGAAGAAAGAGACCATTAATTGAAAGTGTTTTAGAAAGTCAATGTAAACTAAATGTGCGATTCACGCAATGGAATATTGCAAAAGTGAATGATATTATTTCTTGTGAAGCAATAATTAAGGCCTAAAGCTCAATAAAAACTTGCTGTACAAGTGAGTGACACAACGATGCCGGGCGTCGAACCAATGATTGTTCCAGCATATCATTCAATAATAATTTCATCCGCCACGGCTTTCGCCTTTTTGCGCAGTTCATCCATATCGGCACTGGTTTTATCATACACAAGTGCAACAGCCATTCTTCTGTAAGGCCTTGTTGCAGGCTTACCAAAAATGCGTACATCCGTATTGGTTTGTGCTAATGCTTCTGCTATACCGTTGATTGTAAAATGCTCCGCTGTTTTATTGGCAAGTACAACAGCGCTTGCGCCTGCACGTTCCAATTTTATTTCAGGAATAGGAAGGCCGAGTATTGCCCTTGCATGCAGTTCAAACTCAGATAAATTTTGTGTTCCTGCAAGCGTTACCATCCCTGTATCGTGTGGTCTTGGACTAAGTTCTGAAAAATACACCCCCTTATCTGTTAGAAAAAACTCAACGCCCCAAAGGCCGGCTCCGGTTAATGCGGCAGTTACTTTATTCGCCATATCGCAGGCGTCCTGATAGTCTTTTTCACTGATGCCAACTGGCTGCCAGCTTTCCTGGTAATCTCCACGTTCCTGCCGATGGCCAATGGGCGGACAAAACAAAGTATCTGCATTTTTTTGCGTAACGGTTAGCAATGTAATTTCTGTATGAAAAGAAATGAATTCTTCAATAATAACTTCTTTTATATCTCCTCTTGAATTATTGATTGCATATTCCCATACCTGTTGCTGATCTTCCAGTTTTTTTAATACAGATTGTCCTTTACCGCTGGAAGACATTAATGGTTTTACCACGCATGGCAAACAAATTGCTTCAACTGCTTTTCTAAATTCTGAAAAACTGGTGGCGTAAAAATATTTTGCAGTGCGTAAACCAAGTTCTTTACTCGCCAAATCGCGGATCAGTTTCCTGTTCATGGTAAAATTAGCAGCTCTTGCACTTGGAATTACTTGTATGTGGTTCTGCTCGTAAGTATAAAAACGTTCTGTACGAATAGCTTCTATTTCGGGGACAATTAAATCGGGTTGATGTTTTGCTACAACAGCATCCAGTTGTGCTGCATCCAGCATGTCTATAACTTCAAACTTGTCTGAAACCTGCATGGCAGGTGCGCCGGCATAACTATCAACAGCAATCACTGTTTGTCCAAGGCGCTTTAAAGCAATCACCAGTTCTTTGCCCAATTCTCCGCTGCCCAGCAGCAATATTTTTTTGTGCATGTCGCAAGGTAATGATTTGCTATAAATTGTTTTACCACATAGAATCATAGATGCATAGTAGCACATAGACATCCTATCTATGTGGTTCTATTGTTCCTACTGTTCCTATGTAGTAAATATCTTTTTTGAACCGGTCACAAATTGAAGGAGGTTGAAATTATATATTTATGGATCTACTGTTTCAAACTTTATTCTGAGAAGTAAAAAGCGATATTAAAAAAGTGATAAAATAAATCCTTTTAATCAATTTAATCCTCCCAAATCCACGTCAGTTTTCTTCTTTATACTCCGTCTCTTGTATATCATCCTTTTCATCTCCTTTGCCAATTTTTACTTTGGGATTTTCCTGTGTGCCGGTAATGCGCATGGGTATGCCAACGAGGCCGAGAGGTGGAAGGCCGAGGCGCATTTTTATATTAAGCTTGCCATCAAAACTTGTTTGGCCTTCTATACGCGGCCTGAAGCCAGCTACTTTAAATTTGAAACGTTCAATGGTAATGATATTGTTCTTAATAGTAGTTTTTATATCAACCTTGGCAAGACTTGGATTGTTGATGGAATCTTTTCCTGTTTTCTGGCTTACCGTAGAAAACATTTTCATTCCATACACCTTTACATTCTTAATGGATAAAACACCGCCACCTTCCAATGATGGATAAATGGGTTTCATATTACCATCAAGCAAACCTTTTAAATTATAATCCAGCGATACAATTCCCTGCGCTTTGCCTGCAGAGGTTGCCATATCGTGAAACAGTTTTATTTCGTTATATGCTTTTTTTATATCGAATTCTTTTGCCTGCAGGTGATAATCAAAAACTGCTTTTACCGGGCTGGTACTTGCGTAGTTGGCATCCATTACCACATCGCAGCCAATAAGATTAAAACCGGTTTCTTTCAATGCAAGCTTTCCCTCGGTAATCGTTAGGTTGCCTTTGGCGTTATCAAGGTTCATTCCATTGTACGCAACTTTTTTTGCATTGGCCGTAAGTGTTAGATCAAGATTTGATGGAATAATAATTACGCCTTCTTCAGTAGTTGTAACGGCAGCGCTTTTAATTATTGTTGACTGGCTGTCTGGTTTCGTTGGGGCAAATGCCATAAACTCATCAACATTAATATAATTGGCATTTACGTTAAAATTGCCTTTTAATACAGCTTTATCAGAAAGGGCGTAATCAATTACATTTTGCATATAGCCATCCATCGTAAAATCAGACTGGCCATAAGCAGCAAGAAAATGTTTAAACCACATTTTATCCTGTCTGAAAGTGAACAACCCTTCTTTAATTATAAATGGTTGCGGAAAATTTTCTGTTGTTGTTTGCAAATCTTTTATCTCCAGTGTACCCTGGTTGTGCAGCAGGTTATACCGTGCATGCATAGCATCACTTTGTTTTCCCTGTAAAGAAAGATTGGCTTTTATATAACCGCTTACATCAATTCCTTTTCTCGAAAAAACTTTATAAATCCTGGCAATGTCCAGTTCCCCGTTTGCATTTATATTATAGGCAATGTCATCAAAATTTTGCAGCGATGCATTTACGTGAAATGGTTTTCCTTCAAAAGAAAAAGAAGCAGGTTCTATGTTTACATGCAGATCTTTTAAAGATCCGTTTGCGTCTGCAGCTTTTGCAGTTACTTGTATATCGCTAACAGGATTGGGATAATATTTTGTTTGTATTGATCCATTTTCAAGTTTTACAAGCGCTGTGGTGGCAGGAAAAGTTTTTTGGTCTTCATTATATTTTCCTTTTGCTTTTATATCAAGTTTTAATAAACCACCAATAGACAGGCTATCTATTGGGTAGATCTTTTTTATATCTGCAAGATTGAAATCTGCCTGCAAGTTTGCATCCACTTCTTTGGTATCCAAACTTTTAATGCTGGCATAACCTTTTATGTAATTTTTTAGTGCATTTGCAGAGAGCCCTGTAATGTTTATGCTTGTGTGATGGTAATCTTTATCGGCACAAGCAGTGTGTACAGTAAAATTAATATCTGTAAGTGGTATAGGTAATGAATTATATTTAAAGTAACCATCCTTTACATTTGATTGCAAATTGAAACTGGGTATACTTAATATTACATTCTCATGGCGCATGCTTTTTGGATTAGGCCCGCTCGCATAATAGCCGTCTGCGGTAAGGTGCAAATCCATTTTGCCTTTTAGTGTAATGTTTTGTAAGCCTAATGCTTTATCAAGTTTTTCAAGATCCAGTTTGCTATTAACATTGGCTGCTATATAAGGCTGATTGATTCCTTTTGTGGTTACAATGGCAGAGAGGTAATCTTTATCAACATTAAAAAACAACGAGTCAACTTTTACAAGAAGGCTATCAGGATTGATAGAAGGAACTTTTGTATCGAAATTTAAAAAAAGATTTGAAACAGGAAAAGGCGCATCTTCATACTTAATGTAACCATCTCTTATTTTCATACCAAGCACCATATCGGGCATTGTATTGGTTGAAGCTATATACTGGCCTTTTAGTGTAAGTAATATATCTGTAATGCCCTTTATTGTTGTTTTCTTTTGCCAGCTTATATATTGTGGCGGTAGTGCTGTTACAAAATCTTCCAGGTTGCTTTTTTCTGAAGTAAGTTTAAAATCTATATCGTAACCATTTTTCAGGAAATCCAATTTGCCACTGAATTGTACCGGAAGCTTGTTAATAAGCAGATCGTTTTTTTGAAAAACAAATGCAAGCGAGTTGGTGTTTATCTGCGTTATAAGATCTGCATTTACTTTTTTATTGAGGAGATAAGGTTCTGCTCCAAAATAAAAATCAAGCGCATCTATTTTTGCATGACTGTACAAATCAAAAATTGCCTTACTTAAATCACCATTGCCACTGTAATTAAAACCTTTTGCGTTAATAGCTATGCCCACAGACTTATCATTGTAAACAAGATGGCTGTTTTCTACAATTATTTTTTCCAGTCGTAGCGAAGTGCCGGTTGTATCAGTACTAATAGTAGTGTCTTTTTTACCGCTGCTGTTGTATACATTATAATTGGCTTCGCCTTTTTCATTTACGGCCACATTAATATATGCGTCAGAAATAAAAATTTTATTAATGCGGATGCTTTTATCAAACACCAGGCTCTTTAGGTTTACACCAAGCGCAATTTCATCTGCAGCAACAAGTGTATCTTTTTTAAAAGGAGCGGAGCCTTTCAATGTAAAATCGTAAAGGGTTACAGTAAGCGAAGGGAAATGATTAAAAAAAGACAGGCGCACTTTAGAAAAATTCAGCTCACCATCAAGGCTGTCATTCGTCCAGTTTTTAATTTTTTCTGCCACAGTTCCAGGAAAAAGAACAGGGGCAAGGAACAACAATAACAATATGCCAGCTACCGACAAACCTGTGATCTTAAATATCTTAATAAGGCGCCTCTTCATGCCCTAAAGATAGAAACAGATGCCAGTTTTTTTCTAATCATTGTTGCTTAGTTTGGTAAAGGCAGAATTTATTCTGCGTGGATAGATTCTACTGGTTGCCGATGTTCCTAACCAAATATTTCGGTGCTGCTTTTTTTGTTCAGTATTATAAGGTTATCTTTGCCAACTGTCTTATCTAAGTCCCTCAAAAACAGTTAGTTTTCTTCGTGCCAGTGCTCACTTACTATATCGGAAAAAATACAGTTGAAAAGTCTGGTTTCTACTTTTTTGTATAAATTGATTAGTATCTTTGCGAAATGAATACAGACGCCTACCAGCCAGGTACAGATGATATGGATGATGGACTCAGTACAATTGAAAGAACTGTACTAAGCGACTATAAATATGGTTTTGTTACCAATATTGAAGCAGATGAAGCCCCAATGGGTTTAAATGAAGATACTATCCGCTTTATTTCTGCAAAAAAGAACGAACCGCAATGGATGCTGGACTGGCGTTTAAAAGCCTTTGCTTACTGGCTTAAAATTGTAAACGAAGAGCCTACATGGGCAAATATTAAATTTCCGCCCATTAATTACCAGGATATTATTTATTACTCTGCACCTAAACAGAAAATACAACTTGATAGTCTTGATCAGATAGATCCGGAGCTAAGAAAAACTTTTGAGAAACTGGGCATTTCGCTTGATGAGCAAAAACGTCTGAGCGGTGTAGCAGTTGATGCGGTTATAGATAGTGTTTCTATTGGTACTTCCTTCAAAAAACAATTGGCAGAGTTGGGCATTATCTTCTGCTCAATGAGCGAAGCTATACAGGAGCATCCGGAACTCATTCAAAAATACCTTAGCTCAGTTGTGCCCGTTACCGATAATTTTTATGCCGCTTTAAATGCTGCCGTATTCAGCGACGGGTCTTTTTGTTATATACCAGAAGGCGTTCGTTGCCCAATGGAATTATCTACCTATTTCCGTATCAATGCAGAAAACACAGGTCAGTTTGAAAGAACACTGATAGTTGCAGAAGCCGGTAGTTATGTTAGCTATCTTGAAGGTTGCACAGCGCCTATGCGTGATGAAAACCAATTGCATGCCGCAGTAGTAGAACTGGTAGCCATGGACAATGCAGAGATAAAATATTCTACTGTACAGAACTGGTATCCCGGAGATAAAGAAGGCAAAGGTGGCATTTACAATTTTGTAACCAAGCGTGGTATTTGCAAAGGCAATAATTCAAAAATATCGTGGACGCAGGTAGAAACCGGTTCTGCTATTACCTGGAAATATCCAAGTGTAATATTGAAGGGCGATAATTCTACCGGCGAGTTTTATTCTATTGCTGTAACCAATAATCACCAGCAGGCAGATACCGGAACAAAAATGATGCATATTGGCAAGAACACTAAAAGCCGCATTGTATCTAAAGGTATTTCTGCAGGCGTTAGCAATAACAGCTACCGCGGTTTGGTGCAGGTAGGAAAGAATGCTGCAAATGCACGCAATTTTTCTCAGTGCGATTCTTTATTGCTGGGCGATAAATGTGGTGCACATACATTTCCTTATATAGAAGTAAAAAACAGCACTGCAGTGGTAGAGCATGAAGCTACTACTTCAAAAATTGGTGAAGACCAGATTTTTTATTGCAACCAGCGTGGTATAGATACAGAAACTGCTGTTGCATTAATCATTAATGGTTTTGCAAAAGAAGTAATGAACCAGTTGCCAATGGAGTTTGCAGTAGAAGCACAAAAGCTATTGGCAATAAGTTTGGAAGGAAGCGTAGGGTAGAGAGTCTATAGTTGTGAGCCTTTAGTCAATACAACGAAGAATAAGGTATATAGTATTTAAACAAGCCCTGAAAGGGCGATGTTCAATAGCGATGGGTGAAGCCATCGTAAAAAAATTAAATAAACAGAGAAATGTTATCAATTCAGAATTTACATGCGGGCATTGAAGAGAAGCAGATTTTAAAAGGAATCAATCTTGAAATAAAACCCGGAGAAGTGCATGCTATTATGGGACCAAATGGTTCTGGTAAAAGTACATTGGCGTCTGTACTGGCAGGAAAATCTAATTACACTGTTACAGATGGTACAGTAGAATTCCTGGGCAAGGATTTACTTGAGTTATCGCCTGAGAAAAGAGCGGGTGAAGGTTTGTTTCTTGGTTTTCAGTACCCGGTAGAAATTCCAGGACTGAGCACTACCAATTTTATTAAAACTGCTGTAAATGAAGTGCGTAAATACCGTGGCGAAGCGCCGCTGGATGCAGTATCTTTTTTAAAGTTGATGAAAGAGAAAATGGCTTTGATGAATATTGATCAGTCTTTGCTCAGTCGTCCGTTAAACGAAGGTTTCTCCGGTGGTGAAAAAAAGCGCAATGAAATTTTTCAGATGGCGATGCTGCAACCCAAACTGGCAATCCTGGATGAAACAGATTCCGGCCTTGATATAGATGCCATCCGTATTGTGGCTGGTGGTGTAAATAAATTAAGAAGCAAAGACAATGCAGTACTGCTGGTAACACACTATCAGCGCCTGCTTGATTATATCGTTCCAGATTTTGTACATGTATTGTACAATGGACGAATTGTAAGATCAGGTACCAAAGAACTTGCATTTGAACTGGAAGAAAGAGGTTATGATTTTATTAAGAACGAAGTGAATGTGGAAGCATAGGCTAAGGGTTTAAAAGAGAGAAAGGGGATAAATGATTATTTGTGCAATAAACAAATCTCACTCCTTACGCTCCTTTTCTCCTTGTTTTCTCTTAGACAAAAAATAATTATAGTAAATCAGCTTGTAAAAATAAAAGTGTTAAAGATTGAGCTCTTTTTCTCTTTGTTCTCTTAGTTATGAATACAACATATTTTAAAGAACGTTTTGATCAGTTGCAATTACAAGATAAAGGCGATGCGCTTGAAACCGTTCGCCAGGATGCTTTTGATGTGTTTAGCAAACTGGGTATTCCAACCTCAAGGCACGAAGAATGGAAGTACACCCGCATAGGAAGTGTATTCAACAAAGACTATCATTTTTCTGAAAAAGCTATTGCGGGTTCATTCAGTGCAGCCAAATTAGATGCTGTGCATTTGCCCGGCCATGAAAATGCCAATGAGCTTGTATTTGTAAACGGTGTTTTTTCTTTTACGCTTTCTACTATTCGTTCTAAAGCATTGGTGGTGTTGCCACTGGAAGAAGCTGCAAAAAATGAATACGCTGCAATTATTGCCGCCAATCTTGGCCATAGCGCAAAATATTTGCCCGATGGCATCAACGCACTCAATACTGCTTTTGTACATGGAGGTGTATTTGTTCATGTAAAAAAAGGACAGGTGCCAGAGCACCCTGTTTATATCTATCACATTTCAGATGCTGGCGAAGAAAATGTTTTTTCTCAGCCACGCAGTCTTATTCACCTTGCAGAAAATGCACAGGTTCAGATAATAGAAACTTTTTCCACTACTGGCGCAGCCGAAAGTTTTACCAACCAGGTAATGGAAATAGTTGTAGAAAAAGACGCATTGCTTGAGTTTTATAAAATACAGAATGATGCAGCTGCCAACAGCCAGGTAAGCACAACACACATCAGGCAAACAGGAAAAAGTTATACGCATATAGTAACCATTTCATTAAATGGTGGTATTGTGCGCAATAATTTAAATGTGGTAATGGAAGCCGAGTACTGCGAAGCTCATTTGTATGGATTGTATTTCCAGGGCGGACAAACACATATAGACAATCATACAGTAGTAGATAATGTAAAACCCAATTGCCTTAGCAATGAATTGTACAAGGGTGTAATGAATGATAAATCTACCGCCGTTTTCAATGGTAAAATATTTGTAAGACAGGATGCGCAAAAAACAAATGCGTATCAATCAAACAAAAATATATTGCTTTCACCAGATGCAAGTGTAAATACAAAGCCGCAACTTGAAATTTTTGCAGACGATGTAAAATGTTCTCATGGCTGCACAATTGGTCAACTTGATGAAGAAGGGTTGTTTTACCTGCAATCTCGCGGCATAAATGAGACCATAGCGAAATCTTTGCTGGTGCATGCATTTGCAATAGATATACTGGAACATGTAAAGCCTGCCCAAATTCGTACTCATGTAAATAAATTAATTTCTGAACGTTTGGAATTTGATATAGCATGATAAGTTCTGCCACCATACAAAAAGATTTGGATGTACATGCCATCAGGCAGCAGTTTCCGGTATTAAACCGCGAAGTGAAGGGAAAGCCATTGGTGTATTTTGATAATGCAGCTACTTCGCAAAAGCCACAGGTAGTACTAGATGCGCTGGTAGATTATTACAGCGGGTTTAATGCGAATATCCATCGTGGTATTCATACATTGGCAGAAGAAGCTACAGCAGCGTTTGAAGCTACACGTGATACCGTAAAGCAGTTTATTAATGCAGCTGCACGGGAAGAAATCATTTTTACAAGAGGAACAACAGAAAGCATTAACCTGGTAGCATATACCTGGGGAAGAAAAAATATAAAGGCAGGCGATGAGATTATTATCTCTACTATGGAGCATCATTCCAATATTGTTCCCTGGCAGATGTTGTGCGAAGAAAAGAATGCGGTGTTGAAAGTAATTCCTATTAATGAAGATGGAGAATTGCTGATGGATGAGTACGAAAAATTATTAAACGCTAAAACAAAACTGGTTTCTATTGTTCACGTATCAAATGCATTGGGAACAGTAAACCCGGTTAAACAAATTATAGAGCTTGCACATAAAGTTGGCGCATTGGTAATGGTAGATGGCGCCCAATCATCAGTACACCTTGATATTGATGTGCAGCAACTGGATGCAGATTTCTTTGCTTTCTCTTCTCATAAATTATACGGTCCAACAGGTGTTGGTGTTTTGTATGGCAAAAAACAGATCCTGGAAAACATGCCGCCATTCCAGGGTGGGGGAGAGATGATTAAGGAAGTAAGTTTTGGAAAAACAACGTATGCAGATCTGCCTTATAAATTTGAAGCAGGCACGCCAAATATTGGTGATACAGTTGTTTTTAAAACGGCTATTGATTTTGTAAACAAAATCGGTAAAGAAAAAATTCGCAAGCACGAAAACGAATTACTGCATTATGCCACTGAAGCGTTGCAGCAAATACCCGGTTTGAAGATTATTGGCAGGGCAAAAGAAAAAGTAAGCCTTATCTCTTTTGTAATTGATAATATTCATCCGCAGGATATTGGCATTTTGCTTGATAATAGCGGCATTGCAGTAAGAACCGGTCATCATTGTGCACAACCATTGATGCAGCGTTGCGGTATTACAGGAACAACCCGGGCATCGTTTGCAGTATACAATACAAAAGAAGAAATAGACGAGATGATAAAAGGTTTACATAAAGTAATTAAAATGCTGGCGTAGGAATGGAAAGCGCAAAAACAATAGCAGAAACAGAAAAAGAAATTGTAGAAGATTTTCAATTGCTGGAGTCGTGGGATGAAGATGCCAAGTATGAATATATTATCGACATGGGCAAAAAGCTGCCCGCACTGGATGATAAATACAAACTGGAAGAGAATAAAATAAAAGGTTGCCAGTCTACAGTTTGGCTGGTAGCAGATGATAAAAACGGAAAAGTACATTTTGATGCTGATAGCAATTCCGTAATAGTAAAAGGATTGATAAGCATGTTAATCCGTGTATTATCAGACCGCACTGCTGATGAGATAATTGAAGCGAAGCTGGGCTTTATCAATGAAATTGGAATGCACAGTCATTTAGCGCAAACCCGTTCAAACGGTTTGTTGGCCATGGTAAAGCAAATGAAAAACTATGCGCTGGCATTTAAAATTAAAAACGCAGCAAAAGTGTAACGATGGAAACAGAAGAATTGAAAGAAAAAGTAATAGAATGCCTCAAAAATATTTTTGATCCGGAAATACCGGTTAATATTTATGAGTTAGGATTGATATACGAAGTAGATGTGTTGCCTGTAAACAATGTGCAGATAGTAATGACACTTACTTCGCCAGCCTGTCCTGCAGCGCAATCCATACCGGTTGAGGTAGATCAGAAAGTAAGAGAAATAGAAGGCGTAAACGATGTATATGTATCTGTAACATGGACGCCCTCCTGGAACAAAAGCATGATGTCTGAAGCAGCGCAGCTAGAACTTGGCTACATGTAAAAACGAATACGAACCATTATGAAAATAACCGCACAAGAAGAATACGGCCTTCGCATATTGATTCGCATTGCGGGTTGCAAAGATAAAGCCGGGCTAAGCATTCCGCAACTAAGCGAAACGGAAGGCCTTAGCAGCCACTATGTGGCCAAGCTAACCCGTGTCTTAAGAATGGGCGGTTTTATAAACAGTACGCCCGGCCTTAAAGGTGGTTATGTACTAGCAAGGCCGGCCAAAGAAATAGGAATACGGCCCGTATTAAAAGCACTTGGCGGTGTTTTATTTGATCAGGATTTTTGCGGCATGCATGCAGGTTCTTTAAAACTTTGCACCAACTCAGTTGATTGTTCTGCCCGTTCTCTCTGGCAAATGATTCAGTTTACAGTAAATCAACTATTGGATAAAATCACTCTTCATGATTTAGCCAACAATGAAAATGAATCTGCAAAAGCTTTAAACTTTATGCTTGAGCAAGGTGTAAAAACTTTCTAGTTTTAAATCATCAATCCTAATTCTTGCGCAATTACATGTAAAATTCTTCGCCCACAATTTTCCCATCTTTCACTTTATACACGCACAATTCTGTCATATCCATATGACCATCCTTTTTCATAGTTAGGTCCATATGCAATATGGCGGCAAAAGAATTGGTTGCTACCAAAGGCTCAGACATTTCTACTTTGTGATATTCCTGCACCAAGTCATCAAATTTTTTTCCTTTTTCAAGAATAGCAGGCAGTCCCTTTGTTTCTTTTTCAAATGCAGGAGTAGCTTGTGGTTCTATGCTAATAGCATCTTTGCTAAATAATTCTTTCTGTGCTGTTTCAAATTGTCCCTGGCGGCAAAGCACAACAAGGCGATTGGCAATTTCATTCGTAGTCATAAATAATATTTTAGATGAATAGATATTCTTTCACCAAAATAAATTCAGAATCCGTGCCACATTACACCGGCAATTTAAAAGCAGAATTGTTGCTGTAACCGGACAAACTGTGTAAATCAGGGATATTATTTCGCCATATCGTTGTATTCTGTTGGGGTGGTATCTTTTGGATCTTTTAAAGAAATATTTCTTAGCTCTACCGGTTTTTGTTTTTGGTTTCTTTTGCGCATCCACATATTTAATAACTCTACACCAAACGAGAAAGCCATTGCAAAATAAATATAGGCCTTATCAATATGGCTGTGGTGCAATGGTTCCAATCCTTCAAAGAATAAACTAAAACCAACCATTAGCAAAAATGCAAGGGCAAGCATTTTTAAGGTTGGATGCTTATGAATAAAAGAAGAAATTTTTTCTGAAAAGAAAAACATGATGATCATGGCAATGATAACTGCAATAATCATCACTTTTACAATTTTGGCAAGGCCAACAGCAGTAATAATGCTGTCGAAGGAAAAAACCATATCAATAATAATAATCTGCCCTATTATTGATGCAAAAGAAGCGGGTTTATTTTTTTGTGTAGCAGTATGTTCATCGCCTTCCAGCTTTTCATGTATTTCTTTTACAGTTTTGTATAGCAGAAAAATACCGCCGGCAAACATAATTACATTGCGCAGGTTAAATGCATAATGGCTACTGCCCCAGGAGAAACCAAACAATTCACTGCTGCCATTTTTTACCAGCCAGCCAATGCCCATCAATAATAAAATACGAACACCAATGCCTGCAAACATCCATATACGGCGGGCATTTAGTTTTTGTTTTTCATTCAGCGGGCCCATAAGAATGGAAACAAAAATTACATTGTCTATGCCCAGCACAATTTCAAGTACAGTAAGCGTAAGTAAACTAATAAGCGCATCTACAGTAAATAATTCCTGCATAAGTAGGTTCTTTATGCGCAAAAATAGTTGAACTACGATAAACCCATGTTTTTTTACTATAAATACAGGCTAAGTGTAAATTCAATGTTTCTGGCACAATTTTTAAGTTGATATGCTGTTATTATAATACCCCAAAAATTTTATCATCTGATTACACCTCTACTCAATTTTTCTTTTTAAGTAACCCGCCTGCAAAGGCTATTTTTTAAAACCCAATTCCACAATCCTAACCGATGAAACAAATTTTTATTTTGTTGCTGATAGCAACAGCATGCACCAGCCACGCCCAAGTATTTTCCGGAGATGAGAATTTTCCTGCCCGTGTAAGAGGTGGAGTAGGTTTTGTTCACGATTTTCCTGGCGTTAATGGCCTGGGCGTATTTGCAGACTATAGTTTTCCCTTTAATGAATGGATGCAGGGCGGTATAGGTATCAGGCACATTGAAACCAGCGGTCATCCGCGCCAGGAATCTTTGCGTGAATACACAAAAGCCAGCGCAATTGATTTTACAGTATTATTTGCACCACTTCATACAGAAAATTCAGCTATCAGGTTTGGCCTTACCTATTCTTTTTCTATGTATAATGCTCGCCGTGGTTATGCCGTGTATGAACCGCACCCTAATCAATCTGCAGATGTTAGCTACCAATCAAAAGATGAAAAAGGAACTGTAAGAGGTATGGGACTTACAGCAGAATATGAACACAACCTCAACGAACGCTTCTCAATTGGCGCTAAAATAACTTATAATAAAGCCTATACAGATGCGCTGATGGTTGGCCCTTTTGTAGCGATTAAATTATAACAAAGACAATTTCTGATTTCTGATGTGATGATGTCTGATTTCTTTTACATGGAATTTCATTGCTGAATACTGATTTGTTTTATTACGAAGATATTTTATCAGCACATCAGAGATCTTCACATCAGCCATCAGCGATTTTTGCTATCCGGCATCAGAGATCAAGAATTGCTTTACAAATTCTTTTACTAATAGCAGGCCCTTCATAAATAAAACCTGTCCACACCTGTACAAGTGCAGCACCCGCATCAAATTTTTCTTTAGCATCATTGCCGGTGAATATTCCGCCAGATGCAATAACGGGTATGCGGTTGTTAGTTTTGTTATTTATGTATTGTACAATTTCGGTTGAACGTGTTGCAAGTGGTTTTCCACTAAGGCCGCCAGCTCCTATAGTCGATAGTTCTGAGTCTTTAGTCTTTAGTCCGGTGCGGTTGATAGTTGTGTTAGCAGCAACCAATCCATCCAGGTTTATTTCCAGCGCAAGATCTATTACATCATCAATTTGTTCTTGTGTAAGATCTGGTGCAATTTTTAAAAGCAATGGTTTTGGAAATGCATTTTGTTTATTAATAGTTTGCAGGTGAGAAAGAATTTTTCTGAGTGAATCTTTTTCCTGCAGTTCACGCAACCCCGGTGTATTGGGAGAACTTACATTTACTACAAAATAATCCACGTAATCAAACAATTCCCTGAAGCAAATTTCATAATCTTTCCACGCATCTTCATTGGGGGTTATTTTATTTTTACCAATATTGCCACCTATTATTAGTCTGGAGTCGGTAGTCGATAGTCGTGAGTTATGAGTTTTCCATTGGCGCAATCTTTCTGCTACCACTTTTACACCATGATTATTAAAGCCCATACGGTTAATAAGCGCTTTGTCTTTTGGCAGGCGGAATAACCTTGGTTTTTCATTTCCATCCTGTGGTTTGGGTGTAACAGTTCCTATTTCAATAAAACCGAAACCCAGTGCTTCCAGTTCATTTAAATACAAAGCATTTTTATCGAAGCCGGCAGCAAGGCCAACAGGATTTTTAAAATGCAAACCGAACATAGTTTTAGTAAGCCTGGTATTTTCTATAGTAAAACTTCCGGCAAGTATTTTTTTTGCGAATGGAATATGGCAAAGCAACCTGAGGCAGTTCATAGAAAAATAGTGAACCCATTCTGGTGAGAATAAAAAAAGTATGCTGCGGAGGATTGTGTACATGCTAACGTTCTTATTTGTTTGCGGGTATTAACTATATCTGTTTTACTAATAAGTTTTTTATGTAGCCAACATTAGTAACACAGATAGATCATTGTTGCCACGCTCGGTTCAACATTTATAACACTGGGCAGCAGTGCAACTTTATAAATCTTGTAGTTATTAAGCCCTAAATTTTGCCCAAAAGAACACCGAACGAGCTTACCGGCAAAAAGTTTTTATAAATACGAATAAATAGTACATTTGGGATAGAAAGTTGCATAAACAACTTAATTGAAATTTTGTTATAGTAATGTTCAGCAAAGAGATTCAGTTCAAGTGTGCGACGCAACGAAGTCGCATAAAGAACAAATGCTGGTTTCAAAATAATTAAAACATTTTTTATGCAGGAAGCATACATCGTTGCAGGTTTTAGAACTGCAGTTGGCAAATCTAAAAGAGGCGGGTTCAGGTTTACCAGGCCCGATGATTTGGCTATAGAAGTTATACAAGGTTTGCTGGCATCTGTGCCGCAACTGGATGCCAAAAGAGTAGATGATGTAATTGTAGGAAATGCTGTACCCGAAGCTGAGCAAGGCTTGCAGGTAGGTAGAATAATTGCGGCAAGGGCTGTTGGTATTCACGCACCTGGTATGACGGTAAACCGTTATTGCGCTTCGGGGCTTGAAACAATTGCAATAGCCACGGCAAAAATTCGCACCGGTCAGGCAGATTGCATTATTGCCGGCGGCACAGAAAGCATGAGCATGGTGCCCACTGCAGGATGGAAAACTGTACCAGCTTATTCCATTGCCAAAGACGAACCCGATTATTATTTGAGCATGGGGTTAACGGCAGAAAATGTAGCCAAAGAATTTAAAGTTAGCCGAGAAGAGCAAGATCAGTTTTCTTATACTTCTCACCAGAAAGCGATAAACGCCATCACGAATGGTTATTTCAAACCTGGCATTTTACCTATTACAGTTGAGGAAGTAAGCCTTGATGCAAAAGGAAAAAGGCAAACCAAAAAAACTGTAATTGATACAGACGAAGGTCCACGTGGAGATACTTCTATGGAAGCATTGGCAAAATTAAAACCGGCTTTTGCTGTAGGTGGTTGTGTAACTGCCGGCAATTCTTCTCAAACCAGCGATGGTGCTGCTTTTGTAATTGTAATGGGAGAAAAGATGGTGAATGAGCTTGGTTTGAAACCTATTGCAAGGCTGGTTGCCTGTGCATCTGCGGGTGTGCATCCCCGTATAATGGGCATTGGCCCGGTAGAAGCTATACCAAAAGCATTGAAACAGGTAAACATGAATATTGGCCAGGTGGATTTGATTGAACTTAATGAGGCATTTGCCTCTCAGGCAATAGCAGTAGTAAGGCAATTGGGCTTAAACCCGGATATTGTAAATATTAACGGGGGTGCTATTGCACTTGGCCATCCGTTGGGATGTACTGGTACCAAACTAACCATACAGTTAACCCACGATATGAAACGCCTGAATAAAAAATACGGAATTGTTTCTGCATGCGTAGGCGGCGGCCAGGGCATTGCAGGAATTATTGAGAACATAAATTAGTCGATAGTCCGGAGTTTGAAGTTGATACCAAGAGCCAATATTCAGTTATAGAGATTTTGCCTTGACTATCGACTACTGAATAGTGACTCCCAACTACCTCCCGCGTATAAGTCATGAGAACACTAGCCCCTGTATCTTTTACGGGGGCTTTTCATTTTATAAATAAATATTAATCGTAATTATACTGTGAACAACTAGTAATGCGTTTATTAAACAAATATTTAATGACTTGGCCTGAAGTTTGTTAAAATGGCTTTAACCTTTTCCCACCCGGATTATATGTTGGGAAGGGTTTAGTTTAAAATATCTTATCATTAGAAAAACCAAAATCGTCCCCGTATGGATAGACGAGCGTTTCTGACAGGAAAGCGAAAAGCTTTTCAGCGTCAGCCGGATACGGTACAGCATATAGCAAGAACCATGTCTGGACTAGCACCTTACAGCGGTCCGTGGGATACTGAAGCTGTTGTACACCTGCTTAAGAGAACAATGTTTGGCGCTGCGCCGCAAGATATTGCCTATTTCAAAGGGCTTAGTATGTCTCAGGCAGTAGATGAGTTATTAAATCCTTCTCCTACGCTGCCTTCTCCTCCTTTAAAAAATTATGATCCAAGCGGTGCAGATACACCGGATACTGCTATTGCACCAGGTACTACCTGGGTAAATAGTTATTCTGCTGATGGTGTTGTACAGGAAGGAAGACGCAATTCTCTTGAAAAATGGAATTATGGTGTAATGATTAACCAGGACAGGAGCATTCGTGAAAAAATAGCTTTGTTCTGGAAAAATCATTTTTCAACAGAATCTGTAGTAGTATCGGACCCTGCTGCCTTGTACCAGTATAATACATTGTTTAGAACGTATGCGCTTGGCAATTTTAAAACCCTCACAAGGGCAGTTAGTATAAACCCGGCGATGCTGGTTTACCTCAATGGTGAGTTAAATACCAATACCGCACCGGATGAAAATTATGCCCGTGAGTTGCAGGAACTGTTTACACTAGGTAAAACAAACAATCCTAATTATACTGAAGATGATGTAAAGGCTGCAGCAAAAGTATTAACAGGATGGCGTATAGACTGGCCTACTATGAGTGCCTCTTCTGTGCCTGCAAAGCACGATGCAAGCAGTAAACAGTTCTCTTCTTTTTATGGTGGTACTTCTATTGCAGGTAGTACAGGAGATGCTGAACTTGATGCATTGCTGAATATGATCTTCAGCAAAAAAGCAGAAGTATCTCAGTTTATTGTAAGAAAAATTTACCGCTGGTTTTGTTATTATACTATAGATGCAACAGCAGAAGCAAATGTAATATTACCGCTTGCACAGATTTTCCAGGATAATAACTGGGAAATAAAACCAGTGCTGAATGCCTTGTTTAAAAGCGAACATTTTTTTGATGCGCTTAACCGGGGCTGTCTTATAAAAAGTCCGATAGATATTGCGGTTGGTCTTTGCCGTGAGTATTCAGTTGTCTTCCCCGATGTAGCTACAGATTATGTAAATGCCTATGATATGTGGGATTTTTTCCGTTGGCAAACTTCGGTGGCTAACCAAACATATGCCGATCCGCCAAGTGTTGCCGGCTGGCCTTCTTATTACCAGGCACCGCAGTTTTATGAATTATGGATTAATTCAGACACATTGCCCAAAAGAAATATTCTTACAGATACTTTAATAAATGGTTATACAAGGGGCGGCCACACCATTAAAATAGATCCTATAGCATTTACAGCGCAATTGCCAAATCCAGGAGATCCAAATGCATTGATTAATGATGCACTGGTTATTCTGTACAGGGTGCCTGTATCAGACACATCTAAGGCTACTATTAAAACCAATTTCTTATTAACCGGTCAAACGTCTGATTATTACTGGACCAATGCCTGGAATGCATACCTGATTAATCCAACAGATGCAATGGCTTATCAAACTGTATATACCCGGCTTAAGGGCTTGTACCAATATTTTATGAACCTGGCCGAATACCAATTGGCTTAATCTCTTAAACAATAACTATGAAAAGAAGAGATTTTTTACGGAATACAATTCCAACTGCAACCATCCTGCCTGCATTGATAGGCGGGTTCTCTGTAAAAGCATATTCCGCAGATACTCCTTTTATGCAGGCACTTGCTGGTGCTACCATAGATACAGACAAAGTATTGGTGCTTGTACAACTGAATGGTGGTAACGATGGCCTTAATATGGTAATACCTATTGAAGGCTATGGCAATTATTATAGTGCAAGAACAAACATTGCTATCCCCCAAAATAAAATACTCGCCCTCAACGGTAATAATAAAACAGGTTTGCACCCTTCCATGACGGGTATGCAAACACTTTACAATGAAGGCAAGCTTGCTATTATACAGGCCGTGGGTTATCCATCGCCCAACTATTCTCACTTTAGGGCCACAGATATTTGGATGAGTGCTTCTGATGCAGATGTAGATGTGGAAAGCGGATGGGCCGGAAGATACCTGGCAACAGAATTTCCTAATTATCCCAATGGTTTTCCAAACAGTGCAATGCCAGACCCATTAGCTATACAAATTGGTTCTATTGCTGCGCTTGCTTTGCAGGGGCCTGCGGTACCAATGGGCATGAGCATTACAGACCCGGTTAATTTTTATAACCTCATTGATGATCTTGTTGACCCAACACCAGATACACCATGGGGAAAAGAATTGAAATATATACGAAGGGTTGTTCAGCAAACACAACAATATTCTGCTGTAATAAAAGCTGCTGCAGCCAAAGTGCCTACCCAGGGCAATTATCCCGTAGGAAATGATTTGGCCGATCAGTTAAAAATTGTAGCCCGTCTTATAAAAGGTGGATTAAAGACCCGCATTTATATGGTAGGCACCGGCGGGTTTGATACACACTCTGCACAAACCACTGCATCAGATACTACAGTGGGCAACCACGCCAATCTTTTATTGCGTGTTTCCGATGCCATCAAATCTTTTATGGATGATCTTAAAGGACTTGGTGTTGAAGACAGGGTAATGGGAATGACATTTTCAGAATTTGGACGCCGTATAAAATCAAACTTCAGTATTGGCACAGACCATGGCGCAGCTGCACCGGTTTTTGTATTCGGTAAAAATGTAAGGCCGGGTATAGTGGGTAATAATCCGGATATACCTTCTGGTGTAAGCTTTAATGATAATATTCCTTTTCAGTACGATTTCAGGAGTATCTATTCATCCATTCTCAGCCAATGGTTTTGTGTAAAAGATACAGATCTGCAAACCATCATGTTTAAAAATTTTCAGAACATTCCGCTTTGTATAAACGGCGCATGCGGTATTACCGGCATTGATGACGTTTACAGGAATGCAGGTGAGCAGTTAATCATCAATTATCCTAACCCATTTGTAGAAAGTACAAAGATTACTTTTAAAACAAAAGGCGGACATACGCTTGTTCACATCATTGACTCACTTGGCCGTTCTATTAAAACACTTACTGATAAAGAATATACTGCTGGTGTATATACACTCGACTTTAACGGTTATGGTTTACCATCTGGTGTTTACTACACACGTTTGCAAAACGGCACGTTGCAACAGGTGAGGCCTATGCTTAAAGTAAGGTCTTAATGTTATAATCAACCTATAATTAAATATTTGCCCCTTTTGTAAGGGGCTTTTTTCATAGTTTTACAACTAATATGCAGTTTTTCTGCGTATTTTGTTTGTTATAAATCATTTCTTTAGGCCGTCCCTATCCAAACTTTTTTAATTAAATTCATTATCACTGCATGATCAAAGTTTTTATTGTTGAAGATCATGAAATGTATGTTGAAGGCCTGGCTTTGCTTTTGAAAAAACAGCCTGATATTGAGGTTGCCGGAACCGCATCCAACGGTGCTGCCCTGCTGGAAAAATTACCAGCACTGGATGTAGATATTTTATTGCTAGATGTACACCTGCCGGATATTAATGCAGAAGATCTTTTACAAAAGGTTAGAACAATAAAACCCCAGCAGAAAATAATTTATCTTACCCTTATGCGGGGCACACGTTATGTACACAAATTGCTCCGTCATAACATACAAGGGTATGTGCTTAAAAGTGCACCGTTTGATGAACTGCTTTCTACTATTCATGAAGTATATAAAGGAGGAACTTATTTTAGTAAAGAAATTGATATGCTGAGCGAAAATGATTTCAGGACTACATTAACGCTTGAAGAGAAAAAAGTACTGGATATACTTTCTAAACGTGAGATAGAAGTGCTTACGCTTATCTGCAAAGAATTCAGCAATAATGAAATTGCAGAAAAATTATTCCTGAGTGTAAGCACCATAGAAACGCACCGCAAAAATATAATTGCCAAACTGGGTGTTAACAATACTGTAGGACTTGTAAGATTTGCACTAAAAAATAAACTGATTGATTAAATTGGTTGTGAGGAATAACGTGAAATACCTCTTGTTGCTGCTGTATGTTTTAATTTCTTTACCTGCACTGCCGCAAAAAGTTGACAGCAACTACCTGAAAGCTTTGTACGACCGTTGCCTTGATTTTGATGAATCTAAAACAGATTCGTTAAAAAAGTGTGCATTATTTATTTCAAAAGAAGCAGCCAAACTTCATTACGACAGGGGAGAAGTTTTATCCAGCCGTTTAAATGGTATTGCAGAAGATCTTAAAGGCAATTACGATAGTGCAATTGTATACTATCTACAATCACTTGAAGCTGCACGCAAACTCAATGCGGTTAATTATGAAGAAGCCGCTATTACAGATCTTGCATACCTGTATGTAAATACCAAACAACCGCAGCGGGCAAAAGAAATGTACCTGCTCTCTATCCGCCTGGCAGAAAAAGAAAAAGACATTCATTCTATTATTACTTCTTACGGAAACCTTGGCGCTATTTATAATCAACTTAAAATGCCGGATAGTGCTTTACTGTTTTTAAATAAAGGGCTTGATATGGCAAAGCCTTATGGAGATAAGGTTGATATAAACTCTTTCTATAACAACATGGGCAATGTTTATTATGAAAAGAAAGAATACCCAAAAGCACTTGGTTTTTTTGAACGGATATATTCAAAACACCTTACCAACAGTAATTATGCTGATTTATGGATAGACGATATTAATATCGCCGATGTTTTTATTGAGATGAAAAATTACGATTCGGGCTATATATATGCAATGCGTGCATTAAAACTGTCTCAACAGCTGAGTGCAAAAAGCAAAGAAGCTGATAGTTATTCTATGCTGGCTAAATTATACTTTAGGAAAGGTGATTATAAAAACGCTTACGATTACCAGCAAAAATGGTATGCTATAGATACCAGCCTCGTTAACTCTGGTACAAACGAAACAATTGCCGGTCTCCAGGAAAAATTTAATGCCAGGCAACGTGAGCAGGACAACATGCTGCTGCAGGCAAAAGTTGAAAAGGAGCAATACCGCAATAAAGCCATAACCCTGCTTGCTGTAGCTGCTGCTATTATTGCCATTATCATTGCGCTATTACTTGTACAAAAAAGAAGGGCGAACAAAAAACTGCAATCGAAAAATGAATTTATAAACCTGCAGAATGAAAAACTTGCAGAACTGAATTATGAAAAGAATTCGCTGATAAGTATTGTATCTCATGACCTGAGTACGCCTTTTGCTTCAATTAAAATGTGGTTGAATGTACTGAACGATGATACAGCAGGTTTTACTGAAGATCAAAAAAAAGCGGTTGAAAGAATACAGCAGGCTTCCACCAAAGGAGAATTACTGATAAGATCTATACTTGATGTGGAAAAAGCAGAAACCAACCAGCATAAAATTGAACTGGAAAATTTTGATCTGAAAGTATTTGTAGAAAGTATTGTGGTAGATTTTAAGCCAGCAGCTTCAGGAAAAAATATTCAGCTTCATTTTGAAACGCCCGGCAAACATGTTTACCTCGTAAGCGATAAACAAATGGTTAGCCGCATCTGCGAAAATCTTTTATCCAATGCAATTAAATACTCCCCGCCAGATAAAAATGTTTGGATAAGCCTCTCTGATGCTAATGATGCCATCAGCATAAAAATAAAAGATGAAGGCGTAGGTATAAGCAAAGAAGAATTGCCCAATCTCTTTTCCAAATACAGCAAGATATCATCTGCTCCTACTGCCGGCGAAGTATCTACAGGCCTCGGTCTTTCTATTGTAAAAAGAATTGTGGAAGAATTGAATGGCAGCGTTTTCTGCGAAAGTGAACAGGGTAAAGGTTCATTGTTTACTGTAGTGCTTAAAAAATAAATGTCATTTTTTTGTGAATGCCCGCATCATATGCGCTTCAATATTTATATTTGCAACAAAGTAGCAAATATTTCTTGTTGCAAAAACCTATTATACGTCAGTTATTAGCTGGTGTTTTGCTTTTAGTTTTCAGCTTTAGCATTACACCCAAAAAGTTTTTGCATGATGCTATAGCCAATCACAAGGATAAATTAATTGTTGCCTCACCCGGTAACGATAAACAGGTTACGCATACTGGTTTTGTTTGCAAATGCGATAACCTTGTAGCAGAATCTCCCTTTACAAATAATGTTCAGCTTTTTGATATTGCCGCTGTGCATGTTTTTTCTGTGCAGCAATCTTCACCGCTGTATCATTTTTATTCTTCTCCTGTTTTTCTGTTTCAATTAAGAGGACCGCCTTCTTCTTCTCTTTAAGTACGCTCTGAACCCAATAAGAATTTATTTAAACAAACGGATTTATTTGTCTGTACCCTGGTGACTTTTTCTCCGGAGCATCAGCATACTCTTAATTAATACTGATAAATCAAATCAGGGAATAAAAACCTGTGCAGGTTTTTCAGCTTAAAATATTCAGCATGAAATTTATTATACAGCCTGGTATATTTTTAATAAACTTTTGTTTGGTCTTTTCGCAAACCAGTTCAGCACAAATCAACACAAAGCGAACTACAGTTATAGGATCGTTATCAGGAAAAATTACAGAAAAGAAAAACGGCAAACCGCTTCCTGCTGCTACAGTGTATATATCGGATCTTAAAATTGGTGCAATAGCAGATACAGCAGGCAATTATGTTTTTAAATCGCTTCCTGCTGGTACTTATCTTATAGAAGCGGGAATAGTCGGTTTTAAATCGGTTACAAAAAATATAGTAATCAATGGAAATACTACAGAGAATTTTGAACTGTCTGATAATGTAGTGGAAGAAAGCGCAGTTGTGGTAACAGGCGTTTCTAAAGCCACGCAGGTAAAAAGAAGCCCTATTCCTATTGTTGCTGTTAACCACGATTTTATTGTAAAAAACCTTAGCACAAATATTATTGATGCTATTGCAAAAGTGCCAGGTGTTAATGCCCTTACAACGGGGCCTAATGTTTCAAAGCCTTTTATACGCGGACTTGGTTTTAACAGGATACTTACTTTGTACGATGGCGTACGACAGGAGGGACAACAATGGGGCGATGAACATGGCATTGAAGCAGACCAGTATGGCATTGAAAGAATAGAAGTGATTAAAGGGCCTGCAAGTTTAAGTTATGGATCTGATGCAGTAGCAGGTGTTGTAAACCTTATTCCATACCAGCCTGCACACGAAGGAATGATTATTGGAAATATTATGGGCGAATACCAAAGCAATAACGGGTTGTTTGGTGGTTCTGCAATGCTGGCCGGTACCCAAAATGGTTTTGAATGGATGGGAAGGCTTTCTCATAAAACAGCCACCAATTATCAGAATAAATACGATGGCCGTGTGTACAATACAGCTTTTAAAGAAACTGATGCAAGCTTATCATTCGGTCTTCATAAAAAATGGGGCTATGCGCATATTGGTATTGAACTGTATGATGACCAGCAGGAGATACCCGATGGCAGCCGCGATTCTGCCTCAAGAAGATTTACCAAACAAATTTCTGAAGCAGATACCATAAGGCCAATAGTAACTGATGCAGAACTGAAATCTTATGCAATAACGCCATTGCACCAACGTGTGCAGCACTATCGTTTTTATTCTGCCAATAACTTTACACTTGGCAATGGAAGGTTAGCAGTTAATTTTGGCTACCAGCGTAGCGTACGGAGAGAATTCAGTCACCCGGTATTGTATGATATACCCGGTCTTTACCTGCAATTGAATACCTATTCTTACGATGTAAAATATTTTTTTCCTGAGTTTGATGGATGGAATTTATCTGCCGGGGTTAACGGCATGTACCAGACAAATGATGTAACCGGCGGAACAGAATTTATTATTCCTTCTTACCATCAATTTGATGTTGGCCCATTTGCGCTGTTGAAAAAAACATGGGGCAAACTTGATATTGCAGGCGGATTGAGGTACGATAGCCGCTCATTCAGCAATGATGCATTGTATACAATGCCAGATCCCGTAACGGGTTTTGACAAACCGGTAGATGCAGGTACTGCCGGTGCAGATAATCCTTTCAGTAAAACCAGTTATCATTTTTCCGGGTTATCCGGAAGTTTTGGTGCTACTTATAATTTTAATGAAAAGCTTTCTGTAAAAGCAAATGTTTCCCGTGGCTATCGCTCTCCTAATATTTTGGAAATTTCTGCCAATGGTGTACACCCCGGTACAAATATTTACCAGATAGGTGATGCTGATTTTAAACCGGAATTTAGTGTACAGGAAGATTTTGGCCTTACTTATTCTTCAAGATATGCTGTAATAACGCTTGGCCTGTTTAACAATACTATCAACAATTATATTTTTAATCAGCGATTGTTAAATAGTATCGGTGGAGATTCTGTAATTGTTCCAGGCAATCAAACCTATAAATTTCAGCAGGGCAAAGCCAATTTATATGGAGGAGAATTAAGCGTAGATATTCATCCTGTAAAACCATTGCATTTTGAAAACAGTATTTCAGTTGTATATGGTTGTAATAAAGATATAGATCCAAAATTGCAATCAGATAGCAATAAGTATGTTCCTTTTATTCCACCGCTTCATGGAACTTCAGAACTGCGGTTTGACTTTGAAGCAAAGAAAAGCCATATTGTAAACGGGTTTGTAAAAGTGCAGTTGGCTTATTACGCAAAGCAGGACAGGGTTTATCTTACAGACAATACAGAAACACCTACGCCGGGCTATGCATTGTTTAATGCAGGAGTTGGCGCTGGTATTACCAATAAAAAGGGAAATACTATTTTAAACATTTACCTGTTTGGCAATAATTTGTTTGATGTTGCTTACCAGGATCACCTCAGCAGGTTAAAATATTTTGAACCTTATCCAACAGATCCGCGGGGACGATTGGGCATTTACAATATGGGTAGAAATTTTAGTTTGAAGATAGATGTACCATTATCATTTAAAAATTAAGAGGTTAAAGGAGAAAAGAAGGTTTGTAAGAAATGATTATCTCTGGCAGGGTAAACAGAGTTTGCAGAGAAAAGATGGGTGGTTGTTTTTCTATCTCTGTTTTACTCTGCTTGCTCTGTGCGACATTTTTAATTTTCACATACTAATATTTCTTTTTGAGCGTTTATAAAACGATTACTAACCCAATCGCATAACAAAAAGCCCCTGGATTTTTTCCGGGGGCTTTTTTTATTCGTGAGACGTGAATCGTGAGTTGAGAGCAAAATTCTGTGTTCGATAATTCATAGTTGTCAATTCACAAATGCATTTTTTAATTTTTGCCTCCGTATAAAATAAAAGTGCAAATAATACAGCAATTACGAATAGAAGGACTCCGGACTATGAACTATAAAACTATGGACTTGTTTTACGCCACGTGCAAACTCTTTCTTTCTCCAATCTGCTGGCGCCACATAGCGTAATAAAGTCCTTTTTCTTCCAGCAGTTTACTGTGTGTGCCTGTTTCAATTACAACACCTCTTTCAAGTACATAAATTCTATCGGCATGCATAATGGTTGAAAGCCGGTGTGCAATCAATACAGTAACCTGGTTTTGCTGAGAAGAAACATCTTTTATAGTATCTGTAATTTCTTCTTCGGTTAAAGAATCCAATGCAGAAGTAGCTTCATCAAAAATTAATAGCTTGGGTTTGCGCAGTAAAGCCCGTGCAATAGAAAGTCTTTGTTTTTCTCCCCCAGATAATTTTAAACCGCCTTCACCAATCATGGTATCAAGTCCTTTTTCTGCTCTTGACAGCAAACCATTGCAGGAAGCTTTATCCAGCACATCCCTTAAATCTTCATCAGTAGCAGATGGATTTACAAACATCAGGTTTTCTTTAATGGTGCCTGCAAACAATTGTGTATCCTGTGTTACAAATCCAATCTGGTTGCGCAGGTCTTCAAAATTAATTTCAGTTTCATCAAGCCCGTTGTATAAAATCTTTCCTTCCAGCGGGCGGTATAAACCTACCAGTAATTTCATCAATGTAGATTTTCCCGAACCAGATGGCCCAACAAAGGCAATCGTTTCGCCGGTCTTTACATCAAAGCTGATGTTTTCTATGGCCCTGTGCGTAGCAGATGCATGTTTAAAGGCTACACTTTTAAAACTAAGATCTTTAATAGGGCCAAGGTGCAAAGGTTTTGCCGGAAATTGTTCCGGTTTCTTCTGCATAAGGTTATGAAAATTATTGAGTGATGCTTCAGCTTCGCGGTAAGATAGAATGATATTGCCAATTTCCTGTAACGGTCCAAAGATGAAGAAGGAATAAAACATCAGCGTCATTACCTGGCCTACAGTTAGTTTGTCTTTAAACACCAGCCACAAAAGCGTAAACATAATTACCTGCCGCAAAAAGTTTACAAAAGTTCCCTGTATAAAACTCAACGTACGTATGCTTTTCACTTTTCTTAATTCAAGCCCCAGGATTTTATACGTATTGTTATTAAGGCGACTTATTTCCTGTTGTGTAAGCCCAAGGCTTTTTACCAGTTCTATGTTGCGTAAAGATTCTGTAGTAGTACCTGCAAGTGCCGTTGTTTCTTTAACAATTGTTTTTTGAATAACTTTTATTTTCTTGCTTAATAAACTGGTAAGTAATGCCAGAAGCAACATGCCACCTAAATAAATGGGCATAATAGACCAGTGTAAACGGAAAGAATAAACCGATACAAATAAAACGCCTACAATAATTCCAAAAAGTACATTAATGAAGGAGATAATAAATTTTTCTGTGTCTGTTCTTACTTTGGTAAGTATTGATAAAGTTTCACCGCTTCGCTGATCTTCAAATTCCTGGTAAGGCAGTTTCATTGAATGTTGTAAGCCATCAGTAAAAATTTTAGCACCAAATTTTTGCACTACTACATTGCCAAAATAATCCTGGAAAGCTTTTGCAATCCTTGACACCATGGCTACACTTACCAGGATGCCGAGATAGGTGATTACTCCCCAAACATACTGGCTCTGGTTATGCTTATGCGGTTTTGTAGCATAATCGTCTACCATCTTTCCAAAGAAATATGGATCCAGCATAGAAAATACCTGGTTGATGGCGGCCAGTATAAGAGCTAAAACAAGGAGCCATTTATACGGCTTTAAATACAGTAACAATATCTTCATAACAGTAATTTATAGCGAACAGGGTGTTTAACCATTAAAAGGTCTGAAAGTTCGGATAAGTTCGGGATATATGGGAAGATTTTCGTTGGGATTGCTGAATTGAGTGATTTTGAGATTTCGGGATTTCTCGATTTGCGCTAGGTTGATTTTCAAACCAAATCTCAAGATTACCAAATCCCGCAATCAGAAATTTTAAGGCGAATTGTTGATTTTGTGATTTCGGAATTTCGTGATTTGCGCTAGGTTGATTTTCAAACCAAATCTCAAGATTACCAAATCCCGCAATCAGAAATCCAAGCATCAAACTACTATCGACTACAGACTCCCGACTAACTACCCCGCCCAACCTTCTCTATCCAAACTCCTGTACTGAATAGCTTCGGCAAGATGTTCGGGTAAAATTCTTTCGCTTGCAGCGAGATCTGCTATTGTTCTACTCACTTTAAGAATGCGATCGTAAGCACGTGCAGAAAGGTTTAGTTTGTTCATTGCAGCTTTTAATAAAGTTTGACCAGTGTTATCAATAACACAAATGTCTTTTAGCATTTTGCTGCTCATTTGCGCATTGGCATAAATGCCGGGATTTTCTTTATAGCGCAACGCTTGTATTGATCTTGCTTTAATTACACGTTCACGAATAGCGGAAGAGCTTTCCGTATTTTTTATAGAAGACAATTCACTGAAAGGAACAGGTGTTACTTCCACATGCAGATCAATACGATCCAGCAGTGGACCTGAAATTTTATTGAGGTATTTATGTACTGCGCCGGGCGGACAACTGCATTCTTTTTCAGGATGATTGTAATAACCGCAGGGGCAGGGATTCATAGAAGCAATCAGCATAAAGCTTGCAGGAAAATCAAACGCTACTCTTGCTCTGCTGATGTTTACCTTTCTTTCTTCCATTGGCTGTCGCATTACTTCCAATGCAGTTCTTTTAAACTCGGGCAATTCATCTAAAAACAAAACACCATTATGCGCTAAAGAAATTTCTCCGGGTTGTGGTATGCCACCACCACCAACCAATGCAGCATCAGAAACCGTATGGTGCGGACTGCGGAACGGACGTTTGGAAATGAGCGTAGCATTTTCCGGAAGCTTACCTGCTACGCTATGAATTTTTGTTGTTTCCAATGCTTCGTGCAATGTAAGCGGCGGAAGTATAGTAGGCAATCTTTTTGCCAGCATCGTTTTACCAGCGCCGGGTGGGCCAATTAATATTGCATTATGTCCGCCTGCTGCTGCAATCTCCAGTGCTCGTTTTATATTTTCCTGTCCTTTTACATCATTGAAATCAAATTCAAAATCGTATTGCGAATGAAAAAATTCATCTCTTGCATTTACAACAGTTGGTTGTAATGAGGATGGGTTGGTAAAAAAATCAATCACTTCTTTAATATGCTTTACGCCGTATACATCAATACCAGTTACCATTGCTGCTTCACGTGCATTTTGCAGCGGCACAATCAAACCTTTATAACCTTCTTTTTTTGCAGTGATGGCTATAGGCAATGCACCTTTTATAGGTTGAATGGTACCATCGAGGCTAAGTTCACCCATCATTATATATTCAGTAAGTTTTTCTGGATTGTCCAGTTGTTCTGATGCACCTAATACGCCAATTGCCATAGGAAGATCAAAGGCAGAACCACTTTTTTTAATATCGGCAGGGGCGAGGTTAACCACCAGCTTTGTTCGTGGCATATGGTAATCGTTGCTTTTTAATGCGCTTTCTACACGTTGCAAACTTTCTTTCACTGCATTGTCTGGCAAACCAACAATGAAATACTTTTTTCCTCTCAGTACATTTACTTCTACAGTTATTGTTATAGCTTCTACACCGTATACGGCGCTTCCAAAAGTTTTTACCAGCATGCGCTGAAAGTAAATAAATTATTTTACGATGATCTGTGAAGATTAATGATCATCTGTAATATTTTGTAAACGGATTAATTGCGCCAGTGGCGAGGGGTTGAATGGTGAATTTTATTTATAAGATGAAATAGTAATCAAATTCGAAGTGCCAAGTCTCGAACCCTGATTTTTAAAAGAATTATTTTTATAAAAGCTATTTCCTAAAGATTTTATGTTTCAAATGACCGCAAAAGAAATAAATGAGATGGTATCACATTTTGTGATACCATCTGCAAGTAATTTAGTAGAACTGACGTTCCAAGATCACTGTCTTCCCCGGCTGAATAATGAAAAAAAATGAAGTCGCATTTTTGCGGCTGCAAGTTAGAAGCAAGTATTTTCTGGTATTTACACCGTCTCCTTCAAATAATCTAACAGCTCTTTTAGTTTGGTTTCTGTAATGCCAAGTGTGCTGATGTACTCCCATGAGTTGGGGGCTTTATCAAATTCAATGCGCTTGCTGTTGAGATGATTTCTTAATCCGTCTAGTAATGTCTTTACAGCTTTTTCTTTTTCCTGCACTTTTTCTTTGATGGTCATGTGTACAATTTAAAGGAATGTTTATTTTATTTCACGCACTTCTCCTTCAAACAATAAATTGATATTGGGATCGAGGCTAATCTTTACTGGCTTTGCCGGCAGTGATATTTCTATTGTTGTTGATTTGTCTTTAACTGCTATTGTTTGCAATAAGTTTCCGCTGGCAGATGCAATATTTATTTCCAGGGGAAATTCAAAAAGCGATTGCTGTTTTTGCTCTATAGTTATCGTTAGTGTTTTTTTCTTTTGATTGTATTTCCAACTGGTAGCTAGTACAGGATGTCCTGCCGTATACAACCATTGCTTAAAGAAATTCTGAAGATCTTGCCCGCTTGCTGATTCCATTGTTCTTCTTAAATCATTTGTTGTAGCGTTTTTACCTGCATATTGCGCATAATAGTTTCTAATGCTTTGCCAGAAAATTGTATCGCCCAATTTTCTTCTTAGCATATGCAATATCCATCCGCCTTTCTGGTAACTGTTGGCATTAAGCAATTGAAAATAATTGCTGGTAATAGTGGTATCTACTACAGGGGTATATTTTTTTTGAGCAAATGCAATTATTTTTTCACGATCGTCTTTTAAACGTTTTTGTAAAGTATCAATGCCATATTTGTTTTCAAGATATAAGTGCGTCATGTAAGTAGCAAATCCTTCGCTAAGCCATATATGCGGCCAGCTTGCTTCTGTAGCAGAATTGCCAAACCACTGGTGTGCTACTTCATGCGTAATCAGTGCTTCTACTTTTCTATCACCCTGTACAGAGTTTTCGTAATAAAAAATAGTACTGGCATTTTCCATTCCTCCAAACCTTGTTTTAGATTGTACGTTTGCCAGTTTCTTGTAGGCATAAGGCCCTACATTTTTTGTAAAGAATGGAAGAATGTCTTTTGCCAGTGCATAATCATAAAAACCAGCGTCTTTATTTTCGGGATATACCCACGATGAAACAGGTATGCAATCAACATCACCAGCATAGTTAACCGCAAAATCTGCAGCGCCTATTACCATAATTTTTGTGGGTAAATCAACTGTTTCTTTCCAGTGTGTTTGTTTAAGGTGGTTGGGCAGGTTATTTTCTTCTACCTGTACACCATTTGCTACTACCTGGTAATGTTCCGGAGAGGTAACAATAAAATCTACAGCTGCTTTGTCGAGCGGGTTATCAATACAAGGCAACCAGTTGTGTGCACGGTTGGGCCAGTTATCGCCAAAGAAAGTGCGGTGGCCGTATTTGTTTTTATCTATTATTAAACCGTCTGCAGGTATGCCTTCGTAAGTTATAGTATAATTCACCGTATCGCCGGGTTGGGCATTAGTGCTAATGTGAAGCGTTTCTTCATTTTGTGTAAATGAAATTGGTTTGTTGTTTTCTTTAACTGCTGCCACCGTCATGCCCTTGCCGCTTTCGTTTTTCTTTACAAGATCGAGTTCAATAGCAGTAGCGGCGTTTAAAAATTTTGCAGTTACAATAGCTTCACCTTTTATATTGTTATCTGCATCGTTAAGCTGCAGCATAAAAGTATAGTGAAGTACATTTATAGATGTATTGGAGTAATTTCTTTGTGCGTGGGTAATAATAACCGGAAACAGGAAACAAAACAGCCAGTTTTTTTTCATTGCGAGTAGATTAAGATCCGCTGAAATTACAAATTCTCCAGCATCTCTACTACTTTCTCCTGTTTTAAAATAAGATAGCCAATGCGGTCGTTGCTAATGCCTTCTTTTAGCTGATAGCTAAACAAAAGCTGATCTTCTTTTACTTCCGTTTCAAAATAGCGGAAAAGAATATTAGGATAAACATTCAGCTCGCCGGCAATTTCATACAAGTGCGTAGAAAGTATAAACAAAGAATTGGGGATCTTAATCAGGCCTTTAATAACAGCGCCGGAGCATTTCATGGCATCCTGCACATTGGTGCCTTTAAACAACTCATCAATTAGCACGAGCCATTTTTTGCCATCATTTATTTTATTGATTGTATTTTTTATCCGCTGTACTTCATTAAAGAAATAACTCTCACCTTTTACAATGTTATCAACCACATTTATGTTGCTCAGTATTCCATCAAACAAGCTAAGCTGCATTTCTTTTGCCGGAACACCCATACCAAGATGCGCAAGATATACAGCCGCGCCAACCGATTTTATAAAAGTGCTTTTGCCAGCCATATTGGCGCCGGTAAGAAATAAAAAATTTTTCTGTTGTTCCAGGTCTACATCGTATGCAACAGGTGTAGGCAAAAGAATATGGTAAAGTGCTTTTGCATTTAGTAAAGGTTTATCTGATTGAGTAAACACGGGAAAAGTAAGATCAAAAACCTGTACAGCTTTTGCCATAGAATACCATGCATCCAGCCTACTGAAAATTTCTATTAGTTCCAGCGCTGCATTTTTAAAACGATAGCGTATATAATGCCCAAAGTATATGGTTTGATGAGGCGTTAGCACGGCACCCTTTTTTGTTTCGGCAAGCCTTGCAATAGCTTCGTGGTTTAATAATTGTGCTGCCCTTTGTATATAAAGCCGAAGTGTTGATGGGGTTTCATCATTATCAAATACATCGGAAAGTTCTTTAAATCCCCTTACAAAATCTGCAAAATGGCCAACTGTATAACGTACCAGGGAATAATCGGGAGAATGAAGCAGTTTATAGGTAATGGCGTTTAAAAAATTGGGCGATTCCGGGATAGTATCAACAGGCGATTCGTAAAATTTTTCTATTACCATTATGGTGCCATTGGTGATAGATTGCGGCCATTGCATTTCATGCCTGGTTATGCATTGC
The DNA here is from genome assembly GCA_044227095.1 of Chitinophagaceae bacterium. Taxonomy (GTDB): domain Bacteria; phylum Bacteroidota; class Bacteroidia; order Chitinophagales; family Chitinophagaceae; genus JACMLD01. Next base: position 271,347 of record JBGAFV010000001.1, on the reverse strand, counting down.
AGTAATTGCTGTACTTCCAGTATCTTTTTATATTCAGCAAAAGGTTCGCTAAAGAAACGGGCCAGCCAGTCTTTGCCCCCAATGGTTTGTGTAAAATTGAGTTTATGAAAGATGGATGATTCTTCATCGTGGTGAAAGATGGAAAGATCGCTGAATGTTGTGTTGTCTATTTGCATCAATAAAAAGGTTAAAGGTAGAAGACGGAAGGTGTAAGGTTTAAAGCGAGAGGTTTAAGGTTGCAGGTTTAAGGTTTTTTATTTAAGGCGTTTTTTAAAATTAAAACACCTTATACCCTATGCCCCATACCTTTAACCTTATACTATCTTTCAAACTCCAGCCGCTCGCCCTTGTTAGATTCATCCCATACACCATTTCCATAAACCAGGTTGCCATTAATAAATGTATGTGTAACCGCAGATGGAAAAACAAAGCCTTCCAGCGGGCTCCAGCCGCATTTGTACAATATATTTTCTTTTGAAACAGTAAATGATTGATCCAGGTTTACAATTACAAGGTCTGCAAAATAGCCTTCGCGTATGTATCCGCGTTGGGCTATCTGAAAACAATCTGCTACAGCATGGCTCATCTTCTCCACTACTTTTTCAAGAGATATTTTTCCCTGTTTTACATAATGCAGCATTAGTGCCAATGAATGTTGCACCAAAGGCAAACCGGCATGTGCTTTTTCGTAAGGTTCATTTTTTTCTTCCCATGTATGTGGTGCATGGTCTGTGGCTATTACATCCAGGCGGTCGTCAAGCAAAGCCTTCCACAATCCATCCCGGTTGTAAGCTGCTTTAATAGCAGGGTTGCATTTTATCAGGTTTCCCTTTGTGGCATAGTCATCTGCAGTAAAATGCAAATGGTGTACGCATACTTCAGAAGTTATGCGTTTATCTTTTAGTGGTACAAGGTTGGTAAACAATTGCAATTCCCTCTCTGTACTAATATGCAGGATATGCAAACGGGTATTGTGTTTTTTTGCAAACTGAATAGCATAGAAAGAACTTTCAAAACAATTTTCTTCATTGCGTATAAGCGGGTGATCGGCTGCGGTTAAAATTCCTTTTTCTTTTTTCAGGCGGTCGTAATTGGCTTTAATGATTTTTTCGTTTTCACAATGGGTAGCTACCAATACTTCACTTTCAGAAAAAAGTTTATCCAATGCCAGCGGACTATCTACCAACAAGCCGCCGGTAGACGAACCCATGAAAATTTTAATACCACATACATTTTGTTTTTTATCATTTGTTCGCAAAGCTTCATCAGTATTTTCATTGGAGGTGCCCATAAAAAAAGAATAATTGGCCAGCGAAGTGTTTTTGCCAATCTCATATTTCTGTTCCAGTAGTTCTTGTGTAAATACAGGAGGAACTGTATTTGGCATTTCCATAAATGAGGTAACACCCCCGGCCACAGCGGCTTTCGACTCCGTATATATATTTGCTTTATGTGTTAATCCCGGCTCACGAAAATGTACCTGGTCGTCTATTACACCTGGTAATAAAAATTTTCCTTCGCCATTTATTTCTATTGCAGCTTCATTGGCATTTAAATTGCCTGCTATCTTATCAATTCGTCCGTTTTTGATAAAAACATCCCGGCTCATTATCTTACCTTCGTTTACAATTGAGATGTTTTTTATCAGGTATTTTTGACTCATAAAAAATTGTGCTTTGTCCTCTTAAAATAAAAACTATTGCATGCAATTTATAAAAACCAAGCTGAGCTGGCTGATTTTTATTCTACCTGTTTTTTCATTTGCCCAATCTGTTACGCTGCCGCAAGGCGCCAGGGAAAACTGGTTGTTGGGCCGTATGGATATTAAATTAATGAACGATTCTTCTCTCAGTTTTTCTACTACCAAACCCTACCAGCGCAAAATAATGGTAGAAGGTATAGAGAGAAATTATGAAAAAGACAATCCCCTTTTTACACCTGTTGACAAGTACAATATGCATACCGCTCTTATGAACAGTACAGAGTGGGTTACAGGCGATATAAGCTTTTTTCAAAGCAAGAAACCTTTTTTGGGCGTATTTTATAAAACAAAGGGAGACTTTTTACAAGTCAATCAAAAAGATTTTTTTCTTGCGGTTAACCCGGTAATACAGCAAATACAGGGCGGGGAATCCGGCAATGTAAGCCAGCATATTTATCTCAATAGCAAGGGCGTTGCTTTCCGCGGTTTAATTGCCAAAAAAGTTGGGTTCGATTTTTATGCTACCGATAACCAGGAACGAACACCTTATTTTGTTCAGCAGTGGGAACAAAAATTTCATGCAGTACCGGGCGCAGGTTTTTACAAGCCTTTTAAAACAACTGGTTACGATTATTTTGATGCAAGAGGATCAGTATACTTTAATGTTACCAAATACATCAACATACAATTTGGGTACGATCGTAATTTTATTGGAGATGGATACCGCAGTTTATTCCTTAGCGATTTTGCTGCCAGCAATCTTTTCCTGAAATTAAATACACGCATCTGGAAGATCAACTACCAAAACCTTTTTATGGAATTGTCCAACGGTTCCAGTGCCGGGGATAAACTATTGCCGAAGAAATATGCAAGCATGCACCACCTTAGCCTGCAGGCAACAAAGTGGTTAAACATTGGTTTGTTTGAGTCGGTTATTTTTGGAAGAGAAAACCATTTTGAATTCAGTTATTTAAACCCGATTATATTTCTTCGCTCTGCAGAACAGCAAAATGGTAGTCCCGATAATGCTAATGTAGGTTTTAATGCAAAAGCAAATATTGCGCATACCCTGCAATTGTATACTCAAATTATGTTTGATGAATTTAAGCTGAGTGAAATAAAAGCAGGCAACGGATGGTGGGGAAACAAACAAGGCATCCAGGTAGGATTTAAATATGTTGATGCCTTTAAAGTAAAGAATTTTGATCTGCAGGGGGAGATCAATTATGTTCGTCCGTTTACCTATTCTCATTTTGATTCTGTAGCCAACTATTCGCATTATAATCAGCCGCTGGCACACCCGCTGGGCGCTAATTTTACAGAAGCCATTGGTATTATACGTTATCAGCCTGCACCAAAATGGAATATACAGGCAAAGCTGATTGTATGGAAACAAGGCCTTGATACCGCAAGCAGCAATTATGGAAGTAATATTTTTTTACTTAATGGAACCCGTGCTTCAGACTATGGTTATAAAACCGGCGATGGTGTAAAATCTACAGGCGCCAATGCCTCTTTATGGATTGGTTATGAAGTATTGCAAAACTTATTTATTGATGCATCCCTGACCTACCGAAAATTAAGTGTACCCGCAGCAGCACAGCTTGCGCAAAAAGCAACATTATTCAGTATAGGACTACGTTTAAATGTGTTTAGGAGAGAATATGACTATTGATATAAAATGGTTATTTTGGTTACGTAGAAACTCCTAAAATCAACATCATTATGTATATGTTGTGTAATCTTGCAGCGTTAAAATAAAGTATGCATATGCTTGCAAGAGGGTAGATAAAAATTTTCATGTTTATGATTAAAAATTGCCAGATACTATTTATAGCACTGTTTGTATTTTTTAGTGCAAGCGGACAAACTAATAAAGCCGACCGAAAAAAATTAACGCTGGAAACCATCTGGGGCGGCAGTTATCTTGATGAACAAAAACTTCGTGTACACCTTACCCATACCGGCGATTCAATTGCTTATATTTTTGCAAATAAAGCCACCAACAGCGAAATTATTATTACACTCGATTTTGAAACCGGCAGACTGGTAGATACAATTTTTTCTAACCAGGTAAAAATTGGTAACGACTCACTTCCTATTACGTTTGCTTTTTTTGAAGACTTTGAATTTTCTCCTGACGATTCAAAAATTTTGATCAAAACCCAGATTGAACCATTGTATTTTAATTCTACCAAAGAATTCAATTTTATATGGGACAGGGTTAAGAAAACACTCAAGCCAGTTTCTGCAGATGGTAAACAGAGTTATGCTTCCTTTTCTCCCGATAGTAAAAAGCTTGCTTTTATTAGAGATGGAAACCTGTATGTGCGTGATTTAAATACAGATGAGATAAAAGCCATTACAACAGATGGCGCACCCGGAAGATACCTTGATGGATTAGTCGATGGTTTGTATGAAAAAGGATTTGGTATGGGTAAAGCATACGATTGGAGCTCAAATGGAGAGAGTATTGCATTTCTCCGCTTTAATGAAACAGTGGTACAGCAATATCCCATTACAATGTACGATGGCAAACTTTACCCAGAAATAAGCAGCGAACGTTATCCAAAACCCGGTGAAGCCATACCCGATGTGCAGGTATTTATTTATAACCTTAAGAACAAAGCCTTAACAAAAGCAGATGTAGGCGTTAACCCCAACCAATATATTGTTGGCATGAAATGGCAGCCAGATAACAATGCACTTTGGGTGCAAAGGCTGAACCGTTCGCAAACCAGACTGGATGTTCTTAAAGTAAATATTCGTAACGGAAACACACAAACGATTTTTTTTGAAGAAACTAAAAACTACCTGAAAGTATATCCATCTAACCTGTTTTTTTTACAAACTAAAAATGCAGTTATCTGGTTGAGCGAACAGGATGGTTACAGTCATTTGTATGAAGTGGCTTTAAACAACGGACAGAAAAAACAATTAACCAATGGTAAATGGGAAGTGCTGAATGTAGAAGGAATTGACGAACAGAATGGCGAAATATATTTTATGGCAAATGAATCAGCTGTTCGTGATGTACAATTGTACAAATGCAACCTGGATGGAAAAAATATAAGACAACTTACTGCCGCCAGTGGCGTACACGATGTGCAGATTACAGATAATTTCAGGTATTTTTTTGATGGATATTCTGTGCTTAACCAACCATCACGCTACCAGATGTACAGCAATGAAGGAAAAGGTTTGCACGAAAAATTAATTCAGAATATTTTATTGCAGCAGCATTTGAATGAATTTGATGTTCCGCAAGCAGACAATCTGTCTTTTTCTTATAACGATACCAGCTATTACGGTTGGGTAATAAAGCCTGCCAATGCAAATGCTGCCGGCAGAAAGCTGCCTACTATAATTTATGTGTATGGGGGCAATAACAAGCAGGAAGTAAGAAATGAATGGATGGACAAATTGGGACTAACCATGCGTTATTTAGCCAGCCAGGGCTTTTTGGTAGCCTGTATAGATCCCAAAGGAACACCGGGCCGCGGCCAGGCATTTAGAAAAGCTACTTATAAAAAACCCGGCGATACTGAAATAAAAGATTTAATAGCGTTTAAAAATTTTTTAGCAGATAACTATAATTCAGACCCCGATAACACTGCAGTAATGGGCTGGAGTTATGGCGGATATCTTGCAGCATTGGCAGCTACAAAATATGCAGGCCAGTTTAAAGCCTCAGTAGCCATTGCACCTGTAACCAACTGGCGTTTTTATGATAATGTGTATGCAGAAAGATTGCTGCAACTTCCTGCAGAAAACCCCGATGGTTATAAAAATGCTTCACCTGTAAACTTTGTAAACAATTATGTTGGTGGCCTTATGCTAATACACGGTAGCGCAGATGATAATGTACAGGTTCAAAATTCTATGGAGCTAAGCCGTGAACTGATAAATGCCAATAAACCATTTGATCAATATTTCTTTCCCGATTTTAGCCATAACATCAGTAGCAACGGCACGGCAAATATTGCCCGCATTAACCTCTTTACAAAGGTTACCAATTTTCTAAAAGGGCAATTGGGTGTAAAGGATGTTACAGACAATAAGAAAAAGAAATAGACGAAAATTTGGAATGAGGATTTTGAGACGAGGATTTTGAAGGATTAGAAAGATTATAATGATAAAAAATATAAAATTGAAAGGTGCGTGATACACGCACCTTTTAGCTTCTCAACCCTAATCGCTATCTCCACTGGCCAAGTCAATTTATTTTTTAAACAAATCTTTGTTTTTAAATATACTTGTATCGGTATGGCTGTTTTCCCAATCTTGAAATTCTGTCGGTGCACCCGGGGGATTTATTATACAATCGCAATTGCAATGCACGGGTTTTATTTTTTCTACATCTTTTAATTCTTTAATTATTTGCCGCAGGGTGTCTGCATTTTTTGTTTCTTTTACGGAAAAAGACATGTTTGCCAGGTTTAGGTCTTTTATGGAGTTATTAAAAAAATCTTTAGTTACAGGAGAAAGGCTCATTTCAAAATCCTGGTTCTGCACAATTAAAAATTCCTGCTTTGCAAAGATTATTTTGTCTTCAAATTCACCAATAGCAAAAACATATGCTTTTGTGTTTAATGGCAGGTGAATTTTACCATCGGATGTATAAAATCCGTATGTATTTTTTTTCCCGTCTAGCAATCCTCCATCTGTAAAAATTTTTTCTGAAGGTATTACAAGGTAAAGATTAATGTTCTCTTTGTATTGACCACCAACAGTCACAGTTAAATTGCATTCAACAGCATTTTGTGCGTCTAGTAAATGATCAATATTATACCAGCCAAAAGTTTGAATATTAAATTGATAGTACAAAGATTGATTATAAACTGGCTGTACTTTTTTTATTGGGTCTATTAATTGTGTTGTTATTTGCGGTGTTATAGTATCTGGTATATAATTATCAGCTGAAGAGGTAGCCTGGTTAATAACTTCCTTAACTACCATATCAACTTTATCATTGCTTAGTTTGTATTTTATATCTTCTAGCCTGTTTTTTATTTTCCAATACATGATGCAACTATCTATACATGGCCTGATATCATCTTTGGGTACTGGCAGATTACGAACTTTTGATTCATTTTCAATATAGCTGTACAAATAGTCCAAATCTTTATCTGTTAAAGAAGTAAATGTGTTCATTTGAGTTTTGTTCCAATGTGCGTAAAGACAACGGTAGTAAGGATCTTCACCATGAGTCATAATCAGTTGGTTGTTCCTTGTGTATTCGTACAATAATTTTTTATTTGGTGACCTGGCTAGTATATGCGCCAAATCTGGTCCAGTGCTAATTTTACCAATTGCATGGCAGGAAGCGCAATTATTCATAAAAAGTTGTCGTCCGGCTTCCAATGCCATTGTTTGTGCGTTTGCAGGCAAGCTATCTGGCTTTACCCAATTTATTTTTCCATTTGCATCGGTATCTCCTTTAAAGAGCTGCATTCTTTTATCAATAAAAGTTGTTGGAAGTTTTACAGCTATAGCTTTTGATATTTTTACAGATTGATCAATAGCATTAATGTAAATCATGCCGCCACTGCTTAATGGTTTCCCGTTGCTTTGCGTGGTAAGTCCGGCCAGTATAATTTGCTCCATGCTATACGCTTCTTTTATTTGTAGCTGCACGGATGAGCTTGAAGCACCAGTGAGTGAGCCTTGCGGAATGGTTATAAAGGCACCATTAGCAGTTTTTAGGGTTGTGTCTTTATTAATGTCTATTGTAAAAAGCTGGGAGGGTAACTGGGCCTTGTTGAGCAGTAAATTTATTTTCTTATCTGTTTGCTGGCAACTTATAAGCAGTATGCATAGTAATGCAGAAAAGCATAGAATTTTTTTCATAACGCGGAGTTGTGGGTTTAAGATGCAGGGGCTATTAAGTTTGCATAAATAGCCGGGGATAATTTTACTGCTAATACAAATATTGAAAATAGTTGTTCTGGTTTGTAATAAATTTAGTAAAACTACGCGGACTAAATGTAACATTTAATAGCTGAACGGCTGCCCATTGCCGAAAAAGTTGAAGTGTGCGACGCAAGAATGTTTAATAGCATTGCAAAAGCCCGGGCACTAATTTTTAAAAACTTATTCTGTGGTTGCTGTCCTTGCCAACCAAGTATAGATGATTATGATAGGTGTATTTTGCCCGGTGAAGACACCTGGCAGGGAATTAAGCCTGCTATTAAATTTGAAAAACTATCCTTCAAAAATGAGTGAGAATATAATCTGGCGTGATTGTATTTTGTCTATTACGTTTGAAAATTTGAGATTTGGATCGCGGCTATGCACATTGCTTATCCCGTTGCTGACTTTTATTTCTGGCGAAAGAATAAAGTAGCGCATATAGAAGTTAAAACCGATGCCAGCTTCTATTCCGAAATCGGAGCTTTTTAGTTTTACCAAATCGTCTGCATTTTTTGCCCTCGCTTTAGACGAAAGATCAGTTTCCCATTTGGCGCCTGCCATCATGTACACACGAAAATTATTGATGCGGTCACTTTTGTATTTTATCTGTACAGGTATGCCCAATAAAATAGATTCAATGGTTTTTCTTGTTACGGGGCTTTCGCCGCTTTCGGGGTATTTAAGGTTATAAGTGATTACCTTATTGGCAAACAGCAATTGCGGAAACACAATTCTTGCATCCCAATGGCTGCCAAGTTTAAAAGTATGCATGCCGCCCAAACCAAGCCCGAATGTGTTTTCGGGATATACAGAAAGAACGGTATCGCTTTGTAAAAACTGTGGATGATGGCTAATCTGGAAACGGCTGCTAACGCCCATTATAACAATACCGATGTGGTATGCTTTATCGTCGTTATCGGGCAGGTTAAGATAATCTCTCAATTGTGCAGATGCACTAAAAGAAGACATAATGAACAACAACGCTGCTACAATGCTGTACTGTTTTTTGAACCGCAATAAATGGTACATATTCCTCCTGTAAGTTTTGTAAAATAGGTAGCAGTGTATCCAACATCGTTCATTATGGTTATAAAATCATTTCCCTCGGGAAATTTTTGTACTGAATCATTTAAATATTGATAAGCTTCGCGGTTTTTTGAAACCAATTTGCCAATTCCGGGTGTAACAATGCGCATATAAAGATTGTAAAAACCTTTTACCACGGATTGTTTTGGTTTTGAAAACTCCAGCACCACCAGCTTGCCACCAGGCTTTAATACCCGCATCATTTCTGCCAATCCTTTCCGCAGGTTTTCAAAATTGCGTACACCAAAAGCCACGGTTATTGCATCAAACGTATTATCAGCAAAATTTATTGCCTCACTATCCCCCAATTGCAACTGTATCTGCTTATTTAACAGCAAATTAGCGACTTTTTGCCTGCCTAATTGCAGCATCCCTTCTGAAATATCTATGCCAATAATTGTTTCTGGTTTCAGAAATTTATAGCTCATAATGGCCACGTCGCCGGTACCGGTGGCTACATCCAGCATTTTTTTGGGCTGAAGCGCCTTTAGCTCCTTAATGGCCCTTTTGCGCCAATAAATATCAATACCACCGCTCAGGAACCTGTTGAGGAAATCGTACCGGAACGCAATCTTATCAAACATGCCGGCTACCTGCTCTTTTTTTGTTTGATCTGAACCTTTAAACGGAACAACATTATCGTGTGGAAGGCTTTTGCTCATTTGGAGTGCAAATATAATCGATAGTCTTTAGTCGGGAGTCGATAGTCGTTAGTTCAGAAAAGTTCGAGGTTCGGGAGTTTATAGTTTCCTCTCTCTTAGTTTTTTGACTCACAAAATCTATGCAAGCATCTTTGCATAAAGAGCTACCGAATTTCGGAACTGAGAACTATAGACTACCGGCTAAAGACTATGGACTTTCAATTAACTTCGCCGCTATGGAAATAAATTCTGCGGAGTACCTTATCAGCAGCCCCGATTATACTAAATGTCCAACACCTGATAAAGCGGAATATGCATTTATAGGAAGAAGCAATGTGGGCAAAAGCTCGCTTATTAATATGCTTTGCAACAATCAAAAGCTTGCAAAAACTTCGGGCACACCTGGCAAAACGCAAATGATAAATCATTTTGTTATTAATAAAAGCTGGTACGTGGTAGACTTGCCCGGATATGGTTTTGCAAAAGTTTCTCAACGGGACAGGAACAGGTGGGAGCAGATGATTGAAAATTATTTGCGCAAACGCGAAAACCTGGTAAATGTATTTGTATTAATAGATGGACGACATGCTCCGCAAAAAATAGATCTTGATTTTGTAAATCAATTGGGTGAATGGGAAATTCCCTTTGCATTGATTTTTACAAAGGCTGATAAAGAAACACAACGTGTAGTTGCCGCAAATGTAAAAGCGTTTTTAGATGCCATGCGCAAAGAGTGGGAATTTCTGCCTGCACATTTTGTAACCAGTGCTACTAAAAAATTGGGGCGTGATAAAGTGCTGAAGTTTATTGCTGATGCGACTGAGCGGTTTAACGATAATTAATAATTAGGAATTAGTAATTAATAATTGCTGTAAGCCAAATAGCGAAAAGATTTTTGGCCGCAGATTCGCAGAAGAACACGCAAAAAAGATCAGCGAAAATTCTAATCAGGAAATTAATTTTTACAGGAGACAATTCCCTTAGCTGTGCGTGGTACACAACTGTACAATAAAAAACCCTTCATCAGTTGAAGGGTTTAGTTAACTATTTTGTTGGCGCAGCTGCTGCTGGCAAAAGCTTCTGGTTTGGCTTTAAAGGCAAAGCCCATACCCAGTATATAACCCATAGCTTCTCTTAGTGCATCGTTGCTTTTAAAATGCGGGTTGGTGTTAATGTCTGCATGCACTTCCATGTCTACATCATATTCTGTAAACAACGGACAAAGCTCATAGGCAATTTCAATGCTTTTGGCAACTTCTACCAGCATACGTTCTTTAATACTGTATTTGGCTTTTGTTTTTTCATTGTGAATAAACATAAAACCTCCATGTCCTTCACGCAGAAAAACAATTACAGTTGCAAATTCCGTATCGCTGCCTTTTACCTGGCTATCTGTACCAATACAAACTTTAAGATGATAGCCTTTGTTGCTTTCTCGTTTGATGGTGTTTTCAACAGCCTGCCTGATGGGAAGATCAAGTGGATCGCCATTAAATTTTCTCCAGATCATATTTAAATGGGTTTTCCGAATTTACGAAAAATCCATTTAAACAAAAAGCTGTTTTGCCGTTATTGTTTGATTAATTTTTTGGATAAACCATTCTTTACGAGTGGCAGATGAGCTGTTTTAGCGTAAAACAGTATACCAAAACCTGCGGGTTGCTTAATAGATTATTCTACCATTGCAAGTAATTGCTTCTGCCTGATGAATGTGTATTGACCGTTTTCTTCCCACAACAGCAATACATCGCCGTGGTGTGGACTTGCAATTCTGCCTACGTAAGATATGGTTCCATTGGGCTGTGTGAGCTTTGAAATATTAAGCATTGCATTTTTAAAATTGTTGCAACGTATGTTAATACTGATTTGATCGGCTGCAACGATTGTTTTGGCAACCACAGTACCTTCTATTTTAAATGAAGATCCAAAATCAACCCTTAGGTTATTATTTACTGAAGCTGAAAAAATATTTTTTAGTGTGCTTTCGGGACAGGAAATTTTATCTGGTAACTGATTAAAAGATTTTTCTGGAGTGTGCTTAACAGGAAGAGTAGAAGACTGGCAATTGGAACTTAATGCAACAGACATGCAGGCAAGTGTGCCCAACAGGTAAAGGGTTTTCATAAACAAGTGTTTTAAGGATTTGGACAAAAAGTTTTAGAAGGGTACGATCAAACACTATACTTCTGCAAAGAGAAGTATAATTTAAAAACGATACGCAGAATGAAAAATTGTTTGTTGCCTGTTAAAATTGGTCTGTACTTAAAAGAACAAGTGTACAGGCTTCCATAGGTTTGATATTGTTTGCCTTAGCAAGCTCAGCCAGTTCATCATTTTCAGCGCCGGGGTTAAAAATTATTCTTTTGGGCTTTAGCGACAATATGTAGTTATAATATTCTTTCTGGTGGGCAGGGCTGAGATAAAGTGTTACTGTATCTACATTTTCTTCTGGTGTTTTTTCAGTGCTGATAGCAATTCCATTTACAGCAGATTCTTTTTTGCCTATACCAACAACCGGATGGCCTTTATCGTGCAAGCGATTAAGGGCAAGATAACTGTAACGATCAGGATTGTCTGATGCGCCTAATACAACGGTTTTCTTTTTGGGCTGATCCATATTGCTGATTTCTTGTACTATAACAAAAATAAGGGGTATTTGTTTTGATGTTTTTTTGCAAAATATTTACCACATAGGCACAGTAGAAAAAGAGGTACACATAGATGATCAATAGCTGGTTATTTAAAAAATTTCATTAAGCTTCCTGTAAACCAGTTTTCATCTGCTTTCACTACTACATCCAGCATTTTATCTGCCTGTTCACCAAAACGTTTAATACCTGTTACTGTATCAACAAACTGTTTTACATTTTTATCTTTTTTGTCGCCTTCTACTTGTTTTAATTGATCCATTAGCTTTAGCATGGGCTCCAGCTCACGTTTTTTTCTTTCTTTAATGATCAGTTTTGCTACTTTCCAGGTATCTTTTTCTGCACTGAAATATTCTTTGCGTTCGCCCGGCAATATTACTCTTTCTACCAGTGCCCAGTCTACCAGTTCTCGGATGTTCATGTTTACATTACCGCGGCTGATGTTTAATTGCTCCATAATATCATCCTGGTTAAGTGGTTCAGCGCTTATCATAAGCAATGCATGTATTTGCGCCATGGTGCGGTTAATGCCCCAATGAGAACCAAATGCACCCCAGGATGCAATGAATTGTAATTTGGCTTCTGTTAGTTTCATAACTGTTTATTTGCAGTTTAAAACTATATGCAATTTCTGAACTTTCAAAATTTACTGAAATGTTTATTGCAGCCTAAAAGTAATCGGTTGTTTTTTATACGATTTTACTTTTTTACCATCTTGTAAAGCAGGAGTCCAATCGGGTGATTCTCTTATCAGGCGCAGGGCTTCTTCGTCAAGAAAGTATTCAACCGATTTAGAAAGCCTTGGATCGGAAATTTTACCCTCTGTGTCAATCATAAATATTACCACAACGTTCCCTTCTATTTTGTTTTTAATATCAAATTCAGGGTAGGCGATATTTTTACTGAGATAATTGATCCATTGTTTTTGTCCGCCATGAAAATCTGATTCTATTTCAATAGAAACAAAATCACCAGCTTTGGCAACAATTTTCTGATCACCCATTTTGACACTTGAGTTATTTATATTTTTTATTGAGTCAGATTTTGATAAATCTTCTGTAGAAGAAAGTAAGCCAATCAAAAATTCTTTCTTTAGAATCACTTTGCCTGTATCATTAAAATAATACCATGTGCCATTAACAACCCCATTTTTATATTCGCCGACAGAATCAACAGTGCCGGCATTATTGTAATAGTAAGACCGTCCGTTTGCGTTCTGGGCTTTTTCATCTTTGTATTGCTCAGAACTGATGATGGGGCCACGCATATTATAAGTATCAAATTGCCAACATGTATCGTTTATTTTTTTTGCATGAATAAAATATTTGGCCAATTCCTGCGAAGTACTTTTCATATTTGCATCAAGCATATAAAATGCCTCTTTGGGTCTTTTTGATTTTTGTGCATCAGCCAATAAAATAGAAATAAGACCAATAAACAGCAATGTGATTTTTTTCATGTAAGACTGTGTTCTTTGTATTATGAAAGTATGCATTTTATTCATTGCTCACAAAACAACAATGAATACAATAATGCGCAATTCCGGAGATGGTGTAAGTAATTTACCAGATAGGTTTTGGACAGTTTAGCCTTTTGTCAGTTTGACCGTCGGCGCCTTTTGATGCACGGAATATAAGTGCAATGTAACCTCCGCCATTTTGGACAGAAGTTTTATTGAACAGGTTGGCAACATTATGAAAGCCTAGTAAAAGAGGCCCTGCTTTAAATGCAGCACCTACCCAAAACTGATTTTGTGTGTTGTATTGAATAGGAAGATAGACACCAAATCTTTTCGTTTCCCAACGTGGGGTTAATGCAAAAAGGTTTATGTTTTTTACCTGGTAATAATTTGCTTTAATGCCCGATAGCGGAATGCCAACAGAAACTTCTGCATTTACGTAAAAATTACCAGTTATATAGCGATCTACATTTGCTACTACCCGCATAGGATTAAATACAATGAACTTTCCGCCAATGCGGCTAAGGTTTGTAATGGTAGCAAGACTGTCGTTAAATGTTTTTAACGAAGTAATGGTAGAATCAAATTTGTTGTCAAGAACTGTATTGGTAATGTTTGGATTTACACCATAAATAATTCGACTTTCACTTCCATATACGTATTGGTTGGCACCAACATCAAGAACAGAAAGGCCAAACTTCCAATCGTAATCATAATAATTTTCATCGTTATAGAAACTTGTAGTGCCCTGTGGTTTTATAAGGTATTCAATGCCTGCGTCAATGGAAGCGCCTCCATTTGTATAGGCCATATAATTTTTTATGTTTTGGGAGGAAGTGTTGCTGCTTTTCCACTGGTCGTAACTGGCAGTATAGCCGTATTCTGCGCTTACATCTGTAGCTGTATAAACAGTTTGGTTATTTTGAAAACTGGTGGTGTAACTAAGGCTATTAATATCTGCATAAGCGCCGGATATGCCTTTGCCCACACGTACGGTAATACCAGCATTTAGCCTGCCTACTTCATTATCAAAAAGCGTACGTGCATAGCTGATATATGCTTCAAACCATTCACTGCTGCGAAGTTTGCCAGTTATATTATTCAGGCCAGGATTTATTTCAAGGAAATTGGTAACGTTATGCATGGTATCAATAAAATTGTACTCACTGGTTTTAAGATTATTGTAACCACGGATTACAGCCCCAAACGCAATGCTGCTTTTCCTGTTTAAAGATATTCTTGCATTAAGCAGGTTAAGGTTAAAATCTATGTTTGCCTTGCGTGGAAATTGCCCGGAGGTTAACTGGTAAAGTGAGTTGGCCGGAGACGAAAGAAAAGAATAATTGTGTATGGTGAAAGCGTTGGTACTGCTGGTGGCTTGAACGCCGAATAAAGCAACATCCCATTTAAACGGGGTACTAACAATAGAGGCGGGGTTATTGTGTACACCTAATGCCCCCGCATACGAAGAGCCCTGTATAGCACGGTAATTTTGCGCCCTGGCACCAATCGTTATAAAAAAACAAACCCAAACCAACAGTAACAAATGTCTCATGCAAATTTTTAAAATTGTTTTCAAAAGGGTTCTCCATGGGTTTGGCGGATCAAATATGCTATAATTTTAGGAAATGGTTTTAAAATAACAATAAAAACATTGGTAAGACCGCTTTTGCCAAACATCCGTTGTATAAAGCGGCCTGTACGCAGCCTTTTAGCAAATAAATTATTCCACTGTACAGTATAATTGTTTTCCATTTCACCTCTGGATATTTGACCCTTCAAAAAAACACTTATGCATTCTGCTGCAATTTTGCTTCCATGCAATGCCATGCTCATGCCATTGCCGCACAAAGGCGTAATCATTCCGGCCGCATCTCCTACCATAAGCAAATGGTTTTCTACCTGTTCTTTTTTACTGAAAGATACCTGCGCAATGGTTACTGGTTCTTTATAAATGAAAACAGCAGTAGAAAATATTTTTTGTAAGAATGGATTTTTGCACAGTATATTTTTTTCCATTTCACTAATACTGTTCCCAGATTTTTTGAGGTTATTTGCTTTTGTTAAATAGCAAAGACAATAAGCATTGCCTTCTACCTGAGACATGCCACAATAGCCATCAGAAAAATTATGCAGCGCAATAGTATCTGGCGCAGCATCTGTTTTAATGTGATATTTTACGCCAATAAAATTATTGAGCTTGCCGGTTTTTTGCATAGCGAATGGCCTTTTCCATTTTACATCAAGATTGCTTCGTTTACCAAACGATGCTACTGCACATTTTGCCTTTATAAGGCCGGCATCTGATTTTACAGTAAAAAAATCTCCATCAAAAAAAACCTCGTTTATTTTTTCATCTTCTTTTATTATTGCACCACAATCTCTTGCTATCTGCGCAAGTTCTGCATCAATCTTATACCTGCTTATTCCAAAACCACCAAGTGGTAATGCATGTTCAAGCGTATTGCCATTGGGGGCAGATACCAGTATTTTTTTAATAACCGGCAGATCCATATCGCTTAATGGATAACCAAGTCCTTCTAAAAAATTCCAGCATTCAAAACTGATGTACTCTCCGCATACGCGGTGGAAAGGGTAGGTTTCTTTTTCTATAACAACAACGCGGAAATTTTCTTTTGCAAGTTGTATTGCCAATGCCAATCCCGCAAGGCCACCGCCAATAATGGCTGTGTCGTATACAGGGGCTTCCATTTCCAAAGGAGTGTTTAAGGAAGCGGTTTGGGTGGCGAAGGTTTGCATGGTTGGTATAACTTTATAAATGCCGGCAAATAATCAGCCAGCGAAAAGCCCATTTCCATTCAATAATATAACCTGGTGTTCCTGATTTATCCAGTAAATCTTTCCATTCTTCTTTCACAAAACCCCTTTTTACTGAAAGGGGCGCATCATTCTTTACAAGATAAGATTTTGAGAAAAGACCCGTAAGAATTTTTATAGAATAATATGCTAAAAAATGGCGGTGCAGGTCGTTTATAAAAAAACCAATAGCGGAATTGCGTTTCATCCAACCCAGCATATATACCAGTTCTTCGTTGGTAAAATGATGGCAAAACAGCGATGAGAAGATGATGTCTGGTTTTTCGTTTTCAAACTGCACCGTTTTATAATCAGCAGTAATAAACTTTGCGCTGGCAAATTGAAGGCGATTGCTGGCTATGTTGATGCAATCTTTATTGTTATCTATGCCGATGATCTTTACTTCAATATTTTTTTTTCTGCACCATGTATAAATTGCCAGCAGGTTATCTCCGCCACCGCAACCAATCTCGCATACTTTAATGGTTGATTTATTTTGAACAAGTTTTTTAAAACCATCTAACGTAATAGCATGGCCGCCCAGCCATGTATTTATTGTATCCAGTTCTTTCATGTTTTGCATGATGTCGTTAAACGGAATGTTATCGCCATCAAGCAATTCTTTTTGATAGGAGCGTTTCAAGGTTAGTATTTAGTATTCAATATTGATACATGATCGAAGCCACGGTATTTGGTTTTAATAATTTTGCCGCAAACATCTCCTGGCCGAAACGCTGAATACAAATACTTTCTTTACCGGTCTGATAAAACGAAAGTTTCCATAGTAAGCCCTGGTCCAAAAGCAGCTCCAAATATTTCAGCTCTCTCTCCGCTTTTCAATTGCTGCATTAGCTGTTTTAATACAAAGAGAATAGTAGGAGAGGACATATTGCCATACGATTTCATTACATCGTAACTGGCCTGCAAACTGTTTTCCGGCAAATGCAATGTTTTACCAATAGCATCAAGAATTCTTTTTCCGCCGGGATGAATACACCAGGCAGTTATATCTTCCTTTGTTTTGTTTGCATGCTGTAGTGCACGCAATACAAGTTCTTCAAAATCTTCTTCTATCAAATCGGGCACATACCCGCTAAGCGTCATCTGAAAACCGCTTCCTGAAAGTTCCCACGCCATATCTTTTTTTCCTTTGGGAACAACTTCTGCATAGAAACTTCCTGTATGCAACCCTTTTTTATTAAATGAATCGTGTGTTACCAACACAGCAGCAGCGCCATCTGCAAACAATAAACTGGAAGCAATATTATCTGCCGTAGGTTCTTTTTGAAAATGAAGTGTGCACAGTTCTGTACAAACAATTACCACTTTTGCAGCAGTATCGTTTTTACAAATGGCATCTGCCATTTTCATTGCATGTATTGCCGCATAGCAACCCATAAAATTAACTGAGCTGCGATAGATATTTTTTGGAAGATCCATTAGTTCCATCACCTGCAAATCGAGGCCGGGTGCACTCATGCCTGTACAGCTTACTGTAATAAGGTGCGTAATTTCTTTGGTGTTAATATATCCGTCAACACAATTTCTTATAGCGTCGACGCTTAGCGGTGGTGCATATTTGTTGTACCAGATCATTCTTAATTCAAGAGAAGGAAATGGTTCAAGGTTTTCTGAATGCGGATAGAATTTCCATTCAGCAATATTTTTATTGTAGTCGGCTACCACAGAGTAACGAGTATCTATTCCGCTCTGGTGATATAAGAATTTCAATTTTCGTTTGTCTGTTTCATTCATGGCATACACCTGCTGCATAAAATGCATGATGTCTTGCTGCTGATGTTTGTGAGCAGGAGTAGCTGTTCCTATTGATATTATTTTACTCAATTGCCTACTATTTTCCAGATGAGAAGAATAAGAAACCCGGTATTTGTGCAAACAGATGCCAGCAGGTTCATGCGCATTGTATTGCTAAAGCTGGCAGCCGATACATCTCTCCACACTTTTCGTGCCCATATAAAAAAATATACGAGAACCGGCAGCATACAGGTTGCCAGTACATAAAATTTGTTGGCATCCAATTCAGAAAAAAAATGATAAGCCAGCACCAGCATAGCCAAACTGTAAACAATACCCGTAAATATAAATGTACCACGATAGCCAAGCCTGCTGCTGATTGTTTTAACCCCATCTTTTGCATCCGCCTCGTGCTGGTATATTTGCGTAAGCGGATAAAAACCGCCGATTAACAAACTGCTGGCCAGCATTCCGCTAAATGGTACCTCTGTTGTTACTGGTTGGTGACAACCATGATATACCAGCCAATAGGTTACGGCACCCTGGAAAATGATAACTACAAGATACCCGGCAAATGGATATTTTTTTAAACGGATACCGCGATAGCTATAAGCCCTTGATGCAAGTATGTAGAGCAAAATCCCCAGGGCAAACTGCCAGCTGACGATAAAGCTGGTTGCTACTGCTGCAATATCCATAACAAGTGTTACAATATATAATTCTAGTGTTGGCGCCATAGGTTTTTCTATACCGCCGATGCTTGTTTCATCGCGGTCCATATAACTATTGTAACCATTGCTGGCGGGATATACCAGTAAATGCAGGATGAAAAAAATAATTATAGCATGCCACCAGTTTGTATTTACCACGCGGCCTAGTGCAAAAAGATATACCGGCAATAAAAAAAATGAAAAATGAAAGCGCAGTAACTGGATGGTTGATTTCTGCATTTATACAAGGTAGTTAAATTTTGGGCTAAGAGAACAAGGAGAAAAGGAGAAGTGTTGCACAGAGCTAACTAAGCAAGCAGAGAAGGTTTATTTTTTCTAAATCAATGTGAAGCTGTATTATAGTTTGCATCACAAATTGATTGTGGACTACGGGCTGATAGATTTTTCTCTGTTTTCTCTATTAACTCTGTGCGATAAGTTTCTGCCTTCTTTATCAAGCACAAGTGCATAATAGCCTATATGTTCGCTAATAATGGTTTTGTTGATTGGTTGTTAAGAACTACAAGTTGTTATTTGATGATAATATTGATTGCGGAATGGTAAAGCCCTGAAAGGGCGATGTATGTTTAGTGAAGGGCAAAGCCCTTCGCCACGACGAACAATGCTATACTGTACAAGTGTGCGACGCAACAATGCTTAATCATTGTTTTAATGCCGGTAACAAAAAAAATGCGCAGAATATTTCTGCGCATTTGTAAAAAGAAATTTATTTTTTAGATGAGCATTCTTAATGGCTCTTCCAGCAGGCTTTTTAAAGTAAGTAGGAAAGCTGCACCAGATGCACCATCAACAACACGGTGATCGCAACTTAATGTAACCTTTAATACATTACCTGGTTTTACTACGCCATCTTTTACTACGGGCACTTGCTGTATGCCGCCCACGGCAAGAATACATGCATCGGGCGGGTTGATGATAGCAGTAAATTCATCTACACCAAACATGCCTAAGTTAGAAATGGTAAATGTGCTGCCTTCCCAATCTGCGGGCTGCAATTTTTTATCTTTTGCTTTTTGTGCAAACTCTTTTACTTCTACGCCAATCTGGCTAAGCGATTTTGTATCTGCAAAGCGAACCACAGGAACCAGCAATCCATCTGGTACAGCTACTGCCACACCAATGTTTATATGATGGTTAACGCGGATAGTATCTCCTCTCCAGCTACTATTAATAGCAGGATGTTGTTTCAATGCAATGGCGCATGCTTTCAGCACCATATCGTTGAAGGAAATTTTTACTTTGCTTGTTTCATTGATCTTAACGCGGCTTTCTACTGCTTTGTCCATATCAATAGTCATGGTAACAAAGAAATGTGGTGCCGTAAACAAACTGCCCGAAAGGCTTTTTGCAATGGCTTTGCGCATTTGCGTTACCGGTACATCTTCAAAGCTAACTTGTCCACCTCCGGCCCTTGAAGGGGAAGAAGCAGCAGCAGTAACAGAAGATGTTTGTTTTGTTTCTGCGGCGGCAGCAGGTTTGTAATTATCAATATCCGATTTTGTAATTCTTCCACCATCGCCGGTTCCCTGTACCTGTGCTATATTGATGCCTTTTTCTGCAGCTAATTTTTTTGCAAGGGGAGAAGCTTTTACTCTACCGTTAGAACCATGTGCAACGGGTGCATCTTCTTTTGCAGCAGCTTCATTGGTTGTTGCAGCACTGCCCGATGTTTTTTCTGCAGGGGCAGCTTCTGCAGCTGGCGCAACCGGGCCGCCTTTGGCTGCGGCAACAATTTTATTGATGTCTACTTTTCCTTCTTCACCAATAATGCAAAGCAATGCGTTTACAGGAACTTTATCTCCCTTCTGCGCACCTATATACAACAGTTTTCCGTTTTTATAGCTTTCAAGCTCCATTGTGGCTTTATCTGTTTCCACATCAGCAAGCAGATCGCCTTTCTTTACGGTATCGCCTACTTTTTTATGCCAGGCTGCAATAACGCCTTCGGTCATGGTATCGCTAAGGCGTGGCATTAAAATCACTTCTTCCATTTTAGAAATATCCAAAGCGGCACCAGCCGGGGCTGCTTCTTTTTTTGGCTCTTCCTTTTTTGTTTCCGTTTTAGCCGGGGCAGCTTCTTTCTTAACCTCTGCGGGAGCAGCCGCACCACCTTTTACCATGTTGCTAATGTCTTCGCCCGGGGCGCCAATAATGGCCAGCAGGTCATCTACCTGTAGCTTACCACCTTTGTCGCTGCCGAGGTAAAGTACGGTACCATCTTTATAACTTTCCAGCTCCATGGTGGCTTTGTCGGTTTCCACTTCAGCCAGCAGATCGCCTTTTTTTACGCTATCGCCCACTTTTTTATGCCAGGCGGCAATCACGCCTTCGGTCATTGTATCACTTAAACGGGGCATCTTAATCGCTTCAGCCATATATTCCTAAGATTTGAACGCCGAAATTAATGCAAAAACTGCAATTGATAAGGTTGTGTTTTTTAATCACCTCACCCCCGTCCCCTCTCCGCCTTCGGCATAGAGGGGTGCCTCTCGGTAAGAGTGTTTATTAGTACAGTTTGGACTTTTGAGCCATTTTATTTTTTTTTTTGGAAACGAGCATTGGAATACTATTGAACATCGTTGCGTCGCACACCTATACGGTATAGCATAAAGTAAGAAACACAAGAACCCCCTGCCAACTATTAATAAAGCATAATACCGAGCGGCACCCTCTCCAGCGCAGCGGGAGAGGTGACGGGGGTAAGGTGTTGAGGTCCTATTCCACCGGCGGCGGCCCGTCTGGCAACATCGGTTTCCAAACTTCATTGCCCTTGCGCTGGTCAAATTCTTTTTTTATGTCTATCCGCAGTTTTTCGTTTTCAAATAAATCAACCATGGTAGTTGATAATGATTTTGCTGCAAACAACATTCCTTTATGACCAATAGACATACCGCCGCAGGCCACCACTACCCAGGAGTGCCATGGTGCTTTGGCTGGTGCAGTTACTGCAAGCAAAGTAATTTCAGGAACAATATAGCTGATGTCGCCTACGTCTGTAGAACCATTATCCGGGTCCTGCCTTGTTACTTCAAGCGGTTTAATGCTACCGTCTATTCCTTTTGGTTCTACACCATATTCTTTCATAATAGCATTGGCAAAATCTGTTTCTTCTTTGGTATAGGTAATAGGCCCAATCATTTCTATATTAGACTGAAGCACTTTAGCGCCGGCATCATTTACCAGTAGTTCATAATCGCCGCTGGTTAGTTCTATGCTACTTGTTACACCAGCCATGGTAGCAGCGCCTTGTGCTATTTCACGCATTCTTTTTTCAACTTCGGCTACGCCACTCCGTTTGCTGTCCCTAATCCATATCCATACACTTGCTTCTGCAGGAATTACATTCGGTACATCGCCGGCTTTTTTAAATACATAATGCATGCGTACGCTAGGGTGCACATGCTCACGCAGGTAATTAATGCCGTGCGTAAAAAATTCTGCACCGTCCAGCGCACTTCTGCCATTCCACGGATCTGCGGCGGCATGGGCACTCTTGCCTTTAAACGAAACAATATAACTGATCATAGATTGCGAACTCTGCATATTCGCTTTGTTTTCAGAATCGGGGTGCCAGTCCAGGCATATATCTACATCATTAAATAAACCGGCACGTGCCATGTATATTTTTCCGCCCACATCTTCTTCTGCAGGTGTACCATAAAAACGAATAGTGCCTTTTAGTTTTCCTGCTGCAATCAATTCTTTAATGGTAAGTGCAGCACCAAGACTTGCAGCGCCAAACATATTGTGCCCGCAACCATGACCAGGCGCACCTGCATGTAATGCTTCTCTTGTTGTTTGTACTTTTTGAGATAAGCCAGGCAATGCATCAAATTCTCCCAGTATGCCAATAATTGGTTTGCCCGATCCATATTCTGCAATAAAAGCAGAAGGCATTTCGGCTACGCCACGCCGTACGTTAAAGCCATTTTTTTCTGCATAGTCTGCCAGTATTTTTGCAGATTGCTTTTCTTTCAATGCAGTTTCTGCAAACTTCCAAACAGAATCGCTTAGGTTAATTAGCTCTTGCTGGTGTTTATCTACAGAAGCCAGTACCAGTTTTTTGTTTTCCGGAATTTTAACGGGCTTGGTTTGTGCAGATACACTACCGGTAAAGCATAATGTTAATAGCAAAAGCAAAGAAGTTTTGTTTCTCATGCAACAGTTGTTTGTAAAGACAAATTAGTGAAAAAATGAACACACTACCTCACCCCCGGCCCCTCTCCATCTTCGATTGAGAGGGGTGTCTCTCGGTAATAGTGCTTATTAATTACAGTCTCAGTTGCTTGAGTTAGTTTAATATTTTTTTGAAACAAACATTAGAATGCTATAGGACTTTACTTGCGTCGCACACTTGTACGGCATTGCACTCAGGAGCAATACTATATTTTTTGAAATCACATACACAAGAATCCCCTGCTATCAATAATAAAGTATAATGCGGAGAGGCACCCCTCGCCAGTGCAACTGGAGAGGGGCCGGGGGTGAGGTAGGTGAGGTTACAACAAAGTCCCTTTTAAAATAATAGCAGCAATGCTAAAGTAAATAATCAACCCGGTTACATCTACCAATGTTGCTACCAGCGGCGCAGATGAAGTAGCAGGATCTATCTTGCATTTTTTTAAAACAATAGGAATCATAGAACCGCTTAATGTTCCCCACATTACAATGCCAATAAGAGAAAAGAAAATAGTAATGGCCAATAGTAGCCAGTGTTCACCATAATGATACAAGCCAAGCTCCTGCCATAGCGTGATGCGTACAAAACCAATTGCGCCAAGAATAATACCCAGTGAGAGGCCAGATAAAATTTCGCGACGCATAACATACCACCAGTCTTTAAGACCCAGTTCCTTTAACGACATGGCACGTATAATAAGCGTTGCCGCCTGCGAACCACTATTACCACCGCTTGAAATAATTAATGGCACAAACAATGCAAGTACAATTGCTTTAGACATTTCTTTATCGAAATAACCCATAGCCGTAGCCGTAAACATTTCTCCTATGAACAGGATGATAAGCCAGCCTGCACGTTTGCGCAGTAAAGAAAAGAAAGGCGTTTTTACATAAGGGTAATCCAGTTCTTCCAAACCACCAAACTTTTGAATGGCTGCGGTATCTTTTTGCTCTGCAATATCAAGTACATCATCTACCGTTACAACACCCAGCAGTTTATCGTTATCATCAGTAACAGGAAGCACAACACGGTCAAACTCTTTAAACATGGCCACAGCATCTTCTCGGCTGTCTGTTATTTTTAAGCGGGTACAAAATCCGTCAAGTATTTCTTCTATTGTTTTATTCTGGTCGTTTAATACAAATCTTCTTACGGGTATATCATCAATCAATATTCCTTCTTTATTTACCACGTAAATAACATTGGCCGCTTCTGTGTCTTTATGAAATTTCTGCAAATGCTCCCTTGCTTCGGCAATGGTCATATTGGCATCTATAGTAGCAAAATCTGTATTGATTAAGCCGGCTATACTTCTTTCGGGATAACCGAGTATATCGTAAGTAGATTTCTTTTTATCATCACTTAAAAGTTCTACGAGGGGAGTTCTTTCATTGGGTTTTAGAGAAGAAAGAAAAATGATCCTGTCATCAGAACTTAAATTGTTGAGTATATAAGCCGCTTTACTTTTATCAATGCCTTTTATAATTTTTCTCTGTACCTGGCTATCGAGATAAGGAAATACATAAAGTTGCTTGGTTTGTTGAAAATGTAAAAAAGCTTCTATGGCTGCATCTGCGGGCAGTGAATAAAAAATTGTAGCTACTTCCGAAGGATGAATAGCGTCTTTGCCTTTGTTTAATCCCAACAGGCTGCTGAAATCGCCTTTTAATATTTTGGTTCTTATATCTTTTAATTTCATAGCAATTCGTTTAAAAGACAATAAAGTGGTGTGCTAAAATATTACTTTAAAAGGCAAGCGTTGTTTTATTAACAATTATATTTCAAAGTGCAGGCGAAGTGCTACAATATGCACAGGCCCCCGGTCTTTATTGTATGCAGGGTGAATGATAAACTGGTAATCGGGGCTTATAAATAAATGCAGTTTAGAAATATGATAGCTGTAAAAAAGTTCAATAATATTTTCTATGCCATAATTAAGTTTGCCATCGCCAATAATAAAGCCATATCCTTTATTGGCAAGATAATTACGGTGTTGTTTGGAAATGCCATTGCCAACATAAGCCAATCCCCATTTATCGCCTGGCCTTTTCCATGCTGCGCCATTAAATGAAAGGCCTGCAGAAAAACTTCTGTCAATTTCTGTAAAAGCCCATGTTTCGTTTATGCCATCATTCCAGCTATAGCGTAAGAAACTTCCACCGTTTTTAAAATTATGTTCGGCATTAAGATAAAAACCCAATTTATTGCGGCTGTATTTGCGGGTTGTGGTTACATCCGGGTCTGTAAACTGTGCCATTGCATTTGCAACTGCTTCATCGTAGTTGCCCATATTTGCTTTATTATAAAAACCGCCCAGTCTTACAACAATATTTTGTTGGGGGTTAACCGTAAATTTTTTCTCGGCTTCAAACACGGTACCAAAGGCACTGCTTAATTTGGTGTCGAGCTTTTGCCCGTTGGCTTCTTTTGGTACCTGCACCATTGCAGTTCGCAAAGCCCATGATGGCTTTCTCAATTCAAGCACAAAACCATTGGTATAACCTCTTGTATTGGCTGGATAGTCCCATGCACCGGCACTCATTAAACTCCAGTTCATGAAGTCTGTACGCGGGTCGTGGCTATAAGTATTATCATCAAAAAAATCTGCGACGCTGAATTTTCCCGCTCTAATAGCAATATAAGATTCCGGGGCATACTCCCTGAGCTGGTTTTGATCGTCTTCAACCAAAGTGGTGTTGCTGCTTAATGCAAACTTTTGTTCTATATAGGCACGGGCCACATACAATTTGGGTGTAGCGCTACCGATGCGGAATGTTTCACCATTGGGGAAACCGGCAACGCCTGTTGCCTTGCTTAAACCTTCGCCACCAGCAATTTCAGGATTGAAATAAATAGCCGCATTACGCCAAAGTTTTCTGCCAATGTAATAGGTATTGGTTATGGATGTTCTTACAGGTTCTGAAGTTTGCAGGCTGTTATCTCCTGTATACTTTGCTGTAAAATTGAAATGGTATTGCGGTATAACTGTTGCCTGTATGTGCAGGCTCCAGTTTTTTTGGATAGCGGTGTCTTTAAAAATCTGGGCGTTTAACTGTGTTGATGCCACTAAAAGCAGTAGTAAAAAATTCTTTTTCATCAGGTATTTAATTGCTGGCGCAAAAGTAATTAATCAAGACTTGCTATTTGTTAATAGCCATAATAATCTTTGCAATGTTGATGCGGAAAAAGAGATAGATTTTTAGCCCAGGACTAATAAAGAAGAGGAGAAGAATGTTTCGCAGAGAAATAGCGGGAACGAGGTGTATTTTTTGAGCATGCCTATAAGTTTTATGGAATTTCTTAGAAATAAAATCTTAGTGTAAAGCAATTTTCCGGAAAATATAGTTTTGCGCAAATGGCCAGTTGGGCCAACAACTGCATGCAGCGATCGGGCATGAAGTATACAGGCTGATGTATTCAATTTTTTACCTCATTTAAAGAAGGGATTTTAAAAACGGGAACCTGTTCCCGCAGGCCTTCTATTGTTTAACCTAAAAAAAATACGTTTATGGAAGCAGGTTCTATACTTACAGCCGATGTGCTGGATATAATTTTTGATGATCGCAATAAAGAGTATGGCGCTTATGATTTGCGGAAACATTATCAGCGCCGGTTGATAAAATCATTGATAGCAATGTTCCTGATTGTAGTTTTATTATTGATAACTTATTTGTTGGTTGCAGCAATTAAACCAAAAGCTGATAAAGCAATTGACGTAAAAGATTATACGCTAATAAAAGTCGATTTGCCGGAAAAACCAATTACACCACCGCCCCCAGTAACACCACCACCGCCGCCACCAGCTGTGAAAACGTTAGCATTTACCTCACCACCTCAAATTGTAAAAGAAGCTGCCCCAGAGGAAATGCCACCACCTGTTGAAGATATAGACAATGTGAAAATAGGAACAGCTAATGTAGATGGTACAGAAGACAAAGGTATTGTTGGCCCGCCTGTAGAAGAAGCAAAGGGAATTGTTACTGCGCCAAAAAAGCAAGATGATACACCAGAAATATTTACAAAAGTGGAA
The DNA here is from genome assembly GCA_044227095.1 of Chitinophagaceae bacterium. Taxonomy (GTDB): domain Bacteria; phylum Bacteroidota; class Bacteroidia; order Chitinophagales; family Chitinophagaceae; genus JACMLD01. Next base: position 244,385 of record JBGAFV010000001.1, on the reverse strand, counting down.
ATTGAATCAGCGTATCCTGGTGGCCTTTCTGCATGGGCGGCTTTTTTAAACAGGAATTTGGTTTTTCCACAAGAAGCAGAAGATGTGGGTGTGCAAGGGACAGTAATGATTCAATTTGTAGTAGACATAGAAGGAAATGTAAGTGATGTTATAGCGATAAGCGGTCCTGAAGAATTGCGTGCTGCTGCTGTTAAAGTGGTTAAGAAAAGCGGAAAATGGACAGCAGCTATACAGAATGGATCTAAGGTTAAGTCGTACAAGAGACAGCCTATTACATTTAAGTTGCCTGAGTGATAAAAGTCTGATAGTGATTTTTCTTTTTACAAAATATACTTTCAGGAATGCAGTTATCAAAGACAAGCGGAACTATAGCGATCTCTATAATTATTTGCTGTATAGTTTGGGCAATGATAAATTATTTTAATTATTCTTTTTCTAAAATAAAAAAGACTGAACAAAGTAAAATAGCTACAACTGAAAAAATTGACAGCACAATTAAAGATCAAACTTTAGATGATGGAATGATTTGCGGAATTGGACCTGATGCTGAATATAAAGGAGGAATGACTGCGTGGCGAAAATTTCTAAGGCGAAGTTTGATTTACCCAGAGAAAGCATTAGCCCAAAAAATACAAGGGACAGTAATGGTTCAATTTATTATCGATAAAGAAGGAAATGTTGGCGACGTAGTAGCAATTAACGGCCCTGAAGAATTGCGACCTTCTGCTATTGCAGTAATTAAGAAAAGTGGCAAGTGGACACCTGCTTTACAAAATGGACGTTATGTAAAATCATACAAAAAACAACCTATTACATTTAAGTTGTTAGACGAACAATAAATATTAAACTTTCCGAAACGACAAAGGCAATTATTGTAAAGTAGCTGTTCAATACAGTTATACAGTACAAGTGAGTGACACAACAATGTTTAATAGTAGCAATGCCGCTGGTTACAAAAACAACCAATGCGTTTAAATTGTTAGTTAAGCAATAAACATTAAACCTTCCGAAACCAATAAGGCAGTTGCTATTAGCGGCTGCCTTATTATTTATTGTCCGATAGCACCAACCTTTCTTAATATTTTCCTGTTGCTGCGGTGGTGCATAAATTTAAACACTAGTGCGTAAATAGCCGGGAGTATAAGCAATGTAAGTATGGTAGCAGTAATTAAACCACCAATTACTACAACCGCCAATGGCTTTTGCGTTTCGCTGCCGATGCCGGTAGAAACTGCGGCGGGCATTAAACCAATCATTGCCATTAATGCTGTCATAACTACGGGGCGTACACGACTGATTACACCTTCTCTTATGGCAGCATCCAGATGCATTCCGGCATCCAGGTTTTTGCGAAATACAGAAATAAGAATTACACCATTTTGTATACAAACACCAAACAACGCAATAAAACCAATGCCGGCAGAAATACTAAAATTAATGCCAGTAATGTGAAGCGCCATAATACCACCTATTAGTGAAAATGGTACATTTATAATGGTAAGAAATGCATCTTTTACATTGCCATAAGTAATAAACAAAATAAGAAAGATGGCAAGCAAACAAATGGGCACTACACGGCCAAGTGTTTTAGTAGCACGTTGCTGGTTTTCAAATTCGCCATTCCACGTCATTTTATAACCTGCAGGTAAATGCACCGTTGCATTTACTTTTTCCTGTGCTTCAGCAATAGTGCTGCCCAAGTCTCTTTCACGCACAGAAAATTTTACTGCAATATGCCGCATGTTATTATCCCTGAAAATAAATGCAGGGCCGGTAAGTGTTTTAATATCTGCAATTTCTTTTAGCGGGACTTTTGCACCGTCGCTCGTTGGCACCATCAGATTTTGTATGGCCTCAGATGATGCACGGTAATCTTTTTGGTAACGCACACGCACATCAAACTTTCTTTCGCCTTCATACAATTGCGTGGGCGATTTACCACCTATTGCCATTTCAATTACAGCATTTGCATCTGCAGTGGTAACACCATAGAAAGCCATTTTCTTTTGATCCAATTCTATCCTGAACTCCGGCTGACCAAGATTTCTTAATACACCAAGATCTTCTATACCACGAACTGTTTTTAAAACATTAAGTATGCTGTCTGCTTTATCATCCAGTATTTGAAAATCGGGCCCAAAGATTTTTACTGCAAGCGCAGCATTTACGCCGGCAACTGCTTCTTCCACATTATCACGTATGGGTTGAGAATAATTAAAAGTAATGCCAGGGAATTTTCTTAATTGCGCATCCATTTCATCAATCAGTTGTTCACCGGTTATTTTTCTTTCCCATTGTTTTTTAGGTTTAAGATCTACCTGTATCTGCACATTAAAAAACCCTTTGGGATCGGTTCCGTCGTTAGTTCGGCCAACTTGTGAGAGTGTTTGTTTTACCTCCGGAAACTTTGCCAGAATATCAATCATTTTGTTTGAAATGGTATTGGCTTCAGACAGCGATACACTCATAGGCAATTCTGCTTCTACCCATAATGCGCCTTCATTGAGATCTGGCAAAAACTCTGTTCCTAGAAATTTTGCAGAGAAAAATGTAAGCACCATAATGATTAATGCTATAAGAATGCTTTTTTTCTGGTTGCGGTAAACAATGTTGAACAACCTGCTTACACCTTTTTCAAAAAATATAACGACTGGATTGTGTTTCTCACGTACATTTTTTCTTAATAAAATGCTGGATAATGCTGGTACCAACGTAAGCGTAAACAATAACGCACCCAATAATGCAAAGCCGAGTGTATAGGCAAGTGGCGAAAACATTTTGCCTTCTACTTTCTGAAATGCAAAAATGGGAACAAGACAGGTAAGGATAATAACCTTTGAAAAGAAAATGGATTTACCCATTTCTGTTCCGGTATTTTTAAACAAGCCCAGTTTGGCAAGTTTGTTAAACCTTTCCATACCAACTTCCTTTGCTTTGTGATCCAGCGCCACAAACAAACCTTCTACCATCACTACAGCCCCGTCTATAATAATACCAAAATCTATTGCGCCCATTGAGAGCAGGTTGGCACTCATGCCTTTTATGCGCATGCAGATAAACGCAAACAATAAAGAGAGAGGAATAATAATACTAACAGTTACAGTTGTGCGCCAATCGGCCATAAACAGCAGTACAATTATCGTTACCAGTACAATGCCTTCTATTAAATTGTGGATTACTGTTTCCTGTGCAAAATCCATCAGGTTAGTACGGTCGTAAAACGTATTAATCTTTACACCTTTGGGAAGTATGCTGTTGTTCAGTTCATCTACCTTAGCCCTTACCCTGTCAAGCACTTCGCTGGGGTTTTCGCCTTTGCGCATTACAATAATTCCTTCCAGTACATCTTCTTCCTGATCCCTTGCTACCTGCCCAAGGCGTGGTTTACCGGCTTCCACAACTGTACCTACATTGCGTATCAAAAGCGGAACGCCGTTTATTTTATTAATGATGATGTTGTTTATGTCGTCAATATCATTCAATACGCCTATTCCTCTAACTACATAACTCTGGCCATTGCGTTCAATAACATCGCCGCCAACATTTACATTGCTTTTGGCAATAGCATTGTACACATCAAGCGAAGTAAGATTGTATTTAATGAGCAGCTCTGGATTTACGCTCACTTCAAATACTTTTTCTTCGCCCCCAAAACTGTTTACATCGGCAATTCCTGGTACACTTTTAAATTGTCTGTCCAGCACCCAGTTTTGAATTGTGGTTAGATCCCGTATCGATTTTGTTTTGCTGCTTAGTGTATAACGGAAAATTTCACCCGTTGGACCGTAAGGTGGTTGTACATCTGGTTTTACACCATCGGGCAAATCTGCACCACTTAATCTCGTAAATACCTGCTGACGTGCAAATGCATCATCAACATCATCGTCAAAAATAATGCGCATATAACAAAGACCGAATGCTGAAGTGGTACGCAGGTTAGATTTTTTCTGAACAGAATTCAGTACTGTTTCCAGTGGGATGGTTACAAATTTTTCTACTTCTTCTGCACTTCGGCCAGGCCATTGTGCAATAATAATGATTTGCGTATTGGTAACATCCGGAAATGTTTCTATCGGCGTTTCTTTATAACTCCAGATACCCAATGCCACCAGCACAGCGGTAAGAAAGAAAACAAAATACCGGTGGCGCAGTGAAAAATGTATGATGCCTTTTATAAACTTATTCATAAAGAGTGGTTAGGGAAGAATGATGATACAGTTAGCAATCAATTCATTATTCTTCTTTAAGCGCATTAAAAAGTAATACCTGGTTTTGTCCGATAATTTTATCGCCTTCTTTTAGCCCCGAGCTGATAAAATCATTTCCGTTTACAGATTTTAAAACAGCAATTTCTTTTAGCTCAAGATTGCATTTATCGTGGAATACAATTACAAAATTTTTCCCATTATCACTCAGCACACCATCGGATGGGACCGTTACCATTTTTTTACCTTCCTTATTTTCTATAATTATGTTGGCAAACATTTCTGGTTTCAGTTGCATACCAGTGTTGGATAAACGCACCCTTATCTTCATTACTTTGGTTACCGGATCCAGCACCTGGTTTACTTTATCTACTACGCCTTTAAATACAGAATCAGGGTAAGCGAGTGTGGTTACTTTAGCAACATATCCTTCTTTTACTTTGGCAATATCACTTTCGTACACATTTGCCCAAACCCATACATCGCTTATATCGCCAATAGTAAAGAGGTTATCGCCATTATCTGTTCTTATAAATCCGCCCTGGTTTATTTTTTTCTCTACCACATAACCGCTCATTGGCGATGTAATTACATACATGCCATTTGCTGTTGTATGCCCGCCACCGTTAATGGCAATCATTTCTTTTACTTTATTGGCAGCGGTTACAGCTTTATTATAATTCTCTTTTGCTTCCAGGTATTCTTTTTCGCTGGCAATACCATTTTTGTAAAGCGATTCGGTATTGTCTAATTGTTTTTTTGTAATCGCTACATCATTTCCACTTGTTGAGAGATCGCTATAGTTGCCTGCTACCTCAGCACTTTTAATTACAGCAAGTGTTTGGCCTTTTGCTACTTTGTCGCCAATAGAAACTTTTACTTCCAGCACCTGGCCACTGCTAAAAGGAAATACTTTAACAACTTTGTTATCGTTGAAATTTATTTCGCCCGATAATTTTAATTCATCATCAATATTGGCCAGGCCAGCAGTATCAATATGAATAATTTTTTCCAGCGAATCTGATATGCAGGTTTTTGCTTTCTTAGCAGGTTCCTTATTGGCGTCGCTGTTATTGCATGAGTATAAGCAAACAGTTGCGGCTAGTAAATAAATAATCAAAGACAAGCTCTTCATGGTTTCAATGTTTTTCTTTCAGGGTTATTTAAGGTTTATTATAGTTGTACCTGTACTGTAATTAAGTTCTTCGGCGGCATTGCTTAATATGGCCTGTTGTTGCAGTTGTTTGGTAGTAGCATCTTTCCATGCATCAAAAAAATCAATGAATTCAAGAAGACCAACCTGCCTGTCCTGGTAACTCTGGATCATGTTTTTCATCAGCTGGTTATACTTGCTTATAAATTCCGAGGGCATAGACTGTTGCAGTTGCTGTACAGTAAGCAGTTTGTGATAGGCTGCTATTACATCCTGCTGCAATGCATTTTGTACTTGCTGTACCTGCACATTTGCCTGCTGTATATTTATTTGCGCTGCTTTTATATTGCCTTTGTTCCTGTTAAGAATTGGCAATGGCAAAGAAATACCGAGGCCCCAAAAATTGTTTACATAACTGCTGCGCTGATCGTATTCAACGCCAACAGTTACATCTGGTGTAACAAGGGATTTTTGATAATTAAGGTTATGTTGTTGAGATAGCAGATTGGTTTGTGCTAATTGTGCATCTGGACGATTGTTTCTGGCAGTATCCAGTAATGCACCAAGCGAGTAGGGGATATTAATAGTAAGACTATCTTCTCTTACCGGTATAAAAACAGTATCGCCGCTTGTTTGCAATAAAACAGCAAATTCTTTTTCTGTATCTGCTATCTGCCGCTGCAAATCGGCTGTTTCTGTTTGAAGGCTATATAGCAAAGCTTTTACACGAATATTGTCTTTCTGCGAAATATTGCCAGCCTGCAATTGCGCATCCATGCCCTTTACCAGTTTTTCGAGGGAAGCGATTTCCGTTTTGTAGATAGCCAGTGTTTTAAATTGCAGGTTAAGCGTACTAAAATCATTACGCAATACATAGCGAAGGTTGCGCATCAGGTCGTTAAACTGTTGTTGTGCAGTTAGCACATCATCATTGGCAAGCTGAATAAGTTTATTTCTTTTGCCGGCAGTCTTTATCACCTGCTGCAGTTGTACGTATACTTGTCCAAAATCCTGGTTATGCCGAAAGAATTTGCCATCATAAATATTCTGATCGGTATTCAGCACAGGGTTATCCCAGTACTTTGCTTGTTGTACAAGTGCTTTGCTAATATCTGCATTGTATTGTTGTGCAAGAAGTGTGAGGTTCTTTTGTAAAAAAATCTTTTCTGCTTCGGGCATGGTTAGCCGTACTGAATCGGGTGTTTGCGCATTGGAAAAGGCAGGCAATAGAAAAATAAGTACCAGTCTTAACAGACGGTTGGGCATGGTTCTTTTATTTGTTGCAGGTGCAAAGCTGTCTATGTCTTTGGTTAAGTGGTTATTAACGTATGTTAAATAGCTGTTAACATAATATGAATGAGGGTGCATTCTTTATTAACGAAGAAACACCAGCTATACATACATAACAGAAATAAAAAAAGCAGGAAATAGATCCTGCTTTATAATGTATATAGAAACGCTTATACTTATTTTATGCTGCCGACAGAGAAGGTACATTGAACCTGAAACCAACACCGTGAATGGTTTCCAGCACTATGTCCGGATCTGCTTTAAAATGCTTGCGCAGTTTGGTAATGAATACATCCATACTTCTGCCGAGGAAGTAATCGTCTTTGCCCCATACATTTAACAAGACTTCTTCGCGTTTAAGTACTTTGTTGGGATGCTGACAAAGAAATTTCAGCAGATCTGCTTCTTTCTGTGTCATTGAGGAAGTTCCCTGGCTGGATACAATTTTAAGATCTGTGTAAGAAAATTTCAGTTTGCTAATCTGGTATTCCTGCACTTTTTCTGAGTACATTTTTTTTGTACGGCGAAGAAATACTTCCATACGCAATAAAAGTTCAGACATGTTAAACGGCTTGGTGATATAATCATCTGCACCGGACTGAAAGCCTTTTATTTTATCCTCTTCCATAGATTTTGCAGTAAGAAAGAGAATAGGTGTAAGATCTGTATGCTGACGGATTTTTTTTGCAACCGCAAAACCATCTTTATTGGGCATCATTACATCAAGCAGGCAAATGTCAAATTCGTTTTTATTAAAACGATCGATAGCTGTTTGTCCATCGGGACAATGTACCACTTCATACCCATCTTCTTCTAGGGCGTCTTTGATGATGAAGCCAAGTGAAGCATCATCTTCGGCCAGTAAAACTTTTGCTTTGGTAGCCATAATATTCTTTTTAGGTGCTACAAAATTGAAACATTCTTTATACCAAGTGGTGTTAACCACATGTTATTCGTAATTATATGCGTGGTAAAATAATCTTAAATTCAGTGCCTATGCCCGGAATACTGTTTACAATTATTTTGCCATTGTGGGCATCAATCACTTTTTTTACAAAGTTTAAACCAAGGCCAAAGCCCTTCACATTGTGCACGTTACCCGTAGGCACCCTAAAAAATTTTTTGAACAACTGCCCCATATATTTTTTCTCTATGCCAATGCCATTGTCTTTTACTGAAATGCTATAGTGGCCATTTTCCGAAGAGGTGGTTATAATAACATGTGGTTCCTTGGAATACTTTATAGAATTTTCAACAAGGTTTACAATCACCATAGCAATATTGCTTTCATCTGCATGTATGGTTTTGTTTTGTTCTTCTGCAATAAATTCTATGCGGGTGTTGGTTTGTTTCACCAGCGGGTCCATATCTTTTAAAACATCTTTTATAATGTTGTTCGGAATAAATTCTTCTTTCTCCAACGGCAACTGGTGTTGATCAGTCCTTGATGTTTTTAATAATCTTTCTACCTGTGTTTGCAGGTGCTCTGTTTGCTGGGCAATAATAGCGCTGTATTTTTTCAGCCTTTCTGGCTGTTCTGTTATTGGCGGACTGCTAAGCACGCCGGCTGCTAACTTCATTACTGCAAGCGGGGTTTTAAATTCATGCGTAAAATTATTCACGAAATCTTTTTGTACTTCATTCAAGAATTTTTGGCGATAGAAATAAAACATGCTGGCTACAAACCCTGCAAGCACCAGCAAAAGAATAACGCTGGTTACAATCCAGAAACCAAGCTGGTGAATAATATACTGCTGCCTGTGCGGGAAATACAACAGTATATACGGATAGTTTTTTTGAATAAGCGGTAAGTCTATTTCTGTGTAATGCGGGTGGTTGGTTGGCTGTACCTGGTTGGATGCAGCAGTAGGAAGGTAGGCCTGGTATAAAAAGCGATTGTTGTCATCATTGTACACTGCAATCTTGCAATCAGTAAAAACATTAAAATCTTCAAATTCGCTGTAAAAGAAATTGATAAGGCTGTCTTTTTGCGGAATGGTATCTACCCGTATTAAAAAACTGCTGGGATTAGGGCGTTCAATAAGTTTTTGCAATTGTGTGCCGGGGTTATCATCAATTTTCATGTCTTCGCAGACGCCCCGTATGCTTTTAATAACGTTGGTATTGAATTCTTTCTGCTCATAGAAATACACCTTGCTAATCCAGTACAACTGAACCACAAGGATTATCCCCACCAGGATGGTGAGCAAGAGAAGCATCCATTTTAAAGTAGCAGAACGCATATTTTTTCAAAAAAATTAAGAGCGTTCACAAATATGCAAACATTTGGTTTTAGCCGGTAATGCGCTAATGTTAACCCACAGTTAAGCATTAACACCCGTTAAACTGCGGTTAACGGGCTGCTAAAATTTTCCCACTGCAAAATAGTTACTCATCTTAGCAATCTCAACAAAAATATTAATTCAAGATAGTAGTAATAGAGGGTTCTTTTTAGGGTTTATGCGCCGCTTTTCTAAGCGGCGTTCCCATTTCTAATATAGAACGGCGATTTTCTTTTAAAATAATAGAACACAGATTACACTGATTTTTATGAGGGGTATGATTTTATTTATTGATTTCATAGCTCAAAGCTTGTAGCTAACAGCTTTATTCTCCCGGCAATTATACTACTATTAAACATCGTTGCGTCGCACACTTCAACTGTATATCTATAACCAGCGCTTAAATACTTCAAATGCCCTTTTTATGTATTCGTCATTCAACCCCTTTAGGGTTGTGTTTGCATAGCATTAGATCCCGGCATTGCATGCCTGGTTACGTATAGTAAAGCCCTTCAGGCTTTGTACCCAACGTATCAAAAATTGCAGATAAAATATCAAAGAATTACTATTAAAAAACATAAATAACTAATTGCTTAAAACTTGTAGCTTGCAGCTTGCGACTTGCAGCTAACAGCTATGCCACTTCAACGTCTTTCACATTACCTGTTCTCTTTAATACTCCCCAATGTTGTAATTCCCCTTTAATGGCTTTGCGGTAAGATTTAAACAGGATATAGTACATCAGCCAGCGGTAAATAAAACGTTGCGGAATCAACCAGATAAGTTTGCTGTATTTTTCTTTTTCATAGCTAAAGGCGAGTATAGAAACAGCCGCATCTACGAGCATAAAAAGAAAATAATAAGTTAGTATTTTTTCACTGTTACCAGTTATTAAACCGATAATCATAAAAATATCTGCCAGTGGCGCAATGGTAGGTATAATAAACTGGAAGATGAGTATGTTGGGCAATGCTATCCAGCCTAACCATTTGTATTTCCAGTTAAACAATGCATCGCGGTTCTTCCAGAAAGTTTGCATAACGCCAAAACTCCAGCGAAAACGTTGCTTCAAAAACATTTTTACAGTTTCCGGCGCTTCGGTAAGCGCAATAGAATTGTTATCATTCTTTATTGTGTAGCCACAGCGTAAAATGCGGATGGTAAGATCACAGTCTTCTGCAAGCGTATCTGTTGTAAAACCTCCCGCATCTGTAAGCGCTTTTTTACGGAATGCGCCAATAGCACCGGGTACAACAGTAATAGCATTAACTGCCGCAAATGCTTTCCTGTCAAAGTTCTGACTGGTAATGTATTCAATAGCCTGCCAGCGGGTAATAGCGTTTACTTCATTGCCCACTTTTACATTACCGGCTACAGCACCGGTTGTATTTTCTTCAGCCCCGGGTTGCTGATCAAAATGACGCATTAATAAAGACACAGCATTTGGCAGCAGTTTTGTATCTGCATCAATACACACTACAAATTCTGCAGTTGATTGCAGTATGCCATAATTAAGCGCAGAAGCTTTACCACCATTGGGTTTGGTAAGCACACGCATTTTAGGATGATCTTTAAATGCTGTATTCACTTTTTCAAACGTAGCATCTTTGCTTCCATCATCTACAAAAATGATTTCGAAATTGGGATAATCCGTTTTCAATAAATTATTAAGCGAGCCTACAGCATTTACTTCTTCATTATATGCGGGAACTATAATGCTTACCAGCGGTGCAACACTTGTTCCGTTTATCCACGAAGGAATAATGTTTTCTTTCTTCTCCTTTCGGTGCTGCGCAGATGCCAGCACAGCCATTGTAACAATTCTAGCCAGCGATAAAACAATAAATACAATAAACAGTGAAGAAAGAATATGGCCGCCCCAGTAACCAATTTCAGCTAAAAAATAATTAAGCTGAATAAGATAGTAACCGCTGCCTTTTGGTATTGGCGGCATTAAATCATCTCTTTTCTTATGCAATAAATCTGCAACAGTAGTAAACTGGTAGCCATTGTCTTTAAAATATTTTATAATTCTCGGTAACGCAGCAACAGTTTCTTTACGTGTATCGCCACCAGCATCGTGCAGTAGAATAATGCCACCGTTAATAGAGTCTGCATCCAAACGTTTCTTAATAGAAATAATCCTGCTTAGAATGGTGTCTGCACTTACACCAGGTTCCCAATCTTCGGGGTCTATAGATTCACCAATGTCTAAATAATTTTTTTTACGGGCCAGGGCTACCGGTAACAATTCTTCTATAGCACCAGGCTCATAGTCTGCATTAAAAGGTGCCCTGAACAAAATTGTAGAATGACCTGTTAGCGATTCTATCAGCAAACGGGTAGATTCCATTTCTATATTGGCCCTTTGCGTACTAACCGCAGCAATATTAGGATGAGTAAATGTATGGTTGCCTATTTCATATCCTTCGTTATAAATTCTTTTTACCAGCGGAATATTGTTTTCAGCATTTATACCTACTATAAAAAAAGCTGCCGGCACATGTTCCTGCCCAAGTATATCTAATATCTGTGCAGTGTATTTAGGGTCTGGGCCATCATCAAAAGTTAGTACTACCTGTTTGCCTTTGGGCTGTCCATACTTTTTAATTATATAGGGTGTAGGCAGGCTATCATAATTTTCTTCACTAATTAATATTTCTGCGGTATCCACCTGGGGTGTAATGGTGCCGCTTTTGGGCAGCGCAACAATATCCAGTACTTCCCCATAACCAATATAGTCTGGTTCACTAATAGGGGACGCTTTTGCAAATTCGGCAAAATCAAAATTCTTCAGTGCGTCTTTGGTCATTTCTTTATCATAAAAATGCCAGAGCCTGCTGTCTTCTGTACCCAAGCGCCAAATAGCAACACCGCTTAAATTATATTCTGTTGCAAACCTAAGCGTATTAAAATTGGTAGCCGCATCGGTAAAATACACTTCGTGCACAGTGTCTTCATCGTCGTAATAACTATAAGAGAGATTGTAGGTATCGTTATTAAAATCTATTTTTCCCTCACTCTCTCTTGCTATTTTCAATGCATCCTGGAATGAGACTGTAGCAATACTGTCTTTCTTTGCTTTCATCCAATCGTAGCCATAAGCAGCCATGCAAAGAATTAATTTCTGTGCTGGAATATTTTTTGCGGCTTTGTCTACTGCAGCTTCAATCCATTTTTGAGAGCTGATAGGCCCCGGTCCTGTACTATCATTGAACTGGTCATAGGCCATTAGGAAAATGTAATCATTGTATTTGGCCAGTTCTGCAAAATTGTAATCATCGTTAAACGGAATTACATCTTGCGTTACTGCAAAACCTTTTGCATGCAGAGTTTCATACAATTGTTTCTGAAAAGCAATCAACGGTTCGTCAGATTCCTGGTTCAATTCCTCCAAATCAACATTAAGGCCGTAGAAATTATTATCGGTAAGCAGCTTAACAATATCGTTTATCAGCTTATCTTTTTTTGCCGGGTTGTTTAGTATGCGTTTTACAACATCGCCTCTAAAAACTTTATCAATATTGTTTGAGAGCATAGGCATAATGCGCACACCTGCCTGCTTCATAATAGCAAGACCCCTTGCATCTATCCTGGGCTTTAATGTATCTGTGTTTGGGTCTAAAAAAAGCCATTCAGGAATAACTAAATTTATTTTTGAAATATTAGTTCTTAATGAATAAAAAGATTGCACATTCCAGGTTACATAAAAAGCAGCACGTATGCCACAGGCAAAATCGCTGAAGGGGTGTCCCTTTGCATTAATGATGGGGTTTAGAAACGGGTTAGCATCGTTTGAATATGTATACTTAGGCTGCTGGTAAAATCTTTTGCGATCGTATTTGGCGTTTATATATTGTCGAAAGCCTGCATAATCTTTGGTAAGTTTATTTTCTTTTGCAAATGGCTGATCGGGCTGCAATATTTTTTTTACGGATTCATTAAACTGCGGCACATCTGGTTTATTATCTTTTAACAAAGCGATAATGAAAACAGCAATGCCGATTAAAAATAAAAAAAGCAAAACCCTTCCGCCCCATTTAAAACGTTGCCAGCGGGTAGGGGTAGTGGTTTGAAATACTTGTTGTGTATTGGTGCTCATGTATAATAATAAAATCCTTTAGCAGGATTGAATGCTTCAATAAAAATATAAACCGGGATTAGTAGTCTAAATCCAGCCGCAGCCTGTCTTTCAATTCTTTTACAAGAGGGTATTCTTCCACAATACGCATGTATTGTTCTTTTGTATTCAGCGGAATTTGTATTGTTTGCAGCAAATCCAGTTTTTCTTCTATAATAATAAAAAATGTGAGTTGCCGGTTATTGAATTGCTGTTGCAGGTGTTCAGACAATTTTACCCTTTCAGATTCAATAAATTTTAATTGCAGGTTGTTGGGTGTAACTATTTCAAAAGAGCTTTCATCTTTTATGCGCAGTACGGCAAGTTCAAAACTTTGTGCAGAAGGGTTTTTGTTTTCTTTTAGGTAGACAGTAAAGTCATTCCATGCCTGTTGCAGCGCTTCTGTTGAAAGAGGTTTTATGCTGGAGGCAACAGCATTGCCTGCGTTTGAATACTGGCTGCGTATTTTGCCCAATGCGCCAAGCTTTCCTGTAGTAGCGGGTTGTATTTCTGTGCGGGCATTTGCTGTTTCGGAATTAGCAATTGAAGGTTGCAGATTTGTTTCAGCAACAGTTGTATTTATTTTTTGTGAAGCTGTATCAATTATCAATTTAGCTTCAGCAACTTGTTTTTTCTCTGTTGACGCAGGTGTTACTTCTTTAATTATTTCTTTTATTGGAATATAGTCTACCCTTTTAAATGCTACTGGTTTAGCAGCATCAACTATTTTTTTTTTAGTAATGCCTTCACCATTTGCAGTAAGCTCAAGTGCCTGTTGCAAATAAGAAAGTTTAATAAGCGCCAGTTCTATATGCAGGCGTTTATTACGTGCAGCTTTATATTGGATGCCTGTTTCGTTCAGCACATTCATGGCGCTGATGATATAAGTGATGCCGGTATTCTTTGCCGTTTCTATATAACGGTCTTTAAAACTTTCTGCTACTTCCAGCAAACCTGCTACCCGTTCATCTTTACATACCAGCAGGTTGCGCAAAAATTCTGCAAAGCCTTCTATAACAAGATCGCCTTCAAAACCTTTGTTGTTAATATCATCGTATAACAGCATGGCGCCTGCAAGATCCTGCTGCTGCATGTAATCAAGCAGTTTAAAATAATAATCTGCATCCAGTATATTCAGGTGCTCCAGCGTATTGGCGTAGGTAACATTGCCATTGGTAAAACTTACTATTTTATCCAGGATGCTAAGGGCATCACGCATACAGCCTTCGCTTTTTTGCGCAATAAGGTGCAGCGCCGTTTTATCTGCAGTTATTTCTTCTTTGTCAATAATTTCCTGCAGGTGTTCTACTGTATCGTTTGGTGTGATGCGTTTAAAATCAAAAATCTGGCAACGGCTTAATATGGTTGGAAGTATCTTATGCTTTTCGGTAGTTGCTAAAATAAAAATAGCATATGGTGGCGGTTCTTCCAGTGTTTTTAAAAAAGCATTGAAGGCAGATGAGCTAAGCATATGCACCTCATCTATTATGTATACTTTGTATTTGCCGGCCTGTGGTGCAAAACGCACCTGGTCTACCAGCGTTCTTATATCATCTACAGAGTTGTTGCTGGCAGCATCCAGTTCATGAATGTTAAGCGATGTGCCCTGGTCGAACGACACGCAGGACTGGCATTTATTGCAGGCTTCACCGTCTTTTGTAATTTTTTCGCAATTGATTGTTTTGGCCAATATACGGGCACAGGTTGTTTTGCCAACACCTCTTGGCCCGCAAAAAAGAAATGCGTGTGCAAGCTGGCTGTTTTTAATCGCATTTTTTAAAGTGGTAGTAATGTGCGACTGGCCAACAACTGTTGAAAAATTTTGCGGCCTGTATTTTCTGGCTGAGACTATAAATTTATCCATAACCTGCTGCAAATTTAAGCGAAACGGTTGATTAGTTGATTGGTTGATGAGTATTAGAAATCAGTAATTAAAAATAGGGGAATTAGTCAGCCTGCAACTTTTCTTACTACTTAATACTCAATGCTAATATCTTTATTAACCAAGCATTTGAAACCAGCTTAACCGGTGGTTGCGTCGCACTCTTCAACTGCATAAACAAATTGAGCGTTAGGCTAATAATATTATCATGAAGTATACTTATTGGTTTCACGCAAAGCACGCAAAGGAGCCAAGAACGCAGCGAATACAACAAGAAAATCTTTGCGCTCGCTGCCCCGCAATGCCCGCTGCGTGAAACAAAAGAGGCTGCTCTTTCGAGCAACCCCTTATCCGTAACCGTCTATCCTACTGCAAAACTTAAAAACCCGGGTTATTGGGTAATAAATTTGGATTAACATCTGTCTCCTGTTTGGGCACAGGAAACAGTAATTGCTTTTCTGTAAATGTTGCATTGAATATAGTTTTGTGGCCAACAAAACTGTCCCAGTTACCGGTAATATCATTGTGTACTTTACGTGTGCGCAGCATATCAAACCACATTTTGTTTTCAAAGCACAATTCAAAATAACGCTGCAACCATACTTCCTGCTCAAATGCAGTTTGGCTAAGACCTGCAACCGGCGCCAGTTTTGCCCGCTGGCGTATATCGTTCAGGCTTTGATATGCAGTAGCATTAGGAGATCCGTCGGCACGGTTCTGCGCTTCTGCATACATCAGCTTTACATCAGCCAATCGATATAGCGTATAGTTCAGATCAGATTTTGTAGTGTTGGTTACAGCAACAGAATCAAACCATTTATAGATATACGGGCCTTTAAAAGTAACAGTAGTACCGGTTTTTATACTAGGATAACTGCTGTAAAAAAACTGTCGTTCCTGCACACGTTTATCACCTGCCGGAAAAGAAGCAACAAACTGTAGGGTAGGGTAAACTGATCCATATTCATCAGAATATTTAGAAATGCCCGAGTAATTAGGAATGGTTAGCGGTGTAAGCGGATTAGTAGATGGCACCGCTGCCGCATATTGCACCTGGAAAATAAACTCGCCAATATTTTTGTTAGCCGGCTTAATCATATCTGTATATTCCGGAAACAAAGAATAAGCATTGCTATTAATTACAGCCAATGATCTTTTTGCAGATTCTGCATAGTATGTATTGCCGCCATTAATAGCAGCACCTGCATAGGTAAGATAAACATCTGCAAGTATAGATTCTACTGCGCCCATAGAAATACGGCCTGTATTGTCTTTCCATGCAAGTGTAGATTTTTCTGCCAGCAAAAGATCTGGTATAATAATACTGTCATAAATATTCTTTGCAGCAGAACGTGGTACATTAAGCGCAGTTACATCTCTTGGCACTATTGTAATGTTTGGCACTGCACCATACATGCGTACAAGAAAGAAATAATACAATGCACGCAGTGTACGTACTTCAGCAAGCATATTTGTTTTGGTAGCAGCAGAAAGCCCGCTGGCATTAATGCCGGGTATAGATTGAATGGCCTGGTTGCAATAGCCAATACCCTTGTACAGGTTCTGCCACCATGTATCTACATAAAAAGAAGTGGCATTATAATTTAAATTTTGAAACAGGTTGAAATTGGTTTGTCCTAAATCACTGTTGGCTTTGCCTGTCATAAACTCCATCAGGTTCCAGGTATTGCCGCCATAAGAAGAAGGCTGTCCGCCAAGCATAGAACCCTGCAAAGTTTGGTAAGCCGAATTGGTAAATGCCTGGGCTACTTTTACGCTTGACAATTGCGAGTCTGGCGTAATAAAATTGGTGGGCTTTTCTTCAAGAAATTTTTTGCAGGAGGCAGCAAGAAAAATAACCGCCAGCAATGTTATATATTTTAGATGCTTCATGTCTTCGCTTTTTTAAAATTAGAAATTGAGATTTACGCCTGCGTTCCATACTCGTGGACGGGGATAAGAGAAGAAATCGAGGTTCTGGGAAAAATTGGGGTTGTTTCCGTAAGAGGAATTGTATGTATCAACTTCAGGATCGTAACCCGTATACTTTGTGCTTATGAAAAGATTTTGCACACTAACATAAAGTCTCAACCTGCTTATATGTGCCTTCTGCAACATTGAAGAAGGGAAAGTATAACCCAGTATAAAATTTTGTCCCCGAATAAATGAACCATCTTCTACCCACCATGTATCAAACTTTGAATCTTGCGCATGTGCATAGTTTCTCACCTGGGAGATCATTGTGTTTTGATTGGCAGGTGTCCAAGCATTCAATACAGTAGTAAGACTGTTGGCAATGGTTTGCCTGTCTTCTGATGAGTGTTTAAAAGTGGCAGCAGTATTAACCCCTTCTACAAAACGGATATCAAAACTAAAATCCCAGTTTTTATAAGTTAATGAGCTGTTGAAATTACCTGTCCATTTTGGATTGGATCTGCCTATGATGCTATAATTTTCGCTGCCATCTGCATTAAGCAAATATTTTCTGTCGCCAGTTTTTAAACCTTGTGTAGCAGCAAGCGCTGCTTCTTTGTCGCTATAAGTTCCCAGGCGTGTTCTTCCCCAGAAAGAACCAATGGCTTCGCCTACACGCAGAATATTCGTTTGTCCAAGAAAGTTAGGTCCGGGAAATATATCTGCATTGCCATTGTTCAGCTTCAGGATTTTATTTTTATTGGTAGCAAAAATAAAATTGGTGGTCCATGTTAAATCTTTTGTCTGAATGTTTACGGTTGTAAGATTTATTTCAACGCCTGTGTTTCTTACAGAACCAATATTCCTGTATACATAGTTGTTGTTTTGGCCGGCAGACCATGGAATAGGCGTTTGCAGCAGCAGGTCTTTAGTAGTGCGGTTGTAATAATCTACATTTAAACTGATGCGGTTTTTGAGCAAACTTATTTCTATACCTGCATCTGCCTGGTTAGAGATCTCCCATTTTAAATCTGGGTTGCCAATATAGTTGGGATATAATGTAGATTGATTGGCACCATTCAACACCGTAGTACCCGGAGATATTTGCGCAAGAGAAAGGTAGTTGCCGATTTCCTGGTTACCTACAGAACCATAGCTGGCACGTATTTTAAGATCGCTGATGATGCCAGGATTGTGTATCATAAAGTCTTCCTGCGAAATTCTCCATGCTGCACCTACAGAAGGAAAGAAACCATATTTGTGGTTTTTTCCAAATTTGGATGAACCATCGTACCTGCCGGTAGCAGTAAATAAATATTTATTACTGATGTTGTACGTAACACGGGCATAATAAGAATTAAGCGTTGATTTATAATCCTGCGATTCTGATGCAGAACGTACAGAACCTGCCTGCAAATAATCCCATTGAAAAAAATCATCAATAAAATTTTGTGTTTCCGCTCTCATCCTTTCCTGGTATGCACGTTGAAAAGAAGCGCCTAACAATGCAGTAAGCTTTTGGTTAGGCTTTACCTGTTTGTTCCAGGTAAGATAGTTTTCAGATTGCCAAAATGTATTGAAGTAACTATTGATATTGGCTACGCCGCCCTGGTCTTGTGAAAGGTGTGGTAAATCACTGCCGGAATAGAAATTGTTTTTTTGATCATTAAGGTTAAAGCCAAAATCAGATTTAAAATCCAGGTCTTTGGTTATGTGAAACAACAGGTAGGTATTACCGAGCGTTTGAAAATTATTATTGAGTGTATAGCGGCTCATAGCAATGTGCACCGGGTTAGGGCCGCCTTCAAGACCAGCAATATCATTATTGCCCGCCCATGTACCATCAGGATATTTTATAGGAACAAGTGAAACTTCTTCTGTTACCATTCTTGGTACATTAAGGCCACCATTACCATCTGATACCAGTTTTTGCTGACTTTTTATTAGTGAAATAGCCCCACCAACCTTCAGCCATTTGTTCACATCATTGTCTAAAGTAAATCTGGCGGAGTAGCGTTTAAAACCAGAGTTCACCATAATGCCATCCTGGTCTAGGTATCCCAGTGAAATACCAAAAAGTGTTCTATCGCTGCCGCCCTGGAAGTTTAACTGATGGCTATGCGAGAATGCAGGTTTATACGTTTCCTTTTCCCAATTTGTATTGTACAATGGTTTATCATTGGCATCAAACAACAAAGGGTAGTTGATATGGTTTAATGCAAGTGGTGGTGTGTTGATTGCGCCAGTTGGATCAAACTTTTGACCGTTTGCAAATGAAAGATTGTATACCTGTACAAATTGATCTGAGTTTAACGTGGGAAGATGCCGGTACAATTGCGCTTCATTTACATTTCCATCGTAACTGATTCTTGTAGCACCGGCCCTTCCACGTTTGGTGGTAACCATTATAACACCGTTGGCACCACGTGCACCGTAGATAGCAGTGGAAGATGCATCTTTCAATACTTCTACAGATGCGATATCTCCCGGATTTATACTATTGCCATCTACACCGGTAACACCATCTACCACATATAAAGGATCAAGGCTTGAATTTATAGAACCAAGGCCACGGATACGCACTTTAGCACCGGCGCCGGGTGCATTGTTGTTTACGCTTACATCTACACCGGCTACTTTTCCTTCCAGTGCTTGTGTAAGATTGGCAACAGGTTTATCTATTAATTTATCTGCTTTCAGTACGGCTACAGACCCGGTTAGGTCAGATTTTTTTGCTGTACCATAACCAATTACCACTACATCGCTAAGATTAGAAACATCCTGAACGAGTGTTACAGTTAGTAATTTATTCTGATCTTTTACTGCTATTTCCAAATTTTTAAAACCAACATAGCTAAATATGAGTGTGGCATTTGCGCTGCTTACTTCTATGGAAAAGCTTCCATCTGTTTTTGTAGAGGTTCCGTTATTGGTACCTTTTTCTACAACGCTTACGCCAGATATTGGATCGCCTTTATCATTTACTACTTTACCTGTTACCGGAACAGCAGCGCTGGCAATATCATTTTCTGTTATTTTATCGCCAACAATAACTATTAGCTGGGGGCTAAGCCTGCGGTAAGTAAGATTGGTATGTTCAAGAATTTTATCCAGCACTTCTGCAAGGCTTGCATTCTTTACTTCTATGCTTATAGGCTGACTTCCTTTTAGCAATTGATCTTTATAAACAAAACGAAAATCGCCCTGTTCTTCAATAGACTTCAGTGCTTTTTTAAGCTGAACTTTATCCAGTTTAAGACTGATACCCTGTCCGTAGCTATGTGCAAATGTCTGAGAGGAAAAAAACAGGATAAACACAATAACCATCTTCGTCATAAGCAGGTATTTGATTAACAGACGGCGCCGGTCGGCTACCGGGCCGAATTCACATTTTTTCATATCTTGTCTTTGATTTAAAAATGATGGGATTGCCCGCCGTACGGCGGACAGTTTTGTCTTTTTATTACGCGGAGAATGTTGCAACCATTCTCCGTTTTTGTTTGGTGCGTGTTATGTTATTCTGTTCATGGCAGCAGTTTTTTTGGTTATGAATAAACGGAGTTGGACCGATTGTTTACGGCAGGCTTAGAGAAGGAGGGGAGTAATTTTCACATGTACGGAAACGTTATCTTATAGTAACAACATTTTTATTTATTGTGTACCTGAAACTGCCGGTAATTTTTAATGCTTCCATTACCTGTGCAAGGGTTTCATTTTCAAATATAGCGCTGTAAGAAGTGTGCTTAAGATTGTCATCTCCATTAATGATCACTTTTACATCGTACCATCTTTCTATTTTTTGTGCTGCTTCTTCAAGCGTTTCTTCATCAAACACAAGTTTGTTTTTTATCCAAAGTGTTTCCAGTGCAGTGCTGTCTTTTGTTTCAAAATGTACTTTGCCAACAGTTATGTTTGCAGCATTTGCTGCATAACTTTTTGTTTTCTCATCTTTTTGTGCAGAGGTAAGCGAAAACTCTTTGTTGTTTACCAGTAATTTTTCATTTGGTTTAAGCACTATTTTTTTTTCGGGATTGTTGTGAAGCGTTACTTCAACAGAACCCCTGAACAATGATGTCTCTGTATTTTTTTCTGTTTCGTAAGCCCTTACATTAAATGCAGTGCCCAATACTTTTATGTCTACGGTTTTAGTATGAATGATAAACGGTCTTGTTTTATCTTTTACCACATCAAAATAAGCTTCTCCCTGCAGTATTATTTCTCTTGTACTTCCACTAAAATCTTTATTGTACACCAGTTTACTGTCTGCATTTAACCAGGCAAGCGTACCATCTGGCAATTGTATATTGGATTTTGTTCCCTTGAGTGTTGTAATGGTATTCTGGGTTATATCACGGGGTTTATCTTTTTTTTGTAAAGCACCATTAAATACAAACAATAATATAATTGCTGCTGCTGCCACGCCAGACAAGGGCAGTAACCATTTAAATCGGTTGCGGGTAATAGTTATACTTTTTTCGTATGGGTTGTTGTTATCAGCAGAAAAAGCTGCTTGTAAAGCACTAGTATCTTCGTGGTTGTTTAAGCGTTGCATGTGCCGGTTAAAAAAATCTTGTGTATTGCTTTGTACATTGTGGTTTTTCTTCCACATCTGTATAAGCAGTTGTGCTTGTGCATCCATTTCAGGATGTTGTTGCAACAAAGCTTCCAGTGTTTCTAGTTCTTCAACCGTTGCTTCACCTGAAAGTTTTAGGCTTAATAAGCGCCAGAATTTTTCTTCTTCCATACAACTTTCTTACTCTATAAGGATACCATTAACTATTAAAATGTACCAAAGAAAAAATTTTTTTTCAAAAAACATTTTAACTTCACACAATAGAAGAAATAAAAACGTACGGACTATTGATGCAGCTTGCCGATATACCAACGTTACAAAAACAAATTGCTTTGTATGAGGATATGAAAGCGTATAAGCAATTGTGTGATTTCTATTACAGGGGCCTTTACCGTACTGCATTTGCTTTCATCAAATCTAAAGAACCTGCAGAAGAAATTGTTTCAGATGTTTTTATTAAAGTGTGGCAGATGCGAACAAAATTGATGGAAGTAGAAAACCTAAGTGTATACCTTTACACTGTTACCAAAAACTTTTGTCTTAAATATATTACAAGGCAATATAAAAATCCTGTAACAAGTTTAGACATGATCCATTTTGAAACCAGTATCGATTTTAATACGCCTGAAGAAATTTGCATTTCTGCAGATATTGTTTCAAAAATCAGAGCAGCGTTGAATGAGCTTCCGCCTAAATGCCGTTTAATACTTCAGTTGGTTAAAGAAGATGGATTAAAATATAAAGAAGTAGCTGCTATTCTTCATATATCTGAATTAACTGTACGCAACCAGCTGGCAATAGCAGTAAAAAAATTAGGCAAGACTATTTTGAATCAGTCGATAGTTTATAGTCGGTAGTCTATAGTGCATAGTTCCGGAGTTCGATAGTTCATAGTTGTTTATCAGCAAAACCATGTGTCAATCTTGTCAACATTTACGATGAGAGAACTATGAACTTAAAACGACTAAAGACTCCCGACTAAACAACAGGGTGACGTTTAAACTCTTTATTCCTGTCAAACAAATAACGATAAGTAGTTAGCATTCTGCTCTGGAAAGTTTCTCCCAGTGTTGATGCTACGTTTATCATTTTAGGATTGAATTCTCCTATCCATTGCATTTCGTAATCTTCATAATTTGTGTAAGGTTGTACAATCTTAGCTGCTTCTACCAGCATGAATGAATCTACACCCGTTCCCTGGAACTCAGGAACAATGCCATACACAATGCCCGTGAACTTTTTATTCTTCTTTGTTTTTTGCAACCACAGAAAATATAGTTTTTGCAGCAAGCCAAATTTTCCATTAAGGTGTTTAAAATATTGGTTAATATCTGGCAGGTTAATAAACATGCAAACCGGATCTTGTTTGTGGTAAGCAAACCAAACAATGCGTTCGTCCATTACCGGTTTCATTTTTTTAAACATTAGTAATACCTGCTCGTTCTTTAATTGTTTTAAGCCACCATGGCCGGCCCATGCTTTATTATAGATGGTTGTAAAATCTGCAGCAAATTTTTCCAGCTGATTTTTTTTTATGTGCATCGCAGTATAATCAGGATTGCCGGCAAACAAAGCATGCCTGTCGTACATTTTTGGGGAAAGCCTTTTGGTTGTATCAAGCCCAAAACAGATTTGATTGAAAAAATTTTTGAAGCCATAATTTTCAAACAATTGCTTGTAATAAGGGTAATTATAATTCATGCAATACATTGGTTCCTGGAAACCTTCAACTACCAATCCCCACCAGCGGTCCCGCTCACCAAAATTTATTGGCCCATCCATAGCTTGCATGCCTTCTTGTACCAGCCATTGCTTTGCCGTATCAAACAAAAAGTTGGCTGCGGACTGATCATTAATGCAATCAAAAAAACCAATGCCACCCACAGGAACATCATCGCCTTTATTCTTGTATTTGCTATTAGTGAAAGCAGCAATGCGGCCAATTAAATTTCCGGCATCGTCCTGCAATATCCAGCGTATGCATTTGCCATGGCGAAAAGCTTTGTTTTTATTTTCATCAAAAACCTCATTTATGTCTTTATCAAGCGGGCGGATATAATTGCTATTGCCTTTGTTTATAGTAATGTTTACCTGTATAAACTCTTTTGCCAATGCTGCCGTGGTAACTTCTTTCAGGTTCATTGTGTATTAAACGTATTGTTTTTGGGGGATTGTAAAATTTTATAGTTACTCTTAAAACCTGTTTGTAAATTAGTGGTTGCATTAATTTCACTCTAATCTTTGATGAGAACGCTATTTGCCGTCCGCATCAAACAAATTTAACCGATTCAATTACATTAAACGGAATAACAATGGGCAATAGTTCAAAATTTTTGGCAGGCGTTATTGTTGGAGCTGCGGCCGGCGCTGCCATTGCATTATTATTAAACACAGAAAGTGGTAAAAAAATACTGGCCGATATAAAAGATGCAGCCGGTAAAACCCTTTCAGATTTAAAAGACGCTGCTGCTGCCGGTTTTGAAGACGATACAGAAACTGCTGTTTAAAAAAAATATATGCCAACAGAAAAGCAAAGTTATTTTGAAGAAACCCAGGAACTGCTGGAGAATTATGTAAACAACCGTATAAAGCTGCTAAAATTACAAACAGCAGAAAAGTCGTCTCGTGTAGTAACACTGTTGTTTGCAGGTTTGGTAATTGGCATTTTCTCTTTTTTTATACTGCTGTTTCTTAGCCTTATGGCGGCACATTTCTTTTCAGAATTATTTCACAGCCAGTTTTACGGTTTTGGAATTGTGGCCCTGATCTATATATTATTATTGCTACTGACAATATACCTGCGCAAAAAATACCTCGACAAATATGTATTTGGCCGGGTAATAAAAATTTTATTTGATTCAAACGACGATGATGATGAAGCCTGATTCGGTTATATATACCAAAGAAACCCTTCAGCAGGAACAACGCCGGCTGAAACAGGTAATTAAACAACAGGAAACAGAACTGCGGCAACAGGTTCAAAAATTACCCGGAGAATTGTTTTATGCCGGGGTAGATGCTGTTGTACCAACTGTACTTTCCGGAAAAATAACCGGGTCTGTTTTAAATGCCGGCAGAAATTTTATTAATAATTCTGTTTTAAAGAAAACAGGGGGCAATACTTCTAAACTGGTTACCGCAGCCAAACAGGCTGGTGTGTTTACTTTGCTTAAGATTGCGTACAATGCTTTTATAAAAAAAGGACGCTGATTTGGGTGGGTTATTTGGATTAACAGGATGTAAAAATAAAAGGCTTCATAAATATAAAACACCTGAAATTCAGGAACTCATCTTTACCCAGTGAAAACCTCTTTTTCCCTCTTGTGGTAAAATTGCCTGGACAGTGATTTTGAAGGATTACAAGGATGGGCAGTATTGGGCAATCTTATAATTACTGAAGGAAGCCGGGTTTTGCAGCTGAAGATTCTCGGCTTTAAGTTTTTAGAACTATGGCCCTTAAAAATGCATGCTGCACAGGATACCTGTTGTTGCCCAAAGCTATAAATGTTGAACGGAGCGTCGCCATTATCGCTACAACCATGTTCCAAAAGCCAGGCTATACATTGATTTTAAGCTCATCATCCCCTAAATCTTTCAAATCCCTCAAAATCCACGTTTTTTTCCTTTTCCGTTGGCCGAATTAATGTGCCAACCCTTACCTTTGCCGCAAATTTTTAAACCGCTGTTATAATACGCTCTCTTTATGGCTAATACAGGTAAAATCAAACAAATTATTGGCGCCGTTGTAGACGTTCAGTTCGACGGTCAGTTACCGGAAATATACAATGCACTTGAATTAAAACGCGAAAGTGGTGAAACGCTGGTACTTGAAGTACAGCAGCACCTGGGCGAAGACAGTGTACGCACCATTGCAATGGATGGTACTGAAGGATTGGTTCGTGGTACTAAAGTGACAGATACCGGTAAAGCGATTGCAATGCCAGTGGGGCCGGATATCAATGGACGCCTGTTTAATGTAACCGGTGATGCTATTGACGGTTTGCCGCAGTTGAGCAAAGCCAACGGACGTCCTATTCACAATAAGCCGCCATTATTTGAAAACCTGAGTACAGCCAGCGAGATATTATTTACAGGTATTAAAGTTATTGACCTGATTGAGCCTTATGCAAAAGGTGGTAAAATTGGTTTGTTTGGCGGTGCGGGTGTAGGTAAAACAGTATTGATACAGGAGTTAATTAATAATATCGCCAAAGGCCATGGTGGTCTTTCTGTATTTGCAGGTGTGGGCGAGCGTACACGTGAAGGAAATGACCTTATGCGTGAAATGATTGAAGCCGGCATTATGAAATACGGCGACGGATTTAAACACAGTATGGAAGAAGGTGGATGGGATTTGGAAAAAGTGGACATGAACGGATTGAAAGATTCCAAAGCAACTTTCGTTTTCGGACAAATGAACGAACCTCCTGGTGCACGTGCACGTGTGGCTTTGAGCGGTTTAACCATTGCAGAATATTTCCGCGATGGTGACGGACAGGGAAAAGGTAAAGACATTTTGTTTTTCGTAGATAATATCTTCCGTTTCACACAAGCAGGTTCTGAAGTATCTGCCTTGCTTGGCCGTATGCCAAGTGCGGTAGGTTACCAGCCAACACTTGCTACAGAAATGGGATTGATGCAGGAACGCATCACTTCAACACGCAATGGTTCTATTACTTCTGTACAGGCGGTATATGTACCTGCAGATGACTTGACCGATCCGGCACCTGCTACTACTTTCGCTCACCTTGATGCTACTACAGTATTAAGTCGTAAGATTGCGGATTTGGGTATCTATCCTGCGGTGGATCCTTTGGATTCTACTTCACGTATTCTTACTCCAATGATTGTTGGCGATGCACATTACAACACAGCTAACCGTGTAAAATTAATTTTACAGCGTTATAAAGAATTGCAGGATATCATCGCCATTCTTGGTATGGATGAGTTGAGCGATGAAGATAAACTAACGGTGTCGCGTGCACGCCGTGTACAACGTTTCTTGTCGCAACCATTCCACGTGGCAGAACAGTTTACTGGTCTTAAAGGAGTGTTTGTAAGCATAGAAGATACCATCCGTGGTTTCAATATGATTATGGACGGAGAAGTGGATGAATATCCTGAAGCAGCATTTAACCTGGTTGGTACAATTGAAGACGCAATAGAGAAAGGTAAGAAATTGCAGGCGCAGGCGAAGTAACCCCCGGCCCCTAAAGGGGGGCTTTGGGCAAGTTGCATTATTATTACCGGCAGGTTTTATTATTAGATTTCAATTTTTTGTGGACCCGGCTTTTGTTTTCAATTGAACATCGTTGCGTCGCACACTTATACAATAGTTCTTTTATCAACATTTTTAACTAACAACAGAAGCAATTATCATTTGCTTTTGCTGTTGCCAATTTCCCCCCACCGGGGGATTAAGGGGGCCTTTATGGAATTAGAGATTTTGACTCCGGTTAAAAAATTATTCAGCGACACTGTATACGGTGTACAACTGCCGGGCATTGGCGGAAGTTTTGAAGTGCTTGACAAACATGCGCCGCTTGTAAGTGCATTAAAAGCCGGCAGCCTGAAAGTGCTGAAAGATAAAAGCATGAAAAATGTTTCAATCTTTACCATTCAAAGTGGATTTGTAGAAGTGCTGAACAACAAAGTAACTGTATTGGTAGAAGGTGCTACTTCTAATGAAGCAACTGTACAGTAATAAACATAACTCCGTTTAAAATATTCTTATACAATCGGATTTACCCTCTTACTTACTAATCCATTATATTTGAAAAATTATTAACCCCGCTTCGGCGGGGTTTTTTATTGGGATTAATTTAGTAGAACACAGATTTTTATCATTGTTATGATGAAGTATGATTAATAGGATAAAAAAATTAATTATTCCGGTTCGTAAGGACACGCACCAGGCCTGCGATTATTTTTCAAAATCATTGCAATTATAATAATCATAAAAATCAACGTTCAAAATATAATCGAAGATGTTTGCTGATCCTGTCTATACAAAAGATGAAGTGATTGCGACGCAACGATGCTGCCCAAAGAACCAATGCTGGTATAATAAAAACAAACGTCAATAATCTTAAAGAAAGTTTGTGCTAATAAAGTTTCTTACCGGGAGGCACCCCCTCTATAACGAAGTTGGAGAGGGGACGGGGGTGAGGTAGACTAATTCAACTGAGGATCAATTGGAAAATTTATCAGCATTTCATAATCGCCGCCGAGCAGGCGAATAGAATCTTTCCATGTTTCGGCAGTTTCCTGGTTAAAAACTATTTTACGGGTGGCTTCCGCCATCAACCATGATTTTTCTTTTAACTCATCAGATAGCTGGCCTTCTCCCCATCCGCTGTAGCCAATATAAAAACGTATTTTGTTTTCATCTGCTTCGCCGTTGCGCAGCAATTGCAAAGCCGCATCAAAATCTCCGCCCCAAAAAACACCTTTCATAATTTCTGTGCCACCCGGAATTTCTGCAGGGTACTGGTGAAGGAAGTGAATGGTATCCATTTGCACGGGGCCACCATAGTATACAGGAATCATAAGATCCTCGGCATTGTTCACCAGTTCATTTAAGGTGTAATCGTATATACGGTTAAGTACAAAACCAAAACTGCCATCGTCCTGGTGTTCGCATAAAAAAACCACAGTCCGTTTAAAATTCGGATCTTTTAGAAAAGGATCTGCTATTAATAATATGCCTGGTCCGGGCTCCGTCATTAATTGTAAATTACTTATTATATTGGCAAATAAAAATCTTTATTGCGGGATGGCTTTTTGTCCTGGTTTCTGTGCAAAACCTTAGTTAAAACAAGGAGTTAAAGCAGAGGTTTTCCGCAAAAGCGGCCTGGCTCCACTATTTTTGTAATAATGAAGAGAATTCTACCTGTTATTATTTTACTGATTACCGCATCGCTTCTTGGAATTATTGCCATACAGATGTCGTGGATAAAGAATATGCTGATTATAAAAGAAGAGCAATTGAGCGATAAGGTCAGCAAGTCTATGTACATGGTAGGTACAGATTTGATGGAACAAAAAGGGACATTGCCCAGCCTTAAAAATCCCAAATTCAGGCCGGGGTTTATGATGCCAAGCGATCAACTCATAAACGAATTGCTAAAGCCTTCTACTATTGCAAAAAATTATTCAAGTTTTGAAATTGAGGAACGTTTAAAAAAAGCTTTTGATGCCAATGGTATTAAAGATGTAAAATTTGAATTTGGTATTTCTTCTACCATTGGTCTCAATCCATACGAATTAAAATCTGCCAATCTTTTAAAAGTAATAGAAGACACTGTTAATAATAGAAAGTTTATTTACGCATTGCAGGTTCCCAGCGGCAGCGATTATGAAAGCCTTATGCCGGAAGAACTAATGATACTTGTAATACCCAATGTAAAGAACAATATCTTCAGGCAATTGCGCTGGCTGATGATTGGCGCTATACTTTTTACACTTATAATTTGCTCTGCTTTTTATGTTACTGTTAGTGCATTGCTGCGACAGAAAAAGACCAGTGAGATAAAAAATGATTTCATTAATAACATGACGCATGAATTTAAAACGCCGCTGGCCACCATTTCGCTGGCAGTAGATGCCATGCGAAATGAAAAAGTATTGCAGGACAGGGAGAAGATGGGTTATTTCAGCAGTATAATAAAAGAAGAAAATAAAAGGATGAACAAGCAGGTAGAAACTATTCTGCAGGCATCTTTAATGGAACGCCAGGAAATACAATTGAATAAAGTTCCTATTCATGTGCATGATGTAATTGATAATGTACTTGAAAATTTTCACCTGCAATTGGAAGATAAAAGCGGCAGGACTGTTTTACAACTTAATGCCGCAGCAGATTTAATAGAAGGCGATGAAGTGCATTTTACCAACCTTATTTCTAACCTGGTTGATAATGCTGTAAAATATTCAAAAGACAATCTTATACTTAAAATAAGCACCATCAACATTGGCAAATACATACAGGTGCGGGTAGAAGACAATGGTATAGGCATGAACAAAGAAACCCAAAAACGCATCTTCGAAAAATTTTACAGGGCCCATACCGGTAATGTACACAATGTAAAAGGTTTTGGCCTTGGCCTTAGTTATGTAAAAACAATGATAGATGCCCACGGTGGAAAAATAAAAGTTGAAAGCGCTACAGGCAAAGGCACCACATTTATTATTGATATGCCGCTGGCTGTGGATCAGGGGCCTTCTGCGAATAATTAGTAATTCGAAATTTATTTTTTGAAGTAAAGAGCTTGCAACACACCGTAGGTGTGTTTTGTGGGTAGAAGGAAATTCAAACAAGAAATTTCGTTCCATAGGAACGATTTGTGCTTTTGCGTAACCGTTAGCACAAGGCGTACCTACGGCACGCAACCAACTATTGATTATTTTTCTACCTATAAAATGTTACTACGGAACATGAAAACCAGAACCTAAAAGAATAGTATGCTTAATTAATAATTAAACACCCGTCTCCATAACTCAGGAACCTGAAATCATTCTCTAACGCATAGGCATATATGTTTTTCCAGTTATTGCCTGTTAATGCTGCTACCAATAGTAATAAAGTAGAATTTGGTTGATGAAAATTGGTAACAAGCCCCTTAATTATTTTGAAAGCATAGCCAGGTGCAATAAGTATTTGCGTTTTGCTATAGATGCGTTGCAGGCTTTTTCTATCCATCCAGCGCAGCAGGCTTTCTAATGCTTCTTTTGCTGTAAAATGAAGTTGCTGCAATTTGTCATATACTTCCCATTGTGTAAGTTGTAAATTATCTTCAGCAATATCTGCATCAACAATTGTTTTTACACCCATCCAGTAAAGGCTTTCCAATGTTCTTGCAGAAGTTGTACCAACTGCAATGGTATTATTGCTGAATTGTAATAACTGTTCAATGTTTTCTTTTGTAACGTCAATAAATTCTGCATGCATTTCATGTCCTTCCATTGTTTCACTTTTTACAGGTTTAAAAGTACCTGCACCAACATGCAGTGTAACAAAAGAATGCTGGATATTTTTCTGCAATAGTTTTTCGAATATGGCAGGTGTAAAATGCAACCCCGCAGTAGGGGCAGCTACAGAACCATCATGCTCAGCATAAACAGTCTGGTATCTTTCTTTATCTGTTGTTTCTGCATTGCGTTTTATATAAGGGGGAAGCGGTATAATACCTGCCGCATGCAATATTTCTGCAAAAGATAAATGCGCCGGTGTCCATTGCAGTTCTATAACAAAACAATCCGTTTGCTTTTCAATATACCTTGCCTCAAGTAAAATGTTTTTATTGTTATATTGAATGTTTTTTTGCAAGACCTGTCCGGATTTCCATTTGCTGGCGCCGCCAATTAAACATTTCCATTGTACTTTTCCCTGTTGCAGCATACCTGTTGTTACATCTGCATACATGTCTCCGGGTTCAAGACAAAAAATTTCTATAATGCCACCACTGGGTTTTTGAAACAATAACCTTGCTTCTATTACACGGGTATTATTAAAAACTAGTAAACAATTTTCGGGCAGGTAGGAAGCAATATTCCTGTAAATGTCTTCAGCAATATTTCCATTGTTGTATACCAGTAATTTTGATGCGTCTCTTTCTTGCAATGGATACCGTGCAACTTTTTCTTCTGGTAGTGTGTAGGTGTAATCGCTAATTGAAATTGATCTTGTGTTCATATTGTATACAGCTAACTGCTGTAGTTTAATGATGAAATAAATTTAAAAGTATTATAGTTGAATAAAGAACTAATAGCAGAAGTGAGTGACACAAGGATGTTGAATAATGTTTCAAATGCAGGCGACATTATACAAATCTCTCCTGCGTTGGGATGACAAAGTTGCATCGGATAACAAAACCTTTTTTCCTCCGCTAGTTCTTTGCACTTTATCTCTTAGCTAAAGGAACTACAAGTTTTAATCCACTCCATTGATCGCTTACTGCACAAACTTTTACATCTACAAGTCCATTAGCCAATGCATAATTGCGTATGTGGTCTTCCGTTATATCTGTTGCCATGCCTGAACTTTTTTTATACCAGCTTACCCAAATGGCAACAGCAGTATTTTTCTTCCACACTGGTTGCAGGCCAGCCATTTCTTTTTCAAAAGTTTTGTAATTAGCCGCAAATAAGTGTACCAGGTCTGGCAATTGATTTTTTTTACAAATTTGATTGCTTATGTCTTTTTCCAGCAGTGCAAAATAGTTATCCGGCTTGTTTAGCAGCAGCACTTTTGCGTTTTCTTTAATGCCAAGCTTCTTAATTAGCGCTGTTCCTGAGTAACCTGCGAGTGCCATAAAATTTGTTGTTTTTAAACTGGGAATGCACATTTTTACTGATAAAAGCACAGGTTATCCACCGGTTTGCACACACTATTAACAGCCACTAACAAGTGTTTTTATATTAAAAGCCTTCAAACCCTTGCCTATCCTCATATCTGGCTCAAAATCAGGCTGTGGAAAAATTAAAGTTCTCCAAATTTGGTGCCTTGGTGTGAAAAAGTGTTATTTTGTGTCAATAAATGTCAAAACTGGTTCAAAATCTCCTAAATGATTCATTTTCTTGGCGAATACGAAGTTACGCTGGACGCCAAAGGTCGCTTCCTGCTTCCCTCCAAACTGCTCAGCCAGTTGCCGGAAGGGGCGGCTACCAATTTTGTTATCAACAGGGGGTTTGACGAATGTTTACATCTGTATCCCATGCAAAACTGGATGGTAGTTTCTTCAGAAATTGAAGATCTGCCCGACCACGAAGACGACAACCGCAAGTTAAAAAAGTATTTCAATTATGGTGTGGCTACAACAGAATTAGATTCTGCCAACCGCATTTTATTACCGGCTCATTTAAAAGATTATGCTGGTTTGGTAAAAGATGTGGTGCTCACCTGTACTAAAAAAAGAATAGAAATCTGGGATAAAAGTAAGTACCATCAGTTCTTTGATTCTTTAACTCCTGCAGCTTACAGTTCTTTGTACAACAAGGTAATGACGAAGAAAAACAATTAGTGTGGGTTATGGATAACAACAATCACATAGCTGGCACAGATAATTCTTCAGCAGCGTATCATGTGCCGGTGCTGCTTCGCGAAACATTGGATGGTTTGGCGATAAAGCCCGGTGGCATATATGTCGATTGCACATTTGGCGGAGGCGGTCATTCAAAAGAATTGTTGAAGCAGCTTAATGCTGATGGAAAACTTTTTGTGTTTGACCAGGATGCTGATGCAGCAAAAAACCTTCCTACTGATGACAGGGTTGTTTTTGTGCCCAATAATTTTCGTCACCTGCAACGTTTTATGCGCCTGCATAAAACACCGCTGGTAGATGGAATTATGGCAGACCTTGGCGTAAGCAGTCACCAGTTTGATGAACCTGAACGTGGTTTTTCTATAAGGTTTGATGTAGCACTTGATATGCGAATGGACAGGCGCCAGCAGCTAACAGCGTTTGATGTGGTGAACACTTATACCGAAGAGCAGCTGCATACTTTGTTTGAACAGTATGGCGAAGTAACAAATGCAAAAACGCTGGCGAAAACAATTGTTGGTATACGTTCTTCCGCTTCATTAAAAACCATCAGCAATTTTAAAGCAGCATTGCATACAGTAGTTAAAGGAAATCCCAACAAGTATTTTGCGCAGGTGTTTCAGGCTTTGAGAATTGAAGTGAATGATGAACTTGGTGTACTGCGTGAACTGCTTGAACAAATACCCCAACTTCTTAAACCGGGTGGCCGGGTGGCCATCATCACTTTTCATTCATTAGAAGACAGGTTAGTAAAGAATTTTTTTCGCAAAGGCAGCTTTGCAGAAGAAGAAACGCACCCGTTTGAAAATGTTGAACATGTGAGTGATTTAAAAATAATTACAAAAAAACCAATAACCGCAGGCGAAAAAGAATTGAAAAGCAATCCAAGATCGAGAAGTGCGAAGTTGAGAGTGGCGGAGAGAATATGAATTAATGTGGAATGAGATAAATGTGATAATGTGAAAATGAAGAATTTGATTGGTTGATCAATTACTGCGTAATCTCAATACTATATACTGAATACTAATGCAGCAGGAAGCAAAGAAAGATTGGAAGAAGTTGTTCAACTATCAGTGGATAGTGAAGAACATTCCTTATTTCCTTTTTCTGAGTGCACTGGCAGTATTGTATATCTATAACGGTCATTATTCAGACAACACGGTAAAAGATATTAATAAAACAAGCAAGGAATTAAAAGAGTTGCAATACGAATATAAATCGCTGAAAAGCGAAGTGATGTTCCGTAGCAAACAAAGTGAACTGGCAAAGGCAGTAGAGCCATTGGGATTGAAAGAACTGGTGCAACCGCCGTTGGTTTTGAAAGACAGTACTGCGAAGCAGTAAGAAAATTGTTGATTTTTTGATTCAGGGATTTCGGGATTTCTTTTAATGCAATTCGCTAATCAATCTCAAAATTACTCAATTCAGAAATCACAAAATAATAATCAGAAACGGTAATAATAGTTGGATATACGGAAAGACATATTGTGGCGTGTTTATCTTGGCTTTATTGGCATTGTGTTGCTAAGCATGTGTGTGCTTGGCAGGGCAATCTACATACAGCAGTTCCAGGGTAACTATTGGCGCAGTAAAGGAGATACTTTACATACGAGGCAGGTGCCAATGCTGGCAGAACGTGGTACTATTTTCAGTGAAGATGGCGATATGCTCAGCACATCAGTCCCTTATTTTGATATCTATATTGATTTTGGTGCAGATGGGCTGCGTGAAAAAAAAGGCGAAAGGTTTTATAAATATGTTGATTCACTGAGCAGGTCGCTGTCAGCATTTTTTAAAGACAAAAAAACCAGTGTTTATAAAAAGGAACTGGAAGCGGGTTACAAAAAAAGGGATCGTTATTACGAATTGCAGAAAGGCCTCACGTTTGAGCAATACAAAGTTTTAAGAACATTTCCACTCGTGAACCAGGGCAGAAATAAAAGCGGCTTTATTGCAGAAGTAAAAAACAAACGCATCAACCCATTTGGATTACTTGCCAATCGTACCATTGGCCTTTCAAGGGATTTTATAAATGAGAAGAAAGAAGTTATTAAACAGAATGTAGGCCTTGAAAAAATGTACGATAGTTTATTAACCGGGCAAAGAGGGCAACGTACAGTAAGGTTTATCAGTGGTGGCGCATTTATACCGGTTGAAGGATCTGAAATTGAACCTGAAAACGGGAAAGACATCATTACTACAATCGATGTAAATACACAGGACATTGCTGAGAACGCCCTGATGAAAATGATGATTGAAAACGAAGCAGAGCATGGAACCTGTATTGTAATGGAAACAGCAACTGGCAAAATAAAAGCAATGGCCAATCTTGGTAAATCAAAAGAAGGCCCTTACCGCGAAGATTATAATTATGCTTTGCGTGCTACAGAGCCGGGCTCAACCATAAAATTAGCAACACTGCTTTCTGTTTTAAGTGAAGGCAAAGCCAGTATAAACGATATGGTGGAAGTAGGATCTACCGGCAGCAATTATGTAGGTGTAAGAACAGTAACAGATGCAGAACGTGCACCTAAACCTGTAATGACGGTAAGAGAATGTTTTGCGCACAGTTCCAATGTAGGAATGAGCAAAATTGCCTATAACAATTTTGCTTCTCAACCCGATAAATTTTTAAGTTACCTGCACAAATTTCATTTTGATGCAAGAACAGGGATTGATTTAGTGGGAGAAGAACGGCCTGTGCTACCAAAAATAAAACGCAATACCGAAGGGTTGCACGCAATGGTAACCATGAGTTTTGGTTATGCTATTGAAGTAACCCCACTTCAAACACTTACATTATATAACGCGATTGCTAACAATGGTAAAATGATGAAGCCATACCTGGTAAACCGTATAGAAAGTAATGGCGTGGTGGTTAAAAGTTTTGAACCGCAAGTGCTGGAAGAAAAAATAGCAGAAGAGCCTGTAATAAAAGCGGCACAGCAATGTATGCTTGCTGTAACAACGGAAGGAACAGGCAAAATACCTTTAAAAGGGGCTATGTATAGTTCGGGCGGGAAAACGGGTACGGCACACGTTGCAGGTAAGGATGTAGGTTATGATGATGGAATATACCAGGCATCTTACGTTGGATATTTTCCTTTTGACAAACCACAGTACACATGCATAGTGGTAATAAAAACTAAAGCGCATCCAAAATTGCATATGGGCGGACAGGTTGCTGCACCTGTATTTAGAGAAGTGGCAGATAAGCTGTATGCAATTAAAAATACAAACCCGATGGCTTTAAATGGCGGATTGAAAAAAGACAGCACAGGTTTTTATTATGCAGGTGAAACAAAAGATGTAAAACAAGTAATGAATGCCCTTGCTATACAATTTGTAGACTCTGCCGGCAACCAGCCCTGGAGCAGCATGTATGGCAATCAAAATATTCCGGTAGTAAATACAAGACTGGTTGCAAAAAACACAATGCCTAATGTAAAGGGCATGGATTTAAAAGATGCATTGTTCCTGCTGGAAGGTATGAATATGAAGGTAGCAACAAAAGGAAAAGGTAAAGTAACAATACAAAGCATTGATCCGGGAACGGCAGTAAATAAAAATCAAACAGTAAAAATAGAATTGAATTAAGTGCCCATGGCAATTCTGCAGGACATATTATACAAGGTAAGCATCCGCTCTGTGCACGGCAATACGCAGGCGCAGGTGAAAGATGTGCAGATTGATTCAAGAAAAGTAAGTGAAGGAACTGCTTTTATTGCTATTGCCGGCTCTGCTTCTGATGGGCACAAGTATATAAATACTGCAATAGAGAAAGGCGCAGCTGCTATTATCTGCCAGCAATTTCCTGCAGAACTAAATGAAAAAGTAACTTATGTGCAGGTAGAAAATAGTGCAGCCGCAGCAGGTTATATGGCGCATAATTTTTACGGACAGGCTTCGGAAAAATTGAAACTGGTTGGAGTAACAGGTACAAATGGCAAAACAACCATCGCTACTTTATTGTACAAACTTTTTTTGGCTTTAGGTTACAAATGCGGTTTGCTGAGCACAGTAGAAAATAGAATTGGCGATAAGGTACTTGTTGCTACGCACACAACACCAGATCAGGTAACACTGAATCAACTGATAAAACAAATGCTGGATGAAGGCTGTACGCATGTATTTATGGAAAGCAGTTCACACGCCATTCACCAGTATCGCATAACAGGATTGCATTTCACCGGCGCATTGTTTAGCAACATAACACATGATCATCTTGATTATCATAAAAATTTTGATGAGTATAT
The DNA here is from genome assembly GCA_044227095.1 of Chitinophagaceae bacterium. Classification (GTDB taxonomy): domain Bacteria; phylum Bacteroidota; class Bacteroidia; order Chitinophagales; family Chitinophagaceae; genus JACMLD01. The sequence goes on along the minus strand of JBGAFV010000001.1, from coordinate 207,668 downwards.
AAAGGTTAAGAAATCTTTTTTTGATTCATTGTCATCTGATGCGTTTGCTATTTCCAACCTGGATGACAAGCGTGGCGCAATAATGCTGCAGAACTCAAATGCTGCTAAATATTATTACAGCCTTAAGACGATGGCAGATTTTAAAGGAAAAATCCTTGAAAATAGTTTAACAGGATTGGTAATGACGGTGAACGACCAGGAAGTGCATTTTAGAATGATAGGTGAATTTAATGCGTACAACCTGCTTGCTGTATATGGCGCTGCTGTTTGCCTTAATGAAGATAAACATGAAGTGCTGCGTTGCCTCAGTGTATTGAGTGGGGCAGAAGGCAGGTTTGATTACCTGGTTTCTCCTAATGAAAAAGTAATGGGCATTGTTGATTATGCGCATACACCAGATGCTCTTGTAAATGTGTTGCAAACTATTCAGCAATTGCGCAAAGGGTATGAACAGATAATTACAGTAGTTGGTTGTGGTGGCGACAGGGATAAAACAAAACGTCCTGTAATGGCGGCGGAAGCCTGCAAGTATAGCGACAGGGTTATTCTTACATCAGACAATCCGCGTAGCGAAGACCCGGATCAGATATTGAGAGATATGGAGCAGGGATTGAATACTGCTGCTAAAAGAAAAGCTATTTCAATTACAGACAGAAGGGAAGCAATAAAGACAGCAATAAGTTTTAGCAAGCCAGATGATATTGTTTTGATTGCCGGCAAAGGACATGAAAAATACCAGGATATAAAAGGGGTGAAACATCATTTTGATGATAAAGAAGAAGTAGCAAAAATTTTTGCACTGTTAAATAAATAATACCAACATAAAAAATGTTATACCACTTATTTGAATGGTTTAAACAACAGAATATAAAAATGCCGGGTGGTGCATTGTTCCAGTTCATTACATTCCGTGTACTGCTGGCTATTTTGTTATCACTAACCATTACGTCTGTTTATGGTAAACGGCTTATCAATTACCTGGTAAAAAGACAGGTAGGCGAAACCGTTAGGGATCTTGGCCTTGCAGGCGAGCAACAGAAAAAAGGTACACCAACAATGGGCGGCCTTATAATTATACTGGGCATATTGGTTCCAACACTGCTGCTGGCTAACCTTAATAAAGCATACATCAGGTTAATGATTCTTTCTACTATCTGGCTGGGTGCTGTTGGTTTTGTAGATGATTATTTAAAACTGCGTGCAAAACGCATTGCACAACAACAGGGTATTGCTTATAAAAAAGGCGATAAAGACGGATTGGCCGGTTGGTTTAAAATTGCCGGACAGGTAGGGTTGGGATTGATTATTGGATTGACACTAATGTTTAACGATAATACAAAAGCCTACCGTGAATTTACCGGCGATGCCAGCGCTATTGCAGCAAAAGACAAGCAGACGTTTACGCAGGATGGTAAAGTAAGAACTTTTGTAAAATCTGAAGTGCCGATTACTACCATCCCTTTTGTAAAAAACCATGAGTTTAATTATTCTAAACTTTTGCCTGAAGCATTGCGTGGCCTTACATGGATATTGTACACCATCATTGTAATATTTATTATAACAGCAGTATCAAACGGTGCAAACATAACAGATGGTATTGACGGATTAGCTACAGGCGTATCTGCAATTATTGGTGTGTGCCTTGGCATTTTTGCATACGCAAGTGGTAATATAAGATTTGCAGATTACCTCAATATAATGTACATACCCAATCTTGGTGAGCTGTCCATTTTTATTGCGGCAATGGTAGGGGCTTGTATTGGTTTCTTATGGTACAATGCCTACCCCGCACAAGTGTTTATGGGTGATACAGGAAGCCTTACACTTGGAGGCATAATAGCAGCGCTAGCTATAATGGTGCGTAAAGAATTGCTGATACCAATTTTCTGCGGTGTGTTCCTGGTAGAGATATTAAGCGTAACCATACAGGTTAGTTACTTTAAATACACCAGGAAGAAATATGGAGAAGGAAGAAGAGTTTTCTTAATGAGCCCACTTCATCACCATTACCAAAAGCTGGGCTATCATGAAAGTAAGATAGTGACAAGGTTCTGGATCATCACAATTCTTTGCATGGTGTTATCAATAGTAACATTGAAAATAAGATAGATTTTCCTTCTCCCTCTTCTTTGGAGAGGGAAAGGCGTGAGGTTAAAATATTGCTGAAAAACCGCGGCAACCAAATCCATCCATTGAAAGCCCCCTATTAACCGGCAAGAAATTGCGCATTGAAAAATTTTCATGCTGATGAAAAACCCCCTAATCCGGTCTGTGGAATCAATTATTGAAAAAGATTTGAAGTGATGCTTAAAAGAATGGTAATACTTGGCGGAGGAGAAAGTGGCGTTGGCGCTGCTTTACTCGCAAAGCAACATGGTTTTGAAGTATTTCTTTCTGACAGCGGTTCTTTGAAGGATGTGTACAAGCATGAGCTGGAAGCAAACGCTATTTCATTTGAAGAAAAAGGACATACAGAAGAACTGATTCTTAACGCAGATGAAATTGTAAAAAGCCCCGGCATACCAGAAAAGAATGAACTGGTAAAAAAGATTCGTGCAAAAGGCATTGCTGTTATCAGCGAGATTGAACTGGCTTACCGCTACAAAGGCAATAGTAAAATTGTTGCTATTACAGGAAGTAACGGAAAGACAACCACCACTTCGCTGGTGTACCACATCTGTAAACATGCAGGACTTGACGCTGCGCTTGTGGGCAATATTGGTTATTCGTTTGCCAAACAGGTAGCAGAAGATCCAAAGCCGTGGTACATAGCAGAAATAAGTTCTTTTCAGTTAGACGATATAAAAACATTCAGGCCGGATGTGGCCATACTGACCAATATAACAGAAGATCATTTAGACAGGTACGATTATAAGTTTGAAAACTACATCGCCAGCAAATTTCGCATAGCGATGAACCAGGCAAAGGATGATTTTTTTATTTATTGTTCAGATGACCCTGTGACCATGCAGTACATAAATCAATATGCTATAAAATCTAACCCATTACCATTTACCATGCAACAACAACCAGGCAAAGGCGGCTTTATTAAAAACGGACAGATGACCATTGAGGCAAACAATGAACGTGTAACCATGAGCATTTATGATTTTGCACTCAAAGGAAAACACAACCAGTACAACACTATGGCAGCGGGCATTGCAGCAGCAACACTAGGACTGCGAAAAGAAAAAATTCGCGAAGCAATTGAATCGTTTGAAACACTTGAGCACCGCATGGAGCCAGTGCTAACAGTAAGGGGCGTTGAATTTATAAACGACAGTAAAGCCACTAATGTAAACAGTACATGGTATGCATTGGAAAGTATGGAAAAGCCAACCATACTTATACTTGGTGGTGTTGATAAGGGTAATGATTACAGTTTGTTGCTTGACCTGGTAAAAGAAAAAGTAAAAGCTATTGTTTGCATGGGTATAGACAATCGCAAAATACATGAAGCATTTGGTAATGATGTACAGTTAATAGTAAATACCGCCAGCGCTATTGAAGCGGTGCATGCCGCATTTCATTTTGCAGAAAAGGGTGATGTGGTTTTGCTAAGTCCGGCCTGTGCAAGTTTCGATTTGTTTAAAAATTATGAAGACAGGGGGAAGCAGTTTAAAGAAGCAGTTAGGGAATTGTAGTCGATAGTCGTTAGTCAGTTCATAGTTCTATAGTTCATAAGTTAGTTGTTGTTAGATTCTTTGTTTTTGCTTTGTCTAAATACTCAATACTCAGTATTAAATACTAAAAAAGTTTGAATGAATTTGTAACCATAGAAAAAAATCCTTTCAAGGGCCTTGGACAAAAAACCAAGGGTGATAAAGTGATCTGGGCTGCCGTTGTAGTGCTGGCACTTGTATCATTGCTGGTAGTGTACAGCAGCACAGGGTCGCTTGCATACAGGTTAAGCAAAAGCAATGAATCATACCTCTTCAAACAAATTGTTTTTATTGGTGTTGGCATTATAATTATTTATTTCCTGCATAAGGTTAATTACAAAATTTATTCGCAGGTAGCAAGATTGATTTTTATACTTTCCATACCGCTGCTTATTTATACATTATTCTTTGGCGTTCGTTTAAATGAAGGAAGCCGCTGGATAAGATTGCCCATAATACAAATGACAGTGCAAACTTCCGATTTGGCAAAACTTGCATTGTTTATGTACATGAGCAGGTTGCTAAGCAAAAAGCAGGATGTAATAAAAGATTTTAAAAAGGGGTTTCTGCCAATTATTATTCCTGTTGCAATTATTTGTGTGCTAATTGCACCAGCCAATCTTTCTACAGCATTACTTATTGGTGCTACCAGCATGCTTATTATGTTTATTGGCAGGGTTAGTACAAAACATTTACTGCTTGTAGTAGGCGTGGCACTTATCCCGGTATTTCTTTTGATTTCTACTGCAATGGTGCACCACAAACAAAACAATGGAGAAATTATAAAGATAGAAAGCCATTCAAAATTATTTGCCCGTGTAGGCACATGGGTAAACCGTGTAGAAAATTTTATGTATGGCGGTGTAGATGCAGATGATGAAGACAATTACCAGGTAAACCAGGCAAAGATTGCTATAGCAAAAGGAGGTTGGTTGGGTGTTGGTCCGGGTAATAGCGAACAGCGAAATTTTTTACCACACCCTTACAGCGATTTTATTTTTGCTATAATAATAGAAGAGTATGGTTTAATGGGCGGCGTGTTTATAACGTTTATCTATCTTGTTTTTTTGTTCAGGTGCATACGCATATTCAGGCGATGCCCATATGCGTTCGGGGCTTTTCTTGCACTGGCATTAAGTTTTACACTGGTAATACAAGCATTGGCAAATATGGCTGTGAATGTAAACCTGTTTCCTGTAACTGGTGTTACGCTTCCATTGGTGAGTATGGGTGGAAGTTCATTCATCTTTACCTGTTTTGCTATTGGTATTATTCTAAGTGTGGCATCCAATGTAGAACAGATGGAAGGACAAATGGAGGCAGCAGCAATTAATGATAATGAAAGCGATGATGACGACGATGAATAAAAAAATCATCATAGCAGGCGGCGGTACCGGCGGTCATATTTTTCCCGCCATTGCCATTGCCAACGCATTAAAAGAAAAACAACCTGGTACCGACATTTTGTTTGTTGGCGCTATAGGTAAAATGGAAATGGAAAAAGTGCCGCAAGCAGGATATGCAATAAAGGGAATAGACATAGCAGGATTTAACAGAAGTTCTTTGATTAGCAATATTGGCCTTCCGTTTAAACTTATAAAAAGTTATTTCCAGGTGCGGAGTATAGTGGCAGATTTTATGCCCGATGCCGTGATTGGTGTAGGCGGGTACTCAAGTTTTCCGGTATTGCGTTTTGCACAAAGCAAGGGCATACCCAGTTTTATTCATGAAAGCAATTCTTTTGCGGGCAAGAGTAATAAAATGCTTGGTGTAAAAGCCACTAAAATTTTTACTGGTAGCGATGGAATGGAAAAGTTTTTTCCGGCAGATAGGATAATGGTAACGGGCAACCCTGTACGCAGTACAATAGTTAATAGCAAAGTAACAAGATCTGAAGCCAGCAATTTTTTTGGACTTGATGAACATAAGAAAACTGTTTTTGTTACCGGGGGAAGTTTGGGTGCAAAAGGAATAAATGAAGGCATTGATGCGCATATAGATGAGTTTGAAAAGAATGATGTGCAGTTGATATGGCAAACAGGCAAACCATATGCAGCAAGGGCAAAAGAAATAACTACCGGTAAAAAAAATATTTGGGCAGGAGATTTTATAAGTAAGATGGAAATGGCTTATGCAGCAGCAGATGCAGTTGTATCAAGATCGGGGGCTATGTCTATTGCTGAATTGTGTGTTGCCCAAAAACCGGTTGTGTTTGTGCCTTATCCGTTTGCAGCAGAAGACCATCAAACTGTAAATGCACAACACCTGGCAGACAGGCAAGCGGGTATTATTGTAAAAGACAGTGAAGCAAAAGATAAACTTGTTGCAACAATTATAGCATTAGTGAAGAATGAAACAGAGCAACAGACTTTAAAAAATAATATTGCAAAACTGGCCATTACTGATGCAGATAAAAAAATTGCTATTGAGGTTTTATCTGTGATAGAGCAATTGAAAGAAGGATAGTTTAATGGTTTGTTGATTGGTTGGATGGTTTGTGAGGAGACGGACCATGGCGGTGAGGTTAGTTGATTGGTGCGCTATTCCCTGGAAGGGATTACTAACAATAGCCCCGAGTGCAACTCGGGGGTGAATAAAGAGATTCAGTACAAGAGTGCGACGCAACAATGTTTAATAGCAATACCGCTGCCGGGTGCATAATAAAACAATAGCATGGCGGAGGATTTTAAAAAATGATACAGTTAAACGACATAAAAAAAATTTATTTCATTGGCATTGGCGGTATTGGCATGAGCGCATTGGCCAGGTATTTTTTATCTAAAGGATGTGCAGTAAGCGGTTACGATAAAACAGCAACAGCGCTTACAAAGCAACTGGAAGCAGAAGGCATTGCCATACACTATGAAGACAATGTGGATTTGATACCGAAAGATGTTCAACTGGTGGTATATACACCCGCTGTACCAAAAGACCACAAGGAGATGGCGTGGTACAAAAACAATGGTATTGAAGTTTTAAAAAGAAGTGCCGTGCTGGGCATTATCAGCAAAAGTTCTTTTAATATCTGTATTGGCGGCACACATGGCAAAACTACCACCACCACCATGATTGCGCATTTGCTGCGTGATACTGGTTATGGGTGCAATGCTTTTTTGGGAGGTATTTCTGTAAACTACAATACCAATTTCTGGAGCAATGAACGGAATGTATGTGTGATTGAAGCAGACGAGTATGATCGTAGCTTTTTGCAACTAAGTCCAGACATAGCCATCATCAGTTCTATGGATCCTGATCATTTGGATATTTATGGAACTGAAGAAGCTTTGCAGGATGCTTTTATAGAATTTGGATCTAAGGTAAAAAAAGGCGGAGCGCTGATAAATAAGTTTGGGTTACCTCGCGGAAATGAATTGAAAGCAGACAGGCATTTTACTTACAGCCGGCAGAATGAAAGTGCAGATTGCTATGCAACCAATGTGCGAATGATAAACGGCGGTTATCGGTTTGATGTAATGATGAAAGACAGCATGCTGTCGGACGCAGAACTGCACATGGGTGGCATGCACAATGTAGAAAATGCAGTAGCGGCCATTACAACAGCGCATTTACTGGAAATAGATCATAAAAAAATAAAAGCTGCACTTGCATCTTTTAAGGGAATTAAAAGAAGGTTTGAATACATTATTTCTCCCTCTCCTGTTGGAGAAGGTTGGGGTGTGGTAATTTTTATAGATGACTATGCGCATCATCCTGCAGAACTGAAAGCATTGATTAGTGGCGCCAAAGCATTGTTCAGCGGAAGAAAATGTACGGTTATATTTCAACCGCATCTTTTTTCACGCACGCAGGATTTGGCAGATGGTTTTGCAGAAAGCCTTGATCTTGCTGATGAAGTATTGCTGTTGCCAATTTATCCTGCAAGGGAATTGCCAATACCGGGTGTAACAAGTGATACAATACTCAGCAGGATGAAAAACGATAACAAAAGGATACTGAGTAAAGAAGAGCTACTAAAATTTATAAAAGAAAAATTTGTGCCGGGGCTTGACCCCAATGTACCTGAAGTATTGATTACGGCAGGTGCGGGAGACATAGATGCATTGGTACAACCGATTAAAGAAATTCTGGAAAAAAGATAACAATGAGTTTCAAAAGCAATATCAGGAAAATACTGTTGCTGTCGCTGGGTGTAGTGGCAGGTACCGGGTTATTGGTATTGCTGATTGCTGCCATTAATAAAAAGAACCACAAAACATGCACCGGTGTAAACATTGTTATTAATGGAACCGGTAGTGAATACTTTTTAAGCAAGCAGGATGTAATGGCCATTATAGCGCCAGATAAAAATAACCTGCCCAAAGGAAGATTGCTGGCTTCTTTTGATTTGAAGCAAACAGAAAATGTTATTGAAGAAAATGTTTGGGTAAAAAAAGCACAGGTATTTTTTGACAATAATGGCGTATTACGTGTAACAGTAGAAGAAAGAACACCAGTGGCAAGAATATTTACGGTAAATGGCAACAGCTTTTACATTGATAGTAGCGGTAAACATTTGCCTTTGAACAGCCGCATGACAATGAAACTGCCCGTGTTTACCAACTTTCCGGCAGATAAAGAAAGATTGTATGGTGCTGATAGTGTTTTAATGCAGCAAGTAAAACAAATAGCGCCTTACATTCTGGCAAACCCTTTCTGGATGGCGCAAATAGGGCAGGTAGATATTACAACTAACCGAAGTTTTGAAATGGTACCGGTTGTAGGAAGGCATACCATCATATTTGGTGATGGTACAAACTACGAAGAGAAGTTTCACCGGTTGTTTTTGTTTTACCAGCAGGTGGGTGCAAAAATTGGAATGGACAAATACGCAGCCATCAATGTACAATACAATAACCAGGTAGTGGCAACACGCAAAGAACCTTCCGGCAAAATTGATTCTTTGCAGGCGTTAAAAAATATTCAGCAACTGATAGAAGCATCAAGGCAATTGCAGAATGATACAGTATCCACAGTGGTGGATAATAATATTGCTGCAAATGCTGATGCTATGCCAACTTTAACGATTTTAAAAGAAAACCAGAAAAATGCAGCGATAAAAGATTCGTTTAACCATGTTCCATCTTCAAGTCATCCAATACCTGTAAAAAACCCGGCCGTGCCGTTTTCGGCAGCTAATAAACCCAAGGCGGTAATGAAGAAAAAGACATAGAAGATGAATTGAGGTTAAAATACGAATAGTGCAGTTTTGAAGAATAGAAAAACAAAAAGCAAACAACTAAAAACTAGATACATCTATGAACCGCGAACCAAATCCAGGAAGTTTTGAAAAGAACTCCGCAAACAATGAGAACCCCATCATTGTTGGCCTTGATATAGGTACTACCAAAATTGCGTGTATTGCCGGCCGTAAGAACGAATATGGCAAACTTGAAATAGTAGGCTTTGGCCGGGCCAACAGCAATGGCGTTAAGCACGGACAGGTTTTAAATATTGATGAAACCATTAAAGCTATACGTGCTGCGCTTGATAATTGCATGGCTTCAAATGCGGGTATAGATTTTAAAGAAGTGTATGTTGGTATTGCAGGTCATCATATAAAAAGCCTTCAAACTCGTGGCGATATTGTTCGCCAGGATACCAATGAAGAAATTACGCAACGCGAAATTGATCAGTTGATTGCCGATCAGTTTAAAACCTATATTCCGGCAGGAGATCAAATCATAGATGTAATACCGCAGGAGTTTACGGTTGATAATTTTCAGAACATTCCAAACCCTATTGGATACGGCGGTGTAAAAGTGGGTGCCAATTTTCATATCATAACCGGCGATAAAAACGCTATCCGCAATATTAACCGTGCAGTAGAAAAAAGCAACCTTATAACCAAAGACCTGGTATTGCAGCCATTGGCATCTGCCAGCGCTGTAATGGGCCAGGAAGATCTTGAAGCCGGCGTTGCTATTGTAGACATTGGTGGTGGTACAACAGACCTTGCCGTTTTTTATGAAGGCATTTTAAAACATACTGCTGTTATTCCTTTTGGTGGCGAGAATATTACCAACGATATAAAAACCGGTTTGGGTGTTTTAAAAACACAGGCAGAGCAAATGAAGGTACAGTTTGGTTCAGCTTTGTCTAATGAAGCAAAAGCAAATGCATTTATTACTATTCCGGGTTTGCGTGGTATGCCGGCAAAAGAAATCAGTGTAAAAAACCTTGCCAACATAGTACAGGCCAGGATGAGCGAGATAATGGATTTTGTTTCTTATCACCTTAAACAAGTGGGCATGGATAACCGTATGCTTAATGGTGGTATAGTGCTTACAGGTGGTGGCTCGCAATTAAAACACCTCATTCAGTTAACAGAATATGTAACAGGGTTGAATGCAAGAATTGGTTTTCCTACAGAACATCTTGCAGGCGGACATATAGATGAACTTGCCAAACCAACTTATTCAACTTGTATCGGTCTTATACTAAAAGGATATGACGATTACGAACACAACCGCAAACAATTTGAAACTGCACATTTTAAAGTTGAAGTGCCAGAAACACTGAAACAATTGCAGGAAGAAAATGAAGAAATAATAACAGAAGAGGATACAACCGTTATTGAAAAAGATAAAATGCGCAACAGGCATGGCATGAAAGATTTCTGGGGCAAGTTTAAAGACGGCCTGATTGATTTATTTAAAGAAGAAGAAGACAAGCATCTTTAGTAGGGTTTAGGGTAGAAGGTATAAGGCGTAGGGACTTTTAATAAAACACCATACACCTTATGCCAAACACCTTACACCTCACCTTATACCTTTTAAAAATAATAAAGGGAAGGAAAAGAAGTAAAGCACAAGAACTTTCAATAAAGCACCTTACGCCTTACAACATTTACCTTATACCCTTTTTAAAATTGAGATTATGATACACTTTGATTTACCAAAAGAGAAATCATCTATTATTAAAGTAATAGGTGTTGGTGGTGGTGGCAGTAATGCAGTAAACCACATGTACAGCCAGAATATTGAAGGCGTTAATTTTATTATTTGCAATACAGACGCACAAGCCATTGCGCAGAGCAGTGTACCTAATAAAATTCAGCTGGGGCCCCATCTCACACAGGGACTTGGTGCTGGCGCCAATCCCGAAATTGGTAAACAGGCTTGCGAAGAAAGCCTCGAAGAAATAAAACGCATATTAGAAGTAAATACCAAAATGGCATTTATAACAGTAGGCATGGGTGGCGGTACTGGTACTGGTGGCGGTCCTATCATTTCAAAAATTTGTAAAGACCTGGGTATACTAACTGTTGGTATTGTTACAACCCCTTTTTCTTACGAAGGAAAAAAACGCCAGTTGCATGCAGAAGAAGGTATACGTGCAATGAAACAATATGTGGATACCCTGCTGGTAATAAGCAACGATAAACTGCGCCACCAGTTTGGTAACCTTAAAATGAAAGATGCTTTTGCAAAAGCAGACAATGTATTGGCAACTGCAGCAAAATGTATAACTGATGTTATTAACAGTACCGGTCAGATTAATGTAGACTTTGCAGATGTTTGCACTGTTATGAAAAATGGCGGTGTTGCTATACTTGGCAATGCAATTGCAGATGGGGAAGACAGGGCACAAAAAGCAATTGAAGAAGCACTTAACTCTCCATTGCTGAATGATAATGACATCAGCGGTGCTAAATGGATACTCATCAATATAAACTCTTCTGAAGGTGATCATGAGTTTACAATGGATGAAGTTGAAATTATACAAAACTATTTGCTAAGCCGTGCAGGAGAAGGAACAGATGTAATACTTGGTTTGGGTTATGATCCTGCATTAGGAGATAAAATTGGTATTACACTTATTGCTACTGGTTTTGAATACAAGGATCCGTTTACAAAACCCGTTGCTAAAAAAGAAGAACCAAAAAAAGAAGAGAAGATTGTAATGGTGCTCGATACAAAAAAAGAAGAGCCTGTTGCTTCTCCTAAACAGTTTGCGTTGCCATTAGATGAACGTACAGAAGAAGTTGCAGAAATAGTTGAAGCAAAACTTCCTCTGGTAAATGTATTGGAAGAAACTGTAGAACCTGTTGCATTAAAAGAAGCATTGCAACCGGTATTGAAAGAAGAGATTGTTGAGCATCCTGTAATGCTTAGTAATTTTACTAATAGTAAAACTACTGTGGACAATCCTACAGTTTCAGTGGAGAAGAAAGAAGAGCCGACCTATGTGGAGTTGGTATATTCGCAAACATCAACTAAACCTGTTGAGCCTGCCTCTGAAATCACAAATAAAAAATCAGATAATTTAAATAATTCTCCTGCATCTGCAGTGCGTGGAGGATACTTGGCCAAGCCTTCCAATATTTATGCTGAACCGCGGTCGGTGGATAACTCCAACGTGCCAGATCACACAACTCCACCTGTGAAACAACCCGTCTTACAAGAATTGCCAGTTCAACCGTCGGTTCAAAAAGAAGAAGAACCTTCTTTCGACATGCAATTGGTGATTAAAGACGAAGTTTCTAAAGCGGCGGATGCGCCTCGGGCCCTACAGACTCAACAACCTGAAATGTTTTTTGCAGAAGACCCCGCGATGCGGGACGAAGCAGAGGAACAAAAACTTCGTGCAGCAGAACGAATCCAGAAGTTACGTAATCTGTCGTTCAACGTAAATGCAGCCGATACAAATAATGAGTTTGAAACTGTGCCGGCATACATCCGCCGCAATTTAGAATTGTACAACACAGTTAGCCCCGCAGAAAATTTTTACAGCAGCCTGGAAGTAAAGGCCGACGAAAATAACACTGGAAAAATTAGCACACTCAATACATTTCTCGACGGAAAAAAACTTGATTAAAAACAGTTGTGTTTTTTAGTTTTTAGTTGTTGTATCCTTTAAGGATAGTTGTTCATCCTCCCGGTTCTGCCGGGGGGATTTTTTTTGAAATCAACAGTATAACAGTATTCGACAGTTGTTTTGTCGCACACTTGTACAGAAAAATATGTCTGAACCAAGATTTATGGGATTAAAGGATTAATAGGATTAGACTTGCATCAAAGATGCCTCAGTGTATCGCCTTAAAAGAGATTTATTATAAAACATATTGATTAAGGTCTTAGCATTTTCGTAGTTAGTCATTAAACCCATCCGTGCTTCTTTATGTTATCTGTGCCTCTGTGGTTAAATTGTCTGAGTTAAAGAACTCCGAACTATAGACTTTTCTCTATTCCCCCGGCTTATGATAATTCAATTGCATTATACCGGTAGTACTTTTGTACTGGTATGGAATGAGCAATGTTCCCTGTTCCAATTCTAAAGCATTGGCAAGTTGATAGGAGTATCTTTCATCTATTATCATTTCTTTCTCAGATACATCACCATACCTGTCTACCTTAAAAAGAGTAATGCCATTTTTAGTTCGTGTGTAGCGGTGAATGCAAAAGATGTACACTTCATTATTAACTACAGATATATAATTGTTTTCAGGTCTTAACGATTCACGTCCGCCTTTGCTTTTTATAATAGTATCCATCGACAGGTTGCGTTTTTCATCTGCAAGTGTAATCCTTAGCGAACTAGGCACATAGGTATTGTACACAAGCGGTGGAAATAAAATGCCATTATTCCGACCAGAATAATTGTAATTGGTCATAATACTCCACCCGGTACTTATTATCAATACTTTATTGCCCACATTGTAAAAACGTTCCGGAACATAAGTTTCTTTATTATTTATGATGGAATTTTTTATTAATAACGGTCCGTTGGTTAAAGAAGAAAGATTGGTATCAAGTTTTACTAAAAACAAGTAATTGCCATTGTAAGGACTGTGGCGTATGTTTTTTGCATCGGCAAAAGCGCAGTATATAATATTGCTGTCACTGGCAAATAACATTGGCTTTAAAAAATTAAAATAACCTGATGCAAAAAATTTTTCCACCAAAACTTTGCCTGACTTCTTGTTTACTTTCCGGATAGATATCTTTTGTATTTCCTCCTCAGGTTTCAGTTTTTCGCCATTAAATAATACATCTTTATACAATGAAGTATCTTTTTTCGCAGATTCTGTTTCGGTATTTGTTCCAAAAAAACTGGTGCTGTTTTGCGAAATAAAACCAGGGTTCATTATATCCCTGGCAACACTATTAGGTGCATTTGTATTATAGCCTTTCCATAAATTAGGAATACTGGTTACGTCATCAATATTTCCATTGGCATCAATTCTCAGCGTCAATCTTTTATTATAGTGATTGAAATAAATAATATTAGCATAATAAAAAGAATCGGTGAACTGGAAAGCGATATTAACAACAACCGATTTTCCCAGCATAACCTTTTTATCTGCTATCAACTTCATGTCTTCTGAAAAAATGTGAAGATTTATTGAAGCATTGTTTACGGGCCTGTCGTTGTATGCAAATGCGCTGCTCCAGATATGTACATTTTTACCCAACTTTCCGGCAATCCTTATTTGTTCATTCAGCTGCACATTGGTATACTTTGCCTGCTGCGCAAAAAGAGAAGATTGCACTAAAACAACGATTAGAGGAAAAAGGTTTTTTGCAATGCGCATCTCTTAAATTTAATAAAAAAACTATTCCGTCTGCAAATATTTTACCCGCATTAAACCACTTGTTCTTTTATGTGTAAATGGTACTAATAAAACGCCAGCTTCAGGCTTAATGGTGCCGTTTAAATTATAACTGTAGTCTTCGTCTACAATAATTTCTTTATCAGTAATACTCCCATCTTTATTTATACTAAGCTGCACTATTCCATTTTTTAAACCAGAAAATTTATGCGTAAAGAAAATATCTGCCCCATTGGCTGTATGAGAAACAAAAAGATTATTAGGATTAAAAGATCCATGCATTGATTTGTCATCAATAATAGTATCCTTAAGAAGATTATTGTTTTCATCAAATAAGGTTAATCTTAAAGTTCCTGTTGTTAACAGGCTATAAATGTTTGAAGTGAAATAAGATTCATTAAACCTGGTACCATTGTTATAATAGATCTTACCATACCTTCCGATGCTTACTATAAGCAATTTTTTGTCTATTGTAAAAATGCTTTGCGGTGAATAGGTTTCATCTTTCTTGCCTTCATTTATTTTTAATAATGTTTTAGCTTGTTTATTTATTGGAAGAAGATTTGTGTCAAGCTTGGTAAGAAACATGTAGGAGCCCTTGTAAGGATTTTTTTTCGATGCGTCCATATCAGGTTCTGTAAAAGCGCAGGAAAAAAGATTGCTGTCAGTTGCAGATAAAGCAACATAGGGAAAATTAAAATAAGAAGATATATAAGACGTATAAGAAACAAGCGAGCCATCAGATCTCATTGCTTTCATAATTGATATCCCTCTTAGTTTGTTGCCCGGTGTTAGTTTATCCGCATCAATGAGTGTTGCATTATTTATACCAAGGCCTCTGCTAATGCTTTGTATATCTGTTTTTGCAGCAAACACACTGGTATTATTAACGACAAGGCAATTTGGGTTGAAAAAAATTTGTGGAATGTTTTCATTTCCTGGTATTCCTGGTTCTGCTGTAACATTAAACATGTTGCCTTCTTCATCAACTTTTAGTATAAGGCTTTCCTGATTTCTATGAATGTAGTTTATAAAAACATAGTAACATGAATCTGCAAATTGAAAGTTCATGTCTTGTACAGATACTTTTCCTAGTAAAATTTTTTTCTCGTCCATTAAGACAAGTTCTGCTGAAAAAATATGCAATGTTAATGTAGTGCTTTGCTGTATATTGTTGCCAATTGTTTCGGAACTGCTCCAGGCATGGATTGTATTTCCAATTTTTCCTGCAATCAGCATTTCTTTTCCCAGCGGCACATCAGAGTATCTTGCTTGCTGGGCATGTAGTGCGGGTATTGCATAGGTGATAAGTATTAAAAGGCTATGAATTGTTTTCCTGTGCATACAGTAAAATAAGAAAAAATATAAAGACCGGACATTTATTTATTTTTTTGTAAAAACTTTAAGCTTTTTTTGTTGTTATATTAAACATATAGGTAAAATGTTTCTATTCAGAATTCCCTTAATTAAATTAAACAACGCAATATGCTAACAGTTCTTATTACAGGCGGCACAGGTATGATAGGAAGCGCATTAAGTTTGCTATTAACTGAGAAAGGGTATAATGTGATTATTGTTAGCAGGGGAAAAGCTGATCGTAAACAAACAGGTAAAATAGCTTATGCAGCATGGAATGTAAAAGAGCAAACAATTGATGCATCTGCTATAAAACAGGCAGATTTTATTGTTCATCTTGCCGGAGCTGGTGTTGCGGAAAAACGCTGGACGGCAAAACGTAAGAACGAGATTGTTGAAAGCCGTGTGCAAAGCAGTGCTTTGCTGGTAAAAGCATTAAAAGAAAATGAAAATAAAGTAAGGGCCGTAATTAGTGCTTCTGCTATTGGCTGGTATGGTGCAGATCCTGTAGTTCCCAATCCGAAACCTTTTTTAGAAACCGAACCTGCCGATAATGAATTTTTGGGCGATACCTGCAGGCTTTGGGAAGAAAGTATAGAACCAGTTACGCAATTAGGGAAACGTCTTGTAAAATTGAGAACGGGCATTGTATTAAGTAAGAGCGGCGGGGCTTTGCGGGAATTTATTAAACCATTAAAGTTTGGTGTAGCTGCAATACTTGGTAATGGCAAACAGGTTATCAGTTGGATTCATATTGATGACCTTTGCAGGATATATCTGCAGGCTATTGAAAACGAAAAAATGAGCGGAGCTTATAATGCGGTAGCGCCGCAGCCAGTGAGCAATAAACAACTTACTATACAACTGGCAGAATTAATGAAACCTAAATTTTACATTCCTGTTCATATACCTGTTTTCGTGTTAAAAACAGTATTAGGAGAAATGAGTGTTGAGGTTTTGAAGAGTGCTACGGTATGTGCAGACAAAATTCGCGAAACAGGTTTTATTTTTTTATATCCGGGTGTAGCTTCTGCATTGAATGTTTTATTGAAATAAATTACTCGTTTATTCCTGCGGTATAAACTGTGGCTTTTTCATTGGTGGTATTACAAGTTCTGGACTTAAATCTGGCAATGAAGATTTTAATTTTTCTCCACGATAAATAGCAGTATCAACAAAATACCAGTGCAACCCTTTGTCTTCTGAAATGGCAATCAGCGTACTTTCCAGTATTACCTTGCTGGCCATAAATTTTACCTCTGTAGTTTGCGGTAATGTTGCCTGCAATTGTTTTTTATAAGTGATGATTTTTCCCGGGTCGCCAATTGTTACCCTTTTTATTTCGGCACCAAATTGTTTCATGAATTGATTTACTGTATCTCTTGCAACCATCAGTTTTTCTTTTCCTCCTGCTTCTGCTACCAGTTTAGGCGGCATATAAGTAACTATTTTATCGAGGTCTTTATCAAGTACAGCCTTAGCCATCTCCATTGCCTGTATTTTAATAGTGGTGGCCATGTTCTGGCAATGTGCTGTAACAGTTGCAACACAAAAGCATGCAATAAATATGAACGAACGCAAAGAAGTTTTTTTCATAGAAGGAGTGGTTTATAAATCTCTTTTCTTGTTTATCCAGAAGCAAAAAGCCCAGGTAAGAATGATAAGGATGAATGTGTACAATACATGGTATTTTACAGCATCCAAAGATGCCTGGTAGGCTTGTTCATCAAATCTTCCAAAGAATGCAGGCCGTGGTATTAATTTATGGGAAATATTAAGCGGAAAAAACCGGCCTATCTCTGAATGCAGTTTCACTCTTATTACATTGTAAGCAATAGGTTCAAGCATAATAAAATAAAAAGCAAAAATAGCAAGGGCTATAAATGATTTTCTTACCAATAAGCCTACTGTAAAAGCCAATGATAACTGTGAAAAAGTTTGCAATGCAAACAAGCCAATATAATATGCCATGCCCCATTTATTAACAGTGACACCGGGAGTGCTGTGCGTATTGCCAATGCCGATTACTATTGCTACTGCAGTATATAATGCCGTTACAATTGCCGACAATATTAAAACATCAATCAGTTTGCCAATCATGAAATCCTTACGACTCCATCCGTCAATAATATTTTGCCGGTTTGTTTTGTAAGTAAACTCATTGGTAACAAGCATAATGATAACAATAGCAGGTATAAATACAAATATTGAAGAAAAATAAGCTACCGTTTTCCAAACTTCGGGTAAAGCAAAGGGATTTCCCAGTAATGCCTTTACTACCTGCCCGGCTGCATTTTGTTTTTCAACAAGGTCGTAATATTGGTAGAGAAGTATAGAATTGATGCCTGGATAAGTAAGCGCAGTAATGCCCATTACCCACCAGAACGCAGGGTATTTTTTTATTTTAAGCCATTCAGTTTTTACAATGTGTAGCATAGAGCGGTAATAATAATTTATAACAATCAGTTATTAGTAAGTTCAAAAAATTTAGCTTCCAGTCTTTTCTTTTTAAACAACAAGTGGTTTAATACAATACCCTTGCTGAAACAATAATTGTTGATATCATCTAATCTTGCAGTACCTCTTGGCAAATGCAGAATTAAATAATTTTCTTCAGTTGTTACTTTTATTGCATTGGCATATTGCTGCATTACCTGTGCAAGTGCTACAATATTGGCAGCACTCATTTCAACTGTATCATCGTCTGCCAGTACTTCTTCTACTGGTCCGGTTGTAATTAACTCGCCTTTTTTTATAATGGCAACATGGGTGCATACTTTCTCTACTTCATCCAGCAAGTGACTGGCCATTATAACCGTATGCCCTTTTTTGCTCAGTTCAATAATCAGTTCACGTATTTCGGCAATGCCTACAGGGTCAAGTCCGTTTGTAGGTTCATCCAGTACAAGCACTTTAGGATCCCCCAGCAATGCAGCAGCTATAGCCAGTCTTTGTTTCATGCCAAGACTATAGGTGCTAAACCTGCTGTCTTTTCTTTCATACAGTTTTACTTTTTCCAGTACATCATCAATAGCAGCAATTGATCCCCTGCCACTAATGCTGTTGGTGATTTTTAAATTATTTACTGCAGAGAGATAGTGATAGAAATTGGGTGTTTCCAGCAACGAACCAATTTTTTTTCTTTGCTCGGGTGAGCCGGGATGGCCAAACCATAAATAATTACCTGTATCTGCTTTAAGTACATCCAGGATAATACTGAGCAATGTTGTTTTACCACTGCCATTGGGGCCGAGGACGCCAAATACACAACCTTGTGGTATTTCAAACGAAAGGTTATTCAACGCCTGTATTTTTCCGTAGGATTTACTAATGTTTTGTAGAGTTAAGACTGACACGTAAAAGGTTTTATTTGTAATGGAAGATAAGTATAAAAGGAGAACTTAGAACCAAATAAAGAGGAGCGATAAAAAATGTGTTTGGACGGTAGGTGCTTTGATCTAAATAACCTCGACCGTTATAAATCCCTTAAATTAAAGTGTTTCTTATCAATGTGAATAGCATGAGGATACTTACAAAAAAACAAAAATGCTAATCAGTATGATGATTTTCATGGTAAACATCGGAAAAACCTCCCACAACTGCAATGTTATTGTTATTAAAAGAAAGAAAGTGCAACTGCAATGCATCAATATCCGACTGTAGTACTTTTCTTTTAAAAGGGTTTAATGTTCCGCCCTTTGCACCTGGTTCAGCTAAAGGATCATAATGAAACTCAGGGTCGCAAATGGTGCCACGTGGATACATGATGCCGGGCTGTCCTTTTCCGCGGATATCCAATACATCAGGATGATGAAGGCCAAGACTGTGGCCATACTCATGTGCAGCAGTGGTAGAATTGTTAAGCAGGTTTTGCAATTTAAAATAACCAGTGTTGCAGGGCACATCATCAACAAAAGAAATATCGTTCATTGCATATTCTTCAATCCTGAAATAATTATTGCGTGGGTTTTCATTTTCAAAAATCATATCAGGTTCCAGCGATTTACTCCAGATACCTTCAATATTAAAGGTGACACGGTGTATTTTATTTTTAATCACAGCAATTGCTTTCGGGTCATTCCAATGCTCAGCGATGTCTGCAGCTATTTGTGCAGCCAGTGCATCATTAACCACGCTGCCATAAAAAAATACAGTAGAGTGAATAACCAGTTCAGATGTTTGTGCTATAATTTCTGCTAGACCCATAGTGCTACCAATGTAAAAACGATATGCTTAATTGCTCTCTTTAAGGTAAGGAAAATTTTTTTGCACGTTATCTTTTACATTGCGAAAGCCATCGGTAATCTTATCACCCCGAAGTTCTATTTGCCCATAAGGATAAATCATGCAAGGGCCATTTGCGTTGAGACAAGCGTGTGTTTTATCCGGCATGTAAAGTTTTACGTCATGTCCAAGATCTACAAATTGAAAACTGGTGCTGTCATTATTATAGGAATAACGATTGTCACGTGCTGGTTTAAGCCAGCAATGTTGGATAGACAGATGATTAATTTCCCTGTTGCGGATTACATTAGTAGCATAATATAGCGGTAATGCAAAAGTTAAAATTGAAAAGGCAATATGTAAGATTTTTGTCTTTGCAGAGAATGCATCACTAAATAATTCCAAAACAGGTATTAATATAGCAAGCAACATGTATGAAAGCCCGAACCTGAATTCGGGTGAATTGTATAGCCATATGCAAACGCATAAGTAATAGAGAAGCCATAAAAAAAACAGGTTACGGTCGATTTTGCCTTTTACTCTATACACAAATAACCATGCAATTGGCGACACGGCAGCGGTAAGAAATATTTTTATGCCCAGTGGAAAAATACGGGCACAATAATGGAACCAAGATTGGGCCAATTGTATAAAATCCATTTTTTCAAGGGCAATATAGTTGGCATAAGTTTGTTCTGCTCTGGGCCCAAATTTTGCAAAAAGGTATTCAAGCTGAACAACACTTTCGGGAACCTGCCAATCTGGATGCAAAATGTTTGTACCTGGTACCGGGAACAAGAAATAACCGCTTAGTAAAAAATTTCTTGCAAGCCAGGGAAGAAAAATGATAAGACCAACAATCACACATTTTATGATTATAATCTTTTTGCCTGTTGGTTTTATAATTATTAAAAAAATAAAAGGCAGCAATAGTAATGTTGGTATTGCAGTAAGTTTTGCCAGTACAGAAAAAAAACAAAGTGTTATCAGCGGAAGGTAATCAGCAAACATATTTCGCCTGTCTTTTAGCAGTTCATACATTCTGAAGCCACAATAAAACTGGAGTATGGTTGCTAATAAATCTGCTGATGGAGAACTAATCGCAACAAGAACTACCCTGAATAAGAGAAACCCTGCAATAAAGAGTATAAAACTGTATAGGGCTCCGGTATTTTGCAGTATTTTTTTATAAAGCCACGTATAAAAAAGTAAAGTAACAACACCATTTAATGGGTAAAGCGATTGACGAAAAAGATCTGTAAACGAATAGGCCGCACTAATAATAAAATTAGCAGGGTTAAATGCAAAGCGTCCATGTACATTGGCAAGGCCAGGAATAATTTTATATTGTTCATACCACCTGATGGTAACATAATGATATGAACCGCTATCCCATATTTGCGGTGGAATAATCCAGTAAATAAATAATAAAACTGCGGAACCTATTGTAAAAGGCAGGTTTTTTTTGAGCAGGAAAATATGGATGGTTTGGTTAATCCTGCTAAAAAATAATTGCCTGTTTTTATTTTGTCTTAGGATAATTATGCCTGGTAACAAAAGTGGAATCAGCAAGAAGTAATTTACTGGTAAAAAGAAGGACGCTACAGTAAAGTAAAAGCATGTAGCCGCCAATCCCAGTAAAAAAGTTTCAAAAAAATTTGTGTGTATTTCTACTTTAAAGAATTTATTTAAACACTTTTCCGCAACAATGCCTGTAAAGAAGCTTATAAAGAAAAGCAGGCATGAGTCGAGTGCTAATAAAATCATTAATGTTGCGTTGGATAAACATATTACCTGAACAAGACTTATTAGTTCCTCACCGGTTTACCAGTTTTTAAAACGCCCTGGATTCTTTCCAATGTTTTTTTCTCACCGGTTAAACTAAGAAATGCTTCTCTTTCAAGATCCAATAAGTATTGTTCTGTTACTAAAGTGGGTTCGCTTAAATCTCCACCACACATTACATAGGCCAATTTTTTTGCTACAAGGCCATCATGTTCTGTGGCATAATTGGCTACTTTCATTCCGTTGATGCCTGCATATAAAGCGCCGAGAGCAGAACGGCCCAGTACTTTTATATCACTGCGTTGTACAGGTTGGGTGTAGCCTGCGTCGAAAATTTCTATGACAGATTTTTTTGCATCGGCAATACGCCTGCCCTGGTTCATGCTTACTTCATCATGTCCTTTCCTGAGTATACCAAGATCATAGCCTTCAAATGCAGAAGTAGCTACTTTAGCAGTTGCAATATTTAAAAAACGATTTTTAAGTGTGATGGTTTCTGGTTCATCTTCATGCATTTCATCTGCTGCACGCAAGGTAAATTCTTTAGTGCCACCACCACCGGGAATAAGACCAACACCCAATTCTACCAGGCCGATATACGTTTCTGCTGCAGCACAAACTTTATCGCTGTGCAGGCTAAGCTCGCATGCACCGCCGAGCGTAAGTGCATGTGGTGCTGTAACAACAGGCACGGCAGAATATCTTGCACGCATCATGGTGTTTTGAAATAAACGTATGGCCATATCAACTTCATCATAATCCTGTTCTATGGCCAGCATAAAAATCATTGCCACATTGGCACCGGCAGAAAAATTTGCGCCTTCATTAGCAATAACAAGGCCTTTGTATTTTTCTTCGGCCAGCGCAATAGATTTTTGAATACCCTCCAGCACTTCACCACCAATGCTGCCCATTTTTGTATACCATTCAAGGCCAAGTACATCATCGCCAAGATGATAGGTACGGCAGGAACTGTTTTTCCATACAGTCTCATTTTCAAAATTCTTCATCACAATAAATGCATCGCCGCCCGGTAATGGTTTATACTGTTTAGAACTAACGTCGTAATACAAACGCTTTCCATTCTCAACCTTATAAAAAGTTTTAACACCGGCAGCAATCATTTCATCTATCCAGGCAGCTACGGTATAGCCGGCAGCTTTCATGGCTTCAGTTGTTTTGGCAAGACCAAGTGTATCCCAACTTTCAAACGCACCAATCTCCCAGCCAAAGCCAGCCATCATTGCATCATCTACACGATAAATTTCATCGCTTATTTCAGGTATGCGGTGAGAGATATAAGAAAACAACCCATAATGAAAATGGCGATAGAATTCTCCTGCTTTATCCTGGCCTGCGCACAACGCTTTCAATCTTGTTTTGAGATCTTCAATAGGTTTTGCAGCTTCTACAGTTGCAAATTTTGGTTTAATGCGTGGCCCGTATTCAAGAGTTTTTAAATTTAGCGTAAGGATTTCTTTTTCGCCCCCTGCGCCTTTTGTCTTCTTAAAAAAACCCTGGCCGGTTTTATCGCCCAGCCATTTGTTTTCAGTTATTTTTTCCAGCCATGATGGTATGTTGAATGCAGAACGCTGTTCATCCTGCGGACAATTATCCGCTACACCTTTTGCCACTTTTACCAATGTATCTATGCCTACTACATCAGCTGTTCTGAATGTAGCCGATTTTGGACGACCGATAATTGGGCCAGTTAGAGCATCAACTTCATCAATGCTTAACCCCATTTTTTCTACGAGGCCAAAAATGGCCATTATTCCATACACGCCAATACGATTTGCAATAAAAGCAGGTGTGTCTTTACACAATACAGTGGTTTTGCCGAGGTACAAATCACCATAATGCATCAGAAAGCTAATTACTTCCGGATCTGTATGTGGCGTAGGGATAATTTCAAGCAAGCGCAAATACCTTGGCGGGTTAAAGAAGTGTGTACCGCAGAAATGTTTTTTAAAATCATCGCTTCTTCCTTCAGCCATCATGTGTATAGGAATACCAGATGTATTGGAAGTAATTAATGTGCCGGGCTTGCGGTATTTCTCAACTTCTGAAAAAACAGATTGCTTAATATCCAAACGTTCTACAACTACTTCAATAATCCAGTCGCAACCGGCTATATCTTTCATGTTATCTGTGAAGTTGCCGGTCTTTATTTTTTTGATAACGTCTTTATGATAAACAGGAGATGGGTTCGATTTTACAGCAGCAGTCAGCGCTTCATTTACAATACGATTTTTTACAGCCGGGTGATCAAGTGTAGCGCCTTTAGCTGTTTCTGCAGGTGTTAATTCTTTAGGCGCAATATCCAATAACAATACCTGCAACCCAATACCTGCGAAATGACAGGCGATACGGCTTCCCATTACACCACTTCCCAATACAGCTACTTTTTTAATGATTTTTTTTGACATACAGCAAAATTAGTTAGTTAAACAACTATTTATATCGAAGGTAGTATAAAAATCTTTTCCATCATAGCATTAAACAAATAAATAGGAAACTGTTTAAACAGCCGCTAATTTTTTATTGAATAGCCGCGCCAAGAGATACTGCGCTCCAGTCTATATTTTCTTTTCCGTTGTTAACCAGTTGCTGCATATTGTTTTTTAATAGAGAAGCCAGCGGCATGTTTTGTTGTACAGAACCTGCTTGTTGCAATACAAGGTTCATATCTTTTAAACCAAGTTTGGTCGTAAATGCTGCGGGTTCAAACTGCTGTTGCAAAACAATTTTACTATAGTTATGATAAAGAGGTGTGTTAAACAATGTTTGTGAAAACATATTCCACATATCATTTGCGTTAATGCCACTTTTGCCTGCTAAGGCAATGCTTTCTCCAATGGCTTCCAAAGCCGATGCAATTAAAAAATTGCCACAAAGCTTTACAGTATTGGCAGCAGTAATGGCATCACCAAAATGAAAAACACCAACTGCACCAGAATCTTTCAACAATGGTTCAATCTTATTGCGGATAGATTGATTACCCGACAAAACATAATTTAATTTTTTTGCCGCAGCTGCTTCTGGCCTGCCAAAAACAGGAGAGGCAATATAATGCTGTCCTTTTGCTTTATGCAAATCTGCAAGTTCTTTTGCTGTTTGCGGAAGTATTGTACTTAATGAAACATGAATGCTGCCTTCGGCAAGATTGGCTATTAAACCATCATTGCCAGTGGTAATTTGTTTTAGTACTGCATCATCAGATACTATGCTGAAAATAATATTGCATTCTTTTGCAAGCGAAGCAATACTGTTGCATACAATAGCACCTTTATCTGCTAATGTTTTTGTTTTAGAAATGGTTCTGTTGTATACATATAAATCATGGCCACTTTCTTTGAGGTTGATGGCAATAGGTGTACCAAGACTACCCAAACCAATAAATCCGAGTTTCATATTTTCTTTATTTATAGCAGTAAAAGTAGTAAACTTGTTTCTATAAAGGCGGCTGCTAAATGCAATCTTAATGTTACGCCGCACACGAAGTATTGATAAGATGAAATTCACAAATGCAAGCCTGCAACGCTTTTACCTTTTTTTTATAACTATAATTTTTATTCTAGTTGCTGGTATTTGCATTTATGGAATTAATGCAGATTATGATTTGCTGATAAACTCCATTGTAAAAAATACAGGAAAGAACGGCCTGGAAAATAAAATACGCAACCAGGTTTTTACACATGCACGGTTTCAAATGCTTCAGCAAACTCTGTATGCTGTTATCTTGTTTTCAGCAATTTTTTACTGGCTGGCTTTTCGGTTTCGGATTTATATAATAAATGCGTTTGTATTTTTTATTACTTCTTTACTTCAGGCATTTAATTCTGTAAGAAATGTATTTCGATATAATCTGCCCTCACATAACAGGCAATTTATTGTTTTGCTATCTGTAATAGCGGCATCTTTTATTTATGGAATGTTTACGCTTTATCTCAGTTACGATGAGATGTGGAGCTACAATTATTACACCGCGGGCCATTTCTATTATTCTTTTTTTGCTTACAGTAATTATCCCTTTTTTGAAATGACTACCCATTTCTTTAAATGGTTTCCATTTTCAATGCAAATAAACCTGCGGCTTTCTTCATTTTGTTTCGGCATTTCTTCCTGCGTTTTATTGTATGCCTGTGTTAGGAAATATTTCAATAACCATTTTACGGCAATGGCCGGATTGATTGCGTTTGCATTTTTGCCGGTAACGGTAAGCTATTCAATACTGGCAAGGGGCGTAATACATGAATTGTTTTTTGCTATTGCAGGAATTTTTAGTTTGCTATTCTGGATAAAAGAGAACGGGCAAAAACGTTTTCTTGCTGTTTACGCAATTGCTGCAATATTGGGTTGCTATGCCATACCTACGCATTGTATTCTCATATTTTTTCTGTTGCTGACAGGCATGTGGTTCTTCAGAAAAAACTGGGAAATGATTACTGCATTTTTTAAAACTCATTTGCTGATTCTTATGGCTGTATTGCTGGTATACTTACCTGTAATGCTTACAACAGGGTTTGCTATTTTTCGAAATATTTTTAGTGCAAGATCTTCTTATTACAATTCTATTGTTTCCTTACCCGGATATGTAATTACTTTGTACAGTTATTTTGCATGGTTCAACCGCGTTGCGCTTTTCATTTGTATTCTATTGCTCATCGGTTTATTAATCTTTAGAAAACAAATGAACAATATTAGCAGAACTGTACTCTTTATTGCACTTGGCCTGCCTGTAGTACTTATTTTCTTAGTACTTGTTACAGGTATAAAATACCCCGGTAGATCAATCCCTTTTGGCGCATTATCTATTGTGCTAGTGATTTGTCTTGCTGCTCATCTTACAGAAATATATTTCAATGTTAAGGCTGTTGTCAAAAAAAGTATTGGCGTAGTGGCGGTAATCCTGCTGCTGCTGTTTAATAAATATGAAATTGTAAGCGTTGTTCCTTACGATAAGAATGTAGCAGAAGTATCAAAACTGCTTTTAGAAAGCAATATTCGTTCCTGTTATGACAATTCTGGTAGCGAAACAAAATTTTATTATTACTATCCGGGGATAGAATATTATTACAGGGTTGAAAAGAAATCAATAGAATTTACAGTTGCTTCAACCAACAGTATGCGGTATAAACCTTTGAGCAATGAAAATTATGATTGCATAATATACAAAACAGATGCTTCAGACAGTACTCGCCTTGCAACATACCACGAACTTTACCGGGAACCTTTTGGAAGATTTAAAATATGGGTACGCAATGATGTAATAAAAAAGCCCTGAAAAAATTCCAGGGCTGGTTTAATGGTTTGCAATGTTTTTAACTTACACCACTTCCGTTATTGATTATATTTTCTGGTTTCACAAAATGCAAAACACCTGCAGCATCTTCTGCCATTAAAATCATTCCATTACTTTCAATGCCTTTCATTTTACGTGGTGCAAGGTTAGCAACTACTACTACCTGTTTGCCAATAGTATCTTCGGGTTTAAAATGCAGCGCTATGCCAGAAACAATTGTTCTTTTCTCAAAACCTAAATCAATTTCCAGTTGCAGCAATTTATCTGCTTTTGCCACTTTTTCTGCTGAAAGAATGGTGCCCACTTTCAAATCAATTTTTGCAAAATCATCAAATTGGATAACTGGTTTAATTGCCGGTTTTTCTGTTGCGGCAGTTGCCCCTGCTTCTGCTTTTTGCTTTTCTACTTCGCTCATAATTTTATTGCTGTTCAGCTTTTCTATTTGTAAACTTATTTCTGCGTCTTCAATTTTACGGAATAGCAATTGTGGTTCTCTTAAGCTGTAACCAACGCTTAAAAGGTTTGTTTTGCCAGCATTTTCCCAATCCAGCATTTTATCTACCACTTTCATCATATGCAGCATTTTCTTTGCTGTTGCAGGTAAAAATGGATTGATAAGTACAGCGAGGTTAGCTGTTAACTGCAAACAAATATGCAGGCAGTTGTCAATCAGTTCCTGTGCTTTAGGGTTTTCTGCCAATCTTTTTGCTACAATCCACGGTTCCTTTTCCTGCATGTATTTATTGCCCTTTCTCGAAAGGTCTATCACTTCAAACAATGCATCACGGAATTTATATTGTTCCAGCAGGCTTTCAATTTTATTTTTTGCCTCTGTTATGTCTTTAAGTATGGCGGCATCTTTATCGTCTAAAGCATCTTTGTGCAGCGGCGGCACTTTACCATTGCACAGTTTGTGCATTAGCACAAATGCACGGTTTACAAAATTCCCAAAAATGCTTACCAGTTCGTTGTTTGTTTTGTCCTGAAAATCTTTCCAGGTAAAATCATTGTCTTTTGTTTCAGGTGCATTGGCGCATAAAACATAGCGTAAAGTATCCTGTTGGTCTGGAAAATCTTTTAAATATTCATCCACCCATACTGCCCAATTGCGGCTGGTAGAAACTTTATCGCCTTCAATATTTAAAAATTCATTGGCAGGTACATTGTCTGGCAAAACAAAATTGCCATGTGCTCGCAGCATTGCCGGAAAAATAATGCAGTGAAAAACAATATTATCCTTGCCAATAAAATGTACAAGTTTTGTATCGTCTTTGCACCAGTAATCGGCCCAGTGTTCTGTAAGCTCTTTGGTAGCGGAGATGTAGCCAATCGGGGCATCAAACCATACATACAAAACTTTTCCTTCTGTATCAGGCAGTGGTACTTTTATACCCCAGTTGCTGTCGCGGGTCATTGCTCTTGATTGCAGGCCGCTATCCAGCCAACTCTTGCATTGTCCATACACATTATTCTTCCATTCTTTATGGCCTTCCAGTATCCAGTCTTTTAAAAATGGTTCATAGTTCTGCAAAGGAAAATACCAATGTTTGGTTTTTTTCTTTACAGGTATTGCATCACTCAATGCGCTATGCGGGTTTATCAATATTTCCGGGCTTAAAGTAGAACCACATCTTTCACACTGATCGCCATATGCAGTCGGATTAGAACATACGGGGCAGGTACCGATAATATAACGGTCAGCCAAAAACGTTTTTGCCTGTTCGTCATAATATTGCTCCGATTCCTTTTCTTCAAACAGCCCTTTGTCGTACAAATTTTTAAAGAAAGCAGATGCAGTATCGTGATGCACTTTATTAGAAGTGCGTGAATAAATATCAAACGAAATGCCCATCTGGTGCAGGCTATCTTTAATAAGCGCATGGTATTTATCCACTACCTGTTGCGGAGTAATGCCTTCCTTCATAGCCCGGATAGTAATGGGCACACCATGTTCGTCGCTGCCACCAATAAATTTAACATCACGTTTTTGTGCACGTTGATATCGTACGTAAATGTCTGCAGGTATATAGCATCCCGCCAGGTGACCAATATGCACAGGCCCATTTGCATAAGGCAGAGCCGCAGTAACCAATATTCTTTTGTAATCTTTCATTGTCCGATCTTTAGTTCTTTAATCAGCATTCTTGCGTCGCACACTTGTGCTTTTATAGCTTTTGGCAACGCCGGGCTGCAAAAATACCTTAATTAACACCACTACCAAAATGGTTGATTTTCCAATAACTTTAAGGCATGAACCGTAAATATTTTCTCTCTTCTGTTATGGCTGCAGGTGCTATTGTCCCGGTATTGGGTGCTGTACCAAATGATGATGACGACTCGGCAAAACCGCCTGTCATTCCACGTTACCTGAAAGCCGGAGATGTTATTGGCATTACCAGTTGTGCAGGTTATATCACTTTACAGGACATACAACCTGCAATACAACAAATGCAGAGCTGGGGCTTTAATATAAAAGTGGGCAATACTATTGGTAAAAGAGATTTTACTTTTGGTGGTACAGATGAAGAAAGAGCAGCAGATTTTCAACAGATGCTTGATGATGATTCTATAAAAGCAATTATGTGTGCAAGGGGTGGTTATGGCGCTGTTCGTATTATCGACAAACTCAACTTCAATAAGTTTGTGCATCGCCCCAAGTGGATTATTGGCTTTAGCGATATTACAGTCATCCATTCTCACCTTAGCCGCAATTACAATATTGCATCTGTTCATTCTAAAATGTGCAATAGTTTTCCAGACGATTGGAGCAAGGCAGAACCGTCACAAATAGAAACCATTCTTTCTATAAAGCAGGCTTTGCTTGGCGAAACAATGAAATACAGCGCTATCCCCAACGATAAAAATAGAACTGGCATTTGCGAAGGCATATTAGTAGGCGGCAATTTAAAAACACTTGAATCGCTTGCAGGCAGTAAGTCTGACATTACAACCAACGGAAAAATTTTATTTGTAGAAGATACCGGAGAATACATGTACAGCATAGATCGTATGTTCTGGGGATTAAAAAGAACAGGCAAACTTGCAAATATAAAAGGCCTTGTTATTGGCGGGTTTAAAGTAAAACCAGATGACAGCCCGGATGATAATTTTGGAAGAACATTGCAGGATATTGTACTGGAAAAAATAAAAGAATACAATTACCCGGTTTGTTTTGATTTCCCCGTAGGGCACCAAAAAAATAACTTTGCATTAAAGTGCGGCATTAAACACCGGCTTGAAGTAAAAACTGATGAAGTAACCCTTAAAGAAATTAAACCGCTGGAAAATTTTAAAACAACAGCATGACCATCATACCACCATATTTGCAAAAAGGAGATACTATAGGCATTACCTGCCCTGCTGGTTATATGCCAGCAGAGAAAGCACAAACTTGTATTGACACCCTGCATGAATGGGGGTATAATGTAATGGTGGGTAAAACACTGGGCAGCAATTCGACTAATTATTTTTCCGGTACCGATGAAGAACGTACAGACGAATTGCAGGCCATGCTTGATGACGATAGCATAAGCGCTATACTTTGTGGCCGCGGAGGTTATGGTTTGGGAAGAATTATTGACCAGCTCGATTTTACACTGTTTAAAAAAAATCCAAAATGGGTTATTGGCTTTAGCGATATAACTGTATTGCATGCGCATATTTACAACAACTATAAAATAGCAACACTTCATGCACCTATGGCCGGAGCGTTTAATGATGGCGGAGCCGGCAATGAATTTGTACAATCATTAAAAAATGCGTTGGAAGGAAAAAAAGCAAAGTACGAATGTGCCATACATGAATACAACAGGAGAGGAGAAGCTGTTGGAGAACTGGTAGGAGGTAACCTTACATTGTTAACACATTTAATTGGCAGTGCATCAGAAATTAAAACAAAAGGAAGGATTCTTTTTATAGAAGACATCGGCGAATTGCTATACAAAACAGACCGAATGATGTACCAGTTAAAAAGAAGCGGCAAACTGGATAAACTAGCAGCCCTTATTGTTGGCGGCTTTACAGATATGACGGATACAGACAGGCCATTTGGAAAAACTGCCTATGAAATTATACAGGATCTTGTTAAAGAATATGATTATCCTGTTTGCTATAATTTTCCGGTAAGCCACAACAAAGAAAACTTAGCACTAAAAGTAGGTGTGGGTTATAAATTAAAAGTGGGAAAGAATAAAGTGGTGATGGAGGAATGATTAGTATTAATTAAGAAATAAAAAAATCCCGCTACTAGTAGCGGGATTTTTTTATTCATCTAATCTTAAACTGTTACTGATTCTTTATTATGTTGTTTTGGCATTGCTTCTTCGGGATTAACACCAAGCCCCTGTGCAATAGCCATTCCAAGACCAATGTCTGCACGGAAGAAATGGCACAACTGGCGGTTAACAATATCCGCTTTTTTAGGACCGGTAATACCACTCATTGCACCAATAATATTGCTTACAAGGTTTTTCTTATCCTGGGCACTTAACACTTCGCGGTAAAAAATACCAGGCTGTGTATAATGATCATTTTCTCCTTCGCCATTGCGTGGGTACCATGTTGCTAATGTAGTATCCAGTTCTATTGGCCTTTCTGCATAAGCTTCGTCAGCTTTAATATTGTCAAAGCTGTTGGGGAAATAGTTGGGAGATTTGCCACCATTGCCATCTACACGCATTACACCATCACGCTGATAATTGTTTACAGCATATGGACACCTGTTTACAGGTATCTGTTCGTAATTTGGCCCAAGCCTGTGACGATGTGCATCGGGGTAAGAAAGAATGCGGCCCTGTAACATTTTATCTGGTGAATAGCTAATGCCATCTACAACGTGAGCGGGAGCAAAAGCCGACTGCTCTACTTCGGCAAAATAGTTTTGCGGATTTTCATTCAGTTCCAGCACGCCAACATCTATTAATGGAAAATCTTTCTGGCTCCATGTTTTTGTAAGATCAAAAGGGTTCCATTTGTATGTTTTAGCCTGGTCTTCTGTCATTATCTGCACTTTTACATTCCATTTGGGGAAATCACCACGATCGATAGCTTCTACCAAATCTCTCTGCGCAAAATCCGGGTCTTCACCTTTCATTTTTACAGCTTCATCATTGGTAAAATTTTTTATACCCTGTGCTGTTTTAAAATGAAATTTCACCCAATATTTTTCATTGTCTTTATTAATAAAGCTGAAAGTATGGCTGCCAAACCCATGCATATGCCTGTAACCGTATGGTGTGCCACGGTCACTCATTAAAAACATTACCTGGTGGAGGCTTTCAGGATTAAGGCTCCAGAAATCCCACATCATGGTTGGGCTTTTGCAGTTGGTATAAGGATCCCTCTTTTGTGTATGAATAAAGTCGCCAAATTTTTTTGGGTCTTTTATAAAAAAGATAGGGGTGTTATTGCCCACCAAATCCCAGTTGCCGTCTTCAGTATAAAATTTTAACGCAAAGCCACGAGGATCTCTTTCTGTATCTGCAGAACCTTTCTCTCCGCCTACAGTAGAAAAGCGAAGTATAGTGCGTGTTTGCTTGCCTACTTTGCTAAACACTTTTGCCCTTGTGTATTTGGTAATGTCGTGTGTAACGGTAAAAGTGCCATATGCAGCACTACCTTTTGCGTGTACTACTCTTTCAGGAATCCGCTCCCTGTTAAAATGCGCCATTTTTTCGTGTAAGATAAAATCCTGCAGTAATAATGGGCCCCTGGGGCCTGCGCTGAGCGTATCCTCATTATGATAATAAGGTGCGCCTGATGCAGTGGTTAATTTTTTTTCGTCGCTCATAAAATATTTTTTTGTATTT
Organism: Chitinophagaceae bacterium; assembly: GCA_044227095.1. Lineage (GTDB taxonomy): Bacteria > Bacteroidota > Bacteroidia > Chitinophagales > Chitinophagaceae > JACMLD01. The sequence goes on along the minus strand of JBGAFV010000001.1, from coordinate 174,977 downwards.
GAGAATTGCAACCTGCCGACAAACATCGGTTAATTAATTTATAAAACAAATTGATTAATTTTATAAGCCCATAGATAAAAACTATATTATTTCTTTATGACTTTTATACAGCTTGAATATATTGTAGCACTTGATAACTGCAGACATTTCTCTACAGCCGCAGAGCGGTGTTTTGTTACACAGCCTACTTTAAGTATGCAGATTCAAAAGCTGGAAAACGAACTGGGCGTGAAAATATTTGACCGGAGTAAGCAGCCGGTTATTCCTACAGAACCTGGTAAAGAAATTATTGAACAGGCAAAAAAGATACTGGCAGAAAAAACTGCCATGACGGATATTACGCAATCAAAAAAAGGAATAATGGCGGGTGAATTGCGGATAGGCATTATTCCTACATTGGCCCCTTACCTGCTGCCTTTGTTTGTGCAGGGCTTTAATAAAAAATACCCGCAGGTAAAATTGGTGGTTAATGAAATGATGACAGAATATATTGTGCACCGCCTCCGCGAAGGAAGAATAGACGTAGGCATACTGGTAACGCCATTACAGGAAAAAGGCATTAAAGAACATGTTTTATTTTATGAAGAACTCCTTGCATACATTTCTAAAAAGAACAGCGCTTATAAAAAAACTTATGTGCTGCCACAAGATATAGATCCCAATAAATTATGGCTAATGGAAGAAGGACATTGTTTCCGTTCTCAGATTGTGAATCTGTGTGAGCTGAGGCGTTCATCAGAATTGAGTGATCATTTTGAGTATGAAGCAGGCAGTATTGAAACCTTGCGTAGAATGGTAGAACTAAATGATGGCATTACAATTTTGCCTGAACTAACAACACTTGACATGGGTCCAAAACAATTACAGCAAATACGGCATTTTAAAAAACCCGCACCCATGCGTGAGGTAAGCATTGTTGTACACCGCGACTTTGTAAAGAAACGGATGATAGAAGCATTAAAAGATGAAATTATTGCCGCTGTACCGGAAAACATTCGCAAAAACAGGAGCGCTAATGTGGTGCCGGTATAGTTGAGAGGCGTAAATGGTGAGTGCAAATTGATTTGTATTGTGTAGAGGCATTTCAATCACCTTTCTCCAGCATAAAAATATCATCTACCTTTTTATCAAACAACTTTGCCATTTTTAAAGCAAGTACTGTTGACGGTACATACTTATTGCTTTCAATAGCATTGATCGTTTGCCGTGATACACCTATTTTTTCTGCCAGCTCCTGCTGCGTAATATTTTTAATAGCCCGTTCTATACGAATAGTATTTTTCATAGCACACGGTTTAACTGGTTATTTTTTTATTGCTGTTGAGTGTGTAATTAAATTTAACAATGAAGATAATTAGCACCGTTAGCATATTGTACATCATTACATCAATATACGCAAAGCCATGCACCAGCCAGGTGGCAACAAGCAGCAAAATATAATTTATCAGTACTGCCCATTTCAATGATTCCAGGCGTGTATGGGCAATATACTCGTCTTCTGTTTTTTCCCGGGCAAATGCAATAAATAAAAGAGAAATAATAATTCCGGAAAGGGCCAGTTCATCTGTGAGGTTAATGTTTTCATTGAGATGAATATTTTTGGTAGAAACAATGCTTTTAGCAAAGTTTAATGTGAGAAACGAAAACTGGAAATCGAAGAAACGCACCATTATGCCCAGCACAAGTGATGGCAAAAGTAATAACAGGCCAATGCGTTTATAGCGGTTAGGTAATAAAAGAGTGCTATTCATGTGTAAAGTTTTATTTACCAAATGTAAAATAAACTTTACAAAAAGACAAGAAAAATTGTCAATTTATTGTTAAAGCATTATTGGTTTAGCAATGAATCAAGCTTTTGGTGATAAAGTGGAAAGTCGTTTAAATCGTTGTGGCTTCCACCTTCAATGGTTATAAATTGATCTGCAGCTTTTAAGAATGGCTTTAATTTTTCAGCATTGCTATAGGGTATTACGCCATCAGATGTGCCATGAAATATAGTTACCGGCGCAATTACTTTTTGCAAATATTCGTAAGAAGGTATTTTATAGTGAATCATTCTGCCAACAGGATAAATGGGAAAATAATGTGCAGAAAGTGAAGTAATGGAATAATAAGGTGTTTCAAGAATAAGCTGTTTGCAGTTTTTCCGCGATGCTATATATGCAGCCAAGCCAGTACCCATGCTTTTTCCATATAATACAATGCTGTCTTTTGCAAACCGCGATGCTGCCAGCGCATACAATTGTTCAGCATAATTGTACAAAAGCTTTTCGCTTAGTGTGCCGGTGCTTTTGCCATAGCCAGGGTAATCAATCATCCAAACTTCGTAACCACTTTTTGTAAAATTGGGTGCATATTTTGCATACCATGCAATGTTTTTTCTATTGCCATGAAAATACAGTACAACACCTTTTGGCGGCATTGCAGTTGCAAATTGTATGATGTTGATGTTTGCACTATCGCTATAAGGAATATTTACTTCTTTGTGTGGAATGGAAAAATTATAGGAATGATTTTTTGCCATTTTCTCCGGGTGAAATAAAATATAATCCTGCAGGTAATAAATAGCGATGCCAATGAGTCCATAAAGGATTAAAATAATCTTAACCCAGCGAAATAGTATTTTTCGTTTCAACATAGTTTTTATTTTTAACCACTGCGACACTGAAAACACAGAGATGCAGGGGGTTATTATCTAGCAAATCTTTGCACTTTATTCTCGTACATTGCAGATACCTCTGTGTATTGCCTCAAAAGCAATTATCAAAAAAACACTTTTAATAAAACTTCTGGGTCTCAATCGTTGAGCATAGATCTCCTGTGCTTCTCTCTGTCACCGTGTCTCAGTGGTTAGTAAATTCAATATTTCAAAATATCCCTTATAAAATTATGGTATTCCGGAAACGAAGGCAGGTTGTTATGACTACCTCCGTGTATGCGTATTAATGTAATTTTATGCGGATTTATTTTTTGCAATTTCTCACTGTGTTTAATAGGTATCAATTTGTCTTTTGTACCGTGTATAATATAAGTATGACAGTTAACATGGCGCAACCATTTATCTGTACGCAGGTGGTACATCAGCAAAAGTCTTACAGGTAAAAAAGGAAGAAAGCGTTCTACCACACGGGTGAAATTATAAAATGGCGAATCTAAAATAAGATAGCGGGGTTTATTATCGCTGGCCAGCTTGCTTGCAAAACCGCTACCAAGACTTCTTCCATAAACGAGTAAATGATGTTCAGGATATTGCTCTAATAATTTGCTGTACACAAACTGCATGTCTTCCATTATTTCTTTTTCACTGCGTTTGCCGGTGCTTTTTCCAAAACCGCGATAATCCACCAATACCACATCATAATCGTAGCGGTAAAAATCAACCGCATATTTTGCCCAGCCCTTTATACTACGAGTATTGCCATGCATGTACAGGATTAGCCCCTGCGGCTTTTCGCGGTAGAAATGAAGGCCATTTATGCGTACGCCCGGCTCAATATCAAAAAATAATTCTTTAAAGGGAATATTGTATTTAAACTGAAAATCCTGCTGCAATTTTTCAGGCTTAAAAATAAATTTATCCTGCAAAAGATAAACAAGCAGTGAGAGCAATGCAATGGCGGCTATAATATAGAGAAAGTTCATAGTTCTTTTGCGTTCGATAGTTCGGTGAAAGTTCAGAGTTCGTCGGTCAGGAAAAAATTATCTGCGCAAAAGAACTGCGAACTATAGAGCCCGGAACTTCGAACTATAATAAACTAAGTTTCTTCTTCATAATAAACCCTCTTCAACTTAACACCCTGCACAGGCGCTACAATAAGAGGAAATTTTTCAATGTTTACGTTAGAAGGATCGAGCCCGAAACCTCTTTCTTCTGATAAGCTGATTTCCTTTAACCAGAAATACAGTTTCATAATTACACGTTCAAAGAATGGCAGTTCATTATCCTGGCTCAGGTATTTTTCCATTACAATAAACTGAAAATCTCCTACCACATTATTTCTTTCAAGGCTCTCGTAGCGGCTTGTAATGTTTACTTCTTTGTTTTGCACCAGGTCTTCTACCACTTTCCTGAACATAAGGTTGATCTTGGATTCCATGCGAAAACCAAGTCTGAATTCTACACGGATAATGTCATTGGGAATGATGTGATCTACATTGTACTCACTGGTATAAGGATCGTCAACAGTATCTACATGCACAAACCAATAAATGTCTGCCCGTTTGGGCTTCTTATTAAGTATGGAATAAATGATTTTGTGTTCAATTTCTTTTGGGTTATTGGCACTCGTCATATACACCAGGTGTGTAGAATATTTGGGAACAGATTTATCGTTGCTCAATTCCTGTATCTGTGGAAGATAATGTTCCAGTCGTACAAACTCAACATACCTGTTTTTAATTTTGCGGCTCCTGTACCATATATACATAACCGAAAACAAACCACCTGCTACCAGCAACGCCACATAACCACCATGTTTAAATTTATCGAGGTTGGCGAAAAGGAAACTGAATTCAATGGATAAATACAATGCGAGGTATAAGTATATCCAGAAAGAAGGTACACGTTTGGTAATAAGATAATTGGCAAATAATATAGAAGTGGCCAGCATACACAAAGTAATGGCAAGGCCGTATGCAGCTTCCATATTGGTAGACTCGCGGAAATACAATACTACACCGGCACAACCAAAAAACAAGAGGAAGTTGATACCCGGTATATAAATTTGTCCGCGTTCTTCTGTAGGAAATACCACCCGCATTTTTGGCCAAAGGCTCAGGCGCATAGCCTCACTGATAAGCGTAAACGATCCGCTGATTAAAGCCTGGCTGGCAATAATAGCAGCAGCGGTAGCGATAATAATTCCCGGTATTACAAACCATTCGGGCATTACGCCATAAAACGGGTTAAAGCCCTGGCCAATCATTTCTTCGGTAATCTTTATGCCGCCTTTATTAGAAAGTATCCAGGCGCCTTGTCCGAGGTAATTAAGGATTAAGCATGTTTTTACAAATATCCAAGATACACGTATGTTGTCTCGCCCGCAATGGCCCAAGTCGCTATACAATGCTTCTGCCCCTGTGGTACAAAGAAATACAGCGCCAAGTATCCAGAAACCTTTGGGGTATTTGGTTAGCAATTCAATGGCGTAATGCGGACTAAGGGCTTTAAAAATAGAATAGTCTTCGTGCAAGTGTATAAAACCGAGCACAGCCATCATGGTAAACCACAGCATCATTAAAGGGCCAAATATTTTACCAATAGAAGCGGTACCAAATTGCTGTAAAAAAAACAACACGGTAATAATGCCAAGTACAATGTATATAATGTGCCTTGTTTGAATATGGGCAAGCTGCGGAATATTGCGCAAGCCTTCAATGGCAGAAGTAACAGATATGGGCGGCGTAATCATGCCATCTGCAAGCAAAGCAGCACCACCAATCATTGCCGGAAGTACAAGCCATTTTTTTTGTCTTCTTACCAATGCATAGAGAGAGAATATGCCACCCTCACCACGGTTATCTGCTTTAAGGGTAAGTATTACATATTTTAAAGTAGTTTGAAGGGTGAGTGTCCATATAATGCAAGACAAACTTCCAACAATCAATTCATCGGTAACTACTTTACCTTTTGTAATGGCATTTAATACATAGAGGGGGGAAGTTCCAATATCGCCATAAATAATTCCAAGCGCTACAATTAAACCAGCCGCACTTACTTTGTTAATGTTAAGATGTTTACTCACGATAAGAAAATTAATAATCAGGGGTTAGGGATTGCAGGCAAAGTTTTAATTGTATTATATGCCTGGATTTTTTGGAACCAGGCGGAAGAATATTTGTCTGGCATTGTTGCGTCGCACACTTGTACTGAAGAATAACTATCAACTGTTCGTATCATTGTTCCGGTATAACTAAATTGCGCCGGGTGTAACCCCGACGCTGGTACAAAGGTATAGGGAAAAATCAATTTCATCGTATTTTCTGTAATCAGCCCGGCAAAGCCCGGTTTATTTTATGAAAAGACCGTTAAAAATTCAGTAATAACCACAATGGGGTGCACTTTTACCTTTCCTGCGTGTTATATAACGCCAGTAACAATTCATAAATTGGGGTGTATCGTGTAATTTTATTACCCAGAAACAATTACGTATGCCATATATGAGGTTAGCACTTGCAGCATTTCTTTTTTTTCTTGCCGGTCATGCAAAAGCCCAGGCGCCTAAGATATTTTACAGCGAACCAGAAAAAGAAGATAGCCGCCGTACCAATTTTGAAATCATTGGTAAAATGAACGGTAATTTCCTTATTTATAAATCAAATCACAACGATGACGCTATTTGCATTTATGATAATGAAATGAAACTTCTTGAACGGGTAAAAATGGATTTTACACCGGATCAGCAGCTTATTAACGTAGATTTTGTTTCCTACCCTGATTTCTTTTACATGATTTACCAGTTTCAGCGCAAAGGTGTGGTGCATTGCGTGGCAGCCAAGCTGGATGCCAATGCCAAAAAAATGATGGAGCCAATAGAGCTGGATACCACTGAAGTTAGTTTTGGTTCAAACAATAAAATCTACACTACCATTAACAGTGATGACAAGCAGAGCATCATGATCTTTAAAATAAACAGTAAAAACCGCGATAATTTTATTTTTACTACACTGCTTTATAACAAAGATCTGCAGTTGCGTGGCACAAAAGATCGTATGGGCCTTACCATGGAAGAGCGCAATGATTTTTTTACTGATTTTTTATTGACTAACGATGGAGAACTGGTTTTTGGTAAATTTTTACGCCAGAACAGCAATGAATACATTACCAAACTGGCAATGGTAATTAAATACCCGGATTCCACTCATCTCGCTGTTAGCAATATAAACCTTGATAACAAAATACTGGACGAAATAAAAATAAAGGTTGATAATACAAACAAAAGAATATTGCTGAACGCTTTCTTCTATAAGCAAAAACGTGGCAATATAGAAGGGTTGTTTTCTTTGCTCTGGGATAAAACCCAAAACACAGAAATAAGGCAGATTACCAGTTTGTTTAATGAAGAACTGCGTGCCAATGCAAAAGGACAGGATGCATCGCTTAAAACTGCCTTTAATGATTTTTTTATAAAAAATATTATTGTAAGAAAAGATGGCGGCTACATTCTTGTTACAGAATCTGAATACAACACTACTCGGGGCAATCCGTACAACCGCTGGGATTATATGGGATATGGCAACCCTTGGATGACACCCATGGATTATTATTATTACTCGCCCTATGGTGGCTATAGCCCATGGAACCGCTGGAACAATATGCAGAATACACGGTATAATGCAGAGAACATAATGGTGCTTTCTTATAACAAAGATGGAGGTATAGATTGGTCTACCATTATCCCTAAAACACAGTTTGATGATGAAAGCGACAATATGATTTCCTTTCAGCTCGTTAATACAGGGGGGGAAATTCATTTCCTCTTCAATATGTCTGAAAAAAGGACCATTATGCTGAATGATCAAAGCATTTCTTCAGACGGAAAGATTACACGTAACCCAACTTTAAAGAACCTTGATAAAGGTTATGAGTTTATGACAAGATCGGGCAAACAAGTAGGGGGAAGGCAGGTTATTGTACCGTGTTTGTACCGCAATTATCTTTGCTTTGCAAAATTAGAATATTAAGCATCAACCCTTAAAAAAAACAATAACCTTGATCGGAATCTTTAAACAAAAAAATCCCGGCAATGCACTGGTGTTATTGCTGTATGCGCTGGTGTTAAAATTTCCGTTTTTCCTGCATCCGGAAAAACATATTGTAAACGAAGGGGATAATTATATTTTCAATATCATTATTAAATTCCTGGAACCTCTTACAGCAAACAACCCGCTTGTTTTTTCTATTCTTGCTTTTCTTCTTTTGTTTGCGCAGGCAACACTTTTAAACCGTATTGGCAATTCTTTAAAGTTGTTGCCAAAATCAAATTTCTTAATCGGGTTATCGTATATACTCATCACATCGCTTGTACATGAGTGGAATTTGTTTTCTGCTCCGTTACTTGTAAATTCTTTATTAATATGGATATGGTACAGGCTTACCAATCTCTACAATCATAATAGCCCTAAAACAGCAATTTTTAATGTAAGCATGCTGGTAGGTTTATTACCGCTTATTTATAGCCCTGCAGTGGTGTTTGTGCTGGTGTTAATGTTTGCATTAATTCTTACAAGGCCATTCCGTATAACAGAATGGCTGGTAGCACTGCTTGGTTTTACAACACCGTATTACTTTTTGTTTGTGGTTTTGTTTCTTGCCAGCCAATGGAACTGGCATAAAGTAATTCCTGCTATTTCATTTCATTTGCCGCAACTGCCCGCTTCTTTATGGATTACAGGCGGCATTGTGTTTATGGTATTGCCATTTTTAATAGGCGCCTGGTTTGTACAGGTAAACCTTGGTAAAATGCTTATACAGGTGCGTAAAAGCTGGAGCCTGCTGCTGATATTGCTGATGGTTTCTGTGCTTATTATCTTGTTAAACCCGGGTTTTAATTATCTCCATTGGTTGCCGGTAGTGGTACCACTTTCTATTTTTCATGCGGCTGCATATTATTACCTGCCCGGCCGTTGGTTTCCTTCATTGCTGCATTGGGTTATCTTTTCCTTTGTTATTATGCTTAATTATACAGTTCATAGCTAAGAGGTTAAAGGAGAAAAAGAGGGCTAAGAGGTCAAAGAGAAAAAGAGCGAGAACTTTTGTCGTGCAGAGCTAGCGGAGAAAAGGAGGAAGCATTCATTTTTTTTTGCTATTGGTTGCAATTGTATCATTAATCCAATAAGTATGTTTTATGTACGCGATTAAAGTAATAAAGCCATCCAATCTCTTTTTCTCTGATAACTCTGTGCGCCCCCAAAACCTCTTTCTCTCCTTGTTCTCTTAGCCCCAGTGCGACAAAATGTTTTTCCACCATTTTTTCCTCCTCCTTTTCTCCTTGTGCTCTTAGTCTTATCTTTACATTTTCCAAATAAGTTTTATCATGAAATTTGGTGTTGTAGTATTCCCGGGTTCCAATTGCGACCGCGATATGCAGGATGCCCTGCAAAATGATCTTAACCAGGAAGTGATTATGCTCTGGCACAAAGACAAAGACATCAGCATGTTTTCAACTGAGGATTGCCTTATTCTTCCAGGTGGGTTTTCTTATGGCGATTACCTCCGTTGCGGTGCTATTGCACGTTTTAGCCCAATGATGCAAAGTGTAATTGATTTTGCCAATAAAGGCGGAAAAGTGCTGGGTGTGTGCAACGGCTTCCAGATTTTATGCGAATCGCACTTACTGCCCGGTGTATTACTGCGCAATGTTAACCAGCAGTTTGTTTGCAAAAATGTATTTATAAAAGGCGTTGGTTCCGATAAAGCCCTTAAAATACCCGTAGCACATGGCGAAGGAAGATATTTTGCAGAGAAAAAAATACTGGATGAACTGGAGGCAAACGACCAGGTTATTTACCGCTATTGCGATGAGCAGGGCAATATTACTGATGAAGCCAATCCAAATGGCGCTACAAGAAATATAGCCGGAATTTGTAACAGCAGCCGCAATGTTTTTGGGATGATGCCCCATCCCGAAAGGGCATGCACAACAGCATTGGGAAATACAGATGGCCGCCTGATAATAAAGGCTTTATTAATGAGCCATGAGCCTGTGCTGGTGTAAAAAAGTATTTTACATTTTATTTAAGACAATCTTGAAGAACATTATAACCGATGTTTACGTTCTTGCGTAAATTATTCCCTCATTCATTATGAAGAAATTTTACTTTTTACTGTTTTTGTCGGCGTTCTCATACGGTGTTTATGCCCAGTCTGCCAAACAGGTTCAATGGACTTATACAGCTAAAAAAATCTCCGATAAAGTTTATGAAGTGCATATGACTGCAACCATCGGTGCAAACTATCACATGTATGCACAAAATGTTGGGGTAGATGGACCGCTGCCAACAACTTTTAAATTTGTTAGCAATCCTTTAGCAGGGTTGGATGGTAAAGTAAAAGAAGAAGGTAAAGTGATTAAAAAGAAAGAAGAAATATGGGGAGGCACAGTAAATTATTTTGAGAACACAGTGGATTTTGTGCAGGTAGTAAAACTGAAGGGAAGTATTAAAACCAATCTTGCGGGCAGTGTAGAGTTTATGGTGTGCAATGAAAAGCAATGTCTTCCTCCATCAACAGTAGAATTTAAAGTTAATATTGGAGGATAGTCCTGTATGCGACAATCATCTTGTTTATAAAAACGGGTTCTTTGCAAAAGGAACCCGTTTGGTTTTTTAAATATTGGCAATGAAACATTTTATACTCTTTCTTGTTTTTGCTGTGCTGGCCTTAAGCATAACTGCACAAAATAATGGCGTTCCAAAAGTTGCTGATTGGAATTATACAGCTGTAAAAACTGCAGATAAAACATATACCCTCTCTTTTAAAGCATCCATACAAAAAGGCTGGAAATTGTTTTCTTCTTCTATGAAGGACGACGAGCCTAATACCCGCATTAAGCCGGATTCTGCAACACAATCATTTGTTTCAATAATCAATACAAAAGAAAACGGCGAACTTAAATCTGCTAATGAGCCATTGCTTGGCAATATGGCCATTCGTTATTTTGAAAACAATGCAACTATTGATATAACGCTACAGGTGAAAGAAATCTCTAAAGATGTAAAAGGGGTTATATCCTATATGGCTATTATGGGCGATAGTGTGATTGGCCCGGAAGAAGTGCCATTTCGTTTTTCCTTTGATGCAACAGGAAACCTTCTTGCAAAAAAAGGCGGCTTATCAGAATCAAACGAATCTGCCAGTTCATTAATACGCAAATCCATTGATGTAACCAAGCCAGTAAACAATTGTGGTGGTACAGGTGGCGAGGGCAAGAAAAGTTTATGGGGAATTTTTGTGTTGGGTTTTGCTGGCGGCCTTATTGGTTTGATTATGCCTTGTACTTTTCCTATGATACCTTTAACGGTTTCTTTTTTTACAAAAAAATCCGGCAATAAACAGGAAGGGGTTAAAAACGCTTTTTTATACGGTTTTTTTATTTTCCTGATTTATGTTCTAATAAGTGTACCATTTTATTTTTTAGATACTGGTAGTTCTGGTATACTTAACAATATATCTACAAATGCCTGGCTGAATATAATTTTTGCAATAGTATTTATTGCATTCGCTTTATCGTTTTTTGGCTTTTATGAAATTGGATTGCCTTCTAATCTTTCCAATTCTGCAGATTCAAAATCCAATGTAAGCAGTATTGGCGGTATTTTCTTTATGGCACTTACATTGGCCATTGTTTCTTTTTCCTGTACTGGCCCTATATTAGGAACATTGCTTGTAGGTGCATTAAACCAGGATGGTGGTGCGGTTCAATTAAGTGTTGCTATGGCAGGTTTTGGTTTGGCTTTAGGCCTTCCTTTTGCATTGTTTGCATTGTTTCCCAACTGGCTTTCATCGTTGCCAAAATCTGGTGGCTGGATGAATACAGTAAAAATTGTTTTTGGTTTTATTGAACTGGCGCTGGCATTAAATTATTTATCAAAAGCAGATCTTGTAATGCACTGGGGTTTATTAAAGAGAGAAGTATTTTTTGCCCTCTGGATAATCATTGGCCTTGCACTTACACTTTATTTATTTGGCATCTTAAAGTTTTCGTATGATCCGCCACCAAAAAAATTAGGTAAAGGACGTATTGCAGCGGGTATATTCTTTCTTTTATTTACACTATACCTGGTACCGGGCCTCACTAATACAAAATATGCAAACCTCTCGCTTGTGAGTGGCTTTCCGCCGCCACTTACTAATAGCATTTACAACAATGAAATAAAAGAAGAAGTTGTTGTGATTAATGATTACGAAAAAGCTTTGCAACTGGCAAAAGAACAGCACAAACCAATTTTAATAGATTTTACAGGATGGGCATGTGTTAACTGCCGCAAAATGGAAGAAAATGTATGGCCCAATGAAAAAGTAAAAACATTAATTGACAAATCGTTTATCAGGGTTTCATTATATGTAGACGACAGGAAAGTATTGCCCGACAGTGAACAGTTTTTATTTACAAACAGTGATGGATCTAAAAAGGCAATTAAAACTGTAGGCGATAAATACATTACACTGCAATCTGAAAATTTTAAAAATGCATCTCAGCCGTTGTATGCTATTATTTCGCCCGAAGAAAAAATATTGACCTTACCCGTTGGCTACACACCCAATACAAGTGATTATGCCAATTGGCTGCAGTGTGGTATTGATGCGTTTAAAAAAATTAAGTAATGTGATAATGTGGAAATGAAATACGCTTCGCTTGCAAAAATGGAATGCAGATTACTATAATTTTTAAGATTGAACAGTGTTTGTTGAAGAAATGCGGATTTATTTTTTTTAATTTCTTAATTGAAAGCCGGGTTCTTCATTTTCACATTTACCACATTTTCATATTTCCACATTCTCAATTCATCAGCCATAAAAAAATCCCGTTACAAGAACGGGATTTTTTCAATTAGGCGTCATTCTGTTCCAGCCTTCTCACAGCAAGCGGATCATATTTTCAAAAGGTAAGATGGAGGACCAGAATGACAAGATCTTTACAAATTTATTGCAATGTAAAATTAAACATAGATTCAATAACTATTTTTATGAAGGCATTAAATTTACCTGAAAGTTATGTTATAGAATTACAAAGAAATTTGTTTTTCCTGCATCATTTTTCTCAGGTTAATTAAACCATAGCGCATTCTGCCCAATGCAGTGTTAATGCTACAATTTGTTAATGCTGCAATTTCTTTAAAACTTAATTCAGCATAGTGGCGCAGAATAATAACTTCACGTTGGTCTTCTGGTAAAAGGTCAAGCATACGGCGAACCCTGTCGTGACTCTGGCGTTTCATCATTTTTGTTTCAGCGCTGTCTTCAGTAAAGTTAAGCACTTCAAAAATGTCGCGGTCATCGCTTGTTTTAATAGCAGGCGTTCTTTTTACTTTACGGAAATGGTCTACGCATAGGTTATGTGCAATACGCATAGCCCATGGTAAAAATTTACCTTCTTCAGTGTAGCGGCCACCGCGGATAGTGTCTATAATTTTAATAAGCACATCCTGGAAAATATCTTCGGCGAGATATTTGTCCTTTACCATAAACAGGATAGATGTGTACAATTTGTCCTTGTGACGTACAACCAGCGTTTCAAGGGCGTTCATGTCGCCATCCATGAATGAATGGATCAATTCATGATCTGTGTTTTTGCAGAGTGATTTCATAAACTTCTACGGTTTTTAAAAAATTAATGGATATTGGTTAAGTGTACAGTGTGTGTTTGGGAAAATTGTCTAAGCGAAGTATATATTTGCTATAGGCGGGGAGTTTTTAAATGGTTAATCAAGGATTTTATATTGGTTTTTAATTGTGTTCCGAAAATAATACTTTTTTCAAAAAAAAATCACTTTCAAAAAAAAATATTGCAACAGAATTCATAATTGGGTGTTAATACGTATGCAGATCGTAAAACTCCGATAACTTTACTTAGTTATATTACACATATGGCAGTAGTTTCAGCAAAAAAGACAGGTTTTAAGGCGGTAAATATTAGTAATAATGAGAATGCTATTCTTATAAAAGGCGCCAGGGTTCATAATTTAAAAAACGTTGACGTATCTATACCACGTAATAAACTCATTGTTGTAACGGGAGTTTCCGGTTCGGGCAAATCATCTCTTACAATAGATACACTTTTTGCAGAAGGCCAGCGCCGTTATGCAGAAAGCCTGAGTGCATATGCAAGGCAGTTTATGGCCCGTATGAATAAACCTGATGTAGATTATATTAAAGGGTTGTGCCCCGCAATAGCCATCGAACAAAAAGTAATTACAAGAACTCCAAGGTCTACTGTTGGTAGTATGACAGAAATCTATGATTACCTGCGGTTATTATTTGCAAGGGCAGGTAAAACTATTTCGCCGGTTTCCGGGCGTGAAGTAAAAAAAGATGATACTACAGATGTAGTTAATGCTATTGCTAAATTGAATGCAGGAGATAAAGTGCTTTTGCTTGTTCCTTTTAAACAACATACCAATCGAGATATAAAAGAAGAACTGAATATTCTTTTGCAAAAAGGTTTTTCACGATTGTACGATGGAGAAGTTATACGCATTGAAGATGTTTTAGAAAATAGCAAATGGAAACCGGCAGCAAAAAAGAAGTTGTATGTTTTAATAGACAGGCTGGTGGTAAAAGAGTTTGATGAAGACGATAAACACCGCATTGCCGATTCTGTAAACACTGCTTTTTATGAAGGCGAAGGAGATGTATATATTGAAGTAAACAACGAAAAGCTATTGCATTTCTCTAACCGTTTTGAACTTGACGGAATTACATTTGAAGAACCCGTGCCCAATTTATTTTCTTTTAATAACCCTTTTGGCGCCTGTCCAACCTGCGAAGGTTTTTCTTTGGTGCTTGGTATTGATGCTGATCTTGTAATACCAGACAAACGCCTGAGCATATATGAAGGTGCAGTAGCGCCGTGGAGAGGAGAAAAGCTTGGTGCCTGGAAAGATGCATTTATAAAAGCATCACGCAAGTTTGATTTTCCCGTACACAAACCCATTATTGACCTTACAAAAAAAGAATACGAAACCTTGTGGAAGGGAAATGAATTTGTAAATGGCATTGATGATTTTTTTAAAGAAGTAGAACAAAACTTATATAAAGTACAGTACAGGGTTTTGCTTTCGAGGTATAGGGGAAGAACGCTTTGCCCCGATTGCGGCGGTTATCGTTTACGCAAAGAAGCGTTGTATGTAAAGATTGGAGACAAGCACATTGGTGAGTTATGTGAAATGCCGGTTAAAGATTTGCAACAATGGTTTAATCAGCTAAAGCTGGATGAAAGTGATAAACAGATAGCAAAGAGAATATTGATAGAAATTCATCACCGCATAAAAACGCTGATGGATGTTGGCCTTGGTTACCTTACACTTAACCGGCTTGCAAATTCTTTAAGTGGCGGAGAAAGCCAGCGCATACAACTTACCCGCAGTTTGGGAAGCAACCTCACCAATTCTCTGTATATACTTGATGAACCATCAATTGGCCTGCACTCAAGAGATACAGAAAGATTGATAATTGTATTAAAAGAACTCCGTGATCTTGGCAATACAGTAATAGTAGTAGAGCATGACGAATTAATAATGCGTGAAGCAGATTATATTATAGATATGGGCCCGCTGGCCAGTCATTTGGGTGGGGAAGTGGTAGCGGCAGGCAATTACGATGAATTAATTGCCAATCATAACAGTCTTACAGGCAAATATCTTAAAGGAGAATTTTTTATTGCACCACCCAAACAGGTACGCAAATGGAACAGGAAAATAAAAATAGAAGGTGCAAGACAAAACAATCTTAAGAACATTGATGTAGAATTTCCGTTGAATGTTTTATGCGCTGTTAGCGGTGTTAGCGGCAGTGGCAAAACAACATTGGTAAAACAGATTCTTTATCCAGCTTTGCAAAAATTAAAAGGTGAATCAACAGATAAGGCAGGAAGCTTTAAAAACCTTACTGGTGATATTGATTACATAAGCCAGGTAGAATTGGTTGATCAAAATCCGATTGGTAAATCTAGCCGCAGCAATCCTGTTACTTATATTAAAGCTTACGATGAAATAAGAGAGCTATATGCAAAACAACCGCTGAGCAAAATGCGTGGCTTTCAGCCAAAACATTTTTCTTTTAATGTAGACGGGGGCCGCTGCGATACCTGCAAAGGCGAAGGTGAACAGGTTGTAGAAATGCAGTTCCTGGCAGATGTGCACCTTACCTGCGAGGTATGCGGTGGTAAAAGATTTAAAGAAGAAGTACTGGAAGTAAAGTTTAAAGACAAAAATATTTATGATGTGCTGGAGATGAGTGTAGATGATGCTATTGCTTTTTTTAATGACGAGAAAGATGCGGTAAGCAAAATTAAAGCATTGCAGGATGTTGGATTAGGTTATATTAAACTCGGCCAGTCTTCTGATACGCTTTCTGGTGGTGAAGCGCAACGTGTAAAGCTTGCTTCTTTTCTTGGTAAAGGCAGGGCGCAGGGCCATATCCTTTTTATATTTGATGAACCTACTACCGGTCTCCATTTTCACGACATAAAAAAATTGCTGGCTTCCTTTAATGCATTAATTGAACAGGGGCATTCTATACTGGTAATTGAACACAACACTGATGTTATTAAAAGCGCCGATTGGGTAATTGATCTTGGCGCAGAGGCTGGCGCAGATGGTGGAAATATTGTTTTTTCAGGCACACCTGCAGATTTGAAGAAAAATAAGCAAAGTTATACAGCGAAGTTTTTGTAGAAACGAAAACAAAGCTCTTGAACGACATAGGATCATAGGAAAATAGAAAAACATAGGGTTTATGCATTTTCTATGATGCCCTATGATTCTATTGATACTATGTGGTGAAAGAAAACTTAGGGTAAGATGAATAAAGATTAGCTGTACAAGTGTGCGACGCAAGGCTGTTGAATAGCAGACCTACTGCCAGGTTCATAAAATAAAAAGACTGCATTTTACAGTGCAGTCTTTTTTATTGAAGTAGTTTATAATTATTATCTCAGCCTGTCAAGACTTTTTACCAGCTTCTGATCATTGTAAATTCCTTTAACAGCAAGAAACAAAAAAACAGGAATAACAAAAGTTAATAAAGAAGTAAGATCGTAAGTTCCTTCTGCAAAATGCTGGGTTTGATTAAAATACAGGACTATATTAAGCAGTGCAATTAGCATAGCAGCAAGGCTTACACGCATTTGCAGTTTGCGGTCCTTATACAAAAAAATGGCAACCAGTGCGGCTACACCTATAGCAATGGTAAAAATCATTATAATAATTTTACTGGTGGCAGTTAATGAAGTAAAAACTTTTATTTGATTGGCTTCAATCATATTGCCACTGTAAAAAGAAAATTTGAGTGTAAGAAAAGCTGCTACGGCTGCCAATAAAAGCCAGATGGATTGTATGCGTTGTATCATGTGTAAATAAATTTCAATTACGCAATATTACGAAGTTATAGATTGCAAAGTGGTGGCAGGGCAATAAAAAAACAGGTAGCGCATCTACCTGTTTTATGTTCATCGTTTTTTATTTACTGTTAATTGGCGGATATTGATTTTTCATATTCGGTTACTAGGGTAATTTCACCTTCAGCTACAGTAATTAATTTCCAGCTTTTTTCATCTTCAAGGTGCACCTGGAAAATTTTTTTATCTGCTGAATGAACTTCTTCTACCTGCGTAATGGCGTAGTCGTAATAAATGCTTCTTATCATTGATCTTAATTCCCTTGGCATTGTTTTATCGTTGTAATAAACAATGTTGCCTGTCCAATTGCCTTTCTCATTATAAAATACTTTGTTCTTGTTGCCATTAATGCGGCAATAGCTTACAAAACCATCTTTTATTTTGAACCATTTTACCGACTCGGCATTTTTAAAATCTTTATTAAAGCCGCGTATTGCTTTGTTATTGATAGCATCGGCAGCAACTTCCGGAACTGTGGGAAGTGATTTTGCATCATTGCTGGCAATAAATGCCGAGTCTATAGTAGTAAATGTAATGTGCTTTGCCTGCGTTTGACAAAAAGCCTGGTTGGCAAATAAAAGAGGAGCAACTGATGTTGACAGGATTAAAATAATCTTTTTCATTTTTTGATAGGTTTAATAGTTAATGATAGCTGATTAGTATGTTGGCTGGCGTTTCAGGGGCCAGTTGCTATAATCAAAGTAGTACAAGGACACTGTTTTCGCGGGAACGGGGTAGAAAGGGTGCATTTCGAAATGTGCTGCAATAAATTAGTCGTGGTATTTGCTAAAAAGGAAACAGATATTTTTTTACCCTCCATTTTTTTACTTAAATTACTATACACAATTACCCCTGCTATGGGCAACAGCAATACCTTTTTCAGCCAGGATGATCAGCAAATTATTGACAACCTGAAGCATGGGGGCGCAAGCAGGCGAAAAGGAGAAGAACAGCTTTTTACTACATATGCTTATTTTATTAGAGAAGGAATGCGCAAGTATTCTATTGAAGAAGAAGATGCTTTTGACGCTTATTCCGATAGTGTATTGGCCGCTATAGAGAAAATTACCAGCGGTTCTTTTGAAGGCCGTTCGTCTCTGAAAACATGGCTTTTCCAGATTTTTCAAAACAAATGTGTTGACTTTTTGCGTAAAAAGTCGACCAATAAGAACAGTGTGCACAACACAATTTCTGTAACTGACATGCTTTACCAGTTATCTGATGCAAGTAAAAGCATTATACAGCAACTGGTAGAAAAAGCAGATATACACTTGCTGAAGCAAAGATTAAATGAACTGGGCACACGTTGTATGGAACTGTTAACACTTTCTGCAGACGGTTATAGCGATAAAGAATTGTCTACAGAACTTGCTTATAAATCTGCCGATGTTGTAAAAACAACGCGGCTGCGTTGCCTGGAGAAATTGCGACAATTGTATAAAAACCCTGCCTGATGGACGAACTGGAATACATAAACGATTACTTCAACAAAAATCTTTCACCGGAAGAGGTAGCCGTATTTGATAAAAGGATTCAGCAGGACCCGGCTTTTGCAGATGAAGTAGCTTTTTATTACAGCACCATCAGTGAAATAAAAAATAAAAGCGCTGAGGAAAAGAAACAACGCTTCAGGCAATTGTACAATGAGAATAATAAAACCATAGTACTAAAGCCTGTGCGCAAATTGTGGCCGTATTTATCTGCAGCAGCAGTTGTAGCAGCTATAGTTATCGGTTTTTATTTGTGGGGTGGAAATGGATCAGTCACACAAATGGCAGATACTTATATAAACACAAACTTGCGTGAAATGAGTGTTACAATGGGAGCAATGGATGACCTGCAAAAAGGACGCAGTTTGTACAATGAAAAAAAATATAACGAAGCCCTGCAGCAGTTTGCCAATATTCTTAAAACCGATACTGCAAATATTGAAGCAAGAAAAAGTGCAGGAATTGTTTCCCTGCAGTTACAGCAATACGACAAAGCACTTGAGTATTTTACACAAGTAGAAAATACTTCACTATATATCAACCCTGGAAAATTTTATAGAGCACTTACCCTTATTAAACGCAATGCACCCGGCGACCGGGATAAAGCAAAGGATCTGCTGCAGCAAATTGTAAACAACGATTTAGCAGAAAAAAAGACTGCGGCAGCGTGGTTAAAAAACTGGTAGTAATCACTTTTAATAATCCCTAATCTTATAACAATGAAAAAAGATTTTTTTTCAAAAGCAGCATATTTTTTTATGCTGATAATAATGGGTGTGGCTTTAATGAGCACTTTTAGTTCATGCAAAAATTTTAGCGAAAAGAATAATCCTGTTTCGGCGATATCTTATATAGACACCAGCAAGGCTAAATGGGTTGACTGGAATATAATGTTCTCTCCAGGTGCAGATAGCGCAATGAGGGCGCAGCAAGAACAAGATGTCGAAAACTATATCAACGCTTATCTTGCCCCATATGGCTTTATTGCAAAATTTACCAAAAGGATATACTGCCCCTGTGATTCCTCTTTGTTTAATCTTACTGCAACACCTGTACAGGGCAGTGGTGGATCATTGCAAGCACCGTCTCCGCCACCGCCACCACCCGCTGTAAGCGGTGGTAACCTGCCATATACAGTTAGCATAAATAACAGTCTCGACCCAGATATGCCTAGTCTTGACGACACTAGTAACGTAAATTTTAATTACAGAATCAATATAGGTTCAATATTTCCAATAAACCACGTAACAAATATTGATGAAACAAAAATCTTGGCGATAATGGATACAGGTTTGGATCCTGATAAATTTGACAATACTATTGGTAAATTGATATGGAAAGATCCGCATGGTCCAACTTTGCGAAATTTCTTTGCTTTTAATAGTACTCAATATCGTGCAGACTATGGAATGGATGATTACGCAGGTAAACATGGTTCAGCTGTTACCATGATTGCTTTAAAAGCGATGGGAACTGCAACTGTTTATCCCAAAATAATGGTGTTAAAAGTATTTGACGCCAATGAAAAAGGTAGCACGTTTAATATAGGTTGTGCTTTAAGCTATGCTATAAAGCACCATGCCACCATTGTAAATGCCAGCTTGGGTTATAATGATCAGACAGGCGTTCCTGATGCGGTATTGTCGCACTACTTGTCAATTTGCAATACTACTCCTGGAACGGATTCTGTATTTGTTTTTGCTGCAGCTGGTAATATGCCGCAACCCCATGACAAAAACTTTTTGTGCGGCACACCAACCTTAACATCTAACCAACTTTATAAGAATTCGGCAGCAATCAATTTATTTTATCCCGCCTGCTTTAACGATGAGTTGCCTAATGTAATTAGCGTTACTGGCTTGCAGGATATGAACCAATCATGTTATTTCCAACATTATTCCAGCAAATACGTTTCATTGGGTGTGCTAAACGCAGATACAGGAAGTATGCGAACCTGCTGCCAGTTTGCTTTGCCGCCTTTAGGATATATTTTTGAAGGGTCTTCTTTTGCCACACCAGTAGCAAGTGGAAAAGCAATGGCAAAAATTTTAAATACTGTTGGTGCTGGTCAAATTTCTGTACGGCAGAGCTTAAATTTAATAACCGGTAAAAATCCCAGCCTTGAATTAGTGACAAAGGATGGAAGATTTATTGGAAGTGGTGCCAATCAATGACGATTATTTTTAGATGCGGGTATACTTTTTATTTTTTTTGATCAACTTTTTTGCAACATCTCTGTTGGGACAATGTCCTGGCGGAGATGTTTTGTGGAAGCGTATTGTTTACCTCCGCGATTCATCGGGACTACCACCGGCTCAGCAATTAAAAGAATTATTGTTGAAGTTGGATGGTATAAAAAAATGCCCTGATCCTTTTGATTCTTCTTATGCATTACTCTTGTCTAGGATAGGAGCACTCTCATCAATTCAAAAAGATTTTGCAGCAGCAATTGATTACACGAGACAATCAATTGATGTAATATGTCAGCACTCAAATGAATCACGGATTAATATTAAGCAGGTATTAAAAAATTATAATAACCTGCGTTTTTTTTATGATTCATTAAATCTTGCAGAGAAGTCGGCAGCTGCGACAGACAGTTGCATTGCCATTGCTTTGCGTTTAAACACAGGATATGAATACGCAATACCTTTAAATTATTTGCGAACTCAAAAATTTATTGAAGAAGGTGATTATTATCGTTGTATAAATTCAGCTATTGTTGGAGAAAATTTGGCGCGGATAAACAAACAGAATGGCGAAGACATTTCTCTTTATCAAATTTGGAGAACAAACGCTCTTATATTTTTAAAAAGATATGAGGAAGCCGAGACACTGATAAAATCTGCCATTGAGGACGTAAAGGGCCAAAAGTATAATAAGCATATTGGTTCCTTATATGGATTAATAGCAATTATAGCCGAAGAAAAAGGTGATGTACCGAAGTCAATAATTTATTCAGAAAAGTCATTGTTTTATGATAAGATGATTAAAAATAATGATGGTTGTTCATCAACTTTAAATAATCTTGGTTTCAGACTTTATTTTCAAAATTTGCGGCAATATAATAATGCTTTGATTTATTATAAAAAAGCTTTGCAATATGCTCCACCGGTGAATGCATTGAATATTCTCGGCAATATTGCCAATGTGTACGTTCAAAAAGCCAACTACGATTCAGCTCTTATATATTTTCAGAAGGCCTTTGATATATTACACCCCGGGTGGAATGAAGCGTTGCTCTTAGCTAATTACAAAGATATTTTGCAGGATAAAAATATTGCAGTATATATTTTTGAACTCATACGGGATAAGGCCGATGCTTATCAGCATAAATATAAAAGCTTTAAACACAAAGAAGATATTGAAATGGCGATTGCTATTTATCGCACTGCTGATAAATTATTAAACAAAATAAAAGCCACGCAATCTGCCGTTCAATCTAAATTATTCTGGCGAACACAGGCCAGGCGTTTATATGAAAATGCTATTGCCGCTACTTACCTTACTAATAATTACACTGAAGCTTTTTATTTTTTTGAAAAAAGCCGGGCAGTTCTATTGCAGGATCAATTAACAGAACTGAATAAAATCAGCAATACAGATCTGTTGCAACAGGCACAACTTAAAAGAAAAATTGAACAGCTTGAGAACGACTTGCGCAATACGAATACATCTTCTAATGGCAGTGCGGATATTCAAAAAGAACTAGCCAGCACTAACCAGGAGCTTGATAAACTTGAACAACTTATTAAAACACGTAATCCGCTTTATTACCAGGGCTTTTACGACAGCACATCAATTACTATAGAAGATGTAAGAAAAAAATTATTGAATGATCATACATCTTTACTGGAACTTTTTTCGGGCGACAGTGCTATCTATTCAATCTTAATAACCAAAGACCAGGTGTATTTTAAAGTGCACAATAAAGTTGTACTTGAACAAATAACAGATGCGTATACAAAGTACATTTCAAACATTTCATTGCTTAACCAGGATTTTGCAGGTTATACAAAAATTGCCAATCAATTGTATGCATCCATTTTTAGCAATAACACTTTGCCAGTTGGAAGAATGATTATCTCTCCCGATGGGCATTATTTTCCTTTTGAAGCTTTGGTTACAAATAATACCGGTGCACCTATTTACTTTTTAAATGATCATGCGGTTAGTTATACTTATTCTGCACGTTATTTAATAAATGGTTTTGATAACGCCAATGAAAACACTGCAGGTAACCTAATGGGTATTGCCCCTGTGCACTTTCCTGCAAAATTGCAATTGTCATCGCTGGAGAGAAGTGAAGTCTCGCTGGAACGGATTAGTAATTTCTTCAACAGTTCAGTTACTTATACGGGAACACTGGCATTAAAGCAAAGTTTTCAAAAGCAATATGCTGATTATGCTGTTTTACAACTATACACACATGCTGCAGATAGCAGCGACAGGAATGAGCCGGTTATTTATTTTGCTGATTCTGCATTGTATTTTTCTGAGCTGATACCAGAAAAAAAACCTGCAACAAAACTTGTTGTTTTATCTGCCTGCGAAACTGCTAAGGGAACATTGTATGCAGGTGAAGGTGTTTTTAGTTTTAACCGTGGCTTTGCGGCGCTGGGTGTTCCATCTTCTGTTACCAATCTTTGGTCTATAGACAATGTGTCTACCTATAAACTTACCGAATTGTTTTACAAATACCTTGCGCAAAATTTACCGCTTGATGTGGCATTGCAAAAAGCAAAGCTGGAATTTATCAGCACATCCGAAGGCGAGAATACATTACCCTACTATTGGGCTGCTCCTATTCTTGTGGGCAAAACAGGTTCCATAGCACTGGTAAAACCGTTTGCATGGAAATATTTGCTGGGCGGCATTAGCCTTGCAGCATTTGGTTTTCTCGCATGGAAAAAAGTAAGAAGAAAAACAATAGTCTATCCCAACTCGGGGTACAGTTCAAACTGATGCATAAATTCATTCACCTGTTTGCGTACTGTGTTTATTACATTGTCATCATCAGCGTTGGTAAGTACATTGTCAATTACGTTTACAACAAACTGCATATCGGTTTCTTTTAAACCGCGGGTGGTAATAGCAGGTGTACCTACACGTATGCCCGATGTTACAAATGCGCTTTTATCATCAAAAGGCACCATGTTTTTATTAAGCGTAATGTCTGCTTTTACCAAAGCCTGTTCTGCTTTTTTGCCGCTGATGTTTTTATTGCGCAGATCTATCAGCATTAAATGATTGTCTGTACCGTTGCTAATAAGCTGGTAACCCTTATCTACAAACGCTTTTGCCATAGCCTGTGCATTTTTTATCACCTGGCCTGCATAATCAGTAAACTCATCGGTTAATATTTCGCCAAAGGCAATGGCTTTAGCAGCAATTACATGCTCCAGCGGGCCGCCTTGTATGCCGGGGAAAACAGCCATGTCAAGCAAATTGCTCATCGGCCTGATATTGCCTTTTACATCTTTCAATCCAAACGGGTTGTCGAAATCTTTTTTCATTAAGATGATGCCGCCCCTTGGTCCACG
Organism: Chitinophagaceae bacterium; assembly: GCA_044227095.1. GTDB lineage: Bacteria > Bacteroidota > Bacteroidia > Chitinophagales > Chitinophagaceae > JACMLD01. The sequence goes on along the minus strand of JBGAFV010000001.1, from coordinate 150,827 downwards.
CAAAGTTTTGTGTGTTGTAGAAGTAACAAAATGGCAATGTTCAAAAGGAGAATTCAATAATTTCTTTGCAATCAAACCAGCAGGGTGTGCCATGTCGCACATAACAAATGCACCAATTTCGTCGGCCACTTTGCGTATACGGGCATAATCCCAGTCGCGGCTGTAAGCAGAAGCGCCGCATATAATTACTTTTGGTTTTTCTTTTCTTGCCTGTGCTTCCAGCATTTCATAATCTACAGTGCCGGTTTCTTTTTTTACACCATAAAAGAATGGCTGGTATAATTTGCCGCTAAAGTTTACGGCAGAACCATGCGTAAGGTGGCCGCCCATGCTAAGATCTAGTCCTAATATTTTATCGCCGGCCTGTAAAATAGCCAGCAACACAGCAGCATTTGCTTGTGCACCACTGTGCGGTTGTACATTGGCGTAGTCACAGTTGAATATTTGTTTAAGGCGATCAATCGCCAGTTGTTCTGTCTGGTCTACTATTTCGCAACCTGCATAATAGCGGCGGCCGGGATAGCCTTCTGCATATTTATTGGTCATTACATTGCCCATAGCCTGCATTACCTGCAGAGAGGTAAAGTTCTCAGAAGCAATCAGTTCTATGCCATGGCGCTGGCGTTCAAGTTCCTTGCGGATAAGGTCAAAAACTATAGTATCTCTTTGCATGGCGCAAAAATAGGAGAACTATTAATAAAAGAAACAAGCGCTTCCACTTTGGTGAAAGAATTGTTAGTAACACCTGCTATTTCATTGATTTGTTGTACCAGTTGCTCAAGATCTACGCCTGTTCTGTTAGAAAATACAGCAACCATATATTTTTTTGATGGAATGGTAAACACCATGGCCCTGAAACCGCCATTAGAACCAGAATGATATACTGCTTTTACTGCATCTTTTTCGCTCACAAACCAACCATAACCGTACGAGAGTTTATTAAGGCTATCAATCAGGAAGTGTGCCGACCTGCATTGTTGTACAACATTTTTATTTTGTGGCAATGGATTTTGCAGCGATAGAAACCATTTCAGGTAATTATCAGCAGAAGTGTAAATGCCGCCATCACCTTCAGTAGAAAAAAAGATAGCTTCATCTTCATCCAGTTTAGTGAAATGTTTTTTATCAGCATCATACTCATATCCGTAAGCACGGCTATAAATGGGTTTGCCTGTCTGCAATACAACAGCATGCTGCATTTGCAAAGGGGTAAAAATATTTTTGCTGATGTATTCATTATAAGGCATGCCGCTAATCTTTTCTATAATCATTGCAAGCAGGCAATAGGCTGTATTGCTATAGCGATACTTTGTTCCGGGAATAAAATAAGTACTGTCAATATTTTTTACTGCATTAAGCACATCTTTATCCGTAGCATGCTTAACTGTATTTGTATCTGTAAATGCGTAATGATCAATAATGCCCGAACAATGTGTTAGCAGCATTTGTATGGTAATTGCATTGCCGGTTGCCGGGTTAAAATCAGGAAAATATTTTATGATTTTATCCTGCAGCGATAATTTCTTTTTTTCTGCAAGTTGTGCAATGCAAAAAGCGGTAAATTGTTTGGTAACAGAGCCTATATTGAAATTGGTGCTGCTCGTTATTTTTTCAGCAGTTTGCATATTGGCAAGACCGTATCCTTTTTTAAAAGTAACCTGGCCATTATGGCTGATAATTACAAAAGCGCCAGGCTCATTATCTTTGTAACAGGTTCGTAATAAAGAATCGAGGCGCTTTATATGCTGCCCGAACGTATGCGTTGCCAGTATAAAAAAAACGAGAAAGGAAATAAAAAGCTTCATCTGCCAAAGGGTTTGTATTATCTGTTAATTGAGTATTAATAAAAATCAATTTAAAAGAAGCCTGAAAACATAAAATAGCCTACTTTCATCTCTTTTTATACAGGCAACTTGTACTAAACAACAGGTTACATTGCAAAGTAAAGAAATACCAGCGGAGCAGATGCAATACCTGTACAATAAATACATATGAAAGCAATTATTCCGGTGGCGGGTGCAGGTACAAAACTCCGTCCACATACATATACACAACCAAAGGCATTGATACCGCTTGCGGGCAAAACTGTTCTTAGCATTATTGTAGAACAGTTGCATGATGCAGGCATTACAGAATTCATCTTCATCATTGGTTACCTCGGCGATAAAATTCAGGATTATGTAAGGGAAAAATATCCTTACCTGCAAACGCATTTTATTCATCAGAATGAAAGACATGGATTGGGCCATGCTATTGTGCTTACAAAAGACATTGTTGGTGATGATGAAATTTTTATTGTATTGGGCGATTCTATTTGCGAATACAGTGTTGATGAAGTTTTGCAAAGCCCCTACTCAATGGTTGGTGTAAAAAGGGTAGACGATCCACGTGCATTTGGTGTAGCAGAAATTAATGAAGATGGTTTTGTACACAAGGTGATTGAAAAACCGCAGATACCAAAATCAAACATGGCGCTGGTAGGTATCTATCGTATAAAAGAATCGGGTGCGTTATTTAATTGTCTTGATACCAATATAAAAAACCAGGTTAAAAGTCGCGAAGGAGAATATAACCTTACTGATGCATTGGAATGCATGATACAGGGTGGCGCAAAAATTCAGCCGTATAAAGTTCAAAACTGGTTCGATTGTGGACGTAAAGAATCTTTACTGGAAAGCAATGCTACATTGCTTAAAAAATTTGGGCAAAGCATAGCAGAAGATCACCAGTTTGAAAACAGCATTATTATTCCACCGGTTAGCATTGCTGCAGGTTGCGATATAAAAAATTCCATTATAGGCCCTAATGTAGCCATCGGCGAAAAAGTTTCTATTAATTATTCTATTGTAAAAGATTCTATCATTGGCACATTTGCCAACCTGCTCGATATTGTACTTACTGATTCTTTAATTGGCAGCGATACAAATGTAAAAGGCGAAGGCCGCAGTCTTAATATAGGCGATAATACAGAGATAGATTTAGGAAGAAGTTGAGAACAGCTCATAGTTCGGAGTCTATAGTTCATAGTCCTCATTTATGATTGAATATACAAAGCAAATAGAACGGGTAAGCGAAGTAAAAGTTTTATCCTGCTAATCCTTCCATATATGATCGTATGTGTTGAAAAAATACTTACCGCATAGAACCACATAGATTTTTAGCGAAGCAACATCTTGCTAATGCTTCAATCCCATAACTCCTGGTTCAGACAATATTTACCCCATAGGCACATCAGTAACATAGAAACACAATAGATAATCCTAAGTGAACCTATCTTTCTATGCTCCTATGTGTTGAAAAAATACTTACCACATAGAACCACATATATTTTGTAGAGAAGCAACATCCTATTAATCCTATTAATCCACCCAAATCCTCGTCAACCAAACAAATCACTGCTCAAATACCTGTCGCCTCTGTCGCAAACAATAAAAACAATAACACCAGATTTTAATTCTGATGCAAGGCGTATAGCTGCAGATGCTGCGCCACCGCTGCTCATACCTGCAAATACCGCTTCTGTTTTTGCTAAGAGGCGTGTATAATTAACAGCATCCTGCTGAGAAATATCCATTATGCGATCTACTCTTTTTGGATCGAAAATTTTTGGCAGGTAAGCAGCAGGCCATCTGCGTATGCCGGGTATAGAAGCTTCTTCCGTAGGCTGGCAACCTACAATTTGTATAGCAGGATTTTTTTCTTTTAAAAACATGGAAGTACCCATAATGGTACCTGTTGTTCCCATAGAACTTACAAAATGTGTAATGCTGCCTTCTGTATCTCTCCAGATTTCTGGTCCTGTAGTTTTATAATGTGCCAGGTAATTATCATGATTAGAAAACTGGTTCAATAAAAAATAATCGCCGCTGGCACCTTTTTCTTCAGCGTAATCCCTGCAAACTTCAATATTCTCAAGCAGTGTAACTTTTGCGCCGTATGCTTCCATTGTAAGTGTACGCTCACGTGTAGAAGAGGAGGGCATTACCAGTTCTATTTCCAGGTTAAACAACCTTGCAATCATGGCGAGTGCAATACCTGTGTTTCCGCTGGTAGCTTCTACGAGTTTGGTACCGGGTTTTATATCACCACGTTCTACTGCACTTCTTATCATATTCAGTGCAGGCCTGTCTTTAACGCTGCCGCCGGGATTATTACCTTCCAGTTTTGCAAATATGCGCACAGCCGGGTTGGGGTTAAGTTTTATTATTTCTACCATGGGCGTGTTGCCCACTACGTCTAATATGCTGCCCATTCTTGATAATTTTACTTTGCGCTAATTCGTGTTTCGTATTAGTTAGTGTGCAAGCTTGCGTTCCGTAATTTCAATTTCTGCTTTATGGTAAACTGCAGAATATGGCGCCACACTTTTTGTAAGCCAAACATTTCCACCAATAATACTATGGTGCCCAATGGTGGTTTCGCCGCCAAGTATAGTAGCGCCGGAATAAATAATCACATAGTCTTCAACGGTAGGATGGCGCTTTGTATAGGCCATTGCTTTATCTACACTCAATGCGCCAAGGGTTACGCCCTGGTATAATTTTACATGATTGCCTATTGTACACGTTTCGCCAATTACAATGCCAGTACCGTGGTCTATGTAAAGATGCTCGCCAATAGAAGCAGCCGGGTGTATGTCAATGCCTGTTTGAGAATGCGCATATTCAGTTAATATTCGCGGCAGCAAAGGAATATCGAGTTTATATAAAGCATGTGCTATGCGGTAAAAGCAAATGGCAAAAAAACCGGGATAAGTGCGTATAACTTCAAACTCACTTTTTGCAGCCGGGTCTCCCTGTACAATGGTTGTTACATCTGCATTTAGCAAACGGTATATTTCAGGCAATTGCTGAAAGAAGGTTTTTGCTTTCTGCCGGTTATCGCAGTTCTGGTATTCTTTGGTGCTTTCCAGTATGGTAACCAGGCTGCTTTCCAGTTGCTGGAATGCGGCTTCAAACTGCAGGGGAGTAGAAAAAAACTGTTTCGATAATTCCGGGTATAGCAACCGCATGAGGTGCAGTGCCCAGTCCGTCATTACATTATTGGGGGGCACATCTTCTGTTTGCTGTTGCTTATCAAAAATTGATTGAAAAAACTCCTTGTTCATAAATGAGGTTCGGTTGATGTATGCATAAACAATAATGGCGCAAATTGTTTATAAAGTTGCGGTTTTTTTGTGGTAGTAATGGCTGCTGAAGGGTATTTTATTGAGGTAAAAGTTAAAAACTGTGTTATAATGCATCAACAGAAAAAAATAAAATGACTGCTGGCAGCAGGATCAGGAAAACATTATTATCAATACATTTGACACTTATAAAAAAACTGCTTTATGCCAAAATCAATTGCCAGGACATTATCTTTCATTGCTGCTTTATTTTTTACAATTGTTTCTTTTGCACAAACACTTCAGTTGCCTGCCGGGTTTACATCTACCATTGTTGCGGAAAACCTCGGTGGGGCAAGGCATTTAGTAGTTACCAAACAAGGCGGCGTTTATATTAAACTTTCCCGGTTAAAAGATGGCAAGGGAATTATTTACCTGAAGATGAAGGACGGAAAATATGTGCAGCAGCTTGCATTTGGAGATTATCCTGGTACAGGCATCACTATAAAAGGAAATTATTTGTATGCTTCATCAAACGATGATGTGTACCGTTACCAACTGGATAAGAATGGTGATGTAATCAATCCTGCGCAGCCGGAAAAAATTATTGTTGGGCTGGTTAACCACAACAGGGACAATTCAAAATCTATTGTACTGGATAATGCTGGCAATATTTATGTAAATGTTGGTTCTTACGCCAATGCCTGTTTGCTGGATGCCACTTCAAAAGTAGCACCCAACCCATGCCCTATCCTGGATTCTGTTGGCGGTATCTGGCAGTTTAAAGCCAATAAACTGAACCAGCATTACAAGGATGCTGTTCATTATGCTACTGGTTTTAAAAATGTAGTGGGGCTTGACTGGAATACGCAAACAAATTCATTGTTTATTATGCAGCATGGCAGGGGAGATTTGAATAAGCTGTATCCAGAATTGTATACTGTTGAACAGGAAAGCCACTTGCCCGCAGAAACCATGTACGAGGTACGCAAAGGCGCTGATGGCGGATGGCCCTACGAATATTACGATCAATATCAGCATAAAAAAATTATGGCGCCAGAATATGGTGGCGATGGAAAAAAGCCGGGTACACATAAAGCGATAGATCCTTTAGTTGCATTTCCGGCGCACCTTGGCCCTAATGCATTGCTGTTTTATACAGGAAGTAAATTTCCGGCAAAATATAAAAATGGTGCTTTCATTGCTTTTCATGGCAAGTCGCCCGAATTGAACAAAGGTTACCAGGTAGCATTCGTTCCGTTTAAAAATGGAAAACCTTCTGGCAAGTATGAAATTTTTGCTGATAATTTTTTAATTAATAAAGATCAGCATAAACCCTGCGGCTTGGCGCAGGCACCAGACGGTTCCATTTTTGTTGCTGATGATTCAAACGGAAGCATTTACAGGATCCAGTATGGAAAATAACGGTTAATTGTAAACGAAATTATGAATGATAGCCCCGAACCATCATCAAGAAACTGGCTGTATATTATTTCTCCCTGTGTAATTGTGGGTTTGTTTACACTCTGCATTATTATTGCTGCCAATGTAGAAGGCGGCTGGAGTATGATTGGTGCTATTGTTGGCGTGCCTTTTCTTGCCGCAATTGTATTGATAGATTTTGTTGTAAAATTGATCATTAAAGATAAAGCTGGTTATGTGTGGCTTTCAGAAATTGTATTAATTGCTATTGCCATCATTATTCTAAAGCAGGTTTATCCGTTTTAGGATCTTAGCACAAATAGTGTATTCTTAATTTCCCCCCCCCTTAAAAAGCTGACTGGTATCAACTTTTAATTACAACATAATTGTATAATTTGCTCTTTTAGTTACATCAGTTATTAAAAATCCAAACACCATACCATTAAACAACCTGTCAGCCTTTTTACTGAAATGCACTTTGGTGTGTGCATGCCTGTTATACTTCAGCAAGAATGTTTCTGCACAATACCTCGTGCAGCATTACACAACGGAAAATGGATTACCCTCAAATGGTATTAAAGGCATGCAGTGGGATGATAGAACAGGTTTTCTCTGGCTTGCAACGGAAGCCGGCGTGGTGCGGTATGACGGCATGGCATTTAAAACTTTTGACAACACGTCAAATCCTGATCTTGGTTCCAACAGAATAGTATTTGCACTAAAGAATGAAAAGAATAAAATATTTATTGGAGGTGAATCGGGAAACCTGCTGGTGGTGAAAGACAATAAAGTGAATACATTTATCAAGGACCCTGTTGGAGTAAGATACGATTACAATTATTATTGTGCCGCTTCTGCTTCCGATACTTTATTCAGAAAGTGTTTAAAGAAGCACTGGCCCGATCATTATTTTACAATATTCGGGCAGAAGGTAATGCCCATAAATGATACAGCCTGCCTTGCATGGGCACTTGGAAACCTGTTTTATTATTCTATAACTACAAATGATCCTGTTCTGATTAACAACCTACCCGGAAACATAAAAAATGTTTTTAAGGTTGACAATGATTGCTATTACCTCGATTCATTGAACAGGCTGTTTTCATATGAAGTATACCGTGGCAAATCGGTGCAACAGGAAATATTGGATACAGCCGGCAGGCATTTTGACCTGAAAGAAAAGAACAGCCAGGTGTTTTGGGAAGTAGGTATGCCAAACCCCGTACTGATACAGGATGGTGTTGCCTGGCGGGTACAAAAAAAGGATAATGGCCGGCTGCGACTTAGTCTTATTGCAACTGGTATTCCCGAAGATGCATTGTACAGATATGTGCAATACATGCAGGATGGCAATTATTTGTTTTTAGCAACAGATTCTAAGGGGCTTTATATTATTCACAAAAATCAGCTGGTAGCAAAGCAACCTACAGAAACAAATATTAACCAGCGAAATTCTTTTTACAGCCAGGTGGAAATGCCCAATGGCAACGTGCTTACCAGTGACGGAAGGGTGATTGGCGATAATTTTCCGAAAAGCAATTATAACCTGAAGAGATTTGACAATGCAGTTTTTCGGCCCAATGATAGTACCGTAATCTTTTATTCCGGCGACACGCTTTACTCGTATAACAGGTATTCATACACCTCAAAAAATATACTGGTAATGCATACCAATGATGTTTTTGCGGCGCTCAATTCGGGCAATAAAATGTATTATGTAAACCAGAAAGGCATTGGCATACTTGATGGAAACGGAGGAATAAAATTTGAAAGGGAATTTAATGAACAGATAAATTATAATCTTAACCCTATAGAATTGGTAGAAATGCCCGGCAATAAATTACTACTGGCATGCTGTGCGGGACTGCTGAGTTTTGATACACAAACAAAACAGCTGGATACCCTTCTTAAAATCCCTTCTGTTTGTGTAAGGGCCCTTTATAAATACGGCAATTATGTGTTTGTTGGTACATATGGCGGTGGCTTTTATGTTTTAAAGAATGGTAAATTAAAAGCAATGCCGCCCGATATCAATCAATATTTAAAATACACACATTGTTTTATAGAAGACGATAATGGTTTTTGCTGGATTAGTACCAACAATGGAATTTTTAAAGTAAAAACTTCTGATATTACGGATGCCTATGACAAAGACCTGACCCAAATTTATTATCATTACCTGGGCAAGAATGATGGCATGCAAACAACAGAAATGAACGGTGGCTGCACGCCCTGCGCTATCCGGTTAAGGAACGGCAATTTTTCTTTTCCAACAATGGATGGTTTACTGTGGTTTAACCCGGCAAAAGTTGATGTTTTTCTGCCTGAGGGCGATTTGTATGTAGACCGGTTAATTGCAGATGGAAAACTAATTAACCAGGAGCCCGGTAAGAGCATTTCATTTCCGGAAATGAAAAAGCTGGAGATTGTATTGAGCACAAATGTCTGGTGTAAAAAAGAAAACCTTTACATCGATTTTAAATTAAATGATGAGAACTGGCAACGGACAAATATGGCTTCCAACGAGCCCGTTATTGCATTAAGCAATCTCAGCTACGGTAAATATATTTTGCAAATAAGAAAATTGAATGGTTTTGGCACAAACAACTATTCCTATGCAAGTATATCTTTTACCGTTGCTACCCCTTATTATCACCAGTGGTGGTTCAGGATATTGGCGGTACTTGCACTGGGCGGACTTGTTTATGCTGTTTTCTGGTTGCGTTTGCGTCAATACGAAATCAGTGAGAAAAAACTTTCTGCAATGGTTGATGAAAAAACAAGGGATTTAAATATAAAAAATATTGAACTTGAAAAAAATGACCAGATAAAAACACGGTTGATTTCTGTTATAAATCACGATATAATAACACCATTAAAATTTATGCACTATGCCGGCAAAGCGCTTATTCAAAATACGGGTGTTATAAACAGGGAACAGGAACTGGAAACCATTTCAGACATTGTGCAAACAGCAAAAGACATGGAAATGCTTTCCTCTCAAATCCTTAACTGGATCATTTATCAAAATCCAAACCAGCGAATGCAAAAGGAGGAGTTTGATCTTCACCAGGTTGTTGAGCTGCTGCTTGGTGTGCTGCAGATTCCGGCAAAAATGAAAAACACTCTGCTAAAAAACGAAGTGCCCCCGCATTTTGTAGTGTACCAATACATGGAGCCATTAAGAGTGTTGGTGTATAACCTTGCATTGAACAGCGTAAATTTTACAAGAGACGGAACGATTAATGTTTCGGCAAGGTTTGAAGGAAATATGGCCATAATTCAGGTAAAAGATACAGGCCTTGGTATGACGACCGGACAAATAGAAAACCTTATGTCTGACGATAGGATAATACCCTCACCAAATATTGACAATAAAAAAGGTACCGGTCTCGGCTATATGATTATTAAAGACCTGCTTAGATTAATGGAAGGAAAACTGACTGTAGAAAGCAGTAAAACTTCTGGCACAACCGTATCTATTTCATTACCATCAGTTGCTATGTATTGAAAATAATTCATCTTTGTAGAATTAATTCTTATTCCGTTTAATGGATTAAAATTAGTTTTAATGTTTTATATATATGCAGCTTATAAAACCGAGAATATTATTGGGTGACGATCACGGTATGATCCGCAGGGGTATATCACTTTTAATACAAATGGAAATTGGCAATTATGCCATTGCAGAAGCGGATAGCTGTTCTAAAGTAATGGCCCAACTGAACAAAGACTATTTTACCCATTTAATTATTGATATTATTTTTCCTGATGGCAACTCATTGGAAATATTACCCAATATTAAACGTCTTTACCCGTCTTTAAAGATCCTGGTATTTTCTATGCAGCCACCAGAAATTCATGCAGAAGCTTTCAAGCAATTGAATATTTCTTATTATCTCTCAAAGACATCAGACAATACTACTGTAGTAAAGGTGCTTACCAATTTTTTAAATAACGATAAGGCCATTGAAGACAGTAATCAAATGTCGTCTTCTGTAAATCCTTTTAAAACACTAACCTCAAGAGAACTGCAGGTATTGCATTATATGCTAAACGGATTGGGCACAAAACAAATTTCTGAAACACTGAACCTGAAAATGAATTCTGTTTCTACCCTTAAGAAAAGAATTTACGACAAAACCAATTCCAACAATTTTAAAACACTTATAGATCTCTGCTCTCTTTACAAGATTAATTTTTAATCATTTCTATGTGGCAAGGGGTGGTTCTGTAGATTTAATTCTGTTGTTTTAATTTTTTAAGCAAACGTTTTTTTCATTCATATACTTTTGAGTTCGTTTTATCCTGAGCATACCCTTCTCCCCAAAAATATTTTGTATTAATAGCATTACGTACCGCTGCTAATAAATTAACGCTTTGCACAAACCCTTATCATGAATACCAGATACCTGCTGTTTTTTATTGTAACACTAACTTTTGCTTTGCCTTTAAAAGCGCAAAATGTTTTGGAGGTGTTAGACTTAAATGACACGACTACAGTTCATAATGAAGAGACTTCACTGGCCGCACCAACAATAATGAAAAAAAAATGGAACCAGTTTAAAAGCAAAAATTTCACCTTAAACATTGGCGTAGCTGTTTTTCTTGATTACAATACAGTAAGCCAGGATGATAATAACATTGTGCAGGCTGGTAAAATTGGTAACGCAACAGAATTCAGGGCAGAGCGCCTTGTATTAACCGGCACCTTCCGTTTTTTTAAATACCCATGGAGATATATGATTTCTGCCAATTACAACGGCATGGATGGAGAATCTGAAACACCCACATTCAGCGTAATTGACCTTAGCCTCGAAATTCCATTTGGCGAAAAAGGCGGATGGCTTACTATTGGCAAACAGAAAGAAGGTGTGGGGCACGAATATGTCTTGCCCGGCTCGCAGGCATTTTTTACTGAGCGTGGAAGTGGTGTACCCGCATTTGTAAAACAGCGGAACTACGGTATACGCTATAGCAATAGTGTGCTTAATAATCGTATGACCTACACCGTTGGTTTATTTAATAGTTGGATTGAAAAAGGAAACCATAATTCTTTTGCAGACAATGGCATGCAGGTAACAGCAAGGGTAACTGGTTTGCCCATTTATAAATCAGATGCGGAGTTGATGCACTTTGGCCTTAACTATCGTTACTCAGACGCACAGGCGGGAAAACTGAGTTATAAGGCAAGGCCCGAAGCCAATACTGCACCTTACTTTATTAATACCGGTTCTTTCGATGCATCTGCGTCCAATATTTTTATGTTTGAATGGATTGGCGTTAAAGGGCCTGTGTCTTTTATCACAGAATATATGAAGGCATTCATCAGCAGCCATGCAACCGGTAATCCATCTTTTAATTATTGGCAGGTTGCCGGGAGTTGGTTTATAACCGGCGATCATAGAAACTACAATAAACAGACAGGAAACCTGGGCAAGCTTTTTCCAAAAAAGAATTTCAAATTTAAAAAAGGCAGTGGCCCCGGTGCTTTTGAACTTACCGCCAGGTACACCAAATCAAATTTTACAGATGCACTGATTGATGGTGGAAGGTTTGGACGTTTTACAACAGGCCTTGGCTGGTTTCCCAATGCACATTTTCGCTTTGAAGTAAACTATGGTGTTGGTAAACTTCAAAAAGGGGGCATTACAGGTAATGCCAATTTTTTACAATTAAGGGCTCAATTTGAATTATAATAAATAGAAAAATTTACATCGACTTTATACATCCCAGTCTATTAATGCTATAACCCGCACCATGTATAACAGGCGCTATTAGCCTTGTCTATAATTTTAAAGATTTCTGTATTAACAGCTCAATAAAATTTTCTTGGAAAACCGTACTTTTTTTAACTCCTCATTTTGTAGAGTTTGTTCTACCGGGTATCAGTTTTGCATTAGTCTTTTTTTCTATTAGTCTATTTTTGAATGCTTATTAGATTTTAAGTGTTTTGATTACAATCAACTACGGATTGTCTTGTATTAATCGTTACCAAAGCTCTCATATATTTATATACCCTAATAATTTATTTCAATGTGAGTGCTGGTGTAAAAACAATGATTTACATAGACCCCAGAAAACTTTACAAAACAACAATTATGAAGTGTCTTAAATTTTTACCGGTTATCGCTATTTTTTTTGTTTCCTGCAATAATAGTGCTGACGGTGATGCCAGTGCTACTAAGGCAAATACACCAGATGCAATATATTTTGGCGGCGATATTATAACAATGGAAAGTGATAGTGCGGTGTATGTAGAATCTGTTGCGGTAAAAGATGGTAAAATTGTTTTTGTTGGAAGCAAAGCAGATGCAGAAAAACTAAAAGGCGACAGTACCGTTCTGGTAAACCTGCAGGGAAAAACAATGCTGCCAGGTTTTATAGATCCCCACAGCCACTTCATTAATGCACTTTCAATGGCTTCACAGGCCAACTGTTCAGTTCCGCCTGTTGGTCCTGCAAAAGATGTAGATGGAATTGTTGCATCTATAAAAGATTTACAAACCAGGAAAAATATTCCTAAAGGGGAAATTATTATGGGCTATGGTTACGATGATACGCAAATGCCCGGCGGAAGATTATTAAACCGCGATGATCTTGATAAAGCATTTCCTGATAACCCGGTAATTGTAATACATGTTTCATTGCATGGAGGTGTATTAAATTCACAGGCGTTAAAAAAATTCGGGTTTAGCGAAAAAACAGTTACGCCCCCAGGTGGTATTATAGTACGCAAGCCCGGTACTAAAGAGCCTTATGGCCTTATTATGGAAACTGCTTTTCTTCCAATATTTGCAAACCTGCCCAAGCCAACGCCTGAGCAGCAATTACAGCAGTTGAAAGACGGACAAATGATTTATGCCGAAGCCGGTGTTACAACAGCACAGGAAGGGGCAACACATAAAACCGACCTGGATATTTTGGTAAACGGTGCAAAAAACAATGCGCTGTTTATTGATGTAGTACCTTATCCTTTTATTCTTGATCTGCCAAAGGTTACAGAAGAACATCCTTTGTCTGCGTTCGGTTCTTATAACAATCACCTTAAAATAGGCGGTGTAAAAATTACAACAGATGGTTCGCCGCAGGGCAGAACTGCATTCTTTACTACACCATACTTAACCGGCGGTCCGGAAGGCCAGAAAGGTTGGAAGGGCGAACCTACTTTTCCGCAGGATTCATTAAACAGTTGGGTAAAAAAATTGTACGATAATAATATACAGGTAATTATACACGGCAATGGCGATGCATCAATTGATATGATTTTGAAAGCACACGAATATGCAACTGGTGGCGATTATTCAAAAGATCGCAGAACAACTGTTATTCATTCGCAATTTGTACGCAAAGACCAGCTTGCAAAATATGTAAGCGAAAAAATAATCCCTTCATTTTATACAGAGCATACTTTCTTCTTTGCAGATGCGCATATTAAAAACCGTGGCATGGCACAGGCTTCATTTATCAGCCCTGTAAATTCTGCAATGAAGCTGGGCTTGCGTCCCACCAATCATACAGACTTTAATGTATTGCCTATAAACCAGATGATGGTAGTATGGACTGCTGTTAACCGCGAAACCCGTAGCGGTGCGGTACTTGGTGCAGATGAACGTGTAACACCTTACCAGGCTTTGCAATGCATTACCAGCAATGCGGCTTACCAATATTTTGAAGAAAAAAGCAAAGGCACTATTACAACAGGGAAACTTGCAGATTTGGTAATTCTTGATCAAAATCCTTTAAAAGCAGACGTGCAGAAGATAAAAGACATACAGGTAGCGGAAACAATTAAAGAAGGAAAAACAATTTATAAAAAGTAATATTTTTTTGCAGTTGTTATTACATGCTTACAGTTGAAACCACAAAAAGAAATTTAACATGTTATACGAATCTGCTTTAGCTGGCACATGGGAGCTAAATGAAATAGACCTGCCCGGAATAATTCTTGAAGAATTGTATAAAGCAAACCGTCCCTATATCACTTTTGATATAGAAAGCAATATGGTTGCGGGCAATACTGGCTGCAATAGTTTTACAGGTAAACTGAATGTAAATGGAGAAAAAATAAATTTTTCTTCGCCAATGGCGCTTACAAAGATGATGTGTGCAAATGAAAAAGGCGAAACTGTTTTCCTGGGGACGTTAAAAAAAATAAATGCATGGGCTGTAAACGATGGTTCAACCCTGCATTTTACAACAGGTGATAAAATAGTGATGCAGTTTATAAAAAAATAAATGCAGAACAAAGAACAGTCGGGCAGAATTAAACCTTAACTATTAAATTAAAATCATGTTAGCGTCTAAAAAATCAATAAGATTGGCAGCAAGCACTTTGCTTATAGCATTGTGTTTTTATGCTAATGCACAAACAACATGGCCCAAAGTAATTCCTTTTAAGAATGGGGGGAACGCTACTATCTATCAGCCACAACCGCAAAATTTTGAAGGAAACAAATTAACCGGTCACTGTGCGGTTGCGGTTAAAGAAACGGCTACGAGTGACGCAGTGTTTGGCGTTGTTTTTTTTGAAGCGATAATGGAAACTGACAAAGGCAAAAGAACTGCTACACTGGAATCTGTTAGCATTACACAATCTAAATTTTCTGGTGTAGATGATCAGGCTAAACTAGACAAGCTTAACAAGTTCCTGGAAGTAGAAGCACCAAAGTGGAATATGGAGATTTCGCTGGATGCATTGGTATCTACCATTAAAAAAGATCATGGCAACGCACCAGTTTATAATAATGATCCGCCCAAGATCATTTACACAACTAAACCAACTTCGCTGGTAGTTTTAAATGGGGATCCTATCATACAAAAAGATAAAGACCTTGATGCAGAAAGAGTGGTTAATTCTCCTGGTTTAATATTTAAAGAAGGTGCGCAATGGAATATGTACAATGGAGGCATATGGTACAAGTCTTCTTCGGTAACAACCGGATGGGTTCCACAGACAAGCATGTCTAAGAAAGTAAAATCCATTAACGACCAGATAAAAAAACAGGAAAAGGAAAACAATGAAGGTAAAGAAGTAACTGCTAAACCACAAGCAACTGCTATAATTGTAAGCACAGTACCTGCAGAAGTAATACAATCAAAAGGAGAACCAGTTTATAAAGCAATAGACAGTACTAACTTGTCTTATGTATCTAATTCTGATGATAATATTTTCCGAGATAATAAAACGCAATCAATTTATATTCTTATTTCGGGACGCTGGTTTAAATCTTCTTCATTAAACGGTCCGTGGGTTTACAATGAACCAGACAAGATGCCTGCAGATTTTGCTAAAATACCAGAAGGGTCAGACAAGGACGAAGTACTTGCAAGCATTGCAGGTACTGATGCAGCAGAAGAAGCAATGATTGATGCTGAAATTCCGCAAACAGCAAAAGTAGATCGCAAAAGCGCTACCGTAAAAGTTGTGTACGACGGCACACCGAAGTTTACAACAGTAAAAGGAACTTCATTATTGCTTGCTGAGAATTCAAACCTTACTGTTTTTAAAGAAGAAAATGGTAAATGTTTTGCGCTTGACAATGGTGTTTGGTTTACTGCGCCAGCTTCAAGCGGACCATGGTCTGTTGCTACTGTAAGGCCAAAAGATATTGAAAACATACCAATGGATTGCGCTGCTTACAACGCAAAGTTTGTATTTATTTATGAGGTAACGCCTGAGTATACTGTACAAGGTTATACTGCGGGTTATCTTGGAAGTTATATACAGGGAGATCCTGTTGTTGTATTTGGTACTGGTTTTTATTATCGCCCCTGGTATGGTGCAGTTTATTATCCTCGTCCTTGTACATGGGGTTTTGCTTTTTGCTACAATCCATGGACAGGGTGGAGTATGGGTGTTGGTTACAATGTTGGGTTTCTGCATGTAGGATTTCATTTTGGCCCAAGCTATGGTTATGGTGGCGGCTGGTTTGGCCCGCCCATGTACCGTCCGCCTTATTACCGTCCTCATTATGGAGGTGGTGGTTATTATGGTCATCGCCCCGGTGGCAACAATATCAATATAAACATCAACAATAACCATAACAACATTTATCGCCCAGGCAATAATAATAGCAATAGGCCAGGTGTTTCAAACAGGCCTGGTAACAACAACAGGCCGGGCAGCAGTTATAAGCCTAATCGTCCGGGTAATAATAACGGTACAAATAATATAGGGGGTAACCGTCCGGGAAATAATAATAACAACGGCATTGGTGGAGGTAATCGTCCTGGAAATAATAATGGCATTGGTGGAGGTAATCGTCCCGGCAACAATATTGCAAAACCTGGTGCTGGCAATAACAATGTTTTTGGCGATAAGGATGGTAATGTTTTCCAGCGAGATAAAAACAACAACGTTAATCAACGTGATAATAAAAGCAATAGCTGGAAGCCTGGGGGCGGCAACAATAGTAGTATGGACAGGGATATGAAATCGAGGGACAGGGGCACACAACGCACCAATAATTTTAACCAAAGCGGCAGGCAATCTGGCCCAAAGCCTTCTTCAGGTGGTGGAAGAGCTTCTGCGGGTGGTAGTAGAGGAAGAAGAGGGTAATTTAATAGATAATTTTATAAACTGGAAAATTGTGTTTGCAGATAAAAAAATAAGGATGAATAAAAAAAACGTGCTCATTACTGTTATATTAATGGTTGCTTTTGAGTCTTTCTTTTCACTGAATGCTTTATCGCAAACGCACCAGCCTATAGGAAGTGGTGGCGTAGGATCGTGGCGTTTATTGGGTGAGCGGGTTATTGATTTCAAGGCGGATAAGGATTTGATTAATGTTATCGGCAATGATATTTTCAGGAAGTTGAAATTTAAAATAATAGATGCACCTGTTTTTATGGCAGATATGAAAGTGATGTTCGAAAATGGCCAGGTGCAGGATATACCCCTTCAGTTTACATTGCAGGCAGGCCACGAGAGCAGGATTATAGACCTTATAGGTTCGGCAAGGAGGATTAAAGTAGTGTATTTTAATTATAAAACGGCAAGGCCTGGCTATCGTGGAAAGGGAAAACTTATTCTTTTTGGAATGAAATGATATTTTTGCAGCATGAAAAAAATCTTAATAATTTTTAGTCTATCTCTTTTTTCATTTGCAGTTTGTGCCCAACACGAAGAAGCTGGTGAGCATGGTGAATTCCATCCTCATCATATGCTGGGCTTAGTAGTAAGTCATACCATGCTTAGCGAAGGCGTTGATGCCAGCGGTCATAAAAACTGGAAGGCATTGCCGTCTTGGGCACTTAATTACAATTACAGGTTCCATCCAAAATGGGCCATTGGGTTGCACAATGATATTATTACTGAAACTTTTGAAGTAAAAGATCATTTGGGAAGTGGCCATGAAACGCTTGAGCGATCATACCCTATTGCTTCTGCAGTGATGGTTTCTTATAAACCCGGAAAGCATTTTAATTACATGCTCGGCCCCGGGGGCGAATTTGCGAAAGAAGCTTCTTATTTTCTTATACGTGCCGGCGTAGAGTATGAATGCCATATAAGTAAGGGATGGGAGCTGAATGCGGAAATAAACAACGATTTTAAGGTTAACGCCTATAATTCTTTTGGTTTTGGTATTGGCGTTACCCGTGTTTTTTAAAACATTTATATGGAACAGGAAAAAGGTAAGTTCTCATTTAAAAAAATAATTGTTCAGGGCGTTGCATTGGCATTGCCCCTTGCAATTGTGGCTTACCTGGTTATTCATTTTCTCAAGGTGTTTGAGACTATAATATCGCCTGTTGCAGAAAAAGCGCATATAGAAACCATTTTTGGCCAGCTTACACTTACAGTATTGGCGCTGTTAGCCATGCTGGTGCTGGTTTTTATTCTTGGCCTGCTGATGCAGTTTTCTATTATAGTAAAAAGCAGCAAGCTGGCAGAAGACGTGATAATTAAACTGGTGCCATCACTGAACCATTTAAAATTGCTGGCTGCAGAAAAGCTTTCTGTGGAAGACGCAAATACGGAATGGAAACCTGTGCTGGTAAAAACTGATGATGGTTTTGTAGCCGCATACCTTATAGAACAGAGTGAGGATCTGGCTACTTTTTCAAAAATAGTAACGCCGGGTATAGAACCGGGCGAAATTTTTATAAAGGAAAAAAAATCGACAAAGTACATTGAAATTACCATGACGCAATTGCTGAAATACAACAAGCAATTCGGAAAAGGATTTATAGCATTGATAGAAAAATAAATTTTTGAATAGCAGCAATGAAAAACATAAAAACGCTGTCTTATTCATCACTAAACCTGTTTTAAACCTTTAATTAAATAAAGCAACTAAAATTAAAAAAGATGAAAAGTAAATTACTGGCAGCGCTTGTTATTCTTACAATAATAGCTTCGCCTGCATTTTCTCAGGGTGTGCGTGTAAATGGTTATGCACTGGCTACGTTTGATGATAACGTTGATTCCTATTATGATGCAAATAACTATTATAATGGTACTATTAAAGGTGGTTTTCAATGGGGGGTTGGTATAGAATTTATGCTAAGGGCAAACCAGGGGGGTAGAATTAATGTACCAGCGCATAGATACCCACGCTCCTATGACCTACTATAAAAACGGTGTAAAAAACACAAATTTTGATTTCGCTAATAATTTTATTATGCTGGCCAGCAACAGGTATTTTAGAAAGCCAGGTGGTAAAGTAGAAGGCTTTGGAGGTGGTATGTTAGGTGTTGACATTATCAATTTAAAAAACCCCGACAATGGCAACAGCAGCAGCACAACAAAATTTGCATGGGGCCTTAGAGGTGGTTGCAATATATGGGCTACTGAAAGCTTCGGTATAAAATTACAGGCGCAATTATTATCTGCAGTTCAGGCAGCAGGTGGTGGTTTCTTTTTTGGAACTGGCGGTGCAAGTGCAGGCGTGGCTACCTATTCTACTATGTACCAGTTTGGTCTTGGTGGTGGCGTGGTTTTCAACCTGCCTTCTCAGCATAAAAAGTAAAACAGTTGCCTGTTTTTAAACGGGTTTTACTGTAAAATAATAGCAGTATCCGGGAATTATCTTTCTTTTGTTGAACGCAAATGCACGCAAAGCATAAACGGAACAGGGGTTTGTTTGCCTGATTTTTAAGTTCAGGCTCAAAAACTACAGTTATCTTAGCAAGCAAACTAACTGCTCCGTGGTTTTTTGTTGATTCGCATTATTTTCGCGGCATTAATAGAATGGGGCGTTTACCAAAACGTTATGTTCAGAACAGAAGAAGGTTTGAAAGGAATAATTAAAATAAGTTATAAAAAGGCTTTCCTGCTGCTAATTTGTTGCTGGTGTACCCAGCATATATTAGCGCAAAACAATCCGCCCGAAAATGCGCCCATCCCGGAAAAAGATATGTCGGACGTTTTCAGATATATATTGAAGAAGAAAGTTGACTCAAGCAAAATAGCGAAGCCCGAAGGTTTTGCTATTTTGCCTTCTTTCGGATATAACCCAAGCTTCGGTTTTGTTATTGGCGCCAAAGCATCAAAAGGAAAAGTATTGGGTGACCCTTCCAATACAAATTTATCTACGGTAAGGCTTGAAGCACTGTATACATCAAAAGGAATTATTACGGCACAGGTCATACACAATGCGTTTACATCTGGCAATAAATACAACTGGCAGGGCAACTGGCAACTTTCAAGATTTGGAATTACAGATTACGGACTTAATAGCAACAATACCAAAGCAAGCAATACCGGTTTTGTTTTAAATGATTACCCGGTTAATGATGCTGATAGTGCATTCCCCATCAAATACACCTATATAAGGCTGAGCGAAAAGTTGTACAAGAAAATTGGGGCGCATTTGTATGCAGGTGCAGGCATAAACGTAAATATTTATTCAGACATTGACGACGAAAAACTTAGCTCAACTACCAGCACACCGCACGAACAATACAGTATTAGAAATGGGTACGACTTAAAAAAATATTCTGCCAACGGTTTAATAATGGCGCTGCAGTATACTACGCTTGATAATCCTGTTCGTGCTTATCGTGGAGTATATGCAGATGTAAATTTTCAGTTCAACCAAAAATGGCTGGGCAGCACAAAAAATGCTGTGCAGTTTGAGTATGAGTTTAAAAAATTCTGGTCGCTAAGCAAGAAAAACCCGGCACATGTATTTGCTTTTTGGCACTGGGCATCATTTAAAGTAAGTGGTTCATTGCCATATCTTGACTTAGCATCTACCGGATCTGATACATATAAGAGAAGCGGAAGGGCATATACAATCGGTCGTTTCAAAGGTCCGTCGTTTGCTTATTTTGAAGGCGAGTACCGTTTCCCTATAACAAAAAACAAACTTGTTAGCGGCGTATGTTTTTATAACCTTCAAACAGCTTCAAACGATACAGGTAAAAAAATATTTACCGAGTTTGAAAATGGCTATGGTGCAGGTTTGCGCATACTGTTTCAAAAACAAAGCAGGAGCACATTGTGCATTGATTATGGTAGGGGGCAGTATGGCTCATCTGGTATATTTTTCGGTCTTAATGAAGTGTTTTAACAATATTAGCTTAATACAAAAAATAAAACCCCTAAAGCAATTAGAATGAAAAAAAATTATGCAGCAGTTGTGTTGATGTTGACAATGGTTTTTACCGCCTGTACATCTACAAAAGAACCATCAGGCGTGTGGCTGAACAAAGAAAAAGCACAGGGAAAATCTTTTCATAAATTATTTATAGTGGCAATGACAGCCGATATACAGGCAAGGGTACAGGTAGAAAATGATCTTGCTTCTACTGCAAAAGCCAGGGGGTTTGACGCAGTAAAAAGTATTGATGTAATGGCGCCTTCACTAAAAGATCCGACAGCACCATCAAAAGACGAAATACTTAACAAGGTAAAAGGCAGTGGTTGCGACGGAATACTTGTTGCATCCTTACTGAAGAAAGAACAGGCCATGCAATATACACCGGGTGTTACTGCGTATGCACCAATGCCATATTATTCCTGGAATGGCGGTTTCTATGGTTATTACAGCAATATGTACCAAACGGTATCTTCAAGCGGCTACTACACGCAGGATAAAAGTTATTTTATGCAAACAAATTTATATGATGT
The DNA here is from genome assembly GCA_044227095.1 of Chitinophagaceae bacterium. Taxonomy (GTDB): domain Bacteria; phylum Bacteroidota; class Bacteroidia; order Chitinophagales; family Chitinophagaceae; genus JACMLD01. Next base: position 129,222 of record JBGAFV010000001.1, on the reverse strand, counting down.
AGCTACAGAAGAAATTATGTTATCTGTTCAGTCTACCATTTTCAATCCGTCTTCGCTCAAAGCATTTAGTGAAGATTATACCCTAAAACTGGTGAAACAACTAAAAAGCGAAGGCTTGCTCAAAAAAAAGTAATCTTCACAAATTGAAATCAAAGAGAATGAAAACAACTGCTGCAAACATTTCTATGAGATGTAAAAAAATTTTACCGCTGGTATTATTCCTGTTTTGCTTTTTAGCAACCAAAGCGCAGGATACCCATTATAGTACTGTTCAATTCGGTACAAGATCAGCCTTAATGGGCGGAGCGGTATTAGGTAATGTAAAAGATAACACTGCGGTTTTTTATAATCCTGCAGGTATGGGTTTTATAGATACCAGTACATTGTCTGTAAATGGCAATGCTTACCAGATTGAAAACATGCGTATCTATAATGCACTTGGTCAGAAAAAAGATCTTAAAAGCAGTTCGCTTGGTGCAATACCATTGTTTGTAGGTGGAATGTTTTCAAAGCCACAAAGCAAATTTAAGATTGGCTATAGCATCATGTCTACCGTGAGCTTTGGTTTTAAATCAACAGCACGTATAGACGATTTTGCACCCATTGTTGCAGATACAGAAAGCCCCGGTCCTGAAGAATTTATTGGACAGGCGAGTATAGATACAAAACTAAGTGAACTATCATTTGGTATTGCCGGTGGTTACAGGCTGAATGAACATTGGTCTATTGGTTTAACCAACCTGTTTAATGTTCGTTCTTTGTCTACCAATAAAGCAACTTACGGAAGATTTTTTCTTAACCAACCGGGTAGCCCGCTTGTAGCTGCATCGTTTGTGCGCAATGCAGATTATTTCAATGTTCGTTATGTGGCTAAGATTGGTATTAATTACCAGGCAAAAAACTTTTCTGCAGGTCTTACTATAAACACACCTTCACTTAATATGTTTGGCAGCGGTACCATTGCAGCAGATGTTATTGGCACCAACATTTTATACAAAGGCAGCAGAACAAGTTTATTGGCAAATGATCGCCAGGAAAAATTAAAATCAACATACAAATCTCCTGTATCGGTTACTGGTGGTGTAAACTTTTCTGTAAACAGATCTTCTTTTGGCATATCGTTACAATATTATGCTGGTATAGGTGTGTACGATATTATGCAGGCAAATCCGGGTGCATTTGTTCGTCCGGCAGATTTGTATACCAACCTGGGAAGCGACCAGTTTTTACGTTTGAAAGAAGCAGCAAAATCAGTATTTAACGTTGCCGTTGGTTACGAGTATTTATTGCGTCCCAATATAATTTTGAGCGGAAGCGTTCGTACAAACAATTCTTATTTTGATAAAGGCCTTGTAGGGTCTGTAGGTATTGTGTCTGATGTTACTTCCTGGAATATTTTACATTTTGCAACTGGTGCTACTTTTACAAAAGGCCGTTCTAAAATGAGTTTAGGTGTATTGTATGCAAGGGGTAAAGACGGCGACCGCATACAAACCGGCAATATGGAAACTCCTAATGAAGGAAATTTTTTACAGGGCAGTACTACTATTACAAAAGCTACTTATAGTTCGTTTGGCTTCCTGTTGGGTTATTCATTTGTGCTGAGAAAATAAAAAACCTGGTATTGGAAAATATAACTGCGATGAATGTTTTTTATAGATGCCGCAACACTTCTTTTAAGTATCTAACGGGCATAATTATTTTATGCTCGTTGTTTTTACAAACGTATGCGCAACAGGATACATCATCAATACTTAACAAGGTTACAATTCAACAAGAATTTAATAGCAAGTTTAAATATGGTGATGTAGTGCCAAAGAAAAGGTTCTGGCCTGCCAGTGGAGAACTGCTATTGGTAGAACTTATTCCCTGGTCTTATAACCGTTATATACGCAAAGCCGAGTTTGCAAAAATTAGTTTTGAAAGCATTTGGCACAACATGCAATTTAAAAACTGGGAGTGGGACGATAATAAATTCAGCACAAACCAGTTTGCACATCCTTATCACGGCAATTTATATTTTAGTTCGTTTAGGTCTAACGGTTATAGTTTCTGGCAATCTGCCCCTGCAGCATTGGCGGGCAGTTATATTTGGGAAGTAGCAGGTGAAACACATCCGGCAGCACCAAATGATTTAATAAATACAACTATTGGCGGTATTACCCTTGGCGAAATGACGTTTCGTGTTTCTAACCTTATTGTAAATAATAAACAAAGAGGCTTTAAACGCCAGGTGAATGAAGTGCTTGCATTTCTTGTAAACCCTGTAAATGGTTTCAATCGAATTGTTGATGGCAGATGGGGAAAGGTGATGGACAATTCTCCTGACAGAAGACCTGATATGGTAACCGGTGAATTTGATTTGGGTATGAGAAGGTTTAATGAAAGAATGGATGATGATCTGCTGAACAAAGGCAAGAATGAATGGTATTTCCGTTTGAAACTGCAGTATGGAGATCCGTTTAAAGACAGGGGCAAAGCATTCAGCAATTTTAATTTAACCGTGGAAGCCGGCAATAATGATTCAGCAAAAATTAATGCTTTGCGGGTTAGTGGTTTTCTGCACGGATGGAGAATAAATGATTCTTCGCATGCACTAAACCTTACTACCAATTACGATTATTATCACAACTCTTCTTTTCAATACGGTGCGCAAAGCGTTAACATGAACCTGTTCTCCAAATTTCAAACAGGTAAAAAAACGCGGATAGAAACAGAAGCAGGAGCGGGTATTGTTATACTTGCTGCTGTGCCCGATGAATATTTGTATTATGGAGAAGGCCGCAATTATGATTATGGCCCTGGTTTTAATTTATTTGCTGGCGGAAAATTATTGGTAGCAGAGAAGCTAAGTTTTGGATTGAATTATCGCGGCGGATGGTTTGCTACAGTTAACGGTAATCCTTCCACGCATTTTCTTAATTCGCTTACATCAGAACTAAGATATCTTTTTACAAAAAGTATTTCGCTTGGCGCAGAATGGGGCCGCATGAACCTGCGTGGCAATTATCGCGATTACGACGATGTAAGCCGCACTTTCCCTTATGTCCGCTTGTCGGCCGGTTATAAATTTGGTTTATAGATTGGTGATTTTGTAAAAAATGCTTGCCGTTATTTTTTTGTCAGCAGATCATATGATTTGGAAATCAGCTCTGCTGTGTTCTTTGCCTTAAACTTTTCTTTGAGATTTTTCTTGTGCGTAATGACTGTAGATTCACTAATGAAAAGCAGTCGTGCAATCTCTTTGGCACAAAATCCTTCAATTAAAAGGTTCAGCACTTCTTTTTCGCGGCGGGTGGGGCAGGGCAAATTTTCTTTACAGTTACATTGCTCCGTTATTAAATCATCTCCATTAACGCCCGTGAGGGTTTGTTTTTGATTGTATTTTTCAGGTAGAGGCGGGAGCGTATCAATGTTTACCTGTAGATTTTCATAAAGGAAATAAATAAAACTAAAAAGGTAATCATTTAGTTCTTCAAGCTCTTTAATGCGCTGCTCTATTTTTTTCTCCTGCAAACTTGTTCCCCAGTTGCGCTGAAGCTTACGAAGCATTTCATCCTGTTCTTCGTCTTCTAGCAGAATTTCATCGTCTTGCTTAACTTTTTGCAAGCCAGATTTTCCTTTCTGTATTCTTTTGGTGATAATGAAATTGATCTGATCGATCAATGCTGATTTGTCTAAAACCATAATAATAGGAATAAGATTATTAACAGATATCAGCGCCTTAATCAATTTCAAGAGGGTGGTGGAGGCTAGCACATTTGTAATGTGGTTAACTAAGATAGACCAAAATTAGGAAACGAAATTCCATTCGTAATAAAATACTCAGAAATGAGGATATATTTTTTTTATGTCCTCATTTTTTTTATTTCTCAAAAAAATAATTCATGATAAATAAGGATTGACTTTGCTTTTTTGTAAACCTAATTTTAAAAATATTTAAATGAATGCAAGTACATACTTGCTATAGTATTTTATGCATGACAACCGGGAAAAAGGATAGTAAAAACACCATCATAATGCTGAAAGCCCTGGCAGGCTTCATACAAAACAATGACCCGCAATTGCAATTCATGTTTAAAAAAGAAATCAATAAACTCATTAAGGCCGAAGAGCACAACATATTGGAGAAAGAAGTGAGCCGCCGTTTAAAAATACAAAACAAAAAATTGCTGGAACAGATAGAACGCTTAAGAGATTCATTAAAACAAACAAAACTCAACCGCAACCAGCTATTGTCAAGATATGCTCACTATAAAAAATTGAATAAAGATTTAGCAGGGGCATTGGGCAGTTGCAATGTTTGCTGGGGCGAAGATGAAAATTGCCAGGTGTGTGGTGGTGATGGTATTGCAGGCTGGCGCACTATTAATAAAAGATTATTCAACCAGTATGTACTTCCTTCTGTGGAAAAGCTATATGGCTGGAAAAAATAAAAACTAATGATTGATCAGGCGATTTTACTATTAAACAAAGAACTGCAATCGTTTATCAGCTTTCATGATGCATCGGTTAATGTGGTGATAGATAATATAGGACTGATGGAAACTTCTCGTGGCGACAGCTTAACCAATAACGTAGTTATAACTGTAGTAAACATTGAAGAAGAAAGTACATTAAAAAATAGTTCGCCTGTAAGAAGGCCTTTTCTTTCGTCTGCTGATTACCGTAATGCGCCGGTGTTTCTCAATTTGTATGTATTGATCACCTGCAACTATTCTGGCGATAATTACAGGCTGGCATTAAGAAGATTGGGACTGGTGATAAGATTTGTTCAAAGCAAAACAGAATTTTCTGCAGCATCATCACCAGAAGGCGGAAATCTTGATCTAAGCGAACCTGGTGTTACAGATTTACGGTTTACACTGGAGTTGTATACGCTTACGTTTGAACAGATCAATCACTTGTGGGGTTCGCTTGGTGGAAGACAGGTACCCTTTGCCATGTATAAATTAAGACTGGTAGCTATTACTGACAATGCTTTGATAGCAAAAGTGCCATTAATAGAAGAAATAAATACAACACTAAAGCCACTGTTTAAAAATTAGAAAGAATGCCGATCCTCTATAAAACAATATGCGAAACAAAAATACTGCACGAGTATTTTCTTACACGTGAAGATGGCAGCAGCATTTTTGATAAGGCATTGCCACAGGAGAGATTGGATTACCTGCTGGAAGAAGCAAGTAATGACAGGGATACTATTAATAATGATCTTGAATTTGCTTTTCCTGAAGTTTTTAAAAATGATTATGCATCCATGGACCTGAAGGTTATTCCATCGTATTCAGGATTTAAGTTAGCAGGCAAGGTTACTGCTTTACCACAACCAGATGGATCTATTCAGTACACACCTTATTCGCAAATTCCCGCAGGAATAAATATTTACATACTTGCAAACAGAAAAGAAGTGCGTGTAGATTCTTATACCAATGCAAGAATGAAAAGAACTTTTCCTGCAACCTGGTTTTTTTCTGCTGATGACCTGGCGGATGTAAAGACAGGACCTTTTCTTACCAATGCCATTTCTAATTATGATGCAACGTTTAATTATGAACAAGGCGAACTGTACAAACAGGGTGCAGACATTATTCCATTTTATGCAAGTGCAGATGTAAACGATAAAATTAAGGGTGCTGGCTTTGCAAGTGAAAATGACAGGATGCTTGTTCCGCTGCAGTTCAATTATACTTTTCCTTCTGTTACCGGAATGACCGAGGCAAAATTCTCACTGAAAGATAAAGATGCAAACGAAGTGTTTACACAAACTGTTACCGGAAGTGCCGGAATGCCGCAGCAGGTATTGCTCAGTTTATTGGATAAGGCATTGCCGTTGCCCATAATTAGCGATTTGCCATTAATCAATTTTGTATATACGCTTGATGTAACAGGCGATAACGGTTACACACAATCGAAAAAAATTGTTTTTGGCGATGAATTTTCTGACGCTGGTGCCTGGGCAGTTATTCATTTCAGGTTGTATCCTTTTAATGCAGCATTTGGTTTGGCCGATTCAACCGGTATTTTAAAAACAAGCAAAAATCCTTTAGGTAAAATTATTAATACACCAGTTTTTGAAATACCCTTTAAAAGCCGTTTTGCTTATTGGCGGTTTTTTAATAACAAAGGTTTGAAGCTTGACGTAAAGCCATCACTTGCCAACTATGTAATACAGGATGGTGATGGGCTTATCACTAAAAGGCCAATACCGCTTACCCGTGATTTCTTTTTGCTGCGTGAGAAAGGATCTGCTTTAACTGCTTATGTACCCAATCCTTTAACAGGAAGTTTAAAAGATGCAGGCAGCAACCGTATGGCATTAGACATCATGGTACCAAAATCAGAATTGTTTCCTGTAGTTCCGTAAAAAAAATTATGATAACCAATAAAAATTGATAACAATGATTGATCCTAAAACACCGGGGGTATATGTTGATGAAGTTCAGCGCCTACCACCATCTATAGCTTCCGTGGAAACGGCAATTCCGGCATTTATAGGTTATACGCAAATTGCGCAATGGCGCCAGCCAGACGATTTGCGCAATAAACCGAAACGAATTGTTTCAATGCTTGAGTACATAAGTTTTTTTGGCGGACCTGATCCGGAAAAAGACAGTCTTTCCATCTCCATTTCAGGAAATGATATCAACGTTAAGGTTGATGAAACAAAGCGATCAAAATTCCTGATGTATTATTCCATGCAAATGTTTTTTGCAAATGGCGGCGGCCCCTGCTGGATCATTTCTGTAGAAGACTATGCAACCGGAGGTGGCGTAATTGCAAGCGCTACTTTAAAGAAAGGGCTTGCGCAAGCGGAAAAAGTAAATGAGATTACTTTATTGCTCTTCCCTGATGCCATAAACCTGGATATCCCACTAGACTATTACGACTTGCATGAAACAGCGATTACTCAGTGCGTGAATTTACAGGATCGGTTTACTATAATGGATGTTTATCATGTGGCGGCTAATGCCGATGACTGGAGAGCAGATGTACAACTGCTTCGCGATAACATTAGTACTGGCACTCTTTTGGAACCGAGATTGAAATATGCAGCTTCTTATTTTCCGAGGATATATACAGGTGTTGATTTTGAATACGCCAGCGAAGCAGCAATTAAAATTGAAGGCTTTGCCGGTGCAACAGATCTTGATACACTTAAATCTGTAAACAATCCTTTTTATGCCAAGGCGAAAAATGCATTAACTGGTGCACAGATGTTATTACCCGCTTCAACGGCTATGGCTGGTATTTATGCAAAGATTGATAACAGCCAGGGCGTATGGAAAGCACCAGCCAATATAAATATCTTAAATGCCATTGCCCCGGAGATATTATTAACCAATGTAGATCAGAGTGAACTAAATGTAGATGTAGTAGCTGGTAAATCTATTAATGCAATAAGATCTTTTGAAGGCCGCGGCCCTGCAATTGTTTGGGGTGCAAGAACACTCGATGGCAACAGTAATGAGTGGCGCTATATTTCTGTACGCCGTTTCTTTATTATGGTTGAAGAATCTACAAAAAATGCTACCGAGCAATTTGTGTTTGAATCAAACGATCGCAATACATGGGTGCGTATTAAATCTATGATCGGCAATTACCTTACGCAAATGTATAAGGCTGGTGCATTAATGGGAACCAGTGAGCAGGAAGCATTTTTTATTCATGTGGGCTTGAATGAAACAATGACGGAAGTGGATATCTGGGAAGGCCGTCTCATTGTAGAAATAGGTATGGCCGTAGTTCGCCCTGCAGAGTTCATCATTCTGAGGTTTATGCACAAGATGCTAAACGAATCCTGATAAATTCCATTCATTATTATTAAATCTACAAAAATGCGAGATTCATACAGAAGCAATCCTTCATCAAACAAACCACCAAAAGATGATTGCGGTTGCAAATGCAAAGAAAACGATACCGTTACACAGAGCTTTATTAACCAGGAACGAACAGCATATTGCGCTGAACTGGATCAAACCGCAAGTGACGTGTACCAGGCTGAGTCAAATTACTCAGGGCTGAAAAAATTAAAACATAAAAAGAAATGTCTTTTTATCTGGACAGAGAAAAATTATCGTGTCATACGCAATCTTGAAATAAGTACAGGTACATCGCTGCTGCAATTCAATGAGTCTATTAAAGACACAACAGCCGGATTAATAAAAGGCAATAAAACGCTTTCAGACAGTTTGAAAGATGTATTGAAGAAACTGAAAGACGCAAAAGCAAAAATGTATGAGCTGAATACTGCTGCTACAGATCTGAAGCAGTGTGTTGGAAAAGATTGCAATTGCTCACAATGGGCCATCATTACCGGCGACTGGTCTAAATGCAAGGAGAAATCAAAAGATCAACCACCACGTCCTGCAAAATGTGAAAACATAAAAGAGAAATTTGAAGATCTCTTTTGCATTCCTATTTCCATTACAAAAGATATTGAGTCTATTTATAAAGCAGCTGCAGATGTAGTAGGCATACAGGTTTTTTCAAACATTGCTTCATTGGATGATATACAGAAGACGCTGTATACAAATGCAAAAGACTTTGACACGCATTTGCAAAATACCATGAAGAAAGATCTTGATGATGTGAAAAATTCTCAAAATGATTTTGTAAAAGCTACACAAGACTTTGCGAAATCAAAAGCTGCATTGTACAGTAAACGCAGCGATTTTGAAGGCATTTTTGAAACGGTATCATTCTTCTGCTGCCCGGATTGTGGTTGTATTGAAGATAAAAAATGTGAGGAACGGCTGCACAATTGCAAACAAAAAATCTGCGACATCTGCGATGAAGTAAAAGATACATTCTGCGGATGTGAGGATACAGGAACGCAAACAAAACCTTGCTAAAACCAGCAATACGTTAACCAGTAACTTTTAAATTATGCAAAAAGATAATTATGTTGTATTAGGTACAGACTGGCAAACTGATGATGCCATTGAGTGCTGTACCAAAGACCCCGGGCAAAATCCTTCGGGTTGCGATTGCTGCTACGATAACTGGGTAGCAGAATTGAAAAAAGTGAAACAAGATTACGGCCAGGTAAATGAAGATGCCATCCAGTTAAATGAACATTACAAACAGGTAGTTGCTGAAAGGGATAAGCTTAAATCGTGGATAGATGATTTGGATAAAGCCGATGATCTGTCACGTACGCTTTGCAACCAGGTAAACATTATGACATCTCAGATTGATAAGATTTGTATCAACACGGATAAATCTACCGAATCAATTGAGATCTTGTTCTGCATGGTAAGGGATTTTTATGAGCAAACCGATCTTCTTGTAACACTCTACAACGACATCATGGCTTGTATAAAATGCCTGAACAGCGATGAGCTTAACGAAAGCAGCGGCATTGTAAAATGCCTGATGATGTTTTATACAAAACTGGATGCAGTTATTAAAACACGCAATGATGTTATTAAGGCAATCATGGCAGCCATCAGGTTATCAACTTTATTGCAGGAAGAAATCTGTTCTGATTTTGGACTGAAAGAAATCATTCACGAATGGCATGAACTGCTGGCATGCGATGAAGAATGCGGCTCCACAACTTCATCATCAACTTCAACTAAAGAGCAGTCTTCAGGAAAAAATTGTGAAGATGGATCAACAGGCGATTGCAAGCTGGTACCAATTCTTACTCTCAGGGTTTGCAACGATCCTTATTACAAAGAAATAAAAGACAGGTACGAAAAAGATAAACAGGAATCGGTTACACTTGCCGGTGAGTTGCTAACTATCAATAAAAAGAAAGAAGCGCTTGCTGCATGCCAGTCCAGCCTTATAGCGGCTATTAAAGAAACCAATCCAAAAGACCTTTGCAAGTAATCATCATTTAAAACAAATACCATGGCAGATAATTTTAAATACCCGCTTCCAAAATTTCACTTTGAAGTAAACTGGGGCGGCACAAGAATGGGCTTTACAGAAGTAACCGGACTTGATGTTGAAACGGAAGTTATTGAATACCGCGAAGGCAATAGCCCGGTGTACAGCAAAAATGCGCAGCCGGGACTTACCAAGTACAGTCACGTTACTTTAAAGAGAGGGACGATACTGGAAGATTTTGAATTCTTCAAGCTGTGGAGAGAAACAGCCAAGTTCCAGGAAAGCAACAAGATTAAAAAAGTATTCAGGCGTGATATTACCATCAAGTTGCTTAACCAGGAGCACCAGCCCATTATTTCATGGACGCTGATCAATGCATGGCCGGTAAAAGTTCAATCAACAGATCTTAAAGCAGATGGCAACGAAGTGGCTATAGAAACAATGGAACTGGTTCATGAAGGGCTTAAGATAGTAGAAGCAAATTAATAGTGTATGGCAGACAATACTTCATCAGGGTTTTATCAGACTGTCAATTTTCATTTTAAAGTTGATTTCAATTTCGATCCGCATGATGGAATTGATGTAAGGTTTCAATCTGTTGCGGGGCTTGATTCAACTTTAGATACAGAAACCATTAAAGAAGGTGGCGAGAACCGTTTTGAACATGTATTACCGGTACGGCGCAAATACGGTCCGCTTATTTTGAAAAGGGGGTTGCTGAAACCTGCAGACTCAAAACTAACTGAATGGTTAAAGAAAACATTTGATGGTGAACTGGTAAAACCTATAGCGTCTGTAACAATCAGTTTACTTGGCGAAGACCATAAAGCATTAATGATGTGGAGCATTAATAATGTATGGCCGCGAAGCTGGAAAATAGGTGAACTGCATGCAGAACGTGGCGAAGTATTATTAGAAACACTGGAATTGAATTATAACAGGCTTGTATTTAGCAACTGATAGTTTATGGCAATAGAAATTCGTGAATTGATTATTAAAGCCAATGTTGTACAAAACAACAAAGCTGCAGCAGAAACCACCCCCGGTACACAATCTGCCAATGCTACTTCATCAAACGATCAGCTTATAAATACCTGTGTAGAGAAAGTGCTGGAAATACTTAAATCAAAAAATCAGCGGTAATGGAATTGGCAAAATTTGAGATAAAATCATTTTCCGATAATGAATTTAAAAAGGATGGCGGTGTAAAAGATTTTAAAATACCCGTAAACCCTGAAACATTTACCCGTAACCTTAAGGTAGAACGTGATACTACAAAAGGTCACGGTAATAATCAAACGAATTCAAAATTTGTAGGTACAGCACCCGAAGAATTGAAAATTGAATTCTACCTGGATGGCACTGGCATTATGGAAGGATATCTAGACTCGATGAAAAATATGCCAGTAAAAGATCAGCTAAAACAATTTATTGATTGTGTGTACGACTATGATGGAAAAATTCATTCTCCCAGGTACCTTAAAATTCTATATGGGTCTGAACTGAAATTCAACTGCGTACTTACTACGCTTGATATAAATCATACGCTTTTTAATGCAGACGGTTCGCCATTGCGTGCAAAAATCACTGCAAACTTTTTGCAATACCTCGCACCAGAAACAAGGGCAAAAAAAGAACGCAATGGTTCGCCCGACTTAACTCACCAGCGTGTTGCAAAAGCAGGCGACAGACTTGATCGTATGACTTTTGATATTTACGACAGTCCCGCTTTTGTATTGCAGGTAGCAAAAAAAAACAACCTCCCCAATATCCGCAAACTGAAAGCCGGACAGGAAATCTACTTTCATCCATTTGATAAAACAGAAGCCTGATGCAGGAAGTAAGCCTGACAAATACCTCGGAACACGATATATGCACCTATGATCTGCTGATAGATGATAAGGCAATTGATCCTGTTTACCAGGTCATTTCTATTTCAGTAACAAAACAGATCAACCGCATACCTGTTGCGCATATTGTTTTGCGTGATGGTGAAGCTGCTAAACGAAATTTTGAGATTAGCAGCAAAGATGATTTTATACCTGGAAAGAGAGTAACTATAAAAGTTGGGCGTGACAGCAAGAACTCACAAGTATTTAAAGGAATAATAGTTAGGCATTCAATCCGCATACGTAACAATGGCCAGAGCGAACTGCAATTGCAATGTTATGATGAAGCAATAAGAATGACCATTGGACGCCATAGCCGGTACTATGAAAATATAAAAGACAATGAACTGTTTGATGATTTAGTAAGAAAATACAAAGGGCTTAGCACTGATGCAAAAGCCACTAAAATAAAACACCGCCAGTTGGTACAGCACCATGTATCTGACTGGGATTTTATGTTACTAAGGGCAGAAGCAAATGGCATGCTGGTAGACGTTAGTGATAGTGTGATTAGAATATTAAAACCTGATACCACTGCTACGCCGCAACTGCAGGTAACTTATGGTGCATCGGTAATAGAGCTGGAAGCTGAAATGGATGCAAGAATGCAATGGAAAAAAGTTCACGCTACTGCCTGGGATTTTGGTAACCAGCAATTGTTTAATGCAGATACCAGCAGTAGTTATATTGGAGAACTGGGCAATTTTACCGGAGATGATCTTGCAAAAGTGGCAGCACCCACTGAGTATGAGTTGCACCACAGTGGCAACCTTAATGAAGGAGAGTTACAAGAATGGGTAAATGCTACTATGATGCGCAGCAGGCTTGGCAAGGTAAGAGGAAGAGTAAAATTTTTTGGAACACCCGGTATAAGAACTGCTGATCTTATACAAATAGATGGAGCAGGAGACAGGTTTAATGGAAAAGCATTTATTACATCCGTTAGGCACGATATGGCCGACGGAAGCTGGGATACACATTTGCAATTTGGATTGGATCCGCAAATGCACGCAAGATTATATAATGATATTGATGATGCTGGAGCTGCCGGGTTAATAAGTAATATAAAAGGATTGCAAATAGGAAAAGTAGTTGCGCTGGAAGGTGATCCTGATGGACAACACAGAATACTGGTGCGCATACCCGTTATAGATAATAAAGCCCGTGGTGTTTGGATGCGTATGGCAAGTCTTGATGCGGGAGATGACAGGGGCGCATGTTTCCGCCCGGAAATTGATGATGAAGTAATTGTTGGCTTTATTAATGAAGATCCACGCAATGGTATTATCCTCGGAATGGTGCACAGTTCTGCAAAACCATCGCCTATTGCCGCAAAAGATGCAAATAACGAAAAAGGTTTTACAACCCGAAGTAAGATGCACATATCGTTTAACGACGACACAAAAAAAATATCGATAGATACACCTGCAGGAAATAAAATAATACTTGACGAAAGCAGTACTTCTATAAAAATAGAAGATCAGAATAATAATTCTATTACAATGGATCAAACTGGTATTAAAATTCAAAGCCAGCAAAATATAGATCTAAGTGCGGGCATGGCATTGTCTTTAAAAGCAGGAACAACACTTACTATTGGCGGTACTTCAGTTTCTATGAAGGCTGATGGTAATGTAGCAGTAGAAGGTGCAATGGCCAAGCTATCGGGGCAAGGTATTACAGAAATAAGTGGTGGCATGGTAAAAATTAATTGATCAGAAAATTATTCCAAATGGCAGCAGCAGCAAGATTAGGTGATATGCATACATGTCCGATGGTAAATCCCGGACCGGTACCGCATGTAGGTGGCCCGGTTGTAGGCATGGGTGCTGTTAATGTGCTTATAGGTAATTCGCCTGCGGCAAGAGTAGGAGACATGCTTGTATGTACAGGCCCGCCAGATGTAATTGTAAAAGGATCGGTAACTGTATTAATCGGAGGTATGCCAGCTGCACGCCAGGGAGATATTACTGCACATGGTGGTGTAATAGTGCAGGGGTTTCCTACAGTGCAAATTGGCGGCTGATAAAATTTTTAATGATGGAAACAAACAAATCTTTTCTGGGAACCGGCTGGAAATTTCCGCCAACTTTTGATATTGAAAGCGGAACTGTTGAATTGGTAAGTAATGAACAGGATATTGCGGAAAGCCTGGACATACTGCTTTCAACCAGCCTTGGAGAAAGGGTTATGCAGCCCAAGTATGGCTGCAACCTTACAGATTTTATGTTTATGCCTTTAAACAGTTCTGTTATTGGTTATATAAAAGACCTGGTTGAACATGCCATTTTATTTTATGAACCAAGAATAATAGCAGAGAAAATTGACGTAACACCACAAGGCAGTATAGATAACCTGGAAGGAAGGTTTATTATAGAAGTAACCTATAGTATACCCGAAGCAAACTCCAGGTTTAACTATGTATACGATTATTACAAGAACCAATCGATGACAATTTCATAGACAACAGGAAAATTATGTTCGACTGCAAGAATCTTCTTCATCCGTTTCAGCATGACCCTGGCACCAGCCAGCGGCAGAGGGCAATTGATTACCTACTCTCTGACGATGTAAAAATAGACGGAAGAACATTGGCAGACCTGCTTGGTTATTTTACCAAATTATCTGGCACCATAAAATATTATAACAACCAGCTTGAAGTTACCGACTGGAAATCTTTTTTTGAAAACAGTAATCCTTTTCTGCTTGCAGCAATCAGTCAATATGATACTGCCAAATTAAAAGAAGAAGCATCTGCCTATCATCAATTGTTTAACAGCCGGCCATCAGCAAGAGGATTGCAGTTATTAACCCGTTTTATTTTTTACAGAACTGTCTATCGCGTTAACCGCTGGTATCATCAGCTTAATGAATCAGGATTGCCTGCAGCAAATTTTCTTGAAAAGCTGATTAGAAACCAGTTTGCACCTAAGCTCAAAAGATTTATTATACTTACCAATGCTTCTGTAAAATGGTTTGGCAATAAACGCATAGACTTCAGCAGTTTTCTTAACACGGCAGATAATGATGTATGGGATCTTACCCTTGCCAATATTTATAGTGTTGATGATACGCTGCGTAAAGATGTAAACACACAATGCGATCTGCTAAAAGAACTTTATCTCGAACTTGAAGAGTTGCTGGATAGTTTTATAGAAGGAATACAATTGCTTAATGAGCCTACAGTCGACAGTATTTCCGACAGTCTTATACCTGCACGTGCAGATCTTGCAAAAAATCATCCGCCACATCTTGCAATTGTGTTTGCTTTTATTAAGCTGTTTCAGAAAATGCAAGGCGAGCTGAATGGAAAAACAAAAGCACACCTAAAATATTTTTATACAGAAGTACTGGGCATTAAAGCTGCAGATGCAAAAGCAGACAAAGCGCATATTCTTTTTGAGGTTCAAAAAATAGTTCAGACCCAGTATACAAAATATCTTTTAAAAGAAGGCACTAAGCTAAATGCCGGCCGCGATAACAAGAATGCTGATATTATTTTTGCAACTGATGATGAACTGGTAGTAAACGAAACACAGGTTGCAGATCTAAAAACACTGTACGTTAATAACGAAGATGCTTACGATACCACTTTTGTAGAAGGCGTGTACATGGCACCCAATGCAAAAAAAGCTGATGGCATCGATAAGGATTTTGAAGATGGAAAAGCAGCCAACTGGCATACACTCGGCAACAAATTGAGCAGGTATACAGTCCCTGGCAAAACTGTATTTCAACCTTATCCTTCAGCAAGGCTGGGTTTTGTACTGGCTTCACCAGTACTTTATCTTACAGAAGGAAGACGTGAAGTTATATTTAAGCTCGATTGTTCTATATCACTCAATCTCTGTACTGATGGTGAACACCCGGATTATTACAATGCACAGAAATTTTATGCAACAAGGGTAAGGGATTTTTTATACAATACAGCTACCGGCATTCCCAAGTCATATATTGTCATAAGCAATGATCTATTGAACGCAGCAATTGCCGCCGGACTTTCCAGTACCAGTGCCAATACATTAAAAAATGATTTTTTGCTGATACCTGGTATTGAAAACCCTTGTAACCAAAACCTTTCTTATCTCGATTCTGTACAAATAGAATACGCAGATTGGTTGATCTACCTGGCATTACCTGCTAATGCCACAATAAACAATGAAGTAAGCAAAATTCCTTTGTTGTTTGATCAGCGCTATCCCATCAATATTTATTTCAGTGGACAAAAAGAATGGATAAGGCCGAGCACCTTTAGCAAGATAACAATGTTGCCTGGTGGAGAAGTAAGCCAGTTTGTACTGGAGATAACAGTTGTGCTGGAAGCAGATAAACCTGCGGTTACATTTTATAATAAAGAAGCCCTCAACGAAGATCTTGGTATAGAAATGCCCGCTGCACGTTTTGAAATAGATGATAGCCTTAAAATTGAATACCTGCTGAGCGGTGTAGAGCCGGATTGTTGTCTTGAAAGGATTTTGCAGGAAAGATCACATTTTGTTTCACTCTATCATTTTTTCAGAAACCTTAAAGTAAATCCGGCTACCACTATTGATGTAAGGGTATGCGGACTTAAAAACTTTGTAGTGCAGAACGACGAGAATATAATGGACGTAAACAACCTTATTTATCCTTTTGGATCAAGGCCGCATATTGATTCTAACTTTTACATTGGCTCCGAAGAAATATTATTGAAACAGTGGACAAACATATGGATTAATATTAACTGGAAAGACATTCCAACGGGCCCTAACCCCGCAACAATTTTTGAAGATTATTACAACGGTTATCAGAATGTGGCAACCGGTTCGGGCCTTTCCGCAAAAGTGATTGATTCAAAATTTAAAATTCAGTTTGGCCTTTTATTGGGAGGAGAGTGGTACGACAATGGTATGCCAGCATGCAACACGCCCCTCAATGATTTGTTGTTTCAGCCTAAGCCTGCGGTAATGCCAAATCCACCCAATTGCGATAATAGTTTTTATACTTATCAGTATGCAGTTACACCGGGAACCTTTGCGGGCCTTCCGGCTACACATCATGATCCTTTTATTTTTAAAAAAATCAGCCGTCTTGATGTAAACACCCGCAACAGTTTTATACGGATAACTTTGAAATGCCAGGATTTTCAGCATGATAAATACCCCTTTGTACTGGCAAGGCAGATGGCCGCATTGGGAAAATTGCCGGAAATAATTGATGGTGCTGTCTATTTCAATATCAATGCAGCAAACCAGTACCGGCCAATTAATATTAATGATATTTTCAAAGATATCGTGTATGCATCAAAGTTAGCAAACGATAACACGGGTGATACGCCGGCATTTGGTTCAATAAAGACAAGGATGAATTTTATCGGTGGAAAATTTGTGCAGCCCAATACTGTAAATAACCCCGACCAGGTAAACGACCGGTATTATGATCCTGTTACAAAACCTCCGTATTCACCTCCACCCTTGTTTGCCAAGCATGCTAATATCGGGCTTGCACTTGATGAAATTTTTGCACTGCTTAAAAGCCGGCAAACCGATATTGAAGGCTTTCTTCAGAAAGGTGTTGTAATTCCAAGCCAGCCATGGACGCCTATCATTGGAAATATTTCACTTGATTATATGGCTACTGCTACAATAAATGAAATGGAGCTGGTGCATCTTTATCCTTTTGCAGGCTGCTATAAAAAAGTAAACATTGCGCTTACACCAACACTCTTTCCAAAGTTTTGTGATGAAGGAACACTTTTTATTGGCCTCACAAAATTTCAACCCGGCATTAACCTTAACCTTCTTTTTCAATTGGCAGAAGCAACTGCAGATTCTGAAGCACAACAGCAGCCATTGCATTGGCATTATCTTGCTGCAAACGAATGGACTGAATTAAGAAAAGGTTTTGAAGTGATTGAAGACAACACGCTTGCATTAACAGCAAGTGGTATTGTAAAATTATCACTGCCAGCAGCAATGACCAATACAAACACCGTAATGCCCGGTAACTTGTTTTGGATAAAAGCATCAATGGGCATGAACACCCGTTGCGTCAGTGATACAATTGATGTGTTTACACAAGCTATAGCATCAACTGTAATTCTTGATGCAGCAAATGATACTGCAAGGTTGAGTGAGGGATTGGAAGCCGGGCGTATTGCAAAACTATTAGATGCAGATCCGGCAATAAAAAAAGTTACGCAGCCATTTGCTTCTTTTGATGGCGTAGTGCCAGAACTGGAAGGCGGCTATTACCAGCGGGTGAGTGAGTTATTGCGGCATAAGAACCGTGCCATTCAGAAATGGGATTATGAAAGAATTGTGCTTGAAAATTTTCCAAAGATTTTTAAAGCAAAATGTATAAGCCACAGTTTTAAAGAAGACGCTTCAAAATACAAAAATGATATTCCATATGCACCGGGTTATGTACTGGTAGCGCTTATTCCTGATTTTAAAAAACTGGATGCAGGAAATTCATTTGAACCTAAAGTTCCCGTTAGCCTGCTTGAAAAAATTACCGGTCATTTTCAAAAGATAATCTCACCCTTTGTAAGAATTGCGGCTGTTAATCCACGTTATGAACGCATCAACTTTTGTATTACCGTTCGCTTATTGCCGGGTAAAGACAGGGCGTTTTACCAGGAAAAATTGAAAAGCGATTTGCGTGAATTTCTTGCGCCCTGGGCTATCGGTAAATATGAGAAGCTAAGCTTTGGTCAATGCGTATCACGTTCAGAAATATTAAGGTTTATGGAGGCAACAGACTATGTTGATTTTATACTTGAACTAAGAATGGGCCACGAAGATGATGCTACGTTGGTAACAAACGTGCAACAGATTTGCGGCGTAAGTCCGAGATCTATATTGATTGCAGGAAATATAGAAGTGGAAGTAGAAGATCCTGCATGCGACAGGTGGTGCAACCTGCCTTCAATGCCGTTGCCCCTTAATCCTCCTGTTTTAGTAAATGATTATTGTTAATAGCGGTGTAAACAGAATGTTCTATCATGGCTGACATAGCAACAGACGATAAGGTAATAAGCAAAAAGAATGAAGGCTTTCCTGAATGGCTTGATTTCGATAAGCTACGTGCTGAGGGTATAGATTACCTGGGAGAACTTGCGGGTAATATCTGGACCGATCACAACACGCATGATCCTGGCATTACTATACTCGAAATGCTTTGCTATGCTTTGTTAGACATTGGCTACCGTACAGGCATACCCGATAAAGATCTTTTTACCCGAAACCCTGATAGCTCGGAAGAAGATAACTTTTTTACACCTTCGCAAATATTGGGTTGCAATCCCGTTACTATAGCAGATTATCGGCGCCTCTTAATAGATATACCTGGCATTAAGAATGCATGGTTGCAGGTAGCGGAAGATATAACCGTAAACAGCATTTGTTCAAATTTTCAGTACAGGAGTTTTGCGCCTGGTTGCAAAGATTTCTTAAACGGATTGTACCATGTGTATATCGATCTACAAAATTCTAAACTTACTGATCCAAAACTTATAGAGAAAGAGAGAGATGATATTGTCAGAGAAGTAAAAAGAGTGCTGATGGCCCACCGCAATCTCTGCGAAGACTTTTACGATATAAAAATACTGGAGAAACAAAAAATAGGTGTATGCGCAGAAATTGAAATTGATCCGGCAGCAGATATAGACCAGCTGATACGCAAAATAATTACTGAGATTGATAATTTCTTTTCGCCTTCGCCAAAATTTTATCGTTTAAGTGAGTTGTTAAACGATAAGGGAAAATCAATTGAAGAAGCATTTGCCGGCAGGCCTATAGACTGGACCAAAAGCCACGGCTTTGTAGATAATGAAGCGTTTGAAAAAATTGAGTTGAAGAAAGAGATTCATTTGTCAGATCTCTACAATGTAATCTTTAATGTTGCAGGCGTTAATGCTATACAAAACCTTCGCTTACAAAATTGCGATAAAAGTACTTGTACCGATGGTGATGTAAACAATTGGATTTTTCGGCTTTACACAGATCATGTGCCACAATTAAGTCTGGAGTGCTCTGGTATTGTATTGTTGCGCAATGGCGCCCCACTTGTACAGGATCTTCTGGGCTATGTATCGTTTTTGCAAAACAATGCTAATGCTAAGACATTGTTGGGCGACAATTCCGGTAATAAAGATATTTTATTACCAGCCGGAACTTTTCCTGCAGAATTACCTGTCTATTATCCTTTGGAAAATGATTTTCCTAAAGTATATGGCATTGCAGAAGGAAGCCTTCCTGTTACTGTTCCGGATCCAAGAAAGGCTCAATCGCTTCAGTTGCGTGGGTATCTTTTATTTTTTGATCAGTTGCTGGCAGGTTATCTGTCTCAATTGTCGCACATACGTGATTATTTTTCATTTGGCAACCAAATTGAAAATGAACATACTTATTATGTAAACAAACTGAACAACTGGCCTGGCATTGATAAACTATTACAGTTTGCCACAACCGAAAATGATACAGGAGTTTTTGGAAGCCTTATTGCTTCGCCATTAAAAAGAACGGCACTTGATGCCATGATAGTAAATGGAGATCTGGATGATTGTAATTACCAGGATAACCTCGATGATTTTCTTTTTTGTTCTGCCGCTGAGCGGGATACTGCCATACTTCAAATTATAAATGATATAGAGAGTGAAAGCTATGATGAACATTTGCTAATGACCAAAGCAGGATGTTATTTTTTCTATCTTGAAACATCTGCTAAAGACTTTGTGCTTGCGGGGCGGTATGCTGTTCAAACAGAAAAGGCGGCATATGCAGAACTGGCAAATATCCGGTTTATGGCTGCAGGAAAAGAAAATTATAGATCTTATAATAAGACAGATAAGTTTTCATTTACGCTTGGTGCCGGTACAAAAAATTACTGGACGTATATACAAGCTTTGCTGGAAGACAAAAAATCTTACGCATCACGCAAAGACCTTTTCTTAAACCATTTGCTTGCACGTTTTGCAGAATCATTTACAGACTTTGCTTTACTAACATATGGGGCGCAACCAGGAAATGAAACAGTGTACGATGGACTACTCCGCAAACAACGTTTCCTTCAGCAATATCCGGCTTTAAGCAGCCAGCGTGGAAAAGGTTTCGATTACGCTTTAAACGGATGGAATAATAATAATGTATCTGGCTACGAGAAGAAATTAATGGCTTATGCAGGTATTGACGGCCCATTCGCAAGAAACCTTTGCAATTTTGAAGTAATCAGTTACGAAGAGCAAAGTTTGATATCGCTTGCTTATGGCGGCGAAGTAATGATGAGTAGTGTTGAGCCATTTGATAATCGGGCCGAAGCAAAAACCGCCTTGCGTGAAATGCTTACGGCAATGGACAAACGTGAAAACTACAGCATTTCCGCACCTGCTATTGATGGATTGGTGAACATTAAACTGGAAACAAAATCCGGTAGTTTCATTTCCGGAAAAAAATTTAGCTCAGACAATGAAGCAGAGAAGGCAATCGCTAACTATCAGCGCTTTTCAGCCAATCAACCTGCTGAAGAAAATATTTTTGTAACGCAATATGAACATGATATCTATGTACAAAGAAAAAGTGATAACCAATTGTGGAAAAGAGTTGAGCCTCTTTATGATGCAGATAAGGATTTGCAGCTAACACCATCCCTGCTCGATGATTTTGGAAAAGAAGGCGCATGGGCCAGTGATCCAGCTAATGAAGCAAAGCCCGTACTTGCAGCTAACCCAATTGATGTAACTGCATTGATTGACACTTTCCGGTTTGATACAGACTTTAACCGTATTGATGCAAGGGACGGCATATTTATATATAATTATACTTTTAACGATAAGCATACAAATTCCTTCTTTTTTATTTCCACTGCTGAGTATGATGATACAGCAAAAGCAAATATTGATTTGCTTGCGTTGTTGTTCAAACTAACTGATAGAAATAATTATCAGAAGAAACAGGAAAGTGAGAATGTATGGAGGATAACAGTTGCAGACAATGGAAAGCCTGTTGCCATTAATACTGTTGAGAGTGAATCTGGAGATGCCGCAGAAACTGCTATAAAATCTATTATTGAATTTGTTCAGAACAGCTTGTACAGTTTTGCCAGTACTTCTAAACCTGTTCGCTGGAAATACCGGTATATAATCAACCCACATGAAAAACAGGAAATGGTTTTCACCAGTGTGCGTGAATACAATGATTATAATGAAGTGGGACGCAGCGCTGAGGAATTGTTCAATGAAAAAATAAAGTACAAGATTATAGCAACTGCTGAGAATAGCATTGAACTGAAAGATGAAAAACATCCGGGCACGCCGTTAATGAAATATGAAGGCGCTGAAATTCCAAGTGTCGGAGTAATTGATAGTGCCAATGATTTACTGGTTGCTAAGAAAGCCGTTATTGCTTTACGAAATAATGAAACTTCTACTGAAGCTGATGCAATGATTGTAAAAGATGCATCCAGTCAGCGTGGAAACTATGGTTACCTGTTGGTAGATAAAAGCAAGTATGAAGCATGGTATGCTTTGCCTGGCGATTATTCTGTGAAAGCGGATAGGGATAGGGCTATTCGTGAATTGTATAAAAGGTTCCGTGCCGGAGAACACTATCTTGAGATTTGTTACGGAGGAGATAACATTAATGAGCGAAAAGAGGCAAACGGCAGTCTTTGGTATCATTTTATTATTAAAACACATCAGCCTAATATTACAGGCAGTGACGAGTTGGTTCTGTTTGAAAGTGTAATCGGCTATACTTCGCCTGAAGAAGCACAACAGGCATTTAACCTTCAATTTGTAAATATCCTGCAACTGGCATCGGATACTGATAATTACGGCAAGCAAATAAGTTTTACGGAAAAATTAGTTCATGGCGGTACTACTTCAGAAGAAACAGCACTGGTGTTTATTCCAGATGAAACAATGAAATTGTTTGGCTATAACAATGAATATGCAGCAGAACAATTAGCACTCTTAAGCGATAGCTATCCTATAAAACAAATTGGAAAAAAATCGGACGAGTTTAAAAAATATTTTGTTTGCAGCAGCGATGTGGATAGTACAAATCCTGAACCAGCATGTTGCGATTGTTGTGCAGGTGAAATGGAACCTAATGTTTATTACTACAAATATGGTACAGATGATGGCAAAACAGGTTATTGGATAAGCCAGGAGTATTTCACTTCGCTTAATGAAGCGCTGTTTCATTTCAGGCATTTCCTGGATCTGCTTCATTACAAGGGGAATTATCATATTGCACACGATGAATGTGATTGCTCTTGGCGCTTGTATATACGTGAGATAATGGCAGTGAGCAAAGATCGTTTTGCAACTGCTGCTGAAGCATGGGGCAAAGAGGGCGTAGAGAAATTTATTTGCGCTTCGCAAACAGAAGGCGGTTTTCAGACACTTCGCCACGATTGTTGTCACACTTTTGTTGTAAGCTGTGGTAATACAGGTTTGCAGCATCCATGTACTTATGATACTGCAGCAAGCCGTGACGCGGCTATTATGAAACTTGTAAACGCTGCAAAAGATCTTTTAGCCAAACTTGAAAATGGTGAAGGGCCAAAATCATCGCCGGTATTTAGCAAGATGCTAAATGGTACGGAGAAATTTTATGTAGAAATAAAATTTGACGATACATGCGGAAGTGAATTGCCTCCATATCCAACATCTGGTTGTGAAGAACAGAAGGACGATGAATGCATTGACTGTTGTTGTACAGGCTGGGTAAGCGATTGTTGTTTCCGCAGCAAGGAAGAAGCTTACCGGTTTTTCCTGGAGGAGATGAGGTGCCTTACAGATGTAAGCAATTATTATGGTGTGTATGATTGTGAATGCGGGCCATACGGAATAAAATTCTATTGCAGTTGCGAAGAAAAAAGGGACAAACATTGTTGTAATGATATCATAGCATTTAACCCGCAATGTTATATAAGTGCAGCAAAAGCATGTGATGCTGTGCAGCGTTCAAAAAAACTGATCAATGCTGAAGGCATGCACCTTGTAGAACATATCCTGTTAAGGCCGCATTGTGTTGATGGCGATTGCAAGTGCGTAATTGAACCATGTGATGCCTATACACGTTGCAGGTTTGTATGGCCTGTGCAATCAGATGATCCGTGTGAGAAGGATAAGAAATATTGTTTTGTTCCGGGTGAAGATCCGTATTCTTTTATAGCCACGGCTTTCTTGCCTGCATGGCCAGAACGCTTCAGGCAACCGGAGAACAGGATGATGCTTGAGCAAAGACTTTACAGCGAGCTTCCTGCACATATTATGTTGCGTGTATTATGGGTTACGCCACGTGAGCTTTGTTTCTTCGAGAAAATATTTCATGACTGGAGAAGATGGCTTGCAGGTAAAAAAGTTTGCACCGATTACGATCCTGCATGTACGCTTATTGGTTTCCTTTTCAAACATCCTTTTGAATGTTTTGAATGCGAAGATTGTATTCCTTGTATTGATGATGGACAGGCAAGTGATCCATGTGGCAGGCATACTAAAGTTGTTGAAAGTTCTCCTTACGATTATACAAATGCCATTAATGATCTCTATTGCTGGAAACCCATTTGCCGTGAAGATCAACAACAAGCGAAACCAGTAACCAATATTGCACATGAAGTATTGGAAGAGGATGGTATACCTGCTGCAGATGAAGCTTTAGATGAATTGGAAGCAGAACGAAAATTGGACGAACGTTTTTCAAAGTATTTCGACGAGATAAAAGCTATTGCAGCCGATTCTAAAAATACTATTGCTGAACAGGCATTGGCATTTACACGTAATCCCAACCATGAGTTTGAAAATTTCAACAGCCTTATAAAAAATATAATTGCCAATAAAACAAATGCTGAAAGCCAACGAAGGCTTAACATGAACGAAAAGAAAATCCTGGTGAAAGCATTGCTATGGCAATACCTCGATGTTGCTGTGCTAAAGGAAAACGTAGAACAACAAAAAGGCCATCTTAAAGAATTGTTCCTGAAACTGGACGATAAGCAATTGCTCCCCGAATACAAAACATGGAAAGGAGATGAGGTATTGCAAGCAGATAAAAAACCTTATCTGCAGGAAGTAAAAAAACTATTTAAAAAGTAGTTATGCGGCATGTAATCAAAACGCAGGTTATTGATTTGGTTACCGACAATCAATCGGAGGCTTTCGGGCTGCAACACCGCATGAGTGCAATATTTTATCAGCATATACTTCCTGTACTTGAAAAAACTTTCAACGAATTATCACCCGGGGAGGATCTTGTACAAATAGATCGCCTTGAACTGGATCTTGGATTTATTGGATCAGAAGCTTTCAACAAACAGCAGTTCCCATTGCAACTCCATGATCAATTGTATAAACAATTAAAAGAAGTATTGATAACCCGACAGGCAAAACAAAAGCCTGTTGCGCTGCAAATTGGTATTGCCCGGCAATGGCTGTATTATATGCAGCATGGTTATCTGCCATGGAATGCAGGTAAAATTAACGAAGGCTGGTACGGCCATGTGCTGAAAGCTTTTGCAACAGATCATGCAGCCATTCAATTATTAAGGGCACTTGTAAGAAATAACAGCAAAGCGCTGGTGCGTATAGTGCGTTTGCATGATAGTGAATTTCTTATTCATCTTATAGAAACGCTTTCAGCAAAAAACCAGGAAAGGTTAAATGAAATAGTAGAGCGTATAGCAGAGACGGTTTATCCCCGTCATTATGCCAACCAGTCGTCTTTGGAATTTATTAAGCTGAGACGCATTGTATGGGAAGCTGTTATTTTTTATGCAGCAACAAACGAATCTGTTTCCGATAATGAAATTATTGCAATGGCGGTTATTCCGAAATTACAATTGCAGGAAATAGAATTATTGATACGTCATTTGCCGGTTAATAAACTACTGGCAGCATTTGAGCAACCGCTCCGGAAAAGACAGAAAGAACTTGCCATCTTACCTCGCTCTGCAGAGAAGAAGACCGGCGAAGAAAAAAATAGTATAACAATTAACACAAAAGACAGCTTGCCTGAAGGAGGCATTTTTACAGCAAATGCAGGCATTGTTATCCTTCATCCCTTTCTTGAATATTTTTTTAGATCACTTGATTTGCTGGAAAATAATGTTTTTGTAAATGAAAATTGCAGGCAAAAAGCACTAAGCCTTCTTCAATACCTGGTTACTGGTGCAGAAAAAGGTAATGAGTGCGATTGGGTAATGGCCAAAATACTATGTGGTGTACCGTTAGACGAGCCAATAGAACCGGAAATTTTATTAACCGATAATGAAAAGCAGGAAGCAGATGAATTGCTTGCTGAAGTAATTGCCCGCTGGGCGATTTTAAAAAATACTTCTGTTGCGGCATTAAGGGAAACATTTTTGCAAAGGCCTGGTAAATTATTAGCAGAAAAAACTGAAGAGATCCGTTTGCAGGTGGAATTAGGGCCGATGGATGTGCTAATGCAATACCTGCCATGGAGCATAAGTATTATCAGGTTTGGCTGGATGCCAAAAATATTGAAAGTAGAATGGCAATAAAATTTATGTGAAGAGCACACAAACTACAAAATCAACTGCACCTAAAAGGGAGCATGTGCCTTATTTTTCGCAGGAAAGTGAGCATGATACTTCCATGTCGGCCATTCAATGCAAATTAACCGTTGGTGAAGTAGATGATCCTTATGAAAAGGAAGCAGACGAAACCGCAGACCATGTAATTAATGCGGAGAAGAATGGAAAGGATAGTAATGCAGGAAACGGTAAAAATCAACTTACATCCAACACCGTACAAAAGAAAGCAATTTTTGAAAGCGAAGAAGAGCCTGAAGTAAAACCAGGAATTCATCGCAAGCCCGCTGGCAGCGGATCTGCAACTGTTCAGCCTTCATTGCAAAGCAGGCTAAGCAGTCAGAAGGGTAAAGGAAGTTCTTTGCCTTCGCACGAACAATCTGCTATGGGCAATGCATTTGGGCATGACTTTAAAGATGTTCGCATTCACACAGATCCTGAAGCATCAGGCATGAGCAATGAACTACATGCACAGGCATTTACCCACGGTTCTGATATTTATTTTAATGAAGGAAAGTTTGATACGAAAAGTGAAAAGGGCAGGCACCTGCTTGCTCATGAACTTACGCATACCATACAGCAGCAGGGAGAGCAATCATCTGTTAACCGGATGCCCGACATTCAGAAAGATGAGACTAAAAAGCTCAACATTAAAGACATGGATGATGCTGCGCTAAAAGCATTGGGCTCTACAAAAGAAGGAAGCATTTCAAAAGAAAACGGTAAAGTTGCTTTTCATTTTAAAGACTTCCCTACAAAGCAATACGTTGGGCCTTTTGTTACCAAGGATAGCGCAGGCAACGAATCATTGGCAGCACCACCTTTTCAAAAACCAAATACAGAACGTAAAACAAAACAGGCAAGTGTATGGCGTAAGGAAGCATTGCCAAAAGTTACTGCTGTACTTAACAATATTATCGATAAGCAACAGATTAAGGGGCCGGAATACCAGCTTGCACTTGTTAATAGTACGGGTGTTGGTGTGCGTGGTACGGTAGAACAGATAGCAAAAGAAATTGTAGTACCGTTTTGGGGGCTTGATGGTAAACCAATCGCCTTCCAGATAGAACATAAAGTGGATTGGCAGATAGCAGGCGGTAATCATGATGTGGATGTAATCAGCAACCTTATATTGCTTGATGCAAAAAGCAATATAGATGTTGGACAGGAAATATTGGGGCGAATGAAATCTTATTACAGCAAGATTGCAGATTATTATTCCAAAACAAAAAATATAGAGGGAATAGTAGACAATTTAAGCGAAAGCACTGCATCGTACGATATTTTTTGCGATAACCTTGTTGGTGTTTCAGATAGTGTTCCCGGAAGTTTATTGTCAATTTCAAATTTTGAACTTACATCTGGCCAAACACCATTTAGTGATAAGCTGATTAAAGTAACAGATGGCGATATACCTGAAGGAAAGTTTATTTTGAAAACATCGCAGAAAGGCGGAGGTTTTCTTGTGTCGAAAGATCTTGACAACAGTGTAATGACAATTAAGTTTGAAAACAATGAACTTAAATCAATAACGCTAAAGAATGTTGTTAAAGACGATAATGGTGTACTTGACTCTGAAAACCCCGACAAGAACTTAAGTTTTCAAAAAGAAAGCAAAGACAGGTATAAGGTTAAAACAGAAGGTTATGCCGGGTTAATGAAAAGTGTTTTTAAAGGCATTAAAGCCATGAGCCCGATAGAATGGTCTGAAGTAGATTTTTCTCCACATACAGGCTTTACTGCTTCGGGTGTTATAAAGCCAACGCCGAAATTATTGCAAGGAGCACTGCTTACTATTGAATTAGCTGGTGGTGAATTTATTATTACCGGAACTATTGCAGTTGATTTATTAAAGCAGGAAGGAAGATTTCCAAAACCTTTCAGCCTTGATTATTGTTCCCTGAGTTTTTCTGCAAGTTCCGCTAAAAAATTTGCTGTAAGCGGAGATGTTGGTTTTAGTCTTAAGAATGTAGGTAAAGGCAATGTAAGCGCTTTTGTAAATGAAAAACCTGCATTTGGAATGCAGGGCAAATTTACTTTTGAAGAAAGCAAAAAATTTAAGAAAGCAGAAATAGGTTTTACCTATACAAAAGAGAAGGATGATGGCAAATGGGAAGTTACCGGCGACATTGTTTTTGGAAAAGAACTGATAAAGGTTGTTGAAACAGGAAATGTTTCTATTAGCTACGATGGCAAAACAATTACCGGCAAGGGCAGTGCAGATTTAACTATTCCAAAATTTAAAAAGCTGGAGTTAAGTGCCGCATTCCAGGATTCAGGAAATTTTGAGTTTAAGGCCAAAGCCAAAATAGAGGATCTGCCAGGTGTAAAAGATGTAAATGCAACGGTTATCATTAACCGTAAAGATGGCGCCTATGCACTGGATATAACTGGTACGGCTACTCCTGTATTTAATAAAGTGCCCGGAC
The DNA here is from genome assembly GCA_044227095.1 of Chitinophagaceae bacterium. Lineage (GTDB taxonomy): Bacteria > Bacteroidota > Bacteroidia > Chitinophagales > Chitinophagaceae > JACMLD01. Next base: position 100,529 of record JBGAFV010000001.1, on the reverse strand, counting down.
TTGAAATTAAGCCACTCACCATTAGCTATAATAACGAAGTATTTAAAATAGAAGGCGGCCTCGGCTATAAAAAGGGCATGATAGATGGCAGCCTTACACTTGGGGTTACCAATGGTGTGGTAGATGCAGATGGAAAAGTAACAGGTGCTGGCAAAGACGGTTCTAAATTATCTATCTATGGAACCGGAACGGCAAAGATTACTTTCTTAAAAGGAATGGATGCTTCTATTTCTGCTGCGCTTGATCCGGATGGGGAATTATGGATTTGGGGTAAGTTGTCTGTTAAGGCAACTCCATTTGAAGCGGTTAAAAAGAATTTCAACATTTTTAGTTTCGCTCAAACGGTACCGTTAGTAGGTGTTCCTTTTTTAGCTGTAATCTTAAGGTTTGGCGGAGAAGCAAATCTTGTTTTTGACTGGCAACCGCTTACTATTAATATTGAAACTACACTTGCCAAATCTAAACTGGATGATCTTCAAAAAGGTAAACTTGGTGGTGGCATAAGCTTATCACTTACATCAACTGCTAATGCAAAAATTGAATTGAGTGTAACGATTGGTATAGGTGTAGAAGTAGCTATTGCAGCTGTAAGCCTTAATGGTAAAGGAACGTTAGGTTTTGGCATAAACGTGCCACTGGAAGCAAAAACAAGTGGCAACTGGAACCTTACAAAAGGACTTACAATTGAAGAAGCATCTGCAAGTTTAAAAGCTATCCCCGAAGCATATGCAAAATTAACCGGGCTTATACTGGTAGAACTTAATTTATTGGTGAGCAGGGTTACTGTCTATACATATGAACTCGGTTCTATTGAAAAGAAATTTGATCTCAGCCAGTATGGACTTGGTGTAACAGTACCGCTCAAGTTTAACGATGCAGGCAAACTTGAAGGAATAGACATGAAGAGTATAACTCTTGATCCTGCATTTGGAAAAGGAAGTGAAAAGGATTTACTGTCACAGGTGGGCGATTCAGATTCTAGGCCCAAGCCGAGCCGCGAAGAATTGGCAAGGATTGCTTTGCGAAAAGAAATAAGATCTAAACTGGATGCAAAAAGAAATTCTAAAGCCAGCGTAGACATGTACCAGTATGCTTCTGATTTACGCAGGCAAATGCAAAAGGCTACGCCGGAATTAAGCAACGATATCAATCAAATTCTTGAAGAGCAATTCTCTGATGTGGAACAGATTCAGTTTGAAGATTTCAGAACTGAGATAATGATGGCAAAAGATCCTGTACCGGTGAAATTAAAACGCATAGATGCTTTTGCTTTCAATCACAAGACAGTAAGAAAATCGGATATCGATATTCTTAAGGAGGAAATTGAATTGCAGGCACCTGCTACCACAGCTCCTTCATCAGCCCAAAGAAAACAAATGGATGTAGAAGGCGAAGTGGAAGAACCTAAGGACACAGAAAGTAAGAAATCAAATCTTGAAAAAGCACAGGAAGAAAATGTGGTAAGTAAACAACCAGAAACAAAAACAAATTTACCGGGCAATGCAGTTGATAGCAAAAGTACAGACGCAAAAACTAAAGACAACGATGCAGCAAAAAAAACTGCAACACCATTGCCAGTAAAGCCCGAGGAGAATATAAAAACTGTAACAGATAAAAAGGAAGTGGCCAACAATCCTGCTGCAGCATTAAGCCAGGTTGCAGAAACAGTAGAAAAACCTAACGCCACTGAACAATCGAAATCTGATAAAACCGACAAAGACAAAGCACAAGCTCCTTCAACTGAAAAAGAAGCTGCAGAAAAAAAAGATGATGACAAAAAAAATAAAGGGGAAGATGCTGCAAAGCAACCGCAAAAAGAAGTAACAGGACAGGCCAATGCTCCAACTGAAAAAAAAGGTGAAGCAACTGACGGTGTGGCAAAAGAAACAAAGCCAGGAGAGAAAGCGCCGGAAGAAGGAAAACAAAAACAAGGCGATGGTAAGAAAGAAGAAACTGATAAAAAAGGAGGTGCGGAAAATAAAAAAGAAGGCAAGGACGGCAAAGAAGGATCAGAAAAGAAAGATGGAAAAGAGAAAGATAAAAAGGGTAAAAAGGAAGGAGATGGTGCAGGAGAAAAAGAGCATGCTATGCCTGCACCTGAAAATGGAAAAATGCGGCAACCAGATGTAGCAGCGCAAATCAATAATGAATTTCATGCTATGCCATCACTGGCTTCGCTGCTGCAAAAGCCGGGTACTGAAGAGAAAGCTAAAGATGAACCTGCAACCAGTGATGTTTCTGTACAACGGATGCCGGATAAAGGCGGCGATAGCAAAGATCAACAGGAAGAACTTCGTGAAAGCACAATTAAATCTGTAACGGAATCGGGTGAACGTGCTTTAATGAATATAAACGATGAAGTGAATGCCCAACAAGCGGAGATAGCGCAAAACGCATCGGCAGTTAAGGCAGAAGCAATGGGCAATGTACAAAGTGCCATACTTGAAACAAGAAATAAATTTGCTACAGCACGTGAACAGGTAAACAATGTAATAACATCCGGCGAATTAATGCTTGGTGCAGACCTTGCTGTAAAAACTGCGCTGGTTATTATTAATGGTACAGAAACAAAAACAAAAATTACTGAGCTGTTTGCCAATGAAAGACTACAGATAGATGATGCCGTTAATGAAGGGTTGTTAAAAACAACCAACATGCGGAACCAATATAGCCAGCAAGCCAGCACTGTAATTGATGGCCAGGTGGCTTCTGCAATAACGAGGGGCGAACAGAAAGCAAGCACTTTCCCTGATACAGAACGTGGCAGGGAACAGAAGAGCGCAGCAAGGGGTGTAGCAAAAGATACTTCCAAAGAAATTGCAATACGCAAACAGGAAGTGATTGGCGCTATAGATGAAGTTATTGCGCCAATACCAGATGAATTTGTAAAAAAAGGCGAGGAAGCAAAAACAGGATTGGATCAACCGGTAACGGATTTGCTTACGCAAACTGATGCGCAGGTAATACAAGTTACAGGACAACTAAATACGATTAATCAACAAGCTCTTGCACAACTGCAAAGCTTACGCACAGCTGTAAATGCAGAACTTACCAGTCTTGAAGAAGATGCAGTGTTGAAATTGCAGGCTATGCTCCCGGCAATAGAAATGCAGGTGAGCGTGGCTGTTACTACATCTATAGCCGCTTTTGAAGCGGCTCGCACTGCTGTATCTGCGCAGTTGAATCAAAAAATTACTGAAGCACAACAATTACTGAAAGACACGCCAAGTCCTGATAAAGCTGGTATGATGGCTTTTGGAAACGCAATGAACTTATTTTTTTCCGGAACAAGTACAGAGATAGCTTCTTTACTTGCTGAAGCTGGTCTTCAAATGCAGGAAGAAACAGGAGCAATTGCTGATCAGGTAAATGAATCTATAAGCATATTGTTAAGCGGCAGCGATAAAGCATTATCACAGTTGCAGCAAACAGTTGCTGCAACTGTAATGGGTTTGTTTACGCAACAAATGGTCTTAACAGAAACTGCACAAGCATCATTAGCAGCAGCTTTTACAGATGTTACGGGTCAGATAACATCAGAACTCGCAAAAACAATTGATAAGTTAAAACAGGGTTTTCAAAAAACACTTACTGACGTAGAAGGAAAGATACAGGAGAAAGTAACTGAAGGATTGAGCAAGAACGATGAAGCATTAGCGGAGATGGATGGTAAAATGGATGAAGCCGCATCTGATGCTGCATGGGATTATGATCATCCTATATTATCTGCGGTAGGATCAGTGTTATCTTTTATTGCAGGATTGGTTGCAGGTCTTCTGCTGATTTTAGTATTGGTGGTTGCATTTATTGTGGCCATTAAATTATTAATTATCGGGTTGGTTGCATTGGGTATAAGTCTTGTAGTTGCAGAAATAATTGGTGCAATAGTTGGCCTTGCTTTTCTTGCTTACGGTGTATACAATGCTTACCAGGCAAGAACTGCAAGGGGAGAAGGAGGCGGGTTTGGAACATTTATATCTTCAATAGGAGATGTAACTGGTATTTCATCAGTCTATCATGGCCTTACTGATGAAGGGCTTTCGGCTTTTGATCGTGGCTTTAAAATAGGGGAAGGTATTGGTACAATTGGTTCTTTCTTTCTTGGCAGAAAAATCGACGCAGCAGTTTCCAAAGGATTGCCACCGGGTCTTGCTAATCCCGGCCGTGTAGTAAATCCATTTGAAGGTGAAACCGGAGGTGGCGGTGGAAAAGGTGGTGGCGACTGGAACGTTACGCCTATTGAAAAAGCATATGAATACCGTGCAGCAAGAGCTGCAAAATCTTCGCAATCTCCCGGAGGTACCAGGGCGAGTGCAGCTAATGACGCACCTTATACTGCCAGTGATGCATATAAACTGGATCCAGCTGTAGACCCTGTGGTAGAGCCGCAACCTGCACCGCAACCAGTTCCCGAACCCGGTACTGGCACTAATCCTGCTACAGAACCGTATGCTGGCAGTACTAAAGTTGGTGTAGGCGGTGCAAGTGCAAGTTCAGGTGTAAGAGAGTCCATTAAATCCAAAACAAAGAAAAAAGAGAAAGATGAAGAGGAAGAAGATCAAAAAAGCATTTATAAATTTGAAAACAATGTAGTGTATGATGGACGTAAAGGAAATTTCACTTATAGTAAAACACATAAAGGCGCATCTTATAGAAAGGAAGGACACCATGCATGGCCAAAAGTTTTGGGTGGACCTGCAGATCAACCATTGGTGAATATGATTTATTCCATTCACCAGTCAGAAATTCACTATGGTTGGAGCCCTGCGGGAAGTCCGTTTCCTGCTATCTATGGAACGATATATAGTTTTCTCGATACACAAATTAATAGTAGCCCTGTTTATGGAGATGGAAAAGGTGGTATGAATGTATTGCAAGGAAGAAGACTTACCCATACAGGAGGTAAAAATTCTGGAAACCAATTGTTGATAGATGCAATGGAAGCAGGCACTGCAACTGCAAAAAGGTTGGCACGATTTGTATGGAGTCTTTTGTCTACCTATTACGGTGAATTTGCGCAGTATAGTGATCCTGCAATGCCTGTTTCATTTTATGAGAAGGGGCTTGATAAATCTTTTAATGACATTACTTCATGAAGACAGATAAAATAAAATATCCACCAGTTGAGTATGTATTGGCGAAGGAAGATCAGCCATCAGAAGATGCGTGGCAGGCTGTAAACGATTTTGTAAACACATGGGATGTTGAGCACCTCAATAAATTTGAAAAGGGCGAAGCAGGTGAATGGAGTTTGCAATTGCCCGGAGGTATAAAAGATGAAGAGTACCCGATTGCATACGATGCAATGCATACTTTGCAAAATAAATTTGGCATCAGTTTTTTTGCCGGCATTACAGATAAACGATCACCTGCTGATTTTGAACAAGCAGATTTTATAAAGATCATGGGCAATACCTATCCTGATGATTTTGTAGTTAATGCTGATAAGGTGATAGGAAAAGTAAAACGCTGCCCTTTTTGCGGAGTACCGGGCAGGCACAACCGGGAAATTACAGGTAAATTAATCATAGAGCATAGTTACCTGGATAATGATGCGGAGAATGGTGATGAATATGCAGCGCCTGGCCTTGATCTTATTCTAATTGAAAATGGCTTTCATCTTGTTTCAGTAAAACTGGCTGGCTTATTAAAACAGTTTGCGCAGAAATCTTATCAATTGATACCAGTTGAAGATGCAAAAACAGGTAAAGATTCTGAGAGACTTTGGTTATTGCGGGCGAACAAAGCAATCATTAAACCATGCAATATTCATACGCCGGTAACAGAAGAAGGTATTTGTTCTCATTGTGGTGCTATTAAAGGTGGCCGCCTGTCTTATTATTATGTACGCACAGAGTGGGTGGAGAATGATCAAATGTTTTCTAAGCATACACAGCGTTATGAATCAATTTATATAGCAAGCCAGTTGTACCAAAATTTTAAAAAAGAAAAAATTAAGGGTATGCTGGCAACAGATGGAATTTATTGTTGTACTCATGTTTAAATCTATTTTTTATGAGCGTAATTTCAATAGCAATACAAAAAGGCGGTTCTGGTAAAACAACTACAGCAATAAACCTTGCCGCCGCTTTATTGCAACGCGGAAAAAAAGTGTTGCTTATCGATTCTGATCCGCAGGCAAATCTTACGCAGGCACTGGGTGTAAGCGATGATTGCGCAATTAACCTGTACACAGAATACCACAAAGAAATTTCTGGTAAAGAAGGTAATTTAAAAGCGGCAATTGTTGAAACGGCAAGTGGCCTTTCGCTTATTCCATCATCTATAGAACTGGCTTCTATGGAGCACGAACTGGTAAGCAGGATGGCACGGGAGTTTAAATTGAGAAAGCGATTGCTGTATAAACTGGTGGATGAATATGATTACATCATAATTGATTGTCCGCCTTCTTTTGGCATGCTTACCATTAATGCACTTGCTGCAAGTAATTATGTGCTTATGCCTTTGCAGGCCGAGTTTCTTCCTAAAAAAGGGGTAGAAAGTTTTTTACGCTTACTCAATTCTGCCAAAGATGATCTATCGCTTGATATTAGTTTGGCAGGATTTGTATTAACAAGGTATAGTCCACGTAAACTAATTAATACAGAAATACGTAACTGGTTGTCTGACTCATTTGATAATCTTTTGTTCAATACATTTATCCATACCGATGTAAAAGTGGTAGTTGCGCAGCAAAAGGGCTTCGATATTTTTTCTTATGCGCCTCATTCGGTTGCTGCAAAAGATTATGCTGCCTTTGCTGAAGAGTTTATAGAAAGACTTTCGGGTGTAAGCATTCCAGCTAAAAAACTACCGGCAACTGAAGTAGAATACGAAAATTTTTAAAATCATTTTTAAAACCAAATACTATGTCATACGCATCAAGGGTTTACCGCCAACGCAATGCCAATACACCCGAAGAAGGTGCAAAAGATGCATTCAGCAAACAATCAGATACTGACCCCGAAGCTGCAAACGGAATTTTCCAGGCCAAGCTATCGGTTAATAAACCCGGGGACAAACACGAGAAGGAAGCTGATAATGTTGCTGACGCTGTAACGGACAAAGATAAAGACATGCCTGCAATACAACGGTTATCTACATCCGCAGAAGATGAAAAGCTGGGCACTAATGATGCCCGCATGGAAAAAGACAAGCAGATACAGGAAAAGCCTGCAAAAGAAAAGAAAGAAGAATCAGATAAGAAGGCGCAAAAAGAAGATGATAACGAGAAGCAGCAGAATAAAGGCAAGTTGAAGAAACCTGAAGAAGAAAAAGAAAAAAAGAAAGGTGGCAACGTTCAGCGCAAAGCCGATACTGGAGGTGAAGCCAAGGCACCTTTAGCCAACAAAATAAAGGACAGTACTGGTAAGGGAGGATCAATGCAGGAGAATACATTGAATGAAATGAACCAGTCTTTCGGAAAAGATTTTAACGATGTGTCTATACACAACGATGCTGAAGCACACGATATGAACAAAGAACTAAATGCACAGGCTTTTACACAGGGAAAGGATATTTATTTTAATGAAGGAAAATATGATCCTGATAGTAAAGAAGGAAAAAAATTGCTTGCACATGAATTGACCCATGTAGTACAACAAAACAAAAGCTAATGCTAAAACGATTATTAAATTTCTTTTTTGGAAAGCGACGAAGCAAGAAAGTGCAGCCGCCGGAAACAGATCCGCCTGTGGAGGTTATTGAAGAAACAGAACCGGTTACCATTACTTCAACCAAAGTTTTACCAGTTACAGCCCCATTAAATACAATTGTTATGAGCAACACAAATAACAACAATAATTCCGGTAACGGCACAAGTAATAAAAAGCTGCCTGTAGAATTTAAGTACATTAAGGATTTGATCCTTTATCGGTTGGAAGCTTATTTTCCCTCACAAGATAATGACGATGACGCAGTGCGTAACCTGCCGCCATTCCCAGATTATGATGAATGGCGTTCTCCATTGGCAGATTTTATTGAGACAAATAACTTTAGCGTTGAAGAAGCAACTTTATTACTGATTGTATTGATACCGCATATACAACCGGATCTTTTTAATAGTGCAATTGATCATAAACTTCCGGACACACGTAAAACCGGTTTGGATTTTCCGCAGATAGGTGGTGTGCGCAGCAGGAACAGTAGGTTTTTTTTACCAACAGGCGAAACGGCGTTGTTTCTTATTGCCGGTGATAGATTAGATAAACGATTAGAAGTACAGCAGTTTTTTGGGGCAGAGCATCTTTTCTGGGAAAAGAAAATTCTTTGGCTAGAAGATATGCAGAATGGTGAACCTGCCATGCAGGGCCGGTTGATTATGTCTGGCGATTATATTGACCTACTTACTTATGGAATGCATAAATCGCCGCAATTCAGTATAACTTTTCCCGCAAAAAAAATTGCACCTGTAAAACATGGCACACCGTTAACATTCGATCAATTGGTTGTATCAAGCGATCTCGAAGGGCAGATCAATGATTTAAAAGACTGGTTACAATACAGCCCCGAATTAATGGGCAAATATGGTATGAACGATAAGCTAAGAAAAGGTTATCGCACTGTTTTTTATGGCCCGCCAGGCACAGGTAAAACATTTACTGCGCAAATATTGGGAAACGATCTGAACAAAGAAGTATATAAAATTGATCTTTCCATGGTCGTGTCTAAATATATTGGTGAAACAGAAAAGAACCTTGAACTTCTGTTTGCCCGTGCAGAAGACAAAGGGTGGATTTTATTTTTTGATGAAGCAGATGCTATTTTTGGCAAACGCACTAATGTACGTGATGCACACGATAAATATGCGAACCAGGAAGTTTCATATTTATTACAGCGTATAGAAGATTATAATGGTTTAGTAATTCTTGCCACCAACATGAAAAATAATATAGATGATGCATTTATAAGACGTTTTAATTCTATTATTAAATTTCCTTTCCCAACTGCAGAACAACGTTCATTAATCTGGCAAAAATCTTTGCCGGCTGATTGCAGGTTTGTAAGAAGACGTTCAGATGGCATACTGCCAGAAGAAGAAGTGAATATTCCTGAAGCTGTAAAAAAATACGAGCTTACTGGTGGCAATATTATTAATGTAGTTCAGTATGCAGGTATTAAAGCAGTAGAAGCACTTCACGAGCATAAACAACTTGCACTTGCGTTGGAAGAAGATGATATTGAAGAAAACCCGCCGCTTACTATTTATCTTACCGACGTGCAGGAAGGCATCAGGAGAGAAATGGTTAAAGAGGGTAGGCCGTTTCCTTTGTGAGTTTTATAGAATTTGGGTTTCACGCAAAGAAGCAGCGCAAAGACAGTCTCATTTTACTAGTTGCTGTACGAAGTCGCCGCTTCGTTATCAGTATTTTGTTGATGAACTTGATTCAACTAACAAATTATCTTTTTAAACTGTCAAGATATTCATCCACTTGACTGTATGCCCCTGATATATAATATACCCGTTTGAACAAAACAAGTAAATGATCGTTCACTTCTTTGATAGAAACGGTGTCTGTATATTGGGGGGTTGTAGCCCGTGATGGCGCTGCACGCAAGTACAAAATCTTGTCCCCATCCACTTTGTAGTCAAATCTGGACGAAGAAGAACCATAAATAGTATAAAAATAGCCATCAGTATCAAATTGCATGTAATTACCTGGCTGAGCTGGTCTATAGGTCCAGGAAAGACCCCGGCCGTCTAGGTAATCAGTCGTGGAGGACGAACTGATTCTCTCCCATTTATATTGAATTTTTTTTGCCATTGCCGAATTTAATCCATCTTTCTTGCAGGATAAAAGCGATGCAGACAAGAGCATAATGAGCAAGCAAAAGGTAAGCGGGGTTTTATTCATTAGGTATTGATTTTCGGGCTAAAATAATCATTAGAACCCGTAATTCAAATATATTGCAGGTATTTTATTCGTTAATAGACCAGTTAATTTATAACGCCGCAAATGCCTGCCGGGTGTTGCTGAGTATATACACATAAAACTTAAAACAATCGCTGGGTCACTGACTTCGCTACAACTATGTTCTTACTGAACTTTTTCAGATATTATATTTCTAAATAAAAGAGAAGATTAAAAGCCTTCCCCCTTTTCATCGTTCAATTAGGGGTTTTCGCACTATTTTTATTTTGAGCAGGTTAATAAACTAAATTTAAACGTTTCCCGGATTCTGTCAATGCAAATCGATTTCTGTTGTGTATCTTGGGTTTTAAACTTGCCTTTTTATAAATATGTCAGATATTATTACTTATCAATACAACTCACCCTCAGCCTTAATAAGGACTGAAAAGGAAGGCTCGCTTTTTCTTTCCAAATACAACGAAATTGAGAAAAAAGAGGCGCCTTGTTTTTTCTGGGGTAACCTAACTGATCCTTATATCACAGCACGTTGTCTTATTACTCTTTCTAATGTAGTTCAATCCAGTTTTAATCTTTCGCCATTTGAATTGGCCAAATTAAAAGATCCTATTGTTACAGCAGGAAATGAAAAAATCCGTTTTGAAGGGTTCTCACATTGTGCTGGTGTTTACGCAAGGGTTGATATTCTTCCTGGGGGTCATGATGGCGAGTTTCTTGAAAATGGCACAACGAACGTTGATTTTAATCAACCAATGATTTCTGCATTAAGTCGAATTAATCGCAATGAAAAAGTATTGTTATCTGTTGGCAAAAAAGAAGTATCGGTTCAAAATAATTCAGAGAAAATAATAGAGCGAAAAGTTCCTCTTCCTGTAAAATGGATTAAAGGCTTGGCCAGTGTTCAAATATTTTTATCGCAGGCAGAAACGAGTTTTTCTTTTAATCGCATGCAAGCTTTGCAATTGTTTCAGTCTTTGCCGTCTGGCAAAGTAAAAACAGATTACTATCTAACTGTACGCGGTAACAAACCAATTTTCTCTGCAATAAAATCATCTAACGCTGTATGTATTGGTGGTATACACCGGCTAAAATTGTTGGAACCGCTTTTGCCATTGGCAGATGAATTAAAAGTGTTTCCTCATCCTGATATGCAATCTACCACCTGGCAACTCTATTTCGGAAAGGTGAGATTTAGTTTTACGCTTTCAAGAGATGCGTGGCGGGGATTTTCCGGTGAAGGTGCTGCACTTGAATCTTTGATAGAAGATGTTCCGGATGGGTGGATTGAAGCATTTGATAAATACAGTTATGCAAATCAGGCTTTCAACCCAGCCTTACTTTCAATTGAAGAAGGCATCAGTTTAAACAAAATAGATAATATTACCGGGCGGTTATCTGCGATGGGTTTACTGGGATATGATGTAGATGAAAATCATTTTTTCTATCGGCGCTTGCCATATAAACTGAACAGGATACTTAGTTTAAACCCTCGTATGAAGGCAGCAGAGAAATTATTGGAGGAAAATAAAGTAGAGATTATATCAAATACGGCTAACCGTATAGAAGCAAGGGTAGCAGGAACGGGAGTAAACCATACAGTAGTAATAGAAGGAGAAAATGGCCGATGTACATGTACATGGTTCAGCAGTCACCAGGGCGAACGTGGGCTTTGCAAACATGTACTTGCAGTAAAAAAGAAACTAACTAATTAAACATCTATTTGTGACGGAACAACAATTATTGTCCATTGTTTCAAAAAATAGCGAGAATGATTTATTTTCTTTTTTACGGTCGTTTACAACCGAAGAAAAAAAACAACTTGTTCCAGTTATTAAGAAACTGATAAAACATTTTACACAATTTGGGCAGATTAGTGGCAACAGTTACGGATATATAAACGGCTCAAATGAACAAAGGAATTTAATGCAATACGCAGCTTTTGGCTGCTTTAACAGGGCTGACTATGAAAAAACCCCTTTTGCAGTATGGATACTTGACAAGGCGCATCTAAATAAATTCATTGATTGGTACTGCCCCGTTTGGTTCAATGATTTTGTAAATAAACAAGCAGATCAAGACTTTATACCCTACTATCTCACCTATGAATGGATGATGGAACTCAGGGCAAAAGGTATTTTACGCCCGACAAAGGAACTGTTGGTAAAAGCTCTTCCCCAAGTGATTTTTGAACAAAATGATAAACGTAAATGGCTATTTAAACCTGAGAAATTATTAAAAGAAAAAGCTACGCTAGAAGAGCATGTTTGGTATTTATTTGAAACAGAATCAAATATTCATTATAGCGGTCGTTATCTCCAGCTTGAGGACGGTGTTTCAAAAGAACAAAAGGACTGGATTGCTGTGTTTCTGCAGTACACTGCAGAAGGCAGGCTAGATCGATTTAGGGTGATCAAAGAAGCCTTGCTTGCAGGTAATCGAAATTTTAATAAAGTTCTTTCAGGTTGGTTTGCCCAGTTGTTTACAGATATGAAACCAACACAGGAAGAATGTATGCAATTGCAAAGTGAATTATTTAGTGTGCTCAGTTCACCTCAAAGTAAAGTAGTAAACACTGCATTGCAGGCAATAAAAAATTTGGTTGCAGAAAAGGAATTTGAAATAAGCGCATTTCTGGATAATATACCAATACTGGTTTCGTCAGACACAAAAGCAATTGTTCTCACTACATTGACTATCCTGGAAAAAATCGCGAAGCAATTTCCTTCTTATAGAGAAAAAATTGTCTTAATGATTTGTCAGTGTTTTATCCATGCAGACGAATCGTTACAGTCAAAAGTCGCAAAAATTATTGCAAAGTATGGGGATGAAAAAAATATAGATTTACAAAACGAGATTGAGAATTTCTATCCATCAATGTTGTCAACACCACATCAGTTATTACAAAGATTTCGTAAGGTTGTTACTGACAATGCAGAAGAGACTCACGATAAAAATGAACAACACTCAGAAAGTGAAAGTGGGGATTTACGTGAGATTTTATTTCCTGAAACTATCGACGATCTTTTTTTTCTAGCCAGTCAGGCGTTCGATAACAACGAGATATGGCATATTGATATGTTGCCTGCAGCATTGATTTATTTTCAGCCGCAATTAAAAACTGAAGATATACAACGCTTTGAGCCGGCATTTCAACGGGCATTCGGTTTGATAAAGGGAGGATATCGTGCTAACAGCGGCTATCTTGATAGTTTGCTGGCTCATTTTTTTATTGACTATGGTAATTGGTTAATAGTTAATTATCCATCGGCTAGTGAAAGCATCAAAAAGATATACATAAGTAAGGACGAAAAGATTGGTGATAAAACGTCTAGTTTTCTTGTACAGCCTGCTGCAGGTTCCTATACGGCTCATTGGCAAATGCATAATAAAATAGAAATTTATACACCGTATAAACTTTTTCTCTTAGCAGCATTAAACAAAATAAAAGAAAAGGATAGGCTTCCTTTGCTTAGCACTCCCACACATGAACCATGTTGGGTAAAAGCAGAAGTAATAATTGATCGGTTATGCACATATCAAGAGGCGGGTAAAGAACCTGCGGATATTGATTTGCAGATTGCTATTTCACGTTGTCTTTTAATCGATAATGAAATCGAAATCGAAAATGCTGCTCAAAAATTATCGGGCGAATTTCTTCACCTTGTTACATTTTTATTTAGTAATCATTCAAAACCAGAGAAACCTTTCTTGTACAAAGCCGCCTGGATGGTTGCATCATTGACAAGAAAGCAGAAAAAGCAATGGTTAGAATTTGAGTCATTTTCTTACTATCGAAAAGCAATTAATAATTATACGGGAGAATTAAAATGGAATTCTGTTATTGAAAACTATAAGTTTAACAAGTATGACTTTGAAACCAAAAAATATATTGATGTCCCTTCAACACGAAAAACAGCCGCTGTGTTTAGGGATTCTGGGACTAACGAAAAAAAAGGTTTAAAGAAAATATTTACGAATCTATTGTCAAATAACAAACTAGATCCCCAAATGCTTTATGAGTTTATGGATTTTAATTTAAAGTATTGGTCAATTGAGCATAATGATATCAAACGTATCCTATCGCTTGTTCCCAACAACCCTGAATCTGTTTTGGCAGCTGTATTTAACAATAGCTTACAGCATCCGGAATTTTGGGAAGAAACAAGCAAACGTACAGTTATTGCTGTAATAGAGATGTTATATGAAATTTGGCAGTTACCTGGCGAGATAGCAAAACTTTTTCTTGGCACTTGTATGCTGAGTGGAAATAAAACAGTAATTAATATTGCAGGAGAAATTTGGCTAAAAGCGGTTTCAGAAAAGAAGATCAATAATAGTGAATTGGGAATTATTATTGGCATTCACGAACGGATAGAATTTGCACCGCTTAAAAGGCTCACTGATTTAATCACGCAAAGCTTATTTCGTGTTTCTAGGTTACATAATACTGAATTGCAAATATTAATAGAAAATATTTTGATTCAGCTTCCAAATGAACCTATTAAAAATCTTAAAAAGTTATTGGAAATTTATAATGAACTTCTGAGTATTAATAAGTCTTCTATTCAATTGCAAGAAGTAACAAGTCGCTTAAAGATTTGGGAAAGTAATGCAGGGTTACAAAAGTTGACGTCTAAATTAATAAATTGGGTCTCATAAAAATCACTATCACTCACCATTTGCGAAAAAAATTGTTTATTGCATTCAACTAATAGTTGAATAAATGCCAAAAGCAATTTTTGAATTGTGTTCGTTCAATATTCAGTCCTGCATTATTGCTGAAAAGCTGGGAGCATATCGTGTTGAACTATGCGATAATCCGGTAGAGGGCGGAACAACGCCCAGCTACGGAACAATTAAACAAACACGCGAAAAGATTTCTATTAAATTATATCCTATACTGAGGCCACGCTGTGGTAATTATTATTACGATGAAAATGAATTGGCCATTTTAAAAGAAGATATCCGTGTTTGTAAAGAATTGGGTTGCGATGGCATTTCTATAGGTGTTCAAAAAATAAATGGAGAAATTGATATTGATAAGCTGAAGCAATTTGTTGAATGGGCTTATCCCATGGGCGTAACCTGCAACCGTGCTTTTGATGCTACGCCAGATCCCTTCCAGGCATTAGAAGATATTATTGCTGCGGGTTGCGAACGCATTCTTACTTCGGGGCAAAAAACTGGCGCACCGGAAGCAGGCCAACTACTTGCAGCGTTGGTGAAACAAGCTAACGAACGAATAATTATTATGCCGGGAGCGGGGATCAACGCTTCAAACATTCAACAACTAATGGCAGAAACAGGTGCAAAAGAATTTCATGGGTCGGTAAGAAAGGCAACAGTTAATCCAATGAGCTTTTCAAATCCATTGGTAACAGATTTTGGCAATGTTTATTTACCGGATGAAAATGAATTAAGAAATATTTTAGCGATTATGCAGTAGGATTATAGTACAAGGGCCGGCACTAATGGCATTCCTTTCTTTGGTATCATAAATTTATTGAAGGGCCTGATTAAAATATATCCCGCGAAAACCGGAAACCTACATTTAAGTAGTTGTACAATGTTTTTGCCTGGTTGCTATAAGTAAAAGTAAATTCTAATGGCCCAATAGGAGAATCCATGCCAAGGCCAAGTCCGTAACCACTTAAAAAGTTTCCGTTAATACCGGTAAAGCTGCGATATTTCTCTGTAAGAAAAGAATGGTACATTATATTGGCAGTAGCAGAAAAATAAATACTTCCTGAAAATTGGTAGCGCCAGTTTAATGCAAGCTTTACAAAGCTGTTTGTTCTCAGGGTGGCATCCTGCAAACCTGCAAAACTTACCTGGTTGTGAAACATTGGTTGTAATCCACCCACAATATAATCGTGAAAAAGCAATTGTTCTGTATTGAAATTTATTGCGCCTTCACTCTGCAAGGTTAAAAAATTCTTTTTTGTGAGCGAAAATACTTGCTGCAATTGCGCTTTTAATTTAAAAAACGGCCTTGTATCAATACCAAGGGAATCTGTGTTGATGATTGGTAATCCGGCAGAACTGAATACTGCATTCATCCCCTGTGCCAGGATAGCCGAAGGTTCAAACAAAATATAAGCGCCTTTGCGGGCTAAAAAATTTCTATCGAGTGTATTGTATTCATACCGAAGGTAAGGCTGTATATAGTTATTATGGCCGTCAACATCCAGCAATGTTTGAGATTGAGGGGTAACTCCAACTGTCTGTAGCCTTATGCCAGCTGCATACAGTTTTTTTCTGTTGTATGCCAGTTGAAGCCTGGTATCAAAATAAGCATTGGATTGCCGGTAGCCGCCAATTGTTTTATAATCCCTGTACTGAGAAAATTTCTGCCACTCTGCATAAATTTCGGTTACAGATGCCAGTGGTAATTTGGAAGATCCCATAATAACTGAATGGTCAAACCTTAGCCTTGGATTTTCTGAGATGCCAACAGAAAAGGCTGTAACACTTTCGTGTCCTATAAGATCTCTTGCCGTGAGATTTGCAATCAGCATAATCTTACTGAAGGAATTATAATTGAGTGCAATCTTAGCGGTAAGCGGGGCAAATTCCTCCGTTATCAAATGAAGATCGGCTACACCCTCAGTTACCGGTTGTAGTTGGTAATATAGTTTGCTGAAATAACGTGTGCCATACAAACGCCGCATGGCTGCATCCAAATCTGCAGTTGTATACGCACTATCTTCCTGGATATTTAGCATCCTGATAAGGTATGACTTGCGAATTTGATAAAGGCTATCTGTAATAATATGGCGGATAATAATTTTCTCTGGCACTGCCGGTAGGTATTTCTTTTCAGGTACGCCGTAAATTGCTTTTAGCGAGTCTGCAATTTTTTTAAAAATAGGGTAATACAAACGACCAGTGCGTACACCAATTTCAATAATGGAATCGCTTGCATTAAATGATGCAGCGGAATATTGTGATAAGGGGTGTGGAATGTAATAATTACAAAGACTGATTTCTTTTCGGCTGTATTCAACTTCGCGAAAAAAAGCAACATTCAGTAAAATTTGTACTGGAGAAGTAATGTCTTTTGCCTTAAGCGCTGTACTAACGTCAACAGTACTGCCAATAATAATATTGGCACCCATATTTTTTACATCACTTACAGGAAAATTCCGGATGATACCGCCATCCACCAATCGTAAACTATCGTTGAGGTCTACGGCAGTAAACACAGTAGGTATAGCCATACTGGCTCTTACTGCGCTAAACACGCAGCCTGTATCAAGCACTACAGCTTCTCCTGTAGCAATGTTTGTAGCAATGCATTTAAAGGGCCGGGGCAACTGGTTAAAATCATTAACGTTATATACAGGGTGAAATAGTTCATCAAATTTCAGCCACAATTCTTCAGCTTCTAAAATGCCTGTAGGGATTTTTATTCGCCCTTTATCCATTGGTATTTCCAGTGCGTACCTGCCATAATCATTTTTTTGCTCCATGATAAATGAATTCATTGCCGGACGACGCAACAACAAATTGTTCCAGTCTATTTCTTTTGCAAGTTTATAAATAGTGTCACCAGAATATCCAGCAGCATATAAACCTCCCATCACTGCGCCCATAGAAGTACCCGTTACATAATCTACTTGCAGTCCGGCAGAATCAAGCGCTTTTAGTATTCCAATATGTGCTAATCCTTTTGCGCCTCCTCCGCTGAGTGTTAAACCAATTTTGCACTGTTTGGGGGTTTGCGCATAATTAATAACAGGAATAAAGATGTATGCGGAAAATAGTAAGAAGGCCAGAAATATTTTTGAAGTATGGATTTTTATAAGAATTGCCATTGTAGTTAGTTGGTTACTGCGAATTTATTATAATATCACTAATAACCAACTATGCGATTTATATCAAGACGTGAGATTTTAATGAAGAGGTTTACAAGTCTTTATTTTTTATGGCTACGATGTTTTTTAGGATTAGGGTCTTTTATTTCTTCAAATTGTACTTCAGGAAAGACATAGTCGCTACTGCCAAAAAGATTGCGATACCTAAGCACTCCATTCTTTTTGAGCAGAAATAATTGTTCAATATAGTTGCCATACACTGGGCCGCTATGGTAACTTAATTTACGGAAATACGGAGTGTCATTGCCAAAATCGAACACGTTGCCCTTCAAATCTATTAGCATGGTGCGATGTATATCGGCTTCAGCAAAATCAATTTTTTCCGGATGGATAGTTGTGTCTGCTGAAGAATCTTCGCCATTACCTGCCCAGCGGCCATTTTTGGTGCGGTAAACGGCTGTAAATTGATATTTTTCGTGGTACCAGGAACCTTTATATTCTGAAAGATATAGCAAAGCGTATTGAGAATGAGCAAAACCAAAATAACCGAAATGGTCATATGCTGTGAAGCGGATGGTATCTTTTTTGTAATTTCCATATACCGGCACCAAAACCCGGTATGTGGCTTCAACGGCGCCGTCCATTCCATCTGGATCAGCGGGAATGGATTTTACTGAAATTTTTTCTCCAACAAAAGCAAATAAAGTATTTTTTCTTTCATTAAGTTGACTTGTATCTTTTTGGAAAATAGGGGTTGTGCTTCGAATTGATTCTTTACAGCCTGATAGGACGAAAACCGGCAATATCAGAAATGTAATTACAATCGGTTTCTTAGTCATGTTTGTAAAGAATTATGAAATAGATGCGCTAAAGAATAAGTTCCATAACGATGAAATAAAAAAAGGAAAGACTTCTCAATCTTTCCTTTTTTGTTGCCTGACAATATAATTTTTAGCATCTCAATAAATACTATATGCTCCTCTTTGCTATGCCTGCAGCAATTTTTTTTGCATCGGAAGCTATCTCCCTAATCTGGCCATTAGGAGAAACATAAAAGCCACAAAAGTAAAGGCCGTCTTTTCCGAAGTATTGCTGTTTGTTTACAGGGCTGTTTAAATCTTCAAACCTGCTCTTGTCTGTTTGAAGCATTCCGGCTTCAAAATTTTTATCAAATCCAATAGCAGCTACAATATGCTCAAACACATCTTTTTCTCCATTGCTGAAATAAACAGTATTGCCAACTATTTTTTCAATGCCATCAAAAACTTTGCAGTTGCCATCTTTAATGAGTTTCAATGTGCCAATATCCAGCAACGGTACACTTTGATGTTTTTGTATTTGTTCCAATGGGCCGTAGGGTAGTTTTTTAAGTCCCAGTTTTTTAATATCGCCGGTAATGGCTTTTAACAATGGCGCATTTAATTTATCTGCAAATGCCGGCGGCAGTGATGCAAATAATAAACCGAGTTGTAGAATAGGT
Source organism: Chitinophagaceae bacterium (assembly GCA_044227095.1). Classification (GTDB taxonomy): domain Bacteria; phylum Bacteroidota; class Bacteroidia; order Chitinophagales; family Chitinophagaceae; genus JACMLD01. Next base: position 81,363 of record JBGAFV010000001.1, on the reverse strand, counting down.
ATGCCAAAAATATCCCTGGGTAATACATTTACTGCAGAGCGTACAGACAAAGAAGGTAATGCACCCTGTTCATGCAAATCCAATGCTATCTCACAGGCGGAGTTCCCAAAACCAACTACCAGCACTTTCTGTCCTTTAAATATTTTGCCGGTTTTATATTGGCTGCTGTGTATGATTTTTCCGGGAAATGTTTCCATTCCTTTAAAAGCAATTGTTCTTGGCTTGCCAAATGGCCCGGTAGCCATAATTATATTTTCAGACTGAAAAATATCATTGTTTGTTTCAGTAATCCAATAACCATTTTCTTTCCTGATTGATTTGGCTTCTGTATGAAATAGCGGTGCAATATTAAATTCCTTCTGGTAGCTATCAAGATATACAACAACTTCCAGCCGATCCGGATACAATGGTGCAGAAGCCGGAAACTTTTTGTAAGGCAGGGTGGAAAGATTTTTGCTGGTGTGCAGGTGCAGGCGATCGTAATGGTTTCGCCAGGGCGTTGCAACCTCCCCGGATTTTTCTATGATGGTATATTCAAGCCTGGCTTTGGCAAGGGCGCCAGCACACGCAAGGCCCGAAACGCTTGCACCAACAATAAGAGTTTGTGTTTTTTTCATAATGGCTATCAGTGTGTTGGTTGTGAGATACGGCTTTCGTTTTACAAATGTACCCTCAATATAATTGTCTGAGAAATGTTTGACTTTATGGGGTAGATAAAAACCTTTTTAGGCAGCCTTCCTTCGCTATTTTCACAAATCCAAAATAATCTATTTTTCAAACATTAGAATAAAATAGTTGAAAAGTTAAAAAAACTATTTATTTTCATTGCTACCAATAAAGACCCCGATGAGTAAAAAGCAAGAAGTAAAGAAAAAAATTGGCAAAGCTGCCATGCAATGCTTCGCGAAATTCGGGCTTGATAAAACAACCCTTGGTGATATTGCCAAAGTGGTAGGCCTTAATAAAGCCACGCTGTATTACTACTATAAAGACAAGGAAGACATCTTCCTGGAAATAGCGGTGAGTGAAGGGGAAGAGTACCTGGCAAAACTGCAGCAGGAGACCAGCAGGAAAAAAGGAATTGAAAACCAGATTTGGTATTATATGCTCAGCCGGTTTAATTATTATAAGAATGTGCTGAACATGAACCGGGTATCTGTTGATACACTTAATAAAATACTGCCAAAGTTTTTTGAGCTGTATGATGCAATGATGAAACAGGAAAAGAAATTTTTAGCGCAGTTGATTGAAAAAGCAACCAAAGATGGAGAATTGGTGAAATCAAATTCAACAAGGATTGCATCTACGCTTATTAACCTAAGTGATGCTTTGAAACACAGTGAAGAACAGAAATCAATTTTGAGGGGGGATGAAAAAATAGATTATGCGCAAAGCATTATTGATATGAAGTTCCTGGTAACACTTGTGTTTAGCGGACTTAAAAAAAAGTAATCAACATAAATAATTAAGAAAAACCAACATAAGGATTGTCCATTTTTAAAAGTTCTATTTACCCAAACCACAAGCGCAACCAAATTAATGTGTATGAAAAAATTAAAACGATTGCTATTGCCCATTGCCCTTTTTTGTTTCACAACATCCTATGCCCAAACCAGTATAAAAGGTGAAGTGAAGAATGCAATTACAAAAGAACCTCTATCTGCCGTATCGGTTTCAGTAAAAGGATCGTCACAAGGCGCATATACTGATAGCCGCGGAAGGTTTCAGTTAAACGCAAAATTGCCTGCAACTTTATTAATTTCTTCTATTGGCTATACTGCAAAAGAACTTGTTGTTTCAGACGCTTCACAAACCATTTCAGTAGAATTGGAAGGCACATCTGCACTTGGACAGGAAGTGGTGGTATCTGCCAGTCGCACAACACAGCGCAAACTGGCATCGCCTGTAACTATAGAACAACTGAGCAGTAAAGAAATCGCCAATGCGCCACAGTTGAATTATATGGATATGATACAGGGCTTAAAGGGAGTAGACGTAACCGTATCGAGCCTTGGTTTTACCAGCATTACCACAAGAGGTTTTAATACAAGTGGCAATACCAATTTTACACAAATTGTAGATGGTATGGACAACCAGGCGCCGGGTCTAAACTTTCCCCTCGGTGCTGCCATCAGCCTTACACAATTGGATGTAGACAATATAGAATTGCTGTCTGGTGCATCTTCGGCATTATATGGTTCAAGAGGGTTGAATGGTACAATGGTTATGACCGGTAAAGATCCATTTAAATACCAGGGTTTAAGTATGCTTATTACACAGGGTGTAAACCATGTTAGCAGCAAAAGCAGCAACGATCCTGTTGGTGCTTCACCTTATTATGACTGGACAATACGCTACGCAAAAAGGATAAACGACAAATTTGCTTTCAAGTTCAACGCTCAATATACACGGGCGAAAGACTGGGTAGCATCGGATACCAGCAATAAAAACGGACCTGGTACAAAATATACTGATCCTAATTACAATGGTGTAAATGATTACGGTAGCGCAACATCTGTAGATATCAATCCTTTTCTTGAAGGCGCATTGGCACAGGATCCTTCTCTTGATCCAATTATAACGCCAATGCTGGGGCAGCCAAACTATGTTGCCAGAACTGGTTACAGGGAATATGGTTATCTCGACAATAACGCAAAACTGTTTAAAGCAAATGCTGAAGTAAGGTATAAGATCTCCAATAAAGTTGAAGCAATTGCTTCCGGAACATTTGGTACAGGTAGTGTTGTTTATACCAACGATACAAGGTACCAGATAAAAGATTTTAAAGTTGGTCAGTATAGACTTGAAGTAAAAGGTGCGAACTGGTTTGTACGTACTTACACTACACAGGAAAATTCAGGAAAGACTTTGATTGCTGGCCCTACTGCACAACTTATCAATGAAGCATGGAAACCAAGTTACGACGCCAATACAGGCGATGGCTGGTATCCGCAATACACAGGTGCTTTATTAAATGCATTGGCCAATGGTATGGGTTCTGCTGATGCACATCTTGCAGCAAGAAGTTATGCAGACCAGGGTAGGGCTATGCCGGGCACTGCTTATTTCACACGTTTGCAGGATAGCATTTCATCAACCCCAATTACTTCCGGAGGAACTTTGTTTTTAGACAGGAGCAAATTGTACAATACAGAAGCACAATATAATTTTTCCAACCTCATTAAGTTTGTAAATGTAATTGCTGGTGTAAACTGGCGCTTTTACAGTCTTAATAGTAAGAATACATTGTTCCCCGACATGGGAACGCCTATTCATGTAAATGAATATAGTGCTTATATACAATTGTCAAAAAAATTGCTTGATAATAAATTAGGGCTTAGTGCTTCTTTCAGGGATGATAAGAATACTTTGTTCACTTCACCAAGAATAACTTCAAGGCTTTCTGCAGTGTATGAAGCAGCCAAAGATAATTTTATACGTTTCTCTTACCAGAATGCGTATAGCTTTCCATCCAATATACAGGCATTGCAAAATACACTCAACGGATACAATAGTTATTCATCCGGCGGATCTAATTATTTGCTGAATGATATTTATCATTTCAACCAATATTCTCCGTATACAGCAGCAAGTGTATCTGCATACCAGCAATCAAGCAATCCTGCCGACTTGCAAAGATTTCTGTACAATGATATAAAACCACAATCAGTAAATGCTTTTGAATTGGGTTATGCCACGCTGATTAGCAAAAGAGTTTTAATAGATGTGCTGGGTTATTTCTCTACCTGGAAAAACTTCATTGGTTATGCTGATGTAGCTAATACCCCTGGAACGAACGACCCAACAGCGTTTAAAGATCACAGCACCTATATTGCATATAACATTGCCTTTAATGGCGGACAAACTGTAAACACTTATGGCTGGGCTGCAAGCATGAGTGTAGATTTAACCCATAATTATTTATTTAAAGTAAATTATTATGCTGATTACATGGTGAACAAGAACAACAGCCAGATAAATAATTTCAATACACCGCATTTTCATATCAATATGGATTTTGGCAACAGCGGCTTTGGTAAAATGCAACAGTGGTCTTATGGCGCAACGCTGCGTTATAAACCCGGTTATTTTTATGCTGTAAATGGAGGCCTTGCGCAGGGTAATGTGCCTTCATCTGCTGTTATAGATGCACAAATAAGTTATAAACTTATTAAAGCCCATTCTAGTTTCAGGATTGGCGGTACAAACATTACCAACAAGTATTATTCTACTGGTATTGCTAACCCAAGCATTGGCGCAGTTTATTATGTTACCTATGCTTACAATATTTTTTAAAAGCTATTTTTCAAAACCAACATTATGAAATACACGAAATGTTTCTCTATAGTATTCAGCATTGTCTTTGCATTTGTGCTTTATTCATGCAATAACCAGTCTGCACCTGAGCTTAAAGATGGTTATAAAACATCGCTTAGTTTTGGCCCCGGAGAAGAAAGCAAAATTGTGGAAGCGTTTTTATCAATAAAAGACAGTACAGATATTTTATTGAAAGCAGGAACTTACAATTTTGAAAACCTCAGTATTGCGCAGGTAAAAAACATACGTATTAAAGGAGAAGGGTTTGATAAAACAATCCTTGATTTCTCTAAACAAACATCTGGTGGCGAAGGCATACGCATCACCAACGTCACTGGTTTTACAATTGATGGAATGACCATTCGTGATTCTAAAGGCGATCTTATCAAAATAAATATGAGCCGCGATGTGGTGGTAACCAACCTTCATGCAGTTTGGAAAACCGCAGATTCTACCAGCGGGGGTTATGCCATTTATCCTGTATTGTGTAAAAATGTGTTGATTGAAAATTGCTATGCAGAAGGATCTTCTGATGCAGGAATTTATGTGGGGCAAACAGATACAGCCATTGTAAGAAATTGCAAGGGTTCAAAAAATGTAGCGGGTTGCGAAATTGAAAACACAAAACATGCAGAAGTATATGGCAATGAATTTTATGGCAATACTGCAGGCTTTCTCATCTTCGATCTTCCTGGACTTTCGCAAAGGGGTGGTTATGTAAAAGCACACGACAATTATTTTCACGATAACAATAATAGAAATTTTGCCAAAGCAGGAAGTTTCGGCACTTCATGGGGGGTAGGCAATGCAGCACCCGGCAGTGGTGTAGTAATTCTTGCTGCTTCAAATATTGAGTTGTACAATAACCGAATCATCAATAACAACTCATCTGCCATCATTCTTGCCTCAGGTTTTGCAGTTGACGATAAGGCCGCTGAAAAAATAAACGAAAATTATTCGCCGGTTTCAGCCAATATAAAAATACATGACAATACATTGGAAATGGGCAATGCTTTTCCTGAGCCAGCGTATCAACATCATATTGGCAAACTGCTGGTGGGTATTGAACAAAAATTAAATGCACAAGATCCTTCAAGAAAAAATGCACGCATACCTTTTATTATGTATGATGGCGTTTCCACCAATTTGCTCTCAAAAGGAACGGCTCCCAACCCTGATTCTCTTTGCATTCAGCAGGCAGGCAATAATATTTTTGTAAATGCAGATTTCATGAATATTACAAACCCCAAAGTGTGGCACCCAGGCACCGATGTTTCTGCATTTGCGTGCAAACAATAAATGAGAAAGAAAATTAAAAATGAAACAGCGTTGTTTGCTGTAAAATCTCTGTAATGAAGCATTCGTTTATTTTTTGTGTTGGTATATTTCTTTTGGTTAGTACCGGCATACTGGTTGTTCAAAGTTGTGGCAACAATACAAACACCGATACAAAAACTGGTGCCGGTGAGTTTCAGTTTAAAGAAAAGCTTTCTGAATATGGTTTTTTTAAAAATAATTTAAAAGATCTTGATCCACAGCCTGGAGTTTTTCATTACTCATTGCATACGCCGTTGTTTACTGATTATGCAATAAAAGATCGCTTTATCGTATTGCCAAAAGGCAAGTCAATACAATTTGCTGTTGAAGGTGTACCTGCATTTCCGGATTCATCCATCATCATTAAAAATTTTGCGTACACCAATACTGATCATAAAAAAATTATGATTGAAACGAGGCTGCTGGTAAAAGATCCGTTTGATAAAAAATGGAAAGTGATGGATTATCTCTGGAACGCAGAACAAACCGATGCAAAAAAACATATCACCGGTGCTCGTGTACCCATTACCTTACTGGATGATGATGGTAATAAAATTTTTACCAATTACCAGGTGCCCAATACCAATGACTGTAAAAGATGTCATATCAATAACGATGTTTTTACACCTATTGGACCAAAGGCACGCAATTTAAATTTTGTTGTGGACGGCCATACAGAAAACCAACTTACCGAAATGACCAACCTTGGTATGTTTGCTGGTTTGCCCGATGTTAAAACAATTGCTGTATTGCCAGACTGGAAAGACGCAAAGAATTTTACGCTGGATCAAAGAGCCAGGGCTTACCTCGATGTAAACTGTGCGCATTGTCATACACAAGGTGGTGATGCATACAATACCGGTTTATTTTTAGAATACCAGCAAACAGATCCGCCACATATTGGTATTATGAAACAGCCTGTATCTGCAGGTGGCGGCGCTGGCGGTCTTAATTACGATATTATTCCGGGAGATACTACGCATTCTATATTGTTGTACAGAATGAACAGTGCAGAACCTGGCACTGCAATGCCAGAGCTTGCCCGCACAGTAATACATAAAGAAGGTGTGCAGTTGATAAAAGAATGGATTAGTAAAATGCCTGCGCAAAAAAAATAATGCTGCCTCAGTATAGCTGCAGATTCGCAGATTTGCGGGATAAAGTTTTAATCGTTGATCGTTGTACTTGCCGTCTTAAATTTAAAATACGATTATTATTGAACAATTGCCGCAGATTCGCAGATTAGTCTGCAATGCTGCGGCAATTGTTATTATGTTGGCCACGGGGCCAGCCATAGTGGTTTACTGCACTACAATCTTTTCTGTACGTGCGTTGCCATTTGCGTCTGTTACAATGAGATGGTATATGCCTTTGGCAAGTGTTGCGGTACTTAAAGTATTATTGCCATTGTAAAAACTCTTCTTAATTACCAACCTGCCCGAACTTTCGTACAATATGCCTGAAGCAGTACCAGTATAACCAGCTAAAGTTATGTTTAGTGTACCGCCGGTCTGAACAGGATTGGGGCTTACTTTAATGTTTTGTGTTGCACCAGTGACTGCCAGGTATATTATATTACTATAGCTAATCGTGCCATCAACGCCTGTCAATAAAAGACGGTAGTAGCCGCTTACAGGTGCATTTGCATCTGTATAACTATAATTGCTTTGGGTGCTTGTATAAGCTATTGTTGCTATTGTGGCAAAACTACCATTGTTAGAAACTGAACGTTGTAGTTTAAAACTGCTTAAGTGTGCTGCTTCCCCTGCCGTCCATTGCAGCAAATTATTGCTACCCTGTGTTACGCCTTTAAAATATTGCAGATCTTTTGCCAGTACAGATAATGAATTGTATGAAATGTATCCAAAGGTGCTGAAATTGCTAATATTACTAAACTCTGCATAATCTACCCCATTAGATTCTTTACCATAAGTAGGTTTAAAATATTTGGCGCCTGTAATGCCCAGGCTGTATTTTGCGGCCAGCGCTTCGGCAGCCGTTCCTTCGTATTTAAACCAAACAGATTTAACAATGGAAGGGGGATTTGCTGTTGCTGTATTTACACTATTCCAGGCTGCCAGTGTATCCGCAGGATCAAAATATACCCTTACTTTCATAACATTGGGGTAAGTAATCGAACCGTTTATTGAATTATCAATAGTATACATATTGCTGCTAACCACAGTAACATTATTATTGGCATCAATGGTTGGTGCATTTGAGTTGTTGTTGCTTACGGTTATAGCCGGGTTTGCTGAAAATGTATTACCATTCAAATAGATGCCCAGGTATTTCGCTGTGCCATTTACAAAAATTGTATAGCCATCAGGCGACAAACAACTTTGTCCGCCAGTCAACCCTGTTATTGAACTGCCATTTGCAACAACAGTAGCAATATAGTTTGCAGCATTTTGCATAAAAGTAAAATAGATTTGCCCGTCGGAAAAATCCTTTAAAAAAGTAACGCAGGGGATACCGTTGATAGTTTGTATCAGGCTGTTTGGTGCTATTTGCGCAGTAGTTCCGCTGGCAAAATTGCTGGTAGATGAAGTTAATAAATTTACACAGGCCCCGCCATTACCAAAAGTTGTAAAAGCAGAAACCGGAATGGCTATCATTACTGTACCAGCCGTACCCGTCTGCTGCACCTTCCATACCCTTGGCATTATGTTTTGGGTGCCAAAAGCCAGTGAAAGCGTAGTAGCTAAACCATTATTACCAAATGCGAGGTAAGTATTGTCGGGCAACGAACTGGCATGTGCGCTGTTGCTGGCTGCAATGGCACTTCCGGCACCCACATACACAGGAAAAGCCGCCGTTTCAGAAGATGATTGTTCCTGGTCCAGTGCCTGTGAAGTTTCTTTTCCTATTACGGTAATATCGTTTGTATAGCCGCTATTGGCCGTTTGACTAAAATAAATGCCGGTAGTTGGGCTTATATAATCATGAGCGTTTATAGAAATGCCATATTTGGCAGCAAGATAGCTTTCAATTTGCTGTATGCTGGCAGTAGATAAAATGGATGGATAAAGAATTATTTCAGCTGCAGTGGCATCAGTAGGGTAGGCACCTGTTACCATTGAGCCGAGGGTAAGTAATGAAGTGCCGGTGGCTGTGGGAAACGAATTCCAGACAGCACCTGTTTGTACCACACCATTTACGCCCACACCATTTATTGTATTATAGTCGCTATATAAGTCGGCAATAAACGGTTTATTGGCGCCAACACAATTATTCGCTGTGCCTCTGTTTGCCACTAACCAATCACCACCGGTAGATGCAGTACCGAAACGATAATCCCATGCGCTTGCTAAGCCACCCGTCATTCCAAATAGAAAACCCTGCAGCGGTGATTTTGGAATATAGACCACAAATTGAGTGGTTTGCCATGTGCTGGCCGTATTTGCCAACCTGTTTAAATTTATGCCACCGTTATAAAGAACGGTATTGCTGCCGTTGAAAGTTACCGCAGGATTAAAATTGATAGATGTATTTGTAGTTGGCCCTGTAAAACCAGGATAAACTGTAAAGGAGTTTGCGCTGGCAGATTGATCAACCCAGTTGGTAACCGGGTTACCTGTAATACCAGCATTTGCTTTTAACCAGATGCTTGGCGCTATGGTGCCCGGAGCAGCCACTGGCGTTAAAACAACAAGGGTAAAAAAAGCGTTCTGCGGAAGCGTTATTCCTGCTGTAGTTAACAAGCTGCCGTTTTGTACCAGTGGTAATATAGTGGCATTGCTGCTGTAATCCGGTGTAGCGTTGGTGGTATAAACCAGCCTGTAACTCTGGCCGGCAGATAGTGCAGGAAAACTGCCTGTAACAGCATTAGCTGTGTTGAACTGAAGGTATATTGTTGAGCTAAGTGCATTAGTGCTTTGCAATTTCCAGTTGCGGCCAAGAATACCGGAAACACTGCCCAAAGCGGCGCTTGATGCCGGTGCGTTGGTGGTAGTGGTGCTGGTAACACTGCCGCCATCATCGCTGATGGTTATAAATTTCAGGTTGGCCAATGCCGTACCGGCACTGCGCAAATTGTTGGGCGTTGCAAAATCATTGCTTGTGGAAATAGTTAATACGCCTTGGGCCGTACCGGAAGCTGATGTGCTAATGTCTGTAGATGCCTGCTGCGCAAGCCCGGAGCCGTTGTCTGTGCCTATGCCAAACACCCGGTTGGTATAGCCTGCGGTAGTGGTCCACATAGGTGTGCTGCCATCGCTGGCCAGGTAAGTAATAGCGCCGCTGTTTAAAGTAATGCCGTATTTAAGGCCGAGATAACTCTGTATCCGTACAGTTTCGCCAGCGGTTAGTATTTTATTATAAAGCAATACTTCGCTCATATTGCCAACGAAATTGTTGTTGCCGCTGCCGGTAAGGCTCATAGTGCCGCTGCCGAGCATATTGCTGGTACGGCTTACCACATTAGGTACATGGTAGAAGCCTCCACCACCATTAGGATCAGAGTTAGGCAAAACGATAGGGGTATTACCGTTAACGACAGATGTTGGAATTACTAAAGTGCCGCTTGTGCCGACAGGAGATGTTAATGTCCATACCTGGTTGATGCCCGCTACAATCTGATTCGCACTACCACCACCCGGCGCTGAATTGCCTGCCCAGGCGCTGCTACCAATTGAACTGAACAGTTCAATTTTATTAGCGGTACCAAATCTTCCGATTGCTACATCATCTGTGCCACCCGGTGCCCCCAGGTCAATTAGCTTCCCGTATGCATACGTACCGGAGTTCAGGAATGTGGCTGCGCTAAAGAAAGTAAGCCCGTTGGTATAGTCTGAAAAGCCCGTGGGCAGAGTAAATGATTGCCCCACTGCATTTTGGTTGAATTTTATATAAGGGTTAAAGTTGGCATTGGGTACACCCGGGGTAAAATTATATGGAATGCCCAACTGGCCTGTTGCATGATTGCCGCTGCCCGATTGATCGGTCCAGGTGCTTATGGCTGCGCCGTTGGTAGTAGTGCCGGTGCCCGCATCTGCCTTTAACCATAATTGTGCGCCTGTCACCCCGCCAGGGCTTTGCGCAAAAATAGTATTGAATGTTAGTAATATTGTTACAGTAAAAATTAGTCTAGTTGTTTTCATAGATTTGTTTATTACACGGGTCATTGAATATAATGATGGCGATACTGGTAATTACTGCAACAAACTTTTACCCCTTTATTGGTATTGCGTTCTGGCGAAAAGTTTAAAAATGCAGTAAAAAAGCCGGATAGCTTAGATTGCCTCACGCCGCATAATAAAATTTCCTGCCACCTTTTTCTAAGATCACTCTGGCAAAGCACTGTTGTATAAATAGATAATCTCAAACATGTGTTCCAATTAAAATAATTTAATTAAGTCACATGAAGATGTATTTATATATAAAATTTTAAACATTTAAATAGCTCTAATTTTTAGATCTCTATAGGTACTATTGCGTACTTGCTTAGTAAAAATTAAACATTCATATTCTTCTTTAATATAACGGGTCTGATATTTCTTTATTGCTGCTGTGCAATGAATAATGCTAATTAAGTGATGCTGTATATGTCTTTATATAAAATACTTTTAATGCGTTGCTTGTTGCATGTTTCAGCTAAGAGATATATTGAAATAGAAAATTATATATACGTACTATAACTAAAGCAAAAAGCATTACAGCAGGTTCTGATACCGCTGCAATGCTTTTGTGAATTAATTGCACACTTTATATTTATTGCACCAGTATCTTCTCTGTGCGTGTGTTTCCATTTGTATCTGTTACTACCAGGTTGTATATGCCTTTGGCAAGGTTTGCTATATTTATTGCAGTGTTGCCATTGGTAAGCCTGGTTGTGATCATTACTTTGCCTGAAAAATCATACAACCTGCCGGTAGCACTGCCTGTATAACCAGTTAATGTAATGTTGGCCATACCACCCGATGCAGGATTGGGACTTACTTTTATACTTTGTGTGGAGTTGGTAACGGGTATAAATAGTGTATTGCTATAACTAATTTTGCCGTCTATGTCTACTAAAGCCAAACGATAATAAGCATTGGCCGATACATTAAGGTCTGTATAGTTATAATTGCTTTGGCCGTTGTTATAACTAATAGTAGCAATTGTAGTAAAGCTGCCATTGCTTGTGCCGGCACGTTGCAGTTTAAAAGCCGCAAAGCTAACCGCGTTGTTTGCATTCCATTGAAACAAATTGTTGCTACCCTGCCTGGTGCCTGTAAACAATTCCAAATTTATCGGCAATGTAAACTGGGTATTGAATGCCATAAAACCAAGTGTACTGAAGTTGAAGATACCACCGAATTCTGCATAGTTTACTCCGTTTTCAATACCATAAGTTGGGGTAAGGTAAGTTGCACCTGTGATGCCGTTGTTTACCTGTGCGGCCGCAACTGCAGCGGGGTTACCTTCAAATTTAAACCACATTGATTTAGTGTTTGTGGACAGGTTGCTTGATGCTTTTGCAGTTGCATTTGTCCATGCGTCCACTGTATCCTGGGGGTTAAAATATACCCTTACTTTCATTGCATTGGTATAAGTGGGTGATCCGTTTGCACTATTATCAATATAATACATATTGCTGCTAAGGGCGGTAGCATTTGTTGTAGTACCTACGGCAGCGTTGCTGTTATTGTTACTTACCGATACTGCTACTCCCGTAAGATTGTTGCCGTTGGCCTGAATGGCCATGTATTTTTGGGTAGGTGTTGCAGCATTGTCCACATACGCATTGTAAGCCGATGCATCGCTGCAGGGCGATAGCGCCACACCACTTACCGCATTGCCGGTTGTTACCAGGCCCGGTGCTGTGCTGATGCTTTGTGCAAATGTAAAGTACTGGCCGGAGGTAAAATCTACAGTAAATTTGGTACAGGCAACGCCATTGATTGTTTGCGTTCCGCTGCTGCTTATTGATGTGTTGCCGGCAGCAAATGTTGGGTCGCTTGAATTTACTACCAGGTAAGAATTACATGGGCTTGCATTGAATACACTTGAAGGTACTGCAATCATCACAGAACCTACTGTTCCGGTTTCTTGCACTTTCCATACCATTGCCATACGAAGGCCACTGCCAAGAGCACCGGTTGCATTAACTGCATTAACCGCACTGATGGTGGCACTCAGGTTATTACTGCCAAACGCTTCGTAGCTGCCATCAGCCAATGAGGTACCGTGGGCAAGATTAGTTGCGGCAATTGTATTATTGGCGCCCATAAAGACAGGTACCGCAGCCGTACCCGAAAATGATTGTTCCTGGTCCAGTCCAAGGCCGGTTTCCCTGCCAATGATGGCAATATTGTTTGCGTAACCAGCATTGGTGCTGGTGGTATTGAAATAAGTACCTGTCAGCGGGCTTATATAATCAGACACAAGTGAAAGGCCGTATTTTGTTGCCATATAGCTGTTTATCTGCTGGCTTTGCGCAGTGGTAAGTGTAGAAGTTGGATAAACAACTATTTCAGCAATATTGCCAAACGGGGCAGCTGTTCCACCGCCATTGCCAATATGATGATAGTTGAAACCGGTTACGTCTAAGCTGCTGGTAAATGCACTGGCCGTGCCGCCAAGTTTAGAAAAGCTATACGCAGTGCCAAGCATCGTCTCTTGCATTAAAGAAGATTCACTGATAGCCCAGGTGTATGACGAGGAAGTTATATTAGTGCCGCTATTGCCAACGCCAACAGCGTTGCCGGTAACATTTATATTGAAAGGTTGAGTATTGCCACCGGCATCGCACCACACAGTACAATGTGAAGCAGCACCAGTTATTCTTGTGCCTACTACAAAATTGGTGCTGTTGGTAAAGGGTACAGTTGTACCTCCAATATTTATTTTATTATTTGTATTAACGGTAGGGTTAAAGTTAATGAGCCCGGTAGCCGTGTTATAGGGACATGTAGAAACGGGTGTGCCATTGCGGGCATTGCCAGACTGGTCAGCCCATGATGATACATTGCCGCTGGATGAGGTAACACCAAGATCACCCTTCAACCATATTGATGCGCCGCTAACGCCGCCTGCGCATGATTGTCCGAAAACTGTCATAGTATCTGTAAGGCTTCCGTCCGTAAAAATAAAATTATAAGATCCAACGACTGCGTTGGTAAAATTTACTGTTGCTGCGCCAGCAGTGGTGGCTCCTAAAGCTGCGCCTGCCGGGTTGCCGGTTTGCGCCGTCCAGGTGCCCGTTGTGCTGGCTCCGGCCAGAGAAACCGAAGGCGTACCAGATACGCAAATAGTTTGGTCTGACCCGGCAAAAGGGGAAAGCGTGGCAATTGTAAACTTGCTGCCGGCGGCAAAGTCGATGCTGGTACTCCATAAATTGCCCGATGGGGTAAGCGCAGTTGCCGTGGCATTTGCGTAGTTGCCATCGCCATCTGCATCGTAAAATAAATAGTAAGAACTTCCTGCTGTTAATGCCGGTATATCAAATGATGCATTGGCCACATCAAACTGGATAATAATAGCGCCGACAGAACCTGTTTCCTGTACCTGCCACTCCCTGGTTAATTTAGAGTAGGGCGATAGCGTATTGGTATTTGTCCAGGTGGCGGCACCTGCATTATTGGCGATGGTTTCAAAATTAAGATCGCTTAATGATGTACGTGATACGTCTAAATTATTCAATACAAAATTATTGGTGGTGGCTATTGTAAGCACGCCGCCGCCAGTGTTGGTAGATTGGGATATTTTTTGATCCAAAGCCGAGCCTGCATCTTTGCCAATACCAAAAATATCGTTTTTAAAACCTGTTGCCGCTGCCGAAGCATCCCACATTTTAGTAAGTCCGTCGCTGGCGGTATAGTTTTGGGCGGTGGTTTGGTTGAGCGTTATACCATATTTTAAAGCGAGATAGCTTTCAATTCTATTTGTTTGTGCTGCCGTTAATGATGCAGTGCTGTATACAATGGTTTCGGGTAAAGTTCCAAAGGCTTCATTATCCTTATTGGTTGCATCGGTACTTGCATTATTGCCGAATGCAAAAAAAGGATACGCCCCCGCTGTGTTGATGCCAGCATTGGTGGTAGTATTGGCGCCTGCTTCCGCTGCACCTGCCTGCGCATAAAAGGCACTTGTGCCCAATACCCGCTGCCTGAGTAGTGAGGAGCTTCCAACGGACCAGCTGAGCGTGGTAGCAGTGGTAGTATATGCAGGAACATAGGTAGCACTTCCTATTTTGGCCGTATTATTAATGATCGGCATCCAGGCAGTGGCGTTATTACTGGTTCTGGCATTCCAGATGGTGCTGAAAGATGACACTGAAGCTGCTCTTATACCGGCTACAAATACAGTAGAATTTCCCAGTACCGGACCACCGGCGGGCAAAGTATCCATAGCGTTGGTAAGAAAGGATACAGCCGGGTTAAAGTTCATCCCTAAACTTACATAAGTAGGGTTGGCTGCGCCCAGGTTATGGTTAGCGCTAAGATTAAGCGTTCCTGCAACCTGGTTGGTCCACGAGGTTACTGCTGCTCCGTTTGTAGTGCTGCTGGTACCAGCATCTGCTTTAAACCACAAAGCAGCGCCGGATACACCGCCAGGACTTTGCGCAAATAAATATTGATGACCCTGCAAAAATGCAATCAATAAAAAAAGTTTATAAAAACTGGTGTTTTTTTGTGCAACTAATCGGTTTGGATTTTTCATATTACAGCTTTGGAAGTAAAAAATAATTGATAGCGATATTTTAAAAAATTAGTATATGTGTTGTGCAACTATTTACATTTAAATGTTTTCTATATGTAGTCTTTTAGCTATTAGGTGATATTAATTAATTGTGTAATCTTAATAGACTATTAGGTATTTGTTAATTAAATATTTTATCACTATTGAATAACCTGAAAATGCTAATATTAAACATAACGGCGCTTAACATTTATTTATTACAGCATTGTAGTTGTTTTATAAAAATTGCGTAGTACTACATATATGTAATGAATAATATATCTACAAATAAATTATAAATATTATTTATGTATTAGACAGTAAAGTGTTTCAGGTTGTGCAACTTTTTTGCAAGTATGATAACTGATGATTTTAATAAACCGCGATAATAAACAAGCAGGTTTTTATTTTGTAAAAATATTTGGCAGATAAAAGCATGTGGTTTCATAAATAAAAAAGCAACAAGCTTTCTGCCTGCTGCTTTCTTATTGTTTGCCAGAGAAAATTATTTATTGCTGCCAGTTTTCATGCCAGACAATTTTATATTCTGATTCTGGTCGTTTACATGTTCTTCTTTTATTGCACCACTATCTTTTCTGTATGTGTGTTGCCATTTGCATCGGATACTATCAGTTGATATATGCCCCTGTTAAGAGATTCGATAGCCCATGTATTTTTGCCATTGATAAGTTTGTTTTGGTTTATCAGCCTGCCAAAAGCATCGTATAGGCTGCCGGTAGCATTGCTCTCATAGCCGCTCAATGTGATGGCGATTTGACTGCCGTTGGTTACCGGGTTGGGGCTCACTTTCATGCTTTGTGTTGCGCCGGTAACTGGTATAAAGAGTGTATTGCTATAACTAATTTTGCCGTCTATGTCTACCAAAGCCAAACGATAATAAGCATTGGCCGATACATTAAGGTCTGTATAGTTATAATTACTTTGGCCGTTGTTATAACTAATAGTAGCAATTGTAGTAAAGCTGCTATTGCTTGTGCTGGCACGTTGCAGTTGAAAAGCCGAAAAGCTAACGGCGTTGTTTGCATTCCATTGAAATAAATTGTTGCTACCCTGCCTGGTGCCTGTAAATAATTGCAAATTTATTGGCAATGTAAACTGGGTATTGAAGGCCATAAAACCAAACGTGCTGAAATTGGTAATACCACTAAACTCTGCATAATCTATGCCTCCTTCTTTTCCATATACCGGTGTAAGGTAACGGGCGCCTGTTATGCCATTGTTTACCTGCGCCGCACTGACAGCCGCAGCAGAGCCTTCAAATTTAAACCACATAGATTTTGTATTGCCCACAGGGTTTGTTGTAGCCGAGCTGGCGTGGCTAAAGGCTGCAATTGTATCCGCCGGGTTAAAGTACACACGCACTTTCATGGGGTTACTATAGGTGATTGAACTGTTTGCGCTATTGTCAATAGTATACATATTGCTGCTTAACGAAGTAGCATTAGTACTGCTGGCTATTGCTGTATTAGAGTTGTTGTTGCTGATGGTTACTGTTGGCTCTGTTGTAAATGTGTTGTTGTTGGCATAAATACCCAGGTATTTGTTTCCGCCATTGCTGTATATACTCCAGCCATCTGCAGAGAAACAAGTGTTTCCGCCGCTTGCTGTAACTGTGGTACCGGTTGTTGCCGCGGTTGCATTGTAGTTGGGTGTAGCCTGCAAAAATGTAAAGTAAATTTTGCCATCAGAAAAATCTTTTAAGAAGGTAACGCAGGGTGTGCCATTAATGGTTTGCGGTACACCTGTATTACTTACCTGTGTATAAGTGCCTGCGCCAAAACTGCTGCTGGTAGAAGTTAACATAGAAACACAGGCGCCGCCAGAGGCAAACGCTGCAAAGGCAGAAACCGGAACAGCAATCATTACCGTACCCACGGAACCTGTTTGCTGCACCTTCCATATTCTTGCCATGGCATTGTTGCCTGCAATAAGAGATGTAGCAAGCGGTGATGTAGTGCCGCCGTTGTGGCCAAAAGCGAGATATGTATTGTTTGGCAACGTGCTGGCATGTGCGCTGTTGCTTGCTGCTATAGTGCTACCTGCACCAATGTACACCGGAAAGCTGGCCGATTGAGAATAAGATTGCTCCTGGTCTAATGCCTGGCCAGATTCTTTGCCAATGGCTGTAATATCATTTAGATAGCCGGTGTTGTTCTGTGGTGTGGTGGTGGTTACATTATAATAGGTGCCTGCCGTTGGGCTGATATAGTCATGCGGCAAACTGACACCGTACTTGGTGGCAAGATAACTTTCTATATTGTTTTTACCGGCCCGTTGATCGGTTGGATATACAATTATTTCTGCTATAGAACTGCTGGTTAGCTGGGCACCACCGGCACCGCCTATCCAGAACGTTGGGCTGGCGCCTATACTCCCGTTTCCGCTGGAAAATGTAGTATTCACCAGGCTGCCATTTGAGCCATACACTGCGCCGCCGGAATAGCTGCCAAACACATCTTGTATACATATACTGCCTGTAGCAGGAGTTGTAAAAGGGGAAGCGGCAGCAGTCCATAAAATTTGTTCTCCATCAGACCTTGCGGTAATACCATAAGGATTGCCGGAATTAATTGCATAATTGTATAAGGTAAAATTTGGGAAGGCATCGGTAGCTTTCTTGTACACTACAATGTGTGAACTTACGCCCGAAGGCACCACATTGCTAACAGGTATGCCACTGCATTGCAACTGCTGGCCGCTAAAGGTAAGGGCGGGGTTAAAGTTGATGGTTGTACTGGTACCGTTAGGACCAGTGCCGGCAGAAAATGAATAGCCATTTGCCTGGTCAACCCAGGGAGTTGAGCTGGAAGAGAGTGTAACGCCGGCATTGGCTTTGAGCCACACTGTTACGCCACTTACTCCGCCGGGGCTTTGCGAAAAAGAATTGACGGACGTAAAAAAAAGTACTGCTGAAAAGAAGAGTTTAACTGGTTTCATCTTCGGATTGTTATTGGTTCAGAAAATAGTTGCTTTACATGGATAAGGAATGCTCATAAAAAATGTGGCATCAAAAAAAATATATACTATTGCGTATTTGCTAATAAAATATATTTATTCTAAAAAAACAGTTTAATTGTAACGGTATTAAATATTGGTTTATTACTACAGGGCATTGTTTTGGAATTAATTACGTGGTTATGCATACACGTAGGCCAGGTATGTTTATATGCTGCATTTTGCTGAACTGTCTTTGTTGAGAGTGTAATTACTTATCCTGGGTTTATTTAAAAATGCTATTGTTATTTATTAATTCAGTTCTATAGTTTTTACAGTCTTAAGAATGCAAAAACAAAATGCCCCGTTGTGACAGGGCATTTAAATAGTAATATTTTAAAGTATAATTTATTTTGCTATAACAATTTTATATGTTTGGCCCGCCCCTTCAATAGCTATGGTATAAGTTCCGGAAACAAGTCTGCTTACATCTACCTGGTTAAAACCAGTTGTTAATATTGAACTCATAATTAAGCGGCCGGCTGCGTCATAAAACTGGGCAGTTGATTTACCGGCAGGTATATTGGCTATGTTTATATTTATAATATTGCTTGCCGGGTTTGGATATATTGTATTTATACTGGCCGCAGGAGAAACTAATATTGCGGCTGATGAATTATCGTTTGAGGGAGAAGCATTGCCTACCTGCGAAAGTTTGCCGGAAACAATTGCGGCATTTAATGTGGCATAGGTAGGCCCTCCTATAATGGCGCCGGTTACAGGGTAAACGGCTTTGTATTGATCCTGTGGTTGAAATGCAGAAGTTGGTGGAATGTCTGTATGGCTTCTCAGTACAACCACAACCGTTGTTCCTGAAACAATACGGAGATATTCATACAGGCCTGTATTTGCTGATCCATCTGGTGCAATAAAAGCAGGCAGTCCTACGGTTACCCGGCTCAATGGAATATTAATAGTCCATTCAACTTTCTCTGCGGGTAGCGGATCTGTTCCGTTATTGCCCAATGTAAATGTGAGATTAGAATTTGTGCCCTGTGGCAGCGAAGGCATACTCCATGTAACAGCCGTTGCACTTGGGTCGGCATTCTGGTTTAATGGTTGCGAAAATGTTTTAGAAAACAGAAAAGAAACAATACACATTAATAATCCAATTTTTTTAAAATTGTTCTTCATAAATATTTATTTTAGTTTATAGGGCAGGAATTTCATTCCAGGTATTTAAGAGTTTGCGTATTAAAAAAGGATGTTTTTTTTATGATTAATAATTACGTTTAAATGTTCAGCTATCGTACCCCGGTTTTAATAAACGTGTTGCCACAAATTATTTGTACAAAACCAAAAAGCACAGCAATTAAAACGTGCATAATCTTCTTTTAATTATCTGGCCCGGGAATAAGATTACAAAAGAGTATTTTTTACTTACACCGCTTTATCATGTGTCCGTATTTCTTAATGCTGTTATTACAGGTAACCTGTTGTTACAATATCTTATAGTAAGCGGATGGCGGGGGTTAATATTCAAATAGTTTAAACTAATGCAGTCCCGTGCCGGGTGGCCCGGTAATTTTTATGGCATATTTTACTCAATACGTATATACGCCTAGCATTTTGTTGGCGTTACAGCCTAAATTAACATTTTAAACTTTTATTAAATAAATACTGTACTTTTCAATTTGTTATCAATATTTATTTTATCATATATTCTCTATTGCAATACAACTGTTTTTATATGGCTACCGTCCTTATGTGGCAACCTTATATAAATATGTTTTATTAGAAGAGAATTGACCCCAATAAAATTATCCGGACCAGTACTTATACTTACAAACAATTATATTTATTTTTAGTACGTAAATACTATTTGTATGTTTTGAGAAAAGAATGGATAATGTTTTGCAATATCTTCTAATGTCACCCGTTTGAAAATTAATAGTAGTAAATACATTTATTGCCCGTCCCCTATACTTGTTAATTAAATTTAATGGTTCAGATTGCAAACATTGCCTTATAATGTTCATTAAAAATATAACTGCATTTATTTGGGCCGGGTGCATTTGCCGGCTGCATGTTTTTTTTATTCTTTTAAGCATTGCTGTTTCCTGCAGGCAAACATCCAACAATGCAGCAGAGGCATATTTTGACAGTGTTTTACAGAAAATAGATTCTTCGCTTAACAATGAGCCTTTCAAATATACCATTACAGATATGGCCTTGCTGGATTCAGCTTTTTCTTCTTTACATAAAGCAAGCATTGATAATATAGCAAATAGAAATTTACGGAAGGTTTTTTATTACGCAGATACCAAATCCAATTTTGGCAAAGCAGTTTTATATGCAGACAGCAATATTAACCTGCTGGAAGAACATACCAGCAATGAAAAATTTGCCGGCCTTTTTGTAAAAACACTTTTTGCAAAAGCCCATATTTACCGGATGGTAAAAAAATATGACGATGCCATTTACAATTATACAAAAGGCAAAACTTTTTTTATTCCGGGCAAACCAGACTCTGCGGCATTGTATGAATATTACCAGGGCATGGCTGAAATTTTGTTTGCACAGCAAAAATACCTGGAGGTTACAGGCTTATACCATATACTATCTGTTATTGATTCTTGCGCTTCTAAAAATCAATACTTCGCTTTTATGAATGCTGCGGGAGATATGCACGATGAAGCCTATTCCTTTGCAAAGGCTGGCATGCCAGACAGTGCTTTTTTTTATTACAATGCAGCCCTTGATTATATTAACCGGAATGAAAAAAGATTCTACGCAGTTGACCCCGATATTTTTGATTTTCACCGGTGCAAGCTTTATTACAACTATGGGGTTTTGCTGTATATAAACAACGATTTGGCAGGCGCAAAAAAATTTTTCTTAAAAAGTATGGCTGGTGCCAGCCTGGAAAAACGCCTGTTAGCACGTGCTGAAACCCCCATTGCACAAAACGATCTGCCGTTTACAAAACATCTTCAGCGGTCGCTGGCATCGCTATATCTCAAAACCAGCGAAATACAAAAAGTAAAAGAACTTTTATTTGACTCAGTCTACGCCAGTACCGCAAAAGAGATGAATAAAGATGCAGCTGATTATTATAAACTGCTTTCTGAATATCTTTTAAGAACCAATCAGCCCGTGGCGGCATACAATGCATTATTGCAGAACCTTGCTATAAAGGATTCAATTGAAAAAAAGGATGACTTACTAAATGTTATTGACTCTGGCAGGGACTTTGAAAAACAGGAACAAAAACAAATTAACGAAACCCTGCAGAAAGACAATGCAATTAAAAACGGCTATCTGTTAATAGCAGTTACCAGCGCTTCACTGGGGGTTATAGTTATATTGCTAATCTGGTACAACCTGAACCGCAAATCACGTTATGTAAAAAAGCTAACTCTTCTAAACACAGATATTAACCAGAAAAACGACGACCTGCAAAAAGCATTTACTTCGCTTGAGCAAAGCCACTATGAAAATAACCACATCATGCGGGTAGTGGCGCATGATCTTAAGAACCCAATTAGCGCCATACGGCTGCTTGTTTATTCCTTATTAAAAACAGAACCGGCAGGAGAAAGCAGGGAAGCACTTCTACTGGTACAATCAACCTGTACAGATTCTATAGCGCTTATTAAAGATTTACTCAACAATAAACGCAGTCTTAAAGACATCAGCAAAGAGCTGGTTGATATGGGAAGGCTTATTGAACAATGTGCAGAATTATTGCAGGTTAAAGCAGAAGAAAAAAATCAACACTTAAAACTACAGCTGGATCATCCGCTGATAATGCTGAACCGGCAAAAAATATGGCGGGTTATCAGCAATATTGTAAACAATGCAATAAAATTCAGTCCTGCAAATGCTGAGATTACCATACGCCTGGAAACAAAAGACGGGAGTGTACTGCTGAGTGTACATGACAATGGCATTGGTATACCGGTTGGCCTGAAAGAGAAAATATTTACAATAGATTCTAATGTGTGCAGGGCGGGTACAGCAGGAGAGAAATCTTACGGACTGGGCTTATCCATTTCACGGAAAATAATTGAAGAGCATGCAGGCCAGCTCTGGTTTGAAAGCGAAGCAGGAAAAGGATCTGTTTTTTATGTGCAACTACCTTACAGCGAAAACTGATTAATATAGAATAAGAACATTACATGCAGCAATTAAAAAAAATATTTCTTTTGGGTAGCATATACAACTGCTGTATTGTCCTGTTTTTTATTGCCACGCTATTGTTTATTTCCTGCAACAGCCCCGTGGCAAAAAAGCAATCAGATTTTAAAATAGCTGTCATCAAAATAGATTCAACGGCCTATGCCGACAAACGTTTTTATACCGACAATGACATAAAATATCTTGATTCAGTTTTTGCTTCGTTAAAAAATCCAACTGTTGAGGATGCGCTTGAATTGTTTGATCGGAAAAGAGTTACCGGTCGCGGTAAAAATGCATACGATACAGCCATTTTGTATACAGACAGCAGTATAAACCTGCTGCGCAATCATTTGCAGGACGAAAAAAATTTCAAGCCGTATTTACAATACATTTTCAGAAAGGGAGAAATTAATACTGAATACCAGCATTACGATGAAGCCGTTCGTACTTACACCACTGCAAAACTCATAATGTCTGCACATAAAGAAGATGTTGAAATACTTTACAAGTATTACCATAGCATGGCCAGTATTTTATTTCAACAGCACAAATATTTACTTGCTGTAGATTTTTTCCGTAAGATTTGCGCTGTTGCGCCATACGCAATCAAAAATACCTACCAGGCCTTTGGTGAGGTTGCAGGCAATTTGAATAATATAGGCGAATGCTATAATAAAATTGGTTTAACAGACAGTGCCCTTTATTATCATAATGCTGCGCTGAAGTACATTGCTGAAAATGAAAATAAAATTCCCCAAAACCAGCCTTCAGATTTTGAAATTGAAAAAGCTACTGTATATGGCGATATAGCAGAAATAATGGTGCAACGAAATGCTATAGACAGCGCCGAAAAACTTTATTTAAAAAGTTATGCTTGTTATCAAAAAGTAAACGACCCTTCTTTTAACAGTTACCTGATGGTTTCACTTGCCGGTATTTACCTTAAAACAAAACAGGTAAAAAAAGCCGGAGAGATGTTAGAAACTCTTGGACGCTTTATTGATACAACCGCAATCAGGAGTACTTCATGCAGTTATTACAAACTGCTGGCAGATTATTATTTGCAAACAAACCAGGTAGGTGCTGCAAATAATTCACTGTTGCATGCCTATTACATACAAGATTCGCTTGAAAAAAGAGATAAGTTTTTCATAGCCACCGATATTGCCAAAGAATTTGAAAACCAGGAACAAAAAAGATTTGTTGAAAACCTGAAAAAAGACAACGAGATTAAAAAAAATTACCTTTTAATAGCCATCATTAGCACAGTGCTGATTATTGTAATTATACTACTTGCCTCGAAAAATTTAAACCGTAAATCTCGTTTTGCCGAACGGCTAAGTGTTTTAAATGCAGAAGTGGGCAGTAAAAATAATGAACTGCTCAATACCTTTCTTTCGCTGGAGCAAAGCCACCAGGAAAACAACCATATTATGCGGGTAGTAGCGCATGATCTTAAAAGCCCCATTAGTGCTATACGGACCGTTGTTTATTCTCTATTAAAAAAAGAAACGGTACCACGCAGGCGTGAAACACTGGATTTAATACAACATACATGCACAGACGCTATTACGCTTATTAAAGATCTGCTGGACAATAAACGTGACCTCAAAGACATCAGCAATGAACTGGTGGATATGGGAAAATTGGTTGAACAATGCACTGAATTGTTCCAGGTGAAGGCAGAAGAAAAAAATCAGCGCATAACCTTGCGTGTAGATTACCCGGTAATGATGGTGAACAGGCAAAACATAATGCGGGTGGTAAACAATATTGTAAACAATGCCATCAAGTTTAGTCCGGAAAATGCAGAGATATTGATACAGCTTGAAAAAAAAGAAGATACTGTGCTGCTATCCGTGCAGGATAATGGCATTGGTATACCAGCCAGCTTTAAAGAGAAAATATTTACCATAGATCCGGCTGTGTCCAGGGCAGGAACAAAAGGAGAAAAATCTTATGGACTGGGCTTATCTATTTCCCGCAAAATAATAGAAGAACTGCAGGGCCAGCTCTGGTTTGAAAGCGTTGCAGGAAAAGGATCCGTTTTTTATGTGCAATTGCCTTATAGTGCCTCGTAATTTGTCGTGCTGTAAGCATCCCGTGGAGGTTAAGCCACAAGAAGCATGAGCAAGTGAAACGCACATCAGTTTTTTAAACATGTTCCATAGGAACATTTTATGGGTAGCACCTTTGCGCTGCTCCTTTGCGCTCTTTGCGAGAAATTGTCTGAACTGGGATTTGGGAGGATTGAAGGGATTAATAGGATGAGCTATTTGATTATTCTTTGCGCTGCTCCTTTGCGAGAAATTGTCTGAACTGGGATTTGGGAGGATTAAAGGGATTAATAGGATGAGCTATTTGATTATTCTTTGCGCTGCTCCTTTGCGAGAAATTGTCTGAACTGGGATTTGGGAGGATTGAAGGGATTAATAGGATGTGCTATTTGATTATTCTTAGCGTCTTTGCTCCTTTGCGAGAAATAAATCAAGGAGACACAGACCGGAACAATAAACACAAATCAATCTTCAAGACATGTTCCGTAGGAACATCTTATGGGTAGCACCAATGCCATTTAATTGTTTTATGTTCCATAGGAACATTTGATGGGTAGCGCCGTTGCAATGACGAGGCCCCCGCGGCCTTAGCGAAAATCTTAATAGTTAAGAAATATATTTTTTTCTTCTAAGACCTGGAATGAGATAATCTGCGAATCTGCGGCAAAGTTTTAAGGCTTATAATTTTTTCTTCTAAGAATTCCAATGAAATAATCTGCGAATCTGCGGCTAAGTTTTCACGTGCAATAATAAATCGCAAACGAATACTGTGCCACCAGGCAAAGAAGTAATACACCTTAAACACTACAAAACAACTCCGCCCTTCACTTATTGAAGCAATAAAAAAACACGTAAATAAAGTTTTGGGCTTGCGCCGCAGGCATTGGATTAATATTTTGTGCGGCATTACGAACGGGTTGTCAAATTTGCATTCATCACCCAATATCCAAAACCGGTAATACACAAAGCCGGTGCCTGCGCAGCTTTTCTTCAATCAGCAATTCACTGTCGTTGTAAAATCTTTATGACTGGCTGGTATCAACAAATGATTAATAAACCATAAAAGGCCATTTGAAGATTGTAATGAATGTGTAGATCGTTGAAACAGTATGTGTGTACCGGTAGAGGAACAGTTCAAGCAACGGTTGGAGGAATTCCACCCAAAGCAGGAACAATTCAAGCTATGGTTGAAGGTATCCCACCCAAAGCAGGAACAGTTCAAACCATGGTTGGAGTAATTCCACCCAAAGCAAGAACAGTTCAAGCCATGGTTGGAGGTATTTCACCCAAAGCGGGAAAAGCTCAAACTACTGTTGGAGGAATTCCACCTAAAGCAAGAATATTTTAAACCGAAGAAAGACAAGTTCAATTTCAAATAAAACAAGCCGCAAAAAAAATACATGCTTGTGTAACAGAAATTGGCGTCTTCCTTCCCTTTTTTATTTCAGGATAACGTTCATTTAATTAATTATCAAAATCAAACACAATGAGTTCTTTTATTCCTACAAACGATGGCGACATGGTAACCTGGCTAAAAAATTACATTAGCAAAGTGGCAGTGTATGGACCGCAACTTGGTATGACAGCAGGTGAAATAACCGCGCAGCAGCAAATGGCAAAGTTGCTGGTAGACCAGGTAGCGGCGGCCAATGCAGCAGCAGCAGCTTCTAAGAAAGCAACTGAAGACAAGAATGCGCAAAAGAAAGTAAGTCTTTCCAGCATCCGCGATAACATTGCGCACTTCAAAACGAACCCCCATTGCACAGATTCGATGCTAAAAGACTTGCAGGCCGATTCTGCAGCAAATGCATTTGACCCTGCCACTTACAAAACAACCATAAAGCTGGCCATTGTTGGTGGTAAGGTGGTAATAACATTTGTAAAAGGCGGTGTAGAAGGCGTTGATATTTATACAAGGCTGAAGGGTGAAACAACATGGGTGTTTCTGGGCCATGCAATGCATACGCCGTATACAGACCAACGGTTGCTTGCAAAAGCAGGCGTTGCAGAAATACGCGAATACATGATAATGGGCGAATACAAAGACCAGGAAATCGGTCTGCCCAGTGATATTGCTTCTATCAGCTTTGCGGGATAATCCCCCCCGCAATTGCGTAGTAAAAAAAGGCTGTTGAAAGACAGTCTTTTTTTATTGTGCGAAAAAATAAATCGAAAATTAAATCTTTGTCGCACAGAGAAAACAGGGCTGACAGAGGAAAAGAGTACACGCACCATGGCGTGGGAAAAAATTAGTGTACTGTTCCGTAGGAACATTTGATGGGTAGCCCCGTTGCAATGACGGGCCCACGCGGCCTGAGCGGAAATCTTAATAGTTAAGAAATATAATTTTTTCTTCTAAGACTCTGCGGCTAAGTTTTCACCTGCAATAATAAATCGCAAATATTTATTTAATGGTCTCCCCACCGACCACATGTTCCAATCAATGAGACATTGACCATGGAAATAAAAAAAATGAAATTTCAGCGATTCAGTATTCACGCAGCCTGACACCAGTCATTGCATAAGGCGCCTAAGCCGGTTCGGCTCCGGCGATAGCCGGATTGCGAAGCAAAGAAGCGGGTTCAGCGCCGTTGCAATGACGAGGCCCCGCGGCCTGAGCGAAAATCTTAATAGTTAAGAAATATATTTTTTTCTTCTAAGACCTGGAATGAAATAATCTGCGAATCTGCGGCTAAGTTTTCACCTGCAATAATAAATCACAAATATTTATTTAATGAGATGGTGCGGAAGCGAAACGCACAACAGTTTTTTAAACATGTTCCGTAGGAACATCTTATAGGTAGCACCAATGCCATTAATTGTTTTATGTTCCATAGGAACATTTGATGGGTAGCCCCGTTGCAATGACGAGGCCCCGCGGCCTGAGCGGAAATCTTAATGGTTAAGGAATATTTTTTATTTCGCAGGATTTGAATGGCTACCAAATGTTCCAATCAATGACACCGACCAGAGAAATAAAAAAATTATAATTTCAGCAATTCAGCATTCACGCAGCCTGACACCAGTCATTGCATAAGGCGCCTAAGCCGGTTCGGCTCCGGCGATAGCCGGATTGCGAAGCAAAGAAGCGGGTTCAGCGCCGTTGCAATGACGAGGCCCCCGCGGCCTGAGCGAAAAATCTTAATGGTTAAGAAATACTTTATCTCCTTGATCGGAGCCCTCACTTGTTGGGTACTATTTACATAACCGTGTATACATTATTACCTAATCATTTTAAAATACAAAACTGCACCAATAATAAAGGATTTTGGAGGCCGTTATATTCTGACGGCTTGTTATTATAATTTTTATTAATTCGTCAATACGTAGTGGTACTTATTAAACAATTCTTTTTTGTGGAGCATGCTATTTCCATGAAAATAAAATTATGTACCAACACGTAAAGCAAAATCAAAATCTGTTCATAAATACTGCTTAAGCAACCATTGCCTTATTAGTGCCGACTTTATTAATTGGCAAATTCATAAATATATTTTCTCAGTAGTGCGTAAATGCGGCGGTAATGGTTTTGGGTTATTGCAAATCAATAAATGCATTATTTGTTTTTTTTTAACTGCAATACTTTTTTATAAAAATATATAACGCACAGAAATGCTACTTAAAACACATGAGAACAACATTTATGTATTAAGTACGATCCTGCGCTGTATATTGCCTGCTTGTAAAGTTCCTAATATAACTGCTATGTATAACCTAAAATAAAGTTCTTGTATAATTATTGCGGCGCTCATTAATAACTAACGGCTACTACTTATTGCTAAACCAACCTGGTCATTTGCACAACGTGTATGGCCGGGCATTATAAATAAAACAAAAAAAATAAAATGAAAACTGTTTTTACTTTAAGGCGAAAATTATTTACATGCTGCGGCAGGCCTTTATTGTATGCCGTACCCCTTTTAATGTTTTTACTGGGCAGCCTGTACCCCGCCCATGCCCAAAATAAACTGGTGGGCGATGGTTTTGGCGGCCGCAAATGGTACACACCCTCCGGCGTTACGGCCGGCCCTATAAGCACGGCCAATATAAACGGGCAATTGTATATGTGGGGTATTAACACTTGCAACTATATTCTGCCAATACCCTATAGTGCTTCACCCACCTCCTGGCCTTTGCAGGGCGGTATAGATGTATCCGGTCTTATGTCTACGAAAACCGGGGTTTTGGCAACCGCGACTACAATTTCTTCTAGTAGTTCTGGTAATATTTATTATAGTGGTTATACGTGCGGTGTGGGCATTGATGCTAACACTAGGTCAATTAATCCATACCCTGTACAGGGTTTTAACAATGTAAAACTGGTGTCTTCGGCAAACGGCCATATGAATGCTTTAATTAAAGCAGACAGCACGGGCTGGGTTTGGGGTTCATCGGTACAAAATCCTTACGAGCTAGGGGGGGCTTTTTGGGGGGCCGATGCTACCCAGGGCGCCAACAATATATATACGCCCATAAAAGTAATCAACAATGCAAAATTTGTAAGTGCAGGTACACAGCATATTGCTTTTGTAAAACACGATGGCACCGTTTGGACCCTGGGCGATAATGAATATGGTGCCTATGGCGATGGTACCAACATCCCTAATAATTATAACCCCACCTGGGTTAACAGCACTAACAATATTACTTATAAACCATTGTATATGAGTACCACGCCTGTGCAAATGCAGGGTATTACCAATGCAGTACGGGTGGCTGTTTTTGGCTGCCGTGCATACAATGGTACAACTATACCCACAGGAACAGTAATCTTAAAAAAAGATGGCACCGTTTGGGTGGCTGGCGCCGGGGGTGTTTTACAGTCTGGCAACAGCATGGTTCCTGTACAGGTACTCGGGCTTTCTAATATAGTAGACATTAAATGCAGCTATTTCAATGCCATGGCACTTAGCGCCACAGGCGATGTATGGGTATGGGGTCTCTATAGTAGCGGGATGCCATATGGAGATGGCACATCTCCGAACCCTCCAGATGCTTTTTCCCGTACATTTATTCCCAAAAGAATATACTTTGGTCCGGTTGCAGCACCCATGGTAGCTATTGAAGCAAACCCAAATGGTGACGCAGCCTCAACTTCACCATTATTAGCGTTGGATGAAAACCATATACTTTACAGATGGGGGACAACAACAGATGGTGGTCAGGGCAACTATTCCCAGGCATGGAATCCTGTAATAGCAGCCAAACATGTGGCAGACATGAGTGTACAATCAGGTTTGCAATATATTACCCGCACAACGGAATACCCTTTGGATGAACGTTTATGGTCATGTGGTGGTAATGGTTCCAATGGTATGCAGTATGTGCATGCGCTGAACCCGGATTATTACTATGTTGATCCTACTGGGTTTGCTGCTTCTGACTTTGTATCCGGAAAATACTGGGTAAATAATTACAATCACCCTACCCCCGGACTTTATTATCCCTGTAACCCGGGTGCCTGGGGTTTTAGCGGTATGAATGCAATAGCATCGTCTGCTGCTGGTACCATAGATTGCAGCAAAACACAGTTAGCGCCAGCACCCGTAGCCGGCACCGCCTCACAGGCAGATTTGCTGGTAACGGTAAATGTAACCACGCTGGGAGATTTTACTCCAACAGTAACTGGCTCTGGCTTTAGCCTTGTAGACCCTGGCTATGTTATTACCCCAACCGCTTTAGGCACACAGCAATTTCATGTACCGGTAAAATATGATGGTGTAAGCAGTTTCAGTACGCTTGCATTTACGGTTTCACCGGCCAATCCTGCTGCAGGTTGTACCCTTACTTTAAGTGGTAAAAAATCAGCTATTGTCAACATCATTACCAGTGATTGTGTGCCAACCGTTGGTCCTTCATTAAAATAATGTTTCCTTACCCAAGTTTTAAATATTTATTATGAACAAATTTTTTAATTTATATAAATGGGTAACGGCATTGTTGCTGGTGCTATGCGGTACTATGGCCCATGCCCAGACAGCGGACCTTACCGCCCATCAGCCGGCAGCCATACCATCTGGTTATACTTTTGAGTGGCATACCGGCCCTTTATCAAGCTCACCATTGGTAAGCAACCCTGCGCTGGCGGCCACGGGTGTTTACTATGCCTTTTACAAAGACAGTACCGGTTGTTACAGCCAGCCATCACCCATACGCATCACCACCAACCCCTGCCCGTTGCCTTCAATAGATTTAAGAACGGCGGTAGACAGTACACAAAAGCCTGTGGGCAGTATTGTGTCTTTTTATACGGGTATCCCTGTGTCGGTGTCTAATAAACTTGCCGGCCCTGTTGTTAGCGCATCAGGTACTTATTATTCGGCTTATTTTGATACCACCACCGGATGTTACAGCAACTCTTCGCCTATTGTTGCCATAAAACAGACTTGCTTTATGCCGGATTTAACGCCGGTAATTCAACTGGGTGATAATTCATTTACTACAGGTACCACAAAAGAATTTGTGGTAGAGATAGATGAAATCAACAATGTAGCAACTGCTAACGGTGCAGCAGCATTCAGGTTAACAGTTCCGGTTGGCTACCAGTTGTCGGCATACAATACAGCTGAAACAGTTGCCAACCCTGCTGGTTTAGGCCCTGTAAGTGTAAACAACAGCCAATGGCAGGTGGTGGGTACGCCTTCAGCAACAGCAATAAACCTGAGGATGGTACCGGGGGCAAATATTGCTGCCGGCGGTTATATAAAACTAGGGTTTACTATAACAAGAACAGACAAAGGCGGTACCAATACCGGCAACATTGTAGCTAATATTTTTGCCGACCCTACCAATGCCTATGACAGCAATGTGACAAACAACATTTTTGTAAGAATACTGGCCGGATTATAAACATAATCAAGAACAGACAAGGGTGGCACCAATACCGGCAACATTGTAGCTAATATTTTTGCCGACCTTACCAATACCTATGACAGCAATGTGATGAACAACATTTTGTAAGAATATTGGCTGGATTATAATATAAAATAACACGAATGAAAAATAATTTTAAAATAATTGTGTTCACCCTGGCATTGGTTTGCGCAGTATTTTCAGGCGCATTGGCGCAGACAAACCGCAATGCCAACCCATTGTCTTCTGGCATTACCTGGAGCCAATATCCGCTACCGGTAGGCAGCAATGCTACGGTAACCTTTAAATTGGGCAACAACGGTTCTGATCCCATACTTGCAGAAAAAGAACAGTGGACGATTAATATTCCCATGAACCTGGTAACCGTGGGCGTGCCCACTTTTTTTCCGCCGGCAGGTACTTCCAGCACAGGATTTTATGAATTTAGCAGGATAGTTTCCGGCACCACGCTTGTAATTGTTTTAAGGAGCCATACAGATATTCCGGCTACAACAATAGATGCACCGCAGGATGAATACCTGGCAGTATACCCTGTAACGGGTTTTGCCCCCGGCGGGCCATTAAATGCAACCATCAATAATGGTTTTGTTTCTGGCCAGGCAGCTTTTGTGGGAAACGTTCGTGCTGATGATGACAATGCAAGTGCAAGCATCCAGGTTCTTTCTGCACTGCCGGTACAATTATTATCTTTTACCGGATCGGTTATCAATTGCCAGACCAACCTTAACTGGAAGGTTGCGCAAGAGACAGGTTTTAAAAACTACCTTGTAGAATACAGCCCTGATGGCAGAAGTTTCAGTACAGTAAGAACCGTAAATGCCAGCGGCAGCAATAGTAGCTACAACGCAACGCACCAGGCTGCTACCGGCACTGCTTATTACCGTCTTAAAATGGTTGATATAGATGGCAACTATGCATACAGCAAGACAATTACACTCAATGTAAACTGCGATAACAGCAATATCCGTATTTATCCAAACCCGGCAACGGATGTGGTTAATTTAACGGTTAGTGACGCTTCATCATCAGGTAAAAGAACAGCAGTATTGTCTGATTTAGCGGGCCGTATCCTGATTTCACAATCATTAAATACGGGCAGCAATCAACTGAATGTAACCAGCCTTAAAGCGGGTATGTATAACCTGAATATAGAAACCAGCGAAGGAACAGAGATACATAAAATAGTTATCAGCAGGTAACATAAGCATTTATAAGGGAAAGAATAATTATAATGGATGACTAAAAACGCCCCCGCAAATACGGGGGTGTTTTTTATTAAATGCAGTTGTGTTTGAAATTTACTTAAAACCTGGCGTGGGTTTTAGCGGAAATAAAAAGGACAAACCGATTTTTGATCGATTTGTCCTTTTTTGTTACCCGACCTGGATTCGAACCAAGACAAGCAGAACCAGAATCTGCGGTACTACCGTTATACTATCGGGCAATATGCAACAACAAAATTAATAAAAAAGCCGAAGCGTAAACCTCAGCTTTTGTTGGCCTACCAGGATTCGAACCTAGACAAACTGAACCAAAATCAGTTGTACTACCATTATACTATAGGCCAATCCGTAAAATGGAGTGCAAAAATAAGGGTTGGCGGGTGTAAGTCCAAAAGGTTTTTAGAGCAAGCTGCAAGTTTTGAGCTGCAAGCTGCAAGCTGCAAGCTTCAAGCTGTTAGCTACAAGTTGCTGGCTGCAAGCTGCAAGAAGAAAGTTGCAGGTTACTAAGCCATTTATGCAACCGGAAGGAGAAAACAAACATCTCGGCTCTTAAACTTCATTCATGACAAATTTTAAGGAGCTTAGGGTTTGGCAAAAAGCTTTTATTGTTGCTGTTAATAATTATAAAATAACTGCTGCTTTTCCGCAGAATGAAAAGTTCGGATTAGTTTCACAAATTAACAGGGCAGGCGTTTCTATTCCGTCTAATATTGCTGAAGGAAGCAGTCGCAGCAGCCAGAAAGAATACAAGCATTTTATTGAAATTTCTTTGGGTTCAAGTTTTGAATTGGAAACACAGTTACTAATTGCCAAAGAGTTAAACTATGGCAACCAAGCAATTTTGGCCGATAATCTAGCTCAACTTGCTGAAACACAGAAAATGCTCTATGCTTTCTCCAAGGCGCTTTCCGTAGAAAAGAAATAGAAAATATAAAACTTACCTTTTAAAGCTTGCAGCTCAAAACTTGCAGCTTGTGGCTAATAACTTGCAACTTTCTTCTTGCAGCTTGCAGCTAGCAACTTGTAGCTCAAAACTTGCAACTTCTTGCTTGCAGCTTGTAGCTCAAAACTTGCAGCTAGCAACTTGCTACTCCCTAACTCCCCGCTTGCTCCCGCTCCTTCAACTCCCTCAACTTATCCAATGCGCCGGAAACCACATCGCACATTACTGTATATAAAGTACCGGGTTTTGAATTGGCATAAATGTATTCCAATGCTTCATTTTCATTTGGAATAACCATAACAGGAAGATTTGGATTTATAATGGTAATGCCTTCTTTTAATAGTTGTATGATTTCGTCTGCAGTGCGGCCACGCAGGTTTTTATCGCAGCGGATAATTATTTCATCAAAATGACGGGCAGAGATTTCTCCCAGTTCACGAATGTCTTCATCCCTTCTGTCGCCGGTACCGGAAATAACGCCAACCCGTTTTTTGTAATCCAGTTTGCTGATGAAATCGCCGAGTAGTTTAAGGCCATGCGGGTTGTGCGCAAAATCTGCCAGCACCGTATAATCTTTGAATTGAAAAAAATTAAGCCTGCCCGGTGTTTGTACTGCAGAAGGAATAAATGAAGTAAGCGCAGAACGAATGTCTTCAATGGTAATATCCCTGAATAAATAAGAAGCCAGTACTGCCGGAAGGCAATTGTTTACATTATGAATAGCTTTTCCCTCGTAAGTAAGCGGAATGTCTTTTACATTCATCACCCGTATTTTCCAGGTGCCTTTTAAAATGCTTACATAGCGGTTTTCAAATACTGCGGCAAGGCCGCCGGCTAGGGAGTGTTCTTTTATGCGTGGATTGTTTTCATTCATGCTAAACAAAGCCACATTGCAGTCGAGGCCTTTGCGCATTTCGTATACCAAATCATCATCAGCATTTAATATGGCATAACCATGCGGAAAAACTGTTTCGGGCACAACAGCTTTTACTTTGGCCATTTGTTCTACCGTATTAATGCCGCCAAGGCCGATATGATCTGCCGCTACATTTGTTACAATAGCGATTTCGCAATTGCGAAAAGCAAGACCGGCTTTTAATATGCCGCCACGTGCCACTTCCAGCACGGCAAAATCTACTGTAGGATCTTTTAAAACAAAGTTTGATGAAACAGGGCCGGTACAATCGCCTTTCATCATCAACTGGTTTTGAATATACACGCCATCACTTGTTGTATAACCAACTTTTTTACCGGAACTCTTGGCTATATGCGCAATTAAACGTGTAGTAGTGGTTTTGCCGTTTGTACCCGTAACTGCAATAATAGGTATGCGGCCCGCACTGCCTTTGGGAAAAAGCATATCAATAACAGGTTCTGCTACATTCCTCGCAATGCCTTCGCTGGGTTCTACATGCATACGAAAACCCGGTGCTGCATTTACTTCCAGTATTGCACCTCCGTTTTCTGATACAGGTGTTTTAAGATCAGACGCCATAATATCTATACCACAAATATCAAGTCCTATAATTTTTGCAATCCGCTCGCACATAAAAATATTGGCAGGGTGTACTTCGTCTGTTACATCAGTAGAAGTTCCGCCGGTAGAAAGGTTTGCAGTAGGTTTTAGCAATACCAGCTCACCTTTTGGGGGAACAGTTTCCAGCGTATAATTTTTTTCATCCAGCATTTTTTGGGTGAACTGATCAATGGTGATTTGTGTAAGCACTTTCTCATGACCATAACCACGCCGCGGATCTTTGTTTACTTCATCAATCAGCCATTGAATATTGTGTTGCCCATCGCCCCTAACGCTGGCGGGTGTACGCAAAGCAGCACAGATAAATTTGTAATTGATAACCAGTATGCGAAAATCAAAACCGGTAATAAATTTTTCTACAATTACACTGCGGCCGTATTGTTTGGCAGCTTCCAATGCGGTAAGGGCCTGCTGCCATGTGGTTATATTGGTAGTATTGCCTTTGCCATGGTTGCCATCAATAGGTTTTATCACCAATGGGTAACCGTATTTTTCCACAGCATCTTTTAAACCATCTTCTGTTCTTATTACCGTACCACGCGGCACAGGTATTTCTGCAGCTTCCAAAAGATTTTTTGTTTCTTCTTTATCGCATGCAATGTCTACAGCAATATTGCCCGTAGTGCTGGCAATGGTAGCACGTATTCTTTTTTGGTGGATGCCATAGCCCAATTGCACCAGGCTGCTTTTATTAAGCCGTATAAAAGGAATACCTCTTTTCTCTGCTTCTGCTACAATGCTGCCGGTAGATGGCCCAAGCCTTGTGTCTTCGCGAATTTCCCTTAGCTGTTGTATATCTTCTTCAAGGTTATACTCAACACCATCAACCAGTGCCTGTGCAATCCGCACACTGGCCCTTGCCGCATAAACGCCTGCATCTTCTTCCATGTAACTGAATACTACATAATACACACCGTGTTCGCCTGCGCTTCTTGTTCTTCCAAAACCTGTATCCATACCGCTAATGGTTTGCAGTTCCAATGCCAGGTGTTCAATTACATGTCCCATCCATGTGCCTTCATCCACACGTTTAAAAAAACCACCGGGTTCACCTTCGCTGCAACGGTGTTCATATAAAGAAGGAAACAATTTTTCCAGCCTTTGCCTGAAGCCATCAATTTTATTGGTGGGTTTTTCTTCCAGTTCTTGCAGGTCTAGCTTCATTTGCACCAGTTTATTGCGCCTTACACTCCAGTAATTTGGGCCTTTTAATACTTTTATTTCCAGGATCTTCATATGTGTTCAGTTAATTGATATTTAGTCAATTTAGTTTTTTTTGACTACTCAACCAAGAAAGCTGCTAGCTACAAGCTGTTAGCTGTTAGCTGTTAGCTACAAGCTGCTAGCTGTGAGCAGGGAAGCTTTGCGCTGCGAGCAGAAAACAGCTTACATTATAGAATAGTGTTCATAGTTCACGGTTCATAGCTCATAGCTCGTAGCTCGCAGCTATTCTTTTAAGCTAAAGGCTAACAGCTAATGGCTTTTTTCCCTAGCTTTGCCGCCTCTTAAATTTTTTTATTATGGCAACAACAGCAGACATTAGCCGTGGCATGATTATCAAATTAGATGGCAGCTTATATAGTGTGGTAGAATTTGGTGAAAACAAAACTGCCCGTGCAGCCGCAAAGGTTTGGGCTAAATTAAAAGGTGTAGACAATGCCCGCAGCATTGAAAAAACATGGAACAGCGGAGATAATATTTTTCCCGTTCGTGTAGAAAGAAAAGACTATCAATATTTATATAAAGACGATACCGGCTATAGTTTTATGGACAATGAAACTTTTGAGCAGGTAACCGTACAGGAAAACCTGGTGGATGCCCCAAAGTTTTTAAAAGAAGGACAAGGTGTAAGCGTGTTGTTTAACACAGAAACGGAATTGCCCATGAGCGTGGAACTGCCCGATAAAATTGTGGTATTGGTTACTTACAGTGAACCCGGCATGAAAGGCGATACTGCCACACGTACACTAAAACCCGCAACAGTAGAAGGTGGCGCAACCGTAATGGTTCCACTTTTCGTTAACGAAGGCGAGAAAATCCGCATTAATACCAAGAGCGGAGAATATGTAGAAAGGGTAAAGGATTAAATAAAATTCAAGATTCAGCAATAAAACTTAAAAAGGACAAGGCAATGCCTTTAAAAGGTTAGCTATCGTTTTTTTATTTTTAATTGTTGCGTGTTTACTTTTCATTCATTTTAAGGCGTACAATTCAAAATAACCCTATCTTAGCCACCCATTATTCACTGAAAAAAATTCAGCTATATGGATTTTAAGCAAATACAGGAACTGATTCGCCTCATTAACAAGTCCAATATCGGGGAAATCTCGGTAGAAGAAAAAGGATTTAAAATTACCATCAGGCAAAAACAGGAAGCTGTACAACAAGTGCTTACTGCAGCACCGGTATATGCACCGCAACCGATGGCCCAAATGACAGCACCACCTGCTGCTACCACTGCACCGGCTGAAAAACCAAAGGCTGCAGAAACAACAGCGTCTTCAAATCTTATCACTATAAAAAGTCCGATGATTGGTACTTTCTACCGCCGGGCTTCTCCAGACAAGCCTTTATTTGTTGAAGTTGGAGACGAAGTAACACCAGGCAAAGTGGTGTGCATTATTGAAGCCATGAAGCTTTTTAATGAAATTGAAAGTGAAATTAGCGGTAAGGTGGTTAAAGTATTGGTAGACGATGCTTCACCTGTAGAATACGATCAGCCGCTCTATCTTGTTGAACCAAGTTAAATGTGGAAATATGGAAATGTGGAAATGTGAGAATGCCTCCATTTACACATTCGTCACATTTGGCACATTCATCACATTCTAAAAGCTATGTTTAAAAAAATCTTAATTGCCAACAGGGGAGAGATTGCATTGCGTGTTATACGCACATGCCGCGAGATGGGAATAAAAACTGTAGCCGTTTATTCTACTGCAGATAAAGACAGCCTCCACGTAAAATTTGCTGATGAAGCAGTTTGTATTGGCAAACCACAGAGTTCAGATTCTTATTTAAATATTCCGCACATAATGGCCGCAGCAGAAATTACCAATGCTGATGGCATACATCCCGGTTACGGTTTTCTTGCAGAAAATTCAAAGTTTGCGCAAATATGCATGGAGCATGGCATTAAGTTTATTGGGCCAACACCCGATATGATTAATGCTATGGGCGATAAGATTACTGCAAAAGAAACAATGATCAGGGCAGGCGTGCCTGTTGTTCCCGGAAGTAAAGATTTGCTGGAAGATGTTGATCATGCAAAAAGAATGGCTGCAGAAATTGGTTATCCTGTTATCTTAAAAGCTACAGCCGGTGGTGGTGGAAAAGGTATGCGTGTAGTTTGGAAAGAAGAAGACGTTGAAAAAAACTTCAACACTGCAAAACAGGAAGCTGCTGCATCATTTAAGAACGATGGTATTTATATAGAAAAATTTGTTGAAGAGCCAAGGCATATAGAAATACAGGTAGCAGGTGATCAATACGGAAAAGTAAGTCACCTTAGCGAAAGGGATTGTTCTATTCAGCGCCGTCACCAGAAACTGGTAGAAGAATCACCTTCGCCATTTATGACGCCCGACTTACGTGAACGCATGGGCGAAGCCGCTATTAAAGCTGCTTCTGCTATTAATTATGAAAGCGTTGGTACAATTGAATTTCTTGTAGATAAGCACCGCAATTTTTATTTCATGGAAATGAATACCCGTATACAGGTAGAACACTGTGTTACGGAAGAAGTGGTGAACTTTGATTTAATAAAAGAGCAGATTAAAATTGCAGCCGGTGAATCTATTAGCGGTGCTAATTACGAACCACAGGGCCATGCTATAGAATGCCGGATCAATGCAGAAGATCCTTATAACGATTTCAGGCCAAGCCCCGGAAGAATTACTGTATTAAATCAGCCAGGCGGTCATGGCATTCGTGTAGATTCGCATGTGTATGCAGGTTATACTATTCCTCCTTATTACGATTCCATGATTGGAAAAATTATTGCTACAGCAAGAACACGCAAAGAAGCTATAGATACCATGCACCGTGCATTAACAGAGTATGTTATTGAAGGCGTTAAAACAACTATTCCTTTTCACCTGCAATTAATGAAAGACGAACGTTTCCGTGCAGGCGATTTCAATACAAAATTTTTAGAGAATTTCACTTTACTATAACCGCTCAGGTTAGTTAGCAACAAGGCCTGGCTGAGAATGCCGGGCTTTGTAGTTTTTGCACAAGCGGTATTTAGTATGTAGTATACAGCATTTAGTATTGAGATAAGAGTTACTTTTTTTGTAATCAGCCATAGGAATATTATTGAGCATCGTTGCTACGCCCGCCCGAACGAGTTCACTCGGGCTGGCTCAGTTCAACTGCATATCATTGGACAACTATACCACCGCCATGGTTCGTGTACTCGCCGGCCATTTCAATAAAACTTGGCCGCAGATTCGCAAATTATTAAGTCTTGCAGAAAAAATTATATGTCTTGCGGCAAAAAATTTAGGCCGATTGCCTGCAGATTTTCAAAATCTGACTAATCTTATATTTATCTTGTAAAATAAAAAAGTAATCATCCCAATTAGCAACGACATGCATGTGCAACAATAAATCTGCGAATCTGCGGCGTCTTTTCCACCGCTATGGTTCGTGTCCTCACGAACCGAAGCGAAGCTTCATAATCCCACTCGCTATTCCCCATTCCCCATCAAGCATCAATTCCGAACACCTGTTGTAACAAAAACCGAACATTAACGTCATAGACTTGAAAAACCATTGAATGATTGGTAAGCTATTTAAAAGCTGGCGTTTTCTTGGAACTGAAAATATTCAACTTCATAAAAAAACAAGCAATGCTGAAAAACTATTTTACTGTAGCATGGCGCAATCTTATTAAACAAAAGCAATTTACTGCGCTTAACCTGCTTGGCCTCTCAACGGGGCTGGCATGCGTACTGCTTATTTTACTTTGGGTAAACGATGAATTAAGTGTAGATAAATTCAATGCAAATGATAACCGCTTGTATGAAGTGCTGAAAAAAGCAGATGATGGCGCTGGCAATACACAAGTGATACAATATACGCAGGGTCAATTGGCACAATCGCTTGCAGCAGAACTTCCGGAAGTAGCATATGCAGTGCAGGTGCGCAAAGATCAAAACCATAGTGTGCTGTCGGTTGGCGATAAACATCTTAAAATAACCCACCAGTTTGCAGGCAAAGATTTTTTCAAAGTGTTTTCCTATCCGTTGATAAATGGTGCCAGCGAAAATTTATCTGGAGTATACAGCATTTTTTTGTCTGATAAACTGGCCATGAAATTATTCAACACTACCGATGTAGCAGGCAAAAATATTAATTGGAATTATAATGACGACCCTGCAGATTTTACTGGCGTTTATACCATTGCTGGTGTGTTTCAATCGCCACCGGCCAATGCCAGCAATCAGTTTGATATGCTGGTACCTTTTGATCTCTATGCACAAAAATTTGCCGGCACTGTGGGCGATGTTACCAATTGGGGAAGCAATATGGTATCTACATATGTAATGCTGAAAAAAAATACCAATGTTTCTGCATTTAGCAATAAGATAAAAGATTATGCTGCTGCTAAAGTAAAATCGCTTTATCCCGGTAATGATTTCTATAAATACGAAGGAACACTTTTTGCCCGCCGTTTTTCTGAAGCTTATTTATACAATAATTATATTAATGGCATACAGTCTGGCGGACGAATAGAATATGTTCGGCTTTTTTCTCTGATTGCAATTTTTATACTGGTAATTGCCTGCATTAATTTTATGAACCTTTCAACAGCTAAAGCAGTTGGCAGAATGAAGGAAACAGGTATAAGAAAAATAATTGGCGCACCGAGGAAAGCGCTTATTATGCAATACATAGCAGAATCTGTGTTGCTTTCTTTTTTAGCTGTATTGATTGCACTTGTTCTGGCATTGCTTTTTCTTCCAGTATTCCGCCAATTAACTGGTAAAGAATTAGCAATTGTTTTTAGCCCCGGGTTTGTATTTGCGGTTTGTTGCATTGCGCTGGTTACAGGCATCTTTGCCGGCAGTTATCCTGCATTGTATCTTTCAGGCTTTAAACCAGCGATGGTGTTAAAAGGAAAAATAAATGCACCAGCAAGTGCAGCAACCATTAGAAAAGGATTAGTGGTATTTCAGTTTACAGTATCTATTGTGCTTATTGTTGCTGTACTGGTGGTTTTTAAACAGATGCAATTTGTACAAACAAAAAATCTCGGCTACAATAAAGATTTTGTTATAAGGTTTGCTGCCGAAGGAAAATTGAGCGATAATCCTGCGCCGTTTTTTTCTGCATTAAAAAAAATACCTGGCGTAACAGAAGCCACCGGTATGAGCGGAGATTTGATGGGCCACGCAGGCCATAGCGGTGGCGGCATAAGTTGGGAAGGTAAAGACCCCAATCTGCATATTGAATATTTTGGTGTAAGCGGAGATTACGGCTACCCGGAATTGCTAGGAATGAAAATGGCTGAAGGCCGTTCTTTTTCACAGGCATTTGGTGCAGATAGCAATGCGGTTATTTTTAATGAATCTGCCATTGCTGCCATGCAGCTTAAAAACCCGGTAGGCAAAATGGTTTCGC
Organism: Chitinophagaceae bacterium; assembly: GCA_044227095.1. Classification (GTDB taxonomy): domain Bacteria; phylum Bacteroidota; class Bacteroidia; order Chitinophagales; family Chitinophagaceae; genus JACMLD01. The sequence continues at coordinate 39,669 of JBGAFV010000001.1, read as the reverse complement.
TCTGGGGAAAGCAGAAACAAATTATTGGTGTGGTTAAAAATTTTCATTTTGAATCATTGTACAAAAAAGTTGGCCCTGCATTTTTGGAATGCGCTGCAAAAAATGAAACCATTCTTGTTAAACTAAGTGCTGCAAAAGAAAAAGAAACCATTGCAGCTATTGCAGCATTGTTTAAAAATTTTAACCAGGGTATTGCGTTTGATTATACTTTTCTTGATGAAGAATACCGGGCCATGTACGCTGCAGAACAAAGGGTGGCTGCTTTATCGAAATATTTTGCGATGGTGGCCATAGTTATTTCATGTTTGGGTTTATTTGGATTGGCTGCTTTTACTGCACAAAAAAGACAAAAAGAAATAGGCGTGCGAAAAGTAGTGGGGGCTTCTGTTGCAGATATTACAACGATGCTCTCAAAAGAATTTTTAAAACTTGTATTGCTGGCTATGTGTATAGCTTTCCCGTTTGCATGGTGGTTAATGCAACATTGGTTGCAGGGGTTTGCATATCGTACCAGTCTTGATGGAAGCATTTTTTTAATTACCGCAATGGGCATTGTAATAATAACTTTGTGCACAGTTGGTTACCAGTCTGTGAAGGCCGCATTAACCAATCCGGTAAAAAGTTTGAGGGCTGAATAAAGTACCCAAAGTAGAAAAGCTATGAGCTGCGAGCTATGAGCCTTCAACTTCTTAAACCATCGTTAGTGTTCTCACCGATCATGACGAAAAGAAGCTGTGAATCTGCGGCATCTTTTAAATAGAAATAAAAAAGCAACCACTTAGCGCGGTTGCTTTTTTATTAAAATGATAAACTGTATTTATTGTTTTTGCTTCTTTTCTTTCTTTTCTTTTTTCTGGTCCTCTTTCATCGCTTTGGCTTTTTCTTTTTGCTCCGGAGTAAGCGTAGCGTCTACTTCTTTCTTTTTCTCTTTTTTCAGGTCTTCAATCTTTTCCTTTTTCTGTGCATCTGTCAGCGTCTTGTCATTTTCTACTTTTGCTTTTTCAGCCTTGTAATCCTTTTTTGTTTTTTTCAGTGTTGCTGATTGTTCCTTGCTAAGGTTCAGCTCCTTTTTCATTTTCTTTTTTTCTTTATTTGATACATGGTGAACAGTATCTCTTTTTTCCTGCGCATGCGATGCGGAAAAAGCAAATAATAAAATAGCTAAGAAGAAAATCGGTTTCATGTTTTTATTTTTCGGTTAAGTATCAAAAAATTAAATACTTGCTATTATCTCATCAATTTTCGATCCAGCATTGTAAAAGTCTGCCAGTTTTTTTATTACTGCTTCTACAACAGAATCGGGGCACGATGCGCCACTTGTAATTAAAATGGTTGGTGTTTGTTTATTGGGCAAATAGTCTGTGGTTAGTATTTCCTGTTTGGTATGAAAATTAAAATGCAATATTTCTTTTGCAGAAATTATTTTTTCTTCGCTGTTGATAAAATAGGTAGGCAGTTTTTCTTCGCACAATTCTACAAGATGAGTTGTATTGGAAGAATTATAGCCACCTACTACAATTGCTAGATCTGCCTTTGTATTTAACATGCCAGATGCAGCCGATTGATTGTCGTTAGTAGCATAGCACAATGTATCACGTGTATCGGCAAACCGTTCTGCAATAGTATTGTCGTTTAACTGGTAATGTTCTTTAATTGTTTTTTTCAGGTAGTCAGATATTGCCTGTGTGTCTGTTGCCAACTGCGTTGTTTGGTTTACCACGCCAAGGCGTTGCAAATCTTTGGTAACATCAAAACCTTCTGAATAGCGGCCACTGAATTCATTATAAAACAAAGCAGGGTTTTTCTCGCCCGTAATATATTTTGCAAGTTCAATGGTGTCTTCAATGTTGTTTACAATTACGGATGGTGCGGCAGCAGCTGCATGAGAAAATGTAGCCCTTGTTTCTTCGTGTTTTGGTTTGCCATGTATAACGATGCTATAACCTTTGCCGGCAATTTGTTCGCTGCGGTTCCAAACTTTTTCTACAAAAGGACAGGTGGTATTGTATTTTTCAATCTGAATGCCTTTGTTACGCAGCATTTTTTCTGTTTGAAGGGTAGTGCCAAATGCCGGTATTAAAACAATATCGCCTTCATTAATATTTTCAAATGGAATAATTTGTTTACCGTAAGTATCCTGTAAGAAAAGAATGCCGCGTTGCAGCAGGTCTTCATTCACCATCGGGTTGTGGATCATTTCGCTTAGCAAAAAAATGCGTTTGCCCGGATTTTCATCAATAGTACGGAAAGCAATTTCAATGGCATTTTCCACGCCGTAACAAAAACCAAAGTGACGGGCAAGGTAAATATGCAGCGAACCAAAATTGAGCAGGGTAGGCGTAAAATCTTTCTTGAGCTTGTCTTCTTTTTTTCGTTTGTCCTTTACTGCTGTAATAAGGCGGCTCCTGTATGTAAGTGGAACGTTGAACGTTTTCATGCAACGCAAAGATAATTACTTTACGGGTGGAATATAATGGCTTGTATTGGCTGTTATAGTTAAAAAAGGCCCATCAATGAGTGACAGATGAACTGAGCGTAGCAACGATGCTCCATCTGTGTTGCTTATGCTAGTTACACAAATGATATTGCAGGCTAAGCCACATTGAAATTGAAAATAGATAATTATCTTACCGTTTTATTAAGCATATTTTATGGAACAATTTACCGCTGTTGAATGGTCTAGTGATACAAACATTTACGAAGTTAATCTCAGGCAATATACCGTGGAGGGCACTTTTAATGCTTTTATAAAAGAATTGCCACGCCTGCGGCATATGGGCGTGGAAACTTTATGGTTTATGCCGATTACGCCTATTAGCGTAGAAAAAAGACTGGGTACACTGGGCAGTTATTATGCCTGCAGCAGTTATGTAAAAACAAATCCTGAATACGGTACTATAAGTGATTTTAAAAACCTTGTTACTGCAGCGCATGATCTTGGATTTAAAGTTATCATAGACTGGGTAGCCAATCATACAGGATGGGATCATGAGTGGACAAAAGAGCATCCTGATTTTTACCGCCGCAACCTGGAAGGACAGTTTTATGATTCCAATGGTTGGAATGATGTAATTGATTTAAATTATGATAATCCGGAATTGCGGGAGAAAATGATTAGCTGTATGCAATTTTGGGTAGAAGAATGTGATATAGATGGTTTTCGTTGTGATATGGCGATGCTGGTAACACTTGATTTTTGGAGAGAAGCCCGCCGCCGTTTGGACAGTATAAAAAAATTATTCTGGCTGGCAGAATGCGAAGAAATAACTTATCACGAAGTATTTGATGCTTCCTATGCATGGAAGTGGTTGCACAAAATGGAAGCATACTGGAAACAGGAAACAGATATAGCCGGGCTTGATGAAGTATTGAAGTATTATAATGATATGTTTCCGGCAACATCTCAAAGGGCATTTTTTACAACTAATCACGATGAGAATTCTCATAGTGGCAGTGAATATGAACGCCTCGGTGCATCTGCAGAAGCTTTTGCTGTATTATGCTGCACATGGAATGGAACGCCTTTAATTTACAGCGGGCAGGAGTTACCGAATAAAAAGCGGCTTAAATTTTTTGACAAAGATTTTATTGAATGGAATGGCCATTATGCTTTGCATGATTTTTTTAAAACCCTGCTTACACTTAGAAAAAACAATGCAGCCTTAAAAGCAGGGTCGGAAGATGTTGGTACATTGCGCCTGCATACAGATGCAAATAATTTTATTTTTTCTTTTATAAGGAAAAACTTCAAAACCGGTAACGAAGTACTGGTTGTATTGAATTTATCTTCCTATGCAAAACCGTTTGTGCATATAAATGCCGATGAGTTAAGTGGAACTTTTACAAATGTGTTTACAAAAGCCGTTAAAGATTTTACTACAGAAAAATATTTTGCGCTGCAGCCGTGGGAGTACCAGGTTTATGCGAGGTAAAACAAAGGCCGGAGCTTTTTACAGCCCCGGCCTTTTATATAATAGGATATCCTGAATCTCTATTTAGTATTTTAATTATCGCTGCCAAGTTTAAGTGTATACGGGTAAACACCTTCGTAACCAGGATAAACACCTTCTACCTTTACAGAACCATTGGGTGTTTTTTCTATCTCTTTGCGCAAGTCATCAATTGACAAAACTTCTTTTCCGTTTACTTTAGTAATAATAAAATTATCTTCTATCCTTGTCTTGCTGAAAGCACCTTTTTCATCTATTGATTTTATTCTTACACCACCTTTAATGCCATTTTCAGCAGCATCTTTTTTAGAAATGGCTTCAAATTCGGCGCCAAGTTTATCGAGTACAGATGTTTTTACAACTTCTGTATTACCGCTGCTGTTTTTTAGCAATACTTCGGTAGTTTGTTCTTTTCCATCACGCATATAAGCTACTTTAATTTTATCGCCCGGACGATAAATAGCAATCTGGCCAACCAGGTCTGCACCAGAATTAATGGTAGTACCATTTATCTTGGTAATAAAATCACCTTCTTTTATACCAGCAGCTTTAGCACCGCCATCTGCAGTAACAGCAGTTACATAAACGCCTTCACCATCTTTAATGCCCTGTTGTTTTTTTACATCATCGCTGAGGTTGCTGGGTGCATAGTTTATACCGAGGTAAGCACGTTGCACTGTACCAAACTTCATCAGGTCTGATGTTATCTTTTTTACAATGTTTACAGGAATAGTAAACGAATAACCAGCATAAGAACCGGTAGGAGAAGCAATGGCTGAGTTGATGCCCAGTAATTTTCCTTCTGTATTAATAAGCGGGCCGCCACTATTGCCGGGGTTTACCGCAGCATCTGTTTGTATAAAAGATTCAATAGGACTTTTGCTCTGGCGGCGGTTAATATCAAGCGTTCTTCCTTTTGCACTAACAATACCTGCTGTAACAGTAGCTTCTAACGTTAAAGGATAACCTACTGCCAATACCCATTGGCCTACCTGTACATCATCAGAATTGCCATACAGCAAAAACGGAAGGCCTTTGGCTTCTATCTTAATAATAGCCAAATCGCTGCTTGGGTCTGTTGCTATCAGTTTTCCTTTAAAAGATTTCTGGTTGCTGAGTGTTACGTTGATATCATCTGCACCATCAATTACGTGGTTGTTGGTAACAATATAACCGTCTTCGCTGATGATGGCACCCGAACCAGAAGCCATTTGCGGAAGGCTGCGGCCACCACGATCGCCAAAAAGATCATCAAACCCATCTCCAAACAAATCAGAAAAAGGATTGCGGCGTGGAAGGTTATTGGTTATAACTGCGTTTGTTTTTGTTTTAATGTGCACTGTAGCAGGTATTGCCGCACTTGCTGCTGCGGTAAAATCTGCAGGCCCATTGTTGGTGCCGGTTACACCATCAAACTTTGTATAGTTAGACGGGCTCTTTGTATTTGTATCGGATGTCTGCGACTGATAAACATAGGCATCATTTCGGGTAATTTTGTTGTAAGCCCACATACTGCCTACTGTTGTAGTGGCGCTAATCAACATAATGGCTGCTACTTGTTTTAGTTTCATATGTATAAGTTTGTTCTTATAAACCACCAGGTTAATTCCTGCTCTGTACAAAATAACGAAGGGCGATGGTTGCGGGTTCGCCGCTTAAATTGTTTAACAAATGTTTTACCAAAGTCTTCGTACTTGGTCTTCCAAATTTACAAAAAATCGTGAGGCATCAATGGTGAATGGCCCACGAATTAATTAAGATCTTTGAACAATAGTGACTTACTCACCTCTCAGGCCTGCCCATTCACGACTGGCGCCTTATGCCCTGCCTCCAACAAAAACTTCATCGTATCCACCCCATCTGCAAAATCGGCAATTGAAGGGTTTTGCGCTTGCCCAAAATCAATAAAACCTTTACCAATAACGCATTGTATGTCTGTGTTCTTGTATAATCCGGCTACAATTTCTTTGGCATTGCCTTCAGTATAAAATTCATAGTTCAGCTGGCTGATGGCCGAAAAAAGAGCCTCATTTTCTGCCAGTAAAATACTGCCATTGGTCATGTAATATTTATTATTGAGCAGCAATATCGCCAACTGGTAATCGTAATTGTTTTTGTATTTGCTGTTATCGGCAAAATCATTGTATTTCTTAAGGGCAGCAAGTAGTGGAATAAAGTCGTAATCTTTAGGAACATATATTTTGGTAACATTCCTGCAGCCAAGGCCAAAATAGAGGTTTATATCATCAGCCAGCTTATCCAGTTCACTAGCGGTTTCTGTTCCGGTTAATATGGCTACCGAAGTGCGGTTGCGGCGTATAATATGCGGGTACTTGCTAAAATAATAATCGAAATAGCGGGCAGAATTATTACTGCCTGTAGCAATATAGGCATCGCAGCCTTTAAGCATTTCTGAGAATATGGTTTGGGTTTTTACATCCGGGTTCCATTCGCCCAGCGTTTCAATAATATGGGTTATAAGCACAGTGTCTTTGGCAGATGGCTTTACCAGTGCATTATGCCCGCTTAAAAAAATACAAAGCCAATCGTGAAAGCCCACAAGGGGTATATTGCCCGCCATTACAAGGCCTGTTTTTAGTGGGTTTGATTGTTCTTCGGGTATCGCATATAAAGAAGCAAATGCTTTTAATTTATCAGCACTCAAAAAATTGCATACAATATTGTTTACTGCCAGTTGTATAAAAGGTTGGGTAAACCATCCGTTATGCCTTTCGGCTTTTTCTTTAATAGCTGCCCATTCGGGGTTGTTTGATTGTAAATAATTGCCAAGTTTCACTAATAAATCAATACGTTCTTGTAATTTCATTTTGCAGTATTAAATTTGTATGCAAAGATACTTCTAACAAACCCATTAAAATTATCAGACCATGGCTATCAAAATAACAGAAGAATGTATAAACTGCGGTGCCTGCGAACCGGAATGTCCTAACAATGCCATCTATGAAGGTGGAGTAGAATGGGCTATTTCTGATGGCACTACAGTAAAAGGTCAGTTTACCCTGCTTGATGGAACAACTGTAGATGCTAACCAGAAAAATGCACCAATAAGCGTAGACACTTATTACATTACACCCAATAAATGCACAGAATGCCAGGGCTTTCATGAAGAGCCACAATGTGCTGCAGTTTGCCCGGTTGATTGCTGCGTGCCCGACGAAATGTATAAAGAGACAGTAGAAGAACTAATGCAGAAAAAAGAGAAGCTGCATATTTAAGCTGTGCAAAACTTTTGACGCATAAAAAAGTTTTTAAAAAGAAAATTGCATTACCTTAATGCAATCAAAGTTTTTTACCTGCAGCGTTTAGCTGCACTTCAATAAGCGGGTGATATGTTCCGCTGAAAATCTGGTGAAGAGAAGTAATACATCTCTTCACCTTTTTTATTTATAGAACGCAGATTTATATGATTTTTATGAGGAATTAGGATTTCTTTTTTCTGCGAATACAAAGGTTCTAATCATACTTACATCATCATCATCATAAAAATCAGCGTTCCATTTCTGCGGAACGCAGGTTATAACAATCATAATAATCTGCATTCCATCATTGTAATGCTGCGATATTTTTTCTTTTCTTAAATTTTTACTCAATATTTGCGTTATTGTTTGGGCAAAACCCGGCAGGCGAAACCCAGTTTACTATGGCGAAACAACCGAATATTGCTTTTATTACCGGCGGTTATTCCGGTGAGGCAGAAATCTCTTATAAAAGCGCAGTTACAATTGAAAAAAACCTGGACGCAAATCTTTTCAGGGTATATAAGATTGATATTACACCCGCAGCATGGTTTTATACAAGCCCTGCTGGCGAAAAAAATCATATTAACCGCGATGATTTCTCATTAACTATAGACGGCACCAAAATAAAATTTGATGCCGCTTTTATTGGTATACATGGTACACCCGGTGAAGACGGCAAGCTGCAGGGGTATTTTGATATGGTAGGCGTACCTTACACTTCTTGCGATGCCGCCACCTCTGCTTTAACATTTAATAAAAGGTACACAGTGGCTGTAGCTGCATTTTCCGGAATAAATGTTGCTAAGTCTGTGTTGCTTATTAAAGACAGGTTTCAAAGTCCGGAAGAAGTAACCAGTCAGCTAAGCTTTCCTGTATTTGTAAAACCCAATAATGGTGGTTCAAGCATTGGCATGTCGCGGGTAAACAATGCTTCAGAAGAACTTGGTACAGCTATTGAAAAAGCTTTCAGGGAAGACAACCAGGTGCTTGTAGAAGAATTTATAGAAGGAAGGGAATTTACCATTGGCGTATTTCGTTCTAAAGGAGAAATTATAACACTGCCTTTTACAGAGATTAAAACCAAAAAAGAATTCTTTGATTTTGAAGCAAAATATACAGCTGGTTTTACTGATGAGATTACACCGGCAGTAGTAGAAGAAAGTATTGCAGAAAAAGTTAGGAGTACGGCAAAAAAGATTTACCAGGTATTTAATTGCAGGGGCATTGTAAGAATAGATTTTATTTACAACGAGAAGAAAGGACAGCCCTTTATGCTGGAAATAAATACCATACCCGGACAAACAGAAGCAAGTCTTGTACCGCAGCAGGTAGCAGCAATGGGATGGAACTTAAAAGATTTTTATACAGCACTGGTAAATGATGCGTTGGAAAGAGGAGGGGAGTGAATTGATAATTATAATTAATAACAACAAGTAACTATAAAGTGTTTCAGTTTATTACCAAAAAACCACTCTGGGCAAATATTCTTTTTGCTATAGCATTGATAACAGTGATCCTTTTCCTGTTCCTGCTTTCTTTAAACTGGATTACCCATCACGGCAAAATTTTGAAAATACCATTGGTTACCGGCAAAAGCCTGCCAGATGCACAAAAACAATTGGAAACACAGGGTTTTGATGTGGTGATACAAGACTCAATATATGTAGATACAATACCCCCATTAAAAGTAGTAAAGCAGTTTCCGGAGGCAGACGCAGAAGTAAAAATAAACCGTACTGTTTATCTTACTATCAACAGGGCAGTTGCTCCGCTAATACAAATGCCGCAACTGGTAGGACAAAGTTTCAGAAGTGCGCAAATACTATTAAAGCAAACCGGTTTAAAACTGGGTGATACAACTTTTGTTGTAGATTTTGCAAAGAACTCTATCAAAAAACAATTGTACAACGGGCAGGAAATAACTTTCGGTACAAAAATACCAATGGGTTCTAAAATTGATTTGGTGATTAGCAGCGGGGTGGCTGATGTAGATATGTCTGTGCCGCAATTGATAGGTATGACTTATGCCGATGCAAAAGTACTAATGGAAAGCCTCAACCTTGAGTTCGGTTCTGTAGTTCCGGATCCTGGCGTAAAGGATACATTAAGTGCTTTTATTTACGCTCAAACTCCACCACGCTTTACAGAAGATCGTTCCATTAATAGAATACGATCAGGACAATTAATTGATATAAGATTGGGTATTGATAAACCTGCGATAGATTCTGCTACCGTAGTACAACCGGTAAAAGACAAGTCCGATCAAAATTATTAAGATCAATAAATTAATTTTACAGCATGAGAACTATTACTGTAGAACAATTAAAAGCAAGAATGGATGCGGGTGAAAAACTTCACCTTATAGATGTGCGTGAAAAATATGAATATGATGAATTTAATATCGGTGCTCAATTAATTCCGCTTGGTGCAATACAAAGTATGCAGGCCGATGAACTGGATGGCCTGGAAAATGAAGAAATCATTCTCCATTGCCGCAGTGGCAAACGCAGCGCTACCGCAGCATTGTTTTTAGAATCAATGGGCTTTACCAATACGGTAAACGTTGAAGGCGGTGTGCTGGCATGGAGAGATAAGTTTGGCGGATAATTTACCTTGACGAGGATTTGGGAGGATTAATGAGATTATTAGGATGTAATTTTTTTCTTAACATACAGGCAAGGCACGTTTATTAATAAACGTGCCTTTCTTTTTTATTTGTTTGGGAATTCCCAGCATCGCAGATGCCCCCGTGTATCGCCTTAAAAAAGATTTATCATAAAACGATTGACTAAGGTGTCAGCACCTTCGTAGTTGAGCATTAAAACTACTCAGTGCTTCTCCGTGTTCCCTAGTGTCTCCGTGGTTACCCCTCTCATCAGAATTTCACATTTACCGCCAGCATAAAATTCCTTCCCGCCATAGGAAAATAAAAATTCTCTTTCACCAGGGTTTGATCATAAAAATAGCTATAGGTATAACCGTTAGATTCATACTTTTTATTCCAGATATTGTTTAGCCTGGCAACAAGTGCAATGTTTTTTGTAAAGCCGGTAGGCAGGTTATACTGTAGGGTAAGGTCCTGAATAAAATAGCTGTTGATACTTTTATTATCACTGCTTGTATTGTCTAGATATTGTTTTCCGCAATATTTTACACTGGTATTAATTTCAGTATTGGCAAACGGAAAAAACTGCAGTAAGCCCGAAGCAATAACTGACGGAGAAAAAGCAAGATGTGTTTTGCTGTAATAAAAAGTATCCTGCTGTACAAGATCAAAGTTTACATCGTAACGCGGTATATAATCATAAAAATCTTTGATCTTGTTATCGCTTAAAGTCAGGTTACCACTAACCTGTAACATTTTAGAGAATTTATACCTTCCCTGCAATTCAATGCCAGCCCTGTAACTGTGCGGGGTATTAATGCGTAATGCATCACCAACATCATTAATTTTTCCAGTTAATATTAATTGATCCCTGTACTTCATATAAAACAGGTTAATGCCCCAGCTGTAATTAAATTTATTTTGTTCAAGGCCAAGTTCTATATCCTGCAGGTTTTCAGATTTTGGCGGAGTAGAAGTCAATGTTCCATTTTCATAGTCGTCCCTGTTTGGTTCTTTATTGGCAATGGCATAGGAAGCATAAGCAACCAATGAGCCAGCAGTATATGTAAGTCCAAGTTTTGGATTAAAGAAATTGAAATTATTGTTTGTAGTAAGACCAGGAAACTTGCGTGTGCCGTCAATATTATAATCTACACGGCGGTATTGCAAATCTACCAATGCCTCAAGCCTGCTTGTTAACTGGTATTGATATTTGGTATAGAGGTTAAAATCTTTTTTAACAGCTTTGTTATAATACCATTGGTAATCGTTAGGTACGCCACCATTTGCAGCCCATATTACATTTCCATAGTGCTTGCCATCGTATTCGTTCCATCCGCCACCAAAAGTAAATTGATCTTTTTTTGTTTTGTGCATCAGTGAGAAAATGGTTCCGTATAAATTATTGTCAAGCCAGAGGCGCCTTATCAAATCTGTTTTTTTAATTGTTGTACCTCCAACTATCACATTGGGCAAACCATAACTGCTGTAACTGGCATTGTTTTTATATTCTTCATAATAACCTTTCCCTTTCGATAAATACAAAGCAGTATTAAATGTCCATTCGTTAGAAAACTTATGGTTGAAGAAAAGCTGGTAATGATCCTGCTGGTAATTATCTGTTTGATTGGCATAGGTAAAAACATTATACTTGCGCGGGTTGCTGTTAAACAAGTTTGATGAATCAGCCGAAGTAAAATACAAAGAGCCCAGGTTGTTATAATAATGATTAAGCAGGCTGTCCTTATTATAAAACAATTTATATTCTGGTATACCATTCCATGCCTGGTATGTTTTTTCTGTGCCCGAAATAATATTGAAGCGCAAAGAAGTATTGCCATTGATATAAGCGAGGCTTGCGTACAAACTTTTGAGGTTGGTAGCGGCACGATCAATAAAACCGTCGCTGGAAATTCTGGACAACCTTCCATCAAAAGTAAAATGACCGTTTATTAAACCTGTTCCAAACTTTACCGTGTTTTTCCAGGTATTAAAAGAACCAAAGCTGTTATTGACTTCTGCATACGGTGTTTCGTTGGTTTCGTTTGTACTTAAATTAATGCTGGCCCCAAACGCACCTGCACCGTTGGAAGATGTACCAACACCTCTTTGTATTTGTATACTGTTTAATGATGAAGCAATATCTGGCAAGTCAACAAAATAAGTGCCCAGGCTTTCTGCATCATTATAGGGTATGCCGTTTACGGTTACGTTAATGCGTGTAGCATCTGTTCCGCGTATGCGCATGCCTGTATAGCCCACACCGTTACCCGCATCGGAAGTAGTAATTACCGAAGGTGTTTGGCTAATAATAAAAGGAAGATCCTGCCCGAAGTTTTGTTTTTCAATAGCAGATTTACTAAGATTGGTTTTTGCAAAAGGTGCTTTCTCGCCTGCACGCAAGGCTTTAATCTCTACGGGGTCAAGAAAAAGTGCCAACCGCTGCAATTGAAAAGTAACAGTTGCTGCCGGAAGCGTAATAATGGTATCAAGCGTTTTAAAACCAACGCTGCTTACATGGCAATGAACTTGTCCTGTTTGCCTTGTAAAAAAAATAAAAGACCCTTGTTCATCTGCTACAAAGCTGCCTGTTCTTTCCAGTTCAATACTTGCGTTGGCAACGGGGCTACCGGTTGCATCTTTAACGAGGAGAGTTGTTTTCGACTGGCCCAGACTTATCTGCTGTACCGTCAAAAAGCAAATTCCCCAAAACAATTTTTTCATTTTTTAAAATGGTTTAAGGTTTGGGGTATAGAGCAAAGGGTTTTGCGGCGGTATTGCCTTAAACCATAAGCCTTCAACCTTTTACCTTGTTAACAAAATTGATTTGAGGGAAATGCTGCTAAGCAAAAGAGGAGAAACGATAATTTGTTCACCTTCCCTGCGCAGGCATTACCCTGTCCAGGTTCTACGGGTTTAATCTCAGCCTTCCGGCGCAATTGCCGGCTAGCACCCCGAGGACACTGTTCCGCCTTTTGGGCGGAATAGTGCAAAGATACAGTACAATCAATATAAAATGCTGTAACATTTTAATAGCTGCCACGTCTTACTAAAAATCATCGTTTATGAAAAAAATCAGCTTATTGCTTTTGGGAGCCCTGGTAACACTTCTTTCTTTTGGCCAGGATAAAATAATTAATGATGCAAATGCCGAAGCCAGGAATGTTTCCGGTTTTCATGCAATTAAAGTATCGCATGGCATTGAGCTTATTATAAAACAGGGAACCACAGAAGCAGTTGCTGTAAGTGCTTCAACAAAAGAATACAGGGATAATATAAAAACAGAAGTGGTTGGTGGCGTACTAAAAATTTATTTTGATACACAGTGGTATAAAAACTGGAACTCCAGCGGGAAAAAATTAAGAGCCTATGTTTCTTTTAAACAATTGGATATGCTGCATGGCTCTTCTGGTTCTTTTACAACAATAGACGGTACGTTTAGTGGTATGGATGTAAAAATAGAATTGTCTTCCGGTGCTGGATTGAAAGGTGTAATAGAAGCAAGCAGTCTTAGTATAGATAATTCAAGTGGTGCAACGGCGCACATTAGCGGTAAAACACAAAATGCAAATCTTGAAGCCAGCAGTGGTGCAGGTGTGTATGCATACGATTTGGTTAGCGATAAATGCAGTGCCGATGCCAGCAGCGGTGGAAGCATACAGGTAAGTGTAAACAAAGAATTGAGTGCAGAAGCCAGCAGCGGTGGAGATATCCGTTATAAAGGCGATGGTGTAATAACAAAGATCTCTACCGGCAGCGGTGGAAGTGTGAAGAAGAATGGTTAGTTTTTTAGTCTGTAGTCATTAGTCGTTAGTCAATAGTTTGGAGTTTATAGTTCATAGTTCTTTAGCCCTGAAAGGGCGTTATATAAGTAGCCATGGGTGAAACCCGTGGGCGAAGCAGATATAAAAGTACAAGAGTGCGACGCAACAATTGCCTGATAGTAGTAATACAGCCCGGTTCAAAAAAAGAAATCATTTATTACGAATAACAATATAAATACAACATCATGAAAAAAATATTCTGCTTGTTGCTTACGGTATCACTTGCATTTTTTGCAACTGCACAAAAAACAGTTATTAATGATGCCAATGCAGAAAAAAGAAATGTACCTGGTTTTACAGGCATTCATGTTTCCAGCGCTATTGATATTTATTTAACCCAGGGAGATGAAGATGGCCTTGCTGTAAGCGCTGCTGAAACCAAATACCGCGACCGTATAAAAACAGAAGTAAAAGACGGCATTCTTACCATATGGTATGATAGCGATGGCTTGCATTGGTCTACCGGCAATAAAAAAATGAAAGCTTATATCTCTTTCAAAAATATAAATAAGCTTACTGCCAGCGGTGCCAGCGATGTGTTTATAAACGGCACTTTAAAAGCAATCAATTTAGATCTGAAACTTTCCGGCGCAAGCGATATGAAAGGTGCGCTGGAAGTTGAGAACATGGTGGCAAAGATTAGTGGTGCATCTGATATGGACGTGACTGGTAAAATAGGATCTTTAAACATAGATGCCAGCGGTGCCAGCGATTTAAAAAATTACAACCTGGTAGTACAGAATTGCGACGCAGAAGCTTCGGGTGCATCTGATATAAAAATTACAGTAGAAAAAGAACTGAATGCAAATGCAAGTGGTGCCAGCGATATAATTATAAGGGGCAATGCAGTCATTAAAAAAATGAACAAAAGCGGCTCCAGCAGTATAAAAAAGAGCTAAAAATTAAAAGATTATAAAAGTCCCGTACTGATATAAAAGGCAGCACGGGACTTTTTCTTTTATTTGGATAGTAAACCAGGCTCCCTTACATTTGCACCCCACATCGCGAAGTAGAGCAGCGGTAGCTCGTCGGGCTCATAACCCGAAGGTCGGAGGTTCGATCCCTCCCTTCGCAACAAAGAAAGCTCACCTGCTGGTGGGCTTTCTTAATTATAAGCAGTGGTATAAGGTTGAAGGCAAAGGGTATAAGGCGTTTTATTCGTAAATTACTATGATTATGTTATCAGCCCTAAACCTTACAGCTTATACCTTACACCTTTTAAACAATGAAAGCGGGTTTTGTAAACATATTTGGTAAGCCCAATGCGGGTAAAAGCACTTTGCTAAATGCATTGCTGGGTGAAAAGCTTGCTATTATATCTTCTAAAGTACAAACCACACGGCACCGCATTAAAGGCATACTCACCACAAAAGAATATCAGCTTATTATTTCAGATACACCTGGTATTATAGAACCCAAATACAAGTTGCACGAAAAAATGATGACTGCAGTAAAAGAAGCGCTGGAAGATGCAGATGTGGCTATTTTGCTGCACGATCTTACAGATAAGGATACCAGTGAGTCTAATGCAATATTTACTGCGCTTAAACTTAAAGTGCCGGTGTTGGTGGTGTGTAATAAAAGTGATAAAGCAGGCAAAGACAAAACCGAAGCAACCCTGTCTTTTTTTAAACAGCAACCGTATTGCACAGACGTTGTAGCCATTTCTGCTATTAAGAATTTGCATACTGATGAGTTGCTTAAAAAGGTAACCAGCCTGTTGCCAGATGGCGAACCATTTTTTGCTGAAGACGATATAACAGATCTTCCGGTAAGATTTTTTGTAGGCGAAATGATAAGAGAAAAAATTTATGAAATGTACGAGGAAGAAATCCCTTATCATACCACTGTGCTTGTACAAGAGTTTAAAGAAAAATCTACGTTGATAAAAATACAGGCTGATATTATTGTACAAAGGGATACTCAGAAAGGAATTATATTGGGTGAAAAAGGACAGGGAATAAAAATGCTGGGTACAGCGGCACGTGCAGAAATAGAAAAATTCCTGGGACAGAAAGTTTTCCTGGAATTGTTTGTAAAGGTGAAACCCAAATGGAGGGACAATGATATTCATCTTAAAGAATATGGCTACCATTAATTAAAACAACCATTATGAACCACCCAAAATTTCTGCGCAAATGGCGCTCCTGTAATTTGTTTTTTTGTATGCTGATGGCATACATGGCTGGAAACGCCCAAACAATGACAATGGATGTAATGCCAAATGCAAGAGTAGGAGAACCTGCTATTGCTATTTATGGAGGTTCTAATCTGGATAACAGTATTCCTTACGAAAAAATAAAAGGTAGCCCATACTGGAGCGACGAATACCAACTGGCTGCATTGTACAGCGAAAACGACAGGGAGAAATGGGTAATGCAAACAAAGCTTAACCTTACTACCGGCGAGATATATTTTATAACAAAAAATGGCGATGAACTGGTAGCGCCAAAAGACCTGGTAAAAAAAGTTGTTTTTTTTCAGAACAGGGATACCACAAAACCTTATGCATTGTTCAGGTACGATTACGGAGAGAAGTATGTGATAAACAACCTGAAAGATTATTATGTACAGGTGATGAATGAAGGCAATTTCCAGCTGTTAAAATACAACCAACGGCCATTGGCTTCAGCAGATTCATTTCATATTGCCAAAAGATATTTTTTTAAAGACGACATAAAATTTTATATACAAAACGGTACTAAAACACGATTGTTAAAAAAATTATCGAAGGATTATGTACTTGAGCAACTGCCCGGTAGTGCAGCTATGACAGATTGGATTGATGCCAATAAAATTAATTTTAAGAAAGAAGAAGACGTTGTCCGTTTCCTGGATTATTACAATTCAAAAAAATAACCCGGACAATTTTAAACAGTTATCATTTTTATGAAGGGATATACAGTAGCTATAGTAGGAAGACCGAATGTAGGCAAGAGCACTTTTTTTAACCGTATGCTGGAACAGCGCAAAGCCATAGTAGACGATATTAGCGGTGTAACCCGCGACAGGCAATATGGTGTGAGCGACTGGAATGGCAAGGCTTTTAATGTAATTGATACCGGCGGCTTTGTTGCACAGAGCGAAGATATTTTTGAAAGAGAAATAAAAAAGCAGGTACTGGTAGCGTTGGATGAAGCAGATGCTATTGTGTTTGTGGTGGATTGTTCTACAGGCATTACAGAACTGGATGAATCTATGGCTAATGTTTTAAGACGAACATCCAAACCTGTATACCTTGCAGTAAATAAAGTAGACAATCATGAACGCCTGCTGGAAGCTTCTGAATTTTACAGCCTGGGCTTTGAATTTATTTTCTTTCTTTCTTCTATGACAGGCAGCGGCACTGGCGAAATACTGGATGCTATTACTGCAGCTATCCCTTCAGACGAAGAAGACGCAGTTAAAGAAGGAGAAGGCCTGCCTAAATTTGCAATCATTGGTCAGCCTAATGTTGGTAAATCTTCGTTGCTCAATGCGCTTATTGGTGAAGAAAGGACCATTGTAAGCGATGTGGCAGGTACCACCCGCGATACAATTCATACGCATTACAAACTCTACCAAAAAGAATTTATACTGATTGATACAGCAGGTGTGCGCAAGAAAACCAAGGTAATGGAAGACCTGGAGTTTTACTCTGTAATACGTGCTATAAAAGCAATGGATGAAGCCGATGTGTGTTTGCTTATGCTGGATGCAGGAAAAGGAATTACAGCACAGGATATTAATATCTTTAGCCTGGCAGCACGAAAAGGCAAAGGCGTGGTACTAATAGTAAACAAGTGGGACCTGGTAGAAAAACAAACCAATACTGCCCGTGATTATGAAAAGGAACTGAAAGAACGTATTGCACCTTTTACAGACATACCGGTAATTTTTATTTCAGTAAAAGATAAGCTGAGAATATTTAAAGTAATTGAAACCGGGCTTGAAGTATACGATAACCGCAATAAAAAAATTCCTACCTCTGCACTTAACGAAGCCATACAGGATGCGGTAAGGCAATACCACGCACCTGTAGTTAGGGGGCATGCCATCAGCATAAAATATGTTTCGCAATTGCCTACGCCTGTTCCGTCGTTTGCATTCTTCTGCAATTTTCCGGATGATATAAAACAGCCTTACAAGAATTATCTTGAAAACCGGCTTCGCGAAAGTTTTAATTTTAAAGGCGTTCCTATGCGTTTGTTTTTCAGGAAAAAATAACCTGCTACATGTTGTATCATCACAATGTCCCGCAATAGGTTGTTGCTGGTTAGCAGCGAATATAAACACCCGTCATTTTTAAAGAAAGGGCCATTATCGGTGTTGGTGTTTCAATAGAAAAAGTAGCTTATATACATAGATCTACAAAAAAAAGCTCAAAGGACTAACCAGGGATTAACTGGATTGGTCTGTGGATTTGTATTCAATTCTTCGAGTAAAACTTATGTATTTGCGTATACTCAATGTTGTTTTTACAATGCAAGAACAAATTGAGGAACTGGGTTATAATTAAAAAAATCACCGCTTACCTGCATTGAGATCAAAACAAAAATTTTACTGTAAAATTTACAGTGAAACTGTTTCTCAGGCGCAACGTATAGAAAAAAAGCAAGATGTTTGTAAAACATTATAAACGCCTTGTTATGATAAATGAACCCAAAAAAGAACGCCAATTCGATTCGCTTGCAGTAGAAAGGACTGAGCTGGCGCTTGAGCGTACACATCTTGCATGGATAAGGACGGTTACTGCAATCATCACTTCGGGTTTTGCCATTGATAAACTGGTAGAAGCATTCAGAGAAAAGCGGGTAGTAACCGGCGAAGCTTTAGTACAGCAAGCACATATGACTGGTTTGGTGCTCACTTGTACCGGCACAATACTTATGTTGCTTGTTACGCTTTCTTACATTAGGCGCAGCAAACAGTTAAAGAAAATGAAACCAGAACCACAAACCCGCGAAATACCCGGTATAGTTTTGTCTTGCTTTGTTTTTTTAGTGGGGGCCCTTCTTTCTTTTCTTATAATTGTTTCATAGAACGACAGTTTAAGCAAAAGGACACGCACCTGCCTGCGCATATGTTGAAACCCTAAAAGGAAAACCTTCTTATGATTACTATATCTATTGACAGGGCAAAAGCAGCGAGAAAGGCAGCAGAAAATAAGAACGGGCAAAATCAATAAGCAAAAGAACGGACCTATGTTTAAAACCGTAACAAGGAAGCAAATACAAGTAGGCTACGCCGTTAGTTTGATGCGTTGTGCAATGTTGGTAGGCTGTGTGTTTCTATTGCATACATCAAAAGCGCAGGAACAATCCACAGAAAATAAAAAGAAAAAGATAGCATTGCTTAAAGATACACTTGATGGCAAACTTGATTTTAGCTATGCTCTTATAGACGCAAAAGGTTTTATGCCTGTACCTTTTATTGTTACAGAACCAGCTCTCGGTGGTTTTGGTGGGATGCTGGTACCAGTATTCATCACACCGGTAAAAGCCCCGCCCGGCAGTGGATATACCCCGCCTGATATTACCGGTGGTGCTGCAATGTATACTGCCAATAATAGTTGGGCGCTAATGGCATTCCGTGCAGGCAGCATTCCAAAACTTTCTATGAAGTACCGGGTTGGTATAGGTTATGCCAATGTAAATATTGGGCTTTATCCCAACCTGCCATTGATTGGTGAGAAAAAGATTGATTTTAATGTTGGTGCATTTCCAGTGTTGCTTTCGCTTTCTAAAAAAATCAGCAAACAAGATATTTATCTTGGCGTTCAGTATGTGCGCATACGGAGTGTACTGGAACCGCGGTTTAATGAACCGGTTCCCCCGGCTATTAGTGGCAAACAACTTGACAATACAACTGCTGCATTAGGTCTTTTTCTGGATTGGGATAAACGCAACACAATTTTTACTCCGGATAAAGGTTTCAGAACACATGTGCTTTACAGCGCAAATGCCAATTGGACCGGCAGCGATTTTACGTATCAGCGGCTTGATGCATTGTTCAACTGGTTTCTGCCTGTAAAAAAGACCTGGATAAGCGGTTTGCGTGCAGAAGTACAACAGGTGTTTAATGATCCCCCGTTTTATTTACTTCCCTCTGTAAATTTGCGTGGCGTGCCGGCAGCAAGGTTCCAGGGAAATACTACTGCATTAATTGAAACCGAGCAGCGTATTGATTTTAACCTGCGTTGGAGTGTTGTAGGTTTTGGTGGCCTTGCAAAAGCTATCGCTAAAAATGAAAGCTTTAGTGATGCGCAAACCATTTATAATATTGGTACGGGGTTCAGGTACTTAATTGCCCGTGCATTTAAAATAAGGGCAGGAATTGATATTGCAAAAGGTACCGATAGCTGGGGTTATTATATTGTATTTGGTCATAACTGGAACAGGTAAATAATAATTATATTCAAACAACTCCTTTAAACAATCAAAACAAAAAAAATGAAAAAGATAACATGCCAATTGATGTTGATGATGACGGTTATTTTAATGTGCGCCATAGCAGCAAATGCACAACAGGTAAGCCATCCACGTGCAGGCGCTACTGGTACTTGGCGATTACTTGGTACAACGCATGCCCGCCACACTGCAGATCACGATGTAATTACCGTAGCTGGGCCGTATGATTTTTTCAGGAAGCTGAAATTTAAAGTAACAGATGCGCCATTGAATATGATACGCATGGTAGTAACTTTTGATGACGGCGGTTTGCCAGAAAATATTGATGTTCGTTATAACATTCCAAAAGGCGGAGAAAGCCGCATAATAGATTTGAAAGGTGGTAAAAGAAAACTTAGAACTGTTCAGTTTTGGTACGATACAAAAGGTTTCTTAAACGGACAGGCAGATGTTACGTTGTTTGGAATGAAGTAGTTTTTAGGTAATGAGTGTTTGACATATTCATTATTAGTTTGCCGGTACTGTTTAACAGTGCCGGCTATTTCGATTTAAAAATAGTTGCAAATTTAAATTATAGGGCAATTGATTTTAATTCGTAAATTCGAAGGAGATAAATAAGCACAATTATAAAACTTGCTTGTTTATTTAAAAACAATTATTAATGCTCGGATTACTCTCTATTATAGGTTTGGGAATTTTGTTAGGAGTGGCTTTTTTTGTCACCGTTACCCTGCATGAATTAGGACATGCTATACCTGCTTTACTTATGACAAGAGATGATGTGACCATTTATATTGGATCTTTTGGAAGCTCATACAATTGCTTTCATGTAACAATTGGCAGACTTGATTTTTATTGCAAATACAATCCACTGTTGTGGTACAAGGGTTGCTGCCTGTGTTCAGACAATTATTTATCTATTAACCAGCGTATTTGGTTTGTTGCGGCCGGCCCTATTGCTTCTATTAGTGGAACTATCATTACCTGGCTGTTAATTTCGCATCTGCAAGAGGAGACTTTTCTTCGTATTGTATTGGGAGGCATATTTTTGATTTCTCTTATCTCCACTGTTTATAATTTGATTCCCAACCCGGTTCCCAGGTATACTCCTTCCGGCTATCCTGTTTACAGCGACACTTACCAAATCTTAAGGCTATTGCGCATGAAACACGGACGGTAAACCCACCATCTTAAAATGCAAATCATTTTCTTTTTTTATAGTAATGTCATTACACCCCTAACCTAAAGAGATTTGGCATTGCGGTTTCTATTCCACCAGCTTTTGGAATATGCGTATATGAGCCACCCGACAACCGGATTTTATGTTTACTGGTAGTTTCCTTACCTTTTGATGCTAATAAGCGCTGCTAAAAGTGAAATGGGTGAATTTGCGTTGTATCTTCATTACAATAACCCCCAACCATGCATAATTTCAAAACAACACTGTTGTTTTCATTCTTCATTTTTATCCTTAGTCGTACAATGGCGCAAACGCCCGTTACCGACAGTTTACAAAAGCAACTACAATTACATACGCAAGAAGATACAGTTAGGGTAGATCTCATTAACGCCCTCGCTAAGGAATACAACAGGACAAAACCAAAATTGGCAGATTCGTTGGTAAATGTTTCGTTTGAGCTTTCCAATCGTTTAAAATATGAAAAGGGAAAAGGTGTTGCACTTATTATCAGGGCACGTATCTATCATTTTGAACTGAATCTTACCCAGGCAACAAAAACAATGGACAGTGCCAGGCAAATTCTTGAAAAAGTAGGGGACAAGCCGGCCCTTATTTTCTTATATAAAGAAAATGCAACCTTGCATATGGACGAAGGAGATTACTCAATCTCTCTGGATGAATTTTTAAAGAGTTTAAAGTTGGCCCAGCAATTAGAAGATGTGAAGGAGCAAATAGCAATCAACTCTAACATCGGATATTTATACAATATCATTGGTGATTTTGAGAAAGCGATTCCCTATCAAAATGAAGCACTGAAAAAGGCCGAAAGTATTAATTACATACTAGGTATATCAACCTCGTACAATGCAATTGGTAAAACCTACAAAACAAAAGGCAATTATCCTGAATCACTTGAGGCATATGCAAAAGGCCTGGCATTAGACGAAACTTTAAAAGATTCACTCGCTATAAGTATTGATCACAGTAATATTGGCGATGTATATGAAAGAATGAAAGATTACAAAAACGCTTTTGCGCATCTTAAGCCCACCTATGAATACGCTAAAGCTGCCAAAATTGCTACATTGGTACCTTTTGATGAATGGGCACTGGGAAAAACATTTACACATTCCGGTAATGCAGACAGTGGTTTTTATTACGCCACGCATGCTTATCATTTATCGCAGCAATTAGGCTGGCGGCTTTATTTAAAGGAAATTACTTTTTTAATTGCCGAATCTGCAGCAAAGTTAAATAAATGGGATACTGCCTATAAATACCTAGCATTATCCTCAGCATACAAAGATTCACTAACCGGTGTTGAAATTGTTAGAAAAACAGCCATGCTGCAGGCAGGTTTTGAATTGGATAAAAAGCAGGCAGAAATTGCGCTGCTTACCAAAGACAAGCAATTGCAGCTTGCAGAAAACCAACGCGAAAGAATCTTTCTGTTTGCATCGCTGGGTGGCGTACTATCACTAATAGTTTTTGCAGTAGTTTTATTCAAAAATAATAAACAGAAACAAGCTGCCAATGTATTGCTGCACCAGCAAAAAGAAGAGATTGATACAAAAGCGGCAGAACTGGCTTTGCAAAAAGACAACCTTGAACAATCATACAATAACGTTGCGTTGCTGGGAGAAATTGGCCGCAAAATTACTTCTTCACTTTCATCAGAAACTATTATTGGAACTGTATATGATAATGTAAATGCATTAATGGATGCTGCTGTTTTTGGTATTGGCATCTATCATAATGAAACAAAACAAATTGAATTTCCTGCTACTTATGAAAACGGAGTAGCATTACCTGCCTATTCAAACTCAATTGAAGAAGGTAACAGGTTTGCTGTATTGTGTTTTGTTGAAAACAAAGAAATTGTAATTGGCGATTTGCAACTGGAGTATAAAAATTATTTGCAAAAAGTTCCCACTCCTTTGCATGGCGATCAGCCATTGTCTCTTATTTATCTTCCATTAAACGTAAAAGACAGAAGGCTGGGTGTTATTACTGTTCAAAGCTTCAATAAAAATGCATTTACAGCGTATCATTTATTTATGCTGCGTACAATTGCCATCTATGCCGCCATTGCGCTGGAAAACGCCGACTCGTACAAGAAATTGAACAAAACAGTAGATTCATTGAAGACAACGCAATCCCAACTTATTCAATCTGCAAAAATG
Organism: Chitinophagaceae bacterium; assembly: GCA_044227095.1. Lineage (GTDB taxonomy): Bacteria > Bacteroidota > Bacteroidia > Chitinophagales > Chitinophagaceae > JACMLD01. The sequence goes on along the minus strand of JBGAFV010000001.1, from coordinate 16,278 downwards.
GCCTCATTGGGAGAGCTGACAGCTGGCATAGCACATGAAATTCAAAACCCATTGAATTTTGTAAATAATTTTTCTGAAATAAACGCCGAATTGATAGAAGAACTTAAGGGAGAACGGCAAAAGGATTCCGTTGCACGAAATCAACAGTTAGAAGAAGAGCTATTTCAAAGTATACGTGAAAATTCAGAGAAAATAAATCAGCATGGCAAACGTGCCGATGCCATAGTAAAAGGCATGCTGCAACATTCAAGAGTTAGCAGCGGTATAATGGAGTCAACAGACATCAACGCATTGTGTGATGAATATTTACGCTTGTCTTATCACGGTCTTAGGGCAAAAGACAAATCGTTCAATGCCACAATGCAAACAGATTTTGACACAAGCATTGGCAACATCAATATCATTTCGCAGGACATTGGAAGAGTGCTACTTAATCTTTACAACAATGCATTTTATGCAGTAACGCCCAAGTCCTCTAAAGAGGGAAGCAAGGAACAGCATAAGGATTATAAACCAACCGTTACTGTATCAACCCAATTAATTAATACTCCTTTAGGGGGTAAGGCTGTTTCAATAAAAGTATCCGACAATGGGGGCGGCATTCCTCAAAACATTATTGATAAAATATTTCAGCCATTCTTTACTACAAAGCCAACGGGTGAAGGAACGGGTTTGGGATTGAGCTTAAGCTACGATATAGTGAAAGCACATGGCGGTGAGATGAAAGTGGAGAGCAAGGAGGGAGAGGGTTCAGCATTTACAATTACATTGCCCGCAAAATTATAAAGTAGACCCGTTTTGTCATTCCGACGAAGGAGGAATCTCAGCGACCTGCAGTAAAACGATAGTTTCTTTTATTATTGACCACATATGGCTAGCAGCTGGTAGCTAACGGCTTGTAGCTCTTACAGCCCGCTGCTGGCTCCATGATGTTATAAAATAAAAAACCGGAACTTCTGAAATTATCTTCAAAAGTTCCGGTTTGTAGCCCGTAGGGGAATCGAACCCCTATTACCAGAATGAAAATCTGATGTCCTAACCGTTAGACGAACGGGCCATCCGTTTTTTCGGACGGCAAAGATAACCGTAGCCATAAATCTCTCCAAAACTTTTTTGAGATAAATAAATTTTATTGCAAGCCCGCCACCATAGCACTTTCTAAGCCGCTAAAGACTCCCAAAAACACATACTAACACTTGTTTTGGAGATCATTTTTGCGCCAGAAAATGTAAAACATAATATAGTTCAATATTGTACCTTCGTCACCTCAAAAATTTTTAACTAATTAAATCTAATTGAACAATGAGTACTGTTAAAGTCGCCATTAATGGTTTCGGACGTATAGGCCGGTTGGTATATCGCCAGATATATAAAATGGAAGGTATAGACGTAGTTGCCATTAACGACCTGACAAGTCCTAAAGTACTTGCCCATCTTTTAAAATACGATAGCGCCCAGGGCCGCTTCGATGCCGATGTAAAATCAACCGAAGATTCAATTGTTGTAAACGGCGATACCGTAAAAATATATGCACAAAAAGACCCGGCACAAATTCCCTGGGGCACTCACGAAGTAGACGTGGTTATAGAAAGCACTGGTTTCTTTACAGATAAAGACAAAGCAGCTGCCCACCTTAAAGCTGGTGCAAAAAGAGTAGTTATCTCTGCTCCCGCAACAGGAGACCTTAAAACAGTTGTGTTCAACGTAAACCATTCTATACTTGATGGCAGTGAAACAATTATTTCCTGCGCATCTTGCACTACCAACTGTCTTGCACCTATGGCAAAAGTGCTGAACGATAAATTTGGTATTACTACTGGTATCATGACAACCATCCACGCATATACCAACGACCAGAATACATTGGATGCGCCTCATGCAAAAGGAGATCTTCGCCGTGCACGTGCTGCTGCTGCCAACATCGTTCCTAATTCTACCGGCGCTGCAAAAGCAATCGGGTTGGTATTGCCAGAATTAAAAGGCAAACTTGATGGTAGCGCACAAAGGGTACCAACAATCACAGGTTCACTTACAGAACTTACAGCCATCTTAGGTAAAAAAGTTACAGCAGAAGAAATTAATGCTGCCATGAAAGCCGCTTCAAACGAAAGCTTTGGCTATACAGAAGATGAAATTGTAAGCTCAGATATCATCGGCACACACTTTGGTTCTTTGTTCGATGCAACACAAACAAAAGTACTTTCCGTTGGCGAAAGCCAACTGGTAAAAACTGTTAGCTGGTACGATAACGAAATGAGCTATGTAAGCCAGTTGGTACGCACAGTACATCATTTCGCTAAACTAATCAGCAAGTAATTTTTGTGAAGAGAACAGCGGGCCGTTAATCAACATCGTTGTGTCACTCACTTGTACTATTAGTTCTTTATTCAACGCCTAATAATACAAAGCTTCCTTGAAAAACAGGAGGCTTTGTTATTTAATAACTAAAAACAAAAGTCCCCTTAGGGGCAGAGTGGGTATGAGCAAATTCTCCAGCTATAATTTTGCAGGCCAGAAAGCATTGGTAAGAGTAGACTTTAATGTTCCGCTCGATAAACAAACATCTGCCATTACAGATGATACCCGCATGAAGGCAACCATACCTACTATTAAAAAAATCCTGGGCGATGGTGGTTCAGTTATACTAATGAGTCACCTCGGCAGGCCAAAAGATGGCCCGGAAGAAAAGTCTTCGCTCAAACACCTGGTAAAACATTTGTCAGAATTACTCAGCTCCCCTTCAGGGGTTGGTGGTACAGTTCTATTTGCCAACGATTGTATTGGCGAACAGGCATACCTAACCGCAAACATGCTAAGGCCCGGAGAAGTATTGTTATTAGAAAACCTGCGTTTTTATAAAGAAGAAGAAAAAGGTGATGTAAAGTTTGCAGAAAAACTAAGCAAGATGGGCGATGTATATGTAAACGATGCATTTGGTACTGCACACCGTGCCCACGCATCTACTGCAGTTATAGCGCAGTTCTTTCCTGCAGAAAAAAGAATGTTTGGTTTGCTAATGGAAGCAGAAGTAAGCAGTGCAGAAAAGATATTGCACGATACCAAAAAGCCTTTCACTGCTATTATTGGTGGTGCAAAAGTTTCTGATAAAATTCTCATCATAGAAAACCTGCTGGAAAAAGCTACCGACATTATTATTGGTGGCGGCATGGCGTATACTTTTATGAAAGCCAATGGTGGTAAAATTGGCAATTCACTTTGCGAAGAGGATCGTCTGCAAACCGCATTGGATCTTTTAAAGAAAGCAAACGATAAAGGTGTGTGCATTCACCTGCCATCAGATTCTATCATTGCAGATAAGTTTGATGCAAATGCAAATACATCCGCCGCACCCAGCAACAATATACCAGATGGTTGGTTGGGACTTGATATCGGTCCTTCTGCATGCGATCAGTTTGCTAATGTTATCAAAAAATCAAAAACCATTTTATGGAATGGGCCAATGGGCGTTTTTGAAATGGCCAAGTTTCAACATGGAACAAAAGCCATTGCCACTGCAGTAGCAGAAGCCACACAAGCTGGTGCATTTTCATTAGTAGGCGGCGGAGATTCTGTAGCTGCAGTAAACCAGTTTGGTTATACAGATAAAGTGAGTTATGTATCTACCGGCGGCGGCGCATTGCTGGAATATTTTGAAGGAAAAGAATTGCCAGGTATAGCAGCTGTGAAAAATAAAGAATAGAACGCTGATTTTTATGATTAAGCGGATAGTTATGATATAAGTACTATCCATGCAATCATTAATATCATAAAAATCTATGTTCTATATTTCTCGCAAGAGAAAACTCCTTTTACGCTACGCATCTGCGGCTATCATTTCACGCAAAGGCGCAAAGTAAACGCAAAGAAATTTTTTACGCTGTACATCTCAGTGTTCTTAGTGTCTCTGTGGTTAGGCTAATTTTAAGTTTCACGCAGCGGACACAAAGAAGCAGCGAAAGAGAACATCTATGTGAAACTATGTTTCTATGATGCTATGTGGTAAAATTAAATCTGCGCATCTGCGGCTATCATTTCTCGTAAAGTCGCAAAGTAAAATTGATTTTTCCCTGTGCATCTCAGTGTCCTTAGTGTCTCCGTGGCTAGGCTAATTTTGTGAATCACATCAGATCTCATAACAATCATCAAAATCTGCGTTCCATTTCTAGCGCAGCGCCAAAGGCGCAGGAAAATAATCTTCAGGATAGATAACCCTCTCTAAAAATAAACCATGGCCAGGCACAGCAAAATCTGCTTTGCTGCAATCTTTTGCTTCTATAATCTGCTTAAACTCATCAATATTTATTTTTCCTCTTCCAACTTGCAGCATAGTACCGGTAAGCCCCCTCACCATGCCACGCAAAAAGCGATTAGCTTTTACATGGTATTGCAGTGTTTCATTGCCTGCTTCCCATTCGCTTTCTATAATACTGCATTCAAATGTTTTTACCTGTGTATTTCGTTTGCTGAAAGAAGTAAAGTTGGTATAGAGCTTAAGAACAGCAGCAGCCTCCTGCATTTTTTCTACATCAAGCACATAAGGAAAATAATAAGCACGGTCTGCCAAAAAAGGATTTTTATTTCGATAAATATAATACCTGTAACTGCGTGCAACTGCATCAAACCGGCAATGCGCTGTTGGTTCAACTGCATATAAATTTTTTACAACAATATCTTTTGGCAGTATAGCATTTAGTTTATACCTGAAATGTTCGTGAATAGTGCCATCAAAATCAAAATGAAAAAAATTTTGCAAAGCATGCACGCCTGCATCTGTGCGTGAGGAGCCCGTCATTACTACTGATTGCTTTTGTAAAACAGTGAATGCTTTTTCCATTTCTTCCTGTACTGTACTGGGTACATTCTTTTGCACCTGGAAGCCGCTATAAGCAGTGCCTTTGTACATCAGTTCAATAAAGTAGCGCTGTGGCATAAAGAATAGGCAGTATTAATTGCGGAGCATTGCTTTAAAACGGTTCAGGTAATATGTGTCAGTAATCAGTTCACTCAACAATGCGAAATTATTGCTGTCGTATACAAAAGGATAAACCGCATCAAACCATTTGTATTTTCCTTCATCCATTTTAAAAAGTTCGCTGAGTGCTTTTACATGTTTCACATAAAAGCATTTTTGTTTGTATACTTTTTTGGCAAGTGCAATCCTGTCTTCGTCAGAAGTTACCATCAGCATTTTAATTCTTAGTTTGTCAATATCGCTGTCAGTAGCTGCTTCCTTGCAATCAGAATTTATAATTGCTACAGGTGCTTTGGTTGCTTTTGTTGTATCGGTAAGTTTAATAGCTGCAGTTGTTACAGAATCTTTCTTTGCCGTATTTTCTGCCGGTATTTTAGCATCAGCAATAGAATCTTTTTTCACCGGTTCAATTGTGGCAGGTTGTTGCAAAACAGTTGCAGCGGTATCTTTTGTAATTTTTTCCTGCGTTGCAGAATCTTTTTTAATTGCCGGTATTGCGGCTGGCACAACAACTGTTTCAGGAAGGTCCTTTACAATTTTGCTGCTATCAACCGGTTTGTTTTCTATTGGAGCAGCTGTTTGCAATTTTGTTTTGGCAACATATTCATCAAACGGTATGCTGATGCGTATGGTGTCAAATTTTTCATTCGATTCATCTACAAACATCGCTACATAAGAAGTATCTGTTAGCAGTTCTGCGGCTTTGTTTACAAGTGGCCTTAACCTTTTTGCAGGTTGTTCTGCAATTGTATCTTTTTTCTCTTCAGCAGGTTTTATAGTCTCTGTTTTTGCTACTGCAATTACGCTGTCTTTTTTAACTGTTTCGGCAGGTGTTGTTTTAATTGCAATATCGCTGTCACTTTTTGTATCGGCCTGTTGTTTGGTTACAGGCGGAAGCGGAATTACTGTGGCAGCGTTTTTATTTTCTTTCGCAACGCCTCCATTGCCGTCAGTACCGGCACGGGAAGGCATCATAATTATAGTGTCTTTTCTTTCTTTTGTTTTTGCGGTATTAACTGTTTCGGTTGAACTAGGAGCTTGACCAATTAAAATAATAGTATCCTTTCTTGGTTTAGACACATTTTTGCCGGCAGGTGCGGGAGGTATTTTTGTAACTGCAGCAGCACCTGTTGTAATTACAAGAGGCTTTGCGTTGTTTTTTACAATATGTGCAGAATCGCTGGCGGGCTTTTTATTATTTGTGGCAGCTGTTGTTTTAGTTGCATGTGGTTGCGTTGTATCTTTTAAAGGTTTTGTTGTTGTTTTGGCAACAAGCATGCTATCATTTTTTGGAGCAGGTGCTTTTACTGTTGCAGTAGTGTCTTTTACAGGTTTTTGTTTGGCAATAGCAGCAGAATCTGGTTTGTTTTGCTGAACTGCAATATTTTCAGGAGCCGCAATTATTTTTTTGGGTTTGTTTACAGTGTAAAGAATAGCCGTATCATTTACTGCGTTAGATAATAGCAATGAAAAAGCATCTGTTTTTTTATCTCCGGTTATTTCAGGATTTTTTTTTTCAACCGGGGGATTGCTGCTCATAATTACCGACAGCGTTTGGAGGTTAAAAAGTCCCCATCCTTTTTCTGAAAAATTTTTTATAAGATACCCTGCATCTTTATGGGCAGAAGGAATGTTAAACTGTTGTTCCGGGTAAACATCTTTTGGGAAACCGATTGTTACGTTATGTGCACTGTCTGCCACCTTAGAGAGAATAAGGTAACCGCTAGAGGTAGAACTGTAAACATTCTTATTTATCCGTAAATAAAACGGCTGGTTGTTATCTGTTTGCAAATACACAAAATATTCCTGCTGGCCAAACGTTTGCTGGGTATAAAAAAACAATATAAATGACACAACAAGGTACTTCATGCAGTAATTAGCGGTGATTTGCCAACAAATCTAATAGAAAAGAGGCATTGGCATTACCATTTACCATTTTTTTTACAAACTGTGCCGGTACTGGCACATATCTTTACGGTTTTTAAATGTATATATGATGAAACGATCTCTTGTCTTTTGTTTACTTCTGCTTGTAAATTTTTTACATGCACAATCAGTTAAAGATGATCCTGGAAGCATTTACAGGGAAACAAGCCCCAGGATAAACGATTTGGTGCATACAAAACTGGATGTAAAGTTTGATTACGACAAATCTTATCTCTACGGCAAAGCCTGGATTACATTAAAGCCTCATTTTTATTCAACCGATTCTCTTTCGCTGGATGCAAAAGGAATGGACATTCAAAAAATAGCGCTGGTAAAAGGAACTAACCTTGCTCCATTAAAATATAAATACGATGGGATGGTGCTTTCTATTAAGTTAGATCAAACTTATGAAGCAAGTGACAAATACACCGTATATATTGAATACACTTCCAAACCCAATGAACTGAAAGTAAAAGGAAGCGAAGCCATAAAAGATGCAAAGGGCTTATATTTTATCAATCCCAAAGGAGAAGAAAAAAACAAACCAACCCAAATCTGGACGCAGGGAGAAACTGAAGGAAGTTCTGTGTGGTTTCCTACTATAGACAGGCCTAACCAGCGCTGCACAGACGAAATTTACATGACCGTTCCAGATAAATATGTAACACTTAGCAACGGCCTGCTTACCAGTCAGAAAAAAAATACTGATGGCACAAGAACAGATTACTGGAAAATGGATTTGCCACATGCCCCTTATTTGTTTTTTATGGGCGTAGGGGAGTATTCAATCATTAAAGATGCCTACAAAGGCAAAGAAGTAAGTTATTATGTAGAGAAGCCTTATGCTGCTGTGGCAAGGAAAATATTTGGCCTTACACCCGAAATGATAGCCTTTTATGTAAAGATTACTGGCGTTGAATATCCCTGGGCAAAATACAGCCAGATTACCGGTCGTGATTATGTTAGCGGTGCAATGGAAAACACTACAGCAACATTACATACAGACGCATTGCAGCAGGATGCAAGGGAACTGGTTGATGGAAATAAGTTTGAAGAATATGTAGCGCATGAACTGTTTCACCAGTGGTTTGGAGATTTGGTTACCACCGAAAGCTGGAGCAACCTTACCGTAAATGAATCGTTTGCCAATTACAGCGAAGTGCTCTGGTACAATTATAAATACGGAAAAGATGCTGCCGATGATAAAAACCTGGAAGACATGGAAGGCTACCTGCGCAGCAACAGTGAAAGCAAAGACCTGGTACGTTTTCATTACAACGATAAAGAAGACATGTTCGATGCCGTTAGTTACAACAAGGGCGGCCGCATTTTGCATATGCTGCACACATTTCTTGGCGACAGTGCTTTTTTTAAAGGCATGAATCTTTATTTAACCACTAACAAATTTAAAACCGGGGAAGCACACCAGTTGCGTCTTGCTTTTGAGGAAGTAAGCGGACTTGATTTAAACTGGTTTTTTAACCAATGGTATTTTGGAAACGGAAATCCAAAAGTAGAAATCAGTTATTTGTATGATGATGCTGCAGGTAAAGCTTCTGTTATTGTAAAACAAACTCAGGAGGGCGATAAGGTTTTCCGTTTACCAATAGCAATTGATGTATATACCGGAAAAGATAAAGTGCGCCAGAAGGTATGGATTGAAAATAAGGTAGACACTTTTGTTTTTGCGTATAAAAAAAGACCCGATTTAATTAATGTGGATGCAGAAAAAGTAATGTTGTGGGAGAAGAAAGATGATAAAACCCTGGAAAATTATATTCACCAGTATTCATTTGCCGGTAGTTATGTTGATAGAAAAGAAGCAATTGATTATTGCGTAAAAAACCAGGACAATCCAAAAGCTTTAGCATTGCTTAAAACTGCCATGAAGGACAAGTATGCGCCATTGCGCAGCTATACCATTGGTGAGTTTGATATAAAAAAGAATACCGTAAAAACTGAAATTGAACCACTGCTGGCAGATATTGCAAAGAATGATACAAAGCCAACGGTAAGGGCTGCTGCTATAGCACAGCTTGGTCAGTATGCTAAGCCAGAATACAGGGCTTTGTTTGCAAAAGCAGCTAACGATTCTTCCTATTCTGTTTCTGGTGAGGCATTGGGAGCGTTGGCAGGAGTAGATCCTGATGCTGCAATTGCAGATGCAAGAGCATTTGCAAAACAACCCATGAAAGGCAAACTGGGTTCTGTAGTTAGCCAGATATTAATTGAAACAGGAAGTGGAGAAGAAGATTTTGATGTAATAGCAGGAAATTTTGCAAGCCTGCCGGTTTCTGATGCAAAATTTGAAGCGTTACAACCTTTTGCAGAATACCTCAGCAAAATTAAAAACACAGAAAAAGTAAAGAAAGGTGTAGATATGATTGTAGATCTCCGCGATGCAGTACCGGCTCAATACAAAGCGCAGTTTACACCGTTCATTAATAATATGGTTTTAAAAAGTATTGTTAGTAAGAAAAAAGCAGGTGCAGACAGCAATCCTGAATTGCAGGAACAAATCAATTATATAAATTCAAAGACTGAAGTGAAGAAAGCGTTTTAGTGAAAGCTGAAAGCTGCAAGCTATTAGCCGCTAGCTACGAGCTAAGCGGTACGAGGTATAAGTTGTAGCTATTCGTTTTCATTAAGAATTCAGATCGTTAATAGTAGTATAGAAAAGGGTGTATTGAATTTCAATACACCCTTTTATTTTAAAATGATTTTTACCTAAAAAAATTTTGTCCTAAAGCTTATAACTCACAACTTGTAGCTTGCAGCTAATAACTTGAAACTAATGGCTAATAGCTAATGGCCAAAAGCTCCCTCTACCAACTTCCACTTGCACCGCCACCGCCTCCACCGCCACCGCCGAAGCCGCCAAATCCACCACCGCCACCACCTCCGCTCCAGCCACCGCCTCCTCCGCCACTCCATCCGCCGCCGCCAATAGGGAAAATCCAGGGGCTGAAACCTCTTCTGCTCATCATTCCTCCACCACCACCACCGCCAGTAATTTTCATTATAATGTAGAGGATGACAAGAAAAATAATTACTGCTGCAATTACAGGAATACCACCACCATTGTCTTTGTCGCGATAACCTTCCGGTGCTTTGTATTCGCCTGCAGCAGCTTTAAAAATAGCATCTGTGGCTTCATCAAGTCCTTTGTAATAATTATCGTTCCTGAAATTAGGAACAATATTATCCTGTATAATATGACTGGCAGTAATATCCGGAATGCTGCCTTCCATGCCCCCGCCGGTTTCAATTCTTATTTTATGGTCCTTTATAGCAACCAGTAAAACGATACCGTTGTTTGTTTTTTTATTTCCAACGCCCCATTCCCTTATAATTTTAAGGGCATACATTTCTATAGGGTAGTCGCCGGTAGTTTCTACAGTTACAACAGCCACTTGCGTAGAAGTGCTGTCGTCATAAGCCACCAGTTTGTTTTCAAGTGCCTGTACCTGGTCTGCGCTCATTATATGCGCAAAGTCGTTTACAAGTCGTGGCGGATTGGGCTTTGCAGGTATATTCTGTGCCCGGCAAAAAAGAGTGAAAAATAAAAGTGTAAAAACAAGTAGTTGTTTCATCCAAAAAAATTGAAAAGGGCTGCATTAGCGCAGGCCCTTTTTATGTTATTTTCCAAAAACAATATCGTCTGGCAATTCATTCTTATCTGTATCGCTGTCGTAAGGAAAATGTGTATGAAGTGTATTGCCAATTTGTTTAACTACATAAGAAATTCCTTCGCCATAGTTGTTGCTGTTAAAATGCAGCAGCATTTCTTTTACTGCATTATTCCAGAATGGCGCACCTGCTTTGGCATAAATACCTTCATCTGCAAATACAGCAAGCTGTTTATCTTTTACAGCCACATATACCAATGCAGCATTTCGGTTTTCTGTTGCATCCATTTTCAGCGAATAAAAAACTTCTGCAGCACGGTCAAGTGAATTCACAAACTTGCAATGGCTCTCAACATAAACCCTTACTTCACCGCTGGTCTTTTTTTCAGATGCACGAATTGCATCTACTATTATTGTCTTGTCTTTTTCCGACAGCAAATCTTTTTTAGCAAACATTGAAAACAGGGCCATAACTATGCTGGGCTGTTAAATTATTTAATATTGAATTGCACATCAGGAGCTTTATCGCTTCCTGGATCTGCTTTGTAGTAAGGCTTTTCAGTAAAGTGAAAAAATCCTGCAAACAGGTTGTTAGGAAATGTTTTTACTTTAAGGTTATAAGCATTTACTGTTGTGTTATAATCCTGGCGAGATACATTAATACGGTTTTCTGTCCCTTCTATTTGCGTTTGAAAATCCTGGAAAGACTTGGTAGTTTTTATATCAGGATAAGCTTCGGCTACAGCCATCAACCTGCCAAAGGCACTTTGTAACTGGCCTTGTGCCGCCTGGAATTTTGCCAGCGATTCTGGATCGTTAATATCTACGTTTACAGCAGTTGCTTTTGCCCTTGCTTCTATTACTTCTTTTAATGTTGATTTTTCAAAATTTGCGGAACCTTCTATTGTTTTAATAACGCTGTTGTATAAATCCGTACGGCGCTGGTATTGCGCTTCTACATTTCCCCAACTGTTTTTTACAGATTGGTCTACGCCAACAAGGCCGTTATAACTATTGCAGCCGCAGCCGCCTAATATAAGTACCAGTGCAAGGATAACGATGAGTGTGAGGTTTCTTGTCATAATAGTGTTTTTAAGTATTACATGCTAAAGTTAATGGATTTGATTAAACAGCTTCACAACCTGTATTTCTTTAGCCGACAGTAGCAAGGTTTCGCCGGAAGAAACTGGCCGGTAACCGTTTTTTTAGGTATGCAGGGAGGATTGAAGAAAAAACATAGAACAAACGCAAGGATAATAAGGAAAGATTTTATGCATCATCAATACAGTTAACAGATCCTTGTAGCGTTTATTCTGCCATTGAGGAACTCAGTTCTATGGTAATATAGTGGGAGCAAACTATACAAGCAATGCAAGTACAATCTTCAGGCAACGCTAAAAGCAAAGGACTTATTCAATAAGAAATACTTTCTGGCAAACCAGTATTCAGGCAGTTGACATCCAAATTAGGTGGTTTGTTTTAAAACTGGTGAGGCGCTGGGTTTTTTGCAATTTTTTTTAAGAAGCGTAAATGCAATACCGGCGCGGGTTTTGAGCGATTGGGCGGCCATAAACAGAAAACTTTTTGCAATTAAATTTGGTAATCTATTGCATCTGGTTATCTTTGCAACCCCAATTGAAAAAAAAGGGAAATAAGTTCTTAATAATGAAGCGGTAATGACAAAAGAAATTTGATGAATAATTGAATAAAATTTTGTTGGGAAAGTATCTTACCATACCTTTGCAATCCGCTCGAAAAAAAACACTAGTTCTTCAAATAAAGGTTCTCGAAAAATCAGAAAAATTTTCTGAAAAAGTAAAGAAAAATTTTGTTTGAATACATACGGCTCGTACCTTTGCACCCCAATCAAAAAATTGGGTGGCGAAAAAGGCCAAAAGTTCTTTGAAAGATTGGAAACAATAACATTGTATAGCAATATACAAGTAAGGTTTAAAGCGACATAAAATTAAGATCAAAACTCATTTACAATGGAGAGTTTGATCCTGGCTCAGGATGAACGCTAGCGGCAGGCTTAATACATGCAAGTCGTGGGGCAGCGCAGTGTAGCAATACATGGGCGGCGACCGGCAAACGGGTGCGGAACACGTACACAACCTTCCTTCAAATGGGGAATAGCCCAGGGAAACTTGGATTAATACCCCGTAATATTATGAGGTGGCATCACTTTATAATTATAGCTCCGGCGTTTGAAGATGGGTGTGCGGCTGATTAGGTAGTTGGCGGGGTAACGGCCCACCAAGCCTGCGATCAGTAACTGGTGTGAGAGCACGACCAGTCACACGGGCACTGAGACACGGGCCCGACTCCTACGGGAGGCAGCAGTAAGGAATATTGGGCAATGGACGCAAGTCTGACCCAGCCATGCCGCGTGGAGGATGAAGGTCCTCTGGATTGTAAACTTCTTTTCTCTGGGGCGAAAAACAGGTTTTCTAACTTGCTTGACAGTACCAGAGGAATAAGCACCGGCTAACTCCGTGCCAGCAGCCGCGGTAATACGGAGGGTGCAAGCGTTATCCGGATTCACTGGGTTTAAAGGGTGCGTAGGTGGGTTGGTAAGTCAGTGGTGAAATCTCCGAGCTTAACTTGGAAACTGCCATTGATACTATCAATCTTGAATACCTTGGAGGTGAGCGGAATATGTCATGTAGCGGTGAAATGCTTAGATATGACATAGAACACCAATTGCGAAGGCAGCTCACTACACGGTCATTGACACTGAGGCACGAAAGCGTGGGGATCAAACAGGATTAGATACCCTGGAGCGAAAGCATTAAGTATCCCACCTGGGAAGTACGACCGCAAGGTTGAAACTCAAAGGAATTGGCGGGGGTCCGCACAAGCGGTGGAGCATGTGGTTTAATTCGATGATACGCGAGGAACCTTACCTGGGCTAGAATGCATTTTGACCGCAGGTGAAAGCTTGCTTTGTAGCAATACACAATTTGTAAGGTGCTGCATGGCTGTCGTCAGCTCGTGCCGTGAGGTGTTGGGTTAAGTCCCGCAACGAGCGCAACCCCTATCACTAGTTGCCATCAGGTAACGCTGGGAACTCTAGTGAAACTGCCGTCGTAAGACGCGAGGAAGGAGGGGATGATGTCAAGTCATCATGGCCTTTATGCCCAGGGCTACACACGTGCTACAATGGAGAGTACAAAGGGCTGCCACTTAGTGATAAGGAGCCAATCCCAAAAAACTCTTCTCAGTTCAGATTGCAGGCTGCAACTCGCCTGCATGAAGCTGGAATCGCTATCAAGCCATGGAAGCCGGGTGTACCTAAAGTCGGTAACCGTAAGGAGCCGCCTAGGGTAAAACTGGTGACTGGGGCTAAGTCGTAACAAGGTAGCCGTATCGGAAGGTGCGGCTGGAATACCTCCTTTTTAGAGCTTGCTTAAATCTTTTTAGTTATTGTTTCCTCCTCTTTCAATTTTATTTAGTTCTTTATTTTTTATTAGTAACCCGATTCTTTAAAAGGTTACGGTTTAGATCCGTAGCTCAGCCTGGTTAGAGCACTACACTGATAATGTAGGGGTCACCAGTTCAAATCTGGTCGGGTCTACTTAAAAGCTGCAAGCCACAAGCTATTAGCTGCAAGCTGTCCAAAGCTTGAAGCTTGAAGCCAGCAACTTGAAGCTACATTCTCTTTGGGGGGTTAGCTCAGTTGGCTAGAGCATCTGCCTTGCACGCAGAGGGTCATCGGTTCGACTCCGATATCCTCCACTATCTTAATTAATAATTTATAATTAGTAATTAAGAATTCAGTTCTTTTCATTTTGATGTGACTTCGGGTCTGAAGATTCGTAATCTTAACATCAGCTATTATTAATTATTAATTTCTAATTACTAATTAGTAAAAAGTTCTTTGACATATTGGAATACAAAAGTTGTAATACCGAGTAATAAGTAAGTGGTGAAACACTATAAAATTTCAATTTTTTTAAAGCAATTAAGGGCAAATGGTGGATGCCTTGGCTCTAAGAGGCGATGAAGGACGTGGTAAGCTGCGATAAGCTTCGGGGAGCTGCACACAAGCGTTATATCCGAAGATTTCCGAATGGGACAACCCAGTACACTGAAGGTGTATTACTCCGCAAGGAGAGCCAACCTCCTGAACTGAAACATCTAAGTAGGGAGAGGAAAAGAAAACAATCGTGATTCCCTGAGTAGTGGCGAGCGAAATGGGAACAGCCCAAACCAGGGTGGCGTGCTGCCCTGGGGTTATAGGACTACATTTAGAAAGACACATCAAATTGAACCTTCTGGAAAGTTGGGCCATAGCAGGTGATAGCCCTGTAGATACAAATTGTGTTGGACGAGTAGTATCCTGAGTAAGGCGGGACCGGAGAAATCCTGCCTGAATTCACCGGCACCATCCGGTAAGGCTAAATACTCCTTAGAGACCGATAGTGAACCAGTACCGTAAGGGAAAGGTGAAAAGCACCCTAAACAAGGGAGTGAAATAGTACCTGAAACCGTTTGCCTACAAGCGGTCGGAGCCAGCAATGGTGACGGCGTGCCTTTTGCATAATGAGCCTACGAGTTACTCCTAACTGGCGAGGTTAAGTTCTTTAGTAACGGAGCCGTAGCGAAAGCAAGTCCGAATAGGGCGTTCAGTCAGTTGGGGTAGACGCGAAACTTTGTGATCTATCCATGGGCAGGTTGAAGGTGTGGTAACACACACTGGAGGACCGAACTCATAAACGTTGAAAAGTTTTGGGATGACCTGTGGATAGGGGTGAAAGGCCAATCAAACTGAGAGATAGCTCGTTCTCCCCGAAATGTTTTTAGGAACAGCGTCGCATTATGAAGTATGTTAGAGGTAGAGCTACTGATTGGGCTAGGGGGCTTCACCGCCTACCAAACCCTGACAAACTCCGAATGCTAACATATATCTGCGGCAGTGAGGCTGTGGGCGATAAGGTCCATGGCCGAGAGGGAAATAACCCAGATTAGCAACTAAGGTCCCTAATACGTAGTTAAGTTGAACAAACGAGGTGGGGTTTCTATAACAGCCAGGATGTTGGCTTGGAAGCAGCCATTCATTTAAAGAGTGCGTAACAGCTCACTGGTCGAGAGACCCTGCACGGAAAATGATCGGGCATCAAACTACGAACCGAAGTTCTAAAATTACCGCTAGGCGGATAATTGGTAGGGGAGCATTGAAATCTGCTGCGAAGGTGTACGGTCACGTATGCTGGAGCGGTTTCAAACGAAAATGTAGGCATAAGTAACGATAAAACAAGTGAAAAACTTGTTCGCCGTAAGTCTAAGGTTTCCTGATCAACGTTAATCGGATCAGGGTTAGTCGGGTCCTTAGGAAAACCCGAAAGGGGCATCTGATGGAAAGTTGGTTAATATTCCAACACCCGCTTTAGTTTCGATGGGGTGACGAGGTAGTGAAAGACCCGCGCAGTTACGGAATACTGTGCTTAAGGGTGTAGTTATATTTTGTGCAGGTAAATCCGCACGAAATGGCGAACCTGAAAGTTCCACAAAGCTTCGGCTGAGTGAAGTGGTCCTAATCATACTTCCGAGAAAAACCTCTAAGGCCAGGCTAAAGCGGCCCGTACCGGAATCCGACACAGGTAGACGAGATGAATATTCTAAGGCGCTCGGGTGAGCCGTGGAGAAGGAACTAGGCAAATTGACGCTGTAACTTCGGGATAAAGCGTACCATCTTCGGATGGTCTCAGTAAAATGGTTCAACCAACTGTTTAACAAAAACACAGGGCC